>NZ_CP072679.1:0-4795900 GCF_023716685.1 Ferrimonas sp. SCSIO 43195 | reverse complement strand
ATCTTGTCAAACGTGCTGTTGGAGGTTAGTGACCACTTACTCAAGCTGACGGGTACCGACCTGGAAGTGGAGTTGGTGGGCCAGTCACCGCTGGAAGGCAATGTGGTGCCGGGGCGCACGACAGTGCCGGCCCGAAAGTTCCTCGACATCTGCCGCAGCTTGCCGGATCTGGTGGACATCCAGATAGAGCAGCAAGACAACCGGCTGATGATTCGTTCCGGTCGCAGTCGTTTTAATTTGACCACCTTGCCCGCCGAAGACTACCCCAACATGGGGGATTGGCAGGAGGAGGTGCAGTTCACTCTTAAGCAGGGTGTGCTGAAACAGCTGATCGAAGCCACTCAGTTCTCCATGGCCAACCAGGACGTGCGCTATTACCTCAATGGCATGTTGTTTGAAACCGACAACAACGTCTTGAGGACGGTGTCCACCGATGGTCACCGTCTTGCCGTCAGTTATCGCACCATCGAGGCGCAGCTGCCAGAAAAGCAGGTCATTGTGCCTCGTAAAGGCGTGGTGGAACTGGTGCGCCTGTTCGGTGAGGAAGACGCCGACATTACTCTGTGCATCGGCAATGGCAGCATTCGGGCCATTACCGAAGACGCCATTTTTACCTCCAAGCTGGTGGATGGGCGTTTCCCCGATTATCGCCGAGTGTTGCCACAAGGTGGCGACAAGGTACTTATCGCGGATCGGGAGGTGCTGCGTAATGCCTTTGCACGGGCGGCGATTCTGTCCAACGAGAAGTTTCGCGGCGTTAGGCTTAATCTGGCCGACAATGAACTTAAGATCACCGCCAACAATCCTGAGCAGGAAGAGGCGGTGGAGATGCTCGATGTGGAGTTTCCCCATGGCGAGCTGGAGATTGGCTTTAACGTCAGCTATGTCCTGGATGTACTGAATGCCCTCAAGCGGGAACAGGTTAAGCTGATCATGAGTGATGCTAACAACAGTGCACTGTTTGAGAACGTGGAAGATGACGAGGCACTGTACGTAGTGATGCCGATGCGCTTGTAATGGCCATTCAACAGCTTTCGCTGACTCACTTCAGGAATATCAAGGCCGCCGACATTCGCCCTGCTGGCGGCCTTAATCTTATCCACGGCGCTAATGGCAGTGGCAAAACCAGCGTGCTGGAAGCGATCTGGTTTTTAAGCCTGGGACGGTCATTCCGCAGTCATCAGTCGCAACGGGTCATACAATATGAGCAGGATGCGTTTACCCTGTTTGCCCGGGTAGGAGACGAGCAGCGGTTGGGCTTCAGGCGCAACCGTCAAGGTGAAGTCGAGGCCAGAATCAACGGCGAGCGACCGGAAAAGCTGGCTCAGTTGGCCAAACTGCTGCCGTTGCAATTGATCACTCCAGAGAGCTTTGCCTTGTTGCTCGATGGCCCTAAGGCTCGGCGGGAATACATCGACTGGGGAGCGTTTCACAGTGACCCTCAGTTTCATCTTATCTGGGCCCGTTGCCGGCGTTTGCTTAAGCAGCGGAATCAATTGTTACGCAGTCAGGCGGATGATCGACAGATCGCCATCTGGGACAAGCAATTGGCCCATTATAGCAATGAATTAACCCTGAGACGGCGAGCGTGGGTAGACTCGTTAAATGACGTATTGAAGGGTATAATAGGGGCGTTTTTACCCAACGTTCCGGTACGGGTATCGTTCAGTCAGGGCTGGGACTCAAAGACCCCGATAGAACAGATACTGGAGTCACAGCTCCACCGTGATAAGCAATTAGGCTACACAGTATCCGGACCACATAAAGCCGATCTGAGACTGAGGGTCAGTAACATACCCGTTCAGGATGTGTTATCCCGTGGCCAGCTTAAGTTGCTGGTCTGCGCCCTTAAGATCGCCCAAGGTGTGTTGCTGAGCGAGCAACACCAGAAACAATGCATTTATTTAGTTGATGACTTGGCATCAGAGTTGGATTCGGAGAAACGGACTCAGCTGTTGAGTCAACTGGAGCAAACCGGCGGCCAGGTTTTTGTTACCGCCATTGATCCAGAACAGTTGGCAATGATGAGTTGGCAGCGAGTGTTCCACGTGGAACACGGCCAGGTCACCACAAAGGATAGTTAACCAGAGACAAGCGTATGTCAGAACAAAGCTATGGATCCTCAAGTATTAAGGTCCTGAAAGGTCTGGACGCAGTGCGTAAGCGTCCAGGTATGTATATTGGCGACACCGATGATGGCACCGGCTTGCACCACATGGTGTTCGAGGTGGTCGATAACTCCATCGATGAGGCATTGGCGGGTCACTGTAATGACATCATTGTCACCATCCATCTCGATGGCTCAGTGTCGGTACAGGATGATGGACGCGGTATCCCCGTGGACATTCACCCGGAAGAGGGAGTCTCTGCTGCCGAAGTGATCATGACCGTGCTTCACGCCGGTGGTAAGTTCGATGACAACTCCTATAAGGTGTCTGGTGGCTTGCACGGTGTGGGTGTCTCGGTTGTAAACGCCTTGTCTGACAAGCTGGAACTGACCATTCGTCGTCAGGGTAAGGTGCATCAGCAGATCTACCGTCTGGGTGAGCCAGAAGCGCCGGTTGCGGCCGTGGGTGATACCGATAAGACCGGTACCGCCATCCGTTTCTGGCCGAGTCCTGGTACCTTTTCCAATATCGAGTTTCACTACGAAATTCTGGCCAAGCGTCTGCGTGAGTTGTCGTTCCTGAACTCCGGTGTCTCCATTAAGTTGGTGGATGAGCGTGACGATAAGAACGACCACTTCTGCTACGAAGGCGGCATTCAGGCATTCGTTGAATACCTGAATCAAAACAAGACTCCGATCCATCCCATGGCCTTCAGTTTCAACCTGGAGCGGGAAGACGGCATCGCAGTAGAAGTGTCCATGCAGTGGAACGACGGTTTCCAGGAGAGCATCTACTGCTTTACCAACAACATTCCACAGCGTGACGGTGGTACTCACCTGGCGGGTTTCCGGGCGGCATTGACCCGGACCCTGAACTCCTACATGGAGAAAGAGGGCTTCAATAAGAAGAACAAGACCAGCGCTACCGGCGACGACGCCCGTGAAGGTTTGACGGCGGTGATTTCGGTTAAGGTGCCGGATCCTAAGTTCTCATCCCAGACCAAAGACAAGCTGGTGTCTTCGGAAGTGAAGACGGCGGTTGAGCAGGCGATGGGCGAAAAGCTGTCCGATTACTTGCTGGAAAACCCCAATGATGCCAAGGCGGTGGTGAACAAGATCATCGATGCTGCTCGGGCTCGGGAAGCGGCACGTAAGGCTCGAGAGATGACCCGTCGCAAAGGGGCGATGGACCTGGCCGGATTGCCCGGTAAGCTGGCAGATTGCCAGGAGAAGGACCCGGCCCTGTCTGAAATCTACATAGTGGAGGGTGACTCGGCCGGCGGTTCCGCCAAGCAGGGTCGTAACCGTAAGACACAGGCGATTTTGCCGTTGAAGGGTAAAATCCTCAACGTTGAAAAGGCCCGCTTCGATAAGATGCTGTCTTCTCAGGAAGTGGCGACACTGATCACCGCATTGGGTTGTGGCATCGGCCGCGAAGATTATGATCCGGAGAAGACCCGTTACCACAACATCATCATCATGACCGATGCGGATGTCGATGGCTCGCACATTCGTACGCTGCTGTTGACCTTCTTCTATCGCCAGATGCCTGAGTTGATTGAGCGTGGCTACATCTACATTGCTCAGCCGCCACTGTATAAGGTGAAGAAGGGTAAGCAGGAGCGTTACATCAAAGACGATGAGGCGCTGACCGAGTACCTGACTACCCTGGCACTGGAGAAGTCTGCGCTGCACGTGAATGCCGAAGCGCCGGGTATCAGTGACACTGGCCTCGAAGCCTTGGTGAATCAGTTCCGCAGTGTTGAGTCGGTGATTGACCGTCAGAGCCGTCGTTTCCCACGCAACCTGGTTAAGGCACTGATCTACGCGGGCGCTCTGACCGATGAAGGCATCAAGTCGGAATCGGTGGTGCTGGATTGGGCCGAAGCCTTTGCTAACGACGTTACCGAAACCGAAGGCGATGGCTCTTACTACCGTGCCGAAGTGGAGTTTGATGCCGAGCGTGCCGTGTACGTGCCGAAGCTGATCCTGCGTCAACACGGTATCGACCATGAGTACCTGCTGACTTACGACTTCCTCCAGTCTCCGGATTACAAGGCCATTGTCGCCCTGGGTGAGCAGGTGGCGGATCTGATCGAAGAGGGCGGGTACATCAGTCGTGGTGAGCGCCGTTACCCGATCACCACCTTTGAGCAGGGCCTCAACTGGTTGATGAATGAATCCAAGCGTGGTCTGTACATTCAGCGCTATAAAGGATTGGGTGAGATGAACCCGGAGCAGTTGTGGGAAACCACCATGGATCCGGAAGCCCGTCGTATGCTGAAGGTGACCATTGAAGATGCCATCGCCTGTGACCAGTTGTTTACCACATTGATGGGTGATCAGGTGGAACCGCGTCGTGACTTCATCGAGCAGAACGCGTTGTTGGCTAACCTGGACGTATAATTCCGGTTTGCACACTCACAAAAAGGGGCCCCGACAGGGCCCCTTTTTTTGTCTCTACTCGGTGTGTGCGTTGCGCCAGGCAGCGCAGGGATAGGCCCTCGTCGTCTACCTGTGGTCTTTTGAGTCATGTCCCTAGATGGGATGGGTCGTAAAAAAGGGCAGTGAATACCGTCATCCCTGGCTTGGTGAGACGAGGTTCCACGTGAAACAATCAGGCGGGTCATTCGATACTATCAATAAGGCACTGCCGTTTCCGGCAGTGCTTTAATTCGCTTGGGGTTCCACGTGGAACATCAGTTAAAGACGCGATTTTCCTGCTCTTGTACACGAATGAAAGTGGTGCGTTTGGTCAGTTCCTTCAATTTGGCGGCGCCTACATAAGTACAGGTCGAACGCACGCCTCCCAGGATATCTTGCACGGTGAACTCGACGTCACCCCGGTAGGGCACCATCACGGTCTTACCTTCAGAGGCGCGGTAGTTGGCCACACCGCCGGAGTATTTGTCCATGGCGGTGGAGGAGCTCATGCCGTAGAAAGCGCGATAGGCTTTGCCGTCTTTGTCGATGGTCTCACCACCACTTTGATCGTGACCGGCAAACATGCCGCCAATCATGACGAAATCGGCTCCGCCACCAAAGGCCTTGGAGACATCCCCGGCGCAACTGCAGCCACCATCACTGATTATCTGACCACCCAGGCCGTGGGCGGCATCGGCGCATTCAATCACGGCAGACAACTGAGGATAGCCAACCCCGGTTTTCACTCGAGTGGTGCACACCGAGCCAGGACCGATACCGACCTTAACAATGTCGGCGCCACTGATCAGCAACTCCTCCACCATCTCGCCGGTGACCACATTACCGGCGACGATCACCTGGTCCGGAAATTGCGCTCGTACACGACGAACGAAGTCGACAAAACTCTGTTGATAGCCGTTGGCGACATCGATGCAGATGAATCTCAGGCGAACGTCCAATGCCATGATTTGACCGAGTTTGTCGAAGTCATTGTCGGACACGCCGGTGGACACCATGATGCGTTCGAAGAAATCGGCGTCTTTATCCTGTAGCCATTGCTGCCACTGGTCGACGCTGTAGTGTTTGTGCACGGCGGTCAGCATGCCGTGAACGGCCAGGGCTTCGGCCATTTCAAAGGTGCCGACGGTGTCCATATTGGCGGCGATGACTGGCACCCCGGTCCAACTGTCTTTGGCGTGCTTAAATAGGAAGGTACGGCGAATATCAACTTGCGAACGACTGGCCAGGGTAGAGCGTTTGGGTCGGAACAGAACGTCTTTAAAACCCAGTTTGATGTCAGCTTCAATATGCATGATCGATTCCCGAATACTACGAAATAGGGGGGCTCAGGAATCGGTACTTTAGGAGGGATGCACCGATGCACTGAGACCATAAAAGTGGTCGTACGCACCGGTTTTCGACATTCTATGTCGAAACCGCTAGAAGGCAACAGAAATCGGAAGAACGCTTTGTTCTGATGAATGGATAATAAAAAACCGCCCGGAAAAGGGCGGTTTATCGATGTCACGGCAAAGGAGCTTTACTGCTGCAGCAGCGAGATGTCCGCCACCTGCAGGAACAGGCCTCGCAGTTGGTTCAGCATCGCCAGACGGTTGGCTTTGAGGGCCGGATCGTCGGCGTTGACCATCACCTCTTCAAAGAAGTTGTCGATGGTTGCTCTCAAGCTGGCCAGCTGGCTCAGACCATCGCTGTAGTTGCCGTCGGCAAACAGGGGCAGCACCTTGGCCTGAGCGGCCAGAATGGCCTCTGCCAGGGCTTTCTCGGCACCATCCTGAAGCAGGCTGGCATCGATGCTGTCTGCCAACGGGGCGTCCGATTTGGCCAGGATGTTACCCACGCGCTTGTTGGCGGCTGCCAGGGCCTGAGCTGCATCCAGAGAGCGGAAGCTTTGCACCGCCTTAACGCGGCGATCGAAGTCCACCGGACGGGTGGGGCGCAGGGCCAGCACCGCTTGAATGACGTCGACCGGGTAGCCTTCATCCTGGTACCAGGCTCGGAAGCGGCCCAGCATGAATTCGATGACGTCGTCGCAGACCTTGTCGTTGGTCAGCTTGTCGCCGAACAGAGATTGAGCCTTAGCGGTCAGGTCAACCAGGTCCAGTTCCAATCCTTTCTCTACGATGATCCGCAGCGCACCGATGGCGGCCCGGCGCAGGGCAAACGGGTCGGCGGCGCCTTTAGGGGCCTGGCCAATACCGAAGATGCCTACCAGAGTGTCGAGCTTATCGGCCAGGGCCAGGGCTTGTGCTACCCCGGAATGTGGCAGATCGTCACCGCTGTAGCGGGGCATGTACTGCTCGTTCAGGGCAACGGCGACCTCTTCGGCTTCGCCGTCATGGCGGGCGTAGTGCATGCCCATGATGCCCTGGGTGTCGGTGAACTCGAACACCATGGAGGTCATCAGGTCACACTTACACAGCAGCCCGGCTCGTGAGGCGTGGGCAGTATCGGCGCCGATGCCGGCTGCGATGTACTCTGCCAGTGCCTGAATCCGATCGGTCTTGTCTTTCAGGGTACCCAGTTGCTTCTGGAACAGCACGCTGTCCAGTTTCGGCAGCTGCTCAATCAGCTTCTGCTTCTTATCGGTATTGAAAAAGAACTCGGCGTCGGCAAGGCGGGGACGAACCACCTTTTCGTTACCATCGATAACCTGGGCCGGGTCTTTGGACTCGACGTTGGCAACGAAGATGAACTTTGGCATCAGCTCGCCGTCCTGGTCGTAGACCGGGAAGTATTTCTGATCGCCTTTCATGGTGTACACCAGCGCTTCAGCCGGTACCTTGAGGAACTCCGGTTCGAACGAGGCGATCATGACCACCGGCCATTCCACCAGCGAGGTCACTTCTTCCAGCAGTTCGTCATCCAGGTCGGCACAGCCGCCAATCTGTTGCGCCGCGGTTTCGATGTCGGCCTTGATGGTGGCTTTACGCTGTTCGTAATCGGCTACGACTTTGCCGGTTTCCAGCAGACACTGCGGGTAGTCATCGGCATGATTCAGGGTCAGTTCTTGGGCGCCCATAAAGCGGTGACCTTTGATGGTCAGGCCGCTGCGAATACCCAAAATTTCGGCATCCAGGCTGGTGTTGCCCAGCAGCAGAGCCAGGGTATGAACCGGACGGATAAATTGAATATCACTGGAGCCCCAACGCATCGCTTTGGGGATCGGCAGTTTGGACAGCGCCTCGGCCACCAGGGTGGGGAGCAGTTCGGCTGCCGGTTTGCCCTTCACTTCGGCGCGGTGCAGCAGCCATTCGCCCTTGTCGGTGACCAGGCGTTCAGCCTGGTCGACACTGATGCCGTTACCCCGGGCCCAGCCCTGGGCTGCCTTGGTGGGGTTGCCATCGGCATCGAAGGCTGACTTGATGGCTGGGCCGCGTTTCTCGACGACTTTATCTTGTTGAGCGTCGGTCATGGCGGCAATCTTGACGGCCATGCGGCGGGGAGCGGCGAACCACTCGACGTCGCCGTGGCTCAGTTCAGCCTTGGCCAGTGCATTCACTAAGTTATCGCGAAACGCCTCGCCCAGGGTGCGCAAAGCTTTTGGTGGCAACTCTTCGGTGCCCAGTTCTACCAGAAAGGTTTCAGTAGCCATGATTCTATCACTGCTCCTTTTGACACATTGGGAAACCCAGGGCTTCACGGGAAGCGTAATAGGCTTCGGCTACGGCTTTGGTCAGGGTGCGGATGCGCAGAATGTAGCGCTGACGCTCGGTGACGGAGATTGCCTTGCGGGCATCCAGCAGGTTGAAGGCGTGACCAGCCTTGAGGATCCGCTCATACGCCGCCAGCGGCAGCGGCTTGTCCAGATCCAGCAGATGACGCGCTTCTTTCTCACACTGGTCGAAGAAGGTGAACAGGAAGTCGACGTCGGCATGCTCGAAGTTGTAGGTGGATTGTTCCACCTCGTTCTGATGGAACACGTCGCCGTAGCTGGTGGTGCCCAGCGGGCCGTCGGACCACACCAGGTCGTAGACGTTATCTACACCCTGAATGTACATTGCCAGACGCTCGAGGCCGTAGGTGATTTCCCCGGTTACCGGTTTGCAGTCGAGGCCGCCCACTTGCTGGAAGTAGGTAAACTGAGTGACTTCCATGCCGTTGAGCCAGACTTCCCAGCCCAGACCCCAAGCGCCCAGAGTCGGGTTTTCCCAGTTGTCTTCAACGAAGCGGATGTCGTGGATATCAGTGTCGATGCCCAGTTCGCGCAGGGACTCCAGATACAGTTCCTGAATCTCGGCCGGGGACGGCTTGATGATGACCTGGAACTGGTAGAAGTGCTGCAGACGGTTCGGGTTTTCACCGTAACGACCGTCCGTCGGGCGACGGGAAGGCTGCACGTAAGCAGCGGCAAACGGCTCGGGGCCGATGGCACGAAGGCATGTAATGGGGTGGGATGTGCCCGCTCCCACTTCAATGTCCAGTGGCTGCACCACGGTACAGCCCTGGCGAGCCCAGAAGTCCTGCAGTTGCAGGATCAGACCCTGGAAGGTCTTGACGTCAAACTTTTGCATGGGGTATCACCTGGATACGTCTAAAATGGCGTGAAACTTGCGCGAAATGCTGGTTAGTATACCTTCTGAGAGGGCTGGTATGTAGGCTAATTTTTGTCGTGTTAATAAAGGTATGGCCAATAGATGGATAAACAACGTTGTTCATGGTGTGGAACCGATCCCCAGTACGTCGAATACCATGATACCCAGTGGGGGCGTCCGGTACGGGATAAGCGGGAACTGTTTGCCAAATTATGCCTCGATGGCCAGCAGGCGGGGTTGTCCTGGCTGATCATTTTGCGAAAAACACCCCACTACTTCGAGGTGTTCGAACAGTTTGATCCGGCGAGGATTGCCGAGTTCGACGAGGCCCGGGTTGAGCTGTTGCTGCAGGATCCCGGTATCGTCCGTAATCGGCTAAAGGTCAACTCGATCATCAAAAATGCCAAGGCCTATTTGGCGCTGCAGCAGCAGGGCGTCGATTTCTCCGACTACTTGTGGTCCTTCGTTGGCGGCCAGCCCATCGATAATGCCCTGAAGCCTGGCGATGCGTATCCGACTCGAAGTGTCGAATCTGATGCCATGAGTAAGGCATTGAAGAAAGCGGGCTTCAGCTTTGTGGGCACCACCATCTGTTACGCCTTTATGCAGGCGGTGGGGATGTTCAATGATCATCTGGTCAACTGTCCCAGCTATCGTGAGTGTCAGCAACTGAGCCAATAGAAAGGCCGCCATTGCAGGCGGCCCGGACTGGGACAGTTTTAACGGCTACTCGAAGTAGAATGGGGCCCGTTGTCGACGTTTGCCGTTCAACTCATTCATGGTGGCCGCATCGTACAGTCGGCCACCTACCATGGTGTAGTGCACCTTGTCGGAGTCGCGGATGTTGGCCAGTGGGTCGCCGTCGATGACAATCAAGTCCGCCAGCTTGCCAGTTTCGATGCTGCCGATCTGTTGGTCCATGGCGAAGTGACGGGCCGGGTTGATGGTGGCGGTCTTCAGCGCCTCCAGGTTGCTCATTCCACCCTGGGCAAACATCCAGATCTCCCAGTGGGCACCCAGGCTTTCCCGTTGGCCGTGGGCGCCAATGTTGCTGCTGATACCCAGTTGCCTGAGTTCATTGGCCACTCGGGCCACGTTGAAGTGGTTGTAATGCTCGTCCGGTGCCGTGGTGCGACGCATCGCTCGTGGACGTAAGATCTCCTGAGGGACGAACTTGGACAGGCGAGGGTGTTTCCACACCTCGGTCTTGTCGTACCAATAGTTTTCTCCCCAGATTCCACCGTAGGCCACCACTAATGTTGGCGTGTAGCCAACCTCGGTCTGACTCCAGAACTGTTTAATGTCGTCATAGATACTGGCAGCTGGAAGGGCGTGTTCAATGCCGGTGTGGCCATCGGCAATCATGGTCAGATTGTGTTGCAGCAGGCTGCCTCCTTCTGGCACCACCATCATCTCCAACTCTCTGGCGGCAGCGATGATCTGCTGGCGCTGATTTCGCCTCGGTTGGTTGTAGCTCTTCACCGAGAACGCACCCACTTTTTTCAGCCTTTCCAGGTGGAATTTGGCGTCTTCGAGGCTGTCCACATGGGCGGTGTATCCGGGCCCGTTGGCGCCGTACAGTATGGTGCCGGTGGAGAAGATTCTCGGTCCGATAATGTCGCCGGATTTTTGCAGTTCACTGGCAGCAAAAATCTCGGTGGTGTCGTTGGAGGGGTCGTGAATGCTGGTCACGCCGAGCGCCAGGCTGGCGAAGTTAATGCGATTCTGCTCGGGGATGATCTCGTTGTTGCCCTGACTGCCGTGAGCATGGGCATCAAACAGGCCGGGCATCAGAGTTTTGCCCTCAATGTCGATGGTTCGGGTGCCGGCGGGAATACTGACCTGATCACGACTGCCGACTGCGGTGATGCGGTTGTCCTCGACGATGACCACACCGTCTTGAATGATGTGGTCGCCGTTCATGGTGATTACCTGGCCGCCAACAAAGGCGATGGTTTCACGTGGAACATAGGTGTCGGCTTGAAAGCCGATGTCGGTGACCGATGCCGGTTCGACCTCGGGCTGACTGGGGTCAAACAGCTGTTCAACATTGGCCTGGTACAACTCCGGTCCTAGTGACCAATACAGACCGGTGCTGGCCAGATTCCAGCTGAGGTTTTCTCCCGCTCGTTGTGATAACTGCTTGACCGGCAAGCCGCCGCCGTTGGGACCGATGTGCTGGGTCTCGCCGTGGCTGGCAAAGGGGGTCAGGAATACCTTGAAGCGTTCGGCGAACGCCAGTTTGTTTCCGTCGGGAGACACATGAAATTCGGTGGCGTGATCGGAAGTAAAATGAGTTCGACGGTCGAAACCATCCAGGTTAACACTGGCCAGAGCCGGTTTATCGTCGGCGCGGGTGGTCAGGAACAGTCGGTCATTACGGTGACCAAAGTGGGGCATGGTGCCCCAGTCGCTGATCATCAGCGGGGTGCCGCCCTCGGCGCTAACCCGGTAGATACCTGGAGCGTTGTCCCAGGTTGCCGGAGTAATGTAACCGCCGTTTACTTTGCGGTACACCACGGTGCGGCCGTCGGGACTGAAGGTGGGTTCGACGTATTTGCCCGGCAGGGTCGTCAGGGTGTTGACCTTGCCTCGCTTCAAATTGATTACCTTGATGGCGCCCTGTTGGTCATCCTGCCAACTGGCAAAGACCAGGTGTTTGCCATCGCGGGAGAATTGCGGGAACAATTCAAACCCATCCTTAGTGGTGGTAACGCGCTGCGGTTTGTCACCCTTTATCGGCCGTTGCCATAGCTTACCCAGAGCCTCAAACACCACGGTGTTGCCGTCGGGTGACACCTGAACCTGACGCAGCATTTTGACGTCAAATTGATCCGGATCCAGTTGCTGGCTGAAGCGCACCGCCGGCTGCACCTGTTTGTCGGTCGCCACATGAAATGGCACCACCTGTGAGACACCGGAATGCACGTTCAGTTTGTGAATCTGGCCGCCGGCCCAGAACAGCAGTTGTTGATTGTCCGGGGTCCAGGCCAAGGTTGGGTAGACCCCATGAATGGCCCAGGTCTCCTGCATGTCCCGATCCAGTCGGTCATAGATCTTGCGCTTTTGTCCTGATTGAAGGTCATACAGATACAGGCTGGTTTGAAAACCATCGCGGCTGATGTAGGCCAGGGTTTTGCCGTCTGGGCTGGGGGTCGGCCTGATGGCGCCGCCGGTGCCGCTGAGCAATACCTCGATGTCACCGCTGTGGCGGTCGTAGCGCTTGATCTTATAGATCCCCTGTACGGAATCTTTTGAGTAGTGGAACGTCTTGCCCGGAGTCGCATCCTGGGAAAAATACAGGTAACGACCGTCGGGAGAGAAGGCCGGCTCGCCGAGATCTTTCTGGTCGTTGGGGCGCTCGGTCAGCTGAATGCCGTCGCCACCCTGGACATGGTACATCCATACCTCGCCGGCGCCCAGGCTGCGCTGGGCGGTGTAGTGTTTCCGGCCCACCAGATACTGGCTGTCCGGACTCCAGGCCGGGCTGTTGAGCAGGCGGAAGTTTTCTGAGGAGACCGGACGCGGCTCGCTGCCATCGGCGTTCATAATCCAGATGTTATCGCCGCCATCCTGGTCGGAGGTAAAGGCGATGTAGTTGCCGTCTGGGCTGAACCTGGGCTGCATATGCCAGGCAATGCCTTGGATAAGCGGTGTTGCTTCGCCGCCGTCGATGGGCATCTGGTAGATATCGCCAAGTAAATCAAATACCAGGGTGGTGCCGTCCGGGCTGATGTCGACGTTCATCCAAGTGCCCTGAGTGACGTCGATGTTGATGGACTGCAGCGGCCCCTGGGGTTGATTGACGTTCCAGCTTGGGGCGTCGGTGGCCAAGAGTGGGCTACTCAGAAACAATCCGGCGGCCAGCAAACTGGCTCTGAGGGGGGATAAGGCTGACATTGGACTCCCTGTCGTTGTTCTCATTCTATGGAATTGCGATGAGTCTACTGAATGGGACGGATATTGAATACAGTCCTCCCTGAGGGGTGTCAGTGGCTTATGCTACTCAGGTTCCGGGTGGCGGTGGCCTGTTCGGTGGTTCGGCGGCGATACTGAATTTACGCGAGGAGAGATCAAAAAAGCCGCGATAAACGGCTTTTTTGCAACGGGGTGTGTGCGTCGGTGGTCAGCGCCCTTTCTGAATCAGGTACTGGTAGGGGGCGTTGTCCACCTGACTGGCCAGCAGGGTGTGATCCATAAAGCGACAAAAGCTTGGAATGTCGCGGGTGGTGGAGGGATCGTCAGCTGTAATCAGCAAGGTGTCGCCCTGTTCCATTTTTCGCACCGTTTTCCGCACCATCATCACCGGCTCCGGGCAACGCAGGCCGATGGCATCGAGGGTGTGGGTGGCATCGGTAAAGCTGTGTGACATCAGGGGAACCCATTTTGTAAAACTGGGCGAATATGATACGCCGCTGGGTCGGTGACGCAAGCCATGACGACGATTTGAACACGGTTTGACCTGCGCGATCACAAAAAAGGGAAGCCGAGGCTTCCCTTGTTGTGGCAGTTGATGAGCTGGTTATACCCGCTCAAATACCGTAGCGATGCCCTGACCCAGGCCAATGCACATGGTCGCCAGTCCCAACTCGACGTCGCGATGTTCCATCAAGTTGATCAGGGTGGTGGAGATACGGGCACCGGAGCAGCCAAGGGGGTGACCAAGGGCGATGGCTCCGCCATTGAGGTTGACCATCTCATCCATCTTATCCAACAGCCCCAGATCTTTGGCACACGGCAGGGACTGGGCAGCAAACGCCTCGTTCAGCTCGACCTGCTGAATGTCAGCCATGCTCAGGCCGGCACGTTTCAGCGCTTTGTGAGTGGCGGGTACCGGGCCGTAACCCATGATGGAGGGATCGCAGCCGGCGATGGCCATGGAGCGGATTCGGGCACGAATCGGTAACCCCAGAGCCTTGGCCTTATCTTCGCTCATCAACAGCATCGCGGACGCACCGTCAGACAGCGCCGACGAGGTGCCTGCGGTGACGGTGCCATTGACGGGATCAAACACCGGCCGTAGGCCACTCAGGCTGTCGACGGTGGTTTCGGGGCGAATGACTTCATCTTGAGTGACTCGAACCAAGGCACCATCGGCATCGTGGCCTTCGATGGCGACGATTTCGTTATTGAAGCGACCTTCGAGGGTCGCTTGGTGGGCTCGCTGGTGAGAGCGGGCACCAAATTCATCTTGAGCCTGGCGGCTGATGCCGTGCATCTTGCCCAGCATCTCGGCGGTCAGGCCCATCATGCCAGCGGCTTTGGCCACGTTGTTGGCCAGGCCTGGGTGGAAGTCGACCCCATGGTTCATGGGCACGTGACCCATGTGCTCGACCCCGCCGACGATAAAGATGTCGCCTTCGTCCAGCATGATGGCGCGTGACGCGTCGTGTATCGCCTGCATCGACGAGCCACACAGACGGTTAACGGTGACACCACCGACGGACTTGGGAAGGCCGGCCAGCAGGGCGGCGTTGCGGCCAATGTTGAAGCCTTGCTCCAGGGTTTGCTGGACACAGCCCCAGATCACGTCTTCTATCTCCTCCGGATCCACCTGGGGGTTGCGCAGCAACAGCTGTTTCATCAGTTGTGCTGATAGGGTCTCAGCACGAACGTTGCGGAATACCCCACCCTTGGAACGGCCCATGGGGGTGCGGATGCAATCTACGACTACCGCGTGTTTCATTGCCAATCTCCTTATTTCGCTGAATAGAAACGGTCGCCGTTGGCGGCCATCTCACGCAATTTGTCGGTAACCTGGTACATCTCGCCCAGGTGTGCAAAGCGGTCGGCCATGGCCACGTACTGCTTCAGTCCCAGGGTGTCCAGGTAGCGGAATACGCCGCCCTGGAACGGTGGGAAACCGATGCCGTACACCAACGCCATGTCCGCTTCCGCCGGAGTGGCAACGATGCCTTCTTCCAGGCAGCGTACGGTTTCGTTGATCATGGGAATCATGGTACGTGCGATGATCTCGTCGGCCTCGAACGGCTTGCTGTCTCCGTAGGCCTGTTTTAGTGCCGCCAGGGTAAATTCATCGACGCTCTTCTTCGGCTTGCCCTTACGGTCCGGAGCATATTGATAGAAGCCTTTGCCGTTCTTCTGACCATAACGCTCGGCTTCAAACAGGATGTCGACGGCGTCGCGGAAGGTTTTGCTCATGCGGGTCGGGAAGCCCTCAGCCATAACGGCAACCGCATGATGGGCGGTATCGATGCCAACCACGTCCAGTAGGTAGGCGGGGCCCATGGGCCAGCCAAACTGCTTGCTCATTACCTTGTCGACCTGCTGGAAGTCGGCACCATCACGTAGCAGCAGGTTAAAACCGAAGAAGTAGGGGAACAGCACTCGGTTAACAAAGAAGCCGGGGCAGTCGTTGACCACGATGGGGGTTTTTCCCATCTTGGCGGCGTAGGCGACCACGGTGGAGATGGTTTCTTCACTGCTGTGTTCGCCGCGAATGATCTCGACCAGAGGCATTCGATGAACTGGATTGAAGAAGTGCATACCGCAGAAGTTTTCTGGGCGTTTCAGGCTTTTTGCCAGTGCGTTGATGGAGATGGTGGAGGTGTTAGAGGTCAGGACCGCATCGTCACGCAGGGTCTGCTCGACTTCAGCCAGGACAATGGACTTCACCTTAGGATTTTCCACCACGGCCTCGACCACCACATCGGCATCTTTGATGGCGGTGTAGTCCAGAGACGGTACGATGTTGTTCAGCACCTTGGCCATGGCCGCGGGTTTCATCCGCCCGCGCTCAACCTGCTTTGCCAGCAGCTTGGCCGCTTCATTGAGGCCAAGATCCAGTGCCGGTTGGGCGATGTCCTTCATGACCGCAGGGATGCCCTTGCGTGCCGACTGGTAGGCGATGCCGCCTCCCATGATTCCGGCGCCGATCACCGCCGCATTCTTGAATTCACGGGCTTGCTTACCGGCCTTTTTCGCTTTGCCCTTAACGAATTGGTCATTGAGGAATATGCCGACTAAAGCCTGTGCCACATCGCTTTTCGCCAGCTTGATGAATGCGGCGGCTTCGGCGTTAAGGGCCTCGGTGCGGCCACAACCTGCGGCGGTTTCCAGCAGGCGGACGGCGGCGTGGGGAGCCGGGTAATGGGGACCGGCCTTCATTGCCACCATGCCTTTGGCGGTATTGAATGACATGGCCGCTTCAATCTGGGACAGGTTCAAAGGGCTCAGTTTGCGTTGACGACGGGCTTGCCAATCGATCTCTTTGGTGATGGCTTGCTTCAGCATCTTGGTGGCCGCGTCCATCAGTTTGCCGTCGGCAGCAACCGCATCCAGGGCACCTACGGCTAGGGCGGCATCAGCCCGGTTTTCCTGGCCGGTAGTGATCCACTCCATGGCGTTATCGGCGCCAATGACCCGAGGCAGGCGCACGGTGCCACCGAAGCCGGGAATGATTCCCAGTTTGGTTTCCGGCAGACCGATGCGAGCAGTGGTGTCGCCGACACGCAGGTCACAGGCAAGAATGGCTTCGCAGCCGCCACCCAGGGCATAGCCCCGTACGGCGGCGATGGTGGGAACAGGCAGGTCTTCCAGCTTATTGAAGATGGCGTTGGCTTCCACCACCCAGTTATTCAGGGTTTGTTCCGGCTCGGCGAACAGGCCCAGAAATTCGGTGATGTCAGCGCCAACGATGAAGGCATCTTTACCACTGCTGACTACGACCCCTTTGAGGTCGTTTTCCTGGGCCAGGGCGGTCAGCGCCTGGTCGAAATCGTTCAGAGTGGATTGGTCAAACTTGTTGACTGAACCGGCCGAGTCAAAGCACAGGTTGGCGATACCGGGTTCCAGCCAGCTGACCACGATGGAGCTGCTTTGAAAAATCATGCTTGGTTTCCTTTTTACCGCGAGGGGTCACGTCCAATTAGTGACCGATTACTCAAAGTGTGTCCTGCGTCACAATAAATTGCAACACCTATTTAAAACACCTGTTTAACATCGGCTGAATGAGCGAGGGATTGTCGGCAAGGGGACTGTGTTACACTGGCGCCCTATTCGACACCGGTAAATAAGAAGAGATGGTCATGGAACGTTTAGCGCCACTTTATCAGGCTCACATTGCAGAGTTGTCCCGTCGCAGTGACACCATACTGGCCCAGCAGGGGCTGGATGGCATGGTGATTCATTCGGGACAACCGCTGCGGATCTTCCTCGATGATATGGACTACCCGTTTAAGCCGAATCCTCACTTTAAACACTGGCTGCCGGTCACCGATAATCCACACTGCGTTTTATTGATCCGTCCCGGTCAAAAACCGACGCTGCTGTTTTATCGTCCGGTGGACTTCTGGCACAAAGTGCCGCCGTTGCCGACTGAATTTTGGACCGAGTTTGTCGATTTGCAGGTCATTGAGAAGCCTGAGCAGGCAAGAGTGCTGCTGCCAGCCTCATTGGCTAATTTTGCCTACATTGGTGAACACCCTGAATTGGCCTCAGAGTGGGGACTGACGCAGATAAACCCTAAGCCGGTGATGGATTACCTGCATTATCACCGTGCCTATAAGACCGATTATGAACTGGCGTGCATGCGCATCGCCAGCGAAGTGGCGGTCTGTGGTCATGAAGCGGCAAGGGATGCCTTTTTTGGTCAGAAGAGTGAATTTGACATCCAGTTGGCCTACCTCAGTGCCACCCAGCACGGTGAGAATGATGTGCCTTATGGCAACATTGTGGCCCTCAATGAAAACAGCGCCATTTTGCACTACACCAAGTTGCAGAAGACCGCCCCCGAGAAAATGCGCAGTTTCCTTCTTGATGCCGGAGCCAGCTTTCACGGTTATGCCTCGGACATCACTCGGACCTATGCGTTTGACTCGCAGTCGAAGTTTGCCGAGTTGGTGGCAGCCATGGACGCCCATCAGCAAGCCTTGATCGCCACCATGACTCCGGGAATGCGTTACACCGATCTGCACTTGGCGATGCATCAACGGGTGGCTCAGATGCTGCGTCAGTTTGATTTGGCGGCCGGATCCGACGAGGCATTAATTGCCAACGGAGTGACGGCGGCGTTCTTCCCCCATGGCCTGGGTCATCAAATCGGTCTTCAGGTTCACGATGTCGGCGGTTTTATGCAGGACCCGCAGGGTACTCATCTGGCCGCGCCTGAAGCGCACCCGGCACTGCGTTGCACCCGGGTGATTGAGCCGGGAATGGTGGTGACCATCGAACCGGGTTTGTACATCATTGACACCCTGCTGAATGGCCTGAAGGACGAAGCAAGCTCGATGCTGAACCGGGCGGGCATTGATGCCTTGCGGCCTTACGGTGGTGTGCGCATCGAGGATGACGTTGTAATTCATGCGGACAGAATCGAAAATCTGACCCGGGATCTTGGTCTGGCCTGATGTCTGGCAGTTTTCTCGTACCCAGTGGCCACTACGAAGTCGAAGAAGTGGTTAAACGCAGCCGCTTTATCACCTGGGTGGCCCCGGTGACTGAGGGCAAGCAGGCGCGGGCGTTGCAGCAACGGGCTCGCCAGCTACACCCGGAAGCCAGTCATCACTGCCTGGCGTTTAACGCCGGTCCACCCGGTGATACTCGGGACATTGGTGCCAGTGACGATGGCGAGCCGGCAGGATCGGCGGGCCGTCCGATGCTCAACGTGGTGTTGGGGGCGGACGTTGGTCAGTTGGCAGTGGTGGTGATTCGCTATTTTGGCGGCACTAAACTTGGGGTTGGCGGGTTAGTACGCGCTTACTCCGGTGGCGTAAAGCTGGCGCTGGAAACCCTGCCTACCGAACCCTTTGTGCCTTTGATTGAGGGGGCGATTCAGGTCAGTTACGCCGATCAGCCGAACCTGGAGCACTGGTTGTCGCAGTTTGATGGCAAAATAGTTTCCCAGTCCTTTGAACAACAAGTAAGTTATAGGCTGGCTTTGCCGTTGGAACATAAACACAACTTCACTCTGCAATTGGCTCAAAGCAGTCAGGGACGGTTGCAGGTAGAGTGGGATTAAATGCAGTACGCCAACAATAGAAATCAAAAACTCTGATGCAATATCGTTCGATTGTTCGCATTATCGGCTTGCTGGTGATGCTGTTTAGCCTCACCATGGTGCCTCCGGCATTGATTGCCGTGATCTACAAGGACGGTGAAGGGTCGACCTTTATGCAGGCGCTGGTGATCAGTTTGATCATCGGCTTGCTGGCTTGGTACCCCAACCGCCACACCAAAGAGGAATTAAAAGCCCGGGAAGGGTTTCTGATCGTGGTGTTATTCTGGACGGTTCTGGGATCCATTGGTGCCATTCCTTTCCTGCTCTCTTCCGAACCGGCGCTGTCGACCAGCGATGCCTTCTTCGAGTCGTTCTCTGCCTTGACCACCACAGGTGCGACGGTGATCACTGGTCTGGATCACCTGCCCAAAGCGGTGTTGTTTTATCGACACCTGCTGCAATGGCTAGGGGGAATGGGGATCATTGTTCTGGCCGTGGCCGTCCTGCCGATGCTGGGCATCGGCGGCATGCAGTTGTATCGCTGCGAGACTCCCGGGCCGGTGAAAGACAACAAGATGACGCCGCGGATTGCTGAAACGGCCAAGGCGCTGTGGTACATCTATCTGGCGCTGACTATTGCTTGTGCCAGTGCCTACTGGCTGGCGGGCATGAGTACCTTTGATGCCATTGGCCATGCTTTTTCCACCGTCTCCATTGGTGGCTTTTCCAGTTACGACGAGTCCATGGGGGCGTTCAACAGCCAGTTGATCAACACCATCTGTGTGGTGTTCTTGTTGATTGCCGGCGTCAACTTCAGTCTGCATTTTGGCGCCTTTAGCCGTCGGGGACTGAATCTTCGTAACTACTGGCGCGATGCCGAAGTTCGAGTGTTTCTGCTGTTTCAGTTGTCACTGACCCTGCTGTGTTTCCTGGTGTTGCTGGACAGTGGCATCTATGACTCGCCGGAGTCGACACTGGATTACGCCCTGTTTCAGGCGGTGTCGATCTCTACCACCGCCGGCTTTGGTACCCACAGTTTTTCCGAGTGGCCGTTGTTCTTGCCGGTGCTGCTGATCCTGTCCAGTTTTGTCGGTGGCTGTGCCGGTTCCACCGGGGGCGGCATGAAGGTGGTGCGTTTTGTGTTGCTGTTGCTGCAGGGGGGGCGAGAGTTGAAGCGGTTGGTTCACCCTCGAGCCATGTTCTCCATTCGCCTCAATAACAAGGCGGTGCCGGATCGGGTCATCGATGCGGTGTGGGGATTCTTTGCCGCCTACGCCCTGGTGTTTGCCTTGTGTCTGGTGGCGCTGCTGGCCACCGGCATGGATGACATCTCGGCCTTCAGTGCCACCGCGGCGTGCTTGAATAACCTGGGGCCCGGGTTGGGCCAGGTCGCGTCCCATTATGGTGACATCGGTGATGTTTCCAAGTGGATCCTGATATTGGCGATGCTGTTTGGCCGCCTCGAGATTTTTACCCTGTTGGTGCTGTTTACACCGGCGTTCTGGAAGAGTTGAGGACAAGACTGTGAGACGGATAGTGGTACTGTACTCCACCGTAGATGGGCAAACCCGGAAAATCGCCCAGCGATTGCAGGCCAGACTGCAGGCAACGGAAAATCAGGTTCAGGTGGCCGACATCGAGACTCCGAACCTGGATCTGAACAGTTTCGATACCGTGGTCATTGGTGCCAGTATCCGTTATGGCAAGTACCGGCCGGCGGTGATCGAGTTTGTGGAGCAACATCAGGGCTTGCTGAATCGCAAGCGCAGCGCGTTTTTTTCGGTGAACCTGGTCGCCAGGAAGCCGCTTAAGAACACCGCCGATACCAATATGTACGTGGCCAAATTCCTTAAGCAGGTTAGCTGGAAGCCTCAGTTGCTGGATGTGTTTGCCGGCGCCATAAACTACCCGTCGTTAACCTTCTGGGACCGGAATATCATCCGTTTTATTATGTGGATGACCAAGGGGCCGACGGCAGCGGATACGGTGATGGAATACACGGACTGGGGGCGTGTTGAAGCCTTCGCCGATCGATTGAGCAGCGAATAGAGAGTCACTAGGGCTTCCTGCCCGGTTGGATGGGGTTACTGACCTTTGCCGCAGTACAGATCGTACAGCAGGTTAATGACGGCTTCGACTTCCGGGCTGTCCAGTTGATACCAAACCTGTTGCGCCTCTTTGCGGGTCGTGACCAGGCCTTCGTTGCGCAGTACCGCCAGATGCTGAGACAGTGCCGACTGGCTCAGTGGAACCTGTTCATTCAGTTCGCCCACGGTTAACTCCTGCTTGCCAATCAGGCACAACAGCATCAACCGATGTGGGTTGGCGATGGTCTTTAGCAATTTCGACGCTTGTTGAGCATTCCCTGTCATGGTTTCCAAGTCGATTGTGAGTGCCATAGTGTTCCTCAGAGTTTAGCAATAACTAATATTAAGCCCATTGCGTCGTTTTGTTAAGCGGTGCGAGATCTCGATTCTGAAGTAATCTGACTATTTTGCTAGTAAAAATGTGATCTTTTGCCATACCTAACGGCATGAATTGCCCCATATTATGATGCGATACTGAAATTTCTGGAGGTTTTGTGAAACGCTTACTTGTTCTGTATATGAGTCGAGGGGGCCATACCGCCCGAGTGGCGCGGGTGATCATGGAATCCGTGCGGGCCGAAGGCCACGAGTGCGACATGATGGACATCAACGAAGCGGTTCATGAATCGGTTGATTGGGACCGCTACGACGCCATTGCCTTGGGAGCACCGGTGTTGTACGGCACCTATGACAAAGGCTTCTTTAAGTTCATTGATGACCACGCCATGCAGATTGAGGCCAAGCCCAACAGTTTCTTTAACCTGTCGGTGGTGGCGCGCACACCGGAGAAAGCCACGGTCGAAGGCAATCGCTATATGCAGAAGTTCCTGGAGCTGTCTCCGTGGAAGCCCAAAGACATGAAGGTGATTGCCGGTAAGGTCAATTACCCGGCCTGGGGCTGGCTGGATACGCTGGCGATCCAGATGATCATGAAGATGACCAACGGCCCAACGGATAAGAACGCGGTTATCGATTACACCGACTGGGAAGATGTGAAGGCCTATGGCCGTCACCTGATCACCCTGGCGCAGTAAGCGTGTTGGAGAATTGACCTCGGGTGATGCGGCGCCGGTGAATAGCGACGCCCAATAGTCACCCGAGGCTAGTTGATCCTAGTAGCGCCAGAAGGTCGGCAGGAGCAGCACCGCCACGGTAATGATCTCCAGTCGGCCCAGTAACATACCCAGGCTGAGTGCCCACTTGGCCGCGTCCGGCAGGCTGGCAAAGTTCCCCGCCGGGCCGATCACTTCGCCCAGTCCCGGCCCCACATTGGTAACTGCGGTTACCGCGCCGGTGAGACTGGAGACCGGATCCACGCCCACCAAGACCAAAAACAGTGCCAGCACTACGATGGTGGCGATAAACAGCATGCTGAAACTCACCAGAGAGCGGACGATGTCCTCGCTGATAGTGCGGCGGTTGTAGCGTTGCGGAAACAGGGCCGATGGGTGAATCTGTTGCCGCAGTGCCTTGTGCAGCACGGCGCCGGCGAGTTGAAAGCGGAATATTTTAATGGCACCAGACGTCGATCCGGAACAGGCTCCTACGAACATCAGGAAAAAGAAGATGATGCTGGCGGCGGGACCCCAGGCGCTGTAATCGGTGGAGGCAAAGCCGGTGGTGGTTACCACCGAGATCAGGTTGAAGGTGGCCAGGGTCAGTGCCGGAAAGAACTCCATCTGCTGTTGGTGGCTCAGCCACCAGCCCAGCAGCAGCGAGGCACAGATGACAAAGGCCAGGTAGCCTTTTACTTGCTGGTCATTCCAGACCTTCACCGAGCGCATGTGCACCATCTGCACAAAAATCAGCATCGGCAGGCCGCCGAGAAACATAAACAGGCTGCCATTCCAGTGGGCCAGGGTACTGAAGTGAGTCATTGAGCTGTCGGTGGTGGAGTAGCCGCCGGTGGACAGGGTGGTCATGGCGTGATTGATGGCTTCAAACGGCGTCATGCCCGCAGCCAAATAACCCAGGCAACACAGGGCTGTTAGTAGCAGGTAGACCTTAACCAGACCGCGGCCGATAAGCTGGGTGCGCGGCATCCATTTATCGGACCAGTCTGAGGATTCGGTTCTGAACAGGCGCATGCCACCGACGTTGAGCATCGGAAAGATCGCAACTCCCATGACGATGAAGCCGATGCCGCCAAGCCACTGCAGCAGCGACCGCCAGATCAAGATCGACCAGGCGGTGTCATCCAGCCCAGACAGTACCGTTGAACCCGTGGTGGTGATGCCGGACATGGTTTCAAAGAAGGCATCGGTATAGCTGATGTGGTGATAGAAGGTAAACGGCAGTGCCGCAAACAGGGACACCACCACCCAGGTCAGGGTGGTAAACAGATACAGATCCCGGGTGCTCAGGGTCAGTTGGCTGCGAAAGCCGGTGCTCGCCGCCATCATGGCGGCGATAAAGGTGATCATTGATGACTTGAAAAATTCTCCGGCCAGTCCTTCGGCGTGGTACAGGGAGACGCCTGCCGGAATCAGCATCAATCCGGCGACCACCGCCAGAAATAGCCCCAGCAGGAAAGAGAGTGGCCTGATATTAATCATGATGGTAACTGGGGCTAGATGAACAGCGCACTGGGCTGAAACAGCTTTTCGACCTCGGTGATGTACTTCTTGTCCACCAGGAACATGATCACGTGGTCGTCGGCTTCAATAACGGTACGGTCGTGGGCAATCAATACCTGATCTTTGCGCACCACGGCGCCAATGGTGGTCCCCGGGGGCAGGCGAATGTCCTGAATCTGTTTGCCCACCACCTTAGAGGTGGCTTCATCGCCATGAGCGACCGCCTCAATGGCTTCGGTGGCGCCGTCCCGCAGCGAGTACACGTTGGTGATGTCGCCCTGGCGGACGTGGGTCAGCAATGACGAGATGGTGGCCTGCTGAGGTGAGATGGCGATGTCGATGTTGGCGTCTTTGACCAGGTCGACGTACGCCTCGCGCTGAATCAGCACCATCACCTTCTTGGCACCCAAGCGCTTGGCCAGCAGTGCCGACATGATGTTGGCTTCGTCGTCGTTGGTGACCGCGATAAACACGTCGGTCTGGTTGATCTGCTCTTCATTGAGCAGCTCCTGATCCGAAGCGTCGCCGTGGAACACCGTGGTGGAGTCCAGCCACTCGGACAGGGCTGCCGCCCGCTGAGGATTGCGCTCGATAAGCTTAACGTCGTGGTAGGGTTCCAGCGCTTTGGCCAGACCAAAACCGATGTTGCCGCCGCCGGCGATCATGATATGGCGGTAGCTGGACTCCAACTCCTGCATCTCACTCATCACCGCTCGAATGTGCTTGGAGTCAGCGACGAAGAATACCTCGTCGTCCGCCTCGATCACCGTGGTGCCCCGGGGCAGTATCGGCCGCCCCTGGCGGAAGATGGCGGCGACCCGAGTATCGATATTGGGCATGTGTTCCCGCAATGCCGACAGGGCGTTGCCGACCAGAGGTCCACCGTAATAGGCTTTCACTGCCACCAGGCTGACTCGACCTTCGGCAAATTCCACCACCTTGAGGGCGCCGGGGTACTCGATCAGGCGTCGAATATAGTGGGTAACCAGTTGCTCAGGGGCGATCAACTCATCGATGAAGAACCGACCGCGGCAGTCGTTATTGTGACCACCACTTTGGAACAGCACGTCCTGACGGGCCATAAACTGCTCGGAACGAATACGGGCAATTTTGGTGGGGGTGCCATACAGAGTGTACGCCAGATGGCAGGCCACCATGTTGGTTTCATCGGAGTTGGTGACCGCAATCAGCATATCGGCATCTTCGGCCCCGGCCTCCTGCAACACCCCTGGATGGGCCGCGTGGCCATGGACAACCCGCAGGTCATACTTGTCCTGCAGGCTGCGCAGAGTGTCCTGATGATTGTCGACAATGGTGATGTCGTTATTTTCGCCGACCAGGTTTTCCGCCAGCGTGCCGCCGACCTGGCCGGCTCCAAGAATGATGATTTTCATCGCAACTTATTGTTTTTTCTTCAACCTGGCGTAGTAAAAGCCGTCGCCGCCTTCCACTTGAGGCAGTAACTGCCAGCCCGGTTTTTCCTGTGAGTCGTCCGGATTGATGCTAAGCAGCATAGCATCCGGTACCTGTTGAAGAAATGTCTTGATCTGGTTCACATTTTCTTCGGGAAGTATCGAGCAGGTGGCGTACACCAGAGTGCCCCCAGGTTTCAGCATTCGCCAGTTGGCATGCAGAATGCGCTGTTGCAGCTGCGCCAGAGCGTCGATGTCGTCATTGCGGCGCAGCCACTTGCTGTCCGGATTACGGCGAATCACACCGGTGGCGGAGCAGGGTGCATCCAGCAGTATGCGATCAAAGGGGATGCCGTCCCACCAGGCTTGTGGATCGGCGGCATCGCCAGCCACCAGTTGCGCCTGCTGGCCGAGGCGATCCAGGTTTTGCTGGACTCGGGCCAGGCGACGGTCGTCGATGTCCAATGCCACCAGGTGCTGCAGCTCGGGCTGCTGCTCCTGCAGGTGGCAGGTTTTTCCTCCCGGGGCCGCGCAGGCATCCAGAATGCGTTCTCCGGGCTGCGGATCCAACAGGTACGCTGCCCACTGAGCCGATTGATCCTGTACCGACAGGCCCCCTTCGGCAAAGCCGGGAAGCTTGGTGACGTCGGTGGCCTTGAGCAGACGCAGGGCATTGTCACTGTCACCGGCAACGGCGTCGATGCCTTGCTCCGCCAGTTGAGCCAGGTAGGTCTCCCGGCTTTGGTGGCGGACGCTATTGCGCAACCAGAGTGGCGGATGCTGGTTGTTGGCGTGCAGAATCTGTTGCCATTGATCCGGGTAGGCGGCCTTAACCCGTTCGATGAACCAACGGGAGTGCAGGTGTGTGCGGGCATCGTCGTCAAACTGCGCCGCCAGCAGGCTGTCCAGCTCGCGACAGCAGCGGCGCATGATGCCGTTCACCAGGCCGGACATGCCTGAGGCTTTTAGTTGGCGGGTGGCCTCGACGGTTTCGGTCACGGCCGCATGTTGCTTAACCCGCATGTGCTTGAGCTGGTACAAGCCGGCCAGCAGCAGGCAGTGAATGATGCGCTTCTTGCCCTTCAGGGGTTTTTCTAGGCAGTCGAGCACCTGGCTGTCGAGTACCGGCAGTTGGCGCATGACGCCATAGCAGATCTCCGCCAGCAGACCTTTGTCCTTGGGATTGCTTAGTTGGCTCTGGGCTTGAGGCAGGCAGGTAGCCAGCGATTGGCCCTTATCGATGACCTGCTCGATGACCCAGGCGGCCTGGGCGCGGACATTGCGTTTACTCATTGCAGTTGTGACCCTGTATCGAACCACTCTTTGCGGGCGTTCAACACCTCGGTGGCAGACATCGCCTTCTTACCCGGGATTTGAATGGTGTCCAGTTTCAGCGCCTGGTCGCCACAGGCGATAATCAGTCCCTGCTTGTCGGCTTGCAGTACGGTGCCGGGAGCGGCGTCGCCTTCGTAACGACTCACCGAGGATTGCCAAAGCTTAATACTGTGTCCGGCGGCTTCAAAGTGGCTGATTGGCCAAGGGTTAAAGGCGCGAACGCAGCGCTCAATAAACTCAGCAGGTTGGCTCCAGTCGATGCGAGCTTCCTCTTTGGACAGCTTGTCGGCGTAGTTGGCCTGGGTGTCGTCCTGAACTTCGGCGCTGGCGTTGCCGGTGGCAATGTTCTCCAGTGCCTGCAGTAGCCCCTGAGGGCCCAGTTCGGCCAGTTTGTCATACAGACGGGCAGACGTGTCATCGGCGTCGATGGCCAGCTCTACCTTGTGCAGCATGGCGCCGGTGTCCAGGCCTTCATCCATCTGCATGATGGTGACACCCGTGCGTTGGTCGCCGGCCCAGATGGCGCGCTGAATCGGAGCCGCCCCCCGCCAGCGCGGCAGCAGGCTGCCGTGGACATTGATGCAGCCCAGCCTTGGGGTGTCCAGCACCACTTTAGGCAGGATCAGGCCGTAGGCGACCACCACCATGATGTCGAAATCCAGCTCAGCCAGTTGCTGTTGTGCCTCTGGTTGGCGCAGAGATTTCGGCTGCAAAACCGGAATGTCATGACTCTGGGCCAGGGTTTTTACCGGGCTGGCGGTGAGCTTTTTGCCGCGGCCTGCCGGGCGATCCGGCTGAGAATAGACGGCCACCAGTTGATGGTGACTGTCAATCAGGGCCTGCAGATGGCGAGCGGCAAAATCCGGAGTACCGGCAAAAACAATTTTTAATGGGGTCAAGGCCTTCTCCTAGGCGTGTTTGGCGTCGAGGCGTGCCTGTTTTTCCAGCTTCTGGCGAATGCGCTGGCGCTTCAACGGCGACAGGTAATCGACAAACAGCTTACCGGCCAGATGGTCCATCTCATGCTGAATGCAGATGGACAACAGCTCATCGGCGTCCTGGGTAAAGGTGTCGCCATTGCGATCCTGAGCGGTGATGGTCACGGTCTCATGACGATCCACTTTGGCATAGATGCCGGGTACCGACAGGCAGCCTTCTTCATTGCTGAAGCTGCCTTGTTGGTTGGACAGGCTGGGGTTGATGAAGACCATCGGCTTGGATTTGTCCTCGGAGTGATCCATCACGATCACCTGAACGTGGCGGTCCACCTGGGTGGCGGCCAGACCAATGCCTTTCTCTTCGTACATGGTGTCCAGCATGTCATCGATCAATTGCTGCAGGCTGTCATCAAATTCGGTTACCGGCTTGGCAACGGTACGCAGGCGCTCGTCTGGGAAACGCAAGACTTCCATAATGGCCATGGTTTATCTCATCTTCAAAATCGTAAAAACACTCAACCTGTCTATATTTAGGTTGTCATTGGCCTAATTTTAACTGTTTGGCGACGCCTTTAACAGGCACAGACCGAGTGGTTAATGATCGACAAGGATGTTCGATGCCCCAATTGCTGCTGATGTTGCTGTTGTTGTTCTCACCCATAGCGTGTTCTCAGGCTCTTTTTTTACGATCCGATTTCCCGCACACCTATACCGTTAAGCAGGGAGATACCCTGTGGGACATTGCCGGCCTCTATCTGGATGATCCCTGGAGGTGGCCACAGTTATGGCAAATCAATCCGGCCATTGCCAACCCGCACCTGATTTACCCCGGTGATCGATTGACCATGACGCTGGTAAATGGCCAACCCAGGTTGAGGGTAAGCAGAGCCGGTGTGTCGCCGTCTCAACCCATTAAACTGCTGCCGTTCTCCCGGCTACGGCCATTTCTTCAACGGGTCACCGTCGTGGACCCGCCATTGCTGGAGCCTGGCAGTCGGGTGGTGGGGGCCAGTCGCGACGGGTTGCGCTATGTCGAGGGTGACACGCTGTACAGTTCAGAGCCGCTGGTGGCGGGGCAGAGTTATGGGGTGTATCGGCAGCGCCAGTCTCTGCGAGACCCTGAGTCTGGGCAGATGCTGGGCACCGAACTGGTGCTGGCGGCCTCCGGCGTGGCTCAGGCCGATGGTCAAGGACTGATGCTGACTCACAGTCGCCTCGAAGCCGCTTCCCAGGCACCGCTGTATGCGCTGGCCCCTCAGTTAGAGGCGCCGCTGTTCTTTCATCTCGGTGCGGCGCCGGCGACATTAGAGGCACAAATTATCGCCAGTCCTCAACAGATGCGGGAGATGGGGCCTGGGGAGTTGCTCTACCTCAACAAAGGGACTCAAGACGGGGCCCGGCCTGGTCAAGTGCTGTTTGCCTATCATCGCCGCCCATTGCCGGATCAGCGAACTGTCATGGTCTACCGGGGTAGGGTGGTGTTGGCTGAGTGTTTTCAGCGGGTGTGCCTGGCGGTGGTGACCTCGGCTCGGCATCCTCTGAGGCTGACTGACTGGTTGTTACCGCCATCGCCGGAGTCTGGTTATGCCCAATACTCTGACTGATTGGGCGGCATTGATGATGGCACCGCGGTTGGGGTTGATGAAAACCCTGTCGTTGCTGCAGTTGGCATCGCCCTCGGTATTGCGCCAGTGGGCATTGGCGGGGGATCTGCCGGGAGTAAGCCCTGCCACGGCTCAGCAGCTTGGGTATCCGAATATGGCCAGAATCGATGCCTTACTGGCGTGGGCAGAGCAACCCGGGCAGCACATTTTGCCGTTGGATCACCCGGACTACCCTCAGGCTCTGAAGCAGATTGCCGATCCGCCGTTAATGCTGTTTGTTCAGGGGCAGCTGGCGGCACTGCAGGGGCCGGCACTGGCGATGGTGGGCAGTCGTCGGGCGACGGTGGCGGCCAAGGAGCGCACGCTGCAATGGGCGGAGCAGTTGGCTTCCCTCGGGTGGGTGATCGTCAGCGGATTGGCGGAAGGTGTGGATGCGCAGGCACATCGGGGCGCATTGCGCAGCGGGTTCACGGTGGCAGTGGTGGGATCTGGTCTGAATCACTGCTATCCCCGTATTCATACTGCATTGGCTGAGCAGATTCGTGAGCGAGGAGCCATGGTGTCGTCATTTTTACCTTGGCAGCGCCCCAGGCGGGAGTTTTTCCCCCAGCGCAACCGCATCGTCAGCGGCTTGAGCTACGGCACCGTGGTGATGGAGGCGGGCATAAAGTCTGGGTCGCTGATCACCGCCAGGCTCGCCGCCGAGCAGGGACGGGAGGTGTTTGCAGTACCCGGGTCGGTGGACAATCCCGGCTGTGAAGGCGGGCATTATTTGATTAAACAGGGTGCCAAACTGGTGGATGACCCGGTCGATATCTATGAAGAGTTGCTGCCCATGGGGGTTGCACCAGCGATCGAGCCCGTGGTGAAGGCAGGTTCCGAGTTGCCTTTGCCGAAGTTGTTGGATAGTGTGGGTTATGAGGCCACTCCAGTAGATGTAGTGGTTGCTCGGAGCGATTTACCAGTAGATGTTGTGCTTGAACAGCTGTTAATGCTGGAGTTAGAGGGTCGGATAGCACAAGTGTCCGGCGGTTACATCCGGCTTAGGGGAGGGTAACGCATGTTTGACATACTGATGTACCTATTTGAGACCTATGTCCAAAGCGATGTTGAGCTGTTATTGGATCGTGAAGAGCTAACAGAGGAGCTAAGCAGGGCGGGCTTCAGAACCGAGGAGATTGGCAAAGCGCTGGTGTGGATAGAGAAGCTGGCGGATCTGCAGGACGGTGATGACAAGCCCTATCTGTACACCACTCCGATGCGCAGTGTGCGAGTGTATACCGACGCCGAGCAGAGGCAGTTGGACACCGGTTGTCGCGGGTTCCTGTTGTTCCTTGAGCAGGTGCAGGTGCTCAGCGGTGAGACTCGAGAGATGGTCATCGACCGGGTGATGGAGCTCGAAGGGGAGCCTCTGAGCCTGGATGACTTGAAGTGGGTGGTGTTGATGGTGTTGTTCAACGCCCCGGGCAACGATGATGCCTACCGGCAGATGGAAGACCTGGTGTTTGAACAACCCGAGGGTCTGATTCACTGACCGCGCTGGATGTGCGTGACTCGAAAAGGGCAGCCAGAGCTGCCCTTTTTCATGCCTGTCAGATGTGCAGGTGGCTGTCGTCCAGCGCCAGGTGCGCGGGTTTAAGGTAGTCGCGATAGGCGTAACGATTCTGCTTGCGGGGCGTCGGCCCCATCGTTTCCACGGGGAGGGTCTCCTGGGGCAATGCATCGACCAGGCCTTGCAACCAGTGGTTGTAAGCCGCTTGGTGCTTGGCTGCCAAGGTGGTTAATCCCTGTTGATATCCCTCAAAGTCATCGCTTTTGAGTGCCTGGCCCAGTTGCTGCAGCCCGTCTCGGTCGTATTCGCACAGGTAACGCACAACCAGGTAGCTCCAGCGGTAGGTCATGTCCAGGCCGTCGTGGTACTCGGTGTTGAAGATCGCTTCCAGGCTGGGCCAGCTGTCGCTGCCATAATCCCGGGCCAGCGTCAGTGCCTGATCGTTATCATGGCCTTTGGAAACGTATTCGGCCATGCCTTCGGCCCACCAGACCTGCTTGCTGGCAAAGTGGCCAAAATCGCCATACTTAACGTAGCGCCCGTCCAGGTAGTGAACGTACTCGTGGTTGAGGTTCCAGACTTGAAATTCTGACGTCAGCCACCAGGCCCGATAGGCGTAGAAGGTGGCTTGGTTGCCAGGCATCTGAGAGTTGCCTTCGATGTACATACCGCCGTTGTCGGTAGCGATGTCGTACAACAACTGACCGTAAGCGTTGTATTGACTCCAGTTTTTAAATACCACCACCTTGAGGGCCTGGTTCTGATCGCCGGGTACCGGCTCGCGCATGGTGGCCAGCAGCTCATGAAACTCGGACTCCTGTGAGGTGAGTCTGTTGCAGGTTTGGGCCAATTCTCGCGGCGTCAGGTCCTGAGTGCGGATGAACAGGCTATCGGAGCATCGATGCTCGATGGGGAGAATCTCAGACTCGTCCGGCAGGCGGCACAGGTTGGCAAACTGGCCGGTACAGCCTTCCATGCCGTAGAACGCGTTGACCAGAAACCCCAAAGTAAAGGCATCTTTACCGGCATCGCCGCGTTGGCTGACGTCAGACTCGGCGATCTGGGTAACGCTTTGCTCCAGCTGTGGCCATTGTGCTTGGGGTTGATTCAGTTGCCACTGGGCCAGTGCCCAGTAGGCATTTTTCAATGGCCAGTCCCCAGAAGGGCGGCGGGCGCCATCGCTGGCGGCAAACTGCAACAGTGCCTGATCCAGGCCGGTTGCCAGCAGAGCCTGCTTTAATGGGCACTCTGGGGACTCCCGCCGAACTGAGTCCAGCAACAAACCGGCGCTGCGAATCAACTCCCACAAGGCGTAGTCTTGAACCATCGAGGGGTTGTCGATTTGCTCAAACTCTGCCAGAAGCCTTATCTGGCTTTGTGGCAGCGACCCCAGGTCACGACCGAGACCGTTTTGAGCGTAATAGCGATACAGCAATACGCTCCATTGCTCAATCAGGGCTGGAGTAGTGCGGTCGAGATTCTGGCCCAGGGTTTCCATGGCGGAGTGAAACGCGTCGGATTGGGGCTGGTCGATAAAGTCGATGTCGGCGTAATAGCTGTAGGCTCGCAGATACTGCATCTGATTGAGCAGGGCATCGTGATGCTGCTCCGGCTGAGCGACCAGTTGCGAAAAGGTGGCGATGGTCGTGGCCAACTGATGATCGTTGATGACCTCGGCATTGCCTCTGTTCGCCAGCGACAGATCCACCAAATCCGGCGCGGGGGCCTGGGTGGCACAACCACTGAGGGCTGCCAGGGTCAGTAGGCTCAGAGTGAAAGTTCTGAGTGTCATCATCAGTCGCTCCTGTATATTGGGGTATACAACATCCTGAGTGGCTCACCGAATCGCAAACTCCGTGCCCCCCGGCTTGGGCACTGGTACTATATCAACGACGAAGTTATTGTCGATTATTGTTCATTTTTTGTGCGGAAAAGTGTGACGTGAGTAGAATTGATACCGGTTTATTCAATGCCCATGAGCATGCTTTGGAGCGAGAGTTCGAGGTGTGTCCCCAGTGTGGCTCCGAGTTGCACATCCTCCATGGCAAGCGTGGACAATTTCTCGGCTGCCAGAGTTATCCGGGCTGCAGCTACAGCCGTCCTCTGACTCATCAGGAGGTTGGCATTATCGAGGTGATGGAGGATCAGTTGTGTCCCGAGTGCGAGCGGCCATTGGCGCTGAAGTCGGGTCGCTATGGCATCTACATCGGCTGTACGGGTTATCCTGAGTGCAGTTTTATTGTGCGGGAAGAGGAGCCGCAGACCGACATTACCTGCCCCGAGTGCCGCAAAGGGCAACTGGTGGCGCGCTCTGGACGCACCGGAAAAACCTTTTATGGATGTAACGCTTACCCTAAATGTAAGTATGTGGTGAACGAGCCTCCTCACCCGCAAACTTGCCCGGATTGTGGCTGGAAAATTCTGGTGGAAAAACGGATTCGGGGAGAATTGAGGTTAATTTGTCCACAACGAGCCTGTAAATATCGGGGGGAAGCGATATAATCGCCGGCGAAGTACCCTACCCATAATAAAACGGTATAAAAAGGAAGTACCCGATGACTACACCCTTTGTCGCAGTGCTGATGGGATCGGATTCCGATCTGCCCGTCATGCAATCCACCCTGGACGTACTGTCCAGCTTTGATATTCCCTTTGAAGTGAAAGTGACTTCGGCTCACCGAACTCCGGCAGCGACCCACGCCTATGTGCATGGTGCCGAAGAGCGCGGCTGTAAAGTCTTCATCTGCGCCGCCGGTCTGGCTGCGCACCTGGCTGGCGCGGTTGCCGGTATCACCACTCGTCCGGTGATTGGCGTGCCGATCGATGCGGGCCCGCTGCAGGGGCACGATGCGCTGCTGTCCACCGTGATGATGCCTGGTGGCGTGCCGGTTGCCACCGTGGCCATCGGTAAGGCTGGTGCCAAGAACGCCGGTTACCTGGCGGCTCAGATGCTGGCGGTTGCCAGTGATGAGATGGCTGAGCGCGTGAAGGCAGATCGTCAGAAGAACGCCGAAGCGGTGATGGCCAAAGACGCGGCGCTGCAGGAAAAGCTGGGGCGCTAAGCAGTATGAGTGAACGCGTTACCCTTGCCCAGGGGGCTGAATTGGTGCGTAACGGCGGCGTGATTGCGTATGCCACCGAAGCGGTGTTTGGCCTGGGGTGCGATCCCGATAATCGAGACGCGGTAATGCGTTTGCTGGCCATCAAACAGCGGCCGGTAGAGAAAGGCTTAATTCTGCTGGCCGCAGATTTTGATCAGTTGCGCCCCTATGTGGATGAGTCGGCGCTGTCTGCCGAGCAACTGAGCCGAATGTTTGATAGCTGGCCCGGCCCGTTTACCTGGGTGGTGCCAGCGAAAGCCGGAGTTCCGAATTGGATTTCCGGCAAATTTGATTCCATTGCGGTACGAGTGACCGCCCATCCCGAAGCGGCCGAACTGGCGCGCTTATCTGGAAAACCTCTCATCTCTACCAGTGCGAACCTAAGCGGTCAGGCGCCAGGGCGCAGTGTGTCGGAGGTACAATCGTGTTTAACGGGCTTGTTGGACGGGGTTGTTGACAGCACAACAGGAGCGGCATTGTCGCCCTCTACCATTCGAGACGCCATCAGTGGCGACATACTGCGCGGCAATTGATGCCCCAAAGAGGGATCCATGGATCAACGGATTGAACAGGTAAAACAGTTTTTGCTGTCACTGCAAGACAGCATTTGTCAGAGTCTGGAAACCGCCGATGGTGATGCTCATTTTCAGCAGGATCAGTGGCAACGTGCTCAGGGCGGCGGAGGCCGCAGCCGGGTGCTGACAGACGGAGCCGTGTTTGAGCAGGCCGGGGTTAATTTCTCCCACGTCTTTGGCGACAAGATGCCGGCCTCGGCGACGGCCCAGCGACCGGAGCTTGAGGGCTGCCATTTTCAGGCCATGGGGGTGTCGTTGGTGATTCACCCCAAGAACCCGCATATTCCCACCTCCCATGCCAATGTTCGCTTCTTTATCGCTCAGAAAGAGGGGGCAGACCCCATCTGGTGGTTCGGTGGCGGCTTCGATCTGACTCCCTATTACGGCTACGACGACGACGTGCTGCACTGGCACCGGGTGGCTAATACGCTGTGCCAACCATTTGGTGATGACGTGTATCCGCGATACAAAGCATGGTGCGATAGCTATTTCTTCCTCAAACACCGCGATGAAACCCGTGGTGTGGGCGGATTGTTTTTCGATGATCTGAATCAGCCCGGGTTTGAGGACAGCTTTGCCTTTATGCGAGCGGTGGGCGAGGGTTTCATTCCCGCTTACGTCCCCATTGTCGAACGTCGCAAGGCCACCCCTTATACCGAGGCGCAGCGTCAGTTTCAGCTGTATCGACGTGGCCGTTACGTTGAGTTTAATCTGGTGTATGACCGAGGCACCCTGTTTGGGCTGCAATCCGGCGGCAGAACGGAGTCGATTCTGATGTCGATGCCACCGTTGGTACGGTGGCAGTATCAATATGCACCTGAGGATGGGACTGAAGAAGCGCGGTTGTACCGTGATTACCTGCGGCCCCGGGATTGGCTGGCGGAGCTCGGCTAATCCTCTTCCACATTGCGCATGTGGTCGGCCAGAGAGATCAGGGCCTTCAGTATGGCCTGGCGGCCCTGCTTGTGTGACACCGTGTCATTCAGGGCTCGCCGCATGCAATCCAGCCATTGATCACGTTGCTGGCGGTCGACCCTAAAGCTCAGATGCCTCGCTCGTAATCTTGGGTGGCCATAGGCCTGCTCAAACAACGGCGGCCCCCCTAGCCAGCCTGATAAAAACATTCTCAACTTCTCGGCGCTGTCACTTAAATCCTGAGGGTGCTGCTGGCGTAGCGCCTGGTACTTAGGATCCTCATCCATCAGTTGATAGAAACGGGTCGACAGCGCACGGATCACCGCTTCGCCACCGACAGCATCATAGGCATTAGAATCTTGAGCATTTCCTTGCTTGGCGCCCAGTTTGCGGCGTATAACAGATAGCATCGAACCTCCTTTTACAATGACAGCATCAATGGACAGATACGCCGTATTCGGCCATCCCATCAATCACAGTAAGTCGCCGCTGATCCATCGGGAGTTTGCCCGTCAGACTCAGCAGACGCTCAGCTACGAAGCGATTCTAGCACCCCTGGATCAATTTCCTCAGACCCTGGCTCAATTTCATCAGCAAGGGGGGAGGGGGGCGAATGTGACCCTACCGTTCAAGCAGCAGGCGGCGGAGCTGTGTGACCGGTTGAGCGAACGGGCCCGACTGGCCGGGGCGGTCAATACCCTGTATTGGCAGGACGGCACGCTCTGCGGGGACAATACCGATGGCGAGGGGTTGGTGCGGGATCTGCGTCATCATGGCATTGAGTTGGCGGGGCGGGATATTTTGGTACTGGGGGCTGGTGGTGCGGTCAGAGGCGTCTTGCCGGAACTGTTGGCGATGGCTCCTCGAAAGATTGTGGTCGCCAATCGCACTGCGTCCAAAGCTGAGTCCCTGGCGAAGGCATTTCATTCCCTGGGCCAGATAGAGGGCGGCGGCTATGCTGACATAGAGGGGCAGTTTGATGTGATCATCAATGGCACCTCGGCATCGCTGGCTGCGGCCATGCCCCCGGTCGATCCCAAGGTCGTGAAACCGACAAGTTGGTGTTACGACATGGCTTACGGTGATAAACCCACCATTTTCCAGCAGTGGGCCGAGCGAGCGGGAGCCGAAGGGCAGCTGGCCGGTCTGGGAATGCTGGTGAATCAGGCCGCGGTCAGTTTCGAACTCTGGACCGGGAAAGCGCCGGATCCGGCATCGGTGCATGAGTTGTTGTTGCAGCAATTGAGGCAAACATCATGAATCAACAAATCCTGTTTAATGACCAGTTGTCGGTAGACTGGCAGCAACAGTGGTTAGAGTTTACGGCGATGGTTGCAGGCCAGCGGGTTGGCTGTTTCATCGCTTTGCCAACTCTGGCGCATTTGAGTGATACCGAAATCGGTAATGAGGAACAGGCGATTCAGGCGTTTGAACGGCTCAGGTTTGATCTGGAAGAGGAGGCCGAGACTTTGATCGAGGAGGAGAACTTCGATGCCCAGGGGCGCATCTGGTTGCACCACCCGGCCATCTGAGCAGGTTTTAAATCTCGACCTTTGCGCTAGGCCTGACTCAGGTATTCGTTTTTTAGTTTTACATAGTTGGCAGCGGAAACGGCCAGAAACGCCAGTTCTTTGTCATTAAGAGGGCGAGCCTGCTTGGCCGGACTGCCGACATACAGGTAGCCGGATTGCAGGGTTTTCCCTGGTGGTACCAAACTGCCAGCCCCCAGAATCACATCGTCCTCTATGACCGCGCCATCGAGGACGATGGCGCCCATACCCACCAATACCCGGTTGCGAATGGTGCAGCCGTGCAGCATGGCTTTGTGTCCCACAGTGACGTCTTCCCCAATGATCAATGGGTAGCCGTCGGGGTTGGCATCGCTGCGACGGGTAACATGGAGAACGCTGCCATCCTGAACGTTGCTGCGAGCGCCAATGGTGATTTGGTTAACATCGCCCCGGGCGGCCACTAGAGGCCAGATGCTGGCGTCGTCATAGAGGGTGATGTCGCCGTAGAGAATGGCGCTGGGATCCACAAAGGCGGTATCGGCCAGGGTGGGGGTGATTCCTGAAAACGGTTTTATGGCCATGGCTAGCTCCCTAAATGCCCAAATTGATTACTTTATCACTGTGCGAGTCGGTTTTCTGAACAAACAGATGTAAAGCACCATATTAGCCCTTGCCAGCGCAAATTAACCCCCTATAATGCGCCTCCATCGACACGGCAAACGGCGTAAAACGCTTGCTTGGTCGAAGAGTTCGAGTCAGAAACGAGTTTCTCAAATTAGTTTTGAAAAAATCACTTGACTTGAACGCTGGGAAGCGTATCATTCGCATCCCGCTACGGACGAAAATTCGTGGCTGTTCTTTAACAATTAGTCAGACAATCTGTGTGGGCACTCGCGCAGGATTGATATCTCATATATCAATGTTGCACTGAGTGACTATAACAAGTTAATTCAGTAATTCATTGAGTCGAAGTTTTCGGACTTCAAAAAACTTTTTAATTGAAGAGTTTGATCATGGCTCAGATTGAACGCTGGCGGCAGGCCTAACACATGCAAGTCGAGCGGAAACGACAACAAAGATTCTTCGGATGATTTGTTGGGCGTCGAGCGGCGGACGGGTGAGTAATGCTTAGGAATTTGCCCAGTCGAGGGGGATAACCATTGGAAACGATGGCTAATACCGCATACGCCCTACGGGGGAAAGAGGGGGATGCTTTTGCACCTTTCGCGATTGGATAAGCCTAAGTGAGATTAGCTAGTTGGTGGGGTAAAGGCTCACCAAGGCGACGATCTCTAGCTGGTTTGAGAGGATGATCAGCCACACTGGAACTGAGACACGGTCCAGACTCCTACGGGAGGCAGCAGTGGGGAATATTGCACAATGGGCGCAAGCCTGATGCAGCCATGCCGCGTGTATGAAGAAGGCCTTCGGGTTGTAAAGTACTTTCAGCGAGGAGGAAAGGTTAGTAGTTAATACCTGCTAGCTGTGACGTTACTCGCAGAAGAAGCACCGGCTAACTCCGTGCCAGCAGCCGCGGTAATACGGAGGGTGCGAGCGTTAATCGGAATTACTGGGCGTAAAGCGCATGCAGGCGGTTGATTAAGCGAGATGTGAAAGCCCCGGGCTTAACCTGGGAACTGCATTTCGAACTGGTCAACTAGAGTCTTGTAGAGGGAGGTAGAATTTCAGGTGTAGCGGTGAAATGCGTAGAGATCTGAAGGAATACCAGTGGCGAAGGCGGCCTCCTGGACAAAGACTGACGCTCAGATGCGAAAGCGTGGGGAGCAAACAGGATTAGATACCCTGGTAGTCCACGCCGTAAACGATGTCTATTAGGAGTCTGTGCCCTTGAGGCGTGGGTTCCAAAGCTAACGCATTAAATAGACCGCCTGGGGAGTACGGCCGCAAGGTTAAAACTCAAATGAATTGACGGGGGCCCGCACAAGCGGTGGAGCATGTGGTTTAATTCGATGCAACGCGAAGAACCTTACCATCTCTTGACATCCACGGAAGCTTGGGGAGACCCGAGTGTGCCTTCGGGAACCGTGAGACAGGTGCTGCATGGCTGTCGTCAGCTCGTGTTGTGAAATGTTGGGTTAAGTCCCGCAACGAGCGCAACCCTTGTCCTTAGTTGCCAGCACGTAATGGTGGGAACTCTAGGGAGACTGCCGGTGATAAACCGGAGGAAGGTGGGGACGACGTCAAGTCATCATGGCCCTTACGAGATGGGCTACACACGTGCTACAATGGTCGGTACAAAGGGTTGCCAGCTAGCGATAGTGAGCCAATCCCATAAAGCCGGTCGTAGTCCGGATTGGAGTCTGCAACTCGACTCCATGAAGTCGGAATCGCTAGTAATCGTAGATCAGAATGCTACGGTGAATACGTTCCCGGGCCTTGTACACACCGCCCGTCACACCATGGGAGTGGGCTGCAAAAGAAGTGGGTAGTTTAACCGTTCGCGGAGGACGCTCACCACTTTGTGGTTCATGACTGGGGTGAAGTCGTAACAAGGTAGCCCTAGGGGAACCTGGGGCTGGATCACCTCCTTACGAAATAGATACGGTTTTGCGTTGAGTGTTCACACAGATTGTCTGACGAAAGTAAAGATTCGATGGGTCTGTAGCTCAGTTGGTTAGAGCGCACCCCTGATAAGGGTGAGGTCGGTAGTTCAAATCTACTCAGACCCACCAATTCCTTTTTGGAATTGGCATCGAGACCAAGATTTGGGGCTATAGCTCAGTTGGGAGAGCGCCTGCTTTGCACGCAGGAGGTCTGCGGTTCGACCCCGCATAGCTCCACCACTCTCTTAGTTAGAAATCGAATCAAAGAATGGCAAGAGGCCAAAGCTAAATTGAAGAATTTATCTTTGGCTTTTTTTGAGCCTCGGCTCACTAAAACCATGCTCTTTAACAATTTGGACAAGCTGATAAATTTCTCGAGATATTTGCAATTTTTGCAAGTGCCTTGAATATCTGGCGATAAATTAACGTATTGGTTGTTTAATCGATTAATACAAACTCAAAATCCGGTATTGCGCCGAGATTTGGTTTCCAGTTGAGAAGAAGCTTGAGCGAGCAAGGGAGTTAACGTCCGTTAATGACCGCCGCGAGCGAAAGGTTCGACGAAAAATGGGAAGCAAAGATCAAGCAAGACCCATTGGGGTTGTATGGTTAAGTGACTAAGCGTACACGGTGGATGCCTAGGCAGTCAGAGGCGATGAAGGACGTAGTAACTTGCGATAAGCGATGATTAGGCAGTAACAGCCACTTGAGTCATCGATTTCCGAATGGGGAAACCCGGCCACGTAAGTGGTCACTGTGCACTGAATACATAGGTGTATGGAGCGAACCAGGGGAACTGAAACATCTAAGTACCCTGAGGAAAAGAAATCAATTGAGATTCCCTAAGTAGCGGCGAGCGAACGGGGATTAGCCCTTAAGCGTAGAGGGTGTTAGTGGAACGGTCTGGAAAGTCCGGCGATACAGGGTGATAGCCCCGTACACGAAAACTAACTTTGCGTGAAATCGAGTAGGACGGGACACGTGATATCTTGTCTGAACATGGGGGGACCATCCTCCAAGGCTAAATACTCCTGACTGACCGATAGTGAACCAGTACCGTGAGGGAAAGGCGAAAAGAACCCCTGTGAGGGGAGTGAAATAGAACCTGAAACCGTGTACGTACAAGCAGTGGGAGCCGACTTGTTCGGTGACTGCGTACCTTTTGTATAATGGGTCAGCGACTTACATTTTGTAGCGAGGTTAACCGCATAGGGGAGCCGTAGGGAAACCGAGTCTTAACTGGGCGAATGAGTTGCAAGGTGTAGACCCGAAACCCGGTGATCTATCCATGAGCAGGTTGAAGGTTGGGTAACACCAACTGGAGGACCGAACCCACTAATGTTGCAAAATTAGGGGATGACTTGTGGATAGGGGTGAAAGGCCAATCAAACCGGGAGATAGCTGGTTCTCCTCGAAAGCTATTTAGGTAGCGCCTCGTATCTCACCATTGGGGGTAGAGCACTGTTAAGGCTAGGGGGTCATCCCGACTTACCAACCCTTTGCAAACTCCGAATACCAATGAGTGCAATTACGGGAGACACACGGCGGGTGCTAACGTCCGTCGTGGAGAGGGAAACAACCCAGACCGCCAGCTAAGGTCCCAAAGTTCTAGTTAAGTGGGAAACGATGTGGAAAGGCTCAGACAGCCAGGATGTTGGCTTAGAAGCAGCCATCATTTAAAGAAAGCGTAATAGCTCACTGGTCGAGTCGGTCTGCGCGGAAGATGTAACGGGGCTAAACTAGACACCGAAGCTGCGGATGCACACTTGTGTGCATGGTAGAGGAGCGTTCTGTAAGCGGTTGAAGGTGTGTCGAGAGGCATGCTGGACGTATCAGAAGTGCGAATGCTGACATGAGTAACGTTAAAGCGGGTGAAAAACCCGCTCGCCGGAAGACCAAGGGTTCCTGTCCAACGTTAATCGGGGCAGGGTGAGTCGACCCCTAAGGCGAGGCCGAAAGGCGTAGTCGATGGGAAACGGGTTAATATTCCCGTACTTCTTCTTACTGCGATGGAGTGACGGAGAAGGCTAGGCCAGCGCACTATCGGATGTGCGTTTAAGGTTGTAGGCTGTGTGTTTAGGCAAATCCGGACACACATTAGGCTGAGAGCTGATGACGAGGTGCTACGGCACTGAAGTGGTTGATGCCATGCTTCCAGGAAAAACTTCTAAGCTTCAGGTAAGAAGGAATCGTACCCCAAACCAACACTGGTGGTCAGGTAGAGAATACCAAGGCGCTTGAGAGAACTCGGGTGAAGGAACTAGGCAAAATGGTACCGTAACTTCGGGAGAAGGTACGCCGCTGACGGTGATGGGACTTGCTCCCTAAGCTGTTGGCGGTCGCAGATACCAGGTGGCTGCAACTGTTTATCAAAAACACAGCACTGTGCAAACTCGTAAGAGGACGTATACGGTGTGACGCCTGCCCGGTGCCGGAAGGTTAATTGATGGGGTTACTCTTCGGAGGAAGCTCTTGATCGAAGCCCCGGTAAACGGCGGCCGTAACTATAACGGTCCTAAGGTAGCGAAATTCCTTGTCGGGTAAGTTCCGACCTGCACGAATGGCGTAATGATGGCCACGCTGTCTCCACCCGAGACTCAGTGAAATTGAAATTGCGGTGAAGATGCCGTATACCCGCGGCTAGACGGAAAGACCCCGTGAACCTTTACTACAGCTTGGCACTGAACATTGACCCTACATGTGTAGGATAGGTGGGAGGCTTTGAAACCATGTCGCTAGATGTGGTGGAGCCGACCTTGAAATACCACCCTTGTAGTGTTGATGTTCTAACTTAGGCCCCTGAATCGGGGTTGAGGACAGTGCCTGGTGGGTAGTTTGACTGGGGCGGTCTCCTCCCAAAGAGTAACGGAGGAGCACGAAGGTTGGCTAAGTATGGTCGGACATCATACGGTTAGTGCAATGGCATAAGCCAGCTTAACTGCGAGACAGACACGTCGAGCAGGTACGAAAGTAGGTCATAGTGATCCGGTGGTTCTGCATGGAAGGGCCATCGCTCAACGGATAAAAGGTACTCCGGGGATAACAGGCTGATACCGCCCAAGAGTTCATATCGACGGCGGTGTTTGGCACCTCGATGTCGGCTCATCACATCCTGGGGCTGAAGTCGGTCCCAAGGGTATGGCTGTTCGCCATTTAAAGTGGTACGCGAGCTGGGTTCAGAACGTCGTGAGACAGTTCGGTCCCTATCTGCCGTGGGCGTTTGAGAATTGAGAGGAGCTGCTCCTAGTACGAGAGGACCGGAGTGGACGAACCTCTGGTGTTCCGGTTGTCACGCCAGTGGCATTGCCGGGTAGCTAAGTTCGGAATCGATAACCGCTGAAAGCATCTAAGCGGGAAGCGAGCCTCAAGATGAGTTCTCACTGGGACTTTAAGTCCCCTGAAGGGCCGTGGAAGACTACCACGTTGATAGGCAAGGTGTGTAAGCGTTGTGAGGCGTTGAGCTAACTTGTACTAATGACCCGTGAGGCTTAACCATACAACACCCAATGGGTTTTGATATCCCAGATAGTTAAGCGCTTGCAAGAATGCAAACGAGAAAGTCAGCTTGTGCGAATTGAACAGTTTTTGTCTGACGACAATAGCGCTGTGGCCCCACCTGATCCCATGCCGAACTCAGAAGTGAAACACAGTAGCGCCGATGGTAGTGTGGGAGTTCCCATGTGAGAGTAGGTCATCGTCAGACTCCCTTTTAGAGAATCGATACGTCGGTTGTCTACACAGATTGTGCGGAGTGGTAGTTCAGTTGGTTAGAATACCGGCCTGTCACGCCGGGGGTCGCGGGTTCGAGTCCCGTCCACTCCGCCAACACTTAAGAAACCCAGCTTAATAGCTGGGTTTTTTGCTATCTACCGCTCCCAAAAACTGCTGCGCAGTTTGGTCGCGTGCCGAGTGTCGGACCATCGAGTCCATCCACTCCGCCAACACTTTGAAGAAGCCCTGACCTAACGGTCGGGGCTTTTTTCGTTTCTGCGGTTTGAAAAAATGCACCGCGCCGATCAGTCGTCACCAATCTGACCCAATAGCACCGTCGCCCTTGTGAACGCGAGGGCCCAGTGATGTGATGGACGCCCCCCTACGATACGGCGTCAAATGCGCCAGAATTAAGTTGCGAAACATAATTCCCAGAGGAGCGTCCATCATGTCTATTAAAGCCATTGGAATCGATTTAGCCAAGAGTGTTTTTCAGGTATGTGTTCTGCAGGAGGATGGTTCAATCCTATGGAACCGCAAGGTCAAAAGGGAGAAGTTGCTTCATACCCTGCGCAACTTTCCTGCTAAAACGTTGGTGGCCATGGAGTCTTGTGCCCGCTCCCACTATTGGGGAAGGCGGCTTGAGCAGGCTGGCTATCAGGTGAAGCTCATCCCCGCGCAACACGTTAAGCCGATGGTGTCAGCGCAGAAGAATGATGCCAACGATGCGTTAGCTATCTGCGAAGCGGCGTTCCGGCCGAAGCTGCACTCGGTTCCCATAAAGACCGTCGAGCAGCAAGACATAAAGGCTTTGCGCTGCGTTCGGCAGAGGATGGTTGAATACCGAACCGCCCTTGCTTGTCAGATGCGCGGCTTAGCAGGGGAGTATGGGGTGAACTTCGGCACAGGGATAAAGGTGCTGAGGAAAGAGCTCCCAGACACGATAGAGGACGGTGATAACGACCTGAGTGTTGTCATGCGGGGGTTATTGTTGAGAATGCAGAGCGAACTAAAGGCTCTGGATGAGGAAATCAAAGCCCTAGAGCAGGATATTCATCAGTTGTGTAAACAGCAGCCTCGATATCAATTGCTGCAGGGCATCCCCGGATTCGGTCCTATAGTTGCGGCGGCTTTCGTCAGTGAAGTGGGTGATGGTCTTCAGTTCTCTAATGGCCGGCAGTTGTCGGCTTGGTGCGGCCTGGTTCCCAAGCAGCGGAGTACCGGAGGCAAGACCCGGTTAGGCAGCATCACCAAGGCCGGGAATAAGCAGTTGAGGGTGTTGCTGATACACGGAGCGAGAGCGGTATTTGCTCATGTGGCGAAACGAAATGACAGACTGGGGCGATGGCTGAACAAGCTAATAGTGCGCCGAGGTAAGCGTAAAGCGATAGTGGCGTTAGCGAACAAGCTGGCGCGTATAGCCTGGAGCATGACGGTCAGTGGCAACAAGTTTGAACTGACCCATGCGTTTGCAGTAACCAAGTAGTTAAGCTCCCTGAAGCTAGGGAGGTGCAGTGAGTGCCGCGTAACCTGAGTTTGCAAACCTTGATGAACAAACGGTAATCCGGCCTGGCAAGAGCCTGAAATAAGACCGACAGTAAATGTCGTCCCAGCGTGTAGGCTGCCAGGTTCGGACCACATTATGGCGCTACCTCGAGAAGGTAAAACAGACGCCGGATATACGTCCGCAAACCGACCTCATCAAAGTCTTGCAGTTGCAGGGGCGTCCATATATGTCTTGGTTTTGAGTAAGGTGAAGAAAAGCCACTGGGTACTCGCGTGCGCGGGCACGACGGAGGTTATTTGAAGGTGGGTTGTAACGGTTAGCTCCGAACGTTGAGGCGGGCTCGGTAGCAAGTGTTCCACAACACCCAAAACGTGTCGCCCTTGCGAACGCGAGGGCTCAGTGTCTTTGGTTTTGAGTATGGTGAATGAAAGCCACTGGGTACCCGCGTGCGCGGGCACGACCGAGGGATGGTTGAGGTTGGTGTGAAAGCGAATAGCCATGAGCTTTGCCGAACCACTTTAACGGCCCGACTACCACAAACTCAACTACTAGCACCGTCGTCCTTGCGAACGCGAGGGGCCAGTGTCTTTGGCTCTAAAACGTAAGCCGCTGGATTCTCGCCTGCGCAAGAATGACGAAAGGCACAGCCACTGGGTACCCGCGTGCGCGGGCACGACGGAGGGTGGTTGCAGTTGCTGTGGTAACGATCTGCAGCGAGCTTTGTCGAGAGCGGGACAATAGAAAAGGGAGCCTTGAGGCTCCCTTGGTCATTGTTTTTGCTTTTCGGCGGCTTTACGGCGAGCGCATTGGCTGGCGCCGGCAGGCGGCTTTTCAGGTATTGGCCGCCGCTTATCTAGCAGGTGTTGAATTGCTTCAATGGGGTGCCGGTACAGCATCCTTGGCCCTGAGTAGATCATTGCTTGCCTAGCCTGCTGCCTGGGCTCGGGTTTGTAGCAGTGGATTGGGCATCGAGCACAATCCGGTTTGCTTTCACCGTAAGGGCAGCGATCTAACTTTTGCTCGGCGTAATTCAGCAATGACAGGCAATCCTGGCACAAACCATTGGTTTTCAGATCCGACTGGCAATGGCTGCTGCAGTATATCTGCAGCATGTGCTTGATGGTCTTATGCTCTTTGGCGAGTCGGCCGGTCAACAAAGAGTGGCTCATTGAAACAGCTCCAAAGAGGGCACTCAGTGCCCTCACTAATAATCGATTATGCGGTGGCCAACTTCTTGGCGCGTTTTGCTGACCAACTGGCTTTTACCATACCGAATAGGAACATGGCGATAAACATGCCGCCGATGGCAAACAAAATGTCACCGGGGACGCGCAACCAGACAAACTGTCTCACCAGTTCGCTTTGCAGTACTTCTGGAGAGCGGGCAAACCAGTATCCGCTGTCAATGGCGGCAAAGAACTGGATGATACCCACTGGCAGCAGTGACATCACCAGCATTGCCATCAATCCGATGTTCATTGACCAGAAAGCCCACTTCAGTAAGTTGTGATTCCAGCCTCGCCCTTTGCTCAGCCCCATTAGGCAGAACAGCATCAGTCCAATTCCCAGCATGCCATAGACTCCCATGAAGGCGCCATGACCGTGGGCGGCGGTGGTGTTCAGGCCTTGTACGTAATACAGAGAAATGGGGGGGTTGATCAAGAAGCCCAGCATGCCGGCGCCAAACATATTCCAGAAGGCGGTGGCAACGAAGAACATGATGGCCCATTTATAGTTGCTCATCCAACTGCTGGCGTTGCGCAGTCGATATTGTTCATAAGCTTCAAAGCCAATCAGTGCCAGTGGTACCACTTCCAGAGCGGAGAAAATCGAACCCCAGGCCAGTACCGACGTCGGAGTACCGGTGAAATACCAGTGGTGGGCTGTGCCGATGATGCCGCCGGACAGGAAAATAAGGGTCGCAAACAGTACGGCGCTGTTGGCGCTGCGGGCGCGGATCAATCCAAGACGAACGAACATCAAGGCGATAACGGCGGTAGCGAAGGTCTCGAAGAAACCTTCAACCCATAGGTGAACAACCCACCAGCGCCAGTATTCAGCCATGGCCAAGTTAGTGTGCTTGCCCATCATCAGACCGGCACCGTAGAACAGACCGATGGCGACCACGGAGATGTACAGCAACCAGATAACGGGCTTGTGGTCGTTTTCTTGTTTCAATGCCGGGCGGATGGCAGCGGTGACCAGCACCAGCCAGATCAGCAGACCGACCATCAGTAACATTTGCCAGAAACGGCCAAGATCGACGTACTCGTGCCCCTGATGTCCGAACCAGTAGCTGATATCAATATCCAGGACCTGTTGTACGGCGAACCACTCACCGGCCATGGAACCCAGCACCACAATCAGCAGTGCAACCCATAGTAGGTTAACGCCCAGCTTTTGCCATTTGGGCTCGCGTCCGCCGGATAAAGCCGGGGCGATATACAGGCCAGTCGCCAGCCACAGGGTGGCGATCCAGAATACGGCCAGCTGGGTATGCCAGGTACGAGTCAGTGAATAAGGCAGGATCTCAGACAGCGGAATGCCATAGAACTGCTGGCCCTCAACCGCGTAGTGAGCGGTGATGCCCCCCAGCACGATTTGCAGCATAAACAGACCAATCGCAGTGAGGAAATACTTGCCGACCGCCTTTTGTGATGGGGTTGGCTGGTGACTGAAAATGGGATCTTCTTTTGCTGGCGTCGGCAGAGGATCGTGTTTCAGTGTCGAGTGATACCAGGCCAGTGCGGCAACACCAAAGATCAGTACAACGACTGACAGGATGGACCAAACCGTGATGGAGGAGGTGGGGGTGTTGTCTACCAGTGGCTCATGGGGCCAGTTGTTGGTGTAGGAGACACCGGACTGGTCAGGGCGATCGGTGGCCGTTGCCCATGCGCTCCAGAAAATAAAGCTGGTGAGGTTTTGGCGTCGGGTCAAGTCCGGCAGGGTGCCCTCTTTCATTGCGTACTGCTCACGCAGAGGCTGCATCTTTGGATCGTCGCCAAACAGGGCTACGTAGTGTTGCTGTACCTGCTGTATGGCGGCCATGCGGGTTTCGGAGATCGTCAGGGTTCCGGTGTTGGCGTCATAGCGATTGGTGCGAATGTCTCGTTTGAGCAACGCCTGCAGTCCGGCTTGTTGGTCGATGCTCAACTGTTCGTATTCCTGGCCAAACTGCTTTTTGGCGCGTATGGAGAGCCAAGCCACTAATTCACGGTGCAGCCAGTCGGCACTCCAGTCCGGTGCCACGTAGGAGCCGTGCCCCCAGATGGAGCCGAGTTGGTGTCCGCCCATAGACCGCCATGCCATCTGACCGTCCTGGATTTGTTGCTCGGTGAATAGGGGGGTGCCAGTGTCACTGACTACCTGTGCAGGAATGGGCGGCATTTCACGGTAGGTGCTGCTGCCCATGGAAAGTAACACAGTAAAGGAGGCGAGGCAGGATAATACCAAGGCCCAAAGGATGATTTTTTGTCGACTCATAGCCGTACCCATTGCGTTTGTATTGTGGTGATTGAAAACTGCAACCCTTTAAGTTGCAATCCAAATGCATCTTTATGGTTTTAAACCTTAGTAAAATGCTCGGGTATTATCAATCGCTGGATCGGGCTGTGTATCGGCTTGGGATCAAGATCACTTTTCCGAGGTGGCGGCGTACTCAATAAGGAATAGAGGAGGGGGAGATGCCGGGCACCACGACGGCGCCCGGTACTTGAAAATTACAGAGACGGGTTGCTTTTGATGTTTACTGGCAGAGAGTCAATAACCTGATCAGCCAGACCGGTACCTGCGGCTTGGTAGATGTTGTACACGCTGTGTACGCCCATCTCCTTCAGAGCTTCCTCTTCATCGGCGTAACGGACGATGGCGGTTACCTTGCCGGAGTAGGCACTGGCAGCCAGCAACTCGGCGGTATGCAGGTTACCCTGGTGGGACGGCATCGCCAGCACAATCAACTCAATCGAACCGCTTGGTACCAGCTTGTCCCAGAAATCCGAGTCGGTACCATCGCCCAGTACGGCTTTGCGGCCGTCGCGATGGTGACGTTCGATGATCTCTTGCTTGTGGTCGATACCAAGGATCACGTCGCCGTAGCTGCTTTTCAGTGAATCGTAGGCACCAGAGCCGATACGGCCCATACCAAAGATCAGTACGCTGGGGTTGCCCAGGTCGATGGGTTGATCTTCCGGGTGCAGTGGTTCGCGCTGCAGGCCCGATAACCTGGGAAGCAGCAGGTCGTAGATTTTTAGAGCCAGGCGGCTGAGCGGGGCCGCCAGTACGAAACTGAACGCCACCAGTAAGGCAATGATCCTCAACCAACTTGCGTCGAGTGACCCCGTCGCTATGGCGGCTGTCATGACAATCAGTCCGAATTCGCTGAAATTGCCCAGTGTGATGGTGGCCATCACCGAGCTTCTTAAACGAAAACGATAGTGAGAAAGCAGCAAAAGGAACAGCGCCATCTTTACCGGCAGCAACAGCATTAATGCCAGAGCTGTTACGACCTCTTCCTTATTTGGAATTCCCTGTTGGCCGATGGTTAGGAAAAAGGCGACCAGAAACAGCTCTTTAAACAAGAAAAGGGACTTAGACAGCTCCGAGGATTTTCGATGCCCGGCCAGCAGGACCCCGAGTATCAGTGCGCCGAGATCCGGCTTTAGCCCTACCGCTTCAAACAATGCTGCCCCAGGAACCAGGGCCATCGATAGGCCAAACAGCACCAGCAACTCACCGTGACCACAGCGTTCCATCAGTTTGAACAGCAGTGGACGTAACAGCGGTAGCCCGAGAAGCAACAGAGCCCAGGCCGAGGGCCATACTCCCTTGCTGACCGTGAGGTAAATCACCGCAAAGATGTCCTGCATAATCAGGATGCCGATGGCGGTGCGTCCATACAGTGATTGGCTGTCGCCACTCTCTTCCAGAGACTTAATGGCGAAAACGGTACTGGAGAAGCTCAGGGCGAAGCCGAGAATGACCACTTGCTGGTTGCCCAGTTGGTCGAACATGCCGATGCCGGTTAGCGCCAGAAGCTTGATAAGGATAGCGGCCAGACCTATGGTGGACACCATATGAATGCTGGCTCCGCCCCAGACTTCAGACTTAGTCAGGCTGGACAGATCCAGTTTAAGGCCGATGGCAAACAGCAGTAGCAACACACCGAGGTCGGCAATCGGTGTAAGGAACGTTAGCTCTTCGACGCCAGCGGCATACAGAGCAAAGCCTGCAGCGAGGTAACCGATGAGAGGCGGCAGTCCGATTCGAGTGGCAGCAATGGCGAGAATCAAGGGGATGATAAGAAGTAGAGGGTCCATCAATGCCTTCCGTGGGTTGGTTAGAGAATCGTATTGTACCGTGTTCTGCTAATAAAACCTGCCAGCTCTGTCTTTGATGCCGTCGTAAATATCGAAAATAAAGGTAACTTTCCTCTTTTATATAGGTTGTCTTCGTTGCCAGCCTCGATGGGTTTCATTCAATGCGCTCGTTCAGTTCTCGACGAGAAGCCGTCGAATTGTGGATAACTCTGTGTTTAAGCTGTGGTGTTGCGGTGGGTTTCGGCGCTTGGCAATAATATCGTGATTTATTGCTGTCTTGGCCTTGCGTTCCGGCGGGGCCTCCCTATAATGCGCTTCCTGTCGACGGGGCACAGCGGCTTACTTCGTTAAGCGCTGAGCAACAATTCGACACTCGGAAAAGCCTTTGAAAATAACGCTTGACGGGGATTGAGGAAAGCGTAAGATACGCAGCCTCAGCAACGGGAACCACGGTTCGGTTGCAACGCTCTTTAACAATTAGTCAGACAATCTGTGTGGGCACTCGCGCAGGATTGATATCTCATATATCAATGTTGCACTGAGTGACTATAACAAGTTAATTCAGTAATTCATTGAGTCGAAGTTTTCGGACTTCAAAAAACTTTTTAATTGAAGAGTTTGATCATGGCTCAGATTGAACGCTGGCGGCAGGCCTAACACATGCAAGTCGAGCGGAAACGACATCATTGAAGCTTCGGTGGATTTGATGGGCGTCGAGCGGCGGACGGGTGAGTAATGCTTAGGAATTTGCCCAGTCGAGGGGGATAACCATTGGAAACGATGGCTAATACCGCATACGCCCTACGGGGGAAAGAGGGGGATGCTTTTGCACCTTTCGCGATTGGATAAGCCTAAGTGAGATTAGCTAGTTGGTGGGGTAAAGGCTCACCAAGGCGACGATCTCTAGCTGGTTTGAGAGGATGATCAGCCACACTGGAACTGAGACACGGTCCAGACTCCTACGGGAGGCAGCAGTGGGGAATATTGCACAATGGGCGCAAGCCTGATGCAGCCATGCCGCGTGTATGAAGAAGGCCTTCGGGTTGTAAAGTACTTTCAGCGAGGAGGAAAGGTTAGTAGTTAATACCTGCTAGCTGTGACGTTACTCGCAGAAGAAGCACCGGCTAACTCCGTGCCAGCAGCCGCGGTAATACGGAGGGTGCGAGCGTTAATCGGAATTACTGGGCGTAAAGCGCATGCAGGCGGTTGATTAAGCGAGATGTGAAAGCCCCGGGCTTAACCTGGGAACTGCATTTCGAACTGGTCAACTAGAGTCTTGTAGAGGGAGGTAGAATTTCAGGTGTAGCGGTGAAATGCGTAGAGATCTGAAGGAATACCAGTGGCGAAGGCGGCCTCCTGGACAAAGACTGACGCTCAGATGCGAAAGCGTGGGGAGCAAACAGGATTAGATACCCTGGTAGTCCACGCCGTAAACGATGTCTATTAGGAGTCTGTGCCCTTGAGGCGTGGGTTCCAAAGCTAACGCATTAAATAGACCGCCTGGGGAGTACGGCCGCAAGGTTAAAACTCAAATGAATTGACGGGGGCCCGCACAAGCGGTGGAGCATGTGGTTTAATTCGATGCAACGCGAAGAACCTTACCATCTCTTGACATCCACGGAAGCTTGGGGAGACCCGAGTGTGCCTTCGGGAACCGTGAGACAGGTGCTGCATGGCTGTCGTCAGCTCGTGTTGTGAAATGTTGGGTTAAGTCCCGCAACGAGCGCAACCCTTGTCCTTAGTTGCCAGCACGTAATGGTGGGAACTCTAGGGAGACTGCCGGTGATAAACCGGAGGAAGGTGGGGACGACGTCAAGTCATCATGGCCCTTACGAGATGGGCTACACACGTGCTACAATGGTCGGTACAAAGGGTTGCCAGCTAGCGATAGTGAGCCAATCCCATAAAGCCGGTCGTAGTCCGGATTGGAGTCTGCAACTCGACTCCATGAAGTCGGAATCGCTAGTAATCGTAGATCAGAATGCTACGGTGAATACGTTCCCGGGCCTTGTACACACCGCCCGTCACACCATGGGAGTGGGCTGCAAAAGAAGTGGGTAGTTTAACCGTTCGCGGAGGACGCTCACCACTTTGTGGTTCATGACTGGGGTGAAGTCGTAACAAGGTAGCCCTAGGGGAACCTGGGGCTGGATCACCTCCTTACGAAATAGATACGGTTTTGCGTTGAGTGTTCACACAGATTGTCTGAAATCATCCTAACGGATGATTTTGGCGTTTTTGCTTATGGCAAAAACTTGCTCTTTAACAATTTGGACAAGCTGATAAATTTCTCGAGATATTTGCAATTTTTGCAAGTGCCTTGAATATCTGGCGATAAATTAACGTATTGGTTGTTTAATCGTATTAAACAATGTCAGTAGGTTCTGCGCAGGAATTTGCGGCTTAGGCGAGGCGGAAGTCGAGCGAGCGATTGAGTTAACTGTAGTTAATGATTGAGCGAGCGAGAGTTTCAACGACGCATAAGTAGCAAAGACCCAGCAGAAAGACTTATTGGGGTTGTATGGTTAAGTGACTAAGCGTACACGGTGGATGCCTAGGCAGTCAGAGGCGATGAAGGACGTAGTAACTTGCGATAAGCGATGATTAGGCAGTAACAGCCACTTGAGTCATCGATTTCCGAATGGGGAAACCCGGCCACGTAAGTGGTCACTGTGCACTGAATACATAGGTGTATGGAGCGAACCAGGGGAACTGAAACATCTAAGTACCCTGAGGAAAAGAAATCAATTGAGATTCCCTAAGTAGCGGCGAGCGAACGGGGATTAGCCCTTAAGCGTAGAGGGTGTTAGTGGAACGGTCTGGAAAGTCCGGCGATACAGGGTGATAGCCCCGTACACGAAAACTAACTTTGCGTGAAATCGAGTAGGACGGGACACGTGATATCTTGTCTGAACATGGGGGGACCATCCTCCAAGGCTAAATACTCCTGACTGACCGATAGTGAACCAGTACCGTGAGGGAAAGGCGAAAAGAACCCCTGTGAGGGGAGTGAAATAGAACCTGAAACCGTGTACGTACAAGCAGTGGGAGCCGACTTGTTCGGTGACTGCGTACCTTTTGTATAATGGGTCAGCGACTTACATTTTGTAGCGAGGTTAACCGCATAGGGGAGCCGTAGGGAAACCGAGTCTTAACTGGGCGAATGAGTTGCAAGGTGTAGACCCGAAACCCGGTGATCTATCCATGAGCAGGTTGAAGGTTGGGTAACACCAACTGGAGGACCGAACCCACTAATGTTGCAAAATTAGGGGATGACTTGTGGATAGGGGTGAAAGGCCAATCAAACCGGGAGATAGCTGGTTCTCCTCGAAAGCTATTTAGGTAGCGCCTCGTATCTCACCATTGGGGGTAGAGCACTGTTAAGGCTAGGGGGTCATCCCGACTTACCAACCCTTTGCAAACTCCGAATACCAATGAGTGCAATTACGGGAGACACACGGCGGGTGCTAACGTCCGTCGTGGAGAGGGAAACAACCCAGACCGCCAGCTAAGGTCCCAAAGTTCTAGTTAAGTGGGAAACGATGTGGAAAGGCTCAGACAGCCAGGATGTTGGCTTAGAAGCAGCCATCATTTAAAGAAAGCGTAATAGCTCACTGGTCGAGTCGGTCTGCGCGGAAGATGTAACGGGGCTAAACTAGACACCGAAGCTGCGGATGCACACTAGTTGTGCATGGTAGAGGAGCGTTCTGTAAGCGGTTGAAGGTGTGTCGAGAGGCATGCTGGGTATATGCGTAGAAGTGCGAATGCTGACATGAGTAACGTTAAAGCGGGTGAAAAACCCGCTCGCCGGAAGACCAAGGGTTCCTGTCCAACGTTAATCGGGGCAGGGTGAGTCGACCCCTAAGGCGAGGCCGAAAGGCGTAGTCGATGGGAAACGGGTTAATATTCCCGTACTTCTTCTTACTGCGATGGAGTGACGGAGAAGGCTAGGCCAGCGCACTATCGGATGTGCGTTTAAGGTTGTAGGCTGTGTGTTTAGGCAAATCCGGACACACATTAGGCTGAGAGCTGATGACGAGGTGCTACGGCACTGAAGTGGTTGATGCCATGCTTCCAGGAAAAACTTCTAAGCTTCAGGTAAGAAGGAATCGTACCCCAAACCAACACTGGTGGTCAGGTAGAGAATACCAAGGCGCTTGAGAGAACTCGGGTGAAGGAACTAGGCAAAATGGTACCGTAACTTCGGGAGAAGGTACGCCGCTGACGGTGATGGAACTTGCTTCCTAAGCTGTTGGCGGTCGCAGATACCAGGTGGCTGCAACTGTTTATCAAAAACACAGCACTGTGCAAACTCGTAAGAGGACGTATACGGTGTGACGCCTGCCCGGTGCCGGAAGGTTAATTGATGGGGTTATTCTTCGGAAGAAGCTCTTGATCGAAGCCCCGGTAAACGGCGGCCGTAACTATAACGGTCCTAAGGTAGCGAAATTCCTTGTCGGGTAAGTTCCGACCTGCACGAATGGCGTAATGATGGCCACGCTGTCTCCACCCGAGACTCAGTGAAATTGAAATTGCGGTGAAGATGCCGTATACCCGCGGCTAGACGGAAAGACCCCGTGAACCTTTACTACAGCTTGGCACTGAACATTGACCCTACATGTGTAGGATAGGTGGGAGGCTTTGAAACCATGTCGCTAGATGTGGTGGAGCCGACCTTGAAATACCACCCTTGTAGTGTTGATGTTCTAACTTAGGCCCCTGAATCGGGGTTGAGGACAGTGCCTGGTGGGTAGTTTGACTGGGGCGGTCTCCTCCCAAAGAGTAACGGAGGAGCACGAAGGTTGGCTAAGTATGGTCGGACATCATACGGTTAGTGCAATGGCATAAGCCAGCTTAACTGCGAGACAGACACGTCGAGCAGGTACGAAAGTAGGTCATAGTGATCCGGTGGTTCTGCATGGAAGGGCCATCGCTCAACGGATAAAAGGTACTCCGGGGATAACAGGCTGATACCGCCCAAGAGTTCATATCGACGGCGGTGTTTGGCACCTCGATGTCGGCTCATCACATCCTGGGGCTGAAGTCGGTCCCAAGGGTATGGCTGTTCGCCATTTAAAGTGGTACGCGAGCTGGGTTCAGAACGTCGTGAGACAGTTCGGTCCCTATCTGCCGTGGGCGTTTGAGAATTGAGAGGAGCTGCTCCTAGTACGAGAGGACCGGAGTGGACGAACCTCTGGTGTTCCGGTTGTCACGCCAGTGGCATTGCCGGGTAGCTAAGTTCGGAATCGATAACCGCTGAAAGCATCTAAGCGGGAAGCGAGCCTCAAGATGAGTTCTCACTGGGACTTTAAGTCCCCTGAAGGGCCGTGGAAGACTACCACGTTGATAGGCAAGGTGTGTAAGCGTTGTGAGGCGTTGAGCTAACTTGTACTAATGACCCGTGAGGCTTAACCATACAACACCCAATGGGTTTTGATATCCCAGATAGTTAAGCGCTTGCAAGAATGCAAACGAGAAAACAGCTTGTGCGAATTGATACAGTTTTTGTCTGACGACAATAGCGCTGTGGCCCCACCTGATCCCATGCCGAACTCAGAAGTGAAACACAGTAGCGCCGATGGTAGTGTGGGAGTTCCCATGTGAGAGTAGGTCATCGTCAGACTCCCATTAAGAGAAAAGCCCGTTCCGAAAGGAACGGGCTTTTTTCGTTTTTATGGTTTTAAAAGCCGCTGGGTACCCGCGTTCGCGGGCACGACGGAGGGTCGTAGTTGACGCTTTGCGAACTTGATGCAGATGGCGACCACTAACCCTGCCGCCCGCACAACTCTTCAACCGTGTCGCCCTTGCGAACGCGAGGGTCCAGTGTCTTGGTTTTGAGTACGGTGAATGAAAGCCACTGGGTACCCGCGTGCGCGGGCACGACGGAGGGTCGTAGTTGACGCTTTGCGAACTTGATGCAGATGGCGACCACTAACCCTGCCGCCCGCACAACTCTTCAACCGTGTCGCCCTTGCGAACGCGAGGGTCCAGTGTCTTTGGTTTGGTTGGGTGCAATGAAAAGCCACTGGATTCTCGCCTGCGCAGAATGACGAAAGGCAAAGCCGCTGGGTACCCGCGTGCGCGGGCACGACGGAAGGGTGTTTGCGGCTATGTGAATAAACGATCAGCACCCCGAGCCTTGCCGAACCCCAAATAACGGCTCGTTTACTGCTAACCCCACCAACAACCACCGTCGCCCTTGCGAACGCGAGGGCCCAGTGTCCTTGGGTTTTGGTTGGGTGCAACAAAGCCACTGGGTACCCGCGTCCACGGGCACGACGGAGGGATGATTGAGGTTGGTGTGGTAACGATCAGCATCGAGCTCTACCGATACCTCAATAACTGCTCAGTTAGCACCACTCCTCCTCATTAGCACCGTCGCCCTTGCGAATGCGAGGGTCCAGCGTCTTGGTTTTGAGTACGGTGAATGAAAGCCACTGGGTACCCGCGTTCGCGGGCACGACGGAGGGTCGTAGTTGACGCTTTGCGAACTTGATGCAGATGGCGACCACTAACCCTGCCGCCCGCACAACTCTTCAACCGTGTCGCCCTTGCGAACGCGAGGGTCCAGTGTCTTTGGTTCTATTGTGTTAAAGCCACTTGATTCTCGCCTGCGCAAGAATGACGAAGGGCAAAGCCACTGGGTACCGGCGTTCGCGGGTACGACGTAGGAGGTTTTATCGCTCATTGCGAACTGGAGGGCAGGGAGGAGAGCTTCTCTGGCAGCTCGTTTGCTGGACTATTCTTGCTAGAGACAGCAAAGGTAAAACCATTTAGCCTTACTTGTGTTCGCTGAAAAGCGTAAATGTAATCCTTTGGAAAGCTGAATGCCTTCTTAACTGCTCGGATCAGTTGGTGCTTATTGTGCGGTAACGCACAAATTAAGTGGAATTGACCTTAACTGGGAGGCGTTAGTTGGGTAAGATTCGTGGCAATCAGTGTACATATGTACGCTAACTTTCCTGTTGTGGTGGGAGTAAGTAGTGACCCAACTATTAGAAGATCTGCATCTGGTTGATCTGGTTCGTGCACGTATCGATGAGATGCCGGAAAAGGCAGCGTTGTCCTATCGTGAGAAAGGACAGTGGCACGACATCAGCTGGAAACAGTTGGGCACTACCGTGACTCAGTTGGCGCGGGTGCTGTTGCACCTCGGCTTGGAACCCCAGGACAAGGTGGCGCTGTTTGGTCAAAACTCGGAAAAATGGACCATGGCGGATCTGGCCTGTATGCAGGCCAGGGCGGTGGTGGTGCCGATCTACCCGACCAATACTGCCGAACAGGCTGGCTACATCCTCAACGACGCTGCTGCCAAGGTGGTGTTTGTGGGTGATCAGGAGCAGTACGACAAGGCGCTGGAGGCCCTAGCCCAGTGCCCTAGCGTGGCTCACCTGGTGTTGATGAACGATGCCATTGCCAAGCGTGATGCTGCTGTGATTCAGCACAGTTACGATGAATTGCTGAGATACAACGTCGAATACTGCCGACAGGCGTTGGAGCAGCGTATCGACGAGTGTAACCTCGACGACCTGTTGACGCTGATTTACACCTCTGGCACCACAGGCGAGCCCAAAGGGGTGATGCTGGATTACCGCAACTTCGCCAGTACTACCCGTCAGCATTCGAGAGTACTGGACTATGGTAAGGGCGATCGCAGCCTGGCCTTCCTGCCCCTGTCTCACGTGTTTGAACGCGGCTGGACTCTGTATTCGCTCGGTCTGGGTGCGCATGTAGGCCTGCTAGAAAACCCCGCCGACGTTCAACAGGCGATGGTGGAGTTCAAGCCGAACGTGATGTGCGCCGTTCCCCGTTTCTATGAGAAGGTCTACAGCGCCGTCGCCGATAAAGTTTCCAAGGCGCCGGCACATCGTCGAGCCCTGTTTTACTGGGCCCTGCGTCAAGGGCAGAAGCGTTTCCAGGCCGACAACGGCGGTCAACCCCTGGGTAAGGTGTCTCAGGCCTTGTATGGACTGGCCGACAAGTTGGTACTGTCAAAGCTGCGGGCGGTGCTCGGGGGTGAGATGCGGTTCATGCCCTGTGGTGGTGCCAAGCTGGATGAGGTCGTGCATGAATTCTTCCAGTCCATCGGTATTACGTTGCTGTGTGGCTATGGCCTGACAGAAACCACGGCCACGGTGACCTGTGGGTTGCCCGGGAGCATCAAGCTGAATGGCAATGGCCGTCCCCTGCCCGAAGCGCAGGTGAAGATTGGTGCCGAGAATGAGATTCTGGTGAAGGGCGATACCGTGATGCGGGGCTATTACAACCGGCCAGAAGACACCGAGGCGGTGTTTGAAGATGGTTGGTTTAAGACCGGTGACGCCGGTTACCTGGATGAGCAGGGGATGCTGCACATCACCGACCGCATCAAGGAGTTGATGAAGACTTCTAACGGTAAGTACATTGCTCCTCAGCGCGTTGAGGGCATGGTCGGTCGTGACCCGCTGATTGAGCAGGTTGCCATCATCGCTGAAGCACGGAACTATGTATCGGCCCTGATTGTGCCGGCGTTTGAGTCGCTGGAAGCCTGGGCCAAAGAGAAAGGCATCAAGTACAAGGATCAGCTGGAGCTGATTCAACACTCTGCGGTTGTCGAACATTTCGAACAGCGTCTGAAAGAGGTGCAGGGCGAGCTGGCGAAATTTGAGCAGGTGAAAAAATTCACTTTGCTGCCGCGGGAGTTCTGCATGAAGCGGGGCGAGCTGACGCCGACGCTGAAACTGCGCCGTAAGGTAATCAACGAGCGTTTTGAAGCTGAAATTGATGCCATGTACGCCAAAGCCAAGAAGCTGGTGGGGCGCAAGAAAGCCTCGGCAAAGTAAGCTTAGGGTTGACGAGAAGGGTGCCGAAAGGCACCCTTTTTTTGTTCATACTAAAAAAGGATTTGTGATGTACAGAACGTTAATTACACCTCGGTTCTCAGAAACCGATGCTTTGGGGCACATCAATAACACCGTGGTACCCGTGTGGTTTGAAAAGGCTCGCACGCCGATCTTCCGCTGTTTCATTCCGACCTTGGACCATCGTCAGTGGAATTTGATTCTGGCGGGATTCAACGTGGACTATCTGCTGCCCACCTATTACGGCGAAGACGTTGAGATTCGCTCCGGCATTCATCACATCGGCAACAGCTCACTGAAGATCTGGCATCAGGCCCTGCAAGGGGGCAAGGTGGTGGCCCAAGCCGAAGTGGCGATGGTGCATTACGATTACGAGGCGGAAAGCTCTACCGCCATTGGTGAAGAGGTACGGTTGCTGTTGGCGGAACTGCAGGATCCCCGCCCCTGGTAGGCAACAACAGCAATAAAAAAGCGGCCATTGGCCGCTTTTTTCAGAACTGGCTGAGTTTCAGCTGGCTGAAGTCGTCGATGACGTGGTGTTTGCCCTGACGCACGTCCTTAGAACGCACTACTTGGCAGGTCTTCAGACCGGCGGCTTTGGCCGCATTCAGCTCATCCAGGTTGTCGGAGACAAACAGGATGAGGTTAGGCCACATGCTGATGGTGTTGATGATGTTGCGATACGCCTGCGGATCCACTTTCTGGCCCACATGGGTGTCGAAGTGGCCATGGAACAGGTCGCGTAAATCACCAAACTGGCTGTGTTGGAACAGCAATTCCTGGGCTTCGGTCGAGCTTGAGGAGTAGCTGTAGATCCGTCTACCGTCCTGCTTCAGAGATTTCAGGCCTTCGGCGGCATCCGGGTAGATGTGTCCTTCCAGCTCACCGTTTTGGTAGCCTTGACGCCAGATCATCCCTTGCAGGGTTTTCAGTGGGGTGGCCTTCTTATCCTGTTCGATCCACTCCAGCAGAATGGCAACAACACGGTTAAGGTCTGCCTCTGGCTCTGCAGCCATCTCCTTAACGTCATCGATACAGTGGGATACGACCACTTGATCCTGATTGGCCTCAATAAACTTAGCCATCTCTTTGGCTGAGTAAGAGAACAACACGGTCTGAATGAAGTCGTAATCCGTGGTGGTACCTGCGGTATCTACGATAACGGCTTGAATTCCCATAATCCCTACAATTATTAATCTCGCTTCTGGGCAAATAGTAGCGCCGAGCCGGGTTCATTGCCAGCATTTACTACGGCATTCGCACCGGTTGTCCCTGTTTATAAACCGCTGAGCAGGGGTTGGATCCATATTGCCATGCCAACTCGGCGGGGTGGCCGATTCGCCATTGGCTGATGTCGGCGTCAAAGCCAACTCTCAACTGGCCACAGCGGGCTTGAACCCCCAGAGCCCGCGCGGCGTGACGGGTGACGCCGGCCAGGGCCTCTGCCGGCGTCAGGCTGAACAAAGTGCAGCCCATATTGAGCATCAGCAGCGTGGAGCACAGCGGTGAACTGCCGGGGTTAAAGTCAGAGGCCAATGCCATAGGAACCTGGTGCTTTCTGAGCAGATCCACCGGTGGCTTGCGGGTTTCTTTCAGGAAGTAGAAGGCCCCCGGCAGCAGCACCGCAACGGTGCCGGACTGGGCAATGGCCTTAACGCCGTCCTCATCCAGGCACTCGATGTGGTCGACCGACAGTGCCTGATGCTGTGCCGCCAGGCGACTGCCGCCCATGTTGGACAGCTGCTCGGCATGCAATTTGACCGGCAGATTGTGGGCCTTGGCAGCCTTGAATACCGCCTCGGTCTGGTGGAGATCGAAGGCGATGTTCTCGCAGAACACATCCACGGCGTCCATCAATCCGTCGGCGGCCAGTGCCGGCATCATGTCGTTGCAGACGTGGTCGACGTAGTCGTTGTCGCGCCCCTGAAATTCCTTGGGAATGGCGTGCGCCCCCAGGAAGGTGGTGTGAATGTCGATGGGGTGCAGTTGCCCCAGGTGGCGAGCCAGCTCCAGCATCTTGCGCTCGGTGTCCAGATCGAGGCCGTAACCGGATTTGATCTCGACTCGGGTCACCCCTTCTCTGAGCAGGCTGTTGAGTCGAAGTCGGGCGTCGTGGAACAGGGACTCGGTGTCGGCGGCGCGGGTGGCATTGACCGTCGATTGAATGCCGCCGCCCTGGCGGGCGATCTCTTCATAGGTGGCGCCATTTAACCGGGCTTCGAACTCGTTGGCGCGGTTGCCAGCGAAAATCAGGTGGGTGTGGCAGTCGATTAACCCCGGGGTCAGCCACTGGCCATTGCCCTTGATTACCGGTACCGAAAAGGGGTCGAACTCAGGCAGGTCGGCGCGGCGCCCCAGCCAGGCGATTTTGCCGTCTTTCACCGCCAAGGCGGCGTCTTCGATCTCACCGTAACTGCCCGGCTGTTCAGGATCCATGGTGGCCAGATTGACCTCAATCCACAGTTGGTCCCAGTCCATTGTTCGCTCCTTCGGCGCTGATTGTCTGAGCTCATTCTGGCAATCTTTGCTTGTATATACAAGTTGTCTGTGTCATTTTGTGGCCAGTTATCTTCAGGAGAGTGGACCCTTGGCCGCACCAAAGTTTGTCGAAATTAAGCAGCATTTGATCGCCAATATTGAGCGAGGAGTGTGGCGTGAGCATGCCAAGGTGCCGTCGGAAAACGCGCTGGCCGGCGAGTTTGGTTGCAGCAGAATGACGGCCCGGCGGGCATTGACCGAACTGGTTGAGCAAGGGGTATTGGTGCGCAGCCAGGGGCAGGGCACCTTTGTGGCGTCACTGAAGTCCCAGGGCTCGATGCTTAACATTCGCAACATTGCCGACGAGGTGCGGGATCGGGGCCATGATTATCAGGTACAGGTACTGGAGCAGCTCAGGCTACCGGCCGACGCGTCGGTGGCGATCGCCCTCGGTGTGGCGGTGGGGGCGGAAGTGGGGCAGACCCGGCTGCTGCACAGTGAAGATGGGCAGCCGGTGCAGTTGGAGTTGCGCTTCGTTAACCTGGCGCTGGTACCGGATTACCTGGAGCAGGATTTTTATCGCCAGACGCCCCACGAGTATTTGAGTCAGGTGGCGCCGCTAACGGAAGCCCACCATGAAGTGGAGGCGGTGGTGGTGGACGCTAAGACCGCCTCGTTGCTGGAGATCGATCAGGGCGAGCCCTGTTTACGGATTCATCGTCGTACCTGGAGTCGTTCCGGTACGGTGAGTTTTGCACGATTGACCCACCCAGGCAGCCGATATCGTCTGGGCGGTCATCTGGTTATGGACTGATGCTGGTGCTTCTGCGGGAGCGATAAGCCAGCCAACGACAACAGTGAGGAAATCACGATGAGCATTAAGAAGGACACTGCAACGCGCATCGATGAGAGTCGCGTCATTCGCGCTCCACGGGGCACCGAGTTAAATGCCAAGAGCTGGCAGACGGAAGCGCCGCTGCGAATGTTGATGAATAACCTGGACCCGGAAGTGGCCGAGCATCCGCAAGGGTTGGTGGTGTATGGCGGCATCGGTCGCGCGGCCCGAAACTGGGAGTGTTTCGATCAGATCGTGTCGACCCTCAAGCGTCTGGAAACCGACGAGACCCTTCTGGTTCAGTCCGGTAAGCCGGTGGGCGTGTTTAAGACCCACGAAAACGCGCCCCGAGTGCTGATCGCCAACTCCAACCTGGTGCCTCACTGGGCCAACTGGGAACACTTCAATGAACTGGATAAAAAGGGCCTGGCCATGTATGGCCAGATGACTGCCGGTTCCTGGATTTATATCGGTACCCAGGGCATTGTCCAGGGGACTTACGAGACCTTTGTGTCCGTTGCCAAGAAGCACTTTGGCGGCGAAGCAAGCGGCCGCTGGATCCTGACCGGAGGCTTGGGTGGCATGGGCGGGGCGCAGCCACTGGCGGCCACCATGGCCGGTTTCTCGATGATTGCGGTGGAATGCGATGAGACCCGCATCGACTTCCGTTTGCGCACCGGTTACGTGGATAAGAAAGCCACTTCTCTGGATGAAGCCATGACCATGCTGGATCAGGCCAAGGCCGAAGGCAAGCCGGTATCTGTCGGGCTGCTGGCTAATGCCGCCGATCTGTTTTCCGAGCTGGTGGACAAGGGCATTACCCCGGACGTGGTCACCGATCAGACCTCGGCCCACGATCCGCTCAATGGCTACCTGCCTCAGGGGTGGAGCATGGCCCACGCCGCCGAGATGCGGCTTAAGGATGAAGCCGCAGTGGTGAAAGCCGCCAAGGCGTCGATGGCGGTTCAGGTGCAGGCGATGCTGACTCTGCAGAGTCGCGGTGCTGCCACTCTCGATTACGGCAACAACATTCGCCAGATGGCTTTGGAAGAGGGCGTCAGCAATGCCTTTGATTTTCCTGGTTTCGTTCCGGCCTACATTCGGCCGCTGTTCTGCGAAGGCATCGGGCCGTTCCGTTGGGTGGCCCTGTCCGGCGATCCGGAAGACATCTACAAGACCGATCAGAAAGTCAAAGAGCTGATTCCGGATGACAAGCACCTGCACAATTGGCTGGACATGGCCCGTGAACGGATTCAATTCCAGGGGCTACCGGCGCGCATCTGCTGGGTCGGCCTGAAAGATCGGGCTCGTCTGGGTAAGGCGTTTAACGAGATGGTCAAGAATGGCGAGCTGAAGGCGCCCATTGTGATTGGTCGTGATCACCTGGACTCCGGTTCAGTGGCCTCGCCCAACCGGGAAACCGAAGGGATGATGGACGGCTCCGATGCGGTCTCCGATTGGCCGCTGCTCAACGCCATGCTGAATACCGCCGGTGGTGCTACCTGGGTCAGCCTGCACCACGGTGGTGGTGTGGGCATGGGCTTCTCCCAACACTCTGGCATTGTGATTCTGTGTGATGGCAGTGACGACGCCGACGCCCGCATCGGGCGGGTGCTGTGGAACGATCCGGCCACCGGAGTGATGCGTCATGCCGATGCCGGCTACGACATCGCCCGTGAGTGTGCCAAGCAGCAGGGCCTGGATCTGCCGATGTTGGAGGAGAAGTGATGTTTGAGCTGACTCTTAAGCCCGGTACGCTGACTCTGACCCAGCTGCGTCATGTGGATCTGCACGGGGTAAAACTGACCCTGGATGCTGGCGCTTATACCGCCATCGATCGCAGTGCCGCCATGGTGCAGCAGGTGATTGATGAAGACCGGGTGGTGTACGGCATCAACACCGGCTTTGGCTTACTGGCCAACACCCGTATCGACAAAGACGATTTGGCGTTGTTGCAGCGCTCCATCGTGCTGTCCCACGCCGCCGGTACCGGCGAACCCATGAGCGACAGTGCCGTACGGCTGATGATGGTGCTGAAAATTAACTCCCTGGCGCGGGGCTTCTCCGGCATTCGCCGTGAGGTGATCGATGCGCTCATTGCCTTGGTGAATGCCGAGGTGTACCCCATCGTTCCGGAAAAGGGTTCGGTGGGTGCCTCCGGGGACCTGGCGCCGTTGTCGCACATGGTGCTGCCGCTGTTGGGTGAGGGCGAGGTGCGTTATCACGGCGAAGTGATCGATGCCAAGACCGGCCTGATCAAGGCCGGGCTGGCGCCGATGTCACTGGCGCCGAAAGAGGGGCTGGCGTTGCTCAATGGCACCCAGGCCTCTACGGCACTGGCCCTGCAGGGGTTGTTCCGCGCCGAAGACCTGTGGGCTGGCGCCAGTGTGGTCGGCGCCATGAGCGTCGAGGCCGCCCTGGGCAGCCGTCGTCCTTTCGATGCCCGCATTCACGAAGTGCGTGGTCAACAAGGCCAGATCGATTCGGCGGCGGTATTCCGCTTCCTGTTGGAAGACAACTCCGAGTTGGGAGACAGCCATGCCGGCTGTGAAAAAGTGCAGGACCCCTACTCCCTGCGCTGTCAGCCCCAGGTGATGGGGGCCTGTCTGACCCAGATTCGCCAGGCGGCAGAGGTGTTGTTGGTGGAGTCTAACGGGGTTACCGATAATCCGCTGGTGTTTGCCGCCGAGGGCGACATCATCTCCGGGGGGAACTTCCATGCCGAGCCGGTGGCCATGGCGGCCGACAATCTGGCCCTCGCCATCAGTGAGATTGGCGCGTTGGCGGAGCGTCGCATCGCTCTGCTGATCGACCGCAACCTGTCTGGTTTGCCACCGTTTTTGGTGGACAACGGCGGGGTCAACTCGGGCTTTATGATTGCCCAGGTCACCGCGGCGGCCCTGGCCAGCGAGAACAAATCTTTGGCTCACCCGGCCTCGGTGGACAGTTTGCCCACCTCCGCCAACCAGGAGGATCATGTCTCCATGGCCACCTTCGCGGCGCGGCGGTTGCGAGAGATGGCGGACAACAGCCGAGGCGTACTGGCCGTGGAGTTGTTGGCGGCGGCCCAGGGGCTGGACTTCCGCACGCCGCTGCGGGCCAGCAAGCCGGTAGAGAGTGCCAAGCAGCAACTGCGTCAGCGGGTCAGTTTTTACGACAAAGACCGCTATTTCGCTCCGGACATCACCGAAGCCACGGCACTGTTGCACCGAGCCAGCTACAATAGCTTATTGCCGGGCGGCATCCTGCCAAGCTTGTAATAGCTAAGTAGCTCAATGCGATACATCAAGCCCTGCTCATGCAGGGCTTTTTTCTGTGCGGGCTTGTCAGTATCCTGAACCCCTATAATGGGCGGCGCCTACCTTTTCGCAGACTGGAATTATTGTGGAACAAGAGATTAAGAACGAGATGCGCCACTGGCTGGCCGAGTGGATGACCAAGATGGACATTCCTACCAAAGGGGATGACCTGTTGACGGTAGGCATCATTGCCACTGTGGCGTTGATCACCGCTTTTGTGGTGTACAGCCTCTTTATCCGGATTCTGGTGCACGGTACCCGCCGGGTGATTGAACGCAGCAACACCACCTGGGCATTGCCGGTGAAGCAGCATCGGGTGTTGGAGAAGCTGGCTCAGATTGCGCCGTTGGTGGTGCTGGATCTGTTCACTCCCATGATGTTGAATCTGTGGCCATTCTGGGAAGACATGGCTTCCAGGTTGCTGGAATTGACCATGTTGGTGATGTCGATTCGGGTTCTGTACGCCTGCCTGGATACGGTCAGGATGGTGGCATCGACGCGACCCGAAGGGCGGCGGCTGCCGGTACAGAGTATCGTTCAGCTAACCAAGCTGTTCCTGTTCATTGTCGCCTTGATACTGTTTATCGGCATCATGCTGGATAAATCGCCGCTGTATCTGCTGTCCGGCTTGGGTGTTGCCACCGGTTTGGTGATGTTGGTGTTTCGCGACACTATCTTGGGTTTTGTGGCTGGCATTCAGCTGGCGGCGAACCGCATGGTCAGCCCTGGTGACTGGATCGAGATGTCCAAGTACGGGGCCGATGGCGAAGTGGTGGAGGTAACGCTGACCACGGTCAAGGTGCAGAATTGGGACAAAACCATCACCATGATCCCCGCGTACGCGCTGACCACCGATGCCTTTCGAAACTGGCGTGGCATGCAGGAGTCTGGTGGGCGTCGCATTAAGCGGGCGGTGAACCTGGATGTGAATTCGATCCGTTTCGTGGATGAGTCGCTGCTGGCTCAGTTGCAACGCATTGAGTTGCTGCAGCCCTACCTGGAGCAGAAGTTGGCTGAGTTGAAGCAGGCGAATCTGGGTCACAAGGATATGGATATGACGGTCAATGGCCGCCGCATGACCAACCTGGGGTGTTTGCGCGCGTACCTGGATGCCTACCTGAATGCCCACCCCCAGCTGACGCCGGAGATGACCATGATGGTGCGACAACTGGCGCCCTCAGAGTTGGGACTACCGCTGGAACTGTATTGCTTTACCAACGACACCCGTTGGGCGGTGTACGAAGGCATTCAGGCGGACATCTTTGACCACCTGTTTGCCATTCTTCCTGAGTTTGAGCTGCGGCCGATGCAGCGCCCTAGCGGCCTGGATTTTGCCGCGCTGACGCCGGCTCACGCCGAATAGCGCGGTACTGGCTGCGGGTACTTGCCATGGATGGCGCGGAAAAAATCGAGCATGGTGTTCATGTCGGCAGCCATGTCGTCGCCGGGAACCAGCGGCTCTCGAATGATCACCGTCTTGGACTTAAAGTCCAGTCCGGCGCAGTAGATGGGAACCTGGGCCTGTTTGGCGATGTGGTAGAAGCCGGTTTTCCAGCGTGTGACCGGCTTGCGGGTGCCTTCAGGCGCCAGTGCCAGAATGAAGTTCTCCTGGGTGGCGAACAGCTCGACGGCGGTATTCACCAGATTGTTCTGCTTACCCCGGTTGACTGGAAAGCCCCCCAGCGCCCGGAATAACCACCCCAGTGGCCAGCGGAACAGTTGGTGCTTGCCGATGAAGTTGGCGTTCATTCCCAACGCCCACTGGGCCAGGATGCCGATGGGGAAATCCCAGTTGCTGGTATGGGGGCCAACAATGATGATGTGCCGGCCGGTGGCAGGGATTCGGCCTTGTATCGACCAGCCCAGGCGCTTAAGCAGCCAGGCCGAGATGCGGTGTGTCATAGTGATTGATCTGTGTGTATCGAGCAATGGAGTAAGTATACCAACCCCGGCGTTTCAGAGTGGCAATCGCTGTTGTTAAAGCCAGCAGTTAAACTGAATCAATACTCCAAAAAACTAAGGAAGGTGATTATGAGGTGGCTTTTGGTCTTGATCGGGTTACTGATCAGCCCTTTGACCCTGGCTTCTGAGGCGGACATTAGGGCGGTGCTGGCTCAGCAACAAGCGGCGTGGAACCGGGCCGACATCGAGGGCTACATGCAGGGGTACTGGCACAGTGAGCAGTTGCGCTTTGTCTCCAGTGGCAAGATCAAGTACGGCTGGGACAACACCCTTAAAGGGTATCAAGCGCGTTACCCCGATGCCGCGACCATGGGCAAGCTGTTGTTTGAGCTGGAAACGGTGCAGATGTTGTCAGAAGACGCGGCCCTGGTGGTGGGCCGCTGGCAGCTACTGCGAAAGAAAGATCAGCCCGCGGGAGAGTTTACCCTGATCTTCAAAAAGATAGGGGACAACTGGCGCATCGTCCACGACCACACCAGTTAGTGCTCATGCTCGTGGTCAGCTTGATCCGATTCTGATTGTGGGTCGTGGCCAAGGTGTACCTCGGAGGCATCGTGCAGGTGTTCACCGGCTTCGCTGTGGCCGTGGTCCGGATGGGCCGCCATCAGCAGCACCAGGAACAACAGTCCCAGGCCACCCCCAATCCAGTGACTGGAGTGCAGTTTGGGCAGACCGCTGTGCTCATGCTCATGGTGGTGGCCGTGGTGCTCATGGGGGCGGTGCCACAACACGTGCAGAATGGAACCGGTGACAAACGCCTGCAGGTATACCACGTGGCTGGCGGTCATGGTCAGTAGCAACTCTGGCCCCATCACATAGCCAATGATGGTGGTGACCATCATCAGTCCCAACACCGAGGCGGCGATCAGACGGCCGTAGGCCGGGCGCAATAGCCACCATACCGCCAGGCCCGCCGGCATGCGATGCAGTATGATACCAAACGCCAGCAGCAGTGGCCCCTGGGCATTGGAGGCCATAAACAGGGCGCTGCCATCGGTGACCGAGTGCAACAGCAGGCCACCGATCCCCAGAGTTACCGTCAGATTGTGGGCAAAGGCCGAGTGGCGTTTAAACAGTTTTTCTGTCAGCGTCGGGCCGAACAATCCCAGGGCAATAAAGCCCAATGCGGCAGCGCCGCCCAGGCGGACCACTTGCGGCAAAATATCAAACAACACCAGTCCGCCGAGAGACACCATCACGAAGGCGCCGATGGCGGTGATGATGCCTCGTTGTTTACGCAGGCCGTGATGCAGAATGGGGCCGACTGCCAAGATCAGCAGGCTGGCGATTAAATAGTTCATAATGATAATTGTTCTCAATTGGGAGGCGTACGTTACCTCGTCGTCCCAATGCTGTCCAGCGGGGAATGCGGAAAATTATACCCGCAATCGCCTTCAGATGCAGACCGGGTGGTTTTCATGGTCTGCCAGTGGCAAGTTCTACAAGTAGTTGGTTAGTTCCAGCTTATGGTCACGGGGATCAATCGCTTTCAGAATGTGGTCGTTGTAGCGTTCCAGCTCAATCTCATTGGGCATGATGTGGGTCTGCGTCTTGAGGTTGTAGACCACTTTCACTAATGGCTTGGTGGGCTTACGATTTTCTGTTTCCATCACGATGCCGACCCGGCCGCTGCTGAGTTCCACCATGCAGCCGTTGGGGTAGACGCCCAGGCATTGGATGAATTTCACCACCAGGTTTTTATCCAGGCCGTTGGGGGTCATTCCCAGCAGGCGCTTGAGTGCCAGGGTGGGCGCCATGCCTTTGTGGTAAACCCGGTCGGCGGTCATGGCGTCGTAAATGTCACAAATCGCCACCATGCGACCGGCCATGGTGATCTGTTCGCCCTTTAACCCTTGCGGGTAGCCGGTTCCGTCGAGTTTCTCGTGGTGCATGGCGGCCACATCCAGGCTGACCTTGCTGATGCCTGGGGTGGACGAGATGATCTGGCGGCTGTGTTCGGCATGGGTTTTCATCACCTCAAACTCCTCCGGGGTCAACTTGCCGGGCTTGTTGAGGATGGCTTCGGGAATGCGGATTTTGCCGATGTCGTGCAGCAGCGAGCCGACGCACAGTTGATGCAGGGTGGTGCCGCTGATGCCCAGTGCTCGAGCAAACAGGGTCATCAGGATGGTAACCCCCAGCGAGTGTTCCAGCAGGTAGTCGTCTTTGTCTTTGATCAGTCGCAGACAGGCCAGTGCACTCTGGTTGCGAAACACACTGCCGATGAATTCGTCGGCCATGATGTTGACCGGCTGCAGATCCAGCTGTTGCCCCAATTTCACGTCGGACATCAGTCGCGACTGCAGCTGTTTGGCTTGGGTCAGCAGTTTCTTGGCTTTGGGCAGTTCGCTTTTCAGGCTGTCTTTTGCCGGAGTCTTAGCCGCGACTGGTTGGGGCTTGCTGACGGTGGGGGCGCGTTTGGATTTGCTCGGGTCGATGACAATTCGCTCGACGCCAAGGTTGCGCAACATCCCCAGGGTGGAGGGATCCTTGATGTAGCCCTTTTGAACCATCGACAACTTCGGGTGGTCGGGAATGCTCTCGACATACATCCCTAACGCAAGTTGGTCAATCGTAATGATTTTCATCGTTGTGATAGTTGTCTTCTTTAGTTGTTCGGGAATGTGATCCGCGCCACCTTCTGTCGGCTAACCTTAACTACTTCTTTATGAATATCAACACCCACATGACTGTTTAATATGTGTTTGTAATACCACTAAGTTAGCGATACAGAAGCCTGACTCATTATTATCCATTGCCGCAGTGAAAAAAATGGGTAGACGCTCATATTTTGCCGACAAATCCGAACAATTATCGATTTTAAATTCTGAGCAAGATGTTGTGTTATGGCGTATTTTTAATGAAGGTTAGCGTCGAGTTTATGGCATGCCTCAGTGTGCATCAGGGAGAGTGATGGCGGGGGTTCGGCAATCAGGGAGGGGTTGGAATGCAACTGCAGGACGTCAAAATACTCCCGGTGCTGGAGTCCCATGCACAGAAGCAGTGGCAGCACCTGCTGGAGATGCTCAGCCAGGTGACGGGAATGCCCGGAGCCTACCTGTCCCGCTGCAGCAGTCAGCAGATGCAGATTTTGTCGACCAACCACGGTTGCCCACCGGCCACCCAGGCCGGAGAACAGTTTCCCATCTTGGATCTTTATTGCGAGCAGGTGATGAGTTCGGGTGAACACCTGGCGGTGGATGATGCCTGGCGGGATCCCAAATGGGCCCATGGCCGCGAGACCCGTGCCGGGATCATCAGCTACCTGGGGCTGCCGGTTCGCCAGCCCAATGGCTTCCTGTTTGGCACTTTGTGCATCTATGACACTCAGCCCAGGGAGCATTGTCACCAGTGGCTGGCATTGATGCAGTCGGTGGTGAACATCATCGAGTCGGACCTGAGTCTGTTGGAGGTGGGTAAGGCCCTGGCTACAGAGAGCATGACCGACCCCCTCACCGGCCTCTACAATCGCCGCGGCATGGAAGCGCGCCTGGATGAGCTGTTGTCACTGGGGCGGCGTCTGGCTTCCAAGTCGCCGGGCAAACTGGTGCTGGGGATGATGATGATGGACATCGACCATTTTAAGCGGGTCAATGATACCTTTGGCCACATCGTTGGCGATCAGTTATTGCAGCACTTCTCCGCCCTGCTGACCGACAATGTCCGCTGCGAGGACATGGCGGTGCGCTGGGGTGGGGAGGAGTTTATGCTGCTGATTCCCTGTATCGGCGCCAGGCAGTTGGCGGTGTTGGCAGAGAAGATTCGCCTGACGGTGATGGCGGCTCCATTGCCGCTGCCGGATCAACCCTTGCCCTTCACCGTCTCCATCGGCTACGGCGGCCTCAATTGCGCACACCTGTCCGGCGATGCACTGGAGCAACTGGATCAGCTGATGCTGAAGGCCAAGTCGCTGGGTCGCAACCGTTGTTATGGCCTGTCGTCGCTTGCCTGAGGTCGGAAAAATTCGAACACCCCAAACAGCAATACTCGAGCGACGGCCACCAGCCCCTGGCGCTTGTAGAATAGGGTGGTCATGGCCAACGTCAGGTGGGCGGTGACGGTGACCAGCAACAGCAGGGTGATAAAGTCGCTGAGTGGCAGTGGCCACATCAGGTTGATGATCATCGCCACCCAGGCGATGGCGGTGGCACGACGGCCCCAATAGCACAACTGTTCCATCAGACCTCCTGCCGCTGATAGAGGCGGTAGCAGACCTGGCCGGCCTGCTTCTGCTTCAGGGGTTGCCAGTTGGCGGGTATCGCCAATGGGGCCAGATCGGTCTCGGTTTCCAAGTAGATCAGCGCGTTGTCATTCAGCCAGCCGTGCTGATCGAGACGATCGATCACCGGCTGAGCCAGGCCCTTATGGAAGGGAGGATCGATAAACACCAGATCGTAGGTCTCGGTGGCGCTGGTCGACAGCCGATGCAGGCTGTCTCCGCAGATCACCGTGGCATTGTCTGCCCCCAAGGTGGTGAGGTTGCGCTGTAATTGGCTGGCGGCGCCTTTATCCAGTTCACACAGGGTCACGGAGGCCGCATGGCGGGACAGGGCTTCCAGCCCCAGGGCGCCACTGCCGGCAAAGCAGTCCAGCACCCGAGCATTGAGGGTGTCGCCCTGCAGCCAGTTGAACAGCGTTTCACGCACCCGATCCGTAGTGGGGCGCAATCCCTGCAGGTCCGCAACCGGCAGTTTTCGGCCGCGATATTTGCCGCTAATGATGCGGACCTGACCGCCGTTGCCGGCCGTCGATGTGCGGGATTTGGGGTTTCGTGAGCCTCTGGCCATGGATTCCTCGGTTTTTGCTGCGTTTCTGGTTAGACTATGGCGCTTGAAAAACTCGCTATTGTAACAGGGGCTAGGCCCCAAGTATCTAGGGCGAGCCCCAATGATCAGTAAAGGTTTTGAAGATGGCGAAAGGCATTTTTTCCTGGTTTAGCCGCAATAAAGATGAGCAGACCGAAGAGGTCGAGCAGGAGCTGCCCGAACAGGCGGAATCCCAGTCTCCCTCTGAACCTGAGCCCAGTGCTCAGGACCCGCAACCCACGCCGACGGATGAGGCGGAGTCCGAGCCTGCCCCGATAGCAGAGGCGGCGCAAGACCCTAAGCCAGAGGCCGTGGAGCCGCAATCGTCTCAGGCTGAGGCGGCATCCGATAGCGTGGTGGATCCACAACCGGTTGCGGCCGAGCCGTCGCCAGAGACTGCAGAGCCAGAGCCAGAGCCAGAGCCAGAGCCAGAGCCAGAGCCAGAGCCAGAGCCAGAGCCAGAGCCAGAGCCAGAGCCAGAGCCAGAGCCAGAAGGGGGCTTCTTTGCCCGCCTGAAAGCCGGGCTGAAAAAGACCCGAGAGAACATCGGCGGCGGCTTTATGGCGCTGTTCCGTGGCAAGAAGATCGACGACGAACTGTTTGAGGAGCTGGAAACCCAGCTGCTGCTGGCGGACGTGGGTATCGAAACCACCACTCGCATCATCGACAATCTGACCGAGCGCGCTGGCTTTGGTGAACTCAAAGACAGCGATGCGTTGTTTACTCACCTTCGGGGCGAGCTAAAAACCTCGCTGGACAAGGTGAACGAGCCGCTGTGCATCGACAACCCGGACGGCCCCATGGTGATCCTGATGGTGGGCGTCAACGGTGTGGGTAAGACCACCACCATCGGTAAGCTGGCCAAGCAGTTCCAGGCTCAGGGCAAATCGGTGATGCTGGCTGCCGGCGATACCTTCCGTGCTGCGGCTGTGGAGCAGTTGCAGGTCTGGGGCGAGCGCAACGCCATTCCGGTGGTGGCTCAGCATACCGGTGCCGACAGTGCCTCGGTGATCTTCGATGCCCTGCAGGCCGCCACCGCCCGTAAGGTGGATGTGTTGATTGCCGATACTGCCGGCCGGTTGCAGAACAAAGCGCACCTGATGGAGGAGCTGAAGAAGATCGTCCGGGTGATGAAGAAGCTGGATCCCAAGGCACCGCATGAAGTGATGCTGACTCTGGACGCCAGTACCGGTCAGAACGCCATCAGCCAGGCGCAACTGTTTAATGAAGTGGTGCCACTGACCGGATTGACCCTGACCAAACTGGATGGCACCGCAAAGGGTGGCGTTATCTTCGCATTAGCTGATAAATTCAGCATTCCAGTACGTTACATTGGTGTGGGTGAGGGTATCGATGATTTGCGGCCGTTCGACAGCGACGCCTTTATCGAAGCCCTGTTTACCGAGGAAACAGGATAATTCATGATTCGCTTCGAGCAGGTCAGTAAGGTCTACAGTGGCGGTTTCCAGGCCCTGAACCGGGTCAACTTCAGTGTTGACCCCGGTGAAATGGCATTTCTGACCGGCCACAGCGGCGCCGGCAAAAGTACCCTGCTGAAGCTGATCACTGCCATTGAGAAACCCACCACCGGCAAGGTGTGGGTTCATGGCCATGACATCGGCAAGCTGGCCCGCTCGAAAGTTCCGTTCTTGCGTCGCGAGATTGGCATCATCTTTCAGGATCACAACCTGTTGATGGATAAGTCGGTAAAGGACAACGTGGCCCTGCCGCTGCTGATTGAAGGCTTCAGTGGCAGTGAAATCGATAAGCGGGTCGGGGCGGCCCTGGACCTGGTGGGGCTGGGGGACAAGCTCAATTATTACCCCATGCATCTGTCCGGCGGTGAACAACAGCGGGTCGGCATCGCCCGTGCCATCGTCACCAAGCCCAAACTGCTGCTGGCGGATGAGCCCACCGGTAACCTGGATCCCAAGTTATCGGTGGAGATCATGCGCCTGTTCGAGACCTTTAACCGAGCCGGTACCACGGTGCTGATCGCCACCCACGATCTTGGCCTGATTGCCAGGATGCGTTACCGCACCCTGACTCTGCGCAACGGCGCCATGATCAGTGAAGCCTATCAGGGAGCCGAGTTATGAGTCTGTCCGGCCGTAAGATGAGCCTGGGGCGCCGCATCAGCGTCTACTGTCAGGGCCACCTGCGCCATGCGTTGGGCAGCCTCGGCGAGCTATGGCGACTGCCGCTGACGTCGTTGCTGACCATGGCGGTACTGGGGATCAGCCTCAGTCTGCCGACGGTGTTGGCGGTGCTGGTAAAAAACAGCGCTCAGATGCAGCAGCAGTGGACCGATCCCACCGAAATCAGCCTGTTCCTTCGCGCCGATCTCAGCGATGCTCGATTGCAGGGGCTGCAGTCGCGGCTCAAAGGGATGGCGGAGATCGACCGGTTTGAGTACCTGTCGGCGGAGCAATCGCTGCAGGACTTTAAGGCGATGTCTCAGTACGGCGATGCCCTGCAGTATCTGGACAATAACCCGCTGCCAGCGGTGATTCGAGTGATCCCCAGCCTGCGGCATCGCGAGTTGGAACCACTGCAACAACTTAAGCTGAAGCTGGAGGCGTTGTCGGAAGTGGACATCGCCCGCCTGGATCTGGATTGGTTGATGCAGCTCAAGGCGTTGATGAACAGCCTGGCCAAGATGGCCTGGGGTTTGGCTGCGTTGCTGGTGGGGACCGTGGTGCTGGTGACTGCCAACACCATTCGCATGGCCATTACTCAGCGCCAGGATGAGATTCGAGTGATGAAGTTGGTGGGTGCCACCAACGGCTTTGTTCGTCGCCCTTTCCTTTATGCCGGGGTCTGGTACGGCGTCATCGCCGCGGTGATCGCCTGGACCCTGGTCAGCGCTACCCTGGTGTGGTTTGACCGGGCGTTGGGTGAGTTTATCAGCAGCTATCAGTCCGGTTTCCAATTGGCGGGCCTCAGCGGGGCCGAGCTCGGCACCATGATGCTGGCGTCGGTGCTGCTGTGTTGGCTCGGCGCCTGGCTGTCGGTGCAGCGCCACCTCACTGCCATTGAACCTCAGTAGCCATTGCGGGTCATAAACACAGCGTGTGAAGCGGATCCCGTTTCGTGCTAGACTCCCAAGCCAAGCGTTTTTCAGAGGTATCAATGAGCGACAAAACTAATGCCATGGGCTTGATGGTCGTCCCCCAGGGCGGCGGCAGTCTGGAGTCTTACATCCAGGCGGTCAACAGCATCCCCATGCTTTCTGCAGAAGAGGAATACCAACTGGCCGTGCGTCTGCGCCAGAGCGGTGATATTGATTCGGCGAAAGCCATGATCATGTCTCATCTGCGTTTTGTTGTTCACGTGGCCAAAAGCTATTCCGGCTACGGCCTGCCTCAGGCCGACCTGATTCAGGAGGGCAACATCGGCCTGATGAAGGCGGTGAAGCGTTTCGACCCCGAAGTCGGGGTGCGGCTGGTGTCCTTTGCGGTGCATTGGATTAAGGCCGAGATTCACGAATACGTGCTGAAAAACTGGCGCATCGTTAAAGTGGCCACCACCAAGGCGCAGCGCAAGCTGTTCTTCAACCTGCGTAAAGCCAAGCAGCGTCTGGGCTGGTTTACCGCCGATGAGGTGTCTACCGTCGCCGAGACCCTGGGGGTCAGCGAGTCCGAAGTGCTGGAGATGGAGTCCCGTCTGGCGGCTCAGGATGCGGCCTTCGACATTCCCAACGAGCCGGACGACCCGGACACCAGCTACGCCCCGGCCTACTACCTGGAAGATCAGGGCTCCAACCACGCCGATGACATCGAACAGGAAGATCATGAGGCCCAGGCTCGAGAGCGCCTGTATGCCGCCATGCGCACCCTGGACGAGCGCAGCCAGGAGATTCTGCGGAACCGGTGGCTGGAAGAGGACAAGGTGACCCTGCAGGAGCTGGCAGACCGTTATCAGGTGTCGGCGGAGCGCATACGCCAGCTGGAAAAGAACGCCATCAAGAAACTGCAGAACCTGATGGATGACTGATCGGGTGTTTGCGGGTTTGATTATCGGGTCGGCACTGCCGGCCCGTTTCGTTTATGGAGGTATGTCGTGGAATGCCGTTTAGGCTGTGGTGCCTGTTGTATTGCGCCGTCCATCAGTTCGCCCATACCGGGGATGCCAGAGGGCAAGCCCGCCGGCGTGCGCTGCGTGCAGTTGAACGACGACAACCTGTGCAAGCTGTTTGGTCAGCCGTCACGGCCGGTGGTGTGTGGCGCGTTTAAGCCGGACGCCGACCTGTGCGGCGGCACCGATCAACAGGCTATGGCGACGCTGACGGTACTGGAGCAGGCAACTTATGAAGATATGCGGTCGGGGGCTGTACTGGCCGCATCCATTGGCGCTGGCGGTCGCTGAGCAGTGTCGACGTCGGCACCAGCCGGATTCCCATCTCGGGCAGACGTGACAGGTTGCGCTCCAGGTAGCTGAGTGTTTCCGGGTAGGGGTGACCGATAAGCACCGCCTTACCGTATTTTTGGGCGATGGTCAGTGCCTGTTCAAACTGGCGATTCAGATCCACATCCTGGGTTTCATTATCGAGAAACACGTGTCGTTTCAGGGCCGGAATGCCGTGGGCGGCGGCGCTGTCGTAGGCCACCGACTCCGGGGTGGTCAGGCTGTCGACAAAAAACAGTTTGCGCTCGGCCAGCTCGGTCATCACTTTATCCATCATCGGTCGTTGCCGAGTCAGTTCACTGCCCATGTGGTTGTTGACGCCCCGGACAAAGGGGACGTCGGCCAGGGCACGCTTGATGGTCAGCTGTACCTGCCACTGGCTCATGCCCGGCAGCAGGGCGCTGGGCCCCAAGGCGTTGCCAGCCTCGGCCAGCATCGGCAGGTGCAGCATGATTTCGTGCCCCTGACGCCAGCCGGACACCGCTAACTGCCGGCCCCAAGGAGTATGGGGCAGCACGCTAAGGGTGGTGCCTGCGGGCAGGTTCAGCACGCGATGATCGGTGTGCCGGTAGCCCACATCATCGATGATCAGGCTCAGTTCGGCGGCCGTTGCCAGGGTGCTGCAACACAGCAGCACGGCGGCGACAATCTGTTTTATGGTGACTCCTGATCCGGTTGCAACACCCATTCATAGGCGGCAGCCAACTGGCTATCCTGTTGCCAGCGACCGCTGATGTCGGTGTTTTCCATTATAGGAGTTTCTTTTTCATTCTCCAGTAACACACTGACGTCAGGAGAGATCCCCTGCTTATCGATGAAGGTGCCATTGGGGGTGGCGTAGCGGGCGGTGGTGAGTTTGATGGCGCCTTGCTGGCCCATCAGCGGAATCAGGCTCTGCACCGTGCCTTTGCCAAACGAGGTTTGACCAAACACCGTGGCCCGGCGGTGGTCTTGCAGGGCGCCGGCCAGAATCTCTGCCGCCGAGGCGCTGCCTTCGTTGATCAACACCCCTACTTTCATCTGCTGAAACAGGCTGTTCTCCGAGGCGTAGTAGTCGTTATTGGCGTCGAGGAAGCGGCCGTGAGTGGAGACGATGAGGCCACTTTGCAGGAACATGTCGGCCACCTGTACCGCCGCATCAAACATGCCTCCTGGGTTGTTGCGCAGGTCCAGGATCAGTTGCTGGTACCCCTGCTGCTGCATGCGGTCGGCCACCGTGGCCACCTCTTCGGCGGTCTGGCGGTTGAAGTTGGTGATCTGCAGGTAGCCCACCTGTTGAGGCAGCTCGAAAAACAGGGCGCTGTTGATGCTGATGTTGCTGGGTTGCAGCAGCACGGTCACCGGCTCGGCCAGGTTGCGGCGGCTGAGCACCAGCGACAGTGAGCGATCTTCTTTGCTGGCGGTTTTGATGTAACGGATCAGGGTATCGATGGTGTCGGGGGAGGCGGTCAGGTCGTCGACCTTGACCAGAATGTCGCCGGGCTTCACCCCGGCATAGTCGGCGGCGCTGTGGGCCAGTGGTGCGATGACCTGAATCTGATCCTCTTCGATACTGACTTCGATGCCATAGCCGTAATAGTGACCGTTATTGGCCTCCCGCAGCAGTTGCAGGGTTTGAGGCGTCAGGTAGGTGGAGTGAGGATCCAGGGATTCGAAGATGCCCTTGAGCGCGGCCTCGAGCATCGCCTGGCGATCCACCGAGTCCACGTAGTAGTAATCGACGATGTCCTGCACCGTGATCAGGAGTTGCTGAGCTTCCTCTAATGTCGGCGGTGCCACCTCCTTGTGCTCCTGAGCGTTGACGGTAAACGCAAACAGGATGCCGACCAGTAAGGCACCAATACGCGACATGGCGTACCCCTCTGGTCACTGATTTTGGGGAGGATTTAGCGTCTTTTCAGGTAAGGCGCCGGATCAACTGCAAGTCCCCGATGGCGAATTTCAAAGTATAGTCCGCTATCGAGTTGCCCGCCTGATCTTCCGCTCAGGGCGATCACTTCACCACCTTCGACCCGTTCACCCACCTCTTTGAGCAGGCTCTGGGCGTGGCCGTACAGGCTCAGGTAGTCGTCGCCGTGATCCAGTACCACCACCAGGCCATAGCCACGCAGCCAGTCGGCAAACACCACCTGACCGGGCGCCACCGCTTCGACGTTGCGGCCCTCTTTGGCATCGATGAGCATGCCGTTCCAGCGCAGCTGCCCCTGACGGTGGTTGCCAAAGCCCTGCTTGACTCGACCGCTGATGGGCCAGGGCAGTTTGCGTTTTAGCTTGCTGAGGCCGTCCAGGGACACCGGTTGGGCCGCCAGAGCCGCCAGGGCTTGTTCGATGGCCTGGGCCAGCACTTCGCTGTCCACTTCGAGCCGGTTCAGTCGGCTGCTCTCTTTCTTCAGTTGCTGGTCGAGTTTGGCCAGGGTCTGTTTGCGCCGCTGCTGCTGTTTCTTCAGCTGTTGCTGCTGGTCGTCCAGCCGTTGCTGAGTCTGCTCCAGTTGCTGTTTACGAGCCAGTTGCTGGCTGTGGTTGTCTTCCAGCGCCTGCTTGGTGCTGGCGATGGCTTCCATCGCTTCGACCCGGGCCTGGTTCAGGTAGTGATAGTAGGTCAGCAGCCGCTGTTTATCGGCGCTGTTCTGATTCAGCAGCAGTTGCCCGACTTCGCCTTGCCCGGCGATCCAGGAGGCTTTGATTTGATCGGCCAGTTGTTGCTGCTGTTGGGAATATTGGGTCTCCAGTTGGCGTTGTTCGCCACTAAGGACCGTCAGTTGTCGGTTCAGTTGGGTCAATTTGCCCTGGTTGGCATTAATGGCCGCCGCCTGTTTGTTGATCGCCAGTTCATCCTCACGCAGGGCCCGGCTGGCCTTATCGCGGCCGGCCTTGCTCTTGATCAGCGCCGATTGGCTGGACTTGATCTGTTTTTGCAGTTGCTGCAATTGCTGCTGTTGTTGATCGATCTCCTCCTGGCTGGCGCCAGCGGAAACACTGAGCAGGCCCGCCATTACAATGGCGGGCCACAAACGGGTGCGGCCACTCATCATCAGTTTTTCAGGGTCATGATCGGCGTGCCGGACATCTCTTCGGGAATCTCCATTCCCATCAGGTGCAGCATGGTCGGCGCCACATCCGACAGGCGGCCACCTTCACGGGCGTCGGCGTCGCGGCCCACGTAGATGAACGGCACCGGCTCACTGGTGTGGGCGGTATGGGCCTGGCCGGTGGCGGCGTTCTGCATCTGTTCGGCGTTGCCGTGGTCGGCGGTGATCAGACACTCGCCGCCCACCTTCTGCAGGGCTGCTACCACTCGGGTAATGCTGGCGTCGACGGCTTCGCAAGCCTTGACGGCAGCGTCGAAGTCACCGGTGTGGCCAACCATGTCGCCATTGGGGTAGTTGCAGATGATGGCATCGAATTCGCCGTTTTCAATGGCGTTAACCAGCTTGTCGGTCAACTCGGCGCTGCTCATCTCTGGCTGCAGGTCGTAGGTGGCGACGTTGGGGGATTTGATCAGAATCCGCTCTTCGCCTTCAAACGGTTGCTCGATGCCGCCGTTAAAGAAGAAGGTGACGTGGGCGTATTTCTCGGTCTCTGAGATTCGCAATTGACGCTTGCCGTGGTTGGCCATCAGTTCGCCGAAGGTGTTTTTCAGCGATGCCGGCGGGAAGGCGCAGGCGGTATCGATGTCGGCGGCGTATTCGGTCAGCATCACAAACTCGGCCAGCTTTGGCTGCTTGCTGCGCTCAAAACCGTCGAAGTCGGCGTCGGTGAAGGTGCGGGTCAGTTGACGGGCGCGGTCGGCGCGGAAGTTCATGAACACCACCGCATCGCCATCGTTAAAGGTGGCGTCGGCGTTGATGCTGCTGGCGGCGACAAACTCATCGTTTTCATCGCGATCGTAAGCGGCCTGCAGGGCGTCGGTGGCGGACTCAAACTGGTACTCGGCCTTAGCCTGAGTCAGCAGGTCGTAGGCGCTCTGTACTCGCTCCCAGCGCTGGTCGCGATCCATGGCGTAGTAGCGACCGATGATCGAGCCGATGGCGCCACAGCCCAGTTCGGTAAACAGGGCATCGAAGCGGGCCAGGGAATCGTGGGCGCTGCGCGGCGGCGTGTCGCGACCGTCGAGGAAGGCATGCAGATACACTTTTTTCGCACCGCGGCCGGCGGCCATGCGAACGGCGGCTTCCAGGTGGTCTTCGTGGCTGTGGACACCACCGGGAGACAGCAGCCCCATGATGTGGACGGCGCCGTCGTTGGCCAGTGCCTTGTCGACGGCCTGACACAGCACCGGGTTGTGCTCGAATTCGCCGTCGTCGATGGACTTACCGATGCGGGTCAGATCCTGGTAGACGATGCGACCGGCACCGAGGTTGATGTGACCCACTTCGGAGTTACCCATCTGGCCATCGGGCAGGCCGACGTCAATGCCGGAGCCGGAGATCAACGTGGAGGGATAGTCATTGAACAGGCGGTCAATGTTTGGCGTGTTCGCCTTGCTGATGGCGTTGTCATCAGCGTCTTGACGGTGGCCCCAGCCGTCTAGGATCAGCAGGGCAAGGGGAGTAGTACGCTTGGTCATCTACGGTCCTTTTTGCCGCGTAGGCAATTTAAAAATACTGCCATCAGTGTACAACGTAACCAGCGGTCGTCACCACTTCCAACGCACAATCCTGTAATTTTATTACAGCTGCGGTTTTTGGTCGCCGTCGTGATCTCGGGCAGTGCCCTTTGTGGTGTCAGCACTTCACAAGCGGGGTAATCGGGTTATACTGGCGATTTTCAGCCCTCCGAAGATAACCAAATTAGGCAACGACATGCAGGAATACATCGATTTTCTAAGCCGCCATCCAATGCTGAGTGCAGCCTGGGTTGGTTTGCTGGGCGCCTGGGTGTTTACCATGGCCAAATCCAGCTTCTCTAAGGTGAAAAACGTCGCCGCTCAGGAAGCGGTACGTATGATCAACAAAGAGGATGCTGTGGTGGTAGACGTGCGCGGTGAAGATGAGTTCCGCAAGGGCCACATCGCCAACGCCATCCATCTGCCACTGGCAGAAATTAAAAATAATCAGCTCTCAACCCTTGAAAAGCACAAGGACGCACCCATTATAGTTGTGTGTAACGCTGGCGTTAGCTCCGTTCAGGCGGCGCAAATGTTGGTATCCGCGGGCTTTGGACAGGTTTTCAGCCTGCAGGGCGGCATGACCGATTGGAAGTCTGCCAACTTGCTGGTAGTGCGCAAAAAGCGCTAAACCCAGGATTCAGGTCGCGCGATCACTATTAATTACGGCGAATGGACCCTGTCACAGGCATGCACGGCGCGACCGCCAGGAGTGCAGCCGACCATGACGGGACGCCCAGAACGATTACAACAATTTTAGGATTAGACACATGGCAGAAGCAGCTAACAACGCAGCGACCAACGAGCAAGCGGCACCTCAGTTCCAGATTCAGCGCGTTTACACCAAAGACATCTCTTTCGAGACTCCAAACTCGCCAGCCATCTTCCAGAAAGAGTGGAAGCCTGAAGTTAAGCTGGACCTGGACACCCGCAGCAACAAGCTGGCCGATGACGTTTACGAAGTGGTTCTGAACATCACCGTAACCACCAAGGTTGAAGACGAAGTGGCCTTCCTGTGTGAAGTGCAGCAAGCGGGTATCTTCTCCATCGCCAACCTGCCTGAGCCACAGTTGGCCCACGCTTTGGGTGCCGGCTGCCCGAACATCCTGTTCCCATACGCTCGTGAAGCCGTAGCCAGCCAGGTTAACCGTGGTACTTTCCCTCCACTGAACCTGGCCCCAGTGAACTTTGATGCCCTGTTTGCTCAGTACATGCAGAAGCGTCAACAGGAAGCTGCTGGCGAACAAGCCGAAGCGTAAGCGGGAGCTGTCAGTTGACTGAACCAGCCGCAGTAACGGTATTGGGGGCGGGGTCGTACGGCACCGCCCTCGCTATTTCCCTGGCGCGTAATGGTCATCGCACCATCATCTGGGGACATTTGCCGGATCACATGGCCCAGCTGCAGGCGGATCGTCGCAACGAGGAGTTTCTCCCCGGCGTCGATTTTCCTGATGAGCTGATTGTCGAAGCCGACCTGGAAAAGGCTCTGGCTGCCAGCCGCAATGTGCTGGTGGTGGTGCCGAGTCACGTCTTTGGTGTGGTGCTTAAGCAAGCCCAGCCGCTGTTGCGTGATGATGCCCGGGTCGTGTGGGCAACCAAAGGGTTGGAGCCGGAAAGCGGCCGCCTGCTGCAGGATGTGGCCCGGGAGATTCTCGGCGACGGCATTCCGCTGGCGGTGATGTCTGGCCCCACCTTTGCTAAAGAGATGGCGGCGGGCCTGCCCACGGCCATCTCCCTGGCGTCCACCGACGACGAGTTCGCCGAGGACATGGCCAGCCTGATGCACTGCGGCACCTGGTTGCGGGTATACCGTAACTCCGATTTCATCGGCATGCAGCTGGGCGGGGCGGTGAAAAACGTCATCGCCATCGGCGCCGGCATGTCCGACGGCATCGGCTTCGGTGCCAATGCCCGTACCGCCCTGATCACTCGGGGCCTGGTGGAACTGTGTCGTCTGGGCTGTGCCCTGGGCGCCGAGAAAGACACCTTTATGGGCATGGCCGGCCTGGGGGATCTGGTGCTGACCTGCACCGACAACCAGTCCCGGAACCGCCGTTTTGGTCTGGCCCTGGGCCAGGGTAAAGACGTCGATACCGCCATGGCCGAAATTGGCCAGGTGGTGGAAGGCTATCGCAACACCAAAGAGGTGTTCATGCTGGCTCAGCGGGTGGGTGTAGAGATGCCCATTACCGAGCAGCTGTACCAGGTGTTGTACCAGGATAAGCCGGTGCGTGAGGTGGCGAAACAATTGCTGTCTCGGGACCCCAAGTCCGAGTAAAATAGCCCCCGCTATGACCAGAATAAAGGGATGCCAGGCGCATCCCTTTTTGTTTTTTGACTGAGTGAAACGAGATGAGTGTACAGACAGACGTACTGGTGATTGGTGCCGGCGCCGCCGGCCTGATGTGTGCCGCCACCGCCGCTGCCCGCGGCCGCCGGGTGATGGTGATCGACCACGCCAAGCAGGCAGGCAAGAAGATCCTCATCAGTGGCGGTGGGCGGTGTAACTTCACCAACCTGTACCTGGAGCCCGCCAACTATCTGTGCGGCAACCGTCATTTCGTTAAGTCGGCACTGGCCCAGTACACTCAGTGGGATTTTATCGACATGGTGATGCGCCACGGCATCGCCTATCACGAACGGGATCACGGCCAGCTGTTCTGCGACGACAGCGCTAAGGAGATCGTCAAGATGCTGCTGGCGGAGTGCGACAACGGCGGCGTGCAGCTGCGGCTGCGCACCGAGGTGGAGTCGGTCAGCAAGCTGGAGCAGGGGTTTGCGGTTGCCACCAGCATCGGCCGGATTCAGTGCCAGTCTCTGGTGGTGGCCACCGGCGGTCTGTCGATGCCCAAATTGGGAGCCAGTGCCTACGGCTACCGACTGGCGGAGCAGTTTGGCCTGACGGTACTGCCAACCCGGGCCGGACTGGTGCCCTTCACCCTGCAGCCCCAGGACAAGCAGCACTTTGAACCGCTGTCGGGCATCAGCCTGACCACCACGGTGGCGGCCCAGCGCGGGCCGGCATTTACCGAACAGCTGCTGATCACCCACCGCGGTGTGTCTGGCCCGTCGGTACTGCAGGCCTCCAACTATCGCCAGCCGGGGGAAGCGGTCAGCGTCGATCTGCTGCCGTCAGTGGACGTGGCCGAGGCACTGGCCCAGGCCCGTCAGGCTCACCCGAAACGACACCTGCAAACCTGGCTGTCGGAGCATTTTCCCGCCCGGCTGGCTGAGACTCTGATCGCCTACCATGGCTGGCAAAACCTGCCGCTGGGACAGCTCAACAAGGCGACACTGGAGGCGATTCCGGCGCAACTGAATCGCTGGCAACTTAAGCCGGGGGGAGACGAAGGCTACCGCACCGCCGAGGTCACCCTGGGCGGGGTGGATACCGACCAGCTCAGCTCCAAGACCATGGAGTGCAAGACGGTGCCCGGACTGTTCTTTGTCGGCGAGGTGATGGACGTCACCGGTTGGCTCGGTGGCTTTAACTTCCAGTGGGCCTGGAGCTCCGGTTACGTGGCGGGGCAGAACGTCTGAATGTTTGAAAAGACAGGCCGCAGCCTCTGTAACGCAGTGTCGGCTTGCTCCTGGGGTAGGCTGGAAGCTTAAGTGCTAGGGAGCGGTTTTGTTTTTTCCCTGTAGGTTGAGAAGGCTCCCTTGCAGCCGTCTTTTTTGCGGCATCAAACAGCGTGGCAGTTGTTTCTCTCTGGCCTCATGGTATTGAAAAACATATATATTATCTCTTTGGCACGTTCAGGCTAACTCAGTTTACGAGGCGTGGTCCAGTTATTCCGCTCAAATTTTTTCTGACTCCTAGTTCCTGACCGTGGGCACAGTCTCACCCTTGAAACTGATAAAACCGCAGTATAGCTTATGGCTAGAAGCACTTATCTGTGTTGGGTGTCTGATTAACTCGATATGTGTTGAGGATGACATGAGCTCTAAAACTATTTTCACTGTAGCCATAACCATGCTCTTTTGCCAAGGAGTTCGAGCGGAAGTGATTCAGTCGGCAGTTATAATTACTTCGAATTGCAAACCTGCCCTGGAGATGTTTGCAAAACAAAACTCCGTGGCTAGAATTCTGCCTTTGGCGGTTAAAGTTGAGCATGCGCCCCAGATAGAGAATATTCTTCTCTTAGAGGGTGAGCCAGAACCCTATTTAAAGGCAAGAAATGATCTAAATAAGTTGCTGAATAAATGTGAGGCAAACTCTTTCACGAGGTTTAAATTGTCTGAGAATGTTAGTCAGTCAATAATTGATGAGCTAAGCAAGCCAGGTACTCTTGTTAGAGTTGAGGATGGTTACTTATATCTTTACAAGGTGCGACAAAGGTAACTGAAACTTCATTTTGGTTTGCGGAAACTCAATTATTCTCAATCTAGGGGTGTCCAGTACCAGTAGAGGTGTCCAGCTTTTAGCAGCAGAGTGGTCGGCGCTCGCCAGCGCCGCTACTAGTGGGAAGCAAAGTAGAGAAGCAAAGTAGACACCCAATTAAAAATCGTTCACTAAGCATTTGTGGTCCCTCTTGGGCTGGTCGATGGGAGTGGTTTAAAAAGCTGAGATTGTGACCAACCTGATCGGTTTTGGCGCGTTCTGTAAGACAACCCACTGAATAACGGACAGCAGAGCGACTCTTGGAGGGAAAGAGTTTTAAATTTAAGAGGTAAGAAGCGTACCGATTAAGCACCAAGCAAGCGCTTAGCGTTTCCTGAGCCTCGAATTCGGTGCATGCCATCGGTTTGCCGGCAGTGCTGCAGGCTGTGCAGTCGCCCTGCCAAGTGGCAGAACTGGTACTCAAAGCCCTCGGTGAGCTCCATCCAGCTGTCTAAATTAATATCGAGCCGTTGCAGTAATGTGCCGCAGGTGGTTGGGATGGCCCCGGTTTTATCGCCTCTGATGGCGCGACCGGTAAACTCCACCAATTCCAGATAATCATTGAGATGACAGGGTAATGCATGCAAGCCCAAATTGTTGGCATCAAACGGTTTTAGCGGCTCTGGCTGTTTGCCTCGAAGGGCTGCGCGGATGCGCATTTGAATGCTGGTAAAGTCCGATTGCTCCGGGGTCTTGGCAATACCTGCCCGAATAGGGTTGAGGTCAACGTAAGCCATACACGCCAGCAGTGCCTGCTCATCGAGCAACGCCTGAGATTTGAAACGACCCTCCCAGAACCGCCCGGTGCACTCATCCTCTTTGTTGGCTTCGCGAGCTATGTACTCGTTCAGAGAGCGCATAAACCAGCTTAAATCGGCCAGGCGAGTGCGGTAGAGCGCTGCTTTGCGTTCCACCTGGTGGCGTTCAACGCTGGCTAGATTGTCACGCTGCTCGTCGTCACAATAACGGCGAGTAACTTCAGTCCCGGCAAACACTCGGTGCCAGCGGTTGAGTACCTCCAGGGTGCTCCAGTCGTTGGCCTGTTGGGCATCAACATGCAATACCACATGAGTATGATTACTCATCACCGCATAGGCACAGACTTCGATGGCAAACGCCTGACTTAATTCGAGTAACCGTTTTTCGACCCAGTCGCGGCGGTGTTCGTAACTGATGCCGGTGTAGGTATCGATGCCACAAAGGAAACTGCGGCGAACACAACGACTGACGCAGTGATAGAACGGGGTATCTTGCAATGATACCTGCTGGCTTCTGGCCGTGGGCATAGTCTCATCCTTGAAACTGATAAAACCGCAGTATAGCTTATGGCTAGAAGCACTTATCTGTGTTGGGTGTCTGATTAATTGCTGATCAAGGGAAAAACTGGACAGAAGGTTGGCACAATGAAGTTCCCACTTCCTGTACAGATTCCAACCAGATAGCAGGATCATAATATGAATATTTTGAAATCAATTTTATTGCTTTGTATGGTTAGCTGCTCTTCTTCTGCTTCTGTACCACCTAAGCAGTATGATGAAGTTGTCAATTCGTTAGTTGATGCGTCAGCGACATATGAGTCAATGGTGAATAAGAGCTTTGCCGACTCACCAGCGTCAGCCTTTTCCAGAAAATTGAGTTCTGTTATTAATGCACTTAATAACAATTGGAGTATGGAGTCGGCGAAATATTATTCAACCTTTCTAATTAAGCTATGGGACATGGATGAGAGTTTTACAAAAAAAATAGACCCTTATGTATTGAATCACCCCAAAATTAGATTAGAGGTTGCCAGACTTATCGGGCAAGCCAATAAGATTTGCGCTATTGATTTCGACGCGATTGTAATTGGTGATTATGTACGGAGTAACTTATATAACCCTAACCCAAGCATACAGCTTTCGGCGATAAGGGCATTAGGTGCTGTTGGTAATGGTCAAGATGTTGAGGCTCTATTGGGTATTGTGTTAGAGGAACGAAATGGGTTTGCAGAGCATGCTGCAAGCTCACTGGATTTGCTTCATGACAAGGGTGCCTACAGTGCATTGAAATCTGCTGTTAAACAAGTGAAAAGGGAAGGTTTGAAGAAATATATAGCTGAAATTAACGAGTATTATGATGGCACAATTAGGTTATCCGAAGGTGGCTGCACAAACAACAAAGACTCCAAAGACAGATTTTAATCACGGCTCCCGGATCCCTGCGGGATTCGGGCTCTCTCTTCTCATCATTACTAGCAATTCTCCCCCCACCATCATCGTGTAAATAAAACCTTCGTTATAAGAATAAAGTAGACGCCCAATTAAAGTTCGTTCACTAAGCATTTGTGGTCTCTCTTAGGCTGGCCGGTGGGAGTGTTTTAAAAATATGAGATTGTGACCAAACGGATAGGTCTTGGCGGCTACGCCTGTCACCTAAAGAGAGTTATTGAGATGGAATCAGCGTAATTGAGCGTGATTGATGTTCATTTGAGGCCGAAGCTCAGGTGGTTGAGGCGCAGGAAGCCCACAGAGCTATCGAGTCGGCCACCCGGCATTCAGTGGGCGCTGTTGCCGCTGGCCAGAACCTGCTCGATGGCTTCAACCAACTCGGCGCACTTTTGCGGGTTCAAGGCATCGGCATGGGGATCGGCAAAACGGCCAATGTCGTTGTCAAAATAGCGGCCACCGGCCGCGGCGAACTCATCGGCCAGGGCGGCCCGGCACAGGATGTCGGCACCGATGCTCAGGTCGCCACCGTCAACGCCGAAGGCGTCCTTCACCATTTTACTGCCCAGCATCGACGCCGGATTGACGGCGACCACCATCGGCCCTTGATGTTGCAGAGCCTGGCCCAGTTGACGGCTCCACATGGTGAGCGCCAGTTTGCTTTGCGCGTAGGCGGCGCTGGCAGACAGCGGTGTGCCTTGGGTCAGGGCGCTCAGGTCCACCGGTGCCTGAGCGGCCGACGACAGGTTCACCACCCGGCCGGTATTACCCAGCAAGGGGCGCAGCCGCTGGGTCAGCCGATAGGGTGCTAAGGTATTCACCGCAAACCGGATGTCGAAGCCGTCCGCAGTGAGCCGGGTGGGAACGTCGTACACACCGGCATTGTTAATCAGCACATCCAGGTGATCCAATTGCTGAACCAGCCGAGTGGCAAAGGCGTCCACGTCCGCCAGGGAGGACAGATCTGCAATCATGCCTTCGACCGCGTTTCCGCCACACAGTGGTGCCAGTTGCTTCTGAACCCGCTGCAGTTTTTGCAAGCTGCGGCCATGGAGTATGACTCGATGCCCCATTTGGAGCAGTTGCTTGGCGGTCTCCAGGCCAATGCCGTCGGTGGAGCCGGTAATGAGAATGGTCTTGGTCATGGCTGTGCGCTTCAACGGATGGGATGTGAACAAAAGCGTAGCAATGGTCGATGGGGTTTGAAAACCGGCCTCAGATTGAAACAGTCTCCCGGTTGGTTTGATAATGCTTTGGCCCTGCGGCGATGCCGATAACGCAAAAAGCCGCCCGAAGGCGGCTTTGCGGTGTCAGTCAGTGACCTTGACGTGGGCAAGGATGTAGTCGGTATCGTACACCCGCGAGGCCGACGCCTCTGGCTTGCTGGTGAAACCGGTTACCTCAACCACGACCGAGGTCTCTTTGTTGATGGCGGAACTGCCCCACAGCAGATCGTGGTTGCCATCGACGCCGACGCCAAACTGGCCGACGGAATCGCGGTCCGTCTGTTCACTGGTAAAGGTGAAGTAGGGGTAGCCCGCTTGTTGGCACAGCTCTGCCGATTTGCGCATTACGTACTTCCTGGCCAGGGCCCGGTCGGTGTTGGTGTTGCCAACAAAGCTGATCTGCCAGCCGTCCGGCGCAATCTGCACGGTTTCAAATCCTTCGCCGAAGGACCAGAAGTTCTTCTCGGTATCGTAAGGGGTGGCACAGGCGGCCAGCATCAGCGCCAGTCCCGCACACACGCACGCATTTCTGATCGATTTCATGGTTGAGGTCCTGTGGTGTTGATTAGAAGCTGTAGTTCACGCCCAGGCTGGTGGCCCACTGGTTGTTGCTGTTTACCAGTGGCGAGTCGCCCATGTTGGAGCCCAGACGGGAATAGCCGGTGGACTGGGTGATGTCCAAGTGCTTGGTCACCGGAATCACCAGTGCGTAACCAACGTTGTAACTAAAGGCGCCGCTGCTCTGGTAGGCCGGGCGATGCACCTTGGCTTCTGAGCGGGATACGCCGGTGTAGTAGTTGACGTAGTCTTTGCTGAAGTAGTGCACTCCGGCGTAGGGAACGAAATCCGCAAAGCCCAGGTTCATTGGGTGGTAGTAAGTCAGGTCGGCCTGGTAGCCCTTGTAGACGCCGGTGACGTCGTGTTGGAATTTGCTGGACAGTGTGCCCTGACCCAGGTGCAGGTCGGCGTTCAGGCCCAGGTCACCACTGATGTCGCGATCTTTCATGCCGGACAGAATGTCGGCATCGTCCGAATCGAAGCCAGGATTGGCGACCAAAAAGGCGCTGAAGTTGACTGCGCTGTCGTTGTCGCCGAAAAAACGGTAGTTGATGCCGGCCAGGTCGGCGTTGAAGTCTTCACCGTGGTAACCGCCGTTGAGGTAGGCACCGGTCTGATGATCCTGCCCCTTGTAGAACTTGCTGCCGGTGATGACGCCGGCGCCGGCAAAGTACTGGCCCTGGTGGCTGTAGACATTACCGTTACGAATGTAGGTGTTGCCGGCGTCTGCGAACGCGTGGCTGGACAGCAGGGCGGCGGAGATAACGAAGCACAGTTTTTTCATCTTTTTGATCCTTTAACGTCTGTCGAATGACTGTGGGGCTACTATATTCCGCTCGTGGATGGGACTCTGTATCTGAATGTATCCTGGGGGAAGTTGGGCTTGGCACGGGCGGCGATTAGGATAGAGGCAGGCAACGGTTACGCCAATGACTGGAGTTTGGTGGTGGCTAACGGAATTGCCGGTAAATTTCGGTACTATGTAGCGCAACGCGATGATGAATAAAGTGAAAACAATGAAGGTGCGTCAATTCGGTCCCTGGCTGTGGTTGCTGGCCTGTCTGCCTGGCATGGCGACGGCCTCGGACATTGCCAGCAGTGTCTCCTCCGGTGTCGATAATCGCTTCGCCGATGGCGGTTATTTTGAGCTGGGCGGCAGTGTGTTCTCGGTGAATAAAGTGGATGTCAGGCAGACCGACTACGAGCCGGTGCAGGCATCGTTGCTGATCAGCGGCACCTATCAGTACAAAGGGCTGTTTGTGGAGATGATCCATCAGTCTCAGGATGGCATTAATCTGGGGGTCAATTTCTGGAACTCGGAAAACTGGTCACTGGATCTGTTGGTGGCCAACCTGCAAAGCTCCTGGGCCCGCCCGGAGGGGATTGACCCTTCTGAACTGGATGAAGCCGGCCGTAATGCCTACCTGATGTCGGAAGAGTCGCTCTACATTGGCGCCGGCTTTCGAGCCACCCGTTACTGGGGCGATCATTACGTGTTTCAGTACCGGTTGATGGCCGATTATTACGACGACCAGGGGGTGCTCAGTACCGCCCGTCTGGGCAAATCCTGGCAGGTGCGCAACTGGAACTTCCATATGCTCGGCAGCATCGAGTATGTCTCGTCTAAGCTGAACCGCCACCTGTTTGGGGTCAAGGCCAACGAGGCCACCGAGCTGTTTCCGGAGTACACGCCGGACGACTCTTTTAACTATGGGGTCGAGCTGGGCGTGGCCTACCCGCTGAGCGAAAACTGCGTATTCCGGGCCATGTATCGCCTCAATATGCTGTCGGACGAAGTGACCAACAGCCCCTTTAACCGGGCGGATCACGTGTCGTTTTTCAACGCGTCCGTCAGCTATGTGTTTTAGGGGGGCGGCATGAACAGACTCAGTCAATGTGTGGGTGTGGTCCTGCTGGGGCTGCCGCTGACGGCCTGGAGCCTGGACGAGTCGGTGGCCTTTACCGCCACCCCGGAACGTTGCATTGCCCTGCACAAAGGGCAGACGTGCTACCAGGAGGTGCAGTTCCGCTGGCAGACTCCGGACAGCGGTCAGTATTGCCTGGTGCTAAATCGCAACCGTCGACAACTGACCTGCTGGAACGGCAACGCCATGCAGCAATATCAGTACAATTTTGAGGGTGAGAAGACCACCACCTTCAGCCTGATCCGCGACGATGAAGCGCGGCCTCTGGCGGAGGTGAAAGTGGTGGTAACCTGGGTGTATAAGGCTCCGAAACAGAGTCGGTCTGGCTGGAGGTTATTCTGAGTATGTCGGTCGCCAAACAGATACTGGTGGTAGAAGATGACGCCTCGCTGGCGGAGTGGATCAGCGACTATTTGCTGGATCACGGCTACGGGGTGACCGTGGCCAGCCAGGGGGATTACGCCTTGGAGATGATCGCCGAGGAGTTGCCGGACCTGGTGCTGCTGGATGTGATGATGCCGGTAAAAAATGGCTTCGATGTCTGCCAGGAGGCGCGGGCGTTTTATTCCGGCCCGATTCTGTTTATGACCGCCTGCAGCGAAGAAGGGGATGAGATTCAGGGATTGGAAGTCGGTGCCGATGACTATCTGACCAAGCCCATTCGCCCCCAGGTGCTGCTGGCCCGAATCAAGGCGCTGCTGCGCCGCGCCAGTGATGAAGAGGTTAAACAGCAACTGGTGTTCGGCGCCCTGGTGCTCAATGCCACCGCCAAGTCGGTGACCATCGATCATCAGCCCATCGGCCTCAATGCCAATGAGTTCGACGTGCTGTGGCAGTTGGCGCTGAAGGCTGGCACCATCGTCAGCCGGGTCGAACTGGTGTCGCAGCTGCGGGGCATCGAGTACGATGGCCTGGATCGCTCGGTGGACATTCGCATCTCCCGTCTGCGTAAAAAACTGCAGGAGGGCCCTAGCCAGCCCTACAGGGTGAAAACCGTCCGTGGCAAGGGCTACCTGTTTTGCCGGGATGACAGCGAGCCCGCTCAATGAGAAAGCTGATTGTGTCGCTGGTGCTGGTGGTGCTGGCGTCCATTGCCGGGTTGGGTTGGTCCATCAGTGAGTTTGCCGCTTTGCAGACTCAGCAGGATGACACGCCGGGGGTGGCCAGTCGCATCGCGGCACTGAAGCTGGTGGGGGAGTCGCTGGCGCTGAGCCTGGACAACGACGAGGCCAGTAGCGACCCCTTTATCGACAACTGGAACCGACGCAATGCCGAACAGCTGTCGTTGGTGACCGAAGACCAGTTTGGGTTACCGGCGCCGTTGCGGCAGCAGTTTGATGCCGGCGAACCGCTGCTGCTGGAGTCCGACGAAGGGATCTCTTTGCACTACCGGTTGCCGGAGACCGGCCAGGTACTCAACATCACGACCGCCCTGATTACTCCTGCCGATCCGCCCCTGAGTCTGAATGAGCTGTACACCATGGTGTTTTACGGCGGGGTGGTGTTGATTCTGTTGGTGTGGGTATCGCCGCTGATTCGGCGGCTGTTGAACCTCAGCCGGGTGACCCAGGCCTTTGGCATGGGGCAGATGGAGCAGCGCATCGACATCAGCAGCACCTCCTACATCCGTTCCATCGAGACCGAGTTTAACCGCATGGCCGATCGCATTCAGCAGCTGCTGGATGACAACAAATTGCTGAGTCGGGCGGTGTCTCATGATCTGAAAACCCCCATCGCCCGGTTGAGATTTGGCATCGAGGCGCTGGAGGAGACCCGCAGCGACACGCTGCGGGTCAAGTATTTCCAACGACTGAACCGGGATCTGGATGCCATGGAGGAGTTGGTGGCGACGCTGCTCAGTTATGCTCGGCTGGATCAGGCTAACATTCAGCCGGACTGGCACTCCATCGAGCTCAACGACTGGTTGCAGGAGCGACTGGATGCCACGGCGGACTCGCAGCATTCGGTGACCTTCAACCCGGCACCGACGCCGGTGACGGTTCGCAGTGACCCCAAATACCTGTCGATGCAGGTCAATAACTTGCTGAGTAATGCCAGACGTTTTGGTCGTTCAAACATCGAGGTGGTGTTGGAACAGACCGATGGCGGTGTGTGGATTCACATCGATGACGATGGCCAGGGCATTGATGAACAAGAAGCGAAAGAGGTGATCAAACCCTTCGTCCGTGGCCAGCACAGTCGGGGCAACGCTGGCCATGGCATGGGACTGGCGATTGTCGACCGTATCGGTCAGTGGATGGGGGCGACGCTGCACATCGGTCGCTCGCCCAAGTTGGGCGGCGCTCGAATGTCGCTGTGCATCGCCAGCGTTCAGGACGACCGCCGATGAGGCGTTAGCGCGCAGCGCTGGTGGGAACGAACACGGTAAATTTGGCTCCGCCCAAGGGGCTGTCACTGACCTGAATCTTGGCCCCCATTCGATTGGCGGCCGCCTGGGCGATAGCCAGGCCTAACCCCAACCCGCCGGTGGCCTGATTGCGGCTGGCATCCAGGCGGGAAAAGGGCAGGAAGATCAGCTCATGGTCTTCGGCACTGATGCCCTGACCGTCTTCTTCAACCGCGATTTGAATGCCGTCCGGCATTGCTTCTGCGGTGACCTGAACCTGACTGTGGCCATAGCGCTGGGCATTGCTGACCAGGTTGTCGAACAGCAGCCGAAAGCAGCTGCCGTCAACGGCGTACTGTGGCAACGGTTTCACAAAGCAGCGCAGCGGCAGGGCGTCGAGTTTTTTGAACCAGGCCAGGCGCTGCTCCAGCAGCTGAGACAGGTCCTGAAGTTGTTGTTCTGGCTGGCGGTCGAGGGAGTGCAGCCTGACTAGGGTCAGCACCTGGTTGGTGAGCTGATCCATGTCTTCGACGTAGGCATCGATGTTGTCCAGCAGGGCGATCTGATCGGCGTTGGAGCACTGTTTGCGCAGCAAGCCGTTGGCCAGTTGAATGCGGCTGAGCGGGGTGCGCAGTTCGTGTGGGACCGCCTGGGCAAACACGCGGCTTTCATGAACCGAGGTGCTGATGGCGGACGCCATGGTGTTAAAGCTGTTGGCCAATTGCCGAACCGGTTCCGCGTCCGGCACCTCTGCCCGGGCATCCAGCTGGCCTTGACCGAAGCGCTGTTGGGTGTCGGTGAGGGCCTGGATCTGAGTTTGTAGCTGCCGTGCCGGCACGTACAGGGCGGCGCCCATGGCCAAAATGGCCATCAGGAACAACAGGTAGGGGAAGAACTCTTCGGGATCGTCCTCCCAGGCGGCTTCCAGATCGGCGGGCATGCCTGAGGCGCCCAGATGATCGATCAGCAGCAACCGGCCCTCGCTGCCTTCCATGCTGAAACTGGCAAGCAGGTCGTCATTGTCGCGAAAGCGGTAGACATCGGCCAGGTCAAACTTAGCCACCAGGTCGCACTCAGTGCAGGGCGGCGTCGGCACCACCTGCCAGCGTACTTCAAACGGGAAGTTCCACAAATCCAGGGCGTCAAAAAACTCGGCCGGCGGCAGTGGCTGCAGGCGCCAGCTGTTGTACAGAAACGAATAGGCGGCGTGGGTATCGGCGTAGAAGTCTTTGGTGTCGCTGTCGTCCAACACCAGCGAGGCAAAGTTCAGGGTCAGCACGATGCTGCCCACCAGAGCCAGAATCATGCTGAGGTACAGGCGGGTGAACAGCGGTGGAATCAGCTTAGTCATGAACCAGCATGTACCCGCGGTTACGAACGGTGAGAATCATCTTGTAAGGTGCCCGATCGTCGTTGAGCTTTTTGCGCAGACCGCTGATGCGCATATCAACCGAGCGATCGTGGCCGTCGTAGTTAATGCCTCTGAGTGCCTTGCAGCAGGCTTCGCGGGTCACCACCTGGCCAGTGTGCTCGGCCAGCAGCAGTAACATTCGGTATTCCGATTCGGTGAGGTCGATGGGGTTGCCATCGAACTGCACCCGCTGTTGGCGGGGGTGAATGACAACCTTGCCGCAGTTGATGCTGTCGACGTTGACCGGGTGCCACCGGCGCAGCAACGCTTCGATGCGGGCTGCCATGACATGGGGTTTAACCGGTTTCGTCAGGTAGTCGTCGGCGCCCATCTTCAGCAGGCTGATCTCGCTGAACTCATCGTCACAGGCGGTCATCACCATGATCGGCTTCTGATAGAAGGTGCGTGCCTGCTGGCAAACCTCGATGCCACTTAAGCCTGGAAGCATCAGATCCAGTACCACCAGATCCGGCTGAAACTCGCGGATGGCGTTCAGGGCATCATCCCCACGGTCTACAATCCGGGTGTCATATTGCTCTGCCTGCAGATACATGGCAGTCAGTCGGGCGATCTCGGCATCGTCCTCGACGATCAAAATTTTGGCTTTGGCCACCTTGGTTCACTCAGTCGACAATTTTCCAGAGATCAAGTGTACCCATAGGGGCGGCGATACCCTAGTGCTCTTACATCACCTTACAGTGATCTGCGGCAGTTGATTTACGCTGGGGTGCGATCCTGTCAGGTATGAATGTCTGAACAGGCAGGCTATTTCCGGTTGATACAATGTGGAATATAAAGCGTATACTATTGATTAAAAGCTATATTATTGATTTGCTAATAAGGGTGGAGTGTTCATTCTGACAGTACAATCCCTCCCTCTTCCAGTATGGAAGAATGGTATTGATGGTCTTTTTTGTTGTGTAAATGAGTTTTCGGACTTCTTCATTGGTTAATCTGATTGGGACCTCGTATTTATCGCCATGATCTTTACCCAGGGTAGAATGAATCAGCGCTTTAAACAGCTTTGACAGTCGGTCCTGAGTATCGTTGGTAGCGATGACAAACAGACTTTTTTGTTCAGCCTCCAGGCAACTGAGGAAATAGGTGATGACTTCCTGTTTGAGACGAGAGTCGCAGTTGTTGGCAAGCTTCTGTTTCAAGTGGGTGATGGGGAGAACCATAATTTGCGATTCTCGAAGTGCCACCAGAGTGTCTTCCGCTTCACTGTAGCGAAGAAAGCCAGAATAGCCATAAATTCTGTTGGGCAATAGCAACGTGGTAAACAGTTGCTTGTTGATATCATTGGTGCACTTTCGCCGGCCTAAAAGTCCGCGCTGAACCAGTATTAAGCAGTTTTGATAAGGGTGCTGATGCAGTGCATTGCGGTGGACGACGGAGTCGCCCTTCTTAACGGTTATTAGAGCGGATTTTTCATAGAAGGCCATTCTTAAGAAAGCGGGAGCTTCTGGCGGAATCCAAGGAGAAGAGTGTGGCAGAGTGGAGGCTCCAGTACGCATATCATTGCTCGCTTATCATTGAAACCAGCAAATGCCGATTGATTATGGTGGTGTCGGCTCTGGTCTCAATAACCCCTTGTGATTTCCAAGTTGGCATTATCCTGTCAATGGTTTTGACACTGGTGAACATCACATAGCTCAACTCGGCATGGGAAAGCTTGAGAGGTATACACTGGATTTCATCGTTTGACCGTTCGTTATAGTTATTGGCCAATGCGAGAAAGAAATAAGCCAATCTAATGCTGGTGTCACAGGTGAACATTAGGGTGAATCCATCATAGTCAGTGGCGATGCATTTATGTATGTAGCCGTAGATCTCTTCGCGCATGGACTCGTGTTTGGACACATATTCTTTGAGGAAGGTAATGGGAAGAATGTAGGCCTCTGTGTCCCTAAGACACATAATGGTTTCTTTGGAAATATTGATACCAATAAACCCCAGATAGTTAATTACACGTCCTGGTAGGGTTAGGCTTATTGCTTGCGGTTTATTTTCATCATGTGTTAGATAGCACTGTGCCATAATTCCACTATGGTTGTAGATCATGTAATCCTGCAACTTGCGCCGAGCGGTTGGGCCGGATACAACTTGACCTTTTTTAAATGACAGCCTCTCTCCATTGTTGATGAAAAAATCCGCGATGTGTTTTGGAGCGGCTGGAATCACCCAAGGATTTGTGTCGTAAAATCTGTTCATTCATCTTTTCCCATTATCTCAGGTGCCATGGTGGATTACGCTCTCTGATTGGCACAAATGCACCGCTCCTTTGAGACTGGATTAGACCATAACTGGTTGTCTCAGTCGGCCATGGTGTGAGCCATGGCCAACTCAATGCTTACTTTAGTTCGGATTTAACATGTTCCACTGCGAATCGACCTGTGGCGATGGCTGTGGCGCTGGCAAAACCAGGGTTAATATAGGGGTATTTGCCTCCATACATTCCGCCAGCGGTGGCGCCTGCTGCATACAACCCTTTGATTGGAAGTCCTTTCTTGCCGATTACTTGAGCGTTATGATCAATCTTAAGGCCGCCGGACATGTCACAGATAGTAGAATGCCCCCATAAGGCGTAATACGGAGGAGTGAGCAGGGGATCGAAATGTGCTTTTTTGCCAAAATCGATATCTTCTCCTTTTTGCGCCTGTTCATTGTAGCGACTGACGGTGGCGGTTAGCGTAGTGACATCAATGCCCATTTTCTTTGCTAATTCTTCAATAGAGTTTGCTTTGAAAGCGTAACCCCGCTTTTCACCATTTTTAATTGCCTTGTCAAAGTTGACGATCTTCCTTCCTCGATCATACATGGTGAAATAATTGGTATCAGAACCTGCCCCCTCCATCAAATCCTGGCGCTTGGCGTCGTCCATGATAACAATGCCTTGGTTGCCATGGTTTTTGAATGCATTCAGGACCTTGGTGAAGTCTCCAGAAAGGCTTTCGTCAAATACACGTTCGCCTTTAAAGTTTACCCACAGAGACTGTGCTTTCATCATCATGTAGGCGTCGAGCATGGTGTTTGAGGAGTACATCTCTTTGTATAGAGTATTGCGAGGTACAAAAGACTCACCGATAACCAGGCCAAGGTCAGCCATCTCGGCACCTACCTTTTCACCCATAATCACGCCATCTCCAGTATTAGAGGTAAGGGAGATCGATTTCATGGGCTCACCATCAACCATCAATTCAGGTGCATACTTCATCAGTAATTTTTTATTTTGAGCGATTGAGCCTGTAGCCATTAATACGGCGTCGGCATTGATCTTGATACGTCCCTCATCTTCGCTGTCGGCATAGATACCGACAACATCCCCTTTTTTGTTGGTGATCAGTTCAGCACCTGCGGTTTCAGTTAGAATTTTACCACCATTATCAAAGATGACCTTAGACAGCGCATCAACGGCTTGCTTGCCGGGATTATGGTCTGCATAGGTGTGATTGACCCGATTGCCGTCAGGGGTGTCAGTCACCAGTGTGGTGCCGAAGGCGACACCGGCATCTTCAAGCCACTTGAGGTTGTCGGCAGAGGTATCAACAATACGCTTTACCAGTCGTGGGTTGGCTTTCCAGTCTGTATATTCAATGGCTTCTTTAAAAGACTGTGCTCGAGTTTTACCGACCATGTTTTTTGCTTGCAGCGGTGTTTCTACAGCATAGGTACCTTCAATCAGGTATAGCTGCCCACCTGGAGTCGCCAGTTTTTCCAGAACGATGGTGTCAATTCCGATGCTTTCTGCATAGGCCGCAGCAGTCAGGCCCGCTGTACCTGAGCCGACAATAACCAGTTCGGTGGAATATTCGTCCATTGCCATTACTGTGGTCGACATGCACAGTGACATAGCCAAAAGTATGCTGTTCGCTTTCATCATTTTCTTCCTAATATTGGAATAATAAAATACTAAAATTATTTCTTGATGATCATCTGGAATTATTTTATAGCGCAGGGTGAGGTTTGGAACTGACATATGTCAGGGTGAAGTTTTTGTTTAAGATATATGAGGTGCGCTACTCATCGTTGACCTAATCGGAAATAGGCCATTCAGAAATCGTGTGGCTTTTTTTGAGCCGGGTCATGTAAATCTCTCACTATGAGAAAGGCATCTTTTGGAAGGTGTGATTCACGCCACTGATGTTTGGTGAAAGTTGATAGTGGTAAAAAAACAATCCGTCAATTTGGGAGTTGAGCGGCTGATATACTGAGGTGAAATTTTTGATGACAAGGGGCGAAAAAGGCCGCCTGGAGTGCAGTTTAGGGTCAGGGTGAATGACTCAATCCAGACAGCCAGAAAGTAAGAAGAGAGCGGGCCCTACGGCGTCTCGATGTCAAACTTGTGGTGACAGGCTTCGTTGCAGTACAGTTTGGATTCACGATGGGCGGAGTGGCATACAGTACAGCGGAGATCGCCGACATGAGTATCGTGGATATTCATCTCTATTTTGCGATCGGCACCTTCGCTGAGAATTGATGCGGCTGCGTCTTTCATATCTGAGTGGCAATTGCGGCAGGCTTTCTGGGAAGCCTTACGTTTTGGAGGCGTGTTCTTATGGCAGTCGCTACATTCCAGTCCTGCTTGCTGGTGGGGGCTCTTCAATGAGTGGCCAGCAGTTGCGATAAAAGCCGTGGATGAAAGGGTGGAGAGCAATAATAGTGAGAAGACCGTTTTCTTAAACATGGTTAGTGTCCGGAAAATAATTGGAGATACGTTATGATGAGATTCCAATTATTTTATTTGTCACTAACTTGATCCACAGACATATGTCTGCAATTGTGTTAAAGCAGATGATTCAATTCCCAGGAATTGATCTCGAACCCATTTTTATAGTCACGAACTATGCCCCTTTCCCTCCAGTTGGGAAGAATTCTCTCAATGGTCTTTTTTGTGGTGTACATCACATAACTTAATTCACTATAAGACAGCTTTAGTGGAATGTTTATCCACTCATTTTTTAGATCGCAGTTGAAACTTTGAGCTAAAGACTTAAATAGATGTGCCAGTCTCTTCTCGGTATCGCAGGTGAACATGCAGGTGAAGGCATCATAATCGGATGCAATGCAGGACATACAGTAAGATTGGATTTCGTTTTCAAGCTCGGTTCTTTCTTTAACTCGATTTCTAACTTCGTCGATGGGGAGCATGAACACCTCAGAGTCCCTGAGAGCAATCACTGACTCTGAGCAGGTGTCTATTCCCATATAGCCGCAATAATTGATTACCCTGCCGGGAAGGACCAGGCTGATGGCGTAGGGCTTGTTGGCATCGTGGGTGACATAGGTTTGGGCGAGCAGTCCAGAGTGCAGGTAGAGCATCTTATCGGAGTTGAGTTTGTTGCCGCACAGTGTCGGACCGGCGACGGTTTCGCGTCTTTTAACCTTCACTCTTTCACCGAAACAGAGGAACAATTCGGTAATCGACTTTTCTGTGGCCGGTATTACCCAAGGCGTGGTGTCATAGTAGTTCGACATAATGATGGCTCCTTTTAGATGATCGACTTACTTATGACGGTAGCTTGTTCTTTCTGAAAGTATAACCCCTTCCTTTTCCAGCCTGGAAGGATGGTATTTATGGTTTTCTTTGTGGTGTAGACCAACTTGCGAAGCTCTTCGTTGCTGAGTCGAATGGGGACTTCATAACGGTCGCCCTGATCTTTGCCATCGGTCGCGTAGATTAGCGATTTAAACAGCTTGGCCAGCCGTCCCTGAGTTTCCTCTGTGGCAATAATGAACATCCCTCGGTGTTCGGACTCAAGACAATTAAGAAAGTAGTCGTTGATGGCCTTTCTCAGTTTTGGGTCCGGGCTGTTGCTCAGGCACTCCTGCAGTCGTTTTGGCGAGAGGATCATGATCTGAGACTTCCGTAAGGCCACAAGGGTGTCTTCATCATTCGTGTCGAGAAGACAGCTCGAAGGGCCATAGACTCGATTTGGCAGCAGTAGAGTGGAGATAAGCTGTTTGTTGATGTTGCTGGTGGATTTACTTCTGCCCAGAAGACCCTGTATTAAGAAAATCAATGAATGTTGATAGGGGTGCTGATGGAACCGGTTCCGGTGGATCACCTTTTCACCCTTTCTGACGGTAATTAGGGTGGCGTGTTCGTAGAACAGGGAGCGAAGGGGGCAAGGTGCCTCTGGTGGGATCCAGGGAGCGGTATGCTTGTGATCGGAAGGGCTCATCATGGTGGGTAGCTCCTGAAAAACGGGGCCGTGGTGTTGGCCCCGGTTGTTGTGGGTTAGTCGAGTGTCTTATTTAAGAATTTTTCAGCTACGTCCTGAACCGCAAATCGACCGGTGGCGATAGCGGCGGCACTGGCGAAACCAGGATCGATGTAGGGGTAGTTGTCGCCGTACATTCCGCCGGCGGTAGCTCCGGCTGCATACAGGCCTTTGATGGCGTTGCCTTTCAAGTGCATTACCTGAGATTTGTGGTTAATTTTGAGACCACCCCCCATGTCGCAGATGGTGGTATCTCCTTTCAAGGCATAGAAAGGTGGGGTTAGCAGGGAGCTCAGGTATTGGGCGTCTTTGCCCATGTCGGTATCCGCGCCCTCTTTTGCCAGTGTGTTATAGCGGTCGACGCTGGCTTGCAGAGTTGCGGGGTCGATCTGCAGTTGTTTGGCCAACTCACGGATGGAATTGGCTTTGAAGGCGTAACCACGCTTCTGGCCATCTTTGATGACTTTGTCAAAATTCACTACCTTGCGGCCGGTATCGTACAGCGTGAAGTAGTTGGTGTCGGAGCCACTGCCTTGCATCATGTCTTTGCGCTTGGCGTCGTCCATAATGACGACGCCCTGATTGCCAAAATTCTTCAGTACATTGAGTACTACGGTAAAGTCACCGGCCAGGCTCTCATCCATCACCCGATCCCCGTGAGTGTTTACCCACAGAGAGTGAGCTTTCATCATCATGTAGGCATCCAACATAACGTCGGAGGTGTAGATCTCTTTGTAGTCGGTGTTGGTGGGAACCAGGGCTTCACTGATGACCATATCCAGGTTGGCCAGATCGGCTCCTACCGCTTGGCCCATGATAATACCGTCGCCAGTATTGGATTTCAGGGCGTTGGACTTCATTGGTTCGGCGCCGGCAATGAGCAATTCAGGGTTGTATTTCACCAACAGCTCTTTGTTGTGAGAGATGGAGCCAGTGGCCATCAACACCGCTTTGGCATTAATTTTGATTTCTCCTTCGTCGGCACTGTCCGCCCAGATGCCAGTAACTTCGCCTTTACCGTTGGTCACCAGCTTGGTGCCCGGAGTTTCGGTGAAGATTTGGCCGCCGTTGTCGCTGATGATCTTCGTCAGCACCTCAACAGTTTGGGCGCCTGGGTTATGATCGTGGTAGGTGTGGTAGGTTCTGTTGCCATCGGGCGTATCGGTGATTAATCCCCCCATCTTGATGCCGCGGTCCATCATCCATTTGATGTTGCCATCAGAGTCATCGATGATTCTTTTAACCAGAGCGGGATTGGCCTTCCAGCCGGCGTAGTCCATGGTTTCTTGGAAAGACTTTTCTTTGGTCAGGCCGACCATCTCTCGCTTTTGCAATGGTGTTTCTACGGCGTAGGTGCCTTCGATGAGATAAAGCTGGCCGCCTGGAGTCGCCAGTTTCTCCAAAACGATGGTATCGACACCATTCTCCTCAGCATAAGCGGCGGCGGTCAGACCGGCGACACCAGAACCAACGATGACCAGATCGGTATTGTATTCGGTGATGGCAAAGGCGTGAAATGAAGTGCATGCTGCCAGTGTTAAGGCGATTGATTTTAGTTTCATTGAGTTTCCCTTGTTGTTGGAACACCTATGTGTGAATTCGAGAAAACAATAAAACTCAGGGCTGGAAGGAAATACGGACACATGTCGGTGATGGTCATCGCAATGGAAGGTAAAGTCCCTTAAAAACAGAGGCTTAAATAAAGGGCGGTATTTAAAGAGTTGTTGGGTTTGTGAGCTGTGCCTAGATAAAATGTAGAATTTTAATGAAACCGTTTTCAAGAAAAATAAAAGTGAGGGCGGTAATATTCATTGCCGCCCTCATTCTTTGGATCTTCAGAAGAATACTACTGATTAGCTTAGAAGCTGTACTTTACCGAGTAGAAGATGGCATCGGCATAATCGGCTACCCCGAGATTGTTTTGACTGTAGCGGTAGGACAGAGACAGGGCGACGTTTTCAGTAGCAAACCAATCCAGAGTTAACCAACCATTGAAACCGAAGTCTTTTTTGTCACCGGTGACCTCAAGATAGATGTCGTCTCGGCCAACGAAGTTTTCCTGATTCCACATTAGGTTAAAGTCCTGGCCAAAGGCAGAAAAGCCTTTGGCTGCGCATAAGAACAGGTAGCCACCGTTATAGCCATTTTCCCATTCAGTGCCCAGTCCCCGATAATCGGCAATGATAAAATTGGCTGCCAGTGCACCTTGTAGGTAAAGGCCATTATCCAGCACCTTATCCCAGCTGATGCCCGGTAACACCATGGTTTCGGCCCAATCCGGTTCATTTTTGGCAAACACCTGACCATAGAGATTAAAGTCGGAACTGCCAAGGTTCGCTTGCCCAATAAGGATGGCTTCAATGCCCAGTTCCGCACTGTCGTCAATGTCTTCTATGGTGATGTTGCCATAGATATCACCGAAGTCTGTGCCGTTGACTCCCACTAATCTGACAAAGGTGTTTTCGCTTCTTTGTTTACCAAAGATCTGTTCGTGATTGTTGTCCCAGTCGATAAGGCCGGCTTCGGTGTAGAAATCCGCTGCATTTGTTACCAGTGGTGCTAAGGACAACAGGCCAACGAGGAGTTTATTTGATTTCATCTCGATCACTCTCTTTTATATTTTTAAGTTTGATGTTTCGGTTAGATGAAAATGGAATACAGCCTGGAATTCAAATACAACAATGTTTGAGTGGCTGTTAAATAAGAAGTGACAGTATATCCAATGCTTAATAAATGGTGAGTCGGGTGATACCTGGGGGTAAACTGTGTCACCCAGGTGATTATTATGATGTCTGAAAATCCTTCAGAATCTGGCTAAAGCTCATAGAAACACCAAGGTTGAGAACTGGTTCATATATTTTACTTTGAAGATGAGCAAAGGGGAGATGGGTAACCATTTGCTGGCATCTTGGGGCACCCGAGAGGCTGGATAGCCAACTGAATGTTGTTAGTGTTAAGCCTGATTTGATATCGGCTGATTCGGACCATGCATTTATTTGGGAACGCACTGAAAAACTCTCTAGCTCTGCTGGTGATGATGGTGGCGCAGTTGGGTTCGGTGGTACTACTGGGTGTATGGCAACCGGATGAACTGTTCTATCTGGGGCCGGTGATTCCGTTGACAAGCTTACTGAGCTCTTTTGTCAGTGGATTTGCCATTTTCTGCGCCGTGGAAGTGGGCTGTTTGATGGGGAAAGGGAATTCGCAGGGAGCGAGAGACTGCCTGGCGTTAGGTTTGATTACAGTGACCCTGATGACCCTGATGACCCTTGGCCTAGTGATGTTGGCCATCGTGGTGTCCCAAGGGGTCGTGTTTTTATCACCCGGGAATGGTTTTCAGCTCAGTGGCCAATACTTGTTACTGTGGCTGCCTGGGTTGCTGCCACTTTCGGTATCCTCGGTGCTCAGTCAGAGCCTCAGAAGCAGTGGTTACATTAATCACTATTTGTGCCTCATGGTTATTGCGGCAGCGGCAGTGTTTTTCTTCGATCTTCTGGCTGTTGTTTGGTTGAAAATGGGGCTGATAGGGACCGCTGGGTCCTTTTTGTTGAGCTCGACCCTGTCTCTGATTATCTCGATGCTTTTCTGCCGGAAGTTGAGGCTATGGCCACAACGATGGCCCTTGCCGGGCCAGTGGTGGAAGCTGACCAGAGCACAATCACGGCGCGCGGCGGCAGTGATGGCAAATAGCGTGCAGCCGACATTGCTCAAGCTGGTTCTGGTTTCCTTGCTGACCATGGTGTCGCCGTTCTGGGGTAGCTGTGCCGGAATTTGGACACGAGTAGAAGTCATATTGCTGGTTCCCGTCAATGGCCTGTGTGGCGGCATGATGTCCTGTCTGCCGAAGGCCTATGGGGCCGGGAGGGTGGAGTTGGTGAATGGGATGATTGTACGTGGGCTCTGCTATGTCTTGTTGATCGAGGGGGGACTCACTGCCTTGGGGTATTGGTATGCAGACTCGCTCTTGCCTTATGTGACTGACGATCAGGGAGTGAGAATCGTGCTCGGAGAGATCACCGAGCGCTTGATCTGGAGTTATCCCTTACTCGCCCTAGGCATAATGGCATCACAGATTCTTCAGGTGCTTGGAAGAGGCTCCGCGGTATTGAGGTTGACTGTTTCACGGAACCTGATGTTGGTGGCCGCCTTTCTGATGGTCTTGTCGAGAGTCGGTCCTGCGGAGGCGATCAGTGTTCAGGCTGCAGTGAACGCCGGTTTTGCGGTAGTGATTGTTCTGGCTCTGAGGCGGGTTCAGACCCGGTATCTGATACCCGCCAACCTATAACTATCCCTCTGGCTGGCAGATTTCGTTACGCCAGACGGCGGCAAAGGTCTTCATCAGCAACACCAGAATCACCAGTGACGCCAATGACAACAGGGCAAACGACAGGTATCCATAGAGTGGCTTGGAGGTGGCGCTGTACATCACTTGGGCGGCGATGCTGGCGGCAGCCAGTGGGAATGAGTAGGCCCACCAGGAGACATAGAAGCGGATCTTGGAGAAGCGGGCAAACTGAGTCAGTAGCAGCAGTACCAGGAACATGGCGACGTTGAACAGCACCTGGGCCAGGGTATCGATGGTGCCAGTGAGCTTAAGATAGGCGGTAAAACCGACTGCCGGCGGGGCGATGAAGATAAACAGGGTGGGCAGCAACTTCTCTGGCAGAGGGTCATGAAAGATAACTCTATTCAAAATCAATGCTTTAAGTATTATCCAGAACAATAAGCCGATGGAAAAGAAGAACCAGCTGATCTCCATAAAGCCATGTTCCACACCGGCAATGGGGACGATGATGTTGCCGACAATGGGAATAAACCAGGCTGGGGTGCTGTGGGCAATCTGAAATTTGGGGTGGTGAATCCACTGGGTCAGCACATACAGGGTAAATAACAGGTGCAATACCGCCCCGACGCTCCAGAGTGCCAGTGATAATGGCTTGGACAGCGGCAATAACGCGGCACTGAGTAGCAGCAGGCTGATGGAGAATGTAGGGAAGAAGCTGAGTTTAATGGGGTGGTTGAGTTCGGCGCGTACCGCCTCGGGCTGGGTGAACAGCTTCATCAGGTAACTGCCACACAGGGCGGTGAACAGCACCAGGGTCAAAATCAACAACAGTTGATTGATGATTGACGGGGCGCCGAGTACCTGTGCGGCCTTGCCCCAGGCCAGGGTTAACCCGCTCATGCCCATGATCATGGCAAAGAACGAAACCGGGAAATACGCCAGTTGCGAGGAGCGAGAGAGTTCCGCTTGCTGATTCATAATCATCATCCGTAATTTAGAATATTCTAATACGCTATGCCTGACCGACATTCAAGTCCAGTACCGATAGGACAGTTTTTGCTGCGAGTTGGTAAATCTGTGAACTGACGACGGTTGCCCCGAATCCACAAAAAAGCCGCCCCGAGGGGCGGCTTGCAGGTTTGACGTATGATGAGTGTTACTGGTGCATCTTGCCGCCAAGCTCGGTCAGGCGATCCAGTTTCTCGCCGACTTCGTGGCACTGACCGCAGGCGAAACCTTCCTGCAGATAGGGGTACATGAAGTGACCATCTTCGGTGAACTGGCCGCGATCATCGTACAAATCAATCTTAAACAGGTGAATCATCTCGTCACCGAATTTAACCCCGTTTTTCTCGACGTAGGTGGCGTTCTTCACCGCGTCTGGCATGTGACAGGTGGTGCACTCCATGTTGTTGTGCAGGCTGAGCATGCCACCGGTTTCCATTGGCTTGTCACCGTGGCAGTCGGAGCAGACTTTGGTGACGGCACCGGCGTGTTCCGGCTGGTCCTGGTTCAGGGTTGATTTATGCGGGTTGTGGCAGCTGTTGCAGCTCATACCCAGCTTGTAGTGTGCGCCCATCACTTCACCGTTGTCCGGGTCGATGCCCATTAGCTCATCGTGGCCCTGGTGGTGCTTGGGTAAGCCGCCAGAGACCGCGATACGGCCACCAAACTCTTCTCCTTCGGGGAAGGCGGTTTTGTATGGGTTGGTGTAGTCGTTGCTGTGAGTACGGTTACCGTCGCGAGTGTGACACTCAGAACAGTGCACCGGCAGGCCATAGCCCTGGTCATCGGCGCGCAGTTGCTCACTGGTCCGTGGGGTCGCAGTCTTGACGATGTTGTCGGCTGACGGCGCCTTAATGTGCTCGGAACCGGCGCCGTGGCAGGCTTCACATTGCACTCCGGCGTAAGCATAGGTGCCCATGATACCGGGTAAGTCATCTTGCTTGTGGGGGTTCAGGCTGCCCTCTTCGGTGCCGGTAAAGGGTTTCCAGCCGGTGTTGTGGCAGTTACCACAACCGTAGGCGTAGTCGAACTTGTCACCCTTGTAGGCGCCCATCACCTGATCGTTCAGCCCCAGGTTCTCGGCGTGGATGTTGTATTGCACCGCGCTGCCGGTGACGACGTAGCCGTCTTTATCGAACCAGCGGTACTTCCAGCCATAGCCGCCGGAGGTGTAAGTCACGTCGTCGTAGCTTTCGGGGATTCCCAGGGTGTTGTTGCTGCCGTTGCCGTCGTTACCGACCATCTCCAGTGCACCGGTCATGTTGGTGTAGGGAAACTCGGGCATTTCGCCGTCAATTTCACTGATCTTGAAGTTATGTCCGGTTAACTGGTGGGTGGCAAATTCCTGGGCGTGGCAACTGCCACAGGCTTCGGAGCCCACGTAGCTGAGGCTGACCTGACCGTCTTCGGTGACGGTGACTCGCACCTTGGCGCTGGCGTCATCACTGCCGTCACTGATGGTGTAATCGATGGTGGCGCTGCCCACGAACCCGTCCGGGTCGTAGTGCACCAGTCCGTCGGAGATGCTGGCGACGCCTTGATCGGCGACGGCGCTGCTTAATGTCAGAGTATCACCATCGGCATCAGTGGCTTGAGCCAGTACATCGATGCTGATGGCCTCGCTGGCGGTGGTTTCGGCGCTGAGATCGGCGGCAACCGGTGGGGTATTTGGATCGGGCACGACCACGGTGTTGTCATCGTCGTCGCTACAGGCAGTCATCAGACTGGCTGCAATCAGGGTGGCTAAAAGCCGGGTGTGGGTTTTCATCATCATTCTCCTGCAGTGGTGGACCACTGTCTACATCCTGCAAGGAGTATCGAATGTGTGAATTTTTGTCGCCAGATTAGGGAAGTTGTCACCCTGAACCGGGTTGATAAGTTTTGTTATCAGAACTGATTCAGGGTGATGTTTTATAAGGATTTATTCGTCGGATGAGGCGGCAATAAATTGCACCATTTGTTGGCCGTGAGTTGTTAAAAAGTAGATCTTGTTCGCATTTTGTTCCACCAGTCCGCTCTGCTTTAATTGGCGCAGGTGAAAATTGAACTGAGTGTGGTTGTCGACGCCCGCCAAGCGGCACAGATCCATGAAGCGCAGCTTCTTGTGCAGGGACAGTTGTTGCAATACGGCCCGGCGCATGGGGTTGGACAGCGCCGAAAACACCTTGTTGGCCTCCTCCTCCGGCAGCGACAGTGCCGGTTGCCGCTGGGCCTGAACCCGTCGGAGGGTGGTGGCCAGGGTCGTCAGGTTAAAGGGTTTGGTGACAAAGTCATCGGCGCCCCGTTTCATGGCATCGACGGCGGTATCGACGGTGGCGAAGGCGGTGGTGATGACGATGCCAATGCCGGGTTGCAGTCGCCGCAGGGCGGCGATGGCATCGACTCCGGTCATGCCCGGCATCACCAGATCCAGCAGCGCAATATCAAATTTTTGCTGTTCGGCCTGATCCAACGCCTGTTCGGCGCTGTGACAACTGACGACGGTGAAGCCTTCGCAGTGCAGGGCCTCTTCGATAGCACTGTTGAGTTCGACGTCGTCTTCGGCAAGCAGAATCGACAGGGTCATGAAGCGCTCCTTGGCAGAGTAAACTGAGCCACCAATCCGGTGTCTCCATTGCTCAGGGTCAGTTCGCCCTGATGCTGTTGAATGATTTGCTGGCAGATGGTCAGCCCCAGGCCGGTGCCTTGCCCCTGAGGTTTGGTGGTGAAAAACGGGCTCAATGCCTGAGTCAGCAGCGCGGGGGTCATGCCGCTGCCACAGTCACTGATCCGTACCTCAATGCCGTTGGCGCCGGCAGTGGCACTGATGGTCAGTTTCAGGGTGTCGCTACTGGCATCGATGGCGTTGCTGACCAGGTTGATGATCACCTCTTCCAGCTTGATTTCGTCACCCATCACCCGCAGGTTCGGTTCCAGATCCAGCTGTACCTGAAACGGCTTGAGTCGATGTTGCATCAGATCCAGGGCCGAATGGATGACTTGACCCAGATCGACGGGCTGAACTTCGGCGGTGCTGTTGCGGGCAAAGTGCAGCACCTCCTGGCTGATGTGATTGGCCCGGTTGAGGCCGTGACGAATGCGCTGTAACTGTTTTTGTTGAGCCTCATCCGGTTGCAGTTGGCGCTCAAGCAGGTCGCAGCCCAGGGTGGCGTAGCTCAATGGCGTCTTGATCTCATGGGCGATGCCGGAGGCCAACTCTCCGATGGCTCGCAGTTTTTCGCCGCGCATTACCCGTCGTTGCTGCTCCTCAATCTGCTGCTGGTATTCCAAATCAAACAGCTTAAGCGCCTGCAGTAGCCCTAATAGCAGGCCGAAGGCACTGAGCATGCGCACCATGGGCACCCAGATGCCCCAGTTGGAAGAGAGCAGACCGGCAGCGATGGCGTAGCACAACAGGGCCACGCCACAATAGCCAAACCACTGGGCCCCCTGATGATGGTTGGCGGACAGTTCGCGGGCGTAGTAGATCATGGCGACCCCGGCCAGGCTGCCGCCGGCCAGGCCGAAGATCCAGCGGGTCAGTTGCACCGACAGCAGCAGTGAGCGTTCCACGGGGAAGATCAGCAGATGAATCAGGGTGGCGGACAGATACAATGCCAGCAGTATCGGCACCAGGTAGCTCAGCCAGCGCCGGTGCGGTGCCGCGAGGATGTCCAGCATCTGCCAGGCAAACCACACCAGCGCCAGGAACGAAATCAGCAGTTTGGCGATACGCAGCAATTTCACCTGTATCCACCACTGCTGAGACAGTTCGCCGCCCACCAGTTTCAGGTACAGTTCGGACCATTCGTGGAAGGCATGGGTAAAGCCAAACAATGCCAGCGCCGGCAGCGCCGAGGCGATGGCCAGCTTACTGAATTTGAGGTTACGAAAGCTGATGACGCAGCCGATGGTGAAGAACACCAGACCGTAGAACAGGTAAACATTGAACAGGATCAGCTCTTTCATCGGCTAAAGGCTAGCCAATTCCTGAGGTGTCTGCTGTGACCGCTCTGGGGTTCTGGGGGCAAAAAGGCCGGTAAGGATCACAAAAAAGCCTCCACGGGTGGAGGCTTTTTACTGGAATAAGAGGCGTTTCGATTTACTTCTGGGTAGCCAGGTAGTTCATCAGGTCGGTCAGTTGTCCCAGAGTTTCGATGTTGCGCATGTTGATCATGTACTTATCGTTGATGATGAAGGTGGGTACACTCTGAATGCGAAACTTCTGCTGTTCCATCATCCAGGTCATCACCTTCTTTTGTACCGCTTTGCTGGTGGCGATCTTGTCGTAATCGCTGACGTCGACGCCGTTATCGGTAAACACCTTTTTGATGTCATCGCGAGTCTTGATTTTATCCTCTTTCTCGGCGTCGTGGGCGCCCGGGGCGTGATCGTGGGCACCGCCGGCAAGGATGTCGAACATCGGAATCTTGACCTTGTCGGTCACGCCCATCTCTTGCATTACAGCCAAAGACAGGATCACCTCGTTGCCGATGTCGCTGTTCATGAAATCAACGTGCGCCTGTTGGAAGTCGATGCTTTTGTCCAGGCCGGGTTTGATCAGCGGCAGGTAGCGCTTCTCCATGGTGATGCAGTTGTGGCAGTACAGGGAGAAGAACTCCTTGATGGTTGGTTGCTCAGTCGCTGGACCCTGGCTCACTACGCTGTAGTGGGTGCCTTCGGTAAATTGGGCTGCCCAGGTCGCCAGGGGGGCGATCATCAGGGCGACGGCTAGGGCGATACGCTTGCTCACAATGTGTGTCCTCGTTGTCTCTACAGGAGAAATAAGTGGGGGAACCGTTCAGGGGCCTAAGCTAACCTATGGAGCTACTGCAAGGTCAATAAATATCGCTTTCAATCTGCACTAATGTTGAACTGGTTCGCTTTTTGCCAACTCTTCGGTTTCAGGCGGAACTTTTTGGCGTTTTAACGAGTGAGTGGTACAGGTTGGGGAAGGGTTTTTTTCGACCGCGGTTGGGGGCGCTGGGGCCGAGGCCCAGAGCACGGTCGCGTTTGTGGGCATCGACCGTGGCCAACATCAGTCGTCCTAACTCAGGCAGTGGTGGATAACCTGCCGATTCAACCGGCAGCGGTCGGTGCTGACTAGATAGCCACCCCGCTGCCAGTGGTGGCGGCCATCAGGCTTGAGGCTGTTGGTCGTCCTGGTCAACGGTCGGCTGGCCTTCCAGGGTTGCTAGGCGTGCTTCCAGTGCCTCGACCATCTGGCGGGTTTTGGCCAGCACAGCCGTTTGACGATCGAACTCTTCGCGGCTGACCATGTCCAGCTTGGACAGCTGGCTTTGCAGAATGGTTTTGGCCTTGGCTTCGAAGTCGTCTGCGGCGGCCTTGATACCGGAGGGCAGGGCGTCGTTCATCTGCTTGGCGATTTGTTCCAGTTTATCCGTATTGATCATGGTTTCATTACTCCGTAACGCTTGCATTTATGGTAACAAAGTTTGCCTGGGGATTCCCCCTTTGTTCGGTTGCGGCGCTGAGCGGTCGTTTTAGGTAGAATGACGCGGTATTTTGGTTTGGAGCAACAATGAGACTTAATCCTGGTCAGCAGGCGGCTGTGGAGTTCGTATCCGGCCCCTGTCTGGTGTTGGCGGGTGCCGGCAGTGGCAAAACCCGGGTGATCACCAATAAGATCGCCCACCTGGTGCAGCAGTGCGGTTATCAGGCTCGGCACATTGCTGCCGTGACCTTTACCAACAAGGCGTCCCGCGAGATGCGGGAGCGGGTGGCGCAGACTCTGGGCAAGAAAGAGGCTCGGGGGCTGTGGGTGTCGACCTTCCATACCCTGGGGTTGGAGATCATTCGCCGTGAGCACAAGTCGCTGGGACTCAAGCCCAACTTTACCCTGTTTGACGATCAGGACAGCCTGGCCCTGCTCAAAGAGCTGACCGCCGATGAGCTGGAGGAAGACAAGGACCTGCTCAACCAGCTGATCAGTACCATCAGCAACTGGAAAAACGATCTGATCCTGCCGGCCAAGGCCACCGAACTGGCCCAGGATGCACAAACGGCGTTGTTTGCTCAGCTGTATCAGCGCTACCGGGATCATCTGCAGGCCTACAATGCCCTCGATTTCGATGACCTGATCATGGTGCCGACCTTGCTTCTGGCCAGCAACGAAGAGGTGCGGGATCGCTGGCAGAACCGCATTCGTTACTTGCTGGTGGACGAGTATCAGGACACCAACACCAGCCAGTATCAGTTGGTGAAGCTGTTGGTGGGCAACCGAGCCCGCTTTACCGTGGTGGGGGACGACGATCAGTCGATCTACTCCTGGCGTGGTGCCAAGCCGCAGAACCTGGTGCTGTTACAGAAGGATTTCCCCAAACTGAATCTGATTAAGCTGGAGCAGAACTACCGTTCCAGCCAGCGAATACTGAAATCGGCCAATATTCTGATCGCCAACAACCCGCACGTGTACGAGAAAACCCTGTTCTCCGAGCTGGGCTATGGCGACACCCTCAAGGTGCTCAGTGCCAACAACGAGGACCATGAGGCCGAGCGGGTGGTGGCCGAACTGATTCGGCATAAGTTTGTGAATCGCACCGACTACAAGGAATACGCGGTGCTGTATCGGGGCAATCACCAGGCGCGACTGTTTGAAAAGGCGATGATGACCAACCGCATCCCCTACAAACTGTCTGGCGGCACCTCGTTTTTCTCCCGGGCGGAGATCAAAGACATCATGGGTTACCTGCGACTGCTGGTGAACGCCGATGACGACAACGCCTTTCTGAGGATCTGCAACGTGCCCAAGCGCGGGCTGGGACCGGCAACGCTGGAGAAACTGGGGCGCTTGGCCAATAAACGTCAGATCAGCCTGTTTGCGGCGGCATTTGAGCCGGACATGGAGCAGCACCTGCCCAAGGGCGCGGCCGAGTCGGTGATGGTGTTTACCCGTTGGGTGGTGGAGCTGGCGGATCGGGCTCAGCGCGGCGATACCCTGGCGGCGCTGAAGGACCTGGTGCGAGAGATCAACTACGAAGATTTCCTCTACGACACCTCGCCCAGCCCCAAGGCCGCCGAGATGCGGATGAAGAACGTCTCCGAGTTGTACCGCTGGATCACCGACATGCTCGAAGGCGATGAGCTGGAAGAGCCGATGACCCTGCCTCAGGTGGTGACCCGGCTGACCCTGAGAGACATGATGGAACGCAACCAGGAGGAGGAGGAGGCCGATCAGGTGCAACTGATGACGCTGCACGCCTCCAAGGGATTGGAGTTCCACTATGTGTTCATGGTGGGCATGGAGGAGGGATTGTTGCCGCACCAGAGCAGCCTCGATGAAGGCAACGTCGAGGAGGAGCGGCGACTGGCCTACGTCGGCATCACCCGGGCCCAGAAAGAGCTGATTTTCACCCTGTGTCGGGAACGGCGCCAGTACGGTGAACAGATCCGTTGTGAGCCCAGCCGGTTTCTGGCGGAATTGCCCCAGGATGATCTGGAATGGGATCGAGGCAAAAAGCGTCAGAGCGAGCAGCAGCGGCAGCAGGCGGGCAAGGCCAATATTGCCGCGTTGCGGGCGATGTTGAAGGGAAAATAGGGTTTTGCGAACGGAGTCAGTGACAAAAAGCGCCGGGTTAGCTATTTTTTGCTCGGTTGAACGGTTTTTCTTGAAAAATTGTTGGACGTTGGCGGGCGTTCACCGTAAGATGGCCGCCGTCAAAAGGAAGCGCCCATAGCTCAGCTGGATAGAGCGCACCCCTCCGGAGGGTGAGGCCGGGGGTTCGAATCCTCCTGGGCGCGCCATGTTCTTTGCGCGTGGCATGACGAAAAAAATCTCTATGGTGGCTGTAGCTCAGTTGGTAGAGTCCCGGATTGTGATTCCGGTTGTCGTGGGTTCAATCCCCATCAGCCACCCCATATTCTGAAAAGCCAGTCGAAAGACTGGCTTTTTTGGTTTCTGGCTTTGGAAACTGGAGCTTTCGCTTCGGGGCTTGTAGGCCAAATCGAATGAGCCCCGGATTGTGAGTCGGGCCGAGGTGGGTCAATCCCCGGGAGCCACCCCATATTCTGAAAAGCCAGTCGAAAGACTGGCTTTTTTGGTTTCTGGCTTTGGAAACTGAGGCTCATGGCCTTGGGAAACCGCCCATACGAATCGCTTCATAATGCCTCACTATGTGGGAGATTTCGTTTGTTGGGCGCAATAAAAAACCGCAGGCCGATGGCACTGCGGTTTTTTTGATCGGCAAAGGCGGGGTTAGCCGCCGGTCAGACTCATAAAGCGCAGAATCTGAGTGCCGTCGTCGTGGCCGAACAGGTGCTTTTCCGGTTTGACCTTCATGGCGGTCACGATGGCGGCCTTCACCGCTTCTACGTCACCGTCGTTGTCCCGCAGTACCTGTTTCAGATCCACCGAGTTCTCGTTGCCCAGACACAGCAGCAGTTCCCCTTTCACGGTGACCCGAACCCGGTTGCACTCATGACAGAAGTTGTGGCTGTGGGGAGAGATAAAGCCGATGCGCGACTCGCTGCCTTCCATGCGGTAATAACGCGCCGGACCGCCGGTGCGCTCACTGCTGGGGATCAGCGGGTAGGTTGGCTCAATCAGCGCTCGCACCTCTTCACTGGTACACAGGGTCTGTTCACGGCGATCGGTGTCGAAGGCGCCCAGCGGCATCTCTTCGATGAAGCTGATGTCGATGTTGCGGTCACGGGCGAAGTTGACCAGGTCCAGCACTTCGTGGTCGTTCTTGCCTTTCATCACCACGGCATTGAGCTTAACCCGCTCAAAATTGGCGTCACAGGCGGCGTCGATGCCGGCCAATACCCGCTCCAGGTTGCCCTTGCGGGTCACCTGAGTGAAGCGTTCCGGTTCCAGGGTGTCCAGGCTGATATTGAGGCGCTGCAGACCGTTGCCGGCCAGTACATGGGCGAACTTGGTCAGTCGAGAACCGTTGGTGGTCATCGACAGATCTTTCAGTCCGGGCAGTTTGCCGAGTTTGCGCACCAGCACCGGCAGGTCGGTGCGCACCAGTGGCTCGCCACCGGTCAGGCGGATGCGTTCAACACCGAGTTCGGTGAAGGCGCGGGCGATGGTACCCAACTCCTCCAGGGTCAGGACGTCGTCCCGTCTCAGGAAGGTGGGATTCTCGTCCATGCAGTAGACGCAGCGGAAGTCACAGCGGTCGGTGACCGACAGCCGCAGGTAATCGATTTTGCGTCCAAAGCCGTCTATCAGGCTCATTCTGTGTTCCTCGCTCTACAACAGATCCGCGAAGGGTTGTACCCAAACGCTGTCGCCGGCGGCGACGTCACCCTGGCACTCTTCGACCACGATCAGGCAGTTGCCTTCTACCATGGAGCTGAGTATGCCGGAGCCTTGGGCGCCGGTGGTGGTCACCGTCAGTTCGCCCAGGGCGTTGAGCTGCATTATGCCACGCTGGAATTCGGTTCGACCGACTTTACTGCGAAGCGGTTCACAAGTTGTGGCCCGCATCATCTGTGGTTTCCAGTTTGGCTCGCCCATCATCTTGCGCAGGGCAGGTTGGACAAACTGCATGAAGGACACCATTACCGCTACCGGGTTGCCCGGCAGGCCAAACAACAGGGTGTCGTTGATCTTGCCAAAGGCCAGCGGTCGGCCCGGACGCATGGCGATTTTCCAGAAATCAATGCTGCCCAGTCGCTCCATCACCGGCTTGATGAAATCGGCATCACCGACGGAGACGCCGCCAGAGGTCAATACCACGTCGGCGGTTTCACTGGCTTCCTGCAGGGCAGACGCCATCGCCTCTTCGGTGTCTTCGAGGATACCCAGATCGATCACCTCGCAGCCCAACTTGGCCAGCATGCCCTGAATGGTGAATCGGTTGGAGTCGAAGATGCAGTTGGGCTTCAGCGGTTCACCGGGTTGGCAGACCTCGTCGCCGGTGGAGAACACCGCCACTTTAGGGCGACGCAATACCGGCAGTTGTCCCAGACCCAAAGAGCCCAGCAGGCCCAATTCGGCGGGGCCGATGCGCTTGCCGGCGGTCAGGGCACAGGCGCCTTCGGCGATGTCTTCGCCGGCCTTGCGGATGTTCTGCCCCAGCTCGATCTCGGTCTGGAAGCACACCTGATCCCCTTGCTGATCGGCCACTTCGCGCATGATCACCGCGTTGGTGCCCGCAGGAACCGGCGCGCCGGTCATGATCTTCACCGCCTGGCCCGGCTGCAGCGTGCCGTCGTAGCCGTATCCGGCCAGTACCTCGGCGACCACGGTGTAGTGGCTGGCTTGAGGGTCATGACAGATGGCGTAGCCATCCATGGCGGAGTTGGTGTGCTGAGGCACGTTGATCGGTGAGGCCATGTCCTGTGCCAGCACTCGATTCTGAGCATCCAGCAGCGACAGGGTTTCGGTGCTGGACACCGGTTTGACCTCTTTCAGAATGCGGGCGATGCCCTGGGCAACCGACAGCTGTTTGCGCTCGACGTCGTCGCAACCACAGCTACCCAGTGGCGCGTAGCCCACCGGTTTCCAGTCGGCGACGAAAGATTCGATGAAGTTGGCGATGGCATCGACGTCGTTGATGTCCATCACCGGCAGGCTCAGATCCGCAGGCAGTTGAGTCTCGGCATCCACCGCCAGGGCCTGAATGGCGTCATCCTGAGTGTAAACGAACGGCTTGCCGACTTCGGCGCGGTGCAGTTCCAGCTTCGGCAGAGGCAGCTTTTTAAAGCCCTCCACCAGAATCATGTCGACCCGGCTCTGGTCGATCATCGCCAGCAACTCTTTCAGGTCCGGATCACCGTCGGTGATTTTCTCCGCCATCAGGCAGCGGCGTACGTGTGAGGCGACCAGCATCTGCTCGGCGCCGGCTTTGCGCAGCTCGTAAGAGTCTTTGCCGGGAATGTCGACATCGAAGTTGTGGTGAGCGTGCTTAACCACCGCCAGACGCTTGCCGCGGCGGTTGAGCTCAGGAATCAGTTTTTTCAGCAGCGTGGTTTTACCGGTGCCGCTGTAGGCACAGATACCCAGAACCGGAACCCGGCAATCCGCCAGGATTTGATCCACATTCATAGTTACGAATCCTTATCTGCCAGCAGCAGTTGCTCTAGCTGATCTCGCTGCTCGGCTGTATTGATATTGGCAAAGGCCTGCGCTTGGCCTGCAAAGGTCACTTTGGTGACTCGATGTTGGTTGTACCAAAGTAAAATCTTGCGATCGCCATTGGCCAAAAAGGCATCAATGGAGTCCGTCAGGTTTGCTTTCATCAGCAGGATGACGGAGTGCTCGCGCTCATCGTCGCAGGCTACGGCGATCTCTGCATCGGTGGCTTGCAATTGCTCGAGCAGTTTGTGAACCAGGTCACGGGGGGCCATGGGGACATCGCAGGGGAGTACCATTAAATAGGGAGTGGTGCAGTGGGCCAGCGCGGTGCGCATGCCCGCCATCGGCCCTTGAAAGCCTTCCAGGTCATCGGCATGAACCGGGTAGCCCAGTTGCCGGTATCGGTCCTGGTTGCGGTTGGCGATGATCTGTACCTGGGCCGCGTCGTCGGCGAAGCGATCCAGAACATGGCTGACCATGGGCTTTCCGGCGACGGTGATCAGACCTTTGTCTTCACCGTCCATGCGACGGGCCCGGCCACCGGCCAGTACCGCAAGGGTAATACGTTGATCTATTGCTGACACGCGTAGGGTTCCTCGCTGACAGATTGAAGCAGGTGACCATTATGCAACTGCCAGCGTTGCCGGCACAGCTTAGTGACCTCGGTGGTTTGATGGCTGGTAACCAGAATGCCGCACCCCTGTTGTTGCAGTTGAGTCACCATCTTGGCGACCACCTCGATGGAGTGGTCATCCAGGTTGGCGGTGGGTTCGTCCAGCATCAGAATCTCCGGCCGCACCACCCAGGCGCGGGCCAATGCCAGTCGCTGCCGCTCACCGCCGGACAACACCTGGGCGGGACGATCGACCAGGTGGGCCAGTTCGGCTACCTCCAGCGCTTGCTCGATTCGCCGTTGCTGCTCCTCTTTACTGAGGGACTGCAGGCTGAGGCTATAGGCCAGGTTCTGCTGGACGCTGCCGTCGAACAGGTAGGGAGTCTGGTGCAGATAAACAATTTGACCGGCGCCGATGCGCAGTCGCCACCAGGGGCCGTTGGCCCCGTCCACTTGGCGACTGCCGCGGTCCGGTTTTCGCAGTCCGGCCAGGGTTTTCAGTAGGGTGGTTTTGCCGACGCCATTGGCGCCTCGCAGCCAGACACTCTGGCCGCTGCCGATGCTGATGTGGTCGATATTGAGCAATGGCCGACCATCGATGCTGATCAGCAGGTCCGACAGCGAAACTTTAACCATGTTGTCGGTGCTCCTGTTTGCCGCGCAGCGCGCTCAGAGAAAAGTTTAGCAATAGCGCCAAAAACACCAGCACCATTCCCAGTGCTGCCGCCTGGGCGAACTCGCCCTTGCTGGTTTCCAGGGCGATGGCGGTGGGCATGTTTCGGGTCAGGTTTTGAATGTTGCCACCCACCAGCATGGAGCTGCCCACTTCGGTGATGATGCGGCTGAAGGCGGCAATGATAGCCACCATCAGTGGTACCCGCAATTCATGGCATAAGGTGATAAAGGCACGCAGCTTGGTGGCACCCAGGGTACGGGCGGTTTCCCAGGCGCGCCAGTCGCCGGCACTGAAGGCGGCATAACTGGTGGACACCAGCACCGGGGTGGCCAGAAATATCTGACCCAGCATCATGGCGTTTTGGGTAAACAGCCACCGCAGATCGCCCAGCGGTCCTTGACGGAACAGCAACAGGTAGACCATCAGACCCACCACCACCGTTGGGATGGCTTGCAGGGTCTGAAACAGGGCGATGAGGGTGGCACGGCCAAAAAAGCGCCCCTGTGCAAGCACGAAACCCGCCAGGATGGCGGGTATCAGGCACAGGGCCATGGCTTTGACGGACACCGAAAAGGACACCAGGATGATGCTCCAGACTTTCGGGTCAAAGCTAAGCAGCAGGCCAATGGCCTGCTGTAGGGTTTCGAGAGTACTACTCATTCACGCTACTTATTGTAGGTTGCTCTAAACAGAGGCTGACCCTGAACGCGGAACGCGTCGATCAGTTTTTGACCTTTGTCGCTGGCCAGCCAGTCGCTGAATGCCTTGGCGCCTTCGTGGTTCAGATCAGGGTACTTCTTATCGCTGATCAGAATCACCTGGTAAGGGTTCATCAGCGACGCATCGCCTTCAAACAGTACCTTCAGCTTCAGCTTGTGCATGAAAGCCAGGTAGGTACCGCGGTCTGCCAGCAGGTAACCCTGCATTTCGTTGGCGGTCAGCAGTGCTGGACCCATGCCCTGGCCGATGGCGCGGTAGCCGTCGTAGTCGGTAGTGACACCGGCTTTTTTCCACAGGTTCAGTTCTTTCATGTGGGTGCCGGACTCATCGCCACGGGATACGAAGATGGCGTTGCTGTCGTGGATGCGCTTCATGGCATCGACGATGCCCTTGGCGTCAGCCAGCTTGGCTGGATCGCTGTCCGGGCCGAGAATGATGAAGTCGTTGGCCATGATCTGACGAGGCATGCGGCCGAAACCGTCCTCGACAAATTTAGCCTCGGCGCCTGGGGCGTGAGTCATGACCACATCCACATCGCCGTTACGGCCGTGGCGCAGGGCCTTACCGGTACCGGTGGCGATCACCTGAACGTGGTAACCGCTGTCTTTTTCGAAAGTAGGCAGCAGGTAAGCCAGCAGGCCTGAGTTGTCAGTGCTGGTGGTGGTGGCCAGTTTAATGTCCTGCGCTGCGAAAACCGCAAAGCTAAGGGTGAAGGCCAACAAGCCAGTCAGTATGCGCTTCATCAATTTCTCCGTCATTTGAATAGATGTTGCTGTGTTCTACTCAAAATACATAGCAAGGAGGGTGCCAACCTGTATCGGGTGGAAAATATGACCCAGGTCACAGGATTTGGCTGGTCAACTAGGTCAAAATGACGCACCCTTTGTGGTGCCTTAGCCAAAATGCCCTAGTTTGCGACATATTGGCTCCATTTGCCTCGAGAAAAGAAGAGATTATGACTCAAGAATCGTTTCAGGCTCCGGCGTTATCGGTGTTGATTGTGGACGATGAGCCGGGCATGCGCTCATTTTTGAAAAAAGCGCTGTCGAAGCGGTTTGCCCTGGTGGAAGCTGCTGGCAGTGTCGAGGACGCCGAGCGTCTGCGCAGCCGTTGCCATTTTGATCTGTTGATCGTCGATATTCGCCTGCCGGGCCGCGATGGCATCGAGTGGAACGAGGCGCTGGATCCGGGCAGTCGTCGTTCGGACATCATCTTTATGACCGGCTATGCCGACATGGAAACCGCCATTCGCGCCCTGCGGGCCGGCGCCGCCGACTTTATTCTGAAACCCTTCCATCTGGAGCAGATGATGCAGGCGGTGGATCGCTGCCTGGAGCGACGGTTGCTGCGCCGGGAAAACTTGCTGCTGAAGCGGGAAGTGGAGCAGAGCCACGTCGGCCACAACACCCTGATTGGCATCAGCGACGCCATGGCGCAGGTGAAGGACGTCATTGGCCGGGTCGCCCCCACCAATTCGGTGGTGCTGATCGAAGGCGAGTCGGGCACCGGCAAGGAGTTGGTGGCGCGGATGCTGCACCAGAAGTCCGGTCGCAGCGGGCCTTTCGTGCCGGTGAACTGTGGCGCCATCGCTCCGGAGTTGCTGGAGAGTGAGTTGTTTGGCCATGTGGCCGGGGCCTTTACCGGTGCCCGTAGTGCACGGGAAGGGCTGTTCAGCTTTGCCAGCGGCGGTACCATCTTCCTCGATGAGATTGGCGAAATGCCGCTGCAGATGCAGACCGCACTGTTGCGGGTGCTGGAGCAGCGGGCCATTCGGCCGGTAGGCTCGGAAAAGGAGACGCCGGTGGACGTGCGGGTGATCGCCGCCACCAACCGTGAGCTGATGGATGAGGTCAATGAAAACCGCTTCCGACGCGACCTGTATTATCGACTGAACGTGCTCAACGTGCGCATCCCAGCCCTGCGGGAGCGTCAGGATGACATCGTTGAGCTGGTGCATCACTTTACCCGTCAACTGTCGTCGGAACTGGGCCTGAAAGAGGTCAGCTGGAGCCACGAAGACCTGGATTTGATGACTCGCCACGACTGGCCGGGCAACATTCGTGAATTGCGAAACCTGGTGGAGCGCTGCCTGTTGCTGGGCAAGCCGCCGGCGGAGTACTGGCGTCAGCAGCAGAGCGTGCCGGTGGCGTCGGCCGAGGCTACCGAGAGTGGCTACCCTAACGAGATGCCGCTGAAAGAGGTGGAGCGGATGCACGTGATGCAGGTCGTGGACAGTCAACAAGGCAACAAATCGGCCGCTGCCCGAGTGCTGGGAGTGTCTCGCAAGACCCTGGATCGTAAATTCAAAGAGTGGGGCTTGCAGGAGTGATGCTGTCCTCCTGGCGCGATCGAATCGAAGGGGATGTGCGGCTGCTGACCAGCACCGTGCGTTACCGTTTGCTGGTGCTGATGCTGTTGCCGGTGCTGCTGACCCTGGCCAGCCTGGTGTTCATTACCATCTACTGGAACGTCTCCTACACCGGCAGCCAGCTGTTTATGAAGGTGCGGGCGGATCTCGGCGTGGCTCAGGGGGTGATCCTGGAGCAGCTCAATGATCAGGAGCAGGTGATCTCTCAGGTTCAGAGTGCCTGGCGCCTGAAGAGCCTGCTGGGGGCCAAAGATTCCCATGGGGTGGCCATCAATCAGTTGCTGGAACGCAACCGCGAGTTGCTGGGTCTGGATTTTCTGCGCTTGATTTCATTGCCGCAGGCCTCGGTGGACCCACGCCTTCGTAAACTGATTCCGGCGGAGCATGAGCGGGCCCGCTCCGGCATTCAGGTGCTGGACAAGCCGGAGCTGGCGGATCTGGGGCCGGTGCTAGCGCGGCAGGCGCAGATGCCAATCCAATCGACACCGATGGCCGCCGACAGCGTTCAGGGGATGGAGAGCCGCGGCATGGTGATGCGCACCCTGCTGAAGGTCAAAGACACCGATGGAACCGTGGTCGGCTACCTCGATGGCGGTGTGTTGCTGAACCGCAACCGCGACATGGTGGATAACATTCGCGATCTGCTGTACGCCCCGGGCACCCTGCCCAACGGGGCGGTGGGGACCGTGACGCTGTTCCTGGATAACGTGCGCATCAGCACCAACGTTCCCGGTGGCGACAGCGGTGAACGGCGGGCCATCGGCTCGTTGGTGTCGGATCAGGTGAAGATGAAGGTGCTGGAGCGGGGCCAGGTATGGATCGACCGTGCCTTCGTGTTCCATGACTGGTACATCTCGGCTTACGCGCCCCTGTACGACATCGATGGCCGCCGCATCGGCATGCTGTACACCGGTTTCACCGAAGCGCCGTTCATCCACAACTACCTGCTCAACATTCTGGAGCTGGGGTTCATCCTGATGGTGGTGCTGTTCCTGTCCGGGCTGGCGGTATACAAGGGCGCCACCGGCCTGCTGAAGCCATTGGATCGCATTCATACCGTGGTGCAGGCGATGCAGGCGGGCAAGGAGCGACGCATCGGCAACCTGGGGTTGGATCCGGACAACGAGTTGTCACAGCTGGCCCGTCAGTTTGACCGTATGCTGGATCTGCTGCAGCAACGCAACCGCGAAATTAAGGCCGCTGCCGAACAGTTAGAGTTCAAGGTGGATGAGCGTACCCGCAGCCTGAAACAGCGTACCAAGGAGCTGAAAGAGAACCTCAAATTGCTGGAAGAGACCCGGGCGCAGATGGTCACCAACGAAAAGCTGGTGGCACTGGGAGAGTTGACCGCCGGTATTGCTCATGAGATCAACAACCCCACGGCGGTGATCCTCGGCAACATGGAGCTGATGAAATTTGAGCTTGGCGATCGTGCCGACGACGTGGAGGAGGAGATCGAGCTGGTGCTGCAGCAGGTACAGCGGATCAAAGCGATCATCCAATCTCTGCTGCAGTACGCCCGCCCAGGCGATTTTGATGCACCGCTGGAGCGGCAGCAGATCAACCCCATCGTTGAAGAGATGCGGGTACTGGTGCGCCACTCCATCGAGAAACAGGCCATCGATGTGGCGCTGGATCTGAAGGCGGATGCTCGAGTGGTGGTGAACTCTCAGCAGTTGCTGCAGGTGCTGATCAACCTGGTGATCAATGCCAGTCATGCCATGGAGGATCGGGGTCAGATTCGAGTCAGCAGTGACAACTGGCTCGACGACGATGGCAAGGTCAAAGGCGTGACGCTGGCGGTGGCGGACACCGGTGTCGGCATCGAACCTGAGCTGCTGTCGCGAATCTTCGATCCCTTCTTTACCACCCGCAAGACCGGTACCGGCCTGGGGCTGGCTCTGAGCTACGGCATTATTCGTCGTTTCGGCGGCCACATCGATGTGGATTCGGTGCTGGGTGAAGGCACCACCTTTACCATCCGTTTGCCGTCGGACGTGTTGCTGAAAGAGGACGCCCTGTCCGTCAATCTGCGCGGACTCGAGGGGTAAGACAGGGCGCCGACAGGCGCCCTTTTTTGTGGCAGAGGCTTACCAGTCGGTAGTGTAGTCGACGATGGCCTCGACCTCGGGGTGGTCGCGACCGAACTGATGTTGCAGTGCTCCCAGTAACTCCTCCTGGACAAACAGTTCGTGGTCCAGGTCTAACTCATTGACCCAGGCGTGTACCGCCGGCAAGTAGAGGGGATTGCCAGTTTTGACCAGCCCCATCACCAGGTGACACAGGGCGGCGTAGCCGCAGTTGAGATCGTCATAAAGCACCTCGGCGTCCTCATACTGGGTAAAGTGAACCAGCATCTCCAGCAGTGGCTGCGGGTGGCTGAGGGCCGCTTGGCGGAAGAACTCGGCCTGATCCAGTTCTGTGCCTTGTGAGTCGGTCAACATAAAGGCGAAGCGTTTGCCTCGCCGCTGGCGGTCGATGTCAGCGCACAATGACACCATCCACTTCAGGGTGTCGGCAATGTTCTCTTTGACGGTCAGCGGAATGCGTCCCTGAATACGGGCGCTGAACTCCGCTTCCGGGCTCCAACTGCGCTCTGGCTTATTCTCTTCTTCGGTCTTAACTTCGGTGAGGCCGCCTTGCAGATCCAGCTGCCATTGCTGCTGGTCCATGAACGTCATGGCCAACTTGTCTCCCTGCCACTCCAGTTGCTGCAGCTGCTCCATCAGGTCGTGCTGGGCGCGGCTGTAGGCTTTGCCGTCAGCTTCGGGACCGGCCTGAAGTTGCTCCAGGTCGTCCAGTTGTTCGTCTGAAAAGACGCGGGCGGTCAGGGTGCCCACCGGCTCGAAACTGTCGAGGGAGAACAGCAGCAGCGACAGCGGTGCACCTGGTTCGCCATCTTGCTGAGATTCCAGGGTGACCCTGGACCAGTCCAGCATCGCCCCCAGGCCCAGCTCCAGGTTGAGGGCGGGGCGGCACAGGTCGTCATCGGCGTTGCCCAGCCCGGGCAGGGAGCGAAACGTGCCGCGGCCATTGGTCAGATCCAGCTGGTAGTAGCCGTGGGACTCCGGCAGTTCCCAGCTGCAGTTGGCGCCGCAGCAGTAGAACCAGGCTTGGCCGTTGATGGGCTGTTGAAACAGGCGGACGTCTGGCTCAATCTCGGCGTCGCAGTCGTCGTCGATCTGGTCCCAATCCGGCAGCAGATGCCGGGCCACCGGTTTGAGGGTGGGGATCTCCAGGACCTCCAGCACCTCCTGCAGGCCGTTGGACTCTTCGCAGTAGGCCACCAGGATCTGGCGTCCGTCCAGGCTGACCCGGGCGCTCATGGCGATGCGGGCGTCAAATTTGTGCTGGGCTTGTTGGCGACGGCTGGGAATGTGATAGAGGCTCAGATTGCCATACCAGTCGGCGATCACCAGGTGGGTGTCGTTCACCACTTCGATGAGAATCAACTTTTCGTCAGTCTTCATCGCCAGGTGCCAGATCACCCGCTCGCTGCCATCGGGCTGTGGCTCAATCAGTAGGACTTCAGGGGTGGTAGTGAACTCTTCCAGTTCGACGCGGTACTTCATGCGACCTCCTTAGAATGGGAGGACCAGCATAAGGAGGGATCTAGTAAAAGTCACTGATATTGTTGAAAAAGGCGGGCATGCGCCCGCCTTATGCCTGCTAGCTTGGGCTCCAGATGATACGACCGCAATCGGACAAGTCGTAACCGCCAAGACGCTGGGCGAACGCCAGGGTGTCGGGTGTCTGCATCAGCTCAAACATCTGCTGCAGCAGGTAGCGGAAGTACACCCCTTGCGGCATCACCAGATCGAACGACTCTTTCCCCAGAGGCACGAAGGCCAGGCCGAACTCGCCGGCAATGCCCTGGCAGCCCATACCAAACTCGGCCTCGCCGCGGGCGATCATCCCGGCCATCTCTCGCTCGCTGTAGGCGGTACTGACCACATTCAGGTCGGTGCTGGTGCGGTGCATGCGGGTCAGCCAGTTGTCGAAATGGTGACGGGCACCTGCCCCCTCCTGACGAGTGACCCAGCGGTAGCGCAGTGCCAGGGTCTCATTCAGATCGTGGCACAGGTGCTGGTGTTCGCTGCGCAGCATGATGCCGTATTCACGGCTGCAGGCGTGTACCATCACCCACTGCTTAAACTGCGGGTGACGCTTCAGTAAGGCGGTGTGGCGCAGATCCCGCTCCGCTTCGTCTCCCCAGTGCAGGGCGCAGACGTCGGCATGGCCCCGGGCCAGCTGATTCAGGCCCAGACGGGAGCCGGTGGAGCAGTAGTTCACCAGGCCGGCAGATTCGATGCGACGGCCGAGTCGGTTGATTACCCACTGCAGCAGCGGATCGTCGCTGCCGGTGATGATCAGGCGGTCGCTGAGCATGCCGAAGTGGCAGGACTCCATCACCCAGCGGTCGATCATCGGCTTGGGGAACAGCCATTTCCCGGTCACCTTGGTACCGGGAAGTTGCTGCTCGTTGGCCATGGCGTAGACTTTTTTCTCGTTCAGGTCGAGATACTCGGCCACCTCCTTGGCATTCATAAACAGGTTATCGCGTTCCGTCGTCATGCTTGGACCTCGTCAAAATCAATGGTATCGGCGCCGTTGTACACCAGGAAATGGCGGCCCTTGGCCCGGGAGACCAGGGTAATGCCCATCTTTTGTGCCAGTTCCAGCCCCATCTCGGTTATGCCGGAGCGGGACACAAGCACCGGAATGCCCATCTTGGCCACCTTGATCACCATCTCCGACGTCAGTCGACCGGTGGTGTAGAAGATCAGGTCGTCGCCGTTCTGGCGTCCCAGAAACAGTTCCCCGGCCAGGGTGTCTACGGCGTTGTGGCGGCCGATGTCTTCCACGAATGACAGGATTTCTGCGTCGCGACAGACACCGCAGCCGTGCACGGCACCGGCGTTTTTATAGGTTTCGTTGTATTCCCCGAGGTTTTTCAACAGCCCGTAGATGGTGGATTGTTTGATGGCGGGCACCGGCAGTTGGATCTCATCCAGGCCGGCCATGAAGCTGCCAAACACCGAGCCCTGGCCGCAGCCGGAGGTGACGGTCTTCTCACTGAGTTTCTCTTTCAGCCCGTCGGTGGATTCACTGGTGATCACCGCGGCAGAGTTCACGTCCCAATCGACAATCACCGATTCAACTTTGTCGATGTCGCTGATAAAACCCTGGTTCTTCAAATAGCCCAGGGCCAGTTTTTCGGGCCGGGCGCCCAAGGTCATCAGGGTGACGATGGGTTGCCAGTTAAGATACAGGGTCAACGGGCGTTCGCAGGCGATTTGACGTTCCTGTGGCTGGCCACTGGCGTCGATGGCAACCACGGACTTGGTCAGTGGAGCGTCGGTGTCGGTGCGACTGAACTGGGGCATAGGGGCTCTCAATTACGCGTGTAAGGGAATAAACAATGAATCAGTGCATTAGACTAGCAAAATTCGTTCCAGCCATAACCCGGGTGTTTGCCGCTGATGGCGTGATCTGGGTCACGGGATTAGGAACACAATGACCCACTGCGGGTAAGGGCTTGGGACAAAATGTCCTGCCGATGGCCAAAGTCGTGACTCGGTTCACGAAAAACAGGCTATTTTTATTGGAACGCTTTTTGCTTTGTTATTGCGGGTTTCCCAATCTAGGGCACAAAATCGATGCAACGAACCGACAATATCTGGCCTCTGCAGGTCAAGCTGAAATCAAAACAGGTCACCATGGGCCGCTGGAGCCAGACCACCTGGGAGGTGGATCAGCTGCTGCCGGCGTCGGCGGATCCCATCGAGGGCGCCACCATCGTGGGTCTGGAGCTGTTTAAAGACGAACGCTCTAACTACCGGTTGAACCTGGATCTGGATAACCCGCTGTTGTTTGTGGTGTGCGATGAAACCGAAGCTGGGGAGCCAGTTCCGATGCTGGTGACCGCGAACCAGAACATCGCTGCCGGTTGCCTGGAGAGCGATCAACCGGTGTTTACCTGCCCCATTCCTCAGGCCATTGGTTGCTGGATTGAAGCCTATATTACTCGTCATGGCGAGCAGCCGATCTGTGCTCATCGACGCAAGCACATCGACGTGCGTGGTGAGCTGAAGGCCAAGCGGGAGAAGCGCGATGAGCGATACTAAATCCGGCTTGCTGTCCCGCTGGCAGCAGCGCCTGACCAAGGTCAAGGAGGAGGAGCAGGCACTGGAGGCGTCGTTGCAACAGCCGGCGCCCGCCGAGGTTGAGCTTCCCGCCGAGGACAATGGACCCGATGCTGTGGCGCAGGCCGAGACCGAGTCGGTCAGCGACAGCGGTGAAGCCGTCGAGACTGACGCTCTGCCGGATCCCGACGCCATTGAGGAGGGAGGCAGTTTTGCCCAGTTCCTGGCGGAAGGGATCGATCCGGACAAGAAAAAGAGCGCCCTGCAGGCGTTGTGGCGTCAGCCTCAGTACAACGTCACCGACGGCATGGCCGAGTACGCCCTGGATTACAGCAACCAGCCCAAGCTCAGCACTCAGGTGGCCAAAGAGGTGGCGAAAAAGGTGTTCCGACATCTGGATGCCAAGCTGGAGGAAGAGCGACGTCAGGAGGCGTTGGCCAAGGCGCGTGCCGAGGCGCCCGCACTGGACGAAAAACCGTCAGAATTACCCATCGTTGCCCAGGAGGATGGACAAAATGACCCATCCGATCCGGACATCGGCAAAGAACAGCAGAGCTGACCGGCATTTCCGTCAGCCATAGGCGCCAGGCCTTGGTACAGGCCTTGCAACTTACCGACCACCAGCCACGACCCCGTCCGCTGCATGAGACGATGGCGATGGCAACAGAAAACAGGAACGCACAGTGAGCAACCCTCAACACGCCGTAGCCGAACAGGCGCTGGCTCAGGTTCAGATGTTGGAGAACCTGATTCCGCAAACGGTCACCTATACCACCGCTGGTCATCTGTTGATCATCGGTGCTGAAGACGCCATTCGTTTGGCCGCCGCCAGCCTCGATGGCATGGCCAGCATCACCTTGGTGGCCACCGACCCCATTACCAGCCAGGATGAGGCACATCTGGCCGAGGTGATGCGGGCGGTTGAACAAACTGAAACTCTGCCCAGCTACTACAGCAAACAGGTCAAGGTGAAAGGCTTTTTGGGTCAGTACCAGGCGTTCATCAAAGACGACAGCGGCAAAGAGCTGGAGTTGGCACCGGCGGCGGTGCGTCGTCCCCACTACGATCTGGTGCTGGATTTGGGCCAGCAACCGAGCCTGACGCTGGAGCTGTTGCCACCGGGGTATTTTCATGTCGCCGACGATGCCGACAAGCTGGCCGGCGCGGTGGCGCAGTTGCCCGAGCTGGTCGGAGAGTTTTCTAAGCCCAGATACGTGAAGATTAACGCCGACATTTGTGCGCACCATGGCAGTGGCATCGATGGCTGCAATCGCTGTCTGAACTTCTGTCCGGCGGACGCCATTGCCAGCGTAAACCACAAAATTGAGGTAGACCATAACCTGTGCCACGGTGCCGGCAGTTGCTCCAACGCCTGCCCCACCGGTGCCATCAGTTATGATCAGCCGTCCCCCACGGTGTTGCAGGACTACCTGAAGCGCCTGGTGACCCGTTACATCGAGCTGGCCGACAGCCGTCCAGTGGTGCTGTTTCATGACATGACCGCCGGCGATGAGGCGTTAAAAGCGTTGCAGGCCTTGCCGGGTGCGGTGCTGCCGGTGGCATTGGAAGAGATTGCCGTTGCCGCCACCGACAGCTGGATGTCGGCACTGGCCTGGGGCGCTCGCCAGGTGGTGGTGTTGACCACCGAAGTGACGCCGCCGACCTTGATGGCCCTGTTGCAGCGCGAGCACAAGCTGGCGTCGGATCTGCTGCAGGCCATCGGTCTGGAAGATCGGATTCAGATGCTGTCTAGCGCCGAGTTGGACAGCCTGTCAGCATTGGTGGAACAGAGTGCCAGCTGGCCGGAACTGGCCATCGCTGCCTACCCGTCCAACCTGCCCAAGCGGGACGCCTTCTACAACGGCCTGGATCATCTAAACGGCTGTGCCGCCGCCAATGATGAGACCCTGTCGATTCCGCACCTGCCTTACGGCGCGGTGGTGGTGGATGCTGAAAAGTGCACCTTGTGTCAGAGCTGTTCCGCCCTGTGCCCGACCCGGGCCCTGATGGATGGCGGTGACATGCCGGCGCTGAACTTTACCGAGCAAGCTTGCGTGCAGTGTGGCTTGTGTGAAAAGGCCTGCCCGGAGCAGGCGATCACCTTGATCAGCCAGGTGACCCTGGATCGGGAGCATCGCCAGCAGTCCAGAGTGCTGCACGAAGAGGAGCCCTTCGAGTGCATTCGCTGTAGCAAGCCGTTTGCCACCAAGGCGGTGATCACCAAGATCACCACTCAGATGGAGAACCACAGCGCCTTCGCCGGCGATGCCCTTAAGCGGATTCAGATGTGTGAAGACTGTCGAGTTAAAGACATGTTTGAAGACATCATGAACGATCCAGAAAAACAGTTGCGCGTCTAAACAGAGGTAATCATGACAGAACAACAACACCATCGAGTGGTTTCCGAAATTCAACAGTTTCGCGCCGACATCTATCAGCTGCTGGCGGGCCTGTTGCGGGACGCTCCCTCTCAGGAGCTGCTGGATTTTCTGGGTAATCTTGAGGTTAACAGCGACGACGACGGCGAGATGGTCAAAGCCTGGAGCAGCCTTAAGCTGGCGGCGCAGACCTACAGCGTGGAAACCGTGACTCAGGAGTACACCGACCTGTTTATCGGTCTGGGCCATGGCGAGGTGATTCCCTACGCCAGTTGGTACATGACCGGGACCTTGATGGACACTCAACTGGTGCAGTTGCGCCAGGATCTGGTGCGCCTTGGTTTTGCCCGGGAAGACGCGGTCAAGGAGCCGGAAGATCACATCGCCGCCTTGTGTGAAGTGATGTCGGTACTGCTGCTGGAAAACCCTCAGCACGTGCAGTTGAGCTTCTGGCAGAAGCACTTGAAGCCCTGGGCCGATCGGCTTTGGAGCGACCTGGCTAATGCCCAGGGTGCCGCTTTCTATGCCGCCGTGGCCCATCTGGCGGAGCAGTTCTTTATTCAGGAGAAGGATGAGTTTGCAGCCCTGACCCTGGAGACCCCGGTGCAGGAGGGCACCCTGTAAAGGAGTGAAGTGTACAGGCTGTTCTACACTGAATAGCCAGTACCAGCGATTCCGTAAGACCGGAAACACCCGGCGGTGGGGCAGCCTGCAGTAGCCCCACCTTAATCCACTAACACCTTGGAGGTGTTATGAAAGACAGGCAACAACAACAGCGACGCAGTCTGCTCAAGGCCTTTGGCCTGGGAGCAGGGGCCCTGGCTTTGGCCAGCGGCAGCGTTAGAGCCCAGGCCAGTTCCCCGGCCGAGGCTTCCCCACCCGATGCGCAGCCCGACACCCGCTTCAAGGTGACGGCTCATGTTCAATCCTACTACCAGACCTTAAAGGACTGACGGAGGGCGAGTATGAAACTCATGCGCAATTCACACGCCAATGCATCCGCACGTGAGGCTGTCTCACTGGGGTTGAATCGGCGTCAGTTTCTGCAGCGGGCGGGCGTCACTACCGGCGGCATTGCGGCAGCGTCCATGCTGGGCACCGGCATGATTCGCAAGGCCGAAGCCGCAGGTGGCAATGCATCCGGTACCGTGGAAACTAAGCGAACCATCTGCTCCCACTGTTCGGTGGGCTGCGGGGTGTATGCCGAGGTCAGCAATGACGTCTGGGTTGGTCATGAACCGGCGTTCGATCACCCCATCAACCGTGGTGCTCACTGCGCCAAGGGGGCGTCGCTGATTCATCACACCCACAGTGAAAAACGGGTCAAGTACCCGATGAAACTGGAGGGGGGGAAATGGAAGAAGCTCAGTTGGGAAGAGGCGATCGATCAGGTCGGTGAGCTGATGCTGAAGATTCGTAAGGAGTCCGGCCCCGATGGCCTGTTCTTTATGGGCTCGGCCAAGTTTTCCAACGAAGGCTGTTATCTGTACCGAAAATTCGCCGCCATGTGGGGCTCCAACAACATCGACCACTCGGCACGGATCTGTCACTCCACCACGGTCGCCGGGGTTGCCAATACCTGGGGCTATGGGGCCATGACCAACTCTTACAACGATATGCGTAACTGTAAGAGTATGATTTTTATTGGCTCTAACCCAGCCGAGGCCCACCCGGTTTCTCTGCAGCACATCCTGATTGGTAAAGAACGCGGCGCCAAGATGATCGTGGTCGACCCGAGGTTCACCCGTACTGCGGCCCATGCCGACGAGTACGTGCACATTCGCCCCGGTACCGACATTCCCTACATCTATGGCTTGCTGTGGCACATTTTTGCCAACAACTGGCACGATCAGGATTTCATTGATCGTCGTGTTTGGGCCATGGAAGCGATTCAGGCCGAAGTGCAGAACTACCCGCCTGCGGAGGTAGAGAACATCACCGGGGTGCCGGAAGCCCAGATGTACAAGGTGGCGAAGATGCTGGCGGACAACCGCCCTGGCACCATTGTCTGGTGCATGGGGGGAACTCAGCATACCGTCGGCAACGCCAATACCCGTGCTTACTGCATTTTGCAGCTGGCGCTGGGCAACATGGGCACCTCCGGTGGCGGTGCCAACATCTTCCGTGGTCACGACAACGTACAGGGCGCCACCGATCTGGGGCTGTTGTTCGATAACCTGCCGGGGTATTACGGCCTGTCGGACGGGGCCTGGAAGCACTGGTCTCGAGTGTGGGATCTTGATTACAACTGGGTCAAGGGTCGCTTTGACCAGGGCACCTATCTGGGTAAGCAACCCATGAACACTCCGGGCATCCCCTGCTCCCGTTGGCACGATGGAGTGATGGAAGACCCCACCAAGCTGGGCCAGAAAGACAATGTCCGCATGGCGTTCTACTGGGGACAATCGGTGAACACCGAAACCCGCGGTCGCGAGGTGCGCGACGCCCTCGACAAGATGGACGCGGTGGTGGTGGTGGATCCCTACCCAACCATGGCGGCGGTGATGCACACCCGTAAGGATAACGTGTTCATTCTGCCGGCCTGTTCTCAGTTTGAAACCTCTGGCTCGGTGACCGCCTCCAACCGCTCCATTCAGTGGCGGGATCGGGTGGTGGCGCCGGTGTTTGAGTCTAAGCCCGACCATGAAATCATGTACCTGCTGGCCAAGAAACTCGGCTTTGCCGAGCAGCTGTGCAAGAACATCAAGGTCAACGGCAATGAGCCGCTGGTGGAAGACATTACCCGTGAGTGGAACCGCGGCATGTGGACCATCGGCATGACCGGTCAGTCGCCGGAACGTTTGAAGATGCATCAGCAGAACTGGGGCACGTTCGAGTTTGAAGATCTGGCCGCCAGAGGGGGGCCCGCCAAGGGCGATACCTATGGACTGCCCTGGCCGTGCTGGGGTACCCCTGAGCTCAAGCATCCCGGAACCCACATCCTGTACGACACCTCGAAGCACATCATGGAGGGCGGCGGTAACTTCCGAGCTCGCTTTGGTGTCGAGTTTGAAGGGCAGGACCTGTTGGCGGCGGATCCCGGCTCCAAGGGCAACGAACTGGGAGCCGGTCATCCGGAATTCACTGCCGATATGCTCAAGCAATTGGGGTGGTGGGACGATTTGACTGCCGAGGAGAAACAGGCGGCCGAAGGTCGAAACTGGAAGACCGATCTGTCCGGTGGCATTCAGCGGGTAGCCATGAAGCATGGCTGTATTCCGTACGGCAATGCCCGTGCCCGTTGCCGGGTTTGGACTTTCCCAGATCAGGTGCCGGTGCACCGGGAGCCGTTGTACACCCCAAGGCGGGATCTGGTGTTGAAATACCCCAACCTGGATGACCGCCAGGTGCACCGATTGCCAACCCTGTACAAATCGATTCAGGACAAGGTGATTGCCGAGAATCTGGATAAGAAGTTCCCGATGATCGTCACCACTGGCCGCCTGGTGGAGTATGAAGGGGGCGGTGAAGAGACCCGATCCAACCCTTGGCTGGCGGAGTTGCAGCAGCAGATGTTCGTGGAGATCAACCCGGCGGACGCTGCCGACCGCGGCATTCGTGACGGCGACAACGTGACCCTGCATTCACCGGAGGGACCGGTATTGCACATTACGGCGTTGGTGACCGAACGGGTGATTCCCGGCGAGTGTTTTATGCCGTATCACTTTGCCGGCATTTTCGAGGGCGAAAGTCTGGTGCCTCGCTATCCGGACGGAACCGTGCCGTACATCCAGGGGGAGTCGGCCAACACGGCCATGACCTATGGCTACGACCCGGTGACCCAGATGCAGGAAACCAAGGTGTCCATCTGCCAGATTAATCGAGCTTAAGGAGGAAGTCTGATGGCTACGATGAAATTCTTGTGTGACACCAAACGCTGCATCGAATGTAACGGTTGCGTGGTCGCGTGTAAGAGTAAAAACGACTCTGCTCTGGAGTGGGGGATTCAGCGCCGCCGGGTGGTGACCCTCAACGACGGGCAGGTGGGCAAGGAAGCCTCCATTTCGGTGGCGTGCATGCACTGCTCCGATGCGCCTTGCATGGCGGTGTGTCCGGCGGACTGTTTCGAGCGGACCGCCGACGGCATTGTTCGTCATTCCAAGGACAAGTGCATCGGCTGTGGTTACTGCTTCTATGCCTGCCCGTTTGGGGCACCGCAGTTCCCGAAACAGTCGGTGTTCGGCTCTAAAGGTAAGATGGACAAGTGCACCTATTGTGCCGGTGGTCCGGATGCCGAGCCGGGATCGGAAAAGGAGCGCGAGCTCTATGGGGCCAATCGCATCGCCGAAGGCAAACTGCCATTTTGTGCCGAAGTCTGCTCTACCAAGTCGCTGCTGGCCGGTGATGCCGAAACGGTGTCTCAGGTGTTCCGTCAGCGGGTGGCACAGCGGGGTGCGGCGGAAGGCGGCTGGGACGGCTAAGGAGATCATTATGCGCAGTTGCAATATGAGCCGATGGTGGCGATTGCCCCTGTTGGCACTGCTGTTCAGCGTTGGGGTGGTGCAGGCTGCCACTCCAGACGCCGATGAGCAGGCGGGCAAAGCGTTGATGGCGGCCCAGGCGGCGGAGTTGCAGGCGGCGCCTGCAGATTCAGCCACCAATGAGCCCGATCCCCTGTGGACCGCGGTGCGCGCCGGAGAGTCCGGCCGTACCAGTGCTCAGGGGCCTTTTGCCGGGCAATTGATCAACGCCTATGATCCGGCGCTGGTGTCGACGCGAAGTGACACCACCGCACCGGTTCTTACCCTGGCCCTGTTTGGCATGATTGTGGTGTTCGCCCTGTTTGTGCTGGTCAACGGTCCGGCCAAGTTGTCGGCGGGGTTTTCCAATACCCTGGTGAAACGGTGGCCGAAGACCGATGTGCTGATCCATTGGCTGATGGCGATTCCCTGCTTGCTGCTGATCATTACCGGGCTGATGTTGTTGGCTGGCCGGTATGTGTTCGGCGACTGGTTGGGGCCGGAAGCGGTGGGCGCCATGGCGGCCATGGCCAAGCCGATACACGACTATATGGCGATCCCTTTTGCCATTGCGGCGGTGTTGGCGATGGTTCGGTGGATGAAGCACAACATTCCTGCAGGCTATGACCTGAAATGGTTTGCGTCGGTGGGGGGCTACATCAATTTCGGGCCGTTCAAAGGCAAGCACCCGGATGCCGGCTTCTCCAACGCCGGTGAAAAGCTGTGGTTCTGGAGTTTCACCCTCTTTGGGCTGATTGTCATTGGTTCCGGGGTCATCATGTTGTTCCCGAATCTGATGGAACCGACCCGAACCACCAGTCTGATCGCCATCACCCTGCATGGCCTCAGTGCCATTATTCTCACCGGCTTTACCGTGGTGCACATCTTTATGGCCACGGTGCTGTCTGAAGGGGGAATGGAGTGCATGGTATCTGGGTACTGTGATGAGAACTGGGCCAAGCAGCACCACAATGTGTGGTACGACGAAATCAAGGCTGACGGCTCGATTGAGTACCGTTCTTGATGATAGTTGCTGTGAGCGCGGCGCTGAGTAACACCAGCAACGTGTTCCGGTCGACGAAATCAAGGCTGACGGCTCGATTGAGTACCGTTCTTGATGATAGTTGCTGTGAGCGCGGCGCTGAGTAGCACCAGCAACGTGTTCCGGTCGACGAAATCAAGGATGACGGCTCCAGCGAGTACCGGACCTGATTGAGTCTAACTAACCCTCAAAAGGGCCCCGATGGGGCCCTTTTTTGAGCCACCCTGGGACGTCGGTTATCAAACGCCTGACTTTGATTTCCCACCCTTGTTTTGTGATCTCGGTCGAATCGATGGCTTTTTGAGCACCGCCCAAGGTCAAAAAAGCCGCAATTGGGCCGTTCGAGGTCAAAAAAATCACATCTTTTTGGAAAGCATTCTTCGCGATGGTGAAGAAATAGTCTGACCCATATGCCGCTGTTATGACCTTCAACCACTGTGGTTATGGGGGCATTTGTCCCACTCTGTCCACTTGTTCACAATCTGATTACAACTGTGGCCAATATGTCCCATATCTGTTTGTTTTTCTCGGAAAATCATACTGAAACAAAGTTGATTTGAATCACGTTTTTCCGCCTCTTTGTTGGCATAATCGCCAATGCCAATGTGAGCAAAATCAAAAAATGGATCGGAGTGTGATGGTTGTTGAGGCGGCGCTGCGCGTTGTTTCCAAATTGCACATTCGGCCCCGCTACCACGAAAGAGGTAACAAATGACCAACAAGACCCAGCAGACGCGACGCGCGTTTCTGAAAAATCTGGGATTGGGCACCGCTGCTGCCACTGCCGCCGCGGCCGTGACCAGCACCCAGGCGGTTGCTGCCACCCCTGCCCACAGTGATGAGAAGCCCAGCGGTTACCGCGAGTCTGATCATGTCCGCAGCTACTACGCGTCTCTGCGTGGCCAATAAGCGAGGTTTTAGATGAAACTGGAACGTCAATCCAAGGTTGTCGCGGCAGAGAAAAAGGTCGGGTTAGGCCTTAACCGTCGTCAATTCCTGAAAAATGCCGGTGTGACTACCGGTGGCATTGCCGCTGCCTCCATGTTGGGCGCCGGTATGATTCGCAAGGCTGAAGCTTCTCAGGCTGTCGATCCCAATGCACCGACTGAAGTGAAGCGTACCATCTGTTCCCACTGTTCCGTGGGTTGCGGTATCTACGCTGAAGTACAGAATGGTGTCTGGACTGGTCAGGAGCCGGCTTTCGATCACCCCATCAACCGTGGCGGCCACTGTGCCAAGGGTGCGTCTATCCGTCACCACGGCCACAGCGAAAAGCGGGTGAAGTACCCGATGAAGCTGGAAGGCGGTAAGTGGAAGAAGCTGTCCTGGGATACCGCCATCGAAGAGATCGGCGATCTGATGCTGAAGATTCGTGAAGAGTCCGGTCCGGATTCTCTGTTCTTTATGGGATCAGCCAAGTTCTCCAACGAACAATGTTATCTGTACCGTAAGTTTGCGGCCATGTGGGGCACCAACAACGTTGACCACTCGGCTCGTATCTGTCACTCCACCACAGTAGCCGGTGTTGCCAACACCTGGGGTTACGGTGCGATGACCAACTCTTACAACGACATGCACAACTGTAAGAGCATGATCTTCATCGGCTCTAACCCTGCTGAAGCTCACCCTGTCGCGATGCAGCACATCCTGACTGGTAAAGAGCGCGGCGCCAAGATGATCGTTGTCGACCCTAGATTCACCCGTACTGCAGCGCACGCTGACGAGTACGTGCACATCCGTCCAGGTACCGACATCCCCTTCATCTACGGCCTGCTGTGGCACATCTTCGAAAATGGCTGGGAAGATCCTGATTTCATCCGTCGCCGCGTTTACGGCATGGAGATGATCCGCGATGAAGTGAAGAACTACCACCCTGCGGAAGTTGAGAACATTACCGGCGTAACCGGTGAGCAGATGAAGCGCGTGGCCAAGACTCTGGCCGAGCACCGTCCTGGCACCATCGTTTGGTGTATGGGTGGTACCCAGCACTCTGTGGGTAACGCCAACACTCGTGCTTACTGCATCCTGCAGCTGGCTCTGGGTAACATGGGTACCTCTGGCGGCGGCGCCAACATCTTCCGTGGTCACGATAACGTACAGGGCGCGACCGACATCGGTCTGCTGTTTGACACCCTGCCAGGTTACTACGGCCTGAAGACCGGTTCCTGGAAGCACTGGGCCAACGTATGGGATCTGGATTACGACTGGGTTAAGAGCCGTTTCGACCAGGGTCAGTACCTGGGCAAGACGCCAATGAACACCCCGGGCATTCCGTGTTCTCGCTGGCACGATGGTGTGATGGAAGATCCGAAGAAACTGGGTCAGAAAGACAACATCCGCATGGCCTTCTTCTGGGGTCAGTCGGTGAACACCGAAACCCGTGGCCGTGAAGTGCGTGAAGCACTGAACAAGATGGATGCCATTGTGGTGGTTGACCCATACCCAACCATGGCCGGTGTGATGCACCAGCGTAAAGACGGTGTGTATCTGCTGCCTGCGGCGACTCAGTTCGAAACCTACGGTTCCGTGACAGCGTCGAACCGCTCCATTCAGTGGCGCTCCCAGGTGATTGAGCCTGCCTTCGAAGCCAAGCCTGACCACGAGATCATGTATCTTCTGGCCAAGAAACTGGGCTTTGCTGAGCAGTTCACCAAGCGCATTAAGGTTCAGAACAACCAGCCTAACGTGGAAGACACTACTCGTGAGTGGAACCGCGGCATGTGGACCATCGGCATGACCGGTCAGTCCCCTGAGCGTCTGAAGACCCATCAGGAAAACTGGGGCACCTTCTCCTGGGAAGACCTGGCTGCACCTGGTGGTCCGGCTAAAGGCGAAACCTACGGTCTGCCTTGGCCATGTTGGGGTACCCCTGAGGTGAAACACCCGGGTACTCACATCCTGTACGATACCTCCAAGCACATCATGAAAGGCGGCGGTAACTTCCGTGCCCGCTTTGGTGTTGAGCACAATGGCGTCAACATTCTGGCCGAAGACCCGGGTTCCAAGGGTAACGAGCTGGGTGACGGTCATCCGGAATTCACCGCCGACATGCTCAAGCAGCTGGGCTGGTGGGATGAACTGACTGCCGAAGAGAAGAAGCACGCCGATGGCAAGAACTGGAAGACCGACATCTCCGGTGGTATCCAGCGTGTGGCCATGAAGCACGGCTGTATCCCTTACGGTAACGCCAAGGCCCGTGTTCGTGTATGGACCTTCCCGGACGAGATTCCTCTGCACCGTGAGCCTCTGTACACCCCACGTCGCGACTTGATTGCCAAGTACCCGACTTACGATGACCGTCAGGTTCACCGTCTGCCGACCCTGTACAAGTCCATTCAGCAGAAGGTCATCAAAGAGGATCTGGATAAGAAGTTCCCTCTGGTGGTGACGACCGGTCGTCTGGTTGAGTACGAGGGTGGTGGTGAAGAGACTCGCTCCAACCCATGGCTGGCGGAACTGCAGCAGGAGATGTTCGTTGAGATCAACCCTGCCGATGCGGCCGACCGCGGCATTCGTGACGGCGATACCGTTAAGCTGCAATCTCCTGAAGGGGCAGTACTGACCATTCAGGCGATGGTAACCGAGCGCGTCATCGAAGGTGAGACCTTCATGCCATACCACTTTGCGGGTGTGTTTGAAGGCGAAGAGCTGAAGTACCCAGAAAGTGGCGGTGTCAGCACCAAGCCATACGTTGTGGGTGAGTCCGCCAACACCGCCATGACCTACGGTTATGACCCGGTAACTCAGATGCAGGAAACCAAAGTGTCCCTGTGTCAGATTGTTAAAGCTTAAGGCCGTTAAAGGAGATTAGCCTAATGGCGACCATGAAATTCATGTGTGATACCAAGCGCTGCATCGAATGTAACGGCTGTGTCACCGCTTGTAAGAACGAAAACGACAGCGCGCTGGAGTGGGGCATTTCCCGTCGCCGCGTTGTGACCATCAACGATGGTCAGGTGGGCAAAGAAGCCTCTCTGTCTGTAGCGTGCATGCACTGTGCCGATGCCCCTTGTATGGCGGTGTGCCCGGTGAACGTATTCTCCAAGACCGACGACGGCATCGTGCTGCACGACAAAGAGCGTTGCATCGGTTGTGGTTACTGCCTGTACGCCTGCCCGTTTGGTGCCCCTCAGTTCCCGAAACAGTCGACCTTCGGCTCCAAGGGTAAGATGGACAAGTGCACCTTCTGTGCCGGTGGCCCGAACACCGAAGCCGGTAGTGCCAAGGAGCGTGAGCTCTACGGTGCCAACCGTCTGGCGGAAGGCAAGCTGCCTATGTGTGCCGAGCTGTGCTCTACCAAGGCGCTGCTGGCCGGTGATGCCAACACCGTATCGGAGATCTTCCGTGAGCGTGTGGTAAACCGTGGTGGCAACCAGGCCTTCGTGTTTAACACCAAGACAGGTGCTTAAGTAGCATCGGCCAAGGGGCACGAACCGGTTTTCCGGCCCGTGCCCCTTTCCTCGTTTGGAGCAACCTATGTTGAAAACTCTGTTACGTCCTCTGTTGATGCTGGTCGCTCTGGCACTGCCTCTGGTTGGCGTTGCCGCCGACGATCCCGGCACTGTTGCCCAACAGGCTGGCAATCAGACCGAGGTGGTGTGGGAGGCGTTGAAGCAGGGGCAGGAGGGGTACACCACCTCTCAGAGCCCATTCCATGCTCAGGCCATCAACACCTACGATGAGCGCATTATTCCGTTGCGGGAGCAGATTCTGGCTCCAGGACTGATGCTGGCACTGTTCGGTATGATCGGCATCTTTGTGCTGTTTGTGCTGGTTAACGGCATCTCGAAGTTGCACGACGGCTATTCCGGTAAGATGGTGCTGCGCTGGTCCAAAGCCGACGTGGCGATTCATTGGCTGGGGGCCATTCCCTGCCTGACGCTGATCCTGACCGGATTGATGCTGATGGCCGGTCGTCATTTCTTTGAGCCAACCCTGGGACAGAGCACCTTCGCCACCCTGATGGCGGCGATGAAGCCTATCCACGATTACATGGCGATTCCGTTCATTCTCGGATGGGCGTTGATGACCGTGAAGTGGGCCAAAAATCAGATTCCCGCCAAGTACGACCTGGACTGGTTCCTGGTGGTGGGCGGCTACATCAACTTCGGTCCGTTTAAGGGCAAGCACCCGGATGCGGGTTTTGCCAACGCCGGTGAGAAGATGTGGTTCTGGTTCTTTGTGCTGTTTGGCGGTGTGATTGTGGCCTCGGGTCTGGTTCTGCTGTTCCCGACCGTCTTTGAACCCAGCCGTACCCTGAGCTTGCTGGCGATCATCGCCCACGGCGCATCGGCGATCATCATCTGTGCCTTCTCCATTGTGCACATCTTTATGGCCACCGTGATGTCTGAAGGCGGTATGGAGTGCATGAAGTCCGGTTACTGTGATGAGAACTGGGCCAAGCAACACCACAATGTGTGGTACGACGAAATCAAAGCCGACGGCACCCTGGAGTACAAGTCTTAATTAGACCAATGCTGCGGGGTGGGTGATCGATAACTCACCGTCCTGGCCTCTGGTGGCAACGGTCACCGGAAGTCAGGGTCAACGACTCAGATTGGACTGCTGTCGCGATACGGCATCGGTGGAGCAGGTCAGGAGGCTTCACCCGCTGTTCGCTTCGGCGGTCCCCCACTTCCTCGGAAGGGAAAACCCAAAGCCCCGGTTTGCATCGCGCACGGGGCTTTTTTCGTGTCACGGTGGCAAAGTTTGAGACACCTAACCTGATACCTGTCAGTTGTTTTAGTCATTGGGTGTCAGCAGAAGCCGCGACCGTCAGGTTGATAATGTTCAGTAGGCAACGGATTCCCTAAAAGAGACAAAGCCCTAGCGCTTGTCATTGCAGTCACTTCGATTTGGCAATATTTCAACCTAGGCAATAAATGCGGCGGCGGTGATTATAGTTATTAGTGATGATGTAATTTTTGTTCAAGGAGTGAGCATGAGAACACTAACTGAGAGTGAGATTTGTTCGGTTAATGGTGGCTTTTTGCACTTTGTCGGTGCGGGTATTGCCGGAGCTGCAGCGGGCTTAGGAGGGTACTTCTTCAGCAAAGGAGTGGGGTCAGCATTTGGAGGTAGAGGGCCAAGTGGATGTGGCGCATTAGGGGCCGCAGTAGGAGGCGCCTTTTCTGGAGTGGTAGCGATGACGGGAGCCGGGGGTTTAATTGGTGCTGCCGGTATTGGCGGATCTGCAGGTGAGATCGTGGTGGAAATGTGCGAGAACTGAGGTTATCCATGGCGTGCAGTGTGTAGAGGCTAAAGGACAGATATGGACATTTTTAAAGCACTATTGGCGGCCTTTATTAACACGATGTTGTTCTTCGTGATCTATTATGGCTATCAGTATTTCGGCCGCGAGTTGGATCTGGAAAGAATGATGTTCTTCTTCCAGTTGGCGTTTTGTGGGGTGACGTTGAAACTCTTCGGCGTTCGATTAAGAACAGGCCGAGGGGATCGCTCGTCACCGTGACTGTGGTGGTATTTCTGCTTGTGTCGGCCAGCCTCGGAGGCGTTTATCCGGGCTGGCCGTGTGTCCGGCCTTAAGGGGGCGCTGGCCTCGAGTCAGAACTGGTAGTTGACACCCATGGAGTACTCCAGCCCGTCGTTGGGGTTGGCGCCCAGGCTCTTATACCCCACCAGCTTGCCCTGAACACTCCAGTCCGGCCACAGTTGCCGCTGTGCCAGCAGAGTCAGTTGCTGGCCGGTGCCGGTGTAACCAAAGGTGGAGGCGTGGGCGTCGCTGCGGAAAAAGTGTCCCATCCAATCCAGGCTGAGTCGGGTGGATCGGTTCGCCCAGTTCAGTTGAATGTTGGTGACCATGCCGCTCCAGTCGGCGTAATGCTGATCGGTAAAGTCCGAACGCCCAAAGGAGTAGTGGGCGCCAGCGCCCATACCCAATCCCAATCCCTGCCAGTGGCCATCCCGTCGCAGCCCCATAAACAGGTTGTTCTCGATGAGGGCGTCGCTGAGCATGGAGAAGTGCTGCAGCCACAACTGTGCCGGCACTGAGGCCAGGTTACCCTGGTAGCGGGCGGAGACCTTGGCGGCCTGGCGGCCGGCCTGATGCTGCTGGTTGTGGGCAGTCGCCCCCGGATTCTCCAGCTTCAGTGAAGCGGACAGGCGGTGTTGGTCCTGGGCATTCAGGTAGTTGAGAAGCAGGTAGGGTTGATCAAAAGCGCCGGGGTTCCGATTCAGAGTGGCCTGAGTGAAGCCCATATAGCCCACCTCGGCGGCGGTGATGCCACTGGCAGCCAGGTTGCCGGAAACGGCCAGTGTTGCCACCAGTATTGCCCATCCACTTCGTATGCGTGTCATTGATTGTCCTGTTGTCGTTAATCGTGAGGCCGGACAGCGCAAGTTGTATACCAGCGCGGCCATTGCTGAATAAAACGGCCGTTTCACCGTATTTCGTAATTACCGGGTGGGCGAATACTGAGAGATTTCGTGATTGACGGTATTTCGTTTTTTCCGGCAGTTCAGTGGCTTGTTATGCGTCATGGCAATTTGAGTGCGGTTGGCCTACCCTGACTCGTTTGCAAACTCAGAGAGAGCCCCATGAAGCCAACCGCCGATGCCCTGATTCAGTCGTTACAACTGCAGCCCCATGTGGAGGGCGGTTACTATGCCCCCAGTTTCGCCTCCGACCGCCCGTTTGATGAGCAGCGAGGGTTGTGGACCAGCATCTATTTCTTGCTTAAGTGCGGCGAGGTGTCTCATTTTCATCGCTTGAGCGCCGATGAAATGTGGTATTTCCATGGCGGTGAATCGATGACCATTAGCATGATTCACCCGGACGGCCGACTGCAGCAGGTGCAACTGGGAATGGATCTGGCAGCGGGAGAGCGGCCTCAGGTGTTGGTGCCCAGAGGGGTGATCTTTGGGTCGGCCATGAACAACCCGGGCTATTCCCTGGTGGGTTGCATGGTGTCGCCCGGATTCACTTTTGGTGATTTCGAGTTGTTTGAACGGGCGGAGTTACTGGCGCAGTACCCGCAGCACCACAGCATCATTGAAATGCTGACCCGCTGACCCGCTGACCCGCTGACCCGCTGACCCGCTGAGTCGACCGTGGCGGGGTAGTTTCCCAGGCCGGTAAAACAGGCCTGGGGCATTGATGGAAGTCGCTTAGATCACTTGGGACAGGCGTGGTTGTCGCTCCAGGTTGAGGCGATGGCCATGGCTGTAGACGGTGGCACGGCCCTGGCGGCAGAAGCCCACCAGGGTGATGTTGCTACGCTGGGCCAGTTCCAGCGCCAGCGAGGTGACGGCCGACAAGGCAAACAGAATCTGAATGTTGGCGCTGGCGGCCTTTTGAACCATCTCAAAGCTGACGCGACTGGTGAGCAGCACTGCGGTGGGGGGACGGATGGACTGGCTGGCACTCGCGCCGATGAGTTTATCCAGAGCGATGTGCCTGCCAATATCTTCATAGGCATCAATAATAGTGCCGTTGTTATCGAGCCCCATGGCGGCATGAGTGGCCCCGGTTAATTCAAATTGGCTCTGATTGTCCTTTATTTCCGCAAGTGCTGTTTGCAGGTTTTGAATATCAAAACTAACATCGGACTCTAACTTTATTACTGGCTTTACTGCTTCTTCCAGTTGCGCCACACCACACAGGCCGCAGCCGGTACGCCCTGCCATATTACGTCGCTGATGTTTCAGAGCCATAAAGCAACGTTGGGTGATTTCCAATTGAATGATCACCCCTTCTTCGACGTGCTCAATTTCTACACTCTTGATATCAGTAATTTTCGAGACAATTCTTTCCGATAGGCTGAAGCCGATGGCAAAGGCTTCGAGATCCCTGGGGCTGGCGAGCATAACGGTGTGGGCAATGCCATTATAGACGAGGGCAACACGCACTTCATTGGCGACAAAGTCGGTTAATTTGGAGGTGCCTTTATGCTCAACCAAAATAATCTCTTTTTTACTTATGACATCTTTAAAATAAGTCATAAACCAGTCCTGAATTCAAATTTAGGTAATAAGTGTCTGGCTCGGATTTTAAATTGAGATCGCGATCTCAAATCCAAGCTAATATATAAATTGCGGTTGTTATTTTAGAGGTCTGCTCTTATTATCACCTCGTCTTCAGATGGAAGAACGTCGTCTCCGGTGAGGCGTCCGGACTTCAAATCCGGGTGGGGCTGCCAGCAGTCCCAGGTAGGTTCGACTCCTATGTTCTTCCGCCACTTCTGCTCGCTTTGAAACAGCTCCCCATCACGAATCTCTCGATGACTGCCGCCAAATTTGCGGCGGGTAAAGCCGCTGCGATCAAAAAACTCCAATAACTGAATGCTGACTTTGCGCCCCAGGCCGATCATCGTCTTAAACTCCCGGGTCTCCAGCTGCGGTTGATGCTGCAGGTGGGTGCGAATGCCGTCGGCGTAATGACACAGGGTGGTGGTCAGCAAGTAACGATCCTTGATGATGGCTGTCAGGTGCCCCTGCTGTACTAGCTGCACGCACAGTGGCCGCAGATCGGCCGCCGACACCGACAGCCACTGCGCCATCTCGGTGACCCACACCGGTGCACGGCTGGCAGCCAACAGCGGTTTCAGCGTTTGCCACTGCGCCTCGCCTTCTGCGCTGAGGGTGGCACTATGGCTTGGCAGGTGCAGCAGTGAGCCTCGTTGGCACAGGCTGCCCTGCTGGCACCAGATGGCGAGCAAGCGATTGGCCAGGCTATCGGCAAGCGGACTATGGCTGATGCGCAACAGTCGTTGTCGTCCCAGCCCTAATTGGTCCGGGTGAGACTGGTGGTACTGACCCAGATGGGTGAGCAGCAATTGCTGTTGCTGCTGCAGGTAAGCTGGGCCAACCAGATGGTCACCCAGTTGGCTTAGGCCGGCACAATCCACGGCTTGCTGCAGCCCGGCGTCGGTCAGTTGCCAGCGCCACTGAATCTCCTTGGCATCAAGGGCGCTGTGAGTCGCCAGGGTCGTCAGAGCCGCGGTCACGGTGTTGCAATGGGCCAACTGCGTCAGCCGCGCCAAGCGCTCGGCGGTGCGTTTTTTCCGATTGGGACTGGTCAGGGCGATGACCCGGGCTGCACCCAGGGTGCGTTTGCCATCGGCATGACGCAATACGATGGTGTCGTCGTGCGCCAGCAACATCGGTTTGTCCAGTGCCAGTTCCGCCAGGTAGTGGCCGTTGTCGTCGGCCGGTCCCAGCAGTGCCACCCGGCCCAGCAGGTGGTCGGCGCTGTGATGGCAGTGCACGCTTTGCCAGTGGCTCAGGGATTCAAATGGACGAATCTGTACGACTGGGCGTGGGCACGCCGCCGGCTGAACCTGGCTACTTAGCCAGTCGCCCCGACGCGGTGGTCGGTGGTTGTCGACACCGGTGACATTGATGGCGACCCGGGTGCCGGCTTCGGCCTGTTGAGCTTGCTGCCCCTGGCAACGCAGCCCGCGTACCTTCATCTGGCCTCGCTGACCGGAGCTGTGCAGGACATCGCCGACGGCCAGAGAGCCGCTGATTACTGTTCCGGTGACCACCCAACCGGCACCGTTAATGGTAAAGGCGCGATCCAGGCTCAGTCGAAAGCTGTGGGGAATGGACGGGTTGTCCTGGCGTGGTGACAACGCCTGAAGATGACGCTTCAGGGTTGCGGTGTCGTTGCCGTCGTGGGCGGCCACGGCAAAGATTCGGTTGGCACTCAGCTGGAAGTGCGCTAGCAGGGCTTCGGCATCGGCCTGCACCTGCAGACAGCGCGCCTCGGTCACCAGGTCGCGCTTGGTCAGCACCAGCGTCAGGCTGTGCAGCGGCAGCAGTGACAGTATCTGCAGGTGATCCCGGGTTTGTGGCATCACGCCGTCGTCGCAGGCAATCACCACCAGGGCGTGCTGAGCGTGACTGACGCCCACCAACATGTTGTTGATGTACTTTTCATGGCCGGGAACGTCGATGAAGGCCAACCGTTGGCCGTTGTCTATCGGCAGGAAAGCGTAGCCCAGGTCGATGGTCATGCCCCGGCGCTGCTCTTCGGGCAGGCGATCGGCATTGATGCCGGTCAGGGTACGAATCAAGGTGGTTTTGCCGTGATCGACGTGCCCGGCGGTGACCAGAATCATAGCGAACGTCCCTGTTGCAACAGTTGTTCGGTCAGCTCGGCTTCGTCATCGACGCCGCGTAGATCCAACAGCAGCCGGCCTTGACTGATCCGGCCGATGATCGGTCGCGTTGCCCGCTTAAAATGCTGTTCCAGATCGGAGCTGCTGTGCGGACCCTGGCCGATAAACGTCAGGGCCACCGAGGCCAGGGTGGTATCCGGCTGGGCGCCGCTGCCGACCTGAGTGCGGGTCTCGGTCAGTTGCAGCAGGTAGCGGTCGGCAAAGAGCGGTTGCAGTGCCTGTAGCAGTCGTTCGCCCATGGCGTTCAGTTGACTCAGGCTGCGGGAAAACTTGGCCAGTATCGGCAGTTGTTGATCCAGGGTCTCCGGGGTCAGGTAGTGAATCAGGGTGCTCTCCAGCGCGGCCAGAATCAGCTTGTCACAACGCAGTGCCCGTTTGAGGGGATGCTGCTGAAGCCGGTCGATCAGGTGACGTTTGCCCACCACCAGCCCGGATTGAGGCCCGCCCAGCAGTTTGTCGCCGGAAAAACTCACCAGATCCACGCCGTCGGCCAGCATTGCCTGAGGGGACGGTTCCTGCTTTAAGCCGAAACGGCGCAGATCGGTGAGAGAACCACTGCCAAGATCGGAGATCAGGGCGATATTCTGTTGCTGGCACAGCTGCGCCAACTCGGCCTCGGCAACCGAGGCGGTGAAACCGCAGATGTGATAGTTGCTGGTGTGCACCTTCATGATGGCGGCGGTGTTGTCGGTGATGGCGTTTTGGTAATCCCGCAGGTGGGTACGGTTGGTGCTGCCTACCTCGACCAGGGTGCAGCCGGCCTGGCGCATGATGTCGGGAATGCGAAAGGCTCCGCCGATTTCTACCAGCTCGCCGCGGGAGACAATAACCTCTTTTCCCGGTGCGACCGCGGACAACATCAGCAGTACCGCGGCGGCGTTGTTGTTGACCACGCAGCACGCTTCGGCCCCGGTCAGGCGTCGAATCAAATCACTGATGGCGTTGTCGCGGTGGCCACGAACGCCCGCCTGCAACTCAAATTCCAGTGGCGTCGGGTAGCGCATCACCGAGGTCACCGCATCGATGGCCGCCTGAGACTGCTGTGCTCGGCCAAGGTTGGTGTGCAACAGGGTGCCGGTGAGATTCCAAACCGGCACCAGGCTGTGCCGATGCTGCTGTGACAGGCGATCAGCCAAACACTCGTACAACCGCTGTGGCTGTTCACACCATGACGGCAGGCTACGTTGCCGCGAAATGTCGACTCGGGCTTGTTGCAGACAGGCATCCACGGCGTGTTTTACCGCGGTTTTGCCAAATTGCCGCAGCAGTGGTGCCAGATTCGGTTGCGCCAGCAGGCTGTCCATGGAAGGCAGGGCCCGGTAGAGGGCGCGCTGAGTATCGGGTGTTTGGGTCATCGTCTGGTTCTTGTTGGTGGTGTAAAAAGGGGAGGGCCGCAGCCCTCCCGCTGACTTAGTGATGGTCGTCGGCTTCGTGCGCCAGCAACAACGGGTTGACGGTGGTGGCACCGTAGCCCTGCTCATTGAGCTGGGCGTCCAGCACCAGGGTAGCCAGATCGTCGGCGGCCACATCCATCTGCGGATCCTGCTCCAGGAACAGCATCTTGGTGTAGCCATGGCAGTCGTCGCAGCTTTCGATGCGCACCTTGGCCTGATGATCGTCCAGCGACCACAGCGTCATCTCTTTATCCTGACCACAGCTGCTGCAGTGGGCGCGGATATAGTGCCACTGGGTTTCACACAGCGAGCAGTGCAGATAACGCAACCCTGCGCGAGGCTCATCGACTATCACGCTGGCCACCGGATGACACCCGCAGACCGGACACAGACTCTGTTGCTCCACCTGACGGGCGTCCATGCGCTTAATCACTGGTGGAGCCCAGTGGGACCAATACAGCGACATGGCAGACCACAGAAACAGGCTGAACCGGGCCGGTACATCACTGAAGCGGCCCTGACGCAAGGCTTGCCCCCAGTGGCCAATCTGGTCCGGAGACTGTTGCAGCAGCAGGCGAACCTGGCGAGCCAGGTTGTCATCGACCAGAGGCAACAGCTGAGCCAACAGTTGCTGCATCAGCCCCTGCCAGTAGCCGTCGATTTCCGGGCCGACGTCGGCCAACGGTGCGCCGGCTTTCTCTTGCCAGGCCGGGGGCTGACCGAAATCGGCCTCGGTGGCCAGGCGAGCCTGTATGGTCACCAGTTTCTGACACAACTGCAGGTAGTCGGCCAGTGGCGAGTCTTGGGTCAGTGCCTGCAACCGCTTGGCACGGTTGAGGTACAGGGATCCGGGATCCGCGGCCCGCAGGGGCTTCAGCTCCAGCGGCGATTCACTGCCGGGGACGACGGGTATCTCGGTGGCGGGGTTCATTAATGGTTCTCCTTGTCGCCGTGGTCATTCAGCATCAGCGGGTGGTGCTTGCGGCACCAGGCCCGGGAGACCTTGCCGTACAGCATGCCCGGTACTGAGCCTTCGACCCAGGTGGCCATCCAGAAATGCACCAGCACAAAGATCAGCATGATGATGGCGCTGATGGCGTGAAGCAGAATGGCCCAGTTGATGACGCTGGCTGAAAAATAAGGGGCAAAGTAGGGCTGCCACATGATGATGCCGGTGGCCGTCAGGGTCACGGCGGTCAGCACAAAGGCGCGAAACAGCACTTTTTGCCCCGGGTTGTAATGGCCGATGGGCGGGATCTTGTCTTCGTTCTCAAGCATCACCTCCTTGATGGCCAGCATCCAGGCCAGATCGTGCTTCTCCCACTTGTTGTGGTGGTAATAGCGCACCAGCATCAGCATCAGCGGCAGACACATGGCCAGGCCGACGATGGGGTGGATGAAGCGGGCCAGTTGCGGGGTGCCGGCGATGGCCCCCAACCACTGGAAGGAGGGATAGAAGAACGAAAAGCCGGTCAGGAAGGTGACCAGGCCCGCCGCCACAATAAACCAGTGGCAGATGCGGTCGAACAGGGTATGACGAACGATCATTGCGGGCTTATTCATTTGCGGTCCTCCTGATCCTGTTGAGACTCGGAATCGGCACTGTCGTGACCGGACTCATCCTCTTCGACCACGTTGCGACCAACGGTGATCTTGTGCAGGGCGGCCACGGCCACGGTTGCCAGAATGCCGGCCGTTCCCAGCGGTTTGAGCCAATCCTGTTTCAGATTGACCGCCGCCGGGGTGGTCGGATTCTCCGGCAGGTTGTAGCTGCCCGGATTGGTGATGTCGTGCAGAATCATCATCATGCCGGTGCCGCCGACGCCGTCGGGGTTGTACAGGCCGGCCTTGGGGAACCCCTTGGCGCGCAGTTCCTCAACCCGCTTTTCGGCCTGGAACAGCATGTCTTCCCGAGTACCAAAGCGCAGCGCGCCAGTGGTGCAGGACTTGACGCAGGAGGGTTCTTGCCCGACCTGCAGGCGGTCGGCGCACAGGGTGCACTTGTAGGCCTTGTTGTCCTTAGGATCGAGCTTAGGCACGCCAAACGGACAGGCACTGGTGCAGTAGCCGCAGCCGATGCACTTGTCCGAATCAAAATTCACCATGCCGTTGGCATGCTGAACAATGGCACCGGCGGTGGAGCAGGCTTTGAGGCAGGCCGGATCGGCACAATGCATGCACGCGGTGTGGGTGAACTGCCAGCGCAGCTTGTTGTTGTCCATCACCTCGTTGAACTGCATCAGGGTCCAGCACTGGCCCGACAAAGACATCGGGTTCTGGTAACTGCCCTGAAAGCTGCCCACCTCTTCGCGCAGATCGTTCCACTCTGAGCACGACACCTGACAGGCCTTGCAGCCGTTGCACTTGGTGGCGTCAAACAGCTTGGCCACGGTCTGGCGGGCATTGCGGCCCTTAGCCGCCGGCGTTACGTCGGTGGTTCCCGAGCGTCGGATAATGTCTTGTGAAGCCATGATTACACCTCCTTCGCTTTGGTGACATTGACCAGGAATGCCTTGTATTCCGGTACCTGGCAGTTGGCGTCGCCCACTTCGGTGGTCAGCACGTTGCAGCTGTAACTCTTGCGGGTCAGGCCGCCGTGGGTACCGTGACGAGGCAAGCCCACCATGTGAACCCATTGGCCGTTGACCTTGAGGGGCTGCAGGCGTTTGGTGACCAGGGCCTTGGTTTGGATCTGGCCCCGTTTGGAGCTGACGGTAACCCAGTCGCCGTTGTTGATGCCTTTCTCTTTGGCCATCACTTCGTCGATTTCAACGAAGGTTTCCGGCATGGAGATGGCGGCCAACTTGCAGTGTGCGGACCAGAAGTTGAAGTGCTCGGTCAGCGAGTAGGTGGTGGCAGCGTAAGGGAATTCACTGTTGTCACCCAGGGTGTCTTCAACCCCTTCCAGCATTCGAAGCACAGGGCTGCGGCTCACTTTCGGGTGCAGTGGGTTTCCACCAATAGGCGATTCCACCGGCTCGTAGTGCTCAGGGAACGGACCTTCTGCCATCTTGCGCAGTGCGAACAGGCGACCGACGCCTTCCGGTTGCATGATGAACGGGTGGGCGGAATCTTGAGGGTTCAGCTTCATGTTGAAGTCACCCACATCGATGCCGTGCCATTGGTCATCTTTCCACTCAACGATGGTCCGTTTCGGATCCCACGGCTTGCCATTAACATCACAGGAGGCGCGGTTGTAGAGTACACGCCGGTTCACCGGCCAGGAGAATGACCAGCCTGGGGTGATGCCCTTGCCGGATGGATCGTGGTTATCACGGCGGGCCATCAGGTTGCCCGCTTCGGTCCAGGAGCCGGAGTAGATCCAGCAACCACAGGCGGTGGAACCGTCATCTTTCAGCTGGCTGAAGCTGTCTAACTGCTTGCCGGTGTTCAGATCGCTGCCACTGAGCTCTTTTGCCACCTCTTCGGGGCTCGGGGCGTGCGGATTGGCATAATCCCATTTCACCGCTTCGATCGGCTCTGGCAAGACCCCGCCTTCGTCGGCGTACAGGGATTTCAGCGTCATCATCAGCTCGGAAAGGATCTCCGAGTCCGACTTGGACTCACCCGGTGGGTTGGCGCCTTTCCAGTGCCACTGCATCCAGCGGCCGGAGTTGACGATGCAGCCTTCCTCTTCGGCAAAACAGGTGGTTGGCAGGCGGAACACTTCGGTCATGATTTCGGACGGTTCAACGTCGTTGAAGTCGCCGTCTTTCTGCCAGAAGTTGGAGGTGTCGGTGGCCAGAGGATCCAGCACCACCAAGTACTTCAGCTTACTCAGACCCGTCAGCATCTTGTTGCGGTTGGGCATCGAGTTGATGGCGTTGACGCCCTGCACGATGTAGCCGTTCACCTCACCGCGGTACATCATGTCGGTGTGCTTGGTGAAGTCGTATTGCAGATCCCATTTCGGCAGCCAGTCGTAGCCGAAGTGGTTGTCGGCATGGGCGCGGTCTCCCCAGAAGCTCTTCATCTGCGAGACGAAGAATTTAGGGTAGTGGTGCCAGTAGTTGGTTTGTCCTGGGCGCAGAGGAACCGGGGTGTGGTTCTCTAAGTAGGTCGCCAGATCGGTGTCTTTGTCGCTGGGCAGTTTCAGGTAGCCTGGCAGCGCTTGTGCCAGTAGGCCCATGTCGGTGGCACCCTGAACGTTGGAGTGGCCACGCAGAGCGTTTACACCGCCACCCAGCACACCGATGTTACCCAGCAGCAGTTGCACCATCGCCATGGTTCGAATGTTCTGGGCGCCTTTACTGTGGTGCGTCCAGCCCAACGCGTACATGAAGGTCGCGGCGCGATCGTGGGTGTGGGTGCTGGCAATGTTCTGGCAGATCTCTTGGTAATCGTCTACCGGCGTACCGGTAATGTTGCTGACGGTGGCAAAATCATAGCGTTCAACGTGTTGTTTCAGCAGGTTCCAGACACAGCGAGGGTGCTCAAAGCTCGGATCCACCTTGGCGTAGCCTTGGTCATCCAATTCATAGAACCAGGATTCTTTGTTGTAGCTGCCGTTTTGCTCATCAAAGCCACTGAACAGGCCATCGTGGAAGTCGAAGTCTTCGCGAACGATGTAGCTGGCGTTGGTGTATGCCTTGACGTAGTCGAAGTTGACCTGGTTGGTGTCGAGCAGGTAGCGGATGACACCCAGCAGGAAGGCGATGTCGGTACCCGAACGAATCGGCGCATAGTGATCCGCCAGAGAGGCGCTGCGGGTGAAACGGGGATCCACAACCAGCAATTTGGCGTTGTTGTGCTGCATCGCTTCCGTGACCCAACCAAACCCGACCGGGTGAGCCTCGGCGGCGTTGCCACCCATAATGATGATAACGTTAGAGTTTTTGATGTCGATCCAGTGGTTGGTCATGGCACCACGCCCAAATGTTGGAGCAAGACTTGCTACCGTTGGGGAGTGTCAGTTACGCGCAATGGTGTCGATGGCAACCAGGCCCAGGGCCCGGGCAAACTTGTGAGTGATGAAGGCCCCTTCATTCGGCTGCGCCGATGAAGTCATCATGCCGGTGGTGAGCCAGCGGTTTACCGTGGTGCCGTCGTCGTTCTTCTGAATCAGGTTGGCATCCCGGTCCGCTTTCATCAGCTTGGCAATGCGACTCAGGGCGTCTTCCCAACTGAGGCGAGTCCATTTGTTGCTACCCGGTGCGCGATACTCTGGGTAGTGGTTGCGGTTGGGGCTGTTGACGTAGTCCACCAAGCCTGCACCTTTTGGACAAAGTGCACCGCGGTTAACCGGATGATCGGCATCGCCTTCGATGTGGAAGATGCTCTGCTCGCTGTTCTTACCGCCACTGCCGTGGCTGTACATCAGCAAGCCGCATCCGACGGAACAGTAGCAGCAGTTGTTGCGGGTTTCTTTGGCCCTGAGTAGTTTGAATTCCCGAACGGCGGCAAAGGCCTTTTCGGACATCAACCCCAGAGCAGAGGCGGCGGACGTGGTCGCTCCGGCCGCGCACAGTTTAAAAAACTGACGTCTATTCATGGTGTTCTCTCAATCATTACGGTGATGAGTATCGGTAATGGCTGCCCGTAGGCCGCCGTGACGAAAGTGAAAGCCCTTCGACGGTTTGGATTATCTGCAAAACACCGTCTAAGTCACAAATTACGACAGGCGATCAAGATCACGTTTGTGTGCTAGCGATCCATTTGTGCTGCCTTGGTGTTGAATTTGGGCATTTAATTCTGCTTGTTGCGCTCTTTGTGGCTAATTTGTTCGGTTGGGTGGTGGTTTTGCTGATTGGTCAAAATGACCATTCTGATTGGTAAATAATGTCCCATTTTCAGAATTTATGAAGTCATTTTCGGTTTGTTAGACGGTGTTTTCTGACCAAAAATGATGATTCGAGCAAAGGGGGAGCCGCAGTGGGTCATTGTGGCCCGATTCAATTGAGCAGGCCGTGCCCTTGAAGGTCGGGAAAGTGGCAGCATGGTGTGGGGGGGGGGAGGCAGAAAAGTCAGCCCCGATGGAACCGGGGCTGACCTTAGTATTGCGGAGTTAGGCAGGGAATTGCTCCAGAGTGGTGCCGTCCCAGTTGAATCTGTGGGTACGCACCTGTGCCAGGAAGCGGGCCCGATCCGTATAGAACGAGGTCTTGGCCCAGTCGACACCATCCCAAACGGTGGGAACGTTGTGGTAGTCGACCTTAAAGCCACCGCCCCCTGCGGTGGCGACCCCGACCCCGTGCTCCCACATTCTGGAGAACACCAGCTTGGAGCTGACGTCATCGCGTTTGCTGGCGGTCAGGGCGATGGCGTCAAAGAAGTACTTCAACTGACTGACCTCAGGCGGGACATCGCCCAGCTGGGCCAGCAGGCCGTTGAGGCCATCGTCGAGGAAGCTGCCAAAGGTGCCGGAACTGACCGATGAGGTGGTGAAGTCCACAGAGGCCAGCCCGGTATTGGCGTTGGCCGGGTGCTGAGTGACAAAACTGGCATGAATGTCGCCAGACAAGCTAACCGTGCCGGTGGCGCTGAGCAGATCGTTGATCAGACCCGCTTTAAACTGCGGGAAGCCGTCCCAGTGATCCACATTGAGGTAGAAGCGTTGTTTCAGCGCTGAGGGCACCAGGTCCGAGTCCAGCACCGCTTCCAGATCGGCGATGCCGCTGTCCTCGCGGCTGGCGGACAGGTCGGCCAGTAATGGGGCAAATGAGACCGAACTGGCCATCACCTTGTGGGTGGCGCCGGACTGGCTCAACACGCCCTGCAGCCAGCTGAACTGGGCGGCATCGTATGGGGTTTGCACACTGCTACCCTGCTGCTGGGCCATAAACTCCAGGTAGCCGGCGTACAGGTCGAAGGTTTCCCGGATCACCAGGTAGCGGGCGCCCAGATCGGAAAACAATGTGGTCTTGCCCAGGGTATAGAAGGCCAGTCCGGTGTCGACGCCGGTTTCCGGCAGCGGTGGCAGCGCCTTCAGTGGGTGGCCGTCTGGCAGGGGGGCTTGCGCCTGAGTTAGCACCAGGTTCAAGTAGCTGCTGGTAAGCAGTCCCTGAATGGCGGCGGTGGCGCGCTCGCCAGCCTGAGCCAGGGCGCTGGCTTGATCCAGGCCCAGCCGGCTCATCAGCTCTTCGGTGTAAAGACCGGTGAAGATCTCCACAAAGGCGGCTTTGTAGGGAGCAAACGGCGCGGCATCGATGTCCACCACTGGGCTCATCTGTGCCAGGGTGGCATCGATGCCAGCCTGGGGCATGCCTTGTCCTGCCAGAAACGCGGTCAGGGTGGTGCTGTTGATGGCCACGGTGGCGGGGAAGGCGTCCTCGGGAATCAGGTGATCTGGTCGGTAGGTGCGGTAGTCGGTCAGGGCCAGGTGCAGGTGCTTGCCGAACTGCAGATCGCGGTAGATCTTGGTGTGGGGGAACAGCTGATCGTCGCTGACCTCCAGGGCACCGCTGCCACTGTCGCCATGAGGGGCGCTGTGGTCGATTGGCATAAATTCAAAGTACACCTGTTCGGCGTTGCGCTTGCGGCTGGTCTGCTCTTCATCGGCGGCGCCGGCCAGATAGGTGGCGTTGGTCTGCCAGCTGTCATCGGAGAATTCGTGGTCATCCCAGATGGCCACCAGCGGGAAGCGCTCGTGCAGCTCCTGCAAGACGGCATCGCTGCGATAGGTTTCATACAGTTGCCGATAGTTGTCGATGCTGTTGGCGGCTTGGAAAGCCGCTTCCCCGGTACCTATGGTCAGGGCACCGTCGGTATCACGGAACTCGATGCTGCGCTCACCGCCGGTGTCCTGGAAACTGGCATCACCGGTGGTTTCGTAGATGTAGTCACCCAGGTGCAGCACGAAGTCCAGGTCGTCCCGGGCCAGCAACGACAAGTAGGTGTTGTAGTAACGGCCCAGGTAATCCTGGCAGGAGGCGAAGCCAAACTTGACCTCCACGTCGGCATCGCTGGCCGGGGCGGTTTTGGTGCGACCGGTCTTGGAGCTGTGCAGGGCGCCGTCTTTGCTGTACAGGAAGCGGTAATAGTAGTGTTGGTACGGGTCCAGCTCGGTCACCCGCACCTTGATGCAGTGGCCATTGGCGGCCGCGGCGGTAAAGTCTTGTTCCACCACCACGGTGGCAAACTCTGGATCGCTGGATACTTGCAGAGTCAGCGCCAGATCGCCATCACCGTCGACGGCGCGGGTCCATAGGATCACCGAGTCCGGGCGCGGATCGCCGGACATCACCGATTGTGGGAAATACTGGGGCGAGACCACCGGCAGGTTGTCCGGAGCCGGGGTGCTGCTGTTGTTGTCGTTGGAGCAGCCGGTCAGGCTGGACAGGGTTACGGCCCCGGCGGAAACCACCAGGGTGTGCAGAAAGCGGCGGCGGGTATAGCTCATTGAGTCATCCTTGTTAATTGTAGTTATCTTTGCCTCATATACCGGTCGGTATTACATCCTTATAGGCAGTCGGCTCAGAGAGGGTTTCATGAGCGCCCTATGTTGATAACAGATTATTACAGAAGTGTGAACAGGTATGACCAGAAATTCTTCGGTTGGGGAAGAGAAGGAGGGTGGGGCCGGCGCTGGAAGATGAGGGAGGGACCGACCCCGACCCGAATTAGAAGTAGTAGCCGACGTTGATGTTGATGCGGCTGTCCCAAGGGGCATCGGGATTAGCCAGACCGACGCCCGGTCCACCGGCAAAAGTCATGTTATTGCCGACAATGTAATCAAAGTACGCCCAGATGGGGCCGCGATTGAACGACAGCCCCAGAACGTTCTGGGTTGAGTCGTCCTGATCCTGACCTTCGGGGACCACCAGCCCATAGTCGTTGTACAGGGTGATGTTGCCCCAGCGAGTATCGAAACGACGTGACAGGTTGAGGTTGTAACCCGTGGCTTCGCTGGCGATGTCGTAGGCGGCACCGACGACGCCCACGGTCAGGGTGTCGGCGTCGTCACTGCTGTTGTACTGATAGTGCGTTACCTGAGCCTGAAGGTTCCAGGGGCCGCTGACCCAGTCGGCGTGCAGGGCAGCGGCCCAGCGATCGCCGTTGTCTTCCTCTACCGCGTGGTACAGCTGCCCGGCTTCAAGGGAGCCGCCCAGATTCAGGTGGCCATCGGCCAACGGCAGTGAGTAGACCGCCCGCAGGTTCAGCTGATTGGTTTCCTCGTTGTCGCCGATGATGTCGGCGCCGTAACGATCCAAGGTATCGCTACCGTACTCCGGTCCTTTGATAAAGGCGGCGTCCAATTGCCAGCGATCCCAATGGTGGACCACTTTCACACCGGCGTCGTAGTTGTCTTCGAAGCCCAGGTAGTAGTTGGTGCTGAACCAATAGCTGTTGGAGATGAACCCCGGCTTGCCGAACGGTACTTTGACGACGCCGACCTGTACCTGAGTGGTGTCGCTGACATCCATGTAGCCATAGGCACGTTTGACGTAGTTAAGGCCACTGGCGAAGCGGTAATCGACGCTGACCCCGATGTCGTCTATCTTGCCGTCAAAGGTGACCGACATGGCATCAAAGGCGAAGTCGCCACCTTTGTCTTTGGAGGCGTCGCTGTAGTCCTTCCAGCCGTAGTTGGCACGGACGAAGCCGCCCAGTTCGATGTCCTGACTGGCGGCGTGCACCAAAGGGGTCAGGGTGAGTTGCGTCAGCGCCAGCAGGGTGGCGAGTTTTAACGGATGCATGGTGTTTTCTTGTCCCTTGTACTAAGCAGGCCGGGTCATTGGCTGGGGTATTCGGCGGTGTCGGACACCACTAGGGTGTAGGCGGTGCTGAACAGGCCGGAGAGGTGTTTCTCCACCTGCAGTTCGCCAATCAGATACACCGGTTTACCCTCTGTGGCCTTGACCTTAACACCGGGCAACAACTTGACTTGAATCAGCTGGTTGGCCGGTGGTGGCGGCTTGTGAAAGCAGATCTCCGGCTGTGGACTGAGCACGGTAATGGTCGGCTGATCGCTGTCGGCCTGATGGTGATGATCGTCGCCGAGATGACTGGCAACGCTGTTTTCAATCACAAAGCCGGGAATCACCACCTGTTGGCCATTCAGTTCGGGGTTGATGCGCTCAAACACCGAGCTGGCGTTGGCATTGGCGTTGAGATCCGCCCACAGCAGGGAGTGGGGGGCAGCGAGGGCTTGGCCACTGAGCAGTGCGGTCAGAAGCAGCAGGGGAATCAGTTTCATAGGTATGGCCCGGAAAAAAGGGTCAGCGGATGCTGACCCGATGAGAGATAACCTTGGGTCAGTAAGATGAGCATCTCGGTACCGATGCCACCCGGGGTGAAACGGGTGGCACCGGTAGCGGACGACAGATTACTGAGGACGCACTGCGTCGAACCCATAGCCGCCTTTGCCTTCACGCACGGCGTGCGATTGGGTGTAAGGGATGAAGTCGAACATCAGGGTTTCGCCGGCACCCACATCCTGAGGCCACTGGTACTTGAAGGTGGAGAATTTGCCATCTTGCGGGAACCAGTACATGTAGATCAGATCCTGATCGTCATAGGTATTGGGGGTGTAATGCATCGCCTTGGATGGGATCTCGATGTAGTCACCCGGCTGGAAGTGTTGCATGCGACCCTGAGACCAGGTCAGGCCCTCGCCACTCAAACCGTAGTAACACTCCATTTCACGGTGGTAGTGAGGAATGGCGGTACCCGGCGCCACACGCACCAGACCGATAACGGTCGGTTCATCGTTCAGCTCTTTCCAGCACATGCCCACTTCGGTGGCGGCGGCGCCCCCCTTAGGGCAGGGGATCAGGTTTTCCGGATCGTCAATGCGCCAGGTCAGCCAACCGGAGTCGTTGGCACCCTTGCCGCCATGGTCGTTGGACTTAACGGTGTAGATGTCCTTCTTGCCGGACTGCAGCTCTTCCAGGTAGGCCAGCGCTTGCTCCTGTTTACACACCTGTGGCATCAGCTTGGTCGGTGCGTACGGCGTGTAAGGCAGTGGCTTCTCGTTGTGCCAGGGCTTGTCGGCAGGTTTGCCGGCGGCACAGGCAGCCGTGCTGGCGATCAGCAGTGCGGTGGTGATTGTCAGTTTCTTCATCATCTTTTTCCTTGGAAGGGAGGTATTGTTATTTAAACTTCGGGTAGTTGAAGTTGTGGCATTCCTGGCACAGCGCTTTCTTGGGCGTGTGCTCGCCGTGGCACTCCTGACACGGGGCCTCTTTGCCGTAGTGCATGCTGTTGTGCGGGTTTTGCTTAACCTCGTCGCCTTCGCGGGCGGTCATCTCGGCCACATCATCAACGTCATGGCACTGCAGGCAGGCTTCATCGGATGGGAACTTGCCCATGCCCTGATCGTGGCAGGTGTCGCAGCCGGCTTCGTACACGGTGGCGTGGTGTTCACGCTTGTTCATGGCCTGAGTGTTAAAGCTGGCGGCCAGGATAACGGCAGCGGCGGTAAGCAGTACTTTTGAGCGGGTCATGGCGATTAGGCCTCCATAATTGAACGAGCGGCAGTCACGCCGAATGCCAGACATTCCGGGGTAGAGCAGCCACCCAGTCGGCTGACGCCGTGGATACCACCGGTCACTTCACCCGCGGCGAACAGGCCTGGAATTGGCTTGCCGGTCTTGGCGGCCAGCACTTCGGCTTTGGTGTTGATCTGGATGCCGCCCTGGCAGTAGTGCACCTTGGGCCACAGACGCTGAACGATGAAGGGGGCGGTCAGCTTGATGCCTCGACCGGCGTTCATGCGCTTGCCAAATTGTGGGTCTTCACCCTTGTCGACGTAGCTGTTCCAGTCGGCGATCTGTTGCTTCAGAGCCTTCATGGGCACATCGAAGTGCTTGGCGATGGCTTCCACGGAATCGAATTCCCACGCCACGTTGTACTTCAGTACCTTGGCCATGGAAGGATCGTTCTTGGCTTCGTGCTTAGGTGCAATCAGCAGGGCAGGATTGGGGTTGCCGTCCTGGTCGCGACGCTGCAGCTCCAGATCGGCGCGGGTCTTACGGTCGGCGATCTCGTTCATGAAGCGCTGGCCGGTGTTGCGGTCGATGGCGATGGAGTGGGGGAAGTTGTACAGCGAGAAACCGGCACCGTAGCCGAAACCGCCTTCATCGGGCGAGGCCCAGGGGCCGGACTGAATGTGGGCCAGGTGCACCGGAGTGGCGCCGGCGGCCAGCATTTCGATCAGGCCATCGCCGGTGGCGCCTTTGGCGTTGGTACAGCCGACTTCGGCGGTCAGGGTTGGATCCTGGGCCTGTCTCAGGCTGATGTTGTAACCAAAACCTCCGGTGGCGATGATGACGCCGCGCTTGGCTTTGATGTTGATCAGCTCGCCGCTGTCCTCAAAACCGAAGTGGTAGCCTTTGCGAATGTTGACGCCGATAACCCGGCCTTCCTTGTCGTGGATCAGGTGCTCGAACTTGTGACGGATCTGAGTCTCAACCCCCATCTTACGGGCAGTTTTCAGCATGGGCTGAATGAAGCCGGAGCCGGAGCGCTCCACCACCTGGTGGCTGCGAGTGGCGCTAGTGCCACCGGTGGTGATGATGAAGTCGCGGTAGACGCAGCCGCAGTCTTTGGTCATCTGGTACACGTAGGGGCCGAGCTCGGCACTGTGGCGCAGCAGAGATTCGCTGGCGACACCGCGGCCGGATTTCAGCTGGTCCTTAACCATCAGGTCGGCGCTGTCCTTGATGCCCAGCTTCTTCTGCAGATCGGTACCGGCAAAGCAGGCCTGACCGGCGTTAAGGGTACTGTTGCCGCCGTACACGCCCATCTTTTCAAAGACGACCACGTCTTTGGCGCCTTTGTGCTTGGCTTCCACCGCCGCTGCCAGGCCAGCAAAACCGGAGCCGATGATCACCACTTCGTACTCACCGTCCCAGCTGACGTCGTCTTCGGCGCACTTGGCGGAAGCGGTCAGGGGTAACATGGCTCCGGCGGCGGCCACACCGGCGCCGAGCTTCATAAACGAACGTCTGTCATGCATAGTTTTCATCTCATGCTGTGAATGTGAAATTACTGTAGCGCTGTTAACGCGGGGTAAAATAAGCGCTGGATCACAGTGAGATCCGGTTGAAAAAAGTTTTCGTGAAGGGGTCTCAAAAAAAGATTTTGGCGGGGTTTAGCAAATAATTTTTGTGGCCTTAACACCGAATTTTTTTCTGGCTCTGTGCGAAAGTAGCGTCAACTTAATTGCCGACAGGTCTTTCTCATGCATTGCCCGAAAACCAAACTGGACAGCCTGCGTTGTAATCAGTTATTGGACGTTGCCGAAGAGTTAGTGGATGAACATGGGGTGGTGTCATTCCGGTTTGCCCAGATCGCGAAAGAGGCGCAATGCTCTAATCACACCCTGTATAAGTTCTTTCAATCCAAGGAAGATGTGTTGGTGTGCCTGTTCCTGCGCAATTGCACCTCCAACTACATTCCGCTGTTTCTGGAGTGCCATCCGGAGTTGACCGAACTGGAGCGGGCTGCACTGCCGGCGGTGTTTTCTCTGGTGGCGGTGGAGAAGAGCCCCACCTTCAATATTTTGCGGGTGGTGTCGATCAACAGCATGTTCTGGCAGATGGCCAGCGATGAAAAAGTGAACCTGCTCAGGGCCAGGGTCAATATGTTCTGGAGCCGGGTGCATCTGCATATTGAGGAGGCGCAGCAGAGCGGGGCGTTGCACGCCAACGAGGCTCAGGTGATGGAGTTAACTCAGGCCATCTATTTCTTTATGGCCGGGTGCTTGTCTTCTTATGAAAGTCAGTTGATGGAGCCGAAGTACCTGACCGAGAAAAATCCGACCTACTTTCGCCATTTGGCAGAGATGATGAATCGTTATCAGTGGAACGAGATCGCCACCGCCAGTAAATTTGAATCCCTGTTTAATAAAGTGGATGGGTTTTTTACCCAGTACTACCAGCCCAATAAAAACTGCCAGCGTTGCCAGCAGCTCAATGGCCTTAATGACTGCCGTCAGTTGATCTCTGAGTGAGGGCCTCCGCGGTGCCTGAGCACCGCGGAGTGCCCATCAGCGACGAACCTTGATGCTGTCGGAGTTCAGCATCGCCAGCACCGGATTGGTTGCCATCACCGACGGTTTCAGCCACCAACCCAGCCCCAGCCCGGCGGCAAAGCCTCCGATGTGGGCCCAGTACGCGACGCTGCCCTGAGCCTGCCAGGCACCGAACAGGTTCAGGGCCAGCCAGATGGCAAAAAAGGCCATTGGCGACAGCTTTTTCTGGTAGATGAAGAACATGAACGTCAGGCTGGCATTCTTAAACCACAGCAGATACATGCCGAACAGGCCGGCGATGGCGCCACTGGCGCCCACCATGGCCGTGGTGGAGCCTGGATCGGACAAGATCTGCGCCGCAGCCGCGGCAAAACCGCACAGCAGGTACAGCATCAGGAAACGCACCGATCCCAGCGCGTCTTCGATGTTATCGCCCACCACGTATAAGAAGTACATGTTGCCCAGCAGGTGAGTCAGACTCCCATGCAGGAACATGTGGCTGAGCAGGGCGCCGAAATGGTGCCCCTGCAGCAGATAGTTGGAACGCAGGGCAAAGGCCTCAAACACCTGCTCGGCCAGCTGACTATCGCTGTTGTAGCCAAAGAAGATCAGGATGTTAAGGGCAAGCAGCAGGTAGGTCATCCAGGGCGTGGAGTGAGCCTTGACGTTGTATTCCACCGGCATCCTCAGCAGAAACTGAAACAGCCAGGTCTTGGTGCCGGTGGGTTGATTCATCTGCTCCAGCGCCGACTGAATTCGAGGGGACTGGACCACTTTTTCCCGCTCACTGTCATTGACCCAGATGCCGGTGCAGCTGTGGCACACCTCCACCTCGACACTGAAATCCTGCAGCAACTGGTAGTAATGCAGGCCGCCGCTGCATCGGCAGCAACTGCGTGGCGAGGCCCCCAGGTGGCTGCCAAGATTGTGTTCGATGCCGACGTCATCGTCACCATTGTCGGCCTGTGACAGGGCGCCGTTGAGCTCACCGTGATCAAACCAGATGCCGCCGCACAGGGTGCAGCGGTCCACTTTCTGGCCGTGGAAATGCAGCTCTTGCATCTGCTGGGTCTGGCAGTTGGGGCAGGTGATGGCCATGGTGTCGGTTACTCCACAATGATGTCGGCGGCTTTCAGTTCAGCCGCCAGGGTCTGGTAGTTGAGCTGCAGCGCTGGCAGGGTATGGGTGCTGATGCCGGCGGTCAACTCCTTAAGCTGATTGGCACCGTAGTGAGAACCGTAGGTACGGTTTTCCATCTTTTGAATGATATCGGCGGCCGCCATATAAAAGCGGCGGGTCTCGGTCAGAATTTGAGTCGGCGTTTCCAGCGTCTGGTTGGAGTAGCGCATGTTGTTCCAGACAAACTGGGCCAGTTGCGGATGGATGGTCTTCAAATTGCTGTGGGATTCGGTCAGCACGGTGTTGGCGTAGTCATTGATGATGGTGACGTTGTCGTTGACCTCATCATACAGAGCATGGCGCAGGTAGTAGTTGTTCTGTTTACTGGTCAGGGCATCGAAGGCAATGGCCTGGGACAGGCCCTGTTGGGCCGCCAGGTAGACACCGGCAACGGTGGCGATGAGCATAAAGATCTGACTGACCCAGAAACTGGTTTTGACCAGATCCTGATTGTCCAGCTTGGGTCGGCGTTTGCCTGCTGAGGTCGAGGCTTGTGCTTTAGGGGCGATTGTCATAGAGTCCGTGATTCCTAAAAAAACTGAAAAAAATTCGTTCGACAGTGTGAAAAAACGCACAGCATATATAAAAAAATTTTCAGTATCTACAACAACTTACGCCAAGGATTTGATTCGGCGGGAAAATAATATTCATAAGTAGAAACAGGGGTCAAAAAATGGATTTACCAGTAACACGCTTGGAAGCTGTGGATTTTCAAAGCGATGGCGCGGCGGAACAGTTCGTGCAGTCGTTGCGGGAGACCGGTTTCGGCGTCCTCAAGAACCACCCGTTGTCGCAATCGGCAGTGCAGAGCATTTACGATAACTGGCTGAACTTCTTCGGCGGTGACCAGAAACACCAGTTTGCCTTTAATGCCGACGCTCAGGACGGCTTCTTTGCCGCCAAGGTGGCCGAAACCGCCAAGGGATCGGATAAGCGCGACATCAAGGAGTACTACCACTACTACCCTTGGGGCCAGTGCCCATCGCACCTGAAAGCCGAGTTGCAGGCTTACTACGACACCACGCTGGCCTTTTCGGCAACCCTGCTGGAGTGGATTGAACGTTACACCCCGGCGGAGGTGGCCAAGCGCTACCGTGAGCCATTACCCAAGATGATCAGCGGCAGCGACCAGTCTCTGCTGAGGGTGCTGCATTACCCGCCGATGCAAGGGGATGAAGAGCCGGGGGCCATTCGTGCTGCCGCCCATGAGGACATCAACCTGATCACCATCTTGCCGGCGTCCAATGAGCCGGGATTGCAGGTGAAAGGTAAAGACGGCCAGTGGCTGGATGTGCCTTGCGATTTTGGTAATCTGATCATCAACATCGGCGACATGCTGCAGGAAGCCTCCGGTGGCTATTTTCCTTCGACCACCCACCGGGTGATCAATCCCGAAGGCATGGATCACAACCGTTCCCGGGTGTCACTGCCGCTGTTTATCCATCCGCGTCCCGAAGTGGTGCTGTCGGAGCGCCATAGCGCCCATAGCTATCTGATGGAGCGGTTGCGGGAGCTGGGGGTCATCTGATTGTCACCCGCCCGACCCACCAACGCCGCTGCCGAGTCAGCGGCGTTGCTGTTTTTGGGGCCTCTCTGGCGACGACGGCGCGTTAATGCCCGCATGGCGGGGCGGGATGGGGTCGACGGGTGCGGTTCCGACCCCCGGGGTCCAGCTTGGCCGTTAACTTAAGCGGCCGTCGGCGCAGTAGTGGGATACTGGACGCCGGTCAGTTGTTCCGACAGCGTCCACAAGCGGCTTCGAATCGCCGGATCGAGCACCTCGTCCGTTAAAGCAATCGGCCTGGGTGGGCCCCAAAGCCCAAACCTCGGCCCCCAGAACTGACCGCCGCTGAGGTCGGCCGAGGTGGCGGCCAGCAGTTGTGGCCGCACTCCCTGAGTGACAGGCGTAGCCAGCCGACGGCTCAACCAGCCGCCGATGCCGATGCTCTGCTGGCGCTCGGTGGCGCTGAGTCCCGGGTGGGCAGCCAGTGACAGGGCTGGGCTGCCTAGTTGGCGGAAGCGTCGTTGCAGCTCATCCATGAACAACAGGTTGGCCAGTTTGCTGTCTCCGTAGGCTTTGACTCGATGATAGGGACGTCGATGCCAGTTCAGGTCGTCGAAATCGATGACGCCCCATTTGTAGCCGCCGCTGCTGACGGTCACCACTCTGGCCTCGGGGGCCGCCAACAGTTGAGGCATCAGTCGGCCGGTCAGGGCGAAATGGCCAAGGTGATTGGTGGCCATGTGCATCTCATGACCGCACTCGTTGCGGCACAGCTGAGGCAGATTGACCACGCCGGCGTTGTTCAATAGCAGATCCAGGTGATCGAAGCGGCTGGCGAAGCGTCGACTGAAGCGTTCGATGGACTCGGCTCGAGTGAGATCCAGCGCCAGTACGCTGATATCGGCCCGGGGCTGTTGCCGCAGAATGCTGGCCTTGGCCTGTTCGCCCTTGTTGGTGTCCCGGCAAGCCAGTATCACTTGGGCACCGGCCTGGGCCAGTTGGCGGACCGATTCGTATCCCAGCCCGACGTTGCCGCCGCTGACAATGGCGATGCGACCCTGCTGGCTGGCGAGAGAGGGGAGACTCATGATGATGCTCCTAGGGAGTGGCCTGAGCGAATTCGGTTTCGACCGAAGGGGCCGGCCACCAGCTTTGACTGACAAATTCCCGTTGCAGCGGCACTGCTTCGCCAAAGATCGGAGTCGCCAGTGTCACACCATGCTGGCGGGCCAACTGTTGAATCCGTTGCAGGGGCTCAAACCAGTCGTGCAGGGCCAAATCAAAGGTGCCATTGTGAATCGGCAGCATCACCTTGCCGCGCAAGTCCCGGTGCGCCTGCAGGCTTTCCTCTGGCAACATGTGCACTTCGCTCCAGAGGTCGTTATAGGCGCCGGTTTCGATCAGGGTCAGGTCAAAGGGGCCGAGGCGGTCGCCGATCTCCTTGAAGCCACTGAAGTAGCCAGAATCGCCGCTGAAGAACACGCGAGTGTCGGCCCCGGCCACTACCCAGCTTGCCCATAGGGTGCGATCCCGATCCAGCAGGCCTCGCCCGGAGAAGTGCTGGCTGGGGGTGGCGGTCAGGGTCAGGCCCTCAATCACGGTCTGTTGCCACCAGTCCAGCTCGATGATTTTGTCGTCGTCAATGCCCCATTGCCGCAGGTGGTTGCCGACCTTCAGCGGTGTGACAAACCAGTTAACCTTGGCATCCAGGGCCTGGATGGCGGCCTTGTCCAAGTGGTCATAGTGGTCGTGGCTAATGACCACCGCGGTGATTTCCGGCAGATCCGCCAATGCCAATGGTGAGTCATGAAAGCGCTTGGGACCCGCCCACTGGACCGGGGAAGCCCGTTCGCTGAAGACCGGATCAGTGAGCAGCCATTTGCCGTCCAGTTGCATCAACACCGTGGAGTGACCGAGGCGGTAAACCCGGGCTTCACTCCGTTCCAACTCCTGGGGGACAATTGGCTGCAGTGGGATCGGCTGTGTGGGAGTCGCGGCCAGTCTCTGGTCTTGGAAGTAGGCCCTGGTGATCTGCCACAGGGTGCCGACATCGTTGCGGATGCTCACTTCGCTGTTGGTGAATTTGGGCTGCCGCCGGGCATCGGAACTCAGGGCACAACTGGTCATAACAAGGGCTCCTATCAACAGGGTGAACAGAATCTTCATCTCACCACCTATAAGTAAACTAACCGGTGTAGTTTACTTCTTGTCCTTTAAAAGTAAACCGACAAGTGTAAAATTATGTGTGAGACAACTGGACGGCAGCAGCATGGCTATGAATGAAGTAAAACGAACCCGCAGTGAGATAAAGCGACAGGCGATCATCGAAGCCGCCCGCCAGGCGTTTACCGATCAAGGGGTTCAGGGAACCAGTATGGATAAGGTGGCGGCATTGGCACAGGTGTCCAAGCGCACGGTGTACAATCACTTCCCCAGCAAGGAGGCGTTAGTGATGCACCTGCTCAGCCAGGTGTGGCAACAGGCGCTGACCCAGACTGAGTTGCAGTATCAGCCGGATCAACCGTTAGCACCACAGCTACAGGGGCTGCTGGAAGAGGAGCTGACCTTGTTGTGTGATCCCATCAATCTGGATATGACGCGGGTGGCATTCAGCCACTTTTTGTTTCATCCGCAGCAGTTGCAGGTCGAGATGGTCAAATTCAATGAGTTGGAAACTGGGTTGCAGCGCTGGCTGGCGGCGGCGGTGGCCGATGGTCGCCTCAAGCCGATGGAGATCCGCTTCGCCATGGAACAGCTGCATGGCCTGATTAAAGGCTGCGGTTTCTGGCCCCAGGTAATGATGTCGATGCCGCCTCTGCCGGAGCCGCAGCGGCGCCAACTGGCGGCAGAATCTGCCGCCATGTTCCTCAGTCATTATCAGAGCTGATTTTGGTGTGATCGAAAGGCGGGTCGAAAAGTGGGCGCTCTCGAGGAGCGCCAACCGGGCGTTAATGGTTAGGGTGGCAGGTCATGCAAGAGTACGGATCCGGGAAGCTTTTGCTCATATCCCAGTCGGAGTTGATGGTGCTCAGAATGTTGGTGTAAGGAGCGTGGTTTCCGGCCGCATCTCGGGGAAGAGTGGAGGCGGGGATTAGGTAGTTGTATCGGTTTCCTTCCAAGTTCTCCTGGCCGCTGATCCAGTGTTTGGTGGATGCCTCACCGTGGTTTCTGGGGAGCTGATCTTCAGAGTGACACCAGAAGCACCGTGCGGTTTCGCCATGGCCCTTGGGGGCTCCATTGCTGCCGTGACAACTGGCACAGTAATAGGGCTGTTGTTGATCGAATCCGTCCACGCTGTTAATTGGCCAATGGTAGCCGCCGTGCCCTTTGGGGCTTTGATTGTTGTGACAGCTTTCGCAGTCTGCGATTCCCCAGCCGAAATGTGACGCATCCAGTAGCGGGGATGACGAAGCATCGTCTGGCAGGGGAAAGGTTCGCAGTGTCACCAGGTCACTGCCATCCTGATGTTGGCTGAAATCCCGCTCTTTTGGTTCGTTGCCGTTAAACTCTTCCATGCCGAAGATATCGTAGTGACTCTTATAGATGAGATGGACTTGCTCTACGGGCTGGTTCATTACCCAGACGTCTGTCATCAAGTGCAACATGTTGCCACCGAAGTAGGTGTTCCAATCTTTCCAGCAGGATTCGTGTGGCACTTTTGGGGTGCCTGTTGGAGTGCCGTCGGCACCGAAATCACATTGTGCAAAGGGGGCAAAGTCCTTCAGGGTGGCCTTTTCCCCGAAACGGGTAGTCCAGCCGGCGCCTACCCTGGAGGCTTGGTTTTTTAGCCGAAACAGGGCGAAGTGGCCTACCGGCGCCTTACTGGCCACAGTGGGCCAGTAGTTAAGTGCCACATCTATGCCTTGGTCAAAGGCGGATAGGAAGCTGTCGACGGCGGTGATTACTCCGGGTTGAAAGATGTCGGTCCTGAGGTTGTGGGCGGTGACTTCGAAATCATTGAGCAGTGTTTGGTAGTTTTTACCGCCGTCGAAGGAGGCCACCAACTCGGGAACGATAACTCGGTTGCCATTGCGTGTGAATCGATCCACCTCTTGCTGTTGAACCCAGATTCGGCGTGCTGTCATCTCCGGAGTAAAGGGCTGGAACCGCAGGTTCATGCCGGGCTGGACCCAGAATTGATCCATACGCAGATAGAGTGCCTCGCCTTCGGGACCGACGCCATCGAGACTGCCGGTGATGCGGCGCTTCTCGCCGCCATCCAGCTTGAAGCGGAAATGCCAGTCCGGACTCTGAAAGCTCTGTTGGTCCTGTGGATCCAGGATGCCGTCACCGTTTTGATCCCAGGACACCCGGAAACGGTAGGTATCCAGCCCGGTTTCACGGTGGGAAGCGATACTATCCAACTTCAGTTCAGGGCGTGTTAGTGCCAGATAACGCAATACATCAAAGGCTGAGTAGTGACCTTGGACAAAAATATCGGGTCGGGCGCTACCGGCTCCAAGGCCGTCGGGGTTGCTGCGCAGCAGGGCGTCCATCTCTGATGCGTCGATAACGATGGCGGTCTCTAGTTGATTGCGAATGCCAAGGCTTTGGGCATCCCGTTCGTCGATATGCCCATCGGAGTTCACGTCCTGAGCCTCCGGGCTGAGTCGCCAATTTTTATAGTGGTCGGTGAATCGTCCCAGGTTGACTCGAATGGTTCCGGAAAACTCCGCGTTGGGGGTGACATCCAGGGTTATTGGCAGCTCTGGTTCTGGTTTGGGCGAGGGCTGGGGGACATTATTGGAGTTGTCGGAACATGCCGATAACAGCAGGCAGCAGGTGGCAGTCAGCCACAAAGAGTGTTTCATCATCAGTGTCCTTTATTGAATTACCGAAACTATTGTTGTTTTTCTCGGCGGGCTGGCACTGGTATTTCTGACACCCAATTCCACTGCCGCCGAGGGAGTGTGAATTGAGTCATGCTGTGGTGCGGTGAGCGCCTTACAATGAGGGAAGACTAAGGAAATCTTGGAGTCATCATGACTGAGAACTGTCCGTTGCCTGACGGTGTGGTGGGGGATCTCATGGACCTGCTGGCGCCTTTAGGAGTGCAAGGGTTCTTTTACGGCATCACGACCGATGTCACCAACACCCAGATCCATTCATTTCGCAAACTGCACAAACGGCTGCCGCTGGAGATGGCTCGGGCTCGCTACGCGGTGTTTTCCGATGAACGCACTCGGTTATACCGGGATACCTACCTGAGGGTGTTTGCCCGGCATGATCCCTGCTATTTCGAGCGCAAGCGGATGGGGCCGAACCTTTGGCGTCAACCGGCCGAGGATCAGGAGCAGCTGAAGCGGTTGTTGGAGGAGTTTAATATTCGCAGCCGGGTTGCCTGGCTGTTGCCCTGCCGCTACCACCCGGGGTGGATCAGTGTGTTCCTGTTGCACTCCTCGCTGCCAGAGGGGGAGCTGAAGGCGGCACTGTCTGCCCACCAGGTGAGCCTGGAAAGAGGGCTGAGGGTATTCAGCGACAGCCTGGCCAGTCAATGGATTCAGCGGCTGAATCCCATCTACAATTTTCGCTGCATCACCGACAAGGGACTGGAAGTATTGCGCTTGGCCGCCGAGGGGATGGCCAGCCAGAGCATTGCTCGGAAACTGTGCCTGACCGAGCGGGGGGTGAACTACCACATTGACCGGATGAAGGCCCTGTTTGGTGCTAAAAACCGGGCACAGCTGATCAGCCGGGGGTTCCAGATGGGCATTCTAAACTCTCCCCCACCAGAGGCTGTCTGCAGTGCGACTGATGGGGGCGAGTGTCTTTAAAACAGCGCGATCTCTTCCTCGGTCAGTGGCCGCCACTGGCCCGGAGACAGGCCAGCATCCAACTCCAGTGCGCCGATCTGTTGGCGATGCAGGCCCACGACCTTGTTGCCGACGGCGGCGCACATCCGCTTGACTTGGTGGTACTTACCTTCTTCGATGGTCAGCCAGATCTGGCGTTCGTCGATGCGTTCCACCTGGCCGCGCACCGGGCTGTCTTCGCCGTGCAGCAGCACCCCGTCGCGCAGTTGCGTTAGCGCCTCGTCGTCGATGGCCGTCTCAAGGGTCACCCGATAGCGCTTACCACAGCGGGCGTTGGGTGAGGTGATGCGGTGAGACCATTGGCCGTCGCTGGTCAGCAGCAGCAAGCCGGTGGTGTCGGCGTCGAGGCGGCCGACAATCTTCAGCTGCTCCCGCTTAGGCAGGTCCAGAAGCGTCAGTACCGACGCGTAGCCATCATCGACGCTGGAGCAGACCGTATCCACGGGTTTGTGCAGCATCAGGTAACGGGAGCCTCGCACTTCGGTCGGTTCGCCATTGATGCAGATAGTGTGTTCGGGTGACACCTTGAATCCGGGATCCTTGATGATCACGCCGTCGCAGGTGACTTCGCCGCGATGGAGCATTTTCTTGGCCAGGGAACGGGTCAGTTCGGTGGCATTGCACAGGTATTTGTCCAGTCTCATAGGGGACTCGGTGGAAGAATTCTGCTGCCATTATCCTTGATCTGCGGATCCTTGACCATGGGCAGTGATGCCAGGCGGGGTTGCGTCGGTGCCCATCTTGCCTCAGGCTGAGGCTTTTGCTTTCCCTGCGGTGACTGCCGGCATGGCTACGGACTACCAACAACGTCTTCAACCTGTGATTCGCTATCTGGAGCGTCATTACAACCAACCCCTCAACCTGAGTGAGGTCGCGGCCCTGGCGCACCTGTCCCCCTATCATTTTCATCGCATCTTTAAGGCCGTCACCGGCGAGACCCTGAGTGATTACCTGCGCCGGTTGCGGCTGGAAGGGGCAGCCGGTGATCTGTTCTATACCAAGGCTCCGGTACTGACTGTGGCCATGGAGTATGGCTTTTCCAGCTCGCAGAGTCTGGCCAAGGCGTTTCGGCAGCACTTTGGGCTGACCCCGACCCGGATTCGCGATTGCCAGGAGCTGCAGGAACTGTCTCTGGTGCTAAGAAGCAGCAAGATTGGACACCGGCTTCGCAAGCTGGGACACGAATCAGCCGGCGCGCCGGCCTACACTGAAGCGGTGTTTAATTCGTGGAGTACAGAGATGAAACATCAGCATTTTGAACCCGGCCTCATGGCCTTCATTCGCGTCACCGGCCCCTATGGCCAAGGCTACGAGGCGCCCTGCACTCGATTGCACCAGTGGGCTCAGGCCAGCGGCCTGGGCCAGTGCAAGTGTCTGTTTATTTACCATGACAATCCGGAGATCACCCCGGCGGAGCATTGTCGTACCGACATCGGTTTGTTGGTGCCAGATGGCACTCAGGTGCCAGCGGGCATAGAGTTACAGCCCTTTGCTGGCGGTGACTATGCCACCATCCGCAAGACGGTGACCGAGCATGACCAGTATGTCTCCAACTGGAATGAGTTGCTGGGGCAGGTAGTGGCCGGAGGCTTGGAATGCGACGACCGCTTCTGTTTCGAGTGGTATCACAGCTTTGACCTCGCCACCGGCGCCGCCGACGTCAGCTTCTGCACCGCCATCCGGGCCGGTTAGGCGGCGGCTCGGGTTAGAGCTCTGGTACCGGCTGGCCCAGGTTGCGGTACCATTCCGCCCTTAAGCTCTCCAGCAGTTGCTGTTTGACCCAGTTGTGGGTCGGAGATTGATTGATCTGTGAGTACACCAGGTAGTTGCCGACGGTGCGCCCGACGTCGATCAGGTCAATCAGTTGCCGGGTCACCGCTTTGGGCAGGGTGCAGGTGCGCAGGTTGCGCACCAATTTCAGGTACTCCCGGGTGAAGGCGTTGCAGCTCAGGGCGATGGCGTTGGTGTCCATCAGATGGCGGCTCAGGGCCGCCAGGTTGTCGGTGTAGCCGGCGACCTTCAGCTCCAGTCCATGCTGACTGGCGACCTGACACAGCAGCGGGCAGGGGATGTCATCGAAGTTATCCAGCTCGAAGTAGGGGTGACGGCAGAGGTTCTCCAGCGTCGGCTCGGCATTGAATACCGGGTGCCCCTCCTTGGCAATCAGGTACATCTCCTCGGTTGGGGAGATCAACTCACCGATCAGCTTGTCGCCGCCGAAGTTCTCGTACACCACCGCAAAGTCGATGTCACCGTTCTCAATGGCCCTGCTGCAGTCGGAAGACAGCGTCCGTACCTCAAAGCTCAGGTTGGGGGCTTTGGGCAGAATCACCTCATTGACCGCCTTGTTGGTGATGTAGGTAAACTCGTTATAGGCATAGATGGTGAAATGCTCCCGGGCGGTGCTGGGATCAAACTGAGTATGGCTGCTTTTCAGCTCCTGGTAGTCCATCAGGATGCGGTTGATGATCGGCAGAATCTGAGTGGCCTTGTCGGTAGGCACAAAGCCGTGGCAGCGGCGAATGAACAGCACATCCTGAAACACCTCACGCAGGTTGGCCATGTGGCGGCTGACGGTGGAGCTGCTCATGCCCAGCTCGTTGGCGGCAAGTCCGGCGTTCAGGTGGCGGGAGACGGATTCAAAAACCGTCAGTGAGCGGTAGTCCAGGTGTTCGATGTCCACGACAGTTCCTTAACAGGTATTGAGGTGCCCATTTTTCATGGCCGTCGAGGCTGGCGCGGTGCGGTGGATCACAGCCCCCCGGATTCAATTGTTAAAACTGTTAAGCCGTACCGAATTTGCACGAACCGCAAAATGCGTTTTGCCAGCGCTGAAAATGGTCGGAGCCGTGTGGAGTTTGACGACGGGTGGATTTTGACGCATTTTGAGAGCTGTCCCCGCAAACGACTTACCGGTGCTAATGTGCGCCTTAAGTTGACAGCAGTGAGGTGAATGCGATTTCAGTGCTTTTCGGAGTGAGGAAAGTCACATCTGAATTGCCGATGGAAAAATAAGGAAATATCGAATAGTGAAACTTAGGTGAGATCTCATGTTCTTCGAATTTAGCCCCCCCATAATGTGATCTGTGTAATAGTCAGCCAATCCGTAAAGTTAGACCATCTGCGCACACCAATTATTTCGCGAATAAGAGTGTCATGAAGCTGGATCAATTAAATTACAACCAACTGAAAGTGTTACTTGCGGTTTACAAGCATGGCCAAGGACATCAGGCCGCAAATGAGTTGGGAATGACCGCTTCTGCCGTCAGCCGGACCTTGAAGGGACTGCGTGACATTTTTAAGGATTCACTGTTTGTGCGTCGCTCCTGTGGATTGATCCCCACAGAAAAGACTAACCAACTGATTCCTTTGGCAAAAAAGCTGGTAGATCAGTATCAGCAAATCGAGCAGCACTACTCGGTATTTACCCCGGAAGAATCCGGTGGCCAGTTCATTATTCTGGCGTACGACGAGTTTGTGTATGCGGTACAGAAAGTGGTGAACCAGCACATCATGCCTGAGGCACCGAACCTGAAGTTTGAAATTCGAACCCTGAGTCATGACTGTACCGCCGAGGTGGCCAATGGCGACATCGACTTCATGGTGGTCTACGAAGGCTTCGAGGGGAAAAACCTGAATTGGGATATGTTTGCTGAAACCGCCGACCTTTATATTTTGGCGAACAGCAGACACTCGATATTCAATAAGGAACTGACTCTGGATATGCTGAGTCGTTATCCTCTGTTGGAGTTGGACAATTATAACGATCTTGCTTGCCCTTTACTGGTGAACTTATGTCGTGAGATTGGCTGTGAGATGGAAGTGGCCGGTTATACAGACAGTGTGGCAACGGCCATGAGATTACTGGCGGAATCCAACAGTATTACTCTCAGTTGTAACCAGTTCACTCGTGAATTTGTCGATATGGTTCCCGGGGTTGATTATGTACGACTCCCTGATGAGTTGGCGCGTAGAATTCGCGAACGTCGCCGAACTGAACGAGATATCGGAAACTATATCCTGTATGGGGATATTAATAATTCGGCCTCGTTCAACTGGGTGAAGTCGAAACTGATTTACGGATTAGAAAAGGAATGGCGTAAAGCCTCCGAGCGCTAATCCGAACAAATTGAAATAACACTTTTTATTTAGGGTGGCTTCTTATTCTGAGAAGCCATCGAGGACCCTTTTTGCCTAATCGAGGTGGCAGGTGGAATTTACTAACTTTTGCATTATGGCTTTTGCGGCCTATTTGGTGCTGAAAAAGCCTGAAAAAGAAAAGCTGGCGGATCGGCTTTTATTTGGCTCTATCGCATTGAGCTTCTTTATCTGGATCATGATGTCTTGGGGCACTTTGATGCCCATCGGTAACTATTAAGGAAGCATGATGAACAGTCGTGGAGATATTTTTAATAAGCTGGCGTCACTGGCTTCCATCGTAATCATGGCGCTGCCGGTGGGCATCGCCTGCTTCGTGTTCGGCTTTATCATGAAGGACAACCCTTGTGCCTTCTGTTGGGAAGAGCGGACCGCCATGGTACTGGTGGCACTGACCGCCATCTACATCGTCCGTTATGGCCTCAAGCCGAAGTACATTGCGGCGTTGGTGTTCCTGGGTATCTACGGTGCCTACATGGCCTCGGTACACACCGGCTTTAACTTTGCCAGCGACATCGGTCAGGGCTTCTCGGTCAAGATCATGGGCGCTCACACCTACTCCTGGGCCCTGTTTGTGTTCCTGGTGGTGCTGGTGGTGGTTGCGGCGTTGCTGATGTTCCTGGGCAACAAGTTCCCCGAGCACAGCCCTCGCAGCAGCAAGAATGACGGCCTGGTGAAAGCGGCCAGCTACGTGTTCCTGTTTGTGATTGCCGGCAATATCGTTCAGGCCTTTACCCAAACCGGCCCCGCGCCTTTCGTCGGTCAGGACAGCCCGGGTCGGGTGTCGTTCAATCCCAAGTACATGAGCTGGGAACTGGATCACTGGCCAAGCTACTCCCCGGATGCCCGCGGTCCTTATGCCGTATCGGATCCTGACTACGATGCCATCACCGCTACTGCGCCTATCTACAAAGGAGCGGCTCAGCAACCGATGAGCACCCTGTCTCTGCCAGCAGAGATCGCGACTCGTGTTACCGGCATTGATTACCAGCCGGAAGCCAAGCTGTACGCGGTGACCACCACCGACATGTGGGTCTACATCCTGGACGCCACCATGACCAAGGTGATCACCAAGGCCGACATCGATGGCATGTACATGCTGCACATCTCTCCGCTGGTGGGCGTGGGCTTCGTGTCCCCGACTGAGCTGGTCGTGATGGGAGACAATAAGGCATTTGCCAAGCTGGTTCTCAGTAATGATCAGACTTGGGAAGTAAACTATCGTCGTTTCAATGAAAGCAGCGATGGCATCGGTGAAACCGAGCGTGGCCAGTTTGCCACCGTGCGTGCTAAGCACAGCTACTCCGTTGCCTTCGGCTTTGACAGCGACAAGCAGCAGTTCGTCAGCGTAACCGCCAAGAACGAACAAACCGAAAACCTGGTGGCTTCCCGCTTTGCGCTGGAAGACATGACTCTGTCAGCCGAACAGCCGTTGTCCGTGGCTGCGAAGCAGGGACAGTGGTTGCAGAACCTGCCACTGGTCACAGGTATCAGCGTCGATAATGGCGCCAGCTACTTGCTGAGCAATTCCGGTTCTGAAGTACTGGTGATGGATAACGAATCCGGAGAGATTGAAAAAGGCATCAAACTGGCGGCGCCGGTTAATCCTTACGGTCTGGTTAAGACTGGCAACTCTCTGTTGGTGACCGGATTCGAAAATGGAATTAATAAGGTTTATCAGTACGCACTTTAAATCGTAACTCGTTTATTTTCGACCTGCTATTTCAGGCTTATTTGTTGGTGCAGTTTCAGGCTCGGTGGTGAGGTTAATCTCTCTCATTCCCTGCTCAAGAATGACCCTTAGTTGTCCTCAAGCAAAATTGACTTTGCCATTGAGCCTGACTTTTTAAGTTACTGAAAATAGCTGGTTAAAAACGTAGCGATATTTTGACCTTGAATTCATAGATTATAAAAGGTTGGTAGTAAGATGATGAAAATCGATAGACGTAAGTTCTTGCAAGGGGTCGGTGCTACATCGGTATTCACCTCCTTGTCCGGACTGGCTCCTGGTGTTGCGAACGCCAAGCCTCGGGGCGGAAATGACAGCCTGCTCGACAAACGCAATGGTGAAATTAAATACCACACCTGTGCCCGTAACTGTGCTGACCGTTGTCTGCTGAAGTTCCGTGTTCAGGATGGTCGTATGACCTACGTCAGTGGTGCCGAAGAGCAAGAGAAGACCGGTACTTCTCCTTGCGTGAAAGGCCACACCTACGTGCAGTACACCTATGCCGCAGACCGCATCCTGCACCCCATGAAGCGGGTGGGCAAGAAAGGCGAAGGCAAGTGGAAGCGCATCAGCTGGGATGAGGCTTACGCCGAAATCAGCACCAAGCTGAAGAGCATCGTAGCCGAGCACGGCCCGGAAGCGGTCCTGCCTTACTCCTACTCCGGCCACGAAGGCATGATCGGCAAGTACGGCGGCCCATGTCGCTTCTTCCACAAGTTGGGCGCCACTCAGCTGGACCGTCTTGTGTGTGTATTTGCTGCCTATGAAGGCCTGAAGTCTGTGACCGGTACCTGGCGTGGTCCCGATCCGGAAGATACACCGAAGACCAACTGCTACATCGCCTGGGGTCAGAACGAAACCGCCACCAACGTTCACGGCATCAAGTACATCAACCGTGCCCGTGACAATGGTGCCAAGCTGTTGGTTGTAAACCCTATCCGTACGCCAATTGCGTCTCAGGCCGACATCTGGTTGCAGCCTAAGCCAAGTACCGATACTCACCTTGCCGCCGGTATCATGAAGTACCTGGTGGAGAAGGATCTGGTGGACCACGAGTTCATCAAGAAGAACACTCTGGGTTACGACGAGCTGGTGAAACGCCTGAATGAGATCAGCTACGACGAAGTCGAGCAGGTCACCGGTGTGCCACGGGCCAAGATGTTTGAATTTGCCAAGGTATACGGTGAGTCCAAGCTGTCAGTTCTGCGCCTGGGTTACGGCATGCAGCGTAACTACAACGGTGCCCGTATGACCCGTGCCATCGCCATGATGCACGCCATCGGTGGTAACTTCGGTCAGATCGGTAACGGTTTCATCTACGACAACGTTCAGGCCGACGACGGCATGAACTACGCCAAGGGCACCGCGTCCCACCTGCGTACCAACTCCGACACCGTTCAGCACGTCAACATGACCGAGATCGCCAAGGCGATTCATCCGACCAACCCGACGGCCTACGGTAAGCCGATCAAGCCGATTCACGCGCTGATCAACTACAACGGCAACTTCGTTGCAGTGGCACCGGATTCCAACGCCTGTCGATTGGGCGCCATGCGTGACGACCTGTTCCTGGTGGTGCATGACTTCATCATGACCGATACCGCCGAGCTGGCCGACATCATCGTACCGGCGGCGACTCAGTTTGAGTCTGATGACTACTGCCCTGACTACAACTGCTACTACCAGCAGATCTGTGAGAAGGTGATCGAGCCTGTGGGCGAGTCCAAAGACAACTGGACCTTCTTCAAAGAGCTGGCGCACCACATGGGCTTCGATGATCCGGAGTTCCAGGTTGACCACGAAGGCATTCTGCGTGACTTCATGGACACCGATGACTACGCCTATGAAGGCATCACTTACGAGCAGATTGCCCGTGAGAAATTCGTTAAGGTGAACGTGCCACGGCCATTCTTCGGTGACGGCAAGTACCACACCGAAAGCGGCAAGATCGAACTGTTCTCCGACTACATGGCCAATGCCGGCTTCGATCCGGTCATCGACCTGGGTCTGCCGGAAGACGAGATGATCAAAGAGGAGCGTGAACTGCCGTTCCGTCTGCTGTCTCCTGCGATCCCTCAGCGGGCCAACAGCTCCTTCTACAACGTGAAGTACATGCGTACCTTCCCGGCTTACTTCGCCAAAATCCACCCTCAGGATGCAGAGAAGTACGGCATTAAGCACAACGATCGGGTGCGTCTGAGCAACCATCGTGGTGAAGCCCACTTCGTGGCCATGGTGACCAGCCAGGTGGTTCCAGGAACCATCATGGCGCCAAAGAACAACTGGCGTCGCATGGACCCTCAGGGCAAGGCCAGCTGTACCAACAACCTCACCACCGACAAGTTGACCGATATGGGCGGTTGCTCGGCCTATCACTCAACCCGTGTCGGCCTGGAAAAGGCTTAAGGAGTAACCGATGGAAAACAAACACCAACTTGGATTTGTATTCAGACAAGAGAACTGCGTCGGTTGCGGTGCCTGTACCGTGGCTTGTCAGATTCACAACGAACTGCCAGAGAACGTGCGCTTCCGTAAGGTAGACCGTTACGAAGTCGAAAAAGGCGACGGCATTGTTGATGTGTGGTTGAGCCACTCTTGCATGCATTGTGGCAACCCTGCCTGTCTGATGGTGTGTCCGGCTCAGGCCTACACCATTCGTCACGACGGCCTGGTGGTCCTGGATCGCGAGAAGTGCACCGGCTGTGGTCTGTGTGTGTCTGCCTGTCCTTACGACGCGGTGGCCATGGTGGATACCGACGGCAAAGCGGCCAAGTGCAACATGTGCATCGAGCTGATTGACCAGGGTAAGAAGCCTGCCTGTGTTGATGGTTGCCCGGTACAGTGCCTGGATCAGGACAAGATCCACCAGGTTCTGGACCAGAAGGCATCCGCCAGCAAAGAGGGTATCGGTTACTCAGACTGCGTGACCAAGCCAAACATGGTGATTATCAAGGAGCGTGCGTGATGAATTGCGACTATGGACCGATCGCCTCCGCGTACCACGCCCTGAAAGGCATGGTGTTTGCCCCCTCCAACCCGGAGTCTGTGGCTAACCTCATCGCCTATCTGGAGGCCAGCGGCAGCAATCCCGAATTGTTGGCTGAAGCGCAGCGGTACGCCGACGCGCCAGAGGATTTGGAGTGTGACTTCAACCGCATGTGCATCGGCCCATACCGCTTACTGGTGCCACCCTACGAGTCCGTTTACTGCGCCAGCGGCCGTCAAATCAACACCGATGACACCGTCAAGGTGGCTGATTTCTATCAGAACATCGGTCTGGTAATCGACGAAAAGCTGAACGAGCCGGCGGACTACATCGGCAACGAGTTGGAGTTTCTCTACTGCGTAGAGGCTCTGGTGAGTGAGCACCAGAAACAGGAAAACAGCGACACGGCGGCGGCCCTGGAGGAGTTGGCTCAGGAGTTTTTGAGCCTGCACCTGGGGACCTGGTACCAGAAGTTTACCGAAGGCATGGAGAAGCATGCCCAGACCGACTTCTGGCGCCTGTATGCCGGTGAATTGCGTCGCTTCCTGTCATCACGAATGACTCATTAATTCTGGTGGGGTAACCACCCCCGCCTGTACGGGAGCCTGTTTGGCACCTAAGGATTAAAAATGAAACGTTTGATTGCTTTATTTCAGCTGGTGTTGGTGTCGGCATTTGCCAGCCAAGCCGTCGCGGCCCCTAAGGCCGAACTTCAGCCTCAGCAGTGGCAGCCGATCCAGGAGATCAGCATTCAGGGTGATATCCCTGAGCTGCGTGGCATGCCCATGCAGCCTGAGCTGCCGGTGGTGAACACCGTCGTCAACCAGGGCTACCTGGAGACCTTGTCTCCGGCCAGCTACTGGGCCGATCTGCTGATCTACTCGTTCTTCGGCATGATTGCCCTGCTGGCCGCGTTCGTGGTCATCAACGGCAAGTCGAAGCTGACCAATGGTTTCTCCGGTAACAAGATCGACCGCTGGAGTGGCATGGACGTGTTTGTGCACTGGGTTGGCGGCATCGCCTGTCTGTTCCTGATCGGTACTGGTCTGGTGATCGGCGCTGGCCGCTTCCTGCTGGAGCCGAACATGGGCGCCAGCCACTGGATCGGCGTGATCAACACCTCGGTGTCTCTGCACGACATGATGGCTTTCCCCTTCATTCTGGGTTGGGCCGTGATGGTGCTGAAGTGGGCACCGAAGCAGATGCCAGAAGCCTGTGACCTGGGCTGGTTCAAAGCCGCCGGTGGTTACCTGAACTTCGGTTCATTCAAGGGCAAGCACCCGGATGCGGGCTTTGCCAACGCCGGTGAGAAGCTGTGGTTCTGGTGTTTCGCCATCTTCGGTCTGGTGATGATCGGTTCCGGCCTGGTGATGATGTTCCCCAGCCTGGCGGAGACCAAAGACGGTGCCAACCTGGCCCTGATTCTTCATCTGGTCAGTGCCGTGGTTCTGGGCGCCTTCGCCGTGGTGCACATCTTCATGGCAACCATCATGTCTGAAGGTGGTATGGAGTGCATGGTTTCCGGTAAGTGTGATGAAAACTGGGCCAAGCAACACCACAACCTGTGGCTGAAACAGGTACGCAAGTCCTAATCATCGTTTGATGCATTAATGGCCCCACATTCGTGGGGCCATCTCATTGATACCCATGCTGCACGCCTCTCCCTCATGGAGCAGGTGCAGCCCCGTAGTGCTTTATGGAATGAGTTTGTAACAATGAATACCAAAATGACTTTGATGGCCGCCGCCATCGCCGCAGTATCCGTGAACGCCGTTGCCGCCGATTCTCTGGAAGAACAGGTTCGTGTCCTGTCCGAGCGCGTTCAGCAACTGGAACAACAGACCCCGACCCTGGCCGAAGGCACCAGCTTCAACCTGTATGGCAGCCTGCGTCCGACCTTCAATTACCTGGACGATGGTGACAACGGCAAGTGGGACGTGCGCGATGCCCTGTCCCGGGTTGGCATTAAGGCTCAGACCGAACTGAGCAATGGCTGGGTGGCCATCGCCCAGGGTGAGTGGAGCGTTGATATCTCCAACAATGGCGACTTCGGTAAGGCCCGTCAGGCGTACGTGGCGCTGGCGACCCCTTATGGTCAGCTGGGTGTGGGCAAGCAACGTCCGGCCCAGTACACCCTGGTGGCGGAGTACGTGGACATCTTTAACCACGGCAACAGCCCGTTTGCCTATGACGCCGAAAGCCCATTCTTTGTTGACAACTTTGTCACCTACAAGCTGCAGAAGCAGGGCTTCACTCTGATGGCCGGCGCGCAAATCAACGGTGACAAAGGCGACGATAACGCCGACATGGTTAACGTTGGCGTAGGCTATGACCTGGCTGGTCTGCACCTGGGTCTGGGGTACGTGACCCAGGATCGTCTCGACGACAGCAACCAGGTGGTTGGCGACGACCAGACCATTGGTGGCGTGGTGGCGTACAGCTTCGACAACGGCCTGTACCTGGCCGCCGCTTACCAGGATAAGGACTACAACCTGGACAACGGTGTCGACCGCAGTGGCAGCACTCTGGACACCGCGTTGGCCTTCCCCTTTGCCGATCAATACAAGGTGAAACTGGGTTACTTCATCTTTGAAGATGGCGTCAAGGACAACAGCAGCAAGGATTACGACGGCTACAACACCACCCTGGAGTGGAACGCCGCCGACAACCTGCGCTTCCACGTCGAGTACCTGGTGAAAGACTTTGACTACAGCGACAAGGACACCTCCATCGCCGTGGGCATGCGTTACGACTTCGATCTGGGCTGGAATTTCTAACCGGATTGAAACGCTGTGATGGTTCGAGTTAGCCCCTGACCATCCTGCGGACTTATCTCCTCACCTCCAAGGCAGCCGCAAGGCTGCCTTTTTTTGTCAGCAGCCACTGAACTCCAGCTGATAGTTGGGGGCGGCATTGGGGTCGTCGCGATCGCAACTTGGCGGGTTGGTGGTGCCGTAGGCTTGCTGATACATGAAGTAACACTGGCTGGCCTTGATGTTGCTGTCGCCGAAGCCGAAGTAGACCTTGTCCACCCCTTCGTACTCAAATCCGAGGTTGTCGTCGCTGTAGTCGAGGCGTTTGGCGACGTCGGTGTTGTCCAGATAACCGCACTTCAGGCGGGTCTCAAAGGTGCCGTCACCATCGACGTCGACGTCGGTAAGATCGCCGCGGCCGGACACCGGCCGGGCCCGGTAGCTGGGCAGTTTCGACAACAAGTACATCTGTTGGTTGGCTTCCTCGACGGCGGCGCCGAACTGAGTCAGTACCCCGGCCCGGGCATCGGCACCCAGGCCGATAAAGCGCGGCGCGGCCACCACCGCCAGGATGCCCAGCAGCACCAGTACCACGGTCAGTTCAATCAGGGTGAAGCCCTTAGTCGGCGATACAGTGTTCACAGTGTTGGTTCCGTCAGGGGATGCAGTTTAAGAAGGGAATTTTGAGCCACAATGCCAATCTGTTCAAGTTCTGGTCGTAGCTGACCGGCTGCGGAGGGGCAAACTGTGAGCCCGGCAGGACCGGGCTCCTCAGGGTTAAAACATCAGGGTCTCGGCGGGGAGTCGCACCCAGCCCTCCATCAGCACTCGGGCGCTGCGACTCATGGTGGCGGCATCGATGTGCCACTGTTGCTGACGCTGTTGGGCACTGGCGCCCACCTTGAGGGTGCCCGAGGGGTGCCCGAAGCGCACCGAGTCGCGCTCGCCGCCCCCGGCAGCGAGGTTGACCAGGGTGCCGGGTACGGCGGCGGCGGCGCCAATGGCCACTGCGGCGGTGCCCATCATGGCGTGATGCAGTTTGCCCATGGACAGCGCCCGCACCGTCAGGTCGATGGCGTCGGCCTCAACCAGCTTGCCGCTGGAGGCCTGGTAGCTGGCGGCAGGGGCCACAAAGGCGATTTTTGGGGTGTGTTGGCGCTGGGCCGCTTCGTCGATGTGGCCAATGAGGCCCATTCTGACGGCACCGTAGGCGCGAATGGTTTCAAACCGCGCCAGCGCCTCGGCGTCACCGTTGATGGCATCCTGCAGTTCGGTGCCGCGGTAGCCAAGATCCTCGGCTCGCAGAAACAGGGTCGGAATGCCAGCATTGATCAGGGTGGCGTCGAATTGGCCGATGCCGGGCACCTCGAGGCGATCGACCACCCGACCGGTGGGGAACAGGTCGCCGTCGCCCGGATCGGCAAACGCCACCTCCACTTCGGCGGCAGGGAAGGTGACACCGTCCAGTTCAAAGTCGCCGCTCTCTTGCACCTGGCCGTCTCGGATGGGGACCCGGGCGATGATGGTTTTTTCGATGTTGGCCTGCCAGATGCGGACGGTAGCCTGGCCGTTGCGGGGAATGCGGTCGGCGGCCACCAGACCATTGCTGATGGCAAAGGCGCCGACGGCGGCGGTCAGGTTGCCACAGTTGCCGCTCCAGTCCACGAACGGGCGGTCGATGGCCACCTGGCCAAACAGGTAGTCGACGTCGTGATCCGCTCGTTCGCTGGCGGACAGGATCACCGTCTTACTGGTGCTGGAGGTGGCTCCGCCCATGCCGTCGATCTGTTTGCCGTAGGGATCGGGGCTGCCGATGACCCTGAGCAGCAGGGCATCCCGGGCCGGGCCGGGGACTCGGGCCGCTTCGGGCAGATCATTGAGCGCGAAAAACACCCCTTTGCTGGTGCCGCCGCGCATGTAGGTGGCGGCTACGCGCAGTTGAGGAAGATGATCCATGGGAGTGGGGTTCCTTATTCAGTGCGGCGGCACTCGAGGTGCCGCCATCACGGTTAACGGTTGGCTTCGGCGTCGAGGAAGTCCTTGGCGAAGCGTTGCAGTACCCCGCCGGCCTCGTACACCGACACCTCTTCGGCGGTATCCAGCCGGCAGGTCATCGGCACCTGCAGCTGTTCACCATTGGCCCGGTGCACCACCAGGGTCAGGTCCGTCCCCGGTGCGGGGGTGCCGATGACGTCGTAGCATTCGCTGCCATCCAGCCCCAGAGTCAGGCGGGTGGTGCCGGGTTTGAACTGCAGCGGCAGCACCCCCATGCCGATGAGGTTGGTGCGGTGAATGCGCTCAAACCCTTCGGCGGCGATGGCTTCCACGCCGGCCAGCCGCACCCCTTTGGCGGCCCAGTCGCGGGAGGAACCCTGGCCATAATCGGCACCGGCGATAATGATCAGCGGCTGCTTGCGTTCCATGTAGGTTTCGATGGCTTCCCACATGCGGGTAACGGTGCCCTCAGGCTCAATGCGAGCCAGGGATCCCTGAGTGATGGCGCCATTGTCTTTCACCATTTCATTCAGCAGCTTGGGATTGGCAAAGGTGGCCCTTTGCGCCGTCAGGTGATCACCGCGGTGGGTGGCGTAGGAGTTGAAGTCTTCCTCCGGCAGGCCCATTTTTGCCAGGTATTCCCCGGCGGCACTGCTGGCCAGAATGGCGTTGGAAGGCGACAGGTGGTCGGTGGTGATGTTGTCTCCCAGCACCGCCAGAGGCCGCATGCCGCTGAGGCTGCGGGTTCCGGCCAGCGCGCCCTCCCAATAGGGCGGTCGGCGAATGTAGGTGCTGGTGGGACGCCAGTCGTACAAGGGGTCGATGCCATCGCCATAGTCGACATCGAGATCAAACATCGGTTCGTACACCTGGCGGAATTGCTCCGGTTTCACCGCCGTGGCAACGATGGCGTCGATCTCGTCGTCACTGGGCCAGATGGATTTCAGGGTGATTGGGTTGCCGTCGGCATCGTGGCCCAGTACGTCTTTCTCGATGTCGAACCGCACGGTGCCGGCAATGGCATAGGCCACCACCAAGGGCGGCGATGCCAGGAAGGCTTGCTTGGCGTAGGGGTGAATGCGGCCGTCGAAGTTGCGGTTACCCGACAGCACGGCGGTGCTGTACAGATCGCGATCGATCACCTCTTTTTCGATGGCCGGATCCAGCGCGCCGCTCATGCCGTTGCAGGTGGTGCAGGCGTAGGCGACGATGCCGAAGCCGAGCTTCTCCAGCTCCGGCAGCAGCCCCGCCTCCTGCAGATACAGGCGGGCCACTTTGGAGCCTGGGGCAAAGGAGGTCTTGACCCAGGGCTTGCGCACCAGCCCCAGGGCATTGGCTTTCTTGGCCACCAGGCCGGCTGCCACCACGTTTCTGGGGTTGGAGGTGTTGGTGCAGCTGGTGATGGCGGCGATGATCACCGCGCCATCGGGCATCAGTCCTTCGGCTTCCTGGGCGTGTGCCTGGGCCAGATCGGTGGCGATGCCTCGTTGGCTCAGGTCACTGGTGGGCAGGCGTCGATGCGGGTTGGACGGCCCGGCCATGTTGCGGCCGACACTGGACAGGTCAAAGGTCAGCACCCGCTCATAGCGGGCCTGAGCCATGGCGTCGGCCCACAGACCGGTGGTCTTGGCGTACTGCTCCACCAGGGCCACCTGCTCCGGTTCGCGACCGGTCAGTGTCAGGTAGTCGATGGTTTGCTCGTCGATGTAGAACATGCCAGCGGAGGCGCCGTACTCCGGGGTCATGTTGGCGATGGTGGCGCGGTCGCCAATGGTCAGGCTGCGGGCGCCGTCGCCATAGAATTCCAGATAGGCCGAGACCACCCGTTGGTTGCGCAGGAACTCGGTCAGTGCCAGGACGATGTCGGTGGCGGTGATGCCGGGTTGGCGCTGGCCGGTCAGTTCCACGCCGACGATGTCGGGCAAACGCATCATCGAGGGGCGTCCCAGCATCACGGTTTCCGCTTCCAGGCCGCCGACGCCGAGGGCGATCACCCCCAGGGCGTCGACGTGGGGAGTGTGCGAATCGGTGCCGACACAGGTGTCGGGGAAAGCCACACCATCACGGGCCTGTATCACCGGTGACATCTTTTCCAGGTTGATCTGGTGCATGATGCCGTTGCCGGCGGGAATCACATCGACGTTTTTAAAGGCGGTTTTGCACCAGTCAATGAAATGAAACCGATCGGCGTTACGGCGCTCTTCGATGGCCCGGTTCTTCTCAAAGGCATCGGCGTCGAAGCCGGGATGCTCTACTGCCAGCGAATGGTCGACGATCAGCTGGGTGGGGACCACCGGATTAACCCGGGCCGGATCGCCCCCTTGCTCGGCGATGGCGTCCCGCAGGCCGGCCAGGTCCACCAGAGCGGTTTGTCCCAGAATGTCGTGGCAGACCACCCGGGCCGGGAACCAGGGGAAGTCCCGCTCCCGTTTGCGCTCGATGATCTGGCTCAGGCTGGCGGTCAGGGTGTCCGGATCGCAGCGACGGACCAGGTTTTCGGCCAACACCTTGGCGGTGTAGGGCAGGGCATCGTAGGCGCCGGGTTGGATCGCCTCGACGGCGGCACGGGTGTCGAAATAGTCCAGCCCGGTGCCGGTTAGGGTGGTGCGATAGGCAGTGTTCATAACATCAGAAACCCAAAAAGTGATCGTCGACCGGGTGGGCCGAAACCCACCCGGTATCCGGTTAGCGGCGCTGATTCAGAGCCGGAACGTCCCGGGGCTCGGGGCCGGTGTAGTCGGCGCTGGGGCGGATAATGCGGTTGTTGGCCCGTTGCTCCATGATATGGGCGGCCCAGCCGCTGAGGCGGGAGCAGACGAAGATCGGTGTAAACAACTTCGTGGGGATGCCCATGAAGTGGTAGGCGGAAGCGTGGAAGAAGTCGGCATTGCAGAACAGCTTCTTTTCCTCCCACATGGTTTGCTCACAGGCCACGGACACCCGGTACAGGCGGTCGTCACCGAACTCCTCGGCCAGCTTGGCGGCCCAGCCTTTGATGATGGCGTTCCGGGGATCCGATTCCCGGTAGATGGCGTGGCCGAAACCCATGATCTTCTCTTTGTCGGCCAGTTTCTGCTTCAGGGTGGCGATGGCATCCTGCTCATCCTGCATTGCTTCGATCAGCTCCATGGCGGCTTCATTGGCGCCGCCGTGCAGTGGCCCCCTCAGCGAGCCGATGGCACCGGTGACGCAGGAGTGCATGTCCGACAGGGTGGAGGCGCAGACGCGGGCGGTGAAGGTGGAGGCGTTGAACTCATGTTCGGCGTAGAGAATCAGCGAGACATCCATCACCTTGGCATGCAGTTCACTGGGCGTTTTGCCGTGCAGCAGCCTCAGGAAGTGGGCGCCAATCTGTTCATCCTCGGTCTCGGTGACGATACGAACGCCATCGTGGCTGTAGCGATACCAGTAACAGATGATGGAGGGAAAGGCCGCCAGCAGACGGTCGGCAATGTCGGCTTGATCCTCAAAACCGGCCTCGGTTTCCAGGTTGCCCAGCATCGAGCAGCCGGTGCGCATCACGTCCATGGGATGGGCATCGGCGGGGATCTGCTCCAGCACGGTTTTCAGCGGTTGCGGCAGGCCGCGCAGGTTTTTCAGTTTGCTGCGGTAGGCACTTAGCTGCTCGGTGTTGGGCAGTTCGCCCTTGAGCAGCAGATAAGCCACCTCTTCAAAACTGACCTTGTCGGCCAATTCGGCGATGTCGTAGCCGCGATAGGTGAGCCCGGTGCCGGACTTGCCCACTGTGCACAATGCGGTTTCACCGGCACTCTGACCGCGAAGGCCTGCGCCTCCCAATACTTTATCTACCATGATCCATTCCTTCTGTCCGTAAATGTCTTGGCCGCCGCAGCAGCCGCGTCCGTTAGCTGCTGCTGTCTTTAAACAGCTGATCCAATTTGTTTTCGTAGTCGTGATAGCCGAGGAACTTGTACAGATCCATGCGGGTTTGCATCTGATCCACCTGGCTGCGCTGATGGCCGTCCTGTTTCAAGGCCTGATACACATTGAGGGCGGCGGCGTTGGCGGCGCGGAACGCCGACAGCGGGTACAGCACCATGTCGGCACCGGCCTCGAACAGCGCCTGCTTGTCAAACAACTCGGTCTTGCCGAATTCGGTCATGTTGGCCAGGATCGGCGCCTTAACCTGGGCCTTAAACTGGCGATAGTGATCCAATTCGGTCAGGGCCTCGGCGAAGATCATGTCGGCGCCGGCTTCAAGATAGGCCTGGGCACGCTCGATGCCGCTCTCCAGCCCCTCGACGGCGACCGCATCGGTACGGGCCATGATGACAAAGCTGTCATCGCGGCGGGCATCGACCGCGGCCTTGATGCGATCGCACATCTCGTCGATGCTGACGACGGCCTTGTTGGGGCGGTGACCACAACGTTTCTGAGCCACCTGATCTTCCATATGCACTGCCGCGACGCCGGCCCGTTCAAACTCTCGAATGGTGCGGGCGATGTTGAAGGCGCCGCCCCAGCCGGTGTCGATGTCCACCAGCAATGGCAGGTCGGTGGCGGCGGTGATGCGGCTGGCATCGGTCACCACGTCATTCATGGAGGTCATGCCCAGATCCGGCAAGCCAAAGGAGGCGTTGGCCACCCCGGCACCGGACAGGTACAGGGCCTGATGACCGCTCTGCTCGGCCATCAGGGCCATGTATGCGTTGATGGTGCCGACAATTTGCAGCGGCTTGGCGGTGGCAACGGCGTCGCGAAAACGCTGGCCTGGGGTGGGTGTAGTCATCCTAAACGTTCCTCCATTTGGGTGCGCAGCACCTGCTCGGTATTGGCGCGGCCGGATTCGATGTGGCGGCGCATCAGCAGGGCGGCGAGTTCGCCATCTCCGTCGGAGAGGGCGTCTAAAATACGTCGGTGTTGCTTCAGGGCTTCGGTGGGACGCCGACCGGCGCTGCACTGGTTGCGGTACATCTGCAGCAGGTGGTACAGGTCGTCGGTCAGGGTGTGGATCAGCGTCTGGTTGCCGCTGGCGTGAATGATGCCCAGATGAAAATCGATGTCGTCGTGAACCGCATAATCCCCTGGTTGATTGTTGAACACCTGCTGCTGACGCTCCAAAAGCTGATGCAGCTGCGCCAGTTGGTGGCCGCTGATGCGGGTCGCAGCAAGACGACACGCCATGGCCTCCAGTTCGGCCCGAACCTGATACAGGTCGTTGAGTTCCTCGGCCGTCAGGCGGGCGATGCGGGCACCGATGTGTGGCGCCCGCACCACCAGGCGTCGGCGCTCCAGTTTTTGCAGGGCTTCCCTCAGTGGGCCCCGGCTGACGCCGTAGTGGGCGGCCAGATCCTGTTCGCTGATCTTGCTGCCGGCGCGCAGCTCTCCCTGAACGATGGCGATTTGCAGCTTGTCTGCCAGTTGGTCGGCCAGAGTGGGTTGGCGTTGGGTGTCGGTCATGATCAAAAAACAGCCAAGTGAGACATGGGTCACAGTGTGTGATCTTGCCAGCTGATTGTCAACAATATGTTAACTTAGACGTTAGTGTTAGTCGCGGTGGCGGTTTTCAAAGTGAGTTGAGCTTAAGATGTTGAATTATATGTTTATTTTAAAAATGTCTATCGATATCCATGGTGGTTTTATGGCCGTATTACCCGAGTGATTCAGTGGGTAATTCTCCAGATTGTTGACAATCCAGGGTTTGATGCTCGTAGCGCGGGCACAAAAAAAGCGGCCTTTGGCCGCCTTTTTGAATCGCTGATGCTACTTGGAAGCCAGTGCTTCGTAGAAGCCGGGCTTATGTCGGTGCTGCTTCAGCAGGGCGTCTATGGTGGTGTCCTTATGTTCCCACACCTGGTTCAGCCAGCGCTGAAACACCACTCGGTGCGCCTTGTCCTGATCGTAGTTGCCCTGCGGGACTTCGGTCATGGGGATAACCCGCACGTCGACGGCAATGGTGTCCAGACGGCCGCTGAGCAGGGCGGCCATGATGCTTTCCGGTGCGCCGGGATAGACGATGGTCAGATCCAGAACATGTTCAAACTGATCGCCAAGGGTGGCCATGGCGAAGGCGATGCCACCGGCCTTGGGTTTCAGCAGGTAGCGATAGGGGCTGCGCTGGCGGCGATGTTTGGACGGCGTCAGCCGTGACCCCTCGATAAAGTTGATCACCGTGGTGGGGATCTCCTTGAACTTGCTGCAGGAGCGTCGGGTGGTTTCGATGTCCTTGCCCTTGAGCTTGGGGTTTTTGGTCAGCTCCGACTTGGAGTAACGGCGCATGAACGGCATGTCCAGTGCCCAGCAGGCAACGCCCATGATCGGAATGTAGATCAGCTGATGCTTGAGGAAGAACTTCAGCATCGGCACTTTGTCCCTCAGTACGATGGAGACTACGAAGATGTCGGCCCAGCTCATGTGATTGGAGATCACCAGGTACCAGCCCTGGGTGGACAGCTTGTCCGACAGGCCGGTGATGTTCCATTGGGTTTTGGTGGTGAGCCGAAAGACTGCGGCATTGGTGATGACCCACCCTCGCATCATATGGTTCAGCAACCACGACAGCTTCAGTCTGATCCCCTTAACGGGAATCACCATCTTGACTATGGCCACCACCAGGATGACCGAACTCCAGAACAGAATGCTCAAGGCGGCCAACGAGGCATTGAGAACAAACAGCACCGGGCCAGGTAAAAAATTCAACATAGTTTTCTATTGCTTATCTTCGTAACTGCGCTGAGCAAGGAGTTGCTCTTTCTCCTGCCACAAGGTGTTGAGCCAATCCTGAAAGGCGGCTCTGTTTTCCGGGGTATCGTACCCCAGTCGATGCAACGCCTCCATGGAGCGGGCTTCAACGGAGATTTCGACCTGGCGGACCCTGCCGCACATAAAATCCCAGAATGAGGGCGCGCCGTCCGGGTAGTAGATGGTGACATCCAACATGGTATCCAGGCGGTTTCCCATGGCGTCTAGGGTAAAGGCTAAGCCGCCGGCCTTTGGTCTGAGCAGTTGGTCAAACGGCGATTTTTGCCGCTGATGCTTGGCCGCAGTATAGCGAGTGCCCTCGACAAAGTTCATGATGGTGACCGGCGAGTGTTTGTACTTTTCGCAGGCTTTGCGGGTGGTTTCTACGTCTTTCCCCTTCATATGTGGATGTTTTTCCAAGTACTGGCGGCTGAATCGGCGCATAAAGGGGAAGTCCAGTGCCCACCAGCACAGGCCGATAAAGGGCACGAAAATCAGCTCTGCCTTCAGGAAAAATTTAATGAAGGGAATTTTGCCAATGAACAGCCGTTGCAGCATCAGGATGTCGACCCAGGACTGGTGATTGGCGATCACCATGTACCACTCTTTAACGGACAGTTCCGGCAGCGGATGCACCACGACCCGGGTACCGCTGAGCAGGCGTTGATTCAGGTTGTTGATGGTGATCCAGGCGCTGGCGCAGCGATCGGCTCCCCAGCTGCACAGGCGCTTCAGCGGCGCAATGGGCAACAATTTCAGCAGCCCCAGGCCAAACACCAGAGGGAACCAGAACAGGGTATTGATGATGTAGCCCAGAAAGGCCAGCATGCCGCGTAAAGTGGTCAACAGATCTATCCATAACAAGAACTTAATATGCTGATATGTTAAACAGCTCCGACCAGAGCCTCAAGTAAAAACCCGGCCCATGACTCAGCCATTCAGCTGAGTCAGCAGCTTGTCCATGGCCCGATAGCCAAATGCCTGAGCCACATGGCGCCGTTCGACCCGGTCACAGTCATCCAGATCGGCGATGCTGCGGCTGACCCTCAGCAGACGATGAAAGGCGCGGATGGAGAGCTTGAGACGAGTCACGCCACGTTCGGTAAAGTCTGCCATTTCACTGCTGATGCCGACAGATTGGTTTAATTTCGACGATGATAGCTCGGCATTGAGACAGCCTTGACGGGTCAGTGCCCGCTGGCGTGCCAGTAACACTTGCTGGCGGGCTTCGGCGCTGGTGAGGGCACCGCGCTGAGCCGTGTCGGTGAGCTGGCCCGGCGGCAGGCGGCTGACCTCGACGGTCAGATCGAAGCGATCCAGAAATGGCCCGGACAGGCGGGCCAGATAGCGGCGAATCTGCTCCGGGGTCGAGCGGGACTGAGCGCCGGTCTCGCCGCAGGGACTGGGGTTCATGGCGGCAATTAACTGAAAGCGGGCGGGAAAGGTCAGTTTGGCGGCGGCGCGGGAGATCACCACCTCGCCGGACTCCAGCGGCTCCCGCAGACTGTCGAGCACCGTGCGGGGGAACTCGGGCAGCTCATCCAGAAACAGCACGCCGTGGTGAGACAGGGAGATCTCGCCCGGTCGGGGAATGCCGCCGCCGCCCACCAGCGAGGCGGCAGAGCTGGAGTGGTGCGGCGCCCGAAACGGTCGCTGCAGCAGTTGCGCCGGCTGCCGGGGACGGCCGGCAACTGAGTGGATGGCCGCCACCGACAGGGCGGCTTCGATGGTCAGGGGCGGCAGCAGATCGCAGAACCGGCTTGCCAGCATGGTTTTACCGGTGCCCGGTGGCCCCAGAAACAACAGGTTGTGGCCACCGCTGGCGGCAATCATCAGGGCCTGCTTGCCCTGTTGCTGGCCGATGATGTCGGTCAGACATCCGTGGGCCAGCGGTGGGAAGGTGGCGGGGTTCAAAGGGGTCAGGCCGGGCAGTTGCTGCTGCCCCATCAGCGCTGCCACCAGCGGGCGCAGTTGGCAGGCCAGCATCGCTCGAATGCCGGGGATCAGCTGCAATTCGTCGCTGTCTCTGGCCGGCACCACCATCACCCGCTGTTTTTTCTGAGCCGCCAGGCCCGCAGGCAGCAGGCCGGTACAAGATTTAACCGCGCCGGACAGCGACAGCTCGCCGTAGAACTCGTAATTGTTAACCGCTTCTTCCGGCAATTGACCGGTTGCCACCAGAATACCCAGGGCGATGGCGAGATCGAATCGTCCGCCCTGTTTGGGCAGATCGGCCGGGGCCAAATTGACGGTAATGCGGCGGGCGGGAAAGTCGAATCCTTCGTTCTGCAGGGCGGCCCGAACCCGTTCTCTGGCCTCGCGTACCGAGGCTTCCGGCAATCCCACCAGGGTGAACGAGGGCAGGCCACCGGTGATGTGTACCTCCACCTGAATCTGGGGGGCTTCAATCCCCACCTGGGCTCGGGTAAGAACCTGTGCTAGCGCCATATTTGCCTCCCTGCAATGGCGACGGTGCTTCAAGTTTAGATGTTTTTGCTTTGGGTTGGCTCGATTAATAAATTGTTACAATTCTGTTTTTCTGACAAATGGAAAATAATCTTTGCATAGTGAAATTGCCTATGCTAAATCTAAATAAGCTTAATTTTCGAACGTCCGCAGAATGTGTCTGCGGGCCGAACCAAAGGAAAAATTTTCACATGTTGCCTGTTTCTTTCAACCTACTGCTAGTCGTGGTCCTAACCGTGGTGATTATTATCACCGGCGGGGGAGCGCGTTTGGGAGAGGCACAGGCAGCCTAGAAAATACACCAGACAGCAACCCCCCGCACCGAAAGGTCCGGGGGGTTTTTTTTAGCCCTAAGGAAAGTCCACGGAGAGAAGCACCATGACCCAGATGTATCACCAAGCAGACGCTAACCCGAGTTTGTTGCAAGGTAAGACCGTCGCCGTACTTGGTTACGGAAGCCAAGGCCGAGGCCAGTCACTGAACCTGCGGGACAGTGGTGTCAACGTCGTCATCGGCCTGCGCCCCGGCGGTGCCAGCTGGAAGCAGGCGGAAGAGGAGGGCTGGCAACCGGTTCCTTTCGCCGATGCGGTGCGTGATGCCGACATTGTGATGGTGCTGATTCCGGACATGGCTCAGGCCGATAACTACAAAGAGTTCATCGAGCCCAACATCAAAGACGGCGCCATGCTGATGTTTAGCCACGGCCTCAACGTGCATTACGGCATGATTGAGCCGGCCAGCAACATCGATGTGGCCATGGTGGCCCCCAAAGGGCCGGGGTATCTGGTTCGGACCGAGTATGAAAAAGGCGCCGGCGTTCCCTGTCTGATGGCAGTTCATCAGGATACCAGTGGCTATGCCCATGCCCGTGCACTGGCTTATGCCGATGCCATTGGCGGTACTCGAGGCGGCGTGCTGACCACCAACTTCAAAGAGGAAACCGAAACCGACCTGTTCGGTGAGCAGGCGGTGTTGTGCGGCGGCGCGGTCGCCATGGTGCGCAAGGGCTGGGAAACCTTGGTGGAAGCCGGTTATCAGCCAGAGCTGGCCTACTTCGAGTGTCTGCACGAACTGAAGCTGATCGTCGACCTGTTGTATGAGGGTGGTATCTCCAAGATGCATGAATTCGTATCCGATACTGCGGCTTACGGTGCCTTGACTCGAGGGGATCGTATCGTCGATGACCGAGCCAAGGAGACCATGAAGCAGGTACTGGCAGAGATTCAAAGCGGCGAGTTCACCCGCCAGTGGGTTGAGGAGTACAAGGCGGGCAGCCACAACTATCGGGCGGCTCAGGAAGCGGAGTGCAATCACCCCATCGAGAAAGTGGGTGCCGATTTGCGCAGCCGCATGAGCTGGTTGAACCGGGGAGAGTAAGCCAATGATCAGCGGAGCGGAAGCAGTCGTTCGAACCATAGAGGGATTTGGGGTAGAGACGGTCTTTGGGTATCCCGGCGGCGCCATCATGCCGGTTTACGATGCCATGCTCGACTCGCCCGTGAATCACATGTTGTGTCGTCATGAGCAGGGCGCCGCGTTTGCGGCCATCGGTTTCGCCCGGGCCTCGGGCAAGGTGGGAGTGTGCATCGCCACCTCCGGCCCCGGAGCCACCAACCTGCTGACCTCGTTGGCGGACGCCTACATGGATTCCATTCCGCTGGTTGCCATTACCGGCCAGGTGCCTACCGCCGCCATCGGTACCGATGCCTTTCAGGAGATCGACGTACTGGGGTTGTCGCTGGCCTGCACCAAGCACAGTTTTTTGGTGCAGCGCCCGGAGGACCTGTGCGACACCCTGCAACAGGCGTTCGCCCTGGCCAAAGAGGGACGTCCCGGCCCGGTGTTGGTGGACATCCCCAAAGATGTGCAGCAGGCGATGGTGGAGTTTCATCCGCCGCTGACCGCCCACAGCAACGGCGATGGCATCGGTGATTTCCCGCTGGCGGAGGCACATCAGATGTTGCGTGACGCTAAACGGCCGGTGCTCTATGTCGGCGGTGGCGTCGGCATGGCCGGGGCGGTGCCTCAGCTGCGTCAGTTTATCGAGACCACCGGCATGCCGTCGGTGGCCACCCTCAAGGGGCTGGGGGCGGTAGCGCCAGGCACCTCGGGCTTTATGGGCATGCTTGGCATGCACGGCACCAAGGCGGCCAACCTGGCAGTCCAGGAGTCGGATCTGTTGATTGCCGTGGGCGCCCGCTTCGACGACCGGGTGACTGGCAAACTGGACGAGTTTGCGCCCTGTGCCAAGGTGATTCATCTGGACATCGACCCGGCGGAGCTGTCGAAGCGGCGGGCGGCTCACTTGAGCCACAGCGCCGATCTGAAGCTGGTATTGCCGGCGATGGCCATGGCCTTGGAGTTAGATGACTGGCGCCAGCTGTGCGACCGACGTGCCCAGGAGTGGGCCTTCGATTACCGCTGTCCCGGTGCCGGCGTGTTTGCCCCGGCGCTGTTGAACAGCCTGTCGCAGCGCCTGCCAAAAGGCACGGCCGTGGCCTGTGATGTGGGCCAGCACCAGATGTGGGTAGCCCAGCACATGAGCTTTGACGGACCCGAAAATCACATCTCCAGCTCCGGCCTCGGCACCATGGGCTTTGGCATTCCCGCCGGCATCGGTGCCCAGTTTGCCCGGCCGGATGAAACCGTACTGGTGGTGTCCGGAGACGGCTCATTCATGATGAATGTGCAGGAGCTGGCCACCATCAAACGGGCCAAGTTACCGCTGAAGCTGTTGTTGCTGGACAACCAGCGTCTGGGGATGGTGAAGCAGTGGCAGGAGTTGTTCTTCGAGGAGCGGTACAGCGAAACCGACCTATCCGATAACCCCGATTTTGTGTCACTGGCGGCGGCCTTTGACATTCCCGGCAGCCACATCTGGCGCCAAGACCAGGTTGAGGAAGGCCTCAACCAGTTACTGAACAGCGATGGACCGTTTTTGTTACACGTGTCCATCTCCGAAAAAGAGAACGTCTGGCCTTTGGTTCCACCCGGGGCGTCCAATAGCGATATGATGGAGAAGCAGTCATGAGTCAGCATACCTTGTATATCGAAATGAACCCGGCGCCTGAAGTGTTGGAGCGGGTCTTGAGAGTTACTCGCCACCGTGGCTTTACCGTGTGTCATATGCACATGAGCAGCATGGATCGTAAAGCCAACATCGCGGTGACCGTGGACAGTGAGCGTCCGATTGAGCATCTGACCAAGCAGTTGGACAAGTTGTTCGATGTACAGAATTGCCGCCTGGAGATCTCCCAGGCACGTATCGCGAACGGTTAGACAAGGAGTAGATTGTGAGCCAAGCGGACTTTATCTGGTTTAACGGCAAAATGATGCCCTGGCAAGACGCCCAGGTGCACGTATTAAGCCATGCCCTGCATTACGGATCCTCGGTGTTTGAAGGGATTCGAGCCTACCACACCCCGAAAGGGCCGGCGGTGTTCCGCTTGAAGGAGCACATTCAACGTCTGTATGACTCCGCCAAGATCTACCGCATGCCGATCCCCTTCGCCCCGGCGGAGTTGGAGCAGGCCTGCCGTGACACCATCAACGACAATGGCCTCGACAGCGCCTACATTCGGCCGTTGGCCTTCTATGGCAACGTTGGCCTCGGTGTCAACGTGCCGGCGGGATCTCAGGCCGAGGTGATCGTCGCTTCATTCCCCTGGGGGGCCTATCTTGGGGAAGAAGCCAGCCAGGAAGGGGTGGATGTGTGCGTGTCCTCCTGGAATCGAATGGCGCCGAACACCATGCCAACGGCGGCGAAAGCGGGGGGAAATTACCTGTCTTCCCAACTGATCTCCGGTGAGGCCAAGCGCCACGGTTACGCCGAGGGCATCGCCCTGGACGTGAATGGTCAGATCTCCGAAGGCGCCGGTGAGAACCTGTTCGTGGTGAAAAACGGTGTGCTGATCACCCCGCCGGTGACCGCCGCCATTCTGCCGGGGATCACTCGGGACACCATCATGACCCTGGCTCGGGATGCCGGCTATCAGGTGAAGGAGGAAGCGCTGGCACGGGAAGCCCTGTATCTGGCCGATGAGGTGTTTATGACCGGCACCGCCGCCGAAATTGTGCCGGTGCGATCCGTCGACGGCATTCAGGTGGGCGAAGGCCAGCGCGGACCGGTGACCGCCGATCTGCAGGCCGCGTTCTTCGGCCTGTTCTCCGGAATTACTGAAGACAAATGGGGCTGGCTGGATTACGTCAGCGAAGAAGCGGAAAACAAGCAGGAATTTGCCGCCTGCACCACGGCCAAAGTGCTGTAATACCAAATTGTTGTAAGGGTTAGAGATGCCAAAATTGCGATCGGCGACCTCCACTGCGGGGCGGAATATGGCGGGCGCACGCGCCCTGTGGCGGGCCACCGGAATGACGGATCAGGATTTTGGCAAGCCGATTATTGCGGTCGCCAACTCCTTTACCCAGTTCGTTCCCGGCCATGTGCACCTGAAAGACATGGGCCAACTGGTGGCCGGTGCCATTGAAGCCGCCGGTGGCGTGGCCAAAGAGTTTAATACCATCGCCGTGGACGATGGCATCGCCATGGGCCACGGCGGCATGCTGTACTCGTTGCCGAGCCGAGAGTTGATCGCCGACAGCGTCGAATACATGGTCAATGCCCACTGTGCCGATGCGCTGGTGTGCATCTCCAACTGCGACAAGATCACCCCCGGTATGCTGATGGCGTCGTTGCGCCTCAACATTCCGGTTATCTTTGTCTCCGGCGGGCCCATGGAAGCGGGTAAGACCAAGCTGTCGGATCAGATCATCAAGCTGGACCTGGTGGACGCCATGGTGCAGGCCGCCGATCCCAATGTGTCTGACCAGCAGGCGGAACAGGTGGAGCGCAGTGCCTGCCCGACCTGCGGTTCCTGCTCTGGCATGTTTACCGCCAACTCGATGAATTGTCTGGTGGAAGCGCTGGGGCTGGCGTTGCCCGGCAATGGCTCGATGCTGGCTACCCATGCCGATCGCAAACAGCTGTTTCTCGATGCCGGCAATCGCATCGTCGAGCTGGCCAACCGCTGGTACCAGCAGGACGATGCCACGGCCCTGCCCCGGGGCATCGCCACCAAGACCGCTTTTGCCAATGCCATGGCGCTGGACATCGCCATGGGCGGCTCCACCAACACCGTTCTTCATCTGCTGGCGGCAGCGCAAGAAGCGCAGGTCGATTTCACCATGGCCGACATGGATGCCCTGTCCAGACGGGTTCCGCAGCTGTGCAAGGTCGCGCCTTCCACGCCCAAATACCACATGGAAGACGTGCACCGTGCCGGTGGGGTCATGGGGCTGCTGGCCGAGTTGGCTCGCGGCGATCTGATCGACACCCAGGTGCCTCATGTGGCCGGTGACAGCCTGGCGGAGGTGTTGCAGCGATTCGATATCGCCTCGGCGCCGTCGGCCCAGGTGACCGAGTTTTACCGTGCCGGCCCGGCGGGCATACGGACCACTCAGGCGTTTTCCCAGCAGTGCCGCTGGCCGACGCTGGATGCCGACCGGGAGGGCGGTTGCATTCGCGATGTTGACCATGCCTATTCCGAAGAGGGTGGGCTGGCGGTGCTCAGCGGTAACATGGCGCCCAAGGGCTGCATTGTGAAGACCGCCGGTGTGCCGGACAGCTGCCTGACCTTCCGCGGTCCGGCCCGTGTGTTTGAAAGCCAGGATGCGGCAGTGGCCGGCATTCTCGACGGTGAGGTTCAGGCCGGCGAGGTGGTGGTGATTCGCTATGAGGGCCCCAAAGGGGGGCCGGGCATGCAGGAGATGCTGTACCCCACCAGTTACCTGAAATCCATGGGCCTCGGACAGCAGTGCGCCCTGATCACCGACGGCCGTTTCTCCGGTGGCACCTCCGGGTTGTCCATCGGCCACGTGTCGCCGGAAGCCGCCAGCGGCGGCGTCATCGCCCTGGTCGAAAATGGGGACATCATCGACATCGACATTCCTAACCGCCGCATCGAGCTGGTGGTGGAGTCCGCCTTGCTGGCTACCCGCGCCGAAGGGTGCGCGTATCAGCCCGTGGGGCGCACTCGCTTGGTGAGCCCGGCCCTGAAAGCCTACGCCATGCTGGCCACCAGCGCCGATCAGGGTGCGGTCCGGGATCTGGCCAAATTGGAGTCGCTGTAATGGTGGCCCTGGTCAAGCCACAGTCTCAGGATCTGGCCCAGGCCTATCTGCGCCAAATCCTGATGGCGCCGGTGTACGACGTCGCCCGGGTCACCAGCCTGGATCCCATGGCCAAGCTGTCTCAGCGTCTGGGAGCCGAGGTGTGGCTGAAGCGGGAGGATCAGCAACCGGTGCACTCGTTTAAGCTGCGGGGCGCCTACAACTGCATCAGTCAGCTGTCGGCATCCCAGCGTCAGGCCGGGGTAGTGGCCGCCTCGGCGGGCAACCACGCCCAGGGGGTGGCCCTGTCGGCCAGCCAGCTCGACATTCGGGCGGTGATCGTGATGCCGGCCACCACTCCGGACATCAAGGTAGAGGCGGTGCGTCGTCATGGTGGCGAAGTGGTGCTTCATGGTGACAATTTTGACAGTGCCTATCAGCATGCCCGTGAGCTGTCAGAACAGCAGGGATTGACGTTGATTCCGCCGTTTGACGATGAGGCGGTGATCGCGGGGCAGGGCACCATAGGTCAGGAGTTGCTGCAGCAGCAGCGGCATCTGGATGCCATCTTTGTGCCGGTCGGTGGCGGTGGCCTGATTGCCGGCGTGGCCGCCTACATCAAGGCACTGGCGCCGCAGATCAAGGTGATTGGCGTCGAGCCGGAAGACGCCGCCTGCCTGAAGGCGGCGTTGGCGGCGGACCGGCCGGTGACCCTGGATCGGGTCGGGCTGTTTGCCGACGGGGTGGCGGTGAAGCGCATCGGCGAGGCGCCGTTTGCGGTGGCCCGTCAGTGTGTCGATGAGGTGATCACCGTATCCTCCGATGAGATCTGCGCCGCGGTGAAGGACATCTTCGAGGATACTCGCGCCATTGCCGAACCTGCCGGTGCTCTGGCGCTGGCAGGACTGAAACGCTACCGTGACGGTCGTCGCGACCCGCAGAAGCTGGCGGCGATCCTGTCCGGTGCCAATGTGAATTTTCACAGCCTGCGCTACGTGTCGGAGCGGTGTGAACTGGGTGAAGGCAAGGAGGCGGTACTGGCGGTCACCATTGCCGAGCAGAAGGGCAGTTTCCTGCGCTTCTGCCAGCTGCTGGGACAGCGTTCCATTACCGAATTCAACTACCGGCTCGCCAGCCGGGATAGTGCCAACATCTTTGTCGGGTTGCGGCTGAAGCAGCAGAGTGAGCTGGACACCATCAGCGCGCTGCTGACCGAGAATGGCTACCCCCATGAGGACCTGTCGGCGGACGAAACCGCCAAATTGCATGTGCGTTACATGGTGGGGGGGCAGCCGATTCCGCCGGTGAAAGAGCGGCTGTTTCATGTCACCTTCCCCGAGCATCCCGGTGCGCTGCTGCAGTTTTTGATTCGCCTGGGCCAGCGTTGGAACATCTCGTTGTTTCATTACCGCAACCACGGCGCCGCCTACGGCCGGGTACTGATGGGGCTGGAGTGTCCCGACGGCGCCGAAACCGAAATGCAGCAGTTCGTCGCTCAGTTGCCGCTGGAATGCCGCGATGTGACCGACAGCCCCTCCTACCGCTATTTTCTCAGCAGTCGCCACGACTGACTGGTTAGTGCCCCAGCCGTGACGGCGTGCTCGCGCTGCTGGGGCCGTTGCCGGCCGATGATTCATCTTCGCTGCAAGTGACGGTTATTGGCTGCCAATCGAACCGAAATTCCACCTCTTTTCCACTCACATTGCTCTACCTTTAGTGGAGCACCCCATGACTAATTGACTTCAAAACAGAGGTTTCTTTACAAGAAACACTAAAAGTTACATTTTGAAAACTAGACATACATGCACGTATGTCTGTAAACTTTCGGCAATAAAATTGGGGTCTCTTTAATCGAGACGGGTTAAGTCACCCTCTAAGAATCAAGCTTCTGCAGCGCCTTTTCCCAAGGCCTGCAGATGGGGAGAGCGGGAATGTTCAAACGTTTTGCAGTGGTACTCGGAGGCCTGCTGGTGATACTGGCGGTCATCGGTGGAATTAAGTTCAAACAGGTTCAGGAAGGCATGGCTCAGCTGGCCAACTTCGCCCCGCCACCGGCGACGGTGTCGGTGGTGGAAGCCAAGGCGGTTCAGTGGCGACCTCAGGTGGCCAGTGTCGGTACCCTCAATGCCATTGAAGGCATCGAGCTGGCGGCCGAAGTGTCCGGACTCATCGATGGCATCTTCTTCAAGAGTGGCCAGCAGGTGAAAGCGGGACAGCTGTTGCTGACCCTCAACGACGACGTGGAAGTGGCCAACCTGGCGGCCTATCAGGCGCAGGCGGAGCTGGCGCAGATTAAGTTTAAGCGTAACGAAGGGTTGTTCCGTAACAACAACATTTCCGAGACCGATTTCGATCAGTCCAGCGCCGACCTCAAGGTGGCGAACGCCAATGTTCAGCAGACTAAGGCCAGCATCGCCAAGAAAAACATCAAGGCGCCGTTCAGCGGTGTGCTGGGGATTCGCAAGTTCAGCATGGGCCAGTACATCAGTAATGGTGATGCCCTGGTGACGCTGCAGGATACCCGCTCCCTGTACGCGGACTTTTCCGTGCCGGAGCAGTACCTGCCTAAGCTGTACACCGGCCAGGATGTGATCTTCCATGCCAGTTCGGCGCCGGAGACAGAATTCCACGGCAAGGTGATTGCCGTCGAAGCCAAGGTGGATGAAAACACCCGTAACATCGCCATTCGTGCCGAGGTGCCCAACGACAGCGGCGAGCTGCACCCGGGCATGTACGCCGACATCCGTCTGCTGATGAAAGAGACCATCAGTCCCATCGTACTGCCCAGTACTGCCATCTCCTACAGCCCCTTTGGCGATGCGGTCTTCGTGGTGGAGAAAGATGACCAGGGCAATGACGTTGCCCGTCGTATCTATGTGCAGGTGGGTGAGCAGCGTGGCGACGGTGTCGCCATCCTCAGCGGCCTGGAAGAGGGCATGATGGTGGTGAATGCCGGCATCACCAAACTGGAAAACGGCACTCAGGTGATCATCTCTGACGCCGTCCAGCTGTAAGGGTTTTCAATGAAATTTACTGACGTATTTATTCGGCGTCCGGTACTGGCCATTGTCCTCAACTTGCTGTTGTTGGTCTTTGGTGCCCGGGCGTACATGGATCTCCAGGTTCGGCAATACCCGGACATGGAGATTGGCCAGGTCGATGTCACCACGGTTTACCCTGGAGCCAACGCCGAGCTGGTGCAGGGGTTTGTGACTCAGCCGATTCAAGAGGCGATCTCCTCGGCCGAGGGCATCGACTATGTTACTGCCAGCTCCAGTGCCGGTGTGTCTACCATCTCGGTCTTCCTCAACCTCGGTTATGACGCCAACACCGCCATGGCGGAGATGCTGACCAAGCTGAATGAGGTGTCCGGTCGCCTGCCTGAGAGCATCGACGATCCGGTGCTGGCCAAGAGTACCGCCGGCGGCGGTGCCATCATGTATCTGGCCTATTTCAGTGACACCATGTCTGGCGTCGAGATCACCGATTACCTGAAGCGGGTGGTGCAGCCCAAGCTGACCGAAGTGGAAGGGGTGGCGGAAGCCCAGTTGTATGGGGAGAAAGAGTTCTCCATGCGCATCTGGTTGGATCCGGTGCGGATGCAGGCCAATGGTGTGACCAGCAACGACATCAACAGTGCACTGAGCCAGAACAACTTTCAGTCCGCTGCCGGTGAGGTTCGTGACAGCTACACCGTGACCTCGGTGCGGGCGTCAACGTCACTGCAGGATGAGGTGTCCTTCGGCAACATCACCGTCAAAAGCGACGGCAATGCGGTGGTGCGGCTGCGAGACGTGGCCCGGGTGGAACTGGCGCCAAAGTCAGACAAGGTGTACGGCATGTACAAAGGTACGCCGGCCATCTTTGTGGGTATCACCACCACCCCGGACGCCAACTCTCTGGATGTGGCCAAGGGGGTGCATGCGGTATTGCCGGAGATCGAGCGTAACCTGCCCGATGGCCTGAGTCAGGTGATGAACCACGACTCCACCGAGTTTATTCAGGAGTCCATCGATGAGGTATTGATGACCCTGGTGGAAGCCGTGGTGATCGTGGTGCTGGTGGTATTCCTGTTCCTGGGTTCCCTGCGCAGCGTGATGATTCCGATCATTACCGTACCGCTGTCATTGATCGGCGTCGGCCTGTTTATGATGGGGCTGGGTTTCTCCATCAACCTGCTGACATTGCTGGCGCTGGTGATGGCCATCTCCCTGGTGGTGGACGATGCCATTGTGGTGGTGGAGAACGTTCACCGTCACATCGAGGAGGGACTGTCTCCCGTGCGTGCGGCGGTGGTTGGTGCCCGTGAAATCGCCATGCCGGTGATCGCCATGACCATTACCCTGGCGGCGGTGTATGCCCCCATCGGCTTTATGGGTGGATTGACCGGCTCGCTGTTTACCGAGTTTGCCTTTACCCTGGCCGGGGCGGTACTGATCTCCGGTTTCATCGCGTTGACTCTGTCACCGATGATGAGCAGCAAGTTGCTCAACAAAGAGGATCTGCACAAGCCGTTTCCCCAGTATCTGGATCGCCTGTTCGCCAGGGTGAAAGACAAATACCAGGCGATCCTGGTGCAGGTGGTGGGCCACTACAAGGCCGCCATCGCCACCGGCGCGGTGCTGCTGTTTGCCGCCATTGGCGTGATGTTCATGATGACCCAGTCGGAACTGGCGCCGGATGAGGATCAGGGCTACATCTTCAACATCGCCAACGGCCCGGACAATGGCAACGTGCACTACAGTGCCGCCTATGGCCGTCAGTTTACCGACATGGTGTCGCAGTACCCCGAGTACCGAATGGCGCTGGTGTTTGCCGGTTACCCCAGTGAAAGCGGCTTTATGTCGGTGGTGGCATTGAAGCCCTGGAGTCAGCGAATTCGCAGCCAGATGGAGATTCAGCCACAGATGCAGCAGGATGCCAAGAGCATTGCCGGTCTGGAGGTGTTCAGCATCAACCCGCCGGCCCTGCCCGGAGTGGCCTCCGGACTGCCGGTGAACTTTGTGGTGACCACCACCGCGGATCACGCCACCCTGTATGAGGTGATGAACAAGCTCAAGCAGGAGGCGGAAGCCAGTGGCCTGTTTATGGTGGTCAACAACACGCTGAAGATCAGTAAGCCTCAGGTGCACATTCAGATCGACCGCGAAAAAGCCGGTCAGCTGGGGATCTCGATGCAGACCATCGGCAGCGTATTGTCCACTCAACTGGGTGACTTCCGTACCAACTACTTCGACATCCAGGGCCGCAGCTACGAGGTGATCCCTCAGGCGGATGCGCCGTTCCGTTCCACGGCGGATCGCATCTCCGATCTGTACGTATCCAGCAGCACCGGTGAGTCGATTCCGCTGTCTACCGTGGTCAAGGTCAGCAATGAGGTGATCCCCAATGCCCTGACCCAGTTCCAGCAGCTGAACTCCGCCACTTTGGAAGCGATGCCGATGCCGGGTGCGGCCACCATTGCCGATGCCCATGTGTTCCTCAAAGCCAAGTTGCAGGAGATTGCGCCCAAGGGGTACGCCTATGACTTTGGCGGCCAGAGCCGTCAGTTTGAGACCGAAGGCAGCGCCCTGTACGTCACCTTTGCTCTGGCACTGCTGGTGATTTTCCTGGTGCTGGCGGCGCAATTTGAAAGCTGGCGCGATCCTGTGGTGGTGCTGGTGACCGTGCCGTTGTCGATCTTCGGTGCCATGATTCCGCTGTTCCTCGGGGCCGCCACCCTGAACATCTACACCCAGGTGGGTCTGATCACCCTGGTGGGGCTGATCTCCAAGCACGGCATCTTGATCGTGGAGTTTGCGAACCAGCTGCAGCGGGAAGGGCGAGACAAGGCCCAGGCGGTGATCGAGTCTGCGGCCCTACGTCTGCGTCCCATTCTGATGACCACCGCCGCCATGGTACTGGGGGTGATGCCGCTGGTGCTGGCGACCGGAGCCGGTGCGGTATCCCGGTTTAACATTGGTCTGGTGATCACCGTTGGTTTGTCGGTGGGCACCCTGTTTACCCTGTTTGTGGTACCGGTGATGTACGCGTTACTGGCCAAACGCATTGATGTCAGCGAAGAGGCGGCCCTGGTGCAGGAGACCCGCGCCTGACCTGACTGACAACGAACCTGACTTTGACGAGTCCAAGCCACCCTTCGGGGTGGCTTTTTTGTGCACAAGTGTAAATATCTGAATTTTCCCCTTGATCAAATCTAAATAGTAATTATTATCATCCGCATTCAAATATATAAATGTGTCACTCTTTAGGGGATTGGGAAATGTTGTTTACTCCGACTCGTTTGGCCGTAGCCGTGGTGGCGGTGATCAGTGCTGGTGGTGCCGTTGCCGAAGAAACCAAGGCGACGCTGTTTGATGACGTGGTGGTTTCCGCCAGCCGCACCGGTGCCCAGAAAGCCGAAAAGGTGCCGGCCGCCATGGCGGTGGTGGATGCCGAACAGATTGAAAACCAACAGATGACCACCATCTCCGACCTGGTGCGTTATGAACCGGGTGTCGACGTCTCCGGCAGCGGCCGCTTTGGCCTGCAGGATTTCACCATCCGTGGCATCGGTGGCAACCGGGTCAAGATCATGGTGGATGGGGTGGATCAGAGCAATGGCTACGATTCGGGCACCGAGTTCATGCGCGCCGGCCGCAACTTTGTCGACATCGATACCCTCAAGCAGGTGGAGATCACCAAGAGCCCGGCCTCGACCCTGTACGGCAGTGACGCCATCGGTGGAGTGGTGGCCTTTACCACCAAGGATCCGGCCGACTACCTGGAGGCCGGTGATGACACCGCTCTGTCGCTGAAAGCCGGGTATACCGGTCGTGACCAGAGCTTTGCCGAAACCGTGACCCTGGCCAACCGCAGCGGCGCCTGGGAATCCTTGCTGTTGTATACCCGCCGGGACGGCAAAGAGACGGAGACCCAGGGCAGTGTTGGTGGCATCGGCGACGATCGCACCGAGGCCGATCCCATGGACATCACCTCCAACAACGTGCTGGCGAAACTGATTTATGCCGGCAGTGAGGCCCACCGACTGGGCATGGTGGCAGAACATTATGACTCCAGTACCGAAGGGGAGCTGTTGTCCTTGAACGACGGCGAACCCGGAGCGCCAGGTGTCACCTACGCCAATCAGATGGCAGACGACAGCACCACCCGTACCCGGATTGGCGTGTTCCACGATTGGGACGCCAACCTGGCCGCGTTTGACACCCTGAAATGGACCCTGGACTATCAGGACAGTGAATCGGATCAGGTAACCAGTAACTGGTATTCCTACTATCAGACCGACCGTCGCATGTCCCGGCAGTACCAGGAAACCAGCTGGCAGTTTTCGCTGGATCTGGCCAAGGATCTGAGCCTGGGCAGCAGCCATCACGTCATCAGTTACGGCCTGGACGTCAACCGTGAAGACCTGGAAAACCTCAACGTCACCAGCTATGCCAGTGACAAGCCGACCGACGTCAGCCGCTATGCGCCAAAGGCACAGGCCACCACCTATGGCCTGTATCTGCAGGATGAGATCACCCTGGGTGCACTGACGCTGATTCCGGGCCTGCGTTACGACAACACCGAAATGAAACCCAACATCGATGAGTACTATCACGGTGGGGATGAATTCAAAGACCACAACAGCGATAAGCTGACCTGGCGACTGGGTACCCTGTACCAGTTGACCGACACCCTGACCGGGTTCTTTAACTACGCTCAGGGCTTCCGTTCCCCGGACCTGAAAGAGATGTACTACGCCGAGGACAGTGGCCGCGGTTACGCCTTGCTGGCGAATCCGGACCTGGAAGCGGAAGAGAGTGACGCCTTTGAACTGGGCCTGCGCGGCACCTCGGATTACGGCTCGGCCGAGTTGGTGCTGTTCTACAACCAGTACGACAATTTCATTCAACAGACTGCGGACTACAGCAACCCGGCTTACCCTTATGGCCAACTGCAGTACAACAACGTCGATGAAGCCACCATCAAAGGGGCGGAGTTTAAGTCTCAACTGTGGCTGGACAGCCTGCTGGGGGCACCGGAGGGGCTAAGCCTGAATCTGTCGGTGGCGTACGCCGAAGGTACCAACGACACCCAGGATCAACCGCTGAACGAGGTGGCGCCGCTCAATGGGGTGATTGGCCTCTCCTTCGATCAGGCCGATGGCATCTGGGGCGGGACCCTGAACTGGACTCTGGTCCAGGGTAAGGATGAGTCTGACATCGCCGAGGCCACCGACGGATTTGGCCAGCCGACCGAGTCTTACGCCACGGCCGGCTACGGTGTGGTAGACGTGACCGGTTACTACAACGTCAGCGAAGCCTTCGTGATTCGTGGTGGGGTATTTAACCTGTTGGACAAGAAGTACATTCAGTGGAGTGATGTGGGGGGCATGGAGGCGGGTCGAACCTATATGGATCGTTTCTCCCAGCCTGGCCTCAATGTCGGCATCAGCGCCACGTACACGTTCTGATCCGGTTTGCATCATCGCTGATCAGATCCAAGGCTGCCTTCGGGCAGCCTTTTTTTGCGTTTAAAACGCTCAATTGCCGTGGCTGTATACCTTGGAAAAATAAAGCGTGCTAACGTGGGACTTTCGAATTCTTTAAGGGCAACAAGCAGGAAGGTCGCCATGTCGTTTAAGCCGTTTAACCCGCCGTCACGTACTTTGATGGGCCCGGGCCCGTCCGATGTTCATCCTCAGGTGCTGCAGGCCCTGGCCAAACCCACTGTGGGTCACCTGGATCCGACCTTCATCGCGATGATGGACGAGGTCAAGGCCCTGCTGCAGTACGCGTTCCAGACCGACAACCCCTTTACCATCGCCGTGTCTGCCCCGGGCAGCGCCGGCATGGAGACCTGCTTCGTCAACCTGATGGAGCCCGGTGAGAAAGTGATCGTATGTCGCAACGGCGTGTTTGGCGAACGGATGCGTCAGAATGTGGAGCGACTGGGCGGGGAAGCGATTGTGGTCGACGATGCCTGGGGCACGCCGGTCAGCGTCGATAAGGTGGCGGCGGCTCTGCAGCAACATCCGGATGCCAAGTTCCTGGCGTTCGTGCATGCGGAAACCTCAACTGGGGCTCTGTCGGATGCCAAAGCCTTGTGTGCCCTGGCGCAGCAGCATGAGTGTTTGTCCATCGTCGATGCGGTGACCTCGCTGGGGGGCGTCGAACTCAGGGTCGACGACTGGGGCATCGATGCCATCTATTCCGGTAGCCAGAAATGCCTGTCCTGTGTGCCGGGGATCTCGCCGGTGTCGTTTTCTCCCAAGGCGGTGGCCAAACTGGAAGCCCGGCAGACGCCGGTGCCCAGTTGGTTCCTGGATCAGACATTGGTAATGGGCTATTGGAGTGGCACCGGCAAGCGCAGTTACCACCACACCGCCCCGGTCAACAGCCTGTACGCCCTGCACGAATCCCTGCGCCTGCTCCATGAAGAGGGGTTGGAAAATGCCTGGGCCCGTCATGATCGCATGCATCAGAAACTGAAGGCGGGCCTGGAGAAACTGGGACTGCGCTTTGTGGTGGAGCAAGCCCATCGTCTGCCTCAACTGAATGCGGTCTACCTGCCGCAAGGGGTCGATGATGCCGAGGTTCGCGGCCAGTTGTTGAACCGCTTCAACCTGGAGATCGGTGCCGGCCTGGGGGATCTGGCCGGTAAGGCCTGGCGCATCGGCCTGATGGGCTATGCCGCCAGAGAGGAAAACGTCACCCTGTGCCTGGGGGCCCTGGAAGAGGTGCTGAGCTAACTACCTGGCTATGAAAAAAGGACTCTTCGGAGTCCTTTTTAGTGTTAGTGGAGGCCCAACCATTGGGTGATGGCGTCTACGACCTGGTCGCGGATGGCAGGAATCTCCACCAGCAGTTCGTGGCGGGCGCCGGCCAGAGGCATCAGCGTCATCGATTGGCCGCGAGCCACCACCCGCTCCATGACGTCGTTGTCGACGATGGCATCCTCCCGAGCCTGCATCACCAGGGTGGGGGTGGTCAGCCGGTGTGCCTGCTCCTGAATCTGGTCCATGGCGGTAAAGGACTCCACCATCCACTGGTTGGAGGGCGAGCCCAGTTGCAGTTGTGGCACCTGCTGGTACAGAGACTGAAATGCCTGGTAGCGCTCGGCATCCTGGGTCAGATCGTTGTCCTCGAACGGCACGGGTTGGTAGTCGGTGCCACCGGGGATGTAGGCTGGCTGCCCCTGCCAGCGGTTCCAGCGAGCCAGCATCGACAACACCGGCTCCAAGGCCCAGCGAGGGGCGGGCAGGCGGATGCCGTACATTGGGGCGGAGAACACCGCCGCATCGAACACCTCGGGATGACGAAGTAGATACAGGGTACCGATGGCACCGCCCATGGAGTGGCCCACCAGGTACAGCTTGTCTGGCTTGGTTGGCTGCACCACTTCGGTGAGGAAGGTGTGCATATCCTCGACGTAGTCGTTGAAGCGTTGCACATGCCCCAGGAAGCGGTTGTCGCTGAGGCGATCCGACAACCCCTGGCCGCGATGGTCCCAGATAAACACCTCAAAGCCGGCTTGGTGAAGTTCCTCAGCCAGTCCGTCGTACTTGAGATAGCCTTCAGAGCGTCCACTGGCAACCACGATGGCGCCGCGCGCGGCTTTCCTTGGCAGGTGGGCATAGCGCAGAGTCAGGCCGTCGATGCCGGTGAACTCTCCATGATCTGCCTGTTGCCACAGAGAGGGCATGGCGATGGCCGCGTGAGTCATAACAAGTCCAATAACAAACAAAAACGGGCGTAGCATAGTGGAGGCACGGGCTACTGGGAAGCTTTGGCTTGCTGGCGGGCTTCAAACGCGGCCAGCTGCTCCGGAGTGGCTTTTTGCTGGTATTTGGTTTTCCAGCTGTCATAGGATTCGCCATAGACAATTTCTCTGGCCTGATCGTAGTCCACCTCTTCGCCACGGGTGGCGGCCTCGGCCATGTACCACTTGGCCAGGCAGTTGCGACAGAAGTCCGCCAGAATCATCAGGTCGATGTTCTGCACCTCTTTGTGGTTGTCCAGGTGGCTGAGCAGGCGACGGAAGGTGGCGGCTTCGATCTCGGTTTGGGTGTGTTTGTCCATGGGAGCATCTCCTTGTGATGGTGCTGGTGTGGGCCAGTGTTGCGGTTTCTGCCCCTGTCCGTCAAGGTTCAAGCGTCAGTTCAGACCTGTGCTGGTGCCGGGGTGGAGTCGCAGTAGTATCCAAGCTAAGTTGTTGTTAGTCTGAATCAAACGAGTGTTTAAACCAAGAGTTAATACGGGAGATTGAAGGGTGCAGTTTGAACAGTTTGGCCAGGGGCCGACCCGACTGGTGTTTTGTCATGCCAACGGGTTTCCGCCGGCCACCTATCGGCGCCTGTTTGCCGCCCTCGGTGGCGGCGTCGAGGCGGCGCTGTTGGCGCCGCTGACCATGCCGGTGACCGAGGCCAAGCAGCGCGCCTGGTGGCTGATGGCCGAGGACCTGGCCGGGTGGCTGTCCCGTCAGCCCGAACCCGTGGTCCTGGCCGGTCACTCCATGGGGGCGGTGGTGGCCTGCCTGGCATCGATGCGGTGCCCGAATAAGGTGGCGGGGCTGGTGATGCTGGATCCGGTATTCCTGCCGACCCGCTGGGTGGCGCCGATGCGACTGATGCCAAAGCGGTTCAAACTCAAGCAGCCGATGGTGGCACGCACCCTGAAGCGGCCCTATCGATTTGAGGATCATGCCGGCGCGTTCGAGTTTCATCGTGGCAAGCGGGCGTTCGCCGGCATGGATGATCAGGCGTTGGAAGACTACATTCACGCCGCTTTCGTTGCCGATGAGCAGGGCGTGTGTCTGCGTTACTCGCGAGAGTGGGAAGCGCACATCTACCAGACGGCTCCGTGGATCTGGCCGCGTCTGAGTCGACTCAAAGTGCCCACTCTGGCGATTCGGGGCGGCCACAGCGATACCGTTACCCCAGCCAGCTGGGCCAGGATGCGGCGGTTGATGCCAGACGCGACCTTAGTGCAATTGCCGGATTGTGGTCATCTGCTGCCGATGGAGCGTCCCGATGAAGTGGCCGTTACCATCAATGCCTGGCTCGAGCGCCGGCACTGAGGTATCGGCCTGTGGATTATGCTGCCCTCGGGCGCCAGCCGGGCTTAAAGTGATTTCTGCTCGTCAATCCAGCGGCTGATCTGAATTTCCAATTGAGCCAGTGGCACCGAGCCGTTGGCCAACACCGCATTGTGGAACGCCCGCAGATCGAAGCGGTTGCCGAGGCTGCGTTCGGCCTGATGACGCAGCCGTAAAATGGTCAGCTCGCCCATCTTGTAGGACAGTGCCTGCCCCGGCCAGGAGATGTAGCGGTCTATCTCGGTGGTGACGTTGTGCAGAGACAGGGCGGTGTTTGCGGCCATGTAATCGATGGCCTGTTGCCGACTCCAGCCCTTGGCGTGAATGCCGGTATCCACCACCAATCGGCAGGCACGCCACATCTCGTAGCTGAGCCGGCCAAAATCCGCATAATCGTCCTCATAGAAGCCACCCTCGACTCCCAGCTTCTCCGAGTACAAACCCCAACCTTCACCAAAGGCACTGATGTAGTGGTAGCGCCGCAGTGGATGCACCTCACCCAATTCCTGATTGAGGGCGATCTGCAGGTGATGGCCCGGCACGGCCTCGTGCAGAGTCAGGGCAGGGAGGGCATACAGAGGGCGTTTGTCCAGGGCATAGGTGTTGACCCAATAGTACCCGGGCTGATGCTCGCCACTGGGACCGGAGTAGCGGCCGGTGGTGTATTTGGGGGCGATTTCTGCCGGTACCGCTTGGACGCCGTATGGGGTGCGCGGCAGAGTGTTGAAAAACTGCGGTAGCATGGCATCGGCTCGCTTGGCCAACCAGGCGGCTTCTCGCAGCAGCTGCTCCGGGGTGTCGGCGTAGAAGCGGCGATCGGTTCGCAGGAAGTGCAGGAAGTCGGCGAAGCTGCCATCAAATTCAAGCCGGGCGATGATGGCGTCCATCTCGGCGCGGATGCGCCGTACTTCGCTCAGCCCCAGTTGATGCACCTGTTCCGGGGTCATGTCCAGGGTGACAAAGTGGCGAACCCGGTTGGCGTAGTACGCCCGGCCATCGGGCAAGTCACTGGCACCGATGCTGGTGCGAGCGCCGGGGCGGTACTCATTGATAAAGAACGCCAGGTAGGCGCGGTAGGCCGGCAACACCTGGTTGGTGACCGCATCCAGCCCCCGCCGTTGCAACGAGGCCCGCAGAGCCGGGGTAAAGTCAGCCTCGCTGAGCTGAGCAAAAGGGGCGTAGTAGAGGCTGTCGACGGCGGCATCGGGCAGGTAGGCCTCGATGGACTCTTCAAAGCCCTGCAGCACGACTTTGGGCTGGGTATAGCCCTGAGCCAGGCCTCGGCGCATCCACTGCATCTGCTGCTCAAACAGACGCGGCAACTCTTGCAACCGGCTCAGGTAGTGTTCCGCTTCGGAGATTGTGGTCAGCGTGGTGCCCTGGGCGATGCTGGCGATGTAGTTGTGAAAGCCGCCTTCGGCATTCAATGGCATGGTGTGTTCGTTGAAACGGTAGCTGTCGGTGCGGTTGTGCAGAATCTCCAGGGCGATGGCCAGGTTGATGCGATTGTCGTTGGAGAGTTGTTCGGGATCGAGGGCGTTGGCCCGCTGCAGCAGGGTCAGGTTGGCCTGATAGTCCGCTTCCAGGGCGGCGGCGGATCGGTCCTCCAGGTGGGCGGCGGCACTGGCATCACCGAAGCGGGCCGCTTGCTGGGGATCGCGGCTGAGTTGCTGCTGCCAGATGTCATCCATCAACGGTGCGATGCGTTGATTGGCGTCCATGGGGGAAGTGGCGCAGCCGCTCAGCATCAGGGCGGCGCTAAAAAGCCAAATTTTCATCCGAGAATCCCTATTTTCATCTTGGGTTTTTAATTATTCTAAATCCGTCAGGGACGGCGACTTCATACTAAAACCAATTTCGGCGTTTGTTAATTGGTCGGTTTGGCCGGTTAACATCCCTTTACTAAAAAGCAGACTGATGACTGACCAAAGCCTTATTCTCACCGACCTGCATCGCCACCTCGATGGCTCCATGCGACCCGACACCGTGCTTGAGCTGGCACAGAAATTCAATGTGCCTCTGCCCGCCTACGACATGGAGACCTTGCGCCCCTACTTGCAGGTGATCGGCCGTTGTCCGTCGGTGGAGGCGTTGCTGGCCAAGCTGGATTACCAGGTGGCGGTACTGGGGGATCTCGATGCGGTGCACCGTCTCGCGTATGAGAATGCCCTGGACCTGGCGGACAACGGGGTCGACTATGGCGAACTGCGCTTTTCGCCGGCCTACATGGCCGGTCCCCACGGATTGCCGATGCAGGGGGTGGTGGAAGCGGTGATCGACGGCGTTCAGGCCGGCGCCCGCGATGGCAACATCATGATTAATCTGATCGGAATTCTGTGTCGCGGTGATGGCCCGCAGGCGTGCCAGCGTGAGCTGGAGGCGATTTTGGCTCACAAGGAGCACTTTGTGGCCTGTGACCTGGCCGGTGACGAAGAGGGCTTCCCCGGGGATCTGTTTGTGGATCACTTTAAGCGGGTTCGGGATGCCTATCTGAATGTCACCATCCATGCGGGCGAGCCGGGGCCACCGTCCTCCATCTGGCAGGCGATTCGAGATCTTGGTGCCACCCGTTTAGGCCATGCCACCACCGCGCCCCAGGATCCGGCGCTGTTGGATTACCTTCGTGATCAGGGTATCGGCATCGAGTCATGTCCCACTTCGAACATCCACGCCAATTCGGTGGCCGATTACGAGGTTCACCCCATCCGCACCTTTGTTGAGCATGGGATCTGCGTCTGCCTCAACACCGATGATCCTGGAGTATCGGCCAACTCCATCCCCTTCGAGTATCGGATGGCCAAGGAGCGCATCGGCCTCAGCGACGCTCAGTTGCGGCAGATTCAGATCAACGGCGCCAAGTTGGCGTTTCTGTCCGACAGTGACCGTAAGACATTGCTGACCAACAAAGCCGCCCGGCAGTAGCGACCGGGGATCAAAAAAGGGGTTGCCACCGGCAACCCCTTTTTGCTGTCTGGCGTCGAATCAGATGACGCGAGAGAACTGCTGCTGGCGAGCCTTGTCGCGCAGGTAGCGATCGAAACACATGCAGATGTTGCGGATCAGCAACCGGCCCTGGCCGGTGACTTCGATGCTGGTGTCGGTCAGGCGCACCAGGTCGTCTTCGATGAACGGCTTCAGCAGCTTTTCATCTTCGGCGAAATACTCGTTGAAGTTGATGTCCCACTGGGCTTCGATGGCCGACTTATCCAGTTTGAAGTGGCAGATCAGCTGCTTGATCACTTCGCGGCGGATGAAATCGTCGGTCTCCAGGCCACAGCCTTTGATCATGGCGTGCTCATGGGCATCCATGGATTCATAGTAGGCTTTCAGATCCACGGCGTTCTGGGCGTAGGCCTTACCGATGTTGGAGATGGCCGAGGCGCCCAGACCCAGCAGGTCGGCATCCGGTTGGGTGGTGTAGCCCTGGAAATTACGGTGCAGTTGACCTTCGTTCTGCAGGCGAGACAGCTCATCGTCAGGCTTGGCAAAGTGGTCCATGCCGATGAACTGGTAACCATAGCCCATCAGGGTGTTGATGCTGTTTTCCAGAATCTTCAGTTTCTGAGGTGCGGTTGGCAGATCCTCATCCTTAATCTTACGCTGGGCGGCAAAACGATGCGGCAGGTGGGCGTAGTTGAAGACACTGAGTCGGTCCGGATCCAGATCCTTCACGCGCTCCAGCGTCTTGGCAAAGCTCTCCGGAGTCTGGAATGGTAGGCCGTAGATCAGATCGATGTTGGTGGACTCAAAGCCCAGTTCACGGGCGTGGCTGATCAGATCAAAGATGAACTGCTCGTCCTGTTCACGGTTGACCGCTTGCTGCACCTGCTTGTTGAAGTCCTGTACCCCAACAGAGATGCGGTTAAAGCCCACCTCTTTGAGTACGTCCAGAGTTTCCAGTTCGATCTCGCGAGGGTCCACTTCGATGGCGAATTCACCCTCGTCGGCGAAATTGAATTTGGACTTCAGCAGCGCGGTCAGGCGACGGATCTGTTCGTGAGTCAGGTAGGTCGGGGTGCCGCCGCCCCAGTGCATCTGGGTAACGGTGTAGCCTTTGAACAACTCGGCCCGGGCGTTGATTTCACGCTCCAGGTACTCGAGGTACTGCTCCGCCTTGTGGGCGTGGCGAGTGATGATCTTGTTGCAGCCGCAGTAGTAGCACAGTTTGTGGCAAAACGGCACATGGATGTAGAGCGACAGGTTGCTCTTGTCCGACGTGGCGATGGCTTCTCGCAGGTTCTGGTCGGTGTACCCTTCGTGGAACTCAATGGCGGTCGGGTAAGACGTGTATCGCGGGCCACTGTAGTTATATTTTTCGATTAGGGCCTGGTTCCAGCTGATTTTGTCCTGCACTGCAATCTTCTCCTGCGGTGGTAGAGTTAGGGCCTTTGCTGCGTGAACCGTCGTCACTGGCCGGTCTGTTTGCGTTCCATCGGCGGTGACGGCGGGCTAGGTTTCACACCCAAGGTATGTGCATTATGCACACTTTGTAGCAGCTTGCCTTTGATCCGTGACCCAAATTCAAGGATGTTGGGAAACGAAAGCTACCCATCTTTATGGTGTTGTGATGGGCGGATCAGCAAAGGTAAGCACATAATGAAAACAACAATGGCCCGGATTGGTTCCCTGCCTCTGGCCGGGAACGTGACCGCTGCCACACAGTTTTATGCCACAGTCCTGATTTAGCAAACTCTGATAAGCCTAAGTCAAAGCTGACCAAAGTGGTAGAGACGCCGCTCATTCTCGCTCTCCTTCCGTGGCGACCACTCTGGCCTGTTGGGGCGCAGGAGGCAATCAAGAGAGCGCTGGCCCCGAGCGAGGCCGAGAAAGGCTGGCTCCCCCCTAATCCTGGGGGAGCCATGGGGACGGCGATCAGTCTTTGTACTGGTCCAGCAGGTCGCTGCCAGCTTCAAATTGATCCATCAGGGCCTCTTCGCTGTTCGGTCCCTGGTCGACTTCAATGCCCAACTGTTTCATCAACGCTTCGATGCGATCCAGTTTGCCGTCCAGCCATTGCTGATCGTCCTGGCTCAGGGTCTCGCCCTGTTCCATGCGATCCAGCAGCGCCAGCAGACGTGGGTTACTCTCCAGCTGCTCCAGTTGCTGCTCCGGAGACGGTTTGGGCCGCAGCGAATCCGGTTGTTGTGGTTTCGCCGCCTTGGTCACTGGCTTCGGCTCAGGGGCGACCAGAGAGATGGGGGTCTTGCTGCCCAGGCGCGGGTCTTTGGTTACCTTAGGCTTATTGGCCTGCGGCTTCTGCTTGCTGGCTTCATTCTGACGAGAGCCGGCAGATTTGCCCTTACTGGACTTGCGCTTGCCCTCGACGCCCGAACCTTTCTCGGTGCGTGGTTGCAGTCGTGGACCATTTACATTGGATTTTCGGGATTTCTTTTGTCGCGTCATGGGTGGTGCCTCCAGATAGGGCGGCAGGTTATATCAAATTATGCCGGTTTTTGCAGCAAGATAACGTCATTGCCGATAAATTCTATCTGCAGGTTGTCCTGTTCTGCCAGATAACGGAAGGTCAGGCGGCTGAAAAAGCTGACGTGAGTTGGGTCGTTCTTGTAGTGCCAACTGGCAAAGGCATCCGCATCTCGAACCAGTTTGGTCATGATGCCCAGAGTGCCTCCGGGTTTCACCAGGCTCAGCAGCAGTTGCCACTCTCGGCCGGGACGGTAGAAGTGTTCGATGGCTTCGGTGCAGGTGACAAAATCGTACTGCCGTCGCAGCGGAGCGCGATCGGGAAAAAAGTACGGGTCGTACACCGCCATCGGGTGGCCTGCCTCTTCGAACATCAACGACAGCGTCGGCCCGGGGCCACAACCAAAATCCAGCCCGTGACTGGCAGGCGTCATCCGCTGTGCTACCGGCGCCGCCAGGCGGTTGAGGAAACGGCGGTAACCCGGGTCCTGCGGCGTATTCTGGTGCTGATCGTATTGGTGCTTTTCGGCATTGGGAGGCAGTAGCGAGGCAGGATCGGCAAACACCAGATGACAGCGTTGACACTGAAAGTAATGGCGTTTCTTGTCTTGGTGGTAATGCTGGGTGTCACTGAAGTGGCAAAGCGGACAAGGCATATCGGATCCTGCGGACTGGTCTTGGCCCTAGTATATGTGCAATTGCCGTTTTAATGCATCTGCGATAGACGCGAGACAAATAAAAAAGGCAACAGAGTCCTCTCTGTTGCCTTGAAGCAGGGTGTCTGTTGACACTCTCTCATTCGGGTATTCAGGTGTTCCTTACCTGCGATGTGACTATCCCGGTCTAGGTCCGTCTTCTTTTTACTGCTTCCGTGCGGCTTTTTTAGTTGTTGGTCATTCCTGACGCTTTATTGGTCTTCCTGAGGTCATCCTTAACAATCATAAATGCCGCCTTCCTGACGACAAACATCTTCCTGATGCGAGGTAACCATCCTTGTAAACCCTAAAGGCTTATCCGTTTACTCAGGTTCTCCGACCTGTCTCGTCCCAGAGAGTTTCCGTTCTTTCACCCTGTCCGTCGGGTGCTTTCCCATTTTTTTACAACCAACGTCCTGTTGGTTGAGGTCCTCTCCTTTGGATGCCCCATACTTTACGGAGTTTGAGCTGGATCGCAACTTTTTTTTGCCGAAGTGTTATGACCGCTTGTGATTGTTAACAAAGCAAAACACTGTTTTTTCTTAAGAGGGCCACGATCTTGCAGGTAATTATTCGACATTTTAGGGGGTGCGCAATGGCGAATGTCTTACAAGCAGTGGGGCAAAAAGCGCGATGTTCTGACTGTGACCTGGGTCCGAAATGGTCAGATGTTAAAAAGGCGAGCCTCGGCTCGCCTTGATTGTTGTCGCGGTTACCGGCACGAAAAGCGCCGGATTGAAGGTTACTTAAGGCTGGAAACGTACTGCGACAGCAGCGCGATGTCCTCATCCTTCAGGTTTTTAGCGACACCGGACATCATGCCATTGAGATCATTATGGCGAACGCCGCTGCGGAATTTTTCCAGCTGGGCCTTGATGTAATCCGGGTGTTGGCCTGCCAGGCTCGGGTAACCGGCCAGGTTCATGCCTTCGCCGTTGGGGCCATGGCAGGCGGCACAGGCGGTGATCTGACGACTGGCATCGCCGGCCATGTACAGCTTTTTGCCCGCTGAGGCGGTTTGAGCATCGATGCTGACACCGGCAGTGCTGGTCTGCGAGGCATAGAATGCCGCCACGTCCGCCATCTGCTCTTCGGTCAGTGTCATGGCCATGCCGCTCATGATCGGATCATGACGCCCCTCTTTGCCCCCGGTCATGGCAGCTTGCTTCAGTTCTTGCAACTGCTTGACCAGATAGCCTTGGTGCTGACCGGCCACCTTGGGGTAGAGGCTGATCAGACTGTTGCCATCCATGCCGTGGCAGGCGATACAAGTGGTTGAGGCGACTTGCTGGCCTTTGGTGGCGTCTCCCTGGGCCTGAACAGTACCGCTGAAGACGGCGAGCACAGAAAGTGTTAGTGCTAATTTTTTCATTGTGTTCCAACTTATATTTGCGTGGCTCGTTCTTTCCCTGTCCAGCCTCGCCACGTGATAGAATGATGGAGAGGCTCGCGGTTTGTATTTTACACTAATTTGTCGATAGATCTAAAAAATCGGCACTTTGTGACCGCGAGCAAGTTTTTAACCCGCTTGTGGAGAGTGTACGTGACCGACACCGCCATCGATTTTCGTCGCGCTAAGTATATGCTCAGCGCCCCCGATATTAGTTTTTTGCCGCCGGATACCGGTGTCGAGGTGGCATTTGCCGGCCGCTCCAATGCGGGCAAGTCCAGTGCCCTGAATACCATGACCGACCAACGGGGATTGGCGAAGACCTCCAAAACCCCGGGTCGTACCCAGATGATCAACCTGTTTGAACTGGCAGAAGATCGCCGCTTGGTGGATCTGCCGGGTTACGGTTTTGCCCAGGTGCCGCTGGAGATGAAGAAGAAGTGGCAACATGCGCTGGCCGAGTATCTTGAGAAGCGAAACTGTCTGAAAGGGCTGGTGGTGCTGATGGATTGTCGGCATCCCCTCAAGGATCTGGATGTCAATATGATCCGCTGGGGCGTGGCGGCGGAGTTGCCGGTGCTGGTGTTACTGACCAAGGCCGATAAGTTGAAGCAGGCGGTCAAGCAGAAGACCTTGCGGGATGTGAAAGCCAGTCTGGAGGCGATGGACCTGGATGGTGACATCAAGGTGCAGCTGTTCTCTTCCCTGAAGGGAACCGGGCGCACCGAGGCCATTAAAACGGTCACCGCCTGGTTGGAACAGCCGCTGTAACGGCAGAGCCGATAATGAAGAGGTGACCTGGGGTCGCCTTTTTTTTCGCCCTGAAAAAGAAAAAGCCGATGATGAAATCCACCACCGGCGTGTAAAAAGCTCAATTTTGGGGAGAAGCTTTTTCAACGATAACAAGACGAGAATCAAACTGGATTGGGGTCCAATCCGATTCTTCATAGCCATAATACTCCGGTCCGGACCAAACTTAAAGCATTTGCTCTATTTCAATTGTGCAACGAATTGGTAACTGAAGTTCGAACCGGATGAAAATTTCAGAAGCCGAAAAGAAAAAACCCCGGTGACCGAAGTCACCGGGGCGCCATAAAAATTTGGCTGATCACGCGAAGTGATCGAATAAGGTTTGTTAAGATAGAACATCTTACCTCTGTACCCTACGAGCGAAAGCATAGCCAACCAGTTTCGCCAGTAAAAGATAAATTGGATTCTGGAGCAATGTTTTGTGATCTCGATCGATAAAACCCACCACTTTTTGCTGTTTTTGATCCAATAACTACATAAACAGTCATTATCTTTTTGTTCACCTTGATGACATTCTGTCGTCATTTTCAGGGCGTTTTGTGATCCTGGTCGCCGCCGACGGCCGGAACCGTGTTTGGATCTCAAAAAAATGGCCCGTCACAGTGCCGTGACGGGCCAAGGTTTCGTCAGCCAAGGATCAGTGGGCTTGATCCCAGTTGTCGCCCAGTCCCGCTTCGGCGATCAACGGCACATCCAGTTCGGCGGCATTGGCCATCAGATCGCACAGGGCGTCTCGATGGCGGTCGGCAACCGAGGCCTTGACCTCGAACACCAGTTCATCGTGAACCTGCATCAGCATTCGAATCTCATCGCTGCACTGGGTGTCCAGGTAGCCGGCGACGTCGATCATTGCCCGTTTAATGATATCGGCGGCGGTGCCCTGCATTGGTGCGTTGATGGCGGTGCGCTCGGCGGCCTGCTGCCGCATTTTATTGCGGGCGTTGATGTCAGGCAGGTGCAGGCGACGGCCAAACAGGGTCTCAACGTACTGTTGTTCGTGGGCCTGTTGGCGGGTTTTCTCCATGTACGCCTTCACTCCGGGGTAACGATCGAAGTAGACGTCGATGTAGCGCTGGGCTTCGCCACGGGCAATGCCCAGTTGTTTGGCCAAGCCAAAGGCGGACATGCCGTAGATCAGGCCAAAGTTGACGGCCTTGGCCCGGCGGCGCTGTTCATTGCTGACCTCATCGAAGGCCACGCCGAACACCTCGGCGGCGGTCGCGCGGTGCACGTCTTTGCCGTGGGCAAAGGCATCCAACAGGCCGCGGTCCTGAGACAGGTGTGCCATGATTCTCAGTTCAATCTGCGAGTAATCGATGGCCAGCAGTTGATAGCCCTCTGGGGCGATGAAGGCCTGGCGAATGCGCCGACCCTGTTCGCTGCGAATTGGAATGTTCTGCAGGTTGGGATCGGAGCTGGACAGGCGCCCGGTAGCGGTAACGGCCTGGTGATAGGAGGTGTGTACCCGGCCACTACTTTGCACCATCAGCGGCAGCTTGTCGGTATAGGTGCTTTTCAGCTTGGCCAGGCTACGGTGCTCCAGAATCAGCTTGGGCAGTTGGTAGTCCTGGGCCAGATCCTGCAGCACCTCTTCGGCGGTAGAAGGGGCTCCTTTGGGGGTCTTCTTCAGCACCGGGTAGCCCAGTTTTTCAAACAGGATCTGCTGCAGCTGCTTGGTGGAGGAGAGGTTGAAGCTCTCGCCGGCCAGCTCATGGGCCTGCTGCTCCAGCGAATCCAGCAGGTTGGCAATTTCGCTGCTTTGCTGGTGCAGAAGATCGCTGTCCAGCATCACCCCCTGACGCTCGATGGCGGACAGAATCGGTACCAGAGGCATCTCGATGTCGCGAAATACTCGATGGCAGCCGGGCTGTTGCTGCAGTCGCGGTAGCAGGTGCTGATGCAGTTGCAGGGTAATGACGGCGTCTTCGGCGGCGTAGGGGGCAGCCTGCTCCAGTTCAATCTGGTTGAAGGTTTTTTGCTTGGCACCTTTGCCGGCAATCTCTTCGAAATGAACGGTTTTATGGCTCAGGTATTTGAGTGCCAGATCGTCCATGTTGTGCTTGCTGGCGGTGCTGTTGAAGCAGTAGGACTCCAGCATGGTATCGAACTCGATGCCCTTCAGTTCGATGCCATAGCGGGCCAGGACCGACATGTCGTATTTCAGGTTCTGACCCACCTTGAGCTTGTCTGGGTTTTCCAGCAGCGGCTTGAGGCGGCTCAGTACTTGCTCCCGATCCAATTGCTGCGGGGCCCCTTCGTAGTCGTGGGCCAGTGGCAAGTAGGCGCCCCGATCGACGCCGACGGCGAAACTGATCCCCACCAGTTCCGCTTCCATGTAGTTGAGGCTGGTGGTTTCGGTGTCCAGGGCGAACAGTTGGGCCTGATCGAGTCTATCGAACCACTGATCCCACTGTGCCTGAGTCAGGATGGTGTCGTGCTCAAAGGCGCTGGCCTTGCTGGTGCCTGATTCGCCGTTGTCGGTGGCGGCGGCATGGCGACCGTCGTCCAGCAGTTCCGCCAGCCAGCGTTTGAATTCCATCTCGCCAAACAACTTGATCAGGGCGTCTTTGTCGGCGGAGATCACCTTCAGATCATCGATGGATTCGGTCAGTGATACATCCAATTTGATGGTAGCCAGCAGATAGGAGAGTCGGGCGGCCTCTTCATTTTCCCGTAATTTTTTCGGCATGGTTTTGGCGCCGCGAAAGCCCAGTTCCACCACCGCATCCGGGTCGCCATAGATGGCGTCCAGGCCGCCGATGCCCTGCAGCATGGCCAGGGCAGTCTTCTCTCCGACCCCGGGCAGGCCAGGAATGTTATCCACTTTATCGCCCATCATCGCCAGCAGGTCGATGATCAGCTCCGGACCAACCCCAAATTTGTCCACCACGCCCTGGGGATCCATCACGGTGTCGGTCATGGTGTTGATCAAGGTGATGTTGTCGGTCACCAATTGCGCCATGTCTTTGTCGCCGGTGCTGATCACCACCTTGTGGCCTTCGAGTTCTGCCTGTCTGGCCAGGGTGCCGATAACGTCGTCTGCTTCCACGCCTTCGATCATGATCAGCGGCAATCCCATGGCCCGGATGATGTCGTGAACCGGCTGTATCTGACTGCGCAGATCGTCAGGCATAGAGGGGCGTTGCGCCTTATATTCCGGGTAGATGTCGTCCCGGAATGTCTTGCCTTTAGCATCGAATACCACAGCCAGGTGGCTGGGATTAAATTGGCGAATCAGGCTGCGCAACATGTTGATCACTCCGTACACGGCACCGGTAGGTTCGCCATTGGAGTTGGTCAGGTGTGGTGGCGCATGAAAGGCGCGATACAGGTAGGAGGAACCGTCGACGAGGACTAATGGATTTTCAGGTAACTGAGCCATGGGGATACTGAGTAATGGAAGAGATGGCTAAGGATGCCATGAGCGTGCCAATTTCGCCAGTCGTCGCGCATTTTCCACAGAGTTATCAACAGCTGCCAGCAAATGCCCAGCCTGTGGATAAATCTGTGTGTTACTGGCAAAACAGGGGGATCGAACGAAAACGCGATCGAGATCAACGAATTCACTGTTCTTATTATTTTTCAATTATTTATGAAATTGATCTGTGGCGATCTTACACACCGATCCGCTCCATCCGGTTTTGTGGATATTGCTATTTTCGTCTAAGTTGGCAGAGGATACTCTGGAAGGCCTGAAAACTGCTGGAATGCCATCCGACATCTGGCGAAATAAGTTAGCATAAAAAATCGCCATGTATAGAGATCGGCGTTAACAAATTAGCAATATTTGGCTATATAGCTATTACTTTTTAGTCTCTAATGGAATAAGAGGAGAACCGAATGAAGCGGATTGCTGTGATACTCAGTGGTTGCGGGGTGTTTGATGGCTCGGAGGTCCACGAGTCGGTATTGGCCATGCTGGCCATAGAACGTAATGGCGCGGCCTATCAGTGCTTTGCTCCAGATACCGAGCAATTGCATGTGGTCAATCATCTCAGCGGTGAAGTGGTCGAGGGTGAGGCGCGTAATTGCCTGGTGGAGGCCGCCCGCATTGCCCGGGGGCAGGTACGGCCATTGTCGGAACTGCATGCGGCCGAGTTTGATGCGCTGGTGGTTCCCGGCGGCTTCGGGGCGGCCAAAAACCTGTGTGATTTTGCCCTGGCGGGAACCGAGTGTCAGCTGACCGAGGCGATGATGGCGGCGGCTGGGGGATTTGCACAGGCGGGAAAGCCGGCCGGATACCTGTGCATCAGCCCGATGATGTTGCCCCGAATCTATGGTGACGGCATCGAGGGCACCATAGGCACGGACCATGAGACGGCGGCGGCATTCAATGCCATGGGGGGACAACATCATCCCTGTTCGGTGGAGGCGATCCATGTGGATCGGCGGCATAAGGTGGTGACAACGCCGGCGTACATGCTGGCCGATGGCCTGTCTCAGGCGGCGAAGGGGATCGATGCCCTGGTGGTTCAGGTGTTGGCCCTGTGTGAGTGACCGACAAAAAAAATGGCCAGCAATCGATGCTGGCCAAACCGTGTGAGCAATGCTGTGAGCTAAAACGCCACCGACGTCTTTCTGGTGACTAAATGTTGGAACGCATGTAAATAATAACCATTCTCATCTGTGATGCAACCCTTTTTGTGTTTTTTTTGATTCAGCTTGAAGGCGATGGCTGCGCAAAAAAAATGGCCAGCAATTGATGCTGGCCAAACCGTGTGAGCAATGCTGTGAGCTAAAGACCACCAAAATCGTTCTGGTGGTTAAGTGTTGGAACGCACTCAAATGATAACCTTTCTCATTCGCATTGCAACCACTATCGGCTTTTTTTTACAAACTCTTTTCCAGCAGGATGCGGTAATCCAATGGCGTATCGCTGGCCCGCTCCATGTCCACCAGGTGGTAGCCCTTGCCCAGCAACATCCGCAGCATGGCCGGGTAGCGATTGCGGCTCTTTACTTTGATCAGGCGGTAGCCCTGCTCGGCCACCCATTGTTCCTGGCCCTGCAGCAGCGCCTTGGCGATTCCCAGGCCCCGAAAGTCCGGCAATACCGCACCAAGCCAGGAGTAAAAGTCGGTGTCATTGAGGGCGTAGCCTACTTTGAATGCGGCGGCTTCGCCTTCGACTTCGGCAATCTGAATCAGGTGTGGGACTTCATTCAACCGTTGTTGATAGGTCTCCAGCGGGTAGGGGCGATCCAACTCCGGCACCTGCTCCACCAGAGCCATTACTTCTTCAATACTGCCTTTACGCCAGTTCATGTGGTACATCTCCTACTCCGGAAGTTCAGATTTTAGTTGCTCAATAAAGCTTTCCATCCAGCGCCAACGACGTTCGCCTTCCTGGCGACCGGCAACGGTTTTCAGTTGTCCCGGCAGGTGTTGCAGCTTAACGAAAAAATGGTCCAGGCTGTAGCGGTTATCGTCATACTCCCGCTGCTGGGCAAAGGGATCCTGGCCGTGATACAGCTCGCTCTGCCATTGTCCACCCAGCATCAGGCAGCGGGCGGTGCCGATGGCGCCTAGGGCATCAAGACGATCGGCGTCTTGCAGTACTCGGGCTTCCAGAGTGGTAGTCTCCAGGCCGGCAGACCAACTGTGACTGGCGATGGCATGGTGAATGGGGGCCAGCAGAGGTTGCGGATAGCCCTGTTGGCTTAACCACTCAATGGCGGCGTCGGCGCTGAGAGTCGATGCCTGGCTGCGGCGGGGATCGCGTTTGTCGATGGAGACGCAATCGTGAAGGTAGGCCGCCGGCAACAACACATCCAGTTGGGCACCCTCGGCCCGACCCAGCTTGTCGGCGGTGGCCACGACCCTCAGGACATGGTCCAGATCGTGAGCGGCATCGCTGTGGTTCTCGGACAGCCAGGCGAGGCTGGCTGTGATCAGTGACTCATTGAAATGCCGCAGGCTCATTAGGCGAGGGTCCTTGGTATTGAGTTGTCAGACAGCAAGATGCGATCCGACAGGAATTTCAGTAAAACGCCATAAGCTGGCAGAAACAGCCCGAGGCTGATCAGTAACTTAAAGCCATAATCGACGCTGGCGATCTCCGGCCAGTGGCTGGCCATAAAGGGATCCGAGCTGGCATAGAATGCCACCGAAAAGAACACCAGGGTATCGATCAGGTTCCCAAAAATGGTGGATGCTGCCGGTGCAACCCACCATTGCTGAGTCTGACGCAGGCGGGCAAACACCTTGATGTCCATCAACTGACCGAACAGGTAGGCGGCGAAGCTGGCAAAGGCGATGCGAGCGACGAAAGTATTGAAGCTCAATAGCCCCTCGCCACCCTGAAACTGGCCTTCAAAGAACAGCACCGAAATGACGTAGCTGGCCAGCAGCGCCGGCATCATGGCACCAAAGATGATTTTGCGTGCCGATGGGGCACCAAAAATCCGCACCGTCAGGTCCGTGGCCAGATAGACAAAGGGAAAACTGAAGGCGCCCCAGGTGGTGTGCAGACCAAAGATCTGGAACGGGAGCTGCACCAGGTAGTTGCTGGCGGTAATAACGATAATGTGAAAGCTGACCAGGATGATCAGGGCGCGTTTCACCTGCGCCGCGGTAAGTTGCAACATAATGTCACCTTTTTGGTAAGCGGGGTGAGGGAACCCGAAAGACTGAATGCCTGACCGTTGTCAGGGGGGCGCAAATTATAGCCAGTCAAATCCAAAAAACAAGGGGGGAAGGGGGTGTCGATCAATAGGCTTCTCTGCGGTGCAGTGGCATAATGACCGCCATTATGGTTCGAGAGGCGAAGAGATGGCACAGCAGGATTGTTGCAGCCAGCCGGGACTGATGCTCCCGGCGGCGGCGTTGGAAAAAATGTACGGCGCCTGTGAACCCCTGATTCAGGTTGAAGAGGTGGCCCTGGAGGAAGCAGTCGGCCGGGTATTGGCTGAGGACGTGTGTTCTGCCATCGACCTGCCTGGGTTTGATAACTCCTCCATGGACGGGTATGCCGTCCGGGCGGCCGAGGTGGTGAAAGGGCAACCATTGGCCATCGCCGGTAAGGCGTTTGCCGGGATTCCCTTCGACGGCGACGTGCCGGCCGGTGCTTGCGTCCGCATCATGACCGGTGCGCCACTGCCACCGCAGATGGACGCCATCATCATGCAGGAAGAGGCCGACGCCGACGGCGATCAGGTTCGCTTTCGAGTTGAGGTTGAGCCGGGCTTCTTCGTTCGCCACCGTGGCAGCGAGCTCAAGCAGGGGCAGCAGGTGCTGGCCCGCGGTACCCGCATCGGTGCCGCCGAGATTGGGGTACTGGCCACGGTGGGTCATGGCCGGGTCCAGGTGCTTAAGCCGTTGACGGTGGCCCTGTTCTCCACCGGGGATGAACTGGTACCGCCGGGGCAACCGCTGCAGGCCGGTCAGATTTACGATTCCAATCGCCACGCCCTGAGAACCATGTTGCAGGCCATGGGGGCCAAGGTGATCGACCTCGGAGTGATCGCCGACGATCTCGAGCTGGTCCGCGATGCCTTCCGCCGTGCCGATGAGCTGGCCGATGTGGTGGTCACCTCTGGTGGGGTGTCTGTCGGCGAAGCCGATTACATCAAGGTGGTGCTGGATGAGATGGGCAAGATTAATTTCTGGAAACTGGCCATCAAGCCCGGCAAGCCGTTTGCCTTTGGCAAGCTGCCTAACTCCTGGTTCTGTGGTCTGCCGGGTAACCCGGTGTCCTCGATGGTCACCTGCTACCAACTGGTGCAGCCGTTCCTGCAGCACCTGGGGGGCGAGCGACGTCAGCAGGCGCTGACCTTGACGGCCACCCTGACCGACCGCATTCGTAAGAAGCCGGGGCGACAGGAGTACCAGCGCGGGGTGTTGTCCCGTGCTGACGACGGCCAGCTGCGGGTAGAAACCACCGGCGCTCAGGGCTCGGACATGACCACCTCCATGAGCCGGGCCAACTGCTTTATCGTGCTGGCCCGGGATGAAGGCGGCCTTGAGCCTGGCGCCCAGGTGTCGGTGGAGCCCTTCAATCAGGTTCTGGGGGGCTTGTGATGGAGATTCTGTCCGATCAGGAGATGATGCGCTACAACCGTCAAATCGTGATTCCCGCGTTTGACCTCGATGGCCAGGAGGCCCTCAAGCAAGCCCAAATCCTGGTGATTGGTGTCGGTGGTCTGGGCTGTGGCGCGGCTCAGTATCTGGCGGCGGCCGGGGCGGGTCGTCTGACCCTGGTGGATTTTGACCAGGTGGAAACCCACAACCTGCAGCGACAGATTCTGCATACCGATGCCCGGGTGGGCATGAACAAGGCCCAGTCTGCCCGTACGGCCATTGCCGAGCTCAATCCCCACGTCGAGGTGGCGGTGATCGAGCATAAGCTGGATGCTGAGCAGTTGGCGCAGCAGGTGGCCCAGCACAGCATCGTGCTGGATTGCACCGACAACCTGGATACCCGCAATCAGCTCAACCAGGCGTGTTTCGATGCCAGGGTGCCGCTGGTGTCCGGGGCGGCAATTCGTATGGAGGGGTTGGTCACTGTCCTCAATTACGCCGACGACCAGCCGTGCTACCACTGTTTTTCTGCCATGTTCGGCAACCAGCAGTTGTCCTGTGTCGAAAGTGGCATCCTGGCGCCGGTGGTGGGACTGGTGGCCTGCATTCAGGCTACCGAAGCGATCAAGCAGTTGTCTGGCATGGGTAAGCCGCTGCATGGTCGTATGCTGATGATCGATGCCATGACCATGCAGTTTCGAGAGATGAAGGTGCCGAAGGCGCCGGGCTGTCCGGTCTGTGGGCAGGGGTAATCGAACACCGAAATTAAAAAGGCGCCGATGGCGCCTTTTTTGTATCTGAATCAGGGGTGTTTGCGGTGAACCACCCACAGCGCATGCAGGATGCCAGGAACAAAAAACAGCAGGCAAGCCAGCAGGTTTATCAGCAAATCCCGTCCCAGCCCTCGATGCAGAAATACCGCAACGGGAGGGAGTAAGATGGCAATCAGCGTCAATAGCATGGAATCGGTGTTCATCAGGTATGCCTCCGGTTCCTCTAAGTATAGCGCTGAAAAGCCGAGTTATTTGGGCCAGAGAGGGGGCGTCTGCTGCCACTGCTGCAATTGCGTCAGTAGCGCCGGCGTTGCAAACTCCGGCCCCTGTTGTGGCAATGCGTAGAAGTGGTGGCTGTGTCCGTTAAGCTCAAAGGCCAGGCTGAGGGCGTGCAGGTAGGTGCGATCGGTTTCGCTGCCGCCATACAGGGCGTCGCCGAGGATGGGGGCGCCCAGACTCTTGAGGGTGACGCGGATCTGGTGGGTTTTACCGGATAGCGGTCGCAGCAGGTAGGCGCGCAGCCCTTGCCCCAGCCCGTGGCTGACGAACTGGGTGTGAGCCGGATTGCCATCGCCGTCTCTGGCCAGCTTCCAGGCACCGCGGCGGGCCTTGACGATGTGGCCTTTAATGCTGCCCTGTTTCTTCTTGGGCTTGCGATCCGACAGCGCCAGGTAACGTTTTTCCATCTGGTGAGTGCTGAAGGCCTCGGTGAGCGCGGCTGCGGTGGCCGGATTGGTGGCCAGCACCAGTACGCCGGAGGTGACGGTGTCGAGTCGATGCACCGGGTAGAGTTTCAGCGACAACTGCCGCTCCAGCTGCACCACCAGGCCAGGTTGGCCATCCTGGCTGTGGAAATGGATGCCGGCGGGCTTGTTGATCACCACAAAATCGCGGTGCTGGTGCAGAATCGGAATCATCTTGGACTCAAAGAAAACGACGGAAGTGCCAGGCTGAAGGCACCGAAAGGCGCCAGTGTAACAGATGCGGTGGCCAGGTTGATAAGGGGCGCTTGCCAGCAAGGTTTGCCTTGTTCGCTACCGCTTTGATAGCGTGGACCCAGAATTGTCGATACAAGGATACGGCCCATGAGTTCCACCCCCTCCATCGCTCGCTGCAGTTGCGGTCAGCTTCAGGCCGAGGTGATCGGGGCGCCGCTGCGAGTGTCGGTGTGCCATTGCCGAGCCTGCCAGCGCCGCAGCGGCAATGTGTTTGCCACTCAGGCCCGTTTTGCCGAACCGCAGGTCAAGGTGAGCGGCACGTCGAGTCGATACCTGCGGCAGGCGGACAGCGGCAATGAGGTGGCGTTTCACTTCTGCCCTCGGTGTGGCGCCACGGTGTACTTTCGGCTGTTGGCTCTGCCCGGTGCTATCGTCATTCCGGTGGGGGCCTTTGCCGACAACGATTTTCCCGCCCCCGAGCTGTCTATCTACGAGGCGCGTCAATACCCCTGGGTACGGATGCCGGACGACATCGATCACCACCCCTGACAGCAAAAAAGCCAGGCCTAGGCCTGGCTTGATCGGAGTGTGCTGGCGTCAGAAACTGGCGCCGACCCACAGCCACAGTTTGTCGGTATCCACCTTGCCACTGGCGGCGTCGCCGGCGGCGTACATGGCGTACTTGATGCCGCCATTGTAGTGTTTGGCAAACTTGGTGGTGTACTGCAGGTTCCATTCATCACCAAGGTCGCTGACCCCGGGGGTGGATTGTTCGGCCTCGAAATCGTGGTAGGCCAGCGTCCAGGCACCCACCGGCAATTGCCCGGTCACAGTTAGGTACAGATCTTCCAACCCCTGACCGGGGGTGGTCAGGAACTGATCGGCCCAACCGTTGAACTTGTGCAGGGTGGCCAGCGGGGTGGCAAAGCCGTAGTTGCCACTGTCCGAGCCGAGCACTTCGTAGCCCAGGGTGGCTTTCAGGCCGAACAGGCCGACGCCGCCCTCCAACAACCAGTAATCGGCGTCGAAGCTGGCGCCGGCGCTGTCCGATTCCTGAGTCGCCCATTCGGCGGCGTAGGAGATCGTGGTGCCGTCCAGGTCGGTGTTACCGGCAAAGCGTACGCCCCAGGTATCGAGGCCGTTGTCGGTGTTGTCGTCGACCTCCAGCAGGTAGCCATACCCCACCAGGGTACCGAAGGCGGTTTTGTAGCTGGCGTTCAACAGGTGGTCGTCGGCATTGACGTCCCGCTCTTCGGCGAAGATGCGGTTTCGCTGGCTGAGGTAGCCATAGTTAAGGCTCAGATTCTTCATCGGCGTATAGCTGATGGTGGCGCCGTCGAAGGTCTGTCGGTCTTGACGCCAGCCCACGTGACCGACGAAGCGCTGGTTGTCCCAGGCGATGACCTGTCGACCCAGTTTGACGGTCATCATGCGGCTTTGGTATTGCAGCAGCGCCTGATCCAGTTCGGTGGTTTCCGGATCGGCGATCACCGAATACGCCGGTCGAGAGCCCAGCCCGTCGTTGTAGTCATCGACATTGAATACCTGACGGGAGTCTTCAAACTCCACCAGCGCCGAAAAGCCATAGGCGGCGCCGGTCTGGTAGGTGAGGCGGGTTCTCAGGGTCAGGGCGTCGGCGTCCTTAAGGGCGTTGTCCTGTTGCACATTCTCGTAGCGCATGCGCATGTCCAGGGTGGCTTTGCCGCTGGTGATGGCGTTGGCCACCGGGTCGGCGGCGGCGAACAGCCAGCCGGGGGATAGGGCCAGCGTCAGTGACGCGGCCAGAGTCATCAGTTTCATCATCCATTCCTTAGTTATTGTGAATTACTCTGTTGCGGGCGTGTCGTTCCTCGGCCCGGTGGTGTTACCGATTCCTCCCGTTGGTTTCCTAAGTGATAACTCTAATTTAGCCGTTTACGTCGCTTTTGCAGTAATAATCTTCATTTTCTGTGTCACCGCAGCGATACGGTTCCGGAAGATGCGCCGTTCAGGGGCAGGGAATGGCGACTAAGAGGAGGCTGGAAATGAGCTTAAGTGGCTGATTAGAAATAGAAAAATAAAAAGGGAGGCTTGGCCTCCCTCGAAAAGATTCAGGACGGTGTTTTGCTTTTCAGCCAGCGAGGTTCGGATACCAGGCCCACCACCTGACCGGGACGCAGTTCCGGGCCGTGTTCCGCCAGCTTCAGGGTCAGTTCCCCGGTGGCGGCATTATAATGGCTGACCTCGGCGTGGCCCCGGCGCTTGGGCAGGTGATCGCCGACGTCGCTGGTGGGGCCGATGGCGTCGATCTTGCCGTGTCCCATCAGAATCAGCGGATCGCACAGGTTGAGGGTTTCCGAGACCGAATGGCTGATGTAGACCATGGGAAATGGGGTGGCGGTGTCGTTGAGGAAGCCCATCAGGTGCTGACGGCTGGCAAAATCCAGCGCCGCCAGCGGCTCGTCCAGCAGCAGGATTTTCGGGGCTGCCATCAGTGCCCGGGCGATGGCCACCCGTTGTCGTTGTCCGGCAGACAGCGATGGGGCCGGTTTTTCCATTAGCGGGCGAATGTCGCAGCCGTCGATCACTTTCTGCAGAGGAATGAACTTGTCTTTCGCCTGGCGTCGGGCCAGATCCAGGTTACCGCGCACCGTCAGGTGCGGAAACAGGCGGCTGTCCTGAAACACCATGCCGATGCGGCGCTGTTCCGGGGGCACAAACACGCCCTTGGCGCTGTCCTGAAGCACCTCGCCATCCAACTCGATGGTGCCTTCCAGCTCCCGGTTGAGTCCGGCGATGGCCCTCAGCAGTGAGGTTTTACCTGCGCCGGAGGGGCCAAACAGACCGGTGATGCCGCGCATCTCCAGGTCACACTTGGCCTCCAGGTTAAACTGCCCCAGGTGCCCCTTCAGATCGAATTTCAGTTGCATGGTTACCAGTATCCCCAGCGGCGTTCGTTTTGTTGCAGGAAGCCGTAGATGAACACCAGCAGCGACATGGACAACACCAGCAGGCCGCCAGCCAGGGTGTGGGCCTGGTCATAGGCCAGCGCCTCCACGTGTTCAAACAGGGCGATGGAGATGACCTGAGTTTCTCCGGGAATGTTGCCGCCGATCATCAGTACCACCCCAAACTCTCCCAGGGTGTGGGCGAAGCCCAGCATCGAGGCCAGCAGAAAGCTGCGCTTGGTCATGGGGAACACCACGTAGTGGAAGCGCTGCCAGCGCCCCATGCCCAGGGTGGCGGCAGCCTCTAGCTCGCCGGTGCCCATGGTGACAAAGCCGGATTGCAGCGGCTGCACCACGAAGGGCAACGAATAGATCATCGAGCCGATCACCAGTCCGGTGAAGGAGAACGCCAGTGATTGGCCAAACAGCTCCTGAAACGTCGATCCCATGGCGTACTGGGGGGAAAACGCCAGCAGCAGGTAGAAACCCAGCACCGTCGGTGGCAACACCAGCGGCAGGGCCACCACGGCCTCCACCATGGGGCGCAACCGGGAGCGGCTGTGGGCCAGCCACCAGGCCAGTGGCGGGCAGACCAGGATCAGGGCGATGGTGGTAATGGTGGCCAGCTTGAAGGTGACCCACAGGGCCTCGATGTCAGCGGACAGCAACATAGCTGCTGACCTGGTATCCGGCATCGGAAATCAATTGGTGTTGTTCGGCCATAAAGGTCAGCAGTTGCTGGGCCAGTTCGGGGTATTGGCTGCGGGTCAGAACCACCGCCTGCTGCTCCAGCGGATGGTAGTAGCTGTCGGGAATGATCCAGTAGCGATCCGGGCTGACATTGGCCGAGCGCAGCTGAGACAGCGCCACCAGGCCAGCCTGGACATTACCGCTATCCACATACTGGTAGGCTTGCAGGATATTGGCCCCGGTGACGATGCGGCCATGGAGTCGCTCCTTGGCCTTGAGTCGAGTCAGCACCTGGTTGGCGGCCGCCCCGTAGGGGGCCAGTCTGGGGTTGGCAATGGACAGCTTATCCTGCCATTGGCTCAGGCTGGCTTCACTGGGTTGCCCCTGGCGCTGCCAGTAGGCCAGTTGGCCGATGGCGTAGGTGGTGCGGCTGCCGGAAACCGCTTTACCATCGGCTTCCAGCAAGGCGGGACGTTCTTTATCGGCAGCCAGGAACAGATCGAAGGGGGCACCGTGTTGGATCTGGGTGTACAAGCCCCCGGTGGATCCGGAAGAGATTCGAATCTTGTGGCCGGTTTCGGCCTCGAAACGCTGGGCGATGTCGGCGAAGGTGTGGGCAAAATTGGCTGCCACGGCCACCTTCAATTCCTGTGCGTGTGCGCTACAGCCGACGATCACCAGCAGGCTGGCAATAAAGAGACGCATCATAACGGTTATTCCTCGTGCCACATCTCGGCGGCTTGTTGGTCTGAGTCCTTGGCTTCCACCCAATGGGCTTCGGCGTCGGTTTGCTCTTTTTTCCAGAACGGCGCCCGGGTCTTGAGGAAGTCGATCAGGTATTCGCTGGCGGCAAAAGCCGCCTTACGGTGGGCGCTGGAAACGCCGATAAACACAATCTGGTCGCTCAGGGTCAGTGGGCCGACCCGGTGGATGATGGTCACCTCGTCCAGAGGCCAGCGTTGGCGGGCCTCCTGCTCGATCTGGGTCAGGACCGCTTCGGTCATGCCGGGGTAGTGTTCCAGCACCATGTTGGTGACGCCCTGGTTGTCACCAAAGTCGCGGACCTTGCCGACAAAGGTCACCACGGCACCGCAGGCTGGGTTGTCTGCCAGCCTGGCGTACTCATCGGCGACGCAGAAATCTTGGGTTTGTACCCGGTTCATCGTTAGCCTCCGGTTACTGGTGGGAAGAAGGCGACCTCGTCACCGTCTTCCAGTTCGACCTGCCATTGGCTCAGCGTCTGGTTCACGGCCACTAACAGGTTGTCGGTTCCCAGGGCCTGTTCCCATTTGTCTCCCTGGGCAGCCAGGAAGGTGCGCAAGCTGTTGGTGGTCATGCAGTGCTGGTATTCCAGCTCAATCTGGTCAACACCAATCACTTCCCGCACCTGAGCGAAAAACAGAACCTTAATCATTTTATGCCTCGTCAATCTTAAAGTGGCCGGATTTGCCGCCACGCTTCTCGAGAAGCTTAACACCGTCGATGACCATATCCTTTTGCACCGCTTTACACATGTCGTAAATGGTGAGCGCTGCCACAGATGCGGCGGTCAGGGCTTCCATTTCGACGCCGGTTTGCCCCGACAGCTTGCACAGGCTGCGGATGCGAACCTGGTTGAACTCGGGCTCCGGAATCAGATCCAACTCCACCTTGGTCAGCATCAGCGGGTGGCACAGCGGAATCAGGTTCGAGGTCTGCTTGGCCGCCATGATGCCGGCAACGCGGGCGGTGGCAAACACATCCCCTTTGTGGTGACGACCTTCGACAATCATCGCCAGTGTGTCGGGGGCCATCTTGACGATCGCTTCGGCGCGGGCTTCCCGCTCGGTGGCTTGTTTCTCGGTGACATCCACCATGTGGGCTTCGCCCTTGGGATTGATGTGGGTAAATCCGCTCATGATCAGGCCTCAACCGGTTTCAGGTGGGTAACGAAGTTGCACGGCGTGTGGGTGCTGTTCAACTGTTCCACCAGAATTTTGTTCCAGCCGGTGCGGCAGGCGCCGGTGGAGCCGGGCAGGCAGAAGATGGCGGTGCGGTTGGCCATGCCACCGATGGCGCGACTCTGCACGGTGCTGGTACCCAGTTCGGTAAAGGTGATGTGACGGAACAGCTCGCCAAAGCCCTCGATCTGCTTGTCGAACAGCACGGCCACCGACTCCGGCGTGGAATCGCGCTCGGTGAAACCGGTGCCGCCGGTGGTGATCACTACCTGAACGTTATCGGAGGCGATCCACTCGGACAGGACGGCGCGAATCTGGTACTTGTCGTCCTTGATGATGCGGCGATCCGCCAGCTTGTGGCCGGCCGCCAGCAGTGAGTCTTCCAGAAATTGGCCGGATTTGTCGGTGTCGAAATCACGGGTATCAGACAGGGTCAGAACGGCGATGTTCAGAGGTACAAAATTAGCTTGTGACAGGTGTCCCATAATGGTATCTCTTTGTTGGTTTAGCGCCCTAGTATATGGACGACTGAATTCGGTTATTTGCGCTGGATCAGTTAGCCGCCTATCGACGCCAGATGCTGGGTGACGCCGGTCAGGCCCTGATGCAACTGGTGAGTCTCGGTTTTCTGTTTCAGCTGTTGGTGCAGGCGAGCGACCAGCGCCGCCTGATGATCATCGTGCCCTAGCAGATCCCGCAGTTCCACGCCACATTCGGTGAACAGACACAGGTGCAGCTTGCCGATGGCCGAAACCCGCAAGCGGTTGCAGGTGGCACAGAAATCTTTGGCGTAAGGCATGATCAGGCCGATGCGACCCTGGTAATCCGGGTGGCTGAAGTTCTGCGCCGGGCCGTCAACCGGCCCCCGAGGATCTTCAGTCCAGCCCTGGGCCAGCAGTTGCTGCTTGATCACCATGCCGGAGACGTGGTGACGCTGGAAATACTCCTGACCCAGTCCGGTCTCCATCAACTCGATAAAGCGGATATCCACCGGGCGGTGGCGGATGTACTCCAGAAAGTTTGGCAGCTGATGAGCGTTGAGTTCGTTCAGCAGCACCACGTTGATCTTGACCTTGTGGTAGTCGGCGTCCAGCGCCGCCTCGATGCCGTCGAGCACTTTTTGCTGGCGGCCGTCGCCGGTGATCTGGCGAAACAGCTTTTCATCCAGGCTGTCGAGGGAGACGTTAATCTGGCTCAGTCCCAGTTGACGCCAGCGATGGGCGTTTTCCGGCAGGCGATAGCCGTTGGTGGTGGTGGCCACGGTGTCGATGCCTGGGGTATTGGCTGCGAGCTCAATGACTTGATCGAAGTCCTTGCGCAGGGTGGGTTCCCCGCCGGTGATTCGAATCTTGCGGGTGCCGACAGTGGCGAACGCCCGGATAACCCGGCCGACTTCGTCCACAGACAAAAAACGGGATTTGCCACTGCGCTGATAGCCATCGGGCAGGCAGTATTGGCACTTGAAGTTACAGGCGTCGGTAATGGAGAGACGCAGGTAATGAAATTCGCGACCATAGCGGTCTTGGAGCTCTGTCATGTGTCACCTTTCCAAACACGGGAGGTAGCGAGATTTCTCTGCGTTACCCTGGTGGCGGTATGCCACGGCTTGAAGACCATATATTCACTTAGGTCGGCCAAGCTCGGTTCACAACTTCCGCTAAGTTTAATCCATTCTGTTCAAGAACAACAACGTGGCTGGATCACAGAATTGACGCTGTTGTGAATTCTGTTTTGTCATAATGGCGAAAAAGCCGACAACTGGTAGGAACAGCTAACGGTGGCTTTTTAACCAAACGCGCGTTTAATTTTTGTCGTTATGCAGTAAGCTAGGGGCGTTAGGGAGATAAGAACGACAAAGGAATAACAAGATGGAACGCGAATCAATGGAATTTGACGTGGTCGTTGTTGGTGCCGGCCCTGCCGGGCTTGCCAGTGCGATCCGTCTGAAGCAACTCAATGCCGACCTGAACCTCTGTGTGGTCGAGAAAGGGGCCGAGGTTGGGGCCCACATCCTGTCCGGGGCAGTGTTTGAACCCAGGGCCCTGGATGAACTGCTGCCCGATTGGCAGGCTCAGGGAGCACCGCTGAATACGCCGGTGACCGGCGATGACATCTATCTGCTTAAAGCCGACTCCGCCAGCCACTTTCCCAATGCCATGGTGCCCAAAACCATGCACAACCACGGCAATTACATCACCAGTATCGGTAACCTGTGTCGCTGGTTGGCGGAGCAGGCCGAAGCCCTGGGGGTGGAGATTTATCCGGGCTTTGCCGCTTCCGAGCTGATCATCGAGGAAGGGGTGGTCAGAGGGATCCTCACCGGTGACATGGGCGTCGGCACCGATGGTGAGCACAAAGACAGTTACATGCCGGGGATGGAACTGCGGGGCAAATATACCCTGTTGTCGGAAGGCTGCCGAGGCCACCTGGGTAAGCAGGCGATCAACCAGTACCAACTGAGTCAGGAGGCCGACCCTCAGCATTATGGCATCGGCTTTAAGGAGATTTGGAAGGTGCCGGCCGATCAGCATCGTCCTGGCCAGGTGGTGCATACCGCCGGCTGGCCTCTGGATGGCGAAGGCAGCGGCGGTGGTTATCTGTACCACGCCGACAACCACGAGGTGTGGGTCGGACTGATTGTGGACCTGAACTACACCAACCCCAACCTGTCGCCCTTTGAAGAGTTTCAACGCTACAAGACTCATGGTGTGATTGCCCAGCATCTCCAGGGCGGAGAGCGGGTGGCCTATGGCGCTCGGGCCATTACCAAGGGGGGGCTGAACGCCCTGCCGAAACAGCATTTCCCAGGTGGACTGTTGTTGGGGTGTGACGCCGGTACCCTGAACTTCGCCAAGATCAAGGGCACTCATACTGCTATGAAGTCTGGCATGGTGGCCGCCGAGGTGCTGGCCGGGGTGCTGACCGACTCCCATGCCGGTGGTGAGGACCTGGTTCAGTATGCCGAGGCCGTTCAGCAATCCTGGCTTTATGATGAGTTGTATCGGGCCCGCAACTTTGGACCGGCCATGCATAAGTTTGGCTCGCTGCTGGGGGGAGCATTTAACTACCTGGATCAGAATTGGTTCGGCGGTAAGTTGCCGTTTACTCTGCACGACACCGGTGCGGATTATGACGGCATGCAGCCGTTGTCACAGGCCAGGGTGATTGAGTACCCCAAGCCGGACGGAAAGCTCAGTTTTGACCGGCTCAGTTCGGTGTATCTGTCCAACATCTTCCATGAAGAGGATCAACCCTGCCATTTGAAGCTGGCGGATGCCAGCATTCCCATTAAGGTGAATCTGGCCCAGTACGGAGAGCCGGCGCAGCGTTATTGCCCCGCCGGCGTGTACGAGGTGGTATCGGAAGGTAGCGAGGATACGTTTGTCATCAACGGTCAGAACTGCATCCACTGCAAGACCTGCGACATCAAGGATCCCAGTCAGAACATCACCTGGGTGGTGCCTGAGGGCGGTTCCGGCCCCAACTACCCAAACATGTGATAGCCCAGACCTGATGGAAAGCCCGCTTCGGCGGGCTTGTTGTCTCAGGCAATCACATAGCGGTTTCGACCCTCTAGCTTGGCCTGATTCAGGGCCTTTCCGGCTTGCTCGACCAAGGCATCGGCACCTTGCCCCGGGGTCCACTGGGCCACGCCGGCACTGAGGGTGATGGTGTCGCTGATGGGGGAGTGGCTGTGGGTCACGGCGGCTTCCGCGACTTCGGTGCGCAGTTGTCTGAGCAGCCGTTCGGCGCCGCCTTTATCGGTGGCGGGCAGCAAAATCGCGAACTCCTCACCGCCGTAGCGGGCAATGACGTCGGTCTGACGACGGCTGCAATGCACCATCAGCTTGGCCAGGCCTTTGAGGCACAGATCGCCGGCTTTATGGCCGTAATGATCGTTGTAGCTGCGGAAGTAATCCACATCCAGCATCACCAGAGTCAGCGGATTGCGGGTGCGGCGATTTTCTGCCACCAGTTGCTTGAGGCGCTGGTCAAAGCGACTGCGGTTAGTGATGCCGGTGAGGCCATCCTGATCCGATTTCTGACTCATCAATTGCTGCAGTTTGCGATACCGGTCTTGCTGGCGGCGGCTGAGCCGGCTCCAGCGGCTCAGGGTGTGTTGCATCTGCTGTGCCACCACCAGGCTGATGGCCAGCAGCGTCAGGGCATACCAGGGAAACGGCGAGGTGGTGGTTAGGGCGGTTGTCAACGGCAGCAGCAGTGGCACCAGCAGTGCCACAATGGCCACCGGCCGGGTGTATAGGGTAATGGCGCTGGTCAGGACGATGACGGCATCGGTGAGGATCAGGGTGGTGAGATTAGTGGTGCCCAAGCTCAGTTGATGCAGGGCGACGAAGCCGCCGGCCACCAAGGTTTGCACTGGCAGTTGCCAGTCCGGCCCTCTCAGCGCCGACAGGGGCTTGGCCAATAGCACCGATAAGCCCAGTAGAATCAGCATTGGCACCCAGCTCATCAGCCCACTGGAAGGGGACTGCAGCAGCGCATTAACGGCAACCAGCAACAGCAGCAGACCGATCAGCCGCTGGTAGCCGTGACGGGCGATCCTCCGAAGGTGAAATGCCATAAGCTCATCCTTGAGTGTGTTTAAGAAAACTCCTTAGCTTTTCGGAAGGGATGGAGCTGGCACTCTGCAAGGCAAACGAGGCCCAGCGGGCGCCTTGTTCCATGGCGTGCTGCAGATCCTGCTGTTGCAGTAACCCGTCGATCAGTCCTGCCGCATAGGCATCGCCGGCGCCGGTGGTGTCGATCACCTCCGTTGCTACCGCTGCCACCGAAAAGCTGCGATCTTGAGTATAGGCGATGGCGCCGTTTTCGCCCTGAGTGACAATAAAGGCCTGCAGACTGCTGCCGGCGATCTGCTGGCCAAACAGCCAAGGATCGTCGATGTGATGCTGGCCAAGGTCGTCTACCGAGGTGATCAGGTAGTGACAGGGGCGGCGGCTGAGGTCTTTGGGCAACTGGGCGATAACCGTGGCCTGGGGCAACACCGACTGCATCAGTTGTGGCAGCCCTTCGGCGGTCAGGTTGACGTACAGGGCGTCCATGGGCTGATGGCTGAGGCTGGCGGGCAGCAACAGCCGCGGACGGTTGGGACGCAATATGGTGCGTTCACCGTCTGGTTCCATCAACAATTGCAGTGCCTGGGTTGGCCCCGGGTGACGGTGTACCTGCTGGCAATCCAGCCCCAGCTTCTCGGCTTGTTGCAGCAGCCAGTCTCCGAGATCGTCGGAGCCGACCTGGCTCAGCAGGGCGACCTGGTGGCCAGCCCAGGCCAGCGCGGTGCCGGTGTTGGCTGCGCCGCCACCAATCCGCTTGCCCAGATCTTCGTAATGGATGCGGGCGCCGGTGGTCAGGGGGCGGCTCAGCCGCAGAATGTGATCGCAGTTGAGGTTGGCGATGGTCAGTATTCGGGCCATGAGTGAGTTACTGTCGGCGAATGTTAACCCCGAGTATATCAATGACCCGGACAGGTTGCGCTAGTGCCAGGATCAACAAAGGGCGATGAAAATCGCCCTTTGTCTGCTGCGACCATGGCCGGGTTTACATGTCACCGGCCTTCAGTGGCCGTCGCAGTTCGGCGCGGACGTTGTCCATGCCGGCATAGAAGTTTTTCATCATCAGTACGCCCATCATCAGGCCGTTCGGTGTCGCCTGCAGCTTATCCGGATCGCTGGGATCCTGAACCAGGCCACCGGTGGCCTTCATAAAGGCCATCTCTTTGGTCAGCCCGCCCCACAGGCTCTTGCCAAAGTTGTCCTTGAAATAGGATTTGGACAGGCGGCCGCCAAACAGATTCAACAGGAAGCGGTACTGCATCACGGCTTTCTCGTTGTAGTACTTGGACGATTCCACCCCCATCTTGCCGGCGGCGATCTTTTCCTGATACTTGCGCAGCGAGAAGCTGTTTACGTACAGGGTATCGTGCAGGAAGCTGAAGCTGCCTGAGCCCACACCCAGGTAGTCGTCGTAGTTGACCACGTATTCGTCGAAGCTCTGATCCGCTTTCTTGCCAAAGGACCAGGCGGTCATCTGATCGTAGTGACCATTGAGGGTGTTGAGGATCAGCTCGTAGTCGCGGGCGATGTCCTGCTCGTTGTTGGCCAGGCTGCCCTTGGCACTTTTACGGGTCTGGTGGGTGACCATCAGCGGATAGGTGGTGATCTGGGTCGGCGCCAGGCGCACCAGCGTCTCCATGTCCTTGCGAATCACGTCCTGAGTCTGGCCGGCAAAGCCAAAGATCATGTCGACGCTGAGGATGGGGAAGTTCTCTTTGGCACGGGCCAGTTTCTCGTAGATCACTTCCGGCTCGCCAAACTTCTCCAACCGATCGGTTCTTGCCAGAATATCCCGGTCGAAGCTTTGTACGCCCACAGACAGACGGTCCACCAAACCGTGCAGCTGAGTGAACTCCATCGAGGTCAGGTGCAAAGGATCCGATTCACAGGATACCTGCTTGATGGAGGGGAACAGCTTGCGGGCGTGCTCAATGGTCTTGGCCAGTTCATCCACCAGTACCGTGGTGGTGCCACCGCCGATGTACAGCTCCTCGAAGTCGTAGCCCAGCGCCTTGGCCATGTCCATCTCGGCGCGCAGGGAGTGAAAGTAGGCCCGGGCCTTGTCTTCCTTAAACAGGAAGCGGTGGAAGGTACAGAAGCTGCACAGGGTGTGGCAGAACGGTACGTGGGCGTACAGCATGTATTTGCGTCCCGGCATCGGTGCCGGCATGGTGTCGCACGCCTGAGTGTCGAGACACAGGTGCCGCTCGGTGTAGTACTCCATCACCCGCTCCAGACTGTTCAGCATCCAGGTTGGGGTGGTGATTTTGGCCGTTTCTCGAATAGCGGCGTTGTTTAGGGCACGTTCTGCGAGCGACATGGTGGACTCTCTGGCTTCAAGGAATTAACCGCAGTCTAGTGTACCCGGGCAATGGCAATCTGTGAGCGGTTTCCGAAACTTTGTACTGTTAAGAGAAAATTGGTCAGATCTGTGATCCATTTGGCTTCACTTTGTGGTCTGCGCTGTGATGGTGCGCAGGGTTTTGCTGTGTTAAACCACACAAAAAAGGGGGGTAATGATCCCTGAGCGGCCGCTAATGTCGAATTGCTTACAGGATTTTCATCCCGAGCGGGCACGGCGCTGTCTAAGCTTGAGGAAGCAGATCAGTGGTTGCGGGAGGTCCAAGGATGGACGAACGAGTGTTGGTGATCGGTGATTACGCCTTTTGGGTACGCCAGGCCTGTGTGGTGGGGCCGAACCAGCGGCGTTATCGGCTCTGCCCCAAGGCGGCGCTGCTGCTGGAGTACTTCCTGACTCACCCCAATCAGGCCATTTCCCATCAATCTTTGCTGCACCATGGTTGGCCTGGCCGGGTGGTCAGTGATTCCGCATTGCGACGGGTGGTGGCGGATATCCGCCGTGCCTTCGATGACGATTATCGGGCGCCTTTGTACCTGAAGACCTGCCAGACACAGGGCTACCAATGGTTGCAGTTGCCCCACGAGGAGTACCATGCCCCTTTGAGCCGCGTGCGGGAGCGATGGCGTCTGGCGCTGGGGGCGGCGATGGTGGCGGTGGCGTCGGCGGCGACGCTGTGGAGCCTGGAACTGGAAGAGTCGGGTCAGTCCGTTGGCCCTGGTGGTCGTGGGGCTCGGGCTGGTCTGGTGCCCAAGGGAGTGGACAATGGTCACTGGCCATTGCTGCAGTGGCGCCAGCAACAGCTTGAGGCCGACTACAGCTATCGAATCGAGACGTCATTGGCGGGCGGCGAGTGCATCGACGGCCGCCCTCAGCCCAATTCGGTGGTGATTCCGCTGCGCCACTGAGGTGGCCCGGAACCGTTGTCATAAAAAAAGCCCCGACCGGAGTCGAGGCTTATCAGGTGTTCAGGCTACTGAAGACAGGGGATCAGTCTTGTTTGTACTTCAGGGTGCCGTTGGCCTTGATCTCATCGAACCGGAAGGCGTTGCGGGTGCTGCTCAGCACCACGAATCCGACGTCATAAAAAAGCCTCGACCGGAGTCGAGGCTCTATTCCCTAGAGTGACAATAAAGACGGTTTAGTCTTCTTTGTACTTCAGGGTGCCGTTGGCCTTGATCTCATCGAACCGGAAGGCGTTGCGGGTGCTGCTCAGCACCACGAATCCGGTGTCATAAAAAAAGCCCCGACCGGAGTCGGGGCTTATTCGAGTTCAGAGTTCTGAAGAGAAGGGGTTAGTCTTCTTTATACTTCAGGGTGCCGTTGGCCTTGATCTCATCGAACCACAGGTTGTGGTGCTGCTTGGCCCAGTTCTCATCACAGTAACCGGAGACCATGCAATCCATACCACCCTCTGACATAACGGTTGCCATGAAGATGTGAACGATGGAGAAGGCGCAGATGATGATCGCCGACAGGCCGTGGGCGATGATCGCCAGCAGGCTCAGGGTGCGGCTTGGCTCAACATACTGAGGGAACATCAGTACCACACCGGAGATGGAGATCACCAGGCCGAACAGGGCGAAGGCCCAGAACCACAGTTTCTCACCGGCGTTGGCGAAGCCCGCATCCGGGTGTTTACCCTTGAACGGACCGAAGTTGATGTAACCGCCCACCACCATGAACCAGGCGATGTCGTACTTGGCCGGAATCTGGTTCTTGGCCCACAGTACGGTCATCAGCAACCAACCCGCCATGAACGGAAACGCCATGTAGTCGTGAACCGGCTTGGCAATGGCCATCATGGAAGCGAAGGCCGCCTGACCCAGCACGGGTTCAACGAAGAACTTGCCGGCAATCAGCATCAGGCCGGTGAGGATCAGCAAAATGCAGGGAATGGCACCCAACCAGTGGATGGCCACATCGCTCTTGGACCAGCGGTGTACCATTTTGCCGGAAAAGCCGCCGTGCAGTTTAGAGATGCCATTGACCATGATGAACAGTACGAAGATGGCGATCATGCCAAACAGCGCCGCCATCAGGCCCGGGGCCATCAGCACGTTGCGCAGGGGAATGATGCGTTCGTCGTAGACGTTGATCGGCTGGTTATGGAACTCACTCTGAGAGGTGGTGTAACCGGTCGCGCCCTCTTTCATGGCTTGCCACAGGACTTCCGATTGGCTGGCGGTGGCGGCGGCGCTGTCCGCCGCTTCAGCCATTGCCAGCCCGGGAAGCATGACGGCAACCATCAGCAACAGGGCTTTGATCATTTGTTTCATTTCAGTGCTCCGAAAAGCGCGGGAAGCCTGGGCTTCCCGCCATTTCATTACTTGTTCCAGGTGCCGCGCTTCATGCCACGCTCGGCAACACGCTGACGGTAGATGTCGGACACAACGGCCGCATCACCGGCCAGCAGGGCCTTGGTGGAGCACATTTCGGCGCACATGGGCAGTTTGCCTTCGGACAGACGGTTGGCACCGTACAGTTCCTGCTCTTTGGCAGAGCCTGCTTCGGTGTTTGGACCACCGGCGCAGAAGGTGCACTTGTCCATTTTGCCCTTGGAGCCAAATACGGCTTTTTTCGGGAACTGAGGTGCACCGAATGGGCAGGCGTACAGGCAGTAACCACAACCGATGCAACGCTCTTTGTCGTGCAGTACGATGCCGTCTTCAGTCTTGGTGAATACGTTCACCGGGCAGACCGCCATGCACGGTGCGTCGGCACAGTGCATGCAGGCTACCGACAGTGACGCTTCGTCGCGTTGACCGTCATTGATGGTTACTACGCGACGACGGGTGATGCCCCATTCCAGCGCGTTGTCGTTTTCGTTCTTACAAGCGGTGACACAGCCGTTACACTCGATGCAGCGCTTGGTGTCACACATAAACTTCATAGTTGCCATAGTGGCTATCTCCTACCCTAAACCTTACGCTTTCTCGATCTGACACAGGGAAGACTTGGTTTCCTGCATCTGAGTGATCGGGTCATAACCATAGGTCAGCGCGGTGTTCGCGGACTCACCTACTACGTATGGCTTGGTGCCATCTGGGTACACCAGGTCAACGTCGTGCATGACACCGGCAAAGTGATAAGGCATCCAGGTAACGCCCAGCTTCACGCGAGGGGTGACCAGGGCCTTGACCTTGATGCGCGCGCCTTCGGCGCCCTCGACCCAGACATCATCCCAGTTACGGATACCACGATCGGCGGCATCGGCAGGGTTGATCTCAATGAACATCTCCTGCTGCAGCTCGGCTAGCCATGGGTTGGAACGGGACTCTTCACCACCACCTTCGAACTCCACCAGGCGACCGGAGGTCATGGCCAGTGGGTACTTCTTATCCAGGTTCTCGGTGATCACCTTGTCCTGAATGGTCTTGTACAGGGTCGGCAGACGGTGAACCTGCATGTCGTTGTAAGTCGGGTACTTGGCAATCAGGTCGCGACGCGGGGTGTACAGCGGCTCACGGTGAACCGGCATTGGATCCGGGAAGGTCCACACCTTACAGCGGGCCTTGGCGTTACCAAAGGGCACACAACCGTGCTTCATGGCGACGCGATGGATACCACCAGACAGGTCGGTCTTCCAGTTGCGGCCTTCCGCTTCGGCTTTCTCTTCTGCGGTCAGCTCATCCCACCAGCCCAGCTGCTTCAGCATGTCGGCGGTGAATTCCGGATGGCCGTCACCCAGCTCGTTACCCTTAGGTGCGGAGCCTTCGGCCAGCAGGTTTTCACCGTCGTGTTCGACGCCGAAACGGGCACGGAAGTTACCGCCGCCCTGCAGGACGTGCTTGGAGGTATCGTACAGAATGTGGGTGCCCGGGTGCTTCTGCTCCGGGGTGCCCCAACATGGCCAAGGCAGACCGTAGGTTTCGCCTTTGGCCGGGCCGCCCACGGCTTGCAGGTTCTCGTGAGAGAAAGTGCCCCAGTTCTCGGTGTGCATCTTGATGCGCTCCGGAGACTGGCCGGACATACCGATGGTCAGCATGCCGCGGTTGATCTCGCGGGTCACGTCTTCGATAACCGGCATGTTGTTCTTAACCTGCATGCGCTTGGTGAACTGCTGAGCAAAGCCCAGTTTGGTCGCCAGGCGGTACATGATTTCCAGGTCAGGCTTGGATTCAAACAGAGGCTCAACCACCTGCTGACGCCACTGAACGGAACGACCGGAGTTGGACAAAGAACCTTCGGATTCGAATTGGGAACAGGCTGGCAACAGGTAGACGCCATCCTTACGGCGGTGCATCACACCGGCCATGGTTGGGTAAGGGTCGACCACCACGATGGTGTCCATCTTATCCAGTGCGTTACGCACTTCCATCTGACGGGTTTCGGTGTTGACCGACTGACCCCAGAAGAACGCCATGCGGACGTTGTCTTTCTGGCCCAGCTTGGTTTTGTCTTCCAGAACACCATCGTGCCAGCGTGAACATGGCATGCCAGGAGTGGTCATCGGCTTCTTACCCAGGTATTCACCTTGGTCGAAACGGCCTTGAACCCAGTCAAAGTCCAGATCCCATACGTGGCTCCAGTGCTTCCAGGCACCGGTAGACAGACCGTAGTAGCCTGGCAGGGTGTCAAACAGCAGACCCAGATCGGTCGCGCCTTGCACGTTATCGTGGCCACGGAAGATGTTGGTACCGCCACCGGATTGACCCATGTTGCCTAGCGCCAGCTGCAGCAGACAGTAGGCACGAGTGTTGGCGTTACCGACGGTGTGTTGGGTACCACCCATACACCAAACGACGGAACCAGGACGGTTTTCTGCCATCAGCTTAGCGGCCTGGTACACCTGGTCTTCTTCGATGCCACAGACTTCTGCCACTTCGCTCAGAGGCCATTTAGCGGCTTCTTTGCGGATGTCGTCCATACCCCAGACGCGCTGGTCGATGAAAGTCTGGTCCTGCCAGTTGTTTTCAAAAATGACGTTGAGCATGCCGTAGATAAACGGAATGTCGGTACCAGGGCGAATGCCAACGTGCAGATCAGAGTGAGCAGCCGTACGGGAGAAACGTGGGTCAATAACGATGATTTTAGCGTTATTGCGTTCTTTGGCGGTGAGGATGTGCTGCATGGAAACCGGGTGGGCTTCGGCAGGGTTGGCACCGATAAAGAAGATGGCGTTTGCGTGACGGATGTCGTTGAACGAGTTGGTCATTGCACCGTAGCCCCAGGTGTTGGCAACACCGGCTACTGTGGTTGAGTGACAGATACGAGCAGAGTGGTCAACGTTGTTGGTGCCCCACATAGCCGCAAATTTGCGGTACATGTAACAGCCTTCGTTGGAGAATTTGGCGCTGCCCATGAAGTACACGGAATCCGGACCGGACTGCTCGCGAATCTTCAGCATCTGGTTGCCAACTTCTTCGATGGCCTGATCCCAGCTCAGCTTCTTCCACTTGCCGCCTTCCAGCTTCATTGGGTATTTCACCCGCAGCTTGGAGTGGCCGTGTTCGCGCAGGGCGGCACCTTTGGCACAGTGGCCACCACGGTTGAACGGGTGATCAAAGGCAGGCTCCTGGCCGACCCAAACGCCGTTCTGTACTTCGGCGTAGACACCACAGCCCACCGCACAAGCGGAACAAATGGTGCGCTTTACTTCGATGGGGGCGTTGTGATCAACATGATGGCCGGAGGCTTGCGCCTTACGGATCATGCCGGTGCCCAACATGGAAGCGGCGGCAATGCCCCCGGTGGTGACACCGGCGTTCTTCAGGAACTGACGACGGTTCAGGCCCAGTCCTTTTTTGGTTTCTACCTTAACTTCGGTAGAGGTACGTTTGAGTTGCATCGCAATTCTCTCCTGGATTACTGGCCGCGCAGGCTGGCGTAGTAGCTGCGTACGTGGTCGGTTTCTTTATAGCCAGAGTGCTTGGCTTCGGCTTTGGCCGAGGTGGCTGCAACTGGGGTGGCAATGGCAGCCACACCGGCAGCAGCTGGAGCCATGGCCAGGGCTTTCAGTAAACCGCGGCGCTCCAGGTTGGTGTTGTTGTGTTTCATCATCTTTCCTCGGAAGTAGGGGCGACGAGTGTTTTGGCCCCAACCGAATGAGCGGCATTGGTCAGGGCAGTAAAACGAGCCAAAAATGGCAGGCAGAATTGTCTATGTACGCAGACGGGAAAAATGTGAAGTTCGACAAGGTTCGCCGACCCCAAAGTGATAAATCGGAGTGATATTTGACCTAAATCTCCTTGTTAAGTGCTTATTAACCCAGGGTTTACCTAAATGTGACTTGTAGTTGAATAAAAAAGGTTTTTTTCACGATATTCGTAGAGGGTTGTCACATATTGATGCCTTTATCGGCGGGGTTGAGACAGTTTGGCCCGCATTTTGGTTCACATACACCTCGGCGGTTCTTTTAGAGTTAGTTTAAGTGACCTTGGGGATTTAACCTTTAGTTAACCTGGGTAAAAATTGCGTTCGGAGAGGGTTGTTGCTGTAACTCACAAAAGTGAGGGTTTTTAGTGCTTCAGCAGTGAGCTGGCCGGCAATTACCGGAAAACTGTGACGGATTTCAACTAATGGGTCTTTCATTGATCTCGATCAAGGGTCGTTTTTGGAAATCCGCTACTCTGCTCACACTGAATTTGCGTTTTTGAATCTGATTCTTTTAGAGTCTCAACCGGAGCCTGTTATGCGCCAGCCCTGCTTACCACATCTGTATATTCTGATCGTCGGTGTGTTCCTGGCCCTGACTCCGTTTGTCATCAATGCGGTTCTGATGCTGTCCGACGGCCTGGTATAAACCGCTTCATTTTGCTTCTGATTCCTGGGTCGGATACTCTCTGATTAACGGCCATCCAGGAACCCCCCAGCCATGCCATTCATTGTTTTGTTTCTTTCGCTATTCTCTGCCGTCGCCATGGCGGTGACCGATCCGGTTTTGATTACCCAGCCAACTCAGGTTCAGCCGGTGTGCTGGTATCAGGGGCAACAATACTCCCAGGGGGCGTTGCTGGAGATGTCCGGCCGTACTCTGGTGTGTGCCCAGAAAACCGAACATGAAACCAATGGCAGCCTGATCTGGTTGCCGCTGGATGAGCAGGGACAGCCTATCTGGCCGGAGCCGGTCCGCCACAGTAAGATCCGCATTAACTGACGACTCAGGTACGCTTCTTGGCCCTGGGATGGGCCTGGTCATAGACCTCGGCCAGGTGTTGAAAGTCCAGGTGGGTATAGACTTGGGTGGTGCTGAGATTGGCGTGGCCGAGCAACTCCTGAACGGCGCGCAGATCCTGGGAGGATTCCAGCATGTGGGTGGCGAAGGCGTGGCGCAATTTATGCGGATGCACTCGGGCACCGACCGCCTGTTGCTGCCCCCATTTCGCCAAGCGAGCCTGCACCGAGCGTGGGCTGATACGGGTGCCGCGGTTGGAGACGAACAGGGCCCCGCCGCTCTCCGTGGTCAATCCAGAGCGCAGCGTCAGCCAACGTTCTATCCACTCGATGGCCACTGAGGTCACCGGCAGCAGCCGGGTTTTGCCCCCTTTCCCGGTGACTCTCACCAGCTTTTCCTTCGCATCCAGTTGATCGAGGTCGATGGCCACCAGTTCAGCCAGGCGCAGACCACTGGAGTAGAACAGCTCCATCATCGCCCGATCGCGAACGGCAAGGGGATCCTCGCTGTCGATGCTGAGCAGTTGGTCCATCTGGTCCACGTCCAGATTCTTCGGCAGAGGTTTGCCCTGTTTGGGGGCGCTGAGGTGGCGAGCGGGATTGTGATCCACGGTGCCGTCATCGACCAGGAAGTCGAAGAACTGACGCAGTGCCGACAGGGTCAGGGCCAGCGAGCGCGGGGACAACCCCTGCCGGTGTAACTTGCTGATCAGCTGCTGCAACTGTGGGTGGCTGACGCTTTGCCAACGCTGCACGCCCTGCTGTTGCAACAGGGGCGCGCATCGGTTCAATTCTCTCAGGTAGTTACGACAGGTGTGGGGTGAATACTGACGTTCGCTGCGTAAGTAGCGCTCGAACTGGCGCAGTGGCTCATCCATGCAGCAGTTGCGGGATCTTGTAGGCCAACAACTGGCGCACCTGATCCAGCATCATGGTGTCCATGTCCGGGGAGAAGTGGCTGGGATCGTTGGAGGCGATGGCCAGCAGCGCCACAGGTTGACTGCGATCGCCGATGCACACCAGTGCCACCGAGCCGTTGTCCTGAGCCACCAGTGGGTTCTGCTCCTGTGCAGGGAGTCGGCCAAGGTAGTAGCCCTGTTCATTGAGGCGGCGACGCAGAATCAGGTTGAGCTCAGGTTGATCGAACTGCCCCTGTAGATCGGTAATGGCCAGCCGGACCTTGGCAAACCGAAAGCGGTTCTTGAAGCTGTCCACCAATACCCGGTTGACCTCGTCAAGGCTGCGGGTGTTGAGCAGGTCAAAGAACAGCTGGTTGTAGAATCGGTAGATGTCTTCGTTGCGGGAGGCCACCGACAACAGCGAGGTGATCTCCTCTTCCAGCTGTTGCACCCGGGATCTCAAGTTCAGTTGCTGGTGTTCAATCAGCGAGACGGTGCCGCGTTCGGTATGGGGAATCCGCAGGCTCAGCAGCAACTCTGGGTGGCGAATGAAAAAATCCGAGTTCTCCAGCAAGTACTCTTTGACCATGCTGGCACTCAGATCGTTAAGGCTGTCGGTGAGATCGTGTTTCATAATCCAATTTGACCATCGTAAACGTGTACGGCTGGCCCGGTCATTTCTACAGCCTTTCCATGGCCTGGCCAATCAATGTGTAAGGTACCACCTGGCAAATCAACGCGCACCTTTTGCGACAGAATTCCCTGATGCTGGCCGATCACCGCTGCGGCGCAGGCTCCGGTGCCGCAGGCCAGGGTTTCCCCGGCGCCGCGTTCAAAGACTCTCAATTTGATGTGGGAGTCGGACAACACCTGCATAAAGCCGACATTGACCCCCTTGGCAAAGCGCTCATGCTTGCTCAGCTTGCGGCCGATGCCGGCCACATCGGCGCTGTCGATGTCGTCTACCTGCAGCACACAGTGAGGGTTGCCCATGGAGACGGCGCCACACAGATGAATCTGGTCGTCGGTTTGCAGCAGGTAGGTTTTCTCTACCTTATTGGCCCGAAACGGCAACTGGCCCGGTTCAAATCTCGGTTGCCCCATGTTGACGGTCACCTGATCGTCGTGCACCAGTCGAAGCTTAAGGGTGCCGGCCTGAGTACTGACCCCGATGTGATTCTTGTTGGTCAGCCCTTTCATCCGCACGAAACGGGCAAAGCAGCGGGCGCCGTTACCGCAGTTTTCCACTTCGCTGCCGTCGGCATTGAAGATGCGGTAATGAAAATCCAGCTCGGGATCGTAGGGGGGTTCCACCATCAGTAGCTGATCAAAACCCACGCCAAAATGCCGATCGCCGAGACGACGGATCTGTTCCGGAGACAGATACAGGTTCTGAGTGACGGCATCGACGACCATAAAGTCGTTGCCTAACCCCTGCATTTTGGAGAACTGGATCAAGACGCTGTCCTACTTTTGAATTTAAGTTTTTGATTAGTTTACGGCAGTAAGTGCTCACCTTGCCACAACTGATTGACGGTTTCTCGTTCCCGTATCAGCTGGGCCCGGTTGCCGTCGGCCATTATCTCGGCAATTCTGGGGCGGCTGTTGTAGTTGGAGGCCATGGCAAAGCCATAGGCACCGGCGCTGCGCACCGCCAGCAGATCGCCGGGCTCCAACACCAGGGGGCGATCTTTGCCAAGAAAATCACCGGTTTCACAGATGGGGCCCACGACATCGTAGCGGCGTGGGCTGCCCGAGCGGGGAGTGACCGGGATGATCGCCTGCCAGGCGCTGTAGAGACTGGGACGCAGCAGGTCATTCATGGCCGCATCCACCACCGCAAAGTCTCGATCGTCTCCCTGTTTGAGGTATTCGACCCGAGTCAGCAGCACGCCGGCATTGGCCATGATGGCCCGACCCGGCTCGAAGATCAGGGTCAGCGGTCTGCCCTTGAGCAGTTTCAGCAATTCGGCGGCATACTGATCCGGGTGGGGCGGATTTTCATCGCCATAGTTCACCCCTAAGCCGCCACCGACATCGAGGTGGTGAATTCGAATCCCGCGTTGTTCGAGCCGATCGATCAGCGCCAGCAGCCGTTCCAGCGCCGCCAGAAACGGTGGCAGGGTGGTCAGTTGCGAGCCGATGTGGCAATCCACCCCTTTAATGTCGATGTGAGGCAGTTGCCGGGCCAGCTCAAAGGCGGCTTCGGCCCGGGCCATGGGGATGCCGAACTTATTCTGCTTCAGGCCGGTGGAGATGTAGGGGTGAGTGCCGGCGTCCACATCTGGGTTGATGCGCAGCGACACCGGTGCCACCAGCCCGAGATCCTCGGCAACCTGGTTAAGGCGTTGCAGCTCTGGCTCGGACTCCACATTGAAACAGTGAATGCCCGCCGTCAGCGCCTGACGCATCTCTTCGGTGCGCTTGCCGACGCCGGAGAACACCACTTTTCCGGGATCCCCTCCCGCTTCCAGCACTCGCGCCAGCTCGCCGCCGGAGACGATGTCAAAGCCGCTGCCCAGGCGCGCCAGCAGGTTGAGAATCGCCAGGTTGCTGTTGGCTTTGACCGCGTAGCAGATGAGATGAGGGTGGGCGCCGACGGCAGCATCAAAGGCGTGCCAGTGGCGCTCAATGGTGGCCCGGGAGTAGACGTAGCAGGGCGTGCCATAGCGGTCAGCCAGTTCGGCCACGCTGACCTGTTCAGCCATCAGGCGTCCTTGGTGATAACTGAAATGGTCCATGGCGGTGTCCTATGGCTGAGGGTCGCGTTCCTGTTCAGATTCAGCGGCGACCGGGTGTTCCGAGGCAGGCGGATTGACGGCCTCCGGTTCGGGGAGCATCAGTGGTCCTTTCTGACCACAACCGGCCAGCAGCCAGCAGCAAAAAAATGCGGTAAACAGTCGTAACATGGGAAAAGCGATGACCTTGGGAATTTAGCCCTCTATAATCGCATTCCAACCGCCAATTGCAAACAAAGAGAATAGATCATGTCGATGGATACAAGCCGCTTTCACCAACTGGCCGATGACACGCTGGAAGGCATCGTTGATGCCATCGATGACAGTGAGTTGGAGCTGGATTATGAGCAGTCTGGCAACGTGCTGGATCTGGAGTGCATCGATGGCAGCCACATTGTGCTGAATAAGCAGGAAGCGATGTGTCAGCTGTGGTTGGCAACCAAGTTTGGTGGCTACCGCTTCAGTCAGGTCGAGGGACAATGGATTGAAGAGCGTGAAGGGGTGGAGTTGTTGAGTTTCTTAGCCGAGTCGGTGGCCAAACAGGGTGGAGAGCAGATTCAATTTTAATGCTTGCCGAGCGAATCCCTCCGTGGATTCGCTGGCGGAGCTACCCCAGCTGCAGCAGCTCCGATTCCGCCAGGGGCATCACCGTCAATTCGCCGTTGCAGCGCTTCAGTCGATAGAACTGCGGCAGATTAAAGCTGCCACCGCCAAACTTCCCTTCCTGCTTAAACACATAAAGATCACTGATGTTGTCGATCAGGGCGCTCAACTGGGTGACCGAATGGAAAAATCGTTGCATGACGTTGTTTTCATCCAGCAGATAGATGTCCAGCCCTTGCTGGCGCTCGCGCACGAAGTACTGTCGCATCCCCTTGCGGGCGTGCAGCCGCAGTATCGCCGGCGCGCTGGCATAGGGGTCATCGCCCAGGCGCGGCTGCGGCAGCGTCTGCAGGGTGCCTTCCTTGAGAGGCTCCGGCAGTGGCGGCAGTTCATCGGCGGGCCGCCAATGCATGCCCTGAGTGGAAAACAGCAGCCCATACTGATGCTCACCGATGGTCAAGGGCAGAACCTGCAGTTGCTCGGCCCGGCTTTGCTGGCGTAAGCGTCCACACTGCTCGATCAGAAATTGCAGCTTATCGGTGATCTGACGGTTGGCTCTGTGGCCGACCGACACCACCCGGACTTGGGGCAAGTGCTCATTGGTGATGCCGGACATCAGTTGCTCCAGCATTTTCAGTATGCCGTGCTCACCGTCGAAGCTGTGGTAGTGCAGCTCACCCCAACTGTTGCGACACAACAGCTCCAGCGACCCTATCAGCGGTCGCTTGGGGCGCCCGGTGGACAACACTTTATTGCCCCTCAGGTCCAGCATCGCTTCGGAGCCGTGCCAGTGACGGGAGGGATCCTGTTCCAGGTTGACCACCACCGTAATCTCGTCCAGATGCCAGGGTTGTTGCAGGGCCTCCAGATCGCTGGTTTCCGGTTGCGGCAGTTGCTGGCAGAACTGACGGGCCAAGCGGGTCAGTGAGCGACTGCTTCGGCCCTGGCCGGCATTGAAACAGTGTATCTGGGTATGAAAGTCCACCAAACCGTTGGCGGCGGCCCAGGCGATGCACGCCAGGCGGCTGCGGTGGTGGAACAAGGGGCTTTCACCAAACAGCAGCCGTTTGTCCGGTGGTTGCCGGTACAGGTACCAGTTGCCGCCGTGGCCGTCGCTGGCGTCCACCTGCAGCAGGGTCAGGTGTGGTTCCACCAGGCCGTGGCTCCATAACGGATTCAGCCTCACCAGCTTGTCCGGTTCCGACTCAAATTGGGTGTAGAGTTTGCGGGTCAGGATGCCCATGTCCTGAATCTGCAGTTGCCGGGGCAAGCGTTGGCCGCTGGCGAAGCTGGTGAGCCTCTGGTAGCTGGCCAGCATCAACTGTTGCAGTTGCTGATTGAACCAGCGCACCTGGCCGGCATGCCAGTGCTGGGCCTGGTCCAGCGACTCGATCAGCAGCGGTGTCCACTGCCATTGCTTCGCCAGCTTGGTCAGTTTGCGCCGCCGCCAGTCATCGTCATCCACCGGCGCGCTGTTGCTATGGCATTTCAGGTAGAAGCAGCGTTGCACCATCGATAGCCGGCTGGGTTCTTGCTGACGGGTCAGGTAGTGCTCCAGTCGCTGGTACAGCATCAGATAGTGATCGGTTTCCTGCACCGATTTGCCGGCCTTAAGCCCGTACCACAGCTGATCGCGCAGGATGCGCTGATCCGGGTAGTCGGCGACGTAGGCTTCCAGCAGCAGCACCTTGAGGGCGGATTTATGGGGACGGTCGATGCCCTTAAACAGCTGCCACAAGGCGGCACCAAAGAACTCACTGGCGGGCAGATGTTGGATCTGGCCGAGGGACAGCAGTGCCGGATGGTGAGTCGGTGCGCCGGGCCACCAGGCCAGGGCTTTGCCGGCCAGGCGGATCTGGGTGCGGTAGAACTCCTCCAGCAGCAGCCAGTGTTGGGCGCTGCCGCTGTGTTCCTTATCCAGACAGCGCTGGCAGGGCAGGCCGAACTGACAGGGATTGATCAGAAACAGGTGGGTTTCCAATCCCTGTTCGGTGGCCCAGCGGCTGAGCCATTGTGCCTTTTGCTGCAGGGCATCCAGGGTGTCACTGTCCAGGCCGTCTTCATGAACCAGCCACAGATCCACGTCGGAGCTGCGGGTCTGGCCGAGGGAGCCGCTGCTGCCCATGGCATAGAGTCCCAGCAGCGGCCCAGTGTGGCCCAGGTCCTCGTCGGAGGGACGGAACAGCGGTGGCGAGACGAAGCCGCTGACGGCGGTCGGGCAGCCGGGCAGCAAGCGTGACTTCGGGCAATGCAAGGCACCGATCACCGTCGACAGTACGGCAATCTGATGTGGGCTCAGAAGCTGCTGGAATTGCTTAAGCCGAACCTGATTTAGGGTGTTACTCAGGGCGATATCGGCCGAAACCTGATTCAATGTGGGCTCACAAAATAGGGGGGAACTGTGATCATGATAACATTATTCCGGGGTTGACGAGAAATCGTGAAAAGGATCAATTTTCCGAGATTTAGGGCGATAAAAGCGTAGCTAACCGCTGTGCCTGCTTTAATGCAATACGAAATGCTGGCAACATGAGCGCTAATTGTTGTTGGTAACGGCGCAAATCAGTGCCGATATTAGTTAAGGATACCGAGACTTATGGCGCGCAAAGAGATTCGAATCGCAACCCGCAAGAGCCCGCTGGCCATGTGGCAGGCGGAGTTTGTTAAGGCCGAGCTGGAAAAAGCGCACCCGGGCCTGGAGGTGATTCTGCTGCCGATGTCCACCAAGGGTGACATCATTCTCGATACGCCGCTGGCCAAAGTGGGCGGCAAAGGCTTGTTCGTTAAAGAGCTGGAAGTGGCCATGCTGGAAGGGCGAGCCGACATTGCGGTGCACTCCATGAAGGACGTGCCGGTCGATTTTCCCGAAGGGCTGGGTCTGACCACCATCTGTGAGCGTGAAGATCCTCGCGATGCCTTTGTGTCGAATAACTACCAGACCCTGGATGAGCTGCCGCAGGGGGCCATCGTCGGTACCTCCAGCCTGCGCCGCCAGTGTCAGCTGCGTGAACTGCGTCCGGATCTGAAGATTCGTGATCTGCGTGGTAACGTCAACACCCGTCTGCGTAAGCTGGACGAGGGTGAGTACGACGCCATTATCCTGGCGGCGGCAGGCCTGAAACGACTGGAGTTTGATCACCGCATCACCAGCTTTATCGAAAGCGAGCAGTCCTTGCCAGCCAACGGTCAGGGTGCGGTTGGCATCGAAGCCCGTCTGGATGACGCCGAACTGCTGGAGCTGTTGAGTGTGTTGGAGCACGAGGAAACCCGTGCTCGAGTGATTGCCGAGCGTGCCATGAACACCCACCTGGAAGGCGGCTGTCAGGTGCCAATCGGCGCTTACGCCGAACTGGAAGGTGACCAGCTGTGGCTGCGTGGTCTGGTGGGCAAGCCGGATGGCAGCGTTCTTCTGCGTAACGAAGTGCGAGGCAACAAGGCCGACGCCGAAAAACTGGGCATTGAACTGGCAGAGATGCTGCTCAGCGCCGGTGCCGGTGAGATTCTCAAAGAGGTGTACGGGGAGGCCTGATGCACATCTTGCTGACCCGCCCTGCGGGTCGCAATCGGTCTCTGGCCGCCCGGCTGGAGGCCATGGGGCAGCAGGTAAGTTGCTGCCCCATGATGGAGATCGTCGCCGAACCGGAGCCGTGTCCGTCCCCTCTGGCTGGGGTGGATGCGGCTTTTTTTGTGTCTGCCAACGCGGTCGACTACGCCGCCCGCCTGTTGCCGTCTTGGCCGCCGATTCGTTACCTCGCCGTCGGCGGTGCTACCGCTCGGGCGCTGCAGGCTCACGGGGTCTCCCCCCTGACCGCGCCGCCGGATAACGAAACCACCGAAGGGGTGTGGTCACTGCCGCAGATGGCGGATGTGGCCCAGCAGCGGTTTGTCATCGTTCGGGGCAATGGTGGTCGTGAGACCATGGCCGAGCGCCTGACGGCGGCGGGAGCATCGGTGCAGTATTGGTCGGTTTATCGTCGCCAGATACCCAAAATAAATGGGTCAGATCAAGTACAAAGCTGGCAACGGGACGGCGTTAACGCCATACTGGCTACCAGTGTCGAGATCCTGCACAACCTGTTTCAAGTGGTGCCCGAGCCTCAGCGACCCTGGCTGCAACGTCAATTGTTGTTGGTGCCGGTGGAGCGGGTGGCGGCGGCGGCCCGAAAACTGGGGTGCCAGCACATCTGTGTAACCCAAGGAGCAGGAGATGACGCTATCATTGAGTCGATAGCAAACTGGAAGAATCGTTAGTAATGGATAAGAAGCCGGAACATCCCAACTCTCCCAGCACCGATGAGTCGAAACTGGACTCGCCAGACACCGTTGATCACAACGCGACCCCTGCCCAGCCGCAGGACGATGCCCCTCAGCAGGCGCCGGAGCGCGACGCGGCGCCCGAGGCCGCCGAGCCGGCCTCTGAGCCTAGCTCCGAGACCGATTCCACCCCGGCCCCGAAGGCCGAACATCGCCCCTTGAGCCCCCCACAGCCACAACCGGCCAAGGCAGAAAGTAAAGGCGCCAGCATTGCCATTCTGGTGGCCATCGTCGCCTTGCTGTTGGCGGCAGCTTCCACCGCCTTCACGGTGTGGCAGTGGCAACAACGCCAGCAACAACAGCTGCAGTCCCAGGCCCTGACCGGTAAATTGGATGAGATGCGCACTCAGATGCTGTCTGAGCGCACCATGCTGGAACAGCGCATTGGCGAGCAGGCCCGTCAGCAACAGGGGATGATCAAGCAGGTGGCCGAGTTGCAGTCTGCCCTGACCAAGGCCCGCAACCTGCGGCCCCAAGACTGGCTACTGGCCGAAGCGGACTACCTGGTGCAGATGGCTGGCCGCAAACTGTGGTTGGAACAGGATGTGCAGACCGCCATCGCCTTGCTGCAGGACGCGGACCGGCGCCTGAACCTGGTGGACGACAATGCCCTGACGTCGATTCGTGGGGCGCTGAAAGACGACATCGCCACCCTTAAAGCGCTGCCCAGACAGGATCTGGCCGGGCTGGCCCTGTCCATTGAATCCTTGATTGCCAAGGTGGACCAGTGGCCGCTGAATCGGGTTGAGCTGCCTGAACTGGCGCAGGCCGAAACCAGCAATGCCCCCTCGGAGTCGGTGGATGACTGGCGGGCCAATCTGGCGAAAACCTGGAGCGCCCTGATGGACGACTTTATTACCGTCCGCCGTCGACAGGGGGAGCTGCAGCCGCTGTTGGCTCCGGAGCAAGAGTGGTACCTGCGAGAGCACCTCAAAGGTAAGATGATGCAGGCTCAGCTGGCCCTGTACCACGGCCATACACAGGCCTATCGCAAGGCCCTGGGGACCGCGTCGGAGTGGATCGATACCTATTTCAAACGGGATGCGGCCGAGATCGATGCCGCCCTGGCAACTCTGTCTGAGCTGCGGTCGGTGGAGCTGGCCAGTCGCCTGCCCACGGAGTTAAACAGTCAGCCGCTGTTGGAACGCATTGTGGCGGATCGCCTGGGTAGTGCCAGGGAGAATCGCTGATGATTAGGCTACTGATTTACACCCTGATTGTATTGGCCGGTGCCATTGTCGGCCCCAAGCTGGTGGAGAACAAAGGCTACCTGCTGCTGGCCGTCGGCGATTACACCATCGAAACCTCGGTAGTGGCGGCGGTGGTGATGCTGCTGGTGGGCTTTGCCCTGTTGCAGCTGTTGGAGTGGTTGCTGGTCAAGGGGATTCAGGGCATCGGCCTGACCTGGTCGTTGCCCAAGCGCTGGCGACAGCGCAGTTCACGCAAGTTTACTCTGCAAGGCGCACTGGCCCTGGCGGAGGAGAACTGGTCTCTGGCCCAGACGGCGATGTCGAAAGGGGCCGGTGCCGGTGAACTGCCATTGGTGAATTACCTGGCGGCCGCCCGCGCTGCCCATCACCAAGGGGATGCTGAGCAGACGGAGGCGTTCCTGAAACAGGCGGAAGCCCTGCCCGGCAGCGATGCGGCAGTCAACATTGCCCGCATTCGCTATCTGATTCAGGACGGCGAACTGGCGGCCGGCCGCCAGTGCCTGGAGGCCTTGCCGGCGTCACTGAGAGCCCGGCCGACGGTGTTGAAGCTGGCCCATGAATTGTACCAGCGCCAGCAGGATTGGGACGCCATCTCCCGCATTGCGCCAGCCCTGGTCAAGCACAAGGTGTTGCCTCAGGAGCAGTTGCAGGCGTTGCCAGTGGAGATTGAACGCGGTGCCTTGCAAGCGTGTCCGTCTCTGGAAGCGGTGCAGGAGCGATGGCAACAACTACCGCGACGCACCCGTAAGCTCGACTCCATTGCCCAGGCTTATATCGAGGCGTTGATCCGGTTTCAACAGCCGACGGAAGCCCGCAAGGTGCTGATGGCTCAGCTGTCGAAATCGGCGCCGCAGGCACTGTTGCTGGAGATGCTGCCGCTGTGCAGTGAGGATGCCGGTGAGTCACTGATTCATCAGCTGCAGCGACAGTATGCGGCTCCGGAGTCGCCGGCGTACTTTGATTGCCTGGCCAACCTCAGCCGGCAGATACGCCAGTACCGGGAGGCGAAGAAGTATCAGCGTCAGGCCATTGAGTTGGCGCCGACTCGCTATCGCTATTCCCAGCTGGCCGAGTTGCAGGAGCAACTGGGCGAGCATAACGGTGCCCTGGAAAGCTACCGTAAGTTGCTGGATCGGGAATTGGCGTAGTTGTCCGCCTGCTAAGACACGGCCCCGCTTGCGGGGCTGTGTGGGTTTCAGGGGTGGCGTTTTTTTCTCGACTGACGCCACATGTCAAAGGTGAACAGCAGCAGTGCGGCCCAGATGAAGCAGAAGGTCGTCAATTGGGCCGGGTCCAGCCGTTCATCGTAGAGGGTGATGGCCAGACCAAACATCAGGCTGGGGCCGATGTACTGGAACACCCCCAGCATGTAAAACGGAATTCGTACTGCGGCGGCAGCGAAGGACAGCAGCGGCAGGGTGGTGATGATCCCGGCGGCGATGATCAGCAGGTTAAGCTGCAGTGGATTGTTGCCTAAGTTGGAGGTCGGGGAGTCCAATTGGGCCCAGAACAGCAGCGCCACCGGTAGCATCATCGCAGTTTCCACGAACAGGCCGGTAATGGACTGTAACGCGACTTTCTTGCGCAGCAGGCCGTACAAGCCAAAGCTGCTGGCCAGGGCCAGGGAGATCCACGGCAGGGAACCGAAGTGCACCAGCTCTACCACCACGCCGGTGGTTGCCAGTCCCACCGCCATCAACTGCATTCTCGGCAGTCGCTCTCCCAGGAACAGCATTCCCAACGCTACATTGAACAGCGGGTTGATGAAGTAGCCGAGGCTGGCATCGAGCATGCGGCCGGAATTGACAGCCCAAATGAAAATCAGCCAGTTACCAGCGACCAGAGTGGCGGTGACGGTCAGGGTCAGTAACTGCCTGGGTTGGCGAAGCAATCGCCGGACTGCGCTGAACTGGCCGGTCACGGCCACCAGCAACAGCATCATCACGAACGACCAGATCACCCGGTGCATCAGAATTTCCGTTGCCGGTACTTCGGCTATGGATTTGAAGTACAGAGGGGCAAAGCCCCACATGCAGTAGGCCATGATGGCGTAGATCACGCCGTGGCGGAATTCCTGATTTTGCATGGGTCACACTGGTCGAAGTCGGGGGCAATTGCCGTAAAAGGAGCGACAGTATGCCCCTGCGGTGGCCATGGATGCAATGATGGTGTTACCCCACCAGGTAAGTCCCGGTACCAAAGGCGATGTGACTGCCCCGCTCGTTGTGCAGCTCCATGCGGGACACCGCCACTTTATTGCCGGCGCGGATCACCGTGCCGGTGGCCACAAACAGCGTTCCGCGGCCGGGGCGCAGGTAATCGACCCGCAAGTCGATGGTGCCCAGGGTCTTCAGGCGTCGGGCCAGTACCTCTTCGGGCCAGAGCTCCCGACTCTGGATCACGCCGGTAAAGGCGGTGATGCCGCCCACCACGTCCAGCAGGGTGGCGGTGACACCGCCATGCAGAATCTGCTGGGCGGGGTTGCCTACCAACTGCGGTCGCATCGGCAGCCGCAGTTGCAATTGGGTCAGGCTCAGCTGGGTGAATTCAATGCCAACCAGTTGATGAAATGGAATGCGGTCAACAAACAGGCGGCGAACGTACTCCAGCGCTTGAGGCTGGGTCAGGGCGGTCATTGGCGCTGCTCCTCGATGCGTATTGGCTGTTTTTCAATCATTTATCAGAACACCTGCGGGATTGGGACACAACCTTTTTGTGATGGCAGACAGGCGCGGCCAGTTGAATTACAATAACGGGCCTTTTGTGACCTGTATTGAGATTCATGGACTCCACTGCCGCCGCCACGCCCCTTTCCGATTGCCCCGATCCTGCGCTGGCCCTACTTCAGCAAGTGTTTGGGTACCGTCAGTTCCGTCCCGGGCAGCAACAGGTGGTGGCTTCGGCCTGTCAGGGGCAGGATGGGTTGGTGATCATGCCCACAGGCGGTGGCAAGAGCCTGTGTTACCAACTACCGGCGTTGCTGCTCGACGGCGTCACCGTGGTGGTGTCACCGTTGTTGTCGCTGATGAAAGATCAGGTCGACGCCGTTCGTCAGCTGGGGATCGGGGCGGTGGCGCTCAATTCCAGCTTGAGCCGTGAGGAGTGGCTGGCCAGCCTGGCCGCCATTCGGGATGGCCAGATCAAGCTGATCTATCTCTCACCCGAGCGGTTGCTGGCACCGGACATGATGGCGCGGCTGGCGGAATGGCCCTTATCGCTGATTGCCGTGGATGAGGCGCATTGCATCAGTCAGTGGGGCCATGATTTCCGCCCTCAATACGCCCGTCTCGGCGAGGTCAAACAGGCCTTTCCCCATATTCCGATGATGGCCCTGACCGCCACCGCCGATCAGGCCACCCGGGTCGACATCGTGCAGCGGTTAAGGCTGAACCAGCCCTACGAGCACCTGTCCAGTTTCGACCGGCCCAACATCCGCTACAGCGTGATGGACAAGCTCAGCCCCTTCACTCAGCTGAAGACCTTCCTGCAGCAGCAGAAAGGTAACGCCGGCATCATCTACTGTGGCAGCCGGCGGCGGGTCGAAGAGGTGGCCGAAAAGCTGCGCAAGGAGGGATTCGCTGCCGAAGCCTATCACGCCGGTCTGGAGTCGGATTTGCGTAATCAGGTGCAGGAGGCGTTTCTGCGTGAGCAGGTGGACATCGTCGTGGCCACGGTGGCCTTTGGCATGGGCATCAACAAGTCCAACGTCCGCTTTGTGGTGCACTGGGATCTGCCGAAATCCATTGAGAGTTACTATCAGGAGACTGGCCGTGCCGGTCGTGATGGTCTGGATGCCGAAGCCCTGATGCTGTTTGATCCTGGCGATATCGCCCGAGTCAGGCAGTTGCTGGAGAGCGGTGACCGTGAGCCCAACCCGGTGGACATTCACAAACTCAATGCCATGGCAGCCTTTGCCGAGGCCCAGACCTGTCGGCGACAGGTGCTGCTCAACTACTTTGATGAACCGGCCCACGAATCCTGTGGCAACTGCGACATCTGCCTGGATCCGCCGAAACGCTTTGACGCCACCGAGCAGGCCCGCAAGGCCCTCAGCTGCATCTACCGAGTGAAGCAGCGGTTTGGCATGGGCCACGTCATCGAGGTGCTGCGAGGCAGCAAGAACCACGCCGTGGTAGAGCGGGGCCATGACAAGCTGACCACCTGGGGCATTGGCAGCGAGCACTCCAGTGATCACTGGTTGTCGGTGTTGCGTCAGTTGGTCCACCATGGCTTGGTGAATCAGGACATTACCCGCTCCATGGCGCTGACGTTGAATCCAGCGGCCCGGGCAGTGTTGCAGGGGAGTCAAAAGCTGGAGCTGGCAGAGCCCCGCATCGTGCTGGCCAAACCCGGCAAGGGCCGCAGCCGACTGTTGCCGCAAAACTACGATCGACGCCTGTTTGCCCTGCTGAAGCAGTTACGCCGAACCCTGGCCGACGAGGCGGGGATTCCGCCCTATCAAGTGTTCTCCGATGCCAGCCTGGCGGAGATGGCCAGTGAGTTGCCGACCACAGAGTGGACGCTATTGCGGATCAACGGGGTGGGGGCCAAGAAACTGGAACGCTACGGTCAGCAGTTCATCGATGCCATTGCGGCTTATTTGGACGAATGATGTTTTCCGGCCGCATCAAGCTGTGCTGAATCTGATTGCACTCCAGCCGTGCCAACAGGGAGTCGCTGCGATCCAGAGGGTGAGAACGGGCCACGCCGGTGGTGATATTCAGGTAGCCGGCTTCCACCAGGCTGCGGCTGAGGCGATAGCGTAGCCGCTCGGCCTCGGCTTCACTGGCATCCACCAGCAGCATCAGCAACTGATGATCGCTGGGTTCCAGCATGATGTCATTGATGCGCAGATCCCGACTCAGAATCCGTTTCCGGTCCAATTCACTTAAGGGCGGGCCTTCCCAATTGAACTGCACCACCGGCAGGGTCCTGTCTGTGGTGGCCAGGGCATGCTCCAGCTGGCTGCGCCAGTCCTGATTCTGCAGCGGCCGGTTGCCGGCGCCGGCACCACTGTTGCTGGTGAGCTTAAACAGCAGCCAGATCAGCCATAACAACAGGCTCAGCGAGGCGATGACCTGCCAGATCATCAACTTGTTGTGTAGTTTAAAGTACTCTTCTGATTGGGCAGCCAGTCGCTCGCGACTGCGGTCGATGCGCTGATCAAGTTGGGCTTGCTGCTGCAGCAGTGCGTCTTTTCGCAGTTGCTCCTGCAGGCCGGCGTAGGCTTTCTGATACGACAACTGCAGCTGATACGCTTTCTGATAATGCCCCTGTAGGGCTTCGCCTTCCGATTCGATGCGATCCAGATCGGCCAGGACTCGAGTGTCGTTGTCCTGCCGGTAGCGTTCCCGGGCCAGGTTGAGGTGATAGCGGGCGTCTTCGAACCGCTTCAGATGAAAGGCCGATTCGGCCAGAAAGCCCCGGGCCCGGGCCTGGCGTTCATCCATGCCCAGCTCACCAAATTGACTGATGGCCAGCTCGGCGTAGTGGTAGCCGTTGGCGTAACGGTCCAGCTTCAGGCTCAGGTGGGCGTAGAGCAGATTGAAATGGGCCTGATCGGTCAGGTTCATGTTGGGTACCAGGGCGTCCAGGCTCTCCATCTGCTGGCTGGCTTCGATAAAGCGCTGCTGCTGCATCAGGGTGAAGGTCTGGTTCACGCGAATCACCCAGCTGAGCACCGAGTCCGAAGGTGCTTCCCGAATCGCCTGTTCAAACAGGGTGTCGCTGCGCAGGTAATCCCCCAGGTAGTAATAGGTTCGTGCCAGCGAGTAGGACAGCATGGCCGGGTGAGGCTGATACAGGGGGGGGTAATCGTGGGTACTTTCCAGCCAGGTCAGGGCCTGATACAGGTCATCCAGCGCCGATTCCAGGTTGCCTTGATCCGCGTAGATGTCGGCCCGTCGTAGCAGGCTGACGCCCAGTGCGCCGTAGGCATTGTCGTCATTGATGGCGCGATTGATGCTTTGCAGGGCCTGCTCATACTGCCCCTGGGTCATCAGTTTGCCGCTTTCACAGGCGTTCATGTAGGCGGACAGTTGCGGCTGCTGCAGCTTCTCGGCCAGTGCCAGGCCCTGGCGGACCACCTGTTGAACTTCGGACAGGGAGCGACTGCTGGCGGCAGATTCACAGCGCAACACATGCCAGCGCATCTGTTGCAGAGGGGTTGCCGACTGAATCTGCGGGCCCAGCTTATCCAGGTGGGCGTAGCTGTCGGGCGCACTCAACTGCACCTCGAGGGTCAAGGCGTCCAGGCGTTGGGTCAGGTCGTCTGCCAGAGCGCTCCAGGGGAGAAGCATCAGCAGCAGGATTCCAATCATCCTAATCGGAGACAGCATTATGGCCTGCATAAATAAAGGGTAGGCCTATAGGATAATGCTTCTGTTACACATTGGTAAAGAAGTGGATACCGACAGGGCGAGGTGGCTCTCAAAAGCGGCACCAGAACTGAGTCGGAGGCGAATCTGTAAGTGACAGTAATTGTTGCTTAAATGCCACGAGATGGTGTCGAAGTTTCGGCAGCGAAGGGGGAAAGTCGGTCCGAAAAAAGCGAAAATTTCCCTCGTCCCGAGGATTAGTGGTTGACAGGCTTTGCGAAATACCGCCATAGTTAGGTCACTTCGTAACCACGATAAACTGAATTTTTATGTACAACGTTTTTGGTTCCACCCTACTACTAAGCCTAACCCTAGCAGGACGCTGCGCGGGCCGGCCGGTCGTGGACTAAAAACAGTACCACTCGAGCATAGCCAACCCGCGCCTTAGAGCGCGGGTTTTTTTTTGCTTGCGCATGGGGACGGGTTGTCAGGGAGGCAGTAATGACAGATCAGGTAATCTTGTTTGATACCACATTGAGAGACGGAGAGCAGGCGCTGGCCGCCAGTTTGTCGGTCAACGAAAAGTTGCAGATTGCTCGGGCATTGGAGCGGATGGGCATCGACATCATCGAGGCCGGTTTCCCGGTGTCGTCGCCCGGGGATTTTGATTCGGTGCGTCAGATTGCCGCCACCATTAAGGACAGCCGCATCTGTGCCTTGTCCCGGGCGGTGCAGGCCGACATCGATGCCGCCGCCGAAGCCCTGAAAGTGGCGGATCAGTTTCGCATTCACACCTTCATCTCGACCTCGGATATTCATGTGCAAAGCAAGCTGAAGCGCAATTTCTCCCAGGTGGAAGAGATGGCCACCGACGCCATTCGCTATGCCCGTCGGTTTACCGATGACGTCGAGTTTTCCTGTGAAGATGCCGGGCGCACGCCCATCGACAACCTGTGCCGGATGGTGGAGTCGGCCATCAAAGCCGGCGCCCGCACCGTCAACATTCCTGACACCGTGGGTTACACCACCCCCACCGAGTTTGGCGGCATTGTCCGCACCCTGTTTGAGCGGGTACCTAACATCGACCAGGCGGTGATCTCGGTCCATTGTCATGACGATCTCGGCTTGTCGGTGGCCAACTCCATTGCGGCGGTGGAAGCCGGCGCCCGTCAGGTAGAAGGTACCATCAACGGCATCGGTGAACGTGCCGGTAACGCGGCGTTGGAGGAGGTGATCATGATCCTCAAGACCCGCATGGCCCGCTTTGGACTGGAAGTGGGGGCCAACCCGGCCGAGATCCACCGGGTCAGTCAGACCATCAGTCGTCTGTGCAACATGCCGATTCAGTCCAATAAGGCCATCGTCGGTGCCAACGCCTTTAGCCACAGCTCCGGAATCCATCAGGACGGGGTGCTCAAGTCTCAGAATACCTATGAAATCATGACCCCGGAGTCCATCGGTCTGGGGCGCAACAACCTTAACCTGACCTCCCGTTCCGGTCGTCACGTCATTAAACACCGCATGGCGGAGATGGGGTATGGCGACAGCGAGTTCGATCTCGAGACCCTGTATCAACGTTTCCTGACCCTGGCGGATAAGAAAGGCCAGGTGTTTGATTACGATCTGGAGGCATTGCTGTTCTTTGAGAATCAACGCGAAGAGGAAGCCCACTACCAGATTCGTCAGTTGAACGTGCAGGCGGGCAGCAGTCATTTTGCCACCGCATCGGTAGAGATGCAGGTGGGCGAAGAGGTGATGACCGAGGCGGCCACCGGCAACGGTCCGGTGGATTCCGCCTACAAGGCCATCGCCCGGGCCACCGGCCATCAATTGGCCATCAAAAGCTACCACATCGGCGCCGAAGGCGGCGGTCACGACGCCCTCGGTCGGGTGGACATCACCGCCGAGTTTGAGGGGCGCACCTTTCATGGCATGGGCCTGTCGACCGACATCATCGAGTCGTCCGCCATCGCCCTGGTTCGGGTCTATAACCTGATCCACAGGCAGCAACAGATTCAACAGAAAAAACAACGTATCTTGGAGGAAGCATGAGCAGGCAGCATCGCATCGCAGTACTGGCCGGGGACGGCATCGGCCCGGAGGTGATGGCGGAAGCCATCAAGGTGTTGCAGGCCGCGTCCGGCCAGTTTGGCTTTACCCTGGATTACCACCCTCACGACATTGGTGGCATTGCCATCGACCGCCATGGCCGGGCATTGCCAGAGGAAACCCTGCAGGGCTGTGAGCAGGCCGACGCCATCCTGTTCGGTTCCGTCGGCGGCCCCAAATGGGAAGGGATGCCAGCGGCGGAGCAGCCGGAGCGGGCGTCGCTGTTGCCGTTGCGGGGCCATTTCGGGTTGTTCTGTAATCTGCGTCCGGCGCAGATTCACCAGGGGCTGGAATCCTTGTCGCCCCTGCGGGCGGACATCAGTGGTCAGGGCATGGATCTGTTGGTGGTCAGGGAGTTGACCGGCGGCATCTATTTTGGTGAGCCCAAGGGGCGCCGGGGTGAGGGGGCGGAAGAAACCGCGTTTGACACTATGACCTACAGCCGCCATGAGATTCGTCGCATCACCCGGCTGGCGTTTGAAGCCGCCCGCAAACGCCGGGGCAAAGTGGCGTCGGTGGACAAGGCCAACGTGCTGGCCTGCTCGGTAATGTGGCGTGAAGAGGTCAACGCCATGGCCAAAGATTATCCCGATGTGGAGCTGGAGCACATCTACATCGATAACGCCGCCATGCAGTTGCTGCGCCGACCGTACGATTTCGATGTGATGCTGTGTTCGAACCTGTTTGGCGACATCATCTCCGACGAAGCGGCGATGATCACCGGCTCCATGGGGCTGTTGCCGTCTGCCAGCCTCAATGAAAGCGGTTTTGGCCTGTATGAACCGGCTGGGGGCAGTGCCCCCGACATCGCCGGTCGTGGCATTGCCAACCCGGTGGCGCAGATTCTGTCGGCCAGCCTGATGTTGCGCCACAGCCTGGGTGAGCAGGCGGCCGCCGATGCTATCGACCGGGCGGTTTCCGAGGCCCTCGCCGCCGGCCAGATGACTGCCGAACTGTTGCCGCCGGAACGCCGTCAACAGGCGTTAACGACCGCCCAGATGGGCGATGCCATCGCCGCCCGCATCGCCGGAGGAACCCCGCAATGAGCCAAACCCTGTATGAGAAAATCTGGCATAGCCACACCCTGAATGTCCCGCAGGGGCAGACACCGTTGCTGTACATCGACCGTCACCTGGTGCACGAGGTGACCTCCCCTCAGGCGTTCGATGGTCTGCGTCAGTCCGGTCGCTCGGTTCGGGCGGTCGGCAAAACCCTGGCGACCATGGATCACAATACCTCTACCCGGACCCGCTCCATTGAGGCGTTGCCGTCGCTGGCCCGGACTCAGGTGGAGACTCTGCAAGCTAACTGCCGTGAATTCGGCATCACCTTGTATGACATCCATCATCAGAATCAGGGAATTGTTCATGTAATGGGGCCGGAGCAGGGCTTTACCCTGCCGGGCACCACCATTGTCTGTGGCGATTCCCACACCGCCACTCACGGCGCCTTCGGGGCGCTGGCGTTTGGCATCGGCACCTCCGAAGTCGAGCATGTGCTGGCCACCCAGACCCTGCGCCAGCGCCGGGCCAAGACCATGAAAATTGAGGTGCGGGGCGCGGTGGCACCAGGCATTACCGCCAAGGACATCGTGTTGGCGATCATTGGCCGGGTCGGTCACGGTGGTGGTACCGGTTATGTGGTGGAGTTTTGTGGCGAAGCGATTCGCAACCTGTCCATGGAGGGGCGAATGACCGTGTGTAACATGGCCATCGAACTGGGTGCCAAGGCGGGACTGATTGCTCCGGATCAGACCACGTTTGATTACCTCGAGGGCCGCCCCATGGCGCCTCAAGGTGAAGCCTGGCAGAGTGCGGTGTCACACTGGCGCAGCCTGCACAGCGATGACGATGCCAGCTTCGATGCCGAGGTGGTGTTGGACGGGGCCGCCATCGCTCCCCAGGTGACCTGGGGCACCAACCCGGGTCAGGTGATCGCCATCGACCAGCCGGTGCCTGCCGCCGAGGCGTTTGAGGAGTTAGTGGCTCAGTCTGCCGCCATCAAGGCGCTGGCATACATGGACTTGGCGCCGGGAACGGCATTAACCGAGGTCAGCATCAACAAGGTGTTTATCGGTTCCTGCACCAACTCGCGCATTGAAGATCTGCGGGCGGCGGCGGCCATCGCCAAAGGCCACAAGGTCGCCCCCGGTGTCGATGCCATCGTGGTGCCTGGCTCCGGACTGGTGAAACAGCAAGCGGAGCAGGAGGGATTGGATGCGGTATTCATCGATGCCGGTTTTGAATGGCGCCTGCCCGGGTGCTCCATGTGCCTGGGGATGAACGACGATCGCCTCGAACCGGGCGATCGCTGTGCGTCCACGTCCAATCGTAACTTCGAAGGGCGACAGGGGCGGGGCAGTCGTACTCACCTGGTCAGCCCGGCCATGGCCGCCGCCGCGGCGTTGGCGGGCCGGTTCGTCGACATTCGTACTTTGTAGGAGCTCACCATGCAGCCATTTATTCACCATCAGGGCACGGCCGCGGTGCTTGACCGGGCCAACATCGATACCGACCAGATCATTCCCAAGCAGTTTCTGGCCAAGGTCACTCGCGAGGGGTTTGGGGTGCACCTGTTCCATGACTGGCGCTATCTGGATCATGAGGGTCAGCAGCCCAATCCGGATTTTGTGTTGAACCAGTCCCCTTGGGATCGGTCCACCATTCTGATTGCCGGGGAAAATTTCGGCTGTGGATCCAGCCGCGAGCATGCGCCCTGGGCGTTAGCCGACTTCGGCTTGCGGGCCATCATTGCCCCCAGTTTCGCCGACATCTTCTATCAGAATGCCATCAACAACGGTTTACTGCCGGTGACCCTGTCGGAGCCTCAGGTTCAGGCGTTGATTCAGGCGGCGGCAGTCGCGCCGGTGAGCATCGATCTGCAGCGGTGTCGGGTGCAATGTGGTGAGCAGAGCTGGTCATTTACTCTGGATGACGATGCTCGCCATAATCTGCTCAACGGTCTGGATGCCATCGGCTTGACGCTGAGCCATGAGCACGCCATTGATGACTACGAAGGCAGCATTCCCGCCTGGCGACAGTAATCAGATGTACGCTGAAATCGGTATTGGCGATCAGCTCCGACCAGTGTAAATGCTTTATTTTCAATGGTTTGAAATGCCTATTTTGGCGTACTCATTATTACTGGTGAAATTCACTGTTTTGATTTTGTGGCTTGGGCGTACACTGTGCGCCCAATTTCGCCATCTAATATTTTGATTTATCTGGCTTTTTATTTTTGAGCTCAGAATTTAGAGTAAACGTTCGGTACACTCGTTCAGCTTTGCGGCCATCAAAGCTGTGTCAAACGATCTTCTTTGCGGTGAATTATTCTGAGTATCTGTTTTGAATCAGGGTTTTTATACAATTCGATTCAGGAGTAATTGCACTATTTTTTTCTCTCTCTACTATGGCGACAAATCAAAATGACCGGATAAGGTTTTGGGGAGAGTATGAAAATTCGTGTAGTTGCTGCCGTTGTTGCCACCGTACTGGCGGCGCAGGCCCAGGGGGCTGGATTCCAGCTGGCCGAGTATTCCGCAACAGGTCTGGGGCGGGCATTTGCCGGCGAAGCGGCCATTGCCGATAACGCCAGTGCACAAGGGCGCAACCCGGCGCTGCTGATGCAACTGGATGGGCAGCAACTGTCTCTGGGTGCCATCTATGTCGATCCTAACATCGACTCTCAGGGTGACGTCAGCGTCAGCCTCAATGGCACCCCGGTGTACGCCACAGGCCCTGGTGAAGCGGATGCGGACGACTTCGCGCCGGCGGCCCTGGTCCCCAACTTCTACTACAGCAACCGGTTGTCGGATCAGTGGGCCATTGGCGTGGCACTGAACTCCTCTTACGGCCTGGCGACCGAAGTGCCTGCGGGCCATGCTACCGCGATCTTTGGTTCCACCACCGAAGTCACCACCATCGAATTTGCCCCCAGCGTGGCCTACAAGGCCAGTGATGCCCTGAGCTTTGGTGTGGCCTTACGTGCCCTGTACGGCGATGGCAAAGTCGAGGCGACGGTTCCTGCCTGGGCTGAGGGGCTGGGTGTATTGCCTCCGGGTTCCACCGGTGCCGTTCTCAAGTCGGTTGAAGGTGATGGCGTGGCCTTTGGTTACCGGCTCGGTGCCACCTGGGAACCCGCTGCTGGCCACCGCATTGGTCTGGCCTACCACAGCGAGATCGAGGTGGAACTGGAAGGCGATGCCACCGGAGCGGGCTTCGGTCTGGCTCCCGGGGCGAGCAAGCCTGGCAGCCTGAAGTTGCCATTGCCAGCGTACGCTGAGTTTGCCACCTTCCACCAGTTGACTGAGCGATTCGCCATGCACGGTTCCATCAACTGGACCGACTGGAGCGCGTTTGAAGCCCTGGTTGTGGAGTTCCCCGGTGAGCCAAACAACTTGCTCAAAGAGGAAAACTTCAAAGACAATTGGCGCTTTGCCCTGGGTGGCACCTACGAGGCCAGCGACATCTGGACCCTGCGCGCGGGCATGGCCTACGACAAAACCGCAGTGGGTGATGCCGATCGTACCCTGACCATTCCTGACTCGGATCGCCTGTGGTTCTCCATTGGCTCGGCCTGGCAGTTGCAGAAGGATCTGACCCTGGATCTGGCCCTGACTTACATCGAGGCTACTGGAGATGCGCCGGTCAACGAAACCATGGTGATGCCTATCTCCGGTATGGGTAATGCCGAGATCAGCTACAGCGGTGGCATCGAAGGCAATGTGGTTCTGGTGGGCGCCCAGCTTAGCTACGTGTTCTGATCGACCCTGAACTGAGAAAAACCGGCGACCTGTTCGCCGGTTTTTTTATGCCTCGGGGCCAGTGCTGTTCAAGCCTTGTGCTTGAGTAACGCCGACTTACCGTGCTGAATCAGGGTGTGGCCAACGGTTTCCATCACCGGGCTTTGCAGGCGCCAGCTGTGCCAATACAACGGCACCTGAATGCGGTGGTCGCTCAGGGATTTCAGCTGGCCCTGAGCCAGGGCGTCCTGAACCTGGGGTTGTGGCAACAGCGCATAGCCCATGTGTTGCAACACCGCATCGAGAAACCCTTGTGATGAGGGCAGTTGGTGGTGGGGCGGCCGGCCATTGGCGTCACCGAAATGGCGGCCGAGAAACCGGGTCAGCAGTTCGTCGTCCCGACCAAATAACAGGGTCGGGGCCTGCATCAGGGTTTGGGCGCAGATGCCGTCGGCAAAGTGGCGGGCGATGAATTTGGGGGTCGCCACCAGTTGATAGCCCAGGGCCCCCAGCAGGGTGGAACGGCATCCCTGGACCGCCCGAGCGTGGGCAGAGATGCAGCCGGCCACTTCGCCTCGTCGCAGTCGCTCCAGGGTGACCACTTCATCCTCCACCGTCAGCTCCGATAATACGTCGTGGTGTTCAAACAGATGCGCCAGTGCCGTCGGTAGCCAGGTCGCCAGGCTGTCGGCGTTGACCGCCAGGCGGATGGTGCTGTAAGCGCTTTCCTGTTCATCGGTCAGGGTCGTCGACAGGGTGGACTCCATCATTGCCACCTGCTGTTGATGTCGCATCAGTGCCAGCCCTGCCTGAGTCGGGCGGATGGGGTGGGCCCGCACCAGCAGTGGCCGTCCTAGCCGCTGTTCCAGCAGTTTCACCCGCTGCGAGATCGCCGATTGGGTCAGTCCCAGTTCGCGGGCGGCGTGGTCAAAACTGCCGAGACGGGCGACGGCAGACAGGGCTTCCAGCAGCTTGTAATCGAACATGATGTTAATAAGCTCCGCTAATATTTCATTAGCACTATTAATTTTTGTTAATCATTGCCCCAGCCTACAATGAGCGCCATCAAGTCACAAGCCCACAGGGTTCAGGTAGAGGTAGTCGGGAATGGTTTCAGCGTACATCAATGGATTAGGGGTCGGTGCCGGGTTGATCATGGCCATCGGTGCCCAGGGGGCCTTTGTCCTGAGCCAGGCGTTGAAGCGACAGTACCACCTGATGGTGGCACTGGTATGCACCTTGCTGGATGTGATTCTTATCGGCCTCGGTGTGGCCGGTGTCGGCGCCTTGATTACCGACACCCCCGAGTTGCTGGCGGTGGCGCAGTACGGTGGTGCGGCCTTTTTGCTGTGGTTCGGCTTGTGCTCACTGCGCCGGGCCATTGCCGGTCAGGGGGGCATGCAGGCCAGTGAAGCCATCGCCAGTCGCCGCAAGGTGTTGATCACCACCCTGGCGGTGACCCTGCTGAATCCCCATGTGTATCTGGATGCGTTGGTGTTGCTGGGCTCCATCGGCGCCCAGTTTGGCGATGCCCGTTGGTCATTCTATGCCGGTACCGTCACCGCGTCGTTGCTGTGGTTCCTGGGCCTCAGCCTTGGCGCCGCCCGGTTGGCGCCGGTGCTGTCCACTCCCAAGGTGTGGCGCGCCATCGATCTGCTGGTGTGGGCACTGATGTGGGGCATCGCCGTCAAGCTACTGCTCAACTGAGCGGGATTCCGGCGGGCACAAGGCCACCACCTGCCACTGGGAGGCCGGAGTAAACGGGGCGTCGGCGGTAAACACCCGCAGGCGCCCTTTGTCGTTTAGGGCGAACAGTGGCAGCGCTTCCGGGTTGTCCTGCTGATACTGCGGCCAGTCGTAACTGTCGGTCAGTCCGGTTGCTTTAATCTGATGGCCCGCGTGCATGCGCTGGTGCAACAGGCCATAGCTGCAGTGTTCGCCAAACAGCCGTTGATGGCGTTCGGTTGCCTGCTGGCGATTGGCATTGCCCTGGTTGGCTTCTGGCAGCCGGTAGACGCGTTCCAGACCGAAACGATCCTGAAAATGGTAGGCCACCTCGGTGTTGTGCTGGCGGTAGGGGCTAAGCACCAGCAACCGGCTGATCAGGGTTAGATCCAGCTGACTGTCGGCGTGCTCAGAGGTCGGATGGCCGTAGTAGACGGAGAGTCCCTGCATACGGGCCTGGCTGAGGTTGTCCCAGTTGGTGTCACTGAGCAGCACCGGAATCCCGTAGTGATGCAGCTGCCTGGCCACGGCGATGGCAAAGGGGTTGGCGCCGAAAATCATAAAGCCATTGCGATCCGGTGCCTCCAGGCCCAACCACCGCACCAAGGGCGCGGTCAGGACACTCTGAAGCAGCACGGTGGCAACGATCACCATAAACACCAACGGCACCAATTGCTCCGCTCCCAACAGGCCGGTGCTGGCCAGCTTTAGCGCAAACAGCGACGAGATGGCTGCGGCGACGATGCCTCTGGGGGCGATCCACCCCAGCAACCACCGTTCCCGTGGTGACAGGTTACTGCCGATGGTGGCCAGCCATACCGCCAGCGGTCGGGCGATCAGCAGCAGGATCGTTAGCCACCCAAGCGCGTCCCAGCCAAGGTAGGTCAGATCTTCCCGTCCTAGCCTGGCCGCCAGCAGGATGAATAACCCGGAGATCAGTAGCACCGTCAGGGTCTCTTTGAATGCCAGGATCGGTTCCAGATCCAAGTCCTTACTGTTGGCCAGCCAGATCCCCATCAGGGTGACCGTCAATAAGCCGGACTCGTGCATCAATTCGTTGCTGACCGCAAAGGCCGTCAGCACCAGCGTCAGTACCGCCACGTTTTCCAGGTAGCGTGGGAACATCCGCTTTTTGAGCGCCCGGGCCAGCAGGAAGCCGGCGCTGGCGCCGGTGGCACTGCCCACCACGACTGTCATGGTAAAGGTGCCCAGCGCCTGCCCCAGCGCCTGACCCTGGCTGGCGGTGATGAATTCGTACACCAGCACCGCCAGCAGGGCGCCGATGGGATCGATGATGATCCCTTCCCAATGCAGCAGGGTCGCCAACTTGCCGGAAACCCGCACACTGCGCAGCAGCGGCGCGATTACCGTCGGCCCGGTGACCACCACCAGCGCCCCGAGCAGGGCGGCGGCTTCCCAGGACAGCGGCAGCAGGACAAAGGCCGACAGGCCCGCCAGGGCAAAGGTGACGAGCATGGCGATGGACACCAGTTTCAGCACCAGTCGATTTTCATCTTTCAGCTGGCTGAACTTCAGGGTCAGTGCGCCTTCGAACAAGATGATGGCCACCGCTAGCGATACCAGCGGAAACAGCAGTTCTCCCAACAACCGGTCTGGCGACAACAGTTGCAGGCCGGGGCCGAGCGCCAGTCCGGTCAGCAGCAACGGCAGAATGGCAGGCAGACGCAGCCGGAATGCCAGCCATTGACAAACAATGGACAGCAAGCCGATAAGCGCCAATGAAATCAATGGGGATGACACCATAGTGCTCCTGATTCTGATGGTGTGTTAAGGCTAGAACAGATTTGCGCTGGCGAAAAAAAAGCGCCCCTTTCGAGGCGCAATGTCAGGAGTGACAATGGGGTGATGGTACCGAGGCCGGCAGTCGCCGCCGACTCTGCCACCAGAAGCGGCGACGGTTGCGGTGGCGGCGTTGACCACCGTTGACGGGCGTGGCGGTTATCGGCGTCATAGCACGGTTACCGAAAACACATTCTGGACCAGGTACAGGCACAGCAGGCACCCCAGGGCGGAGATCAGCGGAGTGCTGCACCAGCCGATGACCACCCGCACCAGTACCCGCCATTGAATCGGTAACTGCTTCAACACCCCGATGCCGATGACGGCACCGATTACCGCCTGGGAGCTGGACACCGGTACCAATGGAATGGCCGGCAGCCCGGCATCGGTCAGCAAGTCCGACAGCCCTTGAGAGGAGAACAGAAACAGCACGATGGAGTGAGCCATCACTACCACCCAGGCCGTAACCGGGGTCATGGGGATCAGGCCATCGCCGACGGTCATCATCACCCGCTTGGAATAGGTAAAGACGCCGACGCTGATGGCCAGGCCGCCGAGCAGAAACAGCTGCATGGCCGGAGTGAAGGCGATGCCGAGTAATTGAGTCGGCTCAAACGGCGCACTGGAGACAAACACCCCCATGACGTTGGCGATGTTGTTGGCGCCCAGGCTGTAGGAACCAAAGGCGCCGGCCACGATCAGGCCGATGCGGGTCCAGTTGTCCAGGGAGAACAACCCGGGGCGGCCGCGATTGATGCCCCAGGCCACCAGTTTGTACAGCACAATGGCGGTGATGAACGACAGCAGCGGGCACACCACCCAGGTGGTGACAATCTTACTCAGCACCTTGGTGTCGGTGTCGGTGCCACTGAACAGGTTCCAGCCGATGATGGCGCCGACAATGGCCTGTCCGGTGGAGACCGGCAGTCCCCACTTGGTCATCATGTACACCGTCAGCGCGGCGGTCAGGGCCACGGTAAAGGCGCCGCCCATGGCGGAGATGCTGCCCAGTGACCCCAGGGTGTGGGAGGCGCCAGCGCCGCTGATGACCGCCCCAAGAATGACCATCACCGAGCAGATGGCGGCGGCGGTACCAAAGCGAACCATGCGTGATCCCACCGCGGTGCCGAACACGTTGGCGGCGTCGTTGGCGCCCAGCGACCAGCCGAGAAACAGCCCGCTTGAGAGAAAGATGAGCGTTGCGATTTCCATGCTCCGCTCCCGTTATTGCATGCGTTTAAGGGTGAATACCGACACTCGGTCGCTGATGTCTTCGGCGATGTTGGCGACGTCGTCGATGCGATCGAAGAAATAGCGCAATTGCACCTTGTTGGTCAGGGGCAGGTCGGTGTCAAACAGGGTCATCTTGGCCCGAATGCACACCTTGTTGGCATCGCTTTCAAACAGGATCACCTTCTGGTGGTATTCCTGCACCCGCTGCAGATCGGTGAGGAAACTCTTGGCGCAGAGGACGGTGTGATCCAAAGTTTCGCCTACCAGACGTAACAGGTCGTTGAGATCGTCATTGACCTGCGCCGGAATGGTGGGCTGCTCCACTTTCAGATGCACGCCGATGGTTTCCTGCTGATTCATCAGTTTATCGGTCAGCTCGATCAGTAGCGCCACATCGGAGCGCAGATCCGGGATCAGGGTGCGGGCATACAACCGAGTGTCGATCTCTCGTCGCAGCTGGTCGGCCGAGCTCTCAATCTGCTGCAGCTCGGCCAGGGTGTCATCGAATTCAGGGCAGTTGGCCCCGCTCTTGAGGTAGATTTGCCACAGGCGGGCAAATTTGTGGTGGGCCAGGGTAACGTGATCGAGAAACTGGTACACCTGGGTTTCGGTACTCTGACTTTGATTCAGTAAAGACGTGACTTTGGAAAACCAAAGCATGCGGCCTCCTTGTGCTAGAGAGTGAGTCGGGGTGGAGCGGGATCTCGGAGCCCATTGCGGGCTCCGTGGCAGGGTTAGTGGAACCCTGGTGTCATCTTGAATGTGGCCTTGGTCTTGGAGCCGGTGTGGATGCCGTCGGTGAGGCCGGAGGCCTGCACCTGGTCGTACAGATACTGAAAGGCCTGATCCAGCTCGTCGCGATCCTTGGTCAGCCCCTTGAAAGAGAAGTCTGAAAAGGCGGTTCTTGGCCGGCGGTAGTAAGGGGTCCAGACCTGAAAGTCCACTTCGATGCCGTCGAAACGGGGATCGGTCATGTAGCCTTCCCAGTCGTAGGTGCGCATCACCACGGTTTGTTTGAGATCGTTGCCGCGCTGTTCCAGTATGGTTTTGACCAGCGCCCAGGCGTCGTCGTGTTTGCGGATGTGGTCGATGACCACGTCAAAGGCCAGTGACTTTACATTGATGTCGTCGGGCGAATAGGGAATGTCGTAGCTGACACTGTACTTGGTTTTGTCACCGTCGTAATCGATCTCCGCTTTCTTGTAGCCGCTGATGTCGCCAAAGCCTTGAGGGTCGGTGGCCCGCAATTTGACCGTAATCTTGCTCTTACTGGGCTTGGTAACGTGCTCCCGGACTCGAATCTGCAGCGCCTGCTGCTTCAGGGCCCGATCCGGCGTGTCAAAATAGGTCACCAGCTTTTCCGAGGGCGAGTCTTCGAACCGAATGAAGCTGAACGCGGCGTTGAACTCATCGGTCAGGGTATCGGTGGCGTAGGGCAGGGTGGTGCCGGTGCCGGTATTGACCGCGTATTCGATCTTATCGAAGTGGTCCTTGGTCAGGGCCTGGGCATTGCTGCCCAGGCACAGGCTGGCCAATCCCCACAAAAACGTATTCATACGCATGGGGTAAGCTCCTTAGAAAGCAAACTGCAGGCGGGCCTGAATGATGCTGGTGTCCTGATCGTTCTGTTCGATGCCGTTGATGTCATCGAAGCTCTTGTCGTACTCCCCTTCGGCGTAGACGTAGTTGAGCTGCGCCTTGAGGTTGTCTTCCAGGTACCAGTTGAGGCCGACCACGTAGTTGGTCATGTCGCCGCCGTACTTGAGGCTGTTGTCGCTGAAGTTGGCCTGGTCATAGCGGACCGCCACTTCCCAGGCGCCCCAACCGCCGGCCGACACCGGCTTGTCGGGACGGGGCGACTTCATTACCCCTTTTTTACGGCTGTAGCGCCATTTTTCCCCGGTCAGTATGTAAGAGGCGGTCAGGTAGTAGGCGTCGACCTCCACATCGGGCTTGTCGATGGCATCGGCCTTGGCGGCAATGTATTCCCCTTGCAGCAGCAGATTGCGGTGTTGATACAGCACTTCGGCGCCGTAGTGCTGGGCACCTTTGGCGTCGAAGTTACCGGTATCGATCATGCGGCTGGCGGGTTTGGAAGCCGGACGAGCCCGGTAGCGCAGCTCGCCAATGTCATCGTTGATGTCCATCATCAGGTAGCTGGCACCCAGGTGCAGCAGGTTGTCGTTGCTGCGGATCGGCGTGCCGGTGACGCGAGCGTTGATGATGGTGGTTTCCGGGTAGCTGACCTCCTCTTCGAAGTCCTGTTCATCGCTGTCCCACTTTTCCTCCTCCAGTTTGGAGAAGTCGATGCCGTACCCCAGTGCCATGGCCCAGTTATTGCCGGCGTAGCGCCATTGTGCGCCCAGGGCCCGGTCTGGTGAGAAGGTATCGGTCGAAGCTCGTTCCATCATAATCTGATGGGCGGAGCTTTGGGTGCCCTGCAGACCAAAGGCGTATTTCTGGAAACCCAGAGTCAGCTTCTGATCGTCCCAACCCTCCCAGGTGACCTTGGCGTCTTTGAGATCCACTTCGCTGTCGGCGAAGTCCAGCTCAATCTCATACTCCCACAGGCGGGCAAACTGCCCCTCGATGCCCAGGCGCAGGCGACGGATGTTGGTGTCTTTATGGGCCGGTTCGTAGTTGAGTTTCTTGCCTTCGTACATCTCATCCACATCGACGTAATCGGCCTGGATGCGGGCTTTGAAATTTAGGGTAGAACGTCCATCTTTGGAGACCAGTGTCGGCGCCGGAGAGCTTTTGGAGAACTTGACCCGGTCGGTTTTCTTGGCGGCGTCCCGGGCTTCGATCAGTTCGATCTCAAGGGCTTCGAGGCGTTGTTCAAGTTCGGAAAGTTTTTGATCGTCGGCAGCCAATGCTTGCGGGGCAAATCCGGTAAGAGCGACGGCAACAGCCAAGGCGACGGAAGTAACTGGATAGCGAGCCATAATGTGTCTCCTCCAAAGGAGTTCATCCTTATTAGATTATTTGAAGTCGTTGCTTCATTGTCCGAACTTAGAATAGTTCTATGTACATTTTTTTAACGTGATCCAAATCAACTAATCTCAACCTTTTCTTACAGTCTTAATCACTCTTTGAGAAAAGGAAAATCGAAGGCTATTGCTGGGGAATTGGAAGGCAAAACGGCACCGCCGCCAGCGAAGGCGGTTATTAAGACGTGGGGGTGAGGTCGGGATTGCTGGCTATTTCCTGCTGCCGGATTCGATCTCCTTAATACGGTGTATACCACGTCTGCTGGCGTGCAGTCGAAACAGTTTCACCTTGGCCTGAGCCTGCTCCCGGGTCTCAATGATCAGGTAGATTGGCACCACTTGATGCACGTCCACCTTGCGCAGTTGCTGACTCTCCTGCTGCCAGATGGTTCGAATCTGGCTGGGTAGGAGTCGCAGTGGGCGGCTCAGGTTTAATGTAAGATCATCGTGAAATTTATTCGACTGCTCGATGGCTTTGTGTTGGCGAAAAGAATACTGGCGACGGTAGGACCAGGCGGCTTCAATGCGAGAGGTCTCTGCCGAGGTCAGGGCTTTTTTTAGGGTGGAAATCAAAACGTCGAGTTTTTTCCCTTTTGGATGATAAAAACTCTCCTTAATATCCAAGCTCGGTTCTTTGTCACTGGCTTTATATAATCGATAGTGGTGTTGGTAGAAACGTGAATAAAATTTCTCAACCAGGTAATTACGACCCAGCTCTTTTATTCGATCCTTGAAGATATAGGAGAATACCAGTGAGAAAAAAAATGGCGTGGTGAAGTTACCAAAGGCCCGCTGGGTGGCGAATGCGATGCCGGTGGCAAACGCCATGGCCATCGCCGCCGAGAAGCCAAAAATCAGCTGCTCTGCCATCTGGGTACCTTTGAGTAAGCGTCGCTGCAGTTGATAAGGCCGATCGATGATGCGCTGGCACAGCCCGAGTTTTTCCAGCATCTTTTCCCGTCCCGCTTCCTGTTCGTGTCCCAGGCGAATCCCTTGCCGCCGGGCGTAATGTTCCAGTAGCAACAGGTAACGACGAACTTGACGGGTTTGACTGCAGCGACCGCCATGGCGTTCACGCAGCAGGGCCTGGTTGAACTGAAAAACAATCAGTTGCCGGGCCAGTTTGTACAGCTTGCGCTGCTTGGGGGCGGTCAGGCTTCGGTCCAGGCGCAGAAATCGGCACAGCGGGCTGCGCAGCGCCAGCAGTTGATCCCCTTGAGCCTGCTCAAACTGATGCAGCAACCCATTGACCAGATCCGCCAACATCCGCTTGAACTGGCGCTCTTTCATGGCGTGACCACCGTGCAGCAATTGGCAGTAACGCTTCAGGTCGCCGGGCTGGGGTTGTCCCGGTGAGCTGAGTCGTTGTTGCTGCAGTAAATTCTGATAAAAGCGGGTGGCACTGAGGCTGTCTTCATCGCTGACCATGGCCGACGGCAGCAGCAGGTGCAACTTCCACTCGGTGCTGCTCGGTTTCTGAGTCAGTCCGATCTGAAATTGCAGGTGATACTTGTCGGCAATGGACAGCGAAATCATCGTCTTACCAGCTGGTATAGGGGGTTTTCATCAGCATGGAGTTGTAATAACGCACGTCTCCGGTGACCTCCTGCGCCAGCCAAGTCGGCTTGTGTACCTGTTGCTGCTCCGATTCCAGTTCGACCTCGGCGACGGTCAGTCCCTGGTTTTCGCCATAAAATTCATCCACTTCAAAGGTGTGGCCCTGGTGGCTAACCAGGTAGCGGGTCTTGTCGATCACCCCGGGCTCACAGATTTTCAGCAGCGCCTGCGCGTCTTCCAGGGCGATCTCTTTTTCCCATTCAAACCGGGAGGCACCACTTTCGCTGCCGATCCCTTTGATGGTCAGGATGCCCTTGTCCCCCTTGATGCGGACGCGGACGGTGCGTTCCGGGGCACTGCTCAGGTAGCCCTGAATAATGCGGGTCTGTTTGTGTGAGTCCGCCTTGAACGAGTCGTCGTTCACCAGGTACTTGCGTTCAATTTCCAAAGTCATGTCTGCGGTTCCTCTTAGTTTGCCAGCGGCTTGTTGGTCATGCCGATCACCCGCTTGATGGCTTGCAGGTAGTTGATGTTCTCGACCCCTTCCAGGCCCACATCGCTGATGGTTTTCTGAATGTCTTCCAGTTCGGTGGACTCGGAGTTGATGCTGACAATTTTTGCCCCGTTGACCAAGACATTGGCGACTTCACAGATGCTGTTGTTGACCATGTAGCCGAAGCGTTCTTTGTTGATGCGGACCGACTGCAGATCCGGGTGAGCGTCGATCAGGGCAAGGAATGCCTGCAGATCATACTGTTGCGCTTCCAGAGCGGGCATTTCAACCATAAAGGCCGGGAAGATCTCCTGTTCCAGTTGCTGTTTGGACACCGGGAATTCCGCCTTCAGTTTAGGATCCCACTGCTCCAGACCGTCGACGGCCTGGACGAAGGTTTTGATGTCCATCTTGCCATCACGAATCTTGGTGTTGTTCAGGTCGTTGGTGCTGGACACGATGTAAATCTCTTCACTGTGGCGACACCACACTTTTTCCGGTACCGGAACCGACAGGCGCGCCATCCGCTCATGGGCCGCTTCGAAGCTTTGTCCGAAGGTACGGAATTCAAAACGAGGTTTGGAGATCTCACCGATTTTCAGTTCAGCCATGGGGCAATCCTTTTTGAGTCATTCTGTGATTATTGTTTCGCCATTTATGCTATGCCGGTCACCACGCCTGTGATGTGATCGCGATCAATTTTGCTCCAATTAGTTTTTATCTAATCTTACATTCAATATTGGCGCAATGGTCAGTGTTGGTTGTTTTTGTGGTTATTAATCAATGATTTGTGAGCTTGTTGGTGTTTGTTTTTGTCGGTTTGGCTTCAGATTAAAAAAGCACTAATTGTGTTTATTGATGATCTGGATCTAGGTTTTTTGCAAAGTGAATGGTTACTTTGTCCCCATCAAACGGATGGATAGGCAAAATAATAATGAACAGTGAAAAAGTGCTTAGGGACGACCCGCTCGACATGAGTCAGTACCGGATGGAACATCTGCCGGTGCGGGTTAAGTCCACCTTCGAACAGTGGTTGGAACGGTCGGGGCTGGCGATTGCCGCGGCGGTATTCGGCATTCTGATGCTGGGCGACGTGCCGGCCTTTCTGCAGAACATCGATGTGCAGATGTTGGGAAAAACCGCGGCCGGTCATTTTGCCAATGTGGGCGCCGACCAGTTCAGTCTGCACGGTGTGGCGATGCTGGCCATATTTTGCGGTGCAGTGATTCTGTGGATCACCGAAGCATTGCCTAACTATCTGACCTCACTGATTGTCATTATTTTGATGGTGCTGACCGGGGTGCTGCCGGAACGCACCGCCTACGCGCAGTTGGGCCACCCGATCATGTGGCTGAATATTCTGTCGTTCATTCTGGCTTCGATGCTGGTGAGCAGTGGCGCCGCCAAGCGCTTTGCCTTGTGGTTTATCTGCCGCTTCGGCACCAGTGCCACTCCGATTTTCTACAGTTTCATGGTCATTAACCTGGTGCTGTCGGCGTTCATCTCGGCGACCACCGCCAAGGCGGCCATCCTGATGCCAATCTTTATGGTGATTGCCGCGGTGTACGGCGCCCGCGGTGGTGACAACAAAAACAACTTTGGCCGCAACCTGGTGCTGCAGAACCTGTTGCAGATTAACTTGTGTGCCGGTGCCTTTGTGACCGGGTCCGGCGCCAACCTGCTGGCGGCCAGCCTGATCGCCGGTGCCATCGGCGGCAACTTCTTCTTCGGTGACTGGATGGTGGTGGCCTTTCCCATCGTGGTGTGCATGATCGTCATCGGCTGGCTGCTGGCGACCCGAGTGTATTTCCCGCTGTCGCCGGAAGAGCGGTTGCCACAGATCGAAGGCGGCATGCAGCGGTTGCAGCAAGAACTCAAGGCCATGGGGCCGGTCAGTCGGCTGGAGGTTCGCTCGATACTGATTTTTGTCACCATCCTGTTTTTCTGGGCGACGGATCGCTATCACGGTGTCAGCGCCACCGCGGTGGCCTTCATCGGTGCCATCGTGGCGTTGTCGCCACGCATCGGCGTGGTGAACTGGAATCAGGTGGACATTCCCTGGCACCTGCTGATGTTTTCTGCCGGCGCTTACACCCTGGGAGCCGGCTTTAAGCAAACCGATCTGCCCAACCTGGTGGTGAACGCCGGGCTGGAGCACTTCGGGTTGGATGCCAGCACGCCGTTCTGGGTATTTTATGTGGCGTTAACCGGTTGTATGTTGCTGAGCTCGTTGGTGTTTCAGTCCAAAACCATGCGTACCATGCTGTTTGTGCCCATCGCCATCGGGGTGGCGCAGCGGTTTGGCTACCCGGTGATGAGCCTGGCGTTGCCGGTGGCGCTGCTGATTGAGCACGTGTACGTATTGCCCTTTAACAGCAAACCGGCGCTGTTGCTGTACTCCACCGATCATTACAGCCTGTCGGACACCTTTAAATTTGGCTTTACCATGCTGATGATCGGCTGGGCAACCAGCATTCTGTTGGGAGAAACCTGGTTCAAGTGGTTAGGCTACACCCCCAATGGTGTTTTCTGGTAATCTCGGAGCAACTTACCTCTACATTGTGGCGACAGAGTGACCAACAAAAGCAGTGGCGATATTCGCAGTAAATTGGCCTTGCTTCAGCTTGCCAAGGAGCTGGGAAGCATCAGTCGTGCCTGTGACATCATGGGTTACAGCCGCGACAGCTATTACCGCTTTAAGCGGCAGTACGAAAGTGCCGGTGAACAAGGGTTGCGTAATCTGTCGCGCAAGAAGCCGGCGATTAAGAACCGGGTGTCGCCGGAGGTGGAATCCCAGGTGATTGAGATTGCACTGGACTACCCCAACTATGGTCAGGCCCGGGCGGCGGAATTGCTGACGGCCCGTGGCTGCACCATCTCTCCCAGTGGTGTTCGCGCCATCTGGGTTCGGCACAACCTGGAGACCAAGCAAAACCGGTTGCTGGCATTGCAAAGCGCCCTCAATCAGCGGCAGGAGTTGGAAGGTGAGTCCCGTCGTCAGGTGGAACACCTGTATGAGATTAAGCAGGATCAGATGGGACTGGAGTGCCGATACCCCGGCGATGTTTGCGTTCAGGATACCTTTAAGCTGGGCAACGTTGGCGGGTTGGGAACCCTGTATCAACACACTTTCCTTGATGCTTACAGCCAGTTTGCCCATGCCTGGGTCAGCGACAGCAACGACGCCAGCCATGCCCGTGATTTTCTGCTGCGCCAGGTGGCGCCCTGGTACCAGCAGCAGCGGTTGCCGATCACTAACCTGTTGACCGACAAAGGCGCGGAATTTTTTGGCAGTAAAAGCCAGCCGTTTCAGCAGGCGATCGCCGAGCTCGGTTGTCATCATATCCACATGCGAGCCTATAACGGCCCGGTGGTGAACGGCTTGGGTGCCCGGTTTCACACCCTGGTCTGGAATGAATTTTATGAGCCGCTGTTTAAAGCCCAGCGGCTCGATCACCTCGATAGCCTGCAACAGCAACTGCAGGAGTGGCTGGCCAGGTACAATCAGCAGTTCGCCATTGCCGGCCGTTACACCCTGGGTAAGACGCCGTCAGAGACCCTGACGGTGGCCCGGCACCTGATCCCCGAGGTCTGACGCCGGGGCACTACACCGCGGTGTACCACGGCTCGGTGGGGAACAGTTCGATCTCTTCAATGTCACTGATTCCGGCGAGTCGCTGGGGCAGATCCAGCCGATTGAGGCCCGGGTTGCTGTAGGTACTGAAATAGAAGTAGCAGTTCTGATGATCCCGTATGGTGCAGAACTGGCTGAAGTCATTCAGGTTTTTCGGTGGGTCCAGCAACAGCTTGTCCACCGGCGCCGCATCCCGTCCCAGGCTGGTGTTTTCCAGCACCGACCCCATCGGCACCCACATGGTTTGCAATACCTTGAACATCTGCATGATCCGCAGCTGATAACTCAGGTGTGCGGGTTCGTCTGGGTTGATGCTGGCTCCGGCCTGACGCATTTTGAAGGCGCGCACAAAGCGTGACTCCGGGGTGGCGTCGGCGGGCAACCCCTGCAGGCCGCTGCCGTTGGCCTGGTAAGCCTGACCCTGATCATCGAACTTCACCACATTGGTGCACGACAGGTGGGTATAGTGGTTGAGGTTATTCAACTGCCAGGGGTAGGAGGGCTGGTTGGTCATGACGCCGTGGTGATTACGATACAGCTGGGTCTCGCCGTTGAGACACTCGATGATCAGTGCGTTGCCCGCCTGGTCGGTGAACGCCATGTGCAGCGGCAGAATCTGTTCCAGTACGCCGGGCAGCGGGTTGATCACCGCCAGTGGGCCGTCAGGACCGAAGTCGCGCTCAATCTCATCCACGCTGGCGTAATGCCGCAATACAAAGCCCACCAGCTGGTTGTAGGGCACGCCGGCCCGGGTGTCGCTGACCGCTTCATAGTGTGAGCCCACCATATACAGGGCCGAGCCACTGAGGCCGACTTCATTGAGACCGTCGTAAAAGGTGTTCTGGGCCAGCGCTTTAAACTTGCCTTTGAGGGCCTGCGTCATCCACGGGGTGACCGGGTAGTCCTGCAGATTGTCTGAGGCCCGCACCGAGGCAAAACCGTAGCGCTTGCCGGTGGACGCCTGAGGCCCGTCGACAAACAGTTCCGCCTGTTTGGGCACCAATTGCAGGGTGGTGGGGATCACAAAGGGAAAGTCGTGGCAGCGGCCAGACAGGCGCGGGTTGTCGTTGCTGATGCTGCCCTGGGGGGCCAGAGTCAGATGGGTGCACATGGGTAAAGGTCCTTTTTGATGTGCCAATGGACCTTTTAAGCTACAAAAAAGGGGTGTTTGACGACACCCCTTTCAACTAGCATAAACTGAGTTATTTCAGCTCTTTGCCCAGTACGTAATGCTCAAACCAGGCCAGATCCCAGCTCATCTTGGTTTTGCGATGAGACATCTTGCTCAGGCCATGGCCTTCACCAGGGTAGATCACCAGTTCGGTGGGCACGTCCAGGTAGTGGCGCAGGGTGCGGTACAGCCCCTTGGCGTGCGGCGCCGGAACCCGGGGGTCATTTTCGCCCATGTGGATCAGGGTCGGGGTCGTGATGCTGCCGGCGTGGGTCAGGCTGGAGCCGTGAGTGTAGGCCTCCGGTTTTTCCCATGGCAGGCCTTCCATGTAGTTGAGGACGTGGCCCGGGGTGTCTTCCAGCAGCCATTGCAGGCGCTGATCAAACACACCGGCACCGGAACTGGCCGCCTTGTAACGGGTGGTGGTGCTGATCAGAGCGTTGGTGAGGTAGCCACCGTTGCTCCACCCCATCACGGCCAGCTTGTCGGCATCGGCAATGCCCTCTTTGATCAAGGCATCGACGCCCGCTTCGATGTCCTTCACTTCGATGTCGTGTTCGTGGCCAACCAGTTCCACCAGGAACTTATCACCGTAGCCAGTGGAGCCGCGGTAGTTGGGGGATAGCAAGGCCCAGCCCTTGGCCGCGAAACTGGCACGGCCATAGGAGCGGTGCTGCAGGGCGTACGGGGTGGCGGCGGTGGGACCACCGTGAATCTGTACTACCAGCGGCAGCGGGCCATCGGATTTCTTATAGCCTGGGGGCAGTTCCAGCATCCCTTCTACCTGACTGCCATCCGGTGCCGTCCACTGGAAGCGGCTGATCTGAGGCAATTTCCAGTTATCGGTTTGCGGGTTGATGTTGGTAATGCGGTGCGGCGTTTTGCCCACTTTGCCTTGATACAGATCGTAGAAGTGATCCAGGCTATTGTGGCTCATGACCATCGTTTTTCCGCGGCCATCGAAGGCGTAGCTGCCGACCACATAGTCGCCGTCGGTCAGGGTGCGGGTGCGACCCTGTTTGCCGTCATCGATGTCGGTGCAGAAGATCTTGACCGAACCCTGCTCGGCGCCGCGGTAACACAGCTCGTCGCTGTTGGGCCGCCAGAGGCTGTCGGAGCCGTTGAGGGTGGCTTTGCCCGGGCGCTCGAGGTCCAGTTGCCACTGTACCTGATTGTCGTCGCCAATGGCCGCCACAAACAGTTGACCGGGATGGCCGTCGTAATCGATGCGCCAGGCCAGCTTGTCGCCATCCGGGCTCCACTTGGGGTGCATCAACCAGCCGTATGGGGAAGGGGCCTGCTCACGCCAGGCGCTGTCTTCCAGCACCGTATTGGTGTCGGACTCGATGTCATACACTTCGACGTGAGACCAGCCTTCCAGGAAGATCAGCTCGTTATCTGTGGTCGTGACCCTTGCCAGACGTTTGCCGTCCGGGCTGACGTCGAAGTCCCAGACCACTTTGTCGTCATCCAGTAGCAGTTCGGTACGGAAATTCTGCAGATTGAGGCTGTAGATGGGATTGACGTCGACACTGCCATGGCCATAGTTGGGGCCCTTGTTGGCGCTGCGTTGAGCGGTGAACGCGTCTTGCTCGGTGTGGCTGCGGCTGGTGCTGAACCACAGGCTGTCCTGACCGAGTTCGAAGTGCTTCACCCCTTGCTCTTCCCGGGTCAGGGGAACGGCATCGCCGCCGCTCAGCGGCATGCGGAAGATCTGGCTCTTACCATTGTAGGGCGGCTGTTTGCCTTCGCCGCGTTTTTCTGCCCGCAGGAAGTACAGGTACTTGCCTTCGCTGTCGAGGCGAGGTTGAGACTCCTTGTCGGGGCTGAAGGTCAGGCGCTCCGGTTTTTGCTGGCCCAGCTTGACGCGCCACAGATCGTTCAGGCTCTTATCGGCGGCCTCATCCCAGTAACTCTGTACCCAGACGGCCTGCTCGCCATCGGCGCTCAACTGGACCTGGCTCATGCCCTGAATGGAGAAAAAATCATTGGGAGTGATGTCGTGGGTGCGCTCGGCCAGAGCCGGGTGTGCTGCGAGGGCAGCCGCAATTGCTGCGGGGAGCCAAGCTGTCTTCATGGGGTTATGTCCTTGTTGTGATTATTGGCATTGAGCTTACCCAATTCTCACAACTCAGAGTAGAGCTAATAACCGGATTTGTGCTTTTTGGCGGCTGGTATAACCACAAAGGGAAAGGTGGCAGGCCGGTCGAGGGAAACCGACCCACCAATAATCGATCATTGCCCCATCATCCGTTCAGGATCACCGAGGTACCCGGCGGTGACCGGGATGGCATTGGCGCAAAGGTTCAAGATTCGGACCAGGCCACGGAGGCGGTACAGTGAAGGGTCCGAAAGCGACCGCGCGGTCGCAAAAAAAGGCGCGAATTCATCCGTGTTCATCCTTGATGAGGTCATAAGCCGTGGGGCGGAGCAGTCAGGGATGTTCAGGTCGCAGATATCCTGTCTGTCGACCCGTCTGACAGCGCAGCGAATGGTACCAAATAAAATCAAAAAAGCTATAAAAAATAGATAGATGCGAGGATTTCTATGAATTGTTTCAGTGATTTTTCTTTAGATTTCATCCGCTTGAGTGTTGTTCGTGCGCAGTATGTGAAAGTTACTGAAATATATGAATTTTATTCAGCTTTTGACGGTGAGCCTGGGGTCCGCTGACGTCGGCGTCGATTGGCACGCATGGGCGGCTTGGCGGGTACCGGGCGGCGATTGTCCCGCAGGTGCTGCAGGGCTTCCAATGGGTGGCGCAGCAGCATTCTCGGGCCAGCGTAGCGCATCATGATGCGGGCCTGTTGTCTGGGCTCCGGCTTGTAGCAGTGGATGGGACACTTGCCACAGGTGGGTTTGCTGTCGCCATAGGGGCAGCGATCGAGCTTGGTTTCGGCGTAATCCAGCAGAGCCTGGCATTGGTCGCACAGGCCCTGTGGATTGCGTTGGCGGTGGCAATTGGCCCGGCAATAGATCTGGGCCATGTGGCCCATGGTGCGGTATTCATTGGCCAGGCGGCCTTGCAAAATGCGGCTTTTCATAAATAACCCAGTTATTGGCTCAGGTATGGTGGTATCTTAACGGGTATTGAGAATCTATCTATGCAGCGCCGCCGCATTTGCGAACCGGATCAAAGGTGCAGCACTTTGTCGCTGTGCAGTGTCCAATGGCTCAGTTCAACCAGAGTTCCGATCTGGACGCCCTCGATGAGTCTGTCCTCGGTCAGACCCCGGGCTTCGGCGCAGGTTTTACACAGGCTCACCGGCACGCCCTGGGCCAGCAACAGTTCGATCATCTGGCCAATGTGGTAGCTGAGATCCGGGGTCTGTTGGCCACTTAGGGCCGCGACCACGGCATCGGACATCAGAAACACCCGTTGGCTGAGTGGCTGATCGCCGTGCTCCTGCATCGCCAGGGCGATGCGCAGGGCGTTGTAGAGCTTTTCGCTGCCGTAGGGACTGTCGTGGGCCACCATCAGAATGGATGTCATAGGGGTCTCCTGGTAAAGGGCCGGCAAAGGCGGAAATGAGCGTTGGATCAAGGAGAAAGATTGTGCTGAATTTGTCTGCCGGAATCAATCAGGCGGTTGCCGGGCTGGCCCAGCCGGTTGAGCCGTCGCCGCTGCGCGAGCCGGTGTGGCTGGGGTGGAGTGAGGAGATGGCCCATACCCTTGGCTTGCCGGCCACCGCGACTGCCGCCTTGCTGAAGCAGTGTAATGGTGAGGGGCCGTTTCGCTTAGCGCCGATGGCCCAGGTTTACTCCGGCCATCAGTTTGGCGGCTATACCCCAAGGTTGGGTGACGGTCGTGGCTGTCACCTGGGGGAGTTGCACGGCTACGAATTGTTCCTCAAAGGCAGTGGTCCGACGCCGTACTCCCGCGGCGGCGACGGTCGGGCGGTGGTCCGCAGCGCCGTGCGAGAGTTTCTGGCCAGCGAGGCGTTGCACCACCTGGGGGTGGCCACGACCCGGGCGCTGGCGGTGCTGGGATCGGACACCCCGGTATGGCGGGAGCAACAGGAGCGGGGGGCCATTACGGTACGGGTTAGCCGCAGTCATTTGCGCTTCGGTCATTTTGAGTACTTTAAGCACAGCGATCAGCCAAAGGTGCTGAGTGCCCTGATCGATTACACCCTGGAGCGGTACTTTCCCGATTGCCTGAGTGACGCCAAGCCGGTACAGGCGTGGTTTTTCGAGGTGGTGTCGCGGACCGCCGAGACCATTGCCGACTGGCAGGCGTTGGGCTTCGCCCACGGGGTGCTCAACAGCGACAACATGTCGATTCTGGGCGAGACCTTTGATTATGGTCCGTTCGCCTTTATGGATCGTTGCGATCCCGGTTTGGTGTGCAATCATTCCGATCACCACGGTCGTTACGCCTTCGATCAGCAGCCTGCCATCGGCTGGTGGAATCTGCAGCGGCTGGCATTGGCGCTCAGTGATCACCTGGATGCCGAGATGATGGCGGCGGCGCTGAGTCACTATCAGCAGCAACTGGTGGCCCGATACCTGTGGCGTATGGAAGCGCGATTGGGGGTGGTGTCCGAAGGGGAGATTCAGCCTCGATTGGATCTGGTGGCGGACTTGGTGGAGATGATGCGACGTCAGCAGGTGGACTTTCACCTTTGCTTGCGCAGCCTGTGCCGATTGGATCCGACTCAGGACGACAATGCGCTGGGGCAGTGGCTGGGACGGGACAGCCAGTGGTCAGACTGGCTGCGGCGCTACCGTGACCGGTTGGCGTTGACGGAGTTGCAACCCTGGCAGCGGCAGCGGGCTCAAGCCAACCCCAATGTGATTTTGCGCACCCACCTGGCCCAACAGGCCATCGAAGCCGCCGAAAACGGCGATGCCGCGCCACTGAATCAGTTGCATCAGGCCCTGCGACATCCCTATGATGAGCACCCGGATCACCCTCACTACACAGAGGCACCCCCTTCATGGGCACAATCGATCACCCTCTCCTGCTCCAGCTGAGTGCACCTCGGTGGCAGGCCGACACCGGTCAACTGCTGTGGACCCTGGCGGCCGATGACGACACCCTGGCGCAGTTGGTCCCGTTGATGCTGGCCCGGCTCGACTGTCGCCTGCTGGAGCACAGCTGGGGGGCGGACCGTCACCTGTGGTTGCTGGAGTTTGAGGGGTGTCGACTGGCGCTGCAGTACGAAGCGCTGTGCGACACCCTGTGGTTGCAGGCCGAACGTGCCGGCGATCAGGAGGTGACCGAATACCTGGCACAACTTTGGACCTCATTATGACCCTCGCTCAATTTGATTTTCACTCCCTGAGTCCCGATTGCATCCTGGACGCGGTGGAGTCCGTCGGCTTGTATCCGGAAACCGGTTTGCTGCCACTGAACAGCTACGAGAACCGGGTGTACCAGTTTCGTGCCGACGACGGTCGTCGCTATGTGGTCAAGTTTTACCGGCCTCAGCGCTGGACCGAAGCGGCGATTCTGGAGGAGCACGCCTTTGCCCATGAGCTGGCTGCGGCGGAGGTACCGGTGGCGGCGCCGAAACGGATCGACGGCACCAGTTTGTTTGAGCACCAGGGGTACCGCTTTGCCCTGTGGGACAGCATCGGTGGCCGTGAGTTTGAGGTGGACAACCTCGAGCAGCTGGAACAGGTGGGGGTGTTTCTGGGGCGGATGCACAAGGTGGCTCAGGCGGGCCAGTTTGCCCACCGGGCGCCGCTGACGATCGACACCCATGGCCATCAGCCTCGGCAGGTGCTGCAGCAACAGGCGCAGCTGCCGTCGCACATCGAGACGGCGTTTTTTACCGTCCTCGATCAGGTGCTGGAGCGAGTGGCGCAGGCGCCGTGGCAGCGGGTACGCACTCAACGCCTGCATGGCGACATGCACCCCGGCAACATTTTGTGGACCCCGGACGGACCCGGCTTCGTCGATCTCGATGACGCCCGCACCGGTCCGGCGGTGCAGGATCTGTGGATGATGCTGGCGGGAGAGCGCAGCCATCAGCAGATGCAGCTGGACATTTTGCTGGAAGGGTATGAAACTTTTTGTGATTTCGACCACTCTGAATTACAGCTGGTTGAGCCGCTGCGGGCATTGAGGATGGTGCATTACCTCTCCTGGCTGACCTTGCGTTGGCAGGACCCCGCGTTTCCACGTAACTTCCCCTGGTTTGGCAGTGATCGCTTCTGGGAAGATCAGGTGCTGGCAATGAAAGAGCAACTGTCTGCCCTACAGGAGCCGGCGTTGTCGCTGTCTCCGGGGTTAAGTTTTTGAGTCTGTTGTGGCACAGTGAGCCGCAGTTTTTGAGAATTGTTTAGAGAAGGCACTATGAAAAAATTACTCGCGATTGCGTTTACCCTGATGTTGGCGCCGCTGGCCCTGGCGGCCCAATTTGAGGAAGGCACGCACTACAAAGTCGTCAGTCAGGCGCCGGTTCAGGGTCAGCCTCGGGTGACTGAGTTTTTCTCCTTCTACTGCCCCCACTGCTACACCTTTGAAAAAGTGCATTTGCCCAACCTGAAAAAGAGCCTGGACAGTGGCATCAAGTTTGAGCAGAAGCACGTCGACTTCATTGGCGGTCCCATGGGGATCGAGATGACCAAGGCGCTGGCGGTAATGCAGACCATGAAGGTGTCCGAGCAGGTGAAGAAGCCGCTGTTTTCCGCCATTCATGACAACGGCGTTAAGTTCAGCACCGGTAGTGACGTCAAGCAGCTGTTTGTGGATCAGGGCGTTGATGGCGAGAAGTACGACAAAGCCATCAACAGCTTTATGGTGAACTCCAAGGTCAAGAGCTGGAAGAAAGAGCAGATCAGCAGCGGTATCCGCGGTGTGCCGGCGATCATCGTCAACGGCAAGTATCAGGTGGAGATGGGCGGGCTGGAAAGCGCTGAGCAACTGTCTGAGTTGATCAACTACCTGGCCAAAAAGCAGGACTGAGCGCCGCATCAGGCCACCTAGGGGAACCGCTCGGTTCCCCTTTTTGTTACACGATGTTTTTGTATATTGAATGCAATTTATGTTAATAAAAAAAGATCGGTGCAACACCGATCAAAAGCGAGCGTGACTCCTGCCGCCTCTCAGCCCCATACCCCTCGAGACGGCGGAACTAACCGTCATGACTCGCGGTTAGGAACACTGCCAAATCACAGTAACAAGTTTGCAACATGATGCCAAATGACGGGGTGTCAAAAATTCACTACGGAAAGCTTTGGGATAATCTAATATCAGTAGGTTGTATTGCGAGCAAAACTAAATACAATTGCCGCGGTCTGATAGTGTGCATCAGCCAGAATAAAACAAGGAATTTTGTCGGTGAGAATTTTCCCAATCTACGCGCCAAGGATGATCGCGAAACACGCCAGAGTCTTTAGGGATGGGGTGGTGCTGGTTAAGCACGTAGGTCGACTGGAGTTTAAAGCCGGGCGATTCATCATGCCCGTTCGTTCGTTGCCCAAGGTCCGTGAGGTGATCAACGAGCTCAATGATCTGCTGCAGCCGGACGCCGCAGCAGCGACCTGATACTGGCCTGATTCCTCAGGCCGGTCAGTCTTATGCTAACTCGCTCAGGCCTGGTGTCGGCGGCTCAGCTTCCGCATCGGCCTGAGACAGTTTGTTCAACAGCCCTTCCGCTTTGCTGTTCCAGGCAGCCAGTTGCTGTTCCAGCTCCTGAGTGCGTTGCTCCAGTTGCTGGTTGCGCAGTTCCAGTTCCTGGGCGCGTGTCCGCTCCTCTTCCAACTCCATTTGCTGAAGTTCGATGGTCTCCAGCGCATTTTGTACGCGAGACTCCAGTTTATCTAACAGTTCTAAGCTCATACGACAGTTACTACTTAATTTTGGACAGAAAGCGATTCTATCAGTGCCTGCGGCTGTGATCACGGTATTTTGCCTGAGGGATTGCCAATCTTTCGGCTCCGTGCTGGAGGGGGGGCGCGCAAGGAGGAAAAAGGGCCGGCTTCCTAGCAAAGCCGGGGTCCTTGGGTGAGATAACCAACGCTTACCAGAGCCAGGCTCTGGCGCAGGGAGGCCCATGGCCACCCGATGATGAGAGGTGGCCATGGGACCGCGTTGAGGTTCCCCTGCGGGGAGCCGGGAGGTTACTTGCGTTTCAGGTCCGGGTATTTGAACTCGTGGCAGTTGTTGCAGTAGACCTCGGTCTTCTTGTGCTGAGCGTGGCAGTAGACACAGCTCAGATCCTGGCCATAGTGCAGGCTGTCGTGAGGGTTCGGCTCGTAGTCGGCGCCGTGACCCGGACGGGCCGTCTGCTGGGCCAACTCCTCTTTGCTGCCGTGGCAGGTCAGGCAGTTGTCCTCTGACGGAATGGTGTAGGGCTTGCTGTCACCGTGACAGGTGGAGCACTCGACGTTGCCCTGTTCGTCGGTAAAAATCTCTTTGTGATACGACTTCAGTGGCATCTTGGCGGCCAGGGCCGGAACGGACAGGCTCACGCCGGCGGCGATGAAGGCGGCAATAAGTGCGTTGCGAGTAGACATGCTGTCTCCTGAATTCAAAAGGGCGTTGGCTTAAGCCTGCTTGAGGGAAATGGCGGACGCCGCTGCGGCGCTGCGAGCCGCATTGCGGCCGGTTACCACCCCTTCGGCCACCGCACAGGCGCCCAGGCGAGAGGCGCCGTGGATGCCGCCGGTGGCTTCCCCTGCCGCGTACAGGCCGGCAATGGGTTTATCGGACACTAGGTGCAGCACCTCAGACTGGGTGTTCACTCGAACGCCGCCCATGCAGTAGTGCACTTTTGGCCACATCCGCACCGCGTACCACGGCCCTTCCGTCAGCTCAAAGGCCTGCATCAGCGGCCGCCCGAACTGTTGGTCTTCTCCGTCGCGCACAAACTGGTTCCACTGTGCCACCTGGGCCTTCAGCTTGTCGGCCGGTATGCCGTACTCGTTGGCCAGTTGCTCCAGGGTGTCGGCTTTCTTGATGACGTCGTACTTCATGCCCCAGGCCAGGGTTTGCGCCTTGGCGGCCCCCTTGGCGTTGGTCAGGCCGATGGGGTACACCGGTTTGCCCTGCTCATCGCGGCGGGTCATGATGGCGTCGGCCCGGGCCTTACGGTCCGCCAGTTCATTGAAGAAGCGTTCACCGGTGCGGGCGTCGACCACGATGCCGTTCTGGTAGGTGGCGGCGGTGTTGAACTGCGAGGCGGTGCCGAAGCCTTTCTCATCGGGAGAAGACCAGGGACCCAATTGAATCTGGTCCAGGTGGATGGGGTTGGCACCGATCAGCATCATCTGCTTCAGGGCGCCGGCGGTGGCACCCGGATGGTTGGTGGAGTCCAGTTCCGAGGTCAGCTTAGGTTGCTGCATCTGACGGAAGTCGATGTCGCGACCGAAGCCACCGGTGGCCATGATGACCCCTTTGCGGGCGCCCAGGGTGCGCATCGAGCCGGTCCGCTCTTTCGGGAAGAAATACTGGCTTTTGACGTTGACGCCGATAACGCGCTGGTCGTCATCCTGAATGAAAGACTCCAGCTTGGTTTGCTTGTACATGGTGACGCCGATCTTCTCTGCCGCCTTGATCAGCGGACGGATGATGCCGGCACCGGAGCTTTCGCGGGTCTGCAGGACGCGGGGCACGGAGTGGCCGCCGAAGTGCTGAACGAAAGGCTTCCAGACGGTGCCGTAGCTTTCCAGCCACTTGGCCGACTCTGAAGTACCGTTGCATACCAGTTTCAGCATGTTGACGTCGTTCATGCCCCGGCCGGATTTCAGCATGTCGCTGACCATCAACTCGATGCTGTCGTTGACGCCCTCTTTGGCCTGCAGTTCTGAGCCTGCCACCGCCATGGCACCACCGTTGATGGTGGAGTTGCCGCCAAACACCGGCATCTTATCGATTACCAGCACCTTGGCGCCCTCTTCGGCGGCTTGTACTGCCGCCGACATGCCGGCAAAGCCGGAGCCGACCACGATGATGTCGAACACTTCGTCGAACTGTTGAGGGGCGGGTGTGCAGCTTGCTTTGGCCTGAGCCTGGCCGGTCACCATCATGGTGCCCATGCCGGCCGCCAGCGCGGCGCCTTTTTTCAGTAACGCCCGACGGGACGCCACCATGTTGTTGTTGTTGGTCATCTTAATCTCCAGTGCACCTTGGCATTGATATGCCAGAGTCAGTGCGAAGGTCGTGCCAGCTAGGGTTTTTCAGGGAAAAAGGAGGGGATTTATGATCGGCCCCACACGAGCACGACATTTCGGGGAACGGGGTTACGGTATTTAGTAGGGATTACGAATGCTGGTGCTCGCCTGGCTGGTTGGGATCGCGACATGAGGGGATAAAAGCGAAAGTTTGTTTTGTTGGCGTGGTGTGGGCGTGGTGCTTGGGGTGTTTCTACGAAATAACGTAAAAAGCCGGCGCTGAGGCCGGCTTTTGCGAGAGTCGGAGTGACTTAGTAGGCTTTTACAAATTCAGTAGAGGCCTTGAAGTCCGGAGTGTAAGGGCGGTCTTTGTCCACGAACTTAACCAGTTTGCGGTATTCCTTGTACATCTTACCGGTCTCTTTACCCAGCTTCAGCTTAGGGTTGTCCAGCTTGCGCAGGTCGATGGCCTGAGCGGAGTGGAACAGTTCCAGACCGAAGATGGTGCTGAGGTTGTCGGAGATCTGAATCAGGTTATCGGAAGCCAGCTTCAGGTTGGTGAAGGTGTCTTCGATGTTACCGGCGATGGCCACACCCTCGAAGCTGACTGGCTGAGCCAGTTGCTTGTTGCGAACGTGCAGGTCAACGTAAGCTTTCTGAATGGCACCGAAGGCGTGACCCACGTTGCCTGGCGCAGTCAGGAAGCGCGGCAGGTGAGTGAAGTGGTCATCGGACAAACGGGTAGAGCGCATCACGGAGTTGTGAGACACCTGAGTCATTGCCACGCTCAACTGCTGTACCGCCATGGCCACCGGCAGTGGGTTGAAGTTGGTGGTCGGGAATACGCCGCCTTTGCCGTCGATCAGGTACTTGGCAACCTGAGGCTTGTTGACGTATTTCTTACCTGGGTTGAGTACGACCGCCGGGTTGTCGTCGGAGGCGTTGATCTGAATCTTCAGCATCGCTTCCAGCTCGTCCGCCGCTTTTTCAGCCATGGCGAAGGTGTAGCCGGAGGTACGGAAAGACAGTGGATCCTGCAGTGGGCGGGTGTCGTTCAGATCCCACAGGTAGGAGCCATCCAGCTTGCTGAGGATGGTGTCTGAGGTCGCCTGAACGTAAGGGAACGGACGCACGCCATTGGTTTGTGGCAGGAATGGCGCCACGTTGCCGTTCAGACCTTCCAGGGACAGGCCAAACAGGGTTGGGGCCACTTCCAGAACCTGCTCGGCGTCTTTCAGACCCTGCATGGCGTAAGCGGTGGCGAAGGAGTTGTTGGACAGGATGGACAGTGCGTCTTTGCCGATGGGGTCCAGCGGCTTGATGCCGGCTTTCTTCATCGCCTTGGAAGAGCTCATGCGCTCACCCTTGTAGAACACTTCCCACTCGCCCAGCATTGCCAGACCCACGTGGGACGCCAGCAGGATGTCGGCTTCGCCTACGGTACCCTTGGATGGGATAACCGGCACGATGTCGTTGTTCAGGTAAGCTTCGTACAGATCCGCAACCTGAGGTTGTACGCCGGTTTGACCGTGCAGCAGGGTGTTCAGGCGCACCGCCATACCCAGACGAACCATTTCGGCAGGCATCGGCTCACCCACGCCGGCGCTGTGAGCGCGCAGGGCGTTGATCTGGAACTCTTTGGATGCCTTCAGGGCTTCCTTGGTCATTTCACCGCTGGCATCAAACAGCTTGTGGTCCTTGTTCAGGCCCACACCCACGGTCAGACCGTAGACCGGCTTGCCCAGGCGTGCTGCGGTCATCAGGGTGTCGTACGCCTTGTCCAGACGCTTTTCTGCTTTGTTGGCAATATCCACATCGGCGTCGCCAGCCGCAATGGCCCAGGCTTGGTCGATGGTCATGTCAAAACCGTTCAGAGTGATGGTGTCTTTGGCCAATGCCGAACCTGCGGTCAGGCTCAGGGCCAGTGCAACAGCAACTTTACTTGTTACAGCTTTCACTATGCTTTCTCCAGCTTTTGTATTGTTAGTCTGCGTAAGACAAACAGGGATTCCCATTCATCGATGACAGACAATTGCAGCTTGTGTGCCAGCCGTGCCAAAAGCCGGTTTTGGGGGCGGAACTATGATCGGCCACGGGCAGTTACGAAATGCCGTGAAACGACTTACCGGATTTCGTGGGACGCTACGAAATCTAACTATGGCAGTGGCGGTGGTGGTGAACAGAGTGTGGCAGTAAATGTGGGGTGAGGTAATGGCTGCAACTGAGGAATTATCAGGCTGTGAGCTTGCTCAAATAACCGTGGCTTTCATGAGCCTAAGTGGGCTGCGACAATAACTGTGAGCTGGATCCTTTATTATCGATATAAATAATTGAAATGAGGTCAGAATTAATAATTTAGTGAAATATGTAGACTGGATCTCATTTGGCATTTTAGTTTTTTTGTCGTGGATAATCGGTGATTTTCAGGTGTTTTCTTAATATCGCTTTTTTAGCTTCAAATACATGACCCAATCCTCGGTATTGCCTCGCTTCAGCTTTTAAAATGACGACAATTCGTAATTGAGGGCCCAGTGTTATGTCTACCGAGCTGAAGTTTTTCTATGAGGTGACTCAGCACCTGTCCGGCAGTTTGCAGTTGGATAAGTCCCTGAAGCACTGCTTTGACTACCTGGTCCAGCACATTCCCATCGATGGCATCTACATCAACCTGTTTATGCAAGAGAGCCAGGAGATTCAGATGGTGGCGCACGCCGACCGTCAGGGGGGACAACTGTTGGATCGTCGCATCGCGCTGACGCCCGAGATGTGTGACTCCCTCAATGATCGCGAGCGGCCGCCCATCCGCATTCTGAACCACATCTCTATGGATGGGGTCAGCCATCACGTGCTGTCGCAGCTTATTCCCGGCGCCAAGTCACTGATGTTGTTAAGAATGCAGTGTGATGATTTTCATCTTGGGGTGGTGGGGCTGTACGCCAATAAGGAGCAAAGCTTCCGCGCGCGCCATGCGGATCTGCTGCAATCCCTGCATCAGCCCTTCAGTATGGTGACGGCGTTCAACCTTCAGGGGCGTAACCTGTTGGCGGAGAAAGCGCAACTGGAGGCGGAGAACCGCAGCTTACGCCGCTCTATCGACAGTCGAGAAGACGTCATCGGCGCCAACAGTGGTCTGCGTCAGGTGATGGAGCAGGTCGAGGCCATCGCACCGCTGGACAGCACGGTGCTGATTAACGGTGAGACCGGTTGTGGTAAAGAGGTGATTGCCAACGCCATTCACACCCGTTCTTCCCGATCCAACAAGCCGTTTGTAAAGGTGAACTGCGGGGCGATTCCCGACTCGTTGATCGACTCCGAACTGTTTGGTTATGAAAAGGGCGCCTTTACCGGCGCCGAGAAGCGTAAGCAGGGCTATTTCGAGCAGGCCAACGGCGGCACCATCTTCCTGGACGAGCTGGGAGAACTGCCGTTGTCGGCCCAGGTGCGCTTGTTGCGGGTACTGCAGAGTCGCACCATTGTTCGGGTCGGGGGCATCGAACCGGTGGAATTGGACATTCGCATCGTGGCGGCGACCCACAGGGATCTGCAGCAGATGGTTAAGGCTGGCTCGTTCCGTGAGGATCTGTGGTACCGGCTCAATGTGTTCCCCATCGCCATTCCGCCGCTGCGCCATCGCCGTGAAGATGTGCCGTTGCTGGTTCATCATCTGCTGGAGCAGTTTTTGACCCGCTTCAAGCTGGATCGCTTGCCCTCCATTGCCCCGGAGCAGTTGGCCAAGCTGCAGAACTACGCCTGGCCGGGCAACGTTCGTGAACTGGTGAATGCGGTCGAGCGAGCGATGATTCAGTCCCGAGGGGCGCCGTTGGTGTTTGACTTTCTCAGTACCGGCGGCGAGCCGGAAACCGGTCACAGTGGTGGCGGAGAGACGGTGGTGATCGACCCCAGTCGTGCCAGTGACCACCTGGTGTCACTGGACACCATGACCGCCAAATACATTGAGCATGCCCTGAGGATCACCGGCGGCAAGATTCACGGCAGTGGTGGGGCAGCGGAGAGGCTGGAGATTCACCCCAATACACTGCGCAGCAGAATGAAAAAGTTGGGGTTGATGTAATTCAGCGTCTAGAGAGAAAAACGCGGCCACGGCCGCGTTTTTTTATGCCCCATAAAAAAGCCACCGCTCAGGCGGTGGCAAAAGGGTCAGGAAATAAAACAGGGTGTTGAGGTTCGGTTAGAAGTAGTAACCGAAGTTGATGTTGATGCGCTGATCCCAGCCGTCGCCGGCTTCTGGCAGACCAACGTGGTCGTCCATCTTGGTGGAGAAGGTCATGTTTTTACCCATGATGAAATCCGCCATGATGTAGATCGGGCCGGCCGAGAAGGCGGCACCGGTAACGTTCTGGTAGCTGTTGTCGTAGCTGCTGTCATCCACGTCGGGAGTCATCAGGCCGAAATCGTTGTAGATTTTGACGCTGCCCCAGGAAGTAGGGATGGTTTTCGCCAGGTTGAAGGAGTAGATCTGACCCTTGGAAGCCACTTCATACTGCCAGCCAGCGCCGCCCAGACCGATCTTGTTGTTGTCCATGCCGTCTGGATCTTCGGCATCGAATTCGTACTGCATCGCTTGCAGTTGCAGTTTCCAGCCCTGGTAGCCTGCGTCCATGTGGACGGCAAAGGCGTTGCGGTCACCGTTTTTCTCGGTCTTGCTGTTGTAGATCTGGCCGTACTCCAAAGAGCCACCCATGACGATTTTCAGGTCACCGTCGCTGAGGGTGTAGGTCTGACGCAGGTTGATCTGGTTGGTTTCTTCGTTGTTGTACTCGGTGCCGTTAACGGTGCCGGAGAAGATGTCAGGGGCGTAGGCTTTGGTGTCTTTGGAGTTGTATTCGCCGTTCTTGTAGAAAGCGATGTCGGTGTGCCATTTGCCGTTGTCGAAGGTGGCTTTGGCGCCAACATCGAAATCATCCTCGAAGCCCAGGTAGTAAGGCAGGCCGAACCACCAGCTGTTGGAGATGAAACCCGGGTTACCGAATGGGACCTTGTTGATACCGAACTGCAGCTGCCATTCCGGATCGATGTTGTAGTAACCGTAGCCCCATTTGATGAAGTTTTTGCCGGAGGCAAAACGGTATTCGCTGGACAGACCCCAGTCGCCGTGGGTGCCATCAAATTTAAGCGTTAATACGTCAAAATTCAGGTCGCCGCCTTTATCTTTTGACTGGTCGTTATACAGCTTCATGCCGTAATTAACACGAACGGAACCACCGATATTCATGCCATCTTCTGCCGCGGCATTTACGGTGTATAAAGAAGACAAGAGTGCCGAAATAACTAAGGCAGATTTTGTCAGGCGCATGCTGTTCATCATATTTACCTTTCAGTGTTTGTTTTTGTGGTAAATACAGAGCACGGGCTGTGCCAAGCAGGAAAAAACCTGAATCGTGGCTGAATTTCTTGAATCCGGATTTGCAAAAACGATATCTGGTGATTTTGCGGTTACGAGATGTCGTGAGATTAACGATATTTCACATGCGCAAGGCGCCGATTCGGGCGAATCGGCGCCTCTGAGGGTCAGGCCATCGACAGGTAGGTCAGGAAACCGGCCCAGCTGAGTCCGAGCAGAATCCAGGGAAGCAGGGCGGTCTGCCGGGAGGTAGTGTCCATCGACACCGGCGCTTCCTCGGGCTGGGATTTGTCCCGTTGTTCACGCTTCTTCTGCTTGTCACGCTCGCGGGCCTTGGCCTTTTCACGCTTCTTGTATTCGGCGATGCCTTTCTCGATGCCTTTGGCGATCAGCCGGGTTTGCTCTTTGGTCTGGCCGGGCTTTTGGGTGGCCTTGGCAATCTTATCGGCCTGGGCCACCACCTGGGGGGAGACGGCCTGCTGGTTCTTTGCTTTCATGGAGTCGTTAAGGTGAGAAATGGTGACCCAGTGTACCTCAGCTGCCAGCAAAAAGGGGGCCGAAGCCCCCTGAAGGATTTTGGTGCAGGGGTCAGTCCGAGCCGTGGACCTTGTCGATGCCAAAGGTTTTGCCTTCGCCATGACAGGTACTGCAGCTCTCTACCGGCAGGTTGGCGCTGCTGTCCGGGTTGCTGTCGACGGTGGCGCCATTGCTCTCGAAATGGGCCATGGCCGCGGCATCGGCGTGGGCGTGACAGGAGCGGCAGCTGGCGGCGACGGGAGACACGTACTGGTCGGTGCCAATGGCGATGGCCCGTTTACCGGACATCAGGCCGCCGTCGGCCGCAAACAGCGGTTGATCGGCGCTGTGACAGGCACCGCACTGGACAATGCCATTGGGGTAGCCTTGCAGTTCGGCCTCGGCGTTGAGGTACACCCCCTGGGCCTGGTCGTTGTCCCAGGCGCCGCTGTGGTAGCGGTGAACCACGGTGACCAGATCCCGGTTACTGAAGCGGATGCCCTCGACCTCAGTGGCGCTGCCATCGTCATTAATCACATTGACCGTCGGGTGGAATGAGCCGGCCCAGGTGCTGTTGTGGCAATGCATGCATTGAGTAAACTCGGTCACCCCATGGCTGCCTTTCACGTGGGTGAGGTTTTCGTGGCAGGCGTTACAGGCGGTTTCGGTTACCGAGACCCGGTCGGGCTGACTGTGGCGAGCCGTTGTCGGGCTGCCGCCGTCGAGGTTGAAGTAGGCCACCGGCGCGTGATTGGCGTAGCCGGTACCGTCGGCCTCACAGGGCATCGCCGCACCCTGTTCGCCGCAGAACTGCACCTCGGCGGTCAGATAGATGCTGCCGCTCAAGCTGCTGTCGGCCAGATCTTTCGCTACCGTCAGTACGCCGCCGCTGAGGCTGACCCGATCCGGTGCGTTGATGGTGAGGGTGGCATTGCGGGTCACCACGCCGTCGGTATCGACGTTGCCCAGCAGGATGCCTCGACCGGTGTTGGTCATGTAGGGGGTAAAGTCGAAATCGTCGGCGGCGGGGGCGCCATTGAAGGTGACATTGGCAGTGACCGTCAGGGTACTGAGGTCATCGGCGAGGCCGTTGTCACTGACCACTGCGGAGGTAAACTCAAACCCCAACCCTTCATTGGCCAGCATCAGCGCCCGGCGCATCGGTTGGTGGCTGTACTCCACGGTCCCGGGCAGTCCGGGACCCGCCGGTGGCGCATCGGGGCCATGACAGCTGTCACAGCTGCGATCGCTGCCGACGGCGGCGATGTGGTTGGCGGCGTCCTCACTGGTATGACAGGACTGACAGGCCTGGCCGTAGAGGTTGGCCTGCCAGCTGTCCTGTTCACCATGACAGTGCTTGCATTGAAACAGTTCGCCGGGGAAACCGACCGCGTCAAATCCGTCCCGAATGCCGGCGTGCAGATCGTGAATCATGGCGGGGAAATCGGCATCGCCTAGGGCCGGAGTGTGGCAGGCCACGCATTGCTCCACCTTCTGGTAGTTGGAGTGGGTGTCCAGGTAGGCGATGCGCGGGTCGTCATCCGGGTAGCCTGGCAGTGCGCCGTGGCACTGGATGCAGGCGCCATTGGTGACACTGTCTTTGACTGAGACCGCCAGGGCATCGCTGGCGGGAATGAAGTCCAGCGGTGTCGACAGCACTTTGTCCGCCACCCCTTCGCCATTGCTGTCATTGAGATCATAAGCCCGAATGATCACCCGGTGCAGCAAGTTGGGGTCGCCATCGGCCAGCACCACCGGCGCATTGCCATCATGGCTCCAGCTGCCGTGGTAACGGCCCGGAGTGGCCTCATCCTCGACCAGGGTGCAGGCATCAATCTCATTGCCGCCCCGGTCGGTGGTTTTTCCGGTCAGGGTGCAGGTCATGGACGAGCCGGCGCCGTTGGCCTGAGTGTGGCTCTGCCACTGGGTTGGTGCGCCGCTGTCGCCGCTGTTGGTCGATTGGTTCATCACGTACAGGGCGATGCGTGACAGCCCGACCAGGGGTACTCGGTTGCCACCATTGAGGCCGCTGGCGCTGAATTCGATGCTGAAGGGATCGCTGCCGGTGACCACCACGTCACCGGGTTGCAGCATCAGCTCAACCTCGGCGGCCGATTCTGCGGTGCGGGTAAAGGAGCCGGCAGGCAGGCCGGGATCCCCCGGAGGTCCAGGGGGACCTTCCGGCCCCGGGGCGCCGTCGGCGCCATCGTCGCCGTCACAGCCAAAGATCAACAGAGAGGCCCCCAGCAGCAGGGCTGAGCGTGTTGCAGCTGACTGAATCATCATCATTGTCCTTTTCGATTGTTGATTGCGGGCCTCTAAAATGTAGGCGAGCTTTCACGGTTCGGACAGTGTGGAAGTGGATGTTATTTCAGTGATAAAACCTAGTGTTTTAGTCGGTTTTTGCCTGTTCGAGCTGCTTTTGCGGGTGAACGCAATGGTATCCTTCCTGCAGCCAGCGCCGGTAGGCGCAGTTGACGCAGGAGCGCAGGGTGTCGTCTACCTGTTCATCTTCGTCGTCGGCGATGAACCAGCGGCACTCGCGGGCAGCCATGCGGCTGTGTTTGCTTTCCATAGTGTCCTCAATAATGCTTCAGGTGGCGTTTTTGGGCGTTGAACCAACGGTCGCCGTCGAAGGCCACCAGCAGGGTCATGCGGTGATTGAGCTGTACCGCTTTCAGTTTGCCTTCCAGTTCGATTCGAGTGTGGTTGGGAACCGGTTGATGGCTCAGGGTCCAGACTTGCTCCAATGGCGTGTGACGCAGCAGCGCGGCGATACTGACCGGCTGTGCCAACCCTTCGGGCAGCGTCAGCTGGCCCTTATAGCGGCCGTCATTGCCGCACAGTCTCAGGCCGATGCCGGCCAGGGCGCCGATCACGCCGTCGCCACTGCCACCGTGCTCCGACAGCCTGGCCTGGCATTGCTGTGCTAACTCGTAAGCCTGATCCTTGTTCAGTACCTCTTTCTTGGCCCGCAGTCCGAATTCAATCAGGGCTCGTCGAGCCTCGGTGTCGGCGTCGCTGAACAGGCACAGGCCTGGATCCGATCCCGGGGCCGACTCCGACAACAGGTGCTCCACGGCCAACTGGCGAATGCGATCCGGATCGCCGGCTTCGCCAATGCAGAAGCACATGGCGCTGTTGTGGGAGGTGTAGGGAATGTCGTCATGGACAAAGAGTTGGTGTCGGGTCACCGGTGAGCAGTGGCCCAGCCCCAGTTGGTGAATTTTTTCGGCCAGCTCTTCGGCCAGTTCTCCGGTGCCCTTGGTGCCGATCTCGTCGGTGTCGTCGATGCAGAGGTAGAGGGTCATTGTGGTTGCCTGTGTGTGGGAATCAATTGGTGATGAGCGAGGCGTTGCAGCAGCATAGGGGTGCAGCAGGCCCCGAGAATGGAGAACAGTCCACCGCCGAGGGTTTTCCAGCCGGACTGGACCAGGATCAGGGCCGGGTCGGCGCCCGCCAGCCACAGCTCCAATGCCCCTTTGCCAACCCACACCGTCAGCGCAGCCGCTGCCACCAGCAGCGCCTGAGCGGTAAACCAGGGGGCCATGGGCAGCAGCAGCAGGGCCAGCTCCATTCCCATGGCCGGCAGCAGAAACTTCAGCAGCACCAGAGGACCGCCCTTGCCGACGCCCATGATCAATGCCAGCAAGCCGGTCATCAGGCCGCAGTACAGCACCGAGCCCCGCTGTGGGACCAGGCCGCGGGCCAGCAGGTAGACCAGCACCAGCAGGAACATCGAATGGCCGGTCAGGCCCAGCTTCAGCCGCACCACGGCTTTGAAGCTAACCAGCAGCAGGGCCAGGCCGCTGAGCAGTATGGCGTCGCTGAGTGAAAAACGGTTCACGGATTACTCCTCCGGGTAGTGGGTCATGGGCTTGGGGTTGTCATCGCAATAGCCCCGGGCCTGCAGGGCGGTGGCTTGCAGTTGGCTCAATCGAATCAAGCGGATCAGTAATGGCAGTAGCACCTGGCTGGCCAGGGCCTTCCAGGCGGCCGGGCGCCACAAATCGCCGCTGCCGATGGGCGCGCCTCGAAGCCGTTGCAACAGGTACAGCTCTTTGGCCTCATCGGCGATCAGCGGAATCTGGCTGAGGCAGGCGCCGAGAATGAGGGCGTTGCGGTCACTCATCCAGCCTCGAATGGCCGCCAGGGTATGGTGACCCGGGGTGGACAGGAAAAACCACAGTCCGGGAACCAGCATCAGGGTCATCCTCAGACACAGCAACAGCGCATCCGGCCAACTGCTCAGGCCGAAACGGATCAGGTACAGCGACACAATCAGCACCAGCTGCACCAGCACCAGCCGGGTCAGTTGAGACAGGGCCTTGAGCCCCTGAGGCTGAAGCAGTAACAGACTCAGGTTGACCATGGTCAGTGGCGCCAGCGCCCAGGGGGGCAACAGCAGTGCCGCCGTTGCCAGAACCGGAACCAGTGCCAACTTAATCCGGGTACGGCTGCGGGTGCTAACCTTCATGGATCTCTCCCGCCTCGATGTGCCACTGGCGGTGACTCAAGGGCAGAGGCCGGTGGCTGGCGATCAGCACTGCGCCCCCCCGTTGCAGCCGCTGCGCCAGCGCACGCCATAAACGTTGGCTGGAGTCGGCGTCCAGTCCGGCAAAGGGGTCATCCAGCAACAGCAGCCTGGGCTGTCGACACAGCTGACTGGCGATGGCCACCAGGTGCTGTTGCCCGTAAGACAGCGTCAGCGGTGAACGATCGGCCAAGGTGCTCAGGCCTAACTGAGCCAATTGCTGGTCGGCCTGTTGTCGGCACTGAGACTCTGGCAGCCCCAGTTGCCGTAAGGACAGCCTGAGCTCTTCGGCGACGGTGGTGGCACTGAGCTGGCGAGCGGGCTCCTGGCACACCAGCGCCAGTTGCCCGCCATGACTGTCGAGACGCGGCGGGCTATTCAGTACCATAACCTGGCCGTCGGGGGCGGCCGTCAGTCCACACAGGGCCCGCAGCAAGGTGGTTTTGCCACTGCCGTTGTTGCCCCACAACTGCACGCACTCACCAGGGTGAATGGCCAGTGCGCTGGCCTTAAGTCGGTCTTGGTTCCCCAGTGTTAGGGTCATGGCGGTTAACTGCAGCAGCGCCGAGGCTGGGGCTATGGGCGGGGGCAGAGCCAGTGACTGGCACTGTGAATCCGGTTGCGGTGGCTGGCCCAGGCCGGACTGGGTCAGCCAGCGGTGATGGTCGATGAGGTCGCCATAGCCGTCGCTGTGATGCTCGGTAATGACCAGGGTGAGGCCCTGCCGTTTGAGGCGGTTCAGTAAAGCCTGCAATTGAGCGAAACCCTGATCGTCCAGTTGTGCCCAAGGCTCGTCCAGTAGCAGCAGTTCTGGCCGGCTGACTAACTGGGCGGCCATCAGCACCCGGTATTTCTGTCCCAGTGACAGGGCTCGGGTGGGGTGGTTCAGGGGCAGGTCCAGTTCCACCAGATCCAGAGCCTGGCGAACGCGGGCTTTCATCTGCTTGGAGGGGACGCCTTGTGTCTCCAGGCCCAGGGCCACCTCCGGTCCAATTTGATCACGAAGCAGCTGCAGGTTGGGGTCTTGCAGCACCAGCCCGCAGCGGTTCGGGCGACGCAGGTCACCACCGCTGATCGGCTGAATGCCAGCCAGGATCTGCAACAGGGTACTCTTGCCGCAGCCGGTGGGGCCGGACACCAGCAGGGCCTGCCCCTTAGGCAGGCGCAGATCCAACGGCGCCCACAAAGGGGCGCCGTTACGTTCTGCCGTGACCCCGGTAAGGGTCAGTGCCGTCATGTTCAGAACTCGGCGCGCAGGCTGAGCATCCACTGCCGTCCGGCGGCGGGCAGATCTTCGCTCTGCTCGTAGTACTCATCCAGCAGGTTGGTGACCGTCAGTTGCCAGGAGGTGCCCTGCCAGGGCAGGGGTTGTCCCAGGCTCAGATCCACCAGGCTGTAGTCATCGATGTCCACCGGGCCGTTGGCGTCGTAGTACACCTGATCCATGACCCGCTGTGCGTCCAGGCGGGCAGTCACTTCCCATGGCAGTCGGGTCAGCAGGCTCAGCTTCACCGTATGAGTCGGACGGTTCTGCAATTGATCGCGATTCTGATCGTCCTCACCGCGATTTTCCGCATCCAGATAGCTGTAGGTCAGATCCAGATCCACCGCGTCCAGCGAACGGTTGCTCCAGCCGAGATCGACCCCTTGGAATCGGTATTCAGCGTAGTTGCGATAGACATCGTTGCTGTCCTTTTCGATGTAGTTGTCGACATCGCTGTGGTACACCGACACCATCCAGCTGTTGGCGGCATCCAGTTGTTGCTCCAGTCCCAGCTCGAAGTGCTCGGTGGTTTCTGGTTCCAGCTCGGCGTTGGCACCGCTGCCTTCGTACAGGTTGCGCAGCGTCGGGAAGCGGACCTTGCGGGCGGCGGAGGCATGCAGCTGGGTGTTGTTGCCCAGCATGTAGAAGCCGGAAGCCAGGGCGGAATAGCGGTTCTTCTCTTCGATGTCGCTGCGGTGCCAGCCGGCCGACAGGGTGGCGCCGTAGTCGCCATTGGCCAGCCACTGGTACTCGGTGACCAGGGTGTACAGGTTCTGGCTCTCGTCCAGGTGGCTGATGCTGGGGGCACTGCCGCCACCGTTGCCGCCACCGTTACCGCCGCCGTTACCGCCGCCGTTGCCGCCGCCGTTGCCACCGGCTCGGGCCTGGGCTTTGTTGCCCCCCTTGCCGCCGCCACCGCCGGAGCTGGCGGCTTTAATCACGGTGGCATCGTACTGCTGGTTTTCCAGAATTACCGCGGTGGTCAGCACGTGCTGTTGATTGCTCAGAATCCACTGGCCATTAAAGCCCTGATTGGTCGCGGTAGAGTCGCTTTGCTGCTTGTAGGCATCGAAGTCGGCGTTGGTGTATTGATTTTCAAGCTTGTCCTGCCAATTGTGGTAGGCAAAACCACGTACACTGTTGTGGCTGTTGAGGCGGTGCGCCACGCTGAACTGGATGCCACCTTTCTTCAGGTCATCCACCCGTTCGTACTTAATTTTACTGTCGGCCAGGTTGCCGACTCGGCTGGGCTTGCCCCACTCGGCCTGCTCGTATTCGCCGGTCAGGCTCATGCGGGTGTCGTCACCCCATTGCCACTCGGCATTGCCATACAGGCTGTCCGAGCGGTTATCGCTGTTGTTGCGCTGGCCGCCGTTCTCTTCCGGACCCGGGGTGAAGTCGTCGGCCAGGTTGAAGCCGTCCTGGCCGCTGCCGCTGTAGCTCAGCAGCAGGTTGCGGGTGTCGGTGGCACCGGCGACACTGGCATTGGCTGTCCAGCGACCGTCATTGCCGGCACCCACCTCGGCGCTGACGCTGCTGGCATCGATGCCGGTGCGGGTAATGACGTTGATGACCCCGGCATTACCGCCGGTGCCGTACAGCAGCGAGCTTGGGCCCATGCTGACCTGAATCTCTTCGATGCGGCTGGCAGGGATCAGGCTGGCGTCAAACTGGCCGTCATAACTGCTGTTGGCTGGTACGCCGTTGACCAGCAGCAGTACATGGCGTGTCTTGAAACCGCGAATGTCGATCAGTGGTCGACCGGCACCACCGGTGCGTACATAGACACCGGGAATCTTGGTCAGCGCCTGGTCCAGAGTCAGGGCCCCCTGCTGCTGCAGATCCTCCTGGGAGATGCTGTAGCTGGTGGTGGCCAGTTGCTGGGGGGCCGGTGCGTCACCGGTCACCACGATCACCTCTTGAACGTCAAACACGGAATCGGATTGATCCGTCGCCATAGTCGAGCCACTGCACACCAGTGCAATGGCACTTGCCACCGTAGTAAACCGCATAACCTGTTGTTCCACTTGTAATCAGACTGGAGTTGTGAGGTCATTTTCGGATCTTGGTCACGTTATCTTCAATCGCCTTGCGCTGGTCCTTAGAGCTGGATCAACAGTAAATGCGCCCAAAGGAAAAGAGTGACCTGAAATAACCATTGCGCCGGGACAGAATGTCTCAGGAGGCGGCCTGTCCGGACAGAAAGGGGCGGTTGTCGATGGCGGCGTCGTTTAGGCGTCGCCGCCAGCAGTGCTATGCTAGGGGCATTCTTGAACAGGGGTGGATGCCCATGCAGTTTTATCGTCGCCTGTATCCGGTGAAAGCGATCAGCTTCGATCTGGATGACACCTTATACAACAATAAGCCGGTGTTGCTGGCCGCCGAAGCCCGGTTGATGCAGTGGCTGGCTCATCACAGCCGCCTTCCCCAGGCCGGAGAGCGTCGTTGGTGGTGGCAGCAGCGGGCCCATCAGCTGAGGCTGACGCCGGAGTTGCGTCACGATACCACCCGGTTGCGGCACCGCACCCTGGAACGGGGGTTGCTGGCGTTAGGGCTGTCCGACTGTGCCTCGGCGGAGTTGGCCGATGGCGCCATGGCCAATTTCCTGGAGTGGCGCAATGAGATTGTGGTCAGCGACGAGGTGCGCCAGGTGATCCAACGCTTGGCGCGGCGCTGTCCGTTGGCGGCGATCACCAATGGCAACGCCGATCTGGCCCGGTTCTGGCCCCAGGCGCCGTTTGTGGTAGCCCGCTATGCCGGTCAGCATGGGCCGATGAAGCCCGACCCGTCCCTGTTTGAACAGACCTGGCAGCGACTGGGGGTGGCGCCCGCTCAGCTGCTGCACATCGGCGATCACCCCAATGCGGATGTGGCCGGAGCCAATCGGGCCGGCTGTCAGAGCGGCTGGTTGACGCCCCCCTATGAGCAGGCGGCGCGACCGCTCGCCGCCAGTCTGCCCACCTTTGCCTTTCAGCGGCTGCCGCAGCTGCTGCAGTTGCCCCTCTGAATACTGGTTAAATACTCAGTGTTTTTTGCTATAGTGGCGTTTTTTCCCATTGGAGCCTTGCCATGATCCCGTCGGCCTCAGCGTCTGAGCTACTCGACTCCCTCAACGACAAGCAGCGGGCTGCCGTTGAGTCGGCGCCCGGTTCGGTGTTGGTGCTGGCCGGTGCCGGCAGTGGCAAGACCCGAGTCCTGACCCACCGTATCGCCTGGTTGCTCAATGAGCAGGGTGAGAGCCCGTTCGCCATTCTGGCCGTGACCTTCACCAACAAGGCGTCGGCGGAGATGCGCAGTCGCATCGAGTCGCTGGTGGGCGGCCCCATGAATCGAATGTGGATCGGCACCTTTCACGGGCTGGCGCACCGACTGTTGCGGGCGCACCACCATGAGGCGGGACTGCCGGAAGGGTTTCAGATTCTCGACTCCGACGATCAGTACCGGTTGATTCGCCGCATCCTCAAAAGCCTGGATTTGGATGAAAAGCGCTGGCCGCCTCGGCAGGCCATGGGTTACATCAATGCCAAAAAGGACGAGGGCTTGCGCCCGGCGCACATCGATGCCGGGCACCATCCCATGGAGCAGATGCTGCTTCGCATCTACAGCACCTATCAGGAGGCCTGTGATCGGGCCGGATTGGTGGATTTTGCCGAACTGCTGCTGCGGGCCCATGAGTTGTGGCTCAAGCACCCGCAAATTCTGCGGCATTATCAGGGCCGGTTTCGGCATGTTCTGGTGGATGAGTTTCAGGATACCAACGCCATTCAGTATGCCTGGATTCGGTTGTTGGTGGGGCAAAGCAGCAATGTGATGATCGTCGGCGACGACGACCAGTCCATCTACGGCTGGCGTGGTGCCAAGGTGGAAAACCTGACCAAGTTTTTGGACGACTTCCCCGGTTCCGAAGTGATTCGGCTGGAACAGAACTACCGCTCCACCGGTAACATTCTGGCGGCATCCAACACCCTGATTGCCAACAACGCCGAGCGGATGGGCAAAGAGTTGTGGACCGACGGCAAGGATGGCGAGTTGATCGCCGTGTTCCAGGCCTTCAACGAACTCGAGGAAGCCCGTTTTATTGTCAGCCGGGTGAAGCAGCACCTGGAGCAGGGCGGAGCGCTGGCGGACTGCGCGGTGTTGTACCGCTCCAATGCTCAGTCGCGAGTGCTGGAGGAGGCACTGTTGCATCAGCAGGTGGCCTATCGCATCTACGGTGGTCTGCGCTTTTTCGAGCGTCAGGAGATCAAAGATGCCCTGGCCTACCTGCGACTGGTGGCCAACCGCAGCGACGATGCGGCGTTCGAGCGGGTGGTCAACACCCCGGCGCGGGGCATCGGCGATCGCACCCTGGACATCATTCGCACCACCTCCCGCCAGCATGGGTTGTCGTTGTGGCGCAGTTGTCAGCAATTGTTGAATGAGAAAGCACTGTCCGGACGGGCCGCCAACGCGGTGCGGGGCTTTATGGATCTGGTGGCAGAGGTCGACGACGAGATTGCCGACTTTAGCCTCAAATTGGCCACCGATAAGGTGATCGAACTGTCCGGGCTGCGGGCCATGTACGAACAGGAAAAAGGCGAAAAGGGCCAGGCGCGGGTGGAGAACCTGCAGGAACTGGTGACGGCGGCCGGGACCTTTGAAAAGCCGGAAGAGGCCGAGGAGATGAGTGACGTCAACGCCTTCCTGGCCCATGCGGCGCTGGAAGCCGGTGAAAACCAGGCCAGCGACAGTGAGGATGCGGTGCAGATGATGACCCTGCATTCGGCCAAGGGACTGGAGTTTCCGCTGGTGTTCATGTGCGGCGTCGAAGAGGGGATGTTCCCCAGCCAGAAAGCGGTCGAGGAGGGAGACCGGCTCGAGGAGGAGCGGCGCCTGTGTTACGTCGGCATGACCCGGGCGATGCAGAAGCTGACCATCACCTACGCCGAAAGCCGCCGCATCTATGGCCGGGAAACCTTTGCCAAGGCGTCCCGGTTCCTGAGCGAGATCCCTGAGCAGTACCTGGAGCCGATACGGGCCCAGACTCAGGTCAGCAGTACCAAGAGCGTCAACCGTTTCAGCCAGACCGACAAGAGCTTCGATGCCACCGGCCTTAAGCTGGGGCAGCGGGTAAAACACCCGAAATTTGGTGACGGGGTGATCATCAACTACGAAGGCACCGGTCCCCAGAGTCGAGTGCAGGTGGCGTTCGATGGTCAGGGCATCAAGTGGTTGGTGGTGGCTTACGCCCGGTTGCAACCCATGTAAGGCCCGGTCAGCGCCGGTTCCCTGCCGGCGCCGGCATTTGCGATTACACTTAAGGTGGTGCAAGCCTTAGGAGGAATCGTCATGGGCATTGCCATTAGTATCAGTGAGTACCTCAATCAACACCATATCCCGTTTCGGGTGGTGTCCCACCCCTATTCCGAATCAGCCCTGCAATCGGCCATCAGCGCCGGCATCCCCCAGCAACAGGTGGCCAAAGCGGTGATGCTGCAAGATCACCAGGGGCGCCAGTTGATGGCGGTGATCCCGGCGGACCGGCGCCTGCGCCTGAAGCGGCTGGGGGAGTTGCTGGAACGGGATCTGTCTCTGATGCCGGAGGTGGAAGCATCGCAAACCTTCCCCGATTGTCAGTTTGGTGCCTTGCCGGCGCTGGGGCAGGCGTACCACGTTCCCGTGGTGTTTGATGAGGTGTTGCAGGACCAGCAGCAGGTGTTTTTTGAAGCCGGTGACCATCAGTTGCTGGTGCAACTGAGTCAGCGCGACTTTGGCCGGGTGATGGCCGAAGATCGCCATGGCCGCTTCAGCGTGCAGCCGACTCTGGACTACGGTCAGCGGCGATTGTGAGAGCTTTCCCATTTCACTGATGGCCCGTGATCCAGATCAAGACTCCTTGTGTCAGAAGTGTGTACTTTGCCGGTACATACTTCGCAAGGAAAAGTTAACGTGCTGTTACTTAAGCGTATTTCACTGGGCAAGAAGCTCTGGTTACTGGTCATCCTTTCCATCATTGCCACCCTGTGGTTGCTGGTTTTTTCCGCGGATCTGCTGAAGCAGCGCATCAACGAAGCCAGCGATGAAGCGCTGGTCAATCAGGTGGAGCAGGCCAGCTCCCTGTTGACTCATTATCAGACCCTGATTCCCGAACTGGGTGAGGCCCAGGCCAAGCAGCAGGCGCTGGCGGCGCTGGCGGCATTGAGATTTGAAGGGGACAACTACTTCTGGGTTCTGGATCGCCAGGGTACCCTGCTGGCCCATAGCCGCCGCCCGGACCAGCTGGGGCAGGTGATGACGGCGGTGACCGACGCCAACGGCCAGCGTCACTGGCAGACCATGCTGGATCGCACCGCCAACGGCGGCCGCGGCTTCCTGACCTATGCCCTGACTCAGAACGACCAATCGGTGCGGGACAAAACTTCCTACGTGATGGCCGACGACCGCTGGAACTGGGTCGTGGGTGCCGGTGTGGAACATGCCAATACTCAGGCGCTGTTCTGGGATTTGATCGTGCGGCTGGTGTGGGTGTCGATCATTGCCACCGCCATTACTCAGTTGGTCAGCCACTTTATTCGTCGTGACATCAGCCAGGCCATCGGTGATCTGGAAAAGGCCTGCGATGCCATGGCCGATGGCGATCTCAGTGGCCGCGACGATCAGTTGCTGGACCGACGCGATGAGCTGGGTCATCTGGCCCAGGCGCTGACCAAGATGCGCCGTTCGCTGGTGCAGGTGCTGGCCGAGGTGAAGCGCAATGCCGACGATGCCCAGCAGCAGTCTCAGGCCCTGAGCGAATCGGCCCAGGCCAGTCAGCATACGGTGGAGGAGCAGCAGGCACAGTTGCAGCAGGTGGCTACCGCCGTCAATGAGATGAGCCACACCATCGGCGATGTGGCCCACAACGCCGAGCAAACGGCGTCATCCACCGATTCCGCGTCCCAAAGCAGCGTCGACGGTCAGCAGCGCATGCAGCAGGCGGAGCAGCAGATCAACCGCCTGGCAGACAGTGTCAGCACCAGTGCCGAACGGATCGCCGAGCTGCATCAGGGGGTTCAGGCCATCAGCGAAATTACGGAGGTGATTAACGGCATCTCCGAACAGACCAACCTGCTGGCGCTCAATGCCGCCATCGAAGCGGCCAGGGCCGGCGAGCAAGGGCGGGGCTTTGCGGTGGTGGCCGATGAGGTGAGGCAGTTGGCGGCCCGGACCCGGGAGTCCACCTCGCAAGTGCAGACCACCATCGAGAGCCTGCAGCGTGGTGCCGTGACCTCGGTGGAGGCGATGCAGGGGTGTGCGACCATGGCCACCCAGAGCGCCGAAACCAGTCAGCAGATGGCCGATACCCTTAAGGAGATGGTGACTCAGATCCGCGATGCCAACGATCGTGCCGGTCAGATTGCCACCGCTGCGGAGCAACAGAGCTCGGTGTCCGAAGAGATCAATCAGAACCTGATCCGCGCCAATGACGCCGGTGTCGAGGTGAAAACCCAGGCGGAACAGGTGGCCGAGCAGAGCCAGGTGCTGCTCAGTCATGCCAGCGACCTGCAGGTGCAATTGCAGCGGTTTAACTTCAGCGCCGGATAGTAGTTTGGCCGGGATTGCCGCATAATGGCCCCAGTTGGAATTTGACGAGTACGGGCACGGAAGATGCTTGCAGTGATGCGTGATCGATTAGGGCCATACCTGCGCCTGGCCAGACTGGACCGGCCAATTGGAACTTTTTTGTTGTTATGGCCGACGCTGTCGGCCATCTGGCTGGCCGCCAATAATGGCTCACCGGACCCTCGGGTGGTATTGGTGTTCTTTGTGGGGGTGTGGTTGACCCGCGCCAACGGCTGCATCATCAACGACTACGCCGACCGCGACCTCGACGGCCACGTGGAGCGCACCAAGGGGCGGCCGCTGGCCAGTGGCGAGCTCAAGCCCAGAGAGGCACTGGCGCTGTTCGTGGTGCTGGGGCTGGTGTGTTTTTCCCTGGTGCTGACCCTCAATACCCTGACGGTGATGATGTCCTTTGTCGGCATGGCGCTGACCATCCTCTACCCGTTCACCAAGCGGTTTTTCCCCGGCCCCCAGATGGTGCTCGGGGTGGTGTGGAGTTGGTCGATTCCCATGGCGTTTGCGGCCCAGACCGGCGCGGTACCGCTGGAAGCCTGGTACCTGTTTTTCGCTCATTGGTGCTGGACCGTGGCCTACGACACCATGTACGGCATGGTCGATCGTGAAGACGACCTGCAGGTGGGGATACGGTCCACCGCCATCTGGTTTGGCCGCTATGATCGTCACTTTATCGCGCTGTTTCAGCTGATGACCCTGGTGCTGCTGTCGGCACTGGGCTGGCGTCTGCAACTGGCCTGGCCGTACTACGCGGGGCTGGTGGTGATGACGCTGTTGTTCGTGCATCAGCAGTGGCGCATTCGCCATCGTCATCGCGATGCCTGTTTTAAAGCGTTCTTGAACAACAACTGGGCCGGGTTGGCGCTGTTTACCGGAGTGGTGACCAGCTACGCCTTATAGCCCGTCCGCCCACAAAAAAACCGCCTGTCGGCGGTTTTTTTGTGGCTCGGTGGCGGCTACTTGATGTAAGCAAAGGCGTCACCGAACAGGCGCCGTTCATCGACCCCTTTGTTGCGGAAGGCTTCACGGGCGGCGCCTGCCATCTCAAAGCGTCCGGCGATGTAGACGTCGTAGTCACCCAGGCTGATGAAATCATTGCAGACGGCGTCGATGACCGTGCCTTGGCGCTGGCCAGCCACCGCTTCATCAAACACCGGAATGACGGTCAGGTGAGGGCAGCGCTGCGCCCACTGGGTCAGCTTGTCGGCCTGGTACATGCTGGCCTGATCCCGGCAGCCCCAGTACAGAAAGGTGGTGCTGGTATCACCGGCAGCAATCAGGGTTTCCATGATGCTGTTGATGTAGGAGAAGCCGGTGCCACCGGCAATCAGCAACCTTGGTCGTGACTGATCCTGGCGCAGGTAAGCGTCACCGAACGGCAGCTCCACCTCGATGCTGTCGCGGTTTTGCATCGCTTCGATCACCTGCATGGCGTAGCTCTCGGCGACCGCGGCGCCGATGTGCAGCTCCAGCTGGTCGCCGTTGACCGGGCTGGAAGCGATGGAGAACGGACGTTTATCTTCATCACTCATCACCACGGTCAGGTACTGGCCGGCGGCAAACGACACCGGTTGTGTCGGGGTGAGGATGACCTTGAAAACGGTATCGCAAAACGGCGTCACCGAAGCGATGTTACAGCGGATCCTTTGCATTCTATTCTCATTGTTATCGAGTTACTGCGGCGCATTGTAGCCCGAAGCCCGGGCGACACGCCAGCGTAAGGATCGATTGCGGCTATCGCCACTAATCGATTCCCAGTGAGTCCCACAGGTCGTCGACCCGGGTTTTGACCGCCTCGTCCATGACGATGGGCTCGCCCCATTCCCGCTGGGTTTCCCCTGGCCATTTATTGGTGGCATCGATGCCCATTTTGGAACCGAGCCCGGCTACCGGGGAGGCGAAGTCCAGGTAATCGATGGGGGTGTTGTCCACCATCAGGGTGTCACGGCTGGGGTCGACTCGAGTGGTCAGGGCCCAGATAACGTCGTTCCAGTCGCGGGCGTTGACGTCATCGTCGCAGATGATAATGAACTTGGTGTACATAAACTGGCGCAGGAAGCTCCAGGCCCCCATCATCACCCGCTTGGCATGACCCGGGTACTGCTTCTTAATGGTGATCACCGCCATTCGGTAGCTGCAGCCTTCCGGCGGCAGGTAGAAGTCTTCGATCTCCGGGTACTGTTTTTTCAAGATTGGCACAAACACTTCGTTCAGCGCCACACCAAGCATGGCAGGCTCATCCGGCGGCCGACCGGTGTAGGTGCTGTGGTAGATGGCGTCTTTGCGCATGGTGATGTGGGTGACCGTCAGCACCGGGAAGCGCTCCACTTCGTTGTAGTAGCCGGTGTGGTCGCCGTAAGGGCCTTCATCGGCTTCCTCGCCGGGCTCCAGGTAGCCTTCGAGGATGATTTCACTGTGGGCCGGTACGTCCAGATCGTTGCTGATGGATTTGATCACCTCGGTGCGTTCGCCTCGCAGCAGCCCGGCAAACGCGTATTCGCTCATGGCATCGGGAACCGGGGTGACGGCGCCGAGGATGGTGACCGGGTCAGATCCCAGTGCCACCGACACCGGATAGCGCTCGCCCGGGTGTTTTTCCTGGAAATCTTTGTAGTCCAGTGCCCCGCCCCGATGGGCCAGCCAGCGCATGATCAGCTTGTTCTTTCCCAGCAGTTGCTGACGGTAGATGCCCAGATTCTGGCGTTTTTGGTTGGGGCCCTTGGTGATGGTCAATCCCCAGGTCACCAGCGGCGCCACGTCGCCGGGCCAGCAGTGCTGAATCGGCAGTTGAGTCAGATCGACGTCGTCGCCACTGATCACCACCTGCTGGCAGGGGGCTTTCGAGACCCGCTTGGGGGGCATGTTGAGCGCCTGCTTGAACATCGGCACCTTGGAGATGGCGTCCTTGAACCCGGACGGGACCTCGGGCTCCTTCAGAAACGCCAGCAACTCCCCCACTTCCCGCAGGGCACTGCTGTCTTCCCGGCCCAGGGCCATTGCCACCCGTTTCGGGGTGCCAAACAGGTTGGCCAGCACCGGCATCTGCTTGTCTTTGACGTTCTCAAACAACAGCGCCGGACCGCCGCTGCGCAGCACCCGGTCGCTGATCTCGGTCATCTCCAGATGGGGGTCGACTTCGGCAGCGACCCGCTTGAGCTCGCCAGCCTGTTCCAAGTGGCTTATGAACTCTCGTATATCCCTGAATTTCATGCGATAGTCTCTAATTTACAGGCTACAATCATAGCTGATGCGCGCGGCCAGGCTGCGCTTTTGGGCTAGTATACTCGTCATGGTCGGGGATGTCGCCGCCCAGGACGCCGCCGTCCACTCTAGGAGTAACCATGGAGATTGGTATGTTTATCGAAGTGCTGGGACCCAGCTTTATTTTCGTCGTGTTTGCCCTGGTGGCGGTGTTTACCGCGGTCAAAATTGTGCCTCAGGGGCACGAATGGAACGTGGAGCGGTTTGGGCGCTTTACGCGTTCATTGAAGCCAGGTTTGCACCTGGTGGTACCGTTTATCGATCGCATTGGGCACAAAATCAATGTGATGGAAAGGGTACTGGACATTCCCAGCCAGGTGGTGATCAGTCGCGATAACGCCAATGTAACCGTGGATGGGGTGACCTTTATTCAGGTGATCGATTCGGGGCGGGCCGCCTATGAGGTCAATAACCTGGAGAACGCCATCCAGAACCTGGCCATGACTAACCTGAGAACGGTGTTGGGCTCCATGGAGCTGGACGAGATGCTGTCTCGCCGGGATGAGATCAACGATCGCTTGCTGGCGGTGGTGGATGCAGCCACCCAGCCTTGGGGCGTGAAGGTGACGCGCATCGAGATCAAGGACATCTCGCCGCCGTTGGATCTGATCGAGTCGATGAATGCCCAGCTTAAGGCCGATCGTTCCAAGCGTGCCGAGATTCTCGAAGCCGAAGGGGTGAAGCAGGCGGCGATTCTCAAGGCCGATGGGGAAAAGCAGGCGGCGATATTGCGGGCCGAAGGGGAGCGTCAGGCGGCGTTTCTGGAAGCGGAAGCCCGGGAGCGCCAGGCGGAGGCCGAAGCCAACGCCACCACCACGGTGTCCAACGCCATCGCCAGTGGCGACCTTAACGCCATCAACTACTTTATTGCCCAGCGCTACACCGAAGCGTTGGCGGACATCGGCAAATCCGATTCCAGTAAGCTGGTGATGTTGCCGGTGGAAGGCAGCAACCTGGCCGGCTCCGTTGCCGGTATTACCGAACTGATTCAACAGGTGAGGGCGTCATCGTGATGGAACTGTTACTGAGCATGACCGCCACCCACTGGTTGATTGCCGGCTTGTTGCTGCTGACCCTGGAATTGATCGGTTCCGGCGGCTACTTGTTGTGGATTGGCGGCGCCGCCATCTCCACCAGTGTGTTGGCCAGACTCTCTTCGGTCAGTGTCGAAAACCAGTGGTTTGTGTTTGGTTGCCTGTCGTTGCTGTTTACGTTTTGCTGGTACCTGTACCAGCGCGGGCGCGACAAGCGCGGACTGGAACGCACCGGTCTGAATCAGCGTAGTCGTGGCCTGATCGGGGCCCTGGGCACCACATTGACCTCGGTCTCGGCTCAGAGCGGGCGGGTGAAAATCGGCGACACCAGTTGGTCGGCACGCTGTGTCGAGCAACAGGAGGTGCAAGCCGGGGAGCAGGTGGAAGTGATCGAGGTGGATGGTACCGTGCTGGTGGTGTCTGCGGTTTCCGAATCTGACAGCTAACCTTCAGTGCAGCCTGGTTACTGCCGGAACCTTATGACGGTAAATTCGATAAAACCTAGTTAACTTAATCTATTAACCGGAGTAGCATGGGGCTTTCTGGTTTGCCTCAGGCGCAGTAGCCATGCTCAACCTTAAGTTGGTCGATATTCGCGTATTCCTTTCCATCTTTGATTCCGGGTGCAGTAAAACCACCGCATCACGCCTGGGGCTCTCTCCGGCCAAAGTCAGCCGCAGCCTGGCAGGGTTGCGGCAGGTGTACAGTGATTCTCTGTTTATTAGAAAGAAGAGCGGCTTTGTGCCAACGGCCAAGGCCTCGGCTCTGGAGCAGGATTTTCGCCAGGCTATGTCGTTACTGGATAAGCAGTATCAGAAAGACCTGGCCCGCCATCAACCCCTGGAAGTGAAAGTTGCGCTGCCGCCTACCTTGTCGGTGGGGCTGCCGCAGCGCCTGGCCGATGCGGCAAGTCAACTGCCTGGTCAGGTGACCGTTTCCATCCAGCCTCTGAATCTGCGCATCTGCCAGCAGGTGCTCAATGGCAGCTTGTCCATGGCGGTGACCCATAGGGAGTGTCGCAAGTTGAAGGACTGCGTCAGTCAGAACAGCGATCAGTTGCAGGTTCGGCGCATCAGTGAGGGGCAGTTTCTCTATATTGTGGCGGCCAGGGACCATCCGGTCTGGCAAAGGGAGCGAATTCTGGAGCACCTGGCTGAGTACCCCTTTGTCATTACCCAGGTGATTGGGTTCAACAACGAGGTGGACCCCTTCGAAGTTTGGTGTGAGCAAAGGGGCCATGAACTGCAGGTGGATCGGAAGGTACAAAGCCTGGCCAGCCTCATCGAGCGCCTAGTCAACAGCCAGGCGATCTCCTTTGTGGGAACCCGCTGCGCCGCTAGGTTTATCGACAGTTTTGAAGGGTTTCGAGCTGAGAAGCTCACCAATGACCAATATGATTCGCTGCACGGCTACCAGCCCAGACCACAGTACAGTTTGCTGACGGACATAGGCGCAGACGACAGGCTGATTCCCATCCAGGATGCGGTGGAACGCTTTATTCGTGAGCAGGTGAATTAAATGAAGGCCTGCGCCTGATGAGGGGCGCAGACCTCGCAGGGAACAGGTCAGTGGCGCTGGGCGATGGCCATTTTTTCGCTAAGCGCCTTGGGAGAATCATGGCATTTGGTGCAGTGTTGTCGAACATAGGCTTCGTCCGGTAACAGAGGAGGAAGTGCGTCCCCTTCTGCCCAGCGGTGACAGTCCATGCAACTGACTTCATCCAGATGATGTTCGGTGTCTATCCAGATGTGGGCCGGAGTGACGGACCACTTTTCGTCGTGGCATTCATCGCAATCATCGATGGCCAGCCCCGGATGGCTGATTAGGGTCAGCAGCAGCAAAATCAGACGCTGTTTCATCATTGGAAACGCCTAGTAATAGAAGTGAATAGAGCCGGTTGTCCAAGATGCCGGAATAAACCCAGTGGGGATAAGAGCAGGATAGGAAGAAACGGGGATTGAGGAAAGGACAGGGAAAGACAGTTGTGAATTGCTGCCTAATCTTCGTTGGCTGAAATGCAATATCTCATTTTTCGAAAAGCAGATAGTTGAAACCCATTAATCTGCAATTTAATAATGTGTCCTGAAGCATGAGTCTTATCTAATTTATTTCATCCTTACTTATTGGTGTGCTCCGTGAGTCTCAAAAAGGGGCCACCCTGAGGGTGGCCAAAGTAGGATGAGATCCCGGACTAACCGGGGGCCGTCCTGGCCGAGAAAATCGTCCTGTGTTGCAACGGGCGGCAGCGGTTGCCGAATCGGGTCATCACGCCGAGGGCAACCGCCTTGGCACCGTTATTCGTGACAGTTGGCGCAACCGGCATTGAGGTCCACATCGTCGTGGGCCACATGGCAGTCGGTGCATTCCAGTATGCCATCGTGTTTTTCATGGGCGTCGCCGCCCAACTCCTTCATGGCGCCGTGGCAATCCAGGCAAGCCTGGTTTTCAAAGGCCATGTCGCTGGAAGGAACCCCCTCTGCGTGACAACTTTCGCAGCCACTCATGTCGCTGTGGCTATCGGCGATCGGCTGAGCGCTGACTGCCAGAGGCAAGCTGCACAGCATCAGGGTTATCAGGGTGTGTTTCATCATCATCTCCAGTGGTGTTGATGCCGAAGCATCAGGCGACGGTCAATTGACCGGCGTACAAAACAAAGTGCCTGAGGGCGAACACCCCAATCAGGGTCAGCATGCAGGTGGTGACCACAAAGGCATTGCTGTGCCGCATCCTCTCCGGCATCCAGCGGTTCAGGGCCGCGGGGACCAGCATGCCGCCGACCACCACCAATCCCCAGAAGATCGCCGACCAGAAGCCGCCACCCAACGCGACCTTGGCGGCTTCCAGACTCTGGCCACCAGCAAAAGCCAGGCCGATGAAGAAGGCAAACAGCAGGAAGCCTTCGAAGATCACCAGTGGCGACTCCAACCCATGGACAAAGTGGATGTCATCGTCGGTGGGACGGTGCTTAAACAGCAGCAAGCTCATCAGGATGGATGCGCCGATCCCGGAGGAGATGCCGGAGACCAGGAACAGAATCGGCAGGATCGGGTTGTTGAGCATGGGGTAGCCCTTGAGCGCCGACAACAGGAAGCCGGTATAGGCGCCGAGGATAACCGCCAGGGCGGCCAGCACGTTTTCAATTGGGCGACTGTGACGGCATAACCAGTTCACCAGGGCCACGAATCTAGGCAGTGCCGCTTCCAGTTTGCGCATTGGGGCGGCAAAGGCGATCAGCAGCCACACCAGCAGAACGCCAATGTACAGTGACGCGGCGATCACCCCCAGGGACATCACCGAGGTGGGGTTGTAAAACACCATGATTTTCCAGAAATCAAACGGCTTGGTGAGGTCGAGCACCAACAGCCCCAGGCCGACCATGATCGCCAGTGGTCCTACGGCGGCGGCGCCCTGAACAATGCCACTGTGGTGGGCAGGCAGTCCCTTATTTTCCAGTTTACGTTTGGTCAGAATGCCGATCACCGTGGCGCCAGCGGAGACGCCAGCCAGAAACAGGTAGATGGCGATGGGCCAGTGCCAGACCAGGGTGTCGAAATGCAGTGCGCTCTCTACGGTGTTCATTACAGTACTCCTGCTTTCTGGCTGGGAATGCGGAACAGCTTGGGATTGGTGCCCAGATCCAACTTGGCGCGCTCGGTGCGTTGGTGGCGCAAGATGGTGGCCAGTTCACTGTTCGGATCGTTGAGGTCACCAAAGGTCAGTGCCTTGGTGGGGCAGGCTTCGACGCAGGCCGGCAGCCGGCCTTCGGCCAGGTTGGTTTTGCGGCAGAAGTCGCATTTGTCGGCGGCCTTGGTCACCGGGTGGATGAACCGAACCCGGTAAGGACAGGCGGCGATGCAGTATTGGCAGCCGACGCACTTAAACGGATCGACATCGACAATGCCGGTTTCCTTATCCCGGAATGCGGCGCCGGTGGGGCAGACGCTGATGCAGGGAGCGTCCTGACAGTGTTGGCAGCTGTCGCGACTGAAGCGGTAGTAGGGGTCTTCGTCGGCATTGAACGGGCCGTCGATATTGAGTTTGAGGCGGCTGACTCCTTCCGGCACGTGATTGACTTCCCGGCAGGCGTGCTCGCAGGCCCGGCAACCAATGCACTTGGTTTCGTCGTGAATCATTGCCAGGTTCTTCACTTTAGTGTCAGCGTCGGAGCTGGCGTCGGTGCTGATGACCGCAGTGACGGCGCAGGCAGCGGAGCAGCCTAGAAATTGGCGTCTGGACAGGCTCATGATCTCTCCTTATTGCTGGCTGCCGTGGCAATCCACGCACAGTTGGGTCCGGCCGATCTCATCCAGTTCGGAGATGGGGTCGGTGTGGGGGTGCAGTTGGTGGCAGTCGGCGCAGCCGACTTTGTCCTGATGGACATCGTGGGTCCAGTCGGCGTTACGCAGCTTGACCGGTTTGTGGCAGCGGGCGCAGCGCTGATTTTGGATCGCCACCTCAGTCTGGCTGTCGGCGCCAAACTCGATGACCGGCGCTTTCTTTCTGGGGTGACTGCCTTGGTCGCCGTGGCAACTGGTGCAGGCCAGTCCCTGTTTGCCGATGGTGCTGTGAACGCCTTCCATGGAGCCGTTCTTCTTGTGGCAACGTAGGCACTTGGCTGAGGTGTCGTTGGCCGCCTGCAGGGGTGAGGCAGCCATGGCCAGCAAGGCGCAGCTCACCAAGATCGATAGCAGATGCCGATCTCTCATATATCCTCCGGGGAGATTGGGGGCCCCGAAGGGCCCGAAGTCGATCAGTGTTGCGGTTTGGCGTGGCGGGCTGGAGCGGCAACGGTTTTCTTTTTACCGTCGGTCAGGTACTCGTAGAAACCCACCACAATGGCAGAGGCCACATAGGGCAATGCGATGAACAGAACAAAGAACAAGAACAGATAAGGTAATACAACTGTTAGGAAAGTAGCGAAGCTCATAATATCCTCCTGGGCTTAAAAAGGGGATTTCCCTTCCTTGACTCTATTTTTATTCTTTATTTGCCCCATTAATATTGATTACGATCAAATTTGATTCCTAACTTGCCCTATAAATAGGAATATTTTGATCTGGTAAATATTTCCATTTTCGGGAAATGCATTCTTTAAATATCACTTATTGGCAATATGATTAATTGCTTTTTCAACCTTCTGAATATTACTAGTCGCAACTTAGTATTGCGTTTTTAACAATTTCACCGCGAATTTCAGCGTTTTACCCTAAATTGCTGTATTCAAAAGCAATAAAATGAAAGATGCAGTTCTACAAATCGAGTTTTGGGTTCATAAATATCTGAATTAGATCTTTTGTTTTCTACCCATTTGGTGGTACTTTTTAAAGCGATGATGATGTACCAAGGAGTTGCTATGAACTCGTGTTCAAAGATAGATAGCATATGCGACTTATCAATATTTAATGTAACTGTGTTTGTTAATATATACCAAGTTCTTAATTCACAGACAGTCGCAAAAAGAATGGGAGTGCAGCCCTCTAAAATTAGTAGAGCGTTGGCTGCATTAAGACAAGTATTTAACGATCAATTATTTATTCGAAAACAGTATGGATTTGAGCCGACCTCTCTCGCGTCTCGTCTCTATCCCACCATGGAACAGTTGCTGCAAGTGTCCGACAGTTTATCGGAACAACTTCACCCCGATGTGGTCGAGCGCCGTCGGGTTTCCATTGCGGTTCCGGCCACCATGCAGGCGGGCCTGACTCAGTACCTGAGCAACGTGTGTCGCAGCCGTGGTGAACAACTGGATATTGTTACCACCGGCTGGAATGGCAAGGTGGTGGAGGACATGGAGTCCCATCACCTGGACCTGGGGGTGTTTTACGCCTTACAAGGCTGTCCGCAGCTGGGCAGTGAGCTGGTGGCCCGCAATACCTCGGCCTACCTGGTGGGTTGCAGTGAGCACCCGATATGGCAGCAGGGCCGGGTCAACCTCGCCGAGTTGTTCCGGCATCCCATTGTGGTAACCGAGATGACCGAGTTTAATGATACCGAGGATCCGCTGGAGTCGGTGGCTCGGAAAATGGCGCTGGACCTGAACGTGGCCGCCCGGGTCAATAGCCTGACTGAACTGACCGAGATGATCGTCAACTCCAGTAATTTGTCGGTCGTGTGTGGCGCTCATGCGGTCAACTTCCTGCGCTCGGTCAACGGCATTCGTGTGCAGCGCATTCCCGATGAAGTGCGTCAGGAGGTACTGAGGTTGAGTTGTGGGGACGGTGAACCAGGATTCCACCTGGTGCAGCGCAGTGGCCGTGCGGTACCGCCCTGGCTGGTGGAGTCCCTGCGCCAGTTTACCCGCGAGGCCGCCGAGCCCCGGGACTGAGTCAATGCCAGACACAAAAAAAGCCGCATTCAGCGGCTTTTTTGTTGTCCGTCGGCGTTAGCCCTTGGAGCGTTTCATGGCGGTGAAGAACTCGTCGTTGGTCTTGGTCATGGCCAGACGGTCGATGAGGAATTCCATCGCTTCGATCTCCTGCATCGGGTGCAGAATCTTACGCAGAATCCACATCTTCTGCAGCTCTTCGGAGCTGGTCAGCAGCTCCTCGCGACGGGTGCCGGAACGGTTGAAGTCGATGGCCGGGAAGACCCGCTTCTCGGCAATCTTACGAGACAGGTGCAGTTCCATGTTACCGGTGCCCTTGAACTCTTCGTAGATCACTTCGTCCATCTTGGAGCCGGTATCGATCAGCGCGGTGGCGATGATGGTCAGGCTGCCGCCCTCTTCGACGTTACGAGCCGCACCGAAGAAACGCTTAGGACGGTGCAGGGCATTGGCGTCCACACCACCGGTCAGTACTTTACCGGAGGAGGGGATCACGGTGTTGTAGGCACGAGCCAGACGGGTGATGGAATCCAGCAGAATCACCACGTCTTTCTTGTGTTCAACCAGGCGTTTGGCCTTCTCGATAACCATCTCTGCCACCTGTACGTGGCGGGAAGCTGGCTCATCGAAGGTGGACGCGACCACTTCACCTTTCACCAGGCGCTGCATCTCGGTGACTTCTTCCGGACGCTCATCGATCAGCAGTACCATCAGTTCACAATCCGGGTGATTGTAGGCAATGGACTGAGCAATGTTTTGCAGCAGCAGGGTTTTACCGGCCTTGGGTGGCGCAACGATCAGGCCACGCTGACCTTTACCGATGGGGCTGGCCAGATCCAGAACCCGGGCGGTGATGTCTTCAGTAGAGCCATTACCACGCTCCATCCGCAAGCGGTCATTGGCGTGCAGTGGGGTCAGGTTTTCAAACAGGATCTTGTTGCGGGAGTTTTCCGGACGATCGTAGTTAACCTGATTCACCTTCAGCAGGGCGAAGTAACGCTCGCCCTCTTTCGGTGGACGAATCTTACCGGCAATGGTGTCACCAGTGCGCAGGTTGAAGCGTCGAATCTGGCTAGGAGACACGTAGATGTCATCCGGACCAGCCAGGAAGGACGCGTCGGCGCTGCGCAAGAAACCAAAGCCGTCTTGCAGAATCTCCAGCACGCCGCCGCCGAAGATGTCTTCGCCACTTTTTGCGTGTGCCTTGAGAATGGAGAATAGGATGTCTTGCTTCCGTGCGCGAGCCATGTTGTCGAGTCCCATGGACTCAGCCAGAGCGACTAGCTCGGAGACGGGTTTCTGCTTAAGTTCAGATAGATTCATGGGTGGGTCTTTGTGGTTTTGGCGCCAGTTGAATATCGACGCGTTCGTTACAAAACTAATTGAGGTTTTTTTAGGTCGCCCAAAAGGCAGAAGCCGTGACAGGCTGGCAAGTGTTGGCTAATAAACTAGCACTAAAGCAAAACAGCGTCCAGTGTCGACCGGGCTTTTTAATTGATTGGTGACATGGGGAAGGTCAACCCAGGCCGTAGCCTGGGTTGAAAGGCGTTACAGATGGGAGTCAATGAACTCTTTCAACTGAGTCTTAGAGGCTGCGCCTACCTTGGTGCCTGCCAGCTCGCCATTCTTAAACAGCAGCAGGGTCGGGATGCCACGAATGCCGTATTTGGCCGGGGTGCCGTTGTTCTGGTCAACGTTCATTTTACCGATAACGACTTGATCGCCGTACTCTTCGGCCAGTTCATCCAGAACCGGGGCGATCATTTTGCAAGGACCACACCATTCCGCCCAGAAGTCCACCAGCACAGGGGTGTCGGATTTCAATACATCGGCTTCGAAGCTGTCGTCACTCAGCTGTACAATCTTTTCGCTCATTGTTTACTCCGTTTATTTTTTGGTCGGGACGGGTCCCATGACTGCAATCTTGGGCCAATCGGCGACGCTTTCAACCCTCAGGCGAACAAAAAGTGTTGTCTTCGCCTGGGTATCAGATCTTGTCAGTTTCTTCTGTTGCGCTGGCGTCCGTTCGAGTTTCATCCGTTTACAGGCCAGGACTGTGGTGCCCTGTTTGGGCAACGGACAGTGACGAAGCGCAAACTGCTCTGTGTCGACTGAATGATTCCTCAATAGAATCGGTAATATTTGACTGGATCACGTTTTCTAATGCAAGCGCATCCGGTATGCTTTCCAACCATGAGCAAAACACACTTAACTGACACCCGCTTCACCGACCTGCCGCTGGCCCCTCAAGTGGCTGATGCGCTGGTGCAGACAGGGTTCACTCACTGCACGCCGATTCAGGCCCTATCCCTACCTATCGTACTGGACGGCAAAGACATTGCTGGTCAGGCGCAGACCGGTACCGGTAAGACCCTGGCATTTCTGGCGGCGACTTTTCATGAACTGATCACCCGCCCTGTGCCGGAGCAGCACGATGGCAAGAGCCCCCGGGCCATTGTCATGGCGCCGACGCGTGAACTGGCCATCCAGATTCATCGCGATGCCGAGCCTCTGGCGGCAAGCGCCGGCCTGAAAATGGGCCTGGCCTACGGTGGCGAAGGCTACGATGCCCAGCGTGCCACCCTGGAAGCTGGCGTGGATGTTCTGATTGGTACCACCGGCCGCTTGATCGACTACTTCAAGCAGGGCGTGTTCAACCTCAACTCGATCCAGGTCATGGTGCTGGATGAAGCGGATCGCATGTTCGATCTTGGCTTTATTCGCGACATCCGCTACCTGTTCCGCCGCATGCCGGCGGCGAAAGATCGTCGCAACATGCTGTTCTCTGCCACCTTGTCCCATAAGGTTAAAGAACTGGCCTACGAACACATGAACGATCCGGTTCACGTGGAAGTGGAACCAGAGCAGAAGACCGGCAAGCGCATCAAGGAGGAGCTGTTCTACCCCTCCAACGAAGACAAGATGCGCCTGTTGCTGACGCTGGTGGAGGAGGAGTGGCCAGACAAAGCCATCATCTTCGCCAACACCAAGCATCGCTGCGAAGACATCTGTGGCTGGATGGCCGGCGACGGTCATCGGGTCGGTCTGCTGACCGGTGACGTGCCGCAGAAAAAGCGGGTTCGTATCCTTGAGCAGTTTAAGGGTGGCGAGCTGGACTTCCTGGTGGCTACCGACGTGGCGGCCCGGGGCCTTCACATCAGCGACGTAACCCACGTCTTTAACTATGACCTGCCAGACGATTGTGAAGATTACGTTCACCGCATCGGTCGTACCGGCCGTGCCGGTGCCGAGGGCTCATCCATCAGCTTCGCCTGTGAAGAGTATGCCCTGAACCTGCCCGACATTGAGGCCTACATCGGTCACACCATTGCGGTGACCAACTACGACGCCGATGCGTTGCTGACTGACGTTAAGCGTCCGCAGCGGATTCAGCGTCACCGCCGCCCCAACACCGGCGGTAAACGCCCCGGCGGGCGGGATCGCTCCTCCGGTCAGCGTGGCCCTCGTCGTCATGACAAGCGGTAATCCCTCCAACGGCGGCCTTTTGGCCGCCGTTACCTTAGGCTCCAACAGTTTTAATCTGCTCCTGGCCCGCCCCAGTGTCTCCGGTGTGCCTGAGGTGGTCGCCAAACACAAGCGCAAGGTTCGCCTGGCGGAAGGGCTGGATGCCGAAACCGGCTTGTCGGACGCGGCGTTTGAGCGGGGTATCGACTGTCTGGCCTGGTTTGGTGACATTCTCAGGCAGGCCCAGCCACAACGGGTTCAGGTGCTGGCGACGGCGGCCCTGCGGGTGGCGGCCAATGGCGATCAATTCAGAGCGCGAGCCGAGCCGCTGCTGGGCTATCCCATCGAAGTGATCAGCGGCGATGCCGAGGCGGAGCTGATTTATCAGGGTATGCGAGCCTGCACCTCGGTGACGGGTGAGGCCCTGGTGATCGACATCGGTGGTGCCAGTACTGAGCTGGTGATCGGCGATGCCCAGAGAATCCATTTCAAGCACTCCTTCGAGCTTGGCTGCGTGCTCTATACCCAGCGCTACTTTGCCGAGGCCGTGACCGAGGCCGGTTTCGAGGCGGTGGCGGAGGCGGTGGCCCGGTTGCTGGCGCCACAGCTGCCACAGATGACGACGTTGCGGTGGCAGCATTGCCTCGGGGTGTCCGGCACGGTCCGGGCCCTGTTTGAGCTGGCTCCACAGTTGGGGTGGTCGCAACCGGTGCTGACATCGGAATTGCTGGCGCTGGTGAAAGCCCGCTTGTGTGAGGACAGCGAGGCGGTGCTGGCCTTGCTGGATAGCGAGCGGCGACCGCCGTTTGCCGCTGGGGTGGCCATTTTGCTGAGTATCTTCGAGCTGCTGAACATCACCGAATTGCGCCAGGCCGGTGGTGCCCTGCGCGAGGGGCTGCTGCATCGGCTGCAATCTGACGCTTACCAGGCTGCCGATACCTAAGATTATTACGATTTGTTTATAACAAATTCATTTTGGTACTAAGGGCGATCTTTCCCGGTCGAGTATTCTGTACTACCCGCGAATCAGGGCTTACGCCTGAATCTGGGCAAGAATTCAACATAACAAACTGTAAACAATTTTGGTACTGGCATGACTCCCCAGGCAATGGGGTGAGGTAAGAGTAAATGAGTGTATTGGTGGTGGCGAACGTCCTGGCGATGTTAGCGCTGTTGTGGCTGCTGTATCGCATGCAGCAGAAGCATGTAAAGTTTACCCACAGGGTGTTTGCCGGTCTCGGAATCGGGGTGGCCTTTGGCCTGATTCTGCAACTGGTGTACGGCGTGGACTCGCCACACCTGGCAACCTCCATCGACTACTTCAACATCGTCGGTCAGGGCTATGTGCAGCTGCTGAAGATGATCGTCATGCCGCTGGTGATGGTTTCCATCATCAGTGCCATTCTCAAACTCAAGGATGCCGAGTCTCTGGGGAAAATCAGCGGCCTGACCATAGGTGTGCTGCTGATCACCGTGGCCATTGCCGGCCTGATCGGCTTCTTCGTCGCCAACCTGTTTGGCTTGACCGCCGAGGGGCTGACCCAGGGGGCTCGAGAGGCCGACCGGGCCGCCTACCTGTTGTCCCGGGAAGGCGCCGCCTCTGGCATCTCCATCGCCACTACGCTGGTGAATTTGATCCCGGCCAACCCCTTCCTCGACATGACCGGTGCCCGTGACACCTCCATCATCTCGGTGGTGATTTTCTCCGCCTTTGTCGGCATCGCCGGCCTCGGTCTGCACCGCAAACAGCCGCTGGTGGCAGAGCGGTTCGACGCCTTTATCGAAGTGGCCTATGCGGTGGTGATGCGGATCGTTACCCTGGTACTGCGCCTGACCCCGTATGGGGTGCTGGCCTTGATGACCAAGGTACTGGCCACCAGTAAGTTTGCGGACATTTTCAACCTGATCAATTTTGTGGCGGCGTCTTACACCGCGCTGGGGCTGATGTTCCTGATTCACCTGCTGCTGGTGAGCTTCTTCGGCGGCAACCCGGTGACCTACATTCGCAAGGTGCTGCCGGTACTGTCTTTTGCCTTTACCAGCCGCACCAGTGCCGGCACCATGCCGCTGAACATTCAGACCCAGACTCACCGTCTGGGGGTACCGGACGGCATTGCCAACCTGTCGGCGTCCTTTGGTGCTACCATCGGCCAAAATGGCTGCGCGGGCATCTACCCGGCGATGCTGGTGGCGATGATCGCCCCCACCATCGGCATTGATCCGATGACGCCGTCGTTCATCATTACCATGATCGCCACCATTGTCGTCGGCTCCTTTGGGGTGGCCGGCGTCGGCGGCGGGGCGACGTTCGCTGCGTTGATTGTGCTGACCGCGCTGGATATGCCAGTGGCCCTGGCCGGTTTGCTGATCTCCATTGAGCCACTGATCGATATGGGCCGCACCGCTTTGAATGTGAATGGCGCCATGACCGCCGGTTTCGTTACCAGCCGTGTGTTGGGTCAGACCGATATGGCGGTGTATAACGGTGAGCAGGAGTTGGATGTGGACCTGGAGTCCGCCTCCTGAGCCTCGACTTTTGAAAGAAAAGGCCGCCATCGGGCGGCCTTTTGCGTGGAAATTGAGTCTATGAAAATTGTGATTATCGGCGGCGAAGCTGCCGGCATGAGTGCCGCCGCCAAGGCGCGTCGAACCGACCGGGATGCCGAGATTATTGTGTTTGAGCAATCCGAGGTGGTCTCCTTTGGTGCCTGTGGCCTGCCGTATTTTATTGGTGACAGTTTTGATGAGCCCGGTTACATGGCGGAGCGCAGTGTGGCCCAGTTCCGGGATTCCGGCATCGATCTGCGCACTGGCCATCGGGTGGATCGACTGGATTGCGACCAGCAGCGATTGTGGGTCACCGATCTGGCGTCCGGTGAGCAGTTTACTCAAGACTATGACAGCCTGATGATCGCCACCGGCGCCTCGGTGGTAAAACCGCCCATCGAGGGGTTGGCATTGCAGGGGGTGCATTTCCTGAAAACCCTCGAGGATGGCCTCACCATTAAGCCGCAGTTGCAGTCTGCCGCCATTGAAGAAGTGGTGGTGATCGGTGCCGGCTACATCGGCCTGGAGGTGGTCGAGGCGTTGGTACACCAAGGCAAGCGAGTGCGGTTGATCGAGCTAAGCGATCGAGTCCTGACCGAGTCGTTCGATGTCGAGATCAGCGAGTTGATTCAGCAGGAGTTGCTGGACAAAGGGGTGCAGCTGCACCTTAAGGAGGCGGTGCAATCGTTGTCCGGGGAGCAGGGGCGGGTACAACATGTCCACACCAATGCCGGCCAATATCGTGCCGATATGGTGATCGTGGCGACCGGCGTGCGCCCCAACAGCGAGTTCTTGTCCGACACCGGCATTGAGCGGTTGAGCAATGGGGCCATCGTCATCGATGAGCAGGGCCGCACCAGCCTGCGGGCGGTATACGCCGCCGGCGATTGTGCCACGGTCTGGCACCGGGTGCGTCGTCAGCCGGTCTACATTCCGCTGGCGACCACCGCCAATAAGCTGGGGCGACTGATCGGCGAGAACCTCTGTGGCGGTGCCCGTGCCTTTCCGGGAACCCTGGGCAGTGCCGGGGTCAAGGTGCTGGCGCTGGAAGCGGGCCGCACCGGCATCAGTGAGCGCGAAGCTCGGGAGTTAGGGCTGGATTACAGCACTGTGGTGATTAACGACAAAAACACCACCAACTACGTACCGAACCAGCAGTCGTTGCGGGTGAAACTGGTGTACGACCGGGTCAGCAAACAGCTGTTGGGCGGCCAGATCGCCGGCGGCCCGGGAGCGGTGTTGCGAGTTGACACCCTGGCGGCGGCCATCCATGCCAAGATGACCACGGCGGATCTGGGGATGTTGGATCTGGTGTACGCGCCGCCGTTTGCCCGCACCTGGGATGCCATCAACGTCGCGGGGAACGTGGCCAAGTAATTCAACAGGGCGCTCAGGCGCCCTTTTTTATGCGGTTGTGCCAGCGGAGCTGGCTGCCGAAGCGTTAAGCAGGGGCCGCCCGCAAGGAGCGGCCCCCGGGGGGTTAGGGCAGCAGCTCGAAGCGGAAGGTGTCTAACGACCCTTCCTCGGCAGTGCCATCGGCCAGCATGGTGGTGCTGCGGCTCAACACCCGCTCTGTGGTTTGCGAGCCAAACCAGTACAGCAGGTGAGATTCCGGAGCCATGGCATCGCTGGAGGGCACCATCTCAACCTTCAGTCCGGCTTCAGTCTGGGCCCACAGGAACTCCTGGTTAGCCGGGACGGTGCCGTCGCCGGTTTCGCTACACAGGCTCATATCGACCCAGCCACTGCCTTCTAGGCCGGTATCGAACGCATCCAGATGCAGATCCATGGCGCAGCCGTTTTCGTCCTCGTCGGTCAGTCGGAATGTCAGTGAAGTGGCGAAACCATCCAGGCTCAACGGGCGAACTAACTGCATAGCGTACTCCAGCTGTTTATCGCCGTCCTGCTCGAACACCTTCATCACGTCGCCGCCCAGCCCTTCCGCAGGCAACTGCATCAGTACCCAGTCATCGGCATCAAATTGCAGTAACAGCCGGTGTTCGGCATCAATCAGCCATTTTCCATACAGGGTTTCCCGCTCCATGCCCTCGTCATCCTGCTCTTCGACCCAGGCCATGACCCGACCCTGTTCGTTCAGCTGGATCAGAGCCTGGAATTCCGCATCTACGGCCAGGTACTGTTTACCGGCCAACGCGGCGGTGGCCGCGTCATCGGCGATCAACTGTGGCAGCTCGGGCTTGTCGTCGCCGTCGCCGGGCTCGGTGCCGTCACCGGGATCCTGACCGTTGTCCGGATCGAAGCCACACTCCCCGGCATCTTCCACTTCGCGCAGCTCAGGCGTACCCAGGTTGGCCAGGAAGGCATCCATAGCGACCTCGTTGAAGCCCCACTGATCGCTGCGGGTCAGTCCCTCTCCGAGAACGAAGCCATGGCGCACCGCACCTTCATACTCGGTCAGAAGAGGCTGGGCGCGGCGGCGATGGGTGAAGGAGTGGCCCCACTCGGGCAGGTTCAGCACCAGGCCCATGGGCGTCTTGGTCCAGCTGGCATCGGCGTTTTCTTTCAGCTCGGGAGCAGCACAGCCGTTGTCATCGCACTCATCGTGTTCGACCACATAGAGGTGTACCTTACCCTGGTCCTCCTCAATGTCGCCCTGCAGGGCGACGGCCAGGCTGGTGTCATCGTCACCACCGATGTAGACCAGCTTGGGTGCTTCGGTGCTGGCGTCATTCATCAGTTCGGCCAGGGTCTGAACCGGACCCGTCGGCAGAACCACCTGGTTGCACCATTGAACCGAGGCGTCACACTCAGCCCGGTAGGGCAGCATGGCGCGACTCTCAAGCTGCTTGAAGGTCATCTGGTAACCGCTGGCGCCCTCGGGGAAGAGTTGATTGCCACTGAACAGTGATTTCCACTCGTGCTCACCCTTGGCGTAGCGCTTCAGTTTCAGGTCGGAGAGATCCAGCTGCTGAGCCCAGACCTGCTGGCGGCCATCCATATCGGAGCTGATGATGACCGAGCCATCCTCCTCCTGGGAGACAACCTCCACCTGATCGCTCATCTCGGACCAGGCTTGCTGTTTCCACACCAGCATGTCGCGATCTTCCTCTTCGGTGATCTCGATAAAGCCGACATCGGGACCGTCGTAACGGAAGCGGTTAAAGGTGATCAGGGACTCAACCTTCTGAATCTGCTGATAGCCCAGTTCGCGCTCCTTGATGCACTGGTTGGTGCTGGAGTCGAAGAACACGTCGGAGTGGCCATCCAGTTCAAACATGCCCCCTTCGGACTCGAGCAGGGTCAGCAGGCTGGCCTCCTCGAGGTCGCCGCGTTCACGTTTGCGCTCGACTCTGTCCTGAACGTCTTCGGGGGCGAGGGGCAGCTCATTGGCAACTTCGTCGGCGATGGTGTCGGCATCGGGCTCCTGACCATTGGCTTCCGCCTCATCCACCCGGTTTACCAGCTGCTCCAGGTTTTCGGTCAGGGTTTCGGCGATGGCATCGGCCACTTCGTTGTCTTCGGCATCACCGCCGGTGCCGCCGTTCTGCTCTACGGCATGTTTTGTCTTGGCAGTGACACGGGCGACGACCTGGGCTACCCGGTGCAGCCGTTTGTAGCCGTTGCCATTGGCCGGCTGCTGTTTGCCGACAATGTAATCTTCCACCAGGCTCAGATCAGAGCCCAGAATACCCAGAGTCTGCTCCAGGGCTGCCGCTGCGGTCTCCTGGTCCACACCGGCCCTGTCCATCTCGGAGGCGAGCAGGGTGGTCAGGGGGCTGACAAACTCCACCACACCGGCCGGTGCCGTCATGGTGTAGCTCTGGGGCAGTACCACACCTGGGTTGTCTTCATCCTCGGTCTGGCCGGCGATCACCTTCACCAGCATCTGCACCTGGCTCAGATCCAGAGCGGCATCCAGATTCGAGAAACTGTACTGGCCTCCGGCCTGGGTCAGGGTGCTGGGCTCATCGGCATCGCATTCGCCGTTGCTGTTGAGATCCAGGCACACCTGAGCGTTAACCAGGTAACCATCGGCGGTGGTACCGGACAAGCTCTGAGTCGGCTCCGGTGCCGGTGGCTCCGGGGTGGGCGTCGGGGTGGATGAGGAGGAACCGCCGCAGGCGGCGAGTTGGGTTAATGCTGCGGCCATGGATATGGCCAGCAGGTGGCGTCTGAAGTGCATAGTCTACCATCCCTAATGGTTGAACCTATTTCAAACGCTGGCGCTGGCGAACGCCGAGTGGCCACCGGGACCACTCGATACGCTGGAAACCCCGCTGTCTCTGTGAAGCAGAGACCGGTGGCTTTGCGTCCCAGCTTCGCAGCTGGTTTGCCATTGTCAGCGATGCATCGTGTGATGTCGTTATTATGGTGTCGATAAGCGGCGACAAAGCGGGAATACCGGCTCGGTCATCCGCGGCGACTTAGGGATTAAATCATGAGGTTACGTCGATGTCATGGCAAAGATGAACGACTGTGAGTCGATGCTGACACCGTGTAAAAAAAGAATGCGTTAAAACAGATATTTACAGTTGGGCTAAGGTGCCAAGTCATTGAATTTAATGGCGTTGGCACCTTGAGGGCGCTACTTCAGAATCTCTGCCAGATCCTGTTCCAGCGAGGTGGTCGGCGATTCGATGATGCGACCGATCTCCTTGCCCTGTTGCTGGATGATGAAGGTGGGAATCCGTTGGAAATCGTAGGCGGCGGCCAGGTGCTGTGGGTCCGCCTTGCTGCGATCGACGCCGATGTAACGCACCTGCAGGTGGTCGTTGCCGGCCAGTTCCAGAATCTTGGCAAAACGCGGGGTTTCACGGTGACAATCCGGGCACCAGGTGCCTATGATAACCACGATCTCGGTTGGGGTGTCGACTGCTTTCAGTTTGTCCAGCCACTGAGGCTGAGGGGCATAGTCAGCGTAGTTATCGCTGTAACCCGGAATGGCGTCCATGATGTCGGCCATGGCCAGTTCACCGGTCAAAATAACCTCCTGTTTATCGGGTTGATCGCAGGTGGCGAAGGGGCCTTTCTGTCCCTCTTCAAAGCCACAGCCAGAGTTGGCAAAGGCGCCGCTGCTCAGCAGGGCCGGGGCCAGTAACATGGCCATCAACGTGCTCTTTTTCATCATTCTCTCACCTTAGTTTGTCTCCTGCTAGTCTGACCCAGATTCAGCCAAGAGGTGCCCTGGCGGTAACGGAACTGTGAAGCCGATCATGACCGTTGTCACAGTTTCTGCCTCGATGGCGAGCCGACCCAGAAGCACAAAAAAGGCGGCCGAAGCCGCCTCGATGGAATCGATTCAGGGGGTTACTTTTCGTTCAGCCACTGAGCCACGCGCTTGGCAAAGTAGGTCAGTACGCCATCGGCACCGGCCCGCTTGAAGCATAGCAGGGATTCCAGAATGATCTTACGCTCGTCGAGCCAGCCGTTTTGAATGGCAGCCATGTGCATGGCGTACTCGCCGCTGACCTGGTAAGCAAAGGTGGGGACCTTCAGCTCGGTCTTAACCCGGCGTACGATGTCCAGGTAAGGCATGCCCGGCTTCACCATCACCATATCGGCACCCTCTTCGATGTCCATGGCCACTTCCTGCAGGGCCTCATCGGAGTTGGCGGGATCCATCTGATAGGTGTGCTTGTTGCCCCCCTTCAGGTTACCGGCGGAGCCGACCGCATCGCGGAATGGGCCGTAGTAGCTGGAGGAGTACTTGGCGGAGTAGGCCATGATCTGGGTGTTGACGTGACCGGCGGCTTCCAGGGCATCGCGAATGGCGCCAACGCGGCCATCCATCATGTCGGACGGGGCCACCACGTCGGCACCGGCTTCGGCATGGGACAGCGCCTGCTTCACCAGCACTTCGGTGGTGATGTCGTTGAGGATGTAACCTTCGTCATCGATGATGCCGTCCTGACCGTGAGTGGTGAACGGATCCAGTGCCACGTCGGTGATCACACCCAGCTCTGGGAACTCCCGCTTCAGGGCTCGAACCGCTTTCTGAGCCAGGCCATCCGGGTTATAGGCTTCTTCGGCGCCCAGAGATTTGATCTCCTGCGGGGTCACCGGGAACAGCGCGATGGCTGGAATGCCCAGAGCAACAATCTCACGGGCTTCCTCGATCAACAGGTCAATGGACAGACGCTCGACGCCGGGCATGGACTCAACCTGCTCTTTACGGGCATTGCCCTCCAGCACAAACACTGGGTAGATCAAATCATTGACGCTCAGCTGGCTCTCGGCCATCAGGCGACGGGAAAAGTCATGACGACGCATCCGACGCATGCGGCGACGAGAAAAAGGTCCGGTTACAACGGTCACTTGCTGCTCCTTGGTAATGGGGGGTGATGGCCAAATTTACCCGTCAAACAGGAGGACGACGGGGCTGGGCCGATCTCGTGGTGACAATATTAGCAAACTCTACCACTCTGGATAGGAGCTTAATCACACTTGAAACAGGCGTTTGGCGTTCAATTGGCACTGGTACGACAACGATTCCAGCGATTCGTTGCGCAGCTCAGCCACTTTATTGGCAATGTGTGGCAACCATCGCGGTTCGTTGCGGCGGCTTTTGGGTTTGGGTCTCAGATCCCGGGGCAACAGGTAGGGGGCATCGGTCTCCAGCAACAGCCGCTCGGCGGGAATCATCGGCACCAGTCGTGCCAGTTCCTGGCCCCGCCGCTCGTCGCACACCCAGCCGGTAACGCCGATGAACAGATCCAGGTCCAGCGCCTGATTGAGTTCCTGTTCGGTGCCGGTAAAGCAATGCAGCACCCCACCGCTCAGGTTGGGACGATGCTCGTGGACCATGGCCTGAAAGTCGTCACCGGCGTCGCGGCAGTGCATCAGCACCGGCTTGGCCAGGTCGCAGGCCAGCTTCAGCTGGGCGGAAAAGGCCCGCCGCTGATCCGCCCTGGGAGAGAAATCGCGGTTGTAATCCAGGCCACACTCGCCGACGGCAACCACCGCCGGATGGCCGCACAGCTGCCGCAGCTGCTGCGGGCTGTCGGCGTCGAAGCGGCTGGCGTAGTGAGGGTGAACCCCGGCAGTCGTGCGGATGCCGGGGTGAGCCTGAATCAGGCTCTGCAACTGCCTGGATTCCTCCAGGTCGCTGGCGACGGCGATGAGGTCACGGACCCCGGCGTCGGCGGCGCGGACGATGACCTCCTCCAGATCATGGCGAAACTGACTGGAGCTCAGGTTGACGGCGATGTCGATCCAGGCCAGTGGTGCGCTGTTACTGGACACGCTTGACCCGCACGCTGCCATTGCGGCCTTCCTGGGTCAACAGGAACGATCCCAGCGCGGCTTTGCTGATGGTGATGGTGCCCTGCTTGCTGAGGCGGAAGTTGCGAGATTCGGTTTGTTTCCAGCTCTGACCATTGTCCAGAGTGATGGTGAACTTGCCGTAGGCGTCTTTGCTCATCTTGGTGATGGTGCCTTGAATCTGTTCCGGCTCGTTTTCGTCGGCCTTCTTGATCAGCCCGAACTCCTGCTCGGCAGATTGGGGCGAGCTGGTAACGGCGGCCGGGGCGGTGGCAGCCACAACCGGAGCCGGGCTCAGGCTGGCGGCAGAGGTGCCGTTGAGTTTGTCGTAACACACCAGCCGATCGAGGCGATCCTGTTGCTGCTGACAATTGAGGATGGCTTCGGCAGCCTGGTCATAGCACGCCAGGCGCTGCAGTTGATCATCGATGGTGTTACAGGCGGGTTCCGCGGCCTGGGCGGCAACGGGAGTGAGCAGTAAAGCGAAGATGGCGGCCTTGTTCATATAACGTTTCCTTTAGTTGTTATTGTCCCTTAGACCGCCAGATCGGGAGGGAAGTTACTCTTTGGTTGCTTCCTCAGTGGTCTCTTCCTGATCCTCTTCTTCGTCATCACGGGGCTTGTACAAGCGGGCGAAGAACAGGCCTCCTTCAAACAGAAGTAACATCGGCAAAGCCAACATGCTCTGTGAGATGATGTCCGGCGGTGTCAGTAGCATACCAACAACGAAGGCACCGACAACAATATAAGGTCGGTTTTTCTTCAAATCCTCCGGGGTAGTGACCCCTGCCCAGACCAATAGAATCACCGCTACCGGGATTTCAAAGGCCAGTCCGAAGGCGAAAAACAGCTTCAGAACAAAGCTCAGATAGCTGTTGATGTCGGTTGCGACCTGCACTCCTTCCGGTGCCACACTGGTAAAGAACCCGAACACCACCGGGAATACGATGTAGTACGCAAACGCGATGCCACCGTAAAACAGCAGTGAACTGCTGATCAGCAGCGGAAACACCAGTCGCTTTTCATGCTTGTACAGTCCCGGCGCCACGAAGGCCCAGATCTGGAACAGTACATAGGGCATGGCAACGAACAAGGCCACAAACATGGTCAGCTTGAAGGGAGCGAAGAACGGCGAGGCCACGTCGGTGGCGATCATCGAGGCGTTGTCCGGCATTACCGCCAGCAGCGGTAAGGACAGATAGTTATAGATGTCGTTAGCCCAGTACGCCAGGCTGGCGAACACGAGCAAGACACCGCCGATGATGTGCATCAGGCGGTTTCTCAGCTCAAGCAGATGACTGATTAGGGGTTGCTGCTCGGACATACTTACTCTGAAGGTTTACCCGATTCCGTGGCCTTGGGGGCTGAGGGCTCGGGAGTGGGCGAGATCGAAGGGGCAGGGGACTCGGTGGTTTCCGGTTGTTGCACCTGATAGGGGCGATTCACCGATTGTGCAGCGTCACGTAGTTCCTGAATCGATTGCTTCAGGCCAGGATCCAGAGATTCGAGTCCTTTGGACTCCGCCTTCTTAAGATCCGCCTGCAACTGCTCGATCTTCAGTTCCTGCTCGAGTTCGTCTTTTACTGAACCGGCCATGCGTTTGATGGTAGTCAGCCAGCGACTGACGCTGCGCATGGCAACCGGTAGCCGCTCTGGTCCCAGCACCACCAGGCCCAAAACGGCAATCAGAACCAGTTCAAACATGCCAATACCGTCAAACATAGTGGTTTAGGCCTGTTCTTTGTTTTTCTGCTCGGCAGTGGTGGAGTCTGCTGCCTTCTCTTCTTCGATAGCTTTCTTTTCCGCTGGCTTGGCGTCTTCGTCGCCAATGGCTTTCTTAAAGCCCTTTACCGCGCCACCCAGATCGGAGCCCATGCCACGCAGTTTCTTAGTTCCGAACAGCAGAACTACGATCAGCGCGATGATTAGAAGTTGCCAAATACTGATGCCACCCATGTTGTCTCCGGGATCTCTAAAAAAGTAAATAAACGATATTCAATGTATCAAGTTTTGACGGCGTTTTCACTGATTGTTGAGCCGCCAGCCTTTGGTCCATGCCGCAATTCCGGCAAGGGCCAAAGCCGTTGAAGGCCAGATTGTACTGAATTTCCCTAGCAATATTGTGCTGGAGATCAACAAAACCGAGCCAATAATGAGGAAGTAGTGACTATTGTGAATCCTGCGACGCTGGCGAATGTATCGATCCATGATTCCCTGAGGATGTCGGAGCAGTTGCCGACTCAGTTGCAGGTTGTCGTGCAGCAGATCCGGCATCTCCGGCAGCTTCTCCAGCCAGAATGGCAACGCTTCACGAACCCGCTTGGCCTGGGCCGATGGTCCGATCTGTTCGGCCATCCACTGTTCCAGGAACGGCTTGGCGGTTTGCCACAGATCCAGCTGTGGGTACAACTGCCGCCCCAGCCCTTCGATGTACAGCAGGGTTTTCTCCAGCAGCACCAGTTGCGGTTGCACCTCCATTTCGAATTCGCGGGCACAACGGAACAGCTCCACCAGCAGGTGACCGAAGCTGATCTGCGACAGGGGTTTGTTTTCCAGAGGCTCCAGTACCTTGCGCAGTGCCTTTTCAAATTCGATGGGGTCGGTGTCGGCGCTGACCCAGCCGGAGCCGATGTAGACGTGGGCCAGGCGAGGGTAGTCCTGGTTAAAGAAGGCCAGGAATACGTCGGCGAGGCAGCGTTTGTCGTTTTCGGTCAGGCTGCCGACGATGCCACAGTCGATGCCGATGTAGGTGGGATCGTCCGGATGCTCACGGCTGACAAAGATGTTGCCCGGGTGCATGTCGGCGTGGAAGAAGTTGTCGCGGAACACCTGGGTAAAGAACACCTCCACCCCACGTTCCGCCAGTTTCTTCATGTCGGTGCCCTGGGCCTTGAGCGCATCCAGGTCGGTGACCGGAATGCCGTAGATCCGTTCCATCACCAGCAGTTTGCGTCGACACAACTCCGGATAGACCCGGGGGATGTAGAGCGCCGGTGAGCCGGCGAAGTTGTCCCGCAGGCGGCGAGCGTTGCTGGCTTCCTGGACCAGGTCCAGCTCCGCCAGAATGGTCTTGCGGTAATCCTCCACCACTTCGACCGCGCGCAGGCGCTTGCCTTTTTCGGTGTTGCTGATCATCGCCGCGGTGGCGGCCATCAGGCCCAGATCGGCGTGAATGACCCGCTCGATGTCCGGGCGAACCACCTTGAGGATGATGTCGTCGCCGGTGGCTTTAATGGTGGCGGTGTGAACCTGGGCCACCGAGGCGGAGGCCAGCGGGGTGATGTCGAAGTTACTGAACAGGCGATCCACCGGTTGCCCCAGTGCTTGCTCGATCTCCCGTTGGGCCAGTTGGCCATCGAACGGGGGCACGCGATCCTGCAGTTCCGCCAGGGCGTTGGCAAACTCGTCCGGCAGCAGGTCGCGGCGGGTAGACAGCATTTGGCCAAACTTGATGAATACCGGCCCCAGTGATTGCAACGCCAATTTGACTCGGGCACTGGCGTTGGCGTCGCCGGCTTTGCGACCGACCCAGAACATCGTCCGGTCCATGATCTTGAGCAGCAATGGTGTGCGCTCGGCGGGCAGCAGTTCGATCAATCGGTACTGACGAACGGTGCGGGCGATCTGATAGGCACGCTTGAGGGCGCTAAGGCTCATGGCGTTTCTCCAGCGCGGTCAGGCGGTCCAGCAGGGCTTCGGCCCGCTGTTGCAACTCATCCACCTGTTGGCAGAACAGGCTGACTTCGCTGGGGCCGGGCAGCACCTGGCGCTCCTCGATCAGGTAGTCGCTCAGATGGGCACCGCCGGCCTGAAGCTGTTGGCGGCCAAGATCGAACAGGCTCTTGCCGAGGCTGTGCATGCGGTAGGCCATGCCGTCGCCCACCAGTTTGCTCAGGGGCTCGGTCAGGTCAGGCTCAATCTGACTCAGGAGTTGGGTCAGCTTGCCCACCAGTTGCATGTCGCCGCTGATCTCCAGCTTCTGCTGCTTGACCAGTTCCGACAGTGGCTCACCGGCCTGAATGGCGGCCAACACCGACAGGCTGACGTTGAGCTGAGCCTGGCTGTCGCCGCCATAGCGGCTGTACACCAGAATCGGGTCGGCCATGATCAGATACAAAGGCCAGGGCAGTTCGGCGAGCTGCAGTTCGATCACCTGCCCCTGGCAGTCGGCCAGAGGACGGGCATCGGGATGGTACTTCAGCAGGTGCCCCAGCGCCGCTTCCAGGCTGCCTGCTACTAGGGTGGCAAGGTGCATAGTGCCTCGCTGATCAGAACTTATAGCCGCGGTGCAGGGCAACCACACCATTGGTCATGTTGACGTAGTCTGCCTGGTCGAAACCGGCGCTGAGCATCATCTGCTTCAGGGTTTCCTGATCCGGGTGCATGCGGATCGATTCCGACAGGTACTGGTAGCTTTCGGCGTCGCCGGCCACCATGGAGCCCATCTTAGGAATCACCTGGAAGCTGTAGAAGTCGTAGGCTTTTTGCATCATCGGGTTCAGCGGCTTGGAGAATTCCAGCACCAGCAGCTTACCACCGGGCTTCAGTACCCGGTTCATGGACGCCAGCGCCTTCTCTTTCTCGGTAACATTACGCAGGCCAAAGGCGATGGTAATGATGTCGAAATGGTTGTCCGGGAACGGCAGGGCTTCGGCGTTGGCCTGTACGTAGTTGACGTTGCCGACCACGCCCTGGTCTTGCAGCTTGGCGCGACCGACTTTCAGCATGGAGTCGTTAATGTCGGCCAGAACCACTTCGCCCTTTTCTCCCACCAGCTGGGAGAATTTTTTGGTCAGATCCCCGGTACCACCCGCCAGATCCAGAACCTTCATGCCCGGACGGGCGGCGGCGCATTCGATGGTGAAACGTTTCCAATAGCGATGAACCCCGAAAGACATCAAATCGTTCATCAGGTCGTACTTGGAGGCGACAGAGTGGAATACGTCGGCAACCATTTCGGCCTTCTTATCGGCCTCTACCGTTTTGTATCCGAAATGGGTCTTGTCCCCGTTATCAGCCATGAGCGGGCATTCCTATGTTAGCTAGCTGGAAATTGGACACAGTCTACACTTTAAAACAGTGAACAGAAACGGGGCGCGGCCAATCTGTAACCGTTATCACGATGCATACTGTGCCCTCTTACAGAATTATCGCTTCGATTTCGGGGTCTGGCATTACGTGTGCGTATCGTTTTGATCATTCTTGTTTTGTTGGCCAGTTCCGTCGGGGCGGAGCCGTTGCCTCAGTGGCGGGCGTTTTTTGCTCCGGACCGACTGGCCCGGGTCGAGCAGCACTTCGGGGCCGAGGGCGTGGCGGAGGTGATGAAATTGCACGATTTCATCGACGCCCGTCTGCAGTTGTCCCTGCCTGCCGCAGCGCATTTGAAGCCGGTAAATGACTACTTCAACCAATACCGATTCGTATCCGACCAGCGCCATTGGCAGCAGGCAGACTACTGGGCCACGCCGTTTGAATTTGTGGCCAGCGGCGGTGGCGATTGTGAAGACTTCTCGTTGGCCAAGTTTTTTACCCTGCGGGTGCTGGGAATGCCGTCGGTGCGGATGCGGTTGATGTACGCCAAGGCACTGGAGCTGAATCAGGCACACATGGTGCTGACCTACCTGGAGCAGGAGCAGGCAATGCCACTGGTTCTGGATAACCTCAACAAGACGATTCTGCCCGGGGATCAGCGCCCGGATCTGTTGCCGGTTTACAGTTTTAACGGCGAAGGGTTGTGGCGGGCGCGGGCGTTCGACCAGGGAGTGCGCCTCAAGCAGGGGGAAAACGGCATTCTGCTGTGGCAGGAGTTGTTGGAAAGGCTGGCGGCCGGGGAGGGAAGATGACGTTATTTCGGTTGTTACTGATCTGTCTGGTGCTGCTGGTGGCCAGCCTGACGGCGACGACGCTGGCGTTGTTTGTGCGTGGCAGCCAGGAGTACCTGGTGACCCAGTTGGCCAGCCATGGTCAGGATACCGCCACCTCCTTTGGTTTGTCCCTGTCGCCAGTGCTGGCCGGTGACGACTGGGTGCTGGCGGAATCCATGGTGGATGCCATCTTTGATCGCGGTGATTTCGCGTCGCTGATTCTCGAAGGGGGCAACCATCGGCTTGAGCGGGTTGCCGGCGCCCCGCCCGAGGTGGCCCCGGCGTGGTTTCGGCGCTGGGTACCGGTGCAGGTGCCTCCTCGAGTCACGGAGATCAATGCCGGCTGGCGCTTGGTGGCCACCCTGACGGTGACCGCGAATCCGCAACCGGCGATGCTGCACCTGTATCGCATTGCCCGCCATGCCCTGATGGTGGCTCTGGTGGTGGCGCTGTTATCGATTGTGTCCGGTGCCTGGATTCTGGGTTGGATCCTGGCGCCGTTGAAGTCGGCTCAGGCTCAGGCGGAAGGGTTACGACGGCGGCGCTTCATCCGTCAGCACAAATTGCCGCTGTTGACCGAGTTACGTGCCCTGACCCTGACCATGAACCGTATGGTGGAGAACAGCGAGCAGCAGTACCGACACCAGTGTCAACGGATCGAACAACTGCAGCGGGCCAGCTTCATCGATGCCGAAACAGGCCTGGGTAATGGTCAGCGGGGTCGGGATCGCTTGGATCAGATGCTCAATGACCGGGAATTGGAGTATGGCGTCCTGGTGCAGGTGCACCTGAGTGGCTTGGAGCAGCTGGAGCATAAGCTGGGGTTGGCTGCTCAGCAGCCGCTGATCCAAGGGGTTACCGAGTTGATGCGCCAGCAGCTGGCCCGGTTGCCGCTGGCGAGAATGTACCGCATGGGGCAGGCGGACTTCTGGATCCTGCTGCCGGGCATGGAGGCGCCAGACTGGGCCGACAGTGGTGAGCAATTGACGGCGGCGCTGAATCGGCAGGTGACCCTGGCCGGTGCGACCCGGGTGGTGCTGGCGCAACAACCGTTTCATTTCGGTCAGTCGGTGGCCGAGGTGGAACAGCAGTTGCACCAGCAATTGCAGCGTTGCCTAAGTGGCGTGGCGGTGGTGGCGGAGGCCGCTGTCGAACAGACGGACCTGTCGGCCCAGCAGGCGCGGCTGTTGCGGTTGTTGCAGCGGGTTCCCCGGTTGCTGCTGCAGCCGGTTGTCGATTCCGATGGCGAGCCGTTGTACTACGAAGTGCTGGCGCGGTTTTTTGATGGTCAGCGCTGGCGGGCGCCGGCGTCGGTGGTGGTGTTGGCGCAGCGGCTGGAGCAGGAGCAACAGGTGGACTTGTTGGTCCTTGAAGCCTTGCTGGCGCAGGTGAAACAGCGGCCACTGGCGGCGACCCTGGCGGTCAACCTGACCGCCGCATCACTGTTGTCGGCACAGTGTGCGCCGAGGCTGGGACGGGTCGGTAAACAGCTGCGGGCCTTTGGGGCCTCACTGGCGGTAGAGATTCCGGAGCAGGCGCTGCTCGAACACCCCGATGGCGTGCGCTTCGCGGTAGAGCAACTGCAGCAGCAGGGAATACCGGTGTGGCTGGACCACGTTACACCGGCCGGAGTGGCGGAGCTGGAAACCCTACCGGTCACCGGCATCAAACTGGATCCCGGCTACAGCCGTCACCTGAATCAGCAGGGCAGTTACGAGTCGCTGTTGCCACTGATGGTAACTGCCGCCCACGCTCGGGGGGTGTTGGTGGTGGCGGAGCAGGTGGAGGACGCCGGGGTCGCCGAGCGCCTGTGGGGCCATCAGGTGGATGGCCTGCAGGGGTTTGCGCTGACTGAACCCCGGCCCTTTACTGAGGTGTCCGCAGTCGACCGTTGAGATAGCTGAGCACCAGCTCGGATAACGCTTGCCCGACCTGGCGCTGGCCGGCGTCGAGGCCGGCGGGGTGGCACTCGGGAGCGCCTTCGGCCAGATGCAGGTAACGGCAGGCCGGGTGACGGGCCAGGGTGTAGACGATGTGCAGCGCATCCATCAGCGGTATGCCGGCGACGGTCTCGGCGGAGCTGGCCAGGCCGGCGATGGCGTCCAGATCCACTTCGATGCCCAAAGGCAGGGTGGAGGCACTGACGTCGTTGTCGATCTGTTCCAGGAGCTGGTGCAGCGGTCGTTCACGGCGAACCCATTGCTGCTGAAGACTGGTCCAGTGCTTGCCGCACTGCCGCAGTGCCACCAGGCTGGCCTGGTTGTTCTTCTGTTCGTGCAGTCCCAACACGTGGTAATAGCCCAGCGCGCCCTGCTCATGGGCGTAGGCGAAGCCGTTGCCGCTGTGGCGACCCTCGGGGGCGCGAAAATCGCTGTGGGGATCGAGGTTGACGGCGGCCATGGGGCCGTCCAGTGCCTGACTGCAGCCCATCAGAATGGGAAAGGCGTTGTTGTGACCGCCACCGATGACGATGGGCTCCAGACCGGCGCCGATGATCGCGGCAATCACTGGGATGACGCGCAGATCCAGTTCGGCGGTGTGTTGGCGCAGGGCCTGCAACTGTTCCGAATCCGCCGCGTCCAGGAACTGGCACTGCTCCAGCAGATCGGTGGTGTCGATGTGGCCCAGCAGCAGCAGTTGTTCACCGCCCAGCAGCTCGTTGGCCTGCAGGTTGGCAAATTGACTGAGGAAAGCCCCCCAGCCCCGTTCGGCGCCGCCGCGACCCAGGTTGGCCCGGGGGCCGATGTCTTCCGGAATGCCCAGCAACACATAGCGGGCGCCCTGCTGGCGGGCCGCGGCCAGTCGTTCCGATAACGCGGCGCCGTCGGAGCCGAGCTCGGCCCCGAGCAGCCAGTGTTCGCCCTGATGTGCCTCGCCACCTCGATGGTGAACGTAGGCGCCGAGATAGTCCTTATCTGCCAGCACCAGGCTCATATTCAGTCGATGTCCAGCGGGTCGGGAGACAGGATGATGCCGGTGGAATCGGCGTACAGGTGATCTTCCGGCAGGAAGGTGACGCCACCGAAGTTCACCGGAACGTCGACCGCCCCTTCGCCGGTCTGGTAGGCACCCACGGGAATCGAGGCCAGCGCCTGAATGCCGACGTCGATGTCTTCAAGGGCATCCACTTCACGGACGCAGCCATAGACGATCAGGCCTTCCCAGTTGTTGCGTGCCGCCAATTCTGCCAGTTCGGCATCGATCAGGGCGCGACGCAGCGAGCCTCCGCCGTCAATCAGCAGCACTTTGCCGGTGCCGTCCTGCTCCAGGGTGTCGGCGATCAGCACGTTGTCCTCAAAACACTTGATGGTGTGCAGTTCGCCCCCGAACGAATCACAGCCACCAAAGTTGGTGAACATGGGTTCGACCACGTCGACTTGTTCGGCGTACAGGTCGCAGAGTTCAGATGTGTTGTAGTGCATGATAGCCCCCTTCGCAGTGCGTTTTCGCCCCAAGTATAACCCCAATTTTCACCATTGAAATGCGGCTTTTGTGGCAGAACTCATTGTTTGTTAATCGAGTTTTGCTTTACTTGGCAGACTTATATTTCAATTGTGTTGTAAAATAACGAAACAAATCAATTTGTCCGCCAACTAATGCGTGATCTTGATCACGCTTAATGCATGAATGTATTGATGTTAACAACTTGTTTGCTACCATCTGTCGCGATTTTTGATTAATGATTCACCAGACAGTTCGGGGCAAGGAGTCTCCATCACCAGTCAAGGTAGAGGGGAATCGTCAGCATTTCTGAGGAAGTATCATGGAACTGAACCTGGTTGAAGTCGTCGGTCATATGGCCTCCATTATGGTCGCCATCTCCCTGATGATGAAAAATATTGTGCGACTGCGAGTGCTCAACTTCATTGGTTGCTCGTTGTTTGTGATTTACGGTTTGCTCATCGATGCATCTCCGGTCTGGACCATGAACGCCTTCGTTGCCAGCGTCAACGTGTTCTATCTGGTGAAGATGTTCCGCGAAGACAAGTCGCCTCAGGCAGAAAGCGCGTAAGCCGCTGATGCCGGAGAAAAGGGTCGCTCAAGCGGCCCTTTTTTGTGGCTGAAATTCGCGTCAGCCGCCAGTCTCTCTCCTCTATCGCCCTGTTTTTATTGCTGTCATTGAATTGACCTGTGGCCGTAACTTTTCTGTCACCCCGCCGCCATACCTTCACAATGAATTCAGAGAGCGAGGGGACTCGTGATGTGGCAACAACTGGATGAATGGGACAGGCAGTGTTTCTGGTGGCTGAACAAAGCCGGTGGCCATCCGGGTGCCCAGTGGTGGGCCCGCAACCTCTCGCGCAGTGGTGACGGGGCCGGATACGCGTTATTTGCTTTCATTGCCGCCGGCTACGATGACAGGCTGGGGCCGCAGCTGTTGCTGATGTTGCTGCTGGCCTATGCCATCGAGCTGCCTCTCTATTGGTTGCTCAAGACCCGTCTGCGACGCCAGCGCCCGTGTCAGGCTTTGGCCGGTTGTCAGGCACGGGTGAATCCTCACGATAAGTTCAGCCTGCCATCCGGGCACAGTGCGGCGGCGTTTCTGTTTGCCACCCTGCTGGCCTGGTACATCCCGGCCCTCGCTCCTTGGGGGTTCATCTGGGCCGCCGGCGTGGCCTGGGGCCGGGTGGTGCTCGGGGTTCATTACCCCGGTGACGTGGTGGCGGGGGCGTCTCTGGGCACCTGTGCCGCCTTGGTTAGCATGTCATTAGTGATTTAGGACTCGATGATGCGAATTTTGTACGGCATACAAGGCACAGGCAACGGTCACCTGACCCGGGGGCGGGTGATGGCTCCGGCATTGGCCGATGAGGGCATCGAGGTCGACTACCTGTTTTCCGGCCGCCCCCGGCAGCAGTACTTCGATATGCAGCCCTTTGGGGATTTCCAATGCCGCACCGGCTTGTCGTTTGCCACCCGGGATGGCGGCGTCGACATGTGGCAGACCTGCCGCGCCAATCGTCCGGGCGTCTTCTGGAGCGATGTGCGGAACCTGGATCTGAGCGGCTATGACCTGGTGTTGAACGATTTCGAACCCATCAGTGCCTGGGCGGCTCGGCGCCAGGGTAAGGAGTGCATCAGCGTCAGTCATCAGAATGCCTTTCAACACGATGTGCCGGTGGCGGGACAGCGTTGGCTGGACAAGCTGATCATGAGCAAGTTTGCCCCGGCCTCCATCCACCTGGGCTGTCATTGGCACCACTTTGGCTGCGATCTGCTGCCGCCCTTTATCGAGCCCCCTCACGAGCAGGTGGCCGAGGTGGGGCATGTGCTGGTGTACCTGCCGTTCGAGGAGCCGGCGGCCATCGCCACTCTGCTACGTGCGGTGCCTGAGGTGCAATTCCAGGTGTATCACGGCCAGCCGGCACCGGCGTCACTGCCGGCGCACGTGCACTGGAACCGCTTCGACCGCCAGGGGTTTCAGCGTCACCTCGGTGGCTGTTCCGGGGTGATCTGTTCCGCTGGATTTGAACTGGTGTCTGAGGCGTTGGTGTTGGGCAAAAAGCTGTTGTTAAAGCCGTTGAAAGGCCAGTTTGAGCAACAGTCCAATGCGCTGGCTCTGGAGTTGTTGGGCGCGGCAACCGTGATGGACAATGGGGGCCGCCATGAACTCAAAACCTGGCTCGCCAGCAGCGCCTGTGAGCCCATCCATTACCCTCAGATGGGGCGACTGTTGGCCCGCTGGTTGAAGCAGGGGCAGTGGCAGGATGTGTCGGCCTTGTGTCGGGAAGCCTGGACGCAGGCTCGGCTGCCGGAAAGCTGGCAGCATAAATGGGCCTACGCCTATTAAAAGAGGAGCCGTCTGGCTCCTCTTTTATTTACTTATCGCTGTAGTGAATCTTGACGTCCAGCAGCGGCTCTCGGCTGCCTTTGGCGGCCTTGAGGCGGGTGAGGTAGTCCTCCCACATCTGGCCCTGATTCATGGCAAAACTGTACAGCACATCCCAGGAGTAGAGGCCACTGTCGTGGCCATCATCGAACACCAGTTTGACCGCGTACTTGCCCACTGGCTCGATCTTGTTGATGTTCACTTCCCGTTTATTGGTGACCAACTGGGGGTTGCCGTGGCCGTGCACCTCCGCAGAGGGTGAGCAGACTCGCAGCAGCTCGCAGGCCAGCTGGGCGGTTTCGCCGGTTTCGAACTCGACCTCCAGAACCCGTGACGTGCGCTTCAGTTTCAGCTTGGTGACTTTTGGTGCCTGACGCATGGCAAACCTCGTTGTAGTTACAGGATAAAGCGAGACAAATCTTCGTTCTCAACCAGCATGTCCAGGTGGTCATTGACGTACTTGGCATCGATGGTCAGGGTGTCACCGCTCTTGTCGGAGGCCTCAAACGAGATCTCTTCCATCAATTTTTCCATCACCGTGTGCAGGCGGCGGGCACCGATGTTTTCGGTGCGTTCGTTGACCTGCCAGGCGGCTTCGGCAATGCGCTTAATGCCATCATCGGTAAACTGGATGGCAACCCCTTCGGTGGCCATCAGGGCGCGGTACTGCTCGGTCAGGCTGGCGTTGGGCTCGGTCAGAATGCGAATGAAATCGTCCGCAGACAGGGCTTCCAGTTCCACCCGAATCGGCAGGCGTCCCTGAAGCTCCGGAATCAAGTCCGATGGTTTGGCCAGCTGGAAGGCGCCGGAGGCGATAAACAGGATGTGGTCAGTTTTGACCATGCCGTGCTTGGTGTTGACGGTACAGCCTTCCACCAGTGGCAGCAAGTCACGCTGAACCCCTTCGCGGGACACGTCCGGGCCGGAGCTTTCGCCGCGCTTACAGATCTTGTCGATCTCATCCAGGAACACGATGCCGTTCTGTTCTACCGCGTCGATGGCTTTCTCTTTCAACTCTTCTGGATTCACCAGTTTCGCGGCTTCCTCTTCCACCATCAGCTTGAGGGCTTCGGAGACTTTCATCTTGCGGCGCTTGCTGGGTTGATTGCCCATGTTCTGGAACATCGACTGCAGCTGGTTGGCCATCTCTTCCATTCCCGGTGGGGTCATGATCTCGACGCCCATTGGGGATTGAGACACGTCGATCTCGATCTCTTTGTCGTTCAACTGGCCTTCGCGCAGTTTCTTGCGGAAGGTCTGGCGAGTGGCGTTGTCGCTGCTGCTCTTGTCCTGGGACCACTCGTCGCGGGGCTTGGGAAGCAGGGCGTCCAGTACTCGCTCTTCGGCCGCTTCTTCGGCGCGGAAGCGATTGCGCTCCACTTCGTGTTCCCGGGTCATCTTGATGGCGGAGTCGGTCAGATCGCGAATGATCTGCTCAACCTCTTTGCCCACGTAACCCACCTCGGTGAATTTGGTGGCTTCGACCTTGATGAACGGCGCCTTGGCCAGCTTGGCCAGGCGGCGGGCAATTTCAGTCTTACCCACACCGGTTGGGCCGATCATCAGGATGTTTTTCGGGGTCACTTCCTGGCGCAGTTCGTTGTCCAGTTGCATACGGCGCCAGCGGTTACGTAGGGCGATGGCCACCGCCTTTTTGGCATCGTTCTGACCGATGATGTGACTGTTGAGTTCGGAAACAATTTCTCTTGGCGTCATTTCAGACATGGCGATTAACCCTTGCTTGGAAGTTCTTCAACGGTGTGGTTCTGGTTGGTGAATACACAGATATCACCGGCGATGGTCAGGGCCTTTTCGCAGATCTCGCGGGCACCCAGATCGGTATTTTGCAACAGCGCCTGGGCGGCTGCCTGAGCGAAGTTGCCTCCTGAGCCGATGGCCACCAGGTCGTGCTCCGGCTCTACCACGTCGCCGTTACCGGAAATCAGCAGGCTGGTTTCCTCGTCCGCTACGATAAGCATAGCTTCCAGTTTCTGCAGGGAGCGTTCGGTTCGCCAGGCTTTCGCCAGCTCGACGGCTGCTCGGGTCAACTGGCCCTGATGGGCGTTGAGTTTGGCTTCCAGTAACTCAAACAGGGTAAAGGCATCGGCAGTGGCACCTGCGAATCCGGCCAGCACTTTGCCGCCGTTCAGCAGCCGCACTTTGCGGGCGTTCCCTTTCATTACCGTGTTGCCCAGGGATACCTGGCCATCTCCGGCGATGACTACTTTGTCGCCGCGGCGAACCGATACAATGGTGGTCATAGTGATTCCTTTTTGCGTTCCGGGCCAGGCCCGGCTCTGGAAGTCGAATGTCTGTTGTTAGCAGTAAATGTGGGGACAGTAATGGCCGGCTTCAACCCTAAAATCGGTCTCGGCCAAGATTTGTGACATAAAAACGGTGTTTGAGTGGCCTAAGGAAGCGGTGGCAGCAGCAGCGGCCGGTTGCCGTTGTGAATGTACAACAGCGCCGTCAACACCACCGCATGGGTATTAAGGTTACTGCTGGTGTTGACCGTACCGTCTTGATAGCGGCCGGTCAGCCAGCCTGTGGGGCGGTACAGCGCTCGGGCCTGATGCCACAACTCGGTGCCGAAGTCGTCGTCACTGAGTACCGCCCAGCTGAGGGCGCACTTGGCGCTCAACACCTGGACGGTGTCGGTGCCCTGGCCGCGGTAGTCAGTGCTGTGCCAGGGCTGGTCGGCAAAGCTGAGGTTGTTGTACAGGAACCAGGGAGGATGATTGCTGGCGTCTTCACCAAAACACCACAGCCGCTGCTGTTGTTGCCATTGGCGTCGGTGGATCTCGAGAATCTGCTGCCCCTCCTGGCGCAGTTGTCCCAACTCCAGCTGCGCCAGGTAGAAGGGGTCGCTGGTGAGAAACGGCAGATTGCGCCGATCCAGTGGCAATCGAATCCCCATTAGCTGGCCGGTTGGCAGTCGGCTATAGTCGAACGCCGTGTGCGTCTCCAGTTGCCACTGTGCCAGCCCGGCCGCGGCGTATTGCTCGTAGCCATAGCGCCCCTCCTGATAGCGTCGCTCCCGCCCCTGGTGGTAACGGGCGCCAATCAATTCTCCCTGATGCACCAGGTGCGACAGTTGCCAACGCTGGGTGATGGCGGTTATCTGGCTGCGAAACTGTGGGTGCCGGCGGTCGATGATCGCCAGCCAGGTGAGGGTGCGGGCGATGTCCAGTACCGACCAGCCGTTGCCGTGGCGGTCGCTGTCATGGGCCGGTTGACCGCTGTCGGTGCGATAGCTGCGGGCCGGCAGCAGATCGTCATACAGCGGCATGGTGGCCAGGGTGGTCAGCAGGGTGGACAATCGCTGTTGAAACTGGGACGGGGTGATCAGCCCCAACTCGGCGGCGGCCACGGTCCCGGCCAGGGCGCTGCCAACGTCCCAGAGTGTGGTCTCTTTGTAACCGTAAACGGAGTTGATCATGCCGGTATCGGCCTGGTACTGACTGGAAAAATAGCGCCAGGCTGATTGTGCCATCTGGCGATGAATCGGCAGCAAGCGGGCAAAGCGCGGCTGATCGGAGGCCCGTTGCGAGCGATCCTGAGGTAAGGGGGATGGGGTCAGTCCTTGGGTGATCACCTTTGAGGTGGGGGCCGGGACGTTGGCCGGCGTGACGCTGCGGCTCAGCTGAGCGCTGCCAGACAGTCGGGGGGCGTTGACATCGCCGCTGGCGGGCGAGACCCGGGCCGAGGCCTGCGCCTTGCTGGACAATCGCATGGGGGACGGATCTGCGCTGGACGGCGGATCGTCATTGGCCGCCCCGGGCAGCCATACCAGGGTCAGCATCAGGCACCAAAGTCGCATCCTTGCTCATTCAATGAAGTGGAGATAGCCTGAGTGTAGCTCAGTTTTTCTTTTGGTAACGGTGTTTTACGTCGTCGGGCATGTGGGCTAACTGGCTGGCTTTGAGGGCGTCAAAGGCGGTAAACAACGGCCCGGTATCGCAGCGATCGATGCCATTGAGACCATGGGCGATGGCCTCCAGCGTCGACAGGCTGTCCGGGCGGCGCGCCTTGCGAATCTGGTAATCGCCGGCGGGCACTTCGGCGAAACTCAGCTTGGGTAAGGCCTGCAGCCAGGGGTTGAGTTGCAACAGTCGATAGACCTTCTTCCAGGTGCCATCGAGAACCAGCAGGTTCAGCGGAGCACTGTCCCGGCCCAGGGTTTCCATGGTGGTGGCATCGTCGCCGGGGTACAGCAGGTAACTGGGACGATCGCTGTCGGCCAGCCGTTGTCGTAACCGGGCAAAATCCTCAGGGTGCTCGCCAGGCCAAAGCTGTCCCTGGTCCAGGCACAGCAGGCTGAGGGTGGCGGTCCCCTTGGCGGCATTCACCTCGGAAGGGTGCTGCAGAATGTGAATCGGATGCCGGTTGTGCACCGGCGCAGTGGCGGCGCACAGGCACACTTTTTGTGGTCGCTGGCAGCGGGGGCAGGTTGGGCGTTTGCTCATAGCTCGGTATCGAAAAAAAGGGCCACCCTAGGGTAGCCCTTATTGCTGGATCAGTTCCACAACCAGATCTGGCAGCCGTTGATGCCGCCACGCTGGATCTTGTGGCGCTCGCTCTCGGCCACGCGTTTGCGTTCGTAGGGACCGAGTACCACTCGGAACCAGACGCCGTTGCTGCCGGTGGTGCGCCGAACCTGAGACTCCATCCCCATAAAGGCGATCTTGGCTTTCATGGCTTCGGCCTGGCTCTGTTTGCGGAACGAGCCGCACTGCATCTGGTAGGGGCCACCCAGTTCCTGTTTCGGCACCTCAACCTCGACCTCTTTCTCAGGCAGGGTCTCGATGTACTCCCAGGTTTCCTGTGGTTTCTCCGGCAGGGCCGGTTCGGGCTTGCTGGGCTTGGTCGTCGGCTGCGGCACCGGCACGACCACCGGGGCTTCGGTGACCGGTTGGTCTTCCGATGCTCCCTGAATCGACCAGAGGAAATAGCCAAAACCGCCGATCAGGGCGATCACCAGCACCAGTTTCAGCCAGGGAAAGGCCGGTTTGGCTGCGGCTTTGCGGCCTTTGGCGCGCGGCTTGCGGCCGCGCTTGGCGTAGTCCCGGGTAGCCATGGATTACATGCGCTCCAGGGTGTTGATGCCCAGCAGGCCCAGACCAACCTTGAGGGTGTTGGCGGTGGCCAGACACAGGCGCAGGCGGCTGGCTTTGACGTCGTCGGCGACGTCGTCCTTGTTGATGGGGCAGGCCTCGTAGAAGCTCATGAAGGCACCGGCCAGCTCAAACAGGTAGGTACACATCAGGTGAGGAGCACCCTTGGCGGCAACGCCATGAACCACGTCGTTCAGCTGCACCAGCTTCTGCGCCAGTGCTTCCTCTTTATCGTGCTCGAGGGTGATGCTGCCATTGAGGTCGGCGGCGTTGACACCGGCCTTGCGGAAGATCGACTGAATGCGGCTGTAGGCATACAGCATGTACGGGGCAGTGTTGCCTTCAAAGGTCAACATGTTGTCCCAGTCGAAGACGTAATCGGTGGTGCGGTTCTTGGACAGATCCGAGTATTTCACCGATGCCATGGCCACGGTGGTGGCGATGGTGTCTAGCTCCTCAGCCTGCAGATCCGGGTTCTTGTCACCGATCAGCTTGATGGCGCGCTGATGGGCTTCTTCCAGCAGATCGGCCAGTTTCACCGTACCGCCGCTGCGGGTTTTGAACGGCTTGCCGTCCTTGCCCAGCATCATGCCAAAGGCGCAGTGCTCGGTGGTGGTGGTGTCAGGCAGGTAACCGGCCTTACGGGCGATCAGCCAGGCCTGTTGCAGGTGCTGGGCCTGACGGGAGTCGATAAAGTACAGGATGCGGTCGGCGGCAAAGGTGTCGACCCGGTACTTGGCGGCGGCGATGTCGGTGGTGGTGTACAGGAAGCCACCGTCGCGCTTACGGATAATCACCCCCATGGGGTTGCCGTCTTTGCCCTTGTACTCATCGAGGAAGACCACGGTGGCGCCGTCGTCTTCTACCGCCAGGCCTTGCTGGGTCAGGTCGTCGACCACTTCTGGCAGCAGGGCGTTGTACAGGCTTTCCCCCATGACGTCGTCATTGCTCAGGGACACGTTGAGGCGGTCGTAGATGGCCTGGTTCTGAGCCATGGTGATGTCCACCAGCTTCTTCCACATGGTGCGACAGTACTCGTCGCCGCCCTGCAGTTTGACCACGTAGTTACGGGCTCGCTCGGCGAAGGCATCGTCTTCGTCGTAGTGCTTCTTGGCTTCGCGGTAGAAGGCTTCCAGATCGGACAGGTCCATATCGGAGGCGCTTTCGTTCTCCATCTTCTCCAGGTAGGCGATCAGCATGCCGAACTGGGTGCCCCAGTCGCCGATGTGGTTGGCGCGAATCACCTTGTGACCCAGGAACTCCAGGGTACGGGTGACGGCGTCACCGATGACGGTGGAGCGGATGTGGTGCACCGCCATCTCTTTGGCGACGTTTGGCGCCGAGTAGTCGGTCACGATGGTCTGAGGTGCAGCGACGGCGGCCACATTGGCGCGGCTGTCGGTGGCAATGGTTTCGATCTGCTTGCCGAGCCAGCCGGCATCGAGGAAGAAGTTGATGAAGCCGGGGCCGGCGATCTCAACCTTGGACACCAGTTCCGAGGCCGGCAGGGTGTCGATGATCAGTTGCGCCAGTTCACGGGGATTCTTCTTGGCAGGCTTGGCCAGCATCATGGCCAGGTTGGTGGCCAGGTCGCCGTGGCTTTTGTCCCGGGTTCGGTCTACCTGAACGCGAGGCGCAGCCTCGGCTGGAATGTGGCCATTCTCTTTCAGGAGAGTGACAGTCTGTTCAAGTAACTGCTGGATATGTTCTTTCATCGCGACACCGAAAAACTCTATGGGGACAGGCCGGATAACGGCTGATAATCAAACCGCACATTTTAGCGCCTAAAGCGCCTAATACCAACGCTTTGTTTGCCCGGTAACCGAGTTTATTGTCGTTGTGAGTCAGTGGCGGTGATTTTGCTTCAGTAGCGGCTTACAACAGGTCCTGAGGATCCCGCTCCAGATGCCAGCGACAGCGCTTGGCCGAGGGCAACTGCTCGATGCGGGGTAACGCATGCTCCAGCGCCTGTTGCAGGTGTTTGCGATCGTTGGCCAGCAGCAGGGTGTGGTAGCGGAATTTTCCCGCTTTGCGCTCCATGGGGGCGGGCATCGGCCCGACCCGCTGAATCGGCAGGGCATCAAAGCAGTGGTTGGCGTCATTGAGGAACTGCTGCGCCTGGTTGGCGTAGGTGGCTTCGGCGCGAATGATCGCCATCTGTCCGGCCGGTGGCAGCATGGCGTCCATCCGCTCTTTCAGGGCGGCATCGGCAAAGGGGCCGTAACCCTGGGTGGTCAGTTGATGCAGCAGCGGATGGTCCGGCTGGTGGGTCTGCAGGATCACTTCGCCGGGTTTGCTGGCACGGCCAGCGCGGCCAGCCACCTGGATGTACAACTGCGCCAGGCGCTCCGAGGCCCGAAAGTCGGCGGAGAACAGGGCGCCGTCCACATCCAGCAGTCCCACCAGGGTCACATCGGGAAAGTGGTGCCCCTTGGCGAGCATCTGGGTGCCAATCAGGATACGGGCTTCGCCGCGGCGAATCTTTTCCAGCAACTGATTGAGGCTGCCTTTGCGGGAGGTGGTATCTCGGTCGATGCGCACCACCGGGTACTGGGGGTAGCGCTGCACCAGGGCTTGTTCCAGTTGCTCGGTGCCGACGCCCTGGGTAAACAGCTGGGTCGAGCCGCACTCGTGGCACTGATGCGGCAGGCGTTTCTGGCTGCCGCAATGGTGGCACTGCACCATGCCCGAGCCCTGATGCACCGTATAGAAGGCGTCGCAGCGGCTGCAGCCATGGAGGTGGCCGCATTCGTGGCACAGCAGTGCCGGGGCAAAGCCGCGACGGTTAAGAAACAGCATCACCTGGTTGCCGGCCTCCAGATGCTGCTCCATCTTTTCCAGCAGTTGCCTGGACAGGCCGGCGTCCAGGTTTTGCAGGCGCAGATCGACGATGCGCTGCTTGACGTGCTGGGCCACCCCGGCGCGTGCGGTCAGTTGCAAGCGTTTGTATTTGCCGCTGGCAACGTTATACAGGCTTTCCATCGATGGGGTGGCGGAGCCCAGGATGATCGGCACTTGCTGCAGCTGGGCCCGCATTACTGCCAGATCGCGGCCGTGATAACGAAAGCCCTCCTGCTGCTTGAAGCTGGCGTCGTGCTCTTCATCGATGATGATCATCCCCAGCTTGGGCATGGCGGTGAACAGGGCCGAGCGAGTGCCGAGCACGATGCCGAGGGCGCCGGCCTGGGCCTGTTGCCACACCTGCAGGCGTTCGTTGTCGTTCATGGCCGAATGCAGCACCCCCACCGGGACCGGAAAACGTCGCTGAAAGCGTTCAATGGTCTGCGGGGTCAGGCCGATCTCAGGCACCAGTACCAACACGGTTTTGCCGGCTCGAAGAATCGGCTCCATCAGGTGCAGATAGACCTCGGTCTTGCCGGAGCCGGTGACCCCTTCCAGTAGATAGGCGCCGAAATGATCCAGATCGCCGCTAATGGCCGCGACCGCCACCGCTTGCTCCCGGTTCAGTACCTGCGGCGTCTCACCCAGCGTGACTTGTTGGTGCCAGTCGGTATCGAAACTCAAGGCTCGTTCGCCGGCCTCGATCAAGCCCTTATCGGCCAGGGCCTTCAGTGCCTGGCGACTGAATTCCAGTTTGCTGACGTCGCCGTCGGCGATCTGAGTCTGGGTCTGCAGGTAGGCCAGCAGGCGTTGCTGCTGAAAGGCGCGTTTAAGGCCATCGAGGTCGGCGCGGCGGCCGGCCTCGGTCAGTTGCCACAGCTTGATCGGCTGTGGCTGCGCCGACTCTCCCTGTCGCAGTTTCACCGGCAGCAGCTGATTCAGTACCATGCCTATGGGGCTGCAATAATACCGCGCCGCCAGGCGGGACAACTGCCACAGGGTGTCGTCCAGCACCGGCGCCGGGTCCAGCACCCGGTCGATGGGTTTCAGTTTGTTGTCCGGCAGATCGCTGTGGTCACTGATGGTCACCACCACGCCGACCATCGATTGACGGCCAAACGGCACTTCGACCCGACAGCCGGGCTGCGGCAGTGGTTGGTCAGCAGCAGGTAAATAGCTGAACAGTTGGCGAAGGGGAACGGGCAGGGCGACCTGAATGTACACTGAGCTGTCTCATTATAGTAGCGGCATGGGCGATCCGGGTGCTGGCGGGACCCGGTTTTTGCTGCCATCGCAGGGATCCTACCACGGCGCCTGACTACCCTATCAGAGCTGGAACAATGATACTATGGAGGCGGATTGATGCTTGCGGCGGTTGGTTACATCATGTACCATTACGCGCCTTAAAATTGTCAATAACGACGTATGGTGTCCGGCTTTGGATCGGATAGCGATACGGCCTTAACTGAGGTTTTCCCAATGAAACAAGGTATTCACCCAGAGTACGCTGAAATCAATGCTACTTGCTCTTGCGGTAACGTAATCAAGACTCGTTCTACCGTAGGTAAAGATCTGCACCTGGACGTATGTTCTTCTTGTCACCCATTCTACACCGGTAAGCAGAAAGTTCTGGACACCGGCGGCCGTGTGGACAAGTTCAAGAAACGTTTCGGCGCGCTGTCTTCCAAGTAAGCCGACCCGTTTTAGGAAAAGGGCACCCATTGGGTGCCCTTTTTCGTTGAGGTCTGAAATAAATTCGACCCAAACAGACTATTTAAATTGGTCAGTCTTTTTTACCATTCAAATAGCCAAAACTCGCCTTTAAACTGACATTTTTCCCTATATTACTGTCAGTGCTGAATTAGTTTATTTTTTCATTTAGTCACTTTTACTGAACGATGCATGAGTATTTTGTTACTTTTGCCTTGTTGGCAATGAAACTGGTCGGAATTGCCTGTTATATCAAGCGCTAATGACAACATCGGTTGCAAATTCAGGCCAGAGGAGTAAGGTTTCATGCGACTGTACCCCTCCCTTAAAATAAATGTAGTGACTGGAATTAAGAGAATGGCAGACCTCCGCGAACAAGCGCTCGAATATCACGCCCAACCCGTTGCCGGCAAAATCAGTATTGCCCTGACAAAGCCAGCGGAAACACAACACGATCTGGCTTTGGCATACAGCCCGGGTGTTGCTGAACCGGTTCGTGAAATCGCCTCCAACCCTGCAGATGCTTATAAATACACCAACAAAGGCAATCTGGTTGCGGTGATCACCAACGGCACCGCGATTCTGGGTCTGGGCAACCTGGGCCCTCTGGCCTCGAAACCGGTAATGGAAGGCAAGTCTCTGCTGTTTAAGCGTTTCGCCAATATCGATTCCATCGACATTGAGGTGAAGCACCGCACTCAGGAAGAGTTTATCGATACCGTCGCCAACATTGCCGACACCTTCGGCGGCATCAACCTGGAAGACATCAAGGCACCGGAGTGTTTTGAAATCGAGAAGCAGCTGGTTGAGCGCTGCCAGGTACCGGTGTTCCACGATGACCAGCACGGCACCGCCATTGTGACCGCGGCGGGCATGCTCAACGCGTTGGAGATTCAGGGCAAGAAGCTGGAAGAATCCACCATCATCTGCCTGGGCGCCGGTGCGGCGGCCATTGCCTGCATGGAGTTGCTGATTAAGTGCGGCGCCGTGCGCGAAAAAATCTACATGTTGGATCGCAAAGGGGTGATTCACACCCGTCGCGATGACCTCAACGAGTATAAGAAGCTGTTTGCCAACAACACCGATAAGCGCACCCTGACAGATGTGATTCAGGATGCCGACGTGTTTGTGGGGGTGTCTGGCCCGGATCTGCTGACCGAAGAGCAGGTTAAGTTGATGGGCGACAAGCCGGTGCTGTTTGCCTGCTCCAACCCGGATCCGGAGATTCGTCCCGAGCTGGCCAAGGCCGCACGCCCGGATGTGATCATGGGAACCGGTCGCAGCGACTACCCGAACCAGGTCAACAACGTGCTGTGCTTCCCGTTCATCTTCCGTGGTGCCCTGGACGTTCGTGCCCGGGCCATCAACGACGAGATGAAGGTGGCGGCGGTGGAAGCGATTCGTGAACTGGCCAAGGAGCCGGTACCGCAGTCGGTACTGGATGCCTACCAGGTCAGCAGCCTTAGCTTTGGTGCCGAATACGTGCTGCCCAAGCCGATGGATCCACGCCTGCTGCCTCGAGTGGCCAAGGCGGTGGCCCAGGCGGCCATTGAGTCCGGTGTGGCGGAGATCGAGACCCTGCCGGACCACTACATGATCGATTAACGCCGACCGGCGACAATTGAGGCAGCGCAGGGCGCTGCCTTTTTTTTTGAGTAACACCCCACCTTGTCACTGGCGGTGAATTGGTCGGCAGGCCTCAGTGCGACAGCATCGGCGGCAGAATTCGCTGTGCATGGCTATTCAGTGCGGATGCAAAGTCTGTCGTTATTAATAATAAGTTACTGATTTACATGTTTAAATTGTTTAATTGATTGCACTCGCTCATGATATCTTATCGGATTAACCCCGATGGTATTTGGAGAGATGATGAAAAGAACAATCGGTTCCGGGTTGGTGTTGCTGGCCATGTTGGGCTCCAGCGCCGCTATGGCGGCAGTGGATCAGACCGGCTTCTATGTGGGCGGTTTTGTCAGCAGCACCACCCTGGAAGTGGAAGATTTTGATAAGTCGGAAGCGGGCTTTGGTGCCTACGGCGGCTACAACTTCAACGAGTGGTTCGGATTGGAATCGACGCTGTTCGTGACCAGCGACTACAAGCTGGAAGATGAAGACGAAGCCTATGCCGCGGCGTTCACCATTGCGCCGAAGTTTACCGCTGTTATCAATGACACCTTCTCGGTCTACGGCAAACTGGGCCTGGCCAGCATGCTGGTGAGTGTCGATACCCGCCTTGGCGATCAGGATTTCTACGGTGTCGGCTTTATGTGGGGCCTGGGGGTGAACGCGGCCCTGACCGACAACCTCAACCTGCGTCTGGGTTATGAGTCTATGAGCGGCGATCTGGAGCACGAAGACTTCAGTCGTATTGAGATCGATACTGATCTGTCCCAGATCAACCTGGGCCTGCACTACCAGTTCTAAACAGTCTGCAATCAAAAGGGGGCCATCAGGCCCCCTTTTTTGTATTCAGCTCAGCAAGGCTGGCGGGCAGCGAAAACGGCCCCAGTGGCGGCCGCATTGCTGTGATGCCAGACAGCAATCAGTCCAGATCTTCCCAGGTGATGCCCAGTGCTTCCATCTGCTCTTTGGCGGCAGCGGGAATGGTGTCGGGGCGATCCTTTCTCAGATCCTCATCGACCGGCAGCGGTTGACCGGTGAAGGCGTGCAGAAACGCCTCGCACAGCAGCTCGCTGTTGGTGGCGTGACGCAGGTTTCCGACCTGGCGTCGGGTACGCTCGTCGGTCAGCAATTTCAACACACCCAAGGGGATGGACACGGTGATTTTCTTCACCTGTTCACTCTTTTTCCCGTGCTCTGCGTACGGGCTGATGTATTCACCACTCCACTCTGTGCTCATTCTTAGCTGCCTTAAACGTAAGTTAACGGGGCAAATTTTAACGACTCCGGCGGTGGAGTCAACTTGTCGACATCTTAACCTATAAACGTTTAGACGTCTAAACGCCTTGACGCCCAAATTTAGATTGGTTACTTTGGACGTCCAGACATCTTGCGATCACAGAATAATCAGGAGCCACGGATGAGTACCCCAAAGCCAGCCACCATTGCCGCCCGTGAGGGCATCGACAGCGATCTGACTCATGGCGCCGTGGTGCCACCCATCTACCTGTCCAGCAACTACACCTTTGCGGACTTCAACCAGCCCCGCCAGTACGACTACACCCGCTCCGGCAACCCGACCCGGGACACCCTGGCGTCGGCGATTGCCCAGCTGGAGCAAGGTCACGATGCGGTGATCACCGCCACCGGCATGGCGGCAGTGACCCTGGCGGTCAGCCTGCTGAAGCCCGGCGAGCGCCTGGTGGTGCCCCACGACTGTTATGGCGGCAGCTACCGTCTGTTTACTAACCTGGCGGCCAAAGGTGCCTTCGAGTTGTCGGTGGTCGATCAAGGCGACGAAGCCGCCCTAGCGCAGGCATTGGCGTTGAATCCGAAAATGGTGTGGCTGGAAACTCCAAGCAACCCGCTGCTGCGGGTGGTGGATGTGGAGACCGTGTCTCGGCAGGCCAAGGCCGTCGGTGCCCTGGTGGTGGCCGACAACACCTTCCTGTCGCCGGTGCTGCAGCAGCCGTTGACTCTGGGGGCCGACATTGTCATTCACTCCACCACCAAGTACATCAACGGCCACTCCGATGTGGTGGGCGGCGCGGTGGTGGCCAAAGACCCGGAGTTGGCAGAGTCACTGGCCTGGTGGGGCAACTGCCTGGGGATCACCGGTGCGCCGTTCGACAGTTTCCTGACCCTGCGTGGCCTTCGAACCCTGCCATTGCGGATGAAGCAGCACCAGGCCAACGCCGAAGCGGTGGTGGCGCTGTTGCAGGCGCACCCGGCGGTGGCCCGAGTGCACTATCCCGGACTGGAAAGCCACCCCGGTCATGAGTTGGCCCGGCGTCAGCAATCCGGCTTCGGCGCCATGCTCAGTTTTGAGCTTAAGGGGGGCGAAACCGAAGTGCGCGCCTTCCTCAGTCGCTTGCAACTGTTCTCGCTGGCGGAAAGCCTGGGCGGGGTCGAGAGCCTGGTGGCACACCCTGCCACCATGACCCATGCGGCCATGGATCCCGAGGCCCGTGTGGCTGCCGGCATCGAGGAGACTCTGATTCGTTTGTCGGTCGGCATTGAAGACAGCGAGGATTTGGTGGCGGATCTGAGTCAGGCACTGGGATAAGGAGCAGCAGAGTGAGCGGTAAGCAGCTTCATAAATTCGGGGGATCCAGCCTGGCCGATGCCGAGTGCTATCGGCGAGTGGCCCACGTCATTCAAACCCAGGGCCAGTGTGGCGATCTGGTGGTGGTGTCGGCGGCGGGTAAGACCACTAACGCGCTGTTGAAACTGGTGGCTCTGGCCAGCAGCGATCTGGCCTGGCAGCCGGAGCTGGAGGCGGTGATCGGCTTCCAGCAGCAACTGGTGCAGGCCCTGCTCGGTGAGCAGGGCGCCGGCCTGGCAGCGGCCTTGGACGCGGATCAGCGGCAGTTGCAGCAGTTGCTGCAAAGTCAGGGCGTCGACGGTGCCGAGGTTCAGGCTTTTGGTGAGTTGTGGTCAGCGCGGTTGCTGGCGGCGTTGTTGTGTCAGCAGGGGGCACCCGCCACGGCACTGGATGCCCGTGATTTCCTGATTCTGCACGCCGGGGTACAGCCACAGCCGGATTGGGCGGGGTCGGCACAGCGGTTGCACCGCTGTCTGGCCGAGCGCCCCAATCAGCGGCTGGTGATCACCGGCTATTACGGCAGTGATGGCGGCGGCCGCACCCGGTTGTTGGGGCGCAACGGTTCCGATTACAGCGCCACTTTGATTGCCGCGCTGGCGGAGGTGGCCGAGGTGACCATCTGGACCGATGTCGCCGGCATCTATAATGCCGACCCCAACGTGCTGACCGACGCCCGCTTGCAATCCAGCCTCAGTCTCGACGAGGCCGATCAACTGGCCAAGCTGGGGTCGCCAGTGTTGCACTGTCGAAGCTTGCAGCCGCTGCGGCAGGTGAACCTGACCCTCAATGTTCGGTCCAGTTTTACCCCGGACGCCGACTATACCCGCATCCTGCCGTCGGGCAGCGAGCAAACCGAGCCGGTGGTCACCAGCCTGAACCAGGTGGCGCTGCATCAGTGGCAGGGAGAGGCCACGGACTTTGGCCGTTTGCTGGGGTGGTTGGCTCAACAGGGGATTACGCCTCTGGCCAGTTACCCGCAGTCGTTGTCGTTGGCGCTGACGTCGGAGCAATCCCGCAGCCTGGGCGAAGCCCTGCTTACTCAGGCGGCCTCACTGGGGTTGAGTCAGCCGAGCAGGGATGACAGTTATGGCCTGGTGGGGGTCGTGAGCCAACATCCGGCGCGGTTGGCGGGGGCGTTTTCCCGCCTGTTGGGGCGACGCGCATTGCCGTGTTTCCGCCATCCTCAGGCGCTGGTCAGCCTGGTGCCACAATCACAAGTCAACGCCTTGGTGGCCTCGGTGCACCGCCGCTGTGCCGGGCCACGTAAGCGCATCGGTATCGTGCTGGCCGGTAAAGGCAATATCGGCAGCGCCTGGCTGGATCTGTTTGCCCGCCAGCAGTTGGGCCTGAATGACGAACTGGAAGCGGAATTGAGGCTGGTGGGGATCGTCGGTTCCGAACACTACCTGATTGACGAGAATGGCCTGTGTCCACGGCAATGGCAGCAGGCGTATGACCAGCATGCCCGGCCGTTCAACAAGCTGGAGTGGTTGTCGCAGGCCGCCGACCTGAATCTGGATGAGGTGGTGCTGTTGGACATTACCGCCAGTGCCTCCTTGGGGCTGAATTACCCGGCCATTGTCGAGGCCGGCCTGCACGTGGTCAGTGCCAACAAACAGGCGGGCAGTGGTCCGAATGCCTTCTATCAGGAGTTGCAGCGACAGCTGTCTAATTGCCACCGCTACTGGCGATACAACGCCTCGGTGGGGGCCGGCCTGCCGGTGTTCTACAGCATCGACGACCTTAAGCGCAGTGGCGATGCCATCAACGGCGTCTCCGGTGTGTTTTCCGGCACCCTGAGCTGGCTGTTCGACCACTTTGACCGCCAGGATTCGTTCTCTGAGTTGGTGTTGCAGGCTAAGGCCGACGGCCTGACCGAACCGGATCCCAGGGACGATTTGTCTGGCCGGGATATGCAGCGTAAGTTGTTGATATTGGCTCGCGAATTGGGGTTAACCCTGGAGCTCGAGCAGATCGAGCTGGAATCGCTGGTACCGGCGAACCTGGTGGATGTACCGCTGAATGAATTTTTGCAGCGCATCGGCGAGCTGGATGAGGCCATGGCCTCGGCGGCGCAGCAGGCTCGGGCCGAGGGCAAGGCGCTGCGCTATGCCGCCAGCCTGGTGATCGATGCTGACCGGGTTCAGGCCCGGGTCGGTCTGGAGCGGGTCGAACCCGACCACCCCTTTGCCACTCTGCCGGCCGGGGACAATCAGTTTTTGTTTTTGAGTAAGCACTACCCCAATGGGCTAGTGATTCAGGGGCCGGGGGCCGGACGGGAAGTGACCGCCGCCGCCGTACAGTCCGACTTCGTCGCCATTTGTCGGCGTCTGTTGCACTGAGTAACGCACGTTTCAAAGGAGCAGTACCATGGGATTTCATCACGCACAGCAGTTAGAAGCCTTGAACGAGCGTCTCAGCCATCTTAAGGACATTCAGGTTTCATTCGAGTTCTTTCCACCGTCATCGGAATCCATGGAACAGACACTGTGGCAGTCCATCGAGCGGCTGCAGCCCCTCAAACCCCGCTTCGTGTCGGTCACCTACGGCGCCAATTCCGGGGTGCGGGATCGCACTCACAAGGTGATTGAGAAGATTCACACCGAGACCGATCTGGTGGCGGCTCCGCACCTGACACTGGTGGATGCCAGCGACGAGGAGTTGCGTGTTCTGGCTCGGCAGTATTGGCAGCAGGGGGTGCGCCACATCGTCGCCTTGCGCGGCGATCTTCCGGAAGGGCAAGGTCGGCCAGACCGGTTTGCTTCCGATCTGGTGTCACTGCTGAAGCAGGAGCACGATTTCGAGATTTCGGTGGCGGCCTACCCGGAAGTGCACCCGGAAGCTCGCAATGCTCAGGCGGATCTCATCAACCTCAAGCGCAAGGTCGATGCCGGCGCCACTCGGGCGATCACTCAGTTCTTCTTCGACATCGAGGCCTACCTGAGATTTCGCGACCGCTGCGCCGCGGCCAACATCGATGTGGAGATCGTGCCCGGGATTCTGCCGGTCACCAACTACCGTCAGTTACTGAAGTTCTCTGAGTTTGCCAAGGTGCATGTGCCCAATTGGCTGCACCACATGTTTGATGGCCTGGATGAAGACCCGGCCACCCGCAAGCTGGTGGGGGCCAACGTCGCCATCGAGATGGCCAAGGTGTTGGCCAAGGAAGGGGTCAAGGAGTTTCACTTCTACACCCTCAACCGGGCCGAGTTGAGCTACGCCATCTGCCACGCTCTGGGTGTGCGCCCGACCAGCTGATCGAGACTGGAGGACGGTTGAATTCTAGCGGCACGCCACGGGCGTGCCGCTGTGTTTTGAGACTGGGTCATGAACCGGCGGACGCGGTCAGCATAAGCCCAGAAGATTTTGTGACCATTCTTGTGATTTCGCTCTAAATTTTAGCAAGTTGCGTTTAGATTCACAGGTGCAACTTTGACGGCTGTCATGTTTAGGAATCGCCGCTTTTGTCAAAATACTGACACCCTACACTCGAACAAGTATCCCATGCGCAACAATCAACCCGTGACCCAGACCGAGAAGACGCTCAGCATCGATTCCATCCTGCTGTCGACCACGGATCTGGAGGGCAACATAAAATACGCGAATGAGGATTTCACTAGCATTTGTGGTTTCTCGTTTGAGGAGCTGCATCGCCAGCCTCACAACATTGTCCGTCACCCGGATATGCCGCCGGTGGCGTTCGAGTCGATGTGGTCAACGGTGAAAACCGGTCAGCCGTGGATGGGGCTGGTCAAAAACCGTTGCAAGAATGGCGACTATTACTGGGTCAATGCCTACATTGCCCCGGTCTATGAAGATGGCGTGCTGCACGAGTACCAGTCGGTGCGGCGCAAACCCACCGAGGCTCAGGTTAAGTCGGCCGATCGCATCTACAAGGCGGTCAATGCCGGTAAGACCCCCAGGGAGCTGAAGCCAGATTGGCTCGGTTTTGGCGGTCGACTGATGGCGTGGACCCTGCTGACGGTGCTGCTGACGGCTTACGGTGCCAGCTTTTCGCCGCTGCTGGCGGGTGTGGTTGGGGCCGTGGTGGCCTCGCTGGGGATCTACAGCATGATGGCGCCGTTTCGGACGCTGGTGGATACCGCCACCAACATCATTGACGACCCCATTGCCTCGGCGGTGTACACCAATCGCCAGGATGAAATCGGTAAAATCGATCTGGCGATGCACTTCCTGGTGACCGAGACCGGCGGTGTGGTGGGCAGGATGGCCGACTCCGCCGGTTCCATCAGCGTGCAGAGTACCGATCTGAATGGCACCATCAATGAGACCCGCGAGCGCGCCGACAGTCAGAGCCAGCAGACCAGCCAGGCGGCCACCGCCATGGAGGAGATGACCGCCAGCTTTGCCGAAGTGAACAACAACACTCAGACCGCCGCCGAAGAGATGGGCGCCAGCCATCAGGCTGCCGAATTGGGCCACGAGCGGTTGGTGACGGTGATCGACGCCATCAATAAGCTCAGTGATGAGGTGGGCCACTTCTCTGAGGTGGTGGAATCCATTGAACAGGACAGCCGCGACATCAGTGGCGTGCTGGAGGTGATTCGTGGCATTGCCGAACAGACTAATTTGCTGGCGCTGAATGCGGCCATCGAAGCCGCCCGGGCCGGTGAGTCTGGCCGCGGCTTTGCGGTGGTGGCCGACGAAGTGCGGCAGTTGTCCAGTCGCACCAGCGAATCGACGGCGCAGATCGAAGAGATCGTGAATAAGTTCCAGGACAGCACTCGCCGGGCCACCGAGGCGATGCAGGCCGGTCAAAGCCAGGCGTCGCGTTCGGTTAACCTGGCGGAAGAGGCCGATGCGGCGTTTGAGTCGTTGCGGGCCTCCATCAACCGCATTAGCGGCATGGCGGAGGAGAACGCCTCGGCCATGAGTCAGCAGACCACGGTCGCGGCGGAGATCAGTGAAGCGATTCAGGTGATCAGTGAGCTGGCTCAGGAAAGCCTGCAGCAGACCGAACTGGCCAAGGATCGCGGCGATCAGATGAACCGCCTTTCCAACAAAACCCATAACCTGTCGCAGCAGTTCTGGCAGCAAAGCGTACAGCGGGACTATTAACGCGTCGGCGTCAGGCCGGTGTGAGCGGATTCCCGCAGGTTGTGTCACTAACCTGCGGGATTTTATGTATTTATGTGTTTAACACCATGAAAGGGTGGAAGTTTGTCCTTTTCTGAGATTGTTGTTCGTTAACACATGAATAACTTGATGTGGGTCATATTCCCCACTTGAACGGTTTGCCAGAATGGCGCCTTATCCCAAAAAACATCATAACTATGCGTGATAATCAACCGGTTACCCAGAAAGAGAAGCCCCTGAGCCGCGACTGCATTTTGCTGTCGACCACGGATCTGAATGGCAACATCAAGTACGCCAACGAGACGTTTATCGAGGTGGGGGAGTACTCGTTTGAAGAGTTGCACCGTCAGCCTCACAACATCATGCGCCACCCGGACATGCCTGGAGTGGCGTTTAAGTCGTTGTGGGATCGCGTAAAGTCAGGACAGCCCTGGATGGGGATGGTGAAAAACCGCTGTAAGAGTGGTGATCACTATTGGGTCAATGCCTATGTGGCACCGGTGTATGAAGACGGCAAGCTGCACGAACTGCAATCGGTGCGCCGCAAGCCCACGGCCGAGCAGGTCGCGTCGGCCGACCGCATCTACAAGGCGGTCAACGCCGGTAAAACGCCGAAAGAGATGCGCAAAGATTGGCTCGGCTTTGGTGGCAAGATGATGCTGTGGGCCTCGGCAGTGACTGCCGGTACCGCGGCCGGCGCGGCCTACTCGCCGCTGATGGCCGGGGTGGTGGGCGCGGTGCTGGGCGTGGCCGGCATCTATGTGATTCTGTCGCCACTGCGCAAACTGGTGGATACCGCCACCAGCATCATCGACGATCCCATCGCCGGGGCGGTGTACACCGGGCGTCAGGATGAGATCGGTAAGCTGGATCTGGCCATGCACTACCTGGTAACCGAAACCGGCGGCGTGGTGGGTAGAATGGCGGACTCGGCCGGTTCTATTAGCGGCCAGAGCAGCAACCTTAACGTCACCATCAATGAAACCCGCGAGCGGGCCGACAGTCAGAGCCAGCAGACCAGCCAGGCGGCCACCGCCATGGAGGAGATGACCGCCAGCTTCGCCGAAGTGAACAACAACACCCAGAAGGCCGCCGAAGAGATGGGCGCCAGCCATCAAGCCGCCGAACTGGGTCATGAACGGTTGATGACGGTGATCGACGCCATCAACAAGCTCAGCATCGAAGTGGGCCACTTCTCCGAGGTGGTGGAATCCATCGAGCAGGATAGCCGTGACATTAACGGCGTACTGGAAGTGATTCGTGGCATCGCCGAGCAAACCAACTTGCTGGCGTTGAACGCCGCCATTGAAGCAGCCCGGGCCGGCGAATCCGGCCGTGGCTTTGCGGTGGTGGCGGATGAGGTTCGGCAACTGTCCAGCCGCACCAGTGAGTCGACGGCCCAGATTGAAACCATCGTCTCCAAGTTCCAGGACAGCACCCGTCGGGCCACCGCTGCCATGGAAGCGGGCCAGACCCAGGCATCGCGATCGGTCAATCTGGCCGAGGAAGCCGATGCGGCGTTTGAGTCGCTGCGGGCCTCCATCAATCGCATCAGCAGCATGTCAGAGCAAAACGCCACGGCCATGAGCCAGCAGACCACGGTGGCCAGTGAGATCAGCCAGGCGATTCAGGTGATCAGCGAGCTGTCCACCGACAGCCTGGAGCAGACCGAGCAGGCCAAAGATCGCTGCGAACAGATGAGCCGCCTGTCCAGCAAGACTCACCACTTGTCCCAGCAGTTCTGGAAGCAGAGCGTTCAGCGCGAATACTGATTCGAGTCGGTTTCTGTTGCGACCCAGCGCCCCGATGACATCGGGGCGTTGTTGTTTCTGCACTAAAACAACCACTGGGCGGTCAGTTGACCGTAACCGGCGTCGCCCTGAACGGCGTGCTGCCACGGGTTGCTGCTGTCCATGACTCGATATTGACCGGCCTCAACACCGACCACCAGCTCCCGGGTCAGATTGCTGAACAGGTTGATGCCCCAATGGGCCCGGTCGCTGCGGGCCACTTCGGTTCGAGTGCGGCCGTAAAAGACGGTGGAGCGCAGGCTGTCGCCCCAGAAGTGACGATAGGCCACCATGGCGGCGGTGGTGGTTTCCAGCTCCCCGTAGCTGATGTCGGTAGCGGCGCCGGTGCCCACATAACGGCCCAGGTTGCCATAGTGCAGTTGCAGGCGAAGATCGTCCTGCCCCGGCAGTCGCAGCCGTGCGGCCAGCGAGGCGCCCAAGGCCACCTCGGCCAGACCGTCGGGGTCCAGATAGCGGGCCAAAGCCGACAGTGACAGGTTGCCCCAGTCGCCATGGCTGTCTCGGCGAACAATGAGGTCCGGCACGCGGTCGTTGTCGGTGCTGATCCATTGAGGCTCCTTGTCGGGCGTGGTGGCCTGGGTGCCCCAGGTATGGGGGTTTTCCAGGGCCAGTTGCCAGGCACCGCTTTGATAGCGAATCAGCCCTTGCCTGATCATGGCCTCGCCCACCAGTGGGCCACCGAGGTTAGTGGTTTCCGGAAAGGTGCTGGTGTTGACCAGGGTCGACCAGGTTTGGCCGGCGGTGAATCCGGCGTAGCTGAAGTAGGCGTGACGTAACCGCGGACTGTAGGAGTTGGAAATTACGCTGTTGCCCTGGCTGGAGCCGACAAAATCGATCTCGGCAAAGCCGTGAACGCCTTCCCGGCTCAGGCCGAGGTTAAAGCGGCTCTCCTGGGCACTGAACTGCATCCGCTGGGCAGGTTCGGAGACCGCGCCGCTGCCGGTCCAGCCCTGAGTGAAGGGCACGGTGCCGTCGATGTAGCGCATCCCCGCCTTGATGAAGCCTCCGGCCTTGAGCGTCAGCTCGTCGGCCCGTGTCGGCACCGCAGTGGTGCAGGCCAGCAGAGTGAAAATCGTAACAACTAAGGCGGGGGTGGATCGCTGGCTCAGGGTCGGGCGCATGGGGGCTCTCTTCGGTAAGTGGCGCGCCAACCTTAGAGGCCAATTCGCCGTCAGCCGGTGAAGCCAGTCACGTTTTCGAAGGCCGGGAAAAGTTGTTCGTGAACCCTCTGGTGAATGTTTTTTTCCGCTGCGGTAAGGTGCCGATAATGAGCGATAAGGCAAGCCCTGTGGCAGTTATTTCCCCATTGCAATCTTGAAGGTCAGACAGGAAGGAGCGGCAACATGAAGTGCCCGTCAGAGGCGTCACACCGGCAGCGTTGTAACGCCATTTTGGACGCCGCCGAGGCGCTGGTGGTGGCCGATGGCATCATCTCGTTCAACTTCTCTCAACTGGCTAAGGAGGTCGGTTGCTCCACCGGCACCCTGTATCGTTTCTTTGAACGTAAGGAAGACGCGCTGGTGTGCTTGTTTCTGCGCAATGCCACCAGCAACCACTTGCAGGGGTTTGTGACCCAACACCCCGATTTGACGGCAATGGAAAAGGTGCTGCTGCCGGTGTTGTTTACCTTTGAGATGGTGCAGCGTAACCCCAGCTTCAACGCCCTGCGGTCGGTGTCGGTTAACGCCCACATCTGGAAGCTGGCCAGTGCCGACAAAGTGGCTCGGCTGCGGCAACGGGTGGACCATTTTTGGAACTGGTTTCATCAGTCGGTGGAGCAGGCGCAAGCCAGCGGCGAGCTGCAGGCCAGTCCCGACCAGGCCAGGTTGTTGGCTCAGGGGATGGTGTTTTTTCTGACTGGTGCCCTGACTCAGTTTGAAAGTCAGCTGGTGAGTGGCCGCTATCTGGGAGAGCGCAATGACACCTGTTTTGAGCATCTGTATCAGCTGATGAATCAGTATCGCTGGCACACGCCTTTTACCGAGGCGGTGTATCGGTCGCTGGCGCAGCAGGTGGCGGCCTACCTGCAGCAGCATTACCGCCGTCACCGCGACTGTGGTCATTGTCAGCAACTGGGATAAAGTCAGGTACGGCCTTGTCCATCTATGAGAGTAAGCACCAATACAGGAAGAACTGGAATGATAAAACGAGCTAACTCGGCGCTGGTGGTTGTGGCGTTGCTGGCGCTGTTGTCTGGCTGCGCCTCCATGTCGGTACAGCAGTGCCAGCAAGCCAACTGGGCTCGCATCGGCCTGACCGATGGCCAGAGTGGCGTTAGGGTGACCCGGGTGGATGACTATGTGAAAGACTGCGCGGAAGCCGGAGTTCAGGTCGCGGTGGCGGACTGGACCGAGGCCTATGAGCTGGGGTTGCTAAGTTATTGTCTGCCTGAGAATGGATTTTTGCAGGGTCGGCAAGGGCACGATTACCATAATGTTTGCCATAACGATCAATTTGTAGAGCGCTACAATCAGGGCCGGGCCCTGTACCTGAAAGAGAAGCGAATCGCCGAGATAGATACTCAACTGCAGCAGCTCGATAATCAGATTGCCGGATTGGGCGTCAGTGACGATGACAAAGAGAACCGCAAACAGCTTTGGGCCCAACGGCGGCAACTGTTGGAGGAGCGCGATCGCCTGCTCCACTCCGGCGTTACCTTCAGCATCAGTTTCTAGCCGCCACTGGGAGAAGTACCGTTATTTTTGCTGCCGGAACGCCTTGGGGGTAACTCCGATCAGGCGCCGAAAGAACTTAATGAAATTGGTGGTTTCCGAAAACCCCAGCTGATGGCCCACCTCTGCCACCGACGCGGTGCTGTGGGCCAGCAATCGCTGTGCTTCCAGTGCCGTTCGCCGGTCGATCACCTGCTTGGCCGACCGTCCCTCTGCCGCCAGACAGGCTCGGCTCAATGTACTTGCTGAATAGCCCAGACTCTGAGCGTAATACTGCACCTGACGCTGTTGCAGAAACTGGCGCTCCAGTGCCTGCCGAAACAGCCGGTAGGTGAGGCTGTGACGCTCCGGCTGATGCTCCCGTTGTTGTTGGCGCCGCTGCAGTCGGGCTACCCTCAACAGTAAGCTCATCAGTTCATGGCGGATCAATGCCGCGTCCAGTTCGTCGCCGTCGAACTGTTCAAAGTCGTGCCGCAGCCGGGTAAATTCGACCCCGAGCTGAGCGGCGTCATCAGGTGACAGCGACAGCAGCGTGTGCCATTCATCGAAACGCAGCAGGCTCAGTTGTTGCGGCAACTGTTGGCCACTGTGGTAGGGCAGGGCGTCGGGGGCGATCAGCACGATGTCGGCGTCGTAGTGGTGGCGGGTGAGCCACTGCTGAACCTGGCCAGGACGAACGCAGACCAGGGTGCCGGGTGCCATCGGCCAATCCTCAAAATCGATGCGGTGACGACCCTGGCCGGCGGTGACCAGGATCAGCATATAGAGGTGAACCCGTTCCGGCTTTATCATGAAGTCGGCGGACACCTTGCGCTTTAACTCCGACAGCGTCATCGGTTCCAGCCCCACCCCCCTGAGCCTGGGGTTGTTAAAATTGATGTTCCGCAGAGGAAGGGCGTTGTCTTTGGATGATGGCATCGGCTGCCCTTGCTTGATTTTGACCATTGTTTGAGTCAAATGTACCTATTGGGACGGCTTCAATAAAGGAATAATCCCCTCATTGAGATTTCGCAGTCAGTAATGAGAAAGGATTTTGACCATGAAAAGCTGGACCAAGACCGCAATAACAAGCACGGTAGTAGCGTTGTCCCTGGCCACTGCGGGGTGCAGCAATACCTCCCATCAGCAGCCTGAACCTTTGACCCACAAAGAGAAGGTGACCGCGTTGCTGAAGAGCATCGAAACCGGCGAGGCCGAGCCGGTAAGCTACATCAATCCCAATAAGTACATTCAGCACAACCTGGGTGTGGCCGACGGCCTGGCGGGATTTGGCGCGGCGTTGCAGGCCCTGCCGGAAGGATCGGCCCGAGTGGACACGGTGCGGGTGTTTCAGGATGGGGACTTTGTGTTTGCCCACACCGATTACAACTTTTTTGGCCCGAAAATCGGTTTCGACATCTTCCGCTTTGAGCAGGGGCTGATCGTGGAGCACTGGGACAACCTGCAGCAGACACCGGACAGCGCCAACCCCAGTGGCCGTACCATGATCGACGGGCCGGTTCAGGCCGAGGACCTAGACAGCACCGAGGCCAACAAGGTGTTGGTGAAAGGTTTTGTGAACGATGTACTGGTCAGCGGCAAGATGGACACCATTACTCAGTACATCGAGCCGAACTATTACCTGCAGCATAACCCGGGCATCGCCGACGGCCTGGATGGGTTGGGCTCGGCGCTGGCGGCCATGGCGGAGCAGGGGATCACCATGGAGTATCAGCAGGTGCATCGAGTGCTGGGAGAAGGCAATTTCGTGTTAACCGTCAGCGAAGGCACCCTGGGGGGCCAGCACACCTCGTTCTACGATCTGTTCCGAGTCGAGAATGGCAAGATTGTCGAGCACTGGGATACCATCGAAGCCATTCCGCCGCAAAGCGAGTGGAAGAACGGTAACGGCAAGTTCTGAGCAGGAAACCGGGACATCATCATCACCCGGAAAGCAAACGCCCGGCCTAATGGCCGGGCGTTTTTTGTGGTGAGGCTAATCCAGCGGCAACTGATGGCGACGACAAAACTCGAGCCAATCCTCCGAGTAGTGCGAGTTGGTAACCACTAACTCCGGCGCATCCTGCGATAGCTTTAACTCCACCTCGTGGGCAAACAGCAGATGATGGCGGGCGCCCAGGCGAGCCCGGTCGGCATCGGTAACCGCATCGGCCAGCCGTTTCAGGTAGAAGTCGCCGCCGTTGGCGTAAATCTTGTCGCCCACGATGGCGTGGCCCAGATGAGCCAGGTGGGCGCGAATCTGATGTTTGCGACCGGTCACTAACTGGCATTCCACCAGCGCATGGTCCTGGCCCCGGCCCAGCACTCGAAACCGGGTGTGGCTGGCCTTGCCCTTTTCATGGTCCGCGACCACGTGCATCTGGCAGCGAATCGGGCTGTCGGCCAAGGTATTCAGTTTGCATTGCAGCTCGTGGCTGTGCCACGGCGGGCAGCCCTCAACCACCGCGTGATAGATCTTACGCTGCATTAACTCAGCCAATTTGGGCTGCCAGTGGCTGGCGGCTTGCTGATCTTTGCCCATCAGCACGATGCCGCCGGTATCCAGATCGAGCCGGTGCAACAGGTGCGCCTGTTTCCAGGGGCTCTGTCGCCGCACGAGCTGCACCAGGGTGTTGTGAATATTGCGGGTGGTGCGACTGACCGGCAGGCTCGGAGGCTTGTGCACCGCGATGAGATCGGCCCCTTCCCACAGCAGTTGCCACTGGGTATCGACCTCCGGCTCGGCGTAGTTGGCGATGCGGTAGTCCAGCACCTGGCCGGCCACCAGCTCTGGATTGCCCTCGGCGAGCTGACCATCTATCTGCACCGAGCCGGTGGCTTCAAAGGCCTGCCATACGGCGGTATCCAGATAGGGAAACAGCGAACGTAGGAAGTCGTACAACGGCTTGCCGGCGTCTTTGGGGGCAACGATGTCGGTGAAGGTGGCGGTCATGGAGTCTCCGTGGTTTCGGGCAGTGTAGCCTATTTGGCCATGGCCCAACACCAACTGAGGGGACGGGAGGGGCGCTCCGGGGTTGGTGAGTAAGCTGCCGGCGTCACAGCGATCTTATCACGATGACATTTATCTCGTTTCATGCTGCGAATTCTGCAACGCGGTGTCTCGGGGATCGAAATGAACTGGTTTGCCGATGTGCGTTAATCTAACGGCTATTAAATACCCAGCAGTTAGAGATGTTGATTCAGGGGTAATGTGCCTGTTTAAAAGCGGCAATACCAATACCCATCTTGGAAGAGGTGTGAACAAAATGAACTGGATTGTACTGAAATCGGTGAATTTTCAGTTTGAAACTGCAGTTATTGGTACTTCTGTGGGGTTTCAAGATATTTGTCGCCATCAGTTCTTTGATTATCACGTATCTGATGAGTCGCTAAAAAGTTTGGCAAGCATGTTTGTGGTCTCCAAATTTGATAGCAAACACATAAAACATATCGAACTGCTTTGGCGTGACCGACGGCACTCTAATTTCCAGTGTTTTGACCTCATTGATGATGGTGAGTACGTCGGTGCCATCATTGTCTGCAGTGCAAGTGATCCTGCAGTTCATGTTTTGGGGAATGGCAATAAGTTGAGCCAGCATTTGAGTCTGTCGAGCTTTAGAAAGATAAGAAGTAACAACAAGACCCGGATTATCGTTAATTTGACTGCCCTTGGATTGAGCACGGGTGAAATATCCCACCTGATGAATCTCACCAGTCGAGGTGTTGATTATCACCTGGAAAAAGCGAAACAAAGGCTTGGTGCTACCAATAAAGCCAATTTGGTATTTAAAGCCAATCAGTACGGTTGGTTATGAACTCTACCCATATCATGGAGGAACAGAAATAACCCGATTGCCAACCTATTACCTACCCATATAAAAAATTAAGATGATGATGAATACAAAAAAAATGCCTGCTGCCATAGCGTTACTGTCGCTACTGGCCCTTAGCGGTTGTGGATCCGATTCAGACTCAAGCTCTGATCCACAACGCCCGATTGCTGATACTGATAAAGTCCATGAAAGCCTAGAGGTGGCCGTTACCCCGAAATCGGAATTAGAGGGGACCATCAATGTCTACCTTGGCCACTGGTACCCGTGCTCCGACCTGCATCCAGAGATGTGTACCCAAGATGCCGATCTGAATGATTTGCCGGCCATCGGGGTTCATGGTGATGAGAACGATCCTAACCGGCTGACTTACGGCCGAGGTAATTCAAACGGGACCTACAACAAGGAACATAACCGCCTGACGGCCAGGCCTGCGGCGGGGGCTGACGACTACAGCATGAAGATCAGCGCCGCCGAGCTTAAGCGTTTTGCGGCCGAATCCGTGCGCAGCGATCTCTTCATTCCCGGCCATTACTCCGCGCTGGATGTGGTGTTGTATGTCTCCTCCATTCGAGATGATTTCGAAGTCACCCTGGGTGAATTCAACGAGGAGATGAATACCTATGAGTTTACCACGTCGTTTGATGCCAATAATGACGGCGATTACGACGATGAAGGTGATTATAAGGACAGCAAAAACTGGTACGCGAGTATGTTGTACAGCGGCGGCGATGCCAAAAAAAGCAATGGTCAGCCTACCTTAGAGCCTTTTTATGATCGTATGGATGAGCTTTGGGTCAAAGAGGGCATGCACATTCGCTTTCAGCCTGAGTCCAGCATCATGACTGCCCGGCGTCAGCAAACTTTAAGGGCCGAGGTGGCGCGTTTTCATGCCGCCGGAGATAAGGTGGTTCTGCCTGAATTGCGCGTGGACTTTGGCGATGGACGCGGTCCACAGGTTGTGGCTCAGAACGTGGAGGTGAAGCCGCACAATTTGCGCCCGGACGTATTCCAAAAGGGGGTTATTACTGTCTTGGATGTCGCGCTAACCGCTCACGACGAGTATGGGGTTAAATTTGGCGTCACTTTCTGGCCGACCATTGCCACCAACGCCGATGTGGGATCCTACGCGGTGACCGCCATCGATGAGCAACGAGCCCACGGCTTTTACGGGTGGACCCTGTATCGCGGTGAAGACTTCACCAGCAATGATTTCTTCTATCACCCGAATAAGGAGTGGCCAGTTGCCAAAGACGTACAAACGGATGCGGAGTTCGGACGTGTGTGTGAGTTTCTGCGTGATGATGATGGCAACTTAAACCAGGCCGCCGCGCAGGAGTGCATCGATAATTGGTTCAATCTGTTTGGCGGTAAGAATACGCACCGAATGGCCGATACGGTGCCTATGGTCATGCCGCAGCAATACGTAATGTTCGAATGGTTTGCCAACATGGAAAACGCCTGGGAAATGGCCCATCGAAACTATGGCCCGGACGGCCAGTTCCCCATTTATGACATCGAGCGAGCGGTCGCTCCTTTGGATGAAAACCACTTTGGCTGGAAGGTCGCCGACTGTGCTCAGTGCCACAGCCTGGATAACATCCACCTAAACGGTGACTCTCCGACCCTGCCGGAACAAAGCGAACCTTACTACTGCGCGTCGTGTCACGGCAGTAACGGCGCTCCTGTTGGCCATGGTGAAGAAGCGCGCTGTTTCTGGTGTCACTCTGAAGATAAGTTGATGCCAAATCACGGCGAGGCTTCTCAGAAAATGTACTTCGATGACACAGAGTGCTCGGGCGTTACCAAGCAGAAGAAGATTGATATCGGAGGCTACTACGGTCCCTGTGCGGATGCGGTTAAGACTGCCTCGCCCGATTTCCATCGAGAGGTTAAGGATTTCGCCGATAACTCAACGTTCTATCGCTTACTGCCTGCGGAAAAGCGTATTACCTATGGGAATAATGACTGGCGCACCAGCGAAAGTTTCCCAGACCCATACTCCTGTATGACATGTCACCCGAATCAGTGATGATTCGTTAACAGAGTGACTCAAATGCCAGAGCCGTTATGCTCTGGCATTTTTCATGTTGAGGTGTATTGCAGCAAGCCTTACAGGTTGGGCAGGGCGTTTAGGAAGGCCGTTAACTCATCGGTAAACACCTTCACTCGGTGGGGGCGATGCTGACGAGACGGGTAGATGGCGTACATGACGTTCTGGTTGTAGATATCATCGGAAAACAGACGCACATACTGGTTCTTTGGCAGGTTTCGAAATGCGCCATTGGGCAGGCAGGCGACACCCAGATTTTCTGATACCATTTTTGCCAGCACGTCGGGCAGATCGGAAGTGATGCGAGTTGAAGTGATAAATTCACCACTCAATCCTTGGCCGTTGTCCCACTGTTGCTTGCCTTGGCGGTAACTGGTGTCTATCTGCAGTTGCAAATAGGGGTAATTCGATAATTCGCTTGGGTGTTTCGGCACACCATATTGTTCCAATAAGCCCTTGCCGGCAAAGAAGTGTCGTTTACCCTGGAAAATGAGCTTGGCAACCAGGGAGGTGTCATTGGGTAAATTAGGGCTAATGGCGATGTCGTAGTTATGCAGAGTTTCAATGCGGCGACCGTGACTCCCTTTCACGCTAAGTTCAACATTCGGATAACGCTTCATAAAGGGTGCCAAAAATTCACCGGCTAAAATGTTGCCAAACGTGGGTGGCACCATCAGGCCAATGGGGCCACGAACTTCTTGCTTGTCGTTGACCAGGTTACGAATGTTGTCTTCTTCACTCAACAGTATTTCTACCCGCTTCAGAATGGCGGTGCCCTGACTGGTGGTGTGAAACTCTCTGCCACCGCGGTGAAACAGTTGGGTGTTCAGCTCATCTTCCAGGCTTTTAATCTTACGGCTTATGGATGAGGCGGTGATGTCGAGAATCTCAGAAGCACGAGCAATACTCTGCGTCTTGGCCACCACCATAAAGACTCTAAGTGCACCTAAATTCATTATCCAGTTACCTCGTAGCGTGCAATAGTGCCGAGACTCCCCACAACCATGGAACAGTATCTTACTGTTTATTAATGGATTTATTTTGAGTGAGCCATGGCTAGCGCTGATGCAGTTGAACTTTGCTCCATTGTACGGCTAATTGAATAACAGTTCCGGTGTGCAGATCACTGATGCAAAAACAAAGCAAAGTGCAATGGAGAAAAATGGCAGTGCCATAGCAACTGGATTGCAAGAAGGTCCTTCCGAGCCCTAGTCCTAAGGAGTACTGGAGCAAGTACCATACTAACTAGTTACTTGAATTTTTGGGTTTTTGCCACTTGTTGGGCGCATAACAAGTGGTGGTTGATGACTTCAACCAATACGAAGTGATCGCCGATAACGGTGGCTCTAAAGATTAGTATTGAACGGCTGTCACTCGAAACCTAGATTTCTACGATGTATCTAACGCACTGGAACCAAGATTCATAGGCTTGAAAATAATAACAGGGCAAAGAGTATTAGATCCAATAGTAGTTAGCAGAATGAAGCTAAATCAGTGATTCAGATCGTGCTGGCAATCAATCTTAAGTCAGTATAATAAGAGTGCAAATCAATATGGTTGATTACTCATGGAAATTGACAGTCTCAAAATGTTTAAGGTGGTGTCGGAGTATCTTAATATTACTCAAGCTGCCTCAGTGTTGGATATCAGTCAACCTGCTCTCAGCCGCCGCATTAAACAGTTAGAAAATCATTTTGGCGCCATGTTGCTGCACCGCCGTGGCAGCAGTATAGAGTTAACATCACAGGGTGCACAGCTGTTGCATATGTCGCAGAGGATACTGGACGACTACGAAACCATGGCGGAAGCTCTAATTTCGCATAACGATGAGGTAGAGGGTCGGGTTATCATCGGGGCACCAGCCCCAATTTTACGTTGGCTGAGTGAAAGCTTGTTACCGAGTATCGTCGAGCAATACCCTGATCTGAACTTGGACTTACGTACCGTAAGTCCATTGCAGCAAACATCAATGAGCGATTGCGATCTATTGATCACCCCAAGACCGTTAGAGGATGCCTCGCTGATTGGCCACAAGCTTAGCGATTTTTCCAGTTATTTTTGCGCTACGAATGAATACTTAGAGCGTTACGGTGAGCCACAATGCCCAACGGAGTTGAGTCAGCACCGGTGTATCAATTATTACCCAGATTGTAACCAGTCACTGCGGTGGCATTGGCAATGGCGAAGCGGAGAAAGTGGTACTACAAAGCTGAATCCTTTCATTATCGCCGATTCGGCCGATATTGCTGCTCAGTGGATGCGTCGCGGACTAGGGATTACCCTGGTGCCCAAAAGTCAGATGCGCTATCAAAGTAAACAAGGGAGCTTCGAAGTGCTTTTCGAAGGGCGCTGCGTACAGAAACAGCAACTCCACCTGATGTATCGCTCGTGTAATTCTATGACTGCTCGCTTTAAGGTGATTGTTGATAGAATTATTGAGTTTATTGGTAAAGACGACCACATATAGATTTTTCAATAAAAAGGTCCTCGTTGGAGGACCTTTCATAATACAAATTGGTCAGGTTAGAAATGATAGGAGAATGCGACATTAATATTGTCGCCATTGTCGTTATAGCCGCCCCAGGATTGCTGGTGTGCGTAAGCAACAGACATATCGAGCTTCTTGTCGAACTTGTACTTGGCGCCAGCCACAGCCAACATGCCGGTGCTTTCATCACGAGCGAACATCTTTTGAACGTGCATATCGCGATCGAAGCTAGTGTTGAGAACACCAAATAGTATGATGTTTTTGTTAATTGAGTAGTTTGCGTTAATGCGGGTGAGGATTCCGTTGTAGGTAAAGCCGCTTTGTTCCAAACCATTTTTGGCATTATGGCCCATAGCCGCGTGTGCACCAACACTGAACTTGATATTAATACCAGCAATTTTGGTCTTCTGAGCAACACCAAGGGTGATTTGGTTTTCATTTATCGCTTGGTTGGCGCTGGTGAACAGATCGAACCAAACCTGAGAGCCACTATGGTTAATATTGTGGTACAGGCTACCGATGAACTTATTGGTGGTGCCTTTGACCTTGTCTTTATCAGACATCTCTCCAAAATTTTCAATACGGTATTTGGCAAACAGTTCTCCCCAGCTATATCCAGACCGATGAATTAATTCAAGGGTATTGCGAGTATACTGGTTAGAACTTTCAGATGCATCGCTAACTTCTACACGAGCACCAACAGCAACGGCATTGTCTGCATATTTTATTTCGGCATTAGCAGTAGTGCTAATCAGTAGGGCAGCCATGCTGGCTGTAATGACAGTCACTTTTTTCATCATCATCTCACTAATAGTAACTAGGGTGTTACAAAATTGAGATGCGATGATAGCCAGCAATTTATCCCGGTTGCTTGTTATATTATGCATAGATTTAATAGATATTATGCATGCGTAAAATCGATCTGTATTGGAATTTTATAGCCAATGTGATCTAATCAACCTAAAGGAATAAAATAGTTCATTTTTCAGTGGTCAGTTTGCGACGCCTGTCTCGCGGGGTGTTGGTCTCAAGTCACTTTTCTATAGCTGATTTGGGTGATGATAATCACGCAAATTATTTAAATTCTTCCGGGTTTTTAACTTTTGAATATTTAAAGTCGTATGGCTATGATCTCGCAATTATCAATTGTAACCCCATCGCTCAATATGAATCCTCATAGTTTTTTTATAAATGGCTTGGTAATGTGGATTAGTCGTGATTTTTATTGAGAGAGGAAAGATTGACTCGCAAGAGTTGTGACTGTGTTCAAATGATGACTTGTGGTCTGGTGTTTGCTATGGGGAGTCATAGAGTTTTTTTAGCATTAGAAATTCATACTAAAGTCAATTTCAGTGAACCTGATTTTAAATATCTGGTTAGACTTTTAATAGATCTGGAATTATTTATTTAGTCGTTCGCAAAACAAGCAGTGAACGCGCCTGAATTAATGGCTTTAAAGGAGTCTTAGCAGTGTCAGAACTGACTAGTCATACCGAAGGGTTGAGCGAGCAAGGTAAGTCTCGTCGTAACCTATTAAAACTGAGCGCCGTGGGTGGTGTTGCTATGGTCACTGGTGGTCTCTCACCAAAGGTCAAAGCGCGCGAAGATGGCTTTGGTGTTATCAGACACGATCAGTTTCCGCAGGATGTCGCGCCGACCTATAAGCGTTTCAGCGAGATGGAAACTTCTTTTTACCGCTTTGCTCGAGCCGGTAAGCAGTTTGCGTTTCGTCCCCAGCCAGATGAAAACAAACCCGGTATGACCTCCATTGACATGGCGCTGAAAGCTGGCGGCCGGACTTTCGCGATGGTTATGAAGGATAAGGCGCCGGCGTATGAAGGGTACGCGTTGCCGCAGGTGTTCAAGCCAAATCCATTCAACCCGGAATTCAAGTTCAAAGACGCAGCGACAGCCCATGCGGTAATCAAGCGTGCTGCGCGTCATTATGGCGCTGATCTGGTGGGTATCTCTCGTCACGATCCCCGTTGGGACTACACCCACGTTCGTACCGGTGACCAGGCCCATAAGTTAGAAGAGGTCATGGGTTTTAAACCTAAGACGGTAATCGTACTGGGCTTTGAAACGTCCTATGAAGGTCTCCGTGCCGCACCAACTGCACTGGGTGATGCCGCTCAGGTAGAGGGGTACTCCAAGATGGGTAAAACCGCATACCAGTTGGCGGCCTTTATGCACTTCCTGGGTTTCCACTCTGTGGGAGTGGGTAACAGTTACGGCCTCAGCATTCCACAGGCGATCGCGGCCGGTCTGGGTGAAAGTTCCCGAATGGGATTGTTGGTAAACCACAAGTACGGTCCCCGTCTGCGTCTTGCCAAGGTGTACACCGATATGGAGTTGGAGGAGTACTACGACAAACCAGTGACCTTTGGTGTTCAGAGTTTCTGTGAAAACTGCATGCACTGTGCGGATAACTGCCCAAGTGAAGCAATTCCACATGATCCTAAGCCTAGTATGGAGCCACCGAAAGATGGCCAGGACTGGGGCTTTTCTAACCCCGGGGTGCGCAAGTGGTATGTCAACTGCGATAAGTGCTTACAGTACTGGGCAGACTCTAAAACTAGCTGCAGTACCTGTGTTACCACCTGTCCATACAACAAGCCAGATTTCTGGCACCACCGTTTGATTGATAAAGCCAATACCATCGTTCCTGGCTTCATGCACAAAATGATGAGCGAAATGGACCTGTTGCATGGTTATGGCAAAGCATTTGACGAGGCTGCGCCAGCAGTATTTTGGAATGAGAAGGGTCGCGATTACGACGGCTTTGGAGGTTAATCATGTCTGGACTGGGTATTTTTTCTGGAATCGAGGTGTTGTTCTTCTGGCTGGGCGTGTTGTGTTTGGCTTCAGTTCAAGCGGTGGTATGGCTGCGCATTAAGTGTGATGCGGCTTGGGGTGGTTTGGTTGCGCTCTCTCTAGGCCTGGGCCTGATGATTTTTGATATCGCTTTTGGGGTCGCGGCAGTGCTAGAGAAAGAGCCACAGGCGGCATCCATGAGCGTGATGGTGATGTTCTTGCCGGGTCTACTGATGGCTATTGTTGGCGTGCGCCTGGCTAAACCTCAACTCAAAGCGATTTAAGCCTCAATAACCTGTAGTCGGCGGGTTATACCCTCTCACTGGGTGAAAGCGCAATTATGAGTTTGTTGTTTTCACCCATCCAATCCCTTACATATATAGGTGCATGTTATGGATGTCGCTGCTCAACAGGCGATTAAGTCCGATTATGATGCAGGCTTGCAAGCGCTTAAAGCTGGTGATTTTGCTGAGGCTGGTACCGCCTTCGGCGGCGTTATCAAATCCCATCCAGAGTTTTATCTTGCTCATTATCAATTGGCCAATCTTTATTTGCGTGAAAGCAATTTTGAGGAAGCGGAAAAGAGCATGGATAAGGTAATCGAGCTTCAGCCGGATTGGGCTGAAGGCTTCTTTGGTGCCGGTAAGATTGCCATGTTGCAAGGCGTTCACGATGATGCCGTGGGTTTTTTTACTGAAGCACTAAAACGTGGCTACAAACGTCGGCTATGCCTTATCGCTAAAGGGATGGCGTTGCACGGCTGTGGTCGTTTAGCTGAGGCAATCGATGATTTTGACGAGGTATTGGTAGAGCAAGTTGACCTGTCGGCATTGCATTACCGCATGGCTTGTTTGTTTGGCCTGCATCGGTATCGAGAGGCGTTGTCGGACCTTGATGTGCTGCTCGAGCTGCAACCAGAGCAGGATAGTCAACCGCTGTTAGAGATGCGCGATATCTGTTTGCAGCATGCCAACATTCCCCAGTCAGCGCCAAAAGGCGAATCCATCCCGATTACCGAACTGAAGTAACCGAAGTAAACCCGAGAAGAATACGTTATGTCCTGTCAAAGTTGCCAAAAAACCTGTGCAAGCAGGGGAGCCGCCGCCCGGCCGCAGATCATCGGCTGGCGACTGGATTACATTAAGGTGCTACGTTGGCTGGCTTTTGCCAGCATGCTGTGTGCCTATTTAGTGGGTCAACAGTTGAATCAGCCCAATTGGCTTGCTCAACTGGAAGCGCTGTACCCGGATACCATTATCCAAGCGATCAACAACAGTGATAACGCTTGGACGGTCAGTAAATCTAATAGCAATGGCAGTAGCGAAGAGCGGATTGCCATTCTTACGACCGAAAAAAGCTTCGGTGGGCCTTTACAGTTGATCACTCTGTATGACGCTGATGGCAAGGTTCACGGTGCCGATATTCTCCATCACAATGATACTCCCGCTTATATTCAGAAGTTGGTCAATAAGTTCTTTTTCGACCAATTTCAAGACAAAGCTGTTGTTGGCCCAAGAACCGATAAAGACTTCGACGCAGTCAGTGGTGCCACTATCAGTTCCGAAGCCATTAAGCGTGCCCACTACATCGGTCTTGAGCACGCTGCAGCACTGAGTTTTGGTCGAAAGCAGACGCTGCTGAAATCAGAGTTGGATTTTGGTAGTCAGCACTGCGTACTGATTGCTTTTTTGATATTGGCGGTGATTGCTCAGCGGGTTACTCAACCGGCGTTCTCATTGATGCTGAACATCGCGGCCCTTGGGGTAATGGGGTTCTGGCTGAATCAGATGATCAGTGCCAGCAACTTCACAGCAGTACTGCTTGGCTATCTACCATCTATTTACGACAACCTTGCCTTCTGGATTCTTAGTGGTGGCGTCTTGTTGGGAATTTTGGTACTGGGTCGCAATATCTATTGTGGCAAGCTGTGCCCATTTTCGGCCCTGCAAAGCCTGTTAGCTAAACTAACCGGCCTTAATTTCCCAGTACCCAAACTGGTGCAGCGTTACGGTGGTTGGATTCCAAAGGTAGGCCTATGGATTGTGATCATGGTAGGCCTGTTGACTACGGTGCCGATCGCCGGCTCCTATGAGCCCTTCAGTATGATTTTTTCATTGCAAGGGGTGGGTGTTCAGTGGGCCATTTTGCCAGCGGTGGTGGTTGGCTGCACGTTTGTGCCGCAGCTGTTTTGTCGCTATTTCTGTCCAGCGGGCCAAGGCATCGAATATCTGACTGCATTTCGAAATTGGTTGGTGAGCCTGAGCAGCAAAGCGAAAAGAACAGGGGGTTAAGGCGATGACAACTCAACAAGGATCAACAGTTAACAAAGCAGCCAAGGCAGTAAGCGGGTTGTTTATTGTCCTGACCTCGATTGCCATTGTAGCGTTCTTAGTGGATTCGCTGCTTCGCAATCTGGCCTAAGGGGATGGTGATGAATCAATTTTCTTTTTATTTGAAGAACCTGTTGTTTACCCCAATCTATGAACAGGGGGATATCCTCATTGGCTATGCCAGTCAAACCGGTACAGCCAAGGGCCTGGCAGAGAAAAGCGCCGAGCTACTGCAAGCCAGTGGTCGGAGCGCAAGTTGCCTGCCGCTTTCGCAGGTATCCGTAGAAGAGTTAGATAACTATCAACAGGTGTTGATCTTTGTCAGTACCTACGGCCATGGCGAGTTTCCCGATAACGGCATCGCCTTCTTTGACCGCTTGTGCGAACGCACTAATCCCCTCAATACCAAGGTAGATATTTTTGCCATCGGTGATCGCAACTATGGTCTGTTTTGCGAAGCGGGAAAGTTGTTGCATGAGCAGTTTATTCGCCTAGAGGCGGCTCACGATAATAACCTACAGTTGGTGGATGGCGCACCCTACCAGCGGTGGCAGCAGTGGTTTGCTGATTACAGTGGACTTAACCCGGATGGCAGCGTTTTGGATGGTCCGGTTCAGTTGGCGATGACACTAACTGAACGAGGTGAGTTGCACAGTCAACACTGCAGCATCGAGCGCGGTGCTTATCGTTTGCGTTTTACGTTGGCTCAAACTGATAAGACAATTCAGTTTCAGTCTGGTGATCTAATTGGTGTCGTGCCGCCAAATGAGACCCTGGAACGCTTGTATTCAGTATCTGATGTTTTTGATGATGGTGTGGAGCTTTGTATCGGTAAGGTGGTTTACCAACAAGGTGAGGTTGAGGTAGTAGGTAAGTGTTCTGACTATTTGATTAATAGGTTGTCACTCAATCAACCTATCGAGGTGAGCCATCGCGCTCAAGGTGGATTAGTGTTGCCAAAACCGCAGCAGCCGCTGTTAATGGTGGCCACCGGTACAGGTATTGCGCCGATGATGTGTCTGCTTAGGGAGCGTGTCGCGACTGGGGCCAGTGCGAGTAATTGGCTGGTGTTCGGCAATCGCCACTCTGAGCAGGACTTCTATTATCAGCAGGATCTTGAACAGATGCGCAGCAGTGGCCAGTTAAGCCGCTTGGATTTGGCGTTCTCTCGTGAGGGCGATAAGAAGGTGTACGTTCAAGATAAACTGCAACAAAATCGGCAGCATGTGCTGCGCTGGCTGCTGGACGACAACGGCTTGTTGTATGTCTGCGGTCAACCGATGCTAAAGTCGGCGATACGTGAAGTGTTAGTGCAAGCCTTACAAGAGCGACTGGGTGACGCGACAGAGGCAAAAGTTCAGTATCAACAACTACTCGACAAGCAGCAGATCGTTTACGAACTCTACTGATTGCTTAAACTGCAAGAGAAGATCTCTGTGGCCCTGCTAGCTTTACTAGCGGGGCTTTGTCTGTGCAGTGCCTAAAAGACTATGAGTTTTCATGGACTTTCATTATTGCAGTTGATTCTGTTAACTCAGAACTACCCCTTAAGAGGGGTTGGCATAAAATGTTAACCATTGTATTACAACCACGGTAGACGGTACTTGTGCAAGGGCAAAAGCTAATTGAACTTCACCAGATTCAGATCAATCAGTTAGAGCAACTGCTTGATGAGATCGCTGCATCTTACGGCTTCATTGGCGGGCTATATCTGGTATCGCTTAATGCAAGTCATGAGCTTGGTAGCCAGTTTGCTATGACCAAACATAACCGTCGTTTGGACTTTATCTACTCTAATGACGACATTCGCCGGTTGCGCAAAGAGTTTATCCAGGTTGCGATCCATAAAGAGCCTAACCACAATCTATATCTGAAAACTAACTACGCCATCTTTAGCTATGAGGGTGAGGACGAAGCGACCCGTCGTTGCGTTAATGTGCTGAAGAAATATGGTGTTCGTTCGCGGTTATTCATCCGCTTGGAAGATCCATATTATCCAGAATTTTCTCCTGAGTTCATTATGATGAGTGACAAAGCGCCTGTTGAGTTGGAGCAGCAGGGAGAGCAAATCCGCGAAGAGCTAACTCAGCGCTTAGATCAGTTTCATCAACTGGCGTTTGCCAGTAACGTGACCAGTAGCATCAACCCTTTGACTGGCCTGGGTTTAGTGAATGATAAGTGTATGGAGATCCTGCGAATGCTGGCGGATGGCCATTCACGCCCTGACATTGCTGATAAGGTGTTCATGACCGAGCGTGGTGTTGATTATCATTTAATCAAGCTCAGGGCGCTGTTGAACGCGAAGAATAATGTGCACCTGATTTCTGAGTGTTATAGACGGCGAGTTTTGGATCTGTCTTAATTACTCTCGATAGTATTTGTTGTGATGTGATAAACGCCCCTTCTGGAGTTTGCGTTAAAGTGCATCGGAATTAAGTGGTTATGACTTAATCCAGAGAGATAGAAGGAGCATCCATCATGAAGATTAAAGCTATCGGCATTGAATTGGCAGAAAGCGTCGTCCAAGTTTACGCTTGGCTCGAAGGCGCTACGATCGAATGGAATCGCAAGCTGTAGGCGAAGCAGATCAATCTTGCTGAATCAACTCAACCTTGTAGCCATCGGGATCGGTTACAAAAGCGATGTGGGTTGAGCCGCCCAGTACTGGCCCGGGTTCGCGGCTGATGTTACCGCCGGCCGCGCGAATTTTATCGCAGGCCGCGTAGATGTCTTCAACACCTAGAGCGATGTGGCCAAATGCGTTGCCGTGATCGTAATTGGACTCGCCCCAGTTGTAGGTCAGTTCAATAACGGCATGACCTTGGCTTTCTTCACCGTAACCAACGAAGGCCAGGGTGTAGTGGTAGTCTTTGTTTTCAACCTGACGCAGCAGCGTCATGCCCAGAACGTTGGTGTAAAAGGCGATGGATTTATCCAGGTCGCCCACGCGCAGCATGGTGTGAAGCAGTTGTGCCATTCGGGTTTCTCCAAGATGGTCTGGATTGGTAACAAGCCAGCATCATGGTGCTGGCTTGGGTTCAGTCGCTGAGATCGACGACTTACTCGTACTCTGAGGAGTAGGTTTCGGCGTAGGAGTGAGAATACAGCTCGAACAGGTTGCCGAACGGGTCTTCCAGATACACCATCTTTGCCGGCTTGCTGTCGTCTTCTGGGTGGTAGCGCATAATGTCCATCCGCTGCTTGCCGCCATACTGAATGGTTTTTTCAATGACACCTTCAAAGTCGGTGGTTTCCAGGCAGAAGTGGAAGATGCCGATGCGAGAGAAGTCGACCTCATGGCGCTCCTGGCGATCCTTCATTTCAAACAGTTCAACGCCGATGCCGTCAGTCGTCAGCAGGTGGGCGATGTTGAAGCCTTTAAAGCCTTCGCCGAATACCTGAGTGCACATGCGACCGATGGCGGTCTCGCGCTCCTCCAGGACTTCACTCTTGCCCATGACCATCTTCAGGCCCAGTGCCTTGGTGTAAAACTCGATGGCCTTGTCCATGTCGGTGACCATGATGCCTACGTGACTCATTTTCATAATAGGGTGCTCCAGATTCGTTGTGGTGGTGCGTATCTTGTTTCGATGTGGAGCAGTATAGGAAGGGGCAAAGATATAGTTAAATTATCAAATGTGATTTTTATGATTACATTTTATTATGTTTGGGTTTGAGGAGGTTTGAGTCGTGCCCGGTTCAGCTGGTAGCAGCATGGTGGCCTATGGACGCTAGCGGCTGCTGACTATTAGTCGCTATTCTCTCTCGTTGATACTTCACCTGGAGCGTGCCAATATCTCTGCTTACTGCGTTAGTAGGGTTATTGAATGTGCTTTTAGGGGGGATGATGCTGCGGTTTTGGCTGATACTGGTGACAATCGTCGCACAGGGCGAAGTAGGCATGGCTGTGGCTGCTGATGGTAACGGCTTGAATCAATGCCGGGATAATCTGCCTGAACTGATAGAGCGCATCAACGAGGTTCGGACCAGTGGACAGCTGTGCGGGGGTGTTCGATACCCGGCGGTGGCTCCGCTGCAAGCCCATGGGGTGTTGCAACAAGCAGCCTGGGAACACGCTTCTAACATGGCTAACTACAATTTTCTCAGCCATACCGGTCTGGATGGCAGCGATGTGGGTCGACGTGTTACTGCTTTGGGGTATGAATGGCAGTTTGTCGGTGAGAACATTGCTGCCGGACAGCCTAATGTGGATACCGCAGTGAAAGAGTGGCTGGCCAGCCCCGGCCATTGTCAAAACCTGATGTCATCGGAATACCGGGAAACCGGAGTCGCCTGTGTTGCCAACCCAGATTCGGAATACGGCTACTACTGGACTCAGGTATTTGCAGTGGGGTTCGAGTGATTATGATGGTAAATATTGCTCTGTTTGGCTTCTATAGTCACTCAGTTAATAGGTGACTCAATAACTTAAGCCATCACTCGGTGCTTAGTGAATTATACAATTCAATCATCAATAACAGTTCTTATCAATGATATGATGCTTATTGTTACCATAGAGTCTGCGTTCTACTTATCTAACCCTTGCTAGCCGTTATTATTAGCTGTGAGTGGTTGTGATTGATTGTGAATTCTATCGAATTGCTGTTCTGGTTTATTGATGCGCCGTATCTATAACTTACTGATTAATATTGTTATTATTGTTTGTTGATGTGTGTGTTTGTGATCTTTTGTTATTCACGATTATAGTCGTAATTTCTTTGCTACCTTTCTTTCATTCGTTGAGTGAATCAGGACAAGGAAGATGGCTGGTTTATTTAGAGTACAGGCAATAGAAGCGCAAAAACATCGACTCACGGGAGTCGTGTCTTTGTCTCAGCCAATATCGATTCACTATATTGCCTTAAGTCTTGTAGTCTTTACTATTGCGTTGATTGTTTTCCTTCTGACCTCTGAATATGCACGAAAAGAAACGGTTAAGGGGTATCTGAAGCCAGACAAAGGCATGATTCGTGTGTACTCCGACAGAAGAGGGGCCATTACCGAACTTCATGTTGAGGAGGGGCAAAAGATTGGTAAAGGGGACCCTCTGATTACCATCACTGACAGCCGTTCCCTTACCTCGGGCGGAGAACTAGAAGATACCCTGATAGAGGAGATCGACAAGCAGATCTCTATCCTTAACAGGGAGCTTGTTCATCGCAAAGATTTGGAACATAAACAGCAACATAAACTGGCTACAGACATCGATGCTCTAGAGCGCCATATCGATGATCTTGGATTGCAGCTCTCTCTCATTTCAGAGCGTTTGGAGATCAAAAAAGTCCTTCTAGATAAATCAAAGGAACTGCACCAGAACGGATTTATATCAACATCGGATTTCCACGCCCAAAAGGAGCAACTGCTGCTGGTGCAACACGCCAAGGAACAGGCTCAGATCGATAAGAACCAGAGTCAGTCCAGGTTGGAACAGCTGCAACAGGAATCTGGAATGTTGCCCCACCAACGTTCATTGCAAATCCTTGAGATCGAAAAGAAGTTAACCATTTTTCTTCGACAGCGAACTGAGGTGCAGAACCGGTTTCGCTACGTCATTCGTGCGACCTCAAACGGAACGGTAACCGCTATTCAAACAGCGATAGGGGAGTACATTTCATCTTCGGTACCGTTAATGAGTGTAATTCCCGAGGGAGCGGTTTTAGTTGCGGAGTTGCTATTACCGAGTCGCTCAGCAGGATTTGTAAGAAAGGGGGATACAACGCGTCTGCGATTCGACGCCTTTCCTTATCAGAGATTTGGGTCCATGGCCTCTCATGTTTATCAGGTCGATAAGGTTGTTCTTGAGCAAAATGACAGCCGATTGCCCATTCCAATGAATGAGCCTGTTTATCGAGTGCAGGCCAAGCTTCCGGTACAAAGTCTGAATGCTTACGGCGAGTCGTTTCAACTGAAAAGCGGCATGCAACTGGAGGCGGACATTATTCTGGAAAGCCGCAATTTGGTCCAATGGCTGCTGGATCCCATCTATAGCCTGAAAGGGAGGGTTGGGTAATGTCTGGCAAGAGCGATAACAACCAAACGGCTTCAATGCTGGATTTTTCCGGTATTAAGCGAGTGCCAGTGATTCTCCAGGCCGAGGTCGCTGAGTGTGGTTTGGCCTGTTTGGCTATGGTTGCCAGTTTTCATGGCAAAAGGCTGGATTTAGCTGCAGTAAGAAAGCGGTTTTCAACCGGCCTTAAAGGGATGAACTTGCAACAAATGATCGAAGTGGCAGATTCGTTAGGTCTGACGAGTCGAGCACTTAAATGCCCTCTGGAGGAGGCTGGTCACCTATCTTTACCCTGTGTCATCCACTGGGATATGAATCATTTTGTGGTGCTTACCAAAGTCACTTCCAAGCACGTGATGGTCAATGATCCGGGAAAGGGACGGTGCCAGTATGGCCTGGATGAATTTGCGACTCACTTCACTGGCGTGGCACTGGAGCTGTCTCCGACTCAGAGTTTTATCCGTGAGGATGAGCGTCAAAGAATGCGGTTAGGGCAACTGTGGTCTAAATTGACCGGATTCAAATCTGCACTACTGGCACTTTTGGGTTTCTCTCTGTTGCTGCAGCTATTTTCTCTGGTGTCTCCCTATTACATGCAGTGGGTGGTCGACGAGGTATTGATCAGCCAAGATGTGGCACTACTTAAAGTGCTGGCCTTGGGATTTGCCCTGATAGTCTTGATAACTGTCGCAACCACCGTCGCTCGCTCCTGGTTAGTCTTAAGGCTGTCCGCCTTATTCAATATGCAATTGGGTGTGAATCTATTGCACCACCTATTGAGACTGCCGATGAGTTTCTTTGAGAAACGGCATATTGGTGATCTGGTTTCTCGATTTGGATCATTGGCCAATGTCAGAGAGCGGATAACCAGCGGTCTGGTGGAGACGACAGTCGATGGCTTGATGTCCATTGCGGTATTGATCATGATGTTTATCTACAGCATTAAGCTGACCGTGGTTGTCTTGATCGCCGTGGCATTGTATTACCTTCTTCGATTATCTCTGTATCGACCATTGCATAGAACCACCGAGGAGTCGATTCAAGCGAATGCCAAAGAGCAAAGTAATTTTCTGGAAAATGTCAGGGGTATTCAGACAATTAAGCTTTTTACTCGGGAAGCTCAACGACAATCCCTTTGGCAAAACCAGTATGCGGATGTCATCAACGCCGACATTAGGTTGGGAAAATTAAAGATCGGATTTGAGTCATCGAGCAAGTTTCTGTTTGGAATTGAAAATATTGTCGTTGTTTACATTGCGGCCATGACCGTTATGGATGGAAAGATGACGGTTGGTATGGTGCTGGCTTTTATGGCCTATAAACAACAGTTAACAGAGCGAGCGACCAGTTTTCTTGAACAGTTGATCGAATTTCGCATATTGCGTCTACATTTGGACCGAATATCGGATATCGCCTTGCATGAACAGGAAAGCTGTCGAGACGGTGATCAACTGCTGGAAGCACCTCACGGGCGATTGACTGTTGAGGGAGTGAGCTTCTCCTATGGAGATGCTGTTCCTGTTCTGCAGGAGGTATCTCTGGTCATTGAACCTGGAGAGTGTATTGCCATCGTTGGCGCATCGGGTGAGGGCAAGTCAACGTTGATGAAGTTGATGCTTGGATTACTGTCTCCTGTGAGTGGCCGAATTTGCTTGGATGGGGTGGACATCAATACTCTCGGGCTGACTCGTTATCGTCGTCAGATTGCCGCTGTGATGCAGAATGACACCCTTTTTTCCGGAAGTGTCGCTGACAACATCACCTTCTTCGATCCCGAACCAAATCTGTTGAAGATGCAGAAATGTGCCCAATTGGCGGCAATAGACAGTGAAATTCGGGGCTTTCCAATGGGCTATGACAGCCTTGTAGGAGATATGGGTAACCAGTTTTCCGGCGGTCAAATGCAGAGGATATTGCTGGCCCGAGCGCTGTATCAGGAGCCGAGTGTGTTGTTCTTGGATGAGGCCACCAGTCATCTGGACTTGGACAATGAAACTCAGATTAGTCAACAGATTAGCAAGCTGCCGATTACCAGAATAATTGTTGCCCATCGTCCTGAAACGATTCGTCATGCCGATCGTGTCTTTGCTCTGGAGTCAGGCAGGGTGCGGGACATCAATGTTGAGGAGGCGATCAGCACTAATTCGTAGAAAGGAATTTGATGCCGGAATACACAAGGCATTGGATCAAGGGCGGAATGTGTAGCCCTTGTCATCATGCAAGTTGCTGATTTTGAGGCTATGCTTTAAATCTGCACTTGCATAAACAGGGAACGTTAAATAAGGATGTTGTTATGCAGGAATTGACAAATAGTGAATTGAATAATGTTGTTGGAGGTCACCCAATAATTGTTGTTGTTGGGTTTATTGTACGTTCAACCATTTTCAGAAATGCAGTGAAAGGATCAATTACAGCCTTTTCGGCATATGCGGGCTATCGAGCTGTTGGAACACTTGAATTCTAAGGATAGAATATGACTTTATTAAATGGAAATGAAATGTTGGAAGTTCAGGGGGGGAACCCTGTTGCTATTGCTCTTCTGGTTGTAGCTGCTCGTTACTATGGAAGAAAGGCAATTGGCATGTCTGTCGGTGCATTCGTTTCAGGCGGCATTGGCCGTTGGTTGAATACTAACTAGGAAGCAGTCAAATGTGGCTTTTTGCCACATTTGACTTTTAAGGAACTGGATATGTTTTCTAGAGATTGCCCACATTGTAAATCCTCGATAGATTTTTCCTACATCAAGAAGTTCGTGGATGACGAGCGTATTCCTTGCCCTCATTGCCACCGGGTTCTTAGAGTCAGTCCTGTCGCGTCTCTGATCAACAGTGTTTTTATCGGTTTGGTAGTTGGAGGAGCGCTGGGGCTGTTCACTGACATTCGAGTGGACTTTATAGTTGTCATTGGTGGATTAGTGACGGTATTTTTCCAGAAATACTTGGATGTGTTTTTTTCATTGGTAGAAGATAAAAGCTGAGGGGAAAAGGATGAAACTTGGCCACTTGGAACGGTACTGCGGTAATTGTGGTCATCAATTTAGCAGGGAATTGCTGATGTCGTTGATTACAAAAAATAAGATTGACTGTGAACGATGCCGGTTTATTAATACCCCTGCAATCCTATCAGGAAACCTTGTTATATTATTTGCGTTTTTTCCTTTTGTGTTTGGGCTATATTATTTTCTTGGATCTTGGAATAGCTATGTCTTGGATGCCATATCCTTTGGGGTTGGTTTTGCTCTAATCAGGCTAAGTGCCCCCTTTTCCTCTCTGAAATCGTTCCCGCCGGAAGACTAGGGAAGATGACTTTTTCTAAAGGAAATGCCCCATCTTACGAAGCCTTATTCTATTTCGCCCTATGGCTATTGATGTTTGCGGTTTTAGTGACATTACTGAGCGCCTTGGCGCTGTCTGAGTCGTCGCAGCTCGATGCTTCCTTGCTGGCGGGCGCATGGTTATGCTCGGCGGCCAATGCGCTGTGGTTGCTGCTTAACCTGGAGTGGCTGTTGGGAAAGCCAAAGTCATAGCGGTAGCGGCATCGTCCCATCAGTTTTAGGACTTAACCCCAAGGCGGCGGACTGTGTCTTAGCCGGCGGTTGTTCCCTGCCGAAGTGCAGCGGTTACTGCCATTCACCTTGGGCCTGTTCATGGCGGATTACCTGATAGACGGCGATGTTGGCCATGGTCAGGTTGCGCACCAGTTCAGGAATGCACTGCATCGGCAGTTCACACTGGTAGCCGTGGGGCAGGGCGATGAGCTTGCGGCTGTGCTCGGGACCAAGAAAGTCGGTGAGAATGGTTTTGGCGGCGCCGTTGGATTCCGCTACTTCAAAGGTGACCCGGTACAGATCGCTGGAGTAGTCTTTGGGAGTGCCCTGAATCTGGGTGTCGCTAGAACGCATGAGATCTTCCTGTGGTTGGCTGCTTTTGGCCAGCGTTGAGGCGCCATTATTGGCGTAACGGCCGAACAGTTCAATCTTGACATCTGGCCCGAGTTTGGGCGGGTGGCTTACACCACGCCGTTGCGTTTCAGGCCACGATGAACGTTGCGGCATAGCTTGCCCAGACGGGAAACGTCGCCCAGCTTAGGCACCTCACCCTGTTCCAGCCGGGTCTCCCAGTCACACAGTTCGGTGTCCACCAACTCCAGCAGTTTTTTAGGGCAGCCAATGCACTTGCCGCCACACAACTCGGCTTCGGGCACGCCAAAAGGGAAGGCGTCCCGGGCCTGCTGAATTAGCTGTGTCATGGCGGTGTGGCAATCGGGTTTCATATCGTTGTTGGCGCTTAAACAAAGAGGCCCAGTCTGTCGCGACCGGGCCGGATGGGTCAAGGTTGGCGTCGCGGTCAGGCGAGCAGCGGCTTCAGGAAGCGGGCGGTGTGCGAGACCTTGTGCTTGGCCACCTGCTCCGGGGTGCCGGTAACCAGGATTTCACCGCCACCGGAGCCGCCCTCGGGGCCGAGATCCACAATCCAGTCGGCGGTTTTGATCACATCCAGGTTGTGTTCAATTACCACCACGGTGTTGCCGTGATCGCGCAGTCGGTGCAGTACGTCCAGCAGCATCTGAATGTCCTGGAAGTGCAGGCCGGTGGTGGGCTCGTCCAGAATGTACAGGGTCTTGCCGGTGTCACGCTTGGACAACTCCCGCGCCAGCTTCACCCGCTGGGCTTCACCGCCGGAGAGGGTGGTGGCCGATTGGCCCAGGCGAATGTAAGACAGGCCCACGTCCATCAGGGTTTGCAGCTTGCGGGCAATGGCCGGGACCGGGTTGAAGAACTGACGCGCCTCTTCGACGGTCATCTCCAGCACTTCATGAATGCTCTTGCCTTTGTAGTGCACTTCCAGCGTCTCGCGGTTGTAGCGCTTGCCCTTACACTGGTCGCAAGGCACGTACACGTCTGGCAGGAAGTGCATCTCTACCTTGATTACGCCATCGCCCTGACAGGCTTCGCAGCGCCCGCCACGGACGTTAAACGAGAAGCGACCGGGCTTGTAGCCTCGGGCGCGGGATTCGTGAGTACCCGCAAACAACTCCCGAATCGGAGTGAAGATGCCGGTGTAGGTGGCCGGGTTGGAGCGGGGGGTACGGCCAATGGGGCTCTGATCGATGTCCACCACCTTGTCGCAGTTATCCAGACCCTGGATGCTGGTGTAGGGGGCCGGCTCGTCGACGCTGGCGCCGTTGAGTTCGATGTGGGCCAGCTTGTAGAAGGTATCGTTGATCAGGGTTGACTTACCGGAGCCGGAGACGCCGGTAATGCAGGTCATCAGGCCGCAGGGAATGGTCAGGTCGACCCGCTTCAGGTTGTTGCCACTGGCCCCTTTGAGTTCAATAACGCTGTCTTTGTTGAATGCCACCCGTTGCTCAGGAATGGCGATCTGTTTCTTACCCGACAGGTATTGGCCGGTGAGTGAGTGCTCGCTATCGCAAATGGCCTGGTAATCACCCTGAGCCACTACGGCACCGCCATGAACGCCGGCACCGGGGCCGATATCGACAATGTGGTCGGCGGTGCGAATGGCGTCTTCGTCATGCTCCACCACAATCACCGTGTTGCCCAGATCCCGCAGGTGGGTCAGGGTGCCGAGCAGACGCTCGTTGTCACGCTGATGCAGGCCGATGGAGGGCTCGTCCAGTACGTACATGACCCCCATCAAGCCGGCACCAATCTGGCTGGCCAGACGAATGCGCTGGGCTTCGCCGCCGGATAGGGTTTCCGCCGAGCGCGACAGCGTCAGGTAGTTGAGGCCCACGTTCACCAGGAAGCCGAGGCGGTCGCAAATCTCTTTCAGTACCTTCTCGGCAATCTGGGCGCGTTGCCCTTCGAGCTCAATGCTCTGGAACCACTCCAACGCCTGGCCGATGGACCATTCCGCCAGGATCGGCAGGTTGATCTCATTCACGAACACGTTGCGGGCTTCTTCCCGCAGCCGCGAACCGCCGCAGCTGCGGCAGCTGGAGGTGCTGATGTACTTGGTCAGCTCCTCACGCACCGAGTTAGACTCGGTGTCTTTGTAGCGGCGCTGCATGTTGTTGAGAATGCCTTCGAACGGGTGGTTGCGGGTCACTACATCGCCCCGGTCGTTGACGTACTTAAAGGCGATGCTCTGGCGGCCAGAGCCGTTCAGCACTACGTCACGGGCTTTCTTGGGCAGGTCTTCAAAGGGTTCATCCAGGTCGAACTTGTAGTGGTCGGCCAGGGATTTGAGCATCTGGTAGTAGTAGAAGTTGCGCTTGTCCCAGCCGCGAATGGCGCCGCCAGCCAGCGACAGTTCCGGGTTAGTGATCACTCGCTGCGGGTCGAAAAATTGCTGTACACCCAGGCCATCACAGGTGCCGCAGGCCCCGGCCGGGTTGTTAAAGGAGAAGATCCTCGGCTCCAGTTCGCTCATGGCGTAGCCACAGAGTGGGCAGGCGAAGTTGGCCGAGAAGATCAGCGGTTCGGCATTGGCGTCGTCCATGCTGGCAACATGAACCACCCCCCCGGACAGCTCCAACGCGGTTTCAAAGGATTCCGCCAGTCGTTGGGCCAGGTCGTCGCGCACCTTGAAGCGGTCTACCACCACTTCGATGTTGTGTTTTACGTGCAGGTCCAGCGGCGGTGGATCCGACAGGTCGCAGACCTCGCCGTCGATGCGGGCGCGAATGTAGCCCTGAGCCGCCAGCCCCTCCAGCAGCTTGGTGTGTTCGCCTTTACGGCCCTGAACTACCGGCGCCAGCAGCATCTGTTTGCTGCCTGCGGGCAGGGTCAGCACCTTGTCCACCATCTGGCTGACGGTCTGGGCGGCCAGTGGCTGGCCGTGGGTAGGGCAGCGGGGCTCGCCGACCCGGGCAAACAGCAGTCGCAGGTAGTCGTACACCTCGGTAATGGTGCCCACGGTGGAGCGCGGGTTGTGGGAGGTGGACTTCTGCTCAATGGAGATCGCCGGCGACAAGCCTTCGATGTGGTCGACGTCGGGCTTTTCCATCAGCGACAGAAACTGGCGGGCGTAGGCCGACAGGGATTCCACGTAGCGGCGTTGGCCTTCCGCATACAGGGTATCGAACGCCAGCGACGACTTGCCTGAGCCCGACAGCCCGGTGATCACAATCAGCTTGTCGCGGGGAAGGGTCAGGGAGATGTTTTTCAGGTTATGGGTGCGGGCGCCGCGGACGTCAATCTGATCCATGATACTGCCAGAGTTAAAAACAATTTGATCAGTATCGCATAATCTTTATTGCTAAGGCACTTCCACAAAATCGATGGTCTTAATCTGCATTGTAAAGTCCAGTTTAAGGGCGGCCACGGCGAACACCGGCACAGATTGACACTGTGCAGCGTGTTCAGCTCTGGTAAACTGTCGCCCCCGAAACGCTCCAGTTAGAGGATGCATGCAGTGAGTAATGGGTTGAACCCTACCGAACGCCGAGCGGCGTTTACCCTAGCCAGTGTTTATGGCCTGCGGATGTTTGGGTTATTTTTGATCATGCCGGTGTTGGCGATTTATGGCCAGCACCTGGACGGCTTCTCCCCCATGTGGGTGGGTTTGGCCATTGGTGGCTACGGCCTGACGCAGGCGTTGCTGCAGATTCCGGCGGGCATGCTGTCGGACAAATACGGTCGTAAACCGGTGATTACCGTCGGCCTGATCCTGTTTATCATTGGTAGCCTGGTGGCGGCCACCGCCGACAGCATTCAGATGGTGACGGTGGGCCGTGCCTTGCAAGGCATGGGGGCGGTGGCCTCGGCGGTGCTGGCCCTGGCGTCGGATCTGACCCGGGAAGAGCAGCGTCCCAAGGTAATGGCGGTGATCGGCTCCTTCATCGGCCTGTCGTTTGCCATTAGCCTGGTGGCCGGCCCGACGCTGGCCTCCTCCATGGGGTTGAGCGGCCTGTTCTATTTGACTGCGGTGCTGGCTTCGGCGGCGCTGCTGGTGGTGCACGGTCTGGTGCCCAACGCGGTGCGGCAGGCGCCCACCGGCGATGTGGTGGCCGTTCCGGCCCGGTTCCTGAAGATGCTAAAGAACCCGCAGCTGCTGCGCCTGGACATCAGCATCTTTGCCTTGCACTTCATTATGTGTGCGCTGTTTGTGGCGCTGCCGATTGCCGTGGTCGACAGTGGCCTGGTGGCTACTTCGCACTGGAAGCTGTACTTACCGGCATTGCTGCTGAGCTTCGTGCTGATGGCGCCGATGATCATCTTTTCGGTCCGTAAGCAGGACAGCCGTCGCCCGTTCCTGATGGCGATGCTGCTGCTGATGGGGTCGATGCTGATGATGGCTTTCGCTCACCACAGCCTGTGGGTGTTGGGGGCGGCGACGCTGGTGTTCTTTACCGGTTTCAACTACCTGGAAGCATCACTGCCGACGCTGATCTCCCGCCTGAGTCCGGCTGGAGATAAAGGCTCGGCCATGGGCATCTACTCCACCAGCCAGTTTATGGGGGCGTTTTTCGGTGGCTCCATCGGTGGCGGCATGTACACCATGTTCGGTGCTGAAGGGGTGTTCCTGGTGTGTGCCGGCCTGACTCTGTTGTGGTTTATTCCGATGCTGGGCCTGAAAAACCCTCGCTCGGTCAAGAGCATTACCATGGACGCGCACATCAACAACGACGCCCATGCTAAGGCCCTGGCCAGCCAGTTGCTGGCTCAACCCGGCGTGGCGGAAGTGACCTTGATTCTGGAACAGCAGGCGGCCTACCTGAAGGTAGAGGAACCGTTTGATATTGAACAAGCCAGACAGTTACTGGCGAACTGATAGCGAAGGCTGAGGGGAAAACGATGGCCAAGGGAGTGGTGTTTTGGTTGTTGTTGCTGTTAACCGCATCGGTGCACGCCAGAGAGGTGGAGCACCTGAGTATCAACCAGGTACTGTCCCGGCCGGGCGAGCCCCTCGAGCTGACCATCAATGTGGTTGGCGACGCCTTTGTGGTGGAGCAGCTGCGCTTCTTCCTGGTTCAGGATGGCCGTCGCACCCTGTTGCATCGTTCATCGGTCAACAACTATAAGCTGCACCTCAAGGGGCGCGAGCCGGTAAACGGCAACCGCGCCGAGGTGGTGGTGTCCAGCCTGTTTCATGACTCGGCCGACAAGCTGATTCACTTTACCGTCAAGCTGGATGGCGATAAGGCCCGTTCACCGGAAGTGGTGGCGACAGTACAACGGGTGGCACCTGCCGTCGATTCTCATTCCCGCTCAGTTCCCCCCAGGGCTTGCCCGCTGAATGGTCGCAGCTTCTGGTCCATGAGCCGGGATCTGGCCCCGCAACTGGGCTTGGGGCATTACGGCGCCATGATGGCGCTGGTGCAGGCCAATCCCGACTGCTTTAGCAACGGCGATCCGCAGAAACTGCACTGCGAGGCGCTGGCCTGCCCACCGGCCTTGGTGCTGAACCAGTGGCAAAACGAAGCCCGGGCCAAGCAGGCGTTTTATCGCGCCCCGCAAGCCAAACCGCAACCCCCCATCGTGATGGACAAGCGCTCGCTGTGGTCGGTGGCCAAGGTCTCTGCCGGCAAGATGGGGCTGGGTCAGTACGGAGCCTTGATGGCCCTGGTGCAGGCCAACCCCGGCTGTTTTCGAGGCGGTAATCCAAATTCCCTGACTTGTGAGCAGCTTAGTTGGCCAGAGGCCAAGATAATCGGCCATTGGAACTCAGAGGCCAGTGCCAAAAAGCGCTTTGAAAGCTTGAGCAAAGCCAGCGGCAGGTGATGATCCTGTCACGGTGCTGTGGTACCCTTGCTCGATTAGAGAAAATTCAGAATTGGAGACAACGATGGCCAGCCGTGGCGTCAATAAAGTGATTCTCGTTGGTAACCTGGGACAAGATCCTGAGGTTCGTTATATGCCGAACGGTAACGCCGTGGCAAACATCACCGTAGCAACCAGTGAAACCTGGAAAGACCAGCAGGGTCAGCAGCAGGAGCGTACTGAGTGGCACCGTGTGGTGATGTTCCGTCGTTTGGCTGAAATCGCCGGTGAATACCTGCGTAAAGGCTCCAAAGTGTACCTGGAAGGCAAACTGCAAACCCGCAAGTGGCAGGACAACAACGGCCAGGATCGTTACACCACCGAAGTGGTGGCGGATGAGATGCAGATGCTCGATTCCCGTGGCGGCCAGCAAGGCGGCGGTTTCCAGGGTGGCCAGCAAGGTGGTGGCTTCCAGGGTGGCCAGCAAGGTGGTGGTTTCCAGGGTGGCCAGCAAGGCGGCCAGGGCAACTACGGTGGCGGTCAGCAGTCTGCGCCTCAGCAGAACTATGCACCGCGTCAGCAAGCTGCTCCTGCACAGCAACAGCAGAAGCCTGCCGCGCCTCAGCAGCCTGCTCAGCAAAAGCCGGCCGCACCGCAGCAGACTGCCCAGCAGAACTACACTCCGGATCTGGACGATGGCTGGGACGACGATATCCCGTTCTAGGATTCCGAGCTTGTTCGGTAAAGATTAAAAAAGGCCCTGACTCGTCAGGGCCTTTTTGTTGCCGGCTCGGGGTGGTGGCACTCTTAATGGCTGAAGTGAATGTTGCATCCCTGCTGGTGAGGAAAGTGGCCGTCGATAATGGCGTAAACCGTTAGCAAATGCCCGCCGGAAAAGGCTTTTCGATATTGCCTGAGCAATTTACTCGGTGTGCATATTGGAGTACCGTGAAGACTATGGTGTGTCACGCTATGGGTTTCATTGGTAAGTTCATTGGCAGCGAAGGGGAGTGCCTTCGTTTTAGTGCTCACTGACAGAACAATAATGCACTGAATTTTCCTGCAGGCGTGCCGCCTTTGGGGATGGATGATTAAGACAAGCCCGGCATGGACAAGATCGGGCAGACAGGGGCGTCGATGAAGAAAACCCAGGAACAGACTCAGCGCTTAATTGCGTTTTGGGTCGCCTCTTTGAGTATCGTGGTGTTTGCGCTGTTGGTCAGCGCCTGGACTGCGGCGTACTCCCATTCCAGCCGCAACCAACAACAGAATGTGGAGCACCTGGCCGCCACGCTGGAGCGACAATTTTTCCGCAATGCGGACCTGTCTGCCCTGGACCGCTGGCTGCCGGATCTTCTGCTTAGCTACGAATTCTCCCGTTTCGGTTTGGAGCGGGATGGCCATGACCTGTATCGCTGGCAGGCGCCTTATCCACTGCACCGACGCCAGAATCATTTCGACATTCGTCTTTCCAATGAAGTGCATATGCAGGTAGTGATGCCGGCGCCCCAGATCCTCACTGGTTTCTCCGGCAGAGAGTGGGCGGTGATTTTTGCCGGCCTGCTGGCTTCGGTGGCGATGGTGGTTATCGGTTACTTCTGGTTGTCTCGAGAGATGAACGGAGTCGAGATGCTGGCCAGGCGTTGTCGAAAAATACTGGCCGGTGACATGTCGGCGGCCGCCCACGCCGCTTCCGGCGAACGCCCCATCAGTGCGGCCCGGGCCATCAGCCGACTGCACCGCAGCTGGAATCATGAGCGTCAGGCCAAGAAAAACCTGGATCATTACATTCGCGCCAATACCTTCCTCGATGCCAACCTGGGGATCGGTAACCGCTCCTTCTTTGAGCATCGACTGCAGGCGTTTGCCGAGCAAGGCGAGATTAAACAGCAGGGTATGGTCAGCCTGGTGCAGTTTACGGCCCTGGAAGGGGTGTCGGCATCGGAGCGTAAGGCGGTCATGAGCCAGTTCATCGATCTGACCCGGCCGCTGATTGCCGATCATTTCGATGCGGTATTTGCCAGCCGCAGCTCGTTTGAGCTGGGTCTGTTGATTCCGCAGTTGCCGTTGAAAGAGTGCGAAGGGCTGTTGGCCAAATTAGTGAAGGTGGGCGACATGTTGGCGCTGCCCAAGTCGGTGGATGCCGAAGAGCTGATGCACATCGGTGTGGCTTACTACAACCGCGGTGACACCCCGGATCAGGTCATGGGCGAAGCGGAGATGGCCCTGAGAGCGGCCCAGCTTCAGGGCGATAGCGGTTGGTTTATGTACGACAAGGGGGCGGTCGATCGGGAGTTGGCCCAGGGGTCGGTGCGCTGGCGCTCGATGATCGAAAACGCCCTGTCCCGGGACGGCCTGGTGATCTACATGGCACCGGTGAAGGATCACAAAGGGGGCCTGAACCACCTCGAGGTGTTCAGTCGCATGCGCAACAACCAAGGCGAGTTGATGCGGGCCACCCTGTATCGGCCCATGGCCTGGCGCTGTGGGTTGATTCCGCAAATTGAGCTGAGGCTGGTGGAGATCGCCCTGCGTCAGCTGCGCGATCACGACTGGCCGGCGGCGGTGTCGGTGAATGTGTCGGCAGAATCCTTGCTGCATGAACGCTTCATTAAACGGCTGAAGATGATCCTCGCCAGCTACAGCACTCGCCGGCAGCAACTGATCGTGGAGATCAATGAGCGCGAGCTGGTCAGCCAGGCCGATAAGCTGGAGAAGCCGCTGCGGCAGTTGCAGGCGGCCGACTGTCTGCTGGCGGTGGACGGCGTTGGACAGTCAGTCGAAGAATTGGACTACATCGACCGATTTGCTGTGAACTACCTTAAATTGCACACAAGCCTGTCGCAAAAAATCCATCTTCGTCCAGAAAATCAGCTATATATTGGTAGCCTGGTAAAGAGTTTGGCCCACTCAAAAGTCAAAGTCATGGCCGAAGGGGTGGAGCAAGAGGAGGAGCGGCAGCGACTGGCGTTGTTGGACGTGGTGGCCTATCAGGGCGCCCTTGCCGGCAAGGCGACGCCACAGCTGCAGCAGATAAAGTCGCAATTCAAGGATTTTTGACACTGTCAGACTATTGACGGCTATGGATGGTTACCAGTAGGGAATGTGGTAATATAGCAAAACGCCTGTTTAACCAACTGACAGCGCTTAAATAACTAATTAGTTTTAATGTAAAGGGCAGTATTATGGGAATCTTTTCTCGCCGGTCAGCAGAACCGCTGCTGATGGGTGGTTATTTGGTGGGCAACTTATGCCACCTCGCTGTCGAGAATTTCCGTCTGCCACCGCTGTCTGTGGACACTCCGGAGTCCTGGAAAGCGACCTTTAACAGTTTGCCGAACGCCCCTAAAGTGATTCGCTTACTGCTCAGTTCCGATCTCTATGAGGTGATCACCGTCGACCGCCCCAACGTCGATGCGGCAGAGATGCGGGCGGCATTGACCTGGTCGGTGAAAGACCTCAGCGGCATTCCCCTCGAACACCAGCATCTGGATTTTTTCGAGCTTAAGGTGCAGCCGGCGGGCCCGAAAAAACTGCAGGTGGTGGTAGCGGATAAGCGTAAGCTGACCCCTCTGGTGACGGCCCTGCAGAAGCAAAAGGTGCGCATCGAACTGATCACCATCGAGGAGATCGCCCTGACGAACCTGATGCCAAAAGATGAGCGACCCCATCTGATGCTGTGTCAGCAGCAGGACAACCAGTTGCACCTGGTGGTGTCGGTGGCCGGCGAGTTTGTCCTGAAGCGGCCAATCAGTGGGGTTCAGTTTGTTGAAGAGCAGGACGATGCCGGCCGCCAGGCTCAGTTCGATTTTCTGACCCTGGAGTTGCAGCGGTCGCTGGATTACCTGGATCGGCAACTGCGTTTGCCAGCGCCCTCCAGTATGAATCTGCTGTTACCGGTGGAGCTGCAGCAGTGGCTGGAGCCCAGGATACAGACCTTCTTTGAGATTCCCGTGGTGCAGGTCGCCAGCGTTGATTGCGATGTGGTGCAGTGCATCGCCAAGGCGGCATTGGCAGAACGCCCCGAGGTGATGGATGAAGCATAGAGTTAACTTATTCAGTTCCGATCTGCTGCCTAAGCAGATTCGGCTCAATTTCAATCGCACCGTTGCCGCCATGGCGGCGGTGCTGGTGCTGATGGTGGCGGCGTACGGCTGGTTGAGTTACCTGCATCAGCAGAGCGAGGCCGAGCTGGTCAGCCTGCAACAGCAGCAAACCGATCAACAGCAACAGATTAAGCAGCTCACCGAGCAGATGACCGCTCGTCAGCCGGATCAGCACCTGTTGCAGCAAGTGGAGATTCTGCAGCGTCAGCTGGATGCCATGGAATCCCTGGGGCTGGAGCTGGATCGTCGCAGCGTCATGGCCAATCCCGGCTTTTCCAACTTGATGAAAGAGTTGGCACAGAGCAGTGATCAGCAGGTGTGGTTGCAGCGCTTCGGAGTGTCCGACAACGGCATTGTGTTGCAAGGGCTGGCGCAGTCGCCGGCCGCCGTGCCCCAGTGGCTGGCCAAGTTGGGCCTGAAACACTCATTGCGGGGCCGCTCCCTGAGCCAGTTCACCCTCAATGGCGGCACCGATGGCCCGGTTACCTTTGTGGTGGGACACGGCCTCGAAGAGGAGGAGGGCGAATGAATCGGATTGAGAAACTGAGAAGCCAGTTTGATGCCCTCAGCGTTCGAGAGCGCGGCCTGATCTTTGGCGGCGGCCTGGTGGTGCTGGCGATGTTGCTGTTTACCCTGCTGGTGGAACCGATGTGGCTGAAGCTGCAGCAGAACCAGAGCAGCATCGGCAGCATCGAAGCGCAGCTGCCTGCTTATCAGGCTCAGGTTATGGAATTGAACGACCAGTTGGCGTCCGACCTGGATGAGGCCAATCGACTGAAGATGGACGAGCTGTCGGAGCAGATTGCCCAGGAGCAGTCGAAGCTGGGGGAGCGGGTCATTGGTTTGATTCTGCCCGAGCAGATGCCGACGGTACTGGCGCAGATGCTCACCAGTGCGGCCCAGGTTGAGCTGGTATCGCTGGTGTCCAATCCGGCGGAGCCGCTGTCTCCAGCCAGCTCCCTGTATCAGCATGGCCTGACGCTGACCCTGAAAGGGGAGTATTTTGGCCTGATGAAAGTGCTGGCCAAGATGGAAGCCCTGCCGCAGCAGTTTTACTGGCAGAAAGTGGATTACCAGGTGGAAGAGTATCCGATGGCGATCATGACCCTGGATATTTATACCTTAGGAACAGAGAAGGAGTTGATTCGTGTTGGTACGCGTCTTCGTAGTGATACTGAGCTGTTTTCTGTTAACTGAGGTTCAGGCACAGCCGTTAAGAGATCCCACCCAGCCTCCGGCCTGGGCAGCGCCGTCGCAGGCGGCCGCACCGGTGTCTAACTCGGGGCAGCTGCAATCCATCGTGGTGTCCGACACTAAGCGGATGGCCATTATTGGTGGCAAAAGCTATGGCCGTGGCAGCCAGGTGCTGGGATCCAGAATTACAAGAATCGAGCGGGATGCTGTCTGGCTGGCCGATGGCCGCAAGCTGGTACTGTTTCCCAAGTTAGGTGTTCAATTATGAAGAAAATCAGGGAATCGATGACGGTTATCAAAGCACTTCCCCTACTGGCGTTGGTGTTGCTGGCGGGGTGTCAATCACTGCCGGAAGATCGACAGGATCCTGCGGGCAGCAAGCAGGCCTTGAATCAGGCCATTGAGGAGCAAGCCGCAACGGCATCTGCGGTGCAACCGCCGATGGCGCTGCCGAACGAGATTGCCCGGGAACTGACAGCCTCGACTCCGGTAATCCCCAAGCCGGCAGTACCGCTTATCGATGTGGCCGCCAAGGACGTGGATGCCCGGGTGTTCTTCTCCAGCCTGGTGGAGGGCAGCCCTTACAGCGTCGCCCTGCACCCTGGCGTACAGGGCAGCATCTCGCTGAATCTGAAGCAGGTGTCAGTGGATGAGGTACTCAAGACCATCGAAGACATCTATGGCTACGACGTGCGTCGTACCGGCCGTGTGCTGCAGGTGTACCCAACTGGCATGCGTACCGAAACCTTCTCGGTGAATTACCTGTACATGCAGCGTAACGGCTTGTCGGTGACCAGCGTCAACTCCGGTGGTCTCACTGACGACAATTCCAACAATAATAACGACAACAACAATAACAACAGCGGCAGCAACAATAACAACCGCTCCAACAACTCCAATAACAACAATTCGGACAGCAATTCCGGCGGCACCAATGTCAATGGCACTCGAATTGAAACCCTCAACAAGACCGATTTCTGGACCGAGCTGAAAGAGACCCTGACCACCCTGGTGGGCACCGGCAAAGGCCGTTCCGTGGTATTGCTGCCTCAGGCTGGTTTGGTGACCATTCGTGCCTTCCCGGATGAAATTCGCCAGGTGCGTGAGTTCCTGACCACCGCCGAGGGTCACATGCAGCGGCAGGTGATTCTGGAAGCGCGGATTCTGGAAGTGCGCCTGAACGACGGCTACCAGCAGGGCATTCAATGGAGCCTGCTGGATGACGGCACCGGCGCCGACAACGTCTGGTCCGGTGGCACCAGTGCTGGCACCTTCGGCAACGCGGTCACCGACGTGCTGGGTAACGTCACCGGCCTCAAGTTCAGCAACAGTGACTTCAGTGCGGTGATCAACCTACTGGACACTCAGGGCGACGTGGACACCCTCTCCAGCCCACGGGTCACCGCCACCAACAACCAGAAGGCGGTGATCAAGGTTGGCTCCGACGAGTACTTCGTTACCGAGGTGTCCTCCACCACCGTGGCCTCCACCACGCCGGTGACCAGCCCGGAAGTGGAACTGACGCCGTTCTTCTCTGGCATCGCCCTGGACGTGACCCCGCAGATCTCCGCCGATGGCGAGGTGCTGCTGCACGTCCACCCATCGGTAACCGACATCTCCGAGCAGGTGAAAACCATTAAGGTGCTGGATGATGTGCTGGAGTTGCCGCTGGCGCAAAGCGACATTCGCGAGTCCGACACCCTGGTGCGCGCCAAGAGTGGCGACGTGGTGGTGATCGGTGGCCTGATGAAGACCTTGATGGAGGACGTGGAGTCCAAGGTACCGTTCCTGGGAGACATTCCGGCGGTAGGGGAGTTGTTCACCAACAAATCCCAGCGGGAGCAGAAAACCGAGCTGATCATCCTGATTAAGCCGACGGTGATTGAGAAGGGCACCTGGGAGCAGCAATTGAAGCAGTCCCAGTCACTGATCAACACCTGGTACCCGAACGAGTAACTATGTACCTGTATCACTTTGGCCTCAGGGAGTTGCCTTTCTCCCTGACGCCAAACACCCAGTTCTTCATGCAGATTGCGCCCCATGTGGAAGCGTTGCAAGTGCTGCATACGGCACTGGCGGCCGGTGAAGGCTTCATCAAAGTTACCGGCGAGGTTGGCACTGGCAAAACTCTGTTGTGCCGCAAGATGCTCAATGAGCTGGGCAATCAATATCAGATCGCCTATCTGCCCAATCCCTGCCTGAGTGCCGATGAGCTGCGTCAGGCGGTGGCCACTGAGTTGGGCATTCCTCAGCAACAGGATCAGCATCGCCTGACCGAAGCCATTAGCCATCGGTTGTTGCAACTGGCCGGGGAAGGCAAGCGGGTGGTGCTGCTGCTGGATGAGGCTCAGGCCTTGCCGGATGAAAGCCTGGAAGCGCTGCGCCTGTTTACCAACCTGGAGACCGAGTACGCCAAGTTGCTGCAGGTGGTGTTATTTGGTCAGCCGGAGCTGGATCGCCGCCTGGCGGACACCCAGTTTCGGCAGTTGCGCCAGCGCATCACCTTCAGCTACCAGCTTCGAGGGCTGACGCTGCAGGAGACCTGCGCCTACGTCGAGCACCGACTGGCCATTGCCGGCTATAAGGGGGAGTCCCTGTTCAGCTGGCAGCAGATGGCCTGGTTGCACCGGGCCAGCAATGGCATTCCCCGGCTATTGAATGTGCTGTGCCATAAAACCCTGATGCTGGCCTACGGTGCCGGTGTGCAGGGCAGAATTGATAACGCCATGGTGCAGGCGGCGGTGGCGGACACCGAGTCTGCCTATCGCCTGTTGCCCTGGTGGCGGGAGAACCTGTTGATGGTGATGTCGCTGATGATGCTGACTCTGGCGGCGGCCGGTCTGGGTTTGAGTTTCTACCTGGAGGGGAGCCTGTGAGTGTAATCAACAAGATGCTTAAGGATCTCGACCAGGATCAGCGTCAGCGCATCGTCCACCCCAATCTGGTGTCGATGCCGTCGTCACCCTCGGCGCGGCAACCGCGCAACTGGTGGTGGCTGGTGCTGCTGCTCAGTGTGGTGGCGGCTGGTCTGAGCTGGTACAGCCTGTGGCCCAACCTCAGCGGTCGGGCGGAGACCCTGCTTGCGCAGGCGCCGGCCAGTGCCACCGCTCAAGAGGCGGCTGAGCCTTTGCCAATGGCCCCGGCAGTGACGCCGGCAGTGAGTGTGGTTTCCGAGCTGGAGCCAGCCCAGGTGCCAGCGACCTCGGTGCCAGCGATTGAGACCGTGGCTGCGGCCAACAACGACGCCGCTGCGAACACCTCGAAGGCCAACGCGCCTGCGACAGCTGCCGCAGCTGGGCCGACGGTTCGGACCGAAGCGGCCATTGAGCCAGAGCAGCGCCAGGCTGCCAGCATCGAACAGGCACCGATGTCGGCACCTGCGGCGGTTGCGCCCAAGGCGGAGCCCAAGGTCGTCGCCGTGGCAGAGGTGGTTGCCCCTAAGCCAAAGCCGGTGATGGTGGTGACCCCGGCGGCGTTGACCTCAGAGCAGCAGGCGCAACAATTTCTGGCTCAGGCGCAGCAGCGCCAGGGCGGCACCGACTTATTGAAACAGGCTCTGGCCCTGGATCCTCAGTTGCATGAGGCCAGGGTATTGCTGGCGGAGCGCCAGGCCGCCACCGACCTGGGCACGGCTCTGGTGACGCTGGCCAAAGCCAGCCAGGCCTACCCTTTGCACAGTGAGTATCCGCTGTTGGCGGCAGAGCTTAGCCAGCAGGCGGGCCAGGATGAGCAGGCCAAATTGTGGCTGGGGCAGTTGGCGCAAAAGCCGCTAACCTCAGAGCTGCTGGCGCGGCGGGCCGCGGTGGCTCAGGGGCTGTCCATGTTGACCATGGCGGTCAGTGATTATCAGGCTCTGACTCAGGCGCAGCCGGAGCAAGGCCGCTGGTGGTTGGGGCTGGCCTACAGCCTCGATCGCATGGGCCAGTATTCAAAGGCGCTGCCGGCGTATCAGCGGGCGGCGCGGACCAACACTTTATCGACGTCGGCCCGGCAATACATCGACCAACGGCTGAAGCAACTTGGAGAAGCGGGATGAAGCCTCAGTTAAAGCAGCGTTTGGGTGATCTGCTGGTGGGCCAGCAGATCATTACCGAGGCGCAGCTCAACCAAGCCCTGGACGCCCAGCGCAGCGGCGGCCGCAAACTGGGTCGGACGCTGATCGATCTCGACTTTATCAGCGAAGAGCAGCTGTTGTCGTTTCTGTCCAAGCAGCTGAATGTGCCCTTTGTGGACATCAGTGAGCGTCGATTGGATCCGGCGGTGGTGAAGCTGTTGCCGGAGATGCACGCCCGTCGTTTTCGGGCCCTGGCCATCGACGGTGACGATCACTCGGTGACCGTTGCCATGAGTGACCCGGCGGATCTCGGTGCCTACGATTCCATCGTCAGCCTGTTGGCACCGCGTCGGGTGGAACTGGCGCTGGTGACCGAAAGTCAGTTGTTTGAAGGCATCGACAACCTGTTTCGTCAGACCGATCGCATCGCCTCTATCGCTGGCGAGTTGCAGCAGGAGTACCAGCAGGAGCAGGAGTTTGATCTTGCCAGCATTACCGCCCAGGACGCGGATAATGAAGCCACCGTGGTTCGGCTGCTGAACTCGATCTTCGAAGATGCCATTCGAATTCGTGCCTCGGACATTCACATCGAGCCCGGCGATAAAGAGCTGCGGATTCGTCAACGGGTCGATGGTCAGCTTCAGGAAACCGTGCTGACCGAATACGGCATCGCCAGTGCCTTGGTGCTGCGAATCAAGCTGATGGCCAATATGGACATCTCCGAGAAGCGGATTCCTCAGGATGGCCGCTTCCACTTTGAAGTGGGCAAGCATCAGCTGGATGTGCGGGTCTCCACCATGCCGGTGCAGTTCGGTGAATCTGTAGTGATGCGTCTGCTGGACCAGTCTGCGGGTTTGCTGCAGCTGGAGCAGACCGGGATGCCTGCGGACATCATTACCCGCATTCGCCATCAGATCAGCCGTCCTCACGGCATGATCCTGGTGACCGGTCCCACCGGTTCCGGTAAGACCACCACCCTGTATGCGGTGCTGAATGAGCTCAATAAAGCCAACACCAAGATCATTACCGTCGAAGATCCGGTGGAATACCGGCTGCAGCGGGTCAACCAGGTTCAGGTAAATCAGAAGATCGGCCTGGGGTTCTCGGAAGTGCTGCGAACCACCCTGCGTCAGGATCCCGACATCATCATGGTGGGGGAGATGCGTGACCAGGAGACCGCCGAGATTGGCCTTCGCGGGGCGATCACCGGTCACCTGGTGCTGTCGACCCTGCACACCAACGACGCCATCACCTCGACCCTGCGTCTTATCGACATGGGGGCGGCCCCCTACCTGGTGGCCAGTGCCCTGCGGGCGATCATCGCCCAGCGGTTGGTGCGTCGAATCTGTCCGCGTTGCGGCGAGACGCACGCGCCGAGCACGTCGGAGCTGGCGTGGCTGCGCCACATTCAGCCCAATGTCGACCACGGCCAGCAAGGCTACCGCAAGGGACGAGGGTGCCAGTACTGCAACCACACCGGCTATCGGGGGCGTATCGGTGTGTTCGAGATGCTGGAGTTGGATGAGCCGATGGTGGAAGCCCTGCGCATGGGCAGCCCGGAAGCGTTCGCCAAGGCGGTTCGCAGCAGTGGTCAGTTCCGGCCGCTGGTGGACAGTGCCCTGTCTTACGCCGCCTCCGGCATTACCAGCATCGCCGATGCCATGCGACTGGCCGAAGATGTCAGCGAAATTGCCGCGCCGCTGATCGAACGGGCTCAGGAGATGAGGGACTGATATGGCCCAGTACAGCTATCAAGGTCGTGACGCCACTGGAGCTCAGGTCGAAGGGGTACTGGAAGCGAACAATGAGAGCGCGGTGGCGGATCAATTGATGCGCCGTGCCATCATTCCGCTGCGCATCGAAGAGAAGCGTGGCGGCGATGGCATCGACTGGCAGGCGATGTTCCGCCCCAAGGTCAAGATGACCGACCTGCAGATGTTTACCCGGCAGATGCTGTCTCTGACCCGCTCGGGCATTCCGTTGTTGCGGGCGATTACCGGCCTGGCGGACAGCAGCCACTGTAAGGTGTTGTCGAAAGCGCTGAGAGAAGTCGCCGGACAATTGACCTCGGGTTATTCGTTGTCGTCGGCGCTGAACCAGCATCCACACGTATTCAGTGAACTGTACGTGGCCATGGTGCACGTGGGTGAGAATACCGGTCAGCTGGATCAGGCATTTTCGCGCCTGTCACAGCACCTGGAGATGGAGCAGGATACCAAGCGGCGCATCAACAGTGCCCTGCGTTACCCCATTATGGTGCTGGGCGCCATTGCCATCGCCCTGGTGGTGCTCAACATCTTCGTGATCCCCGAATTTGCCAAGATGTTCTCCAAGTTCGGCGCCGAGCTGCCATTGCCGACCCGGATCCTGATCGCGACTTCGGATTTTTTCGTTAACTACTGGCCACTGCTGCTGCTGGGAGTGATTGCTACGGTCGTCGGTTGGCGAATGTGGCTGGCCACCGACTCTGGACGGCTCAAATTTGATCGCTTCAAGCTGCGGATGCCGATTGTCGGCAGCATCATGGAGCGGGCCACTCTGGCTCGGTTTGCCCGCAGCCTGGCGATGATGCTTCGCGGTGGGGTACCGGTAAACCAGTCGTTGTCGCTGGTGGCCGACGCGGTGGACAACCGCTTTATGCACGACCGCATCGTCGAGATGCGCCGGGGCATCGAAGGCGGCGAGTCCATTACCCGCACCGCCAACCATTCACAGCTGTTTACGCCGCTGGTGTTGCAGATGCTGGCCGTAGGCGAAGAAACCGGAAGAATTGATGAATTGCTCGACGATGCCGCCGAGTATTACGAGCGCGAAGTGGACTACGACTTGAAGACCCTGACCGCCAGAATCGAGCCAATCTTGCTGGTGATTGTGGCGGCCATGGTGATGGTGCTGGCATTGGGTGTGTACCTGCCGATGTGGGACATGTTCAGTGCCTATAAGGGGCGCTGATGAGCCTGCAAAAGGGCGTTGATATTCGACTGAGGCGCGACCTCATTCGATTGACTACGCTTATTGTGGTGCTGGCTATCATGTTGGCTTTGTTGGTGAATTGGCGACAGGGGGAACCCAAGGTCGATCGCCAAATGGCCTATCTGATGCAAAGCCGGTTGGTGACCAGTATCAACCTGGCTCGGGTCACCTGGATGAAATCCGGGCGGCCCGAACAGATTCAGTGGCAGCCTCCGGGCTGGGATACCGACCCGGTTTGGCTGGCGATGAGCCGCCGGGGCTGGCCGCAACCTCAGGGCGATTGTGGCCGTCTGTGGTCGGCCATGATGGGCGCCGAGCCGCTCGGCGAGGCGGTAAGTATTGACCAGGATGATAAAAATTGCTGGGTTAGTTTTAACTCCCATGCGCTTATAAGGTATCATTCGGCAACAGGAAGCGTCATTTTATTGGCTAACGCCAAATAATTTGCGCATCATCGAGATAAACAGCTGTTTTTGTGGGTGCCTTGTTTACATTTTATCCATAAAATAGAGTCAACGTTTTGAAACGGAAGGAAGCGAGTATGAAGAAGCAGAGCGGCTTTTCCTTAGTGGAATTGGTGATCGTAGTTGTGGTGTTGGGGTTGCTCGCAGCAGTGGCACTTCCCCGTTTTATTAACATTACCGACGAAGCGGAAGACGCGGCGTCTGAAGGTGTGGCCGGCGGTTTCGCCTCTGCCATCGGCATTACCCGCGCCCAGTGGGAAGTGGAAGGTCGTCCAGCTGACGGCTCGGTGGTCTTGAGTGGCCAGACAGTCTTCGTCAATGACTATGGTTACCCATCAGGCACCAGTGGCCGCGCGCCAACTGCGATGACCGCTGGTCGTTGTTTGACCGCTTTTAACCAAGTCCTGCAGGCGCCACCTCGTTTGGAACTGCTGTCTTCCAGTGATTTGGATGAAGCGCGCTATGCCGTAGACGTCAGTGATGGTACTGGCGGTGAAATTGTAGTTCCTGGTGGAACCAACGTGACTGCTCTGGATGAGTGTATCTACGTTCAAACCGCCACTCTGGACATGACTAACTTGCCGGCGGCCTTGAGTCGCACCACGGGCAAAGGATTTGTGTACAACCCAGGCACCGGCCAGGTTGTTACCTTTACCAACTAATTGGTTTCCAGTACGAGGACAATGACCATGACGAATCAACGTGGCTTTACCCTGATTGAACTGGTGGTGGTGATCATCGTGCTGGGTATCCTGGCCGTGACCGCTGCACCGAAGTTTATTGATCTGCAGACCGATGCTCGCATCGCCACCCTGAAAGGCGCCAAGGGTGCCATTCAGGGCGCCAACGCCCTGGTGTACGCCAAGGCGGCGGTCAATGGCGTCGAGGGTTTGGATTGCACCGATGCGGCGAACGCTGCTAACACCGGATGTGTCGCGGTTAACTCTGACATCAGCATCAAGCCGGTCTTCGGCAGCATTGACGCTTCAGACACCGATCTGCAGGCGGTGGTCGAACTGGATGGCGGCGAGTGGGATCTCGATGACACCACCACCTCCGGTACCGTCTACATCACCCCGGATGGCGTGGCGGTGGATACTGCATCCGGCAAGCCTGATGCCTGTCAGTTGGAGTACGTACCGGCGACCAGTTCGGTTGCGGCGACTTACACCATTGAAGACAAAGGCTGTTAAGCCGATAGAGATTGTGGGGCGAAACGGAGTCGCCCCGAGTTTGTGCCGTTGCGGTGAACAAAGAGAAGTGGCGCTGCAACGGAAAGTATTTTGGGAATTTGTAGTATGAAACAACAATCCGGTTTTACCCTGATTGAGCTGGTAGTAGTGATCATCGTGCTGGGCATCCTGGCCGTTACCGCTGCGCCAAAGTTCATCGATCTGCAATCTGACGCTCGCACTGCCACCTTGAGTGGCGCCAAAGGGGCGCTGCAGGGTGCTAACGCATTGGTGTACGCCAAAGCGGCAGTAAACGGCGTAGAGAAAATTGACTGCACCTCCAATACTGGCACCGGTTGTACCGCAGTGAACGCTGATATTAGTGTTAAGCCAGTGTTTGGTTACGCACCTGCTACCGAGGCCGGCGTGACTGCTGTGGCCGAGCTGAGTGGTGATGAGTGGGATTTCACCGACGTTGCCGCTGCAGGCAGCAACCCAGCGAAGGTGATTATCACTCCTGAAGGCGTCGCGGCAGTAGCGGCTCAGGATGGCAGTTCCGGTAAAACCGATGCTTGTCAGGTGATCTACACCCAGGCAACTCAGGACTCTACGTCCAAGGTCATTACGCCTGCCAGCTACACCATCGTGTCCGGCAAGTGCTAACTTAAGCTTCAAAATTGATGAGGCTGAGTAGCAAGTGTGGTACTCAGCCTTTTGTTCTTTTTAAAGGAATAAAAGTATGAAACAGCAATCCGGTTTTACCCTGATTGAATTGGTGGTGGTGATCATCGTGTTGGGCATCCTGGCCGTGACCGCGGCACCGAAGTTCATCGATCTGCAGACCGATGCCCGTGCTGCCACCCTGAGTGGTATGCAGGCGGCGGTGAAAGGTGCCGACTCTCTGGTGTACGCCAAGGCGGCCATCGCCGGTGACGAAGGCGAAGCCACCGCCACCATCAGTGTCAACGGCACCGATGTGAACCTGGTGTACGGTTACCCCAAGGCCACCGTGGCTGACCTGAGTGCAGTGCTGGAGATCGACACCACCAACGAGTGGACCATCGATGTCACCAAGAAGCCTGCGGGTGTCGGTGCGGTAATCCATCCGAAGGATTTCGATCCCGGAGCCCTGGGCGTGAATGAGTGCTACGTGACCTACAAAGAGGCCACGGCGACGACTCCACCAGTGGTGGAAGTCAAGAAGACTAAGTGCTGATTTACTAGAAAATAACCTTGGTTATTTATGGGTGAACGACAGAAAGGCTTTACGCTGATCGAGCTGGTTACCATCATCGTGCTGGTGACCATCCTTTCTGTTGCCGCCCTGTCCCGATTCTTAGGGGCGGATCAGTTCGCCACCTACACCGCCCGCGATCAACTGCTGTCAGAGCTGCATTATTTGCAGCAGCTGAATCTGGCCGGTCAGAACTGCCAGTTGAACGTCAATGGCAATGGCTTCTGGCTGACCGCCACCTGCGGTTCCCCTTCAAAACGCGCCCGTCAGGAGCGTTGTGATTCCGGTGCGGTGATCAACAATGGCGTCTGTCTTAACGATGGCGTTGCCCTGACCATGGCCGGCGCCAATGCCTTTTCCCTGAGCTTTGATGATCTGGGTCGAGTCAATAACTGCACCCTTACCGCCGGCCAGTGCCGTTTGACGATTTCCGGATCAGAGACTCTGTCGCTGTGCATCGAAAACCAGGGGTACATCCATGATTGCCCGTAAGCACGGTTTTACCTTAATCGAGATGGTGGTCGGCATGGTGGTGCTGGCGATCTCACTGGTGATGTTGTCGACGCTGATGTTTCCGCAGGCGGAGCGGGCGGCGCAGGGCATCTACCAGGCCAGGGCGGCCCAGGCCGGCCAGGTGGTGATGGGCGAATTGATGGCCCGGCAGTTCGACAGCGCCACCCCCAGTGGTGGCGGCGCCGTGGCCGGGTTGAACTGCACCAAGGTGACGCCGGGTACCGATCCCACTCAGTGGCTGTTCTTGGAAGACTTCAATGGCTACCGTGGCAGCGTCGATGACCTGCTTGGCAGCAGCAGTTACGATCGCTACCGGGTGGCCATCGATGTCGGCTGCAACACCGCAGCCGTAGGGGCCACCGCCTGGTCCGGTGGCGCCAAGGTAGTGACCATCACCATTTCCGCCCCGGATGGCAGCCCCTACCCCTATCAACTGGTACGGGGGAACTACTGATGCGACAGCGCGGCTTTACCCTGATGGAGTTGCTGGTCACCATGTTGATTCTGGTCATCATCGCCATCGGCGTGACCAGCTTTATCAATTTCTCTACCCGCATCTACGTCGATAGCCAGCAGTGGGGCGATGCCGTAGCTCAGCAGCGCTATGGCATGCAGCGTCTCAGCCTCGAAGTGCGTGATGCCTTGCCCGGCAGCATGGCGGTGACCACCACCACCACCGCCCATTGCTTGACGTTTCGCCCCATCGTAAACAGTGGTCACTTCCTGGAAGCGCCGGTGCACAATAATCCACAACAGGTCAGTATTTTTGCCCTGGACTGTTGCACCGCTGCCGGCTGCCAGGCCTGCATTCCTGATGATGCCGGTAACCAGTTTGGCATCGCGATCCTCGACGGTTACGCTGTGCCCAATCCGCTGCCCAAGTTTCCTAACTCCAGCTGCAATGGTGACAACATCTGCACCCTGAATCTGGATACGGCGCTGACCCAGGGGGATTTTTCGGTGGGCAAACGCTTCTATCTTGCCGATAACCCCATCAGCTATTGCCTGCAAAACACCGGCGCCTTGGTGCGAACCAGCGGCAGCGATGTCAACACCATGGGAGAGGGCTACACCAATAACCTGGCCGCCTGCAATCTGAACGACCGCAATAACGAGCAGTGCCCGTTTATTATTCAGCCGCCGAGCCTGGCTCGAAACAACGTGGTCAAGCTGCAACTGTGGTTGACTCAGGCCGGACAGAGCACCCGCTTCGCTCAGGAGGTGCAACTTGAAAATGTTCCCTAGCCGACAGCGCGGCAGCACCCTGATCATTGCCCTGTTTGTCACCGTGGTGATGTTGGTGCTGGGGGTGGCATTGATGCAGATGCTGGAAAATCAGGATGACCAGATGCTGTTGGAAGTGAACGGCAGCCGTACCTGGGCGGCAGGGCAATCCGGTCTGGACTGGGGCCTGGCCCGGGTTTTGAATCGGGGCACTGAAATCGCGGCCACCGCCTGCGCCAATGCGGCCGCAACACTGACCCCTGGCGCCGGGCTGCCAAATAACGGGGGTTTTCCCGGCTGCCGGGTTCAGGTGAGCTGCGCCCACACCCCCTTTATGGTGGATGGCGTGGCCCGAAACCGTTTTATGATTACCGCCAATGCCAGTTGTGGCCCCTCCGGGCTGACAGTGAATCGTAGATTCGAATCACAGGCATTTGATTAATAATGACAACCCACTCACAGACAGGTCATAGTAATGACTGTAGTGGGTCAAACTGAGCAGGGTAATGTTGAGTACACGACGAACCTGGTTATACCGGATCATTGCTTTTGTCAGCGCTGCGGCCTTTACCGGTATCACGTGGGCGTTGCCGATGTGCGTGGAGGTGTTTCCCAGTGCATTGCAGGGGCATAAGTCTGGTGCCAAGGTTACTCTGAAAGATCAGTCCCGAGTTTATCAAGACCCCGATAACACCTTTGAATTCGTCAGCCGCTCTTTTTCCAGCAATTATCACTGTGGTGGTGGTGCTTGTGCCATCAATAACCAGCTTGCCGAGCGTTTGAGCTTGCCGTCGGTGACGGATCCCAACGATTTTGCCAACGATCCTAACGACTTTCCCAGTACTTCCGGCGGCAGTTCGCCGGATCTGCGTTGCAACGGTGGCCGTTTAAAGCTGGGGCAAGGCAGGAATAACACCAATCGTTTCAATACGCTGGTTGTGCCTTCGGGGTGCATGGTGGAGTTCCACTCCAAGTACGACGATTACTATTTTAATAAATTGGTGGTGGAGGCCGGCGCCGAAGTGCGCATGGATGGACAGCGGTTGTTCGTTCGTACCCTGGAGATGGATAACTGGAACAGCAACTACGGCATCTACTCGGTATCCGGCGTCAACGAACTGCACGCCTACAACGCCAAACTTGAAGGGGGCAGTGCCATCTACCCTTGGGGTGGCACCCTGGAGATGTACGGTTACCACGACATCAAGGTGGAGGACCAATCCTCTATCGATGCCGACTTTGCCGGCCGTTACATGAATAAATTGGAGGTGAAGAATTCTGGTTCGGTCACCATGGACTCCAACCCGTTCACTATTAAAACCCTGAACTTAAAGGACAATGGCGTACTGGATTTTGCCAGCCCGGGGACCCTCAGGGTTAAGGATTCTCGTATCGAAGACTCGGCCATCATTCGCTCCAATGCTGGCTTGGTGGACTACACCGTTTATCATGACTTTAAGGTGACTGAGCAGGCCGCTCTGGCCATCGAATTTCAGCCGCACTATGCCAATTCGATGACGTTTTACGACAACGACAATGCCACCTACCGGTTTGCCCCCGGGGATTACCCCATCAAAACACTCGATTTTGGCGATGAAGATGACGCCGGATCATCGACCCGAATTGCCATTTCAGGAGCGGGTACCGTTCGTTGGTTCTTAAAGGACAGTGGCCTCAACCTGAGACGGGGCATTCGAATCAACGACGGTGGCAGTGCCAGCAGTTGGCAGGTGTATACCCCCAAAGATTCCACTTTGCGAGATCAGGCCCAATACACCGGTGTGCTGTACAGCGCCGACAAGAAGACCAAGATTGAAGATCAGGCTCGCATTCTTGGAGTGGTGTCCGCCGATGACGTCGAGTTAAAAGATCAATCCGCAGTGTACTATCGAGGCAGTGCACTCGACGGGGACTTTTCCGGACTGTGTGTTGATGGCTCACCAGATGATGACCCCTATATCCGCTTTGGTCGGGTTACGCTCAACGGCAGCGGCCAGGCCACCATCAGCTTTGACAACTACAGCGGCTCGGAGGCGCCGTTGGTGTTCTTGATGCCACCAACTGATAAAGCCACGGTTTATCAGCAGTATCCTGCCAGTGTCCGAGTTCGGAGCGTGTCGGTTTCCGGAGCCACCATCGAGCGTTGGCGCCCTCATGCCTACTATGGCTCGCCCAGTCGACTGGATATTACCGAGGTGGACTACCTGGTCGTGTCGCCGGGCCGATATTCGCTGAAAGACAGTGCCGGCATCGAGCGGGTCAAGCTGGAAGCAGGACTAAAGAGCAGCTGTAAGTACGCCGGCAAGAGCAGCAGTTCTGGCAGTGCTTGCAGTGCGGGTTCGGAGAGCATTACTTTCGGTCGAAGCCTGTCGGGTTCGGTGGCGGTACTCGCTGAGCTGCAGAGTCACAACAACATCAATTACTGGGCACCGTTTTTTACCGCTCGGGTTGAGAGCGTGACGTCCAGCGGATTCCGCCTGGGACTGGAAGGCAGCGAGGTGGACAACTATTTCTGGCAGACCGAAAATATCGGTTGGTTGGCCATTGATGGATCCGGCACGGTGGACATCAATGGGGAATTGCTAAAGGTGGAGTCCGGCAATCACCTGCAAAGCTACCGCTTCTCTGGTAACAACTACCGCTCAACCCGGGATTTGAACCAGCAGTGTTGGAACAGCAATAACTTTAGTTTTGCTTCTGCGTTTCCCGGGCCGCCGCTGTTTTTCTCCAACAAGCGTACCCGCCATGGAGGAGACGGAGGCTGGGCAAGGACCTGTACCCTGACCGCGACTCAGTTTAACGTCATCGTTGAGGAGGATTATTTCTCCGACGGCGAGCGCAGCCATTACGGCGAGTACTTCAGTTATCTGGCCATCGAGGCGCCGTCGGTGGCGCCACCAACCACGGTTCGCCTGCGTCATCCAGACACCGCCATTAACTGTGTCGGTGCTCAGATGGTGGTGGATCTGTGCAGCAACGCCAACTGCACCAGTTTCGATACCAGTGCCGAACTGGTGGTCACCTTCACCTCCACCGTCGCCGGGCAGTGGAAAAACAACCGTACCGGCCAGACCGGCAGCACCCTGACGGTTCGCCACGGCGACACGTTGACTCTGTGGCAGCCGCTGGAAACCACGGTGACTTTGGGGGTCAGCAATCACCCCTATCAGTGCCTCAGTGACAATGGTGACGCCGACTGCCAGGTGGACTACAAACTGAGCGGACTGCTGCTGACACCGGATACGGCCGAGATGACGTCGTGTAAGACCGGCCACCGGCTGCAGGTGGCGGTGGTGGAAACCGACAGCAACAGCCCGCAACAGTGCATCGCCGGTGCCTCTGGCAGCGAAACCGTCAACCTGAGCTTTGCCTATGAGCAGCCGTCGTCGCCGGAGGTGCAGGCGCCTCTGTACCTTGATGGCCTGACATTCACCGCTTCGGCGCAGCAATCGTTGACCATGGACTTTAGTATTGATGGCACCGATTCGGTGTCCATGCGCTACCCCGAAGCCGGCAAGCTGAAACTGCTGGCGTCCATGACTCGGGGCGAGGGCGACGGTGAGGTGACCCTAACCGGTGAGGCCAGTTTTGATTGGTTGCCTGCCGGGTTCCACATCGGCGCCGACAACGAGCAGTGCGACAGTAACTTCACCCGTTGTAAACCTTACCGCAAGGCCGGCCAGTCGCTGGATGTGGACGTCAGTGCCCACTGCTGGGTGGCCAATGATGATGGCTCCTACGCCAATAATCCCGTGACCAAGAATTTCCGCCACGACGGCATCAAGCTGAAGCCTGAGTTGGTGGCGCCCGCCAATGCCAATGCCAGCAACAGCACCGACGATGCCAATGCGGTGGCCGAAGTCACCGCCGGCGGCAGCGGCAGTGCCGACAAGACGCTGGATGAAGTGGGGGTGTTCCGCTATGTCCTCGATGGGGATGTCAGCTATCTGGGCGGTAAGATTGATGAAGACAACTACAGCAGCCGCAACATCGGTCGCATTACTCCAGCCTATCTGAGTGTCCAGACCGACAACACTCAGTTGGAGGGGTATTGTGGCGACTTCAGTTACCTGGGCCAGCCCATCGCCTTCAGCCATGCGCCGGTGTTGACGGTGGTGGCCAAGGGTACCGGTAACAAGGTCACCAATAATTTCGACAGCGAGTTCTGGAACCTGGGCAACCCTCTGGACAGCTTGAGTTATGCCACCGGCGTGGCCGGTCTCGGCCTGCAGGACACCGGCTTGCCGGCGTTGGAGCGCGACAGTGGTGATTTCGATGGCTCGCGGGAGTTTGCCCTGAGCAAAGAGTGGTTGCGCTTTAGGCGGCCGGTAGCCGCCATGGCGCCGGTGAATTACCATGTCGCCACTGGCCCCAACTTGCAGATGAGCATCGATAAAGCGGCCTTTACCATCAATGCCGACCAGGTGTGTCTGGGCCAGTGGGGCAGCTGTGAGGGCACCAGCTTTGGCACCGATGTGGCCGGCGTGCGCCAGAGTTACGTGCTGGCGCCACAGCTGCGCTATGGCCGGGCGGTATTGGCCAGCGCCTATGGCAGCGAGAACCAGACCCTGACGTTGCCACTGACGGTGGAGTATTACAACGGCGCCAATTTCAGTGCCAACATCCTCGATGGCGGTTTCTATGCCGACGGTCGCCCCTATGTGGCGGCCTCGCCGGGCAGTTCCGGCCGGGTCAGCCTCAGCGGCAGCCTGAATCCGATGCCGCTGACGTCGGGCAACGGTTACGTCAACCAGGGGGAGTTTCCCTCTCTGCGGGTGGCCGGTACCGGCGCGGTAACCCCGACGCCGTTAACCCTGGAGTACCATCTGGAAGCGCCTTTTGTGGCCCAGAGCCAGTGCTCGTTCCCCAATCAGGACTCGGAGGCGCCGACGTGGCTGCAGTGGTACTGGGAGTCGGCAACCACTCCGAGTAACCCGAAGGCCTCGGTGACGCTGGGGCGTTTCCGCGGCCATGACAAGGTGATCTACCGCCGGGAAATTTTCTAATCAACCGTGGCGGCTAACGGCAAAAAAAGCTGCGTTTAATGGGCCGTTGAGTGTGCTTAAAAGCGCTAGCCGTCATAAAAAAGTAGTGCGCCGATTTTTCGACACTGTGAAATAAGCCATAACCCTAGTGCTCAAGCGGGTTGTGGATTGGTCAGGGCGTTGGTAAAGTTAGCTGATTTTCGCATTTCTTACCGTTTCGCAAACAGGGCTGGTACATGTTCAAAAAGCTTCGTGGAGTATTTTCCAACGACCTATCCATCGACTTAGGTACCGCCAACACTTTGATTTACGTAAAAGATCAAGGGATAGTCTTGAATGAACCGTCTGTGGTGGCGATTCGTCAGGAAGGGCCTAACGCCAAGAGCGTGGCCGCAGTTGGTAGTGCAGCTAAGCAGATGCTGGGGCGTACCCCTGGCAATATCAAGGCCATTCGCCCGATGAAGGACGGTGTCATCGCCGACTTTATGGTGTGTGAGAAGATGTTGCAGCACTTTATTAAACAGGTGCATGACAGCGGCATTTTCCGTCCCAGCCCACGGGTACTGATTTGCGTGCCTTGCGGCTCCACTCAGGTTGAGCGTCGTGCCATTCGCGAGTCGGCCCTGGGTGCCGGTGCCCGTGAAGTGTACCTGATCGACGAGCCGATGGCCGCAGCCATTGGTGCCGGCCTGCCGGTATCGGAAGCCACCGGCTCCATGGTGGTCGATATCGGTGGTGGTACCACCGAGGTGGCCATCATCTCCCTCAACGGCGTAGTGTACTCCGCCTCCGCCCGCGTCGGTGGCGACAAGTTTGATGAGGCCATCATCAACTACGTGCGCCGCAACTACGGCAGCCTGATTGGTGAAGCCACCGCCGAGCGCATTAAGCACGAAATCGGTTCCGCCTACCCGGGTGAAGAGGTTCGTGAGATCGAAGTGCGTGGCCGTAACCTGGCCGAGGGTGTGCCGCGCAGCTTTACCCTCAACAGCAACGAAATTCTTGAAGCGTTGCAGGAGCCGCTGTCCGGCATCGTCAGCGCCGTGATGACCGCCCTGGAGCAGTCGCCGCCGGAACTGGCGTCGGACATCTCCGAGCGGGGCATGGTGCTGACCGGTGGTGGCGCCATGTTGCGGGATCTGGATCACCTGCTGCAGGAAGAGACCGGTATTCCGGTTGTGATCGCCGATGAACCCCTGACCTGTGTTGCCCTCGGCGGCGGCAAGGCGCTGGAGATGATCGACGTTCACGGCGGCGATATCTTTGCCGAAGAGTAAGCCGCAGGCCCCCGCCCAATGAAGCCCTTTTTTATTCGTGGCGCCTCACCGCAATACCGCCTGTTTATGGCGGTATTGCTGTCTCTCGCCCTGATTTTGGCTAACGATCGTCTGCTGCCGATGCGCTCGGCGCTGGCCACCCTGGTCAGCCCGTTGCAGCACTTCGCCAACGTACCGGCGGTGGTGATGGACCAGTTGTCCACCAACCTCTCCAGTCGCTCCAACCTGCTGCGGGAAAATGAACGCCTGCAGCAGCGGCAGCTGTTGATGAGTGAGCAGTTGCTGAAGATGGCCAACCTGCAGGAGGAGAACGCCCGCCTGCGTGCGCTGCTGCAATCCTCCACCCGTCAGGATGCCCGTCGCATGGTGGCGGAGGTGATGTACGTCGATCGGGATCCCTTTAAAAATCAGGTGCTGATCGACAAAGGGGTCAACGAAGGGGTGTACGTGGGCCAGCCAGTGCTGGACGACTCCGGTGTGGTTGGGCAGGTGACCGAGGTGTCGCAAACCACCGCCCGAGTGCTGCTGATCGCCGACTTTACCCACGCCATTCCGGTGCGGGTGGCGCGCAACGACGTGCGGGCGGTGGCCAATGGCAGCGGCAAGCTGGATCTGCTGCAGCTGACCAATGTGGCCATGAGTACCGACATCAAGGTGGGGGATCTGTTGATCTCCTCCGGCCTGGGGCGGCGCTTTCCCGAAGGCTACCCGGTGGCCACCGTGACTCAGGTGGTGCGGGATGAAGGCATGACCTGGGCTCAGGTCTCGGCCGAACCGGTGGCGCACCTGGATCGCATTCGTTATCTGTTGCTGTTGTGGCAGCACGAAGTTCAGGGCCCGGCGTCCTTGGAGAGCTCCGATGGATAAGCCGCAACGTTATAGCCTTATCTGGATCACCATTCTGGTGGCCCTGTTTTTACAAATCATGCCATTGCCTCAGGTGGTGGCCTCCTGGCGTCCGGACTGGGTGCTGCTGGTGCTGGCGTACTGGACTCTGGCGTTGCCCCACCGGGTGGGCATCTTTACCGCTTTCGTAGTGGGACTGTTGCTGGACGTGCTGTTGGGGGCAACCCTGGGAGTGCGTTCGCTGGCGCTGTCGGTGGTGATCTACCTGGTGGCGCTGCAGTACCAGAAACTGCGCCACTTTTCCTGGGTGCAGCAGGTCAGCATACTGGCGGGATTGAGTCTGGCCAGCCATTTACTGGTATTCTGGGCGGAGTACCTGCACAGCGGCGTATCGCTGTCGTGGGAGTACCTTCGTCCCGTGGTCACCACGCCGTTGTTGTGGCCCTGGGTATTCTGGTTGCTGCGACGGATTCGGCGTCACTACAAGGTGAAGTAACATGACACAGATTCAGTGTTTCCTAGCTTCCTCGTCCCCCAGGCGCAGAGAGTTGCTGGGGCAGTTGGGCTATCGGTTTGACTGCGTCAGCCCGCACATCGATGAAACCCCGGCGCCGGGCGAAGGTCCAAAACAGTATGTCCGTCGTCTGGCGGCAGAGAAGGCTCGGGCCGGCCAGGCGCTGGTCAGCCAGCCCTTGCCGGTGATCGGCTCCGACACCATCGTGGTGCTGGATCAGCAGATTCTGGGTAAGCCGATAGACGCTGCCGATGCCATGGCCACCCTGCAACGCCTTCAGGGGCGCAGCCACCAGGTGATGACCGCCGTGGCCTGCGTGCAGGGGGATCGCATCGAACAGGCCCTGGTGATCACCGAGGTGACGTTCTGCGCCATGAGCGAGGAGCAGATACGAGCCTATGTCGACAGCCAGGAGCCCATGGACAAAGCCGGCAGCTACGGCATCCAGGGGCTGGGGGGCGCCTATGTGCAGGCCATCAATGGCAGTTACTCTGCCGTGGTGGGGCTGCCCATGGTGGAAACCCGTCAACTTTTACAACGCATTTAACCGGGAGGCCAGGTGCAACCGTCTTCAGTCGTTGGAACCGAGCTACTAATTAACGTCACCCCTACCGAGAACCGGGTCGCGCTGCTTGAGCGTGGCCAGTTGCAGGAGGTGCACATCGAGCGCCGCGGTAAGTTGGGCATTGTCGGCAACATTTACCGGGGCAAGGTCACCCGGGTGCTGCCGGGCATGCAGGCGGCGTTTGTCGACATCGGCCAGGACAAGGCGGCATTTTTGCACGCGTCGGACATCATCCCTCACACCGAGTGTGTGGCGGAGCCGGAGAAGAAACAGTTTCAGGCCCAGGACATTGCCACCCTGGTGCGCCCGGGCCAGGACATCATGGTTCAGGTGACCAAGGATCCCCTGGGGACCAAGGGCGCCCGCCTGACCACCGACATCACCCTGCCGTCCCGTTATCTGGTGTTTATGCCCGGCGCCGCCCACGTGGGGGTGTCGCAGCGGGTGGAATCCGAGCAGGAGCGGGAACGGTTGAAGAAGATCGTCGGCCAGTTTGTGGATACCGACGGCGGGTTCATCATCCGTACCGCCGCCGAAGCCGCCAGCGAGCAGGAACTGGCCCACGATGCCGCGTTCCTGCGCCGAGTGTGGCGTAAGGTATCGGAACGGCGTCGCCGCCCCGGCGGTAAGGTTACTCCCCTGTATGAAGATCTGACTCTGCCACGGCGGATTTTACGGGATCTGGCCATCAGCAAGATCGAGCGGGTGCAGGTGGACTCTCGCCTGGCCATTGCCGAGCTGACCGAGTTTGCCGAGGAGTTCGTGCCGGAAGTGGCACCGGTGCTGGAACACTTCACCGGCCCGTCGCCGCTGTTTGATCTGTTTGATGTGGAGAATGAGATCCAACGTTCCCTCGAGCGTAAGGTGGAGCTCAAGAACGGTGGTTACCTGATCATCGATCAGACCGAGGCCATGACCACCATCGACATCAATACCGGCGCCTTTGTCGGCCATCGCAACCTCGAAGAGACCATCTTCAATACCAACCTGGAAGCCACCCGGACCATCGCCCACCAGCTGCGGTTGCGCAACCTGGGCGGGATCATCATCATCGACTTTATCGATATGACCTCGGAAGAGCATCGTAGCCGGGTACTCAGCACCCTGCAGGCGGCCCTGGATCAGGATCGGGTTAAGACCAGTGTCAGCGGTTTCTCTCGGCTGGGGCTGGTGGAAGTGACCCGCAAGCGCACCCGGGAAAGTCTGGAGCATGTGCTGTGCGGCGAATGCCCCAGCTGTAAGGGCACCGGCAGCATGAAGACCGTCGATACCGTCTGTTACGAGATGTTCCGTGAGATCATTCGAGTGGATCGTCAGTATGACGCCGATGAGTTTTCGGTGTACGTGGCGCCGACGGTGCACGATGCCCTGGTCGGCGACGAAGCCCATAGCCTGGCGGAGCTGGAGGTGTTTATCGGTAAACGGATCCGTTTGCAGCCTGAGCCGCTGTACAGCCAGGATAAGTTTGACGTGGTGATGATGTGACACTCACCGCGCGCGCGCGGCGTCTGCTCCGATTTTGTTGGTACGGTGCCGCGACGGTCATCGTCCTATTCGCCTTGCTGGTCAGCGCGGTGCGTTCACTGCTGCCCGAACTGGACTCCATTCGCGATGATCTGACTCAGCAGATTCAGCAGCGAAGTGGCTTGATCATGACGATGGAGCAACTGGGGGCCAGCTGGGAACCCAAGGGCCCGCAGTTGGTGATCAAGGCCTTCCATCTGCCCGCCCAGCAAGATCTCAACATCGACATCCAGGTTCAGGAGGCCGTGGCCCAGCTGGACTTCTGGCGTTCGTTGCGGGATCTGGATTTTCGTTTCGATCGGGTCACTTTCAACGGTGTCGAGGTGCATGTCCACGGTCCGTTGGCCAACTCCGGCGGTGACAGCGGTAACGCCGTCAGCGCCTTTAAAAACACCTTCCTGCATCAGCTCAGTGAACTGAACATCTCCGAAGGGGTGCTGTACCTGCACCTGTCCGACAACAAGCCGGAACCCATTCACATTGCCAACCTGCAATGGCGCAACCGCGGCAACCGTCACCTGGGTGAAGGGCGGCTGTATCTGGATGAGACCAGCAACCTGGATGAAACCCTGAAGCTGGCGGTGGAACTGCGCAGTGCCCAGCAACAGCGCTTGTTCGGGCGTGGTTATCTGCAAGCGGAGCAGTTGGACATCGGCGATTGGTTGGCCCGTCAGTTTGGCAACGGCTCCCGCCAGTTCCGTGGTGTGCTCAATATGCAGTCCTGGCTCAGTTTCGACGAGCAGGGGGTGCGTGGGGCCCAGATCGCCTTTGGTGAGAGTGACTTCAGCTGGCAGCAACCGCAGGCACAGCGGATGGCCATCAAGGGCGGCAGCCTGGTGTGGACCCCCACGGCCACCGGCGGCGAGCTGTCCAGCCGTGATCTGCAACTGACCAGCAATGGTCAACCCTGGCCCGAGACTCGCCTGGCGCTGTCGCAGCAAGGCGACGACGTCAGCCTGTGGATGAATCGGTTGCCGCTGGACAAACTCAAGCCGCTGCTGGGGTTGTTACCGGGCATTAAGGATCGAACCCTGGAAGACTTGCTGGATGCCAACGGCCGCGGCCAGCTGGCTGACATCAAGCTGCAGCAGCGACCAGACGGCTGGTCCGCGTCTGCCGGATTGAAGGATCTGGGCTGGGACATGAGCGGCAAGGTGCCAGGATTGTCCGGTCTCAACGGTCAGTTTGTCTGGCACAAAGATCATGGCCGCTTGAGCCTGCCCAAGCAGGATCTGGCCTTTTACTGGCCGTGGCAGTTTTCCCATACGGTGAAGTTCAGCGAGGTCTCCGGAGAGCTGACCATCGATCGGCAGCAGGGCTGGCTGGTGAAAACCGACAGCCTGAAGCTCGACGGCGACATCCTCAAGGCCGATCTCGAGGCCGCTTTGCTGCTGCCGGAGCAGGGCGCCACCAGGTTGCAGTTGTACGGCAATGCCGAACTGAAGCAGGCAGAGATGGCCGGGCGGTTGTTCCCGCGTAAGGCCATGGGCGAAGCGCTGTCGGATTACCTGTCCACCTCGCTGCAGGCCGGGCACACCGACGACGCTCAGATTCTCTGGCACGGTGATTTTAGCGATTATCCCTATGACGGTGGTCAGGGGGTGTTCCAGGCCGGGTTTACCCTGAAGCAAGGCCAGTTCCAGTTTCTTCCCTCCTGGCCTGCCGTTACCGGCATCACCCTGCAGGCGCTGTTTGAAAATAAGCGCATGGATCTATGGCTGAAACAGGGTTTGCTGGACCAGGTGCCGGTTCAGGACGCTCACGTCTTTATTCCCACTCTCGACAGCAACGCGACTTTGACGGTGTTGGCCGGGGTCCGCGCCGACGCTCAGGCTGCCACCCAACTGATGCAGGCATCGTCGCTGTCGGCCTCGGTTGGGGCCACCCTGGCGCAGCTGAAGATAGAGGGGCCGGTGGCGACCAGCCTGGATCTGACCTTTCCCCTGGGAGCCGGGGTGGAGGATCAGTCGCCCGCCATTCTGGGACGGGTGGCGTTCTGGGATAACCCGGTGTATCTGACGGCTTTGTCCACACAGCTGTCCGGACTGCGTGGCGAGCTGCAGTTCAACGGCGACCAGGTGACGGCGACCGATCTTGGTGCCCGAGTGTTTAACCAGCCCCTGTCCATCAGTTTGAACACCGGTCGCAGCAGTGACACCGAATACCGGGCCGATCTGCAGCTCGGTGGCCAGTGGCAAACCGCCAACATCGATGAGAATAATGTCTTTCCGTTGTTCAGCCACCTCGAGGGCCAGGCTCGCTGGGGCGGCGATGTCGGCTTGGTTTTCCTGGAAGGTGGCGGCTATCGCTATGACGCTCAAATCAACAGTGATTTGGTGGGCCTGAACATCGATCTGCCGGCACCGGTAGGCAAGTCGGCATCGACTCCTTATCGGGCGGTGCTGGAGGTGCACGGCGATGACAGCGGTGCCGAGTTGCAGTTCAGCGAAGGGATGCGACTGGGGTATCTGGCTCAGTTTAGCATCGACGAACAAGGGTTCCACTGGCCCAATTATCAGCTGGCCATCGGTAAACGCCCCAGCCTGTATGGCGTCGAGGGTGGCTCCATCGATCTGGCCATGAGCGAGGTAGAGCTGACCGAGTGGCTGCCGTTGATCACCGCTTTCATCGACACCAGCTCCGATAAACAAGCCAGCATGGTGCCGGCGCTGACTCGAGTGCATGGCTCCATCTCGCGCCTGGATATTTTCGGTCTCTACTTCGATCAGACGTTGCTGGAAGGCTGGCCGGATGAATCGGGCTGGCGCTTTCGGGCAGAGTCGGATCAGCTGCGCGGGGACGTGCGCATCGGCAAGCAGTGGCGCCAAAATGGCATCGGCGTTATTGCCGATCGGTTGCAGTTGCTGTGGGACGGCAGTGATGACAGCCCACAGAAAGCCAGCGCCGATTTGATCGCCAAGATGCCCGGAGTCAGCATCGAAGTGGCCGATTTTTCGGTCAAGGATCTGCCTCTGGGGCAGTTAACGCTGACCGCCTCTCACACCGACTCCGGTTACGGCGTCGATCGCATCGAGTTGTCGCGGCCCGAGTACCAACTGAACGCCTCCGGACTGTGGGTGGCGGATGGCGACCTGACCCGGTTCGACCTGAGCGGTGAGCTCAATAGCCCCGACTTTGGCAAGCTCAGTTCGGTGATCAAGCAGCCGCTGGGGATCAAGTCGTCGCCGCTGGATACCCAGTTTGCGGTCAGCTGGCAGAATGCGCCCTGGGAGCCGGACTACGCCAGCCTTAACGGCAGCCTTGGCTTTGAACTGGGTCAGGGCCACTTGTCGGAAGTCTCCGATAAGGGCGCCCGGATCCTGTCTCTGTTCAGCCTGGACTCGTTGCTGCGCAAGTTGTCACTCGATTTTACCGATGTCTTTGGTAAAGGATTTTATTATCAGTCCTTTAAAGGGGACATTACCTTCACTGACGGCGTCTCGACCACCACCAATACGGTATTGGACGGGGACGCGGGGGTGATGAAGATTAACGGTGACAGCGATCTGGTCAGCCATCAACTGGATTACCGCATCAGCTTCTCACCGGCCCTGACTGCCAGTGTGCCGGCGGTGGCGTTGATCTCTGGCGCGTCCCTGACCGTGGGGGTCGGGGCCTTTGCGGTGTCCAAGATTCTGGAGCCGGTGATCGAGATCATCACCCAGCTGAACTTCAAGTTGACCGGAACCTTTGAAGAGCCGATTCTGGAAGAGTTGGAGCGGGCTAAGCGGGAGATTCGCATCGTCGAAGACAGCCCCGCCCCCGAGACCAGCCCGAAGCCGGCGCCGGCCACCGAGGCGCAACCGCAGATGGAGGCGTTGCCGGAACCCCTGCCAGATGGGGACGGCAAAAGCGTCGGACAATAGCAGGATCACGGCCAGGAGGGCCCGATGCAGCTGTATGCACTGCAATGCTGTTCCCTGGAGCAGCCCAATGAGAATCTCAGCCAGTTGCGGCAGCTGATGCAGCCGTTGCTGGACCAGTCCGGCCCCAAACTGGTGGTGTTGCCGGAGTGTGCCCTGTGTTTTGACGGTCCTCCGGGTCAGTGGCAGGCGCTAGCCGAGCCTCTTGGTCAGGGGGCGATGCAGCAGGCGTTGTCGCTGTTAGCGAGCGAGTTTGGCTGCATACTGGTCGCCGGAACCATACCAATACGGGCCGAAGACGGCCGCGCCTATGCGGCCTCGTTGGTGTTTGATGAGCAGGGGCGGCGCATTGGCCACTACAATAAGATTCATCTGTTTGATGTCGATGTCGACGATGCCACCGGTCGCTACCGGGAAAGTGACACCACCTGCCCCGGTGATCACATCGAGGTGATCGACACCGCCGCTGGCCGCATCGGTGTGGCGGTGTGTTACGATCTGCGCTTTCCGGAGTTATTCCGGGCGCTGGCCAGTGCCGGTGCCGATGTGGTGGTGGTGCCCAGTGCCTTTACTCAAAAAACCGGCGCGGCCCACTGGCGCACCTTGCTGCAGGCTCGGGCGCTGGAAAACCAATGTTATGTGGTGGCGGCCAATCAGGCCGGTACCCATGGGCGAGGGCGGCAGACCTGGGGCCACTCGATGGTCGTGGATCCCTGGGGGCGGGTGCTGGATGAACTGGCGCAACAGCCGGGATTGGCAACGGCGCGACTCGATCAACAACGTATTACTGAGATTCGGCGAGCGATGCCGGTTCTTAACCACATTCGGCTTCCCCTGGGAGTCAGAGAAAGGAACAAGTGAACCCTATGACTCTTAAGAACGTGTCAGCCACTCTGCTCAGCCCCACCGGTTTGTCGGTGGACGATCTGGAGCGCACCCTGGCGCGCATCCATCAGCATAAGCTGGATTATTCGGACATCTACCTGCAGTCGGCCCGGCACGAATCCTGGGTGCTGGAGGACGGCATCGTTAAAGAGGGCAGTTTCAACATCGAGCAAGGGGTCGGTATCCGCGCCATCGATGGCGAAAAAACCGGCTTTGCCTACGCCGATGAGATCACCCTGGATGCGCTGCAGCAGTCGGCGGATGCCGCCCGGGGCATTGCCGCCGCCGGCGCCGATGGTCGGGTCATGGCGCTGAGCAACCGCCCCAGCGTACGTCGCTATCCGGCCGAAGACCCGATTCGTAGCTGGGAGCAGCAGCAGAAGTTGTCGTTGCTGCAGGAGATGGATCAGTATGTGCGGGCCCTGGATTCCCGAGTGCAGCAGGTGATTGCCAGTTTGTCGGCGGTGTACGAAGAGGTGCTGGTGGTGGCGTCCGACGGTACCCTGGCGACGGACATTCGTCCGCTGGTGCGACTGAACTGCTCGGTGATCATGGTGGACGGCGATCGCCGTGAACGGGGCAGTGCCGGCATGGGAGGGCGTTACGACTACGCCCAGCTGGATGCCAGCAATGACGATGACCGCCGCCGAGCGCTGGATCTGTGCCATCAGGCGGTGCGCATGGCCGAAGTGAATCTGCGGGCGGTGGATGCCCCTGCCGGAGAGATGCCGGTGGTGCTGGGTTCCGGTTGGCCCGGGGTGTTGTTGCATGAGGCGGTGGGCCACGGCCTGGAAGGCGACTTTAACCGCAAGGGCTCCAGTGCCTTCGCCGGTCGCATCGGTGAAAAGGTGGCCAGTGAGTTGTGCACCATTGTCGATGACGGCACCCTGGACGGACGTCGAGGCTCGGTCAGCATCGACGATGAAGGCACGCCGGCGCAAAATACCGTGCTGATCGAAAACGGCATCCTGAAAGGCTACATGCAGGACAAGCTCAATGCTCGACTGATGGGCATGGCGCCCACCGGCAACGGCCGTCGTGAGTCGTACGCCCACATGCCGATGCCGCGGATGACCAACACCTACATGCTGGCGGGTGACAAAGAGCCGGAGGAGATCATCGCCTCGGTGAAACAGGGGATCTACGCTCCCAACTTCGGTGGTGGCCAGGTCGACATTACCTCGGGCAAGTTTGTGTTTTCGGCCTCGGAAGCCTACCTGATCGAAAACGGCAAGATCACCACCCCGATCAAAGGGGCCACCCTGATTGGCAATGGCCCCCAGGCGATGCAGACCATCAGCATGGTTGGCAACGATCTCAAGCTGGACAACGGCGTCGGCGTCTGTGGCAAAGAGGGGCAGAGCGTGCCTGTGGGGGTCGGACAGCCCACTCTGAAGTTGGATCGTCTCACCGTCGGCGGCACAGATTGAGTCTTTTGCACTGATTTGACTTAACAAAGGCGAGCTATGCTCGCTTTTTTATTGGCATTTATGCTTCACTCATCGGATCAGCTTATAATGCTTCTCCTTACGACTTTAATGGGTTTAAAATTAGAGTCATGACTCTAAGTACAGGATGCACAATGCGTTACTGGATTGGGATACTCGCGTGCGTCTGCACCGCGGCCACGGCACAACCGCTGAGCTTATTGCAAGCCTGGCAGCGGGTGGAAACCGTCAGCGACAAGCTGCAGGCGGAACATCAGGCGGAAAATCGCGCCGCCGCCGAGCTGGGCGCCGCCGAGCAACTGGGGATGCCGTCGCTGTCCCTGAGTGGCAGCTATACCCGGCTGGACAAGCCGATTGAACTGGACTCCCGCGCCATCAATCCCATTGGTGATCTGTTGCAGCTTCCCCAGGTGGGCGCCATCGCGGGTCAGTTGGGGATGGATCTGTCCGGCTTGAACTGGAAGACCGAAATCACCGACCGCGACATCTACCACGCCAGCCTGAAAGCGGTTTGGCCGTTGTACGTGGGTGGACGCATCGAAGCCGCCCAGGCGATCAAGGCCGCCGAGCTGGATCAGCAGAAGCAGCAGGGTGAGCTGAGCCGTCAGGAGCGGTTCACCACCTTGGTGGAACGCTACTTTGCGGTGGTGCTCAGCACTCAGGTGGAGCAGTTGCAGCGCCAGCGTCTGCAGACGTTGACTGAGCACCTGCAGCACGCCGAAGCGATGCAGAAGCAGGGCCAGATTGCCGAAGTGGAACGTCTGAATGCCCAGGTGGCGATGGAGCAGGGCCAGGTGGCGCTGTCTCAGGCCCAGCGGCGCAGTAAACTGGCGCACATGGCGCTCAACACTTTGCTGCAGCAGAATCAAGTGGATACCGCCCAGGGGCTGGGATTGCCACTGACTCAGCCGGATCTGGACCGCTGGCAGCAACAGATGCTGGAGGTGCACCCGGCGCTGGCGTTGTATCAGGCCAAGGAGGCCCAGGCCCAGGGGGCCATCGATGCCGAAAAAGGTCGTTACAAGCCGGAGGTGGCACTGTTCGGCAACTACACCTTTGAGACCCAGGACAGCCTGGCGGCGGAGCTGGAGCCGGATTGGCTGGTTGGGGTGACCGTGAAGGTGCCACTGTTTACCAACGACGGCCGTTCCGATCGAGTGCGAGCGGCGAAAAGCGCCCAGCTGCAGGTGCAGCATCTGCGTGCCCAGACACAACAGGATCTGCAGCTGTTGATGGCATCCCGCGGCCAGGAGCTCAGCCAGGCACAGCATGAATACCGCGCCCTGGCGACCGCCGAGACGCTGGCCAAGGAGAACCTGCGCTTGCGGCAACTGGCGTTTAGCCAAGGGCTGAGCACCTCCATCGATCAGGTGGACGCCAGCGACAAATTGCTGGAGGTGCAGACCGCCCGCGCTGCCGCCCAATACCGTTATCTGGTCGCTCTGGGGCAATTGGCCGCCATGAGCAGCAACCAGCAACGTCTTTTCCAACTGCTTGAACGCACGGAATCAGAATGAAACGAATCAACCAAACCCTGGGGTTCATCGCCCTGCTGTTGTTGCTAGGTCTGGCTGCCCGGGCGGCCTGGATTCTGAGTCAGCCCAAGGCGGCCCACATTCAGGGCCAGATTGAAGCCCGCCAATATCACGTCTCTTCCAAGATACCGGGAAGGCTGGAGCGGATTCTGGTGCACCGGGGCGACCAGGTGACCAAGGGCGACCTGTTGTTTGCCATCAGCAGTCCGGAGCTGGAAGCTAAGCAGATGCAGGCTCAGGCCGGCTTGGAAGCGGCCAAGGCTTTGAAAGCCCAGGCCGACAACGGTGCCCGGGCGCAGGAGGTGCTGGCGGCCAAGGAGCAGTGGAATAAAGCCAAGGCGGCGGCCAAGTTGGCCAGAGTCACTTATGAGCGGGTGGAAAACCTGTTCGACGAAGGGGTCGTAGCCCGGCAGAAGCGCGATGAAGCCTTCACTCAGTGGCAGGCGGCCAACTTCACCGAAAGTGCCGCCAGAGCGGTGTACCTGATGGCCGACGAAGGGGCCCGCCAGGAGACCAAAGACGCCGCCGCCGGTAAAGCCATGGCGGCTCAGGGGCAGCTGAACGAGGTGCAGGCGGTGCTGGCGGACAGTCAGATGCGCGCGCCTCGAACCGGTGAGGTGAGCCAGGTGATGCTGGATGAGGGCGAGCTGGCGCCGTCCGGATTCCCGGTGGTGACCTTGGTGGACATGACCGATGCCTGGGCGCTGTTTAATGTCCGTGAAGATCGGCTGGCGGAGTACCCAGAGGGTAAGCAGGTGCAGGTGCGGATTCCGGCGCTCAATGCCAGCTTCCCCTTTGTGGTGCGCTACCGGTCGGTGCTGGGGGATTACGCCACCTGGAACGCCAGTGAAAGCGGCATGGATTTTGATTTGCGTACCTTCGAGGTGGAGCTGGTGCCCCAGAGCCCCATCGAAGGCCTGCGTGCGGGCATGACGGCGTTGATTGACCTATGAGCCGCTCAAGGGTGGTCCTGCTGCACCGAAGCTTTCGGGATCTGCTGTCGGACCCGTGGCAAGCGAGCCTGATGACCTGGCTGCCGGTGTTGCTGGGGATCATCCTCTGGGGCGTGTTTGCCCGTGGCCTGCCCACCGAATTGCCGGTGGCCTGGGTCGATATGGATAACACCGCCACCAGCCGCACCCTGGGGCGCCACCTTGAGGCGTCACCGGCCATTGCCCTGACCCAGTATGCCGACGGTCGCAGTGCCCAGTTGGCGATGCGCCAGGGAGAGATGTTTGCGCTGGTGCTGATTCCTGCTCACTTCGGTGAAGACCTGATGGCAGGGCGCACGCCGGATCTGGCGGTGCGCTACAACACTCAGTTCATTCTGGTGGGCAAGCGCCTGTACAGCGCCGCACTGGCGTCGTTGCAGGGCGGCTTGGCCGACGTGGGCTCGTTGGCGACCCTGGCCAGCGGGGTACCGGCGGAGTACGCCGAGCAGGCGTTGTCGCCGGTGAAGGTGGAGCTCAAATCCATGTTCAATCCGGACTTGAGCTACCTGCCTTTCCTGTTGCCCGGCATCATGTTGGCGTTGTTCCAGTTGCTGGTGATGGCTACCCTGGTGAATACCGTGGGGCGCGGTAAGCGTGGCCTGCCGTTGCGCATTGCCCTGTTGATGCTGTGGTGGTGGCTGATGGGCGGCATTGGCCTGTTGGTGATGTACGAAGGGCTGGAGTTGCCGATGATGGGATCCTTGTGGGTGCTGTGGTTGGCGATGATCCCTCTGCTGGGAGGCATTGCCGGCATGATTCTGCTGATCGCCCTGATTGTGGATGACCCGGTTCGGGCCACCAGCATTGGCGGGGCGCTGTTCGCGCCGGCATTTGCCTACATGGGGGTCAGTTTCCCGGTCAACAGCATGCCTTGGCCCGCGGAGATCTGGCGGGTGCTGATGCCCAGCACTCATTATGTGCCGCTGCTGCTTCAGGGCGGCGGTAATCATCATTGGTCGTCACTGTGGCCGCTGTTTCTTATGTCACTGTTGCTGGTTCCCGTGGCCCGCCGGTATCGGGGAGTGCGAGCATGAGTTGGTGGACCTTGTTTCGGCGCGAATGGCTGGGTCTGCTGACCGATAAGGCGGCGATGTTGACCGCCATCGGCGGCATCCTGTTTTACGCCGTGATCTACCCCCTGCCTTATGATCATCAGGTGGCCGGGGCGCAACCGGTGGCGGTGGTGGATCTGGACCAAAGTGCCACCAGTCGCAAGTTGATTCGTATGTGGTCGGCATCGCCAAAAACTCACATCAGCGACAACTATCCGAAGGTTGACCGGGCCGAGCAGGCACTGCACGACGGTGACATCGCCGCCTTGGTGGTGATCCCGGCCCAGTTTGAGCGCAACCTGGTGCGGGGCCAGCAGCAGACGCTGGCAGTGGCCGGAGACGGCAGTTTCTTTCTTGCCTATGGCAATGTGGCGACCGCCATGTTGCAATCCAGTGGTTATTTGAATGCCGAGATTCGTTTGGCTCGAAGCGTTGCCAATGGCGGCCGCGTCGAGGAGGTGATGCGTCAGCTGCAGCCGGTGTCGACCCGGGTACAGCCGGTGTTTAACCCTAACGGCAGCTACATCAGCTACGTGGTACCGGGTGCCCTGGTGTTGATCCTGCATCAGACCCTGTTGATGGTGGCATCGATGCTGGGGGCCAACAACTGGCACTGTCGTGGGGATTGGCACCGCTATCCGTTGATGACCTGGGTCAGTGCCCGCACGACCATGTTGGTATGCCTGTACCTGCCTTCCTGCATTCTCTATTTTGATCTGGTGTTGCCCGGGCATGATGTGGCGATGCTGGCTTCCTGTTGGGCCATGGTGCAACTGCTGGTGCCGTTTCTGTTGTCGACGGCGCTGGCAGGGATTGCCATCAGTACCCTGTTTAATCGTCGCGCCGTGCCGGTTCAATTGTTGGTGCTGACCGGCATGCCAATCCTGTTCACCTGTGGCTTTGTCTGGCCCGGGATCAGCATGTCACCGCTGCTCAGTGGGGTGTTTGCCTGGTTACCGGCACAGCCGGCGATGATGGGGATGATAAAGCTCAACCAGATGAACCTGGGAATCGTAAACCTTTATTACGAGCTGTCGACTCTGTGGATTCAGGTGATAGCATGGGGCATCTTGGCGCTGTTGGGTACGCACTGGCGTCAGACTCACCGGGCTTCAGTGCTGATTGATCGCGCTGAACCGAGCTTTGATTAACCCCCTTTTGGTTTTCCACTTTTTGTCAGGGATGAACTATGCAACGGCTGCTTCTGGCTTCGACCTTATTGATTTCCTCCGCGTGCTGGGCTCAAGGGCCCGGTGAACGCCCGCTGCCGTTTGAGTTCAGCGCCTACAGCGTCGGCTTCCCGTCGGCGTCGACTGAGAACGACGGTGACGTCAGCCAGGATAACTACGGCTTTAACTTCAGCTATCGTCAACCGCTGAATCAGCAATGGCTGGTACGCTACCAGCTGGATTACGAGTACAGCAGTTTCGATTTCGATCGCAGCCGCCTGTTCGGCGGGCGCCTCGACAGCTGGGACAGCAAACAGCAGTTAGGGGCTGGGTTCAGCTTCGTCCGGCCCAGCCGCGATGGCCTGACCTGGTTTATTGCCCCGCGTGTGCAGTGGGCTTACGCCGACAATGCCAGCTTCAGCGATGGCTTTGGTTATGGCTTGCTGGCGGCAGCCACCTATCCGGTGTCCGATACCCTGACCCTGGGCTTCGGTGGCGGTTATTTTAATGACCCCTATGACGTGTCGGTGATTCCGGTGTTGCTGGTGAAGTGGCAGATTACCGACAAACTGCGACTGGATAACCCGTTCGAGCCCGGCTTCTCCGGCCCGGGGGGACTGGAGTTGTCCTACGCCTTCAACCCGTTCTGGGAGTTTGGCCTGGGTACCGCTTACCGCGCCCAGCGCTTTGCCGTGGAGCAGGGCAGTGTCGAGATTGAGAATCCACTGACCTTCCTCAGGGGCACTTACAGCAACCCGGATAACTGGCGCCTGTCGGGGTACCTAGGGTATCGCAGCGACGGCAAAATGAAAGTGCACGGTCAATTTGAAGCCAGTCAGGATCTGGATGCGGAGGCGGCCTTCGGCGCCATCTTTACCTACAACTTCTGAGGCTTCTCCACCAGTGAAATTCAGGCGGCCCCCTAGTCAGGGGGCCGCCTTTTTTGTTAGCTTCAATGCAGTTGCTGACACGTTAGCCTAAGATGGCCGTCGTTTGCCCCCATGTCGAACAGAAGGATCAGTCAATGAAGTTTCAGGGAACCGGTGAATACATCGCCACCGAGGATTTGCAGATGGCGGTCAACGCCGCGGTGACCCTATCCAGGCCACTGTTGATCAAGGGAGAGCCGGGAACCGGCAAAACCATGTTGGCGGAGCAGGTGGCGCTGTCTTTGGGGAAGCCATTGATCCAGTGGCACATAAAATCGACCACCAAGGCCCAGCAGGGGCTGTATGAGTACGACGCCGTGTCGCGGTTACGGGACTCCCAGTTGGGTAATGACAAAGTGGAGGACGTGCGTAATTACCTGAAGAAAGGCAAGCTGTGGCAGGCGTTCGAGGCCGATGAGCAGGTGGTGCTGCTGATTGATGAGGTGGACAAAGCGGACATCGAGTTTCCCAACGACCTGTTGGTGGAGCTGGATAAGATGGAGTTTCATGTTTACGAGACTCAGGAGCTGATTCGTGCTCGTCACCGTCCCATCGTGATCATCACCAGCAATAACGAAAAGGAATTGCCGGATGCGTTTTTGCGCCGCTGTTTCTTCCATTACATCCGCTTTCCCGATGCCGAAACCATGAAGCGCATCGTCGAGGTGCACTTTCCCGACATTAAGCCGCGGCTGGTGCAGCACGCCATGGAGGTGTTCTTTGAACTCAGGCAGGTGGCCGGACTGAAGAAGAAGCCGTCCACCTCGGAGTTGGTGGATTGGCTCAAATTGCTGATGGCCGACGACATCGATCCGACCGTATTGGCCAACACCGACATTCGCACCGCGTTGCCGCCCCTATGCGGCGCCCTGGTCAAGAATGAGCAGGATGTGGCGCTGCTGGAGAAGCTGGCGTTTATGACCCGGCGGGGGTAAGGCGATGCTGATTCGGTTTTTCTTTGCCCTGAGGCGAGGCGGAATTCCGGTGTCGGTGACCGAGTTGCTGGCACTGCTGGAGGCGATGGATCAGCAACTGGCATTTGCGGATCTGGAGCAATTCTATGTGCTGGCGCGTCTGTGCCTGGTCAAGGATGAAACCCAGTACGACAAGTTTGATCGGACTTTCGGTGCGTTTTTTGAGGGCCTGGACACGGCGACCGAGCACTGGCAGGAGGCGATTCCCGATGAGTGGTTGCGGGCCGAGATGGCTCGCTCGCTGACCGAGGAGGAGCGCCGGCAATTGGAGGCGGTGGGAGGCATCGAGGCGTTGCTGGCGGAGTTTCGCAAACGCTTCGAAGAGCAGCAGAAGCGCCATCAGGGTGGCAACCGCTGGATTGGCACCGGCGGTACCTCGCCCTTTGGTCACAGTGGTGAGCGTCCCGGTGGCATGAGAGTCGGGGGCCAGGGTCGCAATCGCTCGGCGGCCAAGGTGTGGCAGCAGCGCCAGTATCGCAACCTCGATGGCGATGTGGAGCTGGGAATTCGTAACCTGAAGTTGGCGCTGAGGAAGCTGAGACGCTTTGCCCGCACTGGGGCCGACACCGAATTGGATCTGGACGGCACCATACAGGCCACCGCCGACAGCGGCGGCCTGCTGGACGTAAAGCTGGTGCCGGAACGGCACAACGCCATCAAGTTATTGCTGTTTTTTGATGTCGGGGGTTCCATGGACCCCTATGTTCGCCGCTGTGAGCAACTGTTCAGTGCCTGTCGCAGCGAGTTTAAGCATCTGGAGCAGTTCTATTTTCACAACTTTCTCTATGACCAGCTGTGGCGGGATAACCGCCGCCGCCGTGAGGAGTCGACGCCGCTGGCGGAGATCCTGCGTACCTACCCCAAGGACTACAAGGTGATCGTGGTCGGGGACGCGTCCATGGGACCGTACGAGATCTTCAGCCGTTACGGCAGTGTCGAGTTGATGAACGAGGAGCCGGGAGCGGTCTCCATGCAGCGTGTGTGCGACCGATTTTCGCGGTTGATCTGGCTGAATCCGGTGCCCAGGGAACATTGGCGCTACACCCAAAGCATCGGCGCAGTGCGGGAGTTAATCGGCGATCGGATGTACCCGTTGACGTTGTCGGGGCTGGAGCAGGGGATTGGCGCTCTGCTGGGGCAGCAGAGGCCGTAAATCAGGGGCCCGGACGGGCCCCCTCCATCAGACGAGGGTCAGTCGTCCAGGTACTGGCGAATCAGCTTGAACAGTTCCCGGGAAGATTTCGGTGGCTTGTTGGCCTGCTGCTCTTTCTTGGCTTGACGGATCAACTGGCGCAGACGCTGGCGCTCACTCTCCATCTCCGGCACCTTGGCAAACAATGCCTGTACCGCCTCGTCACCTTCGGCGATCAGGCGGTCCCGCCACTCCTCCATCTGGTGGAAATGCTGGTTGGCCTGGTTGTGCTTGTTGCGAATTTTGTCCAGTGCCTGGCGGATGGGATCCGGATCGCGGAACCGCAGCAGCTTGCCGATGAACTGCATCTGGCGGCGGTAGGCCTCATTTTTTCCCTTAAGGCGGTGGGCCAGCGCGACGGCGACCTCTAACTCTTCATCCATGGGCACTTTGGCCAGATCACTTTTTCCCAAAGCCAGGATTTCGGTGCCAATCTTCTGCAGCTCTTCAGCTTCCCGCTTCAGCTCGCTCTTACTGATCCACTCGTCTTCCTGCTGATCCTGAGGGGGGCGTTGTGCCGCCATGATACTTCTCCGCTGCAATATAAGTCTTAACTGAGGGGCATTCTAGCAGCCCATGGGCAGTTCAGGCCAATAATGGCAAGCCCGAGCCCTATCGCAGAGCTGTCGGGGTTTGCTATCCTGTGCTCAATTGACTTTTTGTGGGACAGACGAGTGACTCAAGTGAGTATCGAACAGCAGCGTCAGCATCTCGAGCAAGCGGTAGCCGTCGCGCTGGAGGAAGCCGGAAAACTGGGAGTGACCGCTGCGGAAGTGGCGATCAGCAAGCAGCAGGGGTTGTCCATCTCAACCCGCCAGGGAGAAGTGGAAACCGTCGAGTTTAACAAAGACGGTGCCCTGGGAATCTCCCTGTATCGCGATGGCAGCAAAGGCAATGCCTCCACTTCGGATCTGAGCCCCCAAGCGATCGTCGATGCGGTGCGGGCCGCCGATGGTATCGCCCGTTACACCAGCGCCGATGAACATAATGGCCTGGCGGATGCCAGCCTGATGCCTACCGAGTTGCGGGATCTGGATCTGTACCACCCCCACCCGATGACGCCGGAGCAGGGGATCGAACTGGCCAGCCGCTGCGAACAGGCGGCACTGGCTGAGGGCGGACGCATCGAGCAGTCCGATGGGGCCAGCTGCAACAGCCATGAAGGCATTAAGGTGTACGGCAACAGCCACGGCTTTATCGGCAGCTATGCCTCCTCCCGCCACAGCCTCTCCTGTGTGCTGATCGGCAAGGATGAGCAGGGTATGGAGCGGGATTATGACTACACCGTCAGCCGTCGTTTCGATGCCCTGGATGGTCCGGAGGCCCTCGGCAAGCGGGCGGCGGCCAAAGTGGAAGCCCGCCTCGGCGCCCGCAAGATCGACACCTGTGAAGTGCCGGTGCTGTTCTCCGCCGAAACCGCCACCGGTCTGATCGGTCACCTGGTGGGGGCCATCAGCGGTGCCTCCCTGTATCGGGAGTCGTCGTTCCTGCTCAACAGCCTGGGCACCCAGATTCTGCCCGAGTGGTTGTCCATCCATGAGAATCCGCACCTGCTGGGTGGCTTGTCCAGTGCCGTCTTTGACGGCGAAGGGGTGGCCACTCAGGCCCGGGACATCGTGGCTGACGGGGTGTTGCAATCCTATCTGCTGACTGCCTACTCAGGCCGTCGCCTGAAGATGGCCACCACCGGCCATGCCGGCGGCATCTACAACTGGGACATCAGCAGTAATGGCGGCGATCTGGCTGCCATGCTCAAACAGATGGGGACCGGCCTGTACGTCACCGAACTGATGGGCCACGGCGTCAACAGCGTGACTGGCGATTACTCTCGCGGTGCCGCCGGGTTCTGGGTGGAGAATGGCATCATTCAATATCCGGTGCATGAGATCACCATCGCCGGCAATCTCAAGCAGATGTACAAGGAGATGGTGGCGGTGGGCAGCGATCGCGACCCGCGTTCCAGCATTGGTACCGGTTCAATCCTGTTGTCACAGATGAAGGTGGCGGGTAACTGAGCGAAGCCTCAGCGATGATCACCACGCCGGCCCCAGGGCCGGCGTGGTTGTTTGGGCTACTCGGATTCGTCGAAGCGGGCGCTGAACAGCTCGGTAATGGCGGTCATGGCCGGTTCGGCATCGTCGCCGTCACAGACGATGGTGACCTCCTGGCCCTGACAGGTTTCCAGCATTAGCACACCCAATACGCTGTTGGCGTCGGCGCTCTGGTTGCCATGGATGATCTGAATGTTGGCGTCGTAATTATGGGCCACCTGGGCCAGGCGGGTGGCGGCCCGGGCATGCAGCCCAAGCTTGTTTACCACCCTCAGGGTGCGGGTCAGTTTCATTGGCTGTCGTTGAGTTTCAATTCCCGGTGGCGGACGGAGATGTGTTTCTGGCTCAGCTTAAAGCGGTTTCCCAGTTGCTGGGCGATGTAGACACTGCGATGTTGGCCGCCGGTGCAACCGATGGCCACAGTCAGGTAGGCGCGATTGTTGCGTTCCAGCATCGGCAGCCAGTTTTTCAGGAAACTCTCGGTGTGGTCAATAAAGCGGGCCACTTCGGCTTCCTTGGTGAAATAGCGCTGCACCGGTGCGTCCAGGCCGGTCAGGGGCCTCAGCTTCGGATCCCAGTGAGGATTGGGCAGGAAGCGGACATCGAACACGTAATCGGCGTCCTTGGGGATGCCGTGTTTAAAGCCAAAGGATTCAAACACCAACAACAGGTCCCGTTCGGCCTTGCCCAGCAGGCGGGTGCGAATCTCATCCGCCAGTTGATGCACCGACAGGTTGTCGGTATGGATGCTGTGGTCGGCCAATTGCCGAATCGGCGCCAGCATCTCGGTCTCCGAAGCGATGGCCTGGGCCAGTGAGATGCCGGTCTGCGACAGCGGATGCAGCCGCCGGGTCTCGCTGTAGCGCTTAATCAGGCTGCTGTCGGAGGCATCCAGAAAATAGATTTGCCAGTCGACGCTGTCCGGCAGTCGCTTCAGTTCATCGGGAATGCTTTCTGCCTGCTCTGGCAGGTTGCGAATATCCAGACTGACCGCCAGTGTGGAGCAGCGATCCACCATTTCATTGACCAGGGCCGGCAGCATGCTGGCCGGCAGGTTATCGACGCAGTAGTAGCCCAGGTCTTCCAGAACCCGCAGGGCCACGGATTTGCCTGCGCCGGAGCGGCCGGAGAGGATAATCAGTTTCACGAGGTCACCAGTTGATAGATCTCATGGTCATCGGCCGATTTGCGCAGCGACCGACAGATGTCTTTGTTGTCCAGCACCTTGGCCATGGAGGCCAGGGTCGACAGGTGCTGTTTGCAGTTGTCTTCGGGGACAAACAGGGCAAACAGCAGATCGACGGGTTTGCCGTCGATGGCATCAAAGGGGATCGGCTCGTCGCATTTCACGAATACGGCGATGGCGTGGTCCACGTTCGGCAGGCGGCCGTGGGGCAGGGCGATGCCTTTGCCAATGCCGGTGCTGCCCATCTTTTCCCGGGCCAGCAGGCTTTCAAACAGCTGCTGCGGGTTGACGTCGGTGTAACGCTGGCTGGCCAGCTGAGAAATCAGCTCCAGGGCGCGTTTCTTGCTGGTACCCGGAGCGGCGATGGTGGCACACTCCGGGCTGAGTATCGTCTCAATATCCATGGTCAGTGACGTGAAATTTTCTCTTTATGTTTAAGGACTTGCCTGTCGAGTTTGTCGATCAGACCATCGATGGCGGCGTACATATTGCTGTGGTTGTGGGTGGCATAGACCTCCCGGCCGCTCAGGTGCAATTTGGCTTCCGCGGTTTGCTGCTGTTTTTCCACATTCAGGACCACATGCACGTTGGAGATGTGGTCGAAGTGGCGCTCTAACTTATCGAACTTGGTATGCACATAGTCTCTTAGGGCCGTGGTGATTTCGACGTGGTGGCCGGTCAGGTTAATCTGCATATGGGTTCCTCCTTAGTTAGCCGTTTACAGGCTTTTCCTCTGATTTGAGGGAGCAATAGACAGGGCTTCTCGGTATTTGGCGATGGTGCGCCGTGCGACCTTGATTCCCTGTTCTGCCAGCAGCTCCGCCATCTTACTGTCGCTGAGAGGCTTCCTTGGGTTCTCTGCAGCAACCAATTTTTTAATTAAAGCACGGATTGCGGTGGAGGAGCATTCTCCGCCGTTTTCTGTGCTGACGTGGCTGGAGAAAAAATACTTCAATTCGAAGATGCCACGTGGGGTATGCATGTATTTCTGGGTGGTCACCCGAGAGATGGTGGACTCGTGCATGTCGACCGCTTCGGCGACGTCATTGAGCACCATGGGTTTCATCGCTTCGTCACCGTATTCCAGAAAACCCTGCTGGAACTGAACGATGCAGTTAGCCACCTTCAACAGGGTGTCGTTGCGGCTTTCGAGGCTTTTGATGAACCACTTCGCCTCTTGCAGGTGACCCCGGACAAACTGGCTGTCGGCCTGATTGCGACTGTGGCGACTGAGGGCCGCGTACTGTTCATTGATGCGAATCTTCGGCATGGTCTCCGGGTTCAACTCCACCACCCAGCGGCCTTTTTTCTTTCTGACGGCGACGTCGGGAATGACGTACTGGTCGTTATCGGAGATCAGGGCACTGCCCGGGCGCGGATTCAGGGTCTGAATCAGCTCCATCGACAGCTTCAGCTCCTCTTCGCTGAGGCGGGTTTTGCGCATCATGCCGCGAAAATCCCGGTTGGCCAGCAGATCCATGTGCTCCTGAATCAGCATCTCGGCTTCGGCCTTCCACGGGGTATCGCCGTCAAACTGACTCAGTTGTACCAGCAGGCATTCGCCCAGGTCCCGGGCGCAGACGCCGATGGGATCAAAGCGTTGTACCCGCTTGAGTACCGCTTCCACTTCGTCCAGCTCGACGTCGTCGTCACCCATGGCTTCGAGAATGTCGTCGCTGCTTTGAGTCAGGTAGCCGCGCTCGTCGGTGGCGTCGATGATGGCGATGGCGATGGCGCGGTCGGTGTCCGACATCGGCGTCAGTTCCATCTGCCACAGCAGGTGGTCCTGCAACGAGTCCGAGGTGCTGCCCTGGAACGGCATGTCGTCTTCGCGACTGCCGCTGCTGCTGGAGGTGGGGGCCGAGGTGTAGTACTCGTCCCAGGAGGTGTCGACCTGCAGGTCGTCGGGCATGTCAGTCTGGGACAGGGCTTCGCTGGTGTCGAGGCTGGCGGGCTCTGGGGCCACGTCCAGCTCATTGCCGCTGTCGCTGGCTTCGGGGGCATCCACGTTGGCGGGAGCCGCCAGAAACTCTTCGTCGGCTTCCAACAGCGGGTTGGAGTCCAGCGCCTCCTGGATCTCTTGCTGTAAATCCAGGGTCGACAACTGCAACAGCCGAATGGCCTGCTGCAGCTGCGGGGTCATGGTGAGTTGTTGCCCCAGTTTCAGCTGAAGAGAAGTTTTCATTTACAACAACCCGTCCTTATCCTTGTTTTTGTGTAGTGACATCCAGGTTGCCCTGCCTACCAATTACTATAGCTTGAACTGATCGCCCAAGTATACCGAGCGCACCAGCTTGTTCTCCAGGATGGCGGCTGGCTCACCCTGAGCGATCAACTCACCGTGACTGACGATGTAGGCGTGTTCACACACATCCAGGGTCTCACGCACGTTGTGGTCGGTAATCAGCACGCCCAGGCCCCGGTCTCGCAGGTGTTGGATGATCTTCTTAATGTCGATCACCGAGATGGGATCCACGCCGGCAAAGGGTTCGTCGAGGAGAATGAACTTGGGGTCCGCCGCCAGGGCGCGGGCGATCTCCACCCGGCGCCGTTCGCCGCCGGACAGGCTCATACCGAGGCTGTCGCGGATGTGAGTGATGTTGAACTCCTCCAGCAACTGCTCCAGTTTCTCGACTCGCTGGCTGGTACTCATCCCTTTGCGGGTTTGCAGAACCGCCATCAGGTTGTCGTAGACGGAGAGCTTGCGAAAGATCGACGATTCCTGAGGCAGGTAGCCGATGCCTTTGCGGGCGCGGCTGTGCATCGGCAGCAGGGTGATGTCTTCGCCGTCGATCTGAATGCGGCCGCGGTCGTTTTGTACCAGGCCCACCACCATGTAGAAGGTGGTGGTCTTGCCGGCACCGTTGGGGCCCAGCAGGCCGACGATCTGGCCGGTGCTGACCTCCAGGCCGACATTTTTCACCACTTCCCGGCCCTTATAGGCCTTGGCCAGCTTGTCTGCGGTCAGGGTTGAACGACTCATGGTTGCTGCTCACCTTGCTTAGGGTCTGTCGGTTGCTGTTGCGGGGAGGGCTCAGGTTTGGGGTCCGGCTTAAGATCCGCATCGGCCGGCAGGAAGATGGTGGTGATCTGCTCGTCGCCGCTGCTTTCGGCCAGCAGCTTCTGCTGGTTCAGGTCGTATTGAATGGTATCGCCTTTCACCAGGCTGCCGGACTGGCGCATTTCGGCGTTGTGGCTCAGGGTCAGGATGCGATCCTGCAGGCTGTAACGAATCTCACCGGCTTCCGCTTCCGCCAGTTTGCCGTTTTCCATCATCTGCTGGTAGGTGGCCGGTGTGCCGGTGGCCACCAGTACCTTGACGTCTTTGTTGTCGGTGGCTTCTACCCGCAGTTCATCGGCGTTGATCAGCAGAGTGCCCTGGGAGATGCGCACCCGTCCGGAATAGACGATGGTGCCATTGGGCAGATCGGCATTGGACTTGTCTGCCTTGATCTCCACCTTTTCGCGGGTGTCGCTGTCCAGGGCGAGGGAGCTGGTGCTGGCTACGACCAGCAAGGCAGTGAGCAGCAGTTTAATTGGTTTCATAGATGGCATATACCTGACTCTTCAGTTCTACCTTGTTCAAATTCAAATCGGCCCATAAGCCCTTGGCATTGATCTCAAAGTCCTCTCCGGTGGCCAGAATCTGGCGGTTGGAGGTCATGATCATGGTTTCCAGATCCAGCTCAAGATAGCTGGTGGTTAGGGTCTTCAGCGGTTCATTGGGCTCAATGGCTGTGATGATAACATCATTTTCCAGAACCACATGGCGGCCGTCACTTAACTGTCCCTGTTTTGCCTGGATGCGCCATTGCCCCTGGCTGTCCTGTGGGTACAGCAGGTATTCGGGCTTGGTCAGCCGGGTCAACGCCAGCGACTGGTAATGCTCCATCTCGTCGGCGGCGATCTCGGCGTTCAGGTGTCCCTGTTCCGAGTAGATTCGACTCTTCAGATTTTCGGCAATAAAGTCCGGTTGATAGCTTGGCTTCACCTCGTCGGTCAGTTGGTCCTTGAGGACCATGGAGCGCCAGGTCAGAAACGACGCGGCACCGAACAACAGGGCGATGGCCAGGGCCTCGCGTTTCATACGCTCATTCCTTGGGCATGTTCCAGGGTCCCTTGGGCAGCCATGATCAGATCACACAGCTCGCGCACGGCGCCGAAGCCGCCCCGGGTTACCGTTGTCAGTGTAGCTTGCTTGCGCACCAGTGGGTGCGCGTCGTTGACCGCCACCGACAACCCAGTCAGGGCCATCACCGGGGTGTCCACCAGGTCGTCGCCAATGTAGGCGCACTGGTCATCGCTGACGTTCAGCTGACGCTTCAGCTGTTCGTAAGCTTCGACCTTGTTGTCCACCCCTTGGTGGATGTGTTTTACCCCAAGGGCGGTCATGCGCCGCTGCACGATGTCGGATTTGCGGCCGGTGATGATCGCCACGTCGACGCCACTGGTTTGCAGCGCCTTGATGCCAAAGCCGTCTCGGGTGTGGAACGCTTTCAGCTCCTCGCCATTGTTGCCCAGATAGATGCGGCCATCGGAAAATACGCCGTCAACGTCACAGACCAGCAGCCGGATCCCTTTCGCCAGTTCAAACGCCTGTTGGCTGACAGGACCGTAGAGGGTTTCGATGTGATTCATTACAGCACTCCTGCCTTAAGCATATCCATCATGTTGAGGGCACCCAGAGGTTGCCCTTGCGGGGAGACGCGCACCAGGCCATTGATTTTCTTCTCTTCCATCAGCTTTAAGGCCTCGGCAGCGAGCAGGTTGTCGGCCAGGGTGATGGGGTTGCGAGTCATCACTTCGCCGATGGCGGTGGCGTGAATGTCGATGCGGGCATCCAGGACCCGGCGCAGGTCGCCATCGGTAAAGATGCCGCTGAGGTGGCCATTGCCGTCGAGGACACAGGTCATCCCCAGCCCTTTGGCGGAAACCTCCAGCAGGGCTTCGGAGATGGTAACAGTTTCCGACACCGCCGGCAGTTGAGTGCCGGTGTGGGTCAGCTCATCGACCCGAAGCAGCAGCTTGCGACCCAGGGCGCCGCCGGGGTGAGACAGGGCGAAGTCGTCGGCGGTAAAGCCTTTGGCCTGCAGCAGGGCGACGGCCAGGGCATCGCCCATCACCAGAGTGGCGGTGGTGGAGGAGGTGGGAGCCAGCCCCAGGGGGCAGGCTTCCTTGGTGACTTTGATGTTGAGGTGAACCTGAGCCAGTTTGGCCATGCTGGAGTCGGGCTTGCCTGTCATGGCGATCACCGGAATACCGAGGCGGCGGATGACCGGCATCAAGGTCATGATCTCGCTGGCTTCGCCGGAGTTGGAGATCGCCAGGACCACATCGCCTTCGGTCAGCATGCCCAGATCGCCGTGACTGGCCTCACCGGGGTGAACGAAGAAAGCCGGTGTGCCGGTGCTGGCCAGGGTGGCGGCAATTTTGTTGCCGACGTGACCGGACTTGCCCATGCCCATGACGATGACTTTTCCCTTGCACTGTTGCATCAGTTCGCAGGCCGCAACAAACGCATCATCGATGTACTGCTGCAATCCTTGCAGTGCTTCAATCTCTACGTCGATCACTTCTCGCGCCCATTGGCGCAATTGGGAGGGGGTGGCCATGGTATTACAGAGCTCCTTTTAGCCTGCCTGCGTAAACAGGATGCCTTGGTAGGCGATAAATATAATAAGTAAAATCAGCCCTTCGATGCGGCCCAGTACCTGGCGCTTCTTCATCCACAGGATCAGCAGCGGTGCCAGGCTGGTCGCCAGCATGACGTACAGGTCTCGGCCGGCGGCATTGGCATCGACGCTGCCGGGGGCCAACAGGGCCGGAATCGCCAGCACCGCCAGGATGTTAAACAGGTTGGAACCGACCACGTTACCGATGGCCAGATCGTCTTCGTTCTTCAGTACCCCGGCGATGCAGGCGGCCAGTTCCGGCAGGCTGGTGCCGATGGCGATGATGGTCAGGCCGATGACCAGATCCGACATGCCGAACCATTGAGCGATCCCGACGGCGCCGTCCACCATCCAGCTTGACGCCAACGGCAGCAGTGCCATCCCCAGCAGCAACCAGAAGGTGGCGTGGCTGGTGGGCAGGTTGGTGGGAATCTCATCTTCGCTGGCTTTGGCCATGGGATCGTTGTCCCGGTTGCGCCAGGCACTGGTACACAGGTACCCAAGAATCAGGGCAAAGGCACACAGCAGCAGCATGCCGTCAAAGTAACTCAGGTGTTGATCGCTGAGCAGATACCCGGCCAGCAGGGTTCCGGCCATCATCAGAGGCATCTCTCGACGCAGGGTGTTGCTGCCGACCACCAGAGGCCGCAGCAGGGCGGTAAGGCCGAGAATCAGGGTGATGTTGGCGATGTTGGAGCCCAGGACGTTGCCGATGGCGGTGTCGCCCTTGCCATCCAGGGCGGCCGTGGCCGATACCATCATCTCCGGTGCCGATGAGCCCATGGAGACAATCGTCAGGCCAATGATCAGCGATGGCAGGCCCAGGTTACGGGCAATGGCGGCGGCGCCATAGACGAAACGGTCGGCACTCCAGACCAGTAACGCCAGCCCGCCCAGCAGCATCAGAATATTGAGAAACATGTTTTAAAAAACCTGGCATTGAAGAGGCGCATTGTCGCCCGAACATTTTGAAAAGAAAAGGCCGGGCCCGGTTGTTGTGGATAAAAATGGGACTTCATAGAATGAAACCTGGGAACCAGCCGGACTGCACGCCGGTCTGTGTAATAAGCACGGCGATGGCTGAGTGGCCCTGACCCGTTTGATTTACGTCATTTTACAACGGAATTTCGGCCCGATTAGTTATATTCCTTTCCGAATATTGATAATCTGCCATATTCCGGTCAAAAAGACCCGTGTAAGGGAATGAATTTCTTAGTGGAAAACCCAGACAACCTGATTGAAGTCCAGGGGCTGACATTCAGCCGCGGGACCAGACAGATATTTAAGGGCCTGGATCTGGTGATCCCCAGGGGCAAGGTGACGGCCATTATGGGCCCCAGTGGCATCGGCAAGACCACGCTGCTGAAGTTGATTGGCGGCCAGTTGCTGCCGGATTCGGGGCGCGTGTTGTTTGATGGCCAGGACCTGCACCGGCAAAGCCGCAGCGATCTGTTTGGCTTGCGTCGCCGCATGAGCATGCTGTTCCAGTCCGGGGCACTGTTCACCGACATGTCGGTGTTCGACAATGTGGCCTTTCCTTTGCGAGAGCACACCGATCTCAATGAGGCTCTGATTCGCAAACTGGTGCTGATGAAGCTGGAAGCCGTGGGGCTGAGGGGCGCGGCTGCCCTGATGCCGTCGGAGCTGTCTGGAGGCATGCAGCGCCGGGCGGCCTTGGCGCGGGCCATCGCCCTGGAGCCGGAACTGGTGATGTACGATGAGCCGTTTGCCGGCCAGGACCCAATCTCGATGGCGGTGCTGGTGAAGCTGATCAAAGAGATGAGTGAGGCGCTGTCACTGACCTCGGTGGTGGTGAGCCACGACGTGCAGGAGGTGCTGTCCATCGCCGATTATGCCTACGTCATTGCCGATGGCCAGGTGATTGGTGCCGGCGATGGCGACAGCTTAAGGCAGGCAGAGTCGCCGCAATTGCAGCAGTTTCTCCGTGGCCAGGCCGACGGACCGGTGGCATTCCATTACCCGGCACCGGCGTATCAACAGGAGTTACTCAACTCATGATGGTTCAGATGATTCAGCGACTGGGGCGCACGGGCCTGGAGACCTTGAGCTCCATGGGCCGGGCCACCCTGATGCTGGTGGGGGCCCTGGTGCACAAGCCCGAGCCCCGCAAAATGTGGCCGCTGCTGGCCCGTCAAATCTACAGCGTCGGCGTCCTGTCGATGTTGATTATCCTGGTGTCCGGGCTGTTTATCGGTATGGTACTCGGCCTGCAGGGTTACACTATTCTGGTGGACTTCGGTACCGAAGAGAGTCTGGGCCCGATGGTGGCGCTGTCGCTGCTGCGTGAGCTAGGACCCGTGGTGGCGGCGCTGTTGTTTGCCGGCCGTGCCGGTTCGGCGCTGACGGCGGAGATTGGGCTGATGAAGGCCACCGAGCAGTTGGCCAGCCTGGAGATGATGGCGGTGGACCCACTGCGGCGGGTGATTGCGCCCAGGTTCTGGGCCGGTGTTATTTCGTTGCCATTGCTGACGCTGATGTTTGTGGCTGTCGGCGTATGGGGCGGCCATTTGGTTGGCGTCGAGTGGAAAGGCATCGACGACGGTGCCTTCTGGTCGATTCTGCAGGCTCAGGTGGAGTGGCGTCAGGACATCGTCAACTGCCTGATTAAATCGGTGGCCTTTGCCACCGTCGTGACCTGGATCGCCACCTACAAAGGCTACAATGCTTTGCCCACCGCCGAAGGCTTGGGCCGGGCCACCACAGATACCGTAGTGCACGCCTCCCTGGCTGTTCTGGGATTGGATTTTTTGCTGACCGCATTGATGTTTGGAAACTAGCATGACGAATAGAAAAATTGAATTGGCGGTGGGTGGCTTTTTGCTGGCCGGCATCATCGCGTTTCTGGTGTTGGTCTTTAAGGTGGCGGACATCGATCCCCGCGCCCACACCAACGTGTATATGCTGACCGCTCAGTTCGACAACATCGGCAGCCTCAAAGAGCGTTCGCCGGTGAAGGTCGGTGGTGTAGTGGTAGGGCGGGTGGCCCAAATCGATCTGGATCCCGAATTGCTGGTCCCGGTTGTGACCCTGGCCATTGAGAGTCGCTTTGATCAGTTTACCGATACCAGCAGCGCCTCGATTCTGACCTCTGGCCTGTTGGGCGAACAGTACATCGGCCTGACTCCGGGGTTTATGGACGACGAATCTGAGCTGTTGGCCGATGGCGACCGCCTGGAAGACACCCGCAGTGCCATGGTGCTGGAGGAACTCATTGGCCAGTTCCTGTACAGCAGCGGCAACAAAGGTTAATCGGGAGGACAGACTATGATGCAGCGAATTTTGCAACTGGCTCTGGTGCTGGTAATGGGGATGGGGTCGGCTCAGGCCAAGGACTACACCAACCCCTACGAGATGATGAAGCAGGTGGCGGATCATGCGTTTACCCGCCTGAGCCAGGAGCGCAGCGAGCTGGACAGCGATCCGGCCAAGGTGCGGCAGTTGATCGATGAAGAGCTGCTGCCCTACATCGATTACAAGTATGCCGCTTACAAGGTGATGGGGGTGCATGCCCGCAAGACCACTCGCGATCAGCGGGACAAGTTCACCGCTGAATTTAAAGAGTACATGTTGGCGACGTTTGCCAGTGCCTTTGATAAATACACCGACCAGACGCTGGAGTTTGCACCGGAGAAGCCCTATGGCGAAGCCAAGATTGTGGCCATCGATGTGAAACTGATCGAAAAGCAGCGGGAACCGGTGGATCTGCAGTTCAAGGCCCGTAAAAACAAGAAGGGCAACTGGAAGGTCTTTGATCTGGTTGCAGAAGGCATCAGCTTGTTGGCTTCCCAGCAGGCGGAGCTTGGTGGCCTTATCCGTCAACAGGGGATCGATTCTGTCACGCAACAGTTGGCGGAGCGCAATCGACAAGGTATTGTGGCGACCACAGGACAGAGCCAATGACCGTTAGCGCTCGTGTCGCCGACCGCCGATTGTGCCTGGAAGGCCAGCTGACTCTGGATACGGTCAGCCACTTTTGCGGACCAACACCGTCTCCCCTGACGGACACCATTGCCGAGATCGATCTGTCCGGGCTGACCCGGTGTGACAGCGCCGGTGTGGCGTTGTTGCTGGAGTGGGTCGGCCTGGCGCAAAGCCGGGGACAGTCGTTGACTTGGGTTGGGGTGCCGGCAGGCGTACGAGCCCTGTTGGACCTGTATGATATTGATTTTTTAGCTATCGCATAGCGAAGCTCGAGGGAAAGCGTAATGCAGAACACTGAAGTCGCCGAGATGCTGCGCCAGGCCATGGACCTGGACGATGTGATCGTCACTGCCGAAGGCACTCACTACAAAGTGGTGGTGGTCGGGGCCTGTTTTGATGGCATGAGCCGAGTAAAACGCCAGCAGGCTGTTTACGCACCATTGATGGAAAAGATCACTGATGGAACCTTGCATGCTTTGACCATCAAAGCATTTACGCCAGCGGAATGGCAGCGTGAAAAAATGTTTAACCTGTGAGCTGGCTGATATAGCGTGGATAAATTGCAAATTCGGGCAGCCGGCCCCTTAGCCGGCGAAGTCACCATCTCTGGTGCAAAAAATGCGGCCCTGCCGATTTTGATGGCCTCGGTGCTGGCCGACGATGAGATGCGTATCGGCAACGTACCGGCGCTGCGTGACGTCAACACCAGTTGTCAGTTGCTGCGCCAATTGGGTGCCGACGTCAGTGACCTGTCTCAGGGCGTGGTGGCCATTCGCCCTCAAAGCATCGATCAGTATGTGGCGCCCTATGACCTGGTGAAGACCATGCGTGCCTCGATCATGATTCTGGGGCCGCTGCTGGCGAAATATGGCCGCGCCGACGTGTCTCTGCCCGGTGGCTGTGCCATTGGCGCCCGGCCGGTGAACCTGCACATTCATGGCTTGCAGTTGATGGGGGCCGAGGTCACCGTTGACGAAGGCTACATCAAGGCTCGCATCGACGGTCGTCTCAAAGGCGCCACCATCCTGATGGACATGGTGTCGGTGACCGGCACTGAGAACCTGATGATGGCGGCGGCACTGGCCGACGGCACCACGGTGATTGAAAACGCCGCCCGGGAACCGGAAGTGGTGGATCTGGCCAACTGCCTGAATGCCATGGGGGCCGACATTAAAGGCGCCGGAACCGATACCCTGGTGATTGAAGGGGTCGAACGCTTGTCTGGCATTCACTACGAGGTGATGCCGGACCGCATTGAAACCGGTACTTATCTGGTGGCGGCAGCGGCGACCGGTGGCCGCATTGTCTGCCGAAAAGCGGCGCCGGAGACCATGGATGCGGTGCTGCTCAAGCTGCAGGAAGCGGGCGCTCAGATTGAGCGCGGCAGCGACTGGATTGCCCTGGATATGGGCGGTAAACCGCCTCAGGCTGTGGACATTAAAACCGCGCCCCATCCGGCGTTCCCCACCGATATGCAAGCCCAGTTCTGTGCCCTCAATGTGGTGGCACAAGGGGTCAGCAAGGTGACGGAAACCATTTTCGAAAACCGGTTTATGCACATCCCTGAGTTGCAGCGGATGGGCGCCGATGTCGATCTGGAAGGCAATACCTGCCTGATCAAAGGGGAAGCCAAGCTGACCGGCGCACAGGTGATGGCCACCGATCTGCGGGCGTCGGCCTGTCTGGTGATTGCCGGGCTGGTGGCTGAGGGCACCACCATCGTCGATCGCATCTACCACCTGGACCGTGGCTACGAGCACATCGAAGACAAGATGGCCGGGCTCGGCGCCGACGTGGTGCGCTTGAAGTAGCGCCGTCTCGCCTCGTTCAACGCCGGCCTTAGTGCCGGCGTTTTTGTGTCTGACATCTTCCGTTACAAGGGCTGAGGTATTTCATTTTTACATCCTTGACCGGGCCAATTAGCATAGGGGCAGAGACCAACAAGGAGTGTGTTATGAAGGACTCAAAACAGCAACTGGCGCCGTTGACCGTGGCGCTGCACTGGATCGTGGGCCTGACGTTAATGGCGTTGCTGGCGGTGGGCATCTACATGGAGGAGAACGAGGCCTACGCCCTGTATCCCATCCATAAATCCATAGGTATGCTGATTGTGGTGGTGGCCCTGGCCCGCATCGGCTGGCGCAGTCGCCAGGGCTGGCCGCAGCCGTTGTCGAAGGAGAGTCGCCCGCAGCGGTTGCTGGCAACGGCGGTACATTGGACGTTGATCATCGGTACCGTGTTGATGCCGGTTTCCGGCATGATGATGTCCGGCGGCGGCGGTCATGGTCTGGAGATCTTTGGCTGGGAGTTGCTGGCGGCCAATCCGGATCCGGCCAACCCGCAAGCGGTGTTGCCATTGAGTGAATCCCTGGCCGGTCTGGGGCACGAACTGCATGAGCTGGGAGGCAACCTGATGATTGCCGCCATCGTGCTGCACGTGGCCGGTGCACTCAAACACCAGTTAATGGATGGCGATGGCACCCTGTCGAGGATGCTGGGCCGGCGGGTGTAACCGCTCAGTTTCGATGACAGTGGCACCGGCGCTGCCGGTTAGCCAAGCCTTCTCACCCCGCCTCCGTGGCGGGGTTTTTAGTTTCTACGAAGGGGGGCGAAGCCCTATTTTCCCCGCCTTAGGCTACGTTCTGCCAAATTAAGCTCTGCTTCTTAGCTATGTTATTGATTTATATTTTGATTATGGTCAATGAGCCTGGGAAGGGCTGTCGGTAGAATCCGCCGCTTGAAAATTCCCTGACTCACCGGAGTACACTTTGTTGTTTGATCGCAAGCTCTGCCCTGTTTTGATCGCCCTGATGCTGACTGCCTGCGGAGGCTCAGGCTCAGGTTCTTCCACGCCAACCGGGCCGGATGAGGGCGGTGGCAATGAGGGCGGTACTCCGGGCGCGTCTGAGCTGATGCCATACACATCCGAGTACGTGATCCCACGTAGCTATGCGGATCTCGGCGCTGAGATACAGCACATCGATCAGCAACAGGACCGGTTCTGCCCTTACCCGGCGGCACCCGGGCAGTGCGAGTATTACGGTTATAAGGATGTGGCCTACAGCGTGCCGGAAGAGACGGACAGCACCGGTTTGGATGACATGGTGACCACCATGTCGGCGCTGCAACACTATGTCGATATTCAGGCCGGGCTGTGGGGATTGCAGGATTCCGAGGCGCTGATGGCGGTGGCCGCGTTTTCCGACGGCGCTGCGGTCTCTGAGGCCATCGAGTTGATCGCGTTTGATCTGCAGCGACTGCAGGCATCGCAGCCGGGCATTATCGATGCCGATCTGCTGAGCGCTGCGGCGGCCACGAATGACCGCTGCACGGATTCCGGTACCGGCCCGCTTAGCAGCACGTATTGCCAGGCCTCGCGTTATGTGGATGGATTGCAATCACAGCCAGACTGGCAACCGGTGCTGGACAAGGTGGTGCGCGCCGCTGCTCAGCAGTATCAGCACTCTGGCGACTACTTCGATGCGCTGTGTGCGTCGGTGCCATCGGCGCAGATGCTGTGCCAGCTTGATCGCAGCATCAATAGCTTCAGCTTTGATTTGCTGGTGGCGCAGTTTGGCCCGGGGAACGGGACAAAACTGGCAGTACAAGGGGTGGCGTACAAAGGCGACAACAACAAAGGAGGCTACCTGTCCGGGCGCATGGTGTTGCCGAACAACCTCAGCAGCTTTCCTGAGTTTGACGCCAAGGTATTCAATCATGAGCTGACCCACTTTGTGATCGATCAGTACATGAGTGGTTCTGGAGTAACGTTCTATGGCCGTATGGAAACCCGCTTGTTTGAAGAGGGCATCCCGGTGGCGTTTGCCGAGCAACAAACCTGGACCTGGGAAAAGCTGGCTGAACTCGCTCAAAGTGGTGGCCAATTCCTGCTGACACAGGACAACTACAACACTCGAGGATCATTGGTGAACTACTTGCTGGTGGCGAAAACGGCGGCTGAAGCCAGGGTGAAGCACCAGGCGTTGTTGACGTTCATCAAGACCATTTCGATCTACGACGACATCGCGGTGGCCTTTGACCACGCCGGGTTTACTAACCACAAAGGGCAAGCGATCACCCTCGACCAGTTCGGTCGGGACATTGCAACCTGGGTAACAGAGCTTGCCAATGATGCCGACCTGAGCCAGTACAAAACCGCCATTCAGTACGCTCGGGGTTGAATTCGAAGCCGGGGGCATTGATGTCCGGATCCGGCTCATTGGTGGCTGGGGCTGTGATACAGTGGCCCCATGACACTGACTCATTCCCAATGTGAACGGGCACGCCTGGCCCGAGACCACCGCTTTGACGGCCGTTTCTTTACTGCCGTCAAAACCACCGGCATCTATTGCCGGCCGGTGTGTCCGGCGCCGGCGCCGAAATCCGACAACGTCGAGTACTTTGCCAATGCGGCCGCAGCGGCTAAAGCCGGCTACCGTCCGTGTCTGCGCTGTCGCCCCGAGAGTGCGCCGTTCAGTCCGGCGTGGCGGGGAACCGCAACCACGGTCACGCGAGCGTTGTCGCTGATTCATGCCGGCGAACCGATACCGGCGCTGGCGGCGTTCGCCGAGCGTCTCGGCGTCAGCGATCGTCACCTGCGACGCTTGTTTGAACAACACCTCGGGGTGTCGCCGCTGGCTTATGCCCTGAACCATCGGCTGTTGTTTGCCAAACAGTTGCTGTCAGAGAGCGAGTTGCCAATATTGGCGGTGGCTCAGGCGTGCGGGTTTCAGTCCCGTCGCCGTTTCAATGACGCGTTTCAGCGCCAGTTTTCCCTGACCCCGTCCGACATTCGCCGTCGTACTGATGCCGGTGGCCCCGGTTGTCGGGTGCAACTGCGATTCCGGCCGCCGTTTGATTGGTCGACCCTGCTGGCGTTCTTGCAAACCCGGGCGTTGCCCGGGGTGGAGCGGATTGAGGCTGACTGTTACAGCCGCGCCTTTCAACTGGGGCAGCAGCGAGGGTGGTTCGAGTTGTCGCCGGATCTCGAGCTGTGCCGATTGAATCTGACCATTCATTGTGACGCCCCCCATTGTCTGCAGGCGGTGGTGCAGCGGGTCAGGGAGGTGTTTGATCTGGATACCGATCCGCAGGCGCTGTGGCAGGCCTTCGCCGAAGACGCGCAGCTTGGGCCGATCTGGCGTCGCCATCCCGGACTGAGGTTGCCGGGGATCTGGAGTGAGTTTGAGGCGGTGGTTCGGGCCATTGTCGGTCAACAGATCAGTGTCAAAGGCGCGAGAACGATACTGAGTCGTTTGTGCGATCGCTTCGGTGAGCCGTTGTCGCAGGCGTCGGGCTTATCACGGACGTTTCCGACCCCGGCACGGTTGGCCAGCGCCGATCTCAGCGGTCTGGGGCTGACGGCCACCCGGGCTCGATGGTTGCAGGGCATTGCCCGCGCCTACGCCGATGGCTTTGAGGCTGGTCACGGCTCGCTGGCGTCACGGCTGCAGCGACTGCAGACTCTGACCGGGGTGGGGGACTGGACGGCGCAGTACGTGTGCATGCGCGGGTTGCAGGAGAGCGATGGTTTTCCCGCTTCGGATCTGGGTTTGTATCATGCCCTGAAGTTGGAGAAAGGCAGCCCGACACAGACCCGGGAGTTGGCGGAATCGTGGCGGCCCTGGCGTGCCTACGCGGTGATGGCATTGTGGCAATCTTTAGGAGAATCAACATGAAGTATGATCAGTGGGCGTCGCCTTGGGGAGAGGTACTGGCGGTAGTGTCGGATCGAGGCCTGGTGGCGTTGGGGTTTCAGCAGGGCGCCCAGCCGCTGACCATCGAAACGCACTGGCAGCGTTGCCCTCAGGCGTTGCAATCGGTACGGACTCAGTTTGAGGAGTACGCCCAAGGACGTCGACACCAGTTTGATCTGCCTCTGGATATGCGCGGGACGGCATTTCAGCAGCAGGTGTGGCAGGCATTGATGACCATTCCGTATGGCGAGACGTGCGCCTACTCGGACATTGCCGAGCGCATCGGTCGGCCGAAATCGGTGCGGGCCGTGGGCGCGGCAAATGGTCGCAATCCGGTGGCGGTGGTGGTGCCTTGTCACCGGGTGATCGGCAAAGACGGTAGCCTGACCGGTTATGCCGGTGGGGTGGAACTTAAGCTGGCGTTGCTTGACCACGAGTGTGGCAAGTGAGGGTTGGGGGAGTCAGGGCTCCCCCGATGTGCATCAACGCCGGGAGAAGGCGCAGGGCTCGTGGCCAACCAAACGCTTATAGGGGGTGATGGTGCCGGTAACGTAGGTGCTGTTGTCGCAACGGGTGACCGACTCACCGACGATGGTGGTGTGACTGGCGTCCGAGTAGTACACGTATTCGAGAATGTAGTTGCCGGCCACGGCGTAGCCGGTGAGGCCCAATGCGGCAATGGTGGTCAGGGCCAGCAGCGGTTTTCTGAGAGTGTGAGTCATGTGATTTCGTCCTTGTTGTTGATGAAGGGGCAACTCCTTTTTGCCCGACATTCATTAACTTAGGGAAAATAAATCCACTTGTAAATGCTTTTGTTCAGGGCACAAAAAGCGGCTCCCATGGGAGCCGTTTTTTATTCTGTACCGGTTTAGCGGGTCGGCGCCTGGTAGGGCGGCATTTCGCCGATGGTGACCGGCAGCCGCAGCGTCTTGCCTTTGCGAATCAGGGTCAGGTTGACCTCGGTACCCGGTGGCGTCTCGGCGATGGCATCCATCATGGCGTTGACCCCTTCGATTTTTTGGCCGTTGAGCTCGGTGATGACGTCGCCGGCCGCCAGCCGGGCTCGGGCGGCCGGGCTGTTGCGATCGACGTTGGTCAGCAACACGCCGTCGGTATTGGCGATGCCCATTAATCGTGCCCGGGTGGCATCCAGCGGTGCGGCACTGACGCCGAGGTGGCCGCGAATTACTCGACCATCTTTAATCAGCTTTTCCATGACGTGATGGGCCAGTGGCAGCGGAATGGCAAAGTTGATGCCGACGCCACTTTCACCGCCGACATTGTAGTTGGCGGTGTTGACCCCCACCAGGTAGCCGTCCGCATCCACCAGGGCGCCGCCGGAGTTGCCTTGGTTAATGGCGGCATCGGTCTGGATGAAATCCTGATAGCCGGAACTGAGGCCATATCGACCGGTGGCGCTGATGATCCCCTGGGTAATGGTTTGCCCCAGGTTGTAGGGGTTGCCGATGGACAGCACCGCATCGCCGATCTCCGGTTGACGCTTGAGATCGTAGGGGATGGTCGGCAGAGATTGTCCTTCGGTATCGATGTACAGCACCGCCAGATCGGTCCAGGGATCGGCGCCAATCATCACCGCCGAACCCCAGCGACCATCCTGCAGGGCCACGTAGATCAGGTCGGCACCGCTGACCACGTGATAGTTGGTCAGCACGTAGCCGTCTTCCCGCATGATGATGCCCGAGCCCAGGCCGGCGTCGGTGGACTGATTCGGGAAGGCCGCATTCTGGGTGCGGGAGTAGATGTTCACTACCGCAGGGGAGGCGCGCTTGACCGCCTGGGCAAAACTGGTGCGATTGACCTGGCTGCTGGGCCAGCTGAGATCCGGCAGTTGCTGCCTGAGGCTGGGGCTCAACAGCACGATGGCGATGGCCAGTACCAGCCCGGCCAGAATCGGTTTCGCAACGTAGAGCAGGAACTTTGCCATGGTCTTAATAATATTGATGAATGAAAGCACGAGGGTATCACATCGAAGGAACACAAAAAAATGAGCCGCTACCGGAAAGGCAGCGGCTCATGGCGGGCATGGGGGTTAACGGATTATCAGGTACATGTTGCTGTCATCACGACGGATGTTCAGCGCCAGTGCGCCTTCGTAATCCTCCAGCAGGCTACGCAGCTCTTTCAGGCTCTGCACTCGCTCGCGGTTAACGCCGAGGATGATGTCGCCTTTACGCAGCCCCTGGCGGGCAGCGGCAGAGCGCTCTTCCAGCTCGGTAATGGCGACGCCTTCGATGCCGTCCTGGTTGTAGGTGGACAGCTTGGCGCCTTCCAGGGCCGGGTGAACCACGCTGGCTTTGACGTTCTCACCTTCCGCTTCGCTCAGGGTCACCTTGACGGTCTCTTCATCGCCGTCGCGAATGATGCCCAGCTTCACTTTGCTGCCGGCGCCCATGGTCGCGACTTTGGCGCGCAGTTCGGAGAAGGTGCGAATCTTACGGCCATTGACGCTGATGATGATGTCACCGGCCTTCAGGCCCGCCTTGGCGGCGGCGGAGTCTGGGACCACCTGGCTGACGAAGGCGCCATGCTGAGACTCGAGGCCAAACAGTTTGGCGGTTTCGTTGTCCAGCTCCCGGCCCAGCACTCCGAGCACACCGCGGCGCACTTCACCGAATTCGATGATCTGCTGAGTCAGGCCGCGAACCATGTCCGACGGAATGGCAAAGCCGATGCCGACGTTGCCGCCGCTCGGAGCCAGAATGGCGGTATTGATGCCGATCAGTTCACCGTGCAGGTTCACCAGGGCGCCACCGGAGTTACCGCTGTTAATGGCGGCGTCGGTCTGGATGAAGTTTTCCAGGCTCTCGATGTTCAGGCCGCTGCGGCCCAGGGCGCTGACGATACCGGAGGTGACGGTCTGTCCCAGGCCGAAGGGGTTGCCGATGGCGACGGCAAAGTCGCCGACCCGCAGGCCGTCGGATTTGGCCAGTTTCACCTCGGTCAGGTCGTCGGCCTCCACTTTCAGCAGGGCCACATCGCTGCTCTGATCGGAACCGATCAGCTCGGCTTCAAATTCGCGGCCGTCGCTGAGGCTGATGAGAATCTTATCGGCGCCGTCGATGACGTGGTGGTTGGTGACGATGTAGCCTTCATCGGCGTCGATGATGACCCCGGAACCCAGGCCGCGGAATGGGCGCTCCTGGACCCGCTCCCGGGGCGCATTGGGGCCGAAAAAGTAACGAAATGGCTCAGGAATCTCCTGGCGGGACACCTGGGTGCCGGATACCGACACCGATACGACGGCAGGGCCCACCTGCTCGATCATTGGTGCCAGGCTCGGCAATTGCTGTCCCTCAACCACCAGAGGCAAAGCGGCGTGGCTGGTGGCGGGAAACAGAGAGACTCCGGCAGCGAAAATCGCGGCGGTCAGAACGGTAACAGACTTATTCATCTATAGAAATTCTCCGTAATTCAGCAAATTTTTCTACTTGCTTATCGACCCCCTCGCTGCCGCTTTAGTTCCCCTGGTCAGCTGACTTTTTTTCTCGGGCTGATGATGCCGTGGGAGCCGTGAACGTAATCGTTAGGCTGCTGATCTTCGGTGGTCAGTGGCTCTGGCTCCGGTTGATGCAGCGGCAACTTGGCGGTGCTGAGTTGCTCCTCAAACAGGTGCGAGGCCGATTCGTTCCACAGCCGGTTGGCCTTGTCCACATCCTGGCTCAACTGCAGCAGGGTTGCGTGAGACTGCTCAAAGTAGTCCGCCATCTCCTGTCGTTGCTGATCCAGTTCGAAACGGGCTTTTTCCAGCTTTTGCCTGACGCTGTGGGCATCGGCGGGGGTACCTGAGGTGCGCCAGCGAACGGCGTAGCCGAGGCCAAATCCCACAATCAGGGCCAGTACTATCCAAACTTCATTCATATCTACTCCAAACCGACCCGTAAATTAAGGCCAAAAAAATTAGCACTATCTACTTGTTATAGACCAACTATACATCGGCTTGGGCTGCCATGGTACTATGACCACTCAAAGCTAAGACCAGTGACGAGGGCCATGGAAGTGCCACAGGCGACCCCCTTACAGCGTTATCAGGCGGATCTCTCCCGCCCGGATTTTCACCCCGACCCGGCTCAACGCCACGCCGTCGAACAACTGCAACAGTTGTACGATGCCCTTCTGGCCCGAGATCAGTTCGAACCGGGCTTACTGGGGAAGTTGGGTGGCTGGCTCGGTAAAACGTCGCCGCCACCCACGGTTCGGGGCCTCTATTTCTGGGGGGGCGTCGGCCGGGGTAAGACCTATCTGGTGGATACGTTTTTTGAGGTGTTGCCGCTGCAGCGCAAAATGCGCATCCACTTTCACCGCTTCATGCACCGGGTCCATCAGGAGCTGAATCAGCTCAAGGACCAGCCCAACCCGTTGGAGCGAGTGGCCCAGACCCTGGCTGACGAGGCCGAGGTGATCTGTTTCGATGAGTTTTTTGTTTCAGACATCACCGATGCCATGTTGCTGGCGGGGTTGATGAAAGCCCTGTTTGCCCGCGGGGTGGTGTTGGTGGCCACCTCCAACATTCCGCCACGGGAGTTGTACCGGAACGGGTTGCAGCGAGCCCGTTTCCTGCCAGCCATCGACCTGATTGAACAACATTGTCAGGTAGTCAATGTGGATCATGGCATCGATTACCGGCTGCGGGCACTGGAGCAGGCGGAGATTTTTCACTCTCCGCTGGATCAGCAGGCGGACGATAACCTGCACCGCTACTTCGAGCAGTTGGCTCCGGAGGCCGGCCATTTCGGCGGCGACATCGAGGTCGAGGGGCGGTTAATCCCGGTGCGTCGACAGGCGGATGGGGTGTTGCTGGTGGATTTTATGGCGCTGTGCGACGGTCCCCGCAGCCAGTTGGATTACATGGAGCTGGCCCGCTGTTACCACTCGGTGCTGCTCAGTGGCGTTCAGGCCATGGGGGCCCAGCTGACCGGTGACGACATCGCCCGGCGCTTCCTGGCGCTGGTGGATGAGTTCTATGAACGCGGGGTCAAGTTGATCATCTCCTGCGAAGTGCCGTTGCCGCAGTTGTATCAGGGCGGCGGGCTGGAGTTTGAGTTTCGTCGCTGCCTGAGTCGGCTGCAGGAGATGCAGAGCCACGACTACCTGGCTCGCCCCCACCTGCCTTAACGCGGTTTTTATGCCGCCTGGACCGCAGTCGGCCGCTGTCGATTCTGGCAAAACTCGCCCATTGGCGGATTGGCTGTAAAAAACGGGTGATTTTTACGTCGCCTTACTCTATAATTCGCGCCCTGCCCACGTTACGAATGGTTGATTTATCAACCGGCACTCGGTTCCGATGTGTTCGAAGGGGCACGGAAGAAACCAACATAGGGCGTATTGTCGGCCCCGACAGTGCGCTGATGTGTAACAGCTAATTTGGGTTATTAGTCTGATGAAAACCTTTACTGCAAAACCAGAAAGCGTAAAGCGCGACTGGTTCGTCATCGATGCCGATGGCAAAACTCTGGGTCGTCTGGCCACTGAAGTTGCTCGTCGCCTGCGCGGCAAGCATAAGCCAGAATACACTCCTCACGTTGATACCGGTGACTACATCGTAATCATCAACGCTGAGAAAGTTACCGTTACCGGTAACAAGGCTCAGAACAAGATGTACTACAGCCACTCTGGTTACCCTGGCGGTATCAAAGAGATCAACTTCAGCGATCTGCAGGCTCGTAAGCCTGAAATGATCATTGAAAAAGCGGTTAAGGGCATGCTGCCGAAAGGCCCTCTGGGTCGTGCCATGTTCCGTAAGCTGAAAGTGTACGCAGGTAACGAGCATGCTCACGCAGCTCAACAGCCTCAAGTACTAGACATCTAATACGGAGATTTTGGCAATGGCACAAACTCAATACTACGGCACTGGCCGCCGCAAGAGCTCTACCGCTCGTGTATTCATTAAAGCTGGTAGTGGCAACATCACTGTAAACAAGCGTACTCTGGACGTTTACTTCGGTCGTGAAACTGCTCGTATGGTTGTTCGTCAACCTCTTGAGCTGGTTGAAATGCTGGAGAAACTGGACATCTACGTAACTGTTCAGGGTGGTGGTATCACTGGTCAAGCCGGTGCAATCCGTCACGGCATCACTCGTGCTCTGATGGAGTACGATGAGACTCTGCGTCCTGCACTGCGTAAAGCTGGCTTCGTTACTCGTGACGCCCGTGAGGTTGAGCGTAAGAAAGTCGGTCTGCGTAAAGCACGTCGTCGTCCACAGTTCTCCAAGCGTTAATTCGCCGCGAGCACAAGGACTGGAAAACCCGCTGCATGTCAGCGGGTTTTTTTATGTCTGTCTAAAATCAAAGCGCAATCCACTGTTTTGTAAACTTATCGCCAACTCATGTTTTCAAATTATTGTTATTCAGCACAATATCCCCACGGAAAGTATGATCTATCTCTAATTTTTCTATATAATGGGCGCGCGACCGAGCTTCAGCGCTACCTGAATCCACAATTTGGGTAACAACTGCTCGGGTCATTAAAAAATAAAAGCAGACCCCAATGGGAGAAAAGTGGATGAGCAATGCGCCTGTCGATAATGGACGTCGCAGATTCCTGACCGCTGCTACAGCCGTAGTGGGCAGTGTCGGCGCCGCTGCTGTTGCGGTTCCATTCATTAAATCATGGAACCCGAGTGCCAAGGCAAAAGCCGCCGGCGCTCCAGTAGAAGTCAATATCAGTAAAGTGGAACCTGGACAGCTGCTGCGCGTTGAGTGGCGCGGTAAGCCAGTGTGGATCGTACGTCGCACCGAAGCGGTGCTGGATGGATTAACCAAGCTGGACGATCAGCTGCGTGATCCGGACTCCGTCGAGCCTCAACAACCTCCTTACGCTCAGAATGCCTTCCGTTCCATCAAGGACGAGTATTTTGTTGCCGTTGGCCTGTGTACCCACCTAGGGTGCTCACCGACCTATCAGCCCGATACCTTTGGCCAGCAGGTCGAAGGGGTGCCATCCGGTTTCTTCTGCCCTTGCCACGGTTCAAAGTTTGATATGGCCGGCCGGGTTTTCCAGGGGGTGCCTGCACCGCTGAACCTGGTGATTCCGCCGCACTTCTATGTTGATGAAAAGACCATTTTGATCGGCGTTGAGAAGGGAGTGGCCTGATTATGAAAAAGATCATTGATTGGATCGACGAGCGGATCCCGATGACGGCCACGTACAACAAGCACGTAGGCCAATACCCTGCTCCTAAGAATTTCAACTTCTGGTACTACTTCGGTTCTCTGGCAATGCTGGTGTTGGTGAACCAGTTGCTGACCGGTGTCTGGTTGACCATGAACTACGTTCCCACCGCCGAAGGCGCGTTCGCTTCGGTGGAATACATCATGCGGGATGTGGAATACGGTTGGTTGCTGCGCTACATGCACTCCACCGGGGCCTCCGCCTTCTTCGTGGTGGTCTACATGCACATGTTCCGCGGCATGATGTACGGCTCCTATCAGAAGCCCCGGGAACTGTTGTGGATCTTCGGCATGCTGATCTTCCTGATCCTGATGGCCGAAGCCTTCATGGGTTACCTGCTGCCCTGGGGACAGATGTCCTACTGGGGGGCTCAGGTGATCATCTCCCTGTTTGGTGCCATTCCGGTCATCGGTGACGATCTGACCCTGTGGATTCGAGGCGACTACGTGGTCTCCGGTGCCACACTGAACCGCTTCTTTGCCCTGCACGTGATTGCCTTGCCTCTGGTACTGGTGGTGCTGGTATTCCTGCACATCATCGCGCTGCACGAGGTGGGGTCCAACAACCCGGACGGCATCGAAGTGAAGAAGAACAAGGGCCCGGACGGCTGGCCAGTGGATGCGATTCCCTTCCACCCCTACTACACCGTGAAGGACATCATGGGAGTGGCCGGATTCCTGATCATCTTCTGTTATGTGCTGTTCTTTATGCCAGAGGGCGGGGGTTACTTCCTGGAGCGGCCAAACTTCGAAGCGGCCAACCCGCTGAAGACGCCGGAACACATCGCGCCAGTGTGGTACTTCACCCCGTTCTACGCCATTTTGCGCGCCATCCCGGACAAGCTGCTGGGTGTGGTCGGCATGGGCGCGGCCATCGGCGTGCTGTTTGTGCTGCCATGGCTGGACCGCTGTAAGGTGAAGTCCATCCGCTACCGCAGCATGCTGCACAAGGTGAACCTGTCACAGTTTGTGGTCTGCTTCATCGTTCTGGGTTACCTGGGTGCCGTACCGGCCACTCCGACCCTGACCCTGTTGGCACGCATCTGTACCCTGGGTTACTTCGGCTTCTTCGTACTGCTGTTTGTGTACAGCAAGAACGAGAAGTGCAAACCGGTTCCAGAAAGGGTGACAGGCTAATGAAAAAGTTAATCGCAGTAATGATGGCTTGCCTGCCGGCTCTGGTGTTTGCCGCCGGCGGCAACAATGAACACGTGGTCAGTGCCAACATTGATCTGACTGACAAAGCGTCGCTCAAGCGCGGTGCTCAGGCATTCATGGATAACTGCAGTGGCTGTCACAGCCTGCAGTACCAGCGTTACCAGCGCATTGCCGATGATCTGGAGATGACCGAAGAGGAGGTCGGAAACCTGATTCTGAGCGATGCCAAGATTGGTGAGCAGATCAAGTCGGCCATGAGTACCGACAATGGTGCCACCTGGTTTGGTGCGCCGCCGCCGGATCTGACCCTGGAAGCGCGGCTGAAGAGCCCGGACTGGATCTACTCCTACCTGAAGGCGTTCTATGTGGATGAAAGCCGTCCCTTCGGCGTCAACAACCTGGTGTTCCCGGCGGTGGGCATGCCCCATGTCCTGGAAGGACTGCAAGGGACACCGGTGTTGCAGGAAGACGGTACCATCGTCGCCAGCGGCGGCCAGATGAATGCCGAAGAGTATGATCAGTACGTTCTGGATATCACCAATTTCCTGGCCTATACCGGTGAGCCGGTCAAGCTGGAACGTGAACGTATTGGTAAATGGGTACTGGCTTTCCTGGCCTTCTTCTTCGTGATTGCGTTTTTCTTGAAGAAGGAATATTGGCGAGATGTACACTAATCGCCAATAACAGGTTACAATCTACCTCTTGCGCATTTGGGGGCATTCTTGCCCCCAAATGTTTTATCGTTTCTGAGTGAGTTTGGAGGATGTCGATGGCTGTTGCTGCCAATAAACGCTCTGTAATGGCGCTGTATTCCGGTGCTAGTGATCTCTATAGCCACCAAGTACGCATTGTCTTGGCGGAGAAGGGCGTCGGTGTCGAGGTAATCCAGGTTGATCCAAACCAGCTACCGGAAGACTTAGCAGAGCTCAACCCATACAACAGCGTTCCGACCCTGATCGATCGTGAATTGGTGCTGTACAACTCCCGTATCATTATGGAGTACCTGGATGAGCGTTTCCCTCATCCGCCGTTGATGCCTGTGTATCCGGTATCCCGTGGTCAAAGCCGTCTGATGATGTACCGCATCCAGAATGACTGGTATGCATTGGCCGAACGCATTATGCGTGGTGAGAAAGCCGATGCGGCTCGTAAGCAGCTGACCGAAAGCATTCTGGGCCTGAGCCCGGTATTTGCGGAAACCCCTTACTTCATGAGCGAAGAGTTCACCCTGGTAGATTGCTACCTGGCAGCCCTGTTCTGGCGCCTGCCTCAGCTGGGCATCGAAGTGGCCGGCCGTGGCAGCAATGAAGTGAAAGCCTACATGACCCGCATCTTCGAGCGTGAGTCCTTTAAGGCATCGCTGACCGAAGCCGAGCGCGAGCTGCGCATCGGTGTCTGAGGTAGAGCACAGCCTGTCACCCCAACGCCCCTACCTGTTGCGGGCGCTGTATGAGTGGCTGGTTGATAATGATCTGACCCCTCACCTGGCGGTCAATGCCGAGTTACCCGGCGTCCGGGTACCGACTCAGTATGTGCAGGATGGCCAGATTGTGCTGAACATAGCTCCCCATGCGGTGGGCAATCTGCAGATGGGCAATGACGACGTCCGCTTTAATGCCCGTTTTGGCGGTCAGCCACAGGCCATTGTGGTCCCCCTGTATGCCTGTGAGGCTATCTATGCCCGGGAAAATGGCGCCGGAACCCTGTTTCCGCCTGAACCGAGCTATGAGCTGCAACTGGAGCAGCAGCAGGATGACACCACTGCGCCTGAGGCTGTCGACTCGCAGGACAGTCGTCCCGAGCCGGGGCGACCCACTCTCAGGGTCATCAAGTAAGCATTCGATGATTGAAAAGCCGGAGCCTATGCTCCGGTTTTTTTTGCTTTGTCCGCGGAAAATCGTTCGGATTTAATGAAGCCTGCATTGCGCCTGAGCTTCTTTGCCCAGTCTTGGTTACAAAAAAGCGATTTCCCCAATATCGCCCATGTGATCGCGATCACGTTTTTGGCCTTTGATACTCAAGTTTTTGCATTTTGCGACGGTGTCGAGCTTGCTGCTCCGACCATCGATAAAATTGGCGTCAGAACAATTGATTGTAGAAAGCTTCTGAAAATTGGTGGCTCAGCCGGCAACCTTAATTCCAATCTGAAGTGTAATTAATGAAGATCATTTTTTGCTCTATATCAGTAAATTAATTTCTTCAAGGGGGGGGTTTTGAGCTGTTTGTCTAAAAAATGGGCCTTGAGTATTCTCTTCCCACTTCGTTATTCGGTGTCCGCGCCATTCGCAGCGGCATCGGGTGTGTTTAGACAGCAGACAAAGGCAAAACCAGTGAGAGCTGGCGACGCAAAATCTCCGGTCTTAAGGCGTACGCCAAAGATAGCGGGATTACCTCATGTCGTATGTGGTGTATTGAGGGAACAACGGTGCCGGGCTTATGGCCTGGTGTACTGACCAACCGTCGCGTGAAATTGTCTGCCGATTTAGGAGCATTAGATGTCAAATCGGCATTTTCAGCTGGGCCCCAATGGCCTGGTAACACTGAAGACCCTGTTTTCAGTCACCCTGTTAGCGGTCACCCTGAGCGGGTGTGGGGGCGGATCATCGGATCCGTCGCCGGACCCGGATCCGCCGCCGGTCATTCCGGACCCGGATCCTGAGCCGGACCCAGATCCGGACCCGGACCCGGACCCAGACCCAGACCCAGACCCAGATCCGGACCCAGATCCAGACCCGGACCCGGACCCAGACCCGGATCCAGACCCGGACCCGGATCCAGACCCAGAGCCGGATCCAGACCCGGAAGTGGGGGTGATTCTGAGCTCCGATGCGGTGGTGTTTAATGGTCAGAATGCCTATGGCGAGATTGCCGATTGGCGTGCCGACGGCGATTTTCGCGTCGTGGCCTGGCTGGACGAGATTGCGGTTGAGGCCGGTGCCAAAACCATGCTGTTGTCCTCCGCCGCCAATGGCGATTATCTGGCCTTTACCCACAACAGCGTCGAAGGTCGCTGGAACGGTCAGACGGTGTCTGTCGGCGGGCAACTGGCGTTTGATCAGAGCCGCTACGTAGAGATCACCGTCGCCAATGGCAACCTGACTGCCTCGGATGGCAGTGCCAGCGCCACCACCAGCAACGGTGCGGTAAGCCCGACGGCGGTGACATACAACTGGTTGTATCGTCAGCAGGATCAGTATTCTCAAGGGGCGTTGCAGTCACTGGCGTTGATCGACCTGGATAACAACGATCACTCCCGCGCCCTGAGCTTTGACCAGGACAAAGGCGTGGTGGCCTCCGGAGCGGGCGCCAACGGTACGCATCTGCTGATGAACGTGGCGGCGTCGGACTGGCGAGCCATTGAGTCGAACGTCAAGGCGCCGATGCCGCACCTGGCGAGCCAGGCGGAGTGGGATGCCCGCTTCGAACAGATGTACCCTAACCAGCGTCCGGTCATGAATGAGACCAAGGGCAACGACAACCTGGTGTACGCCTGGGAAGGGCATTACTGGCTGCGGGCTTACGTGCGCATGGCTAAGACCTATGGGGACAGCAAGTACCTGGACTACGCGGTTGAGCTGGCGGATCACATGCTGTATTACACCGACGAACAGCGGGTAGAGCGGGGTGAGCTGAACATCTTCAATGAGCCTTACCATGAGTTGGCGCCGAAGTTGTATCTGACCACGCCCGGGTTACCGGTTCCCGGATGGCGACGCCCCTATAATGGTGGCTGGCGCAATGAGGCACTGACCGACGGCATGATCCTCAATGCCATTATGCGGCTGGCGGATCACATTAAGAGTGACAACCTGACCGCCTATATGGCCAAGGCCGACAGTTACATCGAACGGGCGAAAGTGATTGTACGGGCACACGACACCTCATTCAGCACCACCAAGAATGCGGCGATTCAGGGCTCCTACTTTTACGTCAACCCGGATAATGCCGATACCGGTGACAGTGGTTTGTACTCCAACCCTCTGCCGTTTAACCACAACATGACCCTGGGTGTGGCGATGATCTACCTTAACAAGTGGACCAACGACAGCGGTGACCTCGGTCAGAAGGCCAATGAGATCCTGGGCTTCTATATGGATAACCTCAAGGCGGACAGCAACAACGTCTGTACCTGGGATTATCAATACAAGGCCGACGGCAGTGGCAAGATGGAAGACTTTAACCACGCCCACCTGGACGTAGGCTTCATGGTTCTGGCCCGCCAGGAAGGGATGTTGGACAGCGACCAGCCGCTGACCTGCCTGGCCAACACCATGGTCAGCAATGTGTTCGTGGCGCCGGCCATGGCCAGTTTTGGTGTCGATGGCACTGGCTTGAGTTCAACCTGGGATCAGGTGGCCGTAGGCTATGACTGGATTGATCTGCAGGCGTACGATGCCCGCATCGGAGACATCAGTGATCACATCCTGCGTCACTACGGTGCGCCGAACTGGTACCGGCCGTATCTGGCATCTGCCAATACCCTGTACTGGAACAACCAGTAACCCTCAGGGTTGTTGGAAAACGGATTGGCTGTCTTCGGGCAGCCTTTTTGTTTTTTTGCTCAGTTAATGACTCTGATTACCTCGGTTAAGCCGCCGCTGATTACGGGTTAACTAGTTAAAAAATAAGTGTAAGAACCCCATTCTGACGGGATTTGACGCCGATCGCCTCACCTTGACAATACTCGCTTTGTGTCCATAAACTTGGTAGCTTGTGGGAAAAAGTGGTTATTTGTGGGATGAAGTCGTCCGATTGAATTTAACAGGGATGGGATAGCTTTTGTTTAGAGGCGCCAGCAGCATCTCTCTCGATGCCAAAGGCCGGATCGCAATACCAAAGCGATACCGGCCGTTGTTGTGCGCGCAAAACGACAATCAGTTGGTGGTGACCGTCGACATCAAGTCGGCCTGCCTGCTGCTGTACCCGCTGGATGCCTGGCAGGAGGTCGAGCAAAAACTGGCGACCCTGTCCGATACCCAACCCAGTGAGCGCGCCATTAAACGGCTGTTGCTGGGCTACGCCGCCGATGTGGAGATGGATCGCATGGGCCGGGTGTTATTGCCTCCCCCTTTACGACAGTACGCGCAACTGGATAAGCAACTGATGCTGGTCGGTCAGCTCAACAAGTTTGAGATCTGGTCGGAAAGCAACTGGCAGCAACAGATTGCCGACTCTCAAACCGCTTTAGAAGCGGAAGCCTTTATTGATAACCAACGTTTACAGGAATTTGCCCTCTAATGGCGGAAAGTTTTAGTCACGTAACCGTGCTGCTGAAAGAAGCAGTGGACGGATTGAACATCAAAGCCGACGGTACATACATCGATGGTACCTTCGGACGTGGCGGTCATAGCCGGGAAATTCTGTCGCGTCTTGGACCCGATGGCCGTTTGTTTGGCATCGATCGCGACCCCCAGGCGGTTCAAGTGGGTCAGCAACTGCAGCAGCAGGACCCCAGATTCACCATCATTCATGGTCCTTTCTCCGGGCTGGCCCAGTACCTGGAAGCGCGTGACCTGGTGGGTCAGGTCGATGGCGTACTGTTGGATCTTGGGGTGTCGTCGCCGCAACTGGATGATGCCGAACGCGGCTTCAGCTTCCTGCGGGATGGGCCGCTGGACATGCGCATGGACAACACCCAGGGCGAAACCGCATCACAGTGGTTGCACCGTGCCGATGCCAAAGACATCGCCTGGGTGATTCGCACCTTTGGTGAAGACAAGTACGCCGGTCCCATCTCCCGGGCCATCAAGGCCCACATCGAGGAGGGCAAGCCGCTGGAGCGAACCCGGGACCTGGCCAAATTGATTGAAGACATTACTCCGAAACACAAGATGGAGAAGGGCAAGCACCCGGCGACCCGCACCTTCCAGGCGGTGCGCATCTACATCAACAGCGAACTGGAGGAGATCGAACAGGCGCTGAAGGGCTCCCTGGTGGCGTTAGCCCCAGAGGGACGGTTGTCGATCATCAGCTTCCATTCGCTGGAAGACCGGATGGTCAAACGCTTCATGCGACGTCAGAGTCAGGGTGAGCCGTTGCCTCCCGGCCTGCCTCTGACCGAGGAACAGATCAATAAGACCCGAACCATGAAGACCGTCGGCAAAGCGTTGAAGCCGTCGGATGGTGAGGTGAGCGATAACACCCGTTCCCGCAGTTCGGTGCTGCGGGTTGCTGAGCGATTGGGGTAATTCATGATTGGCGACTCCAGCCTGGCTGGCATCATCTGGCGAGACCTGTGGCACCACAAGAGCGTGGTGCTGCTGAGCGTGCTGGTGCTGGTGAGTGCCTTGGGGGTGGTCTGGACCGCGTATGAAGCCAGGCTACTGACCAATGATCTCAACGATCAGCGTCAGCGCCGTGATGAACTCGACATTCAATGGCGTCACTTGCTTCTGGAGGAGCAGACCCTCACCGAACACAGCCGGGTCAGCCGCTTGGCGGAGAAGCAACTGGACATGAGCCGACCGGCACCGGGTCAGGAAGTGGTGGTGAGGCTGCCATGAAACCCAGTCAACGCCGCCATCGGCGTCCCAATGCCCGCCCCGCCAAAGCCGCCAAGCCTGCGGCAAAATCCGGTGCCAAGCAGAAGCTGAGACCGACGCTGTTTCAGATGCGCTACCGTTTCGTGGTGTTCGCCCTGTGCAGTGTGTTTGTGGCCATTATGGCGCGGGCGGCGTACATCCAGGTGATCTCTCCGGACCGGTTGATTAACGAAGGTGACATGCGCTCATTGCGCACTCAAACCCACGAAGTTCAGCGCGGGCTGATCACCGATCGCAACGGCGAGATGTTGGCGGTCAGTGTGCCGGTAGAGGCGATCTGGGCCGACCCTAAGATTTTGAATCAACGGCATAGCTTCGACGATAAGCGCCGCTGGCAAGCGCTGGCGGAGGTGCTCGATGAGCAGCCCGAGGCGCTGGCGGCGCGCCTGAAGGCCAACCCCAAGCGTCGTTTTGTCTATCTGAAGCGCCAGGTGACGCCGGCGTTGGCGCGCTACGTACGCGAGCTGCGCATTCCCGGCATTGGCCTGAAGCCGGAATCCCGTCGCTACTACCCGGCAGGGGAGATCACCGCGCAGTTGGTGGGGATCACCAACATCGATGACAAGGGGCTGGAAGGGATCGAGAGTCAATACGACAACTGGCTCACCGGTTCGGCCAGCAAAATGAAGGTGCGCAAATCCCGCGACGGCAAAGTGGTGGAAAACCTGTCGGTGATCGAGGAGGGGGAAAACCCCAATGATCTCAAGCTCAGCATCGACATGCGGCTGCAGTCTCTGGCCTACCGGGAGCTGAAGAAGGCCACCGAGTATCACATGGCCTCTTCCGGCTCCATCGTCATCATGGACGTGGTTACCGGTGAGGTGCTGGCGATGGTGAACACCCCCAGCTACAACCCCAACCAGCGCAGCAGCATGCAGAGTTTTGCCATGCGCAATCGAGCCATCACCGATACCTTTGAGCCAGGATCGACGATCAAGCCGCTGGTGGTGGCCACGGCGCTGGCAGAGGGGGTGGTCAAGCCCGATGAGGTGATCAATACCAGTCCCGGCTGGCGCCGCATTGGCGGCAGCATCGTTCGCGATTACCGCAACCTGGGCAAACTGGATCTGACTCACGTGCTGCTCAAATCCAGCAACATGGGCACCGCCAATCTGGCTCTGAGAATGGATGTGGAGACCGTGCTCAACAGCTATGCCGGCTTTGGTCTGGGGGATTACTCCGGGGTGAACCTGCCCGGCGAGTCTACCGGGGTGTTGTCGCGACGCACCCGTTGGTCCGATTTTGAGCGAGCGACGCTGTCGTTTGGTTATGGCCTCAGTGCCACGCCGCTGCAACTGGCCAAGGTGTACGCCATCCTCGGCAATGGCGGCCGCAAGCACCCGGCGTCGGTGCTGAAAGTGCGCGCCGACCAACTGCCGCCGGCAGAACAGGTGGTTCCGGAGTGGGTCGCCGATGAGGTGGTGGCGATGTTGTCGGGGATCACCGGTCCCGAAGGCACCGCCAAGCAGGCTCACATCGACGGCTACACCGTGGCCGGCAAGACAGGTACCTCCCGTAAGGCGGTGGCTGGCGGCTATGGCGATGATTACGTTACCTATTTTGCTGGCCTAGCGCCGGCGGAGCGCCCCCGGCTGGCGATGTCGGTGGTGATTAACGACCCGAAAGGGGAACAGTATTACGGCGGCACCGTGGCGGCGCCGGTCTTTGCCAAGGTAATGGCAGGCGCATTGCAGATGCTCAATGTGGCCCCTTTTACCCCGAAAGTGCCGGTGCGGGTGGCCGCCAAACGAGGAGGCGTGAATGATCGCTCTTGATGATCTGTTAGCGCCGTGGATGCCGCTGTCAACGGGCATTAAGGTTCAGGGGTTGACCCTGGACAGCCGCCGGGTTGAGCCCGGGGATCTGTTCGTGGCCCTGCCGGGTCACCTGGTGGACGGACGTGACTACATCGATGCCGCCGTGGCCAATGGCGCGGTGGCGGTGCTTGAGGAGTCGCCCCAGAGCGGTGTACTGCAACAGAAGCCGGTGCTGCGCATTGGCCTGACCGGCTTGAACCGGGCGCTGTCGGCCATGGCGGTGGCCGCCTACCCGGCGGCGAGCCAGCCGATTTTGTACGGCGTTACCGGCACCAATGGCAAAACCACGGTAACCCAGTTGCTGGCGCAACTGCACCACCAGCTGGGCCAGACCGCCGGCGTAATGGGCACCGTGGGCAACGGCCTCTGGGGCCAGCTACAGCCGTCGGTCAATACCACCTCCGACGCCATTACCGTGGCTCGCAACCTGGCGCAGCAAGCGCACGACGGCGCCGAAGCGGTGGCCCTGGAGGTCTCCAGCCACGGCCTGTGTCAGCATCGAGTGGACGGGTTGAGATTTGATGTGGCGGTGTACACCAACTTGAGTCGTGATCACCTGGATTACCACGGTGATATGGACAGCTACGCCGATGCCAAGTTGCGATTGTTCCAGTTACCCGCTGTGGGAGCCGCTGTCTTTAATCTGGATGACCAATACGGTGCCCTGTGGCATCGGCAGTGGGATCCCCAGCGTCCCTGTGTCGGCTACAGCCTCGATGGGGCCAGTTGCCGGGGCCAGTACCTGTCGGTGATTCGAGCCGATTACCACAGTGACGGGGTGTCTGCCACGGTCCGCTCCAGCTGGGGCGAGTTCGAGCTGGCATCACCGCTGATCGGCGCCTTTAACCTGGCCAACCTGCTGGCGGCGCTGGCGGCGATGCTGGTGCGTGATGTCCCCCTGGCACCGTTGTTGCAGGCAGTGACCCAGTTGCAACCGGCGCTGGGCCGAATGGAAGCGTTTACCGCGCCGGGTAAGGCCACCATGGTGGTGGACTACGCCCACACCCCAGACGCCCTCAAGCAGGCGTTGCAGGCGCTGAAGGCCCATTGTCGAGGCAAGCTCTGGTGTGTGTTCGGCTGTGGCGGCGACCGGGATCAGGGCAAGCGGCCATTGATGGCGCTGGAAGCCGAGTCGGTGGCCGATAACCTAATTCTGACGGCGGACAACCCCAGAAACGAGTCGGTGGAGGCCATCATCGAACAGATGCAGGCTGGCCTGCAGGGTAAGGCGCAGGTGTGGCTTGAGACCGACCGTGCCAAGGCGGTGTCTCTGGCCCAGAGCCTGGCCGCGAGTAAAGACATGATACTGGTGGCCGGTAAGGGTCACGAAGACTATCAGATCATTCACAATACCCGGCAGGACTACAACGAGCGCCACTGGGTGCAACAGGTGATGGAGGGCAAGGATGATTAAACTGACCTTGTCTGAGCTGGCGACCATCGTCTCCGGTCAGTTGCTGGGCGACGATGTCGAGATACAGCAGGTGTTTACCGACAGTCGACAGGCGGTGGCCGGCGGGCTGTTCGTGGCGATTAAGGGCGAACATTTTGACGGCCATGGTTACGTGGCCGCCGTGGCTCAAACGGCCGCCGCCGCGCTGGTGAGCGAGCCCCAGTCGGTGGCCCTGCCACAGGTGGTGGTGGCCGATACCCGTCTGGCGCTGGGGCAACTGGGTGCTTGGCTGTGTCGCACTCTGGCGCCCTATCGGGTGGCGATCACCGGTTCGGTGGGCAAAACCTCGGTCAAGGAGATGGCCGCGGCCATTTTTCGCCAGCAGGGTGAGACCCTGGCGACTCTGGGGAATTTTAACAATGACCTCGGTGTACCCCTGACCCTGCTTCGGCTGGAGCCTCAGCACCGTTTTGGCGTGTTTGAACTTGGGGCCAATCATGCCGGCGAGATTCGCTATACCTCGTCGCTGGTGCGGCCCAATGTGGCGATGATCAACAACGTACAAGCCGCTCATCTGGAGGGATTCGGTTCCCTCGATGGCGTCACCGCCGCCAAAAGCGAAATTTTTGAACATCTGAGTGACGACGGGGTGGCGGTGCTGAATCTCGACGATCACAAGGCCGCGGCCATTCGAGACAACATCGGTACCCGACCGACCCTGACCTTCTCCAGCCGTCAGCCTGCGGATCTGCACGGCAGCGACATCGAACGTCTCGGCAACGGCTGTTACCGCTTCAGCCTTAACCGGGCCGATGGCGCCCGCAGCGTCAGCCTGCCTCTGGTGGGGCGCCATCAGGTGGACAACGCCCTGGCGGCCGCAGCCCTGGCCACCGCCGCCGGCATTGAACTGGATAAGATTCAGACCGGGCTGCAGAGCCTGGTGCCGGTGAAAGGGCGGATGCGGCCGTTGCAGTTGCAGCCGGGGCTTCAGGTGATTGACGACTGCTACAACGCCAGCGTCGCCTCCAGTAAAGCCGCCATCGACACCCTGGCCGAACTCGACGGCACTCGAGTGTTGATATTTGGCGACATGGGGGAGTTGGGGCCCGACAGCGAGTCACTGCACCTTGAGGTCGGCCAACATGCCTGGAAAAAAGAGATTGACCATGTGCTGACAGTGGGTACATTAAGCCGCTCGGTTTCGGCGCCTCACTCGTCAGGACGTCATTTTGCGGCTCAATCGGATTTGATCGCCGCCGTCATCCGCAGCCTGCCTGATTGGGCAGGGCCGGTGACCCTATTGATAAAAGGTTCCCGCAGCGCCGCCATGGAGCGAGTCATAGACGCTTTGCAGGAACAATATGGAGAACAGAAGTAGATGCTGGTTTATCTGGCCGAGTACCTGGCCCAGTTCCACAGTGGATTTAACGTCTTTTCCTATCTGACGTTCCGCTCCATTCTTGGCTTGTTGACGGCCCTGTGTTTTTGCCTGTTTATGGGCCCGTACCTGATTCGCTATCTGCAGGACATGCAGATCGGTCAAGTGGTGCGTGACGACGGCCCCGAGTCCCACTTCAGTAAGCGCGGCACCCCAACCATGGGGGGCTTGATGATCCTGGGCGGCATCTTTGTCAGTGTGCTGTTGTGGGGCGAACTGACCAACCGCTATGTGCTGGTGATGCTGTTTGTGCTGGGGGCCTTTGGCACCATCGGCTTCGTCGACGACTACCGCAAGGTGATTCGAAAAGATCCCAAGGGGCTGATCGCGCGCTGGAAGTATTTCTGGCAATCCGCCATTGCCCTGGTGGTGGGGGCTTACCTGCTGTGGAGCGCCCAAAGTCCGGATGAAACCATGTTGGTGGTGCCCTTCTTCAAGGACGTGATGCCACAACTGGGGCCACTGTTCATTCTGCTGGTGTACTTCACCATCGTCGGCAGCTCCAATGCGGTTAACCTGACCGATGGCCTCGATGGCCTGGCGATTGTGCCGACGGTGATGGTGGCGGCGGCGTTTGCCCTGGTGGCTTACCTGTCCGGCCACGCCGAATTCTCCCGCTACCTGCATATCCCTTATCTGCCCGGAGTGGGTGAGTTGGTGATCGTCTGCACCGCCATGGTTGGCGCCGGGTTGGGCTTTTTGTGGTTCAACACCTATCCAGCCCAGGTGTTTATGGGCGATGTGGGCTCATTGGCGCTGGGGGCGGCACTGGGGGCGATTGCGGTGCTGACCCGACAGGAGATCCTGTTGGTGATCATGGGCGGCATCTTCGTCATGGAAACCCTGTCGGTGATTCTGCAGGTGGGCTCCTTCAAGCTGCGTCGTAAGCGCATCTTCAAGATGGCGCCAATTCATCACCATTTCGAATTGAAAGGCTGGCCGGAACCACGGGTTATCGTTCGTTTCTGGATCATCTCCCTGTGTCTGGTGTTACTGGGTCTGGCGACCCTTAAGGTGCGTTAACGTGAGTCTGACGTCGCGAGTGGATTGGTTGGTTCTGGGGCTGGGCATCACTGGCCTGGCCTGCGTACGCCATCTCCATGGCCGTGGCGACACCGTCGCGGTGTGGGACACTCGCCAGACGCCTCCGGGGGCCGAGCAACTGGCGGCTGAGTTTGCCGATGTGCCGCTGCTCAGCGGCGAGTTCGAGGCGGCCGCCCTGAAGCAGGCAACCACTCTGGTGGTGTCGCCGGGTATTGCCCTGGCCACACCCGCCATTGCCGAGGCGATGGCGGCCGGCGTCGAGGCCATCGGCGACATCGAGTTGTTTGCCCGAGAAGCGGACAAACCGGTGATCGCCATCACCGGCTCTAATGGCAAGTCGACGGTCACCACCTTGGTGGGTGAGATGATCGAGGCCGCCGGTCTGAGCGCGGGTGTGGGCGGCAACATCGGTGTGCCGGCATTGCAGTTGCTGAACCGCGGCCACGATGTCTATGTGCTGGAGTTGTCCAGCTTCCAGCTTGAGACCACTCACAGCCTGGCACCGCGCATCGCCACGGTGCTGAATGTCAGTGACGATCACCTGGACCGCTACCGGGACTTTGAGCATTACCGCGACACCAAACGCACCATTTATGATGGCGCCCAGTTGTGTCTGCACAACCTCGACGACGACAATACCCGTTGCGATGACCCCCAAGCCTGGAGTTTTGGCCTGCAGGCGGGGCGTTTCCACCTGGCCGACGGCCAGTTATGCGACGGGGCCGTGGCGGTGATGCCGGTGGCAGAGATGGCGCTGGTGGGACAACACAATCAGGCCAATGCCCTGGCCGCCATAGCATTGGCCACGGCGGTGGGCATCGACCATGACGCCATGCGTCAGGCACTGCGTCGGTTTGGTGGCCTGGCGCACCGCTGCCAGACGGTGGTGGTAAAACACGGTGTCCACTTTGTGAATGACTCCAAGGCCACCAACGTCGGCGCCACTCTGGCAGCCCTGGAAGGGTTGGCGGAGTTTCCCGGTCGCTTGCACCTGATTGCCGGGGGCGTCGGTAAAGGCGCCGATTTCTCGCCGCTGGCGCCGGTGTTTGCCGCGCGATTGGCGAGTCTGTTTACCCTGGGGCAGGACGGCCCGTCGCTGGCGGCGCTGTTTGCCGGGGCGGTGCAGTGCGACTCCATGGAGAGTGCGGTTCGCCAAGCGACGGCAGTGGCGGTCGAGGGCGACATGGTGTTGCTGTCCCCGGCCTGTGCCAGCCTGGATATGTTCGCCAACTACATGAAACGCGGCGACAGTTTTCAACGTGCGGCGGAGGCGGTCTGAATGGCGTCTACCGAGCAGCAGTTGTCACTGAGATTGCCTCGCAGCGGCCTGATGGGCTGGCTGGGGGCACACTCGGATCAGCCGCCGCTGTACGATCGCTTTCTGCTGTTGCTACTGCTGACGCTGGCAGCCATCGGCCTGGTGATGGTGACCTCGGCGTCATTGGCCGAGGCGCAAAGCCTGACCGGCGATCCGCTCTATTTCGTTAAGCGCCACCTGGCGTTTCTCGGCGGTGCATTGGTGATCCTGGCCCTGGGGCTGCGCATCCCCATGAGCTGGTGGCAACAACGCAGTACCCAGTTGATGCTGGGAGGACTGGTGTTGATTGTGCTGGTGTTGTTCGTCGGCCGCAGCGTCAACGGGGCGACTCGCTGGTTGCCGTTGGGCCCGGTAAACATTCAGGTGGCTGAGGTGGCCAAGTTCACCCTGTTCCTGTACCTGGCCGGTTACCTGGTGCGGCGTCACCAGGAGGTTCGGGAGGAGCTCAAGGGCTTCTTGAAGCCCTTTGTCACCCTGGGCGTGTACGCCGGTTTCATTCTGGCTCAGCCGGATCTGGGTACCGTGGTGGTGATGTTTGTCACCGTGATGGGGATGCTGTTCCTGGCTGGCGCTAAGCTGAGGGATTTCTTTGCCCTGATGCTGCTGGGGGTGTCCCTGGTGGTGGGATTGATCATCTCGGCTCCGTACCGGCTACGACGGGTCACCAGTTTCTGGGATCCCTGGGCCGACCCGTTCGGCGCCGGTTACCAGCTGACCCAGTCTCTGATGGCCTACGGCCGCGGCGATTGGTTGGGGCAGGGGCTGGGCAACAGCATCCAGAAACTGGAGTACCTGCCCGAGGCGCATACGGATTTTATTTTTGCGGTACTGGGTGAGGAGCTGGGGTTTGCCGGCGTCACCTTTGTGCTGCTGCTGGAACTGATTCTGGCGCTGCGAGCGCTGCGCATTGGCAATCTGGCATTGCAGGCCAATCAGGCTTTTGCTGGCTATTTTGCCTACGGCATCGGTATCTGGTTCAGTTTTCAAACCGCGGTAAACGTCGGTGCCAGCGTTGGCCTGTTGCCAACCAAAGGCCTGACGTTACCCATGGTCAGTTATGGTGGAAGCAGTTTATGGGTAATGACCGTCGCAGCCGTTGTATTGCTGCGCGTCGATTACGAGCGACGATTGGCCGGGGCAAGTCCTGGCAAAAAGGGGGGCAGTGATGACGGCTCCTAAACGATTAATGGTGATGGCCGGTGGTACCGGCGGTCACGTTTTCCCGGCGCTGGCCGTAGCCCGGTATCTGCGGCAGCAGGGCTGGGAGGTCAGCTGGCTGGGCACCGCCGATCGCATGGAGGCGCGCCTGGTGCCCCAGCATGGGTTTGAGATCGACTTTATCGACATCCAGGGAGTGAGGGGCAATGGCCTGATGCGTAAGCTCAAGGCGCCCCTGCAGATCCTCAAGGCGATCTCCCAGTCCTGGCGCCTTTTGCGCCAGCGTAAGCCGGATGTGGTGCTGGGCATGGGCGGCTATGCCGCCGGACCTGGAGGCATCGCGGCCTGGCTTAGGGGGATCCCGGTGGTGCTGCATGAGCAGAATGCCGTCGCCGGTGCCACCAACCGCATCCTGGCTCGTTTCGCCAGCCGCATCCTCTGCGCCTTTGACGGCGTCTTTCCCGGCCGGGATGCCCGCCGGGTTGGCAATCCGGTGCGAGAGGAGTTGTTGGCGGTGGGGCGGGATCATCCCGTGGTACCCGGTGACCAGCTTAAGGTGTTGGTTGTTGGTGGCAGCCTGGGAGCCAAGGTGCTCAACGAGACCCTGCCCCAGTCGGCGCAGCGGTTGGGCCCGAACACCAGCTTGACCGTCTGGCATCAAGTCGGGCGTGGCAACGAGGCCGCCACCCGGGAAGCCTGGCAGGCCCTGGCGCCGGCCGTGGGGGTGCAGGTGTCGGAGTTTATTGATGACATGGCGGCGGCCTATGCCTGGGCGGATCTGGTGATCTGTCGAGCGGGTGCCCTGACCGTGGCCGAGCTTAGCGCCACCGGCCGACCCTCGATTCTGGTGCCGTTTCCCCATGCGGTGGACGATCACCAGACCAAAAACAGCGAGGCCCTGGTGGCCTCAGGGGCGGCCAAATTGATGCCGCAGTCCAAGCTGACGCCGAAAAGCCTGGCACTGCGGCTCACCCAGATGGCTCATGATTCAGAGCGGTTGATGTCCATGGCGCGGGCGGCAACCGAGGTGGCGGTTCCTCAGGCCACCCAGTTGGTGGCACAGGAGTGCATTCAGGCCGCCGGGGGGCAACACAATGAGTAATTCAGCCATGCAGAACGGAATGGGCGCCATGCGCCGAGTGAAAGCGATTCATTTTATCGGCATCGGCGGCGCGGGCATGGGCGGCATCGCCGAGGTGCTGGCCAATGAGGGCTATCGCATCAGTGGCAGCGACATCGCCGAAAACGCGGTAACCGATCGGCTCAAGGCGCTTGGGGCAGTAATTCACCTGGGCCACGATGCCCGCTGGGTGGCCGACAAGGACGTGGTGGTGGCTTCTACCGCCATTGCCGACAGCAACCCGGAGATCATCGCCGCTCGTGAGCGACGGATTCCCGTGGTGCAGCGCGCCCAGATGCTGGCGGAACTGATGCGGTTTCGCCACGGCATTGCCATTGCCGGTACCCATGGGAAAACCACCACCACCAGCTTGATCGCCAGCATCTTTGCTCAGGCGAAGCTGGATCCGACCTTTGTCATCGGCGGATTGCTCAACAGCGCCGGCACCAACGCCCGGCTGGGGTCGGGCAAGTTTTTGATTGCCGAAGCCGATGAATCCGATGCCAGCTTCCTGCATCTGCAGCCGATGGTATCGGTGGTCACCAATGTCGAGCCGGACCACATGGACACCTATGGTGGCGACGTGGGCCGGCTGCACGACACCTTTATCGAGTTTCTCCACAACCTGCCCTTTTATGGCCTGGCGGTGGTGTGCGGTGACGATGACGGTGTGCAGGCGATTTTGCCCCGGATCAGCCGTCAGGTGACCACCTATGGCTTTGGCAGTGACGTCGACGTGCAGGGACGGGATTTCGTTCAGCACGGCACTCACAGCGAGTTTGTGGTGCAACGCCATGGCTGCGATGACCTCAAGGTGACCCTGGCCCTGCCTGGACGGCACAACGCCCTCAACGCCCTGGCGGCCATCGCGGTGGCCTCCGACGCCGGCATCGACGATGCGGCCATTGTCTCCGCCCTGGCGCAGTTTGAAGGCATCGGCCGCCGCTTCCAGCAGTACGGAGAGTTTGATAGTGGCCGTGGCCGGGCACTGTTGGTGGACGATTACGGCCACCACCCCAGCGAGGTGGCGGCCACCATCCGCGCCGCCCGTGCCGCCTGGCCCGAGCGCCGGCTGGTGATGGCGTATCAACCGCACCGTTACAGCCGTACCCGGGATCTGTATGACGACTTCTGCCAGGTGTTGGGTGAAGTGGATCAGTTGCTGCTGCTGGAGGTGTATGCCGCCGGCGAGGAGCCGATTCCTGGTGCCGACAGTCGCGCCCTGGCCCGATCGATTCGTGGCCGGGGGAAAGTGGACCCCATCTACGTGGCGTCGCCCCAGGCGTTGCCCGGAGTATTGGCGGACCTGATTCAGGACGGTGACGTGGTGATGACTCAGGGGGCCGGCAACATTGGTGCCCTGGCCAAGCAGTTGGGCGCGATGAAGTTGAGTATTGACGCCATGAAAGAGGTAGGCGATGAGTAAGTTTGGCAAAGTGGCGGTGATGTTCGGTGGCAGCAGTGCCGAGCGGGAGATCTCTCTGAAATCCGGGCAGGCGGTTCTGGCCGGACTGCAGGCCGCCGGCGTGGACGCTCACCCCTTTGATCCGGCGGAGCGCCCCCTGGCCCAGTTGCAACAGGAAGGCTTCGAACGGGTGTTTGTGGTGCTTCATGGCCGTGGCGGCGAGGACGGCACCCTGCAGGGTGCCCTCGACCACATGGGCCTGCCCTACACCGGCAGTGGCGTGCTTGGCTGCGCCCTGGCCATGGACAAAGTCCGCACCAAGATGCTGTGGGCTGGCATGGGGCTGCCCACAGCGGCGTTTGAGGTGGCCCGTCAGGAGACGTATCAGGCCGAGCAGGCTGGCACCATGCTGGCGCGTCTCGGTGGCAAGGTGATGGTGAAACCCGCCAATGAAGGGTCTTCCATCGGCATGGCCATCGCCGACACCGCGTTACAGCTGCAGCAGGCTATCGAAGCGGCGCTGGAGTACGACCGACAGATTTTGGTGGAACGCTTTATCGATGGGCCAGAGTACACGGTGTCGATCCTCGGTGAGCAGGCGCTGCCGGCCATCGAGATGCAGACCGACAATCAGTTTTACGACTATCAGGCCAAGTACCAGTCCACCGAGACCCGCTACCTGTGCCCGTGTGACCTGTCTGCGGAGGAAGAGCAGCAGTTGCGCACCCTGGCTCTGGATGCGTTTAAGGCGGTAGGGGCCAGTGGCTGGGGCCGGGTGGATGTGATGCGCACCGCCGACGGCGACTGGCAGTTGCTGGAGGTCAATACCGTACCGGGTATGACACAGACCAGCCTGGTGCCAAAGGCGGCGCAAGCGACGGGCCTGGATTTTCAGGCGCTGGTTGTGGCCATTTTGGCCCAGACCCTGAGGTAAGCCATGGTCTCCTTGCCGGCATTGCCCAAATGGCGACGGCCCGAGGTCAACTGGTATTCCCTGGTGGGGATACTGATGCTGATACTGGTGCTGGTGTTGCTGGCATGGGGCGGTAACCGGCTTGGGCAGACACTGGCGGACGCCGACCGCTTACCCATCAGCGAAATCGCCCTGGTGGGAGAGCGGAGCTACACCTCGGATGCGGAGGTGCAGCAGGCGCTGGCCGGTATCGATGGCGCCAGCCTGGTGACCGCCAACATGCAGGGGGTGGCAGCAGCGTTGACCGATCTGCCCTGGGTTAAGCGGGTCACGGTGCGTCGGGAGTGGCCAAATCGGTTACGGGTGTATCTGGTGGAGCAGCAGCCACAGGCGCATTGGAATGGTGACCACTGGCTGAATCAGGACGCGGATGCATTTACCGCGCCGGCTCGCCCCGGATTGGTGCCGCTGCCCGAACTTTTCGGGCCGGCGGACAGCAACCAAAAAGTGTGGCAACACTGGCTGATATTCAGTCAGCTTTTGCGGTTAAATGGGTTTGAGCCAGCGGCGCTGGAGTTGACGGCCCGCCATGCCTGGAAGGTACAGCTCAAAGACGGGTTGGAGCTGCGGCTGGGAAGGACCGATGGCGTCGAGCGCCTGCAGCGGTTTATTGACCTGTGGCCGACGCTGAAAACGCAAGGAAGACGAGCACAATACATTGATCTTCGGTACGATACGGGATTGGCCGTGGGTTGGCAGTTAGAACAACAAGAGAATCAATAGAGCATGACTAAGAGTCAGGAACGTAATCTCATCGTCGGGCTGGATATCGGCACCTCCAAGGTGGTGGCGATCATTGGTGAACTGATGCCCGATGGGGTCATCAGCATTGTCGGCCTGGGCAGCCAGCCTTCCCGGGGCATGGACAAGGGTGGTGTCAACGATCTTGATTCGGTGTCACGCAGCATCAAAAACGCCATTGGTCAGGCGGAGATGATGGCCGATTGTCAGGTGGGTTCGGTGTTCCTGAGCATCTCCGGCCGGCATGTGGACAGCCAGAATGAAAAGGGCATGGTCTCCATCGACGACGATGAAGTGACCCAGGATGACGTCGACCACGCCATCCACACCGCCCGCTCGGTGAAGATTCCCACCGAGCGTCGCATCCTGCACGTGCTGCCTCAGGAGTTCAGCATCGACGAGCAGGAGGGGATTCGCAGCCCGGTGGGTATCTCCGGCATGCGGATGCAGGTGGACGTGCACATCGTTACCTGCTCCAACGACTGGGCCAAAAACATCATTAAATGTGTCGAGCGTTGTGGCATCCAGGTGGAAGACCTGGTGTTCTCCGCCCTGGCATCCGCCGATGCGGTGCTGACCCAGGACGAGAAAGACCTCGGTGCCTGCCTGGTGGACATCGGCGGCGGCACCACCGACATCGCCATCTACACCAATGGCGCCTTGCGTCATTGTGCGGTGATTCCAGTGGCCGGCAATCAGGTCACCAACGACATCGCCAAGATTTTCCGCACCCCGCTGGCCCACGCCGAGCAGATAAAGGTGCAGTACGCCTGTGCTCGTAGTGCCCTGGTCAGCCAGGAGGAGAGCATCGACGTTCACTCCGTCGGTGGCCGGCCGTCTCGAACCATGTCCCGCCACACCCTGGCGGAGGTGGTGGAGCCCCGTTACCAGGAGATCTTTGAACTGGTGCAGGAGGAGTTGCGCAGCAGTGGCTTTGAAGAACAGGTGGCGGCGGGGATCATCCTCACCGGCGGAACCTCAGCCATCGACGGTGCCGTCGAAGTGGCAGAAGAGTGCTTTGGCATGCCGGTCAGGGTGGCTATCCCTACGGAATCCAAAGGGTTAAATGAATATGTCAGTGAGCCAAGCTTTGCAACACCCGTTGGCTTGCTGTACTTTGGCGCCGAAAGAATCCGCGATCGCGAGCGCGAACGGGAAACCGGCAACGGAGTCACCAGCTTTTTGGATCGAATCCAAGGTTGGTTTAAGGGTGAATTTTAGCGGCCGATGGCAGTGGGACAGGGTAGGATAGCGCCCCTGTCTGCATGACGCGGCGGCCGCAGGGTCGATAGAACAATTTGGACGCAGGCTAAACGGAGATATATGTATGTTTGAGGTCGTGGATGCGCACACCGAAGATGCCGTCATTAAAGTGATTGGTGTAGGTGGCGGTGGCGGGAATGCCATCGAACACATGGTCGAACAGACCATCGAAGGAGCTCAGTTTATCGTGGCCAACACGGACTCGCAGGCATTGCGCAAGTCCTCGGCGGGCACCACGATTCAGCTGGGCAAGAATGTCACCAAGGGCCTGGGCGCCGGTGCCAACCCGGCCATCGGCCACGAAGCGGCGATGGAGGACAAAGAGTCCATCCGTGCAGCCTTGCAAGGGTCTGACATGGTGTTCATTGCCGCCGGCATGGGCGGTGGCACCGGTACCGGTGCGGCGCCAGTGGTGGCCGAAGTGGCCAAGGAGGAGGGAATCCTCACCGTGGCGGTGGTGACCAAGCCGTTCGTGTTTGAAGGCAAGAAGCGTTCGGCCTATGCCGATCAGGGCATCGAAGAGCTGTCCAAGCACGTGGATTCCTTGATCACCGTGCCCAACGACAAGCTGCTGAAAGTGCTGGGCACCAAGACCAGTTTGCTGGAAGCGTTCAGCGCCGCCAACAACGTGCTGCTGGGCGCGGTACAGGGGATTGCCGAACTGATCACCCGTACCGGTCTGATCAACGTCGATTTCGCCGACGTGAAAACCGTGATGTCCGAAATGGGCAATGCCATGATGGGCACCGGTGTCGCCCGTGGTGAAAACCGCGCCGAAGAGGCGGCGGAAGCGGCCGTCTCCAGCCCGCTGCTGGAAGACATCGATCTGACCGGTGCCAAAGGGGTGCTGGTGAACATCACCTGTGGCATGGATCTGTCCATCGAAGAGTACACCCTCATCGGTGACCACGTTCGTGCCTACGCGTCCGAGAACGCCACCATCGTGGTGGGGACCGTGATCGAACCGGAGATGAGCGACGAGATTCGGGTGACCGTGGTGGCTACCGGTATCGGTGCCGATAAGAAGCCAGACATCCAGATCGTGGTACCGCCAAAAGCGGCGACGCCACCGCCTCAGCCGGTGGCTACCCCTGCACCGACTCAGAACCTGGAGCAGCCAGCGGTGTCGATGCAGCCGATTCGGGTCGAGCCGGCGGTCAGCAGTGAGCCCGTTGCGCCTCAACCGGCGGCACCGAGCTCCAACCCGCAAAGCAATGCCGCTCCGGCTCAGGATCCTCAGAAAGGGGCTTACCTGGACATTCCGGCATTCCTGCGCAAGCAGTTGGATTAAGCCACTGGAAATGAGCTCCTCTGACCAGATTTTGGCCTGAGGGATTTTTTCTGGTAGAATATGCGCCCTTAATTGAGTTTATACGAGAGCAGGACCGTCTATGAGTAAACAACGCACTCTGCAACGCCCGGTTCAGGCTACTGGTGTGGGTCTCCATTCCGGTAACAAGGTAACCATGAGCATTAATCCCGCCCCAGTGGGCACAGGGATTGTGTTTCGTCGTACCGATCTGACCCCCGCCGTTGAGATTCCTGCTGCCGCAGGTCTGGTGCGTGAAACCACTCTGTGTACCGGTCTGGTGAATGAACAGGGTCACCGCATCGCCACCGTTGAGCACCTGCTGTCGGCTCTGGCCGGCCTGGGTGTCGATAACGCCGTTATCGAGGTGGATGCCCCTGAGATTCCGATTATGGATGGCAGTGCCAGTCCATTTGTCTTTCTTCTGCAGACCGCCGGTCTTGTGGAGCAGCCTGCGTCCAAACAGTATCTGCGTATCCGCAAGCCGATTCGGGTAGAAGAGGGTGACAAGTGGGCCGAGTTCCGCCCCTACAACGGCTTTAAACTCAACTTTGCCATTGACTTTGATCACCCGGAGATCGCCCGTAGCCAGCAGAAGATGGTGATGGATTTCTCCTCTGCCGAGTACATTAAGCAGGTGAGCCGTGCCCGTACCTTTGGGTTCATGCGCGACATCGAGTACCTGCGTGCCAACAACCTGGCACTGGGCGGTAGCATGGAAAATGCCGTGGTTCTGGATGAGTTCCGCATCCTTAACCCAGATGGTCTGCGGGTCGACAATGAGTTCGTGAAGCACAAGATTCTGGATGCCATTGGCGATCTGTACCTGGGGGGCTACGCCATCCTGGGTGAGTTCACGGCGTACAAGTCAGGCCACGCTCTCAACAACCAGTTGATTCGGGCCGTGCTGGAGCAGCAGGAGTGCTGGGAGCTGGTGAGCTTTGAGAAGCCACAGGAAGTCCCGATGGACTACCTGGCTCCGGTTACCGCTTGATGCGATTATGATTTCTTCTGGCCGCCCCCATGGGCGGCCAGTTTTTTTAGTTTCTCCCCTAAGCTACCGCCTAATGAATTTGCCAGCTCCTGAAGCTGATCGGCGGCCTGTTGGCTCAGTTGATTGGTATTTTTTGCAACCGGGCGCTGAATCCTGGATAACCCCGGGTTGACTTTGATCTCAATAGTGGTGAGCATTGGGAAGTTTTGTTGCCTGAGTTGTTGCAGCAGCTGCATCTTTTGAAATTGCAGTCTGGTGGCCCAGGCGGCGGAGTCCGTTTCAATAATGACGACGCCGTTGCGCACATTGGCAACCCGATAGCGGCCATTGAGCTCGTTACCCACTAATTGGGTAACAGCCTGCTGCAATCTTCGCAGAGTGTCGGTTCGCTGGCGAACGTCGACCAGCTTATGGCTCATGAGATCTGCAAGGTCAGTCGGTTTTGATTTCATACCAAGACAATAAACAAAAGATAAGTACTCCATGAGTGTAACAGTCTTTATTAAGGGAAAGCACGGTGTCAGGCACTGGCAACCGGGAGCCGGGTGGTTTTTATTGCCTCTGGTCCTGGTAGCGGCTGGCATCGGTCTGTGGAAGGTCAGCAGTGATCAGCTCCAGGACGCCCTGCGCCAGGTGGCGGAGGCGCAGAAGAGCCAGACCGAAGACCAGGAGCAGGTGCAGGAAATCAAGCAGCTGACTCAGACCCAATTGGCGACCCTGGCGATGCGCCTGGGCCGCATGCAAGCTCAGATGAACCGGCTTGAATCCCTGGGTATTACCCTGGCCGACAAGGCCGAACTAACTGAACAATTTGATTTTTCGTCTGAAGTAGGCCTAGGCGGTGCCAACGCCGATCAACTCGGTGACGTCGAGTTGAAGCAGCTTTTGCTGGAGATGGAGCAGCTCGCGGTGCGACTGCAACGCTCCGATGAAAAGCTGAGCCTACTTGAAACTGTCGATCGCAATCACCATATCGATTTAAGCAGCTATTTGTCCGGACGTCCTATCGTCAAGGGCTGGCAGTCTTCCGATTATGGGATGCGCAATGATCCATTCACCGGACGACCCGCGATGCACAAAGGCATCGATTTTGCGGGAACCGAGGGTGGGGATGTCGTGGCTACTGGCGCCGGAGTGGTGACTTACTCCGGCGAGATGTTTGGCTACGGCAATCTGGTAGAGATTGATCATGGTAACGGTTTGAAAACCCGATATGGTCATAATAAGTCGCTTTTGGTCAAGGCAGGCCAGGTGGTCAGCAAAGGCGACGTCGTCGCCGAGCTGGGCAACACCGGCCGATCTACCGGACCCCATGTACACTACGAAGTGTTGCGCAATGATCGGCAAGTAGACCCTAACAAATACGTGTATCGTAAGCCCCGCAGCTAGTGGAACTTGAATGGTAACCACGCTGAAATCTGGTCCTGCCAGCCGAAGCGTAAGTCAAAAGTGAATTAAAACGATGTTTGCACAACTCCTCACCAAAATTTTTGGTAGTAAGAACGAACGGACTCTGAAGCAGCTGCGCAAGGTTGCCGAACAGGTCAACCAACTGGAAGCGGAATACGAAGCGCTGAGCGATGAACAGCTCAAGCAGAAAACCGAGGAGTTTAAGAAAAGGGTGGCCGACGGGACCAGCCTGGACGACATCCTTCCGGAAGCCTTTGCCGTGGTTCGTGAAGCGTCCAAGCGTGTGTTTGGTATGCGTCACTTCGACGTGCAGCTGATGGGCGGCATGGTGCTGCAATCCGGCCGCATCGCCGAGATGCGCACCGGTGAAGGTAAAACCCTGACCGCGACCCTGCCGGCTTACCTGAATGCCCTGACCGACAAAGGCGTTCACGTCATTACCGTCAACGATTACCTGGCTACCCGGGATGCGGAGTGGAACCGTCCGCTGTTTGAATTCCTGGGCATGACCGTTGGCATCAACGTACCAGGCATGGGCCCGCAGCAGAAGAAAGAGGCCTACGCGGCCGACATCACTTACGGAACCAACAACGAGTTCGGTTTTGACTACCTGCGCGACAACATGGCTTTCTCTGCCCCGGAGCGGGTGCAGCGTCCGCTGTTTTACGCCATCATCGATGAAGTGGATTCCATCCTGATCGATGAGGCCCGGACACCGCTGATCATCTCCGGTGCCGCCGAAGACAGCTCCGAATCCTACATCAAGGTCGACACCATCATTCCGAAGCTGACTCGTCAGGACCAGGAAGACACCGAGGAGTACACCGGTGAGGGTGACTACACCATCGATGAGAAGGGTAAACAGGTTCACCTGACCGAGCGTGGCCAGGAGAAAGTGGAGCAGTTGCTGATGCAGATCGGCATGCTGCCAGAGGGCGACTCCCTCTACAGTGCCGCCAACATCTCGTTGCTGCACCACGTCAACGCCGCCCTGCGGGCGCACACCCTGTTTGAAAAGGACGTCGACTACATCATTCAGGACGGCGAAATCGTCATCGTGGATGAGCACACCGGCCGTACCATGCCTGGTCGTCGCTGGTCCGAAGGTTTGCACCAGGCGGTGGAAGCCAAGGAAAAAGTTAAGATTCAGAACGAAAACCAAACCCTGGCCTCCATCACCTTCCAGAACTATTTCCGCCTGTACGACAAGTTGGGTGGCATGACCGGTACCGCCGATACCGAAGCGTTCGAATTCCAGCATATCTATAACCTGGATACCGTGGTGGTGCCGACCAACCGTCCTATGGTTCGTGACGACCGCCCTGATCAGGTGTACCTGACCGAGCCGGAGAAGTTTGAGGCCATCATCGCCGACATCAAGGATTGCCAGGAGCGCGGCCAGCCGACGCTGGTGGGTACCATCTCCATTGAGGCGTCCGAACTGCTGTCCAACGCCCTGCGTAAAGCCAAGATCAAGCACAACGTTCTGAACGCCAAGTTCCACGAACAGGAAGCGCAGATCGTGGCCGATGCCGGCCGTTCCGGTGCGGTGACCATCGCCACCAACATGGCCGGTCGTGGTACCGACATCGTGCTCGGAGGCAGCTGGCAGGCGGAGCTGGACAAGTTGAGCGCCGATGGGGCCAGTGAAGACAAGATTGCCGAGAAGAAGGCCGATTGGCAGCAGCGCCATGACGCGGTACTGGAAGCCGGTGGTCTGCACATCATCGGTACCGAGCGTCACGAATCCCGTCGAATCGACAACCAGCTGCGTGGCCGTTCCGGTCGTCAGGGTGATGCCGGTTCCTCCCGTTTCTACCTGTCCATGGAAGATTCGCTGATGCGCATCTTCGCCTCTGACCGTGTCTCCGGCCTGATGAAGAAGCTGGGTATGGAGAAGGGCGAAGCCATTGAGCATCCATGGGTAACTAAATCCATCGAAGGCGCCCAGCGCAAGGTGGAAGCACGCAACTTCGACATCCGTAAGCAGTTGCTGGAGTTCGATGATGTGGCCAACGACCAGCGTAAAGTGGTGTACGCCCAGCGTAACGAGCTGATTGAAAGTGACAGCATCGCCGAAACCATCGAAGTGATCCGTGAAGACGTACTCAGCAACGTCATCAACAGTTACATTCCACCCCAGTCTCTGGAAGAGATGTGGGACGTTCCAGGCCTGGAAGAGCGCCTGAACTCCGAGTTTGCCCTGCAACTGCCGATCAGTGCCTGGCTGCAGGAGGACGACGATCTTCATGAAGAGACGCTGCGTGAGCGCATCATCGACGCCTGGAGTGCCGCCTACAAAGAGAAAGAGCAGTTTGTCGGTGAACCGGTACTGCGCCAGTTCGAAAAGGCGATCATGCTGCAGACTCTGGACAACCTGTGGAAGGAGCACCTGGCGGCCATGGATCACCTGCGTCAGGGCATCCATCTGCGCGGTTACGCCCAGAAGAACCCGAAGCAGGAGTACAAGCGTGAATCGTTCGAGCTGTTTGAGAACATGCTGGAATCGTTGAAGCACGACGTCATTGCGGTGCTGTCTAAGGTACGAGTGCAGACTCAGTCGGAAGTGGACGAGATGGAAGCCAAGCGCCGTGAGCAGGAAGAGGCTCTGGCGGCTCAGCGTAACTACTCCGGTGCCGGTGAGCAGGAGCAACCACAGCAACCTAAGGTCGGTCGTAACGAGCCGTGCCCCTGTGGCTCAGGTAAGAAATACAAGCAGTGCCACGGTAAGCTGGCGTAACCCCCCTGGTGCAGAGAATGCCAGTCTTCGGACTGGCATTTTTTTTGAAGAAAGGAATGCTCATGGAGATTCAGAAAATCGTCATCGGTCTGGTGGCCAATGATCGCAACCAGTACCTGATCAGCCTGCGTCAGGGCAAGCAGCACCTGGCGGGTAAGTGGGAGTTTCCCGGTGGTAAGCTGGAAGCGGGGGAGACGCCGCTACAGGGGCTGAACCGGGAGTTGCAGGAGGAGGTGGGACTGGAAGTCGGTGACGCCGAGTTGATGGAGCGCAAGGTGTTTGCGTTTTCGGATCGCACCCTGGAACTGCACTTCTACCGAGTGACCCAGGTTCGGGGGCAGGCGGTTGCCCGCGAGGGGCAGCCGCTGCGCTGGGCCAGCGTCGCGGAGTTAAAGCAGTTGCCTTTCCCCGACGCCAACCAGTCGGTCATCGACCGGCTGTAGCGCTTCCTCAGTCCGGCTGCTTAAAGAAGTCGCCCTGGTCGTAGCCCAGATCATCCGGCAGTTCCGGGTCCGCCGCAATGGCGTGTTTCTCATCGGCCCAGTCGCCGAGATCGATGAGCTTACAGCGCTCGCTGCAGAACGGCTTGAACGGGTGTTCGTTGTCCCAGGTGACCTTGGCGCTGCAGGTCGGGCATTGTACTTCTAAGGTCATGGGCTCTCCATCGACAGTGACATCATAAAGGGGATGTTACGCACATCGGCGTTGCCCTGCTCATAGTGCATCATATTGATGCTGAAACGGTTCCTATGACCACTGATGATAGGGTAGCAGCCGTAGTGATTGTCCAGGCGCAACCTCAGCAGTGCCAGGGGCTGGGGCGCATTATGGAGAAATTGCCCCTGCACCGCCACCTTGTTTTGCCATGGGCTGCATTCCCGAATCAGCTGCAGCTGCAGCTCAACGGCATTCAGCACCGGCGCCAGGGTCGCGATCCATTGTTGCATCTGCGCCAGTCGAGTCTCTTTTGACAGGTGCAGCCAGTATTGAAGCCGCGGCAGATCGAAGCCGCAGGCGCCACCGGCCAGGCTGATTCGCTGTCGAATCTGGCTGAGAAATTTATCCTGCTTGATGCTCTGACCGGGCCGCTCCATCTGCTGCAATGCCTGGCTTTGACCTTCCAGGGTACTGACCAGGGCGCGCAGCTGTTGCTGATCCACCCCGGCCTGGCTCTGCCACTGTTTGACCAGGGTCAGGCTGTTATCCAGCTGTTTGCCGAGATCACCCTTCAGATCGGCTCGCTCCAGTACTTCACACAGCTCAAACAGGGTGCGAAAGAAACCACGGTGGCTGCTGGCCTGATTGCCACTGCGGGCATCAGACAAAGCTTGATGGAGCTGCTCTACCCGCAGGTACAGTCGGGTGCGCTCATTGAGCGGGTGTTCAAATACCGTTGTCTGAGTCATGGTTCCTGGCTAGGGTTAGATACTGTTGGTGCAGGGCGTCCACCTGTTGAGTAAGGTCGGTCAGATCGCCGCTGTTGTCAATGCGGTCATCGGCGCCGTCCAGTCGTTGCTGGCGGCTGGCCTGATTGGCCATGATGTTTTCCACCAGGCTGCGGCTGTTGTCGTCCCGGGCCATGGTGCGACGAATCTGTTCCGCTTCCGGCAGATCCACCACCACCACCCGCTCTACCAGAGATTGCAGGCCGTTTTCGATCAGCAGCGGGATCACCAGCAAGGCGTAGGCGGAGCGTGCTTGCCGTCCACGTGCCACCATGGTGGCGCGCACCAGTGGATGGATCAAGGCGTTGAGCCAGGCCAGCTCCTGCTCGTCGTTAAATACCCGCTGTCGCAGCGCGGCCCGATCCAACTGACCCTCACCATTCAAAACGTCGGCGCCGAAATGGTCGACGATGGCCGCGAGGCCGTCACTGCCCGGGGCCACCACCTCGCGGGCGATGAGATCGGCATCGATGAGTTCGATGCCGCGGTCGGCAAACAGGTTGGCTACCGTGGTTTTGCCGGAACCGATGCCGCCGGTGAGGCCGATCAGCAGGGCGCTCATAGGCCGAGCATCCGGCTTAGGTACCAATGGATGATGTCGTTGCCCCACAGGATTGCCACCCAGCCGGCGGCGATGATCCAGGGGCCGAAGGGCATGGGGTGGTCACGATTGAGTTTGCCCAGCGCCATCTGCCCAAGGCCGAAGACGGCGCCGAGGACGGAAGAGAGCAAAATGATCAGCAGCAGCGGCTGCCATCCCAGCCAGGCGCCAAACAGCGCCAACAGCTTGAAGTCGCCGTAGCCCATCCCCTCTTTGCCGGTGAGCAGTTTAAAGCCCTGGAACACACTCCACAGGCTCAGGTAGCCGAACGCGGCACCGATCACCGCGGTTTCCAGTGGCACCAGCCCGCCATAGAGGTTAAACAGCAGTCCGGCCCATAGCAGCGGCAGGGTAATTTGATCCGGCAGCAGCATGGTGTCGGCATCGATGAAGGCCAGGGCGATCAGCCCCAGGGTCAGCAGCCACAACGCCAGGAAGGTCAGGCTGGGGCCGAAATGCCAGGCCAGGGTCGCAGATAGGATGCCGGTCAGCAGCTCGACCATAGGATAGCGCCAGCCGATGGGGCTCTGGCAGTGATGACAGCGGCCTTTGAGCAGCAGGAAGCTCAACAGTGGAATGTTATGCCGGGCCGGAATCGGAGTCTGGCAATGGCCACAGCGGGAGCGGGGCACCGCCAGATTGAACGGGCTGGGCAGATCCGGCATGGTTACCGGCTGCTGACAATACTCCTGGCATTCCAGGCGCCAGTCGCGGTCCATGATCAGCGGCAGGCGATGGATCACCACGTTTAAAAAGCTGCCGATGATCAAACCCAGCAGGGCGGTGCCAGTCACAAAAAGCCAGGGCTGCTGTTGCAGTAGGGGAATCCAGTAATCCATTTATCTATTCAGCTGAATGAGTTAACTAGGGAGATCCTAGCCGACCACGCTACCTAATTGGAAGATCGGAAGATACATTGCCACAACTAAACCGCCGACTAAGGTGCCGATGACCACCATCAGCAGGGGCTCGATCAGGCTAGAAAGGCCATCGACGGCATCGTCCACCTGCATCTCGTAGATGGTGGCGATCTTATTCAGCATCTCATCCAGGGCGCCGGATTCCTCACCAATCATCACCATCTGCACCAGCATATCGGGAAAACGCCGCTGGCCCCGCATTGCCATGTTCATCTGCATGCCGGCAATCACCTCTTGGCGAATGGTGGCAATGGCGCGGCGATAGACCGCATTGCCGCTGGCGCCGCCGGCGGACTCCAGCCCTTCGATCAGCGGCACCCCGGCGGCAAAGGTGGTGGCCAGGGTACGGGCAAAGCGGGCGATGGCGCCCTTATTCAGGATCGGGCCGACCAGGGGCAGTGACAACAGCAGCGCATCGACGCGATCGCGAAAGGTGACGGAGCGGCGGTGGCAGAGCACAAACCCCCATACCAGCGCTACCAGGGTGGCAACGAAGTAGGGCCAGGCGTGTTGCAGAAACCGGGACAGACCGATCACCATCTGGGTAAAAGCCGGCAGCTGGGCGTTAAAGCTGGCAAAAATCTCTTCAAACTGTGGCACCACAAACAGCAGCAGAATCACGGTGACGATCACCGCCACCAGGATGACGGCGGTGGGGTAGAACATCGCCTTCTTGATCTTCGATTTCAGTGCCTCGGCTTTCTCCCGGTAGGTGGCAATTCGGTCAAACACCCTATCCAGGGCGCCGGAGTGCTCACCGGCTTGAATCAGGTCGCAGTACAGCTCGTCGAAATGCAGCCGGTGCGGCCGCAATGCCTGAGACAGCGGCAGCCCCGCTTCCACTTGCAACAGCACCTCTCCCAGCAGCTGACGCATGCTGGCTTTTTCATGACCCTGACTGATCATCTTCAGGGTGGTTACCAGTGGCACCCCGGCTAGCAGCATGGTGGCAATCTGGCGGGTGATCACCGCCACGTCCATGGCGGTGACCTTGGTGTTGCGGTTGAACAGGGGCTGCGGCTTGCGCTTCAGGCGGATGGCATGAATGCCCTGGCGTCGCAGCTGTGCCCGAGCCTCCTCCTGGCTGTGGGCACGAATTTCCCCCTTGGTTCGCTGGCCGGCTCGGTTGGCCCCTCGCCACAGGTACTCGATCACTTTCAACTGCGCCGACGCTGCCGTTTTGCTGCCGGACATGGCGACTCCTAGAAGCTGGTGATGCGGTTGATCTCCGCCAGACTGGTGAGCCCCTGGGCGGCCTTGGCCAGCCCCGACTCCCTCAGTGGCACCATTCCCTGCTGACGGGCCAGGGCTTGCAGGGCCAACGAGGTGCCGTCGGCCATGATCAGTTCCGCCAGAGCCGGGTTCATGGGCATCAATTCGTACACGCCCAGCCGGCCTTTGTAACCGCCGGTGCAGTGAGCGCAGCCTTTGGCTTGATACAGGGTCAGGCCGCTGTTGATTTGGTCACGGCTGAACCCTTCGCGGGCCAGCACCGGTTCCGGCAGGGGTTCTGGCTGTTTGCAGTGAGGACAGAGACGCCGACACAGACGCTGGGCGATGATCAGTGACACCGAAGCGGCGATGTTATATGGAGCCACCCCCATATTTTGCAACCTGGTCAGGGTTTCGGCGGCCGAATTGGTATGCAGGGTCGACAACACCAGGTGACCGGTCTGGGCGGCTTTAATGGCAATTTCGGCGGTCTCCAGATCCCGTATCTCCCCCACCATCACCACGTCCGGATCCTGACGGAGAAAGGCCCGCAGTGCGGCGGCAAAACTGAGGCCGGCCTTGTTGTTGATCTGCACCTGGTTGATGCCGTTGAGGTTGATCTCCACCGGATCCTCGGCGGTGGAGATGTTGCGCTGGGCGGTGTTGAGAATGTTGAGCCCGGTGTAGAGGGACACGGTTTTGCCGGAGCCGGTGGGCCCGGTAACCAGAATCATCCCCTGAGGCCGGGCCAGGGTGTCGCAAAAGCGCGCTTTTTGATCCGGCTCATAGCCGAGGGCGTCGATGTTCAGCAGCGCCGCCGAGCCGTCCAGAATCCGCATCACGATCTTTTCCCCGAACAGGGTTGGCAGGGTTGAGACTCGGAAATCGATGGATTTTTTTCGCCCCAGCCGCAGCTTGATGCGGCCGTCCTGGGGCAGGCGCCGCTCGGCGATGTCCAGTTTGGACATCACTTTCAATCGGGCGGAGATGCGGCTGGCCAGGTTTACCGGTGGGCTGGAGATGGGGTGCAGTACGCCGTCGATGCGAAAGCGGATGCGGTACTCTTTCTCATAGGGCTCAAAATGCAGATCCGAGGCGCCGCGTTTAATGGCATCGGTAAGCAGCTTGTTGATGTAGATGACAATGGGGGCGTCATCTTTGGAGGGGCCCGGTTCGTCGACGGCGGTGTCGCTGCCGTCCTCCACTTCGATGCTGCCCAGGTTCTGCTCATCCAGTTCACTGAGCTCCAGGGCATCGAAGTCGTTTTCCAGGTAACCGTCGATAAAGGCGTCCAGCGCCTCTTCGGCCACCAGAATGGGGATAACATGATGGCCGGTATTGAATTCAAAATCTTCCAGCGCCGTCAGATTGGCCGGATCGCTGGTGGCCACAAACAGGTGATCGCCGCGTTTGCCGATGGGCAGGCAGCGATACTGCTCCACCAGCCGCACGCTGATCTGCTCACCGGGCAGGTTGTCGGGGTTGAGGGCCTGGATGTCAAACAGCGGAGTGCCGAAGTTGACCGCCCGGCGGTACAGAGACTCGTCCATAACGGCAGAGGGGGAGGCGCCGCCTCCCCAACCGAATCAACACAGACCGGCGGCGACGCAGGTGCCGGACTGAGCCCAGGACAGCGTGCCACCACTGGCCGTCGGGGTCAGGATGTAGGTGGCGCTGTCGACCCCGGCGACGGCGGTGGCGGTGATGCCGGCTGCGGTGTAGGTGACCGAGGCGACGTTGGCACCGCCGGCGGCGCCGGTGACGTTGCCGTCGCCGTCGATGCTGACCTTACCGCTGCAGGCGGTGTGCACCGCGGCGGCGTTGCCTGTGGTGCCATTGGTTTGCACGCACACCTCGATTTGGGTCTTGATGGAGCCGGTGGCTGAGATCACCTCACTGAATTTGGCGCGTTTGGTGTAGGTCTGGTAAGCGGGCAGGGCGATGGCGGCGAGGATGCCGACGATGGCCACCACAATCATCAGTTCGATCAGGGTAAAACCACCGGCGTGTTGACGGATTTTCATCAGGATACTCCTTTCCAGAAACGGCTTTCCTTGTCGTCGCTCCGGAACTCCTTCCCAGAGCGGCTTCCACTATCAAAGCTAGTACAGGATGGGGGTGACACAAGGCAAAAGCCGACACCCACGCCGGGTTTTGCCGATGATTTTGGTGGTTGTGACTGAAAAGGCGGGAGATTTCTGAAAAGAAAAACGGCATCCTCAGATGCCGTTTTTTGCTGTTTTATTTGAACCGCATCGACAGGTCCACCGCCCGCACGTGTTTGGTCAGGGCGCCGACCGAGATGTAGTCGATGCCGGTGTGGGCAAAACTGGCGATGGTGTCCAGGGTAACGTTACCGCTGACTTCCAGCTTGGCACGACCGCCATTGAGCTTGACCGCCTGCATCTGCATGGTCAGGTCGAAGTTGTCCAGCATGATGATGTCGGCGCCGCCGTCGATGGCCTGGGCCAGCTCATCGAGGTTTTCCACCTCTACCTCAACCGGCTTATCGGCGTGCAGCGCCCGGGCGGCGTCAATGGCAGCGGCAATGCCGCCGCAGGCATGGATGTGGTTCTCTTTGATCAGGAAGGCATCAAACAGGCCGATGCGATGGTTTTTGCCGCCGCCGCAGGTTACGGCGTACTTCTGGGCGGTGCGCAGACCCGGCAGGGTCTTGCGGGTATCCAGCAGCTTGGTGTCGGTGCCATCCAGTTTGAGTACGTATTGATTCACCAGGGTGGCGACGCCGGACAAGGTCTGGACGAAGTTCAGTGCCACCCGTTCGCCGGTCAGCAGGGTGCGGGCCGGGCCGGCCAGTTCACACAGCACCTGGTTGGCAACCACCAGATCGCCGTCGTCCACATGCCAGTGCAGCGCCACGTCGCCGCCCAGCTGATTGAAGACTTGCTCCACCCAGGCTTTACCGCAGAACACCGCTTCCTCGCGGCAGAGGATGGTGGCCTCGCTGTAGCGGTCCGCCGGGATCAGTTGCGCGGTGATGTCGCCCTGTTCGGCACTGAGGCCGCCGAGATCTTCCGCCAGGGCGGTGGCGACAGCAAGACGGATGTCATTTTCCAGCATAGTGTGTTACTTCCTGATTGTGAGCGTTTGACCACGTTGTACCAATTCCAGATGCCTTAGGGCGTTCATGCCCAGCAGAATGGTGTCGTCGTGTTGGCCAGGGTTTAGGCTGGCGTCCAGATTATACAAGGTCAGCGCACCGATTTTGAGAGTTTCTATTCGGGTTCTGTAGACGGTGACGGTTCCGTTGGCGGTGCTGACCGGAAACGGAGCGCCAGCCTGCAGTCCCAGCGATTCGGCCAGGTGCGCCGGAATGGAGGTGGTAGTGGCGCCGGTATCCAGCATCAGGGTTACCGGCCTCTGATTGAGCTGGCCGCTGACCACATAGTGGCCGCGCTGATTTTGCTGCAGCACCAGTTCACTGCCGACGGCGTCCGGTTGCTGATTGGGGTTGAACTGCTGCTCCAGTTTGTCATCGAAATAGAGATACAGCAGCAACAACAGCGACAGCCAGGCCAGAATCAGCATCGGCTTTCCAAAGGGGCTGGTGGGGCGTGTCTTGTCCATCTTCAACCTGTTACAGTGGCAATGGGATCATTATTAAGTTTCTGTATGCAAAAGGCCAACCGCAATTACACTGAACTGGAGCCCGGCGGCCGCTGGGTGATGCAGGCCGAGCACCGCTTCTCGCCGTTTCAGGATGCCCGCCCGCCGGAGTGCGATGTCGACGCCATCGTCATCCATAACATCAGCCTGTGCCCGGGCCAGTTTGGCAGTGGCTACGTCGACCAGCTGTTTCTCGGCTGCATTCAGCTGGACAGTCCGGTGCTGGCGGACGTTCGCGGCCTCAAGGTGTCGGCGCACCTGTTCATTCGTCGGGATGGCAGTGTGGTGCAGTATGTGCCGTTCGATCGTCGCGCCTGGCATGCCGGCGTCAGTGAACTGGCGGGGCGCAGTCGCTGCAACGATTTCTCCATTGGCATTGAGATGGAAGGCACAGATTCTTGTCCCTACTGCCCGGCTCAATACGCCAGCCTGGTTGAAGTAACGGCCGCTTTATTAGATGCTTACCCTCGAATCTCACGTGAGCGGATTGTCGGTCACAGCGACATTGCGCCCGGCCGCAAGACCGACCCCGGCCCCGCATTTGACTGGCCCCGTTTTCTCAATGAACTGAACAAGGCGATGTAGATGGCACTGTTTTCCCTGTTAGTGGTCCTGATCCTTGAACGCTTAAAGCTGATTGCCCCGATGCTGCAATTCAATGTGGTGTTCGGCGCCTACCAGCGAGCGGTGTTTAACGACGTGCAGTTGCGCTCATGGTGGCGGATGGCCCTGGTGCTGGTGCTGCCGGCGGCGCTGGTGGCGCTGCTGGCTTATGAAGTTCAGGGCAGTGCCTATGGCCTCTGGCATCTGGGGTTGTGGTTGCTGGTCGGAGTGGTGCTGTTTGGCCACAGTGAACTGAGGGAACGCTTCAAGGAGTATCTGCAGGCGGCGTGTCGGGGCGATGTTCAGGCTTGCTTCCATACTGCCGACCGCGTGGATGTGGTGCCCATGGAAGCGGTGTCGGAAAAGGAGTTGGGTCAGCGCATGGGGCAGGTGGCTGCCTGGCTGAACTACCGCTACTACGCTGCCGTAGCGCTCTACTTCGTGTTGCTGGGCCCGGCGGTCGCCACTTTGTATTGCACGGTACGTGCCTACCACGATCATTTTGAGCGGGCGCAACTTCACCGACCGCTGGTGAAGCCATTGTTGGCGCTGATGGATTGGTTGCCGGCCCGCATCGTGGCGTTTGGTTTTGCCCTGACCGGCCATTTCAGTCGTGCCTTGTCGGTGTGGATGTCACTGGCGTTTCGGCCGACGGTGTCAGCCCGAGAGCTGATCACCGAAGTGGCGTTGGTGGCCGAGGAGATTCCGCTGGAAACCGCGGCACCGGTATGCGTTCAGTCGACCCTGTCGCTGTTGAAGCTGGCCAAACGCAACGTCACCCTGCTGCTGATCGTGGTGTCGCTGCTGACCATCTTCGGCTTTATTCATTAAGGCAACTCCGCCGGTTACCGATCGGCGGCTCTTCGGTTTCCGGTCATTTTATCTCCCCCCTGGCCGGGTCGCCTTGAGTCTGGGTGGTCGTTTTTCTCACCAATGACGCCTGTGGGGCGGGTTGTGAATACTCGGCGGCGGGCGGGTTTCACTGTTGGTCGCTCGGGGCGGGTGAGCCAGCGCACAAAAAGCGCTGCCCCAGGGCCCGGGCTGGCTAAAAATGCGCCGCCTTTAGAGGTTGTTCAGGGTCGATAGCAATAAAACTAACGTTAATTGTCGGTTTTGCGAGCTGGTCGATTGATCTGTCTCTCAAAGGTCGGATGATCTAACGTGGCAGCAATCCTCGTTGCTTGCCAGAATCTTATTCATTGATTCTTTTGATATCGTTGCTTTGTAAAGTGGTCATACCATTGTGATAAGTCCCTGTTCGGTTTTGTCGATCGGGTCGATCTTTTAATTGCAATGTGTGATATCAATCAAAGTGGTTGCCATGAAAGAGTGTGATCTGGTACATTTCCGTTCGCACTATTAATGGTCATACCAATTGACAAACCATTAACAGACTGGGAAGTTATCCGACCATGGCCTACCAAAAAATTAGCCAGCCTAAGCTGTCTGACGTCATCGTAAACCAACTGGAAAAGATGATTTTAGAGGGCAGCCTGAAACCGGGGCAAAAACTGCCACCGGAGCGCGAGCTGGCGCAACAGTTTGAAGTGTCTCGACCATCACTGCGTGAGGCGATTCAGAAGCTGGAGGTTAAAGGCCTACTCAACCGGCGCCAGGGAGGCGGCACCTATGTGCAGGATCAGCTGTGGAAAAGCCTGGCCGATCCCCTGATTGAATTGCTGGCAGACAATCCAGAGACACAGTACGACTTACTGGAGTTCCGTCACGCAACCGAAGGTATGATGGCCTATTATGCAGCATTGCGGGGAACGGATTCGGACCGCGCAATACTGAAACAGCGAATTGATCGTCTTAACGAAGTTCAAGGACAGCTGGAGCTTGAAGCGACGGCCATCGTGGACTTCTACCGGGCGGTGGCCGAGGCTTCTCACAACGTGGCGATGTTGCACGTTGTATTGAGTCTTTCGCCATTGCTTGAGCGTAATGTTGCTGAAAACCTTGAGCTTCTTTATCGCCGTGAGGGCTCAGCACACTACGCCAACCTGCATCGGGAAGCCCTGTTAAAAGCGATCTTGAATCGCGAGCCCGAAGTGGCACGCAGAGCGTCCAACGAACACCTGGCCTACATCGAAGAAGTCACTATCGAAGTGCGCCAGGAGGACAGTCGTCAGCAGCGGAGTTTGCGACGCTTGCGAAACGACTACTAGCAGAATGCGAGTAAAGGCAGTTCAGATCCTCTGGACTGCCCCATCACAAGCAACGATGGAAAGAGGAACATTGTGATGCCGGAAATGATGCCACACGACGTGGATCCGCAAGAAACTCAGGAATGGCTGGGCGCCCTGGCCGCGGTTTTGGAGCAAGAGGGCCCGGAACGTGCCCATTATCTGCTGGAGCAGATGATCGACAAAGCCCGCCGCAGCGGCGGTCACCTGCCGTACAAAGCCACCACCGCTTACGTCAACACCATCCCGGTAGGCCATGAGCCTAACATGCCCGGAAATCAGGAACTGGAACACCGTATTCGAGCCATCATTCGCTGGAATGCCCTGGCGATGGTGTTACGGGCTTCCAAGAAAGATCTGGAGCTGGGTGGACACATCTCCAGTTTTGCCTCCAGTGCCACCCTGTATGACGTGTGTTTCAACCACTTTTTCCGCGCCCCGAACGATAAGGACGGCGGCGACCTGGTGTATTTCCAGGGCCACATTGCGCCGGGGATCTACTCTCGCTCCTTCCTGGAAGGCCGCCTGAGTGAAGATCAGCTGGATAACTTCCGCCAGGAAGTGGACGGCAAAGGCATCTCCTCTTACCCCCATCCGCGCTTGATGCCGGATTACTGGCAATTCCCGACCGTGTCCATGGGGCTGGGTCCCATCGCGGCCATCTACCAGGCACGCTACCTGAAATACCTCACCGACCGTGGCATTAAAGATTGCTCCGAACAGAAGGTGTACTGCTTCCTCGGCGACGGCGAAGTGGATGAGCCGGAAGCCCTGGGGGCCATCGGCCTGGCGTCCCGCGAAGAGTTGGACAACCTGATCTTCATCGTTAACTGTAACCTGCAGCGTCTCGACGGCCCGGTTCGTGGTAACGGCAAGATCATTCAGGAGCTGGAAGGTGAATTCCGCGGTGCCGGCTGGGAAGTGATCAAGGTGATCTGGGGTCGCTACTGGGATCCGCTGTTGGCTCAGGACACCTCCGGCAAGCTGTTGCAGTTGATGGAAGAGACCGTTGACGGCGAATATCAGAACTGCAAAGCCAAGGGGGGCGCCTACACCCGCGAGCACTTCTTCGGCAAGTACCCGGAGACCGCCGAGATGGTGGCCAACATGTCCGACAGCGACATCTGGCGTCTGAATCGCGGTGGCCATGATCCGGTCAAGGTGTACGCGGCTCTGAAGAAAGCCAATGAAACCAAAGGCCGTCCAACGGTGATCCTGGCTAAGACCGTTAAGGGTTATGGCATGGGTGACGCCGGTGAGGGCAAAAACATCGCCCACGGGGTGAAGAAGATGGACGTGGAGGCGCTGAAGCACTTCCGTGATCGCTTCAACATTCCGCTGAGCGATGAGCAGCTGGAAGAGATTCCCTACTATCACCCGGGTGAAGACTCCCCAGAGGTGCAGTACTTGCGCGAGCGCCGGGAAGCCTTGAAAGGGTACATGCCGGCCCGCAGCTCCAAGTTCTCCGAAGAACTGGTGACGCCGCCACTGAAGGCCTTCGATGCGGTGCTCAAGGGATCCAATGGTCGTGAAATCTCCACAACCATGGCCTTTGTACGGGTGCTGACGGCGTTGTTGAAGGACAAGCAGATCGGCAAGCGTGTGGTGCCGATCATTCCGGACGAGGCCCGTACCTTTGGTATGGAAGGCTTGTTCCGTCAGGTGGGCATCTACGCCCACGAAGGGCAGAAGTACACCCCTCAGGATAAAGACCAGGTGGCGTACTACCGCGAAGACAAGAAAGGTCAGGTGCTGCAGGAAGGCATCAACGAACTGGGTGCCATGAGTTCCTGGCTGGCTGCGGCGACCAGTTACTCCACCAACGATGCGCCGACCATTCCGTTCTACATCTACTACTCGATGTTTGGCTTCCAGCGCATCGGTGACATGGCCTGGGCGGCCGGTGACCAGCGTGCTCGTGGCTTCCTGGTCGGCGGTACCTCCGGTCGAACCACGTTGAATGGCGAAGGCCTTCAGCATCAGGACGGTCACAGCCACATTCAGGCCAACACCATTCCTAGCTGCATTACCTATGATCCGACCTACGGCTACGAAGTGGCGGTGATCGTTCATAACGGTCTGGAGCGGATGTACGGCGAGGCGCAGGAAGACATCTTCTACTACCTGACCACCCTCAACGAGAACTACGAGCAGCCTGCCATGCCGGAAGGGGTGGAAGAGGGCATCATCAAAGGCATCTACAAGCTGGACACCCTCAAGGGCTCTGGTAAAGGTAAGGTGCAGTTGCTGGGCTGTGGTTCCATTTTGCAACAGGTGCGCAAAGCCGCCGATGCCCTGGCCAAAGACTATGGCATCGATGTGGATGTGTTCAGCGTCACCAGCTTCAATGAACTGACCCGTGACGGTCAGGCCGCTGACCGGGTGAATCTGCTGAATCCAACGGCCGAACCTCAGCAAGCCTACATTAGCACCGTGCTGTCTGCGGAGGCGCCGGTGATTGCCGCGACGGACTACATGAAATCTTACGCCGACCAGGTTCGTGCCTGGGTACCGTCGGATTACAGCGTGCTTGGCACCGACGGTTTCGGCCGCTCCGACAGCCGCTCCAATCTGCGCCACCACTTCGAAGTGGATTCCCGCTGGATCGTGCTGGCCTCACTGAAGTCTCTGGTAGACCGCGGTGAACTGCCGGTGAAGGTCCTGACCGATACCATTGAGCAATACGGTATCGATACCGACAAACAGAACCCGCTGTGGGCCTGATAGGGATTAAGTAAGATGTCACAAATTAAAGAGATCCGCCTGCCCGACGTCGGTGGCGATGCGGTAGAGATCATCGAACTGTGCGTGGCCGCCGGCGATGCCGTGGAAGCCGAAGGCTCACTGATCACCGTGGAGACCGATAAGGCCACCATGGATGTGCCCAGTGAAGACGCCGGTACCGTGGTTGAGCTGAAAGTGGCCGTGGGTGACAAGGTGTCCGAAGGCGACCTGATTGCCCTGGTCGAGGTGGCGGGGGCAGAGGCGCCTGCAGAAGCTCCGTCCGAGGCACCCGCCGAGGCTGCCCCTGTGGCGGAAGCCCCGAAGGCCGCTGCCGTTGAGGCCGAAGTGGCAACCCCTGCCGCCGGCACGCCGAGCCTGCAGCAAGTTCAGGTACCTGATATTGGTGAGTCCGGTGAAGTGGACATCATCGAGGTGCTGGTTGCCGTCGGCGATACCGTCGAGGCGGAACAGGGCCTGATCACCCTGGAAACCGACAAGGCCACCATGGAAGTGCCCGCCCCCTTTGGCGGTGTGGTCAAAGAGCTGAAAGTGGCCGTGGGCGATAAGATTGGCGAAGGTGGCCTGGTGGCGGTGCTGGAAACCGTTGCCGAGGAAGCGGTCGCTGAGGCGCCCGTTGCGCCGGCCCCTGCCGAGGCTGCGGCTGCTGCCCCGGCGGCGCCTGCGCCTAAACCCAGCGCACCGCCGGTACCTCATCACCCCTCTGCGGCGGCGCCGAAGAGTACCGGTGCCGTGTACGCCTCGCCGGCGGTTCGCCGTCTGGCCAATGAATTTGGTGTCGACCTGACCCTGGTGAAAGGGACCGGGCGTAAGAATCGCATCGTCAAAGAGGACGTGCAGGCGTACGTTAAGTACGAACTGTCCCGTCCTAAGGCCAGCGCCGCGACCAGCACTGGTGCCGGTAACGGCCTGCAGGTAATTGAGCCGCCGAAAGTCGACTTTGCCAAGTTTGGTGAAGTGGAGTTGGTGCCTCTGACCCGGATTCAGAAGATCTCCGGCCCGAATCTGCATCGCAACTGGGTCACCATTCCTCATGTGACTCAGTTTGATGAAGCGGACATCACCGATCAGGAAGCGTTCCGCAAGCAGCAGAACCAGCTGGCGGCCAAGCTGGAAGACGGCGTTAAGCTGACGCCGTTGGTGTTTATCCTCAAGGCGGTGGCCCGAGCGTTGGAGTTGCATCCCAAGTTCAACAGCTCCCTGTCTGCCGATGGCGAGCACCTGGTGATGAAGAAGTACATCCACATCGGTGTGGCGGTGGATACGCCAAACGGTCTGGTTGTGCCCGTGGTTCGCGACGTTAACACCAAGGGCATCAACGAACTGTCCCGGGACTTGGGGGAGTTGTCCGCCAAGGCTCGTAAAGGTAAGTTGACGGCGGCCGACATGCAGGGCAGCTGCTTCACCATCTCCAGCCTGGGCGGCATCGGCGGGACGCAATTTACCCCCATCGTCAATGCCCCGGATGTGGCCATCCTCGGGGTGTCCCGCTCCGAGATGAAGCCGAAGTGGGATGGGCAGGCCTTCCAGCCGCGACTGATGCTGCCGCTGGCCCTGTCTTATGATCACAGGGTGATTGACGGAGCCGATGGCGCCCGATTCATCAGCACCCTGAGTCAGACACTGGCTGACATCCGTCGATTGATTCTGTAAATCGGCATATAAAGGCCGACCAATCTGGTTGGCCTTTTGTTTATGGAACCGGGGCAGTACAATGCCCGCATCCCCGCCGTCAGGTGGTGGCTGCCCCAACGGAATGAATAAAAAATAGAGGATATTATGAGCAACGAGATTAAAACCCAGGTAGTGGTTCTCGGTGCCGGACCTGCCGGTTACTCCGCCGCGTTTCGTGCCGCTGATTTAGGTCTTGAGACCGTCATCATCGAGCGCTTCAGCACCCTGGGTGGGGTGTGTTTGAACGTCGGCTGCATCCCATCAAAAGCCCTGCTGCACGTGGCCAAAGTTATCGATGAAGCCAAAGCCATGGCCGCTCACGGCGTGACCTTCGGCGAGCCGAAGATCGATCTTGACCAGGTGCGCGCCCACAAAGAGAAAGTGATTGGTCAGCTGACCGGCGGTTTATCCGGCATGGCCAAGATGCGCAAGGTGAAGGTGGTGAACGGCTTCGGTAAGTTTACCGGCCCGAACAGCATTGCCGTGGAAGGCGCCGATGGCACCACCGTGGTGAATTTTGATCACGCCATCATCGCCGCCGGCTCTCGCCCCATCGAGTTGCCGTTCATTCCTCATGAAGATCCGCGCATCTGGGATTCCACCGATGCCCTGGAACTCAAGGAAGTGCCAGAGCGCCTGCTGATCATGGGCGGCGGCATCATCGGTCTTGAGATGGGTACCGTCTACCACGCCCTGGGCAGCCAGGTGGAAGTGGTTGAGATGCTGGACCAGGTGATCCCTGCGGCCGACAAAGACGTGGTCCGGGTATTCACCAAGCGGATGAAGAACAAGTTTAACTTCATGCTGGAGACCAAGGTCACCCAGGTGGAAGCCAAAGATGATGGCATCTACGTCAGCATGGAAGGCAAGAAGGCCCCTGCCGAAGCCCAGCGTTACGACGCAGTGCTGGTGGCCATTGGCCGCACCCCGAACGGCAAACTGATTGACGCCGACAAGGCCGGGGTCAAGATTGATGAGCGCGGCTTCATCAATGTCGATAAGCAGATGCGCACTAACGTTAATCACATTCACGCCATTGGCGACATCGTTGGTCAGCCAATGCTGGCGCACAAAGGCGTGCATGAAGGCCACGTGGCCGCCGAAGTGATCTCCGGTAAGAAGCACTACTTTGATCCCAAGGTGATTCCGTCCATCGCCTATACCGATCCGGAAGTGGCCTGGGTGGGTCTGACCGAGAAGGAAGCCAAGACTCAGGGCATCAGCTATGAGACCGCTACCTTCCCATGGGCTGCCAGTGGCCGTGCCATTGCTCAGGACGCCTCCGATGGCATGACCAAGCTGATTTTCGACAAGGAAACCCACCGGGTGATCGGTGGTGCCATTGTCGGCAGCAACGGCGGTGAACTGCTGGGAGAGATTGGCTTGGCCATTGAGATGGGGTGCGATGCCGAAGATCTGGCATTGACCATTCATGCCCACCCAACCCTGCATGAATCAGTGGGTTTGGCTGCGGAAGTGTACGAAGGCAGCATTACTGATCTGCCCAACCCCAAGGCAAAGAAGAAGTAACCCTCTTCAAATGCAAAATAAGCGGCTTCGGCCGCTTTTTTTATGCACAGTTGGATGGACGTTTTGCCGAAGTGAATTTAAAGTAACGGCAGTAGAACAACAATAACAACTGGTGCCATGTGCGATTAGGTCGATTTTTGCTGTGGGTCCTGCTGCTACTTGGGCAGGGGAACCCGGTGTTTGCTTATTACAGTCGGGTGTTTGATCATAACTCCGGCCTGACGGTGAACTCCGTCAATGACCTCGCCATTGGAGCCGACGGCATGGTGTGGGTGGCGTCCCACGATGGCCTGTACCGCATTGCCAGTCACCGGGTTCGCCGTCTCGATCGCCAGCAGGAGCAGCGCCTGATCACCGACAACACCCTGACCCGGGTGCGGCGCATCGGCGACCACACCCTGTTTGTGGCCGGTGAGCACGATCTGTTCCTGTTCGATGTGCTTCACAACCGTGCTCAGCTTCTGGGACGGGACCGTTTTCCGCACTATGACCGCGCCGGAACCTTTGCGGTGACCTCCGCCCAGGATAATGTGCTGTGGTTCATCAATCTCAATGGTCAGCTGCACCGGCTGGACCTGGATCAATCCACCTTGACTCAACTGGCGGACATCGGTCCGCAGGCGCACCCGTTTCAGGCGTTGGTGCGTCACAACAATACCCTGGTCACTGCCACCAGAGAGCAGATTCTGACGTTTTCCATGGATGGCCGCTTGATGGAGCGGCGTCGCTGGGATCGCGGCCAGGGCAATCTCACCACCCTGTTTGTGGACCGCCAGCAGCGGCTGTGGGCGGCCTCGACCCGCGGCCTGTATCTGTATCGTCAAGGCCAGTTTGAACTGCTGGAAGCGGTAGGGCGGTCGGTGCGTGACATGGCTCAAGACAGCCAGGGCAACCTGTGGGTGCTGAGCACCGTCGGCCTGCACCGGGTGGAACCGGATACCCTGGCGGTCACCTCCATCGGTCGTGGTTCCAAGGTATTTGATGGCAACAGCAGCATGCATAAGCTGGTGATCGACGATCATGATCAGCTGTGGATTGCCACTCTCAACGATGGTCTTGTGGGCCTGTCTCAGCCGGAGTCGTTTCTGGTCGACCGGCTCAGCATGGACAGCAACCCTCCGCTGACCAATGACATGGTGTGGGGCTTCTGGGGGACGCCGCAGGCGTTGTACGTCAGCACCGAAGAGGGACTGGATCGAGTCAACCTGGAGAGCAGGGACAGTCAGCCCATGGTATTGGAGGGGCTGGACAGCCTCGACAGTGTGTTCTCCGTGGTAGCAATGTCGGACTCGGCACTGATGGTGGGCACCTCCAAGGGCCTATTCAAGTTGGATAAGGCCACTGGCGTCGCCCGTCGCTTTGCCGTGGGCAGCGACGGCCGTGAGGATCTCAGTAACCGGGTGATTCTGAGCCTGACCGAGGGCCCGGGCAGGGTGTGGATAGCCACCGACATGGGGTTGTATCTGTACCGCAGTCTGGATGACAGCGTCACCTTGGTAACGGCGGCGGACCAGCCGGTTATGGGGGTGCGCAATGTGCTGGATCTGGGCGAGCAGGTGTGGCTGGGGGGCAAACGGCGTCTCGGGGTGTATGACCCCGAAAGCGGTGAGTACCAGTCGCGGATTCACTGGCTGCCGGACGGAGCAGAACAATACCATTTTGGTCCCATGGCGCAGATCGGTCCCGGTCGCTTCCTGATGGGCAGCTTTGGGGAAGGGGTGTACGAGATTGACGAGGCGACGCAAACCGGCACCTACCTCAACAAGGCGTGGCGGCTGAACTGTACCTCGCCCTATTTCATTGCCCCCATTGCCACTGGCGCCCTTATTGGTTGCCCTCAGATTCTTGCCCGTTACGACAGTGACAACGGCACCATCACCAGCGTCGGCGGCGAACGGGGGCTGATGGACACCGAACTCAACGAAGGCGGCGTCCATGTGATGGAGGACGGCACCGTGATGGTGGCTACCACCTCCGGGGCCTGGCGGGTGGATCCGCGGCGGATTCTGGCTCGGGATGAGTCCTTTGCCATTCAACTGGAGTCCATCAAGGTTCAGTACGATGACGGTGTGGAAACCTACTTGATGCCGGAGTCACAGCCGGTGGAGATACGCCCCAATTTTGAGTTGGTGAGCATCGCCCTGGGCACCACCAACCTGCTGTCGGCCAAGCCGGTGAATCTGAGGTATCAACTGGCCTTTGACGGCCACCTCAGCAGCCTGACCGAACTCCAGGGGGAGAGCACCATCAGCCTGTCGCGTCTGCCAGCTGGGTCACATGAACTGTTGATCTACGCCGAGTTTGACGGCGTCTGGCAAGCCCAACCGCTGCGGCTGCCCTTCGTGGTCAAACAGTACTGGTGGCTGCGCCAGGGGATGCAGTTGCTGTTTGTGACCGTCACCATGCTGTTGCTGTTCCTGACGGCGGTGAACTGGCGCAACCAGCTAAGGAGTCAGCGTCGCATCAACCAGGCGCTGCAGCACAGTCAGCATCGGCTGCAATTGGCGCTGCAAGGGGGCGGCTCAGACATCTGGGAGTGGGACGTCAAGAGCGACAGTTTTTACGTGGAAAACCGCCAGTCGGCCCTGTCTCACTCCGACCGGCCGATGCGGATCCCCAGGGTGGGAATGAGCCTTCATCAGCTGGATCGCGCTTTGGTGGTGGAGGCCTGGTTTGCCCTGCTCAAAGGGGATCAGGAAAGGATCAACATCGAATTCCGGGCGGTTAACCCCATCGGAGAGTGGCGCTGGTTGTGGGTCACCGGAACCGTGATTGAGCGGGATCCGGAAACCGGACAGGCGCTGCTGGTGGCCGGGGTCTACAGCGATAAGACCAAGGTGCGCAAGATGGCTCACCTGCACACCCTGTACGCCCATGCGGTAGAGAACACCACCGAAGGGATGCTGATTCTGGATGCCGATTACGTGGTGACGGCCCACAACGCCTCGGCGTTGTCGATTCTGGGCTATGATCATGCCGGCCTCGACGGTCTGAGCCTCAGCCAGCATATTCTGTGTGACGACACCGTGTTGGAGGAGCTGAGTCAAAGCCGTCGCTGGAGTGGCGAGGTTCGCTTGCGCCGGCAAAATGGCACCGATGTGTCGGTGTGGTTGAACCTGTCTTACATGTCTTTGGACAACGACGGTGACTATCAGGTGGTGCTGTTTTCCGACATCACCGAGCGTAAAAACCAGGAGCTGGAGTTGCAGAAGCTGGCTAACTTCGACCTGGTCACCGGCTTGCCGAATCGCAGCCAGTTTAATCAGATGATGGGCACCCTGATGACTCAGGAGCCGGATCAGCCGTTGGCGCTGTTGTTCCTGGACCTGGACCGCTTTAAGCACATCAACGACACCTTTGGTCATGGCACCGGCGATGCCCTGTTGGTGGAGGTGAGCCGGTTGCTGGCGGCGGTGGTGGGCAACAGTGGCACCGTGTGCCGCTTTGGCGGCGATGAGTTTGTGATTCTGATGCGGGGCTTCCACTACCGCCTGGAAGTGGAAGCCCTGGCCGAACGGGTGCTCACTGCGTTGTCTGAGCCGATACAGGTGCAACAACAGGTGATGTATCAGTCTGCCAGCATCGGCATCGCCCTGTACCCGGAAGATGGCGGCCAGCCGGAGGAGTTGCTGAAGAACGCCGATCTGGCCATGTACCACGCCAAAGAGGAGGGCCGGGGCCGAGTCTGCTTCTATACTCGGGAGCGTGACGCCAAGGCCACCTACCAGTTGGAGATGGAAAACGAGTTGCGCCAGGCGCTGGAGCAGGATCGGCTTGCCATCCATTACCAGCCGATGGTGGAGCTGAGCGATCGCAGCGTTTGCGGGGTGGAGGCGCTGATGCGCTGGAACCGCAGTGACGGTACCCCGGTGTCGCCGGATGTGTTTATCGAGCTGGCGGAATCCAGCGGTCTTATCATCCGTCTGGATCGCTGGATGCTGGAAAATGCCTGCAGAGAGTTTATGTCCTGGCCGGACAATCGCCGCCTAAAGCTGTCCATCAACGTCTCCGCCAGCCACTTCCGCCAGTACGACTACGTTGAGTTTATTCAGTCGATGCTGGAGCGCACGGGAATGCCCGCGTCGCAGTTGTGCCTGGAGATTACCGAAGGGGTGCTGATGCAGCAGATCAACCTAGCCCAGGCTCATCTGGTGGCGCTGCGGGAGTTGGGGATCTCGGTGGCCGTGGATGATTTTGGTACCGGTTATTCGTCGTTGTCCTATTTGAGTCAATTTGCGGTTAACAGCTTGAAAATTGACCGCTCTTTCATTCAGTCTATGCTGGAAAACAAAGCCAACCGAGCCATCACCTGCAGTATTCTGGATCTGGGACGCAACCTGGAGCTGGACGTGGTGGCCGAAGGGGTTGAGACCGATGAGCAGTTGGCGTTTCTGAAGCGCCAGGGTTGTCATCTGGTTCAGGGCTTCTATTTTGCCCGGCCCATGGCGGCTTCCGCTTGCTGCCAATGGTTGGCGGCGCGGGCGTCGGCTTCGCTGGTAACTGACTAACTTTCTCGGAGAGATACCTTGATCAGATTGTGTGTATGTTTGCTGTTGTTACCAATGATGACCTGGGCGGCGGAGCGGCCAACCGTGGGGGTGGTCCTGTCTGGTGGTGGTGCCAAAGGGGCGGCTCACGTGGGGGTACTGCGGGTTCTGGAGCAGAACAATGTGCCGGTGGATTACATCGCCGGTACCTCCATGGGCGCCTACGTCGCCGGCTTGTATGCCCTGGGCTACAGTGCCGATGAGATTGAGACGGTGTTGACCACCCTGGATTTCAACACCGGTTTCGACGACGACATTCCACGCCAGGATCTGTCCTACCGTCACAAGCAGCAGCAGGATGATTTTCCGTTGCCGTTGAAGATGGGTTATCGCGATGGGGAAGTGCGTTTCCCCAAAGGGGCGTTACAGGGACAGACCATGCGGTCGCTGATTCGTCGCTCGGTGGGCAGCATTCCCGAACTCAACAGCTTTGATGACCTGCCGATACCGCTTCGAACCGTGGCAACGGATCTGGCGGATCGCAGCGAAGCGGTGCTGGACAGTGGCAATCTGGTGCTGGCGATGCAGGCCAGCATGACCGTTCCCGGCGCCCTGGCGCCCATCGAGCTCGATGGCCGCATGTTGGTGGACGGCGGCATGGCCAACAACCTGCCGGTGAACGTGGTCAAGGAGATGGGCGCCGACGTGGTGATTGCGGTGGACATCGGCACGCCATTGAAGGGCAAGGATGAGCTTAACTCGGTGTTCGACATTGTCGATCAACTGACCGGCTACCTGACCAACCTGACCCGGGATCAGCAGGTGGCGCTGCTGGAGGAGGGGGATCTGTTGCTGGTGCCGGAGATCGGTGAAGTGGGAACCAGTGACTTTGATCTGATGCCGGAGATGATTCCCCGGGGCGAGAAGGCCGCCAATGATCAGATCGAGGCGATTCGGGCGCTGGCGGTGTCCGATGCCGATTATCTGGCCTATGCGGCACAGAAGAAAGCGGTGCAGCGTTTTTGGCAGCGTAAGGGCTCTGGCGAGTTGGTGGCCATTGAGTTGGATAATGACTCCTGGGTCAGTGAAACCCAGATCCTCAACGCCTTGAAGGTGGAGCCAGGCCAGACACTGGAGCAGGATGACATTGAGAATGCCATCGCCCGAGTGTACGCCCTCAATGAGTTTGAGCGGGTGGACGCGCACATCGAAGAGCGCGCCGACGGTCGGGTGCTGGTGGTGGACACCGATGGCAAAAGCTGGGGCCCTCATCAGTTCGAGCTGGGGCTGAGGCTAGAAGACAACTTCGAAGACCCCACCAGCAGCAGTCTGGATCTGGCATTCACCATGAATAACCTCACTCGCTTCGGTGCCCAGTGGCGCAATGAGCTGAGCGTGGGCACCAATCGTCGCTTGCGCAGCGAGTTGTACCTGCCGTTGGAGACCAGTCAGCAGTGGTATCTTCGCAGTCAGTTCGAATATGAGCAGGAGGTGTGGGAGAGCGTGACACCGGTTCCGGAGTTTCCGTTTACCAACATCGAGCGCAGTCGCAATAATCTGCTGGTGGGAGCTGGCATCAACATCGGCATCAATGCCCAGTTCGAGTTGGCCTATCAGTTTGAGGGCGGGGACGTTCGCACTAACCACAGCCTCGACTTTTCCGACATTGGCGATTACACCTTCCACGGCGCCAAGGCGCGTTTGGGCTATGACTCTCTGGATCAGCCGATGTTTCCGACCCAGGGCAGTAAGTGGTTGGTGGAGGTGTCCCACCTGAATGAGCGTTCGGATCTCACCTTTGATGGCCAGCCCACCAACGAGGAGAGCTCGCTGGTGTACCACCTGGAGTGGACTGGTGCTACTCGCTGGGATCAGCACAGCATGTTTATGCGGACCGAGTTTGAGACCATCGACAGCGATGGCATCAGCTTCGTCCACTTTACCTCGCTGGGGGGATTCCTGAACCTGTCCGGCTTTTATCGAGACTCCTTGGTCGGCAGTCATAAAGCCTTTGCCGCCGGGGTGTATACCTATGATCTCAGTGAGGGCACCCTGGGAATTAAGTGGCCACTGTACCTCGGAGTGTCGGCAGAGGCGGGCAATGTCTGGCTGGAGCGGGACGATGCTGGCGTCGATGACCTGATCTATGCCAGCAGTCTGTTTGTCGGGGCTGAGACGGCCTTGGGGCCGGCGGCTCTGGCCTGGGGCTGGGCCGACAGCGGTGATTCCAGCCTGTACCTGTTCCTGGGTAAGCAGTTCTGATCGGCGCCGTTGAAACTCGGTTTAGGCGTCCCTAGGACGCCTTGTTATTGCCAGTGACTGAGGTCGAACTCATTCAGGCTGCCTAACCGCTGATCGGCGATGACGTAGCGAGGATCGTTGCGGTGATCCCTATCCGGAATCGCCAGCACCTGCATGCGTGCGGCCTTGGCGGACAGCAAGCCGTTGAAGGAGTCTTCGATGGCCAGGCAGTCAGTGGCAGCCACGCCGATGGCCTCGGCGGCATCCAGGTACACCTGAGGGTGAGGTTTGCCCAAAGGCAGCTGCTCGGCGGAGCAGGTGGCCTGAAAATAATCGCGAATGCCCAGTTTATCCAGGGTGGCATCCATCAGAATTGCCGGCGACGAGGTGGCGACTGCCAGTGGCAGCCCGGCTTGTTGCAGCTGGGTCAGGGCGGGGATTACCCCAGCCATGGGCTGGCCCTGGGCACGAATCACCGCCACCATGGCGTCCAGAATCTCGGCCTCTACCTGCTTGACGCTGGCGTTGTCCCAGGGGTGACGGCTGTACCAATACTGAACCACGTGATCGATTCTTAGCCCCTGGGTTTTCAGGGTGTCCGCCAGGGTAATGGGCACGCCATATTTGGGAAAGACTGCCATTTCAGCCTGTTGCCAGAAGGGTTCGGAGTCCACCAGCACTCCGTCCATGTCGAAGATGACCGCTTTGATCATAACTGCTCCTGTTGTGCCCGGCTAAAGCGGTTGCCTTTGCCTGCGATGAGGGTAGACTCCGATGAATTTGGTTCACCCCCAACCTTTCGTAAATGAGCCTAAACTCAATGGGGTAGCTTAGCCTAATAGCAGAGGATGTCTCTATGACCCAATCGCCTTTTTTACTCTCTCTCGGTGCCGCAGTGTTACTTTCGGGTTGCGGTGGCAGCAGTGGTTCCTCCACCCCTCAGACCGGCCAGTTTTCGCTGGCGGTGTCGGATGCACCGGTGGATGACGCCAGTGAAGTGGTGCTCTACTTCAATGAAGTGGTGCTGGTGCCGGAAGAGGGTGGTGAACCGACCCTGATCGACCTGAGTGAGGGGGGGCCGGATCGAATCGATCTTAAGCAGTACACCGGCAGCGACCGTGCGCCTATTGTGACCAATGAAACCCTGGCGGTGGGCAACTACACCATGTGTCTGTACGCCCTTGACGGTGATGGCAGTACCGATTTGTCTTACGTGGACAGCGACAGCCAGGGCATCGTGTCATTGAAAGTAAACAGCAAAGGCAGTTGTCAGGGGGTCAAAGGCAACACCGATGAGGCCGGACGAATCTTCTTTAATCGTCCGTTTACCATCAATACCGGCAACAACAACTTTGTCGCCGAGTTTGATCTGCGCCAGGCTCTGGTGGATCCGGTGGGGCAACCGGGCATGTTTATTAAGCCCACCGCGGTGCAACTGATCAACCTGGCGGGGGTGGGCAACATCGCCGGTACCCTGACCGAGACGCAGAGACTGGCCTGTGAGGCCGATACCGCATCATTGCTGGGAGTGTCCGAGTTCCAGCATGCGGCTTACCTGTATCAGGGCAGTCGCGATCGAACCACCATGGGGGACATCATCGGCGATGCCAGTTACCCCGATGGCAGTGTGCTGGTGGAGCCGGTGGCAACCGCCGACATCAGTTTCGACGAGACCAGCCAGAGTTATCGCTACGAGTTTGGTTTTGTCGGAGAGGGTGACTACAGCATCGGCTATACCTGTGTGGCCAACAACGATCTGGCCGACAGCCACGAAACCGATGCCGAAGATTTCATCATCTACCAGCATTACACCCCGGTCAGCGTTGAAGCGGACCAAACCACCACTCAGGATCTGGCCCCGATTCTGTGATCCGACACCGGCGGGGTTCGCAAGGATCCCGCCGAGCCTCACCGTCTTACACTTTAGTCCAAAAAAACGCCGGTTTAGGCCGGTTGCAATTTAAACTTCCGTTTTAATTCAGATATACTGCCTCTAGCTCGAAAAGGTGTGGCATTCATCACAAAATGGAACCAATATGCCACACACAACCGGAGGTCCTTGACTAGCCGCATTCGCCGCTATCGAAGTCATACCCGGAATCTATAACAGGACGAGCAGCTTCGTCGTAAGCCTGCCAGTAAAAGAGGATTTTTGCCGTGCTAGAAGCCTACCGTGAACACGTTGCCGAACGCGCAAACCAAGGTATCGCCCCTAAGCCACTGGATGCGGAACAGACCGCAGCCCTGGTGGAACTGTTTAAGAACCCCCCTCAGGGCGAGGAGGCGTTCCTGATTGATCTGCTGGAGAACCGCATTCCACCTGGGGTGGATGAAGCGGCCTACGTAAAAGCCAGCTTCCTGACCGCCGTTCTGACTGGTGAAGTCAGCAGCCCGCTCATTAGCCGTGAGCGCGCCACCGAACTGCTGGGCACCATGCAGGGCGGTTACAACATCGAGCCACTGATTGCCGCCCTGGATGACGCCGAGTTGGCGCCGCTGGCGGTGAAGGCGTTGTCCCACACCCTGCTGATGTTTGACTCTTTCCACGATGTGGTGGAGAAGATGAACGCCGGTAACGACGCCGCCCGTCAGGTGGTGCAGTCCTGGGCCGACGCCGAGTGGTTCCTGTCCAAGCCTGCGCTGGCGGAGAAGATCACCCTGACCGTGTTTAAGGTCAGCGGCGAAACCAATACCGATGACCTGTCGCCGGCACCGGATGCCTGGTCTCGTCCGGACATTCCACTGCACGCCCTGGCGATGCTGAAAAATGCCCGTGACGGCATCACTCCGGACAAACCCGGTGAAGTGGGGCCGATCACCACCATCGAGTCACTGAAGGCCAAAGGCCATCCGGTGGCGTACGTCGGTGACGTCGTGGGCACCGGCTCCTCTCGAAAGTCCGCCACCAACTCGGTGTTGTGGTTCATGGGCGATGACATCCCCAACGTGCCCAACAAGCGTGCCGGAGGCTTCTGCCTCGGCGGTAAGATTGCGCCGATCTTCTTCAATACCATGGAAGACGCCGGTGCGCTGCCGGTGGAGCTGGACGTCAGCCAGATGAACATGGGCGATGTGGTTGAGATCTACCCCTATGAAGGAGTGGCCAAGAACGCCGACACCGGTGCAGAGTTGTGCCGGTTTGAACTCAAGACCGACGTGCTGCTGGACGAAGTCCGCGCTGGCGGCCGTATTCCGCTGATCATCGGTCGCGGCCTGACCGATCGTGCTCGTGAGGCCTTGAGCCTGGGCAGCAGCGACGTATTCCGCCGTCCCGCCGAGGTGGCCGAAAGTGGCAAAGGTTACACCCTGGCGCAGAAGATGGTGGGTAAGGCCTGTGGCGTTACCGGTGTGCGTCCCGGCCAGTACTGTGAGCCGAAGATGACCACCGTGGGATCTCAGGATACCACCGGTCCCATGACCCGGGATGAGCTGAAAGACTTGGCCTGCCTCGGCTTCTCTGCCGATCTGACCATGCAGTCGTTCTGTCATACTGCCGCCTACCCCAAGCCGGTGGATGTGACCACCCACGCGACCCTGCCGGACTTCATTATGAACCGTGGCGGCGTGTCCCTGCGTCCCGGTGACGGTGTGATTCACTCCTGGCTGAACCGAATGCTGCTGCCGGACACGGTTGGTACTGGTGGCGACTCGCACACCCGCTTCCCGCTGGGGATCTCCTTCCCGGCCGGTTCCGGACTGGTGGCCTTCGCAGCCGCGACCGGTGTGATGCCTCTGGACATGCCGGAGTCGGTGTTGGTGCGCTTCAAGGGCGAGATGAAGCCGGGCATTACCCTGCGCGATCTGGTGCACGCCATCCCTTATTACGCCATTCAGCAAGGTCTGCTGACCGTAGAAAAGCAGGGCAAGAAGAACATCTTCTCCGGCCGGGTGCTGGAGATTGAGGGCCTGAATGATCTCACCGTCGAGCAGGCGTTTGAGCTGTCCGATGCGTCCGCCGAGCGCTCTGCCGCCGGTTGTACCATCAAGTTGTCTGAAGACTCCATTGCCGAGTACCTGAACTCCAACATCGTGATGCTGAAGTGGATGATTGCTGAAGGTTACGGTGACCGCCGGACCATTGAGCGCCGCATCCAGGCGATGGAGAAGTGGCTGGCGAACCCTGAGCTGATGCAGGCGGACGCCGACGCCGAATACGCCGAAGTGATCGAGATCGATCTGGCGGAGATCAACGAGCCGATCCTGTGTGCGCCGAACGATCCGGATGACGCCCGTCTGTTGTCCGAGGTGCAGGGTGAAACCATCGATGAGGTGTTCATCGGTTCCTGCATGACCAACATCGGTCATTTCCGCGCCGCCGGTAAGTTGCTGGACAAGTTCAAAGGCAGCCTGCCGACCCGCCTGTGGGTGGCGCCGCCGACCAAGATGGATCAGCAGCAGCTGGTGGATGAGGGTTACTACGGCATCTATGGCCGTGTCGGCGCCCGCACCGAACTGCCCGGCTGTTCCCTGTGCATGGGTAACCAGGCCCGGGTCGCGGAAGGTGCCTCGGTGGTGTCCACCTCCACCCGTAACTTCCCCAACCGTCTGGGCACCGGTGCCAATGTGTTCCTGGCGTCGGCGGAGCTGGCGGCGGTGGCGTCCATTCTGGGTAAGCTGCCGACCGTGGCGGAGTATCTTGAGTATGCCAAAGAGATCGACGCTCAGGCGGCCGATACCTATCGTTACCTGAACTTCCACAAGATGGAGCAGTACACCAAGCCAGCCGGTGAGGTGATCATTCAGGCAGCGGTCTGACTGAGCGGGGGCAATGCGCCCCCTTAAACAAAAAGCCCTGCAGTAGCAGGGCTTTTTTGATCAGGGCTGAAGGGCCATGGTGCCGGCCTCAGGGGTTGGTCTGCAGCTCGGCAGTGACCTTCTTGTGTAGCGTATCCAGCAGCTGGTCTTCATAGGCAAAGCGCTCTTCCATCGCCTGGCCGAGCCGGGACAGCTCCTCATCCAGCTCCAGCATGCGCTCATCCTCAGACGTCAGCTTGGAACCGAATTTATCGTTGAAATCCAGGGCTACGTCGGTACTTCTGGCGATCTGAGGTACCAGGCAACTGGCGGCCTGACGACGGTCATCGCTGTGTTTTTCACACTCGGATACCACCTGATCGTAGACTTCGAAATGGCCCTCGGACACATAGTCCACCAACATGTTGCAGAAGCTGTGTACCCCTTCTGGTTCAGGCAGGGAACTGTCTTTGTTGTCATAAGGGGGCAGGTTTGCCAGTTTGAAGTAGTGGATCAGCAGCGTACGGCGATTATGGAGCCATTGATCGATGAGCTTGTTCTTGCCGCCCCATTCGTCTTCAGCGCGTTGCAGTCTGGTGAGCATGGCCTATCCCTCTTGTTCTTCAATCCCGTTGATTCAAATTTAAGTAATTGAACGCATGTTTATCAATGTTTTTTTGCGGAATGAGACAGATTCATCACTTTAGAGGAAGAACAAAAAGCGGATATTGGTGGGATTGAGGACATAAAAAACCCCACAGCAAAGCTATGGGGTCCAAGATATGGTCTTTCAGGGCTCGCTTATCACGAGCTTCTGCGTTATTTGCTAGCGCGCTAATTTTATACCAAAGCCAGATTGCCGACGCAATACCTTGTTATGAATAAGTTCCCATTGAATTTGAGTCACAGTTCAAATTTTTTGCCATTAATTTTGAGAAATCGCTCACGCGGACAGGCCCATAATCCGTGCTCATGATGCTACAATACCGGCACTTTTATAACGCTTGCGTGTTAGGGATGAGCGAAATGTCCGAGTTGAAAAACGATCGTTATCTGCGTGCGCTTCTGCGCCAGCCCGTTGATAAAACCCCAGTATGGATGATGCGCCAGGCAGGCCGTTATCTGCCAGAGTACCGCGCCACCCGTGCCGAAGCCGGTGACTTCATGTCCCTGTGCCGCAACGCCGAACTGGCCTGTGAAGTGACTCTGCAACCACTGCGCCGTTACCCTCTGGATGCCGCCATCCTGTTCTCCGATATCCTGACCGTTCCCGATGCCATGGGTCTGGGTCTGTACTTCGAACAGGGTGAAGGGCCTCGCTTCCAGACCCTGTGCGACAGCAAAGCAGTTATCGAAAAGCTGCCGGTACCGGATCCTGAAGGGGAACTGAAGTACGTGATGGACGCGGTTCGCACCATCCGTCGTGAACTGAAAGGCGAAGTACCGCTGATCGGTTTCTCCGGCAGCCCGTGGACTCTGGCCACTTACATGGTTGAAGGCGGTAGCTCTAAAGACTTCGCCAAGATCAAGAAGATGGCCTTTGCTGAGCCGGCCACACTGCATATGTTGCTGGACAAGCTGGCCGACTCGGTCATCCTGTACCTGAACGCCCAGATCAAAGCCGGTGCCCAGGCGGTACAGATCTTCGATACCTGGGGCGGTGCCCTGTCTGGCCCGGCCTACCGTGAGTTCTCCCTGCACTACATGCACAAGATTGTCGACGGCCTGATCCGTGAACACGATGGTCGTAAGGTGCCGGTTGTGTTGTTCACCAAGGGCGGTGGTCAGTGGCTGGAAGACATCGCGGCCACCGGCTGTGATGCTGTGGGTTGTGACTGGACCGTAGACATGAAGTCAGCCCGTGAGCGGGTTGGCAACCAGGTGGCCCTGCAGGGCAACATGGATCCGTCCTGGCTGTATGCGCCAGCGGATAAGATTCGTGGCGAAGTCAGCCGTATCCTGGAAGAGTTTGGTCCTCACAACGGCCACGTCTTCAACCTGGGCCACGGTATTCACCAGCACGTGGATCCAGAAAACGCCGGTGCCTTCATTCGCGCCGTGCACGAGCTGTCCGAACCTTACCACAAGTAAGCGTTTGCCAAGACAGTCGAAGCCCAGCCATCGTGCTGGGCTTTTTTGTGCCTGTTTCACAAGCTGTTGCAAAAAGCCAAAAAGGACTTTATTTCTCGGTTGAGATGATCCATGATGCAAACAGATGTTTGTATAGCGGACAAAAGTTTATGACCGATCGGGAACAACAGATTCTGGCCATTCTTCGTCAGGACCCCATGATTCCACAGCAGGATCTGGCGGATCGCCTTGGCATCAGCCGCAGCGCGGTTGCCGGACACATCATGAACCTGACCCGTAAGGGCGAAATTCAGGGGAAGGGTTACATCCTGGCCCCGGAGCGCTACGCGGTGGTGATTGGCGGCGCCAATATGGATCTCTGCGGCCGGGCAGACAACCCGCTGGTGAGCGGTGACTCCAACCCGGGTCAGCTGACCTGCAGCGCCGGCGGTGTGGGTCGCAACATCGCCGATAACCTGGGGCGCCTCGGCAGCCGGGTTCAGTTTATCGGTGCCCTCGGCGATGACAGTTGGGGCGAACAGCTCAAGCAGGCGTGCCGGGAAGCCGGCGTGGGCGTGGATCACAGCCTTACCGTTGGCGGTGCTACCACCTGCAGCTATCTGTCCATTCATGACCCGGATGGTGAGATGCAGCTGGCACTGAACGACATGTCGCTGATCGAGAGCCTCAATGCCGATCAACTGGCCAAACGGGAAGGGGTACTGAATCGCGCCTCGGCCCTGGTGGTGGATGCCAACCTCGGTGCCAGCGCCCTGGATTACCTGTTTCACTGCCATGGCGACAAGCCGATACTGGTGGATCCGGTATCGACGGTGAAAGCCTCTCGGCTGGCGCCCTACCTGTCAAAAATTCACACCCTTAAGCCCAACCGCCTGGAAGCGGAGCTGTTGTCCGGCCAACCGCTGAAGCGGCTGGAAGATCTGCCGAACGTGGCTCGGGCGCTGCACGAGCAAGGGGTCACCCGGTTGCTGATCAGCCTCGGCAGCGAGGGCGCTTACTCCAGCTGTGAGAACGGCAGTCGCCTGATCCCGGCATCGGCCACCCAGGTCAACAACGTCACCGGCGCCGGTGATGCCCTGATGGCGGGACTGGCCCACGGACACCTGAATCAATGGCAATGGGACCGCAGTGTCGACTTTGCCCTCGGAGCCGCCCGCCTGGCGCTGGCTGCCGAAAAAACCATCAACTCAACCATGTCAGAGCAGTCGGTCACCCGCCTGCTAGAGGAAGCAAAATGATGTTAGAGCAATATCTGGATATTCAACCTGAAGTGGCTGCGGCCCTGGCCAATAACCAAGCTGTCGTCGCTCTGGAATCGACCATTATTTCTCACGGCATGCCTTATCCCCGCAACGTGGATACCGCGCTGGAAGTGGAGCAGGCGATCCGTGATCAGGGCGCGGTTCCGGCCACCATCGCCATCATCGAAGGCCGCCTCAAGGTGGGTCTGGATGAAGCTCAGATCCGTCATCTGGGTCAAGCCGGCCAGGCCGTTGCCAAGGTTAGCCGTCGTGACATTCCATTCGTTGTTGCGGCGAAAAAAGACGGCGCCACCACCGTGGCGGCGACCATGATTCTGGCTGCCATGGCGGGCATCAAGGTGTTTGCTACCGGTGGTATCGGCGGCGTACACCGCGGTGCGCAGGAGACATTCGACATCTCCGCCGACCTGCAGGAGTTGGCGCACACCGATGTGGCCGTGGTCTGTGCCGGTGCCAAGTCAATTCTGGACCTGGGCCTGACCCGTGAATACCTGGAAACTCAGGGGGTTCCGGTTGTGGGCTACCAGACCGACAGCCTGCCGGCGTTCTACACCCGCGAAAGCGAGCACAGCATCGACTACCGCCTGGATACGCCGGAGCAGATCGCATCGGCGCTGAAAGCCAAGTGGGCTCTGGGCCTCAATGGTGGCGTGGTGGTGACCAATCCGATTCCTGAGCAGTACGCCATGGCGCCGGAGCTGATCACCGAAGCCATTGAAACTGCGCTGAAAGAAGCAGAAGAGCAGGGCATCGCCGGTAAGGCGTCCACCCCGTTCCTGTTGGCGCGAGTGTGCGAACTGACCGGTGGCAACAGCCTCGATTCCAACATCCAGCTGGTGCTGAACAACGCCCGCCTGGGTGCGCAGATTGCGGCGTCTTACTGCAAGTAAGCCCGATCGTCGGGGCGGCGTTCGCCGCCCCGTTCTCTCTTCCCTTCAAACGTCAGTCGTGCTGAGCCAATGCGGCTCTGACCCGATGTTGTAACTCCGGTACCACCTCCTGCTCAAACCAGGGATTGCGTCTCAGCCACAGGTTGTTGCGCGGCGAAGGGTGAGGCAGCGGCAGACGTCCTTGATCCAGATGATCACGCCATTGGCGCACGCTGTCGGTCAGCGAGTGGAACTGTTCGAGGTAATGGCGCTGAGCGTATTGCCCCACCAGCAGAGTCAGCCGAACTTGTGGCAGTCGCTGCAGCACTTGGCGGTGCCATTGCGGCGCGCAGCGCGGATCCGGTGGGTTGTCACCGCTTTTGCCCCGGCCGGGGTAACAAAATCCCATGGGGACGATGGCCACATCGCCAGGATGGTAGAACTGCTCCGGAGTCAGATTCAGCCATTGCCGCAACCGTTGGCCGCTGGGATCGTCCCAGGGAATGCCGCTGTGATGCACTTTCAGGCCCGGCGCCTGGCCGATGATCAGCAGCCGGGCGCTGCCGGAGAACTGCACCACCGGCCGTGGACCCAGTGGCAGTTGCGCCTGACACAGGCGACAGTCTCGAATCTCATTGACCAGAGGGTCATCGCTCAACCGTATCGGAACAGTGTGTGGAGTATCAGAAAACATATTGAATTTGCATTTCCCATTTAAAAGGAAACCGAATTTCGGTAACTTGGGTGGCATTCGAGATTCACAGCGGGCAATGCACCACTGCGTCAATGAGCATTACCAAGCGCTTCATACTACAACTCGGTGCCATCGCCTTGCCGATCCTCATCTTTATCGGCAGCTCGCTCTACTGGCAACTGGAAAGCGGATTGTCGTCGATGACGACGGATCTGCACAGTCGCACCCTCGCCAATGTCGTCAACGAGTTGGAATCGGATCTGCGGGATCAGATTCAGAACATCAACGACGTGGCCCTGGCTCAGCAACCCTTGCAAAACCAACTGCTGTCACAGCAACGTCAGCTGGGACGAGTGCTGCTGGTGATGAACCATCACGGTGAACTCAGGTTGCTGTTACCTGAGAATAGCCGACCCAATGGCATTGAGCAGAGCACACTGGAACGCTTTCAGTCGATATTCACCGTCGGCAGTTTCCAGTTTGAACGCAGTGGGGTGATGCCGGTTGCCCATCAATTTTATAGCGTCAGTGTGATTCCAGTACAAAATAAATTGTGGCGCGGTATGGCCCTGGTACAGGAATTGACCCCGGCCAAGCTCAAGGCGCTCGGCAATGCCAGTGAGCTGATTGGCAGCATCAGTGTTATGCCGGAGTCGCAGTTGGGACGCACCATCAGCATTCCCATCGCCACGTTTTCCGGAGAGCCGTTACGGTTGTCGGCGACCTTCCATCACTGGCAGGCGATGCAGAAGAACCAGCTGTTGCTGTCGTTGATGACGATGTTTGTCCTCGCCATTGTGCTGATGTTGGCGGTGATGGTGTTCCACCTGTGGCGGCAGCTGATCGCACCGGCCCAGGAGTTGTCGACCCTGCTCAAGCAGCATCAGGCCAATAAGGATTGGCACCGGCCGGTGGTGATGAAAGGCTCCGGTGCCACCAAGGGGCTGAGCCGGCTGATCAACAGCTTGACCATGGAGATTGCCAACAGCCACCTGTTTTATCACACCGCCCTCAATGCGGTGTCCGATGCCGCCATCATGGTGGACCGTCATGGGCGGGTGACTCAACTCAGCCCGGTGGCGGAGCTGCTGCTGGGCCTGAAGACGGACCAGGTCCGGCACAAGCAGTTGGCGGACATCATGCCCGGGAACTCCGGGGCTCAGCTCGACGCCATGCTGGTGGCCCTGCTCAATGGCAGCCAGGTTCACGAAGAGGGGCGGGTGCAGCTGGCCAAGGCGCAGTTGGCCAAGATGGTGGATTTCAGCATCACTCGCGTCGATGACCGCAGCGGCAGTTGCCTCGGGGCGGTGGTGACCCTCAAAGACATCACTCGCTCGGAGCTGCTGAAACGGGAGCTGAAGCGCAAGGCCCAGTATGACGTGGTCACCGGCCTGTTTAACCGCCAGAGCTTCGATCAGCACCTGGCACAGCTTGAAAGTGACGACGGTCAGCACGCGATCTGCTACATGGATCTGGCCCGCTTTAAACTGATCAACGACAGCTGTGGCCACGAAGCCGGCGATCGCATGCTCAAGGACGTGTCCGATGCCATGCAGCGTTGCCTGCGCAAGAGCGACTTCCTGGCTCGCATCGGCGGCGATGAGTTCGCCCTGATCCTGACCAATACCACGGCACTGGAAGCGGCCCGTCAGCTGAAGATCCTGATGGACAAGGTGCGCGGCATTACCCTGTACTGGGATTCTGGCAGCTACACCGTCGGCCTGCACATCGGTGTGGCGTTCCACCGTGGCGAAGACAGCAGCCCCCGGGAGGTGTTCAAGGACGCCGAGCTGGCCTGCCAGGCGGCGAAGAGCAAGGGTGACAGCCAGATTCACTTCTTCGATTCCCTGGATCAGGATCTGGCACATCAGCGTAATGCCCCAGCCTGGGCAATGAAGATCAACGAGGCGATTCTCAACGACAACCTGGTGCTGTTCTTCCAGCCCATCGAGGCGATCTCCCATAAGACCCACAAGCGGCGGATGGAGATTCTGCTGCGGATTCGGGAGGAGAACGGCAGCATTCTGGCGCCGGCGCAGTTCATCGCCGCGGCCGAGCGCTTTAACCTGATGCCGACCGTGGATCGGGCGGTGGTGCGCAAAGCCTTTGAGTGGCTGGCCCGTCACCCCGAACTGTGGGATACCCAGGTGATGTCGGTGAACCTGTCCGGCACCAGCCTCTCCAGCGATGGTCTGGTGGATTACATCGACGAGCTGGTGAAAAGCCTCAATATTCCGACCCATTGCATCTGTTTTGAGGTGACCGAAACCGCGGCCATCTCCAACGAGAGTCGGGCGCTGGACATTCTGCATGCCCTGCGTCGCCGTGGCTTCGCGTTTGCTTTGGATGACTTCGGTTCCGGCTTTGCCTCCTACGGCTACCTGCGCCAGCTGCCGGTGGATTACGTTAAGATCGACGGCTGTTTCGTGCGTAACCTGGCCACCAACGCCAAGGACTACGCCATCGTCAAATCGATTCATGATGTGTGCCGGGTCATCGGCATCGAGACCGTGGCCGAGTTCGTCGAGGACCAGGATACCCTGGATCAGCTCAATGCCATCGGCGTTAACTACGCTCAGGGCTATGGCATCGGTCGTCCAAAAGACCTGGAAACTTACCAACCGGATCTGCCTCCCCCAGAGGAGGCGATTCAGGCCTGAGTCCGGCAGGAAGCCGGGGCGTTAACCACAAGGAGAGTGTGATGCACGCGGTAAAAGACAAGGTGGTGATTGTCACCGGTGCCTCCGAAGGGATCGGCCGGGCGCTGGCGATGCAGTTGTCTGCCGCCGGGGCCAGGTTGATGCTGGCGGCCCGTAACCAGCAGCGGCTGCAGGCGCTGGCCGAGCAACTGCCCGGCGAGGCCGAGGTGTGTCCCTGTGACGTGGCGCAGCCGCAGCAGTGCCAGCAACTGGTGGCGCAGACCCTGGTGCACTTTGGCCGCCTCGACATCCTGGTCAATAACGCCGGTATCACCATGTGGAGTCGCTTCGATGACAGCGACGACCTGGAGGTGTTTGAACGGCTGATGCGGGTGAATTACCTGGGGGCGGTCTATCTGACACACGCCGCCTTGCCAGCCCTGAAACAAAGCCGAGGCAGCGTGGTGGCGGTGGCCTCCCTGGCCGGCCTGACCGGGGTTCCTTGTCGCAGTGGCTACGCCGCGTCCAAGCACGCCATGGTGGGTTTTTTCGATTCACTGCGCATTGAGCTGAAGGATCAAGGGGTGGACGTGACCGTGATCTGTCCCGACTTTGTGGTGTCACAGATTCACAAGCGGGCCATCGGCGCCGACGGCCAGCCTCTGGGGCAGTCGCCGATGCAGGAGTCGAAAATCATGACCGCCGAGCAGTGCGCCCAGTTGTGCCTGACCGCCATTGGCAACCGCGATCGCCTGCTGATCACCTCGCTGCGGGGCAAGCTGGGGCGCTGGCTACGGCTGCTGGCCCCGGGGCTGATCGACCGCATTGCCGACCGGGCGATTCGACAGCGGCATTGAGTGTTGCGGCAGCTCGGTATCCTCACACTCAACATGGTTAAAAGTTAACCGTCGCCAGTTTCCTCATCCTCTGCTACAATCCGCGCCCGGTACGCATTAAGGTGGCAGCATGATCCCAAAACCCAAAACCAAACTGTTCGACTACCCCAAATACTGGGCAGAGTCTTACGGGCCGGCGCCCTTTATGCCGACCTCCCGTGAGGAGATGGAGGCCCTGGGTTGGGACAGCTGCGACATCATCGTGATCACCGGCGATGCCTATGTGGATCACCCCTCCTTCGGCATGGGAATTGTCGGCCGGATGCTGGAAGCCCAGGGGTTTCGGGTCGGCATCATCGATCAGCCGGATTGGCACAGCAAAGACGACTTCATGAAGCTGGGTAAGCCGAATCTGTTCTTTGCCGTCGGGGCCGGCAACATGGACTCGATGATCAATCACTACACCGCCGATCGCCGCCTGCGTCATGACGACGCCTATACCCCGGACAACGTCCATGGTAAGCGCCCGGATCGGGCGGTGGTGGTCTACACCCAGCGTTGCAAAGAGGCCTATAAAGAGGTGCCGGTGACCATCGGCAGCATCGAGGCCAGCCTGCGCCGCATTGCCCATTACGACTACTGGCAGGATAAGGTGCGCCGCGCCATCCTGTTTGATGCTAAAGCCGATCTGCTGATCTACGGCAACGCCGAGCGCCCCATCATCGAAGTGGCCCATCGGCTGGCGGCGGGGGAGTCGATTCAGCAGATGCGCAACATTCGTGGTACCGGCTTCCTGACCAAGGAGCCGCTGCCAGGCTGGACCGGGCTGGACTCCACCACTCTGGACACCCCGGGAAAGATTGACCCCATTCCCAACCCCTATGGCGCCGATGACATGGGCTGTGAGCTCGGCAGCGGCAGTGCTGCGGTGGCGCCGTCGCAGCAGCAGGCCCAGGCGGTGGTGGTGCAACCGGCCAAGCCCAAGCCCTGGGACAAGCAGTACATCCTGTTGCCGGCATTCGACCAGGTGCGGGCCGACAAGGTGCTGTACGCCCACAGTTCGCGGGTGTTTCATCAGGAAACCAACCCCGGTTGTGCCCGGGCATTGATGCAGCGCCATGGCGATCGTTTTATCTGGCTCAATCCGCCGGCCATTCCGCTGGAGACCGATGAGATGGACTGGGTGTTTGGCTTGCCCTATCAGCGGGTGCCTCACCCTAAGTACGCCGGTCGCAAGATTCCGGCGTACGACATGATCAAGACCTCCATCAACATCATGCGCGGCTGTTATGGCGGCTGTTCGTTCTGCTCCATTACCGAGCATGAGGGCCGAATCATTCAGAGCCGCTCTCACGAGTCTATTGTCAATGAGATTGAGGAGATCAAGCAGAAGGTGCCCGGTTTTACCGGGGTGATCTCCGATCTCGGTGGTCCCACCGCCAACATGTATGGCCTGAGGTGCAAAAGCCCCAAGGCGGAGTCCACCTGTCGCCGTTTGTCCTGCATCTACCCGGACATTTGCGGCCACATGGACACCGACCACACACCCACCATCGAGTTGTATCGTAAGGCCCGCAAGGTAAAAGGGATTAAAAAGATCCTGATCGCCTCCGGGGTGCGGTATGACCTGGCGGTGGAGGATCCCCGTTACGTCAAGGAGCTGGTGACCCATCATGTGGGTGGCTACCTGAAGATTGCGCCGGAGCATACCGAAGAGGGGCCGTTGTCGAAGATGCTTAAACCGGGCATGGGCAGCTACTACCGCTTCAAGCAGTTGTTTGAACAGTACTCCGCCGAGGCGGGTAAGAAACAGTACCTGATCCCCTACTTTATCTCCGCCCACCCTGGGACCACCGATAAGGATATGGTCAACCTGGCGCTGTGGCTGAAGGCCAACAACTTCAAGTTGGATCAGGTGCAGAACTTCTACCCGTCACCGCTGGCGAACGCCACCGCCATCTGGCATACCGAGCACGACTCCATGCGCAAGGTCAGCTACAAGGGTGACAAGGTACCGGTGGCCAAAGGCGGTCGCCAACGTCGCCTGCACAAGGCGATTCTGCGCTATCACGATCCTGCCAACTGGCCGCTGATTCGGGAAGGGCTGCGGGCCAATGGGCTGGCGAAGTTGATTGGCAATGGGCCTAATTGTCTGGTGCCGGCAGAGGGCCGTGACGGCCAGCGCGGTCAGCAGGGAAAAGGCAAGCCGGCGTTGTCCAGGCACACCGGCCTCAAGCAATTTGATAAGCCGCGACGGGCCGCCAAAGGCGGCGGTCAGGGAGCCAAGAGCGCAGGGGAGGGGCGTCCCGGCCAGAGCAAGCCAACGGGGCGTCCTCAGGGCAACCGCACCGGCAGTAAGCCCGCCAACCGCGGGGGCGGCCGCCCGAAACCCTCGCGTCAGGGTCGCTAGACTCAAACGGACAACGGTCGCCGAGGGGCGACCGTTGTTGTCTCGGCAGATCGGTTAGCGGTTGTAGCGGTCGATCATCAGGGTGACGCTGCTGCCGTTGTGGGTGTGGCAGGTACCGGCATCGTATTCCCGTTCCAGGGTAAATTCACACTCCCCCAGTTCCGGGGCACTGAGGCTGAGTCGGGTCGCCAGTTCATCGACGCTGATCACCAACTCCAGATGACCGGCGCTGCCGCGATCCAGTTTCAGGTAGTAGGGTTTGACCAGGGTTACCTGAATCTGCTGTGCGTGCAGCAGATTGCCGTCAGGGCCGTGAATGCCGTACAGCAGTTTCACCTGTGGCGAGGTGCTGTCGTAGGCCGCGGCCATGCTGCTGAGCAGCAGGGTGATGGCGAGCAGTAGTGTGCGCATAGGCAGTTTCCATTGGCAATGTAGCCTAAGCATAGGTGCCCGCCGTCCAGCTCGCCAATGGCCTAGCCTGTCTGGGAGGGGTTTATTCGAGGTGCGGCGGGATTACTCGGAAGGCCGATCCCGACCTTTGCCGGTTGCGGGAGTCTCCGCCCTGATGAGGCGATGGTGTCGGGGAGCTGGCGGGAGGATGTTTCAGAGCCTGAGCGGCAATGGCGCTCGTTGCCATGATTCTGTCAGCTTGGGGAGCAGCCGCGGATTCCGCGGCCACAGCATCAGGCCAGGGCCAGCAGCAGGCCACCAATGGACAACGCCGCCTTGGCGTATTGACCGGCGGTGTAGGTGGGATCGTCAATCTCTTCGATGACGTCCGGGTGATCCATGCCCAGTGCACCGTAGGTGAAGCTGGTCACCTCGTCCACATTGCTGCCTTTGTCGGCTGCCGCCGGGGCTGGGGTGGTCGCGGCGGCCGGGGAGGCGTTAACCTGCGTGGCTGTGGATTCCGCGGCCTGGGGTTGTGGCCGTGCCGTTTTCGGCGTCAGGGACTGATACGCCTGAAGCGATGCTTGAGAACCAACCTGCACGAACGACACTCCTTTACTCTGACCAAATTTGGGCAACTTCAGCTACTGTACAGGTTATCGGTTTGAAATGCTGTGACTTTAGCAATCTTTGCATTGTCAGTATCGCTTTGGGGATAAATCAGCTCAGTTGCTAAGTAATAGCCGGTAATCGCAGTTTTGGGATCCCAAAACGTGCCCCAAATCACCCAAAAACGCACCCGGTTAACGTTTGGGTAACAATTTGGCTTCAAGAGGTGTGCATTTTCGCATCCAGTTGGTTACCGTCTTGGTCACTTTTGCTGCATGGATCACGGTTCGTTTTTTCGCCGTGTTTGCAACCGAGGTTGTCACGGTCTGTGGTTAGCCCGGCCAGTATCGTGTCCCTACCCAATAAAGGGTCCAATCAATGATGATGATTGAAAGGGATATGATGATGAACTCTCCAAAATTTAAGGTCGCAACCCTAGCGACCATGCTCACCCTGGCCTTGACGGGCTGTAGTGGTGACGACGGCAGTGACGGTGCCCCCGGTACTCCCGGTGAAGACGGCAAACCCGGACTGATCATTGCTGACAGTGCCAAGAGCCTGGCAGTGACCGTGGATCAGATCCTGGTGGCCGACGAGTCTAAGCTGACCTTTACCGTTCGTAATGAAGAAGATCTGCCGGTGGTTGGTCTGGATAAATTTGGCTTTATCCTCAGTGGACTGGAGCAGGGCAAAAACGGCGATGCCGATGCCTGGAAACTGCTGTCTTCCGAGGGATGCCCCGCCAGCAAGTACTCCAAGTGCGGCACTTTGGAAGACAACAAAGATGGCAGCTACAGCTATCTGTTTGACAAAGATGTGACCACTGAAGAGGCGTTTACTCTGGCCGATGACAAGACGCTGCGCCTGGTGGTTCGGGTTGGCGGTGAACAGGTGGGCGTGTCCGATGTGCCGTACATCAATGACGTTCATGACTTCCGTCTCGATGGCAATGCCGTGGCCTACACCAAGAATGTCGCCACGGTAGAGAACTGCGCCGGTTGTCACGATGACATCGCCATGCACGGTGGCAAGTACACCGAGGTGGAAACCTGCGTTGCCTGCCACGCCGATAACAAAGTGGGCGACGATGCGTTGTTTACCAACCTGGCCCACAAGGTTCACGTTGGGGTGATCGCCGCGCCAGTGGGCGGGTGTGATAACTGCCACATGGCCACCGATGGTGCGACCGACTTTGCCAACTGGAAACAGGTCCCAACCGCAGAATCTTGCTCGACCTGTCACGCCGATGTGGATTTTGAAACCGGCGCCAATCACGTCGGCGGGCCGCGAGAGGACAACAGTGCCTGTGCCGTGTGCCACTCCGAGTCGATGATCGAGATGAATCACCTGTCCACCTACAAGGGCCAGACCTCTCGTCGTGAGAACGTCCACCTGACGGTGACGGATGCCAAGATGGTGGCGGCGCCACAGGCACAGGAAAACATCGATGCCGGCCTGGATACCGCCAATACTGGCTATGTGCAACTGACCGTCGACATTCGTGACAAAGACGGCCAGAGCATGAACCTGCAGCTGGATAAGGCCGATTTCTTCTACTACTCCGAGTTTTACATCAACTGGGGTGGCCATGATATGGCCATGGAGCGCGGTAAGATTCTGCGGGTGTTTACCAATAAGGAGCTGTACCCGGGTTACGTGGATAAGCCTATCGTACTCAACTACGAAAACGGTGAAACCACCTTTGAGATTGGTCCGTTCGAGCTGACCGATGCCTTCGATGGTGACTTGAGCGCCAGCTACGGCATGGTGACGCCGCGGATCTGGTTCTGCATGGATGAGACCGGCACCACCATCCAGTCTTGTTCTGAAACGGCCAGTGTCTGGGGTCAAGGTGCGGCGGGCTACAACTGGCTGCACTTCTTTGACGATCAGGGCATGCTTAACGAGCGTCCTCGCCGCCAGGTGGTGACCAATGAGAAGTGTGGTTCTTGCCACGGTACCACCACTCGCGAAAGCGACGGCATGGTACAGATGACCCTGAACTGCCGCAGCTGCCACCCGGTAACCAAGACCGATTCCGAGTTCTTCGGCACCACTTGTGCCTCCGGTTCGCTGGACAAAGACGGTGATGGCAGCCTGGACGAACAGGTAATGCTGAAAAACCTGATGCCTCGGGGCGAGCGTGACTGGACCACGGCGTCTAACGCCGGCGAAGAGTGTCTGGCCTGCCACAACGCCAACAACCCGCCGACTCAGGTGATCCGTGATTCCCACACCAAGCAAGGCGATGCGGACTACGTTGAGCAGCTGACCATGAGCCACCCGGATCATAAGGTCTGGATTCACGCCATGCACGCCAACAACCGCGCCAACCAGGGCGGTGAAGGCTGGGTTCGTAACGTCGAGTACTCCGCCGATCTGGCCAACTGCGTTAAGTGTCACGAGGGTGACAGCTTCGATACCAAGTACCTGGTCGGCCGTAAGCCTCTGGCACTGGATCTGGACTACATGGACACCTACGACGGCCTGGATCCGGCCGATGGCAAAGACACCAGCGGCAACAAGCGTTACGCCGTCGATGCCAAAGCCGATGCCTACGTGTCTCCGACTGCAGCCGTGTGCCTGAGTTGTCACGGTAAGCGTGCCCCTGAAGCCGGTGAAGATCGCCGTCAGGTACGCAAAGACGTGGTGGCCCACATGAAGCAAAACGGAGCCCAATTCGGTGTCACCGAGGGTGAGTACACCGGCGAAGAGTCCTGCGCCGTGTGTCACGACCTGGGTAACCTGAAGACGGTCCATGGCCTGAACTAAGGCCTTTGGGCGGCCGTTGCCGGTCGCCCAGTTTTCCCTGTACTGCGATACTGGCCCGGGCTTCATCACCCGGGCCTTTTTTGCTCCGCCGAAAGAGTTTCGAAATTCAGAACTGCATCATGCTAAATCTGAAACAGAGCCCGTATGATTGGGCTGTGCGGCGGTTACCGTACGGTATCCCGGTGGTGAACACGGGGTTAGAGAGGATTGAATTGAAGTTATCCAAGCATCTGACTATCGACGAAGAGCGTCGCGAGCTTATTGATCATAAGCTGAATCAGACGCATCCCTTGTCCTTTGCCGAGTTGGCTATCCTGACGCTGTTGCTGCAGGAGCACGGCGGTGTGGTCGACAAACAGACCCTGACCGATGCCGGCTGGCCCGGACGGGTGGTGGCCCAGTCGTCACTGACGCAGTGTGTCAGTACTCTGAGGCGCAAGTTGGCCGGGCACCCGGAGGTTGAACTAAAAACCATTCCCCGCTATGGCTATAGCTTGTGCTGCACACAGGCGGCACCTGCTGAGGTGGCTCCGTCTTCGGAGCCTCGGCGACCGCAGTTGAATGAGGCCCAGCCGGGGCGAGCCCGTCCACGCTGGCGATGGCTGACCCTGCCTGCGGTGCTGATTCTGGTGGCCTTTTTGCACTTGAGTGGCACATTGACCCAGATCACCGACTGGGTATTGCTGATGAATCAGCCCGGTGTGGCGGAGATCGAACCGGATCGGATGCGGGTTGGTTCCCACCCTAACCAGGTGCATCGGGTGGTGTTTGAAGATGAAACTGCGGTGGAGCAGGTGTCGCCGCAGCAGTTTATCGCCAACTGGCGGCGGGCCGATGAGATGCTGCCGGAGGTGCGTCCACAGCAGAGCTACCTGAAACAGAGCGCCGATTTTGACTCCATCGCCCTGTGCGCCGATTACGACGGCCAGTGCCGGGATCGGCAACCGCTAAACCTGGTGCGTCGCCATGATCAGCAGCCGCCGCTGGATCTGAAGTGGCTGCAGGAAACCAAGTTGCGCATGGAGCAGGTGACCTACAACAAGATTCTGCTGGATCGATTCGATGGCCCGACAGAGGGCATGTTGGAAGACGTCTACCGGGCCGATGTTTATTACTACGGCGACAGCGATAACGTGGTCCGTGGGGATCTGCGCTTTTCGGTGTTGTATCAGTCTGATAATCACGGCCAACTGCTGGTGGCGGCCTGTTTTACCGATGCGGTCAACAAAGAGATCAGCATGCGTTACGAGTTCTCTGGTCCGTTCCGGGTACAGCAACGCACCGTTGACGGCAAAGCGGTGAAGCGGTTTCTGATCGACGTCGACAACCAGAACTTCCGTCGACCCGAGCAGTTATCTGAAGAGGGGGCGGTGATCTACCGTGAGATTCAGCGGGCGGTGCTGTCGAAGAAGCAGATGACCCTGCACCAGCTGTATGAAGACGATCAGAGCGGCGTTTGGAGCCTGCCGTTGTGGGGTGAGACCGTGGTCTGGGCCCACCGCGCCAAGCTAACGCTGTAATCGACCGCAGCATGAAAAAAGGGCCCTCTGGCCCTTTTTTTTGGTTGGCGCAAGCCTTAGTCCCGAATCACCTTGATGTCGGTGAACCCTTTCTGACGAATGTAGGTGTCGCGGAAGTTGCGGACGGTCTTTTTGTCGCGGGTGGACATCTTCACCGCCTGCTCCATGTTGAGGTAATCACTGGTGTCGATTCCCTCGGCGGCGGCCACGGCTTCAAAGGCGTCGTGGTACTGGTCATTGGCGTAGCCGATGCTCTTGTTCACTCCCTTGAAGGTGTAGTTGATGGTCAGGGCCATTACTGCTTCTCCTTCAGGCGGATACCATCGCTATCAATGCTGATTCTACCGGATTTAAACAGGCCGCCGATGGTGCGTTTGTACATCTTCTTGCTGACTTTATACAGCCGCTTGATCGCCTCAGGATCCGCCTTATCCCCCAGTGGGCTGAAGCCGTTGTTGCGCTGCAGGTGATCCAGCACCTGCTGGCTCAGTTGGTCCAGCGCTTCGTTGACCGGTGGATTCAGAGTCAGATCGATGCCGCCGTCCTCGCGTACCCACTTAACGTAGCCTTTCATCCGTTGACCCACCCGGGCGTCTTTAAACAACTCATTGTGGTACAGGATGCCCCAGTAGCTGTCGTTGACGATGGCCTTAAAGCCCAGATCGGTGTTGTTGGTCAGCATCAGGTCGACCTCCTGCATCTTGCGGAAGCGGCCGGGGCGCTCAGACACAAAGCGATCCAGTTTGCTGGAGGCGGCCAGACGTTCGGTGTGGCGATCCTGATAGACGTACACCACGTAGTGGCGGCCCTTTTCCATTGGCACTTTTTGCTGGTTATAAGGCACCAGCAGGTCTTTATCCAGCCCCCAGTCCATAAAGGCGCCGGCGTTGTTGATGTCCACCACCTGCAACAGGGCAAACTCGCCCAGGCAGGCTTTGGCCTTCTGAGTGGTGGCGATCAGCTGATCGTTGGAATCGAAATAGATGAACACCTCGATCTCGGTGCCGACAGCCGCGCCTTCGGGCACGAACTTGTTGGGAAGCAGGATGTTGCCAAAGCTATCGCCGTCAAGAAAGACGCCGTAATCGCTGAGGCGAACGACTTTGAGCCGATTGTACTGACCAATTTTAACCATGGTGATGTAACTGTCCGAATAATGCCAAAGGCGCGCAGCGTCGGTATGACCTGCCAGCGACGGGCCGCGTTCAGCCAGTGGTGGCGTCGCGGGGAGGAAGATCTGCGCCAGAATGGCACTGATTATATCAAACTGGTGGGGGATGTGCGCGGTTGAGGTCGCCACCCAGGCCGGATGGCACCGGCCTGGACAGGATGATGAAGTTGGCGGGGCTGGCTGGTTACAGCTTGATGCCCTCGACATGGAGATCGATCTGCACCTCGGCAGATTGAGGGCCCAGATCCATGGGAATGCCAAACTCCTTCATGGTCAGGGTGGTGCTGCCGGCGAAACCGACGCGTTCACCGCCCCAGGGATCCTTGCCTTCGCCAATCTTGGTGACGTCGATGGCGATGGGCTTGGTGACACCGCGCAGAGTGAAGTCGCCATACAGGGTGCCGGACATATCGTCCTTAGCCTTGTAAGAGGTGCTGTTGAAGGTCGCTTTCGGATAGGTGCTGACCTCCAGGAAATCTTCTCCTCGAATGTGCTTGTCCCGTTCGGCGTGGTTGGAGTTCACGCTCTTGGTGTCGATGCTGACCCGAAAGGCACTGGGTTGGGTGCCGTCGTAGCTGAAGCTGCCGTTGAAGGTGTCGAAGCGACCGATGACCCAACTGTAGCCCAGGTGATTGATTTTAAAGTTGACCGAGGCATGAGCGCCCTTGGTGTCGATGGCATAGTCGTCGGCCAGGGCCAGGTTGCTTAGGGTCAGAGTGGCGCCCAGTAGGGCGGCGTTGATCAGTTTCATAGTGTTGCTCTCTCTTTAGTTTGCGGTGAAATCATTCGACCCAGGGTGTTGTCCCGGTCGAGGAATTGGTGTTTTACGGCCGCCAGTCCGTGTCCGGCGGCCAGGACGATCAGGCTCCAGGCGGCGTAGGCGTGCACGGTGCCGGCGAGCTCTTCCTGCTGTGGCAGGCCATGGATCAGCGCCGGAATGCTGAACCAATTGAAGATGTCGATGGCTCGGCCATCGGCGGTGGAGATCAGATAGCCGGATACCATCAGCGTCAGCAGCAGCAGGTAGATGGCGCCGTGACCCAGTTTGGCGGCAACCTGGGTGGCCCGGCCCTGACCGGCGGGGGCGTTGGGCGATGGATTGCTGAAGCGCCACCACAGTCGGAACAGGGTCGCCAGCAGTAACAGCATGCCCAGGCTCTTATGGATCAGCGGCGCTTCCCGGTACCAGGGGTGGTAATAGGTCAGTTCCACCATGTATAGCCCCAGGCCAAACAGGCCGAACACCGCCAGAGCCGACAGCCAGTGCAGGGCGATGGTGATCCAGCCGTAGCGGTCTTGTGTATTGCGTAACATCACACTGTCTCCGTAATTTGAGTGTTGGCTGTCATTTTAATTGCATCAAAGAGAATGAAAATTGCAAAAATGCGGCCAAAACGTTCGATTTTGTTGGTTTTGTCTTGCGTCGTGGTGACGGTCGGAGTAGGGTGTTGAATATTGTATGCAAAATGGGTGAGTCAACTATGTGGGGAAAATCAGGGCGTTGGGCGGTAGGACTGATGCTGACATCGACATTGGTCTGGGCTGAACCGGGGCCGACGTCAGCGACGGTCGATCAGGTATTGAGTCAGCAACATCGCTGCAGTGCGACGCTGCTGCTGCGTTCGCAGGCCCTGACTCGCGAGCAGCAGCATCAGGCTTGTGAGCGACTCCTGGTTCAGGAGGCGCGCTTTCATCAGTTATTTGGCACCGAAGGTTCACCGGTTGCCGATGATCACAACCTGGCCATGCGGGCCAACGTCTACCGCGATCGCGACAGCTATGTGGCCCATGTAACGAAGCACTTCGATGTCCCCAGTGATAATGGCGGCATGTACCTTGAGGGCGCGCCGTCTCAGCCAGGCAATCAGGCAGAGTTTGTGGCTTACCAGAAACAGGGAGTGATCTGGAACCTCAACCATGAATACGTCCACTATCTGGATGGGCGTTTCAACTTGTACGGGGATTTCTGCATGAACCTGCACGATGACCACAGTGCCCCGGAGTATTGCCCGCAGCCGACGCCGCCGCTGCCGCATCTGGTGTGGTGGAGTGAAGGCGTTGCCGAATACATTGCCAAGGGGCAGAACAACCCCAAGGCACTGGCGCTGGCAGGTGAGGGAGGCTACAGCCTCAGCGAGTTGTTTAACACCAGTTATAACGTCAATGGCGGCAGCGACAGGGTCTACCGCTGGGGCTACCTGGCGGTGCGATATATGATGGAACAGCAGCGCCCTCGGGTGGAACAGATGCTGACCCTGACCCGCCGTGGAGATTATTTGGGTTATCAGCAACTGGTGGCGGAATGGGGTCAGCAAATGGATCCGGATTTTGAGCGCTGGCTGATTGAGCTCGGGCGCATAACGAATTAATTCACAAAAGATTTATCTTAGTTTGCGCCGAGGCCGATGGAAATGTGACCCAGTTAATGGCAGTGGCGCGTGTGGCGCGGCATGCTGGGTTCAGGCAGATAAGATGGCGTGAAGGAGGGCAGGCATGGAGTCGGCGTTGACCGTGGTGTTGTTGTTGGTGGTGGCTACCGGTGCGGTGGCGTTTTTCGTGGTTCCCCGAAAGCGAAAGCACCGGGACATTACCCCGGTTTCCAATCGCAGCCGTAAAAAGCGCGCCCGCAAGAAGCACCACGCCTGAAAAAGGCCGCATTAGCGGCCTTTTCTTTGCTCGAACGGGTTATTGCTGTTCCCGGGCGATGGCGCGATAGGCGATGTCGCTGCGGCTAAAGGCGCCGTCCCAGTGAACCTGGCGGGCCAATTCGTAGGCCCGCTGCTGGGCGTCGGTTACCGTGGCGCCCAGGGCGGTGGCACACAGCACCCGGCCGCCGTTGGTCACTACCTGGCCGTCGACGCTGGCGGTTCCGGCATGGAACACTTTCTGGCCTTCGGCTTCCTGCTGTGGCAGTCCGCCAATGACGTCGCCTTTACGATAGTCGCCCGGGTAACCGCCGGCGGCCAGCACAATGCCTACCGCAGCACGGGGATCGTAGTCGGCGCGCAAGCCTTCTAACTCGCCCTTGCTGCCGGCCAGGCACAACTGCACCAGATCCGATTGCATGCGCATCATGATCGGTTGAGTTTCCGGGTCGCCAAAGCGGCAGTTGTATTCAATGACCTTGGGAGTGCCGTCGGCAGCGATCATCAGCCCGGCGTACAGGAACCCCTGATAGGGGTGCCCTTCGGCTTTCATTCCTTCCACCGTTGGCAGGATCACCTCATTCATGATGCGGTCATGAATCTCGGCCGTAACCACGGGGGCCGGAGAGTACGCCCCCATGCCGCCGGTGTTGGGGCCGGTATCACCATCACCGACCCGCTTGTGATCCTGGCTGGTGGCCATGGGCAAGACGTGATTGCCGTCTACCATCACGATGAATGAGGCTTCTTCGCCCTCGAGGAACTCCTCGATCACCACCCGGTGGCCGGCGTCACCGAAGGCGTTGCCTGCCAGCATGTCTTTTACTGCGGCTTCGGCTTCCTCCAGGGTCATGGCGACGATCACCCCTTTACCGGCGGCCAGGCCGTCGGCTTTAACTACGATGGGGGCTCCGTGCTGGCGCAGGTAGGCCAGTGCCGGTTCCACTTCGGTGAAGTTCTGGTAGCTGCCTGTGGGAATCTGGTGGCGGGCCAGGAAGTCCTTGGTAAACGCCTTGGACCCCTCCAGTTGGGCCGCGGCCGCGGTGGGGCCGAAGATGGCCAGACCGGCAGCGTTAAAGGCATCGACGACGCCTTCCACCAGCGGGGCTTCCGGGCCAACAATGGTCAGGGCTACATCGTGATCACGGGCAAAGGCCACCAAGGCTTCATTGCCGCTGACGGCGACGTTTTCCAGCTTCGGTTCCAGGGCGGTACCGGCGTTGCCCGGTGCCACATAGACGGTGTCGACTTCGGCAGACTGGGCGGCCTTCCAGGCCAGGGCGTGTTCGCGGCCACCACCACCAATTACGAGTACTTTCATGGTGCAATCCTTTAGTGTTTGAAGTGGCGCTGGCCGGTGAAGATCATCACCATGCCATGCTCATTGGCCGCATCGATGACTTCCTGGTCCCGCATCGAGCCACCGGGTTGAATCACACACTTGATGCCGGCTTCGGCGGCGGCATCGATGCCGTCACGGAACGGGAAGAAGGCGTCGGAGGCCATCACTGACCCGGGCACTTCCAGCCCTTCGTCGGCGGCCTTGATGCCGGCGATCTTGGCGGAGTAGACCCGGCTCATCTGGCCGGCGCCGACGCCGATGGTCATGCCGCCTTTGGCGTAAACAATGGCATTGGACTTAACAAACTTGGCCACCTTCCAGCAGAACAGGGCGTCTTTGAGTTGCTCGGCGCTGGGCTTGGCATCGGAGACCACCGACAGGTCGGTTTCGCTGACCATGCCCTGGTCGCGATCCTGCACCAGGATGCCGCCGTTGACGCGTTTAATGTCGAACTCGGTGGTGCGGGCCTGCCACTGGCCGCACGCCAGCAGGCGGACGTTCTGCTTGGCAGCCACGATGGCCTTGGCGTCTTCGCTGATGGACGGGGCGATGATGACCTCGACAAATTGACGGTCGACAATGGCCTGAGCGGTTTCGCCATCCAGTTCGCGGTTAAAGGCGATGATGCCACCAAAGGCCGAGGTGGGGTCGGTCTTAAAGGCACGCTCGTAAGCCTGAAGCGGGCTTTCACCCAGGGCGACGCCACAGGGGTTGGCGTGCTTGACGATGACGCAGGCGGGCTGGTCAAACTCTTTCACACACTCCAATGCGGCATCGGTGTCGGCGATGTTGTTGTAGGACAACGCCTTGCCCTGAAGCTGCACGGCACTGGCCACCGAGGCTTCCTGCAACTGCTTTTCGACATAGAAGGCGGCGTCCTGATGGCTGTTTTCGCCATAGCGCATGTCCTGTTTCTTTTCGAACTGCATATTGAAGGTACGGGGGAACTTGGAGTCGGCATCGCCCTCGGTGTTGTCGCCATAGCTGGGCACCATGGTGCCAAAGTAATTGGCGATCATGCCATCGTAAGCGGCGGTGTGTTCAAAGGCGGCGATGGCCAGATCGAAGCGGGTGGCGAGACTCAGACCATTGTGGTTGGCGTCCATCTCGGCGATGACCCGATCGTAGTCATGGGCGTTCACCACAATGGTGACGTCTTTGTGATTCTTGGCGGCGGAGCGAACCATGGTTGGGCCACCAATGTCGATGTTTTCGACCGCATCGGCCAGGGTGCATCCGGCTTTGGCGACGGTGTCTGCAAAGGGATAGAGGTTGACCACCACCATGTCGATGGGGTTAATACCGTGGCTGTCCATCACCGCATCGTCCTGTTCGCGTCGGCCAAGGATGCCGCCGTGAACTTTGGGATGCAGGGTTTTGACGCGGCCATCCATCATCTCCGGGAAGCCGGTGTAGTCGGACACTTCAGTCACAGGCAGGCCGGCGTCGGCGATCAACCGGGCGGTGCCGCCGGTAGACAGCAGTTCCACGCCGCGCTCGGTCAGGGCCCGGGCGAAGTCGACCATGCCGGTTTTATCGGACACACTCAGCAGAGCGCGACGAATTGGACGTGCAGATTCCATGGGTACAGATCCTTTATGTAGGGTTAGCTCGTTGCCTCGGGGCAACGTTATTATGGGAAGATATTTCGCTAAACCGTCACCGAACGCCTTGGCGAAATACCCTCGTCAGGACCCTGTTATACCCTGCAGTCTGTGGCGCGCATTGTACGTGAAAATGCTCACAAAATCAGGTCTTATCCCGAAGTATCGTTCGCACATAAGAAAAGAGCGTTCCAATATAAAAAACATTTGACCTTTGACCTAACTCCAAGGTTTATACTGGCTGCCATAGAGTAAGCGGGAGTGAATCATGTACAAGATTGGTGAGCTGGCAGCGGCCTGTAAAGTAAAGCCAGATACATTAAGGTTTTATGAGAAGAATGGCCTGTTAAATCCAGCGAATCGCTCTGACAAGGGCTATCGCATCTACAGCGATGACGATGCTCAGCAGTTGCGCTTCATCCTACGGGCCAAGGCGATGGGCTTTAGCCTGTCGGACATCAGGGAGCTGTTGAATATCGAAGCCAGCCGCTCTGATTGGGCCTGCGCCGATGTCAAAGGGATGGTGGAAGCCAAGGCGCTGGAGCTGCAAACCAAGATTGATGAAATGACTCGCCTGCGTGATTCCCTGCAAGAGTTAGCGGATGCCTGTTGTGGTGGCCCGGAAAGCGCCATTCATTGCTCGATCCTCGACACTCTGGAGACCAAATGATGTTGTTGTTAGAGAATTTCCTCGATCTGTTTCTGGACTCGGCACCCTGGCTGTTGCTGGGGCTGTTCCTGGCGGGGATGCTGAAGATGTTCGTGCCGATGGAATGGATGAACCGTCAACTGGGCGGCCATGGATTCAAGACCACCCTCAAGGCGGCGGTCTTTGGTGCGCCGCTGCCGTTGTGTTCCTGCGGTGTTATCCCCGCCGCCGTCGGTCTGCGTCGCTCTGGTGCCTCGAAGAGCGCCACCACGTCGTTTCTGGTGTCCACTCCGGAAACCGGAGTGGACTCGGTGTCGGTGTCTTACGTGCTGCTTGGGCCCTTTATGGCGGTGGTTCGCCCCATTGCCGCCATTACCTCGGCCATAGTGGCGGGCCTGCTGGTGGGCAAAGACGATGAGCCCGACGCTAAGCCGCAATTGAAGATGACGCCGCTGCAGTCGGCCCCGGCGATGATGGCGGCGCCAGCCGCTGGTTTCAAGCCCGCTTCCAAGGCTCAGAGCAGTTGCTGTGGCAGCAAGCCGGAACCTCAGGCTCAGAGCAGTTGCTGTGGCAGTAAGCCCGAGCCTAAGCCTCAGAGCGGTTGTTGCAGCACTAAACCAGAGCCCAAGCCTCAGAGCAGTTGTTGCGGCTCTAAACCGGCGGCCAACGCCGATGCCGGTTGTTGCAGTGCCCAGTCTGAGCCCAAGGCCACGGACTCGGTGATGAGTCGAATGTGGCAGGGCGTGGTGTACGCCAGCACCGATCTGGTGAAAGACACCACGGTGTGGTTGCTCATCGGCCTGTTCTTTGCGGCACTGGTGAATACCTTTGTGCCACCCCAGTATCTGGCCCAGTGGGGCGATGGCATCCTGGCGATGTCGCTGATGGTGCTGGTGTCTGTGCCCATGTACATTTGTGCCACCGCGTCGACGCCCATTGCGGCGGGGCTGTTGCTGGCCGGCGTGTCGCCCGGGGCCGTACTGGTGTTCATGATGGCCGGCCCGGCCACCAACATCGCCACCCTTGGGGTGGTGCGTAAAGAGTTAGGTGCTCGGGCCCTGTGGGGCTATCTGGGCGGTGTCATCGGTACCGCCATGGTGTTTGGTTTCGTGGTGAATTTCCTGGTCAGCCAGTACGGATTTACCGTGACCCCCTTGGTGGGTGAGGAGCATCGCATGTTGCCTGAGCCACTGGTGTATGGCAGTGCCCTGCTGCTGGCGGTATTGATGTTCAAAACCCTGACCCAGACCGTTAAGCGGCGACTGATGCCGGCCCCTCAGGGTTAAGACTGCACCGATTCAGAGTAAGACAACGCCGCCTCGCGGCGTTTTTTTTGCCATGGCCGGGGCGGTTGGGGGCGGCGATGGGCGATGGGGCGGGAGCCTGTCCTTGTCCTGACTCAAAGCGTGGCGCCGAGGGTGTGGTAGACTTTCTTTCTATAGACAGTTGGATTTGCTGTCTTTTTTGGCAGTGGGTGCGTTGAAAGTGGTTTGCACGTACCTGTTGAATCACCCTTCGGCACCGGATGTGGGGTCGGAATTCGGAGAGAAGCATGAGTGCGTTATTGGTATTGGTGACGGCCCTGGCCGTTGAACCCGGCTTGGACGGGGTAGAGAACGGGGTTGAGTACGTGTGCAGCAACGGCGACAACGAGCGCCGTATTCAGGTGATCTATCCAAAAGGGGCGCCCCTGCCCTGTGAAGTGCACTACATCAAAGGCAGTGACAGCAAGGTGCTGTGGCGGGCCAACAATGAGCCTGGTTATTGTGACGCCCGGGCGGCGGAGTTTGCCGAGAAACAAAAAGCGATGTATTTCCCCTGCACTCAGAATCAGTGATGGAGTGCCTTCATCAGCCTGAACCAGGCCGGCGCAGTGCGCCGGTTTTTTTTATCTCGAGTTGGGTGCCGGTCTGATTGCCGAGGGAGTGGGGCCTTTGGGAACATCTTTTTTCACATCGGGCACAGACTGTGACGGTTTTTGCCCTCTGGGACAAAAATGAGAGGTTGAAATCGATGAAAAATCGTGCTGGCAAGGGCTGGGCGGAGTGTATGGCGAAGTTTGGGGTGAGCGGCATGAGGAGCCTGACTCAATAAAAGGCGGTTAAAGTCAGTCATCCCTGTATATAAATAACGGAAACAGTGGTAACTAAATCACCACTGAGTGATGTATCTCGATTATTTGCCGATGAAAAACTGTCGCCAGTTACATTTTTTCATCGACAGTTACCAACACCGATGTTTGTGTGATCTGGATCGGCGCTAAAATAGTGGCTACCCAGCAGTGAGGTGTATGCCTGAAATATGATTTACCTTTTTATTATTTAAGTCCTGTTTAATTAATTCCAGTCTATTTCTACAAAGCCCTTTGTTGTCACCTTTATATCGTAGGCTTATGACATCTGCCGGTCTGAGTTATAGCTTCGATCATCGGTTTTGATGTGGTTCTGGCCTGAAAGTTCACCCTCCGATGGCACTCAATCTCTCTAATTTAACACCCCCTTCACTTTGAGGGTTATTTGTGATTGCGGTCGCCTTCCTGTGTCGCATTGTGAGTTTGATCCTGCTGGCACCGTTGTTGAGGTGGTCTTCATCGATGTTTTGCTGGGGTTTTGTGATCGCGATCGCGCCAGGGGTGGCCGGGTGAAGCCAGGGTGGGTGAGCCCTTGTTAAATTCCGCGGTGAATTGTTTCAGTCTGCGCGTGGCGAACGATGTGAGTTTGTGAGCTTGATTGGTGCGCTATTTACTTGTTGGCGCCGACTGCAACAACCGACACGAATGACTAACCCGGTGGCCCTTGATACGACGCCGGGCAACCCCTTCACCTTTATAAGGGAAACTGAGATGTTTGTTTCAAAAATTAAAAATGCTGCGTTAGTTGCCTCTCTTGCCGCTTTGGCTACCCCTGCAATGGCCGCTTATGAAATTCAACTTAATGATAATGATAAATTGATTTTCGGCGGTTACATTAAAGTCGATGCCCGTTATGTTGACGGTGATGTGGCTTATAAAGATCAGTGGACCGGTGGTGGTACTGGCCTTGCTGAGAGCGCTTCTCAATTCCGTATTTTTGCCAACGAAACCCGCTTTAATACCAAGTACATCCACGGTGACCTGACCGGTTTCATCGAGATGGATTTCTTCGGTGGCGGCGGTAACGAAATTATCTCCAACTCCATCAACCCTCGCCTGCGTCACGCCTTCATCCAGTACCAGAACGTATTGGCCGGTCAGACCTGGACCACTTTCATGAACACCAGTGCCATCGGTGAAACCGCCGATTTCGGCAGCACCATGATGGGGATCTCGTTCTTGCGTCAGGGCCAATTGCGTTACAGCAACGGTGGTCTGCAGTTGTCACTGGAGAACCCAGAGAGCTTCGGTGGCGATACCGCCAATGACAAGCTGCCTGACGTGATCGCCAAGTACACCTTTAAGGGTGACTGGGGTAACGTCTCCATTGCTGCGGTAGGTCGCCAACTGAATACTGACGGCGGCAATACCGAGACCGCCATCGGCGGCTCCATTGCCGGTCGCATTCACACCTTCGGCAAAGACGATCTGCGCTTCCAGTACCACCAGGGCGAACTGGGCCGCTACGTGGGTACTGCCGCGGTCAAGGACCTGGTGGGTGAAAAGGTAGAAGATACCACCGCCTATAACGTGGCTTACCGTCACTTCTGGACCGAGTCCCTTCGTTCCACTCTGATCTACGGTCACATCGAAGGTGATGTGTCCGGCAACGAGACCAGCCAGTGGGGCGTTAACCTGTTCAAGAACCTGACGCCGGAGCTGTCGGTGGGCATGGAAGTGGGTAACTACTCCATCGATCACGAAGATAAAGACTCCTTCTACGGTCAGTTCTCCATGCGCTACGCGCTGTAAGGACAGGCAGGTGGCCGGGAAACCGGCCGCCGTGTTAGAGGTGTGCACTCAGGACTGAGGGGCAATCAGCATGGGTAACCCCACTGGCGGGGCATCGACTGAGGGTCGTTCGGGCACAAAAAAAGCCAGTCGCTTAGCGACTGGCCTTTTAATGACAACTGCTAGCGCAGCGTCATTAGAAGCGGTAGCGCAGACCTACGGTGAATACGCTGTCGTCGATGTCTTCAGCACCTTTCACGGAAGCATCGTAGTAGGCGTAGTGGCCGTAAACGTAAGCCGCTTTGCTCAGGGTGTAGTCAGCACCGATGGTGTAGTTGGTGACGTCTTCAACGGTACCGGTGTTAACTTTGTCTCCATTGCTGTCTTTTTCGTTGGCGTATTTGGAGGCGAAAGTACCCATGCCGCCGTCGTCGAAGCCGTACTGGGCTTTCAGCATGAAGTTACCCAGAGGGTACTTGGCAGACACGGTGTAACCGGTGGCGTCGATGCTGGAATCGGCAGTCGCTTCACTGTCCTGGTAGATGGCGGCCAGAGCCAGCTCGCCCACTTTAACCTGACCGGTGATACGGTAAGCAGTCAGACCCTTGATGCCGTCAACGTAGCCGGCACCAACGAAGTACTTGGCTTTCTTCAGCGTCTTGTCGCCGTAGCCAACCATCAGGGCGAAGTTGTCGCCGTCATCGCTAGTGGCACCAGCGTTGTCGTCTTCCAGGATGTAGGTGGCTTTACCAGAGAACAGACCCATGCTTGGCAGGGTGTAGGTCACGCCATCGGCAACACGATCCTGACCAGGCAGAATCATGGTGATGTCGGCGTTCAGGTTACCGAATGCATCGGCACCGCCTTCGGAGCCTTTAAAGGCGGTGTCGTTACGACCGAAGACCACTTCACCGAAACCACCGGCCAGACCCAGGTAGGTGTTACGAGAGGAGAAGGTGTCGGCATCGTTGTCGGTACCGTTTACACCGAACTCAGCCTTGTAGACCAGTTTCAGTGCGCTGTTGATCTCGTGAGCGCCTTTGATACCGATGTTGGAAGAGTTGTTTTCCAGCACGGTGCCTTTGTCGTTGGAGGTACCCTGTACGGTGTAACCGGTGTCGGAATCGGCTACGGAGATGTTCAGGTCACCATAGAAAGTTGGCATTTCTGCCATAGCACCAAAAGAAGCTGCTGCGAAGATGGAAGCAACTGAAAGGGCTAGCGTCCGTTTTTGCATGATCATTTTACTCCTGACGATCAATGAATACCCGACCCTAAATTCACATCGCGGCAACATTTAATCCCGCAGAGTAATGAAAGATCAGGCTTTTTAATTATTTTGCGCCAACGATTCTGGCAGGAAGCGTGTGACATGCAACCGTCTTGAGTGGCATTTTTTGAGTTGGCGCACGTTTTTGGGTGAAAAAGTTGTGAATCTTGCTCAGCATCAACAAACGACCATTTAATTCATTGAATCAATGAAACTATCTGGTTATGGTTATCGGTTCCTCTCCGTGAATATCTGCGCCTGCATCGGCGCGCTCCGATTGCCCTGTTATACTGCCTGCCTCTGTTTCTGGAATTTCAGCAATGAACGACGATTACCTTCAGCGATTCGGTGGAATCGGCCGCCTCTATGGAGCCGCGGCACTGCAACATTTTTCCCAGGCCCATGTTTGTGTGGTGGGCATCGGTGGCGTCGGCACCTGGGTGGCCGAGGCCCTGGCCCGCAGTGGCATCGGTGAACTGACCCTGATCGATCTTGATGACATCTGCATCACCAACAGCAATCGCCAGTGTCATGCACTAACCCAAACCATTGGTCAGTCCAAGGTGGCGGTGATGGCCCAACGCCTCCGTGACATCAACCCGGACTGCAAGGTCAATGAGGTAGAGGAGTTTGTCGACAGCGACAACCTGTTTGAGCTGATCGACGATCAGCTGGATTACCTGGTGGATTGCATCGACAGCGTCAAGGCCAAGGCGGCGTTGATTGCCCATTGCAAGCGGCGCAAGATCAAGCTGGTGACCGTGGGCGGTGCCGGCGGCCAGATGGATCCCACTCGGGTTCAGGTGGCAGACTTGGCCAAAACCTATCAGGACCCCCTGGCTGCCAAGGTGCGTAACCTGCTGCGGCGTGACTACAACTTCAGCAAAAACCCGAAACGCCGCTTTCAGGTGGAGTGTGTGTTTTCGGATGAGCAACTGAAATACCCCGGTGCCGACGGTCAGATCTGTCTGGCTAAAGGTGCCGCCGAGGGCCCCAAGGCGATGGATTGCGCCAGTGGCTTTGGGGCGGTGACGCCACTGACCGGTACCTTTGGGTTTGTGGCGGCCAGCCGGGTGTTGATAAAACTGGCGGAAAGGGCCAATCGCGAAGCCTGACGCCAGGGCGGTTTGTCGGCAAGACCCGCCGCCACATATACTTAAACAAGGACATAGAGGTCAGGGAGGTGGCATGCTGGGGCGCAGAGGCACAATCGGATTTATGCTGCTGTGGCTGTGCGGTGCGCCTGGGTGGAGCGTCGCCGCTGGCAGCCCCCCTGAACCGCAAGATCCGCCGCAAGCGCAGCCGGAACCGGAATCCGAGGCGGATCGGCCACAGCTGGATCAACAGCTGCGCTGGTTCGATAAGGCCCACACCCTGTTGTCCGGTTCGGCGCAATCTTCGGCGCTGTGGTTTGATGACTTTTTCGGCCCCAGTGACGATGCCGATCAGGCCAGCAGTCATTTTCGGTTGCGATTGCAGCAGGAGTTTGTCGAGCGCGAAGAGGACGATCTAAGGCTGAGGGTCTCGGCGTCCTACTACCTGCCAAAAACCTCGAAACGTTTGAAGTTGTTATTGGAGTCTGATGAGCAGGATGACCTGTCCCAGGTCAGTGACAGCCTCGGGGCCGATGTCGAGGCCACCACTCGGGCGGCGCTGCGCTGGATTCCGATCAATCTCGACTCCTGGGATCTGTCGGTGGATCTGGGGGCATCGCTCTCTTCGGGACTGAACCCCTTCCTTAGAAGCCGGGCGCGCTACTTTGAGTCCATCGATGACAACACCCTGCTGAAACTGTCTCAGGAGGTGCGGGTGGAATCGGACGATGGCTGGAGCGAAACCTCGCGCCTCAACCTGGAGCGGGTCTACGACGATCATGCCTACCGTTGGCAAAATCGCGCCCGCTTTGGCGAGGAAACCGAAGGGTTGGAGTGGGTGACGTCATTGAGTCGCGTGCAGTGGCTGGACGATAAAACCGCCTTTTCCACCTTTATTGCCGCCTCCGGAGCGACCCGGGATGACGGCGACGAGAGTGAGATTCGGCGGCTGGGATTCACCTTTCGGCGTAATTTTGCCCGCGACTGGCTGTACTATGAGATCGAGCCACAGCTGACCTGGCCCCGAAAGTACGATTTCGACACCAACATTGAGCTGCAATTGACGCTGGAGGCGCAGTTCGGTGAACGGCGCCACTGAGGGTTACTGCCGTTGCCGTGCCAGTATGGCGCTGACCAGGGCACTCAGGCCGTTGGCCCGGGAAGGGCTCAGGTGTGCCGACAGCCCCAGGGTGTCAAACCAACCTTCCAGATCCAGCTGAGCCAGTTGCGCCGAGCTCTTGTGGTTGCAGGCACTGAGAATCAATACCAGCAGCCCCTTGATGATTCTCGATTCGCTGTCCGCCAGGAAGTGGTGGATTCCCTGTTCGTCCTGATGGTGATACAGCCAGGCGGCACTTTCACAGCCTGAGACCTGGGCCGACGGCCGCTGCCAGCGTGGCTCCAGCGCCGGCATGCGGTTGCCCAGCTTCATGATGATGCGATAACGGCCCTGCCAGTGACTCTGGGCCATCAACTCCCGATCCAGCTCAGTCTGATCGATCTCGGCCCCTAGCGGCGAGTCGATGAATTGCTGCACTCCAGGTTTAGTCATTCAAAAACTCCGTAATTTCGGCCAGCGCCGCCACGAAGGCGTCCACTTCCGCTTCGGTGGTGTAGAGGGCAAACGACACTCGACAACTGCCTTTACGGCCCAGGGCCTGCATCAGTGGCTGGCAGCAGTGATGACCGCAGCGCACCGCAATGCCGGCTTGATCCAGCAAAATACCGATGTCCTGATGGTGCTCGCCCTGCACCTCAAAGGAGAGGGCGCCGAGATTGTCACCGTCGGCGGCGATGGCGTTGACCCCGTCAAGGTTGGCCAGGCCGGCTTTGGCTCGATTCATCAGTGACCGTTCGTGGTTGGCGACGGCGTCGGCATCCAGAGATTGAATGAACCTGAGGGCGGCGCCGAGACCGATGGCTTCGGCGATGGCCGGGGTGCCGGCTTCAAATTTGTAGGGCAGGCGGTTGAAGCGGCTGCCCTCAAAGCTGACGGTGTCGATCATCTCGCCGCCGTATTGGTAGGGCGGCATCTGCTGCAACAGTTGTTGGCGCCCCCACAACACACCGATGCCGGTGGGACCGTAACACTTGTGACCGGAAAAGGCGTAGAAGTCGCACCCTAACGCCTGCACGTCCACCGGCAAATGGGCCACCGCCTGGGCACCGTCGACGATGGTAATGGCCCCCACGGCTTTGGCGGCGGGAAGCAGGGTTGCCAGTGGCGCCTGTTTGCCCAGGGCATTACTGACCTGAGTCAGGCTCACCACCTTGGTACGCGGACTCAGTAGTGACCGATAGGCGTCCAGGTCCAGATCGCCGCTGGCGGTCAGCGGAATCGGCACCAGCCTGGCACCGGTCTGAATCGCCATCTGTTGCCAGGGCACGATGCAGGCGTGGTGGGCCCAGGTATCAATCAGAATCTCGTCGCCGGGCTGCAGCAGGTGGCTGCCCAGAGAGCGCGCCAGCAGGTTCATCGCTTCGGTGGTGCCACGGGTGAAGATCACCTCTTCCCGGGAGGGCGCATGAATGAATTCGGCCACGGTGTCGCGGGCGCCTTCGAAGTCGCGGGTGGCCAGATCCGACAGCCGGTGCGCGCCGCGATGCACGTTGGCATTGTGACGACGGTAAAAGTGGTTCATGGCGTCGAGAACCGCCACCGGCTTTTGGGTGGTGGCGGCGTTGTCGAGGTAGATCAGTCCGGGCTGAGCCAGGGCCGGGAACTGCTCCCTGAGCCGTGACAAGGAAGGGGTCATGGTCACTCCGAAGGCGAATGTCGGCGACGAAGGATGACGGATTCCCGCGCCGCTTTTAAGTCTTTGCAGCATAGGATATCAGGTTTGCGGTGATCGAACCTTTTTCAATGCACAGGGTTAATTGATTGTTATCAAGGTTAAAACGGTGTGGATCTCTCTGGTCGGAGCTGCTTAAATGACCACTGGCTCACTGGGGAGGTGGGCGTGACAACAAGGATGACGATAATGAAAAAAACACCTTTATGGATAGCCATGTCCCTGGCGTCCGGTCTGCTGGTCAGCGGTTGCAGTAATGACGATAACCGCAAAGACGACGTTACGCCCGAGCCTGAGCCCCAGGTCGCGGTGTTTGCCCCCGATGGCAAACTGGACGCCCGTATTCGCCGCACCACCTACGGGGTGCCCCACATCGAAGCCGATAACATCGAGAGCCTGGCTTTTGGCTCTGGCTATGCCCAGGCCCAGGATCACCTGTGCCTGTTGGCCGATGGCGTGATCAAGGCCAACAGCGAGCGCTCCAAGTACTTTGGACCCCATAAGAGCATCGATTTTGCCACCGGCCTACCGGTGCAGGAAGACAATCAGAACCTGGTCAACGATTTTGGCTACAAAGCCCTGGGAGTACGCGAAGCGGCGGTGGCGGCGATGCCGACCCTGGGTGAGCGTTCTCGCGCCATGCTGTCCGGTTTTGCCGCCGGCTATAACCTGTACCTGGCGGATCTGGCCAGTGGCGCCATCACCACGCCCAACCTGCCTTGTGCCGGCCAGCCCTGGGTGAAGCCAATCACCGACGTGGACATGCTCACCTACCTGTTCTCCATCGCCCTGCTGCCCGGTGCTGCCAACTTTCTGGATCTGATCTTCTTCGCCAACCCGGGCGACGGCGATGAGTACCTGCCGCGGCCAGCGGCGACCGCATTGACCACGCCAGAATCCAAGGCGATGCTGGCGGATGTGCGCACCAAGGCGTTGACTCGTTCACAGACCTTGACCACGCCGCAGGTCAACCCCATGGACATGGGGTCGAACGGCTGGGGACTGGGGGCCGAAGTGACCGACAACGGCAAAGGAATGGTGCTGGGCAACCCCCATTTTCCCCATACCGGCCAGTTGCGTTTCTGGCAGTCACACCTGACCATTCCCGGTTTCCTCGACGTCATGGGCGGTTCGTTGGTGGGAATGCCCGGTGCGGTGAACATCGGCTTTAACCACAACCTGGCCTGGACCCACACCTTCTCCACCGCCGAACACTTCATCATGTACAACCTGGCGTTGAAACCGGGGGATCGCCTCACTTATCTGTTTGACGAGCAAGAGATGGCCATTACCCCTCGCACCTACACGGTGGAGGTCAACATCGGCGGCGGAGTGACGATTCCGCTGGAGAAAGAGGTGTACCTGACGGCCAAGGGGCCGATGGTGGAAGCACCGCCTCAGCTGGCACCCTTTGGTTGGGACGACAGCCAGGCGTTCTTCATTCAGGATGCCAATATGGCCAACACCGATGTACTCGAGCACTGGTCGGCCATGAACTTCGCCACCAACTTGGAGCAATTCCAGCAGGCGTTCAAGGACTTCGACGGGGTGATCTTCAACAACACCATGTACGCCGATGATCAAGGTAACGCCTTCTACATCGACGACTCCACCGTTCCCGGGCTTAGCAGTGACGCCGAAAATGCCATCTGGCTGAGCCCGGACATTCGTGCCGCCAGAGAGAGTGCCGGTTTTACCATTCTGCCCGGCGATGACTCGATGTTTGCCTTTGACGCTCCGGTGGCTTACGACCAAGCGCCGAAACTGCTGCGTCAGGATTTCGTTCAGAACTCCAATAACTCCTACTGGATCACCAATCCGGCTTCCCCCATTGAGAACGTATCGCCGCTGTACGGCGACCGCAGGGTAGAGCAGAGCCTGAGAACTCGAATGGCGTTGACCTTGATGAACGACGCCCGCGGTGACGATGGCAAGTTCAGCCGCCAGGAGGTGGAAGCGGCGTTGATGTCCAACCGGGCTTATCTGGCCGAATTGGTGTTGCCACAGTTGCTGGAGCAGTGTGAGGCCCAGGGCAGCACCCTGGTGGTGGTCAGCGACAGCCTCAGCGTCGATGTCTCCCCCGCCTGTGCCGCGTTAGCCAAGTGGAATGGGGCCCAGAATCAGGACAGCGTTGCCGGTGCCCTGCTGAGGGAGTTCGGCTATCGCTTCGACAGCGAGGCCCATCTGGATGTGCCTTTTGTGTACACGGATCCGCTCAATACCCCGAATACGCTGGCGGCCGACGGCTCCGCACTGGTGGCGTTAGCGGCAGCCAGTGCCACCCTGACCGACAACGGCTTTGCCCTGGATGCGCCGCTGGGCAGCATGCAGTTCGTGGAAAAGTCGATGCCTGACGGCAGCGCCTCTGGTGCTCGTTTCCCCTGGGCCGGAGCCAACAACCGTGAGGGCGGTTTCAATGTGTTTGCCTACTCCAATGAAGCCAACGATGACACCCTGCTGCCACAGCATGCCTATCCCGCTGCAGTGGACGCGGTCACTGGTGCGCCGACGGCGTCTGAATTGACGACCGAAGGCTACCATGTGCGTTACGGGTCCAGTTGGATGATGGTGGTGGGCTTTGAGGAGCAGGGGCCACAGGCGCGGGGATTGCTGACTTACTCCGAGTCTAATAACGCCCTGTCTCCCCATTGGAACGATCAGACTCAGTACTACTCGCAGAACACCGCCCTGCGGCCGTTGCTGTTTACCGAGTCCGCCATTGCTGCCGAGACGCTGTCGGACATCAGCATTCAATTGCAGAAGTAACTCGGTGAAATCGACATTCAGGGCCTCTCGATGAGGCCCTTTTTTTGGCTCACTGAACGGCGTTGTTTCCCACGGCGTTGTGCGACCCGGTTCACGAACCTGACTTCCCGCCGCCCTGTTTGCAGAATTCCGCTCGACCTGATCAAAACATTTGGCTATTTTGCCAAGTGTTGAATCTATTTATCTGGATGAGCGTATGTTATCGACCACTCCCGACTGTGACCGCCTGCATCAGCGTGCGGCGGTGCTCAAGGCTCTGGCCCACCCGACCCGGCTGTGGCTGGTGGAGCAACTGCAGCAGCAAGAGCGCTGTGTGTGTGAGCTGATGGAGGAGGTGGATGCCGACATCTCAACGGTTTCCAAGCACCTGGCTGTGTTAAAGCAGGTAGGGCTGGTGGCCGTGCGCCGACAGGGCAAACAGCGCTACTACCGGCTGACAACCCCCTGTCTGATGTCGATGTTCCACTGCATCGAACGGGTTATCGATCATCGCTCGCCACTCACCAAGCAAGAGGAAGCATCATGAAAGTTGAAGTACTGGGATCCGGTTGTAAGAAGTGCAATACCCTGGCAGAGCTGATTGCTGAGCGGGCTCAAGCCCTGGCGATTGGCATTGAGTTGGTCAAGGTCAGCGACATGGCGGTGATTCTGGAGTATGGCGTAATGTCCACGCCGGCCATCGTCATCGACGGTGAAGTGAAAGTCAGTGGCGGTTCGCCGACGGCGGCCGAGATCGACGCCCTGTTGCAAGCACGCTAAGCCGTCGGCAAGAGGTGGCAGTTATGAGAGTGATCCAAGCATTGCTGGTGGTGGCATTGTTGTCCGGTTCGGCATGGTGGGCCTGGACTCAGACCCAGCCGACGTCGGTTGCGGCCGCGGCGGTGGCGTCTCCGAACTACCAATTGGGGCCGAATCAGCATCTGACGGTGTACTACTTCCATGGCAGCGCCCGTTGCACCTCCTGCGTGACCATCGAGCAGCTCACCCGCGAGGCGGTGGAGCACGGGTGGCCTGAATTGGTGCAGCAAGGTCAGGTGGAATTGCGCAGCATCAACGTCGATCTGGCGGAGAATCGGCACTACATCGATGACTTCCAATTGGTGACTCGCTCGGTGGTGGTGTCTCTGGCGCAATCGGGGACTGAGCCAAGGTGGCGCCGGCTGGACTCGGTGTGGCAGCTGTTCAACAACCGCCAGGCCTTCTTTCAGTACCTGTACGGCGAAACCGGTCTGTTGGTGACCGGAGCGTCATCATGACCGCATTGATGCTGGCGGCATTGAGTGCACTGTGGTTGGGGGTTTTGACCTCGGTCTCCCCCTGTCCACTGGCGACCAACGTCGCCGCGGTATCCTACCTCAGCCGTCAGGTATCCAGTCCCCGCAGGGCGGTGCATCAAGGGCTGGCCTATGGCCTGGGGCGAACCCTGAGTTACCTGGCCTTGGCGGCACTGCTGTTGGGCGGCGCCTTGTCGGCACCGGGATTGTCACAGTTTCTGCAGTCCAACATGAACATGATGTTGGGCCCGGTGATGGTGCTGGTGGGAGTGGTGTTGCTGAACTGGCTGCGGCTACCGCTGCCGTCCATGGGGTTGTCTGAGTCTCTGCAGCGGCGCCTGAGTCAGGGTGGCTTGCCGGGAGCGATGGCACTGGGAGCCTTGTTTGCTTTGTCGTTTTGCCCCACTTCAGCGGCGCTGTTTTTTGCCTCATTGCTGCCGTTGGCCATGGCCCATCAGTCGGTGCTGATGCTGCCGGGCATGTACGGCATTGGCACCGCTCTGCCGGTGCTGGGGTTTGCCATGATGGTGAGCCTGGGCACGTTGCAACTGGCGGCGGTTCACCAGCGTATTGCTCGGGCGGAGTTGCTGTTGCGGCGGCTGTCCGGGCTGCTGTTCCTTGGGGCCGGTTTGTATTACTGCTGGGTGTATTTAACCCCACTGATAGGGTGAATGATGTTGTCACTGTTTACTGAGTTAGCGGATTGGCTGGTGTACCAACTGCTGGGGCTGTCTGAACAGACCCGGCTGGGCCAGGCACTGCACTTTTTTGTAGAGGACACCAGCAAGATACTGGTGTTGTTACTGGTGATGATCTACGCCATCGCCCTGGTACGCGCTTCGCTGGATGTGGAGCGGGTCCGCCAGTACCTGGCGGGTAAGAGCCGCTTCAGCGGCTACGTGCTGGGTTCGAGTTTTGGCGCCATTACCCCGTTCTGTTCCTGCTCCAGCATTCCGGTGTTTCTCGGCTTTACCTCCGCCGGCATTCCGGTGGGCATCACCATGGCATTTCTGCTGACCTCGCCGTTGATCAATGAGGTGGCGGTATTGTTGTTACTGAGCCTGTTGGGCTGGAAGTTAACCCTGCTGTACGTGGTTATCGGCCTGGTGATCGGCATGCTGGGAGGCTGGATTCTGGACAGCCTCAAGGCGGAGCGTTGGTTGCAGCCTCTGGCGGCGAAAGCCTATGCCATGGGGCAGGACCAGCCTCAATCCCAGCCGGTTCAGCCTCAGTCCCGGCCCTCAATGACGCTGGCTCAGCGCCATGAGTTCGCTACCTCAGAGACGCGAGAGATCGTCGGCCGGGTATGGAAATGGGTGATCATTGGCGTCGGCATCGGCGCCGGGCTGCATGGCTTTGTTCCGGCGGGCTGGCTGCAGGCCAACCTGGGGGATGGCCAGTGGTGGTCGGTGCCATCGGCGGTGCTGCTGGGGATTCCACTGTACGCCAATGCCACCGGGGTGATTCCGGTGATGGAGAGCCTGCTGCTGCAAGGGGTGCCGCTGGGCACCACCCTGGCGTTCTGCATGAGTACGGTGGCGGCCAGTTTTCCGGAGTTTGTGATGCTGAAGCAGGTGATGCAGTGGCGGTTGCTGGCGCTGTTGATGCTGATGCTGCTGACCGCGTTTACCCTGATGGGGTGGCTGCTGAATCTGGCGTAGCCGCGGCGGCGACCTGGTACAGTTCCGGGTGAAGAAACGGAGCCAGCAGCATGCACAGGGTGTCGCTGTAGACGCTGGTTCGGTCCACCAGGTTGTTGGTGAGTATGCCCATGGCACCGCCTTTCTGGCGAATGTTGTGGTCGTTGAACAGTTCGTCCATCAGTGGCCCCAGTTCTTCGCCCTGTTCCAGTCGTTGACTGATGACCTCCGGCAGGGGCAACAGCCCGGTGCGACCGATCTGAGTATGTTGGCCATCGCTGATGGCCACATAGGCAAAGGTAAAACCCTGACCGTGGATGCGGTCATAGCCGCCTTCGAACGACACATACAGATCCGCCGCCATCGCCTTGATGGCATCGAGGCGGTTTATGGCGCCGACCCGAGTTTCGGTTTCACCCAAGGGTTGCTCATCCACGCCGGAGGGGGCACTGACCCCTTGAACCTGCCACTGGCAATCCGGGTAAGCCGCTTGCAGGGCTTGGGTGGCCGCGTTGACTTTCACCGGGTTGCGGGAGGCAACAATGAGAGTTTTTTGTACTATTTGGGTCATCGTCGATGCCGTCAAAGAGGGAATGTGACACAATAGTCGACAATCTAATCAGTGACTTCAAGTATTATGATCTACCTTCTGTATTTACTTCTTGGTGCGTTTGCCGGCGTGTTGTCCGGCTTGTTTGGCATTGGTGGTGGGCTGGTGATCGTACCGGTGTTGCTGACCACTTTTAAACTGCTGAACTTCGATCCTCAACTGACCATTCACATGGCCCTGGGCACCTCCCTGGCCACCATCATTGTCACCTCGATGAACTCCATGTGGGCCCATCATCGTAAAGGCGGAGTGGATTGGAAAGTGGTGCTGACCATGGCGCCGGGCATTGTGGTGGCCGCCTATCTCGGTGGGTTTGTGGCGCACCTGCTGGACGCCACCGTGCTGGCGTACTGTTTTACCGGCTTCATTACCCTGGTGGCCATCAAGATGTGGTTCGGTCTCAAACCCAAGGGCCAGCAACCGTTTCCCGGTGTGGTCGGCCTGAGCATTTCCGGCATCGGCATCGGTTTTCTGTCAGCCATCTTTGGCATCGGCGGCGGCACCATCAGCGTGCCTTTGCTGTCGCGGTTTGGACTGGAGATGCGCAAAGCGGTGGGAATCTCATCGGCTCTGGGGTTGCCCATTGCCCTGACCGGTGCCCTCAGTTACGCCATCAGTGGTTGGAATGCGCCGGGTCTGCCGGAGATGAGTCTGGGCTACGTGTATCTGCCAGCCTTCATCGGCATCGTGCTCACCAGTTCGGTGTTTTCCCGGGTGGGCGCTAACCTGGCCCACAAGCTGGATCCTCGGTTGATGCAAAAGAGCTTTGCCCTGCTGCTGGTGATCATTGCGATAAAGACTTTGCTGACCAGTTAGTCGTTGGTGTAAATGTTGTAACTTTATTACATATGAAAGTTTGAGACTGGGCCGCTGTGGCCCAGTTTTTTTATCTGATCGAATTACCTTCGTCACAAGAGTAACCTGATTCACCCGTTATTTAACGGCCTTATCGCCATTTTAACCCTTCAATTACAATCAAATTAGCCATATTCATGCGGGCATGCGAAAGATCAATGCTGTGAGCTCGCTCACATCAGAAAATCATGTTTGAGAAGTGAATCACATTTAGTTTGTAATAAATCTATATATTTGCCCTCGCTAACTCGAACACTCATAGGTGATTTTTCATGCAGAACCAAAACACTGCAACTGCCACTGCGACCAATACCAAAGCGGTGGGCTATACCAAACAAGACCTGACCTGGTCACTGTCCATGTTCGGCACCGCGGTTGGTGCCGGCGTCCTGTTCCTGCCGATTCGCGCCGGCCTGGAAGGCTTCTGGCCTCTGATCGTCATCGCGATGCTGGTGGGGCCAATGACTTACCTGTCTCACCGTGCCCTGGCGCGTTTCGTCCTGTCCTCCAAACGCAAAGACGCCGACATCACCGATGTGGTGGAGGAGCACTTCGGTAAGAGTGCCGGCCTGTTGATTACTTTCCTGTACTTCTTCGCCATCTACCCCATTGTGTTGATTTACGGTAATGCCATTACCAACACCATCGACAGCTTCATGGTCAACCAGTTGGGCCTGGAGTCCATGCCTCGCTGGATTCTGTCTGGTGCGCTGGTGGCGATGATGATGGGCGTGATGATTCTGGGTCGTCGCCTGATGCTGAAAGCCACAGAATTGCTGGTGTACCCTCTGGTATTCATCCTGTTTGCCATGTCCATCTACCTGATCCCGGACTGGTCCACCGCCGCCATGAGCACCGATAACATCCCGGCCATGGGCGACCTGCTGACCGTGGTCTACCTGACCATTCCGATGCTGATCTTCTCCTTTAACCACAGCCCGGCGGTTTCCTCCATGGCGTTGGCGCAGCGGGAAGCGCACGGTGACGATGCGGTTGCCAAGTCCGACATGATTCTTAAGCGTGCGTCTATGATGCTGCTGGGCTTCGTGATGTTCTTCGTCTTCAGCTGTGTACTGGCGCTGTCTCCGGAACAACTGATGGAAGCCAAGGCTCAGAACCTGCCGGTATTGAGCTACCTGGCCAACGAATACGACTCGCCGCTGATTTCGGTCATCGGTCCCCTGGTGGCGTTCCTGGCGATCTTCTCCTCTTTCTTTGGCCACTACCTGGGTGCTAAAGAGGGTCTGGCTGGCATCGTGAAGAAAGCGGCACCGAAGGCGGTTGAGAGCATGGGTGAGAAGACCTTTGACAAGGCTCTGGTTGCGTTCTTCTTCTTCTCCGTATGGGGCGTGGCCATCATCAACCCATCGGTACTGGGCATGATTGAGTCCCTGGGAGCGCCGTTCATCGCTGCCATCCTGTTCCTGATGCCGATGTACGCCATCAAGAAGGTGCCATCCATGAAGAAGTACGACGGTGCACTGTCCAACATCTTCGTCACAGTCATGGGCTTGGTGGCCATCTCTGCCATCGTTAAAGACCTGATTTAATCAGCGTCCCCTGACTCTGCAAGCCGGAGTCGCAAGACTCCGGCTTTCTTATTTTTACAGAGGTTTTCTTCATGTTCAGTGTTTTCGATATCTTTAAAATTGGTGTAGGCCCATCAAGCTCCCACACTGTGGGACCCATGAAGGCCGCCAAGCAGTTTATTGATGAACTGCGTGCCATGGATAAACTGCGTGAGGTGACTCGCATCAGTGTCGATATCTATGGCTCTTTGTCTCTGACCGGCAAAGGCCACCATACGGATATCGCGATCATTATGGGTCTGGCGGGCAACAGCCCGGAAACCGTCGATATCGATGGTATTGCTGATTTCATTCAGCGGGTTGAGCAAACCGAACGTTTGCCAGTCGGCATGCACTGCCATGTGGTGGATTTCCCCCGAGAGGCGGTGACCTTCCACAACCACGCGCTGGACCTGCACGAGAACGGCATGAGCATCCATGCCTTCATCGGTGAAGAGACCGCCTTGTCGAAGACCTACTACTCCACTGGCGGCGGCTTCATTGTCGACGAAGAGAATTTTGGTAAACCCGCTTCCAACCTGAAGCCGGTACCGTACTCCTTTACCGATGCCGAAGAGATGTTGAGGCAGTGCCGCGAGACCGGCATGAGCATCTCGGCACTGATGATGGAGAACGAGAAGGCCTACCACAGCGAAGCCGACATCCAGGAAGGCTTTGGCCGAGTATGGAACGTCATGCGCGAGTCCATCGAGCGTGGCTGTGGTACCGAAGGCCTGCTGGCCGGGCCACTGAAGGTACCGCGTCGGGCGGCGGCACTGCATCGGCAGCTGATCGCCAATGAGCGCAACAGCAACGATCCCATGAGCATCATCGATTGGGTCAACATGTTTGCCCTGGCGGCCTCGGAAGAGAATGCCGCCGGAGGCCGGGTGGTGACCGCCCCCACCAATGGTGCCGCCGGTATCATTCCTGCGGTGTTGGCGTACTACGACAAGTTCATTGAACGTGTGGATGCCCAACAATACAGCAAGTTCTATCTGGCGGCCGGTGCCATCGGTGCCCTGTACCAGATGAACGCCTCCATCTCCGGCGCCGAAGTTGGCTGTCAGGGTGAAGTGGGGGTGGCCTGTTCCATGGCGGCGGCCGGTCTGGCTGAGCTCATGGGCGCCAGCCCGTCTCAGGTGTGTGTGGCGGCAGAGATCGCCATGGAGCACAACCTGGGACTGACTTGCGATCCGGTGGCGGGCCAGGTGCAGGTTCCCTGCATCGAGCGTAACGCCATTGCCTCGGTGAAGGCGGTCAACGCCACCCGAATGGCGATGCGTCGTAATTCGGATCCCTGTGTGTCTCTGGATAAGGTGATTGCCACCATGTATGAGACCGGTAAGGACATGCATCCGAAGTACCGCGAAACTTCCCAGGGGGGATTGGCGATCAAAGTTCTGAACGTTTGCTAGCGCCAGTGAACGCTCACCAAGCCGGCTTTCGAGCCGGCTTTTTTGTGCTGGCTTATCGTTGGCTCAGTATCAGCAACTGGTGATCGCTGCTGGCGTCCATGCTGGCAATGATCGACCCAGGCAACCGCCGCTGCAGTTCCCGAAACCAGGCATCGGCCCGGTGCCCACCCAGGCGTAATTCGATCAGGCAGCGACGCTCGCGGCAGATGGGGGCATGGGAGAAGGCCTGATCCATCGGTCTCGGAATGGCCTGGTTTAGCCACTGAGGCTGAGCCCAGTCTCCCCATTCCTGATCAGCGTAAAAGTGCTGCCAGCTGCGGCGGTGAGCCGGGTTGCTGTCCTCGATGGGAAAGGCGGGGTGCAAGCGCTGAAATCGGCTCGGAGTGCCCTGACGGTCGTCGGCCTGATAGACCCAGCCTTGCCAGACAAATTGGGGGCCCATGCGTTGGTACTGAGCCAGCAGCGCCTGACGGTCGATGGCCTCAACCGGGAACGGCTGGTTGCCGTCGTGGTGCAATGAGGATTGGGTCCACATCAGGGTGTCGCCATAGGTCGTAAGAACGTCCATGGCAGGGGCAGAATCGGGTTTCCACAACAGCAGAGCCGCCAACAGCGGCGTCAGCCAGATCAGGGTTATCAGGCTCTGGGATCGCATCTCTCACTCCTTGAGAATGGTCACCCCTATTGTAGGAAGGGCGGACTAGGACTTGGTGTTTTTTCCAGCAATAAAGGCGGGGACATTGTCTGCCGCCATCGGCCTTCCCAGTTGAAAACCCTGACCGAAGTGGCAACCCATGTTGCGCAGGATCTCAATCTGTCGAATGTCATCGATGCCTTCGGCGTTGACCTTCATGTTGAGGGCGTTGGCCAGATGGACAATGGCCTGAACCACATCCCGGGCCCGCTGTTCGGTGTGTACCTGGCAGGTAAAGCTGCGATCGATCTTGACGATGTCCAGTGGCAGGCGATGCAGGTAGTTCAGAGAGGAGTAGCCGGTGCCGAAATCGTCCATGGCCAGGCGCACTCCCAGGCGCCGAATCTGTTTCAGCACTATCGAGGCCTGCTCATGCTGGCCCAACAGCGAACGTTCGGTGATCTCCAGTCGCAGCGACTCCGGCGGTAAGCGGGTCTCTTTCAGGATCGAGTTGATCACATCCAGGCTGTTCTGGCGCGAGAACCACTCGGAACAGAGGTTGACGCTGACACTGATGCGCGCCATGCGTGGGTACTTGCGTTGCCAGTCGGCGAACTGCTGACAGGTTTTCTGCAGTACCAGCCGATCCAGCTCCAGGATCTGGCGGGTCTCTTCCATCACCTCGATGAATTGAGCGGGCAGCTGCAGCCCCTTGCTGGGGTGGCGCCAGCGCACCAGTGCCTCAAAGCCCACCAGTTGCTCATTGTCCAGACGCCACACCGGTTGATAGTGAATCTCAAACTGATCCTGTTCGATGGCCCGGGCCAGCTCGGTCTCCAGTCGCAGTCGCACCTGTGCCGCCTGGCGCATGGTGCCGGTAAAGACCACCGGCTGGCGGCCACCCTTGGCCTTGGATTGGTACATGGCAACGTCGGCATCCCGCAGGATCTCCTGAGGGCTGTTGTAGGCGTCGTCACAGTAGGCGATGCCGATGCTGCCACCGCTGTAGATCTCTTCGTTATTGATCAGGAACGGCTGCGACAGCATCTTGTGAATTCGCTGGGCGGTGATCATCGCATCCTGACTGTCATGCAGGTTGTCCAGCAACACGGCAAATTCGTCGCCGCCTAAACGGGCCACGGTGTCACTGCCCCGCAGGCAACGCTTGAGCCGGGTCGACACCTGCATCAGCAAGGCGTCGCCGGTGAGATGGCCGAGGCTGTCATTGACCATCTTGAAGCGATCCAGATCCAGGTAGATCAAGGCGTAGTTAAAGTCGGCGCAGCGCTTTCTCTGGGCAAACAACTGGTCCAGACGTTCCAGCAACAGTGCCCGGTTGGGCAAGCCGGTGAGGTGATCATGAAGGTTGTCGTGGCGAAGCTGGCTCTCGATGCGTCGCCGTTCGGCGATCTCGTGTTGCAGGGCCTGGGTGCGCTCGTTGACCGCCCCTTCCAGTGCCTGCTGGGTTTCTGACAGGCTGCGGTGGGCCTGTTGAATGATGATCACGTTGGCGATGTGCTGCGCCAGATAGGACAGCATCTGCAGATCGTCATCGCTGTAGCGGCCGACCTGATGGTAATCCTGTATCACCACCGCGCCGATGACGTTGTCGTCGTTGATCAGCGGCGCGCCCATCCAGGACTGGGCGCAGTGGCCGATTTCATGGGCCAGGCCCTCATCAATCAGTGCCTGGCGTTGCTGGTAATCCAGCAGCAGCGGCTCGGCCCGTTGCAGCAGGTACTCGGTGAGGCCGTTTCCCAGGGGCCGGCGCTTATGCAGTTTGTGCTGGAACTCATCCACCATGTAGGGGAACTGCAGCTGACGGCGTTCCTGGTCCATCAGGGCGACGTAAAAGTTATTGCAGGGAAGCAGGCGCTTAAATTGCTGATGAAATTGCTGGCACAGTTGATCCAGGGGCAGCAGCTGCCGGCTGAGGCTGGCGATCTGATGCTGAACCGATAACAGGGTTTTTTGCTGCGCCAGTTGCCGATCCACCTGTTGCTGCTGTTGTCGCAGCTGTTGCAGTTGCTGACGGACCGAACGGGTGTGCAGGGCCTGCTTCAGCAAGCCGGAAAACTGCTTCAGCAGCCGTTGGTCCTGCTCGCTGTAGCGATGTTTGTCGGTGCAAAATACCACGATGGCACCGCTGCCATTGTCGGCGTCACACCAGGGCACGCCGAGCCAGGCCTGGGGCTTGGGGGGCGTCAACTGGACCTGCTTATTCATCTGCCGGGCCACCAGTTCGGCCTGGGACAGATTCAACGGGCTGCGCCCTTTCATCAGGTAGTTCACCAGGCCGTCGTCAGCCAACAGGCTGTGGGAGTCCAGATCACTGCCCTTGTACCTCAGCTGTGGGGGCTCGCCTTCGATAAGCAGAAAATGGGGCGCGTGCAGTTGTTGCTGCAGCCATTGATGCAGGATGGCAAACAGCGGCTCCGATGGTTGTTCCGGCACACTCAGCTGAGCCAATGCTGCGATCATCGGCGCATTGTCTGCGGTGGAGGGGAGCGGCGAGAGCGAAGTCAGCATCGGCGTTGTAGTGAAGATCTTAAAGCTATCATTATTTTGCGCCCATGATGCCACTTTCTCCTTAATGTTGCCAAGCGAATGAGCGACTAAACTTTAAACAACATTCTCGCTAACTTCGACGGGGGGGAGATGCCTCTTCATTTTTGCGGTTGGTGCGCGCGTCCGACGTCTCATCAGCCGGGGGCGGTGTGTCACCGCCTGCATCTGGTCATGACGTTGATGACCCTGGGAGGATGGAGTTTTGTCTGGGCCTACCTGGATTGCACTGCCTGTCGTTGTCAACGTTGCGGGCTGGGGTGCGGCTTACCCCTGCTGGGGTTTGCCGGGGCCTATTATCTCAGTTTGGCCGAGCGCCGACGTAGCTCCCTGGCGCAGTGGCGTCCGTAAAACCCTGATCCTGGTCAGTGACCGCCACCGGGATGAATTTTGATCACGTTTGTGTCCATTTGAGCAGTCCTCGAAGGGGATTTTTGCTAGAATCCTTCGCGGTTTTACCCTCCCTACATAAAGAACGAACCGATAGGAATTCTATGTCTACCTCCCGCAATCCCTTGGCCGGTATCTGGTGCAAGTGGTCATCTGTGCCCCTGTGGTTGAAAATTCTCACTGGCATGCTGCTCGGCATTGCCACTGGCGTTGCCATGGGCGAATCTGCCGAATACCTCAAGCCCATTGGCTCCCTGTTTGTGAATACCATCAAGATGCTGATCGTACCTTTGGTATTTTGTTCGCTGATTGTCGGGGTGACCTCGATGCAGGACACTCAGAAGATGGGTCGCATCGGTTTGAAGTCCTTTGTGTTTTATTTGGGAACCACCTCCATCGCCATCACCATCGGATTGGCGCTGGGTTACCTGCTTGAGCCCGGTGCCGGAGTGCAGATAGCCGGTTCCATGGAAGCGGGCGCCAATCTGGCCAAAGAGGCGCCCAGCCTGGCCGAGACACTGGTGAACATGATCCCCACCAATCCCATTGCCGCATTGGCTCAGGGCAAAATTCTGCAGGTGATCGTGTTTGCTGTGGCGCTGGGCATTGCTCTGGTGTTGATTGGCGATCATGGTAAACCTGCCATCAAGTTGTTTGAGTCTCTGGCTGAAGCGATGTACAAGCTCACCGACATGGTGATGAACCTGGCTCCCTATGGGGTGTTCGCCTTGATGGCCTGGGTGGCCGGAAAGTACGGCCTGGACGTGTTGCTGCCGCTGTTGAAAGTGATCATCGCCGTGTACCTGGGCTGTGCCCTGCACATCTTCGGCTTCTACAGCTTGGTGCTGGCTGGCTTGTCCCGCATCAGCCCGATTCATTTCTTCCGCACCATCTCAGAAGCGATGGCGGTGGCTTACACCATGTCCAGCTCGGCCGGAACCCTGCCGGCCTCGATGAAGTGTGCTAAGAAACTTGGCGTCAACAAAAGTATCTCCAGTTTTGTGCTGCCGCTGGGCACCACCATTAACATGGATGGTACGGCTCTGTACCAGGGTGTCTGTGCCCTGTTCGTGGCGCAGTTGTTTGGCATCGACCTGACTTGGGTCCAGTACCTGACCATCATCGTTACGGCGACCCTGGCCTCCATCGGTACTGCCGGGGTGCCGGGTGCCGGCCTGGTGATGCTGACTCTGGTGTTGACCACCGTTGGCTTGCCTCTGGAAGGGGTGGCACTGGTGGCGGGCATTGACCGGGTGCTTGATATGGCCCGCACCGTGGTCAATGTGTCCGGTGACCTGGTGGCGACCACCGTCGTGGCTCACTCCGAAGGGGAGATTGGCGAAGCGACCGAGGTTGAGGCCGACGCCGAAGCCGCTCGCGTTTAAGCGGCGTCGCAGTCACAACAACCCAGCCAATTGGCTGGGTTGTTTGGTTTTAGGGCCGTTCTATGGTTGCCGTGCCAATGATGGGATCAGGGCGCTCGATAGGATCAGGCCGGCTCCGAGCAAGGCGGGTGTGTCGGGCTGCTCCGAAAACCACCAGTAGCCGAACGCCATGGCGTAGAGGATTTTGGCGTACTCGACATTGGCAATGACATTGGCGGGTGCCAGCTTGTAGGCGCTGACGCCGAGCCACTGTGCCAACGAGGACAGGAGGCCGACGCCCAGTAACATCATCCACTGCGCAGGCGTCGGCCACTGCCACTGAAGCAGCGCCGGAATCAGGGCCAACAGGCCGACAAAGACTGCTTGGTAGGCCAGCAGTGTCAGCCTGGGTTCGGTTTGCGCGATACGGCGGACACAGACAACGGCGACCGCAGCGCCGATTGCCCCCGCCAGTCCGGTGGCGGTATAAACCAGTGCCGTTCCCTCGAAATCGGGCTGAACCACCAGCATGACTCCGGCAAACCCGATTAGCAGGGTCAGCCATCGGTGGCGAGACACGGCCTCTTTCAGCCACAGACGGGCAATCAGGGCCACAAACAGCACCTGGGTGAAGCCAAGAGCCGTGGCATTGGCCAGCGGCAGGTGACCCAGGGTCAGAAAACCCAGAGACAGGGCGGTAAAGGCGCCGCCGATACGGGCGACATGCAATCCCAGGTGGCGTGGTGTCAGCAGGCTGTCCAGGGCGTTCAACATGGCGGGCGCCAGCAAAGTCATCAACACCAGTTGCCGGACGAACAGGATCTGCAATACCCCCATGGTTTGCTCGCTCAGTACGCGAACCAGTACCCCGACGACCACAAACAGTGCCGTGGAGAGCAATGCCAGGCCGATGCCCTTGTGGGCATCAGACTGGGGGGAAAGCCGTTGATGAGTAAGTTGAAGCAGCGCCGCAGAGGCAGAGAGGAAGGGAGCCATGACAGACCTCAGTGATGAATGAGGCCGGCAGTTTGAACCCGCACGTTGTAGACAGGTCAAGGGCGGGGTTGGCGGCGGTGTTCAATCTTGGCTGCGTTGGCGAATGGCGCGGATTTCATCTTCATCGATGTTCAGCGACTCCAGAAACTGTTGGTGGCCTTGTGGCTCCATGCGTTCAAATTGTCGGTGCCAGTTACGCATCTCCCGCTCGCCCATGCCGGCGGCTTGCATGATGTGGGTCCAGCGCGATTTGGTCAGTCCCTGTGGCTGTAACAACTGTGGCGTTTCCAGCAGGGTCATGATGGCCCGCTGCTGTTGTCGCAACACCTGAATCTCCCGCTCCAGCGCCGTAAATTGATCCTGCAGAGTTTGCTGTCGGTTGGCGGCGTCCGGTTGTGCCAATAACGGTGCCAGTTTGGCCACCGGCAGGCCAAAGGAGCGGTAGGCCAGAATTTGTTCCAGGCGCGCAATCTCCTTGTCACCGTACCAGCGGTAACCGTTACCACTGCGACTGGCGGGGGACAACAATCCCTGCCGTTCGTAATACAACACCGCGGTACGGGACAAGCCGAATCGCGTTGCCAGTTGAGAAACCGTGAGCATGGCTGCCTCCAAATGTCAGTGTAACGACCAGTATTAACCCTATACCAATAGACGGGTCAATGAAGAGTCTCGTCTTGAATGCTGGAAAATAGAGTATTTAGTTCAGTTATTTATTTGTTAACCCCAGGTGAAATCGACCTGTAATCACTCGTTATGTAAACAATCTCTAATGTCTTTTTTTCTAACGAAAGCTGAGATGCAAACTTTTGAATAATAGTGATTAAGTTCATCGTGTTTGCGGCTTGCATGGGTCATTTTCGGCCCACAATGCCCTGTTTAAATTGGGGGTATTTTGACGGTCTGGGCGAGGGCGCTGTCGCAGCCGGTTTTGTAAATTGCAGTTTGGATTTGAATCATGATAACTAGGCAAAGTGATGGTTTTGTCACGGTTTTGATGGGTGTGGAGTAACGCCTTTCACCGCGGCGGAACCCGGTTATACCAATAACAATGATGTAGATGGAGAAGCTGTATGGGACGACTCGGATTGATGGGCAAGATGCTGCTGCTGGCTTCGGTGCCTTTGGTGATGACCATGGTGGTAGTGACTGCCAGCTCCGTCTATTTTAAATCGCAGACACTGGAGCAGCAGGTTGCGACCTTTACCAAGGATCTGCGTCAGGAAAAGATCAAGCAGGTTCAGGATGCGGTGACCATCGCCATCAGTACCGTGCGTAATCAGATTGCCGCACACCCCGGTGAGGCGCCGCTGGCGGTGGTTAAGGATGCCCTGGCGGGCATCGAATTCGGTGACGGGGGGTATTTCTTTGTCTACAACATGGAGGGGACGGTGCAGTTTCATGGTCTAAAGCCACAGACCGTGGGGCAAAACCAGTTGCACCTGACCGATCCCAATGGCACCCCCTTCATTGCCAACCTGGTGGCGGCAGCGAAGCGGGGCGGGGATACGGCGTCTTACTTCTATCAGAAACCCGGTGCCACCGGCCTGGTCGAGAAGATCAGTTACGTTAAGCCCTTGACTGAGTACGGTTGGTTTCTGGGTACCGGTGTGTACGTGGACGAGATCGAGGCGGCCGTGGCGCTGTTTCGCAGCGAAGCACAGGCCATGGCGGAGGAGGAGACCCTGATCAACACCCTGGTGTCGCTGGGGATCATGGTGCTGGCGGTGGTGGCCATCGTGGCGGTCTCCAGAAAGACCGTCGAGCCAGTCAATCAGATGCTGGCCAATTTGAGGGAGATTGCCCAGGGCGAGGGAGATCTGACCAAGCGCTTACAGGTAAAGGGCGACGATGAGATTGCCCAGTTAGGACTGGCCTTCAATCAGTTTACCTCCAAACTGCAAGACACCATTCGTGAGGTGGCGGAGGCCACGGTGCAGGTGGGGCAGGCGGTGGACAACATCAACCAGCAAACCGGCACCATAACCCGTCAGTTGTCGGTGCATAACGATGAGACCGAACAGGTAGTGACGGCGGTCACCGAGATGAGCACGGCCGCCGCCGAGATTGCCGGTAACGCCAACCAGGTGGCGGAAGCGACTCAGGCGGCCGCCGACGATGCCGATACCGCACAAGACAAGCTGGGGCACTCGGTCAGTGCCATCAACACCCTGGTGGGAGAGGTGGACCTGGCGGCTCAGCACATCGACCGCCTCAACGCCCAGTCCACCCGAATTCACAGCGTGCTTGGGGTGATTGGCGACATCGCCGAGCAAACCAACCTGCTGGCGTTGAACGCCGCCATTGAGGCGGCCCGGGCCGGCGATCAGGGCCGCGGATTTGCGGTGGTGGCCGACGAAGTGCGCGGCCTGGCCAGCCGCACCCAGACCAGCACGCTGGAGATCAAAGAGATGCTGGATGAGTTGCATCAGTCGGTAGCCAAGGCGGTATCCACCATGGACAACAGCCAGAGTAACTGCGAAACCACCGTCAGTGCCTCGGGAGAGATCACCACCAGCCTGACGGCGGTGTCGGGGGCGGTAAACGAGATCAACGACATGACCAGCCAGATCGCCACCGCCGCCACCGAGCAGAGTTCGGTGACCGAGGAGATCAACCGCAACATGGTGTCGATTCGGGACATCGTCACCGAGCTGGTGTACGCCAGTGACGAGTCGGCGCAGATCTCCGAGCAGCTTGGGGCCTCGGGCCGTAAGCTGAGTCAGCTGGTGGGGCAGTTCAAGGTGTGAGCCTGAACGCCAGCCATAAAAAAACCTGGCCGTGGCCAGGTTTTTTTTGCGGGCAAGCGAGGTTACAGACCCAGCTTCTTCTCCAGGTAGTGGATGTTGGTGCCACCGTGCTGGAAGTTTTCGTCAGCCATGATTCGCTGCTGCAGCGGAACGTTGGTCTTGATGCCGTCCACCACCAGCTCACGCAGGGCGTTTTTCATGCGGGCGATGGCGATGTCGCGGTTTTCTCCATAGGTGATCAGCTTGCCGATCATGGAGTCGTAGTGCGGCGGCACCTTGTAGCCGGCGTAGATGTGGGAGTCCCAGCGAATCCCCATGCCACCCGGTGGGTGGAAGCGTTCGATGTTGCCCGGAGACGGAATAAAGCTGTCCGGATCCTCGGCATTGATGCGGCATTCGACCGCATGGCCACGAACAATCACCTGCTCCTGAGTGATCGACAAAGGTTGGCCGGCGGCGATGCGCAGCTGCTCTTTGATCAGATCCACGCCGGTGACCATCTCGGTAACCGGGTGCTCCACCTGAATTCGGGTGTTCATCTCGATGAAGTAGAATTCGCCGTTTTCATACAGGAACTCAAAGGTGCCGGCACCACGGTAGTTGATGTCGATGCAGGCTTTGGCGCAGCGCTCACCGATGAATTTACGCATCTCTTCGGTGATGCCCGGAGCCGGCGCTTCTTCAACCACTTTCTGGTGACGGCGCTGCATGGAGCAGTCGCGCTCGGCCAGGTGGATGGCGTTGCCCTGACCGTCGGCCAGAACCTGAACCTCGATATGGCGGGGGTTTTCCAGGAATTTTTCCATGTAAACCATGCTATTACCGAAGAAGCTGCCCGCTTCTGATTGGGTAATGGCAATGGCTTCCAGCAGTTCACTTTCCTGACGGACCACTCGCATGCCGCGACCACCACCACCACCGGCGGCTTTGATGATCACCGGGTAGCCGATGCGCTTGGCGATCTGAATGTTGGTTTTGGCATCGTCGCCCAGAGGGCCATCGGAACCGGGAACGCAGGGAACGCCGGCCTTTTTCATGGCGGTAATGGCCGACACCTTGTCGCCCATCAGGCGAATCACTTCCGGTGACGGGCCAATAAAGATGTAGCCACTCTTTTCTACCTGCTCGGCAAAATCGGCGTTTTCGGCCAGAAAACCATAGCCGGGGTGAATGGCGATGGCATCGGTCACTTCGGCGGCAGAGATGATGGCCGGAATGTCCAGATAGCTTTCGGTTGCCGGGGCACGACCGATGCAGATGGTTTCATCGGCCAGCAGCACGTGTTTCAGATCCCGATCGGCGGTGGAGTGCACCGCCACGGTTTTGATCCCGAGTTCGCGACAGGCGCGCAGAATTCGCAGAGCGATTTCACCGCGGTTCGCAATAACCACTTTGTCCAACATGGCGAATTCCTTACTCGATGATGAACAGAGGTTCGTCGAACTCGACGGAGTCGCCGTTTTCGATCAGGACCTGCTTCACCACACCGGCTTTATCGGACTCAATCTGGTTCATCATCTTCATCGCTTCAATGATGCACAGGGTGTCGCCGGCAGCAACGGTATCGCCCACTTCGACGAACGGCTTGGCGGCCGGGCTGGCGGCGCGGTAGAAGGTACCGACCATGGGCGATTTTACCGCGTGGCCATCGATAGCGGCCGGGGCGGCGGCTGCCGGGGCGGCAGCGGCTGCGACCGGAGCGGCGGCAACCGGTGCCGGCGCTGGCTCAGCCACCGCGTAGGTGGCTGGGGCCACAGGGGCGTTGCCAGTACGACAGATGCGTACGGATTCTTCACCTTCGGAGATTTCCAGCTCGGCAATACCGGATTCCTGCACCAGTTCGATCAATTTTTTGATTTTACGAATATCCATAAGGGTTCTCTTTTTAAGCTCTGTACGTACTAGCCAGCACGATTCAAATAGTTAACCGCACTTTGCAGTGCAAATTGATAACCGTCCGCACCCAGTCCGCAAATCACTCCAACGGCGACGTCGGAAAAGTAGGAGTGATGACGAAATGCCTCCCGGGCATGGACGTTAGATAGGTGTACTTCGATAAAGGGCGTGGATACCGACAACAACGCGTCCCGCAGGGCAACACTGGTGTGGGTAAAGGCAGCAGGATTGATGATGATAAAATCCACCTCGGTCTGGTGAATGGCATCGATCAGTTCCGCCTCGGAGTTGCTCTGGATATGACTCAGGCTAAGCTGATGATTTTCGGCGGATTTGGTCAGACCAGTTACGATGTCATTCAGGGTTTGCTGCCCGTAATGACCCGGCTCCCGGCGACCCAACATGTTCAAATTTGGGCCATTTACCAGCAATATCCGCTTTTGCTTCGCCATTTTGCGCCTATCCTCTGCGAAAAAGTATCTAACTTCGGACAATGTTAATAAGAGCCAAAGTAGCTTACTTAGTTCCGCCCTAGAAAGTGGTTTTTTCCCATTATAACGACATCAATGAAAATGGCAGCATTTTACTGGTCTAATCACGTGAGATTGCCACAGTGTTTCTCTGGTTCAAGGCGATTATTCTGGCTCAGTCGTTGCCCGGTGCGCGACGCATCTGCTTGCGCTGGCTGTGCTGCTTTTTGTTGTCGAGGCGTTTGCGGACACTGGAACGGGTCGGGCGGGTTGCGTGGCGGGTTTTGGGGCGAAATGCGGCGGCAACCAACAGGGTTCGCAGACGCTCCAGGGCGTCCTGACGATTCATCTCCTGGCTGCGATGTTGCTGTGCCTTAATCAAGATCTTGCCACCGGCAGTGATGTTGGCGTGGGAGCGGTTGTCCAGAGCCTGTTTATAGCTGTCTGGCAATACCTTGGAGTGACGATAATCGAACACCAGTTGAATCGCCGTGGACACTTTATTGACATGCTGTCCCCCTGGCCCGGATGCCCTGATGGCTTGAAATTCAAGCTCGTACGCTGGGATGGTGAGGCGGTTGGAGATCACTAGCATGGGGCACGACACGGTTGAGGGCGAAGTATCAGTATACCAGTTTGCGCTGGCCACAGGGTTTCAGCCGCAAAAAAGGCAGCAAGGAGATGCTGCCTGTTTGAATGGCGGAGTGGTTAGCGGGCAGATCAGTCTGCCAACAGGGCCGTCACCGCCCCATTGCCGATATAGGCTTGATACGCGACCTGTTGATCGTCTTGTTGAATGGTAAATTGTGGCTTTTGGGCGAAGGCCTTAGCGTCCTTCAGGTGATAAGGAATGTCGGCGTTCAGGTTGTAGTTGGATTGGCCGTCGGCGGTAAACACCACATAGATGGGCTTAGAGACCACGGTTTCGTGCAGGTTGCGGTGCCCGATATAGGGGTTGGCGTAACGTAGGGTGACCACTTGCTTACCCGCGTCCAGACTGAGATTGCTGGCATGGACGGAAACCGGCTGGCCATTGACGTCGGTGGCGTAGAAACCCTTTGGCAGTTGCAGAGAGGTTGCGGATGCAGTGGCAGACAACACCAGAGCTGCGGCCAGAGTGGCCAGAGGCAGTTTGCGCATATTGATACTCCTTCCTTCATTCAGCGCCTGTGGCCCTGCCGGGAAACCCCGCAGGAACCGGAGCGTCGCCCCGGGGCCAGTGACAATCCGGTCATTGGCCGTCGCCGGGAGGGGGTATTATGTAACGAATCCCCCTTTACGACTTTGCTTATGTTTTACCATTAGGTTGCATAAAAGTGAACTCTTGCCCGAGTATATCCGGCAAATCAAATGTTAAATCTATACAAAATGCTGCCAGGTGGCGATTAAAAGGTAGGATCTATAAAATCCGTTGTGCTGGGTCGCAGCACTGCGGGTGACTGAGCAGGAAAAAAGTGACATTGTTCTAAATTTTAACATTTTCTGTTACTTTCATCGCCTAATTCGCTGGGGGATAATCAACAGCGCCACCGTTTTAAGGGAACTCAGAGTGAAGGCATTACGGATCCTCGCCGGACATCAGGCCCGGGAGCAGATTGCGCAGCACGGTTTGCAGCCGGCTTTGTTTGATCGCTTTATTGCCGCCAGCGGCGGCCCTAAGTGGCTGCCATTGGCCGCCCTGGACCGTCATCTGCTGACTCGGTGGGTGCCACAGGCGCAGCCGATGGAGCTGTTGGGTACCTCCTCCGGAGGCTGGCGCTGTGCCGCCCTGTGTCATCCCCAGCCGGAGGCGGCTCATCGGCGTCTGCAGCAGGCGTACATCAATCAGCGTTATGAGCAGTACCCGAGCGAGCAGGAGGTTCGGGACAACTGCCTTGGCATCATCGAGGCTTTGGTGGCCGAAGTCGGATTAGCGGCGCTGTTGGCTCAGCCGACGCGAACCTTGAATCTCATCGCCTGCCGCTGGAAAGGGATGCGCAATCACAGCCGTCCCCGACAGATGGCGAATCTGGGCCTGACGGCACTGGTGAATCTGATCAGCCGCTCCGGCCTGGAGTTGCTGTGGGAGCGCTGGTTGTTCTCGGCCGGTGGTGCAGCGTTTGAGCCTCTGGGCGGGCTGACCACTCACCCGGCCAGGCTGACGCCCGCCAACCTGGAAGCGGCTCTGCTGGCCACCGGCAGCATTCCAATGCTGTCGCCGGGCGAACTGGATATCGATGGTGCTCGACCCGGGCGCTACATGGACGGCGGCATCACCGATTACCACCTGGATTTTCCAGTGCTCGGTCAGGGAAAGTTGGTGCTGTACCCCCATTTTAACCCCTTTGTACTGCCGGGTTGGTTCGATAAATCCCTATCCTGGCGCCGTGCCGGTGCAAATCTCAGTAATGTGGTGCTACTGGTGCCAAGCCCCGAGTTTGTCGCCAGTCTGCCTGGGGCGCGAATTCCGGACCGGGGCGATTTTAAGCGTTATGATAATGAGCAGCGCATCGCGTTGTGGAATCGCTGCTGCCTGCAGGGGCAGGCCCTGGTGAATGGGTTTCAGCAGGCGGTGGCCGAGGGGCAGCGGGTTGAAATCGAAAAATTAGATTAACGGAAGCGAAGATTATCATTTTAAATCTAAATGATAATTGTTATCATTTGGTCATTCGCCATTATCTCAATGAGGCCATGACCATGATTAAAACCCTGAGCTTTGCCGTAATGCACTTTTCCATCGCTTTTACCCTGGTGTACTTGCTGACCGGAAGCTGGACGCTGGGCGGGGTGGTGGCCATCGTCGAACCCCTGGTGAACACCGTGGCGTTTTATTTCCATGACAAGTTCTGGAAACGGCTGGAGTTGCGCCGGCAGGGGACAACCCTGCTGACCGCCTGAATATCGTCCCAGCATTCGAAACCCAACCGCCCTAAACAGGGTCTAAACTAGTGAGAGACCAGCGGGCACCGGCTTTTGGTTTCTGTTAGTTTTCAAACCTCCGGCGCTCGAGTATGCCCCCTGTGGTTGGCTGGGAGTTTGGTATGCGTCGAATCATCGTGGCACTGTTACCCATCGACAGTCCGGTATTGCCCCAGGGGCGCCGCGAGCTGAGGATGGTTACGCCCGGCCAAAGCCGGGTGGTCGCCGAGCATTTTCGCAACCAGTTACCTCTGGTGGCTTGCGTGCAGCGTGAGCAGGGCCACCCGCTGCCCTGTTACCCCATCGCCTCCGTGGTTGAGATTCTCGACTTTCACCAGCTGGAAGACGGTTGTTTGAGCGTGGTGGTGGAAGGGCGGCGCAAGTTTACCGTATCCCAGGCTTGGGCCGAGCCAGATGGGGTGTGGATGGGGCAGGGGTTTGTGATGAACAATTGGCCCTCCCTGCCGATGTCGCCACGATTCGAGCTGCTTAGCGAGGCGTTGTTGAGGCTGTTTGATGCTCGGCCCGAACTCGGCGAACTGTACGCCGATAAGCGTCTAAGCGATGCCTGTTGGGTCGGCCAGCGGTGGCTGGAGATTCTGCCGTTGCTGGAGCAGGATACTCAGGAGTTGCTGCAGTCGCCGGATTGTCACCGAACCCTGAATTTCATCCTGTCGCTGATCATTAAGCCGGAGCTGTATTCATTTCCTTCCCGATAGCGTCGCTGTAACCCTTCAGGCGCAAGTTTATAACTCTTTGCCAAACTTTACGTTTCCAAAAGGCACCTATACCAATGGATCGGGTCTACTAGTAGCAGGCTTATCCACTTTTATGGGAACGGAACACAATGAAACACTGGCTTGTCTCTCTGCCGGCTTTGGCGTTACTCCTCGGTTGCAGCAGTTCGGCGGATCGGCTGCCGCCCCAGGAGTATTTCTCTTTTGAACAGGGGCAGGACGGGTATCTGCATTTCTCGCTGTTCATCGAAGGCATGGAGGGCAAGGGAGAGCGTCAGGCTGCCCGAAGTGGTGCTAAGCGAGGTGGCAAAGGGGGCGGCCGTCGAAATGGCGGCGATCAGCCACCGCCGGATTCTCAATCCGATCGTCAAGATGATCAGCTGGCATTAACCGGTCGGTTGGCCGAACGGGTGGATCACCACCTGAAGCTCAATGGCTTGTGCGATCAGGGTTATGAGATTGTCGAACAGCGGCGCTTGTCTCAGGGCGTCGCGATACTGGGAGAGTGTCGATTATGATTCGATTACGATGGACCATGGTGTTTGTCATTGTGCTGGCCCTGGCAGCCAGCGCCCGGCTGTTAAGCCAGGCGCTGATGTGGTTGGGTTAGAGCACCCCATCCAGGTGTGAGGCGAAGCGAGCGGCTTTCATAAAGCCGGTGACCCGCTGCTGGGTCAGCTCCTGCCCCTGGGCGTCAAAGAACAGAATCGTTGGCAGACCCAGTACCTGGTAGTGTTCCTGAACCGCGATGTCGATGGCGTCATTGGCGGTCATGTCCGCCTGCAGCAGCACCATCTGGTCGGTGCGGGCCACCACCTCCGGCTCCGGGAAGGTGTATTTTTCAAACTCTTTGCAGGCGATGCACCAGTCGGCGTACAGATCCAACATCACGGTTTTACCCGCGGCATTGGCCTTGGCCACCTCCCGATCGATGTCTTCCAGACTCTTAACTCGAATAAACTCGGTGCTGTGATGGGCGCTGCTGCCTGGGGTGGCTTGCAGCTGGGTAACCACACCATAGCCGCCATAGCCGATGGCACCCAGCAGGGCCACCGCCAACACCGCATAGCGTCCGGTCTGCATCAGACTGAAGCGGGTTTTGCGGTTCTCGTGCAACAGGTAGGCCACAAAGGCCACGCCCCAGACGGCCCACAGCAGGTCGGCCACCAGGCCGGTCCAGATTCGGGTCAGCATCATGATGGATACGGCGATCAGCAGGAAGCCAAAGGTGTGCTTGATGATGTCCATCCAGGCACCGGCCTTGGGCAGCAACTTGCCGCCGGAGGTGCCCAGCAACAGCAGCGGTGCTCCCATGCCCATCGACAGGGCGTACAACGCCAGACCGCCCAGCATCAGGTCGCCGCTCTGGGCCACGTAGATTAGGGCCCCGGACAGGGGCGCGGTGGTGCAGGGAGAAGCCACCAGACCCGAGATCAGGCCCATGATCAGCACCCCGGTAAAGGAGCCCCCTTTCTGTGAATTGGAGGCCTGATTGAGGCGATTTTGTAGCGACGACGGCAGCTGCAGGTTGTAAACGCCGAACATCGACAGCGACAACACCACAAACAACACCGCCAGGCCGATGAGAATGGCCGGGTGTTGCAGTGCCGCCTGGTACTTGAGTCCGGCCGAAGCCACCACCAGTCCCAGGGCCGAGTAGGTAATGGCCATCCCCTGCACATAGGTCATGGACAGGGCAAACGCGCGCCCGGTGGACAGCTTGTCACCCTGGCCGGCGATGATGCCGGTGAGAATGGGGTACATGGGGAAGACGCACGGGGTAAACGCCAACAGGATGCCGAGGCCGAAGAAGGTCAGCAGCACCAGGCCCAGGTGGCCGTCGGACAGCAGCGCCGCCAGGCTGTCTTGCTCGGTGGCGGGCGCCGCCGGTGCCGTTTGGGCGGCTGCGGCCGGAATGATGATGCCGTTGTTGGCGGCCACCTCTGACAACAGAATGGTCTGGCGGGTTGGCGGGTAGCACAGTACCTTGTCCAGACAGCCCTGATAGGTGATGGTCAGTTCGGTGTTGTTGGCCGCCTTCTTAATTGGCACCTGCAGGGTGACTTGATCAAAATAGACCGGCTGCTCGCCAAAGAAATCATCGAAATGGGAAGTGGCCTCAGGGTAGAGCGGTTCACCGACCTCGACATCGCCTTCAACCTTTACCGTAAACCGCTCCTGATACAGGTAATACCCCTGTTCCGGCATCTCCCAGCTGAGTTCCAGAACATTGTCTTGCTGGGAAAAGTTAAACAGGTAAGCCTGATCCACCGGCAGAACCTGGGGCTCCTGGTTCAGGAAGGAAAAGTTGGCGGAAGCGGTTAGGCTCACGAGGAGCAGTGTCGCCAGGGCAAAGAGTCGCTTTGTCATTGTCAGTGTAATGTCCAATAATCGGTGTAGGGGCGGTTACCCGTACTTCGGGCAGCAGCCAGCGCATCTGCATTGTCAGCGCCATTATGGCCCGTTTGGGTGGGCTTACTGTAAAGGATCCACCCGGTGGCTGCATTGATAAATGTAACAGTGCATGAACGCCGACTTGAAAATAGACCGGGGAAACCCCATTTGAGTTTCTAACAACAACCGTATTTGTGAGGCCTGTGTGGTTTTTTATCTGTTTCTGCTGTTTGCCATCATGCCGATCATCGAGATTTCGGTACTGATTCAGGTTGGCACCGCCCTGGGGGCGCCGACCACCATCGCATTGGTGCTGATCACCGCCGCGGTGGGGGCGTCTCTGGTTCGCAGCCAGGGGCTGAGCACCCTGATGGAGGTGCGCAATCGCATGAACCGCGGGGAGCTGCCCGGTACTCAGATCATGGAAGCGATGCTGTTGGCGGTGGCGGGCGTATTGCTGGTGACCCCTGGCTTTGTGACCGACTTCTTGGGTCTGTTGGTACTGACTCCGCTGACTCGCAAGCGTTTGGCGACCTGGCTGTTGAGCCGGGTGCAGGTGCGCACCGTCCATAGTCAGGGGTTCGGCGCCGAGTTTCATCAGCAGCAAGGCCCGTTCCAGCAGTCTGATCCGTTCCAGCGGCCTCAGCAGCCCAAGGATCTGGATGGCAAGTCCACCATTGAAGGTGAGTATGAGCGTAAAGACTGATGAACAGCCTGCGGCTCAGTTTATCAGGTCATAGCCAACGGCCATCTTGTGGCTTGTCAGTGGTTTGTGGTCCACTGTGCCGGTCTCTTCGGTGGTGGTCATGGACAGGACAGCCATAGGCCGGAGTGAGACTGCACCTCTTTTTCGAGTACGTCACCTTGGGTCGAGTTAGCATTTGAACCGGACGTGACCAAAAAGCCGATACCCCAGGGTATCGGCTTTTTCTTTATGGCGATGGCGTTTATTGCGGCTGTGGGGCGGTGACCGAAGCGGGCTCACACACCTTGGTGGCCAGGTGGTAACAGGCGACGCCCATCACCAGGTTGGCCAGACCTATGCCGGCAAAGGCGCCTTTGACGCCGAACATCCAGCTGCCGATCATGGTCATGGGGATCAGCATCAGGAACAACCGCACCATGTTCAGGCTCAGGGCCGTCATCGGGCGGTGATAGGCATTGAGTGCCAGCACAAACAGGATAACCACGCCCAGAGTGCCGTAGGCCAGCGGCACAATCTGCAGGTACCAGATCAGATAGCCCTGCACGGTTAAGTCGTCACTGAACAGGGCGGCAATCTGGCCCAAAAACGGCAACACCAGCAGGTACAACAGCAGCTGTGACACCAGCACGAAGCGAATGCTGCCCATCAGTGCCTCTTTGGCCCGGCGGTAGTGGCCGGCACCGAGATTCTGGGCAATAAAGGGCATCAGGGCACCGCACAGGGCCGTGACCACCACCAGCATCAGGGCCTCGATGCGGGTTCCGGCGCCAAAGGCGGCCACCGCCTTGGTATCGATGCGGGCCAGTATGGCCAGAATCAGTGCATTGGCCAGCGGGTTGAGCAGATTGGAGATGGCGGCGGGGCGGGCAATGTGCAGCAGTCTGCGCCAGTGCTCCAGCAGGCGCTGGCAAGGGCGGGCCAGCAGCTTGTAACGCCAGCCGAGCATCCAGGCGGCCACCACAAAGGTGATGATCCACGACAGCACCGTGGCGATGGCCGCCCCTTGCATCTCCAGTCGTGGAAACGGTCCGATGCCGAAGATCAGCAGCGGATCCAGAATGGCATTGACGATGGCGGCCACGGCGGTGACGATGGCCGGGGTTCGAGTGTTACCGGTCGCCCGCAGAGCCTGATTGCCCACCATCGGCAGTACCAGCAGACCGATGCCGAAATACCACACCAGCATATAGTCATTGATCAGCGGCAACATGGTGTCGCCGGCGCCCAGCAAAGTGAACAGCGGCCGGATGGTCATGGCGCCGGCTGCGGCGATGACCATCACGATCAATCCGGCCAGCATCAGGCCGTGGGTCAGAAAGCTGCGCGCCTGAGGCAGGTCGCCCTGACCGAGGAGCCGTCCCATGTTGGCGCTCATGCCCGCGCCCATGCCCAGGGCAATGGAGGAGATCACCATGGTCACCGGAAAGGTCATGCTGATGGCGGCCAGAGGCTCGGTACCCAGTTGACTGATGAAGTAGGTGTCGGTCAGATGGTAGAACAGCAGGCTGAGCACCCCCAGCAAATTAGGCACACTCATGCGCAGCAGAGTTCTGCCGATGGGAGCGGTTAATAGGCCGTGCGTGTTATACATCCGGTAGGTCACATTCGTTGCGGTGGCGCGGGTTGGTCGGGGGCCTATGGTACCGTCCCCGGCCGAACGGCGCAAAGCGGGGCGAGCAAAATTCAGACATCGGTTGAAACTTTTTTCGCGCCGACGGCAGCCTGGTTTGTCGATGACGGGAAAAAAATCTCCACCCGCCCCTTGTGTTTTTTCCGCCGCCGCCCCATATACAGAATCAGAACGCAGCTAAGCTGCAGAGAAATCACAGATTTGATTTTAGACGGAACCTTTTAGGAGAGATCACAGATGAAGATTCGTCCATTGCATGACCGGGTAATCGTTAAGCGTACCGAGCTTGAGTCCAAGTCTGCAGGTGGCATTGTGCTGACCGGCAGCGCAGCCGAGAAATCCACCCGCGGTGAAGTCGTGGCTGTTGGTAATGGTCGCATTCTGGAAAACGGCGAAGTTAAGGCCCTGGACGTGAAGATTGGCGACGTTGTCATCTTTAACGAAGGCTACGGCGTAAAGACTGAGAAAGTGGACGGTGAAGAGGTCCTGATCATGTCTGAAGGCGACATCCTCGCCATCGTTGAATAAATTCACTCTGTAGAATCAAGATTTAGAAGGGAAAACGGAAATGGCAGCTAAAGACGTAAAATTTGGCAATGACGCTCGCGTAAAAATGCTGGCGGGTGTAAACGTACTGGCCGACGCAGTGAAAGTCACCCTGGGTCCAAAGGGCCGTAACGTGGTACTGGACAAGTCCTTCGGCGCTCCGACCATCACCAAAGACGGTGTGTCTGTGGCCAAGGAGATCGAACTGGAAGACAAGTTCGAAAACATGGGCGCCCAGATGGTGAAAGAGGTTGCCTCTAAAGCCAACGATGCCGCCGGTGACGGTACCACCACCGCCACCGTTCTGGCTCAGTCCATCGTCAACGAAGGCCTGAAGGCCGTTGCCGCCGGCATGAACCCAATGGATCTGAAGCGTGGCATCGACAAGGCGGTTGTGGCTGCCGTTGCCGAGCTGAAAGAGCTGGCCGTTGAGTGTAAAGATTCCAAGTCCATCGCTCAGGTGGGCACCATCTCCGCCAACTCCGACGTTGAGATTGGTGAGATCATCGCCACCGCCATGGAGAAAGTGGGTCAGGAAGGCGTTATCACCGTGGAAGAGGGTCAGGCTCTGGAGAACGAGCTGGACGTGGTTGAAGGCATGCAGTTTGACCGCGGCTACCTGTCCCCTTACTTCATCAACAACGCCGAAGCCGGCACCGTTGAGCTGGATTCTCCGTTCATCCTGCTGGTGGACAAGAAAATCTCCAATATCCGTGAGTTGCTGCCGATTCTGGAAGGCCTGACCAAAGCGGGTAAGCCGCTGCTGATCATCGCCGAAGACGTGGAAGGCGAAGCCCTGGCGACTCTGGTTGTAAACAACATGCGTGGCATCGTTAAAGTGGCTGCTGTTAAGGCGCCTGGTTTCGGTGACCGTCGCAAGGCGATGCTGCAGGACGTGGCCATCCTCACCGGTGGTACCGTGATCTCCGAAGAGATCGGCCTGGAGCTGGAAAAAGCCACCCTGGAAGATCTGGGCAGCGCCAAGCGCGTGGTGATCACCAAGGACAACACCACCATCATCGACGGTGTGGGTGAAGAGGAGCAGATTCAGGGCCGCGTCGGTCAGATCAAGGCTCAGATCGAAGAGTCCACCTCTGACTACGACAAAGAGAAGCTGCAGGAGCGCATGGCCAAGCTGGCCGGCGGTGTTGCGGTGATCAAGGTTGGCGCCGCCACCGAAGTTGAAATGAAAGAGAAGAAAGCCCGCGTTGAAGACGCCCTGCACGCAACCCGTGCGGCCGTTGAAGAGGGTGTGGTTGCCGGTGGTGGTACCGCCCTGGTTCGCGTGGCCTCCAAGCTGACCGAGCTGAAAGGCGACACCGAAGAGCAGAACGTCGGCATCAAGCTGGCTCTGCGCGCCATGGAATCCCCACTGCGCCAGATTGCCTACAACGCCGGTGAAGAGTCCTCCGTTGTAGCCAACAACGTTAAAGGCGGTGACGGTAACTACGGTTACAACGCCGGTAACGATACCTACGGCGACATGGTTGAGATGGGCATCCTGGACCCAACTAAGGTAACCCGCAGCGCCCTGCAGTTTGCTGCCTCTGTGGCCGGTCTGATGATCACCACCGAAGCCATGGTAACCGAACTGCCGCAAGACGCCGCACCAGCAGCCCCAGACATGGGCGGCATGGGTGGCATGGGCGGCATGGGTGGCATGATGTAATCCCCCGCTCTAGCAGCAACAAAAAACGCACGCTTCGGCGTGCGTTTTTTTATGCCTGAATCTCAGAGCCGAATGACGTGCTCAGGCAGCCAATTTCTGCTGCAACAGGTGCTGCATGCTGCGGCGTTGGCTCTCGGTCCAGCGGTCCAGTCGCAGAAACAGCTGCCGGCCGTGGTGAGTCAGGCTCAGAGTGGTGGTGGCATCGATGCCCCTGGCTCGGGCCTGCAACCCGCCGTGGCCATAGGCCAGCTTCAGTCGCAGCAGATCGTGGCAATGCGCCGAGCTGAGGCTCAGCGCCCGGCCCTGGTAGCAGGCACGTTGTATCGAGCGATAGTGGGTGAGCAAGCACAACATCCTGGCTTGCTCGTGCTGGCACAGTTCCTCAGTCATTGGCGCCCCCCTGGGACTGGGGGGGCGTCTGAGGCTGGCCGGAGTCGGCGGTGCCGAAAATGGGCCACAGGGCGCCAAAGGTGGCAAGGGTCAACAGTACGGCACCGGGCAGTGGAATCATAGTCAGTCTCCTCGAAGCAATTGTCGATCGAACCTGCGATCCCATTGTCGGTGGGCAGGCTTGATTGCTGCTGAATTTGGGCTGAATTGCCGCTGAACCTACGCTCAATACAGAAGTGGCGCCCAGTGTTTTGTTGATTGTCGATATCCGTTATCTAACCCCAGATCTAACTTATACCACCGCCGTGACCCGCCGCAAAGGCGGCATTTTTCTGGCTTTACTTTCACTTTTATGATCTCTAGCCTGCAATTGATGGTTGAGTTAAGTTGCTGATTTTTAAGATATTTAATATCTATAAATGCGCTAATTCAATTACTGGATATGTGAATTCAAGAGTTAGGAGAGCAGTTGATGAAAGTAGACAGACGACAGGCAATGGGCAAGATTGTGGGGCTGGCGAGCATGGCCGTTGGCAGTTCGGCAGTGTCCTCGTCGATTTTTGCCGCCGAAGGCTGCCCGGTGGAAACCGGCTCTGGCCTGGGCAGTAACGGCATGGCGGATCTGGGGGCACATCTGCTGGAGTATGTGGTGCTGGATCCTATGAGTGTGGCTCGCCGGGCCTACGAGGGCTACCGGCGTGGCGGCTGCATGTATGGGGTGTTCAATGCCCTGATTTCAGAGTTGGCGGATCGTGGTCACGGGGACGCCTGCCATTTTGCTGCCATCCCGACCAATCTGGCGGTGTATGGCGGAACGGGCGTAAAAGGGTGGGGAACCCTGTGCGGATGCGTGAATGCCGCTGCCATGGTGATCAACGTGCTTTCCGGCATCGATCAACAAGCGGTGATCAATGCCGTGTATCGCTATTACGAGAAAACGCCGATGCCCCGCGGCGATCAGGAGTTTTTGACCGCCATTGGCGCGCCGTTCTGGCGAACCAATGATGGCACGCCGCTGGGACCGGAGCTGATTGGCCAGTCGGTGGCCAATTCGGTACTGTGTCATACCTCGGTGTCTCACTGGTCCAGTACCAGTAAATTTGGTTCTGGTCATGATGCCAAGCTGGAACGCTGTGCCCAGGTAACGGCCGAGATCGCCTTCATCACCTCGGAGTTTCTGAATCAATCACTGAGCGGCAGGTTGGTAGCAGAAGGCCATGCTGAAAGTAATGATGAGTGCGGCGCCTGCCATCAGCCGACGGGTCGGGAGCCGGAGACCTACATCGGTCCGGATGTGAAGTCGAAGATGGAGTGTCAGACCTGTCACTCCTCCCATGAGCAACTGTCGGCACTGCCCAAGCATGCCGATGCCGGTGAATGCCAAGTGTGTCATAACTGAGGCGGGCTAGAATGCGTAATCAAATGATTATCGGGGCGTTGGCACTGTTGCTCAGTGGTTGTGGCTCCGACAGCAACAGCGGTGATGGTGGTGTCGAGGTGGATCCCAGTGTCACCTTGGATCAGGCTACCAGTATAGTGTTAACGGTGGACGCCGCCGAGCGCGACAGTCTCACTTTGAAGTTCCGCCTGGCCGATGAGGAGGGGGTGGCCATTATCGATGCCGGTCACAACCTGGAGATTGTTTACCTGGAGTTTCCTGGCGACTACGACTCGTCGTTTTCGATTCCCTGGCACCGGGCTCAGCAGTATCTGTGTGGCGACAATGGCAGCGGTTGCGCCGGCGAATTAAAGGAACTGCAACCCGGCTCCTACAAATTTACCCCCAGTATCGAGCCGGAGCCGGATCAGTGGTTGCCATACCTGAAGTTCATCATTCGGGTGAATGGCGCCCTGGCCAGCAATCCACCACAGCTGTTCGATTTTGATGATCAGTAGGGTTCACTGAGCCGATCCTTTGGGATCGGCTCGATGAGGGGGCCAAAGAGTGGGGTCTTGCTGGTCGCTCAGGCAGCGCTCAGGCGCTGTCCCAGGGTGGTCGCCAGTCGGGCGGCAAAGGCCTGATCGGCGCCGTGATGAGCTTGTAGGTAATACTTCAGTGGTTTTTGGGATTGGGTTTCATTGAGCCAGATGTCGGAGATGTTCATGCAGGTGAGTCCGGTGCGACTCTGTAGCGTTGATTGAAAGGCGGTGCCAGCAACCAGGCCGATGCTGTTGCTCTCCTCGACGTGATCGAGCAGCAAATCGATATCGGAAATCTTGAGGGCGATCGAGATGGACAGGTTCTTTTGGTCGGCGATGGCCTGCAATCTTTGTATTCTCATTTCGTCCATGGCGTAATTAGAGATCGCCAGCTTATAACGAAGAATTTGACCCAGGGTAATATCAGCGTTAAATATGGGATGTTCTTGGTTGGCAACGAGAAAGTACTTGCCTACTGCGGCAATTTCATAATGGGCGATGCCATCTGTTGGCGAGGGATTAATGGAAATACAATAATCAATATTTCGGTTTATCAACCGCTTTTGAGATTCCGCTGTCCAGGAGTGAATTTCAAATGCAAAGTGATTATTGCCTTCGCAGGTTAGCTCATTCAGACAACTCAGCAGCGGCCGGTGAAAATGCTCCTGAGCGCAGATGTTAATGCTACCTTGCTCGTTGTTAGACAGCTCCATGGTTCGAGCCAGTGCTTGGTAGTCTGCCACCAGCTGCTTTGCCTGAGGGTAGAGGCGGTCGGCGATCCGGTTGGGTTTCATGCCATGCTGGTGACGGCTGAATAGTTCGTCATTAAAGGTCTTTCTGAGCATGGTCAGGGTACGGCTGACTTTGGGTTGAGTGGTGGCCAGGGTGATCGCCGCCGCCGTGCCACTTTTCTGTTCGTATAATTCAACAAAGACACTTAAGCTAAAGAAATCAAGATGATTGATTCTTTTCATTAATAAACTCCAAATAAACGGCGGCGATGAATGTCATTATTCTATCGAACGCCATTATTTATTGAAATCCCGCAATCTCACAATTTGCGCAAATCGGGATTTAGGTTTATTTAGACGGGAATTGCATAATGGATTTGCTGTTTGTGCATATCCAGTGTTAATAAACTTTTGGAAGGGAAACGTAGAAAGAATTACTCAAACTGAGGAGTGCAATCAGGCCTCAGGGGGCAGCAAACAGTGTGGAGTCACCACAATGCCCGCCAGCGGGGCATTGTGGTGACCAGTCCAGTTAGTTGCCCTGGCACTGACTCTCGCTGAGGGTTTGCTCTGAGTCGCCACACTCGGTTTTATGGGTGCCGTTGCGGTAGTTGGTTTGTCGCTGCCATTGGCCGTCGTTGTTATGGCTGGTCATGATCTGGGACGGCTGCGACGGTTGGTCGCTGAACTCGTTTCTCACTCGAGACCAGTGATCCGCGCCGTGGCCTTGTTCGCTGTAGAAATCCGTGTCGATGGCATCGCGAACTGGACTCAGGTCTGCCGCGGTTACTGTATCGGTTACGCCAATCAGATCGGTAAAGCCGCTGTCGTTGCCGGGGTTATAGGTGTGTTCGGTGTAGCTGAGCAGGGCACCGTCCTGGTAGTTTTTGGTGACCAGGGCCTGAGTCACCTCGCCGACAACCTGAGCGGCATTACAAGATGGCCAGTCCGCCACTTCGGCGTAGAGGGTATTGCGCACGCCGGAAGAGTCTGCCGTCAGGGTTTCGAGCCACTCGCTGATGGCACAGTGATAGTTACTGGTGCCTTTTTCCAGGGTGAGAGTTTGCTCAATGTTGACGCCATCTCGTTGGGTGGTCACCATGCTTTCTTTATTATGAAGCTGCAATTTGGTTTCCAGATCCTCAGACATTACATGAGTGATGGAATTAAAGTTACCACTGGATGTTTGTACCATTTCATATCGGTACCATTGATCGTCGTAGTTATTATTGTGGCTGTCCCAAATGCCAAGGAAAAATTCTACCCAAGCCAGTTCAGCGTTGGGGTATTGCTTTAATAGTGCCACCGTCTGTTCATAGGATTTCTGCAGTCCGGGAACCAAGTCCTGGGCCAATTGATGCAGGGCGTCGTTGTTGCTGGCGATGTAATCACTGTACAACTCATCCACGGTGACGTTGTAGCGGTTGGCTACCCGCCACTCCTGTTCCTGCAGCCGCTGGGCAATCTCTTCCCGCAGAGCCTGTTCTTTTAACAGGGAGTCACAGCTGAGTTCGCCACTTCGGTTGTCGGCCAACTCCTGTTCAACCTGGCTCCAGACCACGGAAGTCAGTGGCGTCAGGTTGAGCAGATCCTGATCGGTGCTCAGTGCAAACTGCGGCGGGAACACCATGGAGTAGGCTTCTTCGATGGGGGTATCGGGAAAGTCGGAGTCGATGGCGCCGACGGGCACGTCGACCACCACGGGCACGTACTGGGCGCATTGTTTGTAGATTTCGGGAACGGACAGATCGAACTCGCCCTGCGTCTCGGTGACGGCGCTGGGTTCGTTGCTGTCGAGCCGTTTGTTGAAGTTCAGGTCGAGATAAACCGTGGCGCCGCTGATGTAACCATCAATGGCTTTGCCGCTGATATTCAGCGCCGGTGAAGCGCTGCCACCACCGCCGCCGCAGCCAGTTAAAGTGGCCGCAATTGCGCTTAATAGAAACAGTTTTGAACAGACTTTCATTAAGTAGTACCTGGAATTGAAAACAAAATAATGTTGATCTTATGTTGTGTGATTAAAAATCAATCTTAGCGTCACGGTTTAATGTTTTAATTGATTTTAGAAGCTCTAAATAGTTAATCGGTTAGACTTTAATATTGTTGTAAATATTGTAATTTAGTGGCTGACAATAGGGTGTTGTAGTTTGTCGGTCAAGCAATTACAACTCAATTTAGAGTTCTTGCTCATTAATAGGATGTCCGCTTTTTAACTGAGGTCAGTGCGGCAGGATGAGGGCGGCCTAGAACCACTGATATCCGCTGCCGTTGGTCAGTGCCGATCGCACCGATCAGCAGGTCATTCTTAAGGAGATTGGAAGTTACCCGGCCGCGCGCCGATTCACCTGGCTTTCATGGCCTTGGCTGTCGAGCTCGTATTTCTGAACTGCTCCTTAACTGGGCGATCGGTTTCGCAATTATTTGCCGATGTGAATTGAATTTTTTTTGTTCAATTGGCTCTAATCATTGTGAATAGCGCAGTTTAAGTCCGAAAAGGGGATCGATATGAGAGTGTTTGCTTGGCTGATGGTGTTGGTCATGAGCCCTATGGTAAGCGCCGCCGACGGCGATGATCAGCAGTGGCCAACTCAAGATGGCCCGGTGACCGTGGTGTGGCAGAGCCCTGATGATTACCGAGACGTTCGAGCCAGTTCCGGCCGTCAGGATCGGTATGAGAACCATGTCTTCGCCACTTTGGGCAAGGAGTTTCAGAAGCGTCTGCAGCCGACTCTGGCGGAAGGGGAAACCCTGACCATTGTGGTTACGGACCTGGACCTGGCTGGCGATGTGCGTCCCTCATTCGGTGCCACTGCCAACGACATTCGCGTGGTCAAAAGCATCTACCCGCCGGGCATTAGCTTTCAGTGGACGCTGAACGATCGCGACGGCAAAGCGATCGCCTCGGATACGGTGGAGATTCGGGAGCTGAATTTTGAGAACACCGCATCCAGGATGCGGTACCAGAGCGAGGCCCTGCACTATGAATTGCGGATGATAGAGCGCTGGGTCGACAACGACCTGCCTGAGACCCTGGCCAGTCGTTGATAGCTGGAACCGTCGCACACCCTCAGCCGGAGTCAGACTCCGGCTTTTTTGTTGCTGCGGCTGTTGGGTTTAGGCTTTCAGGCTCTGCTTGAACTGAGCCAGGGTGCTGAGCAGCAGTTCCAGCTTTTTCACCAGTGGCGGCAGTTGTTGCGCCGACGGGGCCGCTTCAAAGACGTCGAATTCGCCGACAATCTCCTCCAGGTAGGGCATAAACCGAGTGGCATCGGCTTTAAAGCCCTGCTCGGCAGTAAAAATGCGTTTAAACTTTCCGTGGCCATCCTGTTGCAGCTTGTCCAGATGAGCGTCGGCATCCACTACCTGACGGTAGGCTTGCTGGAAGCTGGCTTTAAACTGGGCAATGACATTGGTGTACGGCATCGGGGGCCTCTGTAATTGGTGGAAGTACATAAAGGGTGTCTGAGGTTGATTATCCAGTGAAATCGCAGTAAATGAAACCGTTTTGAGGCGGCTTCGGGCTGGTCTCGGGCGTACGGATAGTGCGATAGTGGCAGCGGCGGTCCCTTTGGCTGTCGACAACGTATAGAGAATGGGAGACGTGATGAAGCGGTTGCTGGGAGCGATATGGGCAGTCTGTGTGGCAGCGGCGGCGGTGGCGGCGCCAACGGACAAGCCGCCTTTTTTTCTGGTCAGTGGTGAACAGGGGCAGGCGTGGTTACTGGGGTCGGTACACGTGGGGCAGCCGGATTTCTATCCCTTTGCCGAGGTGATCGAGCAAGCGTTTGCCGAGTCTGCGGTGCTGGCGCTGGAAGCCGATACCAATGATCCTCAGCTGCCGCAAAAGTTGCAGCCTTACCTGTTTGCCAAGCAGCCGTTACCGGCGCCATTGGCCAGTAAACTGAGCCAGTTTTGTCAGAGCCGGGCGATGCAATGCGATCCCGCTCTGGCGCCGTGGATCCTCAGTTCACAGTTACTGATGGCGGAGATGGCCAACTCCGGTTTCCATTCGGATCAGGGCGTCGAGCACTATTTCTCCAATCGTCTGGGCAGCAAGAGCCTGTGGGAATTGGAAGGGATGGCGTTGCAGTTGCGGGTGTTCGATGGTCTGTCCACAGACACTCAGCATGCCATGCTGGAGGGGGCGATGGAGCCCATGGACGTCGATGAGCTGATTCAGGCCTGGCGCAGTGGCGATCAGAAAACCCTGGCGCGATTGACCTACGACGATATGGCCCAGGAGCCGGAAGCCTGGCAGGCGTTGATGGTGAACCGAAATCAGGGCATGGCCCGTACTCTGAGCGATTGGCTGACTCAGGACGATCGTTTGTTTGTGGTGGTCGGAGCCGGTCATCTGGTCGGGGAGCAGAGTATTCCGGCTCTATTGAAACAGCAGGGACTGACGGTCACCAACTGCTGGCAGCAGGCCTGCGTGGCCACCGATTAAGCGGTGATTGTCTCCTGAATCCAGCGCCAGCCTGCTTCGGCGGCCTGTGAGTCGTAGTTGGGGCTGCGCGGGTTCATAAAGCCGTGACCGGCGGTGCTGATGTGTACCGAGGCGGGCCAGGCCAGCGCGGTGTCTTTGTCACCGAGGTCGTTCTGACACAGCAGCAGATGGCTGGTTACCGGCAGCGGTTGCTGTGGAAGTTCGCGGCCATAGATCAGCAGTACCCGTTGTACCTGAGGGAAGGTGCGGCGTTGCAGCAGTTGTGCAATGGCATTGGCGCCGGCGCTGAACCCCAGCAGGGTTACCGGCTCGGAATGGTCTTCCAGCCAGGCTTCCAGTTTGTCGACGTAGCCCGGCTTGCTGCAGCGGCACAGGAAATAGTCGTGGGCCTGCTGTTCGTCGGCAAAGGCAAACGGCTGGCCGGCATAGGGGTCCAGAAGCTGACAGTCGCCGGCCACGTCGTTGAGCCGCTCAAGGCTGGCTGTCAAAGTAGAGTGTTGGCCCCAGATATCGGTGACCCAAAGCAGAGACATGCGGTGTCCTCCAAGGTGTGTTGCCGCGATTGTACAAGAAAATGGCCACAGCGGGGATTCGGCGTTCGCCGCTGCGGCACTCAGTTCAGTTGCAGGTCGATGGGGGTCTTGCTGGTTCGTCCGCCGACTTCCCGCACCAGCCTGGGCACCAGAAACCCGGGCAGGGCATCGAGCATCTCGGCCATCAGTTGCCGTGCCCGGCTTTGGGCCAGGTCGTAGTGGGCGGCGCCGTCCACCTTGTCCAGCAGGTGCAAATAGTAAGGCAGGATGCCGGCGGCAAACAGGGATTCGCTCAGCGCAACCTGGGCGGCGACCGTATCGTTGATCCCTTTCAGCAGCACCGATTGATTCAGCAGGGTCACCCCGGCCTGCTGCAGGGGCTTAAGCCGGTTGGTCAGCGCCTCGCCGATCTCATTGGCATGATTGATGTGCAGTACCAGCACCGCCTTCAGGCGGGTGCCTGCCAGCAATTCAGTCAGTTGGGGAGTCAGGCGGGCGGGAATCACCACCGGCAACCGGCTGTGGATTCGCAGCCGGGTCAAGTTGGGGTTGGCTTGCAACCGCCGAACCAGCCGGGCCAGATGATCGTCTTTGGCCATCAACGGGTCGCCACCGGACAGGATCACCTCATTGAGATTGGTGTCCTGCTGCAGATACGCCAGGGCCTGATCCAGGGCCTGGCCGCCAAGCTGATTGTCCTGATAAGGAAAATGACGCCGAAAACAGTAACGGCAGTTTACCGCACAGCCGCCTTTGAGCATCAACAGCGCTCGACTGCGGTACTTGTGCAGGATGCCGGGCACCGCCGCCTGTTGCTCCTGCAGCGGGTCGGGGCTGAATCCGGGGACGGTGTCGAACTCTTCGGACTGAGGCAGCACCTGCAGCAACAGTGGATCCCGGGGATTTCCCGGTTCCATGGCGGCCACAAAAGGGCGCGGTACCCGCATAGGAAACAGGCGCCGGGCGGCGATGTGTTGCTCAAAATCAGCGGGGTCGAGATCCAGTGCCTGAAGCAGAAGTTTGGGATCTGTGTACGCTTGTGCCAACTCCTGTTGCCAGCAATCGTGCAAATTTAGGGGATTTCGGGTTATCATTTACCGTTAGACGTCAAAACGACCTGTTGGAAGAGAAAATAATGGCTTCTTACTCAACGAACGAATTTCGCTCCGGCCTTAAGATAATGCTGGATGGCGAGCCGTGCAACATCATTGAGAACGAGTTTGTAAAACCGGGTAAGGGCCAAGCCTTTAACCGGGTGAAAATTCGCAAATTACTGTCTGGCAAAGTCCTGGAGAAAACCTTCAAGTCTGGTGAATCCGTGACCGCAGCCGACGTAATGGATCATGAACTGGCCTACCTGTACAACGATGGCGAGTTCTGGCACTTCATGAACAACGACACTTTTGAGCAGGTTGCGGCGGACGCGAAAGCGGTAGCCGATGCGGAAAAGTGGCTGGTTGAGCAGGATGTGTGCACCATTACCGTGTGGGACGATAACCCGATTGTGGTGACTCCGCCTAACTTCGTTAGCCTGGAAGTCACCGAGACCGACCCGGGTCTTAAGGGTGACACTCAGGGAACCGGCGGCAAGCCTGCTACCCTGGCCACCGGCGCCGTCGTGCGCGTGCCGCTGTTCATTCAGATTGGCGAAGTGGTGAAAGTGGACACCCGTACCGGCGAATACGTCGAGCGCGTTCGCACCAAGTAACGCCGTGGTGCCAACCAGATCAGAAGCGGGCTCAGGCCCGCTTTTTTTGTTGTGGAGAGTGAGATGAGATTTCCATATTTACTGTTGTTGCTAGTGGCTGGGTGCCAGGCACCGATGACGCCGGAGCAGGCGGAGCTCCACCAGGCCCGCATGGCCAGACAGAGCGCCATCGAACAGCAAGCGCCTAAAATCTCAACCGGCCTGGGGCAACGCGAGGCCTTGGGGGCAGAGTGCGAGGCGACCGATGGCAGTCGTTGTGTGATCTGGGGAGAGTTGCCGGTGGGATCCGGCTGTCGTTGTGACGGCAAAGAGGGGATGGTGCGATGAGCTGGCAACCCAGTGCCGAGATTCGGATGCTGAAACGGCGCAGCAGCCTAATGGCCACCATTCGTGGCTTTTTTGAGTCCAGGGGCGTGCTGGAGGTGGAGACCCCGGCTCTGTCTCAGGCAGCGGTAACCGACGTGCACCTGCACAGCTTCAATACCCACTTCGTCGGCCCGGGAATGGCTGACGGTGTGGATCTGTATCTGGTGACGTCGCCGGAGTTTCATATGAAGCGCCTGCTGGCAGCGGGCAGCGGCCCTATCTTTCAGCTGGGTAAAAGTTTCCGTAATGAAGAGGCCGGCCGATTTCATAACCCCGAGTTCACCATGTTGGAGTGGTACCGGCCCGGTTTTGATCATCACCGTTTGATGGATGAGATGGCGGCGTTGCTAGAGTTGGTGCTGGGCACGGCCAGTGCCGATCGCCTTACCTACCAACAAGCGTTCCTGGATCACGTCGGGGTCGATCCGCTGCGGCGGGATTTGGCGACTCTGCGTCACTGTTGTCATCAGCATGGCCTGGGGGATCTGGCTGAGCAGGAGCAGGAGGTGGACACCTTGCTGCAACTGCTGTTTTCGGTGGTGGTTGAGCCGGCCATCGGTCAGCAGCAGCCGTGTTTCGTATACGATTTCCCTGCCTCGCAAGCGGCGCTGGCCCGCATCAGCCAGCAAGATCCCAGGGTGGCGGAGCGGTTCGAGGTGTACTTCAAGGGCGTTGAGCTGGCCAACGGTTTTCATGAACTCAGCGACGGTGATGAGCAACTGGCCCGGTTTGAGCGGGATAATGCCTATCGCAGCCAGCATGGATTGCCGATCCGTCCTATCGATATGCACCTTATCGAGGCGTTGCGGGCTGGCTTCCCCGATTGCGCCGGCGTGGCATTGGGGATCGATCGGCTGGTGATGTTGGCGTTGCAGGCCGATCACATTGATCAGGTGATCGCCTTCCCTGTCATCAAGGCGTAACCTGTTGACGGATAATGAGTAACACTTGTTTACGTTTTTTGCCCGCCTGGGTTAAAGGAATGTATCTTGCTGCCGGGCGGGATTCCTTTTACCATTAGCGGTGAATTCGATTTTAGTGGATAGCATGAGTTACAGGACGACTCTGACAAAACTGATGATGCTTTGGGTACTGGTGCTGTCACTGGTTGGCCCGGCTCATGCTGTCCAGCATTTCGATCACCACAAGGATCTGGTCAACTGCGCCTGGTGTTTCCACGGTGATCAACACGGAAAGTCCCTGACGCCATCGCTGCCAACTTTGCCTGTAGTTTCCGGTATCGATTGGGTCCAAGACACCGATGTTGACGCTCCGGTTCTGGCACCGCGTCGCTGCAGCCAGATTCGCGCCCCCCCGCAGGCCTAAGTTCCACCTCGCCATAAATTCCAAATAATTTTTATCGCCCCCCTGTGGGCGAGGCTTAGTGCAACTTAGGATAAAAAATGAAATTGAATGCTGTAATGGCAGGCTTGGTTGTAGCCTGTGCACACTCCGTGGCCGTAGCGGCCGAATCTCCAGCGATCAGTGTGATTCTGGATGGCTACTATCAGGACGGCGATCGCGCCCTGGGCGCCCGTGAAGATGGCTTTGGCCTGGGTGAAACCGAACTGGCGCTCAGTGGTGCCATCGACGACCAGTTCTATGGCAAGGCCACCGTGGTGCTGGCCACCGAAGGCAGCGACACCGAGGTGGAGTTGGAAGAGGCGTTTATTCAGACTCTGGCGCTGCCCGCTGGCTTCTCCATGCGAGCCGGCCGCTTTACCGCCGATCTGGGCTACCTCAACAATCAGCACCTGCACACCGATTCCTTCGTAGAGCGTCCGGCAGTGTACCGCGCCTTCCTGGGGGGCCACTACTTTGATGATGGCCTGCGTCTGAACTGGGTGGCTCCGACCGACGTGTACTGGACCCTGGGTCTGGAAGGTTTCAGTGGCGACAACCTGCAGGCGGAAGGTCTGGAAGACCCGAAATCCGTCGGCGTCTACCACCTGTACTCCAAATTCGGCGGTGACTGGGGAACCGATCACAGCTGGCAGCTGGGTCTGTCCTGGTTGCGTAACGAAAACGGCCAGGGCCACCTGGAGGAGCACGAGGAGGAGGAGCATGCCGAGGAGGAGGCTCATGCCGACCATGGCCACTCTCACAGTGCCAGCCTTACCGGCCGTGACCTGTATGTGGTGGATGCGGTGTATAAGTGGGCGCCTAACGGCAACTACAAGAACAACTTCCTGACCCTGTCCGGCGAATACCTGTACATGGACAAGCCGTTCGAACAGGCTGGTGGCGAAGAGAACATCCCGGGTAACTACGATGGTTGGTACCTGTCTGGTGTGTATCAGTTCAACCCTAAGTGGTCTGCGGGTCTGCGTTATGGCGAAGTCAGCTCTGCCATGGCCCATGAAGAGGAGCACGATGGCCATCACCATATCCACTTCGAAGATGGCAAGCTTAAGGAAACTGAGGCCATGGTGGCCTGGCACAACAGCCACTTCTCCACGATTCGTCTCCAGTACACTCATCAAAGCGATGATCTTTACGAGTCTGCCGATGACCACATCGTGACTCTGCAATTTGTCATGGCATTAGGAGCTCACGGTGCGCATCAGTTCTAAACTGTGGATGCCTGCCATGGCGGCGCTGCTTGCAGCGCCCCAGGTATGGGCCATGAATATCTTTACCTGTGAGCCGGAGTACGCGGCTCTGGCTCAGGAACTGGCGCCTGAGGCGTCGGTGTTCAGCGCCACGTCGGCGATGCAGGACCCCCATCATGTGCAGGCCAGACCCAGCCTGATTGCCAAGATGCGCCGGGCGGATCTGGTGATCTGCGCCGGGGCCGAGTTGGAGATCGGCTGGCTGCCGATGCTGCAGATGAAGGCCAATAACCCGGACGTTCGCGATGGTCAGCCTGGCATGTTCTATACCGCCTCGGTGGTCGATACTCTGGGCAAGCTGGATAAGGTGGATCGCAGCATGGGCGACGTCCATGCTGGTGGTAACCCGCATTTCCATTTTTCGCCGTCGAGAATGCAGACCATCGCCGAGGCGGTCACCGCCAAGCTGGTGGGACTGGATCCCGACAATCAGACCCAGTACCAACAGCGGCTGGCGGATTTCAGTCAGCGCTGGCAAACAGCCACCGCTGAGTGGGAGCGCCGCGCGGCACCGCTGAAAGGCAAAAAGGTGATCGCCTATCACTCCAGTTTCCAGTATCTGTTTGATTGGTTAGGGATGGAGCAGGTCGGTGATCTGGAGCCAAAGCCGGGCTTACCGCCGACGACGGGCCACCTGGCGCAGCTGTTGCAACAGGCGCAGACCACGCCTCTGATGGCGGTGATCTACACCGGTTATCAGGATGGTCGCGGTGCGCAGTGGCTGGGTGAACGGGCCGGGATTCCGGTGGTGCAATTGCCCTTCGGGCCGGGTGTCGATGGTGCAGAGGATCTGTTTCAGCTGTACGACACCAACCTGAACCTGCTGCTGGCTGCACTGGGCGCTGACGATGTTTGATCTCACCATGTTCAGCATTCTGCTGCCGGCCCTGGCGGCAGGATTGCTGGTGCTGGCCAGTCATGTGGTCATGGGGCGGCAGGTGCTGGCCCGGGGCATCATCTTTATCGACCTGGCCATTGCTCAGATCGCCGCCCTGGGAGCGGTCATCGCCTCCACGAATCATGAGCTGGCGCATCTGCCGGCGGTGAACCTGTGGATGCCGGCGGTGTTTGCCCTGTTAGGGGCTGGCGTGATTGCGCTGTTGGAGAAACACGCCAAGGGCGAACTGGAGGCGATGATTGGCTGCCTGTATGTGCTGTCGGCCGTGGCCGCCATGTTGGTACTGGCCAAGGATCCCCATGGCGGTGAGTTGCTGAAGCAGTTGCTGTCCGGTCAGATCCTATGGACTGACTGGGCGGCATTGAAACTGCCGGCACTGGCGACGGTGGGGGTGCTGGGGCTGCTGTGGTGGCGACCGTCACTGATGAGTGGTCGCGCCTTCTACCCGCTGTTCGCGGTGATGATTACTTTCTCGGTACAGCTGGTTGGGGTCTACCTGGTGTTCTCCAGTTTGATTCTACCGGCACTGGCGGTGAACCGCTTAAGCGGAGGCCGAGCTGTGATGTGGGGCTATGGTTGTGGCATCAGTGGCTATCTGCTGGGGCTGTGGCTGTCTGCGTCCTGGGATCTGCCGTCGGGCGCGACCATTGTCTGCACCCTGGCCGGTGTGTCTCTGGCGGTGCGGCTGTTGCTGAACCGCCGCACCCGGTTGAATGCCTCCGGACACGGCGTTAACGTGTAACCCCAATGACGGCGGTCAGGGATGACGGCCGTCGGTTACCAGGCTACTCCTCTTCGATCATCTGTGCCTGGTTGTAGTTTTGGATGCCGACCTTTTCAATCAGGTCCAGCTGGGTTTCCAGCCAGTCGACGTGCTCCTCCTCCTCCTCCAGAATGTCCTGCATCAGATCCCGGCTGACAAAGTCACGAATGGACTCGCAGTAGGCGATGCCTTCCCGAAGATCGGGAATGGCGTCCATCTCCAGGGCCAGATCGCACTCGAGCATCTCTTTGGTGTGTTCACCGATGCGCAGTTTTCCCAGGCTTTGCAGGTTTGGCAGGCCTTCAAGGAACAGAATTCGTTCTATCAATTTATCGGCGTGTTTCATCTCGTCGATGGACTCGTGGTACTCCTTTTCGGCGATGCGATCCAGGCCCCAGTCCTTATACATTCGGGCATGGAGAAAATACTGGTTGATGGCGATCAGTTCGTTGAACAGAATCTTGTTCAGATGGGCTAAGGCTTTGGGGTCCGCTTTCATGATGGGCTCTTCTGCTGAGGGTAGAAATTAAGCATAGAAGAGCGGCCTGACCTGTCAAAGCAGGCAAGCGAGGGGGGCAAGGGCGTTATTGAGTCTTTGGGAATCAGGCCACTTCGTAGTAGCAGGGTTCCGTGTTCATCTGCGACTGAATTACCTCCAGGGTGGTTTGAATGCAACGACCGCATTCACTGCCCACACCGAGCTTTTGCTTCAGAGTCTTAACGTCCACAGCACCATCCGATACCGCTTGGCGAACTTGTTTTTCTGTAACGGCGTGGCAGATGCAAACGTACATGGTGCAGAGAACCTCATTAACGACTTTGCGGAAATTGTAAATGCTAATAATTCTCATGTCCAATTCGTTTTGGGTGTAAATTTGGCGCTAGTTAGGTTTTGTAGTTATAAAAATATGTGAGGTCGATCTATAAGAGTGAAAGGAACTGAATGATGAGTGTTGATAAAGAAGCTTTAAATCAATCTATTAGACGCTTTTTGAAGGAAGTAGGGATCAAATCCCATCAACAGCTGGAACAGCAGATCCTGGCTGCGGTGGAAGCGGGGCATACGGCAGCGACCATCGAGGTGTCGATGACGCTGTCGTTGCCGTCTCTGGATTACACCACCACCATCCGAGGTCAGTTGCCGGTGCGGGATCAGTAACCCCGTTGCCACTGAAACTGGTGCAGCAGAGGCCGGCCGTCGACAAAGCGATAATAGTTGTCGATGACCTGGTCACAGACCTGCTCCGGCAGGCTGACGGCGGCCACATGGGGGGTCACACTGATGCCTGGGTGATGCCAGAAAGGGTGGTCGGCGGGCAGAGGTTCTTGTTTGAACACGTCCAGGAATGCATGGGCGATGTGATCGGCATCGAGCGCCTGCAACAGGGCCGCTTCATCGATGGCACTGCCCCGACCGACATTAAACAACAGGCAACCTGCCGGCAGTTGCTGCAGTACGGTGGCGTCGAGCAGCCCTCGAGTTTCGGCGGTGTCCGGCAACACACTCACCAGCACCTGGGCCCGGTTTAGGGTGGCATTGGCGTCGTCGAAGCGGCAGACGGCATCAAACTCTTCTCTGGCTTCGCCGCTGCGGCTGACGCCCAGTACCGTCATGCCGAAGGCGCGGGCGACGGTGGCGATGTGTCGAGCGATGTCGCCGGTGCCCAGGGTGACCAGAGTGGTGCCGGCCAGGCTGGCGTAGGGCTGGGTCTGCCACTGCCGTTGTCGTTGTTGCCGGGCCAACTGCGGCAGATGCCTTAGGTGGCTGAGCAGGTGGCCAAATACGTATTCGCTCATCAGCGGGCCGAACAGACGGCGAACGTGGGTAAGGCAATAGTCCTTCGGTAGCCCCGGCGCCAGCAGGGCATTGACACCGGCATAGGTGCTGGCCAGCCAGGCCGGTGGGGGCAAGCTAGCCAGTTGTTCAGCGGCCAGCGCCGGATCCGCCAACCAGATGTCGGCCTGTGCCACCTCGGTCGCAAAGGTCATTCCAGGTAGGTGAGCGTTCGCTAACAGCTCGCGGTAACGTTCATTTTGATTGGTCAGCAGTGCCAACGACGGCATAGTGATGGACTCCTCGAATAGCTCAGGACCAGACGTATCCCGGTGCGACGGTGTGTGAACCCAGAGTGGCCCTGGCTTGATCCGGCAGGTTGGAGAAGACGCCATCCACCCCTTGTCGCTGCAGTTCCAGCATATCTTCCGCTTCATCGACGGTATAGACAAACACCTTCAGGCCCCGACGCTTGGCATCGGCAATGAACTCGGGTTCGGCAAAATTAACGTCGATGTGGACCGAATAGGCGCCCATCTCCTCGGCAAATCGTGCATAGCCCAGGGGGCAACTGGCGGTCAGAGCACCGATTTTCAACTCCGGCTGCTGTTGTTTCAGCCGCATCAGCTTGGGGTGGTTAAAGGAGGAGATCAGAAACTGCTGAGGTTGGTAGCCCAGATGCCGTTGCGCCTGGGACAACAACTCAATCAGGGGCTGATTGGTGTTGCGCCCCTTGAGTTCAATGTTGAGATCGCAACGACCATTGATGCATTCCAGCACCTGCCACAAGGTCGGCACCCGCTGTCCCTGACCGGCATCCAGATTGGCCAGAGCGGCCAGGGTGGACTGGTGCACCAGCCCATGGCCATCAGTATGGCGCTGCAGCCAGCGGTCGTGAATCACCACCAACTGGTTTTCCACCCGGTGGACGTCGAGTTCGATGGCGCAGGCACCCAGCTCGATGGCCTTTTCCATCGCCGCCAGGGTGTTTTCCGGTGCCAGCCCACTGGCGCCACGGTGTGCAATGATGAGCATAATCGGTCCTTGCAGACGAAGTTATCGAATCAGATTGCCACTGTTGTCGACCATTTCAGCCTTACTTTTCAGTTGAATTTCCATCTGAGGGTAAGCCATATCCACCTTGGATTCACGGAACTTCTTGATGATCAACTGGTGCAGTCGATGACGCAGTGGCCAGCGTTTGCCCATCTCATCGGTGTAGACGCGAATCTCGTAGTCCTGAGTGTGGGAACCAAAGCCTGCGAAGTAGATCTCGGGTTCCGGTTGCGCCAGCGCATGGGGGGTCTCTTTGACCGCCTGATGCAGCAAGGCCTCGACCAGGGCTGGGTCACTGTCGCGGGAGACGCCGACCTTGATGGTGACCCGGGTAATGGCGTCGGACAGCGACCAGTTGATCAGCTGTTCGGTAATGAACGCCTTGTTGGGCACGATGATCTCTTTGCAGTCCCAGTCGACGATGGTGGTGGCCCGGGTCTGAATCTTGGAGACGTTGCCGGTCAGATCGCGAATGGTGACGGTATCGCCGATGCGAATCGGTTTTTCAAACAGGATGATCAGGCCGGAGATGAAGTTAGCGAAAATCTCCTGCAGGCCAAAGCCCAGACCTACCGACAGCGCCGCCACCAGCCATTGCAGTTTGCTCCAGGCCAGCCCCAGAGTGGAGAAGGCGGAGATGGTGCCGATCAGCAACACCATGTAGCGGCTGATGGTGGTGATGGCAAAGCCGGTGCCGGGAGACAGTTCCAGCCGCTGCAGGATCACCAGTTCCAGCATGCCGGGCAGGTTGCGGGCGGTCATCAGGGTAAAGCCCAGAATCAGGCCGCCGGCCAGTATTGATTGCAGGGTTATGGGCACCGCTTGTTCGATGCCGCCGATCACCTCGTTGCTGGTCCACAGCACAATACCGTCCAATGAGCTAAACACCGCCGGGTGCGTCTGGCTCCAGACCCCCAGCAGCGTCAGGATAAACGCCAGAATCATCAGTGACCGTACTAGCCCCAGGGATTGGGTGGAGATGGTATCCAGATCGATCTGGGGATCTTCCAGCGGCTCCAGGGGGTCATTGCCCGGCTCGTTGCGTTCCTTCTCCCGCTGGGCCAACACTTCAGCCCGCTTGGCTTTGGCCCGCTCAAAGGCCAGGCGACGACGCTGAATCAACATCCAGCGTTTGATCATCAGGTGGGCCAGCATAAAGCCGATGGCCAACAGCACCGTCAGTTGCACCTGGGTCAGCACCGAAAAGGCGGTGAAGTAATAGCCCTGCACGGTCAGAACCAATGCCACCAGTGGCACCAGAATCAGGGCCAGCCACACCAGCCGCTCCAACAGGTGTTGATTGGGACGGGTCTTGGTGTGGTAGATGTGGTACTCATCGACAATTTTAATCAGCTTCCAATAGGCGTACGCCAGCACGGCGCAGAACAGCAGGAACGCCGCCCGGCCCAGGCTGTTGCTCAACAGTGGCACTTCGCTCTCCTGGCAGAAGCGCACCAGCATCAATAAGGGGGCCGAGGTAAACAGCAGCTGTTTGAAAAAGGCGATGTTGCGCTGCACCAGCGGCGGATGACGCCGAAAATGGGCGATGAACAGACCATCAGGTCGGCTCAGTTGGTGGAACAGCCAGAACAGGTACAGCAGCAGCACCCCCGCCAACAAGCCGGACCCGATGGCGTGGGTAAAGGGCAGCTGCACCTGTTGCTGCAGCTTCCAGGCGGCGGCAATCAGCGGCGCCGGAATGATCAGGCTGTAGGCCATGGCGGCCATCAACGACTTGAAAGAGGCGCTGAAGCGATCGTGGGTCACGTTGCCGACGTAGCGAGCCTGGTGCTGGCGCAACTGGGCATAGGGACCACGCAGCAGATCTTGCAGCACCAGGGTCAGCACCATGGCCACCAGCCAGACCGACCACCAGTCGCTGTTGTCATCGATGGCCCGCGACAGCTCCTGCCAGCGATCGGTGGTCAGCAGCCAGTGCACGCTGCCGATGACCTGAGAAAACCAGCTGGTGTCGATGGATTGGGCGTTGGGCAACCAGAACATGCGTTCGCTGATCAGCTGCACCAGCTTGTCTTCCAGTTGCTCCGCTTCGTGTCGCAGTTGATTCAGCCGCGACAGCTCAACAACCTGCTGTTCCAGCGCCGACTGCAGCTGGTTGAGTAGGGTCAGTTGCTGTTGCCATAGCGGTGCGCGCTCATCGGTGGGGTACTGCCGAAGCTGATATTCCATGTCCGCCTGGCGTTGCTCGATGTCAAATTTTTGCACCCGTGAGCGGCTGATGTCGTGATCCAGTACCGGCGATTGCTGTTGACGCTCCAGTTGCCGCAGTCGCTTGAGCAGGCTGGCGCCGAAGGTGGCGTCTCGGGTCATCCACTCAAACTGCTCTTTGATCTCTTTTAAGCGCTGTCTCTGTTTCTGGTAATGCTGCTCGAGCAGTTGCTGTTGCTGCACCAGGGTCTCGGTGGTGGTGTTGACCGAGGCCAGCTGGCGGGCGAGGTTGGCATTGGTGTCGTTCAACTGCTGCAAGGCCGGATTGCTGCTAACGGCCTGGGAGCTGTCGTTGAGGGCCCGTTCACTCTGCTGCCGTCGCTGCTGATTGGCTTGCTGGTTCAGGGCCTCAATCAGTCGCTCCTGGGCCAGCAGCTGTGCCCGGACCAGTTGTTGGCGCAGTTGGGTCAGTTTCAGCTCCAGCGGTCGGCTTTGCTGCTCCAGGTTGAGGCTTTGCTGCCACTGCTGCAGGTACTCCAGCCGTTCGGGCATCACATTGGGGGTGTCACTGGCCAGTTGCTGTTGCCCTTCCGCCTGCTGAAGTTCCTGCTTAATCGCGTCGAGGCGATGCCGTAACTGATCCACCTTGTCGCCAAGGGCATCGAAACTGCTCTTAAACTCTTGCAGCAGGTTATGGGCCAGCGACAGCTGTTGAGACAGTGGCTGAGTCGGGTCGACCTGTGGCTGGGCCGGGGATTGCAACTGAGACAGGATCTGTTGCTGCAGCACCGCAAAATCGTCCAGCTGACGCTGGAAGCCATGGGCTCGCTGAATCTCCACTGCGGTCGCTTGTTGCCACTGGGCCGGAGTCAGGGGTTGGGAACTGTCGCTGGCCGGGGTCAGCTTTTTTTCCAGGGAAAACGGGGCCGCGGTTACCGATGAGATAACCAGCAGGGTTAAACAGAAACTGAGTATGCGCCACATGATCGATTTAAGGGAGTTTGCAGGGCTGTAAGGGCTGCCCCAATGGTAGCCGACAACGACGGGTGTGAATACTGATTTTGCGCCTATTTTTGATTCTTGGCCGTGCTTTGCAGATGGGTTTCCAAGAGTGCGGTGCAGACCACCAGCGTGCCACCGAGCAGGGTCTGCCAGTTGGGCCACTGGGCCAGCAGCAGCGCCGCCAGGGAGACGCCATACAGCGGTTGCAGGCAGCCGACCAAGCCAACGGTTTTGGCGCTCAGATGGCGAAGGGATTGAGACATCAGGGCGTGGGGTAAGGCGGTAAACACTACCGCCAGTAACAGCAACAGCCCCAGATCGCCGCCGGGCAGTGACAGCGGCTGCTGACTGACAAAGGGCAGCAGCATCAGTGCCGCTACGCCGGTCTGATAGGCCATGGTCGTGGGGCCGTCATAGCCGCTGAAATAGCGTTTTTGCAGCAGGTTGCGGGCGGTAAACAGCGCCGCCGAAACCGTACCCAGCAATACCCCGGTGGTGACGTCGTTGTCCAGAGACGGGGCGGGGATCAACAAGGCGATGCCCGCCAGCACCACCACACCGCTGAGCAGGTCGCGACGGTGAATGCGCTGGCGATTGAGCAAGGGTTCGGCGATGACGGTCATCACCGGGTAGGTGAAAAAGGCGATCATGCCGATGGCCACATTGGAGAACTGCATGGCGGCAAAATAGGTCACCCAATGCAGGCCGACGATGACGCCCAGGCCAATGACGATGCCGTAGTCCTGCCATTGTCGCAGTTTGAGGTGGCCACGGCGTCGGCTGACGAACAGGCTCAGTACCACCGAGGCGATGGCCGCTCGAAACGCCGTAATGTCGGTGGCGGGAAGTGGTAATAGATTGGAAAACAGGGCGGTGCCGCCGAACAGCAGCACCGCCAGGTGCAGTTGCAGCAGGGGCGTCATTAACGCAGGGTGGCCATGGGCTGCCCCAGTCGAGTGGTGGCTCCGGGTTCGAAGTCGTCGTCGAACTGCGCCAGCATCTCTTTGCCAAACAGGGCGATGATGGTGCTGCCCAGTTTGAAGCGTCCGAGTTCATCACCTTTGTTGAGCGCGATGGCGTTGTCACCCTCGGCCGGATAGTCCCAGCTGAACACATGGGGGCCGGTAGGGGGCGTAACGGTGCCAGCCCAGACCGTTTCAATGCTGGCCACGATGGTGGCGCCCACCAGCACCATGGCCATGGGACCGTGGTCGGTATCAAAGATGGTAACCACCCGCTCATTACGGGCAAACAACCCAGGGACGTGGGCGGTGGTCAGCGGGTTGACCGAAAACAGATCGCCTGGCACGTAGATCATCTTGCGCAAGGTGCCGGTCATCGGCATGTGAATGCGATGGTAGTCGGTGGGCGACAGGTACACGGTGGTGAACTGGCCGTCGTGGAACTTGGCTTCGTCTTCACTGGTGCCGGCCAGCAGGGTTTGCAGGCTGTAATCGTGGCCCTTGGCCTGGAACAGGCGGCCGCCCTCGATGGGACCAGCCTGGCTGACGGCGCCGTCTACGGGCTGGACAACGACCTTATCGCCTTCGGCAATCGGTCTAAGTCCGGGCTTCAACTCCCGGGTAAAGAAGTCATTAAAGGTTTTGAACGCCTTGGGGTCGCTGTGAAGCGCTTCATCCATGTTGATGTTGTAGCGCTTGATGAACCAGTTAATGAATGCCTGAGTCAGCGGGCCGGCTTCGGAGGCGGCAAAGCTGCCCACCAGCCTTGATACGGCGTGCTTTGGCAGAATGTACTGGAGGTTTACTTTCAATTTGTCCAGAGACACGGTAGTTCCTTTGTTATTTTCGGTCCAGGGGATCGCTGCTTTGACGCGTGGGGCGATCGGTGGCCATGGTCTCAATGATTCTGTGGTAATTACTGAATCGCTGTTGACTGATTTTTCCTTGTTCTACGGCCTGTTGCAAGGCGCAGCCAGGATCATTTTGGTGCTTACAGTCTCGAAAGCGACAGCTGCCCATCCATTCTCGAAACTCTTTAAAGCCCCAGGTCACCCGCTCGGTGTCCAGGTGCCACAGGGCAAATTCCCGAACTCCCGGCGAGTCGATGAGATCGCCACCACCGGGGAAGTGGATCAGTTTGGCGGTGGTGGTGGTGTGCTGGCCCAGGCCGCTGACCTCTGAGATTTCACCCACATCCAGTTCGGTTTCCGGCATCAACGCATTGATTAGGGAGGATTTTCCTACTCCGGACTGGCCAACAAAAATGCTGACGGTGTCTTTCAGTTGTTCCCGGAATGCCTCTACGCCTTCGCCGGTGTGGCTGGAGAGCAGAAAGATCGGATAACCGATCGCCCGATACGGCGCCAGTACCTGATCCACCTCTTGCCGGCCGGCGTCGTCCAACAGATCGATCTTATTGAGCACCAGTACCGGTGGAATGCCGGTGTCTTCGGCAGCCACCAGGTAGCGATCGATGATCTGGCTGGACAGATCCGGGCGCACCGAAGAGACGATGTAGATCTGATCGATGTTGGCGGCCACCACTTTAACACCGTCGTAGTAATCCGGCCGGGTCAGGGCGGTGCGGCGGGGGTGAACCGCTTCAACCACACCACTGATCCCCTGCAGGTGCTCCTTGCCCTGGCGCCACTCAACCTCATCACCGGTCACCAGGCTGGTGATGGTTCGGCGCAGGTTACAGCGGTGAACCGTGCCATCTTCGGCTTCGATATCGGCATGCTGGCCATAGCGGCTGATGACCCGGCCGATCATCTGGGTGCCCAGCTGGTCGCTGTCCCACTCCGGTTCCTGTCGCTTCAGTCGCTTTTGCTGATTCGCCCTAACCCGGCGAATCTGCCCTTTTGTCAGTTTCTTTTTGCCTTTGCTCACGCGTATTTTTAACCTTGCTCACGCCAGAGTCGTGATCTCACTAAGTTGGCCGAGGGTGAAGTAAAACGGGTATCATACTACTAATAGCATCAAAAATACTGGAATTGAGGTAAATAGCCTATGTCATCGGACCCGAGTAATCTGATCTGGATCGACCTTGAGATGACCGGACTGGATCCGGAGCAGCATTGCATCATTGAGATAGCCACCATAGTGACCGATGCTCAATTGAATGTGCTGGCGGAGGGCCCGGTGATCGCCATTCATCAGCCGGACTCTGAATTGGCGAAGATGGATCAATGGTGTACCGACACTCATGGCAATAGCGGTCTGACCAAGCGGGTGCAGCAGAGCTCCATTACCGTTGAAGAGGCGGAGCGTCAGACCCTCGAGTTTCTGCAGCAATGGGTACCGGCAGGCGTGTCCCCCATCTGTGGCAACAGCGTCGGCCAGGATCGCCGTTTCCTGTATCGCTATATGCCGTTGCTGGAACAGTATTTCCATTATCGCTACCTGGATGTCAGCACGGTGAAGGAGTTGACGCGCCGCTGGAAACCGGAGGTGTTGAAGGGCTTCACTAAGCAGGGAACCCACCTGGCGTTGGATGACATTCGTGAATCCATTGCCGAGTTGGCTTATTATCGAAGCGAAGTTTTTAAAATTTGACCACTTAAACCAAATTTATTTGTCGGGGGTTGCAGCGTGGCGATTTTCGCTTATAATGCGCCCTCGTTTCCTGACGCAAGTGAGGAAACAAAAAGTGAGGCGACACTAGCTCAGCTGGTAGAGCGCAACCTTGCCAAGGTTGAGGTCACGAGTTCGAACCTCGTGTGTCGCTCCAAATTTTCTGCGAAATCAGCAGGCTAAAAAGTTAACTGGATCTGCGACACTAGCTCAGCTGGTAGAGCGCAACCTTGCCAAGGTTGAGGTCACGAGTTCGAACCTCGTGTGTCGCTCCAAATTTTCTGCGAAATCAGCAGGCTAAAAAGTTAATTGTGAGGCGACACTAGCTCAGCTGGTAGAGCGCAACCTTGCCAAGGTTGAGGTCACGAGTTCGAACCTCGTGTGTCGCTCCAAATTTTCTGCGAAATCAGCAGGCTAAAAAGTTAACTGGATCTGCGACACTAGCTCAGCTGGTAGAGCGCAACCTTGCCAAGGTTGAGGTCACGAGTTCGAACCTCGTGTGTCGCTCCAAATTTTCTGCGAAATCAGCAGGCTAAAAAGTTAATTGTGAGGCGACACTAGCTCAGCTGGTAGAGCGCAACCTTGCCAAGGTTGAGGTCACGAGTTCGAACCTCGTGTGTCGCTCCAAATTTTCTGCGAAATCAGCAGGCTAAAAAGTTGATTGGATCTGCGACACTAGCTCAGCTGGTAGAGCGCAACCTTGCCAAGGTTGAGGTCACGAGTTCGAACCTCGTGTGTCGCTCCAAATTTAGAAAAGGCCACTCCAAACGGGGTGGCCTTTTTGCGTTGTGGCTCAGCGGGCAAAGCGCCACCTTGCCAGGGGGTTGAGGTCACACTCTCTATGGTGGAGACGGAACCTCGTGTGTCGCTCCAAATTTAGAAAAGGCCACTCCAAACGGGGTGGCCTTTTTGCGTTGTGGCTCAGCGGGCAAAGCGCCACCTTGCCAGGGGGTTGAGGTCACACTCTCTGCGGTGGAGACGGAACCTCGTGTGTCGCTCCAATACGATGAGGCCACTGCAAACGGGGTGGCCTTTTTGCGTTGTGGCTCAGCGGGCAGAGCGCCACCTTGCCAGGGGGTTGAGGTCACACTCTCTATGGTGGAGACGGCACCTCGTGTGTCGCTGCCAATACCATGAGGCCACTGCAAACGGGGTGGCCTTTTTGCTTTGTGGCTCAGCGGGCAGAGCGCCACCTTGCCAGGGGGTTGAGGTCACCCTCTCTATGGTGGAGACGGAACCTCGCGTGTCGCTCCAATACGATGAGGCCACTGCAAACGGGGTGGCCTTTTTGCGTTGTGGCTCAGCGGGCAGAGCGCCACCTTGCCAGGGGGTTGAGGTCACACTCTCTATGGTGGAGACGGCACCTCGTGTGTCGCTGCCAATACCATGAGGCCACTGCAAACGGGGTGGCCTTTTTGCGTTGTGGCTCAGCGGGCAAAGCGCCACCTTGCCAGGGGGTTGAGGTCACACTCTCTGCGGTGGAGACGGCACCTCTTGGGTCACGGCACATTCACCGTTTATGTCGGGTTGGGTTGATGTCATCAATGTCGACGAATGTGAACGCCGCTCCGCCCGTGGCAGTCCCATCGAAGTGAATGGGTATGTTTTTGATTTTGAAGCGGGTTCTTCGTCTGCTCAGGGCATTTGCAGTGACGTTGTTGATCTGGAGGGCGTCGACAGAGCTCATCGAAGAGGGAATGCAGGTATCTGTTTTTATTATTTTATTCAGAAGGAGAGCCGGCTCACGGTGGTCGTAATAGCGAATGTGATCAAAGATCATTAAAGGGTGACTTTCTTCAAAATATCTTTTTTACAAAGTCACCATAATGGCGCTATACCTACTATCAAACGCTTGAATTTGCGGAGAGATTTTATGCGCTTCAAACAGATGCGAGAGCTTCTCGAGTACGTGGTTGAATGCCGTATGGCCATGAGCAAGCTGTATGAACGGCTGAATAATCAGGCGGATTCATCACGGGTAAAACTGCTCTTGGATTACCTGAAAAACCATCAGATCGAGGTGGCCGACAAGGTAAGCGAATACATCGATGATGCCCCTCAGGGAGTGTTGGATACCTGGTTTAAGCGTTTGGACTATGATGACATCGTGGCAGAGTGCACCGCCGTAACCTTGAATGCCGGCGTGGATGAGCATGATGTCATGAATCTGGCGCTGGAGTTGGACAACAAGGTGCTGGCGCTGCTGCACCTGGCCCTGGAGCAGTCCGAGCATCAGGAGACTCGTCAGGCTTTGGAGTCGGTACTTCAGGCAGAGCGCATTCGTCAGCAACGATTCGTTCACAGCACCCTGCGCATGGATGATATTTGATACCGATCAAAACAAGGCCCGATAGGGCTAGCGGCTTGTGTGAGGATAGGTTACCTATCAATAACGATGAGCTGATTTAGATCACACACTGTGTGACTGCAATGAAAACGGCCGGGATTTCCTGGCCGTTTCTGTATGTGGAAGGGAGACGGGATAAAACACTATGCGAAAAGCGACGGCCGAATTACCTGCGACGCTGTTTTCCGGCGCCACCGTGCGCCGGTGGGAACCCTTGCTGGCCAAGCAACACGGGGTGTTGATGTGGTCCTTGATGGAGGAGGCGGGCCAACAGGCATGGCAGGCATTTCATCAGCGCTGGCCCGAGGCGGTATCGCTGGCGGTGGTCTGTGGTCGTGGCAATAATGCCGGTGACGCTTATGTGCTGGCCCGAAGTGCCTTAAAAGACGGGTTGCAGGTACGGGTGCTGCAGATGCAGCCGGAGCGGCCGCTGAAAGGGGACGCCAAGATCGCTCAGCAGCAGTATCTGGACGCCGGTGGTCATATTGAGAATGCCGAGCCAGGCCGCCTGGCGGGAGTCAGCCACATTGTCGATGGCTTGCTGGGAACCGGTTTTGAAGGGGAGCTTCGCAGCGACTTTACGCGGATGATTGCCGCCATCAACGAGGCGCCGGCCCGGGTCATGAGTCTGGATCTGCCTTCCGGCCTCAACGGTGACAACGGCTTTGCCGGTGACGATGTCGTCAGTGCCGATCTGACCGTGACCTTCGTCGGCGTTAAATTGGGTCTGTTGACCGGAGCGGCCGCCAGTTGTTGCGGCGACATTCAGTTGGTGCCGCTGGTGATTGGCAGCGCCCTGGCCAGCCAGGTACGTCCGGATGCGATGAAGATCAGCTATCAGGACTATCGTCATCACCTCAAGCCGCGGCAGGCAGACTCTCACAAGGGCCACCATGGTCGCATTGCGGTGATCGGTGGCAACCATGGCATGCCCGGTGCGGTACGCCTGGCATCGGAAGCGGCGCTGCGCAGCGGTGCCGGGCTGGTGAGCATCATCAGTCGCTATGAAAACCTGCCCTTGATTCAGGCCGGTCGTCCGGAGTTGATGCTGTGGGGCAGCGACATCGCCGATATGGAGGTGTATCAGCGTGTGGGTTGGGGCCAAGTGGTGCTGTGTGGCCCGGGTCTGGGCAGCGGCGACTGGGCATTCCATATGTGGCGGGTGGCTCAAAACGCCGAGCGTCCGCTGGTCATGGACGCCGATGCCCTGAATATCCTGGCGAAAAACCCCTGCCGCCGCGAGGACTGGGTGCTGACTCCGCATCCTGGAGAAGCGGCGCGGTTGCTGGGTGTCGACAACGCCGACGTGCAGCGGGATCGGTTCAAGGCGGTGCGGGATCTGCAGAAAAAGTACGGCGGTGTGGTGGTCTTGAAAGGCCCGGGAACCCTGATCTTTGATGGAGAAACCATGCTGGTGGCGCCGGTGGGCAACCCCGGGTTGGCCACAGGAGGCAGCGGTGACGTTTTGTCTGGTATAATCGCCTCCTTGCTGGCCCAGGGCCTGTCTCTTCTGGATGCGGCGGCATGTGGCGTATGCCTGCATGGCGAAGCGGCGGACATGGCAGCCGAAGGGGGACAGCGAGGCATGCTGGCATCGGATCTGATGCCTTATATTAGGCAATTGGTAAACCCTGAAGACTGACAATTTATGAGCGACAAAACTCTGAATCTGCAGAGCGAAACCCAGACTCTCGAGCTGGGGACGGCTTTGGCGGCCATCGTGCGGCCGCCCCTGGTGATTCACCTCGAAGGCGAACTGGGGGCCGGAAAAACCACCTTGTCTCGGGCGCTGGTGCAGGGACTGGGGCATCAAGGCCATGTAAAAAGCCCGACCTATACCCTGGTTGAGCCCTATGAGCTGGATGAAATCAGTGTCTACCACTTCGACCTGTATCGGTTGGCCGATCCAGAAGAGCTTGAATTTATGGGGATTCGGGATTATTTCAGTGACCAGTCCCTGTGTCTGGTAGAGTGGCCGAGTAAAGGGCAGGGTGTATTGCCCCCGGCGGATCTTACCATTACCCTAAGCTATCAGGGTGAAGGGCGATGCGTGACTCTCAGTAGCCATTCCACCAAGGGCGAGGCCATACTGGAACAGCTTTAAATCGATGATAAAGTTTTGGGGATTCAAGGCGACCACCCTGATGGGGTTGTTGCTGTCAGTACTGATGCTGCCCATGGCGGCGCAGGCCACCACGGTGGATAAGATCCGGGTATGGCCCGACAAGGAGCGCACTCGAGTGGTGCTGGATCTGTCGGCGGCCCCCAGTTACGGTGCCTTTCGACTCAGCGATCCTGAACGTCTAGTGGTGGATCTTCGCAGCAGCACGCTGAAAACCAAGTTGTCCTCGGTCAAGGCCGACTCGAAACAGCTGAAGCGGATTCGGGTCAGTACGCCGCCGGAAAAAGGCACCTTGCGCCTGGTATTGGATCTGAAGCAGGCGTCCTCCTACAAGGTGTTCAAACTTGGGCCTAAGGGCAACTATGGGCACCGGTTGGTGATTGATCTGCTGGCGGGGGCCGCGCCCTCGGCCAAAGCCAAGTCGAAGCCGGCCTCGTCATCGACCCCGGGACGAAATGTGGTGATCGCCATTGACGCTGGCCATGGCGGCAAGGATCCCGGCTCCATTGGCCCCTCCGGCACTTACGAGAAAAACGTGGTGCTGCCCATCGCCCGCAAGTTGCGGGATAAGATCAATAAGACGCCCGGCTTCGAAGCGTTTATGGTGCGCAGTGGCGACTACTTTGTGTCGCTGGACCGGCGTTCCGAACTGGCCCGGGAAAAGAAAGCGGATCTGTTGCTGTCCATCCACGCGGATGCCTTCACCTCGCCTCAGCCTCAGGGGGCGTCGGTGTGGATTCTGTCCAAACGCCGCGCCAATTCCGAGATGGGTCGTTGGCTGGAGAAAGACGATAAGCTGTCGGAGTTACGGGGGATCGGTGAGGTGATCTCCGCCTCCGGTGGCGATGATCCTCATCTGCAACGCACCTTTTTGGACCTGGCCAGGGAGAACTCCATGGTCGAAAGCCAGGCCATTGCCGAGAAGATGCTTCGTCGTTTAGGACGAATTGCCAAGCTGCACAAGAAAACGCCTCAGCACGCCAGCCTGGCGGTTCTGAAATCACCGGATTTTCCCAGTCTGCTGATTGAGACCGGCTTTATCTCTAACCCCAGGGAGGAGAAAAAGCTTCGCAGTAGCAGTTATCAGAACAAGATGTCCGACGCCATCTATCAGACGGTGAAGACCTACTTCTCTGACAATCCCCCCCGAGACGCCTTGTTGGCCCAAACCCGGCAGCACACCGTCAGCCGAGGTGAATCCCTGTCGCGGATAGCCCAGCGTTATCAGGTCAGTGTCAGTGCCATCCGTCAGGCGAACCGGTTAAAGACCGACACCTTGCAGGTGGGACAGAAACTCACCATTCCTCGCCTATAGGACCGCCAATGACGATTCAGATATTACCGGCGCAGCTGGCTAACCAGATTGCCGCCGGCGAGGTGGTGGAACGCCCCGCCTCGGTGGTCAAGGAGTTGGTTGAGAATTGCCTGGATGCCGGCGCCAGTCGAGTCGACGTGGAGATAGAGCGGGGCGGCAGCAAGCGGATTCTGGTTCGCGACAACGGCCTGGGCATCGATAAGCAGGAGTTGGCACTGGCGCTGTCTCGCCATGCCACGTCCAAGGTGGCCAGTCTGGAGGATCTGGAGTCGATTCTGAGCTTCGGCTTTCGGGGTGAAGCCCTGGCGTCCATCAGTTCGGTTTCGCGGCTGACCCTAACCTCCAAAACTCAGGCGCAGTCTGAAGCCTGGCAGGCCTATGCTGAAGGTCAGGAGATGGCGGTCAAGGTGCAACCCGCCGCCCACCCGGTCGGCACCACGGTGTTGGTGGAGGACCTGTTTTTCAATACCCCGGCCAGACGACGTTTCCTGCGGGCGGATAAAACCGAGTTTAACCACATCGATGAGCAGTTGCGGCGCATCGCCCTGGCTAAGCCGACGATCCATTTTACCCTCAGCCATAATGGCAAGCTGGTGCGTCAGTACCGTGCAGCCCGCACCGACAAGCAGCATCAGCAGCGACTGGGCGCGATCTGCAGCCATCGGTTTGCGGAAGCGGCGGTGACCCTGTCCACCGGCAATGAGCAGCTGCAGCTGCATGGATGCCTGGCCATCGGCGATGGTCATCAGGGCTTTAGTGACGTGCAGTATTTCTATGTTAATGGCCGAGTGGTTCGGGACCGGTTGGTCAACCATGCCCTGCGCCAGGCGCTGGAGATGCATGGCCAGAACAGTGACGCCGGCTATGTGCTGCACTTGGACCTTCCGCCCCAGGAGGTGGACGTCAATGTTCATCCGGCCAAGCACGAGGTTCGCTTTCATCAGGCCCGCTATGTGCACGACTTCATTCTGCAGGGTCTCAGCGATGCCGTCAGCCAGTTGGCGGGCGCCAAGGCGACCGGCGTCGATGGCGAACCGGCGCCATTCCAACCGGCCCCGCTGACCGTCTCGTCCCATTCGACTCCGGCGCCCGTCGCCGGGTCGACCGCTGTGGCCCGCAGTGCGGTGCACTCACAGCCGGGACAGTCTCGAGAACCGGCGGCCGCCTATACGCCGCCGCCTCTGCAGCCACGGCCGAGAGTCGAGGCGGTCACTAATTACGGCGATCTAATGCAGGCCGCCGAGGTGACTCCGTCAGGGCGTGATTCTGTCGAGGCAGACTGGCATTGGCTGACGCAGTTGGATGAGACTCACGCTTTGATCGGCAAGGGCGATCAACTAAGATTGCTGCCCCTCGTCGCCTTGTTGCGCTGTGGGGGGCAACAGCAGTTGCTGGATCGCCTGCCTCAAGGGTTGGTCAGTCAACCTTTGCTGCTGCCGGTCAGTGTGGCGCGCCTGCCCGACTGGGAGCCGGTGCTTCGGCAGCAGCAAGGGCTGTTGAAGCGACTGGGGTTTGAGCTGGCGGAACAGAAGCAGCGGCTGATTATCCGTAAAGTTCCCTCGGTGTTGCGGCAAGCCAATCTGGCTCAAATCGTGCCAGAATTGTTGCAGTGGCTGTTGTCCTGCCCACAGGGCGGGGCACCGGAGCCGGAAGCGATGACGGCCTGGCTGGCCGACCACGGTGATTTCTCTGCCGCCGCCGCCGATGTCTGGCAGCAGCTGCAGCGCAGCGCGCCGGAGCGAATCACCCTATTGATACAGACACAGGCCGTGACGCTGAATTGGCGTACGGCCCTGGAGCAGTAATATGAGTAACGTCTTGCCACCGGCGATCTTCCTGATGGGGCCGACGGCATCGGGGAAGACCGATTTGGCCATGGAGCTGTGTCAGCGCCTGCCTTGCGACATCATCAGTGTTGATTCGGCGATGATCTATACCGGCATGGACATTGGTACTGCCAAGCCCACCGCCGAGGAGTTGGCTCGCGCGCCCCATCGGTTGATTGACATTCTGGATCCGGCCGACGCTTACTCGGCGGCGGATTTCCGCCTCGATGCGTTGCGGGAGATGGCGGCGATCACCGCCGCCGGTCGCATTCCCCTGCTGGTTGGGGGCACCATGCTGTATTACAAAGCCTTGCTGGAGGGGTTGTCGCCCTTGCCATCGGCGGATCCGAAGGTGCGGAAACAGATAGAATCCGAGGCGTTGGAACTGGGCTGGGGTGATTTGCACCGGCAATTGTCAGAAATTGACCCGATATCGGCTGAGAGAATCCACCCTAACGATCCACAACGATTGTCGCGGGCTCTGGAAGTCTATAGAATCAGTGGTGAAACTCTGACAGAGCTGACAAAAAGAAAGAGTGAGCCTTTACCTTATCTGGTCAGTCAGTTTGCCATTGCACCGGAACAGCGACAGCAATTGCATCAGCGTATCGAACGCCGATTTGCAATGATGTTAGATGCGGGTTTTGAGCAGGAAGTGCTCCGTTTGTTCCGAAGAGGGGATTTACACCCCAATTTGCCGTCAATCCGATGCGTTGGATATCGCCAGATGTGGTCTTTTCTGGCTGGTGAAGATGACTATGAAGGAATGACCGCAAAGGGCATTGCTGCTACCAGACAGCTAGCGAAAAGACAGATTACCTGGTTGCGGAGTTGGCCCGATTTGCAGTGGTTACTCTCTGAAAATACAGGTAATGTAGATAATATGTTACAAAGGCTCGCCATCTAACTTTACATAGGCTATAACTACCAACAAGCTCAGTTAGATGTTGCTTGCAGGCTGGTTTTTAAAAGCAATTAGAATATTTTAGTTAAGGAATCATTATGGCTAAGGGGCAATCCTTACAAGACCCGTTCCTGAATGCATTGCGTCGTGAACGGGTACCAGTATCCATCTATCTGGTGAATGGCATTAAGCTTCAGGGGCAGATCGAAAGTTTTGATCAGTTTGTTATTTTGCTGAAGAACACCGTCAGTCAGATGGTTTATAAGCACGCCATTTCAACCGTGGTTCCTGGTCGTCCATTCAACATGAATAATGCACAACAAGGCAGTCAGCAGGGTGGATACAACCAGCAGGATCACGGAAATCAAGACTAACAGCTAGGAGAGTCTGCTTGTTTGAGCGGTATGAGGCAGGCGAAAGGGCTGTACTGGTACATCTGAACTTTTCCCGAGAAGGGGAACGCGAAGATCTGGAAGAGCTGCACCTACTGGTGTCATCCGCAGGCGTGAGTGCCTGCGGAGTCGTTACTGGCGCTCGTTCCTCCCCACACCCCAAATACTTCTGTGGCGCCGGCAAGGCGGAAGAGATTGCGGCACTGGTCCAGGCGGAGCAGGCGGACGTGGTCATCTTCAACCATGCCTTGTCCCCGGCCCAGGAACGTAACCTTGAAGCCATTTTCCAATGCCGGGTATTAGACCGTACCGGTCTGATCCTGGATATTTTTGCCCAGCGGGCACGAACTCACGAAGGTAAATTGCAGGTTGAGCTGGCGCAGTTGCGGCACCTCTCGACCCGGCTGATCCGTGGCTGGACCCACCTGGAACGTCAAAAGGGCGGCATCGGCCTGCGCGGGCCGGGTGAAACTCAGCTGGAAACCGATCGGCGTTTGCTGCGTGAACGTATAAAAACCATCCTTCGTCGTCTGGAGAAGGTCGAGAAGCAGCGAGAGCAGGGGCGTCGTTCCCGCCAGCGTCGAGAGATACCGACGGTGTCTCTGGTGGGTTACACCAACGCCGGTAAGTCGACCCTGTTCAACCTGGTGACAGATTCCGGGGTGTATGCTGCGGATCAGCTGTTTGCCACCCTGGATCCGACTTTACGGCGGATTGAAATCGATGAGGTTGGTCCGACGATCCTGGCTGACACCGTGGGGTTCATTCGGCATCTTCCCCATGATCTGGTGGCGGCCTTTAAGGCCACACTGCAGGAAACCCGTCAGGCGGATTTGCTGCTGCATGTGGTCGACGCCAGCGATGAACGGGCCGGAGAGAACATCGAAGAGGTGCAGAAGGTTCTCAAGGAGATCGATGCCGATGAGATACCACAGCTGCTGGTTTACAACAAAGTGGATCTGCTGGACGATGCCGAACCCAGAATCGACCGGGACGATAGCGGTAGACCGATTCGAGTGTGGGTGTCGGCCCAGGAGAACCGCGGCCAACCGCAGTTGTTCCGCGCCTTGTCGGACTTACTCGGTCGGCAAATAGTTGAACTATCATTAAAACTGCCGCCGTCGCAACAACGTTGGGTAAACGTGTTTTTTGAACTCAGCGCGGTGAAAAGCAGTCAATATGATGACGAAGGCAACTGCCTGATGAAGATTGTTCTGCCCGAGCCGGAGTGGCTTCGGCAATTAAAAGCGTCTCAGGGAAGGTTAAGCGACTTTATCATCCACTAATTGCCTGATAAATTAGCGTTAAACCTCTTATCATCGGAGGGGATGCCCTGGCGGGACTGTTCAGGGGCCCCATTAACTCATCCGATACGTTAAAACGGAGTACTACATGGCCTGGAATGAGCCTGGAAATAAGGGTAAAGACCCATGGGGGAACCGGGGTGGCAACGATCAGGGGCCACCGGACCTGGATCAGGTGTTCCGCAAGCTGTCTGGCCGCTTTGGCGGCGGAAAAGGCGGTGGTGTCAGCGCCGGCATGATATTGGGTGTGCTGGTGTTGGCGGCCATCACCTGGTTCCTGTCGGGCATCTACAAGATTGAGGAAGCGGAGCGCGGCGTCGTGCTTCGGTTCGGTGAGTTTTACGAGTTGAGAGAGCCCGGCCTGCACTGGAAAGCCACCTTTGTGGATCAGGTGTACCCGGTGAACATCAACAACATTCGTGAACTGCCTGCGTCCGGCATGATGCTGACCATGGATGAAAACGTGGTCGCCGTCGAGATGAAGGTGCAGTACCGGGTCGTGGATCCTCGCGCCTATCTGTTTAACGTCACCAATCCCGATGAGTCTCTGAATGAGGCGATGGACAGCGCCCTGCGCTACGTCATCGGCCACACCGTGATGGATGACATTCTGACTACCGGTCGTGAGCAGGTCCGTCAGGATACTCGTGCAGAGCTGGAGGGGATCATCGAACCTTATGGTCTGGGCATCCAGGTGGTGGACGTCAACCTGTTGCCGGCGCGTCCGCCGGAAGAGGTGAAAGACGCCTTTGATGATGCCATCTCGGCCCAGGAGGATGAAGAGCGTTTCGTTCGTGAGGCGGAAGCCTATGCCCGTGAAATCGAGCCTCGTGCCCGCGGTCAGGTGCAACGGATGGAACAGGAAGCCAACGCCTATCGCGACCGGGTCACCCTGGAAGCGGAAGGTGAAGTCGCCCGCTTCGTTCAGTTGCTGCCTCAGTATCAGGCGGCCCCAGACGTCACCCGTGATCGTCTCTACCTGGAGACCATGGAAAAAGTCTACGGCAGCACCTCTAAAGTGATGGTGGATACCGAAGGCAATGGCTCCATGTTCTACCTGCCGCTGGATAAAATTGTTGGTCAAAGCGCAGGTCAGGCTCCGAATCGAGCCGCGGCACCGCAGATGAACGACAGCAGTTCGCTGCCGAGCAACAATTTTAACAACCGCCGTAATGTTCGCAGCGACAGCGTGCGCCAGGGGAGGAATTAAGTCATGAAACCCATTTCTATTGGCGTCATTGTCGTCATTCTGTTCCTGGGCCTGTCCTCACTGTTTGTGGTCAGCGAAGGCGAGCGTGGCATCGTTAAACGCTTTGGTAAGATTGCCAAAGACGCCGACGGTGTGACTCTGGTGTATGAGCCTGGTATCCACTTCAAGGTACCGGGTATCGACACCGTGATTCGCCTCAATGCTCGTATCCTGACGCTGGATGCCCCGGCGGATCGTTTTGTGACCTCGGAGAAGAAAGATCTGATGGTGGATTCCTACGTTAAGTGGCGAATTACCGACTTTGAGCGCTACTTCCTGTCTACCTCAGGCGGTAACCAGTTGCAGGCGGAAGCCCTGCTGCAAAGTAAGATCAACAACGGCCTTCGCAGTGAATTTGGTACTCGAACCATCTCCGAAATCGTTTCCGGCAGCCGCGATGAGTTGCAGCAGGAAGCCCTGAAAGGCGCGGCCGAAAGTGCGCTGGAGCTGGGCATCAAGGTGGTAGACGTGCGGGTGAAGCAGATAAACCTGCCTCGTGAGGTCAGCTCTTCCATCTACGATCGTATGCGCGCCGAGCGTATCGCCGTTGCCAAGGAGCACCGCTCCCAGGGTAAGGAAAAGGCCGAAGTACTGCGGGCGAATATCGACGCTAAGGTGACCGTGATGGTGGCTGAGGCAGAGAAAAATGCGCGGACCATTCGAGGCCAAGGGGACGCACAGGCAGCCAAGATCTACGCCGACGCTTATACCAAGGCGCCGGAGTTTTTCTCCTTCCTGCGCAGCCTGGATGCTTACTCGAAGTCCTTTAACAGCAAGCAGGACGTGTTGGTGGTGTCGCCAGACTCGGAGTTCTTCCAGTACATGAAGAGCACCACTAAACCGCAATAATAGTATTGCTTAAATTAAAGCCCGGCAACCGCCGGGCTTTTTGTATGGAGCGGACGAAAATGAGCACCCAGAGCTGGCTGATTGCCCTTGGTATGGTATTGGTTTTAGAGGGTATTGGGCCCATGCTGTTGCCGGAACAATGGCGTAAAATGGTCACCGAGATGAGCCGGCAACCGGATCAGTTGTTGCGTCGGTTAGGGGGGGTACTGGTCACAATTGGTGGGGTAATTCTGTATATTTTTTCCAGATAGCTGCTGTTTTGAGCATTTTGTTCTGGTAGAATCCTGCTTTAACCACCTACCTCTGTATTCATAATGAGTAAAAATGTTGTTGTTCTTGGCACCCAGTGGGGTGACGAAGGCAAGGGCAAGGTCGTAGACCTGCTTACCGATAAATCTTCCTATGTGGTGCGTTATCAAGGCGGCCATAACGCTGGTCACACTCTGGTGATCAACGGCGACAAGACCGTACTCCACCTTATTCCATCAGGCATTCTTCGTGACAATGTAAAGTGCATCATCGGTAACGGTGTGGTGCTGTCCCCAGAAGCACTGATGACTGAGCTGACCATGCTCAAAGAGCGTGGCGTTCCGGTGGAAGAGCGACTGCTGATCTCCGAAGCGTGCCCGCTGATTTTGCCGTACCACATCGCCGTGGACCAGGCCCGAGAGGCGGCTCGCGGCAACAAGGCCATTGGTACCACCGGTCGTGGTATTGGCCCGGCATACGAAGACAAGGTTGCCCGTCGTGCATTGCGCGTTGGTGATCTGTTCGATGCTGAGCGTTTTGCTGAGAAGCTGAAAGAGGTACTGGCGTACCACAACTTCATGCTGGTGGAGTACCACAAGGCTGAGCCGGTGGACTTCGATACCGTGTATGAACAGGCGATGTCCGTTGCCGAGCTGCTGAAGAGCATGGTGGTGGATGTCACCGATCTGCTGGACAAGGCCCGTAAAGCCGGTGAGCCGATTCTGTTCGAAGGCGCCCAGGGCACCTTGCTGGACATCGACCATGGTACTTACCCGTACGTGACCTCCTCCAACACCACCGCCGGTGGCGTGTCTACCGGTTCCGGCTTTGGCCCGAACCGCATCGATTACGTTCTGGGTATTGTGAAAGCCTACGCGACCCGCGTCGGTGGCGGTCCGTTCCCGACCGAACTGGACGATGCCGTTGGCACCCATCTGGGTGAGAAAGGGCATGAGTTCGGTGCCACTACCGGTCGCCAGCGCCGCACCGGTTGGTTGGACATCGTGGCCATGCGCCGCGCGGTTCAGATCAACGGCATTACTGGCTTGTGTCTGACTAAGTTGGACGTGCTGGATGGTCTGCAAGAGTTGAAGCTGTGCACCGGCTACAAGATGGCCGATGGTCGCATTGTCGACGTGCCACCTCTGGCGGCGGAAGACTACGAACACGCGGTTCCGGTATACGAAAGCATGCCGGGCTGGAGCGACAACACCTTTGGTGTGGTCGAGCACGACAAACTGCCTCAGGCAGCACTGGATTACATCGCCCGCATCGAAGCGTTGCTCGAAGTGCCGGTGGACATCATCTCGACCGGCCCCGACCGGGTTGAGACCATGATTTTGCGAAATCCTTTCGCCTAATCATTGAGTGTAAAACGGGGCCTTCTGGCCCCGTTATGCTATGGTGGACTTTAGTTTTTCCCGGTTTGGTCGATACGTTAGAGTATGAAGCGCATTTATCTGCTGTTGACAACATTGCTGATGATTGCCCCTGCCCAGTCGGAATTGCAGGTGGTGGAACTGTACTCTCAGGACGCACTGTTGCAGATGATTCGCGACAATACCCATCTGATGCAGATGCGCCGTGACGATTGCCAGTTGGTGGAAGACGTACAGGCTCATGCCAAGATCCTAAAAGAGCCCGCCTATCAGATGCTGTGGGCCGACATGCTGATGTACGGCGTCTGTGTCGACAAAAACGTCAAAGAGGGGTTCTATTACCTCGAGACTGCTTCGGAGTCCGGATTGCCTGACGCCCTGGAGCAGTTGGGACGTTACTATCGCATCGGCAAGTTCACCCTGGTGAACCAAGAGCTGGCGGTGCACTACTACAAGCTGGCCTCTGAGCAAGGGCATTTACGTGCCCGTTTTGATTTAGTGCGAATGTACCTTCAAGGCTACGGTGCGCCGCGGGACTACCCGCAGGCGTATCGGTGGCTGTTTGAAGAGGTGTATGAGCACGACGAAGACCAGGCTACGGCCGATGAGCTGCTGAGCCAACTGGCCCGCTTTATTCCCAACCGGGAGGTGGAAGCCATCGAAGCCAGCCAAAAATTTCAGGATAAGTATCGCTGAGAGTCAGTATACTTTTCCGGTAACCCCATTTTTATCTATCGAGTAAATCACTATTGAGTAATCAAGATCCCCATTTTCAGCGGGAGGCTGAAAAGTACGAAAATCCGATTCCCAGCCGGGAGTATCTGCTGCAGTTGATCGCCGACGGTCGTGGCTTGATTGGTCGCGATGAGCTGGCTGAACAGCTGGGCCTGGAAGGGGACCAGTACGTGGCCCTGATGCGTCGCCTGCGCGCCATGGAGCGCGATGGTCAGCTGGTGTACACCCGTAAAGGGCGCTATGGCATTCCGGAGAAGATGGATCTGCTCACCGGCACCGTACTGGGGCATCGCGATGGCTTTGGTTTCTTCCGCCCCGACGACGGTGCCGGTAAGGACATGTTCCTGACCGAACGCACCATGCAGAGTGTACTGCATGGCGATCGGGTGATGGCCCAGGGGGATCGACACGATCGCCGCGGCCGTCAGGAAGCCCGAATTGTGCGGGTCCTCGAGCCCCGCAGCGCCAACATCATTGGCCGCTATTTCACCGAAGATGGCATCGGCTTCGTGGTGCCGGACGATCGCCGCATCAGCCAGGACATTCTGATCCCGGCAGAGCAGCGACTGGGCGCCCGCTTGGGACAGGTGGTGAACGTTGAGCTGACCCAGAGACCGGGACGACATACCCACGCCAAGGGCAAGATAACCGAGGTGCTGGGAGACGAGATGGATCCGGGCATGGAGATCGAGATCGCCCTGCGCAATCACGATCTGCCACACCAGTTCCCTCAGGCGGTGCTGGATCAGGTGGCGCAAATCGACGACGAGGTGACCGAGGCCGATAAGCAGGGCCGGGTGGACTTGCGACAGCTGCCACTGGTGACCATCGACGGCGAAGACGCCCGCGACTTCGATGACGCCGTTTACTGCGAGAAGAAGAAGAGCGGCGGTTGGCGCCTGTGGGTGGCCATTGCCGACGTCAGTCACTATGTGCGCCCAGGAACGCCGCTGAACGACGAGGCCCTGAAGCGGGGCAACTCGGTGTATTTCCCGGCCCAGGTGATTCCGATGCTGCCGGAGAAGCTCTCCAACGGCCTCTGTTCCCTCAACCCGGGGGTTGATCGTCTGTGCATGGTGTGCGAAATGACGGTATCGGCTTCCGGCAACCTGTCTGGCTACAAATTCTACCCGGCAGTAATGCATTCCCATGCCCGGCTGACCTACACCAAGGTGGCGGCCATGCTGGATGGGGATAAGCGACTGATCGAGCGTTATCAGTCGGTGTTCCCGCACCTGCAGCAACTGCACAAGTTGTACGCGGCTCTGGACGGCGCCCGCCTTAAGCGTGGCGCCCTGGTGCTGGAGACCACCGAGACCCAATTTATCTTCAACAGCCAGCGACGCATCGAGCAGATTGTGCCCCGTGAGCGCAATGTGGCGCACAAGATGATTGAAGAGTGCATGATTCTGGCCAACGTCGCTTCGGCCCGGTTCGTGAAGAAGCAAAAGGGCGAAGTGCTGTACCGGGTTCACGAAGGACCGGGTGACGCTAAGTTGAAATCGCTGCGCGATTTCCTCGGTCAGCAGGGGCTGCAACTCGGTGGTGGCGATGAGCCTTCGCCGACCGACATCGCCAAGCTGTTGGCCTCGCTCAGTGGCCGCGCCGATGCCGAGCTGGTGACCACCATGGTGCTGAGATCCATGAAACAGGCGGTGTACAGCCCAGACGATGAAGGTCACTTTGGTCTGGCACTGCAGGGTTACAGCCACTTCACCTCGCCGATTCGTCGTTACCCTGACCTGATTTTGCATCGGGTGATCCGTGGTTTGCTGGCCAAGGACAGTGAGGGTGGCATGCTCAAACGGGCCATTGGCAGCCTGCTGAATCGCGACGCCACCAAGGCGGACGATGCCGGTGTGCTGTACACCACCCAGGAGTTGGTGGAGTTGGGTGAGCACTGCTCCATGACCGAGCGCCGTGCCGATGACGCGACCCGGGATGTGTCGGATTGGCTCAAGTGCGAGTTCATGCAGGATCACGTCGGTGACACCTTTGAGGCGGTGATCAGCGGCGTCACCAGTTTTGGTCTGTTTGTACGCCTGAACCAATACCACATCGACGGCCTGGTGCACATCTCCAGCCTGGAAAACGATTATTTCCATTTTGACGCGGTGCGCCAGGGATTGTACGGCGAACACAGCGGCAAGCGTTATCGCCTCGGCGATGCGGTTGAGGTGAAAGTGATGTCGGTGAAGCTGGACGATCGTCAGATCGATCTGGGTCTGGTTCAGGAGCCGTCCAAAGGCCGCAAAGGTAAGCCCAAGTCCGGCCGCAAGCCGGCGGACAGCAACGGGCCCTATAAAGCCAAACAGGGCAAGCCCAAGTCGGGTCGAAGTGGCGGTGGCAAGCGCAGTGGCGGTTCACAGTCGCGCTCCGGGGCAGCCAAAGGCGGTGCCAAGAGCGGTGGCAACAAAACAGAGACTCGCGGCAGTGCGGGTAAAAGCAGTACTAAGCGGAAAAATCGTTAATGAAACAAGAGATGGTATTTGGCCTGCACGCCGTTGAGGCGTTGCTGGCGTCGGAGCCTGAACGGGTAAAGTCCATTTGGATGCTTAAAGGGCGTGACGACGATCGTCTACAGCGCATTCATCAACTGGCGATGCAGCATGGCATCAGTTGTCAGCCCGCAGCTCGAAAGGCGCTGGATGATAAGGCCAAGTCACCTCAGCATCAGGGCGTTGTTGCCGCCGCCAAGGCGGCGCCGGTGAAAGGCGAGGCGGAGCTGGATGCCCTGCTCAATGGGGTGGAGACGCCGCTGCTGCTGATTCTGGACGGTGTGACCGACCCTCACAACCTCGGCGCCTGCCTGCGCAGCGCCGATGCCACCGGTGTCCACGGTGTGATCGTGCCCCGGGATCGCTCCGCCAGTCTCGGTCCTGTGGTGCGTAAAGTGGCGGTGGGCGCTGCCGAAAGCGTGCCGCTGTTTCAGGTGACCAACCTGGCGCGCACCATGCGTGAGTTGCAGGAGCGAGGGGTGTGGATCGTCGGCACTGCCGGTGAGGCCGATCATGATTTGTATCAGGCGAAGTTAACTGGCCCGTTGGCGTTGACCATGGGCGCCGAAGGCAAAGGCATGCGCCGCCTGACCCGGGAGCACTGTGACGAGCTGATCTCCATTCCCATGGCCGGGGTGGTCACCAGCCTCAATGTGTCGGTGGCAACCGGCGTGTGCTTGTTCGAAGCGGTGCGCCAGCGGCGGAGTTGATTCTCAAGACACAGCAAAAAGGCGCCGTTGGCGCCTTTTTTTGTTCCTGGAGGGGATTAGAAGCTGTACAGCAGGTTGACGGTGGAGATGATGTCGGTCTTCTCGCTGTTTTCCGGCACCTTTTCGGTGTATTTGACGTCGGTGCCTATCTTTAGAGCCAGATCGGCCCATAACTGATTCCGAATCGACAGTTTCAGGGTGGCGATGGTATTGCGGTTACCGGTTTCCACCGCACCTTCGGCATTGAAGGTGGTGTATTCGTGCAACCGCTGTTCCAGTTTGCCGGCGAAACGGGCAATGCCTTCGTCGGTGGAAGAGCCGTCGCTGTCGGTATCGCTGTCGCTGAGATTGGGTTTGTTGTAACGGTAACCGGCACCGGCTTCCAGCGACAGCTTGGTGTGGCGATGATCAATGGGGGAGTAACCGTAACCGAAGGAGTAGATCTGCTGCTGGGTAAAGGAGCCGAATCGATCCCAGATCAATTCACTCCGGCCATAGACGTACTGGGTTCCTTTGAGCTTGTAATCCAGCTGGTACTGCACCGTGTATTGTTCGGCGGTGGTACTCTGGTTGTCAGAGGCAAAGTAGGCGTGCAGATTGGTTTCGTGGCGGGCTGCTTCCGCATCGTAAACAATTTTACCGCGGCTGTTGAAGTTGCTTGATTCGGTGTTGCCTGAGGTGTACTGCAACCCCAACTCCACTTCGGCGTCCAATCTGTCTTCAGGCTCTTTGTACTCCGGTGGCACCAAGGCCCACACCGACGGAGACAACAGCACGGCGACCATCATCAATCGTTTCATAATACCTACTGCTATCACTGCGTATTTTTGTTTGATTTCTTCTCAGTCCCGGCAAGGTGGCGGGCTTAGGGTGCAGGGCGTTATCTTACCTCAAAGCGATTCAAAACGGCGATCAACTGAGGGAATTTCTCTGCCGCCGCTGCGCCAAGCCGGCTGGAGCCAGAGTGGCGGTGAGAATCGCTTGCTCACCCTGCGGGAATCCTGTAATATGCGCCGGCTAATCAGCCGAAACCCTTTTGTTCCTTGCCTCCAGGTATGGCTGAGCCTGAAAGAGGCTGAATAACCGTAAGGATCAATAATGCGTCATTACGAAATCGTATTTATGGTTCACCCTGATCAGAGTGAACAGGTTCCAGGCATGATCGAGCGTTACACTGCTACCATCACTAAAGATGGTGGTTCTGTAAACCGCTTGGAAGACTGGGGCCGCCGTCAACTGGCATACCCAATTGAGAAGCTGCACAAAGCACACTACGTGCTGGTTAACGCTGAAGCGACTGCTGAAGCCGTTGCTGAACTGGAAACCAACTTCCGCTTCAACGATGCCGTTATCCGTAGCATGGTAATCCGTACCAAGGGTGCTGTTACCGAGCCATCTCCAATGGCTAAAGCTAAGGAAGAGCGCCGTGAGCGTGATGATCGTCGTGACGATCGTCGTGAAGCACAGCCAGCTCCAGCTCCAGCTGCTGAGGAAGCCAGCGCCGAGTAAGAGCTGTGAACACTAACCGCCTCGAGCTGACGGGCACTGTCCTTCGGCCACCGAAAAAGGCAACTGGAATCAATGGAATTCCCCACGGATATTTCATTCTGGAGCATCGCTCCATGCAGCAGGAAGCCGGACTGAATCGTCCCGTTTACTGTCGGATTCAAGTGGTTGTCAGCGGTCAGCAATCACAACCTTTACTGGACAATCTGGATTCCGGCCATGCAATCAGGGTCGCGGGGTTTCTCGCCTGGCAACAAAGCCGAAATGGCCAAAGCCGCCTGATTTTGCATGCTGACTCAATTGAACCTATTTCATAGGAGATGCCCACATGGCACGTTATTTTCGTCGTCGTAAATTCTGCCGTTTCACTGCAGATGGTGTTACTGAGATTGACTACAAAGACGTAGCAACTCTGAAAAACTACGTTACCGAAAGCGGTAAAATCGTACCGAGCCGTATCACTGGCACCAGCGCTAAGTACCAGCGTCAGCTGGCTCGCGCTATCAAGCGTGCTCGTTACCTGGCTCTGCTGCCTTACACTGACCTGCAAGGTTAAGTTTAGGCATTAGGTTAACCCTTTTAAGTAGAGGAAAAGGTAATGGAAGTTATTCTGTTGGATAAGATTGCCAAGCTTGGCGGTCTGGGTGACAAAGTTAGCGTTAAGTCTGGTTACGCTCGTAACTACCTGCTGCCACAAGGCAAAGCAGTATTCGCTAACGCTGCTAACGTAGCTGAATTCGAAGCTCGTCGCGCTGATCTGGAAAAGAACATCGCTGACAAGCTGGCTGCTGCTCAAGCTCGCGCTGAGAAGCTGGCTGCTCTGGAAGGCGTTTCCATCGCTTCCAAAGCGGGTGACGAAGGCAAGCTGTTCGGTTCCATCGGTACTCGCGACATTGCTGACGCGATCACCGCTGCCGGCGTTGAAGTAGCCAAGTCTGAAGTACGTCTGTCCGAAGGCGCTCTGCGCAACACCGGCGAGTACGACATCGTTGTTGCTGTACACAACGAAGTGACTGCTACTGTTAAGCTGACCATTGTTGCTGGTGAGTAATCACTAAGCTGACACCGGTCGCTTAATCCGGGAAACCGGAGCAGAAAAACACCGCCTCAGGGCGGTGTTTTTTTATGCCAGTCTCGGCAGTGGCAACCAAAAAAGCCGCCATATGGCGGCTTTTTTCGTTAGTAAGCGTTTACTTGATCAGGGTCAGCTCGGTCAACAGGTTGTCGGCGCTGTCGACATTTTCCATCATCCACAACACGTAGCGGAAGTCGACGTGTACGGCCCGGGTGATGCTGGGGTTGAAGTACCAGTCCTTGGTGATCGACTCATAGGTGGAGTCGAAATTCAGACCGACCAGATCGCCGTCGCCGTTGAGGATCGGCGAACCGGAGTTGCCCCCTGTGGTGTCGACGCTGGAGAGGAAGTTCACTGGCACCGAGCCAAAGTGGCCGTCATTGGCCTCGGCACAAGGCAAAATGCCGCAGTACCAGGATTGGGTCTGCGCCTTGATGCTGTCCACCGAGTAGCTGCCATAGCGTTTGGCCTTGATGGCCTCGAGGATCTTTTGCGGTGCATTGAACGGTTCGACGCCGGTGTGCTTCTCGACAATGCCCTCCAGTCGGGTAAACGGCTGTTTGTACAGGGCATCGGCGGCCTGGTAGCCATCGACCACACCGTAACTGATGCGCAGGGTGCCGTTGGCATCCGGGTACACCGGCTGGTTACGGCTGTCGTACCAGTCCAGCAAGGCCGCCATCATAGCGGGACGCACGGCGGTGATGTCACCGGCCAGGGTCTGACGTTGCTTGCGATTGGCTTCGTTGGCGTCGTACAGGGCCACCGCCATCTTAATGAAGGGATCATCGCTGGCTTTGAACGCCGACACCGGCTGGGTCATCCACTTGAGGCGCTGGCCGCTGTCATTGAGGCCGGTGTTGGCATAGGCCTGATCCAGGTCCAGGGTTTCCAGTACCTTGTCCAGGGCCGCAGTCCGGTGCGACTGAGCCAGGTAGGCGTCGATGTCCATCTGCCACAGGCCCCGATCCATACGAGTATGGAAGCTGCGGGTCAGGCGGTTGAGACGGCCCTCGAGCATCTTCATGTCCCGCTCCTGATAGCCTTCCTCGCGCTCGGCATCGGGTTTTTGGCGCTCATTGGCCAGTTTATACAGTCGGTTGGCGGTGTTAAGCAGGGCACTGGACTGGGCATTTTCGAAGTAGAACGCCCGCTGCTTGTAGTTTCGTTGCTCGGCCAGCTTTTTCTCCAGCTGTTCAACCTTGGCCAGGGCGTCGGCACGGCTCGGCTCGGCTTTCAGCCAGTCTTTGAAGGCGTGTTCATTGCTGCCCTTGATGGCGGGAATGTCGGTTTTACGAAAGCCATCCAGCAGGCCGTTCATCTTCTTCATGCGGTTGGCAAGGCTGGCTTTGGTGCCGGCGTAGGCGATCTTGATGACGCCGTCTTCGAGGCCGTACTGGTCGATGAGATCGATGCGCTGCTGATAGCGGCTGGCACCGACCGGATACTGCCAGTTACTGGCAAATTCCAATTCGCTCAGTAGTTTGTGTCTGCTGGTTCGGCCCGGGTAGCCTGCCACCAATACCCCGTCTCCCTGCTTCACGCCACTGGCGTTGACCTTAAGGAAGCTCTTGGGCTGGTAGGGGACGTTGTCTTCGCTGTAGGCGGCCGGTGAGCCATCCGGGGCAACGTAGGCCCGCAGGAAGGTGAAGTCACCGCTATGGCGGGGGTACTCGAAGTTATCGATGTCACCGCCGAAGGAGCCGACACTTTGAGGCGGCGCGTATACCAGACGCACGTCGCGAATCATCAACTGACGCAACAGGTAGTACTTTTTGCCGCCATGAAAGCTGCGCACATGGCAACGGTAGTTGTCGTTGGACTCACACTGCTTCAGCAGCGCCTTACGGTTGCCCTGGATGGTATGGTAGCGCTGATAGCCGTCCATGTCGTCGTTGACACCGGCGTACACCTGCTCGGTAACGTCTTCGATCTTGTCGGTGACGTACAGGCGTTCCTGAGGGCCAGCAGAAGGCTCTTTATCCAGGCTGGTGGCCAGGAAGCCATCATCCAGGTAGTTGTGTTCTTCATTGCTGTTGAACTGAATGCCCCGGTAGGCACAATGGTGGTTTGTGACAACCAATCCTTTGGGAGAAACGAAGGAGGCAGTACAATACCCCAGTCCTACCACCGCATTCATTGGATATTGATTCAGGTCCGCCAGCTGTTCGGCTGGCAGACGGATGCCGGCTTGCTGAAGCTCATCGCTCAGTTGCGGCATCTGCATGGGGAGCCACTGGCCTTCATTGGCGACAGCGGGCAGGGCCACGGCCAGGCTTAGCGCTAGGACGGAGACCGAAGAAGAAACTTTGGTTGGCATGGGAGGTCCCTTTATTATTATCATTCCTGTTTGGGCAATGCGCCCAGAAAGGGGAAATCTTACCAATTTAACGCATTGAGTGTAACGGGTTTAACATGGCAGAAACGCGCCAGCGCGACGACAAACGGCAAAAGACAGTGGATCAGCTGAAGATTCCTCCTCACTCTCTGGAGGCGGAACAGTCGGTCCTCGGTGGCTTGATGCTGAATAATGACGTCTTCGATCAGGTGGCGGAACGGGTTGTCAAAGAGGACTTCTACAGCCGCAGTCATCAGTTTATCTACGCCGCCATGTCACAATTGCTGGAAAACGGCCACCCGTTGGATCTGGTGACCGTCTCCGAAGAGCTCAATCGTCTCGGCGAGCTGGATAACGTCGGCGGCATCGCCTATCTGTCCGACATCTCCCGCAACACCCCCAGTGTGGCCAACATCGTCGCCTACGCCGAGATCGTACGCGAGCGCGCGGTGGTGCGTGAGATGATCAAGGTGGCCAATGAGATCGCCGACGCCGGCTTCAATCCCGACGGGCGCGACTCCGGGGCCCTGCTGGATCTGGCGGAAACCAAGGTGTTTAAGATCGCCGAAAGCCGCACCAGTGCCAATGAAGGCCCGGAAAACATTAAGAGTATCCTGGAAAAAACCGTGGATAAGATTGAGGAGCTGTACAGTAATCCTCATAACGGTGTGACCGGGGTTTCCAGCGGCTTCTCGGATCTGGATAAGATGACCGCCGGCTTCCAGCCTTCGGATTTGATCATCGTGGCCGCCCGACCTTCCATGGGGAAAACCACCTTTGCCATGAACCTGTGTGAGCAGGCGGCCATGAATGAAGACAAGCCGGTGCTGATCTTCTCTCTGGAGATGCCCTCGGAACAGATCATGATGCGTATGTTGGCGTCGCTGGGCCGGGTAGACCAGACCAAAATCCGTACCGGCCAGCTCAATGATGAAGACTGGGCCCGGGTGTCCGGCACCATGGGGCTAATGATGGAGCAGGGTAAGATGTACATCGACGATGGCTCCGGCCTGACCCCCACCGATGTGCGTTCCCGCGCCCGCCGGGTTGCCCGGGAGTATGGCGGCCTGTCGATGATCATGGTGGATTACCTGCAGTTGATGCAGGTGCCTGCGTTGTCGGACAACCGGACACTGGAGATCGCCGAGATCTCCCGCTCGCTGAAGGCGCTGGCGAAAGAACTGAACGTGCCGGTGATCGCCCTGTCGCAGCTGAACCGCTCGTTGGAGCAACGGGCCGACAAGCGGCCGGTGAACTCGGATCTGCGTGAGTCCGGCTCCATTGAGCAGGATGCCGACTTGATTATGTTTATCTATCGGGATGAGGTCTATCATCCCGACACCGCCGAAAAGGGCACCGCTGAAATCATCATCGGTAAACAGCGTAACGGCCCCATTGGTAAGGTTCCTCTGACCTTCCAGGGCATGTTCTCCCGCTTTGACAACTACGCCGGCGGCGGCTTCGAATACGACGAATAAGGAATCTGCTGTGCGATTCTCCCCTGTGGCTGAGATCAGCCGTCATGCCTTGCTGCATAATCTGGAGCGGCTGCGTAAGCTGGCTCCGCACTCGAAAATCATGGCGGTGGTGAAAGCCAACGCCTATGGCCATGGATTAACCACTCTGGCCCGCTGGCTGGATCAGGCCGGAGTCAATGGCTTTGGTATGGCCCGGTTGGAGGAGGCCCTGTGCCTTCGCAATGAGGGCATCTGCGCCCGAATGTTGCTGCTTGAGGGCGTGTTTTCGGAAGAGGATCTGGAGCTGGCCGCTGCCAATAATCTGGAAGTGGCGATTCATGATGTCGAGCAGGTGGCGATGCTGGAGCGGGCGGTGCTCAGTCGTCCGATTCGAATCTGGTTGAAACTGGATACCGGCATGCATCGCCTCGGGATTCAGCCTGAGCAGTTTGCGGCCATCTACCAACGGCTCAGTGCCCTGACGCACCTGCAGGGGGACATTAACTTTATGACCCATTTCGCGGTGGCCGACGAAGCCGAAAACCCGGAAACAGCACGCCAGATCGCCCTGTTTAATCAACTGACCCGAGACCTGCCTGGCGAACGCACTTTGTCTAACTCGGCCGGCGCCCTGGTGTGGCCGGCGGCGCACGGCAACTGGGTGCGAACCGGGCTGGCGCTGTACGGTGGATCACCGATGATCGCCGGGCGACCTCAGGATTTTCAGCTGCAGCCGGTAATGACCATGAAAACCGCGGTACTGGCGGTTCGGGAGCTTAAGGCCGGAGAGCCTGTGGGTTACGGTCAGAGTTGGCGCAGCGGTCGGGATACCCGCCTGGCGGTCATCGCCATGGGCTATGGTGATGGCTACCCCAGGCACGCGGTCAGCGGCACCCCGGTGCTGATCAATGGTCGACGCTTTCCATTGGCGGGTAGGGTATCGATGGACATGATGACGGTAGACATCGGTGACGCCGAGGTAAGCGTCGGCGATCCGGTGGTGCTGTGGGGAAGGGGCCTGCCGGTGGAGGAGATTGCCGAGTGCGCCACCACCATCCCCTATGAGCTGTTGTGCAGTACCACCGCCCGGGTACAGTATCAGTATGTGGAATAAAAAAAGCGGCCTGCGGGCCGCTTTTTTGTAGAGGCTGAGACCTTACTCTCCCAGCATCGCTTCTTTCAGGTCATCATCAAGCGGGTCATCACCGAGCCAGATCCCCAGCAGCACTTCGCGGAAGGTTTCCCCTTCGATGGTCACCAGTGATTTGCCATTTTTTCGCAGTTCAACACCACTTTCTGGCAGAGAGACGATGCGGAATCGATCCCCTTCTTGAACCGGTTCGCTAAAGGCGGCGGTGAACTGATCGACCTTATCCTGAATCTGCGGTAGGCGGTCACCGGCGGACTGCTCAAAGCCCTCCTCCATGCTGGCGGTCATCTTTTCTGAGGTGATCATCGAAGAGATGATGTCCAGCTGAATGGCGGCGGCGGATTTGCCTTTCATCAACTCCTCTGCTGGCAGGTTGTCCTGGTTATACAGGCTACTGACATACAGCTTCATAAAGAACTTTTTACGAATACCGGCACCACGGTGTGGCATTTCAATGCCCTGAACATTCAGGGAGTCATCAATATTAACGTCGGCCACGGTCAATGCCCAGCTGGGCGCACTCAGGCACAAAGATAAAGGAAGAATCGCAGTTAACAATTTACGCATGTAAGCCACCGATTGATTGGGGGAGATTCGATTAGAGTATATGCTCTAATTTGTTTTTTTTCTGACCTGGATCAATTTTATGTCCGGTGTTGGTATCGCTTGTGTTTGAATTGTTATCAAAAAGCACGCTTTGGCTGTGTTGGCAATCTATCGTGGTGATTGCTTCTGTTTGAGAGACTCCATTTAGCCTTTTTGATTGGCCCTGTGTTAAAGAATGTGGTTCGATTCACATTGCGTTTACCTTTTTAATGAATAAATCCATAGCATGATCTTAGTCACGTTATCTGGTCAGACCTCGAATTAGAGTAAATACACTAATTTTGTTTGGGATAATAAAAAGAGGACGGGTTGGTTATGGGCATACCAATTTCCACCTACATCGTTTCGATGGTTGGCTACATAGTATTTCTACTTGTATTAGTAGAGATGATGAGAAGAACACCAAGATTCACTTTCGCATTTTGGATGCTCTCTTTACTTACAGCTCCATTATGGGCTGATAACTTAGACGGCTGGTTCCGCTGGGCTAAAACCGTCAGTGTTTTGATTCCAACTGCCATTATTGTTGGTAGTGCGAGATTGGCTTATCTTTATTACGATAATCCAAACAGAATTCTCAAGTTTTTCCGAAAAGACTGGGTGCTGTGGTGTCTGTACGGCGTCCTGTTCCTGAATATTGCCGAGGCGACAGTTAAGGATCTGGTTACTCAGAACTACTTTAACTTTATTGCCGGTTGTGTGCTGCTGGCCACCATGCCGCTGCCAAAATACAAAAACGGCAAGCGTCAGTACTGGCTGATTGGTAAAGATGCACCCAACGATCTGCTGTTTTTCTCTACCGCTGCCTGGAACTTCCTCTACACCACCTGGAACATGGCATTTGTGTATGGCGAAAACCCCGGTTACTTCGCCAGCTCCTTCTGTATTCTGATGGCCGCCGAGCTGTATCCGCTGATCAAAGGCCGACCAGAGCTGTACATCATTGCTCGAGTCTACACCCTGGCGTTCCACATTCTGGTGCGCGCCATGGGCGACCCGTTTGCCGACGTGATGGACTCCACCCACTGGGCCAACGACAACGTGTTGATGTTCTGGGGTGTGGCCAACGCCGTACTGCACATCGCCTACCTGATTTACTACTTCAAGAAATTCCGTCAGCCCAATGCTGAAGGGGGTAAGGAACCGCCCTATGGCAATCGAACACCGCCGCTGGTGGTGGATGCCAGAACCGAGGAGAGCAGTCCGCTGCTGGAGACCCAAAAGCCTTCGATGGCCTCTGGTCAGAAACCCGTAACGGCGTAACCGGTAAGGAGCGGGGTGGTTACCACCACCCCGTCAGGGAATCGATAGCATGAACAGATTAGTGAAAGCATTTCAGGCGATGATGCTGATGTTGCTGCTGACCCCGGCGGCCATGGCAACCGATCTGGAAGGAGTTGATTTTCAAGACCAGTTGGTTGGTCAGATTTGGCAAGGAACCATGGATGGAGATCCTGGACAAGGAAGTCTTTTTTTCCGCATGGAGTTTGCCGCTGACAACCAGGTTACTGTGACCAAGCAGTACGGTGGTCATAACGTCGTCGAACAGAAGCGCTGGCAGGTCCAGGATCAGCAATTGACCATCACCAGCAGCAGCGGCCAGATCATTGATGATTTCGATGATGTGTCGATGCCAATGGTTGCGGTTGACCGCTTCCTGTATGAGAAGGGCAACAAGAAGTTTACCGGCCATAAATGGGTACAGGTGCGAGCCTACGCTCATGTGTTGTTCGTTCTGATTGGCCTGATGGTGATGAACGAAATCTGTCGCCGCTATAAATGGCCAACTGTGGTGATCTTCTTTGTTCTGCCGATTGTGCTGATTCCCCTGTGGGCCAGCTATGGCGTCAGCTACTGGTTCAAGTGGGTGAAGCTGTATTCGGTTGTGGGTGCCTGTGTGCTGTTTACATTGATTCGGTACACCAAGGTCGGAGAGATGAAGTGGGCGAAATTCTGTGCGGCAGGTTTCCTGGCCTTGAATATTTCTGAAGCGGTACTTCAGGATTTCAGCATGGGTTATACCGCCAACGTATTGAACGCCATTGGTGGTATTTTCTCCATTATCACACTGACCGGGTGGGCACAAATTCAAGCCGCGAAAACCAAAGACAAAGATATGGTTTGGCCGGCCATGACCACCTTCTGGATCATCGCCTACGACGTTTGGAACTTTGCGTTTGTATATTTGAACTTTCCAGGTTCCGCTACCGCTCAGTTCATGGTGTTAACCGCAGCGACCATTCCTTCTCTGCTTATTACTAAGGGAACTTGGTTGCAGGCCCGGGCGTTTACTCTCGCCCTGTCATTTATGTATTACTTCACCAACCCCGCGATGTACGAAAGTAATGTTGTGATGTTGCCACGTAATGATGAATTGATGCTGGCAATTGGTTTCTTGAGTTTCCTGCTGAACACTATTTTGTTCATCCAGGTATATGGAGCGAAATGGCGTAATTACAGACTACAACAAGAAATGGTTAGTTAGTTTTATTAGGCACTGATTATATAAATACAAAATCTCGATGGAGTTTATGATGAAAAAGACAATTGCTCTCACCTTAGCCGCAATGAGTTTCTGTGCACTGGCTGCGGACGACGCCCCTAACATGGGCAGCCCCACCGAAGTGTATACCTACCTGGGGGCCTCATACGGTACCGAAGGGGCCAACCTGAAAGGGATGATGTCGCTGTCGGAAGACAAGGGTGAGTACGCGCAGAAGTCCGGTATCCTGTTTGAGATGAAAAACATCTTTAACGAAGGCGATAAAAGCGACAAGTTTGGCGGCATCGAGTACGGCCTGTACCCGGATGGCAGTGTTGGCCCGGTCGGTACCAAGACCAAGGGCAAGGCCAGCAACCGTTCCTATCGCCTGCGTTACGGTACCATCAACACTTTGAATGGTCTGGGCTTCTCGGTCGACGCGGTGTTTGCGGATCACCCCTTCTTCGGTTCCACCTCGGTGATTCAGGCCGGTCCGGTGGCCACCATTCCGGTGGGCGATAAGATTCTGATCTGGCCCATCCTGTATGTGGGTGGCGTGATCATGGACGACAACATTCAGGATCTGAACCCTGAGTGGCCCGACAGCAGCAGCAGCGGCGTCGACATCGCTTCGACCATCGGTACCGCCATGGTGTACGTCAACTGGAAGTTCACCGATAAGTGGTGGATGCTGGCCAGCTACCGTTACACCATGGAGCTGAACGGTAAGTCCTGGGATGACGATGTGATGGACGGCGGTCTGCAGATGGATGCCACCGAGTTTGAGGTGTCTGTCGCTTACCAGCTGACCAAGAAGCAAAATGTGCGTACTTACTACTCGACTGCCAAGAACGACAGCTTCTGGGTTGAGTACAACTACGCCTTCTAATCCACCCCTGTGGGATCTTTGCCGGCTCGGGAGTCACCGTCTCCTGAGTGCCTGGGCTGGCAAAGAGACCCACGCTCCTTTTCGGTCAATGTCGGGTTCATCCTCACCCGACGAGTACTGAAATGGGTGACCGTCGTTATTAGCGTCCCGGCGGTCACCCCCTACCTTGACGAGGTAGCATTATGTTTCTGTTTGAACCCATTCCCTGGTACTCCTGGGCGGCCTTTCTGGGCGTGCTGGTGGCGTTGATTATTCTGAATGAGATCTCCCGCCGCAGCATGTGGGCCGGCATTGCCTGTTTCGTTGTCCTGCCATTGATTCTGACCTTTACCGTGTGGCCGAAAACCACCTCGGCAGAAGGTTCCAGTGTCGGCACCTGGTTCCATTGGGCCAAGGTGTATTCCTCGCTGGCGGGCTGCGTCGGTTTTATGGCCATTCGGTACATCAAGGGGGCGGCGGACAAGAAGTGGGTGCTGATGTTTCCGCCTGCGATCCTGGCGATCAACATCGCCGAGGCGGTGGTCCGTGACTTTCAGTGCTTCAGTTTTAACGGCATGGTCGATGGCATCATGATCACCGGCGGCGTCTGGAACATCATGAACGGCGTGGCCGGCATTCTCAATATCATCGCCATCTGTGGCTGGGCCGGCATCTTCATCAGTAACGACAAATTCAAAGACATGCTGTGGCCGGACATGCTGTGGTTCTGGATCGTCGCCTACGATCTGTGGAATTTCGCTTACGTCTACAACTGCGTCGGCGATCATGCGTTTTATGCCGGAGGAGCCTTGCTCCTGTCTTGCACCATTCCGGCTTTCTTCATGCGTAAAGGCGCGTGGTTGCAGCACCGGGCCCACACGCTGGGATTCTGGATGATGTTCGTCATGTGCTTCCCGAGCTTTGTGGATACCTCGATGTTTGCGGTCAAGGCCTCCAACAACCCGCAAGCCCTGTGGTGGGTCTCCGCCATTGCGCTGGCGTCCAATGTGGCCCTGGTGGTGTACCAGTTCCGTCGCATCGCTCAGGCTAAGCTTCATCCTCTGAAAGATGAGTTGTATCAGCATCTTCCTGCCTATCAAAAGGTGGCGGCGTCCCGTTAGCGGTTCGCTTCCTCTTTCGCTGTACTGCGGCCGGCTCTCCTTGCATTGGTCCCATCGGGCCGGCCGCTCCCTCCCCGTCGATGCGGTGCCGATCCTGAGTATCCAGCAACCCAGGCACGATCCTGGATAAGCCTGACAACAGGTGTTCCCGGGTGATGGGTTTGGTGATGCAGCCTTCAAAGCCGGACGCCAGCAGGTTTGGGTCCCGCTGCGACAGTACATTGGCGGTCAGGGCAATCACCGGAGTGCCGTGGTGCTGAGGCAGTTGACGGCGAAGGGCCTGGCAGGTTTGGTAGCCGTCCATGCCCGGCATTTGGATATCCAGCAGAATCAGATCAAACCCCTGGGTCTGCAATAACTCAATTGCCTGTTTCCCCCCATCAGCCACCGTGGCGGTGGCCCCCATTTTGGTCAGTATCTGCTTAGCCACCAGCCGATTGGTCATGACGTCATCGACCACCAAAATCCGCCTGTCGCGCAACGGGTGACCATTGTCCCGAAGGACAGGTTGCGATTCTACCGGTGCCTGTTGGTGCAGCAGTTGCTGCAGGTCTTTGGCGGAGACCGGAAGGCTAATGGCGGTGAACTCCGGTGTCGGTGTGCTCCCTTCGGTGTCGATGCAGTAGAGTTTCCACTTCCCCCGTCGCGGTGACAGGGTTGGTTTCAGTTGCCGCCACTGTTGTCGCCCTTGCGCGTCGGCCAGGATAACGTGAAGCAGTCCCGGCTCGTCGGTGCGGCTCAGCATGGCGGGGTTGTCGCTGGCATCGAAATGCTGGCGGCGAAGAATGTCCAGCAGGGCGGGAACGGCCACCCGGTCCTGCCCGAGCACCAGCACCTGTCCCAGGCTGGGGCGGGATTGAGGAACGGTGTCGTCAATGGGCAGTGAAAATCGAAACGTGGTCCCGGCGCCCGGCGTACTGGTGACCGTCAGTTCCCCCCCCAGCAAGGTTGCCAGACTGTGGCTGATGGCCAGTCCCAGGCCGGTGCCTCCGAAGCGGCGGGAGATGGAGGAGTCGGCTTGGGTGAAAGCATCGAACAGGTGCTTCTGGGCCTCAGGTGAAATGCCGATGCCGGTGTCGGTCACCGTGATCAGCAGCGAGTCGGCGTTGGTGCGACTCAGTCGCAGTTCGACATGGCCCTGTGTGGTGAATTTGCAGGCGTTGCTGAGCAGGTTGCACAGTATCTGATGCAAGCGGAAGCGATCGCTGTGTATTACTTCCGGTGCACTGGGATCGCAATGCACCCACAGGGCCAGGGATTTATCGCGGCAATGCTTGGCGAACAAGTGGTGCAGTTCCTCCAACAGCTCGTCGACGGCAAAGTGGCGTTTGTCCAACACCAGTTTTCCGGCTTTGAGCTTGCTGTGGTCCATGATGTCATTGACCAGGGTCAGCAGGGTGCTGGAGGCCTGACCGATGTGACTGACCTGCTCTCGCTGCTGAGGACTCAAGGAACTTTGACTCAACAGGTCGGTAAAACCGCTGATGGCGTTCAGCGGGGTGCGCATCTCGTGACTCATGGTGGCCAGGAAAAAAGTTTTTAGCTCAGAGATTCGGGCCAGTTCGTTGTTGAGCTTACTGATGGAGCGCAGTTTTCGTATCAGTTCGATGGCAGACAGGGCGATCAAGGTGAGCACCAGCATCACGAAAGCCAATGCCTGTTGATTATCGTAGTGCTTGGCGGTGCGGTGGTTGGTTTGTATCGCTTGAGCCAGAGCCTCCGGCGTGCGCGTTTGCTGCAGCGCCGTCAGGTGGTATTGATGCGCGGCTTGGGAGCGCGCTAGCGCTTGGCCGTGAACGTTAATCTGACTCTGGTTTCCTGGCGGAAGTGACGCGAGCCATCGTGGTGAGGGTTTCACAATCGCGGCAGAGTCCCGGTGTCTGCTGAGGTAGTGGCGTTCCAGCCAAGCGGCATTGAGCTTCTGCGTCGGGGAGCCGCGGTGCTCTATCTGGAGAAACTGGGCCCGCAGTGCTCGAGCACTGACGGCCATGGCGACTTGGTGTTGTTGCAGGGCGTGGTAGTGGCGAGCAAACTGGGTCAGTTTCAGTGTTAGCTGTTGATGCTGTGGGGCACTGTACACCTTGTCGCGACTGTTATTGATGAGGTAGTGATGCAACCAGCCCGAGTAGTCCTGGTTGCGTCGGTTTTCCTGCCCCTGAGTCATCAGATCATTGAGGGCGGCGGTGATCAGGTATTCTGCCTCGGTCAGGCTGGCCTGTTGATGAGTCAATTGCTTCAGTTGCAGGCGGCCGTAGACGATGATGGCGATCATGGCCGCGCTGACGATCAGTGCAACGGCAGCCAACGGCTTCAGGCGGGTGGCGATTTTCATGGTGCCTCCCGCAAAATGGCTGGCGGCGGCGCGGTAAGGCTGTGAAGAAATGCACCGATGTCGTGGGTCTGGTTAGCCGTCAGGGTGATGCCCAGTTGCGACATCGCCATGATCTCAATGGCCTGGTCGAGGTGGGTCACCGAGCCGTCATGGAAATAGGGGGCTGTTTGCGCCACATTGCGCAGGCCTGGAACCCGGAATACATGGGCGTCCCGTTTGTCGCCGCTGTTGTCGCCAAGGCCCCGATCGACGCTGGTGCTGGCGGGCCTTTGGGTCAGGCCGAAGGTCTGTTGCAGGTTGCCGCCCAGGTTGACCCCCTGATGACACAGGATGCAGCCCAGGGACTGAAACTGCGACCAGCCGGCGGACTCTGATGCGGTCAGGGTTAACTCTCCCTGAAGGTAGCGATCAAAGCGTGAGCCCGGCGTCAGCAGTTGCCGTTCAAAATGGCTGATGGCCGCCTTGATGCTGTGTTCGCTCAGGGGCTGGCCGCTGGCATCGATAAAGGCGTCGTGAAAGGCGGCATCGTTCGATAACCTGGCCACCACCGCGGGCCAGTCGCTGTCCATCTCCAGTGGGTTGTGCAGCGGGCCGTCGATTTGAGTTTCCAGGGAGTGAGCGCGGCCATCCCAGAACTGGCTCGGATTCAGGCTGGTATTGAAGACCGTCGGGCTGTTGCGGGGGCCGCTGCCAGCAACTCCCGGGGACAGGGCGCTGGGCTGAGCACCGTATTGATTCAGCGGATGGCAGGTGGCACAACTGACCTTGCCATTGCTGGACAGGCGCGGATCCATAAACAGCGCCAGGCCGATGCGGGTCAGTGCCGGGTTGTCATCAACAGCGACGGGAATGGGGACGACAGGCCGATTCTGGTGAGTCTTCAGTGGCTGCAAATCCGCCACGATGTTGGGGTGCAGGTGCGGTTGTTCGAGGCTGCATCCATGCAGCAACAGGGCGATCCAGGCACCCCAGAGCGGTCTCATACTCAATCCTTGAGTGTGTTTATCTCCTTGTAACCTATAGGTGCCAAGATAGCCATTGTCCAAAAAAACACCAAAAAATGGCCTGTTGCAGGGTCATTGTTGGCAAGAAATAGGGTAAAGTGACAAGTGTAACTGGTTGACCCTGGTTCAGGTTCTGCTTGAGCTGGCCGGCATTAGCCGATAGCTTAAAAGCTGCTGTAGTGAACCCCGGAGATCAAGTGATTGATTCAGTGGGAGCGAAGGATTGCGAGATGACTACAAAATTTTCCAAAGTGTTGTTTATACAGGGAGATGACAGCGCCAACTCCCTGCCAATGCTGTGCAAGACCCTGGAGGTGGAGATCGAGGTCCGCAACCAGCCCGGCGACGTGCGTGCGTCGGAGCTGAACCGGCCGGATCTGTTGCTGCTGGTGTCACAGGACTCCTGTGGTCTAAACCGAAATGGCGTGCCGGTGTGGGTGCAGCGGTTGCTGCCAGAGCAATCGGTGGCGTTGTTCGGCGTCACCGAAGACAGTGTCGATCCGGTGCACCTGCTGACTCAGGGAGTGAAGGGGGTGCTGTACCACAACGATCGGGTCGACATGAGCCTGTCGGCGCTGCGGGCGCTGATTCAGGGGGAGTTGTGGTTTTCACGGGCGACTCTGGAGCAGGCGGTGTGCCAGATGATCGGTGCCCAGGCGCAACAGAGCAGTCGCCAGGAGCAAGACAAACTGACCAATCGTGAGCAGAGCGTGGTGCGACTGGTGGCCCTTGGAGCCAGAAACAAGGAGATAGCCCGCAAGTTGTTCATCAGCGAGTACACGGTTAAGGCTCACCTGGCCTCCATCTTTCGTAAAACCGAAACCCGCAACCGGGTTGAGCTGGTGAGTAAGCTCGGCCTGGCCTGAGCGGCGTAAACGGACGTAAAAAGGGAGACCTCAGGGTCTCCCTTTGTTGTTCAGGGCGCCGGTTATGGATTCATCTGTACCACAGTGGCGCTGTTGTACATGCCACCCTGCATCACAGTGGCGGTGTTACCCATGCCACTCTGATCAATGGTGGCGGTGTTGAATGAACCGGTTTGAGTCAGGTCGATGGTGTTGCCATCGCCAATCTGGCTGCCGTACAGGGCGTTGTTATTTCCGCCAGTTTGGCTGACCAGCAGGGTGTTGCCGTTACCGTTGGACTCATAAGCACCGCCGGACTCGTTGGCGGCGATGACGTTGCCATTGCCTTCCTGCAGCAGGGTGGCGGTCAGGCCGGCGCCGGACGTCAGCAGAGACAGGCTGTTCATCTCACCATCCTGGGTGGTAGAGATGGTGCCGCCACTGCCTTTGGCATTGACCTTGGCGTAGTTATCGTTGCCGCTCTGGCTCATGGTGATGCCGTGGCCGTCGCCGGTCACGTCCACATCGAACTCCTGCAGGCTGCCGCTTTGAGTCAGAGTCAGAGTATTGCTGTCGGCATAGACGTCGACGTCGGCGCGATGATCGCTGCCGGTTTGGCCCAGAGTCAGGGTGTTGCCGTCACCGTCGGCAATGACATTGGCGTAGTTACGATCGCCCAACTGGTCGATGGTCAGAGTCGAGTTGGTCGAGCCCCAGGAGCTGGCGTAATCGATCTGGTTGCTCTCGCCTGTCTGAGTCAGGGTGTAATCCACGTTCTCTGACCAGCGCACGTCCACGTCGATTTCGTTGCTCTGGCCGGTCTGGTTGGTGACCAGCTCACTGTCGGTCAGGTCCACGGCGATGAAGTCAACGTCGTTGCCGTTGCCTTCGGCCAGGTCGCCCTGAGTGGCCGACAGAGTGGAGTTGCTGATGTTGCTGACGGTACCGGTAACGATGTTGCCATTGCCCGCCTGGTCGGCCGTGATGGTCGAGCCGTTGATGCCATCGGCATCGGAGAAGTCGATGCTGTTGCCACTGCCGGCCTGTACGCCCTTAATGATGGAGGCGCTGACGTCGTTGACACCGGACAGGTTGAAGCTGTTGGCGCTGCCGTTCTGGTCGCTGGAGATGGTGGCACCGCTCAGGTTGGTGACGCTGAGCAAGTTAACACTGTTGCCCTGGCCATTTTGGAAGGCGTCGATGCTGCCGCCTTCGACATTTTCGACGTCGCTCATGTCGATGATGTTGCTATCGCCGTTCTGCAGGGTGGTCACGCCGACGCCCTGCAGGTTGTTGACGTCGGACATGTCCAGGTTGTTGTTGTCGCCGCTTTGACCGGCAGTCACGGTATTGCCGGAGGCGTTTTCGGAGTGGAAGCTGATGACGTTGCTGTCGCCGCTCTGATCCAACATCAAGGTGTTGTCGACGCCGGCGGCGCTCATCATGATCTGGTTGCCGACGGCGGCGCCTTCGACATCCTGGCCATCGCCATAGGTTTGAGTGGCCGTCACGTCGTTGTTACCGCCAAACATGTCGATGGCAATCTGCTGGCCCTGTGCCTTGTCAAGCAGGCCGGTGCTGCCGTTCTGAGTCAGGTTGTAGTCGCTGCCGGCACCTGTGGTGGTGCTGGTTTCATTCAGACTGATGGCGTTGCTGTCGCCACTCTGGCTCAGGATGGCGGTGTTGCCGCCATCGGCAAACAGGCCGGTGGCGATGTCGTTATTGTCGCCGCTCTGAGTCATGGTCGCGCTGTTGCCACCATTGGAGTGGTAGTTGGCGGCGTTGTCATTGCCGGTTTGGGTAATGGAGACGGTGTCTTCTGCCGTCGCGGCAAAACCCACACTGGCCAGAGCAACGGCCACCAGTGATAACTTAATTCCGTGTTTCATCATCAGTTCCTTTTCGGATTAGTAAAAGCCTATCAGGAGATCACGGCCGTATCCGGTCTGCTGGATGGTGAGCGGCGATTCCATCGGCGTCACTGAATAGATCCCGACATCGAGGAGGTTGGCGTCCCCCTCCTGGTGAATCTCAAGTTTGCTGCCATTACCCCCCTGAAAGATGTGGGCCTGGTTATCGTTGCCGTACTGGCTGAGCGTTAGCTCGTTGTTAGTGCCATACTGCAGCGCCGCAACCCGGTTGCCCTCTCCCTGCTGTTGGATAATGCTGTCTTGGTGTTCGCCATTTTGTAAAAGGGCGATGAGGTTGTCGTTGCCCGACTGATACAGAGCGGCGCGGTTAAAGGCGCCGGTTTGTTGCAGCGAGATCCTGTTCGGGTTTTCCTGCGCCAGCAAATCCGCTACCGAGCGAGAGTCCATCAAGGCCTGCAGAGGCAAAGACAACTCATTCGCCAGCAGTGGCGTGCAGAGTAATAGAAAACTCAGAAGCAGCGATTTCATAACAACCTCATCAGAAAGTAGCTCCATGCTACCTATCCCATTTGAGGGCCTCTATAGCCGTTATGGGGGGTTTTCTGGTTCTGACAATTTTATGCTTAAGTTGCTGATTAATAGCTTGTTGTCTAGGTATTGTTCGGTTGTTGCTGGCGCGGGCTAGTTCATCGGGGTTAGGCTGTTTTTCGGCGGGTTAGCTCTGTTTTCAGGCAAAAAAAAAAGGCAGCCCGTAGGCTGCCCGAGGCAAGCGTTGAAGCAGGAACGGTGCTGGAGGGTTAACTGCTGCTCCAGAAGCCCTTCTGTTTGCCCTGTTCGATGATCTCCGCCACCGCGGTTTCCAGGGCCTGGCGAACGCAGAGTTGCACCGGCTCGTTGGTGGTGTAGCCGGTTTCTGCTTCCGCCAACCGGTTGAGGCTGATGTAGCGGAAAAAGCCGGCTCGCAGTTCCTGTGAGAAGATGTTCTTGGTGGCAGAAACCGACAGCAGCACCTTGCCGCTGTGGACGTCGACCGCCCGCAGGTACAGGGTGACCTGATCCTTGCGGAACAGCTCGGAGATGCCGATGCCGTAATACTCCAGACCGATGCCGCCGGTAGAGGTGTCGGTATCGTAGGAGATGATGCCGCCCTCAAACAGCAACCTGGCATCCGCCAGTGACGGCAGAGATTCCTCTTTGCTTTGTCGCTGGCGAATGATCTTGCGTTCGGTCAACAGGTTCTGCAGCCCTTCACGTTCCACCGGATCAAACCAGCCGGTCTCCAACAGTGTCTGTATCAGCATCGAGGTGGCGCCCTGAGTCACCGCGGTGGAGAAGGAGCTGACATTGGCCTGGGGCTTATATTGTCCGGTCTGGTCTCGAAAGGCGTACACCGCCACCGGTATCGGGTACTGTGGCGTCGGTGCCTGCTGCATCGACAACATCAGCTCGCTGACCGGATCGATCTGTGCCTGTTCGGTAAACAGGTCAGGCTTGGGCATGGCCGCGCAGCCGGACAGCAGCATGAGCATCAGCAGAATCAGTGGCAGTCTCATGGCTACAACTCCACTCGAGGCATGACGATCTCGGTAATCTCACCGGTGGTGATGTCGGTGATGCGGACGATGATGTTATTGGGATCGCTGTCGAGCACCTCGACGATGTAGTCGCCGGTATTGTAAGTGCCGGCGGTAAACTCGCCGTTGGAGATGCTGCGGGTCAGGCTGTACAACAGGTTGCGTTCCAGCGACTCCTGGAACCGCTCTACGAAGCTGGCTTCGGTGCGATCGGCGGTATGGTCATTCTGAGACTGCGCCTTGCCAAGCAGGAAGCTGCCGTTAAGTGGATTGCCGCCAAAGCTGGGGTTGATGGGTTGGTAGCTGAGCTGAGTGGCACCGACGGCAAAACTCAGCAGCGGGGTCAGTAGCCAGAGAAAACGGATGCGCATGTTCACCTCCATGTGATCACCAGTGGTCATCGTGCTGGCCCAGCATGATGTTGGCTTTCACCTGTGTTACGTGGTCGATGGTGACCAACATGGCCTGATCCGCGCGTTCCTTCATGTTGTTGTGGCGGCGGCCAAAATAGGTCTCATATATTTTTGTTTGATTGACCTCTATCCACAGTCGAGTCCCGGCTTGCGGGTAGACGGTTTCACTGACGGTGACGATGAACCCTTGAGTGCCGGGCAGATCCCGCCAGTAGCCGGAATAGTAGTAGAGAAAATCTTTGCCAAACCGGGTCAGGGTCCGATCCACCAGCAGGCCATCCAGTTCGATGTCGTCTTCCTGAGCCCAGGCGGGGGCTGACAGGAGCAGCGGTAGGGATAGCAACAGCGCTCGCCACATCATGGTCTACGGCCTTAGGTATCTGAAAAAAGGTGAGTTGTCGGTCAAACCCATGGACGTAACTTAGGGATAATCACGCGGGCTTCCCATCACCCAAAAGTTTAGTTTCTGAGCCGTTTTGGTGCCAATGGGCTAGCCCATCCATGCCTGCGGTGCCGTCGGAGGGACTTGCCCTGACGGGCGCTTGTGGCCATCATGCCGGAATAAGAATTACGATGGAGCGCCACCATGAACCAGCGCATGCTGACCCTGTCCCCGCGCCCGCGGGGGTTTCACCTAATCACCGATGAGATTGAGGCGGCGTTGCCGCTGACGCAGTTGCCCAGTGGCCTGTTGCATCTGCAACTGCAACACACCTCCGCCAGCCTGACCCTGAATGAGAACTGTGATCCTACCGTGCGGGGTGACTTCAGCGCTTTCTTTGATCGTCTGGTGCCCGATGGCAGCGCCTATTTTCGCCATGATTATGAAGGCGATGACGACATGCCTGCCCACATTAAGAGCAGCCTGTTGGGCACCAGTTTGTTGCTGCCGGTGCGACAAGGGCGACTGGGGCTGGGACAGTGGCAAGGGATCTATCTCGGTGAACACCGGGATCACGGCGGAGCACGACGGCTGCTGGCTACCCTGATGGGCTAACGAGGCGTTGTTCAGGGTAAAGTCAGTACCGGCAGGGAGTTAGGCCGGGTGGTGTCGAGGCACCATAGACCGAGGGGCGATTGGCTTTTTTCAGTGCCGCCTGGCTCTGCTATACTGCCGCCCCTGGCCCGTTAGGGCCTTAGGTTGCCCAAGCTGGGCGGCCGGGTTGACCATCCGCGACCGAATGGTCTGAGTGAATTTGTAAAAGGTGTCATGCTCTTGAGTCAGGTTGAACACAACTGCCGGTTTTCCGTTGCCCCCATGCTGGATTGGACCGACCGCCATTATCGCTATTTTGCACGGCTGATGTCCCGTCACACCCTGCTGTATACCGAGATGGTCACCACCGGTGCCATCATTCACGGTAAGGGCGATTATCTTGGCTACAACGAGCAGGAACATCCGTTGGCTCTGCAGCTGGGGGGCAGCGATCCCGCGGATCTGGCCCTGTGTGCCAAGCGGGCGCAGGAGTTGGGCTATGACGAGATCAATCTCAACGTCGGCTGCCCATCGGATCGAGTGCAAAATGGCCGTTTTGGCGCCTGCCTGATGGCGGAGCCGACATTGGTGGCCCGCTGCGTGGACGCCATGAGACAGGCGGTGGATCTGCCGGTGACGGTGAAGACCCGCATCGGCATCGACGATCAGGACAGCTACGAGTTTTTGACTCAGTTTATCGATACCGTGTCGGCGGCGGGGTGCGACAGCTTTACCATCCATGCTCGAAAAGCCTGGTTGTCGGGGCTCAGTCCGAAAGAGAACCGTGAGATTCCACCGCTGGATTATGAGCGGGCCTATCAACTGAAGCGGGATTACCCGGCGCTGACCTTGGCCCTCAACGGCGGCATAAAAACCCTGCAGGAGTGTCAGACCCACCTGCAGCACCTGAATGGGGTGATGGTCGGTCGCGAGGCCTATCAGAACCCTTACCTGCTGGCGGCGGTGGACAGAGAGATCTACGGCTGTGATACCCCGGCAGTGGATCGCCGCGCAGTGGTGGAGATGATGGTGCCTTACGTAGAACGCCATCTTGCCGGTGGCGGCCGGGTAAACCACGTGACCCGCCATATGCTGGGTCTGTTTAACGGGCTGCCCGGCGCCCGCACCTGGCGCCGCACTCTGTCCGAGCGAGCCCATCACGCGGATGCCACACCGGCATTGCTGCTGGAGGCGATGGCCCACGTGGGCGAGCCCCTCGAGGACGCGGCGGGTTGATCACTGGTCACCCGGGATAGCGAATAAGCCAACGCCGCCCTATCGGGGCGGCGTTGTTGTTTACAGGTCCAGAAAGGCCGTTAACTTGTCTTGGCTGACGACCTCCAGCCGCCCTCCACGCTTTTCCAACAGCCCCAATTCGGTTAACTGGGCCACCACGCGTCGGTAGACCCGTTCGGAGCAGCCGAAGCGGGCCGCTTCCTGATAGAGCTTGAGGTCCGGCTCGCCCCGGGCTCTGCGCTGCATCAGATCCAAGGCGATATTGTGCGCCAGAGGATAGAGGCTCAGCGTCATGTTTCGCTGCATCTGTTGCTGGTAATAACCCGCCAACTGTTGGCTGAGCCACAGGCCGATTTTGGGGTGTTCGATGAGCAAGGACTCCAGTTTGGCTCTGGGCAGTTGCCGGACAATGACGGGCGCCAGCGGCACCACGTCAAACTGGCAGGGAAGACCGGTTAGCAGTTCCACTTCGCCGAATAGCCGCCGATTCCCTTGCCAGATCCCCAGGCCAAACTCTTTGCCGTTGGCGGCGGCGTAGTGCAGGGTAAACTCGCCTTTCTCCACCCAGTAGAGGGCGTTGACATGCTCTCCCTGGTGCAACAAGGGCTGTCCCTCCTCCAACTGCCATTGCTTTAAAGGTAGGGCGTGGATGGCGTCCATCAACTGTTGATGGCCCTCGTTAATGGCACTGCTTAAAGGGCGGGACGCTGACGCAGGCATTTCTGACTCCCCTGGCGGACAATTGTCCTCATGCTGATCTCAAACCTCTTTTTACACTGTCCCCGACACTGAAAAAAGAGGAAATCAAAATGACTCCCCATATCAACGCTAAGCCTGGTGATTTTGCCGAATTGCTGTTGTTTCCCGGTGATCCCCTGCGGGCCAAGTACATTGCCGATACCTTTCTCGAGGATGCGGTGGAAGTGACCAATGTGCGCAACATGTTGGGCTTTACCGGCACCTGGAATGGCCATAGGGTGTCGGTGATGGGACACGGCATGGGCGTCCCGTCGATCTCGATCTACGCCGAGGAGCTGATTCGCGACTATGGGGTAAAAACCCTGATCCGCGTCGGCAGTTGTGGCGGGGTGGCCGAGGATCTCTCGCTCAGGGATGTGGTGGTGGCGACCGGAGCGGGCACCGCCTCACTGACCAATCGTACTCGCTTTGCAGGCTATGACTACCCGGCGGTCGCGGATTTCGATCTGGCGATGGCCTGTCAGCAGCAGGCGACGCGGCTGGGGATGGCCGCCCGTTTTGGCACCGTGTTTACCAATGACCTTTTCTACGGCAGCGATCCGGCTTTGTTGCCCGCGCTGCAGAAAATGAAGGTGCTGGCGGTGGAGATGGAGGCATCGGCCCTCTATGCCATCGCCGCAGAACATGGGGTGCGTGCCCTGACCATTCTCACCGTCTCCGACCATCTGTTGAAGAGCGAGGAGACCACCGCTGAGGAGCGCCAGAAAAGCTTCGGCGACATGGTCGAGCTGGCTCTGGCCACAGCGGTGCAGCCGGTTTGATTCAGACCAAGGGGCAGCTGCTGTCCCTTTTTTGACCAATTTCACCAAGGGGTGGTGAAAATCACCATTTCCCCGGCAATCTCCTTAAATCGGCACACCACACCCTCCTCGGTTTTTAACAATTCCTTTTAGTATCAATGAAATAAAAGTTGGCACGCTGATTGAATAACCATCAGTGTCATTAACCAACATCCTAAATGGAGCAACTCATGGAAGGTTCAATCAAAGTGAAGTCCCTGCTGTCGGTATCCCTGGTCACCCTGATGATGGTGTCTGGCGCTGCGGTTGCAAACCCACAAGATGAGATTGAACAGGGAGTCGAGCAGTTCGTGTCTTCCCAGATCTCATCCCTGCGGCTGGACATCGCCGCTCAACTCGATGGTGAACTGAAGTCCGATGCATCCCGCGGCATTGCCGAGATGCGTACCGAGCTGGTGCTGATCACCGATGACAGCAACTTGACCGCTTCCAACGGCCAATTCGGAGACGATGAATGATCGCCGGCTGGACCCCCGTGCTGCTGTGCATGTTACCGGTAGCCGGGTGGGGCGTCAGCGCCCTGGGCGTATGGTGGTATCAATCTCGACACTAAGGAGAGCGACATGAGCAGTCGATTAATGCGGGACCCCGCAAAGGGGTGGGTGGCTGGATTATTTGCCGGCCTGTGTGAGCACTGGGGCCTGAATCTGTTTTGGTGCCGGGTGGTGTTCGCGGTCTATCTGATGATAGAGCCTGTTTCCGCCACCCTGATCTACATTGTGGCCTCTTTGCTGATGCCAAAGCGGCGATGCCGGTATTACTGATTATCCTGTTGGTGGTGTGCCTGATAATGGTCACCATCGCAGACGCCACCGCCATGGTGTGGTGGTGGCAGGACTATGGCACGCCGTCACTGCTGTTGGTGGCGGTTTTGCTGCTGGCTTGCTGGGTGTGGCAGAGAAGCCGGTAATGTCAGTTTCGGCGGAGTCCCTATCGCCCTCTCAGGGGCTCCGCCACCTTAATCCAGCGTTGGCGCTACTTGTTGTTGATCAGCGCGCCGATCACCTGACGAGTCTCATTACTGCTCAGCCGCTCGGCCAGCGCTGCAAACTCCGCCTGCATCACCTGGCCCAACTGAGGTTGAGACAACTTCAGCAGCGCCTTGGCTTGCTGCATCGCTTCGGGCGGTCGGGCGGCAAATTTCTGGGCGTACTCCATGGCCAGCTTCATCAGCTGGTCAGCCGGACAACTGTGGTTCACTAATCCCACGGCCTTGGCTTTTTCGACACCGAAGGGTTCGCCCAGCAGCAGCAACTCCGAGGCCAAAGGGCCGCCACACATCTGCGGAATCAAGGTGCTGGAGGCGGCTTCCGGAACAATGCCGATATTGACGAAGGGCAGGACAAATTTGGCGTTGTCGGCGGCGATGACCATGTCACAGTGAGGGAGCAGGGTGCTGCCGACGCCCACGGCGCTGCCGGCGACTGCGGCGATCAGCGGTTTTTTCAGGGTGGGCAGTGTCTTGATGAAGCGCACCGCTTCATTGTCTTCGCCAAAGCCGGTATCGAGAAAAGAAGACAGATCGTTGCCGGCGGTAAAGCAGTCTTCCTGGCCGCGGATCAGGTAGGCACGCACCTCGGGATCGTCATCAGCCTGTTGCAGGTGTGTTGTCAGACTGCAATACATCTCTTGAGTCAGTGCGTTACGCTTGTCCGGGCGATTGATGGTCAGTACCATGACATGACCGTCACGGGACAATTCTATGCTGGATGCCATTTCAGTTCCTTTCCGTGGAGGTGAGTATTTTTTATACCAAGGAAGTGTAAGGTAAGCCATATGAAATTCAAACAACTGTTTGCTTGGTCGGCATTGCTGCTGGCGACACCGCTGTTTGCTCAGGTTGAGATTGTCCAGGGAATGGTCAGAGAGATGCCACCGGGTGTGCCCAATACCGCCGCCTATATGACACTGATCAATCACGGTGAAGACACCGCCCTGGTGGGGGCGAGCTGTGACCTGGCCGCTAAGACCGAGATCCACACCATGCTGACCGAAAATGGCATGATGAAGATGCGGCGCATTGAAAAGGTGGCGTTGCCGAAAGAGAAAGAAGTTAAGCTTCAGCAAGGTGGCGATCATTTGATGCTGCTGGCCATACACCACACGCCCAAGGCAGGCCAGCAGGTGACCTGTCAGCTGTCTTTTGACAATGGCAGCAGCCAACAGCTGCAGCTGCCGGTGGTCGCTATGAAGGCACATGGGGCCCACCACCACAATCACTGAGTAGGGAGTTAATGATGGTTGCACTGAATCGCAAGTGGGTTATCGGGTCCACATTGGGCCTGGTCGTTTTGGGCTGGCTGATCGCCGTATGGTGGAGCATTGAGCCGGATGCCATCGAGTACGCGCAGCTGCGCAGTGAACCACAGGTCACCGGGTATGCGACGACCACCGCCGCCATTTTGATCACCGAAACCCTGCTGGATAAGCCCGGAGGTTTTCTGTCCAACGACAAACTGCCACCGTCGGTGTTTATGGATAACATGCCGGCCTTTGAGTTTGGTGCCCTGGAGCAGGTGCGGGATCTGACCTTGGTGATGCGCAAGGACCTGTCCCGGTCTCAGTCGCAATCTACCGCCGATCCGGATCTGCAGAAGGCGCAGCCTAAATTCAACATCGATCATCGCAGCTGGGTGATTCCCAGCGCCGAGTCCCAGTACCGGGAAGGAGCCGCATCGCTGCGTGCCTATCGGGACCGAATCAGCGATCCGACTCAGCCAACGGCACAATTTTACGCCCGAGCCGATAACCTGGTGGCTCTGCTGGACCAGGTGGATAAGCGTCTGGGCAGCCTGTCACAGCGATTGTCCGCCAGTGTCGGCCAGAGTCGTTTGAATACCGATCTGGCCGGAGACAGCTCCGCCAGTAGTTCCACCCTGACCGTCAGCGATCAGATCGTCAAAACCAGCTGGTGGAAGATCGATGACGTGTTCTACGAGTCTCGCGGCAGTTGCTGGGCCCTGCTGGGGATCATGCGGGCAGTGGAGCTGGATTTCGAACAGGTGCTGGAAAAGAAAAATGCCACCGTCAGCCTGCAACAGATCATTCGTGAACTGGAGGCCACCCAGGAAACCGTCTGGAGTCCGATGGTGCTCAATGGCAGTGGCTTTGGAATTGTGGCCAACCATTCGTTGGTAATGGCCAACTACATCAGTCGGGCTAATGCCGCACTGATTGACTTAAAACAGTTGTTAACTCAAGGGTAAATAGACAATGCGTGTAAAACTAAGCCTGGCTGCCGCCGCAATTGCTTCGTTGATCTCCGTGGGCGCTCATGCCGATGTGCTGGGAGTGAAACTGGGCCTGGATCTTCAGCAGAACAGCGTTGATGGCAATGTGCGTGGCAGTGGTGCCGGCTGGGACGATAGCTACCGCTTCAGCGGCTATGTGGCGTTTGAGCACTTCATTCCGTTGCTACCAAACTTGATGGTGCGTCATAACCAGCAGGAAGCCGACGGCAACGGTTCATTGAGTGCGGATCTGACCAACACCGATTTCATTGCCTATTATGAGCTGCTGGACAACGGCGCCGTCGAGCTGGATCTGGGTGCCAACTACCGCATCTACAGCGGTAAACTCAATGACGGTGGCTTTAACAGCGATGATCTCGATGACGGCATTTTGCTGGCGTACGCCAAAGGCCAGGTGAACCTGGTTGGCACCGGTCTGTTTATCTATACCGACGTGTCTGTGGGCAAATACGACGACAAGGACATCAGTGATTATCAACTGGGTTTGGGCTGGGAGCTGGACATGCTGCCCCTGAATCTGGCGGTCAAAGGCGGCTATCGTCAGCACAGCTTTGATGTCAGCCGTTGGGGCACCAACGCCGATCTGGAGTTCTCCGGTGTGTTTGCCGGTGTCGAACTCAGCTTCTGAGTCCAGATACAAAGCATAAAAAAACCGCCCGAGGGCGGTTTTTTTGTGGCCGATGAACGCGGGTTATTTCAGACCCTTGTTGATCATCTGCACGTCTTCTTCACTCAGGGTACCGGCCGCTTGTTTCAGCGACAGCACCGCCAGAATGTAGTTGTAACGGGCGTCGGCAAGTTGCTGCTTGGCGCTGTACAACTGACGGGTGGAGGTCAGTACTTCAACAATGGTACGGGTGCCCACCTCAAAGCCGGCTTCGGTGGCTTTCAGGGCGCTTTCCGCCGAGACAACGGATTGCTCATAGGCTCGGATGGTGCTCATGGAGGCGTTGACGTTGTTGAGGCTGTTGCGCAGGCTGCGTACCACCGAGCGGTGAGACTCTTCCAGTGCCTGGGAGGAAGCCACGAAGTTGTACTTCGCCTGTTCAACCTGGCTGCTGACGGAGAAACCCTGGAAAATCGGCACGCTCAACTGCAACGCCACATTACCCGTGGTGTCATTGCTGATGCTGCCGACCCGATCGTCCTCGCTGAACGACTTGGTCACGCCGGCACTCAGGCCCAGGCTTGGCAGATGTCCGGTTTTGGCCAGATTGATCCGCTCTTTGGCGATATCCACACCCAGACGACGGCTCAACAGCTCCAGGCTGCTCTCTTCACCCAGGGCAAGCCAGGCTTCGTGAGTGGACGGCGTCGGTGTGGAAGGGCTGAATCGTTGAGTGTCCAGCACCGCCAGGTCGGTGTGCGGTATGCCGGTGATTTCACGCAGGCCTTCGTAGCTGTTTTCCAGCGTATTCTGAGCGTTGATCTCTTCGGCGACCGCCAGATCGTATTGCGCCTGTGCTTCATGCACATCGGTGATGGCGGTCAGGCCGACGGCGAACCGCTGCTTAGTCTGTTCCAACTGTCGCTCAATGGCGCGCTTGTTGGCCTGCACGAACTCCAGGGCATCCTGAGCCGACAGTACGTCGAAATAGGCCTGAGACACGCGAACCACCAGGTTCTGCACCGCCAGAGCGTAGTTGGCATCGGATTGAGAGGCACTCTTCTCTGACAACGCCAGATTGACGTAGTTGGCGTGGTCGTAGATGCTTTGGTTCAACGACAAGCCAGCGCTGCCGCTGCCGCCGTCGTCGGTCTGTTCGCCCAAATCATCGAACCAGTTAACGCCGTAGCCCAATGAACCACTGATTTGTGGCAGCAGAGAGGCTCGACTCTGATCGATGGCTTCGAACGCCGCATCCCGGGTGGCTTTGGCTTGCAGCAGTACCGGGTCCTTGGTAAGTGCTTGCTGGTAGATCTGGTACAGATCGTCCGCTTGGGCTGGCAGGGTCGCACTGGCCAGGCCAAGCGCAATGGTCATTGCACGAAATTTGAATCGCATTTCAAATCCTTAAAGTAAATACAAAGCTAGCCTGCACCTATGGCAAGCTATATTTCCGGGCTGGGAAAACCCGTTATTCCCAAGACGACCTTGACTTTGACAGGCTTAGTAAACTGAATTGAGCCTAGGTAAGTCAATCATTTTACTTCGATAAGTGTAACAGGTTATGGAATCAGACAGCTTGCAACAATTCATCAAACACAGGGGACTGCGATGAATAACGACGTTCCAACTCAGTTATCTGTTGAAAACATTGATATTTTAAATAGAAAAGTCGTCTACCAGGGCTTTTTCAAGGTGGTGGAGCTGACTTTGCGCCATCCGTTGTTCGAGGGCGGCCAGAGTGGCACGGTGACCCGGGAGGTGTTTGAGCGCGGCAATGCGGTGGTGGTGGTGCCCTATGACCCGGTTCGGGATCGGGTGGTGCTGATTGAGCAACTGCGGGTGCCGGCCATCGGTAATGCCGATTCGCCCTGGTTGTATGAGTTGGTGGCCGGAATGATGGACGATGAGCAGTCGGTGCTCGAAGTCGCGGCCAGGGAGTTGATGGAGGAAACCGGCCTTAGCGCCCGCCGTCTGACTCAGGTGGGCAGTCACTTGTCTTCGCCCGGTGGCAGTTCGGAGCGGCTGTTCCTGGTATTGGCGGAAGTGGACAGCGAGCGGGCATCCGGCGTGCACGGGTTGGATCACGAACATGAAGACATTCGAGTGCTGGTGTTGCCCCGTGCCGACGCCTATCAGTGGGTGGAGCAGGGAAGAATCGACAATGCCAGCAGTGTGATTGGGCTACAATGGCTTGAGCTGAATCATCATAAACTGGAGCATCGGGTCGATCATGGCTAAAGGCCGCCACTCGCTGGCAAAGCTGCACGCACTCTATGGCCGCAACTATTTGCGGCTGCTGCCCCTGGTGCCGGAGACCGTCTCTCAGGGCCAACACTGGCACCTGAATCTGGCACCCAATGTGGAGCTGGGGTTCTGTCTGCTGGAACAAACTCGCTACACCCAGGTGTTACAGATTCAACGCTGGTTGCCTTCCAGTGCCTGGCTGACTCTGCCGACAATGTCGGTTAGGATGTACCACGATGCTCAGCTTGCAGAAGTGTTAAGTGGTCAACAGATCTCTGGACTGTGGCCGGTATATGATTGGAAGACTGCCAAATTGTTACTTGCTCGGGACAGGTTTCAGACGAACTTGTTTCTGGCTGAGATATTGGAATGTTTAGCGCCCCACCGGCTGAAATCGATGGCGGCTGTAGTTAGGGAGTAAACCGGCCCTTGAGTGTTCGAGCCAAGGCATTGACGTTCCCTGCCCACCGGCAGGATGTTTGCATCGCACAAATTTCTGATCCCCACCTGTTTGCCGATAAAGGGGCGGAGTTTCTGGGCCTGAATCCCTGGGACAGCTTTGAGACGGTGTTGAAGCAGGTGGCGCAGGAGCCGATCGACATGGTGATCGCCTCCGGGGACATCAGCCAGGATCACAGCATCGGCGCCTACCGCAATTTTGCCGATGCCGTGGGTCAACTGGGCCTGCCGGCCACCGCCCTGCCAGGCAACCACGATGCCTTTGACCGCATGGAGCAAGGCCTGGCGGGCAGTGGCATCATGCTTGACCGGCGCATCATCCTCGGACGTTGGCAGTTGTTGCAGCTCGACAGCACCGTGCTGGGGCTGCCGGGTGGCCACCTCAACCATCATCGGCTGGAGTGGTTGGAAGCGGTGCTGACCCACTCTGCGGCTTACCACACCTTGATCGCCCTGCATCACCACCCACTGGATACCGGCTGTACCTGGCTGGACCAGCATCGTCTCGACAACGGACCTGAATTCAATGCATTGATTCAGCGGTTCGACACCGTTAAAGGGGTGATCTGGGGACACGTGCATCAGCAGATGGATCAGCGCATTGGGGGGATTCGAATGATGGCGGCGCCTTCGACCTCGATTCAGTTTCGTCCCCACTGCCATGACTTTACCCTGGATCATCTGCAACCGGGCTACCGTTTGCTGACCCTGGGTGCCGATGGTAGCATCGACACCCAAGTGAAACGATTGCCTGGTGATCAGTTCCAACCGGACAGGACTGCATCGGGCTATTAGGCAAGGGACCTATGCTGCTCTATATCCACGGTTTCAACAGTTCCCCCCAATCTGAAAAGGCGATGCAGGTACGGCGCTATCTGGCGCGCCACCATCCGCACGAACCGCTGGCGGTGCCCAGATTGGCGACCACTCCGACGGAGGCCATGGCCCAGTTGCAGGCGCTGGTGGCCCCGGCGGTCGCGGCCGGAGAGCCCCTGAGAATGCTGGGCAGTTCCCTGGGGGGATACTTTGCCAGTTACCTGGCTCAGAAGTACGGCGGTAAGGCGGTGTTGATCAATCCGGCGGTGCGGCCCTATGAGTTGCTGCGGGATTATCTGGGGCCGCAACAGAATCCCTACACTCAGGAGCACTTTGAGGTGTTGCCTGAGCACATGACTCAGCTCAAGGCGCTGGATACGCCGGTGATCAGCGAACCGCAACAGTTCTTGGTGTTGTTGCAAAGCGGCGATGAAGTGCTGGATTATCGTCAGGCTGTCGATAAGTACCATCACTGCCAGATGGTGGTGGAGGCGGGCGGCGACCACAGTTTTGTCAATTTCGAGCGGCAGTTGCCTGACGCCTGCCGGTTCCTGGAACTGGCTTGATTGCCGGTGATCACACTCGGTACTATGACCCTTAGTAAAATCGAATTGGACCCCTAGATGACAACTCAATATACCTCTGATGCCATTGAGGTTCTGAATGGACTGGAGCCGGTTAAACGGCGCCCGGGAATGTACACCGACACCACCCGCCCCAACCACCTCGGGCAGGAAGTGATCGACAACAGCGTCGATGAGGCCCTGGCGGGTCATGCCAGCTCCATTCAGATCATCCTTCATAAAGACCAGTCTTTGGAAGTGATCGACGATGGCCGGGGGATGCCGGTGGACATTCACCCGGAAGAGGGGGTCCCGGGAATCGAATTGATCATGTGCAAGCTGCACGCCGGCGGTAAATTCTCCAACCAGAACTACCAGTTTTCAGGCGGTCTGCACGGGGTGGGCATCTCGGTGGTGAACGCCTTGTCCTCCCGGGTGGAAGTCAGTGTTCGCCGCGACGGCCAGGTGCACGAGATCGCGTTTGAACACGGGGATAAGGTTCAGGATTTGCAGGTGACCGGCACCTGTGGCCGCCGCAACAGCGGCACCCGGGTTCATTTCTGGCCCGATCCCAGCTACTTCGATTCCGCCAATTTTTCGGTGGCGAGAATGACCCACCTGCTGCGGGCCAAGGCGGTGCTGTGCCCGGGACTGAGGATCAAGTTTGACAACAAGGTCGCCGGTGAAGTCACCGAATGGTATTTCGAGGATGGCCTCAAAGACTATCTGTATGACTCGGTCAAGTCGTGGCCGATGCTGCCTGAGGTTCCGTTTACCGGTGCGTTTTCCGCAAACAATGAAGCGGTTGACTGGGCCCTGGTATGGCAGCCGGAGGGCGGCGAATCGATCACCGAGAGTTACGTCAACCTGATCCCCACCGCGCAAGGGGGAACTCACGTCAACGGTTTGCGCCAGGGGCTGCTGGAAGCGTTGCGGGAGTTTTGCGAGTTCCGCAACCTGATGCCCAGGGGCATCAAGCTGGCACCAGAAGACATCTGGGACAAGGTCAGCTACATCCTCTCCACCAAGATGCAGGATCCCCAGTTCGCCGGCCAGACCAAGGAGCGGTTGTCGTCCCGGCAATCTGCCGCGTTCATCTCCGGCGTGGTTCGGGACGCGTTCAGCCTGTGGCTCAATGAGCATACCGAGCAGGCCGAGGCGATCGCCGAGTTCTGTATCTCCAGCGCTCAAACGCGTCTGCGCAAAGCCAAAAAAGTGGCCCGCAAGAAAATCACCTCGGGGCCGGCCCTACCCGGCAAACTGACCGACTGCACCACCACCGAGCCGATGCGCGGTGAACTGTTCCTGGTGGAGGGTGACTCCGCCGGTGGCAGTGCCAAGCAAGCCCGGGATCGGGATTTCCAGGCGATCATGCCGCTGCGGGGGAAAATTCTGAATACCTGGGAGGTGGACGCCTCTCAAGTGCTGGCGTCTCAGGAGGTGCACAACATCTCCATCGCCCTGGGCATGGATCCGGATTCCGAGGATCTGTCCGGGTTGCGTTATGGCAAGGTGTGCATCCTGGCCGATGCCGACTCCGACGGCCTCCACATCGCCACCTTGCTGTGTGCCCTGTTTGTGAAGCACTTTCGCACCCTGGTGGAGCACGGACACGTGTACGTTGCCATGCCGCCGCTGTTCCGCATCGATGTGGGTAAAGAGGTGCACTACGCCCTGGATGACAGTGAGCGCCAAGGCATTCTGGATCGCATCGCCGCCGAGAAGAAACGCGGAAAAGTCCAGGTCACCCGATTCAAGGGCCTGGGTGAAATGAATCCGGGGCAACTGCGGGAAACCACCATGGACCCCAATACCCGTCGCCTGGTGCAGTTAACCGTGGACGATCAGCAGGCCACCGAGGCCTTGATGGACATGTTGCTGGCGAAAAAGCGGGCCAGCGATCGCAAAAGCTGGTTGGAAAGTAAGGGCGACCTGGCGGCACTGGAAAACTGAGTGCGCCACGCCACCCTCAGAAAAAGGGTCGCCATCAGGTGGCCCTTTTCGATCGGGCAGGGCTTACCAGGCGGTGCGCTTTTTGCAGTCCATAAAGTTAAGGGCACTGACAACGCCGCTGGACCAGTCTTCTGCCAGTTCACGTTTTTCATGGGCGACCTGCACCACGCATTTGGAAAAGCTGCCGCCCAGCTCGCTGCGCAGAGATTTTGCCGGGTAGGACAGACGGGCAGCCACCACCTGGTGGAGAGGCATGCGCCAATGCACCAGGCTGCCATCGGGTTCCTGGGTAACGGCGGTGGTTTCATTGATCCAGCCGCTGTCTTTGACCAAATCTTCCAGTTTTGGGCGGCGCGGCGTTGAAGGGCTGTTTTTATCCAATGTATTGATTACGCTTTGCATGGTTTTTACCCACCTTGTTGAGTGCTGGCGTATTAATAGCAAACCGTGATTGGTGGATTCTGTGACCAGTTCACACTAATGGATCTGCGGTTTTTTTAACCTCTCTTTCTGTGCTTGCGGTCACTGATGAGGTGTTGGTGTGGTGATGGCTGTCGCGTTTCTGCCTGGTTTTGTGATCTCCGGAATTTGCGAAATAATCACAAATTATTGATGTTAACCATCCGATTATAATAAATATTGAAGATCTGCTGGTCGGGAAACGCAAAGCTGGTTATCTGTCGGTGGTTTTTTCTTAACATTCGAGCAAACAACAGCCACCAGAGGGTTCAGTCTGTCTGTGAGTGCATATTCAGCAAATACGCCGATTAATGCACTGTTTTTCTGAGCTCACAGAGTAGATGGCTTTCTTTGGCTGGCTGGTTGCACTAGGTTGGTGACAGTGACAAAAGGAGATTGTTGGATGCGGATAGTGGCGATGGTGAGTCTGTGGTTGTTGCCTGCCTGGGTGTGGGCGGTGCAGTTACCGCCGGGATTTTCTCTGCAGACAGTGTCGGATCGGGTGCCCGACGCCCGGCAGATGGCCTGGGGAGCACAGGGGACCCTGTTTGTCGGTAGCCGCAAACAGGGCAAGGTGTATGCCTTGCGCGATCTCGATGGCGATGGCCACTATGAAACCCGCGACATCATTGCCAAAGGGCTGTTTATGCCATCCGGCATCGCGTTTCGTGACGGCGCCTTGTACGTGGCGGCGGTGAACCGCATCCTGCGCTTCGATGACATCGAAGCCAACTTGATGGACCCCACCTATGAGGTGGCATTTGATGGTTTACCCAGCGATTCCCATCATGGTTGGAAGTTCATCCGTTTCGATTCGAGCGGTCGGTTGATTGTCCCCGTGGGGGCGCCCTGCAACGTCTGCAATCGGGGGCGGCCTTACGCCAGTCTGCTGGCCCTGCATCTGCACAAGGGGCACTATGAGGTGTTGGCCACCGGGGTGAGGAACAGCGTCGGTTTTGACTTCCATCCCCGTACCGGTGAGCTGTTTTTTTCCGACAACGGCCGCGATCACCTGGGGGACGATTCACCACCGGATGAGATCAATCGCCTGAGCACGGCCGGAGCCGATTTTGGTTTTCCCTTTGTCCATGGTAACTCGGTGTTGGATCCGCAGTTTCGTACTTCCGAGGATCGGCTGCGGGCAGTTCAGCCGCCGTGGTTTGAACTGCAGGCTCACGTTGCCCCCCTGGGGGTGCATTTCTATCGAGGAACTCAGTTTCCGGCCCCGTATCGGCAGGCGTTGTTCATCGCCGAACACGGCAGTTGGAATCGCAGCAGCAAGGTGGGTTACCGGGTGACCATGTTGCGAGAGGATGAGCAGGGAGCGCCTCAATATCAGGTGGTTATTGACGGTTGGCTTGATGGAGAACAACCTTTGGCCCGTCCGGTCGCTTTTCTTGAGCACCCAGACGGTTCGCTTTTGATTTCTGACGATTATAATGGTGCCGTTTACAAATTGACGTACACCGACTCGCCGGCCCACGCGGATAGATAATGACAATGAGTGATGCAACTGAAATGAGCCTGGAAGGGATTGAGCAGCGGCCGCTGCACGCTTTCACCGAAGAGGCCTACCTGAACTACTCCATGTACGTGATCATGGATCGTGCTCTGCCCCACATTGGTGATGGCCTCAAGCCGGTACAGCGGCGAATCATCTATGCCATGAGTGAGCTGGGGTTGTCGGCCACCGCCAAATACAAGAAGTCCGCCCGGACCGTGGGGGATGTGCTGGGTAAGTACCATCCGCACGGTGACAGCGCCTGCTACGAAGCCATGGTCTTGATGGCCCAGCCTTTCAGCTATCGTTACCCGCTGGTGGATGGCCAGGGCAACTGGGGCGCCGCCGACGATCCTAAGTCGTTTGCCGCCATGCGGTATACCGAGTCCCGCCTGTCTAAGTTCTCTGAGGTGTTGCTGGGAGAGCTGGGGCAAGGCACCGTCGACTGGGGCGTCAACTTTGATGGCACCATGAAGGAGCCGAAAACCCTGCCGGCTCGATTGCCTCACATCCTGCTTAATGGCATCACCGGCATTGCGGTCGGCATGGCCACCGACATTCCACCCCATAACGCCCGCGAAGTCGCCAACGCCTGTGCGCACCTGCTGGACAACCCCAGGGCCGAGCTGGAGCAATTGATGACCTTCGTTAAGGGGCCGGATTACCCGACCCGGGCGGAGATCATTACCCCCCAGGCCGACATTGCCAAGTTGTACGCCACCGGTAAGGGATCCATCAAGATGCGGGCGGTCTACAGCATCGAGCAGGGAGAGGTGGTGATTACCGAATTGCCGCACCAGGTGTCCGGCGCCAAGATTCTGGAGCAGATCGCCGCCCAGATGCAGGCCAAAAAACTGCCGATGGTCACCGATCTTCGCGATGAGTCCGACCATGAAAACCCCACTCGCCTGGTGGTGGTGCCTCGTTCTAACCGGGTCGATCTGGACCAGGTCATGGCCCACCTGTTTGCGACCACGGACCTGGAGAAAAGCTACCGGGTGAACCTTAACATGCTGGGGCTGGATCAGCGCCCGGCGGTGAAGGGACTGAAAACCATCCTGTCCGAATGGCTGGAGTACCGGCTGGAAACGGTGCGGCGGCGGTTGCAATTCCGTCTGGATAAGATTCTGGCTCGGCTGCACATCCTCGATGGTTTGCTGATTGCGTTTCTGAACATCGACGAAGTGATCGCCATCATTCGCAACGAGGATGAGCCCAAGCCGGTGCTGATGGCCCACTTTGGTCTCAGCGAGAAACAGGCCGAAGCGATTCTGGATCTGAAGCTGCGCCACCTGGCCAAGCTGGAAGAGATGAAGATTCGCGCCGAGCAGGATGAGCTGGCGACCGAGCGCGATAAGCTGCAGCTGATTTTGTCTTCCGAGCGACGGATGAAGACACTGGTCAAAAAAGAGCTGCTGGCGGATGCCGAGACCTACGGTGACGAACGTCGCAGCCCGTTGCAGGAGCGGGGAGAAGCCAAGGCCCTGAGCGAAACCGAGCTGATGCCCACCGAAGCGATCACCGTGGTGATGTCTCAGAAAGCCTGGGCCCGTCAGGCCAAAGGCCATGAGGTGGACCCTGAGACGCTCAACTACAAATCCGGCGACAGCTACCTGTCTCATGCTCGAGGCCGCAGTAATCAGCCGGTAATTTTCCTGGAAAGTTCCGGTCGCAGCTACACCACCGACAGCCACACCCTGCCGTCGGCGCGCAGCCAGGGCGAGCCGTTGTCCGGCCGCTTTAACCTGGTGGCGGGCGAGGTGCTGGAACACACCATGATGGGTGACCCGGAGGCCTTGTACCTGCTGGCAACCGATGCCGGCTACGGGTTTGTCTGCGCCCTGAAGGACATGATCAGCCGCAATAAGGCCGGTAAGGCGTTGCTGACGGTGCCGTTGGGTGCCCGGGTTGTGGCGCCGACGCTGGTGGCGGATCAGGCCAGTGATCGCTTGCTGGCGATCACCACCGAAGGGCGGATGTTGTTGTTCCCCATCGCCCAACTGCCGGTGCTGAGCAAGGGCAAGGGCAACAAGATCATCGGCATCCCCACCGAGCGAGTGAAAAATCGCGAAGAGTTTGTCAAACACCTGATGGTGGTGCCGGAAACGGCCGCAGTGACCTTGTGGGCGGGCAAGCGCAAATTGACCCTGAAGCCGGACGACCTGGCCCACTATCAGGGCGAGCGTGGCCGTCGCGGCAACAAGTTGCCCAGGGGGCTGCAGCGGGTGGATAACCTGGAGCTGGTTCAGGGCTGATAACACACAAACGGAACCGCAACGGTTCCGTTTTTTTATGGCGCAGTGGCTACTCGTGGCCACGATGGTGGTAGCATAGGTGCGCCGTTATTGCTGGCTTTGGTCAGCCCGATTCAGACAGGGATATATGAAGTACCTCGACATGGAAACCTGGCCTCGTGCTCAGCAGTTTCATTTTTTCAATCAATTGGACCAACCCTATTTTAGCCTCTGCGCCGACGTTGAGATCACCGCCTTGCATCAGTTGGGACAGTCCGGTCGAATCTCGGTGTATCACGCCATCAGCCATGCCATCATGACCGTGGCCAATGAACTGCCCTGGATGCGTTGGCGCATACGGGGCCAACGGGTGTTGGAGCACCCCAGGCTCAATGCCGGTCTGACGTCCTTGGGCGAGGATCAGCAGGTGCGGTTTACCCGGGTGGCATTCAGTGAGGATTTTCAGGCGTTTTCCCAGGCGATGACCGAACAGTCACTGGCCTCGGTACGGCGCTCAGAGTTGTTCTCCGACCAGGATGACAGCGACGATGACGCCATTTTCATGTCCTGTCTGCCCTGGGTTCGCTTTACCCAGATGACCAACCCGATGCCTTTGAGTCCGGCCGATTCGGTACCGAGGATCACCTGGGGCCAATACGACATACAGCCCGATAAGGTGGTGTTGCCGCTGGCATTTCAGATTCATCATGCCATTGCCGATGGTTTGCATGCCGGTCAGTTTTATCAGCAATTACAGCAACGTCTCGATGACTGCCACAACTGGGTATAAAATTTGAGCGCACAGTTGTAACGAATTCGTTGTTTCGATGAGGGGAGTTGCCTATACTGGGCGCCCCTGATTTGAGGAGAAAGATTCGCCGATGTTGCTGCTGTTGCGTTCTTTGATTTTATCGGTGCTACTGGTGGTGGTGTCCCTGATGGGAATGCTGTTGTGCCTGTTGCGCCCGTTTCACCGGAATAATGTCCACTATACCGCCAAGGTGTTTTCCAGCGTCGCGCCGGTGCTGGGCATCAAGGTGATCCACCGTGGTCACCAGTCTGACAGTGACGAGCCGGTGGTGTACGTCAGTAATCACCAGAATAACTACGATCTGTTTACTCATACCGGTTCGGTGCCTCCGGGAACCGTGTCCATGGGTAAGAAGAGCCTCAAATGGATTCCATTTTTCGGCCAGTTGTATTGGTTGACCGGCAACATTCTGATCGATCGCGCTAATCGCTCCAAAGCGGTACGAACCCTGCAGCAGGCGGCGGAGAAGATCACCGCCAAGTCGCTGTCGGTGTGGATCTTTCCCGAAGGTACCCGTTCCCGTGGCCGCGGCTTGTTGCCGTTTAAGACTGGCGCCTTCCACACTGCCATTCAGGCTGGGGTGCCCATTGTGCCGGTGGTGGCCTCCAACCAGCAGGGCATACACCTGAACCAGAAAAACAATGGCGTGGTGATTGTCGAGACTCTGGAGCCGATTCCCACCAAGGGCTATGGCCGGGAGCACGTTCGCGAGTTGGCCGAAGAGGTGTATCAGCGGATGCAGCAGCGCCTCAATGAATTGAATCAGGAAGCATTGAGCCTGGCTGGAGCTAAGGCGACGCCAGCCTGATATAATTGGCTAAACTTGTTTATTAGTGGAGATGGCGATGACCATTGAAGAGTTGGTTCAGGAGCAGTTGCAAGAGAATCAGGATATTGTCGAGGCGCTGTTGGAAGACGGCTCCAATCCCGATGCCGACTACACCATTGAGCACCATTTTTCCGGTGCCAATTTTGACAAACTGGAGAAGGCGGCGGTGGATGCCTTTAAGGCCGGTTTTGAGGTGGATGACGCCGAAGAGCTGGAGCTGGATGACGGTGCCACCGTGTTTGCGTTTGATGCCATCATCGAACATAAGCTCGATATCGAACGCCTGAACAGCGATGCCAAAACTTTGATTGAACTTGCCGAAAAACACGGTGTTCAGTACGACGGTTGGGGAACCTATTTTGTAGAGTAACCACTCAGGTGGTATTCTGATGCGCTGATGAAGGCGCTTAGGTTTAGGCGCCAGGGAGGGCGAATGAACAAAGGGTTTACATTAATCGAGCTGGTGGTGGTGATCATCCTGCTCGCCATTCTGGCGGTTGTCGCCGCACCTCGCTTCATCGATCTTAACTCCGAATCCGAAACCGCCGTGTTTGAAACCACCTTTGCCGCGTTTCGTCAGGCCGTGAATCAGAGCCATTTGTGCTGGCGCCTCCGTGGTGGCGGCAGCGATCAGGAAAACCTGAGTTGCTCCAACGAGGCCCTGTACAACAGCGTCGATTACAACGCCGAGGGCTTTCCAGTAGGCACCCTGGAGGGCGGCGGCACCAAGTCGGTGGGCAACGAACACGACTGCCTGCTGCTGTGGGATGCCATTCTTGATACCGAACAGGGGGTCTGGAGTGCCTCCGACAACCGCGCTCCGGCCGTATCCAAAGAGTTGGCCACCTATCAGTCTGAATACATCGGCAGCCAGAGTTGTCGCTATACCCTGCTATCAGACACCAGTCTAAGATTTCGTTACAACAGCCTTTCTGGAGAGGTGGTGCGTTTGTAGCTATAGTGAGTGGCTCAACAACCTGACTGTTGAGGGGTGGGGCCATGGCAGAGCATCAATCCGGCGTCGAACGCCGCAGCATCCATCGTCGCCAGACGGTAGATCGTCGTCAGTACATTCGCTGGGAACCCGGCAAGGCTGAGCGGCGTCACGGGGGCGGCAGGCGTCGTGAAGACGGGCCCTTCAGCTATCCGAATCAGTGAGCATCCAGGGTGTCGCTGTAGAGGATGCAGCGGTTGCGACCACTGCGTTTGGCTTCGTACAAGGCCTTGTCGGCAGCCCTGAACCACTGTTTATCGTCACTGAATCCCGGCTCAAACATGGCGTAACCGATGCTGACGGTGAAGCGGGCTAAACCGCTTTCAGTGCTGACCTCTTGCGCTTCCATGGTACTTCGAATCCGCTCGGCCAACAGGGCCGCTTGTTCGGGCCCGGTTTCCGGCAGCAGCAGGGTAAACTCTTCACCGCCATACCGGGCGGCAATGTCACTCTTTCTGAGCAGCTTACGCAGTTGCTGTCCGACCTGGGCCAGGACGGTATCGCCGGCACTGTGGCCCAGGGTATCGTTGATGGATTTGAAGTGGTCGATGTCCAGTACCATCAGTGTTGCAGGGTGCTGGTAGCGACGGCTGCGTTCAAACTCTTTATCCAGGTGTTCCTGCCACAGGCGCCGGTTAGCCAGTCCGGTCAAGGTGTCGATTTGGCTCATTCTCGCCAGGGCCATGCGGTGATTGGCCTCGACGGTGACATCGTAAACGACCAGCGCCACATGGTTGACCTCGCCCAGACGGTTGCTCAGAGGCTGAATGGTGAGGTTCTGATACATATAAGGGCTTTGCCCGGTAACCGGCCGCGAGTTGGGAAACTCAAAAATAAACGGCCGTTGCTCCCAGGTGGTAAAGGCGCGGTTATTGAGCAGAAAGGCGGTTTCCAGCTTGCTGGTCAGCCAGCGCTCCGGCAATTCGGCAAAGACATCAAAGATGCGTCTGCCACGCAGTTGCGATGCACGCTTGCCACTGTGGTTTTCCATGAAACTGTTCCACAGGTGCACTCGACAATCCCGGTCGAGTACGACCAGCCCCACTTCGATGGTTTGCACCAGTTGGGTGAGCAGGTGCAGGGCATCCAGTTCGGGATTGGGACTGATTTTATTGGACATGGTGGGCTCAGACGAGGTCTTTTAGTTGAACTTGCAACAGTTGCCAGCTGGGTTGGGGCAGCAGTAGCAGCAGGTCGCAATTGAGCTTGTGCTGCTCCTGACGGTAACTGATTTCGATGGCGTACACCTCGCCGGAGAGCCGGGTGTCTTCGCTGGAGTGTCGCCAGATCAGTGGCGGGCTCTGACTGAAGGCAACGTTGAGCTGTTCTGACAGGCTGTTGAGGAAGGCGCCAAACAGCAGGTTGGCGGCGTCCATCAGTACCTCTTCCTGCTGGTCGATGCTGCACCCCTGGAAGCCAAACAGCTGGCCCAGATCGGTTTCATTGATGTCATGGAACAGCAGCAGTGCTTCACCGGCGATGCCGGCGCCGATAAACCCCTGGGACAGAATCTGAGTGCCGTTGTCCTGGCGAGCACCGGTCAGCATCATCTCCAGATCGTTGGCGCTCCAGTGAGAGACTTTGGGGACCGGCAGGTGCACAAAGTCATCGATCACCTTCGCCAGTAGCGACGCGGTACGCCCCATGGCGACGTTGCAGATTTCCCGCAGCGCGTCTTCCAGGCTGACGTTTTGGGCGTCCACCCGGGTTGGTGGGCTGTCGTCATGCAACTGATAGCGGGCCAGGGCACTGGCCAGATCCGAGGCACTGAGGGGCTTTTTCAGGAAGTCCAACGCGCCGAGTTCTTTGACTCTTTGCAGTGCCCGGGCTTGGATATCGGCGGAAACCACGATAGTCTGAGGCTTGGAGGTCTGACCAGATAGCGTTTCTAACACCTGATAGCCGTCGATTCCTGGCATATTCAGGTCGAGAAACAGCAACTGATAATCAGATTGGCTCAGCATTTCCAGCGCTCGCTCGCCACTTTCGGCGAACGCAATGTCGCTGCAGAGGCCAGACGGCAAGGTCCTAGCCAGCTGCTTTCTGGCCAGTGCTGAGTCATCGCATATTAGAACCTTGATAGTGGTGCCTCCGTGCCCTTGGGTCAAAAGACCTTCTTATTCAGTGGTATTAGTGAACATTCTATTGAATTAATTCGAGAATGTCATGATCCTGACGGTGATGAATTTCTGACGGCAAAGGAGTGGTCATGTCGGAAAAAGTAAAATTGGCAGTAAAAGATGGTGTTGCCTGGGTGTCATTGAATCGCCCGGATAAATGCAATGCGTTGGATTATGCGTTGTTCAAGGCCTTGGTATCCGTGCAAAAACAGCTGCATCGACGTCGAGATGTGCGGGTGGTTATTTTGTCCGGTGAGGGACGAGATTTTTGCTCGGGCATCGATATTAAGTCGTTGTTTAATTCTCCCTCTTCGGCAATGAAATTGTTGTTTAAGGTGTTTCCCTGGCGGGCTAACCTGGCTCAGAGGGTCAACACCGGTTGGCGGGATCTGCCGGTGCCGGTGATTGCCGCCATCGAGGGCCGTTGCTGGGGCGGAGGCATGCAGATTGCCCTGGGGGCCGATTTTCGCATCGCTGCGCCCGACGCCAGCCTGGCGGTGATGGAGGGGCGCTGGGGGCTGATTCCTGATATGGGCGGCACATTGGCCCTGCGGGAACAATTGCCCCAGGATCAGGCGCTGATGTTGTCGATGCTGGCGGAGCCGGTGGAAGCGGAGCGGGCACTGCAGCTGAACCTGGTCACCGAAGTGGCCGAACAGCCCAAACAGCGCGCCGAGATATTGGCGCAGGCCCTGATGGAGCGTTCTCCGAATGCCCTGGCGGAAGTGAAGCGTTTATATCGACGGCGGGGCTTTGCCTCAAATGGCCGAATTCTGATTGGCGAAACCTGGGGCCAGATTAAAATGATGCTGTCTAAAAACCAGCGAATAGCGGTGGCCAAACAGATGGGGAAAGAGCGAAATTATTTACCCAGATAGTGGTTGGTTGATATAAAAAAACGCCCTGCAATGGCAGGGCGTTTTTATTGTTTCGGTAACCGAAATCCTATTCGTCCAGGAAGCTTTTCAGAATCTCTGAACGGGAAGGGTGACGCAGTTTACGCAGCGCCTTGGCTTCGATTTGACGAATCCGCTCCCGGGTTACGTCAAACTGCTTGCCCACTTCTTCCAGGGTATGGTCGGTATTCATGTCGATACCGAAACGCATTCGAAGCACCTTGGCTTCGCGGGCGGTCAAGCCTTCCAACACCTCATTGGTGGCCACTTTCAGACTTTCGCTGGTGGCGGCATCTATGGGCTGAGCCAGGGTGGTGTCTTCGATAAAGTCGCCCAGATGGGAGTCTTCATCATCGCCGATGGGCGTCTCCATGGAGATCGGCTCTTTGGCGATCTTCAGTACCTTGCGGATCTTGTCTTCCGGCATCATCATCCGTTCAGCCAGCTCTTCCGGGGTGGCTTCTCGGCCCATCTCCTGCAGCATCTGACGGGAGATGCGGTTCAGTTTGTTGATGGTTTCGATCATGTGCACCGGAATCCGGATGGTTCGGGCCTGGTCCGCAATGGAGCGGGTAATGGCCTGACGGATCCACCAGGTGGCGTAGGTGGAGAACTTGTAGCCGCGACGGTATTCAAACTTGTCCACCGCCTTCATCAGGCCGATGTTACCTTCCTGAATCAGATCCAGGAACTGCAGGCCCCGGTTGGTGTATTTCTTGGCAATGGAGATCACCAGACGCAGGTTGGCTTCCACCATCTCCTTCTTGGCGCGACGGGCCTTGGCTTCACCAATGGACATGCGACGGTTGATGTCTTTGATGCGGCCGATGGTCAGGCGGGTTTCCTGCTCCACCAGCTTCAGCTTGCCCATGCAGCGGTTCAGCTCTTCCTGCACCAGCGCCAGGGCGGGGCTGTAGCTCTTGCCGGCGTCACACTCTGTGGTCAGCCAGGCAGGATCGGTTTCGCTGCCGGCGAACGCCTTCATGAAGTTTTTCTTCGGCATCTTGGCTTGTTCGACACACAGTTTCATGATCAGACGTTCCTGAACACGAACTCGGTCCATCATGGTGCGCATGTTGCCGACCAGATGATCAAACTGCTTAGGAACCAGACGGAACTGCTTAAACAGTTCGGACAGCCGGGTAACGATCATTGCCACTTCCAGAGAGTCGTGGCCGTGCTCGGCGATCGCCTGCTGAGCCAGCTCATAATGGCGGCGCAGTTCGGCGAATTTCTCACGGGCTTCCTCTGGATCCGGACCGGACGGGGTGTCGTCGTCGTCATCCTCGTCGTCTTCGTCTTCGTCTTCCAGCTCCTCTTTCGACAGCTCAGAACCCACGTGGGTGGCGGTGGGGGCCACGTTCGCTTCGTCTTCGTCGTCGGAGATAAAGCCGGAGATGATCTCCGCCAGGCGAATCTCATCGGCTTCGTATCGGTCCCATTGATCCAGCAGGAACGAGATGGCTTCCGGATATTCGGCAACGGAACATTGAACCTGGTTAATGCCATCTTCAATGCGCTTGGCGATCAGGATTTCACCTTCACGGGTCAGCAGTTCCACGGTGCCCATTTCACGCATGTACATGCGGACTGGGTCGGTGGTACGGCCAAGCTCACCTTCGACGCTGGCCAGCGCCTGGGCTGCCGCTTCGGCGGCATCTTCATCCGTTGCGTCTTCCGACATCATCAAGGTGTCACCGTCAGGTGCGGTCTCGAAGACCTTGATGCCCATGTCGTTAATCATCTGGATAATATCTTCGATCTGATCGGAATCGATCATATCCGCCGGCAGGTGATCGTTCACCTCGGCGTAGGTCAGGTAGCCCTGCTCTTTGCCTTTTGCTACCAGAAGCTTAAGTTGTGACTGCGGAGTTTGATCCATAGATATCATCCACTTACGGTTGTGAATACGGGTATTTGGCGATTGGCGCGCAAATAGCCAATTATAGCTTTTTGCATGTTCAATCGCTAGCCTTTCGGGACGCTTTCAGCCCCTGTAATAACAGATTCATCTCTTGTAACTGCCTAAGCTCCTCGGTGGTTATCGAACCATCACGCGCTTTACGCTGCAGTTGCTCTGACATCTGCTCAAAAAATCGTTGATTCAACCACAATAAACAATCGGTAAACTCCTGTTCGAAAAGAGATTCGTCTTCGATCTCCAGTTTCCAGCCAAGGAGTTTACTCAGGGCACCATATTCCGGGCGCCCGCGGAACCGTTCCATCAACTGCCCTGTGGTCAAAGGCTCTGGACGGCACAGCTCCAACATCTCCCTCAGCAGTGGCAGACCGGCCAGGTCCAGGTGAGCTAACTCCTCCTGGGCCGGCAGCTGGTAACCCAACTGAGGGTGTTGTTGCAACAAGGCGATGGCCCGGCGAACCGGTGTGCCTCGGCCTTGCACTCCCTTAGGTTGAGACACCGCGGGAGTGGATTGGGTTCGAAGGGAGCGGGCTCCCCAGCCCAGAGAGCGCTCCAGCTGTGAGAATAAACTCTCTTTCAGCAGCCCCTCCGGGATTTGATTCAACAGTGGCACCATGCTGGTGGCCAACTTGGACTTGCCTTCCTGGCTGGAGAGGTCCGCCTGTTTCAACATGGTGGAGAACAGGTAGTCCGACAACGGCGTGGCGTCGTCCACCAGGGCTTCAAAAGCCTGTTGCCCCTGCTGGCGCACCAGGCTGTCAGGGTCTTCGCCGTCCGGCAGGAACATAAACTTCAGCTGCACGCCATCGCGCAGGTGCGGCAATGCGGTTTCCATGGCGCGCCAGGCCGCTTCCCGGCCGGCATTGTCGCCGTCATAGCAGCAGATGATCTGGCTGCTGGTGCGCAGCAGCAACTGCATCTGATCCGAGGTGGTTGAGGTGCCCAGAGACGCCACCGCGTAAGGGATGCCATGCTGGGCCAGGGCCACCACATCCATGTAGCCTTCCACCACCAGGATTCGCTGCGGATTGCGTTGGTGCTGTTTCAGTTCATACAGCCCATACAGCTCCCGTCCCTTGTGAAAGATAGGGGTTTCCGGCGAGTTCAGGTATTTCGGGGTGCCGTCACCCAGTACCCGGCCACCAAAGGCCACCACCCGGCCGCGACGGTCGCGGATGGGAAACATCAGCCGGTCGCGGAAGCGGTCGTAGCTGCGGCCGCCGCCCTCTTTGGCGATCAGCATGCCACACTCGGTGAGCGTCGCCAGGCCGCTGGGGTTGTGCTTGTGTTGCGATTGCAGGTTGTCCCAGCCATCGGGGGCAAAGCCGATTCCGAAGCGTTTGACCGTGTCACCGTCCAGCCCACGCTGCTGGATGTACTCAATGACGGCTTGGCGGCTGGGGTGTTTTCTCAGCTGCAATTGAAAAAATTTGGCTGCCCAGTCCATCAATTCGTAATGGCTGGTCAGTTTGGGGGCCTGGGCCGCATTGCTGCGTTGATTGCCTTGCTCCCGGGGGACTTCCATACCCATCATTGCCGCCAGATCTTCGATGGCGTCAACGAACTCCAAACGGTCGTACTCCATCACAAAGTCCAGGGCGTTACCGTGGGCGCCACAGCCAAAACAGTGATAGAACTGCTTATCCTGACTGACGGTGAAGGAGGGGGATTTTTCGTTATGGAAAGGGCAACAGGCGCTGTGGTTTTTGCCTGATTTCTTTAATTTTACGCGTGCGTCGATCAGGTCGACAATGTCGACTCGGGCCAGTAGCTGGTCAATGAAATCTCTTGGGATACGGCCTGCCACTTACTTCAGAGTCTCCTGAAAGCGATCGAATAGAGACGAACAAGCCGTGCAGGGCACGGCTTGTTTCACGCGAAGGCAAGCTGACTTAGCCCAGACGCGCCTTAATGAGACCACTTAAGGCCCCCATGTCGGCACGACCCTGAACCTGAGGCTTCAGCAGCCCCATCACCTTGCCCATGTCTTGCATTGAGCTGGCACCGGAATCAGCCATTGCCTTTTCAATCAGAGCGGCCAGTTCGTCGTCGGTCAGAGGTTGTGGCAGGAACTCCTGCAGCACCACGACTTCGGCGGCTTCCACGTCGGCCAGGTCCTGGCGATTGGCAGCTTCATACTGACTGATGGAATCGCGACGCTGTTTAACCATTTTGGTCAGTACAGCGATGGCTTCGTCGTCAGACAGTGTTTTCTGGCCATCGACTTCCAGCTGCTTAATGGCAGCCAGAGCGAGACGAATGGCTCCCAGACGCGCCTTAGCTTTGGCACGCATGGCAGCTTTTTGCTCTTCTTTTAAACGCTCAATTACAGACATAGTCGTCTCTACTTAGTACAGACGAGTACGACGTGCGTTTTCACGAGACAGCTTCTTAGCGTGACGCTTGGAAGCGGCAGCTTTAGCACGCTTACGTGCAGTGGTAGGCTTCTCGTAGTGCTCGCGACGACGTACTTCAGACAGGATACCTGCCTTTTCACAAGAACGCTTGAAGCGACGTAGGGCTACGTCAAACGGTTCGTTTTCACGTACTTTAATTACTGGCATCTGCCACTCACCTCAATAAATGGGGTTAACGCTGGTCATCTTTTGACCAGCAGAACTTCAAAATGGTGCGAAATTCTACTCTGAACAAGGCAGGCTTGTAAAGGGCAGTCATGTCGATAACTGACCCAATAGTCACCCACACCCTTGGGCAGGCCCAAGGGTGGTAACGCAAACTGCTCTGAATTAAGCAATTTATTGGTATTTTTCCGCCTTGTCGGGCCCGTCCGTACGGCGGGACCGTCCCCCGGTTACTGTCCCGGCAGAATGCTGGGTTGGTATCCGGCGCTGAGCACAGGTAGAATTGCGTCCTTCAAATTTTAGCAAGAGAGTCTAGCATGCGACTGTTGGGAATCGAAACTTCCTGTGATGAAACCGGCATTGCCATCTACGATGATGAGCAGGGATTGCTGTCCCATGCCCTCTACAGCCAGGTGAAACTGCATGCGGATTACGGTGGCGTGGTGCCAGAACTGGCGTCCCGGGACCACGTTCGCAAGATCATTCCGCTGATCAAGCAGGCGATGATCGATGCCGACACCACGGCTGAGCAGCTCGACGGCATCGCCTACACCGCCGGCCCGGGTCTGGTTGGCGCGTTACTGGTGGGCGCTTGCGTCGGTCGTAGCCTGGCGTTTGCCTGGGACAAGCCCGCCGTGGCCGTGCATCACATGGAGGGGCACCTGCTGGCACCGATGCTGGAGGAGGTGCCGCCATCGTTCCCATTCGTGGCACTGCTGGTGTCCGGGGGCCATACCATGCTGGTACAGGTGGACGGCATTGGTCAGTACCAGATGCTGGGCGAGTCCATCGACGATGCTGCCGGTGAAGCCTTCGATAAGACGGCTAAGTTGATGGGGTTGGATTACCCAGGTGGCCCGCTGCTGTCTAAGCTGGCTCAGCAGGGGCACAGTGGCCGATTTACCTTTCCCCGTCCCATGTGTGATCGCCCCGGCCTGGATTTCAGCTTTTCCGGCCTGAAGACGTTCGCGGCCAACACCATTGCCGCCGAAGACGACAGCGATCAGACTCGGGCCGACATCGCCCGCGCCTTCGAGGATGCGGTGGTGGGCACTCTGGCGATCAAGTGTCGTCGAGCCCTGAAGCAGACCGGCCTGAACCGGCTGGTGGTGGCCGGAGGCGTCAGTGCCAACCGTCACTTGCGGGCGGAGTTAAAGGCGATGATGGATAAGCTCAACGGTGAGGTGTTTTACCCGCGCAATGAGTTCTGCACCGATAACGGCGCCATGATCGCCTATGCGGGGTTGCAGCGTCTGAAGGCGGGTGAGACCCAGCCTCTGGCCGTCAAAGGGCAGCCGCGCTGGCCATTGGACAGCCTGGAGAAGCCGGGAAGCTGAGTCAGGGGTGTCCGTCGCGTTTGCGCTTGATGCGCTCGGACACCTTGGGTTCCTTGCCTTGCCATAGCCGCACCAAATTGTCCTGGTGACGCCAGATGATCAGCAGGCACAGCAGCGCCACCGACAACGTGTACTGGGGCTTGATCAGGTAGGTATACAGCGGTGCCAGCATTGAGGTCAGCACCGCCCCCAATGACGCGTACTGAGTGATAAACACGATCACCAGCCAGGTGGCGATGATCAGCAAGCCCATCCAGTCGCTGATGGGGGCCAGCGCTCCCAGGGCGGTGGCCACGCCTTTACCGCCTTTGAAGCCAAAAAATACCGGGTAGATGTGGCCCAGACAGGCGGCGATACCGATGAAGGCCAACGACAGAGGGTCGATGCCCAGGTAGTAGCCGGTCCAGACTGGAATGGTGCCTTTGAGGACGTCGAACAGCAGTACCATCACCGCCGCCGCCTTGCCCCCCAGACGCAGGACGTTGGTGGCGCCCGGGTTGTTGGAACCATGGTAGCGGGGATCCGGTAACCCTTTCAGTTTGCACACCAAAACCGCACTGGAAATCGATCCCAGTAGGTAGGCCAGTACAATCATCAGTGGAACCATAGAGTGAGGGTTTCCTTCGCAACCTAAATTCTGGCGCTAATGCCGACGCGGCCGGATTGGGTTTGCTGACAGACGCCGAAAGCGATTATTATCCTGCGCAAACCTAAAACAGACAGAGCGTTAGGGTATCTAACCTTTGATGGGAGTACCAGCCTTGCAAGCAGATACGGTGTTTATTCAGCAGTTGAAATGTGAGTCGGTGATCGGCGTTTTCGACTGGGAAAAGCAGATTCGTCAGGCCCTGTATCTCGATCTGGAGATGAGCTGGGACATCAAGCCGGCGGCCAGCAGTGACGACTATCGCCAGGCCCTGTGTTACGACACGGTGTCCAAGGCGGTGGTGGAGCTGGTCGAAGGGGCACCTCATGAACTGATTGAAACCGTGGCGGAAAAGGTGGCCGAGCTGATCCGTAGCCGCTTTTCCGTTAACTGGGTCCAGGTAACGGTGCATAAACCGGGCGCGGTGGCCAATACCACCACGCTGGGAGTACGCATCGCCCGTGGTCAGCGGGCGGGCTGATGGCACGCATCTTCATCAGCGTCGGTGGTAACATCGACCCGCACCGGGCCTTGCCGCCGGCGCTGGACGATCTGCAGCGCCAGTTCGGACCGCTGCAGTTGAGCCAGGTGTTTGAAAGTGAAGCGGTTGGCTTCTCCGGTGACAATTTTCTGAACTTTGTGGTGGCCTGCGATTCGAATGAGTCAGTGGCCAATACCATCGCCAGGTTGAAAGCCATTGAGCTGGCCCATGGCCGGCCGTTGAACGCCAGGAAATTTTCCAGTCGCAGCGTCGATCTCGATCTGCTGCTGTACGACGATTTGTGTTGTCAGCACCCCGTAGTATTGCCCAGGCCGGAAATTCGCTACAACGCCTTTGTGCTGTGGCCACTGTCGGAGCTGGCCCCGACCATGATCTTGCCAGGGAGTGGTGCGAGCCTGTCACAGCTGTGGCAGAAATTTGATAAGACTACACAGAAGCTGTGGCCGGTGAGCTTTCACTGGCCGCGTGCGGGAGACCAACAGTAAATGGACCTGATTCAAGCCTTTTGGCTGGCGCTGATTCAAGGCGTCACCGAGTTTTTGCCGATTTCCAGCTCGGCGCACCTGATTTTGCCTTCTCAGGTACTGGGTTGGCCGGATCAGGGATTGGCCTTTGATGCCATCATTAATCTGGGCACCTGGGTGGCGGTGGTGATCTACTTTCGAGAGGACGTCAGCAAGTTGTTGATGGCCTGGCTTCGATCTCTGACCGGCCAGCACAGTGAGTACAGTCGCCTGGCCTGGCTGATCATTCTGGGTACCATTCCCGTCGGCCTGGCGGGCATCCTGTTTAACGATTTTATCTCCACCGAGCTGCGGGCATCCTGGGTACTGGCTTCCACCACGTTGGTGTTTGGTCTGTTGCTGTGGTGGGCCGACAGTAAGCCAAGCGAGAAGCGGGAGATCGCCGACATCACCTGGCAGATCGTGCTGGTGATTGGTCTGGCTCAAGCCCTGGCGCTGATCCCGGGGACTTCCCGCTCCGGAGCCACCATTACCGCGGCGCTGTTTCTGGGGCTGAGCCGCATGGCGGCGGCCCGGTTCTCTTTCTTGCTGGCGATTCCCGTCGGTGCCCTGGCCGGAGGCTATGAGGCCTTGGGGTTGGTCAGCAATCCAGAGCCGGTAGACTGGACCTCTCTCAGTGCCGCATTGGTGGTGGCCTTTATCTCCGCCTATCTGTGCATCCACTTCTTCCTGAAGATCATCAGTCGAATGGGCATGCTGCCCTTCGTGATCTATCGCCTGGCGCTGGCCGGGGTGCTGTTCGCCTTCTTTGTCTGAAGTCAGGCAACAATAAAAAAACGGCCTCAGTGGCCGTTTTTTTGTGCGGGTCGACGCCGTAACGGCGCCGGCCTCGGAATCAGAACTGGTAGTCCAGCTTGACCCACAGGTTGCGGCCGGGTTCGTTCACCTGCACGGTGCGCTGCTCGGGGGGCAACAGGTCGTTACCGGCGCCGGATTTACTGACGTGCTCGGCATAGGTTTTATCGAACAGGTTGTCGATACCCAGGCTGACTGCGACCGCGGCGGTGGGTTTCCAGGCGCCGTTCAGCGACAGCACGCCAAAGCCGGCGGTCTCCCCCAGATCCTGGCCAACGATGTTGCCCTGGCCCACGGTGACCCGATCCTGGGCCGCCACCAGCCGCCACAGGGCACCGAAGTTCCAGGCATCGCCGTCGTAGTTCAGCGCCAGCTTACCCTCCAGCGGTGACACCTGGCCCAAGGGGGTATCGTCGCTGTCGTTGTCGCCATGGCTGTAGGCCAGGGTAGTGACCCAGCTCCAGCGCTCGGCAAACCGGTAGGTCAGGCCGGCTTCGCCGCCCCACAGGGTGGCGTCGATGTTGCGGGCGTTAGGCATGGTCTGAGTGTCGATGAGGATGTAGTCCTGAATGTCGGCATAGAACAGCGACAGCGACAGCTCCAACGGCCCCTGATGGATCCAGCCGATGTCGAGTTGGTCGGTGGTTTCCGGGTCCAGGGTCAGGCGTTTACCGGCTTTCATCACTTCCCAGTAATCCGGCAGACGCTCGGCGTGGCCGGCGCCGACGTACCATTGGTGGTTACCGCGCTCGATTTCGTAACGGACAAAGCCACTGAACAGGTCGTCGTCACGATCGTTGTCTTTGCCGGCGCCGGCCCAGCTGCCGCTGAGACGCGTACGCCAGCGATCGTATCGTAGCCCAGTAAACAGGGTGCCTTGACCCACCGCGGCATCGGATTCGATAAACAGCCCCAGGTTTTGTTTGTTAAACACCTCTTCGAAGCTGGCGCTTTCCAGTTCATCCAGACTCTTGCCGCCGCGCATCTCCTGGGTGCTGTCGAGCAGATCCAGGCCGACGGTGGCCCCCCAGTTGACATTGGGCATCAGCTCCAGCCACAGGTGGCCGCCGTAGTTGGTGCGTTTGGGGTTCATGCCCATGGGCAGGTTGTCCGGATCGGTTACCGGCCGATCGAACTGATCCATGATGTGGTCATTTTCATTGGCGTAGGCCTGCCATTCCACCCCCTGAATCCAGCCCCAGTCGAGGCCCGTCCGGGCCAACAGGGTCAGATTTTCATTGTCGATCTGGCGGGCTTTGTTGGCGCGGTCGGCGTACTCGGCGCTGCCTTGAGAGTACCCGTAACCCAGCTCCACCACGGTATCTTCGTCTGGCGTCCAGCCCACGGCGGTATGTACGCTCTGGCGGTCGTACTCCGACTGCATGGTGGTGCCGTCGCCGTCTTTGAAGTCGTCGCTCTGGGAGCCGTTGATGTCCAGGCTCCAGTAGTGCTCGGTGGTGCCGGCGCTCAGCTCCATCAGGTAATCTTTGCGATCAAAACTGCCTGCGGTGAGGCTGGCGCGGCCTTCGGTACCCGCTTCGGCCAGGCCATAGTGAGTGCGCTCAAACAACACGGTTCCGGCGCTGCCTACCGGACCGTATTTGACGGTCTGCGGGCCTTTGATGACTGTAACCTGCTCATAGGTTTCCGGTGAGATGTAGTTGGTGGGCGGATCCATGCGGCCGCCACAGGTGCCGCCGACCTGCTGACCGTCGTTGACCACATTGATGCGAGATCCTCCCAGGCCACGCAGGCTGATGTCGCCGCCGGAGCCGCCCTTGCGGGTTACGGTAAAGCCGGGAATGGTGCGAAGAAAACCGGAGCCGTCAAACGCCGGCAGCGGCTGCCTGGGCTGCTTGGGATCGGTGACGATGGTCAGCGGGGTCTGCATGGGTTCGGCGGTGATCACCATCCGTTCGTCGCAGCGTTGATGGTCACACTGACCGTCATCCTGACTATCAGTGGGCTCGGCCGCGGCGGGCCAGGACAGCAGACCGGCGACTGCAATGGCACTGGGTAACAATGCAAATTTCATTTCTCTTCCTGAGTGTTAAGACAAGTAATGTTGGAATGAATGCCATTATTTTGTCTTAGTCTCAGGGCGGCAATCGCGCCGGGGCAAACTGCGACAATCGGTCGCAGTTGCCTGTTTTAATGGGGAATTATCTACTGGTTTTGAGGAATTTTTTTACTTTTTATGTTTGCTGGGTGAGAGCGATGACCGCGGTTCATGCCAGTGCCTGGCGGCACAGTTCCAGCAGCCGGGCAAAGGGCACCTGAGTCTGGGCACCAAATCCGGCCAGGGAGCGGGCCCGCAGTTTTCCAAGCCAGGGGGTGGGGATTCCCGCCAGAAAGCGACTGGCCAACTCTGGGGTCAGCGGCGTCTGGTAACGTCGTTCCACCGCCTCGGCCAGTGGCGAAAGCCACTGTTGGTATTGCGGCATCGATTCATCGTCGGCCTGTGGGGTGGCGGGCAGGGAGACCCCCTGACCGCGACAGGCCGAGCAGTGACCGCAGCGTTGCGGCGCGTCCGGGTCACCGAAGTACTGTGCCAAAGCGCGGCTCAGGCAGTTGGGCTCCTGCAGCAACGCCAGCATCTGGGCGATGCGGTCGATCTCACTCTGCTGCTTGTCGAGAAACTGTTGATGCAACTGCTGCACCAGAGGGGGTAACGGCGGCAGCGGCTGAGTCACTCGATAGACTTCGGTCATCTGCTTGCTTTGCAGCTCCAGCAACTGCTGGTCCGCCAGGTACTCCAGCGCCACCATGGCGCGGTTGCGATCGGAGCCATAGCTTTGATGAAGGGCGTCGAAGTCGGGCTGGTACCAGGTGCGGGCCTTGTTGGAGTGAGTCAACAGCGCCTGCAAGAACTGGCGCCGTTCACCGTCGAAACGGGTCAACAACGTGGCTTCATCGGCCAGCAGCTTAAATTTGACCTCGGCAAAGTAGCTGTACTGGGGCTGCACGACCCCTGCCATCTCCAGGTACACCAGCAGGGTTCGCAGCGGCAGGGAGCGGACGTTGCTGTCGTTGGACAGGGCGGTGGCCAGCAGTTCCCACTGCGGCCCGGCGGCGGCCATTTGATTGACCACCTCCTGAATGCCGGCCAGCTCCGGGGTGTCGCCGTAGACAAAATTCTCCAGCACCGAACGGTTGGCGGTGTTGGCCATCAGCAGGCATTCGGAGCGCTCGCCGTCGCGGCCGGCGCGGCCGATCTCCTGCGAGTAGTTCTCGATGGATTTGGGCAGATCGAAGTGCACCACCTGGCGAATGTCGGCTTTGTCCACCCCCATGCCAAAGGCGATGGTGGCAACAATGGTGTTGCAGGTCCCGGCCATGAAGCTCTGTTGCAGGGATTGACGCCGAGGATGGTCCATGCCGGCGTGGTAAGCCTGGGCAGCGACGCCATGATCGGACAGGTAGCGGGCCAGATCATCGGCGCTGCTCTGTTGGGTGACATAGACGATGGTCGGCTGTCCCTGCCTGGGGAGCAGGTATTCCAACAGGTAGGGCTGGCGCTCGGCCGGGGTCAGTGCCACCACATTCAGATCCAGATTGGGGCGGTAGAAACCGGTGGTCACGATCTGTTGCGGCGGAATCTCAAACCGGGCTGCCATGTCCTCAATCACTCTGGGGGTGGCGGTGGCGGTGAGCAGCAGCACCTGTGGGATCTTCAGCCAGCGACGGTAATCCGGCAGTTTCAGGTAGTCCGGGCGAAAGTTGTGTCCCCACTCCGAGATGCAGTGGGCTTCATCCACCACCAGCAGGGACAACGGAACCTGGCTGATGAAGCGGCGAAAACGCTCGTTCTTGAGGCGTTCCACCGAGATCATCAGGATCTTGATCTCTCCCTGGCGCACCTGCTGCATCACCCGCTGAGCCTGGTCGTAACTCTGGCTGGAGTCGATGCTGGCGGCAGCGATGCCCTTGGATTGCAGGAAGGCCAGCTGGTCCTGCATCAGCGCCAGCAGCGGCGAGATCACCAGGGTCAGGTGGGGCAAGGCCAGCGCCGGCAGTTGATAGCACAGCGACTTGCCGGAGCCGGTAGGAAAAATGGCGGCGCTGCTGTGCCCGCCGAGCAGGTGGCCGATGACCGCTTCCTGGCCAGGACGAAACTGAGTGAAACCGAAGTGCTGCTGCAGCAGAGAGTGGGGCATAACAAGGATCCTGATAAAGGAGGCTGATCTCAGTATATGGCCCGGGGAGCGTCGGTGGCGGTGCCGGCAACAGGATCAGCAAAGTCGGGGAGCATAGCAGGTCAATGGCGCACAAGGCCGCCATCGACCCGGGGCTCATTGTGCGTCGGCTTTATAGCGGCTCAGCGCTTCGATGCGTTGTCGAGCCAGTTCGGCCTTGATGGCCGGGCCTTTGAAGCCAGCTTCGACAATGGGGCGCACCTGAACCCGGTTGGCTACCGCCAGCGCCTGGCTCAGGTAATCCGCCTGAGGGTAGGGCCGTTGCTCAAAGCCTTGTCGTCCCTGGGCATCGGCCTGGCAAACCAACAGCAGGTCGGCAAACCGCTCCGGTTTGCGCCAGGCATCGACCCGGTCAAACAGCTTCAGCAGGGTTTGCGGCTTCAACTCTTTGGCCCGATGGACTTTGAGGTGCTGTACGCAGGCGATCTCCGCCAGTTCGGCGCAGGCGTTGGGTACCTTGAGGCGTTGGCACAGTGCCAACAAGGGCTCTCGTCCCAGTTGCTCGTGGCGAATGTGCTGGGGCCATTGCTCCCTGGGGGTCAGCGCCTTGCCCAGATCGTGGACCAGGGCGGCAAACCGAATAGTCACAGACGGCGACAGCGCCGCCGCCCGGTTCAGGGTCAGCAGCGTATGCTCCAGGCTGTCGACCTCCGGGTGGTGGGCCGGCGGCTGGGGCACGCCGGCCAGGGCCGCCAGTTCTGGCATCAGTACCGTCAAGGCGCCGCAGGCGTGCAGTACCTCGAAATAGACTCTGGGGGTCGGGCCGCAGAGGGCGCGCTCGGTTTCACTCCAGACCCGTTCCGGCGTCAGGTGGGCTAACTCGCCGGACTCGGCCAGCTGACGCATCAGCGCCAGAGTCTCGTCGGCCACGGTAAAACCCAGGCTATGGAAGCGGGCGGCAAACCGGGCTACTCGCAATACGCGCAGCGGATCTTCGACGAAGGCCCCGGAGACGTGGCGCAGCAGGCGCTTCTCCAGATCCTGCTGGCCGCCATAGGGGTCGGTGAGGCTGCCATCCTGGGCCTGGGCGATGGCGTTAATGGTCAGGTCCCGGCGCAACAGGTCCGCTTCCAGGGTGACGCTCGGATCGGCACAGACGTCGAAGCCGGTGTAGCCATGGCCGGCTTTGCGCTCGGTGCGGGCCAGGGCGTACTCCTGGTGGCTGTCGGGGTGCAGAAACACCGGAAAGCTCTTACCCACCTGCTGGTATCCCTGTGCCAGCATCTGCTCAGGGGTGGCGCCCACCACCACATGATCCCGGTCTTTGATCTCCAAGCCCAACAACTGATCCCGGACGGCTCCGCCTACTAAGTAAATCTGCACTTGTTGCTCCCAATAGTATTAGCTCGGTCATTATATGACTTCTCGGCTTTGACAAGCCAGAAGCCAGGTCGTACCTTGGGGCAAATTCGTTCGAGAGCGCACACCTGCTATGTATAAGGGATTTTACGGGCTAACGGAAAGCCCGTTTTCCATCGCCCCCAACCCCGCGTTTCTGTTTCTCAGCGGCCGCCACCGAGAAGCCCTGGCCCATCTGACCTATGGCCTCGGCGAGCACGGGGGGTTTGTGCTGTTAACCGGCGAGGTCGGAACCGGCAAAACCACGGTGTCACGCAGCCTGCTGGCTCAGTTGCCGGACAATACCGACACCGCCTTCATTCTGAATCCGGCCCTGACCGAGCTGGAGTTGCTGGCAACTCTGTGTGACGAACTGAAGATTGGCTACGATCCAGACCCGACCCTAAAGCAGCTGACGGATAAGATCAGCGCCTTCCTGTTGGCCAACCACCAAGCTGGCCGCAACACGGTGATGATCATCGATGAGGCTCAGCACCTGAAACCCGAGGTGCTGGAGCAATTGCGACTGCTGACCAACCTGGAGACCGACACTCGCAAACTGTTGCAGGTGATTTTGATTGGTCAGCCGGAGTTGCAGGAGTTGTTGCAGCGACGGGAACTGCGTCAGTTGGCCCAGCGAATTACCGCTCGCTACCATCTGTTGCCGTTGACCCGGGAAGAGGTGGCCTTTTACGTGCAGCATCGGTTGCAGGTGGCGGGACGGCCTCAGCCACTGTTTAAGCCCGGGGCCATTCGTGCCCTGCACCAGTACAGCGGCGGCGTGCCGCGGGTGATCAACCTGTTGTGTGAGCGGGCGTTGATGGGGGGCTTTGCCCACCAGAAAATTCATCTCGGACGGCGCGAAGTGGAGGCGGCCGCGGCGGAGGTGCTGGGGATCAAAGCCAAGGCTCGGGGGCGTTGGCCCTGGCTGGCGGCCACCGCCGTGTCGGCGCTGGCCAGTGCCGCCGTGGTCTATGCCCTGACACCGCGACCGGAACCGGTGACGGTGTCCCAGGCGGTGGAGGCGGCGGAGCCGGCGCCGGATTTGGCGCGCTTCCAACAGGATCTGCAGGCCTATCAGGCGTTGTTTCATCATTGGCATAAGCCGGTGCCGGCCAACGCCCCCTGCGACTTTGCCCAGACTCAGGGCCTGGCCTGCCTGGCAGGAGTCAGCAGTTGGCAGCAGTTGCTGAAGATGGATTATCCGGCGGTGGTGGGCTTGCGGGATGACGATGGCTCGCCTTATTACGGGGCTTTACTCAGCCGAGAGTCACAGCAACTGACGTTGCAGTTTGGCGACCAATGGGTGGCGGTATCCCAGGAGTGGTTTATTCGTCATTTCGATGGCCATTACACCCTGCTGTGGCAGGCTTCCGAGTCGTTGCCGCGGCTCATCAGCCAGGGCAGCCCTGAAGGCCAGGTGCAGTGGTTGGAGAACAGCCTGAGCCGGTTACAACAGCGCCAGGCCAGAATTGTTGACCATTACGACGAGGGTATTCGTCAGGCGGTGGAGCGCTTTCAGCGGCGGTATGGTCTGGATGTGGATGGAGTGGCCGGCAGGCAGACTCTGGAGTTGATCAGCGTGCTGGGGAATTCCCATGGCCCGCGCCTGAGTGATGGAGGCCAGGGCTAATGTCGTATTTATTGGATGCAGTGGGTCGGGAAAAGCAGCAGCAAGGCCAACTCGATGCCACCGTGGCGGTGCCTCTGGCACCGAAGTCGGCCCTGCCCTGGCATTTTGCCTGGCCGCTGGCGGGGGCCCTGACGGGGGCGGTGGCGATGTACGCCGTACTGGCCCTGCAACCGGTGCCCGAAATCGAGGCGCCAGCCCAGGTGGCGGCTGAGGTGGTGCGGGTCAAGCAGGTGGCGATGCCGATTCCGGTGGCCTTCGACGTCGCGCCAGAACCAGAACCAGAGCCGGTGCAGTATCTGTACCAACCCGAGCAGCAGCGTATGACGACCGAGGTAAGCCAGCCGGCAGCCCCGACAGGCAAGGAGGTTCGCAGCGACGCTGCCATTGTTACCGAGCCTGAGGTCGTGGCTTCGACGCCGGCCGAGGTCAGTGAACCGGCCAATGCCAAGCTGTTGGCGGCCTTTGAACAGGCGGTGGCGGATTTGGATTTGGCGGAGCCGGCCGAGGAACCAGCCGTGGAGCCGACGCCAGTGAGCGAGCCTGAGGCGACGTCACTGAGCGCCGAAGCGCTGATGGCGCCAAAGCCTGCCGAAGTGGCTAGCCAACAACCGACCGAGGCGCCCAAGCTGGGCACCTTACCCTGGGCCTTCCAGAAGGGCTTGCCGGACATCAACATCACCGCCCATGTGTACTCCTCCGACGCCGACAACCGCTGGCTGCGGGCCAACGGTCGAGAGCTTCAGGAGGGGGATGCGGTGGCGCCCGGTGTCACCCTGAAAGAGATTCGTCCCAATGAGGTGATTCTCGAGAAAGCCGGCCAGGCATTCAGCGTGCCCGCCCTGGGTCAACTCTGATTGCGGCGGTGAACACCAAGGAGCCTGCGGGCTCCTTTTTTTGTGGTTCTTACCGCGACAAAAAAAGCAGCTGAGAAATGTCATTGCGACAGCAACTTATCCAGTGGCTGCGGGTATAATGATCGTCATAACTCTATGATCTCGGCGGCGTCATTAAACGGCGTGCCGTGACTGAATAAGCACTGTCAGCCAGGGAAAGAGCCGCGGCGGTCTATGATTAAGACTCGCCGCAAAACTGGCCGTTAAGGTTGTCGTTTTCGACTAGGGAGCCGTGTGGATATTAAAACTGTGTGGGCGCGACCCTGGACAAAGCGCATCACTGTGGTGGTGGCGCTGTTGGGTCTGTATCTGCTGCTGAGTGGCTGGGTATTACCAAGAGTGATTGAGCGCCAGTTACCGCAACTGGCAGGCGAACAGCTCAATGGCCAGTTGACACTGGGGCAGGCTCAGTTTCACCCCTTCACCTGGCAACTGCAGTTGCACCGGTTGGCGCTGATGGATGCCGATGGCCAGTCGTTGGCGGGCTTTGAGCATTTCTCGGTGGATCTGGATCCCTGGCGTTCCCTGTTTAGCTGGCAAGCCTGTCTGCGTGAGGTGTCCCTGACGGCCCCCTATGTGAATTACATCGAGCGGGCTGAAGGTGACTCTAACCTGATGCAGGTTCTGGCGCCGGTGCTTAACGCACCGGAAGACGATACCCCGGCGCCTGCGCCAGCGGCTAAGCCGCCCGGGGTCACCATCGACCGGATTCAACTGTCCCAAGGCCGGGTTCGTTATCAGCAGCAGGATGGTGCCAGTACCGAACTGACTCAACTGCAGTTGCAAGCCACAGACCTGGCGCTGGCGGCCCAGGACAACCGGCTGCAACTGGCGCTGACCGGAAAAGGCGGCGGCACCCTGGCGCTGTCGGTGGTGGCGGGATTGAACCCACTGGCGTTGACCGTGGATGGTCGGCTCGATAAGGCGGATCTGACCCGTTACTGGCCCTTCGTGGCCAGGTTGTTCAATTTTGATCTGCAGCAGGGGCTGGTGGACGCGCAATTTTCATTACGCCTGGCTCAACAGCAGCAGGAGTTGGAGTTGGCACTGTCCCAGAGCCAATTGACACTGAGTCAATTGCTTCTGACCCGAGCGCAGCGGCCCTTGCTTAACCTGGAGTCCCTGGCCGTGACGGGCGTTGAGATGTCGCTGCTGGAGCAACGCCTTGGCTTGGACAGTGTGACCTTATCGGGTGGCCAGGCCAGAATGCAATTGAACCCTCAGGGGCTGGATTGGGCCGAATTGCTGGCCGACAGTGGTGAGTCGCCGGCGGCGGAGCCGGTGCAACAGCAGCCTGCGCCCCCCTGGCAGGTCAGGTTAACGCAGCTGCAGCTGCGCGACCTGGGGCTGGCCTTCACCGATGCCACCCAGGCTGAGCCGGTGAGTTGGCGCCTGGACCTGGATCAGGCCAGTGCGGGCCCCATCAGTTCGGATCTGAGCCAGAGCATCGACGTAGCTTTGGCCAGCCGCATTAACGAACGTAGCCCACTGACCTTTGACGGACAGGTGACCCCGCAGCCATTTTCACTAACCAGTCAACTGAGTCTGTCCACGTTCGCCCTGACCGATACCTTGCCCTATTGGCAGTCCTTGGTGCCGTTGTCTTTGACCCAGGGGGCCTTGTCGACCCAGGGGGGATTGGTGATTCAGGGGCTGTCGCCGCTGGCACTGAGCTACGATGGCGCGTTAACGGTGGCAGACCTGGTCACTCAGGACCCGGAACAGGGGCGCGATTTTGTGAAGTGGCAGTCGCTGAAAGTGGCGGATCTGTCATTCACCACTGTGCCAATGGCACTGTCCATCGATACGGTGACCGTGGATCAGCCCTATGCGCGGGTGATCATCGAGGAGGATGGCAGTACCAATATTCAGGCATTGACCGCGCCTGCTGAAGCGGCGCCCGCCAGTGCCAAGCCCGCGGCTGAACAGCCTCAGTCTCAGGAGACTGACGCGGCACCGATAGCGATTGCGATTAAGCGGATCGAGTTGAACGACGGTGGCGCCTTCTTCGCGGATAACAGCCTGACCCCGAAATTCGCCACCGGCATCGAAACCCTCGCTGGCAGCATCGAAGGGCTGAATTCGGACCCCGCTTCCCGCGCGGTGGTTGATATTCGAGGACAGGTGGATCGTTATGCTCCGATGAGCCTTACCGGCGAGTTGCAGCCGTTGGCGGTAGAGAGTTTTATCGACCTGGCGCTGACGTTTGATAACCTCGATCTCACCTCCCTGAACGCCTACTCCGGCACGTATGCCGGTTACTACATCGATCAGGGACAACTGGATCTGGCGCTGCACTATGCCCTCGAGGATCAAATGCTTCGAGGCAGTAACCAGGTGGTGGTCGACAAATTGAAACTGGGTAAGCGCAGTGACTCAGACAAGGCCACCAGCCTGCCGGTCGCCTTGGCCATCGCCTTGATGCAGGACGCCAATGGCGTTATCGATCTGGGGCTGGAGGTCAGTGGTAACGTCGACGAGCCGGATTTTGCCATCGGTCCATTGATTGGCAAGGCGCTGTTTAATGCCATTACCAAGATTGTTACTTCCCCCTTTTCTCTGCTTGGCAGCCTCCTCGGTGGCGAAGAGCCGGCCAATGAGGTGGTGTTTGTGGCCGGCAGCGACCAGGTGGCGCCGGCGCAAAAGGGGCAGTTGAAACAGTTGGTGTCGGCGTTAGCGCAGCGGCCTAAGCTGACTCTGTCGGTGCAGGGGGCGGTGATGCCAGCGGTGGATGGCCACGCCCTGGCCAAGGCCAGACTGGATCCTCGCCTTGGGGCCAGCGCCGAGGTCGATGAACTGGCGCCGGATCCGGCGCTGGAGCCTGCCCTGGTGGCGGCCTTCGATGCAACCCGGGAGGTCGGTGCCGCCGAAGCCCTGAAAGTCAGTTACCCCGACGCCGATGCCGACTGGCGGGCTGAACTGTACCGGCAGTTGTTGGCTCAGACCCAGGTGGCCGACGACGAGTTGGCAGCGCTGGCGGCGGCCCGCGCCGATGCCGTTAAGCGAGTGCTGAGTGACGATCTGGGATTGGCGGCGAACCGGGTGTTCATTCGCGAGAGCCGGGTGGAGCTTGATCGCAGTGGTGCCAAGGTGATTCTGGAACTGGATGCCGATCCCTGACCGAGACCTGGACAAAAAAGCCCGCGCCGAAGCGCGGGCTTTTTATTGAATTGCGGACGGGTTAGCCATCGCCGAGAGACAGCAGGGTGGCATTGCCGCCAATGGCGGTGATGTTGTTGCTGCGAGTCTTCTCGGTGACAAACCGGGTCAGGTAGTGAGGACCACCCGCCTTAGGGCCAGTTCCGGACAAGCCCTGGCCTCCGAACGGTTGTACTCCGACCACGGCACCAATCTGGTTGCGGTTGATGTAAGCGTTGCCGACGTTAACCTGATCGGCGATGGACTGAGCGTGAGACTCGTTGCGGCTGTGGATCCCCAGGGTGAGGCCAAAGCCGGTGCTGTTGATCTCATCCACCACTTGCTGCAGTTGATTGGCCGGGTAACGAATCACATGCAGGATCGGACCAAAGTGCTCTTTTTCCAGCTGACCGATGTGGCGAATCTCGACCGCGGTTGGCTGAACGAAATGGCCGTGGTCGCACTCCGCCGATAGGGGCGTCTGGAAGATCAGTGTGCCCTCTTTGCCGATGCGGTCGATGTGGCCGTTGAGGTTGGCCTGGGCGGTGGCGTCGATGACCGGGCCGAGGTCGGTCTTGAACAGGGCCGGGTTGCCCACATGCAACTCGGCCATGGCGCCTTTGAGCAGTTCAATCATTTTGTCGGCGATGTCGTCCTGCACGTAGAGCACCCGCAGGGCCGAGCAACGCTGGCCGGCACTGGCAAAGGCCGATTGCACCACATCCAGCACCACCTGCTCTGGCAAGGAGGTGGAGTCGACCACCATGGCGTTCTGGCCTCCGGTTTCCGCCACCAGGGGGACGATGGCCCCCTCCCGGCCCGCCAGTGAGCGGTTGATCACCTTGGCGGTCTGGGTCGAGCCGGTAAAGCAGACGCCGGCGATGCGGTCGTCACCGGTGAGGGTGCCACCAACCAGGGCGCCGGTACCAGGAAGCAGTTGCAGCGCACCGGTGGGGATACCCGCTTGGTGAGCCAACTGCACCGCCCGGTAGGCGATCAGGCTGGTTTGTTCCGCCGGTTTGGCGATCACCGTGTTGCCGGTAACCAGGGCCGCGACCACCTGCCCCAGGAAGATCGCCAACGGGAAGTTCCAGGGGCTGATGCACAGGAAGGTGCCTCGTCCCTGTACGAAGAGTTCGTTCAGTTCGCCGGTAGGACCGGGCAGGGTGGTCGGCTCACCTTGCATCTTTCGGGCCTGTACCGCGTAGTAGCGACAGAAGTCCACCGCTTCCCGCACTTCGTCGACGCCGTCCTGCAGGGTCTTGCCCGCTTCGCGGGTGCACAGGGCGATCAGCTCCTCCCGGTGGCTTTCCAGCAGATCGGCCAGGGTTTCGATGGCACTGGCCCGCAAATCCACGTCGGTGCGGCTCCAGACTGGGAAACTGGCATTGGCGACCTGAACCGCTTTCTCGATGGTGTCGGCATCGGCAAAGTGCACCTGGCCTACCTTGTGAGTGTGGTTCTGCGGGCTGGTGACCGATTGCTCTTCGCCGCAGAGCAGGGCGACGCCGTCCACCAGCGGGGCGGCCTGCCACTGGCTGTCTTTAAAACTGTCCAGTTTGGCGAAGAAGGGGCGGGATTCTGCGGCAATGTTCATGTTGATTCCTTTCGAGTTCTGACGCTCATTGCCAAAGATGGCCGCAGGCAGAACAATCTTATTATTATGCAGGGTGGCGCAGGCGGTTAGGGTGCTGACCGGGTGAGCGATCAGGCTGCTGACTGGGGTGTTGGGATCCACCAGTTTGTGCACAAACGAGGTGTTGGCGCCGTTTTCCAGCAACCGGCGAACCAGGTAGGGCAACAGGTCTTCATGGGCGCCCACCGGGGCATAGATGCGTACCCGTGGGTGATGCTGGCGGATCACCGGATCATACAACTCCTGGCCCATGCCGTGCAGACGCTGGAACTCAAATTCCCGCTCGCCAGCCATATCTAGAATGGCCGCCACGGTGTGGGCGTTGTGGCTGGCAAACTGCGGGTAGATGTTGCCCTGGGTCAGTTCTGACAACAGGAAGCGGGCGCAGGCCAGGTAGGAGACATCGGTGGCGGCTTTGCGGGTGTAGACCGGGTAGTTTTTCACTCCCAGTTGCTGGCAGTGCTTGATTTCGGTGTCCCAGTAGGCGCCTTTTACCAGTCGAATCGGGATGCGATCCCCCTGCTCTTTCGCCAGGGCGTTGAACCAGCACAGGACCGGCAGGGCGGTCTTGGCGTAGGCCTGGACCACCACGCCGAAGTTGCCCCAACCGCGGTTGGCGTCGCTGCGATACAGCTTTTCAAACAGGGACAGGTACAGTTCCAGCCGATCCGCCTCTTCCGCATCCAGGGTGATGCCGACATTCAGTTGTCGTCCCTGAGTGATCAGCTTGATCATGGTCTGGTACAACTCATCCAGCACCCGTGACGCGTTGGCGGCATCGTATTTGGGATGGATGGCGGACAGCTTGACCGAGATGCTGGGTAGGGGAGCGTCACTGTTGTTATAGCGATGATTGCCCAGAGTATTGATCGCTTGGCTGTACTCGCGGAAATGGCGATCAGCATCGCTTTGGGTCAGGGCGCCCTCGCCGAGCATGTCGTAGGAGTGGGTGTAGCCGATGCCACGGTTGGCATCACTGTTTTTCAGTGCCTCGTCGATGTTGCGTCCCAGCACAAACTGCTTGCCCATGATCTTCATGGCCGCGTACATCGCTTTGCGAATGATCGGCTCGCCGACGCGGTTTACCAGTCGCGCCAGCAGGTTGTTGGGGTTGCCGTCCAGCGTCTTGTCCAGAGTGACCACCTTGCCGGTGAGCATCAGCCCCCAGGTGGAGGCGTTAACCAGCACCGACTCTGAGCCCTTCAGGTGTTTGGCCCAGTTGGCACCGGACAGTTTGTCTTCAATCAGGGCATCGGCGGTGGCGGCATCGGGAATGCGCAGCAGCGCCTCCGCCAGGCACATCAGGATGATGCCTTCCTGAGTGTCGAGGCTGTACTCCTGCAGGAAGGCATCGATGCCGACGGTCAGTCCCTTCTTCTCGACGCTGCGGACCTCGGTTACCAAGGCCTCGGCCCGAGTGGTGATGCGGGTTAGGGTTTGCTGGTCCTGCGGAACCAACTGCAGTAGCTCTTTCAGATAGCCCTGCTCATCGGCAGAGTGATTGAGGCTAATGGCCTCTCTCAGGCTGCTGAGATCCGCAGGGGTTCCATTAGCCAGTACTTGGCTTGCTTTAAACATCGCGTGTCCCTCTAATTCCATGGGGGGGGCACGAATTGCTGTGATCTGGGTTATTTTTGTATACAATCCGCGCCAATGGCGCGCACAGTATATCGCTAAATTGTGACCTGGAACAGCTCTTGGCTAAGGATTATTCAGTGGTCGGCGGACAAACAAAAGGCGCCCCTGTGGGGCGCCTGAACTGTCGCGGTAGCATGAGGAGTAATGGCTTTAGAATCAGCCTATTGAGTCATTAATCACTCAAATTGGGCCGACCGTCTTAGACCCAGCCACCCTGGGATTTGCGTCGACGTTGAGGTCGTGGCAGGTAGGCCAGAATCAACCCCACCAGCAGACCGCCGCCGGCCACCATGCCCCCTTGCTGCAGCCACTGCCAACGTTCGTTGTTTTTCATGCTCTTGTTTTCTCGCTTGAGCTGCTCATTCTCGATGGAGAGCGCGTCGAGGTTGGTTTTCAGATCGGCCTCGACGTTCATGGCCGAGCGCTGGCCGTCCTCGAGTTGGCTGTTCAACTGCTCAACCTGACTCAGCAACTGGCTGTTTTGCTGCTGCTGTTGCTGAAGTTGCTGCTGCAGGTTGTCGACCTGCTGATTGAGGCGAGGAACCGCCAGGCGAAAACTCTCACTCTGGGCCAGTTGATCCTGCTTGATCCAGCCGGTGCGGCCTTTGTCATCGGTGATCTGGACGTAGTCACCCTGAGTCTCCCCGGTGGGGGTGACCGGTGTGCCGGCGGAGACCGACCCCAGGATGCGGAACTGAGTGCCGGGCCCGGCGACCAGGTAGACGTAGATGTCTTCGGAGATACTGAACTCTTGTGCCTTTACCGGCGCGCCTACTGCAAACAGAAGACTGAGCAGAAAAGCAGAACCTGCTAATGTCTTGCGCATGTTTTTGTGCCTTTTCAAAACCAAAAAAACCCGCTGCCCGTTAAGACAGCGGGTATTATCTTACCCTGATATTAACCCATAATGGCGCGAATCAGGTAGAAGATTACGATCGACAGACCCGCACCGGCAGGCAGGGTGATGACCCAGGACACCACGATGTTGCGTACCACGCCCAGGTTCAGGGCGGCGATGCCACGAGCCATGCCCACACCCAATACCGCACCGACCAGAGTCTGAGTGGTGGAGATTGGCAGGCCGGTACCGGAGGCGATCACTACGGTCGACGCGGCGGCCAGTTCGGCGGCGAAGCCACGGCTTGGGGTCAGGTGGGTGATGTTCTTACCGATGGTGGTGATTACCCGGCTGCCCAGGGTCGCCAGACCGATAACAATACCGACGCCACCCAGAGGCAGAATCCACCAGGCCAGACCGGCTTTGGCAGTAATGGCACCTTCGGCGTGGACGATGGAGACCACGGCGGCCAGCGGACCAATGGCGTTGGCAACGTCGTTAGAGCCGTGCGCAAAGGCCATGCCACAGGCGGTGACGATCATCAGTACCGCGAACACCTTCTCCACGTTGGCGAAGTGGGTGTCTTTGTTGGCACTGGGGTCGAGCTTGAGACGGCCGATGAAGAACTTACCGATGATGGCAACAATCACCGAAACCAGCAGGGCCAGCGCCCAGGCTTCGGCATTGTCGAAATGCAGACCGACGTGCTTCAGACCTTTCTTGATGGTTACCAGAGAGATCACCAGGCCAGCCAGACCCATGTAGAAAGGCACCCAGCGCTTGGCGTTCTTGAGCGGATCTTCGGTATCAAAAATCAGCTTTTGGGCACTTTGGAAAATCAGATAGGCGATAAAGCCGGCGATGGCGGGGGTCACAATCCAGGAGCCGACGATGCCGGCAACCTTGCTCCAGGAGACGGCGTCAACCCCGACTCCCACGGAGGCAAAACCGATGATGGCGCCAATGATGGAGTGGGTGGTGGACACCGGCCAACCGAGGAAGGAGGCCGCAACCAGCCAGATGCCGGCAGCCAACAGAGCGGAGATCATGCCGTACACCAATAGCTCTGGGCTATCGACGAAGTAGGCGGAATCGATGATCCCCTTACGGATTGTCGAGGTCACTTCGCCACCAGCCAGATAGGCACCCGCGAACTCGAAAATCATTGCAATGATAATGGCCTGCTTAATGGTCAGTGCGCCGGAACCCACCGAGGTTCCCATCGCATTGGCGACGTCGTTGGCGCCAATACCGTAAGCCATCAGAAAACCGAATACTGCAGCCACCAAAATCAACCAGGGGCCGTAATTTACCAGTACTTCAACCATGGTAAAACCTTAACTATTGTTTTCGCATCATGCGCGAGCGAGCATCAACTCCAGACGTGAGCCTACACGCTCTGCCTGGTCGGCCAAATCGCCGGCCCACTCAAGAATTTTGTACAGGAACATCACATCCACAGGATTAAGGGTGTCCTCAATGCTGAACAAACGACGGCGCAGAATAATCTGCATGTGATCGGTGTCGTCTTCGATGCGGTCCAGTTGCTGAATCATCTCTTCGACCAGGTTCACTTCACGGCCACGGAAGCCGGTTTCCAGAAGATCGTCCAGTTCGTTGATGGCCTTGGCGGCTTGAGATACTGCGTCAATGCAGCGTTGTAGATAGGCTTTTAAATCTTCCTGTAGTTCTGCAGGCATCACCATCTCTCGTCCAATAATGCGGCCGGCAATGTCTTTGGCCTTATTGGCGATCTTATCCTGCTGAGTCAGAAGCTCGAGCATGTCGGTACGTTCTACCGGCATGAACAGGCCCCCGGGCAGGGTCAGACGGATCTCCCGCTTCAGAGAGTCGGCTTCGCGTTCCAGGCGGCTTACTTCCGCTTGCAGGGCGCGGGCGTCATCCCACTGTTGGTCGATTACCGCTTCCATAAATGGAATCAGCTTTTTGGACGCTTCATGCACTTTCTGCATGTGCTCTTGAAGCGGTTTAATCGGTGACTTTGCAAAGACACCTAAGATCGAGTTCACTGGCATAGCCAAATAACCTTCTGGGTATTGAGCTCAATTGCATTGGCGCGCGCATGTTACCCTATGCACCAATATAAGCAACATCAAATAGTCGACCTTGGGGGGTTCGTTTTAGAACCATGCGCTATAAACGCATCGATTTTCAAGGCCGGGCGAATCCTAGGACAGTTGTGTGACACTTATATGACAATGTGACACCTTGCTGACAGTAAATTGAAGATTTCACTAATTTTAACTGCTTATGGAAACTGAATTAAAGCTTCTTTTGACCGGGGTGAACCACCATCACCTCGTCGATGCCCTGTCGGAGCATGGCCAGGTGCTGGGAGAATCACGGCACTACCTAATTAATCGCTATTTCGATACGCCGGCCCTGGATCTGCGTCGAATGGACATTGGTCTAAGGGTACGCCAAAAGGGCCTGGCCCGTGAACAAACCATTAAAACCGCCGGTACCTCGGTCGCCGGTGTCCACAGTCGGCCGGAGTATAACCTTGACCTCGAGGGTGACTGGCCGGACTTGAGGGCGTTTCCGGCCGGGGTGTGGCAGGGGGCGGACGTGGCCGAATTGCAGCGTCAGTTGCAGCAGCAGTTTGCCACCAATTTTGAGCGTCACGCCATCGAACTGTTGTTGGCGGACGGTACTCGGCTGGAGGTGGCGCTGGATCAGGGGCAGGTGTTGGCGGCTGGTCGTAGTGACGCCATCGATGAGTTGGAGCTGGAGCTGATCGAGGGCTCGCTGGCCAGTGCGCTGACCCTGGCCCAGGGGCTGGCACAGCGATTTGCGCTGCGCCTGGGGCGGGCCAGTAAAGCGGCCAGGGGCTACCGGCTGGCGGGATTGCAGCCGCCGATGGCTCTGGAGACGGAAGCGGCCCCCAGCCTGGCGCAGGGGCTGGCGGCCTGGCAGGCCAATGAATCGGTTTTGCTGGCCGGGGGGGCCGCTGCCTGCCAGGCTTTGGTCACTCAGTTCAGTGCGCTGACCCAGGCGCTGATGGCCACTGAGCCGGCGCTGGCGATGCGCCTGGGGGCGCTGGGACAATCTTTGATGGACGCCGAGGACCCCGAGCGTCGGCTCAGGGCGTTGTTGGCGAATCCGGGCTATGGTCAGGCTCAGTTGGCGTTGTTGGCACGGGTACTGGCGCAGGAGCCGGAGTAAGGGTTTCCAGCCGGGCCAGAATCTGTTCATTTTGTTGATGCAGATGCTTGAGCTGTCGCTCAAGCTCATCGGAGCGCTGCTGCAGCTGCTGGTTTTGCTGGTGCAGCTTTTCTTCCTCTTCGGGGGAGACAAACACCGACGCCAGGTAACCGGCGACGATGCCGAAGAAGCTGACGCCACAGACGATCACCACCGCGCCGATGACGCGTCCCTCCATGGTCACCGGATAGAAATCGCCGTAGCCCACGGTGGAGATGGTCACCAACGACCACCAGATGGCGTCTTCGGCGGTGGTGATGTTGGCGCCCGCCACGCCGTCTTCAAACAGCAGAATCAGCACCGACGACAGGGTCAGTACCGTGACCAGCCCCACCAGCAGGCTGGTGACGGTGGTTTCCCGCTTGTGCTGCAGAAACGGCGTCAACAGCGATCGGCTCATGCGCACCAGGCGGATGACCCGCAGCACTTGAAAAATCCGCGCGTAACGCAGTTGTTCGATCATCGGCAACGAGGCAACCAGATCGATCCAGTGGTCGCGAATGAAGTGCCCCTTGTGATCCGATTTAAACAACCCCCAGAAAAAGTTGCTGATGAACACCATACAGATGGCGAAATCGAGCAGGATCAACAGCCGAATCGATTCCTTGGTTTCGTCGTTGAAGGCGATGACCAGCACGATGATCACCGACAGCAGCGACAGCAGCATCATTCCCAGTTCTCTGGGGCTTAGTGAGTCTTTATTCATAGTTCTCTCAATTCATGATGGCATCGAGTAACCAGGCCACGCCGATCCATTGGGCGGCGGCAAGGGCGGCGATACCGCCATTGTCCTGCAGGGCAATCTCTTTGTCCGGATTGATCTTGAGCATCACCCAGGTACTGAGCAACCGCTGCCACAGGACCAGAATCACCAGGCCTACCAGGCTGATGCTTAGCCATTGCCACAACAGGGACAGCGGCTGATGAACGTTGCCATCGGTCAGAGGGATGGCATTGGCCATCACCATGGCCGAGGCCAGGATGATGCCACTGTGGTTCAGGGCCACCGAACGTTGGTCCTGACCAATGGCTTGCTGAAACGGGCCATAGCTTCGGCGGTTGTGCAGCCACTGAATACCGTGACTGATGGCGGTCAGCAGCGCCAGGCTGGCGAGGTAGAGGAGACTGTAGCTGATGAAGGCCATGAAGTTGGGGGCGGGGGTCAGTTGTTGAAGCAGGGCGCGCACCACCAGGGCAGCAGCGATGGCGGCGCTGGCATCGGTCAGAGCCATGGCCAGGTTGCCCGCCAGTATCTGGGTTTTCTTCTCGACCCGATCGATGGCGAAACGGTCGTTGACCCACAGGCTGATGCGGATCAGCAGCAGGCCACCGAGGCCGAAGCTGGCCAGACTCAGTCCCTGCTCGAGATAACCGGCCGCGGCCGTCCGCGGCAGGATGCCACTGATGACCATGGCCATGGCCAGCAACGACCCAGAGGTACTGATGCCAAAGGCAACGTTGTCACGGTCGGCCAGTTCCTGCTGACTGCTGACCCCCTCCCACCAGCCCTGGCTGAAGCGTAATAGGGTAAACAGCGCCAGACTGACACCGATATCCAAACCCAGGTATCCCCAGTCTGGTTGCCACCATTGAGCCATTGTCACCCGCTGCCTTCCTCCCTGGTTTCTGCTAAGGTAATCGCAGAAAAATCCGTCATCACAGGAAGTTATTATGAGCCTGCCGTTTGAGTTCGACAACCTCCCTTCGCCGCTGCAGCAGCAGGCTCGGCATCATTTTGGCCGATTGGATTCCGCGGCGGCGGCAAATCTGCCGCCATTGCAGCGGCAGCAATTGCTGCTGTTGTTCGCCATCTCTGATTTCATCGGTACCCAGATGAGCCGCGACAGCCAGTGGTTGCCACCGTTCTTTGAGTCCTTGTCACAGCACCTGCGGCATCCTCAGTACCTGCCCGAGTTGACACAAACACTGGCCCGGTGTCAGTCAGAAGCCGAGGCCAAGCGGGCATTGCGGCAGTTCAGGCAGCGGCAGATGATGCTGATCGCCAGTCGCGACATTCTCGGCTACGCCGGACTGGACGAATCGCTGGCCCACCTGTCAGAGCTGGCCGAGGCGCTGATTGTGGCCAGCCGCGACTGGCTGGCGGAGTTTATGTCCGGGCGCTACGGCTACCCCTGTGACGCCGAGGGGGAACGGCAACGCCTGTTGATTCTTGGGATGGGTAAGCTGGGCGGTGGTGAGCTGAATTTTTCCTCTGACATCGATCTGATCTTTACCTACCCGGAGAACGGCAGCACCGACGGCGACCGACAACTGGACAATCAGCAGTACTTTATTCGTCTCGGGCAGAAGCTGATCGGTTTGCTGGCCGACGTGGACGGTGACGGTTTCTGCTACCGGGTAGACATGAGGCTGCGTCCCTTTGGCGAGGCCGGACCGCTGGCCGTCAGCTTCGATGCCATCGAGGACTACTATCAGGAACAGGGGCGTGAGTGGGAGCGTTACGCCATGGTCAAGGCCAGGGTGATGGGGGCCAGCGAACCCGGAGACGCGCTGGCGAAGTTGTTGCGACCCTTTATCTATCGTCGTTATCTGGACTTTTCCGCCATCGATGCCCTGCGGCGGATGAAGGCGTTGATCGAGTCTCAGCTCAGGCGCAGCGCCCTGACCAATAACATTAAACTTGGCCGCGGCGGCATTCGTGAGGTGGAGTTCGTGGTGCAGACTCACCAACTGATCCGCGGCGGCCGGGAGCCAGCACTTCGGCGTCAGCAACTGTTGCCGGTGCTGGCGGAGCTGCAGCGCAGTAACTGCATTACCGGTCAGGATTTTCGTCGCCTCCATGACGGTTACCGTTTCTTAAGGCGGCTGGAAAACCTGTTGCAGGCGCTGGCGGATCAACAGACACAGACCCTGCCGGACAACCCGGAGGATCAGCTGCGGCTGGCGCTGACCATGGGGTACGCCGATTACCCGCAGTTGCTGGAACAGATTCAGACCCATATGGATGGCATCCATATGGTGTTTAAGGAGACCATCGGTGGTGGCGAGCAGGACGAGGAGGAGCTGGGTGAGCTGCCGGCATTGTGGCAGCACCCGGAGCCGGATGTGGACGCCATCTTGACTGAACAGGGGCTGGAGGCCGAGCTGGCGGCGCCGTTGATGCGGATTCGCAGCGAGTTCTCCCGTCGCACCATCGGCCCCCGGGGACGCGATACCCTGGACAAGTTGATGCCGAGGCTGCTGCTGGAGCTGGCGGGCAATGTCGGCCAGGTGCAGTTGTTTGAGCGCACGGTGGCGGTGGTGGCCACCATTTTAACCCGGACCACCTACCTGGAGTTGCTGCTGGAAAACCCCGCCGCTCGGCAGCAGTTGGTGCGCCTGTGTGCTGCCAGCCCTTGGATCGCCGAACAGCTGGCGGCCTATCCGATCCTGCTCGATGAACTGATCGATCCCATGCAGCTGTATCAGGTGCTGCCCCAGGATGGCTACGCGGCCCAGCTGCGGGAGTTCCTGATGCGGGTGCCTGAGGAGGACATGGAGCAGCAGATGGAAGCATTGCGGCAGTTTAAGCAGATCAGTCAGCTGCACATCGCCGCCGCCGATGTCACCGGAGTGTTGCCGGTGATGAAAGTCAGTGATCACCTGAGCTGGTTGGCCGAAGCCATCATCGAGCAGGTGGTCAACCAGGCCTGGCAACAGCTGCTGGTGCGCCACGGAGCGCCGGCGGGGGTCGGTCCGGACAAGGGCTTTGCGGTGGTGGCCTACGGCAAGTTGGGGGGGCTGGAGCTGGGGTATGGCTCGGATCTGGATCTGGTATTTCTGCATAACGCCCAACCGGGCAGCACCGACGGCGACAAGCCTATCGACAATGGTCATTTCTACCTCAAGCTGGCTCAGCGGGTGCTGCACTTGTTCTCCACTCGCACCCTGTCCGGCATTTTGTACGAGGTGGACATGCGCCTGCGGCCTTCCGGTGCCTCCGGGTTGCTGGTGAGCCACATCAACAGTTACGCCGACTATCAGCGCCAGGAAGCCTGGACCTGGGAGCATCAGGCCCTGGTGAGGGCGCGAATGGTGTACGGTGACGCGGAGTTGGTGAAACAGTTTAACGGCATTCGTGAGCAGGTGTTGTGTCAGCACCGCGATCGGTCGGTGTTGACCCAGCAGGTGGCTGAGATGCGTCAGAAGATGCGCGATCACCTGCTCAAAGGCGGCGCCGACCAGTTTGACTTGAAACAAGGCCCCGGCGGCATTACTGACATCGAGTTCATTACTCAATACCTGGTGCTGGCCCACGGCGAAGCGATGCCGGAATTGACCCGCTGGTCCGACAATGTCCGGATTCTGGAACTGGCGCTGGAGAAAGGCTTGCTCAGCGCCGAGCAGGCCGACTTGCTGGTGCGCACCTATACCGACATTCGCGACAGCAATCACCACCTGGTGTTGGCGGGGCAAAGCGGGGTGATTGCGCTGCAGGACCGGCCGCCGCTGTGTGAGCAAGTGGCGGCGTTGTGGCAGGCGATTTTTTGACATTGATCACAGTAGCGGGAATAATCACCCTAAACTGATCCGACCAGTGACAAGGAAGAGTATGTCAGACAACTATCTGCTCAAGTTACGTAAGCGACTCGGGGTGTTGCCCTTTGGTGATTGGCTGCTGATGCGGGTGGTGGCCAACAAGGCTCCCTACTTTAAAACCATCTCCGCCCGTCTCGATGGGCTGGAGCCCAACCGTGCCAGTTGTGTGATCCCCAAGAAGCGCAAAGTCGAGAACCACATCGGCACCGTGCACGTGATCGCCATCTGTAATGGTCTGGAGATTGCGATGGGGCTGGTGGCCGAAGCGTCGATACCTAAGCACCTGCGCTGGATTCCCAAAGGGATGAGCCTGGACTACACCGCCAAGGCGGGCTCAGACATTCGCTGTGTGGCCGAGACCGATGCCGATGCCTGGCAACCGGGTAACCTGCCGGTTAGCGTCACCGCTTACGATGACCAAGGTACGGTGGTGGTCAAAGGGGTGATCAACCTGTGGTTGTCGGAGAAGCCGGCTCGCCACTGAGCCAGGCGGTCAATGGACAGACGCCCGCGATGAAGCGGGCGTCAGCAGGGGTCAGTAGAATTTGGGATCGTCCGGGTTGGGCCGGGTTTTAAAGCGCCGGTGCAGCCACATGTACTGCTCAGGACGGCGGCTGATCAATGACTCCAGAATCTTATTGCCGCGTTCGGCATCGGCCTGATCACTGTCGCCGGGGAAGTTCTCCAGAGGTGGCAACACCTCGATGGTGTAGCCGGAGTGATCGGCATTGCGCTCGACAAAGAACGGCATCACCTTGGCTTTACCCAGCTTGGCCAGGGTCGAGGCCCCGGTCACGGTGACGGCCTGGTCTACGGCAAAGAAGGGGGCAAACACCGCCCCTTTTCGGCCGGCGTCCTGATCGGCGGTATACCAGATCACCTCTCCAGCCCGCAGCGCCTTGACCATCTGCCGAACCTCTTTCTTTGGAATCAGCCCCTTGTTGGAACGCAGTCGACCTTTCACCTGCAGGTATTCCATGAATTTGTTGTTGTGGGGCCGGTAGACGCCCACACCGGGGCAGTGCTGACCGAACAGCCGGGCGCCGGGCTCCAGCATCAGGCAGTGAGCGGCAAACAGGATCACTCCCTGGCCGTCCGCTTTAGCCTGATCGATGTGCTCCATCCCCTTCAGGGTCATGTGGCTTTGAATGCGGGCATCGCTCCACCACCAGCCGTTGACGCAATCAAGCAGCGCCATGCCGGTTTCGGCGAAGTTGGCATCGAGCAGGGCTTCCCGCTCGGCGTCGCTTTTGTCAGGAAAACACAGCTTCAGATTCACCCGAGCCACATGAGCGCGTTTTTTCAACAGCCGTTTCAATACGCCGCCAAGGGCTTTCCCCAGCCGCCACTGGATTGGCAAGGGCAATAAAACCAGTACCTTGAGTACGGCAATGCCGAGCCACATGGGCCAGAATCTGGGGTGCAGAAACGCACGATCAAATTGAGCGTCGGTGACCATGGTAATCCCATTAAAAAAGAGTGAGCTGGGTATTCTAACAGCCCTGCGGGGCGCTGTGATACACTTTGCTGCATTGCATTTAACTAAGATTCGCTATGAAAGTTTCCCTGCCTGCTTTTGATCAAGCCCGAGTGCTCGTCGTCGGTGATGTGATGCTCGATCGTTATTGGACCGGCCCTACTGGCCGCATCTCACCGGAAGCGCCGGTGCCTGTGGTCAAGGTGGAGCAGATCGAAGATCGCCCCGGTGGTGCCGCCAACGTGGCCCTGAACATTGCCGCCTTGGGTGGCCAGGCTCAATTGGTGGGGCTGGTGGGGAAGGATGAAGCCGCCGATGCCCTGAGAAAAGGGGTCGAAGGCCTGGGTGTCCGTGAATCTCTGGTGGAGGTGGCTCAGTGGCCCACCATCACTAAGCTGCGGGTGCTGTCCCGCAACCAGCAACTGATTCGGCTGGACTTCGAAGAGTCCTTTGCTCCCATCAATCCGGCTCTGATCGCCGAGCGCACCGAGTCGTTGCTGCCTGGCGTCGGTGCCCTGGTGCTGTCCGATTACGCCAAGGGCGCCCTGACCGACGTCGGTGAACTGGTGCGACTCGGTCGCCAGGCCGGAGTTCCGGTACTGGTGGATCCTAAAGGCAGCGATTTTGAGAAGTACCGCGGCGCGACCCTGTTGACCCCCAATATGAGCGAATTTGAGCAGGTGGTGGGACCGGTCGCCGATGAAGCGGATCTGGTGGCCAAGGGCCAGGCACTGATTCAGCAACTGGAACTGGATGGCTTGCTGGTGACCCGCTCGGAAAAAGGGATGACCCTGTTGGAGCCGGGAAAACCGGAATTGCATCTGCCTGCCGCCGCCCGTGAAGTGTACGACGTCACCGGTGCCGGCGATACGGTGATCTCGGCGCTGGCGACCGCGCTGGCGGCCGGCTCGCCGCTGGATCAGGCCTGCGCCCTGGCCAATGCGGCGGCCTCGGTGGTGGTCGGTAAGCTGGGCACCTCGACGGTTTCGGCGCTGGAACTGGGGCAGGCGGTGGCCCATAACCATCAGGAGGGCGGTTACGGGGTGATGTCGGAAGCCCAGCTCAAGTATGCGGTCGACAGTGCCAAGGCTCGCGGCGAAACCGTGGTCATGACCAACGGGTGTTTCGACATTCTCCATGCCGGTCACGTCAGTTACCTGCAACAGGCGCGGGAGTTGGGGGATCGCCTGATCGTGGCGGTCAATACCGATGCCTCGGTGCGCAAGCTGAAAGGGGACGGCCGTCCGGTCAACAGCGTCGATCGTCGCATGGCGGTCCTGGCTGGACTGGGTGCGGTGGATTGGGTGGTACCGTTCGCTGAAGACACCCCGCAGCGGTTGATCGGTGAGGTGTTGCCGTCGGTACTGGTCAAAGGCGGTGACTATCGGGTCGAGGAGATTGCCGGCGGTCAGGAGGTGATGGCCAACGGTGGCGAGGTTAAAATTCTGGGCTTTGAGGATGGCTGCTCCACCACGGCCATTATCAACTCAATTCAGTCCCGGGCCGATTGATGCTTGTTACCCTGCTGTTGGCGGCAGGGTTGACCATGCCGTCGGCGCCGGTGTGCGATCGCGCCGAACTGCCGGCCTGTGTGGCGTCATTGCCGCCGTCACTGCGGCGATCGTTTCCGTCCCTCTGGGGGCAGTCTGCCGAGCAACAGGCCGCCCATTTGAGCCGGCAACTGGACGGTCAGGGTGCGGTAACCCTGCTGCTCGAACAGCAGGCACTGATCGTGACCGATCGTCGTCGCATTGCCCAACCACACATCGTGTTGCTGGACGGCAGGGTCATCGAATGGCCCAGTGTTCATAGCCCGTCTCTGGCCCTGGCTCATGAACAGGGGCACCTGCTGCCCCGTTCTCTGGGACAGGCGTTTCGAGCCCCCCATTGGCCCAGCCCCTGGGCCGACGAAGTGGTGGCCGATCTGCATCTGCTTTGGCAGAGCGCCCGCCGCGGCGAGCTTGACATGGCCTGGCGCCTGTATCACCTGCGCAACATCAATCTGATTCAATCGGCACCGGACTGGAGCCACTGGAGTGTGCCGGTGCTGTATCCTTGGTTGTCGCAGCCACGGCGATTGCAGCGTGCCGCCGAGGCATCGTTCGAGTCGATGCTGCTCGAGAGTCGCTTTACCCTGTCAGACCTGAATCATTACCGCATGCTGGGCCAGCGTCAATTTGGCGGCTCGCCCCACAGCAGCGGCTTTCCCTATGTGCCACCGCCGCTGGTGCAACGTTGGTGGCGAATGCTGGAGCCGACCCTGTCGCTGTTGCTGGCGGCAGACTACCCAAGCTATCGTCAGCGGGTGGAGTCGATGATGGTGAAATCCGCTAATTCACGGTGATTTTCGTCACTGCCCTGCTGACCCCAAATTTAAAATCTCAAACCAATCAATCATTTAACTTTTTGGTGTGAAAGTTGCTACATTGTGGTTACTGCCGGGCTTGACCTCCCGGCAGCGACGGGAAACCCCCCGCCTTGACGACAACGACCGCCCATCGCCGCTGGATCTTGGTTCGGCGGCGATGGGCATTGACGAGAACAACACAACCAAAGGGAGCGGATATGTTTAGCTCGGGAACCATTATTGCAGTCGTCGCCATCGTGATGGGATGCCTGGTGGCGATGATTGAATCAAAACACAAGAGCCAGAGCCGGGCCAGCCGGGGCCAGCTGGAGAAGCTGCAGCAGGAGTTGCAACAGGCGCGCAAGCAGACCCTGGCGCTGCAGGAGCGGGTCGAAGTGCTGGAGAAGATCGTCACCGATTCCGGCTTTGATCTCAAGCAGGAGATATCCCGGCTGGGATAGGGAGGGGCTATGGAATCCATGATTCTGATCCTGGTATTTGCCGGGTTGATCCTGTGGGGCCTCGGCTCGCTGGTATTGAACGACAGCAACAAGTCCAAGCTGAAGCAGCATTACGACAAGTACACTTCCGTTATCAACAAGGTGCTGGGGAGCGGCGATTTGGCCGCTGAGATGGATGCGTCAGGGGAGGCGGAATCCGAGCCGATGGCGCAGCGCCTGCAGCAACTCGAGCAGCAGTTGGCGGCGCTGAAGGCGCAGTCGGAAAACGACCGCCGGCGCATTGAAACCCTGGAGGCGTTGGTGACCGACAGCGGCCATCAGGTTGACCAGGCGATTCGGCACCTCTGAGTCTTCCGTTACCGCCCGGCTCAATAACCACAAACGGCTTGATGCTTGAGGTGGCGGCATCACTAAAGTGATATGGATGCGCTGGACTTCGTCCCCTGGGCTTGCCCAACCGCGGCTTGGGTGTCGAGGGGATTACCAGAACAGTCGGGCCCGAATGCCGGCGATCCAGATCTGGTCCTGGCCGGGGTTGAGGGCGGGATCGACGATAAGCTGCAGATCCGGTGTCAGCTCGAGGTGTTGGCCCAGTTTCATGTAGTAGAAGGCTTCGGCGGTGTACTGGTCGCTGCCGGCGTCGGCCCAGTTGACGGCAAAGCCGAAGTGGTTTTTGGGCGCCAGCATGCCGTAGTAGACCACGCCCAGGCTCAGTGACTCCTTGATACCCAGCAGGCTGCCATCCTGGGCATTACCGTAGCGGACAAAGGGCAGCCAGTTGCCCTTCATCACCGAGGCTGAGAGGTTGAAACCCTGGTCGCTGGCCTGATTGAGAAAGTCGCTGTTGTCCGACTGCCACAGGGTCAGGTGGATGTTGTTGAGGAAGATCTGCTGCTGTGAAGAGGTCCAGCCGAGTTCTAAGCTCTTAAAGTAACGGTTGTCGCTGAAGAAGTTGTCGACGCTTTCCAGGGGACGGGTGGGATCCGCCTCCATGTCGCTGATGCCGGCGATGACAAACAGGCTGTCGGTGAGCATGTGACCCATGGCCACGCCAAAGGTGGCGTCGCTGGGAAGGGCGATGGTGTTGGTGCCAGTGCTGAAGGCGAAGTTCATAAAGCCGGTCCACGGACTGGCGGCAGCGTAGACATCGACATAGTCGGTGACATCCATAAAGCCGGCGATCAAAGTACCCTCGCCGTCGGACAGGGTCTGTTTCCAGTAGAGGTTGGTGAGTCTGCCCTTCTCGTCACTGAAGGGGGGCGTAACCAACCCCAGGCCGCCGGCGCCAAACTCAAAATTCTTCACCGAGGTGTCGCTGTAGCTGTGCCGGTGTTCCAGCTTCCACACCAGGGAGCCGCCCCCGTTCTGCGGCTGTCCCTGAGGGCGCCAGGAACCGTAGAACCTTACCATGCCGCTGACCGCCTCCTTGTCGGAGCCCGGCAGCACGGTGTCGGCGTACAGACCCACCGCCGAGTAGTCGAGGCCTAACTCAATCCCTTTGGCAGACCACTGTTCCCGAAGGGGCGTCTGCTGATCGCTTTTATCGGCGCTGATCTGGTTGTCGACGGCGTCGGGACCGCCAAAATTGGTATCGCTGGCGGCCGCACCAGTGACAACCAGTGGCAACAGCAGGCCCACAAGCGCCGCATGGGGATGATAACCGTTGTGCATCGCAAACCCTCTTGAAGGTGGTCGGTCAGGTGCTTGGAATCAAAGGGAGTTCTTGTGGATCTTGCCATCTTTCATGATCACCTTGAACTTGTCGGTGTAGTCATTAAGGATGGCGATCTGCTCGAGTGGATTGCCGTCGACAAGGATCAGATCGGCGTACGCCCCCGGTTCGATCACCCCCAGCTTGCCGTACTTGTAGGGATTCATGCCGCCGGACCAGCTCAGTACCTCCGCCGCGCTGGAAGTGCCCATCTTCATGATCTGAAAGGGTGAGAAGCCCACTTTGGACATCCACACCATGTTGTCGGCCTGGCGTAGGTTGTAGGCTGGGCCGAACATGTCGCCGCCGGTGACGATCAGCAGGTCGTGTTTGCGAGCCCATTGGAACATCTGGGTGGCCCCCTTGTTTACCGAGGCGGCCTTGGCTTTCTGGTCCGGGCTGAAGAAGGTGATCGATTCCGGTTCGGCGAAGGCTTCCAGAGACATCACCGCTTGTGCTGATAATGCCACTCCCTCTTTCTTCATTCGCTTAATGGTTTTCTCCGAGACCAGGAAGTTGTGCTCGATAACCTTGACCCCAGCGTCGATGGCCCGGTTGACCGAGCGATCGTGGTAGGCGTGAGCCATCACATAGGTACCGTAGTCTTCGGCGACCTCGACGATGGCTCTCATCTCCTCTTCGGAGAACTGGGTGGTGTGGATGGGATCGAACTCACTGGCGACGCCGCCGCCGGCCATGATCTTGATCTGAGTGGCTCCGGCGCGCAGGTTCTGTCGCGCGGCCCGGCGGGCCTCGGTACCACCATCGACGATGTAGCCGAAGCTGTGACGCTCAAGATCGTCCACCCGCCCAGGCACGTCGTTGAAGCTACCGGTGTCGGCGTGGCCGCCAGTCTGGCTGAGAAAGCCTCCGGATGGATAGAGCCGGGGACCTTCTAACAGGCCATTGTTGATCGCCTTGGCCAGGCCGAGAATGTTACAGCCGGCGTCCCGGGCGGTGGTAAAGCCCTGGTCCAGGTACTGCAGCATCGATTGATGAGCCCTGGCGCCCATCGCCATCTGGTCATAGGCATCCCGTCCCGCCAGCATTCCCTCCTGAATGCAGAAGTGGGCGTGCATGTCGATAAGCCCCGGGATCAGGGTCATTCCCTTGCCGTCGATGAGGGTGGCGTTGGTGTGCGCGCCGGTGTCGCGGCCTACCTTGGCGATGAGGTTGCCCTCGACCAGAACATCGACATTTTCAATCAGTGAGTCTTTTTTGCCGTCAAACACGTTGACGTTCTTGATTAAAATCTGGTTTTGCTCGTTGCCGTTTGCGACGCCGCTCAGGCTGGTCACAACTGCCACTGCGGCAACGAATAGGCGCACTACATTCTTCATCAGCTACTCCTGCTGTCGAACTTCATGGGGGGCTGTTGCCTCCCTACGGGGGTGAAAGGCCTGCCATTCCCCTCGGGCCATCCGGGCCAGAAAAGGGTGACAGGGCTCAGGCAATGCTATCCGGGCTTGGTTTGGTAACCGGTAACCTGCTCTCCTTTGGGACGGGGCTGGAGAGGAGTCGCATCCGCCATGAGCGGGGTTCGGTAAACTAGTCTAGTCGAGAAATCTGGCTTTGCCATGGATGAGAAGTGCGGTTCAGACGGTAATTGCCCCTGTTTTTTCTACGGTTTTCCGGTGCATGTTTGCCGAAGGGGCGGGGAGTTTGGTGGTTATTGACCAAGGTCAACGCCACCGGCGTCAAACCAGTGGGGGCTGCTGGCGGGGCTGTCCTGGCTCTGAATGATGACCATGAAAAAAACGGAGCCTAATGGCTCCGTTTTGGGTTGTTTGCTGCGCTAGCAAATCGTTAGTCGGCTTCGTTGAGGCTACCGGTGAGGTCGATGATCGCCTTCTTACCATCGCCAAACAGCATCAGGGTGTTGTCTTTGGCGAACAGCGGATTCGGCAGGCCGGCAAAACCCGGGCTCAGGGAGCGTTTTACCACCACCACGGTGCGGGCCTTGTCGACATTCAGAATTGGCATGCCGTAAATCGGGCTGCCTTTGTCTTCCCGGGCCATGGGGTTGGTGACGTCGTTGGCGCCGATCACGATGGCCACGTCGGTCTGTTCAAACTGAGGGTTGATGGCGTCCATCTCCACCAGTTGGTCGTAGGGCACTTCCGCTTCGGCCAGCAACACGTTCATGTGACCCGGCATCCGTCCGGCCACCGGGTGAATGGCGTATTTCACTTCGGTACCCCGGCCTTCCAGTACGTCAGCCAGTTCCCGCACCGCGTGTTGGGCTTGGGCCATGGCCAGACCAAAACCGGGGACAATCACCACTCGCTCGGCGGTTTCCAGCATCATCGCCACCTCTTCCGGGGAGGAGGACTTAACCTTGCCTTGATACACCTCGTCGGCGTCGATGATCTCGCCGGCTTCGGCCATCACCCCAAACAGGACGTTGGTCAGGCTGCGGTTCATCGCCTTACACATGATCTGGGTCAGAATCAGGCCGGAGGCCCCCACCAGGGCACCGGACACAATCAGTACGGTGTTGTTGGAGATAAAGCCAGCGGTGGCCGCGGCGATGCCGGAGTAGGAGTTCAGCAGGGCGATGACCACCGGCATGTCGGCGCCGCCGATGGGCAGTACCAGCAGAATGCCCAGCAGCAGGGCTGCGGCCACCAGGGCATACACCAGCATTGGGCTCGGATCCATCACCAGGGCGATCACCAGGCCGACGGAAACCAACAGCAACAGGCCGTTGACCAGGGTGTTGCCGGGTACGGCAATGGACTTACCGGAGATGATCTCCTGCAATTTACCAAAGGCGATAAAGGAGCCGGACAGGGTTACGGCACCGATCAGTATGGTGGCGCCGACCGACACCTGGGCCACCAGGCCGGTGGCTGCCGCCGGATCCATGAAGTTGGCCAGGGCCACAAACAGCGAGGCACCGCCACCGAAGCCGTTCAGGGCGGCCACCATTTGTGGCATGGAGGTCATCTGTACCCGCTTGGCCATGATGGCGCCCAGGGCGCCACCGGTGACCACACCGGCGATGATCCACTCATAGCTGAGGATCTGCTGGTCAAACAGGGTTACCACCACGGCAATGAACATACCGAGTGACGAGAGACGGTTACCGCGTACGGCGGTTCTGGGTTTGGTCAGGTTCTTGATGCCGAGCACGAAGAACACCGCGGCCACCAGGTAGGCCAGGTAGATTATGGCTGTATTCATCGTGTCTTACTTCCTTTTGAACATGGCCAGCATGCGGTTGGTTACCATGTAACCGCCGATGACGTTGATGGTGGCCAGGGTCACGGCGATGAAGCCGAGCACATTAACCAGCATGCCGGAGCCGGAGCCTGCGGACAACAGGGCCCCCACCAGGGTGATGCCGGAGATGGCATTGGAGCCGGACATCAGCGGCGTGTGCAGCGTGGGCGGTACCTTGGTGATCAGTTCGACGCCAAGGAAAATGGCGATAACAAACAGGGTTAATAACAACAGCAGGGTTTCCATTTACGCCTCCTCCTTGTCGATGGCGGGCAGGTTGAGCAGTTCACGAATGCGGCCATTGACCACCTGGCCCTGGTAGGCTGTGACGGTGTCGTGGACAATTTCGTCTTCGAAATCGAAGTACAGATCGCCGTCGTCGGTGATCAGGTGACGAATCAGGTTTTCCAGGTTGGTGCCGAACATCTGGCTGCCGTGGTTGGCGGTGCTGGCGACGATGTTATCGGGACCGGAGATGATGACACCGTTGACGGTGATCACCTTGCCCAGTTCGGTCAGTTCACAGTTACCACCACCTTCGGCGGCCAGGTCGACGATCACCGCCCCGGGTTTCATCTGCGCCACCATCTCTTTGGTGATCAGCGTCGGTGCCTTACGGCCGGGAATGGCGGCGGTGGTGATGACGATGTCTTGCTGTGCCAGCACGTTGGCCATGGCCTGTTGTTGCTTGGCAATGAACTCGGCGGATTGCTCCTTGGCGTAACCACCACTGGATTCGGTATCGGCGTCTTCAATGTCCAACTCCACCGGACGGGCACCAACGGAGAGGATCTGCTCTCGGGCCGCCGGACGGATGTCGTAGGCCTCGACCACACCACCGAGACGTTTGGCGGTGGCACAGGCCTGCAGACCGGCTACACCGGCGCCCATAATAAAGGTGCGGGCCGGTTTCAGGGTGCCGGCGGCGGTCATCATCATCGGCATCAGTCGCGGCGTCAGTTCGGCCGCCTGAATCACCGCCTTGTATCCGGCGATGGTGGCGTTGGAGGACAGCACGTCCATGCTTTGGGCTCGAGTGATACGTGGAATCAGCTCCAGGGCCAGGGTGTTGATCCCTTTGTCGGCGGCTTTTTGGGCACTGTCCGGGTGGCCGAGAGGATCCATCATGCCTATCAGGGTCTGGCCTGACTGCAACTGGTTGAGCAGCAGCTCCAGTTGTTCGCCTTTGGCATGCAGGGTCAAAATCAATTCGGCGCCGTCCAGGGTGTGCTGGCGGTCAGAGCCGATGGTCGCTCCACTGTCGAGATAGTCTTGATCGGTAAAGCCGGCTTCGAATCCGGCCTGGGTTTCAATCGTTACCTGGGCGCCCGCCTTAACGAGCTTGGTGACGTTGGCGGGTAACAGAGCGACGCGGGTTTCGCCGGCGAGTTGCTCCTTGATCACTGCGATCTTCACAACGCTATCCTCTAGCAGATGGGTTTATCGATTACTAATTGTTGGCTTTTAAGCGCAAACCACTGAGTATTTTGAACTAATTAATATGCGATGCTAAGTCAAAAAACCCAATCGCCACAATCGTCTTATTGAATGGAAGTCGTCTGGTTATCACGCTGTCGAGGTGACAGCTCGCTGGCATTCTGTGCTGAGGCGGGGGTGATGCCGCCCTGACAGAATGTGATTCAGGCTTCCATTCCATTAGTCACATTTTTAGCAACTATTTTACTCTATCTACATTTAATGCATTTTTTGTGAAATGTGAACAGTTTTTCGCCGCTATCGTCATATTCTTATATGGAATAAAAAGAATTTTTTTATTCTTTTTTATATATTCCACTGAGCCTACTCTGTGTCAATCCCATAATCAGAAGAGCGCAGAGCATGCAGTTACAGCAGTTACAACAGGGGGCCGGCGGCCTGAGCCAGGAGCAATTAACACAGTTGCAGCAGCTGGCTTCTGGCCTGTCACCGGTGCAGTTGGCCTGGGTCAGCGGCTACCTGGCGGCCTTTGCCAATCAGGGGGCCGCGGGGCAGTCGCCTGCCGAAGACCAGCCACCGTCGTCGTCTCTAACCATCCTTTACGGCAGCCAGACCGGTAACAGTCGCTCACTGGCCTCGGCCTTGGCGCAGCAGGCCCAGTCTCAGGGGCGAGTGGTGAAGTTGGTGTCGATGGCGGATTACAAGCCCCGGCAACTGAAGGAGGAGCAGCAACTGCTGGTGCTGGTCAGTACTCATGGCGAAGGCGATCCACCGGACGATGCCATGGCGCTGCACAAGTTTCTGCACTCTGCTCGAGCCCCTAAGTTGCCGCAGTTGAGCTACAGCGTACTGGCGTTGGGGGATTCCAGCTACGACAACTTCTGCCAGACCGGGCTGGAGTTCGATCAGCGCCTGCATCAACTGGGTGCTCGGCGGCTGCTGGAGCGGGCCGATTGTGATGTGGATTTTGAAGACACTGCGGCCCAGTGGCAGGCACAGGTGCTGGAGCGGTTGGCGACCGTGTCGCCGGCGACCGGCGCCGCCGTGGCTTCTGCCCCGCCGGCCCAAGCCAGTGGCTATAGCCGCAGTACTCCGTTTGAGTCGTCCCTGCTGCTCAGTCAGAAGATCACCGGCCGAGGTTCGGTCAAAGACACCCGTCATGTGGAGTTGAGCCTGGAGGGATCCGGCCTGAGCTACCAACCCGGTGATGCGCTGGGCGTATGGATGAGCAATGACCCCGAGCTGGTGGAAGCCTTACTGCGGCTACTGGCCCTGGAAGGCGAGCAGCAGGTTGAGGTGAAAGATCAGACGCTGTCGCTGCGCCAGGCGCTGACGGATCACTACGAGTTGACGCTACTGCATCCGGCCCTGGTCGGTGCCTGGGCCGAGTTCAGTGGCAGCGAGGCGCTGGCGGCGATCGTCGCCGATCGTGACCAACTGAAAACCTTCATTGGGCAGCATCAACTGATTGACCTGGCGCAGCGTTATCCAGCCAGCGTCGACGCCGAGGCCCTGTTGGCAACCCTGCGAAAACTGACGCCACGGTTGTATTCCATCGCTTCCAGCCAGGCGGAAGTCGATGAGGAGGTTCACCTGACGGTGGCGCTGGTGGAGGAGGAGCGCGATGGCCATGTTCGCCAGGGCACGGTGTCTGGTGCCTTTGCTCATCGCCTGCAGGAAGGCGATGGGGTGCGGGTGTATGTGGAGGCCAATGACAACTTCCGCCTGCCCAGTGATGACACCACGCCGGTGATCATGATTGGCCCCGGTACCGGGGTCGCCCCATTCCGGGCCTTCTTGCAGGAGCGTGACGCCCGTGGTGCTCAGGGGCAGAACTGGCTGTTTTTCGGCAACCCCACCTTTACCGAAGATTTCCTGTACCAACTGGAGTGGCAGGGTTACGTCAAGAGTGGCTTGTTGACCCACATCAGCCTGGCCTTCTCCCGCGATCAGCAGCAGAAGATCTACGTTCAGGACCGGATTCGGGAGCAGGGCGCAGAGCTGTACCAGTGGCTGCAGCGCGGTGCCCACCTGTACCTGTGCGGCGATGCCAACCGCATGGCGGCGGACGTGGAGCAGGCACTGATTGACGTGGTGGCCCAACACGGGGGGCTCAGTGTCGAAGCCGCCCAGGATTATTTGAGCGAATTGCGCAGCAGCAAACGCTATCAGAAGGATGTGTACTGATGACCGACATTAGCAAACTGCAGGTCAGCGGCAAGCTGGCGGATAACGAGCGCATTAAGGGCGACAGCGATCTGCTGCGAGGCACCATCGCCGAGGATCTGACCGATACCCTGACCGGTGGCTTTACGTCAGACAATTTTCAGTTGATTCGCTTCCATGGCATGTATCAGCAGGACGATCGTGACATTCGTCAGGAGCGCACCGAGCAGAAGCTGGAACCGCTGCACACGGTGATGCTCAGGGCGCGGATGCCCGGCGGGGTGATCACCCCGAAACAGTGGCTGGCCATCGATGAGTTTGCCGAGAGTCACACCGGCGCCGGCAGCATTCGTTTGACCACCCGCCAGACTTTCCAGTTTCACGGGGTGCTCAAGCGTGACATTAAATTGATGCACCAGACCCTGGATAAGATCGGCATTGACTCCATCGCCACCGCCGGCGACGTCAACCGCAATGTGCTCTGCACCTCCAACCCGGAGCAGTCGGAACTGCACAGCCAGGCTTACGAGTGGGCCAAGACCATCTCCGAGCACCTGTTGCCCAGGACGCGCGCCTACGCCGAGATCTGGCTCGATGGGGAGAAGGTGGAGACCACGGAGCGGGATGAGCCGATTCTGGGCAAGACCTACCTGCCCAGAAAGTTCAAAACCACCGTGGTGGTGCCGCCACAGAATGACGTGGATCTGCACGCCAACGACATGAACTTTGTCGCCATTGCCGATAACGGCCAGTTGGTGGGCTTCAACCTGTTGGTGGGGGGCGGCTTGGCCATGACCCACGGCGATGAGGCCACCTACCCCAGAAAAGCCGATGAATTTGGTTATTTGCCGCTGGACAAGACCCTGGCCATCGCCGAAGCGGTGGTGACCACTCAGCGGGACCTGGGTAACCGGGTTAACCGCAAGAATGCCAAGACCAAATACACCCTGGATCGGGTCGGTTTGGAGGTGTTCAAGGCCGAAGTGGAGCGACGCGCCGGCTTCCAGTTTGAGCCCACTCGACCTTATGAACTGACCGGCCGTGGCGATGCCTTTGGCTGGACGGCTGGTATTGACGGCAAGCATAACCTGACCCTGTTTATTGAAAACGGTCGATTGCTGGATTACCCGGGTAAGCCGCTCAAATCTGGCATGGCGCGCATTGCCCGTCAGCACAAGGGCGAATTCCGCATGACCGCCAACCAGAATCTGGTGGTGGCTGGGGTGGCCAGCGAAGACAAGGCAGCCATTGAACAACTGGCACGCGAGCATGGCTTATTTGATGAGGGCGTCAGCAATCAGCGTAAAAGCTCCATGGCCTGTGTGTCTCTGCCGACCTGCCCGTTGGCCATGGCCGAAGCCGAGCGTTTCCTGCCGGATTTTGTCACTCGCATCGAAGGGGTACTGGCAGGCCATGGCATCGCCGATGACGCCATTATCTTTCGAGTAACCGGCTGCCCCAATGGTTGTGGTCGGGCGATGCTGGCCGAAGTGGGGTTGGTGGGCAAAGGGCCCGGTAAATACAACCTGCACCTGGGGGGCAACCTGGCGGGCACCCGAGTGCCAAAACTGTACAAAGAAAACCTGGATGAAGACGCCATCCTGGCGGAGCTGGACAACCTCAGTGGCCGCTGGGCTCGTGAGCGCCTCGACGGAGAGGGGTTTGGTGACTTTGTGATTCGCATCGGGATTGTGCCCGAGGTGATTGTGTCGAGGACGGACTTCTATGCCTAGTCAAAGTTTGAATGCCCTGTTGCAGCGCTTGCCCAGTGAGGCGCAGCGTCATCAGCTCGAACAGGTCAATACTGAGCTGGCGTCGATGACGCCCGAGCAGCGGGTGGCCTGGGCGCTGCAGGAGCTGCCTGGGCAGCATGCGCTCTCTTCCAGCTTTGGTATCCAGGGGGCGGTGATGCTGCATCTGGTGACCTCGGTTAAGCCGGACACGCCGGTGATTCTCACCGACACCGGTTACCTGTTTCCTGAAACCTACCGCTTTATTGATGAGCTGACTGAACGACTGAAGCTGAATCTCAAGGTGTATCGCAGTCACTTGACGCCAGCCTGGCAGGAGGCTCGTTTTGGTCAGCTGTGGGAGCAAGGGCAGGAGGGGCTGGATACCTACAACCGCCTCAATAAAGTTGAGCCGATGCAACAGGCCTTGGAACAGTTGCAGGTGGGCACCTGGTTTGCCGGCCTGCGCCGCCAGCAGGCGCAATCCCGGGCCGAGCTGCCGTTTCTGGCCATTCGCTCCGGACGCTACAAGTTGCTGCCGATCCTGGAGTGGACCAATAAGGATGTGCACCAGTACCTGGAGCAGCATCAGTTGCCGTACCACCCGTTATGGCATCAGGGCTACGCGTCAGTGGGCGATGTCCACACCAGCCGGCCGATGGAGCTGGGCATGAGCGAAGAGGACAGCCGCTTTGCCGGTTTTCGTCGTGAATGCGGGCTTCATTATGATATTTAGTTAAAATAAATACTTAGAGCCAATGCCGCCTTGCCAAGCAGGGCGGCATTTTTTTGCTTGAATGAGCGACTGGGATTGATCTTTGTGAGTGGAATTGTGCTAGGGTTCGCTGGAAAATGAGGCACTTAGCAGGATGCTTAAGCGGTTAGACCGATTCAATGGACAGAGACGGGCCTCCGGATTCTCTCTCTTTCAGGCAGCATTGATGACCTTTAATCGTAAACTTCAACTTCTTATCGCCCTGGCGGTGTTTACCATGGCCATGGTGGGCTCCTTCCTGGGGCTGTCCCAATACCGTCAGGCCCAGGCCGATGCCGTCGATCAGACGCGTACCTTGTCACAGCGCAGTGCCACCGATCTGTTGTCCACCTGGATTGAGGATCACAGCGTCCTGCTGGAGGAGCTGGCTCGTCAGTCGGCGCAGGTCGTGCCCATCGAGGAACAGTTGCAGTTGATTAAGGCGTTTGGCTTCGATCTGGTTTACCTGGGTTACGCCGATAACGACCGCATTGTGTGGAGTGCCGACGGCCAGCCGCCGGCGATGCGGGTGAAGGAGCAGGTGTGGTTTCAGACCGCTCAGCGTGCCGGTGCCACGGTATTAACGGCGCCCTACCAGGATGCCGTTACCGGCAAGATGGTGGTTACCCTGACTACGCCGCTGCCGGGCAGCCGGGCCGGGGTGGTCAGTGGTGATCTGAGCCTGGCCACATTGAGCCAGGAGATTTTGCAATTGCTCCCCAAAGAGCAGGGGGAACTGTTGCTGGTGGATGGGCAACAGCGGGTGATTGCCGCCAATGACCGCAATGAGCTGATGCAGCCCCTTAACAGCGTGTTGCAGCAGCCTGGTGCCTTTTCCAGGCTGGCCTCCGGCGAGGTGATGACCATCGAACGTCACAGTAAGGCCACTCAAGTGTCGATGGTACCGATTGCCGGTATGGACTGGCAGGTGCTGGTGGCGCTGGATCTGAGCAAACAGCAGGCGCAGATGAGCTCGGCATTGATGCGGCTTGGGGCCATTACCCTGGTCGGTCTGTTGCTGGCGGTGATGCTGGCGTCGTTCATGCTGAAGCGATTGTTGAAGCCGCTGCAGGATCTGGAGCTGGCCATGGACGATCTGACTCACGGGGATGGGGACCTGACCCGTCGTCTCGAGGTGGTTCGCCGGGACGAGTTTGGCCGGGTATCGGAAAAGCTCAATGCCTTTATGGCGCAACTGGCACAGATGATCGTTCAGGTTCGCGGCGTGGCTCAATCCATGGATGCTCAGTCACAGAGTAACCGTAACGTGGTGGTGCAACAGAGCGAGGCGATTGATCGCCAGCAGGGGAAAGTGGATCAGGTGGCCACCGCCGTCGAAGAGATGGCCATGACCGCCCATGAGGTCGCGAATCACGCCGCCAGTACTGCCGAGGCGGCTCAGCATGCCAGTCAGTCCTGCGATGGCGGGCAGGTGGTGCTGAGTGAGTCCAACGACACCATTCGCAGCTTGGCGGGGCAGGTGGAAGAGGCGGCGGTGATCATCACTCAGCTCGATGGCAATGCTCAGGAGATCAACAAGATTCTGGCAACCATCCAGACCATTGCCGAGCAGACTAACTTGCTGGCATTGAATGCCGCCATTGAAGCGGCCCGTGCCGGTGACCAGGGCCGGGGCTTTGCGGTGGTGGCCGATGAGGTTCGGGTGTTGTCACAAAAGACCCAGGGCTCGGCCGAGGAGATACAACAGATGATCGAAACTCTGCAGGCCAATACTCACAGAGCGGTGAGCGCCATGAATCAGGGGCAGCAGATGGCCGAGATGAGTGTGGAAAAGACCACCGCGGTGACCGACAGTCTCTCCAGCATCACCTCAGCCATCGAGCAGATTTTGTCGATGTCTGAGCAGATTGCCGCTGCCGCCGAAGAGCAGCGGGCGGCCACCGCCGAAGTGAGTCAGAGTACCGCCGGCATTCGCGAAGACGCGCTGCTGCTGTCCGGCCAGTCGGAATCGGTGGCAACCACCGCCGCCAGCTTAAACGGTACGGCGGCCGAGCTAGGGGCGTTACTGGCGAAGTTCAAAGCCTGACGCCAGCCTGTTACTCCATCCGGCTTGCCTGGAGTTTTATGAGGATTCCGTGATTAGGTAGGTGACGCCCAGAACCTTTAAGGCGATGGGCAGCCCTACCAAGAACATCACCACATACCAGAGGGCTCGAATCATCTCCAGCACGGCTTTGGGGTCGACAATGTAGGTGCTGGCCAAAGCAAACACCGCCAGTGCTACCCAGCCGTAGATCAGGGTGATAATCACCAGTCGCAGCAGGGATTGCCACCACTGAGGGATGGCACTGATGACAAAGGACAACACCACCGCCAGAACTACGCCAGCGGCGATCATCCAGCCATTAGGAGTGTCAATTATCCACTCCAGCAGCACCAGTGGCAGCATCAAGATTTGAGTCAATAGCTCCGACTGTCCCAATTGACCAAAGGCCTGGGTGGTCTTGATGATCGCCCCCTCGATGCCATCCAGGTGGCGAAAACGCGTGTGGACAAACAGCGTGGCTAAAATGGCGAAGATCAGGCTCAGGCTGCCCAGCAGCCAGGCCAGTTGGGTCACCAGCTTGGTTAAGGGGTCAAACAGGTCACGGTTGTTTGGGTTAGTCGGCATCGTCGGTAGGCTTCTAAGGGCAAGTTAGCCCATATTCTATAAAAAATGAGACAGTTAAACAGTGGGTTATGCACTGTTTCTTTGCTGAGCTCACTTAGTAAAGCTGCGCAAGTCGGGGAAGGATGTGCTGCCCTCCCCGATCAGAGGTTGAGTTCAAATCGCAGCAGGGTAAAGCCTTGATCTTCGAACTGATCAATCTGCTTAAAGCCCGCGCGTTGCAGCAGCCGCGCCGAGGCCAGATTGACATCGACCACGTCGCCAACGATGCGCTTCAGTCCCAGCACGTCTCGGGCGTAAGGCAGTAAGGCAGCAACCGCTTCTTTGGCCAGGCCCTGTCCCCAGTATTGAGGCAGCATTCGATAGCCGATGTCGGTGGCCCCGATGTGAGTTTCATACTTCATGCCACAAAAGCCAATGACCCGGTTGTCGCCTTTGTGCACCAGAGCGTAGCGGGCATAGCCATAACGTTGGTATTCCGCTAACCAGACCTCTTCAATGATTCTTCGAGCGTCGTCGCGACTGCGGACCATGCCGGCATCGCCAGTATAGCGAGTCACCTCTTCATGGCTGGAAAAGGCGTATACGGCTTCCAGATCCGCCAGGGTAAAGTGGCGCATCTGCAGTCGCTCGGTGTCGATCAATACGGTCATGCCGATGTCCTGGAGAAGTTGCAGGCAGACATCATCGGATATTGGTGTTAGGTGCGCAAGCGCTGAGCGGCGAGGGCAATGGGATCTCCCGCCCAGGCCTCTGACCCGCACAACAGCGTTGTGCTGTAGAAACGAACCAGCCCCGGTCATGCGACCAGGCTTGTTCTGAAAGTGGTCGGTGATAGAGGATTCAACGGGGCCGCCCAGGCCTCTGACCCGCACAACACCGTTGTGCTGTAGAAACGAACAAGCCCCGGTCATGCGACCAGGGCTTGTTCTGAATGTGGTCGGTGATAGAGGATTCGAACCTCTGACCCTCTGGTCCCAAACCAGATGCGCTACCAGGCTGCGCTAATCACCGATGTCTTTGTCTTCCGTAGAAGGAATTTGGTCGGTGATAGAGGATTCGAACCTCTGACCCTCTGGTCCCAAACCAGATGCGCTACCAGGCTGCGCTAATCACCGACAGTATTTTACTTGGGTCAGGCTGTGTTCCAGAGGGGCTCTCTGGTCCGCTGATTCCAAGACCGGGATGCGCCACCAAGGCTGCGCTAATCACCGACAAAATTGAAAGTGGTCGGTGATAGAGGATTCGAACCTCTGACCCTCTGGTCCCAAACCAGATGCGCTACCAGGCTGCGCTAATCACCGACAATATTTCAATTCGTTGACCTTAACCAAATTGGCTACCGAACTCAACGGCGGCCTATGATAGCGATTTTCCCCGGCGGTGCAAGTGATGTTTACTGAAATCGTGCTAAGTGGCGATTTTACAGACCGTTGTGCTGGCCTTTGTGTCCTGATATGCAATAAGGTTATTAAAAGTTCCAATTTGATTCTTGTTGGTTATTAGTGGCTCCCCTAAGCTGGTGCGAAACGGATCAGGGAGTCTATGGTGAGCTTAGTAACTTTGCCCGGTGGCAGTGGCCCGGTTGCCATTGTCGGAGCCGGTCCCGGGGATCCCGGGTTATTGACGGTTAAGGCGTTGCAGGCACTGCAGCAGGCGGACGTGGTGCTGTTCGATGCTCTGGTGAGTCAACCGATTCTGGATCTGATCAATCCTCAGGCCGAGTGCATTGCGGTGGGGAAGCGCTGTGGTCGACACAGCATGACCCAGGACGAGATCAACCGCTTGTTGGTGGCCAAGGCCCGTGGAGATCGGGCTGTGGTCAGGCTGAAGGGAGGCGATCCGCTGATGTTTGGCCGTGGGGGTGAAGAGATGCAGGCGCTGAAACAGGCGGGCATCGATTACTACGTGGTGCCCGGAGTGACGGCGGCGTCCGCCTGTTCGGCCTATGCGGCCATGCCACTGACCCATCGCACTCTGTCCCGAGGGGTGACCTTCGTTACCGGTCATGGTAAGGGCGGTGAAGAGATCAATAACTGGCCCGAACTGGCCATGGAGAACCACACTCTGGTGGTGTACATGGGCATTAAGCGGGCCGAGGCCATTGCCGAAGGCCTGATGCGCGGAGGTCGCAGTCCGACGACCCCGGTGGCCATTGTCAGTCGGGCCAGCCAGCCGCAACAACAGGTGCTTACCGGCACCCTGGCACAATTGGCGCAGATGGTAACGCAGCCAGAGGTGCAGACACCGGCGGCACTGGTGATTGGCGAGGTGGTGGCTCTGTCAGACGACTTGCATTGGTTTGTGCCGCCGTCAGGCAGTGACGAAGTCGTCGAGCAGCAGTTTGGTTAGCGCCTGGCAATACTCTTCGTTGGCGGCATCGGTGATCAACTGGCCCAGTTCATCGCCCACCTGAGTGAAGCGGTAATACCGCAGGCGCAGGCGCCCACTTTTGGGGGTAAAGCGCATGTTGTGCCCCTGGCATCGCAGCAGCAGCGTTTGCTTGGCGGCCAGGGGGCCGGTTTCCAGTTCGGTGGCAAACAGCAGCCCCAAGTCCCTGAGGGTCAAAATGGCACTGTAAGGCAACCCTTGCCCGGACAGGTTCAGGCCTTCCTGCTTGGCGGAGCTGAAACCACCAAACCCGGCCTCGCGGCGGTAGCCGGTGATCACCTTGCGGCTGGGATCCTGGCCGATCTGCGTCGATAGGCTGACGGTACGGGCAAACTGCATCGCTTCCCGCTGAGTCATGCTTTTGAGGGTATCCAGGGTTCGCAAGCTGAAACTGCCGGGCAGACTCAGTTCGGTGGCCAGGATCTGGGCCCACAACTTCTGCATCTTGTCGTTGTGAATCTGCTCCGCCATTTGGCAAAACTGGAACTGCCAGTCCGGATCCAACTCCTTGTTGCTGACGGTACTTCCCGCCAGCGGAATCGCTTGCCGCAGCACATTTTCCAAGTTCGCCTGTCGTTGTTCGTGCCAATCTTGCAGCCGTTTTTCGGTTCGCAGGGCCAGACTTTTGGCGGTGTCGCTGTCGCCATTGAGGCCGATGCGACGGGCCAGAGACACCACTTGCTGACGGGCCGTACGGCTGCTGTCGGTGCGCCCGGAGGGCATGCTCATAAGCTTGTCAGTCATAATCCTTCACACTGTTGATGGGGCATCCCGTTACCGCGATGGAAACAGGGCACCCCAGCGGGTTTCGTTGCCCGGTGCCGGGAGCGCCGGCAGACTCATCGCCGCCAGCAATGAGCACAGCGCGATGCCTGCCCCAATATAAAACACCAGAGCCGGGGAGTGTAGCCACACCAGTCCCAAAACTGCCGGAATGACCACTGCGGCGATGTGATTGATGGTAAAGCTGATTCCTGCGGTGGCGGCGATTTCGTCCGGGTCGGCAATCTTTTGAAAATAGGTTTTTACGGCGATGGCCAGGGCGAAAAACAGGTGGTCAATGACGTACAGGCCGGCGGCCAACGTCGGATGCTCTACCGCCGCGTAGCTGACAAACACCGCAATCAACCCCAGGTACTCGATGATCAGGGTGCGCCGCTCGCCAATTTGGCCAATCCAGCTGCCGATTTTCTTGGCAAACATTAGATTGAACAAGTAGTTAATCAGAAATAGCGCGGTGATTTCGCTGACGCTGTAGCCAAATTTCTCCACCATCATAAAGGCGGCGAACACCATGAAGATCTGCCGCCGGGCGCCGGAGAGGAACGTCAGCAGGTAATAGAGACTGTAGCGGCGTCGCAGAATCAGTTTGCGCTGCTGCTGGTGGTGCTGTTGAAACTGGGGAAAGGCCCACCAAGCGCCGAGCACCATCACCGCACCAAGACCGCCGACGGCGCTGTAGACCCAGGCGTAGGGCCAGTTCAGGGCCGTCATCAGCAGCCAGATGCTGCCGTAACCCAGCAGGGCGCCGGCGGCTTTCACCGACAGGGCTTGCCCCAGGAACTGGGCGGTCTGGTGCTTAGGCAGCCACTGCAGCGTCAGTGATTGATTGCAGGTCTCGTAGTAATGAAAGCCGATGGACATCAACACCGTGGTGCAGTACAGCCCCAGCACCGATGGGAACCAGCCGGTGGCGGCGACGCCGACGCACATCAGCAGCAGCGCCACCAGGGCAAAGCGTTGCTCTTTGATCACCAGCAGTACCAGGATGGAGGTAAAGGCCAGAAATCCGGGAACCTCCCGCAGGGATTGCAGCATGCCAATCTCTTTGCCGGTGAACGCGGCCGCTTCCACCACAAAATTATTCAGCAGTACCTGCCAGACGGCAAACACCAGCGACATGACAAAGGTCATTACCAGCAACAGCTGAGGGCGGGACAGATTCAAGGGGGATCCTGATGGGGTTAGTGGGCAGAGGCACCATCCTAGGGACTTGATGGCCATTGAACAAATAAAACCAGCCTGTCGCGGTCATTAAAGTGTCATCTTCGCGTCATTGATATGACACAAGCTGGCCGCAATCCGGGCTGGACACTTTTCGCTCAGCGGCTAGGCTTGGAGTATGCGCTGTTTAAAACACGTTGTTCCCACCCTGTTATTACTGTTGACGGCCTGTGCTCATTCACCGTCGCAGACCGTGCCTGTGCCAGCGTTCGCCAATGAGCATTTTGCTCCGGTAGCCGAGGCGGTCAGGCCTGAACAGCTGTTTCAATTAGATTCTGAGATGAAGGCCTTCGTTAGCCGAGCCTCCCGCCATGGCAACAGTGCCTCGGTGCGAATTCGAATGCTGGCGGATCTGGTAAGCCTGAAGCACGGCTTCGAGTACGACAACAGTGCCACCCTGGTGGCCAGAGAGACCTACGCCCGTCGGGCCGGCAACTGCATGTCTCTGGTGGTGATGACCGCGGCCCTGGCCAGGGAGTTGGGGCTGGGGGTGGAGTACCAGATGGTGAAATCGCCACCGGTGTGGGACCGACAGGGCGGAGTGGTGCTGCTCAATGACCATATCAACATTCGGCTGACCCCGAAGATTGGCACCAGTGCCTGGGACATCAGCGGCTCGATATCGACCACCATCGATTTTTTGCCCACCTATCAGATTCGCGGCTATCACACCGAACGCATCAGCGAATCGGAGATGATCGCCCGCTTTTACAATAACCTGGCTGCCGAGGCGATGATCGACGGAACGCCGGATCTGGCCCACCATTATCTGAAGCGGGCGCTGCAGCAGGACCCGGATCTGAGTGCCGGCTGGAATGCCCTCGGAGTGCTTTATCGTCGTCAGGGATTGGAGTCCCAGGCCGAGCAGGTGTACCAGTACGCCGCCACCCTGGCCGGTGACGACAGCCATGCCTTGCACAATCTGGCGCTGTTGCTGGCCAGTCAGGGGCGTCTTACCGAATGGGCCCAGGTGCATAAAAAGATTGAGCTGGCACGACTGAATAACCCATTTTACTACTACGACATGGCCGAGCTGGCGTATCAGCGCGGCGACTTTTCCAAGGCCCTGAGCCAATACCGCAAAGCGGTGAAACTCGCGGATTATCATCACGAGTTCCATTTCGGGCTTTCCAGGGCCTATTTCCAACTGGGGCAGCTGAACCACAGTGAGGATGCACTGCAGGCGGCTGTCCGTCTTGCCCCTGTGGATGAAAGGCAGCGTTACCAATTGAAACTGCGGGCGCTGCGGCACTATTAGGGCAAGCCGATAAAAAAGGGGGGCCGTTGGCCCCCCTTGTTGTTGATGCTGGGTATTACTGGTCCTGATAGCGCTTGGCGGAGGAGAGAATCTCCTCACGGGCCGCAGCCGCATCGGCCCAGCCTTCTACCTTGACCCATTTGTTGGGTTCCAGCTCTTTGTAACGTTCAAAGAACTGGGTGATCTGGGCTTTCAGCAGGGCAGGCACATCATCGATGTCCTGAATGTGGTCGTATTCCTGAGTCAGCTTGCTGTGGGGCACGGCGATGATCTTGGCATCTTCGCCCGACTCATCGGTCATGTTCAGTACCCCGACCGGACGGCAGCGGATCACCGAGCCCGGTGCCAGCGGGTAAGGGGTCGGAACCAGCACGTCAACCGGGTCACCGTCGAGGCTGAGGGTATGATTAACGTAGCCGTAGTTGGCCGGGTAGAACATCGGTGATTTCATAAAACGGTCAACAAACAGCGCACCGCTGTCCTTGTCGACCTCGTACTTGATGGGGTCATGATTTGCCGGAATCTCGATGATTACGTAGATGTCATCCGGAAGAGAGTTACCCGCAGGTACGTTATTCAGGCTCATAATTTTTCCTTAAACAGCCGTTTTACTAAAAATCAGCCTTTGCTGTGGTAGCCAAGGCAGGTGTCCACTTCGTCGGCGGAGCCGAGAATCACCGCGACCCGCTGGTGAATCTGTTCTGGCTCGATGGCCATGATGCGCTCGTAACCGGTGGACGCTTTGCCGCCGGCCTGCTCCACCAGGAAGCTCATTGGGTTGGCTTCATACATCAGACGAAGTTTGAAAGGTTTGTCCGGGTTCTTGGTGTCCTGTGGGTAGGTAAACAGGCCGCCCCGGCTCAGCACTCGGTGCACGTCGCCCACCATGGCGGCGATCCAGCGCATGTTGAAGTTGCGACCCCGAGGGCCCTCTTTGCCGCTGATCAGGTCGGCGATGTAGTCCTGCATCGGTGCCTGCCAGAAACGTTGATTGGACATGTTGATGGCAAATTCGCCGGTCTGGGCCGGTACGGTGACCTGTTCGTCCACCAGGACGAACTCATTGCTGGCGGGATCCAGGCTGTACATCTGGGTGCCCTTGCCGGTGGTCAGTGCCATCACCGTGGCCGGGCCATAGAGGATGTAGCAGGCGCACGGCTGGTTGGTACCCGGCTGCATGAAGGCCGCTTCATTGACTTCGCCCTGAGGGGCAGGCAGCACCGAAAAGATGGTGCCGACCAGGGAGTTGATGTCGATGTTGGAGGAGCCGTCCAGTGGATCGAAGCACACCAGGTATTGACCATCGGCGTTGGCGGCAACCACGTCGGTTTCCTCTTCGGAGGCAATGCCCTTCACCAGCGGGTTGGCACCGAGTTTGTCCTTGATCAGATCGTTGGCAATGATGTCCAGTTTCTTCTGAGTCTCACCCTGAACGTTCTCGCTGTCGGCTACCCCCAGCACGCCCGCCAGGGCGCCGCCTCGAACCAGTTGGCTGATCTCCACGCCACAGTCGGCCAGGGTCAGGATCAATTGTTGTAACTCTGAGGGTAAGCCTTGTAGGCTAAGCGTTTCGCGAAGGCGCTGCATGCAGGGGTCCTATCTGAATGATTGGCAGGGTAAATTATCCGCCAATGATAGCGAAAAATCCGCTCTTTTGCAGTGCTACGAAGGGATAATGGCAAAACCGGCCCCGGGGTGGCGTCGGGGGATACCACCGAGTGAATTTTATTCGCTTGTGATGGGCAACAGTTTTGATTATAACGAGTCGCCTATGGGAAGAGATCTCACTGGCTGAGGATCTCGTTTGTGAGTTAATGCTAGCGCCGCGAACGTTGGTATTCGCATAGATATTGAGGGTGATTAACCGTGTTTGGTAAAACGAAAAAGAGTCGCGCAGGTTTAACCTATTTTGCGCAATCAACGCGTCTGGAAGGCAGTCTTCATGTTGAAGGCGATTGTGTGGTGGATGGCCATATTATCGGCGAATTGACCGCCACCGGCCTGATCGTGGTCGAAAGTGCCGGCATCATCGAGGGCCAGGTTACCGCCGAACAGGTTCAGGTTGAAGGCAAGATTACCGGTAACCTGGAGTGTCAGCGCCTGACCATTGCCGCCAGCGGTACCGTCGAGGGTGAAATTGTCACCGATAAGATCGAGATCTTTAATGGCGGTCAGTTCATCGGTTCCCGAGTGAAAGACAAGCCAAAGCTGCTGGAGAACAAGCAGCCAGAGCTGGAGATTGCCTGCTCCAAAGCCAGTTAAGGCTTGAGTCCCGGCCCGCTCCTCTGAGGGCGGGTTTGTGATTTTGTTCCGCTTTAGCGACAATCCCTCTCATTGTCATATCAGGAATAATAACAATGAGACGGATTCTGTTCACCGGGCTACTGTGTTGCTCGGCGTGGCTCAGCGCCGAGCCGCTGACCCTGTCCCGTATTGTCAGTGAACCCTCACTGGCGGGCTCTCAACCTTCTAAACCCGCACTGTCTCCGGATGGCCAGCGAGTCACCTGGCTGGCGCCTCGTGAAGACGACCTGGAGCGCTACGATCTTTGGCAGTACCAGTTGAGCAGTGGCCAACGCACTCGGCTGGTGGATTCGACCCTGTTTGAAGAGGGTGAGCTGTCGGAAGAGGAAAAGGCCCGACGCGAGCGTCAGCGTATCTATGGCAAAGGACTATTGGAATATCAGTGGGATACCCAGGGCAAGGCGCTGCTGTTTCCCATTGGCGGCGACATCTGGTTGTATCGACTGGCGAGCGGTAAGCCACAACAACTGACCCGGACCGAGGCGTTTGAAACCGACGCCCGTTTTTCCCCCAAGGGCAACTACGTGTCGTTCATTCGCCAGCAGAACCTGGTGGTGATCGATCTGCGCACCGGCCAGGAGCAGTTGCTGACACTGGACGGCAAAGGGGCGCTGAAAAACGGCATGTCCGAGTTTGTGGCCCAGGAAGAGATGGACCGCATGAGCGGTTATTGGTGGTCGCCGGACGAAACCGCCATCGCCTTCCTGCAGGTGGATGAGTCTCCGGTGGAGCAGGTGATTCGCAACGAGATTTTTGCCGATGGCATCAAGCTGACGGAGCAGCGATACCCCTATGCCGGTAAGGACAATGCCAGTGTTCGGATTGGGGTAGTCAGCCTGGATGGTGGCGCCATTCAGTGGTTGCCAGGGGCCAGAGACAACGGCGGCTACCTGCCCCGGGTGAATTGGAATGCCGACGGCAGTGCGGTCACCTGGCAATGGCAAAGCCGCGATCAGCAGACCCTGCAGCTGTGGCAGTGGCGTAAGGCCGACCAGCGCCGTTCGTTGTTGCTGACCGAGACCAGCCGCAGCTGGATTAACCTCAGTGATGATCTGCATTTCCTGCACTCCCAGCCCGGGTTTATCTGGAGTTCGGAGCGCAGCGGTTTCCGTCACCTGTACCTGATGGACGATCAGGGCAACCTGGTGCGGCAACTGACCGAGGGTGACTGGGCGGTGGATGCGGTGGAAGCCATCGACGAAGCCGGTGGCTGGGTCTATTTCAGTGGCCGTCGTGATACGCCGCTGCAGCGGCACCTGTATCGCGTCCCTCTGAAAGGCGGTGAGGTGCAGCGTCTAAGCCAGAGGGCTGGATTCCACCAGCCGGTATTCAGCGACGACGGCTCGGTGTACCTGGATCATTTCTCCTCCACCCGGCAACCGCCGCAGCTGAGCTTGCATCAGGCCGATGGCAAAACCATCAGTTGGATTGCCGAAAATGCCATTGAAGGCGATCACCCTCTGGTGCGCTACTGGAGCGATTGGACCCAACCCGAGTACGGCACCCTCAAGGCCGACAACGGCATGACGCTGTACTACCGGCTGTTCAAGCCGAAGACTCGCCCAGATCAACGCTACCCGGTGGTGGTGCGAGTCTATGGCGGCCCTCATGCCCAGACGGTTCGGGACAGCTGGAGTCGTCACGATTACTTTACTCAGTACCTGGTGCAGCAGGGATTTGCCGTCTTTCAATTGGACAACCGGGGTTCGGCCGCTCGCGGATTGGCGTTTGAGAGCGAGATCTACCGGCGTCTGGGTCAGGTCGAGGTGGCCGATCAGGTGGTGGGGGCACAGTACCTCAAGAGCCTGTCGTGGGTCGATCCTGACCGCATTGGCATCTATGGCCACAGTTACGGCGGCTACATGACCCTGATGAGCCTGTTTACCGCGCCGGACTCGTTTGCCGCCGGAGTTTCCGGCGCGCCGGTGACCGATTGGAGCCTGTATGACACCCACTACACCGAGCGTTACCTGGCCCATCCGGCCAGCAACGCCGAGGGCTATCGTCTGTCGTCGGTCTTTCCCTATGTGGACCAGTTGAAAGGGCAACTGTTTGTGTATCACGGCATGGCCGATGACAACGTGTTGTACCAGAACAGCACCAAACTGTATAAGAGCCTGCAGGATGCGGGCAAACTGTATGAGTCCAAAGATTACCCCGGCTCCAAGCACTCCATGCGCGGCAAGTCGGTGCAACTGCACCTGATGGCCACCATCGAGGACTTCTTGAAACGGCGGCTGTAATCCCAGGCACAATAAAAAACCCACCTGATTCGGTGGGTTTTTTTATGCTGTTAACCTGGCGTCGGTCCCGTAGGCCGGTAGCGGCGCCACAGCTTGACTGCCAGGGTCAGCACCAGTCCGGCCACGGCCAGGTGGCAGGATACCAGTGCCACCGGTGGAGGCAGAAAAGTCAGAATGCTGACAAACAGGCCGATGCCGATAAAGGGGGTCCACCAATGGCCGGCGAACAGGAACACCAGTAGCAGGTACGGCGCCAGCAGCGACATCATGCCGATGAAGCCGTACAGAAAGACCAGGGTGAAGGTGTCCATGGGCGTCAAACCTTAAAGATGCATTATTAATGCAATTATAGGGTTAGTCGCTCAAGATCAGTGTGATCCCGATCAAAACATCATGGCTCGGTAGCTGTACAACAGTGACAGGATCACCACCACAGGCAACAGATTCAGCAGTAGACCAAAAGTGGCCTTGCTGCTGGGGCCCTGGCGCAGGGCCTTAAGGCTGGTCCAGACGCCCAGCAGGTTCATGACGAAGGCCACCATGGCAAACAGGGTGGCGGCGATCAGGGCCCAGCCTCCGGCTCCGCCCATCATCTTCGCCACCTGCTCGGGATCCTGAATAAAGGCGTAGGGGGCAAAGGCCACAAAAAAGCTGACCAGGTAGATGGCGGCGGCGATGGCAAAGTGCTTCAGGCCATGGTTTGAAGGGGTCACAGGACTCTCCACTAAGGTAACGCAAAAACCAGAGCCCGGGGCTCTGGTTTTCGTCAACGGGATTAATGGCTTTGATTATGCCTTGCGAAGGCTCACCATGACAATGGCTACCGCCGCCAGCACCATGCAGTACCAGGCGTGGCTGACCACCACCAGGGGGGAGAGCTTAAAGGTGGCGCCGGCCAGCAGTGCCTGGGCACCCCAGGGGATCAGACCCTGGTTGATGCAGGAGAAGATGTCCAGCATCGAGGCGGCGCGGCGCTTTTTGACGCCGTGGCGCTGAGCCAGGTCCTTGGCTACCGAACCGGTGATGATGATGGAAACCGTGTTGTTGGCGGTGCACAGGTTGGTGGCAGAGACGATGCCGGCCATCCCCAACTCGGCGGCGCGCGGCGATTGGGCTTTTTTCGAAAAGCGGGCGATCAGCGCCGCAGCGTTGTCTGCCAGCCAGTTGAGGCCGCCCTGATGCTTCATCAGCGCCGCCAGGCCACCCACCAGCATCGACAGCAGGAAGATCTCTTGCATGCTGGTGAAACCGGCGTAGATGTCTTTACCCAACTGCATCGGTGCGTAGTCGCCGCCGGCGATGGCGCTGACACCGGCCAGCAGAATGCCTGCCGGCAGTACCAGAAACACGTTCACGCCGGCGACCGCCAGTACCAGAATGGTGAGGTAGGGCAGCACCTTAATCAGATCGAACGACTGAGCTTCCACCGCACTCTGGCCCGAACCGACGACCACAAACAGGATAAAGGTCAGCACGGCGGCCGGGGCCGAGATGCGGATGTTTTCCCGGAACTTGTCTTTCATCTCGCAGCCCTGGGTGCGAGTGGCGGCGATGGTGGTGTCAGAGATGATCGACAGGTTATCGCCAAACATGGCGCCGGAGATCACCGCGCCGGCCATCAGCGCCGGGTCGATGCCCGTCTGCTGACAGATGCCATAGGCCACCGGGGCCAGGGCGCCGATGGTGCCCATGGAGGTGCCCATGGAGGTGGCAATGAAGCCGGCGATCAGGAAGAAGCCGGGCAGCAGCAGCGAGGCGGGGATCAGGGTCAGTCCCAGCGCCACGGTGGCATCCACGCCGCCGGTGGCCTTAGCGACGGCGGCAAAGGCGCCTGCCAGTAAGTAGATCAGGCACATGGCGATGATGTTGCTGTCACCAATACCGGCAATGAATTGATTGAGGCTCTTATCCAGGGCCTGGCGTGCCAGGGCAAGCGCCAACACGATTGCTGGCAGGATGGCGATCACCGGTGACAATTGATAGAAGGCAAACTCGGTGCCCTGGCTCTGGTGGTAGACACCGGCACCGACAAAGGTGGCCAGGAACAGCAGCAGTGGCAGCAGCGCCACGGCGGAGCGGGAGCGGATCTCAGGGTTGGTTAGGGTTTCGGTCTGACTCATTGTTTTTTTACTACTCTTGTTACCCACGGCCATCCTGGTGTGCGGTGCTGGCTCAACCTCATGTCGAGCGGTCTATGGCGGCATTGTGTCCCATCCGTTCGGTCATGTCAATTTAGACGTCTAGACGTTTCGATGTTTTTCCATCTTGGTTGCCATAACTGATTGTTTTGCGGCTGACGGTGACGGGTTGGTACACTGGCGGCAGTTTTGATTATGGAATCCGTGATGCACGTTCATATTCTTGGTATCTGTGGCACCTTCATGGGCGGCATCGCCCTGCTGGCCCGCAGCCTGGGCCACACCGTCACCGGCAGCGACGCCAATGTTTTTCCTCCGATGAGCACCCAGCTGGAACAGCAGGGCATCGCCTTGATTGAGGGTTTTGACCCGGCGCAGCTCGAGCCGGCTCCGGATTTGGTGGTGATCGGCAATGCCATGAGCCGGGGCAACCCCTGTGTCGAAGCGGTGCTGGACAAGGGGCTGCGTTACACCAGTGGTCCACAGTTTCTGGCCGAGCAGGTCTTGGATCAGCGCTGGGTACTGGCGGTAGCCGGAACCCATGGTAAGACCACCACCGCCTCTATGCTGGCCTGGCTGCTGCAGGACAACGGGTTGGCTCCCGGTTTTCTTATCGGTGGCGTACCCCGCGAGTTTGGGGTGTCGGCCCGCCTCGGCGAGACGCCGTTTTTTGTGGTGGAGGCGGATGAGTACGACACCGCCTTCTTCGACAAGCGCTCCAAGTTTGTTCACTACCATCCCCGGACGCTGGTGATGAACAACCTGGAGTTCGATCACGCCGATATTTTCGATTCCATTGCCGACATTCAGAAGCAATTTCATCACCTGCTGCGCACGGTGCCGGGCAGCGGTCAGGTGATCTGGCCCGAGTCCGAACCGTATCTGGCAGAGGTGATTGCCAAAGGCTGCTGGAGCGAACAGGTGTTGTTGGGTGAGGGGGGCTGGTCAGCCAGGAAACTCTGTGACGATGGCAGCGCCTTTGAGGTGTGTCTCGATGGCGAGGTCCAAGGAACGGTGCGCTGGTCGTTGATTGGCGACCACAACATCAGCAATGCCCTGGCGGCCCTGGCGGCGGCCCGGCACGTGGGGGTGCGCCCGTTCGATGGCATTGACTCCCTCAGTCGTTTCGCCGGCCCTAAGCGGCGCATGGAGCTGAGAGGAGAGGCCGGGGGCATTCAGCTGTTCGATGATTTCGCTCACCACCCCACCGCCATCGCCACGTCGCTGAAGGCGCTGCAGGCCCGTAAGCAACAAGGACGGGTACTGGCGGTGCTGGAGCCGCGTTCCAACACCATGAAAGCCGGGGTTCATCAGCATACGCTGGCGGCCTCTCTGGCAGATGCCGATGCTGCCTTTGTGTATCAACCCGCGACGCTGAGCTGGGATCTGGCGGCAGCGATGGCTACAGCTCCGGTGCCCGTCAGCGTGGCGGCGACCCTGGATGAACTGGTGACGTCGGTGGTTGCCCAAGCTCGGGCTGGCGACACCATCGTGGTGATGAGCAATGGCGGCTTCGGTGGGATACATGGCCGTTTGCTGGATGCACTGGAGGCTGCAAAATGACAAACTGTGATCAAGCTATCACTTTGGCTTTTACCGGTGCCTCCGGGGCGCCCTATGGGCTGCGCTTGCTGGAGTGTCTGCTAAAATCCGGCCGAACCGTGTTTCTGATGGTGTCATCGGCGGCGCGGGTGGTGTTTGCCGAGGAGCAGGATTTCCTGTTGCCCGCCAATCCCAAGGCCTGTGCCGATAAACTGCGCCAGCATTTTGGTGTCGATGAGGCCCAGTTGCAGGTGTTTGGCAAGGAGGAGTGGTTTTCTCCGGTGGCTTCGGGCTCGGCAGCACCGAGGCAGATGATCATCTGTCCCTGTTCGACCGGCACTCTGGCCGCCGTGGCGACCGGAATGAGCAACAATCTGATCGAGCGGGCGGCGGACGTGGTACTCAAGGAGCGGGGACAGCTGTTGTTGGTGCCCAGAGAGACACCGTTTCACGCCATTCACCTGGAGCATATGTTAAAGCTCAGTCAGGTGGGTGCCACCATCATGCCGGCGGCGCCGGGGTTCTATAATCAGCCCCGGTCCATCGACGATTTGGTGGATTTTATGGTGGCCAGAATACTGGACCACCTGAACATAGAACATCAACTGTTGCCCCGCTGGGGCTACGGTAACCCTACACATTAAAATAATTGAGTATAACCATGAAGCATACCCTTGAAGTGATGATCTCCGAACAGGAGATTAACCAGGCCCTGGATACCATGGCCGAGCAGATCAACCGTGATTACGCCGGCGTCGATTCGCTGCTGGTGGTGGGGTTGCTCAAAGGTTCTGTTATCGTGATGTCCGATCTGGTGCGCCGTCTCGATGGTAACGTGCAGATGGACTTCATGACTGCTTCCTCCTACGGAAGCAGCACCGAGTCCAGCGGCGACGTGAAGATCGTCATGGATCTGGCTCAGTCCATCAAAGGCCGCCATGTGCTGCTGGTGGAAGACATCATTGATACCGGCCGTACCCTGTCCAAGGTGCTGGCGCTGCTGAATTCCCGTGAGCCGGCGTCACTGGCCATCGCCTCGTTCCTGGATAAGCCCACCCGCCGAGTGGTGGAGGTGGATGTTAAATACATCGGTGTGGCGATTCCCGATGAGTTCGTGGTGGGGTACGGCCTCGATTACGCCGAGTCCTACCGCCAATTGCCCTACATCGCCAAGGTGGTGCCCAGCGACGGCGAATAACTCGCACCCTGTTTCAGAAAAGCGCCTTCAGGGCGCTTTTTTTGTGGCCGCCGGCCGGCCGGTATCCCCACGCTCCGGCGGGTCATTTTTCCATGTTTATCCAGACCTAAGGGGTTTATAATAGCGGGCTACGTTTTTTTGGAGACCAGCATGACCCAGCCACAGAGCGCGTTGCAGATCACCGAGCTGCGCAAAACCTACGCCGGCGGAGTGGAAGCCCTCAAGGGCATCAACCTGACCGTGGAAGCCGGGGATTTCTTTGCCCTGCTCGGCCCCAATGGCGCCGGTAAGTCCACCACCATTGGCATCATCAGTTCGCTGGTGAACAAGAGTGCGGGTGAGGTCAGTGTGTTTGGTCATCCGCTGAGCCGGGAGCTGGAGGCTGCCAAGCGTCAGATCGGCCTGGTGCCCCAGGAGTTCAATTTCAATCAGTTTGAGACGGTGCACCAGATTGTGATGAATCAGGCCGGCTACTATGGCGTGCCGCGAGCGGTGGCGGCCGAGCGTGCCCAGGTGTACCTGTCGCAACTGGAGTTGTGGGATAAACGTGACGCTCCGGCCCGGACCCTGTCTGGTGGCATGAAACGACGACTGATGATCGCCCGGGCGCTGATGCATGAACCGAAACTGCTGATCCTGGATGAGCCCACCGCCGGGGTCGACATCGAGATTCGCCGCTCCATGTGGGAGTTTCTGCGCCGCATCAACCAGCAGGGGGTGACCATCATTCTCACCACCCATTATCTGGAAGAGGCAGAGATGCTGTGTCGCAACATCGGCATCATCGACAAGGGCGAACTGGTGGAGTGCACCTCCATGAAGCAGTTGTTGTCCAAGCTCAGCGTCGAGACGTTTATTCTGGATTTGAAGCCCGGTAGCCCGGAGTTGGCGTTATCCGGGTTTGTTCACCGTCGTCTGGATGACCACACCCTGGAGGTGGACGTCGAGAAGAAGGACAGCCTCAATGCGGTGTTTGCCCAGCTCAGTGAGCGCGGCGTGCAGGTGCTGTCCATGAGAAATAAGGCCAACCGGCTGGAGGAGTTGTTTGTCTCCCTGGTGGAAAATGGCCGTAAGGAGGAACAGGCGTGAGTCACCCCTATACCATTGCCTTCAGCAGTCTGCTGCGCAAAGAAGTGAACCGGTTTGCCCGAATCTGGATTCAGACTCTGGTGCCACCAGCCATCACCATGACCCTGTATTTTTTAATTTTCGGTAACCTGGTGGGATCGCGGATCGGCCAGATGGGCGGCTTCAGTTACATGGAGTTCATCATGCCCGGGCTGATCATGATGGCGGTGATCACCAACTCCTACTCCAATGTGGCCAGCTCCTTTTACAGCGCCAAGTTTCAGCGCAATATTGAGGAGTTGCTGGTGGCGCCGGTGCCCAATGTGTTGATCATTCTCGGCTATGTCGGCGGCGGCATGGCCAGAGGCCTGTGCGTCGGAGTGATCGTGACCGTGGTGGCGATGCTGTTTGTGGATCTGCAGATTCAACACCCGCTGGTGGTGATCTCGGTGGTGGTGCTGTCGTCGATGTTGTTCTCTCTGGCGGGACTGCTCAATGCCATCTTTGCCAACAGCTTCGATGACATCAGCATCATTCCGACCTTTGTGCTGACGCCGTTGACCTACCTGGGGGGGGTATTTTACTCCATGAGCCTGCTGCCGGAGTTCTGGCAGGGCGTGTCTAAACTGAATCCCATTGTTTATATGATCAACGCCTTCCGTTACGGGTTCCTGGGGGCCAGTGACATCGGTCTTGGTGCCGCCTTTGCGGTGATTCTGGTGTTCATCAGCGGATTTTTCTCCCTGGCCTACTATTTGATTCATAAAGGCACCGGCCTGCGCCACTAGCCTTTCTTTTGTTGAACCGGGGGGCCTGGGGCTCCCCTTTCTGTCTGAGCCGACTATGACCATTGCCAACTCCCGCGCCATCGAATCCAACCAACAGGGCCTGCATCAACGCCTGGATGATACGGTGCTCAAGCACCTGGCGACGCCGTTCAACAAGCCGTTTCACGATGCCACCCTGGAGACGTTTTACCGACTCAAGCAGTGGATCGAGGCCGATGGTCGGCCGCTGATCTTCGATTCCTGCTGTGGCGTCGGCGAGAGCAGTGCCAACCTGGCCCGGCGTCATCCGGAGGCGGTGCTCATTGGCATGGACAAGTCGGCGCACCGGCTGGACAAGCATGAAAACTATCGCCAGCAGGCGGACAACTATCTGCTGGCCCGGGTCGATCTCAACGATCTGTGGCGGTTGGCGGTGGCCGATGGTTGGCAGTTGAGTCATCACTACCTGTTGTACCCCAATCCGTGGCCGAAATCCTCGCACCTGAAGCGGCGTTGGCACGGCGCGGCGGCGTTCCCCTATCTGCTGATGTTGGGAGGGCAACTGGAGATGCGATCCAACTGGCCGGTGTATCTGCAGGAGTTCGCCCGCGCCCTGACCTTGGCCGGTGTGCCCTCACAGTTGGCGCCGTTGTCGCCCAGCGGCGATGACCTGACGCCGTTTGAGCGCAAGTACCGCCTGAGCGGTCAGCCCCTGTATCAGTTGCAGGCCGATCTCAGCGGATTTACCCTGCCCTGGCAGGCGGGCCTGTCGCTGCCGCCATTAACCAACAGTTAGTGAATTTGACCAACCTTGCGCAGGCTCATGGCAACTTCTATTTTTAAGTCTATGATTTTAATAGAGCAATGTGTTGGCACAAGTTTCGCAGTATGTAGCAGTGTATTCAGTTCGATCCGAAACGGAGAGCGCAATGAGCAGGTTACAGCAGAAATGGTTGGTCATTAGTGTGGGCATGGGAGTGGTGATTGCCAGTGAGGGCGCACTGCTGGTGATGGCAACGCTGTAGGCGTCAGGTACAAAAAAGCGCCGCAAAAGCGACGCGTTTTTAACATCTTAGCCCTGGTGCCGACGAGCGGCGAGACAGGGTTCAGGCTGCCTGGGTCGGAATGACGTTGGCGGTGCCTTTGATGTCGTTGTCCTGATTCAGGTACACCAGCTGAGGCTTGTGAGCCTTGGCTTCCTCGTCGTCCATGACCACGTAAGCACAGATGATCACGCGATCCTGAGGTTTGGCCTTATGGGCGGCGGCGCCGTTAACGGAGATGATCTTGGAGCCGCGCTCGCCACTGATGGCGTAGGTGCTGAAGCGCTCACCGTTATCGATGTTGTAGATCTCAATCTTCTCGTATTCGAGAATGCCTGCGGCGTCCAACAGATCCTGATCAATGGCGCAGGAGCCTTCATACTCCAGTTCGGCGTGGGTCACGCGAGCCTGGTGCAGTTTCCCCTTCAACATGATTCGTTGCATCTAGATATTCCTATTACTTCTGGAAAAGACCGTGCTATCACGGTCCGGCCTGTTTGGGCCGCATTTCATTTTGTCAGCGTTATGGTCGCCTTGAAGAAGAATCGGTAAAGATCTTATCCTTCAATGCATTCTGTTGTGATGACAATGTCACAGCATTTTAACCAAAGCACTATAGCCAAATCAGGCCGTCAGATCTACCCGCAGGTTATCGATCAGCCGAGTGCTGCCGAGTTTGGCGGCGGCCAGCACCACCAGTTGGCGGTCATCGGCGGTGGCTTTATTGAGGGTGTCGGCGTGGCAGATATGAATATAATCTGTGCTGAAACCATGATCGTTAAGGCGGTCACCGGCCTGCTGCTCCAGAGTCCGAGCGTCGCCGCCCTGTTGCAGTTGTTCGGCGACCCAGTCCAGAGTTTGCTTGAGCTCTGGCGCGAGTAAGCGCTCACTGTCGGTAAGGTAGCCGTTGCGAGAACTCAGGGCCAGACCGTCCGGGTTGCGAACGGTATCGATGCCCATGACGTCTACGGGCATATTGAGATCCCGCACCATGGCCCGAATGATCGCCAGTTGCTGGTAGTCCTTATTGCCGAAGATGGCCACATCCGGTTGCACCAGGTTAAACAGCTTGCACACCACGGTGGCAACGCCGCGGAAATGGCCGGGGCGACTCTCGCCGCAGTACAGCATGGAGATGCCGGGCACCTCGACGTAGGTCTGGTTGTCCAGTCCCTGGGGGTAGAGCAATTGTGGCGTTGGCGTGAACAGCAGGTCCGCCCCCAGCTCCACCAGCGATTGCTGATCCTGCTCCAGGGTGCGTGGGTAATTATCCAGGTCCTCGCCGGCGCCGAACTGCATCGGGTTGACGAAGATGCTGACGACGACTCGGTCGGCTCGTTGCTTGGCTTCTTTAACCAGCAGCAGGTGGCCGTCGTGAAGGTTGCCCATGGTAGGCACAAAGGCAATGCTGTCGCCATTCTGACGCCACTGTTTCAGGCATTGATGCAGGCGATGGATGTCACTGATGGTTTGCATCTTAGGCTCTCTTATTCAAATCCGTGCTCTGGGCCAGGGAAGCTGCCGTCGGCCACTTCCTGAACGAAGGCGGCGGCGGCGGCCTGGATGGTGCCGTGGTCATTGATGTAGTTTTTGGAGAACTTGGGAATGTAGCCACTGGTGATTCCCAGGACATCGTGCATCACCAGGATCTGGGCATCGGTATCCGGGCCGGCTCCGATGCCGATCACCGGAATGCTCAGGTGTTCGGTGATGTGACGCGCCAGTTGGCTGGGGATGCACTCCAGAACCAGCAGACTGGCACCGGCTTGCTCCATTCTCTGGGCTTGTTCCAGCATCTGCTGTGCCGCCTTGTTGTCGCGGCCCTGAACCTTAAAGCCACCAAATTGGTGCACCGATTGTGGGGTGAGTCCCAGGTGGGCACACACCGGGATGCCGCGTTCGGTCAGGCCTTTTACCGTATCCAGCAGCCAGTCGCCGCCTTCCAGTTTCACCATCTGAGCACCGGCCTGCATCAGGGTGGCGGCACTGGCAAACGCCTGCTCTCGGGTGGCGTAACTCATGAACGGCATGTCGGCGATCACCAACGCCTTCTGGGCCCCGGCGCGAACGCAGCGGGTGTGGTAGGCGATCTGCTCGACGGTCACCGGCAGGGTGTCGCTGTTGCCCTGAAGTACCATGCCCAGGCTGTCACCGACCAGCATTACCGGTACGCCGGCGGCTTCGAAGGTGGACGCGAAACTGGCGTCGTAGGCGGTTAGGGAAGCGAATTTCTTACCCTCTTGCTTCCACTTTTTGAGGGTTGCGGTGGTGATTGCTTTCATGTGAACGGCTCAATTAAGACACGTAGTTGGATCGGAGTTTATATTCTAATGGCGGCCCAGTTGCAAATGGGTTGCACCTTAAGCCTGGCTTGCGCCACTGAAATCGGGTTTTGAGTCTGGCATCTGCGTCAGTGATTGCGGCGGGCAGGCGGCCAGCAGGCTGGTGAGCTGACGGCCGTCGGCAAACTGGTAGTGGGGGGCAATCTCAAACAGGGGCAGTAACACAAAGGCCCGTTCGGCCACGCCGTAATGGGGCACCGTCAGCCGGGGCAGATTCAGACACTGGCGACCGTAGCTGATGATGTCGAGATCCAGGGTACGGGCGCCCCAGCGCAGGTGTCGCTCCCGGCCTTGAGCTCGCTCGATCTCCTGCAGGGCGTCCAGCAGCTCAAGGGCATCCAAGCCGGTGTCGATGGCGATCACCGCATTGGTGTAATCCGGCTGTTTCATGCCCGCCATCGGTGGGCTGGTGTACAGCGAGGAGCTGGCGATCACCTGAGTGTGGTCCAGACCATCAATGGCACGGATGGCGGCGTGCAGGTGATCGACGCTTGGCCCCAGGTTGCTGCCCAGGGCGATGTGGCAACGGTTGGCCATTAGCTGTCGCTGGACTTGGCGGCCGCCGGTTTGCGTTTGCGGGGTCGACGGCGTCGACGTTGGCCTGAGCCTGAACCCAGGTTGCGCACCATCAGGCGGCGTCCCTGGTCATCGGCGTCGACAAACTGGGTCCACCAGCGTGCCAGTTCGGCCACTTCGCCCCCTTCTGCCTCGCCACGCAATACCAGGAAGTCGTAGGCAGCGCGGAAACGGGGGTGCTCGAAGATGCGGAACGCTCGAGCCCCGGCTCGCTTGTCCAGGCGAATCTGCAGTTGCCAGATCTCCTGAGCCGGAGTGGAGAAACGCCGAGGCATGGAGATGGTCTTGCTTTGTTGGCTAACCACCTCAGAGCAGGCGCCCATCATGGCGTCGTATTCGGAGACGCCACGGCTGGTGCGCTCCGCCATCAGTTTTTGCAGCGGGTACCACAGCATGGCGGCGTACAGGAACGCCGGGGTGACCGGTTTGTCGGCGTTCACCCGCTGGTCGGTGTTTTTGAGTACCGCTTCGATCAGGGTTTCAACCTGGTGGCCGCCTTCCTTGTTGAGCAGGCTGTCCTGCATGGGGAACATCGGCGCAAACAGGCCGTACTCCCGCATCATGCGGAAGTTATCCAGCCCCTTGCCGGACATAAACAGCTTCAGAGTCTCTTCAAACAGTCGTGCCGCCGGAATGTCGCTCAGCAGTGGCGCCATCTTGTGGATTGGCTTGGCGACGCTGGGATCCAGATCGAAGTCGAGTTTGGTGGCAAATCGCACCGCCCGCAGCATTCGAACCGGGTCTTCGCTGTAGCGCTTGCTGGGATCGCCAATCAGGCGCAGACGCCGGGCTTCCAGGTCGTCCATGCCGCCGAAGTAGTCGCGGATGGAGAAGTCACTGATGTCGTAGTAGAGGCCGTTGACGGTGAAGTCGCGCCGTTCGGCGTCTTCATCGATGCTGCCGTAGACGTTGTCACGCAGCAGGCGGCCGCTGTCATCCTTCTTGGCGTGCTTGCTCTCTTCTTCGTGGTGGCCCCTCAGGGTGGCGACCTCGATGACGTCACGGCCAAACAGAATATGCGCCAGCCGGAAGCGGCGACCCACTAACCGACAGTTGCGGAACAGGCGACGAACCTGCTCCGGGGTGGCGTTGGTGGCCACGTCAAAGTCTTTAGGTTGATGGCGCAGCAGCAGGTCCCGGACACCGCCGCCCACCAGGTAGGCCTCATAGCCGGCTTTATGCAGTCGGTATAACACTTTGAGCGCATTTTCACTGATGTCTGAGCGGGACACCCCGTGGGATTTGCGGGGGTAAACCTGGAGCTCGGGTTCTAACTGGACCGCTTGTTCCCGATTAACAAGTTTTTTCGCCAGTTTTGTCAGACGCTTAAGAATGGTACACCTCGACTGGATTAAGGCTGTAAAAAAGAGAGTGTGTGCGGCGCGCAATAATACCGCATCACTGCTGAAATGATAAGCCATAAGGGGGCTTAGTCCAATTTAAGCCCGGTTGGTGAGCGTTAAGCCGGCCTATTTAGTGGTTTCGGGGCCAATTTCAATCTGACGTTGCCGCGGTAACGACGCCAGGGCGAAGGCATCGGTGGCCCATTGCAGTTGCTGGTCAACCGGGGCGCCGAACAGCATGGCGGGCACCGGCAGGCCCAAAAACGCCAGCGCCCGGCTCAGGGTGGTACCGGGTTGGCCGGGGTCTATGGCCGGGGCGTGGTTTTGCTTGGACAGCTTGTTGCCGTCGGACTGTACCGCCAGGGGCAGGTGCAGGTAGGCCGGGGCGCTCAGGCCCAAGGCTCGGAACAGACTGAGCTGGCGTACCGTGGTGTCGAGCAGATCGTTGCCGCGCACCACCTCGGTGATGCCTTGAAACGCGTCGTCCACCACCACCGCCAACTGATAGGCGTACAGACCGTCACGGCGGTGAATGATGAAGTCTTCAGCGGCGAAGGCCGGATCGGTGTCGATGCTGCCCAGCAGCCGATCGTCAAACTGATTGATTGGGTCTAGGTTTCTAAACCGGGTGGCGCAATCGAGGCCGTCGAGCTGGCGTTGCCGGCAGTGACCGTCGTAATGGCCGCCCAGGCTTCGTATCCGTTTGCGGGTGCAATCACAGTAATACGCCAGCTGGTTGTGGCGAAGCCAGTCCAGGGTGTGGTCATAGGCATCGTGGCGGTGACTCTGGTACAGCACTGGGCCATCCCAGTGCAGGCCAAAGCCCTCGAGGGTGCGCAGGATGTCGGCGGCGGCGCCGGCCACTTCACGGGGGGGATCGATGTCTTCGACGCGCAGTAGCCATTGGCCCCGTTGACTGCGGGCGCGCAGCCAGCTGCCAAGGGCGGCCACCAGTGAGCCAAAATGCAATGGCCCGGAAGGGGAGGGGGCAAAACGCCCGATATAATCAGTCATGGTGTCGAGTGCACAAACAAAAATACCAATGGGATTAATGAAGACGGCCCAATGCCAGCCACACTAATCCCATTGGTATGGAATTGAAAACGGGAGCCGCAGCTCCCGTTATGGTCGATGCTAACCAGCCATCTGTTTCTCTTTGATTTCGGCCAGTGTCTTGCAGTCGATGCACAGGTCAGCCGTTGGCCGGGCTTCCAGGCGTCGAATGCCGATTTCAATGCCACAGGAGTCGCAGAAACCGAAGTCATCCTCTTCGATCTTTACCAGCGTCTTCTCGATCTTCTTGATCAGCTTACGCTCACGGTCCCGGGTGCGAAGTTCAAGGCTGAATTCCTCTTCCTGGGCAGCGCGGTCTACCGGATCAGGGAAGTTGGCAGCTTCGTCTTGCATATGGTTTAACGTGCGGTCTACCTCTTCTCGCAGCATGGTGCGCCAACCTTCAAGAATCTTCTTGAAGTGCTCCTGCTGCTTGTCATTCATATACTCCTCACCGGCTTCTTCACGGTAAGGTTCTACGTTGGCATAGGCTAGTACACCGATCTTTTTCGCTTTGCCCTCCGGCATACACGCGTCTCCTGTTATGTCCAAGCGCGAGGCGGTCCTCGAAAAGTGGCGGTATCTATAGCAGATAGCATTCGCTTACGCAATCGCCACCCGAAATTTCATTCTATAGCCGTTCCTCTCTACCCGTATATCACCAATATGAGCTGCTGACAAGCAATACTCAAACCGTGGCTTTCACGGGCACTGAGCCCATCACAGTTATTCCTTGTGGCGAGATCTCGGTCCCGACGGCGAGGATTTCCACGCCCTTATCCATGGCTTGCCGGCATAACGCCGCGTAGGCGGGATCGATGTGATCCGCCGGGGAGACTGAGTCAATACCGCTATGTTGCACCATAAACAGCAGCACCGCTCTGTGACCTTGGTCTATCATCTGCATCAATTCTCGCAGGTGCTTTTGACCCCGAACGGTAACCGTGTCGGGAAAATACCCTTGCTGTTGCTGCAACAGGGTGCAGCTTTTTACTTCTACGTAGCACAGAGGCAGGTGGTTGCCACTGAGGAGCAAATCGATGCGACTGTTTTCTTCGCCATAACGAACCTCCCGCTGAATGCGGTCGTAACCGCCAAGGGTTGCCAATAGCCCTTGTTCGATGGCCTCGGCGGCCAGGGTGTTGGCGGTGGCGGTATTGATGCCGATAAAGTGGCCATCCTGGGTCTGGGTCAATTCCCAGCTGCAGGGGTATTTGCGTTTGGGGTTGTCAGAGGTGGAGTACCAGACGGTGTCGCCGGGTTCGGCGCAGCCGGTCATGGCGCCAGTGTTGGCGCAATGCAGGGTCATCACATCCCCGTTGTCGAGGCTGACGTCCGCCAGGAAGCGTTTGTAGCGCTTGATCAGGGTGGCGGATTGCAGCGGCTGAGGGTATTTCATCTGGGGTCCCTATGTGGATTCACAATCAATCGAACAGTTGGTCGAGGCGGTAGGTTTGCAGTGGATGGCCGGGTTGCTGGCTCACGGCAACCATTTTGGCGGCCACCTGGCTACCGCGAATGGGCCGATATCGCCTCAGACCCGGCAGCAGGCACAGGATCGGCATCACGGCGGCGCCCAGTCGCTCGGCGAGGCGGAAGTCGCTTCGCTCGCCCAGCAGCAGGCTGGGTTGAAACACGCTGATGCGGTTAAAGGGTAATGCCTGAACGCGTTGCTCCAGTTGCCCCTTCATTTTCAGGTAGGCGTTACCTGAATTGGGGTTGGCGCCGCTGGAGGACACCAGCAGGTAGTGGCTGACACCGTTGGCGGCGGCCAGTTGTGCCGCCTGGTACTGGTAGTCCAGATCGACTCTGCGCTGGGCATCAAGGCTGCCAGCCTGCTTGAGCGTGGTGCCAAGGCAGGAAAACAGCCATTGCCCCTCAAACCATGCTTGATAGCGGTCCAGTTGCTCAAAGTCCACCACCTGGTTGACCACCTTGTCGCTGTCATGGGGTACCGGCCGCCGGGTCAGGGTGACGATGCGGTCGACGGCCGGAGTGGCCGCCAGTTGATTCACCACGGCGCGACCCACTACTCCGGTGGCGCCAATGACGATGGCAGTCTGGGTCATGACAATCTCCTTATGTGACCAAGGCGGGCGATGGTGACGCCCGAGAAGCTGCAATGATACACTGCGTTGAATAACAAAATGAAAGGGAATACAGCATGAGCAAGGTTATGAAAGTGGTTCTGACTCACGACAGCGCCGCGGCTCACTGGGGAGACGCCAGCGTTTCCTTTGACGGTGACACCGCCTCCATCCACCTGAGCGACGGCGATCATGGCCGCCAGGTGCAGGCCGCGGCCCGTAAGTTGAGCTCACAGGGAATTCGATCGGTTCGTCTCTGTGGCGACCTTTGGACCGCTGCACTGCAGTGGCAATTTGGCGGTGGCTTCCAGACCGCCAAGCTGGATGCGGAGATTCAGTGGCTCAATGAAGATGCCCAGCTGGCCCGTCAGTGGCAGTCCGCTACCTGGCTGCGGGAGCTGGTCAACATGACACCGGAAGATCTGAGCCCGGAAGTGCTGGCGGATCGGGTGGCGGAGAAATTGACCGAACTGGCCCCGGACAAAGTCAGTTCTAAGCAATGGGTTGGCGAAGCCTTGCTGGCGGCAGGGTGGGTCGGCATCCACGGCGTAGGCCGGGGTTCAGAGCGACCACCGGTGATGCTGGAGCTGGATTACAACCCCAGCGGCGATGCCGATGCGCCGGTTGAGGTGGCGTTGGTCGGCAAGGGCATCACCTTCGATTCCGGTGGCTACAGCATTAAGCCCAGCGCCTCCATGGTGGCGATGAAGTGCGACATGGGTGGGGCCGCCACCGTTGCCTCGGCCCTGCACCTGGCGATTGCCAACGGCCTGGATAAGCGAGTGAAGCTGTTCCTGTGCTGCGCCGAGAACCTGATCTCCGGCCATGCCTACAAGCTGGGTGACATCCTCACCTACAAGAACGGCACCAGTGTGGAGATCGTCAACACCGACGCCGAAGGTCGCCTGGTACTGGCCGACGGCCTGCTGGCCGCCAACGAGGCCGGGGCCAAGCGGATCATCAATGCGGCGACTCTCACCGGTGCGGTGATGGTGGCACTGGGGGATGACTACAACGGCCTGTTCGGTCTGCATGACGGTGCCTGCAATGACGCCCTGGCGGCGGCGGCGCAAGTGGATGAAGGGTTGTGGCGCCTGCCGCTGGCCAAATTCCACCAGTCGAAGTGCCCGTCGGCGTTTGCCGATACCGCCAACAGCCGGGCCCAGAAAGGCGGTGGTACCGGTGGTGCGTCCAACGCAGCGGGCTTCTTAAGCCGGTTTGCCGGAGAGCCGGAAAATGGCTGGCTGCACTTCGATCTGGCGGCGTGTTACGCCGACAGCAGCAACGGCATGTGGTCTGAAGGGGCGACCGCCGTTGGCATGCTGACCCTGGCGCAGTTGTTGAAATAAGCCGCAGTGACAACAGCAACAACGCCTCGCCCAGTGCGGGGCGTTTTTTTGCCAGCCTAACCGGTATGGGTGGCGTTGGCGGCCAGGCGCAGATCCGGACAGCACTCGACCCGGTTGCGGCCATTTTGCTTGGCCTGGTACAGGGCCATGTCGGCGGCGGCCAGCAGTTGACTGGCATCGGCATTACTGGCGTTGCAGCCGGCCACACCGATGCAGACCGAGAAGGTCAGTGGTGGTCGGGGCTGTTGATTGAGTTCCGGTAACGCGATGGACAGCTGTGCCACCTCTTTGTGCAGTCGCCGTGCCAGGGCATGGGCTTCGTTGCCGCAGGTGTTGGGCAACAGCACCACCACCTCTTCGCCGCCATAACGGGCCACCACGTCGGCATGACGGGTGTGGCGCATCAGTAACTGCCCCAACGCTTTGAGTACTTCGTCTCCCACCGGGTGGCCGTAGCGATCGTTGACCAGTTTGAAGTGATCGATGTCCAGCATCATCAGGGTCAGGGGGCGATTGCCGGTCCGGCAGATCAGCACCTCTTCTTGCAAGCGCCGATCCAGATAACGGCGGTTGAAGATCTTCATCAAGGGGTCGGTGATCGCCTCTTTCTGCAGATGGTAAACGGTTTGCACCACTTTGGTGGTGCGCAGAGACAGGGTGCACACCCACAGGACAAACAGGGCGCCGCCAAGAAAGATCGTCGGCACGATCATGCTGGAGCCGTCCACATAGGTGTCCCAGTGCAGCAGGCTGTAGCCGGCGTATCCGCAGATAAACAGCAGGATCAGTACTCGCAACCCCTGCCAGTGGTACTGCAGAGCTCGGTTCGGCAAGCGCCTGAGCAGTGCGGTAACCTTAACTGTGGCCGCGGCAAGCAGGGCAATGCCTGCCACCACCATCAGGTTTCCGATCCAGAAAAAAAGTGCGTCCATCCCTTGGCCCCTTTATCAGCATTACTGCCGGTGATGGAACCATGATCTGGAATTTAACTCTCTGATTCTGTTAGGTGCTTCACAGGAGTTGCGAAAGGAGTTTTCTCGATGGCTAGAGTGTGACCCGGCGGAGTCCTCAGGCGTTGCGCCAGCGCATCAGCGGGCTGTACACCAGTTTGCCCATGTCGCGGTAGGAGCGAACCAGTTGCACCTCATTCAACGGCAGGGACAGCGGCTCCGGTTGGGGCAGTTCAATGGCCCCGTGCACATTGCGATACAGGGTCACGTGGGGGCGAAACGGTGCCCGGTGGGCGTGCAGCCCGTGCTGGGCGGCGTCCCGTCGTAGCCGTTGGGCCAGCCTGCTGAGGGCGATGGGGGTATCGCCGCAGCCCAGACACACCACGCCGGCCCGCTCGAAATGCAGGTAGCGATCCAGGCTCAGGTGCAGTTCGGGCACCGGCAGGTCCTGCCAGCGTTGCAGCAACTCCTGTTTCTGGGTCTGGGTCACCGGCCCCAGAAACGCCAGCGTCAGGTGAAACTGGGTCGAGGGCACCACTCGACCGAGGTTGCCGAGATGGGTTTGATGTTTGATCAGTGCCATCTGGTGACTGATGCCAACCGGAATGGCAAAAAACAGCCGTTCAGCCATGTCGCACTCGTAGAAAAGAATACCATTTTCAGTATATTCCCCTGCGAAGCCGATTGCGACCCGGTCGGACTATTGGCCTGCTGGCGGCACGGCGGTACACTGATCCCTTTGTCACCGTCAGGATGCCGTTGCCCCTTGTCCACACTGCCCATTGAACAGGTCTATGTTCCCCTTCGCCAGGCGCTAGCCGGCGGCAATCAGATTATCCTTCAGGCCCCGACCGGGGCGGGTAAATCCACCGCGTTGCCGCTGGCGATGCTGAACTGGCCGGAGATCGACGGTCGGATTATTCTGCTGGAGCCGCGGCGTATCGCCGCCCGGGCCATTGCCCGCTACCTCGCCGCCCAGTTGGGGGAGTCCGTGGGGCAGACGGTCGGCCTACGGGTACGGGGCGAGACTCGGGTCAGTGCCGCTACTCGACTGGAGATCGTCACCGAAGGGGTGCTGACTAGGCAGATTCAGAGCGATCCTGAACTGGATGGGGTGGCGTTGGTGCTGTTCGATGAGGTTCATGAGCGCCACCTGGCAACGGATCTGGCGCTGGCCCTGGCGCTGGAGGTGCAGGGGGGGTTGCGTGAGGACCTGACGCTGATGCTGATGTCGGCGACCCTGGAGGGGCAACCGTTCCAACGCTGTTTGCCGGACGCCCGTCTGGTGGCCAGTGAAGGGCGCAGCTTTCCGGTGACCCTGGAGTACCAGCCAGTGCCTCAGGGACACCAGTGGTTAACGGACACCGTCAATCAGGTGCAGCGCCAGCTCAGCCAGCGAGCCGGTAACTTGCTGGTGTTTCTACCCGGACAAGGCGAGATCCGCCGGGCCCACACCCTGCTGCAGGAGCGGGTGGGTGAGGAGGTAGACCTGTGTCCCTTGTACGGCCAGCTGTCACCGCAGCAACAGGACCGGGCGATTCAGCCACCGGCTAATGGGCGCCGAAAGGTGGTGCTGGCCACCAACATCGCCGAATCCAGCCTGACCATCGAGGGGATTTCGGTGGTGGTGGATGCCGGTTGGCAGCGTGTGGCCCGTTACAACCTCAAATCGGGTATCAGCCGGTTGGAGACCGCCCGCATCAGCCAGTCTTCGGCAGCGCAGCGCAGTGGCCGTGCCGGCCGACTGATGGCTGGCCATGGCGTGCGAATGTGGAGTGAGTCGATGCAGCATGGGCTGGCGGACGCCGACGCGCCGGAGATAAGCCAGGCGGATCTGACCACTTTGGCGCTGGAATTGGCCGCCTGGGGCTGCCGGCAGGCCGAGGAGTTGCTGTGGCTGACTCCCCCTCCGGCGGCGGCCATGACCCGGGCCTGGACTCTGTTGCAGCAGCTGGAGTTGGTGGACGAGCAGCATCGTCTCACCGCCATGGGCCGGCGGGTGCATGGCCTGGGCAGCGATCCTCGTTTGGGCCATATGCTGATCAAATCCGGTGATCTGGGCATTGACGGTCTGCAGGCGCTGGCCTGTGAACTGGCGGCGCTGCTGGAGGAGGGGGATCCCCTTCGCGGCCGTCAACCCGGAGTCGACATCGAGCTGCGCATCGGCAAGCTGTCCGCCGCGGCCAAGTCTCAGCGAGACAAATGGCGACGCCAACTTGGTTGTGGCAGTCGAGTGGCCAGCAGTGGCTATTGCGGCCTGCTGTTGGCACTGGCCTACCCGGATCGTATTGGTCAGCCTCGGGGCAACGGTGGTCGTTATCAGCTCAGCGGCGGCAGCGGTGCGGCGCTGCCTCAGGACGATCCCTGGCAGGGGCGGCGGCAATTGCTGGTGGCGGCGCAGTTGTCCGAGCGTCAGGGCCAGGGGGATGCTCTGGTGCACCTGGCGGCCGAGGTGGAGCTGACCGAGTTGGAGCAGCAGTTACCGCATCTGTTGAGCTGGCAGCGTCGTCAGCATCTGGACGCCAAAAGCGGTGAACTGGTGGCGGAGAAGCAGCTGTGCCTGGGCGCGCTGGTGATCAAGACTCAGCCACTGACCGACATCAGTGAGCAGGATTACGTTCAGGCGCTGATTGAGGTGGTTCGACAACAGGGGTTGGCCTGCTTGCCATGGACCGAGTCGCTGCAACAATGGCGCCTGCGCCTTCGCCTGGCTCGGCAGACATTGCCGGAGATGGCCTGGCCGAACCTGGACGATGAGACGCTGCTGGCTTCCCTGGAACAGTGGCTGGCGCCCTATCTGAGCGGATTGAAAAAGCGCTCGCAACTCAAGACGCTGGATCTGGGCAGCATTGTCCGCAATCAACTGGACTGGAGCCAGCAGCAGCAGTTGGATGCCCTGTTGCCGACCCATTGGCAGGTGCCAACCGGCAGCAAGATCAAGCTGGAGTACCACGATGACGGTGTGAAACTGTCGGTTCGAGTACAGGAGATGTACGGTGAGGCCAGCACACCGATGCTGGCCAATGGCCGCTTGGCGGTTACCCTGGAGTTGCTGTCGCCGGCTCGGCGGCCGTTACAGGTCACCGAAGATTTGGCCGCTTTCTGGAAGGGATCCTGGAATGAGGTCAAGAAGGAGATGAAGGGCCGATACCCCCGCCATCTGTGGCCAGACGATCCGGCCCAGACTCAGGCCACCCGATTAACCAAGAAAAGGATGCAGCAGCAGTAGATGGCCAAGCAACCCAGCAACGGCGGCAAGCGTCCCGCCCGTACCCCGGCCCGAAAGCGGCCGGCGAAATCGACCTCAAAACCCAAAGCGACGTCGGCCAAGCGCCGGCGCACGCCAGGGCGCCGTGCTCAGGGGCGCAGTTGGGGCAAGCGACTGGGGCTGCTGGCCTTGTTGTCACTGGTGCTGCTTGGGGGCATCACCGCCGCCTACTGCGTCTACCTGGATCAGATCATTGCCGAAAAGTTTGAAGGTCAGCGTTGGCACCTGCCGGCGCAGATCTTTGCCCGGCCCATGGCCATCTACCCCGGTGCCCCCATCACCCATGCTCAGTTGAAGCAGGAGTTGGCGCTGCTGGGGTACCGCAATACCGGCACCCCCCGTCGCGAAGGCGAGTTTGCCGTTGCCAGTCATAAGGTAGAGCTGTACAAGCGGGCTTACGACGGCCCCAGTGGCTATGAGCCGGCGCAGCGGGTGTTCATCACCTTTTCCGATAACCGGGTGACTCGACTGCAGCGATCCAGCGACGGTCGGGATCTGGGCTTCGTGCACCTGGAAGCCTTGCTGATGGATCGCATCGTTGCCGGGGATCGGGAAGACCGGCTGTTTGTGCCCCGGGAGCGGATACCCGAAAGCCTGGTGGATGCGTTGCTGCGCACCGAAGATCAGGATTTCTATCACCATCATGGGGTGGCGCCGCTGGCCATCGCTCGCGCGCTGCTGGTGAACATCAAGGCCGGGCGCACGGTTCAGGGCGGCAGCACCCTGACTCAGCAGTTGGCGAAAAATTTCTTCCTGACCCGGGACCGCACCCTGTGGCGTAAAGTCCGCGAGGCGTTGATGGCGCTGATCATCGATTACCGCTACGACAAGGACACCATTCTCGAGGCCTACCTCAATGAGGTGTACATGGGCCAGGATGGCAGCATCGGCGTGCACGGCGTCGGCCTGGCCGCCCGTTTCTATTTCCATCGGCCCATCGAAGAGCTGACCATCGCCCAGCAGGCTACCCTGGTGGCGATCATCAAGGGGCCTTCCTACTACAATCCCTGGCGTTATCCACAGCGGACCCTGAAACGACGGGATCTGGTGCTGAGGTTGATGCTGGAACAGGGAATGATCGGCAAAGATCAGTACCAGCAGGCGGCGTCTCAGGACGTTGGAGTCCGGGATCCTAAATCCAGGCAGCGGCATCGGTTGCCGGCGTTTATGCAGCAGGTGCGTCAGGAGCTGGCCACCCGCTATGGACCACAGACCCTGAAGCGTTCGGGCCTCAAGGTATACACCACCTTGGATCCGCTGGCGCAGCGCTCCGCCGAACAGGCGGTGGAGAAGGGGATGGCTCGCCTGAGCCAGGATCGTAACGATCCCAAGCTGCAGGCCGCCATGGTGGTGGTGGATCGCTACCAGGCTGGGATTCTGGCGATGGTGGGGGACAAGGACCCCGACTTCAAAGGCTTTAACCGAGCCTCCGATGCCATTCGCCCCATCGGCTCCTTGGTCAAACCCTTTGTGTATCTGACCGCGTTGGCGGATCCCCAGCACTACCATCTCGCCAGCCGTATCAAGGATCAGCCCATCAAGCTCAAGAGCAGCGGCGGCAGCGTCTGGGCGCCAAAGAATGACGACAAGCAATACCGGGGTGAGGTGTCACTGGCGGACGGCCTGGTGCGCTCCTATAACGTGCCGACGGTGAACCTGGGGATGGCAGTGGGCCTGGATGCGGTCAACGACACCCTGCAGCAGGCCGGTTGGCCATTGCCGTTGCAGCCCCGACCGTCGATGTTGCTGGGGTCGATGGAGGCCAGCCCGCTGCAATTGGCCCAGTTGTACCAGACCCTGGCCGATGGCGGTCGTTATCGGCAGTTGTACAGCGTCAAAGCGGTATTGGATGAGGACAATCAGCCTCTGGCGGAGCACAAGGAGAAGGTGACTCATGCGCTGTCGCCCCAGGCCAGTTACCTGACCAACTACCTGCTGACTCAAGTGGTGGAGCGGGGCACCGGTCGGCGCCTGAAGCAGACCTATCCGGACGTGACCCTGGCCGGTAAGACCGGCACCACCTCCAACGGTCGCGACGCCTGGTTTGCCGGCTTCGATGATCGTGACGTGGTGATCACCTGGGTCGGGCGGGACGACAACAGTGCCGCCAACCTGTACGGTTCCAGTGCGGCGTTGCCCCTGTACCGGCGCTACCTGCAACAGCGCGATCCCTTGTCTCTGGTGCTGACGCCCCCCGATGGCACCGTCCAGGGTTATTTCAATGGCCAGGGATTGGCGGTGGCCTCGGATTGCACGGGCGCGGTTCGCCTGCCTGCCGATGTCAAAAGCTGGCCGAACCCCTCGGGCTGTGCCGGTGGCAGCCGGGAGAAAAACTGGTTGGAGCGGGTGTTCGGCTTCTAGTCGTCGCTGGCCAGTTTGGCTTGCAGATCGTTTTGGACGATGGCCAGGGCTTTTAGCGCCGTGGCCGGGTCCACTTCGTTGGATTCCAGCAGGTAGATCAGATCCACCGCCAGTTTGACTTCGTCGGGGGCGTGTTCCAATGACATGGTGGCCTCACAGTGGTAACAGGAGGCCACAGTGTACGACGTTGGCGGCAGCGGGTGTAGCCCGTCGCCGGCGATTCGACGCCAGGATCAGCGAATGGGCACCGGATACTGCAGATCCAGTTGCAGGTAAAACGGAAACTGCAGGGTCAACGACCATTCGGTTTTGGCGGTGTCGTGTTTTGTTGGTGCGCGGCAACTGTGGCTGTCGCCGCCGCGGTCAGTCCCGCCACAATTGCGGTGAGCGGAAGGCGTAGCGATACAGCCCCCAGTAATAGGGCAGCATGACGGCCGACATGACTCCATAGGCTACCAGCATCTGCAGCGAACCGGCCTCTGCCATGATTTGCTGTAGCTCCGGTTGCACAAACGGCAGGATTACGATGCTCAGCAGGATGGCAAAAAAGTAGCCTTTCCAGAAGTTGGCGGTCAGGTAACGGCCTTGCCTGGCACGGCCCCAGAGGGCAATGAGGCCGAAGTAGGTAAACACAATCAGTGGCAGATCGGTGACAAAATCCATCAGGCCATAGTGGCCGGACAGCGACTGCAGCGCCTTGTTGCCTAGGCCGAGGCCAACCAGGAGAACCACATAGATAAAGAGGTACATAGGTCTGATTCCATTCAGATTCTTAACAGTGGTTGGCCAGAATAACCCTCCTGAGTTGCGCCGCGCAAATTTTGTTCGAATTTCGTATTTGGTTTTTGCCGATGGCGGCAATCACCGCCATCGGTGCTGTTGCCATCGAGAGTGATGGCCGGCTTCTTTGATTTTAGAAGGGCTGATTGACCACCACCCGCACCTGATTGCCCTCCTCGCCATAGGCGATGTCCAGCCTTGCCAGCACGTTTTCGACCCAGAAACGGATGCCGAAGCCGGCGCTCCAGTTCATGTCCTGGTGCAGGGTCGACAGGTCGAATTGATCGTGCACCCGGCCGACACCGACGTAGGCGGCGAACTGCCACCAGGGAAAATAGTAGCGGTCAATGAAGGGGATGCTGCCTTGCGGCTGCCAGGTGGGAACGCTGCGGTATTCCGCCCCGTAGTAGATGGCGCTGCGGTCGTGGAAGCGATCCGACTGGTAGCCTCGCAGCCGATCCCAGCCTCCCAGCTTGGATTGGGCAAACCAGGGCGGGCGGTGCTCATTGCCTTCGCTGCCACTGTCCCAGCTGGGGACGTCGGCCAGATACGCGGTCAGCGACAGGGTCTGTTGTTGACTCCAGCTGTTGCTGCCCAGGTTGAGGTAGTGGGCGTACTGGGCCTGCCAACTGGTGTAGCTGCTGCGGTCGTCATCGCCCCAATCCCGCTGCAGATCAAGCTCGAACCGATAGCCGCGGCTGGGGGAGGGCACGTAGTTGCGGGCGTCCATGTCGAGCCTGAGGGCGATGCCGCCGGTTTGTTCCTCATCGCCATCGGCGATCTGCCGCGATTCATAGAATGGCTTGATGGTGATGCTGGACAGGGGCTGTGGCGACTCGCCATCCAGCTGTTGATCGACGGGCAGCATCGGCTCCGGGCCAAAGGCCTGACGCAGCCGAAACGGGCGGCTTTCCCCGGCGCCGAAGGGCAGCACGTAGCGAAAGCTGGCGGCGTAGCGCTGCTGATCTTCCTGGCCGAGGACAAAATTGTTCTCATCGGATCCGTGGCCACCGGCGCCGCCGTCGAACCCGGGGGCGCCGTCGACGTAGACCTGGGACTCCTTAAAAGTGGCGTTGATGGTTTCCAGATCCACAAACCAGCGGCTGCTGTCGCTGAAGGTCAGGTTATAGATGCCGAGAAAGGCCACGTAGCTGTCGTTGTCGGAGTAGGCGCCGACCCCGACGATCTGTGACTGAGGCTGCAACAGTCCCTGAAAACTGCCGGCGGCGGCACCGGTAAAGCCCATGCTGGAGGAGGAGAATACGAAGGGCACCACCGCGTTGCGACTTTGGCCTTCGGGGCGGGCGCCGCTGCCGGAGGTATCATGGACGGCACCGCCTCCGTCCGGGCTGTCGGAGGGCGACTGGGCACGGTCGCTGGCCCAGCCAGCGCTGGTGACAAGAGTCAGGGCAAAGAGTGTGGTGCGGTACATGGAGCGTCCTCTGGCAATGTTGGCGCCGAGGGTACCGTTTTTGGCGTCGAAAAACCGTAATGCTGTTGTGAGCGAGTGTAACGGTTGATGAGCAGCGACGCGGTGATTCCTGGCTGCAGCCTCGTTGTACCAGCATTTTAAGCAATAGTAAAAAGTGAACGAGCGTTTTATTGATTTGTCAGCCACAGGCACTGATAGGGGGCCAGGGTCAGGCTGGCATCGGTGCGCTCAAGGGTTTGATTGCCGATCAGGTCGCGCCAGCAATCGGGTTCGATGAGGTTCAGATCCGCCAGGCACAGGGACTGAGGCTGATGGCTGAGGTTGTGAACGGCAAAAATGCTCTGCCGACGATCCCGACTCTGGCGCCAGAAGCCAAACAGAGATTCGCCCAGATGCAGGGTGAACTGAGTGGCATTGGGGTGGAAGGCGGGCTGTTGTTGCCGCAGTTTCAGCCGCTGCGACAACTGCTCCAGGGCCTGACGTCGCGGACTGGAAGGGTCGATGAGGGCGGCTTCTAACTCGACGGTCGACCAGTTGTGACGGTTGATGGCGCGGTTATTGCCGGTATTGGCCAGTTTCTGCTGGTCATTTTCGGTAGCCAGCAACGAGTGCAGATACAGGGCCGGAATCCCCTCCAGCCCCAGCATCAGGGTGTGGGCGCACAGGAACCGCGCCATCTGCCACTGGTCTTGCTGCAGTAGGGTGCCCCGGCAGGCGTCAAACAGGCTGATGTTGATCTCATAGGGACGTGGTTGCTGGCCCGACAGGCTACGCCAGGAGATTTTGCCGCCAAAGGCCTGCATGCGGTTGGCCATGGCATCGATATCGCGGTCACTGAGCAGTCCCTCGACCGGACGCAGGCCGATGCCATCGTGGGAAGCCAGGAAATTGAGGTAGGCGGTGCCTTCCCGGGTGGGCGGCATGCTCATCTGCCAGCGACGCAGCGCGGTACTGCTGCCGCTGAGCAGCGCATGCAACACCAGTGGCGGCAGGGTAAAGTTGTAGATCAGGTGGGCTTCGTTGCCGTTGCCAAAATAGCTCAGGTTGTCGCGGTTGGGAATGTTGGTTTCGGTGATCAGCACGGTGTCGGGGGCCAGGGCCTCCACCAGGGTGCGCAGCAGCCGAATGATCTCATGGGTCTGAGGCAGGTTGAGACAGTCGCTGCCGGGCTGTTTCCACAAAAAGGCCACCGCATCCAGTCGAATCCAGCGGCTGCCCTGGTCCAGGTAGTACCTGAGTATTTTCACCATCTCAATCAACAGCGCCGGATTGGCGAAATTGAGATCAACCTGATCCGGGCTGAAAGTACACCAGACATGGCGCTGCCCTTGTGGCGTCTGCACCGCTCGCAGCAGCGGCGAGGTGCGCGGTCGCACCACCTGGCTGAGATCCTCGCCGGGATCGGCGGTGACAAAGTAGTCTCTGCCCGGCGCTTGGCCAGCCTTGAACTGCTCGAACCAGCGGCTGCGACTGGAGCAGTGGTTGAGCACCAGATCCGTCATCAGGGTCATCTGCCGGGCCAGGGTGGCTACGTCACTCCAGTCGCCGAGGCTGGGGTTAACCTGACGGTAGTCCATCACCGCAAAGCCGTCGTCGGAGCTGTAAGGAAAATAGGGCAGCAGGTGCAGGGTGGTAAATCGGTGTTGCAGGTGACGGCGGATAAAGCGACTGAGGCTGGCCAGGGGCGTTTGCCCCGGCGTCAGAATGCTGTCGCCGTAGCTGATCAGCACCGCGTCCCGTTGGTCCCACAGCGGCGCAGTGATGTTACTGAGGGGCTGTGGTCCGCCCATGGCCTGGATCAACTCGCTGGCCAGCGCCGAATGGTCGCCCTCGGGGTAGAGTCGGCGCAGGTGGTCGCACAGCCGGGCGTTAAGCGCGGTCATACTGGCGAACCATCTCACGGTGATCCGCTTCCACGGCATCGATCAGCTGTTCAAAGATGTCCGGCACCGCACTGCGAACCCGGCTCCAACTGGGAATGAACGGTGTCTCCATGGGGTTGTCGAGGAAGTGCAGGCCCGCTTTGAGTACGTTCTCGGCAAACAACTCCACCGATTCCTCTTCGCTGTGAACGTCAAACGCCAAGCCATTGATGGCGGCGTCGTTGCGATAGGTTTCGATGAAATCCAGGGCGATGCGGTAGTAGGTGGCCTTAATGGAGCGGAAGGTCTCCGACGAGAACACCACCCCATTGGTGGCCAGCTTGCGGAAAATGGCCTTGGCGATGTCGATGGACATCTTCGACAGGCCGCCGTCGTCGTTGTCCTTGGACAACTGCTGATGTTTGTGGTCGTAGCAATCGGCGATGTCGACCTGGCACAGGCGGTTGCTGGCGTAGTTGCGTTTGACCTCGGACAGCACGCCGATCTCCAGTCCCCAGTCGCTGGGAATGCGCAGGTCGTTGATGACATCGATGCGGAATGAAAACTCACCGGCCAGGGAGTAGCGGAAGCTGTCCAGGTACTCGAGGTATTCCAGGTTGCCGTAGATCTTTTTCAGGGATCTTAACAGTGGCGTGACCAGCAATCGAGTCACTCGACCGTTGAGTTTGGCTGCGGCCACTCGGGCGTAGTAGCCCTTGCAGAACTCGTAGTTGAAGGTGGGGTTGGCCACCGGGTAGATCAACCGGGCCAGCAGGCTGCGATCGTAGGTGAGGATGTCGCAGTCGTGCATCGCCACCGCCTCGCTGTTACCACGGGCCAGCACATAGCCCAGGCAGTACCAGACGTTGCGGCCTTTGCCGAGTTCCGTCGGCGCCAATCCCTGCTCTCGAAGCATGGCGTCGATGGCGCTCAGGCGTGGACCGTCGTTCCACAGCACTCGGTGTTGTTGAGGCAGGCGGCCAAAGAACTCCAGGGCGTGGCGGTATTGGTCCCGATCGGCGCGATCCAGGCCGATGACGATCTCCTGCAGATAGGGCACCTGGCACAACTCGGCCACGATGTTGTCCAGGGCTGGCCCCTGCAGCTCGCTGTACAGCGACGGCAATACCAGGCTCATGGGGCGGGAGCGGGCAAAGCTGCTCAACTCCCGTTCCAATTCGTCGATGGGCCGGCGGGTCAGGTTGTGCAGGGTGGTGATCACCCCGTTTTGGTGAAAGTCGCCCATGTGCTTCTCCCTAAGTCTGAGGAACGGTAGTGATTGAGAATACGCTGTATGGCCTGGTTCCAACCCTCGGGGCCGATTCCGGTGGGCAGCAGGGTGGTGCGGCCTCGGCGCGGTGACAGATGCAGTGGGGCTCGGTCAGGGGTTCGAATCACCACCGCCCAGTCTGCCAGCTCCAGCATGCGCCGATCGTTGCCGCCGTCGCCAAGGGCGACGATCACCGGCGGGCAGCCCCACAGCCGCTGATAGTATTGCCGTAGCGGCGCCAGGGCATCGCTCTTATCGTGGTGGCCTTGAATGTGCAGGAAACGCCCGCCCTTCAATGCCTGCAGCTGGTGGGGGGCCAACAGTTGGCGCAGCCGGGCCAGGGTGGCGTCGTCGTGTGGCCACAGCAGGGGTTCGGAGTAGTGACGATCCAGCGCCTGGGCTGCGGCTTGGGGCGTCAGACCGGTGTGCTGACACAACTGGTCGACGTCCCAGTTGGCAAAGCCCTGCAGCGACAGCCCGAGAGGGCTGTGCAGGCGCTGCAATATCTCCAGGATCGCCTGTCGCGGGCGGCCCAGTCGTTGTATTCGCACATCGTTGCCCTCGGGCCAGAGCAGGGCGCCGCCGTTCTCGACCACGTAGGGGCAGTGGTTATCCAATTGGCGGCGCAACTGGGCCACTTCCGCCTGCGTCTTGCTGGTATTGAGAATCACCGGAATCGCCAGTGCCGCCAGGCGGGACAGGGCCGGCAAGGCGGCCCGAAAGTGGTAGTGATGATGATCCAGCAGGGTGCCGTCGAGATCGGTGACCACCACCAACGGCGGCGCGACACGGTGCGTAATTGCGGATGTCGATGGCATTCCCTGCATGCGGACTCCTGACTAAAAACTACCCATTTATGAGTAAGCATTCATGTCGAGATGGCACCTGGTCAAATAAGCATCAGTTTTGAAATGGTAATCAGAACCGGGGTTGCCGTTGCCGAAGCGGCGCGCTACGGGGTTACCAGGGAATGGCCTCTCCGCGCCAGTCCAGGTAGCTGAGCTGGCCGTCGGCCTCAAGCGTCTCGGTGACCCGAAAAAGCTGGTGCGCTGCCTGCTGTGGGCTGAGCAGTTGACCCGGTGGCAACCGCGATTGAAATGGTCGCGACAGCGCGGTGTCGACGGTACCGGGGTGATAAGCCACCAGCTTGACCCCTTTGGCGCGGCGGCTGGCTTCCACCGCCGCGGTTTGCAGCAGTTGATTCAGGGCTGCTTTGCTGGCTCGGTAGCCGTACCAGCCCCCGAGGCGATTATCGCCGATGCTGCCGACCCGGGCGCTAAGTACGGTAATGACGCAGTGGCGGCTGCGCTGCAGCAGCGGCAGTAATTGGGACAGCCACAGTGCCGGCACCACGGCATTGCTGAGGTACAGGCTGGTCAGGGCGGTGTCATTCAACTGCTCGATGCGCTTTTCCGGGGAGAAGTCGCGGTGGTGCAAGCGGCCATTGCACAGGGTGACCCTGGTGAGTTGATGCCGTTGTGGCATCAATGTTTCCATAACCCCGGCAATGGCAGCGGCGCTGTTGTCGCACTGCAGGCGGGTTAATCTGGGGTGGGACACCGGCTTTAACCCGGAGTCGACCTGACGACTGACGGCCACCACTCGTTGCGACGACTGCGCCAGGCTGTGGTTGGTCAACGCCTGGCCGATGCCGCCGCCAGCGCCAATGATCAGATGCAGGGTCATGGGCGCGACTTCGGTGGCAGCGAACATTGATCGCCGTTGCAACGGGGCGCACCCATCAGCCAGGCAGAGACCCGGTGTCGATGTCGGGCAAAGCGCAGGTAACCCCAGTCGGCCAGCGGCCGTATCAGTGGCCAGCGCAGCCAGCCGACCAGATGGCCGCGCCCCACTCGCTGCCAGGCGCCGACGGTGACATCCAGACCGGTGACCACCTGACCACGTTCGTTGACCGCATGCAGCACCTGCAGGCAGCGCGCCGGGTCGACCTGGGGAAATTCCGAGTGCCACTGGTCGTCGTAGATGGACACAAACCGCAGCCGTCCGAGGGGATCGCGCTGGCGCAGCAGGCTGACTTCATGGCTGCACAGGGGACAGCGATCGTCGATAAACAGAGTAAAGGTCATGCTGGCTTCCACATCAGGGTGATGCAACCAGTACGTACAGGTGGCGGATTGGGATCGCACTGAGACCAATGGCCACCACCTCGGCCTGAGGGCCTCGGTGGTGCCAGGTGGTTCGGCAGCGTCAGCCTTGCAGGTGGCTGGCGTGAAACTTCAGGTGCTGATCGATGAAGCTGGCGATGAAGTAATAGCTGTGGTCGTAGCCTTCGCGCAGATTCAGTTGCAGCGGGTAGCCGCTGGCCTTGGCGGCGGCTTGCAGCGCCTGCGGTTGCAGTTGCTCGGTCAGGTAAGGATCGCTGCTGCCCTGATCCACCAGTGCCGGCGGGCCATTGACGGCGTCGCGCATCAGCAGGCTGGCGTCGTACTGGTGCCAGGCGGCGCTGTCACTGCCCAGGTAGGCGCCAAAGGCTTTCTGCCCCCAGGGGCAGAGGCTGGGGTTACTGATGGGACTGAACGCCGACATGGAGCGGTAGCGGTCGGGATTACGCAAGCCAATCATCAGTGCGCCATGGCCGCCCATGGAGTGGCCGGCGATGGCACGGCGTTCGTTGACCGGAAAGGTGGCTTCAATCAGGGCCGGCAACTCCTCAACCAGGTAGTCGTACATGCGGTAGTGGCGGTGCCAAGGGGCTTGGGTGGCGTTGACATAGAACCCGGCGCCCTGGCCGAGATCATAGCTTTCATCGTCGGGCACCTTGTCGCCGCGAGGGCTGGTATCCGGGGCGACAATGGCGATTCCCAGTTCGGCGGCCAGACGCTGCGCTCCGGCTTTGTGCATGAAATTCTCGTCGCTGCAGGTCAGGCCGGACAGCCAATACAGCACTGGAACTCGCTGATCGTTGCTGGCGCCCGGTGGCAGAAAGATGGCGAATCGCATCGAACAGTTGAGGCTGTCGGAGTGGTGGCTGTATTGCTTGTGCCAACCGCCAAAGCTCTTGTTGATGCTGACGTTTTCTAAAGTCATCTGGGGATCCTGTGGCAGAATCCCGGCCAGGGGCCGGGATGCGGTGGATTACTTGTCGAAATGGATTACGGTGCGAATGCTCTTGCCCTGGTGCATCAGATCAAAGGCGGTGTTGACCTCGTCCAGTCCCATGGTGTGGGTGATGAAATCATCCAGCTTGAACTCGCCATTGAGGTAACGTTCTACGTACTCGGGCAGTTCGGAGCGCCCCTTGACGCCACCAAAGGCGGATCCGCGCCACACCCGGCCGGTTACCAGTTGGAACGGCCGGGTCGAGATCTCCTGACCGGCACCGGCAACACCGATGACCACCGACTCACCCCAACCCTTGTGGCAGCACTCCAGGGCGCTGCGCATCACGTTGACGTTGCCGATGCACTCAAAGGAGTAGTCAACGCCGCCATCGGTGAGCTCGACGATCACCTCTTGAATCGGTTTGTCGTACTGCTGCGGATTGATGCAATCGGTGGCACCCAGTTTGCGGGCCAGTTCGAATTTGCTCTCATTGATGTCGATGGCGATGATGCGACTGGCTTTGGCCATGGTGGCACCGATGATGGCAGACAGGCCGATGCCGCCCAGACCAAAGATGGCCACGGTGGCGCCTTCTTCTACCTTGGCGGTGTTCATGACCGCGCCCATGCCAGTGGTGACACCGCAGCCCAGCAAGCACACCTCCTCCAGTGGCGCTTGGGGGTTAACCTTGGCCAGGGAGATCTCCGGCAGGACGGTGTATTCGGAGAAGGTGGAGGTGCCCATGTAGTGGTAGATGGGTTGACCGTCTTTGGAGAAGCGGGTGGTGCCGTCGGGCATCAGCCCCTTACCCTGGGTTTCGCGGATCTTCTGGCACAGGTTGGTCTTGCCGGACTTGCAGAACTTACACTCACCACATTCCGGGGTGTACAGTGGAATCACATGATCCCCGACTTTGACGCTGGTGACGCCTTCGCCGACAGACTCGACAATGCCGCCGCCTTCGTGGCCCAGAATGCAGGGGAAGATTCCCTCAGGATCGTCACCGGACAGAGTAAAGGCATCGGTATGGCAGACACCGGTGGCAATCATCTTGACCCGCACTTCGCCTTTTTGCGGCGGCATCACGTCAACGGTTTCCATGGAGAGGGGTTCACCAACGGCCCAGGCGACGGCGGCCTTGGATTTAATGATTTGTGCAGTCATTAACGTTTCCTGTTGTCATCATTGTATTGGGGACGCCGGTTGGCGCCGTTTCGATGCTGAGTAGTATATTTGCTTCTGAATTGTTGATAATCGGCCACTAAGGTAAATTACTTTTACCTGGTGGTAATAATTGAGCGTCAGGCTGACCTGATTTGTCAGGTAAGATTAGCCTCCTGCACGAGGGTGAGGCAGAGAAGTTGTGTGTAGGGCACTGATGAGCCGTTAATGAAGCAAAAGGGGGGGCGATGTCTGATTGGAATGGGGTCAGTGAATTTGTGGCGGTATCAGAGACCGAGAGTTTTACCGCCGCCGGCAAACGTCTGGGGATCTCTACCGCTCAGGTCAGCCGGCAGATCACCGCGCTGGAGGCCAGGCTGGCGGCCAAGCTGTTCTACCGTACGACTCGCAAGGTGTCTCTGACCGACGTCGGGCGGGTGTATTACCGTCACTGTCGTCAGGTAATGGACGGCCTCGAAGAGGCGGAGCGGGCCATCAGCAACCTGCAAAGCTCGCCCCGGGGCCGGTTGCGAATTACGGCGCCGGTGACCTATGGCGAGCGCACCATTGCACCGCTGGTGAACGATTTCGCCCTAAAGTATCCGGAGCTGGAAGTACAACTGCATCTTACCAATCAGAAAATCGATTTGGTGGAGGAGGGCTTCGATCTGGCAGTACGCCTGGGACGGCTGGAAGACTCCAGCATGATGGCCAAACGCCTGAGCAGTCGCACCCAGTATGTGTGCGCCGCCCCCGAGTATCTGCAAGCGCACGGGGTGCCTCATTCGCTGTCGGAGCTGGAGCGCCACAACTGCCTGGTGGGCACGCTGGAATTCTGGCGCTTTCAGGAGTCGGGTAAGCCCAGAAGCATTCGGGTCAGGGGCAGCCTGAGGTGCAACAGTGGCCAGGCGTTGACCGACGCCGCCTGCAAGGGATTGGGGCTGGTGCAACTGCCGGGTTACTACGTTCAGCGCTACCTGGATCGCGGTGAGTTGGTGTCGGTGCTGGATCATTTTAATGAGCAGGATGACGGTATCTGGGCCTTGTACCCCCAAAACCGTCACCTGTCGCCTAAAGTGCGGTTGCTGGTGGATCACCTGGCCGAGCACCTGAGTTGAGGTCTCAAACAGGGCGGTTCGGCTGCCATGGTCAGGATTCAGGCTCGGATGAATTTTGTCAGTGCAAAAAGCGCTTGAGATCACAGTTTGGCAGGATATGATGCCTGAAAACGGGAACGGAGGGAGACCCCATGGCGTGCCATCGAATTGAAGAACTGCTGGAATTGCTGGAGCCGGTGTGGCAGAAAGATCAGGAACTGAATCTGGTGCAGATGCTGCAAAAAGTGGCCGATCAAGCCGGTTTTGACGGCCCCCTGTCGGAGTTGACCGACGACATGCTGATCTATCAGCTGAAGATGGGCGAAACCAGCAAGGACACCATGATCCCCGGCATCAAGAAAGATTACGTCGAGGATTTTGACTGGAAAGGGGCGATCCTAAAGGCTCGCGGCATCGACGACGAATAAGCTTAACCCGCTATCAATGAAGACGGCTGCTTTCGAGCGGCCGTTTTTGTTTGGGCTGACCGTGGGAGTTGTTACACTGGCCCCATCGACCGTGACAGAAGAAACCAAGCATGCAAGGAACCCTGAAAAAGATGCGCAGCCAGTTGGCGGGCGACGTCGACTACACCCTGTTGGTGGGCGAGGAAGCCCTGCCGTTAAATGACGTTATTGGCCAGTCGCTGACCCTGGAGCACACCGGCAACATCTTCTGCGATGCCTGTGGCCGCAAGACCAACAAGAGTTATTCTCAAGGGCATTGTTTTCCCTGTATGAAAAAGCTGGCCCGGTGTGACATGTGCATCATGAAGCCGGAGACCTGTCATTTTGCCGCTGGCACCTGTCGGGAGCCGGAGTGGGGCGAAGCCCAGTGCATGGTGCCTCACTACGTCTACCTGTCTAACACCTCGGGCCTGAAGGTGGGCATCACTCGACACACGCAATTGCCGACACGCTGGATCGATCAGGGTGCCACTCAGGGGTTGCCGATCATTCGAGTGCGCAGCCGATACATCTCCGGATTGGTGGAGGTGGCGTTGGGGGCGTTCATCAACGACAAGACCAACTGGCGGGCGATGCTCAAAGGCAATAACGACGATCTGGACCTCAAGGCCCAGGCGCACTGTTTGCTGCCGAAGATTGAGGAGAAACTGGCGGCCATTCGCGCTGAGTTCGGTGACGATGCCTATGAGATTCTGGACGAATCCATCGTCGCCATCGATTACCCGGTGAAGCAGTTTCCGGTAAAGGTGGCATCCCACAACTTCGACAAGACCCCGTTGGTGTCCGGCATTCTGTTGGGCATAAAGGGCCAGTATCTGATCTTCGATACCGGTGTGATCAACATTCGTAAGTTCACCGGCTACGAGGTCCGCGTCAGTCGCTGATCTCGGGACTCGAAACCCACAACACGCCGGTCCATGAGGGCCGGCGTTTTTCATTCTGCCTGTCATTTTGCAATGAGGCCGCCACCGCGTAGAACCAAGATAACTATTTCAATGACTTACTAGTTGGCACGGGGTTTGATTAGTCTGAGCATGGTTTTCTGATTGTGCCGAGGTGGTGATGGACAAACTGGTGGTGTTTACCTCTGAACTGGACTTCTGTCTGTGCAAGACACTGGTGCAGTTGTTGGAGCAGTACCCCAAGCTGCAGCTGCTGGTGTTGAGACAGCCAGCCACCGCCGTTTGGGCCTCACAGTGGCGTCGGCCGACACCGCACTGGTCACAATGCCGCTGGCCTTTGAACTCGCCCTCACCGTTGGCGGATACCCTCAACCGGTACGATCCGGGCCGGCTTCGTCATCACCCGCGGGTTCAATTTAAGGTGGTGGACGACATTAACTCACTGAGGATCAGAGTGCTGGTGGAGCAGTATCAGGCGGATCTCGGGCTGGCTTACGGCGATCTGTCGTTACGGCCGGCTCTGCACCAAGTGCCGCACTGGGGCACGCTGGCGATTCAGTTGGGTGCAGCCTTTGATGAAGGGCGGGATGCGCTGTTCTGGGCCCTGTGGGAGCAAAAGCCGAGCGTGACCATCCACGTGCAGCGACTGGAACCTGACCACCGACCCGCGTCGATTCTGCTGCAGACGGAGTTGGCGCTGTCCGCCTACAGCAGTGAGCGCGGGGCCCAGATTCAGTTGGAGGAGTGCCTGACTCAGATGCTGTGCGGCGCCGTGGGGATGATCAGTTGCGAAGAGATGGTGCGTCATCCCCAGGAACCTCTGCCCCGGCGTAAGACGGTGCCCAGTTTGCAGCAGCGTCGGCAACTGCAGCGACAGCGGCGCTGGGTCTCTCTTCAGAGTGGGTTGCGTACTCGAATGAAGTCGCTGTTTTTTCAAGGGTACAGCCATATCTGGCGACCGTTATGGCGTGGCCTTGCCGGTTTTCGAGGCTGCCAACGAGTGGTGGTGCTGGCGTATCACCGGGTCAACGACGATCTGAGGGACAGTTTGACTGTGGGTATCGAGCAGTTTGAGCATCAAATGGCCATGGTGGCCCGTCACTGTACCCCGGTGTCTCTGCCCAGCCTGATGGCCGGCAACATTCCCAAGGATGCGGCCAAACCTCTGCTGGCGATCAGCTTCGATGATGGTTATCTGGACAATCACGATAATGCGGTGCCGGTGCTGGAGCGACACGGCATTCCGGCGACGTTTTTCGTCAGTACCGCCATGATCGGCAGCAACCAACCGTTTCAACATGATCTGGATGCTCTGGGGCGCGGCTTGCCGACCATGACCTGGGCCCAACTGACTAGCATGCAGCAGCGAGGATTTACCATCGGTGCTCACACCCAGACTCACCTTAATTGTGCACAGGCATCGTTCTCAAAGGTGGTGGCCGAATTGCAGGCCAGCAAACGGGAGCTGGAGCATCACCTGGGGGCATCAGACGTGCTGTTTGCCTATCCGTTTGGCAAAGCGTCTGACATTAACGATGCGGTGATGGCACAGGTAAAGGCGTTGGGATTCCGGGGGTGTGTCTCCTGTCACGGAGGCACCAACGAGGGCCGCATCGACCCCTTTGATGTCAAACGCATGGGGGTGGACGCCAACTGCAGTGACGTGGCGTTCAGGGCGATGATCGAGGGATTTTGTCCGTCGAGGCTGAAAGCCAGGCCCGAGAAACGGATGTCGCGGCTGCCCAACGCCGCCACTCCACCGATTTAGGGAAGGCCCGCGCAGAGGGTTCGATAAGCATGCAGTAGCCGGAGCCGACGGTGTCGGCTGAGTTGAGAACTCAATCTTAAGGAGGAGGGAATTTGTCCGTTTATTTTATCCAGTCTCAGAACTGCAGGGGGCGCGGCAATGCTGAATGCCGTGATGCCCTGAACCGTCAAGAGGAGGCCAATGAATCGTTAGCGTCAATACCATCCTGCTTTATAGCCGCCGCCTGGCGGCTTCTTTTTGAGTGCGGCTGCCAGGTTGCCGCCATCAATGGCCATCATTTCCAGCCACAAAAAAAGCCGCCATAGGGCGGCTTTTTTCGAGACCGAAGGCCTTAGTTCTGGAAGGTGGCATCCCAGTCGCCGTAGTTCTCGTCACCGGCAAAGATGGTCAGCTCAGGCTGGCTGCCCAGGGTGGCTTCGATCAGCGCGGCGATGCGAGCGGCCTGCTCTTCGATGTTGGCTTCGGCAGTAAAGAAGTGGATGGCCACATGATACTGGTTATTGAAGTAGGCCAGGAAGGTGCCCACGGTGTCATTGGCGGCGTTAAATACGGCTTCGTCCAGCTTTTCGAACAGGGCAATGTCGCCGTCGAAACGGATGTGAACGCAGGTGGAAGCGAACTCACCGATGGCCAGCTTTTTCAGGTGGCGAGGTTTGTGGTGACGCTTGACTTCCGGTTTCGGGAATTCGGCAACGGCGGTAATGTTCATCTCTGTCTCTCTCGTCTACAGCAGAAGGGGCGCTGCCGGATGTGGACAGCAATGGGCGGCGTAGGCCGCGGTTTCAGCGGCGCTACTCTAGCCCAGATTGGGGCAAAATTCCAATGACGACATGCAATTGATCGGCCCCGATCGCTGCCGGGATCCCGGCGGCGGGGTTTTCGCTGCCCGGTCAGGGAAAATTACACAATGAGCGGATCGGGTATGCGGGGTAAACAGGCTGGCGATTAACTGGCATAAAAGCGGTTACATCACCATCGCCGGTGACGTAACCGCTGGGCATCAGTTCAGTTCACTGAACAGCGAGGTATGGAAGCTCTTTTCACAGAAGTGGCATTTGAGATCCGTCTGTCTGGGCTTCTGCCGCACGTAGAACCGGGTGGTGGCAGGCTCATGATGGGTGATGCAGTTGCTGTTGGGGCAGCGCAAGACGCCATCGATGGACTCGGGCAGTTGCACCAGGTACTTGTTGACCACCTCAAAGTTACGAATCTCATTGATGGTGGCCTCGCTGGCAAACAGCGCCAACTGGTTGGCCTGTTCGACGGTGAACACGGTGTTCTCCACCTTGATGAGGTCCTTCTTGGCCTCATCGCCACTGCGCAGGTTCAGGCCGACGGTGATGCGTTCGTTCTTGTCGGTCAGTTGAAAGAACTTGAGAATGCGCACGCCCATGCCGGCGGGGATGTGGTCGATGACGGTGCCGCGCTCAATGGCTTCTACTTTCAGTTTGTTTTTCGCCATGATTACAACTCCTCAGACAAAACCAGGGCCAGCAGTGCCTGGCGGGCATAGACACCGTTTTCAGCCTGCTGGAAATAGTAGGCGTAGGGGGTGGCGTCGACGTCGGTGGTGATCTCATCGATCCGTGGCAGCGGGTGCAGAATTTTCAGGTTGTCTTTGACACCACCCAGCATACCCGCCGACAGCACGTACTTGGATTTCATGTGCTGGTATTCGGTGGGATCGAAGCGCTCTTTCTGCACTCGGGTCATGTACAGCACGTCCAATTGCGGTAACACCTGCTCCAGATCGTCCACATGGGTGAAACGTATGCCGGCATCACTGAGTTCTTCGCACAGGTAATCCGGCATGCGCAACGGCTCCGGGGCGACAAAGAAGAACTCGCAGTCAAACAGCGACAGCGCCTGGGCCAGGGAGTGAACGGTGCGGCCGTACTTCAGGTCACCGACGAAGGCGACCTTCAGCCCCTGCAGCGACCCTTGAGTTTCGTAGATGCTAAACAGATCCAACAGGGTCTGGGTCGGGTGCTGGTTGGCGCCGTCGCCGCCATTGATCACTGGCACACTGGAGTACTCACTGGCCAGTCGCGCCGCGCCCTCCTGCGGATGGCGCATGAAGAAGGCATCACTGTAGGAGGAGATGACTTTCACCGAGTCGGCCAGGGTTTCGCCTTTTTGCGCCAGCGAGGTATTGCCGCCGGAGTCAAAGCCGATGACCGAGCCGCCAAGGCGCTGCACCGCGGTTTCAAACGACAGCCGGGTGCGAGTGGAGGCTTCGAAGAAGCAACTGGCGATCACTTTGCCGGCCAGCAGTTGCGGTCTGGGGGTGGTTTTAATGGATTGAGCAGTGGAAACGATCAGTTCCAGCTCACTGCGGGACAGATCCGCAATTGAGACGATGTTCTTATTATACAGAGGGTTTGTCATGCTGAATCCCTAGGTTTCGGCATTCACCGAATGTGTCTGCGGGCCAGACACAGCCGGAACGAAATTGTAGCATTATGGCGCCGGTTCGCCTACAGGCGGTGGGTAAAAAACGCCGGTTTAATGGACGGTAATGGGGTTCAGTCTGCTGGCGTCAGCCACCGTGCGCTTGTGGCCCTGAGCCGGGTTGTTCGATCCGAGCCGCGCCGAGCCATCGAATCGACACCACCGCGGGTGCTGGCAAGGGCGAGGTGGCGATGCTGGCAGTACACTCTGTGGCCAAAGGGTGCTATAGTCGCCGCCCTTTTGCCATCGGTTCACCCCATGGCAGCGTTCGTGGCCGTTTGCCACTGAAGACCATGGAGTACCGATATGTCCACCGCTTTCTCTTCTCTGCCTCTGTCCGGCGCCTGCCTGGATAACTTGTCGCAACTGGGCTTTAGCGAAATGACGCCAATTCAGTCGCAGTCCCTGCCGGCCATTCTGGCGGGCCAGGATGTGGTGGCCAAGGCCAAAACCGGCAGTGGCAAGACCGTGGCCTTTGGCCTGGGGCTGCTGAATAAACTGGATCTGTCGGTTCAGGGCACCCAGGCGATGGTGCTGTGCCCCACCCGCGAACTGGCGGATCAGGTCACCAAAGAGATTCGTCGCCTGGCGCGGGCCATTGCCAATGTGAAGGTACTGACCCTCAGCGGCGGTGTGCCCATGGGGCCGCAGATGGGCTCGCTGGACCACGGAGCCCACGTTATCGTCGGTACCCCGGGCCGAATTCTTAAGCATATGAAAAGCGGGCGCATTCGGCTTAAGCCGCTGAACACCCTGGTGTTTGATGAGGCCGATCGGATGCTGGACATGGGATTCGAAGCCGACATCGACGCCATCCTAGAGTTGTTGCCGCAGCGACGCCAGACCCTGCTGTTCTCCGCCACCTACCCGGAGCAGATCGATGCCATGACTCACCGGGTTCAGCGCGATCCACTGATGGTGACCGTCGAAGGCAGCGAAGCCCAGGACAAGATCGAGCAGCGGTTGGTGGAGCTGAACCCGGCCCAGAAAGACGACGCGCTGCTGGCGGTGCTGGCTCAGTACCAACCGGAGTCGACCGTGGTGTTCTGTAACACCCGCCGCGCCTGTCAGCAAGTGGCCGAGGTGCTGGAAGACGCCGGCGTGTATGTGGTGGCGCTGCACGGCGACCGGGATCAGCGCGAGCGGGATCAGACTCTGGTGCGCTTTGCCAGTAAGAGCGTATCGGTGCTGGTGGCGACCGACGTGGCGGCCCGCGGCTTGGACATCAAGGATCTGTCTCTGGTGGTCAACTACGACATCGCCTTCGAGAGTGAAGTGCACGTGCACCGCATCGGCCGTACCGGCCGCGCGGGCACCAAGGGCCGTGCCATCAGCCTGGCCGCCGGTGGTGAACTGCATCGGGTGGAGGAGATCGAAGCGTTGCAGGGCCAGCCTATCCCACGCCTGCCGTTCTCTAAGCTCAGCGTACCGGCCCGCATCGATCTGGTGCCGCCAATGGTGACCCTGTCCATCGGTGCCGGTCGCAAGAGTAAGCTGCGTGCCGGTGACATTCTTGGGGCATTGACCGCCAAAAAGCGGATCCCGGGCAAGGCGGTGGGCAAGATTGAGATTGCCGATCGGCTCTCTTACGTGGCCATCGAGCGCCAGTGGGCCAAAGAAGCGCTGCAGGTGCTGCAGGGTGATAAGATCAAGGGCCGCAACCTGATTGTGCGCATGCACCGCTGAGTCATGATCGCGCCGAGTAACGGCAACAAAAAAGGGCAGCCTCGGCTGCCCTTTTTGTTTCTGTGGTCGCGGCTTAGGCGGCAATCTTGGCCAGCACCCGCTCGGCGGCGGCGATGGTGGCATCGATGTCGGCATCGCTGTGAGCCAGGGACAGGAAACCGGCTTCATAGGCGGACGGGGCCAGGTTCACCCCTTCTTCCAACATGCCGTGGAAGAAGGCATTGAACTGCTCCATGTTGCACTGGGTCACCTGCTGGTAGCGGGTCACTTTCTCTTCGGTGGTGAAGAACACGCCGAACATGGCGCCAACGTAGTTGACGCTCATCGGCACACCGGCTTTGTCGGCGGCGGCTTTCAGGCCCAGCGCCAGTTTTTCGGTCTTGGCGGCCAGGGCGTCGTAGATGCCAGGCTCGCGCAGCAAGTTCAGTTGCGCCATACCGGCTGCCATGGCGATGGGGTTACCGGACAGGGTGCCGGCCTGGTACACCGGACCCGCCGGGGCCAGGTACTGCATTACGTCGGCGCGGCCGCCGAAGGCACCGACAGGCATGCCACCACCGATCACCTTACCCAGGCACAGCAGATCAGGCTTGACGCCGTAATGGCCGTGAGCACCGGTCAGGGAGACGCGGAAACCGGTCATGACTTCATCGATGATCAGCAGGGCACCGTGCTCGTCACACAGGGCGCGCAGACCTTCCAGAAAGCCTTCCACCGGTGGGATGCAGTTCATGTTACCGGCAACCGGCTCCAGAATGATGGAGGAGATCTGGCCCGGGTTGGACTCAAACAGCGCCTTCACCGACTCCAGGTCGTTGTAGGTGGCGGTCAGGGTGTGCTTGGCGAAATCCGCCGGAACGCCCGGGCTGGTCGGCTCACCAAAGGTCAGCATGCCGGAACCGGCTTTCACCAGCAGGCAGTCGGCGTGGCCATGGTAGCAGCCTTCGAACTTGATGAACTTGTCACGGCCGGTGAAGCCGCGGGCCAGGCGCAGGGCGCTCATGGTGGCTTCGGTACCGGAGTTAACCATGCGCACCTGCTCAACGTGAGGCAGGATGTCACACACCAGTTCGGCCATCTCCACTTCAGAGGCGGTCGGAGCACCGAAAGACAGGCCGTTGTCGGCCGCTTTGACCACCGCTTCGCGGATGGCGCTGTGGTTGTGGCCCAGAATCATGGGGCCCCAGGAGCCGACGTAATCGACGTACTGCTTGCCGTCGACGTCGTACAGGTAGGCGCCGTCGGCGCGCTCGATAAATACCGGAGTACCGCCCACGCCTTTAAAGGCGCGTACGGGAGAGTTCACACCACCTGGGATGGTTTTTTGAGCCTGTTCGAACAGGGATTCGGAGCGATTCATCGTTATCCTTCCTGGGTTGGGTGGCCGAGGCACACCCGGTCATGAGTAATTAAGTGTACGGTCGGAGTCCGTGCGGGCATTGGCCGGACGAACCCCTGAATGCGTCTGGAAACTGTGTGCATGGTATCGACAAATGCCACCTGAATACAGTTCCCCGGTAGATCGAAGCAGGGTGGCATTTTGTGACCTGTGTTGGCAAGGACGGCCATCACAGTTGCGTCATTAGTCATTCTAAAATCGCCGTGCCCGTATCTCCTGCCTGAGCATGGACCAGGTGATGATGCCCACCGGGTGCTCCGGGTGCTCATCATAGATGTACACCGCTTTCTGACGGTTGCGGTTGAGCAACTTGTGAACCTCCGCCAGGGTGGCGGTCATCGGCAGGCCAAAGGCCTCGGTGCGGGTCAGGGGGGTATCGTCGTCGTAGTTGGCGTGCAGGGCCACCAGCTCACAGCCTTGAGGCAGTCGCAGCAGCAGTCGCTGTTGGTGGGCGTCGTTCATCAGTTGCAGCAGCTGTTCATCGGTCTGTTTGGGGGTGCCGATGACAAATTGGCGGTCGGCGATGGCCATGACGCCGGTTTTTTGCAGCCCCAGCTCCGTCGGCGACACCCGGTAGTCCAGCCCCATGGCGTCCAGTTGCCGCAGGAAGATGGAGCGGGAACCAAACACGCTGTAGGCCAGCAGATAGGCGGGCAGGGTCACCAGCAGTGAGGGCAGGATGATGCTGGCATCCTGAGTCAGCTCCAGCAGCGCCAGCAGGGCCGCCATGGGGGCGTGCAAGCAGACGCCCATCATGGCGGTCATGCCCAGTACCGCGTACAGCGGAATGTAGGCCTGCATCTGGGGAAACAGCGGTGTCATGCCCCAGGCAATCAGGCTGCCCAGTACTGCTCCGATGCCGTACAGCGGGCCGATGATGCCGCCGGGAATGCCCAGCCCCAGGGCCACCCAGGTGGCGAGGATCTTGGCCCCAAGCAGCGCCAGTAACAGCCACAGCCCGGGGTTGTCACTGAGGGCGATGGAGACGGCGGCATGCTCGGTGCCCAATGCCTGCGGCAGCTGCAGGCCGATGGCGGCGGTGCAGGCTCCGGCCAACAACAGCTTCAGGGTCAGTGGCCAGCGACTGGTGGTTTCGGTGATGGTCAGCAGGCCATGGCTGAACCCGGCGGCGACGCAGCCGATGATCAACCCGGTGCCCAGCAGCAGCGGGTATTGGGCCAGGGGGATCACGTCCATGCTGAAGTGGCCGTAGAGGTGGGTGTTACCAAACACGCTCTGAGTGACCACGCTGCCGGTGACCGAAGCGATCAGTATCGGTAGGAAGCTGTGAATGCGGTATTCCCGCAACACCACCTCCAGCACAAACAGCACCGCCGCCAGCGGCGAGTTAAAGGTGGCGCTGATGCCAGCCGCTATGCCACAAGAGGCGAGGATCGACAGGGCGTTGTCCGGCAGTTTCCAGCGACGGGCAAAGCCGGTGGCCACCGTGGCACCCAGGTGCACCGCCGGGCCTTCACGGCCAACGGAGAAGCCGCTGGCCAGGGCGATGACGGCGCTGAAGAACTGGTTCATGGCGCTGCCTAACGGCAGGCGGCCGTAGTGAAGTTTAATGCGGTGGATGACGTAGGCGATCCCCAGACGGCGGTATTTGCTGGCGGTAACCGCGGCGATAATTGCGATCCCTGCCGCACCGGCGATGGGCAGAAGCGCTCGCCATTGCGGCGGCAGGCCGCTAAAATCGTCCGGGCTGTCGAGGATGAAGCCCTGGCCTAAATCGATGACGACCCGAAACAGCAGCAGCAGCACACCCGCTGCCAGGCCCACAAGCAGGCCAAGCAGGCACAGGTGGATGCTGAGCTTTGCCTGAGAGAGCGTTAGGTTGCTGTTCCGGAACATAATATTGAAAGCGATTTCAAGTGACTAAAGTCTAACAACAAAAAGTTTGTTTCACTATGCAGAATTGGAAACATCGTTGGCACGGTCTCAAACAGTTTGAGCGCCAATTTAATCCCAGAGGCTTGGTTTTGGTGGCGATCCTGCTGGTGGCGGTGGCCGCTGGCTACCTGCTGTCCTGGCCGCAGCGGTTGACCTTGCAACAGCAGCAGGAAAACGCCCAGGTGGCGGAGCGACTGCAAAAGGAGCGGATTCGGGTGTTGACCGAGTCTCACGCGGCATTGGAGATCGAGCTGGAAACCGAACGTCGCTCCCAGGCTGATACCGTCGCCATGATGGCGCAGTTGCGTCAGCAACTGGCCCAGGCGGAAACCGAACTGACCTTTTATCGCAACATCATGGCGCCGGAGCAAAATGCCGACGGGGTGGTGATTCATGAAGTGGCGGTGGAGAACAGTCACAGTCCCGGTCACTTCCGCTACAAGTTGGTGCTGACCCAGCAGAAGAAGCGTAAGCGGTTTGCCAAAGGTCAGGCCTCGATGTTGCTGACCGGCAGCCAGGATGGCAGTCCGACCACGCTCAACCTGGAGCGTCTTGGGGTGGAACGGTCACAGCTGAAATTCTCGTTCCGTTACTTTCAAGAACTGGAAGGCAGCTTTGATCTGCCTGAGCACTTCGTTCCTGAACGGCTGACGGTGAAGGTAAAAACCGCCGCCGGTGGGGGCCAGAAGGCGGCCTCCACCGAGCAGGTGTACGAGTTTGCGGTGCTGACCCAGCCGGCCAGCGATGAGGGATCGCCGACATCGGTAACGGACAAAACTTGAACCTAACAGTCGGGTATTAGATAATCCGCGCAGACAGACGTTTTAGAGGTACGCATGACAGCTGCAGCAGAACAAGCAATGCCGATCCAATTCTCCGATGCCGCCGCCATTAAGGTGAAAGGGCTGTTGGAGGAGGAAGAGAATCCTAATCTGAAATTGCGGGTCTATGTTACCGGCGGTGGATGCAGCGGTTTTCAGTACGGTTTTACCTTCGATGAGAAGGTGAATGACGGAGATACCACCATCGACAAAGAGGGCGTGACCCTGATCGTCGACGCCATGAGCCTGCAGTATCTGGTTGGCGGTATGGTGGATTACACCGAAGGGCTGGAAGGCAGTCGTTTCTTCGTCAACAACCCTAATGCCACCACCACCTGTGGCTGCGGCGCGTCGTTCTCCATCTGAATCACGATCGCCATAATGCAAAAAGGCACCTTTGAGGTGCCTTTTTTGTTTCAGAGGATGTGAGCTCCCTTTTTCCGACCGCGGCTTTCACGTAACCTTGTAACGTCGACGTAAAAGGAGTTACTCACTCGTGAACAAGATTACCCCGCCAGCCCGTCGCTGGTACCGTCACCCCTATGTTATCGCCAGCACCATCAGCGTGTTATTGGTTCTGTGGGTGGCCTCCGGCCAATTCGGCAATGCTGCCGAAGAAGCGCCGCTCACCGAGGATACCGCCACCAGCGAGGTACCAGTGACCCGAGTGACGGTGAAACGCATCACCTCGTCCGAAGTCACTCGCGAGGTGCAGCTATACGGCCGTACTGAGCCGGATCGCATGACCCGAATTGCGGCGGAGATCGGCGGTCGGGTGTTGAAAGTGCACGCCAAGCGCGGTGCCAAGGTGAGCCAGGGCCAGCTGTTGATCGAACTGGATGCTCGGGATCTGCCGGAGCAACTGCAGAGTGCCGAGGCGGTATTGGCGCAGCGGGAGCTCGATTACCAGGCGGCCAGCAAGTTGGCTAACCAGGGCCTGCAAGGCAAGTCTCAACTGGCGCAGAATCTCAGTGCGCTGGAGCTGGCCCGGGCAGAGCTGAAGCGGCTGCAGCTGGCGTTGGATCATACCCAGATTCGGGCGCCGTTTAGTGGCGTGTTCCACCAGCGCATGGTGGAACAGGGGGATTACGTCGGCGTCGGCGACCCTGTGGGTGAGCTGGCGGACCTCGACCCCCTGGTGGTCAAAGCCAATGTCACCGAAAGTGACATCGCCCAGTTGAGCCTGGGTCAGGCGGCCCGCGCCCGTTTTGTCGATGGCAGAACCGCCCAGGGCACGGTGCGCTACATCGCCACCGTGTCCCATGGCGGCACCAACACCTTCGACATCGAGGTGGCATTCGACAACGCCGATGGCAGCCTGTGGGCCGGTAAGAGTGCCGAGCTGTCGTTGCCGCTGGACAGCCATTACGCCATCAAGGTGAGTCCGGCGCTGCTGGCGCTGGACGAGGCCGGCAACCTGGGGGTCAAGTCGGTCGAAGACGGCCTGGTCAAGTTCATCCCCATTGAGGTGGTGATGGCCGATGCCGAAGGGGTGTGGACCGGTGGCGTTGGCAAGCAGGTGGAGATCATCACTCAGGGCCAGGGCTTTGTTCGCGATGGCGACCCGGTTGAGGTGGTGTACGACCAGGGAGACGGCGCATGAGTACCCTGCTGGCTGGACTGCTGAGCCGGGTACGACCGGTGCTGATGGTGTTTGTGATGCTGCTGCTGGCCGGGGCGGTCACCTATGTGCAGATCCCCAAGGAATCGGAACCGGACATCACCATCCCCATTATCTACATCTCCATTGTGCACGACGGCATCTCGCCGGAAGACGCCGAGCGAATGCTGGTGCGGCCGATGGAGACCGAACTGCGCTCCATCGAGGGCGTGGACGAGATGCGCTCCACCGCCTCCGAGGGTCATGCCTCCATTGTGCTGGAGTTCGAGGCCGGGTTGAATCCGAAACAGGCGTTGGCGGACGTGCGCGACCGAGTGACCCTGGCCAAGGCCAAGTTGCCGTCCGACACCGAAGAGCCCGAAGTGCACGAAGTGACCATGGCCGAGGAAAATCCGGTGCTGACGGTAACCCTGTCCGGACCGATTCCGGAGCGAACCCTGGTGCAGATCGCCAAGGCGCTGCGGGACAAGCTGGAGTCGTTTCCCGAGGTGCTGGAGGTGGAGATCGGAGGCGATCGCGATGACATCGTCGAGATCCTGGTGGATCCGCTGTTGATGGAGAGTTATCAGCTCGACCAGAACGACATCTTCAACCTGCTGTCGCGCAACAACCGCCTGGTGCCCGCCGGCACCATGGACACCGGCCGCGGCCGCTTTGCGGTTAAGGTGCCGTCGGTGTTTGAAACCATCAAGGATGTGATGGAGATGCCCATCAAGGTGCAGGGAGAGCAGGTGATCACCTTTGGCGACGTGGCCACGGTGCGCCGCGCCTTCAAAGATCCCAACTCCTACGCTCGCCTGGATGGCAACAAGGCGATCTCGCTGGAGGTCAAAAAGCGCCCCGGGGAAAACATCATCGCCACCGTGGCCAAGGTCAAGGCGGTGATGGCCAAGGCCAGTGAGCAGTGGCCGGACTCGTTGCAGGTGACCTTTACCGGCGATCGCTCCGAAGAGGTGGAGCAGATGCTGTCGGATCTGCAAAACAACGTCGCCTCGGCCATTCTACTGGTGGTCATCGTTATCATTGCCGCCCTGGGAATGCGCAGCGCCGGCCTGGTGGGGCTGGCGATTCCAGGTTCCTTCCTGACCGGTCTATTGGTGCTGGCGGTGTTTGGGCTGACAGTCAACATGGTGGTGCTGTTCGCGCTGATCATGGCGGTGGGGATGCTGGTGGACGGCGCCATCGTGGTGACCGAGTACGCCGACCGGCGCATGACCGACGGCGCCGACCGGCGCGCCGCCTATCTGGAGGCGGCGCAGCGCATGGCCTGGCCGATCATCGCTTCCACGGCCACCACCCTGGCGGCGTTTGCGCCGCTGCTGTTCTGGCCGGGCATCATGGGCGAGTTCATGAAGTACCTGCCGATGACCCTGATCGCTACCCTGACCGCCTCGCTGGTGATGGCGCTGGTGTTTGTACCGGCCATGGGCAGCCTGTTTGGCAAGCCGCTGCCAATGACGCCGACCCAGAGGGAGAATCAGCGTCTGGCCGAAGAGGGGGAGCTGACCTCGTTGTCCGGCTTTACCGGTACCTACATTCGCACCTTGGCGGTGGCCATCAGCCATCCGTGGAAGGTGTTGTTGGCGGTGCTGCTGGTGCTGGCCACCATTGTTGGCAGTTATGTGAAATTTGGCGCCGGGGTGGAGTTTTTCCCCGATGTGGAGCCGCCGGGACTGAATCTGTATGTGCGCGCCTATGGCGATCTGTCCATCGACGAGAAGGACGAGATCATGCGCGACGTGGAGCAGCGGCTGCTGGGAATGGACAGCCTGGAGACCCTCTACAGCCGCACCGGTGGCGAAGACCGGGCCGGCTACATTCGCCTGAATCTGCTGGATTGGGATCAGCGGGTTCCGGCGGATGAGGTGATCGAAGAGGTTCACCAGCGGCTCGCACCGCTGGCGGGCATCGAGTATGAGCTGCGCAAAGACGAGAATGGCCCGCCCACCGGCAAGGCGCTGCAACTGGAGCTGTCTTCCAAGATTCCTTCGGCCCTCAATGAGGCGGTACGGACCGTGCGCCGGACCCTGGAGCAGGATGGCCGCTTCATCAACATCGAAGACACCGGCTCCAAGCCGGGGATCGAGTGGCAGCTGAAGGTGGATCGCGACGATGCCGCCCGCTTCGGTGCCGATGCCACCCTGCTGGGCAACACGGTGCAGTTTGTGACCTCCGGCCTGAAGATTGGCGAGTACCGCCCCGACGATGCCGATGACGAACTGGACATTCGCGTGCGCTTCCCCGAGGACAAGCGTCACATCCTCAGGCTCGACAGTTTGCGGGTAAAGACCCAGTACGGCCAGGTGCCGGTGAGCAATTTCGTCGAGCGGGTGGCGGCGCCGAAGGTGGACTCCATTCGCCGCATCGACGGCCATCGGGTGATGACCATCAAGGCGGACATGGCCCCCGGGGTGCTGCTGACCGAGGCCCTGCCAGAGCTGCAGCAAACCCTGGCGCCGCTGCTGACCGACAACCGGGTCAGCTACCGCTTTACCGGCGAAAACGAAGAGCAACAGGAGTCCCAGGGCTTTTTGGTCAACGCCTTCATCATCGCCCTGTTCGTGATGGCCATCATTCTGGTGACCCAGTTCAACAGCTTCTATCAGGCGTTTTTGATCCTGACGGCGGTGCTGCTGTCCACCATGGGGGTGTTGCTGGGCCTGTTGGTTACCGGTAAGCCCTTTGGCATAGTCATGTCCGGCATCGGTGTGATCTCGCTGGCGGGGATTGTGGTCAACAATAACATCGTGCTCATCGACACCTTTAATGTGCTTCGGGCCCAGGGGCTGAGGTACCGGGATGCGATTCTGCGTACCGGCGCCCAGCGACTGCGACCGGTGATGCTGACCACCATCACCACCATCTTAGGCTTGATGCCGATGGTGCTAGAGACCAACATCGATCTGATCAATCGTTACATCGAGGTGGGAGGGCCGTCCACTCAGTGGTGGTCGCAGTTGGCGACGGCGGTGGCCGGCGGGCTGGCGTTTGCCACCGTGCTGACTCTGGTACTGACTCCGTCGCTGCTGGCGATCCGTGCTCGGCGTCAGGAGCGGCGCCTGATGGCTCAGGAGCAGCGTTTGATGGCGCAGGCCGCATCGACCTGAGGCTAGGATTGTGATCCTTAAAAAAGGCAGCCTTGGCTGCCTTTTTTTATGCCTCTCCCCGTGGGGAGTCCGTGAACGGCGGCGTGCCGGCGTTGCCGCAGTTTTGGTTATGGGCACAAAAAAGCCTCCGCAACGGAGGCTATTTGAACACGGCGGCCGATTAGCGACGCAGGCGTCGGCCCATCAATGGCAGCAGCAGCAGGGTGAACCACCCCAGGCTACCGCCCCCACCCCCGCCGCTGGATACCGGCGGCTCCGGATCCGGTGTACTGCCGCCGCCACTGCCGCCACTGCTCGGGGCAGTGACCGTGACCGAGGTGGACTGAGTGGCCACCTGTCCCAGGGCGTCGGTGACCGTCAGGGTGACGGTGTAGGTGCCGGCCTCGGCGTAGCTGTGAGTGACGTTGCTCTGGGTATACCCGGTGTCGTCACCCATGCTCCAGGCCAGGGTGTGCTCGGTGGCACCGCCGCGAATGTCGGCACTGAGGCTGACCTGCAAATCGTCACTGCTGGCCTGCAGGGCGATCGCCAGTGGTACCACCACGGTGATCTGTTGTTGCTGCTGGAACACCGTGCCCAGGGCGTCGGTGGCGGTCAGCACCACGGTGTAATCGCCGCTGTTGGCGTAGGTGATCTGAGGCGAGGCCTCGGTGCTGCTGCTGCCGTTACCCAGATCCCAGCGGTAGCTGAACGGGGCAACGCCGCCACTGAGATCGGCACTGAGGCTGACGCTGGCACCATTAACGTTGCTGTCGACCTCACCGCTGATAGGCGTGGTTACGGTCACCGACAAGGTATCGGAAACCGAGGCACCGCTGTCGTCGGTGGCGGTGAGGGTGACGGTGTAGCTGCCGCCTTCGGCATAGGTATGGCTGATGGATTGACCGGTCTTGATGGCTGAGCCATCTCCCAGATCCCAGCGATAGCTGACGTTGCCGCTGGCGTTGCCGGCGTCGGCATTGAGGGTCACGGTTAACTGATCACTGCTCTGGGTCACCGGCTTCAGGTACAGGCCATCGTCGATGCGCTGCAGGGTCACGGTGGCGGTTGAGGCATCCGCCGCCTGCTCGGTGACCGTCATCACCAGGCCCAGTTTCGGCAGCACCAGACCGGATTGCGGCTGTTCGGGCGCGCTGTAGTCGAGGCTGTCATCGAAGCGGGAAATGGCATCCAGGTGACTGTCATTGCTGTTGTTTTTCTGGGTGTAGATGCTGAAGGTGGCGTCCTGGATCTGGGTGGCGCTGCCGGCATTGGGGATCAGCACCTGATCGGCATCGACCACACCGGCAAAGCCGTAACCCGGGTGGGTGCCGACGTTGTTGTCGCTGTATCCGGCATTGTAGTGCCACATCAGCACGCCAGGGTTGTAGCGGGTCCGGGCCAGGCCGCGATCGTTGCCGCTGAATTGGCGCAGCTGCACGAAATAGCCGCGATCGGCACCGGGTTTGGTGTCGTCGGTACGGATAAAGCCGTTGAGGGTCAGCTCATTGGCCTGCTCGGCTCCGGCACTGAACAACGGCGTGCCATTGGCACTGACCTCAATGTCGTCGGCGACAAAACCGTATTCGGTCACGGCGGCGTCGGTGATGTAGTGCAGGCTCAGGGTGACAGTCTGGCCAGCGTAATCACCGAGATCCGCTTCCAGGGTCACCCAGCCCAGATCGCCCTCGGCGCCAGCGATGGCGGTGGAGTTGCCGGTATAGAAGGGACCGAGGTTGGCGTAATAGGGGTTGCCGGTTTTACTGTGGCTGGCGCTGATCGGCGTGCCGTTGACCCGTAACTGCAGGTAATCGTAGTCGGTTTCGATGGCCCAGTGCGCCTTCATTGACCAGCGAATGTCGTTGCCAGCGGGCAACGTCAGTTGCCATTGAGCGCTGTTGGCCAGCTGGTTGCCGCTGCCGGAGTAGTACTGATAGCTGCCGCTGTAGGGAGGGTAAAACGCTTCCGGCGTCGGCGGCAGGGTGATCTTCAGCTGGTTGACGGCATCGTGGTTAATGGCGCTGACCAGCTCGTGGCTCTGCGCCGTGTTGTTTAGATCGGCCAGGTCTATCTCGGTGGCGTCGATCCAGCGGCCACCATAGGTGGTCTGCAGGTAATCCCGGGCATAGGCGCTCATGGAGGAAGGCTCGCTGCCTGCCGGCGAACCGGTCCAACTGCCACCGGACATCAGCGACCAGCTGCCTACCGGTGAACCGTGGCTGGAGTAGCCGGTATCGTATTCGTCCGGCAGCCCCAGATCGTGGCCAAATTCATGGGTACAGACGCCGGCCGCGGCGTCGATGGGTTGAACCGTGTAGCCATAGACCTTGTAGTCGCTGTTGGGAATGGCCACCGGTTGGGAGTTGCTGTCGAACACAAAGAACCGGTGCGACCAGATGGCGTCGGCGCCGAGGACCCCGCCTCCGGCCTCTTCGCCGATGCTGGAATGGAACAGCATGATGTGGTCGATGATGCCATCCGGCTCGTTGAGGTTGCCGTCGTTATCGAGGTCGTATTGATCCTCTTGGTCGAAATCGGCCAGGTTGACCTGACCGGAGGCCACCAGCTTGGTGACCGCTTCCAGCACCAGATCCGGTGCGGCCTGATCGTTGTCCTGAGCGCCGGCGTTGCCGCCGTAGTGGGCGGCGTTGTGGTCGGCGGTCAGCCAGCCGAATACCTGGCCATCGAAGGTGAAGCTGTTGCCGGACTCTTCGCTGTAGAACTGGCGTCCGGATTGCAGAGTCTGGCCATCGGGGCCACTGAAACCGTTGGCTGAGAACAGCAGGTTCTGGTAATGGCTGACCGGGTAGCTGGGGTAGTACATGCCGCTGTCGCCGGGCTGAAGGCGGTTGTTGTCGTGCTTCAGATCGGGAAAATCGATCAGGATCCCCAGTACCTTGACGGTTTTGGTCTGGGCGTCGGCGTAGCCTGGCAGGGCCATCGCCCGTACCTGCAGCCCTTGGCGATCGGTGCTGTGGGCACGGGAGCGCAGTTGCAGGCCATCGAACCGTTGCGGTGGGGTAAAGGCCTTTCGGGTAAAGCGTTGCAGCCGTTGCTCGATGGTGGCTCGGTCCGCATCGACCTGCAGTTCGCCCCGCTTCTTCAGCCAATACTCGATGCGCTCGTGGTTGATGACCCCGGGATCCGAGAGGTGAGGCTGAACCGGCGCGGCGATGGCGGCCGGCAGTATGCCGGACGTCAGCAAGGCGGCGCCGATGAAGGTGATGTTTTTCATTAACTGTCCCTGTAATTACGTCTTAGGTTGAACGGGCTGTCCACAGCGATTGTTTTTATCTCTAATGTAGCTGGCCACGGCGGCGTCGATCTGTTCCGGCGTCATCTGCTCGGTGATCTTGCCGGTCTCGGTCAGCAGGGCGATCAGCTTCTGCTTGTCGATAATCGGGGCGCTCCCCTGTCGACACTCAGGCGGTGGCTTTAACGGCCTGGTCGTTGGCTGGGGGTCGGCGGCGCAGCCGGCGAGCACGACCGCCAGGGCAATCCAGTGCAATTTCATAAAATGAGCCCATACATTAGTTGGTTGTGATCCAAAAGGCGGGCCGGGAATGATGATCCTGCGGTGGCCGGCCGATCAGGCCTTGCCCGATTCTTATGATTATTTGCCAGAATTAACAATTATTTCACAGTTTAGCGAAACTTAAAATGTTGTATTTCAATTGGTTGAGTGAATGATTGTTGATCAAGTTCATAACAACCTCAATAAATTCAATGACAAAAGAGAGGTTGCAAGCACTGGTGGGAGTATCGACGTGCCGGTGCCGACATCCAGTGCTATCTGGGGTAGCGGTGCACCTGTTGCCGAAGCTGCTGCAGGTTGGTCTGAGGCAAGCGCACCAGCGCCGGATCCTGCAGCGATATTGGCTGCCCCAGTTGGTCGCTGAGCAGGGCATCCAATTGGGCCTCAGAGAGGGCATCCGGCTGGAAATGACGCACGTTGTCTGAGCCTGCGGGAAGGTAGATGGTGCCGTTGTGGAAATCGATACCGAAGGCGACAATGCCCGGAATGACGAACAGCACCAGCCCCAGTGCATCCAACAGCACGATGGCCGGATCCAGCTGGCCATTGCTCTGGCCCTGGCGCTCCGGGTGCAGCAGGGTACCACAGCCACCGAGTGACAGCGATACGCCGGCGCACAGGCACAGGTTCAGCAGAGGGGGACAGCGCAGCATGGGCACTCCGGACCGTATCAGACAGGATGATGCTGAGTGTAGCCTATTTGGCTGGCGTCAGGGTGCCGAGCACAGTGGTGCGGCTGGCGCCGGTGACGGCGGGCAGGTTGCCGGGGATCCCCTCCAGGTGACAATGCGCCAACCAGGCAAAGGCCATCCCTTCTACCCACTGTGGCGGCACCCCCAGGGCGTCGGTGGTGTCGATGCGGTGCTGAGGCAGGGCCCGGGACAATTGCTTCACCAGGTGACGGTTAAAGGCGCCACCACCACACAGATACACGTCGGCGTCCTGGCTCAGTTGGGCAATCTCCGCCGCCAGCGTTTCAACGGTGAAGGCCAGCAAGGTTGCCTGCACGTCTGCGGCGTGGGCGTTCATAAAGGGTTCCAGCTGATAGTTGAGCCAGGCCTGGTTAAACAGCTCGCGGCCGGTGCTCTTGGGGGCCGGTTGGCTGAAATAGGGGTGGCTCAGCAGTCGTTTCAACAGCTCGGTGCTGATGGTGCCGGCGGCGGCCAGTTGACCGTCCTGGTCAAAGGGTTGCTGATTGTGCTGTCGCACCCAGGCGTCCATCAGGGTATTGCCCGGGCCGGTGTCATAGCCCAGCACCTGATCGGCATTGCCCGGCAACCAGGTGATGTTGGCGATGCCGCCGATGTTGGCGATGATGCGGGGGCGAGCGCCACCGAACATCGCTTGATGGAAGGCGGGGACCAGCGGCGCGCCCTGGCCACCCAGGGCCACGTCTTTGCGGCGGAAATCCGCAATCACGTCGATGCCGGTGTCGACGGCCAGGGTGTTGGGGTCACCGATCTGCAGGCTGAAGCCATGGGGGCCGTCCGGCATGTGGCGAATGGTCTGGCCGTGGCTGCCGATGGCGCGAACGCTGTCGGCGTCGATGCCAGACTTGGCCAGCAGGGCATTGGTGGCGTCGGCAAAAGCTTTGCCCACCTGGCGATCGACGTGGCCCAGGCGGTTAATCTCGTCGTTGCCGGTGCTGCACAGCCGGTGCAGTTGCTCCAGCAGGTGTGGATCGTACTCGTGGCTGTGACTGGCCACCAGCGTGGGGTGCTGACCATCAAATTCCACCAGTACGGCATCGATGCCGTCCATGCTGGTGCCGGACATTAAGCCTATGTATCGCGTCATTGCATCGCTACCATGATCTGCTGGCGGTGTGCCAGAGTGTGCAACTGTTCTTTAGCATAGGCAAGGAATGCGGCCCGGTCTTTCTTGGCGATGTCGGCGGCCTCCGGCAGTTTGACCCGGCGCGGGTTGCGATGGACGCCATTGACCAGGAATTCATAGTGCAGGTGAGCACCGGTCACCCGGCCGGTGGATCCCAACAGGCCAATGGTCTGCCCCTGACGAACCCGCTGTCCTTGTTTGACTTTGCGTTTTTTCAGGTGCAGGTACTTGGTGACGTATTTGCCGCCATGTTGAATGAATACGTAGTTGCCGTTGAGGTTGTTGTAGGCGGACTTGATCACCTTACCGTCGCCGGCGGCCATGATGGGGGTGCCCACCGGCGCCACGTAGTCGGTGCCATTATGGGGCCGAACCCGCTTGGTGACCGGGTGCAGGCGACGGGGGTTGAAGTTGGAGCTGACGTAGTTGAACTGAACCGGGGCCCGCAGGAAGGCTTTGCGCATCGCCTTGCCCTTGTCGGAATAGAAGTTGCCGTCGCTGTGGCGGACCGCGCGGAAGGTGTCCCCCTGGTTGGTGAATTCGGCGGCGACGATCTTGCCGTCGGCGGCGAAGTGGCCGTCGATGAACTCCTGCTCATAGAGCACGCTGAAGCGGTCACCGGCGCGGATGTCCAGGGCAAAGTCGATGTCCCAGCCAAAAATGCCGGCCAGGCTCATGATCTGATTCGGGCTCATGCCGGCGCCGACGGCGGCGTTCCAGAAGTTGGACTCGATGGTGGCACTGGCGTAGGCGGTGCGCAGTTCCACCTCTTTGGTTTCCACCCACTCGGTCAGTCCCTCGGATTGCTGTTCAACCTGCAGGGTCTGCTTGTTGTCCATGGCGTAGCGCAGGTGCTTCAACTCCCCCTGATTGTCCCGCCCCAGCTCGATCACCTGGCCGGGCATCACCTTGGGCAGACGTTTGCCGGCGATGGGCAGCTGGGTAATGCGGTACAGTTGCTGAGGGCTGAGGCCGGCGCGATTAAACAGCAGCGCCAGGCTGTCTCCGGATTGCACCGTAAACGATTGCCAGTTGAGCCCGGGCTGCAGCGGCTGGGCCTGAGCCGACTGAATCTCCAGCGCCAGAGGCAGTCGCTGGTTGACGGGCAGAGGCTCAATGAACTCCGCCGCCAGATCACTGGCCGAAGGCAGCGACAGCAGCAGCAGAGTCAGCAACGAGAGGGCAAACAGGCCGATTTTATGTGGGGTAGGTAGCACCCTGAGCACAGAAATCAACGGCCCAAATTTGCTCGGTTGTTGGCGTGTGTTTGTTCTATTCATCTGTCTGTCATAGTAAAACGAGAGGACCTGAATGCCAAAGGCGCAGATTCCAACCGGACGGGTTAGTCTACACTCTTTCCTTTGTTCTGCCTAACCAGTAACATGACTGCCTTTATTGTATGTTGTAACACCTTCGGAGTGGGCTTGATGACTGAGTTGGAACGGGCACTGGCGGAGATTCGCCGTGGAACCGAGGAGATCCTGGTAGAACAGGACCTGATTGAAAAACTGAAAACAGGGCAGCCCCTGAAGGTGAAGCTGGGTGCCGATCCCACCGCTCCGGATATCCATCTTGGTCACACCGTGATTCTCAATAAGCTGCGCCAGTTCCAGGAGCTGGGCCACGAGGTGATCTTCCTGATCGGTGATTTTACCGGCATGGTGGGCGATCCTTCCGGCAAGAACACCACCCGACCACCGCTGACCAAAGAGCAGGTGCTGGCCAACGCCGAAACCTATAAGGAGCAGGTGTTCAAGATTCTGGATCCGGCCAAGACCCGCATCGAGTTTAACTCCAGCTGGCTGAATGAGCTGGGTTCGGCGGGCATGCTGCGTCTGGCGTCCAAGCAGACCGTGGCTCGAATGCTGGAGCGCGATGACTTTAAGAAGCGCTACGGCAGCGGTCAGGCCATCGCCATTCACGAATTCATGTACCCGCTGTTGCAGGGCTGGGACTCGGTGGCTCTGGAAGCGGATGTGGAGCTGGGCGGAACCGATCAGAAGTTCAACCTGCTGATGGGCCGTGAGTTGCAGAAAGAGGAGGGACAGCGTCCTCAGACTGTGATCACCATGCCATTGCTGGTGGGCCTGGACGGGGTCAAGAAGATGTCCAAGTCGGCCCACAACTACATCGGTGTGTCGGATCCGGCCAACGAGATGTTTGGTAAGATCATGTCCATCTCCGACGAACTGATGTGGAACTACTACGAGTTGCTGTCTTTCCGCCCACTGGAAGAGATTGAGCAGTTCAAGAGCGACATGGCCAATGGCGCCAACCCGCGTGACATCAAGATCACCCTTGCCAAGGAGATCATCGCCCGCTTCCATGATGAGGCGGCAGCAGAGGCGGCTCATCAGGACTTCATTCAGCGTTTCCAGAAAAACGCCATTCCCGATGAGATGCCGGAGTTGAGCTTCGATGCCGGTATGGCCATTGCCAACCTGCTTAAGGAAGCGAACCTGGTGGGATCCACCAGTGACGCTCTGCGTATGATCCGTCAGGGCGCGGTGAAGATCGACGGCGATAAGCTGGATGATACCAAATGGGTGCCGGCTACTGGCACCGCAGTGTACCAGGTGGGTAAGCGCAAATTTGCTCGCATCACCCTGAAGTAATTCAGGCGGAACGCTGCATCAAGCCGCCTACGGGCGGCTTTTTTTATGGCGACGCAAGACCCCGGCTCCTGGCTGGGGTATAACTGAGTCAGGGAGGAGTAACCATGACAACAAGGCCCTGGCAAACCATGCTGACAGGCTGGGTATTGGGGGTGGTGGCGATGGCACTGACCTTGCCCTTGCTGATGCTGACTCAGGATGTCAGCCAGTGGCTGCCGGCCACCGGCGTGTACGCGCTGTCGGTGACCCTGGATGCGGCGCTGGTGTATCTGCCGGTGTGGTTGGTTCTGGCGTGGCTCAGTGTTCGGTTAGGCACACAGGAGGGGGCCCTGTGGCTGTTGCTCGGCGCCGCCAGCTTGTCGTACCTGATTCTGCCCGCCTGGGTGGGCACCCATTGGCACCTGGCCGCCTGGATCTGGTCTCAACCCTCGGCGCTGTTGGCGCAACTGCTGGGTGTGGGACTCGGGCTGTGGTTGAGCCGGCGCGGCTAGGTTACTGGTTGGCCAGCTGATCACGCATGGTATCGTAATCCAGCAGATCGACGTGGCTCTTGATCTCCTTCTCCTCCATGTCCAGATCCAGGGTGGTGACACCGGGAATGGTCAGTTCGATGGTCTGACCGGGTTTGCCGAACAGATCCCCCCTGGATTTGTAGCGATAGGTGCCGATCATCACCACCAGATCGCCGGAGTGGAACACGTGGTCCGGTTCAAAACTGTAATCCAGGGTATAGACGTGGATGCGGCGCAGAAACGTCAGGATGTCACTGCCGCCAGTGATGGTTTTGCTGGCGGTGCGATCGTTAAACTTGGTTTCCCGGCTGTAGAAACGTGACAGTTTATTGTAATCGCGGTGGGTCAGGGCCTTAATGTAGTCCTGTGCCAGCAGAATCGGTGCTGGAATCTCGATTTTAGCTTCGGGGGTGACCGGATCTTGATCTGGAACGATGTCGGCGCCGGCGGCCCACAGTGGTGCACTGATCAGCGCCAGTACCATGATTCCAAATCTCAGCATCTCTTTCCCCCGGTGTGTGCATTAGTCGTGACGGTCGCCGTTGAGTTCAAAAGCGGGCAGAGACAGGCGCCAGTAGATGGCGGAGACGCGAATGGCCAAAGCACCCACCATGGCGATGATCATCGCCGGAACCTGAGCGACCTGATACTCAAGGCTGATGGTATACAAAATCCCACCCACAATGGAAGCGGTGGCGTAAATCTCTTTGCGCAATACCAGCGGGATCTCCCGGCACAGCACATCGCGAATCATGCCTCCGACCACGCCGGTCATGACTCCCATCATCACCGCAATTAACGGCGAGGCGCCGTAGGCCAGGGCTTTCTGAGCGCCAATGACGGTAAACAGAGCCAGTCCGAAGGCGTCCGCGAGCTGAAACCATTTTCCCGACAGGCGGCGGGGACAGCGTACCAGCAACATCACCAGCAGTGCCGTGAGCAGCACCACCCAGATGTAGGTGGTGTCGGTGATCCAGAACACCGGCTGGGCCCCTAGAATGGTGTCGCGAATGGTGCCACCGCCAATGGCGGTCACGGCGGCCAGCACGGTAACGCCAAACGGGTCCATTCGCAGTCGGCCGGCGGCCAGTGCGCCGGAGATGGCAAACACGGCGGTGCCGAACATATCGGCGTAGTAGACAAACTCGGTCACTGTGGTGATCTATTCCATAAATGAGTGCTGACACAAATCGAAGGCGTCACCTGGCAGCAGTGCCAGATCAGACCGGCGCTATTGTAATACCAAATGCGGGCTCAGCTCGAGCGCAAATGCCAGGCCGGGCCGAATGGGTTACCAGGCGCCGGCCTGGATCATGGCGATGGCACTGGTGGACAGCACCAGCAAGGCCACCCACAGCCAGCGGGCAAACTGGATCAATCGATCGGCCTGAACAATGGTGGCGGTGGTCGGGGGGTGAGCGGGGCCGACTCGAGGCTGCTCCAGCCGTTGGTTGTCGATCAGCATCGGGCCGCCGAGTTGAACGTTAAGGTGATAGGCCATGGCGGTGGTGAGCCAATGCCGTGATTGCAGCAACGGGGTACGGGCACAGGTAAGGGCTTTCCAGCAGCTGAGGGTGTTGCCGTAGAGGCTCAGGGTTAAGGCCAGCAGGGCATTGACCGGGATCGCCAGCACCGATGCCAGGGTATGGCTGACGAGGCCGAAATTCCGATAGTGGGGCCGCCAGGGCAGCCAGTGTCGAGCCAGTTGGCTGAGTAGCCACACCGCCAGGGCTGCTTCGAACCCCAGTAAAGGGAAATACAATAACCAGCTAAAGGTGGTGCCGGCTTCCTGGGTCAGACGGCTCTCGATGCTGGCCTTACACAGGCCAACCTCACTGAGTGAGTCGGTTTGACGAACGGTAAACGGTGCCAGCGTTTGTCGGGCTCGCTGTTTCAGGCCCCCGTGCAGCTCGGCCACCAGTTGCCGATGCTGCTGACGTTGCTGGTCGCCGGGCAGACACAAGGCGATCAGCAGACACTGCAGTGCCCCCGGGTAGGCGGCCAGGCTCATGGCGGCCGCCAGCAGCGTCACCGGCGGCAGCACCATCAACGCAGTGGCGATGCCCCCGGCCAGGCGCTGTTGGGAGGGCGCGCGTTGCGGTCGGTTGACCTTGGCCGCCAGAGCGTCGGCCACCTGATGCAGCCGGGGGGCCAGCAGCCAGTGGCCGGGCAGCAGTCGGTTTATCAGTAGCGCCGCCGCCACAATCAGCGGTGGCATTAGCCAGTGATAAAAGGGCCCCAGCGCGTGTTCCATCAGTGGGTCAGCTGATCCAGCATCGCCATCACCACCTTGGCGGAGTGCTCACCGGCCTTGACGATGAAGCTGTCAAAGTCCACGGCAGAATCGTCGTTGGCGTTGTCGGAGATGGCCCGAATGACCACGAAGGGCATGGCAAACTGGTGACAGGTCTGGGCGATGGCGCCGGCTTCCATTTCACAGGCGGCCATGGCCGGGAAGTGGGACAGCATCACGGCGGTGCGCTGCGGGTCGGCGATAAAGCTGTCGCCGGTGCAGATCAGGCCTTCGATCGCCTGCACTTCGCCGACGCGAACAATGCTGGCCTTGGCCACATCCACCAGCCGGGCATCCGGCAGGAAGGCGGCTGGCTGGCTTGGCAGCTGGCCGATCTCATAGCCAAAGGCGGTGACGTCGACATCGTGATAGCGCACTTCACTGGAGATCACCACATCGCCGATGGCCAGCTCTTGGGCAAAGCCGCCGGCGGAACCGGTGTTGATGATGGCATCCGGTGCGAAGCGCTCGATCAGCAAGGTGGTGGCGATGGCGGCGGTGACCTTGCCGATGCCGGAGCGGGTAACAACCACGTCGGCGCCGTTGAGGGTGCCAGAGTAGAATTCGATGTTGGCGAGGGTGGTGACCTGCAGGTCCTGAATCTGGCTACGCAGCAGGGCAACTTCCTGCTCCATGGCGCCGATAATTCCAATTTTCATGGTGGGCAATCTAGGCTCTAGGGGAGTGTGGCGGGCAGTTTACCACAAGCGTCGAGGATGCAAAAAAACGCCCTGCTGGGCAGGGCGTTGTCTTGGCTTACTGGCTGCTGTCATCCAGCATGTCGAGGATGCCGGTGGCACCGTGGCGGCCTTCGTCGATGGCGGTGACCACCAGGTCGGAACCGCGAACCATGTCACCGCCGGCAAACACCTTGGGGTGACTGGTCTGGAAGGCGTACTTGCCTTGACCTGGGGCGCGGACCCGGCCCCAGTCATCGGTCATGATGCCAAACTCGCCGAACCAGGGCGCCGGACTGGGCTGGAAGCCAAAGGCGATCAGCACTGCATCGGCCGCCAGCAGGTGTTCGGAGTCCGGCACCGGTTGCGGTCGGCGACGCCCCTGCTCGTCGGGTTCACCCAGTTCGGTGTGGCAGCAGCGGACACCGGTGACCTGGCCCTGTTCGTTGGTTTCGATGGCCAGGGGCATTCGATTGAACAGGAACTCCACTCCCTCTTCGCGGGCATTGGTTACCTCACGGCGAGAGCCGGGCATGTTGGCTTCGTCGCGGCGATAGGCACAGCTTACGCTGCTGGCCCCTTGACGCACTGCGGTACGAACGCAGTCCATGGCGGTGTCACCGCCGCCCAGAACCACCACCTTCTTGCCGTGCAGATCCACGTAGTCGTGTTCGCATGGGTAGTCTTCAACCTGGCTGGTATTGGCGATCAGGTAGGGCAGCGCCTGGTACACGCCGCTGGCGTCTTCACCACTGAGGTTGGCTTTCATCGGGGTATAGGTGCCCATGCCGAGGAATACCGCATCGTACTCGTCCAACAGTTGTTGAAACGGCAGGTCGGTGCCGACATTGACGCCGAGACGAAACTCGATACCCATCCCTTCCAGCAGGGCACGCCGCTGGCGCACCACGGATTTCTCCAGCTTGAAGTTGGGGATGCCAAAGGTCAGCAGACCGCCGATCTCTGGCTGGCGATCAAACACCGTGGCTCGAATGCCATTGCGAGCCAGCACATCGGCACAGCCCAGCCCCGCCGGACCGGCACCGATGATGGCCACTTTTTCCGGCCGAACCTCGACGTTGCTGAGGTCCGGGCGCCAGCCCATGGCGATGGCGGTGTCGGCGATGTACTTCTCAACATTACCAATGGTGACGGCGCCAAACTCGTCGTTGAGGGTGCAGGCGCCTTCACAGAGTCGGTCCTGTGGGCACACCCGGCCACACATCTCCGGCAGGGTGTTGGTCTGATGCGACAACTCCGCCGCCTCGAGAATGCGGCCCTGCTTCACCAGTTTCAGCCAGTCGGGAATGTAGTTATGGACCGGACATTTCCATTCACAATAGGGGTTGCCACAGTCCAGGCAGCGATCCGCCTGCTCCGCCGCCTGGGTGTCCTCGAACGGACGGTAGATCTCGACGAACTCCTGAGTACGGCTGTCCAGCTCCCGCTTCTGTGGGTCGTGGCGCTCTACCTCAAGAAATTGAAATACGTTGCTCATTTTCTCTCCTTAGCTGGCCTTGACCTGAAGTTGCTGACTCTGCTCCAACGCCATCAACTCACCGAGTTGGCTGGCTTTGGGTTTGACGATGCGGAACTTCGGCAACCAATTGGTGAAGTCCTCGAGGATCTCCCGGGCCCGCTCGGAACCGGTGGTGTCCAGGTGCTCCTCCAGCAGTCGTTTCAGGTGCAACTGCACCATGGGCTCAACCACGGGCAGGGATTCCACCAGTTCGGTATTGAGGCGACGCTCGAGGGCATTGCGTTGATCGAAGATGTAGGCGAAGCCGCCGGTCATGCCGGCACCGAAGTTGACCCCGGTGCGACCCAGTACCATGACCACGCCGCCGGTCATGTATTCACAGCCGTTGTCGCCACAGCCTTCGATGACCGCCACGGCGCCGGAGTTACGCACCGCAAAGCGCTCGCCGGCGGTACCGGCGGCGAACAGTTTGCCGCCGGTGGCACCGTACAGGCAGGTATTGCCGATGATGGCCGACTTGTGACTGCGGTAGGCCACGCCGGGCGGGGGCGTGATCACCAGCTGGCCGCCGGTCATGCCTTTGCCGACGTAGTCATTGGCATCGCCGGACAGGGTCATGTTCATGCCGGCGACGTTCCAGACGCCAAAACTCTGACCGGCGGAACCGGAAAGACGGATGTCCAGTGGCGCACCTTGCAGCCCCTGATTGCCCCATTTGGCGGCGATGTAACCCGCCAGAGAGGCACCGACACTGCGATCGGTGTTCTGAACGTCCAGCTGCCAGCTGGCGGCCAGTTTGTTGTCCACCGATTGCTTGGCCAGTCCCAGCAGTTGCTGGTTCTTCAGCCCCTTATCGTCCGGCAAGTTACGCTCGGTGCAGAACAGAGCGGTATGGTCGCCCGCCGGGGCGGAGGCCAGTACCGGCGTCAGGTCCAGTCGGCCCTGACGGTCGCTTTCACCGGGCAACTGGGTCAGCAAGTCGGTGCGGCCAATCAGCTGGTTAAACTCGGTGACGCCTAGCGCCGCCATGTGGGCCCGCAGGTCTTCGGCGACAAACTGGAAGAAGTTGATCACTTTCTCCGGGGTGCCGTTGTAATGGTTGTCGCGCAGATCCTGGCGCTGGGTGGCGACCCCGGTGGCGCAGTTATTGAGGTGGCAAATACGCAGATACTTGCAACCCAAGGCTACCATCGGCGCGGTGCCGAAGCCGAAGCTTTCGGCGCCCAGCAATGCCGCCTTGACCACATCCAGGCCGGTTTTCAGGCCGCCATCCACTTGCAGGCGCACCTTGTGGCGCAGGCCGTTGTTGACCAGTGCCTGCTGCACCTCGGCCAGACCCAGTTCCCACGGGCTGCCGGCGTAATGGATGGAGGTCAGGGGGCTGGCGCCGGTGCCGCCGTCGTAGCCGGAGACGGTGATCATGTCGGCATTGGCCTTGGCCACGCCGCAGGCGATGGTGCCGATGCCGGGCTCCGACACCAGTTTGACCGAGATGCGGGCCGCCGGGTTGATCTGCTTCAGATCGAAAATCAGCTGAGCCAGATCCTCGATGGAATAGATGTCGTGGTGCGGCGGCGGCGAGATCAGGGTGACGCCGGGACGGGAGTAGCGCAGGGTGGCGATTTCGGTGCTGACCTTATTGCCGGGCAGTTGGCCCCCTTCACCGGGCTTGGCTCCCTGGGCCACTTTGATCTGAATGACGTCGGCGCTCATCAGGTAGGCGGCGGTGACGCCGAAGCGACCCGACGCGACCTGCTTGATGCGGGAGTTGCCCGGGCTGTTGAAACGGCGGGGGTCTTCACCGCCCTCTCCGGAGTTGGAGTGGCCGCCGAGGCGATTCATGGCAATTGCCAACGCCTCATGGGCTTCCGGAGCCAGGGCGCCGATGCTCATGGCGGCGGTGTCGAAGCGCCAGTACAGCTGCTCAGCCCCTTCGACCCGAGTCAGGTCGACGCCGGTTTCCGGTGGGTTCAGGGTCAGCAGATCCCTCAGGGTGGCCACCGGGCGGGTGTCCACCAACTGGCAATAGCGGTCGTAATCGGACTGTTTACCGCTGTTGACGGCTTGCTGCAGTGCCTGGACTACGTCCGGGTTGAAACAGTGGTACTCACCGCCGTGGACGTACTTGAGCAGCCCGCCATGAGGCAGCGGCTGGCGCAGCTTAAAGGCGGACCGGTGCAGGGTCAGCTGATCCGCTTCGATGTCGGCGAAGTCGGCGCCCTGAATGCGGCTGGTGACGCCGTGGAAACACAGATCAACCAGCTCGTCGCTCAGGCCGACCGCTTCAAACAGGCGGCTGCAGCGGTAGCTGGCGATGGTGCTGATCCCCATCTTGGAGAGAATCTTCTGCAGGCCTTTGTTTATGCCGGCGCGATAGCCCAGCAACAACTGCCGCAGCTCACTGGTGTCGCCTTGCTGGCGAGCCAGCGCATCGATGGACTCGTAGGCCAGGTAGGGGTAGATGGCGGTAGCGCCAAAGCCCAGCAGCACCGCAAAGTGATGCGGATCGCGGGCCGAGCCGGTTTCCACCAGGATGTTGGTGTCGCAGCGCAGGTTGGTGTCTACCAACCGCTTCTGAATGGCACCCACGGCCATGGCGGCGGGCACCGGCAGGGTGTGTGGCTGCAGATTACGGTCACTCAGCACCACCATGGTGGCACCGTCCCGGGCGGCGGTTTCCGCTTCGGTACACAGGCGGCAGATGGCGGTTTTCAAGCCCTCTTCCTGGGGGTAGTTGAGATCCAGGGTGACCGACCGGTAGTGGTCGTTATCCAATGCCATCAACTGAGAGAAGTCGGAGTACAGCAGCACCGGTGAGTCGAACATCACCCGGTTGGCGTGGCCGGTGGTTTCATTGAACAGGTTCTGCTCTTTGCCGATGCAGGTGGCCAGGCTCATGACGTGCTTTTCCCGCAACGGATCGATGGCCGGGTTGGTCACCTGGGCAAACTGCTGGCGGAAGTAGTCGCAGATGTGGCGTGCCTGCTGGGACAGCACCGCAATTGGGGTGTCATCCCCCATGGAGCCGATGGCTTCCTGAGCACCGGCGGCCAGCGGCCACAGAATCTGTTGCAGCTCCTCGCGGGAGAGGTTGAACTGCTTCTGATACTGGCTCAGCTGTTGGGCGGACAGATCGCCGCAGCCAAGGGCGTCGGCCCCCAGCTTCTCTGGCGGGATCAGTCGCTTGGAGTTCACTTTCATCCACTCGCCATAGGGATGGCGTTGCTTCAGGTCCTGATCGATCTCAAACGAACGCATCAGGCTGCCGCTGAAGGTGTCCAGCACCAGCAGCTCGCCCGGGCCTACCCGGCCCTTTTCCACCACTTCGTCGGGCTGGTAGTCCCAGATCCCCACTTCCGAGGCCAGAGTCAGAATTCGGTCCTTGGTGATCACATAACGAGACGGACGCAGGCCGTTGCGGTCGACGGCGCAGGCGGCATGGCGGCCGTTGGTCAGCACCACGCCGGCGGGGCCGTCCCAGGGCTCCATGTGCATGGAGTTGAAGTCATAAAACGCCTTCAACTCGTCGTCCATCTCCGGGTTGGACTGCCACGCTGGCGGGATCAGCAGCCGCATGGCGCGCTTGATGTCCATGCCGCCAGCCAGCAGCACCTCCAACATGTTGTCGAGGCTGGAGGAGTCGGAGCCGGTTTCGTTGACAAACGGCGCCGCATCGTGAAGATCCGGCAGCAACGGCGACGAGAATTTATAGGCGCGAGCGCGGGCCCATTGGCGGTTACCGGCGATGGTGTTGATCTCGCCGTTGTGGGCCAGGAAGCGGAACGGCTGAGCCAGCTGCCAACGGGGTTGGGTATTGGTAGAGAAGCGCTGGTGGAACAGACAGATGGCACTCTGCATGCGCAGATCCGCCAGATCCGGGAAGACGTTGGGCAGATCCACCGGCAACATCAGTCCCTTGTAGACCACCACCTGGCCAGAGAGGCTGGCGATGTAAAAATCGGGGTCGTCACTGAGCTGCTTTTCGATGCGGCGGCGGGCCATGTACAGGCGCCGCTCCAGATCCCGTGAGCGCCAGCCGGCCGGGGCATTGATGAAGATCTGCTGGAAGGCGGGCACGGTGCCAGCGGCAATGCTGCCAAGCACGGATTCATTCACCGGAACGTCTCGCCAGCCGAGGACCGACAGGGTCTCCCTGGCCAGTTCCTGCTCGATGATGGCACGGCTGTGTTGGGTGCGGACCGGATCCTTGCTCATCATCAGCATGCCCACGGCATACTTATTGGATAAGCGCCAACCCTGCTCCTCGGCCAGGTGGCGGAAGAAACCATCCGGCTTCTTCATTAACAGGCCGCATCCGTCCCCGGTTTTGCCGTCGGCGCCAACGGCACCCCGGTGCTTAAGCCGGTCCAGGGCCTGAATGGCCGTACGGACAATGCGGTGGCTGGGCTCGCCATCCATATGGGCGATGAGCCCGAAGCCACAATTTTCGCGCTCAAAATTCGGCTGGTACAACGACATTCCCTCTCCTCCGCTTCGTGCAAACTTCTTTGCGTACTTCACATAATTATGCAGGCGAACTACTCAAAGTACCTAGGGTTAGTGCAAAGGTCAATCGGCCCCATCACGGTCTAAGTTGCTCGAGAATGGAATCATTCACAACCTGTATCGACTGCATATTTTGTTCTGAAATGTGAAACATTCTGTTTTGTTAATCGAATTAGTGTGAGCTTGGGGTGATTGTCGGTTCTCTAACAGAGTGGTTCGGTTTTAACTACTGCATTTTTTAGCGTGTTTTGTGATCCCGGCCCGAAAGCTCGTTCACTTATAAGTGAATAATCATTCGGAATAATGAATCGGGCTGTGATCCAGTTCTCACCTCGGCGGCGGCGACTCCAGTAAAATGGCGCGTTTTTTCGTCACCGGGAGTCCGCATGGGACTGGACCAATACGTTCATACGTTGGGCAACTACATGAAGGCCCGATACGGTCAGAAGATCCACAAACTGACTATCGATGCCAGCTTTACCTGCCCGAACCGGGATGGCTCTCTGGGGCGAGGGGGCTGCACCTTTTGTAATGTCTCTTCGTTCAGTCGCGAATTTGGCAGTCATAAAAGCGTGGCGGAGCAGTTGGCGCAGGGCAAACTGCACCGGGGAGTGGAGAAGCGCTACATGGCCTATTTTCAGGCTTACACCTCCACCTACGACGAGTACCGAGTGCTTAAGCAGCGCTATCAGGAGGCGGTGAACGTCTCCGACATCATCGGCCTGTGTGTGGGAACCCGACCGGACTGCGTACCCGACGAGGTGCTGTCGCTGTTGCTGGAGTACCAACAGCAGGGAATGGAAGTCTGGCTGGAGCTGGGGCTGCAGTCGGCCAATGATGAAACTCTGAAACGGATCAACCGTGGCCATGGCTTTGCCGAGTACCGGGATACGGTGCTGCGGGCTCGCAATCTGGGATTGAAAGTGTGCACCCATCTGATCATGGGGTTGCCTGGTGAAGGGCCGGAGCAGGCGTTCGAGACCCTGGACCAGGTATTGGCCCTTGGGGTGGACGGCATCAAGCTGCACCCGCTGCATGTGGTGCAGAACAGCATCATGGCTAAGCAATACCAGGCTGGGCGGCTGTCGCTGATGGACGCCGACACCTACATGGATACCGCCGCCGCGATGATTCGACGCACCCCGAAAGAGGTGGTGTTTCATCGGGTCAGTGCCTACGCCAAACCGCCCGAGTTGATTGCACCTTCGTGGTGTGGCGACAAGTGGCTGGCGCTGAATGGCATCATCGAACGCCTGAAGCGCGATGGTGGCCAGGGGTCGGCGTTGGCGTAATCCGATGCCAATACACAAAAAAGGCCGGGCATTTGCCCGGCCTTTTTAATGCGCGTGCGCCGTTACGGCTGGTAGCCGTTTTCGACCCCTTTGCAAGTCACCGACACCGCATCGTGGGCGTGCAGACTTTCCAGGTGGTTGACTCGCAACCAGAAATCGAAGAAGTCACTGGTATCGTTCAGCGCCATCTTCAAACGACGGGCGGCGTCTTCGACGAACATCAGGTTCTGTCCGTTGAGACGGGCAAACTCCTGCTCGTCTTCTCGCTTCACGGCAGCCTGGACCGGGGTGGCCAGGGCCGATTCGATGCGGTCGACCAGTTTCACGATGGGCAACTCGGTCAGTTCGTTGTCCAGTTTTACCCAGACCTCGGCAACGCTGCGTTGGCTGTGCGGCGTCGCCACCACACCCTGGGTGGTGCCCAGCCACTGGTGAATCTCCTCGGCGGACAGGCTCTGCTTATCCCCGAAGTCACGGTTGAACGACTCTTGGATCAGCTGCCGTGCCAGCGCGGCGGAGCAGGGGCAGGTGGAGGAGTAGGACACATCCACATTCATCTCCAGGGTCAACGCGCCCTGGTTGAGGCTGCCGACCAGAGTCACCGGGTACGCACGCCAACCGCTGTTGTCAGACAGCAATGAAGGGCGACGCAGGTGGTAATCGAAACTGATCTTAATTCGAGCGCGGTCTGACAGGGCCTCGTGGCTGGAGATAAAGTTATCCAGCAAGGCTTTCATGCTGGCCAGGTTCAGCTCGCCGTTCAGGGACAGCTGATCCAGTGCCAGATACAGGCGCGACATGTGAATCCCCTTGGCCTGGGGATTGGGAAGGTTCACAAAGGCTTCTACCTTTGCGGTTACCGCCCGTGACTGACCGTCATCGGCTGTCACTGTCAGTGGTAATTCAATGTTGCTCATTCCGACCCAGTCCAGAGTTCCCCCGATCTGGGCTTTGGCACTGCTAGCAACATCGGGCATTGTTGTCGCCATGGACACAGACTCCGTCAATTATCTAACCCTTAACTGCTTAAGGGCAGCGATTGTAACATGTGGCGGCGATTTCGCCGTCAAAAACTTTGCCGTCAAACTCGATTACGGCAAACGAAAATGCGGTATTGTGCGGCGAAGACGACACTGGGTGACGAGCAGGGCCATGACGTTTGCTTATAAAGCCACCGTCATTGATACCGGTTATGGAACGATGCGCCCACAGGCGCCATTAGCGCCCGGCGACCGCCGGGCTCTAATCAGGAAGGAACAGAATCTATCGCACCGAGGCGACGCTGCGCAACCATGGGTTTTGTGGGGCCTTTGGCAATGCGCCTAACGCCCGTTGGGCCTGTGGTTTGTCGGCAAAGCTGCCCCACAGCACCTGATACCATCCCTTGTGCAGATGAATGTGGGCGTCGGTGCCCAATTTCAAGTGAGCAATGACTTTTTCGGCATTGGCCTTGTCCTTGGTGGCGGCCAGTTGCCAGGTAAAGTGGGCCGGATTTTGCTGACTGAGCCAGTCAGAGTTGCGATCATCGCCGCGGTCCGGTTGCGGTTTACGCTTTTTGTCCCACTCCAGATAGGCCCGGTGCTGGTACTGAAGACCGCCTACCGGCTTCACCAGAGGCAGGTCATTGGCAAACTCCTTGGGCACGTCACGCAGGCCATATTGGGCCGAGCGTTGGCTGGGGAACTGGCCGGCGATCAGCAGGTGCATGGGGCGGCCGTCGCGCAATACCGTAACTTGCTCCAGGGACTGGTCCGGGTAACGGGCTCGCAGCGCATTCAAATCAAACTTGTTGCGGTTGGCGGCCAGTTGGATGGTGTAATCCTGAGACTCCATCCGCATCACCCCTTGCTCCAGAGCCGGCAGGCTGTCGAGTTTTCGGGTCGGGGTTGCTTGAGGGGCGGCCACCTGACTGGTGACGTCCACCACCGCTGGCTGCTCCTGATACTTGATGCGCAGATCCTGCTGCTGAAAACGGATCTTCTTGCCGGAGATGGCGACCGGGAACACCGGCTCTTCCGCCAGGGCGCCGAGGCTTCCCAACTGGCCGACGTCCGGCTGCAACAGGTAGTAGCCGGGCTTCATGGCGTTGAACTGAAACTCGCCTTGTGGGCCGGTGGTCAGGTTGGCCAGCGGCTGTTGGTGCAGATCCTTGAGGACCATATGAACGCCGGCCAGAGGCTGGCCATCGTGGTCTTTGACCACCTGTCCTTTGATGTCTGTCAGCGCCACCAGGGGCAGATCCACGGTGACGTGCTTACCGGTCATGGGCATCACTTCCACCGGGCCGTCCCGCAGCACCATCTGCTCCGGCAGGGTTTCCGGACCCAGGGCGATGCGGTACAGGGTGTTGGAGGCCACCTGGGTCAGGCGCACTTCACCGGTATCATTACTGGCCTGGTGCGGGACGCTGGGGGAGGTCAGCAGGGTGACGCCGCGAATCGGCTGATCGCTGGCGTCGAAGCGACCGTTGTTGTTGCTGTCGACAAACAGGCGCACATTGATGTCGGCCAGTTGTGGCCGGTAGTCGCTGCCGCGCATGCGGGAGTCTTGATAGTTGAGGGCGATGGCGCTGGTGGCACTGACCTGCCAGTCGCCACGGGTATCCACATTGCCTCGAAGGCCAAGGGTGAACCAGTCATAAGTCAGGGAGACCTGATGACCCAGCCCAAAGCGGCTCTTGCTGTCGAGGGGATCCCGGTAGAACAGCTCGGTCTGGTTGTTGACCCCACGCCACGGGCGCCAACGCAGCAGGGTGGTGAGATCGCCGATCCCCTCGCCGGTTTGGTAGTCCATGTAGCCAGAGACGTTCCAGTCCAGCATCGGGGTGTCAAACATCAGCCGCCCCAGCATTCGCTGACTGCTGTCTTTGAAGGAGGTGTCGTAGGCCAGGTAGTTGGTCAGGGCGACGTTGCCCAACTGAGTTGACAACCGCGAGTCCAGCAGGGTGGAGTCGTCACCGTTGTCCAGAGTGCGGTAGGCCGCGCCCAACTGATACTGCCAACCGCCGGCCTGATGGAAGCTGCCTTCGATCTCGGCCCGGGTGCTGGAGGTTTTGCCGTTGTCGTCGAACAGGCCCGGCAGCAGATCGTCGGTACGGCTGGACTGGTAATCCTGGTAATTCTCATGGGTGATGCGCAGGCTGTGGTCGGTACCGATCAGTTTCTGCCAGCCAAGTGAGAAGGCGTTACCGGCGTCCTGTTGCGAGGAGACCTCCACAAACCAGGTGCTGTCCCACCAGTAGGCGGTGACGTCGGCGCCATAGTAGGTGCGATCTTCCAGTCGGCCCCAGTTCTGCACCGTTTGCTGACTGTAGCTGGCGCCGATGGTGATCTGATCCGTCAAGCCGTACTGGGCCCGGCCGCTGTAGGCCCGGCGCAGGTCCAGGTCCGCCAGTTCATCCTGATCTTTGTGGGTAAACAGGTTGCTGGTCTGGTCGATGTAGAAGCCGGAGTAGCCCAGCTGCCCCTGACCCAGTCTCAGGCCACCGCTTTGAACGGTTTTGCGGCGCACCATGTATTCGCCGTTGGGGCCAAACAGGTGGATCTCGAACAGGTTGGAGCCTTCCACCACCGGAATATCCCGGAAACGGTAGCGGTTGTCGTCGCTGGCACTGGCGATGCGCACCAGGGCGCCGTTGCGGTACAGGTGCACCTTCCAGCCCGCCGGGGCGTTGCCTTCGATAACGGTACGGCCGAAACGGTCGGAGTTGATGTCGCTCTGGTTGCCGAACACCACCCCCTGGCCCTCGATGCGGCCGTTGACCAGGTTGTCGCCGTAGTAGCTGACGTCTCCCACCTGATAGCCACCCAACTGGAACGGCAGGCGTTCGTCGAGATCGCCATAGTCCCGCGACAACCGCAGACGGTAGTTGTCGTCCTGGCCCTGGCTGCGGTCGTAGCTGAATTCATAGCTGTGGTAGCCCAGGTCACCGGTGGCCAGCATGTTGAGGTGGTAGTCTTCGGTCAGGTAGTCCTCGCCGGCAATGGCGGCGTCTCCCTGCAGGTAGACCACTGGCTTGTTGTAGGGCTGGTAATCATGGGGGTGAATCGGGTCGAAGCTGGTGGCGGTGATCTCGCGGCGATCCTCGGGATCATTGGTGACCTGATTCAGGGTCACGGATTGCTGCACCGCCGGCAGAGGTACGCTGGCGCTGACGTTCACCTTTTGACCCAAAGTGTGGATGTTTAGGTTGATTGGCAGCAATTTTTGAATGAACTGCGGCTCAAGGTAAATATCCACATTGTCCCGTCCCCAGATCATGGCTGGGTCAACGGCAATTTGATTAAAGCCTCTGCGCGCCTGATCTTTATTCAGGTCCAGCATCAGGTTGGCATTTTCTCCCTGAATCCAACCGGATGCGATTAAGGCATGGGGATCGACCTGAACGTCGATGCCCAAAGACGTGGCCAGTCCCTGCAGCGGCAGCAGTAGTTTTTGCTGATACTGATAGACGGCAAGTTGATCCGTTAACTGCACACCCTGAGCGTTCAGAGTGAAAGGTTTAAGCTGTTGTTTAGGTAAAACAATTTCAGATGAATTGGCACTGAAAACACAACAACTCAGTAACCCTGATAAGGCTAGGGTAACAACTCGCATTGAAATCACAACGACTGGCTATAAATGGGCGTAGATAATAGCATTTTTTCGCCACATCTGGCATGAGGAATAGACATTTTTGTCTGAACAAACCAATAACCTGTGATAACCTGCATTGGCAAAATAGTAGTCAGTAATGGAGTCTGAGCATGACGAGTGCAAATACCGCTTCGTTGGATCTACAAACCCTGGATGCCTATTGCAGTGCCATTGGGGCAGCAACGTTGCTTAAAAGTGTGGTGATGTTTGAGCAGATGGCACCGGAGTACCTGCAGACCATGGCCGCGGCTATGCAGTGCAGTGACAAGCCTCTGTTATGCAGTGAAGCGCACAAGCTGAAAGGTGCGGCTGGCTCGGTGGGATTAAAACGGATTCAGATGTTGTCGCAACAGTTGCAGTGTGGTGATGAGCCACAATGGCAGGCTGAGCACGGTCAATGGTATCAGGAGATTGAGAGCCATCTTGAGGAAGACATTGCCAATTTGAAGGCATACCTCAGCGCTCGGGCCTGAGCCGAAGCCACAAAAAAAGCCGCATCAGCGGCTTTTTTTGTGGGCCGAACGTCTTACAGACCGTCCAGCTGACCACAGAAGCGGTAACCTTCGCCGTGAATGGTGGCGATGATTTCCGGAGTCTCCGGGTGGCTTTCGAAGTGCTTGCGGATGCGACGAATGGTTACGTCGACAGTCCGGTCATGAGGCTTCAGCTCACGGCCCGTCATCTTCATCAGCAAATCGGCACGGGACAAAATTTTACCCGGGTTCTCAACAAAGTGCAGCATCGCGCGGAACTCACTGCGAGGCAGCTTGAACGGTTCGCCACTTGGGCTAACCAGCGAACGGCTGTTGATCTCCAGAGACCATCCGTTAAACAGATAGTGCTCAACCTGAGGCTTCTCATCGGATTGCTTATTGGTGCTGACAATTCGATTCAACAGGTTACGGGCACGAATGGTCAGTTCACGAGGGTTGAATGGTTTGGTGATGTAATCATCCGCGCCAATTTCCAAGCCCAGGATCTTGTCCACTTCGTTGTCACGTCCGGTGAGGAACATGAGTGCAATGTTGTTGTTTTCGCGAAGTTCGCGGGCCAGCAACAGGCCATTTTTACCTGGCAGGTTGATGTCCATGATCACCAGGTTCACTTTGTGAGCCTTGAGAACATCGTGCATCTCGTCGCCATCAACGGCTTCAGAGACCAGGTACCCTTCAGCTTCAAAGATGCTTTTCAGGGTGTTTCGAGTGACGGCTTCGTCCTCGACGATAAGGATATGTGGATTTTGCATGATCAGCTACCTAAAGCGCTCGCCATTTCAAACCAACCGCCTGACTAGGGGCAGAGCCCCATAACCCAGACATAATGCCTATGCAAATTCCTTTTCGGCGTATGTAAGCCCGATGCGCTAGCATTGGGGGTGCCAGGACGAAGTAGGATTCGTACTGTTTCGTTAGAAGCCCTAAAAATACCGTAAAAAGGATTAAATGTTAGCCGCAAATGTTAACAGAATCCGATTTCTGTCGATTGGGTCACATTTTGTGAATTTCACGGGTGGTTTTTGTTTCAACCTGTAAGCTTCTCGCCGAAAGGTGTCTGTAATAATAGACGAATTTTACCCTGTTAACGGAATAACTGAGATTTATACCAACCCCTTACTTTTTTCTAGCCTGTGACCTGACATCGGCCTTGGCACTCCGGCCCCGATTGGTTCAGGCATCAGAAGCGTGGTTTTGGTACAGGATTCAGGTTCATCCCGATTTGCGGGGCGGTGGTTACTTGGGTCCATACTGATGGGCTATCTGTTCATAACCCGTACAGCTCGAAAAAAACTCAATGGTTTGACAACAAATCGACACTAAGGTTTAGTATTCGCACCCCTTATGCATCAGATTGGTCATTTTTTTTACTGACCGGTTGATTCTCGGGGCCAGAAGAGGAGCGCGACCCAGGCAGTTCCGGCGAGAGGATCGAACCTCAACGACCCGGAATCAGGGGGAGTTGCGCCGAGAGGAGGGATGCGTTCGATCGCCAGCTCCTCGGTCAATGGGGCTGAATCCCCATGGCTGTCACCTGACACTATGGTGGAGAGCTTCTGGTCGCTGACGCCCCGCGTGTTGTCGTACCAGACTCTTCGAACGCAATTGAAGGTTCGAAGTCATGAATAATCAAAACACATCTCTTACGGTCGCCAAGTTTGGCGGCACCTCCGTGGCCAACTTTGAGGCCATCAATCGCTGCGTCGACATCATTGAGGCGGACCCCAAGGTCAGGCTGGTGGTGGTCAGCGCCGCCGCCGGTGTCACCAACCGGTTGGTGGAGTTATCGGCAGGCCAGACTGATCTGGCGCGCCGCCAGGCGCTGCTGCACGACATCGCCGCCATTGAATACGCCATGTTGGACCGGCTTGAAAATCGCAGCCAGGTGGCGGCCGAACTGGATGCCCTGCTGGCGTTGATGGCCAGCCTCAGCGGTCGCATCGCCGCCGGTGACGGTGAGCCGGCGCTGGCGGATCAGTTGCTGTCGCTGGGGGAGCGCTGCTCGACCCTGTTGTTGACCGAATTGTTGAATCAGCGTGGCATTGCGGCGGTAAACTTCGATGCCTGCCAGGTGATGCGGACTGACGACCATTTTGGCCGGGCGTCGCCGCAATTGGCGCAGTTGGAAAGCCTGTGCGAACAGCACCTGTTGCCGCAGCTTGCCACTCAGGTGGTGGTGACCCAGGGCTTTATCGGTGCCGACCAACAGGGGCGGGTCACCACCCTGGGCCGGGGCGGATCCGACTACAGCGCGGCGCTGCTGGCGCAATCGTTGCGGGCGCGGGTGCTGGCGATCTGGACCGACGTCGATGGCATCTACAGCTGTGATCCGCGGGTGGTCGCCGACGCCCATCCCATTGCCGAGTTGAGCTTCAATGAGGCGGCGGAGATGGCCACCTTTGGTTCTAAAATCCTCCACCCGGCAACCATCCTGCCGGCGGTTCGCGGCGGCTGCCAGGTGTTCGTCGGCAGCACCTATGCGCCACAGAAAGGTGGCACCTGGATTCGATCTGAGTGCGGCTCGCAGCCGGTGTTTCGAGCATTGAGCCTGAGAAGGCGGCAGACGCTGTTGACCGCCCACAGCCTCAATATGTTGCACGCTCAGGGGTTCTTGGCCGAGCTGTTTGCGGTGCTGGCCCGTCATCGTATCTCGGTGGACTTGATCACCACCTCTGAGGTATCGGTGGCCTTGACGTTGGATCAAACCGGGTCCGATTCCAGCGGCCGGGCGTTGGTGTCGCAGGCGTTGCTGGACGAGTTGGCGCCGCTGTGCCGGGTCGAAGTGGAGCAGGATCTGGCGTTGGTGGCGGTGATTGGCAACCACATCGCCAAGACCTCAGGCATTGGCATTCGAGTGCTGGAAGCGATGCAAGACAGCAATGTGCGGATGTTCTGCCAGGGCGCCAGTGCCCACAACCTCTGCTTTCTGGTGGATGGCGATGAGGCGGAGAGTATTGTGCAGCGTCTGCATCGGCAGTTATTGACGGAATAAGGGAAGCGGAACCGCCACGACGGTTCACGGCAAAAGAAAGGGGAGCCATCAGGCTCCCCTTTTTCAGGTCAGGCGTGGGCCTTAGGCCGCCTTGCGGCGACGGGCGAAGGCCAGACCGGACAGGGCCAGAGCCAGGAAGCCCAGGCTACTGGAGTCGGAAGACCCACCGGTGCTCACTACAGGAGCGTCGGTGATGTTAACCGTCAACTGGGCGTTGTCGGTGGTCTCTTCAGCATCGCTGGCGGCGATGGCGAAGGTCAGCGCGCTGCCGGAGGCATCGGCTGGCAGGGTCATGGACAGCACCTGGCCGGTAACGGTGAACTCGACGTCGGTACCACCGGTCTGGGTGACGGTCCAGGTCAGGGTATCGCCATCGATGTCGGTAGCGAACTCGGACAGGGCCACGCTGAAGGCTGAGCCTTCTGCACCGCTGACGGTATTCGAGGCGGTAATGGTCGGCGCATCGTTAACGTTTTCGACGGTGATGGCTACTGACGCTTCGCCAGAAGCAGTATCACCATCCATCAGGCTGTAGCTGAAGCTGTCGGCACCGACAAAGTCGGCGTTCGGCGCGTAGCTGAAGCTGCCGTCTTCCTTCATGGTGACCGTGCCGTTCTCAGGCTGTTCAGTCACCGTCGCTTTAAGGTCAGAGGAGCTGGCCACCTGGAACTGGTGGATCGCTTCCTGAACCAGGCCACCGGCACTGGCGGTCAGATTCAGTACCTTAGTGCTGCTGATGCTGTCGTTGTCGGTCACGCTGAAGTCAACGCTGCTGTCTTCGTCGACAGTAATGGCGTCGTCCATCGCCGCATCCGGGTCGGTGACCATCAGGTCAAAGGCGAAGTCAACGGAACCGGCAGGGTTGCCGAATACTTCAATCAGGTCACCGGCGGCGACGGCGTCACCAGTACCGTTGTGGTACAGGGTTACGCCCTTGGAGCCGGAGATGTCCTCGATACCCACAGTCAGGTTTGCAGGCAGAGCGTCCACCTTGGCGTACTCGAAGTGCACGCCTTCGGTGTCACCCAGCTGCAGCCAGATCTGGAAGGTATAGCTGTTGCCGGAGTTGTCGTTATAGACCTGAGCGTCGGCCCACTCCAGTACCAGCCAGTCGTTGGTGCCGTCACCGACAATGCTGAAGTACATGTTACCGCCACCGCTGTCGCCGACGGTGCCATCGTTCAGATCCATGTCGGTCCAGAATGGCGCCAGGATGTTGTTAGGCTGAGCGCTGTCCGGCAGTTCACGGTTGTTCCAGGTGCCGCTGGTGGAACCACCGCCGGCAATGGCCATACCGTTGTCGGACATGGTGATGGAGGTGTACTCCTGGCCCAGGTACTTGAAGCCAGGCAGGCCGACGGCCGCCAGGTTCAGGCTGATGGCCACTTCATCACAGCCGTCGTTATCACAACCTGGAGCCACGCCATTGGCTTTCAGGCCATAGCCAAAGCTGCCAGTGGTGTGATTCAGTTCGGCGCTGCTTTCCTTGAGACGACCGGTCCAGGCAACGGTACCATTGTCTTCGTTGACGTCGAAACCGGTTTGAGTGGCTTCGTTGGTGTCAACCTTGGCGGAACCGGCGACCATCTTGGTGCCAGCCGGGATCGAGGCACGGACGGTGACAAAGTCATCGGCGTCAAAGCCCTGGTTCTCGTAGTGAGTGCTCACTTCTACGGCCTGGTCCACGGTGGTGGAGGTGGCTGCGACGGCGATGTTGTTTCCACTGGCGCTGTTGGCATACACCACCAACGGCAAGTGGGCCTGGTCGCCATTGACCTGAACCTGACCAAAGTGCCAGTCGTCCGAGGCCAGCATCATGCTGTCGACGGTGATCATCACTTTGCCAGAGGCGCCACCGGCCAGAGACAGGCTGTCCTGGTCGAAGCTGATGTCGGCCCCTTCCAGCATGCCGGTGAAGGCGTAGCTCTTTTCAGAGGTGTCAGAGGCATCGCGCTTATCATTGACGGTCAGCTCGAAGCTGCACTCTTTCAGGCAAGCCGGGCTTACCAGTGAGGCTTTGTCGAAGGTCACCGTGGCGGAGATGGCATCGGCCACTTCCATTCGACCGGCGCCCACATCAAAGGCATCTGCCGGCGTGTCGGCGTCCTCTTTCTTCAGACCGCTGTCCTCGGTGGAGGAGGTCAGGGCCGTCTTGATGTCGATGGCAGACCATTCCGGGTGCGCCTGCTTCATCAGCGCGGCGGCGCCGGCAACGTGTGGGCTGGCCATGGAGGTGCCACTGATGGCGGCAAAGGTGGCGCCGTCGCTGCCTGGGTCGTCTTTGGACCAGGCGGACAGGATGTCGGTGCCTGGGGCGGCCAGATCCGGCTTCAGGAAGCTGGCATCACCGTTTGGACCCCGAGAAGAGGTGGCAGCCACGTTGTCGGCGTACATCATGTTGGTCAGCGCAGAGGTAGTCATACCGATGGTCAAATCGACACCGGCCTCGCCGGCGGCGGTGATCTCGGCCAGTACCTTGGCGCCGTCGGCCTGATCAATCATCACCGAAGGGATGGTGCCACTGTCCATGGACATGGTGATGGGCTGACCGGCTCGGTTGTTGTAGACCACCATACCGGTGGCACCGGCATCGGCGGCGTTGGTGGCTTTGTCGGCAAAGGCGCACGCGCCACGGCTGATGACGGCGATTTTGCCTTTGAAGCTGTCGGCGGCGAACGGTGCGCACCCTTCAAAGTTGTCGGCGTCGACGTCCATGGCGGCGGCGGCAGGCGCGGTCAGGTCCGCGTCCAGATCTTCCAGGCGAGCCTGGCCGGTGCCTTCGATGGCCACCAAATCGCTGAGGCTGCCAATGGCAACCGGTTTGGCGAAGAAGCGTCCGTGAGTGGTGTTGGCGACGGTAATACCGGCTTCAATACAGCCTGGGCAACCGACAGTTTGGGCACCAGAACCGGAGTTACCGGCGGAGGTGGCGATCACCACGCCAGCGGCTTCGGCGTTGGTAAAGGCGTCAACGTAAGGGCTGAAGGCCGGATCGGCACCGGCGCTGCCGCCCCAGGAGTTGTTGATGACGTCGGCGCCGTCTTTCACGGCCATCTCCAGTGCTTCCAGCAACATGATGTTGGAGCCGGAGCCGCCATGGATGTCGTCGGCCGGAGCGTACAGGGCTTTGTAGGACATCAGGTAGGCACCTGGCGCCACACCTGAGATTTCGCTCTCAATGCCGTTGTAGGTGGCCATGATGGAGTTACCTACCGCAGTACCGGCAACGTGGGTACCGTGACCGCCGTAACCCAGCGGGCTCAGGTGCTCATCCGGGGCAACCGCAAAGGTTGGCGTGGAGTAACGGGCGACGATCAGCTTGTTGTTACAGAAGCTCTCGTCGACGCTGGCACAGTAATCGTCGTCCGGCAGCGTGGCGCTGTCAGGGGCAGTAAAGCCTTCTCCGGAGAACATCGGGTGCTCGGGACGGATACCGGAATCGATGATGGCGACCTTGATGCCTTTACCGGCTTCGGCCATGCCACCCACCAGTTCCCAGGCTTCCGGCACGTGGATCAGAGGACGAGAGGCGTCCATCTGCACATGATACAGGGCGTGTTCATACACCGCTGCGACGCCGGGTAAGGCCTGCAGCTGCTCTTTGGTCAGGCCTTTACCGGCAACGCTGACGCCGTTGAACAGAGTATCAAATTGGGTTTCGACCTTAGCCCCGATGCCGGCGGCACGGTTGGCAAAGCTCTGGCGTTGCTGCTTCAGGTGGCTGGCGTAGCTCTGCACCTGGCTGCTGGCAAAATTCAGTTTGTTGTCGGCAGTGCGGGCTGCCTGAGTGGAGGCAAATCCTTTGACACCGCCCTGATAGGCTGCGATGGGCGCATCTTGCAGTTTCACCAGGAACCGGGGAGTGGTGTCCTGGTTGTATTCACGCACTGCGGGGGCCTGATATTGGGTACCTTGAGTCTCGAGTTGAATGCCTTTGGCTGACAAGTCAGCCGCGGTAAGAGCCGGGCTTGCCATCAGCAAGCTGCTCACCGCTAGGGCGATACGTGTTTTCATTATTCTTAATCCCTGAATTACGCTGTTGTTCAAACTGCGACTGCTTCCTGCAGTTTGTTCTAGCCACTGTACCAGTGACGTCACGACGTTTTAACACGACATTAACTTAACCGCCACCGCAGAGTGAGGGGTATTCATCTTCCCGCCCCGGCAAAGCTGGTGAATAATGCTTTCTTTCATGGATTTATCTGGCGATGTATCGGTTGTTGCAGGGATAACAGCGTTTCAGTTGACTGAATTTGCTCGATGGACTGAATTTGATGAACCAGCAGATGGTGCAGGGCATCGATATTGCGGGTGAGAATTTTGGTGAAGATGCTGTAGTGGCCAGTGGTGTAGTAGGCCTCAACCACTTCCGGCAAGGCTTGAAGCTGCTTCAGTACGTCCGGGTAGTCTCCGGCGGTTTTGAGGTTGATGCCGATAAAGCAGCATACCTGGTAGCCGAGTTTTTTTGGGTCGACCATTACCTGGGCGGAGGTGATGATGCCCGCCTGCTTCATTTTTTCGATGCGCACATGGACGGTGCCCGGACTGACGCCGTTGCGTTTGGCCAGTTCGGCGTAGGGGGTACGGGCATCGGCCTGCAGGGCGGTGAGGATGGTTTTATCCAGATTATCGATTCGGTAGTCTTCGGTCACTTTATGGTCGCCTCATTGATGATTCGCCAGAAATCGGCAATAAAATTGTCGAATCAAAATGGTATCAGCTTTATTTGTTGGTGAATATTGAATTGTTGGTCGGTTTTATTGAAAAATCCTCTACCAGAACGATTTTGGATTGAGGAATTATCAAATGAAGCGCGGTTTTATTGAAGCACAGCAACAGATTCGGTTTGTGAAAGACACCTTTAGCCAGGAGCTGTGCCAACGCCTCAATCTGCTGGAGGTGCAGGCGCCGCTGCTGTCCGAGGTGGGCAGTGGCCTTCAGGACGGCCTGTCCGGCCATGAAAAGGCGGTACAAGTGCGGGTTAAGGCATTGCCGGAGCGCTCGTTTGAGGTGGTGCATTCGCTGGCGAAGTGGAAGCGTGCCATGCTGGGCCGGTTTGGCTTCGATGCCGGTGAAGGGGTACTGGCGCAGATGAAGGCGCTGCGTCCGGACGAAGACACCCTGGGGCCGAAACACTCGGTGTATGTGGATCAGTGGGACTGGGAGCAGGTGTTGTCAGCGGATGAGCGCAGTGCGGTGGGGCTGCAGCGGCGGGTCGAGTTGATCTACGCCGCCCTCAAAGCCACCGAACAGGCGGTTGCGGCGCGTTACGACCTGCCGGCGTCGCTGCCGGAATCCATCACCTTTATCCATTCCGAGGCACTGCGTGAAGCCTACCCGGACCTGTCTGCCAAAGAGCGTGAGAAGCAAATCTGTCGTGAACACGGCGCGGTGTTCCTGATGGGGATCGGTGGTGATCTCGGTGACGGCCAGCCCCACGATTGCCGGGCGCCGGACTACGACGACTGGTCGACGCTGTCGGAGTTTGGTCAGGGCCTGAACGGCGACATTCTGGTATGGAACCCGATTTTGGAGGACGCGTTTGAGCTGTCGTCAATGGGGATTCGGGTCGATGCCGAGGCGCTGACCCGTCAGATGCAGATGGCCGGCCAGTCGCAGCAACTGCAGCAGCCCTGGCACCAGCAGTTGCTGGGCGGTGAGCTGCCACAAACCATCGGCGGCGGCATTGGTCAGTCTCGACTGACGATGTTCATGTTGGGCCTGAGCCACATCGGCCAGGTACAGTGTGGGGTTTGGCAGCAGGAGTGCCCAAGCCACCTGTAACCTCAGGCAAAGGGCATCGGCGCTTCAACCGTCATGGTGGCGCCGGTGACCGGGTGCTGAAAGCTCAGGCTGTGGGCGTGCAGCAGCAGTCGCTCCGCCGCCGCCAGGGCCGGGCCTTGGGCATAGAGGCCGTCGCCGACAATCACGTGGCCCAGGGCCAGCATGTGCACCCGCAGTTGATGGGAACGACCGGTAATGGGGGTCAGCTCCATCAGGCTGCTGTCATGGTCGCGACTCAGTACCCGGTAGCGGGTCTGTGACGGCTTACCTTGTTCATGACACACCTTCTGCATCGGCCGGTTCGGCCAGTCACAGATCAGTGGCAGATCCACTTCACCGCACTCCTCATCGGGATGACCCCAGACACGGGCGTAATAGGTTTTGCCGGTCTCTCGCTCGCGAAATTGACGGTTAAGCTCCCGCTCCGCCGCCTTGTTCAGCGCCAGTACCATCACCCCTGAGGTGGCCATATCCAGTCGATGCACCACATGGGCGTCGGCGAAGCGGCTCAGCACCCGGGTGTAGACGCTGTCTTTGTGGGCCGGATCGCGGCCCGGCACAGACAGCAGGCCACTGGGCTTGTCGACCACCACAATGTCGTGATCCTGATGCAGGATGACAAGGAAGGGATCGGTTGGGGGGTGGTAGTCCAGTACAGCCATCGTCGGTGCTCGTTGCCTTTGCGGGCGCTCACCATACCCAGTTGTGCATCGTCAGGCAAGGGGGATGGCGCCGGGATGCCAGTGGCGACTGGGGCGGGATCAAAAAAGGGCCCCGTAGGGCCCTGATGTCGATAGGTTATCCGCTGGTGATTACGCGGATTCCAGAGTTTCGATGTCCGCAGGCAGCGGCTTCTTGCCAATGACATTGACCACCAGGGCGGCAATGACCAGGGCAGCAACCACGCCGGCCGCCGTGGAGACGGTCATGGACAGGCCGAATCCCAGGGTGGCGTTGTTGAGGATAAAGGTGATCACCACGGTGGTCATAAAGGTGGCCGGAATGGTGCAGATCCAGTGCAGACGGTCGGCACGGGCCAGGTAGGCGGCCGCGGTCCACAGCATCATCACCGCAGTGGTCTGGTTGGCAAAGCCGAAGTAGCGCCAGATAACACCGAAGTCCACCTGAGTCAGGATGGCACCAATGGCGAACAGAGGAATGGCAATCATCAGTCGCTTAGGCAGTTGTGCCTGAGGCAGCTTGAAGAACTCGGCCAGAATCAGACGGGCAGAGCGGAAGGCGGTGTCGCCGGAGGTGATAGGCAGGACCACCACACCCAGGATAGCCAGCACGCCACCCAGGGCACCCAACAGACCGGTAGAGGCTTCAAACACCACGTTGGATGGACCGCCGTCGGCCAGGGCCGCTTGCAGGCCTTCGACGCCGTTGAAGAACGACAGGGCCAGAGCACACCAGATCAGGGCGATAACGCCTTCGCCAATCATGGCACCGTAGAACACGAAGCGGCCGTTCTTTTCATTTTCCATGCAGCGGGCCATCAGCGGTGACTGAGTGGCGTGGAAGCCGGAGATGGCGCCACAGGCGATGGTAATGAACAGCGCAGGCCACAGCGGCTTGTCGGCAGGGTTCAGGTTGGTCAGCATGTCGGTGGCGGTAACGCCGGGCAGCATGCTGTGCTCGGAAGAGAACATCAGTGCCACGGTCAGGCCCACAGACATGAACACCAGCAGGGCACCGAACAGCGGGTAGAGTCGACCGATGATCTTGTCCACCGGAACCAGGGTGGCGATCAGGTAGTAACCGAAGATGATGGCCAGCAGCATGGTCTTGTCCCAGCCGCTGAGCTTCACGATCAGGCCGGCTGGGGCAGATACGAACACCACACCCACCAACACCAGCAGAATGATGGCGAAGATGTTCATGAAGTGCTTGGCGTTCTTACCCAGGTAGCGGCCGGCCAGGTTGGGCACCGAGGCACCACCGTTGCGGACCGACAACATGCCGGAGAAATAGTCGTGGACCGCGCCGGCAAACACACAGCCGATGACGATCCACACCATGGCGGCGGGGCCGTACATGGCACCGAGGATCGGGCCGAAGATCGGGCCGACACCGGCGATGTTCAGCAGTTGAATCAGGTAAACCTTCTTTTCCGACATCGGTACATAGTCGACGCCGTCGGTTTGGGTCAGTGCAGGGGTTTTGCGAGCGGTGTTAATGCCAAACACCTTTTCCACAAACGCCCCGTAGATAAAGTAGCCGCCGAATAGCAGGCCTACTGCAAGTAAGAACCAAGTCATCTCAATCATCCCCTCTAATGAGTGTGGGACCATTTTAATGAATTGGGTTTCTCGAATGTGATTGGATTGGGTCAGCGGTCATCTGAGCAGGTAAGCGGTCGATATCGCCGCTGACCGGAAATCGGCTTTGCCGAGTTGTAATGAAACTGTGATCGAGTTCAAGGGCCAGATCCGTCCCGGGAAGCGGCCCTGGGGATTACTCTGGTTTGAGGGTGGCGACTCGTCCCTTGAGTTTGCCACCGGCGGCGAAGGTGACCACCCGTCGGCCGGAGATTTCGTGCTCTTCTCCGGTTTTGGGGTTACGGCCCGGACGCGGACTTTTGTCTCTCAGATGAAACACCCCGAAGCCACTGAGTTTCACTTCTACCCCGTTTTCCAGCGAGTGGCGAATCTCTTCGAAAAAGGCGTCGACCAGATTCTTGGCGTCGTTGGTGGACAGGTTTAACGTGGTGATCAAATTCTGTGTCAGCTCGGATTTGGTTAGGGACATACCAGACACCTCAGTTGCCAGTCAGTTTTATCATCGTAAAAGTAAGATAAGTGTAGTGACTGGATCGCAAAGGTGCTTAATAAATCACAATTAATAAAATCCCAGGGTCTGTTTCAGTGCTTTCAGGTAACGGCGGCTCACCGGCAGGGTTTGACCGCCGCGGGTGATGATTTCCGCATTACCGCCATCCTGCACCTCGATCTCGGCGATGGCGGCGGGGTTGATCAGATATTGGCGATGGCAGCGCAGCAGCGGGGTTCGGCTTTCCAGCACCTTGAGGGTCAGCTGGGTGTGGATCACCTCGGCATCGGTGGCCACGTGCACGCCACCGAGATCCGAGTAGGCATATTCCACGTCATCCACCTTAAGCACTTTCAGGACATTGCCCGAATAACAGGGCACCAGAGACAGCGCCTGAGGGGTGATGGCACTGAGATCCTGGGGGGCGTGAGCCTTACGGATTCGGTCGATGCAGGTGGCCAGTCGTGGCACTTCAATGGGTTTGAGCAGGTAGTCAAAGGCGTTATTTTCAAATGCCTTCACGGCATACTCGTCGTAGGCGGTGACGAACACCACCTTGGGCTGAGTGTCCGGGTCCAACATCGCTAGCATCTCCATGCCGGTGATGCGTGGCATGGCGATGTCCAGAAACACCAGGTCCGGCTTGTGCTTATGAATGGCGGCAATGCCTTCGATGGCGTTGCTGCACTGGGCGGCGATGACGATGTCGTCAAACGGGGCCAGCAGGCTGGCAAGCTCTTCCCGGGCCAGGGGCTCGTCGTCAATCAACAGGGTCTTAATCATTGAGTGCGTCCACGGCTGGCAGGGTGACGGTCACCCTGGTGAATTGCTGAGGCTGGCATTCGACACTGATGCCAAAGGGGCGGCCATATTGGGCCTTGATGCGTTTATCCACCAGGCTCATGCCCAGGCCATCGCCTTCGGGTTTGGGCTGGTAGGCGCCGGCGTTGTCCTCGACCGTCAGCAGCAACTGCTGCTGGTCAATGCGGGCACTGAGGCGGATTCGGCCCGGCTCAAACAGGTGGGCAACGCCGTGCTTGACCGCATTTTCCACCAGCGGCTGCAGAGTAAAGGTGGGCAGCTTCAGGTGCAGGGCCTGCTGGTCGATGTCACGGGTCACACTGAGGCGATCGCCAAAGCGGGCCTGCTCAATCTCCAGGTAGGCGTCGATGTGTTGCAATTCGTCGCTGAGGCTGACCTCACCGGTACCGCGTTTGAGGTTGCCACGCAGGAAGGTGGCCAGATTCTGAATCAGCTCTCGGGCCCGGTTGGCGTCGCTGCGGGTCACGGCGGCCACGGTATTGAGGGCGTTAAACAGGAAGTGGGGATTGACCTGGGCCTGCAACAGTTTCAGTTCCGCCTGGGTCAGCAGGTTGCTCTGGTGCTGATAGCGGCCGTGCAGAATCTGGTTGGACAGCAGTTTGGCGATCCCTTCTCCCAGGGTGCGGTTGATGTTGAGAAACAGCTTATTCTTGGCCTCGTACAGCTTAATGGTGCCGATGACCTCATTTTCTCCCCGCAGCGGAATCACCAGACTGGACCCCAGGGGGCAGTTAGGGGACAACGAGCAGGTGTATTTCAGCTCCAGGCCATCGGCAAACATCACCTGGTTGTGTCGAATCGCCTCCTCGGTAATGGAGGAGGAGATGGGGGTGTCCGGCAGGTGGTGATCGGAGCCGATGCCGATGAAGGCCAGCAACTTGTGGCGATCGGTGATGGCCACGGCCCCAACCTGGGTCTCTTCGTAGATGATGCGGGCCACCTGCTTGGTGCTGGAGGGGTTAAATCCCTGGCTGAGGATGCCGACGGTGCGCTCGGCGATCTTCAGCGCCTTGGTGGAGAAGGCCGATGACATCTTTTCGACCATGGCGCGCTGATCTCTGAGCATGCTCATGAACATGGCGGCCCCGACGGTGTTCACCAATAACATCGGTGGGGCGATGATCTTCACCAGCGCCCAGGCCTCGGGCAACGGCCGCGCCACCATCAGGATGATCAGCATCTGCATCACTTCTGCCCAGAAGGCCACCATGGCCACCAGGCCGGGACGGAACAGTTGGCTCATTCGGCCGCGTCGAATCAGGTAGGCATGCACCAGTCCGGCAGACAGGCCCTCACAGGTGGTGGAGATGGCGCAGGCCACGTCGGTAAAGCCGCCGAGGCTGTATCGGTGCAGCCCGCCGGTCAGGCCCACGGCGAAGCCGGTCAGTGGTCCACCGAGCAGCCCGGCCAGTACCGCCCCCATGGCCCGAGTGTTGGCGATGGCACCATTGGTTTGCTCGCCGAAGTAGGTGCCGAGAATGCAGAAGCAACTGAACACCACGTACAGCATCAGTCGGTGCGGCAGCCGGTGGGACAGGGTCACCAGAGGGCGGAACACCGGGGTTTTGGTGAAGATGTAGGCGATCACCAGATACAGCGACATCTGCTGCGTCAGGTTGAGGATCAGTTCCAGCGCTTCCAGTGAAATCATGCTTGTCTCAATTGCATCGAAATTGGGGGTAGATCAAAGTTCATTCACCAAAGGTGTATATAATATGAATCTTCAGTTTTAGGAGAACCCACATGACCGAGTCTATCCACGCACACGAACTTCTCAACCTTATTGGCGAACAGGACAAGCCGTTAACCCTGCCTCAGATTGAAGATCTGGCCGTCAGTCAGTTCGGTGCCGAGGCTCGTTTTCATACTTGCCGCCTGTCGGATCAGAGTATTGAACAGATTCTGACTTTCTTTGTAAAGATGGAAAAAATCGCCACCGAAGGTGAGGGTTACGCCCTGAATCGCGGCAACATGTGCAGCCACTAAGGCGGGCTGCAGCAACAAAAAAAGGAGGCGCTAGCCTCCTTTTTGCTATTTGGGAGCCCGGGACTCGTTGTTTTCTCCGCTGAAGTAGGTCTGGCCAAACTTAATCACCACCACGGTGGCGGCCAGCATCAGCGCCGATGCCGACACCGTCAGCACTCGCCAGTCGTCCATCGCTTTCATGTCCAGAATCAGGTAGCGAGCCAGGGCGACGATGGCGATGTAGATTGGCATGCGTACCGGCAGTTGCCCTTCGGCGGCGTAGCCGGCCACCATGGCCAGGACTTCCAGGTAGATGAACAGCAGCAGCAGATCCGCCAGGGCCACATGACGGTTGGCGATCATGGTGACGATCTCCTGACCGATGGCCACCAGGGTGGCGATGGTGATGATCATCAGGATGGCGTGTTCAAGCAGGCTGATGGTGGGCAGGCCGAAGCGTTTATAAAGCTGATGCATGGTGGGGCGGTCCCGGAATAAGTGCGTTCCCTACAGTGTATCCTTCCATAAATAAATCTCCATGCTAATCAATGTGATCTGTTTCACAACTGGGGTTTGGCATCATCCTCTATGCTGCTATGCTAAGCGGCTTTCCTGCCCATGCGTTCATTAAGAAGTAGACGTTAAGATGATGTTATTAATAGCAAAAATAATCGCCGCCGTGGTGGCTGTGGTGGGGTTGGCGTGGATCGCCGAACGCACCGGCCCTAAGCTGGCCGGGGTGCTGTCCGGTTACCCGTTGGGCACCGCGATTGTGTTGTTTTTTTATGGCATCGAACACGGCGCCGGCTATGCGGCCGACGCGGCCCTGTACGGCTTGTTGGGGCTGGCGGCGACCACCGGCTACTGTCTGGTGTATACCCTGACCGCCAGAGGCTGCGAGCCACAAAGTTGGCGGCCGATGTGGGTGGCGGTGCTGGCCTTGGTAGCCCTGGCGCTACTGGCTCAGAGCCTGCCGGCGCTGGGGGCCGCCGGTGCCCTGGTGGCCACGGCGGTGGCTTTGCTGTCGATCCGCGCCACCCGTGACGTGGCCGAACCGGAGTTTGTGGCGGTCAAGCCGGGACCGATGATGGTCTGGGGCCGGGCGTTGCTGGCGGCGGCGATCGTCATTTGCATTACCGCCTTAGCGCACTGGTTGCCTCAGAGTCTGGCAGGCGTCATGGCGGCGTTCCCGGTGACCCTGTTCCCATTGATGTTGCTGCTGCAGTTGGCGTACGGCAATCGCCCAGTGATGGTGCTGGCCAAGCACTACCCGTTTGGGGTGGGCAGTTTGATCGTATACGGATTGAGTGTGTCGGTGAGCTACCCGGCATTGGGGGTGGGCTGGGGCACCCTGGTGTCTTTCGCCGCCGCCACCGCCTACCTGTGGTTGTATCTGAAATGGCAACGCCGTCGCTGAGGCGACGGCGGTCAGGCGTGCTGGCCGCCGGGCAGGGTGCGTGGCAACATCAGGCTGATGAGCCAGGTCAGGGCCAGCATCAGGCTGGATACCAGCAAGCAAGGCGTCAGTCCGCCTAACTGATACAGGGCGCCGGACAGCAGGGTTCCTAACAGACGACCGCTGGCGTTGGCCATGTAATAGAAGCCCACATCCAGAGACACGCCCTCTTCACGGCTCAGGGCCAGAATCAGGTAGGAGTGCAGCGAGCTGTTGATGGCAAACAGGGCCCCAAACAGCAGCAGTCCGGCGACCACGGTCTCGGCCACAGGCCAGTGTTGACTCAGACCCCAGACGATCAGCAACGGCGACAGCGCCAGCGGTGCCAACCAGCTCAGGCAAGGGCCGCGGGCGCCGCTGGGGCGGCCGGTGAGCTTCGGAGCCAGCCCCTGAATCAGGCCGTAGCCGATGATCCATACCGCCATAAAGGCGCCTATCTGACGTTGACTCCAGTCCAGCTCCGCCGCCATAAATACCGGCAGGGCGATGACAAACCAGACGTCGCGGGCGCCAAACAGGAACAACCGCGCAGCGGACAGCACATTGATGCCGCGGCTGTTGGCAAACAGCTGGCTGAATTTGGGTTTGGCGTTGCTCTTGCCCAGCTCCTGAGTCAGACCCATCTGAGTGAGGCACATCACCAGCAGCAGTGCCGCGGCCATGGCCAGCACCGCGTGCTGAAACCCCAATAGTGACAGCAGCATTCCGCCTAAAAAGAAGCCGACCCCCTTGAGGGCGTTTTTTGAACCGGTCAGCAGGGCCACATAGTGGTACAGCCGGCCTTGCTGCTGCTGGGGCAGCAGAATCTTGACGCCACTCTTGGCGCTCATCTTGTTGAGGTCTTTGGCAATACCCGACAGGCCCTGAGCCGCCATGACCCACAGCAGGCTCAGCTGTGGCTCGGGCAGCGCCAGCATGCCCAGGGCGCCGACCTGAAGTACCATGCCGATTTGCATGGTACGGTTCAGCCCCAGGCGGGCGCCCAGGTAGCCGCCTGCCAGGTTGGTGACGATGCCAAAGATTTCGTAGAACAGAAACAGCGATGCCAGGGCGAAACCGCTGTAGCCCAACTGATAGAAGTACAACACCACCAGCATTCTCAGGGCACCGTCGGTGAGGGTAAAGGCCCAGTAGTTGGCGGTGATCAGCAGGTACTGCCGCAGAGCGGCAGACATCAGGCCTGGCCTACTTTAACCGCCAGCTCGATGGTGCGGTTGACGTAACCCCATTCGTTGTCGTACCAGGCATAGATCTTCACCATGCGCTTGTCGACCACCATGGTGGAGGGGGCATCGACGATGCTGGAGCGGGCATCGGTCTTGTAATCGACGGAGACCAGTGGCCGGGTTTCAAAGCCCAGTACCCCGGCCAGTTCGCCGTCGGCGGCTTGCTTGAGCAGGGCATTGACCTCGTCGGCGTCGGTGTCCCGGGCCACTTCAAACACACAGTCGGTGATGGAGGCATTGGCCAGAGGAACTCGAATGGCATGGCCATTCAGCTTTCCGGTCAGCTCCGGGAAGATTTGCGTGATCGCCTTGGCGGAGCCGGTCGTGGTGGGAATCAGGCTCTGGCCGCTGGCTCTGGCCCGGCGCAGATCCTGATGCGGCTGGTCCAGTATCGATTGGGTGTTGGTGATGTCATGGATGGTGGTGATGCTGCCACGCTCGATGCCCAATTGCTGATGAATCACCTTGACCACCGGTGCCAGGCAGTTGGTGGTGCAGGAGGCGGCGGTGACAATGGGGTGCGCCTGTGGATCGAACAGTTGGTCGTTGACCCCAACCACCACATTCAATACCGAGGCGTCTTTCACCGGAGCGGTAACCACCACCCGCTTCACTCCTTGGGCCAGATAACGATCCAGCTGATCCCGAGTCTTAAATTTACCGCTGGCTTCGATCACCAGATCACAGCCGGACCAGTCGACGTCGTCGATGTCGCGCTGGCTGCTGTAGCCAAAGGTTTGACCCTGAGCGGTGATGCTGTGATCCGTGGCCTGGATGTCGGCGTCCCAGTGGCCGTGCACCGAGTCAAACTCCAGCAGATGTGCCATGGTGGCGGCATCGGCAGCCGGATCATTGACGTGCACTATCTGGACCGGCATCTGGCGTTGCAGTGCGGTACGCAGTGTCAGTCGGCCCATGCGGCCAAACCCGTTTATGCCAATTCGGATCATCATCGCCTCTCTATGTTGCTTAGGAGCAGCATCGCTCCGGTCGTTCACTCATCTGTTCAAGTCGTTGTACGTCGGCTTGATAAGTTTCGGCCAGACAGTTTGAGTTTCCCAGTGCCTCAACGATATTCCTGAGCCAGCCGGGATGATCCTGGCTGACGGAATAGAACACCCACTGCCCCTGACGACGGTCTTTCAGCAGCCCATGGCTGCGCAGGGTCGCCAAATGGCGGGAGATCTTGGGTTGGCTCTCCTCCGTCGCGGCAACCAGCTCACAAACGCACAACTCACCCTGGCGGGCAAGAAGCAGTACGCAGCGCAAGCGGGTTTCATCGCTCAGCAGTTTAAAAAATTGGTGTGGGTTCACGGGGACCTCATATCTGGATATGCGTATATTAACTGGGTTGAATGATAATGCAATAGTGAATCTTACATTGTGATAAAAATGTCATAGATGAACATTGACCTGCCATTACTGCCATGGCCGAATCGAAATCACAATACCGAGTGGATGTAATTCGTTCTCATCTATGCAGTTAATTTTCATCTTTGTGGGTTATGCCTCAGATTGGAATTGGAAGCTTTTATTATAAGTTACTGATATAAGTGAATAAAAAAACAATAAATGTGAAAATGCAGTCGTCAATTGGCGTCAGAAAGGTAAAAAAATAGGAGCCGAAGCTCCCATTTTTCTGGTTCCGAACCCGTATTAGCGCTTCAGCGCCTCATTCAGGTGAGGGCGCATGGCGCTCAGCAGGCCGGCAGTGACCTTAGGAGCGCCGGCAACGATGTTGCCACTCTTCATGTAGCTGTGGCCACCGGTGAAGTCACTGACCAGGCCACCGGCCTCTTTAACCAGCAGATCACCCGCGGCGATGTCCCAGGGCTTGAGGCCAATCTCGAAGAAGCCATCGGCACGACCGGCGGCGACGTAAGCCAGATCCAGGGCGGCAGAGCCGGCGCGACGCAGGTCGGCGACTTCGGCAAAGACGTCGGCAAAGATGTTCATGTAGCTTTCGGTGTGCTGGCGAGCCTTAAACGGGAAGCCGGTTTCGATCACGGTGCCACGCAGGCTGCGGGCGGCCGTGGTGCGAATGCGGTAGCCGTTTAGCTGGGCACCGGCGCCACGGGAGGCGCTGAACAACTCATTGCGGATTGGATCGAAGACCACGGCATGCTCGATGCGGCCTTTGATCTGCAGGGCGATGGATACGGCAAAGTGCGGAATGCCTTTGACGAAATTGGTGGTGCCATCCAGCGGGTCGATAATCCATTGAAACTCATCATGATCACCACGAACCGTACCGCACTCTTCACCGATGACGGTGTGGTGTGGGTAGGACTTATGAATGGTGGCGATGATGGCTGCTTCTGCGTCACGATCTACGTTGGTCACGAAATCGTTGTCGCCTTTCATTTCTGCTTCAATCTTGTCTTGCTCGGCAAACGCGTGAGCAATGACCTTGCCGCCGGCACGCGCTGCGCGTACGGCGATGTTTAGCATCGGATGCATATCGATACCCCTGGATGTAAAAGAACGGAAACCAGTATGGTTTGGGGCGCGGATTTTACCAGAGTTGAAATGTATATAAAAGCAGGAATTCGTTCTAAGGCTGCTCAGTCCCCTGTGTTAGCATATTCGTCTGTTTTGTTTATCTAAGTTATCAATCGGATGCTCGAAAATATCCGCATCGTTCTGGTGGGCACCTCCCACCCGGGCAATATCGGCTCGACTGCGCGGGCCATGAAGACCATGGGGTTGTCTCAGTTGGTGCTGGTGGCGCCCCGGGTGGAGCCCGATGGCAAATCGGTAGCCCTGGCTGCTGGCGCCACCGACGTGCTGCAAAACTTGACCACTGTCGACACCCTGGAGCAGGCGACTGCCGACTGTAGCCTGGTGATCGGCACCTCGGCCCGCCGTCGAGGGCTGGATTGGCCGTTGCTGGATGCGCGTCAGGCGGGGGAGAAGTTGGCGGTGGAAGCGCAGACCGGCCCGGTGGCATTGGTGTTTGGCCGGGAAAATCACGGCCTGTCCAATGAAGAGTTGCAGCTGTGTCATTTTCATGTCTGCATTCCTGCCAATCCGGAATACAGCAGTCTGAACCTGGCGCAGGCGGTGCAGTTGGTGTGCTACGAGATTCGAATGAAGCACCTGAGCCTGGCCGAGGCCCCCCAGCAAGAGCCGCTGGAGTATCCGAATGGGGAGCAGTTGGAGGGGTTCTATCGCCACCTGGAGTCTACTCTGAGTGGTACCGGCTTTATCAAGGCCAATCATCCCGGGCAGGTAATGGCCAAACTCCGGCGTTTGTTTAATCGATGCCGACCCGAGGCGCAGGAGTTGAATATTCTGCGCGGCATCCTCACATCTATAGATAAGACCCGCAAGACAACCGAGAAAGAGTAATGCAGCAGATGGGAATACGAGCACGGCTGAAAGAGGACATCGCCTCTATCTATCACCGCGATCCGGCGGCCAACAGTGCCTTTGAGATCCTGACCAACTACCCTGGCATGCAGGCGATCTGGCTGCATCGAATCTCCCATAAGCTCTGGTGTCGTAACTGGCGGTTGTCGGCACGGTTGTTGTCGACGTTTTCCCGTTGGGCCACCGGGGTGGAGATTCACCCGGGTGCCCGCATTGGCCGTCGCTTTTTCATCGACCACGGCATGGGGGTGGTGATCGGTGAAACTGCCGAGATTGGCGATGACGTGACCCTGTACCACGGGGTGACTCTGGGGGGCACCAGTTGGAATGCCGGTAAACGTCACCCGACGCTGCACAACAATGTGGTGGTGGGGGCCGGCGCCAAGATTCTCGGGCCGCTGGAGATCGGCGAAGGCGCTCGCGTCGGATCCAACTCGGTGGTGGTCAAGCCGGTGGAGCCGGGCAACACCGTTACCGGCATCCCCGCTCGTACCGTGATCAGCAAGGCGGAGCGCGAAAAAGAGCACCGGCGCACACATTTGGCAAAAAAATACGGCTTCGATGCCTACGCGGTTTCGCCTGATAATCCGGACCCAGTGGCCAGTGCCATTGGCTCCATGCTCGATCACATGCACCTTATCGACGCCCGTATGAGCGAGATATGTCAAGCGCTTAAGGAGCAGGGCTGCAGTGTTGAAATCAGCCAGTTGCCCGAGTTGAATGTGACTGCCTTCGTCGATGCGGAGCAGGAAGCGGCCGACAGTCGCCGTAAAGAGCACGAAAGATTTGATCCAGGTATTTGAATCCCAGTGCTGAATAAGGTTAAATGCCCCAGCTACCTGCTGGGGTATTCCATTTTGTTAATCGAAATACCCGGTTAGCTGCACCAAAATAATACTTGAGTAAATTACTCGGGTATATGGTATAGTGGTGGTGTTGCAATTAAGGGACGGGCTATGAGATTAACATCCAAAGGCCGCTACGCGGTCACTGCCATTTTAGATGTGGCGCTGCACTCCTCCGAGGGGCCGGTGCCATTGGCAGACATCTCGGAACGACAAGGTATTTCATTGTCGTACCTGGAGCAGCTGTTTGCAAAACTTCGCAAAAATGGTCTGGTCAGCAGTGTCCGGGGCCCGGGCGGTGGCTACCTCCTCGGTCAGGATGCCGCCGACATTGCCGTTGGCATGGTGGTGCATGCCGTGGATGAGTCCGTGGACGCCACTCGCTGCAATGGCCTGAGCAATTGCCAAAGCGGTGCCCGTTGTCTGACTCACTCATTGTGGGGCGACCTCAGCGACCGCATTGCCGGATTTTTAAATGGCATCAGCCTGGCTGACTTGATGTCAAATCATGACGTAAAGGTGGTATCCGTACGTCAAGAGCAACAACAAGCCAAAGCACACGCTCAATAACGGTTTTTGGCGATTTTCGCCATGTTGTAACTAACCGCCGGCACCATGTTTTGGTCGGCTCAAGTCGGAGAAGGTAATGAAACTTCCGATCTATTTTGATTACTCTGCAACCACCCCTGTTGACCCTCGTGTCGCTGAGAAGATGGTTCAGTATCTCACCACCGAAGGGATGTACGGCAACCCAGCGTCTCGCTCACACAAATTTGGCTGGCAGGCCGAAGAAGCGGTAGACGTGGCCCGTAACCAGGTGGCGGATCTGCTTAATGCCGATCCTCGCGAAATCGTATTTACTTCCGGTGCTACCGAATCCGATAACCTTGCCATCAAGGGCGTTGCCCACTTTTATCAGAAAAAAGGCAAGCACATCATCACCAGCAAAACCGAGCACAAAGCGGTGCTGGATACCTGCCGTCAGCTGGAGCGCGAAGGGTTTGAAGTGACCTATCTGGATCCGGACAGCAACGGCATCATTCCGCTGGAGCGATTCGAAGCGGCCATGCGTGATGACACCACCCTGGTCTCCATCATGCACGTGAACAACGAAATTGGCGTCATTCATGACATCGCCGCCATTGGCGAGCTGTGTCGCAGCAAGGGCATTCTGTTGCACGTGGATGCGGCTCAGAGCGCCGGTAAGCTGCCCATCGACGTTAAGGCGATGAAGGTGGATCTGATCTCCATCTCCGCCCACAAGATGTACGGCCCTAAGGGCATTGGCGCCCTGTATGTGCGTCGTAAGCCGCGGGTTCGCCTCGAGGCGCAGATGCACGGCGGTGGTCATGAGCGCGGTATGCGTTCCGGCACCCTGGCAACCCATCAATTGGTGGGGCTGGGTGAAGCCTGTCGCATCGCCAAAGAGGAGATGGGCGCCGAATCGGAGCGCTTGCGTGCGCTGCGTGACCGTCTGCTCGACGGCATTAAAGACATCGAAGAGGTGTACATCAACGGCGATCAGGAACAGCGCCTGGTGTCCAACCTCAACATCAGCTTCAACTACGTTGAAGGTGAATCCCTGATGATGGCGCTCAGCGACCTGGCGGTATCGTCTGGTTCGGCCTGTACCTCTGCCAGCCTGGAACCCAGCTACGTGCTGCGTGCCTTGGGCATGAGTGATGAGTTGGCACACAGCTCCATCCGTTTCTCCATCGGTCGTTTTACTACCGAGGAGGAGATTGACCACGCCATCGGCAAGATTCGCGGCGCGATCGAGAAGCTGCGCGAAATGTCACCGCTGTGGGACATGTTCAAAGACGGCGTTGACCTGTCCCAGGTGGAATGGGCTGCCCATTAATAATAATGAGGGTCGCCCCTTGGTGGCCCCACTTCGACAAGATTTGGAAATTGGAGCGTAATCATGGCATACAGTGAAAAGGTTATCGAACACTACGAAAACCCCCGCAACGTTGGTGCTTTTGACAAGAACGATCCCAGCGTGGCAACCGGCATGGTTGGTGCCCCGGCGTGTGGCGACGTAATGAAGCTGCAGCTGAAAATCGATGACGAAGGTGTGATCGAAGACGCCAAGTTCAAGACCTACGGGTGCGGCAGTGCCATCGCCTCCAGCTCGCTGATCACCGAGTGGGTGAAAGGCAAGACGCTGGACGAAGCGGCGGCCATTAAAAACACCGAAATCGCTGAAGAGCTGGCGTTGCCACCGGTGAAAATCCACTGTTCGATTCTGGCCGAGGACGCGATTAAAGCGGCCATCGCCGATTACAACAGCAAGCAAGACAAGTAGTAGCAGGAGTCGATATGGCCATCTCTATGACCGAGGCTGCGGCCGAACGGGTGAAGCAGTTTCTGACCAATCGCGGCCGTGGTATTGGGCTGAGGTTGGGACTGAAAACCTCGGGTTGCTCCGGTCTGGCTTACGTCATTGAGTTTGTTGATGATCTCAATCCCGATGACGAAGTGTTTGAGGATAAGGGCGTCAACGTCATTATTGATGCCAAGAGCCTGATTCACCTCGATGGTGTCGAACTGGACTTCGTCAAAGAGGGGCTGAACGAAGGCTTCAAATTCAATAACCCCAATGCCCAGGGCGAATGTGGCTGCGGAGAGAGCTTTACTGTTTGATATCCATCGGGGCACCGCTGGCGATGGGATCGCCGCGGTGCCTTGTGGGTATAAGGGATATTGATGAACTACTTCGAGTTGTTCGACCTTCCGGTAGCGTTCCAGGTGGACGTTACTGCCTTAAGCGGCCGTTATCGAGAGCTGCAGCGCGCCGTTCACCCCGATAATTTTGCCGATGCCTCCGAGCGCGACAAGTTGCTTGCGGTGCAAAAGGCCGCCGAAATCAACGACGCCTTCCAAACCCTGAAACAACCCGTTGCGCGAGCACAGTATCTGCTGTCGCTCAATGGCGTGGCACTTCAGGGTGAGACTCAGACCATTAAGGACACCGGCTTCCTGATGCAGCAGATGATGCTGCGGGAATCGCTGGAAGAGATTGAGACCGCTTCAGATGTGGAAGCGGCGGCAATGGATTTTGCTGATGAGTTGACTCGCCAGACCCGTACCATGATGCAGTTGATGATCGATCAACTGCAGGCTCGGCAATGGCAGGACGCTGCCGATTCGGTGCGGAAACTAAAATTCATGAAAAAGCTGGAGGAGGAGCTGGCGCAACTGGAAGACCGGTTGTTGGCCTAGCGCTCCACATCAAAACTTATGGCGTTACTTCAAATTGCTGAACCAGGCCAGATGGCCGCTCCCCACCAACACAAGCTGGCGGTGGGCATAGATTTAGGGACCACCAATTCACTGGTGGCGGCCGTGCGCAGCGGCCAAGCCCAAACCCTGGCCGACGACGCCGGGCGTCATGGTATGCCGTCGGTGGTTCGCTACCTGGACGAGGGCGTCGAGGTGGGGGCCGAGGCGTTTGAGCAGGCCAGTGCCGATCCTCATAACACCATCGTGTCGGTGAAACGCTTTATGGGGCGGTCGCTGGAGGACGTGCAGAGCCGCTACCCCAGCCTGCCATACCAGTTGGAGGCGTCCGACAACCAGTTGCCGCTGTTTGTCACCCGTGGCGGCCGCGTCAATCCGGTTCAGGTGTCCTCGGAAGTGCTCAAGCCGCTGATTGCCCGGGCCGAAGCCACCCTTGGTGGTGCCCTGCAGGGGGCGGTGATTACCGTACCGGCTTATTTTGATGACGCCCAGCGTCAGGGCACCAAGGACGCCGCCGAACTGGTGGGCATCAAGGTACTCCGACTGCTGAATGAACCTACTGCCGCCGCCATTGCTTATGGCCTGGATTCCGGCCAGGAGGGGGTGATCGCGGTGTATGACCTCGGTGGCGGCACTTTCGACATCTCGATTCTCAGGCTGAACCAGGGCGTGTTTGAGGTGCTGGCCACCGGTGGCGACTCGGCCCTGGGCGGCGATGATTTCGACCACCTGCTGGCGGACCACCTGAGTGAGCGGGCCGGCATCGTCGATGCCGACGCCAGTCTGCGTCGACAGCTGCAAAGCGAGGCCTGTCGGGTTAAAGAAGCCCTGACCGATGCCGCGGTGGTAACGGCCTCCGTGGGTGATTGGCAGGGTGAGGTAAGCCGGACTCAATTTAACGACCTGATTGCGCCGTTGGTGAAGCGAACCCTGATGGCGTGTCGCCGCAGCCTGCGTGATGCCGGCCTCGAGCGTGACGAGGTGCTGGAGGTGGTGATGGTCGGCGGTTCTACCCGAGTGCCGATGGTGCGCGATCTGGTGGGCGAGTTCTTTGAGCGTCCGCCACTGACCAGCATCGACCCGGACCGGGTGGTGGCCATCGGTGCTTCGATTCAGGCCGACATCCTGGTGGGCAATAAGCCCGATTCCGACATGCTGCTGTTGGACGTGGCGCCGCTGTCTCTGGGGTTGGAGACCATGGGCGGGCTGACTGAAAAAGTGATTCCCCGTAATACCACCATTCCTGTGGCGCGGGCGCAGGAGTTCACCACCTTTAAAGACGGTCAGTCGGCGATGGCGATTCACGTGGTGCAGGGCGAGCGGGAGATGGTGGCGGATTGCCGCTCTCTGGCGCGGTTTGTGCTGCAGGGGATTCCACCGATGGCGGCGGGCACGGCGGTGATTCGGGTGACCTTCCAGGTCGATGCCGATGGCCTGTTGTCGGTGACGGCGCAGGAGAAAACCTCCGGTGTCCAGACCTCGATTCAGGTGAAGCCGTCGTTTGGTCTCAGCGAAGGCGAGATTACCCGCATGCTGACCGAGTCGATGACCCACGCCAAAGAAGACATCGAACTGCGGATGCTGACCGAGCAGCGCATCGAAGCCCAGCGGGTTATCGAAAGCCTGAGTGCCGCCCTGGCAGCAGACGGTGCCGAGTTGCTGCGTCAGCCGGACCAGCAGGCGCTGGAGACGCGGATGGAACAGTTGCAACAGTTATGTGAAGGAACCGATGGCCAGTCGATTAAAGACGCCATCGATGCCCTGGATAAGGCCAGTGCCGAATTTGCTGCCCGCCGCATGGATCTGTCGATCCGTCGCGCGCTGTCGGGGCAATCGGTTGATAACGTATAAGGTTTACTATGCCAAAGATTATTTTTCTACCCAGTGAAGAGCATTGCCCCCAGGGGCTGGAAGCCCAGGCCGAGAGTGGTGAAACCATTCTGGACGTGGCGCTTCGTAACGGCATCGAGATTGAGCATGCCTGTGAGAAGTCCTGCGCCTGCACCACCTGCCATGTCGTGGTTCGCGAGGGCTTCGATTCACTGGAGGAGAGCGACGAGCTGGAAGACGATATGCTGGATAAAGCCTGGGGGCTGGAGCCGGAATCTCGTCTTTCCTGCCAGGCTAAGGTGGAAGACGAGGATTTGGTGGTCGACATTCCTCGTTATACCATCAACCAGGTCAGCGAAAATCACTGATCCGTCTCTGTGAACAAGGAGTGACTCTGATGGAATTGAAGTGGATCGACGTTCAGGACATCGCCATCGAGCTGTGTGACGCACGGCCGGATGTGGACCCGACTCAGCTGAGGTTTACCGAGCTGCGTCAGTGGGTGCTGGAGCTGGACGGCTTTAGCGATGACCCGGATCACTGCAATGAGAAGATTCTGGAAGCGATTCAGCAAGCCTGGATCGACGAGGCGGAGTAAGCCGTCGACGCCAGAAAAAGCGGAGCCACGGGCTCCGCTTTTTTGTGCCTGAACGCCGTGGCGCGAGCGGTTATGACCTTTTTTTAATTTTTATGATAGAGAACAAAGTTTCGACTCCCCCTTCCTGAGTAAGATGGCCAGACCGGCCGGAAACGGCAGAATCACCTTAGGCGTCACCCGCCCGAAGCGGGCACAATGGAAACGGACTATGCACGAGATGTCACTGGCGGAAGGGATCGTTCAGATTCTGGAAAATGAAGCCAAGAAACAGAATTTTTCACGGGTTACCGAAGTGTGCCTGGCAGTAGGCGAACTGGCTGGTGTGGAGCTGGAGTCGCTGCGATTCAGTTTTGATGTCATTACTCGGGACACCCTGGCCGAGGGCTGTGCGCTGACCATAGAACCGGTTCCCGGGTTGGCGTATTGTTTCGATTGCTCTGTTCAGGTGCCGTTGCAGAAGCGCGGTGACCCCTGCCCGAGATGCGGAGGCTTCTCATTGCAGGTGGTGGACGGAACACAAATGCGGGTCAAATCCTTAGAGGTAGAGTAAGTATGTGCACAGTATGCGGATGCGCGGAAGGCAACGTTAAAATTGAAGGGGGCCATCATCACCACGATCATGACCACCCCCATGAGCATGGTCATTCTCACGGCCATTCCCATGATCATTCTCATGAGCATGGTCATTCTCACGGCCACTCCCATGATCACGAGCATGGTCATTCCCATGGTCATGCCCATCAACATGGCCACAGTCACGGTCATTCACATGACCACGGCCATGACGCTCAGGAACGCATCACCCAGGTACATCACCACTATCACCACCAGGGCGATGTGGTGCACCATTACCACTACCATGTCAGCGCCGATGCACTGCCACAGCCACAGGTCAGCACGCCGGCCCCGGTGGCGACCGCAACTGCGGCTCCTACCCAGTTTTCGCCTCAGCGCCAAGGCGACAACCTCCATTATGGTCAGGGCCCGGCCCATGCCCATGCTCCGGGCATGAGCCAGTCGCGCATGGTACAGATTGAACAGGACATCCTCGGCAAGAACGACGCCATTGCCCAGGAGAACCGCCTCAAGTTCGCCATGAACAAGCAGTTGGTCGTGAACCTGGTGTCCAGCCCGGGCTCAGGTAAGACGACCTTGCTGACCGAAACCTGTCGCCGCCTGGCTGCCGACAAGGTGGTGGTCATCGAAGGCGATCAGGAAACCGCCAATGACGCCGATCGCATCCGTGAAACCGGGGTCCGTGCCATTCAGGTGAACACCGGTAAGGGCTGCCACCTGGATGCGGCCATGATTGCCAGCGCCTGCGAGCGGTTAGAGCTGGATGGGGGGGATCTGATCTTCATTGAGAACGTGGGCAACCTGGTGTGCCCGGCCGGTTTTGATCTGGGCGAGCGCCACAAGATTGCCATTCTGTCGGTGACCGAAGGGGAAGACAAACCACTGAAGTACCCAGACATGTTTGCGGCGTCTTCGTTGATGTTGGTGAACAAGGTGGACCTGCTGCCGCACCTGAAATTCGATGTGCAGTTATGCATCGACAATGCCCGTAAAGTGAACCCGGACATCGAGGTGATCTGCGTGTCGGCTACCACAGGTGAAGGGGTGCCGGAGTGGATAGACTGGTTACAGTCACAGCGTAAATAAACTCGCAGCCGATCCGCGAAAGTGGGTCGGCTCTCTCATTTTTACCCCACCTGCAGCTCTTTTCGGAGAAAAATACAGTTCAGAAAACAATCGGTCGCTATGTCACAATGACGGCAAAAAGGGGTTGTTTTTTTAACCACTAAAGCAGTATGTTGTCTAATCGCTGAACAAGGTCAAACCGAGCGACACTAAACCAATAATTCGGGGCGGAAAATAACAATGCAACAAGAAGTCCGCAAAACTCCCTCTCTAGTTTCTCATCCAGCAGTTTCGGATGATGCGTTTCCTGAGTGGAAATACAAATTTATTCTACGCAAGCTGGCACTCAAACGAGGTGAACGAGTGCTGGTGATCTCCCCATGTGATGAAGTCTTCGTTCGCATGCTGGCACAGCAGGTCGGCGAACCGGGTGAGATCGACATCCTGACCGATCACGTCATGAAGTCCGCCATGTTGAAACAACAGTACGCCGATCTGCCGTCGGTACAGGTGTTGGTGCGCGGACCGGCGGTGCGCAGCGTCGATTATCAGGCGGTCGTGTGGCTGGGTGCCACCACCGAGTCTGGCAGTGACATGGCGCGCGAGATTCAATTCAGCTGGCGTCTGCTGGCCAAATGTGGCCGCTTGCTGCTGGCGATTCCTCAGCAACAGCAGGACTCCGCCGAAGCGCTGCACGAGGCGATGGAGATCGGCAATGGCTTAGGCTTTGTCACTCGCATGCGCCGTTGCTGCGATGACCATCGGCTGTGGATCGGGGTCAAATACCTGTGTAAAACGTGATCTTCGCAAGGCTGAATTTGGGCCTTGGTGTGATTTAAGTCGGGATTTTTGGCGCGGGTTAGCATATAATCCGCGCCAAATTATATAACAACCCTAAATATGGAGAGAAAAATGGCGATTGAACGCACTTTTTCCATCGTTAAGCCCGATGCCGTTGCCAAAAACCTGATCGGTGCCATCTACAGCCGTTTCGAAAGCGCCGGTCTGAAGATCATCGCTTCTAAAATGGTTCACCTGAGCCAGGAGCAGGCCGAGGGTTTCTACGCCGAGCACAAAGAGCGTCCTTTCTTTGGCGCACTGGTTGAGTTCATGACTTCCGGTCCTATCATGGTTCAGTGCCTGGAAGGCGAAAACGCCGTTCTGGCCAACCGTGAAATCATGGGTGCCACCAACCCTGCCGAAGCGGCTCGCGGTACTCTGCGTAGCGACTTCGCGAATTCCATTGATGAAAACGCCGTTCACGGCTCCGACGCGGTTGCGTCTGCCGAGCGTGAAATCGCGTACTTCTTCACTCAGGAAGAGATCTGCCCACGCACCCGTTAAGCGGTTGCTCGCAGAATAAAAAAAAGCGCCCTCGGGGCGCTTTTTTTGTTTCGGTGACCCCTACTCCTCAGAGTCGTTGTCACTCAGTTCGATGCCGCGCTTCTTCTTGCGCTGTTCCCACAGCATGCGTGCCACCACCTGCATGTCGGCAGCGGGATCGGTCATGTCGACGATCTCCAGCCCCAGCAGTGACTCGATGATGTCCTCCATGGTGACGATACCCAGCACGCTGCCATATTCATCCACCACGATGGCAATTTGGGTGTGGCGCTTCAGCAGTTGCTCAAACACCGCCATCAGTTTAGTGCCTTCCGGCAACACCAGGATGGGCTTTTTCAGTGAGCGCAACGGCTTGTCCGGGCTGCTCTTTTCTGCCAACAGTACCTCGGCACGGTGAACGTAGCCGACGATGTCGTCGCGATCCTCATCGTGCACCGGAATCCGGGTAAAGTGCATGCCGCCCTCGCTGCTGACAAACTCGTGCAGGGTGGTGTGCTGGCTGGCGGAGTGAATCACGGTTCGCGGCGTCATTACCGCGGTGACCGGCACATTTCGGGCGTTAAGCAACTGCTTCATAATACTGGATTCTTTTTCATCCAGTTCACCGGATTGGTGGCCTACGTCGGCCATGGCCGACATCTCTGCTCGAATGTAGTGGCCCTGTTCGCCCTTGCCCATCAGGCGAGTGACCTTGAGTGAGATCCACACCAGTGGCTTGGTCAGAGTTACCATCCAGTTCAGCGCCAACGAGACTGAGGGCGCCAGCGAGCGCCAGTAGTTGGCACCCAGGGTCTTGGGGATGATCTCGGAAAAGAACAGAATCGCCAGGGTCAGGACCGCCGAAAACAGCCCCAGCATGTTATCGCCAAACACCTTGGCGGCCTGGGCGCCGGCCCCGGCGGCTCCGGCGGTGTGGGCGATGGTGTTGAGGGTCAGAATCGCCACCAGTGGCGCCTCGACATCCTCTTTCTGGGCCTCAAGGCGGGCGGCCGCCTTGGGGTTGGAGTTTTTCAGGTTGGCGATGTAACTGGGGGTGACACTCAACAACGCGGCTTCAAAGACGCTACAGACAAAGGAAACGCCGATGGCAGCCAGAATGTATGTGACTAACAGAAACATTGAGTAAATTCAGACAATATAAGAAGTGTGCCGCTAGTTTAGCATGAACGGCGGCCGACGCACCTGAATCCCGCCTGACGTGGGCTGTGGTAGACTTTACACTGGCTTACCCTGTACAATTGCGCGCCATTTTGGGCCAGAGTCGAGGAGCATTTCAGATGACTGAGAAGGTCAATTTATTAAACCTGAACCGTAAAGCGATGCGGGAATTTTTCGCCGAGTTGGGCGAGAAGTCGTTTCGTGCCGATCAGATGATGAAATGGATCTATCACTTTGGTCAGGATAACTTTGATGAAATGACCAACTTCAACAAGGGCTTGCGTGCCAAGTTGAGCGAGTTGGCCTGCATTGAAGCGCCGCAGATTGCCGACAGCCAGCACTCATCCGACGGCACCATCAAGTTTGCCATCGACGTTGGCAACGGCCAGGAAGTGGAGACCGTCTACATCCCCGAGGACGACCGCGCCACCCTGTGCGTCTCCTCTCAGGTAGGCTGTGCCCTGGAATGCAGTTTCTGCTCTACGGCCCAGCAAGGCTTCAACCGCAACCTGACGGTGGCGGAGATCATCGGTCAGGTGTGGCGGGTCGCCACCTATCTCGGCTTGTCTCGAAACACCAAAGATCGACCCATTACCAACGTGGTGATGATGGGCATGGGTGAGCCACTGCTGAACATGACCAACGTGATTCCGGCCCTGGACATCATGCTGGATGATTTCGGTTTCTGCCTGTCCAAGCGGCGGGTCACCCTGTCTACCTCCGGTGTGGTACCGGCGCTGGACAAGCTGGGGGACCAGATTGACGTTGCCTTGGCCATTAGCCTGCACGCCGCCAATGATGAGTTGCGGGACCAGTTGGTTCCGGTCAACAAGAAATACAACATTCAGATGTTCCTGGAGTCGGTTCGGGGCTATTTGGGTAAATCCTTTGCCAATAAAGGGCGGGTGACGGTGGAGTACGTGATGTTGGATCACATCAACGACAGCACCGATCAGGCCCATGAATTGGCCCAGGTGATGAAAGACACTCCGTGTAAGATCAATTTGATTCCCTTTAACCCTTACCCGGGCAGCCCCTATGGCAAGAGCTCGAATTCCCGCATCGACCGCTTTGCCAAGGTGTTGATGGAAAAGGGTTATACCGTTATTGTACGCAAGACCCGCGGCGACGATATTGACGCCGCTTGCGGTCAATTGGTGGGGGATGTGAGAGACCGCACCAAACGAATGCTGAAAAAACGCATGCACGGTGAACAAATTTCGGTAAAAATGAACTAATTACCTGTTCGACGGGAATTCGTTCAGTATGAAGGCATGGATAGCCATTGGCATTACTGTGGTATTGTGGGGTTGCGTCAGTCAAACCACCCTGGATGGGCGGGAGCTGACCCAGGCCGATGCGGCGGTTGAGGCGGAACAGGCCGCCCGGGAACGGGTGGCACTGGCACTGGGGTATCTGGAGAGAGGAGACCTGGAAGCCGCCAAACGCAACCTGGATCGGGCCCTGGAGCACCAACCGCAGTCGGAATCGGCACTGCTGACCCTGGCGTACTACTTCGAGCAGGTGCAGGAGACGGAGCAGGCCGGGGCGGTGTACCGCCGGGTCATCGAGGCCCATCCGAACAGCGCAGATGCCCGCAATAACTACGGCGTCTTCTTATGTCGCCAGGGGCAGTGGCCCCAATCCGAACGGCAGTTGTTGGCTGCCATCGAGTTACCGGATTACGCCAAACAGGGAAAAAGTTACGAAAATCTGGCGCGATGTGCCCTGAAAGCTGGCTTAGCGGAGCCGGCACAGCAATACTTTCAGATGGCATTAAAGTATGATCCTGGTCGCACCGACTTATGGTTGGAACTGGCAGAATTAGCGTTTCGCCAACAGGACTACCCGCAAGCCAGGTTGGCGTTGTCCCAGTACCACGCGACGAATGCGGCCTCGGCAGTGACGTTATGGTTGGGTGTCGAGATAGAGAGCCGGGCAAACCACAAGAAAGCTGCGCAGCGTTTTGGAGCGCAGTTGCTGGTGAATTACCCCGAGTCGGAACAAGCTAAGGCATATCGGGCAAAGAATTACCAATGAGTGAAAATCAGCAACACCAAGAACAACAAGAACAAACGGTGATCACACCAGGTCCGCTGCTTAAGGCGGCCAGGGAAGCAAACGGACTGACAACCCAGCAGGTTGCTCAGCGTCTCAGCCTGCGCCGCTCTGTGGTGGAGGGGATTGAGAACGACGACTACGAGTCCGGCACTACCACTACCTATCTTCGCGGCTATGTCCGCAACTACGCTCGCCTGGTTGGCGTTAGCGAACAACAGATTGCCCAGGCTCTGATGGCGCTGCCTCACTCTCAAGAGCAGACTGCCATGCAGAGTTTCTCCCGTCGTACCTCCAAGCAGCAGCGCGACAGCCGCTGGATGCTGTTGACCTGGATCATCGCCCTGGGCCTGGTGGGGCTGCTGGTGTGGTGGTGGGTCACTAAACCTCAGTCGCTGCTGGAAACCAGCAACGTGGTGACCGTGCCAGCGGTGGTCCAGCAAGTGACTCAGCCTGAGCCCGAGACTCCGGCCCTGATCGCCGCGAGTGACGAGGCCACAACAAACACTGCCGCCGAAACGACCCCTGCCGAGGCGCTTGAGGTGGCCACTGAAATGTCGGCCCAGACTCCTGAGCCAGCCGAGAGTGGCGCCATTGAGCCGATTGTGACCCCTGAGCTTCAACCGGCTTCCGCCACCACTGCGTCCACCGAGGCACCGGCGGCGGAAACCGAGGCGACGCCAGCGCCAGCAGTGGTACAGGAGCAGGTGTCCATCCGCCTTCTGGGCGATTGCTGGATGCTGCTGAAGGACGCCGACGGCAACACCCTGCTGGAGGGGCTTAAGCGCGAAGGCTATGAGCAGCAGTTGTCCGGAAAAGCCCCCTTTAAACTTCGTATCGGTGCCCCGGAAGTGGTGGCGCTGGAATTTAATGGCAAGTCGATAGACATGTCAGGCTATCGCCCCGGTAAGGTGGCGGTCATCACCCTGGCCAATTAAGGTATCCCATGCAACACGAATCCCCGATCAAGCGTCGTCACACTCGCCAGGTAATGGTGGGCAATGTGCCTGTTGGCGGCGGTGCCCCTATCGCGGTTCAGTCCATGACCAATACCCGAACCACCGATGTGGCGGCGACCGTGGCCCAGATTCAGGCCATCGAGCGTGCCGGTGCCGACATCGTTCGCGTGTCGGTACCAACCATGGAAGCGGCTGAATCGTTCAAGGCGATCAAGCAGCAAACCAGCATTCCTCTGGTGGCCGACATCCATTTCGATTACCGCATCGCCCTGAAAGTGGCGGAGTACGGTGCCGATTGCCTGCGCATCAATCCGGGCAACATCGGTAACCAGGAACGCATCAAGGCGGTGGTGGATGCCGCTCGCGAGCGCAACATTCCGATCCGCATCGGCGTCAACGCCGGTTCGCTGGAAAAAGACATCCAGGAGAAGTACGGCGAGCCGACACCGGCGGCGCTGGTGGAATCGGCCATGCGTCACGTACAGATTCTGCGCGACTTTGAGTTTGATAACTTCAAGGTCAGCGTTAAGGCGTCGGATGTGTTCCTGGCGGTGGACGCCTACCGTTTGCTGGCCGACGAGATTGAACAGCCAATCCATCTGGGGATCACCGAAGCCGGTGGTCAGCGGGCCGGGGCGGTTAAGTCGGCCATCGGCCTGGGACTGCTGCTGAACGAAGGCATCGGCGATACCCTGCGGGTGTCACTGGCGGCGGATCCGGTGGAAGAGGTTAAGGTGGGCTTTGATATTCTCAAGAGTCTGCGCATCCGTTCCCGAGGCATCAACTTTATCGCCTGCCCCTCCTGCTCTCGGCAGGAGTTTGATGTGATCAACACCGTCAACGAGCTGGAGCAGCGTCTGGAAGACGTGACCACGCCGCTGGACGTCTCCATCATTGGCTGTGTGGTCAATGGCCCAGGTGAGGCACTGGTGTCGGATCTGGGGCTGGCGGGCAGCAACCGCAAGAGTGGTTTCTATGTGGATGGCGAACGTCAGAAAGAGCGTTTGGACAACGAACAACTGGTGACCTTGCTGGAAGAACGCATTCGCCGCCAGGTGGCGATCAAGCAGCAGCAGATCGACGTTAAAGAGATCCAGGACTAATTTGAACTCCCCGTGGGTTCCGTGTGCCCGCCGGTGTGGCCGGGCAGCGGACACGGGGAATTTTTACGTATAAAAGAGAGTAACGTGAGTAAACAGATTCAAGCGATTCGAGGCATGAACGATTGCCTGCCGGGCGAGACCGCCAAGTGGCAATGGGTGGAAGCGGCGCTGCGGGAAACCGTGGCCAGTTACGGGTACCAGGAGATCCGCACCCCTATCGTGGAGATGACCGGTCTGTTTAAGCGGGCCATCGGTGAGGTAACCGACATTGTCGAGAAGGAGATGTACACCTTCGAGGACCGCAATGGCGACTCGCTGACCCTGCGCCCTGAAGGCACCGCCTCCACCGTTCGTGCCGGCAACCAGCATGGCTTGCTGTACAACCAGGAGCAGCGGTTGTGGTACATGGGCCCCATGTTCCGCCATGAACGCCCGCAGAAAGGACGTTACCGCCAGTTCCATCAGTTCGGTGTTGAGGTGTACGGCATCGGCAGCGCCGACGCCGACGCCGAAGTGCTGATGATGTCTGCCCAGTTGTGGAAACGCCTGGGCATCGACAGCCAGGTTCGCCTGGAGCTGAACACCCTGGGCAGCAGTGACGAGCGTGCCGCCTACCGCGATGCGCTGGTGGCCTTCCTGGAGCAGCACAAAGAGGCTCTGGATGAAGACAGCCAGCGTCGCATGTACACTAACCCACTGCGGGTACTGGACAGCAAAGACCCTCAGGTTCAGGCGTTGCTGGGCGATGCCCCGGCCCTGAAAGATCATCTGGGTGAGGAATCCAGGCAACATTTTGATCTTTTGTGTGAACTGCTGGACGCTGCTGGCATCCAATACACCGTTAACCCCCGTTTGGTTCGCGGTCTGGATTACTATAACCACACCGTATTCGAGTGGATCACCGACAGCCTCGGCTCTCAGGGCACGGTGCTGGCCGGTGGTCGCTACGATGGCCTGGTGGGCCAACTGGGGGGCAAGGACACGCCAGCGGTTGGGTTTGCCTCCGGCATTGAACGCTTGGTGTTGCTGCTGGATACCCTGGGTAAATTTGATGCCCTGCCGGCGGCGGTAGACTGTTACGTCTGCGCCATGGGCTCCGGCACCATGAGCAGTGCCATGGCGCTGGCCGAGCAGTTGCGCAGTGACACCACACTCAAAGTGATGTCCCACTGTGGTGGCGGCAACTTTAAGAAACAGATGAAACGCGCCGATAAGAGCGGTGCCGCGGTGGCACTGATCATCGGTGAAGATGAATTGCAACAAGGCGTAGTGACGGTTAAGCCACTGCGCGGCGAAGGAGAGCAGCGTCAGGTGAGCCGTGAAGAGCTCAGCCAACTGCTGCCTTCTCTTGTAAACGCTTAAGGGGATAGTCCACGTGGAAATCTACAGCACCGAAGAACAACAAGTCGAAGCGATTAAATCGTTTTGGAAAGAGTACGGAAACTCCATCATTGGTGGTGCGGTCATCGGCCTGGCGGGCTTGTTTGGCTGGAACACCTATCAGGACTATCAGCGTGAGCAGGCGGAAGCCGCATCGGTGGCGTTTGAAGCCACCATCGCTCAGGCCGGCGCCACCGAGGCCCTGACCGCGGCGGTGGATGAGCTGACCCTGAGCCACAGCGACAGCGCTTACGCCGATCTGGCCAACCTGATGCTGGCCAAGGCTGCCGCAGACAGTGGCGATCTGACTCAGGCCAATCAGCGTCTGACCGAGGTTCTGGCCAGCATCGATGCGGATTTCAAACCGCTGGTGCAGTTGCGACTGGCTCGAGTGCAGATGGCTCAGAGTGATCTCGATGGCGCCCTGGCGACGCTGGCTGGCATCAGCAACGAAGCGTTCGTCGCTCAGCGCGATGAGCTTAAGGGCGACGCCCTGAAGCAGCAAGGTGATCTGCAGGGTGCCCGGGAGGCCTACCTGGCTGCCCAGACCGCCGGCAGCAGCAGCCAGGAGCTGCAGATGAAGCTCGACGATCTGGCGATTTGAGGACGAATTTGATGGCGAAGGCAGGAAAAGGATGGCTGGCCGGGCTGATGGTATTGGCCCTGATGGGCTGTGCCTCCAGCGATGAGGAAGAGATCGGTATTCAGGTCTCCCCCCTCCCGGAGATCGAAGCCACGGTAACCGCAGACGTGGTTTGGCGTGCCAGCAGTGGCGACGGCATTGACGAGTATTGGTCCAGCCTGTCGCCCGAGGTGGCGTATGGCAAGGTATTTGCTGCCGAGCGTTTTGGGCTGATCACCGCCTACGACCAACAGACCGGTAAGGAGATCTGGACTCAGAATCTGCGCCGTGAATTTGCTCTGGGGGCTCTGAAGAAGAACAATGGCGCGCGCCTGTCCGCCGGCATCAGCCACGGCTTTAACCGCATCTTTATCGGTAGCGAGAACGGGGTGCTGTTCGCCCTGAATCAGGAAACCGGTGAGGTTGACTGGCAAGCCAATACTCGAGGTGAGTTGTTGTCGGATCCTGCCATTGTCGATGGCAAGGTGGTGGTCAATACCGGCTCCGGTAAGGTGCAGGCGTTTGATGTGGACAGCGGCGAGTTGCTGTGGACTTACGAACTGACCATGCCGTCGTTGGTGCTGCGCGGCACCAGTGGGGTGGCCTCCAGCCAGGGCGCGGCCCTGACCGGCACCCCGGACGGTAAACTGGTGGCGGTGTTCTCTCAGCAGGGAGCGCCCATCTGGGAAGCACGCCTGGCCGAGGCCAGCGGCTCCAACGAACTGGAGCGGGTGGTTGATGTCGACAGCAAGCCACTGGTGCTGGGGCAAACCGTATACGGCACCGCCTATAACGGCAACCTGGCGGCGGTGGAACTGCGCAGCGGCCAGATCAAGTGGCAGCGTCAATACTCCAGCTACGCGCCGATGGATCTGCAGGGCAATGCGCTGTACCTGACCGACAGCAGCGGCACCGTCTATTCGGTGAATCGTCAGAATGGCCTGGAGACGTGGGCCAACAGCAGCCTGACCGGTCGCATGGTCACCGGCCCGGCCGTGATCGGCAACTATCTGGTGGTGGGCGACTTCGAAGGTTACCTGCACATCATGGACCGCGACAGCGGCACCCTGGTTGGTCGGCTGCAGATTGACGGCTCCGGGCTCTATACTCAACCCTTGGTGGTGGATGATAAAATCTACCTTCAGACCCGGGACGGGCGCATTGCCGTGGTGACAATAGGCTAAGGCACTGCTAGAATACTGCGCCCCCATATTGGGGGCGTTTTTTATTAAAGAGGTTTTCACCATGATGCCAGTGGTAGCCCTGGTTGGGCGTCCGAATGTGGGCAAATCGACCCTGTTTAACCGCCTGACCCGCACGCGGGATGCCCTGGTGGCAGACTTTCCCGGTTTGACCCGAGACCGTAAATACGGCCAGTCCAAGCTGGGTGAGCATGAGTTCATCGTGGTGGACACCGGTGGTATCGATGGCACCGAAGAGGGCATCGAAACCAAGATGGCCGAGCAGTCGCTGGCGGCCATCGACGAGGCCGATGTGGTGCTGTTCCTGGTGGACGCGCGCGCCGGCCTGACCGTGGCCGATGAGGCCATTGCCGCCCACCTGCGTAGCCAGCAGAAGTCGGTGTTCCTGGTGGCCAACAAAACCGATGGCATTGATGCCGATTCCGCCTGTGGCGAATTCTACGCCCTGGGCATGGGCGAGGTGCATCAGATTGCCGCCGCTCAGAACCGTGGCATCAGTGGCCTGATACTGCGTGCCCTCGAGCCGTTCGTGGAGCAGTTTGTCGCCGACAACCCAGAGTCAGAAGAGCTGGGTGAACAGGACGACGACGTGACCCTGTACACCGAAGAGGACGCCGAAGCCCAGGCAAAGCGCCTGCAGGACCAGCCGATTAAGCTGGCCATTATCGGTCGCCCCAACGTCGGCAAGTCGACCCTGACCAACCGCATCCTCGGTGAGGAGCGGGTGGTGGTGTACGACATGCCGGGCACCACCCGGGACTCGGTATTCATTCCCATGGAGCGTGATGGCCGCGAATACGTGCTGATCGACACCGCCGGTGTTCGTCGTCGCGGTAAGGTGCATGAAGCGGTGGAGAAGTTCTCGGTCATCAAGACCCTGAAGGCCATCGAAGAAGCCAACGTGGTGTTGCTGACCATCGATGCCCGTGACGGCATCTCGGATCAGGACTTGTCGCTGCTGGGCTTCACCCTGAATGCCGGCCGAGCGTTGGTGATTGCGGTGAACAAGTGGGACGGCCTTAGCAATGATGTCCGCGAAGAGATCAAGCGCGAGCTGGATCGTCGTCTCGGCTTTATCGATTTTGCCCGTTTGCACTTTATTTCGGCGCTGCACGGTACCGGTGTCGGCCACCTGTTTGAGTCGGTGCAGGAAGCCTATGCCAGTGCCACTCAGCGTCATAACACCTCGGTTCTGACCAAGGTGATGAAGATGGCGGTGGACGATCACCAGCCACCGATGTCCCACGGCCGTCGCATCAAGCTTAAGTACGCCCACGCCGGTGGTTACAACCCGCCGATTGTGGTGGTGCACGGCAACCAGGTGAAGGATCTGCCGGACTCCTACAAGCGCTACCTGATGAACTACTACCGCAAGTCGTTGAAGATCATGGGCAGCCCGATTCGGATTCAGTTCCAGGAAGGGGCCAACCCCTTCGACGGTCGCCGTAAGAAGCTCAGCGGTGATGATCTGAAGAAGCGTAAGCGGGTGGTAGCCCATCTGCGCAATCGTCGCTAACGGTTGCTTCCGTAGCAGCAAAAAGGTCGCCCAGGCGGCCTTTTTTGTTGCCCGGCCGGCACCGGCTGGGTTCGGGTTAGTTACAGACAACCGACGATAAGTCGTGGTGGTGACGGGGCGCTGTGCGGCGTTGAATCCGCTCGAACTTGGCTAGGGGGAGGGCGCCGATGGTAGCGACAGAGAATCGCGTAACAACGACTCTGTGTGCGTTTGCAGCCAGCGCTGTCTCAGACAGACGAAGCTGCATAGCTTGGCAATCTCGACATACTGAGCGCGCTCTGACAGCTTGGTTGGGGGGACTTGGTCTTTGACTCGGAGAAGGAGCATAGGTGTTATGTTTCTATTGGCAACTGAACTCAAGGGAGACGTTGCCAGGGCGCCCAAAGCCAGAATTGGTCATTTGCAAGTCTTCAGTCTTTACGCGCTTTCCTTGCTGGGCGCAGAATTCATTAGCCTCTTGGTAAACTTCTGCTTTAACGCCGTCTGGTGGACCAAGCCCTACTTGTGCGCTGCGCTGGGCAATCATATATCTGCCTTCATCCATAGGAATGACGCCTGTGCTACTACAGCCAATTAAAATGACTGATAAAAGTACCAAACCAAAATTCTTCACAAAAACTCCCTTCTCTTTGAGAAATATAACGATTACAGCAGGCGCGCGGCTTTTTGCGTCTGCTTTCCTGTGATTGTTAAGTACTGTATTAGTCGAACTCCGTTTCAATGTTCTCATTAGACCAAACACGATTCCCTTTTTGTTCGGTAATAGACCAAGTACTAAAGATACTGCCGTAAGATAGAGCTACATCACACATGAACTCTACCTAGCCCAAGTGTTGCTCAGTGGTTAGGTTCACAGCATACGGCCGCGAAGTGCCATTAATATGCCAATACTCACCTTTTTTACTGATAGTCATTTCGTAGTTTTCACTGAGTTGGTTTTTAAGGCCATTTGCACCAGCTTCATTCTGTGTGAAAAAACTAAAGTCTAGAATTAGATCTATTTCGCTAGTTATATTGTTTTTATCCAACTCCAAGTTGATTAATCTAGCCTGAGTAAGGCGGCGATTCTTTATCCGTTCATGATACTCGCCCCAGGTCTTCTGTGCGTCTTGCTTACTCATTCCTTGTTCCTCTGCCGCTACAGCTCCACAAAAGATTAGAACGAAAAATATGAATTTGTTGATGATTTCCATAGGCGCTTGACGCCGCAACCAACGGCCAAAATGTGATGGCGCATTTATTACGCCGTTTGCAATAAATTTGACAACGAGTTTTGGTCCGATTTGAGTTGCCTTGTTATAAGACGATGTAGGCTGTCTGTTTCTCAACTTCTACCACCTGTTATTGAATGCTCCAAGACCCGCCTTTTGGGGAATTGGTACTGGATTTCATTGAGGCCTCATTGATTAAGCGAGGGCTGCAGGCACTAGCGCTTAGTGATGGATTTTAAAATGGGTGTCTATTTTATTACTCAGGAAACGCTAAGCGTTTGCTTGGTGCTTAGTCGGTACGCATTTCACTATCTCATTTAACGAATCTTGCCTTCCAAGAGGCTCACTGTTGTCCGATTCTTGGAATTTTTCTTATTGAATGCTCCAAGACCCGCCTTTTGGGGAATTGGCACTGGATTTCATCGAGGTCTCATTGACTAAGCGAGGGCTGCAGGCACTGGCGCTTAGTGAGGGATTTTAAAATGGGTGTCTATTTTATTACTCTTAAATGCTTTGTTATGGTCTATTTTTAAAGTGCTCCAGTATCTTATCCGTGCTTTGTGATATTGAGTCTAATACAGGATTAATTGAGACCTTCGGCTCATCAGAGTTAGCTTGATTTAAATAAAGTTCAATAATCTTAGTCGTTGCTTCTTCACTAGACTCTTTGGCGACTAAAAGCCCTTGATACTTGTAAAGCAAAAGTAATTCTCCCTCAAAAAATGCTGTACGACTAGAGTGGTATTTTAACATTCCCAGTGAAGCCATAATTGCCAATAAAAGCCCTGAGACAGCCCAATATCCAAAGTAATTTTCATTAATCAATTTAACGAAATCGGGCATTTTAGGTTTGTCAGCTACCAAGTAACCTACTCGCTCAGTCAATTGTACAAAGGCACTTGCCACAGTCTGCAATTGGAGATTGGTATAAGTAGCAAAAATAAAGATGACGACTAATATCCCAATAGCTAACCCCCACACCCAGCGTAAAAAGCCTCTCGTTTTCTTCTGGTGGTACTCAAGCTGCTTAGCTGTGAAATCTATAGAATTGTCTAACATATTTATACGCTTCCTTATGAACCATAACGCCGCGTTAAGTAGTGAGCGACGCAAACCACCAAACCTAAACTATTGTGCCGTAAACACTAAAACTGAATCAAACCGAAAATCCCGAGCGTTGCGAATCTGCCTTAAACGCTTTGTTATACGTATTTTTAATATGCTCTGTTCAAGTTTTCTAACTGACCAGTTTCTGGATTTATCGCATAAAACCAGTCATACCTATGACATTTGGAAATACACACTACTGCTGTTTCATGATGTATATGAGACGATAAATAATAAAATGAATAGTCTAGTGGCTCATTAACTTCGAATAGCAACTGACCGCTCCCTCGATAGACAATTAATTTATCACCTGCGCTTGAACCATCTGAACTAGTCAGAACCAAGACTAGATCATGTGTCTCACTATAAGCGGTACAAGTAACCTTGTCTCCAAGCAGCACACTTTGAAGATTTCCATTTAACTTCCACGACAAACGGTGCGAACCTTCACTTATGAATCCAAAATGAGATTTTAAAGCCATCACTATTTCCAACGAATTACGTAAAACGCTCCACTTAGCGGGAGCAGACTGCCCGGCTATACTCCGCGAGGCAAGAGTGCAGCCGGGCTGGCTGAAATCCGCCTACAGTGTCTTGTTATAAGCTGAACTTAATCATTAGTGAATTGTGCAGACTTGCCGTTAACTTTGTCGATTATTTTCAGAAGTTCGGAGTGACGCTCGATAAGCAATTCAAACTTCTCGACATAGTGAACATTAGGAGTTGCATGATTATGCCAACCCTCAAGGCTAACAATAGCATCGCAAATATTTAGTAAGAACTTAACTAGATAAACTTAACTAGACACCCATACCAAGAGAGTCTGGAAGCCACCATCTATACTGTAGTTTTGTTAGTTTCAAGGATGAGACTATGCCTACAGCCAGAAGCCAACAGGTATCGTTGCAAGATACCCCGTTCTATCACTGCGTCAGTCGTTGTGTTCGCCGCAGTTTCCTATGTGGCATCGATACCTACACCGGCATCAGTTACGAACACCGCCGCGACTGGGTTGAAAAACGGTTACTCGAATTAAGTCAGGCGTTTGCCATCGAAGTTTGTGCCTATGCGGTGATGAGTAACCATACCCACGTGGTACTGCATGTCGATGCCCAACAGGCCAACGACTGGAGCACCTTGGAGGTACTCAATCGCTGGCACCGACTGTTTGCCGGGACTGAAGTTACTCGCCGTTATTGTGACGACGAGCAGCGTGACAATCTAGCCAGTGTTGAGCGCCACCAGGTTGAACGCAAAGCGGAGCTCTACCGCACTCGCCTGGTCGATTTAAGTTGGTTTATGCGCTCCCTCAACGAGTACATTGCTCGCGAAGCCAACAAAGAGGATGAGTGCACCGGGCGGTTCTGGGAGGGCCGTTTCAAATCTCAGGCCTTGCTCGATGAGCAGGCACTGCTGGCGTGTATGGCTTACGTTGACCTCAACCCTATTCGGGCAGGCATCGCCAAGACCCCGGAGCAATCGGACTTTACCAGCATTCAAATGCGCATCCGCGCGGCCCTTCACGGCAAACAGCCAGAGCCGCTAAAGCCGTTTGATGCCAACAGTTTGGGCTTGCATGCATTGCCCTGTCATCTCAATGATTATCTGGAACTGGTGGAGTTTACCGGTCGTGCCATCAGGGGCGACAAAACCGGGGCCATCCCAGCCACCTGCGGCACGCTGCTGCAACGACTCGATATTGACTTAGACAGCTGGATGGAGCTCACCGAGGGTTTTGAGTACCAGTTCTGTCATCTGGCAGGACGACTGCACAGCCTGCAGCACTGCCGTCAAACCGATGGTATGCACCGAATTCGAGGCTCAGGAAACGCTAAGCGTTCAACTTAACTAGACACCCATACCAAGAGAGTCTGGAAGCCACCATCTATACTGTAGTTTTGTTAGTTTCAAGGATGAGACTATGCCTACAGCCAGAAGCCAACAGGTATCGTTGCAAGATACCCCGTTCTATCACTGCGTCAGTCGTTGTGTTCGCCGCAGTTTCCTTTGTGGCATTGATGCCTACACCGGCATCAGTTACGAACACCGCCGCGACTGGGTCGAAAAACGGTTACTCGAATTAAGTCAGGCGTTTGCCATCGAAGTCTGTGCCTTTGCGGTGATGAGTAACCATACTCATGTGGTATTGCATGTTGATGCCCAACAGGCCAAGGACTGGAGCACCTTGGAGGTACTCAATCGCTGGCACCAACTGTTTGCCGGGACTGAAGTTACCCGCCGTTATTGTGACGACGAGCAGCGTGACAACCTAGCCAGTGTTGAGCGCCACCAGGTTGAACGCAAAGCGGAGCTCTACCGCACTCGCCTGGTCGATTTAAGTTGGTTTATGCGCTCCCTCAACGAGTACATTGCTCGCGAAGCCAACAAAGAAGACGAGTGCACCGGGCGATTCTGGGAGGGCCGTTTCAAATCTCAGGCGTTGCTCGATGAGCAGGCACTGCTGGCGTGTATGGCTTACGTTGACCTTAATCCTATTAGGGGAGGCATCGCCAAAACCCCGGAGCAATCGGACTTTACCAGCATTCAGATGCGCATCCGCGCAGCCCTCCAAGGCAAACAGCCAGAGCCGCTAAAACCTTTTGATGCCAACAATTTAGGCTTGCATGCATTGCCCTGTCATCTCAATGATTATCTGGAACTGGTGGAGTTTACCGGTCGTGCCATCAGGGGCGACAAAACCGGGGCCATCCCAGCCACCTGCGGCACGCTGCTGCAACGACTCGATATTGACTTAGACAGCTGGATGGAGCTCACCGAGGGTTTTGAGTACCAGTTCTGTCATCTGACGGGACGACTGCACAGCCTGCAGCATTGCCGACAAACCGATGGTATGCACCGAATTCGAGGCTCAGGAAACGCTAAGCGTTTGCTTGGTGCTTAGTCGGTACGCATTCCACTATCTCATTTAACGAATCTTACCTTCAAAGAGGCTCACTGCTGTCCGCTTTTTGGAAATTTTTTTATTGAAGGTTCCAGGACCCGCCTTTTGGGGAATTGGTACTGGATTTCATTGAGGCCTCATTGATTAAGCGAGGGCTGCAGGCACTGGCGCTTAGTGAGGGATTTTAAAATGGGTGTCTATTTTATTGTTATTTGCCGGTAAACCCGAACAGAGCGGGCTTTAAGGCCAAGTTCGCGCATTAACCTTGCCACCCGCTTCCGTGCTACACAAATGCCTTGCAGCTTAAGTTGAGCATGAATTCTGGGACTGCCATAGCGCTCTTTAGACAACCGGAAAAGACGTTGAATTTCTTGGCTCAACGTTTTGTCGCTTTGTGCCCGTTGGCTTGGTTGACGCTTCTTCCAAGCGTAAAAACCTGATCGTGACACACCTACAAACTGGCACAGCCGCGACAATCGAATTTTCCCCTGGTAGCGCGCTATGAACCGGAAGGATTCCTCCTTTCCTCGGCTTGAAACCGTTGCCACTTTTTTAGGAGGTCATTCTCCAGTTCCAGTTCTGCGAGTCGCCTTTTTAGCTGGTTGATCTCATCGCTCTTTGAGAGCGGCTCCGATTGATTTTTGTTCTTTTTGGACATGCCCCATTTGCCATCTCGATACTCTTTGCGCCAACGAGACAACATGAACGGATGAATGTCCAGTGCTTGAGCTACTTCCTTCACTGACCGGTGAGGAAGATGTGACCAGGTTACTGCTTTAACCTTGAACTCCACACTGTACTGCTGGGTTCGTTTTCCTGTCTTGTAGGCAGGCATTTTGACACCTCAATCTAACGATTTTGGTGTCCACTAAAGCGGGTCAACTTCAAGGTCGGTTGCAGCGCCTTGTTAGCTTCTGCTCGTGATATCGATAACATTTCCGTCTCCGAAACCTTCATGCCCATAAACACTAATTGCTAGAGGATAGTCCCAGCCACACGCTTTGTACCAACACTCTGCAAACCAATACTTAACTAAATCTACTACCAAATCTGCCACATAAATATCATTCTCGTTATATGACTGGATATCGATTAAAGGGAGATCTTTGGCATAGCTTGCAAATTCGATATGCTTAGTAGTTACTCCATTTAAATACAAACCGATCGACGCGTGCCCATCTCCATATTCATCTGGAAATATTTCTACTGTAGCATCCTTAACTTCTGGAGAAATAGGTTCTTTAATGAAATCTCTAATTTCTTGAATTAGTTGATTAGAATGGCGGCTCAATTCCTTGCCATATGTATCTTTTATTACTTTCTCTGGCAATCCATTAGGTAGCGATTTCTGTTTTCTCACGATCTTTCCTTGAAGCTAACAGCTTATTATGCGGCGGTTTGCCGCCTATCATTCCACAAAATCTAGCCGCCTATCCGCCGCAACTAGGTTTTTCTCGTTGTAACTAAAGTGCTCATTTTTAACCACAACAGTCCCCAAAATGGGCTTTTGACCTCGGCTTTTTGGCACGTAAGGCGGATACTGCCTGCCCAAAAGTGGCGCCGCCCACGGGCTGTGTTTGATCCGGTGTCGAAGTGAAGAGTTACTGATTTTTTTGTGGTCTTGAGTCAGGCATCGGTTCCCGTAAACCCTGTGCTTTAGCCTGCGATAGAGTGGCAGTTACCGCTCATACTCGATGGCGCCGCTGGGCCACTGAATGGCGTTAATGGCAGTGGGTTAGTAACCACAAACCCATAAGAGATTGAATTGTAACCGTAACTATATTCGAGACGACGTATTTTGGCCGAGCTCCGCCGTGATGTGCCACCCCAAATCAATAACTAACGGATTCAATTGAAGAAAATCCTACACTCATCGTGGTGTCAGATAAAGGGGGATGGGGTGATGCCTAGTGATTGGTGACTGGTGGGGTAGGCGCCGAAAAAGTCGAGGACACGGGCCCCCGCGTTTGCGGGGGCGATAGAGGTTGGAGGCTTAATCGCTGTCTCGTGCAGTTACCTCGAGGGTCAGTTGGCCCTGATTGAGGCGCGCCTTCAACTGCTCTCCGACCTGAGTCTGCTCGGCAGAGGTCAGGGCCACGCCCTCGGCGTTTTGCAGGATGCTGTAGCCCCGGCCCAGAACGGCCAGTGGACTGATGGCGTTGAGCGCTTGCGCCTGCCCGGCCAGTTGCTGCTGCTTTTGCTGCTGCAGATGGCTCATGCCCTGGCTCAGTCGTTGTTGCAGCGCGCTGACGGTCTGGCGCCGCTGCTGCAGTTGCCGCTGTGGCTGCCAGCTTTGAAGCCGGGTCTGCAGCTGAGCCAGGCTCTGGTGTCCCTGGGTCAGGCGTCGCTCCATCTGGTGATGCAACCTGAGCTGGACCTCATCCAATCTCTGGTTGAGGGTGTCCAGTTGCCGCTGCGGGTGGCTGGCATGCAGCCGCGATTCCAGCAGTGCCAGCCGGTTGCCTTGCCCCTGCAGCTGCTGACTGGTGGCTCGTTGCAGCCGGGCTCGCAGGTTAGCCAGTTCCTTAAACTGATGTTGGTTGTCACCGCTGAGCAGTTCGGCCGCCGCCGATGGCGTCGGCGCCCGCAGATCTGCCACAAAATCGGCGATGCTGACGTCCACTTCGTGGCCGACGGCGCTGACCACCGGCAGGTAGGAATCAAAGATGGCTCTGGCCACCGCCTCTTCGTTGAAACACCACAAATCCTCCAGTGAACCGCCGCCGCGGGTCAGCAGCAGGCAGTCGACTTCGTCTCGCTGGTTGGCGGTTTCAATGGCCCGGCACAGGCTGGCGCTGGCCTCGGCACCCTGCACCAGGCTGGGGTAGAGGATCACCTGCAGCGACGGGTTGCGTCGCTTGAGCACCGTCAGCACGTCGTGAATGGCGGCGCCGCTGGGGCTGGTGATGATCCCGAGCCGTTCGATGGGATCCGGTATCGGTTGCTTGGCGCTGGAGGCAAACAGGCCTTCGGCGGCCAGGCGCATTTTCAGTTGCTCGAACTGTTGCTTAAGCAGGCCGTCGCCGGCGGGCTGCATGGCATCCACCAGCAGCTGCAGATCGCCTCGGGGCTCGTACAGGGTGACGCTGGCGCGCACCAGCACCTGCATGCCGTTTTCCGGCCGGAAGGTTACCCGGTTATTGCGGCCACGGAACATGGCACAGCGCAGCTGACTGCGATCGTCTTTGAGGGTGAAATACCAGTGGCCGGAAGAGGGCGTCGCCAGGTTGGAGATCTCGCCGGAGAGCCAGATTCGGTTCCATTGCTGTTCGACGGCGGCTTTCAGTTGGCGGTTCAGAGCGGAGACGGTAAGGACTTGATTTGCCACTGTTGGCCCGGTGTTAAATAGTTGGATCGACAATTAATATCAATAAATGATTGCAGAGGCAAGCCTTGATCCCTATAATTCCCCGGCAATATTTTACACCCACAAAAACCCTACCGGTGAAATGTTGCCATGCTAAGAATTAAACAAGAAGCGCTTACCTTTGACGATGTCCTACTCGTCCCTGCCCACTCTACTGTTCTTCCGAACACCGCCGAGCTTGGCACCCAACTGACCCAAAGCATCCGCCTGAACATTCCCCTGGTCTCCGCCGCCATGGATACCGTGACCGAAGGTCGTCTGGCCATCGCCATGGCTCAGGAAGGTGGCATTGGCTTTATCCATAAAAACATGAGCATCGAGAAGCAAGCGGCTCAGGTTCGTATGGTGAAGAAATACGAAGCCGGCATCGTTGCCGATCCGCTGACCGTGACTCCGGAACTGACCATCGCCGAGCTGAAGGTACTGACCGAACAGAATGGCTTTGCCGGTTACCCCGTGGTCACCGAAGGCAACGAGCTGGTGGGCATTATCACTGGCCGTGACGTTCGTTTTGTCAAAGACCTGTCCAAGAAAGTGGCCGACGTGATGACGCCGAAAGCCCGTCTGGTGACTGTGGTCGAGGGCACGCCACTGGAGCAGGCCCAGCAAGTGATGCAGAAGCACCGCATTGAAAAAGTGCTGGTGGTCAATGCCTCCTTCCAGCTGTGCGGTCTGATCACAGTGAAAGATTTTGAGAAAGCCGAGCGTAAACCTAACGCCTGTAAAGATGACAAGGGCAGCCTGCGCGTCGGCGCCGCCGTCGGTGCCGGTGAAGGCAACGAAGAGCGGGTGGCGGCACTGGTGGAAGCCGGTGTCGACGTGCTGCTGATCGACTCTTCCCACGGTCACTCCGAAGGGGTACTGCAGCGGATTCGTGAAACCCGCGCCGCCTTCCCTGAGGTTCAGATCATCGGTGGTAACGTCGCCACTGCCGCCGGTGCCAAGGCGCTGATCGACGCCGGTGTCAATGCCGTCAAGGTCGGCATCGGCCCGGGCTCCATCTGTACCACCCGCATTGTTACCGGTGTCGGTGTGCCGCAGATCACCGCCGTATCGGAAGCGGCCAGCGTCGCCAACGAATACGGCATTCCGGTGATTGCCGATGGTGGCATCCGTTTCTCCGGTGACATCGCCAAGGCCATCGCCGCCGGCGCCAGCCTGATCATGGCCGGTTCCCTGTTCGCGGGTACCGAAGAAGCGCCGGGTGAAATCGAGCTGTACCAGGGCCGCTCTTTCAAGTCCTACCGTGGCATGGGCTCTCTGGGTGCCATGACCAAGGGCTCGTCCGACCGTTACTTCCAGAGTGACAATGCCGCCGACAAACTGGTTCCGGAAGGGATCGAAGGGCGCATTCCTTACAAAGGTAAGCTGAAAGAGATCGTTCACCAGCAACTGGGTGGCCTGCGTTCCTGCATGGGCCTGACCGGCTGTGGCACCATCGAAGAGCTGCGCACCAAGGCGGAATTCGTCCGCATTAGCGGCGCCGGCATCAAAGAGAGCCACGTGCACGACGTGACCATCACCAAGGAAGCGCCGAACTACCGCATGGGTTAATCCCGAAGGGCAGACTGAGGTCTGCCCTTTTTGCAGCGTTTCCGTGGCCTACCCTATACAACAATGAGATTGATCTAAGATGAGCAACATCCACGACCATCGTATCCTTATTCTGGACTTCGGTTCTCAGTACACCCAACTGATTGCCCGCCGCATTCGTGAGATCGGCGTGTACTGTGAACTGTGGGGCTGGGACGTCAGCGAAGAGAAGATTCGCGACTTTAACCCCAACGGCATCATCCTCTCCGGCGGTCCGGAAAGTGTGGCCGAAGCCAACTCGCCACGGGCCCCTGAGTACGTGTTCCAGGCCGGCGTGCCGGTACTGGGTGTGTGCTACGGCATGCAAACCATGTCCGAACAGCTGGGCGGCAAGGTCTCTTGCTCCGATAAGCGAGAATTTGGCTACGCCCAGGTTCGAGTGGTGGACAGCAACCCGCTGTTCGACAAAATCGAGGATGCCCTGACCGACGACGGCAAACCACTGCTGGACGTGTGGATGAGCCACGGCGATAAGGTTACCGCCATTCCAGAGGGCTTCGTTAAGTCCGCCGAGACCGACACCTGTCCGTTCGCGGCCATGGCTGACGAGAGCCGCCAGTTCTATGGTGTGCAGTTCCACCCTGAGGTGACCCACACCCGCCAGGGCAAACGGATGATCGAGCACTTCGTCACCGGCATCTGTGGCTGTGACACTCGCTGGACTTCCGCCACCATCATCGAAGATGCCATCGAGCGCATCAAAGCCAAGGTGGGCTCCGACAAGGTGATTCTGGGCCTGTCCGGTGGCGTCGATTCCTCGGTGGTGGCGATGCTGCTGCACCGTGCCATCGGCAGCCAGCTGACCTGCGTGTTTGTCGATAACGGTCTGCTGCGTCTGAACGAGGGCGACCAGGTGATGGAGATGTTTGGCGATCACTTCGGTCTCAACATCGTCCGTGTCGATGCCGAGCAGCGCTTCCTGGCGGCCCTGGAAGGGATCGACGATCCGGAAGTGAAGCGTAAGGCCATCGGCCACACCTTCATCGAGGTGTTCGATGAGCAGGCTTCGAGCATTCAGGATGTGAAATGGCTGGCACAGGGCACCATCTATCCGGATGTGATCGAGTCCGCCGGTGCCGCCACCGGTAAGGCTCACGTGATCAAGTCTCACCACAACGTCGGCGGTCTGCCGGAAGACATGGAGCTGGGGCTGGTCGAGCCGCTGACCGAACTGTTCAAAGATGAAGTTCGCAAGATCGGCCTGGAGCTGGGCCTGCCGTACGACATGCTGTACCGTCACCCCTTCCCGGGGCCGGGCCTGGGCGTGCGGGTACTGGGCGAGGTCAAGAAAGAGTACTGCGATCTGCTGCGCCGCGCCGATGCCATCTTTATCGACGAGTTGCACAAGGCGGATCTGTACAACAAGGTGTCCCAGGCCTTTACCGTGTTCCTGCCGGTGAAGTCTGTGGGCGTCATGGGCGATGGCCGCAAGTACGACTGGGTGGTGAGCCTGCGTGCGGTGGAGACCATCGACTTTATGACCGCCCACTGGGCCCACTTGCCGTACGACTTCCTCGGTCGGGTGTCCAACCGCATCATCAACGAGATCGACGGCATCTCTCGAGTGGTGTACGACATCTCCGGTAAGCCGCCGGCCACCATCGAGTGGGAATGATCCCGCAGAGGTAGACAAGAGGGGCCAGTAGGCCCCTTTTTTTATCAATCCCCCATGCAATCCATGACGGCGGCGCCGTTGAGTGAGATAATGGCTGTTACGGCATTAAGCCGGCGCCTGAGTCCGCCTTGGCCTCAATGCCGCTTCGTTTTCCTGCTCCAGGAGCACCACTATGCAGATCCGTCCCGCCACCGATGCGGATTTCGAGGCCATCTGGGCCATCTTTCAACCCATCGCCGTTGCCGGGGAAACCTATGGCTACGATCGGGACATCAGTCGCGACCAGGCTTACGACCTGTGGATGAGTGGCCCCAGGGTCACCTACGTGGCGGAGCGGGAAGGGGAGGTGCTGGGCACCTACTACCTGAAAACCAACCAGGCCGGACCGGGCAATCACGTCTGCAACTGTGGCTACATGGTGGCGCCAGCCGCCCGTGGTAAGGGGTTGGCGTCAGACCTGTGTCGCCATTCGCAGCGACTGGCGGTGTCGCTGGGTTACCGGGCGATGCAGTTTAACTTCGTGGCGGTAACCAACACCACGGCGGTGAAGCTGTGGAGCAAGTTGGATTTTCAGACCGTCGGTCGCCTGCCGATGGCGTTTTGCCACCCCACTCAGGGGTACGTCGATGCCCTAGTGATGTACAAGTGGCTGGACTGTGACCCCCTGAGCTGAGCCTGAAAACAAAAAAACCGCCGAACGGCGGTTTTTTTATGCGGGCGGCGCGGTTATTCGCCGTGTTTGGACTTCTTCACAAACTCGGTCAGGATCACGATACGCTGGCCGTTAACCCGTCCTTCGATGTGCAGCGGGTTGTTGGTCACACCGATGTTGCGCACCGGGGTGCCGCGCTTGGCGGTGAAGTTGCCGCCTTTAACCACCAGGTCTTTGATCAGGTGAACAGTGTCACCGGCAACGATGACGTCACCGTTGCTGTCGCGGTGAACAATGGCATCGGGATCTTCCTCTTCCGGCAGACCCAGATCGGCCCAGGCCCTGGTGTCCTCTTCCATGTACATCATGTCCAGCAGGTCCTGGCACCAGGTTTCGCCCTGGGCGTTCAGTTGGTGCAACATGCGGTAAGCCACCACCTGTACCGCAGGAACCTGGCTCCACATGGCGTCGTTCAGGCAGCGCCAGTGATTGACGTCGACGCTGGCGGCGTCGTTCAGCTGGGTTTTGCAAGTGATGCAGGTCAGCACCGCCTTGTCTTCGCTGCTCTTGTCTACCGGTGGGACGTCATACACGCTCAGCTGGTCGTTGGTACCACACAACTCACATTTGGAGTCGCCACGCTGCATCAGGGTGTTTTCAATGCTCATCTAAATTCGTCCTCACGAGTGTTAAGGCGGGATTATAGCAATCCACAAGCGGTTCTGTCAGAGACCGGGATCAGGATCGGCAACAAAACTGTCGGTGTGCCACCACAATTTGTTCTCTGATGGAGCTTACTGATTCCCAATTGGAATGAGTTGTAGTCCGAGAGTTCACTTATCCAATGGGGTTGGCAGCGGTATCTTAGCTTTCCTTTTGTTGGGCTGGAGTGACGTGTGGACCTGTCTTTGGAGCTGATGCTGGGCCTGGCGCTGGTCGCCATGATAGCGGGGTTTGTCGATGCCATTGCTGGTGGAGGCGGAATGTTAACAGTGCCGGCGCTGCTGGCGGTCGGCGTGCCGCCGGTACAGGCGCTGGCGACCAACAAACTACAGGGGTGTTTTGCCAGTGGTTCGGCCTCCCTCTATTTCGTTCGAAGCCGGCTGATCAGCCCTCGAGCGGTGCTATTACCGGGCATCGGCACCGCGGTTGGTGCCTGGGCGGGGGCCGCGGTGGTGACGCGCGTCGATGCGACTCAGCTGATGGGCGTGATTCCCGGGTTGTTGCTGATGTTGGGCGTGTACTTTCTGCTGGCTCCAGGTGGCACGATGGCAAACCAGGAGCGGGCAGAGCCCAGGCTGTGGTTGATGCCTGTGGTTGGTGTAATGGTTGGCTTCTACGATGGTTTCTTTGGGCCGGGGGCGGGCGCTCTTTATACCGCGGGGTTTTCTGCCCTCGTTGGCTTCGGGCTGGTTCGAGCCACGGCCAATGCAAAGGTGTTTAATTTCGCTTCCAACCTGGCGGCCTTGATGTCGTTTCTGTCTGCCGGGCTGATTGTCTGGCAACTGGGTTTGTTAATGGCCTTAGGCGGCTTGATCGGAGCGCGCATGGGCGCTGGCCTGGTGGTGTGTCGCGGTGCAAAACTGGTGCGCCCCATGGTCATCGGCGTGTCGGTGCTGATGGCCGTTAAGTTGTTGTGGGAACAGCACGGGCAATGGCTTCAATGAGTCGGGCGACCCTCGGTAAGCGGCCACTGCGTTGACGATAACAGAGGTGGACTGGCCGGGTCAGTGCCCTCAGTTCCTCGAAATTGAAACAGTATTTTGGGGCGATACCCAGGGTCTGTACGGTTGCCATTGGCACCAATGCCGGCCCGACACCCGCCAGGGCCAGTTGGGCTGCAGCGGTGTAAGAGTCCATCTGCATCATCGGAGTAATGCCCAAGCGGTGAAGCGTGGCGACTTGCATGCTGTTGGCGGGGTTGGAGAGGTCGTTAACCAGCATTGAAGGGGGTAAGCCGGTTGCCGGGGCATGACTGATGACCATGAAGGGCTCATCAAACAGATGACGGGTCACCAGGCCATGTTGACCGGGCAGTTGCCCCGCGCAATAGCCAAGTACCGCTTCTCCGGATTGTACTTTCTCGAGAATCATCGGCGTATGGTGGGTGGAGAAGCGGATATGAGGGTCTTGGTTGAGCAACTCAGCGGCGATGGGCTTGAGGTATCCAGCCAGCAAGGTTTCCGAGCAGGCGACATCCATGGCGGACCGCTCCGGCCGGGTTTGTTGATCGAAGACCAAACCTCGAATTTCGATGTAACTCGGGCCAATGCTGGCCACCAATTCCTGAGCCGCCTCAGTCAGTCGAATCTGACGGCCGTCGGGTTCCACCAGTTTTTTGCCAACCAGACGTTCTAACTTGGCGATGCGCTTGCTCACCGCGCTTTGGGTTAGATACAGGCGGGTGGCGGTGCGCGTCATGGTTCGTTCCTGAGACAGGGTCAGCAGGGTCTCGATTCCCTCCAGCAGCATGGCAATCTCAATGGTGAAATTTGGGAATAATTATACAGTCATGTTGGCGCAGGCAAAAGAAAAGGTTCATCGCGCATTACCGGGAAAAGCGGCTCGTATCTTCAAGAAGAAGTAGTCGCTGTCCCGGTATCCGTAGGCCATGCGTTTGATGACCTTTATCTTGTTGTTCATCCCCTCCAGCTTGCAGGTATGCAGACGATAAGTGGCCGAGGCGACGATGCCCTTGAGGTAAGGTTTGAGCTTCCTGGCGAAGCGGATTAGCGGCTCTATGCCGCTCTCGGTGACCTGCTGCCACCACAGCTGCCACTGGTTCAGAGCAACATCGGGACTGTCGGCATACCACAACTCCTTCAGTTGCTCTCGCATCAGATATACCACCATCAGCGACCGGTTCTCGGCTAGCAACTCCTCCAGATAGGCATGTTGCTTGCCGGTCATGTTCTCCCGATTCTTCAGCAACACCCAACGACCTCGCTTCACCCTTCTTCTGGCCGGTTTGTCCTGCTTCAGCTCGTTGGCTCGGTCTACCCGAACCCGGTCCACCCTTCCCGGCCATACTTGGCCACCACATGGAACAGGTCATAGACCACTTCGGCGTTTGGGCAGTGCATCGCTACCTCCAGGTCGAAGGCGGTATTCATATCCATGGCCACCGCTTCGATGTACTGGCAGTGCTCCCCCAACTGTAGGAAGAACGGCCGTATCGCTTCTCGACTACGACCCTCGCCGACCCACAGCACCTGATGGGTATCGGCATCAGCGATGACCGTGGCGTAGCGGTGGCCCTTGAACAGGGCAAACTCGTCCATGACCAAACGCCGCACCTGGCTCCAGTCAGGTTCCATCACCTCTCGGGTCAGGCGCTGCATATCCAGGCGCTTGAGGGTGTGCCAGTGCAAACCTGTCAGCTCGTTAACGTGCTTGATGGGCATCAGCTTAAGCAAGTGTTCGATGTAATGAATCAGCAGATTGGTCTGCCGCGCATGGGGTTCAAGCCAGGAGAGGCTCTCGGTAGTTACTCCACAACCAGAGCAGCGAAGTCGGCGTAGCGGCAGCGATAGCAGGGTGCGATAGCCAAGAATGTCTCGCTCCTGGACAGTACGCGAGGAAACATCATGGACCTGAGTGACTGGCTGGCCACAGTGACATCGACCGGGGCTCGTAGGGGTCAAATGGATGGTAAGAGTGTCGTGGTGGAGCTCAGTATGAGTGGGGGAAAACCCTTCCCACAGTGAGACAGGCAAGGTAAGCTTCGGCATCGAGAACGGCTGGTTGGTTATTGGGTTTGTTTGGCGACTACACAATAACCTTTCCAGCCGTTCTCGTATCTAGTTCCCGCTAATCTGCGAAGAACCAAAGAAAAGGGTGCCGGAGCACCCTTGCGGTTGAATCGATGTCTGCTCAGCAGATCCGCGGCAGCAGCTCGCCCTTGGGCAGCTCCAGGTAGCGCTGGCTGCCCCAGGGGGTGGTCAGTACCACTTTGCCGACGTGGGCATCGACCACGGTGCCGATGATGGCGGCAGTGGGCTGGCTTTGTTGCAGCAGCGCCTGAGCCTGCTCGGCCTGGTCGGCGGACACCGCCAGTACAAAGGTGCCCTCGTTGGCCAGCTCCATGGGCTCAAAGCCGAACAGTTCACACAGCCCCTGAACCTCCTGGGCGATGGGAACCTGCTGCTGTTGCACCTCGATGCCCAGCTCACGGCTGGCGGCCCACTCGTTGAGCACCGCCGACAAGCCGCCGCGAGTGGCGTCGCGCATCGCCTTGATGTCGATGCCGGCGTCCAGCAGTCGTTTCACATCGGGCCACAGGGTGGCACAGTCGCTGGCCAGATCGCCTTGCAGGGCCAGGCCTTCACGGCTGGCGAGGATGCAGGCACCGTGGCGGCCGACGTCCCGGGACACCAGCACGCAGTCACCGGGCTGCAGCTTGGTCCAGGACGGGGCGGCAATGCACTGGCCAACGCCGGAGGTGTTGATGAAGATGCCGTCGGCGGTGCCCTTGGGCACGACTTTGGTGTCGCCGCAGACGATGCGGGCACCGCTCTTTTCCAGTTCGGTGGCCATCGATTGCACCAGCTGTTCCAGCTCGCTGAAGGCCAGGCCCTCTTCGATGATGAAGCCACAGCTCAGGTACTGAGGAATGGCACCGGCCATGGCCAGGTCGTTGACCGTGCCCGCCACGGCGATCTTACCCAGATCGCCGCCCTTGAAGGTGCGTGGCGAGACGGTGAAGCTGTCGGTGGTAAACGCCAGAGGGCCGCTGATGTCCAGTCGGGCCGCGTCTTCGTCGCGAATCAGAATCTCATTGCTGAAGTATTTAAAGAACAGTTTGCGAATCAACTGGTTCATTTCGACGCCACCACCACCGTGGCTGAGCTGAATGCGTCGTTTGGTGTCGCGGGTCATAGAATTACTCCGGCGTACTTATAATGAGCGTGACAGGCGCCCTCTGAGCTGACCATGCAGCTGCCCATGGGGGTTTCCGGGGTGCAGCCGCGGCCAAACACCTTGCAGTCACTGGGTTTGGCCAGGCCTTTAAGGATGTCGCCACACTGGCAGGCTTTGTGATCGTTGATCTCGTCGGTCGGCAGCACGTCGGCGAAATGACTTTCGGCATTAAGGTGCTGATAGGCCGGTGCCAGCTCCAGGGCCGAGTAGGGGATGTTGCCCAGGCCGCGCCAGCGGAAATCCTGTCGCAGGGTCAGGTACTGTTCGATCAACGCCTGGGCGTGGTGGTTGCCCTCCAGGGTCACGGCGCGATCGTACTGGATCTCCAGTCGGGCTTCGCCAGCCAGCATCTGCTCCAGCAGCATCAATACGCTCTGCAACACGTCCACCGGTTCGAAGCCGGAGACGACCACCGGGGTCTGGTAGGCGTCGACGATGGGTTGGTACACCTTGGCGCCGGTGATGACACTGACGTGAGACGGGCCAATGAAGGCGTTCACTTTCGCCTGGCCATCGGCCATGACGGCGTGCACCGCCGGTGGTACCAGCACGTGGTTGACGTGCAGCAGCAGGTTATGAAGGTTGTGCTGTTCAATCTGTTGCACCAGTACCGCGGTCATCGGCGTGGTGGTTTCAAAACCGATGGCAAAGAACACCACAATCTTGTCGGGGTTCTCCTGAGCCAGTCGCACCGCGTCCATGGGGTCGTACAGGGCGCGAACGTCACAGCCCTGGGCTCGGGCCTGGGCCAAGCTGGAGTTGGAACCCGGGACTCGAATCATGTCACCCAGGGTGGTCAGGATGACGTTGGGCTGATTGGCCAGGGCGATGGCCTGGTCGATGCGCTCTTTCGGCATCACGCACACCGGGCAGCCGGGGCCGTGGATAAATTCGATGTTGTCGGGCAGGGACTGGTGGATGCCGTACTTCATGATGCTGTGGGTATGGCCACCACAGACCTCCATGATGCGCAGCGGTTCGTCCAGTTGCGGCGCCAGTTCGGCGATGCGTTTCAGCAGCGCCTTAATGGTTTCCGGATCCCGAAAGCCCTGATACAGATCGGACAGGACCAGCTCAGACATGCTCGGCCTCCATCTTCTCGACGATCTCCTTGTACAGATCCAGGCTTTCCTGAGCGGCGGCGGCGTCGATTTTATTCATGGCAAAGCCAACGTGGATGAGCACATAGTCGCCCACGGCCAGCTCTTCGCTGATCAGGTGGGTGCTGACACGGCGGGTTACGCCCATGGTATCGACGGTGGCGGTGGTGTCTTCAGGGTGCAACTGCACAATCTGAGAGGGAATGGATAAACACATGGTCTGAGTACGTCCCTTTTTTACATTTCGAACATTATTCGTCAACAGACCGGCGACTTTCATGATGTACATCATGTTCGCCGGGGTTTTTCTGCCAACATTTGGTATGAATCAGGTGCCGATCAATAACAATCCGGCGGTTGCCGGCAGGCCGCCGGCGTATACGCCCCCCAATTGGCGGTGTGCTGGCGGGCTAGCGGTAAGCATTGCAGTCCGGTTTCCATCGCCAGTTACTCCCCGGAACCCGGGTGGTTGAGGGCGTACCATAGCTGTCCCTGGGCGATGCCGCTGTCGTTGACCGGAGTGCGTTCTGGCCACATCAGCCGCTGATGGTGAGACCCCATGCGCTGCAGTAAGTTCTCCAGCAGACAGCGGTTCTGCATCACGCCGCCGCACAGCACGATGGGGTGCTGAGGGTAACGATCCATCAGGGCGACCATCATCTCGGCGATGCCGTCGATGAAGGCGCGGGCACAGTGGGCGGTATCCAGGGCCTGATCGCCCCGGGGCAACAGGTACTGGATCAGGCCGGCGGTGTCGATCTGACCCTGGTCATTGAGCGACAACGGCAGCTGCAGATCGGCCTGGGCCACCGGCTCGGCACTGGCTTCGAGCAACATGCCCGCCTGGCCGTCGAAATCGGTGTGCTGACACAGCTGCAGGAAGCTGGCCATGGCATCAAACAATCGCCCCATGGAACTGCTGTAAGGGGAGTTAATCCCTTTGGACCACATCAGGTGCAGATTGCTCAGGGTGGCGGCATCGATGCCCAGCCGCTGTGGCCAACCACTGGCCTGGATGCAGTCCAGATCTGCATGCTGGAACAGCAGAGACAGGGCCACCCGCGCCGGGTGTTTGATCGCCTGCTCGCCGCCAATGAGGCGAAACGGTTTGACGTGGTGCAGGCGCTGATAACCTTGAGTGTCTGCTAGCAGCACTTCCCCGCCCCACAGTTGACCGTCGTCGCCCAGGCCGGTGCCGTCAAAGGCAAAGCCCAGTACCGGGCCGAGATGCTGATGCTCTGCCATCACCGCCAGCACGTGGGCGTAGTGGTGCTGCACCTGCAGCTGTGGCAAACGGTGCTGCTCGGCGTAGTGGCTGGCCCACTGACTGCTGCCGTAGCCCTGGTGCAGGTCACCGACCAACTGGTCGATGTGCAAGCCGTAGATGCGCTGCAGTTGTGCCAGGGTATGCTCGAAGTAACCTTCGGTGGCCAGGTTGTCCAGGTCGCCGATGTGGGGGCTGACGATGCTGCGCTGACCAAAGGCCAGTGCCAGTCGATTTTTCTGCTGGGCACCCACCGCCAAAATGGTGCGATCGCAGGCCTCGGGCAGGCGTTCGGTTTGAGGGGCGATGCCCCGAGCCAGCCGCCACCATTGGCGACGGCCCTGAACCACCTGAACCACCGAGTCGTCGCAGGGGTTGAGTATCGGGCGGTCGTGATCGAGGATGCCGTCAGCCACATGGCCCAGTTTGTCCACCAGTTGGCTGAGTTCGGTGATCACCGGCTCGCCGGACAGGTTGGCGCTGGTGGCCACCAATGGCCGGTCCAGCTGCTCCAGCAATAGCTGGTGAATCGGGGTGTAGGGCAGAAACAGCCCCAGTCGGTCGATGCCCGGGGCCACGCCGTCGGCCAGTTCGGTGCTGGCGGTGGTGCGCATCAGGGTGATGGGGCGCTCGAGGGAACACAGGGTCTCCCATTCGGCGGCATCACCCTGCACCAGCCTTTCGGCGCTGGCGCGATCTTTAACCATCACCGCCAGCGGCTTGGCGGGCCGTTGTTTGCGTCGTCTCAGGGTGTCGACGGCCTCGGCGTTGGTGGCGTCACACATCAGGTGATAGCCGCCGAGGCCTTTGATGGCGATGATCTGGCCGTCCAGCAATTGGCGGGCGCAGTGCTGCAGCGGCGATTCCACCGCTTCAAGCTGCCCGCCCGGTCGACGCCAGCTCAGTTGCGGCCCGCAGTGGGGGCAGCTGACCGGCTGGGCGTGATAACGACGGTTAAGAGGGTCTTGGTACTCTTTGGCGCAGGCCGGGCACATCTTGAAGCCGGCCATGGCGGTATTGGGGCGATCGTAGGGCAGATCGCGAATGATGGTGTAGCGGGGGCCGCAGTTGGTGCAGTTGGTAAACGGGTAACGGTAGTAGCGGCTACCGGGGTCGGCGATGTCGGCCAGACAGTCGGGGCAGCTGGCCTTGTCGGTGGCCAGCGCCACCTGGGCGTCGGCTTTGCCGCTGCTTTCAAGGATGATGAACGCCGACTCGCCGTCAACCGTTGGCTGGGGCGTCACCTGCAGGTGATCGACCCGGGCCAGTGGCGGCAGTTGATGGTGCATGGCATGGTCAAACGGCGCCAGTTGGGCCTCGGTGCCCTGAACCTCGATGCTGACGCCGTTGGCGTCGTTGAGCACGCTGCCGGTCAGATCGTTGTCGGTGGCATGGCGGTACACAAAGGGCCGGAAACCGACCCCCTGCACCGTCCCCAGGATCTGATAGTGGCGACGGATCAGACTCATGCACGATTCCTGCGTTTGAGGAACACTCCGCCCAATGCCAGGTTGGAGCCATCAAAGTCTGCCTGTTGCGGCAACAGCAGGTTGAAGTTGTTGCCCAGACGGCGGTAGATGCGATCCAGCAATACCGGCGACTCGAACTCGTCTCCCGCCAGTGCCAGCTGGTCGATGCCGATATCGGCGTCCAGTTGTTCCACCCAGTTGGCGACAAAGTCGGCAAAGGAGTCGACCAGGCCATAGCAGACGCCCTGGGCGCTGTTTTCATCGGCCATGCGGTAGCTGAGGCAGGCTTGCAGCGCTTTTTGACTCTGCAGGGTCAGCACCTCGTCCTGACGTTGCAGTTTAAAGTCAATGCGCGGGCTGTTCTTGCCGTCGTGGCCCAGGGCCAGGGCGGTAAACTTCTGCGCTGCCACGTCGGCACTGTCATTGGCGTCGGCCAGATTCAGCAGCCATGCCGCCTGGGCGTACAACTGCGACAGGTTACCGGAAGCCGGTTGTGCCGACAGCTTGGCCAGGGCCTGAGCGTGCTCTGGGTAGCGCTCCTTAAAGCGGGTCACCAGTTTGTCGCCGGAGTCCGGGCACTGGGCGATGGTGTCCAGAATCTGCGCCGGAGCGATGCTCTGTTCAGCCAGCTTCACCAGCCACTGGTAGTCGCCGTTGTCATCCTGATACAGCAGGCCGGAGGGGCGGTTGCGGCTCAGGTACAGCACCGCGATGGTGTGTTCCTTCGGTGCCTGCAACTGGGCACTGTGCAGGGCACAGGCGGCGGCCCAACGGTCGTTGATGCTCGAGACATTGGCGCCGGTGCTGACCGACAGACGCTGATCGTTCACCTGACTGGCGAAACCGGCAATGGCGGCGTCGTCCCACAGGGGCTCGCTGCCATCCAGGGGCAGGCTGGGCAGCTGGCGGTGGCTCAGGGCGACCGGCTTGTCTTCGATGAAGGTCAGCACCAGTCGCGGCTGATGATCCAGCGCTTCTACCGCGACCACGTCGATGCCCAGTTGTGCCAGTCGCTGGCCCAACATCAGGGTTACCCGGTCGTCGGCCAGGTGACATAGGTGCAGCTTGGAGGCCAACTGGTTGGCCTCGGCAAAGGCGGTTTTAGGCAACAGCTGCAGCATCGGTTTTTCCAAGCTGCTGAGCAGTTTCACGCCCTGGTTGGAGACGTGCAGCGCTTCGTTAAGGGCCTGGGGCTGACAGAACAGCAGCTGGTTGATCGCGGCCGGCGCTTGGCTCAGCAGAGAGAAGCGACGCAGGCCGTTGCCGGTTTCCAGGGTGCATTGTCCGTCCTGCTTCAGGGCGTCGATGGCCAGGCTCAGGGTGGCATCGTCGATGGCCGGAACGGCGGCGCTGCCGCATTGCGGACAGGCATCCTGATGGTCACGGCAATGACTGCAATAGGGGTTGCTGACCGGGCCATGGGCCAGGGCATGCTGGTGGCCGGAGAGGGTCTCGACGGCGTGCAGATCGCTGTGGGTCAGCCAGCAGGACATGGCCCACTCCTGGCCAACTTGCTCTGCCAAGGCGGACAACTGGGCCTGATCCCCTTCGGCTTCAAAGAAGTAGACATTGTCTTCTAGGCCGGTGGCGAGGACCTGGGGATGGGAGAGCAGTTGATTACAGCGATGGGCGTAGTAGGGGACGGGTCGATCACAATGGAAGTTAAATTTCAGCTTCATGGCTGCGGTTCCCCTTGGGTTTCACAGGACTGGTATGCCAGCTCCTGAATGTCCGCGTCGCGGACTTTGGTGGCGGTAATGCCCAGCTGTTGCAAGTGAGCGAGTAACGCTTTTTCCATGGTGGCAACGGCACCCTGGACCTGAGGCGTGAGCTCGAAGCTCATGGACTCAAGCACCGTAGGTACCACGCCCAGGACATGGGTCTTGGGGCGATCGCCGACCATGTCCATCATATTCAGGGTTTGCAGCATCTCCACTTCGTGGGCGCTGCCTTGCCAGTCCACCTCGGCGGGGGCCTGGTCGAAATCAAAGAAAAACACGTCGCCGTAGTTGGCGCTGGCGGCGTTGATGGTATCGACCACAATCAGATGGTCATAAGGGGCAATCAGAGGAATCAGGGCGTTGGCCAGAGTGCCGCCGTCCATAAATTCGAGCTGAGCTTGCCCCTCAAAGGTGTAGCAGTGCTGGATGTAGTTGGCAAAATGTACGCCGATGCCTTCATCGGCGTACAGTACATTGCCAATCCCCAGTAAGAGGATCTTTTGTGGCATGAATTACTTGTCCTTCATGGGGTGGTAATCGTAACCGGAGACAATGGAATCCACAGAGTTGTGCTTGAAGCGGATACCGCTGAATACGGCCATATACACATGCACCAGCATGAATATGACGAACACCCAGGTCAGGAAGTGGTGCAGCTCACGGACAAAGGCCAGAGTACCGAACATCGGTATCAGGGCTTCGGCCACGGGCATAAAGGCACCGCCGAGTCCTTCGTGATACACATGGGCATGCAGAATCAGACCCGTTACACACATCACCACGATTACCAGGGTTAGCGCCAGGTAGGTCATGTATTGCAGCGGTCCGTACACGCCGGATTTGTGCATGTTGCCCATGTAACCATAGGCTTTCAGGTTCTCAATCCAGGCTTTGGGACTGATCACATCACGGAAGGAGCGCCGTTCAATATCGCTTCGACTGAAGAAATACAGATAGGCGCGGCCCAGGGTGATGGCCACCAGCAGGAAGCCGGCGATCAGGTGGCCGAAGCGCACCCAGCCCTGCATCAGATTGTCCGGACCACCGTACTGAACCAAGAACGGCCAGGAGATGTAGAATCCGGAAATCACCAGCAACACGATGGACAGCGCCCTCAGCCAGTGACAGATACGAATCACTGGACTGAAGATGTAATCCCTTGAGTGTGGAACCTTGTTAGACATAGCTCCTCCTTTAGCCGGCGTTTGGTGCTACTTGGAACTGCCCCAAATCCTGGCCTTTGTAATCCATCACGTGTACGGCACAGGCCATACAGGGGTCGAAGGAGTGGATGACGCGGATGATCTCCAATGGCTTGGTAGGATCTTCCAGCTTCATGCCAACCAATGACTGCTCAAATGGACCGACTTTGCCGTTGGCGTCAACAGGACCGGAGTTCCAGGTGGTAGGTACCACAGCCTGGTAGTTCTCGATCTTGCCACCCTTGATGCGAATCCAGTGGCTGAGCAGGCCGCGCGGCGCTTCGATAACGCCCACACCCTTGTACTCTTTGTCTGGATCGATGTTAGGTTCAATGTAAGTAGACTGGTCTACCACAATGTTGCTAACCAGGGCATCGAAGGTCTTGAGGCTGTTTTCAGCCACAAGCATGGTCTGTACCAGACGGGCAGCGGTACGGCCCAGAGTGGTAAACAGCGCTTCGATTGGCAGCCCGGTGGCCTTCAGCAGACCGTTGACGGCATTGACCACCTGCTCGTTGCCCTTGGCGTAGCTCACCAACAGACAGGACAGTGGGCCCACTTCGATCGGCTCGCCGGCGTAACGTGGGGATTTCACCCAGGAGTACTTGCCGTCGTTGTCGAAGGTCGGCAGGGTGCCGTACACGGTTTCACGGTCAATCAGGCCGGTGTAGTTCGGCTCGGTAACGCCGTCGTATGGATGACGGGCCGCACCGTCTTGGTACCAGGAGTGGGTCACGTCTTCTTCGATCAGGGTCAGGTCAACCGGCTGTACGTTAGCCAGATCACCGTTCATGATCACGCCTTCGTCGAACAGGAACTCGCCGTTGCCCAGGTAGAAGTCCTTGGACGCCATGAAGTTCTTCACGCCAACGCCACCCAGTACGGAGGCTTCGCCCTTATAGGCGTCGGCCGCCATGACCACGTCAGGCAGGTAAGCACGGTTGATGAAGTCGGTCACCATGGCGTGCTTGTCTTTCCATTCCTGCAGACGGGCTGGGCTCAGCATGTCGCGAACGGAGGTCACGCCGCCCACAACCAGAGACTGAGGGTGAGGCTGCTTACCACCGAAGATGGCCAGCATTTCAGCGGCAACACGCTGAACTTCCAGTGCCTTCAGGTAGTGAGAAACCGCAATCAGGTTCTGCTCAGGGGTGAACTTGTAGGTGCCGTTGCCCCAGTAGGCGTTGGCGAATGGACCCAGTTTACCGGTGTTAACCAGTCCCTGAACCCGCTCCTGAACGGCACGCAGGTCACCTTCACCGGCGTTGATAGGCTTGTCGCTGTACTGCATGGCGACTTTGGCTGCCTTGGCAGGATCGGCGCTCAGCGCGGAGACGATGTCTACCCAGTCCAGCGCATGCAGGTGGTAGAAGTGCACCACGTGGTCATGCATGTACAGGGAAGACTGCATCAGGCTGCGCAGCAGCTTGGCGTTTTCCGGAATTTTCAGGTCCAGAGCGTCTTCCACGGCTTCGATGGAGCAGCGGTAGTGGGAGTAGGTACACACACCACAGATACGCTGAACCAGCAGACCGGCATCCATTGGGCTACGGCCCTTCAGGATGGTTTCGATGCCGCGCCACAGGGTGGAGCCAGACCAGGCGTTGGTGATGACATTATTCTCATCGACCTCAACCTCGACACGAAGGTGACCTTCAATACGGGTGATTGGATCGACTACAACACGTTTGCTCATCACTTCTCCTCCACGTCTTTAGCGAACACGCCAGCAACGGCGTGGGCACCGACACCGACAGCGGCAACACCCAGGATGGCGGTACCGATGTAGTCGGCGGTCATATCCAGGCTATGGATGTCGCGACGACCAAGGGGTTTTTCGAAATCGGCCATGGCGTCCCAGAAGTTTGGCTCGGAACAGCCGATGCAGCCGTGACCTGCCAGAACCGGCCAGCTGGTGTGGTGGTTAAAGCGCTCGGTAGGGCAGTTGTTGTAGGTGTATGGACCTTTACAACCCACCTTGTACAGGCAGTAACCCTGCTTGGCGCCTTCGTCACCGAAGGTCTCTACGAATTCACCGGCGTCGAAACGACCGCGACGTTCGCAGTTATCGTGAACGCGAGCACCGTAGGCCCACTTAGGACGGCCGTACATGTCTAGTGGTGGCAGCTTACCGAACATGACGAAGTACATCAGGGTACCGACAATGTTCTTTTCGCTTGGAGGACAGCCACCCAGGTTGACGACAGGCTTGTGAACCACCTGGTCGACACCCTTGGCTTCGGTTGGGTTCGGCGCTGCCGCCTGAACACCACCGAAGGCGGCACAGGTACCAACGGAGACGATGGCCGCCGCACCTTCTGCAGCATGGTGAACGATCTCCATGCCGGTGTGGCCTTTACAGCCCACAGTCAGGTAGTGGCCGTCGTTGGCGGTCGGTACCGCACCCTCTACTGCCAGCACGTAGCCGCCTTTATAGGCTTCCAGTGCGTGCTCCAGGTTCTCTTCCGCCTGCCAACCGGCAGCCGCCATCAGAGTTTCGTGATACTCAACTGAGATGTGGTCGAAGATGACACTGTCAATGGTAGGGGTATCGGCACGAATCAGGGATTCGGAGCAGCCGGTACATTCGGCCAGGTGCAGCCAGATGAGAGGCACACGGTCTGCGATCTCTGCCGCTTCAGCCACCAGAGGGCTAAAGGAGAGTGGCAGCGACAGCATGGCGGTAACCTGAGCGGACCAAGTCATGAACTCCCGACGGGAGATGCCTTGGCTTTCTAAGCGTTTCATCAGCGGAGTGGACTTGACCGCGTCAATATTCTTTAACTCGGTTAGTCGCTTTTTTCCCCGCGAAAATAAAGCATCGTACTGTCCCATATTTTTTAATCCTTGCATTGGGTACAACGAGATTGCCAGCAAAGTGTATGGGATTCGGAATAGGACATAATGACCGAGATCAATGTTGCGCCAAGAACTTCATTTATCCGGCGGAATGACTGGGCTTGTCGTGACTTGGGTCATGGTTTTTTCTGTTTCTTGCTCTGAAATGGCTTTTTTGTCTAATTTTTGGGGCGGAGAGTGAAATTTTTTTGTTAGTAAGAATCGCGTTCAATGTGTATTTCTACTTCTGAAATCGACCCTTTCACGGATCAATATGTGCGACAATTTGTCTGTGACTGTTGTCACTTTTGCTCCTTTTTGGGGATATTTGTCCAATTTTGATTTTCCTCAATCTTTTTTGATCGCGTTTTTCGGTTTATTAAAAAGAAACAAAAAAGAGCCAATTAAAATAAATAATTGGCTGGAGAAAATAATATTACCGGGTTCTTAAGATTTATTAATTCGTAATACTTTTCGGCGACAAAGACAGGGATCTAAATAAGAATTTTTCTCATTGTCTCGTCGCCTCAATGCATCGTTTTTTGTTCAGAATCGGGATCTCAGACCAATTTCTGTTCAAAGTGAGTTTTTAATCTGCGCTCAGTTTGGTGCCCCTTCAAGGCTAAAGGTTCCAGCGTTCTTGTTGGGCCAGTTCGCTTCTGACACTCAGGGGGGATCGCCGTGCTGCAATCGTGTTTTCGGTGCTCAGGGCTGTATGGAAGTGTCGGTGGTACCCCCTCATGGCTGCTCAGGCCCCCAGAACAGAGAGTGGTCGTTGCTGAGGCGGCACGGATGAGTCGATGCCGTCGCCGACAGGTACCTCTTCTATATAAGGAGTGACTGCCGTCGCCGACAGGTTGTTGCCGCTATATAAGAAGTGACAGCCGTCGCTGGCAGGCTGTTGCGGCTATATAAGGAGGGACTGCCAGTATAAGGAGGGCAGCCAGAGGTTGAGGGCGGTTGAGCATCAGCTTATCTAAGGCCGTCGGTTGGGTTTCGTTGAAGAGGTAGGGCCATGGCACCTCAGTAGGGCGGTGTCTTCGGCATTGAGGTTATCACCTTGGTTGGCAACAACCGTTCTCAGAGGCCAGCCTCTCGACGGCAACCTCAGGTTGACGTCATGCCGCCGTTGCCAGCCAGTTTCCAGGCTGAGCAGTCTGACAGCGGCGCCAGCAACAGCAGGCGACATATTCATTTGTCCTGCTCTTTGGGTCCACCCTCAAAGCGGCAACCGCTGTCGAAGGAAACCGGCGACGGGTGCCGACGATGCGGCGCCAACAGTTCGGGAAAGGCATTTGCGGAAGATAAAAAAAGCCCGGGTAAAGTTAGATTCGCTTTAACATTAGCTTAATTCGAATAACTCTTGGCCGGCGAAAACTTGATCCTAATCAAGGCTTTGTAAACTTGCATCCAAAATGCCTTTATTGGGGGGCGGGGTTATTTTAAGCTGTGCTCACTAAAACATACATAATATATACACCTTTTAAAGGAGCGCGCCGTGTTTTGTATTCAGTGTGAGCAAACCATGCAGACCCCAGTAGGGAATGGTTGTCAGTATGCCATGGGCATGTGTGGTAAAACTTCAGAAATTTCAGACCTTCAGGATGTACTGGTGTACATGCTGCAAGGCGTAAGTGCCTACGCTCACGCCGGTCGTGAGCTGGGGGTTGTCGATGCCGCCGCTGATGCTTACCTGCCGCAGGCGTTCTTCTCCACCCTGACCAACGTGAACTTCGACGCCGAACGTCTGGTGGCCTACACCGCCGAAGCGGTGGCCACCAAGACCCGCCTTAAAGACGCCTACCTGGCGGCCTGCACCGTTCAGGGTGTGGAGCCAAAACAGCTGGCCGGTGCGGCGCAATTCGAGATCACCGCCGAGAAAGCGGCGATGATCAGCCAGGCTCCGGCCACCGCGGTGAACCGTGGCCTCAACGATGTTGGTGAAGACATCGTCGGTCTGCGCCTGCTGGTGCTGTATGGCCTGAAAGGGGTTGCAGCCTACATGGAGCACGCCCGCATCCTCGGCAAACAGGATGATGACGTGTACGGTGAGTTCCACCGCATCATGGCCCGCCTGGGTGAAGATCCAAGCGATCTGAACGAGTTGCTGGAGCTGGCCATGGCCTGTGGCCACCTGAACTATAAAGTGATGGAGATGCTGGACGCCGGTGAGACCGAGGCCTTTGGTCATCCGGTGCCAACCAAGGTGAACATGAAGCCAGTGGCCGGTAAGGCAATCCTGGTTTCCGGTCACGATCTCATCGATCTGCAACACATTCTGGAGCAGACCAAGGACAAAGGCATCAACGTCTACACCCACGGTGAGATGCTGCCGGCCATGGCTTACCCAGAGCTGGGTGGCAAGTACCCGCACCTGGTGGGTAACTACGGCAGCGCCTGGCAGAACCAGCAGAAAGAGTTTGCCAACTTCCCTGGTGCCATCGTGATGACCTCCAACTGTCTGATCGATCCAAACCCGGGTTCCTACGCTGACCGCCTGTTTACCCGTAACATCGTGGGCTGGCCGGGTGTGGTACACCACACCGGTGACGACTACAGCGCCGTTATCGAGAAGGCGCTGGCGTGTGAAGGCTTCAAGTACGACGAGATTCCTCATTACACCATGACCGGTTTTGCCCGCAATGCCCTGATGGCGGCGGCCCCGGCGGTGATTGAACAGGTGAAGGCTGGCAACATTCGTCACTTCTTCCTGGTCGGTGGCTGTGACGGCGACAAGCAGGAGCGTAACTACTTCACCGAGTTTGCCAAGTCTGCGCCAGACGATACTCTGCTGTTGACCCTGGCCTGCGGTAAGTTCAAGTTCAACGATCTGGAGTTTGGTGACATCAACGGCATCCCTCGTCTGCTGGATGTGGGTCAGTGTAACGATGCCTACTCCGCCATTCAGTTGGCGTTGGCCCTGGCCGAGACCTTTGAGTGCGGGGTGAACGAACTGCCTCTGTCGCTGATTCTGTCCTGGTTTGAGCAGAAAGCCATTGCCATTCTGTTGACGCTGCTGGCGCTGGGTATCAAAGACATTCGCGTCGGTCCGACGGTTCCGGCCTTCCTGACCGAAAACCTGATCAACCATCTGCACGAAGCCACTGGCCTGCGCCTGACCACCACGGTCGAGCAGGACATGGCCGACATTCTGGGCTAAGCAAGCGCAACCATTCAGGGGGCTTTGGCCCCCTCGAAGTTCAACGCGCGTCAGCGGCTCTGCCATCGGGATTGTGTGGGTACAACCGAGGGTCTGGGCCGTTTTTGCGTTGGGTGGGATAGCAATTCTAAGGAGTATCACTGATGCAGCTGACCTGCACCGAAATTCGAGCGGAAACCCGTGACGTTAACACCTACCTGTTTACCGCCAGTCAACCCATCGAGTTTATTCCCGGCCAGTTTCTGCCATTGCAGGTGGAGGTGGACGGTGCGTCGCACAGCCGTTGTTACAGTCTGGCGTCGATTCCTGGAGATGCTCATTACGCCCTGACCATTAAACGGGTTGATAACGGTCTGGTGTCCAACTTCCTGGCCGACAACACCAAAGTGGGCGACAAGTTCTCAGTGATGCCGGCGGCAGGTGAGTTTCATTATCAGCATGCCGAGTCCGGTAAGTTGCTGATGCTCAGTGCCGGCTGTGGCATCACCCCGGTGTACTCCATGTTGCGCGCCCGTTTGCTGGCGGATCCGCAGGCTGACATTGTGTTCATTCACAGTGCTCGCACCCCGCAGGACCGCATCTTTGTCAAAGAGCTGGAGCATCTGGCGGACGACTACCCTAACTTGAAGCTGCGCTGGGTGGTGTCACAAGACGCCGAGCAGGGGCAGTCTCAGGGCATGTTGGACGCACGCATGTTGCTGTCCCTGGCAACCGACATTCGTGAGCGTCGCGTGCTGATGTGTGGCCCCCAGGGCTACATGGAAGCTGCCCATGGCTGGTTTGATAGCCTGGGCGTCGATCCGGAACAGGTGTTCCAGGAGGCCTTTGCTGCGCCCCAGAGCGATTCTGAGGCCGTTGGTGGTGAAGGCCATACTCTGACTGTCGGAGACAAACAGGTGGCCATTGACGCCGATCAGAGCATTCTGGAGGCGTTAGAGAAGGAAGGGTTGCCGATTTTCGCCGCTTGTCGATCCGGTGTCTGTGGCAGCTGTAAATGCCAGGGCGAGGGGGATAAGCTGGAGCGCAGCTCGGTGAGCACCCTGACGGCGGAAGAGCTCGAGCAAGGGTTTTTCCTGGCGTGTGCCTCAAAGGCCACCGGCGACATGGCGGTGACGCTGCCCTGAGCCTGGGTAACCGGCGAATGAAAAGCCTCCTTCGGGAGGCTTTTTTTGTGCATTTTGTCCCATCGCCAACGGCCGGTTACGCCCGCGCGGCGGTGATCGTGGTCACAGGTGAGTCAAAATGTCCCCCTGCAAAACCGGTGGAAAATCGGGTTCGATAAAACCAGTCACCAATCTGCTATTATTGTGTGATCCAGATCGCACGCTTGGCCGAAAAATGCTCGATTTGCTGTTGCTCAATTGTTAACGGGTGGTTGTTGTTAGGTTGATTTGGGCTGGATCTTGGTAATACCAATTCCCGGCAGGTAGCGCATTTGTTAAATGCATTGTGTTTTAATGATCTTTAAATGTTGCTTTTTATGCATTGTTTGCTTTCTGGTAACTGCATTTTACAAGTTAGTAACCAAATTCAGCCCGCCGATAAGTGATACCTGAATCACAGTCTGGGGTGAGTGCCCTCTATAGACTCCGCCGAAACTGCCGACACAAACACAGCGGAGAATATAATGAAAATCGCCTTGTTCATCCCTTGCCTGGTGAACCACATGACACCAAATGTGGGTATCGCCACGGTAGAGCTTCTCGAGAAGCTGGGGCATCAGGTCATTCTGCCGAAAGGGCAGACCTGCTGCGGTCAGCCCATGACTAACTCGGGTTGTTTCGATGATGCTAAAAAAACCACGCTGAAGCTGCTGAATGCCTTTAAGGGCATTGACTGCGACTACATCGTTTGCCCTGCGGCTTCCTGCATGATTGCGGCCAAAGAGAACTTCCACGAGTTTGACTGCAGCCCGGAAGCCACCGCTGTGATCGGCAAGCTGAAAGAGCTGACCGAGTTTCTGCACGACATCCATGGCCTGGAGCGTTTCAACAAGCCGTTCAACCACAAGATCAGCCTGCAGATGTCCTGTCACGGCATTCGCATGCTGGATCTGGCGACCCCGTCAGAGATCAAAGGTGAAGGCTACAACAAGGTGGAAGCGCTGCTGTCCCGCATCGAAGGCATCGACATCGTCTACCCAGAACGCAAAGACGAATGTTGTGGCTTCGGCGGTACCTTCGCCCTGGATGAAGGCTCTGTGTCCGGCAAGATGGGCAAAGACAAGGCCAAGGCACACGCCGACACCGGCGCCAAATACGCCGTGGGCTTCGATCCTTCCTGTTTGCTGCACCTGGACGGCGTGATTCGTCGCGAAGGTCACAGCATTGAAACCCTGCACATCGCTGAACTGCTGAATCAGGCACTGTAAGGAGATACTCTCATGGCACTAATTGGTGAAATTGAATCTCATGCCAGTGCGGCAGCGAAGTTCAACAAAGACGAAGACCGGGTAAACTGGCACGACAAAGCGCTGTGGACCCTGCGTCACAAGCGTGACCTGGCAGCAGAATCCCTGCCAGAGTGGGAAGAGCTGAAACAGTTGGGCTCCGATTACAAACTGCACACGCTGTCTAACCTGAAGCACTACCTGACCGAGTTTGAAGCCAACTGTAAGAAAAACGGCATTCAGGTTCACTGGGCCAAAGATGGCAAAGAGCACAACGAGATTGTGCACGGCATTCTGAGCAAGCATAACGTTAAGAACCTGGTGAAATCCAAGTCGATGCTGACCGAAGAATGTCACCTGAACCCGTACCTGATTGAGCGCGGCATCGACGTGATCGATACCGACTTGGGTGAGCGCATCATTCAGCTGAATGAACAGCCACCAAGCCACATCGTAGTGCCGGCCATCCACCTCAAGAAAGAGGAGGTGGGCGAGCTGTTCCACCGCAAGATCGGTTCCGAGAAAGGCGCTTCCTGCCCGACCTACCTGACCAAACAGGCACGTGCTCACTTGCGTGAGAAATTCCTGCAAGCGGACGCGGCCCTGACCGGTGTCAACATGGCGATTGCCAGTGAAGGCGCGGTTGCGGTTGCTACCAACGAAGGTAACGCCGACATGGGTGTGAACCTGCCAAACGTGCAGATTCACTGTATGGGTATCGATAAGATCGTGCCTAACATGGAAGCGGCCAGCGTGCTGTCCCGCACCCTGGCACGTAACGCGACCGGTCAGCCGATCACCTCCTACACCACCTTCTACAAAGGCCCTAAGCAGGGCGGTGAGATGCACGTGGTGCTGGTGGATAACGGTCGAACCAAGCTGTTCCAGGACGAGTTGCTGGCGGAAGCCTACAAGTGTATTCGTTGTGGTGGCTGTTTGAACACCTGCCCGGTATACCGCCGTTCCAGTGGCTTCAGCTACAACTCGCTGATTCCTGGTCCTATCGGTATCGCGGTTGCCGCCGGTGACGACGAAACCCGTTCCCTGGCCTGGGCCTGCTCCCTGTGTGGCTCCTGTACTCAGGTGTGTCCGACCAAGGTACCGCTGGACAAGATCATCTTTAAATGGCGTCGCATTACCGCCGAGAAGGGTGAATTGCCATACGGTAAGGGCAGCTACATGCCGTGGGTGGGTCGTTTCATGGCCAGCGAAACCATGTTGAACACCTCCATGGCCGGTGCTCGTACTGCCCTGCGTATCCTGCCGGATGCGCTGATGAAGCCATTTGGCATGGACTGGACTAAGTACCGCGAACTGCCTAAAGCACCAAAGACCGGCTCTTTCGAAGCGTGGTTCAACAAAAACCGGGAGAACAAATAATGTCTAGCCGTGACGCAATTTTTGCCGCATTGGACAGCTGCAGCCTGCCAGATGCACCGATGCCAACCATCACCGTTGAGCCAAATAACACCGACCTGATCGGCCAGTACGAAGCCAACCTGGCCAAGGTCGGCGGCACCCTGGTTCAGGTGAGCTCTCTGGAAGAGGTTCAGGCGCAACTGAACGCAGCCATGGCAGATAACCAACAAGTTATCAGTCGTGTAGAGGGATTAACTGGCAACCGTGAACTGGATGCCAAGCCTCACGATCTGCACAACGTCGACCTGGCTATCCTCGATGCCGAACTGGCCGTTGCAGAAAACGGTGCGGTGTTTGTACGGGAAACCGCCAGTGGCCACCGCGTATTGCCTTACATTACCGAGAACCTGGCGGTCGTGGTGAAGCGCGATACCACCGTTGCCAACATGCACGAAGCGGTGAAAGTGGTTAAGTTGGAATCCGGCCAGCACGGTGCGTTCATTGCCGGTCCGTCCAAGACCGCCGACATCGAACAGGCCCTGGTGATTGGTGCCCACGGCGCCTGCTCCATGACCGTATACATGATCGGCTAATCGACCGACTGTAACAAAAAGGCCCTGCTCGAAAGCGGGGCCTATTTGTTCGTACAACGATTTCACGTGTAGTTAGCACACACGCTTGGCCCACTTTAGGTGGGCCTTTTTTGTTTCGCCGGCGGCACAACGGGGCGCCCTAGTGGCGAAGTCAGCACACGTGCCTGGCTGATGGCCAAGTCTGTTTTTCCGGCTCAATGGCGGAGCAACTAGGGCGCGAACACGCCAAATGGGTGATTGCAACCCGACCGGTTTTTGGCATTTAATGCTTTAGGGAAATTGTTTGTCAAGGAGCGAGAGGTGGCTGAGCGGAGCAACGCACACAATGCCCAGGTTTTGTTACGAGCGCAGGATCTGAGTAAGCACTTTGGCGACCTGGCCGCAGTCGACCATCTGAATCTGGCATTAATGTCTGGGGAGTGCTTTGGCTTATTGGGCCCCAATGGCGCCGGAAAATCCACCACCCTGGAGATGCTCGAGGGCATTCTCAAGCCCACCTCCGGGCGGGTTCTATTTAAAGAACAGCCCCTTTTAGACGATTATCGCCACCATATCGGCATTCAGTTTCAGGCGACGGCGCTACCGGAGCACCTGTCGGTGAGAGATTGCCTGACGCTGTTTGCCAGCCTGTATCGCACCACGGTGCCGCTGCCAGAGTTGGCACAGCAGTGCCGCCTCGACAGCCTCATGGACCAGCAACATCAGACGCTGTCCGGTGGCCAGCGACAACGACTGCTGCTGGCCCTGGCACTGATCAATCGCCCGCAACTGCTGTTCCTGGATGAGCCCACCACCGGCCTGGATCCCCAGGCCAGGCACAACTTCTGGCAGTTGATTCGGGATGTGCAAGCCACTGGTACCACCATCTTGCTGACCACCCATTACATGGATGAAGCGGAGCAGTTGTGCGATCGCATCGCCATCATGGATCACGGCCGGGTGTTGCGTCAGGATACGCCGGCGGCGCTGATTGCCGAGGCGTTTTTGTCCCGGATTGTCAGCCTGCCAGCCAGTGCCGGCCTGGGGCCGGATTGGCCACTGCCGGTTCAGCAGCGCAACGGCCTGCTGGAGTTCCAGACCGACGACGTCAATCAGGTGCTGGCGCTGTTGCAGCAGCATCAGGTCGATGTCACCAGCCTCAATATTCGCCGTCCCAACCTGGAAGACCTGTTTTTGACCCTGACCGGTCACCAACTGAGGAGCTGAGATGAAAAGTCTGTTGGCACTGATCCATGCTCGTAACCTGGAGTTTGTGCGGGACCGGTCGGCCCTGGGTTGGAGCCTGATGTTTCCCCTGATGCTGATCATCGGTTTCGGGGTGGCTTTCAGCGATACCGATCGGCCGGAGTACAAACTCGGGGTGCTGGGGTCGCCGCCTTACCTGGCGGCCCTGCAACAGACCCGTTATCTGCAGTTGATTCCCTACGACAATGAGGCGCTGGCCCGCAGTAAGGTCGGACGGCACCAGTTGGACCTGCTGTTGACCGAACGCGGTTACGTGGTTAACCCGGACTCGGCCAAGGGCTACCTGGCGGAACGGATTGTGCTGGGGGTGGTGGGGCCGTTGACGGCGACTCAGGAGCAGGGGCAGGCGGTACGTTACATCGACTGGTTAATGCCAGGCATCATCGGCATGAACATGATGTTTTCCGGCCTCTATGGCGTCGGGTATGTGATCATTCGCTACCGCAAGAACGGCGTGCTGAAACGCTATCAGGCCACGCCCATGAAGCCGTGGATTTTCATTCTGTCGCAAATTTGCAGTCGCATGCTGATGATGATGGCCACCGCCACCTTGGTGTTTGTGGCCTGTGCGTGGATGTTCTCCATCCCCATCATCGGTAACTTGCTGCTGCTGCTGATCACCGCACTGCTGGGGGCGCTGGCGTTAGTAAGTGTTGGCTTACTGGTGGCCTGCCGCACTCGTTCGGAGGAGTTTGGCAACGGGGTGCTGAACCTGATTGCCTGGCCGATGATGTTCCTGTCTGGCGTATGGTTCTCACTGGAGGGGACCGCCGAGTGGATCCAGGCGGTGGCGAAGCTGTTGCCACTTTCTCATCTCAATGCCGCATCCCGTGCCATTATTATTGACGGAGCTGGAGTGGCGACACTCTGGCCGCACTGGCTGGCGTTGACGACAATCTCCGTGGTGGCGATTGCCATCGGTGCCAAAGGATTCCGCTGGAACTAGGAGGCGCGAATGGCAAAGGTCTTGGGCGTAGGTGGGGTGTTTTTCAAGAGTGGCAACCCCACGGCACTGGGGCAATGGTACCGAGACCACCTGGGAATGGCGGTGGGTGAGTACGGGGCCGATTTTGTACCGGCCACCATGCCGGACAAGGGGATGACGGTGTGGTGTCCCTTTGCCGAGGATACGCAGTATTTCAGTCCGTCAGAAAAGGACTTTATGTTCAACCTGGTGGTGGACGATCTGGCCGAAGCCTTGAAGCAGGTGGTGGCCGGCGGCGGTCAGCAAGTGGGGGAGATCGTCAAAGAGAGTTACGGTCACTTTGGCTGGTTTCTGGATCCCGAAGGCAACAAAGTGGAGTTGTGGCAGCCGATGTAGTGGCATCGCTCCCCGTGGCTGATTACAATGTGCGCCGTTGAAACCGGCAGGAACATGAGAAGGGGCACAGGTGGAGCAGGACCAATACTGGATGCAGCAGGCCATGGCGTTGGCGGCTAAGGCCGAGGCCTTGGGAGAGGTGCCCGTTGGCGCGGTGCTGGTGAAAGCGGGCGTTAAGATCGCCGAAGGTTATAACCGCAGCATCACCGATCACGATCCCAGTGCCCACGCCGAGATGCAGTGCCTGAGGCAGGCCGGACTGGCGCTGCAGAATTACCGGCAGTTGGATACCACTCTGTACGTGACGCTGGAACCCTGTCCCATGTGTGCCGGTGCCCTGGTGCACGCTCGGGTCGGACGAGTGGTGTTTGGCGCCAGCGACCCCAAAACCGGCGCCGCAGGCAGTGTCATGGATCTGCTGCAACATCCCGCAATGAATCATCAGGCTGAGGTGTGTGGAGGGGTGTTGGCTGAGCCCTGCGCGACTCAGTTGAGTGATTTCTTTAAACGGCGCAGGGCGGAAAAGAAAGCCTTAAAGCAAGCTCAGAAGGCGTCGTCGAACGACGCGTCTTGAACGAACGACTTGCTCCGTTGCAGGACTTTCATATGGCCGCGTTTTCGCAGGGCCCGGCGGCGCTCTGATAAGCTGCTAAGTGCCTTGCGGCGGCGTGCTGGACTCTTCATAGAATCTCCTTACTGGTACTCTTTTTATTTATGGTATCCCCGTCTCTTTGCAGTTCGATGACATTGGGTAGGTTGGCAAAATCACGCTGACCGTGGCCGCTGGGGCCCAGTTCACAGTGTTGGCCGTGAGTGCGACGGATGCCGCTACGACGGGCTCAGATTGTGGAGCCGGCGCCGATTTTTATCTTGCCATTAGAGATAGCGACGATGGCGCCATTTTTCAACCCCTTTAAGGTGCTATCTCTATCAAATCTGGGATCTTATTGGCTATTTCGGTGGAAAGTTCTGTCCCGATCACTCTTGGTTTATCGCGACCTTCAACGGTGCCAGCATCGGCGGCAGTCGGGTTTCCAGCAGCACCAGAGTGTCGTAGTAACGTTTAATGTTGTCGACGTAGTGGGCTGCGACCCCGCCCTGAGCGAAGCCGTAACGGGTGCGCTGGTAGTAGCGCTTTTGAGTCAGCTTTGGCAGCACGGTTTTTACGTCCCGCCAACTGCTGGGGTTCAGGCCCTGGCGCTGGGCCAGCACGCGGGCATCTTCGACGTGCCCCAAGCCGATGTTGTAGGCAGCCAGGGCAAACCAGAACCGCTCGGGCTCGGGGATGGAGGCGGGCAGGCGCCGAATCAGGTCGTGCAGGTAGTCACTGCCGCCGCGTATGCTTTGCTGAGGATCCAGGCGATCGTCGACGCCGACCCGGCGGGCGGTGGAACGGGTGAGCATCATCATGCCTCGAACGCCGGTGGGAGAACGGGCTTTGGGGTTCCAGTGTGACTCCTGGTAGCTGATGGCGGCCAGTTGACGCCAGTCCAGCTCGCCGGCATAGGCTTTGAACCAGGGTTCATAACGGGCCAGCTTCTGCTCGACTGCTCGAATGAAGGCCCGAGTGTCGACGTAATCGAATCGCTCCACATGGCCGAAGTACTTCTCCTCCAATTGGGCAATGCGTCCGGCCTGCTTGAGCAGGTGCCAGTAATCCAGCAACTCGCTGAACAGGGCGTCGCTGCCTCTGGCATGCAGGGCCCAGCCGACGTCAAACTCCGGGCCGATGTCAAAAGCCGTGGCCAGCTCCGGGTGGATGCGACGACTGGCGGCCAGGGTTTTGTCATCGGCCAGGGTAAACGCCACTTCGCCACTGGCCACCTGGGCCAGCAGTTCATGGGCGGCCTGGGAGTCGGTTTCCTGCCATTGCACCTGAGTGCCCGCCAGGGCCAGATTGGCCAGCAGCTCGGCGTGGTTGGAGCCGGCCATCACCACCAGTGGCTGGGGCAGGGCATCGATGGCGTCAGGGCGGGGTTGGTTGCGGTTGTAGACGACCTGCAGGCGGGTCTGATAAAGCGGGGGACCAAAGCGCCAGAAGCTGCGGTTCAGGTGGGTATCGGCAAGGCTGGAGGCGATCAGATCCAGTTTGCCATTGCTCATGTCATTGTACAGCTCAGGCAGTGAGGCGTAGGGAATGATGGTGAGCTCGCGCTGCAGGTGATTGGCAAAACCCTCGGCCAGCTCATAATCCAGTCCCTGTGGGCCCGCCGCTCCCACCACATAGGTAGTCGGGCCGTACAGGGTGCCGACGCGCAGTGGCTTATCCGGTTCAGGCTTGGGGGCCGCCGGGGTCTCGATCTCCAGCCGCATGCAGCCGCCCAGTGTCAGGCACAGGCAGATAAGCAAGCTTCTTGATGTTATTAACTTATTTAAAATCAGCCCCATCTTCCGTTCATTGTAGACTGTTTTGCGACCGCCCTTTCCACTATAATGGCGCCACCTTGGTTTCCGGAAACTGTGATCCAGGTCGGAGCACGGTTAACGGAATTGAGCCCTACACATAACTATATAAGGTAAAAATACCGTGATTAAGATCCTCCGCGGCGCGCCGGCGCTGTCCGCGTTTCGGGTCCACAAGCTGCTTACGGCTTGCCAAAACGCGACTCTCCCGGTCTCTGATCTTTACGCTGAATACTGCCATTTTGCCCACCTCTCCGCGCCGCTCGACTCCGAGCAAACGACTCACCTCGAACAGATATTAACCTACGGCCCTCGACTGGAACAGCATGATCCTCAAGGAAAATTGCTTCTGGTTGTACCACGCCCCGGCACCATCTCCCCCTGGTCCTCCAAAGCCACTGACATCGCCCATAACTGCGGCCTTAGCTCGGTACAGCGATTGGAGCGCGGCGTCGCCTGGTACGTCAAGCTTGAGGGTGAGTTGAGTGATGAGCAGCAGCGTCAGCTGTTGAACTTGCTCCATGATCGCATGGTTGAAGCGGTGCTGACCGACTTTGAACAGGCCGAGTCGCTGTTCGTGACCGCCGAGCCCGGTGAGCTGAAGTCGGTGGACATCCTCGGCGGTGGCCGTCAGGCACTGGTGGCCGCCAATACCAGCATGGGGCTGGCACTGGCCGACGATGAGATTGACTACCTGGTGGAGAACTTCTCCCGCCTGGAACGCAATCCCAACGACATTGAGCTGTGCATGTTTGCCCAGGCCAACTCCGAGCACTGTCGGCATAAAATCTTCAACGCGGACTGGACCATTGACGGCGAGGCACAGCCTAAATCGCTGTTCAAGATGATCAAGAATACCTTTGAACAGACACCGGAATACGTGTTGTCGGCCTACAAGGACAACGCCGCGGTGATGACCGGCTCTACCGCCGGGCGTTTCTTCCCTAATGAAGACGGCAGTTATCAATACCATCAGGAACCGGTTCACATCCTGATGAAGGTGGAAACCCACAACCACCCGACCGCCATTAGCCCCTATCCGGGCGCGGCCACCGGCTCCGGTGGTGAGATTCGCGATGAAGGTGCTACCGGACGAGGCTCAAAGCCGAAGGCCGGTCTGACTGGCTTTACGGTATCCAACCTCAATATTCCCGGCTTCGAACAGCCCTGGGAGCAGGCCTACGGCAAACCGGATCGCATCGTGACTCCCCTGGAGATCATGACCGAAGGGCCCCTGGGGGGCGCCGCGTTTAACAACGAATTTGGTCGTCCGGCGCTGCTGGGGTATTTCCGTACCTACGAGCAGGAAGTGGCCAGCTTTAATGGCACCGAAGTGCGCGGCTATCACAAGCCGATCATGTTGGCGGGTGGCCTGGGTAACATTCGCGAAGAACACGTCCAAAAAGGTGAGATTCCCGTCGGCGCCAAGTTGATTGTACTGGGCGGCCCGGCAATGAACATCGGCCTGGGCGGTGGCGCGGCCTCTTCCATGGCTTCTGGCCAATCGTCCGAAGATCTGGATTTTGCCTCGGTGCAGCGGGAGAACCCGGAGATTGAACGTCGCTGCCAGGAGGTGATCGATCGCTGCTGGCAACTGGGGGACGACAACCCCATCGCCTTTATTCACGATGTCGGCGCCGGCGGTCTGTCCAATGCCATGCCCGAACTGGTGGACGACGGTGGTCGTGGCGGCCGCTTCCAGTTACGGGACGTGCCTAACGATGAGCCTGGCATGTCGCCACTGGAGATCTGGTGCAACGAATCTCAGGAGCGCTACGTGATGGCGGTGGCGGCCGAGGATCTGCCCCGTTTCGATGCCATCTGTCGCCGGGAACGTGCCCCGTATGCGGTGATTGGTGAAGCCACCGAGGCTCGCCACCTGAGCCTGGAAGACAGCCATTTTGACAACACTCCTATCGATATGCCGATGGAGGTGCTGTTGGGTAAGGCACCGAAGATGCACCGGGATGTGACCTCCGAACGTTGCCAGGCGCCGGCACTGGACCTGTCGGGCATCAAAGCCGCCGACGCGGTGCGCCGGGTTCTGCGCCTGCCGGCAGTGGCGGAGAAGACCTTCCTGATCACCATCGGTGACCGCTCGGTGACCGGTCTTGTGGCCCGCGATCAGATGGTGGGGCCTTGGCAGGTGCCGGTGGCCAACTGTGCGGTTACCGCGGCCTCACTGGACAGCTATCACGGTGAAGCGATGTCCATGGGTGAGCGTACCCCCCTGGCACTGATCAACTACGGTGCGTCTGCCCGCATGGCCGTCGGTGAAGCGCTGACCAATATCGCCTGCGCCGACATCGGCTCACTGAAGCACATTAAATTGTCTGCCAACTGGATGGCCGCCGCCGGTCATCCGGGTGAAGATGCCGGCCTGTATGAGGCGGTTAAGGCCGTGGGTGAGGAGTTGTGTCCGGCCCTGGGGTTGACCATTCCTGTGGGTAAGGACTCCATGTCCATGAAGACCGCCTGGACCGATGACGGCCAGGATAAGAGTGTCACTTCGCCGCTGTCATTGGTGATCACCGCTTTTGGTCGAGTAAACGACGTTCGCCATACCCTGACGCCTCAGCTGCGGCTGGATAAGGGCGATACGCAGTTGCTGTACATCGATCTCGGTGATGGCCAAAGTCGCCTTGGCGGCTCGGCGCTGGCTCAGGTGTACAATCAGTTGGGCAACCAGGCCCCGGATGTGGATCAGCCGGAGTTGCTGAAGGGCTTCTTCAACGCCCTGCAGTCGCTGATCGCCGAGCAGCGCTTGCTGGCCTATCACGATAAGGGTGACGGCGGTGTGCTGGTGACCCTGGCCGAAATGGCCTTTGCCGGCAAAGCCGGCCTCGAGGCGGATCTGACCGCCCTGGCCGGTGACCGATTGGCTAAGTTGTTTAACGAAGAGCTGGGCGTGGTGTTGCAGGTGACCACCGAGCAGTTGGCGCAGGTTCAGCAGACGCTGGCAGAGCACGGACTGGCTCAGTGCAGCCATGTCATCGGCAGTGCCAACGACGGTGAGCGGCTGGTGATCACCGATGGCGGTGACACCGTGCTGGACGAGAGCCGTACCGAGCTCAGAGGCATCTGGGCGGAAACCACCCTGGCGATGCAGTCGCTGCGGGACAACCCCCAGTGCGCCGAAGAGGAGCACCAGGGCAAACTCAACGCCGACGATCCGGGTTTGTCGGTCAGCCTCGGCTTTGATCCGGCCGAAGACGTGGCGGCGCCCTATATCCTCAAGGGCAGTGCGCCGAAAATGGCCATCTTGCGTGAGCAGGGGGTGAACTCCCACGTGGAGATGGCGGCGGCGTTTGATCGGGCCGGCTTCGACGCGGTGGATGTGCACATGAGTGACATTCTCGAGGGACGCCTGACGCTGGAACAGTTCCAGGGGCTGGTGGCCTGTGGCGGCTTCTCCTACGGCGACGTTCTCGGCGCCGGTGAGGGCTGGGCCAAATCGATCCTATTCAACGATCGAGCCCGTGAGCAGTTCCAGGGGTTCTTTGAGCGCAGTGACTCCCTGGCTCTGGGGGTGTGTAATGGCTGCCAGATGCTGTCCAACCTGAAGGGGATCATTCCCGGCTCTGAACACTGGCCGCACTTCGTCCGCAATCGCTCTGAACGCTTTGAGGCTCGCTTCTCCCTGGTGGAGGTTCAGCAAAGCCCGAGCCTGTTCTTTGATGGCATGGCCGGTTCCAGAATGCCCATTGCCGTGTCCCACGGTGAGGGGCGGGCCGAGTTTGCCAGCCAGCAGGCGTTTAAAGCGGCGGATGCGTCCGGAACGGTGGCCTTGCGTTACCTGAACCACCAAGGGTTGATCGCCAGCGCTTATCCGGCGAACCCCAATGGCTCTCCGGCCGGGATTACCGGCCTGACCACCACCGACGGCAAAGTGACCATCATGATGCCGCATCCGGAGCGGGTGTTCCGCACCGTAGCCAACTCCTGGCACCCGGATGAGTGGGGAGAAGACAGCCCGTGGATGCGGATGTTCCGCAACGCTCGGGTGGCCCTGGGTTAACCTCGACATCAGCACGACAAAGCCCGGCACTGCCGGGCTTTTTTGTGTCCTCAGGGCCGAGGGGGGCGGTGTCGGCTGCGCAGCACCGTTGCCGGGATCGGCACCGAATCTGACACTGAATCAGCTTACCCGTGGATGTTGTCTTGGCGCAATATTTGGGCTGCTTTGAGGCGTATTCTGGGACAGAAGCGGCGACAAAAAAAAGGCCGCATCCCGGGGAGGGAGCGGCCAAAGAATGCGCTAGCATTTCGCAAAGAAGGTGATACTTGCCTGTCGACACTCAACAGGCCAGGCGATCACTGAACCTGTTGGCGGTACAGTTCGGAAAAGCTACGTTGGTACAGCTTAACCAAGCGATGCAGTAGTTGAGTCATAAGAGCCTCCCCTTAACATGAATGAGTTGATTGTGTTCAGAATCGAAGCGATGTGTTGATTAATCCATCATCTCGTTTCGATGGGGCTATAGTAGATTCGACTGCGGTGGTTGGCAAACTAGAAAAACTCTATTTTCGGATTAGTTTTTCTTATTAAATATCCCTTGTGATGCGATTGTTGTTTTTTAACATTTATTTAATTTCTATATTTTTTAGTAATTTACAGCTATTTGTTGTCTGATCGTTTATTTTGTAGCCGTACTTATATTTGGCCAAACTCGTTAGCTGGCACTGCATGAATCTGAGTACTGCGAGGGTGAATAAAACTCACCTTGAATTTATTAACATTTGATTGATATCTAACCCTTTTTTGTTATCTCTCAATAATTGTGAGTCAGCTCCCAAAAGTGATCAGAGTATTCTGGCAGGGATTGAGGGGTGGGCAGAGGGAATGATATAAAATTGGCTGAATTGCTAGCTGATTCTCTGCTTAACTTTCCGGTGCAGGAGAGCACGGCAGAGTCACAGAGAGGCAAGGAGTGTTAACGGATGGTTGCAGTAAGTGCTTGGAGGCCTGTCATGGATGTAGCGGTGAACCCCTGCTTCTTTGCGTCCCTCTCTGTCGCAGGCCCGAGACTGAGCCCGCGCCAAACTCCAGCAGCCCGGTGTGGTTGTGATGCCCCAATTTGTTCAGGCTTTTTGTCTTTATTTTTTTCTGTACCCCATAACCTATTCCTGAATTCCGGCGCCGCTTCGGCGGCGCGGCAGGCGTAAGGAGACTCCAATGATTGTCGATGAAGTAGTCGATCTATCGCGGTTGCAATTTGCACTGACGGCGATGTATCACTTCCTGTTTGTTCCACTCACCCTGGGTATGGCGTTCCTGCTTGCCATCATGGAATCACTGTATGTGATGACCGATAAGCAAGTGTATAAGGACATGACCAAGTTCTGGGGCAAGCTCTTTGCCATTAACTTTGCCCTGGGGGTGACCACAGGCATTACCATGGAGTTCCAGTTCGGTACCAACTGGGCTTACTACTCCCACTACGTCGGCGACATCTTCGGGGCCCCGCTGGCCATCGAAGCGCTGATGGCCTTCTTCCTGGAGTCGACGCTCATCGGTCTGTTCTTCTTCGGGTGGGATCGCCTCTCCAAGCGTCAGCACCTGGCAGTAACCTGGCTGGTTGCCCTGGGCTCCAACATGTCGGCGCTGTGGATTCTGATCGCCAACGGCTGGATGCAGAACCCCATCGGCGCCGAATTCAACTACGTCACCATGCGGATGGAGATGGCCAGCTTTGCCGAGCTGATCTTCAACCCGGTGGCTCAGGTGAAATTTGTCCACACCGTCGCCTCCGGTTACGTCACCGGTTCGGTGTTCGTGCTGGCCATCAGCTCCTACTACCTGCTGAAAGGGCGTGACATCGCCTTTGCCAAGCGCTCCTTCTACATCGCCTCCGCCTTTGGTCTGGCATCCATTCTGTCGGTCATCGTCCTAGGTGACGAATCTGGCTATGAGATGGGTGACGTACAGAAGGTGAAACTGGCGGCGGTGGAAGCGGAGTGGGATACCCACCCGGCACCGGCGTCGTTTACCGCCATCGGCATCCCCGACAGCGAGAACATGGAAACCAACTACGCGGTTAAGATTCCCTACCTGATGGGCATCATCGCCACCCGTTCTCTGGACGAGGAGGTGATGGGCATCAAAGACATCAAAGTGGAGCACGAAGCCCGCATTCGCAGCGGCATGGTGGCCTACACCCTGCTGCAGAAAGTGCGTGACGGCTCGGCCAACGACGACGAGATTGCCCAGTTCCAGGAACGTAAGGTCGATCTGGGTTATGGCTTCCTGCTGAAGCGTTACCTGGATGAGATCGATCAGGCCAGCGAAGCCCAGATTCAGGCGGCCGTGGACGACTCCATTCCTAATGTAGGCCCGATGTTCTGGTCCTTCCGGGTGATGGTGGGTCTGGGTGTGGTGATGCTGATTGTTATCGGCCTGGCCTTCCTGCAGAGCGCCAAGCAACGGGTACTGGATAAGCCTTGGTTGCTGAAACTGGCGATTGTGATTCTGCCTGCCCCTTGGCTGGCGATTCAGTGTGGTTGGTTTGTGGCCGAATACGGTCGTCAGCCATGGACCATTGCCGAGATTCTGCCAACCGCCATGTCCACCTCCAGCCTCAGTGCCAGTGAGCTGATCTTCAGCATTGCGCTGATCTGCGGCTTCTACACTCTGGCGCTGGTGGTCGAGATGTTCCTGATGTTCCGCTTTGCCCGTCTGGGTCCAAGCAGCCTCAAGACCGGCCGCTACCACTTCGAATCTGCGGATAACGCCGCCGAAGACGCCCGTTTGCTGGCGAAACTGACTAAAGCTCGACAGTCTCGTGAAGACGCCAAGGAGGCCACTAGCCATGCTTGATTATGAAACTCTACGCGCTATCTGGTGGCTGCTGGTTATCGTTCTGATGATCGGTTTCTCCGTCACCGATGGCTTCGACATGGGAGTGGGCGCCCTGCTGCCCTTCCTGGGTAAAAACGACAACGAGCGTCGGGTGATGATCAACTCCATCGCCCCTCACTGGGACGGCAACCAGGTGTGGCTGCTGACCGCCGCCGGAGCCATCTTTGCGGCCTGGCCTCTGGTTTACGCCGCGGCATTCTCTGGCTTCTACATCGCCATGGTGCTGGTGTTGTTTGCCTTGTTCTTCCGGCCTATCGGCTTTGACTACCGGTCAAAGATCGAAGACAAACGCTGGCGTGATGCCTGGGACTGGGGCCTGTTCATCGGCGGCCTGGTTCCGCCGCTGATCATCGGCGTGGCCTTCGGTAACCTGTTGCAAGGCGTACCGTTTGAATACGACGAGTACCTGCGGGTGTTCTACCGCGGCAGCTTCTTCGGCCTGCTGAATGGCTTTGCGTTGCTGGTGGGACTGCTGTGTGTGTCGATGTTCCTGCTGCAAGGTTGCACCTGGCTGGGAATGAAGACCGACGGTGCTCTGTATCAGCGCGTTCGCAAGGCCACTCAGGTGATTGGTCTGTCCGGCGCGGTACTGTTCGTGCTGGCAGGTCTGTGGCTGTACAGCGGCATCGATGGCTACGTCATTACCTCTGCCCTGGACCACAATGGCCCGTCAAACCCGACCCTGAAGACCGCGGAAGCGGCGGCAGGGGCCTGGTTTAACAACTACAACGCCATGCCGGTGCTGTATTTGTTGCCATTGCTGGCGGTGGTCATGCCACTGCTGACGGCGGTGCTGACTGCCGCTAACCGCAATGGCCTGGCCTTTGTCACCAGTTCACTGAACCTGGTGGCGGTGATTGTGACGGCGGCGATTTCGTTGTTCCCGTTCGTGATGCCATCGTCTCTGAACCCAAGCCACTCCCTCACCATGTGGGATGCCACCAGTTCTGAGATGACCCTGACCATCATGTTTGTGGTGGCGTGCATCTTCGTGCCGCTCATCCTGTGTTACACCACCTGGTGTTACATCAAGATGTACGGTCGATTGAACAACGACTTTATTGAATCCAACAAGCACTCTCTGTATTAAGGAGCCGACACTATGTGGTATTTCACCTGGATTCTCGGCGTGCTGTTGGCCTGTGCATTTGGCATCATCAATGCCTTATGGTACGAGCACTCAGACGAGATGGCTAAAAAAGCCGAGAAGAATCAAGACTAAACCTATTTGATTCCGACTAAGCCGCCCCTAGGGCGGCTTTTTTGTGTCCGCATGACCCGGCGCATGTTGTGCCTAACATCGGCTTTGATTGCCGTAGGACAACCGCAGGCGAAGAGCAGCCACTGCAGCAGCGTAGAGGCTAAGCGCTGGTGAGGCCCGGCCAAACCCTGACTCAGCGTGCGCTTGAGTGCATTGATGCCACAGGGGCATGCGGCAGCGCCGGTGGTACCAACCTCACTGTGCTGAGCATGCTGAACGCGGTGGATGCGGGTAACTGTGGATAAGGCGCCAGCGACTGTCTTGCGTTTGCGCCAGGGTTGTGTCCGGAACGACCCGCTTATCTTTGCTCAAAGGGGCTGATTCGGGGCCAAAAAAATCCCGCCTGGTGGCGGGATTGTTATGTGGTGAAGCCGGCTTAGGCCTTGAAGTGCGACAGCTGATTTCTCAGCTCGGCCGCCAGGGAGGTCAACTGCTCGGACGCATCGACGGTCTGACCGGCGGTTTGCTCCGATTCCCGAGCCAGCTCGGTAATGCCGTTGATGTTGCGGGCAATCTCCTCGGCTACGGACCCCTGCTGTTCGGTGGCGGTAGCGATGGAGGTGGCGTTCTGAGACAGGTCGGTGACGCTGTGAGAGATCTCGGTCAGCGAGTCACCGGCCTGAACGCTCAGCTGCGACGAGGTCTCGCCCAGTTTGCGGCTTTCGTGCATCTGTCCAACCGCGTCCTGGGTGCGCTGCTGCAGCTGCTCGATGGTGGTGGTGATCTCACTGATGGAGTTCTGGGTTCGCTGTGCCAGGGTGCGTACCTCGTCGGCTACCACCGCGAAGCCACGTCCCTGCTCGCCGGCCCGGGCGGCTTCGATGGCGGCGTTCAGCGCCAGCAAGTTGGTTTGCTCGGCGATCTCGTTAATCACCTGAATCACCTTGGTGATGGCGTGGCTGCCCTCTTCGACTCGACCGATGGCCTGATTGCCGCCCTCCAGGGCATTGCCCAGGGCCTGCATCTGCTCAATCACTTTATCCACCTGTTGATCGCCATCTTTGGCGGCCTGGTCGACGGCCACGGTCTGTTCGGCCGAGCTGGTGGCGTGACGGGCCACTTCCTGCACCGAGGTGGTTAACTCTTCGACGGCGGCGGCAATCTGATCCGTTTGCTGCATCATCTGCTGGGCGCCACTGCCGTTAACCTCGGCGACGTTCTGCATGTCGGCGGCAGACTGTTCCAGTTTGGAGGTGGACTGCTGCAGGGTGCCAATCAGCTCCCTCAGGTTGGCGGTCATAAAGGCGACGCTGTTGGTGATGCGGTGCACCTCGTTGTTGCTCTGGTCACTGGCATTGTTGAGGGCGATGTTCAGTTCACCCTGGCCGATGGCTTCGACCTGCTTGCACAGCACTGTCAGTGGCTTCAGGTTGCGGGCCAGCATGATCCACAGCAGGACGGTGATCAGCACACAACCAAACAGCGACAGGCCGATGTTGGTCTGGGCCAGCGGCAGCAGGGCGTGTTTCAGCTCTTTCTCCGGTACCTGCAGGGTCACCATCCAGTTAGCGTCTGGCACCGGCATCGCCAGCATGTACCAGCTGTCGCCGTTGCGGGTGAAGTTGGACTCGGTCCGCTGTTTCTGGGCCAGGGCCGGGCCATAGATGGACTGGCCCTGGTCATCGGTGAACTGGCTTTGATTCTGGCCGGTATACTCCGGGTGGTACATGAAACCGCCGTCTTCGTAGCGCAGCAGCGATACGTAGCCGGTCTGGCCGATGGTGATTGCCGCCAGGGCGTCGCCCATGGACTGCATCATCTCGGTGACGTCCTGACCGATGTAGAGGATGCCGATCACCTGACCGGCTTCGTCGCGGATGGGACGGTAGCTGGTGGCGTAGCGCTTACCAAACAGGGTCGCGTAACCTTCGTAGGACTTGCCGGCCATGATCAGCGAGTAGGCCGGATGGTTCTTGCCCAGCTTGGTGCCGGTGGCCCGCTTACCGTCTTGTTTGCGCAGTGACGATGAGATGCGGGTAAAGTCATCGCCGTCTTTAACGAATACGGTGGCATTGCCGCCGGTCATGTTGGCAAAGCGATCCACGTGGGCGACGGCGCTGTTGACCAGGCTGCGACCGTGGCGCAGTCCCGGAGCGTTGGCGCCGGCGATGTTGATTCGACGGTCCATCAGGGTGAAGGTATTGGAGAACATCTTGTCAAACAGGTCGGCATTGGTGCGCACTTGTTTGATCAGCAGTTTGTATTGCAAATCCAGAGTGTCGGACAGGGTTCGGGCCATCTCGGCCTCGGACTCCTGCAGTGTTTCGATAAGGCTGTCGGCGGCGACCCGGTAGCCGAAGAAGCCGGTCATGGAAAAGGTGAGGATAGTCAGCAGCAAAGCAGAAACGCCGATTTGACGGCCAATGTTCCAGAAGCGGAAATCCATGTTGTCCCCTGTTAATTTTTATTTTTAAGCGTCGTTCAGGCGCGGGAGTTGGTGCAGCACAGAGTAAATTAATTCGTCTGCGAAAGGGTTGATCGGGGTCACATGCACCTAACGGCATAATGGGATTCATCCTGCAAAGTGAACCGGTACTCTTTGGTTGGTTTTTCAAGTGGTAAAAGTTACATTGATGGGCAAAGACTCACTGTGGGAATCGAACATGCGCTGGATGGGAATGACCGTCGCCGCCGTGCTGCTGCTCAGTGGCTGCAGCCGTATTACGCAAGAAAATTACGATAAGCTGGAACTGGGAATGTCCAAGGCCGATGTGGAAGCGGTGATTGGCCGGGCCGATGACTGCTCTGGCTCCATGGGCACCGAAACCTGCGTCTGGGGCACCGATCAACGGCAGATCAAGGTGGGATTTGCGGCCGATCGCGCCATGTTGTTTACCCATAAAGGCCTGTAGACAGCATCGGGTTACTGGCCTAATCCGTATTTCTCGGAACGGTACAAAAAGGCCTTGTAACCCAGTCCCAGCAGTCGTGCCGCCTCGGTTCGGTTGCCTCCGGAACGATCCAGCGCCGCCTGCAGGTAGGCTTTTTCGACGCTCTCCCAGTTGAGGCCGGCCTCGGGCAGTTCGATGCTGCCCTGGCAGCGAATTGGCTGCAGATCCAACTCCTGCAGCAACACAAACCGCTCCATACAATTACTCAATTCACGCACATTGCCGGGCCAGTCGTGGTTCTCCAATGCCGTCAGTTCGGCCGCCGACAACTGGGGCTTCGGCTGCTGATACTTGTCGCTGAAATGACACAAAAAGTGCTCGGCCAGTGACGGGATGTCTTCCCGGCGTTGCTGCAACGGCGGCAGGCTGACCGGAATGACGTTAAGGCGGTAGTACAGATCCTGGCGAAACCGCTGTGCCTGAACCTCCTCCAGCAGATCCCGGTTGGTGGCTGCCACTACCCGAATGTCCAGCTCAATCTCTTTATGGCTGCCGATGCGGGTGACCCGGCCCTCCTGCAACACCCGCAACAGCCGGGTCTGCAGGGTCAGTGGCAACTCGCCAATCTCATCCAGAAACAGGGTGCCGCCCTGAGCCGCTTCCAGTTTGCCGGCTTTGGCGCCGAAGGCCCCGGTAAAGGCCCCTTTTTCATGGCCAAACAGCTCGGATTCCGCCAGGCTTTCGGGAATGGCACCGCAGTTCAGGGCGATAAAGGCACCACTTCGTTGTGACAGACGATGAATCGCCTGGGCCACCAACTCCTTGCCGGTGCCGCTTTCCCCCTGAATCAGCACCGTGGTATTGATGGCACTGATGCGCTCGATGCGCTGATACAGCCGGGTCATTACCGCGCTGCCGCCTACCATATCCAGCAGTTGATTGTGCCGCTGCAATTGGTTGTTGAGTCGCTGGTTGGCCTCTTTTAATTGATGCTGGCGGGCGACTTTGTCGATGGCCAGCAGCATGGCCGGTTTTTGAAACGGCTTGGGCAGGTAATCGTCGGCACCGATCTTGATCGCTTCCACCGCATGGTCGATGGAGCCGTAGGCGGTGGCGACAATGATCCCCAGAGTGGGGAATTGGCGCCGGGCCCGGGCGATGACGGCGCCGGCATCCCCCCTGGCCAGCTTCCAGTCGCTGAACAGGATCTGCCACTCACCCTGAGTCAGCTGCTGCCAGGCGCTGTCGGCGTCGGCCACTGCCGCCACCTGGTGTCCGGCCTGTTGCAGCATCTGCTGCAATAATGCCCTCTGGGTGGCATCGTCTTCTAACAGTAAAATGCGCTGTCCGCTATTGGTGCTCATGGAGTGTCTCTCTGTTGTGGCAGGGCCAATCCGACCCGCAATCCCTGCGGTTGCTCTTCGATTAGGATGTCGCCCTGATACCACAGTCGGGCGATGCGGCGGGCGATGTACAGCCCCATGCCGGCGCCTTCGGGCTTGGTGGTCTGGTGGGGCTCAAACAGGTGTGGACGAATCTCGTCACTGAGTCCGCAGCCCTGGTCCTCTACCCAGATGTAGTGGTGTCCCTGGCTGTGACTGCTGTGGATGCGCACCCATTGATCCGGTTGCGAGGCCTGCTGGGCGTTGGCCATCAGGGTATGCAGTATGGTTCGCAGTTCGATCTCTGCTCCGGCCACGGTCAGTTGTTCGGGCAGCTGATTGTCAAAGTGAACCGGGTGTTGGGCCTGGCTTAGCTCCAGCCTCACCTCTTCCACCAGGGGGAACAGCTTCACCGTCTGGGTACGGTCAAGGCCATTGCTGGACAGGGTTAACAGTGCCGACAGGCTGGTGTCCAGGTGTTCCAGTTTGGCGGCAATCTGTCCTTTCAGCCGTTCCTGCTCCGAGGGCAGGCCGTCGAGCAGAAGGCCGATGGTGTGCAGAGGGTTTCGCAGCGCGTGGGCGATGCCCCGGGTGATCTCGCCGAGTTCGGCCAGGTGCCGGCGTTGCTGAAACTGCTGCTGTTGGTCCTGACTGCGTTTGAGCTCGGTGCTCATGTGGTTAAAGGTGTCGATGGCGCGGCGGGTTTCCTGGGTACCGCTGCGGCGCAGCTGCAATCCCAGTTCGCCCCGGGACAGGCGCTGGCAGCCCTCATCCAGTTGCTCCAGTGGCTGCGCCAGTTTGCGTGACAGCAGCACCACGCCGATCAGGCTCAACAATGCACCGATGAGCAGCACCAATAGCACCCGTTCGACGAAGCGGTTCAGCATCTGTTGCTGCGGTTGCCAATCCAGCGGCACCGCCAGGTTAGCCCCCAGGCCTTTAATGATTAACTGGTCTTGTTGATCCGGAAACACCACCTGGATCTGCTTGGCTTGCTGTTTCAATGCGTCGCGGGCACGTTCGGCGGCGGCGCGAATCTCCTCCACCTGCTGCTGGGACAGAAAGTCGCCGGCGTCGCTGAGAGCGTCGATGGTCATCTCGGTTTGCTGCAGCCGATGCAAGCGATGTTGCAGCTCGTTTTCGTGGGCTTCCAGCTCCAGTTGGGAGTGAACCCGCTCCAGTCGTTGTTCGATGTCGGCAATCTGCTGTTGTTGCTGTTGTAATCGTTGCTGCTGTCGTTGTTCCTCTTCGGCCAGTTGGGCTCGCGCCCGCTGCAGCTCCGCCTCAATGTCGGCATTCAATTGGATCGGTTGATTCGGCACCGCCTCGGGCTGAAGTGGCTCCGATGGCCGCGGGGCCGTCGCCGCAAGGGGAGCCATGGTTGGCAGCGTCAGTGATTCGGTGGGCAGCAGGGTGTCGATGGTGACTTCGGCGACCTGCTGAGCCACGGTTTCGGAGCGGTTGGCCAGCTGGGCGCGAAATTCGCCGGTGAGCTGCTGGATCAGCAGCCACTGCATCAGGGTAAACAGCAATATGAGCGAGCCAAAGGCGATCATCAGGTAACGTTTCAGGGACATCGGTTCCTCCTCCGTAAGGATTGCCCATCAAGACTCGTGCCAAAGCCGACGTTAGCACGGCTGGGCGCGAGGAACCACTGGCAAGGCCGGTAGGTGCTCATATGAGGAGAGGGGCGACCCATATGGGGAGCGAAGGCCTGCCGATGGCGCCCCAGATGCGCACATACGGGCCCCGGCGACCTTGGCACGCTTCTTTCTTAGCTGAGGTTGGGTTTACCTCGAACAAGGAGCACTTCATGACATTAAGATATCTGGCCATTGTGGCAGTACTGTCGGTGTCGGCCGCAGCCGGGGCCGCGTCGCTGACCGCCCGACAGGCCGAGGGCGGGTTGTCACTGGCCTTTGAAGATGTCGGCGAACGCAGTCATCTCAGCCTGGATTCGGCGTCCCCGGACTGGCGCCGGGTGGAGGCCTTGCTGGCGACGTTGGAGCCGTCAATCCGGGATAGCTGGTTGCATCGCTTGCAGGCAATGGCGGCGCAGCCGGGGCAGTGGTCTCTGTGGCTCAGTGACGATGCACGCTCGGCGCGGGTGCGGGTGATTGAGCTGCCGGAGTTGCCCGAGCGGGCGCAACTGCAGCAGCTGCAACAAACTCTGGCCCTGGAGGGGGAGCGGATGGCGGCCCAGGCCCAGGCCTTGGTGGCGGAGTTGGAGAGGCAGGGGCACCAGCAATTGCAGCACTGGCACCAGCACAAGGCGGCCATGGTGGAATCGCTGATCCGCGAGCAGACGTTCAGCGAGGAGGAGGTGCAACGTTTGCGTCGGGCTTTGGATGATAAGGCGGTGAAATAGAGACAGTTAGCTTCTTTGTGTTGGTGTGGTGGGGGCGCCGGGGCCTATGGGCTCTGGTAGTGACGACGATCCTTGACTAACTTTATAGCACCGTTCACGCTCACACAAAGGAGCCCGCCATGCTTGGAGAAAGCCACAGCCTGCTGGATGAATTTCCGGATTATAAGGATCGGATCCACACCTTGAAGCATCAGGATGACGAATTTGCGTCCATGGCCAGAGAGTACCACAACCTGGATCACCGCATTCGCGGCCTGGAGATGAACGACGTCCCCACCAGTGACACCGAATTTAATCGCATGAAGAGTCGGCGGGTAGAGCTGAAAGATCAGCTCTACAACCGCATCATCAATGGCAGCGGCCGCTGAATCAGGCCGTTGCCGCCAGCGCTGGCCGGGGTTGGGGGCGTCGTCGTCCCCGAATCAGCAGGTAACAGGCCGGCACAAACACAAAGGACAGGAAGGTGGTCAGCAGGGTTCCTCCTGCGATGGCCACCGCGAACGGCGGCCAAAAGCCGCCTCCGGCCAGTATCAGCGGCAGGAAGCCGCCAAAGGTAGTGATGGTGGTGGAGCCGATGTGGCGGCCACAGCCTACCACGGTATCGATGATCGCCTGGGGATCGCCATCACTGGCCTTCGGGTTCTCCTCCAGCTCCGCCAGAATCACAATGGCCGCGTTGATGGCCAGACCCGCCAAGCCCATCAGGGCGTTGATGACGTTAAATCCAAAGGGAAAGCCCATCAGGTATACCGACAGCAGCCCCAGACCGGCAGACTGACCGGCACTGGCCAGAATCACCGTGGTCAGCCTGAACGAGTTGAAACTGAGCACCACCACGCTGATCAGCAGCACCATGATGATGGTGACCGACGACATCAGCTTGGCCACCGCCTGATCCCGCTTGGCGCTTTCGCCACCAATCTCCAGCCGGTATCCCGCCGGCAGTGACTGGCGAAACTGGGCCAGCTCGGCATCGATCTCATCCAACACCTTGGAGGGCAGAACACCGGCCACCAGATAGCCTTCGATACTGTTGATGCGCTGGCCATTGCGCCGGGGAATGGCGGCCCGGCCGGACTCGATGCTCATCTGTGATACCGCCGACAGCGGCAGCATGGTGGGGTTGGCCGACGCGCTGATCAGCTGTACTGACCCCAGATCCGCCGCCTGATTACGATCCCGGGCATTGAGTCGCACCCGTACCGGCAGGTTTTCGACTCCTTCGAGAACCGTGCCGCCCACCACACCGTCCATGGAGGCCCGCAGTTGCCCGGCGACCTGAGACAGGGTCAGGCCGTTGGCCAGGCTGGCTTCCTCGTCGATGGCCAGTTTGACCCGGGCGGCGCCGCTGGTGAGGGTGGCGCGGGTCTGGGTAATGTCCGGCTGCCGGTTCAGCAGTAGCCTCAGTTGATCCCCCAGTTGAGTCAGCTGATCCAGCTCCGGACCATAGACCCGCAGTTCGATGGGGGCGTTGAATGGCGGGCCCTGCTCCAGCTTGCGGACCAGAATCTGCATCTGTGGATGGCGGCTATCTAACTGCTTTTGTAACTGTGGAATCAGCCGGTTAGCCACTTCGAAGTCGGTGGCGGTGATCATCCCCTGGGCGTAGTTGGCGGCACCGCGACGACGCTGCAACAGGTTGTAGTAGAACGACGGGCTGTTGCGGCCAAAGGTCCAGCTGGTTTGTTCAATCCCCGCTTGCTGGCGCAGCCAGTTGTCCAGCTCGCTGACCGCTTCGACGGTGTTGGGCAGGCTGGCTTGCTGAGGCATGAACACCTCGATATAAAACATGTCGCGGTCGGCCGCGGGAAAGAACTGTTCCGTCATCTGGCCCGCAGCCCAGAAGCCGGTCGCCGGCATCATCAGCATCGCCAACAGCGTCAGTTTTGGCCAGGCGAGGGCGATGGCCAGGGTGCGGCGCAGCGCCTGCCCCAGCCAGGGTAGGGTTATGCCTTGCTGCCACCAGTGGTTGCCTTGCCGGGGACCGATAAAGCGGCCGCCGAGGCCGGCGATAAGGGTCAGGGAAACCAGGTAGGATCCCACCAGGGCAAAGCTCACCGCCAGGGCAATGCCGCCGACAAACTCGCCAGCCGGGCCGGGCATCAGGAAGATGGGGGCAAACGCCAGCACCGTGGTCAGGGTGGAGCTGAGCAGTGGCAGCCAGAACTGGCGCACCGTGGCCGTCACCGCTTCGACGCCACTCATGCCGCGACTGCGGCGTTGACCGATGGCATCGACCACCACAATGGCGTTGTCCACCATGATCCCCAAGGCCACCACCAGACCGGTGACCGACATCTGGTGTATTGGCAGTCCGTACAGCTGCATGCAGAACAGGGTAAACAGCACGGTGACCGGCAGGGCAAAGGCCACCAGCAGGGCACTGCGCCAGCCCAGGGTCACCAGCAGCACCGCCAGGATCAGCATGAAGCCCAGCCCCAGGTTGCCCACCAATTCGCTGAGGCGAACCTCGGTGTAACCTTGCTGATTAAACAGGGTGTCCAGGCTGACGTTGCCTGAGAGCAGCGGTGTCAGCTGCGCCAGCGTCTGTTCCACCTGATCGTTCCAGCGGTCGATGCGAGTGTCCGGCAGCATGCGTACCGCCACCAGCACCCCTTGTTGTCCCTGGCTGAGAACCAGCTCCTGAGGTGGCCACTTGGCGCTGCGACTGACACTGGCCACGTCCATCACCCTCAGGGTCTGCAATTGATCACCCGGTCGCAGCGGAACCTGACGAATGCGGTTGAGAGACACCAGCTCGCCGGAGACCTCTAACTGAGCCCTGATGCGGTTACCCTCGAGGTTACCGGAGGCGGTTTTGCTGTCGGCGGCCCGAATCTGGGCGGCAAGATCGTCGATGGAAAGTCCCAGGGCATACAACTCGGCGTCGTCGATACTGACCAGTATCTCCTCCTCCATCTTGCCCAGCACCTTAACGAAATCGGTGCCCGGCACCAACCGCAAGCGGCTGGCCAGTTCGTCGGCATAGCGGCCCAATATGGTGGCGTCCGCCAGGCCTTGTCCCTGCCAGGTGAAAGCAAAGATGCGGGTAAAGGCATAGGCCAGTTGATCGTCCAGGGTCGGTGACGCGGTGCCCTGGGGCAGCGTCGGTGCGGTATCGGCGATCAGATCCCGGGCCCGGGACCAGACCGGGTCGGCGTCCATAACCCGATCCTGCAGTTCAATGGTGACCACCGAGATGCCGGGACGAGAGGTCGAAGTGAGGTTTTTGATCTCATCCAGTTGTCGCAATGACGCTTCCAGCGGCTCGGTGACCAGGGCTTCGACCCGCTCTGCGGTGGCGCCGGGGTAGGGGGTGATGACGGCGGCCACTCGATTGGTGAGGTTAGGGTCTTCGGTGCGGGGCAGATTGGAGAGAGCACTGAGACCACTGACCAGCAGCAAGGCCGTCAGCAGGGCGGCGACTCTGGGGTTTTGAACCAGGGCCCGAATCACAACGTGCCCTCCAGCACCGTGGTCTGACTGACCACCAACTGGGACTGATCGTCGATGACTCTGACCCGCTGGCCACTGACCAGTCGCTGCAGGCCGGTGGTGATCAGTCGATCGTCATTGCTGATGGCCCCTTCGACCCAGGCGTGGTGCTGATCGGCATGCAGCACTCGAACGTCGCGGCGACTGATCTGATAGCTGTCGTCGCCCAGGTCCTCCAGCACGTACAGATTCCACAGCCCTCGTAGTCCGGCCGTCAGGGCGGTTAGCGGCACTTGAGCGGTGACGGCGGTGATCTGCTCTTCCACCTCCAGGTACATCAGCTGACCATTGAGTAATTTCTGTTCTGGACTTAAGGCAAACCTGAGGGTAACGGTGCGGGTGGTGGGATCCACTTCGACGCTGCGGCCGATGTAGTCCAGTGCCAGAGGTTGGCCATCAATGCTGGCGCGCCACGGGTGATCCAATGGCAGCCGCGACAGCAGCCGTACCGGCAGTCCGACCCGGGCTTCGGCGGCGCCGTCGGGCACCAGGGTAAAGGCGGGCTGGCCATTGCCGGTGACCTGACCTTGAGTCAGATGACGTTGGACTATGGTGCCGGCGTAGGGCGCAGTGAGGGTGCTTTTTTGCAACCGAATGTCCACCGATTGCAGGTTGGCTTGCAGTTGCTGGCGTCGGGCCTGCAGTTGGGCCTGCTGGCTGCGAAGTTCATCCAGCTGCTGTTCTGACTGGTAGCCTTGTTTGGACAGGGATAACTGCCGCTTGAGGGTGGCTTGGGTCAGGGACAGATCGGCCTGATTCTGCGCCAGAGAGGCTCGAAGCTGATCCGCCTCGCTGTGCAACAGTCGCGTATCCAGAGTGGCCAGGGTTTGCCCCTGTCTCACCGTTTGCCCCAGATCGACGGCGATTCGATCGACGGTGCCTGAGGGTTCAAAGCCGATCTCACTGGTGAGCGGATGGTAGACCCGGCCGACAAAGCGATGGGTGATCGGGTAACTGGTTTGCATCTGAATCGACCGGGCATACACCTCGGCGGGTGCCTTATCCACCGCCTGAGGAGCGGGCTGCTGGCAGCCGCTTAGTGTCAGGGCCAGCATTGTGGCCGTCAGCCATGGGAATCTTGTCATAACAACCACTTTACAATTAGACTAGTGAGTCTAGTTTGGTAGAATCAAACTAGACTGTCCAGTATGATTTGTAAATTAGTTGTAACTTTATTGTGAGGGCTTATGGGATCAGCAGGTTGCGACAGGAAGAGCAAAAAACGCTGCCAGATATTGGAAGCTGCCACCGAACTCTTTATGCAGAACGGGCTGGAAACCACCTCCATGGACGAGGTGGCTGAACGGGCCGGGGTCTCTAAGCAGACGGTGTATTCTCATTTTGGTAACAAAAACGACCTGTTTGTCCACTGCATCGAGAGCCGCTGCAGCAGCCATCAGATGACCCCGGAAGGCTTTGATCTCGACGCCGAACCGGCCGAAGTGCTGCTGGATTTTGCTCACAGGTTCAGCGACATGGTGCTCAGTCACGAAGCGCGTCATATCTATTGTTCCTGCGTTCGCAGTGCCGAAACTCACCCGGAGTTATCCGAGCTTTACTATGGCGCCGGCCCCAGCCGCATGCAGGCGTTGATGCTGGGCTATCTGACCCAGTTGAATCAGCGCGGAATCCTGGCGATCCCCAACTGCCTGTTTGCGGCACAGCAGTTGCTGTTGATGTTGCAGACCATGGATAAGATGCGCGGTGAGTTGGGATTGGAGCAGGTGATGGACGCTCGTCAACGCGATGACTACCTGCGGCAGACGGTGAGTCTGTTTCTGGCGGGCTACCGGCCTCCTGGTCGATAAAAAAAACGGACGCGTCGGCGTCCGTTTCTGATCATCAAGGTGCCACGGAGTTATTGGCCCAACATCTCCTGCTTGAGGTCTTTGTCGGCCGGTTTATTGCCCAGCCAGATTCCCAGTAGCGCCTGACGGAAGCGTTCGCCTTCTACCAGAGTCAGCAATTGTCCGTTCTTATAGGCTTCGACCCCGACACCGGGCAGCGACAGCAGGGTGAACTGGTCACCCTCGACGATCTTGTCATTGAAGACGGCAATAAAGCGGTCGATCTGCGGCTTGAGGGCGTCGAAGTCGTCGCCAGCGGCATTTTCAAAGCCTTCTTCGATGGTGTCGATCATCTTATCGGAAGTGATCAGCCCGGAAACGATGTTGAGGCGAATGGCACTGGCGTGCTCGCCGTGAATGACGCTGTCGGCGTCCACCCCAGTCGCGGCGCTGTAGAGGGAGCCGACGTAAAGATCCATGAAGAACTTAGAGCGGATGCCTGCGCCGCTGAGGGTCAGGGGCTTACCCTGCAGCTGGATCTGGTCGTTGACCTTGACACCGGCGATGTCGGTGGCGGCGACGGCCGAGAGTGACAGGCCGGCAGTGAGGGCGGCAATCAGGGTGAGTTTCTTCATAAACAACGACTTCTTATGAGTTGAGTAAGGATTGCCAGCAGTGATAACAGGTCAGCTCGATGCGAACAAGTGTCGATCTCTGGCAACTCAACTGGTTATACCAGTTGTTTCAGCTTGGGTGCTGTTGGCGCCAGTCGTTGATGTCCTGTTGCGAGTCCAGATACAGCTGTTCGACTTTGTCTCTTGCCCAGGGAGTGCGGCGCAGAAATTTGAGGCTGGATTTCACCGACGGGTTGCTGTTGAAGCAGTTGACTGGAATGCGGCGACCGAGCTCGGTCCAGCCATAATATTCGGCCAGATCTTCGACGATGGTTTGCAGCTTAACGCCGTGCAGGGGGTTATTGGGTTGGGAGTGGCTCATGGTGGCGCCTTGCTGGATGACAAGGCGCCAGTTTAGCATAGGCGCAAAATTGACGATGGAGTTTTGCCGTCAGTTAGGATCTGAGCGGAGATTTTTGTTGGGGACAGCGCTTATCGTCGAAGCCTAGTGAACCAAGATGCGACCGGTTCTCTGTTGTCACTGGTATCGACCATGTGGCTGCCACGATCACCTCTTTTTTAATCATTACTTTCAATGTGATATTCCACAATTCCAAAATAGTGGAAATAATAGCTTGACGGCGATATTTAGGGAGGTCTAATATTTCGACATTCTTCGAAATGATTGAGAGCTTGTTATGAGTCCCGAATTTATGACCATGGCCAAAGAGGCGGCCAACATGTTTGCCTTTCTTGCTACCGAGTTGATCATCCTGTTCCTGGTGATCAGCTATCTGGTCGGCGTGCTGCAGGAGTTTTTGACTCCGGAAAAGATTCAGTCGATTCTGAGTTCCCGTAAGGGCAAGGGGTACATCGTGGCGGCGCTGCTGGGTTCCATTACCCCGTTTTGCTCCTGCTCCACCATCCCGTTCCTCAAAGGGTTGCTTCGGGCCAGGGCGGGTTTTGGACCCATGATGGTGTTTCTGTTCTCCAGCCCGCTGCTGAATCCGGTGATCATCGGCCTGTTTGTGGTGACTTTTGGCATCAAGGTGGCGGCGTTCTACTTTGTGGTGGCCATGGCAGTGTCGGTCACTGCCGGGATCCTGTTAGAGAAACTGGGCTTTGAACGTTATGTGAAGCCGGAAGCCTATGAAGCCGCCGGCAGTGGCAGCAGTTGCGGCACCAGCGGTGGCTGTGGCGAAACGGCCGCCAAGACAACCAGCGGGGGCTGCTGTGACAGTGCCCCGGTACCTCAGGCGACCAGCAGTTGCTGCGCGTCTGCCGAGCCACAGGTGACGGTGGCTGCCGACGGCTGCGGCACGGCGACCGCCTGTGGCAGTGTCGAGGTGGTTAAGGAAAATCGCTGGCTGCGTCTGTGGCATGCGACTTGGAAAGACTTCAAACAGGTGTTTCCTTACCTGATGCTGGGCATCTCGTTGGGGGCGTTGATCTATGGGTTCATTCCCACCGATCTGATTGCCAAGTACGCCGGTGCCGGTAACTGGTACGCGATTCCGGTTGCCGCCGTCATCGGTATTCCGCTGTACATTCGGGCCGAGGCGGTGATTCCGCTGAGTTCGGCACTGGTGGCCAAAGGGATGGCGCTGGGTTCGGTGATGGCGTTGATCATCGGCAGTGCCGGAGCCAGCCTGACCGAGGTGATTCTGCTGAAATCGATCTTTAAGAATCAAATGATTGTAGCTTTTGTCACCGTGATTCTGACCATGGCCATCGGCGCCGGGTTCCTGTACTCCTTCCTGTTCGCTTAAGGCAACAGGCACCACGCCGGCGCAATGCCGGCGTGGTGTGATCCAGGCCGATTGCCAGTCGTGGTGCCGATCAGGGGATCAGGCAGTGGCGTCGCCAGCCAACCAGCAGGGTTCCGGCCAGCAGCACGACCCCGCCCAGGCCGCCACCGCTGTAGCCCGGTTTCGTCTCTACCTGAGCAATCTTTTCCTCCTTCACCCGAGTTTCAAAGCGGTGCAGTTCCTGGTCCAGGTTGACGGTCATCTGTGCCACGGCCTGGGTGAAGCCCTCCATGGACAGCTTGTCCAGTTCGCCTTTGCGGTGCACAGCGCTGGAGCTGGCGTCCAGCTTGCTCAGGCCCGGTGCCCGAAACAGTAGGGTACGGCTGCGAATATCAAACACGGCGGTGTCGACGAAGGTCTGGCTGGAGTGGTCGTTGCCTTCGATCAGGTACATGCCGACAATGGTCCAATACAGCAGTGAGGCGGTGTTCTCCTGGCTCTTGGTGATCTGGTCGTAGGACACAAGTGCCATGACATCGATGTCATACAGCCGTGATAGCTGGTCCAGGGTCTCGAAGCCTTTGCCGGCCTTCAGGTAGGTGCTGGGAATCACCTCAATCCGATCGATGTAGTCGTACTGGGTAAACGCGTCCTTGATCTGTTCCAATAACGCCATTTGCTCAGCATCGCTCAGGGCCTGGTCGTGCCAGCTGCTGGAGGGGACGAAGCTTAAGCCGACTTTTACCGGCAGGGTTAACCTGGGCAACGCCGGCTGATGCTCGACCCGGCTCTGCTCATCCGGGTAGAGGAAACTGACCAGGCTGCTGGAGACGGTTTTGTCATTGGTGTTGTATTCGACGAGGGAGCAGGCACTCAATAACAGTACCATGAATGCGATTCCCAGGGACTGACGATTCATTACGACTCCAGGGTGATGGTGGGACTAGGCGCTAAGACACCTAATCTTATGAATTTATTGGATGAATTTAATCCGATTTGGCCAATAAAGGAAAGCCCTGTGACGGTATTACTGTTGCTGGGGAGCGTCGGCCTCCGGCGCCGGATCGGTGCTGCCATGGCGAGCGGTGAGGGCAATCAGCACCAGCACCGGCAGCCCCAGCAAGCAGCACAGCAGGAAGAAGCTCGGATAGCCGACCGCGTCCACCAGGGCCCCGGAGAAGCCCGCCAGGAATTTGGGCAGCAGCAGCATCATCGAAGACAGCAGCGCGTACTGGGTGGCCGAAAACGCCACATTGGTCAGGCTGGACAGGTAGGTAATGAAGGCGGCGGTGGCAATGCCAGCGCTGAAGCTGTCGGCGGCAATCACCACCGTCAGTAAGGTGGTGTTGTAGCCCACCAGCGCCTGAAGGGAAAACAGCAGGTTGGTCAGGGCCACGGCCAGGGCCCCGGCGAACAGAATCTTCAGGGTCCCGAATCGGGCGATGAGCACGCCGCCGACGGCGGCGCCGACCATGGTCATGATCACCCCATACACCTTGGAGATGGTGGCAATCTCGGCCTTGGAGAAGCCCATGTCGACGTAAAACACGTTGGCCATTACCCCCATGACCACGTCGGAGATGCGGTAGCAGGCGATCAGCAGCAGGATCAGCAGTGCCTGGCGGCCAAAGCGTTGGAAGAAGTCCTTAAACGGGCAGACGACGGCGGTGTAGCCCCACATCAGTAACCGCTGCAGCCGTGGCGGCAGGTGCAGCAGCCGCTCCAGCGTGTCCAGGGACTCCAGTTGCAATCGCTGTGGGTTGATCTGAGGCTCTTTGGCCAACAAGGTGGCGATGATGCCGACGCTCATGGCGGCGGCCATCGCCAGGTAGGCCGTTTGCCAGCCCACCGGATTGTACCCATCATCACCGCCGGCCCAGGCGGCGATGGCCAGGGCGCCGGCGGTGGCCAGCATCATGCCGAGGCGGTAGCCAGTTTGATAGGCGGCGGCCAGTGCGCCCTGCATCTCTTCGGGCGCGGTTTCGATGCGAAAGGCATCGATGACGATGTCCTGAGTGGCCGAGCACAGCGCCACCATCAGGGCAAAGCCCACCAGTGCCGTCAGGTTCTGGGTCGGATCGGAACTGGCCATGCCGACCAGGCCAAGGACCAGTCCCAACTGCGACAGCAGCATCCAGCTGCGGCGACGGCCAAACAGCCGGGTTGCCAACGGCAGCGGCATTCGGTCCACCACCGGTGCCCACAGAAACTTGACGGTGTAGGCCATAGCCACCCAGCTGAGGAAGCCGATGGTGGTGCGGTCGATGCCCGCTTCCCGCAGCCAGAAAGACAGTGAGCCGAACACCAGCATCAGTGGCAGGCCGGAAGAGAACCCCAGCGCCAGCAGCACCAATACCCGCTTGTGCAGGTAGACGGAAAAGGCGCCGAAGCGCTGCTGCAGGCGATCGATCATCGGCTTATTGTTCCGGTAACAGGGTGGCTTTGATCAACAGCAGGGGTTCGACTGGCTTGCTGTCGGCCCCCATGTCCGGATCGTACTCGGTGGTCACTTCGCCCATGGCGTCGAGCACCTCCAGTCCTTCGCTGACCGAGCCAAATACCGCGTATCCCCAGCGGCGCCGCGACGGGTCGAGGCGACTGTTGTCGTCCAGGTTGAAGAAGAACTGGTTGCTGGCGGTATGGGGCGCATTTTCCCGTGCCATGGCGATGCTGCCGTACTCATTGGACAGGCCGTTACCGGATTCATTGAAGATGGTGGCCCGTTCGGCGATGGCGTCACCATTGGCGCGGTAGCCTCCGCCCTGAACCACAAACCCGGCCACCACCCGGTGAAAGTCGGTGTTGTCGTAGTCGCCGTTGACCACGTAGGTGAGGAAGTTGTCCACCGTCAGTGGTGCCCGGGTACGATCCAGTTCCACGATCAGGGTGCCTTTGCTGGTCTGCATCTGTACCCGAGGGAACAGGTTGTCACTCTGTATGGCATCGGCCCAGGCCGATCCGATGAACAGTGACAGCAGCAGGGGGATCAGGGTTCGCATCCTTGCCATCTCCTTATTGCAGGTACTGTTGGACTTCGGCGTCGGTGACGATGTCGGTCATCAACTGAGTCAGGCGGTCGTTCATTTCGCGCTCGATGCGGGCCATGTCCGGCTTCAGCGGACCGTTGAAGTTGCTGCGCACGGTAAAGCGTTTGGTCAGCTGGCGGCCGTTGTTGTCGATGAACACGGTGGCGTCCAACTGGCTGTTGGCGTCGTGCTTGAAGGTGGTCTGATTCACCTCCATCACCAGTCGGTCCAGCGACAGGGTCATTCGAGTATTGGCGGCGGGGTTAATGTCAAAGCCCATTCGGGTCAGGGCGTTGCGCACACCGTTGTCCAGCAATTGTCTGGGGGGCTCGGCCGGGCTCAGCAGTTGAGCGGCGCCGTCGCCACTGCGAATCTCCACCAGGTACTGTTCGCTGCGATGATCGACGGTTTCCATCCGCAGTTGGCCTTGGGGGCTGTGGCTGGCGACCATGGGGGCATCCGGAGACAGAATCAGAGTGTTGGGGGTCGAGGCACAGCCGCCGAGCAGGAGGGCGGCGGCGATGAGCAGAATTTTGTTCATAGGGGTCCCTAACTGGTGAGATGGTTAGTGTTTAACGGCATCGAGAATAACAAATTTGGCGTTGGCTGCCACGGTTTCCACCTTGCCAAACAACCGCATCAGTTTGATGTGGTAGCCCAGATGGCGATTGCCGATGACTCTTAAGCGGCCGCCGGGCGCCAGGGTGCGTTTGGCGTCGCGAAACATCTGCCAGGCGATGTGATCGGTGATGGCCTGCTGTTGGTGGAACGGCGGATTGCACAGGATCAGGTCGACGCTGTCGCCATCGAAGTGGGTCAGGCAGTCGTCCCAATGGGTCTGGAATTGTCCCTGTTCGAGGTAGCGGCCCAGGTTGTCGCCACAGCTTTTAACCGCATGCCAGGATTCGTCCACCGCGTGTACCACCGCGTCCGGGTTGGCCCGGGCCGCCGCCAGAGACAGCACGCCGTTACCGCAGCCCAGGTCGATGATCTGCCGATGACCGCCGGGAATGTGTTGCAGCATCAGGTGGGCGGCAAGATCCAGACGGTTGCCGGAAAAGACATTGGGGTAGTTGTCCAGTTGCCAGCCGGTATCGTCGGCGCTCCAGCGTTGCTTTAGCGTCTTGGTGGCTCGGCGGCCACTGGTCCGCCCCGTCAGCAGACGGGCTTTCTTGCGAATTCGAGACGGTTGAATCTCGTCCAGGTAGGCTTCGGTAAGCCCTTTTAGGGTGGTAGGCATCTCTTTCAGCCGGGCAGCGATGATCACCTTGGTGCCCTCGGGCAGGTGGCCATTGAGCCAGTCCAGAATGTACTCCAGGTAGCGCAAATTGCGTGGCAGTTTCAGCCACACCTGCTCGATGGCAGCCTGTGGTGGCTGCAGATCCGCCAGGCAATGGCTGGGCCGGGGCAGGGCATTGAGATCCAGGTTCTGCTTCAGTGCCTGATGGGCAACGAATGAGTCGTTGACCCACAGTGGATTGAGTGCCGCAGTGGCGCAGCCCAGGGCGCCGAAGTGGTCATTGATGATCAGCAACTGGCCACTGACGTCGGGCAGGGCATTGAGCATCAACAGTTCATCGGCGGCATCCCAGGCGAGCAAGTCGCTGTGCTGGGTGTCGGGGAAGCGGCGGAGTCTCAGGCTGAGGGACTCCAGGGTCAGGGTCTCGGACATGGCGGCGTGGAAAGAGTGTAGGTGGCGCTATTGTCGCAGAAGTCGGCCGGGGCGCCAAACGGCAAACTGCGCTTAATTGGCGCTCGACCGGGAAGCGATTGCCGCTGACCGGCGCTCATGGCACACTGGCCGGGTCCTTCAACAACTCAAAATCACTATGCAACTGACCAAAACCATTGCCCGACAGATCGTCGAACGCACCATGAAGATCATCAAGTTTTCGGTGGTGGTGATGGACGAAAATGGCTGGATCATCGGTTCCGGTGATCCGCGCCGGCTCAATCAGCGCCACGAAGGGGCCATCCTGGCGATGGGAGACAACCGGGTGTTGGAGATCGATGATGCCATGGCGGCCAGCCTAAAAGGGGTGCTGCCGGGCATTAACCTGCCGATCTTGTTCCAGGGTAAGCCCATCGGCGTGGTGGGCATCTCCGGTAAGCCGGAGCAGGTCAGCAACTACGGTGAGTTGGTAAAGATGACCGCCGAGTTGGTGGTGGAGCAGGCGGCGCTGATGGATCAGATTCAGTGGAGTAAGCGCCATCGTGAGGAGCTGGTGCTCAGCCTGACCCATGGTCAGAGCCTCAATGAGTCGCAGTTGTTGTCGGTGGCCGACCGGTTGCAGCTGGACCTGACTCAGCCTCGTATCGCCGCCATCGTCAAAGTGTTTCCCTATAACCGCGATGGCCAGTCCCACCATCACCTGCAGCGGTTGGTGCAGTTGCTGGAGTACCCACAGCGAGACAATCTGGTGGCGATCTCGTCGGTGTCCGACAACGAAGTGGTGGTGCTCAAGCCGGTGGAGTTGACCGATGAAGGCTGGTCGGTGGAGAACGAACGCAAGCGAGTGGATAAGCTGATGAAACGGATCAGCGGCGAAGATCAGTTTCGAATCCGCATCGCCCTGGGGGAGTTTTTCCCCGGCCTGAGAGGGCTGGCCCGCTCCTACCAGACCGCCAAAGCCACCCTGGATGCCGCCGGTGATCATGGTGAGGTTCTTTTCTATCAGGATCATATCCTGCCGGTGTTGCTCAGTGGCCTCAATGCGGACAGCTGGCGCCAGCAGCAACTGCAACAGCCTTTGCAACTGCTGCAAGCCGCCGATGGCAATGGCAGTCTGTTGCGAACGCTGCATCACTACTTCGATCAGGATTGCGACCTCAGCCGCACCTGCGACACCTTGCACATTCACCGCAACACCCTGAGATACCGCCTCGATAAGGTGTCCAGCATTACCGGCCTGGATATCCACACCCTTAGCGATCGCACCCGGTTGTATCTGGCGATGTTGAACCGTTAACCCGGGTAAAATCGGCCTGATTTTGCGCAAAATCCCCACTTGGATTGTGCGAATGCACAAAAAAGGGGAAATTTTTTCGCCTCATATTCAGTCATCCGTACAAAGAACAAGGTTCCCGCCTGTGCCATAGTAATTGACGCAGCTTCGCGGCTGTGGAAGGGCCGAAGGCCCGTCTTATGGTTACCCTCAGGGATTCTCGGGGGAATCGTCGGCCGACTGTGAGGATTGCACGCCATGAAAATTGTCATCGCCCCGGACTCTTACAAAGAGAGCCTCAATGCCATGGAAGTGGCCTGTGCCATTGAAACCGGCCTGCGGCAGGCGATGCCCGACGCCGACATTCACAAGTTGCCGATGGCCGACGGCGGCGAAGGAACGGTGCAGTCCCTGGTGGATGCCACCGGTGGACGCCTGGTTCATCAACAGGTGACCGGCCCGCTGGGCCAACCGGTCGATGCCTTCTTTGGCGTTCTGGGAGACGGACAGACTGCGGTCATCGAGATGGCAGCGGCCTCCGGCCTGCATCTGGTGCCGGCGGCGCAGAGAAACCCCCTTATCACCACCAGTTTTGGCACCGGCGAATTGATTCGAGCGGCGCTGGATTTGGGGGTTCGCCACCTGATTGTCGGCATTGGCGGCAGCGCCACCAACGACGGCGGTATGGGCATGGTGCAGGCCCTGGGGGCGCGCATGCTGGACGTGTGTGGCAATGACGCCGGCTTTGGCGGTGGTGCCCTGGCCGGACTGACCGAGATCGATCTGTCGGGGCTGGATCCTCGTCTGGCCCAGGTTACCTTGCAAGTGGCCTGCGATGTGAATAATCCGTTGTGCGGCCCTCGTGGAGCGTCACGGGTGTTCGGTCCGCAAAAGGGCGCCAGCGAAGACATGATTCTGCAGTTGGATGCCAACCTCAGTCATTACGCGGATCTGATTAAGACTCAACTGGGGCGGGACATCAAGCACGCCGCCGGGGCCGGAGCCGCCGGAGGACTGGGGGCTGCCCTGTTGGGGCTGCTGAACGCCTCACTGCGGCCGGGCATCGATATCGTCATGGAGGCCGTGGCGCTGCCGGAGCAGCTCAAAGGCGCCGATCTGGTGATTACCGGTGAAGGCCGCATCGACAGCCAGACCATTCATGGCAAAACCCCCATTGGCGTCGCCCGGGCCGCCAAGGCACAGAACATTCCGGTGATCGCCATTGCCGGCTGCGTCTCCGACGACAGCGATGTGGTGCTGGAGCATGGCATCGATGCGGTATTCCCTGTGGTACCGGCGTCGGTGCCTCTGCAGCAGGCGCTGGCCCAGGCACAGACCAACGTGGAACGCACCGCCAGAAACCTGGCCATGAGCCTGGTGCTGGCTCAGGAGATGAACCTCTATACGCGGGCTCGTTCGTCGGCAGCCTAGCCAGACCGGTAAAGGAATACGGTGACAGATGATACTTGATCAGGCCCAGGTGCCGCAGCGGCTGTACCTGAAAGACAGTGAACTGGCCCGCTACTGGCCACAATTTTTGACTCGGGATCAAAGCGATCAGCTGTTTGAGCGATGCCTGGCCCTGCCCTGGGAGCAACCCAGCGTGCAGGTGTTTGGACGTCGACACCAGATCCCGCGCATGCAGTGCTGGTTGGGCGAACACCAGTGCGATTACCGCTATTCCGGTACCCTGCTGAAACCTCAACCTCTGCCCCCTTGGCTGAATGCCCTGATGTTCAATGTCTCGCAGCATTGTGGCACCCGCTTCAATGCCGTGTTGGCCAACCGCTATCGCAGCGGGGATGACAAGATGGGCTGGCACAGCGATAACGAGCCCGAGATGGGGCAGCAGCCGCAAGTGGCCATCGTCTCCCTTGGCGCCGGGCGGCCGCTGCAGTTGCGCAGCCAGGATCATCAGCAGCAGGATTTCACCATGCCTCACGGCAGCTTGCTGCAGCTGTTGCCTCTGGCCCAGCGTCAGTGTAAGCATCAGTTACCGGCTCGAAAGCGGGTGGACCAGGAGCGCATCAGCCTGACCTTCCGCCACATCATTCCCGGATTCTGGCACTGATGCCAATGCCCCTGCTGGCGGTGCGGTTGAGTTCCCCCACTCGGCAGGGTATAAGTGGCCCAAGGCACACATTCAGACGCCATGGAGTCCCCCAATGTCGATTCAACAGGCCATCGAAACCACAGTAAACGAGGCGCTGGCACCGGTTCACCTCGAGGTGATCAACGAAAGCTACATGCACCGTACCCCCAAAGACAGTGAAACCCACTTTAAGCTGATCGTGGTCAGTGCTCAGTTTGAGGGGCAGCGATTGCTGGCCCGTCATCGCACCATCAATGGCCTGCTGCAGCCCCAGTTTGATGCCGGCCTGCATGCCCTGGCCCTGCACACCTATACGCCGGATGAGTGGCAGCAGCAGCAACAAGCCCCGCGCACACCGGGCTGCACCGGCTCGCTGAGCTGATCCCATCTGAGCGAAACAGAGGCTGCCGTCGCTGGCAGCCTGATTGACTGTCTGTCGCGGCGAGCAGCTAGGTTGACACTTCGCTGCCCGAAGCCGTCGTTTCCCCGTTTATTCGCTATCCTCTGTATTTTTTGTTATCAAGGTGTTAACTCTTGAGGTCCGGTGCTGTCCGGTCATAACGCAAAGGGAGGGCAGGGTGCAGAGATGGATCGAGTGGGGGGATGCCTTCAGTGAACGCCTGGGGCGGCTGTGTGGCTGGATGATTCTGGTGATGCTGTTGTGTGCCATGGCCGTGGTGGCGCTGCGCTATGGCCTTGAAGTGGGCTCCATTGCCCTGCAGGAGACGGTGCTCTACCTGCACGGCGCCGCCTTTACCCTGGGAGCCGCGTTTACCCTGAAGCATCAGGGCCATGTTCGGGTCGATATCTTCTACCGCAACTTCTCTCCCCGTGGTCAGGCTTGGGTGGATCTGGCCGGCCTATTGCTGTTTCTGCTGCCGGCTCTGGTGGCCATCTGGATACTGAGCTGGCCCTACGTCAGCGCCTCCTGGTCTCGCCTGGAGGGCTCCGGCGAAGCGGGCGGCCTGCCCGGCGTCTATCTGCAGAAATCGTTGTTGCTGATGTTGTGTCTGACGCTGGGGCTGCAGGCGCTGGTGGAGGTGGCGCGTAATCTCAGGCAATTGAGGCGGTCGTCATGATGGCGCTGGCGTTGTTTGTCGTGGTGTGTCTGGTGCTGATGACCGGCATACCGGTGGCCTTTGCCCTGGCGGGCACCGCGCTGTGGTTTGCCCTTATCGGCAGTGCCGCCGGGGTGTTTGACTGGGCGTTTATCACCGCCATGCCCAATCGCCTGTTTGGCATCATCAACAACCAAACGCTACTGGCGGTGCCGCTGTTTGTGCTGATGGGGGTGATCCTGGAGCGCTCACGCTTGGCAGAGCAACTGCTGGGGGCCATGGCGCAGCTGTTTGGACGGGTTCGGGCCGGGCTGGCCATCTCGGTGATGCTGGTGGGGGCGCTGCTGGCGGCCAGTACCGGCATTGTCGGCGCCACCGTGGTGACCATGGGGCTGATGTCGCTGCCGGCCATGCTGAGGCGGGGCTACGATCCGGCGTTCAGCGCCGGTGCCATCTGTGCCACCGGTACCCTGGGGCAGATCATTCCCCCCTCCATTGCCCTGGTGTTGTTGGGTGACGTGTTGTCGTCGGCGTTTCAGCAGGCGCAACTCAAGGCCGGCGTGTTCAGCCCTCGAACGGTGTCGGTGGGGGATCTGTTTGCCGGGGCGTTGATCCCCGGCTTGTTGTTGGTGGCCCTCTACATCCTCTACACCCTGTGGCTATCGTGGCGTCAGCCCGAGCACTTTGCTGCCGATCATCAGGCGGCGCAGTCCGGAGCCCTGAGGCAGGTGTTGTTGGCCCTGCTGCCGCCACTGGTGCTGATCGTATTGGTGCTGGGATCGATTTTACTGGGGCTGGCCACCCCCACCGAAGCGGCGGCGGTCGGGGCGTTTGGTGCCCTGGTGCTGGCCAGGTTACGGGGCAATCTCAACCTTACGGTGCTGGCGGCGGCGCTGCAGGAGACGGTTCGCATTACCGCAATGGTGTTCCTGATTCTGATCGGGGCGTCGATGTTCTCACTGGTGTTCCGCGGCCTGGGAGGAGAGAGCCTGATTCATGAGCTGTTGTCCAATTTGCCCGGGGGAGTGATCGGCGCCACCCTGGTGGTGATGCTGCTGGTGTTCCTGCTGGGGTTCATCCTCGACTTTATCGAGATCACCTTTGTGGTGGTGCCGCTGGTGGCGCCGACCCTGATGTTGATGGGGCTGGATCCGGTGTGGTTGGGGATCATGCTGGCACTGAATCTGCAGACCTCGTTCCTGACCCCCCCGTTTGGATTTGCGCTGTTTTATCTGCGTGGGGTGGCGCCGCCGGGGCTGGACAGCCTCACTCTGTATCGCGGGGTGATGCCCTTTATTGCGCTGCAACTGCTGATGATGTTGGCGTTGGCACTGTGGCCCTCTCTGGCTACCTGGTTGCCGTCTCAAATATATGGTTAATAATTAAACACAATCAACAACAACATATCGACCGCCTGCGGCGAAGTCGTTCGGGGAGGATCTCAATGCGCGTCATGGTTACTGCACTGCTCACTCTGGCCCTGCTGGGCTGTTCCAAACCTCAGGATCAGGAGGTGGCGGCCACTCAACCGCAACAGCTTCATCAATGGAAGCTGGTGACTTCCTGGCCGAAGAACTTTCCCGGCCTGGGGATGGCGCCAGAACGCTTTGCCGAGCGGGTCAATCAGATGTCCAATGGCCGCCTGACCATCACCGTCTATGGGGCCGGCGATCTGCTGCCGGCTTTCGAAGTGTTTGATGCGGTCAGTCAGGGCACGGCCGAGATGGGGCACAGTGCCGCCTACTACTGGAAGGGCAAGGTGCCGGCGGCGCAGTTTTTCTCTTCATTGCCGTTTGGCATGAATGCCCAGGAGATGAACAGCTGGCTGCGCTACGGTGGTGGCATGGCGCTGTGGCATGAAGTCTACGCCCCCTTTGGCATTAAGCCGTTGGCGGGGGGCAACACCGGGGTGCAGATGGGGGGCTGGTTCAATAAGGAGATCAACTCTCTTGAGGACTTTAAAGGCTTGAAGATGCGACTGCCGGGCCTGGGCGGCGAAGTGCTGGCCCGTCTCGGTGGTGTGCCGGTGACGCTGCCGGGGCGGGAGTTGTTTACCGCCCTGCAGACCGGAGCCATCGATGCCACCGAGTGGGTGGGGCCCTATAACGACCTGGCCTTTGGCCTGCATAAGGCCGCCACTTATTACTACTACCCGGGCTGGCATGAGCCGGGCACCACGCTGGAGTTTATCGTCAATCAGCAGGCCTACGATGCCCTGCCGGTGGATCTGCAGGCCATCGTGGTCAGCGCCTCCCAGGCGGTGAACCAGGACATGCTGGATGAGTACACCATGCGTAACATCGATGCCCTGCAGGCTTTGGTGCAGGACCACGGCGTGCAGCTGCGCCGTTTTCCCGACGACGTGTTGGACGCCCTGCGCCAGGCGTCAGCTCAGGTGGTGGCCGAGCAGGCGGCGTCCGACCCTCAGATGAAAAAGGTCTATGACAGCTACCGCAATTTCTATCAGGGGGTACGGCGCTATCATAAAATCAGTGAAGAGGCGTATAACCAAGCTCGCGGGCCGATTGAGCAGGATTGATCTCGGCACGGCGTCAGAGTATGGTTTACGTATAGCCGTTTAGACGTATAGAAGGAAATGGTCCAATGCCACTGCTAGACAGTTTTACCGTTGATCATACTCGTATGGAAGCGCCCGCGGTGCGGGTGGCGAAAACCATGGCGACCCCCAAGGGCGACACCATCACGGTGTTCGATTTGCGATTTTGCCTGCCGAACGCCGAAATTCTGTCGGAGCGGGGCATTCACACGCTGGAGCACCTGTTTGCCGGGTTTATGCGGGATCACCTTAACGGCGACGGGGTGGAGATCATCGATATCTCCCCCATGGGTTGTCGCACCGGTTTCTACATGAGCCTGGTGGGGACGCCGGCGGAGTCGCAGGTGGCCGACGCCTGGCTGGCGAGCATGAAGGATGTGTTGGCGGTGCAGTCGCAGTCGCAGATTCCGGAGCTGAATGAGTACCAATGCGGGACCTATGAGATGCACTCGCTGGAGCAGGCCAAGGCCATTGCCAATGATATTATTGCCCGCGGTGTTGGGGTCAACCGCAACAGTGACATCACCCTCAGTGAAGAGCAGCTGGCCAAGCTGTAACTGGCATTTGAATGCGAAAAAGGGGAGCCTCAGGCTCCCCTTTTTGATGCGCTTTTTTAGCGTTAGTTGGCCGCTTTCTGAATGCGGAACACCATCTTGGCGTAGATGTAGATGCCCACCGCCGAGATGGCGCCTACGGTGGCGATGATGTACCAGGCCAGGCCGATGTTGTTGGCCTGATACAGGGTCTGGGTCATCAGCTCCGGAGTGGTGTTGGCAAAACTCACCAGCCGATCGAACGCCTCCCCTTGAGGAATGCCCTGAATCCGGTCGGTGGCCATTCCCAGCTCACCCAGGTAGTCGCGGGACAACCGATCCTTGGAGGCAAACATGTCGTACAGCCAGGGAGCGATAAAGCCCTCCAGAGTCCAGCCGATTCCCTGGGGCAGCATGACGAAGCCCAGGTACATCGCCTTCTTGTCGGCCGGGGCGATGTTGCCCATGAATTCGCCCTTTTTGGGGCTGAGCAGCATTTCGCCGAGGCTGAAGACCACAATGGCCATGATCATAAACCAGGCGCCGGGGGTGAAGCCCACCACCAGCATGGCGCCGGTACAGAACAGGGCACCGGCCAGCATGGAGCTCATGATGCGGAACCTGGCGGTGCCTGCGGCCACCAGGAAGCAGCAGGTGGCGATCATGACTGAGTTGACGCTCATCAGGAAGTCCGGCATCACCCGGGTGCCTTCGTGGTTCAGTCCCAGCAGGCCGATCCAGAACGGATTCTGGGTGCCGCCGGCGCCAAACAGGTCGGTAACGATGGTGCTGGTATCCACCCACTCTTTGATGTGTACCGGCAGTACATCAAACATGGCGTTGAACATGAACCAGAAACCGGAAAAGGCAAACATGTAGCCAAACACCAACGGTTTGCGGATCTCTCTCAGAGACTCTTTCCACAATGCCTGTTGCTTGATTTCGCCGGCCTTCACCGCCTGCTTTCGGGCCAGGCGCTCGTCCTTGTCCGGTTCGGTGTACATCAGCAGAAACAGGAAGTTCAGCGAGATAATGGCGGCACAGGCGAAAAACAGGTGATCCCAGGACAGCTGGCGCAGTTGCACCGCCACCAGTGGACCCAGGAAGCCGCCGATGTTCACCAGTTGGTAGAAGATGCCCCAGGCCATGGTGGTGGACTCTCTGGGCACCGCCTTCACCATGGTGCCCTGAATGCCCGGTTTAAAGATGCCGGTACCAAAGGCCAGGGTCATGGCTCCCAGGGTAAAGCCCAGAAAACTGGGGAAAAACGCCATGATCAGGTAGGCGGCGATCTTTATCAGCGTCGATAGGGCGATGGTTTCTTTATAGCCGAGGCGATCCGACAGGCCGCCGGTGACGATGGGCACCGTGGTCTGAGTCAGGGCGAAGATGAACATGATCACCCCGTAATCGGTCATGGTGATCCCCAGTCCGCCTTTGGAGACCGGGTCGCTGGCGTAGATGCCGGCGGTGGCCTTGACCCCGTAGTAGGCCAGGCGTTCGATGATCTCCATGCCTCCGACCAACCAGAAGATGTAGCCCAGCCCGGCGATGGAGGCCCATAACCCCAGCTGCTTAACCTCGGTCAGGTCGTTGTCTTTGTATTTATCCAGCTGTTGCACCTGTTGTCCCTGTGTTATCGATGTAATTGCGGTGTGCCGACTCTACTCGAATCTGCCCCTGCAACTCAAGTCGGGACTTTTATGCAATAAAATCGGAAAAATATATGACTGAAATTCGATCGAAATTGGGGGTGGAAATATCACGCTAATCATGAGAGGTGAACCGAGTTAGTAATATATTTCACCTGCTTTTCGCACGTTTAAGCGCTTTTTGTTAATAAAACGGCAGTAATCGCAGCAATCGATCCATTCTTTGGTGATTTTCGTAGCAGTATAGGCACGGTTGGGGTATGATTCGCCCGAGTCAGCGTGACATGGATCTCACTAATAGTCATTTTTATGCGGCGGTTCATGTCTGGTTGGTGAATTGCTAACGACGTCAACATGAATTCCTCTTTTCCACCATTCGTGGGCGAAGAGACGAAGTCCCAGACAGCAGTGCAAATGAGTATGATTACAATAAAGAAAGGATTGGACCTCCCCATTGAAGGGAGTCCGGAGCAAAAGATTTTTGAGGGCCCATCGGTCACTCGGGTCGCGCTCCTTGGAGAAGAATATCACGGTATGCGCCCCACCATGCATATCAAAGAGGGTGAGCGGGTGAAGCGCGGCCAGGTACTTTTTGAAGACAAAAAGAACCCGGGCGTCAAGTTTACCTCTCCTGCCTGTGGCACCATCAGTGCCATCAACCGGGGTGCCAAACGCGTATTGCAATCCGTAGTCATCGACATTGATGGCGACGAAGGCATTCGCTTCCCCCACTACACCGTCGAAGAGCTGAGTCAGTTGAGTCGCGACCGGGTGCAAAGCAACCTGGTGGACAGTGGCTTGTGGACCGCCCTTCGTACTCGCCCGTTCAGCAAAACTCCTGCATTGGACAGTGCCCCCGCCGGCATCTTTGTGACGGCCATCGACACCAATCCGTTGGCTGCGGATCCCATGGTGGTGATTGCCGAAGCCTACGATGCGTTTTGTCACGGCCTGACGGTGCTGGGTAAGCTGACCGACGGTAAGGTGTACCTCAATACCGGCGAAACCGCGTTGGATGTGGGTGACAACGATCATCTGCAGATGACCCAGTTCAAAGGGCCCCACCCGGCAGGCTTGGCAGGCACCCACATCCATCATCTGTTGCCGGCCAGTATGGCTCGCAGCGTATGGCATATCGGCTATCAGGATGTGATTGCCATCGGCACCCTGTTCACCACCGGTGAGCTGGATTGCCGACGGGTCGTGTCCCTGGCCGGTCCGGTGGTCAACCAGCCGCGTCTGCTCAAGACTCTGCTGGGCGCCGACCTGGCGCAGTTGACCGACGGTGCGCTGTCCAACCCTCATCACCGGGTGATCTCCGGTTCGGTGTTGTCCGGTCATACCGGCAGCGGTTCCCATGGCTTCCTCGGGCGTTTCCACCAGCAGGTGACCGTGCTGGAAGAGGGCGATAGCAAAGACCTGTTCGGCTGGCTGATGCCCGGCGGTGACAAGTTCTCCCTGACCCGCACCTTCCTGGCTCACCTGAGCAAGGGCAAGCTGTTCAACATGAGCACCAGTACCGGTGGTTCCAAGCGTGCCATGGTGCCGCTGGGCAACTACGAGCGGGTGATGCCTCTGGACATTCTGCCCACCATTTTGCTGCGTGATCTGATCGCCAAAGACACCGACAACGCCCAATCGCTGGGCTGTCTGGAACTGGACGAAGAAGATCTGGCCCTGTGCACTTTCGTGTGTCCGGGCAAGTACGACTACGGGGTCGAACTGCGTCGCTGTCTTGAGATCATCGAGAGGGAAGGCTGATGGGTCTGAAGAATTTTATCGAGCAAATTGAGCCGCATTTTGAAAAAGGCGGCAAGTACGAGAAGTGGTATGCCCTGTATGAAGCGGCGGCGACCATTCTGTACACTCCGGGACACACCACCAAGGGTGGCACCCACGTCCGTGACAACATCGATCTGAAGCGGATCATGATTACCGTGTGGCTGTGTACCTTCCCGGCCATGTTTTTTGGTATGTACAACGTCGGTTTGCAGGCGCAACTGGCCATGGCTGAAGGCTTTGGACTGCCAGCCATGTGGCAGGTTGGCCTGTTTGAGATGCTGGGAGGGCAGCTCAACGCCGCTACCGGCATCGGTGGCCTGATGCTGTACGGCGCCTGTTTCTTCCTGCCCATCTACCTGACCACCTTCGCGGTGGGGGGCTTCTGGGAAGTGCTGTTTGCCAGCGTGCGCAAACACGAAGTTAACGAAGGTTTCTTCGTGACCTCGGTGTTGTACGCACTGATTCTGCCGGCCACCATTCCGTTGTGGCAGGTGGCGCTGGGGATCACCTTCGGCGTGGTCGTTGCCAAAGAGCTGTTTGGCGGCACCGGTCGTAACTTCATGAACCCGGCGCTGGCGGGGCGGGCTTTCCTGTTCTTCGCTTACCCACTCAACATGTCCGGTGACTCCATCTGGCGTGCGGTTGACGGCTACACCGGGGCCACCTACTTGAGTCAGGCCGCGTCCGGCGCCAAGAGCTTTGCCGATTACGGCTGGTTCGATGCCTTCAGCGATGCCGCCTGGTGGGACTCCTTCTACGGCTTCATTGGCGGCAGTGTTGGTGAGACCTCGACCCTGGCCCTGGCCCTGGGTGGACTGGTGATCATCTACGCCCGCATCGCCTCCTGGCGCATCGTCATGGGTACCATGGTGGGCATGATTGCCATGTCGTCGCTGTTTAACCTGATTGGCTCCGACGCCAACCCGATGTTCAACGTTCCCTGGACCTGGCACCTGGTTCTGGGTGGTTTCGCCTTCGGTATGTTCTTTATGGCTACCGACCCGGTGTCCGCCTCCTTTACCGAGAAGGGCAAGTGGGCCTACGGCATCCTGATTGGGGTGATGGTGGTGCTTATCCGCGTGGTGAACCCGGCCTTCCCCGAAGGCATGATGCTGGCGATTCTGTTTGCCAACTTGTGGGCACCTTTGTTCGACCACTTCGTGGTTCAATCCAACATCAAGCGGAGGCTGGCGCGCAATGGCTAACAACAACGAAAGTTTTGGCAAGACCCTGGGCGTGGTTATCGGCCTGTGTCTGGTGTGTTCCCTGGTGGTGTCTACGGCCGCCGTGGCCCTGAAGCCGCTGCAGGAGAAGAACAAGGCCCAGGACACCCAGAAGTACATCCTGGAAGCCGCCAGTCTGCTGGATAAGGTCAACGGCGATGTGGCAGCGGTGTACAACCAGTACATCGAAGCCAAGGTGGTTGACCTAAACAGCGGTGAGTTCGATACCAATGTCGACGCCGCCGGATTTAACCAGCGCCAGGCTGCCCGAGATACCGCCACCTCCATGGTGCCGGTCAACGACGTGGCGTCCATCAAGCGTCGTGCCAATCAGGCGCTGGTGTATCTGGTGAAAGACGACAATGGCGAGCTGGACAGCGTGATTCTGCCGGTGCACGGCTACGGCTTGTGGTCCACCATGTACGCCTTCCTGGCATTGGAACCGGACATGAACACCGTCAAAGCCATGGTCTACTACGACTTCAGCGACAGCGGCGAAACTCCCGGTCTGGGCGGTGAGGTCCAGAACCCGAAATGGAAGGCGCTGTGGCCTGGCAAAAAGCTGTTTGATTCGCAGGGCGATCTCAAGATTCGTGTCACCAAGATGCCCACCGACAAACAACACGACATTGACGCTCTGTCCGGAGCCACGCTGACCGCCAACGGCGTTCAGTACACCCTGGACTTCTGGCTGGGTGAGGAGGGCTTTGGTCCCTTTATTGCCAACGCTCGTAAAGGAGGCATTCTCTGATGTCTGAGAAATCCATGAAGGACATTGTCCTGGGACCGGTGCTAGCCAGTAACCCCATTGCACTTAACGTACTGGGTATCTGTTCTGCCCTGGCGATCACCTCCAAGCTGGAAACGGCGTTGGTGATGTCCATCGCCCTGACAATGGTGTGTGCCTTCTCCAACTTGTTCATCTCCATGATTCGCAATCACATTCCCAACAGTGTGCGCATCATCGTCCAGATGACCGTCATCGCCTCGTTGGTGATTGTGGTGGACCAGGTGTTGAAAGCTTACGCCTACGAAGTCGCCAAGCAGCTGACGGTATTCGTTGGCTTGATCATTACCAACTGCATCGTGATGGGACGCGCCGAAGCGTTCGCCATGAAGAGCCCGCCGCTGCCGAGCTTCCTCGACGGTATCGGTAACGGCCTGGGTTACTCGGCGGTACTGATGTCCATCGGTTTCGTGCGAGAGCTGTTTGGTAACGGTTCCCTGTTTGGGGTTGAAGTACTGTCTAAGGTAACCGACGGCGGTTGGTACGTGCCTAATGGTCTGCTGTTGCTGCCTCCGAGCGCGTTCTTCCTGATTGGCTTCATTATCTGGGGCATTCGGACTGCGCGTCCGGAGCAGGTCGAACCTAAGGACTAAGGACAAGATATGGAACATTACATCAGCCTGTTGGTTCGGGCGATCTTTATTGAAAACATGGCGCTGTCCTTCTTCCTGGGGATGTGTACCTTCCTGGCGGTGTCCAAGAAAGTCAAAACCGCCATGGGCCTGGGTGTGGCCGTGATTGTGGTACTGACCCTGGCGGTGCCGTTTAACCAGTTGATCTTTCAGTACATCCTTAAGCCGGGCGCGCTGTCCTGGGCGGGGATGGAAAATTCGGATCTGAGCTTTTTGAACTTCATTACCTTCATCGGTGTGATTGCGGCTCTGGTGCAGATTCTGGAGATGATTCTGGATAAGTTCTTCCCGCCTCTGTACAACGCGCTGGGCATCTTCCTGCCGCTGATTACGGTGAACTGCGCCATCTTCGGGGCCGTGTCCTTCATGGCTAACCGCGAGTACGGTCACATTGAATCCGTGGTCTTTGGTCTGGGTGCCGGTGTGGGCTGGGCCATGGCGCTGGTTCTGTTGGCAGGCATCCGCGAAAAGATGAAGTACTCCGACGTGCCGGAAGGGCTGCGTGGGCTGGGCATCACCTTCGTGACCGCGGGCCTGATGGCTCTGGGCTTTATGTCATTTTCCGGAGTGTCGCTGTAAGCGGCGCCGAGAATAAGAAGTAAAAGGACGTGTCGATGGAAATTGTACTCGGCGTAACGATGTTTACCGCAATTGTAACCGTGCTGGTACTGGTGATTATGTTTGCCAAATCCAAGCTGGTTTCTTCCGGTAACATCAGCATTAAGATCAATGACGATGAAGATAAGACCATTACCACCGGAGCCGGCGACAAACTGCTGGGCGCGCTGGCAGGTAACGGTATTTTTGTTTCCTCAGCCTGTGGTGGCGGTGGCTCCTGCGGCCAGTGCCGGGTGAAGGTACATGAAGGCGGCGGCGAGATCCTGCCTACTGAGCTGGACCACATCTCCAAGCGCGAGGCCCGTGAAGGGTGTCGTCTGGCTTGCCAGGTGGCAGTCAAGAACGACATGGACATCGAGTTGCCGGAAGAGGTGTTCGGCATCAAGAAGTGGGAATGCGAAGTTATCTCCAACGATAACAAGGCCACCTTCATTAAAGAGCTGAAGCTGAAGATCCCTCACGGCGAATCGGTGCCGTTCCGCGCCGGTGGTTACATTCAGATCGAAGCGCCGGCGCATCACGTGAAATACGCCGACTTCGACATTCCGGAAGAGTACCGGGCCGACTGGGAGCGTTTTGGTTTCTTCAACCTGGAATCCAAGGTTGAGGATGAGACCATTCGCGCCTACTCCATGGCCAACTACCCGGAAGAGGAAGGCATCATCATGTTGAACGTGCGGATTGCGACGCCGCCGCCAAACAACCTGAGCCTGCCTTGCGGTAAGATGTCGTCCTACATCTGGAGCCTGAAGGCCGGCGATAAGGTGACCATTTCCGGACCGTTTGGGGAGTTCTTCGCCAAAGAGACCAAGAACGAGATGGTCTTCATCGGCGGTGGTGCCGGTATGGCACCGATGCGCTCGCACATCTTTGACCAGTTGAAGCGCCTGAGCAGCGATCGTAAAATCAGCTTCTGGTATGGTGCCCGCTCCAAGCGTGAGATGTTCTATACCGAAGATTTCGATGGTCTGGCGGCCGAGAATGACAACTTCGAGTGGCACGTGGCCCTGTCCGATCCTCAGCCTGAGGACAACTGGGACGGCTACACTGGTTTCATTCACAACGTGCTGTTTGAACACTATCTGAAGAACCATGACGCCCCCGAAGATTGCGAGTTCTACATGTGTGGTCCTCCGGTGATGAACGCCGCGGTGATCAACATGCTCAAAGATCTGGGCGTCGAAGACGAAAACATCCTGTTGGATGATTTCGGTGGCTAAACTTGCGAGGCTTCATGTTGTATCGAGCCTATAAGCATCTATGGCTGGCCCTCGTCGGGCTGGCCATCTTTCTTTCTGGATGCTCCCCGACAACGCCGGAGGTGGAGTCCGTTTCCGGACACACCATGGGCACCACCTATCACATCAGCTGGGTCGACACCGACTCGCCGGTGGATCCGCTGCTGTTGCAGGGCGAGATCGACCTGAGGCTGGGCCAGGTCAACCGGTCCATGTCCACCTGGAAGCGCAGTTCCGAGGTCAGTCGCTTTAACCGCATGCAGCGGGTAGGCGGCATGGAGATCAGTTCTGAGTTCGCCAAGGTGCTGACCGAAGCCAAACGGCTTACCGATCTCACCGACGGCGCGTTGGATGTGACCGTGGGGCCGCTGGTCAACCTGTGGGGCTTTGGTCCCGACGGCCATATTGAGACGGCCCCCTCTGACGAACAGATCGCCAGAGTCAAAGCCACCATCGGTCATGACAAGCTGTCCATGAAAGGGCGCTGGTTGTTTAAGACCGAACCGACGCTGAAGGTGGATCTCTCCTCCATTGCCAAAGGCTATGGGGTCGATGTGGTGGCCGAAGTGCTGGAAAGCCGGGGCATTCACAACTACCTGGTCGAGGTGGGCGGGGAACTGCGGGTCAAGGGTCATAAGGTTCAGGGGCAACCCTGGCGCGTGGCCATTGAGCGTCCGGATCCCGCCGGTCGGGATGTGTTCACGGTGATTGAACCGGGCAACATGTCGGTGGCCACCTCCGGCGATTATCGCAATTTCTTCGAGCAGGACGGGGTGCAGTTTTCCCATCTGATCGATCCGGCTACCGGTCGGCCGGTGGCTCACCACCTGGTGTCCGCCACGGTGATCACCAACAGCTGCATGACCGCCGATGGTCTGGCGACGGCGCTGATGGTGATGGGCGTGGAAAAGGGCCTGGCCCTTGCTGAGCGCACCGGGTTAGCGGTAATGTTGATAGAACGGGCTGATGGCCAGTATCAGGTGCATTACAGCAAGGCGTTCAACGCCTATCTGGAGTCTAAGGAGCAAGCATCATGAACACCTTTATTGCCACCTTTGTGATTATGTTGGGCGTTGTGGCCATCATGGCGGTGGGCTATGTATTTAAGCGTAAGACCATCAGCGGCTCCTGTGGCGGACTGGGCGGCGTTGGCGTCGACAAGGCCTGTGATTGTCCTGAGCCCTGCGACAAGCGCAAAGCCAAGATGGCACAGGAGAGCCGCCGTCAGCAGTTGATGGAACAGCGCATCATCTGAGGCTGATCCTTCCGATTCAATGGCGGGCCTGGTGGTGACACCAGGCCCGTTTTTTTGCCTGGTCAATGGCCAGGATGTTGCCAGCAATGGCCGACGGATATCGCCTTTGCGACTGCTAATTCGGATTCGAAAAAATGATGAGTCTTTGATTTTGCGACGTTTATATTGAGTTGTCGGCCAGTGGCAGAGCAATATCGTGTTTGCCTCTTCAGCCGTCCATTGCCGCCTGCTTCCGGTATGATGTTTAGCAACGGTAATTTTGGCCGATAACGATAAGAAATGGATGAATTGGGGATCAAGGATGAATTGGTTTAGGGCATCGCTTACTCGGCAACTGGTGGCTTCCATCGGTGGGTCGCTGTTTATCATTCTGACGCTGGTGACCGTGTATCAGGTCAGCCAGAGTCGGCAGCAAACCCGGGAACAGGTGGGGCGCGAGGTGGCGCAACTGGTGTCGGAACAGGCCAGCGCCATTGCGGCGTTTTTCGAGGCTAAGGGCCAGGTGATTCACGCGGCGTTTTCCAGCCCGCAGGTGAAGCGCTTCTTTCGTGAATACGATCAACGCGGCGGCTCATTGCAGGGCAACGCTGACTACCACGACGTGACCGATTATTTTCGCTTCTTTTCCGACCAGGACCCGGCGATTAAGAGCTTGTTTTTCGGCAGCAATCACACCTATGAGTATTTTGATCTCAATGGTCGCTACTCCGACGATCCCAACTACTACACCAATAAACGCCCCTGGTGGGGTGAGGCCATCGGCAAAGATCGCCTCTACGTCACCGATCCGGCGGTGGACGCCAATGACGGCTCGGTCTCGGCGACGGTAAAGCGCACCGTCTATGACCACGATGGCCAGCTGCTGGGGATCGGTGGCATGGACATTTTGATCACCACCATCGGTGAGTCGCTGCTGTCGAACATTAAGTACCAGCAGCAGGGGCAAGCGTTCCTGATGACTGAACAGGGCAAGCTGGTATTTTTCCCGGCGTTTTCTGACCGTTTTCCCCCTGGTTCGTTGTTGGGCGAAGTGGACAATCAGTTTGCCGACAGCAGCGGTTTTGCCGCTTTGGCGAGCCAGTTGATCAACCAGCCCACTGGCACCGCCACGGTACAGTGGCAGGGGCAAACGCAGCGAGTGCAGTGGCAACCGGTAGACAGTGACTATCCGTTAATGCACTGGCGACTGGGATTCCTGTTGCCGGAGCAGGTGGTGGATGCCCATGTCGCCAGCGAAGCCTGGTCGACCGGACTGGCATCGGTGCTGCTGACTCTGTTGGTGTCCGCTGTGGTGTGGTTGTTGTTGCTGCCGCTGAAAGCCCAGATTCGGCAGTTGGTGAGGGCGATGGAGGAGATCGCTCAGGGAGACGGGGATCTCAGCAGCCGCATCGAGGTCAGTCGCGCCGATGAGCTGGGCCAATTGGGAAGGGCGTTTAATCTGTTCGCAGAGCGGGTGCATCAGTTGGTGAACCAGAGCAAAGAGCTGACTCAGTCGGTGTCCCGAAGCAGCCAGGTGGCCACCGACATCTGGGAACAGACGTTGGCCTCGATGTCGGCGCAAAAAGGCGAAGTGGAACAGGCATCGGCAGCCACCAACGAGATGGCGCAGACCAGCGCCTAGATGGCCCGCAGTGCCGATACCGTTACCGAGCATGCGCAGCAAGTGACGGCACAGATGCGCCAGGCCGGTGATGCGGTGGAGCAGGGCAAACAGGCGCTGGCACAACTGTCGGCCCAGGTCGGCGATGCCAGCGGGGTGGTATCACGGTTGCGTCAGAATGCCGACCAGATCGGCGAAGTGCTGGATGTGATTCGCACCATCGCCGAGCAGACCAACCTGCTGGCGCTTAATGCCGCCATCGAGGCAGCTCGGGCCGGAGAGCAGGGAAGGGGCTTTGCGGTGGTGGCGGATGAGGTACGCACGCTGGCGTCGAAGACTCAGGATTCCACCGCCAACATTCAGGCCATTATCGCCACCTTGCAGCAATCCAGCATTGAGGCGGAACGTGCCATGCAGACCAGTTGCGCCCAGGTGGATCAGAGTCAGGTCAGCAATCAACAGATTGTCGATACCCTGGCCGAGGCCGGTGCCGAGGTGGGGCGGATTGAGCATCAGGTGCAGGAGATGACTCAGGCCATCTCTCAGCAGGCGCGGGTAGCGGAGGAGATTGCTACCACGGTGTCCCGGGTGCATGAGTTGTCCGACGACGCGGTGGCGCGGGGCGATCAGCTGGAGCGCAATCTGGAGGAGTTGTCGGAAGGGGGCCATCAGTTGGCCAGCGGCCTGGACCGCTACCGGGTCTGACAGAAGCCAGGAACAATCAGGCCACCCCTAGGGGTGGCCTTTTTGATGGCCGCTTTCGCCACCTTGAATGGCGTCTTCCAGCAGGAACCGGGGACCACTGCCTCGAGCAACCACTTCATCGTCGGGGTTGAACAGGGCGCAGGAGCGCATCGACAGACAGCCACAGCCGATGCAGCCGCTGAGGTTGTCCCTCAGTCGTTGCAGGTTTTCAATCCGTTGGTCCAGTTGGTTTTTCCAGCGGGCCGATAGCCGCTCCCAATCGCGCTTATTCGGCGGTCGCTCATCGGGCAGGCTGGCCAGCGCCTGACCGATCTCTTCCAGAGTCAGGCCCAGCTTCTGCGCCACCCGAATCACCGAGATGGTGCGTAGCACCGACGGGTGAAAACGTCGTTGATTGCCGGCGGTGCGGCTGGCCCGAATCAGCCCCCGGCTTTCGTAGAAGCGCAGCGCCGAGGCCGCCACTCCGGCTCGGTCGGCGGCCTCGCTGACGCTGAGGTAATTGTCTTTTCGTTTCATGGCCCAAATCGGTTTATGGTTCAGGCCTGAAGTATAACTTGACTTAAAGTAATGTTTAAGTTTTAGACTCCGTTTCAGCCTTAACGAACCGGCCCCAGACAGGGGCCGTCAGACCCTTTCTGGAATCGGAGTCCCAATGACCAATCTGTTGCTGCTGCACAGCAGCGCCCGTGAGCAAGAATCCCAGTCTCGAGGCCTGTGCCGTGAGCTGGTCGCCAGCTTAAGCCAGGCTCAGTCAATCACATTGACGGAGCGGGATCTGGCCGCCGATCCGCTGCCCCATTTCAGTGGCCACACATTGGAAGCCTTCTATGGTGAACAGAGCAGCCCGGAGATCGACGCTGCCGATCGACTGTCGAATCGGCTTATCGATGAGTTAAAGGCCGCCGATGTGGTGGTGATTGGTGCGCCTGTTTACAACAGTGCGTTGCCCTCTACCCTCAAGAGCTGGCTGGATCATGTGATGCGGCCACGACGAACCTTTCGTTACCATGATGGCGGCATTCAAGGCATGTTGTCCGGCAAACGTGCTTACCTGGTGCTGGCCTGCGGCGGCAGCGACACCGGAGGCGCCGAGTTGCAGTTGCGGGGGCCACTGGCCCAGATGGGCATCACGGATCTGACCGTGATTCATGCCAATCAGCTGGATACCTACCTGCGTCAGCAGGCGTTGGCCAGGATTCGCACCCGGTTGCACAGCGTGGCCTAAGGTCATTGGCATTGCAGTAACAAGCTGATATTCTGATACTGGTTTTATATACAGGTGTTGGCTGGATGCAGCGTAAGATCATTCACATCGACATGGATTGTTTCTATGCTGCCGTGGAGATGCGGGACAACCCGTCATTGCGGGACAAGCCCATTGCCGTGGGTGGTCAGGCGTCGGGGCGGGGGGTGATTGCCACCTGCAATTACCAGGCCCGCGCCTTTGGGGTGCGCTCGGCAATGCCGACCCATAAGGCACAACAACTCTGTCCGGATCTGGTGTTGGTGCCTCATCGAATGGAGGTTTATAAGGCCGTCTCTCAGCAAATTCACGCCATCTTTCGACAATACACCGAGCTGGTGGAGCCGCTGTCACTGGATGAAGCCTTCCTGGATGTGACTGGCAAACCCCATTGTCAGGGCAGTGCTACCCGCATGGCGGAAGCGATTCGGGCCGACATTTACGCGGCAACCGGCTTAACCGCTTCCGCCGGCGTGGCGCCGAATAAATTCCTCGCCAAGGTGGCCTCGGATGAAAATAAGCCCAATGGTCAAATGGTGGTGGCCCCGGAACAGGCGGCCGAGTTTGCCGCCCGGCTGCCGTTGAAGCGAATTCCCGGTGTCGGCCCTAAGACCAGCGAGCGCTTGCAGAGGATGGGGCTCAGTAGCGGCAAGGATGTGCTGGCATTGACGGCGGTGGAGTTGGAACAGATGCTGGGCAAGTTTGGCCCGGTGTTGTGGCAACGGTGCCAGGGGCTGGACGAACGCCCGGTTGAGCCTAGCCGCATCCGCAAGTCGGTGGGGGTGGAGACCACACTGGCTAAAGATCTGCCCAGCGTGGATGCCTGTCTGAACCAGTTGCAGACGCTGGTGCCGGAGCTGCAGCGACGCCTGGCCAAGAGTCGGCGCAGCATCAAGGGACAGACGGTGAAACTGAAGTTCTCCGATTTCGAACTGACCACGGTGTCTCAACAGAGTCAGCAGTTGAGTCCACAGTTGTTTGAAGCCCTGTTGACCATCGCTTTCAACCGTGGCGGCGGCCGGGCGGTGCGCTTGGTGGGGATTCAGGTGGAGCTGGCGGATGCCAAGGCGCTGAAACAGTTGACCCTGCCGCTTTAATTTTTTTGATCCTCGTCAAAACGCTCAATTAAACAACAGCCTAATCTGGTAGTGAGCTTCCTGAAAACACCCGCATGATGCCATAGAGCCAGAGGTGTTGGTGAAGCGGGAACACCAGGCGTGTTACAAGCAGTATCCCCACATTACACATCTTTGCCTGGTTTCGGGTACGGCGTTGCGTCCTTTCTGCCAGCTGGCAATACAGCGCCTACCATCAGTCGGTGACCAGCAATCCACCGGCGACAGGAAGGAGGTTAAGGATGAGAACCTTAGCGAAACAACTGCTGGTGTCGGCGGGTCTGCTGACGCTGGTGATGGGGGTCTGTTACGGCCTTGGGTATGGCTTCTACCAACAAAAGCCAATGCGGGATTCCGATTACTTCACCCAGTATGTGGGCGACAAAACCTTTTGTCGCACGGTGACCTATTATCAGGATCAGGGCAATACCGACAAGGTGAAGGTGCTGCTCGGCTACGCCGAAGACAACGCCATGGGCTATCTGATGCGCCGGTTTGGTAAGGACAAAGGCATCGAGATAGTTAAAGCGTGCGAGACTCAGCGTCATGAGGCGTTGCTGCAGAGTTGCCGCGAGGCCCCCGGCGATCTGGTGGAGATGCTGGTGCTGGAGCACAACAAGCCCGCGGTGAAAAAGAAAGGTTTGATCTGACCCCGTCGGGCATAAAAAAGCCGTCCAGCTGGACGGCTTTTTTGATTGATGGGGCTTACTTGGCTGGAATCGCCTGCAGCACTTCGGTCAGTAACTGCCAGTATTTGTCGACCGTGGCGATCTCCACTTTTTCGTCTGGCGAGTGCGGGAATCGGATGGTGGGGCCGATGGAGACCATATCCAGATTCGGATAAGGCTTCTTGAACAGGCCACACTCCAGACCGGCGTGAATCACCATGATGTTGGGCAGGGTACCGAACTTAGCCTGATAGGTTTCCCGTACCACCGCCATGATGGGCGAGCTGGCATCGGGCTTCCAGCCAGGGTAGGCACCAGACAAGGACAGCTCGGCGCCGGCCAGCTGGCCCAGGGCCTTGAGCATGTTTTCTACCATGCTTCGGCCACTGTCGATGGTGGAGCGAATCAGGCACAGAATCTCGACCTGATCGTCGCTGGTGGTGACCACTCCCATGTTCAATGAGGTTTCCACCACACCGTCAAACTCGTCGCTCATGCGGATGACGCCGTTAGGGGCGGCGTGCATCAGGGCTATCAGCTTGCTTTGGGCGTCGGCATTGAACACCTGTGCGGCCTTGTCGGAAGGCTGCAGGGTCAGAGCCAGGCCGGGCTCGGTGGCGGCCAGTTCGTTTTGCAAAATGGCTCGGTACTGGCTGATGCGCTGCTCCAGCAGATCGACCTTAGCCGCCGGCAGTTGCACCGACATCCAGGCTTCTCGAGTAATGGCGTTGCGCAGAGTGCCACCGTTGAAGCTGGACAGACGCAAGCCCAGTTCGTCGGCGTGGCCAAACAGGAACCGGGCCAGCAGTTTGTTGGCATTGCCTCGTCCCAGGTGGATGTCGCAGCCGGAATGGCCGCCTTTGAGACCGGTCAGGGCGATGTCAAAGCTGTGCAGATCCGCCGGAGCGGTTTCGCGGGAGATGGCCACGGTCAGGGCGGCATCGACGCCACCGGCACACCCCATGTACACCTCGCCTTCTTCCTCGGAGTCGGTGTTGATCAGGATGTCGCCGTTCAATACCCCGGCTTCCAGGCCAAAGGCGCCGGTCATGCCTGCTTCTTCATCGATGGTCAACAGCACTTCCAGTGGCCCGTGCTGCAGATCGTCGGCTTCCAGAACCGCCAGCGCCGATGCCATGCCGATGCCGTTGTCGGCGCCCAGGGTGGTGCCGGTGGCCGTCACCCAGTCGCCGTCGATGCGCGCCTGAATCGGGTCACGGGTAAAGTCGTGATCGGTGTCGGCGTTCTTTTGCGGCACCATGTCCAGGTGCGCTTGCAGAATCACCCCTTTGCGGTTCTCCATGCCAGCGGTGGCGGCCTTGGAGATGATCAGGTTACCCACGTTATCGATCTGGGTGCTGAGCCCCTTTTGTTTTGCCCAGCGCTCAATGTGATCACGCAAGGCAATCTCATGCTTGGAAGGGTGTGGGATGGAGCAGATGGTTTCAAACCAGCGCCACAATGGCTGTGGGCTCAAGGAACTCAGTGACTGCACAAGCAATTACTCCTGTATTCGCCGAAAAAAAGGGTCGGGGCAGTGTACCACATCCACCGCAGACCGCTGTGGTCAACTGGAAGCTCAGGTTGACAGGGGGCGCGCAAGGGGAGCGAAGGGGCCGGGGAGTTGCTATCATGGCTCACAAGGGATTTATAGAGGAAAGACAACGTTATGGCACAGGTAACCTTCAGTTCACAGCAGCGGGATGCGCTGTTTGGTCAGTCCCCCTGGGACGCGGTGTTGGTGGTCAGCGATCGATTCGAGCTGGCTCAATGGCCGGAGGTGTCGCAGTTGATTCAGCATGCGGCATCGGTGGATCAGCGCATCGGCAGCGAAGCCACTCTGTTGTTGGCGCCAGGGCTGGCTGGTGGCCGTTTGATCTTGGCTCCCACCGGTGATCTGGGCAGCGACTATGAAGACGCCCGCCGCTTTTATGAAGCGGCAGAGACCGGCATCAAGATGGCGTATCGCGCCGGTGCCCGCAATGTGCTGTTGCTGGTCGATGGTCCGAAAACCGATGCCCGTTACCTGTATGGCGCCGATGTGGCGGCCCTGGGCTGTGGTCAGGGTCTGTATCTGAATCCGGATGTGGAGGACAGTACCCAAGTTCGGGTTGGGGTGTTGGATGGTCAGGATGCCGATAGGCTCAATGCGCTCGAGCATGGGCGGGTTGCAGCCCGGGACCTGTGTGGCGGCGATCCGGAACAGATGGCGCCACCGGCGTTTGCGGATTATTGTCTGGCGCTGTTTGAGGAGGAGCCGCTGGACGTCTCCATCATCGATGATGCCGAGCAACTGGTGCGGGAGTACCCGCTGCTGAGTGCCGTGGCCCGCAGCAGTTTCGCCGTAGCCCGCCACAGCGCCCGGGTAGTGCGGGTGGAGTATTGCCCCGAAGGAGAGATTCACCAGACCTGGTTGATTGCCGGCAAAGGCGTGACCTTCGATACCGGCGGCGCCGATTTGAAAGTCGGCGGCTCCATGGCGGGCATGAGCCGGGATAAAGGTGGCGCGGCGGCGGCGGCGGGATTGATGAAGGCGGTGGCGATGCTGCAGCCCAAAGGGATACGAATCATCGCCGAGTTGGGGCTGGTGCGCAACAGCATCGGCAGCGATGCCTTTGTGCCTGACGAAATCATTACCGGCCATGCCGGTGCCAAAGTCCGCATCGGCAACACCGATGCCGAAGGGCGACTGGTGCTGGCGGACCTGCTGTCGCACCTGCGCCAGCAGGCCGACCAGGCCGTGAACCCCAGGGTCTTTTCCCTGGCGACTCTTACCGGTCACGTGGGCCGGGCCTATGGGCCCTATACCGGCGTGGTGGAAAACAGCGTGGCCCGCAGTGGCCAGCTGGGCCGGGTGATGCAGCAAGTGGGGGAGCGCTGGGCAGAGCCGGTGGAGTTGTCGACGCTGCGACGGGAAGACTTCGCTCAGGTGGCGCCGCGCAGTGAGTCGGAAGATCTGTTGTCCTCCAACAACGGGGCATCGGTCAACATCAGCCGTGGTCACCAGTTTCCACTGGCCTTCCTGCTTAAAGCGTCTGGCCTGGACCGGTATCACCTCGGCAGCGACAAGCCCATTCCCTATCTGCATGTGGACATCGCCTCCAGCGCGGTGGAAGCCAGCAACCCGCTGTACGGCAAACCGACCGCGCGGCCGGTGGCCACCCTGCTGGCGATGATGGCCGAGCTGTAATGCCGTTACTCAGGCAGGGGCCCGCTCCCTGCCTGAGGCCCGTGGGGCTCTAGAATCAACTTGCCGACGTGGCGTTTCTGTAAAAAGACCTGCTGGGCCTGGCGTATCTGCGACAACGGAAAGCGGCCCGCTATTTGGGGGGACAACTCGTCCCGTTCGAGGTAATCCAGCAGGTTTTCAAACACTACTCGTGGCTGAACCGTGCAGCCCAGCAGACTGAGATCTTTCAGGTACAGGGTGCGCATGTCCAGCTGTACCAGCGGGCCGGCAATGGCGCCGGCGATGGCGTAGCGTCCGCCGCGACAGAGCAGCTCCATTAAGGTGGCGGTGTGATTGCCGGCCACCAGATCGATCACCACCTGCACCGACTCCGGCCCCACCTCGGCCAGCAGATCACTGTCTCGACTGAAGACCCGCTCTACCCCCATGGCCAACAGCGACGCGTGCTTGTTGGGCTGCGATACCGCCCAGACTCTGGCATTGCGGCGCCGGGCCAACTCGATGGCGGCACTGCCGACGCCGCCGGAAGCGCCAGTGATCAGCACCCGTTCGCCGGCGCCAAGGTTGGCGCGATGCAACATGTTTTCCGCGGTGGAGTAGGCGCAGGGAATGGCAGCCAGTTCGGCATCGCTGAGGCGACTGTTAACCCGATACGCCTCCGAGGCCCGGCACAGGGCAAACTGAGCGAAGGCACCGTCGCACTCTGAGCCCCAGGTAATGCAGTCGGGATGATCGTCGGTAACGGCGTGCAGCGGTGACTGCAGCGGTCGCACCAATACCCGCTGGCCCAGCCGTTGTGGCGCCACGCCTTCGCCGACGGCGACAATACGCCCGCAGCAATCGGCCCCCTGAATGCGGGGAAAGGACAGCGGCTGGCCGGCCCAGGAGGCATCCTGACTGGCGAGGGCCTCAAAGCCGTGACGGCCGCCGGCATCGGTTGCCTGAGTCACGGACTTGGAGTACCAGCCGATGCGGGTATTGATGTCGGTATTGTTGATGGCGGCGGCCCCGACTCGAATCAACACCTGATTCGGACCTGGGCTGGGCACCTTTAGATCGGTTCGGTAGTTCAGTGTCTCCAGCCCTCCATGGCCGCTGAGTTGGACGCCACTCATGGTGGTGGGGAGAGAAGGGTGAGTCATGGCGCAGCTCCGATCTGAGAATCAATAAGGGCAGGGTAGGGGCACGCTGTTATTCAGGCAAACGAATAAAATTGGAGTATGATTTAGTAAACCTGAATCACTGGAGCCGCCGATGCCCCCTACGCTGCCGCAGAATACCGATACCCGCCCATTGCTCGACATCGAGTTGCTGAACACGTTTTTGGCGGTGGTGAAACACGGTGGTCTCAAACCCGCTGCGACCGAGGTGTATCGTTCCCAGGCGGCGGTCAGCATGCAACTGAAAAAGCTGGAGGCGCAACTGGGAACCAGCCTGATGAGTCGCTCCAATCGGGGCATTCAGTTGACCCAGGCCGGGCAGACATTGAAACAGTATGCGGAACGGCTGGTGGCACTGAATGCCGCGACGGTGTCGGCGGTCAGTCAGCCTCTGATCACCGGTCAACTTCGTATCGGTGTGCCCAGTGAGTACCTGCCGGCGCTGCTGCAAAAAATGATGCCGGCGTTGTCGATGGAGTTTCCCGGGTTAGACGCTCGTATCGTATGCCAACGCAGCCGGGAGTTGCAGCGCTTGATGGCGCTGGGCGCATTGGATATGGCCATTGTGGCTACCGACAACGCCGACGAGCGTGCCACCGTGTTATGGCAGGAAACCTGGGTTTGGCACGGCGCGCCGCGGCTGTTGATGACCCCGGAACAGCCATTGGCGGTGGCCCTGTTCAGCGAGGACTGCCTGGTTCGGGATTGGGCGTTGGCGGATCTTAAGTCCGGTGGGGCTGGACATAAGGTGGTGCTGTCGACGGCGGTGATGGATAACGTGCTGGCAGCCGTCAATGCCGACGTGGCGCTGGCCCTGGTGCCAGAGTCGGTGTTGGCCGCGGAGTCGCGTCCTGCTTTACCTGACTATCTGTCCCGTAAACGGCGATTGACCATTAGCCTGTTACACCAGCCCGAGTTGGAACGGCAACGGGTCAGTCGAATACAGGCCTGCATCCTGAGGGCGTCCCGGGCAATCCGGGCTGAGGATGAATAAATGGCAGAAAGTGGGTCTGAAAGTGTGATCAACGCCACCGTTGTTGGGCTGCTTCGGGGTGGGCTTGTCATTTTAAAGGCGTTTTGTGACGCTGGTCGCGCCGGGAGGGTTCATTTACATTGGTTATCATGTAATAAACTTTCAGAAATGGCGGTTTTTTTAAATTAATTCACAGAAAAGCTTGTAATAAAATTACAAAAAGGTATTATAGCAACTGTCGGGAGGCAACTCCCCCTAGTAAAGCCAGATTGGTTTTCTTGCCTCAAAGGGTTGAGGCAAAAGTTTCTCCAAGGAACTGAGCGAGCTGTGCCAAGGAACCGCACCACTTTCACTAGGTGTTAGCATTTTTATCGGAGAACAATTATGAACTACCAATTCGCTTACAACGTTTCCCTTCACGGCAGCTGGTCAAACATGAGCTGGAACGCGACTGCGATTTACTTCGCTCGCTAAGAAGGACGGTAACGGACACCGTTACTCAGCCTCACTTCGGTGAGGCAACAGTATCTCCAGGGAACCGAGTCGCTGTGCCAAGGAACCGCACCACTATTTTAATCAGTGTTAGCAATTTATCGGAGCATACACAATGAACTACCCATTCGCTTACAACGTTTCTCTTCACGGCAGCTGGTCTCACATGAGCTGGAACGCCACCGCGATCTACTTCGCTCGCTAAGAGAAACCGTAACGGCGTCGCCGTTACCCCGCCTCACTCCGTTGAGGCAACCGTATCTCCAAGGAACCGAGTCGCTGTGCCAGGGAACCGCACCACTATCGAATCAGTGTTAGCAACTATCGGAGCATACATTATGAATACCCCATTTGGTTACACCGTTAACCTGTATGGCAGCTGGTCATCCGCCGGCTGGAACGCGACCGCAATTTATTACGTTCGCTAAGCTTTACCCTTTGTAATTTCATCAGTTACTTGTTTTAGACCCCATCTGTGCCATTGGCGGGATTCGCCGATGGTTGTACGGTCCAACTTTGTCATCCTTGACGCCGGCAACCTTGTTGCCGGCGTTTTTTTATCTGTTTTCGCCGGCATCCTGGTACCCATTGGCGTATGCCTAGGCTAAGGGGAACGTCGAAACAGAGTCTGAACCGAGTTTAACCTGTCGGTTAATCCCGATCACATTCCTGCGCATTTTCATAACACTTTTGCCATCATTTTGGCCTTTTGCTTGCTGAAATGAGGCGAAATCCGCATAATTGCGCCGCAACTGCCCCAGGCAGTGCGACTCTGTACTCAAATTATTAAAATACAAAAAAATTAGGACATCCTATGTTGGAAAAGCTCTTCAAGCTGAAGGCCAACGGTACCAGCGCGCGCCAAGAGGTGATCGCCGGACTGACGACCTTCCTGGCGATGGCTTATATCATCTTCGTAAACCCATCGATGCTGGCCATTGCCGGAATGGACCAAGGGGCCGTGTTTGTGGCCACCTGTCTGGCGGCTGCCATCGGTTGTTTCATTATGGGCTTTGTGGCCAACTACCCCATCGCTCTGGCACCCGGGATGGGCCTGAACGCATTCTTCACCTTTGTGGTCGTCGGTCAGATGGGCTACTCCTGGCAGACGGCACTGGGAGCGGTATTCCTGTCCGGTCTGTGCTTCCTGCTGCTGTCGGTAATTAAGATTCGCGAGTGGATCGTCAACGCCATTCCCATGTCGCTGCGACTGGGCATTGCTGCAGGCATCGGCCTGTTTCTGGCGTTCATCGGCCTGCAAAGTGCCGGGATCATCGTCGATAACCCGGCGACCCTGGTGTCTTTGGGCGACGTGACCCGTTTCGAAAGCATCATGGCGATGCTCAGCTTCCTGATGGTGATTACCCTGGTGCATTTCCGCCTCAAAGCGGCGGTGCTGATCAGCATCCTGGTGGTAACCGTGCTGGCACTAGTGTTCGGTAAGCAGGAGTTTACCGGCATCATGTCGACGCCGCCGTCGATCATGCCGACCCTGATGCAGATGGACCTGGCCGGTGCCATGGAAGTGGGCATGTTGTCGGTGGTGTTCGCCTTCCTGTTTGTGGATCTGTTCGATACCTCAGGTACCCTGATTGCAGTGGCCCAGCGCGGTAACATGCTCGACGACCAGGGCAAATTGCCTCGTCTGAGCAAGGCGTTGTTTGCCGACTCCAGTGCTACCATCGCCGGTGCCATGCTGGGAACCTCCACCACCACCAGTTACGTGGAAAGCACCGCCGGTGTTGCCTCCGGCGGCCGGACCGGCCTGACCGCGGTGGTGGTTGGCCTGCTGTTCTGTGCCTGTCTGCTGTTCTCGCCACTGGCGGGGATGGTGCCTGCTTACGCCACCACCGGGGCGCTGTTGTACGTCGCCATCCTGATGATGTCTGGCCTGGTGGGCGTGGACTGGGAAGATCTGACCGAAGCGGCGCCAGTAGTACTGACCACCCTGGTGATGCTGCTCAGCTACTCCATCTCTCACGGCATCGCCGTGGGCTTCATCAGCTACGCGGCACTGAAGCTGATGACCGGCCGGTTCCGGGATCTGAACCCGGCGGTGGCCATTCTGGCGGTGGCCTTTATCCTGAAATACGCCTTCCTATAAGCAAGTCGTATAAAAAAGCAACGAGTCGTGATGGGCGTCCCTTTTAGGGGCGCCTTTTTGCGTTTTTAAGATGTGCTTTGAGATGGCCTGAGTTATAAAGGAGGGATGTGTCTCTAACTGTCAGTACGATGTCTTCTTTATCAACGTCCTATAAACGCGTGGTGGTTAAGCTTGGAACCAGTGTTCTCACCTCTGGGGGAGAGTGCCTGGATCGGGCCCACATGGTTGAATTGGTGCGCCAGATGGCTCGCCTGAAACGCGGCGGCTGCGAGGTGATTCTGGTCACGTCCGGTGCCATCGCCGCAGGACGGGAGCATCTGGGACAACCGAGCCTGCCCAACAACGTGGCCAGCAAACAGATGCTGGCGGCGGTGGGGCAGAGCCATCTGATTCAGCAGTGGGAGCACCTGTTTAATCTGTACGGCATGCACGTGGGGCAGATGTTGCTGACCCGGGCCGATCTCGACGATCGCGAGCGCTACCTCAACGCCAAGGACACCCTGCACGCGCTGCTGAACTTTGGCATCGTGCCCATCGTCAACGAAAACGACGCCGTGGCCACCGCAGAAATCAAGGTCGGCGATAACGACAACCTGTCGGCGCTGGTGGCGATGCTGGCGGACGCCGACAAGCTGATTCTGCTGACCGACCAGCAGGGGCTGTTTACCGCCGATCCCCGCTCCAACCCCGAGGCCGAGTTGATCTCCGAGGTGAACCGCATCACCGATGAGCTGCGCAAACTGGCCGGCGGCAGTGGCACCAACCTGGGCACCGGCGGCATGGCCACCAAGCTGCAAGCCGCCGACGTGGCCCAGCGGGCCGGAATTCCGGTGGCGATCGCCGCCGGTCACAGCGAAGGGGTGATCGAGCGGTTGGTGCTGGGCGAGTCGGTCGGTACCCGTTTTTGCGCCGATGCCCAGCCCCTGGATGCCCGCAAGCAGTGGTTGCTGGCGGCGCCTTCCAGTGCCGGTTCGGTGACCGTCGACGAAGGGGCGGTACGCGCCTTGGTGAATAAGGGGTCCAGCCTGTTGCCCAAGGGCATCGTGGCGCTGCACGGGCGGTTCCAGCGCGGCGCTACCATCGACATCTGCAACCAGAATGGCCGCATCATCGGTCGTGGCATCGCCCGTTATGACGGTGCCAGCCTGGCCAAAATTCTGGGCTGCCATTCGGATCAGATTGAGCAGCACCTGGGCTTCAGTTACGGCACCGTGGCGGTGCATCGCAACGATTTGGTGATTCTATGACTAACAACGAATTAAGTACTCTGGGCCAGGCGGCCCGCAAGGCCAGCTTTGCGCTGATGTCACTGCGTCGCCCCCAGAAAGACGCCTTGCTGACCAGCATCATTAACGGCATCGGTGCCGCCGAGGCGGAGATTCTGGCGGCCAATGGTCAGGATCTGGCCGATGCCCGCGACGCCGGCCTGGATGACGCCATGCTGGATCGGTTGCTGCTGACGCCGCAGCGACTGGCGGCGATCTGCGCCGACATTCAGACCGTCATCGGCTTGGCCGATCCGGTGGGCGAGGACATCGACAGCAAGCTGCTGGACAACGGCATGCGCCTGAGTCGTCGCCGCATCCCCCTGGGGGTGGTCGGAGTGATCTACGAAGCGCGGCCCAATGTCACCATCGACATCGCGGTGCTGGCGCTGAAAACCGGCAACGCCGCCATTTTGCGGGGTGGCAAGGAGACCCGCCGCAGTAATCTGGCGCTGGTGGCGGTGATTCACCGGGCCCTGGCGGAGCACGGCTTACCCGAGGCCGCCATCGGCCTGATCGACAACCCGGACCGAGCTTTGGTGACCCAGCTGCTGAAGCTGGATCGCTACGTGGATATGATCATTCCCCGTGGCGGCGCCGGTCTGCATCAGCTGTGTAAGGAGCAGGCCACCATTCCGGTGATCACCGGCGGCATCGGCATCTGCCACCTGTATGTGGATGCCAGCGCCGATCTGGATAAGGCACTGGCGGTGATCGAAAACGCCAAGGTGCAGCGGCCGACGGTGTGCAACGCCCTGGACACCCTGCTGGTGAACGCCGAGGTGGCCGATGCCCTGCTGCCGGCGCTGCAGGCGCGACTGGCCCCTCAGCAGGTGACGCTGCTGGGCTGTGAGCGCAGCCGTGGGTTGATCGAGGTGGCGCCCGCCGGTGACGGTGATTTCGACCGTGAGTGGTTGTCTCTGACCCTGGGCATCAAGGTGGTGGATGACGTCGAGCAGGCCATTGACCACATTCGGGCCCACTCCAGCGATCACTCTGAGTCGATCCTGACCGCGGACATGGCGGTGGCGCACTATTTTGCCGCCAGCATCAATTCGGCAGCGGTGTACATCAACGCCAGCACCCGCTTTACCGATGGCAGCCAATTTGGTTTGGGCGCCGAGGTGGCGGTCAGCACTCAGAAACTGCATGCCCGCGGCCCCATGGGGCTGGAGGCATTGACCACCTACAAGTGGCTGGGCGTCGGCGACTACACCGTGCGTCAATAAGCCCTTCCTTTCTCGGCGGCGCTGCATTCGGCCGCGCCGCCGCAGTTTGCTCAATCTCCCTGAGCGGGTACACTGTGCAGCATTGCCCAAAGCGGAAAAAGTATGAAATTTCAGCACCGTCCTCTGGTTCGACTGACCAACCGTATCGGCATTGCCGCCCTGGCTTTGTTGCTGTTGCCCTCTTTGATTGCCGCACTGGTGTATCAGGGGGAGAGCGGCGAGTCGTTCAGTTTTCTGAACCACAGCCTGTCGGAGCTGGGACGCTACGGCACCTCGCCGCTGGCGGTGCTGGTGAACGGCGGCCTGTTTTTCGGCGGTTTGGCGCTGACCCTGTCGTTTATCTTCAGTAACTGGTTGATCAACAGGAGCTTTCGTTCGCCCCTGTTGGTGTGTGGAGTGCTGCTGAGCCTGTGTTTGTCCGGTTGCGGTCTGTTTCCGGTCAACGTCGGTACCCTGCATTCCAAGGCGATGATGGCTTTCTATGCCATGACCATTATCTGCGCCCTGTTTTACTGCCGCTCGATCCTGGTGGATAAGCCGCCGCGTTGGGGGGTGGTTCCGGCGGTGGCGGCGGCGCTGTTTGCTTCCAACCTGCTGTTTCGGGATGACGCCCTGCTGGTGCTGCAGGACCGCTACCCCTTTGGCCTGTTTGGGGCCGAACGGCCACTGATTTGGTGGCCGGCGTTATTGGGGTGGCTGTTGCTGGTGTCGGTTACCCTATGGCTGTTTTATGCGTTGGTGCTGGTATTTCGTGACGGCGAAACGGAGCCGCAGCGGCCAGATCCTCACTAAGGTGGCTTAACCAGTCGGCATCCAGGCTGGGGCCGGGCACCAGCCGCATCCATTCTACCCCTTGTTGTTGCCAGTAATGGACGGCGTCGAGGCGGTCTACCGGGCGGGCACCGTGTGACTGTGGCCCGTTGATGTGCAGCAGATTCTGGCCCTCGAGAGTGGAGGCCAGCGGCACGCTCCTCTGCTGGCAGATTTTGTCGCAGTGCTGCTTGTTGCGCCCCTGAATCCGGGCGGTGGCACAGCGGGCGGACACCGCCAACACCGGCCACCCGAAGCCAATCATCTCCGCCGACAACGGCGCAATCAGCGACTCTCTGGACTCGGCGATTAAGCGGACGGCATTGTCATCGCTGATGTCGATGGGCGGGGTAAAGCCGATGGCACCCAGGCTCTGCATCCAGCGAAGGCTGTCGAGGTTGTACAGGTTGAGGTTGGCACTGGCCCAGAACGGCCGTTTTTGCTCCGCCATCAGCTGCACCGCCGTCAGGTCGCTGGCTTCTACCAGAAACTCCGACTGGCGACAGACGTTCTCCACCAGTTTCAATTCCCGTGGGCCGTTAACCAGGTTCAGGGTCGACAGCACCACCTGCTTGCCACTGTGGCTGGCCGTTTCGGCGTACTCCAGCAGGGTGCGCAGCGCCGGTCGGTCGCGCTTTTCACACACGGTTTCGCCGAGATAGACCCGGTCGACGCTCAACTGGCTCAGTTGCTGCAGCTGTTGTTGCTGCTGTTGGCGGCTCAGGGGCCAGCTGTTCAGGGTTAATGACAGTTTCATCGAGGTTCCTTATCAGTGCCAGCTGCCCAGATAGGCGCCGGTGGTGATCAGGCTGCCCTCTGCCAATTGTTTCAGTTGTCCCTGCCAGTGGGGATCGCTGCGATAGCCATCCGGATCCTGGCGCCAGCGGTCGATGGCCTGGCGCCAGATCTGGGTGACTTGGCGGGTGTAGTAGGGGCTGCGCTGGCGTCCTTCCAGTTTCAGGGCGGCGACGCCGGCACGGCCAAAGCGGGGCAGCAGTGGCAAGGTGGACAGGGAGCAGGGGCGGGAGATGGGGTAGAGGGCTTTGCCTTCGACCACAAACTGGCCCTTACACACCGTCGGGTAGCCGCCGGGCTCGTTGGGGGCGACCCGATCCAGCAGGTGGCCATTGAGGCGCACGTCGCGGCTGTGGTTCTGCGTCTCCCAGCTCACCAGCGCGCCGGGGGAACAGGCGCCGCCGGAGTTGGGGGAGTGGCCGCAGGCGTAATGCGACAGTTGGCATCGGCCTTCGGCCATCACGCACAGGCTGCCGCCGGCAAACACCTCGATCTCCACCGGGCTGTCGGCGCAAATGGCCTCGACGGTGTCGATGTCCAGCACTCGGGGCAACACCGCCCGGGTGATGCCAAACTGCTCGTGAAACAGTTTCAGGGTCGGCAGGTTGGCGGCGCTGGCCTGTACCGACAGGTGGCGCTCGGTGTCCGGGTAGTGGCAGGCGGCGAAGGCCAGCAGGCCGGGGTCGGCCATGATCAGGGCGTCGGCACCGGCTTCGGCGGCGGTGCACACCGCCTGTTGCCAGCGCTGCTCCTGACCGGGTTGGGGAAAGGTGTTGATGGCCACCATCAGCACCTTGCCGCGCTGGTGGCAGCGTTCACTGGCCTGTTGCAGTTCCTCGGCGGTGAAGTTGATGCCGGCGAAACTGCGGGCATTGGTGTCGTTTTTCAGGCCGACGTAGACCGCGTCGGCGCCCGCGTCCAGGGCGTTGTCCAGGGCCGCCAGGTTGGCAACCGGAGCCAGAAGTTCCATGTCTTAAACTCGACTGAATTTGTGGATTTGGCCAATTTACCGGAAACAGAAAACCAGACTTTGATCCTGAACACTGATTGTGACGAAGATCTTATTTACAATGCGTTTTTTGACCTAATAATGGACGTTTAGGTGACCCATACTCTGCCCCATTTTACCCCACCGCTTACTCCCATCGCCTTGGTTTTACAGCAGGTTTTGAAGCTGCGCTTCGATGATTTGCGGCGCCAGGGAGACCTTGATTTTCTGCAAGGCAAACGGATCGCCATTCAACTGAGGGGGATGCCGATGGCGGTGTCGCTGGGGTTGAAAGACGGCGCCTGGCAGATTGACTGGGCCGATGGCAGCGAAGACGCCCTGCTCGATGGCAGCCTCAGCGCCTTCACCTTCCTGGCTTTTGGCCAGGGGGATGCCGATGGGCTGTTTTTTCAGCGTCAGCTGGAGATGAGCGGTGAGACTGAGTTGGCGATGGAACTGAAAGCCCTGCTGGGGCGGGTCAGCCTGCTGCCGCCGTTGCCGCAGTCGCTATTGCCTTGGTGTCAGCGGTTGCTGAAAGGGCCGTTCGGCTAGGCGCTCAGGCCTTGCCGGTGAGGATCAGGTATTTGGCCATCAGGGTGGCGTCGTCTTCCTGGTGCTCAGGATCCGGGTCGATGCAATCGATGGGGCAGACGCTGACGCAGGTGGCCTTGTCGTAGTGGCCCACGCACTCGGTGCAGCGGTCCGGATCAATCTCATAGATCTCCTCACCCATGCTGATGGCCTGGTTGGGACACTCAGGTTCACACATGTCGCAGTTGATGCAGCTGTCGAGGATGATTAACGCCATTATCGTTCCGGTTCGATTGCGAGAGAGGGCGGCGACTTTACCATAAGTTTAGTTGCGAGTCAGCACAGAGCAAAAAGGGCACCCGAGGGTGCCCTTTTGGTTGCCTGTTCGGTGCGGCGCTAGGCTGGTTTGATGGGGTTACGGGTGGTCTGCCCCTCGTCCAGGTTGCGCATCAGGATGGCGTGGCCGAGATTGATCTCTTCCGGCAGCGGCAGGTACACGGTGTGGCCGTTGCCCGGCGCCACTTCCATGGTTTCACCTTTGCGGTTTTCGATGTGCTCCAGGTTAAGGTTGAGGTTGCCCTGTGGGGTCATCAACTCGACGCTGTTGCCAATCTCAAAGCGGTTTTTCACCAGCACTTCCGCCAGGCCCTGCGCGTTGCGCTCGCCGGTGAATTCGCCGACAAACTGCTGTTTCTCGGACACCGAGTAGCCGTAGTCGTAATTCTGGTACTCGTCGTGGGTGTGGCGACGCAGGAAGCCCTCGGTGTAGCCACGGTGGGCCAGGGATTCCAGCGACAGCATCAGATTGGGATCGAACGGTCGACCGGCGGCGGCATCATCGATGGCCTTGCGGTACAGCTGCGCGGTACGGGCAACGTAGTAGAAGCTCTTGGTACGGCCTTCGATCTTCAGCGAGTGCACGCCCATCTTGCTCAGGCGCTCCACGTGCTGAATGGCACGCAGATCCTTGGAGTTCATGATGTAGGTGCCGTGCTCGTCTTCAAAGGCGGGCATGTACTCGCCGGGGCGGTTGCCCTCTTGCAGCAGCACGATCTGGTCGCTGGGGGCACCGGCGCCCAGGGTCGGCTGCACGATTTGTGGCTGGCCGGCGTCGGTTTGCGGGTTGACGGCGACCACGTCACCGGCTTCGTTCTCTTTGGCTTCGTGAACGTTGTAGTTCCAGCGACAGGCATTGGTGCAGGTGCCCTGGTTGGGGTCGCGCTTGTTGATGTAACCGGACAGCAGGCAACGGCCGGAGTAGGCCATGCACAGGGCGCCGTGCACAAACACTTCCAGTTCCATCTCCGGGCACTGCATGCGAATCTCTTCGATCTCGTCCAGAGACAGTTCCCGTGACAGAATCACCCGCTCAATGCCCTGGCGCTGCCAGAATTTGACGCTGGCCCAGTTGATGGCGTTGGCCTGCACCGACAGGTGGATAGGCTGATCCGGGTAGGCGTCTTTGACCATCATGATCAGCCCGGGATCGGACATGATCAGCGCGTCTGGCTTCATCTGCATCACCGGATCGATGTCGCGCAGGTAGGTCTTGAGCTTGCTGTTATGAGGAGCGATGTTGGAAACCACGTACAGCTTCTTGCCCTGGGCGTGGGCTTCGTCGATGCCGGTCGCCAGATTGTCCAGGTTGAAATCGTTGTTGCGCACTCGCAGGCTGTAGCGGGGCTGACCGGCGTACACCGCGTCGGCACCGTAGGCAAACGCGTAGCGCATATTCTTCAGGGTTCCCGCAGGGGACAGCAGTTCTGGCTTAAACATGGTATTCCTATAGCTCTTCAGGGCGGCGGGCATTCTACAGAATGCCCGCCTGCGGATGCAAATTTGATTATAAAATAACCATTGCCAACTTGTGGCTATTGCCGCTTACTGGCGGGCCAGACGGTGGTTGGCTGGCAGGGCTTCAAAGTCGCTGCGGAACGGGTTGATGTCGAGGCCGCCGCGACGGGTGTAGCGCGCGTACACCGTCAGCCGTTGGCAACCGCAGTAGCGTTTCAGGTCCATGAAGATCCGCTCCACACACTGTTCGTGAAACTCGTTGTGGCGACGGAAGCTGATCAGGTAACGCAGCAGCTTTTCCCGGTCGATGCGGCCACCTTTATAGCGGATCTGGACGCTGCCCCAATCCGGCTGCGAGGTGATCAGGCAGTTGGATTTGAGCAGGTTGGAGCGCAGGGTCTCTTCCACCACCTCGCCAGCGGCGGCGCCGCTGAGGTAATCCGGGTTGAACTGGTAGTCGTCGATGCTGATGTCCAGGTCGTCGATCAGCTCCCCTTCAAGCTCCACCAGAGGCTCGGCGCCAAAGGCATCCGGCAGGACAATGCGCACCGACACCTCGCCCTGGGCACACTGGCTCAGATCCTTGGCCAGAGCCTCGCGCACCGCGTCGACGCTGTCGAAACGGGTCTGGTTAAAGCTGTTGAGGTACAACTTGAACGACTTGGACTCTACCAGGTTGGCGGAGCTGACCGGCAGGGCAAAATGGGCAATGGCCACCATGGGCTTGCCCTTGGCATTGAGCCAGGACAGCTCGAAGCCGGTCCAGATGTCGGCGCCAGTGAAGGGCAGGGCATCGCCGAGACCGATGGCATCACGGTTCAGTTGCCGTGGCACCCCTTGCAACAGCTCTGGGGCGTACTGGTCCTGATACTGGGTTTGCTGACCCAGAGTTAATCCCGACAGGGCGTCGGCCCCATGGTAGGGATCGTGATGATCTGTCATAACGTTTCCGATTCGTGGCACAATAATCCTCTATTCTACCCCAGTGACCCGGAATCTATGAACCACAGTGCCGCATTAGAGCAGTTTTTCGACCGTTTTCGCCACGCTTGGCAGTCTACCCACGGCCAGTTGCCGGTAACCGACCGCGACGAAGCCGGACCGGCGGCGGTGTCGGAGCATGAGCTGGGCCAGCACTGGCAGGCGGTGGCTCAGCAGCCGCTGGGGGCGTTTACCAACCTGGAGCCGGCGCTGGAGTTGCCGGTACACCCGGATCTGCAGGCGTTCTACGGTCACTTCTTTGCCGGCAACCTGCAGTTTGACGCCGAGTTTGGCAGTGGTGAGCTGTTGCAGCCCTGGAACCAGGATGATTTTGCCTTCCTGCAGGAGAACCTGGTGGGGCACGCGCTGATGAAAAAACGCCTCAAGCAACCGGCGACCTGGTTTGTGGGGCTGATGGAACAGTCTGATGCCATGGTGGTGATGGACAATGCCGATGGCAGCCTGTGGCTGGAGATTCCCGGGCAGGAGCCGCATCAGAAGCTGGCGGACAACCTGTCTGAACTGCTGAGCCAGATCGCTCCCAGGGTGATCATGCCGGAACCGACCCCCGTTGAAATGGCACCAAGGCCGGGGTTTGTGGAGCGACTCAAGGTGATGTGGGGCCATCTGCGGGGCCGTTAGTGCGGCGTAGAGATTCGCGCGCTGGTGGGGCTCGTCTTTTTAATGAGAGGCGGCCGAGCCTGAAAATAAGCGAACATCACACGAGTACAAATGTGTAATGCAGCAGGTTAAAAAGAAGGCCGGCTAACCCGGCCTTCGCTCAAATCAACGATTCGCTCTTACGATAGCTTGGTGTTCTGCAAAGTGATCGTAGATGTCTTCAGTAAGGGGATTCTTCTTACGCTTAATGATGGTGTTAACTTGGTATACGAGTACGCACACGTTAAATGCAAGAGCAATTATGCTCACCGACCAGTAGGCGACAGGATCGTGAGTGGAGGGTACTGCCATACTGCTTTCGATAAAGAAGCTTGGGAAGGTCATCATGGCCATCATATATAAGGCTAAGGTATGAACCCGGTGTTGCGCCCATGCTCCACGTTTGGTGGTAAATGCTGGAATTGTGCAGGAGATTAGCAAGGCCGCGCTAAAGAAGGCTCGGTCAGTCAGGCAATTGTAGACATAGGCGAAGTTCCACAAATCATACGCAATGATCCAGAACCACAGCATATCCGGCCAAACGAGATCATGGTGTTTGTCTTTCGATATGATGATGCCAAACCAGCCGCTGATACACAGGATATTGATAATTCCGGCGAGTGCGTTGACGTAGTTCCAGGGGCCACCCATATAAAACATGCCTTCGGTGATCCCTTGCATTCCAACCACCTCAACTTCGCGAATCACGGCTTCAAGAATGTTGATGGCTAAGATGCCTGGCGCCAATAACAACCACCATTTATTTGCTTGCAGGCGTTTAGAGAATCGCAAGCCTAAACCAATGTAGCAGCCGATTAGCGCAGAATAGGTTTTTATCCAGGCAAACCAGTTTGCGGTTTGCGCACCGCTGTCGGTTCCTGATGTCGTTGGCCACACGAATAGCGTTAATGCAATGGGTAATAACACGAAGAAGAGAATCCCCATTTGCTTGTTGTAACGAGTTACTTCGTTCAGGAGGATAAGTGCCATGAGAATGGCAAACCAGGCCAGGGCAGCCTCAATAGAGATAGTTTCAAATAAGAGCATAGCGTTAAATCCTATTCACAGTAAAAGCGAATTTGATTTTCGGAACTCCCCCATCCAAAAAATCGTTTATCAGTAAAGTACGTATCCCTTCAAATGATGCGCTGGTGATTTTTATTAGAACTGATATGGATCAATTCAGGCTGTGTGAATTATAACCAGTGCAAACTTTTGTTACCATGATCACCACTCTAGACAGGATAAGGTAAATACTCTTCTTAATGTAATTCAAACCGAATTTGAACAGCCTTTAAACTATTTTCATTGGTTAAATATCACCGTGTTTACCTAATTGACTCGGTATTGCCATCAATAATATCGACGGTAAGGAGCATAAGCTCGGCTTGAAATGTATTCCAAGAGGCTCTGCAGATCTCTTCTTGAGTCGGTGGAAACCCAAAGAAAGATGCCTTATTAGCACGTAGGCAACAGCCCGGCCTTCGCGCTGCGGCACGTTGCCTGGTTGAGTGGCTGCTCTCGCCACATTGCGGTCATTGGCTTTGGCGTAATGTAAAATGGGGCAGCTTCATCCACTATCTGCGCACCTTGTTTCATTTATTTACTACTCTGGTGACTACTTAATCTATACTGACCAGGAACGAGTGAACCAATAGCAAGTATTACGGCAGTAAAGAGTAAAAATCTAAGTTCGCCATCTTGAATAGTCTCATCAAATAATTGCATGCAAAAAATTATCATTACAGCACAATAAAAACTGACAAATCCGCGGCGGCGTGTGAATTCATGTAAGGTATTACACTTGGTGCATCTACACTTTGTTTCGACAAATGAAGTCAAAAACCAACGTAAAGACAGTTTTTTTGAACATTTTTGGCAGCGCGGTAACATTAACTCACTCCTTGCATTCGATAAATATAACGCCACAACTCTGTGGGGCATAGCGGTTGGTTATACAACATCCAGCCAAACCCGTTGCTTTGATCCTGACTGATCCTGACCCGTTTGCAGTGGCTTGTTATCAGTCATTTTCTATAACTAGTGAAACACCAGATTCGTACTTTTGATTAAACCAAATCAACTTATCTATGGGTACATTATGGAAAACGAGCCGTTTATTTGATTCCCATTCGATTCTAAATTCATTTGGGGTATCTCTTATTCCTAGCAATCCGCGATACACTTCACCAGTTTCTATATTCTCAATCAACACACCACTTTCTGTGGATGAGAAAGCACCACAATCTGATGAGCCGTACTTTGCTATCAATTTGCCATTTGGAGATATAACTTTATTGATTTCTTCGTATACACACAAATCGGGTAGATCAACTTCCAAGTAAGAAATAGCAAGTCCGCATACCTTTATGGTTAGCCAAAGGTAAAATATCGCAGCTCCAAAGTTTACAAGGAAACGGCTAATTATCTTCTTCATGTACCGCGATTCCTCATACGATGGATAAAAGTATATTAGTGTGAATTCCGCATAGCTTGGTGAAAGTGAAAATTCGTACTAACACTGGCGAACATGAGAACACGTTAGCAAGCTAATCTCACTTAATCAATAACTTAACTCGGCATTTTCGCTGTTCCTATAGTGAAACTTAGAGTTCATGTCCACAGTCATCTGCGTACAGGCTCAATGAACGGTTGTGGCGCCTGAAGCGAGCTATCACGGGATCATGCCTCTGGGGTTGGAGGAGCAGCCTGGTTGACAGGCAGCGCACGCCACATAGGAGTCATTCAGACATAAGGTAAAACGCTTTTGGGGCGAGGACCCATCAGCCATACGTTTGGCTACACATAAACTGCAAGAATTACCGCTGATTTATTCAATTTTTCATCACAAGCAAATCTGGTAACTATACGCTTTCAGGCCTATATGTCAGGTGGAACCTGAACTAACCCTGTTCAAAAAACACCTTCTCGGCTGTCGCATTTCAGAGTTGAATTTGCGGACAACTACTTTTATCCAAAACTCAACAGAACAGCAAACGATAACCCAAACCCACCGAATAGAAAAACTAAGATACCTAGAGTCAATCGTGATTTTTCGGATGAACACAGCTCTTCATACTTACTTATAGCTCTCTGCATTCTGGCTCCAGAAAACAAATACAAGTTAACCAGAACAACAAGCACAACTAAGAACACATAAATAAACTTACCCTCTTCACCCAAGCTAAAATCTTGCCATAAGAGAAAGTGAGTTAAGCTCCCAGCAAAAATAGCCACCTCTATCAAACAAAAAACAACATTTGTCTTTAGTTCTAAAAGGTAGCGGGGTAAGCCGTCCCCAGTGTTTCTAAAGTATTCGTACAACCTTAAGTACAACAACTGATAGGTTAACATCGTCAGTATTTCACCACTCTAAACATACGCCAACTACTACCCAAAATCTCCTGGTTTCATTGGGTTAACGTATCGAAGTCGTTCACTGCTCCTTGATGGCCTTGTGGGTAACTCTGCCTGATCAGTATCAGACTTGTCTTGCTTAACCGCCTTGACCCACTTATAGGCACTATGGGCCGAAACACCCAACCGCTCTGATACTTCCTGAACGGAATGACCCAGCTCAACAACTTGCTTGACGACTTCGTCTTTGAATTCTGGCACGTATCGTTTGTTGCTCATCCTGGTTCCTCCAGTGCTCAAAGAATAGTCTGAAGGTGTCTAATCAACCGTGGGCAGTCCATAGCTGTAACTAACGGATTTTTCATAGGTGATTAAGATAAACCCTCTAGCGGATGTTTTATAGGGGGTTAGTCACACTATAGCTGTGAGGCATCTGTAAACAACCGCTAAACTCAGGGCATTCCACATCAGAGTTTTCCGGCTTACACTGAGCCAAAGGGAGAACGTATGATGAAGAAGTCACACTATGCTGTAAGACATCGACCATGAATGACCGGAATTTGTGCCGAACCGAGCGTTGGGCACCAGGTAGGCCTGACTGACTCAGATTCAGGGACTCCTGCCGCCACGAAGGGGTCTTCCGGTTAGGTTCTAGGAGTGACGTCTCCACAGCACAAAACGGTCATTGAGCTTCAACACCGGATGCCCCAAAGCTTGCTACAGCCACATTGACAATGATTTATTGACCTTTGCAATTGACCAAGATTCGCTGTAAGCGTCTGATTTTCTACATTATTATCTGATGAGCAGAAGGTAAAGATGATACACTAAACTGATTTGAATTTGATGATTAGTGACTTGCAACGTATAAATCTGAAAAATATAGGTTAATTATGAGCGTGAAAAAACAAACAACAGCTCAAAGTAAGTTAATCGGTGAACACCCTGGTTCGGGATTGTTTTTTGATTGGTTTGAGTGTGAAGATACACTTGCAACAGCTAATAAAAAACATAGAAAGCTTACAAATAAAGGAATCAGCAGCATGACTTTGGCTGATCACCTATCTCAATGGATAATTAAACATCATGCAAGCGAAGCTCGTATCGCTAGAATAGAAAAGAAAAAGAAAATTCTAGATAAACATGGTTTTGCTCAGTATATGGAAGGAAAAGTTCCTTTTCCTATTAAGTCTGAAATTACGCAAAAAGGAAATTTAGGCGAAATAATCCTTGCAGAATATCTTACTGAAACATCAGGTTTGGAAGTCCTTGTGTACAAATTGAGGTACAACCCAAATGTAGAGCAGTCTATGAAAGGTGATGATTTATTACTTTTTGAAAAAAATAACATTCAAAATAGAGTGATAATGGGTGAGGCAAAATTCAGAGCAACTAAAAGCAAAAAAGCTTTAGATGATATTATTGAATCGTTATCGAATAAGAACTTACCCATATCTTTGACCTTTGTAAGCGATAGACTGGAAGAAATGGGAGATGAATTTTTAGCAAACGAAATTGATGATTTGATCACAAGCCTTCATACCCAAAAAACTCCAGTCACATATGTGGGCTTTTATCACAGTGAATCTTCTATATATAAGACCATAGAGAAAAACCTAAACTCAAATAATAAAAACCTTGTCATAGTATCGTATGGTGAAGATAACCCAGCCCAGCTTGTTAAGAGTAGCTTTGACGAAGCACTAAAAATGGTGATGGAGTAAAAATGGATACCGTAAAGGCTCAAGAGCTATTTGATAAACTCGAAAACGATGATTTCGCTCAAAACTTAATTGCGCAATCCAACGCGAAGAATATCCTTTTAGCTGTCAAAGAAGATGAAACTAACTTTCCTAATTTTACAGATGGCTTAACTGAAAGAATTAATAGTATTGGCTTCGCATATTTGTCTATAGGTTGTGCCATAGCTGAAAAAAGTAAAGTTGATGATATTGCTCTGAAAGCATTTGAGAAAGCAGGCGATATCATACATTACATTCACTCCCCTAATAATGAGCTCAACAAGAAAAGTAGCTTTTACTTGGTTGTTAGTAGTTTATCTTTTTACCTGGCTTCTCAATATTCAAAATCATTTATAGCGATTAAAAATGTTAAGTCTGAATCGCCACTAATTACGCTAATTAGTAGCTTTTTAAGAAAAGATATTCAAATGCTTATTCATGGAATTAGCAACATTCAGTTGGATGATGAATATCATGAAGCTTCTGAGGACGAACTGGAACAAAACAGCAAACATTATGCAATTATATTGTCTAAATCCCTAAATTTAGTGTTGGAGTACATTTTCTCTGGAAAAGAAGAATATCTTTATCTCGGGAAAGAGTCTTTAATTGACTTGAAAGAATTGGCTTCAATTGATGAAGAACCTGCTATTTGGTGGCTGTCGAGGCTGTTAATAATATTGCTTGAAGTCTTTAAAGAATACTCATTTTGGAATGTTATACCAAAATTGATTAAGAGTGATATTGCAGAAGTTTATGTAGAACAACTAGCATTACGAACACCCCCAATTACAGAGTTATTCTTTGCTCAATATAATGCACTGCAGGCTATGCGAAATAAAAGCGATATTGTCTTGAGCTTACCAACTAGTAGTGGAAAAACTCGAATAGCTGAAATTGCCATTTTGGAAGCTTTAATTGCTAATCCATTTTCTAAAGTATTATATCTTGCCCCGTTTCGTTCATTATCCTATGAAGTAGAAGAATCTATGGAAAAGGCACTATCTCCTTTGGGTTTTTCTACTACATTCTTATATGGTGGAGGACAGTTTAGTAAATTAGATAAGACACTAATTGAAAACTCAAGTGTGATTATTGCAACCCCCGAAAAAGCAAAAGCAATAGTTAGGGCAGACGAAGATATCGCCAACGAAATTAGTTTGCTTATTATTGATGAGGGTCATCTACTTGGAGCGGAAGAAAGATTAATTAAAATTGAGTTATTTATCGAAGAGCTAAAGCATCACGTCAATAAAAATGATGGCAAGATCATGCTTCTTTCCGCTGTTCTACCTAATACAAATGATATTGCCCAATGGGTCGCAAAAGATAGCAGTAGTGTTTACGAAACTGATAAGACAATTGCGAACAAGCGCTTTGGCATTATTAAATGGACTCACGCTAAAAATATAACAATAGAATGGATTGGGGAGCCAACTTCATTTAACAGAAATTTTGTCGAAAAATTCTTACCTCCTCGCGCAAGAACTAAATATTTTCCCAATGATAAAAATGAAGGTATTGCTGCTACTGCACTAAAACTATCGCAACTTGGGACTGTTTTGATGTTTATTGCCCAAGCTAGATATGTTGTATCTTCAGCTAAAAGGGTACTAAAGGCAATGGGAGGCACTCCTGAATTACACAACTATAAAAATGAAGAGCTTTTTGAGTCATTTAGGCTCGCTTGTGATGAAGCTGGTGTTAGTGAAATATATGAGCTAGCTCGGTACGGAATTCTATGTCATTTCGGGAAATTACCGACCGATGTACGGATTTTTACTGAGCAACTAATGCGATCCGAAAATTTGAAGGTTATAGTTTCGACATCAAGCTTAGGTCAAGGAGTTAATATAGGTATATCAACAGTAATTTTCGCTGATGTATTTATGAACCATCAGGACGAAAGAAAAATTGATTCAAAAGATTTTTGGAATATTGCTGGGCGAGCAGGAAGAGCCTTTACAGATATTGAAGGAAAAGTCTTGTACTGTATTGATGAGACTAATTGGAGTAGTACAAGGGATCTTGGTTTTTGCCATGAGTACTTTGATTCATCGAAAATGGAACGTGCAGAGAGTGGGTTGCTAGCACTAGTAAAATATCTAAAGAAAGTTTCCACACAATGTAAAGTTGACTTTGACTTGTTGTTGCAACTAGTTGCTAGTAATGATTTTTCTCAGTTGAAATCTGATGGGGCAGATTACTCAGATATATATAGGCAAATATTCGACTGGGTTGATGATACGTTATTATCATTAAGCTACAAAAATAAAGCAAACGAATTGCAAGATCCTTCGAGCTGGATTGACACAGTTTTTAGAAATTCATTGGCTTATATTCAAGCAGTAGAAGATGATGTGGTGTCTCAAGAAGATATTATTAATTTTCTAAAAAGCAGAAATAGAGCAGTGATCAAAATGGCTGGCGATTATGTAAATTGGGAAAGCATGGTTAAGTCTGGCATTCCATTAAGCTCGTCCAAAGCATTGGACGATTACATTGACCCTATCAAAGAGAGCGTAAGAATTTACAAAGAGTCAGAAGGTAGTGCTGCTGATCTAGCAGAATTGTCAAAAAGCATAGAAGAGTTAATTCAACAACTCCCAACAGTTACTTTTAAGCATGATTATGAAGAAGCAGAATTGGATGAAGTCCGATTGAAGTGGTTTAGTGCAAAACCATTGTCAGAAATGGCTGTTCATGAAAATGGCCACGAGATATGTGTTTCCTATATTTCGATGACGTTACCTTGGGCTCTTAATGCAATTATAAGAAAGCTTGTTGATTTAGAACTAGATGACGAAGCTGAATTGCTAGAAGAATTAGCACTTTATTGTGAAATAGGCGTTCCTAATATGGATTCGGTGAAAATATATTTAGCGGGATTGAAGTCACGCGTGACAGCATACGCGCTTTCGAGTGTGCTAGTAGGAAAATTTACCAACTTAAACAAATCAAAGTTAATTAAGCTGCTTAAAGATAATTCACTAACCATTGAATTTCTCTGCGATGAAGTGACGAATAAGTGGGTAGAGTTATTTACTAGGGAGCAAAAAAGCAAAAGTGAAGATGAACTGACTAAAATTAGTAACTTTATCTTAAACAATGTGGAGCCAGAAAGCCATCAGCTAAATGTTCGTAGCTTCAAAGGGAGCTTATATTTGTGCAACCCAGAGTTGACTGAGAAAATATCGATAATTTCTAGTGATGAATTTCCTTTTGAGTCTATCGCTGACGATCCTAAAGTCTACTTTGAAAAAGAAGCTTTGCACTGGGCTATGAGGGTCAGAGCTAGCCGAAACTAAACAATATAGTACTACAAACATTTGACGTCTAAAGGTGCTTTCGGCTATGTATCTCAAATGAGTTGGAACAAATGTCCGCTTTTGGCGCCAAAGAAGACACTGAGACAGTCACAGTTCGGCTCGGACTATTGAGTTGTGGCTATTGCGCTGAGGGTATTAGGCGGTTGTTTGGGGCTACCTCAGTCGTACAAGGGGCGCCTTGTTCAGTGCCTGAGTGGTATCTGGAACAAGTATTCGGTTCGGCCGATGATGATTGCGCAGAAGAAGACAGGGCAGCGGCTCTCTGCCCTGTTTGGGGATGGTTAGATTACTGTGTTGTTAGCCTTTGGGGTGGCAGGTGACACAGGCATAGGGGTCCGGGTACACGGGGTCCGTGGTCCAGCTGCTGTTGGTTCTCACCTTCATGTCATCGCTATAACGGCCCCAGTACCCTTGCCAGGTAACGTCCTGTTTTGCAGGGTAGATGCCAAGATTCATGATTGGGGTCAGCGACTCCTGCAACTCCGCTTCCAGCCGTGATACGGCGGCCGCATCGGTGCTGTCGACATCGATGGCGTCGAAGGTACGGTTAGGAATGTCTGGCGTATTCCCGCCCTGGTACATCTTGGAGATGTAGCTGGAGGCGGTGCCGTGGTTGGGCGGAATGTAGTCCTCCGAGTGACACCAGAAGCAGGTGCCGGTTTCGCCGTGGCCTTTGGGGGCGCCGTTGCTGCCGTGACAGGCGGCACATTGGTACGGTGCCACCACCAGCTGTGAGGCGTCGTCGACCGGGTAGCTGCGCACGCCTTCGTCGTAGATGGAGATGGGCTTGGGATTGACCCCGAGGCTGACGCCCACATCGCCGTCGGCGTGAATGCCATCCAGAGAGTGGCAGGTGCCGCAGTCGGCGACGCCCCAGCCGAAGTGCTGTTGATCCAGCGGTGCAATGGCGTCCTCAATGTCGGCCACCGGCCACTTTTCATCGCCCACCAGCCGTTTGGATTCCTCTTCAGGATAGAAATCGTACATGGTGAAGTTAATGACCGTCATCAGGTCGCCGGGGTGGTTCATGACCCAGGTGTCGCTGAAGAAATGAAACTCCTGATCGTTGTACCAATCGCTGATGTCGGTGGTGTCCGGATCGCACTCCTCCAGCCTCAAAGGATCACCGACAGCATCGATAATGCCATCGGCATGATCCAGGCTGGTGTCGCTGGGATCGAAGGGGTTGGACTGGCCTTTGCGGTCACAGTAGGTGGGCATGGTCGATGAGGAGGCACCAATGGCGGTGGAGTCCAGATTGGTTTGCTGGCTGACCATGTACTTGGCGGCAAAGTCTTCCATGGCCCAGCTAACGCCGGTGTTGATAACGTAGTTGTGAAAGCCGGACGAGCGGGCACCGTTAATCTCGTTGATAACAAAGTGCTGCACGTCGACGTCGGACGCCAGTTTGCCCCAGAAGGTGAAGCCTACCGATTCGATCAGTCCTTGTTCCTTCATGCTGAGCAGCACGTCGGCCATGGTAATGGCCTGATCCTTCTTAAACACATCGGGGCGCAGGTTGTGGCTTCGGGCTTCGACGTTGTGAAACAGCAACTGTTTGCCGCCGGCGGTGCCGATGGTTTCGATGGGGGTCAGGGCCACCGTGGGCACCACGATCACGTGGGTATCCTGGCTGTAATAGGAGGGAGTACTGCGGTCTTTCAGTTCCGCCTGGTAGTGCTGAACCGACTCCCGGCGTTTGGTCATCATCGGGCTGTAGGAGCGGAAGTGAAGCCCGGAGTTGGGCTGCACCAACACCTCTTCCAGGCGAAGGTACAGCGCTTCTCCCGACTCGGTGTAATACAGTTCCCGCTTGAAGCGACCGAAATCGATCATGTAGGTGGCGTACCAGTTGGGATCGGCGTTGACGTCGCCCTCATCGTCGAAGTCACCATCGCCATTTTTATCGTGCCAGACGGTGTAACGGTACGACTGTATCTCATCACTCCACTGGTATTCGACGTGGAAATCGTCCCGGGTCTGTGACAGGTACATCAGTACATCGGCAAAGGTAATCTGATTGTCGTTGAAGATGTTACTGGCAATGTAGAGGCCATCACCCTTTTTATAGGAGGCCGCCTTGGCGGCCCGCAGCTTTTCAGGATCGACGGCAATGCCGTGCTCGGGCGTTTTGCGCTCGAACTGGTCGATCATGTCCTGGCGATCGATGTTGCCATTGAGGTAGGCGTACACCGTGGTGTTGAGTTGATACTTAACGTCCGGGCCCCATACTTTCTCAAACGCACCGGTGCCGGTCGCAGGGGTTTCCTGCTCTGGGGGCTGAGTGGGTACCGAAACCTCATTACTGTCACTGTCGCCGCAGGCACTCAGTAATAGTGATGAGGCCAACAGCACCCCGATATTTCTTTTCATCATCTCGTGTTTCCTTATCTGTTTTTGCCCTTTCTGAAGAACCTGGTCAATTAAATTCATTTCTAAAGAAAGCGTTACTCCATACTGCATCGGAATGGCCGGATTTCGACTTCGTAAAATCACACTGAATTTCCGCGATTCAGCAGGGGCGCAGGGCAGGGTTCACAGCTTAGAAACACGGCCCCAAACCAGGGGAGTTTTTTTGAGGTGGGTCTTATCTGGTAGGGGCAAGTTATCGGTACACTAATTGCTATTCAGTCAGTGATGGTGCGCCTTTATGAAAATCCAGTTTGAAGATCTTAATAATCAGCAAGAGGCGTTGTCGGCCATGCTGAAATCACTGGTTACTTCTGTGGGGGCGGTGGATGCATTGTTTCATATAGACCTCAATAAGCCGGAAGTTTGGCTCGGCAAGTCCTGGTTGAAATGCCTGAAACAGAGGCAGTCGATCCTGTTTTCTTCATCCAGGTTGGAAGAGACCTTTGAGGGCTATAGGAAACGACTGAAATCTATGGACATTGAGCTATCTAAGAGCGTCAGGAAAGATCTCTATAGCTGGTCGTCTGTAAACAGCCATGCGGCAAAGCGAATTCGGGAAGGGGGCTATGAGCGGGTGGTTTCCGTGTCGATTCCACTGGCGACCTGCAGCGATCTTCGCGGCCGGTTTCTGTATTTTTATGACGGTGTCAGTGAGCAGAGTGAGTTTGAGATTCGCCGCAGTATTGAGAATAGCCTCAATGAAATGATTGTTTATCAAACTGCCGTGAGTGCCTCCCATTTAATTACCAGCCCGCTGGAAGATTACGGAATGTTGAAGTCGGCCACCATCTCGATTATCCGGCATTTATCTCAGGGCTGCTCACGGACCGAATTGTCTGAGGTTCACCATATGACCCCACGAGGCATTGATTACCATCTCGAACGGGCTAAGTGTTTATTAGGGGCGAAAAACACCCATAACCTGGTGCATAAATCTCACAGTTTATTGTTGATTTAAGTGGGCGGTTTGAGAGTCCTCGCTGGCATCGAGACGGCGATGGAAATCCCACCGCGGCAATAGAAAGACCGCGGTGGAGGGGCTTACTTCTTCTCCAGCCCTCTGAGGTAGAGGTAGACGGTGTCTTTGGAGATATCCAGCAGGCTGGCCGTCAGTGGAATGCTGCCTTTGTAGTTGAAGATGCCCAGGCCGTGCAGGCGGGTGACCACCTCGCGATTGCGTTTGGAGGGGGTGATCTGGTCGTCGCTCAACACCTGAGTTTTCACCAGCTCCACGGTGCTGCTCACCGACTCCTCCTGGTTGCGGGCAAAGGTTTCCGGGGTGCCGCTGGCGCCGGGCAGGGTGCAGTCCATGGGCACCATGGCCTTGAGGAAGGACTGAATCGGTGCCCCCAGATCCACGTTGATGCACAGCAGGCCGATGGGATCGCCGGCGCCGTTGCGCACGATGGTGGTGGTCGACTTGAGCTCGCGGTTGGTCTCGGTGCGGGCAAAGTAGGAGTCAGAGACGTCCTTGCCCTCTTTCAGCTTCATTAACGCCAGGTTGGTAATGGGCGCCCCCGGGCTGCGGCCGGTGACGTGACCGTTGGCAATCCGGTAGATCCCGGCCGAGTCCTTGTCCAGGCTGTGCAGCGCCACTTCGGTGTGCTCACCAAAGCTGGCGGCGATGCCTTCGACCACGGTGGCCAGGGCATCGAGGATCTCGTAATCACTGGGGGTCAGCTGCTTCAGTTCCACGGTGTGCACTCTCGTCCTTTCCTATTGCGACATGATGTCTATGATAACCGAATCGGTGGCCTGCATGCCGCTGTTAACCACACAGCCGACGTTGGCAATGGTGGCTTCCACCTCTTCCGCGACGATGCCCTGATTGCTGACCACCTTGTTGCGGCGGGCCATTAAGAAGGCACGTACTGCCGCCGTGGAGGAGGTACATACCTTCATGGCGCAAGACGATTTGGCGCCGTCGCACACCATGCCGGAGCTGTCGCTGAGGACATTCTGGATGGCGTAGCAGCTCTGTTCGAAGCTGCCGCCACTGAGGTACACCATCGCCATCGCCGCGGCGGCACTGGTAACGGTGTTGCCACAGAATGCCGACAGAGGAGGATAATGGGATTTGATGTAGATTGCACCCAGGTGGCTCATGATCAGCGCCCGCGCCAGCTGTTCGTCACTGCTGCCCAGTTGCTCGGCGGTCACCACCACCGGCAGGGTGGCGGCGATGCCCTGGTTGCCACTGCCGTAGTTGCTCATGGCCGGCAGGCTGGCACCGCCCATACGGGCATCGGACGCGGCGGAGGTGCGCATCTGAATCCGGGTGGACAGGTCGTCGCACAGCAGACCGTCTTCGATGTTGTCCTGGAGGGTGCGTCCCACTTCGAGGCCATAGTTGTTGGCCAGCCCCTCCTGCGACAGCCGGTCATTCATCTCGGCGGCATCGAGGATGAACCGAATCGACTCAAACTCCGCATGCAGGGCAAAGTCGTATATGGCTTCGATGCTGATGTCGATGCCGTCGCACACCGAAGCGGTATTGGTGGCTTCGGCACTGGCCTGCTGAAACTGGGTGTGGCCGTTCAAAGAGGTGTGGATGACGTTGGTGTGACCACCGCTGATCTCCACCAGGGACACTGTGTTGCCTTGAGTGGCGATCACCTTGCAGTAGATAAACTCTTCGGTAACCGCTCGTTCGACCGTCACCTTGCCGGCATCGATCAGCGCCTGAGCCACGGTCACATCCTCGCTTGAGACCTCTCCCAGTACCTCCAGCTCTTTGTCCGGGTTGCCGGCGACGGCACCGGCGGCGGCGGCGATGGCCAGACCGGTTTTGCCGGTACCGGGCACAAACACGCCCATGGCGTTCTTGTAGAGGTTGTCCGATACCCACACCTGCAGGGTGTCCGGTACCGCGTTCAGGGCCCGACAGGCCACGGCAGCCGCGTAGGCGGCGGCAATGGGTTCGGTGCAGCCAACGGCGGGTTTCACCACCTTGTTGATGATGTCGATGTACGGATGTGGCTGTGAATCAGGACGCATGGAGTTTCCCCGGCTTAGGCTGTGTGGGCGATGGCTTCGACTTCCACCAGTACGCCCAGAGGCAGATCCTTGACCGCGAAACAGCTGCGAGCCGGGCAATCACGGTTGAAGACTTCGGCGTAGACGGCATTGAAGGCCGGGAAGTCTTCGATGTTGGCCAGGTAACAGGTGGTCTTGAGCACGGTGTCGATGCTGCCGCCGCCGGTTTCCAGCACGGTTTTCAGGTTGGTCAGGGATTGCAGGCTCTGTGCCGAGATACCACCGGAAACCACGGCGTTGGTTTGTGGATCAACCGGAAGCTGACCTGAGGTGAAGATCAAGTTTTCGAAACGGGTACCGTGGGAGTATGGGCCAATCGCTTTCGGGGCTTGGGCGGCATCAATAAGGGTTTTCATGACTTTCCTTAATAATTGAGTAAATCAGTGTGACTGTTGCGGTTAACTGTAAATTCAGCACTCAATTAAATCAAATAAATTTGAGTTTTGACTGGGGTTTCACACAAATAGCGTGATCGCCGTCCCGTTTGATGGCGGTTTTGCTGCGTTTCGTCTCAGCCTTGTTAACGAGCGTGCAAAAATTGTTGAGAAAATGACATCTCTCAAATAAATTTGAATAAAATCCAAAAACAACGAGACACAACTGATGAATACAAACACGGCAACACTGGGGCAGGGGAGACTGCCTGCCCACGAACAGGCAGGGATGTCTGAATCGGATTGGCGGCGGGCCACGCGGTTCGACAGCGTGGATATTGGCTGGATCGTCATGAGTATCGGCATGGCCATCGGCGCCGGCATCGTGTTTCTGCCGGTGCAGGTGGGGATCATGGGGCTGTGGGTGTTCCTGCTGTCGTCGGTGATTGGCTATCCGGCCATGTACCTGTTTCAGAAACTGTTCATCAATACCTTGGCGGAATCCAAACAATGCACCGATTACCCCGGGGTGATCTCGGGGTATCTCAGCAAGAACTGGGGCGTGGCCCTGGGGGTACTGTATTTCCTGATGCTGGTGATCTGGGTGCTGGTGTATTCACTGGCGGTGACCAATGACAGCGCCTCCTACCTGCAGTCGTTCGGGGTGACCGAAGGGTTGTTGAGTGACAACCTGTTTTACGGTCTGGGGCTGATTTGTGTGTTGTCTTACCTCGGCAGCAAAGGGGAAAAGCTGCTGTTTAAATTGTCCGGCTTCATGGCGGTCACCGTGTTGTCGTTGGTGGCGGTGATGGGCGTGCTGCTGATCTCACGCTGGGACCTGGCCAATATTCCTGCGGTGGGCGACATGGTACCGATGCTCAAAGACGCCATCATTACCCTGCCGTTCACCCTGACCTCGATCTTGTTTATTCAGTCCCTGAGCCCGATGGTGATCTCCTATCGCGCCCATGAAAAGTCCATCGAGGTGGCGCGGTACAAGGCGTCGCGGGCGATGACCATCGCCTTTGCGATATTGTTTGTGGTGGTGTTTTTCTTCGCGGTGTCGTTCACCCTGGCCATCAGCCAGGAGCAGGCGGTGGATGCCATGAACCGCAACGTGTCGGCGCTGGCGATCATTGCTCATTACTTCCCCGGCAGCTGGGCGACCATCACCGGCGTGGTGATCAACATCTTCGCCATCGTTACCTCTTTCTTTGGGGTGTTCCTGGCGTTTCGTGAAGCCTGTAAGGGGCTGGTGATGAACCTGCTGCTGCGCAGCAGAAGCGTAGAGCAGGTGAATCAGCAGTTGGTGGATAAAGTGGTGGTGGTGTTCATTATTCTGATGGCCTGGAGTGCCATCGCGTTGAATGCGCCAATTCTCTCCTTTACTTCCATCTGCAGCCCGATCTTCGGCCTGGTGGGATGCCTGATCCCGGCGTACCTGGTGCACCGGGTGCCGGATCTGCACAAGTACAAGGGCCTGGGCACCAACCTGATTATCGGCACCGGCATCTTGCTGTGCATTTCGCCGGTGCTGGCGTTCCTGTAATCGGGGAAAGGAGCGACACCACAAACGGCCTCGAAGGAGGCCGTTTGTGTGGCAGAATCCATACCGATAGCCTTGGGTTTACTCCAGTGCGAGGTGAGCGGCCAGATACTCAATAAGAATTCTCACCCTTCGTGGCAGAGTGCGGTTGAGTGGATACAGAGCCGATATGGAGCTGGGGGGCTGACAGTAGTCGCCCAGAAGCGGGCATAACTCACCGCTATCGATGTGGTCTTTAAACAGGAAGCTGGGGCCAAATCCAATGCCCAGCCCCTGCCTCATGCCCTCCACGATTAGGTTTCCATCATTACTGGTTAGCTTCCCTGTTACCTTTACTGTTAACGCCTCTCCATCGGGTTTGCGAAACTGCCAGCCTCTGCTCGATTTCGAATCACCGTAGAGCAGGCAGTTGTGTTTCATTAAGTCCGATGGGTGCGTGGGCTCCCCCCAAGTCTGAAGGTAGCTTGGCGAGGCGACAACCTGAAACCGACACTCGCCTAGCCGCCGCGATACCAAGCTAGAGTCTTCCAGTTGCCCGACTCTGATGGCCAGATCAATGCCTTCTTCGATCAGGTTCTCTACCCGGCCGCTGGCGATAACGTCGAGGTCGATGTCGGAGTATTGGCGTTGAAATGCAATCAGTAGCTGACTGAATCCGGAGATAATCAGACTTTGAGGAATTGTCATGCGGATTTTTCCTCTGGGGGCGTTTTGGCTGTCCAGTATCTCCGCCCTGGCAAGCTCCGCTTCTTTCATGATCCGTTGGCAGTGGCGGTAAAATTGGCTCCCCTCATCAGACAAGCTCAGGGTTCGGGTGGTTCGATGCAGCAACCGGGTTCCCAGATCCTGTTCCAATAGAGACACCTGTTTACTGACAAAGGACTTTGACAGTTTCAGCTTTTCAGCAGCGGCGGTAAAACTGCCGGACTCCACCACCACCGTAAAAGTCTCCATTAACGCCAATGTATGCATGTTTGTTTCCAATAGGTGAACAATGATGTGAATCTTAGCTTATATATCCACCCTCATGGATACAATAAGCTGGGGCTAGTGATGGTTACCGGGGGACCGGTGTCAGTTCCATTTGAGGCAGAGGTGGCTTATGAAGACGAATCGTATAGATAAACAAAGGTATGGCGTTCTGGCGATGGGATTACATTGGGTCATGGCCCTGATGCTGATTGCGCTCGTCGCCATAGGGAACTACATGGTCAGCCTGGAGAGTGGTGATCCGAATCGTTTGCCGCTGATGGGACTGCATAAATCCCTTGGGGTGGTGTTTATGCAACTGGCCATAGCTCGAGTGATTTGGCACCGAATTTCACGTCCTCCGAAATTGCCTCAGGTGTTGGCGGCCTGGGAGCGTCGACTTTCCCAGACCATTACCCTGGCGTTGTATTTCTTTATGCTGGCCATACCGTTCAGTGGTTATCTGATGACTAATTACGCGGGTTTTCCAGTCATTGTGTTTGGGCTGGTGAAACTGCCACTGTTGGTTGATAAAGACCCTGCTCTGGTTGAGGTCGCGAAGCAAGCTCACCTGATTCTGGTATCGGGATTGATGGGGGCTCTGTTGGCTCACATTGCTGGCGCCATCAAGCACCGTGTTTTCGATGCCCCGGAAGCGGATGTGTTGCCGCGAATGTTGCCGGTAAAACCTCGCTCGTAAATCCCTGTCATCCATTTGCCTGGTTACCGCTCGTCAGCAGGAGCGTTGCAAATACCTCAGTTAAAGGAGAACTCTGTTATGAAATCAATAGCGCAAGCGGCCCTTATCTGTTTTGGCCTGTTGCTGTCCACTACGGCGATGGCCACAGCCACCTTCCCGACTCAGGAACCCATGGGAGGAAAAGAGTTCGGTCACAGTGTTAAGCATATCGGTAATGGCTTGTATGTGTTTCGCTGGTGGGTGTATCGAAACTTCTTTCTGGTGACCGACGAGGGGGTAATTGTGTCGGATCCACTGAACCCCAAGGCGGCACAGTTGCTGCAGTCTGAAATTCGTAAGGTCACCACCAAGCCGGTGAAGTACGTCATTTACAGCCACAATCACCATGATCACATTTCCGGTGGCACCATCTTCAAGGATCAAGGCGCCCAATTTATCGGGCATAAAAATGTGTTGGCTGAGTTAGCGGACCACCCAAGTCCGGTGTTGCCACTGCCTGATATCACCTTTGAAGACAGCTACACACTGACCCTGGGAGGCCGGACGCTGGAACTGAGGTATTTCGGACCTAATCATGGTAATAGCCTGATTGTGACTCATTTTCCCGAAGAGAATATTGCGTTTATCGTCGATATTGTCACCCCCAGAAGAGTGGCATTCCGGGGAATGCCGGATTTCTGGCCCGATGAGTGGGTGCGTTCCCTGAAGGAGATTGAACGCATGGATTTAGCCTATGTGATTTCGGCTCACGGGCCTCAGGATCAGCCCGCCATAGATCCGGCTTCGGTGATTAAGGATCAGCGAGTCTACATCGAAGACTTGATGGCTGCGGTGAAGCAAGCCATGGACTCCGGTGTGCATAGTCCTGATGCGTTAAGGCAGCACATCAAACTGCCTAAGTACCAACAATGGCAATACTACGAACAGTGGTTGCCTATGAATGTTGAGCGAATCTGGGCCTATTATCATATGGGCTGGTAACGGCTGTATTGGATTGGCGGTATTCAGGTTCGGCCCGGGGGATTCCTCCGGGCCGATTCGTTTGGTGGCGACAGGGGCGGGCCCGGGACTGCTGGCCCGGGAACGGGGCTGATACCGGATAGGAGTTACTCTGCTGTCCTGGCTTTACTGAGACAAAGTTGATGTTGATCGCAAATGAGGGCCCAGGATCTTGGCGATCGTTGCTTATGATTCTCCATTTATCGTGCCGTACGGTACGGTTCGTTAATGGCCGTGCAACCAGACTCAAAATTTCTTCACTTCAGGTGATGAGGGCTTTGTCATTGGCGAGGGAGAGAAGAGCTCCGCGGTAAAGGAGGGGATATGAATACTGGGATAGGCATTGGCCGTGTGTCGATGGCACTTTCTGGAGAGGTGGCAGTCTTGGAAGGCAAGGAGCGGCTTGAGAGGTTGGCCAAAGCACTGCCACAGCTCGGGCTGCGCTTTATTGATTATTACCTCTATGACAAGGAGTGGCTGGAAGTCGGAGGGGAACTGGGGCGTCGCCCGAAAGAGTCTTGCATAAGACAACCTGCAAGGAGCATCTGCAATTCAGATTATACCCTGAGGTTCAGGAAGCGATGTCAGCACTTGCTGCCGTTTACCTCACGCAGCGAGGCCGGTGACCGAGTCGTGGGCTGCTCCGCCTTTCAATGTGTGAAGCGCCAGTCGTGCACCAGCTATTGGGGGCAGTTCGGCGTCGGCGCCAAGGTGTTGGTGGTCATGGAGTTGGACGTCATGCCTCACTGGGTCGCCGTGTTTACACTGTATTCGAGTTACCAGCAGTCTGAATTGCAGAGACGACTTGGATTGCCAGAAGTATCGCATCAATTAAAAGCCTGCAGTGAGGATCTGTTCCGATGTCATGCCGATGAGATAAATCCCTATATTAATTTTTCAGTAATAGGCGCTAAGTCTTTAAAAATCATTGAGCTGCTTTCAAAGGGAGAAACCACGAAGTCGATATCCGATTCTCTCTTTATGACCGAAAGGGGCGTGATGTACCACATCGATACATTGAAAGACAAAATTGGTGCGAAAAACCGGGTTCATCTCGTTTCTCATCTATACCGGAACAGATTGATTTTTTGAGGTTGATGGCAGAGTGATGCTCGAACCTTAGGGCATCGAATCTATATCGCGTGGCGAATTACGATGCTGTCAAGCCGGTTTTGTCGGCTTTGAATTCCAATGCCGATCACCCTTTTTAGGCTTGCGCTAAATCTCTATACATTTCGACACAGATTCTCGACCGGGAGTTATAGGAGCATTTATTTACCGTGCTGGTGATAAATGCCACAGGGAAATGATGGCTTTTCAGAGTGACCTGAAAAGGCAGAGATGAAATGAAGAGGTAGGGTACCGATGACAATATTAAAACCTTTCAAGTGGCTGCCAATGTTGCTGCTTGGAGCACTGATAAGCGGGTGTGACTCAGACGATGAGACTGTGACCGTACCCCCAACTGAACCACCAGAGGTTCAATACGACAACCTTCAACTGCAGGTCAATAACCAATCCAGCCTGGAGGGTGAGGTCACTGTGTATTTGGGATCGTGGTTTCCCTGTGGAGAAGCGCACCCTGAGTTTTGTACTGCAGACAATAAGTCCAGCTCGACGTTGGATGACCGCAAATACATTGTTACCGTGGCGGCGGAAAAATTAAAACAAGCTCGGCCACAGCCGTTGAGGCCGGATATTTTTGTCGCAGGAAATTATTCACTGCTGGACGTGATGATGTACGTCAGTGATATTCGTGATGACTTTCAGATTGAGCTGACTGGATTTGATGAGTCCATCGGCACTCACAAATTCCTGGTGTCTTGGGATGTGAATGGTGATGGTCAGTTCAGTGCCGAAGGTGATGGGGCAGACAACTATCGCAGCCCGGACTGGTATCCAAGATGGGGCTACGCCAGTGAATTGAAGCGAGAGATTGGCCCGGTGGAACTGGAGGCTCATTACCGGCCGGCGGATGAGTTGATTGTGGCGTATGGCACGGAGATTCGATTCGAGCCTCATTCCAGTGCCATGACTCAGCGGCGGGAACAGTTGCAGCGGCAGCAGGTAGCGCGCCGTGCCCGGGATGGCGGTGCGTTGGTCATTCCTGAATTTCAGGTCAATCTCAAGGATGGCCGTGGCTATGTGACTCTGGCCAAAGATATTAAAGTCAGGCACTTCAACATTCGTGATGATCTGTTCCAAAAAGACGTATACACGCTGGCTGACTTTTTCATGACCCTGCACTATGACTACGGTTTTAATCTGGAATTTACTTATTGGCCGACATTGTCGACCAATGCCAGGGTGAATGCGTTTGCGGTCACTCAGTTTGAGGGTCGCGCTGCCAATGCCCTGTATGGCTGGGCCTATCAAGTGGGTGAAATTGCCTCAGAGCGGGACTTTTTCTTCGGCTCCATCGGTAAAGTGGAAGTGCCATTAGAGACGATTCTGGAGAATAAAGACGGAACATTCTGCCCCTGGTTAGGGGAGATGGATCTTGATAAGGCCAAGATCTGTCAGGCGGACTGGAACGACGTATTTGGCGGCAACAAAATTCACCAGATGTCGGATCATTGGGTGTTGAATGCCACGCCTGAGATGGTGCAGCTGCAGTGGCACAACATCATGCCCGGACTGTGGGGAACGCCGCAGCCCAATGTCGTGGGCGATGGCAAACAGGAGGTGTACGATTCTCGCGATGCCATCAAGCCGCTGACAGACAGCCACTTTGGCTGGAAAATTGCCGACTGCTCTCAATGTCACGCCCTGGAACGAACCCACCTGCAGGGAGACTCCCCGATTCTGCCAGCCAACCTTCAGCCCCATTACTGTGCGTCGTGCCATGGCAGTAACGGTGCGACTCCTGGCCATGGTGAAACCGCCCGTTGCAGCTGGTGCCATTCTCAAGACAAGGCGATGATCAATCACGGAACCGCCAGTAACAAATACCGGTTGTCTCAATTGACCTGCCCTGACGGCGAAGCCGGGCCTTGTGCGAACGCGGCGGCATTGCTAGTGAAACCTCATGATGCTGCGGGTAATGGCGAGGGCTATGCGGATGAGCAGCTGACCTCATCCAACTCCCTGTGGCATACCGATGAGCAGTTCCCTGAGCCGTACGCCTGCGTCAGTTGCCACACCACCCCTTAATCAGAGACGAGATTAAGAGAGGAGTGCGTGAGTGCCTGATGGAAACAACCGATGCCCTGCGGCATCGGTTGTTTGTTCCAGGGCTGGCATGTCGGCATTTTTCGGGTTGCGGCAGGGATTGAACGCTTCAACGCTGGCTTGCGGAGAATGCCTTGATGGTGCGGGGGCTTGTCCTTAGAATGGCAACGCCTACCTTGTGTTTAGGCTCTGTTCTCCCAGTCCTGAAGGCCCCAATAGATGCGACCATCCTCAAAAGAGAAGCGAGATAAGATTCTGACTATTGCCAGAGAGCTATTTTTTAAACAAGGGTTTAGTCAGACCAGCATGAGCCAGATATTGGAGTTGTGCGGAGGGTCTAAAGAAACCCTCTATCGCTACTTTGGTAATAAGAAAGGGTTGCTGCAGCAGGTGATTCAACAGCAAGTTGAAATGACCGGGGTGCTGTTTCAGTTTGAGGCTGGGTCCGCAGAGAGCTTAGAGCCAAAGCTGATTCAATTTGGTAAAGACTACATCAACATGTTTTACCGTCAGGACTTCATCAACATGTATCGGGTGATGAGTGATGCGTCCAGAGAGGATGTCGAACTGGCCGAGCTGTTTATGGCCCAGGGACCTCGGCGTTTGCACAGCCAACTGGGTGAGTTTCTTAATGATTATGCCGAGAGAGGGCATATCGACATTGCCGATTCAGACATTGCAGCCGCACAGTTTTTGGGCTTGATGCGGGCCAATTTCTTTCATGAAGCCTTGCTGGGAACGGCGCCACCATCTCAGGCGGTCATTGCTGACTACGTTCAACAATCGGTGGCGTTGTTTTTGTGCCCGCAAAGAGCCGGACAGTAGCGGCAGGCGATACCGGTTGGGCCATCAACAGGCATTGATGATGGGGGACCGGGCGGCATGGAACCAACAAGGTTGTACCAACGGCCTCGAAGGAGGCCGTTTGTGTGGCAGGGCTTAGAAGAAGCCCAGCGGGTTGGGATCGTAACTCACTAGCAGGTTTTTGGTTTGCTGGTAGTTGCCAAGGGCCATCTTGTGGGTTTCCCGGCCCATGCCCGATTGCTTATAGCCGCCGAAGGCGGCGTGGGCGGGATAGAGGTGGTAGCAGTTGACCCACACCCGCCCGGCCTCGATGGCACGACCGACTCGAAAGGCTCGGTTCTGATTCATGGTCCAGATGCCGGCGCCCAGGCCGTAACTGGTGTCGTTGGCAATGGCCAGTGCTTCGGCTTCGTCTTTGAAGGTGGTGATCCCCAGGGTCGGGCCGAAGATCTCCTCCTGGAATACCCGCATGTTGTTGTGACCCTTAAGCAGGGTCGGCTGCACGTAGAAGCCGGATTCCACGCCTGCAGGTTGGCTGGCTTGTCCTCCGATGAGGAACTCGGCACCCTCGGCCCGGGCCACCTCCATATAACTCATGATCTTATCAAACTGCTCCTGAGAGGCCTGGGCCCCGACCTGGGTTTCGGTGTCCAGCGGGTTGCCCTGCTTGATGGTCTTGGCACGCGCGATCACCCGTTCAATGAAGCGGTCGTAGATGGCCTCGTGCACCAGTGCCCGTGAAGGGCAGGTGCAGACCTCGCCCTGATTGAAAAAGCCCAGCAGCAGCCCTTCGACGCACTTGTCGATGTAGGCGTCGTCCTGATCCAGAATGTCTTCGAAGTAGATGTTGGGGGACTTGCCGCCCAACTCCAGGGTTACTGGAATCAGGTTGTCGGCGCCCTGGTGCATGATGTGGCGGCCGACCTCGGTGGAGCCGGTAAAGGCCAGTTTTCGAATCCGCTTGGAGCTGGCCAGGGCCTGACCGGCTTCGTGGCCGTAGCCATTAACCACGTTGATGATGCCGGCGGGCAGCAGGTCCTGCAGGGTTTCCATCAGCACCAGGATGCTGGCCGGGGTTTGCTCGGCGGGCTTGAGCACCACGCAGCAGCCGGCGGCCAGCGCCGGTGCCAGTTTCCAGGCCGCCATCAGCAGCGGGAAGTTCCAGGGGATGATCTGGCCGACCACGCCGATGGGCTCGTGGTAGTGATAGGCGTTGGTATTGGCGTCCAACTGACCGATGCTGCCTTCCTGAGCGCGCAGGGCGCCGGCGAAGTAGCGAAAGTGATCGGCGCACAGCGGCAGATCGGCGGCCAGGGTTTCGCGAATCGGTTTGCCGTTGTCCCAGGTTTCCACCAACGCCAGGGTCTGGCTGTAGGCCTCGATGCGATCGGCAATTTTCAGCAGCAGGTTGGCCCGCTCGGCAGCCGGGGTGGCACCCCACAGCGGTTGTGCCTGATGGGCGGCGTCCAGCGCCAGTTCAATGTCGGCGGCGCAGGACTGGGGGATGTCGCAGATGGTGGAGCCGTCCACCGGGCTGGTGTTGGCAAAATAGCGGCCCTGGCTGGGTTCGACCCACTGGCCGCCGATGAAGTTGGCGTAGCGTGGCTTAAAGTTGAACAGGGCATCGGTGCTGCCGGGTTTGGCATAGATCATGGTGCGTCTCCTTCGCTTCGAGTGGCGAGAGTGACGGCGCGGGAGACGACACAGCACAAAGACGTTGGAGCCCAGAAAATGGCTCGGGCTTCGGCCGCGCCGAAAGCTCTTTGATTGGGAGTTGAAAGGCTTCGTTTATCGAAGCCGAATCGCCAGTATGAAAGGATTGAGGCGTTTCGCCTTTAGACTTTAGTCTAATGCCGGCTCAAATCAGGTCCCAGGACAGGTTGGACACCAGTCGACAGTCGTGGCAGACGAAGTGAAACAGATCGTGGATGGTTTCGCCCAGGTACCAGTCCGGATTGCCGCAGCGGGGGCAGGGGCGTGCCTTCTCCTGCTCCAGGTTGGCACCGCCGACCCGGTACAGGTAGTAATAGGTGGGGACCTGGGTCAGGTACTCGATGCGACCGCGGAGATCCCAGCCGCGGCGGAACAGGGCGCTGTCCACCTGGGTGATCTCGTCCAGGGCGGCAAACTCGACCGCGCCACTGCCAGCCATCTGCAACTCATCGCAGGCTTGCCATTCACTCTGCCATTTAATCAGTGCCTTATGGTCGCCGTTAAAGGTTGCCGGCAACCGGTAAAGGGGCACCGGCATCATGGTTTCACCATCCCGCAGCGGTGAGCAGGTGTGCACGTAGGTGGTGTACAGCAGTTGCCAATTAGTGGGCAGCACCGGTGAGCTGGCTTCGCTGTTGATGTCGCGCCCCAGCACTTTGAGGCGGGGGCGGGTCAGGCTGGCATCGGCCAACTTATCCAGCCGTTGTTTGACCCAGTCGGAGTGAAACCTCGGATGCAGGCTGTCCTCTTCCGGGCACAGGGCCCGCAGTCGAAACTCGGCCTGGTTCTGCATCACCGGGAACTCTTTTCCCAGGATCTGGCCATTGGCGCGCCAGGCTTCCACCAGCTGATTGATGGCGTACTCCACCTGAGACAGGGTGGTGTCATCAAAGCATTCGAAACGCAGTTCTACCAAGTACATGAGGGACTCCGGTTGGGTTGGGGCGGCCATTATAACGGCGTTGGCGGTGACGGCAAGCTTGTACCTGGGGGCCGCAATCGCTAGGTTGTATACTTTATTCTAAAATATGAGAGTTCAAGGATGACCCAACCCGCTTCAGGTGGCTGGAACGACGCCAGTAAACTGGGGATCGGTGCCGCCATCGCCAGTCTCGGTTACGTATTCTGGGTGGTCGGTGGCATGGAACTGGTGGAGCGACTGGCCTTCTATGGCGTCAAAACCACCGCCAGTATCTATGCCACCGATGCGCAATCCGCCGGCGGCCTTGGCCTGACCATGACCGACTTCAGCTGGATTTTGCTGGCCTGGGCCCTGTTTCAGTCCTTTGTGCCGGTGTTCTTCGGTGCCACCGCCGATCGCATCGGCTACAAGGAAACCATCGCCCTGTCGACGGTGATTAAGATTGCGGCTTATCTGCTCATGGCGTTGTTCCCGTCGTTCTGGGGCTTTTTGCTGGGGGCGGCGACCCTGGCGTTTGGCACCGGCATCTTTAAACCCGGCATTCAGGGCACCCTGGTTAAGTGCTCGACCCGGGAGAACTCGGCCATGGCCTGGGGCCTGTTTTACCAGATGGTCAACATTGGCGGCTGGTTGGGGCCGATTTTAGCGGCTCAGATGCGAATCCTGGCCTGGGATAAATTGTTCTTTGCCTGTGCGGCCATCATCAGCCTTAATTTCCTGTTGCTGCTGACCTACCGGGAACCGGGTAAGGCGCAGCGACGGGCGGTGTCGCATCAGAGCGGCATGTGGCGCAGCGCCTGGCGGGAGATTCGACAACCCCACCTGCTGAGGTACACCCTGCTGTTCTCCGGCTTCTGGTTTATGTTCATGGCCCTGTTTGACGTGCTGCCGGTGTACATTCGAGATTGGGTCGACACCCGCACCCTGGTGAGCAGCCTGTTTGGTGGGGCCGAGCCAGGAGCGCTGATGCAGGCCATTCTGGCCATCGACCCCGATACCCTGGCGGTGTTGCCGGAGGGGATCATGAACATCAACTTTGGCATGATCATGCTGGTGTGCTTCCTGTATGCGGCGGTGGCCGGCCGCATCGGCACGGTGCCGTCGCTGGTAACTGGCACCCTGTTATGTTCGTTGGGACTGCTGACCCTGGGGCTGTCCACCTACGCCTGGATCATCGTGCTGGCGGTGCTGGTGTTCTCCTCCGGCGAGATGCTGGCCAGCCCCACCTCCTCCAAGTTCATCGGCAATCTGGCGCCCGATGACAAAAAGGCGATGTATCTGGGGTTTAAAGAGCTGCCCTATGGTATTGGCTGGGTGGCGGAGTCGATCATCGGGCCACGGGTTTACGATGCCTGGGGGGCCAAGGAGACGCTGGCAAGGGAGGCACTGGCTCAGCATGGCATGACGGCGGCGCAGCTCAGTGGTATTCCTCAGGGGGAGTATTTTCAGCATCTGCAGCAGCAGACCGGATTCAGCGCCTCGGTGCTGACCGAGCAGCTGTATCAATCCGGTCAGGTGGGGCTGGTGTGGTATCTGATGGCCGCGGTGGGCTTGGTGACCACCGCTGGCCTGATTCATTACGGTCGCTGGCTCCAGCGCCATCCGCTGAGTTAGCGCCGCTCGGCCTCCAGCTGTTCGATTCGGGCGGTTAACGCCTGGATCTGGCGTTCCAGCCGGGCGAGGCGATCGTCCGGCTCGGCAACGGGGGGCACATCAGTGACCTCGGGCGACAGCTGCAGCACCGAGTCCGGATTCTGCTTGTAGTGTTTGATGGCCTGAATCAACACCGGCATCGGGTAGCTGCCGCTTAACTGGCCTTTGAGGGTGGCCAGAGACACCGTTTGCCCCTGTCGATGCAGGCGGCCAAGTGCCTGTTGTATCTGGGAATCCATAAGGGCCTCCTCAACCTGTTGGGTCAGCCTAACTGTTAGTGATTTTAGCCAACAGTGTGGCGGATTTTATCACTCCACCACAAGTTAAAATTGATTACCCGTTTGTTTTCAATTGGTTAAATAGTTGGCAAAGGACTTGCTCCTAGTAGGTGGTACTGATCATTCCTCAAGGAGACAGAGATGCAATCTAAAGTTTTGTTGCCCATGGTCGTGGCGGCGGCGTTCGGTTTGAGTGGTTGTGTGGTAGCCGTTGGCGGTGACGGCTGGGAGTCAGACAGCTGGGACAGCGATTCCAGCAGTCACTGGGCTAAGCTGGAGAAAGAGAATCGCAAGAAGCTGTCACAGCTGAGCCCGGGCATGAGTGTTGACCAGGTGGTGGCACTGTTGGGGACGGCCGAATTTAATGAGTTTTATCGTCAGGACGATAAGGACGTGCAGGTGCTGTTCTATCGTACCCACCGCACCAAGGGGGATGGCAAGACCACCAAAGAGGAGTGCACGGCGGTGGTGCTGGAGCAGGGCAAGGTGGTTGGCTGGGGGGATAAGGCCTACCACAACGCCATCTAAGCACGGCTTGTATGTATTAATGCGCCGGCCTCGTGCCGGCGCTTGTCGTTGTGCTGGCCTATTTATGCAGCAGGGTATCCAGGGTATCGATAACTTCGCTCCACTGGGCATCGCGATTGCGCTCTTCACTGAGAAAGCTTGATTGGGCTGCGGTCCAGAACGGCGCTTGCTCCAGGGGCGTGGCTCTATCCAGGGGGTGGGCCTGAATAAACTGATTGATGGCTTGCTCGCTGCTGGGCAGTCCCAACTGCTCAAACAGGTGGGGCAGGGTGGCTTGAGTGGTGTCCATGATTAACGGCTCCCAAATCGTTGTGTGATGAAGTGTAGTTGGCCAAAACCGCCTTCGGCGAGCGCCGACCCGCTAAATTGTCGTCATTCGGATTCGCTCGTGCTTTGGTTGGGGTATCCCAATCCCTCATCTTGTGTTATCAAAGGAGGGTTTATAACTAGTAGAGTCATTGGTGCTCTTCACTCCGTCATAACGGCGACGAATCGAGGCGTGGCCTGGCATGACCTGATGCGGAGTGGAGGCCGAGGTGAGCGATGATGCATTTGTTGGGAGAGGATGGATGCAGAGTGAGCAAGTGAGTGCCGTAAAAGCGGTGTATCTGACGGCAGAAGAGTTAAGGGTGGCGGCGTCGCTGTTGTACAACGCCTACCACGATGATCTGTTTTTTCAGCAGGCTTTCGGTCGACAAAGCTATGGCCAGAAGCTGCGGGCCGCCATGCGCGAAGAGTTGAATGAGTTGTGGCATCACCAGCAGAAGGTGATCGGTTTTTACTTGGAAGATGTGCTGGTGGGCGTCGCCTGTGTGGTGGATAAAGAGTATCCCCAGGGCGAGAGCCGCTACTGGTACTGGCGCCTGAAAATGGCCTTGGGTACCGGCTGGACGCCAACTCGCAACTGGATTGAGCGTGAAGATGAACTGAAGCGGTTGCTGCCCACCGACAACTATTGGTTGCTGCAGTTGATTGCGGTACACCCGCAGCATCAACGTAAAGGACTGGGGGCGCAGGTGGTGCAGTCTCTGATCGAACTGATGGCCGATCACGAAGTGGATGGCTTGGCGGTGTTTGTGTCTCAGCAGGAACACGAAGCTCTGTTTGAACAAAAAGGCTTCAAGCGACTTCAGAAAGTGACCGTGGCTGACGTAAGCGGCCAATTAATGTACTGCACCCAGACGGGTGAGGATGAATTGGCCCAGTCTTGCTGATCGCCTTTGTGCGAGATCTCTTACAAGCGTGTAGGATAAAGGGCCGAAGATTGACGAAATTCGAACAGGTGTTTTCATTTAAGTTCATGAATTAAGTGGTATTTCAGTCAGACTTTCGCAATGTGAAATCTTGAGTTTCGGCTTCAGTATGGTGCGAAAATGCCTTGTTTAGTTCTGTGATCTGAGTAGACTTTAGTTGTGCCAAGGGAAACGGCTAGGAACTGAATTAGTGATGCGTGACAGGAGGTTGCCATACACGAGTTCGGTGAAAGCAAACGGATCAGACATCACTAGGATGGTGAGACTTGAGAAGGGCGCTTACTCTGCCAGGATTGCAGATTCCCATGGATGGACCAGGACACCTCCAGGATGGAGATGAGTTCGATAACAGGATGTTATCGTGTTAAGGACGACAGTACAGTAGTACAAGGAAGCTGAAGGATCAGCGCAAGGAAGACCGCAGGAAGCAGCAGTACGCAAGGATGATGCAGGGAGCACCAATTATAGCAGGATTGCTTAGCGTGTAATATCTAGGGGCGCACTCGTGGCGCCCCGTTCTATTTCTGCTTGTGGGTGCTGGCACCGGCAAGTAACAAGCGGCCTGGCTCGAATGCCAGGCTTTTTTGTGCGCCCCTGTCGGCACCCTGCACCCTGCACCCACAACCGCGCTTTCCCGGGCAATTGACTCGTAGGCTAGGCAATAAAAAAACCACCGCGTGCGGTGGTTTTTGGTGTGGCAACCCGGGTCTACTTGCAGCCGCTGGAGCAACCGCCGGAACGGGGAGAGCAGCTGCTGGCACCGCCGCCACCACCGCAGCCGCCGATGCGGCCTTTGCTTTCGGGGGCCTGTTGCCACTCCGGCTCCGGGTACAGGGGCATCTCAACGTCTTTCAGTTTCTTGCCACTGAGCACCACGATGGCGTGCAGTCGGTTGATGCCGTCGGTGGAAAATTCACATTGATAGCGGGTATTCCAGCCCAGCCCCTGGCCAGGGATGAATCCCAGCCGGGCCTGAACCCGGGCGGTGCTGACCCACTGTAGCCGGCGTTTCTGACACACCCGCTTCACATGGAACTCCGCAATTTCAGAGATCTGCCTGAGCTGCCAGAATACGGCGGCAATGCCACATACCAGCAGGCCGAGAATGAGATCGGTGAGATTTAGCATTGATTAAGCCCTGACTAATTGCATGAGATGACCGATGGCGGCCGCCAACTGCGTCGAACGCTGTGGGGTGCGAATGGCGGTCAATACCTGTTGTCGTAAACTTGGCATGGAAACCAGGTCAGAGTAAAGGGCAACGAACAGTTCTTTGTCCTCGGTCGCCAGTCGTTCCAGGTAGGCCATCATTCGTTGGGGTTCAGCCAGAGGTCCCCAGCAGCGAGCGGCGATCACCACCAGGGTATCGGCGCTGGCGTGGGGCAGGGCCAGGTCGATGGCTTTGGCCAGCGCCTGATCGGCCCCCGCCAGGCCACGCAAGACCATCTGGTTAATGGCGTCGTTGCTGCCATCCTGCATCAGGTGTAACCAGGCGTCGGCCATCGCCTCTCCACATGGAAAGTTCTCGGCCACAGAAGCCAGGGCCGCCAGTGGTTGTGGTGGCATCTGGCCGATGGCGGTGGGTAACTCATGCCGGGCTTGCTGCTTGGTGAGCCGGGCCAGAATGTCTGCCAGTCCCTGCAACCCGACCTGCTGCCAGTTGTCCCAGCCCATCTGGCCTTTGAGGTAACTTTGGCAGTGTTCGAAATAGATGGACGCCGGCCGCGCCAGTTGCAGGTTGACCCGGGCATGGAACACCGCCAGTTTTTCCTGGCCCGGTGCAAAGATGAAAGGGTTACTCTTGAGCCCCTCCTGCTGCGCCTCGGTCATGGGGGCGGTGGGGTCCCGACCCAGACCGTCGACCACGGTTTGCAGAAACTGGCTGCGGGCGGCGGGGTTGAGCAGGCCCTGTTCATCCACCGGTAACTTCAGAAACCAGATAAAGTGCTGCTGCGATTCCTGTGGATTCCAGAACAGGATCCCCAACCAGGCGTGGCCGTTTCTCGGGTAGGGGTAGGGCGTGGTCATCGCTTCGATCTGCGCAAATTCGATGGGATCGATGGGCGTGACGCGGCGGCCCATATCGAAGACCTGATACTGAACTCCGGCGGCTTGCAGGAACTGATGCAGAGTATTGATGTTTTCCATGGTCATGATGATCGCTTATCTGAGGCACGAATCGCTGTGCAAACTAGCCGCGTATTATAGGGCCAAGGCTTGCCCGATGGTATGATTTGGCCCCATTTGTTCCCTGGGAGTGAGAGATGAGCCGCGAGAATGAGGTGCAGCACGGGCTGCTGAGATTGCAACAGGCCCTGCAGCAAGCGCAGTTATGGCAACAGACGCCGGTGTCGGCCGAGGCGCTGGCCAGTACCCAGCCCTTCGCCATTGATACCCTGTCTTTTCCGCAATGGTTGCAGTTTATCTATCTGCCTAAGCTGCAAGCGCTGCTGGACGCGGGTCAACCATTGCCGACCAAGGTGGCGGTGGCGCCGATGGCCGAACAGACCTTTGCGGGCTCGCAGCCCGCGCTGGTGGCGGCCATTGCCCATCTGGATGCGCTGCTCTGCTCGGCCTAGGAGGGTCGCCGAAGCAGTCAGAGACAAAAAAAGGCACGGTATGGGTGCCATACCGTGCCTGTTAGGGGTCTTGCAGGATGATGAACTATTTGTTCTCTTCAACCACCAGTTTGTACGGGGCGGTATCGGAGAAGATCTCGTCTTTCAGCGGGTTCAGCTTGTGCTTGCGGATCTTGTAGAACTGGTAGACAAACAGCGCCACGTTGGCGGCCAGGGCGACGAAGCTGGCGGCGAAGAAGGCATCTGGATCCCGGGTAGCCGGTACCGGTGCAATGCGATCCGCAAAGGAGGGCACGGACATGACAAACATGATCCACAGCGCCAGAGTCGCGGCCCGGTGTTGCAGCCAGGCGCCCTTCTTGATGAAGAAGGCCGGAATGGTGCAGGACAACAGTAAGATCACGCCACAGTAGAAAGAGTGGTCGGTGATGCAGTTGTAGGTGTAGGCAAAGTTCCACAGGTCATAGGCAATGATCCAGGGCCAGATCATATCAGGCCAAACCATATCTTTGGATTTGTCCTTGGAGATCATAATACCGGTCCAGCCGCAGATGGTAATGATATTAAGCAGGCCAGCGATACCATTCATGATGTTCCATGAACCGGACATTAACCATAGGTTATCGATAACCTGTCCATCCCAGGCACCATAGCTGTAAACTTGGAAATCACGCAGACAGGCTTCAAAAATATTCAGTGCCAGAATAAAAGCGGGGAAGGCCAGTGCATATTTATTCTTGGCTAGTTTAGGGCTGTAACGTATTGCCATAAAGCCAAGGCAGCCAGCCAGTGCAGAATAGGTTTTCACCCAGTTGAACCAGTTACCCGTGCCGTATTCGTTACCCGGCGCAGCGGTGGTTGGCCATACAAAGATGGTCAGCCCGATGGGCATGATAAGATACAGCAGGATGCCGCCCCACATGGTGGTACGACCGAATTCATTGAAGGCCATCAGGGCGATGAGTACGCCCAGGCCGATGGCCCAGCCCATGAGTCCGGGGACTTCATAAAAGAAACCCATAATACACTATCTCCATTTATAATAATTGCGACTGGCCTGGTAATAACTCTGAGTGTCGCCCACAACCGGGTATTCAGAATAGAGTGCTGAATACTTTTAGATTAAATAAATCGTGGGCGCAGAGTTACCTGCGACGGCCAACCTATCGAATTTAGTTATTGTGTTTTTTTCTAGCTAGGCTAAAAAAATAAACGGTTAAATATCACTAATGCAATCTCGTTACGCTAACCTTTATATCGACTGTTTCAGTTACCAAATCACCAATGCTTCATATTTAAATTACGCCTGAATAGACTCCGATTTCTTGTCTTACATCAATTTTTCAACAAATATAGAGCAAATACTCTATTTTTTCGTTGGGTCAGGGTAACTCAGTGTGACTCAGCTCTCACCGAGGAGGCGTGTCGGCTCGGTACTTGCTGTTTCTCGGTGGTTGCCTGAGTTGGGTGGGGACCACCATCGGTGCCGGGATGAGGCATCACCGACGTCAGCGCTAACCCGCAGAGGCCAAAGTCGGCAAAATCTGGTACCTTTTAGCGCCGCTCGGTGGCGAGCGTGGTTTTTAACAGCAGATTCAGCGGAACCCCATGATTAACATTTTGTTTGAAGACGAGCACATCGTGGCCGTGCACAAGCCCTCCGGCTTGCTGGTGCATCGCAGCTACCTGGCGCGCAAAGAGACCGAGTTTGCCATGCAGATGGTGCGGGATCAGGTTGGCTGCCATGTGTTTCCACTGCATCGATTGGATCGGCCCACCTCCGGCATTCTGATTTTTGCCAAATCTGCCGAGGTGGCGCGGGTGATGCAGCCGCAGTTTGCCGAGCGTGGCATCGATAAACGCTACCTGGCGTTGGTACGGGGCTACGTCAATGAGGCGGGGCATCTCGATTATCCGCTGAAAGAGGAGCTGGACAAGATTGCCGATGCCCGGGCCAGCCAGGACAAAGAGGCCCAGGAGGCGATCACCGATTATCGGCCCTTGAACCAGGTCGAACTGCCCTTCCCGGTGGGACGCTACGACAGTTGTCGTTATTCGTTGGTGGAGATGAAGCCCGTGACCGGGCGCAAGCACCAGTTACGTCGGCATATGGCCCACCTGCGTCATCCCATTATCGGTGATACCAGCCATGGCGATGGTCGCCATAACAAATTCTATCGGGATCACTTCGGTGTGCAGCGGCTGTGGTTGATTGCCAAGACGTTGTCGTTTACCCACCCGGTGACTGAGACGGTGGTGGCATTGGAAACCGAACTGGAAGCCGAGTGGCTGCAGTTGTTTGAGGCCTTTGGCTGGTCACAGCAACAGTCTGATTATCAGCTGTTGGATCGTGACGGCGCTGCCTTGGGGAGTTGAACTTGGCCTTCCATATGGCTCTGGGTAAAGTAGGTAATGCGGCGCACCCGTTGCCGCTTAATGTGGACTTTATGGTGGAGCCGGCGTGTTCGCTGACGGTACTGCATCCTGCCTCCGAGTTAGCGGTTGTTGCGCCTTTACGGTCCTTACAGTAAGGTGGAAATGTGAATTTATCAAGTCGTTAACAGGATGTTTAGGGATGGCTAAGATTAGCGTATTGGTTGGTTCCGTATACGGTGGTGCCGAGTACACGGCAGAGCAGGTGTGTCAGGTTCTGATGGCCCAGGGACACAGCGCCAGCATCAGTGGTGCCCAGAGTGCCGAGGAGTTGCTGGCCGAGGGCAGCGACGCCTGGCTGGTGATCACCTCCACCACCGGCAGCGGCGATTTGCCGGACAACATTCTGCCGCTGTTTACCTCTCTTAATGACCGCTTTCCTCTGATCCCTGATCTTTTTTACGGTGTCATCGCCCTGGGGGACTCCAGCTATGGTGACACCTTCTGTGGCGGCGGCCGCCAGTTCGACGCCCTGCTGCAGGAGCTGACGGCGTCGCGCATCGGTGAGATGTTGACCATCGATGCTTGTGACACCTTTGAGCCGGAGCACGCGGCCGTGGCCTGGGTGGACACTTGGCAGGCGGCGCTGACGCTGGCGCTGTCTCAGGCCTGAGAGGGGCGCTATGACCTTCTCCTGGTTCCGAGGATTGCAGCGGGTCGGTAAGGCCCTGATGGTGCCGGTGGCGGTGTTGCCCGCGGCCGGGCTGTTGCTGGGGCTGGGGACCAGTCCCATGGGGTGGTTCCACCCGGTGGTGCAAAGCCTGCTGCTGCAAACCGGCACCATCATCTTCAACCTGTTGCCGTTGCTGTTCGCCATCGCCATCGCCCTGTCCTTCTGTTATCAGGATGGCTCGGCATCGGTGTCGGCGGTGATTGGTTACGGGGTGATGCTGGCCACCATGTCGGCGCTGGCCCAGTATTACGGCTGGGAAACCAGTACCATATTGGGGTTGCCGACCCTCAATACCGGGGTACTCGGCGGGGTGCTCAGTGGCGGCCTGACCGCCTGGGTCTATCGCCGTTGTTATCGGGTTGAACTTCCAGAATTTCTTGGTTTTTTCTCCGGTCGTCGCCTGGTGCCGCTGGCCAATGTGCTGGCGGCCATCGGCCTGGGGCTGGTGCTGGCCAGCCTGTGGCCGTGGATGACCCTGGTGCTGGATCACTTCTCCAACTGGGTGGTGTATCAGCAGCCGATGCTGGCCTGGAGCCTCTATGGCCTGGTGGAACGATTGTTGATTCCGCTGGGGTTACACCACATCTGGAATCTGCCGTTTTTCTACGAAGTGGGCAGTTTCAATACTCCTGGTGGCTATCTGATTCAAGGCGAAGTCGGCCGCTTCCTGGCCGGTGACCCTAATGCCGGCCACCTGGCCGGGGGCTATTTGGTCAAGGTGTGGGGACTGCCGGCAGCGGCACTGGCCATTTGGCGCTGTGCCGATCGCAAGCAGCGGGCTCAGACCGCCGGGGTGATGCTGTCGGCGGCGCTGACCTGCGCCATCACCGGGGTGACCGAGCCGGTGGAGTTTGCGTTTCTGTTTGTGGCGCCGCTGCTGTACCTGATCCATGCGCTGTTGACGGGGCTGGCCTATGTACTGGTGATCTCGGTGGACTTCCATCATGGCCTGGTGTTCTCCCAGGGACTGCTGGACTTCAGCCTGTTTTATCACCTGTCTCATAATGGCGTCTGGTTTTGGGTGCTGGGTTGTTTGTACGCGGTGACGTATTACGCGTTGTTCCGCTTTGCCATTATTCGTTTTAATCTTCCAACCCCGGGGCGGACGCCTCAGCAGCATATGGAGCGGTTTCAGGCCGAACAGGTGTTGACGGCGCTGGGGGGCGGCGACAACATTCGCGATCTGGACGCCTGCCTGACCCGACTGCGAGTCAGTGTTCATCAGGCCGGTAAGGTGCGCGAAGCGGTACTGCGCAGCCTGGGGGCCAAAGGGGTGGTGGTGATCGGCGACGGGGTTCAGGTGGTGTTTGGCCCCAAGGCGGAAAAACTGCGAGGAGAGATGCAGGACCTGCTGTGATAGCAACAAGCCACCGAGACGGTGGCTTGTGAGTTTCAGGCTTCTGAAGCGTTACTGCTCGAACCAGACTTCGAGACGATTGCTGGTCATGGCGATATCCTGAATGGTTACCTGACCAGGCAGGTAGCGATCACGGATGTACTCAGCGTTATTGGGGGCGCCGTGATTTTCAGCAAAGGTGGCGATGTCTTGGCCATTGCACACCAACTTATCCAATACCCGGTACGGATTGACCCGGAACACCTTCATGGTTTTGTTGAAGCGATATTTGCTGTCGGTCAGCGAGGCTTTGCAGGTCGCAATCAGGGACTGCTCCATGGCGGCGGTCATGTTGGCCTGGGCAGCCTGAGCGGGAATGGCCAGGCTGGCGGCCAGAGTTACTGCGGTCAGAGTCAGGGCTTTCATTATCAGTCTCTCCTGTGTCACTCAGTCACACGCGATCGGTACAGAGGGGGGAAGTTCGTTTTAAGCATGGTGCCTGAACCGTGTCCCCACTGTTACAAAGGGTAAACAGGTGTGTCTGCGAGCGGCGAGGGCAAGGGCTGCATAGAAAGGCGGCTAATTTGACTCACTATTCCTTCAAAAAAGTGTGTCCGGTCTGAAACAAAAAAGTCCGCCGAAGCGGACTTTTTTAATTAGCGGGGGTGCCGACCGGGAACCCGGTGACGGCATCGCCGCCGCAGGGCCGTTATTCGGCGCTGCGAAGCAGTTCGTTGATGCCCACTTTGCTGCGGGTCTTGGCATCCACCTTCTTGACGATGATGGCGGCGTACAGGTTGCATGAGCCGTCGGAGGAGGGCAGGGTGCCAGATACCACTACCGAGCCAGCCGGAACCCGGCCGTAATGCACTTCGCCGGTCTCACGGTCGTAGATGCGGGTGCTCTGCCCCAGGTACACGCCCATGGAGATCACCGAACCTTCCTCGACAATCACCCCTTCCACCACTTCGGAACGGGCGCCGATGAAGCAGTTGTCCTCGATGATGGTAGGGCTGGCCTGCAGCGGCTCCAGAACGCCGCCGATGCCAACGCCACCGGACAGGTGCACGTTTTTACCAATCTGGGCACAGGAGCCAACGGTGGCCCAGGTATCCACCATGGTGCCGGAGTCGACGTAGGCGCCGATGTTGACGTAGGAGGGCATCAGCACGGTGTTGCGGCCGATGAAGGCTCCCTGGCGTACGGTGGCCGGCGGCACCACACGAATGCTCTCTTCGCGGAAACGGGCGTCATCGTAGTCGGCAAACTTCATCGGTACCTTGTCGAAGTAGCGGGTTTCACCGCCCTCCATCACCTGGTTGTCGAACAGGCGGAATGACAGCAGCACCGCTTTCTTCAGCCACTCATTGACCACCCACTGACCGTCCCGTTTCTCTGCAACCCGTGCCTGGCCTTTATCCAGCATCTCCAGGGCGATTTTGACATCGTTCACCAGGCCGGCATCGGCATTGGCTGGGGTGATGTCGGCGCGCTGTTCGAAGGCGGCCTCGATACGTTGTTGCAACTCGGTCATGAAACTTATCCTCTGAATTTATTCGGTGGTTAGTGCCTGGGTAAGGGAGTCCCGGAACTGATTTTGCTGATCCGGTGTCAACGGCAGGCCGTCGTCATTGGCCAGCATAAACAGATCTTCGGCTTTCTCCCCAACGGTGGTGATTTTGGCCGAGTGGATGGTGAATCGGCACTGATCCACCACCTGGCCAATTCGAGCCAGCAAGCCGGGGGAGTCCAGGGTGATGATTTCGACCATGGAACCCTGTTTGCGCTTGCCGGGAAGAAAATTCACCTGCGTACGAACCTTAAACTGTCGCATACGCCTTGGCAATGGCCGTTGCCGCACTTTTGCCGGTGTCGGTGATAACAACATACGGGTCAGGCTATTGCGGATGCTGTTGATGCGTGATGGGTGTACCACCCGGCTGCCGTCCTGCTCAAGAATCACGAAACTGTCGAGGGCGTAGCCATCTTTGGAGGTGAAAATCTGCGCGTCATGAACGATGACGTTCTTGCCGTCGAGCACCGCCATCACGGTGGCAAACAGGCCAGGGCGGTCACGGCAATAGACAAACAGCTCGGTGCCGGCACTGCTTTCGTGCTCGGCCATGGTCACCAGGGGCTGCTCATCCTTGCGTTCCAGCAGGGCCTGGGTGTGGTTGCACACCTGCAGTGGACTGAACCTGAGGAAGTAGTCGGCGGAGAACCGGTGCCACAACGGGGTGACGTCCGCTTCGACAAACCCCAGTTTCGACAGCTGGTACAGGGCCTTATTCTGATGCTCGCGAATGCGGGCGCGGGTGTCTACCGGTTTCTCCAGGCCATTGAGCAGCATGCCGCGGGTACTCTGGTACAGCTGCCTGAGCAGCGAGCCCTTCCAGCTGTTCCACAGGTTGTCGTTGGTGGCACAGATGTCGGCCACCGTCAGGCAGTACAGGTAGCTGAGGCGGGTGGTATCACTGACCGCCTCGGCAAAGGTCTGAATCACCTCGGGATCATTGATGTCGCGGCGCTGGGCGGTCACCGACATCAGCAGGTGGTTTTGTACCAGCCAGGCCACCAGGCGACCGTCGTGGTCATTGAGGTTGTGTAACTGGCAGAACTGCAGGGTGTCGACGGCGCCCAGCTCACTGTGGTCGCCGCCGCGGCCCTTGGCGATATCGTGGAAGATTGCCGCCAATACCAGCAGCCCCTTTTTCGGCAACTGGTCGATGAGTACGCTGCCCAGGGGGAAGATCTCTTTGTGGGCCGGGTCGGCAAAGCGGTCGATGAACTGCAGCAATCGGTGGGTGTGTTCGTCGACGGTGTAGGCGTGGAACAGGTCGAACTGCATCTGGCCGACGATCTGTTGCCAGGCCTTGAGGTAGGTGCCGAGGATGCCGTGGCGGTGCATCAATGACAGTGCCTTGATGCCGTTGGCGTGCCGCAGGATCGCCATAAACTGGCTGCGGCATTCCGGGCGCTCACTCAGGGGCTGTTTCTGGCGTCGGCGGGCGTTGCGCAGTAGCCGCAGGGTCGGAGCGGCCACCACCTCGATCTCGGCATTCCGAGCGCAGTGGCTGAACAGGGTCAGAATCTTGTCCGGTTGCTCGAACACGCCCTCATGGCGCACGGCGATGTAGCGGCCCATGCGGCAGAAGTCCTGGTCCAGGTTGACCGGGTCGTCGCGGTTGGCCAGGTGCGGCAACATTTCGCCCTTGAACAGCTGCAACAGCATCTGATTCAGTTCTCGCACCGCTCGAATGGTTCGGTAATAGCGCTTCATCATCTGCTCGACCGGCAACTGGGTACCCTGGGTGTAGCCCAGCAGTTGAGCCACCTTGGGTTGATGATCGAACAGCAGCCGGTCTTCCGGGCGGCCGGCGGCCGAATGCAGGGCGAAGCGCAGTCGCCACAGGAAATTGCGGCAGGTGTTGAGCTCTTCCAGTTCCTCGCGGGCCAGGAAGCCATGAGACACCAGGTCGGCCATGCAGGAGGCGTTGAAGTGGCGCATCGCCACCCAGGTGATGGTCTGAATGTCCCGCAGGCCGCCGGGGCAGGCCTTGATATTGGGCTCCAGGTCAAAGCCCGAGGACTTGGCGTGCCGACTGCGCTGTTCATCCCGCTTGGCCAGGTAGAACTCCGAGATGGGCCAGAAATCGGCACTGGCGAGCCGTTGTTGCAGCTGCTGATACAGCGCGATATCGCCACACAGGAAACGGGACTCCAGCAGGTTGGTGGCGATGGTGACGTCGCCGCAGGCCTGTTCAAAGGTCTGCTCTACCGATCGAACCGAGTGACCCACATCCAGCTTGCTGTCCCACAGGGTGGTCAGCAGGGTGCCGATGGCCTCCTCGGTGGCCTGCTCACACTGTTCGGTGGTCAGCACCAGCAGATCGATGTCGGAGTGAGGGTGCAACTCGCCGCGGCCGTATCCGCCGACGGCAACCAGTGCCGTCTGACAGGGGGGCACCTGGTGCTGCTGCCACAGCTGCTGCAGCAGGGTGTCGATCTGATGTGAGCGTTCCGCTAACAGCACGCCAATGGCGTCGCCCTGGGCAAACTGCTGTTGCAGCTGTTCACGTTGCTGTTGCAGCTGCTGGCGGATGTCGATGGGAGTGAGGGCGGTGTTGTCGGGCTTCATGCCGGTGTGGTGTCCTGATGATGAGCTGGGCCCGCATTGAACGGGCCCAGGCTGAGGGCCAGTTAGCTGTGTGAGATCACCCGTTCCAGGGTTTCGTCACTGCGCAGGGTCAGTACTTCGACGCCGTCGTCGGTCACCAGCAGGGTGTGTTCCCACTGGGCGGACGGTTGGCCATCTTTGGTGGTGACTGTCCAGCCGTCTTTCTTGTTCAGTTTGCAGCGGTAATCGCCGGCATTGACCATCGGCTCAATGGTAAAGCACATGCCGGCCTGCAGGGTCAGCTTGGTGCGGTTGCGGTAGTGCAGAATCTGTGGCTCTTCGTGGAATTTGGCGCCGATGCCATGACCACAATAATCGCGGACGACGGAGAAGCCCTCTTTTTCGGCGATGGGCTGAATCACGGCGCCAATTTCGCTCATGCACAGCCCGGGGCGTACCTGGCGAATGGCGGCGTACAGAGAGTCCTGAGCGACCTGGACCAACTTTTTGTTGCGCAGCGGCGTCTGGCCGATGATGAACATCTTCGAGGTGTCACCGTGGTAGCCGTCTTTGATGACGGTGATGTCGATGTTGACGATGTCACCCTCTTTCAGCTTCTTATGCGATGGAATGCCGTGGCACACCACCTCGTTGACCGAGATGCAGGTGGCCTTGGGGTAGCCATGATAATCCAGAGGGGCCGGAATCGCCTCTTGCACGTCGGTGATGTACTGATGGCAGATCTCATCCAGTTCACCGGTGCTGACGCCCTTTTGCACATGGGGGGTGATCATCTCCAGTACATCGGCCGCCAGTTTGCCTGCGACGCGCATTTTTTCGATCTCTTCCGGGGTTTTTATAACGATGGTCATTGGTCTACTCTTCTATCGAAAACTCGGTGGCGTGGCACACACTTAAGTTGAGCTTTGCTGCTCAGTATGGTATAAAGCGCGCCGGCTCTGTTGAGTCGTGATGGAACCCGGGCTGAATGGCCTGCGGGTCGCCACGCGAACAATGGCGTCTATTATATCGTTAATTTGTTATTAAACCACACACGTATCGGCACATGGTCCGGGGTGCCCCTCGGGGTCGGGTCATGGGATGCGTGGAGGCTTAACCCCGAACTATTATTGAGGAATATCATGGCAACTGTATCCATGCGCGACATGCTGAAGGCCGGTGTGCACTTCGGTCACCAAACCCGTTACTGGAACCCTAAGATGAAGCCTTTCATCTTCGGCGCTCGTAACAAGGTTCACATCATCAACCTGGAATCTACCGTTCCTATGATGAACGAAGCTCTGGCTTTCCTGGGCAACGTTGCTTCTAAGAAAGGTAAAATCCTGTTTGTTGGTACCAAGCGCGCTGCAGGTCAGAGCGTTAAAGAATCTGCACAGAAGTGTGACCAGTTCTACGTAGACCACCGCTGGCTGGGCGGCATGCTGACCAACTGGAAAACCGTTCGTCAGTCCATCAAACGTCTGAAGGATCTGGAAGCTCAGAGCCAAGACGGTACCTTCGAAAAGCTGACCAAGAAGGAAGCGCTGATGCGCACCCGTGAAATGGTTAAGCTGGAGAAGTCTCTGGGCGGTATCAAGAACATGGGCGGCCTGCCTGACGCGATCTTCCTGATCGACGCCGAGCACGAGCACATCGCCATCAAAGAAGCCAACAACCTGGGCATCCCAGTAGTTGCTATCGTTGATACCAACTCCAACCCAGACGGCATCGACTACGTTGTTCCTGGTAACGACGATGCTATCCGTGCTATCCAGCTGTACACTAACGCTGTTGCTGAAGCTGTTACCGAAGGTCGTAACCAAGACCTGGCTGTTCAAGCTGAGCAAGACGGTTTCGTAGAAGCTGAATAAGCATAATAAGGCGTGAGTTTACTCGCCCCTTATTAACCAACAGATATTGGTTAACAGGGGCCCTCGTGGCCCCTGTTTTTTTACGCATTTAAGACGCAAGTCATAGAGGAATTGGACATGGCAATTACCGCTGCCCTGGTTAAAGAGCTGCGCGACCGCACTGGCGCTGGCATGATGGATTGTAAGAAAGCCCTGGTAGAAACCAACGGCGACATCGAACTGGCCATCGAGAACATGCGTAAGTCCGGCCAAGCTAAAGCTGCTAAGAAAGCCGGCCGTATTGCTGCTGAAGGTGTGATCATTGTTAAGAGCAATGACGGCCTGGCGGCAATGGTTGAAGTGAACTGCGAAACTGACTTCGTAGCTCGTGACGAAAACTTCCTGGCTTTCGCTAACAAGGTTGCAGACGTTGCTCTGGCCGGCAAAATCGACAACATCGATGCGCTGAACGCGGCTGAGCTGGACGGCAACACCGTTGAAGTGACCCGTGCTAACCTGGTTGCTAAAATCGGCGAGAACATGAACGTACGTCGTGTTGTTCTGGTTGAAGGCGCTAACCTGGGTGCTTACATCCACGGTGGTAAGATCGGTGTAGTTGCAGCCCTGAACGGCGGTGACGAAGCCCTGGCGAAAGACATTGCAATGCACGTTGCAGCGTCCAACCCACAGTTCGTTAAGCCTGAAGACGTTGATGCCGACGTTGTCGCCAACGAGCGCCGCATCCAGGTTGAGATCGCGGTTAACTCCGGCAAGCCTCAAGAGATTGCCGAGAAGATGGTTGAAGGCCGTATGAAGAAGTTTACCGGTGAGATCTCTCTGACTGGTCAGCCTTTCGTTAAGGACCCATCCATGAACGTTGGCAAGCTGCTGAAAGACGCCGGCGCTGACGTAGCCACTTTCGTACGTCTGGAAGTAGGTGAAGGTATCGAGAAAGCTGAAGAAGATTTCGCTGCAGAAGTAGCGGCTCAAATCGAAGCAGCCAAAAAGGCCTAAGGCCCGCGATAACCTTTGATACAGACCGCGGCGAATTGTCGCGGTCTTTTAGCATTCAGGACACAGAAAATGAGCACCAATCCAAAACCGGCTTTCCGACGCATTTTGTTGAAATTGAGTGGCGAAGCACTCCAAGGCGAAGAAGGCTTTGGCATCGACGCCAAAGTATTAGACCGTATGGCCCAAGAGATCAAAGAGTTGGTCGAACTGGGTATTCAAGTTGGATTGGTTATTGGCGGCGGTAACCTGTTCCGCGGTGAAGGCCTGGCGAAAGCGGGCATGAACCGGGTAGTGGGCGATCACATGGGCATGTTGGCGACCGTGATGAACGGCCTGGCGATGCGTGATGCCCTGCACCGTGCGTATGTGAACGCCAGACTGATGTCTGCCATTCCTCTTAACGGCGTGTGCGATAACTACAACTGGGCCGAGGCCATCAGCCTGCTCAAGCAAGGCCGGGTGGTGATTTTTTCCGCCGGTACCGGTAACCCATTTTTTACCACCGATTCCGCTTGCTGCCTGCGTGGCATTGAGATTGAGGCCGATGTGGTACTCAAGGGCACAAAAGTAGATGGTGTTTACTCCGATGATCCGGTTACTAATCCGGACGCAGTGAAGTATGATAAAATCACCTACAACGAAGTTCTCGAAAAAGAACTGAAAGTCATGGACCTGTCGGCCTTTACCCTGGCCCGCGACCATGACCTGCCTTTGATGGTCTTTAATATGAACGAGCCAGGTGCGCTGCGCCGGGCCGTGATGGGGGAAGCCAACGGCACCCTGATCACCAACAATCTGTAAGATTGACACTGAGTTGACACCGTAAGGAAGTTCACCGTGATTAACGACATTAAGAAAGACGCAGAAGTGCGTATGGAAAAGAGCGTAGAAGCCTGCCGTACCCAGATGGCTAAGGTTCGTACTGGCCGCGCTCACCCTAGCCTGCTGGATACTATCGTAGTTTCCTACTATGGTGCCGATACGCCACTGAAGCAGGTGGCCAACGTGGCCACTGAAGATTCCCGCACCCTGGCGGTAACCGTATTCGACCGCACCATGATTCAGGCGGTAGAGAAGGCGATCATGGCCTCCGATTTGGGTCTCAACCCCAACTCTGCTGGCGCCACCATTCGCATTCCACTGCCTCCACTGACCGAAGAGCGTCGTAAAGACCTGGTGAAAGTGGTTCGTGGCGAAGCCGAAAACGGCAAAGTGGCCATCCGTAACATTCGCCGTGACGCCAACTCCGACATCAAAGATCTGGAGAAGGAAAAAGAGATCGGTGAAGACGATGCCCGCAAAGGCGAAGATGAAATCCAGAAATTGACCGACAAGTACGTGAAGATGGTCGATGCAGTGCTGGCTGAGAAAGAAGCCGAGCTGATGGAGATCTAAGCAGACGCCTTAGTTTGCTAGTGATTTGACGCCGCGTTTGGATATACTACGCGGCGTTTCTGTTTTTAATGGTCAGGATTTTCTTCCCATGCTCGTCAGTAGTGATTCGACAAGCCCGGCATCCTGTGTGCCACTCCCGCAGCATATTGCTATCATCATGGATGGCAATGGCCGCTGGGCCGAGGCCAAAGGCCGCCCCCGGGTCTCCGGACATCGGGCTGGGGTGAAGGCCGTCAGAGAAGCGGTACGGGTGTGTCGAAAACATGGTATCAAGGCGTTGACCTTGTTCGCGTTTTCCAGTGAAAACTGGCGTCGTCCGGAGCGTGAGGTCGCATTATTGATGCGGCTGTTTATGACGGTGCTGTCCCGTGAGGTAAAGTTGCTTCGCAACAACGATGTACGCCTTAAAGTCGTTGGCCACACCGACGCCTTTAGTCCAGAGTTGCAGCAACGCATTCGTAAGGCGGAGGCGATGACCGCCGACTGTCAGGGATTGGTGCTGAACGTGGCCGCCAACTATGGCGGTCGATGGGACATGCTGCAGGCAACCCAGAAAATTGCCCTGGCGGCCAGCCGCGGTGAGCTGGACGTGGAGCAGATCGATGAGGACACCATCGCCCGGCAACTGACCATGTCCGATCTGCCGGAGGTGGATCTGTTGGTGCGCACCGGCGGTGAGCATCGCATCAGCAACTTTATTCTGTGGCAGGCGGCCTATGCCGAGCTGGTGTTCAGCCCGGTATTGTGGCCCGATTTCGGCGAGCAGGCACTGGATGATTGCCTCAACGAGTTTGCCGGTCGACAGCGCCGGTTTGGGCAGACCAGTGCCCAGGTCGAGGCTCAATAACAAGATTAAAATACCCTAAGAGGTTAGTTTTTTGCTTAAGCAACGAGTGTTAACTGCCATCCTGCTGCTTCCTGCAGCGCTGGCCGCAATTTTTCTTCTTCCGGTCGGTGGCTTTGCCATCGCCATCGCATTGGTGATGCTGCTGGCTGCCAAGGAGTGGGGCAGCTTCATTCAACCCGGTGACCGTCTGGTCCAGGTGAGCTTCACCCTGTCTATCGCCGTGCTACTGGCGGCTCTGACCTTCATCATGCCGGTGGATTTGATGTGGAATCAACAGCAGTTGCATCCGCTGGCGGAGATCATCCTGCAGGCTGGCGGTTTGTGGTGGCTGGTGGCTCTGGGGCTGGTGGTGACCTACGTGCGTTCGGTGCGGATGTGGCACCATTCCATGGTGCTCAAGGCGGTGTTTGGCCAACTGACACTGATTCCGGCCTTTGTGGCGATGATGGTGCTGCACAGCCTCAACCAGGGGGAAGACCCGCTGTTCGGGTCCTACCTGGTGTTGGCGGTATTTTTGATTGTCTGGGGTGCCGATACCGGCGCCTATTTCTTTGGCCGCGCTTTTGGAAAGCACAAGCTGGCTCCCCACGTGAGCCCGGGTAAGACCATCGAGGGGCTGCTGGGCGGCCTGCTGGTGTGTGTGCTGCTGGCCATTGCCGGCTGGCAGTGGTTGCCCAACAACGGTTTTGTGCCGGTGCTGGCGGTGGTGCTGGTGACGGCGCTGTCTTCGGCGTTGGGAGACCTGTCTGAGAGCATGTTTAAGCGCAGCGCCAATATTAAGGACAGCGGCCGACTTCTTCCCGGTCATGGTGGTATCCTAGATCGTATCGACAGCATCACCGCGGCCATGCCGGTGTTTGCCCTGCTGTACCTGTATTGGTGGATGTAGTAAATGCAAAAACTTGCGCTGTTCGGAGCCACCGGCTCCATTGGTTCCAGCACTCTGGATGTGGTTCGTCGTCACCCCGAACAATTTCAGGTTGAGGTACTGACCGCCCACAGCAACTGGCAGTCGATGCTGGCGCTGTGTCAGGAGTTTCAGCCTGCGGTGGCGGTGATGGTGGACCCACAGGCGGCGCAACAGCTGAGCCAGGCCCTCAAGGGCCAGGCGAACACCGAAGTGTTGGCTGGTGAGCAAGCGCTTACTGATGTGGCGGAGCTGGATTCCGTCGACGTGGTGATGGCGGCCATCGTCGGCGCGGCCGGTCTCAACTCCACCCTGGCGGCGGTGCGCAAAGGCAAGCGTATCCTGCTGGCCAACAAGGAAGCCCTAGTGGTATCCGGGCGGTTGTTTATGGACGCCGTTCGGGAGCATGGGGCGACCCTGCTGCCGGTGGACAGCGAACACAATGCCATCTTCCAGAGCCTGCCCGAAGCGGTGCAACAGCAACTGGGGTATTGCGATCTGGCTGGCAATGGCGTCTCCCACCTGCTGTTGACCGGTTCCGGCGGCCCGTTCCGTACCCGCGACCTGAGCCGTTTCGATGCCATTACCCCCGCCGAGGCCTGTGCCCACCCGAACTGGAGTATGGGGCAGAAGATCTCGGTGGACTCGGCGTCGATGATGAACAAAGGCCTGGAGTACATCGAGGCCCGCTGGCTGTTCAATGCCTCGCCGTCGCAGATTCAGGTGGTGATTCACCCTCAAAGCGTTATCCACTCCATGGTGCAGTACCAGGATGGCTCGGTTCTGGCTCAGATGGGGCAGCCGGATATGCGTACCCCCATTGCCCACAGCCTGTCCTACCCCAATCGAATTGTCAGTGGTGTGGAACCTTTGGATTTCTTCAAGGTCGGACAATTAACCTTTGAAGAGCCCGATTTTCAACGGTATCCCTGTCTGAAACTGGCCATGGATGCTTGTGATCATGGCCAGGAAGCGACCACTGTGGTCAACGCCGCCAACGAACAGGCGGTGGCCGCTTTTCTTCAGGGGCAGATTAAATTTACGGATATCGCCCGGGTCAACAGGTTTTGCCTTGAACAGGCGGATTTGAGCCCACTTACGGATCTGGCCGCGTTGAATGCCTTGGATTCTCAAACCAGGGCCATGGCCAACGGCTGGATAGCCAGGGGAGTGTAATGCTGCAGTTTTTATGGAGTCTTGGGGCCTTTGTGGTGGCCCTGGGGATTCTGATTACCGTTCATGAATATGGCCACTTTTGGGTCGCTCGGCGCTGTGGCGTCAAAGTGGAACGCTTTTCTATCGGTTTCGGTAAAACCCTGCTGCGTCGCGTCGGCAAGGACGGGACCGAGTACACCCTGGCGATGATCCCGCTTGGGGGCTACGTCAAGATGCTGGATGGCCGGGTCGATGAGGTGCCGGCGTCGTTGCAGTCGCAGGCATTCAATACCAAGACGGTGTGGCAGCGCATTGCCATTGTCGCCGCCGGACCGTTGGCCAACTTCGCCTTTGCCATTTTTGCCTTCTACCTGATGTTCCTGATTGGCGTGCCGACGGTGCGCCCGGTCATCGGAGAGGTGGCCCCTCACTCCATCGCCGCCGAGGCACAGATCACGCCGACCAGCATCGTCACCCGAATCGGGGATCGTGACACCGTTGACTGGGAAGCGGTCAACCTCGCTCTGGTAGAGTACATCGGCAATGATGAACTGAGCCTGACTGTGGAGGACGGAAACAGCGGCCGCAGCCGTACCGTCGACCTCGACCTGCGCGACTGGCAGGTTCAGCCGGATAAGGAACCGCTGTTTGTCAGCCTGGGCATGATGCCTTGGCGCCCGGCCATCAGCAATGAACTGGCATTGGTGACCGAAGAGGGCGCCGCCTATGCGGCCGGGGTCCGCGTCGGTGACAAGTTAATGGCCATCGATGGGCAACCCTATCAGGACTGGCTGCAACTGGTGGCTCTGGTGGAGGCCAGTGCCGATACCCCGATGGTGCTGACGCTGCAACGGGAGTTCAACAGCCTGGAGGTCACCGTGGTGCCCCGAGGGGAGCCGGGCGCGGATGGCAAGCTGGTGGGTAAGATTGGCGTGTCACCCCGGGCCGAGTCCTGGCCAGAGGAATACCGCATCGATTTGAGCTACGGCGTACTGGATTCAGTGATGCCGGCGTTGCAGCGAACCGGGCAATTGGTGGAGCTGACGGTAAAAACCATTGGTAAGTTGTTTACGGGCGACCTTGCGGTGAGTAACCTAAGTGGCCCGATATCCATTGCCCAGGGCGCCGGCAGCTCGGCGGGATACGGTTTGGTGTATTTTCTTGGTTTTCTGGCATTGATCAGTGTGAACCTCGGCATCATCAACCTGTTGCCCCTCCCTGTCCTCGACGGTGGCCATCTGCTGTATTTCGCAGTGGAAGTGCTGACCGGCAAGCCGGTACCGGAAAAAATTCAAGATTTTGGCTATCGCATCGGCTCGGCGCTGGTGTTGATGCTGATGATTATCGCTATCGTCAACGACGTAGCACGACTGTAGGCCCAAGGAATAATAAGAATCTTCGTCTATGAGACTGAATAAAATTATGGCATCGATGGTATTCATCGGTGCGGCCATCACGGCACAAGGGCACGCTGCAGGCTTTGATGCCTTTGTGGTAGAAGATATTAAGGTTGAGGGACTACAGCGGGTAGCCCTGGGTGCTGCGTTGCTGAATCTGCCCATCAAAGTGGGGGATCAGGTTGATTCCGTCACTCTGCAGCGGGCCATCAAGGCGTTGTACGCCTCCGATAACTTTGAGGACATCTCGGTGTCGCGGGACGGCGATGTGCTGATGGTGGCGGTGAAAGAGCGGCCGACCATCTCCAGCATCGTGTTTGAAGGCAACAAAGACATCAAAGACGAGCAGCTGCAGGAGAGTCTGGACGGGTCGGGCATTAAGACCGGCGAGCCTTTGGACCGCACCTTGCTGACCGAGATCGAATCCGGTCTGCAGGACTTCTACTACAGCGTCGGTAAATACAACGCCAAAGTAGACGCGCAGATCGTCACGCTGCCGCGCAACCGGGTCGAGCTGAAGCTGAAGTTCACCGAGGGCGACGCCGCCGACATCCATCAAATCAACATCGTCGGAAACACCGTTTATCCTGATGACGAGCTGATCGGCCTGCTGGAGCTGACCGATTACGTGGCCTGGTGGGATTTCTTCGGCGATCGTCGCTATCAGAAGCAGAAGCTGGAAGGGGACCTGGAGTCTCTGACCTCCTACTACAACGACCGCGGCTACCTGAAATTCAAGATCGATTCCACTCAGGTGGCGATGACGCCGGATAAGACCGGGCTGTACGTCACCATCAACGTGGAAGAGGGGGAGCAGTACACGGTTAAGGACATCAACCTGACCGGTGAGTTGCTGGGTAAGGATGAACTGCTGAAATCCCTGGTGCCCATCGAGACCGGTGAGATGTACAACGGCGGTGAAGTGACCTTTACCGAGGAGCTGATCGGCAAGTTCCTCGGCCGTTACGGCTATGCCTATCCCCGGGTGAGTACTTACCCTGAGGTGGATGAGGAGACCAAAGAAGTTACCCTCAACATCAACATCGATCCCGGCAAGCGAATCTACGTTCGCAGTGTCAGCTTCTCCGGCAACAACGTCACCAAAGACGAAGTGCTGCGCCGGGAGATGCGCCAGATGGAAGGCGCCTGGCTCAACAGCCGTTCGGTGGAACTGTCCAAGGAGCGTCTGAACCGTCTGGGCTTCTTCGAGACGGTGGAGACCGAAACCACGCCGGTGCCGGGCAGTGATGACCTGGTGGATGTCGCCTTTAAGGTGAAAGAGCAGCCTTCCGGCTCGTTTAACTTTGGTGTTGGCTACGGTACCGAGAGCAAGCTGAGCCTGCAGCTGGGTGTGTCTCAGAGTAACTTCATGGGGACCGGTAACAGCGTCGGCATCAACCTGAACAACAACTCGTACCAGAAGGACATTAACTTCTCCTACCGCGACCCGTACTTCACCAAGGACGGAGTCAGCCTGGGGGGCAGCATCTACTGGTCCGAGTTTGACGCCGATGAGTACTACCTGGAGTCCTATAAGAATAACTCCTACGGTGGGGGCTTCGACCTGTCCTGGCCGCTGAACGAATACAACCGATTGGGTGTGGGCCTGTTCTATCGCCACAACGAACTGTCGGAAGTGTCGCCGTATCAGCAGGTGATTAAGTTCTACAACATCTATGGCGATGCCAGTAACTCCGGCAGCAAGATTGCGTTCAACAACTACGAAGTGAACGGCAACTGGACTCGCAGTACCCTGAACCGGGGCACCTTCCCGACCTCGGGTAACAACCAGAAGTTCTTTGCCAAGGCCACGATTCCTGGCAGCGACATTCAGTACTTCAAGTTGAGCTTTGACACCAGCTTCTACTTCCCGCTCAACCGGACCCACGACTGGGTGTTCCTGACCCGGGGTAAACTGGGCTATGGTAACGGCTACGGCCAATACAAGGGCCAGGACAACATCCTGCCGTTCTGGGAAAACTTCTACGCCGGTGGTTCCACCATTCTGCGAGGCTTTAAGACCAACTCCGTGGGTCCACGAGCCTTCTACCTGACCGGTGACGGTACCCCATGCATTCCGGATCCGAACGGCGGCTTCGGAGGCTGTAATTTGCCGGGTGATCCTGATACCGTAGCGGTTGATACCGGTCGTTCCATCGGTGGTAACGGCATCGCCACGTTGAGTGCCGAGCTGATTATCCCGACTCCGTTCCTGGATGAGTCGTACAAGAACTCGGTGCGAACCAGTTTCTTCGTCGATGCCGGTAACGTATGGGACACCGAATTTGATTACGAAAGCTACCGGGCATTGCCCCAGTCTGAGTTCGAGAAGATTCAGGATTACTCCGATCCGATGCGCATTCGAGCGTCGGCCGGCTTGTCGGTGCAGTGGTTGTCCCCCATGGGGCCCATGGTGTTCAGTCTGGCCAAGCCGATCAAAGAGTACGAAGGGGATGACAACGAAGTGTTCTCCTTTAACATTGGTCGAACTTTCTAAACCCGATGCTCGATGGCACTGGGATAAAATACAGAGGATAGAAACTTGAAGAAGTTAATGACAATTGCCCTGATGATGGCAGTAATGGCACCTTCGGCCTGGGCTGAGAAGATTGGCGTGCTGGACATGCGGGCCATTATGGCGCAATTGCCTCAGGCGGAAGCAATGATGCAGGGTCTGCAGAATGAGTTCTCCGAGCGTGTTGCCGCGGTACGTAAGATCGAAACCGAGCTGAAGACACTGGCTGAAAAGCAGCAGAAAGATGCCCTGATCATGACCAATGAGCAGAAGACCGAACTGAGCCGTCAGCTGGAAAGCCTGAATGCAGACTACCAGCTGAAAGGCAAGGCGCTGCAGGAAGACATGAAAAAGCGTCAGAACGAAGAGCAACAGAAGTTGCTGATGAAGGTGCAAACCGCCATCAACAGCGTTGCCGAAGCGGAAAAGTTTGACATCATTCTTCAGCGCGGCGCCGCGGTTTACGTGAACGACGCTGCCGACATCTCTGCCAAAGTGGTCGAAGCCGTAGGTAAAGGCAACTAACAGTATGACAAGCAAAACCCTGACGGAGCTGGCCTCACTGGTCGGCGCTACCGTTAAAGGGGACGGCAATAAAGAGGTGGCCCGCGTGGCCACCTTGGATAACGCCGGCCCGGATCACATCTCCTTTCTCGCCAACAGCAAGTATCGCAAGCAGTTAGACCACACCGCCGCCGGGGCGGTGATTTTGTCTGAGGCTGACAGTGACGCTTACTCTGGCAATGCGCTGATCGCAGCCAATCCCTATGTCTGCTTCGCCCGAATCGCCCAGATTCTGGATACCACACCGATGGCCGCCGATTGCGTTCATCCGTCGGCGGTGATTGATGCCAGCGCCCGCCTCGGTACCAATGTGACGGTGGCCGCCAACGCGGTGATTGAAGCCGACGCGGTTATCGGCGACAACGTTCAGATTGGTGCCGGTTCGGTGGTCGGACGGGGCGCCCACATTGGTCAGGGCACTCGCCTGTGGGCCAACGTCACTCTGTATCATGGCGTCGAACTGGGGCAGGATTGCATCATTCATTCCGGTGCGGTGATCGGATCCGACGGCTTTGGTTATGCCAATGAAGCCGGTCAGTGGATCAAGATTCCCCAGGTGGGCAGCGTGCGCATCGGTAACCGGGTTGAGATTGGCTCCAATACCTCCATCGACCGTGGTGCCATCGACGACACCGTGATTGAGGATGGGGTGATCATCGATAACCTGTGTCAGATCGCCCACAACGACATCATTGGCGCCCATACCGCCATTGCCGGTTGTTCGGTCATTGCCGGCAGCACCAAGATTGGTCGTCACTGCATCATCGGTGGCAACTCCGCCATTGCCGGTCACATTGAACTGGCCGATGGCGTACAGATTACCGGGATGTCCCGGGTGAGTAAGGGGCTGCGTGAAGCCGGCGTCTACTCCTCCGGTTCGCCCATTCAGGACAACAAGTCCTGGCGTCGCAACTCGGTTCGCATGCGTCAACTGGATGATATGCATCAGCGCCTGCGCGAGTTGGAAAAACAGCTGCCGGATTCCGAGCAGGATCAATAACCGTTTTTGGAGACGACTTTGTCTGAGCAATTAAACTCCATGGAGGTCAATGAAATCCTCCAATACCTTCCCCATCGCCACCCCTTTATGCTGGTGGACCGGGTGCTGGATTTCGTTCCTGGTGAATCGCTGCACGCGCGCAAGAATGTGACCTACAACGAACCCTTTTTCCCGGGTCATTTCCCCGCGGCTCCGATTATGCCCGGTGTGCTGATCCTCGAGGCTCTGGCCCAGGCGTCTGCCATTTTGGCCTTTAAGACCTACGGCAAGAAAGAGAACGAACTGTACCTGTTTGCCGGCATCGATAACGCCCGCTTCAAGAAGCCGGTGGTGCCAGGGGATACTCTGGATCTGCACATCGAGTTCATTAAGGATCGTCGCGGCATCGGCTTCTACGCCGCTCAGGCGAAAGTGGATGGTAAAGTTGTCTGTACCGCAGACCTGATGTGCGCCAAGCGAGAGGCTTAATATCGTGATCGATTCTCAGGCGATTGTTCATCCCGATGCCAGCATCGGTGAAAATGTCACCATTGGACCATTCAGTTACATCGGCCCGGGCGTTAGCATCGGTGACGACACCTGGGTGAGCGCCAATGTAGTGATTAAAGGCCCTACCAGCATCGGTAAGGGCAATAAGATTTTCCAGTTTGCGTCCATTGGTGAAGAGTGCCAGGACAAGAAGTTCGCTGGCGAGCAAACCCGTCTGGAGATTGGCGATAACAACGTGTTTCGCGAATGCTGTACCGTTCACCGTGGCACGGTTCAGGATCAGGGGCTGACCAAAATCGGTTCCGGCAACCTGTTTATGGCCTATACCCACGTGGCCCATGACTGTGTGGTTGGCGATAACGTCATTATGGCCAACAACGCCTCCATTGCCGGTCACGTGCATGTGGGTGATAACGCCATTCTCGGCGGCATGACCGGCGTGCACCAGTTCGTTAAGATTGGCGCCCATGCCTTTACGGCTGGCTGCTCTCTGGTGCTGCAGGACGTGCCTCCCTACGTGATGGCTTCCGGCCAGAGCGCGGTGCCACGGGGCATCAACAGCGAAGGCTTGAAGCGCCGTGGCTTTAGTAAAGAGGCCATCGCCGCCATTCGTAAGGCTTACAAATTGCTGTACCGCAGCAGCTTGACCACCGCCGAGGCCCTGCCTCAGTTGCGGGAACTGGCGGAGAGCTTCCCCGAGGTGGCCTTTATGGCCGACTTCGTTGAGCAATCCAGCCGTGGCATCGTTCGATGAGGATGGTTGATTGAGCCAACTGACCATAGCCATTGTCGCCGGGGAACTCTCCGGCGATATTTTAGGTGCCGGCCTGATGCAAGCCATTCGCCGGCGTCACCCCGATGCCCGGTTTGTCGGCATCGGCGGCCCCAAGATGCAGGCCATTGGCATCGAAAACCTGGCGGACATCGAAGATCTGTCGGTGATGGGGCTGGTGGAGGTGCTGGGCAGCCTGCCGAAGCTGATGGGAATCAAGAAGACCGTCATCGACACCATGATCGAGCGTCGTCCCGACGTGTACATCGGTGTCGATGCGCCGGATTTCAACCTGCGCATCGAGGCGCCGTTGAAGGCCGCCGGCATTGCCACGGTGCACTACGTCAGCCCGTCAGTATGGGCCTGGCGGCCAAAGCGAATCTTTAAGATCGCCAAGGCCACCAACCTGGTGCTGTCGCTGCTGCCGTTTGAAAAGGCGTTTTACGACCAGTATCAGGTTCCCTGCCATTTTGTCGGCCATACCCTGGCGGACGAGATTCCCCTGGTCAGCGATCAGGGCCAGGCCCGGCAGGCGCTGGGACTGGATGGGGAGGCTCAGGTACTGGCGCTGTTGCCGGGCAGTCGCGGTGGTGAGATGAAGCGTCTCAGTGCGCCGTTTCTGGAGGCCGCCCGCTTGCTGCGGCAGTCGCATCCGCAGTTGCAGATCGTGGTGCCGCTGGCCAACGAGGCGCGTCGACTGCAGTTCGAAGCCCTGAAGGCGGAACTGGCCCCGGAACTGGAGCTGACCCTGGTTGAGGGCCAGTCACGTACCGTGATGGCCGCCAGTGACGTGATTCTGCTGGCGTCCGGTACCGCAACCCTGGAAGCGATGCTGGTGAAGCGACCAATGGTGGTGGCCTATAAGCTGGCGCCGCTGACTTATCGCATTGCCCAGCGGCTGATGAACATCGACCGCTTCAGCCTGCCCAACCTACTGGCCGGGCGCGACCTGGTGCCGGAGCTGATTCAGCATGATTGCACCGGCCCGCAGCTGGCCGAACAGGTGCGTGGTTATCTGGACGGTGACAATGGCGAGCTGCTGGATACCTTTACCCGCATGCACACCGAGCTGCGCCTGGATGCCTCCGAGCAGGCAGCGAAGGCGGTATTGACCCTGATTGGAGCCGATCATGATTGAGTACATTGCCGGCGTCGATGAAGTGGGCCGTGGCCCCTTGGTGGGGGACGTGGTGACCGCCGCGGTGATCCTCGATCCCGACAACCCCATCGACGGGCTGCGGGATTCAAAAAAGTTGTCCGAAAAAAAACGCAACGCGCTGTTCATCGAGATTCAGGAGAAGGCACTGGCGTGGCACGTAGGCCGTGCCAGCGTGGCCGAAATCGACCAGTTGAATATTCTCCATGCCACCATGCTGGCGATGCAGCGTGCGGTGGCCGGATTGACGTTGACGCCGACGCTGGTGCGAGTGGATGGCAATCGCTGCCCGGATTTTGGCGGCTTGGCGGCGGAAGCCCTGATCAAGGGCGATGACAAGGAGCCGGCCATCAGTGCCGCTTCGATTCTGGCCAAGGTGGTCAGAGACGGCGAAATGTTGGCGCTGGACCGCCAGTATCCCCAATACGGGTTTGCCCAGCACAAGGGGTACCCCACCAAGGTACACCTCGAGCAGTTGGCCGCCCTGGGGGCCACGCCTTTTCACCGAACCAGTTTTAAACCGGTGCGACGCGCACTGGGTCTGGAGTAAACGAACACCATGGCCGAACCACGCTTTATTCACCTGCGGGTCCACTCCGACTTTTCCATGGTCGACGGCATGCAGAAAGTCGGTCCCATTCTCAGCCGGGCGGCGGAGATGGAAATGCCGGCACTGGCCTTGACGGATCAGACCAACCTCTGTGGCCTGGTGAAGTTCTATGGCGGCAGCCATAAAAACGGCATCAAGCCGATCATCGGTGCGGATTTCTGGCAAATCTGTCCCGAGCTGGATGACATGCAGTGTCGGTTGACGGTGCTGGCCATGGACAACGACGGCTACAAAAACCTGACTCTGTTGATCTCCAAAGCGTACCTGCGTGGTCACGTCGATCACCGGCCGGTGCTGGACCGGGCCTGGCTGGCGGAGCACGCCAAGGGGTTGATCCTGCTTTCCGGCGCCAAAGACGGCGATGTGGGCCAGGCGTTGACCAAGGGCAACCAGCAGGTGGTCGATTCCCTGTTGGCGTTTTATCAGCAGCATTTTGCCGATCGTTACTACCTGGAGCTGATTCGCACCGGCCGCAGTGGCGAGGAGACCTATCTGCACCGGGCGGTGGCGCTGGCCGACGCCACCGGTCTGCCGGTGGTGGCCACCAACGAGGTGGTGTTCCTGGACCCGGAAGATTTTGATGAACACGAGATTCGGGTCTGCATCCATGACGGCTTTACTCTGGATGACAGTCGCCGGCCGCGGCTGTATTCGCGAGAGCAGTACCTGCGCAGTGCCGACGAGATGGCTGCGCTGTTCGAGGACATTCCCGAGGCGCTGGACAACACGGTCGAGATTGCCAAGCGTTGTAACGTCACCGTGCGCCTGGGCGAGTACTTTTTGCCGGACTTCCCCACCGGCGATCTGAAGATTGAAGAGTTCCTGATTAAGGTGTCGGAGGAGGGACTGGAGCAGCGACTGGAGTTCCTGTTCCCCGACGAGGCCGAGCGGCTGCAACGGCGGCCGGAGTACGACGACCGCCTCAAAATCGAACTGGAAGTGATCAATAACATGGGGTTCCCCGGTTACTTCCTGATCGTGATGGAGTTTATTCAGTGGTCTAAGGACAACAACATTCCGGTGGGGCCGGGACGGGGTTCCGGTGCCGGCTCGCTGGTGGCCTACGCGCTGAAGATTACCGATCTGGATCCGCTGGAATACGATCTGCTGTTCGAACGCTTCCTGAACCCGGAGCGGGTGTCGATGCCCGATTTCGATGTCGACTTCTGCATGGATCGTCGCGACGAGGTGATCGATCACACCGCCGAGCTGTATGGTCGAGATGCGGTGTCGCAGATCATCACCTTCGGTACCATGGCGGCCAAGGCGGTGATTCGGGATGTGGGTCGGGTGCTGGGGCACCCCTACGGCTTTGTGGATCGCATCTCCAAGCTGATTCCGCCGGACCCGGGCATGACCCTGGCTAAGGCGTTTAAAGAGGAGCCGGCGCTGCCGGAGATCTACGATCGTGACGAGGAGGTGAAGAACCTCATCGACATCGCCCGTAAGTTGGAAGGCTGTACCCGTAACGCCGGTAAGCACGCCGGTGGGGTGGTCATTGCCCCCACCACCATCACCGATTTCGCGCCGCTGTATTGCGATGATACCGGCGGTAACCCGGTGACCCAGTTTGACAAGAACGACGTGGAAACCGCCGGCTTGGTGAAGTTTGACTTCCTGGGGCTGCGGACTCTGACCATCATCCAGTGGGCGTTGGATATGGCCAACCCGGCACTGGAAGCCAAAGGGCAGGCGCCGATTCGCATCGAGAGCATCCCCCTGGATGATCAGCCGTCGTTCGACATGCTGCAACGGTCGGAGACCACCGCGGTGTTCCAGCTGGAATCCCGCGGCATGAAGGATCTGATTAAGCGGCTGCGTCCGGACTGCTTCGAAGACATGATCGCCCTGGTGGCCCTGTTCCGCCCCGGGCCGCTGCAGTCGGGGATGGTGGACAACTTCATCGACCGTAAGCACGGTCGCGAAGAGGTGTCCTATCCGGATGCCGAGTATCAGCACGAATCGCTGAAGGAGATCCTGGAACCCACCTACGGCATCATCCTGTATCAGGAACAGGTGATGCAGATCGCTCAGGTGCTGGCGGGCTATACCCTGGGTGGCGCGGATATGCTGCGTCGTGCCATGGGTAAGAAGAAGCCCGAGGAGATGGCCAAGCAGCGGGGCACCTTCCGTGAAGGGGCCGAGAACAACGGCGTTGATGGCGATCTGGCGATGAAGATCTTTGACCTGGTGGAGAAATTCGCCGGGTACGGCTTCAACAAATCCCACTCGGCTGCCTACGCCCTGGTGTCTTACCAGACCCTGTGGATGAAGCGCCACTACCCGTCCTACTTTATGGCGGCGGTGATGTCGGCGGATATGGACAACACCGATAAGGTGGTGACCCTGGTGGACGAGTGCGAGCGCATGGGGCTGACCCTGTTGCCGCCGGACGTCAACATGGGCCTGTTCAAGTTCAACGTCAACGCCAAAGAAGAGATTGTGTACGGCATCGGCGCCATCAAAGGGGTCGGTGAGGGGCCGGTGGATGAAATACTGGCGGCCCGCAACAGTGGCGGACCGTTCCGTGACCTGTTTGATTTCTGCAACCGGGTCGACCTCAAGAAGGTCAACAAGCGCACCATCGAGAAACTGATCATGGCCGGCGCCATGGACAACCTGGGGCCGCACCGGGCGGCGATGATGGCGACCCTGGACCAGGCGGCGAAAGCGGCGGGCCAGAATGCCCGCAACCAGGCTCAGGGCATGGATGACCTGTTTGGCAGCCTGACCCCGGAGCCGGGCGCTGCGGATCAGGCCTTTGTCTCGGTGCCTCACTTCCCGGAAAAAATCTGGCTCGACGGCGAGCGCGAGACCCTGGGATTGTACCTCACCGGCCACCCCATCAATCAGTACCTGAAAGAGCTCAGAGGCTGGACTTCCGGTCGCCTTAAAGATGTGGTGCCCACCGGTCGCGGTAAAAGTACCAGGGTGGCCGGGTTGGTGATCGCCGCCCGAGTGATGATCACCAAGCGCGGCAGCAAGATGGGCATTCTGACCCTGGATGACAAGAGCGGTCGCCTCGAAGTGATGATGTTTGCAGAAGGGGTAGAAAAGTACCAAGATCTGTTGGTAAAGGATAAGATCCTGATTGTCGAGGGAGAGGTCAGCTTTGATGATTTCAGCGGTGGCAATAAAATGTCTGCCAAAGAGGTGCTGGACATCAGTCAGGCGAGGGAGAAATGGGCCAAGGGCGTCAGCCTGGAGCTGGACTCCGACAGCCTGGATGACACTAAACTGACCAAGATAAAAGCGCTGCTGGGGGAATACCGCTCCGGCAGTTGCCCGGTACAGATTCGATTTAACCGACCCGATGCCAGCGGCACCCTGCAGTTGGGACAAGACTGGCAGGTACGCCCGGACGATGAGCTGTTGTTGCAACTGGCAACGCTGTTCGGTTCGGATAAAGTAACAATGACATATTGATGAGTGCCAACAGGCACCTTTAGGTGATCAGACTATGAGCCTGGATTTTTTGGATTTTGAACAGCCGATAGCCGAGCTACAGGCAAAGATTGACGAGCTGAAGAACGTCAGCCGCAACAGCCAGTTGGACATGGATCTTCAGGATGAGATTCAACAGCTGGAAGAGAAGCGTGAAAACCTGATTACCAAGGTGTTTTCTGACCTTGGTGCCTGGCAGGTCGCGCAGATGGCCCGCCATCCGCAGCGCCCCTACACCCAGGACTACATCGACCGCATCTTCACCGAATTTGATGAGCTGTGTGGTGATCGTGCCTACGCCGACGATCCGGCCATTGTTGGCGGTACCGCCCGTCTGGACGGCATGCCGGTGATGGTAATCGGCCATCAGAAGGGCCGTGACACCAAGGAGAAGGTGCGCCGCAACTTCGGCATGCCACGTCCGGAAGGCTACCGCAAGGCGCTGCGCCTGATGGAGATGGCCGAGCGCTTCAAGATGCCGATCATCACTTTCATCGATACTCCGGGGGCCTACCCGGGTGTCGGCGCCGAGGAGCGCGGCCAGAGTGAAGCCATCGCCCGCAACCTGAAAGTGATGGCCGGCCTCAAGGTGCCGGTGATCTGCACCGTGGTCGGTGAGGGCGGTTCCGGTGGCGCGCTGGCCATCGGCGTCGGCGATCGGGTTAACATGCTGCAGTACTCCACCTACTCGGTGATCTCCCCCGAAGGCTGTGCCTCCATTTTGTGGAAAGACGCGGCGGAAGCGCCGAAGGCGGCCGAAGCCATGGGCATCACCGCCGAGCGTTTGCACGAGCTGGAGTTGGTGGACAAGGTGGTACCTGAGCCCAAGGGCGGTGCCCATCGCGACATCGACGGTATGGCCCGCAACCTGAAAGATCAAATTCTTGCCGATTTGAACTTGTTGAACACTCTGGATGTGGATACTCTGCTGGAACAACGTTACGACCGGTTGATGGAGTACGGTTATTGTCGTTAAACCAGCTTGAATCCAGTGTCAGGGCCGCGCTGTCGGCCCAGCTGGACAATGCCCGCCGCGTGGTCCTCGCCTACAGCGGCGGCATTGATTCTGAACTGCTCGCCAGCATCCTGGCCCGTCTGAGGCCGCAATTTCCTGCCCGCCCTTTTCTGTTGATTCATGTCCATCATGGCTTGTCGGATCACGCCGATGCCTGGGCCGAGCACTGTCAGCGCCGGGCCGAACTGTATGGCCTGCCGCTAACCGTGGCCAGGGTGACGGTGGAGCAGGGCAGCCGCATCAGCCTGGAGGCAGCCGCGCGCAGCGCCCGTTATCAAGCCCTGGATCGGCTGCTGCAGCCCGGTGACCTGCTGTTGACGGCCCAGCACAAGGACGATCAGGCCGAGACGCTGTTGCTGGCCCTGAAGCGAGGCAGTGGCCCGCTGGGGTTGGCAGGGATGTTGCCCAGCCAACCCTTCGCCGGTGCCACCTTGCTGCGGCCCCTGCTCGGCCACAGTCGCGCCGAGGTGGAGCTGGCGGCTCAGGAACTGGGGCTGGCTCACATCGAGGACGACAGCAACACCGATGTTCGATTCGATCGCAATTTTCTCCGTCACCGAATCCTGCCGCTGCTGACCGAGCGCTGGCCCGGGTTCAACAACGCGGTCGCCCGCAGCGCCCAGCTGTGCGGTGAGCAACAGAGCCTGTGTGATGAGATGGCCGCCGAGGATCTGAGTCGGCTCAGCCTGGCGGCGGATGGATTGGCGATCGAGGGCCTGAGTCTTTTGTCTGCGCCGCGGCGCAACAATCTGGTAAGGTATTGGTTACGACGGCATAACCTGATGATGCCCTCACAGGTGCAACTGCAGCAGATCGCCCAGTTCTGGCTGGCACGCGAGGATGCGCAGCCGCAGCTGAAAGTGGGGCTGCGTTGGCTGCGTCGTTATCGTGACGGCTTGTACCTGGTGGCCGAGGACGACGGGCCGCAGCTGGACACCGAGATGATGATTCCCCGGGTTCGGCAGCAGATGGCCAATGGCGAACATTGGTGCCTGGAGGCGGCCTGCAGCGGCGAACGCTTGCGGTTGCCGAAAGCGGGGGAGGCGATCACCATTCGTTACGACCTGCTCGGCACCCAGAGAGTCCGCCCTCATCTTCGCAGCGGCTCCCGGCCGCTGAAGAAGGTGTGGCAGGAGCTGGGTGTGCCCCCCTGGGTGCGCAGCCGCATTCCGATGCTGTTCTTTGGAGAGCAGTTGGTGGCGGCACTGGGATACTGGCTGGAGCGCGATGCGCTGGTGCTTGCCGGCGAAGGCTTGCTGCCAGTTCGACAAGACTGAGCGCTGGCCGTCTCACAATCGATTCGAGTACGCTTTCAGGAGGAAACGCACTGCCGATGGAACACGGTTCTCTGATCCCCATTCTGTTACTGGCGCTGGTGGCCATCGGTTCACTGGTGGTAACCCGGCGCCTGCGGCTGCCGGTGATTCTGGCCTGGCTGGTGACCGGAGGCCTGGCGGGCAGTCAGGGATTTAACTGGCTGGAGAGTGGCCAGATTGCGCTGGTGGCGGAGATCGGCATCGTGTTCCTGATGTTCTCACTGGGGCTGGAGTTTTCCCTGCCGCGATTGTGGGCCATGCGGGCCCGGGTGTTTGGCCTGGGCAGTGCCCAGGTTCTGATTACCCTGCTGTGTACCTCGCTGTTGTCCTGGCTGCTGGGCCTGGACGTGCGGGCCGCCTTTGTCTGCGGCGGCGCCATCGCCCTCTCTTCCACCGCCATTGTGCTGAAGCAGCTGGATGAACGAGGCTGGATCAACCGTCGTCATGGCGAACTGTCGGTCAGCATTCTGCTGTTCCAGGATCTGGCGGTGATTCCGCTGTTGATTGTGATTCCGCTGCTGGGGTCCGACAGCAGCGGTGCGGTGCTGGCGATGGAGTTGTCCTGGGCGCTGCTGAAGGGAGCCGCGGCCTTCGTACTGCTGCTGGGATTGGGTGGCTTCCTGCTGCCGAAGATTTTCGATGAGGTGGCGCGCTCGCGCTCCGATGAGCTGTTTGTGTTGACCACCCTGGCGGTGGCCCTGGCCACCGGCTTTGTGACCCTGTCTCTGGGGCTGTCCATGACCCTGGGGGCGTTTCTGGCGGGCATGCTGCTGGGTGAGAGCCAGTACCGTCAGCAACTGGAGGCGGACATTCGGCCGTTTCGGGATCTGCTGATGGGGCTGTTCTTCGTGTCGGTGGGGATGTTGCTGGATCTGTCACTGCTATGGGCGCAATTGCCGCTGCTATTGGCGTTGGTGGTGACCGTGATGCTGTCCAAAGCCGCCATCATCTGGGCCCTGGCTGGCCTCTCCGGTGAAAAAGCCAAAGACGCCCTGGCCACCGGCATCTGCCTGGCTCAGGTGGGGGAGTTCAGTTTCGTGCTGATTGCCCTGGCGGTGAAGTGGCAGGTGCTGGAGCGGGATCTGGCCAACCTGCTGGTAATGACTGGCATCTTTTCCATGGCGTTGACCCCGACGCTGGTGGATCGTTGCCTGGATCTGGCCAAGCAGGTACTGGGTCAGCGGGAACAATGGCTGGGAGACGAGCCGCCCCAGCCGGAACTGGTCACCCGTGATCATGTGGTGTTGCTGGGCTATGGCCGGGTAGGCCAGACCATTGCCCGGTTCCTGAAGCGGGAAAAGATGCCTTTTGTGGCGGTGGATCTGGATCCGATTCGTGTCCGCGAAGCCCGTACTGGCGGTGAGCCTGTGGTGTTTGGTGATGGCCGTCGTCAGGCGATTCTCAAAGACGTGGGCCTGCCCCATGCCAGGCTGGTGGTGGTGACTTTTGATAACCGCCGCGACATCTTCAATCTGCTGGATTGCATCAAGGGACTGGCGCCCTCCATTCGCACCTTGGTGAGAACCCGGGACGACTCCACCCTGGAGGCGCTGGAACTGGCTGGCGCCGATCAGGTGATTCCAGAGAGCCTGGAGGGCAGCCTGATGCTGGTCAGTCAGGTGCTGTATCAATTGGGAGTGCCGTTGCCGAGGATTTTATTGCGCATCGAACGGGAACGGCGGGATCGTTATCGAATTCTGCACGGTTTCTTTGGTGGTGAGGATCTGGCCCCGGGGCGAGAATTGTTGCATGCGGTGACCCTCAGTCCCAATGCCTGGGCGGTGGGCCATTTCGTGGTGGAGTTGCCGCTGAATCATTGGCGGGTCAAGCTCGACGGCATCAAGCGAGACGGTGAAGCGTTGTCCTTCGTGCCCACGACCCGCTTGGCTCATGGTGACACCCTGCTGTTGCTGGGGACCCCTCATCAGGTTGAACTGGCGGAGCGGGCACTGCTGGAAGGGCCGTGATCATCAAGATCGAAGAACAGCTTCAATTGCCGCTGCTTGTCGTTGGCATCGTTAAAGCCCAGCTCTATCAACTCCTGGCAATACGCCGCTTCAAACATCAGATAGCTCAGCAGGCTGGACTCACTCTGATCATCCACCCCTATCACCTTTAACAGCGAACGCACGCCTCGGGGCAGAGAACCGTAGTGGCGCAGGGCGATGGCGTCCAGGTTCTGTGACGGTTTGATGGTCATGGTTTCGACGGTTTTCAGTGGCTGCATCACCCGCCGCTCCGGTGGAATCAACGCCAGCGAGGCGTTGATGCGGGCGATGCGCTCCAGGTCTGAGTTGAGGGCATCGGAAAACACCGCGTCCAGCAGGTGACCGGTGATCAGGCCGCTGTTGGGCGGGTTGTGCTGGGGCGCGGGGTTGCCCGGGCTTTCGAGGTTGATGATGAAGATGCGATCGGCCCCCAGATGTATCGGTGCGCTCAACGGCGACAACTGGTGCACGGCACCGTCACCGTAATGCTCGCCGTCAATGGCGACCGAGGGAAACACCAAAGGAATCGCCGCCGAGGCCATCAGGTGATGTATGTCGATGCTGGCCGGCACCCCGCGGCGACGGAATCGTTGCCATGGGCTCAGGTTCGGTTGCCCCTGAAAAAAGTTGACGCAGCAGGGGTGGCGATAGCTGGAGGCGGCGACGGTCAGCGCCTTGAGGTGGCCGGCATCGATATGGCGATCTATCTTTTCCAGCGGCAGAACTTGCTGCAGCAGCGTTTGCAGCGGGGCGTTGTTGAGCAGGCTGGGGGGCTGCTGAGGATCTTTTCGGTGCAGTACCTGATGCAGCAAGTGGCGGCCCAGAGGCCACGTCTGGGCGTGGTAGACCTTGCTGCTGGTGAAATTGCGCCAGATCCACTCCAGCTTGCGCACCCCTTTGTGAAAGGCGCCGGCGTAGCAGGCCAGGGTGGTGGCGTTGATGGCACCGGCGGAGGTACCACAGAGGATGGGAAACGGCAGGCCGTGGTTACGGGGATAGAAGTTGGCTATCGCCTTAAGTACCCCTATCTGATAGGCTGCACGTCCGCCGCCGCCGCTGAGTTGCAGGGCCCATTGGCCTTGGTTCGGTTTGGCTGTCATCTGTTTGCGTCTCGTCCCTGTGACTGGGTCCATGTTGTCGGTGGGCGCCGATACCATCGCCGTCATTTATTACCTGATAAAGACAATGGGATTAACAGGATGGCGCAATGAGATAAGTATAGTTCAGCGCCGAATCGGCTTGATACAAACTTGGCTGTATGTATAATAAGCGACTATACAAACATCCTTGCATGTAACTGAGTGTTCACCATGACAGCGTTCGTCGCCTACAATCCCGTCAGCTACCTGATCATCGGGGCGGGAGTAATATTTCTTTTGGCCTGGCTGTCAGATTGTCTGGCAAGCGACAGGCATTAACCGCGGAAACCCAATGGCCAGAAAGACCAAAGCCGAAGCCGAGAAGACCCGTCAGCTGTTGCTGGATGCGGCGTTAAAGCTGTTCAGTGAGAACGGCGTGGCCAAAACCACCCTGGCGCAGATTGCGTCGGCCTGTGGCATGACCCGGGGGGCCATCTATTGGCACTTTGAGGACAAGGCGGCGATGCTGCACGCGCTGTTTGAGCGTTCCATCTCTCCGGAAATGGAACGGTTGTGGCGCAGCATTACCGATGAGGGGGCGGATCCACTGGAGTGCCTGCTTAAGGCCAGTCGCTCCTTCTGGCACGAACTGACCCGAGAGTCCAACATGCGCCAGGTGATGATGCTGTACCGACAGGCGGAGATGGTGCCCGAGCTGAGTGAAAGCCTGGATGAGCTGCATTGTCAGGAAGATTCCCACATGCAGCAAGCATTGCAGATGGCCCACGACCAGGGCAAGCTGCATCCGGGCATGTCGGTCAGCACCGCGTTCCTGCTGTTTAATGCCATGCACGATGGCTTGACTCGATTGATCTGCAGCCCTCGCCAGTGCATGCAAGGGGTGGATCTGGATGCGTTGCTGGATGAGCTGATCGACGGGGTGGGACGAGCGGTTCGAGCGCCAGAGTCGGCGTCATAGCGCTTCAGCCTGGCTGATATCAGCAAACACAAAAAAGGGTTGGCCATGGCCAACCCTTTTTGCTGCGGTAGAGACGTGCTTAGCCGTTCAGCTTAGTGTTGAGGGCCTCGACGATGGCGTCGATGGCAACTTCCTCTTTGCTGCCGTCGGCACGCACTTTCAACTCGAAGCAGCCGGCATCGATACCGCGCTCGCCGATCACGATGCTGTAGGGGATGCCCATCAGTTCGGCGTCGGCAAACATGACCCCGGGACGCTCTTTGCGATCGTCGAACAGTACGTCCACTCCGGCGGCCTGCAGGTCGTCGTAGATTTTGGCTGCCGCTTCCTGAACCCGGTGAGACTTGTGCATGTTCATTGGCACAATGACCACCTGGAACGGTGCGATGGCCGCCGGCCAGATGATGCCGCGGTCGTCGTGGTTTTGCTCGATGGCTGCCGCCACGATGCGGGATACCCCAACGCCGTAACAGCCCATGATCAGTGGCTGAGCCTTGCCGTTCTCATCCAGTACCGTGGCTTTCATGGACTCGGAGTACTTGGTGCCCAGCTGGAAGATGTGACCCACTTCGATGCCGCGGGCGATCTTCAGGGTGCCTTGGCCACATGGGCTGGCGTCGCCTTCCACTACGTTACGCAGATCTTCAACCCGTGGCAGGGCCACGTCTCGTTCCCAGTTGATGTTGAAATGGTGCTTGTCGTCGATGTTGGCACCGGCGCCGAAGTCATTCAGGGTGGCAACGGAGCGATCGATGATCAGGGGCAGTTTCAGGCCAACGGGGCCCAGGGAGCCTGGGCCAGCGCCGATGGCGTTGCGAATCTCTTCTTCGCTGGCAAACTGCAGTGGGGTGGCCACTTCGGCCAGCTTTTCGGCCTTCACTTCGTTGAGTTCGTGGTCGCCTCGAACCATCAGCGCCACCAGGTCGTGCTCACAGCTGTCGCTGGCGTGCACAATCAGGGTTTTGACGGTTTTGTCGATGGCCAGGTCAAACTGCGCCACCAACTCATCGATGGTTTTGGCGTTGGGGGTGTCCACCAGCGTCATCTCGGCACCGGCGTCGCCGCGCTCACCCAGGGCCAGCGCTTCTGCTTTTTCGATATTGGCAGCGTAGTCGCTGTCGGTGGAGAACACCACCGCGTCTTCGCCGCTGGAGGCCAGTACCTGGAACTCGTGGCTCAGGGCGCCACCGATGGCGCCGGTGTCCGCCAGAACCGGGCGAAACTCCAGTCCCATCCGTTCCAGAATGTTGCAGTAGGCTTTGTGCATGGCGTGATAGGTATCATCCATGGTGGCCTGATCCAGATGGAAAGAGTAGGCGTCTTTCATCAGGAATTCGCGAGAGCGCATTACGCCGAAACGGGGGCGGACTTCGTCACGGAATTTGGTCTGAATCTGATACAGGTTCAGCGGCAGTTGTTTGTAGGATTTCACCTCATTGCGAACGATGTCGGTGATCACCTCTTCGTGGGTCGGGCCCAGCACGAAGTCGCGGTGATGACGATCCTTGATGCGCAGCAGCTCTGGTCCCATGTCGTCCCAGCGGCCGGTTTCCTGCCACAGATCCGCAGGTTGCACCATCGGCATCAGGGTTTCCACCGCCCCGGCGCGGTTCATCTCTTCGCGGACGATGTTCTCCACTTTCTTCAGGACCTTCAGTCCAGTGGGCAACCAGGTGTACAGGCCAGAAGCCAGTTTGCGAATCATACCGGCGCGCAGCATCAGCTGATGGCTGATGATCTCGGCGTCTGATGGGGTCTCTCTGAGAGTGGAGACCAGGTAACGGCTGGTTCTCATCAATAAAATCCGTGCAAAAAAATGAAGCCAATATTCTATCAGGCCTGTGGCGCAAGTCTAATGGCACGGCGAGGTTGGGGCGGATTATCCGCCTATTTTCGCCTCTGCGACTGTCGTGAGCACCTTATACTGACAAGGGATTCGGTGATGTCAGCGAATCTAAGGTTAGTATTATTTGTTTTATATGGAATAATTGTTAAAAGTTTTGGCGGGAGTGCGACAGCGAATGAGCAAGAGGCGATGGGACATCGTGGCGGTGGTACTGGTCGGGGTGATGTCCACCTCGTGGCTGGCGTTTAAGCTGTATCAGACCGAGCAGCAATCCCTGGAGCGCGATTTTGATTATTTTGCCGCCAACCAGGCCCGGCTGATCAAATGGCGCATCGATTCGTCGCTGTCGGTGCTCAATTACCTGTCGACCCTGTACCAGGGGTCTGATGAGGTCACCGAGCAGGAGTTCGCCATGGTGGCCGATGGCATCCTGGCCCGGCATCGTGAGATCAAGGCGCTGGAGTGGATTCCCCGGGTGAAGGCGAGTGAGCGTGGCGCCTTTGAGGCCGCGATGCAGCAACGTTATCCGGCTTTTACCTTTACCGACAAGGTGCAGGGGCAACCGGTGGCCGCCGGCCAGAGAGAGCGTTACTACCCGGTTTATTACGTGCGCCCCTTTTCTGGCAACGAGCGCCGCTTCGGCATGGACATGTCACGCCAACCCGAGGTGACCGACGCCTTTGAACTGGCGATGAACAGTGCCAATCCGGCGCTGACCGCCGTAAACCTGGATGTGGACCTGGGCAAGGTGGTGATGGCGGTGGTGCCCATCTACCACAGCCTGCCGCTGACGGTGGCCAGCCGGGAAAAGCTATTGAAAGGCTATTTGCTGGGGGTGTTTCAGGTGGAGGAGATGCTCCATGACCTGGTGCTCGACGGCCACCGGGCTCACCTCGAGTACCAGATCTGGGACGACAGCGGCGACAACAGCATCTTGTTGTTGGGGGCCGAACCGCACCCGACCGTGGCTGGCGAGCGCAGCAAGCGCTTTGTGTACGCCGACCTGGCTGGGCGTCAGTGGCGCCTGGAGGCGTTGGCCAATCCCGCATTCTTCTCCAGCAAGCGCAGCTTGACCCCCTACCTGGTCGGCATCGGCGGTGCCCTGGCAGCCCTGGCTTCCGGAGTGTTCATGTGGCAGATGCGTCGGCGCAACCGAGAGGTGGAGGAGTTGGTTCGAGCTCGCACCGAGGAGTTGAACCGGGTTAACCAGCAGTTGACCCGCCAGAGCCTCACCGATGGCCTGACTCAGGTGGCGAACCGGCGTCAGTTTGATAACTGGCTCAGCCAGGAGTGGGAGAGTGCCCGGCGAACCAGCAAGCCGATTACCTTGTTTGTCATCGATGTGGACTTGTTTAAATCCTATAACGATCGCTATGGCCACCTGGCCGGGGATCGGGTCCTGAAGAAGATAGCCCGAATGCTGGCCAGTCAGTTGAATCGACCACGAGATCTGCTGGCACGGTACGGTGGCGAGGAGTTCGCGGCAGTGCTGCCGGAAACCGGCCGCAAGGCGGTGAAATTTGCCGATAGCCTGCGGGCGATGGTGGAGGCGCTGGGTATCCCTCACGAGGGCTCCGACATCGGCAGTTATGTCACCATCAGCATTGGTGTGGCGACGCTGGTGCCCGAGGTGGATCAGACTCCGGAGCAGTTCTTCGAGTTGGCGGACAAGGCGCTGTACAAAGCCAAGAGCCAGGGCCGAAACCGCATCGCCTACCACAACGAACAGCACGGAGATCTGATGCTGGGCTGAGCCCGGTGCCGGCCTACCCTGGCAAAGTGCGGCGGCGGCGAGCCGCCGATGGCGTTAAGGGGGGCTCGGGGGCTTAGGGCTGTCGACGATCGCCAATGACCCGGGCAGGGCTGCCGGCCACCTTGGCGTAGGCGGGCACATCCTTGGTGACCACCGAGCCCATGCCGATGATGGCGTGATCGCCGATGGTGACACCGTCGACGATGCAGACTCTGGCGCCCACCCAAACGTCTTTGCCGATCACCACCCCTTTGGAGCTGACGCCTTGTTGATACAGGGGTTGATCCAGTGCCATGCCGTGATTAAAGGCATAGATGGACACGTCGTGGGCGATGCGGGTCTGATCGCCGATGCGAATCCCGGCCCGGCCGCCATCGAGACTGCAGCCATGGTTGATGCTGACTTCATTCCCAAACTGCAATGGACCGTGGAGAAAGCTGTTGCTGGCCAGCATGCAGCGATCGCCGAAGACGATGTCGCGACCGGGTTCGGCAAACAGGGCACACTCCTCTGCCACAAAGCAGTCGGCGCCGAAGCGAACCGTTTCCAGCTCCATCAACTGCTGTTGCAGCTGCTGCTGCCAGGGGCGAGCCCACGCCAGGTGCTTCTCCTTAAGACGATAATACAGCCACGGCATCCAGTTCAGTCGCTGCTTGTGCTGTGCGCGGTAGCGATCAGTCATGGCTGGCCAGCGGGGCTACCGCGATGATGTGATTGACGCCGTCGATCACTTGCCATCGCAGATCAAATTGGTGCAGTTGCACGCCGTATTCGCGGTCGCTGTTGCCTCTGTGATAACCGGGACGGGGGTCCTGGGCCAGCACCTGCTCTGCCAACTGACGAAAGCCGGGTTGACGACGTTCGGCGTCGTTCATCTGCCGCTGGGCGGCGTCACTGAGGGTGACGGCCATCGGCTCCGGGGGCTGTTGGGCAAACCCGCCACAGGCGTAGGGCAGGGCGTCGGAGTAGGGCACATAGGGTTTGATGTCGTAGATCGGGGTGCCGTCCAGCAGATCGATGCCTTCAACCTCCAGATAGTGCTGGCCCTGTTCGCAGCCGATGCCCCGCAGTTTAACTGCCGACATGCCCAGGCCATTGGGGCGAAAGGTGGCCCGGGTGGCAAACACCCCCATGCGTTCGTTACCGCCGAGGCGCGGCGGCCGTACCGTCGGTTTCCAGCCTTGTTGCAGGTTCTGATGGAAGCTGAAAATCAGCCACAGATACTCAAACTGCTCAATGCCTCGCAGCACATCGCCGGTGTTGCACTCCCCTTGCAGCAGCAGGCGGCCTACCGCCGCTGGCACCAGTCGTGGCTGCCGGGGAATGGCGAACTTTTGCTTGTAAGGCGACTGGCACAGGGCCACCGGTGTCATCTCAATCTTCATGAACCACCAGGGCGCGGGCGTAACAGACAATGGAGTGCTGGCAGTGCTTGTCGGCACTGAGTTCGATGCACTGGCTGACCCAGATGGCGTTGGCCCCTTGATCCGCGGCCAGCCGACGGAGCTGGGTGCGGGCATCGGCCTGGCTGGCGGGCACGGCGTTGCTGTCGGCTTGACAGCTGGTGGCTTCCAGCAGTCCCAGATCCCGCTCAGCGGCGGGAGGGGTGCTGCCCTGATAAACCTGCACCTTACCGGCCTTGAAGTAGTCATCGACGGCATCGCTGTCGAGGTTGGATGAAAACTGGAACTGGCTGCTGCAGCCACTAAGCAGCGGCAGAACGAGGGCCCATCGGTGCCACGAGGTCAATGAAAACATGGGAGATATCCGAGTATAGAGATGACAGAAGTGTACCACAAAGGGGCCGCCGGGTGAGTGAACCGGCGGCCAGTGCCCTTAGCGAGCGGGCTTGTTCAGGTATTTGTGGTACAGCTGTTTATGGCGATTATTCAGGTCGATCTGGCGGCCGTCGATCAGCACCATGCTGACCCGGCTCTGGCCCATGTCCAACAGGTCGCCGTCGCTGATCACCAGGTTGGCTCGATAGCCGACTTCCAGAGCCCCCATGTCGGACAGCCCCAGAATGTTGGCCGGGGACAGGGTGATCGCTTTCAGCGCCCGGGCACCGCCGAGGCCATGGGCGGCGGCGTAACCCGCGGCGAACGGCAGGTTACGGCTGTCCCAACTGCCGGGATAAGCCAGTGCCAGCTCAACCCCGGCGTCGGCCAGCAGGGTCGGAATGGTAAACGGCAGATCCACGGGTTCGTGGCGCCGCAACGGCAGGCTGTTGGCATGGGTGTACACCACCGGAACCTGTTGCGCCAGCAACTGGTCGATGAGGCGGTAGCTGTCGTAGCCACCCACCAGTACCATCTTCAGCCGATAGCGATCCGCCAGCCGTAACGCTTGCTCGATTTGTGGTTGAGTGTCGGCGTGTACAAACAGCGGCCGCTGCCCCTCGAACACCGGCAGCATCGCTTGCCAGCGCCGATCCTGGCGTTGGGCGAGTTGCCGATTCAGGTAATAGCCATAGGCCTGCTCAAACGCCTGGTTGAGTTGGGTCAATTGCCGCTGCTGACGTTGCCGTTGTCGCTCTGCTAACTCGTCGTCGCTGACACTGAGATGAAGGTCAGGCCAATACAGGTGCAGCCCTTCGCCGCCGGGTACCAGGGCATCATCCAGGTTCCAGGCATCGAGGTTCAGAAGGGAGGACGTGCCCGCCAGCAGATCCCCGGAGGGCGTCAGCTGGATGTGGGTAATGCCGTTGCTGCGTACCGTGGGGATCAGTTCCGAGTCCGGGTTGTAGGCCACGGCGGCTCTCAGCTGCGGATTGAGTTGGCCCACCTCTTCGCTGTCGACGGTGGAACGGATCATCTCAATCTCTTCCAGGCCCAGGGTGTTGGCCAGGGCGATCAGGCCCGGGTACACTCGTTGGCCGCTGGCGTCAATAAGGCGGGCATCGGCGGGCACGGGCAGTGCGGTACCGATGGCGCGGATGCGACCCGCTTCCACCAGCAGGTCGGTGTTGGGCAATACGCCCTGGGTGACGGTGTGCAGGGTGCCGCCCTGAATCAGGATCGGTTGAGACTGGGGCGGCGCAACCATCAGGGCGGTGGCCAATGCCGGGCTACCTAGGGCCAGCAGTAGCAAGGTATACAGGGTTTTCATCATCGGCTCCTTAATGCTGGTGGATGAGGCTGTCGCAGTGCCACAGCGGCACCTCGTCCGGGGTGAGCGATTCGCCCTCCCCGTCATCGCTGTCATCGAGCAGCAGTTTCTGAATCAAGGCCTGACGTTCGGCTCCGGCTTGACGCTGCAGTTGCCGATCGCGCTGGCGGTCGAAACGACGCACGCCATCCACCCAGGTGGACTCCACCCGGGCATACACCGACATCGGCGGTTGGTCCCACAGCACCAGATCCGCCTGTTTGCCCGTTTCCAGTGAGCCGGTGTAGCGATCAATCTTCAGCTGCCGGGCCGGGTTGATGGTGATCATCTTCAGGGCTTGTTCGGCGCTCATGCCGCAGTACATCATCGATTTGGCGGCTTCCTGATTGAGCTTGCGAATCAAGTCGGCGCTGTCCGAATTGATGCTGGTGTTGACGCCTTTCTGCAGCAGCAGGCAGGCGTTGTGGGGAATGGCATCATAGACTTCAAACTTGTAGGCCCACCAGTCTGAAAAGGTGGACGCACTGGTGCCATAGCTGGCCATCTCATCGGCCACCTTGTAGCCCTCGAGGATGTGGGTGAAGGTCTGAACGTGGAATCCCAGCCGCTGCGACAACCGCAGCAACATCAGAATTTCCGATTGCACGTAGGAATGAACGTGAATGTTGCGGCTGCCGTTCAGTATCTCGATCAGGGCCTCAAGCCGGTCGTTGGGGCGCGGGGCCAATTGGCGCCGTTTCTGGTTACGACTCAGGCTTTGGTAGGCCTGTTGCTGACGTTGCAGTTTCCTGGCCTGTTCAAACTGATCCTCCAGGTAGGCTTCTACTCCCATTCGGGTTTGGGGAAAGCGACTGACGTAACGATCACCCCAATTGCTCTGTTTGACGTTTTCACCCAGGGCAAACTTAATGCTGGCTGGGGCCTGTTGAAATTTGAGGTCATGGTCGGATTCGCCCCAACGCAGTTTGATCACCTGGGCCTGGCCACCAATAACGTTGGCGCTGCCGTGCAGCAATTGAGCGGTGGTGACCCCTCCGGCCAACGACCGGTAGATGTGAATGTCGTCGGCATCGAGAACGTCACCGATTCGGACTTCGGCGGTGTTGCTGTCTGACGCTTCGTTGACACCGCCTCGAATGGCGATGTGGCTGTGCTCATCGATAAAGCCGGGGGTCAGGTGTTTGCCCTGTGCATCGAGGACGTCGAAGCCTTCTGGGGTGGTGAGGTTCTCGCCGATGGCGCGAATCACCCCATTGTCGATCAGCAGATCGGCATCGGCGATGATGCCGTCGTCAGCGGCGGTCCACAGGGTGGCCCCGCGAATGTGCAGTCGTTCCTGCTGCAGGGGGGCGTCGGTACCGAAGGCCCGGTTCGGTCGAGTCAGACGGCTCAGGTAGGTCGGTGTTGTCACTGGCTCCGGTTCGGTGCTCGTGGCTATCGGACCCAGATAGCTGGCTGCCAGCGGCAGCAGTTGACCGTCGTGCTGGGTCAGGTTGCCAAACAATCCTTGGCGGACCCGGTGCAAGGTCAACCGGGTTAATCCGGGTAAGCCCAGTTCCGTCAGATCGGCGACGGCGCTGAACTGTTCCGCCGCGCTGTGGGAGACGTCCAGCAGAATCAGCCGTTCGCCGCTTTCAAGTTGGGCGGAGAGTTCGCCCTGATCCTGGCTCAGAACCAGCGTCAGGTCGGTCTCATCAATGGACAACTGATATTGACCCGAAAGCCGACTACCCAGTTGCGGATTCAATGGCAGAGGTCGGCCCTTGAGGTACAGGCTTTCAATCTCGGCTCCGGCAAACAGGTCACCGGTGGCGATCACCAAATCGGCCTGAAAGCCGGGTTGCAGTTGGCCAAGGAAGTCATCGACGCCGGCATATTCAGCGGCGACGGTGGTCAAGGCGGCCAAAGCGGTGGATTTGGGCAGTCCATATTCCACCGCTTTGGTTATTCGGTTCCAAAACTCGAGTGGATCGATTCCATGCTGAGTGATGGCAAAGGGAATATTGGCGGCGGCGACTGCCGCAAGGTTGCCGGGACTGCGCTCCCAATGACGAAGCTGTTTAAGGCTAATATCCAATCCGGCATCCAATGGCGGTTTTGCAGCCAGAGTTAATGGCAAGATAAGCCGAGTTTGTTTCAGCGACTCCAGTCGCTCAAACTCTAAACCATTGCCCACGAGTACCGGCGAAGGATGAAATGGTTGCAACAGTTGCAGCGCGCGGGAGGCGTTGTTTCCTTGTCCTGGGTCAAATATGATTCGTTGATTGTTAAACTGTAACAGTTTGGTAAAGGTTTGATTCAGGTTTAACGATAACTGAGGTATTGATTTGCTGGATTGCTGTTGATACCACTGTGCATCTTTTAACGTTTGTCGAATAAGCGCAATACTGCCCATGAGCGAGTTTGGGTATTCTTGCTCAGAACTTCCCTTGTCAAATGACATCAGGTGAGCGCCTTCGATGGCATAGATACTGCTTTCAGAATGAAGGTCAATGAGGGAGACCGTTGCACTCATGCCCTGAAATAAGCCGTCGAGTTTGCCGGTTTGTACCGAAGTGAAGCCATTATTATGCCAATCTTGAGCGCGTTCATGATCAAATTGGAAATGGTCCGCCCAGTTCATTTCGGCGTGGATGGCCCGGTTATTTACCTTGGCGCCGGCTTGTTCGGCATTATAGTGAGGCCCGCCGTCGGGGTAGTCGGAATACTGCCACTGTTGGCCAAAGTCGGTATAGGGGTCAATAAAGCCCGGATAGATGGTTTTTCCCCTGGAATGGATCTCTCTTGCCCCGTCTGGAACCTTGTTACTTTCTGAAATAGAAACAATTTTCCCATCTTTTATCACCAGCGTCGCATTCTCGAGTCGCTGGCCGGGAGTGGGGATTAAGGTGGCATGGGTAAAGGCCAGGTAGTGATCATCGGCATTGGCAATGGCGCTGACGGGTTGAGTGGGGCTGGCAAATGCCGGCAGGCTGGCGGCGCAGGCGAGCACCTGACACAGCCGCCGCCAACGCCAATGAGTTGTGGGCAGAGGCATTCAAAAATCCTTTTGTTTTATTATTCCTGAATCGAATCCATTATCCTTGCATCGACGAGGGGCTGCAATTCGCCTTCGGCAAGCGGGCATAAAAAAACGGCTGCCATTGGCAGCCGTTTTAGGAAACTTTGTAACTAAATCTTAAATCAGAAACTCTTCCAGGGAGTGACCTTGATCCAGTTTTTCTTTGATGGCTTTTGGAGTGCGGCCTTGGCCGGTCCAAGTCAGGGTTTCGCCATCAACAACAATCTTGTATTTAGCTGGGCGTGGTGCACGCTTGCGACGTGGAGAAGCACTTTCCAGTGCATTTAGCTCATCAACGCTAATTCCATCTTCTGCAAGTTGCTTGCGGATTGCTTCAATTTTAGCCAGGCGTTCAGCTTGAGCAGCAATTTCTTCCTCTGCTTCAGCTTCGCGCTCGTCTGCAATTTTCTGCAGTTTAGCGATTACATCTTTCAGCTCATCCAGCTCTAGCTCTTTAACTTGAGCCTTTAAGCGGCGACCGTGAGTCAAAATTTCTAAGAAATCAGCCATCGTGGATTCAACCTAATTATCAAGTGTGCAAATTTAACAGTGTTTAGATTAGCATGGGCAATTATAGTTGTCTCGTAAATTAAGACAATTAATTACTCATTACTAAGATGATATATCGATATCTTTGCAGACATTTACATTATTCAGGAGTTCCGTGTCATTGAAAAAAATGTCCTTCGATGTCACTGGTTCAGCTTCTGTTCATTTTCACCCTGCTGCCGGCCTTTGAATGTTGACGTTTACGTTAACAGTAATTAGAGTGGGAGGCAGTGTTATGCAAAGTCGATTCTGGCGCTAAACAAAGGACGTACTATGAAGATTCTGGTTCCGATCAAGCGGGTGGTCGATCCCTATGTGAAGGTGAGAGTCGCTGCTGATGAGTCAGCGGTGGAACTGGCCAACCTGAAGATGGCGATCAACCCCTTCTGCGAGATCGCCGTCGAGGAAGCGGTAAGGCTAAAGGAAAAAGGCCAGGCCGATGAGATTATTGCGGTATCAATCGGTCCTAAAGTGGCCCAGGAGCAATTGCGTACGGCCATGGCCTTGGGCGCCGATCGCGGGATTCTGGTGGAGCACGATGAAGAGTTGGCGCCCATCTCGATTGCCAAGGTGTTAAAAGCGGTTGTTGACAAGGAGCAACCCGATTTGGTGCTGTTTGGTAAGCAATCCATCGATGGCGACAACAACCAGACCGCGCAGATGACGGCGGCACTGGCAGGCATGGGGCAGGCAACCTTTGCCTCCAGCATTGAGGTCGAAGGCGATCAAGTCACTGTTGCCCGGGAGATCGATGGCGGCATTCAAACCCTGAGTGTCAAACTGCCTGCCGTTGTGTCTGCGGATCTGCGCCTGAATGAACCGCGCTATGCGTCGCTGCCGAATATTATGAAGGCCAAGCGCAAACCACTGGACACCGTTACAGTGGCGGATTTCGAGTTGCAGTTGAAATCCCACCAACAGGTAATAAAGGTAACGGCCCCGGCGGAACGCAGTGGCGGCATCATGGTGGGCTCGGTTGAAGAGCTGGTTGAGAAGCTGAAAAACGAAGCGAAGGTGGTCTAATGGCGATCCTCATTATTGCAGAGCTGGACAAACAGGGCCTGGGTGCCGAGTGTGCCAAAGTCGTGGGTGCGGCCACTCAACTGGGTCAGGAGATTCATGTATTGGTCGCCGGCAGCGGCGTGGCCGAGGCCGCCAATCAGGCGGCACAACTGGCTGGCGTCACCAAGGTGTTGCTGGCGGATCACGATGGGTATGCCCATCAGCTGGCAGAACCGGTCGCCGACCTGGTGCTGGAGCTGGCCGGTGGCTACAGCCACATCCTGACCGCAGCCAGTGCCAAGGGCAAAGACGTGCTGCCGCGGGCGGCGGCGTTGCTGGACGTGGCTCAGCACTCCGATGTTATTGCCATTGAGTCAGAAGACACCTTTGTGCGCCCGATTTATGCCGGTAATGCCCTGGCAACGGTACAAAGCCTGGATGCCATCAAGGTGCTGACCATTCGAACCAGCGCGTTCGATGCCGTTGCCACTCAGGCGGCGGCAGACATCGAGACGGTGTCCAGCGTCAAAGACAGCGGCCTCAGCCAGTTTGTCGGCGAAGAGCTGGTGCAGTCTGAGCGTCCTGAGCTTGGCGCCGCACGGGTGGTGATCTCCGGCGGCCGCGGTTTGGGCAGCGGCGAGAACTTTGCTTTGATCGAAGCCCTGGCCGACAAGCTCGGTGGAGCCATCGGTGCCTCTCGGGCGGCGGTGGATGCGGGCTACGTAGCCAACGATTTGCAGGTGGGACAAACCGGTAAAATTGTCGCCCCCGAGCTGTACATCGCGGTGGGCATCTCCGGTGCCATTCAACACCTGGCCGGCATGAAGGAGTCCAAGGTGATCGTGGCGATCAACAAGGACCCGGATGCGCCGATTTTCCAGGTGGCCGATTATGGACTGGAAGCGGATCTGTTTGACGCTGTCCCTAAGCTCACAGAACTGTTATAACTGTGATATAACTCACAATATGGCGGCATCTGCTGGTCAAGTGAGGGGCACTTGCAGTTAGAATGCCGCCTTCGCATCTTCGTATGCGAGTACCGATAAGGTAGAGGCGCATCGCCTATCAGTAAGCCGGTCGAGGTTGATACCCGACGACGCCGGCCCAAAGGAGTCGATGCCGAAGTGTGCCGGGCATCATCCCTGCGCGCTGGGGTTACTTCTAACAGGAGTAACACTGCCATAGTAAATTCCAACCGGATGTTGGGAAGATGATTTACTATGGAGCGCTACTGAATGGAAGGTGGATCTCTCGCTTTTTGCTAGTCCCCCGCGGCTTTGGCCGTGTCAGTTGCCTCCATCGCTAATAATGACGATAACATTACGATGGCTTTAATTAGTTACGCCGATTCGGCACTCTCCCTGCTGCCCCCCGTGGTGGCCATTGGCATGGCAATCGCCAGCCGAAAAGTTCTGCTGTCCCTGGGGTTAGGCATTGCCATTGGCATCCTGATGCTGGTGGATTTCTCTGTGGTTGATGGCGCTTCCGAGCTCGGTTCCCGTGCCGTCTCTCTGGTTTGGGATGACGGCGCCCTCAACAGCTGGAATCTCTACACGCTTGGTTTTCTGGTGTTACTGGGGGTGATGACTGCGCTGATTTCGGTCTCCGGGGCGACCCGTGCTTTTGCCGATTGGGCCCGTCACCGCATCCGCTGCGGCCGCGATGCCAAGTTGATGACCATGGCACTGGGGGTGGTGATCTTCATCGATGACTACTTCAACACTCTGGTGGTGGGCTCGGTGGCCAGGCCGGTGACCGATCACTATCAGGTGTCGCGGGAAAAGCTGGCCTACTGCATCGACTCCACCTCGGCGCCCATCTGCGTGATCTCACCGATCTCCTCCTGGGGCGCGTACATCATCGCCCTGATCGGGGGCTTGCTCACCACCCATGGCATGACCGACATCGGTTACCTGAGTGCCTTTATGCAGATGGTACCGATGAACTTCTATGCCATCTTTGCCTTTGCCCTGTTGCTGGCGGTGGTCTATTTCGGCCTGGATTTCGGCGCCATGGCGGACGCCGAGCAGCGAGCTCAGCGCGGTCAACTGTGGGACGAAGCCAAAGGGGTGCCTGCCGGTGAAGAGCTGGACCTGCCCGAGGCCAACAATGGCCGGGTCGCCGGCCTGGTGGCCCCCATCGGTTTCCTGATTGCGATAACGGTTTCTTTGATGCTGTTTTCCGGCAACCAGGTTTTGGCGGCGGACGACAAGGCGTTCTCCCTTATCGGTGCCTTTGAAAACACCGACGTCGCCTGGTCCCTGTTCTACTCTGGCCTGGCCGGGGTCGGCTTTACCCTGCTGTTCGGTTTGCGCCAGGGGGTGCCGGCGGCTTACATGAGTAAGGCGGTGATCAGTGGCGTCAAATCGATGCTACCGGCTATCTACATTCTACTGTTTGCCTGGACCATTGCCGGGGTGATCAGCGACATGAAGACCGGCGAATTCATGGCGACTCTGGCCCAGGGGAACCTGCCTGCCTGGGGATTGCCGGCGTTGCTGTTTTTGCTCAGTGGCTTTGCCGCCTTTGCCACCGGCACCAGTTGGGGCACCTTCGCCATCATGCTGCCCATTGCTGCCAACATGGCCGAAGCGGTGGATCTGGCACTGATGCTGCCGATGCTGTCTTCGGTACTGGCCGGTGCGGTGTTCGGCGATCACTGTTCGCCGATCTCCGACACCACCATCCTGTCCTCCACCGGTGCCGGATGCCACCACATTGATCATGTTACTACTCAGTTGCCCTATGCGGTGCTGACCGCACTGATCTCGCTGGCCGGTTACCTGGTACTGGGGATGACCGGGTCGGTCATGGCCGGGTTTGCCACCGCCACCCTGGGGCTGGTGCTGGTGATTCTGCTGCTGAAACGCCTGTGTCGGCGCTGAGGTTAATCCGCTAACACATCGGGCCCCACCAGGGGCCCGATTTGCGTTTGCCGCCGCCATTTTTTGCCCCACCACTCTGGTTCAGATCCGGGCTTTTCGGTAGACTTGCCTCAGCGATTACTGGGGGATCAATTTTGGCTCAACTCTACTTTTACTATTCGGCAATGAATGCCGGAAAATCCACTTCTCTGCTGCAATCGGCGTACAACTACCGCGAACGGGGCATGCAGGTTCTGGTGATGACCGCGGGCCTGGATGACCGTTACGGTCAGGGAAAAGTGACGTCGCGAATCGGGTTGTCGTCCGATGCCCTTATCTACCGCAAAGAGGATGATCTGATCCAGATGGTATTGCGGGAGAATGACGCTCAAGCGGTCAATTGTCTGCTGGTGGATGAGTGCCAGTTCCTGACCAAGAGTCAGGTGCGTCAATTGACCTACCTGGTGGACAAGATGGACATTCCCGTACTCTGTTACGGCTTACGCACCGATTTCCAGGGGGAGCTGTTTGAAGGTGCCCAATACCTGTTGGCCTGGGCGGATAAACTGGTTGAACTCAAGACCATCTGTCACTGTGGCCGTAAAGCCAACATGGTGGTTCGGCTGGATGAAACCGGCAACCCGGTGCGCAACGGTGACCAGGTACAGATCGGTGGTAACGACAGTTATGTCTCCATGTGCCGGACCCATTATCGAGAGTTGGCCTGGGACTGAGCATCGATGAATCAGGGGGTGTCGCATCGAACCGGTGGGGCACTCTCGGCTGAAAATACGCCCGAATATTGCAAGCTGGTAAACCGCTGCTAAATTTAAAGCAGTTTTAAGTTGCTAGCGCAGTGTGGGTTTGCCGGTATGTGCCGGCTTTTTTTTGCCTGGCAGAAAGGGAAGGTTGAAGCTGGGGAGAGGGGCAGGAATCCATTCCCGCAATTCGGTGTTAACGCAATGAAGCGAGGGTCTGTTTGACCTGGTCGCGCAACCAGCGATTGGCCTTGCTGTCTTCCATCTTCTTCAGATAGGTCAGATACAGCGGCACCGTTGGAATGTCGAAGCTGGTCTTAATCTCTGCCAGTTCGAATTGGCTGGCGTACTTTTCCCACAACCAGCGGGAGATGGTCACCAGGGTGTCGGTGCCCTGAGTCATCATCATGGCGTTGAAGGGGTTGTTGGTGTCCAGGAACACTTCCCGTTCGTCGACGTAACCCATGTTCATGGCGTTGCCCATCTTGTAGCCAATCTGGCCGACGGCGTAACGGCAGTGACGCTGAGCCAGGAAGGTGTCCATGTCGATGACCTCTTTGGTCAACGGGTTGGATTTGCAGCCCAGAACCACCATCTCTTCGTCCAGCACCTTCTCCTGAATGATGCTCTTCATGTCGATCTTCATCGCCACCAGGCACAGGTCGTTGTTGTCGATCTGCAGGCTGTCGATGATCTTCGATTCCTCTTCCACCAGGTTATTGACCGACACCTTGAGTTGACTGTTAAAGGACTCGATGTGGCGGGCCAGCGGGTGAAGAATGATCAGGTCAAGAATGTGGTTGGCCGAGATTCTAAAGCGACGTTTGCTGTTGGCTGGATCGAAGTCGCTCAGGCTTTCAACGCCGTCCTGCAGCAGATCCAGGGCCGAGTTAACGTAGCCGTACAGCTCCATCGCGAAATCGGTGGGTTCCAGTCCATTGCTGGTTCGGGTGAACAGTGGGTGGCTGAAGTATTTACTTAGTTTTGACAGGGATTGACTGACGGCACTAGGCGTTACGGACAGTTTCCGGGCGGCTTTGCTTAAGCTACCGGTAAAAACCACTGCGCGGAACACTATGAGCAGTCGTATATCAATCGAATCAAAGTCACGCATTAACACTGGCATAGTACTTTCCAACTTACGCTGACTAAATTCATTATATTAATAAATCTTAGTCAAGTTTTAGACATTCATCTGGCCGCGGAATCTAACATGCATGAGCGAGTAGGTGCAATAGTGGGGGTTTGGTAGCAGTTCACACTTTTTCTTTGATGATCTAACTGTTTGATTTAAGAGAAGCTTTATAAGCTTTTTTTATTAATATCGTGTTTTAAGCAATGGTTGGATTGCTCGCTTTTTTCGAGCAATTTGGCGCTTTCGGAAAGTCTAAGCTTCTGAAAAGATGGGTAAAAATCCAGTCACATATGTAAAAATACAGTTGTGACTGGATTCTTTGCGTTAACACTGAAGATCTGGCAGGTGCTTAAATTGTTGCAGAGATTCAGGGTTGGCCAACGCGTCGGTGTTGGTGACCGCCTGACCGTGGACCACTTTTCTCACTGCCAACTCCACTAACTTTCCGGACAAGGTTTTTGGCAGATCCTGAACCTGAATGATTTTCGCCGGCACGTGCCTCGGGGTGGTGTTGGCGCGAATGGTGGTGCGAATCTGCTGCTGCAATGCATCGGTCAACCTGGTGCCGGGTTTGAGCACCACAAACAGCACCACTCGCACGTCATCCTGCCACTGTTGACCGATGGCCAGGCTTTCCTGTACCTGGTCCACCTTTTCGACCTGGCGGTAGATCTCGGCGGTGCCGATCCGCACCCCTCCCGGGTTGAGTACCGCATCACTGCGACCGTGGATGATCAGCCCACCCTCGGCGGTGGTTTCGGCGTAGTCGCCGTGAGCCCAGACGTTGTCGAAACGGTCGAAATAGGCGTGGTGGTAGTTGCTGCCATCGTCATCGCCCCAGAAGCCGATGGGCATCGACACGAACGGCGTGGTGCACACCAGCTCCCCTTTTTGCTGTTGCAGCGGCTGGCCTTGCTCGTTATAGACCTCGACCTTCATTCCCAACCCGGGACTCTGCAACTGGCCACGGTAGACCGGCTTGATGGGATTGCCCAGGGCAAAGCAGGAGACGATGTCGGTGCCGCCGGAGATGGAGCTCAGACACAGATCCGGGTGGATGTGTCGATACACAAAATCAAAGCCTTCGTGGGCCAGGGGCGAACCGGTGGACAGCAGCCCTTTGAGCTGAGTCAGCCGATGGTGTTCCGCCGGCCGGTAACCGGCCTTTTCCAGGGCGGCGATGTACTTGGCACTGGTGCCGAACACCGAGACCTCCTCCTGTTCGGCCAGCTGCCACAGCACTTCCGGGCCTGGGGCAAACGGACTGCCGTCGTACAGCACCAGGGTGGCACCGGTGGCCAGGCCGGAGATCAGCCAGTTCCACATCATCCAGCCGCAAGTGGTGAAATAGAACAGCACATCTCGACGCTGAATATCGGTATGCAGCCGCAACTCCTTCAGGTGCTGCAACAGGGTGCCGCCGGCGCCATGAACTATGCACTTGGGTTGCCCGGTGGTGCCTGAGGAGTACAGCACGTACAGGGGGTGGTCAAACGGCAGTGGCGTAAACGACACGCTGCGGGCCGGGTTATCCAGGGCCTGATGCCAGCCAATGGCCAGTGGATGCTGAACCTGAGCGACCGCATCGAAGGCCGGTACCACGATGACCTGCTGCAGCGAACCGATGGCGTCGGCAATCTGGGCGATCTTGTCGCTGCAATCGATGACTTTGCCGTTGTAACGGTAGCCATTGGCGGCCACCAGCACTTTAGGTTGAATCTGGCCGAAGCGGTCGAGGACGCCGTTGAAGCCAAAGTCCGGCGAACAGGAGCTGAACGTGGCCCCCAGGCTGGCGGCAGCCAGCATAGTGACCACAGTTTCGATGCGGTTGGGCATAAAGGCCGCGACTCGATCGCCGGCTACCACGCCCAGGTGACGCAGATGGTGGGCGAGGCGGGCGACTTCGTGATACAGCTCGTTATAGGACAGGGCGACCCGGTTGGCGGCTTCATCGCGAAACACCAGGGCGATGCGGTCGTCCTGATAGCGCAGCAGGTTTTCGGCAAAATTGAGCCGGGCGTCCGGGAAGAAGCGAGCACCAGGCATCTTATCGCCGTCCAGCAACAGCCGTTGACCGGGCGTGCCGATCACCTCGCTGAACTGCCAGATTGCTTGCCAGAATTGATCCGGATGGTCGGTACTCCAGCGATGCAGCTGCTGGTAATCGCTCAGCGTCAGCGCCAGCTTGTCATTGACGAAGTGGCGAAACGCTTCCATCTGGCTGGCATCGATGCGGCTCTGGCTGGGTTGCCAGATTGGGGAGTGAGTGCTCATGCCGGTTGCTCCTTATGGTTGGCGAGCCAGGCCTGGGCGACCTTACTGGAGGGCGGCTTGTTCAGTTGACGGCAGATCGTGGTGCCGGCGGCAATGACGGCGTCCAGGTTGACGCCGGTATCCATGCCCAGCCCATGCAGCATATACAGGAGATCCTCGGTGGCCAGGTTGCCGCTGGCCCCCTTGGCATAGGGGCAGCCGCCCAGTCCGGCCACGGCGCTGTCGAAGGTGGTGACACCCAGATCCAGACAGGCGAGCACATTGGCCAGGGCCTGGCCGTAGGTGTCATGGAAATGCAGCGCCAATGCCGATACCGGTATCCGTTCGGTCACGGCCGCCAACATGGCTTTGGCCTTGGCCGGGGTACCGACGCCGATGGTGTCGCCCAGAGAGATCTCGTAGCAGCCCATTCGGTACAGCGATTCGGCGACGTCGGCCACCTTGGCGACGTCGATGTCGCCCTCATAGGGGCAGCCCAGCACGCAGGAGACGTAGCCGCGAACCGGCAGGCCGGCGCGGCGGGCGGCGGCAAATACCGGCTCGAAGCGTTGCAACGATTCGCTGATGGAGCAGTTGATGTTGCGTTGGCTGAAGCTTTCCGAGGCGGCGCCGAACACTGCGACGCCGTCGACCTTTGCCTGTTGCGCCGCGTCAAAGCCTTTGATATTGGGGGTCAGTGCGCTGTAACGAACGCCCGGACGCCGCTGAATCCGGGCGAACAGTTGGTCGGCATCGGCCATCTGTGGCACCCATTTCGGCGAGACAAAGCTGCCGGCTTCAATCTGACTCAGGCCGGTGCCAGAGAGGGCATCGACCAGGGCGATGCGCTGAGCCAGCGTGACTGCGGCTTCATTCTGCAGCCCATCCCGGGGCCCGACTTCGACGATGGTGGCGTGGCTCATGACTCCTCCAAGGCTTCCAGCGTTACCAGGGCGGTGCCGTCATTGACCTGCTGGCCAGGTCCATAGGGCAGTGCCAGCACCTGACCGGCGTAGGGGGCGGTGATGGTATATTCCATCTTCATCGCTTCCATCACCAGCAGCGGCTGACCGGCTTCGACGGTTTGCTCCAGTTCGCACAGCAGGGTGACCACGGTGCCGTTCATCGGTGCCTTCAGGGCGTCTTCGCCGCTGTCGTCGCCGTCACCGCCCTGATGGCTGACGGCATCAAACCGCAGTGGGCCTTGTGGCAGGAACAGGGTCACGGATTCTCCACAGCGCTGGAACGGCCAGTGGCACAAGTGGCCATCCAGCTCCAGGCTCAGCTGATCGTCATCGATGCCGATGACGGCCTGATACTCCACCTCGTTGAGCTGAACCGTCAGAGCCGGCCAGTGGCCTTTGACCAGCAGCGGGTAGCGCTCGCCGTGATCGTCCTCGAGGTGATGGTGCATCACCGGACTCTGGTTGAGACGGAAACCGGCGACCGAGTGCCAGGGGCTGCGTTGGCAGCCCGGTTGACTGATCACCAGCGCTGCGGCGATAGCGGCTACGTGGCGCAAGTCATCGGCACCGGTCAACTGGGCGTAATGGGTGTCGATAAAGCGGGTATCGAGGTCGGCGGCCTGAAACTGTGGGTGATTAATGATGCGCCCCAGAAAGGCCAGGTTGCTGGTGACTCCGGCCAGCTGGGTTTGCTGCAGGCCGCGACTCATCTGTTGAATCGCCTGGGTGCGAGTGTCGCCAAAGGTGATCAGCTTGGCGATCATCGGGTCGTAATGAGGACTGATCTCGTCGCCCTCTACCACGCCGCTGTCCAGCCGCAGCGATGCGGGGACCTCAAAGCGGGTCAGGGTGCCCGTGGCCGGCAGAAACTCTCGCTGTGGATCCTCGGCGTAGAGTCGAACCTCGAGGCTGTGGCCACGAATCTCAACTTGCTGCTGGGTCAGCGGCAGCGGTTGACCCGATGCCACCAACAGCTGCCAGTGCACCAGATCCTGGCCGGTCACCATCTCGGTGACCGGATGTTCTACCTGCAGGCGGGTGTTCATCTCCATAAAGTAGAAGCGGCCCTGATCATCGAGCAGGAACTCCACGGTGCCGGCGCCCAGGTAGTCGATGGCTTTGGCGGCCTTGACGGCGGCTTCGCCCATCTGCTGGCGCAGGGTGTCGGACAGACCCGGTGCCGGCGCTTCCTCCACCACCTTCTGGTGGCGACGCTGAATGGAACAGTCCCGATCCGACAAGTAAATGCAGTGTCCATGGGCATCGGCGAAGACTTGCACCTCCACGTGTCGCGGCGCTGCCAGGAAACGTTCCAGCAACAGCATGTCATTGCCAAAGGCGCTCTGGGCTTCGCGACGGGCGGTGGCCAAAGCGGCGGCCAGTTGATCCCCATGCTCGACGATGCGCATCCCCTTGCCGCCGCCGCCAAAGGCGGCCTTGACCAGCAGCGGGTAGCCGATCTTGGTTGCCTCTTCGGTCAACCTCTGGTCACTCTGGTCATCACCATGGTAGCCGGGCAGCATCGGCACGCCGGCCCGCTCCATGATCACCTTGGCGGCGCTCTTGGAGCCCATCTGTTCGATGGCTTCGGTATTGGGGCCGATAAAGGCGATGCCAGCGTCGGCGCAGGCGCGGGCGAATTCCGGGTTCTCCGACAGGAAGCCATAGCCGGGGTGAATGCCATCCACGCCCGCCAGGCTGGCGAGGGCGACGATCTTATCGCCCAGCAGGTAGGACTCGGTGGCGGCTGCCGGGCCGAGCAGAAACGCTTCATCGGCCATGTTGACATGCTGAGCGTTGCGGTCGGCGTCGGAGTAGACGGCGACGGTGCGGATGCCCAGAGCCTGACAGGTGCGAATGATGCGACAGGCGATCTCGCCGCGGTTGGCGATCAGGACCTTGGTTAACATTAGGATTCTCCTTGCCAGAGGGGCGGGCGCTTATCAAAAAACGCCTGCAGGCCTTCCTGGCCTTCCGGGGACACTCGGATGTGGGCAATGGCGTCGGCGGTCAGTGCCAGCAACGCGTCATCAAAAGGGTGCTGCTCTATGGTGTGCAGCAGCGATTTACACGCCTGCATCGCCTTAGGGCCGTTGCCGGTCAGGGTGGTGATCAGGCGCTCGCTGCTGCTGTGCAGATCGTCGCACACCTCATGCACCAGTCCGATCTGATGGGCGGTGTTGGCATCAAAGGTTTCGGCGGACAGCATGTAGCGCCGCGACTGGCGCTGGCCGATGGCCCGGGCCACGAATGGGCTGATCACCGCAGGAATCAGTCCGAGTTTGACCTCCGACAGGCAGAAACGGGCGCGGGGGCTGGCCAGGGCGATGTCACAACAGGCGATGAGCCCGAGGGCGCCACCGAAGGCGGCCCCGTCCACCAGCGCCAGCGTCGGCGCCGGAAACCGATCCAGGGTGTGCATCAGACGGGCCAGTTCGCGGGCATCGCTGAGGTTGGAGGCCTGGTCCATGGCCGCCTGGCTTTTCATCCAGGCCAAATCGGCACCGGCAGAGAAGTGCTTGCCGTTGGCCGCCAGCACCAGCAGGGTCGGCGGTTGGCGGGTCAACCCGGTCAAGGCCTGATTGATCTCGGCAATCATGGCGTCACCGAAGGCGTTGTGCTTGTCCGGCCGGTTCAAGGTCAGGCGGGCAACGCCGTCGCTCTGGGTCAGGGTAATGAATTGAAAGGTCATTTCACTCTCCTTACATGCGGAACACGCCGAAGCGGGTGGCTTCGGTGGGCGCATTCATTGCCGCGGTCAGGGCCAGGCCGACCACGTCGCGGGTCTGGGCCGGATCGATGATGCCGTCGTCCCACAGTCGGGCGCTGGCGTAATAGGGATGGCCCTGGCGTTCGTACTGCTCGACGATGGGCTGCTTGAACGCCTGCTGTTCATCGTCGCTCCAGCTGTCGCCTTTGCGGGCCAGGGCGTCGGTCTTGACCTGGGCCAGGACGTTGGCGGCCTGCTCGCCCCCCATCACCGAAATGCGGGAGTTGGGCCACATCCACATCATGGTGGGGTCGTAGGCGCGGCCGCACATGCCGTAGTTGCCGGCGCCATAACTGCCGCCGATCACCACGGTGAATTTCGGCACCCGGGCGCAAGAAACGGCGGTCACCAGCTTGGCACCGTGCTTGGCGATGCCTTCGTGCTCGTACTTCTTGCCCACCATAAAGCCGGTGATGTTCTGCAGAAACAGCAAGGGGATGTTGCGCTGGCAGCACAGCTCAATGAAATGGGCCCCTTTAAGGGCCGATTCCGAGAACAGGATGCCGTTGTTGGCCAGGATACCCACCGGCTGGCCATAGATGCGGGCAAAGCCGCACACCAGAGTGGCACCGTAGCCGGCCTTAAATTCGTCGAAGTCGGAGTCGTCCACTAGCCGGGCGATCACTTCCCGTACCTCGAACGGCTGTTTGAGGTTGCTGCCGACGATGCCATACAGGTCGTCGGCGGGGTAGCGGGGGGGGCGAACGTCGGTGTCGGCCAGTGGCTGGGCGCGATGGTGGTTGAGGCGGGCCACGGCTTGACGGGCCAATTGCAGCGCGTGTTCGTCGTTATCGGCCAGGTGGTCGGCCACCCCGGAGATCTGGGTGTGAACGGCGCCGCCGCCCAACTCTTCGGCGCTGACCTCTTCGCCGGTGGCCGCTTTCACTAGTGGTGGCCCACCGAGGAAGATGGTGCCCTGTTCTTTGACGATGATCGATTCATCCGCCATCGCCGGCATGTAGGCGCCACCGGCGGTGCACAGGCCCAGTACCACGGCAATCTGGGGAATCCCCTTGGCAGACATGTTGGCCTGGTTGAAAAAGATGCGACCAAAGTGATCCTTGTCTGGGAACACCTCGTCCTGACGCGGCAGGAAGGCGCCGCCGGATTCCACCAGATAGATGCAGGGCAGGTGGCATTTTTCGGCAATTTCCTGAGCCCGAAGGTGTTTTTTTACCGTCAACGGGTAGTAAGTGCCGCCTTTGACGGTGGCGTCGTTGGCGACGATCATGCATTCGATGCCGCTGACCCGGCCAATGCCGGCAATCACGCCGGCGGCGGGCACCTTGTCGTCGTAGCACTCGTGGGCGGCCAGCTGGCTGAGCTCCAGGAACGGGGCGCCAGGATCGAGCAGCAGTTCGACCCGTTGTCGAGGCAGCAGTTTCCCCTGGGCCAGGTGTTTGTTGCGGGCGCGGTCATTGCCGCCGGGAACGATGGCGTCGAGTGTGGCGGTCAGATCGGCCACCAGGTCGGCCATGGCATCGCGCCGGGCCATAAAGCCCGGCTCCTGCCGGTTAATGCTGGAACGGAGTATGGTCACGGTTGTCAGTCCTTTAACGGGCGGGGCGACCCCCGCCAGAGCGTGCGTTAGGCGGTTTCGGTAAACAGTTCCCGGCCAATCAGGAAGCGGCGAATCTCGGAAGTGCCGGCACCGATTTCATACAGCTTGGCGTCCCGCAGCAGGCGCCCGGTGGCGTACTCGTTGATGTAGCCGTTGCCTCCAAGCAACTGAATGGCGTCCAGGGCCAATTGCGTGGCCAGTTCGGCACTGTAGAGAATGGCCCCGGCGGCATCTTTGCGGGTGGTTTCGCCGCGATCGCAGGCCTGGGCGACACTGTAGACGTAGGCCCGGGCGGCATTGCTGCGGGTGTACATGTCGGCGACTTTGCCCTGCACCAGCTGAAACTGGCCGATGGCCTGGCCAAACTGCTCGCGCTGGTGGATGTAGGGCACCACCTGGTCCAGGCAGGCGGCCATGATCCCCAGCGGGCCGGCGGCCAGCACCACCCGCTCATAATCCAGGCCGCTCATCAGTACCTTGGCACCGTTGCCGACGCCCCCGAGAACGTTCTCCACGGGTACCGGGGTGTCCTGGAACACCAGTTCGCAGGTGTTGGAGCCGCGCATTCCCAGCTTGTCCAGTTTTTGTGCCTGGCTGAAGCCGGCAAAGCCGCGTTCGACGATGAAGGCGGTCATGCCTTTGGCACCGGCGCTGGTGTCGGTTTTGGCGTAGATCACGTAGGTGTCGGCGTCGGGGCCGTTGGTGATCCACATCTTGTTGCCATTGAGGATGTAGTGATCGCCGTCGAGGCGAGCGCTGAGCTTCATGGATACCACGTCGGAACCGGCATTGGGTTCGCTCATGGCCAGGGCGCCGATGTGCTCACCGCTGACCAGTTTCGGCAGGTACTTGGCTTTCTGCTCGTGGCTGCCGTTACGATGGATCTGATTCACGCACAGGTTGGAGTGGGCACCGTAAGAGAGGCCCACCGAGGCGCTGGCCCGGGAGATCTCCTCCATGGCGATGGCGTGGGCCAGGTAGCCCATGTTGACGCCGCCATACTCTTCGGCCACGGTGATCCCCAGCAGTCCCATGTCGCCCATCTTGGACCACAGTTCATTGGGAAAGCTGTTGTTGCTGTCAATGTCTGCCGCCAGCGGCGCGATCTCGGCCTGGGCAAAGTCCCGGACCGAATCCCGCAGCATCTCCAGTGTTTCTCCCAAGCCATAATTGAAGCTGGATTGGTAAAGGCTCATATCTTCTCCCCTTGGTTCCTTTTGGGCAGCAAGACTGGTGGCACTCCGGCCACAAAAGAGGGCCCGCCTGTTATTGTAGTTCGGCGGTGAGCTCTTGCAGTGCTTGCTTGCATTGCTGTTCGGCGGAGCTGAGTTCCATCATCACCACCTTAATGTCGTCCATCTGTTGTTGAAGATCCGCTTTCTTGGTTTCGATCAGCTCCAGCATGGTATGCAACTGAGTGCCGCTGCTCTTGTCGGCGTCGTACAGGTCGAACAACCGACCGGTTTCCGCCAAGGAGAAACCCAGACGTTTGCCGCGCAAGATCAGCTTCAGCCGGACTTTGTCCTGCAGGCTGTAGATGCGGGTCTGGCCACGGCGCCGGGGGCTGATCAACCCCTGATCTTCGTAGAAACGAATGCTGCGGGTGGTGATGTCAAATTCACGAGCCAGCTCGCTGATGGAATAGGTCACGTCTGTAGTTTCTGTCATCTTGGTATCGGTCTCTTCTAGCTTAAAGTCACCTTATAGGAAGTTTACGTAAAGGTAAAGTTTGTGTTGCGACTGGTCAGAAGTTAGCCGATGGTCGAATGGGGCCGCCGGCCGTCATCTGCTACAACTGAAAGCCTGACCCAGTTAATCCCGACCATGGAGGCCCTATGCCGTTAAATAAGGTCAAGCAGATGCAGCAGCAGGCGTGGCAGAACCCTCAGGCGTTCTGGCGTCACGCCGCCACTCAAATCGAATGGATGCAACCGGTGGATCAGGTGCTGGATGATCGTGATGCGCCCTTCTATCGCTGGTTCCCCGGTGCCAGCCTCAATACCTGCTACAACGCCGTCGACCGCCACGTTGAGGCGGGGCACGGTCAGCAGGTAGCGATTCAGTACGTTAGCCCGGTCACGGGCACCGAAGAGGCGATCAGCTACCAGCAGTTGCAGCAGCGGGTGGCCACCCTGGCCGGAGCCATGGCCAATCTGGGGGTGGGCAAGGGCGATCGAGTGGTGATCTACATGCCGATGATTCCAGAAACGGCCTATGCCATGCTGGCCTGCGCCCGCCTGGGGGCGGTGCATTCGGTGGTGTTCGGTGGGTTCGCACCGCCGGAGCTGGCCAGTCGCATCGATGACGCCAAGCCCAAGCTGGTGCTGTCGGCCTCTTGTGGCATCGAGCCGTCCGGGGTGATTCCCTATAAACCGCTATTGGATAAAGCGCTGGATCTGTGTGAGCACCGGGTGGAGTACGCGGTGGTGTTTCAGCGGCCCCAGTGTCCGGCGGATCTGGAGCGCCAGGGCGACCGGGACTGGCAGCAACTGGTGGCGCAGGCACAGCCGGTGCCCTGCGTTGAGGTGGCGGCCAGTGACCCGCTCTACATTCTCTATACCTCTGGCACCACAGGGCGGCCCAAAGGGGTGGTCCGTGATAACGGCGGCCATGCGGTGGCGCTGGCCTGGTCGATGAAACAGATCTACAACATCGATGCCGGCGATGTGTTCTGGGCGGCCTCGGACGTGGGTTGGGTGGTGGGCCACTCCTACATCGTTTATGGGCCGCTGTTGGCCCGGGCGACCACGTTGCTGTACGAAGGTAAGCCGGTGGGGACGCCGGACGCCGGTGCCTTCTGGCGGATCATCGAGCAGTACCGGGTGAAAACCTTCTTTACCGCTCCGACGGCCATTCGGGCCATCAAGCGGGTGGATGCCACCGCCAGTTTGCTGCAGGGGGTGGACATCAGCAGCCTGCAGGCGCTGTTCCTGGCCGGTGAGCGTTGCGACCCGGATACCCTGACCTGGGCCGCGGACATGCTGCAGGTGCCGGTGGTGGATCACTGGTGGCAAACCGAGACTGGCTGGCCCATCTGTGCCAACCCCTTGGGCATGGCGCCGCTGCCGATCAAACCGGGGTCGCCGGCACTGGCAGTGCCCGGCTATCAGGTGGAGGTGCTGGATGAGTTGGGTCAGCCGGTGGCCGCGGGACAAAGTGGCGCGGTCACCATCAAACTGCCACTGCCGCCGGGCACCTTGATGACCTTGTGGAACAACGACGATCGTTACCGGGATGGCTATTTGAGCCGTTACCCGGGTTATTACCTGACGGGCGACGCCGGCTATATGGATGAGGACGGCTACCTGTATGTCATGGGCAGGGTGGACGACATCATCAACGTGGCCGGGCACCGGCTTTCTACCGGTCGATTCGAGGAGGTGTTGGCGCAGCACGGGGCGGTCGCCGAGGCGGCGGTCATTGGCGTCAAGGACACCCTTAAGGGGCAGTTGCCGCTGGGCTTGGTGGTGCTGAAGCAGGGGATGGACACCGATCTGGAGCGGATTAAAACCGAGCTGGTGGCGCTGGTGCGGGCCGAGGTAGGGGCGGTGGCGGCCTTTAAACTGGTGGCGGTGGTGGAAAAGTTGCCCAAGACCCGTTCCGGTAAGATCCTGCGGGGCACCATGCGTAAGCTGGCCAACGGTGAGACGGTGGTGCCACCGGCCACCATCGAAGACCCGGACAGCCTCAATGTCATCGGCCAGGCGTTGGCGCAGATGGGGCTGACCACCGCCCATCAGCCGGTGCTGGACCTGTCCTGAGTGGGCGATGGCCTAAAACAAGGGGCTCTTCGGAGCCCCTTGGTGTTGGCGCTGATCAGAAACTGGTGCGCTTGTAATCGCGGTATTCCGGTTGCCAGAACTGCCGCTCGATGGCGTCTTTAAGGTCGACGTTCTTGATCATCTTGGCGACGCCGTCGGTCATGGCGGCCCGGGCCACGGCAAAGGCGATCTGTTTGCTGACCTCCTGAATCTGCTCCAGGGGGGGCAACAGCGCGCCTTCCCCTTCGATGGCCAGAGGCGAACACTCCGCCAGGGCCCGGCTGGAGGCCATCAGCATGCCATCGGTGACCCGGTCGGCGTTGCAGGCCAGCACGCCCAGGCCGATACCCGGGAAGATGTAGCTGTTATTGCACTGGGCGATGGGGAAGACCTCCCCGTCCAGCTCTACCGGGTTGAAGGGGCTGCCGGTGGCGACCAGGGCCTGGCCTTGCGTCCAGCGCAGGATGTCCTCCGGAATCGCTTCCACCCGACTGGTGGGGTTGGACAGCGGAAACACGATGGGGCGGGGACAGTGCTTGTGCATGGTCTTGATCACCTCTTCGGTGAACAGGCCCGGTGCCCCGCTGACGCCGATCAGCACCGTGGGTTTGGCGTGTTCCATCACCTCCAGCAGCGACACGGCGCCGTTGTCACCACTCCAGGACTGGGTCTTGTCCAGGCATTGGGTCAGTTTCTGCTGGAACGGCAGCAGGTTTTGCATCCCTTCCTGCAGCAGACCCCAGCGATCGACCATGTGCACCTTCTCTCGAGCCTGGTGATCTTCCAGGCCTTCGGCCACCATCTGGGCGATGATTGCCTCGGCGATGCCGCAACCGGCAGAGCCGGCGCCCAAAAAGGCGATGGTCTGCTGTTTGAGTTGGGTGCCGGCGGCTTTGCAGGCGGCCAGCAGCGAGCCGACGGTGACCGCCGCGGTGCCTTGAATGTCGTCGTTAAAGCAGCACAGCCGGTCTTTGTAGCGCTCCAGCAGTGGCATGGCATTTTTCTGGGCAAAATCTTCAAACTGCACCAGCGCATTGGGCCAGCGGCGTTGCACGGCACTGAGCACGTCATCGACAAACTCATTGTATTCGTCACCGGAGATACGCTTGTTGCGCCAGCCCATGTACATGTGGTCGTTGAGGCGCTGGGGGTTGTCGGTGCCCACATCCAGCACGATGGGCAGGGTGTAGGCCGGGCTGATGCCGCCGCAGGAGGTGTACAGCGACAGTTTGCCGATGGGAATGCCCATGCCACCGATGCCCTGGTCGCCCAGACCCAGGATCCGCTCACCATCGGTGATCACGATGACTCGCACGTTATGCCGGGTGGCGTTGTTGAGGATGTCATCGATGCGGTGACGGTTGGGGTAACTGACCATCAGGCCGCGGGCACGGCGGTAGATGTTGGAGAACTGTTCACAGGCCTCACCAACCGTGGGGGTGTAGATGATCGGCATCATCTCGGTGATGTGGTTGTTCACCAGTCGATAGAACAGGGTTTCGTTGGTGTCCTGGATGTTGCGCAGGTAGATGTGCTTATCCATGTCGTTACTGAAATTTTGAAACTGAAGGTAGGCGCGTTCTGCCTGTTCTTCAATATTTTCAATCGCTTCAGGTAACAGGCCTGCCAGGTTGAATGCCACTCTTTCCTCTTCGGAGAAAGCGGAGCCTTTGTTCAGCAGGGAGGTTTCGAGCAGCACCGGGCCAGCATAGGGGATGTACAGGGGACGTTTAATATCTTCCATCGGCATGTTTTTATTTGTGGTTTTAGACCCCTCTAGTGTATCAGTAACTGGCCTGAGTGTGACACTCATCACTGAGGCTCGGCAATAAAAAAGCGGGCTCGAGGCCCGCTTGGGTGTTTTAGTGACGCAGGCTTACAGCGCCATCAGCAAGCCACCGGATGCCAGGCCACTGAAAAACATCGTCAGTTTGGCTGTGCGCCCCAACAGCGGGTTGAGGGCGGCGCCCTGGGTATGAGCGAATTCGGTCGCCAGGGCCTTGGCCATGGGAATGGAGATGGCGCAGGCGGCCACGGTGGCGCCGGGCAGGAGTCCCATCAGCCATCCCAGCGTCACCATCAGGTAGGGGCTGGCAATCAGCATCTGGTACAGCAACTGCGACCGCTCCAGTCCCAGGCGCACAGCCAGGGTACGTTTGCCGGCTTTAATGTCGGTGCTGCGATCCCGAGTGTTGTTCACCAGCATGATGGCGGCATTGAGCAGGCCAACGGCACTGGCCAGCAGCCAGGCACTGGAGTCGGTGGTGCCGGTCTGAATGAAATAGCTGCCCACCACGGCCACCAGGCCAAAATAGATGTAGGCGGCAATTTCTCCCAGCCCATGGGAGGCCAGCGGGTAGGGGCCGCCGGAGTAGCACAGGGCGCCGGCCAGGGCGAACAGCGCCAATCCGGCGATAGGCCAGCCGCCGACAAAGATCAGGTACTGGCCGATGAGGGTGGCCAGCGTCAGTGACAGGATCATGCCGTTGCGCACCGAGGTGGCCGACAGCAACCCTTGCTGGGTGACTCGGGTTGGCCCCAGGCGTTCGTCGGTATCGACACCGGATTTGAAATCGAAATAGTCATTGGCCAGGTTGACGCCAATCTGCAGCAACACCGCGCAGGCCATGGAGGCGATGGCCACCAGCCAGGAAAAATCCTGGTGGTACACCGCCAGGACATTGCCCACCAGCAGGGGGCCGATGGCTGCCGGCAGGGTACGGGGCCGAATGGCCAGAATCCAATATTGTAGGTTCATTGTTTCTCTGGAAGTGGTTAGGACGCGTTTATTGTAACCCGAAAGAGAGGAGTTTCACTTTTCATCCTATTCGGTTGTGATCCGGGTTAAGAATCGGACAACGAAGCCGAGTTAATACTGGCAATTAAATTAGGATTAACTCATTGTTTTCAAATGGAGAGTGCTTTCTTTGGCGAATAGAAATCGATGGGGAAGTTACTTGGGTTGGTATGGAATTCAGGGATGGAAAGTGTATGAATTCAATCCGTTTTGATGATCAGGTGGTGATCCTCTCTGGCGCCGGTCGAGGCCTGGGACGGGCGTTTGCCATCGCCCTGGCCGAGCGGGGCGCCAAGCTGGTGCTGGTGGACAACGGCTGTGACGCCGACGGTAGTGGCGTCGATGCCAGCTACGTGGAGGAGGTTGCGGCACTGGTGGACAGCCTCGATGGCGAGGCGTTGCCGATCTGCGCCGACGTCACCGACTACCAGGCCATGGAGGCGGTGGTCGAGGCGGCGGTCAAGCGCTTTGGCCGGGTCAATGCGGTGGTGGCCAATGCCGGGATTCTGATTCAGCAAACGATTCAATGCCAGCTCGACGAGTACCGGCGGATGATGGAGGTGAATCACTTCGGCACCGTCAACCTGATTCATGCTGCCACCGACGAGCTGATCAAAAGCCAGGGGGCCATCGTGGTGGGCTGCGGCTTCTCAGGCCTCTACGGCGACCGCGAGCTGGGAGGCTTTGGCGCCAGTATGATGGCCAATCGCGGCTTTATGTTGTCCCTGTCGCACCTGACAACCGAGTACGGCATTCGCTGCAACGCCTTATGCGCTTCCGCCGCCACCCGCATGGTGTCTTCTTTCTACGACGCCGAGCAACTGAAGTACCTGCAAAGCAGTGCCGTGGTACCCGGACTGCTGTATCTGCTGTCTCCGCAAGCCCCCAATGGGGTAACGCTGACGGCGGCCGCCGGTCACTTTACCCTGGCCAAGACCGTTGAGACCCATGGCATTAAGCTAAGACCGGAGAACCAGCGCCCGGAGGAGTTGTGCCTGGCCTGGGATGAGCTGAAGAGCGAATCGGTGGTGAACCCCTACTCGTCGTTCCGGGATCGGATTCGCAATCTGTTCAGCTGGTAGTCGCGACATCGTCTCAGCATCGCCGTTGCCCAAGGCGTGAGCCTTGGGTACCATGAACGGCTGATTGGTAAAATAGAGACGCATCAATGTCCAATTCACTGGATACCCTGCTGGAGATCATGACTCTCGAGCAGCTAGAGCAGGGCCTGTTTCGGGGTCAGAGTCAGGATCTGGGATTTGGTCACCTGTTTGGTGGGCAGGTACTGGGTCAAGCGCTGGCGGCGGCGACTCAGACCGTGGCCGACGATCGTCAGGTGCACTCTTTTCACTCCTATTTTCTGCGTGCCGGTGATCTGCAGCGGCCGGTGATCTATGAAGTGGAGAACATGCGAGATGGCGGCAGCATCAGTACTCGCCGGGTCAGTGCCATTCAGCACGGCCGGCCGATTTTTCACCTGACCGGCTCCTTTCACCACAGCGAACCCGGATTTGAGCATCAGGCTGCCATGCCGGACGTGGCCGGCCCTGACGGGCTGGCGAACCAGTTCCAGTTGGCCGAGGCGATGCGGGGCAAGGTGCCGGACAAGTTACTAGACATCTACCTCAACAATACCGCCATCGAGATTCGATTGGTGGACCCCATCAACCCGTTGAAACCGGAACCCCGTGAGCCGGTGCGCTATGTATGGATGAAGGCCAATGGCCCGTTACCGAGCAACCAGTCCCTGCAGCAGCACCTGCTGGCGTACGCGTCGGATCTGAACTTCCTGGTGACCGCGGCACAACCCCATGGGGTGTCTTACCTGACGCCGGGATTGAAGATGGCGACCATCGATCACTCGATGTGGTTCCACCGTCCAGTGGCGTTCGACCAGTGGTTGCTGTACGCCGTCGATTCCCCCAATGCCATGAACTCCCGCGGCCTGGTTCGGGGCCAGATTTTTAATCAGCAGGGGCAGTTGGTGGCATCTTCGGCCCAGGAAGGGTTGCTTAGACAGATGCACCGAAAATCCTGATTATGTGACAATAATCACCAAAAAAGCGCGCCTAAACGGCGCGCTTTTTGCTAACGTATGCAGTTCCACCTTGGCGGGTGGAAACCCGGATGAAGGTAATAGGAGAGTGACGCACTGCGTCCGCCGAAGAAGTAAATCTTTCAGGCGTCGGCTTCTGCCGATATGGACTGTTACTGGACGGGCCTCTGGAGAGATCCATTGACTTGGACGCCGAAGGCGCAAGCTCGACACCCCCTAGGGCGGTGGCGAGTCAAACGCTCAGGCAAAAGGACAGGGTGACATTGCTCAATTTTTTTCCTTTCAAAAGGACGGATCCTCGGATCTGTCTGTCCGGCATGGTTCTCCTCTGTGTAGTTAAGATGTCACACTGAGGAAGACAATCAATGAACACAATCGAACACGCACTGTCCACCCTAAGCAGTTGGGTATGGGGACCGCCGTTGCTGATCCTGCTGGTGGGCACCGGCTGCTACTTTACCTACCAGTTACGCCTGATGCAGGTGCGAAAACTGCCACTGGCGATCTCACTGATGCTGAGGCCGAATCAGGCCCAGGGCGACATCAGCAGTTTCTCGGCCCTGTGCACCGCCCTGGCGGCCACCATCGGCACCGGTAACATCGTCGGCGTGGCCACCGCCATCAAGCTTGGGGGCCCGGGCGCCCTGTTCTGGATGTGGATGGCCGGGTTTGCCGGCATGGCCACCAAGTACGCCGAATGCATGCTGGCGGTGAAGTACCGTCGTCAGGATGAGCGCGGACAGCAGGTGGGCGGACCCATGTATTACATCCTCCACGGTACCGGCAAAGCCTGGTTGGCGAAGCTGTTTGCCTTCTTTACCCTTGGAGTGGCGTTTTTCGGCATCGGTACCTTTCCGCAGGTCAATGCCATCGTCGACGGCGCCCGCATCGCCTTTAGCATTCCCGACTGGTTCTCCATGGCGGCGCTGGCGATCCTGGTGGCCCTGGTAACCCTTGGCGGCGTTAAGCGCATTGCCAAGGTGGCTACTGCGCTGGTGCCTTCCATGGCGGTGTTTTACGTGATCGCCTGCGTGATGCTGCTGGGACTGAACTGGGCGGCGGTGCCGGCGGCGGCGGCATTGGTGGTGGAAGCGGCCTTTACCCCTCAGGCGGCCGGCGGCGGCTTCGCTGGTGCCACGGTGATGATGGCGATTCAGTTCGGTATTGCCCGCGGGGTGTTTTCCAATGAATCCGGCCTCGGCAGCGCGCCGATGGCAGCGGCAGCGGCCCGTACCAACTCTCCGGTAGAGCAGGGCCTGGTGTCCATGACGGGAACGTTTTTCGATACCATTGTCATCTGCACCCTTACCGGCCTGACGCTGATCGTGACCGGCGCCTGGCAGGGGGAGCTGGCCGGAGCGGCCATGACGTCGTCGGCCTTTACCTCCGGCCTGTCGGCGACAGTGGGCCAGCAGGTGATTACCCTGGCGCTGTTGTTTTTCGCTTTTACCACCATCCTGGGCTGGAACTACTACGGCGAGCGGGCCGTGCTGTTTCTGTGGGGCGAACGCGCCCGCTTGCCTTACCGCTGGTGCTTTGTGGCGCTGGTGGCCGTGGGTGGCCTGCTGCAACTGGACATGATCTGGCTGCTGGCGGATGTGGTGAATGGTTTGATGGCGGTACCGAACCTGATTGCGCTGCTGTTGCTGCGTAAAGAGGTGGTGGCTGACACCCTGGCTTACTTCGCCGCCCGTCAGCCTGTGACCGGTGTTCAACAGCCCGGCTAGAGGGGCTGAGCGCTGCGGCGACTGTTCGCCGCAGCGCAGATTTGGTATAAAGGCTCCAGATAACTGGAGCTTTTTCTATGTATAAATCCTTGCTGACTGCGGTGTTACTGTTGGTGTTGACCGGCTGCGTTACCGTGAGCGGACCTGAGCTTGAGCATCAGGATATGGTGAGTGTGGCAGGCCTGGCCGGTGCCAACGGGGTGACCACCCTGCCTCAGGAGGCGGTGATTACCGTGGCCATTATTGATGCCAAGGTACCGGGGAGTATCCTGGCGCAAAAACGTTTCAGTGTCGCCAAGCTGCCGGCGTTGTTCAAATTTCAGCTGCCTAAGGAGAGCATCGATGATGATGCCGACTACGTGGTGGTGGCGATGTTAAAAATTAAAGACAAGTTGGTACTGCAGACCTATCAGCGCTACCCGGTGATCACCAATGGCGAAGAGGTGGCTACGGTGACCATGGAGGTGCTGCGCTGATCGCGGTTCGAGGCGGATTCTTGAGACTCGCAAATTTTGCGCCAAGGCACCTTTCGGTGCCTTTTTTGTTGTTCGAAAGTGAGCCTGGTCACTTTTCACGATCAAAAAAAGCTGCTAGGGCGCAATTAGCAAATCAAAGCCTGTTTTAGATCAAAAAATCAATACCTCTTAGTTGTTACATTCCTTCGCAACTTGTTGGGAAACCGCATGAATTTGGTTTCCGAGTTTTCATGGAGTGAGAATAATGATGAAACAAACCCTCGTAGCCGCCCTGGTTCTGGCTTCCCTGTCTGCCCCAGCCTTTGCCGCCCGCGAAGCCGGTGATTTTATTGTCCGCGCCGGTTGGGCTCAGGTGAATCCCGATGAATCCTCCCCGGATGTGGCCGGTCAAGGTTCCTTTACTGTGGATGAAGACAACCAACTGGGTCTGAACTTTACCTACATGCTGACCGACGCCTGGGCCATTGAGGTGCTGGCAGCCAGCCCGTTTAAGCACGATGTGGGTCTGGAAAAGGTCGGCAAAATTGCCGAAGTCACCCATCTGCCGCCGACGGTCATGGCCCAGTACTACTTCGGCAGTGGCAACTTGCGTCCTTATGTGGGTGCAGGTATCAACTACACCTATTTCTGGGATGAGGAGTTTACCAACGATCTGGGCGGCGCCCTGACCGATTTGGAAGCATCGGATTCCTGGGGCCTGGCGGGTCAGGTGGGCATCGATTATGAAATCAACAGCAACTGGCTGGTGAATGCCTCCATCTGGTACATCGACATTCAGACCGACGTGGAATTCAAGCTGGCCGGGGATGATGTGAAGATCAAAACCGACATCGATCCCTGGGTGTACATGGTGTCTGTGGGTTACAAGTTCTGATTGCCATTCGAGCAATGAACAACGCCGGCGTATGCCGGCGTTTTTTTTTGGCCCTGAGATTACTTGTATTTGCGCTTGTTGTAGATGAACTCAGGCAACCAACGACCCAGCCAGGCGATCAGTCGCCAGCGGCGAGTGACGTAGCTGGTGTGGCGGGCTCGTTTCAGATCTTTGAGGATCTGGGTGGCCATGGTGTTGAGGTTTGAGCCCCAGGCCTTGCTGCCCCGAGCCTGCATCTTTTCCATGAACCCCAGCCGCAGGTCGCTGATGGTGATCGGCAGTTTCAGTCGCTGGGCATGCAGTCTCAGTCCCTGCAGGTAGTTTTGTTGAAACGCCTTACTGGCGTGGAAGGCACTGCTGGCGCCGCCGCGCTCGCCGGCGATGGAGGTAATGGCGGCCAGTTGGCCGTATTTCTGCTCGCGAAATTCGGCAAAGGCGGCGTTGGCCAGGGCGGTGAAACCGGTGACGTTGACCTCCAGTACCTGTCGATCGGCGGCCCAGGGCAGATCCAGCTCCTGGTGGGAGGCGGCGGTGTTGATGATCACCAGCTGAACCCCGTCAAACTGCTGCCACAGGCTCTGCAGCGCCGCGCGGCTGGCGTCGGCGTCGAAGATGTTAATCTCTCTGGCTAACGTGTTGTCCGGCAGCTTGTCCAGGGTCGGGGCCAGGGCATCGAGATCGGCGGCCAGCAGACCCAGGCGAACCCCTTCACTGGCCAGCTTGTGGGCCAGCATCTGACTGAGGCCGGCATTGGCGCCGACGATAATGGCGGAGAGTTGGCTCATATCGACCTTCATTTCATTCTAAGTAGCGGAATGATAGCAGTTATTGCGCCTGGCTTCTGCGGCTAACCCGGGTCGTCAATGGCAGGATGTCGATTTTTTGGCTGTCTGGAGTTGTAGCCGTCTAGATGTCTTGGTATAACAGGGTATCAAGTGAGGAGAGGTGCCATGCCAGTCAGAATACCCAGTCGTTTGCCCGCATCGGAAATTTTGCGCAGCGAGAACATCTTTGTCATGTCCGATGAGCGGGCCGAATCACAGGACATTCGGCCTCTTAAGCTACTGATCCTCAACCTGATGCCCAATAAAATTGAAACGGAAACTCAGTTGTTGCGGTTGTTGGGTAACTCGCCGTTACAGGTGGATGTCGAGTTGCTGCGGATTCACCGCAAGCCTTCCAAGCACACCTCCATTGACCACATGGACGATTTTTATCGTGATTTCGATGAGGTGCGGGACAACAACTACGATGGCCTGATCATCACCGGGGCGCCGCTGGGCAACATCGAGTTCGAGCAGGTCAGTTATTGGAATGAGATCTGTGAAATCATTCAGTGGTCGCAACAGCGGGCGACCTCGGTGTTGTTTTTGTGCTGGGCGGCTCATGCGGCTCTGTATCACTTGTATGGCATTAAACGGTACCTGCGGGACGATAAGATCTCCGGGGTCTTTCGTCATCGCCGGGTGCACAGCCATGTGCCGTTGCTGAGGGGGTTCGACGACGAATTCTGGGTACCGCACTCCCGTTACGCCCAGGTCAGCCTGGACCGGCTTAAGGCCCACGACCAGTTGCAGGTGTTGGCAGAATCCGATGAGGCCGGGGCCTACCTGGTTGTCAGTGAGGACAACCGCAACCTGTTTGTCACCGGTCATCCCGAGTACACCCGCACCACATTGCAGGATGAGTATCGACGCGACAGAGCCGCCGGTGGCAGTCCTCAGGTGCCGAAAAACTACTACCCCAAGGATGATCCAACCCAGCCGCCCCACGCCCGTTGGCATGCCCATGGCGCCTTGTTGATCAGCAACTGGCTTAACTATTGTGTCTATCAGCAAACCCCCTACGATCTGAATTCACTTCATCAAAAAACCGAATAAAACCACTGATAAATATGGTTTTTTAAACTAGGGGCGGAAAAAGATTTCCGCCCCTAACAGATGGCGCTATCCCTTGGCAATAGGTAAAATGTGACCCGAGTAGACATTGGATAATTAACTACAGGATGTAGGTCACATGAGACGAGAGCGTTCCGTCGTCAACGAAGAAGTCGTGGTTCCTCAGGGACAGGAGTTGGTCTCCACTACCGATTTGCGTGGTGTCATCACCTACGCAAATCCGGCGTTTATCGACATCAGCGGTTTCAGTGAGCAGGAGCTCATCGGCCACAATCATAATCTGGTCCGCCATCCGGACATGCCACCGCAGGCCTTCGACGAATTGTGGCAGAAACTGAAAGCCCAACAGCCTTGGCGGGGCATCGTGAAAAACCGCACCAAAGATGGCCGTTACTACTGGGTGGATGCCTTTGTAACGCCGATCTTTGAGCATGGTCAGGTGGTGGGGTACCAATCGGTGCGGCGGGCGACCAGCGCCAATCTCAAGCATCGGGCCACGGCATTGTATCGGCGCCTGTCGGCGGGAAAATCCCTGTCCCGCCATCTGACTCTGGCTCAGAAACGCTGGCTCAGCGGTGTCATTCTGACTCTGGGATTTGTCGGGGTCGCCTGGCTGTTCCAGCCCTGGGTGGTACTGTGTGGCCTGCTGATGGTGGCGTCGATGCTGGCGTTGTTCTTTGATGAGGCGTTTCGAGTGCCGGCGCAGTTGGAAGCACTGAAACAGGAGTACGACAGCGTCAGTCGTTATCTGTTTTCCGGCCACGGCAGCAGCAGCATTCTCGATTTTCAGTTACAGCTTTCCCAAGCCAGAATGACCGGCGTGCTGGGGCGGACCCGTGATGCCGCCGGGCAACTGGATGCCATGTCCAATACTCTGGTGGCCATGAGTGAACAGGCCAAAGGTGGGGTTCAGCAGGAAAATACCCGCCTGGATCAGATTGCCACTGCGGTGGAGCAGATGAACGTCTCGGTCACCGAGATCGCTTCCTGTGCCGAGGAGTCGGCGGCCAGCACCGAGCAGTCGCGGCAGTATTGTCGGGCGGCTCGGACCGGTATGCTCGACAGCCGTGACAAGATCGTCGATCTGGCCCGGGAGGTGGAAGCGGCGGCAACCCATGCCTCAGTGTTGCACGGTGAAGCGGAGAAGGTGGCCATCGCCATGAATGAGATCGATGGCATTGCCGAGCAAACCAACCTGCTGGCCCTGAATGCGGCCATTGAAGCGGCCCGGGCGGGTGAGCAGGGACGGGGGTTTGCGGTGGTGGCCGATGAGGTGCGGGCGTTGTCCAATCGCACTCAGCAAGCCACCACCCAGATCACCAACAACATCGACGGGATGCACTCGACCCTGAAGCAGTGGGTGGAAAAGATGCAGCACAATCATCAGTTGGCCGAACGCTGCGCCCAGGCCGCCGATGCCAGTGCCGCCGAAATAGAGCAGATCAACAGCCACATCGATCTGGCCTACAACCTGGCCGGACAAAATGCCACCGCGGCGGTGCAGCAGCGCCAGGCGGTGAATGAGATCTCCACCAGCCTGGCGGAGATTCAGGAGTTGACTTTTGGCAACCTGGAAACCACTGAGCAGGTGGAGGCGTGCAGTCAGACCTTGCAACAGCAGGTGGGGGTCATCGGCTCGTTGCATTTGAGTTTTAATCAATAGCCCGCTCTGCGAGGCAAATCAGCGGGGGCGACCCCGCTTTTTTTGTGGCTCAGGTATGAACCATCTGTTTGAGGCTGCGCATCTGGCTCTGCACCAGCTCTACCAGTTTGGGGTCATTGAGGCGCCCCTGGGAGTCGAAGGCGTGATGGGCCTCACTGAGCATGATCTCCGGTTTGTTCAGTACCCAGGCATTGAGGAACACCATCACCTGGCGCAAATGGTACTGGCAGCGACAGGTGCCCATTCGTCCCGGACTGGCGCCCATGATGGCGATGGGTTTGTTATGAAAACCATGGGGCTGATAGCGTGACAGCCAGTCGATGGCATTTTTCAGGACTCCGGGAATGGAGTAGTTGTACTCCGGGGTGACGATCAGGATGGCGTCGGCACCAATCAGCAGTTGGTGAAGCCGGTCGACACTGGTGGGAAAACCGGCGTTTTGCCGATCCTCATTGAACAGCGGCAGGTCGCTGAGATCGCCATGGCGGAAGCTCAACTCTTTGGGGGCCAACTCGATGGCCTGGTGCAGCAGTTTTTTGTTTAAAGATTGTTGCCGAAGGCTGCCACACAGGGCAACCACATTGATGGTGTCCATATCATCACTCCTGAAGGGGAATCCACTCAGTGTAGCCGCTGAGTGGTACGGCGGCAGGATTCGGGCAGTGAATCCGGTCACGGAACCGATGTTTATATTAGAATTGGCTAATTCTAATTGTTATCTTATTGCTAATAGGCCTGGTAGCCATCGCCTTTTGGACAAGGATAGAAGCATGAAAACTCAGGATCTGCATACTCTGGTACAAACCGTGGAGCTGGGCAGTATCTCCAAGGCGGCAGCGTCGATGAACCTGTCCCACTCCGCCGCGTCCCAGCGGCTGAAGCACCTGGAGGAGCGCTGTGGTACCTCGCTGCTGAATCGGCAACTGACGCCGATTCAACCGACGGCGATGGGAGAGTTGGTGCTGGAGCACGGCCGCCGAGTGTTGGAGATGGAGGCGCAGTTGCTGTCGCGATTGCAGTGCTCTGGCAACGACGCACTGCGCCTGTGCTGCACGCCGGCCTTTGGTGCCAGTTATTTTCCCATTGCGCTGAGTGAGTTCAATCGTGAGTATCACCACTCGGTGGAGTTTGACTACCTGGCCAGCGACCAGGTGGTCACCGCCCTCAACGAGGGACGCTATGACATTGCCATTACCGAGCACATTAAGCCCATCAGCACCAGCACCTGCTGGCGCCATCCGCTGCCACCGGACAAGGTGATCTTTGTGGCGGCGCCGTCGTTATTGAGCAGCATCGATTACCAGAGCCTCAATGCACTGTTGGCCTACCCCCTGTACGTCGCCAAGCCCGGCTGTTGCTCCCGCGAACTGTTGATGCACAACCTCAGCCGTCGCGGCATGGAGCTGGAGAGCTTTAAGTTTCAGGTCTCCTGTGGCGATCTGCACGTGATGGTGGATGCCCTGTTGTCCGGAGAGGGGGTCGGCTTTATCTCCAGTGCCTTGATACGACCCCATCTGCGCTCGGGGGCCTTGATGGCGTTTGAACTGGATGGGTTTGAGCATCTGTGTCATCGCAGCTTGCTGGCGTCCTGGGACAGCCAGAGTCAGCCCTGGTTCCGGCCTCTGGTGTCCAGCATTGAGCAGGCGTTTATTCAATGACCCGACAGGCAACCGTGACGCCGGTGAGAATCGCCGTAATCGATTACCCCGAGGCGATGCCGTCATCGGTACTGGGGTTTTGCGACCTGTTTGGCTTGGCAGAGCGGTTGTGCCGCCAGCATCACTACCCCTATGGTTTTGAGCTGCAGCGGTTGTCGCTGCAGCAGTTGCCCGCCTTTGAGGCGTCGGGGTTTCAAGTGGTGCTGGTTCCCCCTTGCCTGGAGGGGGAGTTTTACCGGCAACCGGATCCTCAGTTGCTGCGGTGGTTACGTAGGCAGCACCGACAGGGGGCCACACTGGCCTGTGCCTGTGCCGGCAGTTTTATCGTGGCCGCGACCGGCTTGCTGGCTCGGCGTCCAATGACCACTCACTGGCAGTTGGCGTCGGAGTTTGCCGATCGGTTTGAGGATGTGGTGCTGAATGTCGATAAGATCCTGATCGATGATGGCGATGTGATCAGTGCCGGCGGATTGATGGCCTGGCTGGATCTGGGCTTGGCTCTGGTGGCGCGGTTTGGCAGTGAGGCGCTGATGCGGCAGTTGGGCAAGGTGTTGCTGGTGGATACCGGTGCCCGGGAGCAGCGTTACTATCAACGTTTCTCTCCCCGCCTTGATCATGGTGACGCCGCCATCGTCCGTGTGCAGCACCATATGCAGGCTCAGTATGCCCAGGGGATCAGTGTGGTTGAACTGGCGCGTCTGTCCAGCCTGACCGAACGCACCTTCTTGCGCCGTTTTGTCAAACACACCGGCCTGAAGCCGCTGCACTATCTGCAACGGCTGAGGATTCAGCAGGCCTGCGATCTGCTGGAGTCCACCACCGAGTCGGTGGAGCAGATTGCCGCCCGGGTGGGCTATGAAGATGCCGGGGCGTTTCGCAAGGTGTTCATTCGGTTAATGGGGCTGGCACCAAGAGAGTTTCGGCTTCGGTTTCAGCGTTAGCCGGCGCCAAAAAAGGCCCACCATATCGGTGGGCCAAGGTGACACTGCTCGGGAGTCTTACTGCTTTTTCTTGTTTGCGGCTTTCATTGGGTCGAGGTCATACCCCAGCTGTTTCCAATCCAGTCGTCCCTTCTTGCCATGGCAGTCCATGCAGCCCAGAGCCTGCTCTTTAGGCGAGACCATGTGGTTGATGCGCCACCACATCTCGGTCTCGGCAAACCCCTTCTGACCGCTGTAGGTCAGGCCCTTGGCCTGCATAGCCGGGTGGGTATTCATGCCCGCAGTGGCGGACTTGTCCCAGTCAAAGGTTTTCCAGTAACCGTCCTTGCCAAACACCTTGGTGGGAATAAACACCTTGTGTTTGGCATCGTACAACTGCTTGCCGCGGTGCACCTTGAACGGGTAGATCTTGGACTTGCCGTCATCCTTAGCGCCCGCAGGCTTGCTCAGGGCGGTGATCGTGGCCGGATCCATTGTGTCACCAAACAGGTAGGCTTCGGCGGTGCCGTTATACCAGGCGTACTCGGGCTGAACCTTCTGGCCCCACTGGAAACTGCCCTTCTTCTTCATGTAGTCCTTGCGACCCCACTGGTTCTTGACCTCTTGCCGTTCCTGGCCCGCTTCAGACCAGTCCCACCACAGCTTGGTGGGTTCCACCTTGGCAAACTCGGGGATGTGGCAGGTCTGACAGGCGACCTTTTCCGTGTGGCGGTTGAGTTTGGCGTTGCTGTGGACAGTGTTGTCGTGGCAGCTGCTGCACTCCATGTGGTCGGTGCTGCCGGGGGAGACACTCATTGCCTGACCCTGGATGGTGTGGGATTCGCCTTTGTGGCAATCCTGGCACTGGAAATCCATGCCGTCGGCGTCCATGTGCACATCCAGTGCCTTGTCTGGGTAGGCCATGCTGGAGTCCATGTCGCCGTGCTTGACGCCGTCGCCACCGCCACCGTAGAAGTGGCAGCTGCCGCAGTTGTCGCGCACCGGAGCACCGACATTTTGAGCTATCTTCAGCAGGTTAGCCCCCTTGAAGGCATAGCCGCTGAGATCTTTCTGGTAGGTGCCGGTGGTGTCGTGGCACACCAGGCAGTCCACCCTGGTGGCGTCGCTGAAGTCAAACGTGGCGTCCTCGTAGCCGTAGCCGGCGTGGCACTTGGTGCAGCGGGGCTCGTTGCTGGAGACGGAGACACAGTAGTTGTTGATGGCGTTTTTCTTGCCCAGTTTGACGGTCTTGCCGTTGACGGTTTGCTCCTTGGCCCAGGTCCAGTGGCTGGTCTTCATAAAGGCGTCGGTGTGCTCTTCATGGCACTCGATGCACTGGGCGGTGGCGTCGCTGCCGTTATTGATGGGACCGGAGATAAACTCCTTGTGGGGGTTCTCCGCGTGTGCGCTGACCGGCAACATCAGGCCGGTTAGCAGAGTCGTTAACAGTAATGTGCGCATATCTTTTCCCTGCAGAGGCGGCCGTCCCCTCTGGTGCTGAGGTTGGGCCGCCGAGATGATGAAACTTAGAACTTGACGGTGATGGAGGCGTTGACGTCGTAGGCGGTGTCCACCACCGGCAGCATGCTGAAGGCGGTGCCATTGAGAATGCTGTCGATGTTCTGCGGCGCCCCGACCGGTGAGCCGGAGCCGCTGTAGTCATAGTCGTAATACAGCGCCGCCAGTTTGATGAACATCTTCGGATTGACGTCGTAGATGTAGTAACCCTCGTAGGCGTGACCCCGGGTGGCCAGCTTGCTGCCGATGGGATCATCCTGAGCCTGGGTAAAGGGGGTCCAGTACTTGGAGCCGTAGTTGTACTCCAGGCCAAATTTGCCGCTGCCCACCGGGATCTGCACGCCGGCGTACAGGGAGTAGCCGTCGTGGGCTTCGGCGTCGGTAACGCCGACGGGGGTGGCCTCGGTTGGGCTGGTCATCTGGTACAGCGGGTCGCTGTTCATGCCGCCGAACATGCCGAAGTTGCCGTTGGGGTCGGTGCGGGTCCAGCCCAGGGAGGTGAACCACTTAATGCCGTTGTCTTCGTCGCGGACGAAGGTCAGGCCGCCCAGGTAGATGTCACCGATGTTGGTGCTGGGCTGATAGCGCAATACCGGAGTGATGTTGCCCATGCCCTGTTGCTGGAACAGGCCCAGCATCTCGTCGGGCATCGCCATGGTGCCCTTGAAGCCATCGGCCACATCCTTGGCACCAAACAGGATCATCTGCAGGAAGTTGGTGCCGTCGTTAAGGAGGTCGATGTTAAAGCCACCCAGGTGAACATCGTCCACCGAGGTGTTGCCAAACAGTTCGCCGTTGCCCCACTGGGACTCATAGCCCTGACCGTAGCAGAAGCGCACGACCTGACCTTCGATGCCGGTCAGGTGTTCGGTGTGGTAACCCAGGGTGGCACCGTCGAAATTGAAGTTCACCAGGTGGCCGGAAGGCGTGCCGCCACGCAGTTCGTTTTCGCGGAAGTTGGTGGGGTAGCCATAGGTGGACGGGCGGCGGCCAACAGACAGGTAGAACTGGCTGTCGTTGATGTTTTTCCAGTCAAAATAGGCTCGCTCCACCCGGACGTAATCGCCATTGGGGTGACCGCTGCTGGTGCCATCCATGGTAAAGGAGTTCCAGGAATCGAACACGTTGACACCGGTGGAGTCGCCCCAGTTCTTGAACATGGTCAGGCGGCCGGCAAAGTTAACGTTGTCGAACACCTTGGCTTTCATATTCAGGCGCAGACGCGTGGTGTAGTAGACGTCGTTGTCGATGTCTTTAGGGCTTGGGGTGTAGCCCTGTCCCTGATCGAACATGGACCGCATCATCTGCCCTTGCGGGGTTTGGATGGTCATTCCCGGACTCCAGACCACGTCCTGATAGTGCAGGGTGTGGGCCTTGGTACGGAAGTCACCGGTAAACAGGATACGGTCGGTGGCGGCGTGCGACTCCGGTTTGTCGAGGCGGTCCGACAGGTATTCCAGCTCCTCGGTCACCTCTTGAAGTTGGCGTTTGAGTTGCTCGATGCTCTGATCGGTGCTGTCCGAGGCCAGGGCCTGGGGAAGGATAAGTGCTTGGCTGACAAGCAGTGCTACGAGTGTGGGTTTCATCATCATCTTCCTTAACACAGGGTTTTGTTTTTATTGGTTAGCCACAGGTCGCCGGTTGATCGGAGTCGGCGGCGTGGTCATACAGGAATTGCTGGATGTCTTTCAGAGCCTGTTCGGACAGCCCTTCGAAGGCTTCGGGCTTGGCTTTGTGTTTATTGCGGTCAAAGAAACGATCCCATTGGGACATGGTCTTGGACATGGGCGTTAACTCCATGCCTTCGCTGCTCTGGCTGTGGCACGCCTTGCAGTGTTTCTTATAGAGGTGCTTGCCTTTTTTGGGATTCCCCCCGTCGGCGGCGGCCAGCCCGGCGGAAACAGTCAGCAGTAGAACTGCGGTAAGAGCTTGAAATGAACGGTTTTTCATAGATACCTCTGAGCAATGTTGTTTCTTTAGTTATAACTGTATTAGAAAAATCTAATTGTTCGGAGCGCATAAAACCGTGGGGGGTATAAGAAAAACCGGCAGGGGGTAAGTCTTGATTCTCGAAACTGGGTAAAGGGTGAGCAGGATCACGCCGCTGGGGGCGCAGGGCGGCAGAACCGGGTTGGCAGATGGGGTTAACGACTCAAAGTGGGTTACGAAATTGTGAACAAGACAGCTGCGGTTCAGGAACCGGATTGGGTCCTACCGAAGTCGGCGGCCGGCAATGAAAAAGGCCCCCTCGGTAAAGTGCCAGGAGGGGGCCGTCTAGGGAGAGCGTCGCTGGCCTTAGAAGCTCATGTTAAGGCCAACGTAGAAGTAACGCCCGGTAACGTCATAGGCTTCCGATGCGGTATTGATACCGGTTCCGCCGTGCACCGTACCCTGAGGCAGCAGTGGTGGCTCTTTGTCGAACAGGTTACGAATACCCAGGTTGGTCTGAACGCTGTCGGTGACGGCGTAACCGAAGTTCAGATCGTGGATCACGTAGGTGCCGACGTTGTTGAACTCATCCAGTGGCTGGAAGTCGGTGAAGTTGAAGTTGGCCCCTTCCACAGAGTCCACCACCTCATCCCAGAAGCGGATACGCCAGCTGACGTCGAAATCGTCGTAGCCGTAGCTGAGGTTGGCCACCGCCCGGTTTTCCGGCTTCAGTACTTCTCCAGCCAGATCGATGCTGTCGCCACTCTCGATGCCGGTTTCCACATACTCTCGAATGTAGTTGTAGATCAGCGCCGCCCTGAAGTCGCCGCCAAACATCTCCTGGTTGTAGCTCAGTTCAAAATCGAAACCGGAGGTGTCGATCTGGTTTTCGTTGGCGGTACCGGAGTTGACCTCAATCAGGGCGCCATCGGCGTTACGGATGGCGTTGCCACCACAGGTCTCTTCAAACTGAGACGGGTCCTGCTCAAAACAGCGGCGCAGTACCGTGGTTCGGGTGGTGGTGGTGATGGCATCATCGATGGAGATGTCGTAGTAATCGACGGTGAACGACAGGTTGTCCATGGCCTGCCAGATGAAACCCAGGCTGAAGGTTTCGGCGGTTTCCTCCTGCACGTCCGGGTTACCGCCGACGAAACCGCCGGTACCCTGAGCCTCGGTCTGGGTCAGCACGAAGTCGCCGTCATCGGCCACTCGCTGGGCGATGGCGTCGATGGACAGACAGTTGTCGAGAATGTTGCCGGAGGTGCCTTCCGAAATCAGGCCGGAGCAGGGGTCACTGACGCTGGCAAAGGTCTGGCCGCGGCCGCCGAACAGGTCGGCGATGTTAGGAGTTCGTACCGCCGTGGCCGCAGACGCCCTCAGCTTCAGTGATTCGATGGGTGAGTATTCCACCCCGGCGTTCCAGGTGGTCTGGCCGCCGACAATGGAGTGATCCGAGTAACGGGCCGCCAGGTTCAGAATCAACTCATCGAGAATCGGCAGTTGCAGCTCACCAAAGATGTCGTTGGTGTGGAAGCTGCCGTCGGTGGGTTCAGACAGGTTGGTACTGGAGGAGCCGGTTTGGGCCAGATCCCCGGGCTGATAGTTACCGGACTCATCGCGGTATTCATACCCCAGCACCGCACCGATGCGGCCGCCGGGCAGTTCCAGTGGCATCTCACCGGCGACACTGGCACCGAACACCTCCTGGGTGACTTCGCCGGTGGCTTTAGCCGGGGAGCGGACGTAATCCACCGCGCCCGGGGTGACGGTGCCGGCACCGAACAGGTCCAGCGGCACACAGCCTTGCAGGCGGGCGGTTTCATCGCGACACACCAGGTTGCCGCTGCCGTCATCGATCACATCCAGTGCCAGAGCAGCCCGCTCGATGTTGATCTGACCGCCGTTGTCCTGCCATTGGTCGGTTTTACCCCAGGTGTAGTAGAACTCGGCTTCCCAGTCGTCATTGATGGTCCAGTCGAAGCCGGTGGCCATGCGGATGGTGTCTCGTTCGACGTCGGTGGAGCGAGCGCCGAATTCAACCAGTCGGCGCACAAAGGCCACTTCGTTGAGGTTGGTGATGCCGGCGTTGATCAGTTCCTGGCGCATCAGTTCCGGGATCAGCGGCGAGTTAACGTCCATGCCGCCGGTGCCGTTACGGTCTTGCAGCCAGATGTCGTTGACCACATCCAGCGGCGTCGGCTCAATGGTGGAGTCGTTGGTTTCGCTGCCGTTGTAGTTCAGTTCGGCAAAGAAGCGTACGTCGTCGTTGATCTCCTGATTCAATCCGGCGGCGGCGTAACGGCGCTCAATGGGAGTCACCAACTGACGGTAGTCGGCCCGGTTGAAGCGACTGTCGGCGGTGAAGGGGGTGCCATCGGCATTGAAGCTGCCGACATCGGGAATGGTGATCCGTCCCTGGGGTGGGAACGAGGAGAACAGCACATCGGCAAATTCGTTGCCGTTTTCATCCAGATAGATGGCAGTATCCTGGGCGGAGAAGCCGCGATCGCTGGCCTTAAGGCCCTCGTCGTCGTCCCAGCCCATGGTGACGTAGGCGTTACCCGAGCTCCAACTGCCACCGGCGGTGATGTTCAGCTCCACCGTATCGCGGTCACTCTCGTCTGAGGTGCCGTACTGGGCGTTGACCTCTACCCCTTCAATTTCGCTGCGGGTAATGATGTTGACCACCCCGGCGACGGCGTCGGAGCCGTAGATGGCGGACGAGGCGCTCTTGAGAATCTCAATCCGCTCGATGATGGAGGTGGGGATCGAGTTCAGATCCACCGCATAACCGGTGGACGGATCCACACCGGAGACAAAGCGACGGCCGTTGACCAGCACCAGGGTTCGTTCCGCTCCCAGGTTTCGCAGTTCGGTGGTCGCCAGGCCGACGGTGGTGGTTGAGAACGATGAGTTGGACTGGTCGCTGCCGGCGATGGCCACCGGTGAGGAGTTAAGGACATCGGCCACATTGAGGGCGCCGATGGCGTCCATGTCTGAGCGGCTGATGACGGTGACCGGTACCGGGGTCTCGACATCGGTTCGCTTAATTCGCGAACCGGTGACCTCAATGCGTTCGACTTCCTCTTCGGCGTAAACAACGGGTACCGCGAGGGCGGCGGTGGTGGCACCAGCGATCATGGAAAAACGGATCGTGGTGGACAGTAAACTGTTTTTCATCTTCGTCTCCAAATCCCTTGAAACTTATTATCTGTGTAGTTGTATCCGCATGCTCCGCAATATCGGAGCGCAAATGTCGGTTAATACGACACAACATTGAGCGTAGTAGAAGATTTTACAAATGCACTGTGAGCAGAATAATTCGCAGCAAAATTCTAATTTATTCCGAACTCGCTTGGTTAATTGTCGTGATAAATGGCTGTCAATTAGCGAGACCCACTGAATTGGGGGCGAAATAAGGCTCGGTTAGTCTGCGCTGGCGGTGAATTGTCGTGGTCGATGTAACGAATGGAGGTAAAAGCAATGAAGGTTGGGCTCAAGATGAGAATTATTGTGATGGTTTAATTGCCGTAAGGCGGATTATAAACCGGGCGTTGTTATAGTGTGGCGGACTAATACAAAAATAGAGTGTCACTATTTTTGATTATTCCCTATATCGATAAAGTTGTGCGGTTGACCTGGATACGGATTGGCACAACAAAATCGAGTTTGGTATTGGTTTTGCTCTTGTGGTTACCCTCTCTGGGAAATTAAAGACCAATGTGGCTATTAAAAATCTCGGCCATCGACACTCTGCCGGTCTGATTCGTTATTGGCTGTCGCCGTGCTGTTGCAGGGACACCGGTAAACCGTGGTCGTTGATCACCTGAGCGTGATCCCGGCGCAGCAATCGTGGCTCCCGTACGCCACAGGAGTGAGCGATGACGCCGACTTCGTGCATCAGGTTGGTGGCGTAATGAGCCACCCTGATAGCCTTGTCTTCCACCACCAGCCCTTTTTGCAGTTTGGGGTCGTGGGTGGTGATGCCGGTGGGGCAGGTGTTGCGGTTGCATTGCAGCGCCTGAATGCAGCCCAGAGAGAACATAAATCCCCGTGCCGAGTTGATAAAATCGGCGCCAACACACAAGGCCCAGGCCACGTCGGATGGGTTGACCAACTTGCCGGAAGCGATCACCTTGATGCGCGATTTCAAGCCGTGGCGCTCCAGGGTGTCCACCACCAGCGGCAGGCTGCGTTTAAGCGGCAGGCCCATGAAGTCCATCAGCGACTGCGGGGCGGCACCGGTGCCGCCATCGGCGGAATCCACGGTGATGAAATCCGGCGCCGAGTCCGGCCCTCGGGTTTTGATGGCGCTCATCAGATCTTCCAGCCAGGCGGTGTGGCCGATCACCGATTTAAAGCCACAGGGTTTGCCGGTGACGTCGCGCACTCGAGCGATCATCGTCAGCAGATCGTCGACGCTGCGTATCTCCGGGTGGCCATTGGGGCTGATGGAATCTTCCCCCTCTGGAATGCCACGGATTTTGGCGATCTCGGCGGTGACCTTGCCGGCGGGTAAAATTCCTCCCTTGCCCGGTTTGGCGCCCTGGCTCATCTTGATCTCAAACATGCGCACCTGCTCATGGCGGGCCACCTCCCGTAACTTGTCGTCACTGAGGTTGCCGTCGGCGTCACGGACGCCGTATTTGGCGGTGCCTATCTGAAAGACCACGTCGCAGCCGCCCTCCAGGTGGTAGGGAGACAGCCCGCCCTCACCGGTATTCATCCAGATACCGGCCTCCCTGGCGCCGATGGACAGCGCCCGTACCGCCGGCACACTCAGGGCACCGAAGCTCATACCAGAGACGTTGAAAAAGCTGCTGGTGGTATAGGGAATGCGGGCCACCCCTTCGCCGATGGTAACCGGGGTGGGCGGTACCGCATCCTCTTTCAGAGTCGGAAACAGACAGTTGAGGAAGATGATGTCGCCGGGTTGATTCAACGGGCGGGTGGAGCCAAAGGCGATGGTGCTGTCAACGTTCTTGGCGGCCCGGTAGACCCAGCTTCGCTGAGCCCGGTTAAACGGCATTTCATCCCGGTCCAGGGCAAAGAAATACTGGCGAAAGAACTCGCCCATGTGCTCGAACCAGTAACGGAACCGGCCGATCACCGGATAGTTGCGGCGAATCGCCTGTTGGGTCTGGGTGACGTCCTTGATGTACAGGTAGATCACCACCAGCAATCCCAGCCCCAGCAGGAAGATCAGCAGGGCCGCACTCAATTCGAGCAGGCGGCTGAACCAACTGATCATCATCTGTCCGTTATCCATTGAAATCCCATCTGTTTGTAACTGGTGAATAAAGGATAGTGGAGATTGCGTCAGCGTGGGCTTACAGCGTGGTGAAACTTTCGGCGTTATTAAACCAAAGTTTACGTTGCCGTAAACGTCAGATATCAAGTAACCTAGCCCTAATCGGAATACAAGGAGTTGGAAATGATCAAGGATCACGAGATTGTGATAGCGGCCGCCAGTCGCACCGCCATGGGTGGTTTTCAGGGGGGCCTGAGTGGCGTCGCGGCGCCGGAGTTGGGTGCCGCTGCCATTGCTGCGGTCGTCAAGCAGGCCGGGCTGGCTGCCGAGCAGGTGGATGAGGTGCTGATGGGGTGTGTGTTGCCCGCGGGCCTGGGGCAGGCGCCGGCCCGTCAGGCCAGCCTGAAAGCCGGTCTGCCGCAATCTACTGGTGCCACGACGGTCAACAAGGTGTGTGGTTCCGGCATGAAAACCGTGATGCTTGGCCATGATCTGATCAAGGCCGGCAGTGCCGAGGTGGTGGTGGCCGGCGGCATGGAAAGCATGACCCGTGCGCCCTACCTGCTGGAAAAAGCCCGTGGCGGCATGCGCATGGGCCATGGTCAGGTGATGGATCATATGTTTCTCGATGGCCTGGAGGACGCCTATACCGGCAAGGCCATGGGGGTGTTTGCCCAGACCACGGCCAATGACTACGGGCTAACCCGGGAGCAGATGGATGCCTACGCGTTGGAAAGTCTGCGCCGGGCCAACACCGCCATCGAAACCGGAGCCTTTGAGGCTGAGATCACTCCGCTGACCCTGACTACCCGCAAGGGCGACGTGACCGTGACTGTGGATGAGCAGCCGGGCAATGCCCGCCCTGACAAGATTCCCGCCCTGCGTCCCGCCTTTGCCAAACAGGGCACCATTACTGCCGCCAATGCCAGCTCCATCTCCGACGGCGCCGCCGCGGTGGTGCTGACCAGCGCCGGTTACGCCCGGGCTAACGGCTTGCCGGTGCTGGCGCGCATTGCCGGTCACCATACCCACTCTCAGGCACCTGAGGAGTTTACCATTGCCCCGGTTGGCGCCATGAGTGGGCTGCTGGAAAAAACCGGCTGGCAGCGGGATGAGGTGGATCTGTATGAGATCAATGAGGCCTTTGCCATGGTGACCATGCTGGCGATCTCGGAACTGAATTTGGATGCCGCCAAGGTCAATGTCAACGGCGGTGCCTGTGCCCTGGGACACCCCATCGGCTGCTCCGGAACTCGATTGCTGGTGACTCTGGTGCATGCCCTGAAGGCCCGGGGGCTGCGCAAGGGGGTGGCGTCCCTGTGCATCGGCGGCGGAGAAGCGACCGCGGTGGCCATCGAACTGGCCGATTAATAACGGCACCTCTTACAACCAAGGATTGGTCACCTGCTGATAAGAACGCCGTTAAGGCACAGGCGGCAGGTGGCGACATAGCTAACGGGAGAAGCAACAATGACCACACAAGTACAGCACTTAATTGGCGGCGAATGCCTGAATGGCAGCGGCGACCGCATCATCGAGATCACCAACCCCGCCGATAACGGAACCATCGCCCAACTTAACTGTGCCACCGAAGCGGAGGTCAACCAGGCGGTGGCCAGCGCCAAGGCCGCCCAGTTGCAGTGGCGGGAGACGCCAGTCTCGGAGCGGGCCCGCTTAATGCTGCGCTATCAGCACCTGTTAAAAGAGAACCACGACCGCATCGCCACCGTGTTGGCCAAAGAGACCGGTAAGACGTTTGCCGATGCCAAGGGGGACGTTTGGCGTGGCATCGAGGTGGTGGAGCAGGCGGCCAACATCGCCAGCATGATGATGGGGGAAACGGTGGAAAACGTGGCTAGAGGCATCGACACCTACAGCTACATTCAGCCGCTGGGGGTGTGTGCCGGCATCACGCCGTTTAACTTTCCGGCCATGATTCCGCTGTGGATGTTCCCGATGGCCATCGCTTGCGGCAACGGCTTTGTCCTCAAGCCCTCTGAACAGGACCCGATGACGCCGATGCTGCTGGCAGAGTTGTTTGAGCAGGCCGGGGCGCCCAAGGGGCTGTTGAATGTGGTCCATGGGGCCAAAGAGGTGGTGGATCAGATTCTGACCCACCCGGACATCAAGACCATCTCCTTCGTCGGTTCGGTGCCCGTGGGGCAATACATTTACAAAACCGGTACCGCCAACCTGAAACGAGTCCAGGCGTTTGCCGGTGCCAAGAACCACATGGTGGTGATGCCTGACGCCGATAAGGATACCGTCATCAATCAGCTGGTCGGTTCGTCCGTGGGCGCGGCCGGTCAACGCTGTATGGCGATTTCGGTGGCGGTATTTGTCGGAGAGTCCAAGCAGTGGATCCCTGAACTGCAACAGGCTCTGGCCAAGGTTCGCCCCGGCTTGTGGGACGACGAGGAGGCGGGCTACGGGCCGCTGATCAACCCAGGTGCCAAGGCGCGGGTATTGGAACTGATTCAGTCCGGCAAGGAGGAGGGGGCCACCTGTCTGCTGGATGGCTCCGAGTTTACCGTGCCCGGTCACGAGTCCGGCAACTGGGTGGGGCCAACGCTGTTCGCCGACGTGACGCCACAGATGCGCATCTACAACGAGGAGATCTTCGGGCCGGTGCTGTGCACCAGCAACGTCGACACCCTGGCCGAGGCCATCGAACTGGTCAACAACAACCCCTTTGGTAACGGCACCTCCATCTTCACCAACTCTGGCGCCGCCGCCCGTAAGTACCAGCACGAGATTGAAGTGGGCCAGGTCGGCATCAATGTGCCGATTCCGGTACCGCTGCCGTTTTTCTCCTTTACCGGCTGGAAAAACAGCTTCTATGGTGACCTGCACGCTTACGGCAAGCAGGCGGTGCGCTTCTACACCGAAACCAAGACCGTCACCGCCCGTTGGCCCGAGTCCGGCATTGTCGAAGGTCAGAACCTGACCATCGCCCTGAAGTAAGGAGGCAACAATGGATTTTAATCTGACTCAGGATCAGCAGGCCTTCATCGAGGTGGCGGAGCAGTTTGCCGAGGCGGAACTGGCGCCCAATGCCGGTCAGTGGGACAAGGACCACCACTTTCCCAAAGCGGTAATTCAACAGGCCGGTGAGTTGGGCTTCTGTAGCCTGTATTCGCCGGAAGAGGCCGGTGGCATGGGGTTGTCCAGACTCGACAGTGCGTTGATTTTCGAAGCGCTGTCCAAGGGTTGCACCGCCACCACCGCCATGATGACCATCCACAATATGGCCACCTGGATGGTGGCAACCTGGGGCACCGAGGCGTTCAAAACCCAGTGGTGCGAGGCGCTGACTACCGGGCAGAAACTGGCCTCCTACTGCCTGACCGAGCCGGGCAGTGGCAGCGACGCTGCCAGCCTCACCACCAAGGCGGAGCGAGACGGCGACCATTACGTACTTAATGGCGCCAAGATGTTCATCTCCGGTGCCGGAGCCACCGAACTGTTGGTGGTGATGTGTCGCACCGGCGACGACGGCCCCAAGGGGATCAGTGCCATCGCGGTGCCTGCGGATCTGGACGGCATTATCTACGGCAAGGCCGAAGAGAAGATGGGCTGGAACGCTCAGCCGACCCGGCTGGTGACCTTCGATAACGTGCGGGTGCCGGTGGCTAACCTGTTGGGTGACGAAGGCCAGGGGTTCACCTTCGCCATGAAGGGGCTCGATGGCGGTCGCATCAACATCGCCGCCTGTTCACTGGGTACTGCCCAGGCGGCACTGGAGCGGGCGCAGCAGTACATGGCCGAGCGTAAGCAGTTCGGCAAGCCGCTGGCGGCGTTTCAGGGGCTGCAATTTAAGCTGGCGGACATGGCCACCGAACTGGTGGCGGCACGGCAGTTGGTGCGTCTGGCGGCGTTCAAGCTGGACAACGGCGACCCCGAGGCAACGGCCTATTGCGCCATGGCCAAGCGCTTCGCCACCGACGTTGGTTTCATGGTGTGTAACGAGGCGCTGCAGATCCATGGCGGCTACGGCTACATTCAGGAGTACCCGCTGGAGCGCCACGTTCGTGATGTGCGGGTCCATCAGATTCTGGAAGGCACCAACGAGATCATGCGGTTGATCATCGCCCGGCGCCTGCTGGACGACAACGCCAGCGCCATCGTGTAACGGAGAGAGTAAATGGAATTTTTGACACTTGAGCGTCGGGACCACATTGCCCTGGTGACCATCAACAACCCGCCGGCCAACACCTGGACGCTGCAAAGCCTGGGCGAGCTGGAGCAATTGGTGGCGGAATTGAATGCAGATTCCTCGGTGTACGCCTTGGTTTTGACCGGAGAGGGCGACAAGTTCTTCTCCGCCGGCGCCGATTTGAAGCTGTTTGCCGACGGTGACAAGGCGGTGGCGGCCAATATGGCCCGCGCCTTTGGCCGAGCCTTTGAAGCGCTGTCGGCGTTTCGAGGCGTGTCTATCGCCGCCATCAATGGCTATGCCATGGGCGGTGGCCTGGAGGTGGCATTGGCCTGCGATCTGCGGGTGGCGGAATCTCAGGCGCAACTGGCGTTGCCGGAAGCCACCGTGGGGCTGTTGCCTTGTGCCGGAGGCACCCAGAACCTGACTGCGCTGGTGGGCGAGGGCTGGGCCAAGCGGATGATCTTGTGTGGTGAGCGTCTCAAGGCGGATCACGCCCTGGCCATCGGTCTGGTTGAACAGGTGGTGGATCGCGGCGACGCCCTGGAGGCGGCCCTGACCCTGGCGCAAAAGGTGGCCAGGCAGAGTCCGGTCGCCGTGGCGGCCTGCAAAACCCTGGTTCAGGCGGGCCGCAGCATGCCTCGTCAGCAGGCGCTGGTGAATGAACGGGAGCGATTCCTGGATCTGTTCGATAGCGAAGATCAGGGAGAGGGCGTCAACGCCTTCCTGGAGAAGCGCGCCCCACAATGGAAGAATCGCTGATGACTGAGTTGGTTCATGTTCAAGAACATCAGGGCCGCGATGGTGCCCGTATCGGTCAGCTGACCCTCAATAGTGAGCGCTCACTCAACGCCCTGTCTCTGCCCATGGTTGAACGTCTGTACCGGCAGTTGCTGGCCTGGCAGAGTCGGGATGACATTCAATGTGTGCTGCTCGACGGGGCCGGTGATAAGGCCTTTTGTGCCGGCGGTGACATTCGGGCCATGTACGACGCCTGTGTGGCTCACCCCGGCGAGCGGGTCGAGGAGGTCGAGCAGTTTTTTACCGCCGAGTACCGACTCGACCATCTGATCCATGTCTATCCTAAGCCCATCGTGCTCTGGGGCAGTGGCATCGTCATGGGCGGCGGCCTGGGGTTGATGGCGGGCGCCAGTCACCGGGTGGTCACCGAAACCTCCCGTATCGCCATGCCCGAGATCAGCATCGGTCTGTTTCCCGATGTGGGTGGCACCTGGTTTTTGAATCGCATGCCGGGACAGTGTGGACGCTTCCTCGGCCTGAGCGGTTACCAGATGAATGGCGCCGATGCCCGTTATGTGGGGTTGGCGGATTACGGGGTGGCCAGCCAACGCCGTGGGCAGCTGCTGAGCGATCTGTGCCAACTGGATTGGTCTGGCGCCGAAGCCCATCAGGTTCTGGACGGGCTGCTGCAGCGGTACCAGGACGAGGATTTGCCGCAGTTGCCGGATAGCGTGTTGCAGGCCAATCAGGCCGATATCGATGCCCTGATGGCCGGTGACGAGGTGGCCGAAGTGGTGACCCGTATGAGTCGGCTGGACAGCGACCAGAAATGGCTGTCCCGGGCCGCGGCCACCCTGGCGGTGGGCAGCCCCATCACCATGCATCTGCTGTGGCACCAGCTGCAGCAGGGGCAGAACTTGAGCCTGGAGCAGGTGTTTGAAAAAGAGCTGGTGATGGCCGTACGCTGCGCCGAGCTGGGGGATTTTGTCGAGGGGGTTCGAGCCCTGTTGATCGACAAGGATCGCCAGCCAAAGTGGCGTTTTGCCTCGGTCGACGAGGTGCCGGCGGCCCACATCGACGCCATGGTGACCCCACCCTGGCGTGATCACCCATTACAGAACTGGAACAAGGAGTAGTTATGGCGACCATCGCTTTTATCGGCCTGGGTAACATGGGGGGGCCCATGGCCCTGAACCTGGTCAAGGCCGGCCACACCGTGCGGGTGTTTGATCTTAATCACGACGCCGTACACGCCATTGCCGAGCAGGGAGCGATTCCCTGTCCCTCCAGCTGTGGCGCCGCCGCCGGTGCCGAGGTGGTGATCACCATGCTGCCGGCGGGCCAGCACGTTCGCGGCCTGTATCTCGGAGAGTCGGGCCTGGTAGAGACCGTGGCGCAGGGCACCTTGTTGATCGATAGCTCCACCATCGATGCCGAAAGTGCCCGTGTGGTGGCGCAGGCGGCCCAGAATAAGGGGCTGGAGTTTGTCGATGCCCCGGTATCCGGAGGCACCGCCGGCGCGGCCGCCGGCACCCTGACCTTTATCTGCGGCGGCAGTGATGATGGTTTTGCTCAGGCGCAGCCGATTCTGGCCTCCATGGGCGCCAACATCTTTCATGCCGGCGCCGCCGGTGCCGGTCAGGTGGCCAAGATCTGCAACAACATGCTGCTGGCGGTGCTGATGGCCGGTACCTCGGAAGCGCTGCAATTGGGGATTCAAAATGGCCTGGATCCCAAGGTGTTGTCGCAGATCATCAAGGTCAGCTCCGGCGGCAACTGGACGCTGGAGAAATACAACCCCTGCCCGGGCGTGATGGACAGTGTGCCCTCCAGCAACGGCTATCAGGGTGGGTTTATGGTGGACCTGATGTGCAAGGACTTGGGGCTGGCGGCCCACACTGCCACCGACAGCGGCAGTGCGACGCCGATGGGATCGCTGGCCACCAGCCTGTTCCGTCTGCATGCGGCCAAAGGCAATGGTCGGCGGGATTTCTCCAGCATTTTTGAGCAATTTGAACAGCAGAACACGAACAAGGGGTAGAGATGGAACTCAACAACAAGGTGGTGGCCATTACCGGCGGAGCCCGGGGACTGGGGTTGGCCATGGCACAGCGCCTTGGCCGTCAGGGCGCCCGTCTGGCGCTGCTGGACATTCAGGCCGAGACTCTGGACCAGGCCTGCCAGGCGCTGGCGGCCGAGGGCATTGATGCCAGTGGCTATCAGGTCAACATTACCGATGAAGCGGAAGTGGAAGCGGTGTTTGCCGCCATCAAGCGCGATCATGCGGCGCTGGATGTGCTGGTCAACAATGCCGGCGTGCTGGCGGACGGCATGTTGCTGAAAGCCAAAGAGGGGATCGTCAGCGCCAAGATGAGCCTGGCACAGTTTCAGAAGGTGATTGACGTCAACCTCACCGGTACCTTCCTGTGCGGTCGGGAAGCCGCCGCGGTGATGGTGGAGACCGGCAGTCGGGGGGTGATCATCAACATCTCATCGCTGGCCAAAGCCGGTAATATCGGCCAGACCAACTACTCCGCCTCGAAAGCGGCGGTGGCCACCATGGCCGTAGGCTGGGCTCGGGAGCTGGCTCGCTACGGCATTCGCACCGGGGTGGTGGCACCGGGAGTGATCAAAACCGAGATGACCGATGCCATGAAGCCCGAGGCGCTGGCCCGGTTGGAGCAGGCGGTGCCGGTGGGGCGTCTGGGGCAGCCGGATGAGATTGCTCAGGCCATCGAATTCATCATTGCCAATGACTACTTCTCCGGTCGCTGCATCGAGGTCGACGGCGGCATCCGCCTCTAGTTCAGCTTGGGTGGATCCAGAATGACGCCACGGGGTAACTCGTGGCGTTTTTATTTTTAGTCAATGACTTAACCCTACTGGTTGTGGGTTGTATTTGGCCTCTGTGGCCCTACACTGAGGCGCCGTACCGTTCCCGCTCGAGCGGAAACTCAGTGTCCATGGGAGTGTCGATGGAGCAGTTAAGCAGTTACATCCTGGCCATTGGTCAGTGTCCTTCCGCAGTGAAGTTGGTCAGGCAGCAGCAACAGCAGCGCTGGCATCAGGAGCAGGATTTGCAGGTGTGCGAAACCGAGTACCACTACTGGTTTGACAACGGTGTCGAGCTGGTGCACCTCGAAGAGCAGGACCGGATTCCGGAATCGGAGGCGGCAATGGACTCTTGTCCGGAGTGCTGGATCAGTTATCGGGTCACCGAAACTGCGGGGTTGGCGATTCGGCCACTGGGCAAACAGTTTTACAATCGCTGCCAGCAGAGGCACTGGCTTAAGATGCAGGTGGCTCAGCAGGCACCGTGATCAACAAACGCAGTGCTTGGTTTGCGCCGGGGCATCTGGGATAATGGCCGGCTTATTGTGTTTCCCCTTCTTGTATAACGACGGCCTACTATGAAACTTTTGGTACGAAATCTTGCCCGCACCCTGACCGAAGCTGAGCTGAAAGCCTTGTTTGAGCGTTTTGGTGATGTCAGCGACTGTACGCTGGTCATGGATGAGCACAGCGGCGAGTCCAAGGGCTTTGGTTTTGTTGAGATGCCGAGCTACGACAAGGCCCGCAAGGCGATGTTTACCCTCAATGGCAAACTGGTCGAGCGTAAACCGATTAAGATTCGTCAGGCCGATTAAGGTCGTTATGACGTGTCATGCAGCCGCGCCTTTGCGCGGCTTTTTTGTGGTTGGGGCAGTGGAACGGCGGCGGGTTGTTGCAGCATAACGGTTGGCGCCGATCTCCTGGGTCAGTTTTTATTCGTAAACTGTGGTAAAATTTAATAGTTACATGAACTTAAGTCATGTGCGAGTGGGCTTCGGACTAACCCCGATTCCTGCTACGAATGGATAACACCCTCAACTAAGCAGGTTTTATGAATGAACAGAGACTCCTTCAATTATCGGTAGCAGTGACCTTTGCTTTTGCCCTATTCGGGGTCGGGTGGGGGCTCCTAACCTCATCCGCAATGATCCTCTTCGATGGAGTCTACTCGCTCATCAGCATGGGCCTGAGCCTGTTGTCTCTGCTGGTATTACAGCAGATACAGCAGGCGGATGAAGACGAACGATTTCCCTTTGGTAAAGCCCATTTTGAACCCCTGTTGGTGGTGTTCAAGTCACTGACTCTCATCGGCATGTGTGCCTTTTCAGCCTTTGAAGCCCTGGCCGATCTGATGGCCGGTGGCCGCGATGTGTCCCCCTCTTCGGCGATGCTGTATGCCTTGATAAGTTCGGTGGGCTGCGTGGTCGTAACCCTGGTGATCGATCGACGCAATCGGCGCCTTTCATCCGGATTGCTGCAGGCAGAGCGCAACCAATGGCTGGGAGATTCATTGCTCAGTATCGGTGTCCTGGTGGGGTTTTCGGTGGCTTTTCTACTGCAGGGAAGCGCGTACAGTTGGTTGGTGCCCTACGCGGATCCACTGATGCTGGTAGTGGCCTCGAGCCTGTTTATTCTGCTGCCATTGAAAAGCCTGGTGTCGGCGTTCAAAGAGGTGTTGCAGTTTCGGGTGGGCGATAAGCAGTTGGCGCCGCTGCGGCGGGAGGCTGAAGCCATTGCCGCCGAGTTGGACGCCCAGTTTAAACTGCGTACCGTCAGTGTCGGCCGGAACGTGACCGTGGAGCTGAATCTGTTGATGGCTCATCGAACGATGACGGTGAGGCAGATGGACGAAGTCCGTTATCGCGTCGCTGACGTGGCGTCGAAGATTCAGCCTGGCTATTGGGTGAATGTCAGCTTTACCCATGACCCGGAATGGATATGATGGTCCCCTGTCTCTAACTGGCCCGGACTGAGGTCCGGGCACTTTGTTGTCAGTAAATCGGAAACTCTCTATGTGGCGTTGGTGGATGGTGGCTGTGGCATGCTTGTCACAGCCGGTGTGGGCGTCGGTGCCGGGATTCAGCGGCATGGCGCCGTTGGATGGCCGCGCCTTTGTGGTGGTGCTGGACCGCAAAAGTGATACGGCGGGGGAGCGGCTGGGGATTGTGCGGTTGACCCCCTCGTCCGGTTACGAGTATCGGCCGGTGCGTATCGATGACTGGCACAGTCCCGATGGCCAGGCCAGTGACCTGGAGTCGCTGTGCGCCTTGCCGGGACGGGATGGCGAGTTTTTACTGGCGGAGTCCGGTACCTGGCAGGGACGGTTTGGCCGAGTCTTCCACGTACACCTTGAGGGGGAACGGGCCCGGGTGATGGCGGTGTATCCGTTGCCCAGACGGGTGGACAGTAAGCCCGGGATCGAGGGGGATAATGTTGAAGGCATGGTGTGTCTGGCATCGGATCGCGGCTTCAAGGTGATCATTGCCGAGCGTGGCGGCAGCCGTCACTACCCCGAAGGGGTAGTGCGTCTGGGGGAGTTTGAGCCTCAGAGTGGCCGCCTGAACTGGCAGGATGCGCCATTGATGCGGGTGACGGCTCCGGGGCCGCAGCGCCCGGGACGCCGGGCGATCTCCGATCTGTATCTGGATGCTGACGGTACTCTGTGGGCTTCGGCCACCGATGACGGCGGCGACGCCGGTCCATTTCGATCGCTGATCTACTCGGTGGCACAGTTAAATTCGGCCCCGGCCGGACCACTGTTGCGACCAGTTCAGAAGCGGGGCATGGGCTGGATTATCGACGGCTTTAAGGTGGAGGCACTCTCCGGGCCGGCTGCGGGGGTGGCCGGCAGCGTCATGAGCTTTGCCACTGAGGATGAGCATTACCCCGGGGTATGGCGGCCATTGCTGCCGCCATCGACGGACTTTGATGCCCTGCAGTGGTGAGGCGCCACACTGTGGCCATGGGAGAGAAGCATGAGCAAGGGTAATGGCACCAGGCGTGGACGCTGTCTGCTGGCGGGCATCAGCGTCGCCGCTCTGACGGCCTGCGCCGGGTCGGAATTGCGCCTAACCGAAGAGGGCCTTACCGGGCTTGAGCTGAGTGCGCCAACGCGGACCCAGGTGCAGCGCCGGTTCCCAGAGTCGCAGGTATTCGAGGAATGGCCGCTGTCTGAGGCTGGGCGCCATCGGCAACTGCGGGTGGTCAATCTGCAGCAGCAGGAACTGATTTTTCATTTTGACGACAAAGGCTTATACAGCCTTGAGAATCGTCAGTCTCAGATTGCCTCCTACCTGGATCACCGAATTGGCGATGGTTTTGAACGGGTGTACCCGAATGGAACCGAACTGTGCGTGGCTGGGATGGAGGCGTTGTCCGGCCGGGTGATCTGTCCGGCGCCTGGCAGCGGCCACATTCGTTATCTGTTTGATTATGATTGGCCCGGCCCCGATGGCGAATTGCCGCCAAAGTTTGTGTTGAAGGGCGCAACATTGGCGGCCATGTTCTGGTTCAATGACTGACTTATCAATGGAGTGCCATTGCCTTTGAGCGATGAGCATGATGTTATCGACACAGTGTGTGCAGGAGGTGCCCTTGAAACCCATTTGGCGAGTGGCCGTAGTGATGATGATGATGATGACCACCATGGTGGTTCGGGCGGCAGGCGATCCCCGGGGAGAGGCAGAGCGACTGCTGGATTCCATGGGCATGGCGCAGGTACTGGAGCAGTCCATCGACCAGATGCTGACTCTGCAAGTACAACAAAACCCGGCCATGGCACCTTACCAGCAGGTAATGAGCCAGTTTCTGCATAAACACATGAGTTACACCAGTCTGAAACCGCTGTTGGTGGATATGTACTCGGAAGCCTTTACGGCGCAGGAGCTGCAAGACCTGAACGCCTTTTACCAGACCCCCACCGGCCGTAAGAGCATTGCCCTGATGCCGCAATTGACCGCTCAAGGGGCCAAATTGGGGGCGGCGAAAGTGCAGCAGAACATCGCCGAATTGCAGCAGATGATCGCCCAGGAGGACGCGCGGCTGAAGGCGTTGGAAGGTGACTCTGAGGGCCACGCCCACTGATCTCGCGGTGGCTGGGCGGGGCACCCCATTGCAGCGGCTCGGCCTGCCGTGGGCTTGAGTCGGGGTTGCCGCCGCTGGAGCGGCAGTGGTCAGCAGTGCTGGCGCCGCTTTAGAACTTCAGTCTCAGTCCCAGGTTGGTCTGCCCCTGCCAGAACATGTCGGATTTGATTTTCCAGACGCAGCGCTCGCCGTCGCACAGGATTCCTCCCTCGGAGTCGGTAAAGGTCGCGAAGCCGCGAATCTCGGCGAAAAATGACAGCCGCGAACTGATCTCATACTCCAGGCCGGTGCCCAGCCCCATTGAGAACTTGGTTTCATTGGACAGGTCGCCGCCGGGGCGCAGTTGTGTCAGGCCGATGCTGGCGCTGATGTAGGGGTTGAACTGAGCCTGCGGGTAGTAGCGAGTCCCCCCTAGGTGCAGATAGTCGACGCTGAGCGTTTCTCTCAGTTGTGGCGTGAATGCGCCACCGCTGCGAAGGTCGGTGTCCTGATGGCTGTAGTAGAGGTAGACGCTGCCGGTGTCGTCGACCATGGTGCCTGTCATGAAGCCAAAGTGACTCGACTCTTCGATGCTCAGATTACCGCTGTCTTGTTCTTCTTCGGTGTTGGTTAGATCAAAGTCACTGGCACCGAAACTGTAGCCGCCAAATGGGGCCACAAACCACTGTGCCGATGCCGGGGCACAGCAGAGCACACTTAGCGTCATCAATGTCACGGCTTTCATGGTCACTCCCTTAGATTTTCATAAATTTAATATCGCTAGTTCATGCACTTATGTTTTCCTTTAACCTATCCTAGGTCAGTTGGTAGATTCTTGCCTGAACTTTTGCTTAACCGGGTAGCTTGCCACTGCAGGGCGGTAACCGGCAGCGGGTATTGTCGTGAGGAGAGAAGTGTGAGAAACAGGGGCATTCCAATGGTGTTATCTGTGTTGTCGGTTTTAGCCGGTTGCAGCGCCGAGCCGGGGACACCCAGCGGCCCGGCCTTTGACTGCCAGCAGGTGGAAAGCGGCAGCATGGAGTCGCGCATCTGCCAGTCGGAGTCGTTAGCGGCTTTGGATCGGCAATTGAGCCGAGTGTATCGCCAGGCGCGTATCGTGGCAGAGAGTCAGCCTGGTTCGATGCTGGTAGCGGAGCAGCGGGGGTGGATTAAGGGGCGCAATGACTGCTGGAAAAGCGCCGATCCCGATCGCTGCATGGCGGACAGCTATCGGCAGCGCATTGTCACCCTGCAGGCGGAGTACGAACTGGTTGAGGCAGGCCCCTGGCTCAGCTTTCGGTGCCAGACGACACCGTCGCAGACGTTACGGATCAGGCACTATGCCACCTCGGAGCCGACGCTCGTGGCCGACTACAACGGACAGCGGTCGCTGATGACTCGCCAGCCCAGTGGCAGTGGGGTGCGTTATCGTGGTCGCAATGAAAGCCTGTGGGAACATCAGGGGGAGGTCAGGTTGACCTGGGGCTACCAGGCTGAGGCGGTGCTGTGCCAGAGCCATGGTGCCAATCACTGAGGTTGAAGGCGAGCACCCAGTTTTGTGACTAGGGGGTATTTTAGCGGCTTGAACGGTGGTTCTTATAAATCTAACACTCTATGATGCAAGGCAATTTTGTATGTCATTGGGAGTTGTACACGCCGTGAACAAAAAAATCGTTGCCGTAATCTTGGCGCTGGCCAGTGCGTTTTTCTTTTATCAGCCGTTCAACAGTTTTGCTGGTTTCTATCAAACCGGAGAGCATTGGGGCGGCATCGCCTACGGGTTGTTGGGACTACCCGTGTTGTTTGCGATTGCTATCTGGGCCAGACAGAAAGCCCTGGCGGTGGTGTTTTCCGTCGCCACCTTGCTGCTGGCCGGCAAGTACGTTATGGATATCGGTGACAACGTTGGCTGGGGGTTGATGGGCATTGCCGCCTGCGCGCTGGTGTCGGTACTGCTCTCCGCCGGCGTGAAAGCCCGCTAACTCTTCCCTGGGGCGAAAGCCTGTTCGCCCCGTTTTCCTTTTTCCGGCGTTGGCTGTCTCTATGACAGCACCAGAGGGTCTGCTATCGGCGTCTTGCCGGTTGCCACCGGCATCATCAGGTTTGGCCGAACTGGGACAGAAGTTTGATCGTCTTCGGGTCGGTTGGCTGAGCAAAATAGTGCGAGCCGGATCGAGAAATTGCCGCGCCGAAATAGGAATCGGTTAATAGATCAAGGTCTTTCGTCGCTATTCAGCGTATAACAACACCACTATAACTATATCGGCCTCACTGAGGCCAAGGGTCAGGATGCATCCACTGCCCGGCAACCTTGTTGCCATTTTAAAAGAGAACTGCATCCATGATATTGACACGATTACTTCAACCACCCTCCATCCGTGCATTGCTGGCCGGGGTATTTCTTGGCTTGTTTTCCCTGTTTTTGGTTGTGGTTGGAACCATTTACCTGAGTTCCTCACGGGTTGGCGACGCCGTCGGCCAACTTGAGCTGGGCTTTTTGAACCAGTCCGATCTGAGTCAGATCAGCGTTGGGTTCGACGGCCTGCGGCGTGAAGAGCTGGGGTACATCTTGCGGCGGGACATCGGTGCTCCGATGCCGGATACCGCCCTTAGCTATCTGGAGGATCTTCGTCAGGATCAACAGCGAGTATTAGCCAAAGCCCTGGCAGAGAGCCACGGGCAGGAGCAGACATTGCTGCAGCAGCTGCAGCGCGACATTGCTCAGTACAGTCTCATCCACGATCAGTTTTTAACATTGGATGCTGCCGGCGACACCCAGGGTGCCGCCCGCTACCTGTCGTCCCGGCAAAGCTGGGAGGTGTACATGCAGGTTCAGCAAACACTGGATCAGTTAAAGCAGCTGTCCGCTAACCGGGTGGAGCAGGCCAAAGGCACCACGGTGACCGCTCTGAGTGAGTTGTCGCAGTACAGCCTGGTGGTGTCCGCCTGTTTCATTGCTTTGCTGCTGTTTTCGGCGTTTTTGTTACTGCGCAGCATCATGGTTCCCCTGGGCGCCATGGGGGACTTTTTGCGCCGGATTGCCGCCGGCGATCTGACGTCCAGCATCAGTGACGACGGTTTCCACGCCCGCGAATTTGCGGAACTGGCCAGTGACGGCCTGCAGATGCAGCGTCAGTTGAACAGCCTGGTGATTGAACTGAGTACGGCCGCGACCCAGTTGGCGACCGCCGTCGAGGAGGTCAGCGCCATTTCTCAGGATGCGGCCACTGGCATGGAGCGTCAGCGTACCGATGTTGATATGGTGGCGACCGCCATGAATCAGATGCAGTCGTCCATCGGTGAGATCTCCGGCAATACCTCGGAAGCGGCCGACACCGCCAACCAGGCTCGAATCTCGGCCAATGAGGGCGAGCAGGTGGCCCAGTCGGGTCAGGCCAGCATTCAGGCGGCGTCGCAGGAACTGACCGAGGCCAGCGAGGTGATTCGTCAATTGGTGGCCGACAGCTCCCGGATTGCGGTGGTGTTGTCGGTGATTCGGGAGATCGCCGATCAGACCAATCTGCTGGCATTGAACGCCGCCATTGAAGCGGCCCGGGCCGGTGAGCAGGGACGGGGATTTGCGGTGGTGGCCGACGAGGTTCGCACCCTGGCGAGCCGGACTCAAGACTCGACTACCCAGATTCACGAGATCATCGACAGCACCCAGCAGCGCGCGTCCGATGCCGAGCGGGTGATGGAGCAGAGTCGCAATACCATGGCGAAAAGCGTGTTGGAGACCAACCGCACCGGTGAGGTGATTGGTGCCATCAATGCGGCCATGGGCCAAATTGGGGATATGTCGGCACACATTGCCAGTGCTACCGAGGAGCAGTCCAGTGTGACCGCCGAGCTGAATCGCAATATTGTCAATATTCACGATACGGCGGCTGAGGTACTGGCGGGGACGCAGCAGACGGCCAGTGCGTGTCAGGAGTTGGCTAAGCTGGCCCACGGCCTGACCGAGCTGACTCAGCGTTTTCGAGTAAGTTAGTTGGCGTGAAGCCCAAGGCCGATCCTATGGATCGGCCTTTTTGATCTGGCGCTGTTAGCCGTAGAAGCGGAGGCGTTCGACCAGCAAATCCACAAACCCTTGTCGGTTCAACCCCATGGCGACGGTGGTATTGGCCGGCTTGCCAGTCAGGTCATAGTAGTCCACCACCGTCATCCCTTGAGTGTGCTCGCCTTGAGTTTCCACCCCGACCCAGCAGGTTTTGGTGGTAAACAGCTCCGGTGCCACCAACCAGGCGATGGTACAGGGATCGTGCAGCGGCGCACCGGTAAAGCCCCACTTGGGGTCGCGGTGATAGATCATAAAGAAATCCAGCAGCTCGGCCACCACATTGGAGATGGGGTTGCCGATGGCTCGAATCCGCTCGATGTCTTCATCCATGATCTGGGCTTCATGAGTAACGTCCAGGCCACACATGGTGATGGGAATACCGGATTTGAACACCATGTCGGCGGCTTCCGGATCGACGTAGATATTGAACTCCGCTGCCGGGGTCCAGTTGCCCATGGCGGCCGCGCCCCCCATCAGCACGATGCGTTCAATCTTACTGTGCAGCTCCGGGTGGTTGGCCAGCAGCAGGGCGATGTTGGTCAGAGGGCCGGTAGGAACCAGGGTGACGGCAACGGAGCTGGCTCTGAGTTTTTCCGCCATCAACTCTACCGCGTTGATGGATTGGGGGGCAAAGCCCGGATCTGGCAGTTTGGGGCCATCGAGTCCAGACTCGCCATGGACATTGTCGGCGATGATCAGCTCCCGGGCCAGGGGCTTAATGGCGCCGCCGGCCACCGGGATGTCACTGCGCTTGAGCAGTGTCAGTACCCGCAGGGCATTGTTCAGGGTTTTATCCGGGGTTTGGTTGCCGGCACTGGTGGTGACCGCCAGCGGGTCGAGTTCAGGGCAAGCCAGAGCCAGGATCAGGGCAATGGCGTCGTCATGGCCAGGATCACAGTCGAGAATAATAGGGGTACGCATTGAGACTCCATACTGATGTTGCGCAGGGAAATAACGCTAACAGGAATTGGCGACGGGAAAGGTGACCCGCGTAGCGAAACTCAGGCTGAATGGTCAAGCCGGTGTTGGTCGCGGCAGTTAATTAATGGACTACTAAATTAATTAAGGTTAATAAATTAGATTAACTATATGGGTGAGTTAGCATATTCATTCAGATTTAAACGAGCTTTCAATCTGCCACTTATCAATATTCAAACCTCACGTATTCGTTAACTCATATATTTTACGGATTGTGTAGTCATTGATTTTATTTTGTTAACGTTTTTACTTTTCAGCTTGTGGGTCATGTGGTTGATATAAAAGGTTTTTTATTTTTGCTTAATGACTGGTGTAGAAAGCGATAACGGCAGCTTGAAAATAGTTGCTTGACGAACGATTTTTGATTGGTCTTTTGCGTTTTTAGGATTAATATTGCCGCGAAAAGAGAAGAGTAAATATTGAAGATTAGGATAGTAGCTAGTGAAACGACTATTAATAGTTCTGTTTCCTCTGTTGCTGTGCGCCTGTGGTGGTGGCAGTGGCGGGGGAGCAACATCAACGGATACCGCGGAAAAAAAACCACACCCTGGCCTTAAGGTCGAGGCCATTACCCATGATTACCAATCGGATTTGTTGTTACCTCTGCAGATAAGCGGCGGCAAAGGCAGCATCGGGGTAGGTTTTGCCGATGGCGAAGCGGTCGATGTTATTGCGCTGACCCTGCGTGATGAGGTGCGGGTACTCAATGCGGGCCACACGCGACTGAAAGTCAGTGACAGTGGTGGGACTCGCTATCAAGAGACGACCTCCTACATCGACGTTGTTATCAATAAAGCCAGCCGAGCGCCCCTGTTAGTGGGTGACCTGATGCTGAGTTATCAGCCCTACGCTGAACACCAGATGGTGGCAGAGGGAAACAAAGGCGCATTGAGTTATGCATTGACCGGTGCGCCCGGAGTGGTGGAGGTGAATGACTCCGGGTTAATTCGAGTGCTGGGGGTTGGAACCACAGAAGTCACCGTTTCCGACGATGGAGGCCGAAATTACCAGCCAGCCAAGGCCAGCATCGCCGTGCAGGTCAAAGCCACCGATGGCTCGGTTGCTCAGTTTGCCGATTTGTCGCCAAAGCCCTTTGTTAGCGGGGGTAAGTTGAAACCGGTTTACGCCGGCCCGCTTCAGAACCATCGTCAGTTCGTCATTGCCGAGGGCGCTGCTGCGGATGTGGTTCGTATTAACCGCAACAGCGGCGATATGGATATTCTGCACGCCGGGCAGACGCAGGTGGAGGTGACTCAGTTTGCCACCGACGGCGTGACTCCGGTGTCGGTTCAGCGTTTCTCTGTGGTCATTGAGCCGGTCGCAAACATCGCGTTTTCGGTGCAGGATTTGACCTTGGATTACGGCTTTGATGACGAGTTTACCTTGCCGGCCTCCGGCGCCAGGGGCGCATTGACCTTTGCCCTGAAACAGGACGACAGCAGCGTTGTGCACCTGGTTGATGACGCTCTGGGGGTGTTTGGTTTCGACGGTATTGGCGAAGCCGAGGTGGTGATCACCGATGGCGGTGATCGTGATCATCTGCCTGCCGAAGTGACCGCCACCATCAGTGTCGACAAACTGCCGAGCTCTGGGTTGACCACCGAGGCGATACATCGAACCTATGCGACTGATGCCAGCTTCAATGTGCCGGTTATTGGTGCCAACGGCCAGTTGAGTTTCGGCATTGTCGACGGCAAGCCAGAGGACGTGGTGTCGGTATCGCAAGATGGTCTGCTACGGATGTTAAAGCCGGGCACCACGACTCTGTGGGTCAACGACGACGGAGATGGTCTCTATCAGCCTCAGCGTGCCACGGTAGAGGTAACCATCGATAAGAGGGTGAATGAGGATCTGGTGGCCGACAATTTGTTGCTGCAATTTGCAGACGATGCGTTGTTGACGCCTGTGGTTCGGGGCAATCGAGGCCAGCTGAGCTTCAGCGTCGAGGGCGATGACGTGCTGCGCCAAAATGGCGATGGCAGCATTTCCCTGATTGGCGCCGGCCGCGGTTATGTGACCGTCACCGACAGTGGCGACGCGTTCTACCTGAGTAGCACGGCCCAGTTCTATGTGGACGTTGCTTATGCCGATGGCACCCTGAAAGTGGGCAATGTGACGGCGGCCTTTGTTGAAGGCAAACAGTTGTCGATTCCGGTTTCCGGTGTGCTGGGCCAATTGAGCTACCGTTATGATAATGCTCAGCCCGAAGATGTGGTCGAGATTGATGAGGACAACCGTCGCCTAATTATCCGCAATGCCGGCACCACCCTCATTGGCATTACCGACTCCGGTGACGCCGGCCATGGTAGCCGTGGAGCGATGATGCGGGTGACCATCGACAAGGCGCCGCAGAATCCGGCATTGTCGTTGGACCAGACTCTGCTGGAAACGCGTTTTGAGGATGGTAAGACCGTGCTGGCGCCGACGGTAACCGGGCAAGTCGAGGACGGCAAGCTGCAGTTCCTGCCGCTGGACTTCAATCAACAGGTGGTGGATCTGGACTACGACAGCGGCCAAATGACCGTCAACAATGCCGGTGAGGCAAAGTTCGTGGTGACAGAGACCAGCCGTAACTTCGAAGACACCAGCCTGGAGTATACGCTGCGGGTAAACAAAGCCGCCTATCCGGATTCTCTGGAAATTGAGGCCCCCACCGCTCAAGCGTTTGTACCCGGCATGCAGGTGCCGCCGATTGCATTGGCCGATCCTAAGGGCAGCCTGCATTATCGACTCGTGGCAGACTATGCGACATCGGATTATGACCTGCGGGAAGACGGCACTCTGGTTGTTCATCGATACCCTCAAAGCACACCGATAAACGTTCTGGTGACCGATGATGGCGGCCGCAACTACGAATCTGCCTCTCGAATTGTCCCGGTGTATTTCAAAAACTATGAGGCGGGAACCGGAGAGGAGAGCACGCTGAGTTTTGACGGAACCCCGCTGGTGATTGATTCGCCGGCACAGGTGGCTGCCAAAGATGCCAGCTACTTCTCTGTCTTTCAGCTGGGTCGCCATGGTGCCACCTTGGGGGATGACGATAACCTGACCGGAGGCTACAGCTTGCAGACAACGGCGGTGTGTTTGAAAGACCGGCCAACGGCTTGTTTGAATCTGACGCTGAGATTGCAGAAGACCTCGGTGTGTCCGGATGGCTCTCAATTGGCATTGCCACTGGCCTCCACTCTGGTCAACAGTTGTTCGTCTCAGGTGACAGTGACATTCAACGCTGCTGATCCCTTTAACGCCAGCTTGCCGTCGGGTCATTTTGTGTCGAGAACGCCGCTGATGCTGGTGCACTATGCTCGGCCTTACCAATCTGGTGGCCTCATTGAGGGAGGAGAGACCCAGGCTCAGGTCTGGTGGTTGCTGGATGTGGATGTGACCATCCCTTAAGTAAGACAACGCCCCCGGTTGGGGGCGTTCTTGTATTCAGGGGGCAGCGGTTGCCCAGGGATGACTCATCCTCGTGACTGCTGCTGGTAGCCGATGCACCTCGATGGATGCGGCGCTACCGCCCAAAGACAACAACGCCGTGGCAGGACCACGGCGTTGTTGTCTCTACGTGGCGCAGACCGTCCAAGGCGGCGACTCCCATAGGCAGTTGCTGTCATGACAAGAGGGAGAGCCTGGCGTGGCTAAGGCGCTTGTGGCCTGAAAACGACAACGCCGCGGCAGGGCCACGGCGTTGTTAAGAGGCGAGAAAAGGGGCGCGATTAGCCTCCCAGTTCGTCGACCGCCACTTTGTAGGTGGGATCTTCGATGACATTCACTTCGACCAGGTTACCGGCTTTTTGCAGCAGTTTGCGGCATTCGTCGGACAGGTGGCGCAGGTGCAGGTGCTTGCCTTGCTTCAAGTAGCGCTCGGCCAGAGTGTCGATGGCTTCCAGTGCCGAGTGATCGCACACTCGGGACTCACCAAAGTCCACAATCACCTCCTGAGGGTCATTGTTGGCATCGAACTGTTCCAGAAAGCTGGAGGTCGAGGCGAAAAACAGCGGGCCATTGATCTGGTAAACCTTGCGGCCGAATTTATCTTCCTTACTGCTGATGACCATATGGGTGGCGTGTTCCCAGGCAAAGCGCAGCGCCGAAACGATCACACCCACCAGTACCGCGATGGCCAGATCGGTGGCCACGGTTACCGCAGACACCAGCACAATCACAAAGGCATCGGACTTGGGGACTTTGCGCATGATGCGGAAACTGGACCACTCAAAGGTGCCCAGAACCACGATAAACATCACGCCCACCAGGGCGGCCAGCGGCACCATCTCGATAAGGCTGCTGGCAAACAGTATGAAGGCCAGCAAGGCCAGGGCGGCGGTGACACCGGACAGGCGCGAGCGGCCGCCGGAGTTGATGTTGATCATGCTCTGGCCAATCATGGCACAGCCACCCATGCCGCCGAAGAAACCGGTTACCACGTTGGCCACACCCTGGCCGACGCATTCGCGGTTGCCCTGACCTCGGGTCTGGGTCAGTTCATCCACCAGGGTCAGGGTCAGCAGTGACTCAATGAGGCCGATGGCCGCCAGAATAAAGGCGTAAGGCAGAATGATGTACAGGGTTTCCAGGGTGAACGGCACCATGGGGATGGCAAACTCCGGCAGCGTACCGGACAGGCTGGCATTGGCGTCGCCGGTCATGTTGCGCAGGAAGTCCACGACGGTACCGGTTTCGATGCCGGCAAAGTGCACCAGAGCCGTTACCGTGGCGATGGCCGCCAGTGAGGAGGGCACCGCAGTGGTCAGTTTGGGCAGGAAGCGGATGATTGCCATGGTCAAGGCAATCAGGCCCAGCATGACGTACAGTTGTTGCCCCTGCATCCACACCATCTCTCCGGCCGCATTGGCCACTTTAAACTGGCCCAGCTGTGCCATGAAGATCACAATAGCCAGGCCATTCACAAACCCAAGCATCACCGGGTGGGGCACCAGGCGAATGAACTTACCCAGCTTAAAGGCGCCGGCAGCCATTTGAATCAGCCCCATCAAAATCACAGTCGCAAACAGATACTGAACCCCGTGCTCAGCCACCAGGCTGACCATCACCACTGCCAGGGCACCGGTAGCGCCTGAGATCATGCCCGGGCGGCCGCCAATAAGCGCGGTGATCAGTCCGACCATAAAGGCGGCATAGAGACCGACTTTGGGTTCGACTCCGGCGACAAATGCAAAGGCAACGGCCTCTGGCACCAGCGCAAGGGCAACGGTTAATCCCGACAGGATATCGGCTCGGGCCGACGCGTCTGGATTACTTCTAAGCTCAAACATTGCTTATTTCACCACTGTATGTTGGTTGATGGGACACTAAAAAGCCGCGCAGTCTGACATTATTGGCCAGGATAGTCAAAAATAATTACATTTTCGTTGCTTTTGTGAAGGTATGGAATATGAAGCTTTATATGTCAAAGTTTGCTTGAGGGTATTCGCCTTTTCTATCGGTAATAAATAAATTGATGACTCATTTATCCATATGAAAAATATGGAAAATATTACTTATTGGTGGATATATCTATTTCGTCATCAAATATGAGGTTTAACCTCACCTTTATTGATGAAATATTCCCGACGGCACTTTTTTGACGGCAACGGTTGATTTTTCAGGTGTTTGCGAAGATGTTAAAGGGGAGTCAAGGAGGCATCATTGTGGTGATTGAATCTGTCAATCCACTGATACAGCGCTTGTACGTTGCGGGCACCGAGAAACTGCCCTGGCACACCTGGGGCAGGCAGTTGCAGGCCATATTGCAAGCCGACGTCGTGCAACTGGCGGTGGTGGGAGTTGCCGATGGTCGCGAGGTGGTCAGCTGTTGCGATGCCGATGATGATAAGGCCCGTGACAACCTGAATGCCTTTAAGGCTGCGTTGGTGTCCGAGCGCGACTGTGACCGGGTGGAGCAGCGATTTGGCTGGTTTGCCCGCCAGGATACCCCCTATGGTTTGTGGCTGTGTTTGGGCTCAGATGCCGAGTCTGCCCTGTGGCAGCACCCGGCCATGGATCTGCTTCGGCCTCACCTGGTGCAGTGGGGCAGCGTGCTGCGTGCCAGTGTTAAACCGGAACAGTTTCTGCTTGCGGCGGATCATACTGCGGCGTTGCTGTGTGATAACCGTGGCCAACTGCTGGCCAGCAATCCCTTGGGGGCCGAGTTGCTTCAGCGTCAGTCTGAACAATCGGCGCCTGTGCTGCCGTCACCGCTGACCAGCGTGATGGAAAGCCATCAATCCTGCTGGGTTCCGAGGATGCTGTGGGGACGCAGCTACCAGGTGTTGGTACGGCCATTTTTCGAACCGCCGGGATCGCATCTGATGTTGATTCGAGTCCAGGGTCAAAGCCGGGCTTTTTCGCCACAGTACTTTCAGAAGTTGTACGACTTGTCCAAGAAAGAGGCCGCAGTGGCGGTGTTGCTGGCCAATGGCCTGTTGGCGCAGCAGATTGCCGAGAGCCTCTACATTGGGGAAAGCACGGTTCGCAGCCACATCAGGAAAATCCTTCAGAAAACCGACAGTCGCAGCCTGAATCATCTGATGGTGAAGATGCACTGCGGCCTTAATGGTTTGGAATGGAGTGGATTGTACCCGCCGCTGAGGCCGTGCACCGATACCGGGGAGGAGAGCGATGCCAAGACTGTCTGAGCATCAGGTCAATGAGTTGATTATCAACCTCTATCAGGGGGTGGTGCACGGCGGGCATTGGCAGTACTGGCTGGAGACCTTCCTGCAGGACGCCGGCTCCGATGCCGGTTGGGTGACTCTGGTGGACAAGCAGACCTTGGCCGCAGACAGCTTGGCCGATGTCGGTTTTGAGGGCATTGCCGATTACAACCACTACTACCATGACAAGGACATGGTGGCCGAAGCCTTGATGGTCAATCGGGAGCTGAAAGAGGGCAGGTTCTACGCCATTCAGGAAGTCGTCGATTTTGATAACTACCTGAATTCAGAGATCTACAACGATTTTAATTCCGATCATGGCATCCTGCATCTGTGCGGCGGTTACGCCAGTCTGCCCGGCAGTGACAAGGTGTTTCGGTTGTCGTTCTTCCGCGGTGCCGATAAGGCACCATTCAATACCGACTTTGTCCGGCGTCTGGATCTGTTGATGCCGCACCTGACTCAGACCCTGCAGTTGGATGAACTGAGTCGTTACCATCTGCAGTGCCGTTCGGGGCCGTTTCGTCACCTGGATGAGATGAAGGTGGGGGCGGTGGTGTGCGATGCCTCAGGCCGAGTACGATCTTACAATGCCGAGGCGGAATCGCTGTTGTTGAGTAATGGCATCGGCAAAATTTGTGGGGGGCGTTTGGTGCTCAGTGACCATCAACAGCAACAGGCGCTGCAGCAGGCGCTGTATCGCGCCTGCAACATTGTCGACCAGCACAGTGTGCCGCAGTTGTCGCCGCTGATGTTGGGCAGTCGCAGTTCACCACTGGAAGCCTTGGTGCGACCCTGGTGTGTCAGTAGCCACAGCTTCGAGGATGCCAGCCTGAATGCGGTGGTGTTGCTGAGAAGCCATCAGCAGGCTGAGCACCTGAGCCTGAGTCTGATGCAGCGGCAGATGGGGCTGTCGGCCCGGGAGTTGGACGTGGCGCATTACGTTGCCAGGGGATTGGATGCCCGCTCCATCGCTCATGAGTGTTTCGTGGCGGAAACCACGGTGCGGACGCACATTCAATCGTTATTGAGAAAGTTCAATGTAAACAGCCAGCAGCAGTTGATTGCGCGCCTGCACGATCCGCTGTTGACCCTGGCCGGTCACCCGGATTTGCCCCCTTCCCCATAGGCTTTCATCCTCTCCTTTGCGCCTTGTTCCCGGCCTACCCTGATTGTATTCTTTGTATATCAAGCAGTAATGCAATTCTATTCGGGCTTGCCGCCGCAGTTGGGGCGTTGACTGAAATCTGGAGGTCCTATGGCGGATGTAAAAATTGGGGTGGCACTGGGCAGCGGCGCAGCCAAAGGCTGGGCACACATCGGTGTGCTGAGAGGTCTGAACCGTATCGGCATCATTCCCACCCACGTGGCCGGGTGCTCTATCGGGGCGTTTGTGGGGGCGGCCTATGCTGCCGGCAAACTGGATGAACTGGAGCAATGGGTGCGTGGGTTCTCCAGTTGGGATGTGGTGGGGCTACTGGACCTGTCTTGGCGTCGGGGCGGGCTGGTGTCCGGGGATAAGATTTTCAAGGCGGCCAGCGATGCCCTGGGGATCATCGACATCGATCAACTGAATAAACCCTATGTGGCGGTGGCTACCGATCTCTACACCGGCCAGGAGGTGTGGTTGGACAGCGGTTCTCTATCGGACATTGTGCGAGCCAGCTGTTCCATCCCCGGCTTGATGGAGCCGAAGCAGATTGGTGAACGCTGGTTGGTGGACGGGGCGGTGGTGAACCCGGTACCGGTGTCAGCCTGTCGAGCCATGGGCGCGGATCTGGTGATTGCGGTGGACCTGCATGGCGATGCGCGCCAGTCGGTGGCCGAACCGGTGCGCCTGACCAAGGTCAGCAGCCAGGTACAGCCACAACCGGAAGAATCGGGAACCGGTTTTATGGATCTGCTGGCCAGTGGCAAGGAGTTGGTGAATGAGTTTGCCGATCGTTTCTCCAATGCCGCCACCGCTCAGCCGAATATGCTGGCGGTGATGCACCAGTCGATGGAGATTCTTGAGCAACGGCATAAGCGGGCCCGGTTGATGGGCGATCCGCCCGAGGCATTGGTGATGCCCAGAGTGGGCGACATCAATACCATGGAGTTTCAACGGGCGGGCGAGGCAATCGCCGCCGGCGAGGAAGCGGTGCTGCGGATACAGCATCAAATTGAAGCCGAAGTGCAGCGCTTCGGCTGAGGCGCCCGCGAGGCCAACCCCTTGGCTGTGCGGTGCCCGCGTGCACGGTCGCCGCGACTGGCTCGGTTCTAAGTCGAGTCGCGAAGGGAGAGCGACTCGAGGCGTGTCACTGCGACCGCCACCGTTTCAGATCCTCGAGCACCTGAACCATCGACGGCAGCACGGTGTGACCGAGCGCAATCACCTCATCACTGGGGTCGACGAGATCCGGGATCTGGTAGGTGATCATGTCGGCGGCCACGGCGGCGTGGACGCCGTTATTGGAGTCTTCGAAGGCCAGGCATTTTGCCGGCGCGACATTCAGCCGACTGGCGGCCAATCGATAAATCTCCGGGTCCGGTTTACCCCGGCTGACTTCACAGCCGGTGGCCAGGCTGTCAAAGTAGTGATCCAGTCCAGCCAAGCTCAGTTTCTTTCTGGCGACCACCTTGGCCGTTGAGGTGGCGACCGCCATGCTGATGCCATTGGCTCGCAGCCACTCCAGTAGATCGATGACGCCGGGTTTTACCGGAATCGGTTGGTGCTCTACCACGGCGTGGTAGCGGCAGCGCCACTCTTCATGCAAGCGGTCGAGATCGTCGCCGTACGCCTGTCGAAAGATCCGTTCTATACCGGCGGCGTTTCGGCCGATAATGGAAAGGTAGACCTCTTTGTGGAATGGCAGTCGTTGGGTGTCACAGGCCTGTTGAAAGATGCGCATGCACAGGCGCTCGGTGTCCAGCAGCAGCCCGTCCATGTCGAAAATGGCAGCGTGATATGTCATTTGGCGTACAGCAAAAGTGAGCGAAGGCCGGCATTATGCCACAACCCCACCCCTGTCACTGACAAATCCCTCATATCAAGACACCCAGACTACCAGCCCCTATTTACGACTCTCATATTCAGACACCCAATCCCTTATCAATCCCTTATAAAGACACTCAGGTTAAAAGCGTTTACCAGAATTGATAGGCATCAGTTCCGAAGAGGGGAAATTGGTTGGTTCTGTCAGGTCGACGTCGTACTCGGTGTGTTTTGTCGCGCGCAGCCAGGGGAGCCCCCTTTATCGGGCGCAACGGTGCCTTTGAGGGGACTGGCTAGCTTGGTGTTTTGGAGTTGGGCCGTGATTAAGCGCCGAGTAGACGTTTGGCACTGCCTGAGCCGCGAATTCGATGCATACCCTTCGTTTGTTGGCAGTGCTGCAAGCTATGCAGTCGCCCTGCTAAGTGACAAAAGTGGTCTTCAAACCCTTCTGTGAGCTCCATCCAGCACTCGATGTCGATGTCGAGGCGTTGCAGCAGTTTGCCGCAACGAGCTGGAATGACGCCGGTTTTGGTCTTTTTGATGGCTCTGCCAGTAAACTCAACCAGTTCCAGATAATCATTGATATGGCAGGGGAGTGTTTGCAGGCCCGAATCTCTGGGCTCAAATGACTTCAGTTGTTCAGGTTGCTTACCTTGCAATGCCGCGCGGATGCGCATCTGGACACTGGTGAACTCCGATTGCTCCGGCGTGTTGGCGATGCCGGCTCGAATAGGGTTGAGATCGACGTAGGCCATGCAGGCCAGCAGTGCTTGTTCATCCAGGAGTGCCTGAGATTTAAATCGCCCCTCCCAGAACCGGCCTGAGCAGTTATCTTCTTTGTTGGCTTCGCGGGCGATGTGCTCGTTGAGTGAGCGCATAAACCAGCTTAGGTCGGTCAGGCGAGAGCGGTAGACTGCCGCTTTACGTTCTACTTGGTTTAGCTCGACACGAGTCAGGTTGTCACGCTGCTCGTCGTCGCAATAACGGCGGGTGACGTCGGTTCCCGCAAACAGCCGATGCCAACGGGTGAGTACATCTAGGGTACTCCAGCCATGCGATCTTTGTGCATCAACATACAGCACCACATGACTGTGGTTGCTCATCACGGCAAACGCGCAGATGTCGATGGCAAATGACTGACTTAAATCAAGTAGTCGTTTTTCTACCCAATCTCGGCGGTGTTCGTAACTGATGCCGGTGTAGTCATCGACTCCACAGAGAAAGCTGCGACGAACACAGCGACTGACGCAATGGTAAAACGGGGTATCTTGCAGCGATACCTGCTGACTCCTGGCGGTGGGCATAGTCTCTTCCTTGAAACCAACACAGAGCACAGTGTAGCTGATGACGGGTGAGGCGCAGAAAGGTTAAACGTCGAAAACCTGGGTGTCTGGTTAGGGGAAGCGGTTGATGGCGGGTGAGGCGCAGATAGGTTGAGCGTTGAAAATCTGGGTGTCTGGTTAGAGGGAGCGTTGATAGTATGGGTGTCTGAATAGGGACGCATGAATAGGGACGGTGGCTGAAGTGACGACGCAATTTAAAGATCGCTGTGTGTATCAGGGGGCTGAGTATTTTATGCCGGTCTGTATCGGTTTTCCGATCGATGACGGCCGAATTATTCCATTGAGTGAGGAAGAGGTTCGGCGCCTTGGACTCGAGAGCATAGTCGGGTCGTCGGCCTGTTGGCGTAATTACATTGCGACCTGGGAGATCAATCATGGCCGCCTTTATCTCATCGGTTTAGAGGGTAAGTATCGGCTATCGGAACCTAAACCTCTGCTGGCGGATTGGTTTTCCGGGGAGATTACCCTGCCCCAGGGGGAGCTTGTCGATTGCAATGTTGAACTGGATTTTGCCCTGCGGTACACCCAGGAAATCAGATTGTGCTTTCAGTCAGGAGTGATAACTGAGAGTGTCTTGAAATCGCTCGACTAGCGAGTGGTGTAGGCGGAGTCAGGAGACATTGGCTGGAGAAAAGCCTGAGCGGTGGCGGCGAGACTGCCACCACGGCCCAGGCCGAACACTTACCGCTCTGCGGCCAACATCTCGTTGAGACCACCGCCATTGGTGACCTTGGTGTAGCCCTGTTTTTCCAGAATCATCTCGGCGATGCCGGAGCGACGACCGGAACGGCAGTAGACCACAATGGGCTGGTCTTTGGCCAGGCTCAGGTGCGGCATCTCATCGGCGATGATGTCGTGCGGAATGTTGATGGCCCCCTTCAGCCGTCCTTCGGCAAATTCACCCGGGCTGCGGACATCGATGATGACCGCCTCTTGCTGGCGAATCTGTTGCCAGGCCAGTTCGGCGCGCTCGCTGCCAAAAGAGGTCCAGCTGGTCAGTATCAGGATAAGGGCGATCAGGGGTCTTAGCATGAATTATTCTCTGTGAGCTAACTGTCTCTCCGTCGGCATCCCCAGTTTTTTCATTACCAGGGTCGCCGGGCAGAAACCGGTGAATGCGGATTGAATAAGGTTAGCACCAATGAAAACGGTGAACCAGAAGAATAATGGATGAACCCAAAGGGTTAATCCTACTGAAATCAATACCATACTCCCTGCAAATGCCTGGGTGGCGCGTTCGGTTGAAAATCCGCTCATGGTGGTGCTCCTTAATAGTGATAGCGCAGCCTGAGCCAGGCATTGCTGTTGTCATCCAGTTGTCCGAAAAAGGTGTGATTGTCGCGGCCGTTCATCAGGTTGAGTCCGGCGCTCAGTAGCCAGCGATCGTCGACGCGGTAGCTGGCCTGCGGCTTGAGGTAGAAATCGCGATCGCTGGGCGAATAGAAGGTGAACAGGTTCAGCTGCACTTTGTCTTGCCAGGCGCGGTAGCCCAGTCTCAGTGTCAGCAGGTGCCGATTCTGATCGGTTGCTTTGCTGGGGTCCGGCTGAGTGCTCAGGTAGTCGCCGTAATGACGGGTGTGCTCCAGATAGTATTGCATCGAGCCGGTCAGGTTGGTGATCAGTTCAGACTCGTACCCCAGCAACAGCAGCACTTGATCCGGTGGTGCAATTTGGGTCGAACTGCTGGACTCCAGACTCTGATGATAGGCCGTTTCGGCGTTAAACAGGCCACCGGCCAAGGTGGTACGCAGGCTGGCACCGTAGGCGTTCAGGCGGGCATACTGAGGTGCCGGAAAGCCAGAGTCGAAGTCAATGGCCTTGGGTTGGCCGCTGTACCCCCAGTAGCCATACAGGGCGTATTCGGTTTGACCGGTACTCCAGAACACCCTGGCTGCTGCGGCGTCGTCGCTGGGTTCATTCGGGCTGTGGCCGGGGGCCACTTTGCCGCCGCTAATGGGGTCGAAGTAACTGAAGCGTTCGCCATTGATGCTGTTGTCTGCCTCGAATCTGGGCATGTACACCAGATCGACATTAAAGCGGTTGCCGTACCAACTGGTCTTAATGGCATTCACCGGCGCCTTCAGGTATTGGTCCTCCTGGCCGGAGAAAAACGCCTGCCAGTCTTTGGGGAACAGATCATTGAGGAACAGGTAATCACCGGTCCCCCAGGTCAGTACCTGTCGGCCCATTTTGAGCTGGGTGTGCTCGCCGACCGACGTACTGACGGACAGATCCCGTACATCCACCAGCCAACCGTCGACCACGTCGTCATAACCGGCGTCGAGTCGCATCGTTGCCTGCCATTGCTCGCCCTGGTAGCCACTTTCCAGACGGGCGATGAGCTGAGACAGGGTGCTGCTGCCCAGGCCCGCTTCATCGGTTTGCAGTCGGCGGCCGGTGCCGGCTTCAATGAAGCCACTGAGGGGCTGCCAAGGGGAGGTGGACTCCTCAACCCAGTCGTCACCCCAGTCATCCTCCCACTCGGGCTCCGTGGCGTGGACTGCGGCGGTGGCGATCAGGGCCAGCATCAGGGTCAGGCTGTGCGGTCGTTTCCTGGTCATGACCCCCTCACTTCAGATACTTAACCGGTGGCTGACGCATGCTGCGTTCGCTGAACAGCGACTCGGGCAGGCCTAGGTTGTACTGAACGCCGCGAAACTCCATCAGGGTATAGCCTCCGGAATTCAGGTCGCTGATTTTAGAGCGAAGCACCGTTGGGTAGCCGTCGACAGTGTCCACCTTAATGGTCTCAACCCGGCGGTAGACTTGATCCTGCTGGTCACGGTACTCCACCTTGCTTGGCAGCCAGGTGTGCTTGTCGATCCAGACGCGATAGGCACTGAACTCGACGCTGTCCGGGGCCTTGGGGGTGGCGCCAATTTGATAGTAGTCGTCGGTTTCAGATTCCAGGGTGAAGTTGTCCTCGGCCAGGTTGCGACCGGAGACGTCTTCATAGAAGAAGTGGCTGCCGACAAAGGCGGTGCGTTTGTCGCCGGCGCTGATGCGCTTGAGCAGATCCAGTCCGGGCAGATACAGCCAGCGGTCGTCGTCGCGGCTGACTTTCTTTTCGACCCGGAATACGGTGCCGCGCACGTCGGAGGGGCGGGAAAAAAACACCAGCATCTGTTGGTCTCCACCGGACTCCAGGGTGCGGCGAAGCAGGGTGAACTGACGGGTCTGCTTTCGCCCCTGGGCATCGACGATGATCATCCTCGCCTGACTGCGACCGTCGTTCCCGGCATAGAAAGCGGCCAGGTTGGCCTGGGCCACCACCTCGTCGGCGCTGAGGGCATAACCGCTCCGAGGCATCATTATCGACGCCAGCATGACACTGGCAGCAAGCAGTACTCTCATTACTCTACTCCTGATGTTGGGGGGCTGGGGTCGGTTGAAGCTGGGGCGTCAATCGTGGTGCCAGCAGCCACAGACAGGCGGGCAACAGCACCAGGGTGGCCAGCGCCGAGATCGCCATGATGCTGGCCAACAGCACACCGACGGTGATGTAGGGCACCAGTGGCGCCAACAACAGCGGGGTGAATCCCAAGGCGATAACAATGGCGTTGCGGCTGATGGCGCGGGCCGGCTCCTGATACATGGCGATCAGGGCCGGTCGAACCTGGCCGAGTCGTTTCAGCTGTTCCCGGAAGCGCTCGAGGAAGTGAATGGCAAAGTCCACCGACAGACCCAGGGTCAGGGCGGACAATACCGCGATGGGCATGTCGTAATCTTTCCCGAGCCAGCCGATAAGCCCATAGATAAAGCTGATGGTTAATGTCAGCGGCACCATGGCAAGCAGGCCATACAGGGGCGAGCGGAACAGCAGCACCATCATCACCAGAACGATGGCGAACGCCGACAGCAGGCTGTCGCGCATGCCGCTGACCATGGCGTCTTGCCAGATCACATTAATGTAGGCCTTGCCGGCCCAGTTGACCTCGATGCCGCTGGGAGCCGGGTGCTGGCTGAGGAACTGGTCCACTTCGGCGATCACCTGGCTCATGTGTTGATTGTCACCGGAGGTCAGTTGCAACCAGATTAACCCCTTGCGGTAGTCCGGGGTTACGAAGTGCCACAGGTCATTGGGGCGATGGCTGGACTGATACTGCAGCAGGGTCTGGGCCACGCCGGCGGCACTGTCCGGCAGCGCCAGGTCGTGATCTTCGCCGCTGCGCAGTTCTCGGTTAACGGTCTTGACGATGTCCGACAGGCTGTTGCTCTTGCCCACCAGGCCGGAGTCGTCGAGGTGACGCTGCAGGTCGTCGACCCAGTGCAGCAGGCTCGGGTCGAGGAAGCGTCGTTGTTGCTCCGCCACTTGTTCCAGCTGCGCCAGCAGGGTCGGCAGCCGCGGATCGTCGCGCTCAAAGCTGGCATCGTCGGTGGCCAGGATCAGTTGCTGCAGCGCTTCGGCGTTGCCAGTGCTGGCTGAGTGCGCCAGCGCTTGGTACTCGGGGCCGAGCAGTTCCACGACTGTGGTTTGCAGTCTGGTGTCCATAGAGGGCCGATCATGGGCGGACAACACCAGGTAGCCATCGTAGGTGCCGGCAAAATGCTGGTTCAGGGCGACGTCGGCAACGCGGATGTCGTGGTTGCTTTTGAACCAGCGGATCGGGTTGTCATTGATCTGTATCTTGCTGATCCCCCAAAAGCTGAAGGCCAGAACGGCCAGGCTGATGGCCACTATCGGCTTCGCCCGGCGAACGCTGCGCTGGCCGGTGGCGTGCAGCAGTTTGCTCAGCAGTCCCGGAGCCTTGGGCGTATGCAGGCGCTGCTGCATCTTGCTCAGGGCATCGGGAGACAAGCGCACGATGTAAGCCGGCAGCAGGATAATGGTCAACAGGAAGGCCAGCAGGATGCCAGTGCCGACAAAGGCGCCAAACACCTGAACCGGCGGGATAGGGGTGATCATCAGTGAGAAGAAGCCCACCGCCGAGGTGACCGAGGTAAACAGCATCGGCGTGAACAGGTCATTGACCACCTGAGTGATCACCTTCTTGGCCTGTTGGCCGGGACGGTAGTGGTCGGCAAATTCGCTCATGATGTGGATGGAGTCCACCACCGCGATGGGCATCAGGAAGATGGCGATCATCGACGACATGATGTGAACGGTAAAGCCCAGGCCGATGAGGCTGCCGACAATGATGATCACCGTGGCCATGGCCACCAACATCGGCGCGACCACCAGCGGCAGCGAGCGGAAAAAATACCACATCAACAGGAAAATCATCACTCCGGCCATGGGGGCGGCGATGGCCATCTGAACAAACATCTCGTGACCAAACTGGTTTTCTGCCACTGGCAGGCCGGTCAGGTAGTAGTGGGCGCTCGGTTGCTGGTCGGCGATGATGGCCCGAATCTGCTCGGCGATGGCAAAGCTCTGATCTTTGTCTTTCAGAGGCACATAGATGGCGGCGGCCTGGCGGTCGCCGGAGACCAGGGTGTTGTTCAGCAGTGGCAACCGGGCGACGGCATCGCCAATGGCGCTGGCCTGCTGTGGATCCGTGGGCGCCGATTTCATCATGTACTCAAAGCGGATGGTGCCCGGTGCCGACTGGGAGATGTTATCCACGGTAGACAGCGCCATCAGGTCGGCTTTCACCACCCCGTCAATGGTCAGGATGGCGTCGGTAATGGCGGCCATCTGCTGCAGAGATTCCGGTGTGAAGATCCCCTGTGGCTGATCCGTGACGGCGCCGACAACGATGCTGTCATAGAGGGCGAATTCGGCTTTGGTGGCGTTGTGAAACAGCCTGGCGGCATCGTTTTCCGGCAGCATGTTCTCCGGGTCGGTGTCGATCTGGATCATCGGTACCAGCGCGGCGGCCAACAGCGTCAGGGCCAGCACCAGAGCGTATACCCGTTTCGGATAGTGGGTGGCGAAGTGAATCAGCCAGGCTTTCATATTAGAGCTCCCTAATTTATTAAGGGTACTATAGTTTAGTTTTTTCTAATATTCAATGTTGGATTTCCTTCGAGGGTACCTCTTTACGCGGGAGGGAAGGCAAGAAACAAAAAAACCGCGACATCGTGTCGCGGTTTTTGTTGTTCAGGGAGTCAGCTGGGTTTAGAAGCTGTAGTTGAACTGAGCGCCCACCAGGAAGGCGTTGCCTTCGGAGTTCAGCACGTAGCCGTCTTCGTTCACTTCCACCTGCTCGCCATCGATGTAGGAGAAGGCCAGATCGATGTTGGCGTTGTCAGACAGCTGGTAGTTAGCACCGATGCTGTACCAGACGCGATCGGAATCTGGAATGGAGATGGAGCGGTGGCTTTCTGGCACCGGGGTTTCGTCGTAAGCGATACCGGTACGCAGCGTAAACTCTGAGCTGACGTTGTAGGTAGCACCGATGCCGAAGCGCCAGGCGTCTTCGAAGTTTTCATTCTTCAGCAGCACGGTATCGCCCTTGCTGATGGAGACGGCGCCGTCATTGAAGTCCTGATCGGCCACGCCGCGAATCTCTTCAAACACGCTCCAGCCGGTCCACATCACGGTGGTGTGCAGCGTCAGCTTGTCGCTGACCTTGTGGTAACCGGAGAACTCAAAGATGTCCGGCAGTTCCAGGTCCAGGGTGCCGTCGATGGACTGGCCACCGGTGGCGCTCAGGGCATCAGAGACACCGGGAACCATGGTGGTGATGTCGTTCTTCCACTGGCCTTCCAGCTCTACGGTCACCTGAGAGCGGTAGGTGACGGAGAAACGATGGTCGTCGTTCAGTTCGTACATCACGCCGACGTTGTAGCCATAGCCAAAGCCGTCACCGGACATGTCCGCCAGTGTGGTGTCGTAGCTTGGCAGGATGGGGTTCATGGCCGGGTTGTCGGACATATTACCGGCGTAGCGTTTCAGCTCGGCGTCACCGTAGATGACGTTGGCGCCCAGACCCAATGACCAGTGGTCGTTGAAGCGGTAGGAGACGCTGGCGTTCAGGTTCATGGTCATCACTTCGGTCTTACCGGCGATGGAACCCGCCGCGTAATCGCTACCGAAGTCGGTGCCCAGACCGAAGTTGGAGAAACCGGCGAAACCGATGGCGACCTTGTCGTTCAGAGGCATGATCAGGTAGGCGGCGGGCACGAAGGCGGTAGGGGCGGCGCCGTCGATGTCCAGATCGTTTGGATCGGCTGCACCGCTGACACCCTGCATGTCGACACCGGGATCGATGTAGGTGCCAACGATGGAGATGGCGGTTTCATCGAACAGTGACATGGCGGCCGGGTTACGGGCCAGTACGGCGGCATCGTCTGCAGCAACACCTTCACCGGCGAAGGCTCGGCCCAGGCCAGATACGGAGGTTTCGTTAAGCAGGAAGCCGGCCGCTGAGGAACCGGTGCTGATGGCCATCAGCGCAGTAGCAATAATCGTCTTGTTAAACGTCTTCATAACTCTCTCTAAATTCAGATTGTTATTATTATCCCGTCGGACGAACCTCGGGGTCTTTATATGTGTCTTTTTTCGGCGGAGTTCGACGCATGTTCAAACCCAAAATACGCCCCTTTGAATTGGCGCCATTGTAGGGGGGATTGGGCGCCAATACAGCTCCGACCAGAACGTATTTTAGAGTGAATCTGCCACGAAATGCTTCGATTGTGAAGCTATATCACACCATGTTAAGGGTATGTGTATTGAGGGTCGGAATTTAGAGTGAATATCCTAAATTAATACCGGGAAGGGGAAACTGTCTGTGAGGTTGTGAATTGGCAGAGAGATGTGCGGGGGTGGTTGCCCCCGCAAACAGAAAAGCTTAGAGCTTTTGCTCAAAGTTGTGGTGCAAATCCTGAGTTTTGTTATCGGCTGGTAACAGTTTGCTGACCACAATACCGGCCAGAGTCGCGAACAGGAAGCCAGGCAAAATTTCATAAAGATCAAAGATTCCGCCCTGCATCTGCTTCCAGGCCACCACGGTGATCGCCCCCACCAAAATGGTGGCGATGGCGCCGAAGCGGCTGTAGTGTTTCCAGTACAGTGCCAGCAGGATTACCGGGCCGAAGGAGGCGCCGAAGCCGGCCCAGGCGTAGCTGACCAGTTCCAGCACGGTGCTTTCCGGATCCAGGGCGATGAGGGTCGCAATCACCGCCACCGCCAAGACGGTCAGTCGGCCGACCATCACTTTTTCCCGCTCACTGGCGTCGGGTCGCAGCCATTTCTTATAGAAATCTTCGGTGACCACCGAGGAGCACACCAGCAGCTGTGAATCGATGGTGCTCATGATGGCCGACAGGATGGCGGCAATCAGAATGCCAGCCAGCCAGGGGTTAAACAGCACTCGGCTCAGTTCGATGAACACCGTCTCAGAGTTGGCCAGAGTTTCGCCGTGGAAGTGCACCGCCCCTGCCAGTCCGGTAGCCAGGGCCCCCAGTAGTGACAGTACCATCCAACTCATGGCGATGCGGCGCGACAGAGGCAGATCCTTAACGTCACCGATGGCCATAAACCGGCTCAGGATGTGGGGCTGGCCAAAGTAGCCCAGGCCCCAGGCCAGTAGGGACAGCATGCCGATGGTCGTGGTGTTGTCTGAGACCAGTTGGGTCATCGAGGCGGGCAAGGTGTCGACACTGGCTCCCTGAATACCGAAGACCATAGTGGGCACCAGCAACAACGCAAACAGCATCAGTAAGCCCTGCAGGAAATCGGTCCAACTGACGGCAAAAAAACCGCCCACAAAGGTGTAGGAGACGATGATGGCACTGCCGATCATCAGCGCCGTCAGGTAATCCAGCCCAAATACTTTTTCGAACAGGATGGCGCCACCGACCATGCCGGAGGAGGTGTAGAACACGAAAAACAGCAGGGTGATGCTGGCGGCGACCAGGCGTAAGGCACCGGTATCATGGAATCGTTTTTCCAGGAAATCCGGCATGGTCAGGGCATCGTCGGTGAAGTGGGTGTAGATGCGCAGCCGTTTGGCCACCACCAGCCAGTTTATCCAGGCGCCGACCAGCAGGCCGACCCCAATCCACATCTCACCGAGGCCGGAGAGGTACACCGCGCCGGGCAGGCCAAGCAGCAACCAGCCGGACATGTCGGATGCACCGACACTGAGTGCGGTGACGGCGGGGCCCATTTTACGGCCGCCCAGGATGTAGTCACTGGATGTGGTTGTGGCGCGGTAGGCTAGGGTACCGATCACCAACAACAGAATCAGATAACCGAAAAAGGTTATGAGTGCTGGGGTAGAAATCATGAGTCTACTTTATGTTGTTTATTAAACACGGTCTCATGGCAGCCGGTGAAGGCTGCTGAGTGTTGATTGCTGAGTCTGAAGGCATTGATGTTGATTTGTTGGCTGCGACGTGGCGAAACTCAACAAATGTGATGAAAAATCAAACAGACAGATGGGCACGTAATCCCAATCGGTTTTCATCCTATCAGAGACGGCTATATGTGACTACCTTCACGAACGGGGCTTTATGCTGCCTGGGGCCGCGAGGGGCGGGCGATTGAGGCCAAGGCCGCCGGGGGACGGGTCATCAGCAGGATGGAACGCTGTTGAGAGCGAGGCGGTGAGCCAACCGGCAGGCCGGTTGGCTCTGGAGCAATCAGATGCTGGAAACGGTGCTTCTCAGCATGGAGACGGCCGAATCAATGTGCTGCTGCTTGCCGCCGACCACGGCAATCTGGAAACGGCCCATTTCAAAGGCTTCACCGGTGTATTTGTCATTGCCAAACTCGGGTGACATGGATTTGTTCTGCTCTTTAGGCACGAAGAACACCGTCATCTTTCCGTCCGGGGTGTCCATCACCATGTGCAGGCTACGAACGCCGTCGAAATCGCAGTAGTTGGCGTAGTAGATGTGGCCTGGCATCTGCTCCATCTTACCGCCGAAACTGGCCAGCTTGGTGTTCAGGGCTTGGAGGCTGACCGCTTCGTCCACCTTGTCGGCAAAGCCGGCTTCGTGGGCCACATGGGCCAGGGCGTGGTCCCCTAGGCTAACAGGCTGACGAATGAAGGTCAGTGACAACCCAATGACGAAAGCCACCGAGGCCGCAGCAGCAAGGTGAAAGCGCTGCTGCTTTTTCTGCCGTTGAAACTGGTTCAGGTTTTGCTGCAGCAAGATACGGTTGGCCAGATCTTCCGGCGGCGCTACCTTCATGGCCGCGGCAAGATGGTCGTCCATTTGCTGAAGTTCATCGACAAAGCTTTGACGGGGCGCCTCTTGTGAGATGGCGTCGATGAAGTCCTGCTCCTGATTGTTTGGATCGGCATAAGCTTGCCGACGGAACTCTAATTCATCCATTGTTTAACTCCCGGGAAAGCGATTTGTCTTCGAGTCTCTCACGCAGTTGGTTGCGGGCCCGAAACAATCGGGTCATCACAGTGTTTCTGTTTAAACCCATAATTTCAGCGATTTCGTCGCCATTAAAGCCGTGCAACACCTGTAATACCAGGGGTTCTCGGTAGTCCTCAGCCAGTGCGGCGATGTGCTTGCGAAGCAAGGCGTTGTCCACCAGTTGTTCATTGCTGGTGGCGTGGTTGTCGGCGACCTGATAATCGTCGATGTCACTGACATCCAGCTGTTTGCGCTCAAACCGGCGGGCATTTTCACGCCGCAAAATGGTGATCAGCCAGGCCTTGGCCGCCTTGTCATCCTTGAGGGAATCCAGCGCTTTCCAAGCTCTGAGAAAGGTCTCCTGAACCAGATCTTCCGCCACAGTGGGGTTGCCGCTGAGCCAGTAGGCATAGCGGTAGATCTCTGTATTCAAAGCCCTAACCAGGCTTTCATAACGTTTTTGTTTACTCACCATGTCATCTAAGACCGGTGAAGCCTGCGTTTTCTTTCGGAATATTTTCAACATTTTTTTGTTGCCTGTCCCGGGCGGCGGCCTTCACTGCCAGACACCGACATTGCCGGTGTACTGGAGTGAGTGGCCGGTCAGGAGGACGCGCTCCTGATCGTGAGTGCTGATGCCATAGGTACAGAGTGTATCTGTTTTTCAGGCTTTGGGGTTAAGTTCTGGTAAGTGTTGTTGGTTTTGTTGAACTTTTTGTTGTGCTGCGGCCACCAATCTTAACAACTCGGTTGTCTGGGCCGGGTGTTGCTGTCGACCGAACCGGGCCTGCTGCAACCGGTCCAGCTCTGGTGCCAGTTCCGGGAATTGCTGCCGGACCTGGGTCAGTGACGGTGTGGGACCGCGAATGCCGTCCAAGTGGGCGGGCAGCAGTTTCAGCGCCCGCTGAAGATCGTTGTTTTGCGCGGCCTGGGTGAATCCACGCTCGGGTCCGGGTTGCGGCGAAGGCGCCACGGTGACCGCGGCGGCCGTCGGCTGACGCCGATAGCCCCAGATAAAGGTCAGCACCAGCGCCAGGGCGAGCAGCATCGACAGGTATCGCCACAGTGAAGATTCCTGAGGTTGGCGGGGCTGGGCCTGCTCGGGCTGTGAGGGCGCCGACGCTGGAGCTGGCGATGCGCTGGCCTCTGAGGGCAGTACCGTCAGGGTACGGGCCGGCAGAGTGGCGTACTCTTTGCGGTTGAGTTTGGCATTCCACCAGGCGACCCGAATCTCAGGCAGGGTGTACTCTCCGGCGCTGGAAGCCACAATGGCGGTGCTTTGCTGCAGGCGGGCAACGATCTCTTTGCCTTGCGGGTCGTCCCCCCGTTCGGCTTTGTCCGGGTAGCTTTTGAGTCCTTTGGGGTAGTCCAGCTTTAGATTTGGCAATGCCGCTTCCGAGGTGCCGACGGCGGTCAGGTTGATGATTCGAGTAATGGGATCGCCAACCTTTACGGTCAGTTGTTGTGGATTCCACTGTTCAGACAGGGACACGGCATTGGCCACCAGCCACGGCTCGGTGAACGACGCCGGGGGCTGTTTGACCGTCAGGGTCAGCGGGCTGCCCATCACCTGCACCGGTGTGGACAGGCTGCGGGCAAACAGATCGTTGCTGCGCCCTGGCTTGAGGATGTCACCGCTGAAATCCGAGCCCTTGAGCGTTAGGGTGCCGGCTTGTTGTGGGGTGACCAGATAATGGCGCTCGATCACCCGGTAACGACGACCGTTCACCACCTCATTGCTGTTCTTGTCCTGACCGAGTTGCATGACACTGGCGTTGGCCAGTTGCGGCTCGGTCAACTGGCCTCGTTGCAGTTCTGCCGCCAGGTACAGTTTGACCCAGTAGTCTACGGGCTGGCCCAGCCATACCTCATGTTCGTTAAGCCCGGCCTTCATGAAGACGGTGGCCAATTGACCGGCTTCGGCATTGTCTGCCACCACCTTCAGGGTGATGGGCTGGCTTTGCAAGCCATCGGCCGTTAGCGGCGGAATGGTGACGGTGCCGGTGTCTTTGGGGATCAGCACTAACTGCCAGCGTGTTTCCCTGCGGGTGTTGAAATTAATGATCTGGGTGGAGCGGCTAACGTTGTTGCGAACCACGGTGAATTGGCGTTGCAGGGCCGTGGTGTCCAGGGCGTTGGCATCGACTTCATCGTCGGCAATGACCGTCAGCACGAACGATTGATTGGCCACAACCGGATTGGCATCCACACTGGCTGTTAAGCTGCTGTAGGCCCAGCAAGCGGGGGAGATGCATAGCATCAATAGCAGTACCAATCGATTTACCACTGGGTACGCTCCTCATTTATCTGGCCAGCCCGGCGGCGGCGCTCATACTCTAGTTTCATCTTGTTTCTCAGCAGCAGGCTGGGGTCGTCGGGAATCCGCTCCAGCGTGCGGGCATCGATGGACGTCGCTGGCGTTTGCTGCTCAGGGGCGAGTTCCGTTTCGGCCGCTGCCCCGAGTTGAGATTGAGGCTGTTTCGGCGATGGATCGTTTTCGGCGCCGGATTCAAACTCGTCCCTTGTCTGCGACGCCTGCGCATCATCGGGGCCAGAGGAAACCGGCGGTTGCGGGGGCTGTGGTTGGGCCTCTGACTGCGTGCGATTGCTGGGGTCGTTGTTGTCGTCCGGCTGTGGTTCGGCATCCGCTGCAGGTTGAGGTTGATCCTTGGCGGTGCTTTGCTCCTGGCTCGAATCCGGATTCTGAGGCGAGTCCTGGCTTTGCTGGCCCTGACCGTCTTGATCGCCGGACTGTGGATTTTGCTGTGGGTCTTGGCCCTGATTCGGGTCGTTGTCTTGCCCTTGATTGTTATCGCCTTGGCTTTGACTCTGGGTGTTATCGCCGTCGCCTTGTTGCTGTTGCTGTTGCTGTTGTTGTTGCTGTTGCTGTTGAAGCTGTTTGACCAGGTTCAAGTTGGCGGCAGCGGCGTCCAGAGCGGGATTGAGCTGCAGTGCTTGTTCATAAGCCTGTTGCGCCTGTTTGAGTTGGTTCAGGTGGGCCAGAGCATTGCCTTGATTGTACAGCGACTCGGCCGTTTGGGGCAGCTGCTGGTATTGGGTCAGAGCCTGCTCAAACTGGTTGCTGCGGTAGTAGGCTTCGGCTTTTTGATTGCCGTCCGGCAGCAGTTCGGTGGCCTGTTGATGTTGACCCTGGCGCATCAGTTCATTGGCCTGAGACTGAGACGATTGCCACCAGGCGGCGTTGGCAGGGGGGGGAGGCAGCAGCACTAGCGACAGCATCAGTAATGGCAGGTAACGGCGGACGAACCAGGCCGCTGGCAGCAGCAGCAGGGGCAGAAGATAGACGCCCATATCCTGCCATTGGCTGGTGCGGCGCTGTTGCTGTTGAGACTCATCGCTGTGGCCCTGGCGTTGCAGGGGGGCAGCCAAAGTCGCGATATCCTGATCATCCGGGCGGAACGGAATCAGTACCCCGTTGCCGGCATCGGCCAGTTTTTTTAATAACGGCGTATTGGCTTGAGCCACGATCACCTCTCCGGCCCGGTTTTTCACCAGCTTGCCGTCGGAGCGGCGCATGGGGGCGCCGGCGTCGGTGCCCAGCACGTACACTTTCAGGTTCCACGGCTGGGATTGGGCCAGCTCCAGTGCTCGGGCCGCGTGTTCATCGTTGATGCCGTCAATAAACAGAATGATCTCGCCCTGATGGTAACCCGCATCCTTAAGCAGGGTGCTGGCCAACTCTAAAGCGCTGGGCAGATCGGAGCCGGGAACCGGCATGATTTCAGGCGATAGGGTAGGGATCAGGTTGAGCAGGGTTTGCTTGTCGTCAGTCATCGGTGCCAGGGTGAAGGCGTCGCCGGCGTAGGCGATAAGTCCGGTTTCCCCCTCGTCAAAATTCCTGATGAGGTCAATGGCCTTAAACCGAGATTGAACCAGTCGATTTGGGGTTAGATCGGTGGCATACATCGAGTAGGACATGTCCATAACGATGACCCTGCCCTGGTTGAGCTGAAACACCGGGACCTCAAGACGGGTCCAACTGGGGCCAGTGAGGGTCAGCAGGCACAGGGCGGCCAGCCACCAGGGCCATTGGCTGCGACGGCTGGGGTGCTGATCCTGATGGCGCATCAACATGGCAGCCTGCAGATGTTCGGGCACCAGCTGTTGCCAGTTGAGGCCGTGATTGCGGTATCGCTTTGATAGCAGGTACAGCAGCGGCAGCAGCGCTAACGCCAGTAGCCACCATGGCCGAATCAGATGAAAGTCAGTCATGCTGAGTCCTCCGGCCGGCAACCAGTCCCAATGCGGTCAGCAGTAAAGCCAGGCCCAGAGGCCAGGCATAGAGTTCGGTTTTGGGCCGCCATCTCTTTTCGTCTCGTGCCACCGGCTCGAGTTGATCGAGCCTGGTGTAAATCTGTTGCATACTGTCACCGCTGCGGGCCCGAAAGTACTGGCCTCCGGTTTCATTGGCCAGCTGCTGAAGCACCGCTTCATTCAGATCCCGGCTGGGGTTGACCTGGCGTGTATCGAAGCCCATCCAACTGGTTTGCTTGAGGCTGTCGGCGCCAATGCCAATGGCGTAGATCTTAACGCCAGCGTTCTTCGCCAGTTGCAGGGCCTGATCGACATTGAATTGGCCTGCATTGTTGCTGCCGTCGGTGAGCAGCAGCAGTACCTTGTTGCTGTCCTGAAGCTGGCTGAAGCGTTTAACCGCCAGGGCGATGGCATCACCGATGGCGGTTTGTTGCCCCACCAAGCCCAGAACCGCTTCATCGAGGTAGCGTTTAACCGTATAACGGTCGAAGGTCAGTGGCGCTTGCAGGTAGGCACCGTCGGCAAACAGGATTAAGCCGATGCGATCCCCCTCGCGGCGGCGAACAAAATCGCCAAGCAGGTGCTGCATCATGCTGAAGCGATCAATCATGTTGTCCTGATAGCGCATGTCCTGAATCTGCATGCTGCCGGAAAGATCAGCGGCAATCATCAGATCCCGGCCTTGTCGCTCAAGAGGCACCGGTTCACCCAGCCACTGTGGTCGGGCGCAGGCAATGATCAGGGCCAACCAGGCGCACAGCATGATGGCTTTCATCCAGGCGGGTGTAGGCCGGCGTTCGCTGCTGTGTAGAGGCGACTGGCCCCAGGGCAACTTCAGCGCGGTGACGGCGCCCTGACGCTGGCGAGGCCGGGGCAGTAGCCAAGGAGTCACCACCGCCAGCAACAGATAGGGCCAGGCCAGAGTTAACATGGCTTCCTCCCCTTGCTAAGCCGTTTAAGGGTGTGAGTCAGCAGGGCTGTGATGCTGTCTCGACTGACCTCGGCATTGGCCTGATATTGCCGCTGTTGCAGTTGTTGCCATTGACGCTGATGATCGGGACTTTGAAATTGAGCCAGCCACTGCGTCCACTCGGTGCCGCTCAGGGCCGCGACCTGCTCTCTGGGGTAGTAGCACAGGGCGGTGCGTTTCATTAAACCGCTGACATCGGCAATGGTTACCGTTGCGGGTAAGGCCTTGAGCTCTCTCTGGGCACATCGCAATGGGCGCAGGTGGCGATGGCGGCGCCATAGTACGACCAACCCAAGCCCCAGGGCCACAATCAACACCAGCACAACCAGGTTGGCGCTGACAGACAGTGGCCATGACCAGGGCGTCGGTTCGGTGATGATGTCTTTCAATTGAGCTAACGGATCGGGTGCCATAGTGTTTCCAATTGCTCTGTTAAGGGAACGGCGGCATCCACCTGGCTTCTTGCCAGGCCACGTTGTCGGCTACCCAGAACAAAGTGCTGTTGTTCCTGTTGCAGTTGTTGCAGCCATTGTTGCCGCCCGGCCTGATTGAGGGTGGTCAACTTGCCCTGATACCACACCGGCAACACCGCGTCGGCATTGAGCTGAGACAGCCGCTCTGACAGTGGATCGGTAATTTGAAACAGGCGAATTTCGCTGTGCCTGGCCAGCTCAGCCAGGATATCGAGATGGTGATCGTTAAACCCGAGTCCATCGGAGATCACCAACACCACGCTGCCCGGGTGCGCCAGTCGTCGTAACCGATTCAACCCGGTATCCAGGTACCCAGGTTCCGCTTGTTGTTCAGCCCGGTGCAGTTCGACCAGGGAATCCAGCAGTGGCGAGATACCTTGACGACGAGCCCGAGGCTTGTGTTCTCGATGCCCGCCCTCGCGGCAGATAATGCCGCCAAGTCGTTCGCCGGCGTTGATGCTCTGCCAGCCGAGCATCGCTGCAAGGTGGCAGGCTTGAACCGATTGCAGCAGTAGGGCGGAGCCGCAGTGGAGCCGATTGCCCAGATCCACAAACAGCAGCACCGGTCGTTCCCGTTCTTCTCGAAACAGCTTGGTGTGGGCATGGCCGGTTCTGGCCGTCACTCGCCAGTCGATGGTGCGGACATCGTCGCCACTCTGATAGCGGCGGACTTCGTCAAACTCCATGCCACGGCCTTTAATGCGGCTCAGGTTCTGGCCGGCACGGTGGCTGGTGCGGGGTAAGCCTTTAAACGGGTTGTTGCGTGCTGCCGGGCCTCGGTAGACCAGCAGTTCCTCTAGGCTGACATCAATACCGTTACTGTGAGTCGGCAGGTTGACCATTAGGACAAGGCCACCAATTTTATAATTTGGTTGATGATATCGTCGGCATTGACCCCTTCGGCTTCCGCCTGGTAGCTAAGCAGTAATCGATGTCTGAGGACATTAGGCAGAACCGCTTGAATGTCTTCCGGTGCCACGTAATCCTTGCCGTGCAGCCAGGCTCTGGCCCGGGCGCAGCGCTCGAGGGCGATGGTGGCCCTTGGGCTTACGCCCCACTCCAGGTAACGTTGCAACTGGTCGCTGTAGCGCTGTGGCGCTCGAGTGGCGTCCACGAGGTGGACCATGTAGTCCTCCAGTTGCGGCGCCAGGTAGAGCTCCAAAGCCTGCTTGCGGGCGCTGAACACTTCGGATTGAGTCAGTGGCACCGGCGGTTGTGGTGGTGCAGACAGGGCTTCCTGGCGGCTGAGGGCCAGAATTTGCTTTTCGACATCGGGACCGGGGTAGTCCAGAGACAGGTGGAGCAGAAAACGATCCAGCTGAGCTTCAGGCAGCGGGTAGGTGCCTTCATTTTCAATGGGGTTCTGAGTGGCCAGAACCAAAAACAGTTCTGGCAGCCGATAACTGGTTTTGCCCACCGTTATCTGGTTTTCGGCCATGGCCTCAAGCAGTGCGGATTGAACCTTAGCCGGTGCCCGATTGATCTCATCGGCCAGCAACAGGTTGTGAAACAGCGGTCCAGCCTGAAACTCAAACTGACCGGTTTCCTGTCTGAAAATATCGGTACCGGTCAGATCGGCAGGCAGCAAATCCGGGGTAAACTGGACTCGATGGAAGTTGCCTTCAATGCTGTCTGCCAGGGCTTTTACTGCACGGGTTTTGGCCAGCCCCGGTGGTCCTTCTACCAACAGGTGACCATTGGCCACCAGCGCGATGAGAAGTCCTTCGACCATCTCAGGCTGGCCGATGACCATCTGATTGAGGTAGTTTTTTGCCTGTTCAAATCGTTCCAGCAACATGTGGGCGTCCGCTTTCGTCTGTAAGTCCGATACTATCCTATTAAAATCAGTTACTCCCTGCCAGAGGGAGTCTAATTCTGAGGCGACTGGAGCCCAAAAGTTCCCTGCTGCGGCATCGAGTGCTGGTTTCCTGCACAGACCAGGACGGAGGTCAGTCGGTCAGGGTACCCTGCTGATATTGACGAATGGCGGTATCGATCTGCTGTTGGCTATTCATCACAAACGGCCCCCAGTGCACGATGGGTTCCCGAATCGGCTCTCCGGCCAGCAACAGCAGTCTGGCATCCTCGTCGGTACTCAATTGTACCGTATTGCCTTCGCCAAAATAGAGCATATGGCCTGCACCGACTGAGCGCTTGTCGGTGGTCACGCTGCCCTGGTACAGGTAGGCCATGACCTGCATGGTGCTGGGAATACTGAGTTGCTGTTCGCCGTTGAGACTGAGATCGGCGATTAACATGGGAACGGCCTGGCGCACCAAAGGGCCGCGCTGGCCGGAATAGGTGCCGCTGATCAGTCTCATGCTGCTGCCCTGAGTCAGCTCGATGTCGGGAATGGTCTCTTTTTGAAAATCCTGATAGTCCGCAGCTTGCATCTTTTTCTTCGCCGGCAGATTGAGCCATAGCTGGAAGCCATGCAACTGCCCCTGGGTCATGATGGGCATCTCCGAGTGAATGACACCCCGGCCGGCACTCATCCACTGTGCCCCGCCATCGGTGAGTTCCCCCCGGTTGCCAAGGTGGTCTTGATGCAAAAAATGCCCGTTCTTCATGTAGGTCAGGGTTTCGATGCCACGATGCGGGTGGGAAGGGAAGCCGCCGACGTAATCTCGGGATTGATCGCCTTTGAGTTCGTCGAGCATTAAAAAGGGATCCATCAGCGGGTTTTTAAAGCCGGCGATGCGCTGGATGGTGACGCCATCGCCGTCCTGAGTCGGACGCGAGGCTTCGATGTGAATGAGTGGTCGAATGGTCATACTGAGTCTCCGTAATGTCATGGAGCCAGTATGGACTCAGTTTAATCGAACGAAAATTGCATAAAATAGCGGTTAATAACCAGCTAAATCGAAAGGATGAGCGGTTCACTGAGTGGCGTCGGTACCCATCTGAACCGGCAGCCGTCGCTGTGATGGCCTGAGGGTTATGACCAACAGCCCACAGCATTGACGCGGTGTGGCTGTTTTTTTGCCGCAATAAAAAAGCTCCAGCCTTGCGGCTAGAGCTTCATTATAAGTTGGTTGCGGGGCCTGATTAAACCGGCAGCCGTCGCTGTGATGACCTGAGGGTTATGACAAACAGGCCACGGTACTAATGCGAAGCACAGAGTTTTTGCGAAGACAACAAAAAAGCCTGACTCTTTCGAATCAGGCTTTTTGTATAAGTTGGTTGCGGGGGCCTGATTAAACCGGCAGCCGTCGCTGTGATGGCCTGAGGGTTATGACCAACAGCCCACAGCATTGACGCGGTGTGGCCGTTTTTTTGCCGCAATAAAAAAGCTCCAGCCTTGCGGCTAGAGCTTCATTATAAGTTGGTTGCGGGGGCCAGATTTGAACTGACGACCTTCGGGTTATGAGCCCGACGAGCTACCAGGCTGCTCCACCCCGCGACCGAAACTTTTAAGGCTGCCGTTGATGATTATCAACACCACCCTGTAATGTGGCTCCCCTTGCTGGACTTGAACCAGCGACATATGGATTAACAGTCCACCGTTCTACCGACTGAACTAAAGGGGAATCGATGTATTGAGTGCTTTCACTCCCTCCGGAGCTTCTATCCCAGTCCACGCGGTGTTATTCCGACTGAACTAAAGGGGAATCGAATTGTTGAGTGCTTTCACTCCCTCCGGAGTAATAAGTGTTTTAACTCTCTCCAGAGCAATAAGTTGGTTGCGGGGGCCAGATTTGAACTGACGACCTTCGGGTTATGAGCCCGACGAGCTACCAGGCTGCTCCACCCCGCGACCGAAACTTTTAAGGCTGCCGTTGATGATTATCAACACCACCCTGTAATGTGGCTCCCCTTGCTGGACTTGAACCAGCGACATATGGATTAACAGTCCACCGTTCTACCGACTGAACTAAAGGGGAATCGAATTGTGAGTGCTTTCACTCCCTCCGGAGTCTCTATCCCAGTCCACGCGGTGTTATTCCGACTGAACTAAAGGGGAATCGAATTGTTGAGTGCTTTCACTCCCTCCGGAGTAATAAGTGTTTTAACTCTCTCCAGAGCAATAAGTTGGTTGCGGGGGCCAGATTTGAACTGACGACCTTCGGGTTATGAGCCCGACGAGCTACCAGGCTGCTCCACCCCGCGACCGAAACTTTTAAGGCTGCCGTTGATGATTATCAACACCACCCTGTAATGTGGCTCCCCTTGCTGGACTTGAACCAGCGACATATGGATTAACAGTCCACCGTTCTACCGACTGAACTAAAGGGGAATCGAATTGTTGAGTGATTTCACTCCCTCCGGAGCTTCTATCCCAGTCCACGCGGTGTTGTGCCGACTGAACTAAAGGGGAATCGAATTGTTGAGTGTTTTAACTCTCTCCAGAGGTATAAATTGGTTGCGGGGGCCAGATTTGAACTGACGACCTTCGGGTTATGAGCCCGACGAGCTACCAAGCTGCTCCACCCCGCGACCGAGGCCATGCACTATAGCGAATTGAGCGAGTAGCTCAAGCACTATTTCACTATTTTTGGTTCGTGTGACGATTTATGCGACACCTGGGCCTGTTTGTATACGCGAGTGGTGAAAAATGGCTCACAGGCGAATCAAATAGCGAGTCGTGGCCGGATTTAGGTGATCGTCGAAGTCAAACAGAGTCTCATAAACACCTACTAGTTCTCGCGGTAGACTAACAGGGTTAATGGGCTGAATTAGAGGGATTTAGTGGTTGGTTAGAGTGTTTGTTCAATATGGCTGTTTGAAACTTCGCCATTAAAAGTTAGAATCGGATCACACTTTACTGGTCAGACCTTGCTGGGATGGGGTTCCGGCGTTGGGGTTGAACAGGGTACATCGAGAGGACAAACGATGAATAAAAGACAAGAGGTCACAACCCGAAGTGGAGACCGGATTGCCATAGTTGCGGGACTAAGAACGCCTTTTGCCCGCCAGGCGACGGCGTTTCACGGTGTATCGGCGTTAGACATGGGTAAGATGGTGGTATCGGAATTGATGTCCCGATACGACTTGGATCCACAGAGTGTGGATCAACTGGTCTATGGCCAGGTTATCCAGATGCCAAAAGCGCCGAACATTGCCCGTGAGATCGTTCTGGGAACCGGGATGAACGTCCATACCGATGCCTACAGCGTGACCCGGGCCTGTGCCACTTCCTTCCAATCGACGGTGAACATTGCCGAATCGATTATGGCGGGCACGGTGGATGTGGGCATCGCCGGTGGTTCCGACTCCAGCTCAGTATTGCCAATCACGGTGTCAACCAAGCTCGCCCGTGCGCTGGTGGATCTGACCAAGGCCCGAACCCTCGGGCAGCGCATTGCCATCTTCCGCCGTCTGGGGCTCAAGGATCTGGCGCCGGTTCCACCGGCGGTGGCCGAGTACTCCACCGGCATCTCCATGGGACAAACCGCCGAACAGATGGCCAAGACCCATCAAATCAGCCGCGCCGACCAGGACGCCATGGCCATTCGCTCTCATCACCTGGCGGCCAAAAACTGGAAGTCCGGTGTGATGGCTAACGAGGTCATGACCTGCCATGTCCCCCCTTATAAGGGCTTTATCAGTGAGGACAACAACGTCCGGGGTGATGCCAAAATCGAGAAGCTGAGTACCCTGAAGCCGGTGTTTGATCGCAAGCACGGCTCGGTAACGGCCGCTAACTCCACCCCGCTGACCGATGGCGCCTCGGCGCTGATTATGATGCCGGAGTCCAAGGCCAAGGCGCTGGGCTACGAGCCGATCGGTTACATCCGCAGTTGGGGCTTTGCCGCCATCGATGTGTTTGACGACATGTTGATGGGGCCCTCTTATGCCACTCCGTTGGCCCTGGACCGTGCCGGTATGACCCTTGCCGACCTGGATCTGATCGAGATGCACGAGGCGTTTGCGGCTCAGGCACTGGCCAATATGAAGATGTTTGAATCCAAACGTTTTGCCGAGGAAAAGTTGGGCCGCAGCGCTGCCATTGGCGACATCGACATGGATAAATTCAATGTGATGGGTGGCTCTCTGGCTTACGGTCACCCCTTTGCGGCAACCGGTGCACGGTTGATCACTCAGATGTGTAATGAATTAAAACGTCGTGGTGGTGGCGTGGGGCTAACCACCGCGTGTGCCGCCGGTGGTCTGGGCGCAGCAATGGTTCTGGAGGTAGAGTAATGAAGACAGATAGCTTTCAGGTAGAAGTCGGCAATGACAAGATCGCCGTCATTACCATGGATGTGCCCGGCGAAACCATGAACACCTTACGCAGCGAGTTTGGTGAAGAGGTGCGACAGGTACTGGATTTCATCAAAAGCCGCAGCGATCTGCTCGGGATCGTGTTTACGTCTGGCAAGCCGGATTCTTTTATCGCCGGCGCAGACATCAATATGTTGGCAGACTGCCAGACCGCTGAGGATGTCTACACCCTGTCCCGGGATGGACACAAGTTGCTCAACGAGTTATCGCGGCTGCCTTTGCCTGTGGTCGCCGCCATTCATGGCCCCTGTTTGGGAGGGGGCTTGGAGTTGGCGCTGGCCTGCGATTACCGGGTGATCAGTAACCACGCCAAAACGGTGCTGGGATTGCCGGAAGTGCAGTTGGGCATCTTGCCTGGTGGCGGTGGCACCCAGCGGCTGCCTAAGCTGGTGGGCATCGCTAAGTCGCTGGACATGATGCTGACCGGTAAGCAACTTCGCGCTAAGCAGGCGGTCAAGTTGGGCGTCGCCGATGAGATGGTGCCAAACACGGTGTTGCTCAGTGCTGCCAAGAAATGGATCGGTAAAGGCAAACGCAAAGCGGCTAAACCGAAATTGAAAGGGGTAGAGAAACTGCTGGAGGCGACACCGGTCGGGCGTAACGTGATCTTCGATCAGGCATTGAAGACGGTGATGGCCAAGACTCAGGGCAACTACCCGGCACCGGCAAAGATCATCGAGTGCGTCAAAGCGTCGACCAAGGATCTGGAGTCGGGACTGAAACTGGAAGCGCGTCACTTTGCGGATCTGGTGATGTCGCCGGAATCTGCGGCGTTGCGGTCGATCTTCTTTGCGACCACAGAAATGAAGAAGGAAACCGGTGCCGGCGACGTCAAGCCAGAGAAGATTGAACGCGCCATGGTACTTGGGGGCGGGTTGATGGGCGGCGGTATTGCCAATGTCACCGCCATCAAGGCTAAGGTGCCTGTGCGGATCAAAGACATCTCCCATCAAGGGATCTCCATGGCACTGGGGTCAACCTGGAAGCAGTTGGATAAGAAAGTAAAACGCCGTCATATCACCGAGGCCGAACGGGATAAGGCGATGGCGATGATGACCGGTACCACCGATTATCAGGGCATTAAAGATGTCGACATTGTGGTAGAGGCGGTGTTTGAAGATCTGGGGCTGAAGCATCAGATGGTGAAAGACGTTGAGGCGCATTGCTCAGACAGTACCATTTTTGCCACCAATACCTCTTCGCTGCCCATTGGACAGATCGCCCAGGCGGCTCAGCGACCAGAAAACGTCATCGGTCTGCACTATTTCTCACCGGTGGAAAAGATGCCACTGGCGGAAGTTATCGCTCATAAGTCCACTTCTGCTCAGACCATTGCTACCACGGTCGCTTTCGCTAAGAAACAGGGTAAAACACCCATTGTGGTTCAAGATTGTGCCGGGTTCTATGTAAATCGTATTTTAGCCCCCTATATGAATGAGGCTGCCACCCTGGTTTTAGAGGGTGAACCCATTGAAAAGTTAGATAAGGCACTGGTTAAATTCGGTTTTCCTGTCGGTCCAGTTACACTTTTGGATGAGGTAGGTATCGATGTGGGCGCCAAAATTTCGCCGATTTTAGAGGCGGAATTGGGATCTCGGTTCGCGGCCCCACCGGCTTTCGCCAAACTTTTGGCGGATGACCGTAAAGGTCGCAAGAATGGTAAGGGTTTCTACCAGTTTAATGGTAAGAAAAAGGGGCCTAAGCCCGTCGATGAGAGCGTATACAAGGTGTTAGGCATTACTCCTCAGGGGCGCCTGTCGGACTCTGAGATGTCTGAGCGCTGTGTGGTGCATATGCTGAACGAAGCGGTTCGCTGCCTGGATGAGGGCATCATCGCGTCCGCACGAGACGGTGATATTGGTGCCATCTTTGGCATCGGTTTTCCGCCGTTCCTGGGGGGGCCGTTCCGCTATATCGACTCGCTGGGGCAAAAGCGCCTGGTTGAGATACTGCAGGGCTACCAGAGCAAGTTTGGCGATCGGTTTGCTCCCAGTGAGTATCTGGTGAAGATGGCCGAAGAGGGGCGCCATTTTTACGACTAAGTGATCGGGGTTCAATAAGAGGCGGCGCAAGCCGCCTTTTTTATTGGACAGTTTTTGAGCTGACTATATAATGCTCGGCTTGTTGGTGTGGCGCGGTAGTGAGAAGAAACGTGATGTGGTTGATACTGGCATTCGCAAGTGCTCTGTTCTTTTATGCCGAAGCCTTGAAAAACGGCCTGGCGCCAAAAACCTGGGCTGTTGCCGGCTTGCTGTGCGGCCCTTTAGTCTGGCCTCTGTTTCAGGTACATCGCCGCATGGCCATGCTGCAATGCCGTGGCCAGGGCAACGTTATCTGGAAAATATAAAGGAGCCCGAAGGCTCCTAGAGTAAAGGTCTTATGGTTGCCACCTTGTGGCGATGACCTGTCAATTTACGACCACCAGCTCCCTGCCGGTACTTCTCTGATATCCAATTCAGCGTTGATTCGTTTGCGAGGCTTACGAATCAGTGTGGCCCTAAATAGTGTGGCTATCATTTTGATCATGATGCGTGCTCCTTCTATACAGGGTGAATATCAACGCCTGGTTTGAGTTAGGCGGTTGTTGATTCAGACAGCTTGATCCATGGCACCGAGCCGGCGACTTGCTGGTTCTGCTCAGACAGCTTGATCCATGGCACCGAACCGGCGACTTGCTGGTTCTGCTCGGACAGCTTGATCCACGGCACCGAACCGGCGACTTGCTGGTTCTGCTCAGACAGCTTGATCCATGGCACCGAGCCGGCGACTTGCTGGTTCTGCTCAGACAGCTTGATCCATGGCACCGAACCGGCGACTTGCTGGTTTTGCTCAGACAGCTTGATCCATGGCACCGAACCGGCGACTTGCTGGTTCTGCTCAGACAGCTTGATCCATGGCACCGAACCGGCGACTTGCTGGTTTTGCTCAGACAGCTTGATCCATGGCACCGAACCGGCGACTTGCTGGTTCTGCTCAGACAGCTTGATCCATGGCACTGAGCCGGCGACTTGCTGGTTTTGCTCAGACAGCTTGATCCATGGCACCGAACCGGCGACTTGCTGGTTCTGCTCAGACAGCTTGATCCATGGCACCGAACCGGCGACTTGCTGGTTCTGCTCAGACAGCTTGATCCATGGCACCGAACCGGCGACTTGCTGGTTTTGCTCAGACAGCTTGATCCATGGCACCGAACCGGCGACTTGCTGGTTCTGCTCAGACAGCTTGATCCACGGCACTGAGCCGGCGATTTGCTGGTTTTGCTCGGACAGCTTGATCCACGGCACTGAGCCGGCCAGTTGCTGGTTTTGATCAGACAGCTTGATCCACGGCACCGAGCCGGCGACTTGCTGGTTTTGCTCAGACAGCTTGATCCATGGCACCGAACCGGCGACTTGCTGGTTCTGCTCAGACAGCTTGATCCACGGCACCGAGCCGGCGACTTGCTGGTTTTGCTCGGACAGCTTGATCCACGGCACCGAGCCGGCGACTTGTTGGTTTTGCTCGGACAGCTTGATCCATGGCACCGAGCCGGCCAGCTTGTTGGTGGTTTCGGATAACTTGATCCAGGGAACGCTGCCCGCGACCTGCTGGTTTTGCTCGGACAACTTTATCCATGGCACGCTTCCGGCGATCTGTTGCAGCGCGTTGGCCTGCTCAGGGGTATGGCTGATGGATGCGACACCGTAGAAAGAGGTAGCAGTAACGAAGGTGGATAACAGAAGCTTCATTGCTGTAGTCATAGTGGTTGCCCTTGCTGAATGTTAAAAATAGACAGCAAGGGTTTAGCAATGGTTGTGCCAATGTTGTTTTGTGGTAAATTTCCTAGCTTTTCAAAGAGATTTTGGATTTCTCATTTTTAAGCTTTTGTTCTATATGACTTTCTTTTAGCGGTTTACTGAAATGGTAGCCTTGAATTAATTCACACTTAAGAGCCTTTAAAACAGTAAGTTGCGATTGCTCTTCAATCCCTTCTGCCACCACTTGCAAGTTCATGTTGTGGGCGATGGTAATGATGGAGTCGACCATTTTCATGTCGCGATCGGAAGTGGCGATGTCATCGATAAAGGATTTGTCGATTTTTAACGTATGAATCGGGAACCGCTTCAGGTAAGACAATGAAGAGTATCCAGTGCCGAAATCATCCAGTGCCAGATGAATCTGCATTCGGTTGAGGTCTTTCATAATCTGAATGGCTGCTTCTGGCCGCTCGATGACGGTGCCTTCGGTGATCTCCAGTTCCAGGTTGTGGGCGGGCAGGCCGGTCTCGTCCAGAATCGCTTGAATGCGCTTGCACAGCCCGGGAGAGCTAAATTGCTGGCTGGAGAGGTTCACCGCCATTCGGCCCCGCAGCAGGCCTTTTTTCCGCCATTGCTCGGCGGTGAGGCAGGCTTGCTTTAAGACCCAGTTATCGATGTCGATAATCAGGCCAGTCTCCTCCGCCAGGTCGATGAACTGGTCGGGGAACAGCAGACCCTTGCTGGGGTGGTTGAGGCGAACCAGTGCTTCCATGCCAAAGATGGAGTCGGAACCGAGGGCCATTTTGGGTTGATAATGCAATTCAAACCAGTGCTCCTTCAGGGCCTGGCGAATCATGCTTTCGACCTCGAAGCGCTTAATGGCGTCCTGATTCATAAAGTCGTTGAAGAACTGGAAACGCTGCCCTCCCTGACTCTTGGCGTGGTACATCGCCAGATCGGCTTTTCTCAGCAGTGCATGAGGCTCGACGTCATCCTCGGGGTAGCTGACGATGCCGATGCTGGCTTTGACGACGATCTCCTCTTCGTCTACCAGATAGGGTTGTTCAAAGGTGGTCAGGATCCGCTTGGCGATCTTACTGGCATTCTTCACCGACGAGGTGCTGTCGGCGATGACGGCAAACTCGTCGCCGCCGAGGCGGTAGAGTTCGCAGTCGTTGGGCAGTTTGCTGTTGAGGCGGTTGGCCACATGACACAACAAGCTGTCTCCCACATCGTGGCCCAGGGTTTCATTGATGCGCTTAAAGTTATCCAGATCAAACACAAACAGGCAGTGTTCGCTTTGACGCTTGATGCGGGCGTCCAGGCTGATGTGCAGGTAAGTGCGGTTTGGCAGTCCGGTCAGCACGTCGTTGTTGGTCAGCCGCCGCAGCTCCACCTCATTTTGTTTGCGGTGGGTAATGTCGGTAAGGATGCCGACAAAATAGCTGGGGTGGTTGTCTTCGGCCTTGATCAGATCGATCACCACATCCAGATGGATTTTTCGGCCATCCGGGCGGCGGTGCTCAAGTTCGCTGGCCCAGTTGCCCTGAATCTTGACGATGTTGGAGATTTCCTGGAAGTAATCGGTGTCCAGATCCCCCAGTGACAGCGGAGTGCCAATCAGTGCCTGGCGTTTGTGACCCAGGATTTGACAGCCACTGTCGTTCAGCTCCAGGTAGTTGAAATTGGCATCCAGAATGAACATACCTTCGGAGATGTTGGTCAGGGCGCGGGCAAAGATGGTCAGGCGCTCTTCCGCTTCCTTGATTTTACTGATGTCTTTAATGGTTCCGGTCATTCGCGATGGTTGATCGTCACCGTCACGTTCGACAATCTTGGCCCGGTCGAGGATCCAGATCCAGTTGTGCTGTTTGTCTCGAACCCGGTAGGTCGCCTCAAAATGATCGATGTCGCCACGGAAGTGGGCTTCAAGGGCGGCGCGGACACGCTCCCGATCATTGGGGTGGATGTTGCCGTTGTCGGTGGGGGTGCTGCGTTGACCATCTTGAGGAAAGTCCAGGGTGCCCCAGATGTTGGAGCGGTATATCCGTCCGGAATCGATGTCCCAGTCCCACATCTCATCGCCACTGCCCCACAGAGACAGCTTGAGGCGCTCCTCACTCTGAGCGATGCGCGCCTGAACCCGACGTCGCTGCTGAATGGAGCGGAAGGCCAGGTAGATGATGGCCATCAGTACCATGGCGTAGATTGCCTTGGCCGAGGTCGACAACCACCATGGGGGAAGAATGGTGACCTCAAGACTGCGAACCGGGCTGTCGTGACCGAGGCCATTGGTGCTTTTTATCTCGAACCGGTACTCGCCGTAGGGCACGTTGGTGTAGGTGGCGATGCGGGAGTTGTTGGCGGTTTCCAGCCAGTTGTCATCCAGGCCATGGAGTCGGTACAGGTAGGAGATGTTGTAATCCAATGCCTCTGTGGGCGAGGAAAAGCCGAAAGAGAATGGGTAATCGCTGCTTTTCAGGGTGATGGATTTGGCCACCAAAATGTTCTTGCTCAACTTCTCACTCACCGGCACTTCTCGGTTGAAGATTCGAAACGAGGTGATTACCGGAGCGGTCGCCCGCTGCTGGGTTTTGTCGATGTCGGAGACCAGGTTCAGTCCGCCGCTGCCACCAAAGACCAACTTGTCATTGAATTTACCGCTGGCCATGCCGTTAAACTCGGACAGGGCTCCGAGCTTGGTATCGTAGATGTTGACGGTGTCGCCACTGCTGCGATCGACCACCACCAGGCCGCCGGAGGTGGCACTGATGATGCGTTCCGGAGTGACTTCAAAGGAGTAGGCCACGCTCTTGTTCAGTTTACTGAACTGTTCGATGTGGCCGCTGCTGTTTATCTCAAACATACCGGTATCCAGTGCTTGAGCGTAGATCTGGCCATTGGCGATTTTGGTGCCGGAGATGATGCGTCCCTTGAGGAATTCGCCATTTCGAATCAGTTCGTCGTCCAGTTTCACCAGTTGAATGACGCCATTCTGAGTACCGATCACCAGGCTGCTTTTGGTGACTGCGCCATTGAGAATGGGGTGTTTAAACTGCTCATCCAGCGGAGCCGGAACAATGGCCGGGGAGGGGCTGTTGAGGTTGAGCATCATCAAGCCGTGATCCACGGTACCAAGGTACACCTTGCCCTGATAGATATCAGGAATGATGCAGCTGAAGGTGGCATCGTGCTTCAGGGTGGTGGTATTGAAGTTGGCATCGACAATGACCAGGGTCTGGCGACCACTGATCAGCAGTTTGTCGCCAAAGGTGGCCACGGTTTTGGGGCCGGCAATGGCGGTGTTGAGGCTGCGGGTTTGCTCAAACTGCTCATTATAGAAGTGAACCTCGGGGTCATCTTCCAGAACCACCAACTCCTGGCCAAACTGGTGAGCCCCCCAGACGTCATTGCCATTGTCATTGGCAAACTTTTCAACCACTTTCTGTTGATTACTCTTTCTGAACAGGCCGTTGCCATTGGTGCCAAACCAGAAGTTATTGCCTGAATCGGTGAACAGGCTAATGATGGGTTTGTTGTTATCCTCGGTGTGAAACTGGCGGATCTTGTAAGGGTGTTCTGAGGTGTCAACGGCGATGATTCCGGTTTCTGAGACTACCCGCAGCGTGCTTTCCCGCTCGTTGTAATCCAGCTTTTCAAACTGTTCGCCAGTCAATATTTCCGTTAATTCGCCACTGCGGCTTAAGCTGAAAACCTGGTTGGCGGTTAACAGGAACCACTCATTGATGGCGCGATCGATGTCGATAACGTTTAAGTTGCCATCCGTCAGCGGCGTCCATTGCTCGTTGCCGCCCGGTTGATTCGATTTGACCTGGCCGGAGGCGGTCAGGGCCAGGTTCAGCGTTTTTCCGGGGAGGCTTTTTTTGATCGCTTCGCCGGCGCTGAGTTGCTCGATGACGCCGGAGTGGATGTTCAGTGAAAACAGTCCCTGAGTGTTGGAGAGCCAGATGTGGTTTTTGTACAGTGTCAGGTGATTGGTGGTCAGCCCCGAGGGAATGTCGATGGTGGAAAATTGCTGAGAGGTGATGTCATAGCGGCTGATGGCGGTTTGGGTCGCGATGTAGAGCGCGTTCTGCTTGGCGACGTACACCAGGTCGTGAATGGTGTTGGAGCTGAGGCTGTTGGGATTGCCCTCCTCATGACGGAACACCTTGAATTCGTTGCCATCGAAGCGGTTTAGGCCATCGAGAGTGGCAAACCACATCATGCCCTGGTTGTCTTGGGTAATGGCGGTGACCACCGACTGGCTCAGCCCTTTCGCCATCGACAGGTGCTGGAGTTTGGTGACCGGTTGCAATGAAGCCGCCATACTCGCCATGGAACTCAGGGCAAGGGATAGGATAAGGGCGACGACCAGTTTTAGCTTCATATCTGTATTTATACGTTCTTATGATATAGAAAACGGCCCTATTTGGACCGCCTAACACTGTATACAACTATTTTACAATAGCATCTGTTACGAGGTGACAGCAACCGCAGATACTGCGGTTAAGCTGTTGAATTACAGCGGCATCACAGAGCGGATTACATAGAAAAGCGACCGGCTTCCGATTTAAATTGATTCAGGTCTTCGATGCTGCTGGAGCCGGTAATGGGAGAGTTATCCTGATGCTGGTTGCCACAACTAAAGAGAATCAGCCTGTCCGGGGTCTTGGCTTTCATTCGATTGACGATAAAGCGAATCATGTCAGCGCGCTCCAGCAAGGCGATCTTGTCGGCGATTCTCTGCCGCTGATCGAAGTCGCAGTCGTGGTTGCCGATGCTGGTCCACAGGCGCTGGGCCCTGGCATTGATGTTGGCATCCGGCTCGAGAATCTGTTGAATCAATCCCTGTTTGGTGGCTTGCCACTGTTCATGCGTGATCTGCATCAGCGCGTAGCTGAAATCGGCAATGAACTGGTCGATGGCTTCAATCAGTTTCAGCGGGCTGGCAACCGGACTTTGAATGTAGAACATCAGTCCCGGGTAGTGGTTCAGCGGCACGTAACTGGTGCCGACCATGTAGCCCAGTTGTTGCTTGGTTCGCAGTTCGTGGAAGAAGGTCGATGACATGGCGTGGTTGAGCAGGCTGAACATGGCGGCCTTGTCGGTGCTGTGCTGCCTGGATTGGTAGTACACCAATATGGCGCTGTCCTGATGCTCGGCGGGCAGTTCCCTGAGGATGGTGCCCTTGTTGTCGATGCGCACCAACTCCCTGGCCACCTCCTCTCCGGGTTGGCTGACCAGCGCCAGCTGGCGATTCAGGTCCTGGGCCAGGGCCACGGCTTCGTCTTTCAACCAGTCTCCGTAGACGAAGGCTTCCACGTTGATCTGCTGATAGATTTTACTGATGTGACCGTGCAGCTCCTCCAGAGTGACGGTTTCCAGTCCGGCGGCCAGCCTCAGGGGCTCATAGCTGCGGTGCTGCAGCGTGGCGGTGAGGCTGTTAAACAACTTTGAGATAGGCCGGGCGTTGCGAACCGCATGCCAGTTGCGCATCAGCCTGGCTTTGGTGTCATTGAAGCGTCTGGGCAGAAAGTTCCGCTTTCTGGCCTGGGTCAACAGCAGCGTCAGCAGTGCCTGCTGCTTGCCGGTAAAGCCGGTCAGGTGCAGGGTCAGCCCACCCTGATGGGGGTAGATGTTATAGGACATACCGGCGATCTCAGCTGGATAGGTTCGCTCGCTGAGATCGTCCAGCAGCATGGCGATGTACAGTCGGGTCAGAGCCGCTGCTCGTGTGGTGCGGTGAGCTTGTTCACTGTCCAGGGCGATAAACAGGTGGCCTTTGGGCACATTGAACTCATTGTCTTTGTAGTGCCAGAGACGAAACCCCTGTTGATTGAAAACCACTTCGGGACCGGCGCTTTGCGGCTGCTCCTGTCGAGGTCGAATGTTGTTCAGGATGTAGGGGTTGGGGCCGGGTAACCCCAGCTCATGGGAGCGGGGGACACTGGCCCAGCGCTGCCGGCGAGCGGCGGTGATCGGAGTGATGCGATAGGGGGTGTTGTACCACTTGGCGTGCCGGTCGGTATCGAGCTCTGGCAATACCAGTTGAATCCGCAACTGATCGGGCACCATGGTGTCCAGCAGTGAGGCGGTCAGCTGATGATCCAGGGCGTCCATGCGGTAGTCGCCAAAAATCACGTCCTCGGCGGGGTAGTGCTGCAGGTTGATGGCCAGGTGGCTGGCCAGATCCAGCGGTTTATTGGCTTCCTGATACTTGAACGCCAAATCCAACAGGGTTTTGCGCTCTTCATAGCGCCAATCTTCGAGGCATTGTTGGCGCACCACTTCGATGAACTGAAACATCAGTCCGATGATGGTGTCTTGTTCGCCAATCCCTTTCTCTGTCAGCTGAAAGCTGATGTTGAAGTCTTTAAAGTTGTAGCCATTGATGCCGCCGCCGGCAGACAGGTTGGTGGCCAGTCCCTGACGTTTCAGCAGTGATAGCAGGCTGCCCCGACCTTCGTAACCCAACATGTGCGCTAAAAAAGTCAGTGGTTTGAGGTGATACCATTTGTCCACTCCGGGAAGCGGAAAGGTCACCGTGAGTCGCCGCTGCGCTTTCAGGGGCGTGGCCTGCACCTCGATGTTCATCTCTTTGTCGGTGTACAGCGGAATGTCCGGGTAGCACTTGTGAATGTCCCGGTTGACGATGGCGCTGAAGTACTGCTGCAGCCAATCCTGCATCTGCTCGAGGTCGGCATTGCTCACCAACACCAGGGTCATCAGGTTGGCGGAATACTGGGTGCGGTAGAACTCCAGCAACTCCTCCCGAACCGGACGCTGGTTACGATCCGCCAGGGTGTCCAGGTTGCCGACGGAGAACTTACTGAAGGGGTGGGCCGGATTTACGGTCTGTTTATGCACCTGATACAGGCGGCGCACGTCATCCCGCAGTTTCATCTTAAACTCAGAATCCACCGACTGGCGCTCTTTGTCCGCCAGGTGAGCATCGAACAGCGGCGCGGTAAAGAACTGGCTGAAGCGCAATAACCCCTCTTGAAAGCGGTCGTGGTTGATGTCGAAAAAGTAGCTGGTGAACTCCGGCCCGGTCCAGGCGTTGTGGTTGCCGCCGTTCTGGCTGATGAACTGCTGGTATTCTCCCGGGTGGGGAAACTTTTCGGTGCCGAGAAACAGCATGTGCTCGAGGAAGTGGGCCATTCCTTCCCGATCGTCGGGATCGTCGAAGTGGCCGACATTAACGGCCAGTGCGGCGGCGGACTTGGTGGCCGTGGAATCGGCGATCAGTAAGGCCCTTAAGCCATTGTCTAGCGTGACCTGAGCGTATTTTTTGTTATCGTTGGGGCTGACGATCAGTTCTGGCATCAATGTTGAATCCTATAGGCGTACGGCCGAGCTTTGGGTATTGCGCCGGAGACAACGTTGGGCAATCTAGGTGCTTTTTGTGGTAGTTATAAGCCTAGTTAAAGCTGGCTGCGTACGTATGATTTTTGTTAGCTTAAACCTTTTTTGCGGTGAAAACCAAAAGATATCACTTTGTTACGTGATGTCTTTTTTCCGATAGCCGGCCCTGCCGAAGGGTGGTTAACTTTGCTGCGGGCTTTCTATACAATGCCCGCTTCCAGAACATCGAATCGGATCGTTTCGGCAAGATACAGCCGCCGGGTTAAGCCGACGGAATGGATGACTTTTTGGGGTTAGCATGCGTTTTTATTTGATGCGTCATGGCGAAGCCGGATTTGACGCCACGGTAGACAGTCAGCGGAACCTGACCGACCTCGGTCAGAGAGAGGTTCTGCACATGGGGGCCCGACTGGCCAGAGAGCTTGGTGACTGCCGGTTGGTGCTGGTCAGCCCCTATGTCCGTGCCCAGCAAAGTTGGCGCTGTCTGCAAGCGTCGCTGCCCGAGGACGTCGAGGTGATCACTCTGGATGAACTGGTGCCCAATGCCGATCCCGGCGTGAGCCATGATGTGATTGCGGCACATGCCGAACTGAGTGCCACCGATGCGGTGCTGGTGGTGGCCCATATGCCCCTGCTGGCTTATCTACTGCGCGAGTTCGTTGCCGGCATTGAGCCGCCGCTGTTTGCCACTGCCGCGGTGGCCTCGGTGGAGGTCAGTGACGGCAGTGGCCGTTTGCTGGCTCTGCAGTCACCGACGGTGCCCGCCGTCCTCTGAGCCGATATCCACCAGTACCAGTAAGGCGCCATTGCCTCCCCACTCCAGTGGTGCCTGGTGATAGCCGATCACCTCCGGGTGCTGGGCCAGCCAGCTTGGGATTTGCTGCTTGAGCACACCGCTGCCGATGCCATGCATAATGCAGGCACAATGCACGTGGTGTTTTTTGCACTCTTCAATCAAGGCGATTAACTCAAACCGGGCTTCCTGTGCACGGTAGCCGTGCAGATCCAGCATCATCTCCGGGGGGTAATCGCCCCGTCTCAGCTTTTTCAGTTCGAACGGGTCTTCGCCCTGGCGCAGATAGCGGACCGGACCACTGTCGGGCATGGCCGGTTGGAATTCATCAGAAAAGTAGTTGTCGGCAAGCTGCCGCTGCTGCTTCTCCTCCACCTGAATGCGTTTCGGGGCGGCTTTGGGGTGATGGTGTTTGTCCTGACTCAGGGGCTTGACCCCCGACATCATCTCGGCAAACGACCCTTTTGGATTGTCTTTACTCATGGACGGCATTTTAACCCAATCATCGTGGCAAAAGCGATGCAGGGCAGGGAACAGATAGATCAGATCTTTAACACGATAGGGTTTACAATGTGGCGCAGTAGAGACAGACAGGATTTATCTGGTGGATAAAATTTTTATTGATGAAGCGGTCACCGAGCTGCATACCATCGAAGACATGTTGCGTTGGTCGGTCAGCCGTTTCAATGATGCCGGCATCTATTATGGCCACGGTACCGACAATCCCTGGGATGAGGCGGTGGCCTTGGTGCTGCATGCCCTGCACCTGCCGTTGGAGCTGGGCCACGAAGTTCGCCGGGCCCGCCTGACCAGCAGTGAAAAGCAGAAGATTGCCGAAATGGTGATTCGCCGTGTGCATGAGCGCACTCCGGTGCCTTATCTGACCAACAGTGCCTGGTTTGCCGGCCTGGAGTTCTACTGCGACGAGCGAGTGTTGGTGCCGCGGTCGCCCATCGCCGAACTGATTGATAAGCAGTTTACCCCCTGGATGTACAACAAGCCGGTTAACCGGATCCTGGATATGTGCACCGGTTCGGGCTGCATCGCCATCGCCTGTGCCTACGCGTTCCCGGAAGCGGAAGTGGACGCGGTCGACATCAGCAGCGATGCGTTGGATGTGGCTCAGATCAATATTGAGCGCCACGGCGCCCTGCACAGTGTTTTCCCGATTCAGTCTGACTGTTTTGATGCCTTGCCAGGTCAGAAATATGACCTTATTGTGTCCAATCCACCCTATGTGGACAGCGAGGATATGTCGGATCTTCCCGAAGAGTTCCACCATGAACCGGAGCTGGGCCTGGCGTCCGGCGTTGATGGTCTGGATCTCACCCGTCGAATCTTGCGGGAAGCGGCCGACCACCTGAACGACAACGGTGTCCTGATCGTTGAGGTGGGCAACTCCTGGGTGGCGCTGGCGCAAGAGATGAGCAGCGTCCCCTTTACCTGGCTCGAGTTTGAAAATGGCGGCGACGGCGTATTCGCCCTGACTCGGGAACAACTGGTGGAGCACCAGGACAGCTTTTAATTACTGACAAGAGGGAGAGCCCCAACGCGATGGCTGGCAATACAATAGGAAAACTGTTTACCGTAACCACCTATGGTGAGAGCCATGGGCTGGCGTTGGGGGCCATTGTTGATGGTTGCCCCCCGGGGATTGAACTGAGCGAAGCGGATCTGCAACTGGATCTGGATCGCCGTCGCCCGGGCAGCTCCCGTTATACCACCGCCCGCCGGGAAGCCGACGAGGTTAAGATTCAATCCGGGGTCTTTGAAGGCAAGACCACGGGTACCCCCATCGGCCTGGTCATCGAAAACACCGATCAGCGCAGCAAAGACTATTCGGCCATCTCCCAGGTGTTCCGTCCGGGTCATGCCGACTACACCTACCATCACAAGTACGGTGTCCGTGACTATCGCGGCGGGGGCCGCAGTTCGGCGCGGGAGACCGCCATGCGGGTCGCGGCCGGGGCCATTGCCAAGAAGTACCTGGCTCAGGCGTACGGCATCGAGGTGCGGGCCTACCTGTCACAGCTAGGACCGATTAAGGCGCAGCAGGTGGACCTGACCCAGGTGGAAAACAACCCGTTCTTCTTTCCGGATGTGACCAAGCTGGATGAGCTGGATCAGTATATGCGGGAGCTGAAGAAGCGGGGAGATTCCATCGGAGCCAAGGTGACGGTGGTGGCCACCGGGGTACCGGTCGGGCTGGGTGAGCCGGTGTTTGACCGCTTGGATGCGGATCTGGCCCACAGCCTGATGAGCATCAATGCGGTTAAGGCGGTCGCCATTGGCGATGGTTTTGACGTGGTTGAGCAGCAGGGCAGCGAGCACCGGGACGAGATGACGCCGGAGGGGTTTGCCAGCAACCATGCCGGTGGTGTACTGGGGGGGATCAGCAGCGGCCAGCCGCTGATCGCCCACCTGGCTCTGAAGCCTACCTCCTCGATCATGGTGCCGGGTAACAGCATCGACGTCGAGGGTAAGGCCACCGAGATGGTGACCAAGGGCCGTCACGATCCCTGTGTCGGCATTCGTGCGGTACCCATCGCCGAGGCGATGATGGCGATCACCCTGATGGATCACGCCCTGCGTCAACGCGGCCAGAATGGTGCCGTGACCGTGTCTACCCCGACTCTGTCGATGAACGATCAATGACCTTGAACTTCTGGCAGCCACAGCGACAGCTGTTGGCTGCAAACTACCTGTTCTATTTCGCCATGCAGGGGCTGACTGTGCCCTTCATGGGCATCTACCTGGATCTGCGTGGTTTCTCGGCGCCGGAGATCGGCACCCTGATGGCGGCACAGATGACCACCGCCATGGTGTCCCCCTACCTGTGGGCATCGTTGGCCGACTACAGCGGTCGCCGTGCCTTAGTGGCCAAGCTGGGGGTGGCTCTGGCGTTGGCCGGTTTCGCCGCACTGTTTATTGCCCAGGGATTTTGGCAGACGGCGCTGGCCTTGATGGCATTCAGCTTTAGCTGGAGTGGCATTCTGGCTCAATTGGAGGTGCTGACGCTCAGCTCTCTGAAACCTCGAACCGAACTCTACAGTAAGATTCGCAGCTGGGGCAGTGTCGGCTACCTGTTGATGGTGGTTGCCGCCGGTTGGGCGTTCGAACGCTGGGATGCCGGATTGTTGCCCTGGCTGGGGGTGGCGCTGCTGGCGGCGATGATCGGTTTTACCCTGGCTTTGCGTGGTGCCGGAGAACAACCGCAGCGTCAGTCTGCGGACTGGTCCGGCATTCACTGGCCCAGAGTCGGCCTCTATCTGGCGTTTGCCTTCAGCCTCAATGCCAGCCATGGCGGCTACTACGGGTTTTACGTGCTGTACCTTCAGACCCTGGGGATCAGCGAGTCCATGGCCGGGGTGCTGTTGGCGTGTGGGGTGATGGCGGAAGTGGCGCTGTTTGCCTTGATGCCGCGGTTGTTGCGACGAATTGCCTTGGATCGGCTGATGATCCTCTGTGGAGCCCTGGCCCTGTTGCGTTGGTATCTGACTTCGCAGATGACCACGGTCGCCGGGCAGTTGCCGGCGCAACTGCTGCATGCCGCCAGTTTTGCCCTGGCCCATGCCTGTGCCATGCAGTTTATTCATCACGAGTTCAAGCCCGGCATTCAGGGGCGAATGCAGGCGCTGTACGGCAGCCTGGCCTTTAGTGGTGGTGGCGCCCTGGGAATCTACCTCAGTGGCCATTTGTGGCAACAGCACCCGGAACGGGTGTGGCAACTGGCGATGGCCTTGGCGGCGCTGTCGTTGGTGATGGCGCTGCTGTCTCAAAGCCTGGGGTACAATAAGCGGATCGCGGAAGACCAACAGCAGCAACCGCAGTCCTGCACCGAGTCCACGGCCTAATCCTGGTCGGTAACCATTGCCTGTGAGAATGAGAAACGACGGATTCTGGCTGCCTCAACGGCGGTTCCTGGCAGCCAACTACCTGTTCTATTTTGCCATGCAGGCGTTGACCGTGCCCTTTATGGCGGTGTTTCTGAAGCTCAGAGGCTTCTCCGTTTCTGACATTGGCACCCTGATGGCGGCAAAGATGGCCATTGCCATGATTGCCCCCTATTTGTGGGCCACACTGGCCGATCGGTATGGGCGACGCACCCTGATGATCAAGCTGGGCGTGGGGGTGTCACTGCTGGGATTTGCCGGCCTGTTTGTTGCCGACGGCTTCTGGCCCACGGCCGTCGCCCTGTTGCTGTTTGGTGCCAGTTGGAGTGGCATCCTGGCCCAGTTGGAGGTATTGACCCTCAGCGCCCTTCGCCCCCGGGTCGAGTTCTACAGCCGAATCAGGACCTGGGGCAGTTTGGGATTTCTGCTGATGGTGATGTTGGCCGGCGGCTTGTTCGAGCGCTGGAGTGTCACCCTGATGCCCTGGGTCGGTTGTGGACTGCTGGTGGTCATGCTGCTCTTTGCCCTGCCGCTCAGGGGCAGTGACGAGGAGGCTCGCCAGGCCCACATCGATAACTGGGGTGGCGTCAACTGGCTTCGGGTCGGCACCTTTATGCTGTTTGCCTTCTGTCTCAATGCCAGCCATGGCGCCTTTTACGGCTTCTATGTGCTCTATTTGCAATCCTTGGGGATCGGCGAGGGGGTCGCAGGCATGCTGGTGGCTTCCGGTGTTGTGGCAGAGATGGCGCTGTTCACACTGACCCCTCGGTTACTAAAGCGAGTGTCATTGGAATGGCTGATGATCGCCTGTGGTATGCTGGCAATACTGCGTTGGTACCTGACTGCCGAAATGAGTTCTCCCTTGGGTCAATTGCCAGCTAACTTGCTGCATGCGGCCAGTTTCTCTCTGGCCCATGTCTGCGCCATGCAGTTTATTCACCATGAGTTCCGTCCCGGTATTCAGGGGCGGGTGCAAGCGCTCTATCGCAGCCTGTCCTTCAGTGGCGGCGGGGCTTTGGGGGTGTATTTCAGTGGTCAGTTGTGGTTGCGCCAACCCGAGCAGATCTGGTGGCTGGCCATGGGGCTGGCCACGACGGCTTTGCTGGTTGCGCTGGGGTTTAAGGGATTGCACGACAACAAGAGGATGGAATCGCGAGGTGAGCAACAATCAGAACCAGGTGCTGATTCGACTGTTTAATCAGGGCCTGGGTAAGCAGTTTAATACCCGGCTTATCGATCAGGGTAGCGAACCCCTCTACCTGCCAGCCGACGAGCAGTGTCCTTTCCACCGTATCTTTTTTGCTCATGGTTTCTTCTCCAGTGCCCTGCACGAACTGGCGCACTGGACCCTGGCTGGGCCAACGCGCCGACTGCGGCTGGATTACGGCTACTGGTATCACCCCGATGGTCGTGATGCACAGCAGCAAGCGGAGTTTGAGCGAGTCGAGGTGAAGCCTCAGGCCATCGAGTGGGCCCTGCATCTGGCGGCGGGACGCCGATTCAATGTCAGTGTCGACAACCTGGGAGGCATAGAGGTGGATCGCCGCGCCTTTCAGCTGCGGGTGCAGACGCAGGCGCGCCGCTATCTGGTTCAGGGATTTCCGCCACGGGCGGGAGTGTTAATCGAAGACGTTCGTCGTCACTACCGTACACCGCCGCTGTCAACACAGCGGTTTGAGTTTTGAGGCAAGGATGAATCGACCATTTCGACTCGGAGTCATTATCAATCCCCTGGCTGGCCTGGGGGGCAGTGTCGCCCTGAAAGGCAGCGACAATTTAAGTCAACAGGCGCTGGCCCTGGGGGCGATCCCCAAGGCACAGCAGCGAATGGCCGCGGCACTGAACGCGTGCCAGTCGCAGTGGCCCGCCATTGACTGGGTCGCCGCCGGCGGGGCCATGGGGGGAGACCTGCTTACCGGGCTGGGGATTCCCCACCATTGCCTTTATCGCAGTGGTGATGACAGTGAGGCGGCGGATACCCAAGCGGCCACGCGGGCGATGATGGAACACGGCGTCGACTTGCTGTTGTTTGCCGGCGGTGACGGCACCGCCCGCGACATCTGTTCGGTGGTGGGCGAGCGGCAGCCGGTACTGGGGGTGCCGGCGGGGGTGAAGATTCATTCCGGCGTTTACGGCATTACTCCCAAAGCCAGCGGCGAGGTGGTGGCGATGATGAGCCGGGGCGAGCTGGTGAGCACCATGATGGCCGAAGTGCGTGACATCGATGAAGCGGCATTTCGTCAGGGGCGGGTGCAGGCTCGTCATTATGGTGAGATGCGGATTCCCGAAGCACTGCAGTTTGTTCAGGCGGTGAAAATGGGGGGCGTCGAGGTGGATGAACTGGTACTGGATGACATCTGTGCTGATTTGCAGGAGCGGATGGAGGAGGGGGGACAGTTTGTGATGGGCTCCGGTTCCACGGTGGCCGCCGCCATGGCGATGCAGGGGTTGGACAACACTCTGCTCGGGGTTGATGTGGTGCGCGATGGCCAGCTTATTGGCCGGGATCTGACAGCTGCTCAGTTACTTAAGTTGGTTGCTGAGGTGCCCAGTCGACTGGTGGTGACTCTGATCGGGGGCCAGGGCCACCTGTTTGGCCGGGGCAACCAGCAGCTCAGCCCCGAGGTAATACGCGCCATCGGTCGCGACAACATTCTAATTCTGGCCACCAAATCGAAGCTGAAAGCGCTTGAGGGAAGGCCGATGATCGCAGATACTGGCGACCCTGAGCTGGACGCTCAGCTGGCCGGTTGGTATCCCATCATCACCGGCTTTCACGATGAAGTACTGTACCGGTTAACGTAGGATAGGGTGAATGTTAGACAGGTTAGAACAACAGGCCGACCAGTGGATGACCGAAATGGTCGAGCAAGGCACCGACGACCAGGTGTTTGCCAGTGGCTACCTGCAGGGGCACTTGGCACTGAGCCTCAATGAGCTGGATGAACAGCAGTCGCAGTTGCTTAGCCTGTTGTCGGAAGACATGGAGAAGCGCATCAGCGCAGCCAGCACAGAACTGGCGCCGGATGATCTGAATTTGGTGCGCCAGGCCTGGCTTCAGTTGCTGCAGCGGTTGCAGCAACTCGGACACTGAAAAAAGGAGGCCGGCGCCTCCTTTTTTTATTCCGGAACCGGATGGCCTTTGTTCAGCCGCCGCTGCCAGAAGCGTCCCGGAACCACGCGCGCCAGCAGTGCCTGATCGATGGGCCTGGGTTCGGCGCACAGGCTGGAAACCACCGATTCGGCCATCAGCGCGGCACTGCACAGTCCTCGTGAGCCCAGTCCGGCCAGCAGGTGCAGCCCGGGCTGGGAGGGCAGTGGCTGCTGGCGCAGTTGTGACTGTCGGTCGATGATCTGCGGCCAATCCGGAACCGGGCCGGCCAGAGGAAAGTGGTCCCGTACCGAGCCGCGTACGGCGGCGCGGCCGCTGTCATCAAACATCAACTCTTGGGCCCAGCCGCACTGACCAAAACTGGCGTGCATGCGCTGGCGAATCTCCGCCACATCCTGTTGCTGCCAACGGCTATCACTATTGCGCTTAACGAAACTGGCGCCACTGGTGAGCCGTCCCTGCAGTTGTGGGATCAGGTAGCCGTCGGCGCACAGCACGGTTTTTAGCTGGTTCAGCCTTGGGGTGGTTTGGGGAGCACTGATCTGGCCTCGAACCGCCTGAATGGGCAGTGGCGCAGTTTGTGCCAACTGGTGGCTCTGGTGCCCCATGGCGATCACGACCTGGTCATGATGGGTTTGCTGGCCATTGTGAAAATCCAGTTGCCAGCCGTTGTCGCTGGCGGTCAGCGATTTCAATGGGTGGTCATAGTGGCACTGCAGTTGTCCCAGTTGACCGGCCTGCGCGAGCAGTGCCGGAATCAACTGGTTTGGAGCGACCCAGCCGCCAAAGGGAAAGAACAGCCCGCCCCGGTCCAGCGGTAGATCGGCAATGTGGCTGGCTTGCTGGCGGTCGATGCCGTGCACCAGTTCTGGCGGAAAGCCCGCGGTCGCTACTTTGGCCAGTTTGGCCTGATCTTTGTCGTTCTGACCTAGCTGAACCACACCGCACCAGTCATGGTCGATGCTATGCCCGGCCGCCACGGTGCGGTTGAGGCGCTGGCGGCTGAGGAGGAAGCCTTGTTGGTACAGCTGACTTAGCCCATCCTCGGCCAGGTTCATCAGTGGATAGATGGCCCCCTGACGGTTGCCCGAGGCGCCATCGGCACTGGCCTGGCCCTGGCTGTACAGGGTGACACGAATGCCTCGCTGAACCAGGCTGAGGGCCAGGTGCGCCGCCGCCACTCCGGCACCGACGATGGCCACTTCAGAGACGGTTTTGGCGACGGGCTTGGCGTTCAATAGCTGGCCGCTGATCATCTCGCGCTTGACGCCGTAGCCATGGTCCTTGGTGACCGAAAAGCCAACGCGTTCCAGCCCGCGGCGTACGTGCCCGGCAGCGGTAAAGGTGGCGTAGGTGGCCTGGTGGCGGCTGAGCCTGGCCATCTGAGTGTACAGTTCGGGCTGCCACATGGCGGGATTTTTGCTCGGCGTGAAGCCATCGAGAAACCAGGCATCGAACAGGCCGCTGTCGTCCGTTACCATCGATGGCAGAATCTCGTTGACGTCCCCCAGCCACAGGTCGACCACCACCTCGCCCTGGTCGAACTCCATGCGATGACATCCGCCGATCGGGGCGGGGTAGGCCTGCTGCAGTTGTCGGGTCTGATGCTGCAACTGTGGCCAGTATTTGTGGGCCCGGCGCAGGTCGGCGTCGGTGACCGGGTGTTTCTCCATGCTGACAAAATGCAGCCGTCGGCAGCGGGCCTGTGGGTGTGCCTGACGGAATTGGCGAAAGGCCTGCCACAGCAGGCACAGGTTCAGGCCGGTGCCAAAGCCGGTTTCCGCCACCACCAGAGTGGTGTGGGGGTGGGCTATAAATCTCTCGGGAAACCCGTTATGTTTCAGGAACACATACTGAGTTTCGTCGATGCCGTCCACGGTGGAGAAGTACACATCGTCGTATTCGATCGATACCGGAGTGTCGGAATCGCGCCAATCCAGTTTGGCGGGAAGGATGGGAGTCACGCTGGGTCTCACTGTCGCTCTTTTGTCGCCATTGTAACGCTGTATAGGGAAAGCCGACCAGTTTCGCAAACAAAACAGGCTAAGATGGCGTCAGTTTAACGGATCTTCATACACAGGAAAAAATGATGAAGCGAGCTGTAATTACCGGACTGGGTATTGTTTCCAGTATTGGCAATAACGCCGAAGAAGTAACGGCAGCCCTGAAGGCCGGCAAAAGTGGCCTGAGCTATTCAGATCAGTTTGAAGAGCTGGGTCTTCGTAGCCGCGTCTGGGGTGATCTGAAGATCGACCCGGCTGAACACATCGATCGCAAGAAATTGCGTTTCATGGGTGATGCGGCGGCCTACGCCTACATTGCCATGGAAGAGGCGATCAAAGACGCCGACCTTCCAGAAGACCAGGTCAGCAACCTTCGCACCGGCATCGTTGCCGGCTGTGGCGGTGCCTCTTCCCTGAACCAGGTGCAGGCTGCCGATACGCTGCGCAGCAAAGGTGTGCGCCGTGTGGGCCCTTACCTGGTGCCGCGGATCATGTCCTCTACCGCCTCAGCGTGTCTGGCGACCCCGTTTAAGATCAAGGGCATTAACTACTCCATCAGCTCCGCTTGTGCCACCAGTGCTCACTGCATTGGCCATGCCGTCGAGCAGATTCAACTGGGTAAGCAGGACATCGTGTTTGCCGGGGGCTCCGAGGAGCTGCACTGGACTCTGGCGATGGGCTTTGATGGCATGGGCGCGCTGTCCACCAAGTACAACGACGATCCGACCAAGGCCTCCCGTACCTACGATGCAGACCGTGACGGCTTTGTGATCTCCGGTGGCGGTGGCATGGTGGTGGTGGAAGAGCTGGAACACGCTTTGGCCCGTGGTGCCAAAATCTATGCTGAAATCGTTGGTTACGGCGCTAACTCCGATGGCTATGACATGGTTGCGCCCAGCGGTGAAGGGGCGGTGCGTTGCATGAAGCTGGCCCTGGACCAGGCCGGTGGCGACATCGATTACATCAACACCCATGGCACCAGTACACCGGTTGGCGATACCCGTGAACTGGGCGCTATTCAAGAGGTGTTCGGCAGCAACAGCCCGGCCATCAGTGCCACCAAGGCGATGACCGGTCATGCCCTGGGCGCCGCCGGTGTGCACGAGGCCATCTACAGCCTGCTGATGATGGAGAATGGCTTTGTGGCACCCAGCATCAATGTCGACAACCTCGATGAGGATGCCAAGGGACTGAACATTATCACCGAGACCGAGGAGCGCGAGCTGACCACCGTCATGAGCAACAGCTTTGGTTTTGGTGGCACTAACGCCACGCTGATCATGCGTAAATACCAGGATTAAGCGTCCATAATCCCATCATCTTAAGAGCCGGGATACTGCGTCCCGGCTCTGCTTTTGTTACACTCCCCCTCCTGTTACCGCAACTCCTCCTACCCCGATGATTATCGTAGCTGATGAGAATATGCCGGCTCTGGATGCCATGTTTGGCCATCTGGCAGAGATTCGTTGTTATCCCGGACGGGCGATTGGCCCTGAGCAGGTGCGCGACGCCGATATCCTGCTGGTGCGCAGTGTCACTCAGGTCAATCAGGCGTTGATTGACGCCGCCAAGACACTGAAATTTGTCGGCACCGCCACCATCGGCTTTGACCACATCGACGTGGCAGCATTGGAAGCCAGGGGCATTCCCTGGAGCAATGCCCCTGGCTGCAACGCCGAGGCGGTGGGCGAGTATGTGCTGACGGCACTGCTGACCCTGGCGCAGCGGTTGTCGGTTAGCCTTGAGGGCAAGACCCTGGCGGTGATCGGCGCCGGCAATACCGGCTCTGCCACGGCCCGGCGTGCGCAAGCGTTGGGGATGCGGGTTCTTTTGTGTGACCCGCCGCTGCAGGCGGCGGGGGACCCCCGCCAGTTTGTGTCATTGGAGGCGGCACTGGCCGAGGCAGACATCGTCAGCTGCCATGTGCCTTTGATTCGGGATGGCGAGTACCCCACCTGGCATCTGCTGGATGAGGCGCGTTTGACGGCGCTTAAGCCGGACACCTGGCTGGTGAATGCTTGCCGGGGTGAGGTGGTGGACAACCAGGCCTTGCTGGCGGTGAAACAACGGCGACCGGATCTTAAGTTGATTCTCGATGTGTGGGAGGGAGAACCATCGCCGATGACGGCGCTGGTGGAGGTTACCGACATCGCCACTCCGCACATCGCCGGCTACAGCGTCGAGGCCAAACTGCGGGGCAATTGGATGTTGCTTCAGGTGCTGGCAAAGCAGTTGGACCTGGGGCCGGTGGCAGACTTTACTCAGTTTGTGCCGACTGCCGAGATTGCTTCGCTGCGGTTGAGCACGCCGGTGAATCAGTCTCTGCTGGCGCGTGTTGCCCGGCTGGTGTACGACATCGACAGCGAAGATCGCCGTTTTCGGCAGTGGCAGACCCAAGCCGGTGGCTTTGATCGGCAGCGAAAAGCCCACCTCAATCGCAGAGAATTTCTATCCTTAACCGTGGGTCACTCGGGGCAAGCGGCCCCGGACCTGTGGTCTGAACTCGGTTTTAATAAAGAGAGATAACCCATGGCACAGGCATTTAATGTCGCAATTTTGGGCGCTACCGGCGCCGTTGGTGAAGCCCTTATCCAGATTCTGGAAGAGCGGGAGTTTCCTATTGCCGAGCTGCATCTGCTGGCCAGTGCCAACAGTGCCGGCAACACCCTGGCGTTTAAAGGCAAGAGCCTGACGGTTACCGATGTGGCGGAGTTTGACTGGAGCCAGGTAGAGCTGGCCTTTTTCTCCGCCGGTGGCGAGGTGTCGGCTCAGTATGCTCCGCTGGCGGCCGAGGCCGGCTGCGTGGTCATCGACAACACCTCTCACTTCCGCAATGAGCCGGATGTCCCCCTGGTGGTACCAGAGATCAATGCCCACGCGCTGGCGGAGTTTCGCAATCGCAACATCATTGCCAACCCAAACTGTTCCACCATTCAGATGCTGATGGCGCTGCATCCGATTCATCAGCACTACGGCATCGACCGGATTAACGTGGCCACCTACCAGTCGGTCTCCGGTGCCGGGCGCCGCGCCATCGAGGAACTGGCCAAGCAGTGTGCTCAGTTGCTGAACGGCCTGCCGGCGAAAAATGAGGTGTTCGATAATCAGATAGCTTTTAACGTGCTGCCGAAAATCGACGATTTCATGGACAACGGCTACACCAAAGAAGAGATGAAGATGGTCTGGGAAACTCAGAAAATCTTTGGTGACGCCAGCATTGCGGTGAATGCCACCGCGGTGCGGGTACCGGTATTCCACGGTCATGGTGAAGCGATTCATCTGGAGACCCGTCAGCCGACATCGGTGGATGAGGTCAAGGCGCTGCTGAGCCAGGCTCCAGGACTGGTGTTGATGGAAGAAGACCAGGATTACCCTACTCAGGTCGGCAATGCCACTGGCCAGGACGAGGTGTTTGTAGGACGGGTGCGCCAGGACATCAGCCATCCTTGTGGCCTGAACCTGTGGGTGGTGGCAGACAACATTCGTAAAGGTGCCGCCCTCAATGCGGTGCAGATTGCCGAAACGCTGATCAGCGATTATCTGTAACCACTACCGGTAATGCCCGCCGCAGCCGCTCCGAATTCGGGGCGGCTGTTTGCTATGGCGGGGGGCAGCGAGGCCTTGATCACTTCGGGCTGCTGCCAGCCAAGCAACTGCTGTCGTCCTTATGACAGATGAGATATAGTGTTGAGATCGCAGCATTTAAAAATCAAACCATAGACAGAGATATGCGGGCCTGCAATATGACTGGAAAGCAAAGGGTATTGGTTGCCCTGTTGAGTGGGGCCATGGCCTGCTCGTACTCATTACATGCCGTTGGCGAAGGATTGGCCGTTGCCGGACCTCAGGGTGAACTGAAACAGGTTACCATTGGGCCGACCTCCCCCAGCGATACTTTATGGCGTCTGGCCAAAGCTCATCAACCGGAAGGCGCCACTGTCTATCAGACCATGTTGGCGCTGTACCAGGCCAATCCTCAGGCGTTCAGCAGTCAGAACCTCAATGCCCTTGAAAAAGGGATGATCCTTACCCTACCGGATGAGTCGGTGATTCTTGCCATCGATCCCGTTGAGGCAAAGGGGCGAGCGTCTGCCGATGACAAGCGTTGGGGCTCGGCACCTGTGGCACCCAAAGCCAAAGCCAAGGCGTCGCCGACACCCACCGTTACGCCATTGCCGGCGCCGCAAGCGGCTGCGGCTCCGGCAGTCAATAAAGAACTGGCTCGTCTGAACGATGAACTGAATCTGCAAAAACAGCAATCGGCGGAACAGATTGGGCGTCTGCGACAGGAGTTGGGTCAATCCATCGATGAGATGGCGGCCATGCTGGAGCAGAATGAGCTGTTGAAGGCTCGCCTGGACGAGCTGAATCAGCAGGTGCTGACTCTGCAGAGTGCCCTGGATGATCAGCAGACGGTCAATCGGCAACTGGAGCAGCAACTGGTTTCTCCCATGACCAGCACCAATTCCGCCGAGGTGGTGGAGCCGGTTCAGGATATTGAAGAGAGTGGTATCTGGCAGCAGCTATGGGCCAAACCCTGGCTGGTAGGCATCGCCGCCGTGGTCCCCACCCTGTTCCTGCTGGCACTGGTGTGGTTGTACATCCGTCGCCGGGCACCGGAGCCTGATGGCAGCATTGCTCAGGTTTCGGATCCGGTTCAGCCAGCCACCGCCGCAGCCCAGCCGGAGTCGAGCGTTGCAGCGTCGGTACCGACGGACACTCAGGAGGCGGCGGCGATTCAACTGGAGCCTTCTGCCACCGAGGCCGAAGAGCCGGTGCAGTCGCTGGAGGAGTTATTGCAGGAGCATCAGGCCATGGAAAGTGGCGATGCTCAGCCTCAGGAGCCGGATTTCAATGATGAGTTGCTGGCCAACATGGCCATCAACGAACTTGAGCCTGACGTAGACACCGTGATGTCTGAGCTTGGGGTGGCCCTGGATGACAGCGCCGACATGGTCGAGTTGATGAACGAGGCCGACGACAATGGCATGGCCATGGCGGAAGACGACATTGAGGCCTTGCTCAAGGACCATTCGCCGGTGGATAGCGCGCCACAGCCCAAGGCTGAGGAGCCGGCCCCTTCGGTGTCGGCAGAGCCCGAGCCGCTGGATCGCGGTCTGGATCTCAGCCTGGATAACGCGCCGGAAGTGTCATTGGACCCACCCGGGGACGAAGAGTTTATCGACATCGACAAACTGCTGGATGAATCTCACAGCGAGGAGGCGCCGGTCGAGCCTTATAACGGGCTGGATCTGGATATCGGAGACCCGGATTTGACCAGTCTGATTGGCGAACAGTCCGGGGTAGACGTGGATGACGAGGTCAGTGGCTACAGCGCCAAACTGGATCTGGCCCGCGCCTACATCGAGATCGATGACAAGGACAGTGCCAAGGCGTTGCTGAGGGAAGTGATCGAAAAAGGCGCCAGCGCTCAGCAGGGGGAAGCCCAGGAGTTGCTGGACCGCCTGTAAGTGACCGAATGATCAACAACGGTGGCGCTGGCCACCGTTTTTTTTGGGGCATTGGCATGAGGGCCGATTCACAGTTTGGCACTGGGCTGGCGGGTCGGTCGCCTAGGGTGTGTGCCGGTATTGGATGACGACAAATTTCAGCAACGCAGACCAGATCGAACCCGGGTTTGGTATTACAATGCTCGGCCGCACGGTGGCAGCGGTAAAATTGCCGTAATTTGGTATAATGCGCCCCTTTTTGAACAGCAGGTAGTACGGGTATGAGAGTCGCACTGGGAATTGAGTATGACGGCAGTCGCTATTTTGGCTGGCAACGCCAGCGGGAAGTGGTTGGCGTTCAGCAGCGACTGGAGGAAGCCCTGTCGGTTGTTGCCAATCATCCGGTGGAGGTGTTCTGTGCCGGCAGGACCGATGCCGGGGTGCATGGTACCGGCCAGGTGGTGCACTTCGATACCGACGCGGTTCGCCCCGAGCGAGCCTGGACCCTGGGGCTGAACGCCAACCTTCCCGGCGATGTTGCCGTGCGCTGGGCTAAGCCGGTCAGCGATGAATTTCATGCTCGTTTTTCAGCAACGGCCCGACGCTACCGCTATATCATCTATAACCACCGCTATCGACCGGCCATTCTGGGCAGTGGCGTGAGTCACTATTACCACGAACTGGATGAAACCTTAATGCACCAGGCGGGTCAATTGTTACTGGGTGAACAGGATTTCAGCTCTTTCAGGGCGATTCAGTGTCAGTCAAAGTCGCCGTGGCGGAACGTGCACCACCTCAGCGTCAGCCGTCGTAACCGCTATGTGATTGTCGACATTAAGGCCAATGCCTTTGTTCACCATATGGTGCGCAACATTGTCGGATCGCTGATGACCGTTGGGAAAAAAGAGCAGCCGGTAGAGTGGATTGCCGAGTTACTGGCGGCCAAAGATCGGAACTTGGCCTCGGCGACCTCAAAGGCTGAGGGGTTGTATCTGGTTCAGGTGGACTACCCGGAGGAATTTGCGATTCCGGTGAGCGAACCGGGACCACTTTTTTTACCCGACCCGTTGTAGCGAGTTAACCACCAGACAGTGAATTTAGCCGCATTTTCCCTGAGAATTATCGGGTTAGACCAGTTTTCAGTATCGTCAGTGTGACCTTTGTGGTTTAATTTGTTCAGTTTGAGCCCAGGTGCCAAAAAAAGAATTCGAAAACAGGCTACTATTATTCAGATAATGGCCTGTTTGCAGCAGATAACGGCCTAATCAGGCCATTCATTTACAGGACTAGCGACGATGAGTTGGTTAGAGAAAATCCTGCCGAAAAGTAAAACAGTCGCGGCCCGTCGCCACTCCGTACCAGAGGGGGTATGGAGCAAGTGTGGTAACTGTGACCAGATCCTCTACCGAGCAGAGTTAGAGCGTAATCTGGAAGTGTGTCCTAAGTGTGACCACCACATGCGAATTGGGGCCCGAGCGCGGCTGGAAGGGTTCTTTGATGCAGAGACCATGCACGAGATCGGTGCCGATCTGGCGCCTCAGGATGTATTGAAGTTCCGGGATTCGAAAAAGTACAAAGACCGCATCAGCCAGGGCGAGAAAGCCAGTGGTGAATCCGATGCGTTGATCGCGGCAGAAGGCATGCTGAAAGGCCAGCCTGTGGTGGCCTGTTCGTTTGAGTTTGCCTTTATGGGCGGCTCCATGGCCTCCGTGGTCGGCGCCAGATTCGTGCGCGCGGTTGAGGTTTGTCTGGACAAAAATCTGCCCTTGGTGTGTTTCTCGGCCAGTGGTGGCGCCCGTATGCAGGAGGCGTTGTTTTCGCTGATGCAGATGGCCAAAACCTCGGCGGCATTGGCGAAGATGAGCGAGCGAGGCCTGCCGTACATCTCGGTATTAACCGATCCTACTATGGGTGGGGTTTCTGCCAGCCTGGCGATGCTGGGTGACATCAATGTGGCTGAACCTAAGGCTCTGATCGGCTTTGCCGGCCCCCGAGTGATTGAGCAAACCGTTCGCGAGCAGTTGCCGGAAGGCTTTCAACGCAGTGAATTCCTGTTGGAGAAAGGGGCCATCGACATGATCGTCGATCGTCGTGAAATGCGCGATACCCTGGCTCGAATTCTGGGCAAGTTCACCCACGCGGCGCCTCAAGAGACCGAATAATGGCCAATGCGGCACCCTTCTCAAGCCAGTCCTTGCAGGACTGGCTTGATTTTATTCTGGCGGTTCACCCGTCTGACATTGACATGGGATTGAGCCGGTTGCGTAAGGTGGCCGAGGCCATGGGGCTGGATGCCTTGCCCGATTCCACCGTCGTCACCGTTGCCGGTACCAATGGCAAAGGTTCCACCTGCGCCATGATGGAATCGATACTGCACCAGGCCGGTGTCAGCACCGGTGTCTTCAGTTCCCCTCATCTTCATCGCTACAACGAGCGGGTTCGCCTCAATGGCAACGAACTGGGCGATCAGTCTCATCGGGATGCCTTTGCAGCCATTGAGCTGGCCCGAGGCTCAACCCAGCTGACTTTCTTCGAGTTTTCCGCGCTTGGCGCCCTGTATCTGTTTGCCCGGCACAAGCCGCAGGTGGTGTTGCTGGAAGTGGGTCTGGGAGGGAGGCTGGATGCCACCAACCTGATTGATGCCGATCTGGCGGTGATCACCTCCATCGATCTCGACCATCAAGAGTACCTTGGCGACAGTCGTGAATCCGTCGGCCGCGAAAAGGCCGGAATCTTTCGATCCGGAGTCGCTGCGGTGATTGGTGAACCGGAACTGCCGGCTTCGGTGACCGAATACGCCCGTAAATTGGGGACGCCACTGATACGAGTCGGGCACGAGTTTCACGCCGACTATCAGGCTGACCATTGGCAATTTCGTCGTCCCGGTCGTCACCTGGAACAGTTGCCGCTGCCAGCGCTGCCGGCCATGAATGCCGCTACGGCGGTGGCGGCCATCGATCGCCTGATGCCTAACATTGGCCCCGAAGCGATGGCGGCCGGCTTATCGGCAGCGTCTCTGCCGGGAAGGCTGCAGCCTCTGAGCCTGTCACCGCCGGTCTACGCCGACGTGGCCCATAACCCTCATGCGGCGCGTTATCTGGCGCAACGGTTGGCGTCGATGAAGGGGCCGGGACGGGTATTGGCGGTGTGCGCCATGCTGGAGGACAAGGAGATCGAAGCGTCGCTGGCGCCCCTGATGACGGTGGTGGATGGCTGGTTCGCCGCTCCGTTGGCGGTGCCAAGGGGCAGTGATGGTGAGCGCATCGCCAGGGCCGTCGGCGGGGCGCCGCTCTATGCCTCGGTTGCCGAGGCGATGACGGCGGCCCGGGCGCAGCAGCAACAATTAGATCTAGTCATTGTGTTTGGCTCCTTTTACACTGTGGCTCAGGCGCAACACGCAATCGCAGGAGAATAGGGCTTGTCTGCTCAGTTAAAGAACCGGATTGTTGGCACTTTGGTGCTGACCGCACTGGCGGTGATCTTTCTTCCCGATCTCCTCAGTGGTGAAAAACAGCGGGTGCAGGAGAATTTTGCCACTATTCCACTGCGACCGGTGTCGCTGCCCGAGCCAGTGCCGGAGCAGGCGTTCGATGACGTGGCTCTGAGTGACACCAAGGTGCAAAAAGAGGCGGTTAAACCGACGCCGAGCAATGCCCCGGCGGCTGAGCCGGCCAGCAAGCCTGCCGCGAAACCGGCGGCCACCGAGATTCGCCAGGGTTGGACCATTCAACTGGGTACCTTTAAGAACGCTAAGAACGTTAATAACCTGGTGAATCAACTCCGTGACCAGGGGTTTCGAGCCTATACGGTGCCGGCCAGACCGGTGGAAGGGCGTTTGAACCGGGTCTTCGTCGGGCCGGACATCTCCAAAGACGCCTTGATGAAAGAAAAGGCGCGCCTGGCCAAATTGACCGAGCTCAATGGCAGCCTGGTGCGATACAAGGCCACCGATATTTAGTCTGATTCAGCACAGAGCCCGCATTTATGCGGGCTTTTTAGTGCAAGTAACAGTCGATCAAATTTAGATGTGAAAGGGCGGGCGCTCTGTTAAAATTGCCGCCCAAACGTAGATTCGGAGGCGATACTCGCTGTGATGGTTTGGATTGATTACGCCATACTGGCTGTCATTGGACTTTCTGTCCTTATTAGTCTGGTTCGCGGCTTTGCCCGCGAAGCGATGTCTTTGGTGGTGTGGGTGCTGGCCTTTCTGGTCTCCAGCCGCTTCTATGAAGACCTTGCGGTTTACCTGAGCCAGATAGACGACCCCATGTTGAGAAATGGCGCCGCCATCTCAATTCTGTTTGTAGCAACACTGATTCTCGGTGGCCTGCTGAATTACCTTATTGGCCAGATGGTCGACCGAACCGGCTTGACCGGAACCGACCGGGTGCTGGGTGCGGTGTTTGGTGCTGCCCGTGGCGCCCTGGTGGTGGCTGCGGTACTGTTTTTCCTCGATAGTTTTACCGGGGCGGCGTCCTCGGGCTGGTGGCACGATTCGGTGTTGATTCCCGAATTCAAAGTCGTCATTCAATGGTTCTTCCAATACCTGGAGCAAAGCTCCAGTTTTTTACCAAAAATATAATAAAACCATGACCCTACTAACTATGAACATCTTACCGAATAAGGATCAACAATAATGTGTGGTATCGTCGGAATTGTTGCTCATTCCTCCGTCAACCAGACCATCTATGACGCGCTGACTGTGTTACAGCATCGCGGCCAGGATGCGGCCGGTATCGTCACCGTGGATGCGGAAGCGTTCCGGTTGCGCAAGGCCAACGGTCTGGTTAAGGACGTCTTTGAAAGTAAACACATGCTGCGGCTGCAGGGAAACGTGGGCATCGGCCATGTGCGTTACCCGACGGCGGGATCCTCAAGCTCCTCCGAGGCGCAGCCGTTTTACGTCAACTCCCCCTTTGGCATCACACTGGCTCACAACGGCAACCTGACCAATGCCCATGAGCTGAGCGATTCCATGGCCAAGATGCGTCGCCACATCAACACCAACTCGGACTCCGAGCTGTTGCTGAATGTACTGGCGCACGAGATTCAGCAGATGCCAGGTTATCAACTGGATGCCGAGCAGGTGTTCAGCGCCGTTAGCCAACTGCATAAGAAGGTGCGCGGCGCTTACGCTTGCGTGGCCCTGATTGTCGGGCAGGGGATGGTGGCATTCCGTGACCCCAACGGCATTCGCCCGCTGGTGCTGGGCAAGCGTCAATCGGAGAAGGGTCAGGAATTCATGGTGGCCTCGGAGAGTGTGGCTCTGGATGCGGTGGGCTTTGAGTACATTCGGGATGTGGCGCCCGGCGAGGCGATTTACGTTGACGTCGAGGGCCACCTGTTTACCAAACAATGTGCCGAGCAACCGCTGCTGAGTCCGTGCATCTTTGAGTTTGTGTACTTTGCGCGTCCGGACTCGACCATTGACGGCATCTCGGTGTACGCCAGCCGAGTCAATATGGGCCGAAAACTGGGGGCTAAGATCGCCCGGGAGTGGGAAGATCATGACATTGATGTGGTGATTCCGATCCCGGAAACCTCCTGTGACATCGCGCTGCAGATTGCCAATGAACTGGATCTGCCTTACCGGCAGGGGTTTGTGAAAAACCGCTACGTGGGTCGCACCTTTATCATGCCGGGGCAGGCGGAGCGTAAGAAGTCGGTACGTCGTAAGCTCAATGCCATTGCTCAGGAGTTTAAGGGCAAGAATGTTCTGCTGGTGGATGACTCCGTGGTGCGAGGCACCACCTCACAGCAGATCATCGAAATGGCTCGTGAATCTGGCGCCCGTAAGGTGTACTTCGCCTCGGCCGCACCGGAGATTCGTTTCCCCAATGTCTATGGCATCGATATGCCGAGTCCACAGGAGCTGATCGCCTATGGCCGGGATGTGGAAGAGGTGTGCAGCCTGATTAAAGCCGACGGCCTGATCTATCAGGATCTGGACGACCTGGTGGCGGCGGTAAGCGAGGAAAACCCGACCGTGAATCGGTTCGACACCTCGGTGTTTAATGGTGAATACGTGACTCAGGATGTGGATCAGAGCTACCTGGATCAGCTCACCGCCTCTCGCAGTGACGACGCCAAAGCCCTGCGAGACTCGGAGCAGAGCAGCAACCTGGAAATTCATAACGTCTGCCACCCCTAGGTGGCGATGGCCGTGCCCCTGCCGGGGCGACAACGAAAAAACGCGCCCTGCAGGCGCGTTTTTTTATACCGTCGTTGCCGGGTCAGGCGACGTAGGAAGGGCCAAAGCCCAGATTCCACATGATCACCGAGGCGGCGAGTATTGCCACCAGTAACACCAGCCCGCAGGTTACCAGCGAACTGGCATAGATAAAGCCGCGCTCTTCGGGAATGTTCATGATGATGGGCACCCCGGAATAGAGCAGGTAAACCGAGTAAGCGATGCCCGCCAAGCCGACCATCATCACAAACCACAGCTCCGGGTACAGGGTGGCAAAGCCAACCATGAACAACGGGGTGGCGGTGTAGGCGGCCAGTTCCACCGCCTGGGTGGTGGTGGGGTCAGCGCCAAAGGTTTTGGCCATCCAGTGCGCCAGATAGGCCAGCAGAAATACGCCGGCGATCAGGGCGAAATACATGGCGAAGGCCATTTTCACCGCACTGGCTTGAGTTAACTTGATGGGTTCGCCGGCACCGATGCTCCAGCCAATGTAACTGCTGGCGAAAAAGCCACAGATGGCGGGGATCAGTGCAATGACCAGGATGTGAGTGAGGCTGGCACCTATCCCTTCATGGGTGCGTTCAATGCTCTGCCACTCTTCGCGTGGATGGGTATACAGTCCCCATAAATGATTGAGTATCATAGTTATTATCCCCTGCTAAACGTCAATGTGCGTTAGTCGTCGGAACTTCAGACGATACAACTACTGCGTACTCGCTCTGTCGGTGATCGTCGACCGGGTGCGGCCATTGCCAGTGGCGTCAACCGCGGATGGACTGATCAATTTTAGAGCAGGTAGTACTAGTTATTAGGGATTGCGGCGTTTGAGTCAAGCAAGAATTTGACTTGGATCACGAAAAGTCTCGCTTGTTGGCGACCGCTTATGAGTTTGATTCAATAGCCTGCGAGTCGATCAGGTGGCGGGCAGGGCCTGACTGGACAGCTGACACTGTTCCGGAGTGACCAGCAACACGCTGTCCTGCTGATACCAGTCACCGACCACCAGTCGCTGCCGGGCTTCATTGAGCTGATGGACCGCGGGGCGGTGAGTATGGCCGTGAATCATGCGGCGGGTCTGAGTCTGTTGCATCAGTTTGTCGACCGCCCCTGGGGAGACGTCCATGATACTCTGATCCTTGCTCGAGGTGGCGGCTTTGCTTTTCGCCCGGGCTCGCCGTGCCAGTGCTCGTCTTAACTTCAATGGCAGAGACAGCAGCATCAGCCGGAACCAGGGTTTGTTGCGCAGGCGGCGAAATTTCTGATACTCGATGTCGGCGGTGCACAGGCTGTCGCCGTGCAGAATCACCGTCGGTACCCCATAGAGGTTGAGGGTATCCACTTCAGGTAGCAGTATCAGGCCGGCTCGTTTGGCAAAAGCCGGTCCAATGAGGAAGTCCCGGTTGCCGTGAATGTAGTAGATGGGCGCAAACTGGCGAGCCTGATGCAGCAGTGAGGCCACTTCGAGGTTGAATTCAGTCAGGTCATCATCGCCAATCCAGGCTTCGAACAGATCCCCCAAAATATACAGGGCATCGGCTCCTGGCAGCTCTTTGGCCAGGAAGCGGGCGAAGGCGTGAGTGATGTCCGGCCGCTCGGCGCTCAGGTGAAGGTCGCCGATAAACAGGGTGCGAGGGCCGCTGGCAGCGACCCTCTGAAGGTTATCAGTCTTCAAGCTTGGCGCTCTTGATAACCACGGACTCCAGCGGCACGTCCTGGTGCATGCCGTGGTTGCCGGTTTTCACCGCCTTGATCTTCTCGACCACGTCCATGCCTTCAACCACTTGACCGAATACGCAGTAACCCCAACCCTGAGAGGTTTCGCTCTTGAAATCCAGGAAGGTGTTGTCATTGACGTTGATGAAGAACTGAGCCGTTGCGGAGTGTGGATCCGGAGTACGGGCCATGGCAATGGTGCCGGTCTTGTTGGACAGGCCGTTGCTGGCTTCGTTCTGAATGCCGCCGCCATTCTCTTTCTGCTGCATGTCTGGGGTGAAACCACCACCTTGAACCATGAAGCCGTCGATGACGCGGTGGAAGATGGTGTTGTCGTAGAAACCGTCTTTTACGTAAGACAGGAAGTTCTCAACAGTAATGGGCGCCTTGTCGGCAAACAGTTCCAGCTTGATGTCGCCGAAATTGGTAGTCAGTGTCACCATGATTGGGACCTCTTCAGTTATGGTTGGCAAATTTTACCTTATCCACAAGGGACTAGGAAGCCGGTGAGGGCGAGTCGACCAACTCTTGTTCATGCTGGCCATCGATCTGAGTGATAACAAAAACCCGCTCCGTAAGCCCTGAACTCGTGATAGACTTGGGCCTTTGATTTTTACGTACCGTCAAACAGTATAACGAGCGCCACAATGCTAAAGATATTTAATACGCTGACCCGACAGAAAGAGACCTTTACCCCTATCGAGCCTAACAAAGTGGGCCTGTACGTGTGTGGGGTAACCATCTACGACTACTGTCACATCGGTCATGGGCGTACCTATGTGGCGTTTGACATCGCGGTGCGGTATTTGCGCTCGCTGGGCATGGACGTGACATACGTGCGTAACATCACCGACGTGGACGATAAGATCATTCGTCGTGCCGCCGAAAATGGTGAAAGCTGCGAAGCGCTGGTTGAGCGTTTCACTCAGGCGATGCATGAGGATTTTGATGCCCTGGGTCTGCTGCGCCCCGATATCGAACCCACGGTAACCGGCCACATGCAGGAGATCATCGACATGATCGCCGTGCTGGTGCACAAGGGCCATGCCTACGTTTCCGACAAGGGCGACGTCTGGTTTGAGGTGAAGACCTTTGCCGATTACGGCAAGTTGTCCCGTCAGGATCTGGAGCAACTGCAGGCCGGCGCCCGAGTGGATGTGGAAGAGGACAAGCGCAACCCCATGGACTTCGCACTGTGGAAAAGCGCCAAGCCAGGTGAACCAAGCTGGTCGTCACCATGGGGCCAGGGCCGACCCGGTTGGCACATCGAATGTTCCGCCATGAACGGCAAGCATCTGGGTAAGGTGTTCGACATTCACGGTGGAGGCTCGGATCTGATGTTCCCCCACCACGAGAATGAAGTGGCGCAGAGTTGCTGCGCTCATGATAACAACTACGTCAACTACTGGATGCACGGTGGCATGGTGCAGGTTGATAAAGAAAAGATGTCCAAGTCCCTGGGCAACTTCTTTACCATTCGTGATGTGCTCAAGCAGTACGACCACGAAGCGGTGCGTTTCTTCCTGCTATCCAGCCATTACCGCAGTCAGCTGAACTATTCGGAAGAGAACCTGAATCAGGCCCATGCCTCTCTGGAGCGTCTGTACACGGCGCTGCGGGATGCACCGCAGCAGGGTGAGGTGTTGCCAGAGTACCTGGCCCGTTTCCGTACTGCCATGGACGATGACCTCAATACCGCAGAAGCGGTATCGGTATTGTTCGAGCTGGCCCGTGAACTGAATATCGCCAAAGAGCAATCCGGTGACGCTGCCGGGCTGGCGGCTACCCTGCGTAACTTGGGCGGGGTGCTGGGCATTTTGCAGCAGCCGCCGGAGCAGTTCCTGCAGGGGGGCGGTGACGATGACGAAGTGGCTCAGATTGAGGCACTGATTCAGCAGCGCAATGACGCCAGAGCGGCCAAAGACTGGGGAAAGGCCGATGAGGCCCGGGATGCCCTGACCGCCATGGGGATCGTGCTGGAAGATGGTGCTGGTGGGACTTCATGGCGCCGTAAGTAACCACTCACCCGCAAAAAAAAGCCCGCGAAAGCGGGCTTTTTTATGGTTCATCGCGCATTACCGGGAAAAGCGGCTCGTATCTTCAAGAAGAAGTAGTCGCTGTCCCGGTATCCGTAGGCCATGCGTTTGATGACCTTTATCTTGTTGTTCATCCCCTCCAGCTTGCAGGTATGCAGACGATAAGTGGCTGAGGCGACGATGCCCTTGAGGTAAGGTTTGAGCTTCCTGGCGAAGCGGATTAGCGGCTCTATACCGCTCTCGGTGACCTGCTGCCACCACAACTGCCACTGGTTCAGAGCAACATCGGGACTGTCGGCATACCACAACTCCTTCAGTTGCTCTCGCATCAGGTACACCACCATCAGCGACCGGTTCTCGGCTAGCAACTCCTCCAGATAGGCATGTTGCTTGCCGGTCATGTTCTCCCGATTCTTCAGCACACCCAACGACCTCGCTTCACCCTTCTTCTGGCCGGTTTGTCCTGCTTCAGCTCGTTGGCTCGGTCTACCCGAACCCGGTCCACCACTTCCCGGCCATACTTGGCCACCACATGGAACAGGTCATAGACCACTTCGGCGTTTGGGCAGTGCATCGCTACCTCCAGGTCGAAGGCGGTATTCATATCCATGGCCACCGCCTCGATGTACTGGCAGTGCTCCCCCAACTGTAGGAAGAACGGCCGTATCGCTTCTCGACTACGGCCCTCGCCGACCCACAGCACCTGATGGGTATCGGCATCAGCGATGACCGTGGCGTAGCGGTGGCCCTTGAACAGGGCAAACTCGTCCATGACCAACCGCCGCACCTGGCTCCAGTCAGGCTCTATCACCTCTCGGGTCAGGCGACGCATATCCAGGCGCTTGAGGGTGTGCCAGTGCAAACCAGTCAGCTCGTTAACGTGCTTGATGGGCATCAGCTTAAGCAAGTGCTCGATGTAATGAATCAGCAGATTGGTCTGCCGCGCATGGGGTTCAAGCCAGGAGAGGCTCTCGGTAGTTACTCCACAACCAGAGCAGCGAAGTCGGCGTAGCGGCAGCGATAGCAGGGTGCGGTAGCCAAGAATGTCTCGCTCCTGGACAGTGCGCGAGGAAACATCATGGACCTGAGTGACTGTCTGGCCACAGTGACATCGACCGGGGTTCGTAGGGGTCAAATGGATGGTAAGAGTGTCGTGGTGGAGCTCAGTATGAGTGGGGGAAAACCCTTCCCACAATGAGACAGGCAAGGTAAGCTTCGGCATCGAGAACGGCTGGTTGGTTATTGGGTTTGTTTGGCGACTACACAATAACCTTTCCAGCCGTTCTCGTATCTAGTTCCCGCTAATCTGCGAAGAACCTTTTTTATTGGCTGAACCAGGTCTGGATGGTGTCAGCGGTGCCGACATTCAGCCCCCGGTTAACTGTGGTACTGCTCGCAGGCGAACAGGGTGTTTTGCAGCAAGCAGGCGATGGTCATCGGTCCCACTCCGCCGGGAACCGGCGTAATGTGCGAGGCGCGCTGGCTGGCAGCGTCAAACTCGACGTCTCCCACCAGTTTACCGTCGGCCTGACGATTGATGCCGACATCGATGACGATGGCTCCGGGTTTAACCCATTCACCGGGAATGAAGTTTGGCTTGCCCACCGCGACCACCAGCAGGTCGGCCTGAGCGACGTGGTGGCGCAGATTGTCGGTAAAGCGGTGACAGGTGGTGGTGGTGCAGCCGCGAAGCAGCAACTCCAGCGTCATCGGCCGACCGACGATATTGGAGGCGCCGACCACCACAGCGTGCAGGCCATGGGTTTTGACGCCGGTGGATTTGATCAACTGCATGATGCCCAAAGGCGTGCAGGGGCGCAGCACCGGAATACGCTGAGCCAAGCGGCCGACGTTATAGGGGTGAAAGCCGTCGACGTCTTTGTTTGGCTGAATCCGTTCAATCACGGTAGCACTGTCGATGTGATCCGGAAGCGGCAACTGCACCAAGATGCCATCAATGCTGGCATCGGCATTGAGCTGGTCAATCTGGGTCAGCAACTGGTCCTGGGTGGTATCCGCTGGCAGGTCAAAACTTTTGGAGACAAAGCCAACCTGTTCGCAGGCTTTGCGCTTGTTGCCGACATAGACCTGAGAGGCGGCATCGCTGCCGACCAGGATGACGGCCAGCCCGGGCGCACGTAGCCCCTGGCTGGTTCGGTGTTGGACTTGAGAGGCGATGTTCTGTCGAATTGATGCGGCAATGGCTTTGCCGTCTATTAGTGATGCTGTCATCCCTACAAACTTCCCTTGTAGTTGAGATTAAGTGACGCTGGTGCGCATTTTGCCAGCAAAACGGATCACTGTCATGGTATTAGTGTGTCTCACGTACAGCATTTGTCCAATCGCGGCGGCATTTGCAAAAAAGTGATTGACCTGACTGGGAGCCGCCGCTAATATTCGCCTCCGTTGACGGGGCTCAGCCTCGAAACAACAACACTTTGTCGGTGATTAGCGCAGCCTGGTAGCGCATCCCCGGTTTTGGGTAAGAGCAGGACCAGACTCTGGTTCCAAACAGACTCTTACCCAAAAGAAGAAAAGAATTTGTCGGTGATTAGCGCAGCTTGGTAGCGCGTCCCCGGTTTTGGGTAAGAGCAGGACCAGACTCTGGTTTCAAACAGACTCTTTCCCGAAAGAAGAAAAGAATTTGTCGGTGATTAGCGCAGCCTGGTAGCGCATCTGGTTTGGGACCAGAGGGTCAGAGGTTCGAATCCTCTATCACCGACCACTCTATATGTGTGGGATGAACGATCTGGTTTGTCGGCATCAAACACAATAATATACACCGGTAAGGTTGTATCTTGCGCCCGTAGCTCAGTTGGATAGAGCAGCTGCCTTCTAAGCAGCTGGTCGCAGGTTCGAATCCTGCCGGGTGCGCCATATAATGGTGGCTGTAGCTCAGTTGGTAGAGTCCCGGATTGTGATTCCGGTTGTCGTGGGTTCAATCCCCATCAGCCACCCCATCTTTAAAAAGCCCCTGCTTTGCAGGGGCTTTTTTCGTTTCAGCACCGGGCTTCGGCACCGATACAGAGCCCTAAGGTGTTTCGCCCCTGTCCTGACGGACCTGCAAATCGGGGTTGCTGGAGTAGATGCCCTTTTGGCTGATTCGGTTTTCTGCTGAGATCCAACCGGCGCGGTACAGGGTTGGCAACTCTCCGCCGTGTTGTTCAACGTAAGCCGTCGCCGCCTGAAGTGCCTCTTCATAAGGGATGTCGACGGTCTTGTCGGACAGGGCGCCGTGGCCCTTGATGGTCATTACCCCGTTCGACCAGGTGACTTCTATCATCTGCTGGCCGATGTGACAGTATTGAGCTTTCATTGCGGAGCTCCTTTGCTGGGCTGCCTTTCGATTCGGGTTGATGCCGGCATTCTGCCTTCCCTATGAACGCCCTTCCGTGGCAGTCTGCTTCGGTAAGTGTTGCACAACAAATGAGCAAATGGTGGCAGGAAAGGGATCTTATCCCGCCTTTAACAATGCCATCTCGACTCCGTCAATACCTATGGCTATAATGGCGCGTCCTACTATTGGCTTAGGCAGGTAGTGGCAGGCGTTTTCGGAGTTTCCGAGTCGATTTTAAAGCCGTTTCTATGCAATCACTGGTTTTTCAATCATTGCGTCTGCAAGCACTCCTGATACGCGCGGTTTACATTGACTATACCGCGGCATATTTTTTGCCAGCTGACGACACGGCTGGTCACCAAGAACACGAGTACTTGAGGTAACGTAATGCAAGTTTCTTTTGAAACCCTTGAAGGCCTGGAACGCCGCCTGACTATTACCGTTGAGGCCGCTGAATTCGAGCCTAAAGTAACCGAAAAAATGAAGGCCGAAGCCAAGCGCGTACGTCTGGACGGTTTCCGTCCTGGCAAGGTGCCAGTTTCTGTATTTAAGAAGCGCTACGGTGCCGCAATTCGCCAGGAAACCATGGGCGAACTGATGCAGCAGAAGTTCTTTGAAGCCATTGTTGAGCAGAAGCTGAACCCTGCGGGCGCCCCTCGTTTTGAGGTGATTGCCAGCAACGAAGGTGAAGACCTGCAGTTTGCCGCTTTGTTTGAAGTGTACCCAGAAGTTGAACTTCAGGGTCTGAGCGACATCGAAATCGAAAAGCCAGTCTGCGAGGTGACCGACGCCGACGTTGACACCATGATCGAAACTCTGCGCACCCAGCACGCGACCTTTGAAGCGGCTGAGCGCGAAGCGGCGGATTCTGACAAGGTGAAGCTGGACTTTGAAGGCTCCATCGACGGTGAAGCGTTCGAAGGTGGCAAGTCTGAAGGCTTTGAACTGGTTCTGGGTTCCGGCCGCATGATCCCTGGTTTCGAAGACGGCATTCTGGGCAAGAAAGCCGGCGAAGAGTTCAGCATCGATGTGACCTTCCCTGAAGAGTACCACGCTGAAAACCTGAAAGGTAAAGTGGCTCAGTTTGCTATCAAGCTGCACAGCGTCGATGCCCAGGTTCTGCCTGAGCTGAACGACGAGTTCGTTGCCAAGTTCGGCATCGAAGAAGGCGGTCTGGACGCGCTGAAAGCGGAAATCCGCAAGAACATGGAGCGTGAACTGACTCAGGCTCTGAAAGCGAAGGTAAAAGAGCAAGCTCTGGACGGTCTGCTGAAGGCCAACGAGATTGACGTACCTAAGCCATTGGTTGAAGGTGAAATCAACGTTCTGCGTCAGCAAGCGATGCAGCGTTTTGGCAACCAGCAGGCGCAGAACATGCCTGAACTGCCAGCTGAGCTGTTCACCGAGCAAGCCGAGCGTCGCGTTCGCGTCGGTCTGCTGCTGGGTGAAGTGATCAAGCAAAAAGAACTGAAAGTGGAAGATGAGCGCGTAAACGCCCTGATCGCTTCCATGGCATCTGCCTATGAAGATCCTCAGGAAGTTGTTGAGTACTACAACAACAACCAGGAGATGATGCAGAACATGCGCAACGTTGCTCTGGAAGAGCAAGCGGTTGACGCCCTGATGGCGGATGCTAAAGTTTCTGATAAGGAAGTGAACTTCCAAGAGTTCATGAATCAACAACAGCCTAGCGCTTAAGTTGATTTGACTTGGCCTGTCAGGCCAATCATATTATGGCTCGTATGGGGTTGTTCTCATGCGAGCCATTTTGTTAGGAAACGGATTGAATATGCAGCATTTGCTCGAATCTCCACTCAATGCACTGGTCCCTATGGTGGTTGAACAAACCGCGAAAGGGGAGCGTTCATACGATATCTACTCCCGCCTGCTGAAAGAGCGTGTGATTTTTTTGACCGGTCAGGTTGAGGATCATATGGCCAACCTGGTGGTGGCCCAGTTACTGTTTCTGGAGTCCGAAAACCCGGATAAAGATATCTATCTGTACATCAACTCACCCGGTGGCTCGGTAACCGCAGGGATGTCGATTTACGACACCATGCAGTTTATCAAGCCGGACGTGAGCACGGTGTGCATGGGACAGGCGGCTTCCATGGGCGCGTTTCTGCTGGCCGGTGGAGCCAAGGGCAAGCGGCATGTACTGCCAAACTCCCGGGTGATGATTCACCAGCCATTGGGTGGTTTCCAGGGGCAAGCCTCTGACATCGCAATCCACGCTCAAGAGATCATTGGTATCAAGCAGAAGTTGAACTCCCTGTTGGCCGAACATACCGGTCAGCCGCTGGAGATCATCGAACGTGATACCGACCGTGATAACTTCATGAGTGCCAATGACGCCGTTGAATATGGCTTGGTCGATTCGGTATTGACTAAGCGCGGCGTAGAGTAAAGCAAAGCGGTCGCCGGTGGCATACACTGAAGGGTATGGCAGGGCGACAGGCACAGTGATGAGGTAGCTGAATGAGTGATATCTCCAAGGGAGACGGTGAAAACAGCAAACTTTTGTACTGCTCTTTTTGTGGAAAGAGTCAGCACGAAGTGCGCAAGCTGATTGCCGGCCCTTCTGTTTACATCTGTGACGAGTGTGTGGACCTGTGTAACGATATTATTCGTGAAGAGGTCAAGGAGTTGGTGCCGAAGCGGGACAGTGATCGCCTGCCGACGCCCCATGAGATCCGCGCTCACCTGGATGATTATGTTATTGGGCAGGGACAGGCTAAAAAAGTGCTGTCGGTTGCCGTATACAACCACTACAAGCGACTGCGCCATGGCGGCGACAACGCCGAAGTGGAGCTGGGTAAGAGTAACATTCTGCTGATTGGTCCTACCGGTTCCGGTAAGACGCTGTTGGCGGAAACCTTGGCTCGCTTGCTGGATGTGCCGTTCACCATGGCCGATGCCACCACCCTGACCGAAGCCGGTTATGTGGGTGAAGATGTGGAAAACATCATCCAGAAATTGCTGCAGAAGTGCGACTACGACGTAGAGAAAGCCCAGCGCGGCATCGTCTACATCGATGAGATTGATAAGATCTCCCGTAAGTCTGACAACCCATCCATCACTCGAGATGTTTCCGGAGAGGGTGTGCAGCAGGCGCTGCTGAAGCTGATCGAAGGCACCGTGGCGGCGGTACCGCCTCAGGGTGGCCGCAAGCATCCTCAGCAAGAGTTCCTGCAGGTGGACACCTCCAAGATTCTGTTTATCTGCGGTGGCGCTTTCGCCGGCCTGGATAAGGTGATCGAGCAGCGTGCGCTGACCGGAACCGGTATCGGTTTTGGTGCCGAGGTTCGCGGCAAGAACGACACCCAGTCGTTGACCGAAACCTTCCAGCAGGTTGAACCGGAAGATCTGGTGAAATACGGTTTGATTCCTGAGTTCATCGGTCGTCTGCCTGTGGTGGCAACCCTGGGTGAGCTGGATGAAGAAGCCTTGATCCAGATTCTGCAGGAGCCGAAGAACTCATTGACGAAACAGTATGGCGCTTTGCTGGCACTGGAAGACGTCGAATTGGAGTTCCGCGACGACGCGCTGCGTGCCATTGCCGCCAAGGCGATGATTCGTAAGACCGGCGCCCGTGGCCTGCGCTCCATCGTGGAAGGGGTGTTGCTGGACACCATGTACGACCTGCCGTCCACTGAAAACGTCAGCAAGGTGGTGATCGATGAGTCTGTGATTAAAGGCGAATCGGCACCCATTCTGATTTACGATGGCTCAGACGCCCAGGCGGCCTCCGCCGAATAAGTCGGTAGCACATTGAAAAAAGGAGCCATTTTGGCTCCTTTTTTTTATGCCTTACGTATTAATTAACGATTGAAACTGGCTGTAACGCCCCCATATACTGAATTACAGAAGCCTGTTTCCCACAGGCTGGTAGCTGAAATGGAATAGAGCCATGACAATAGAGCGCTCCGACCTTATCCATATCCCGGTTCTGCCATTGCGGGATGTGGTGGTCTACCCCCATATGGTGATCCCTTTATTTGTTGGTCGTGAAAAATCGATCAGCTGTCTGGAAGCGGCAATGGAGCAGGACAAGCAGGTCCTGCTGGTGGCTCAGAAAGAAGCGGAGCTGGACGAACCCAGCATCGAGGACGTGTACCGCATGGGTACCGTGGCTTCCATCCTGCAGTTGCTGAAACTGCCCGACGGCACCGTCAAGGTGTTGGTGGAAGGCAGCCAGCGTGCGGAAGTCGAGACCTTTACCGACGAAGAGCCGTTTCTGGTGGCCAATGCCCGTTACGTGGCAACCGACCAGATGGATGAAAAGGAAGAGGAGGTGCTGGTTCGCACCGCCATCGGTCAGTTTGAAGGCTACATCAAGCTCAACAAGAAGATTCCGCCCGAGGTGTTGACCTCGCTGAACGGCATCGACGAAGCGGCCCGCCTGGCGGACACCATGGCGGCGCATATGCCGCTGAAGCTGGAAGAGAAGCAGGCCGTTCTGGAGATGGGCAACGTCACCGAGCGGCTGGAATACCTGATGGCGATGATGGAGTCTGAGATCGACATTCTCCAGGTGGAGAAGAAGATTCGCAGCCGCGTCAAGAAGCAGATGGAGAAGAGCCAGCGCGAGTACTACCTCAACGAGCAGATGAAAGCGATCCAGAAAGAGCTGGGTGAGCTGGATGACGTGCCCGACGAGTTCGAAGCGCTGTCGAAAAAGATAGATGAAGCCGGTATGCCGGCCGAAGCCAAGGAGAAAACCGAGGCGGAGCTGAATAAGCTGAAGATGATGTCGCCGATGTCTGCCGAGGCCACCGTGGTACGCAGCTACATCGACTGGATGATCAGCGTGCCCTGGACCAAGCGCAGCAAGGTCAAAAAAGACATCGCCCGCGCTCAGCAGATTCTGGATGCCGACCACTATGGACTGGAGAAGGTCAAAGACCGGATTCTCGAGTACCTGGCGGTGCAGTCCAGAGTGCGGCAATTGAAAGGGCCGATTCTGTGCCTGGTAGGGCCTCCAGGGGTGGGCAAGACCTCATTGGGGCAATCCATTGCCCGTGCCACCGGACGCAAATACGTTCGCATGGCACTGGGGGGCGTGCGTGATGAAGCGGAGATTCGCGGTCACCGTCGTACCTACATCGGGTCGCTGCCGGGCAAGCTGATTCAGAAGATGGCCAAGGTTGAAGTGAAAAACCCGTTGTTCCTGTTGGATGAGATCGACAAGATGAGCTCCGACATGCGTGGCGATCCGGCCTCGGCACTGCTTGAGGTGTTGGATCCGGAGCAGAACAACGCCTTTAACGACCATTACCTGGAGGTGGATTACGACCTGTCAGACGTGATGTTTGTGGCCACCTCTAACTCCATGAACATTCCGGGCCCACTGCTGGACCGCATGGAAGTGATTCGTCTGTCCGGTTACACCGAAGATGAAAAGCTCAACATTGCCAAGCAGCATCTGCTGGCCAAACAGTTGAAGCGCAACGGCCTTAAGCCGGGTGAGTTGACCATCGATGACGGTGCCATCATCGGCATTATCCGTTACTACACCCGTGAAGCCGGGGTGCGTAGCCTGGAGCGTGAAATCTCTAAGGTGTGCCGTAAGGCGGTGAAGCAGTTGTTGTTGGATAAGAAGCTGAAATCGGTCACGGTGGACGGCGATAATATCAAGGAATATCTGGGTGTTCAGCGCTTTGATTATGGAAAAGCCGAGCAAAATAACCAGGTCGGTCAGGTGGTTGGATTGGCCTGGACCGAAGTGGGCGGCGACCTGTTGACCATCGAGGCGACCTCGGTGCCGGGCAAAGGCAAGCTGGCTTACACCGGTTCCCTGGGTGACGTGATGCAGGAATCGATTCAGGCGGCAATGACCGTGGTGCGCTCCCGAGCTGAGAAGCTGCGGATTAACCCGGATTTCTATGAAAAACGGGACATCCACGTTCACGTTCCTGAAGGGGCGACGCCGAAAGACGGGCCGTCCGCAGGCATCGCCATGTGCACCTCTCTGGTGTCCAGTCTGACCGGAAATCCAGTCAAAGCCGACGTGGCCATGACCGGGGAAATTACCCTGCGGGGTGAGGTGTTGCCCATTGGTGGCTTGAAGGAAAAACTGTTGGCTGCACACCGCGGTGGAATAAAAACCGTACTGATTCCTAAGGAAAATGAGCGTGATCTGGAAGAGATTCCAGACAACGTGAAGAAGGATCTGGCTATCCATCCGGTGCAGTGGATTGACGAAGTTCTCAATCTGGCACTGGAGAATCCGCCGGAAGGCTTTGTTTCAGTGGCGTAATCTTGGCCATTAATCAACAAAAATGCGCTTTTTTATGGGCGCATTTTTGTTTTAGGTCGAAAAACCGAAAAAAGGGCTTTTCAATCTCGATTTGCATGTGTAGTGTATGTTTTGAACCAAGGCTCAGTGCGCTATAACGCGCGGCATGACTGGCTTTGAGCGGTATCCTGATTAGGAAATTGCGGTTCTCTGAATGCTTGAACTTTGAATTTAGGCTTGATATAAAACTCTCCGCAGACCGCGCTAGCGATGGAATGGCGACGGCGCAAAATTAGAATTGAAGGGGATGAAATGAACAAATCTCAATTGATCGATCAAATTGCTTCTGGTGCTGATATCTCAAAAGCAGCAGCCAGCCGTGCTTTGGACTCTTTCATTGAAGCAATCACCGACACTCTGAAAGAGGGCGACAAAATCTCTCTGGTAGGTTTCGGTACTTTTGAAGTACGTGAGCGCGCAGAGCGTACTGGTCGTAACCCACAAACTGGTGAAGAGATCAAGATCGCTGCGGCGAAGATCCCTGCATTTAAAGCCGGTAAAGCGCTAAAAGACGCGGTAAACTAAATAACCAGAAAGCGCTCAACGACAACATCGTGAGCGTTTTTTAGTTTCGGAGTGGTAGTTCAGTTGGTTAGAATACCGGCCTGTCACGCCGGGGGTCGCGGGTTCGAGTCCCGTCTACTCCGCCAGTTTTTTATTAAAAGGCGCATCAACGATGCGCTTTTTTTATAGGTACCAAGCTGCGATTTGGTATTACCCGTTCTAGCTCGATCCAGAAGAGACATCAGATGTTAGAGAAAATTCGTGAAGGGTCACAGGGTGGCGCCGCCAAGATTATTTTGGGCGCTGTGATTCTCTCATTCGCGTTGTCAGGCATTTACAGCTACCTAGGCTCCAATGGCCAGGTCAACGCTGTGACCGTCAACGGCGAAGATATTACCCGTTATGATTTGGATAAGGCGCTGCAGAACGAGCAGGGCCGTCTGCGCCAGCAGATGGGCGAGATGTTTGATACCTTGTCTGCCGACGCCAACTGGATGGCCAGTGTGCGCCAGTCGGTGCTGGAGCGGATGATTGCCGAACGTCTGATTGATCAAAAAGCCAAAGACCTGGGTCTGCGCGTTTCTGATGAGCAGATTAAGCAAGCCATTGTTGCCATGCCAGAGTTCCAGCAGGACGGGGTATTCAACAACGATCGTTACCAGGCGGTATTGCGTCAGGTCAACATGACGCCGGATCAGCTGGCCACCATGATCGGTCGCGACATGGTTCGTAACCAACTGCTGCGCACCCTGCTGGGCAGTGAAATTGTGACCACCGAGCAGGCACTGAGCCTGGTATCACTGCAACAGCAGCAGCGCGATTTCCGTTATCTGACCATCGCCAAGGCCGACTTCGAAGCCGATGTTGCCATCACCGATGAGCAGATTCAGGCGTTCTACGACAAGAACCTTGACCGCTTTGCCACCGCCGAGCAGGTGAGCCTGGAGTACGTCGAGCTGACGGTTGAACAGCTGATGAAAGACGTGCAAGCGTCTGATGCAGCGGTTCAGGCCTACTATGACGGTCACCAGAACCTGTACCAGAAGCCGGAGCGCCGTCTGGCGGCTCACATCCTGATCGAAGGTGACGATGACGCCGCTAAGGCGAAGGCGGATGACGCCCTGGCTCGCATTCGCGGCGGTGAGAGCTTCGCTGAGGTGGCGAAGGCCGTCTCCGACGACTTCTCTGCCGACAATGGCGGTGAGCTGGACTGGTTTGAACAAGGGGTGATGGATCCGGAATTTGACCAGGCCCTGTTTGGTCAGGATAAGGGTCAGGTTTCCGAGGTTCTGAAGACCGACTATGGTTATCAGATCGTGCTGACAAAAGACGTAGAAACCGGTGCGGTGGCGCCTCTGGACGAAGTGCGTGGTGACATCGAGACCGCGGTTAAGTCCGAGCAAGCCCAGGACCGTTTCTACGAGCTGCAACAACTGCTGGCCGACGTCAGCTTCCAGGTTCCTGAAAACCTGGAAGATGCCGCGATGGAAGTGGGTGGTGAGGTGAAGAGCACCGAGCTGTTCAATCGTTTCAACGCCCCGGCGCCGTTTAACGACCCGAAAGTGCTGAACGCGGCGTTTTCCGATGCGGTGGTGCTGGACAACATGAACAGCGACATCATCGAGCTGGAGAGTGGCCACGTGCTGGTGGTGCGTGCCAAGGACTACAAGCCGGCGGGTACCCAGCCTCTGGCCGAAGTTCGTGACCAGATTCAGGCTCAGCTGGTGGCGGAACAAGCCTCAGCCCAGGCCAAGATTGCCGCCGAAGCCAAGTTGGCGGAGCTGAAGTCTGGCACCGAGCTGGACGGCATGGTGGCGGTCGATGCCATGGGCCGCATGGGCAATGCCGAGGTGGATGGCCAGCTGGTTCAGCAGGTGTTTGCCATGGCTAAGCCAGCCGGAGACAGCTCCTACGCTGCGCTACAGATGAGCAGTGGTGATTACGCCGTTGTGGCCCTGGATAAGGTCAGTGCCGGCGATGCCGACACTCAGGTGGCCGAAAACCTGAAGCTGCGTATGGCCAGCATGATGGGCCAGGGCAGCTACCAGGCTCTGGTGGCGGCACTGCGTGCCAATGCCGATATCAGCTATCCTGTAGCTGAGTAAGCCTTGCGGCCCGGCGATGCCGGTTATCCGTTAACCACAAAGCGCAGCCTCGGCTGCGCTTTTCGTTTGCGGGTCAGCGCGGATGGTCGGATGTGCCAGCTTTTCCTTTTCGTTATCATCGCTTTTGGATAAGCTTGCCTGAAAAATTTTCTACTGTGGCCCGAACGGGGCGCGATCGCCTGCCAATGTGCAGGAACAAACCAAAGGAATATCGGATGATCATCAAGCCAAAAATTCGCGGTTTTATCTGTACCACCACTCACCCGGTTGGCTGTGAGCGCAATGTACAAGAGCAGATCGCTTACACCCAGGCCAAGGGCGCCATCGCCAACGGCCCGAAGCGGGTTTTGGTCATCGGCTCCTCCAGTGGCTACGGCCTCTCTTCTCGAATCGCTGCCGCGTTCGGTAGCAATGCCGCCACCATCGGGGTGTTCTTTGAAAAGCCGGCCACCGAGAGAAAGCCAGGAACCGCAGGCTGGCACAATGCCGCCGCCTTCGACAAGCTGGCCCACGAGGCGGGCTTGTACGCCAAGAGCCTCAACGGCGATGCCTTTAGCCACGAGGCCAAGCAGAAGACCATCGACCTGATCAAGGCGGACCTGGGTCAAGTCGACATGGTGGTTTACTCCCTGGCGTCACCGGTGCGCAAGATGCCCGATACCGGTGAAGTGGTTCGTTCGGTGCTCAAGCCAAAGGGTGAGACCTACACCGCCACCGCCGTAGACACCAACAAAGATACCCTGTTTGAAGCGTCCATCGAGCCGGCGACCGACGAAGAGATTGCCGCCACCAAAACCGTGATGGGCGGTGAAGACTGGGAGTTGTGGATCAACGCCTTGTCCGACGCTGGCGTTCTGGCACCGGGTTGTAAGACCGTTGCCTACAGTTACATCGGTACCGAGATCACCTGGCCCATCTACTGGGATGGTGCCTTGGGCGATGCCAAAAAGGATCTCGACCGTGCCGCGCACGCGCTGGACAGCCAGTTGAGCAGCATTGGCGGCAGCGCCAATGTGGCGGTACTGAAGTCGGTGGTGACCCAGGCCAGCTCCGCCATTCCGGTGATGCCTTTGTACATCGCCATGGTGTTTAAGAAGATGCGCGAAGAGGGGGTCCATGAAGGCTGCATGGAGCAGATCTATCGCATGTTCAGTGAACGCCTGTATAAAGCGGATGGCAGCGCTGCCGAGGTGGATGACTCCAATCGCCTGCGCCTGGATGACCTGGAGCTGCGTGAAGACATTCAGGCCCACTGCCGTGATTTGTGGAGCAAGCTGACGGATGAGAACTTGGCCGAACTGACGGACTACGTTCAGTACAAGGAGGAGTTCCTCAACCTGTTTGGCTTCGGCATTGACGGTGTCGACTACGAGGCTGACGTCAACCCGCTGGTGGAGTTCGACGTCATCGATATCTAAGTCGAATCCAAGTGAAAAAACCGCCGCCAGGCGGTTTTTTTATGGCTGCGGTTTGGCGGCAAGGTGATCGAAGTGGGCGTGATCGTTGCGGCAGAAGCTGGCCAGCAGCACCAGGGGCACAGGCGTAAAGGATTCGGTATGGAGCGGTCGATAATCGCTTTCGACCTCGGCGATAGGCCGAATCCCTTGCTCTGGCTGGCTGAGGCCAGGATAGCGAAAGTCCACCACCAGGTGTTGCCACTCGACCCAGTAGTGCGGGGTATCGCCAAGGTGGCGCTGATGACCGAGTTTCAGTTGCCATGGCTGGTTGTGATGATCGAGCAGGCTGGCGACCACCTGACTCAAGCGCTCGGACGAAAGAGTTTGAGTCGGCAGGGCAATCAAGTGATTAAGCAGATCGTCCGGAGAAAAAGGCGTCATGGTTCGAACCTGTGGTTGCATCGCCTGCACAGAGTAGCCTGACCGGGGCGGTGCGCCAACCTCTTTCATGACCAAGCCCTGAGAAACCCCAGGGCTTGGCTGTGAAGGCTACAGTTGGTAGAACAGGTTGACCCAGGCGCTCCAGCCGAGGGGATCGTCGACGCCGTTGTCTCCGGCCCAGCCGGTGCCTAAACGCAGGTTGAGCCCATCCAGCTCCGGTAGGGCATCGTCCAGGTAGGGCCCCAGCCCCTGCAGTTGATACTCGATGCCGTATACCGGCAGGCTGTCGCCATCGTCCATCTGATAGCGCTGATAGAAGCCACGTATGGCCTGGTAGCCCAATCCGGCTTGCCACTGCTGCAGCTCCTGACCCACCAGGGCAGACAGGGGCAGGGCGGGGTTGCTGTGCTGGCCCCAGGGCAGCCAGGAAGGGGTCAGGCTGGTGTCGCTGCCACCGAGGCGGAGCAGATCATAGTGACTGGGATCCCCGAGCAGGCTGAGGCGCTGATAGCCTCCGGACAGCTGCCAGTCACCATAGCCCAGCGCCGCTGCCACTCCCGTGTCATAACGGTGCCATTGTTGCTGGTCGGTTTCACCACTGCTGGCACGGCCAGCGAGCTGATAGTGGCTATTCCAGCGACCACGCTGCCAGCGGCCGTTAACCGCCACATCGCCATAGACGCTGCGCTGATCGATGCCGTTGCGGCCCAGGGACTGATCGTCTATCTGGCTGAGGGTGACCCCGGTGCTCAGCTGCAGCGACATCAGATCGCTCCAGCGTTGTTGCCACGCCACGCCCAGGTGGGCACCGCTGCGCCGCTCATCCAGCTGAGGCGTCAGGCTGCCGTCAAGACCCTGAAAGTCCTGTTGCAGATAGTACAGATCGCCGTGGACCTGTATGGGCCAGCCTTGCCAGCGCAGGCTGGCGATCAGCCCCTGCTGGTGGCCATCGGGGTCCCAGTGTGCCATCAGTTGCCAACGCAGGCGGTTGATGGGGTCGCCGCCTTTGAGGCCAAACTCCAACCCTTGTTGCCAGGACGACAGGTTGGCGCCAAACGCCAGCGCGCGGTATTGCGGGCCAGTGCCGTAGGGGTGGGCATCCTGGCTCAGGTGTGGCTGTGGTGTCGCATCGGCAGGCTGGCTTGGGGCGGCCAGGGCGATGGTGTTACCAATCCGCTGATCCAGGGGTTGTCGGTACAGGCTCTGTCCCTGGCTGTCGGTGACCACAAAGTAGAGCCGCTGGTCATCGGCAGTGGCTGCGGTAGCCAGCAGCTTGTGGCTGGTGAGTCGCTCGAGTTGGTGCTGGTGAAGATCAAGGCGGTAGTTGGCAACGCCGTTCGCCTGGCCCAGAGTCAGCAGCAGCGTCTGGCTATCGAGCCACTGAGGGTAGCTGACGAAGTTGCCCTGATTAACCTGGCTCAGCGCCAACAGCTGTTGTTGACCGCCCTGGTCCAGTATCAGTTGCCACTGGCCGTGACGGTGCCTCAGGAAGCTGATTTGATCGCTGTCGGGGCGATAGGCGGGGAAGTCCAGCAGGTCATTGCCCTGGGCTTCTACGACCGGCGTCAGAGTGCCGCTGCTCAGGTCAATCTCGACGATGCGGTTGTGGCCATATTGACGCTGCAGCGCCAGTGCCCGGGTGCCGTCCGGATGGGGAGCTACGCGCACCAGGTTTTGGTTGTGGGTCAGGCGCCGCACTCTATTGCTGTCGGGGTGCCAGGTGAACAGATCGAAATGCCAGTTGTAGGCGGCATCCTGTTGGGCCTGGCTGAAAATCAGGGTGTGGTCGTCGAGCCACCTCGGTGCGGTCATGCGCCAGCTTCGGGTTGGCAACTGGTGCAGGGGGGTAGGGTTAAACACCCTGGGCTCGATGTCGGCAATGTCTTCGGGATCTTGCTTCAGCCGCGCCTGTTGGCGCTGTTGCCACTGTTGTCTGGCCTTTGGGTCATCGGCGGTGGGGTAGATCACCAGTCGTTGGCCGTCGCTGTGTTGCTCTTTCAACAGCAGTGCCAGCTTGCTGCCGTCGGCGGACAGGGCGGGTCGCGACAGTCCCCATTGATGCTCAAGCCACAGACTGGCCTGTGGGTCACTCATGTGGGTTTCCGCGGCCAGAGCCTGGTAGGTGGTCTCGGCCACAAAACGGCGATACAGGCGCTGGGGAGATTGGCCAAAGACCCCTTGGAAGGCCTGCTCAAAATCGCGGCCTTGCTTGGCGGCCATGCGAGTCCAGACCGCGGGCAGGCTGTCGGTCCCATACTCGGACTCTAGCCACAGCAGGTAGCTGGAGCCCATCAGGTAGGCCATGCTCATGCCCAGGTAGGCGTCGTTATCGCCGGACAGTTGCTGATAGCTCGGCAGGGCCCCTTCACGAGCCCACTGCTGCAGAATGGCGTTGACCAGGTGGTTGGCTGGCCGCCCTTTGCCGTTGTGCTGATGCTCAATAACGGTGGCGTAGCCCTCTGAGGCCCAGCGCGGCATCTGCAGGAAGTCGACGTACAGTGCTTGCCACAGTTGAGTCAGGGAGGAGCGGGAGGGACGGGACAGGTGATTCAGGTGAGCCTGTTCATGGACCAGCAGTAAAGTTCGCCAGTCGTCCATGTAGGACAGCACCGAATCGGACAGGGGCGCAGTGGTATAGAACACGGTGCGGCTGCGTCCGATCAACGGCAATGCAAAGCCGTTGGCTGCATTGAGGGGATCGCGCACCACGATGTCGACTTTTTCATCCAGATGATGGCCTATCTGGTCGCCGACGTGGCGCTGAATGGTATCGGCGTCCGCCGCCAACTGCCTGGCCCAGAGTTCGTATTCCGGAGTGAAGTGGATGCGGTAGAGATCGGTTTCCAGGGTGTGCCAGTCGTCGCTGGGACGTTCGGCCTGCGCCGGTAGCGCCAGCAAAGCCAGGACCAGCAACGACAGCATGGGTTTGAGAGACACGGGCGGTTCACTTCCTTGGTGAAGACATAAGAGTACTGTAGCCAGATTTGATTTTATTTATCAAAATCAAAACGTAACCGCACGTGTATCTAAGCCGGTTCAGTGGCGCTGCTGTTCCAGTTGGGCTTCCACTTTCTCCAGAGTCACGCTCAGCAGATCCAGTTCCAGTGCCGTCAGGGCTTTGCTGATGTAGGGCACCAGCAGTTCAATGTCGCCCAGAGCGCGCTCGCAGGCGGTAATGCCTACGTGCAGCATCTGATCGTAGCTGAACAAGGTGATATTGAGGCTCTGATCCGGCAGTAGCACCGAGTAGGGGGTGATGGAGCGAATCGGCGCGCCGAACAGGTAACGGGTCTCCCGCGGGCCCGGTACATTGGAGATCACCAGGTTGCTGATGGTGGGCAGTCGATTGTCCAGCTTCAGCTTGCCAATCAGCAGCATCAGCGCATTGGTGGCCACCGAGAGGTTCATGAATGCCGTGGGTGAAAAGGCTTTGGCCTCATGCTTGATCTGACGGCTGGAGATCATGATCTCCTTCAGTCGTTCGGTGGGTTGGTTCTGGCGTTTACCCAGCTCAATCAGGGCGGGGGAAAAGTGGTTGTCCTTGTCGTTGGCATCCACCTTCATATTGACCGGCATAATGGCCACCAGAGGCTTGTCACTGGGACGTTTGTGGTCGATCAAATATTGATGCAGCGCCGCGTCGCACACCGCCAGAACCACTTCATTGACCGAGGCGCCGGTGAATTTGCTGATCCGCTTGATGGAGCTGATGGGCAGGCTGCCTTGGGCGATGACCCGGTCGTTGATCGGACGCTGATTGAAAAAGGTTTTTTCGGCGGTGAACGGGATTGGCATGCGACTGATGGTGGGGTAGAAAGCCCGGGAAAACAGTTTGCCGGTCAGCTTGGCCAGGTTGGGCAGTTCCACAATTTGGTGATACAGGGCGCTGCCAAAGTCGTAGGCCTGTTTCAGGGTGTTGTTCTGCCGTGCTCGCCGTGGGCTGTTGAATTGCCAGAAGGCCGGGCTGATGTTGGTATCCGGCACCTTGGACAGCAACTGGTCTACCATGGCACTGAGCTTCATGCCATCGGCACAGGCGTGATGAATCTTGATGTATAGCGCCACCTGGCCGCCTTTAATCCCCTCGACAATGTGGCACTCCCACAGCGGTTTACGCCGATCCATCAACTGGCTGTGCAGCTGAGCCAACATGCGCTGCAGTGCCAGTTCGTCTCCTTGCTGCGGAGCCTGGTGCAGAAAGACGTGTTGTTCAATATTGAGGCTGGAGGTGGTTTTCCAGTAAGGCCAGCCGCCGGCACCGACTTTCAGGATTCGGTTAAAGGGCGGGTTGGCGATATGGCATTGAAGCAAGTGCTGAAACAGCTCGGTCGCGAAATTGCGGTCGTCGGGTTCGAGCATAAACAGCCCCCCCACGTGCATCGGGGTGTGGGCAGACTCGAACAGGACAAACGAGGCATCGATCAATGACAAGCGGGCCATATCAGCAAACTCCATCTACTTCGTAGGGCAAATTGTAACCGGCACCAATCCGTTTCAGGCCGGAACTTTAAATTAAGCTCATAGCGCTTGTGGGTCAATGACTTAGTTTAAGTAGTCATTGAAATGCGGTTTTAGTTAATTACGGCTGATATTTGATGTTTATCACTTTTTGTGAAGGTCGTACCTGTTGATGGTCTCAAAAAGCGACCGCTGGGCTAAAACTCAAATAAATCAGCTGATTCCACTGCTTTTAGCCAGGTTTCTGGTGCCTTTGTCGACCATAAAATGTACTTATTCTTTGTTACTACAGAGAAATGTAGTTCGGTTAACGGATAAAAGTACAAATACTTAATTTACCCTTTGTTACTATTCGAGGGTTGAAAGTCGCCACTAGCAGCGACTGCGTACGCTACGACCCTTCTTGCCCGCGTCCGGGTACCGTCTTTGGGATGTCTGAATGACTTATCTGCAAAACTTGAGTATCAAAACAAAATTAGTGGCTGCCAACCTCATCGGCATTGTGTTGATCCTGGTGGGCGCCGGCTTTGCCCTGTCCAGCCAGCTGTCCGTGGTGGGCTATTACCAGGATATGTTGCACAACGACATCCGTGCCCGTGAAGAGGTGCTGGTGGTTGAAGTGGAGTTTAAGAATCAGGTGCAGGCGTGGAAAAACGTGCTGATTCGAACCGGTTCCCAGGCAGACCAGGATAAGTACTGGGGCAAGTATCAGAAGGCGGAAGCCAAGGTGCTTGAGCATGCCCAGGAGACTCTGGCGCTGTTGCAGCAGCTTCAGAGTGCTCAGGCATCCAAAATGCAGGCGTTTCTCACCGAACTGCAGAGCCTGAACCGGCAATACCGGCAGGGGCACCAGTTCCTGAAGGACAACCAGTTTGACGCGGTGGCTACGGATCAGCAATTGCGTGGCATTGATCGGGCCCCGTCGACGCTGTTGGAACAGATTGTGAACGAGATGACGGCGCATCAGACCCGGTTAATTGACGAGAACCAACAGCATGCCGAAGAGCAGCTATTGGTGGGCATCATCGCCTTGATTGCGGCCATCATTATTGCCATCCCAATGGGAATGGCAGTGGGCAATGCGGCGGTTGTCAGGCCGACCCGGGAGCTGGGTGCGTTTCTACGGCAGCTGGCGTCGGGCAACTTTGCCGCTTCGCTGACCCTGCAGCAACGCGATGAGGTGGGGCAGTTGGCTGAGGATGCCCGTGACCTGCAGCAACAGTTGGTGGTGATCGTGCAGAACCTGGTCAAGGTGTCTAATGCCCTAGGGGCTCAGTCCGAGACTCTGAAACAGGAGATGAGCGCCAGCGGAGCGGAGATCCATGAGCAGAATACCCAGACCGACCAGATGGCCAGTGCCATGACCGAGATGGTGGCGTCGGTGACTCAGGTCAGCAACAGCGCTCAGGTGGCAGCCGACAATGTGGCAGAGACCAATGGTCGTCTGGGGCAAAGTAAAGCCGGCCTGGATGAGACCAAACGCAACATCATCGAACTGCAGGGGGCCGTGAGCCAGTCCGGTGAGGTGATGCAGCGGTTGGAACACGAAAGTCAGGAGATCGGCGCCATCCTCGATGTGATTCGTAACATCGCCGATCAGACCAACCTATTGGCTCTGAATGCGGCCATCGAAGCCGCCCGGGCCGGTGAGCAGGGACGGGGATTTGCGGTGGTAGCCGATGAAGTTCGGTCTCTGGCATCCCGGACCCAGGAGTCGACCCAGCAGATTCAGACCATGATCGAGCGTCTGCAGAAGGAGACTGAAGAGGCGGTTTCCTCTATCCGTCATGGCCAGCAGTATGCCGATGTCTGTGCCGGACAGGCGCAGGAAGTGGATGACATGCTGACCCAGGTAACCGGCGAAGTGAGTCACATCAGTCAGATGAATATGGAGATCGCGGCTGCGGCCGAGGAGCAGAGCCGGGTCAGCGAGGAGATCAGCCAGAGCGTGTTGCGGGTCAAGGAAGTCGGAGAGTCGGTGGAAGCCAACGCCAGTCAGGCGCTGGCGGTGGGGGAGCAGATCCTCAGCCATGCCGATGAGTTGCATCAACTGGTGTCTCGGTACCGGCTGTCCTGACGGCAGGTTGGACCCGTCTTAAACATAGCTAGACGGTTTTTGACTAAGCCAGTTGTCAGTGACAGCTGGCTTTTTTGTGCAAGCAATGCCACGGAGTAAGGGCTGAAAAAAGCCAGCTCACGGGGAGCTGGCAAGGTCAGGAAAGGCTGTGGGTTGATACGCAGCGGCGGTGATGGATGTCCGCCGCTTCCCTGGCCCGGATTGGCTTAGAAGTAGTAGCCAAAGTTGAGGTTGATTCGCTGATCCCAGCCGTCACCGGCTTCAGGCAGGCCGACATGGTCATCCAACTCGGTGGAGAAGGTCATGTTCTTACCCTGAATAAAGTCAGCCATGATGTAGAGCGGACCGGCAGCAATGGCCATGCCGGTGACGTTCTGGAAGCTGTCATCGAAGCTGGCATCGTCCACATCCGGGGTTAATAGGCCAAAGTCGTTGTAGACTTTGATGCTGCCAAAGCTGGTGGTGAAGCTCTTGGCAACATTGAAGGAGTAGATCTGCCCCTTGGAGGCCACTTCCCACTGCCAGCCGGCACCGGCGACACCGATTTTGTTGCCATCCATACCGGCAGGGTTTTCGGCATCAAATTCATATTGCATCGCCTGCATCTGCAGGTTCCAGCCCTGATAGCTGGCATCCAGGTGCAGAGCGATGCCGTAGCGATCACCGGTATCGGTGGTCTTGCTGTTGTAGATTTGGCCAAACTCCGCCGAGCCACCGGCCTTAACGAGCAGATCGCCCTGGGCGTAGTGGTACACCTGACGCAGGTTGATCTGGTTGATCTCTTCGTTATGGTAATCGGTGCCATTGACCGTGCCACTGAACAGATCTGGGGTGTAGGCCTTGTTGTTGCTGGAGTTGTACTCGCCGTTCTTAAAGAAGGCGATGTCGGTCTGCCAGTCACCGCTGCGGTAGACCGCCTTGGCCCCCACATCGTAGTCGTCTTCGAAGCCCAGGTAATACGGCAGGCCAAACCACCAACTGTTTGAAATAAAGCCGGGGTTGCCGAACGGCACCTTGGCCACACCAAATTGCAGTTGCCACTCCGGATCCAGGTCGTAGTAGGCGTAGCCGTATTTGATGAAGTTGGTGGAGGCGTTGAAGCGGTATTCGGCCGCCAGGCCCCAGTCGCCTTTCTGGCCATTAAACTTCAGCGCCAGGATGTCGAAGTTCAGGTCGCCGCCTTTGTCTTTGGAGGCGTCGCTGTACATCTTGAGGCCATAGTTGACCCGAACGGCGCCGCCGACACTGATGCCATCCTCGGCCTGAGCGGAGGTGGCAGACAGGGAGCCCAGAGCCAGGGAAATAATTAAGGCTGACCGGGTTAATTTAAATACAGTCATTTTATTATCCAGAATAATTCAGTTATTTGAGGTTTTCAGTACCGTATGGACCAAAGCCCCAGGCGGCTTGTCGAATCACATCCACTTTGTCAAAAGCGGCCTCTGCCGGCTGATGATTCTCAACGTCACTTTTCCAGTAATATTTAAATGAACCCCAGTTGGCATCGCCGGGGTACCAATAAAATATGGTAAGTTTTTCGTCATTTAGATTTGGAATATTATGAATGGCGTAATCATTAATGAAGAAGTACTGTCCCTTTTCGATTGTCTGCATCTGATTCTGAGCTAGCGTTTCGGTCTTGCCATCGGCAATGTAGTAACATTCGCCTTGAGGATGGAAGTGGGGCGCGTGGTCGGTTTTACCCATGGAGACAATGCCCATTACCGATGGCGAGTCGGACAGCTCTTTCCAGCAGTAGTTGGAGGGGGAGTTTTTAATGTCACCGTCTTTGCATTCAACCACGTTTTTGCCGCTGTCATCGAAGGTTAGCCAGTTACGCTTATCTTTGGCGATGGTGTCGTCGGCCTTAATGTTGGCCAGGGTGAACTTGCCTGACTGCAGTCCGGCAATGTATTTTTCGGCCAGAGGATCTTTACACTCGGCAGGAATGGTCCACTGAGGGGCATAGGTGGAGCTGGTCAGTGGGGTTGGAACCGGACTGTGATCTTTGGCCAGCGCCGATAACGGGGCGCCAATAAGCAGGGTCGAGATTGCAATTGCGAGTGTTGTTTTCATCATCTGTTTCCTTGTTTGATTAATTAGTTCGATTTAATTATTCAATGTTGCTGGCGGCTAAAATGCGGGATGGATCACGGGTGGTTTTTGTAGGAAGAAAGTTTCATGATCCAGTTCAAATGCTACGAAAAAATGAGAATTGGCAACGAAATTAAATGCCTCTTGCCAACAAATAAAAAGGCCCCTTAATGGGGCCGTAAATAAAGATGTATCGAGATTAATTTTCTTTGAAATTGTTAAACTCAAAGTTGTGACAATTGCTGCACAGCGGCTGTTTAGGTTGATGTTCACCGTGACATTCGATGCAGGGGACTTTTTTGCCGTAATGCATATTGTTGTGCGGGTTCTTCCACGGTTTTTCATGGTTGGAAGTTTGGTTTATCAACTCGTCCAGATCGTGACAGTCCTGACATAGGCTATCGGAGGGCGGCTTGCGCATTCCCTGGTCATGGCAGGTCTTGCAGCCCATCTCGTAGTTGCTCAGGTGGTAGCTTCGGCCCTGCTTGGCGCCGGCTTTGGTCAGAGTACCGGCATGGACGCCAGTGGCCAGCGATAGGGCCAGGGCGGCAGTAACAACAATGGAACGGTTCATGGATAACCTCATGCTTTCATAATGGAGCGGGCGGCGGTGATGCCCATGGCCAGACAATCGGGAATGGAGCAACCGCCGAGGCGGCTGACGCCGTGAACCCCACCAGCCACTTCGCCGCCGGCGTACAGGCCAGGGATCGGTGCGCCGGTGGCCGCGGCAATCACCTCGGCCTGGGTGTTGATCTGCACACCGCCCATGCAGTAATGCACCTTGGGCCACAGACGGATGACGCTGTAGGGCGCGGACATCTGCTTGCCCTGGGTCAGGTTCATCGGCTTGCCAAACTGGGCATCCTTACCTTGGGTGACGTAGTCGTTCCACTCCTTTACCTGGGCTTTCAAAGGTGCCAGTGGAATGTTGAAGTGGCTGGCGACGGCTTCCAAAGAGTCAAACTCCCAGCCCACTTTGGCTTCCAGTACGTTGTCCAGGCTGTGTTGATTCTGGCTGGAGTGGGCTTTGGCGGTCAGCAAAATGGCCGGCAGTGGATTGCCGTCGGCATCTCTTCGTTGCAACTCGGCGTCGGCGCGAGTCTTCCGATCTGCCAGTTCGCTCATGAAGCGTCGACCGGTCATCAGATCGATGGCGATGGAGTGGGGGAAGTTGAAAATGGCGTAGTTGGGGGCGTAGCCGAAGCCGCCTTCATCCGGTGATGCCCAGGGCCCGGATTGAATGTGGGCCAGGTGCACCGGATTGGCGCCGCCTTTCATCATGGCGATCAGGCCATCACCGGTTGCGCCCGGAGCGTTGGTGCTGACCACCTCTTCGGTGAGCGTTGGATCCTGAGCCATGCGCAGACGGATGTTCTGAGTGAAGCCGCCGGTGGCCATGACCACCCCCTTGGTGGCTTGCAGAGTGGCGGGTTTGCCAAGACCTGGACGGTCATGATAGTGGCCTTCCATCACTCGAATGCCACTGACCCGGCCTTGCTCGTTGAACACCAGGTCGTCAAATTTGACTCGGGTTTTAACGATGATGCCCTGTTTTTCACATTCGGCCAGCATGGGCCGAATAATGCCTGCTCCGGAACGCTCAACCACCTGATGGCTTCGTGGTGCCGAGTGGCCCCCTGGTTGCTGGCAGAAGTCCAGGTACACGGCACCGCATTCCTTAGTCATCTGAAATGCATATGGACCCAGCTTGGCATTGTGCTCCAGCAGGGCCCGGTCGGCGATGCCCCGGCCGGCTTTTAACTGGTCACTGACCATCAGCTCGGCAGAGTCTTCGATGCCAAGTTTGTTTTGCAGCGGGGTGTTAGCGAAACAGGCCTGGCCGGCGTTGATCACGCCGTTGCCACCGCAATATGGCATTTTCTCGATGACCAATACCGATTGAGCGCCGCGGCGCTTGGCTTCGATGGCGGCCGCCAGTCCGGTAAAGCCGGAGCCGACGCAGATGATGTCGTAGCTGGCATCCCAGCGAGTGGAGTCAGTGGCGCTGCAGCTGGCTGCCTGGCTGGTAAAAGGCAGAGTGGCGCCCAGAGACAACGCCCCCAGGGCTTTCAGCGTTGTTCGCTTGGTGGTATCGGTGGTCATTGTGGTGGTCTCCCGGTGTGTCATCCGAATTTTTCGGTCACTATGGCGATGCGGTGATGGGGTTAGTGAGATCTGACTCACACCAGGCCTGAGGTGAAAAAGAGTTTCATGACTGCCCTCGTGAACTTTTCTCTTTTGTGAGTAATGGTGGGTTTTGTGGAGCTCTGTTTTAAAACAAAATTGGGCCACGGGGATTGTTGATAGGAGTCACAACAAAATTTCTGAAGAAAAGGTAATTTTGAATTACTGAATCAGGAATGCCATTGACTATGCACTGTCCCAATACGCAACAAGCGGAAATTAAATGCCAGATTCTGTTGGATGCTGCGGAGCAACTAATTGAAGAGCAAGGAATTATTTCGTTTAAATTTTCAGATATTGCCAAGGTGGCCAACTGCTCTACCGGTTCGGTATACAAGTTTTTTGAAAGTAAGGAGGATGTGTTGTTGTGTTTGTTTCTTCGCAGCGCCACGTCCAATAATATCCCAGATATTTTAGATTCTGAACAATCACTTAGCTATCAGGAACGCTTTCTTGTCCCCATATTAACCACCTATGAAACCGTAGCTAAAAGCAGCAGTTTCATGTCACTTAGATCGGTGTCGGTAAACAGCAAAGTCTGGACTCTGGCCAGTTGCGAAAAAGTGGATCGCTTTAAACTCAGGGCCAATCGATTTTTTGATTTAATCCATGAGTTGGCATTGGATGCTCAGGCCAACGGGGCTCTGGATGAAACGCCGGAGCGGACACTGTTACTGGCGCAGATGATCTATTTTCAGCTGTATGGTCAATCGACCGCCTATGAAAGTAAGTTGATTGATAAAATGGTCGAGCACCAGCGAGAAAATGTTGAGATGGAGTGCATTTTGGCCATTGTTAACTCCTTTAACTGGAATGAAAAAGTGACGGTAAACCAGTATCGTCAATTGAGGGAGCGGGTGGCTCGTTTTATTGAAAAGGGGATAAAATCCAAGTTGTCCTGTAAGAAATGCCTCGACGCCAATCTCAAAATCCGCCGCCGGTCCTGATGCCCGAAGAGCATGCACTTAGGGTGGTGTCGATGCCCAAGTTGCTGTCGGATCCACTCAGTCGGTGTCGAAAGTTGCGGTATCGCAGGCAGTTCTGATTTGAGTCATGACTTCGTGGTGCTCGACTTTGCGGTGGTACTCTGAGTCATGCCAGGCAAATTGTTGGGCAATTTCAATGCAGTGTTCGAGCACACCCTCCATCGAGATGATGCTGGAGGGAACAAAAGAGTGACTCATGGTCATGGAAGCGCCTCTGGAGAACATCCACAGGCGCAGCATCAGCTTACTGGCATTGGCTTCAGATTCTAATAACCTGCCGGTCTTTATTTGCGATAAAGTGAACGTTTTATAAAGAGAAAACAGCTTCTTAAATTGTCTGCTCAGACTCTCAAGGTGGTGTTCCTGAATTTTGTTAATGGCAAAACCGTTCACTCCCATGAAATCAATACCATCGTTTTTATTTTGAACTCGGAAAAAATAAACCAACAACACATTGAGACACACGATGCACTCTTTTGGGCTGCTTGAGTGTTCAGTTAAGTAAATGGCTATGTTATTTAATCGTTTTAGTCGCTTTATCAGTATGCAGATGAGCAGGTCTTCTTTGGATGGAAAGACACGATAAAGGTAACCACTGGAAACGTCGAGTTCCTGGCTCAGTTTAGACATGCTGAAATAGTGCTGCCCAGTATTGGCAATCAGTCTTTCCGCCGTATTGAGCATGGTGTCTTTATCTGGTTTCATTTTGACTGCCTGACTCTCTCTGTGTCCGAGTTGCCAAATTACCCCCCCTGCAGTGCCGTTGGGAAGGGCGTTGATGGAGGCAACACCTGGCGCGCGATTGTTAAGACTCTGTCCTGCAATGCAGCGTAGACGCCAGTTCTCTGCGGGGGGGAACACCACCATGGCTTGCATTGCAGTCAGGGCTCCACGCCTATTATGGCGCGTTGCTGACGCCGGGGTACAGGAGTGGCGACGGTATTTTTTCTGGTAGTGTGACATTGATTGGCGAGGTTTCCTTTTTCTCCTCTGGCCTGGCAAGAAGTGGGTTTTCTGGTGTGATCGTGGTTGGGTTTTTCGGGGTGTGGTGGTAATTGTTGTTCTCATGGTTGCTGGGTTGACGTGAACTGGGTCAGGATTGGTGGTCTCGGTAGGCAAATTATTCCATTTTTAGTTTATCTGGAGGGGAATTCAAAATCTTGGTTTAGTGCATAAATTACCATTTTCATTATCTCGATTTATCCCTGAGGTTGTTATGAGAGAGATTAATGGCGTCCTTAATATGAGTCCAGGTCAGCAACATGACTCGGTACCACTGCCGGGATTATGCCGTAAGCTGAATATAAAAATTAAAGACAAAACAATAAAAATCATTGAAATGACAGCACATGGATACAGCACTAAAGAGATTGCTGAGGCGTTGTTTTTAACACGCCGAGGAGTCGAGTATCACCTGGATATTGCAAAAACTAAGTTTGGCGCCACCAATAAGTCCAACCTGGTTTTTCTTGCCACGCAAAATGGATGCATAAAAAACGCAAGTGAGAGTAATGATGAGATCAAATAAACTGCTGTTGGCGCTGGTTCCGTTCGCCTGCTTAACCCTGCCCGGCTGTGGGGATTCCGATGATGATCCGGTGGTTCAGCCACCGATTGATGAGCCGGGAGAGAGTCAGCCTGCGGACAATGTGTTTGGACGCATTGATCCTGAGGTGACTTTGCCCAGAACCGTCACTCTGTCCATCGCCAGCGACATTATTCGCCAGAACCCCAAATGGGGTCATCCCATCTATGATTGTGAATTCAATCCGCAGAAGAAGCGCTTCTGCAATGACGGCACCCCACCGGCGGCGGGATTTTCCGATCGTGACATCTCGCTGATGTACACCACCACCTACATGTTTGAGTACGACTACATTCTCAAAGATGTGGAGATCGACCTTACTTCCGAGGAGTGGACCAGCATTCGTCCTGAATGGTTCCAGGACGGACAAGGCTCGGTACTGGATCTGTTGCTGTTCGCCGCTAAGAAATACGACCTGGATGTGGAGTACTTCTACGACGAGGAGTTGGATACCTATTGGATCGAGTCCATCAATGGCGTCACTGGCTTTAGTGGTGAACAGGTGGACAAACTGACCAATCACCCCACCACCCCTCTGACCGCTCCTTACGGGCCTTGTACCGAGCCCGGTGGCTGGAAGTTCCAGTACGCAGTGGCGCCTTGGCCTCAAAACGGCGTCAACGTCTTTCATACCGAAGAAGACTACAAGCAGATAGATAGAAAACCGATTAATAATAATGGCAAAGCCTTCTTTATTCCTGCTTGTAAGGAGGAAATAGAGCTACGCAAGGAGATTTACCGTAAGGAGCAGCAACGCCTTAAACAGAATGGTGGCAAGGTCATTATTCCTGAGGTGATCATCGAGTGGGACTGGGACAAGGACGCCATTTTCTACGACGTAGAGGTGACGCCTCACAACATGCGTACCGACGTGCTCAAACCTGGTGTCTATACCGTGATGGATGTGATGCTGTCTCTGGCGGAAAGCCGCCCCGAGGTGGATGTACACTTTAACTGGTGGCCGGATCTGAGTACCGGCGTAACCAGTAACTCCTATGTAATGAACTGGATGAAGATTGATGGCGTCGATGACGAAGGTCATGTGTTCAGTGTCGAGCATGCGGCGTCCGGCACCTCTGGCTTTGTATTCCACAACGGCGAGCTTGAACGTGCTAACGACTCTGGTATGACCGGGGTGCTGTATAAGGACATCATGTGTAACGTTGAATTTACTGGCAGTGAATACTGGACCATGCCGACCACAGAATGTACCGGCGGCAGCTGGCGTGAAACCGAGTTGGGTCAACCTGGCTGGAAGCCCCCTTACCTCGGTGACAAGGTGCCAGTGGCCCCCTTTGGCAGAGATGAGAATGGCAAAAAGCGCTCCTATTTCCACTATGTGTTTGGTGGCAACGACGTTCACGCCCTGAGTGACATGGTGGTTATCGTCAGCCCTGAGTACGTGAGCTTTTCCCGGGCTAGCTTCAACGCCACCGACGAGTTTTTGGATCAACTGATCACCAAGGGCGAAGACATCAAGGGCAATGAATTGGCCAGCCCGCTGCCACCGGAACTGGATTTCCAGCCGTTTGACATCAGTAAGGCCAAGGCGCCATTAACCGAAAGCCACTTCGGTTGGAAGCAACCCAACTGCGCCACCTGTCACGACAGTGACACCAATAAGGGCCATGTGGTGGATGATAAAGCGCCATTTGAGTGTGCTGAGTGTCATGGCAGTAATGGGGCGCCCAAGGGCCATGGAGAGGTCACCACTTGCGGTTTCTGTCATGCCAAGACCATCACTCGCCATGGAGACGTCTACAGCGGTGACCAGGTACCTGAACAGGGCTGGAACGAAGCCATTGCAGAACATAAGTCGTTTGGCTACAACAAGAAACCGGCAGAGTACTTCGGTCTGCACAGCAGCTTTCCGGAGCCGGCCAGTTGCCAGACCTGCCACCCCAATGAATAAGAGTTAAGCGACAGCAATCGCATCAAGGCCACCTGTAAAGGTGGCCTTTTCTATTTTGCGGACTCGTAATGAAGCTACAGAAAGGCAATGTCGGTTCACACTTCCTCCTCCTTTCGCTACACTACTGTTCATTCATACAGTTACTGTGTCGCCATGAAACTCTACATTGCCGAAAAACCCAGCCTGGGGCGCGCCATTGCGGCGGTGCTGCCCAAACCGCACAAAAACCATGAAGGCTACATCGAGCTGGGTAATGGCGATTGCGTCAGTTGGTGCGTTGGCCACTTGCTTGAGCAAGCTGAGCCCGGTGATTACCAGGCGCACTGGCAATCCTGGCAGGAGCAGCATCTGCCGATTGTGCCGGAGGAGTGGCAGCTGAAAACCCGCAAGGGGTGCCAAAAACAGTTGACGGTGTTGCGTAAGTTGATGAAGCAGGCGCAGCAGCTCATTCATGCCGGTGACCCGGACCGAGAAGGGCAGTTGCTGGTGGATGAGGTGATTCATCACTGCAAGGTCAGTCGCACCAAGCAGCAGCAGGTTCAGCGCCTGCTGGTCAGCGATTTAACGCCGGCGGCGGTGACCCGGGCGCTGGGGCAGTTGCGCCCAAACCGTGAGTTTGTGCCCCTGTCGGTATCGGCACTGGCGAGGTCGCGAGCCGATTGGCTGTACGGCATCAACATGACCCGGGCCTATACCCTGCAGGGGCGAAAGGTCCACTATCAGGGCGTGTTGTCGGTGGGGCGGGTGCAAACGCCGCTGCTGGGGCTGGTCGTTCGCCGGGATAAGGCGATTGCCGATTTCGTATTGCGCCCTTTTTACGACGTGCTGGCAAAGCTGGTGACCGAGGAGCAACAGCCGTTTACCGCCAAATGGCAACCCAGTGAGGCCTGTCAGCCCTATCAGGATGAAGAGGGGCGGGTGCTGTCGAAGCGGTTGGCGGAGAATGTGGCCGAACGCATTACCGATCAGCCGGCGGTGGTGACCAAGGCGGAGAAGAAGCGCAAATCTCAGTCGGCTCCCTTGCCCTATAACCTGTCGGCACTGCAGATCGATGCCGCTAAGCGGTTTGGCTTCAGCGCCCAAAAGGTGCTGGATCTGTGTCAGAGCCTGTATGAACGCCATCAACTCATTACCTACCCCAGGTCCGACAGTCGCTACCTGCCTAAACAGCAACACCGGGATGCCCCCAAGGTGTGTCAGGCGGTGGCCCATCACTGTGACGAACTGGCGGAGGCGGTGACCGGCGCCGATTTGAACCGCAAAAGCCGGGCCTGGAACGATGCTAAGGTCGACGCCCACCATGCCATTATTCCCACCGGCAAGCAGGGCAGTGCCCGCATCAGTGCCGACGAAGCGAAGATCTACCAGCAGATTGCTCGCCAGTACCTGCTGCAGTTTTACCCGGATTACCGCTTCGATGAGACCAAGGTAACGGTGACCATCGGCACCGGGGTGTTTACGGCCGCCGCTAAGGTGCCGGTAGAGGCCGGCTGGAAGGCGCTGTTTCCGGCCAAAGAAGGCAAGGCGGAGACCGAAGAGGAACACCAGGCTGCATCGTTGCCGGTGCTGCAGCAGGGCCAGTCGCTGCACTGCCGGCAGGGGGAGGTGGTGGAGAAGCATACTCAAGCCCCCAAGCACTTCACCGATGCTACCCTGCTGGCGGCCATGACCAACATCGCCCGCCATGTGGCCGACCCGAACATCAAGGCCATCTTGAAGGAGACCGACGGTTTGGGTACCGAAGCCACCCGGGCAGGCATTATTGAGCTGTTGTTCCGGCGCGGGTTTCTGATCCGTCAAGGTAAGCAGATTCAGGCCTCCGATGCCGGTCGCGCCCTGATCGACAGTTTACCTGAACTGGCAACCACACCGGACATGACCGCGCAATGGGAAGCGGCTCTGGAAGCGATACGGGAGCGTCAGCAAAGCTATCAGGGCTTTATGAACCCGTTGCAGCAACAGCTGCAGCGCCTGGTCGAGCAGGCGCGCCAGCATGTGCCGGAGTCGTTAAGGGGCGTGCAGGCGCCTAAACCCCGACGCAAGCGGAAATCTCCCGCGGGCCGGGGTGGGCGAAGCAAGGCCTCGGGCCGTTCGCCAGCCAGCAAAAGAAAGGCCTAGTCCGGTGCCGGCTTTGTGAGCTGAGCACTCCTAATCGCATTGGAAAAGGGTCAGAATGCTGCTAGAGAACGTCGGTATCGTCGTCCGGGCGCTACCGAAAGCTCCGTCCTGTCACAATCAACAAGCAGTGGTCCAATCATGGTGCAACTCCAACAGTTTCAGCAGCAAGCCCTCTCCCTTATTCGTCAATCCAATCTGACTCAGAGCCAGAAGCAATTGGCCCTGTCTCAGCTGGCGGAGTCGATGCTGCCGGAACCGGCGTTTTCGACCGAGATTCAGCAAGGACTGGAGCAGGGGGTGTTTCACGACATGTTTGAAAGCAGCGCCCCTTATAAGCCTCGCTACGTCCTGCCAGATTACGCCATGGCGATGCGCCAGGGCTGCGAGTTTCTCGAGCTGGAGCCGCCGCAAGATCTGGACGAAGCGATCAATTTTCTCACTATCCTGTATCAGCATGTCCCTTCCGTAACCAGCTACCCAGTGTTCCTGGGGCAGTTGGACCAGTTGTTGGAACCTTTCGTGGATTCAGCGCTGACCGATGTCCAGCTGGAGAAGAAGCTGAGGCTGTTCTGGCAAATGATCGACCGCACCCTGCCAGACTCCTTTGTGCATGCCAATATCGGCCCCGAAGACAGCCGGGTTGGCAGGGCGATCCTCAAGGTGGACGCCAGCCTCAAGCAGTCGGTGCCCAACCTGACCTTTCGCTACGACCCTCAGTGTACGCCCCCGCAGTTACTGCAGCAGGTGGTGGACAACATCATCGCCTGCAATAAACCTCACATCGCCAATCATCCGCTTATCGGTGCCGACTTTGACGGCGACTACGGCGTGGTGAGCTGCTATAACTCCCTGCCCATCGGCGGTGGCTCTCATACCCTGATGCGGTTGAATCTGCGTGCCTCCTTTGCGCGTTGTGACGGCAGTGTCGAGGATTATCTTGGCCGGGTGGTGCCTGAGTGTGCCGAGCAGATGGCCGAGGCCATGGCCCACAGAATCCGCTTCCTGGTGGAGGAGTCTAGCTTCTTCCAGTCTCATTTCCTGTGTCGGGAGGGGCTGGTGCGACTGGATCGCTTTACCGCCATGTTTGGTATCTATGGCCTGGCGGAGTTGGTGAACCAATTGATGGATCATCAGGGTAAGCCGGGGCGCTATGGGCTGGATGCCGAGGCCACCGAGATTGGGCAGCGCATCGTGGCCGCCTATCAATTGCAGGTGGACGCCATCGACATGATCCATTGCGCCGGTGGCAAGCTGGTGTTCCACTCTCAGTCCGGGATCTCCTGCGACGCCGATGAAACCGCCGGCACCCGGATTCCGGTCGGCAGTGAACCCGATACCCTTAATCACATCAAGGTGTGCGCCCCCATGCATCGTTACTTCGATGGCGGCATCAGTGACATCTTCGCCATTGATCCCACCATACGCCACAATCCGACCGCATTGACCCGGCTGGTCCAAGGGGGGCTGGGGCTGGGGCTGAGAATGTTTACCGCCAACCTCAGCGATAACGATTTGGTTCGGGTCACCGGTTTTATGGTGAAGAAATCCGACATCGACAAGTTCCGTCAGCAGGCGGAGCGGCACCACTCCACCTGCCTGGGGGCGGAGGCCGTGGATGTGGTGGGAATTCTCGAGCGTCAGGCGGGGGTGATCAGCCACGAGCAGCACCCGGCGGCACTGTGGAAATAACCGCATTGGCACCGCTGGCACCGGCCCCAAAGCCAAAGCCGGCGACGGCGCTGCTGAGCAAGGTGCTGGATTTCAGTTGTGTCGATGGCCCCGGCAGTCGCATGGTGTTGTTCTTCCAGGGTTGTAACATGGATTGTGGCAGCTGCCACAATCCCCAGACCATCGGCCTGTGCAATCACTGTGGCGACTGTGTGTCACACTGCCCCCAGGATGCGCTGACTCTGGTGCGCGGCTCGGGGCAAAGGAAGGCGCTGCGCTGCGACCCTGCGCTGTGCCAACAGTGCGACGATTGTCTGCCGCATTGCCCCAGAGGCGGCAATCCGGCGGCGCTGCGATTCACTCATTCGCAAATGCTGGCCCGCATCAGCGCCAATGCGCTTCTGCTCGATGGGGTAACCTTTTCCGGTGGCGAGGCCACGTTGCAGCGACGCTGGATTCAGGGGTTGTGTGACGCCATGGCGTTAACACCCTCCTGTCGATCCTTGACCCGGTTGCTGGACTCCAATGGCTTGCTGGCCGCCGAACACTGGCCGGCGCTGCTGCAGCGGGTGGACGGGGTCATGCTGGACATCAAGGCGCTGGATAATGGCCTGCACCGCCGCTTAACCGGACGCAGTAACCACCAGGTATTGGCGTCCGCTCGCTTGCTGGCCGAGGCCAATAAACTCGAGGAGTTGCGCTGGCTGGTGATCGCCGGCTGCAATGATACTGACGCCGAAGTTGCCGCACTGATTCGGCTGCATCGGCAGCTACAGAGTCCGGTTCCGATCCGCCTCAACGGCTTTCAGCATCATGGAGTGCGCCCGGAGTTTGCTGAAACCCACCCTCCGACCCCGGCTTCTCGGCTGGATCAGCTGGACGCTCAACTGACTCAGGCCGGGATTGAGGTCAGAAGAACTGGGATCCAGTGACCGGCTCCGGTATCCTGACCGGCTTTAACGACGTTGATTGGATGAGTGTGTATGGTTACGGCTGAATCTGCCGATTCCGTGGTGGTCCTGGATTTCGAGACCACCGGGTTGTCACCGGGCCAGGGAGATCGTGCCATCGAGATTGGCGCGGTTAAGCTGCATCAGGGCCAGGTGGTGGATCGATTTCAGCAATTGATGAACCCGGGCTTTCGGGTCAGTGGCTTCATCGAGAGTTACACCGGCATCAGTAATGCCATGCTCTCCGCTGCTCCAGGTTGCGCTGAAGTGATGGATCGGTTTGCCGATTTTATTGCCGGAGCCAATCTGGTGGCCCACAACGCCTCGTTTGACCAGCGTTTTCTCGATGCCGAACTGGCCGCCATTGGGCGGAACTATCAAGGTGGGTTTGCCTGCTCGATGTTGATTGCCCGGCGCTGGTACCCGCAGGCGCCAAACCATAAGCTGGGGTCGCTGGTGGCCTACCGGCAGATCGAAAACGATGGCGTGTTTCACCGAGCCTTGGCCGATTCCGAAATGACCGCCCGCTTGTGGATGATGATGGTCAACGAGATGCAACAGCGGCACCGCCTGGCAGGACTTCAATTCTCTCAGTTGCAGAAGCTGGCTAAAACCCCGAAGGCCAAAATCGACCACTACCTGGCTTCGTTGGCGCGTTAAGGCGCTGGTTGCGGTGCGCTGCGGCGCAGCAGCCAGCCAAGGGCCAGCGTCAGTAACAGCGCTAACAGATCCAGCAGCCAACCTCGCGCCAGAGTGGTGCTCCAGATGGGAATGCCCAATGAGATCGGGGGGGAGTAAGCCAGTCCCAGCCCGGCCCCCAGCGGGCGGATGATCTGGCTGGCAAACAGCAGCAGCGCCATGATCATCGCCCAGCGTTGCTGTCGCCAGAGGCCGATGGCGGCCAGCAGCGGCAGTCCTCCATACAGGGTGGCATAGACCAGAGCCGGTGCCAGGCTGGCCGTACCGGCCACTGTTATCGCCAGGCCGATACCGGCATAAAGGCCGGTGCACAGGGCCAAAAAACGGGGCAGAAGCAAGGGTGAACTCCTTAAGCTAACCAGCCTGTTACCCTAGCATGTTGCGCGTGTGGATCGGAATGCGGCTGTCGAAGTCGAGAGCCGTCAGCGACTGCGGACCGTCGAGGTCGGCCGTTTGCGAGCGAGCGGATGGACTAACCTCGGCGGGGTGACCCGAGGGCACATTTTATAGACAAAACCATAGCGCAGGCGGTGATAGTCGCTTAAAAAACCATGGAAGCATTGGTGCATCTGCTCCAGTTCCTGGCGCCGGAAATCGGCCAGGGGACGCTGCTGTTCATCGAGGTGGCGAGTCTGGCGCTTGGCCTGCAGTCGGCTGTGATACTGCTCGGACCTTGCCATGGTGACCGCGTAGTCAGCCAGCTGCCGCTGAAATTCAGCCATCTGGCCAGGCAACACCTGATCCACCAATCCCAGTTGCCGGGCCTGCGCGCTGCCCACCGGCAAGCAGGCCTGGGTCAACTGCTGTGCCACCGCTTCGCCAACCCGCTTGGGCAGGGTGTAGGTCCAGTATTCTGAGCCATACAGCCCCATCGACTGGTAGTGAGGGTTGAGCACCACGCCATCCCGGGCCACCACGGTGTCGCAGGCCAGCGCCATCATTACCCCACCGGCACCGGCGTTGTTGCCGACCGCAGCCACCGTCAGCTTGTCGTCCGTGAGCAGAATGGCTTCGACGACATCGTTGATGGCGTTGATGTTCTGCCATGACTCGGCCGCCGGGTCGGCGGCGGCTTCAATGTGATTGAGGTGAATGCCGTTGCTCCAGAAGTCATCCCCTCCCATCAGCACCAACACTCGAATGTCCCGCTGACAGGCCTGTTGATAGGCTTTAAGCAGGCGCTGGCATTGCTCGGTGCCCATGGCGCCGTTGTGAAAATTGAACCACAGATAGCCGACTTCATCCTGCTGAAGGTAGCTGATCTCGCTGAAACGATTCGGATCGTAGTCCGGCAGCAGCGGCAGTTCGGCTTCGGGTACATCGGGCAGGCGCGATTGCAGCACCCAGGTGGCGGGCAGCTTGATGAACAGGGTGTCGTCGGTCTTTTGCAGTTTAAGGTGAGAGATCCAGATGGCACCGTCCTTGGTGGCCACGCAGATGGCACCGTGACGGGTGGCGAGGATCGATTTCGGCTTTGGCCCGGTAAGTTGCGTCTCCCGGTGGGCGCCATACAGGTGCACCGCCAGGCCGCAGAACTCATCCAGCACACCGGGTACGCTGTCGGCGGCGTGGATTTTGCGAAGGACGGTGTCGGTGTCGTCTTTGAGCCAGTCGATGCGGCGCTGTGCTTGTTTAATCAGCGGTTTCAGCTCGCCTTTGACGCTGGGATCGGCGTAGTTCAAAGGGCGAGGAGCAAACCCTCCCTGGCGCAGATGCTGCATTAATTCGGTGACCAACAGGGCGGCGGCGGTGCTGACCTCCTGACGGTAGAGACTGGCCTTGGGGGCCGAGCGCATGGGAAACGGCTGGCTGCCCCAGATGTCACCGGCGTCCATCTCCTGGTCCGCCTGCAAGGCGGTAACGCCCCAACTCGGCTGTTGCTCGAGAATCGACCAGTCCAGGGACGATGGGCCCCGGTCGCCGGTGATGCCGGGATGAATAATGATGCACAGGTAGTTTTGCCAGATGTCATCGGCAATCCGATGTTTCAGGAATGGGCACAGGATCAGTTCGGGCTGGAACTGATTCAGGGTCTTTCTAAGCTCCCGTTCGTGGGTCGCAAACACCACGCTGACGCAGTGCCCTTCCTGGCTAAGCTGCTGATGAATTCGTTGTGAGAGGCCATTAAAGGCGGTGACCAACAGTAAAATTCGCATGCTGTCTCATTGGTTGTTACAGGTGGTGCTAAAGCACGATGGGTGCCCTGGGCTGAAATCGGCACTGGCGTTGCAGTCGTTGCCGCAGTCTGGTCGACATAGTGACCCATTCCTGTGCGCTTGGGTATGGACAAAAGCCCACAGGGATCACAAATGTGGCATTTTTGATGATCCTTTTGTTGTGGTTGTGATGGGAAATTGTGAACTGTCTCCTGCTTCAGCTTCGAGCCTGTCGATACCCGGCGAGCTGTGTCGGTGTCAATGTTCGGTTACAACTGTCTGCTTAACAGCCCCATTCGGTCTCGTTTAAGCTCAATGTCTCGATGGTGAGCAGGTGGAATGGGTGAACCTTTGCCTGCCCGGCAGGTTCTAATGGCACAGGTGACAAAAACAAGGGGAATAGAATGGATTTCAAAGGCCTACTCAATCAGGTGATGGCGTCTGGCGGCGATCTGGCTCAACAGGCGAAAACCAGCATGGGGCAGAGCAGTTCCAGTGGTGGTAGCGGCATGTCGGACATGACCAAGGGGGCCATCGGTGGAGCCGTGGGAGGCAGCCTGTTGACCATGTTAGTGGGGTCGAAAAAGGGCCGCAAGATGGGAAAAAAGGCCGCCAAACTGGGCGGGGCGGCGGCGCTGGGGGCGTTGGCCTTTAAGGTTTTCAACGACTGGCAATCCAATCAGCAGCCACAGTCCCAGTCTGCCTCGACTCCTGAAGCGGTGCCGTCTCAGCCCACGGCGGCATTACCGCCACAAACGGAGCAGCATTCGATGGTGGTGCTTAAGGCGATGATCGCTGCGGCCAAGTCCGATGGTCATGTGGATGACGATGAAAAGAGTCGCATTTTCCAGGCGGTACAGGCCATAGGAGCCAGTGCTGACGTCAGCGCCTTTGTGCAGCAAGAGCTGGATAAGCCGCTGGATCCGGTCGAGATTGCCGCTGCTGTTGGCTCTCCCCAGGAGGCGTCGGAAGTGTACCTGGCCTCGGTGTTGATGGTGGATGAGCAGAACTTCATGGAGCAGGCCTATCTGAAGGAACTGGCGAAACAGCTGCAGTTGCCACCGGAGTTGGTGGCTCAATTGGAGGCCCAGGTAGCGTAACTCCACAGCGGTACTCATCCATAAAAAAGCCCGGCATCTGTGCCGGGCTTTTTGTTGTCTGCAGTCAGTGTCAGATTTCAGACTCGGTTTTTGCTTCACCAATGGCGTGTTTGGCCTGGCGCTCTCGCTTACTGAACAGGCGCTCAATAATGACGAAGAACAACGGAATAAAGAAGATCCCCAGGAAGGTGGAGCTCATCATTCCGCCCAGTACGCCGGTACCAATGGCGTTCTGAGCCCCGGAGCCAACACCGGTACTGATGGCCAGCGGTACTACCCCCAGGCCAAAGGCCAGAGAGGTCATCAGAATCGGCCGCAGACGGACTCTGACCGCATGCAGGGTTGCTTCGATCAGGCCGGCGCCTTTTTCGTAGTACTCCTTGGCAAACTCCACGATCAGAATGGCGTTCTTGGTGGCCAGACCGACGGTGGTCAGCAGCCCCACCTGGAAGAATACGTCGTTGGACAATCCGCGGCCATAGGTTGCCAGCAGTGCGCCGATAACGCCCAATGGCACCACCAGTATCACCGCAAAAGGCACCGACCAGCTTTCATACAGCGCCGCCAGAACCAGGAACACAACCAGAATGGACAGGGCATACAAGGCTGGCGCCTGGTTGCCGGACAAGCGCTCTTCATAGGAGAGGCCGTTCCACTCGATGCCAAAGCCCGGAGGCAACTGTTTGGCCAGGTCTTCCATAATGTCCATGGCTGCACCGGTACTGAAGCCGGGCGCGGTGGCCCCCTGAATGTTCAGTGCCGGCAGGCCGCCAAAGCGTTCCAGGCGTGGCGAGCCGTACTCCCAGCTGCCGGTGGCAAAGGCGGAGAAAGGCACCATCTCACCAAGGCTGTTGCGTACGTACCAGGCGTTGAGATCGTCCGGCTGCATCCGGTATTCCGGTTCGCCCTGAACAAACACCTTCTTCACTCGACCGCGATCGATGAAGTCGTTGACGTAGGAGCTACCCCAGGCGGTGGCCAGGGAGGCATTGACGTCGTTGATGTTCAGGCTCAGTGCCCGCAGTTTGGCGTGGTCAATGTGCAGCTGGTATTGGGGCGCGTCTTCCTGACCATTGGGGCGAACGCCCACCAGGTTGGGATTTTGCGCCGCCAGGCCCAGTAGCTGGTTACGGGCGGCCATCAGCGCTTCGTGACCTTGACCGTTTTTATCTTGCAGATAGAGATCAAAACCGTTGGCGGTACCCAGTTCCAGAACCGCCGGAGGCACGAAGGCAAACACCATCGCCTCTTTGATCTGAGAGAATGCGCCCATGGCCCGGTTGGCGACCGACTGGACATCGCTGCCAGTGGCAGTGCGCTCTTCCCATGGCTTCATGTTGACGAACGCCAGGCCCATGTTCTGGCCCATACCGGCAAATGAGAAGCCGGAGACGGTGAATACCGATTCCACCGAGTCGCCTTCCTGCTCCAGCAGATAGTCTTCGACCTTCTCCAGGACGTGCAGGGTGCTTTCCTGGGTGGAGTTTGGTGGCAGAATCGCCTGCACAAACATCACCCCCTGATCTTCATCAGGCAGGAAGGCGGTCGGCATCCGCATGAAGATCCAGGCGGTGGCAACCACCAGGGCCAGATAGATGAAGAACACTCGGCCGGTGCGTTTCAGAATGCCACCCACGGTGCCTTCGTAACGATTGGTCCAGCGATCGAAGGTGCGGTTAAACCAACCAAAGAAGCCTTTATCGGTATGCGCATGGCCTTTTTTGATCGGCTTGAGCATGGTGGCACACAGGGCCGGTGTCAGGATGATCGCCACCAGCACCGACAACGCCATGGCGGAGACGATGGTGATGGAGAACTGACGGTAGATCACGCCGGTGGAGCCGGACATGAAGGCCATGGGCACAAACACCGCCGACAGGGTCAGGCCGATGCCTACCAGGGCGCCGGTGATCTGATCCATGGATTTACGGGTGGCTTCCAGCGGGCTGCAGCCCTCCTCGGACATCACCCGTTCGACGTTTTCCACCACCACGATGGCGTCGTCCACCAACAGGCCGATGGCCAACACCATGGCGAACATGGTCAGGGTGTTGATGGAAAAACCGGTGACGGCCAGAATGCCGAAGGTACCCAGCAGTACTACCGGTACCGCAATCATCGGGATCAGGGTGGCACGGAAGTTCTGCAGGAACAGGTACATGATCAAAAAGACCAGGACGATGGCTTCCAGCAGGGTGTGGACCACGCCTTCGATGGATTTGCCGACGAACGGCGTGGTATCAAACGGCAGTACCACATCCAGCCCCTGAGGGAAGAATGGCTTCATCTCCTCGATCTGGCTCATGACTCGTTCGGCGGTATCCAGGGCGTTGGCGCCGGTGGCCAATTGAATCGCCAGGCCGGAGGCCGGCTGGCCGTTGTAGAACGAGGTCACCGAGTAGCTTTCGGCGCCCACTTCCACCCGGGCAACGTCACCCAGGAACACCTTGGCACCGCTGGAGTCGGACTTCAGCACGATGTCGCGGAACTCTTGTGGCGTCTGCAGGCGAGATTGCGCCGACACCGTGGCATTGAGCTCCTGGCCCTGTACCGAGGGGGTACCGCCCAGCTGACCGGCGGAAACCTGAGCATTCTGCTCTCGGATGGCGGCGACCACGTCATTGGTGGAGAGGCTGAACTGGTTCAGTTTCAGCGGATCCAACCAGATGCGCATGGCGTACTGAGAGCCAAACAGGGTGATGTCACCCACACCGGCGACCCGGCTCATGGGATCCTGAATGTTGGCGGCCACGTAGTCGGCGATGTCCGCCTTATCCATGGAGCCATCCTGGGACACGAAGCCCAGAACCATCAGGAAGCCACTGCTGGTTTTGTTGACGCTGATGCCCTGGGCCTGAACCTCCTGGGGCAGCAACGGCATCGCCAGTTGCAACTTATTCTGAACCTGAACCTGAGCGATGTCGGCATCGGCTTCGGCGTTAAAGGTCAGGGTGATGGTGGCGTTACCAAAGCTGTCACTTTGAGAGGCGATGTAGCGCAGATGGTCGAGACCGGTCATCCGCTGCTCGATCACCTGGGTAACCGTATCTTCCACCGTCTTGGCCGAGGCACCCGGGTAGGTGGCATTGATCTCAATGGTCGGCGGCGCAATGCTGGGGTACTGAGACACCGGCAAAGTGGTGATGGCCAGCGCACCCGCCAGCATCACGATGATGGCGATCACCCAGGCAAAGATGGGGCGATCGATGAAAAAACGAGCCATGTATCGTTCCCGTTAGTTAGCTGCGTGAGCAGTGATTTCCTGAATCGTCACCGAGGCTCCGGGACGTACACGTTGCAACCCTTCGGTGATCACCTTGTCACCGGCCTGCAGGCCGTCGAGGATACGCCATTGGTGATCAATCGCCTGAGCGGTGGTCACGTTGCGGGCTTCGACTTTGTTGTCGGCGGTGACCACCATGGCTCGGCCTTCTCCCCGAGGGGTACGGCTGATGGCTTTCTGTGGAACCAGGATGGCACTGGGATCGGTGCCGACGGTCATGCGAGTCCGAACGAACATGCCTGGCAGCAGAACGCCGTCAGGGTTCGGGAACTCGGCCCGCATGGTAACGGAGCCGGTACCTTCATCGACGGTGACTTCGGCAAACTTGAGGCTGCCAGGGTGGCGGTATTCACTGCCATCCTCGAGGATCAAGGTTACTTCAGTGGTTGCAGATTGCTGCAGGGCGCCGGAGGCCAGTTGGGTTTTCAACTTGAGCATTTCAGTACTGGACTGAACGATGTCGATGTTGATGGGGTCCAGCTGAGAGATCTGGGCCAGGGCCTGAGACTGGTTGGCAGTGACCAGAGCACCCGGTGTTACGCCGGAGCGGCTGATATGACCGGAGATGGGAGCTTCCACCTTGGTGTAAGCCAGGTTGATTTCTGCCTGGTTGATGGCCGCTTTGGCCATCTCGACGCTGGCCTTGGCTTCCAGGTAGGCGGCTTCGGCGAGATCGAAGTCCTGCTTGCTGATGGAGTTGGAGCCAATCAACTCGCGGTAGCGCTCGGCGGTTGCCCGAGTGGAGATTTCATTGGCCTTGGCTCGTTCCAGGTCGGCCTTGGCGCTGATCAGTGCGGCTTGATAAGGGGCGGCATCGATCTGGTACAGAGACTGGCCGGCAGTGACATTACCGCCTTCGGTAAAGCTACGGGCTTCAATGACGCCACTGACCTGGGGACGGACCTCAGCTTTCATAAAGGCACGGGTACGTCCGGGCAGTTCAACGGTGATCTCCTGCGACTGCGGCTCGACGGTAATGACATTAACTTCGGTAGTGCGTGGGCCAGCTGGGCCTTGAGGGCCCTTGCCCTCGGAGTTACAAGCCGTTACCCATAATGCTGCAGAGATAACTGCAGCCATTTTCAGCGTTTGCCGCATCAGGACTCCTAAACAGAACGGTGCACTCTGCGCCCAAGGCACAGCCGAGGGCGCAAAAATTTGAAAGTATTTTTGGTGATGGTGCATTTATCTCATATTTGCTGGGGATGAAACAAGCTGAAGAGAACAGGAAAAGTGTAAACAGATAAAATAACCACACAGGGTAAATTCATCACTGTTGCGGTTTTGTTGAATAGTCAGAAAATTTGGTTTTCTTCGGCTCGGGAAATCTCGTTCATATTCTGCATCTTGATATTCCAGTAAATGAATATTGTTTATTTTCAGTGGTTTATTTTTTCTTGGCGATGATCGATAGCCGATTTGAGTGCTCATAGAAACTATATATTGTCAACAAAAAGCTTTGCTAAATGGCAACTTTAGTGAAAATAATATCGGTGTGGAATTGCCAATATATTCAGGCCTCATTCAGTATTATTTAGACTCGACATATTTGGCATTAGTTTTTTCCTGCCAATCTGTCTATGGGGATTTCATCACTCTTTATCCGTTTTCATTCCACTGTTGCTTCCTTGATCAGGACCGACCGTTCGAGGTCTCCGGGCGCTTTCAATCCTCAAAGTGGTCGTGGTTGCGTCTTTGACGCCCCGGGGACCGTTATCGCCCCTTGGTCATAGAGGTGGCCTGGCGACCTTAGGGCAGGTGCTATCACTGTCCCCGAAAGCGCAATGTTACAAAGAGGTAAACGTGCAATAGGATCCCGGTCTCAGAAATGGCCAGAGTTGGCGCTGGCGGACACTCTTTACTGCGATTGTGTGAAAATTTTTGTGTCTGAGGGGATTCTTCTCTATATTGCGCGGGTTTTACTGCCGTTCCGGTGCGTCTATGCAGCCACCGTCGGCGACTCTGTACACCCAACAATAATGAGACCGCGGTGCCCATGCAGGCCGGCGGCAATAACAAGGTAGACCCTACAATGAAGAAAATCACCCTGGCGCTGGCTTTGCTGGCGTCCACGTCTGCGTACGCCGAAAGCCCAATCCAATGGTGGGACGCCAGTGCCACCGTGCTGCACGGTGAAGACTATGATCTGGCTCCATCACATCGCCAGACCACCTTGACTCTGGAAACAGCTGGTGCGTGGAGCTATGGCGACTGGTTTGCCTTCTACGATTTCATCGACTTTAACGGCACCAGTGAATCGGCCTCTTACGGCGAAATCTCGCCTCGCTTCAGCTTTGGAAAGATGCTGGGGAAGGATCTGAGCATGGGGCCGGTGACCGATCTGTCATTGGCGTTGACCTATGAAACCGGCAAAGGCCCGGTGGAGAGCTTCCTCTATGGTGTCGGTGCCGATTTGACCCTGCCTGGTTTCACCTACTTTCAGCTTAATGCCTATAAGCGTGATGCCATCAATGACGACAATATCAGTGACGGTTGGCAGTTGACGCCGGTATTCCGGGTCGACATTCCGGTTGGCGATGCCAACCTGGTGGTCGACGGTTTCATCGATTGGGTGGTGGCCGCCGATAATGACGGTTACGAAGAGAACCTGCATTTTAACCCACAGATCAAGTACGACCTGGGCCGTTCGCTGTTTGGAGAAGCCAAATCCAATACCCTGTTTGTGGGTATTGAGTACGATTACTGGCAGAACAAATACGGTGTCGACGGCATCGATCAAAACACCTACTCGTTCATTGTGAAGTATCACCTGTAACCGGTAGCGATGACAAAAGGGGCCACAGGGCCCCTTTTTGTTGCCTGTGTGGTGGTCACTGCTCGATACTGGTGTTGCGTCCACAGGAGGAGACTGCCGTGCTCAGGTTTGATGTGTTTGGAACGCCAATGTCGGTGCTCAGGAAAGAGGGCGAGTGGTGGCTGTTTCGCGACTCCGACACCGGCGCTCGGGCGCGGGTGTACGAGGTGGTGATTCCACCGCAGTTGACCGAGGCGGAGCTGGGACGGTATCTGGATGACGTGTTTCATGAGCGAGCCAGTCCTCGCCATCCGTCGGTACGCCGCCTCTAGCCCGCCCCGTTGCCGGAGCGGGCCGGGGCCGGGTTATGACTCCACGGCGTCCAGGGCCTGGCTGACGTCGGCGATGATGTCGTCGATGTTCTCGATGCCCACAGAGATGCGCACCAGATCTTCACTGACTCCGGCGGCCGCCAGTTCCTGCGGATTGAGTTGTCGGTGAGTGGTGGTGGCCGGGTGGCAAGCCAGGGATTTGGCGTCGCCGATGTTGACCAATCTCAGGATCATCTTCAGGGCATCGATGAATTGGGCACCGGCCTGACGTCCGCCCTTGATGCCGAAACTCAGAATGCCTGAGGCCTTGCCGCCACAGATGCTGTTACAGGTCTCGAAATAGGGGCTGTTGGGCAGGGCGGCGTAGTTGACCCATTTTACCTTGAAATGATCGGTCAGGTAGGCCGCCAGTTTTTCGGCATTTTTGCAGTGGCGCTCCATTCTTAGCCCCAGGGTTTCCAGTCCTTGCAGGATCAGAAAGGCATTGTGGGGCGAGATGGCGGCGCCGGTATTGCGCAGCGGCACCACTCGGCAGCGGCCGATAAAGGCGGCTTCCCCTAAGGCTTCGGTGTACACCACGCCATGGTAGGAGGGATCCGGCTCATTGAGAATCGGGAAGCGGGCCTTGTTGGCCACCCAGTCAAATTTACCGGAATCGACAATGATGCCCCCCACTGCGGTGCCGTGACCGCCGATGTATTTGGTCAGTGAGTGAATCACGATGTGGGCACCCAGTTCAAAGGGGCGGCACAGGAAGGGCGTGGCGACGGTGTTGTCGACGATCAGTGGCACGCCGTGGCGATTGGCAATCTCCGCCAGCTTTTTCAGGTCAACCACATTACCGGCAGGGTTGCCGATGGACTCGCAGAAAATCGCCTTGGTATTGGCATCGATGGCGGCCTCAAAGCCATCGAAATCGTCCGCCGACACCATTCGGGTTTCAATCCCCTGTTTTGGCAGGGTGTGGGCAAACAGGTTGTAAGTGCCACCATAAAGTTGGCTGGTGCTGACGATGTTGGAGCCCACTTCGCACAAGCACTGAATCGCATAAGTAATGGCCGCCATGCCTGATGCCAGTGCCAGGGCGCCAATGCCGCCTTCCATGGCTGCCACACGCTGTTCCAGCACCGCGGTGGTCGGGTTCATGATGCGGGTGTAGATATTGCCTGCGACCTTCAGGTCAAACAGGTCAGCCCCGTGCTGGGTGTCGTCAAAGGTGTAGGAGGTGGTTTGATAGATCGGCACCGCCGCCGCCTTGGTGGTGGCTTCAGATTCATAGCCGTGGTGCAGGGCAAGGGACTCCAGCTTCATGCTCTTACTTCCTGTTTCTACTAGTGGAACCTTTAAACATACCACCCAATGGAGGCCAATAAATAGTCAAAAATGGTAAATAACTACCCGGAATTGGTTATGACGTCATCGCCCTGCTGCAGTGGCAGGGGGCGGTCGGTTTTGCTGGGTCGCTGCCGTTCAAGGGGGTCACAGCTTGTGAAATGCCTTTAGGAAGGCGTTCTTACCCTGCTCAAATTTCTGATGCTGGGGATGATTCATTGGCCGCCTGGGGTCGTCAAACGCCGGCATCACGTAGCCCCAGTTTGAGTTGCGGGCAAAGTACACCACCACATTGACGTGGCTGTCCCGCCAACGATTTTCTATCACGTGATCATCCCCTTTGGCCTCGGCAGTTTTCACCTGAATCCGATGAAAATGGGGGCCGTCCGAGATCAGGATGTCGGTGGCGTGACCGTTGTCCAGCACCGGAGTAAACACCTGCCAGCCATCCTGCATCAGCCATGAAATTACCCGGCTTTCAAACGAGGTGTTGATCAGGGCCTGGTGGGTACCGGCCTTGGTGGCGGTAGTTCGAATGGGCATGCCGACTCCTGTGACGGTGACAATCGCTGCAGTTAGCATAGCCAATGGCCAAACAAAGAGCTTACAAAGGCTTACTTGCGCTTGCTGGGCCTTACCCCGGCAGTCTCCGCAGGTTGAGATACTGCCGATAACACTTTGTTTACCTAAAGGCACAACAGGAGGCGCTATGAGCGCACAACCTTGGGCTGTGTTGACCGCCCTGGCAGTACTGACTCTGGGCGGCTGCAACAGCAGCAGTAACTCGAGCACCCCCGCTCCCACCCCGACTCCGGATAAGGGGAACGCCGCGCTGGAAAAAGCGTTTCCGCTGCATACCAGTGTGTTTGGGGTGAGCATTCGGGCCACCAGCAACATCGATAAAGCCAAGATGCTGCATGCGGCCAATGTGATGGCTCAGTACCTGGATAATGATGAAAATGGTCTGGCAGACAATCAGGCGGTGGTAGAGGCTCTGGTCAACAAGCGGGCCACCCTGATCATGGTGCCAGATGAAGCGGACCTGGAAACGGTCGGGGAAGGGCTACCGCAAGGGGGAGCGTTTCAGGATCTGTATGGTTCAGAGGTGCATCCGCAAGGATCGACGCCGGGCCAGTTTGACGCCACCCTGGAGGAGGTGCTGCACCTGATCACCCATGAGGGCTATGCCTCGGTGTATCCGAAAATCTTCGGCGAAGTGGCGGAATCGCAGATCGCCGATGCCATGGATCAGGCCCGCGGTGGCCGTTTTGAGTCGATTCCGGCCAGCTACCCCGATGGCGCCTGGTACACCTACGACGATGAAAGCTGCGATTACAGCTGTATGGTGACCGAGTACACCTACTGGGCGCTGACCTCATTGTTGGGCGGCCAGAGCCACCCGGGGCGTTTGCAAGAGATTGAGCACGAGTGGAAACTCAATACCCCGGATAAGGTCAAGCTGGGGGATTCGGCGGTGTATACCCTGTTGACCAATGGTGAGTACGGGCTGGCAACGGTGTTGCCGGATGGGCACTACGATTACCAGACTTTTACCATCAGTGGTGACTGACAGGGACAAAAAAAACCGGCCATGGCCGGTTTTTTTTATGGGGTTGGCACGGTGTCTCAACCAGCCAGAACCTGAGTAACCCAGGGCAACATCTGTTTCTTGCGGCTCAGGAAGCCTTCGAACACCAGGCTGCCATTGTTGGCGTTCTTGATGGTGTCGGACAATGGACCGGCCACCATCAGGGTGGTCTCTTCGGTGCGGATGTTGGTCAGCATCAGGGCGATCAGGTCCAGGCCTTTGTCGGTTACGCGCTGATCCATCAATGCCTGCAGGTTAGCCAGTTCGTGCTCAACCTGGCCGTAATCCGCCAGCTCCAGCTGACCGAGGTTGGTGGACTTGCCGGCAATCTCGTAGCCTTTGACGTCTTTGTCCAGCAGCGCTTCGGTGCTCAGGCCTTCGACGTTGGTTTTGGCCGCCAGCAGATCCGCCAGGAAGGGCTCGACTTCGACCCCGGCCAGCGGTGCCAGCAGTTCAACGATCTCGGCGTCGCGCTCGGTGGTGGTGGGCGACTTCAGGCCAACGGTGTCGGACAGCAGGGCGCCAATCATCAGCCGGGCCATCGGCTGAGGAATCTCGACGTTGTGAATGCCACACAGTTCAAACAGCACCGAGGCGGAGGAGCCCAGAGGCATCAGCCAGGCTTCCAGCGGTGCGGCGCTGGTGAGGGTACCCAGACGGTGATGGTCGACAATGCCCACCAGATCGGCGTCGTTGATGTCGTCCGGGGCTTGCTCCGCTTCACTGTAGTCGACCAGGTACACCTGCTCGCCCTTCAGCGGCTTCTCCAGCAGCGGTGGCACTTCGACACCGGCAAAATCGAAGATGAACTGGGTTTCGCGGCTGATTTCACCCAGGCGGAAAGGGGTGGCTTGCTTGCCGCGGGCGCCCAACCAGTGGGTGGCGATGACTGCGGAGCAAACGCAATCGCTATCAGGGCTCTTGTGGCCAAATACGTTGATCATTGGGGATTCCTTAAAACTACCGCGGGCGCAGCTGTGGCCCAGTTTCGGACAGAAGGCGGCTACTATAAAAATCCCGACGGTCTGTGTAAAGCCTTGGCGGTGGATTTCCCCTCAATTTGGTCGCTTCCGGTGCCTGTTCGACAACGGTGACCGCCGTTCGGCGCTGACGGAACACGAGCCTCTTAGTCTGATTGAGCATGGGTTAGTTGAAAACGCTTTTGATGAAAGTGCTTTTTATTCCGATGATTAGCCTTCGAACTAAGAGGAAGTGCGGATGATGAGGAATGGACTGCTGCTGGCTTTGCTGCCGCTGATGGTGCTGGTGGCGCTGACCACCGAAGGTGGCGTCAGGGCCACCCTGGAGCTGGTGGCTTTTGTGCTGGTGCTGGGGCTGCTGTTGTGCCGCCCCGCAACCTCAGCGATTCAACAGGTAGATGAGGGACAGTGAGCTGATGGTCAGCCACAGGCCAATCCCCAACAGCAGAGGCTTGGGCCCGGCCTCTTTCAGCCGTTTGGCAGAGATGCCGCAGCCGATCAGGAACAGACACAGCACCAGCACCCGCTTGCCGGTTTGAAACGTCAGTTCATACAGCGGCGCGCCCTGAGGCAGCAGGTAGGCGATGGCGATGGCCACGCAATACAGCACAATGAATCCCGGCACCGCAATGCGTCGCTCGCTGCTGCGAAACAACAGGGCGCTGATAAAGGCCACCGGAATGATCCACAGCGCCCGAGCCAGTTTCAGGGTGGTGGCGGTCATTAACGCCTGATCGCCGTACGCCTGGGCGGCACCGACCACCGATGAGGTGTCATGAATGGCGATGGCACTCCAGATCCCAAACTGTTCCTGGCTCATGTTCAGCAGGTGGCCAATGGCGGGAAACAGGAACAGGGCCACCGAATTCAGGACAAACACCGTGCCCAGAGCGATGGAGGTGTGGTGATCTTTGGCGTTGATGGCCGGGGCGACGGCTGCGATGGCGCTGCCGCCACAGATGGCGGTGCCGGCAGAGATCAGGTAACCGGTTTTGTGCTCCAGCTTCAGGGCTCGGGTCAGCAGCCACCCCAGAATCAGGGTGCCGAAAATTGAAATCACGATGATCCCCAGTCCGGCTTTGCTGGCGGCGATGGCTTGCTCCAGGTGGATACCGAATCCCAGCGCCACAATGGACCCCGCCAGCAGTTTCTTGGCCAACGGACCGGTCTTCAGGCCTTCTGGAATCCAGCCCAGGCTGGCCATGACCACGCCAAAGATCAGTGCCAGCGGTGAACTGATGGCAGGCAGCAGGCACAGGGCCGCCACCAGCCAGAACAGCCAGTCGGTGGGACGAGAGAACAGCGAAGCAAAGCGGGTTGGCATGAAACGACACTCGAGCAATCTTTGGAGGGGGCACAGTATAGAGCCGTCGTCACCAAGAGATAAGCGCGGGATCACAGTTTTGGCAGATTATGGGCGCATTTTAACCGTTGTTGGCATCGACGCGGTGCGCCAATCCGAGCAACGATGTTTTTTTGGCCTTTTGGACTGACTTTTGAATCCAAGTTGAGATTTTTATCACAATTGTCTGGATTCCCGCGGTCGCCTTGGTTACTCTGCATGCTTAGATAAACAGGTTGTCCTCCCGGACAACACGTAGAGGCGCATCGCCTATCAGTAAACCAGTCGAGGGTGACCCCCGATGACCCTGGTTGAAAGGAGTCGATGCCGAAGTGAAACGGGCGTCATCCCGCTTTGCTGGGGCCGCATTCAACAGGTGCGGCACTGCCATAGTAAATCCCAAAAGGAGTTTGGGGATTAAATTTACTGTGGAGCGCTACTGAAGGAAGACGAGTCACGTCCTGTGGCCCGTCCGCGACCTGTCGTCGCGTCAGCAGCCTCCATCGTACCTATAAGATTAAAAAACGATGGCTTTAGTAAGTTACGCCGAATCGGCATTATCAATTGTTCCTCCTGTGGTGGCCATTGGCCTGGCGATCATCAGTCGACGCGTGCTGTTGTCACTGGGACTGGGCATTCTCACCGGCATCCTGATGTTGGCGGACTTCTCGGTAACCACCATGGTGTCAGAGGTGGCCCGGCGGGCAACGGCCCTGGTATGGGAGGACGGCAGTTTCAGCAGTTGGAACCTGTACACCATCGGCTTCCTGCTGACCATGGGCATACTGATGGCCTTGATCTCGGTTTCCGGCGGCACCCGTGCCTTTGCCAAATGGGCCAGGGGGCGCATTCGCCACGGTCGGGATGCCAAACTGATGACGGTGTTTCTCGGTGCCATTATCTTTATCGATGACTACTTCAATGCCCTGCTGGTCGGCAACGTGGCCCGCCCGGTGACCGATCAGTACGGCATCTCCAGGGAAAAGTTGGCCTATTGCATCGATTCCACATCGGCTCCGGTGTGCGTGGTGTCGCCCATCTCCACCTGGGGCGCCTACATCATGTCGCTGCTGGCGGGACTGCTGGTGACCCATGGCATGGGAGACGTCAGCGCCCTGTCGGTGTTTGTGCAGATGATTCCAATGAATTTCTATGCCCTGTTTTCGCTGCTGCTATTACTGTGCGTGCTCTGGTTTAATCTGGATCTCGGCGCCATGGCGGTGGCCGAACGGCGCGCGGCCCAGGGGCAATTGTGGGATCCGGCCAAGGGCATGCCGGCGGGGGAAGACCTGGGGCTACCGGATGCTCGCCGTGGCCGGGTGATGAACCTGATGGGGCCATTGGCATTGTTGATCTCATTGGTGGTGTGCCTGATGTTGTTGTCCGGTGACATGGCGCTGGCGGCCCAGGGGCTGGACTTTACCCTGATCGGAGCGCTGGAAAATGCCGCCGGCTCCTGGTCGATGTTCACCGCCGGCACCATTACCGTGGTGATCACCAGCCTGGCGATGATCGCCCAGGGCGTGCCTGTGTCGGTGTTGCTGCAGGCGATGGCGAAAGGGGTTCGCTCCATGGCGCCGGCGGTGTACATCCTGCTGATGGCCTGGACCATCGCCGGGGTGATCTCGGACCTGCAGACCGGCCACTACCTGGCCAGCCTGGCGGATGGGGCATTGCCCGTGGCCATGGTGCCGGCACTGATTTTCATTCTGTCGGCGCTGGCGGCGTTTTCCACCGGCACCAGCTATGGCACCTTTGCCATCATGCTGCCCATCGCCGCCAACCTGGCGGCGGTGCTGGAACCGTCGTTGATGCTGCCGGCGATGGCCTCGGTGCTGGCTGGTGGCGTGTTTGGCGATCACTGTTCCCCGATTTCAGATACCACCATCCTGTCATCCACCGGATCCGGCTGCCACCACATCGACCACGTGGCCACCCAGTTGCCGTACGCGGTGATGGCGGCGATCATTTCGGTACTGGGGTATCTGACTCTGGGAGTCACCGGGTCAGTTCTGGCCGGGTTGTTGGTGTCTGCCACCTTGTTGGTGGTGACGGTGGTGCTGCTTAAGCGGCGGGCCGCTGATCGAGGCCAGGTGGCGCTGGCCTGAAACCACGCATGGAGAGGGGCCGGGCTACGCAGTCTGGCCGAATAACGCAGAGAGAGGGTTATGGATTATTTTAACGTCGACAATGGCCAATTGATGGCAGAGCGGGTTTCGGTCACTGAGGCTGCCGAAGCTTATGGTACGCCGCTGTACCTGTATTCCCGAGCCACCATTGAGCGCCACTGGCAGGCTTTTACCGATGCCATGGCCGGACGGGACCATTTGATCTGCTATGCGGTCAAGGCCAACAGCAACCTGGCCATTTTAAACCTGATGGCGAGGCTGGGCAGCGGTTTTGACATCGTCTCTGGTGGTGAGCTGGCGCGGGTCATCGCCGCCGGTGGCGATGCCACCAAGGTGGTGTTTTCCGGTGTTGGCAAGACCGAGGCGGAGATGGAGTATGCCCTCAAGGCCGGCATTCACTGCTTTAATCTGGAGTCGGAACCTGAACTGGAGCGGCTGCAGCAGGTGGCGGCTCGACTCGGCCTGGTGGCGCCGGTGTCGCTGCGCATCAACCCGGACATCGATGCCAACAGTCACCCCTACATCTCCACTGGACTGAAGCAGAATAAGTTTGGCATTCCTACCAGCCAGGCGTTACCGGTGTATCGGCGGGCGGCGGCCATGGACCACATTCAGGTGCTGGGCATGGATTGCCATATCGGCTCTCAGTTAACCGAGTCGCGGCCGTTTGTGGAGGCGTTGGAGCGGCTGTTGGCGCTCATGGACACCCTGGCTGAGGAGGGGATTGAGCTGGCACACCTGGATCTGGGCGGTGGTTTGGGTGTCAGCTACGGTCAGGAGACCCCGCCGTTGCCCACCGAATACGTGCAAGCGTTGTTGCCCACTCTGGGACAGCGAAAGCTGAAGCTGATTCTGGAGCCGGGACGGGCGATCATGGCCAATGCCGGCATTCTGGTGACTAAGGTGGAATACCTGAAACAGGGGGAAGACCGGGACTTCGCCATTGTCGATGCGGCCATGAACGATCTGTTGCGTCCCAGTCTGTACAACGCCTGGCAGGAGATAGTGCCGGTGACCGCCAGCCCGGCGTCGCCGCGTGCCTATGACGTGGTTGGCCCGGTGTGTGAGACCGGCGATTTTCTGGGTAAAAACCGGAAGTTGGCTATTGCCGCCGGAGACTATCTGGCGGTGCGTGGCGCCGGGGCTTACGGCTTTACCATGTCGTCCAACTACAACAGCCGTCCTCGAGCCGCAGAGGTGATGGCGGACGGTGACCGGATGCACCTGATTCGAGAGCGGGAGCAGCCGGAGCAGCTGTGGCGGGGAGAGCATTGCTTGCCCGAGGCCTGAGCCAAGCAGCACGCCCGCGTTCGCGGGCGTGTTCAGTTTTACGCTGGCAAAAGTCAGTCGTAGATGGTGGGGATCGGCTGGCGTTTGTGCTGAGTCGCTTTGTAGATGCTGATGATGCGTGCCTCGGCGCTGGCGTCGATGGCTTTGCCTTCCAGGAAGTCATCAATCTGATCATAACTCAGTCCCAAGGCCACTTCGTCTTCCAGTTGGGGACGGTCCTCTTCGAGATCCGCCGTTGGCGCCTTGACCACCAGCCGCTCTGGTGCTCCCAGGTAGCCAGCCAGCTGCCGTACCTGGCGCTTGTTCAGGCCAAACAGCGGCGCCAGATCGCAGGCACCATCGCCGTGCTTGGTGTAGAAGCCAGTGACGTTTTCGGCGCTGTGGTCTGTGCCAGCGACCAAGCCGCCCAGCAGACCGGCAATTTCATACTGGGCGACCATCCGCATACGGGCCTTGACGTTGCCCTTGACGAAATCCAGCTTGCTCTGGTCGTCGGTCAGCAATCCGGCGTCGCTCATGGCCGCCAGAGTGTCGGCGTGAATGCCATCCACCCCGGACTTCACATTGACGCTGATCTGCTTCGAGGGCTGAATGAAGCGGCAGGCCATCTGTGCCTCCTCTTCATCCTGCTGGATGCCGTAGGGCAGGCGAACCGCGACAAATTGATAGTCCGCCTGTTCCCGGTCCTGATTGAGGCCATCGACGGCCAGTTGACACAGGCGGCCGGTGACGCTGGAGTCGACACCACCGCTGATCCCCAGAACCAGGGTGTGGCACCTGGCTTCTTTGAGTTTGGTTTGAATGAAGGCAACCCGGCGCTGAACCTCAAACTCTGGTTCGATGGCGGTCAGTACTTTCATCTCTCTGAGGATCTGTCCTTTCACTGTGTTACTCCCGTTGGACGCTGCCGATGTCAAAGTCGTTAATCTAACATCGGACGTGATAAGGGAAAAGCGCGGCGGTGGCTGTGGGCGCCGAAGTGGCCGCTGCTGATGCTGTGATCCAGCGTTGAAATGCCGCTCATTCGCTGACGCTGGCGACTGCATGCCCAACCTGTCAGGGTGGGTGAGTGTCGCGTTTCTGGAAAAGGTGTGATCCGTGTAATTTTGAGTGTTGCTGGGTTTGTGATTGAGCTCTCATTTGCTTGGGGTGGTGCATCAGGGTTGTTGATGGGGGTCATCATTAACCCTGATGCATTATCGAGTGACCGGCTTCTTGGCGATTAATTGCCTGGCTTCATGTCGAATGCACTCACGCACCGGGTTATCGGAGGAGTCTGCGCGCCAGACGAACGACAGGGTTCGGGCCATGTTCAAGCCGGGAACTTCCAATGCCACCAGTTCACCGCTTTCAATCTGAGTCGCGACATCCAGGTAGGGTAGGCAACTCAGGTAATAGCCCTTGGTGACCATGGTTCTCAGCACTGCCACGTGCTCATACTCTCGCCACACGTCCAGATCCGATACCAGCCCGTGGATGGCGCTGTCGAAAATCCGCCGGGTGCCGGCGCCGGGTTCACGCAGAATCCACTTGGCCTGTTCCAGTTGCGCCGCACTGATCTGTTTCTGACGGGCGAAGGGGTGGTGCTTGGCGGCGACGATCACCAGGTGGTCGTCGCACCAGACCTCATGGCAGATACGACTGTCGTCGCAGCGGCCTTCGATGATGCCCAGGTCGAACTGGTAATCCAAAACACCATTGATCACCTTTTCGGTGTTTTTAACCGCAAGATCGATGCGTATTTCCGGAAAATCGTTGTCAATTTTGCTGATCAGTTCTGGCACCAGGTGCTCGGCGGCGGTTTGGCTGGCGGCCAGTTGAATCTCACCGCTGATCAGGTGCTGATCGTACAGGCCCAGCTCAATCTGGCGGGCGTCATGCAGTAGCTGTTTCGCTTTTGGCCGCAGCCAGCAGCCCCAGTGGGACAGCACCATGCGTTTGCCCTGGCGCTCAAACAGCGGCCGGCCCAAAGACTTCTCCAATTGAGACAGAGACATACTGGTCGCTGATTGTGTCAGTGACAGGGTGTTGGCGGCTTTGCTGACGCTGCCATGATCGGCGACGGCGTTAAAAACGGCCAGTTGCTTAAGGGAAAAGCGCACCGTTGCTGCTCCAGATTTGAGAGTTAATGAGGTTCATTCTGCATTGAAGCACAGCTGAGTCGAGTTATAAATTTTTCTGAACAAAACTGGAAGAAATATCAATTATCTCGCCACGATGAGACCTAATAAACTGTAACCGTAGAAAAAAATAAAACCTTTTCCACGTACCCACAGAGATGACGTTTGCACGCGGACGCAGATCCGTCGTCATCCCGACCTTGATGAGGTGGCCTATGCACGCACAGATGACCGTATCCCAGGTAATGCACACCCCGAATTTGGTGTTATCCCCGCAGCAATCGGTCACCGAGGCCCTGGACGCCCTGCTGGCGGCCGGTATCTCCGCCGCCCCGGTGGTGGGCAACGATGGTCGCCTGCTTGGTTTTTTGTCGGAGCATGATCTGCTGATCGACCTCTGGTGTTGTGACTACCAGCCGGACCAGCCGCTGACGGTGGCCGAGTTGATGCAGGCCGAGGTGGATGCCCTGGCGCCCGGGGACAACTTGATGCAGCTGGCGGAGACCATCTGTGTGGATGTGGGCTCGGTGTTCCCCACCTCCGATGGCGGCAGCGCCACCTCTCTGTGCGCCTTGCCTCTGCGTGAACGGGCCCGGCGCAGTCGCCAGTGGCGGCCCCACCACTACCCGGTAGTGGACCAGGGCCAACTGGTGGGAATGGTCAGCCGCCGGGATCTGATGCAGGCGCTGAGACCGCTGTACGCCGGGTGTGCCTGAATCGGGTCAACCGGGTCGAATGTTCTGGTTGACCCGGAAAACGTTATCCGGGTCGTAGCGGCGCTTAACCTGCCTCAGTCGCGGGTGATTGAGGCCGTAGGTGGCCTCGATGCGCTCCTGTCCCTCCTCCATCATAAAGTTGATGTAGGCGCCGCCACTGGAGTGAGGGTGCAGGGCTTGCCAGTAGTCCCGGGCCCACTGTTTGAGCTCGGCGGCTTTGGCCGGATCGGCATCGATGCCGGCGATCACCATTGACCAGGTGGCACTGCGGTTGGCCCAGGCGGTGTCCTCGGGGGCGACGTCGTGGACGGCACCATCGATGGGGTACAGGTGCATCAGAGACAGCGCCGACGGGGCTTTGGCGGCATGGTGCAGGTGGATGTCGATGGCGTCGTCACTGAGCTGATTGAAAAAGTCGCCCTTCCAATACCACTGCAATCCCGGCGGCAGCAGGGGGTCAAACAGGGCCTGGATTGCCGGGAATGGCATGCTGCCCATGTGCTGGAACAGTGGCTCGGGCAGATCGCTCAGCATGGGGGCCAAAGCGGCTTTGGCCGCGGCTTCCGGGCCGTTGAAACAGGAGATCAGGGCGCAGATCTTTCGGTTCCAGATTGCCTCTGGAAATGGCGGGGACGGCGGTACCGTTTTCAGTCCCAGAAAAGTACACAGCGTCGGTGGTGCCGATGGCAGGAAGTCGCGATACCACTGCATAATGGTTCGAGCGTGCTCTACGGCCCAGAACACCGGACCGCCGTAGATCATCTGCACCGGCCTGGCCTGAAACTTGAATCGAACCACCACTCCGAAATTGCCTCCTCCCCCGCGCAGGGCCCAGAACAGATCAGGGTGTCGATCGGCACTGGCGGTAATCATACTGCCGTCGGCCAACACCACATCGGCTTCCAGCAGGTGATCGACGGTGAGCCCATACTGGCGACTCAGATAGCCGTGACCGCCCCCCAAGGTGAGCCCAGCCACGCCGGTGGTGGAAACGATCCCTGCTGGAACGGCCAGGCCAAAGGCGTGGCTGGCATGGTCCATGTCGCCCTGACTGCAACCGGGCTCTACGGTGACGGTGGCTTCATCGGGGTGCACCTGCACCGACTGCATCAGCCGCAGGTCGATGACCAATCCACCGTCGCAACTGCCCAGCCCGGGGCCATTATGCCCGCCACCGCGAATGGCGATGAGCAGATCGTGATTGCGGGCAAACTGCACCGAGGCGATGACGTCGGCGGCGTTGCGACATTGAACGATGACCGCAGGATGCTTGTCGATCATGGCGTTATACAGAGTCCTGGCATCGTGGTACTCCGGGTGACCAGGGTGCAGCAGGCGGCCACGTAATCCGGCTTCGAAGTCAGTGATGTCACTGGCGGTTGGCATGGGGTGTTCCTCGGGAAGCGAGCCTTTCCCAAGTCTAGGAGTCGTAGGGGGAGCCCTTAGTCTAGTTCGATATAAGGATTGAGCCGCGGGCTATGAAAATTCAGACCTCGATGCTGAGTACCTGATAGGCCGGAGTTTCATAGGGGTGGGCTTGCTTCAGGGCGGCGATGATGTCCGGTTGCAGGGCCGCCTGAAACACCAGTTCCACCTTGTATTCCGGCTCCCGGTGCACCGCATCCTGTTGGCCGAGGAAGGGCTGGCTGCCGGCGAGGGGGCGAAATTGTCCCTGGCCCTCGGTAAACCAGCAGCAGCTGTCGTAGTCGCCGATGCGGCCGGCACCGGCATGAAACAGCGCCTCCAGCACCTGGTTGAGATGGGGCTTAGGCACGTAAAACTCCAGCTTTTTCATAGGCTCTCTCTCCTGCAGTGACCTGAGTGTACTGTAGCTTACTTCTTCGATCGCGGCGATGCGGGTTTAGCGGGTCTTTGCCACTGGCAATAAAAAAGGGAGGCCGAGGCCTCCCTTGGGTTTGCAAGGATGATTGGGTTAGCTGATGTAAGTCTGGCCGGCGTACACCACGAAGTGGCGCAGGGCCAGCACGCCCATGATGGTGCAGCAGGAAACGGTGATCAGAAACGGCTTGGTGTGTTTCCAGGATTTGGGGGCAAAGGTGTTGGCCACTACCGGTACCGCCAGTCCCAGACCGACGACACCAATCCAGAACACCTGAGCCCAGACACCGTGACTGATGGCGGCGGTGGCCGCCTGTGCCGCCGGGCCGGAGAAGTTCAGGCCAACAAACAGCAGCACCAGGCACAGGGCTTCGTTGAACGCCACCGGGTACTCGATGCGGTGCACCTGCTCGATGCAGTCCGACGGTTTTTTGCTAAAGAACAGGGTGGCCACCAGAATGTTGCCCGCCGAGCCCACCGACAGTGCCGAAGCCAGGAACAGCGCCGGCAACACCGCGGTGTTGAGGATCGGGTAGCTGATCATTGCTGACAGCAGGAAGCCGGTGTAGACGCCGACGCCGATGGCCAGGGCGAAAATCAACTTATTGAGCCCATTCTCCATGGAGCGGCAGAAGCCCAACAGTCCTTTCAGGGACGGCATCACCGACAGCAACGGTTTTTCAAACACCAGCGCCGCGTAGATGAACACCAGTGGAATGTACACCAGCAGCACCAACACCCCCCAGGCCATCACCGAGGTGAGGTTGTAGTTGAGCAGAATCAGATAGAACTCAAACGGCTTGGTCAGGTCCAGCACTAACAAGGCCATGCCAGCACAGATGGCGGCGGGACCGATGATGGCCGATGCCTTGATCACCGGCAGGCCATCGACCGGCAGGCCGCGGCTTTGTTTGTACCAGCGCAGGCCGATGGCAACCAGCATGGAGCCGGCGGACAAGCCGGCCATAAACAGATAGACGGCGATGATCCAGTTCCAGACGACCGGATCGTATTGCTCCATAGAGCCCCAGACGTTGTTCATGCTTTGATTCCTCCCTTAGTGCCGGGAATGCGGTAAACCCGAGGCTTGGTGCCCAGGTGAGCCTTCTCTTGGTAATTCGGACGGGTATCCAGTAACTGGCTGACTTCACTGTTGGCATCGGCGGCATCGCCAAACACCAGTGCCTGGGTCGGACAGACACTGACACAGGCCGGCTGTTCGCCCCGGGCCAGGCGGGTGTCCTTACAGAAGTTGCACTTGTCCGGCACTCGCGTTTCGGGGTTGATGAAGCGCACCTTATAGGGGCAGGCGGCGATGCAGTACTGGCAGCCGACGCACTTATCCTTGTTGATGGTGATGATGCCATCGTCGCCGACGTAGGCGGCTCCGGTGGGGCATACCTTGACGCACGGGGCGTCTTCGCATTGCTGACAAGAAACGCGGCTGTAGTTGTAATGCAGGTTGGGGAAGTTGCCCATAGGCCCCTCAATGCGTACCTGCAGCCGGGTGACTGAATCCGGAATGCTGTTTTCGCTGCGGCAGGCCACGTTGCAAGCCTGACAACCGATGCACTTGTTTTCGTCGTGCACCATTACGTAACGTTTTTTCATGACCAACTCCGATTAGATCTTTTCCACTTTCACGCCGGTGGTGTGCAGGTTCATTCCCACAACCGGAGCGGTAACGTGTGGCAGCAGGTTGCCGCAATGCACCCCTTTGCCGTAAGCCCGGGCCAGCTCTTTGTTCTTGGAGCCAAAGCCCATGTAGGCAAACACGGTGTCCGGACGAATGCCCGGGGTCACCAGCGCGGTGCCCTCTTCACTGCCGATGTCGTTGTGCAGTCGAATGGCATCGCCACTCTGAATCCCCAGCAGACCGGCAGTCAGTGGATGCAGCCACACGGCGTTGTCGGACATCAGGTTGGACAGGAAGGGCACATTGTGGGTAGCGCCGTTGGTGTGGATGGCGGTTTTTCCCTGAATGAAGAACAGCTCGTCGGCTTTCTTGAGGGTAACCTCGCGGTATTTGATCACCCCTCGTCCTGGTGCCATGGTTTCCACCTTGTCGGAGGAGAGTTCAATCTTGCCGCTGGGGGTCTTGAACTTCATGGCGCTGGCGTAGGTGCCGTCGGCGTCCACGGCGTGGGCGTTGGGGTAGGCGGCGGCGAACTTGGCGACCATTGACGGTTCACGCAGCATCAGCGGGGTGCCGAAGCTGACGTAGCCTTCCTGCTTGATTTTTTGCAGCAGCGGCACGTCCTTTTTCACCTGCAGCAACTGCAGGGTGTCCATGTTCTCCCAGGGGAAGAACTGGCCCAGGCCCAGTGCATCGGCGGCCTGTTTCCAAATCAACCAGGAGGGACGAGTGTCACCAATGGTTTCAACCACGGGCTGACGCACGTAGTAGGCCGGGTTTTTGCCGGACTTGTCGAAGATCTCTTCGTCCCGCTCCAGATAGGTGGACTCGGGCAACACCAGATCGGCGTAGGCGGCGGTTTCGCTGACGTAGACATCACAGCAGACCACAAACTCCATCGCTTCGATGGCTTTGACCACTCGGGCGCGGTCGGTCATGGTCTGCATTGGGTTGGTGCGGCTCATCACCCAGCCATGAATCTTATAGGGCTGGTTTTCCAGCGTGGCATCGAGGATGCTTTGATAGATGCCGCCGTTGGACCACAGCATGGCGAACTGCTTGTCCACCGAGTCGATGCGGGCCGCGGTGGGCTTAGGCATGCCGTTGACCTTGGGCTTGGCCAGGCCAGGTGTGACGTCGCCACCGGCGAACTTGTTATAGGTCTTGGCTTTCTTGCCGGCGTACAGGCCACCTTTGCGTTCGATGTTGCCGATCAGCACGTTGGCGGCGAACAGCGCCCGGCGCAGTTCAAACTCTTCGGTGGTGAAGCTGGCACGGTGGCCGAAATCGACCACGGCATGGGGGGCCGCTGCGGCGTATTCATGGGCGATGCGGCGAATGTCCTCGGCCGGCACGTCACTGATGGATTCGGCCCATTCCGGGGTGTAGGCCTTCATCTCTTTGGCGAACGCGTCGAAGCCATTGACGTAGCGTTCGATGAAGGCTTTGTCGTACAGGTTGTCGTAAATCAGCACATGACACAGGGCCAGGGCTACGGTGACGTCGGTGCCTGGTTTAATGGCGTGCCATTCGCTGGCTTTATCGGCGACGATGGAGAATCGGGGTTCAAATACCACCAGTTTGGCACCGCGGTCGGCCTGGGCCTTCATCAGTCCGCGGGTCTCGGACATGTTGATGCCTTCGTACAGGTTATGGCCGAAGTTGATGATGTATTTGGAGTTGCTCAGATCCCGCTTCATCTTGGTGCCAAACATGGCCAGGGCGGCAATCTTGTAGCCGGACGGACAGGTGGAGCCATGGGTGAAGGTATTGGGGCTGCCAAAGGCTTTGGCCAGGTGGAACAGGTGCTTGTGGTTGGAGCCGGACTTAGAGGAGAAGGCCACGGCTTCTGGGCCATACTGCTGTTTGATGCGGCCCAGCTTGTCCGCCATCATGGCATAGGCTTCATCCCACTCGATCTCCTGCCACTTGCCTTCGCCGCGGGCGCCCACCCGTTTAATGGGTTTGACCAGGCGCTGCTTATCGTACAGCAGGCTGTGTCCGGCGCCGCCACGGGCGCAGACGGCACCACCGAAGGACTTGGCGTTGCTGTTGCCCAGAATCGACACGTTCTTACCGTTGACGATACGGGCGGAAATCGGGCAGCGGGTGGAGCACATCTCACAGATGCTGTGAATGGCCTTGTCGGAGCCTTTGAGCATGGGCTGTTCAAAGGCGCCGAGAGTACCTGGCAGCATGCTGGCCAAGGCGCAGCCTGCGGTGCTGGCACCGGCACCTTTGATAAAGGTTCGCCGATCGAGTTTCATCTTCATTCCCCTTTTCGATGCTGAGCCCAACGGGCGTCAGTCGTGTCCGGCTGAGCCGGATGGATAGGTCATTGTGCTGTGGCTACTGTGTGTCTCAGGTCGGTGCCACAATTCGTTGTCAGCATCAGTTTTAAGCCGGGAACGGCCAGGGGGGTATTGTGGTAAACCACATATCGCCGCCGTGGGTGACGGGAGTGTGAGCTTGGCCACAGCGGCTTCGAGTGCCTAATTAATCGGCGTTGACGCGTCTATTGTGGGAAACCACATGGTGGCCAATTTAGTGGTATCAGGAACAGTTTTCGGCGGATTTGCGGCTTGAGTCACTCGCGAGTGCGTCGCCGGCAATGGCGTGGGGGATCAGTAGGGAAAACTGGCACCGGTGTCGATAATAGAGCGCAGCGCGATTTTCATTTTGGTGTGGTCGGCTTGCTGGCAGTCGGCGTTCCACTCCAGAGTGGACAACACCAGGTCGCACAACTCAAAGGCTTCCGTCAGCGGCAGGGCGCCCCAGGGGACAAATACGTGGTTGGAAAAGATCATGGTGCCACGGGAGATCACGGTCATTTTTCGAAAAACACTCAGGGCGTGCTCTTGGCTGGAAAGGATCTTCCCGGCTGCGATCCCCTGCAAAAACTGCTCCCGACGGTAGCCAATGATGCGGGTCATGGAGGCTTTCATGGCTTGAGCGGACTCTGAATCCGGGGCACCAAACAGCTGTCTATTGGTGCTGACGAGGTCGATGCCGGAGTTGTCCTTGTGCAGGGAACGAATGTAAAACTGAAAACAGGTGGTGCAGATGATCACCTCACGAAGATTCAGAGGTTCATGCTCCAGTTTCAGAACCAGTTCAAACACGGAGTTAATGGCCTGGTTATGCAAGTAGGCCAGCAGCTCCTCTTTTGAGCCGAAGTTGTTGTAGATGGTGCCGACCGACACCCCTGCACGTTGTGCGACGCCACCGAGAGAGAAACGAAATACCCCCTCTTCCCGAATCGCGGTCAGTGCGGTACGGGCAATCAGGTCTTTTTTATCTGCTTTGCTCATGCCTGGTTTTCCTCTGGTCAATCGGGTGAGCGGGGACGCTCACTGCCGGTGTCGGCCTTTAGGCAGGGGAACACCGGCAGCGAGTCAGTCAATGTTAGTCTGTGTGACTCTGGTCTTGGTGGCAAGTGCCGCAGGCCCAGGGATCTGGCCAGGTTTTGTCGGTGTCGTAGTAGCTGTTGGTGGACACGTGACGGGCGCCGTAAGGGGAGAAGTTGCCCCAGTCATTGGGGTTGCGGGTGCCACCATCAATGATGTTGGCAATCCAGTCTTGCTCGTGCAGCAAGCGGTTGCTGCTGGCGGCACCGTGGTTTTTCAAGCCGGAGTCCGGTGAATGGCACCAATAGCAGGTGGCAATAGCTCCATGCCCTTGTGGGGCGCCGTTGTTGCCGTGACAGGAGGCACAGTAGTAGGGCTGGACGTTGTCAAAGCCCTCGACAGAGTTGACCGGCCAGGAGGAGCCGCCATGACCTTTAGGATCTTTCTGGGCGTTGTGACACTGAGTGCAGTCGGCGATCTTCCAGCCAAAGTGGGTTTGATTCAGCAGCGGGGCGTTGCCGGTCGAGTGATTCTTCGGTGGAATCTCCAGACGACGAACCGTGGCGGTATCGGCGGCAATGCTGCCTTCAGAGCCTGGAATGTTATTGGCAATTCGTGACTCATAGCGGTTGAAGTTAAAATCGTAGGACTCGTTGAGGTAGAACAGGAAGTCTTTGACATCAGGATCGCGGCCGATCGGATAGGGCATGATGGAGAAGCGTTCCATGCCATAGGGCATCTGGTAGGCGCTGAGCATATCAGGGACAAAGTAGCCGCCGCTGCCGTTGTTTTTAAAGTTGAGCAGGCACAGGCGGTCGGCCTGATAGGGGATGGACTGATCAACCCCGGGAATGGGAGTACCATTGCCAGCCAGGCGCTGCTCGCCGTCGATATTGAATTTGCGACAATCCTGTACGTTGGCACCGAACTCGCCGGAGGAGAAAAAGCTGCCAAAGCTGATCATGATGCCGCCACCGGGAATGCCGCCGGCGGATTGGCCAAACAGCGGAGCTTTATCCAGGCCAAATTGATTGACGATGGCACCGGAGGAGAGAACCGGCCAGAACGAGAAGGCAAAGGTCGGAGTGTCCGGGTCGTCAACCAGAACGGTGCCGTCGTCGTTGGCGATGTGATCGTTGGCCGACAGAAAGATGTCCATCAGGGTGATGACACCGGGCTGATACATGTCACTGCGCAAATTATGCGGCGTCACCTTCATGTGAGCGGCATAAGGAATTGGGGTTGGCAGGTTGTTGGGATCGTATACGTCACCGTCGAGGAAATAGGGCAGTTCCATAAAGGTGTAGGGACGCCCTTGTTCATCGATAGGGTAGGCCTGATCATTCGGCACATTGATTTTTCCGCCATTGGCGAGGTGGCGTTTGATGTCGTGTTTCATCAGCCACTCGCGCCGTTCGGTGTAACCGGCAAGCTCAGGGAAGAATCTCAGTTCCTGATCTTCCCGGGCCAGGAAACGGTCGATTTGAATGTAATTCTGGCCGTTGAGGGTGGTGCGGTCACCCTTGCCGTAACCTCGACTGTTGTTGAATTTGAAATGCCAGCGATCGCTGTTGTAATACGCCGGGTACTGGCGATCATAGCGTTGTTCCAATGCCGGAGTGGCATCGTCTATCTCAGAGGTTGAGAATTGGTTGTCGGACGCATCGAAGATGCCGTCGCCATTGACGTCCCAGTTCACCGTGAATTCATAGGTGTTGAGCTCAGACAGGGGGTAATCGTTGCCCTCAAAGTTATAAGGTACGGCGGTAATGGTGATCTCGAGATCGGAACGAAGGTAATCGACGTAGCGGAACACATCGAAGGCAGAGAAGTGCCCTTGTTGAAACAGGTCCGGCCTGGAAGTGCCTTTGGTCAGTGCGTCACCAACGTTATTTAGCCAAAGTTCTACGTCATCCAGATTGATCTCAAAAGTGGTTGGGTATTTTGAATTGATGCTGGGTTCGTGAGTGGCGATGCCCTGTGCCGCGGCATCATAATTGATGATAATGCCGTCGTTGTTTACATCGGCAAAATCGGAATCCGGCTCGGCGCCGCTGGCTCGGGCGCGTATCTGCAGCAACTTGGGATACTGGACGCCGTCAACGTCGATGAGGGTATTATTGCTGACGCAATCGGTGCCAAAGAAGCGCCCTTTATCCTGCTCGGTCAGGTCGTCGACCGACTTGCCCAACTGCTTTGCCGCCCTGATGGCAAAGGTGCCATCGGGATCTTTGGGGTAGAGTTGGGTAATGGCTCCGTTTTCGGCCACCTTGGTCACCGGGTTGCCATTGGCGTCGATGGCGCAGGCGTACATCCATTGCTGAACGCTGTTGATTCTTCGACCCAGAGAGATGGTGACGATGCCGGTAGACTCGCTCTTGCCATTGAGATCGATATAGCCCTGATCGACGTGCTTCCAGGCCGGATTATCGGGACCGGCGGCGTTCGAGGGCGGTATTACCACGGGTGGAAGTTCCGGTGTTGCAGCTTGCGAGTCGGAATCGCTGCCGCAACCATTAAGAGTCAAAGACAGTATCCCGGCGAGAGCCAGGGCTGATTGTTTACGTTTCATAATGACATGGTACCTATATTAGGTTGCTATTATTGGTATGACAGATAACAGTGTGGTGAGTGTTGTTGGTATTAGAGCCAGCCTTCTTGTGCCGCAGACCAAATTAAATTTGGTTTGTTAATGGCACCAAAATACTTTTTGGCAATATCCAGGTGGTAATCAACTCCTCGGGTTGTCAGGTAAAGAACGTCCGATATTTCGCTGGTATTAAGACCCAGTGCCGTGAGTTGGATTACCATTTTTGTCTTGGTGCTTATTTTTCTTTTGTTTTCAGGAACTGGATGCGCTTCAGCCCATAAGCTATTCACAACTTGCCATGCCCGCCGCTGGCTTGAGTGGTTGATACACAGCATCAGACCGCAGGATTCATCGCTAACACCGTTAGTAATTAAATAAAGGCAATTAACCCCGAGAGAACGCACGGTTTGTTCTAAGTGTCGCGATTGTCCCTGGGCTCCGAAAAGTGTCATTAGCCTAATGGCGTATTTTCTTAGATCTTTGTTAGAGACCCAGTAATGGCTGCTTTTTAAAAAATCCATGTTGAATTGAGTAATGGATTGTTTATTCAATTCAAAATCAGAATGAGAACAGGTGTTTTCGTTTTTGAAAATAATCCAGTCCACACTTTCACCTGTTTTCGTTATTAAACCTCGTTGGTGAAAATGATACAGATAAGCGCCTTGGCCTTTGTGAATGCAGCTAACACCTTCGCTTACGACATCGAGCGGTAAGCCGGCTCGGCGTCTGGTGCACGTTCCGAGTGATTTCGGAGTAAATTTTTTCGCTTGCCCGCGTCCGCCACGGGATCGGAGTCCCAATCTGTCTGAGGACGGCGCTTGGTCATTCGACGGTTTTTGAGAAAGTGTCAGTATTGAGCGGTAGCAAGGCCGCCTAAAATTTTAAGCTATTGAATATATGGGTCTTATATTCGATTTTTGGCTCGAGTAGCCGTTGTGATCCGCAGCACCCTGCCATCGACAGGCGTGGTCTTAGGCGCTATCGGCGATAGCAACAGTGCGGCGGCGTGCGGGTAGGCGAGCTGTGGTAAGGCGGGCTGGGGCGAGCGGCTTTCCGGCAGAAAGCCGCCTTGGTGAGCAATCAGTTTTGCGGCTTCATGTAGCGGTCGAAGTTCTCGATGTAGTCGTCCATGTTGGCTTCCAACATCTTGCGGTACTCTTCGATGTAGTATTCCATCATTTCGACCTTACGCACCGCCATCTCCTCTTTGGTTTTAAAACCGGCGGCGCCAAACCAGGCGTTGTAACGGGCCACGCCCCACATAAAGGAGGCACTGACCTCGCCGGCTTCCACCTTGGGGTCTTTATTGTGGTCGTTGGCCAGGTGGATGTGGGCGTTGGCGCGGTCGTAGAAGCTGTTGTTGGAATCGGACATTGTTCGTTCTCGCTGTTGTTGTGCGGATCGGGGTTCGCAATCAGGTTTCTAACACTAGGGCGTTTGCCCGCAGGAAACCGTAATGACGTTCACAATAATCGATGTGTTGGCGTTCGTCTATTCCTGCTTAAGCCGGTGGTTTTTCCGTATCAGACGATGGGGCGGCCTTTAGGCAGGCCGGGCAGATACTGCGCTCTGGCGAGCCCAGGAGAACAGCGATTGGGATCGGTTGTTCGCATTTGAAACACAGGCCAAAGTGTTGGCAGGGGATGCGCATCAAAGCGGTCTGCAGTCGCTCGATGCGCAGGCGACAGCCACTTGCATCGGCCGGGCTGCAACGGTGCAGCTCGTACTCCAGAGCAGCGATCTGCTCTTGAATCCGCTGTGCCAACTGTGCTTTGAGATGTTTATCGATGGGGAACTCTCCTTTACGGCTTAGGCTCTGCCGGGCGTCGGGGCAGAGTGATCTTCGCGGTACAGCCGCCCTGGTGCTGCTCGTTGTTGCGAATCTGGAATTGGCCGTGTTGTTCCTTTACCAAATCCGAGCAGATGGCCAGCCCCAGCCCCAGGCCATCGGATTTGGTGGTACTGAATGAGGCGATCATCGAGTCGGGATCCTGAGCAAAGCCTGGGCCGTTATCGATCACCAGCAGCCAGGCCTCATCATCGCTGAACTCCAGCCGGACCTCAATCTGACCGTGATGATCGGTTTCCATTTCAGACAGGGCATCGATGCTGTTTTTTATCAGGTTGATCAGTACCTGTTGCATGCCGACTTTATCGGCCTGTACGAAGTAGGGTTCACCTTTGACCTGAGTGCGAACGTCGATGTGGTGACGCTCCAGTTCCAGCTTCAACAGCGACAGGCTTTCATCCACCAGACTCAGCAGGTTGACGTTCATCAGTACGGTTTCCCTGCGCTTCAGTAGCCCCCGAATGCGATGTACGACGGCGCCTGCCCGCTCCGACTGCTGATTGATCTTGTCCAGCAGAGCCAGCATCTCGGTGTCTGGTTGAGTTTGCCGTTTCAGCCGAACGATGCCCCCTTCGCTGTAGTTGGTGATGGCGGCTATGGGTTGATTGATCTCATGGGCCAGTCCGGCGCCAATCTCGCCCACCACCGCGGCACTGTGCAACCGCTCAAGCTGCACGGCTTTGCGTTTTAACTGGCGCTCGGTTTCCACCAGGGTGTCGCTCTTTTGGCGAAACTTGTACTCGATCCACAGGTGGTAGAAGGTAGCAATCAGGAACAGCAGTCCTGCCAGAATGCCCCATTTACGATTGGCCTCCAGCCAGGACAGAAACAGATCCCATTTGCTGGTTTCCTGCTCCTGATAATGCAGGTCGGAAAACAGCTGAATCACTTTAAGCTGGCTGATGGGGGCGGTCCAGCCCAGGGTGCCGGCTTGAATGGCGGCCGGATCGTCCGGTGTGAGTGCGTACAGGGCGCCGGTGATCTGCTTGGTCACCGAACTGCTGACCTCCTCGCTGGCGGCGAAGGACCAGTTGGGGTACAGCTGGGTGCTGACCTGGCAGTCGTAGCCTGGAGGACGGCTGGGGTTGATAACGCGAAAGTCCTCCATGCGGATAACCCCTTTTTCCACCATCTCCTCCAGGGTGCAGAACGGAGTGATGGCGGCATCAATGTTTTTGTCTCGGACCTGAAAGATCAGTGGCCCCAGAGGAAAGCCGAGAAACTTCACTTCGTCGAAGAAATCGTCCGGATTCATCCCCAGCTTGTGCATCAGGCCGACGGTGGCCTGGTAGCCGCCCAGTGCGTGGCGGCCACTGGCGGCAATGACCTTGCCCTTGAGATCGTACAACGTTCGATAGTCACTGTCGGCGCGAACAATGATGGTGGAGCCAATCGCATAGGTGGTGCCGTTGTGTTTGCGCGAACGCATGGTGGCCAGCCACGACAGCGGGAATTGATTGGACAGAAACAGGTACTGACCCGGGTTGGTGACGATGAACTGAATCTCGCCGGCGCCAAGGGCGGTGTTGAGTTCCTCGAACGAGCCGGGGCGAACGGTGAAATGGGCACCATCGACCCGGGCCGACAGGTAGTCCATCATCGGTTTCCAGCGCTCTTCGGCCTGACGATAACCCCAGTTGGCCAGCACACCGACCTGTAGGTGCTGCTCCTCAGCCTCGCCACTTTGGCGGGCGAGCGCACACTCTATGCGACACAGACTGACGAGGGTAAGGGCAAACAACAGTGGCAGCAACGGTTTCACAGGGGACCTTGCAATGGCTGGACAATGGTTTAACCATAAGGCAGGTCGAGGTTAAATCAATGTGAAGCGATTCAAAGTTACTGCTTTTTATCTCGCTTATTGATGGGAACTGAGATATCACTCTATAAGAGACAACTGTATTAGGAATATCTATGACTTTGAGTGCCGACACGCCGGTGTACCTGGTGGATGATGATGCCGCCATTCTCGATTCGCTGAGTTTCCTGATGGAGGGTTACGGAGTGACACTGACCGGCTTTCAGCGGGGCGCCGAGTTCCTGAGGCAGGTGGACTTGTCTCAGCCTGGCTGCGTCATTCTCGATAGCCGCATGCCTCAACTGAGCGGGCAGGAGCTGCATCAGAAATTAAATGATGCCCACAGTCCGCTGGCGGTGATTTTTCTGACTGGTCACGGTGATGTGCCGATGGCGGTGGAGGCGCTGAAAAACGGCGCTTTCGATTTCTTTCAGAAACCGGTGCAGGGCAAGGCGCTGTATGAAGCCATCGAACGGGGTGTGGGCCACAGCCTGAAACTGCATCACGACCTGCAGCAACTGGCGCTGCTGAATGAGTTGACCGAGCGAGAGCAGCAGGTGTTCCGGCTGGTGATTAATGGCCACACCAACAAGCAGATGGCCGATACCCTGTTTGTGTCGGTGCGCACCATCGAGGTGCATCGTTCTAACGTGATGAAAAAGCTCAATGCCAGCAATATGGCAGGGTTGCTGAAGTTCTCCTCGCTGCTTGAGGGAGAGCATCACTGAAGCTAACCTCAGCCCACGAATGGAGGGCTATGGGTTTAAACGATCAAATCGGTAGCCCCCCTGGTTGCCGCCCCAGATAAAGTTGTGGTCGGCATCGTAGCCCCGGGCCCACTTCACCACCCTGTCGCGGTAGACGCTGATCTCGATGGTGGTGTAGCTGGCGCCGTACATTTTGCTGGTGCAGGTACCAATTCGGGTCTGTCCATGGTAACGCTGCTTATCAGCCTGCCAGCGCAGGTAGACCTCACAGCCGCTTCGAGGCGTAATTTGCTCAGGGGTCAGGGGCGCCAAACGGGCAGGGTAGCGCCAGGCCTGCATGTAGCGTTGCGGCTGGTTTAGGGTATAGGGCGTGTAGGTGAACTGGCCTGGGGCGGTTTGCTGCAGCCGCAGCAATCTTTGACGATAGGGGCGTTCCGGCCGTTTGACCGACGCTTGTTCCATGTACAGCCAGGGGGCCTCGCTGCTTGGCCAGACAGACACGGTATGCAGTTGCAGGTGGAAGTAGTTTTCCAGTTGCTGTGATTGCTGTTCGCTGCTGAAGTTGCCCTGTAACCATTGGCTTAGGGTCGCCAAATCCCCCGCTGTTTGGGCGTTCGCGGTCAGTGGCAGCATCAACAGTAAGCTGACCAGGAGCTTCATCAAGGCCAATTCCATGCATCAAAGTTGAAATGGGATTGTTACACATTGTGGCAAGCTTGCGGGCTGAGCGAGGGCAAAAATTTCGCGTTATGCGGTAAAGCGCACACGGGAGAGGGCGTCGGAGCAGAAAGAAAAATCCCCCGCACAACCGGGTTGTGCGGGGGAGCGCCTGGATAATGTTGGCTGGCCAATTGGATGATAAGTTGGCGAGCGATAATTCGGTACAATGGCGTCTTAGTAATCGGAGTCCGGCTCACTGACTGCTGGATTCCGTTGACTGGTACCCTCGTGCCAGTATCGGGCCTTTGGTACGGCTCTGAGACTGAAACGATTGCTCCTTTTCGCCTAAACAGGGAAGGCGAAGTAGAGATAGTAACAAAACAAAAGCCTGAAAAGTCGCCAGTTTGCGGCTCTGTGAACTTTGTTGTTGGTGCGTTAGTGGCTGGCTTATGGCGGTCACAAATATGCGCATAAGTGTGATCTATTTGGGGTGGGGTTTGGTGGAATTCTGGGCTGAAATGGAAAGCGTCTACTGTAAATCCGCCGCCGTTGTCGGTTCACTCCCCTCCCTGGGCGTGAATGGCGAGTCACTTCAATAACAAAATTATGCTGTCTTAGCCTGGATGGGGCCCAGCATTCGCAGTCGCAGTGTGTCATAGATCCAGTTGAACGCGATGGCGTACACCAGGAAGAACAGCACAAAGCCGATATCCAGCATCAGTACCTGCCAGAACCCCATCTGCAGAATCCACATCAGCATTGGCAGAGACACCGCCATAAAGCCCACTTCAAATCCCAGCCCATGACCCAGACGAATCATCGGTGTGCGGGTCTCACGATTGCTGCCGAAGCAGCGGTCGAACATCAGGTTGTAGACATAGTTCCAGGCCATGGCCAACAGCGACATGGCGATGGCGGCCCAGGTCATGCTGTGGCCGGCTCCGGTAACCAGACTGCCAAGGTTAATCACGATAACCAGAGCAATCAGCTCAAACATCAGCGAATGAAAAATGCGTTCTTTGGTGGACATAATCGGCTCCTAAAAATCACTATGCGGCCATTTTATTTTCTTTTAAGATGGATAAAAGTTAGTAGCTATCGGTTTTGTAGATATGTATACCCTGGAACAGCTGCGCATGTTCGTGGCGGCGGCAGAGCAGGGGTCGTTTTCAGCGGCGGCCCGCAAACTGGGAAAAGCGCAATCGGTGGTCAGTCAGGGCATTGCCAACCTGGAGATCGATCTGAACCTGACCCTGTTCGATCGCCAGGGGCGATCACCGGTGCTGACTAAAGAAGGACGAGTGCTGTTTGAGCAAACCCAAATGCTGATGCTGCATCATCAGCGGCTGCAAAGCAGCGCCTTGAGTCTGAGTGCCGGTGAGGAGAGTCATCTGGTGCTGGCCCTGGACGAAGTGCTGATGATGCCGGGACTGGAGTCCATCCTGGTAGAGTTTACCCGGCAATTTGGCTCGACCTCGCTGGAGTTTCTGACGGTGGCCAGCCCGGATGTGGTGTCTTTGGTGGACCAGGGGCGGGCTCACCTGGGGCTGATGTTTTCCCAGATCCCCTATCCGGCAGAGTTGGATGCCAGCTACATCGGCAGCCTGCCGTTTCAGGCGGTGGTGTCCCCGGACCACCCTCTGGTGGGGGAGTCGAACCTGACCCTGAGTTGCCTAAGTGGTCATCGTCAACTGCAGGTTCGGGGCACCCAGGGCAAGCCGTTGGTGGATTTTCCTGTGGTGAGTCAGGATTGCTGGGGATCCAACAATTTCTACATGACCGCTGAGTTGGCTTGTCGCGGCTTTGGCTGGGGATATGTGCCCAGCCACTTAGTTCAAGATCCGGCTTTTTCGCAGCGACTGGTGGCGCTGAATATGCCGTCTGATTCTCAACAATGGCAGGTGCCGGTGGATCTGGTGACCCGTCCCGAAGCGGGCTTCGGCCCGGCGTTGCAGTGGTTGAGCCTGTCGTTAAAAGGATTGCTGGTCGCCGGAGGAGCCTCGGAGCGGTGACCATAAAAAAAGCCTGCGTCTGCAGGCTTTTCTACTTGGTGGTTGAGGTTAACCTTCCAGGCCCTGGCTGCGCAGGTACTCATCGTAGGTGCCGTGGAAGTCGGTGATGCCGTCTGCCTTCAGCTCGATGATGCGGGTGGCCACCGAGGACACAAACTGACGGTCGTGGGACACGAACAGCAGGGTGCCCGGATAGTTTTCCAGTGACAGGTTCAACGCTTCAATGGACTCCATGTCCATGTGGTTGGTGGGTTCGTCCATCACCAGGATGTTGGGCTTTTGCATCATCAGCTTGCCAAACAGCATTCGGCCCTGCTCTCCGCCAGAGATCACCTTGGTGGATTTCTTGATTTCGTTCTGGGAGAACAGCATCCGTCCCAGGAAGGAGCGGATGGTCTGTTCGTCGGCGCCTTCGGTGGACCACTGTGCCATCCAGTCGAACAGGTTCATATCTTGTTCGAAGTCGGCGGCGTGATCCTGGGCGTAGTAGCCGATGTTGTTGTTTTCAGACCATTTAATGGTACCGGCTTTCGGTGCCATCTGCCCCACCAGGGTGTTGAGCAGGGTGGATTTACCGACACCGTTCTGGCCGATGATGGCGATGCGCTCGCCCACTTCCACCCGTAGATCCAGACCGCTGAACAGCAGTTCGTCGTAGCCCTGAGACAGGCCTTCCACCTCCAGGGCAGTCCGGAACAGCTTCTTCTCTTGCTCAAAGCGGATAAACGGCGACTGGCGGCTGGAGGCTTTCACTTCGTCCAACTGAATCTTATCGATCTGCTTGGCCCGTGAGGTGGCCTGGCGCGCCTTAGAGGCGTTGGCAGAGAAGCGGCTGACAAAGCTCTGCAGTTCGGCAATCTGGGCTTTCTTCTTGGCGTTGTCCGCCAGCAGACGCTCGCGGGCCTGTTCGGCGGCGGTCATGTATTCGTCGTAGTTGCCGTGGTACAGGCGCAGCTCACCGTAGTCGATGTCGGCCATGTGAGTGCAGACACCGTTTAGGAAGTGACGATCGTGCGAGATGATGATCATGGTGCAGTTGCGCTCGTTCAGCACCTCTTCCAGCCAGTGAATGGTGTGGATGTCCAGGTTGTTGGTGGGCTCGTCCAGCAGCATGATGTCGGGATCAGCAAACAGCACCTGTGCCAGCAGCACTCGCACTTTCAGGCCCGGGGCCACGGCACTCATCAGGCCAAAGTGCTGCTCCTCGGGAATGCCCAGCCCCATCAGCAGTTCGCCGGCGCGGGCTTCGGCGGAGTAGCCGTCCATCTCGGCAAATTGCACTTCCAGGTCCGCCACCTTCATGCCTTCCTCTTCCGACATCTCTGGCAGGCTGTAGATGCGATCCCGCTCCGCTTTCACTTCCCACATCTCTTTGTGGCCCATGATCACGGTGTCGATGACGCTGTACTCTTCGAATGCCCACTGATCCTGGCCCAGTTTGGCCATGCGGGTGTTGGCTTCCAGGCTCACATTACCGGCAGAAGGCTCCAGCTCACCGGAGAGGATCTTCATAAAGGTCGACTTGCCGCAGCCGTTGGCGCCGATCAGGCCGTAGCGGTTGCCGCCGCCAAACTTGGCGTTGATGTTTTCGAACAACGGCTTGGCGCCGAACTGCATGGTAATGTTTGAGCTGATGATCAAGGTGGTGGTCCCGGACTAGAAAATGGAAAAAACGCCGCAGAGTACCTGTCCGGCGGGGTTTGTGCAAGTTTTGGGCGCCATCAATCCGTGAGAGTGGAAAAAACGCTGTTGGCTGACAGAGCGCCTGTCCAACAGGGTTTGTGCAAGTTTTGGGCGCCATCAATCCGTGAGAGTGGAAAAAACGCTGTTGGCTGACAGAGCGCCTGTCCAACAGGGTTTGTGCAAGTTTTGGGCGCCATCAACCCGTGAGAGTGGAAAAAACGCTGTTGGCAGACAGAGCGCCTGTCCAACAGGGTTTGTGCAAGTTTTGGGCGTCAAGAGACCGTGAGAATGGAAAAAACGCTTTTGGCTGACAGAGCGCCTGTCCAGCAGGGTTTGTGCAAGTTTTGGGCGTCAACAGGCCGTGGTAGTGGAAAAAACGCTGTTGGCTGACAGAGCGCCTGTCCAACAGGGTTTGTGCAAGTTTTGGGCGCCATCAACCCGTGAGAGTGGAAAAAACGCTGTTGGCTGACAGAGCGCCTGTCCAGCAGGGTTTGTGCAAGTTTTGGGTATCTGTTGCGCTGACTCAGGCTGGAATGTCGGCATCTCAGAGTGGGGTTTGCTACCATGGCGGTTTTACCGGCCAGCAGGTTGCCTCTCGTCTATGACTCCCTCCAGTACGCTTCGTATCGCGACCTTTAATGCCAGCATGGAAGCCGGTAATTATGCCGTGGACGGCGGGCCGCTGGATCCCTCGGCGCTGGCCCGGAATCTGGCCTCCGGGGCCCACCCGCAGATTCGCAATATCGCCGAGATCATTCAGCGGGTGCGTCCGGATATCCTGCTGCTGAATGAATTTGATTACATCGATGACCCCGGCGCCGGTGCCGAGGCGTTCATCCATCACTACCTGAAGGTGGGCCAGAAAGGGCAGCCGGGCATCGACTATCCCTACTATTACTGTGCGCCGGTCAATGCCGGTGAGCCCAGTCCGCTGGACATCGACGGTGACGGCGTCGCATCGGGGACGCTGGGGGACGCCTATGGGTTTGGTGCTTACCCGGGTCAGTACGGCATGCTGGTGTTGTCCCGCTATCCGATCGATCACCCGCGGGTGAGGACGTTTCGTCAGTTTCTGTGGCACCGCATGCCGGGTGCTTTGCCGGTCACCCATCCGGATGGTCGACCGTTTTACGATGAGGCGACTCGGTTGGGAATGCGGCTCTCCTCCAAGTCGCACTGGGACGTGCCCATCGTGGTGGGGGAGCAGACGCTGCACCTGCTGGCCGCCCACCCGACGCCGCCGGTGTTTCATGGGCCGGAAAAGCGCAACGCCGCGCGCAACCACGACGAGATTCGTCTGTGGGCCGACTACATTGATCCGCAAAAAAGCGCTTACCTGGAGGACGACAAGGGTCAGAAAGGCGGTTTGGCAGCGGCAAGTCGTTTTGTGATTGTCGGAGATTACAACGCGTCGGCTGTCGAGGGCGACAGCTACCCCGGGGCCATTGAACAGCTGTTGCATCATCCCGGGATTCAGGTCGACCCGGTGCCGGGCAGCGATGGTGGCCGTGACCATTCACCGGATAATCCCTATGGGGCGCAGCATACTGCCGCCTGGCGGGCCCGGGTGGATTACGTGTTGCCGTCGAGTTGTGGTTGGAGGGTGATTCAGTCCGGGGTGTTCTGGCCGACACGCCGAAGCCGGTTGCAGCGACTGGTGGCCAACCGCCAGGCGTCGTCGGATCATCGTCTGGTGTGGCTGGACGCGGTGTTGACCCCCTGACTGACATGCACCAAACGCATACCGCTGTTGCATTTATTTCAACTGCGTTTGCTCTGGTAGCCTTGCTAAATGGGGAGTAGCATTGGCGCCCGATTTGTTTGATTGAGCGTGTTGATGCGATCCCAATCCCTGTTTGCTCAATTGCTGAGAATGACCCTGCTGCTGGGCCTGGTGCTCTATGGCGTTCACCACAGCAGTGGCCTGCTGGCGGCCTTGTCCGATCATGCCATGGATTCGGGCTGTCATGCCGGCGACGGTGGCTCCGAACATCAGCACGCTGAGGCAAAGTCGATGTCGCATCATCATCGGGGAATGCCTTCCCCTATGTCCGAATAAGACCGCGTTCTACCTCGCCCTTGGTGGCCGCCATGGCCATTGCATTTCCCTGGAGTTGTTTTGAGTATTTTCCGTTTTCCTCTGTTGGTGTGGATGGGCATCGCCGTGCTGATCATCAGCCTGGGCATTCGCCAGTCCTTTGGCATTTTTCTGACCCCAATGGTGGAGAGTTTTGGTACCGGCCGGGAATTCTTTTCTTTGGCCATCGCCGTCCAGAACCTGTTGTTCGGACTGTTTCAGCCCCTGGTGGGGATGGCGGCGGATCGCTATGGGGCCAGCAAGGTCATGGCGCTGGGCGCCATCGCCTATGGCAGCGGCTTGCTGATGACGGCGTTGACTACCGAACCCAACTGGCTGTTCGTGTCGCTGGGGGCCTTGGTGGGCTTGGGTCTGAGTGCCACCAGTTATGTGATTGTGTTGGGGGCGGTGGCACGGGCGGTGCCGCCACAGCATACCGCCAAGGCCTTTGGCCTGACCACCGCCGCCGGTTCCTTTGGCATGTTTGCGGTGATCCCCGGCGCTCAGGCGATGCTGCACCAGTTTGACTGGCGCTTCACCATGGAACTGTTTGCCCTGATCTGTACCTTGATGATTGCGTTTGCTTCTTTCGTTAAGCCTGCCTGTCCTTCACAGCCCAGTGAAGTGTTGCCGGAGCAGACTCTGAAACAGGCTCTGAAAGAGGCGTCTGCTCACCGTGGCTACTGGTTTATCCACCTGGGGTTCTTTGTCTGCGGCTTCCATGTGATGTTTATTGCTACCCACCTGCCGGCCTATCTGGCGGACCAGGGCTTGTCGGCGCAGGTGGCCGCCATGGCGCTGGCCTACGTCGGCATCTTCAACATCTTCGGTTCCTATTTCTGGGGACTGTTGGGGGATCATTTTGATAAGCGCTATGTGATGAGCGGCCTGTATCTCATGCGCACCGGGGTGATCGCCGCCTTTGTGACTCTGCCGGTGACCGAGCACACCGCAGCGCTATTTGGGGGGGCCATCGGCTTTTGCTGGCTGGGCACCGTGCCGCTGACCTCGGGACTGGTGCGGCAGATTTTTGGTGCCCGTTACCTGTCTACCCTGTATGGGCTGGTGTTTTTTACCCATCAACTGGGCAGCTTTCTCGGCGCCTGGGTCGGCGGATTGATTTTCGACCATTACGGCAGCTATCAGCCCATCTGGTGGACCACGGTAGTGATGGCGGCGCTGGCGGCGGTGTTGCATCTGCCGATCAATGCCCGCCCCGTGCCCCGGCTGCAACTGCAGCCGGCCTGAGTCATCCCTGCTGCGCGGCGGCGGAGTTGGCGCCGCCACCCAGTGACCGGTAGAGGTTAACCATCGACTGCATCCGGTCCCGTTTGATCTGTGACAGCGCCAGTTGGGCACTGAACAGCTGACGCTGGGCATCGAGCAGATCCAACGAGGTGGCGACGCCATTGGTATAGCGCAGCCGTGCCAGTCGCACGTACTCGGTAGAGCTGGCCACCAACTCCTCTTGAGCGGTAATGGCCAGTTGTGAGCGCCGGTAGGCGTTGATGGCGTCATTGACCTCGAAATAGGCGGTCAGCACCACGGCGCGGTAGGCCAGCAAGGCCTGCTCGGCGTTCTCCTTGGCGATGTCGTACTCGGCGCTGATGCGCCCGGCATTGAACAGCGGCGCCGTCAGCCCCCCCAGCAGCGACCAGGTCACGCCCTGGCTGTCGAGAATGTCTCCCAGCTGCTCGCTTTCGTGGCCATAGCTGCCGCTGATGGTGAACGAAGGGAAGAACGCGGTCTTGGCAACGCCGACATTGGCGGTGGCCGCAATCAACTGCTGTTCGGCAACCTGTACGTCTGGCCGCTGAGTCAGCATAGCGGAGGGCACGCCCACCGACAGGTTGTCCGGCAGCTGTTGAAACGGCTGATCGACCCGGGTGTCCGGTTGCAGCGCCTGGTCAAAGCTGCCCAGCAGAATCCGCAGTTGGTTGGCGGTCTGCTTGCGTTCGAAATCCAGCTGCGGCAGCGTCACCCGCGCCGACTGGTATTCTACCTCGGCTTGCCTGACTTCCAGCCCGGATATGACGCCGTTGGCCCGGCGCAGCCGTGCCAGTTCCAGCTCCTTGAAGCGCAGCTCCACGGTGCTGGCAGAGATGCGGTAGCGCTGCTCCACATCCAGCCACTGGTAGTAGCGGCTGGCGACGTCACTGATCAGGCTGACGGTGGCCAGGGCCATCTGTTGTTCACTGGACAGCAGGTTGGCGTAACTGGCCTGACTGCGGCGGCGATTGGCTCCCCACAGATCCAGCTCCCACGACACCACTCCGGCCAGATACAGGGTGTCCTCAATGTCGGGGTCGGTACTGGTGAGGCCGCTGTCCACAGACCGTTCTCCGCTGGCGCTGAGGCTGAGCTCGGGGTACAGGGCGGCGTCGGTGACCGTGACCTGGGAGCGGGCCGCCCGTAACTTGGAGGCCGTGGACTGCAGATCCAGGTTTTGAGCCAGGGCCTGCTCGATTAACCGCTGCAGGTTGGGATCCCGGTAATACTGGCGCCAGGACTGTTGACCAAGGTGAGTGGTGCTGACGGTATCTGTGTTGTCGTGATACTGAGCCGGCAGGTCCAACTGGGGCCGCTGATAGTCAGGCCCCAGGGCGCAGCCACTCATGATCAAGGCCAACAGCAGCGGGCTGTAAGGGCGCAGGTGTGTCATAAGCGTTCTCCCGCCGTTGCGGTTGAGGGGGCCTTGCTGTCCCGTCCCTTAAACCAGCCGGCACAGGTAACGAAGAACAGTGGCACCAGCACGATGCCGATGGTGGTGGCGAACACCATGCCGCCGAGGATGGGAATGGAGATCGACTGGCGGCTGACCGCCCCCGGTCCGGTGGACAGTACCAGTGGCAGTACTCCGAGAATGAAGGCCATCGAGGTCATCAAAATCGGCCGGAACCTCAGATTGGCCGCCTCCATGGCCGCGTCGAGACGGCTGCGACCCTGTTGGTGCAATTGGTTGGCGAACTCCACGATCAGGATCGAGTTCTTGGCCGCCATGCCGATGAGGGAGATAAAGGCCACCTGGAAAAACAGGTTGCTCTCCATGCCACTGACCAGGGTCGACAGCGACGCCCCCAGCATGGCAATGGGGGCGATCAGCAACACCGCCACCGGGATGGTCCAACTTTCGTACAGCGCCGCCAGAAACAGGAACACGAACACCATGGCCAGGGCGATGGCGATGCTGGTCTGGTTGGCGGATTGCACCTCCTGATAGGTCAGGCCGGTCCACTCGTAGCGAAACTCATTGGACAGCATCGGCGTGGCCACCCGCTCGATGGCCTTGATGACATCACCGGTGGCGTAGCCGGGTGCCGGGGTGACATTGATGGAGGCACTGGAGAACAGGTTGTAGTGAGTGACGGCCGCCGGTCCCACGGTGTAATCATAATGGGCCAGTACGCCGATGGGCACCATGGCGCCGCTGGCGGAGCGCACGTAGTAGTCCTTAATCTGGCTCGGGAACTGGCGGTAGCTGTCTTCGGCCTGAATCTTGACCCGGTAGACCCGACCAAACAGGTTGAAGTCATTGACGGTGGAGGAGTCGGTAAAGGTCTTGATGGTGCCATAGATGTCGGAGACGTTGACGCCGATGGCCATCGCCTTGGCTTCATCCACCGACAGTTTCAGTTGCGGAATGGCCGCCTGCAGCGACAGACCCGCCCGGGCCACTTCCGGTTGCTGTTTCAGCTGTTCCACCAATTGGCCGGCATTCTCCATCAGCCCCTTGAAGTTGGTGCCCGAGGTGTCCTGCAACTCCATCTCGACGCCGGCACCATTGCCCAGCCCGGGGACCGCCGACGGCAGGTACAGGTTGAACTCCGCCTCCAGCACCTGGTTGAGTTCCCGTTGAATCTGATGCATTACCCGCTTGATGGTGGCCCCGTCTTGTTTTCGCTCGGGCCAGGGTTTAAGAATCACTTCGAACTGGCCGTTGGCCTGGTTGGAGCCGGAACGGCGATTCTCGCCTGCCAGGGTAAAGGAGTAGGCCACCGCCGAATGGGCCATCACGTGTTGCTCGGCTTTTTTCAGTACCTCCTGGGTGCGGTTTACCGTCGAGCCGTCCGGCAGGGTCATGTCGATGAAAAACCGTCCCTGATCCTCATCGGGCATAAAGCTGGCGGGCAGGGAGGTCATGATCATATACACCGCCACCACCATGGCGGCAAACACCAGGTAGCTGCGGCCGGCGTTGCGGTTGGTGAGCCCCACCAGCGCCACGTACTTGTTGGTGCTGACATCCAGTTTGTGGTTGAGCCAGCGGAAAAAACGCGGTCGCTGGCCGTTGTCGGGTTTGAGCAGCAAGGCGCACAGCGCCGGGCTCAGGGTCAGGGCCACCACGGTGGAGATCAGCACCGCCACGGTAATGGCCACCGCAAACTCCCGGTACATGATGCCGGTAATGCCGGCAAGGAAGGAGACCGGCACAAACACCGCCGCCAGCACCAGGCTGGTGGCCACCAGGGCGCCGGACAGCTCTTTCATGGCGGCCCGGGTGGCATCGGCGGCGCTCATCCCTTTCTCGTTGATCAGCCGCTCGACGTTTTCCACCACCACGATGGCATCGTCGACCACGATGCCGATGGCCAGCACCAGCGCCAGCAGGCTAACGGTATTGATGGTGAAACCGAAGGCCAGCATCGCCGCCAGGGTGCCCACCAGTGACACCGGCACCGCGATGGCGGGGATCAGGGTGGCGCGCAGGTTCTGCAGAAACAGGTACACCACCAGCACCACCAGGATCAGCGCTTCGATCAGGGTCTGCACTACCTCGGAGATGGAGTCTTCGATAAACAGTGACGCGTCGTAGAACACCTGCCAGTCCATGCCCTGAGGGAACTTCTGCGCCAGCTCTGCCATGGTCTGTTTGACCCTCTGGGTGACCTCCAGGGCGTTGGCGCCGGGCAGCAGGTAGACCTGCAAAATGGTGGCGTTCTGGCCATTGAGCTGCGACTGCAGGGTGTAGGCCGAGGAGCCCAGTTCGATGCGGGCGATGTCCCGTAGCCGAATCAACGAGCCGTCACTGTTGGCGCGGACGATCACCTCTTTAAACTGCTGCACGCTCGACAGCCGGCCGGCGGCGGTGATCGGCAGGGTCAGGCTGAGATCGTCCACATTGGGCTGGGTGCCAATGGTGCCGGCGGGGCTCTCTTTATTCTGCGCCTTGATGGCGCTGATGACGTCGCTGGTGGTGAGGCCATGGCCGGCCATTTGGTCCGGTTTCAGCCACACTCGCATCGAGTAACTGCGAGAGCCGGTGTTGCGGGTGCGGCCGACGCCGGGAATCCGTCGCAGCGCCGATTCGATGTTAATGGTGGCGTAGTTGCTGAGGTAGATCTCGTCGAAGCGCTCATCGCTGGAGGTCAGTGCCAGCTTCAGCAGCTCCACCGAGGCCTCTTTGGAGACCGAGACCCCTTCGGTCTGGACATCGATGGGCAGACTGCCCGAGGCCTGTTGGGTGGCGTTTTGAACGTCCACCGCCGCCAGATCCGGGTTGGTGCCGACATCAAAGGTGATGGTGACGTTGGTGCTGCCGGAGTTGGTGCTCTTGGAGTTCATGTAGATCATGTTGGGCACCCCGTTGACCTCCTGCTCCAACGGCGTCGCCACCGATTCGGCGGCGGTGGTGGAGCTGGCTCCGGGGTAGGAGGCGGAGATCTTCACCTGTGGCGGGGTGATGTAGGGGTACTGATCGATGGGCAGTTGAAACATGGCGATCAGCCCCAGCAGCACGATGACGATGGAGATGACGCTGGCGAAGACCGGTCGATTGACGAAGAACTGGGCCATTACTCTTGCTCCTGTTCCTGCTGCTGCTCAATCTTCTGCTGCTCCAGCGCGTCCGCTTTCTCCTTGGCGTCCTCGCGGGCCTTGTACTCCTCGGCGGTTAACGGCTGCGCCAGCTGGCCGTGGCTGACCCGGTGCATTCCTTCGACGATCACCAGTTCGCCGGCGCGCAGGCCGCTTTTGACCACCACACCTTCCTTGCCTTGATGCTCGATGACGATAAAACGACGCTCGACGCTGTTGTCGTCCAGCACCACCATCACGTAGACGCCGCCCTGATCGACCCGGGTGGCTTTCTGGGGAATGACGATGGCGTTGTCGATCTCAGACAGCTTGATGCGCACGTTGGTGTATTGGCCTGGCAGCAGTTCCCGATCTGGATTGGGCAGCACCGCCCGTACCTCAAAGGTGCCGGTTTCCGGGTTGACCGAAGGGTCGGTGAAGCTGACATCACCCCAGTAACGGTATTGGCTGTTGTCCGGCAGGGTGATCTGCACAAAGCCTTCGACCGCCTTGCCCTCGGTTTCCGCCTCGATTTTGGCGCTGCTGCTGGTCATGCGGCGGCGGGCATTGAGGTAGTCCAGTGCCGACATGTTAAAGCTGACGTAGATGGGGTCCACCTGCTTAACCCGGGTCAGCAGCGATTGCCCCTTGCTGCCCACCAGGGCGCCGATGTCCACTTCGGAGCGGCTGACCAGGCCGTTGATGGGTGCCTTGATGTCGGTGTAGCTCAGTTCCAATTCGGCTTCTTCCAACTCCGCCTGACTGGCTGCGCGGTTGGACTTGGCCTGGGCCAGAATCGACAGGGCGTTGTCGAAATCGAGCTGACTGGCGGCGTCCTGCTCGTACAGCGGTTGCAGTCGCTTCACATCGCGCTGGGCTTTTTCCAATGCCGCCTGCTGCGACTCCAACTTGGCCTTCAGCCGGTTCACCACCGCAACGTAGGGTTTGTTGTCGATCTGGTACAGCAGCTCGCCGGTCTCCACCGCGCTGCCCTCCACAAAGGTCTTGTCTTCGACAAAACCGTCGATGCGGGCGCGCACTTCGACATCCAGCGAGGCGCGGGTCACGCCGACGTAGTTGCCGTACAGCGGCACGGTAGCGGTGCCGACCTTCTCTACCACCACCAGTTTGGGAGTCAGTTCCATGGGCGGCTGTTTACAGCCTCCAAGCAATAGCAGGCTGGCGGCGAGGCCGCAGAGCAGGGGGGTACGCGCTGTGTGAAGCATGGTCGTTATCCGCAGTGGCGGCGAACGTCAAGGGCGTCCGCCTCGGTGATCCGTACCGAGCCGTGTACACACAGAATCTGGCGGGTTACCGAGGCAAGTGCTCGGTGTTTTCTGCCGCATCCTGCGGGCACAAAAGTAATCGATATGAGTAAGTTATAGCCGTAGTGTAGAGCTTAACGGCCTTCGAATTCAATGGCTGACTGGCCGTGGCGGCCAGCGTGACGGGCGAATTCCCTATGCCGCTGTCAGCGGTTGTCGGTTTACTTTGCCCTCAAGGCCTGTTTGCCCCTGGCGGTCATAAAACCGTTATCTGTTTGTCATCGGGCCAGTCTAGCTTCGGCGTGATTTTTCAATAACTAAGGATGGAGAAGTGAAGAATCTCAATCGTCGACAGTTTATGACCCTCGGTGGCGGCGCGGTCGCGGCCAGTTTTGCGGTGCGCCATCACAGTGCCCATGCCTTCTCGCTGTTCAGCCAGCCGGCACAGCGGCCACCTCAGCCGAACAATCGCAGTATCGATGTCGAAGCCGCCGCCTCGGTGTTTCCCCTCTCGGTGGCCTCGGGTGACCCTTGCGACAGCGGTGTGATGCTGTGGACCCGTATCGAACCGAGCCGGTATCAGCCTGGTGATTCGGCGCTGGTGGAGGTGTATGAAGATGCCAACATGACCAGCCTGACGTTGGTGCTGGAGGTGGATGCCGCCGAGTTCGGCCCCGAAGGCGACTACACCCTGAAGGTGGATCTTCAGGGCTATTTGTCGGCCGAGCGGGCGTATTACTACCGCTTTGTGTATGCCGGAGTCAGCAGTCGACTGGGCCGCTGTCGTACCAGCGCTCCTCGAGGGGTGGACAGTGACGCGGTTAAGCTGGCGGTGCTGACCTGCCAGGATTACACCAATGGCTACTACGGCGCTCTGGATCATGTCGCCGATGATGACAGCCTGGACTTTGTGGTGCATCTGGGAGACTTCATCTACGAAAGTGTCGGTGACCCCAGGTTTCAGGAGTTGCCCTTTGAAGACCGCCTGATTCAACTGCCCAGTGGCGGTGTGGTGGCCATGAATCTCAATGATTACCGTCACCTGTACCAGAGCTACCGCAGCGACCGTTCGTTGCAGCGGGCGATGGAGAACCACACCTGGATCATCGCCACCGACGATCATGAAACCGCCAACGATGCCTACTGGGATTACGACCGCGATACCCTGGGGGTGCCGGATCACCCTTATAGCACCGATGAGCAGTACGGCAATGATCCGGCGCGGCTGACTCAGCTGAAGCTGGACTCGCAACGAGCCTGGCTGGAATACACGCCGACCCGGGTCAGCGTTAACCCTGAGGCGAGTCATCCTCACCAGTACAGCCGCATCTACCGGGAGTTCTATTTTGGTGATCTGCTCAGCCTGTACATGACCGACAGTCGCAGCTACCGAAGCCCTCATCCCTGCGGGGAAGGGGATGCGCTGCAGCGTTATGTGCCGCTGGGCTGCACCAACATGGACAACGCCGATCGCACCATGCTGGGACAGACTCAGAAGCGCTGGCTCATCGACGGCCTGACCGCCAACGACACTCGCTGGAAGGTGATGGGTAATCAGACCTACATGGGACGGATGGCGGCCACGTTGCTGGGCAAGCCGTTGGCGCTGATCAACGTGGATGCCTGGGACGGTTATCAAGCGGAGCGGCAGCAGATCGTCGAAGCGGTGAAAGGCGCCGACGTCGATAACTTCGTGGTACTCACCGGTGATCTGCACAGCTACATCAGCTCCTATGTAAAGCTTGATTACAGTAAGTCACTGAATCTGCGCAGCAGCAATCTGGTCGGAGTGGAGTTCATGACCCCGTCGGTGACCTCCGCCGGCATTGTCGATGGTCTGGCCAACTTGTTGAACCGGGAGCTGAAGCGGGCCGACATTGTCGATGCCTTGTCGGAAGCGGCGATGATCATCAATAACCCGCACATGAAGCTGTTTAACAGCAAGGATCACGGCTACTCGACCATCGAGTTTCAGCGCAGTCATTGCGAGTGGACCGCATACTGCGTCGACAAGAACCACCGAGAGGGCGCCCGCACCACTCTGGCCCGTCACCGCAAATACAGCGGCTTTCCATGGATTTTCCGCCAATCGGTGTAAATTCCGGTGCCGCCTGAGCCGGAGCCAGGCGGCTGCAACAGCTTGAAACGTTATTGGAATGTTAATCGGCTACGGTCAATGGTAGCTTCATGCGGCTAAGGAGTGACTTGGTTTATGTTTGATAAGGGATGATCATGATTAAGACCGTTTTGAAGCGCCTGGGGATTGGGGTGCTGTCGCTGGTGGTCGTGGCTGGCGGCTTTGCCGCGCACGAATGGTACGCCGACAAGCCGGTGATGCTGCGGGCGTTTCTGGATCGAACGCTGATTAAGATGGCCTTTGACAGCCCGGAAACCCTAACGTCGCTGGGATTCTTGGAATCGATGGGCATCAATGGCCATAACGCCGAACTGGACGATGACAGCCCCGAGAAAGGGGACCAGATGCTCAATGAGCTGCTGGCGGCCAGGGAGGTGTTGCTGAGCTACGACGATGCCGATCTCAACGAAGATGAGCGGCTGTCTAAAGATGTGGCGCTGTATCTGCTGAATTTCATGGAGCAATCGCAGCAATTTCGCTATCACAACTACCCGGTGAACCAGCTGTTTGGTATTCAGAACGGCTACCCCAGCTTTATGCAGGCTAAGCACCCGATCACCAGCGTCGAGGACGCCGAGTTTTATCTGTTGCGGTTGCAGAAAGTGGAACGCAAATTCCAGCAGAACTTGCAGGGGCTTAAGCTCCGTGAACAGAAGGGCATCATTCCTCCCCGGTTCGTGATCGAGCGGGTGTTGGAGGAGATGAATGATTTTGTGGCTACGCCGGTCACGGACAACATCCTTTATACCTCGCTGGATGAGCGCCTGTCTGCGCTGGAGGAGCTGGAGCCAAATGAGAAGCAGCGGTTGCTGGCGGCGGCGGCTGCCAACATTCGTGACTACGTGCATCCGGCTTATCAGGTGTTCATCGACTACTTTGTGGCGCTCAAACCCAAAGCTGGCAATGACGACGGCTTCTGGCACCTGCCCGATGGCGACCAGGCCTATGCGGCGTCGCTGCAGCTGTTTACCAGCACCGATTACAGCGCCGATGAGATTCATCGGCTGGGGCTGGCGGAAGTGGACCGCATTCAGGCACAGATGTTGAGTATTCTGGCCGGGCAGGGCATCGACACCGACGCTGGCTTTACCGCGGCCATCGATACCCTGGCCGCCGATCCCCGTTTCTATTTCGAAGACAGTGATGCGGGGCGACAGCAGATCCTGGCTGAGTATCAGCGCATTCTGGATGAGATCAATGCCGGGTTGGATGGGGCGTTTAACATTCGCCCTCGGGCCGGCATGGAGGTCGTTCGAATTCCTGAGTTTAAAGAGAAGACTTCCCCTGGCGCCTATTACGAGCAACCATCACTGGATGGCGCTCGTCCGGGCCGCTTCTTTGCCAACCTGTATGACATCAGGGCAACCCCCAAGTACAGCATGCGTACCCTGGCGTATCACGAAGGGATTCCCGGTCACCACTTTCAGATTGCGGTGGCCATGGAGTTAGAAGGCCTGCCGTTTTTCCGCCGCATGTCGCCGTTTACCGCTTACGTCGAGGGCTGGGCCCTGTACGCGGAGCAGGTGGCCTGGGAGTTGGGGTTCCAACAGGATCCGCTGGACAACCTGGGCCGTTTGCAGGCGGAGCTGTTCCGCGCTGTCCGCCTGGTGGTGGACACCGGCATCCATGCCAAGCGTTGGAGCCGAGAGCGTGCCATCGACTACATGCAGGCCAACACCGGCATGGCCAATTCCGACGTAGTGGCGGAGATTGAGCGCTACATCGTCATGCCGGGGCAGGCCACGTCCTACAAGGTCGGTATGATGAAGATACTGGCACTGAGAGAAAAGGCCAGGCAGGCCCTCGGTGAGCAGTTTGAACTGGCGGCATTTCATGATGCGGTATTGAAAAACGGCGCCTTGCCGTTGAGCATTCTGGAGCAGGTGGTGGATGAGTACATCGCCACCACCCAGAGCCTGGCCAAGGCCGGCTAATCGCTGCCAACAATGACACGGGGCCCCATGGCCCCGTTGTTATTTGAGGCGGGTCACCACGCGAATGAAACCGTAGTCGCTTTCGGTGATCAGCAGGTTGCCCAGATTATCCAGCGAGATGGCCCGGGGTTCGCTGATTTTCTCTCCCGGTTGATTAAACGGCCGGCCGTCGCCGCCATGCTGATGGTCGCGGCCGCCGTCTACAAACAGGTGGATGAACCCGGACGGGTCGACAAACCACACCTGTCCGCCCTTATGAGTGGCCAGGAAGTAGCCGCCGTTGGGGTGAAACCAGATACCGCGTACCTGATACAGTCCGGTCTGAGTGGCCTTAAAGCCATCGCCACCGCCATTGATTCGCCCGTTTCCGGCCACCACCTGTTTACTGCCATCGGCGGAGATTCGATAGACTCGGTGGGCCTGCCGGTCGGTGACATAGAGCTGGCCCTGGCCGTTCACCGCCAGGTTGGCCAACTGTTTGAAGCCGTCCGCCACCACTTTAATCCCGTGTTCTGGTGTCCACTGTTTCAACAGCTTGCCCGAGCTGTAGTACACCAGAGACGCATCCCGGTTCACCCAGAGACCGCGACCGGTCTGAATGCCATCGGGATCGGTGAACAGGGTCGAGAGTTCGCCACTGCGGCTTAGCTTGCGAACCTTGCCGTTGCCGGTGTCGAGGATGAAGGTGGTGCCATCGGGGTAGGCCCACAGGCCATTGGGGCCATTGAGTCGTCGCTCTGTGGCCGGGCCGGGTTGGTTGCCGTCGTCGCCGGCTTCGCCAGTGCCGGCAACCGTGAAAATGCGGCCATCGGCGCTGATCTTGCGAATGGCATGGGCGTCTTTGTCCACCACCATGATATTGCCTCTGGCGTCGGCGATGGCGTGGTGAGGCCGGGAAAGCTCGGCCCGGGTGGCGGGCGCCGCTTCAAACTGAGGCCGCCAACCGTTGGCGTATTTGTCCCGAATTTTGCCAACACCGCCGACGGTATAGAGGTTGCCGTATCCCGCGCAGAAATCGCTGTAGGTGGTGTAGTCATTGCTACCAGCAGCCAGAGTGGCGGAGATCAGGGCGCCGAAACTGATGGCGCACCACAACAAAAAATGGGCAAACGGCGTGGTTTTTCTGTGTTCAGATCGCATCTTCCTAGCCTCATTGAAAAAAAACCAGCCATCGCAGGGACAATGGCTGGCGAATCATGACGTGAGATGAATGTTGTTATCACGGTCGTTGCACCGGCGTTCCGCCTGGCTCGCAATGGACGGTGCCCTTTCCGTATTTAAAGCGTACGCTTCTTGACCAGCTCAAACCCTGATTTCGATCAAAAGTTTTAACCAAATCTGTCATTATTGTTTTCACAATCCATGTTTTTAGTGGCTTCCTGTAGTCTTATTGAACTTATTGGTTAAAACTAATTCGGTGTTTTGAAGCGTTTCTTCCAGTCGGTGTGAGCTGGATCCTGATCGACGGGTATGCATGAGATTCGAGATCACATCTTGGTGATCGGGCGTTATGTGCATGTTGGATATGCAGTGAAATCAATGTTTCTGGTGGCTTTTCTGACATATGCTTGGGTCATCGTGCGTTCGCCTATTGCCGTTGGCGTGGGCGCCAACGGGGAACGGCCTGTTTCTGTGAGCGGAAGCATGGAGTGGGCCGGCCTTTATCCACACATCCATAGGAAACTAACATGTTTAATGCGCTGTTATTGACCCAAGAGGGCAAAACCACTCAGGCTCAACTGGGAAAAATTCAGGACAGTGACCTGCCCGAGGGTGAGGTGCTGGTCAGCGTCAGTGCCTCGTCGCTGAACTACAAAGACGGTCTGGCGATCACCGGCACCGGCAAGATCATTCGTGAGTTCCCCATGGTTCCTGGCATCGACTTTGCCGGCACTGTGCTGGAGTCTTCAGACGATCGCTATCAAGCCGGTGATAAAGTGATTTTGACCGGTTGGGGCGTGGGTGAAAACCACTGGGGCGGCATGGCCGAACGTGCCCGGGTCAAAGCCGACTGGTTGGTGCCTATGCCTGCTGGCTGTGATGAGCACAAGGCGATGATGATCGGCACCGCCGGTCTGACGGCCATGTTGTGTGTGCAGGCCCTGCAACAGGGCGGCGTGCGGCCTCAAGACGGTGAAATTCTGGTTACCGGTGCCAGTGGTGGTGTTGGCTCTGTGGCCGTTACCCTGCTGGCCGAACTGGGCTACAAGGTCGTCGCATCCACCGGCCGCATCGAGGAAAATGGCGACTTGCTGCGCAGTTTAGGGGCGTCGGATCTGCTGGCGCGGGAAGAGCTGGAAGCCAAGTCTCGGCCACTGGAGCGTCAGCGCTGGGCCGGCATCGTCGATACCGTCGGTAATCAGGTGCTGGCGACGGCCCTGGCACAGATGAACTACGGTGGTACCGCTGCCATCTGCGGTCTGGCCGGCGGCTTTGCCCTGCCGACCACGGTGATGCCGTTCATTTTGCGTGGCGTACGTCTGCAAGGCGTAGATTCTGTGGCCTGTCCGTTCGATAAGCGCCAGCAGGCCTGGGAACAAGCGCTGAAGATTCTGCCACAGAGCTTCTATCAGCAGGCGTGTCAGACCATCAGCCTAGCTCAGGTGCCTGAGTATGCCAGCGAGATCGTCAAAGGTCAGGTGACTGGCCGGGTGATTGTCGCCCTGTAATCGCCGTTTCTCGGTGTATCGCGATCAAAAAATCCGCCCTGATGGCGGATTTTTTTGTTTATCATCTTCAATGCTCGTTCAGTGGCCGCGGGCCATCAAGCCAGAGTGCCGCTGAGTACCGGTGCGGTGGCGGCGATGATCTCCTCCCGCAGCCATTGCTGCGCCGAGTCGTGATCGATTCTCGAATGCCAAAACAGGTGGTAATCGATACGGGGCAGGGGAAACGGCAGGGTTTTCACCCTAAGCTCATGTTGTTGGGCGACCTGTTCGGCCAGGCCGGATGGCAGGATCAAAATCATCTGCTTGAAGCCCATCAGTGTCAGGGCATTATCCAGGCTGGGGGTGCGCAGTATCACTTGCCCCCCGGGCCAGGGGGCCATTGCTTCATCCAGCAGTGCCTTGACGCCGTCGCTGATGGCGACGATCGCCAGGGGATAACGCTGAAAATCTTCGGGCTGCAACTGTTTATTGGCAAGGGGATGATCCGGTGCCACCACGGGGCGAACGCCGACCTGGCCCATCTCTTTCTGCATCAGTTGGGTGTTATTATTGATGGCTCGGCACATGGCCACATCCACCCCTTTTAACCCCAATTGAGTTTGCAATTCCTGATGCTGAACCGGAGTGACTTCAATCTGAATCTCCGGGGCACGTGAATACAGCCGCGGCAGAATTAATGGCATCAGCGCCTGCATGGCAAAGTCGGTAACGGCAATGGTAAATTTTTGTCGACATTGGCTTGGAGTAAACTCCCTCGGTGCCAATAAATGACTGAGTTCGGCGATGGGGGCCTGCAACCGTTGCTGGCAGCTTAGGGCAAAGTCGGTGGGCTGCAGGCTGGGACCGACTCGAGTAAACAGCGGATCACCGAGCATGGTGCGTAAACGGGATAAAATCCGGCTGGTGGCGGACTGACTTAAGTGCAATCGTTTGGCGGCCTGGGTGACGCTGCGCTCTTCGATAAGAACTTGCAAGGCAATCAACAGGCTAAGATCTCGGCGATACAGTTCTTCTAATTCCATTATTTGCTCGTTGCTAATCTGAACATGATCACAATATCAGCCTGAGAGAAAAAAGGATCCTTTCTTTCTTGCAATATTTGCGCTCATGCCCGATTTGGAACCCATTCCATAATAGGTTTCTGACATTGTTTTTCCTGCTAATTCGATATTTATCCGATATTTGTTCTTCAGAAAAAATAATTCGTGATAAGGGTCTGACTATCCCGTTTTGGAATTGGTTCCATCTTTATGATTTGTCCTGAGATAACTAAACAAGGGTGAGAACCAGATGAGTAATGTTGATCTGTTAGGACGCCGTAACTTTATTAAGGGACTGGGCGCAGCAAGTGTCGCTATGGCCGCACCGGCCATGGCTACCTCCATCAGTTCCGACGGTGTGAAGTGGGATGAGACAGTAGAGATCGCCATCATCGGCTCCGGCTTTGCCGGTCTGGCCGCAGGCATCGAATCTGCTCGTAAGGGCTGTAAGTCAGTCACCATCTTTGAAAAGATGCCGGTATTCGGTGGTAACTCCGCCATTAACGGTGGTCTGTTTGCCGCACCGGGCACGCCGATGCAGAAAGAGAAGGGCGTGAAGGATTCCGTAGACCGGATGGTTGCCGACCAGCTGAAGTCTGGCCGCGGTATCGCCGACGAGGCGCTGCTGCGTCACGTGGCCTCTCACGCCAACGAAGCGCTGAGAATGACTCAGGATGCCGGTGCGGTGTTCCACCCTTACCTGCAGCAACTGGGCGGTCACTCCGTACCTCGTACCTACCAGACCACGGTAAGCTGTGGTGCTGGTATTACTCAACCTCTGGTACGTGAGTGCCGCAAGGTGGGCGTAAACCTGGTTAGCCGTACCAAGTTTGACGGTTTCATCCTGGATGAAGCGGGCAAAGTGGAAGGCGTGAAGCTGAAGAAGGGCTACTACTTCGGTGAAGAAGATACCGGCGAAAGCATCTATGTTCGTGCGACCCGCGGCGTGATCATGGCCACCGGTGGTTTTGCTCAGAACATCGACCTGCGTATGGCCCAGGATCCAACCCTGACCGCCGAAGTAGGCTGCACCAACGCCAAGGGCGCGACCGGTGAAGGCATGTTCGAAATGTTCCGTCTGGGCGCGATTCCAGTGCACATGGCTCACATTCAGTCCGGCCCATGGGCGTCTCCGGATGAAGGTGGTTTCGGCTACGTGTCTAACTACTCCATCTTTAACTTCCCGCACTCCATCGCGGTAAACCGCATGACCGGTAAGCGTTTCATGAACGAAATTGCCGACCGTAAGACCCGTGCGGACGCCGAGCTGTCCTGTCGTGATGCTAAGGGTGAGGCCCTGCCACCCATCATGATCACCAGCTACGAGCACGCCAACCAGCACCCGAACTGTAAGAAAGTTCTGAAGTACGGTGTCGGCTGGAAGTTTGACTCTCTGGAAGAGCTGGCGAAGCACTTCGACGTGCCGCTGAAGCCTCTGAAAGCCCAAATCGAAGAGTACAACGGCTACGTGAAGTCCGGTGTGGATGAGCAGTTCGGCAAGAACATGGGTAAAGCCAAAGGTAAGTACCTGAAAGCGCCATTCACCGTGGTACGTCTGTGGCCAAAAGTGCACTACTGCCAGGGCGGTGTTCAGGTGAACACCAAAGCGGAAGTGAAAGACAGCTTCACTGGCCAGCGCATCGAAGGTCTGTACGCCGCCGGCGAAGTGTGTGGCGGTATCCACGGTGTCAGCCGTCTGGGTAGCTGCTCCATTCCAGAGTGTATGGTAATGGGCATGACCGCTGCACGCAGCATCATGGGCGCCTGAGTCAACAACGGTTTATAGAGGAATAGATGATGAAAAAGTTAATGACCCTGGCTGCTGTTGCTGCTGTGCTGGCTAGCACAAACGTTGCTGCTGAGATCAAGGCAGACGCTTCCCTGGTAGACCAGGGTATGGTTGAAGGCCGTACGTATCACCAGAAGTTCTACGACAAAGAGAACTGCAAGGTGTGTCACGGCACCAACGCGCCAAGCTACCGTCCTGCTGATGACACCTGCCTGAAGTGCCACAAAGTGGACAAGCTGGCCAAGAAAACCGCCCGTAAAGGCGAAGAAGAATGGCAGAACCCGCACAACAACCTGCACTACGGCAAAGAGGTGCCTTGCACCGAGTGTCACGCTGAGCACGAAGCCAAGCAGCCACTGTGTAACGACTGCCACACCTTTAAGTTCGACAAGCATAAGCACTAAAAATATCTGCTGAACTTTATGGGTTAACCGGCATCTTTAGGGGCATCCCCTTCCGATAAGCGCCACCGCTCCTTGGGTGCCGGACACTATTTAGCCCTCTTACCGTTGTTAAAGTAAGAGGGCTTTTATTTTTGGATGACACGATGATGAAAACCTCAATTCTGTTGGCTGGCCTGTTGGCCGCAAATAGCGCGATTGCAGCAGACATTCCTGATTTTCTTGATAAAAAAGAAATTCAGAATGCCGAATTTAAATGCCTGGGTGAACCAGCAATTTATTCTAAATCTGAACAGAAGTACGTTGATATTCTGTGGCAGGAAACTCTGAAGTACCTGGAAGGGTACGCCGTGGCACTGAGTACCACTGACGGCAACTGCCGTAACTCAGATCAGACCATGTATCAGACCAATACTCACGACCTGAAAGGTCCGCAGTACATGTGCATCATGGACCGTCGCGACATGAAACTGATGGTCAAGCACATCTACGCGGTGATCAACAATCCGGACAAAGCCAAGCAGTGCTTCGGTGCCCGTGAAGATGTGAACTGGATCTACAGCCCAGGTGGCGAGCTGGAGAAAAACTCTCCGGTTGCCCAGTGGCTGAACCGCACCACCTTTGAAGAGTTCTTCGACAAGAAGGTGACCGACAAAGAGGTGAAGGAGTTTGGTAAATCGTTCACTAAGAACTTTGCCAAGATGGTGACCGGTGATGACATTCAACTGCCGGCCGCCTTCCCGTTTGACGTCAGTGCCAATGCCTTGCCGAACCTGTGGGCCTCTGTGGGCTGGTTCCCGATGTACGCCGAAGACAGTGAGCGCAACAAGCGCAACTTCGATAAGACCCGTGGTAACTACGCCTACGCCGAAGTCTTCGGTCACTGGGGCCTGCTGCGCATCGATGAGATCAACAACGAGAAAGTGGGCGCCGAAGTGGGCATGGTGACTCAGCGCATCGACTCTTTCTACCCGTACCACAACCACGCCATCTCCGAGATCTACTACACCATGCGCGAGCCAGCGTGTGCCGATGAGTTCCAGAACTTTGCCGTTCGTGAAGACAGCCCGTTGGTGAAAACCATCAGCGAAACCGACACCATTCGTGAGGTGGAGATTGACGCCGGCATGCCGAATGAGGCGTGGTTCTGGGCCAATACCTCTCCGAAAAAAGACGACCTGGCTTACTTCCATCAGAACACCATCCACGCGTTCAACTACAACGGTGCCAACTGTCACGCCAAGCCAGAAGAGAAGGCGATTGTGACCGTGTGGGCCCGTTCTAACGCCAACGATAAGCGCAACGACTACGGCACCACCCGCCTGTGCGAATCGGCCGAGCACCCGGACACTCCGGCCATGCGCGGCGAGAAGATCCGCTGTGACCTGACCAAGACCAAGTTCTAACGACTCACCCGATGGCTGCCCCCGGTGGGGGGCGGCTGTTGCCCTTGTGAGTTGGATGCCTGCACCACCCCTATAACTACAGGACCGCGCCCCTGGGCATCCGCGCGGCTTTCACAGACTCAACAGCATCCGCTTGCGTGAGCAAGTCGGCTTTGTTGCGCCTGAAAAACAATGATTCTTAAAATAATTAAGGACAGGAATGATGAAATACACAAACACTCTGGCCATGGCAGTGGCAGCCCTGATGGCCGGCGGCAGTTTTACCGTACTGGCTGAAGACGGCATCGATGTCGGTGGTACCGTTCGCGCCAACTACCAGTACAAAAGCTACAGCGACGCCTCCGAAGACAAGATGGGCGACTTCAAGTTCGACATGATGGCGCTGAAATTCAGTGGTGAGCTCAATGGCATTGGCATGGCGGCGGAATACCGCTTCTTCGATGGCTGGGAAAGCCTGCGTTATGCCTACGCTTTCTATGATTTTAACGAGCAGTGGCAGGGCCGCTTCGGCCTGACCAACGTGCCGTTTGGTAACCCGGGTTACATCTCCAACAGCTTCTGGTTTGGCCTGCCTTACTACCTGGGCTTTGAAGACGATTACGATATGGGCGCCACCTTCCACTACGACGGTGGCAGCTGGAAGACCGACATCGGCCTGTTTAAGAATGCCGAATACAGCGCCTCTCGTAACGAGCGCTACTCGACTGACTTGTACAAAGGCACCGTGAACGGCACCGAGTACAACAACGAAGAAACCAACCAGTTAAACCTGCGCCAAGTGTACATCATGGACTATGATGGCGGCAGCGCGACCTTGGGCGGTTCACTGGAGTGGGGCCAGATCTACAACAGCAAGACCGGCGACAACGGCGATCGCTACGCAGTGGCGCTGCACATGGATGCCAAGTACGGCGACTGGAAGCTGCAACTGCAGGCGATGCAGTACGAGTACGATGCCGACAGCCCACAAGATGCCAACAAGATTGCGGTATCCGCCTATGCCTGGCAGTACGAAGTGGCCGCCAAGGGTCAGATCTACAGCGTTAACCTGGCGAAGAGCTTCCCTACCTCCTGGGGCAGCATCACCGTGTATAACGACTTCGGTATGCTGACGCCGGACACCGACGATTCCAGCTATGACGACAGCCTGATGAACGTCACCGGCATGGCCATCGCCGCTGGCCCGACGTACACCTACATCGACTTCATTGCCGGTGAGAACATGTACGCCGCCGGTGTCAACGACCACGTTGGCCTGGCTCAGACCGACAGTGGCTGGGACAACCGCATCAACGTTAACTTTGGCTACTACTTCTAAGTAGCCAGACACAGGGGACAGCAGTCTTGTCCCCAACAGGTTACCGCCGAAGGAGAGAGCGGCGGTAGGGGTTTGGTGACCGGGGCATCCTCTGAATAGCTGTGCGGTTTCATCATCATCAAAACTCCCTGCATTGGCCTTAGGTTCGATGCCTGGGTCACCGAACTCCGTCCTGAATCGTGCGCCGCAACCTTGTTGCGGCGCACTTTTTTTAGGCTCCCTGCCAAGGTAGGGGCTGCTGCGTAACAGCGAATCGATCAGCAGAGTTTGAGTGTCAGACATGAAAAAGCCCCGCAGTAGCGGGGCTTTTTTTCGAATGGGTTCGATTAGCTGGGGTCGATGACCATCTTGCTGATGTTGGCCTTCAGCAGTGCCCGCAACTGTTCCAGCGCCTTGGTTTCCGACGCCGGGTTGATGTAGAACGACTCGTTGAACATCGGCAGTGGTGGCAACTTGTGCTCTGCGGCATCCAGCACCTGCATCTTGTCGCTGATTCGAAACTCGGCGATGGGGGCAATCACCAGGTCGTCTTCCACCGCCATGCACAGTGCTTGAGGCGATGGGGTCGACAGCAGCACGTTGATGGGGCGCATGGAGATGTTGTGGTTGGCGAACACCTGGGCGCGGATGGGACAGTTTTCCGGGTACAGCGCCATGGGCACGGTCGAACGGTTGTGGGCATTGCCGTTCTTGGCGGCGGCCCAGACAAAGCGGCGTTCAAACAGCAGGTCGCCGTGAGGCTGTGGATGCCAGTGGGTGGCGATGATGGCATCGAACTCGCCGTTTTGCAGGCGCTTAAACAGGTTACCGCTGACGTCGGTATCGATCACCAGCGCCAGGTTGGTGAATTCGCGAATGAATTCAATCAGGCCACTTTCCAGGTACCACTTAACGTAATCCGTTGGCACCCCCAGGCGAATGATCTGCTTGGTATCGGTGTCCTTGAGGTCATCCAGAGCCTGAGAGTTCAACTGCACCATCTTGTAGGCGTAGTTGAGCAGCTTTTCACCGGCTTCGGTCAGGGTGGTGCCGCGGTTGTCGCGTTCCAACAGGGACTGACCGACGCTCTCTTCCAACTTTTTGATCTGCAAGCTCAGCGCGGACTGGGTACGACAAACGCGATCTGCCGCTTTTGACATATTGCCGGTTTCGGCGACGGCGATGAAACTCTCTAAAAGTTCGACTTTGAGCATGGTGTATTCGCTTTGCAAATGATGCCCCAAGTATTACTCAATATTAGGTATGACCAAAGGTTGCTATGGTGTAACTGTGAGTTTCAACATTAAAAATCTGGAGCCGGCCATGAGCAATTGGGAACAACGGGGCAATTTTCTGGTTTCCGTAGCACAGCGCTGTTTGCGGGGACAAAAGAGCTTTAATTTGTGCCGTTCACATTTGGTGAAGGCCAGTCAAATTTCCAAGGGCACGGTGTACAACCATTTTACCAATGAAGCGGATTTGGTGGTCGCGGTGGCCATCGCCGAGTTCCGGGATTTTCTGCAACAGGCCCTTCAGGATGAAGAAACTTACGCCGATCCGCTGCACCGTTTTCTGTACCACCATTGCTGGCGGATGCGCGACGTATTGTGCAACGATCGTTTCGTGATCTCCCGAGTGATGCCCAATACCGATCTGCTGGAGCAGGCCGGCGAATATTACCAGGCGGCGTACAACAAAGCCTGGAACGACTACAACCAGTGGAACAAGGATCTCATTCGAGAGATGGGCGAAGTGCAGGGGTTCGATCGGGGCACTCTGGTTCGTAACTTCGTTCGCGGCACCATGGTGAACATCGATGAAGGCGATACCGATTGCTGTGACATCGAGCTGTACCACCAGTACTGTTATGCCCTGGCGCAACTGCTGGGTCACTCCGATAAGCGGATTCCCACCCGCAACGAACTGTCTCAATGGCTGATTCACCTGCAGCAGGCCGCCTGAACTAATGCACTTATGGTCTATTGATGGACCATATTGTTATCAGCAATTGAGTAACAGACTCGGTCAAACACCTATCTTCTAGTTGAACCCTCTGTGTTTAACTGGAGACAGGCAATGGATAAGCGCAAAACCCTCAATGCAACGCTCGCCGGCTTGATGTCGGTGGGTTTCCTTGTGGCCGCCAATCAAGCCCAGGCCGTGCCGGATCAGCCCGAGGCGTGGGAGAAGTGTGCCGGAGTGGCCAAAAAGGGCATGAATGATTGCGGCGCCCTCGATGGCAGCCACGGCTGTGCCGGTCAGGCCAAAACCGACAACAGTGCCCAGGAGTGGGTGTACGTTCCCCAAGGCACCTGCAAGAAGATTGGCGGTAAAGTGGCCAAGGTGAAACCCGCCAAGGGGATGAAGAAGTCATGATCTCTGGGCGGTTGCCCGGGATCGAGCCTGACAGCGTCAGCATCAGTCTGCGGGAACAACACCTGCAGCAGGTTTTGCAGCGGCGGGAGCCGCTGCCTTTTGTTGAGGTGATGGCAGACAACTACCTGGCGCTTCGCGGCCCCCATTACCAGCTGCTGCAACAGGTGGCGCGGCGCTATCCCGTGGTGCTGCATTGCGTGGGGTTGTCTCCGGGCTCTGGCGGCGCCGATGACGATTACCTGCGCCGCCTGGGTCGCATGGCCTCGGAGTTGGGGGCCATTGCGGTGTCCGATCACCTCAGCGTTAGCCAACTGCCCGGGGGGCGGGTGCATGACTTGCTACCCATCCGCTACCGTCCGGAGATGTTGCCACCGTTGGTGGCGGCCATCCATCGGATTCAGGACGTCACCGGCCTGCCCTTTATCATCGAGAATATTTCCCGCTATCTGGCCTATGCCGACGACTGCCTCGATGAAGGCGAGTTGCTCGACGAGTTGCACCGGCGAACGGGCGCCGGGGTGCTGCTGGACATCAACAACCTGTATGTGACGGCGCATAACCTGGGGCAGTCGCCAATGGCGCTGTTGCGTCGGTTCCCCCTGGGCGCCGTGGCCTATTGTCACCTCGCCGGTTATCAGCAACGCCGTCATCTGCTGGTGGACACCCATGGCAGCCGGGTCAGCGAGCCGGTGTGGCAATTGTACGCCCAGGTGCTCGCCGCCATGGGCCCAAGGCCAACCATCATCGAGTGGGACAACGACATTCCGCCGCTGGAGGTGCTGCTTGAAGAGGCTCGGCGAGCGGAGACGTTGATGCAGCAGCAGGAGGCGATATGAACTGGGTCAGGGATCCGCTGCAGTACCACCGCGTTCAGGGGCCGGCCGGGTTTCAGCCATTGGCGGACGGCATCAGCCTGGATGAGGCGCTGGAGGTCTATCGCCAGAATCGTGCCGGAGCCCTGGTGCAGGCTTTGCTGAGTACTTTTCCGGTGTGCCGCTATGTGTTGGGAGAGGCATTGATGCTGGCGATCTGCCGCAACTGTGCGGCATCGCTGGACGCGGATCAAAGCCTGGAGCGGGTGGGGGCGCAGCTGCTGCCCTGGTTAAGGGGGCAGCCTCAGGGGGCAGCGCTGTTTGCCGATTACCCTTTCCTGCCGGCGCTGCTGCAGTGGGAGTGCGGCTGGCACGGCGCTTATTATGCCTACGACTGGCCACCGCTGAACCCGTCTCGGTGTCAGCAGTGGCTGGGCGGCGACGGCTCGACCCTGGCGCCGTGGCGATTGAATCCTGCACTGACGCTGGTGGCCTCGTCCTATGCCATCGAATCGCTGTGGCTTGGCGGCAGGCGCCTGGTCGAGGGCAGTGATGAGGAGTTGCAGGTTGAGCGAGGCGCGATGGCCTGCTGGGCCATCTGGCCGACGCCGACTGGGGTGGAGTACCGACGGCTGACGGCAGCGGAGTTGGCCAGCCTGCAAACGCTGCGCCTGCCGCTGCGCGGACTCAGCGAGCGGCCGGTTAGGCTGAATCCCGAGCATCTGGTGACGATGATCCAGTGCCAGTGGCTGGTGGCCCGGGATGGTTAGCTGGCGTAATGCATCTCCAGATCTCGGGCCAGGGCGTTTCGCACCTCGGGGGGAGCGGTGATCTTGGCGACGCCGGCCAGGGGGTGATCGATGCCGCAGTGCAGCGATGCACCTTGCTTGATGTCGATGATCGCCTCGGGCGGAAACTCAAATCGAAGAAAGTGAACGCTGGAGGTCTTATCGGCCTCGCTGCGGGCCATGTCCTCGTCGGCGATGGCCATGATTCGCTGGCCGTCTCCCACTTGAAGCCACAGGGTATGCTCGATGCCCGCTAACTGTGCGAGTCGCAGTTTGCGCTCATCGACATTGGTGTACTCAATCAGCATGGTGGCTTTGAGGTTGGTGCCATCGGGGATCAGCGGATTGTAGGCATCCAGCTCCTCCTGAATGCCGGCCCGTTCAAATATTCCCTCGATGCGCAGCATCTCCTGAATCTGGTAGCGAATGGTCAGGGCGTCCTCGAAGCTGAGACGAATGTGCTCGCCTAACTGCAACTGCCGCAGCCGTTTGTGCTCCATGATCTGGCGCCGGAACAACGGCCGTTTTTCTGCGTAGGTTTCCAGAGACCACAGCTGGTCCCGGGTCAGTTTACTCATAGCGGACTCCGACAATTACAACCCATAGGCGTGTCTGAGCAGGGTCATCGGGTGACTGGGTTTAGCGTCGCCCTCCTGCAGGGAGGCCAGGTGGGCGCTGGCCATGGGGCAATCACTGGCAAGATGGGGGGCGGCCTGCTGTGCCAGCTTTCGTACTACCGGCCGGGCGATTTTGACCGCGTGGTCGTAGCTTTCAACCTTGAGGGCGTAGGTGCCGTCATGGCCGGAGCAGCGCTCGATGGCGTCGATGCGGGTGCCGGGGATCAACTGCAGGATGTCGCGGGTCTTGAGACCGATCTTCTGCACCCTCAGGTGGCAGGCGACGTGGTAGCTGACGTCACCCAGTTCATTGGCAAACTCGGTGTTCATCAGCCCGGCCTTGTGGCGCTGATGCAGGTACTCAAATGGATCGAAGAACGCCCGCTGCACCGCCGTCACGTCGGGGTCGTCCGGGTACATCAGCGGCAACTCCTGTTTGAACATCAGCACACAGGAGGGCACCGGCGCGATCACATCGAATCCCTGGCGAACCAGATCCGCCAGTATGGGAATGCTGTGCTGTTTTAACGCCTCGACACTGGCCAGATCCCCCAGCTCCAGCTTGGGCATGCCGCAGCAGTGATTGCCGGGTACCAGCTCGATGTGGATGCCGTTGTGCTGAAACACCTTAAAGAAATCTTCGCCGAGATCCGGTCGATTGGCGTTGCCGTAGCAGGTGGCAAACAGCGCCACTTTACCGCTGGTCTCTCCCGCTGCCACCGGGGTGATTTCCTGGGCCAGCGGTCGGGTACGTTGACGAATGGTGTGGCGATGGTATTGGGGGAGGGTGGCTCGACGGTCGATACCCAGAGTCGCCTCCAGGCCTTTGCGAAAGCCGCTGGAACGATTGAGGGCGTTGACGGTAACGTCCACCAGTGGCAGCGTTGCCAGCCTGCCGACGGCGGTGGTGCTGGTCATCAGCCTATCCCGCAATGGCGGCGGCGACTCTTGAAACTGAACCGCCTTGGCCCGCAGCATCAGGTGGGGAAAGTCCACGTTCCAGTCGTGGGGCGGCACATAGGGACACTTGGTCAGGTAACACAAATCGCACAGGTAGCACTGATTGACCACCTGGGCGTAATCGGCTTTGCGGACGCCATCCACCTCCATGGTGTCGGAGTCGTCCACCAGGCTGAACAGGGTAGGGAAGGCCTGACACAAGCTGACGCAGCGGCGGCAGCCATGGCAGATATCAAACACCCGCTCCAACTCGTGGTCCAGCGATTGCCGGTCGTAGAAGCTGGCTGATTTCCAGTCCAGCGGATGACGAGTGGGAGCGTCCAGACTGCCTTCCCTGTGGGCCATCGATGGCCTCCTTAGCTCGGGTTAGCGAAACTTGACGTCGAGGATGGCTCAGCCATCCAGGTTATCCAGGGCTTTTTGAAAGCGGTTGGCGTGGCTGCGCTCGGCCTTGGCCAGCGTTTCAAACCAGTCGGCTACTTCGTCAAAGCCCTCGTCGCGGGCGGTCTTAGCCATGCCCGGGTACATATCGGTGTACTCATGGGTCTCGCCGGCAATGGCGGCCTTGAGGTTGTGCTCAGTGGCGCCGATAGGTAGGCCGGTGGCAGGATCGCCCACCTCTTCCAGGTACTCCAGGTGGCCATGGGCGTGGCCGGTTTCTCCTTCTGCTGTGGAACGGAACACCGCCGCCACATCGTTATAGCCTTCGATGTCGGCTTTGGAGGCGAAATAGAGGTAACGTCGGTTGGCTTGTGATTCACCGGCAAAGGCGTCTTTCAGGTTTTGCTCGGTCTTGGATCCTTTAAGCGACATGGGCACTTCCTCGTTACAGAGACTGGGGTGCGAGCCTGAGAAAAGGGCTGTTACTCAAAGGTAGTTACTGCAAAAACGCTTCACCAGTGAATATAAATAGAATATTTAGATTGAATTCATCGGCATCTTGGATGGGGCGACTGCATAATGAGACCTGGCCAGCTCAAGTGTCTGACGGGGAGAGGGAAAGCAGTGTGGAGAGAAGGTGCGCAGAGACGGACGCCTCTGCGCGGGCACGTTAGCCTTTGACCAGAGGGTCGACAAAGGTGACGGCCATGTCCCAGGGCTGCTCAATCCAGGTGTCCTGAGGAATATCGACCACATAATCGTCCACCAGGTGTTTGCCTGCAGGTTTGGCGCAAACGGTAACAAAGTGGGCTTTAGGATACAGCTCGCGAATCATCTCGGCGGTGCCGCCGGTGTCGACCAGGTCGTCGATAACGATGAAGCCTTCGCCGTCGCCCGGGGCTTGCTTGACCACGGTCAGGTCGCGCTGGTGGTTGTGATCGTAGCTGGAGATGCAGACGGTATCGACGTAGCGAATGCCGAGCTCGCGGGCCAGAATCGCTGATGGTACAAGGCCGCCACGGCTTACGGCGATGATCCCTTTCCACTGATCCGCAGGCAGAAGGCGCTCGGCCAGTTGGCGGGAATACATCTGCATGTTGTCCCAGGTGATGACGAACTTGTTACTCATGATCCAATGAACCTCAAAAGACAGGGACCGGGTCCGCTGTACTAACTTATGAAAATTTATTGGGCGGTGATTCTAGCAAAAAAACCGGTTTGTGGCCCGGAATTCGCATCCTAAAGTTTAAAAAACAGTGATCTGATTCGGGTTCAAAGTCTAAATGGCTAAAAATCCATCCTTTTAGAGTGGTGACTGGCCTGGTGACAGCGAGTCACCAGGCCGTTGCGGTTAGTGTTGCAACTGCGGCCACAGCGAGGGGAAGCCCCAGCCCTGTTCGCCAGCCACCACCGGCTCGCCGGTCAAATACTGATATAAGGTTGGTGCCAGTGAACCATTGACGGCGGCCGGCAGCGGCGTACGGCTGGTGATCGGGGTGCCCCAGAACCCCAAGAAGGCGTCCTTTTCCAGGTAGTGCTCACCGGCATGGCGGCCGGGTACCAGGGTGTTGTAACCCACGCCCTCTTTCGGGAACAGGTTGATGGTGCCGGCGCGGTCTTCGTCATACAGGTGGGCCAGCTGGTTGACCGAATCGGGCCGTGGGCCAAACTGAGTCAGGGTGCGCCACTGGGTGTCGGTGCACCAGCTGTCGGGCTGAGTCAGGGTCGCCTCGGTCAGGCAGCGACGAAGCAGCGCTCGTTTTTCCGCACTCTGACGCTCGGACAGGGGCGCCAGATAGGGATTGCTGCGGTCCACATCCAGCAGTTTTGGCTGGCCGTGGTTGTCGGCGCGGCGGTAGAACAGTCGATTGCCGTGGCGCTGAATGATCTCATCCTGACGGACGCCGTCGCGATAGCCCACCAACCGCAGGGTGCAGCGGTCGGGGCTGCAAGGGGTTTCCCTGACGGCCAGATAATCCAGCGAGTCGTGCAGGCGGCGGGCGGTGGCGTCAATCAGATCGACTCGGCTGCCCTCGGGAGCTTGCAGTGGAGTCCAGTGGGTCAGCTCATGGTACAGCGGCTGGGTCTGCCAGCCACTGCGAGCGTTGAACAGATCCAGCATAAAGTTGCCGCCGGCGGTGGAGGCGATCACCACATCCAGCTCACGGTTACTGGGGTAGTGATGGGCGTTGGTGATCTTGGGGCCCTCCCCTTCGTCGGAGGAGATCTTGCGCACCGACAGGGGATAGCCCAATTCGGTTTCCAGTGCCTGCAGCACCTCGACTTCCGGGTTGAGGGCGTAGTAGATGGGCGCCAGGCCGTGATCGCCGGCCATGCCCCACAGGGTCTGATCGTAGATGCCGGCCTGCTGATACAGCTCGGTGTAGCGGCCAAGCCAGTAGTCGAGTCGATTCAGTTCGCCGGTGGGCGCGATGATCTCATCGCTGAAGGGACCTTTGAAATGGGCGAAATGATCCGGCCAGGGCAGGTACATCAGCAGATAATCGGGCATCCCCTGTTCCGACAGTGCCGCCAGCTTGCCCAGTCGCTCTTTGAGCAACTGTTTGCGGCTGAGTTTGCTCAGTGGCGCCCACCAGCTCTGCTGCTGGTAACGCTCAATCTCCTCGATTAAGGCACGGCGCTCAGCGCGAATCTTGGGTTCTGCCTGAGCGCGCCTTGCCAGCTCTCCGGCGCAGCGGCGTTCGCCAAAGTCGCGAATGGCCTCTCCCAGCCCCAGGTTCACCAGCGCGTCATAGCTGATCTGGGCGTTCCAGTCATACTGGGCATTGCAGTTCATGGTTTTGAGGTGGGGCAGGCGATCGAACATGGTCTTGGCGCCGTGGTCCTGAAACAGCTTCTCCAGTTGCAGGGCGTCGTTGCCGAAAAAGTAGTAGGCCCGGTCCTTATCCCGATCCACGAAGTGGAAATTGGGAATGCCGGTGCCCCCGGGCCCGGCGACGGTGGCGCCGGTTTTGATGATCGGCAGGTTGCGGACACTGATGGTGGGGGTGGTCGAAGTGCCGTGCTCGGTGATGGCCGTCGGTTGAGTACGGTACAGGGTTTTAAAGAACGGCAGGTAATGGGGATCGGTATCGACGCCTTCGGCCCGGGCTGTAAGGTAATTCAGCTGCTGGCGGTGTTCCGGCTCTACCACGCTGTCGTTATGGGGGCGGTAGGTTTTGTGCTGACGGTAGTTGGCCAGGGCATGGGTGATAAAGGGCGTCGGGGTTGGTGTCACCAGCGCTCGCATCAGTCCCTGCTGCAGGCCGTCCACCGCCACCTGCACCGCAAAGCCCCGTTGATCCTGGCTGGCTAAAAACGCGCGCAATGCGTCTGGGTCGTCGTCCATCTGCTGCTGCATCCAATCGCTGAAGGCATCGATGCGTTTTTGCTCCAGAGCAAACTGGCGGTAGTTTTTCAACACGTTGTAGCGGACAAAGTCGATGAGGGTAATGGTGACGGCTTCGGCTTTGTTGTTGACCGAGCCGGCCCGCTCCGGCGCCGCATCGGCGATGATGGCGGCGACGGCGTGTTTAAACTCTCCCGGGGTCATGTTGGCCTCGAAATCGGTCAACAGGCCGATGATCAGCGGTTGCACCCGTTGAATCAGCGCCCGGTCGGCGGCGCTGTCGTCCAGGTAGCGGTACTCGGCGGGCAGATGACGACCCAGCACCCATTCGTCGTTGTTAAACAGGGCGTCGTACAGGGATACCAGGGTGGCAATCAGCCGATCGTTGATCAGCTCCCCTTCCGGCTCTGCGGCGTCGGCGACCGGGTCATCGACGCTGAACAGCGAATGCTCATAGCGTTTGAGCTCGTCGGTTGAGTATTGCTGTTTCAGGTAGGCCTTGAACACATCGTTGCTGTCGTAGCCGCCGTAGCGGTCTTTGAACATGTACAGGAAGTGACCCAGCTGAATGGCGTACATCGGGTTGGCCAGGCGGCTGATGACCCGGCCCTTGGTGGCACTGTCCAGTGGCAGGGTCAGGATGTAGGTGTCCAGGGTGGTGCCACCGATGGTAAACAGGGTCAGGTCACGGGTGGTGGTGGCCACCAGAGTACTGGTGTCGAGAATCTGCTCCTTGATGATGTGGCTGGCGTGATAGAGGCCACCCACCACGGGCACTTTGCCAATGTCGGCAGCCAGGGCGGGTTGCAGCAGTTGCGTCAGCAGCAATCCGCCGCAAAGAGTCCGCATCATCATGGTGTAATCCTTTGTTTTTCAAACAACAAGGCACAGGGTAGCGGAAAATCGCGTCGGGAGGGAGTGATGAAATGGCAAAGCATGAGCGCGCCGGTAAGGAATCGGCGCGCCCACGGTACGTTAGGCCAGGTTTGAATCAGCGGTAGATGTGGTCAGCCCACAGGGTCAGGCCGGTGGTGACACTGCCAAAGTTGTCGCCGGCCACCAGGGGCAGGCCATAACGTTGGCGGAAAAATTCCTGTACCAGGGGGGAGTTGGAGGTGCCGCCGGTCATAAAGATGACGTCCGGCTGACAGCCGGCCTGGGCGATGGCATCGTCGGCGAGGCGACCAATGGTGTCCAGTGCTTTTTCGGCACTGGCTTGAAACTGCTGCTGATCGACCTGAGCCTGCAGGCTCGCCTCCAGGAAGCTCAGATCCACCTGGGTATTGGGCTGGTCACTGAGGGCGATCTTCGCTCGCTCGGCGTAGGCGCTCAACTGGTAGGTCTGGCGTTCGTTGGCCAGAGTCAACAGCCGGCCCACTTCGGTCAGCTCGGGTTCCCGTCTCAGGCTGTCCAGTAGCCGGCGGGTGTCGGCGTCGTAGAAGCGGGTCTGTGACGACAGATCGTTGATGGCGGCAGCGTCCCAGTACGGCTTAACCGGCACCGGCTTGCCACTGGGCTGCATCAGCCGTGAGCCCAGATGAGGCATCAGGCTCTGGAAGTTCAGGGCGATGTCGAAGTCGTTGCCGCCCACCCGGACCCCGGCATACCCGAGAACCAGGTCTTGATGGTCTTTTTGCTGCAGGTAATTCGGCCCCATGGTGACCAAAGAGATGTCGCTGGTGCCACCGCCGATGTCCACCACCAGTACCTTCTGTTCTTCGGTCAGCTGCTGCTGATAGGCCAGGCCGGCGGCCATGGGTTCGTACAAAAACTCCACCTGCTTAAAGCCCACAAAGCGGGCGGCGTTGTTCAGAATCTGCAGGGCCTGACGATTGCTGTCATCGCTGTTCAGGCCCTGGAAGTTAATGGGACGACCGATGACCACCTTGTCGGGACGGGCCTGACCGGCCTGATCCAACTGGCACAGCAGGTGCCACATCATGGCGGCGACCACATCTTCAAACTGCTGTTGTTGCGGCGGTAACAGGCCACTGGCACCGAGAAAACTCTTCGGTGATTTGACGTAATAACAGTCGGCGGGGTCTTCCAGATAGTGATTCAGGGCGCTGGCGCCAAACTCCAGTGAGTCGCCATAGCCATCGAGCTTTAGTTCGTTCATGGCGCGGGTGCTGGCGGGCAGTTGGCCACGACGGGCTTGCTGGAACGGTGAGTGCAGTTGGTGCTGCTGTAATTGTTTAAACAGCCAGGCCGCCATCATCTCCCGCTGCGGAGCAAACAGCGTCGAACTCATGTAGCGACCGTGATCCGGCAGCTCCACCAGTTGAACTGCCGCACCGGCCATCACGCCAATGGCGCAGTTGGAGGTGCCGAAATCAAAACCTGCGATGTTGGAGTGTGTCATGGCCTGTCCGTCGTCGAAGAAAAGCCGCGCAGAATACCCAATGTGCTGCTGCCATACAAGCGATGTGACGGGGATTAGTCCGCTGGCGCTTCAAACCCGCCATTTGGCTAGTACCCCGCTGCTCTGGTGCGCTTTACCATCGGGACTGACTGGGACGGATTCGGGAGCGTCGACATGGCGAAAGCCGGCAACAATGCACTGCGGCGATGGTTGCTGATCGGACTGCTGGCATTGGCGGCGCTGATGGGCGGGATGCCGGTGGCATCTGCCGGGGCCGACATTGAGCTGGACGGCATGCTTATCGACCGCACCATTACCCGCTTTGGTAAGGACTTTTTGTATTACTACGGCAACTACTGGCGTGATTTGCCCGGCACCCAGGGCTTCACGGTCACCGTCTATGAAACCGTGTATCCCCAGGCCGGTACTCGACTGTGGATACTGATTAATCAAACCAAGGTGTATGAAACCTACTTTGGGCGGCGCCACAACAACATGAAGCAGCGCGCCGACGACGCCATGCTGATCACCATTGATCATGTGGCCCAGGTCAAGGCAGACATCATGCTGGGGCATCAGGACCAACGCTGGTGACACGGCTAAGGAGTGACGATGAAACGGGCAGTGGCAATGATGGCGCTGTTGGTGAGCGGGCCGGTGGGGGCGACGCAGCTGACGTACACGCCAATTAATCCGAGTTTTGGTGGTAACCCCTTAAATGGGTCTTTCCTGTTAAATAAAGCACAATCGCAGAACGATCATAAAGAAGCGTATAAAGAAGCCAGCTTTGTTGAACAATTCCAGGATGCACTGGAACGCAATTTGTTATATAGCCTGACCAGTGACATCTCCAACGGTGAATTTACTGCCGGCACCTATAATACCGGCGAGTATATCGTCGAAGTGCTGGATACCGATCCGGACAATATTCTGGTGAAAATTACCGATATCGCGACCGGAGAAATAACCGAAATCATTCTGCCGAGGCTGAGTTACTGATGAAAAAACTGTCATTGATGCTTGGCCTGTTGCTGCTCGGCGGGTGTGCAGCCTTTTCCAAGCCAGAACTGTTTATTGAACCCGCCCTAATCGATCCGGTGAGTGACACCATGCAGAGTCTGCAGCAGCAGCCGACGCCTCAGTACCGGATTCCGGTGGCGGTGTACGCGTTCCGGGATCAGACCGGTCAGTACAAGCCTCAGGCCAACGTCAGTTCATTTTCGACCGCGGTCACTCAAGGGGCTACCTCGATGCTGATTCAGACGTTGCTGGACACCCATTGGTTTGATCCGGTCGAGCGTGAAGGGCTGCAGAACCTGCTGACCGAGCGCAAGATCATTCGCCAGAGAATGGATGGCAATGCCGATACCATGGGCACTCTGGCCGATGCAAGGCTGCTGTTTGAGGGCGGCATCGTGTCCTACGACACCGACGTGGAGACCGGGGGCATCGGAATGGAGTACTACGGCATCGGTGCGTCGGAGTTGTTCCGCAAAGACCAGGTGACCCTGTACCTGCGCGCCGTGGATGTGGTGACCGGTAAGATCTTGATTTCGGTGTCGGCCACCAAATACATCTTTTCTCAGGAACTGCGGGCCGGCTTTTTCCGCTACGTCAGTCTAAACCGGCTGGCGGAGGCCGAGGCGGGCTACAGCACCAACGAGCCGGTGCAGCTGTGCGTCAAACAGGCACTGGAAGCGGCGGTGATCGAGGTGATCGAACGGGGGGTGTTGCTGGGGTATTGGGCGGCAGAAAGTTAAATCTTGAGAGCGTGTCTCAGGGCTGCGAAAGCGGCCCTTTTTTATGGCTGAAATAAAATGGGATTAGTCAATTAGAGCTTATTAGTCTGAATGTTCTAGTCCGGATTTAATTGTTTTTGTTACCTTGTTTTAATTCATTGGTTTATCTGTTTTTGGTTATTTTTATTCAGCCGTACGGACTATGTTTTTTCCATTTTAATGTTCTTACTCTATAGAGGCTTGCTAAGTCTGAGGGTGTTATGAAATATCTGCTTGTTTTACTTTTGATGACCAGTTCATGGCTATGTGCCACGGAGCTGTCTCTGCCTTTGCAAGCATTGATTAATCGACCATCTGTGGATGGTTTATTACAGCAAAACAGTCGTAACTATGCACTGGTTCATCAACTGGGCAGCGTCAACCAGGCCGAGATCGTGCAGGCCGGCGGCGTTGGGAATGTGGTCGTATTAACGCAAACAGGATGGCAACAACGCTCGACCCTGAATCAACATGGAAATGGCAACACAGCGATTGTCACTCAGATTGGTAGTGGTAATGCGTCGTCGGTGACTCAGACCGGACGCGGCAATCTCGCCATCAATACCCAGATTACCGACAACAGTGACATCGGCATTAACCAAACCGGGAACTTCAACAAAATCATAGTGAACGACTTTTCTGGTGGTGGTACGCCGCTGGAACAGCAGTTCAACCAAACCGGAAGTTTCCGCACGGTGATCGTGAATCACTATTGAGATGACATTAGGAGAGTACGATGAAACGTGGATTCAATCTGTCAGTAATCACCATTGCCCTGCTCAGTGTGGGCTTCTGTGTCAACGCCGCCGATACCGTCAAGGTGGATCAGAAGGGCGTGGAAAACAGCGCCGAATACCGCTCCTGGGGCGACAACGACGCGCGCTTCCGTCAAAACGGCCAGTTCAACGAGATCAACGCCGCCGACGTGAAATCCACCAACAACCAGATGGATTACCGTCAACATGGTGAAGGCAACGTGATTACCCAGGCCGACTTCGAAGACGGCGGCAACCATACCCTGAAGATGGACCAGAAAGGCCATCAGAATGCCATCGAATTTAACCTGGATCGTGGCGTTGTCGACGGCGACGGTTACAACATGAAACTGGTGCAGGATAGCGCTGCTGGTGCCGGCCACTTGCTGAAGATGGAGCTGCAGGGGGACGGTGAGAAGGCCGACATTGCTCAGATCTCCGGTGATGGCCCTAATCCAGTTGGTCATCGGGTTGAGATGTACACCGTTCGCAGTGATGACAACAACTACACCATCAAGCAGTACGGCGCTGAAAACAGCATCACCTACACCGGCATGTTCGCTGACAATAACACCGTGATGGCGGATCAGCATGGGCGCGAAAACGTCATCGGTGCTCGACTGAACTTCGTGGATAGCAGCATGGCTAAGTTTGACCAGGACGGTCAGCGCAACCAGGCCCAACTGCTGATGGTGGGAAGTGGCCGCCCAATGGATGCCAAGGTAAACCTGTCTCAGCATGGTAAAGACAACCGCCTGCAGTCATTCGTGACCATGGCCGACACCTCGTTGGTTGAAGCGAGGCAAGAGGGCAATGGTAACGTGCTGGGCAGCGCCGTGACTGCCGTGAAAGACACCGAGCTGAAGACCGAACAATATGGCAAGGCCAACATGATCTCGGCCACCGTCAGCTGGGCAGACAGTGCCAAAGTGGTTGTTCGTCAGCAGGGTGAAAGCAACATGGCTGCTGCCAACGTGATGATGGTAAAAGAGAGCAAGATCAAGGCGGATCAGCAGGGGAAATACAATCAAGCGAACCTGGGACTGATCGGCATTAACTTCGAAAACGCCAAGGTCGAAGTGGCCCAGAAAGGCGAAAGTAATGCGCTGGGTGCCATGGTGACCAATGCGGTACGCTCAGAAATGCTGCTGAAGCAGAAGGGCGTAGGCAACCAGTTGGCACTGGGTGTTAATGGCATCGAAGACAGCAACATCAAAGCCAAGCAGCAGGGTCAGTACAACGTCGCCAATCTGCAGGTTGTTGGTGAGGGCGAAAGTCTGAAACTGACCACCGATCAGCAGGGACAGATGAACCAACTGACCGCCCTGGTTACCGATGTCGACAATGCCAAGATTCGCGCTGCCCAACATGGCCAGCAGAATACCGCGATGCTGAATCTGAACGGTAAAGATCAGGGGACCGATGTGGCTATGAATCAACACGGTAGCCTCAATGCCATCTCCCTGATGTCCACCGCCGCCAACCTGTGGGCGGAGATCGATCAGAATGGCGAGTACAACGTCGTAGATCTGGAAACCAACTCCAACGGTGTGGGTAACATCATCGACGTCAGCCAGCAAGGCAACAGCAATACGCTGAGCGGCGATCAGAAGTCCGGCGGCAACACCCTGTTGGCCGATCAGCAAGGCACTGGCAACGTCATTACGTTCCGCCAGACCTCCTACGGCAACACCGCTGACTTCACCCAGCAAGGCACAGGCAACGTCATCTCCGTCAGCCAGTTCTAATCTGCGCTGAATGCCTGTGATGGCTCCCGCCTTCGGGCGGGAGCCTTTTTACAGCGGATTAAACAGGAGGGATTCAGTTCAGCTTGCCGACCAGCTCGGCGCGGCTGTGGGTTTCGGTTTTACGAAATACCGATGCCAGGTGGGCCTTTACGGTGCACTCACTGATGAACAGTTGGCGGGCAATCTCCTTGTTGCTGGCCCCCAGGGCCACCAGGCGAACCACACCGAGTTCCCGCTCGGTCAGTTTGCTGATGCCATCGCCATTGCTGATGTGGAGCTTATGGTTGTCCTTAATGAGTTGTGACAGGGCCTGCTCCATATGCTGGCGTTTAAACCATAAACCGCCGCTGAGCATGGTCTGTACACCGGTGAGTGCCCGTTCCACCTTGTCGCTGCGGTACAGGATGCCGCGCACGCCGTGGTGAATCAGGGTGACCGGATTGCAGCGACTTTCGACGGCATCGTAGACGGTAACGAATTGATGCAGTAGCAGTGGCTCCAGCCAACTGGCGACGGTACCGTTGATGGCGGGCATGCGATCGGCGGCGATCATAAACAGGGTCGACGGATGGCGCTCGGCATACTCGGTGACCTGATGATGGCCATTGAGTTCGGCCACCTCACTCGCCAATGTTTGGCAAAGCTGATGCAAAGGTGAATTCAGCCCGGGCGAGTGCAAAAAACAGATGCTGGTTATCGACTTCTCCATGTTGACCTCTTATCCATGTCCACTGTGGGTAAGTGGCTCGTCATTTCACAATATCGTAACACTTGGCTGGGTCACTTTGATTGCGATCAACAATGATTCCGATGCGGCTCCTTTCTCAAAGGTAATGATTTTATTAGATCTTTCTAATGGTCGGGCCAGTCAATGTGGCAAAAATGAAATGCGCTGCTCAGGCCCGTCAGTAAGCCATTTGCGGTAAGTGAATCTTGGTTTTTGAACGGGTGAATTGCGTTTATTGAAACACTCGTTAGCGCAATGCCAGAGCACCGGCAGCTGGCCTGATGCAACCAGAATGAGCATGTTGCAGTTATGTTGACGGAGACTGAGTCTTGGTGTTGGCGAACTTCAGAGTCAAAGTCACTGGGCCCTCGCGTTCGCAAGGGCGACGGTGCTTATGGGGAGGGGGAGTAGTAAACGAGCAGTTGTGACGTTGCAGCAGAGATCGGTGCGGGTCATTACACTCAACAATCTAAAAAACCTTCCGTCATGCCCGCGAACGCGGGTAGCCAGCGTCTTTCGTTGGCTTAAATCCAGAGTCAAAGTCACTGGGCCCTCGCGTGCGCAAGGGCGACGGATGGGGGTTGGGCCTTGCGTTCGCAATGAGCGACGACCCTTCCTCCGTCATGCCCGCGAACGCGGGTAGCCAGTGTCTTTCGTTGGCTTAAATCCAGAGTCAAAGTCACTGGGCCCTCGCGTTCGCAAGGGCGACGATGCGAATGGGTAGGGGAAGTAGTAAACGAGCAGTAATTGCGGTGTCGGCAGAGTTCGGTGCTGGTTGTTCTTCTCACCAACCTTAAACCCCCCTCCGTCATGCCCGCGAACGCGGGTAGCCAGTGTCTGTGCCTTTTGTCATTCTTGCGCAGGCGAGAATCCAGCGTCTTTCCCCAAGATCAAAATCAAAGTCACTGGGCCCTCGCGTTCGCAAGGGCGACGGTGCGAATGGGTAGGGGGAGTAGTAAACGAGCAGTAATTGCGGTGTCGGCAGAGCTCTGTGCTGGTTGTTCTCCTCACCAACTTTAAATATCCCTCCGTCATGCCCGCGAACGCGGGTATCCAGTGTCTTTTGTTGGTTAGTCGAGAAGCAAAGCCACTAGGCCCTCGCGTTCGCAAGGGCGACGGTGCGAATGGGTAGGGGGAGTAGTAAACGAGCAGTAATTGCGGTGTCGGCAGAGCTCTGTGCTGGTTGTTCTCCTCACCAACTTTAAATATCCCTCCGTCATGCCCGCGAACGCGGGTATCCAGCGTCTGCGCCTTTTGTCATTCTTGCGCAGGCGAGAATCCAGTGTCTTTCCCCAAGATCAAAATCAAAGCCACTGGGCCCTCGCGTTCGCAAGGGCGACGGTGCGAATGGGCAGGGGGAGTAGTAAACGGGCAGTTATTCCGGTGTCGGCAGAGCTCGGTGCGGGTTGTTCTTCTCACCAACCTTAAACACCCCTCCGTCATGCCCGCGAACGCGGGTATCCAGTGTCTTTCTCAAAATCAAAGCCACTGGGCCCTCGCGTTCGCAAGGGCGACGGTGCTAATGGGCAGGGGGAGTAATAAACGAGCAGTAATTGCGGTGTCGGCAGAGTTCGGTGCTGGTTGTTCTTCTCACCAACCTTAAACACCCCTCCGTCATGCCCGCGAACGCGGGTATCCAGCGTCTTTTGTTTAAATCGAGAGTCAAAGTCACTGGGCCCTCGCGTTCGCAAGGGCGACGGTGCTTATGGGGAGGGGGAGTAGTAAACGAGCAGTAATTGCGGTGTCGGCAGAGTTCGGTGCTGGTTGTTCTTCTCACCAACCTTAACCCCCCCTCCGTCATGCCCGCGAACGCGGGTATCCAGTGATGTGATGGACGCCCCCCTACGATACGGCGTCAAATGCGCCAGAATTAAGTTGCGAAACATAATTCCCAGAGGAGCGTCCATCATGTCTATTAAAGCCATTGGAATCGATTTAGCCAAGAGTGTTTTTCAGGTATGTGTTCTGCAGGAGGATGGTTCAATCCTATGGAACCGCAAGGTCAAAAGGGAGAAGTTGCTTCATACCCTGCGCAACTTTCCTGCTAAAACGTTGGTGGCGATGGAGTCTTGTGCTCGCTCCCACTATTGGGGAAGGCGGCTTGAGCAGGCTGGCTATCAGGTGAAGCTCATCCCCGCGCAACACGTTAAGCCGATGGTGTCAGCGCAGAAGAATGATGCCAATGATGCGTTAGCTATTTGCGAAGCGGCGTTCCGGCCGAAGCTGCACTCGGTTCCCATAAAGACCGTCGAGCAGCAAGACATAAAGGCTTTGCGCTGCGTTCGGCAGAGGATGGTTGAATACCGAACCGCCCTTGCTTGTCAGATGCGCGGCTTAGCAGGGGAGTATGGTGTGAACTTCGGCACTGGGATAAAGGTGCTGAGGAAAGAGCTCCCTGACACGATAGAGGACGGTGATAACGACCTGAGTGTTGTCATGCGGGGGTTATTGCTACGGATGCAGAGTGAGCTCAGGGCTCTGGATGAGGAAATCAAAGCCCTAGAGCAGGATATTCATCAGTTGTGTAAACAGCAGCCTCGATATCAATTGCTGCAGGGCATCCCCGGATTCGGTCCTATAGTTGCGGCGGCTTTCGTCAGTGAAGTGGGGGATGGTCTTCAGTTCTCTAATGGCCGGCAATTGTCGGCTTGGTGCGGTCTGGTTCCCAAGCAGCGGAGTACCGGAGGCAAGACCCGGTTAGGCAGTATCACTAAGGCCGGGAATAAGCAGTTGAGGGTGTTGCTGATACACGGAGCGAGAGCGGTATTTGCTCATGTGTCGAACCGAAATGACAGACTGGGGCGATGGCTGAACAAGCTAATAGTGCGCCGAGGTAAGCGCAAAGCGATAGTGGCGTTAGCGAACAAGTTGGCGCGAATAGCCTGGAGCATGACGGTCAGCGGCAACAAGTTTGAACTGACCCATGCGTTTGCAGTAACCAAGTAGTTAAGCTCCCTGAAGTCAGGGAGGTGCATTGAGTACCGCGTAACCTGAGTTTGCAAACCTTGATGAACAAACGGTAATCCGGCCTGGCAAGAGCCTGAAATAAGACCGACAGTAAATGTCGTCCCAGCGTGTAGGCTGCCAGGTTCGGACCACATTATGGCGCTACCTCGAGAAGGTAAAACAGACGCCGGATATACGTCCGCAAACCGACCTCATCAAAGTCTTGCAGTTGCAGGGGCGTCCATATACGTCTTTTGTTGGTTAAACCCAGAGTCAAAGCCACTGGGCCCTCGCGTTCGCAAGGGCGACGGTGTTGTTGGGAGAGTTGGCAGTAAACGGGCAGTAATTGCGGTGTCGGCAGAGCTCGGTGCGGGTTGTTCTTCTCACCAACCTTAAACACCCCTCCGTCATGCCCGCGAACGCGGGTATCCAGTGTCTTTCGTTGGTTAGTCGACAATCAAAGCCACTGGGCCCTCACGTGCGCAATGGGCGACGGATGAGGTGCGCTACTGAACCGGCAATAAAATTACCCAGGCTATTGCTTTGTGCGAATGTGAATCGTTATCATTTGCGAGTTGGAGCAGTGACCGGACGTTGCTTTGCCCTCAGCATCTACTATTACCAAGATGACCGTGCGCATAAATAAGGACAGTATTATGGCGGCAACCCGCATTGAAAAAGACAGCATGGGTGAGCTGGAAGTGCCCGAGCACGCCCTCTACGGGGCACAGACTCAGCGAGCGGTAAATAACTTTCCAGTCAGTGGCAGAAGGATGCCAGAAGCCTTTGTGAGAGCCCTGATCGCCGCCAAGGCTGCCGCCGCCAAAGCCAATGGCGAGTTGGCGCAGGTGCCACCGCCAATGGTGAGTGCCATCGTTCAGGCCTGCGAACAGTTGCTGGCTGACGAGCGACTGATGCAGCATTTCCCGGTGGACGTCTATCAGACTGGCTCCGGCACCAGCTCCAACATGAACGCCAACGAAGTCCTCGCCACTCTGGCGACCATCCTTCATGGGGCGCCGGTCAGCCCCAACGATCACATCAACTGTGGCCAGAGCAGCAACGACGTTATTCCCTCGGTTATTCACATCAGTGCCGCCCTGGAATTGACCCGGGAGTTGCTGCCGGCATTGCGACATCTGCACCAGACCATCTTCGATAAAGCCGACCAGCTTCAGGGGCAGATAAAAACCGGTCGCACCCATTTGATGGATGCGATGCCGGTGAGCATGAGCCAGAGCCTGTTGAGTTGGGCCAGCCAAATAGAGATGAACATCGACCGGTTGCAACAGGCGCTGCCAGCCCTGCAGACGTTGGCCCAAGGTGGCACGGCGGTGGGCACCGGCATCAACGCCCACCCACAGTTCGCCGAGCAGTTTTGCCAGGCTCTGAACCGGGACACCGGCATGAACTTCACGCCGGCTGCCAATTTCTTCAGCCTCATCGGCTCTCAGGACGTGGCCGTGGCCCTATCGGGACAACTGAAGGCCACCGCCGTTTCGATGATGAAAATTGCCAATGATCTGCGGTGGATGAATTCCGGACCCTTGGCCGGGTTGGGGGAGATTGAACTGGAGGCGCTGCAGCCGGGGTCCTCCATCATGCCGGGTAAGGTCAACCCGGTGGTGCCGGAAGCCGCGGCCATGGTGGCCGCCCAGGTGGTGGGCAACGATGCCGCCATTACCCTTGGGGGCCAATCCGGCAACTTCGAACTGAATGTCATGCTGCCGATGATCGCCACCAATCTTCTGGACAGCATCGCTTTGCTGGCCAGTGCCAGTCGGCTGCTGGCGGACAAGGCCATCGCCAGCTTCAGTGTCAATGAAGCCAGGTTGAAACAGGCACTGGACCGAAATCCGATACTGGTCACCGCCTTAAACCCCATTATTGGCTACCTGAAAGCGGCCGAGATTGCCAAGCTGGCTTACCAGCAAGGGCGCCCCATCATCGACGTGGCCGCCGAGCACACCGATCTGAGTGTGGCGGAGCTGACCCGGTTGCTCGACCCGGCTAAGCTGACCCAAGGCGGGCTGTAGTGATTACGGCCTGCCATGAAGTGGGTCAAATTCATCCAAGAGTGCGCCGGAAACGTAACTCTATTATCTAGCCATAACAATACAGACCATTAACGACACGGAGAAATACCATGACAACACGAATTCTGGCTGCCGCCGGTTTGATGCTGAGCCTGAGTTTCGGTGCCACTGCGTCAGAGTGCGAGGTAGCCCTGGAAGCCAATGACATGATGCAGTTTTCCACCAAGCTCATCAGCGTGCCTGCCAGTTGTGAAGAGGTCAGCATTAACCTGAAGCACACCGGTAAGTCACCGGCTCAGGCCATGGGCCACAACGTGGTGATTACCGATACTGCCAACGTGCAGGCGGTGGGCACCGACGGCATGGCGGCCGGACTGGATAACAACTACGTTAAGCCCGGCGATGAGCGAGTGTACGCGGCGTCAAAGGTGATTGGCGGCGGTGAAACCACCACCTTGACCTTCAAGACCGATAAGCTCAGTGCAGGCGGTGACTACACCTTCCTGTGCACCTTCCCAGGCCACTGGGCCATCATGCAGGGTAAGTTTGAGTTTAAGTAACCACCAGTCACAGGGGCCCATCGGCCCCTGATGCATTGCTCCGCTGCTGTTTCAGCCTCGTGCTGAGGTGATACCTCTCTTCACTCTCCATTGATTGAACTCGTGTGGCTGTTGGTCTGTGGCACCGATGGCGTACACTGATAGAAAGGCCGGGATTCGGTGAGTGCGCCCGGTAAAGGTAAAAAGACAACACCGGGAGGCATCGTGCGACAGCAAGGACTACTGGTTCGCTGGAACGACAACAAGGGCTATGGCTTTGTCGAGCCGGACAAAGGCGGGCCTGCGGTATTCGCCCACATCAGCGAGTTTCGTCAGCAGCGGATTCGGCCACAAATTGGCGATAGGCTCACGTTTGATCTGGAAACCGGCGGACCGAAAGGGCCGCGGGCCATTCGCATCGAGGCCGAACTGGAGCCCGGATTCCGGCCAGAGTCACGACACCGTTTCGCCTTGTGGTCACCGGCGTTTCTGGTGTTGGCGCTGGTCTCGGTTGGCAGCGCCGTCTGGACCGCCGATAAGTTCATTGTCCCCCGATTAACGCCTGCCCCGTCAGAGCAGTCAGCGCCCACAGAGCCCGAGGCTCAGCCTCAATCGTTGCCGTCGCCAGAGGCGGCCACCGATACCTTCCGCTGCGAGGGCAAACAGCATTGCTCGCAGATGAACTCCTGCGCCGAGGCGACTTTCTATCTGAATCATTGTCCGAACCAGCTCACCGATGGTGACGGCGACGGCGTGCCCTGTGAAAGCCAGTGGTGTAACTAGGGCGCGGAGTCTTACTGAATCCAGGCCCATGAACAGGGGGAGTTAGCATCGAATATTCGGTACTTTTTTTGATCTCGGCGAGGGAGGAATAAACCGGTCGGAGTATGCTGAAGGAGTCATGGTTACTACAGACAACGGAATGGAAGCGGAGTGCAATATGACCATAACTCGAGTATCGGAAAGTGAACGACGCAAGAAACGTAAGATTAAGGAAGATGAGCTCAACAAGCGCCACGGTGAGCAGGAGTCTCCCGATCATGGTTGCCCTACGCCGCCAGTGACCGTTAATGATGGTGGGCGAGAGCCAGGAAAAGACCTGCCGGTGAGTGACTGATTTTCATTGGCAGTTGATCTAACGCCAAGCCAATTGAAGGGAGCACATGCTCCCTTTTTGGTGAGGCCGATACCTTGGCTGCTGGCATCGTGGCAATGGTGTGTTAGCTGGCGCACTCACTGGTGGTTCGGTTGTCGACCAATCCGGGTTTTTACGGCATGATGTCGGTTGCCGCCGGTTGGCTAACCAGCTGAAGTGTAATCAAAAATGTTGGTGGTAAGTCCCTAGCTGGCACGATTCATCCATAATCTCGCCCCAATATCACCCAGGTACGTCATCCATGAATAAGCAATCGCTCTCCGATCTGTTCTCCAGCACCCTGTTTACCATTCCCGACTACCAGCGTGGCTACGCCTGGGAGAAAAAGCAGTGGCGTGATTTTGTAGAGGATCTGGATGCACTGGTGACCGATGACAACATCCACTTTCATTACACCGGCACCGTGGTGACCTATCAGGCCAACAACGACAGCGCCACTTACGGCCGACGGCCGGCAAAGTTAGTGGATGTGGTTGATGGCCAGCAGCGCCTGACCACCACCTGTCTGTACCTGTCGGTGTTGATTCGCACCCTGATCAAAGCCGGAAGAACCGAGTACGAGCGCGACATTGCCGATTTCCTCTATGACGGCCTGCGCTGCAAACTCACCCTCAACAACGACACCAGCGAGCTGTTTCATCGGCTGCTGTCTGAGGGCCGCCCCCTGAAAGCCCCGGTCACCCCTCATCAACGGCGGCTGTGCGAGGCCACCGATTACTTTCAGGGGCACGTAGACACCTTGCTGGCCGACGCCGATAAGGGCACCCACTACCTAACTCAGTTGTTTGAGGCGATAACCGGTAAGTTAGTGTTTACCTCCTACACCATCGAGGAGGAGTGCGAAATCGGCATGACCTTTGAGCTGATGAACTCCCGAGGCAAGGAGTTATCGGTGCTGGAGCTGTTGAAGAACTACCTGATGCACTGGATTGCCCGTAACGGCGCCGCCGACGAGCGGGAGGAGTTAACCGCCCGGGTCAACCTAGCCTGGCGCGACACCTACGGGTTTGTCGGCGACTCCAGTGGCAACGAGTCTCAATGCCTGCGGCTGGCCTGGACCCTGTATTGCCATCATTTGCCGAAGAACTGGAAAGGCTACGAGGGCTTTAAACAGCCGCAGTACCTGCCGCTGCGTAACTTTGCTGCTGACGGCCAAGCTGGCGCCGGTAAGACCAAGGCACAAACCAAGGCGTTCCTGCTGACCTTTGTCAAAGGCCTGCCGGAGGTGGCTCGCCACTACCAGAGCATCGTCAGCCCCAGTGCGGATAACACCGACTCGCCGGCGGAGTTGGCCTGGCTGCAGCGCATCAACAATAGCGGCAACATCGCCAACTTCCTGCCGCTGCTGGTGGCGGCCCGAAGTCGTTGGCTGGCGGGCACTCTCTCGGAAGCTCAGTACATTGAGCTGTTGCAGGCACTGGAGTGTTACGCCTACCGGGTGTTCCTGTTTGAGGGCCGGCGCAGCAACTCCGGCAGCTCTACCCTGTATCGCTGGGGCCACGAGCTGTTCAATCAGGACGAGGTGCAACTTGAGGCCATCGTTGCCAAGATTCATGACCTGATTCGCTACTACGCCAGCGACAGTGCCTTCGTCGCGCAACTGGCGCAGCCGGGCAAGTGGTATCACTGGCGCCGGTTGTTGAAATACACCCTGTTTGAGTACGAACAGCACCTGATGGACAAAGAGGGCAAGGGCAGTACACCTAAAATCACCTGGGAGGAGCTGGCACGCGACTCTACTCTTGAACACATTCTGCCGCAGAACCCGGCCGAGGGCTCCCATTGGCTGGCGGTGTGGGATCAGGACAGTAGGGCGACGTACCAGCACGATCTGGGCAATCTGGTGCTAACCAAGGATAACGCCAGCTACTCCAATTTCGAGTTTCAGCGCAAGAAGGGCGCGCCCGGCGTCAGCCCCAGTTACAGCGACTCCTGCATTAAGCAGGAGCGCAAGCTGGCTCAGTACTCCGACTGGACGCCAGAAACCCTGATGCAGCGTCGCCAAGAGCTGGAAAGCTGGATTTTAGGCCGCTGGCAGAGCCGCTATCAGGAACAAGTCACCGAACCCGAACAGCAACTGCAACGCGAGAGGCTGTGGGATGACGTCGAGGTGTGATGCTGGGGGGACTGCGAGGATGAATGCGATGTAGTGCCCAGACAGTGGTTTAGTGACACCGCAACCGAACGGGTGCGGTGTCACTTAAGTGTGCTAATTCCAAAGCTCGGTGCGACGCTTCGCACTGGGCTATATCCGCACAATCTCCGGTTTCATGCTATACAACACGAACAGCACCTCCTCCTGCTCCCTGCGGCCGATGTCGTTCTTTTGCAGCGCCTGCAGCGCATCATCCAACACGGCTAAGAACTCATCGCCACTGATGTTCATGCCTTTGTGAGTGGCAACCATGTCTTTGCCCTTGTAGACATTGGGGCCGCCGGTTCCTGCGATAAAAAAGGTTGCCGCACCATTTTTTAGCGCCGCGACATCACTGTTGGCATACCTCGGAGAGATACTCGGGTTTGCCAAATGGATATCAACCAAATCACTGGCTATTTGGGTAATGCCTTCGCTACCACCTAACCGCACATACAGTGAATCAGACATCTGAACATCCCTCTGTTGTTGTGAGCGATATTGAGAATAGTCGATATTCCTCTTGCCGTTTATTGCCTTTGCATTGCAGTCCAGTTCAAAGCGTCGTCCACCAAGGCAGGAAATACGACCACTGCCGCGGTGGTTAGGCGTCCTGTTTTCTGCCAATGCCCTTAACGGCGGGCATGCATTTTTGCGTCTGGTGGGCGATGGACTAGGGTTAAAGACTCCCCCCCTGTTATGGCAGAGAATCGACATGGACATTACCATCGCCATTAGCCAGAAACCGCCGGCTGTGCTCGATCTTGCGGAGTCATTGCAGCGTGCTATTACCATCATCGAGGAGGCAGCGGAGAATGGCGCCAGGTTATTGGTGTTTCCCGAAGCCTATCTGCCGGGATACCCGACCTGGGTGTGGCGGCTTCGGCCCGGAGGCGACATGGCGCTGGGCAATGAGATCCACAGCCGCCTTCGTCAAAATGCCGTAGACATCAATGCAGGCGCACTCGACCCCCTCTGTGATGCCGCCGCCAGCCATCAGATGGTGGTGGTGATGGGCTTGAATGAGGTGGACAGCGACTACAGTGGCAGCACGCTGTTTAATACCGTGGTGGTGATCGATGCCGATGGCCGCATCGTCAATCGCCACCGAAAACTGATGCCGACCAACCCGGAGCGGATGGTCTGGGGGGCCGGTGATGCCAGCGGTCTGCGAGTGGTGGAGACCGCGGTGGGCCGCATCGGCTGCCTGATCTGCTGGGAGAGTTACATGCCATTGGCCCGTTTCTCCCTCTATGCCCAGAATATCGACCTGTATGTGGCGCCCACCTGGGATTGCGGTGAGGCCTGGCTGGCCTCGATGCGTCACATCGCCCGAGAAGGCGGCTGTTGGGTTCTCAGTACCGCCACGGCGATGGAGGGCAGCGATTTGCCAAATGACTTTCCCGGCCGCGAGCAACTGTTCAAAAACGATGAATGGATCAATGCGGGTGGCGCCGTGGTGGTTCAGCCTTCGGGGGCCGTGGCTGCGGGGCCGGTGCTGAATGAGAAAACCCTACTCTATGCCCGCATCAATACTGAGGCGGCGGCCGAGGCCCGCAAATCCCTGGATGTCAGCGGCCACTATCACCGGCCGGACATCTTTTCTCTGACGGTCGACCGTCGGCCGATGCCGCCACTGGGGTTTACCGAGCCCGATAATTGATGCGATACGGCATCGCCTTCACAGCTTACCTTTCTGTCGGCTGCGCAGGTACAGCACCAGCGAGTAGATCGCCAGGTTGATGCTCAGGGCGGTGATGCCGAAAAACAGCTGCATGTTAAGGGTGAGGTTAGCCGGGTAGATCAACGGCAGCAGGTAGTGCTCGATGAAGCCGCCGTCGTAACCCTGCTCGCCAGAGGCCGCCCGCAATTCATTCTCTAGCGGCGTCAGCGGGCACACCCAGCCCAGAAAGCCAACCACCGTGGCCCAGATGGCGGTGGGCAGGTGCAGGGCGATCAACCAGCCCCGCCACAGCAGCAGCAGTCCGCCGAACAGGGCGAACAGGATAAACAGCAGATGTATCACCAGTACGGCGTCTGCAGCCAGTCGGTAGAACATGTACGTCTCCTGCTGTTGCCTCTTCGGGATAAGGCGGTGTTATTGGCCTGAGGCCGAAGAGGAGCCTGGCTCTCTCTCCGCCATGCTGTCTCTCAGTGCCTGGTCGTATTCGGGCAGCATCGATAGGGTATTGTGGCCTGCCCCTTCTATCACCCGGCTCCAGCGCAGGCTCGGTGTCAGCGTTGTCAGCAATGCTTGAGTGCGAACCAGCGGCACCACCTCGTCGTCTCCGGCGATGATCACGTAGCTGGGGGCGGAGATCTTTGGTGCCAGTGCGGCGGCGTCGTAGCGATCCCGCATCAGCAGGGCGACGGGAAACATCCAGTAGTGGGACCGGGCCAGCGCCAGGGCACTGTCAAACGGGGTGATCAGCACCGCACGCTCTACCGGCCGCTGGGCGGCCACCTGCACCGCGACCACAGCTCCGAGGCTGCGACCCATCACCGCCACCCTCTGGTGTTGCTGTTGCAGCCGGTCGAACAGAAATAGGGCATCGGCATACAGCCCCTGCTCGGTGGGGCTGCCGTCGCTGTTGCCGTAGCCACGGTAGGGGATCAGGTAGACGCTGTGGTCCGGGAACCAGCGGCGGAATTGGGATAGGTTTTGCTCGACCTGCTCGCCGTTGCCACCAAAGTAGAGCAGGGCGTTGTCCTGTCCCGGGTGAGTCACCCATCCCCTTAAGGTGAGGTCGCCGTGGCTGAAGCTCACCGCCTGAGCCCCGCTGAGCGGCAGTGGCGGGGTGGGGAAATACAGAAAGCGGCGCTGGGCCAAAAACAGCCCAAGGCACATCAGCAGATAGGACAGACCCAGGGTCAGCAACAGGTGCTTCATTGTCTCCCCCTTGGTTGAAGCCTACCTCTGCGGCACAGGCAATGACAGTCACGGAGTAAGTATGGTTGCGAATGAGCACCTTGGCATTGCCAACGTCGATGCGGGTGGTAATAGGGCAAGCCGGAGAGGCACAGTTGCGGTCATCGATAGGCGGGTTGATGACGCCACGCCGATACCATTCAGAGGAGAAAGCCATCGCAGGACATCGCAGTTAGCTTAGGAAAAATAGAGGAGCCTTAACCGGTCAACTTGATTGACACTGAGCCGGACAGGTTCGTTGATGCTCTACAGTCTGACTGAGGAGGTTGGGAAATCTGTTACTGACCTTAGCTCATTTGTAAGACTTAACTGCCTTTTTTACCTGAAGAATTTAGAGTTAATCTGTTAAAATCAACCTCAGTTTTGTTGGATAGGATCCTCAGTTCTGTTGTCTTTTTTAACCCGGTGGTTTGGCCAGGCCAAGCCCAAACCTGTTGAGCCAATGCCTTACGAGGATCAGGTTAGTTGCCCTCCAGTGAACTCGGATCCTTTTGAGATTGATCCCGCCTTTTTCGAGCCAGACGTCCAAAGCCAGCCAAGTCCGGAGCGAGCCTTAATTCATGAGGGCAATGATCTGTTTGAGTCGTTGGTTACGCCTGACTCAGAACCGCAGCGACTAACCTTGTTCGAAGCGCCGTTATTTAGCGCCAATGAGTCGTCGATAGAGGCTGATAGTGGCTCACACGGTCTCTTCGATGAGGAGCCAATGGGGTGCAGCTCAACGCCTCTGCTTTCTGACGTTAACCACATGGATATCAATCCAGCTTCCGGTTTACCGATGATGGATGGGATTGGCGGATTGGATGTTGGCGGCAATGCTTACGGCTTTTCAGACACGGGGCTGAGTTCGGGCATCGGTTTCGATTCAGATATCAGCAGCGGCTTTGATGACAGTTTTAGTGGCGGTTCCAGTTTTGATAATGACTGGTAAATCCAGGCAAGAATTTTAATTAGAAAAGGTTTAAAGGGTATTTGTGGGAAGTATTGAAGTTGCCGTTCAGCAATCGAAACGGATTGAGTCCAAATTAGTCAGTGAGCTGGGGGCCGAAGGGCGAGGCCTTCATGAAAAGCTCAGCAGTTGTGAAGCTCAATTGCCGAAACTATTGGTACGCCAGATCCGCTGGATTGCTACGGTGCGCAACAAAGCGGTTCACGAAGAGGGCTTTGAAATTGACGATCAGCAGGAGTTTGTTCGCCGCTGCGATCACGTAGTGGCACAACTTGAGCAGATTGCCGAGGCGAAGAGCCAAGCAAGAGCCAATACTCTGCATACCGCGAAACCGCATCAAGGTGATGGCCAAAATTGGGATTCGCCCAAACCCAGTAAAGTCGGCAAAGCCATTTTAATCGTGCTACTGGTCGCTATGGGGCTGGTTGTTGGCAATGCCGCTTATGAAGACTACAAAAAAGAGCAGCGAAAACAGGCCCGCCGCTCTTTGGAGGCGGTTCAGGCACTCAATGCGTCTAAAAAAGCTGAGCGGGAACAGGTTAAACCGGCGGCTAGCAAGTCGACGAATAACGCGACCAAGGTTGCGTTGCCTAAAGGCAGCTTGGCAGACAAAGCCAAACAGGCTCAGGGTGAAGTGGACTCAGCCAAAGCCGAACTGCGCGATCAGATGCTGTTTGCCATGATGCAGCCAGCGCACGTTACCCAAGGCACGTTGTCGGTGATGCCGACGCCAGATGGCAAGTTTACGCTGCTGGTGCCGTTCACGTGGCAGTTGGATCCGGCACCGTTGCTCAAGGTTGCCAATAAACACTTTCATGACTACAAAAACCGCCGCATCGCCCTTAAGGATGTGATTCAGCCCAAGCGCCGTCAAGGCAAGCCGAATGGCTTTGGCATTAGGCGCATCTGGAATCAGGGTGAGCACCAGAGACACCCCTATTCAGCGGATCTCTTTCAGTGGTTGGTGAAGCACCAACTGGCATTGGAGGCCAGCTTTGGTGGTCAGCAAGCTCAGGTGTTGTTGGCACAGGGGCAAGACTGCTTTAGTGACTGCAAAAACAAAGGTGACGATCAGTTTACGGTTCTGACCACCCACCTCGGGCAGCGCATGCCGTTGCTCAACTACAAGGAAGCTAATCCGATTGCAGTCACTGGGTTAAACCTGAATCAACTTAGTGCGGGCGCTGAGCTGACTTTGAGTTTGGTGCTGCGCCATAAAGGTAAGGAGATTCGCCGAGTCGAACTGTCGAAGCATGGCAAAGCCATTGATTGGCAGGCAATGACCGGAAAGGGACAGACTCAGTGGCAGCAGGCAACGGAATCACTTCAGCATCAAGTACTGGGTACCATCAAAGATAAGACGCAACTGACCGTCGGTGAGCTAGAGATTCGACCCGCTGATGACCGCCATTCGGATCTTTTGGTGCCGATCAGTTGGACGATGGCCCATCAGCCGATCCTTGATGGGCTTAATCGTGATTTTCATACCTATAATCGAGGGCGCTTTGTGTACCAACAGCTGCAGGAAGGCCGATTTGGCCAGAAACGCAGTGCCTGGGCGGTCAAGGTAGAAAAGTATGCCAACAGCGGTGAACGAAAAAAGCGCGACTACAGTGAGCAGTTGTACCGAGAACTTCTCAAGCAACCTGTGGTGGTGAAAGTCAGCGCCGGTGATTACCACGGCAAGCTAACCCTTGCTGGTGGTCGAGATTGCTTTGGTCGTTGCCGTTTTGGCGGTGATGACAACTATTACATCCAGTTTTCGGGCACAGAGACGGTCACCATCAAATCGGTACCCAATTCACTGTTAGAGCAATTGGCGGATCTTGACGTGCAGATTCTCTAATGCAATAGGTGGGACTAACCGATTAATCTCTCGGAAAATACTGATGTTATCCAGTTAACGGATGCGGTGGCTAGGATCGAGCCACCGCGTCAAAAGACGTAAGCTGGTGTCTCCTGCGACCACCATCGATACCGCAAGGCGGGTTGCGCGGGAGCTGGCAAATGAAGTGAGCCAGGGACAAAACCCGAATTCTCGAAAACGACTAGAATGGGAACAAGAGAAATTTGCCCTTCCCATCGGTGAACTCTACAAGGCCTACATTGCCGAGTTTGAACTTAGGATCAGAACGGGTGAGCGAAGACCTAAATCCCTGCAAGACGTTAAGTACAACTGGAATAAGCACCTGCGGGCTCGATTTGAGAAAGTCAAAGCCGAGGACTTAACCGAAGATCACGCTAAGCAGTTTCTATGCGTGATAATGGCGAAGCACTCCCCTTGGGTGTACAACAAATGCCTTGCGGTACTGAAATCGCTATTTAGCGAGCTAGAGCATCAACCACTGCGCTGCATCAAGAAGATCCCCAATACCAAGCGAGAACGGGTACTCAACAGAGAGGAACTCGACCAACTGTTTGAAGCGATGAAATCAGAGCCACAGATTTACCAAGATGTGGTGATGGTGCTGCTACTGACAGGACAGCGTAAAAGTTGCGTGTTTAGCATGGAGTGGTCTGAAATCGACTCTCACAATGAGGTTTGGGTGATTTCTACCAGCAAGATGAAATCTAAACGTCCTCATGCGGTGCCATTGACCAAGCAAGTCATGGAGGTTCTCAGAAGGCGCAGTAGTGAGGCTGAACCAAACCAGCCCTATGTGTTTCCATCAGACAGAAGCCAAAAGGGTCACATCATCGAAAGATCAGGAAAAAGCAGCTTTTGGTGGCGAATAACGACTAGGGCTGGGCTGAGAGATACTGAAAGAAATAAGACTGTAACTATTCATGACTTACGGAGAACGATCGCTACTTGGACCATTATGAGTGGCGGAACACTTCAAGGAGCAAGTAAGTTATTGGGACACAGTGACCTTAGTATTACGGCGAGTACATATGCTCATCTTGAAGTATCAAGTATAAGGAACGAGTTGAATGAAGTCTCAGGGTGTTTATTGCAACCTATAGAGGAAATTGATGACTTGCTAAATATCCAATCTAAAATCGAATGTTTGTCTACACATCAAAAGCTAATTCTTTTGAAATCGCTTGCAAAGAGCTTGGACTGAAATAGTTTTTACGCTCGGCCTTGGCTTGGTGTAAGCACTTGACTTAGAAGTAGTTTGTGGCTTAGCATTGGATGCTTAGAGAGCTGAGCTGAAGGTGTGAGTTGTGTTGAAAAAACGTTTTTTTGAAGTGTCTCTAATTCATTGCTTTGCGCTATTGATATTTTATATATTGGTTTGCTCTATAAAGTTTTCTGCTATTAATAGTTCATTAATTAGTATGATCAAGACTAATGGTTACTTGTTGGTGTTTTTGGTTGCTTTTTTAATCCCCATTTTTTTGAAATTTTGTTGTTCGTATAGCAGTGCGAATAACTTTGGGTTTGTTAGAAAGTATTTTCCTTTTTGGCTTCCAACTCCAATAACATTATATTTTGCAATTTCATTTTGTCTTGAAATGAATTTTTTGTGGGCATTTGAGTTAAGTTGCAATGAATTTTGGTTTTTATATTTAGCTGTTTTGTCTTTTGTGATGGGATGGTTTTTTTATGAGGTTTGTGTATATGCCTCCTTACCATTAGAACAGTTGCCAAAGCATAATGAGAATAAAGACTATAAACCTTTGGGTTCAGATTATAAAAAATATATGAAATGGTTGGAGAATAAAGATCCGATAGATAATCCAGTTGATGATTTATTTGGCTTTTCAGCTAGAGCAGATATTCTTTCCGAAGAGATAAAAAGTGGAATGATTAAGAATGTATGCTTGCAAGGTGCATATGGTTCTGGGAAGTCGAGCCTAGTTAATTTAATAGAATTTCGTTTGAAAGAAAAATGTAATAATGAAGAGTATGTTGTATTACGTTATGATTCCTGGGGGAGAAACCAGACATCTATAGCTTATAGTCTTCTTAGATTTTTAATATTGGAGTTGTCTAATTATTTTGATTGTGCATCATTGAATGGAATGCCATCATCTTATAGAGATATTTATCTCAGCTTTAGTAAGGTTAGAACTTTTCAGATGATGCTTAATGGGTTTTCAGATGAGTCTGAAATGTATAACAAACTTGGGGAGTTACTCGGTAGGAATGATCTAAAACTATTGTTGGTAATAGAGGATTTAGATAGAAATTACTTTAATGATGAGAAGAGGAATGAACTGCCGGCTTTGCTTGATCGATTGAAGTCAGTGAAAAACCTCATGACTATATTATCTATTGGAAGTGATTTTGAACATGGTGAAGTAATTAGAAAAATATCTGATCGAGTGGAGTTTATTTGATTATGGATGTTTATAAGGCTATCTATATTATTGATCTGGTTTTATCCGGTCTCAGAACAGATTTCGACTATATAGATGTTACTGATAGTGAACAGAGATCTAAACAATATGATATGAAGGGTAGGCTTCCAGGTTTAAATCGATTAGCTTCTCGAAATAGTGATGGCAGTGTACACTTGTACTCTTCAACATTATCATCTTCTTTGGATGATAGCTTGGCAAATATTGTATATTTGATTTCAAATCCAAGAAACTTAAAGTTAGTACTTAATCAAACAAAAAACAACTGGCATTATCTTCACGGAGAAATCGATTTAGAAGATCTTTTTATGCTTAATGTATTGGAGGTTTGTGTACCAAAAACAATATTAATCTTAAAGAGATATATAAGTGAATTGAGAAGGATTCATCAATTAGAAGCTGGAAGACAAGATAATCTAAAAGAAAGGTTTGAAAAAGAAATTGAAAAAGAGTGTCAGCCTCTTAATTCTTATGTATTGCCTATAATTAAAGACTTGATGGAGTATGATGTTGACTTTGTCTCATCTCAAGGAGAAAAACAGCTAATTAGAAGTAGTTGGCCAAGGGATTACTTTCAGCTCTATATAGACAAGAAGCATCAGACAGAAAAATCTGATCAATACTGGCTTGAATTTATCCGTAAAATGAAAGGCGCAGGTGCGAATGAAATTTCAAGTGGTAATTTCGATGACGCTATAAGTTATTTGATTTTGGAAGATGGATTTCCGTTTATTGAATGTTTTGGCTTGAAAGTGTTACAGTTTGAAAGAATACTGGACATTGCATCTAAGTCAATGGATTTCTACCTTGACAAACATGGCAATAGAAATTTCATAGAGACATTTTCATTCAGGCCAAAGTCATTTTTCTCATTGGTGCATTTAGTGGAGAACGCAAAAAGGGATTCGAGTATACTTGATTGGTTTTTATCTGAGTACAAAAAAATTGTAAATAAGAACTTTGCTTTTGCAAATGATTTTTATTATTGGTTTTCCAGCTCTGTTGGGAACGATATTCGTCAGGCGAGAGAGGAAACATCTAAATACGTTAAGGAACTGTTTGAAATTCTTGGTGACAGTGCATTTGATATATTCGACCCTGATTGGAACTATATTAGCTCTCATTTTATTGTTTTGTTTGATCAAAGTAAGTATGGAGGCGTCGAAGAGTTTAGTAATTTGAATTGGTATTTGGAGTTTTTTCTAGATAACTATCAAGGTAAAGAAAACATAGTTATACCACAAATAACAACTTTGTTGGTTGAAGACGAAAGTGATTTTCACGGAACTCCAGTGCGTATTAGAAATAACGCTTGGAAATTTGTCACAGATAAAAACAGAAAGAAAATTGTTGATGTCTTTTCTGTTATCAAGAAATGCCCTTCTTTGTTGCTCGAATTTAACTCAGAACAGTTTGAATTGTTGCTCAAAGAGGCGAGCAGAGGTTAGTTGGTTTAGTACAGTTATTTACAGTACTCCAAGTGGAGCGGGCTTCGCCCGCTCCTGTCTTCCGGCCATTGACTGCTATTCACAACCGTCCACTGTCTGATTCGGGTAATTATTTTCATTCCCGATACCGATAGCCCTTTGAGTCGTACCAGCACTTCTCCTTCGTAGACGCTTTGCGCTAGCTCTCCCGTTTCCTCGTCCAGCTGCTCTTTGTAGTAGGGCTTTGCCGGGCGCTGGCGTCTGGGAAGAATTGCGCCTCCCATCGATTCTGTGAATCCCTAGTTCGAGGCATCGGCACTGTCAGCAATAGGTTGCGACTGTTTGGGGAGGAATAGATGCAGGGCTTCAACCAAACGTCTGGCCCCACGCCAGACGTAATTGATGTGGCCAACTTACAGGCTATTTGAAGGACAACGTTAGGTTGACAGTTAGTGTGAAGTAACAACGTAAGGTGATGACTACGATTAAAATAGTGATGATATCGATAACAAAGCCAGTGATCATAATGTTTACTCTCCATTGGTTAACGTGGAGATTCTCGCATTTACGTAACACCGAGATTTCATCTAATGGACGATTCTTCGCTTGGTTAGAAGCAACTCTATTGCATCAATTAGTGTAGGGGCTTAGCTCTAAGCTGAAGCTCTCTCTACAAACACCGTACTCTCTGCCCCACATCCATTGCAGTGCCGGGTAAACAAATTACCGCGCTTTCGGATTCTATTGTCCTGGCTGTTGCAGGCCGGGCAGGGGCCTTTCATTGAGGTGTTGGTGGTGCAACTCTGGCAGGAAACGTAGTAGCCATATTTGCCCCAGGCGCCAGTTAGGTTGTCGCGTTCACCGCACTTCTTACAGGCAATGCCTTCGGAGGGGGAGTGGTTTTGATTGGGTTCAGTCTGCTCCACAGTCGGCACTTTTTGCTCTTGGGGGGAAGCTTCGTATTTGGGCGTCGGCTCGCTGACAGCAGAGTCGCTATTTTCTGGGGGAGTGTCACCGCCTGTTTCATCAGTCTGCGTTAACGGCTCATGAATGGACAGCAGGAAGTCGCTGATGGCCTTCATCTCCTTTTTGGAGAAAACGGGTTTGGTTTTGATTAAGCCTGTCAGAACAGAGTAGTCGCAGAGCTCTTTGAGCTTCTTACCCAGGAACTCGTTTTTGACCACGCAGTTGCTGATGGCCTTGGGCATGCTCTCTCGCTGAAGCATGGTGGCGCTTGAGATTGCGCAGAGTTTGTCCCACTGTCTGCCCCCGAAATAGGTTTGCAAACCAAGGATCTTTATCAGCATCTTGTCGGCGTTATCTGTGAGCAGGCGCTTAAGCCCCAACTCTTGAAGTTCCATCTGCTGCAGCGGGGATTTTAAGCCTTGCCAATTACCCTGGTAGCTGCGCGACCATTCGCCGTCGTTGTTTACCCGTACCTGACCATAGATGCTCTTAGATTCGATCAGAACAAAACCAAGTCGGTGGATCACCAGATGATCGATCTGTGAGTACTCGCCTTGGTGGGAGAAGCGAAGGTCGTTGAAGACCAGAACGTCCGGGTTGTTGGCAAACTCGCGCTTAAGGTAGAAAGCCACCTCTTGTTCCTGCTTGGCGCCAAACTGGCGCTGCTTGTTGAGGTGATCCTGGTGGGTAGTGTCCCGCTCTTTCAAAATCATGCTGTGTTTCCTTACTGCAACTGCTGTGTCGTCCTGACATAGAAGGACAGTAAGTATTATTCAGAATGTTGGCGAGATAAAGGTGACCGCGAGTGCAATTTTGCGAAAATTTGTTGAGCGTTTTGATGAGCTTAAGGAATAACAGGAGGATATGGCCTCCCCACAGGGACTCGAACCCCGATCGATCGCTTAGGAGGCGACTGCTCTATCCTGTTGAGCTATAGGGAGGAAACCGCTAAGCATTCTAGCGAGGTTTGCTGAAGGTTGAAAACCCTTTTGATTTGATTGCAGAATTTTTACTCAGTGCTGAGATGTTTGTGCGCCAGCAGGTGGTCGATGAAGGCACGCAGGGTCGGATCGGTGAGTTTGCTGGCCGGGTACACCAGTGACACATCCAGCGCGGGCAACTGGTATTCCTCAAGGATGGGCACCAATTTGCCCTGCTGCAGATGGTGGCTGAGCATGAACTCCGGCAACTGGGCGATGCCCAGCCCGGCCGCCGCGAAGTCGGCGAGCAGGGTGCCCTGGTTTACGTCGACATGACCATTAACGCTGAGTTGGTGTTGTTTACCGTTTTCCTGGTAGCGCACCCGCCCGGGCTGGCGGTTGGAAGAGTCCACCAGCCAGCGGTGCTCCGACAGCGCCTTGGGGTGTTCTGGGGTGCCGTGCTCGGCCAGATAGTCGGGGCTGGCCACCATCAGAATTTTCATGCTGAGGTAGTGACGGGCGATAAAGCCGGAGTCGCTGAGCTCGCCCACCCTCAGGGCCAGATCGAACCCCTCTTCGATGAGATTGACGTAGCGGTTTACCAGTACCCACGACAACTGTACATCCGGGTACTGGCGCAGAAAGTCGGCCACCACATGCTGAATCCCCAGTTGGTCAATGTTGAACGCCGAGGTGATCCGCAGTCGCCCGCCTATTTTGTGTTGGCGCTGGGCCGCCGACAGCTCCAGGTTGTCCAGCCGCTCCAGCACCGCCTTGAACTCGTCCAGGTAATGCTGGCCTTCCGGAGTCAGCTTCATGGCGCGGGTGGTGCGGTACAGCAGGATGCAGTCGAAATGCTTTTCCAGATCCGATACCTGGCGGCTGACCGCCGATACCACGATATTGAGCTCGCGTGCGGCGGCGCTGAAGCTGAGCTTGTTCACCACCACCACGAAGGTGCGCATCGCCTTAAGCAGATCTATTTTTCTTTCCATGAGAAAAGTAATTTCGATTTCAGGTTATTTTTCTATTCTAAGCCGGTGGCTACACTTTCTCCAACTTAAGCAAACAACGAATTTGGAGACAGCCATGAAAGTACTATTGATTGGCGCAACCGGAACCATTGGCAAGGCCGTCGCAGAGCGCCTGAGCGGTCAGCATCAAGTCATCGCAGCCGGTTTCCGTGACGGCGATGTGCAGGTGGATCTGGGCAGCCCAGAGTCCATCAAGGCCCTGTTCGAGCAGGTGGGTAAGGTGGACGCGGTGATCTCCACCGCCGGATTGGCGGCGTTTGGGCCGCTGGCACAGCAGAGTGACGACGACTACCAACTGGCACTGAACAACAAGCTGATGGGGCAGGTGAACCTGGTGCGCCTAGGCAGCGACTACATTAACGACGGCGGTTCCATCACCCTGACTTCCGGTATCCTGTCGCGCCAGCCGATGCCAGGCAGTGCGTCGGTGTCCATGGTCAACGGCGCCCTGGAGAGTTTTGTCAAAGCAGCTGCACTGGAGCTGAACGGATTGCGGGTTAATGCGGTGGCGCCAGCATTCGTTAAGGAAACCATGGCTATGATGGGCATGGATACCAGCTCAGGCATCTCGGCCGCAGACACGGCCAAGGCGTACGAGGCCGCGGTATCCGGCGAGATGTCTGGTGAGACTTTGGATGCACCAAACTTCTTGTAAGTTGTTGGAGTTATGCTTTTTCATCATGCCTGTGTGTAATTGAATGCGGATTACACTCTTTAAGTGACCAAATCACTGCCCGAGTCACACTCTTTGATAGAGGTGTGGCTCTTTTTTTTGTCATAGAATCAATGCTCTTAGTAAACTGTCGCCCTATACTGGTTATCCCGGCCATACCCTGCCGGTGTGAATCAGATAAATGGACCTGGTGAAACAGTCACTAGCACAGTGAAGGAGCAACGCCACTCATGAGAATTCTTCTTGCCGGCGCATCGGGCACCATTGGCAGTGCCATTCTCAAGCGCCTGTCTGGCGATCATCAGATCATTACCGCCGGCTACAGTCATGGCGATCTGCGTTTTGATCTCACCGACAGCGACAGCATTCGCACCATGATTGATGCCGCCGGTGAGGTGGATGCCATTATCTGCGCCGCTGGTGTCACCAGCTTTGGGCCATTTGAGCATCTGACCGAAGCAGATTATCACCAGACTCTGAACAACAAGTTGATGGGGCAGGTCAACCTGCTGCGCATCGGCCGCCAGGCGGTGTGCCGCGGTGGTTCCATCACCCTGACGTCGGGCTTTGCCGCCCGGGAGCCGGTGCAGGGCTGCGCCTCGGTGGCCATGGCCAATGGGGCGCTGGAGAGTTTTGTTAAAGCGGTGGCGGTGGAAGTGACCGACCTGCGGGTGAACGTGGTGTCGCCGTCGTTTGTGACCGAAACCATGGCGATGATGGGCATGGACACCAGCAACTGCGTACCGGCGTCGCTTACCGCTGCGGTGTACGAAGCGGCGCTGCTGGGAACCATGAGTGGCGAGACTCTGCAGGTGGCCGAATACGTGAATGCCGACAGTCACTGGGTGATCTGAGCGCTCTAATCACGGCAGCAAAAAAGCACAGCTCAAGGGCTGTGCTTTTTTTATGGCTGTCAGATCTGACGGGTTTGGGCCAATAAAGGAATCACCCTGTCAGATATGACGGTTATTGAACTTTTTAATCTTGGCTAGGATTTATCTCGTCTTCTGGCAACAACCAATAACGGTGTTCCAGACTCATTAAATAAGATTAAGGAATTCACAATGAATAACGTACTCGGCTTGCAAACTCTGGTGGTAGACTCCGATGCTGAACTGATGGAATGGAGCACCTTCAGCGTTAACTGCAACAACGAACAACAGCTCAAGTAATCATTCAATTAAAAAGGACTTTGACCATGCATAACGTATTGAACCTGCAAACCCTGGCGGTAGACTCCGATGCTGAATTGATGGAGTGGAGCACCTTCAGTGTTAACTGCAACAACGAACAACAGCTTAAGTAATCACCCAATCAAAAAGGACTTTGATCATGCATAACGTATTGAACCTGCAAACCCTGGCTGTAGACTCCGATGCCGAGCTGATGGAGTGGAGCACTTTCAGTGTGAACTGCAACAACGAACAGCAGCTGAAGTAAGCACTCACTAAAAGGAATTTGACCATGCAACATGTACTTAGCCTGCAAGCCCTGGCGGTAGACTCCGATGCCGATGTGATGGACTGGAGCACCTTCAGCGTTAACTGCAACAACGAACAACAGATTCGCTAACCCACGACTTCAAAAAGGATTTTGATTATGCACAACGTACTGAACCTGCAAACCCTGGCCGTAGACTCCGATGCCGAACTGATGGATTGGAGCACCTTCAGCGTTAACTGTAATAACGAAGTTCAACTTAAATAATTGCACTGTTAAAAAAGGAATTTGATCATGCATAACGTATTGAACCTGCAAACCCTGGCCGTAGACTCCGATGCCGAATTGATGGACTGGAGTACTTTCAGCGTGAACTGCAACAACGAACAGCAGTTGAAGTAATCTGGAATTGCCGGCCTGATCTCCCTCGTATTCAGGCCAATATATTCAGCGCATGATGTTGTGTTCTGGATAGGCAGTGGACGGTCACCGGTAGGCGTTGTGAATATTGATATTGGCAATGGCTACTGGTGATGTTCATTTTTATATCTGTTTATTCTCTTTCTTTTTCTTCTGTCTTTATTTACAAAAGGGAACTTTGTAATGGCTGACAATCTTTATACCTTTGGCGACCGCAGTTATTTCACCCTGCCGGCCGAGTTGTCCCCGGACGCCGAGTTTCAGCAGTTGCTGGAGTCGGCCATTCCTGCCTCCTGGACCCGCAGCCGCAAAAGCATCTGGCTGGCGGCGGCCCCGGCCGGGCAACAGCTGCCGCTGCAGGGGTTCAAGATCCACGTATCGGCCATTGCCGAGCAGTCGCTGGAGGTAATTCGCAAAACCCTGGCCTGCTGCGTTAAACACAACACCTCGTTCAAGGTGGTGTGCCGCAACGACCTCGCCATCAACATGACCTCCAAGTCCACCGGCCGCAGTGGCGGCGGTAAACTGCTGACCCTGTATCCGGTGACCACCGACTGCTTTAAGGCGCTGATCCACGACCTGTATCTGGCCCATAAAGACAGCGTCGGCCCCTACATTCTGTCGGACAAACGCTACCTGGACAGCAAGGTGGTGCATTACCGCTACGGCGGCTTCCTGCTGAAATCGCGCCAGAGTGCCGATGGCACCACCACCGCCTGCATCGAAACCCCCACCGGCGAGTTGGTGGAGGATCAGCGCAGCGCCTTCTATCAACTGCCGGACTGGGTGCCGGAGCCGTTTGCGGATCAGCACACGCCGTCGGAGGAGATCGCGCCGCTGAATCAGCGCTATCAGGTAATCGAGGCACTGGCGTTCTCCAACAGTGGCGGGGTCTACAAGGCCAAGGATCTGCGTACCGGCAACGTGGTGGTGGTGAAAGAGGCCCGCCCTCACATCAACTTTCAGTCGCTGAGTAAAACCCGGGTTTACGCCGATCAGGTGCTGAAAAATGAATACCGCACCCTGGAGCTGATGCAGGGCTGCGACGCCTACCCGCAGCCGGTGGATTTCTTTGTGGAATGGGAACACTCCTTCCTGGTGGAGGAGTTTGTGGCTGGCATTCCGCTGCGAAAGTTTCGTGCCAGCGGCGAGTGCACCCTGGTGCCCTTTACCGATGCACCGGAGTCGGCCGAGCGCTTCAAGGGCTGTTTCGCCTGGGTGGCCAAGGGCTGCATCGAGGCGGTGCTGGCTGCACATCGCCGTGGGGTGGTGCTGGCGGACATCTCCCCCAACAACATCATGGTGGACGCCGAGCATCAGCGCATCCGCTTTATCGACTTTGATGGCGCCTATCGCCAGCGTGGCGGCGAGGCCGAAGTGGGCCGCGATAAGGTGCCGGTGCTCACCACCCCCGGTTTTTCCGATTTCGACGCCCTGGTGCGCGACGGCAGCACCTATCAGGGCGACTGGTACGCCCTGGCGATGGTGCTCTACAGCATGATGCTGCCGGTGCAGAATCAGTTCGATGTGGAGCGGCGGCTGCGCACCGAACTGTTGCCGCAACTGGTGGCCGATTGTCGCCTCGACGGTCGCATTGCCGAGGTGATTGACACCCTGGCCAAGGGCCAGCCGCAAAAGGCGCTGGCATTGACCCTAAAGCTGGAAGCCAGCTTCAACCCGGTTCGGGCCGCCAAAGAGGCCGAGCCCTTTACCCGGTTGCCGAACACGCCGCCCCGTCATAGCCGTGAGCAGTTGTCGGCGCATCTGCACCAGATCAGTCGTTTCATCGCCTCCGGGGTGCAGCGGGGCGAGCACAGTGACTTTGTGCCCATCGATTACCACGCCTTCGACTTGACCCCCAAGGCGCTGGCCTACGGCTACTATGGCCCGGCGCTGCTTCTGGCCCGCCAGGGGCTGGCGGTGCCTCAGCATCTGCTGGACAAAATTGATGCCGCCGACGACGGAGGTTCCCTTCCCGGGCTGCTGATTGGCAGTGCCGGCATGGCCATGGCCGAACTGGCGCTGGGGCGAGTCACCGAGGCGGAGCGACACGCCGCCCGGGCCTTTGCCTCACCGCTGCTGAGCGAACGAAATGACTTTGGCTATGGCCTGGCCGGGGTGGGCTTTATGGCGCTGGCATTGCACCAACGCACCGGCATCGACAACTACCTGCATCAGGCCGAAGCCATTGCCGAGACGCTGGCGCAGCGGGCCATTGCCATGCCAGTGGGCGTGCGTTATCCCCAGACCAAAGAGCGGGACGCGGTGGGGCTGGTGCACGGCAGTGCTGGCATCGCCCTGTTCCTGCTGCAACTGCACAAGGTCAATGAGGATGCCGAAGTACTGGCGCTGGCCACCGCCTCGCTGGCCTACGACATCGAGGTCGGCCGCCAGGACGACGGCAGCTACCGCTGGGGCGAAACCGCCGACAGCACCCAGCTGTTGCCGTACTGGGAGTACGGCTCCGGCGGCGTCGGCGCGGTGATTGCCCGCTTCTACGAGCACACCGGCGAGGCCCATTATCGGCAGGTGTTGACCTCACTGGCGGTCACCAGTTTCTCTCGCTACTCCGCCGCCCAGGGCAGTTTTAACGGTCTGGCCGGGTTGGGGGAGCTGCTGCTGGACATTCACCGGGCCACCGGTGACGACCAATACCATCGCGCGGCCTGCCAGATAGCCGACAGCATTGTGCTATTCAGCGTCAGCCGCCCCGAGGGCAAGGTCTATTTTGGCCGCGGCGGCTTTCGGTTATCGACGGATCTGGCCCACGGCTCCGCCGGGGTCGGCTTGTTCCTGCAGCGGCTGCTGACCAACTCCAGCCGTTGGCTGCACGACCTGGCCGGATAAACAAGGAGTGCAACATGCCCATCAGTAAAGACAACTTCAAAGCGGCACTGGCCCTGCTGGGCGGCAGTGGCTCCCAGCTGGCGCTGCTGCTGTTGGTCAGTGTGCTGCAGGCGGTGGTGTTCGCCATTTTGGATCCGCTGGCGCTTAAGCACCTGATCGACGCCATCAGCAGTGGCGATACCCGCTTCTTCCTGATACTGGCGGTGGCGGTTACGGCGGTGGCCACCCTGGGCCGCGGCTTGATCTACTGGTCGTCGCTGCTGCGGCAGCGGCTCAAGAACCAATTGCAGCGCCAGATCAGCGCCGAGGTCACCGCGGTGTATTACCGCCATGACCTGCAGAGCATCAACCACAACGGCAAGGGCTACTACATGGCGCGGCTGCACGACGAGCCCAAGCAACTGGCGTCACTGGTGGACCTGTGTGTGTCGCTGGTCACCGGGGTAGTGGTGGCCCTGTGCGGGGTGGCGGTGGCCGCCTGGATCAGCTGGCAGGTGACTCTGGCGCTGGTGGTGATCGTACCGGCGCTGTACCTGCTGGCGAACCGCTTCAGCGGCAAGATTGGCGAGGTGACTAACACCCTGCAGGAGTCGGAGGCGCAGTTTAAATCGGTGCTGTCGACGGTGATCGACAGCTTCAAACTGGTGAAGCTGTTTGATCTGAACCACAGCGCCACCCAGGAGGTGCGCCGAGGCCTGAAGGCGCCGCTGGAGGCCAGCTACCAGAGCGTGCGCTACGCCAGCATGTACCGCAGCATCAGTGCGGTGTTTCTGTCCTACGCCGAGCTGTCGGTGATTGTGGTGGCCGGGTTTCAGGTGATCACCGGCGCCATTACCATCGGTGCCCTGTTTGGCCTGACCCGGGCGTTTTCCATGGTAATCCAGTCGGTGGAGCAGCTTTCAACCATTCTGCCGCGACTGGCAACCCTGAACGCGCTGCTGGAGCGCTATCGAAGCTTCAAGGCCGAGCAACTGCCGCCCGAGCCCCTGCCGGAAACCGGCAACGGCGTGATAAACGGACAAGCCGCGATTGCAACAGCAGCTGAGACTGGGGGCGAGGCGAAAGCTGAAATAAAGGATGAGGTAAAGGGTGAAGCAGGCGGCGAGCCGCAGCCAGCGGCCAAGGGCTTTGCCCTGCACCAGGTCGGTTTTGGTCATGGCGACCACACCATTTTAGACCAGGCGGATCTGACCATCGCTCCCCACAGTCGAGTGCTGATCAGCGGCCCCAACGGCGCCGGTAAGAGCACCTTTGCCAACCTGCTGGCGGGCTTCTATCGGCCCGATTCCGGCAGCATTGATGGCCCGCAGATGAGCGCCATGAGTGCCTCGTTGTACCCCTTTGGCATGCTGCCTGGCAACGTGGCCAAGACCCTGTCCATCGTCAGCGCCAAGTACGGCACCGAGGCCAGGCTGGCCCCGCTCATCAAAGAGCTGGGGTTGAGCGACTGCCTGGAAAGTGGCTACGAGTCGTTGTCGGAAGGGCAGAAGAAGAAGTGCCAGATTGCGGTGTGCCTGCTGAAACCTGCCGCCACCTACCTGTTCGATGAGCCGCTGGCCAACATCGATGACGCCAGTAAGGGCAGAGTGCTGACCCTGATCGACCGCTTTACCCAAGGGGCATCACTGATGATGATCATGCACGAGGGCAACCGTTTTACCCGCATGTTTGATCAGTCGCTGACCATCGACGGCCGTGGCGGCATCAGCCTGACACCGATGCCGGCTTGAGCGGCATCGCTCGCCAATAAAACGGCTGCCTGTTAGGCGGCCGTTTTGTGTTCGAGATAGATCTATGACTGATAACACTGGTAACGTGGTGCTTAGATAGACTCTGCTTAAATAGTTAAGAAAAAGAACTAGGTCACAGGTATGTACCAGATCAATAGATATGAAAAACGGATAACTAAGCTGGAGGCCAAGCGCTTTACTGAGTTGGGCTTCACCGAGCGCAGCGATCTTCAAGAGTGGCTGGCTCACAATCCAGAAGCATTGGGGGAGCCATTGCTTATCATCCAGAAGGAGTTCGATGGTTTTGATGATACCCGAGAGCGGTTAGACCTATTAGCCTTGGATAAAAATCGAAACTTGGTGGTGATTGAAAATAAATTAGATGATTCAGGCCGGGATGTTGTTTGGCAAGCGTTGAAGTACGCCTCTTACTGCTCGAGCTTGACTAAAAGCCAAGTGATCAATATCTACCAAGGGTATCTGGAGCGCTACTGTAACGGCGGGGATGCCACTTCCAATCTCTGTGATTTTCTTGAGGTTGCGGATCTAGATGAAGTGGTACTCAACAAAGGTAATGATCAACGTTTGATCATGGTTGCTGCAGCCTTTCGGAAAGAGGTGACCAGTACCGCGTTGTGGCTGATGAGCCATGGGATTCGTGTTCAGTGCTTCCGGGTTACCCCTTATCAGTTTGGCGAGCAGTTATTTCTCAACATCGATCAGGTGATTCCCACCCCCGAGGCGAGCGAGTTGATGATTGGCATGAATGCCAAGGAGGCTGATGAGAAGAACACCGAATTTGAACTTCAGAGCCGCCACAAGATCCGCTTGGCATTTTGGGAAGAAGCGCTTGAAGCCATGAAAGCCAGCCCGACCCAGTAGTTTGCCAATGTCAGCCCCAGCAAAGATCACTGGCTTAATACAGGCTCTGGGGTTACAGGGTGCCCCTTTACGATGATCTTCGGAAAGAAGGTAATGCGGGTTCAGCTTGACCTGAATCGCCATGATAAGACAGAAAACAAGTATTTATTTGATCAGCTATATGAGCGTCAAGATCAGATTGAGAAGGCATTTGGGCAGTCGTTGGAGTGGTTACGCCTCGATGACAAAAAATCGAGCAGAGTACAGTTGGCTTCTTCGATTGATGGTTATGATCGTGCTAATTGGCCAGAGATCGTAGAGTGGTTAGTAAGCCATATAAACGCACTGGAAAAAGCTTTAAAAACACCATTGATGCAATTGAATAAGTCTTTAAAGCAAAGCCTCATCGCTGGCACAGGAGACAGTGATGGAACCGAAAATTAGAATGATTATCTTTAAAGCTCATTAAGTTGTGGCAGTTGATCTTTACCTCATTTTTCGAGGATGAGAATGACTGCGAAGGTTAGGTACCAGTAAGTTACTTGTGAGGAGTTCCGTTGCTACTATGTTTTAACAGGTGGCAGTAGCTACGTTAGTTCAACTATTATTTAACTATTTTATTGGAGAAAATTGGTCAGTAGTGCCCTATTTGCCTTTTGCTAATGCATATGGGTTAATGTCATGTCTTTTGGCTGGCTTTATTGTAACTTCTCTTTGTGGGGCAGGACCTATATCCCAACCATCATGAGAGTATGTTTCGGAACAATTAGAGCGTTTTAGTCTTTGAAAGTAACCTCTTTCATAATCATCGAACTCATCTGTATTTTCATTGTATGGATTTTTATAAGTTGAGCTTGAAAAAGCTCTAAATCCTTCCTTATAGGCTTTGCTTTTCATATAAATACACCCCTTCATGATGTGCTTCTATAAATTTCGCGTGCAAATGTTTACAATGATTTTAGATAGTTAGCAGCCATAGGCTATAGCATTCATATTTATTTATACTGTAGTCATATGACTGCTAAGTTTGTGTTTATTATCCTTTCGGTGGGTAAGGATCTTTACCGTGACTGTCTTTGCCAGATATTTGACCATCTTTATTGTGAATAACTAACTCTTTATTCTGGTTTTGACTTATCTCTCGGGCTCGATCTATTGCTTCTTGTTTTGTATCAAAGTGTCCGGAAGACCTTTGACCACCACTTTGCTTTATATCCCAACCACCATCAGGATTGGGCACCACATGAGTTGTGTTACTGCTCATCTGTCATTCCTCTATGGAGTATACTCAGTTTCCTGACATTTTGGGCAAGGTGGCAAAGTATCCGAAGCATCATCTAAAATGACAACTTGACCACATCTTGTACATGTGTAAACACCCTTTCCGGGTTTTTCACCAGTTGAGGACATAATATATCTCCTAATAGTTTGCTACCAATTTCAAATACTGCTGGTAGCTCGCAGTAAATATCATAATTACATCATTCGGTTAAAATTGTTATTATGCAGTATCTAAAGATACACCAACGTCTGCTGCTAATTTTTGTAAAACTTTTCTACTGAGTGGCCAACCTTCGATAACGGATGTTCTCCTTCTCTTTATTAGCCATATTACAAAAATTGACACGCTCTGATTATAAAAAGGATAGTTTGTTCTTTCATCAGAGATAATAGATTTTATATAATTGTTTTTTGATAAGAACTTGTTTATTTTTTCAGTGGTATCTTCTGTGATGAGTTTTTCAAACTCATCACATATGACTACTGATGATTTTTGTCTCATATCTGGACAAACACCAACAAACTCAGTATATATTTGATCCATCTCATTATGGAAGTTGAAATTTTCAGCAGAACTATTGTTTAAGCGAGAATTTACATTGGCAAAAAATTCATCGGTAGTTTCAATTAAAGCCATACTTTTAGCTATCGTGCGATGAACTTTGGGCTCAACAACTTTTTTTGTTTTGTAAACCGCATCATGCGTCAATTCTGCATATGCGTGTTGAAGTAATGTCCTTATCTGAATTTCACACGGAGTATTTGCTTTAATTCTTATTCCTTCGTGATAGAAGTCTGATTTTGCCCTGACTACATAATGGACAGATTGGTATGTGAATAGCAAAGGGTCTTTTTCTTTTTCAATATTAAAATGTCTGCAACTCTTATACGCCCAGGCTTCCTCATTATGAATGATGTCTAATATTTGTTCGATTTGTTCTATTAGTAGGACAACAAACCTACATCCGACTTTGTCTTCTATTTCTTCGTATGGATTTTCATAATCTTTATTCTTTCTATAGAATGCTTTATCGATTAATGAAGTGTTAGTTTTTACTCTACAACTGGGATCTTGCTTTAGAAAGGCTTTTATATCAAAGTGCTTATTGATTAGACACTGGCATATCTTCTCGGAGACAAATGTACCCCAAGCTTTATACATTAGCCTTTCGGTTTCCCACCTTGCTATAAAATCTTGCTCGTTCATTCTTGTGCTACAATCTTGTCTTTAACAATAATATTAGTCCAATTAACTGGTTGGCCGCTTTCATCCATATTTATGGATTCAAGCTTAATTAATTCCTTAAATACTTGTGAAGGAGCAGTGATTTTTACATTTTTACTAAAAGATAACTTTCTGATTTTTAGTTTGCTTCCTATGAACTCAAGGTTTTTTGCGAATGATTGAGTAGGTAGGTCCAGATCTTCTAAGTGCTCAATGTATAAATCTACTTCTTCACTATCAAAATACCTGGCTGCAAACTCATTAGGATTTACCACTTCAGACTTCTCATACTTCAAATAGGAGACTAATGCATTGTGATAATCACTTCTAACTTCTTCACTTACATCCATTCCCTTAAGGTAATTAGATGTGGCATCGTAAAATTCCTTTGTTGATTTAGCGCTAGACTCAGGATATCCACACCCAAGAAATTTTGAGTAAAAATAGAAAGCAGCTGCCTTTCCCTCAGTCTTGCTAATTTGAGAGTCGGATATAAGTGGGAGCCATTTTTTTCTCATGTCTTTATTGTTAGCTTCATCTTGAACTTGAGTGAAAAATGCTGTTTTATATAGTTTTGTCGCTGGAGTAAGTAGAGCTTCTTCGACGTATTTTAAAGTAATCTCTTTAGTTGATTGATTTGTTTTCTTCTCATATGCGCTGTGTATTTCAGCTTTCATTATACCTACAAATTTATTGCGGCTATCACCATAGGTTCCGCTAAACACTACTACTATTCCCCCGGGTAATCTTTTACTACGCTGGGATTCCGCTAACTTGTCAGCTATTTTATAAGATATTTCAATATATTCGCCGTCGTTACAATCTGTTAACTGGTTAATAAGCGATGCTATATCGTCGGGGCCTTGATTCACGATTTCCATTGGAACTGCTTTTGACTGTGAACCAACAGCATCAAGTACTCTGGATTTGAACGTGTCCATAGCGCTTCTATCAAAAAGAATGAAATCCGTACTTTTTTCTGGGGTTCTTTTATTCCCATTCTCGTCTCTTCTAAAAATTTGGTGAATAATGATTTTTTTGACGTTTATCTTATAAATATCCATTAAGGATGCCACCTTCAAGCTATTTGAGTTATCTTTTCTTTGTTGTTTTTGTGTTTGTTTTCCGTTTGCGCGCTATTGTTTATTATTTGCCACTCTAAACCATCTTGTTCCCATACTTTTTGATATTTGTTAAATAGCTCGTCGATATCGAAGTCTTCATTCTTTGATTTTCTATATTTTAGTTCATTCTGAATTTGATATAATTTTAGTAAAGTATTTTTTTGCCTAAGCCATAACTTTCTGTAATTGAATAGAGCTCCCCAGCCATTTATTACTGTCAGTAATGCACTCAAAGTTAGTGCTATGTTACTTTGTGCTTGCCCATATTCAGAGGACAATTTTAGTCCCAAGGTTAAGGTTATAATGGCACCAAGAGATAAGGACATTCCATTTATAAATCCAGTTTTTCTTTTGTTAGATTCTGATTTGGCTTTTATAATTTCAATTTTTGAACTGATTTCATCTTCTAGCATTAATGTGTACCAATATTTATTGTCTTCTATTTTTTCTTAAATCAACTAGGCTCAAGTGCTTGTTGATATTCCTTGTCTTACATGTTGCAGAAAGTGTGCAATTAGTATGATTCACAACCTAGGTAGTAAGTAAGCGCCCGCCAACCACTAAGTCGTTGAGATAATAGGGTAATGACGTTCTTATTTTGGGGCGTTAGACATAGCTCCGCCGAGGGTGATGCAGTAACCATCCTAGCTTGATACATGTTGTTGATTTAATTTACATCTTTAGGCCGGGGAGAAACAAGGGGTTATCTCTTACATTTAGCATAGAGATTTGCTTCAGGTCTGAGGCCCTAGCATAAGGACTCTAGACCCTAGCCGTCGACAGGGTGATGAGAGCCTGCGGATTTGTGCAAGTTGTGGAATTGATGACACACAGTTTTCTGGCTCCTTTGAAACTGGGGGCTTCCGTAAAGTTATTCACAGAACTCCAAGTGAAACAGCGTTGACGTCTGGAGCGTTGGCCCAACGCCACTCGTGGTAACGGGTGATTAGCTTTTGGCCCTGATAGAGCAGCCCTTTCAGGGCATAGGTCAAAGTGCCGTCAAAATCGTACAGGGGGGCTAAAGCTGGTTTGCCAGCTAAAGATGACTCGGCGCTTTGGCAAGCGATTCTGTGTCCACCTTGAGCTGACTGTTCACTTTTAGGTGAAATGCCCGCCATTGCTTTCAGGTAGGGTGCCCAGTCGCCGTTGTCGGCGGACTGGCATACTTGGACCAGTTGGGAACCCTTAGCCACCATGTTAGCTTTCAGACGGCGCAGTTTTCGCCAGACAGTTACCTAGGCACCGCCAATCTGCTTGGTTTACTGTGTTGGAGAAAAAGATTGGGTGAGGTAGCGACTTCATCCACAACGGGCAGTGGCGGGTTGCTCCGGGGCGCGTTTGGAGCGGCAGGCGGGGCACCAGGATTGCAACTGGCTCTGGCCTTTGAGCAGGCGCCAGCCAAACAGGGTTTCCGGATAGAACACGTGTCTGCCCTGTTGCATCGAGCACTTGGGGCAGCTCTTTAACGGCTGGCCGTCGTGGCTGCGGAACAGCGACAGGTTGAGGGCGATGCCACAGGAACACTGCATCGGAACGTTTCCTTGCGCTTAGACGTTGGGGGTGATCAGCCCGTAACGCATCGCCAGGGCGACCGCGTGCTGACGGTTGGTGGCACCGAGCTTCTTGGTGGAGTTGTTCAGATGGAACAGCACCGTGCGCTCGGTAATGTCGATGATCTGCGAGATCTCCCAGGCGGTTTTGCCCTCGCAGGCCCAGAACAGACACTCCTTCTCGCGGGCGGTGAGTTTGGCCTCCAGGGTTTCCGACTCAATCAGACTCAACTGGCGCTCAAACAGGTTTACCCCGAAGGTGTGGGCAAACGGCAGCACCTGGTTGAGCTTGTCGCTGCCGGCCTCGCTGCCGTCGTCCACCGCCAGGCTGAATACCGCGAACTCGCCGGAGGTGGAGCGAATGGGAATGCTCAGGCCGTTCTCCAGCCCGTGTTCTCGGGCTTCGATCATCAGCGCCTGGTTTTTCGGATCGCTGAACTGGCTCTGCTGAATCAGCTGGCTCCACTGCACCGGTGCGTGCTTGGTCATCATGTAGGCCACCACCGGATCGCTCTTGTGCTTCTCCTGCTCGAAGTAGGGTTTGAGCCACGCTTCCGGGTAGTTGCTGAGCACACTCATCTTCGGTGAGTAGAGGGAGTCCTGAGACACCACCCCCATCAGGTAGTAGGGAATGTCCACCAGCTGGCAGAACTCTTCACAGGCTGTTTTGAGCTGATCGGCGGAGTTGAGCAGCTCCAGATTCTGTACGATTTGGGAGAAAACCTTACCGTCCATGGCAGTGTTGTTCCTGAGCTTTTTGAGTGAATATCACCCTCTAATCTACTGCCCTTACGGCAAAAGCTCAAGCGGCTAATGCATTGAAAAACAATTGCTTATAGGTGCTGTGAGGCATTGGTTTGAACCGGCGCGAGGCGCTGGCCATGCAGGCTGTGGGCAGATGCTGATCGAGCGTGTGAGAGATTGGCGCGAATGGCGTGTTGCGGTGGGCGGCACTGAGCCGGCCTCTTCGGCAAGGGAACCGAAGAGGCCTGGGCGTTACTCGGCCTTGAGCACCCCCGCCGGGCGGGCGCTGGCGCTGCGCAGGCCGTGGGAGGCCACGGTCAGCCAGGTGATGGCGCACACCAGGGCGGTGGCGGCCAGGTACAGCAGCGGCGACGGGGTAATGCGGTCGTTAAAGCTGCTTAGCCACTGTTGCAGCAGCAGGTGGGCGGCAGGCACCGCCACCAGCACGCTGATCCCCAGCAGCAGCACATACTCTTTGGCTAACAGGTTAACCAGATCCAGCCGGGAGGCTCCCAGTACCTTGCGAATCGCCAGTTCCTTGCGGCGGCTCTGGGCGCTGTAGGAGGAGAGGCCGAAGATGCCGATGCAGGTCAGAAATACCGCCAGGGCACAGAAGATCAGCACCAGGGTGGCCACCCGCTCATCCTGGCGGTAGAGGGCGCGGTAGTTCTCTTCGACCACGGTGACGGTCAGATCCTGCTGTGGCAGCAGTTGTTGCAGTTCGCCTTTGAGGGTGCCGATGGCCAGATTGATCGGCCCTTGGGTGGCGGTGACGATCAGGTTGGCCTGAGACACCCAGCTGTAGCCACAGATGAACAGCAGTGGCGAGCGGCTCTCTCGGGCCGAGCCCACCTGAATGTCGGCCACCACGCCGACGATCTTCACCGGGAACTCGGCGTCGGCGCCGCGACCGGTCTTAAAGCGCCAGATCTTGCCGATGGCCTGCTCCGGGCTGCCCAGTCCGGCCATGGTGGCGATGGACTCGGTGATGATGATGCTGGCAAAGCCGCGGCCGTCGTCCTGCTGGTGGTACCAGTCGGCGCCAAAGCGGCTGTCGAAGTCGCGCCCGGCCAGCAGCGTCAGCCCCTGGGCCTCAACGATGCCGTAGCCGCTGCCGACGAAGGGCAGAAACGGTGCATCGGCGCTGGCACCGGGCCACAGTAACTTGGTAGAGGTGTTGGTGGTGGCAGTCAGCGAGGCGTCGGCAAAGCTGACGTTGCTGATGCCCGGCAAGGCGTCGATGCGCTGCACCAGGGCGGCGTCGGCGTGATCAAACAGCGCCGCTTTAGGCAGGCCGCTTACCTCCAGTCGTTGGCTGCGCTCGTAGCCTACCGGCTGGGATTTGAGGAACGCCAGCTGCTGGAACAGCACCACCGCTGCCACAATCAAACCGATGGACAGCGCCGCCTGCAGGGTCAGTAACGACTTACGAACCACGATGGCGGTCTTGCCGCGCTGCAGGTCGCCACTGAGCACTCGCTTGGCGCTGAACGACGACAGAAACAGCGCCGGATACAGGCCGGCACTGACGCCCATGCCCAGGGTCAGTCCCGCCAGGGCCAGCAGGTGCGACGGGCTGGCAGTCAGCGCCAGTGGCGCTTCCACCAGGGCGTTGAACCAGGGCAGGGCCAGTTGCACCAGGCCGGTGGCCAGCAATACCGCCACCAGTGCCAGCAGGGTCGACTCAAACAGAAACTGGCTCACCAGTTGTGGTTGGCTGGCCCCCAGTGCTTTTTTCACGCCCACTTCGCGGGCACGGCGCCCGGCCTGGGCGGTGCTCATGTTGACGAAGTTGATCAGGGCGATGGCCACCAGCAGCAGGCTGAGGCCGGTGCAGACGGTGACCACAAAGCGTGAGCCGTTGGTCTTCATCTCAAACTGAGACTCGGCGTCCAGATGGATGTCGGTAATGGCCTGCAGCTCCATGGTGACCATGTTTTTACCGCCATAGGCCAGGGCGTCGTACAGGGCGGTCAGATCCGCCGCCAGACGCTCGGTGTCGGCACCGGGGCGGGTACGCAGGTAGGTGTAGCTGTTGTTGTGGCCCATGGAGGGGGTGCCGATCAGCGCCGGGTTGGCGGCGGTGAGCAGGTCGAAGGCGAAGTGGCTGTTGTCCGGCAGCGTTTCAAACACCGCGGCGATGGTCCAGCGCTGTGCCTTACCCTGCAAGGTGGCGCCCACCACCTCGGTGTGGCCAAACAGGCGCCGGGCCTCGTCACTGGACAGCGCCAGTTGATCCGGTTCGGTCAGCGCCCGTTGCAGGTCGCCGGCCAGGGTGGTCAGCGGCAGCAGCTCGGTCAGGTTGCTGCTGGCGGCAAACAGGGTGCCCAGCTGCAACTGCTGGCCGATGTGCTCCACCTTGGGGTCGACCTTCTGCGACAGGTCCATCAGGTTAAACACCTGCTCTACCGCGGCAACGTTATTCAGCTCGGTGTTAAAGGCGGAGCTGACCAGCGGTGCCTGCATGCCCATGGAGGGCCAGTGCTGCTGCAGCCGATAGGTGTTGTCGGCATGGGGCAAAAAGCGATCGAAGGACAGCTGATAGCTGACAAACAGGGCGATGAGAATGGCGGCGCTCAGGCCCACGGCCAGGCCGAGAATGTTCAGCAGGCTGTGGCTTTTCTGCCGCAGCATGGCGCGATAGGCGGTGATCAGATACTGGTTAAGCACACTGCACCTCCTTCAATGGCTGGCCCTGGTCGCCGTCGACCACCTTGCCGTCCAGCAGTTCAATGATGCGGTTGCCGTAGTCGGCGTCGCGGCGGGAGTGGGTCACCATCACGATGGTGGTGCCTTTGCGGTTGAGTTCGGTCAGCAATCGCATCACCTCGAGGCCGTTTTCCGAGTCCAGGTTGCCGGTGGGCTCGTCCGCCAGAATCAGCTTGGGGTTGATCACCAGCGCCCGGGCGATGGCTACCCGCTGCTGCTGACCACCGGACAGCTGCTGCGGCAGGTGACCGGCGCGGTGGCCGATGTTGAGCTGGTCCAGAATGGCTGCCACCCGCTGGCGTCGTTCGGCCTTGGCGACCTTGTTGTACAGCAGTGGCAGTTCGACGTTCTGGGCCACGGTCAGGTCGTCCACCAGGTTGAAGCTCTGAAAGATGTAGCCGAGGCTGCGGCTGCGCAGGCTGGCCAATTGCCGCTCGGAAAAGCCCTCAATCTGCTCACCGTCGAAACGGTACTGGCCGGCATCGGGATGGTCGAGCATGCCGATGATCGACAGCAGGGTCGACTTGCCGCAGCCGGACGGCCCCATGATGGAGACAAAGTCGCCGGGGGCCACGGTCAGATCCAGGGCGTCCAGGGCCACGGTTTCGATGTCGTGGGTGCGAAAGGCTTTATGAATGCCGGTCAGGGTAATCATGACAAAATTCCTTTTTTATTGATTAGTTGAGTAGCAGTTCGTCGGCGTTGTCGAAGCTTGAATAGCTGGAGGTGATCACTCGGTCGCCGGGTTTGAGCCCCTCCAGCACCTGAAACACGGTGGCGTTTTTCTTGCCCAGGCGAATGGCGGTGCGGTGGGCCTGGTGGCCGTCGCTCGACAGCACAAAGGCCCAGTGGCCGCCGCTGTCGTTAACGAAGGCGCCCTTGTTCAGCAGCACCGCGTTGTCCTGAGGGCTGCTCAGCACCAGATCCACGTCCAGGCTCTGGCCACGTTTGATGCCGGCCAGGTCGCCGGGCAGGTCAATCTCCACGGTGAAGCGGGAGGCGTTGACCCGGCTGTCGATCTTGGTGGTGATGGCGTCGATCAGCCGGCCGTTGACCCGCACTTTGGCGGCCATGCCCAGCTGCACCTGGCTGAGGTAGTACTCGTCCACCTCCACCGCCAACTTGTACTCGCCGGGCAGGTCAATTTGGCCGAGACGGGCGCCCTTGGTCTTGGACTCGCCCACCACCACGTCCAGATCGCTGAGGTAGCCGGACACCGGCGCCTTTACCAGCAGGTTGTCCAGGTTCTTACGGGCAAAGGCCAGGTTGGTGTCCAGCATCTTGGCGCTGTCCTCCAACTGGGTGATCTGCGCCTGGCGAATCAGGTTTTCCGCCTGCTGGCGCTCCTGGGTCAACTGGCGGCGTTTCTGGTAGTAGCTCAGATCCTGCTGCAGGTTGAGCAGGTCGTCCTTGGGGATCAGGTCGCGCTTCTCCAGGGCAATGGCCTGTTTAACCTTGCGTTGCAATTGGTTGATCTGGTGTTCAATCTCCAGCAGATCCCGTTTCAGGTTGAGCTTGTTGGTTTCCATGGTCATCTGGGTGTTGCGCAGGAAGTTGAGCTGCTCGGTGATCTGTGCCTCGCGGCTGATGACGTCCAGCTGCAGGGCGCTGTTGGACAGCTTCACCAGCGGCTGGCCCTCGGTGACAAACTCCCCCTGTTCCACCAGCTTCTGCTCTACCCGGCCACCGCTGATGGCATCCAGGTAGATGCTGGTTTTCGGCTTGATGCTGCCACGCAGCCGCAAGGTGTCCTCAAAGGCACCGGCTTGAACGGTAGTGACCACCAGGGTGGCGCTGTCGACCCGCTGCTGCACGCGGTCGCTGTCGCCATGGCTGAGGGCGTAGGCCGCCGAGGCCAGCACCAGCCCCAACAGGGTGGCGATGACGGCGTTTTTGATGGCCGGGCCGCGGCTCGGGGTGATTTTTCTGTCCATGAGGGGCTCCTGTTCCTTCAGGTGGTAATCAGTAAGGCTTGCGCAGCAGTTCCAGCTGCACGCCGTTGCTTAACAAGTGGCAGTCGCTCATCTGCCAGCCGCTGAGGCTGGTCAGCGGCGCCAGGGCCTGATGACTGGGTTGGCTGTCGATCAGCTGGCAACTGAGCAGCAGTTCGTCCACCCAGCCCCGTTGAATCAGTTGCTGGCAGCGGCTCTGGTTGGTGATCACCACCAGCGTTGGCAGCTGCATCTGTGCCTGTTGCAGCAGCAACCGGGCAAAGGCCTCGGCACCATCGAATTGCTGCAACGACAGTTCGCTGCCGGCGGCGTTACGCAGGCCGGCGTAGGCCTGGGTGGCGTCGGCCAGATCGCTGGCCAGGGCATGGCTGCTCAGTACTCGCTGGCGAATGCGTTGGTTGTGACCGAACTCGCCATCGAACGTCGCCAGTGGGTGGTCGCCGCCGCCCAGGGTGGTGGCGCAGACCGCGACCACCCAGGGGCGCCCCTGAGTGGCCAGGGTGTAGGGGCCGTAATAGATCTGGTTGCCGATGTCCTTGACCGGGAAACGGTTGATGGTGATGCCGTGATCCGACGCCTGTTTCTGCTGTTGGCCAAACACCCACCAGGGGCAATTGATGCTGGGGATGTTGAGCTCACGAATGTTGGCCGCTTTCAGGCTGGGTAACAGCTCGCCCAGGGTGATGAAGCCGTCGTGTGGCGGCGTCGACAGGTACAGGGCGTCGGCCTGCTCCTGCACTGCCGCGTGTAGCAGCGATGACACCGGGTAGCCAAACATGCCGGAGCCGGAGCCGATGCGGCGGTTGTTGCGGGTCAGGGACCAGGCCCAGCCGGAACGCCGGGACAGGTGCTGGGCCTTATCCAGGGTAAACAACAGCTCGCCGGGCAGGGCGCTGTGTTGAGTGTGCTGTGCGTGGTGGGCCTGTGCAGTCATGGCAAACGTCGTCCATATCAGTGATTGGGTTCAGACTAGCCCGAAGTGCCGTGCCGGGTTAGCTGTCAGTTGTGACAGTAGGGCTGATTGCTGTGGTCCCGATCCGCGTCAATGCTCGGTTTGGCGGGGGTCGCGACGGTGCATCAGTGACGGCGGTAAAGGTAAAGGACGGCGGCGCTGGCGACCACCTGTCAGATCTGACATGGGCACAACTGACAGTTATGCCGGGGCGGGGAATTTCTTAATTTTTGCTCACGATTTCGATTCCGAAAAGGTGAGCAACATGTCCAACATTACTGTGATCAACCCACACACTTCTCCTGCCAACCCTGAGCTGTTGAATCAGGTCTTTAAGCTTAGAAATGAGACCTTTAAGCAGCGCCTTGGCTGGGAGGTCAGCTGTGAGGACGGCCTGGAAACCGACAACTTCGATGCGCTGCAGGTGTCGCACATCGCCATGACCGATCACAACGACAGCGTCATCGGCTGCTGGCGCGCGCTGCCGACCCAGGGCCAGTACATGTTGAAGGACGTGTTTCCGGAGTTGCTGCAGGGCGAAGCGGCGCCGCAGCAGGAGAAGGTGTGGGAGATCAGCCGTTTTACCGTGCGCAAGGGCGACGGTGAGAAGGGCCGCGGCCTGGTGAATCACTCCACCGCGGCTTTGGTAAAGTCGTTCTACGATTTCGCCATCGACAATGACATTAAGCACTATGTGTTGGTGACCACCGTGGCCTGTGAACGAATTCTGCGTTTGCTGGGGGTGAAAACCCGCCGCATGGGGGCCGGCAAATCGCTGCAGATCGGCATTGAGCGCTCGGTGGCGCTGTGGGTAGAGGTGGACGACAGCCTGAATGTACAACTGGCCAGCTAAGGGGCTACTTAAGGTATTGCTCTTCGCGCCAGGTCGCCAGCCAATGGGGCTTGTGAACCACCAACAGGGTGGTGCTGAAGCCATTGAGCATGGCCTCGGGGAAGAAAAACAGCGGCATCAGAATCAAATAGTTGTCCCGAATAATGGTCCAGTCGTAGTCAAAGCTGAACCAGCTGGCCAGCAACAGGGTGCGGGCCACGAAGCAGACAATGCCATTGAAAAAGCCATCGACGAAGATGTAGATCCACAGGTTGCGGGGCAGGGTGTTGTGGCTCAGGGTCAAGATGGCAAAACTGAGGCCGATGGGCGCGGCCACCCCCAGCAGGCCAACGGCGCCGGCGCCCTGCCAGGGCTCGCTGCCCAGGCCGACACTGGCCAGCAGTGCCAGGCTGCCGACCACGATGGCATTGCGCCAGCCGAACACCAGGGTGGTGACGGTGAGGGCGACAAAGTGCAGCTCCAGGCCGTCGTAGATCCCGGCTCGCAATTGCCATAAGCCGCTGAGGCCCACGACGAACCCCAGGGTCAGGTGCAAGACGTAGTCGTGTTCTCTAATGGCCTGCCACAGGTTGCCACGGATCAGGCAGTGCAGCGTCAGCCAGATCCACAGTACCCAGGCCAGGCCTTCGGCGGCTGAGGGCATTGAGGTGTCCTTTTCTCTCTCTGTCTTTAAAAGAGTACCTCATTGTGGCCCAGGTTGCTTTAGCGGCAGCTTTTCAGGAAGGTGGCCACCGCGGTATCGGCGTAGCGCTGTAACTGAGCGGAATCCGAGGGCAGCGGCGTCAACAGGGCCTCGAAGTAACGGGAGCCCCGCAGTGCCCCCAGCAGCTGCTCGGCGCTGTTGTGCGGGTCGTCCAATTGCAGCTGGCCATCGGCCACCAGTTGCACCAGCAACTGTTCCAGGGTGGCCAGTGCCCGGCGAGGGCCGCGATCCAGAAAGAACTCCACCAGCTCCTGATCCTGTTTGCTTTGGGCAATCATCAGCCGAAACAGGCCCATGGTTTTTGGGTGATAGACGAAGCTGGTGTAGCTGCGGCAGAAGTGCTGCAGCTGTTGCTCGGTGCTGTGGCTGAGATCCGAATCTACGGCCAGGATGGTCTGCAGTTCGCCGGTCAGCCGGGTCACCACCTCTTTCAGCAGGCCACGTTTGTCACCGAAATAGTTGTACAGGGTCAGCTTGGAGCCACCGCAGCGCTCGATCAACTGGTCCAGCCCGGTGGCGTCGAAGCCCTGTTGCAGAAACAGCTCGGTGGCGACATCCAAATAATTCTGCTTCTTTTTCAGGCTGGAAGGGCGCATATGGTACTCCTCAGTACAGTTTTTGCCTGGTAGGGCTTGAAATCCATCTTACTACTCAAATATGATACTGTACAGTACAGTATCTTAATGGCTGTTGAACCAGACCAAACGACAGTGGGCTTTGACGAGGCGTTGCCGTGGTGGGTTTGCAGACATCTGGATGCTGATGGTGGTTGATTCTTCAATGGTTGTGTCTATGAACAGTGGAAAAAAGAAAGTCCTGGTGGCGCTGACTCTGGTGCTGGTCATCAGCGGATTGTACCTCTATCTGGCGCCGCGGCAAGGCTGGATTGAAACCGATAACGCCTATGTGCAGGGCGAGATTACGCCGGTCAGTGCCGAGGTGGCCGGAGTGGTGACCCGGGTACTGGTGACCGACAACCAGTGGGTGGAGGCTGGCACCTTGCTGGCGCAGCTGGATAAGCGCAACTACCTGGCGCTGAAGGACAAGGCTGCCGGGTCATTGGCGGAGGTAGAGGCGAGCATTGTCAGTGCCCGGCAGCAGATCGAGATGCAGATCATTGCCGTCAAGGAGGCCGAAACGGCCATCGACTCTGCCGCCACCGATGCGCGTTATCAGCGGGTGGAGTGGCAGCGATTATCGAACCTGTTGCGGGACAACCTGGCGTCGAAATCGACTCATGACGCTCAGAAAACCCGCATGGAGCGGGCCGAGCTGGCGTTGACCTCGTCGAAGCTCAAGCTGGAGGGGGCCCGCCAGGCGCTGGCGACGGCACGCAGCCAGCTGGAGTTGCTGCAGGCGCGACGAATTCAGGCGGAGTCGGAGCTGGCGCTGGCGCAGCTGAACCTGGAGGACACCGACATTCGGGCACCGGTGGCCGGGGTGGTGGGTAACCGCGCTGTGCGCCAGGGGCGACTGGTGGCGGCAGGCACGCCGCTACTGTCCATTGTGCCTACCGACGAGGTATGGGTAGAAGCCAACTTTAAAGAGGGCGAGATTGCCCGGCTGAAACCTCGGCAAGCGGTACTGGTGGAGGTGGATGGCTTTCCCGATCACCCCATTGAGGGCCGGGTGCTCAGCATGGCGCCGGCTACCGGGGCTCAGTTCAGCATGATGCCGCCGGACAACGCCACCGGCAATTTTGTCAAAGTGGTGCAGCGGGTGCCGGTGAAGATTGCCTTGAGCTTGCCCGAGGTGCTGCGGGGACGGGTGGTGCCGGGGCTGTCGGCGGTAGTGGCCGTGGATGCCCGCCATGAGTAACCGAATCTGGCCATTGCTGCCACTGGCGCTGCTGATGCTGCTCCCGCAAGGGTTGGCATCGGGAATCTACAGCAGCGGCGCCGCCGACATCGCCGGCGCCCTGGGGCTGTCGCTGGATGAGGCCAGTTGGTTCAATGTGCTGTTTATGGTTGGCCAACTGCTGGCGCTGCCCCTGGCCAGCTGGGCGGCCTATCGCTTGGGTAACCGGCGCCTGTTGCGCTGGGCGGCGGCGCTGGGGCTGGGTTGTGCGCTGATCAGCGTGCTGGTCGAGGCGCCGTTGTGGCAGTACGTGGCCTGGCTGGGCCACGGGGTGTGCGCCAGCGTGATGGTGGTGCTGGCACACCGACTGGTGATGACCAACCTGGATTTTGTCCGCATCGCCAAGGCCGAAGCAGTGATGCTGCTGCTGTTTGTGTTGATTCCCATGGGGCTGTACCCGTTGTTGATGGGGCTGTTGGCAGAGGCGGGCGGTTGGCGCTGGGCCTTTGCGCTGCAGTGGATTCCCTACGCGGCGGTGTTGTACTGGGTGCGTTTTGGCCCCTGGCCCTGGCCGGATACGCGTCAACGCATTCGATTGAACCTGCTGCAGGCCGGGTTGTTGAGCGGCTTTATTGTGGCGCTGACGGTACTGCTGATGAAGGGGGAACGCTACAACTGGTTTCGCGATCCCGACTGGGTGGTGCTGGCGGTGGTGACAGCGCTACTGGGCACAGGCGTAGTGCTGGCGCTGCGCCGAGGTTGGGGCCGGGGCGAGTATCTGCGTCCAGCCATCTTGCGGGTGCCCAATGCCCGGGTCGGAATGGTCAACGGTGCGGTGGCCGGGTTTGTGGTAATGGCGGCGACCATGTTGACCTCGGGGTTTGTGACCGGAGTGCTGGGGTACAGCCACGCCCAACTGGGGCAGCTGGAGCGGATCAGTTTCTATGGCATGTTGCTGGGGCTGATGCTGGCGATTAAGGTCACTACCACGGAAGGCGGTAAGCCGGAGAAGGTGATTCCCTTAGGCGTGCTGTTGATGGTGATTGCCTGCTCGATACTGACCGGGGTTAGCCCGGACAGTGGCCGCAGCGACCTGTGGCCGGCGATGTTGCTCAAAGGGGTGGCGGTGGGCATTCTCAATGTCACCGTGACCATTCATATTCTGCGGCGGATGCCCAAGGCACAACTGGTGGAGGCCATTGCTTGGTTTTACCTGTTCAGAAACCTGGGATCCTTGCTGGCCAGTGTCGAGTTTTCCCGCTTGCAGGCGTTTGATGCCGCCAACGCCAGCCTGGTACTGGCGGGGCACCTCAGCAGCCGCAGTGATGCCTTTGTTCAGCAGTCGTTGCAGCTGCAGCAGGCCGTGGGAGGGCACAGTGCGGCGCTGATCGGCCAGGCCCTGCAGCAACAGGTGGCGTCGGTGGCGAGCATCAACGGTTTCCAGTGGCTGATTGCCTCCATCGGCGGTTGTACGGTACTGATGATCAGTGCCATGAAGTGGGCCCAGCGTCAGAGCGCTTGAGTGTTGCCTTCGGCCATCGACAGACCGTAAAAAGGGAGCTCTCAGGCTCCCTTTTTTTGGTGGGCACGGTGTGCCGGCATCAGTATTTGGTCTTCAGCCCTTTGGCTTCGAAGATCGCCTGGATGCGTTTCATGGTGTCGCCGCTTGGCGGCTTGACGCCGTCCAGCTGGTATTCTTCGCCCAGCGCGGTCCATTTGTGTTTACCCAGTTCGTGGTAGGGCAGCAATTCGACCAATTCGACGTTGCCCATGGGGGCGATGCGCTCTGCCAGTTGTTCGGCGGAGGCGTCGTCGTCGGTGTAGCCGGGAACCACCACATAGCGGATCCAGGTGCGCTGATTGCGCTTGGTCAGGTAGTCGGCAAACTGCAGCGGCCGTTTGTTGGAAACGCCCACCAGGTTGCGGTGAATATCGTCGTTGATCTGCTTAAGATCCAGCATGACCAGATCGGTGTTGTCCAGCAGGGTGTCAATGGCGGGAGTGTAGGTGCGCACCATGCCATTGGTGTCCAAACAGGTGTCGATGTCGTGCTCTTTACAGCGCCGGAACAGTTCGGCGACGAACTCCGGCTGCAGGATGGCTTCGCCGCCGCTGGCGGTGACGCCACCGCCGCTGGCTTCAAAGAAGTAGCGGTAGGAGTCCACTTGGTTCATGACCTCATCAACGGTCACGATTTTACCGCCGTCGAGATCCCAGGTGTCCCGGTTGTGGCAGTACTGACAGCGCATCAGGCATCCTTGCATGAACACAATAAAGCGGATTCCGGGCCCATCGACGGTGCCACAGGATTCCCAAGAATGAATTCGGCCTTCGACGCTCATTGTCTCTCCGTTTGCCCGGTTAATAAGTTCTTCTTTATCAGTTCGTTATATGTCGAGCTTCAAAAGAGGAAACCTCGGGCCTGTAATGTAAAAAAGGCTCTGTCAGAGACAGAGCCTTAATGTTAACTCGATTTCACCAAACTTACATGGTTTCGGTGAAGGTACGAGTGATTACGTCTTGCTGCTGCTCTTTGGTCAGAGCGTTGAAGCGTACGGCGTAACCAGATACACGGATGGTCAGCTGAGGGTACTTCTCTGGATTCTCAACGGCATCCAGCAGCATCTCGCGGTTCATCACGTTCACGTTCAGGTGTTGACCACCTTCACGAGTCTGGGTGTTCTTGAAGTAACCGTCCATCAGGGCAGCCAGGTTCGCGCGGCGACCGTCGTCGTCTTTGCCCAGGGCGCCAGGTACGATAGAGAAGGTGTAAGAGATACCATCTTTAGCGTGGGCGAACGGCAGTTTACCAACGGAGGTCAGGGACGCTACCGCACCAGACTCATCACGACCGTGCATTGGGTTGGCGCCTGGAGCGAATGGCTGGCCAGCGCGACGACCGTCAGGGGTGTTACCGGTCTTCTTACCATATACCACGTTAGAGGTGATGGTCAGAATGGACTGAGTCGGGGTGGAGTTGCGGTAAGTCTTCAGCGCACGGATCTTGTTCATGAAGCTTTCAACCAGCTCACAAGCAATGTCATCCACACGTGGGTCGTTGTTACCGAACTTCGGATAGTCGCCTTCGATTTCGAAATCGGTAGCAACACCGTCTTCGTCACGTACCGCTTTCACCTTGGCGTACTTAATGGCTGCCAGGGAGTCAGCAGTGATAGACAGACCGGCGATACCACAAGCCATGGTGCGCTCAACGTCTTTGTCCATCAGAGCCAGCAGAGACGCTTCGTAGCTGTACTTGTCGTGCATGTAGTGGATGGTGTTCAGTGCGGTAACGTACTGCTTGGCCAGCCAATCCATGAAGGTGTCCAGCTTGGCGTATACGGTATCGTAGTCCAGAACCTCATCAGTGATGGCTTCCATCTTAGGACCGATCTGGGCCTTAGACTTCTCATCCACACCGCCGTTGATTGCGTACAGCAGGGTCTTGGCCAGGTTGGCACGGGCGCCGAAGAACTGCATGTGCTTACCCAGAATCTGTGGGGATACACAGCAAGCGATGGCGTAATCGTCAGACTGGAAGTCAGGACGCATCAGGTCATCGTTTTCGTACTGGATGGAAGAAGTATCGATGGATACTTTGGCGCAGTACTTCTTGAAGCCTTCAGGCAGACCTTCAGACCACAGTACAGTGATGTTTGGCTCTGGAGAAGGACCCATGGTGTACTGGGTGTTCAGGAAGCGGAAGCAGTTCTTGGTAACCAGAGAACGGCCGTCAACGCCCATACCAGCCATGGACTCGGTGGCCCAGATTGGGTCGCCGGAGAACAGCTGATCGTACTCAGGAGTACGCAGGAAGCGAACCATACGCAGCTTCATTACGAAGTGGTCAACCATTTCCTGAGCTTGCTCTTCAGTCAGCAGGCCAGCTTTCAGGTCACGCTCAATGTACACGTCCAGGAAGGTGGATACGCGGCCCAGAGACATGGCGGCGCCGTTCTGAGACTTAATGGCAGCCAGGTAACCGAAGTAGGTCCACTGGATGGCTTCCTGAGCGGTTTCCGCAGGACGGGAGATGTCGAAGCCGTACTTGTCAGCCATGACTTTCATCTGGCCCAGGGCACGGTGCTGCTCGGCGATCTCTTCACGCAGGCGGATGGTGTCTTCCAGATCCACGCCATTTTCCAGATCGTTCTGGGTGCTGTGGAATTGGTTCAGCTTGTCCTGCATCAGGAAGTCGATGCCGTACAGAGCGATACGACGGTAGTCACCGATGATACGGCCACGGCCGTAGGCATCTGGCAGACCAGTCAGTACGCCAGACTTACGGCAGCGCAGGATATCAGGAGTGTAGACATCGAAAACGCCAGCGTTGTGGGTTTTACGGTAGTCGGTGTAGATCTCCTTGGTCATTGGGTCCAGCTCGCGATCGTACGCTTTGCAGGAACCTTCAACCATACGGATACCGCCATTAGGGATAATGGCACGCTTCAGAGGCGCTTCGGTCTGCAGACCAACGATGGTTTCCAGATCTTTGTTGATGTAGCCAGCGTCGTGAGCGGTGATGGTGGAGATTTTGGAGGTGTCGAAGTCAACCGGCGCGTGAGTGGTGTTCTCAATGCGGATGCCTTCCATTACCTTAGCCCACAGCTCGTCGGTGGCGTTGGTGGCACCGGCTAGAAAGGACTCGTCGCCTTCATAAGGAGTGTAGTTCTTCTGGATGAAGTCACGAACGTTAACTTCGGTCTTCCAGTCACCTGCTGCAAAGCCTTCCCAAGCCTTTGCAAACTGAGTCGTTTTCTCTGTCATAGTGTTTAACCTTTAACAAATGTAAAGATGATACGTTTCGTCATTGACGGCACGTTAGGGTGTCCCCTTTATGACGAAGCGATTTTTCAATACCGCCAACTGATTGCTCAAAAGGCAGTACCGGTTGCATTAAAACTGCAAAACTGTCGGTTGACGCCCCCACCATTAACTCATTCACAGTGTGCTCGGTGGTACCACGTTATACCCAACCTTGAGTATAGGTAGAGGAGGCCTGTGACGCCCCTCTGCCATCGCCAGATTGCTCTGTTCGTCACACTCCGGTGGCGAAATCCAAGCTACCCAGTCTGGGGTAGTTTGAAAACGATTCAACCAAATTGGTTTTACCATTGTTCCAGAGCATAGCCCCTGTAACAACTTTTCGGCCTAATCATGGTCAGCTTTGTGAGGGCTATCATGAATTGGAATGGAGTCATGCGCTGGATCGATATTATTTGCTGAAAAAATGTGATGGGGATCGGGGTTAGTTTGTAAAATAAACGCTTTTATAGTGAATCACTTTTTCATTGCCATTGATTGTCGAATTATCTGTCATCGTTTACCATCGCCGCAGCCTGACCCCCTGTAAAATCGGCCTGTTGCAAGCAGTTTTTCGTTCTTTGACCAAGACCACAAGTCTCGATTCGGGGTATAAAGGGAAGGCACTGATGTTGAATAAGAAAAGGAACACGCTGTGAGCGGTGACTCCCTTCCGGCCAGGTTGACCATCAAGGCGGTGGCTCTGACTCTGGCCTATTTCCTGTTGTGGGCCCTGGGGCCGCTGTTGTTTGGTGGCGATGCCACCGTGCCGGAACGGGTGGCTGGGCTGCCACTGTGGTTCTGGTTTTCCTGTGTGCTGGCCCCGGGCGGACTGATCCTGGCGGCCTACCTGCTGTTACTGCGACGTTGATACCGTGAATCCAATACTGATCTCCATTCTTGCGTACCTGCTGCTGACGCTGCTGGTCTCGCGCCTGGCGGCGGCCCGCTCTGCCAACGAGGCGGGCTTTTCCCGCCAACACTTCCTCGGCGGCCAGTTCATGGGCGGCGGCATCCTGGCGCTGTCTCTGGTGGCCACCTACACCAGTGCCAGTTCCTTCATTGGCGGCCCGGGGGCCGCCTATACCTATGGCCTGGGCTGGGTGCTGCTGGCGGTGATTCAGGTGCCGGTGGCGATGCTGACCCTGGGGGTGCTGGGGCCACGGTTGTGGACGCTGGCAAAATCCAGCCAGGCGGTGACCATTCTCGACATCTTCCGCGACCGCTACCGATCCAAGCCGCTGCTGTGGCTGGCGGGGATCAGCCTGGTGGCGGGTTTCCTGGGAATGATCGTGGTGCAGTTTACCAGCGGTGCCAGGTTGCTGAGTGTGGTGGCGCAGATTGACTACACCACGGCGCTGCTGCTGTTTGTGGCCACGGTGGTGATCTACACCTTATGGGGCGGTTTTCGTGCCGTTAGCTACACCGATGCTATTCAGGGGCTGATCATGCTGGCGGGCATGTTTGCCCTGTTGATGGGGGTGCTCAGCCATGGCGGCGGTGTGACTCACCTGACTACGCAGATGGCGCAGATCGACCCGGGGTTATTGCAGCCCCATGGTCCGGATGGCTTCATGTCCTGGCCGTTTCTGTTGTCGTTCTGGGTGCTGGTGTGCTTTGGTACCATCGGCCTGCCTCACACGGTGCTGCGGGTGATGGCGGCCCGGGATGGTAAGGCCATTGCCCGGGCCATGGTACTGGGGACCGCAGTAACGGCGCTGGTGACGCTGCTTCCCCATCTGATCGGCGCTCTGGGGCGACCGCTGGTGTCCAACCTCAACAGCCCGGATGAGGTGATCCCCACCCTGATGGTTCAGCTGTTCTCGCCCTGGGTGGCGGGCTTGCTGCTGGCGGCCCCCATTGCGGCGGTGATGTCGTCGGTGGACTCGATGCTGCTGCAGGCCACTTCGACCCTGGTGAATGACCTGGCGATGCAGGGGCGTCAGCTCAGCGAATCTCAGCAGAAGTGGCTGACCCGGGGCGTGACTCTGGTGGTGGCCGCCAGTTGCACCCTGTTGGCGCTGGACCCGCCGCAGATGATCATCTGGCTGAATATGGCGGCCTTTGGGGCGCTGCAGGTGGTGTTCCTGTGGCCGCTGGTGCTGGGATTATTCTGGCCCGCCGCCCGCAGCGAGGCGGCCTTGGCCTCGGTGCTGACTGGGTTGAGCTGTTACCTGCCAATGACCTTTATGAAGATCAAGCTGGCCAACATGCACGCCATCGTGCCGGCGTTGGCGCTGTCGCTGCTGGGGTTTGTGCTGGTGCAGTGGTGGCTGAGCCGGCGTCGTTAGCTCTTAAGCTGAGTGTGAACACAGCGACCCTCGGGTCGCTTTTTTTGTGTCAGCTCGGCGGCGGCAACCCTGGGTTGAGTGTCAGCAAAGGCCGTGCATTTGAACCGGTGTTGCGAGTGGCGAGCCCGGTGGCGAAATCGCTGCGCCGATGTCGACCCAATTGGTGAACGGCAAGGGCAAACCGGCGTGGATTGCATCGATACTAGGGTGGGACTGAATCGCAATCGGCAGACTGCGACTATCTACGCTAATCTTGTTCAAGATCAAACATTTGATAACTGCTGTTTTTGAGTGGGAATAACCCATTTTTATCTTTTATAACCAGCACTTATCAACTTTCACCTGAAATTGACCTGAAGGCCATCCCGATTCTTTGTGATCAGGCTAACGTTTCGTGGTTTGACATCGATTCGGGGGTGAAGTTTAATTCAGCCGATTTATTTTTAGTAAAATGGTCTTACCAATTAGCCGATTGTGGCGGTCAGGTAAGGCGTTAAGTTGTTGTGTCGGCTGGTTGCCGCCGCCACAAGCACCATCGTGATTTTTAACCGAGGTTGATAAGCATGCGGGACGTAGAAAACTCGAGCTATAGCGAGTTGCACAAGCCTAGCAGTGAATTTGACAGCCGTTCAGACTATCTGGACCACGAGCTGCAAATTATGAAGCCACGTCGCTGGGGTCTGAACCTTCCTGGCCGTGATTTCCGTTTTGAGTGGGAAGATTTGGTACCAGCCATCGCCGGTACCATCGGCATCACCGTGATGTATTCCGCCGTAATGGCAGCCTGGGGTGCAGGCCTGACCGAGCGGTGGGAACACGTGAACCTGGGCGCCGAGTGGGCCATTGAGGTGGTTCGCGTTGAGATGCTGATCCCGGCTCTGCTGTTTTGTATTCTGGGCTCGGGTTTCATTAACCCGCGTGCCAACCTGGCCGGTAACCACGGCCCGATGATTCCCCTGATCGGCGCCATCGCGCTGGCGGGCGCTCACCCTCTGGCCCTGGCGATTCTGCTGGGTGTCTTTGGTTTGCTGCTCAGTTACTTCAAGGGGGGCTCGAAACTCGTTAACCTCACCGGAGAGGGGGTAGCCGGCGGTCTGCTGGTATACCTGGGAGCCATGGGCTCCATGGGACAGATCGGTTCTCTGTTTACCTGGGCCGAAGGCCTGCAGGCGAAGCACGCCCTGGATTACAGCCTGAGCCACGTGGCTCTGATGATCCTGGCCGTCAACATCATCGTCTACTCGGTGCTGGCGCGCCTGGGTAAGCGTTGGTTGGCGATTCCACTGTGTTCCATCGCCGCCGTTGCCATCGCTTTTGCGTTCGGCGCCGGTCTGGATCTGAAGTTCGTAACCGCTCCTGGTCTGCCTAACCTGAACCCTGTGTACTGGTGGGGCTCCACCGAGACCGGCTGGCAGCTGGGCTTGCCTAACCTGCAGCACTTCATCGCCTCTTTGCCGTTCGCCATCCTGGCGGTTGCCATGTGGTCTCCGGACTTCCTGGGTCACCGTATCTTCCAGGAGCTGAACTACCCTAAGAAGACCGACAAGGTGCTGATGGACGTGGATGACACCATGACCTGCTGCTCCCTGCGTCAGATGGTGGGTACTGCTTTTGGTGGCGGTAACATCACCTCCTCCTGGGGTACTTACATGATTCCGGCGGCGATTGCCAAGCGTCCTATCCCTGCTGGTGCCATCGTACTGGGTGTTCTGTGTATTGTGGTTGCTGTGATCGGCTACCCAATGGACATCACCGTATGGCGTCCTGTTATGTCCATCGCGCTGCTGGTTGGGGTATTCCTGCCGCTGCTGGAAGCGGGCATGCAGATGGTGAAGGACACCAAAGACTCCCAGTCTGCCGGTATCTGTATCTTCGCCTCCATCGTGGTAAACCCAGTATTTGCCTGGGCCCTGACCATGCTGCTGGACAACAACGGCCTGATCGGTGACAAAGAGCGCGCCAACAAGCTGTCGTTCGCTGACCGCCTGATTATCCCTGGTGGTGCCTTTATCATCTGTGTCGCGGCCATGCTGGCCGTGGGCATGCTGCCAGGCGTTCCAGCTCTGCTGTAACCCGGCTTTTGCCCCACAGACAAAAACGCAGCCAGCTGGCTGCGTTTTTTTATGGCTGCTGTTTGGCTGTGTGAGGTGTTTAGGCTGCCTCGGCCCGCACGTTGCCCGGTAGGGCTTCGAGTTTCTCGACCAGCACCTTGGATTCAATCTGAGTCGGGGCACTGAGCTCCAGGGTGGCGGTAAAGACGGTACGGCCCAGATCCGCTGCCGTCAGCCTGAGGCTGTCAAAGTTGACGATGTTGATGTCCATCTCATGAATGGCGCCGGTAATGTCGTGTATCAGCCCGGCGCGGTCATCGGCATCGACCTGCAATGCCAGGGTAAACCGGGCATCGTTGCGGCTGGCTGGAGGCGTGAACTGACTGGTGATGTCGGGATGAGCGCTGAACTGGCGCTGAAGGGCGTCCAGGTTGTGTTCCGGCAGTTCAATCTCCAGCAAAATGGCGGTTTGGCCGGCCAGGTGGATCACCTTGCTGCTGAGCCACTTGCCTTCCAACTCATGAGTGAATCCGGCCAGTTGCTTGAGCAGACCGGAGCGGTCGGCGCCGGTGACGGTGGCGATGGTGCGTATCTTCATCCGCTACTCCTTACCCTGAAGGGTCTGAGGGACTGCAGGTCGCCTGACACGGTGCGAAAGAGGCGTTCCTGCGCCTTATTGTTATGGGTGCTGCGAGCCTACCCGGAGTCAGGTTGAGCGCTGAATCCGGAGTCTGCTCCTATCACTGTAGCAGGTCTGATGAGGCCACCGCTGATCCAGATTAATCAATGGCGTCGAAAGGGCAGATAAAAACATGCCACCGCAAGCGGTGGCATGTTAGTAGGGTGGGTGCCCTGACGGGCACCAGAGTGTTAGCACACAGGCCGCATTGCGGTTAGGCAATGCTGGTGAGGCGGTCGCGAATTTCCCGGCCTTTTTCGGTCAGGTAGGCGCGTTTGATACGGTAGTCTTGTTCGTCGATGCGCAACTCGACCAATCCCAGTCCTTGGCGGCCGGAGTGCACGCGGTCTGATAACAGACGGGCATTACGGCTGGCGCTGGCCTGGGACATCTCGAAGCGTTCCTGCAGATCTTTGATGGAGCACCCTTCCTCTTGACACACCTGCATGAACATCAGGCAAGTCTGAGGGGGAATCTCAGAGTAGACGTCTCTAAAAATCTCTACGGCATCCATCAGTTTGGACAATTGAGCTTGTGCCATTATTTTTTGTTTCCTCTGGTCAAGGCTCTTTGGTGATCGACGCATTCTTATAATTAAAATCGCGATCAATTGAGTGTTTCATGCGTATTGATATCAGCAGATATGTTCGATAGCCAGTTTTAAAAAATGAAAATTTGATCTCGAATACATTGCGACTGAAAAAACTGCATAATTAAAACTTCATTCGGACGTTTTATTTACAACCCGATAACTGTGTAAAGGGTTGAATAACTACTCTAATAAAAGGGTGAGAGGTGTATTTGCAAGAATAAGCGGAGTTTATCTAGTGATAGACTCCGTCGATATGGCGGGGATTGGTTCAGTTCTGGTTAAGTTTTGCTGCTAATTGTCGTCCAGATGGGCGCGTGATCAGACGGTTTCTCTATACCTCTCAAATCATAATCCACATCCGACTCTAATAGTCTTTCCGATAACGATTTGGTTGTTAGAATGACATCTATTCGCAACCCTCTATTATCATTAAAGCCTTTAGAGCGATAATCAAACCAACTATAGCGATCGCAAATTTCAGGATTTAAATATCTGAAACTGTCTGTTAATCCCCAACTAACTAATTTATCTAGCCATTCTCGTTCTTCGGGAAGAAATGAGCACTTGCCGGTTTTGAGCCAGCGTTTGGCATTAGCTTCACCGATGCCGATGTCCAAATCGGTCGGGCTGATGTTGATGTCGCCCATCACCACCAGTTTGTCGTCCGGCGAGTGGTGGGAGTCCAGGTGGCTCATCAGATCGGCATAGAACTTCTGCTTGGCGGGAAACTTGGTTTCGTGGCTGCGGTTCTCCCCCTGAGGGAAGTAGCCGTTGAGGATTCGAATGGGGCTGCCATCGTCATCGTCAATGGTGACCATGATCATCCGCTTTTGCGCGTCTTCATCATCGGTCAGCCAGCCTTTCTGGACGTTCTTAGGTGGCTGTTTGGTCAACAGCGCCACACCATAGTGTCCTTTCTGTCCATGGTGCTCGACGTGATAACCCATGGCCTGTACCGCTTCCAGCGGAAACTGTGGGTCATCGACTTTGATCTCCTGCAAGCCGATGACGTCCGGTTGGTGGACGTCGATCAGGGCTTGCAGTTGATGCAGGCGAGCGCGTATGCCATTGATGTTGAATGACACAAACTTCATAGCGTCACCTTAATGGGTTAGGGAAGAACCAGCTTGTAGGGCTTGATGGTGGAGTTGGCGTAGACGCCGGCTTCGATGTACGGGTCGGCATCGGCCCAGCTTTGAGCGTCGGCCAGAGAGTCGAAGTCGGCAATAACCAGTGAGCCGGTAAAGCCTGCTTCGCCTGGATCGTCACTGTCGATGGCGGGCAGCGGGCCGGCGGCGAACAGGCGGCCTTCCTCTTTCAGTTGCTGCAGTCGTGCCAGGTGAGCGGGACGCGAGGTTTTGCGCATCGGCAGGCTGTTTTCCACGTCTTCGGAGTAGATCATATACCACATAGAGCGATCCTAGTTTTGTGAGTGAAATCCGTCTGATTATCAGTGCTCACTGTGCCAGAGTAAAGGCCGTATCCCGGATTCAATTCTCGGATCATGAATTTAGCTCATTGCCCCGCCAGTGCTGGCGGGGCCGCTATCAATTTTCTCCTGCAATCTCTGCGGTTACAGAGTTGCTTACTTCGGCTTTGTAGTTCGCTTCCATGAGCAAAGGCATTGGGCGGTAGCTGGAGTGAGCGGTGACGCTCTTGCCTTGCATCTCCTGCAGTTTCTCCAGGTTGTCCTGAGCCTTGGCGAAGTAGATGGGGGAAGCGTCGATGGCCCGCCAGAACAGCTCTTTGGCGTCGGCGTAGCGGCCTTCCAGCATGGCAAAGTAACCCAGATCGTTGAGGGCGTCGGCTTCGGGCATGACCTGTTTCAGAGATACCAGCGCCCGTTTGTAGTGCTTCATTCGGGCGTACACCAGCCCCAGATTGGTCCAGGCCCGTTTAAAGTCGGGTTGCTTTTGAACCGCTTGCCTCAGGTGGATCTCCGCCTGCCTGAGGTCGCCGTCCAGGTAGTAGGAGTAGCCCAGGTTGGTGAGGACATTGGCGGCGCCCGGAGCCCGGGCCAGCACCAGCTGGTACATCTCTCTCGCCTGTGCGTATTCGCCGCTGAGGTCATGCAGGATCCCCAGGGCGTTGTAGCATCGCAGCGGGGAGGTCTTATCCAGTGGCTGCAGCGCCTGCTCGTCTCCGTCTCCCACCAGAACCTGATGGTTGGCGCTGAGGAGTCGCTGCTGGTCGAGGCTTTTGGCTTTGGTCAGGTAGGTGCGGGCCTGCTGGTTCTCACCGGCCTTGAGCTTATGCAGTGCCAGGGCGGTTAGGGCCTCGATGTTATCGGGCTCTTTTTTAAGCACGTCCTGAAACGCCCGCAAGGCGTACTCGGTGTTGCCGAGCTGGGTCTGGACCTGGCCAATGTGAAACAGAATGTCGGCATCGCCGGGTTGCTGTTCCAGCGCTTCCAGGTAATGTTTGAGGGCGGCATCGTACTGGCCGCGTTTTTGCGCCGCCTGCGCCTGGCCAAGCAGGTTATTGATGTCCGGGGGCTCGTACGCCGGTGGCTCCGGAGCCGAGGCGCAGCCACTGAGCTGCAAGGTGACAATGACGGTCAACAGGGCTGAGATAAGCTTATTAGTCATGATTATTCCTTGTTGAAGACGCAAATTTAGAAGGCGACATCCCATACTTCGGCCAATTTCAGCATCGCCGGTCCGATGGCGACAATGAAGAACGATGGCCAGATGCAGAAGATCATCGGGAACATCATCTTGACCCCCAGTTTCCCGGCCATCTCCTCGGCGGCCTGAATCCGTTTTTCCCGGTACTCTTCGGAGTAGACTCGCAGGGTTTCGGCGATGCCGGTACCCAGGCGCATCGACTGGGTAATGGAGCCGTTGAGTCCGCGAATGTCTTCCAGCCCGGTGCGATCGGCAAACTCTTGCAGCGCCACGTTCATGGGCAATCCGGCCCGGTTCTTCTGGCACACCAACTGCAACTCTTCGGCCAACTCGAAATGACTGAGGCGAATCTCGGCGGCCACCCGGTTCAGCGCCGCCAGCAGCCCCAGGCCGGCCTCACAGCACACCACCAACAGATCCAGGGCGTCGGGAAAACCGACCCGCATCTTGCGCATTCGCTTGTCGGCCAGGGTGTCGAGGATGAAGCTGGGCAGCACAAAGGCCACGCCCAGGATCACCGCCATGCCGTAAAACAAGATGGTGCCTGAAGTGTTGGTGAAGGTCCGCAGCATATACATGCAGCCGGCAATGGCGGCGGCGAACACCAGGATGCGGCAGCCGTTGTAGACGGCCAGGGCGTTATTGGAGTGGAAGCCTGAGTGAATCAGTCGTTTTCGAGTGTCTTCGTTGCCAAAGGCAAAGCGGCCAATCAGCTTTTGATGCTTCTTATGGTGCAGGCCATGCTCCAGAGAATCGTCGAAGTCGTCATGCAGTTGTGCGGCGTTGCCCTCGGTGGCTTTGAGGTGGGCCAGCCGTTGACGGGCAGGGGAATACAGGCCGCTGAACAACAGTCCGACACCGATGGCCAGGGTAACCCCGGCGCCGGCGGCAATCAGGTAGACCACGTAGACCGAGTAGGTCTGATTTTGCAGCAGCTCGTTGAGGAGGTTTAAGAGATAGTCCATGGTTACACCTCGATTCGAATCAAGCGGCCAATCCAATAGGTGCCAATCATCATGCCGATGGCGCCGTACATCAGCAGATCGTTGCCCGACTCACTGTCGGTCAGTTCGCGGGCGTAGCTGGGGGAGGTCAGAAACAGGAATGCGAACAGCCCCAGGGGCATTAGTACCAGTACCCAGGCGGACATTCGGCCTTCGGCCGACATGGATTTCACTTTGCGTTTAAAGGTAAACCGCTGGCGAATGACCCGGGACAGGTTTTTCATGTTCTCGGCTAGGTTGCCGCCGGTCTCTTTCTGCACCTGCACCGCCGAGGAGAAAGCCATGGCCGATACCGACGGTACCCGCTCGATAAACCGCAGCAGCGCCCGCTTGGTGTCTTTGCCGTAGTTGATGTCGGCAAACATCAGCCGGAACTCAAATGCCAGCGGCCCTTCCATCTCCTCGTAGGTCAGCTTGACCGAGTCGGAGAAGGCGTAACCGGCCTGCAGACCCCGCCGAAGAATGTCCAGGGCTTCGGGAAATTGTTCTTCAATGGTCTCCATGCGTTTGTCAAAATCCCGCGACAGCTTGAAGTGAAACAGGGTCAGGGTCAGCAGAAACACCAGCGCACAGAACAGCCAGTCTTTGGAAAGGAACCAGCACACCAGGGTAAACACCGTGGCGGTAAACAGGGCCATCATCAGGTATTGGTGTCCCAAGTAGCGAGACCCGGATTGCTCCAGCTTAAAGGACAGGTTCTGAATAAAAGGGAACTGCTCCATGCTGCGTCCCAGCGAGGAAGCTTTCTGCAGCCGGTTACGGCGTAGCAACGAGACGTCGTCGGCACTGTCACCCCGCTCTTTGGCCAGCTGCTTGAGGCGGTCTTTGATGACTCGGGTATCGCCCCGCTGAGGTCGGTAGACCGGTAAAAACAGAGCCTGAGACAGCAATAGCACCGCCGCGAAAACGCAGCCCAGAAAGATGACTTGAATGCTCATGACCGCCTCTCCTACATGATGTCCATGTTGTTATCGACGCCAAACAGCTCAAACGGCAGCACAATGCCTTTCTTGTTCAACTCGTCATGGAAGTGTGGAATCACGCCGCTGGCTCGGTAATTCCCCTGAATCTGTCCCTGCTCGTTACGTCCCTGGCGCTGGAAGCTGAAGATCTCCGACATGGTGATGACATCACCTTCCATGCCGTTGATCTCGGTAATGCTGACGATGCGTCGGCGGCCGTCTTCCTGCCGCTCCAACTGCACCACCAGGTCGATGGCCGAGGCGATCTGAGTACGGATGTTTTTTACCGGCACGTCGAACCCGGCCATGCACACCATGTTTTCAAGTCGGCTCAGGGCGTCACGGGCAGAGTTGGCGTGCAAGGTGGTCAATGAGCCTTCGTGGCCGGTGTTCATGGCGGTGAGCATGTCCATGGCTTCGGCGCCCCGAACCTCGCCGACGACGATGCGATCCGGGCGCATGCGCAGGGAGTTTTTCACCAGTTCTCGCTGCGAGACCTCTCCCCGTCCTTCGAGGTTGGCGGGACGGGTTTCCAGGCGGACCAGGTGTGGCTGTTGAATCTGCAGTTCTGCCGAGTCCTCGATGGTGATGATGCGCTCATCGTCGGGAATGTAGCCGGACAGGATGTTGAGCAGGGTGGTTTTACCGCTGCCGGTACCGCCGGAGACCAGGATATTGAGTTTGCCCAGCACGGTGCCATTGAGCACGTCAGACATCTGTTGGGTCATGGAACCGAATTGCACCAACTGCTCGGCGGTGAGTTTATCGACGGTGAAGCGACGAATGGACATGCTGGGGCCATCCAGGGCCAAGGGCGGAATGATGGCGTTGACCCGGGAACCGTCTTTGAGGCGGGCGTCCACCATGGGGCTGGATTCATCCACCCGCCGGCCGACGCCGGAGACAATTTTGTCGATGGTATTGAGCAGGTGCTGGTTGTCATTAAACTGCATCGGCACCTGTTCCAGTTTACCGAAGCGCTCGACAAAGATGTTGTTGAAGTTGTTGATCAGGATGTCTGAGATGGTGGGGTCTTCGAGCAGGGTCTCCAGAGGGCCCAGTCCCATCACTTCATCGTTGATCTGCTTGATGATCTTTTCCCGCGAACTGAGGTTAATGGGGCGCGGATTTTCATACAGAATCTCATTGCAGATCTTGGAGATCTGCTGACGGGCCTCGGTCTCGCTGATGGACTCCAGACGGGATACGTCCAGCAGTTGCATCAGGCGGTCGTGCAGCTCCTTCTTAATGATGTTTTCCTGTTCATTAAGCAGCTTGTTACTGATGTCTTGTGAGGCGTCCATAGCTTATTTTCTCCAGAGTTTGGCCCAGATTCCGGTCTGATGCTGTTCACCCTCGTTCGGGATAAGGGCATCGCAGATCTTGCGGATGTCTTTGGTGATCGCTTCTTTGGCGGCGAATTCAGACAGACGTTTGCCTTCGTCCACACAGCAACTGACGCGTTTGTAGTCGTTGCGAACGGTGAATACCGAGTCCACGCCGACGGTCTCTTTAACGTCGGCCACGGTGATTTGGCTGCGGTTGGGGGTGTAGCGGTTGAAGATGATGTGCAGACGGTTCTGCGGAATGCCCAGCTGCAGGGTGAAGTAGCGAATGGCCGCGGCGGCATCTCGCAGGCAGGCGATGCTGTCCTGTATCACCACCAGAACGTGCTGGGCGTCCACTAGCAGCGGCAGCGACCAGTTGTCCGGACCCCGGGACAGGTCCACGGTGACCGACTGGTAGTGGGTACGCACCTTAAACAGCAGGGTCGGCAGGTGTTCAAACTGAAAACATTGATTGTCCAGTTGACTGAATGGCAGCGCCGGCAGCAGGTGAATGTTGTCTATCTGGCTCATCAGGCCGGTAATGGCGGTGTCATCCAGTTGCTCTACTTGAGACAGGGCATCATGAAAGAAGTACTGAGGCTTGGTGTCCAGCAGCAGCATCTGGTTGCCGTTGAGGTGATCGCCATCGAGCAGGGCGACGTTGGTTTTCTTGTCGCGCTGGGCGAATTCGTCGGCCAGGGAGGTACTAATGAAGCTGGCGCCGGCGCCACCCTTGGCGTTGACCACGGCGATGACCGGTGCCAGGTGCATGGAATGGGCCAGCTCCTGAGCAATTTTATGGATGGCGGTGGTCAGTTCCTCCGGGGAGGACTCGATGGGAATGAAGTCATTGGCGCCGGATTGCATGGCGATGCGCAGCACCTCCGGCGAGGCTTCTTTGCCCAGGATGATCATGTTTTTGCTTTTGCCGGCAAAGCTCTGAATCAGGGTGGTGGCCTGCTTGGGGTCGTTGGGAACCAGCAGGATCAACAACTGAGTAGCGGCCAGCAGATCGGTATTGATCTGGTTGATTGGCAGAGAGTCCAGCTGCAGGTTAGGAGTGGAGCGCAACACCTCCACCAGTGCGGTTTGGTCGGTGAGGTTGGCTGCCACCAGCAGTGCACTCATGGGCACCGGTAGTGCTTTTGGCCGGGCAGGCTTAATGGATTGGGTTTGGGTGTCCTGCCACTGTTCCTGAGCCAGCGGAGTGTTGGATTTGTCCATACTGGTCACTCCCTATAGGTGTTTAAATGCATACGGTTGTCCCAAATCGTGTGGCACCCAGGCTTTCTCTGGGCAGGGTGGTGACAAAGTCCGGAGAGTTAATCTGCAGGGTGATGCCGGGTACCACAAAGGTGTGCTGATAGTTGGTGATCGAGGCCCTGACCAGGGCGATGTCATAGAAGGAGGTGGCGGTGACGCCAGCCAGGGTCAGGTACTCAATGTTCAGGTTGGCATTGGTGATGGCCGGGCCGAAGTTGGCGCCGTCAAACAAGGCCAGGGATTGCAACGCTACCGGTGCCGTCGGGTTGCCCGAGGTGTCGGGGGCACAAACGGTGGCCAGGCGGGCCGCCCGTCGGGAGGCTTCGGTCAACACGTTGTAGGCGAACATCAGCCTGGAGACCTCCAGGCAGGCAAAGATGATCACAAACACCACCGTGGCAACGATGGCGAACTCTACCGCATAGACCCCTCGTTGGTTTTTGTGATTCATAGTGCCCTCATCGAAATGGTGGCCGTCAGGGGAAAGCTGTAATCGACGGTGGTGCCATAGTCACCGGCCAGGTTGCCGTTGAAGATCGGCGTCCAGTTGTAGGTGGCGGTGACGGTAATGACATCGGTTCCGGCGGGAACCGAGATGCTGATGTCATTGACGCTAAAGCCGCTTAACAGCGAGGTGCTGCCACCAGTAATGCCGTATACCGCCAGGTCCTTGGCCTGGGACTGAACCGCGTCGGTGAGATCGATCAGCGAGGTGGTGCCGGGCTTGGCGTTGTTGATCAGGTAGCGGCAGGCGTTGCGGGCGATGCTGTTCAACTGGTTGTACTGGTACATCACCCGGCCCAGCTCGCCGATGGCAAAGAAGAACAGAAACAGGATCGGCAGGGTGATCATCGCTTCGATGGCCGCCAGCCCCTGTTGCTTGTTGAGTGAGCGTGCATTGGTTTTCATGGTCAGGAGTCCTTATTGTCGGGATCCCGATACAGGACAATGGTGTAGGGGCCATCGGTGACCGAGGTGTCATCGGTGGCCACTCCGGTACCGGTGCAGTCTTCGACAAATTCGCCCAGCACGTAGGCCAGGTTTCCTTTCTGAATCACTTCCTGCATCAGGTAGAAGCAGGCAAACCCTTTGAAGGGAATGTCGTTGTTCTGGCCATTGCTCTGGCCGTCACAATCGCCGACCACGACGGCAAACTCGCGGCGGTTGTCGCCACCATCGGAGTCCCAGCTGTCACCGGTGGCGGCGCAGCTGTTCTGGTAGAGCGAGCCTCCATCGATGGTGTTGTCGACGTAGTTGTCGGCGTAATCTGAGTAGCGATACAGCGACGGCGTGGCGACGGTTCCATCCACCAGGGCGCCATCAGAAGAGAATACAATCTCTTCATCGTCGTTGATCTCCAGCTCTTCACCGACGCAGATGTCTTTGTCTCTGGGGTGATCGGTGGAGTTGACGGTGCCGCCATGCCACTTACCCAGCCGAGTGTTCATGCCGGTGGCCACCGGGCCGACGTTGTTACCTGGCTCGGTTGAGATGCCGTCGTCGCCGCCGAAACAGTAGTTGTTGCCGGCATTTTCGCCGGCCATGGCGGCGCGAATGTCGGCGGCGCCGGAGTTGTCGCCGAGGCGGATCAGCTGGAAGTTGCCCGGGCCGATAGGCGAGTCTTGTTGGCTGGAGATCTTCATCGACATGATGTTGCCCTGAGGGTAGCCAAAGGGCTCGCCGGGAGTGTCGCCTTCGCACACCATCATCGGCAGCACATTGAGGCTGCAGTTGACCAAGGGAGTACTGGGACCGGCCACGGCGGAGGCGCTGGTGAACTTATCCATGTTGATGGCTTTGCCCAGGTAGGTGGCCAACTCCACATCATCGACCCGCACCCGGGCGTACTTGGCGTCGACGTCGGTGGTCACCGTAAAGGGATCCGGCTGCAGGGAGAATTCGATGACCAGCTGAGCGGTTACCTGGTTCTGACTGTACGACGCACTGGCCAGATCGATGTCGCCGCTAAGCTGGCTGAAATCCGACGCACCCAGTACCGTGGTCAGGGTGGTGACGGCACTCTGGCGAGCTGCGGCATGGTTGTTACCATCATCCAGAGACACGGCAGCGGACAGGGCGGCCGCATCGACGGCATTCTGGAGCCGAGTTTTACTCAGCAGCAGGTGACCGCTTTCCAGCGCCATGGCGCCCATGATGACGATGGTCAGCAGGGCGATGGTCACTAGAACCACGATGGCTCCGCGCTGTTTTCCTGGAGTCCGTTCCGGAAAATGGCGTCGTGAAACGTTCATGTTCACCTCCAAGGAAAAAGAGTCACTCCTGGTCAACTTAGTTGTTTTCGCCACCTAAGCTGACGTCGATAAATTGGCTGCGGGCGGTTTCTGGCCGGTAGGTCGAGGTGCGGTAGTTTTCCATTACCGCCGTTCCGTATTGGCCATCAAGCTGGTTGACCTTACCCGCGTTGCGGGCGACCGCGTCCGGATCCAGAATCTCTTGTTGCTTGAGCTGAGCCGTCGTGGTGCCCAGTTCAAACTGGGTCATTACGTCGGAAGCGCACCCACTTAGGAGCAGGAACAACAGGCCAGCGAACAGGGGACGTTTCATAGTTAGCTCCTTACAGCGAATGGCCGTATTTGTTTTGAGTTCCGCCGTTGTCGGTGGCCGGAACCGGTGCCAGGGGTTGTTCGCTGACGACGGTATTGGGGTTGGTGTCGATGTGATCTTGCTCTTCGCGTTGAGACATCTCGCCCAGCAGATAGAAGCCCACATCGGAGGGTGAGACGAAGCCATCGGTGGGCAAAATCAGGTCGTCACGAATGATGGGACGAACCAATCTCGGGGTGACCAGAATCACCAGCTCGGTTTCACCATTGCGGTACTCCTGACTGCTGAACAGCTGGCCCAGAATCGGGATTTCACCCAGCCCAGGCAGTTCGTCCAGGCTTTCGCGCACGGTGTTGCTGAGCAAACCGGCGATGGCAATGGTCTGGCCGTCGCCCAGCTCGATGGTGGAGTTGGCGCTGCGTTTGATGATGGATGGGGTCACCAGAGCCGCGGTGGAGCCTTCGGGAACGATGCCCACCGAGTTGGCGTTACTGAGTTCACTCACCAGTACATTCAGGTTCAGGTTGATGCGGCCGCTGTCCAGCACGGTGGGGACAAATTTAACGCCGACACCAAAGCTTTTGTATTCGATGGTGGTGCCTTCACGGCTAGGAACCGGCACCGGGAACTCCCCCCCGGACAGGAACTCGGCCAATTGACCGCTCAATGCGGTGATATTGGGCTCCGCCAGAACTCGGGCCAGGCCTTGCTGCTTGGCCGCATCCAGAGCAAAGTTGAACAGGAAGTCACCGCTGACGTAGCTGCCGAAGAAGCCCTTGTCGCTGATGATGCCGTCACCGCCGACGATGCCGCCGATGAAATCGCTGCTTTCGGTGATTAACTGAAAATCCGAGTCCAGCTGTCGCGCCAGTTCTCGCTGCACTTCGGTTACCGTCACCTCCAGCATCACCTGGTGACCTCCGCCTACCGACATGATGTTCAGCACGGTGCTGGGGTTGCCAGACGTGTCCGCTGCCACCGCATAGCCCTGGGCCAGGTTCATGGCCATGTTCATTCGGTCCAGGTTGGAGACCTGACCACCGATGACCAGTTGTCCCTGAGAGCTGTGAACCTGTATGGGCTCTTCCGGCAGGAAACGATACAGCTTCTCTTTGAGGCCATTGAGATCGTGGGTGATCTCAATGTCGATGATGTCCACCAGCCGGTCTTCGTCATCCCAAACCAGGATATTGGTGCTGCCCAGCTGTTTGCCGAGCACGTACAACTCGGTTGGCTGCATGATCAGAATATCGGCGATGTTGGGGTTACCCACGGAAACCCGGGCTGCCGCCTGCTTGATTGGCAGGGTTCTGGATTTGTAGATGGGAACCGGAAAACTCTGTAGTTGCAGGGCCGTCGGGCCACCGGCGACGGCAGCATGGTGCCACTGCAGGGCGGCGATAAGAGGCAACAGCATGGCGATGCGGCCAAGGAGTTTGCCCATTTTCTGAGTCAGTGTATCCATAGTTTCGCGTTCCTAATGATGCTGGTGGTCGAGATCAGCTTTCCACGGTGACGGTCTGCTGGGCCGTTCCTCGTATCACTTCGATTTTCATTTTTTGTTGCTCTGGCGGGCGAGGGGCCACTTTGGCGGGAACCGCCTCTGGCTGAGTGACGGGGGTGCCCGGTTGTGGCTCTGGTGATGCCTGAGCGACCGACACTTCGGAATCATCGGTTGGGTTACGCAGCGCCAGTTGAATGGTGCCTTTGCCTCTTGCACTCATCAGGGATTCCGCTTGCTCAAGTGTGACCTCCAGGGTGACGGCCCTGACCACCAGCGGTTGGCTGCTGTCCTGGTTGGCTTTCTGATCCACCGCCAGCACTTTCAGGTTGCTGAGCACCACTTCGGTTTGCGTTTCGGCGGCCACATTGCGGACGTTGCCGACTTTAAAGGTCACCAGCACATCGACCCGGTTGCCTGGCAGCAGGAAACCGGCGACCCCGACCACGTCGTTGACTCGAATGGTGACCGCGCGCTTATTCGGCTCAATCAGGCTGGCCAGGACGCTGCCTTCGCCTCGTAGAGCCAGCTTATCCGGATGCAGGGTGTCACCCTGTAGCATCGGGAATTTGGCCACTTTATCCACGGCCTGGTCGATGGAGGTCAGGGCATCACGGGGGGCCAAAGCTTTAGGAATGGCCTGGAGAGACAGGTGTTTGGCTTCCAGAACCGTTCCGGATGGGACGCTGACGGACATGGTGACTACCACCGCTTGATCGGGGTGATCAGAGGTTGGTTGGCTTTGTTTCAGCCAGTTTTGAGCCAGCATGACGGCGCCGACGCCAAACACCAGTGATAACAGAACGAAAAATAATGATCGGGTATTCATCTCTCCTCCCAGCAATGCCGTATCGAGGTGATTTCGACTAGTGCGCGCTATTTACAAAGTAGATTGACCAAGCCCGCTGCAATAATTGTTGGGTTACCTCTGCGGGTAACTCGTTATAGCTAATTTGATCCGCGACAATGGACAGCAAATCTCTCGGGTGGCAGGGCAATAAAGGTTTGCTTGCCGGTTCATAGAGATTGGCAATAATCCAGTCGCATATGTGAGGATCATAATTCAGGTTGAAGTCATGGCAATTTTGTCGCCAAATATCACTAAATTGCTCTTTGTTGAGGGCTGCAAATTGAATTTTGTATCCCAGCCGTCTTAAAAATGCATCGTCAACCAACTGCTCTGGATCAAGGTTAGTTGAGAAAAGCAATATTTGCTCAAAGGGAACGTCAAAATGTTCGCCACTGGGAAGAGAGAGAAAATCTTTGCTCTCTTCCATGGGAACAATCCAGCGGTTGAATATCTCTTTTGGAGTAATTTGCTGCCGACCTAAGTCATCGACCAACAATATTCCGTTGTTGGATTTAAGGCCAATTGGCGCATGGTAGGTGCGGCTGTTGTGATCGTAATGGACATTCAACATCTCCTGGGTCAGTTCACCGCCAACCACCAGTAGAGGGCGGCGACAGCGGTGCCACCTGGGGTCGTGGCCTTCGGTGAGCAGCAGCGACTGGTTGTCGCCGTTGCTTTCATGCAGTTCATGCAACTGAGGGTCGAAGATCTGGATGATGGCCTGGCCGATGGCGATGGCATGGGGGATCAACACATCATCCCCAAAAACCTGGTTAAAATGGCGGCACAGGTAGCTTTTCCCGGTGCCGGGAGGACCGTAAATCAGCACCGGCCGTTTGGAGTTCAGGGCTGGGCCTATCTCTTCCATCAACCGGTGAGGAAGAACCAAACCATCGAGGGCCTGGTTGATGATCGGTCGGGTAATGGTGTGTTGGCGACTGGATTGCAACCTGCAGACGCGCCAGTATTGGTCCAAAGGCACCGGCACCGGCCCCAGGTAGCCACTGCGACTCAGCGCGTACTCAGCCTGCTCGCGCCCCAGGTGGCTGAGGGTATAGCGCATCTGACCATCGCTGGTGGTTTGCTTGTTCTCGACAAGACTGTTTTGCTTGGCGTTATCCAGTAGCTGCTGTACCAGAGTTCCAGTCAGGGCCAGTCGTTGATTGAGGTTCTCCATGGTCAGGACATCGCCGTCGAGCAGATGCTTCAACAGCAGGCTTTGCAGTAACTGAGGGTCGACGCCGACGGCCGCCATCGAGGCCGGCTTTATCGCCAGTTGGTTAGCAGTGCTGGCACTGGGGTGATTAACCTCGCTGTTCATCAACCTATCCTTTGAAAAACTCACTTATATTTAAGTTAGTTCAGATGCGGTCAAAGGCAATTCAAAACAGGGGTGTTCTGGCGTGATTTTTTAATTTCTATGGGGTTTGTTTTTTTCGTGCGCAGATATTCGAGCACTGCCAAGCAGTGCCCGAATATACGATTTGTTTATCTTATGTTTCGATTTTAATTACTGTCCGTCGCAATCTCCTGCGGCATCGACCACGGCGCACATGGCCGAAATCTGCTCCGATGTCTCGGTGCCAAGTTCGGTAAAGGCAATCACCATGCCGCCGGCTACCAGGCTGCCAGCGATGGCGTATTCAACTGCAGATAAGCCCGATTCATCGAGCCAGAAGGTACGAACGGCATGAAGTATGGCCATGGAGTCTCTCCAGCACGGTTGTCGTGTCTTTGCGTAACTGATTGACGTTCAACAGCCTAAATCACGTCGATAATGACTAAAGCATAGTCGTAAGGTGTGGGGTTTTCTGTCACCCAGTTGCGTAGAGTGGTCTGGAGTACCTGCTTCCTATCATAGCCCGGGCAAGCGTAATGGTGCCCACATGATGATCAGCCAGCCGATGGCCAGGGCCGGCGCATAGGGTACCTGCAGCCCGGCGGCTTCATCGGCGGCAGGCTTGTAATAGGTACGGGTGAGCAGGCATTGATAATAGCGCTTCAGGCTGGTGTAGACGCCGCGCCAACCGACCCGGGAAAACGCAAAAATCAGCGTGGTCAGTCCCCCGGCAATAATGCCAAAGCAGAGGTTCCAGAACACCATGTAGGGCCCGAGTATGGTGCCAATGGCTATCATCAATTTTACGTCGCCAGCGCCGAGCATTTTTTTCGCATAAAAGAACAGTAAACAGAGGGCGGCCGTCAGCGCACCGGCGAATGCATGCAGGATGCCCAACCAACCACTGTAGAAGGTTTGAACGGTGAATCCGGCGATCACACCGAATAACACCAGGGTATTGGGAATTTTTTCTGTTTTTAAATCGGTGATGACGGCGATAATGAATACGACCGAGGCAAGAATGTATTTTGCTTGTATTAACGTCAGCTCCGGCATAAAAACGCCCCCCCAAATAAACAGAGCACTGCCCATAAAGCAGTGCTCTTAACGCGACAAAGTATTTAAACTTCCCTGTCTATTGGCCGTCACAGTCACCTGCAGCATCTACTGCAGCGCACAAGGCGGAAATTTCCTGTGTGGCCTCTGTCCCTAGCTCACCAAACGCGATAACCATGCCACCTACGACAAGGCTACCAGCAATAGCATACTCTACCGCGGATAAACCGCTTTCGTCATTCCAGAAATCAACGAGTGCTTTCTTAAACATAGCAATATCTCCGCGCAGTTAGATTAATGCCTAGTAGTTGTTGCACTAGGAAATGTCTGAGCATAGGGTACATGTGGATGCTCGACACAGAATTAAAGTTAGTTCAAATAATTGCTTGTGCCTAACACCAAGTTGCTATTTCTTTCATTAAAATGAATTTTTGCTGAGATATTCCCGGCATAACTTATGCCATTTGTCTTGCTATCAAGCTGATATTAGTGCCTTTTTAAATTTTATTGTAGATGTCGGCGGCGATGGACAGGGTGCCATCGGCGTTGGGCCAAGCGGGCATGTAGACGATGTACACCTCTGTTTTGCTGCGAATTCGCCGGGTCAGTGAGTCGCCGGATTTCAGGGCGGCCCGGACCGCATCGCGACTGGCCCTGGGGGCTTGATCAGCCAGGTAGGTCAGCAGGGCATCGATGTTACCAACCCGAATGCAGCCGTGGCTGAGCGCCCGGTTTGTTTGCCGGAACAGCTTGCGATTGGGGGTGTCGTGCAGATAGATGGCATTGCTGTTGACCAGGTTCAGCCTCGCCTTTCCCAGGGCGTTGTTGCTGCCTGGACGCTGGACCAGTCGGTGGTTGGCCAGCGCACGCTCAAGGGATTCCACTTCTGACCAGGGCAGTTTTTCCGGGGCGCTGCGGGGGCCGGACAGCAGTTCGAACCCCTGCCGTTTCAGGCTTTGGGAATCTCGGTGATAGGCTGGAATCAGCTCGCTACTGATGATGCTGTAGGGGGGAGTCCAACTGGGGTTGACGGTGATGGAGTTGAAGCGGCTGTTGAATCTTGGTGTCGGGGTGTTGGGGTTGCCAACAATCACCGGCAGCGTCAGCCGAACCTGGTTGTCTTGCAGTACCAGCAGGTTAAAGTGCGGCAGGTTGACGATGATGCTGTCTCCGTTGAGCCTGGGAGGCAACTGCAGCCACTGCCGTAAGCTGTATCGAATGGCTTTGATTCGGTGCTCGCCACTGGCGATGATGGAGTCGATGGTTGCCGAAGTCAGGGTGCCGGTGGTGTTTAGACCGTTGTGGCCCTGATAACGCTTGAGTGCCTCTATCAGCGCTGGGTCCCATACCGCACGATTGTTTAGGTGGGCCGGTAATCTCTCTCCCAGTCGGGCGGCGAGCAGGCGGCGCAGCACCACGACTTCCGGGTGGCTCTGCCCCAGCGACAGGTGCCGAATCAGGTCGGTATTGGGCCTTGGCAGGCTCTGCAGTTGCTGTTCCGACTTTAGCGCGTGCTGCAACAGCCTAAAGGCCTGGTATTGGGGCTGGTTTAGCCGTATCCAGTTTTCCAGCTGGTGGCTGTTCTGCAGCGCATCAAACCGGGTTTGCTCGTCGGTCACCGACTTGCGCTGCATCTCCCCTCTTAGGTTGATGAAGGCCTTGGAGGCGTGTTTGAGCTCTGCATCGCTGTAGTGAGGTTGTTCGGCCAGCAGTGCCAGATCCTGAAGCAGGTCTACCCAACTGGTCGGCCACGATACCCTGGCATCGTCGGCGCTCGACAAGGGCGGATTGGCTAGGGCGGCGGGCAACCCCAGGCTGACCCACAGCATCAGTAGCAGCGCCGCTGTCCTCATGCCAGGCTCGCAAGGGCGATACCGTGACGGAGGTTCTGCGGCTGGCGGCACTCAAGGTAGCGGCGATAGGAGTTGCTGTACTGGCCGGATTTTGCGCCCTGTTTGTACTCCGACGGGGTCAGGCCAAAGTGAGCCTTGAAGGCGCGGCAAAAGTGCGACGGTGTCGAAAAGCTCAGCCGATAGGCGATGGCGGCGACGGTCAGCCCCTCTTCGTGAAGCAGTGCCGGTGCCGCTTCCAGCCGTCGACAGATCAGGTAGTGGCTGAACTTGATCCCCAATTCTTTGCGAAACAGGTGGCTGAGCCGGCTGTGGCTGATACCGACCTCGGTTGCCAACTGGTTCAGGGTTAATGGGCGATCGAAGGTGTGTTCGATCAGATCCAGCACCTGGCGCAGTTTGTCGTGAGTGTGTCGTTGCATGACGCTCGGGCAGTGGTAGTGCTCATTCAGCTGCAGTTTCAATTCGGTCGCTTCCAGAGCCGAAAGCGGGTAGGAGTAGGCCTGGGTGACGCTGTGGCTTAAGGCCCAGCGCAGTGCCGGGACTGACAATCTCGGCATCAGCAACATTAGGCAGCGGCCGGGTTGCTTGAGGCGAATCTGCTCGATCGCCGCCATCTCCCGATGGTCTTGCTTGTTCATAACCACAATGCAGGGATCGTTGCCGTCGGGCAGCGCCGAAACCCGGTGGACGGTGACTTTGAGGGCGTCGCTGAGCTGAGCCGCCAGTTTACCGGGACTCTCTTGATCGAAATGGCACAGGGAAACCCCAGGAGAAGCGACGGTCATCATCGAATCCTTTCCTCTAAGTTGATCACTTGCCTGCTCTGAAGGTGGCTGGCTTTAGTATTAACAGCTAGTACAAAGCTCGCCGCTTGGCAAAGTATCTGCTTAGGAATTAACCACTCACGAGCGAGAGTCACAGAGAAATGCGGGGATAAAAAAGCCCGCGTGGTGCGGGCTGGAAGGGATTATTTCTGTTTGTCCTGCGGTTTGAAATCTTTGGGCAGGTGTCGGTACAGGTAGACGATGGTGCCGACGGTAAAGGCCAGGGTCATCCCCATCAGGCCGAAGACCTTGAAGTTGACCCAGACCTCCTGAGACATATTGAAGGCGATGTACATATTCAGAATGCCACTGGCGATAAAAAACGCCACCCAGGCAAAGCTGGTGTTGCGCCAGATGCGATCCGGTAACGGCATCTCTTTGCCCAGCATCGCTTTGAGCAGCGAGCGACCCATCAATTCGCTGATCAGCAGGGCGCCGGCAAACAGGAATTGCACCACGGTGACTTTCCACTTAATGAAGGTGTCATCCCGAAGCACCATGGTCAGGGTGCCAAACACCGCCACCAGGGCAAAGGTGATCAGGTGCTGCTTTTCCACTTTCTTGTACAGCAGATACAGCAGGGCGATTTGAACCGCGGAGGCGGCTACCAGGGCGCCGCTGGCCAGGTAGATGTCATAGAATTTATAGACACCAAAGAAGACCAGCAGGGGCAGAAAGTCGAGTATTTGTTTCATGGATTCTGTTTTCAGCGAGCAGGGTGCCACATTCTAACCAATCCCGGCTGGGCAGGAAAGGTGAACGCCCTGTGGCGTTCACCTTAGGTCCAGAAAACCCGAAAATCAGCGGGTTGCGGCTTTCATCGCCTGAGTAAACTGGGTCAGGGCCTGGGTCAGTGCGGCTGGGTCCTGCCGATGCTCGGCGATCAGTTTGACCGTGGCACTGCCGGAGATGGCCCCGGCGGCCCCGGCGGCGATGGCGTCTTTGACCTGTTGCGGTTCAGAGATGCCAAAGCCGAGAATGGCCGGCGGTGCCTGAAAGCGCTTCAGGGTGTCCAGCAGTGGCCCCACCGGTTTACCGGCTTTGGACTCGGTGCCGGTGACTCCGGCCCGGGACAGCAGGTAGGTGTAGCCTTCGCCCTGTTCGGCCACCGCTTTGAGCGTCGCCTCATCGCCGTTTGGCGGGGCGACGAAGATGGGAGCGATGCCATGGCGACGCGCGGCATCGGCAAACTCCGCACTCTCTTCCACTGGCACATCGGCCACCAGTACCGAGTCGACACCGGCGTCACGGCAGCGCTGGTAGAAGGCATCCAGACCTGGCGAGAACACCAGGTTGGCGTACACCAACAGGCCGATGGGCAGTTGCGGGTAGCGGCGGCGAATCTCGGTCAGCATCTCAAAGCACAGAGCCGGGGTGGTCCCGGCATTGAGTGCCCGTACCGTGGCGTCCTGAATGGTGGGGCCGTCCGCCAGTGGATCGGAGAACGGGATGCCCAGTTCCAGGGCATCGGCGCCCCCGGCCACCAGGGCATCGATGATGTCCAGGGTCATTCCCGGCTCGGGATCGCCGAGGGTTACGAAGGGAACAAAGGCGCCTTCGCCCTTTTGGGCCAGGGTGTCAAAAAGGGTGTGATAACGGCTCACAGCTTGCCCTCCTGCTGCAGAATGTCGTGTACGGTAAAGATGTCTTTGTCGCCGCGCCCGGACAGGTTGACCACCATCAAGGTGTCGTCGGTTGCCTCGGTGGCCAGCTTGTGGGCCATGGCCAGGGCGTGGGCAGACTCCAGCGCAGGAATGATGCCCTCGCTGCTGGCCAGTTTCTGAAACGCTTCCAGCGCTTCATCGTCGGTGATCGACAGGTAGCTCGCCCGGCCGCTGGCGGCAAGGTGGGCGTGCTGCGGGCCGACGGAAGGGAAATCCAGTCCGGCGGACACCGAGTAGGACTCCTCTATCTGGCCGTGTTCATTCTGCATCATCGGCGCCTTCATGCCGAAAAAGATGCCGGTGGTGCCATGGGCCAAAGGCGCGCCATGTTCACCACTTTCGATGCCTTTGCCGGCGGGTTCGACGCCAATTAGTGCAACTTCTTCGTTATCGATAAAGTCGGCAAACATGCCGATGGCGTTGGAACCGCCGCCGACGCAGGCGATGACGGTGTCCGGCAACCGACCCTCTTTCTGCAGCAACTGTTGCTTGGTTTCTTCACCGATCATCTTCTGAAACTCGCGGACGATGGTGGGGAAGGGGTGCGGTCCGGCGGCCGTTCCCAGCAGGTAATGGGCGTGGTCGTAGTTGGCGGACCAGTCACGCATCGCTTCGTTGCAGGCGTCTTTCAGGGTGGCCGAGCCGGCATGGACCGGAATCACCTCGGCGCCCATCAGCCGCATTCGGAACACATTGGGGCTTTGACGCTCCACGTCTTTGGCGCCCATGTACACCCGGCATTTCAGTCCCAGCAGGGCACAGGCCAGGGCGGTGGCGACCCCATGCTGACCGGCGCCGGTTTCGGCGATGATCTCCTTTTTGCCCATTCGCTTGGCCAGCAGTGCCTGCCCAAGTACCTGGTTGGTCTTGTGGGCACCGCCGTGGAGCAGGTCCTCCCGCTTGAGGTAGATTTTCACCTTGGGGTTGGGGCTGAAGTTGCGGGTCAGGGTCAGCGCCGTTGGCCGACCGGCGTAGTTTTTCAGCAGATCCATGAATTCGTTTTGAAAGTCCGGATCCTGCTGGGCGTCGACAAACGCCTGTTCCAGCTGCTTAAGGGCTGGCATCAGAATTTGCGGCACGTACATGCCGCCGTATTCGCCAAAGTAGGGGTTGAGAATGGTCATGGGTTTCCTTAAGCCTCTTCGTTAGTACTGTCGCAGGCGGGCAAACGCCAGCGAGACTTTATCGGGGTGTTTGATGCCGGGGGCCGATTCCAGTCCGGAGTTTAGATCCAGGCCGAGGAATCCGGCCGACACGGCCTGTTGTACGTTGTCTGGGGTCAGGCCGCCCGCCAGCATGGCGTTGCGGCGCTCGCTGCCGACCCGTTGCCAGTCGAAGGTTTCGCCGGTGCCGCCAAAGCGACCGTTGCTGGCGGAGTCAAACAGCAGCCGATCGGCGCTGTCGACCCGGTTGCTGCCATCGGGCTTGACCGCCTTCCAGATTTCGGTGTCAGCCAGCAGGGGGCGCAGCGCGGCCAGGTAGTGGTCATCTTCGCTGCCGTGCAGCTGCACCGCATCCAGTTTGAGGGCGTGTGCCAGTCGGGCCACCTCGTCGATGGCCTGGTTGACGAAGACGCCGACAAATTTCAGGTTGGCACTGGCTCGAATCTCCCGGGCCTGGGCTTCACTGACGCAGCGGGGGGATTTGGCGGCGAAAATCAGGCCGCCATGAACGGCACCGGCGGCTGCGGCATGGCGGGCGTCTTCGGGCCGGGTCAGGCCACAGACCTTATTGTGGCCAAAAATCAGGGTGCGGCAGGCCAGATCGATGTCGGCCTGGGCGGTGAGGCTGCTGCCGACCAGGAAGCCATCGGCATGGGGAGCCAACTGGCGGACCTGCTGGTGGGTTTCGATACCGGATTCGCTGATGACGACTCGATCGGCAGGGATCTGCGCCGCCAATCGCTCGGTGGTGGTCAGGTCGATGGACAAATCGCGCAGGTCGCGATTGTTGATGCCGATGATGCGGGCATCGAGGGCCAGGGCCCGCTCCAACTCCTGCTGGTTGCTGACCTCGGTGAGAATGTCCAGGCCCAGGGCGTCGGCTTCCTCAGCCAGGGCGCGGTATGTTGGGTCGTCCAGCACCGACAGCATCAGCAGGGCGGCATCGGCCCCCATGTGACGGGCCAGTCGCAATTGACGCACATCGATGATGAAGTCCTTGCACAGCAACGGCAACTCGACCGCCTGTCGAATCGCTTGCAGGTAGTCGAAGTCGCCCTGGAAGAACTGTTCGTCGGTGAGCACCGAGATTGCCGCCGCATAGGGTTGGTACAGGGTGGCAATGGCCACCGGATCGAAATCAGGGCGAATCAGCCCTTTGGATGGGCTGGCTTTCTTGCATTCGAGAATAAAGCCGGCATTGCCGCCTTTAAGGGCGTCAAACAGTGAGCGCTCACTCTTTGGCGCTCGCTGGCTCAACCGTTCGCCGTAGCGCCGCGACAGCGCTTCGATGTGGGCGGCCTTGGTGGCGACAATGGTGTCGAGAATGGTACTCATCGGTTACTGCTCCGGTTGCTGATTGCTCATTTCGGCGAAGGCCTGCATCAGCTGCAGGGGTTTGCCGCTGTCCATGGTGGCAAACGCCAGTTCGGTGCCGATTGCCAGGCTGTCGGCCTTGCCGGTCAGGTACAGGCCGGCACCGGCATTGACCGCCACCGCGCTGCGCTGGGCATCGGTGCCACCGCCGCCGAGAATGGCCTGGCTGATGGCGTGGTTCTCGGCCGGATTGCCGCCCTTAATGGCCTCGATATGGTGCTGGCTGACACCGAGATCCGCCGGGGTGTACTGGCGCTGAATCAGCTGCCCCTGCTGCAGCTCCACCGCATGGGTTTCGCCGTGGATGGCAATCTCATCCAGGCCCAGGCCGTGCACCACCAGCGCCCGCTCGACGCCGAGGGCGGCGATGGTTTCGGCGATGGGCTGCACCAGTTCCGGGCTGTAGACCCCCAACAGCATCTGGTTGGGGCGGGCCGGGTTGATGAGCGGGCCCAGCACGTTAAACAGGGTGCGGGTCTTCAGCGCCTGGCGCACCGGCATGGCATGACGGATGCCGCCGTGATAATGCGGCGCAAACAGGAAGGTGACTCCCAGCTGTTCCAGGCAGCGGGCCGACTGCTGCGGGCTCATGGTCAGATTAACGCCGAACTGGGTCAACAGGTCGGAGGCGCCGGACTGGCTGGAGACGCTGCGGTTGCCGTGTTTGGCAATGCGGGCTCCGGCGGCGGCGGCAACGAAGATCGAGGTGGTGGAGATGTTGATGGTGTTGGCGCCATCGCCGCCGGTGCCAACGATGTCCAGCAGATCCCCCTTGGGGCGGGGAAACGGAGTGGCGGCGGCGCGCAGGGCGCTGGCGGCACCGGTGATCTCATCGACGGTCTCGCCGCGCATCTTCATGGCGGTGAGGATCCCGGCCAGTTCAATCTGACCCACTTCTCCGGCCATGATTTGGGCGAACAGTTGCTGGCTCTGGGTCTGGGAGAGCGCTTGGCCGTTCATTACGGTGGCCATCAATTCGGTTAGCATAACGGGCTCTCCTTGGTGAGTAAGCTCAGGGTTCGGGTTAACAGTTCGCTGCCATCCTGAGTGAGGATGGACTCGGGATGGAATTGAAAGCCGACGGCGCGGTGCTGGTTGTGGACCACCGCCATGGCCATGTCGCCGACCTGGGCCGGTACGGACAGGCAATCCGGCACCTGGTGTGCCACCAGGCTGTGGTAGCGGGCTACCGGCAGCGGGTTGTGCATGCCGGCAAACAGCGGACCATTGTCGTGGCGCATGGGACTGGCCTTGCCGTGCATCACTTCGCCGGCGAATCCGACCTTGCCGCCGTAGTGTTCGATCAACGCCTGGTGGCCGAGGCAGATCCCCAGAATCGGCAGCTTGCCTGCCACCAGAGACAGCAGGGTCATCATGCAGCCTGCTTCGGTTGGGGCACCGGGGCCCGGGCTCAGCACCAGCACCGCATTGTGGTGCTGGTTGATCAGGGTATCGGCCAGGGTGTGGGCATCGATGTCGTTGCGGTACACGGTGACCGGGTGACCCAGGGTGCGGAACTGATCCACTAGATTCCAGGTAAAGGAGTCGAAGTTGTCCAGCAGGATGATGGGGGTCATAGGGAACCTCCGATGGCGCGAATGACTGCCATGGCCTTGTTGCAGGTTTCGTCCGCTTCTGATTGCGGGTCGGAATCGAAGACCACCCCGGCGCCGGCCTGGACGTGGGCGGTACCCTCGTTGACCAGGGCTGAGCGGATCACGATGCAGGTGTCCATGTCGCCGCGGCCATTGAGATAACCGACGGCGCCGCCGTAGCTGCCACGACGCTCGCCTTCGGCCTGGCGCAGCAGTTGGGCGGCCCGCACCTTGGGGGCGCCGGTGAGGGTGCCCATGTTCATGCAGGCTTGATAGGCGTGCAGGGCATCTAGATCGGTGCGCAGTTGGCCGGTCACCCGGGACACCAGGTGCATCACGTGGCTGTAGCGGTCCACCTTCAGCAACTCGGGGATTTGGCGGCTGCCGGGCTGGCTGATGCGGGCGATGTCGTTGCGGGCCAGATCCACCAGCATCATGTGCTCGGCGGTTTCTTTTTGATCCTGGCGCAGCCCCAGTTCTATGCGGGCATCCAGGTCATGGTCCAGTTCGCCGCCTGGCTTACGGCCGCGTTTTCGCGTGCCGGCGATGGGGTAGATCTCCACCTGATTGCTTTCGGCACTGTATTTCAGTGCACTTTCCGGCGAAGCACCGAACAGGGTAAAGCTGGCGTCCTGCAGTACAAACATGTAAGGGCTGGGGTTGTCCCGGCGCAGGCGGGCGTAAGCCTCCAGTGGCTGGGGGCAGGGCAGGGAAAAGCGGCGGGCGGGCACCACCTGAAAGATGTCGCCGGCGCGAATGTGCTGCTTCAGCTGCTCGACTTTGCTGCGGAAAAGGGCGTCGTCCTGATTAATGCTGACGGCGGCGGTCGGGGCCGGGGTCAGAGTTTCGTTGCCGTCGAACTCATCGACCTGTCGGGCCAGGTCCGCCAGGCGTTGACTCAGGTGGTGGTGGTAGCGCTCGCTGTAGTCTCCGCCCTGAAGGGCCCCCACCAGCCGCGCCGTTCGGCGGACGTGATCGATGACCAGGGTGGTTTCCGCCAGGTAGAACAGAAAATCCGGGCAGTTGTTGGGGCCGTCGCTGACCGTGGGCAGGGGCTCGACACTGGCCACCAGGTCAAAGGCGAAGGCGCCGGTCAGCAGCAGTGACTGGGCACAGGCGTCGTCATCTTCGATGCTTTGTTGAATCAGCCTCAGCACCGACAGCGGCGAAGGGGCTTTGAGGCGGCTGTCTTCGTCCAGATCCCGTGGTGGCTCTGGTACCGTCAGACACAGGGTGCCTTGCTGCAGCTGCGGGGAAAATGCGGCCAGGCGTTCGCTGAGCAGCGGAATCAGGCTTTCGCCATTGAGCGTCAGTGGCTCACAGCGCACCTGGCGACCGTTGCACTCGATGCGCAGGGCGGCATCGATCATCAGCAGGCTCTGGGTGCCAGCCTTGGTATCCACCTCGGCAGACTCCAGCAGCATGCTGTTGGCCTTGTCACCACACAGGGCCTGAAACAGGGCCGCCGGTTGATGTTGATAGCGACAGGTCAGGGTCAGGGTATGGCTGTGACCCGGCTGCAGTTCGGTCATGATTACAGTCTCCTTCCGGCGGCTTCCACAAACGGTTTCAGTGAGCTCATTAAATCATCAAATTGCTGCGGATCTAAGTTTTGATGTCCGTCGGACAGCGCTTCGGCCGGGTTGGTGTGGGTTTCGACGATGATGCCATCGGCGCCCACTGCCGCCGCCGCCCGGGCCAGTGGAATCACCAACTCTCTGACCCCAGTGCCATGGCTGGGATCCACCAGTACCGGCAGATGGGTTTTCTGCTTCAGGTACGCCACGGCGTTGAGGTCCAGGGTGTTGCGAGTGGCGGTTTCGAAGGTGCGGATGCCACGCTCACACAGAATCACGTTGGGGTTGCCGGCATTGACGATGTACTCGGCGGCCAGCAACAACTCCTCGATGGTGGCGCTCATGCCTCGCTTCAACAGAACCGGCTTGTCCAACTTGCCCACGGCTTCCAGCAGGCGGAAGTTTTGCATGTTGCGGGCCCCGATCTGCAGGCAGTCGACATACTGAGCCATCAACGGCGCGTCGTTGGCGTCCACCACCTCGGAAATGGTTGGCAGGCCGGTGCGGTCGCTGGTGGCTTTCAGAATCTTCAGCCCCTCTTCGCCCAGGCCTTGAAAGCTGTAGGGGCTGCTGCGGGGTTTGTAGGCGCCACCGCGAATGCCGGCCACGGCGTGGGTGGTCAGGTAATCGGCGATGCCGTCCAGTTGCTGCTGGCTTTCTACCGCACAGGGGCCGGCGATAACGGTAAAGGTTTCGCCACCGACGGCGTGGCGGCCCACCTTGACCCGGGTGTCGATGGGGTAGAGTTCACGGCTGACCAGCTTGTAGGAGGACAGGATGGGCTTGATTTGATCCACCAGCGGGTGACTGTCCAGGTGTAAGGATTGCAGTACACGCTCGTCGCCGATGGCGCCGATAACGGTACGTTCCACGCCAGGCATGTACAGTGGCTTGAGGCCTTTTTGCTCGATTTGCTGAAGCAGCTTTTGCGCTTCTTCTTTGCTGGCATGTGGTTTTAAGATAATGATCATGTTCATATTCTCGTCAAAAAGGTATAAAAAAACCCGCTTCGGTTAAAAAGCGGGTTTTTGATGTTTGGTTTGTGCTCTTTTTACTCAGGCACAGGCCACCGTACACCCCGCTTATTTGGGATGCGCCACCACCACTGAGTGGTGTGAGCTGAGGTGAAGATGGAAACCTGAGTCATTGCTGTAAATCCGTATCTATAAGTTTACGCTTGGCGTTTACAGCAAAATTACCTTGCTGGAGCTGAGGTGTCAACACCTTTGGCGCAAATGCCTTGTTGCTGTTTGTAACAGAAGTGCTGTGGCCCCAGGACGCAGATTGAATCGGCGAATAATTGCAGGCCAATGCCGCGGTTAGCCGTGCTTGGGGGTGCGAATATTACAAACTAACGTACAATAGAGGGAACAGAATGCGGGTTAGTTGCCTGGACTGTCCTGTCCCGTTGTTTTTTCCCGGTTTACGTTTTGCCAGCTTCCTGGCGGTTTTGTATTGATGAGAGATTGCCAAGGCGCGGTCAAAAGGCGATAGATGAAGTTTGATTTCCATTCCCATACCAAGGCCTCCGATGGTGACCTGACTCCGAGTGAACTGGTGGGTCGTGCCCGTAATCAGGGGTTGGCGGTGCTGGCCATTACCGATCACGACACCACCGATGCCCTGGAGGAAGCGCACCGGGCGGCGGCGGGAACCGGATTGACCATCATCGACGGGGTGGAGATCTCGGCGCGTTGGCACAGTTTCGATATCCACATCGTCGGGCTGGGCATCAATCCGGCCGAACCGGCAATGGTGGAACTGCTGGCGCAGCAGCGTCAGCGCCGTGAGGCCAGGGCGCTGGAGATCGGAGTGCGGTTGGCGAAGCGGGGCATCGACGGGGTCTATGAGGAGGCCAAACGCAAGGCTGGTAATGGTGCGGTCGGCCGTGGTCATTTCGCCAAGGTACTGATGGACCGGGGACTGGTCAGCCAACAACAGGCGGCCTTCGATAAGTATTTAGGCAAGGGCAAGGCCGGTTACGTGCCCAATAACTGGTGTGATATCGAGACCGCCGTGGCGGTGATTCACCAGGCGGGGGGGCTGGCGGTGCTTGCCCACCCTTGCCGCTATCGTCTCTCCAACAAATGGCTGCGCAAGCTGTTGGCGCTGTTTGCCGAGGTGGGAGGGGATGGCATGGAGGTGGTGTTGTGTCAGCAGCCACCTCAGGAGCGACAATTTTTAGCCCAACTGTGCCAGGAGCACGGTTTGCTGGCTTCGGTCGGCAGTGATTTTCATCAACCGGGCCGTTGGATTGAACTGGGAAGGCATCTGCATCTGCCGGATCTTCCCGGTGTCTGGCAACGGCTTGGCCTGGAGGAAGTATGAGTCAGTTTTTTTATGTACACCCTGAAACCCCGCAGACCCGGCTGGTCAGCCAGGCTGTGGCCATCATTCGCAACGGCGGCGTGGTGGTGTATCCCACCGATTCCGGTTACGCCATCGGTTGCCTGATTGGCAATAAAAAGGCGCTGGAACAGATCTGCCGCATTCGTCAGATCAACAGTGACCACAACTTTACCCTGGTGTGCCGGGATCTGTCGGAGTTGTCTCTGTACGCCAAAGTGGACAATCAGGCGTACCGGTTGCTGCGCAACAATACCCCGGGGGCCTATACCTTTATCTTCAAAGGCACCAAAGAGGTACCGCGCCGGTTGTTGAATGACAAGCGTAAGACCATCGGCATTCGCATTCCCGACAACGCCATTGCCCTGGCGTTGCTGGAAGCGCTGGGTGAGCCGCTGATGTCCAGCACCCTGATTTTGCCAGGGAAAGAGTTCGCCGAGTCGGATCCGGAAGAGATTCGTGACCGTTTGGAACACCAGGTGGATCTGATCATTCACGGCGGTTACCTCAGCGAAAGCCCGACCACGGTGGTGGATTGCAGCGACGATGACGTGGTTGTGGTTCGTGAAGGGGCGGGGGATTCGACTCCGTTTTTATAGTATGGTTAGCTTTTTACCCCCAAATACCTATAATAGCGGCGTTTGCTATGAGCATGATCTGATATGACTCAAGCCCCATTAACGGTTCAGCCTCCTCTGCCCCTTGCCGTGGTTCGCGGCAAGCCAATGGTGGAGTTGCCTGCGGATCTGTACATTCCGCCAGATGCCCTCGAGGTTATTCTCGAAGCATTTGAGGGACCGTTAGACCTGCTGCTGTACCTCATTCGTCGTCATAAACTGGATATTGTGGATCTCCCCGTGTTTGAGATCACACGTCAGTATATGGACTACATTGCACTGATGGATCAGATGCAGATGGAGTTGGCGGGGGAGTACCTGGTGATGGCCGCGACGCTGGCGGAGGTAAAATCCCGGTTGCTGCTGCCCAAACCGGCTACCGAAGAGGGGGAGGAAGACGACCCCAGGATGGTGCTGATTCGCCAGCTTCAGGCCTACGAGGTGCTGAAGCAGGCGGCCGAGCAGATGGACCAACTGCCTCGGCTGGAGCGCGAACATTGGGTGGCTCAGGCGGCCCGTGCCGCTAACCTGGTGCCCCAGGTGGTGCCGCCCCAGGTAGAGTTGGACGAGTTGGTGTCGGCGCTGCGGGGCATGCTGGCTAAAGCGGAGTTGTTTGAACAGCACCAGGTGGCGCGCGAGGCCCTGTCGACCCGGGAGCGGATGAGCCGCATCCTGAGTCAATTGGGACCGGAACGTTTTACGCCCTTCGTGGCTCTGTTTACGCCGGAAGAGGGGCGCGCCGGTGTGGTGGTGTCGTTTTTGGCGATACTGGAGTTGTCGAAAGAGCGCTTAGTTGAGATTCAACAGGCCCAGCCTGACAGTGCCATCTACGTGAGAGCCCGAGCATGAGTCGTATTAATGACACTCAGTTAAAGCAGTTGATTGAGGCGGCGTTGTTTGTGGCAGATGCACCGATGTCTGCCAAGGGGTTGCGCCAGAGTGTGCTGGCCAGCCTGCAGGTCAGCCAGGGGCGCATCAACGAGGTGCTGGACGAGCTGGAAGGCGATTACGCCGGTCGAGGCATTAATCTGGTCAAGGTGGCCGGTGGTTACCGGTTTCAGAGCAACCAGGATCTGAGCGGCCATTTAAGTGCCCTGTGGCAGGAGAAAGCGCCCCGTTACTCCAGGGCGCTGCTGGAAACTCTGGCTCTGATTGCCTATCGGCAACCGGTGACTCGGGGACAGATTGAAAAAATTCGTGGGGTGGCGGTGAGTTCCAATATTATCCGCACCCTGACAGAACGAGATTGGGTTAAGGTAGTGGGACATAAGGAGGTGCCGGGACGGCCCGCCCTCTATGCGACTACCGATGCATTTTTGCAGTATTTTAGCCTGGAGAGTCTGGCACAGTTGCCGGCATTGAGTGATGAAGGTGCCATCGAGGCCCTGCTCGATACCGGCAAAAGCGCAGACTCCGTACATTAAAGAAGAGATTTGATGAGCGAAAAGCTACAGAAGGTGTTGGCTCGAGCTGGCCACGGTTCCCGTCGTGAGATGGAAGCTGTGATTGAGGCCGGTCGAGTGAGTGTGAATGGCAGTGTCGCCAAGCTGGGCGATAGGGTTGAGACCGGTACCGATGCTCTGATTCGGGTTGACGGCCACCTGGTGTCCATTCAGGCTGAAAATGAAGTGATTTGCCGAGTGCTGGCGTACTACAAGCCGGAAGGCGAACTCTGTACCCGCACCGACCCGCAGGGGCGGCCGACGGTGTTCGATCGTTTGCCTAAAGTGCGCGGCAGTCGCTGGGTGGCCGTGGGGCGCCTGGACATCAACACCTCAGGATTACTGCTGTTTACCACCGACGGTGAACTGGCCAACCGGCTGATGCACCCATCTCGGGAAGTGGAGCGGGAGTACGCCGTACGGGTCTTTGGCGAAGTCACCGAGCAGAATCTGCAGGCGCTGCGCACCGGCGTTGAGCTGGAAGACGGTCCGGCTCGGTTTAAGCGACTGATTGCCGCGGGCGGCGAAGGCCTTAACCACTGGTACCACGCCATCCTCAGTGAAGGGCGTAACCGTGAAGTGCGCCGGTTGTGGGAAAGCCAGGGAATGCAAGTGTCTCGCCTGATGCGTATCCGCTACGGTGACATCACGCTGCCGAAAGGCTTGCCTCGCGGCGGTTGGGTAGAGCTGCAGCTGGACCAGGTTAACTACCTGCGCAAGTTGGTGGACCTGGGCACCGAGTCCCGCACCCTGATGGATAAGGACAAGCAGGCGGCTCGACGTCAGAACAAGATTAAGACCGGTAAGATTCGCCGTGCCGTTAAGAAGCATCGCCCGGCGAAGGGGCCGAAGCGCTAAGCGCAAGCCAATAAAAAACCAGCCAAGTGGCTGGTTTTTTTGTGCCTGTGACCGGGATTAGTCGATGATGTGGCTGTGGGCCAGCATCTCTTCATAGTCACTGGCGCTCATGGGGCGGGCAAACAGGAACCCCTGGCCCTGATAGCAGCCGCATTCCAAGAGCCGCATTACCTGGGAGTTGCTCTCTACCCCTTCGGCAATCAGTTGCAACTGCAGTGACCGTGCCAGCTCGCCGATGGTGTTGATGATCTTGCGATCCTTGGCATCGGTTTCGATGGCGTCGATGAACTTCTTATCCAGCTTGATCTTATTGATGGGCAGATCTTTGAGCAGGGCAAACGACGAGTAGCCGGTACCAAAGTCGTCGATGGCGATGCTGACCCCCATCTCCTGCAGACCACTGAGAATGGCGGCCACTTCGGTTGGGCTCTTGATCAGTGAGTTTTCGGTGATCTCCAGCTCCAGCCTGTCTGGCTGAATCTGGTAGGTATCGAGGCAGGTACTGACCAGCCCCAGCAGATCGCCTTTCTCCAGCTGCGCCGAAGAGATATTGATGGCCAGCTTGACGTTGATGCCTTTCTGTTGCCACTGCGCCAACTGCTTACAGCCCCGCTCCAGTACGTAACGATCCAGCTCCAGTATCAGGCTACTCTCCTCGGCCACCGGAATGAACTCCACCGGAGGAATCCGTCCTTTGACCGGATGGTACCAGCGCACCAGGGCTTCGGTGCCGATGATGTCACCGCTGACCAGCGAGTTTTGCGGCTGATACTCCAGGTGCAGCCCGCCTTGATCCAACGCGTTGCGCAGTTCGTTCTCCAGATCCAGTTTGCTGTAGAACAGGTGGGATTCACTTTCGTCAAAGAACTTGTAGCTGGAGCCACCGCTATTCTTGGCCAGGTACATGGAGATGTCGGCATTTTTCAGCAGGGTTTCCGCGTCTTCGCCGTCATTGGGGTACAGGCAGATGCCGATGCTCAGGCCGATGTAGAAGTTCTTGCCCTTGAGGGTAAAGTGCTCCTTAAAGGCATTGATGGCCCGCTGGGCGATCTGTTCTATCTGATGTTTATCCTGATAGTCCTCAATGAGGATGGAGAACTCGTCGCCACCGATGCGGGCGATGAAGTCATCGCTTCTTAACGAGGTTTTGAGTCGCGAGGCCGCCAGCTTCAACAACTGATCGCCGTAGTCGTGGCCGAGGCTGTCGTTGATGGTCTTGAATTTATCCAGGTCGATGAACATCAACGCCAGTTGCTGATGGCCACTGGCGGCGGCGATGGATTGCTTGATTCGCTGTTGAAATGACGCCCGGTTGGGCATGCCGGTGAGCTGATCGTAGTAGGCCTGGTAGGTGATCTTACGCTCGGCGGCCACCTGGCTGGTGACGTCCAGCATGGAGCCGAAGATGGCGGTTTCGCCGCGATATTCGGTGGTCACGCAGTAAAACTCCAGGTGTTTGGTGACCCCGGCTTTGTTGAAGCAGCGCACCCGCTGGTGCAGATGCTGGCTGTCCCGCTCGTTATTGGGGCTTTCCACCGTGCTGGGATCGTCCAGCCATTCCTGAATGCGCAGGTAGTCCTGATGATGAATCAGCTCCGACAGATCCTTGATGGCGAACAGTTCATCGGCGCTGTAACCCAGGGTGTTGCACATGGTGGGGTTGGTATAGGTAAAGCGGCCGTGGACGATGATAAAGATGCCGGTCAGTGAGCGTTCCGACAGCTCGCGAAACTGCAGTTCCGAGTCTTGCAGAGCCTTGGTTTTTTGCGCCACCAGCAGCTCCAGTTGCCGCTTGGCGGTGCTCTGTTGCCAGGCCCAGAAACTCATCAGGGTGGCGGTTACCAGGCCGCACAGGAAGATAAACAGCGCCGAGATCGGGGTCTGCTGTTGCAGTTTGGATTCGGCCCTGAGCTCACAGCTGAGGCCATCGACGGTGAAGCTGCGTTTGAGGCCCTTTTCCACCGGGTCGCCGCTGTTGTTGTACACATGCTTGGCGATGACGTTGCCGCAATAGAGGCTGTAGTTGATGGTGTCGTTGGCGAGGATATCCAGTCCACTGAGCATCTTGCTGTCGCCAAAGCGCATCACTGCATTGATGTAGCCCCAGAACCGCTCGCCATCGGCCGGTGTCAGCGGCGGATTTTCCGCGTTGTCCGAGACGAAAATCGGCTGGCTCAGCACCAGGCCAGTGCCGCCGGCGTACAGGGTATAGGGGCCGCCCATCACCGCCTTTCGCAGTCGCCTTGCCTCGCGGCTGGAGAGGGTGTCGCTGGTGTCGTGGCCAATGGCATTGTTGCTGATCTGGGGGTAGACCGCCCAGATGCGTCCCTCCGGGGCAATATCCAGGCTGAGGACGCTGGGGTTATTCTGCAGCACCAGATAGGCCAGTGACTGAAACCGCTGCTTGAGGTCGGGCTGTTGGTGGTGCTGCTGGATGGAGGACGCGGCCAGGTAGATGGCCGAGTGAATCTTGGCGACCTCGGAGACCATGCGTTCTTCGGCACTGCTGAGGAAGTCGTAGATCTGGTTGCGTTGCTTGTCGGTCTCGTAGTTTTCGATGGTCTTGGCGGCGCTGATGGTCAGGGCCAGGGTAAAGATAAAGATGGCCGAAGCTGCCACGGCGCCATAAAGAGGTTTGAGGCCGGAGTCCGAGCGCTTGCTGTTCCGTTTGGCTGCAGAGGGAAGGGGGGCAGCATTATTCCATTTCATTGGCTCAAAAGGGCTCTGTCTATAGGGGCATCATAACGGGGCATCTAGTGTGTCACGACCTGGCGTCGGTTTCATCATTAAACCCTCTTAAGTCAGGCTATTATAATGAATTCGTTACAGAGTGCTTATGAATGCGGCAAAGGTTTGGCCAGTATTGCGCCCTGTCTTAAAAAAAACGGGCTGAATGTGATCAGCCCGCGCCTGGAATCAGCGGTGCCGTGACGGCTATTTGGGCTGAGCGTCGATGCTCTGGCCATTAACCTCGAGGCTGTCATCGCCCATCAGGTACAGGTACAGCGGCATCAGTTCCTGTGGCGTCTTCAGGGTTTCCGGGTTTTCGGCCGGGTAGGCCAGGGCGCGCATCTTGGTGCGGGTTGCGCCGGGGTTGATGCAGTTGACCCGAATCTGGGTGTCGTCCAGTTCATCGGCCCACACTTGCATCATCCCTTCGGTGGCAAACTTGGAGATGGCGTAGGGGCCCCAGAATGCCCGGCCTTTGCGACCCACGCCGGAAGAGGTGAAGATGATGGAGCCGGCATTTTGCTGCCGGAACAAGCGCATCAGTGCCTTGGTCATCACGAACTGAGCGGTTAGGTTTACCTGCATCACCTCATTGAACATCTCGGTGGAGACCTGTTCCAAGGGGGTCAGGCTGCCGAGCATACCGGCGTTGTGCAGCACGCCGTCGAGGCGGCCGAACTGGCCCTCGATGGTGTCGGTCATGTCGATATAGTTCTGCTCGGTGGCGCCCTGCATATCCAGCGGAATGATCGCCGCTTGTGGCGCGCCAAGGGCTTCAATTTCGTCGTACACCGCTTCCAGCTTGTTGACGCTGCGGCCAAGTAAAATCACGGTGGCACCGTGGGCCGCGTAGGTCAGGGCAGCCTGACGGCCAATGCCGTCTCCGGCGCCGGTGACCAGGATTACCTTGTCAGTAAGCAGATCTTTTTTGGGGCTGTAATCCAACATCCTTTAACGCCATCCTTTTTTTGTAATACGCGTCATTTGTGGCTTTGCGGCGGCGGCAAACAGTTGTTTTAAACATTTGATTGCTTTGTTAGGGCCACAGAACCGGTTGCTCGTTGCAAAAATGTAGCTAAGTTATGGTTTTTGCGTTACTTTGAAATAGGTCGCAATCGGCATATAGAGCGTCATATTCGCCAGAATCGCGTCTATTGTGACGAAATTAATTACGGAAAACAAAACTAATACTCACGGTCGCAGACCTGTTCAGCCCTTAATCCCTTGGGGGCAGCCGTGGGTTACAACAAGGATTGGGGAGAGAAAATGAGACGACTGCTGGTTAGTACTGCCGTCCTGTCGGCTTTGGCACTGTCAGGCTGTAACGGAGACAGCTACAACGACGACGTGAACAACGCCAAACCGATTCCAGTTTCAGCCCGTGTGGCCTTTGATCCGGCAAATGGTGTGCTGCCTTTGCCGAATGACCTGTTGTTCCTGGGGACTCCCGACGGAACCTTGCAGATTCCCGATGAAGTGGCCGCCGGCGATATGCCGGATTACACCGATCCTACGGTCGCCCTGGGCGCACTGGATGGCTGGTCCACCACGCAGCCGATTCAGCTGAACATCGAACTGCCGGAAGGCTTAACCATTGACGCCACCAGCGTGGCCCAGGCCGGTGCCGTGCGGGTGTTCTCCGTGACTCTGGGCGGCGCCCTGTCGCCGGATGCCGAGTGCAGCGCTGCGCCGTCACTGAGCGTGTGTAAGGTGGGCGAGGAGCTGGTTTGGGGCAGCGACTTTGTTACCGCCGTATCCGGCAACACCGTGATCGCCCAGCCGCTGAAGCCGCTGCCAGCCACCAGTGGTTACCTGTACATCACCACCGATCTGCTGCAGGACTCCGATGGCCGCCAGTTGCAAGCCTCGGAAACCTATAAACAGCTGAAGTTAGATATTAATACCAAGCCACTGCCGGAAGGGAGCTCCCGAGACCTGCAGGCGCTGGTCAACAACTACGAAGGCAGCCTGGCCGCCGGATTTGGTGTCGACCCGGACAGCATCACCTACAGTGGCGTCTACACCACTCAATCGGTGTTTGACGTACTGGAGATCACCAAGCAACTGGTGGTGTCTCCCGCCGACGAGCACGCGCCATTTAAACCGGTCTGGACCGCACCGCCGATGCCAGCCGGTACCGCCGCCAACTATTTGCCGCTGACACCGGCCGACGGTGTCGCCTATCTGTTGGCCGACGCCACCGACGTATTTAAGGCCGAACTGACTCTGCCTTACTACCTGACCGCGCCGACGCCGGCGGACCCGACCATCTCCAGCACCTGGCGTGCTCTGGGGGACAGCCCGTTGGCGGTGCTGCAGGCGCTGCAGGCGGGCACCCTGACGCTGGAGAAGTTCTCTGAGCAGGTGGTGGCCTGTGGTCGCGATCCGGTGGAAGCGATCTCCAACCCGGCCGAGATTGTCGGTTGTACCATCCTTGCCGACGACGGCAGCGATCTGGATGTGCAGCAGCACCTGACCCGCTTCAACCCGGTACCGGCTCCGAAGTCGGCACAGACGGTACCTGTGCTGATGACCATGCCGAATGAGGCCAAGTTGGCGGCGCTGGGCATTACCGTGTCCAAGCCGGCCACCGGCTGGCCTTTGAGCATGGCGCTGCACGGATTGAGCACCACCAAGGAGACCACCCTGGCCAATTCTGGCGCCATGTCGGCGGCGGGTCTGGCTACCATTGCCATCGACATGCCGCTGCACGGTGAGCGTGGCTTTGATTTCAATGGCGACGGCGTGTACGAGATCAGCGCCAGTGACCCGAGTTTTGGGCCGCAGTTTGCCAATGGTTCTGGTCTGGTGTTCATCAACATCAGCAGCGGTTTGACCGTACGGGATAACTTCCGTCAGGCGCTGATTGACCACCTGGCAGTGCGGGCGGCAGTCACTGGCATGGTCATGGCCGAAGTGGGAGCCGGCGGTGCGCCGACCTATGATTTGACCAAGGTCACCATGCAGGGGCTGAGCCTGGGTGCCATTACCGGTGCCGACCTGACCACCTACGCCAACCTGCCAATCGACGGCGTTCCAGCCGAGATGAACCCTTACACCATTCAGGCGGCGTCGCTGTCGGCGCCGGCCGCCGGTCTGGCCGGAGTGTTTGCCGGCAGTGCCACTTTTGGCCCGTTGTTGGTGAATGAGCTGATTAAGGTGCTGGCGGAGGAAGCCGGCGTACCGGTTCCCGAGCCGGGTACGCCTGAATACGAAGCCTTTGCCAAACAGGTGCAGGAGGAGGTGATTCCGCCGCTGATGTTCTCGATTCAGACTCAGATTGAGGCGATTGATCCCATCAACCATGCGGCGACCCTGGCGGCGACCAATGCCAAGGTGCACGTGCAGGAGATCGTCGGCGACGGCGACACCAACCTGCCGGACCAGGTGCTGCCCAATACCGTGGCCGGTGCGCCTCTGTCGGGAACCGAGCCTCTGATTGCCGCCATCGGCCTGGGCTGTGTGGATGAAACTCTGCAGGGGGCCGACGCCAGTGGTGCGGTGCGCTTTAGCAAGGGCCACCACGGTTCGCTGCTGAGCCCCAACGAAATTCCCGGCGTGACCGACGGCGTCAATGCCGCCGCGACTACGGCTGAAATGCAGGCTCAGGTGGCCGAATTTGCTGCCAGCCTGGGGATGTCGTTGCCGGTGAGCAACGACGTGGTGACTCAGCCTTGTCCCTGAACTGAGTAAACTCTGAACAGGACCCAGCCAAGGCTGGGTCTTTTTTTTGGATTCGTTATAGAATAAGGGCCAAACAAAGCTAGGGAGCTGATTTTGGAGTTTTTATTTGAGTACGGCCTGTTTTTAGCAAAGGCCCTGACCCTGGTGGTAGCCGTGGTGGCGATCATTTTGGTGGCGGCCCAGGTCGGGCGCTCGCAGCGTGGCCAGAAGGGCGAGCTGCAGGTCACCTGTCTGTCGGACCAGTTGGAAGACTATCAGCATCACCTCGAGGGTGCGCTGCTGACTAAGGAGCAACTGAAGGCCAAAGAGAAGGCGGAGAAGAAAGCCGAAAAGGCCCGCCAGAAAGAGGAGAAAGCCAACGTCGATAAGCCCCGCGATGGCCGGGTGTTTGTGTTGGACTTTAAAGCCGGCATCGAGGCGTCCGAGGTGGTCAGTCTGCGAGAGGAGATCAGTGCCTTGCTGACGGTGGCCGACAAGCAGGATCAGGTGCTGGTGCGACTGGAGAGTGGCGGTGGCATGGTGCATGCCTATGGCCTGGCATCCAGTCAACTGGCGCGGCTGCGGGAGGCGGGCATTCCGCTGACCATCGCGGTGGATAAGGTGGCGGCCAGCGGTGGCTACATGATGGCCTGTGTGGCGGACCACATTGTGGCGGCGCCGTTCTCCATCATCGGCTCTATCGGTGTCATTGCCCAGCTTCCGAATTTCAATAAGCTTCTGAAAAAGAGCAACATTGAGTTTGAACAGCACACTGCCGGTGAGTTTAAGCGCACCCTGACCATGTTTGGTGAAAACACCGACTCGGCTAGAGAGAAGTTCCGCGAGGAGCTGGAAGAGACCCATGGTCTGTTCAAGGACTTCATCGGCCGCTATCGCCCCGAGCTGGATCTGGGTAAGGTGGCCACCGGCGAACACTGGTTTGCGACTCAGGCGTTGGATCTGGGGCTGGTGGATGAGCTGAGCACCTCCGACGACTGGCTGATGAAACAGGCCAAGGACAAAGAGGTACTGAAGTTAAGCTATGTGATTAAAAAGAACCTGGCCAATCGCTTCGGCCGCGGCGCTTCCGAAGCGCTGGAAGCGGTGACCATGAAGCTGGCGGAGCTGAATCAGCGCTCGCGAGTGTAGCTTCACCCCCCCTAAAAAAGCCCCGCATTGCGGGGCTTTTTGTTGGCTACTCCGGCTGAGGCAGCGGGGTATCGAACAGGCTCAGCAACTGGTCGCCGGTGAGGCTGCTGCCAAGATCCTGGGCATCCTTGTCGTAGATGCTGTCTGCCAGCGCCTGTTTCTGCTGCTGCAACTCCATGACCCGCTCTTCGATGGTTTGTTCGCAGATCAGCTTGTAGACAAACACCGGCTTGTCCTGACCGATGCGGTAGGCGCGGTCGGTAGCCTGGTTTTCCGCCGCCGGGTTCCACCAGGGATCGTAGTGGATCACCGTGTCTGCCGCGGTCAGGTTCAGGCCCACGCCGCCGGCCTTGAGGGAGATCAGGAACACCGGCACCTCGCCATTCTGGAAGCTGTCGATGGCTTGCTCGCGCTTGCGGGTCTGACCGGTGAGCTTGGCAAAGGGGATGCCCTGTTGCTCCAGTCGCGCTTCGATCAGCGCCAGCATCTGGGTGAACTGAGAGAAGATCAGCACTCGTCGGCCCTCCTCCAGCATCGGCGGCAGCATCTCCATTAGGAAGTCGAGCTTGGCCGATTCCTGCACCAGCGCCGCCTGTTCCAGTTTCACCAGTTGTGGGTCGCAGCAGATCTGCCGTAACTTCAGCAGGGCATCGAGAAATTCGATCTGGCTTTTGGCCATTCCTTTTCTGCTGAGCAACTCCCGCACCCGGGCTTCCATGGCCACTCGAACCCCTTCGTACAGTATCCGCTGCTGAGGCGGTAAGGGAATGGTCTGCACCATCTCGGTCTTGGCCGGCAGTTCCTGTGCTACCTCACTCTTGGTGCGGCGCAACAAAAACGGCGCCAGGCGGGTCAGCAGTTCCTTCTTCAGATCCAGGTTGCCCTCTTTTTCGATGGGCTTGCGGTAATAGCGGCTGAACTGGCCTTCGCTGCCGAGGAAGGATGGCATCACGAAATCGAACAGCGACCACAGTTCCCCGAGGTGATTCTCCATCGGAGTGCCTGTCAGGCACAGGCGTTGGCCAGCGTTAAGCTGTTTTACCGCCTTGGTGATCTTGGCCCCCGGGGTCTTGATGGCTTGCGCCTCATCGAGGATGGCCAGGCTGAAATTGAGGCTGGCAAACAGCTCGATGTCCCGACCGACCAGACCATAGGTGGTGATGATCAGATCGAACTCGCCCAGGGTATCGAAATGGCGGTGGCGCTCCTGGCCGTGCAGCACCAGTACCGACAGATCCGGACAGAAGCGTTGCGACTCGCTGCGCCAGTTGCTGATCAGGCTGGTGGGGCACACCAGCAGGGCCGGGTGAGGCAGTTGATCCCGCTGTTTAAGCCGCTGCAGGTGCGCCAGCGTCTGCAGGGTTTTCCCCAGGCCCATGTCATCGGCAAGCACACCGCCAAAGCCGTATTGATGCAGAAAGGCCAGCCAGTCCAATCCCTGCTGTTGGTAAGGGCGCAGGGTGGCATGCAGGTTTTCGGGGGGCTCGACGGTCTCGATGCCACTGAAGTGGTTGAGTTTGTGGGCCAGTTGTTGAATGCGCTCGCCGCCAATCCATCGGCCCTGGCGAGGCAGCTGTTCCAGCAGTCCGGCCTGATGGCTGGGCAGGCGAATGCGATCGCCACTGGGGTTAGCCAGCTCCTCCAGAATTGCCAGCACCGGTCGAATGCTGCGGTTGGCAATGCGCAGCGGCATCGCCCCGTCACGGTGCAGCAGAATCGGGTTGTTATCGCCGCGCCAGTCGCTGTTGTGGTCCAGCCAGGTCAGCAGCAGCGGCAGCAGTTCCACCTGCTGATCGTCAATCTCCACCGACAGCCCTAGGTTAAACCAGGAGTCGTCCTCTTCGATGATCAGATCAAAGGCGGGAATTTCATGGGGCAGCAACGGCAATGACGGGTCAATTTGCAGCTGCCACTGCTGCTGGTTCATCGGTCCCTGAAACTGGCTGAGCAGCTTCTGCCAGAAGGAGAGATCGGTGGCGGCGGTGGCCAGCTTCAGATAGGCGGCCGACGCCACTTGTGGGGCCAGCTCGCCGCCGTGTTCGAACTCCGACAGCTGCAGTTGCTGGTACAGTTCGACCGCAGCCTGTTCAGCCTCGCTGTCGCGCTGAATCTGCCAGTGGCCGTGATCGTTGCTGAAGCGGGTCTGGGTTGGCCGCTGAGTGACCTCTTTCGGCAATGGCAATTGGTCGTACTGCAGCCAGAAAAAACTCTGAATGCCTTCGTCGCTGGGCACCAGTTTCAGCACCGGTGTCAGTGGCGCCTCAATCTGCTGGTACTCGGTTTGAATCGGGTGCGGCAGGGTGTGTTCATTGAACTGCAGGGCGATGGTGTCGCCAAAATGGCGGGCTTGCTCCCTGGGGAGCGCCGGCAGTCGCTGCAGGCAGAACAGCACCTCGGTGGAGAGTTCGGTCTCCAGCGGCCCGGAGCTGAAGTCGTCGAGGTTGATGTACCAGGGCTGGGAGAAGGGCACCAGTACCCAGGGCGCGCCGCACTGCAGTTGCGAGTGCAGCTGGTAATCGGTGTGGTGCTCCCAGCGGAAGTTCAGGGTCTGGACCGGGCCCTGGGTCAGGGTCTGGTTGGGTTGATCCCAGAATGCCAACTGCTGATCCAGCAGCTTCTGATAGGTATAGCGATCCAGATCCGTTTCCAGATGGGCGTAGCGATACCAGGTGTTGCCTCGGGTTGCCAGCAGCAGCCGGCTGTAGGTGACCACATCGTCGTTGGCCCAGCCATCGCCGTAGTGAGCGGCAACGTTGAACAACTGTTTGGCGGTAAATTTGCTGAATCCGCCGCGCTTCAGTCGTCGGCAGTTGCCCACTTCCACCACGATCGACTCGCCGACGCTGGCGTTGCGGGTTAACGACGGTGCCACTCGAAAGCGGCCCACCAACGGCGACTCCGGCGGGGCGGGCTGTGGCTTGGGGGGGTGGACGGCAGAGAATTTTTCCAGCCAGGCCTGATAACGATCCTGGTGGCCATGGTGTTGATCCAAGATGGTCAGCAACAGGGCCACGGCGTGCTTGCATTGTGAAGAGACCGGGCAGTTGCAGAAGCTCTCCAGGGTGCAGCGGTCGCCGCGCTTTTTGATTTCAATGCTGGTGTCGTACTGGTTGTCCCGTCGGCCCAGGGTGGTGCCATGGACCGAGTTGCCGCCAGGGCCCAGCTCGGCTTGCAGGACCATCTCCTCCTCGAAGTAGCGTTTGCCTCGGTTAAAGGTCGCGTCGTCGAAGTTGTTTTCCACATCAGTTAGACGGAATAAAAGCATTCAGTGATCAGCCGGGTAACAGGGTGCAATCGGCCATCATACCACCCCTGACAAGGGGGGTTAATAGTGACTTGCATGATGGGGTGCACAAAGGCAGGTGCGGACAGGCTCAGGCCAGGCGCGCCGCGGAATCCTGGTAGTGGTTCGGCTGGGGGGGCTCGGCCAGGTGGGCGATGGCTCGCTGATACAGGACGGCTGCCCGTTCCCGCAGGGCTGGCTCGTTGTGGCGGCTGCGGTACAGCCAGTGGGCGGCATCCAGCATCTGCCGGGCGGTCACGCTGTCCATCCAGGGGGGCGGGGCTGCCGAGGCCTGCTCCAGCAACATCAGGCTCAGTGATGGGTACATGGGCACCAGAAAGAAGGCTCGACAGGCGCGCTCGTAGGCCAGGTGGTAACGCTGTGCCTTGTGGTGACCCAGCGCCACATCGGCCAACCGTGCTCCTTGTGTCAGCCGGGCTTGCATGTTCTGGCGGTATGCGGCCAGCAATGCCAGCTGGCTGAGCCTGAGGGTGGGATCCGGCTGCGCTTCGGCCGTGACTCGAGCCAGCTCAATGCCCTGCTCAAACCGTTCCGTCAGGCCGCACAGGGCAAACAGCTTGGCGCTGTTTAATTGGGTATAGAAGTTGGGGTGAGGGTGGGTATCGGGGCCCAACACCTGCATGATCATCACGCAGTGATCCAGTTGCCCCTCGACCAGTGCCGCCAGGGCTGCGGCCACTTTGAGACCGCTTTCCAGCCCGGGTTGGCAAACGCTGCCCTGGCTCAGCTGGGCGATCTGTTTCAGGCTCTGGGCGATGAGGCTGTGGCGCCGGGCCGGGCTGGTCTCGGCAAGGGCGGCAAACAAGCGGCACAGGTTGGCGTGGATCTGCAGCTCTGGAGAAAAGCGGTGGCTGCCTTTTACCCGTGCCAGGTAATCGTCATAGTGATGGGCGGCGGCACAGAAGTCGCCTTGCTGGGCGTGAAGGTCGGCGATGATGACCTGGTAGCCAGGATCGGCCGGACACAGCCGTTGCAGTCGGGTCATGGCGCTCAGGGCATCGGAACAGGCATCCTGGTGCAGGGCCGATTGGGTCAGCCCCTGTTGCGCTGCCGGTTCAAACGGACCGCGGCGCTGCAGCTCATTAAAGATGTGGGTGGCGTCCTCGAAACGCTGCAGCCCGATCAGCGCCTGGCCGGCGCCGATGCGTGGCCAGACCTTATCACTGCGCTGGCTGTGGTGACGGTAGAAGGTCAGGGCTTCGCTAAATCGGCGTAGCTGTAGCAAACAGTTGCCGTGGGTCCGGTCCAGGAACGGCGTGTGCTGAGGAAAGGTACGTCTTAGCCTCAGGGTCAGGTGCAGCGCCGCGCCGTAGGCTTGATCCGCCAGGGCCTGATGCAGCTCAGACAGCTGTTGGCGGCGCTGCAACGCCAGCATCAGCCGTCGCTCCAGCTCCTGGTAGCGGAACGGCTTGAGCAGCAGGTCATCCGGCTCCATGGCCAGGCATTGACTGATCGTTTCGCGACTGTGGTCATCGCTGATAAACAGGAAGGCGCCGTTGCCACACAGGTGTTGATGATGGCGAAGCTCATCCAGAATCAGGCCGCCATCGACCCGCCGCTCCGGGTCGAAGCCACACAGCACCGCATCGTACTGGTGCTGGCGAACCAGTCGCAGCGCCTTGAGGGTGTCTGAGGTGCTGGTGATGTTGGGGTGGCTGGCTCCTGCATCGAGCAGGATCGAGCGCACCAGCCCGATAAAATCGGTCGAGTGATCGATGATCAGAAAGGTACGATCGGTGAGCATCCTTGCCTCCAACCTCAGATCGGTGCTGGCGGTTACGATCCGTGTAACCGGGGTGGTGTCAGGCCGAACTGCGGCATTGTTTCCGTTACTTCAGTTATTTGCGTCAAATGTTCGGCCTTTGCTCACACCAAAAGCCGACTATCCTGATTTAAGGATAGTGTAACGGCCAGATTCTGCCTCCCCGGTGGAACGATAAATTCCCTCCTTATTCCAATTTGATTGGTTGTTGTGTCTATTAATCCGTTTTGGTTATATGAAAGTCCGAAGTTGAATTGTTGAAATCGCGGTTGTGGCGTTCACTAAATGGCAGAAAAACGTTGAATAGGACGCAAGGATGTCACAACCACAGCCCCTGACTCACCTGGATCGCCTCGAAGCGGAGAGCATCCACATCTTCCGCGAAGTGGCGGCCGAGTTTGAAAACCCGGTGATGCTGTACTCCATCGGCAAAGACTCGTCGGTGCTGTTGCATCTGGCGCGCAAGGCGTTTTACCCGGGGAAGATTCCGTTTCCGCTGCTGCACGTGGACACCGATTGGAAGTTCAAGGAGATGATTGAGTTTCGCGATCGCATGGCCCGTGAACACGGGTTTGACCTGCTGGTGCATAAGAACCCGCAGGGGCTGGAGATGGCCATCAATCCCTTTGTTCATGGCAGTGCCCTGCATACCGGCATCATGAAAACTCAGGGGTTAAGGCAGGCGCTGGATCAGCACGGTTTCGATGCCGCCTTTGGCGGTGCTCGTCGGGATGAAGAGGCCTCCCGGGCCAAGGAGCGAGTTTACTCGTTCCGGGATAAAAACCACCGCTGGGATCCTAAAAATCAACGCCCCGAATTGTGGAATCTCTACAACGCCAAGGTGCATCCCGGTGAAAGCATTCGCGTGTTTCCACTGTCCAACTGGACCGAGCTGGATATCTGGCAGTACATCTACCGCGAGCAGATTGAGATTGTGCCGCTGTACCTGGCCAAGCCGCGGCCGGTGCTGGAGCGGGACGGCAGCTTGATTATGGTGGACGACGATCGCATGCCCCTGGAAGACGGGGAAACCCCGCAACTGCGCAGCGTGCGTTTTCGCACCCTGGGGTGTTATCCCCTCACCGGGGCGGTGGAATCTGAGGCGGACACTCTGCCGGGCATCATCGAAGAGATGTTGCTGGCGACGACCTCAGAACGCCAGGGACGGGTCATCGACCGCGACAGTGCCGGCTCGATGGAGAAGAAGAAGATGGAAGGCTATTTCTAGGCCAGGTTTGAGATACAGGAGTTAACTATGTCCACCCACGCATCCAGCGTTACCCAACGGGTAACGGAATACCTGGCCCAACATGAAAACAAGGCGCTGCTGAGGTTCATCACCTGCGGCAGTGTCGACGACGGCAAGAGCACCCTGATCGGGCGACTGCTGCACGACACCAAGGCGTTGTACGACGACCAGTTGGAGGCGGTGAACCAGCAGAGCCGTCGCAGCGGCACCACCGGGGAACGCCCGGATTTGGCCCTGTTGGTGGATGGCCTGCAGGCGGAGCGCGAACAGGGGATCACCATTGATGTGGCCTACCGCTACTTCTCCACCGACAAACGTAAGTTCATCATCGCCGATACGCCGGGTCACGAACAGTACACCCGCAACATGGCCACCGGTGCATCGACGGCGGATCTGGCCATTATTCTGGTGGATGCCCGTTATGGCCTGCTGGAGCAGACTCGTCGTCATAGCTTCCTGGTGTCGTTGTTGGGGATCAAGCAGATAGTGGTCGCCATCAACAAGATGGATCTCAAAGCGTACGACCAGTCGGTGTTTGACGCCATCTCGGCGCAGTATGCTCAGATGGCAGAATCACTGGGGTTCGAGCGCATCGATTATGTGCCGATGTCGGCGTTGGAAGGGGACAACGTCGCCTCGTTGAGTGCGGCCATGCCTTGGTATCAGGGCCCGAGCTTGTTGGCATTGCTGGAGCAGGCTTTGCCGGCAGATGAAGCCGCGGCGCGGCCGTTCCGGTTGCCGGTACAGATGGTGGCCAGGCCCAACCTCGATTTTCGAGGCTTTGCCGGCACCATCAGCGCCGGTGTGGTGCGGGTGGGCGATGAGTTGCAGGTGCTGCCATCGGGCAAGACCGCCCGGGTGGCAGGAATCCATCAGTTCGGCGGTGACGTCAGTCAGGCGCAAGCCGGTGAAGCGGTCACCCTGACTCTGGATCGTGAGATTGATGTCAGCCGCGGCAACTGGCTGGTTCATGCGGCGGATTCGGTGCCACTGTCCGACAGCTTCACGGCGAGGGTGGTGTGGATGTCGGAGACGCCGCTGCAACCGGGGCGGGATTATCGCCTGAAGCTGGCCACCTCCACGGTACGGGCAAAGGTGTCGGCCATCGATCATCAGGTGGACATTCACGATTGGAGTGAACGCCAAACCGAGCAGTTGGCACTCAACGCCATCGGCCAGATTCGATTGCAAACCGAACAGCCGTTGCCGATAGACCCCTATCGAGACCAGCGTGATACCGGCTCGTTTATCCTGATTGACCCCATCAGCAACGGCACGGTTGCCGCGGGCATGGTGCTGGAGTCGGCCGACACTCAGGCCGTGACCGCGGACTACTCCGCCTTTGAGCTGGAGCTGAATGCATTGGTGCGTAAGCATTTCCCTCATTGGAATGCGTTGGATCTGAAGGCACTGGCTGACAGCGGACGTCGCTAATGACCCTGATCCATGGTCAGTTGCTGGCTCTGGCAGTGTCGATGTTCTTCGGGCTGGTGTTTACCCGCCTGAGGCCAGTGCTGTTGTTCAGCGGCACTGCCATCGCCCTGGTGTTGATGCAGCAGCTGGACGTGGCCCGGCTGTTGACTCTGGCGGCCAATCCGGCGGTCATCAGCCTGCTGCTGTTGCTGCTGGTGTCGGCAGGCATCGAGAAGACCCGTCTGCTGGCCTGGCTCAGTCAGTTCCTGTTTCGCCGTTCCTACGCCAGCACCCTGATGCGAATGGGGGCCGGTACCATGGTGTCGTCGGCGTTTCTGAATAACACCGCGGTGGTGGCGGCCTTGATGGGGCGGGTGCACAGCAACCCGGATCACTCGCCGTCACGGCTGCTGTTACCGCTGTCGTATGCGGCCATCCTCGGTGGCACCCTGACCCTGGTGGGCACCTCCACCAACCTGATTGTGAACAGCTTTCTGGTGGAGGCCGGTAAGCCGTCGCTGGCGCTGTTTGATTTTTTGCCGGTGGGGCTGGTGGCGTGTTCGGTGGGACTGGTGTTACTGGTGCTGCTGTCGGCCTGGCTGCCTCGCCATCCGCGTCAGGCCCAGCAGGAGGATCCCTACTTTATTGAAGCCAAGGTGCAACCGGACAGTCCGCTGGTGGGGCGCTCGGTGCAGGCCAACGGCCTGCGCGCCTTGGAGGGACTGTTTTTGGCTGAAGTGGTTCGGGGGCAGAGGCTGATCTCGCCGCTGAGTCCGGACACGGTGCTGGAGGCTGGCGACAAGCTGGTGTTTTGCGGCGATGTTCGGCGGGTCACTGTGCTGCAGCGGTTCCGCGGCCTGACCCTGTTCGCCTCGGCGCAGGGGCAGTTGGATCGTACCCTGACCGAGGTGATTGTCAGCCCGACCTCCGCCATCGTCGGCCAAACCCTGAAATCGGTAGAGTTTCGGGCCCGGTTCGATGCGGCGGTGGTGGCGATGCGACGCCGGGGCGAACGTTTATCCGGCAAGCTGGGCCAGATCCCGATTCAGGCGGGTGATGTGCTGGTGCTGGCGGTGGGGCAGGGGTTTGATCACTCCCGCGTCAGTCGAAACTTCTTTGTGATTGGCAATGCCCAGTTGTCTGCCACCCTGACCCCGTTGCAGGAGTGGATCGCCATCGGCGGCTTTGTGTCGGTGCTGGCGCTGAGTGCTTTCGGAGCCATTGAGTTGGTTGCCGGGCTGGCGGTACTGCTGATGCTGATGCTCACCAGCGGCGTGCTCAGCGGCCAGGACGTTCGCCAGCGTTTTCCGTTTGAGATCTGGATGATCATCACCGGGGCCCTGGCCATCGCCGACAGTGTGTTGCAGTCCGGTCTGGCGTTGGTGGCTTCCAACTGGCTGCATCAACTGTTCAATGGTCAGGGGGTGATGGTGGCGTTTGTCGGGGTCTACCTGGTGGCGCTGATTCTGACCGAACTGATGACCAACAACGCCGCCGCCGCGCTGGCGTTGCCATTGGCGCTGGGGTTGGCAGACGCCTTCGGGGTCAGCGCTATGCCGTTTGTGATGGCGGTTGCCTATGGGGCCAGTGCCAGCTTTATCAGCCCGTTCAGTTATCAGACCAACCTGATGGTGATGAGCCTGGGCGATTATCGTAAGCGTGATTATCTGAGGCTGGGGCTGCCCATGTCGCTGGCCTACAGCGCGGCGGTGCTGCTGACTACGCCGCTGTTTTTTCCATTTTGAGGTGAGTATGACCAACAACCTGACCTGGCATGACCACGCGGTAACGCCAGAACAACGGCAACAACTTAAGGGCCACGGCAGTGCCCTATTGTGGTTCACCGGCCTGAGTGGCTCGGGCAAGTCGACGCTGGCCAACGCCCTGGAGCGGCGCCTGATTGCCATGGGGGTGCACAGTTTTCTGTTGGATGGGGACAACGTGCGGTTGGGACTGAATCAAGACTTAGGTTTTGGTGACGCCGATCGTGAGGAGAACATTCGTCGTATCGGCGAAGTGGGGAAGCTGTTCGTCAGCGCCGGGACCCTGTGTTTGTCGGCTTTCATCTCGCCGTTTCAGGCGGATCGGCAGCGGGTCCGGGCGGCACTGCCCGCCGGACAGTTTATCGAGGTGTTTGTGGACGCGCCGCTGGCGGTGTGTGAGCAGCGGGATCCTAAAGGGTTGTATCAAAAGGCCCGTGCCGGCGAAATTGCCAATTTTACCGGTATAGATTCCGACTATGAGGCGCCGAATGAGGCGGAGATCCACATACGGACCGACCAACTTGACACCGAGGCTGCCGTTGACAAGATGGTGGCTTATCTGACCCAACGTGGAATCTTGCCCTCATGACCCTGGAACCTTTAGACCGGCATCAGCAGCAACTGCTGCTGTCACAGATGATCGTGGTGGCCCGGCAGGCGGGGGAAGCGGCGATGGCCCATTATGGCCAGCCGCAGACCCGCTATAAGCAAGACGACAGCCCGCTGACTCAGGCGGATCTGGCCAGTCACCAGGCCCTGGTTCAGGGCATCCGCGATTGGGGCAACTCCTGGCCGGTGTTGTCAGAGGAGGCCGGTCTGGCGCCGTGGGAGCTGCGGCGGCAGTGGCAACGCTATTGGTTGTTGGATCCGGTCGACGGCACCAAGGAGTTCATCGCCGAAAATGGCGAGTTCACCATCAATATCGCGCTGATCGAGCAAGGCGTGCCGTTGCTTGGGGTGGTGGTGGCACCGGCGCTGGGAAAACTCTACAGTGGTGGCCGGGATCTGGGGGCCTGGCTGGAAGACGAGTCCGGTCTGCGGGCCATTAGCGGTGGCCAGTGCGGTGCGGTGCCCAGAGTCGTGACCAGTCGATCCCACCCCTCGGCCGAATTGGCACAGTGGTTAAGCCGTTACCCCAAGGTGTCATTGGTTGAGGTGGGCAGTTCGTTGAAGCTGTGTCTGTTGGCCGAAGGCAAGGCGGACCTGTACCCCAGGTTGGGCCCGACCAGCGAGTGGGACATTGCGGCGGCACACGCGGTGCTGGAGGGGGCCGGAGGCAGCGTTCGTACCCTGGATGACCAGCCGCTGGGTTACAACGGCAAGGCATCGGTGCTTAACCCGCACTTCATCGCTCGCAGCGACGGATAAAAAAAACCACCTTAAAAAAGGTGGTTAAATATAATGGAGATGATGATGAAACAAATTTCAGTTCAAATTTGTTACATAAGGTCAGAGTCTCCATTGCTGCGTTAGTTCAAATTTTTACCCATCTTTTTCGATATTTTTTCGCCCTTTTTATTTCTTCTTTTGCCTTCATGCACTTAGCCACAGCACTTTTTGTACTTCTTGCCACTTCCGCAGGGGCAGGGATCGTTTCGGCCAGTGGTTTTGCCGTGAGTCGCGGTGATCGTGGAGTCTGGCTCGGTGTCCACCGGGCGCTTATCACCCTGCTGGTAGCGCTGGAACAGCTGTTGGATCAGCGTCGTCGCGCCGGGCCAGCCGCCTTGGGGCAGACTGGGTCCACAGGCATCCGGCCAGGGGCCTCCCAGTGCGCTCTGCTGAGACTGGGGTAACTGCTTGGCGACGCCTCTGGCCAGTGAGCGCAGCTCGTTGGCCTGAGCGGCGGCACCGCCGAGCAGCGGTGATAACGCCTCGCCGAGGCGGGCGTCAGTCAGTTGCGCTTGCTGATGCAGCCAGGCGAGGGCGCCCAGGCACAGGCTGCGCGCCTGAGTATCGAGCTGCTCTTGTTTCAACAGGCCCATCAAGTACCCTGGCGCCTGATTGAACAGCTGCCCCAGGCATTGAGCCAGCGCCGCATAGTGGTGCTCAAACAGCCGGGCCATCGGGCTGTCGGTGTGCCAGTGAAAGCGCAGCAGGGTATCGATGGCATCGCGAACATCCTGATGGGCGTTGGCGTCAGCCAGGCACCACAGGCTGTGCCAGTGACCGATGTAGTCCTGATTGTTCAGATCGATTTGCGGTGCATCCACAAACAGCTGCAACTCCTCCTGAGCCAGTTTTACCAGCAGTGGCGAGGGCGGCTGCAGTTCGTTCAACAGCGCTTCGGGCAGGTCGCCGGTATGCAGCGTCAGTTGCTCAATCAGGGATTCATGCTCCATGAGCTGGTTGTCTGCGTCCGGGTGTTGGCCCAGAAACAGGGCGGCGGCCTGATTGATCACTTCACACAGGTGGCGTCGAACCTGTCTGGCTTCGGCGATGAATGCCGCGTCATCGAGTCCGTTTTGTTGGCAGTGGGCCTGGACCTGATGCAGGTTGGCAAAAAAGCAGCCATAGCTGGCAAAGGCTGCGATGGTGGGCTGCAGATCGGGATCCTGATGATCCAGCTGCTCCATCACCAGCGGCAGGCCGTGCTCAAACCCGGCGGCCCACTGCGCCAGGGGCGAGTCTGGGGCAAAGCCTCGCAGTGGCTCAGCCTGGGGCAGGCGGCATTGGCTGGGCAGTACCAGAGCCTGAGTTTTGAGTGCCGCGGCGGCCTGTTGATACAACTGCACCAGCGCCGGACTCAGATCGTCATCCAGGGCCTGCTCCGGGCCCAGCAGAATCGCCAGCCAATGGCTGGGTAATACCGGCGTCGGCGCACAGACAACGGCGCTGATAAAGCCATGCAGATAGTAGTAGTTCAGGCTGGCTTCGCAGGGAAGCGGCAGACGATTGATGGCGTGACGGAGTTTTTGCGGTGAAAGTGACATAGTGATCGACTGGCAGTGAAAAATGCAGCGGTTAGCTGATGAGGCGCCGATCATAGCAGATTGCGCCGTTCGGTGAGGCGAGGAATTTACCCGACTTTACCCTGGGTTGACGTTGGTTGAAGTTGACGGCGTTAGGCTTACCGTTAACAGGGTGCACTCAGGAGGACCTATGCAACGTGTTATCGCACTGATTGTGACCGCCACACTACTGGCCAGCCCGGCACTGCAGGCCAAACCTCATTCGGGGAAGGCCCATAAGGGCAAGAATGTCATCGTCGTGAAGCCGGGGTATCACCATAAACCCTATCGAAACCACTACTCTTATCATCGTCATGAGTTGGCGAGGATCGCCACCTTTGCGGTGTTCGCCGGAGTGACCTATGCCATTGTCGATAACGCCTATTATCGTCAGCAGGGGGACAGCTATGTGTACGTGGCTCAGCCTCCTGCAGGCAGTTATCAGGTGCTGCCTGGTGAGCCCCAGCCGGTGTTAGCCGCTCCGGAGTATGCACTCGGACAGCGGGTGCAACGATTGCCGGCAGACAGCCGGGCCGTGACGGTGGATGGGGTGTCGTACCGGGAACATGAGGGCGTCTGGTTTGCGCCGTTGCAGGGAGGTAGCGGGTACGTGGTAACGACATCGCCGCTGAACTGACTGGAAGCTGTAATGACAGGTGATTGTAATATGTTGATTTTAATGACCTTTGGCTCCTGTTTCAGCCAGGGGCGAAAAAATTGATGATTTTTTCATGACGGCTGAACTTTTGTTGTTTTTGCCGCTCTATATAAGGGTAACGAATTCAGTTTCATCATCATCTCCTTGAATAAAGTATTCTTCGCCACCTCCTTGAGGTGGCGTTTTTTTTTGCCCGGATTTTGTTGCCAATAAAAAAAGTCGGTTTTTTTTCTGACCCGGTGAACTTTTCTGATGGCGGCGACTCTATATCTCTGTAACGAATTTAGTTTCATCATCATCTCTCAGAATTCCTTATTCTCCGCCATCTCCTTGAGATGGCGTTTTTTTTTGCTCGCTGTCAGGGCGCCTCTGCCCGCTGGCAGCGGGGCTGCGAGCGCGGTTGGCATTGGGCGAGAACAGGAGAAGAAAAAAACGGGGGTTGCTATGGAACTTTGGCGACCGGTTCGACTCTATATTTCTGTAACGAATTTGGTTTCATCATCATCTCCTGAATTCCTTAATGTTCGCCACCTGTTTGAGGTGGCGTTTTTTTTGCCAACGGTTCAGGTAAGCGCATTAATGCCGTTGTGGAATTTCATAAGATTCGGATTTTTAATTAAATTTAAAAAAATTACTTCGAGGCGTGAACTTTTAGGAAACGGAGGACTCTATTGAAAGGTAACGAATTTAGTTTCATCATCATCTCCCTGACAGTTTTGTTGCTCGCCACCTCCTTGAGGTGGCGTTTTTTTTGCTGTCGGGAAAGTGGCCGTCAACGACCCCACTCGGTGGTGGGGCCATCGCAGTTAGCGCTGACGGCGGGCCCGCACGGCAGTAGCTAATGTTCTGAGAACCGACTCACTGTCATCCCAGCCGATGCAGCCATCGGTAATGCTCTGGCCGTAAGTCAGGCTGTCGGGCGTGGCGAGATCCTGGCGTCCCTCCACCAGGTGACTCTCAATCATGGCGCCGAAGATATTCTGGTTGCCTGCGGCCAGTTGCTCACACACGTTGTCGGCCACGTCTAACTGACGCTTGAACTGCTTTTCGCTGTTGGCGTGGCTGAAATCGATCATGATGTTGGCGGGCAGGGCAGCCTGATGCAACTGCTCGGTAATGGCGGCCACCTGCTCGGCCTGGTAATTGGGGCTTTTGCCGCCGCGCAGGATGATGTGGCAATCCTGGTTGCCTGTGGTGGACACGATGGCCGAGTGGCCATACTTGGTGACCGACAGGAAGTGGTGCGGTGCGTTGGCGGAGTTGATGGCATCGATGGCGATTTTGATGGTGCCATCGGTACCGTTTTTAAAGCCCACCGGGCAAGAGAGGCCGGAAGCCAGCTCACGGTGAACCTGAGACTCGGTGGTTCGGGCACCGATGGCACCCCAACACATCAGGTCGGCCACGTACTGAGGGGTGATCATATCCAGGAACTCACCGGCGGTCGGCAGTCCCATCTGATTTAACTCCAACAGCAGCTTGCGGGCGGTGCGCAGGCCGTCGTTAAGCTTGAAGCTGTTGTCCAGCAGCGGATCGTTGATCAACCCTTTCCAGCCGACGGTGGTGCGGGGCTTTTCGAAGTAGACCCGCATGACGATCTCGAGGTCGTCTTTGAGCTCTTCCCGTAACACATTGAGCTTGCGGCCGTATTCCAGTGCCGCCTTGGGGTCGTGAATGGAACAGGGGCCGATGACCACCAGCAGGCGGTCGTCCTGACGGTTCATCATATTGTGGATGGATTGCCGGGCCTGATAGACGGTGGCGGCGGCGTTGTCGTCCAGGGGAAATCGTTCCAGAATCGCAATGGGGGGTAGCAGTTCTTTTATTTTATCGATGCGTACGTCATCGGTTTGGTAGTACATAATGCGACTCCAGAATTTAACTATCTAATAAGAATTATAAAATTAATCCACAAGTGAACCCAAGATGACTGTAAACGCCCCTCTGAATCGATGCAAGCGGCCAAATGTGGATTTTTTTCACTTTTGGCTGAACTTTCTGTGGCCTGGGTACTCTGACTTAACAGTAAACACAGTTTCTTTAAGCTTGTTTTCATCATCATCTCCTTTTCTTTGCTACAGATTCAGTACCGCCACTCCCTTTGTTGGAGTGGTTTTTTTTTGGTTTGTCATCAAGGGTTCATCTTTAGTTTGATATACTGAAGGCAGGTGGTCAGGAGGCGTTCGGAACCCTCCCCGGAATCCGGTTTCCTGTCCGCTCAGGTGCGAAGGAGGCCAGTATGACCAGCACTCAACCCGACAAAAGCCCCCGCAAAAAAATGAGTGGCTCTAAGCTGTGGCAAAGGAACCGCTATGCGCTGCCGGATCGGCTTTTCTACCCCATTATCACCATCATCGTTGCGGCCCTGATCATCATCGCGTTGTTCAGCAATCTGCTGTAATTGCGGCGAATGCCGGCACAAGCGGGTTCACAGCTTTATCTTAAATCTTTGCTATCATGCTGACTCATTGTGAATTAGCAGGAATCGAGCATGAGAATTGGCATCGATCTTGGCGGGACCAAGATTGAAGGGATAGCGCTGGATGAGCAGGGAAACCAGTTGTGGCGGGAACGGGTTGCCACCCCGCGAGGCGATTATTCCGCTACCTTAGAGGCCATTGCCACTCTGGTTCAGCGGGCGGAAGCCACGTTGACCCTCACCGGGACCGTCGGCGTGGGCATTCCTGGCGTGCTGTCACCACAAACCGGTCGGGTTAAGAACGCCAACTCCCTGTGCCTTAATGGCCAACAGCTGGACCAGGACCTGGCCGCCATACTGTCGCGGCCGGTTCGTATCGCCAACGACGCCAACTGTTTCGCGGTGTCAGAAGCCATCGATGGCGCCGGTGCCGGCAAGGGGTTGGTATTTGGGGTGATTCTGGGCACCGGTTGTGGCGGCGGCCTCGCCGTCGACGGCAAGGCGCTGACCGGGGGCAATGGCTTGAGTGGTGAGTGGGGGCACAACCCGCTGCCGTGGATGAGCGCCGACGAGTTTCCCGGTCCGGAGTGTTTCTGTGGCCGCAGCGGCTGCATCGAAACCTTTGTCTCTGGCACCGGATTCAGCCGCCAGTACCAGGCGTTAACCTCGCAGCAGCTCAGCGGCAGCGAGATCATCAGCCGGGTTCGGCAGCAGGAGCCCGCCGCCTGTGAGGTGTTTGAGCGCTACCTGGGTCAATTGTCCCGCGCCCTGGCGCACGTGGTGAACATTCTGGATCCCGACGTCATCGTTCTCGGTGGCGGCCTGTCCAACATCGATGAACTCTATTCCAGCCTTAATGCCCGCCTGTCTAAGCAGGTGCTGGGAGGCGAGTGTGCCACCCTCATTCGAAAGAACCAGCATGGTTGCAGCTCCGGCGTTCGCGGTGCGGCCTGGTTGTGGGGGCGCTAGGTGATCGGATTCTGGATTAAGAAGGGGATCTCGGCGCTGCTGTTGCCCATCCCGGTGTGCGTGTTTCTGGTGTTGGCCGGGCTGTGGCAGCTAAAACGACGCCCTTGGCTGGGCAAAGGCTTGCTCCTGGCTGGGCCGCTGCTGTTGCTGGCGCTGAGCTCGACGCCCGGCAGTCGGGCGTTGACGGCCCCGTTGGAGCAGCAATATTCACGCTGGCACGGTCAGCCGGTGGCGGCGGTGTTGGTGCTGGGCTTTGGTCACGATGACCAAATCAGCGATCTGCCGACGCAGCAGTTGATGGCGACGGCATTGGCGCGGTTGACCGAGGGGGTGCGCATTGTTGAGGCCAGCCCCGGCAGCCTGCTGGTGCTCAGCGGCGCCAAAGGGATGCAGTCGCGTCCCCATGCCCAGGTGATGGCCGATGCCGCGGAGATGCTGGGGGTGGATCGCCGCCGAATTCGCACCCTGGATCATGCCAAAGATACTCAGGAAGAGGCCGAGGGGCTGGCTCAGTTGGTAAACGGCGGAACCGTCGCCGTGGTGAGCTCGGCGGCGCACCTGCCCAGAGCCATGATGCTGTTTGAGCAGTTGGGGGTGGACGTACTTGCTGCCCCGACGGACTTTCGAGGCCGAACCGGGCGCTGGTGGAATTTCAGTGCCGACAACCTACTGACGTCGGAGCGGGCGCTGCACGAGTACCTGGGGCAGCTGTGGCTGCGGCTTAAGTCGACGCTGGCTTAGGGGGCGGACGAGGCGACAGGGCCTGTTGACGCGCTTGTCGTAGCTTATTCGCGATGTCGATTAACGGTTCGTCGAACTGGCTTTGGTGCAGCAGGATGTGAAAGCCGCTGCTCTGGGCCAGCTGCTCCGACAGGTAACACTGCTGCTTCAGTAGGGTGGGTTGCTCCAACAGGCCATCGGTAATGGCGGCGACGCCGTACAGTTTGAGGCTCTGCTGAGTCAGTTGGCACCAGCGTCGAAGCTGGCGATTGCTGAGCTGCTGCCAGACGTGGGCATCGGGTCTCAGCCGAATGCCTAACGCCTGGTGCTCGGGGACGGTATCCAGTCGCTGCAGTTGTTGCCAGTGGATGGGGATGACCGTTTGCTCAATCAGCAGCAACAGGCCGCGGTCGTCGGCCACCAGGCTGTGACGGGCCTGACGCATGTTGGCAATGGCCACCGACAGGGCAACGGCGGAGGCCAGCACCCAGACAATGGCCAGCGGGTATTGACGGCCGAATTGAATCAGCAGGCCCAAAGCGGCCAGCAAGTTGACCATACCAAACAGAAACAGCGGCTGAGCTTTGTGACTGTGGCGAGGCGCAAAGGTCAGAACTTCCATAGGATCACCCAGCTAAGGTGTACAGCATTATCTGTATAAGAATAGACTCAGAGCCAGACAAAAACAGCGGCACCAGGCCGCTGTTTTAGGGAGAAATACCGTTAAAAACGGTCAACCACTTGTTTCAGGTAGGTTTTAAAGTCATCTTTTAATGACGGGTGGCGCAAGCCGTATTCCACATTGGCCATCATGTAGCCCAGCTTGCTGCCACAATCGTGGCTGCAGCCCTTCATGGCGTAGGCGTTGACCTGCTCTTGTGCCAACAGCATGTCGATGGCGTCGGTCAGTTGAATCTCGTCGCCAGCGCCCGGAGGCGTTTTGCTCAGCAGTGGCCAGATGTGCTCGGACAGCACGTAACGCCCTACCACCGCCAGGTTTGATGGCGCGTCTTCGACCGCCGGCTTTTCCACCAAGGCATTGATGGCGGCAGACTCCCCTTCGGCCAGGGTGACGCCATTGATGTCGGCCACGCCGTAGCTGGACACCTCCTGCTCGGGCACCGCTTCCACCATGATCTGACTGATGCCGTCTTGCTGGTAGCGGTTAACCATGTCGGCCAGGTTGTCTTTTTTCGGATCACTGGCGACGTCATCGATCAGCACATCGGGCAGGATGATGGCGAACGGGGCTTCGCCCACCAGGGGTTTGGCACACATAATGGCGTGACCCAGCCCTTTGGCTTCCCCTTGACGCACATGCATGATGGTGACGTCCTTGGGGCAGATGGCCTGGACTTCGTCCAGCAACTGACGCTTGACCCGCTTTTCCAGCGTGGCTTCCAGTTCGAAGCTGGTATCGAAGTGGTTCTCAATGGAGTTCTTACTGGCGTGGGTGACCAACACAATCTCTTTGATGCCGGCTTCGATGGCCTCTTTGACCACATACTGGATCAGAGGCTTGTCCACCACCGGCAGCATCTCTTTAGGAATGGCCTTGGTGGCGGGAAGCATGCGGGTGCCAAGTCCGGCTACAGGAATGACCGCTTTCTTGACTGAGCGAGTCTGCATGGGCTGTGTCCTTTGGGTCGAGTATGAATACCGCTGGCGATCTTATTCGTTTTGAGCGGGGATTTCATCCCCTTGCGTCGAGCCGCCGGACACAACAAGCGATGGCCGTTACGACCATCGCTGAAACAGAGTCTCACGTGCCGTGCCGGCGTTCAGAATTGAATGCGGTCATTATTGGCGGTGATGATCTGTTCACCAATGCCTTTGACCTCAGCCAGTTGTGCCAACTCGGTGAACGGGCCGTACTGTTCACGGTAGGCGACAATGGCTTCGGCTTTACTGGTGCCCACCCCCTTGAGGCCGCTGGCCAGTTGTTCGGCATCGGCGGTGTTGATGTTGATGGTGTTGGTGATCGTGTCCATCTGTGACGGGGCCGGTTCGTCGGCGGCGAATACCAGGGCGGGTGCAGCCATCAGCGCTGCCATAAACACAAAGAGTTTTAGCATAGTCCTTTATTCCTTCAGTCGGTTTAGGGTGGTGGGCACCTCCGAGTGCTCACTTAGGACAAGCTAGCCGAGTTTTATCTGCATCAAGGTGACTTTTTGTGATTGTCACAGGTCATCTTTGTAACTCACAGTGTGATTTTTTGTGATCAGGATCGGCGGTGGTGCTCGATGGCTCGTGATCACGATCCCGAACCTGGTTTTTGGGGTAAGCAACAAAAATCTGAAAACTCGGGACTTTTGAAAGAAAATCACAAGTGGTCACAGTTCGACTTTGGTCTAATCGCACCGTGATAACGCCATTGCTGCTCACTGTGGCGACTTTCAATTCCGTTGTCACTGTGCGGTGGGTCCGAGGAATTTGGTACTCAGTTTCAGGATTCGGACTCTTGTTTGATCACATTCTGCTCCCCTAATCTAATAAAAAACACTCTAGGTTTAAGGGAATTTTATGTCCGACATCACACAGTCACAGGGCGTGACCGAGCCTGGCTTCTTTAGCAGCTTAATGGACCGAAAGATGGCCATTTTGCTGGCAGACGTGGCGCTGTTTGCCGCACTGATTGCCTGGCTTCCGTTTGACGCCCAAATCAACAAAGGCTTGGCAATGCTGGTTTGTGTGGCCATTTTGTGGCTCACCGAGGCGATTCACATCAGCATTACTGCGTTGCTGGTGCCGGTATTGGCGGTGGCCCTCGGGGTGTTCTCCATGCCGGCGGCGATGGCCAACTTCTCCAACCCGATCATCTTTTTGTTCTTTGGTGGCTTTGTCATGGCGGCGGCCTTGCATGCCCAGGGGATCGATAAGCTGATTGCCGGCAAGGTGATTAACATGGCCGGCGGCCGGTTGGGGGTGGCGACCCTGATGCTGCTGAGTGTGACGGCGTTGCTGTCGATGTGGATCAGTAACACCGCCACGGCGGCGATGATGCTGCCACTGGCCTTGGGGATGTTGTCGCAACTGGATAAAGAGGACAATCACCGCACCTACGTGTTCGTGCTGTTGGGCGTGGCCTACAGTGCCAATATCGGTGGCATCGGTACCATCGTCGGTAGCCCACCGAACGCCATTGCCGCCGCAGAGGTGGGACTGAGCTTCTTCGAGTGGATGGAGTACGGCATTGCGGTGGTTCTGCTGCTGTGGCCACTGGCCATCGGTGCGCTGTATTTCTTCCTTAAGCCGAACCTGAAACAGAGCTTCAGCTATCGCGCGGCGGCGGGACGGTTGACGGCCAACGGTAAGTGTACCCTGCTGGTGTTTATGCTGACCGTCAGTGCCTGGATCTTCTCCAAGCCCCTGAGCGCGGCCCTGGGAGGCATCGCCAAGTTCGATACCTTCGTGGCACTGAGCGCCGTCGGCGCCCTGGGGATCTTGCGACTGGTGAACTGGAAGCAGATCGAAAAAACCACCGATTGGGGCGTACTGCTGCTGTTCGGCGGTGGCCTGACCCTGAGTGGGGTGCTCAAGACCACCGGCACCAGTGTGTTTATGGCCCATCAGATCACCGACCTGTTTGGTTCTTCGCACATGGCGCTGTTTGTGCTCGCCACCACGGTGTTTGTGGTATTGCTGACCGAGTTTGCCAGTAATACCGCCAGTGCGGCGCTGTTGGTGCCGGTGTTTGCCTCCATCGCCGAGGCGCTGGGGATCTCCTCGGTGATGCTGTCGATGGTGATTGCCTTCTCCGCTTCCTGTGCCTTTATGCTGCCGGTGGCGACGCCGCCCAATGCCATTGTGTTTGGCGCTGGCTACATTAAACAGAGCGAGATGATGCGGGCCGGTGTTCTGATCAATGCCATCGCCATTGGCGTTATCTATCTGTTGTCGCTGATTCTCTGGTAACGGCTAGGGATGGTGTCGGCAGGCCTTGAGTCCGGCATCATGCCATTGGCGCCACCTGGCTGGGGTGAACGCGGCGTTGCTATGGCGACAGAGTAGGGGGAGTGCTTAAAGCTTGCGCAAACGCACGGCTATACGCATCCGCCCCTTGCAACCAACAGGTGCATTAGCGATAATGCGCCTGCCTTCGGGGCACATGTCTATGATGCCCCCGGTCCTCTCGCAATAATAGTACGTGAACTCGGCCAGGCCCGGAAGGGAGCAACCGCAGCGTATGACTTATGTGCCGGGATGTGGCTGGGGGTGTCACCAATTCTTTTCCTAAGAGTTGGACTTTAAAGGAAAAATCTAAACGAAGCCGCTGGTGATACACTAGGTGGTACACAATGCGTGATTTTTCTGGTTCCAAATCTTCACTCAATACCCCTAAAACTACCCCCTATCTATTCCAGTCCAGACATGGTGTTTGGTATGCCCGTGTGGTTGTTCCCAAGGGTTCCTATGAGGGAGCTAAACGCTCTGAGCTAAGACGCTCCTTGGGCACCAAATGCCACAGAGAAGCCATACAGCGATCCTGGCGAGTTCTTGAGGAGCTGACTTCTTAGGCATGGGATCAGCCCTCAGATAACACCCAAGAAGCTCGTATAGTCCCTCGGCAGGCAACTCAGTGGAACAGAATCGAAGCTATCAGCAGGAAGCCTGCAGATGACTCTCCCAAGCTCTCAGAGGTCATCAAGCTCTTTACCGCTGAGAAGCTGAAGGTCAACGCTTGGAAGCCGCACGAGGTGGCACACAACGAGTTTGCTTATAGGGAGCTGCTGGAGATCGTGGGAGACATCAGGCTCAGTCAGTTCGATGGCAAGGTAGGTCTGAAGTACAAGCAGCACTTCTTAGATGCAGGGAAGCTCTCGGTAGCGACCATCAACAAACGCTTAGGCAAGGCTAAGAACTTGCTGCAATGGGCTGTTCCTCATTTTGGTAATCACAACCCGATGGTTGGCATGACCATCAAGCTGAAGGTGAAGGTCAGTGAGCAGCGTAAGGCGGTGTCTGATGCTCAGAGCAGCTAGAGTATTTGGAAGTATGGGTAAGGAGAGCTTCAAGCGGTGGTTTCCCTTCCTTGGTGCCTACACAGGTGCTCGTATCGCCGAGATCTCTCAGCTCTACCTTGATGACTTCTGTGTTCAGGATGGTCTCCCCTGTATCCACATCAGAACGGATAAGCCTGACCAGTCACTGAAGACCGTCCACAGTGAACGCATCATCCCTATTCACCAAGACCTCATCAATGAGGGCTTTCTGAAGTTTGTAGAGGCTCGTAGGGCTGAGGGGCATCGGAGACTGTTCCCTGAGTTGCCATCAGGTAACAGGAGAGGCTTTGGTCATAAGCCATCCCTGTGGTTTACCAAGTTCAGAGCCAAGCTGGGTTGGGGAGACGGAGAGACCTTCCACAGTTTGAGGCACACGGTGATCACCAAGCTCAAGCGGCAGGGCTACAGCAGTGACCTAGTTGCGGGGCTTGTGGGGCATGGGCATGGGTCTATTACCTTTGACCGCTACGGTAAGGACTACAGGGTCGTTGAGGTTGCTCCTCTGATTCGGGCTATCGACTACTAGTAAGTATGCTGCGAAGAGACATGTTCAAAATGAGGGGAAGGGCGGAGTCATAGCCGCACCCTTTCCAGAGAACTCAACGATTGTCGTACCCAATGTAGTTTGTCGCATTTGTTAACCCTTCAGCCAGTTCGTTCGCTTGCTCTTTGGTAAGGTGAAGTGTGATTTGCTCTCCTTTACTTGGGCAAACTCTCAAAAACAATTGGTCATCACCGAAGTATGAGGTTCGGAAAATTTCGACGTAAGTTTTGGGCTTCTGAGTGTCAGCTCTCCCTTCACTATTAGCTGGGTACAGGTCTGCGTCAAAATACATAGTTGTCGACATTTGGAGTTTCCTTAGTTTTGATAGTGAAACCACAAGATGAGGTTAAACATCATTCAACTCAACCGGTTGTTTTAGTGGCTTACTGAACGTCACCCTCTAAATCAACAGCACTGTATTTGCTTGGTCTAGCATAGCCCCCTCTTGAAGACCACAGTACTGGAGATGTTCCATTGTAGGCGGGGCAGGGCTGATTGAATGAACGAAAGGTGAAAATGGGGCCAGAGATACAGGGATAGAGAGTTGTGGTTCTTAATTAGCTTCAGGTGCGCATCGCGGCCCGACAGTAATGCACAGGAAATCACATGGAGGGAAAGGTTGCACCTTCACTGTGATATCTCCCATCTTCCAGATATGGGACAATCTTTAACCGCCCCTTTTTATTGGATTTAGTGATGGACGAACAAGCGCAATTAAGTTTGCACTATGCAGTGCAGAGCATCCTTTCTGTTGCACGGCAGCAAATGGACTTTGGTTTTAGGGATTGGATTCAACTGGCGACAGTTTTAGTCGCGCTGTTTGGGCCTCCTTTAATCTTATACATTCGGCACGTCATGGAGCGTAAGCGTGAAGCCATCATGCAGTCAAAACGCAAGCAACAGGCTGCGACTAGTTTGATACTCGCAGTGAGGCTGGCTAGTGAACGCATAGGTAGTAATTTGCAGCGTCTAGAGCTGTCACTCCGAAGACTTAAGGAAAAACGTGAGGGTGACCCCGAGGCCATCATTGGCTTGAGGATGCAAGCCCATGCTGATTTACATGAACACCTCAATGACGTGAGAAAGGAGCTTACTTCCAGCCTTTACGCTGATGAAGAAGCAATGGAAGGCTTCATGAAGTATGCGAATGCAATCTATCGTCTTGAACAGGAAATGATCGATTCGTTGAAAGAGATCAAGCCACCTGAAAATCGTTTCAATGATTCTTTGAGAAAAATAAGCATGGAATTTGTAGAACGTTTATTGACGTTCATACCATCCTCAGAGCAATAATTTTGCACACCTGGGGTCTGTGGTACAGTCTTTCTGAGATTATCCCCTTTAACAAAAAGACCGTGACTATCACTGTCAACGAGGACGGGATTTTTGATCTGAACGGTGTGCGCAAAACATTCGACAACCCTCGTAGTAAGCAACCTAGTCTCTGGCAAAACGCTGTCTGGTCGCACTTTGTTCGCTTTCTGAGTGTCGTTCGCGCGAATGGTGAAAGCGGGTCTACCTACGCAACCGAAAATGCTCTCTACAGCTATGTCATGCGGTGTGACGTTGAGTTCTACTGTAGTGGTCAATTAAAACTGGCTACGGTTTTAGAGTCAATCCGGTATAACCGCTCAGATTCATTCGGGGTTAATCCGCCGTTGTAATGATGCGGTCGAACCTGGCTGTAATACCCGCTCATGTAATCGATGATCGAGCACTTTGCTTGTCGAAAGATGCTGTATCCCGTTGATGGTACCCACTCCGATTTAAGGCTGAGGAAAAAGCGTTCCATTGGACTGCTATCCCAGTAATTCCCCCTTCGGCTCATGCTTTGCGTCATCTGATAGCGCCAGATGTACTGCCTGAATCGACGACTGGTGTAATGACTGCTTTGGTTTGATTGGAAAATGACGTCTTTGGACTCCCCACGGCTTTCATAAGCCACTGTTAGAGCTTTGGCTGTTAACGTACTGTTCGGTGATAATGACATGGCTCAGTCAACGGGCTTGCGAGCGAATAGGTTTGGCACCACTGCTAGATATGCCTCCCGAGTGCCAGCCCAGATGTAAGTGACATCACCGCACCAAACCTGATCAGGTTGCGTCACGGCAAATTGCCGGTCGAGCAAATTCGTGATGGCAATATGCTCCTAGTTCGCTTTTCTGTACGAGTGTTTGGGTAGCTGGCAGCTTACCAACCCCAGCTCTTTCTTTAACTTGGTGGCTCGATAGCGGATAAATGGAACACCTCGTTGTGTTGCGATACCAGCAATGGTTCTGGCTCCCGATGAGCCGTTACTCTCGGTATGTATGCTTCGTATTATCGTGGCTAATTCGGCCTTCTGCTTCGGGTAAGGCGTATCAGGTGACGCCTAGTACTTGAAGCTGCTCCGGTGTACCTCAAACACATCACAGAGCGGTTTTACGGCATGGCTCGTCTTGAGTTTCTCGATTATCGAGAACTGTTCAGGGAGTCCGACATCAAGAGAGCCGCAGCCTTTTTCAAAATCACCTTTTCTTCTTCGAGGCGTTTAATACGTCGTTCCAGCTCTCTTCAGTCATAGGAGCTGCTTTCGGCGACTTACCGTTACGCACTTCTCGAAGTTATCGAACCCACTTATCTATAGTGGATTTACCGACGCCCATCGCTTTGGCCGCAGCCTTGACGGTAAAGCCGTTATCAACGACTAATTGGGCAGCCTCAAGCCCGACCTCGGCGGTGAAGGAGGGTCTTGTACGTTTGCTCATTGTGTCCCCTGTTTTGCTACGAAGGCGATGGTATCACCACCAACCAGATGGCCAAACTCACTATGCCACTACAAGTGGATAAAGTTGTCTGACCATAGGATGATCAGTGACATTGTTGGCGGGGGGCTGTGCTTTTGAGCGTACTCAGTTCCGCATTCTGGTAGATAGCAAGTTTGAACAAAGAGACACTGAGGTTAACCCGTTTTAGTGAATACTAAAATCGTTAGATTAAAGCGTCCACTCATGCGATTCAATTTCACTCCATTTTTTATGCTTTGCTAGTAATTTGCAATAGTACTTTTTACATAATGATTTTATTTTTTTGAAAACTGTTTTTGGTCTAGCGATGAATGGTACTATTGCTAGTAGAAATGAGGCTTTAGCGAGCGGCGTGTCATTTGGTGTATATAGATTATAGGCGATTGTGGTTATGATTAAAGGGATGCCAATAAAATATAAAAACATTAGGGATAAGGATAGAGTTCTAACTTTTAATTTTGACCACTCCTGCTTTTTTCTATGCTCTTTATGTTCAATCTCTTTCAAGCGACTTATTGCTAATTTCCCTTCCCTTGCCTCTCTTTCTAATCTGCTTCTCTCGTTGCTAGCCGATCGAATAGTATCAGTGCTTAGCAAGTTAAATTGCTCGTCGATATTTTCTTTATTGAATTCTTCTGGAGAGACTAAAGTTCTTCGTAATTGATCATATGCGGTTGCTGCTGTATCTTCATCAATACTTCCACTCTCAAACTCAGATACAATTTGCTTGAATCTATCTGAGACCTCATGGCCAAAATGACTTGAAAGTGTAACCTTTACTCTTGTAATTATATCAAAGGAGACAGGGGTGACAGATCTATTTCCAAGCCCTTTATTTAACTTGAACCATAGCCTCTCAGTTAAAAATTCAACATTTGATGCGAAGGGGATATTTATTTTATCAGATTTTATTATTTCGGAGAAGGCCAAGCTTTGTGCAAACCTACTCTCAGTAAGAAATATTGCGGATATTTCATCGAGTGCGATATTATTGACTCCATCTCTTAGGAAATTTATCTTTGTGAATATTTTCAATGTTCGAGCAATTTTATTTGTATCTGTAACTCCACTATTGCTTTTTATTTCATCTAGTGTTTTTATTCCTTCTACATTAAGCTCTGGTTTGCTGTAGTAGTTTTGAGGTGTTTCCTTTGTTATTCCTAGTTGTTTTAATTTTGATAAAAAGTTGGATTTTTTTATTGTAATATCACTAGGCAATACACATCCGTTGACAATTGACACCATAGCAACTTTGGCAGGATCAACAGAACGCTTGTTTTTAATAATCTGAGTAGCAGCATAGAAAAAATCATCTATGTCTTTTTCTGTTTCTTCAAAATAATGAAGGGTAATATTCCCACCTCTTTTATTTGCATTTGCTTCTTTTATCAATTCGTTAAATTGGTTGAATATTTTTTCATGTAATAACCCATGTAGGCTTGTTGCACTAAATAGTATTTCGGTATCTAGAAAAATTCTTAAATCTCCCCTCCAGTTACCAAGCGTGGCTAAGTCAGGCGTGTATCTAATTCCTTCGTATAATATCAGGCCCTCCTCAATAAGTTTGATCTTTTTTAGAAATTTCTCGTCAGATTCTTTTGATAAAAGAAACCTGCATATTTGCTCGAAATAATAACCATTTTCAGCCCTTCCTAATAGGTGGTTATAAAACTCAGTGCTTATTTTCTTTTCATTAATATCAAGGTTAGATCTAACCTTAATGTGACTAATTAATTCAGAAATTACTTGTTCACAAGAAAAGTTTTGCTCGTCTACAGTCTTTGAAAATTCATCATTACTTCCAAATTTGTTAGTTATGGTGAAAGTACCACTCTTTACTTCAAGTTCTCCTTTTTTTGTTAAACGTTTTCTTAGGCATGTTGATAATACGGCATGTGGGATATCAAGCGAAAACTCTTCTTCTAAAAGGCTATTGCATTCATCAAGAGAAAATACCTTTAGTGCTTTTTTTGTTATAGCTCCCCTAACAAAGTCAGATATGACATCATATATGTCCCTATCAGTGTCGCTGAGGACTCTGAATACAGAAACTGAAGCAAGAAGTTGTTGTTTTTTCATAATTGAACTCATATTAATTTTAGGTGGTGTTGCTGTCATCTCTATTCTGTCTATTTAATTTTTGGTTAAAATCTCAACCTGGCTAGGGCTGATTCAAAGGACTACAGTTACTGGAGCTGCTTTAAGTCCCAAAAGCTTCTATTCGCTTAATTGCCAGAGTAATGAGCCACCTGTCTCTAGTTGTTCAGATAGCTCAGGTATGCTCTCGCCTTGGCAACTAGCTGTTCGACACACATTGATGCCAGAGCAGTCAGGTCTAGATTAACACATTGAATTTACGAGTAAAAGTAACGAAGTTTGTTTGCTTTTTTCGACAGGACGAAGCCTTACCATCTGTAGAAAGAAGAATGCCTCAGAGTTAGCATCTTTCTTGTTTGTATCTTGAAGGAGCCAGTAAAGTGCTTCTGTGTATGGCAGTTATAATGTGCTGGCTAAGTTTACTCAGTCATGCCGGAAATTACGGCGGCCCGCGAATGAGCGGGCCGTTGTGTTATGCCTCAGGCGGGGCGTCGAGCCTTGGGACGTTGAGGCTGAGGCTGGGGAGGCAGGATGGCGCATTTGGGGATGCGGGCGATGATCTCCGCAAACAGGTTGCGTTCGCCATTGCGGCAAGGGCGGCGCAGAAACGGCAGGTGGCCAAAGAACACCAGGTTTTCCTTGGCGCGGGAGCAGGCCACATTGAGCCGTTTCCAGTCCAGCAGGAAGCGCAGGTTGCCGTAGGTGCGCACGGTGGAGTAACACACCAACTCCGCTTCGCTGCCCTGAAAACTGTCGACGGTGTTGATGCGAATGCTCAGTCCGCCCCAAGTGTATTCGCCGTGGCTTTCGTTATCGCAGACTTTGGCCATCATCGCCCGAATGGTGCGTTTCTGGGCCCCATAGGGGGTGATCACCGCCACTTGTCGGGTGTCCTCGCCCTTGAGTTTGTGCCGCTGCGCGTTCAGGAAGCGGATGATGGCGCTGGCCTCTTCGCGGTTGTACTGGCTGGTGTCCTCGCGCTGCTGCCGGCCGCGAACGTCCTGCCACATCAGGGTGTGGGGCAGCAGAAACTCGGACTCGTCGATGATGCGGCCGTTCTGCAGTTGCCGCTGGCCATTCGGGCTGTAGAACAGCTCTGCCACCAGGTCACCAATCTGTTTCGGCATTCGGAACTGCTCGCCGAGGAAACTCTTCGACTGGGCCGGCAGGCCATCGTAGAGGGTTTCAAAGAAGCTGGTCTCCAGAAAGGTCTCTTTCAAAAACGGCAGCTCCTCGCTGGCTTCATCGGTCTGCAACAGCGGCGCCACGCTGGGTGGCAACTGAAAATGATCCCCGATCAGAATCACTTTCTTGGCTCTGAGCATGGGAATCATCAGCTCCGGCACCGTCGAGCGACCGGCTTCATCGATGATCACCACGTCGAAGCGCAGCTGGTCGATGCTCTGTTGCCGTGACGCCAGTCCGACGCAGGTGGCCCCCACCAGGTTGTGGTTTTGCAGCAGCAGCCAGGTCAGCTCCTGGTTCAGCGCCGGGGCTGGTTCATCCTCTTCGGTAACCGGGCCCAGTACGCCGTTCAGCCAATGACTGGCCAGCGCTCGGTCGTCGGCCTGAGCGCTGACGGCGGCTTGGGTGGCCGCCTGGCGGCTGAGGTCGACAAACTCTTGTTGCCGCTTGCCCAGGGTGTAATTGCGCAGCTGGCCTTCCACCTTCTTCTCCGGGCCGATGCGAAGCAGCTTGACCTGGCCGCTGCCCAGTTGTGGCTGGTGCAGATCGATGAACCGGTCCAGGGCGTTGTCGACGGCGGCGTGCTGCTGCGACACCAGCAGCACCCGGGTCTCCGGCTGTTGGCTGAAAATCTGGTGCAACATCTCGACGATGCTGGTGGTTTTGGCGGTGCCCGGAGGCCCCTGAATCAGCGCCAGGTGACGTTCGGTCAGCGCCGTGGCGATCACCTGTTTCTGGGTTGGGGTCAGTTGCGGATTTTGCCATTGCACCGGCTGGCTGAAATGCTGATGCCAGAAGGGATCTCGCTCGCCCTGATACTGCCCGGGCGCCAGCAGAATCTGTTTGATCTGCGGCGAGGCCAGGGCGTCATGGCGAAACGCTTCCAGGGCGGTGTGCTGGCGGTTGAGGGCGTCGTCGTACTTGTGCAGGGTCAGTTGCAGTGCCACGGACCCCGGGTGTTGCTGCAAAGTGTGTTGCAGCTGCCGACCGTGGGCCCACGGCAGCCCTAGGTTCAGACGTTTGCCCTGAATGACCAGCTCCAGCTTATGCCGGGCTCGAGGCGGCAAAGGCTCCAGCCAACGGTGTTGGCCCTGACCGTCATCGCCCCAGTAGCTGAGGCGACAGCGTGGCTCGAAACCGCTGCGCTGAATCTGTTTGCAGGCGTCGATGAACTCCGCCAACGGTGCGTCGGCAGCGGCCTGCAACGACAGCTGCAGCTGTGCCGCCTGCTCGTCCGGTTCACTGGCGATCCCTTCTACCGTTAGTTGCAGCTGGCTTTGTTGATAGTCCATTACCTGTTGCCACTGCCCCAGCATCTTGGCCTGAGCCAGCCGCTGCTGCTGATTGGCATCGGCGGCGGCAATCTGGGCGGTTAGGTTGACCAATTGCTCGAAGGCGTCAGGGTTGGTGGGGGTCTGCCCAACCAGGCGGGCGTCCACCGCGACCATCGCCAGGGGCAGTTCAAATCCCTGGCCGTGATCCTGGTAGGGGTCGATGTGCTGTACCGTCAGCGCCGATAACGAGGCGTCCATGTGGCAGTGCAGGCGCAGATTATGACGGGCGATCACCAGCTGGTTGCCCTCCAGCGCCAGCATTCGCCACGGGGTGGTGTCGGCACCATCCAGTGCCGCTTCCCAACCGGGCTGCAGCAGCTTGGCGTCCAGAAACAGAAACAGCCCGCCTTGCTCCTCTGAGCCCAGCTCAGCGCTGTCGAGCATGCTCACCTGAATCCGCTTGAACTTGGGATTGAGGTTGCCCGGCGAATCGCTCAGCAGCAGGTTGTACTGATCGGCGTAGGCATGCACCTGCTGGCCGGGTAGCAGTTCAATCAGCGGGTTATGGGTCAATTGAATCGGCAAGTTGGCGCGGACGATGCCCAGCTCCGACTGCAGCAGGTAACCGAGGCGGGTTTTGCGTTCCACCTCCAGTGGAATTGGCTCGCCCGCCAGGATGTGGTCGACCCAGAGGCGGCCCTTGGCGACGCAGCCGTAAAACAGTCGTTTGCCTTTGGCACTGGTCTTGTGGTGAACGATCTGCAGTGGAATTGCATCCCGCTGAGGGTAGTCGAAGAACAGCCGCTCCTGAAAATCGCTGCTCCAGCCCTGCATCACCCGGTTGTTGGTCAGGTGCAGACGGCTGTTAAACGCCATGTTGCTGTCGAGCTCCTGTTCCTCAATCAACACCACCTTACCCACGTAAAGCCAGTCGTGAGGCAGGGTGGCCGACGGCAGCTCAATGTCGCCGAGCAGGGTTTGCAGCGATTCGATGTCGTGGCGGTTGTGATCCAGGGTCGACCAATAGTGGTCGAGCTGGGTGCGGTACCAGTCCAGGTAGTGGCCAAAGGCCCGCAATCGGGCCTGGGCATCTTCAATCTGGCAGTAGCTTTGCTTCAGGGCGCGGCGACGGTAGGGGCTGATGCTGTCGTCCTGCAACTCTCTGGCCAGCTGGGGCGGCAGCTTACTGAGCTCGGCATCGATGGCGGCAATTTTGCTGCGCTGACGCTGATGTTCTTCACCGAGTTTGGTCAGCACCTGCTCCAGAGCCTGGCGCAGGTGCAGGGCATTGGCGGTTTCCAGCTCGATGCCATGGGCGGCCAGCTGTTGGTTGAGGGCATCGATGTCGGCTCGTAAATGGCTGTGGCGCCGCTGCTCCTCCTCGGTGGCCTTGTCGAAATACCAGGCGGCGGCGGAGGCGGTCAGGGCGACGCCGACACCGATAGCGGTTAGGGCTGCAAGCATGCGGGTCAGTCCTGGCTGGCGCTGTGAAGCTGTTGCAGCAGCACAATTTCATCGGCACTGGCGTCTCCGGTGGCTACCTTGGCGCGAAGCACGGCGATGGTTTTCTCGCGACTCTGCTGGTCTTGTTGCCACTGCTGGTGCCGTTGGCTGTGGCTCAGTCGCTCAGTTTCGGCGTTGTATTGCTCCACTTCCAGCTCTTTGCTGCGCTGATGGAAGGCGGTCTGCTGCTTGCGCACCTCGTTGTCCGATTGCTGCATCTCTTTGAGGGCGTCGGCTTTGACCTGGATGGTCCGCTCCCGCTCGCTGCGCAGTTCGTTGTAGCTGCTGTAGGCCTTGACGCCCTCCTGGGCCAGTTCCACCAGTTGCTGGCCGTCCAGCTTGTCGACCGCCTTGGCGGCGGCGCCTTGCTGAGTAGCCTTAGTCTTTTTCGATACGGTTCTGGTCGGGGTTTTCATTATCAGTTCTCGGCAATTAGTTGAAACGGTCAACGGGCGCGGTGGTCATTCAGACGGCTCATTGAGGGCATACACCAGGCACGCCAGTTGCGCCTGCATCAGGGCATCGGCGGCGTGGGTCAGGGTCGTTAATCTGGGGCAACTGCTGCGGCTTTGGCGTCTCAGAGCCCGCACCTGGGTCAATAGCATCTCCAGGCTTTTGTGCTGGCTTTTCAGCTGCGCCAGCAATCGTTCGGTGTGTTGCTGATGCTGCTCCAGCGTGGTTTCCAGCAGGGATAATCGGTGTTGCTGTTCCAGTTGCCACAGGTTCTGCTTAATGGCCAGCACCTCACTGGCGTTGGCCACCTTGCGTGTCAGCTCCTGCTTTCTGGCTTGCAGTTGTTCGGTAATGGCCTTGGCCCGCTGCAGTTTGCAGTAGGAGTTGATGGCATCGGCCACCGAGATGGCGGCGTCGACCCAGGCGGCCACCGGGTTGGCGCCCTTGGCGCCGTGGCGCACCAGTTGCAGGGCGGCTCGGGAGTTTTTGACGACCCGGGCATGGCGGCTGCTGCCAAGATTCAACTGATTGAACTGGAACAGTTCGACGGTCTTCATGATGACTCCCTGTCGGCATGCAGTTGCTGACGTAAGACGTGGTGGCCGAGAATCAAGGCCCGGCTGCTCTGGGTCAGAGATACACTGCGGCTCATTAGCGGTGGCAGTGGTGTTTCGGTGGCGACCAGTTCGGTGACCGGAATCAAGCTCGCTTCGGGCCAGTGCAGATCGGTCTTGCGGGTCATGGCCGCTTCAAACTGGGCCAATGGCATACCGGTGACCCGGCATATGTCCTCGCTCAGTGGCGGTAGCGGCGTCAGTGCCCCGGCGATCAGCTCCGGTACTCGGTGCTCGATGCGACACTGCAGCACCGGCAGTTGTACCGTGATGCCTCGCCAATAGTCGGTTTCCAGTGGGGTGCCGGCTGCCAACTCGACGGTGCGATAGCGCAGCGTCTGCTCAGTGCCGTCGACGCTGAGCTGAAACTGCCAGCCCTGGCACTGGCTGCGGAGAATGTCATGATGCTGGGGCCATAGCCGGGTCATAAAGTCGATGAAGGCTTCGCCGCTGTCGTCGGTCAGGCCTTTGGTCAGGCGCCGGGTCTGCAGCACTTTTTGAATGTTCCAGTCCTTCTCAAACTCGGGAACCGTCACCGCGTCATCGACATCGCTAGCGGGGTGCAGTCGTTGCTCCGATTCGGCGTGATGCAGGCTACTGATGCCATCCACCACGTCCAGCCACAGCCCCTGGCTCTGGCCATTCAGCGCCGAGGCCTGTGCCATCTCCTGGCCCATTTCGGTGAGTTGTTGTCGCTCCAGATCGAACCAACCCAGCCCCTCCAGTCGGGTCAGAATCGGCGTCAGGTGGGCGTCGGTGAGGGCGGTGATGCGCTTGATGTCAGCCAGGGTGCGGCATTCTTCGGCCAACGCTTGCAGCACAAACTGCGACACCTTGCCTAAGGCGTCGAGCAGTTGATGCTGCAGGGTAAGGCGGTAACGCCGGACCGGAAGTTGGACTTTCAGGGGTGCAGGTAGAGTGCCCGGTGAATTCATAGATCAGGTGCAGGTCTGTGCTTTTTTATTTGTGGAATCAATCTTATCACAGCCCGACGGCGGTTCGCTTGCAGGCAGAATGGGCACCTGCCTGAAAACACGACAGGTGCGGCAACGGCAGCGTGGTGGTTCGTCATCGAGGTTAAGGTTCGACGACGGATCGCTCTGCTTGAGTCAGGAGGCCACCACCGGGTAGAAAGGGTCTCCCCAGATCTGATCGGCATTGTCCATCATGATGTCGATAACGATGGGTACCAGGCTGCGCAAGATGGCGCAGCAATCCCTGAGTTGCTGGCGGTTCAGCTGACTGTTCCAAGTGGCTCCGCCATGAACCAGTTGATTGCGAAGGGTGTAGATGCGCTGCAGGGCAATCGCCAGCACCCTGGGGGTGTTTTGTTGGCTCAGTGCTTTAGCCGCCTGGTGCCTGGCCTCACTGAACTGCTGTTGCCATTGCTCGCTGCCTGGCTTGCCGTTGAGGTGATCCCAGAACGGCTGAAAAACGTGTTGATTGTCGAGCAGCACTCGAATGGGGCCTGGGTACTGCTGCCAGACCAGGGCACTGAGTCGTTGCTCGGGGTCCAATTGGCACAGCCGGGTCAGGAAGCGATTGGAGGCATCCAGTTCGCTGCCGCGGTACTGGGCATCCATGTCGTTGGCGTAGGCGGCGTTAAAGGCGATCCACAGGAAGATGAATTCGCCGTCGGGGTCATCGTCGCAGGCTTCCGAGCGCTGCAGCCAACTCAGGGCGCGATGCACCCTCAGGCTCAGGTTCTCGGAAAAGCCGGCTCTCAGCTGCCGCTGCTTAGTTTTTAACTGGTTAAACTGCTTCATTTTTTAATTATTTCTCCGTGCTGGCACACCATAACACAGAAGGGAAAGTGGACCCCAATGGTGACGTGACCTTTGCCGTGTCTGGCCCGAACTCCTCTGTCTCTGAGAGCCGATGAGCCTTGGAAACAAGCGCCGGCCCACGTTGTCGCGGTGGCCAACTTGGCCAGACCCGCAGCATTCATCATCTACACTTGGGAAGATGGAGAGTTGTGGTTGCATCGGCGCGCTTGTGACTGGCTGACATCGGGCCACCTTGCTGTTTGTCATCCTTCGGCGTTGGCGCGTGGGTTTTTCGAGCCCCCCGTGGGCAGCTTAACCGACATTGAGGCTTTGGCATGAATCGACGATCTGGCTGGAGCGGGCTGGGAAAGGGGCCGAGTGTTGACCGTCGACGCATCGCGACCAGTGCGCTGATGTTTGCCGGGCTGTGGTGGGTGCTCAGTTCAGGTTCGGCACAGTCATGGGGGCTGGGGCTGCCGGTGGTGTGTATCGCGACCTTGGCCTATGTGACTCTGGTGCCGGCGTTCTCGTGTTCGGTCGTTGGCTCGATGCGCTTCCTCCAGTTTTTCTTGTGGCACTCGCTGCTGGGGGCCATCGACGTGGCCTGGCGCGCCTTTCACCCGGGCCTGCCCATCTTCCCGGGAGTGGTGGAGTTTCCAATACGATTGCCAAAGGGGTTGCCTCGGGTATGCCTGGTGAACACCATCAGTTTGCTCCCGGGCACATTGGGAATGGAGCTGCGTGCCAATCGTTTACAGATCCATGTGCTTGACCTGCGCAAAGCGGTCTGGCCGGAACTGATGAGATTGGAGCAGTTGGTGGCGCGAATGTTTGAAGTTTCCTTGGACTGTGATGCAGGGGCAAGTAGTGAAGCGGTTTAAAAACATTCTTTGCGTGCTGGAGCCCGAGCGCAGCTCCGTGCCGGTGCTGGAGCGGGCCATTGAGTTGGCGAATAGCAACCAGGGCAGGCTGACCGTTGTCAGTGTGGTGCCGCATGTCACTGTCGGGATTGGCGTGTCTGATGGCGGGCCGGATCTGGTCGACCTTCAGGATGCGATAGTCACTATTCACCGTCAGAAACTGGACGCCTTCATAGCGCCCTTTGCCACGCGCACCAAGATGGACATCAAGGTGTTGGTTGGGATTCCGTTCTTGCAGATTATTCATGAAGTCCTGCGTCATCACCGGGACCTGGTGATCAAGGTTCCCGAGCAGCGGGATTGGTTGGATCGTCTATTTGGCAGTGATGATATGCACCTGTTGCGGAAATGCCCCTGTCCGCTTTGGATCATCAAACCGCAGGCGCCCAAGCCTTGTCGCGTCATCCTGGCCGCCGTCGATGTTGATGATGCCTACCCCCAGGATGAGGCCGCGTCCGTAGAGGGGTTGAACCGACAGTTGCTTGAAATGGCCAGCGCCCTAGCACTGGCCGAATCGGCCGAGCTGCACATCATCCATGTATGGGAGGCCCCGGCCGAGAGCGCGATGCGAAATGGCGCATTCATGAGAACCGGGCAGACCGAGGTTGACGCTTATGTTCAGCAAATTAGGCGCCAGCGTTCGGCCTGCATGGAGAGTTTGATGCAGTCGCTGAAACACAGCATCGGTGCCGATGCACTGCAGTACCTTCGCCCGACGATTCACCTGATTAAGGGCGATGCCTGTCAGCAGATCCCGTCACTGAGTCAGCAGATTGATGCCGACCTGGTGGTGATGGGCACCGTCGCCCGAACCGGGGTGTCGGGATTGATCATGGGAAATACCGCCGAGACGATACTGGGTCAGATTCAGTGTTCCGTGCTTGCTGTGAAACCACCCGGCTTTAGCACGCCGGTGAAAGTGGATGGTTGACCCTTATGCAAATCGTTTACCTGTCCTTGGTGTTGGTGCTGCTTATCAATCTGGTTGTCGGTATGTGGCGGGTAGTGTGGGGCCCCACGGCGGCCGATCGCATGTTGTCGGTGCAGTTGTTAGGCACTTCCCTGGTGGCCATTTTGTTGATTTTGGCGCAGGCCTTAGGTCATTCGGCCCTGGTTGACGTGGCTTTGGTTTTTGCCTTGCTGTCGGCGGTCACGGCCGTGGCGTTTGTCAGATCGGCCTGGCGGACTAAGGAGCAGAAGAATGACCCCCATTGAGGTGTTCTCTGCCATTTTATTGCTGGCAGGGAGTGTGTTTTTTGTGGCAGGCACCGTCGGCTTGCTGCGTTTTCCTGATGTGTATACGCGGCTGCACGCGTTGACCAAGGCCGACAATGTTGGCCTGGGGTTGGTGATCCTGGGGTTGGCGGTTCAGGCACCTCATGGGTTTGGCGTGGGTAAACTGCTGCTCATTTGGGGGTTGGTGATGCTTGCCAGCGCAAGCATCGCCCACTTGATCGCCCGGCGGGCGTTGCAGCGGGGGATTAAGCCATGGACGGAATGACGCTGCTGTTTTGGTTGCTTGATGGACTGCTGGCAGTGGCGGTGTTGTGGCTGGCGTGGCTGGCATTGGCGACTAAACAGATGTTTAAGGCGATCGTGCTCTATGTCAGTTTCGGATTGTTGATGTCATTGGTGTGGGTTCGGCTCAATGCGCCGGACATCGCCTTGGCGGAAGCGGCGATAGGTGGTGGGCTGACCGGTGCCCTGTTGTTGGCAGCCATGGCGCGAATGCGGCGAAGCCGGCTGGCGGCACCGAAGGCCGAGCAGGATGGGGCCGGCGAACAATCGACGGTCAAGGGAGCGGAAAGTGAGCAGTGACCCGCCCCGCGGTGTCGTGGTCGGCGCCGTCGAAGTGATGGCTGCAAGAGGCTGGCATGAAGGCTAGGCTCAGGCCGTTACTGCTGCTGTTTTGGTTGGGGCTGGTGTACACCGTCGTCTCTCTGCCAGAGCACGCTGTCAGCCTGTCGGAAACGGTTGCGGCGAAGATGGAGGATAGTGGGGTCTCGAACCCGGTGACCGCGGTACTGCTGAATTTTCGTGGCTACGATACCTTACTGGAGTTGGCCGTATTGCTGGCGGCTCTGTTGGGGGTGTGGTCTTTGCGCATCGCCTCGGTGTCGCGGCAATGGAACCCGGGTCAGGTGCTGGACACCATGTCCCGTCAACTGGTTCCGGTATTGATTGTCTCGGCGGGGTATCTGCTCTGGGCGGGCACCAACGCCCCGGGCGGAGCCTTTCAGGCCGGTTCACTATTGGGGGCAGCAGGGGTACTGCTGCTGTTGTGTGGCTGGCGTATCGACAATCGGTTTATCGGTTTGCCGCTGCGGCTGTTGCTGGCATCGGGGCTGGGATTGTTTGTGTTGACCGGTGTTGCCCTGGCCGTGGCAGATGGCGCTTTTTTGCAGTATCCGCCCTCGGTGGCGGGTCAACTGGTGGTCGTGATTGAGGCCATGGCGACGCTGTCCATCGGCGCGACATTGGCGGCGCTGTTTTTGGGCGGGCACCCAGGGGAGGAGTGAATGGCTCACGCTTATTTCTACGCACTGCTTGGCGTTAGCGTGTTTGTTCTGGCCCTGCATGCCTTGATTCACAATGTGAATCTGTTGCGCAAGATACTGGCGGTCAATGTGATGTGCTCCGGGGTGTTTCTGGTGCTGGTGGCCTTGGCGTCCCGAACTTCGGGGGCGGTGGACCCGGTGCCTCACGCCATGGTCATTACTGGCATTGTTATCACGGTGTCAGCGACGGCGCTGGCACTGACGTTGATGTTGCGGCTGTATCAGGCAACGGGGAAAAACCAATTGTCTGATGGCTGTGGGGAGTAATGGACACTCCGTGGGGCGTGGTACTGATCGTCGTGCCTTTGTTGGGCGGCATCGGCTGCTTTCTGTTTCGTACCAAGGCCGGAGTCTTGGGTCTGGCCACGTCATTGGCGGTGATGGGGGCGACCGCGGGGTTGGGCTGGCAGTTGCAACAGATGGGGCCACAGCGCTATGCCATTGGTGGCTGGGGCGCGCCTCTGGGGATTGATCTTTACGCCGATGGGCTGAGCCTGTTGATGCTGGCGGTGGCCTCCGTAGTCGGGCTCGGGATCAGCGCCTACTCCTTTGATTACTTTGGTCGCGATAAATCCGTCCATTTCTGGTCATTGTGGCTGCTGCTTTGGGCCGCACTCAATGCCCTGTTTCTGTCGGCCGATATCTTTAATCTCTATGTCACTCTTGAGTTGTTGGGATTAGCGGCGGTGGCCTTGATCGCGCTGGACGGCGGGGCACAGGCCCTGAACTCGGCGATGCGTTATTGGTTGATCAGCCAGCTGGGGTCTTTGTTTTACCTATTAGGCATCGCCTTTATTTATCATGGGTTTGGCAGCCTGGATATCGCCGTACTGGCACAAAGAGTAGTGCCATCGCCGCCGGTTCTGGTGGCGCTAGGGGTGATGAGTGTCGGCCTGCTGATTAAGTCGGCACTGTTTCCACTGCATTTTTGGCTGCCGGCTGCCCACGCCTTTTCTCCGGCTCCGGTGAGTGCGCTGCTGTCGGCGCTGGTGGTGAAGGCCCCGTTCTACATTTTGTTGCGTCTGTGGCTGGAGGTTTTCCCCGCAGTGGATGGGTATGTTGCCCAGTTACTGGGGACCTTGGGGGCGTTGGCCGTTTTGTGGGGCGGGATCCTGGCGCTATGTCAGCAGCGGTTAAAGCTACTGATCGCGTATTCGACGGTGTCGCAACTGGGCTACCTGTTTCTGGCTTTTCCCCTTGGTATGAGCACCGCCTGGAAAGGCGGGCTTTATATGCTGTTGTCTCATGCAGTGGCGAAGGCGGCGATGTTTATGGCAGCGGGGAACATACAGCGGTTGGCTGGCCACGATCGCATCGCGGAGTTAGCGCCCGTTGCTCAGCGCATGCCTCTGACCTTCATTGCACTGGCACTGGCTGGAATCAGCCTGATGGGGTTGCCCCCCAGTGGTGGCTTCATTGCCAAGTGGTTGTTGCTGGAGGCCTCACTCGAGTCTGGCCAGTGGTGGTGGGGGGCGATTTTGCTTGTCGGCGGGTTATTGGCTGCGGCTTACGTGTTCAAAATCATCGCTCATGCCTTTACTCAGGCCGAGCCAGGCCATGACAGCCAAGGGGGCGTCGCTCGAATGGAGTGGACCGCCTTGCTGTTGGCGATGGCGGCCGTTGTGTTGGGGTTGGTTGCCCCCTGGCCGCTGGCCGTGATGGAGATCGGTGTTCCTTTTGGCGGGATTGTTTGCTTATGAACTGGGGCGAGGCTCTGCCGCTATTGGTGGTCGGCAGTTCCCTTGTTCCGGGGCTGGTCATCTTCTTCCTGCCTGAGGAGCGGGTGGCAACCCGAACAACGCTGAATCTGGCCGGCGCGGTGGTCAAGCTGCTGTTGGTCGGGGTGATGTTTTTTGGCCTGTTAAATGGCCAGCAATACCAGACCCGCTTGCCTCTGCTGCCGGGAATCGAATTGGTATTGAGTGCCGAACCACTGTCGATGTTGTTCCTGAGCTTGTCGGCGGCGCTGTGGCTGGTGACCACGGTGTACGCCATCGGCTACCTGGAAGGGTCCCCTTACCGCAGTCGATTCTTCGGGTTTTTCAGTGTGTGCGTCACGGCAACGGTTGGGGTTGCCCTGGCCGGCAACCTGGTGACCTTCCTGTTGTTTTATGAGCTGCTGACCCTGTGTACCTATCCGCTTATTGTCCATCGCGGCACCGAGATGGCGAAACGGGCAGGGCGAGACTATCTCGTTTACACCCTCGGCGGAGGGGCGTTATTGCTGTTGTCTACGGTTTGGCTGCATACCCTGTCCGGTACGACCGAGTTTCGGGCGCATGGTTTTCTGTCCGGTCTCGATGCTTCGTTGCATCCAACGCTGATGCTGATATTCGTCTTGTGTATTGCAGGCCTGGGGGTTAAGGCTGCCCTGGTTCCCCTGCATGGTTGGTTGCTTAAGGCGATGGTGGCGCCGGCCCCGGTGAGTGCCCTGCTGCACGCGGTGGCGGTGGTTAAGGCGGGGGCATTTGGGATTATTCGGATTGTGTATGACGTCTACGGCATTGAGTTTTCTCAAAGCCTCGGGCTGACCTTGCCTCTGGCGGTGGTGGCCGCGGTTACCATTCTCTATGGTTCGTTCCGGGCGCTGTTTCAGGATGAGCTCAAGCGACGGCTGGCGTTTTCGACGGTCAGCCAGGTGGCTTACATCATCCTTGGCATTGGTGTCGCCGGCCCGGTTGCGGCCACTGGCGGCTTGATTCACTTGGTGCACCAGGGGGTTCAGAAAATCACTCTGTTTTTGTGTGCCGGCAACCTGGCCGAGACCTTGGGGATTCATCGAGTCAGTGAAATGAACGGGGTTGGGCGCCGTATGCCCTGGACCATGGCGGCGTTCACCGTGGGGGTGTTCGGCATGATCGGGGCACCGCCCCTGGCAGGCTTTTTCAGTAAATGGTATCTCGGCATGGGGGCGCTGGCCTCCGATCAGGGCTGGGTCGTGTGGATTTTGGCAGGCAGCAGCCTGTTAAACGCCGCGTATTTCCTGCCCATTCTCTACGCCGCCTGGTTTGAGCCTGCGCCCACACGCTGGCCTGATGAGCGCTGTCTTGGGCAGCAGGAGACGGCCTGGATGCTGTTGATACCGCCATTGATTACCGCCACTACCGTTGTGGTTCTGGGGCTGTGGGCGTCGGCCCCCTTCAGTTTGGTGGAGTGGGTTAGCTTGATTGTCAGCCGGGCGGGGAGCGAATGAGCGATCTGTTGGTGCTACTTTCCCCCCTGTGGCCGTTGCTACTGGCGCTGTCTAAATCGCCACGGCGCCTGCTCTGGTCTGCGCATCTGGCGTTGCTGCCGGCCGCGGCATTGTTGCTGGTTTCGCAGCCGCTGATGGTGAAATTGCCGTGGCTGTATGCGGGGGCAGGGATGGGGCTGGATTCGCAGCGATGGTGGTGGTTGGCGGTATCGGTGCTGTTTTGGAGTATTGCGGCATTCCTCGGTGGCAAAACCACGGATACCGGGGGGGGAAATCGCCTGTTGTTGCTGTCGATGGCGGGGCAGTTAGGGGCGATTTTGTCGATGGATATGATTGTGTTTCTGTCGTTTTCAACCTTGATGGGCTATGCCTGCGTCGGGGTGTTGTGTGCGCAAGGCGATGGGGCTGCCCGGAGCGCCGGTCGCCTCTATCTGATGGCGTTGGTGGTGGCAGACCTGCTGTTGTTTGAGGCGATGTTGCTCGTGGCCGGGTTCAGCGGCTCGGTCGGGTTTACCTCCTTGCCCGAGGCGCTGTCGACCTTTGATTCTTCAACACTGTATCTGGCCCTGGTGATGACGGGGTTTGCTTTGAAAATCGGTTTATGGCCGTTTCATCAATGGCTGCCGTTGGCGCACCATCCGCAGCGGTTGGCCACATCCTTGTTGTTGTGGTTGGGGCCGGTCGCCACCGGCTTGCTCGGGGTGGCTCACTGGCTGCCGCTGGGTAAGGTGGTTGCGCCGGCGTTGGGGAGGGGGCTTCAGGCCTTTGGGGTTGCGGCGATGCTCTATTGCCTGATGGTTGTGGCCGTGGGGGCCCAGAGGCAACGACGGCCAGCCTATGTGGTCATTATGGTGACCGGGGGGATGGTTACGACACTGGGAGCGGCGATGGTGACCCCGGAGCTTTGGGAGCGCTATGGAGGCGTGGCATGGCCGTTGGTGGTGGCCTTGGGAATAGGGGCTAGCCTCGGGGTTGCTGGCTGGCAGAGCGCGGGCGGGAGAGCGCCAACGCCTGTGGGTGTGTCGCCACAGAGGGTGGCTATAGAGCGCTGCTACCTGGCGTGTGTCGCGTTGGGGCGGCGGGTGACGCTGCAGTCAGGGTTCGCAATGCTGGCGCGCTGGCTTATCTGGGGGGCAGAGCAGCGGCGTTTGTCATATTGGGTGAGGCTGTTTGAGACTGGCGAGCGATGGTTGCGGGTTTGGAGGGTGGCACTGTCGTTGTTGTTGCTGTTGTGCATTGTGGCGGTGGCATTGTGGCTGCTGCAGGTAGAGCCGCCTTGATGGTATGAATGCACCGGCCTGCCTGGTGACAGGCTTGGGGTCGAACCGAATTCGATACTGATTTGTTTGCGGCTGTGATCCGGGGCGCAAAACGGCGCAGGTTATTGGGCGTAATATGGGCACACACCACGAATTAGAGCTGGTGTTCTATTTGATTTAACTTGAGTTCTGGGCTTATGAAGTTCCGGAACGGCTCATGGAGTGATGCATGAAAAAGATCGTATTTGCCTGTTTGTTGATGCCGATGTGTGCCCTGGCATCGGAGCCTGCCGTCTATGTAGGTGGCCAGTATAACTTTATGGAAGTGGATGGCGGCCCCAGTGTCGATATCGGCGCCTTGAGTGGGCGCCTGGGGTATGAGTTCAATCGAAACGTGGCGGTCGAGGCACGTCTGGGCATGGGGGTGTCCGACGATACCCTGATGGGCGTCGACATTGAATTGAACTACTACTACGGCGTGTATCTGCGCGGTCAGATGCCGATGGATTCCGGTTTTACTCCCTATGTGATTGCCGGTTATACCAAGGGTGAGCTGGAAGCCAGCAATGACTTTGATAAAGCCAAGGAGGACGAAAACGATTTCTCCTACGGCATCGGGGTGGACTTCGCGGCCACCGACAACCTGGACGTGGGTCTGGAATACATGATGTACCTGGACAAGAATGACGTGGAAGTGTCCGGATTCAGCCTGGGTGTCACTTATCGGTTCTGATGCCGGTGGTGTCGTTGACAAGGGTGCCTGAGGGGCGCCCTTTTTTATTTTTTCTGTTGCCCCCATTGTTTTTCCGTTGCCCCGGTACAGGTTGCTGTTCTAATTGAAGAGTTTTAAAACCCGATAAAATCACTCAGTTTTTTATCCTTGAAGCCAGCCCTTGCGCCGAGCCGCTGCGGGTTCGACAGCGTTTATTTCTTTACTAGACTAGTTGCATTCGGCGGCTTGAATTGCCGAATCAGGATGTTGCATGCCGGGGATCAGCGCCCGGTATTCTTACCCTAATGCAGTGGGTGATGTGTATGCGCCAAATCATAATGGGCATGCTGTTGCTCTCAGGACTCTGGCTGTTGCCAATGATGGCATCGGCGGCACTGTTTGAAGACTCGGATTTCACGGAGGAGACCCTCTCCCGCCCCGATGGGGCCGGGTGGTCTGGTGTGGTAGGTCTGGCTTTCAACGAGGAAGGCTCTCGCATCTACGCCTGGGAACGTGACGGTAAAGTCTGGATTATTGATCAAGCGACTCCGGTGACTCAGCCTCTCCTCGACATCAGCGATGAGGTGTTGGCCTGGCGTGACCACGGTTTGTTGGGTTTTGCTCTGGATCCCGACTTCAACAACAACGGTTACCTCTACCTGAATTACGGCGTCGACCGGCATCACCTGCTGCACTGCAGCGAACCCCCATCCGGGGTTGGCGCCCCGCAGTGTGACCAGGATTATGACCCGTCGCTCACCATTCAGGTGACTCAGGCCACCATCGGTCGCATCACCCGTTACACCGCCATCAAACCCGCCGGTCAGGCGGATTATCGCAATGCCACCAGCGTGGATTACAGCAGCCGTAAAGTGTTGCTGGGGGAAACTGCATCCAGTGGTTTTCCACTGCTGCACCAATCCCACAGCAGCGGTCAGTTGGTGTTTGGTACCGACGGCAGCTTGTTGGCGGCCTTTGGCGATGGTGCCAGTTACGCCAGCACAGACACCGGTAGCGCCGGTGAAACCGCCTATCAGGATGGTCTTAATGAAGGCATTATTACTCCGGAGGAGAACGTCGGTTCTTACCGTTCGCAAATGCCAAACTCCTTGAATGGCAAGATTGTGAGGTTGGATCCCGAAAGCGGAGATGGGCTGCCGGGTAATCCCTATTTCGATGCTGCGGCACCGCGAGCGCCTAAGTCCAGAGTGTGGGCATTGGGGCTGCGAAACCCTTACCGCATGAGCCTGAAGCCGGGCACCGGCTCGCACAACATTGCCGATGGCGATCCCGGCGTACTGTTTGTGGGGGACGTGGGCAACAACCGCTGGGAGGAGTTTAACGTGGTCAGTGGCCCCGGGCAGAATTTTGGCTGGCCGCTGTTTGAAGGGATTGAGCCGTCACAGGAGTACCAGAATAAGGTGGTGCAAAACCAGATCGCCTCACAGGTGCTGGGGTGTACCGTCAATTTTGGCGATCTGTTGAAGCAAGCGGCTCAACCAAGCCCTGGTTTTGCCAATCCTTGTGGCGGCGGCAGCATTACTCAGGTGCCAGTGTATGTGCACCAGCGGCCGCAACTGGACTGGTTTCATGGCGGTGCGATCACCCGCTATCCGGCCTTCGACGGGGCCGGTAACAGCGTGGCGGTGGATGTGGGGGATGCGGTACCGGGCACCGGTAATGTGCTGACTCAGGGGCAGCCGTTTTTCGGCAATGCCTCAACCGGTGGTGTCTGGTATCAGGGCAGTGATTTCCCCACCAGCTATCAGGGTACCTATTTCCACGGTGACTTTGGTGGTCAGTGGATTCGTAACTTTGTGATGACTGCGGATCATCGTCCTGCGGAGATCCGTCCCTTCCTGAGCCAGGGCGGCGGCATCGTATTTCTGGCCACTCACCCTACCGAAGGGCAGTTGTACTACATCAGCTGGGCCAGTTTCATCCATAAGGTCAGCTACGCGCCAGGGGGCAACCGGCCGCCAACCGCCGTGGCCTCGGCCACGCCTCAGTTCGGGCCATCGCCGCTGTCGGTGCAGTTGTCCTCTGGCGGCTCCAGCGATCCGGAAGGGGGGCCGCTCAGCTACTGGTGGAACTTTGATGATGGTGCCAGCAGTGGCAGCGCCAACCCGGTTCATCAGTTTTCTGCCCCCGGGGCCGGCCCCGCCAGCTTCCAGGTGCAGCTGACGGTCACCGATTCTGGTTCGCCGGCGCAGAGCGACGACGCCAGTGTGCTGGTGAGCGTCAATAACACCCCGCCGTCGGTCACCATCACCAGCCCGGTCGATGGCAGCCGTTACCCTCTGTCCGGTGACACCCTGTATCCGTTGCAGGCCCAGCTCAGCGACAATGAGCACAGCCTGGCGGAGCTTAGCTGTGCCTGGCAGACGGTGCTGCATCACAACAACCACACCCACTCCGACCCTATCGACAACAACTGCAGCAGCCAGGTGCAGATTGCCCCGGTGGGTTGCGATGGCGAAACTTATTTCTTTCGCATTCACCTGACGGTGACCGATGCCCATGGTCTGGCCACCCATAAAGTGGCCACCCTCTATCCGGATTGCGGCACCGTTTCGCCCCCGGTGGCCAATGACGATAATGCCAGTGTGGCGCTGGGGAGCGTGGCAGACATCGATCTGCTCGCCAACGACAGCGACGATGCCGGTCTGGATTACGACAGCCTGACCCTGATCAGCCAGCCGGCGTCCGGGTTGCTGACCGTGATACCGGGTACCGGTCGGGTCAGCTATCAGCCCAGCAGTGCCGTCCCCGGCAGCGTCAGTTTTCAATACACGGTGCAGGACAGCGACGGTTATGTGTCGGCGCCGGCAACGGTGACCATCGATCTGTATGACAATGGCAGTAGTGCCACCGTGGCCACTGCGGTGATCACGCCCAACGGCGGCAGCCATACCGCGCCTCTGACGGTCAGTCTCAGCTCGGCGACAGCGGGTGCCAGCCTGTATTACACCCTCGATGGCAGCGACCCCAACCTGTCTTCCCCGACGACGACCGGCACGGTGACGCTGAACCAAAGCGCCACCCTGAAAGTGTGGGCCTATCATCTGGGCTTCATTCCTTCCGCAGTGGCGGCCGCCCAGTTCGATCTCCAACAAACCGGCCCGCAGTTTCCGTTGGCGGGACTGGTGGGCTACTGGCCGATGAATGAAGGCGGCGGCAGCACCGTCAATGATGAGTCCGGCAGTGGCTGGAACGGCCAGCTCAGCGGCGGCAGCTGGACCGCTGGCTGGGACGGACAGGGGCTCAGGTTCAATGGCAGCGGTGACCAGGTGGTGGTGTCCCACCAGCCTGGAATGGCGTTTGCCGACAGCGACAGTTTTACCCTGTCCGCCTGGGTCGATGCCGATGGTCCCCAGGGGGGCTGGGCCGGATTAGTGACTCACTCCCGGGATCAGAGCCCCTGGTACGGACTGTGGATCTCCGCCTGGAATGTGTGGACCTTTGGTGGCTCGTCGAACCTGTATGGCAGCAGCATCGATACCGGCTGGCAGCACCTGTCGCTGGTTCAGGATGGCTCTGGCGGCGTTCGTCGTCTCTATCTCAACGGCGAACTGGTGGCCAGCGGCGCTGCTCAAGCCGCAACCGGCGGCGGTGATCTGAGATTCGGCGGGGCCGGTGGGGTCGGCGAGTTCTTCTCCGGGGTACTGGATGAGGTGCGCCTCTATAACCGGGCGCTGGATTCTCAGGAACTGCTGATTCTGGCAACCACGGCGCCGCCGGCGCCGGGGCCGGTGACTCAATCCGACAGCGCCAGTGTGGTGTCCGGGGCCAGTGTCGGCATCGATGTGCTGGCTAATGACAGTGCCGCCTCCGGGCTGAATCCCGGCTCGGTAGAGGTGGTGGCCGCACCCGCAGCCGGCACCATCGACGCCATCGATGCCCAGAGTGGTGAGATACTGTATCGCCACCATGGTGCTACCGGCAGCGGTGACAGCTTCAGCTATCGGGTGCAGGATTACGCCGGTAACTGGTCTGCCGCCACGCCGGTGTCTGTGACGGTGCAGGGGTATCAGCCTGCGACGGTGACCATTACCAGTCCCGCCGACGGTCAGAACATCAGTGGCAATCTGGTGGTGTACTGGCAGCTGTCCGGAGACAGCAGCGCCTATGACCACATACACGTCAAGCTGGACGACAACCCCCACGTCACCCTGCACAACACGGCCCTCACCAGCTATGACTTTGGCCAGGTGAGCGTCGGCAGTCATCAGCTTCAGGTGTGGCTGGTGGACTCGAGCCATGTGGCGTTGCCCAACCCTGAGGCGTCCCAGACCATCACGATTCAGGTGGTCGACGGCAGCGTCGATCCGGATCTGTTGGGGTACTGGCCGATGGACGCTCTGCCCGGTGGCCTGGTTAACGATGCCTCGGGCAATGGTCGCAGCGGTACTGCTTTCGGTGCCAGCCTGACCGCCGGTCGCTTTGGCAGCGGCCTGAGTTTCAATGGCGTCGACAACTGGGTCAGCGTGCCCCATGACGCCGGACTGGCGTTTGGCGCCGGCGATGCCTTTACCCTGTCGGTGTGGGTCAATCCTGCTGCCAGCCAGGGCGGCTGGAGCGGGGTGGTCACCAAGTCCCGGGATCAGAGTCCCTGGTACGGGCTGTGGATCTCCTCCTGGAATGCCTGGACTTTCGGCGGCCCATCGGCCCTGTACGGCAGTGGCATCAGCAGTGGTTGGCACCACCTGGCCCTGGTGCAGGCGTCAGGCAGTCGCAGCCTCTACCTTAACGGCGTTGAGATCGCCAGCGGACCGGCCCGGGAGGGCACCGGCAGCGGTGAGTTATGGTTCGGTGGCGCCGCCGGCATCAGCGAGTTCTTTGACGGTGTGCTGGATGATGTTCGCCTGTATGGCCGCGGCTTCAGCGCCACCGAGGTGGTGGCGCTGATGAATCTGGAGCCCGGCAGTGGCAACCCCAGCGCCGGCAATGACAGCGCCCTGGTCACCCAGGGGCAGGCGGTCACCATTGCCATTTTGGCCAACGATTCGGCCCCGGCCGGGTGGGACCTGGACAGCTTTGAGCTGGTATCGGCACCGGCCTACGGCAGCATCGATTACGACGGGGCAACCGGCAGCCTCAGCTACCAGCATGATGGCAGCGCCAGTAGCAGCGACAGTTTCAGCTATCGGCTGGCGGATCAAAACGGCGTCGTCAGTAACACCGCCGAGGTCAGTGTGGCCATCGAGCCGTACCAGGCTCCGGCGCTGGTGATCACCGCCCCTATCGATGGCAGTGAGGTCAGCGGCAATCTGGTGGTGAGCTGGAACCGCAGTGGCGATGCCAGTGGCTACAACCATGTCCATGTGCAGCTGAACGATCAGGCCTATGTGCCTGTGCACGATCTGTCGCTGTCCAGCTATGACTTTGGCGCGGTGGCGCCGGGCAGTCACCTGGTGCAGGTGTGGCTGGTGGATGAGAATCATCAACCGCTCACCAATCCGGAGTCCGGCGACAGCATCACGGTTACCGTGGCCGCACCGGCGACGGTGGCGGCGCCGGTGATCTCGCCGGCAGGAGGCAGTTTCTCCGGTCCGGTGGCCGTGACCCTGAGTTCGTCGACGCCGCTGGCGCGGGTGTATTACACCCTGGACGGCAGCGATCCCGATGCGGGCTCTGATGAGTATCTGTCGGTGTTGACCCTGGATCAGAGCGTGACCCTCAAGGCCATCGCCCTGGCCGACGGCTTGTCAGACAGCAGCATCAGCAGCGCTCAGTTTGACATTGATCTCAGCGGTGGTGGCCTGCCCAGTGTCGGCCTGGTGGGTTACTGGCCATTAGATGAAACAGGCGGTGATTCGGTGCTGGATGCCTCAGGCAACGGTCGGGTCGGCAGCCTCAGCGGCGCCAGTCGAGTGCCGGGCTGGGCCGGGGGCGGCCTGAGCTTCGATGGCGGCGACGACCAGGTTCGCATCGGCCATGAATCGGCGCTGGCCTTTGCCGTCGGCGACAGTTTCACCCTGTCGGTGTGGGTGAACGCCGATGGGCCTCAGGGGGGCTGGTCCGGAGTGGTGACCAAGTCCCGTGACAGCGCTCCCTGGTATGGCCTTTGGGTGTCGTCCTGGAATGCCTGGGTCTTTGGCGGGCCCGCAAACCTGGCTGACGGCAGCATCAGTAGCGGCTGGACTCAGTTGACGCTGGTGCAAAACGGATCCGCAGGAACCCGCACCCTGTACCGCGATGGCGCCGCCGTGGCCTCGGGCTCGGCACAGCCAGCCGATGGCAATGGCGACCTGATCTTCGGTGGCGCCGATGGTGTCTCCGAGTTCTTCAGCGGAACCCTGGATGAAGTGCGTCTCTACGATCGAGCGTTGACCGGGGACGAGATTCAGGCCCTGGCGACGTTGCCGCCGTAAGCCATGGGCGCTCCGACATCGCCGGAGCGCCTGGCTGTTACTCCAGATACAGAGAGTGCCGATAGAGACGGCAGGGGGACTGCCAGCCAAACCGCTGCTCTTTGGCATTGGCGGCGACCCGTTGCCAGTCGTCGCTGCCAAATGCTTCCAGCAGTTCATCAAACCTGGCCAGCAGCGCTAGCCCCTGCTGCTCGAGGCTATCGCCTTCGAACCAGTAGCCGGTCTGATTGTCCACCACCGTATCCCGCAGTCCGCCAACCGCGTGTACCAGGCAGGGTTGGCCTTCCCGCATCGCCATCAACTGACTGATGCCGCAGGGTTCAAAGGAGCTGGGCATCATAAACAACTGGCCCTGACGGTACAGTTGTGCCGACAATTGTTCCTGATAGCCGTTGAGGAACAGGAAGTTGTCGTGATGGGCCGCGACCCGTTGCAGTTCGGCTTCGATGGTGTGATTGCCGCTGCCCAGGCAGACGTACAGCCCTTGAGGCTGACGTTGCTTAAACCGGCGCAGCAGGGTTTCCAGTACGGTATCGCCATTGTCGAGGCGGTGGCACAGGATGGCCACTTTCTGCTCGGTCAGCCTGGCGACCGTGGTCAGCAGCATCGACGGCGGCGGCCGCTTCGCCTGCTGCCACAACTGCAGGCGGGTATGGGCAATGAAATCGACGTTGCGCAGGTGGGTGCCGTGGCCCTGCCAGCCAAGCAGGGTGGTGTGCATGGCGTTCAGCAGCGCTTCAAAACTCTGAGGTGGCGCCGGGGTATCCGGGTAGACCAGGCCGTTCAGAATGCCGCAGAGCCCTCCCTGTTGATGACGGCGGTTGAGATCCTGCTCCAGGCCTTCTCCGCCCCAGATCCCGTGTCGATGGTCGCTGGGTTGCAGCACTTCGCTGGCGTAGCTGGGGCTGACCAGGTGCACCTTGTCCGCCAGGTTGATGGCGGCCCGCATCGGGTTCAGACACTGAGGGTAGCTGGGGTCTTCGATTCGGCGGGTCTGGGCATCGGTGAGGCTGGCGGCCAATTCCGGAAACCAGCGACCAAAACTGGAGTGACTGTTTCGAAACGGCCGGGTTCCCTGGTGGGCCAGGTTGTGAATGCTGTACACACAGCGAAGCGCCTGCAACGGCTGATAGCGGGGATCAAAAGCCCGCAGCACCGTGAGCAGGGCCGCATGCCAGTCATGCAGGTGCAGTACCTCAGGTCGGCTCAGGTGACGCTGGCACAGGGCGACGGCAACGGCGGCGCAAAACAGGGCAAACTTGCTGGCATCGCTGGCATAGGGTTCGGGGTCATTGCAGTGGTAGATGACCCCGTCGCCGGCGTTGCTGAACAGCGGGTGATCGAGCAGAAACAACCTGGACTCGGGGTGGGCCGGATTGGCCAGCTGGTACAGGGTGACAATTTCATGACGACCGCCGAAGGGGACGGTCAACCGTGCCAGTTGGCTGGCGTGGGGGTGACGGTGAAAGCGGCCGTAAGCGGGCATGATCTGATCGGCTTGCACCTGGGCCTTGGCCAGCTCAGGGGCCAGATCCCGCAGCACATCGCCCATGCCGCCGACTTTGGCCGCGGGAAGGGCGCCATTTTCCGCCGCAACCATCAGTACTCGAATTCTGTGTTCAGTCTTCATAACCCACCTGTAAGCCCAGCATCTCCCGGGTCACCAGCACCCGTCCCTGTTCCGTTACTCGAAAGCCACGGCTCTTATCCTGCAGGCGGTCGTAGCCGATCACCATGTTGTCAGGTACCTCACAGCCTCGCTCGAGGATGGCATTTTTAATCTGTGCGCCCTGGCCGATGTGGACGTTGGGCAGAATCACCGAGTCTTCCACTAGGGCGTAATCGTCGATGCGAACCCGGTTGAACAGCACGCAGCGGCGCACTGTTGCCCCAGAGACAATGCAGCCGGAGGACACGATGGAATCGGCGGCGGTGCCGCGACGATGGTCGTCGTCGAACACGAACTTGGCCGGGGCCAGCTGTTCCTGGTAGCTCCAGATGGGCCAGCGGGAGTCATACAGGTTCAGCGGCGGAGTCGGTTGCAGCAGCTCCATGTTGGCCTGGTAGAAGGAGTCCAGAGAGCCCACGTCGCGCCAGTAGGGCGGTTCATTGTCCAGAGCGCTGCGGTGGCGGTAGGCGAAGACTTTGTGATTCTCGATGATGGCGGGAATGATGTCCTTGCCGAAGTCTCGATCCGAGTTTTGGCGCCGGGCATCCTGGCTGAGTTGGTCAAACAGGAATTCGGCGTTGAACACGTAGTTGCCCATGGAGGCCAGGCAGCGCTCCGGGTCGTCCGCCAACCCCTGTGGCCGGGCGGGTTTCTCTTCGAAGCCGGTGATGCGCTGCTCGGCATCGACGGCCATCACCCCAAAGGCACCGGCGGCCTCGGCCACCGCCACTTCGATGCAGGAAACGGTCATGTCGGCACCGGATTCAACGTGGGCGGCGATCAGGCCGGCGTAGTCCATGCGGTAGATGTGATCGCCGGAGAGGATCATGACGTACTTGGGCAACTCGTGACGAATGATGTCCAGATTCTGAAATACCGCATCGGCGGTACCCTGATACCAGTTGTCGGAGTAGCGCTGGGAAGCCGGCAGAATCTCTACTGACTCCCCCAGCTCGCGCTTGAAATGGCCCCAGCCTCGGCTCAGGTGGCGGATCAGGCTGTGGGATTTGTACTGAGTCACCACACCGATGCGGCGCACGCCGGAGTTAACGCAGTTGGACAGCGGAAAGTCGATGATTCGAAACTGGCCACCGAAATAGACCGCCGGTTTGGCCCGCCAGCTGGTGAGTTCATGCAGGCGGCTGCCACGGCCACCGGCCAGGATGATGGCGTAGGTATCCCGGGTCAGGTTGCTGACGTAGCGTGGATTGGAATTAAGCATCGGGCGTCTCTCCTTGACGGCAAGGGCGGGCGGGGGCGAGGCTCCAGATCTCGTCCCGGTAACGGCTGATGGTGGCATCGCTGGAAAAGCGGCCACTGGCGGCGGTATTGCGAATGCTCATGCGGGTCCAGTGTGCGGGGTTGAGGTAGGCTTCGGCGACCCGCTCCTGGGCCTGAAGGTAGGCGTCGAAATCGGCCAGTACCATCCAGGGGTCCGCCGGGCTGAGCAGGGCATCCAGTATTGGCTGGAACAGCCCAGGCTCCAACAGGTTGAAGTGGCCGCTTTGCAGCAGTTCTATGACCCCCCGCAGCGCCGGCGAACGCTGCAGGTAGGTGTCGGGCTGATAGTGCTGCCGAGCCTGTTCAACCTCCTGGGCATTGAGTCCGAACAGGAAAAAGTTCTCCGAACCCACCGCATCCAGTATCTCGATGTTGGCCCCATCCAGGGTGCCGATAGTCAGGGCACCGTTCATCATCAACTTCATGTTGCCGGTGCCGGAGGCCTCTTTGCCGGCGGTACTGATCTGCTGTGACAGGTCGGCACCGGGACAGATGATCTCCATGGCACTGACGTTGTAGTCCGGTAACACCGCCACCCTCAGGAAGGGGCGGACCCGAGCGTCGGCATTGATCATGTAGGCCACATTGTTAGCCAGTTTCAGTATCCGCTTGGCCAGCGCGTAGCCCGGGGCGGCCTTGCCGCCAATCAGCACGCAGCGGGGGGTCATATTGGCGGTGTCGCCGGCGGTAATGCGCCGGTACAGGTGGATGACGTGGAGCAGGTTCAGCAATTGCCGCTTGTACTCATGGATGCGTTTTACCTGGACGTCAAACAGCATGCCGGTGTCAAACTCGACGTTGCAGCGCTGGTACACCAACTGTGCCAGCCGTTGTTTGTTGGCCTGTTTGATCTCGCGCCAGTGATGAATAAAGCTGTCGTTGCTCAGGTAGGCGTTCAGGGCGGTCAGTTGGCTCAGATCGGTAATCCACTGCTTGCCCAGCCGCTCGGTCAGCAGGGCGCTGAGGCGTGGGTTGGCGTGGGCCAGCCAGCGCCGGGGCGTCACGCCGTTGGTTTTGTTGTTGAACCGTTGTGGCCATAGCTGGTGGAAGTGGTGAAACAACCCCTGGGTCAACAGTGTGGTGTGCAGCATGGCCACGCCATTGACCGAGAAACTGCCGACGATGGCCAGGTGTGCCATGCGCACCGCCGGATCGGCATCGTCGCTGATGATCGACAGTTGCCGTAACTTGTGGCCGTCACCGGGCCAGCGCTGGGCCACCTGCTCCAGGAAGCGGGCATTGATCTCGAAGATGATCTCCATCAGCCGAGGTAGCAGGCGCTGCATCAGCGCCACCGGCCAGCTCTCCAACGCCTCGGGCAGCAAGGTGTGGTTGGTGTAAGCCAGGGTGCGGCTGCTGACCGACCAGGCCTGATCCCAGCCCAGTCCATACTCATCCATCAGCAGCCGCATCAGTTCGGCGACCGAGATGCTGGGGTGAGTGTCGTTGAGCTGAATCACATGGTGCTTGGCGAAATCACCGACGTCACCACCTTGACCGAGGTAGCTGCGCAGCAGATCCTGCAGGCTGGCGGAGCTGAGGAAATACTGCTGTCGTAATCGCAACTCTTTGCCGTTCTCACTGCTGTCGTTGGGGTACAGCACCATGGTGATCTGCTCCGCCTGGTTTTTCCTGGCGACCGCCTCACTGTAATCCCCCTGATTGAATTCACTGAGGTCAAACTCGTCGGTGGCCTCCGCTTTCCACAGCCTGAGGGTGTTGACCCGGCGGTTGTTAAATCCGGGGATTGGCACATCGTAGGCCACCGCCAGTACCTCTTCGGTATCGACCCAGTGGTGGCGCCGCCGGCCCTGATCGTCGCAGAAGGTGTCGGCCCGGCCGCCAAACTGCACCAGCACGTTGTGGTGTGGGACTTTGACCTCCCAGGGAGTGCCGTTGCGCAGCCAGCGGTCCGGTTGCTCCACCTGATGGCCATCGACAAACTGTTGCGTAAACATGCCGTATTCATAGCGAATGCCGTACCCCAGTACCGCCATGTCCAGGGTGGCGCAACTGTCCAGGAAGCAGGCGGCCAGTCGCCCCAACCCGCCGTTGCCCAGGCCGGCATCCTGCTCCTGTTCGGCGACCTCCTCCAGCCGGGCACCGTAGCCCTTCAAAGCCTGGCGGGCGTCGTCGGTCAGGTTCAGGTTGAGGGCGGCGTTGCCCAGTGCCCGTCCCATCAGGAACTCCAGCGACAGGTAGGCGACTTTGCGATCGGAAAACTGGTTATTGCGAACCCGGGTGTCGCGCCAGTTGTCCATCAGTTGTTCGCGGACACTTAACGCCAGGGCCTGGTAGAGATCCTGGTCACTGGGCTTGTCACGGTTGAGGCTGTAGCGGATGTAATGGTCGAAACCGGCTTTCAGACACTCCTTGGGTTGCGCGCTGAACTTGGGTGGGGTCGGGCGGCTGACTTTGGGCATCTCATTGGTCCTTTAATGAAGCCTGCAGCACTGCCAGGCTGTGTTCCGAAAGGGTCACCGTGTTGTGGGACAGGGCATGGCCGTCTTCGAGGCCGTCGGCCTGGGTGTGCACCCGGCAGTGCCAGGTCTGGGCGTAGCGGGGGGGCGGTAGCTGAAAAGTCACTGGCGTCGCCCCGGCGTTGAACATCATCAACAGGGCGTCGTTTGTGGATTGAATCTGCACCATCAGGTGACGGCGCTGCGGTTGATGCCAGTGTGACTCCTGCATCTTGTGCCCCTGTTCTGTGTACCAGTGGAAACGGACATCGCCGTGGTTGTGCTGATAACGGCATTGTCTGAGCAGGGGTTGCGAGCGGCGCAGGGCGATCAACTGGCGCAGAAACTGACCCAGGTGTTGCTGCTCCGGGGCCGGGCTCCAGTCGAGCCAGCCGATGGCGTTGTCCTGACAATAGGCGTTGTTGTTGCCCTGCTGGCTGTTACCCAGGTCATCACCGGCCAGCAGCATGGGCACTCCCTGAGACAGCAGCAGGGTGGCCAGCAGGTTTTTCTGCTGCCTCTGCCTCAGGGCGTGAATGTCGCTGGCGGCGGTCGGGCCCTCGGTGCCATGGTTGCGGCTGAAGTTGTGGCCATGGCCGTCTCGGTTGTGTTCGCCATTGGCGTGGTTGTGGCGCTGTTCATAGCTGACCAGATCCGCCAGGGTGTAACCGTCGTGACTGGTAATAAAGTTGATGCTGGCCACAGGGCCGCGGCCATGGTGATCGAACCATCTGGCACTGCCGTGAAGGGCGTTGGCCAGGGCCGGCAGTTGATTGGCATCGCCGCGCCAGAACCGGCGCACGGTGTCGCGATACTGATCGTTCCATTCGCTCCATGGTGGTGGAAACTGGCCCAGTTGATAGCCGTCCGGGCCGAGATCCCAGGGCTCGGCAATCAGCTTAACCTGGCTCAGCAGCGGATCCTGGCCGATGGCATCCAGCAGGCCGGCCCCGGCGTCGAAGTGGGGGGCTTCCCGTCCCAGGGCGGTCGCCAGGTCGAAGCGAAAGCCGTCGATGCCGATGTCCCTGACCCAGTAACGCAGGCTGTCGGTCACCATCTGCAGCACCCTGGGGTGGCTGAGGTTGAGGCTGTTGCCGCAGCCACTGAAGTTGAGGTAGCGGCTTGGGTCCCGATCATCGAGACGGTAGTAGCTGGCGTTGTCCAGGCCACGAAAGCTGTAGGTGGGGCCCTGTTCATCGCCCTCGGCGCTGTGGTTGAACACCACATCCATAATGACCTCCAACCCGGCGTCGTGGAGGCGTTGTACCACCTCGGCAAACTCGGCCGGATCGTTGCCGTTAAGGTAGTCGGGATGGATGGCAAAAAACTGCAGGCTGTTGTAGCCCCAGTAATTGCTGAGGGAGCGTTGGGTCAGAAAGGGTTCGCTGGCGAAGGGGTGAATGGGCAACAGTTCCAGGGTGGTGATCCCGAGGCGGTGAAAATACTCAATGGCTTGTGGCTGAGCCAGGGCGGACAGTTTGCCGCGATGTTGGGGGGCCAGCCCGGGAAGATTGATGCTGAACCCCTTGGGGTGAAGTTCCAGAATCAGGGTGTCGGACAGGGGGATTCGGGGTCGGCAGTCCGGGGTTGCCAGGGGGGCGGTGACCCGGCATTTGGGCATCCAGTGGCCGTTATCCAGCTGGGGGGCGGGTTCGCTGTCCGGGGACAGCATCGGTCCGGACAGGGCTTTGGCGTACGGGTCCAGCAGCAGCTTGTGGGGCGCGAAGCGGTGACCGAGATGGGGCGCCGTCGGGCCATGAACCCGATAGCCGTAATATTGACCTTCGGCGAGGTTGGCCACTTCGATGCACCACAGGCCGCCAGGGGTGGGGCGCAGTGGCAGTTGCGCCTGCGGTTGCTGTTGGTCATCGAATAAGCACAGAGTGACGGCGTCGGCATGGGCACTGAACAGGACGAAGTTGACGCCCCGTTCCGTCAGGGTTGCGCCTAATGGGTAGGGGCGTCCCGGCCGGGTCTGCATTACGGTGACTCCGGCGCCAGAATGACGCAGCTCAGCGGCGGCAGGCGCAGGGTCAACCGCTGCGCCATCTGATGCAGCGGCTGATCGTCGCTACTGAGCGGTTCGGGATTGGTCACGCCACTGCCGCCATACTCACCGGCGTCGCTGTTGAGCTGCTCGCGCCAGCGGCCCGGTTGTGGCACGCCGACGGCAAATTGCTCATGAACCTGCGGCGTCATATTGATGATCACCAACAGCGGTGATGTCGGCTCGGGTCCGCGCCGAAGGAAGCTGAATACGCTGTTGTGGTAGTCGTTGCACTCCAGCCACTGAAACCCCTGGGGTTGATGGTCCCACAGATGCAGGGCGCCCTGACTGGCGTAGAGTTGGTTCAGGTCGCGAACCCAGTGCTGCACGCCGAGGTGAGGCGGGCTGTCGAGCAGGTGCCAGTCGAGGGAGCGCTGATGGCACCATTCGTCCCACTGGGCCAGTTCATTGCCCATAAACAACAGCTTCTTTCCCGGGTGGGTCCACATAAAGCCGAAGTAGGCCCTGAGGGTGGCGAACTTCTGCCAGGGATCGCCGGGCACTTTGCTCAGTAATGACCCTTTGCCGTGAACCACCTCATCATGGCTGAGGGACAGGATGAAGTGCTCACTGTAGGCGTACAGCATGCTGAAGTTCATCAGGCTATGGTGATGGCGGCGGTGAATGGGGTCCTGGTTGAGGTAACGCAGGGTGTCGTTCATCCAGCCCATGTTCCACTTGTAGCCAAAGCCGAGACCGCCATGGTCCACCGGTCGGGTAATGCCGTCCCAGGTGGTGGACTCTTCGGCAATCATCAACAGGCCGGGAAAGTTGAAATGGCAGCGTTGGTTAAGCTGCTTCAGCAACTCGGCGGCGTCCAGGTTTTCACGGCCGCCATGGCGATTGGGGACCCACTGGCCGGGTTCGCGGCTGTAGTCCAGATACAGCATGGAGGAGACGGCGTCCAGGCGCAGGCCATCGAAGTGGTATTCGCCCAGCCAGTAGAAGGCGTTACTGATGAGATAACTTTTGACCTCGTTGCGGCCGTAGTTGAACAGCAGGGTGTCCCAGTCCGGATGATGGCCCTGACGGGGATCGTCGTGTTCATACAGGGCGGTGCCGTCCAGTTGCGCCAGGCCGTGAGCGTCGCCGGGGAAGTGGGCCGCGACCCAGTCGAGAATGACACCGATCCCCTGTTGATGGCACTGATCGATGAAGGCCTTGAGGGCGTCGCCGTCGCCGAGGCGCTGATTGGGAGCGAACAGGCCGATGGGCTGATAACCCCAGGAGCCTTCGAACGGGTGACTGGCGATGGGCATCAGCTGAATGTGGCTGAACCCCATCCGTTTGACATAGGGGATAAGGCGCTGCGCCAGCTGGGTATAGCTCAGAGGCTGGTTGTCCTGTTGCCGTTGCCAGGAGGCAAGGTGGACCTCGTAGATGGACAGCGGCCGCTGGTGGGAAGGCCACTGGGCCCGGCGTGCCATCCAGCACTGATCCTGCCATGGGTAGTCGGCTATGGCGCCGATTCGGCTGGCGTTGTGGGGCGGCGATTCCATCTCCCGGGCGTAGGGGTCCGCCTTATCCTGAGTGCGGCCATCGGCCAGGGTCAGGCGGTATTTGTAATGCTGGCCCGGACTGGCCTGGGGCAAAAACAGCTCCCAGATGCCACTGTGGTGGTGGGTTTTCATGGGATGGCTGCGGCTGTCCCAATGGTTAAAGTCGCCGATTAACGCCACCGCCCTGGCGTTGGGGGCCCACAGGCTGAACCAGATGCCGTCGATACCCTGAACGCAGCGATGGTTGGCGCCGAGGAAACGGTAAGCGTGTTCCTCTTTGCCTTCGGCAAACAGGTAACGCTGTTGCTCGGTGAGCAGTGAGCCGAACTGATGGGGGTCGATGATTGACGCCTGTGACTGGGGGTAGTCCACCTGCAGCCGATACGGGAATCGTCGAATGCGGCGCCCGAGAGGCCCCAGGAAGTAGCCAAGATTTCCTCTCGGTGCCAGGGTGGCCACGGCACGCTGACTATTGAGGTCGACGACTCGAACGGACAGGGCGCCGGGGAAATAGCAACCGACCTGAAGTCGGCGACCATCGGCACCTGGGTGCATCCCCAGTTGGGAGGGGGTCAGCACGTCATCCTCGGGAGCCGGTGGGGCAAGGGTGGTCAGGGTCATGGGGTGGGCCTCGGTTGGCGACGGAGTTGATCGATCTGCTGCAGCAGCGCATGGATTTGCGGGTCCTGTTCCAGGCAGGCCAATGGCTGGCTTAAGCGCAGTTGCCAGTTGCGGTACTGCTTCCAGGTGCCGGGAATATTGACCGGCTGAGAGCTCAATAGCAGGTCGTCCAGTTGCAGCGCAAAGCGGTTGGCCCGGCTTTTGGCCAGGGTGAGCAAAGAGGCGGCCATCAGTTCAAAGTTCCAATCCTGCTCGGCATCGGTTGCCGGGCTGTCACCAAAGCGCGTCAGCCACTCCAGCAAGGCCTGCTTTTGCCGCCGACGCTGCTGCAATCGTTGCGGCAGTTGCTCGGCACTCAGCAGTTGCAACTGCTGAAGGAGATGCAAATCCCCACCCTGCCACCACTGTGCCAGTGGTGGCACGTCATGGTTGCTGGTCATCAGCATCAGGTTGTTCCCCAAGGTATCCGGGGCCAGGTAGCGGCCTTGTGAGTCCAGACAGAAGTGCAGCAGCTGGGTACCGGCGATGCCTTTATGCTGCATCTGCTGGTCGATCTCGGGCGGCACAATGCCGAGGTTTTCGCCAATCACTTCACACCCATGATTGTGGCTGTGCAGGGCCAGCAGATCGAACAGCTGCTCATGGGGGTAATAGACGTAACCGCCGATGCCAGGGGCCTCGCCGGGCAGGCACCACCACTGCCGTCTCAGGCCCATGATGTGATCAATGCGCAGGGCGCCGCAGTGGTTCATATTGGCGTCCAGCAACGACCGCCAATGACGAAAGTGCTGTTGTTTCATGATGACTGGGTCTGCAGGTGCCAGGCCCCAGTCCTGCCCCTGAGCGGCGAAGGGGTCTGGCGGCGCACCAATGCTGGCGTGGCGACAAAAGTGCTGCGGGTCGGCGGCCACCTCACAGCTGGTGGGGGGAACCCCTACCGGGAGATCCGCAATCAGACCGGTGACCATCCCTAAAGCCTGGCAACGGGCCTGGCAACGAGCCTGTTGTCGTCGGGCTTCAAACTGCAGGAACAGGGGCAGATCCGGATGGGTCTCCAGCTGCAGCTGTTGCCACAACCATTGATGCTCCTGACTTCGGTATTGCTGCAGCCGTTCCCCGTGCTGACGCACAAACCGCTGGTAGGCCTGGTCGCGCTCAGCGCCTGAGTTGCAGACGGTCTGCAGAAACTGCTGATGCAGTCGGTCGAACAGGGCAAACTTGAGCCTGGCGATGGCGTCGTAGTCGAGCCAGTCCGCCTCAGCCAGGCGTTGCCTGGGGCCCAGCCACTGGGGACGTTGAAACTCGGCGGCTAACGACGAGTACTCTTCAATCCACTCCGGGGCCAGATAGAGGGGGCTGAGGCAGTGTCGGTCGGCGGCGGCATAGGGACTGACGTTGCCTTTCAGGTGCGGATCCGGGGTGTGCAGAGGATTGAGCTGAATGAAGTCGGCCCCCAGGGGACCCAGCCAGTCGATGAGTCGGTGCAGATCGGCAAAGTCGCCGATGCCCCACTGCCGGGACGTTCGCAGTCGATACAGTTGCAGGTTCAGTCCCCAGCTGCGTTCGGGTCTGGCCGGGGCCTGATAACAGCGGGCCGGCGTGCGGCACAGGGTGACACGCTGTTGGCGCCCCTGTTGATACACCGTCAGTTCGGTGTCGGTGGCATCGGTGCTCAGCCAGTCAGGAGGCAGGGGCAGATGGTAGCGGACAAAGCGGCGCTGTTGGTACCAGTACTCACCGTGCTGCCAGTGTGGCCTGGCCTCAATCTGCAGCGGCGTTGCCTGAGGGTGACTCAGGCTAAAGTGAGCGGTCAGCTCCTGTGGCTGATACACCTCAAGGGTGGGGGTGTCGATGTCGGTAATTTGAAACGCCGGTGCCAGTTGCAGCCAGGGGTGGGCATCCAGGGCGTCGATGCGTTGCTGCCAGGGGTCGGTTCCGATGGCTGGAGGCCCGGTCATGGCGAACAGCAACCGCCGTCGCACCTCGGGGTCGATAGCCACGCACTGTCCCTGACTGTCTTGGTAGTCGGCGCCTATCCCTTGCAGGTAAAACAGTTTTTCCGGTATCACCCTGTCTTCCATCACCCTGTCTTGGCGGCCGATGTGGCGACCGCGTTCATCCATGAACCCAGGCGCCGTTTCGGCGCCCTGAGGATAGAATGAAAAGCAAACGTTTCATTCTGATGTCAGTTTGATTCTATTTCTGGGGTCGACGGCTAAGGCTGAAGCGGCATCCGGTGCCTGGGCTAATGAGCATGCCGACCGTTATAAAAAGTAGAAGTCGGGAGGAGAAAGGGCAACGTTGAACGGCAATGGCCGTTATCGAGTGATGGGGTCTGAACGTTCGAAGTCAGACAGTCGCACGTCGAGCATCTTGATGCCGAGGCGATGGACCGTCATCTTGATCAACTGGTGTTCCAGTGCCGGTGCAAACCAGAAGTCAGCCACCCGGGACTTTTTGGGGTGGGTTTGCCGCAGGTGATGGGCCCGGTAGGCGCGCCCATCAAACTCAATCTGCTCCTCTCCCAGCCACTCAAAGCGGTAGTCCCGGGTTTCATCGCCCCAGGTGTAGTCGGCATAGAGGTCCTGGCGTTGGCGTTCGACATCCAGAGCCAGGTTCTGCAGCATCGTCGCGGCGCCCTGGCTGGCCGGGGCGTGCTCCTCATAAACCAGGGGATGACCATCCTTGTTGACCGCCATCAGGCCCTCAGGGGTTCGGCTGGCTTGATAGTCATCTTGGGAGAACCAGCCGGACACCGTGGCATCGAAGGCGAGCGTCTGCCAGCGTCCCTGTTGCCAGCTGAGCAGACTGCGGTTGTCCACTCGGCCTCCGAGAAGACAGAACTTGCCCTTGCTGAGCAGTTGATACTGACCGTCGTCGATAACCAGTTGCTGCGAGCCACCACCGCAAGGTAGGCCTTTACTGGTGGCCTGATAGTGGGCGATGAAGGGCGCCGGTTGCTGGGCCTGCAGCGTCGGTGTCAGCAACAGGCCAATCAACAGCAACCGGTAGGGTGAGGGCTTACTCTTCTCTGGGATGGCGTTCAATGTAGTTCAGGGCTCGGGTTAGGGCTTCATCGACGTTCTTCTGCATCGCAACCAGCTCGTCGCTGGAGGCGTAGGCGCTGAGGTCCACCCGGTGGCGGAAATAGCGGCAGGGCATCTGGTTCAAAGTCAGGCAGAACAGGTCGGCCAACTGGCTGTCGTTATACTGTTCGGCCAGTTTACGGTCGGTGACCGTTTGTTCCAGCAGAATTTCGTAATAATTTCTGATGTCTGCATCCATGTCATACTCCTTTATTGCAGTTCCAGCGCCGCGTCGAATAGTTGCAGGTGCCTGTGGGTCAGGGCCTCTGGGTCGCGGTCGTAACCGCCGCCGATGACGCAGGCGAGCGGCAGCTTCTTGTCCAGACAATAGGATAGTACCAGCTGTTCGCGCCGACGTAATCCACTATCACTGATACTCAGGTGTCCCAACCTGTCGCGATGATGGACATCGACGCCGGCATCGTAGATCAGCAGATCCGGTTGATGAAGGCGGGTCACCAGTTGCAGTGCCTCGCCGACACTCTGCAGGTAATCGTCGTCCTGGCAGCCTTTGGGCAGGCCAAAGTCGAAGTCGGAGCGCTGCTTGCGGCTGGGAAAGTTACTGTCGCAGTGCACCGAGCAACTGATGATTTCGGTTCGGTCCTGGCATAGGGCAGCGGTGCCGTCTCCCTGGTGAACATCGAGATCGAAGATCACCACCTTGTGGATCTCCGGCCGGAGCAGGGCCATCTCGGCGGCGATCACCAGGTCATTGAACACGCAGTAGCCGCTGCCAAAATCATAGTGGGCGTGGTGGTAGCCGCCGGACAGGTGCAGGGCGATGCCATGATCCAACGCCAACTCGGTGGTGCGCAGGGTGCCCCCTACCGAGGTCAGGGTGCGGTTGACCAGCGCCTCGCTCCAGGGGAAGCCCATCCGTTTCAGCGGCGCGGCGGCGAGGCCATTGCCGAGAAACTGTCGCAGGTATTCGGGATGGTGACAGCGTTCAATCAGCGCCAGTGGCGCGGCATCGGGTTGGTGCCAGCGCAGCCGGTGCTGCTGCGGGTGCTGTTGTAACTGCTGGTACAGGTGCTGATATTTGGTGATGGGAAAACCGTGATTCTGTGGCAGAACCAACTGGGAATAGCAGGGGTGATAGACGCAATGGATCATGAGGCAAAAAGGGGCCGTTGCCGGCCCCTTCGGGTTACATGTTCTGGATGGCCCAGCTCATGAAGTCCTTGCGGGTCTTCTCGTCGGCTTGTTGCCACCAGTACTTCAGCATCATCTGCGGGTTGGTGACGTCGTCGCCCTGCATATTGACCGAAGGCTGAGCAGCGCCGGTGGCGACCACGGCGCCCGGTGCGGTAGCGGCGATCACTTTCTTTTTGGCTTCCTGCTCCGGGGACAGGCCCTTGTTGAGGGTGTCGAAGAGGGTTTCCTGCTTGACCGAGGTCATCTCAACTTTGTAGGTGACGGCCTGGCCATTTTCCTGGGTGACGTTCAGAACTGGCTTCTGGGCGAAGGCTTTGGCCTGGTCCAGATCCCGAATCACCTCATGGGGGCGCACCTTGTACTCGCCATCGCTGTCGATGGTGATGTGCAGTAGGAAGGGGTCGGAGCTGACCCGCTGATGGCCGTCACCAAAGGGTTCTTCCACCAGATCTTTGTAGACCAGGGCGATAGTGTGCTGCCCTTTTTCCAACTCAATTTCGTCTTTATGGCTGAAAAAGTTGGACTTCACTTCCTGCCCATTGACTGCAATAAACTCAAATGACAGTGGAATGGTCAGTTCTGCAGCCAGGCTGCCAAAGCTCATTCCCCCGGCGATCATTGCCGCCAATACCGAGGCCTTATTCATCCTGCGCTCCTTTTATCTGTGCCCGCGCTTTTCAAGCTGAGCGATACGTTCTTCAATATAGGTCATAGCCTGGCGACATTGGCCGAGCCGTTTGTGGGTTGCCAGAATATCATTCTGTAGTTTGATTTTTTCTTGTCCTTGATGCAAATCCAGTTTTTGCTCAAGTTCACGGATTTTCTGCTCCAGCCGACTGGCCCAGTTCTGGTGTTTGCGCAGCTCGGCGTAGGCGCCGTTGCTGTTGCTCATCACCGATTGGGCAATCCACTGGTACTGGTTGTGGGGGCGCTGCTGCCATTGCCGGCGGCTTTTGAGCTTAGTGCCGGCCACCTGAACGCCGGTGGCCGCCATGGCCTGAGTGACCGCCTGATAGCGATCGCTGAACTGTTGACACAGGTACTCAAAGGTGGCCTCGGAGCCTGGGTGGTGGGACAGGCGCTCGAGGGCGGTCATGTCCTTGTCCATTTGAGCGATGCACTGACTCAGCGAGGCGCCGGTTTGTTCAAACAGTCCCTGATGGAAGCGATGGCTGTGGTTGAGAGCCTTTTCTGTGCTCTGATTCAGCTGGCGGTCGTAGTCCTGAACCTGCTGTTTCAGCTGGGCAAAGCGCTGGCGCAGCAGCTGCATCAATTCGCTTTGGCGACGAAAACTCATAACCAGGCTTCCAGAGCCAGCTTGCCAGCGATGATCAGCACCATGGTAATGAACACCGGCCGAATGAACTTGCTGCCAAAGCGAATGGCGGAGTGGGCGCCAATCCAGGCGCCGGCCATCAGGCAGACCCCCATGGCGATGCCAATGCCAAAGTGGACGTGTCCCAGGGCGATAAAGAACCCGAGAGAGGTGGCATTGCTGACAAAATTCATGCTTCTGGCCAGCCCGGAGGAGAGCAGAATATTCATTTTGTACAGCATCATGGAGGAAACGGTCCAGAAGGCGCCGGTTCCGGGGCCGGCAAAGCCATCGTAGAAGCCCAGCCCCAGCCCCTGAGTCCACTGTTTTACCTTCAACCCCAGAGTGCGCTCCGGGAGGCCCTTGTGTTCGTCACTGGGGCTGGGAGCGCACAGGGTGTACAGGGCGATGGCCACAATCACCAGAGGCAACAGCCGGTTCAGTATGTCGGCGGAAAACTGATCCACCGCCAGGGTACCGGCGGCGGCACCGATAAAGGTGGCGACAAAGGACTTTCGCCAGAAGGAGGGGTTAAACAGCTGTTTGCGATAATAGGTCCAACTGGCGGTCAGAGAGCCAAAGCTGGCGGCCAGCTTGTTGGTGCCCAGTGCCAGGTGCGGAGGCAGCCCGGCGGTCAGCAAAGCCGGTATGGTCAGCAGGCCGCCACCGCCGGCAACGGCATCGATGAAGCCGGCGGCAAAGGCCACTGCCGACAACAGCAACATCAAGTTCAGGTCTAAACCCAGTTCAATCATTTGGCTATCAATATTCTATATGGCGACGGTAGGGGGGCAGGGAGTCCAACAGTGAACTGCCGTAGCGCTTGGTGACCAGGCGCCGATCCAGAATGGAGATTCTGCCATAGTCGGTTTCGTTTCGAAGCAGACGACCGCAGGACTGTACCAGTTTTTTGGCCGCATCGGGAACCGCCAGCTGCAAAAAAGGATTGCCGCCCTTGGATTTGATGTACTCGGCGTGGGCCTGTTCCACCGGGGAAGTGGGAACCGCGAACGGTAACCGAGTGATGATCAGGTTAGTCAGGTACTCACCGGGCAGATCCAGACCTTCGGAGAAGCTGCTGGTGCCAAACAGGATGGAGACCTTACCATCATCGATGCGCTGACGGTGTTCGGCAATCAGCTCCGAGCGGGCCTTTTCGCCTTGCACCAGGATCGGCAGCTTCTTGTGCATCCTCAGGGTGTCGGCCACCGCTTCCATCTGTCGGTAGGAGGTAAACAGCACCAGGCTGGCGGTTTCCTCCTCCAGCAGTTCGGGGATGGTCTTGATCAGCATGTCGCCAAAGCGGTCGTCGCTGGGTTCAACGCTGACTTTAGGCAGAAACAGGGTGGCGCTCTGCTGGTAATCAAAGGGGGAGGGCAGGGCGGTATAGCGGGTGCCGTCGTTATTGCGCAGCCCGACCTGATGGCGGTAGTGATCAAAGCTGCCCAGGGCCATCAACGTGGCCGACAACAGGGCGACGCCGGCGGCCTTGCTCCACAGCATCTCCTCCAGCATAAAGCCGATCTCGATGGGGGAGGTGCACACCAGGTAGTCGGCCCGCTGCTGATACTCCACCCGCTCTATCCAGCGCGCCAGTGGCGCGCCGCTGCTGGGGGTCTCCCGGGCCATCATCAGCCACAGCTGCGACAAGCCCTCCAGCCGTTGCAGATGAAAGCCGATGTCGGCCACCAGAGGCTCAGCCTGCCAGCCTTTGATGTCGCCGTCTTTCACCGACTCCATCAACTGTTGCTGCAACTTGGTCAGGCGCTTCAGGGCCTGATTGGTGGCAAGCTTGAGATTTTCCGCCAGGGTGATCAGCACCGGCGGCAGTTCGCCGCCTTCGAACCGGTGCCTGAGCTCTGGATTGTCAAAGATGGCCGGATTGGCTTCGCAGAATTCCACCACCTGGCCAAGGCTATCGCCAATGGCTTCGATGTCGCTGGTGAGCTCGGTGGCCTGATTGGTGGCGCGATCACTGCGCAGTTCTCGGGCCAGCTTATGGGCAGACTTTTCCAGTTTTCCCAGCCAGTCGGCGGTGCTCTTCATATTGGCGCTGGCAGCAGAGAAGTCGCGGGTGACCTGAGGCAGGTGGTGGGCCTCATCGATGATGTAATACATGCTGTCGGGATCGGGCAGGATTTTGCCGCCGCCCAGTTCGAGATCCGCCAGCAACAGGCTGTGGTTGACGATCAACACGTCCCAGCTGTCCATGTCGTCGCGGCTCTTGTGGAACGGACAATCCCGGTGGGCGGCCAGCTGTTTGTTGCAGCTGTGCTTGTCGGAACCAATTTGCTGCCACAGGTAATCCGCTACCGGCTCAGGAACACTGTCGACCTCGCCGTTCCATTTGCCGTTGTGGTAGGCCTGATGCAATCGCTTCAGCAGGGCGATGTCGGCGCTGGCCGGTTTGCTTTCCCACAGCGCCTGCTGCCCCTGCTCATTGTCGCCGGCTTCACCGGCCAGCAGTTCCAGCTTGGATAAGCAGACGTAGCGCTGGCGTCCCTTGGCCAAGCCGAATTTAAACTCCATGCCGCTGTGGCGCTGCACCAGAGGCAGATCCTTGTACATCAACTGTTCCTGCAGGGCGACGGTGGCGGTGGCGATGCAGACCTTGTTGCCGGATGCCAGTGCCTGAGGAATGGCGCCCAGGCAGTAGGCCAGTGACTTACCGGTGCCGGTGCCGGCCTGAACCACCATGATGCGGCGCGACTTTTCATATTCACCGGCCAGGGTCTTGGCGATTTCGGCGATCAGGAAATTCTGCTCCTTGCGGCGGACGAAGTTCGGGATCGCTTCCGCAATGCCGTTATAGGCCTGGCGGGTCATTTTTTTGGTTTTGTCACTGAGCATGCTGCGGCTTATATGGGGAAAGTCAGCTGTACATAATACCAGTGTTTACGTCAGAATGCCTGTATGACCGATTCAACCCCCTCCCGTGGCTGGTTATTAAGCCGCCATCAGCACAGCGGCCCTGGCGGCCTGTCATTGGTTTACTGGCTGGCAACCGATTCCGGGCCGTATCGACTGGAGGTGGCCGGGCAAGGGTTTTTGGGGTTTGTGCCCCAGCAGCAACAGGCGGCGTTGCGCCAGTGGTTGTTTCCCTGGCCAGCCAGCCAGTGGTCGCTGGCCGCCATTGAGCTGATCAGTTTCGATGGTCAGCCCCAGTGTGCCCTCTACTGTTATTCCCACAAACTGTGGCTGCAGCTGCAGAAATACTGTGCCAGCCGGGGGATTCCGTTGCTGGAGAGTGATGTGCGCAGCTGCGACCGGTTTCTGATGGAACGCCGGGTGACGGCTGCGCTGGAGTGGAAACAGGGCCCCAAGGGGGTTCAGTTAAGGCCGCTGCAGTGGCGTCCCAGCCTGAAGGTGGTGTCCCTGGATATCGAGTGTTCTCGAGACGGAGAGCTGTACTCCATCGGTTTGTACGCCGACAGCGATAAGCGGGTGTTGATGCGAGGCGCTCCCCAGCCCCAGTCGCCTGAATATCTCTCCTGGTACTCGAATGAGAAAGCCCTGCTGCAGGCCTTACTGCTGTGGTTTGAACGCCACGACCCCGACGTCATCATTGGTTGGAATGTGGTGGGGTTTGACCTTAAATTATTGCAACGCCGGGCTGAACAGCATGGAATGGCGCTGACGCTGGGCCGAGGCCAGACCGAACCCAGGTGGCAACAGGAGGCCGGGCCGGGGCGTGGCTACGGCCTGGAAGGCCGAGTGGTGCTCGATGGCATCGATTGGCTGAAAGCGGCGTTTTACCATTATGACAGCTACGCCCTGGATAACGTCGCCCAAGCGTTGCTGGGAGAAGGCAAGGCTTGCCAGAATAGTGGTAACCGCATGGCCGAGATTGAGCACAACTTTCATCATGACCCGTTGGCGCTGGCCCATTATAACCTGATGGATTGTGAGCTGGTCTGGCGTATCTTCGAGAAGCTGGACCTGCTGGCGTTTGCCTGTAGCCGAGCCCAGTTGACCGGATTGGAGATGGACCGGCTTGGCGGATCGGTGGCGGCATTTAATAATCTCTATTTGCCTGAACTGCACCGAGCCGGCTATGTGGCTCCGGATCTGAACGAGGCCGATATCGCCCCCAGTCCAGGGGGCTACGTGATGGACTCGGTTCCCGGGCGTTACCGCAATGTACTGGTGTTGGATTTTAAAAGCCTGTACCCCAGCATTATTCGCACCTTCCTCATCGATCCCATGGGCATGGCGGCGGCGGAGTCGGCGCCGGATGAGGCCCGCATTCGCGGATTCCGCGGTGCTTTTTTCCATCGCCATCAACATCGATTGCCGGCCATCATCGAAGCGTTGTGGCGCCAGAGGGAGTTGGCTAAGACCAATAACGACAAACCGCTGTCCCAGGCCATTAAGATTTTGATGAACTCCTTTTACGGTGTGCTGGGGGCGGCCGGTTGTCGTTTTCATGATCCCAGGCTCGCCAGTTCCATCACCATGAGAGGCCACGAGATCATGAAAACCACCCGAGCCTGGATCGAAGAGGCCGGGTACGAGGTGATCTATGGGGATACCGACTCCACCTTTGTTCATGTCGGCCAATGGGCGACGCGGGCGCAAGCTAATGGCATTGGCCGTGAGCTGGTCACTCTCATCAACCGGCGCTGGCAGCAAAAGCTGCAACAGGAGGTCGGGCTGGAGAGTGTCCTGGAGCTGGAGTTCGAAACCCTGTTTGATCACTTCTTTATGCCCACCTTGCGCGGTGCCGAAACGGGCTCGAAGAAGCGCTACGTTGGTGCGGTCGGTGACGGCGAGTCTCTGACCCTGGTGTTTAAAGGGATGGAGACCGTACGCAGCGACTGGACGCCGTTGGCCAGGCAGTTTCAACAGCGGTTGTACCAAAGCTGGTTCGAGGGGCGGCCGGTCGAGGCGTTGATTCGCCAGCAGGTGCAGGCGCTGATGGCCGGGGAGTGTGATGAGTTGCTGGTGTACCGGAAGCGACTGAGGCAGTCCCTGGAAAGTTATCGTTCCAGGGGCCCGCACGTCATCGCCGCCGAAAAGGCGAATACACTGGCTGGGCGGGCGCGTTATCACAAGGGCAGTCAAATAGCCTATATAATGACCTCTCAGGGAGCGGAACCAGCAGAAAATTGCGTATTAACGCCGGATTACGGCCATTATTTGGAAAAACAGATACAACCTATTGTTGAGCCGATATTGGCCCATTTAACGCCACCAACCACACTGGAGCGATTATTAATGGGGCAATTAGGTCTGTTTTAAAACCGGTCAATAGTTAATGCGTTGTAAAAGTTGTGCGGTTATAGTGATAACGTTTGTGATTTGAAGGTGTAAAAGGCAGATAAATTCAATCTGACCATCAAAAGTGTGATCGTGATCTATATGTGCTCTGAGAAATTCTTGCTAGTCTCGTCTGCCTTCACTGGATGAACGATGCTCGCTACGGATTGGGAGACATATTAAGAATCAGACACACAAAGGTTAGGTTAGATGAAAAAGTCACTTCTTGCAGTTGCTGTTCCAGCGTTATTGGCCGCTCAGGCTCAAGCCGTTGAGTTGTATAACGACGGTGTCAATTCCGTTTCCATGGGCGGTTACCTGGCCATTCAGCTGGATGACGCTTCAGGTGACGCAGAGATTAATGATAACTCTCCTCGCATCAACTTTGGCTTTGTGAACCAACTGGGCAATGGTTATGTCCTGGATGCCAAGCTGGAAACCTCCATCAACCTGGTTGAAGGTGGCGAGAGCTTTAAATCCCGACTGGGTTACATCGGCATCGGTCATGACGATTACGGTCGTGTGTCTGTAGGTAAACAGTGGTCTGTTTACTATGACGTTGCTCTGGTTACCGATTACCCGTACGGCTTTGCTGCCGACCACCTGGGTATCTACTCGTTCGGTAAAGACGGCGGTGAATCTGGCCTGGGCCGTGCCGACAAGGCGCTGCAATACCACAACACCCTGAGCCTGGGTAACGCCGGCGATCTGACCCTGGGCCTGCAGTGGCAGGGCGCCGACAACGGTCTGGACGATCGCATGGGCGGCAGCCTGGTCTACACCATTGGTGAGATCCGTCTGGGTGCCGCCTACTACGGTGGCGACGTTGACGGCAGCTTTGACGCCAGCAGCAGCGTGCAACTGGCCGACGGCGAAAGCCTGGAAGCGACCATCGTGTCCGCCAGCTACGGTACCTGGGGTAAAGGCCTCTACGGTGCGGTTGCCTACATGCAGGGCGACAACGTTGAAGCCGGCTACCGCTTCGAAGGTGAGTCCGAAGGTTTTGAATCCATGGTCTCCTATGGTTTCGAAAACAGCACTAACCTGTACGGTCAGTACCGTTTCGTTAAATCCGATGAAGTCATCGCTGAACTGGGTCGCAAGTTCGACGAATCTCAGCTGATCACCGGTGTGGGCTACAACCTGTCCAGCAATGCCACCGTGTACGGCGAATACAAATTCGGCCTGGGCGACGACAACGATGACAACGCATTTGCCATCGGTATCCGTTACTACATGTAATTCCTGAGCGGGTTACATAAGAAAAAGCCACCGCTTGCGGTGGCTTTTTTGATCGTGATTTTGACTTTTTGTTGGAGGTGATAGTGCCGTTTTAAAAGGGCGGTTTTGCGGCTGTTTTAATAGCGACAAAAAAATCTGACTATTTTTTATGCAGAAGTGAATTTGCTGACTATGCTTACTTTGGTTGGCGACAAACTCATGTGTTTCTTTTGTTGTGAACATTGTTTGGTAAATGTTATTGCAAATTGTCAATGAACGGATTTTGCACACTCTTGTGTCGAAATTGTTATGACTGAACAATTTGAACGTCTGTGGTGTTTTTTTGTCATTAACTGGCCTTATGGTCTGCTTTGGCTGTGGTTTTGCAGTGCCTTTCTCTAATTATTTCTCCTTACACTTCTTTTTGAATTTCCTTTCTGTGTCCATCTCGTGATGCTGGGGTTGCGTATTTGTTGCGGCATTGATTAGTATCTTGCTTGCAACGGGGCCAGCCCCAAGCCGCAGTGTCAGATAGGAAAAACTGACGTGACGGATAAAACAATAAACACATTGATGTGTCTAGGGAGATAAACATGCAAAGCAGCATCGTTTCAAAAGCTGTTCGATTAGCAATGATTACCGGCGCTTCCGCTGCAGCCTTGACTGCTCCGGCTGTCTGGGCTGAAGAAGAAGATGTAGAGCGCATTGAGGTTACCGGTTCCCGCATTAAGCGTGCCGACATTGAAGGTGCCAGCCCTGTTTCCGTGATTACCGCAGAACAACTACAAGCAACCGGTATTGTGAAAGTTTCTGACGCACTGCAGCAGTTGAGTGCGGCTCAGGGGGGCATCACTACCGCCGTCAACAACGGTGGTGAAGGTAAGTTGTCTATCGACCTGCGTGGTCTGGGCGCCAAGCGTACTCTGGTTCTGGTGAACGGTCGCCGTTTCGTGAACTCTGGTACCGGTGCCAACGACTCTGTGGATTTGAACAACATCCCGGTTTCCATGGTGAAGCGCATCGAAGTCCTGAAGGACGGTGCGTCAGCGGTGTACGGCTCTGACGCCATCGCCGGTGTGATTAACGTTATCACCAAGAACGACTTCGAAGGCTTCGAGTTCTCCGCTCAATACGGTGAAACCACCGAAGGCGATGGTGATGAGTACGAGTTGAGCGCCACTTTCGGCTCCAACTTTGAAAAGGGTAACGTCGTTGTTAACGTCGGTTACTACAACCGTGGCGAAGTTCGCCAGGGCGACCGCTCGTTCTCCGCATGTCCTCTGTCTGAGAACGCCGATGGCACTTACTGTGCCGGTTCGGCTAACTCCATCGGCATGGGCGCCTTTGTCAACGGTAGCGAAGGCCTGGCCATCGGCTCCGACGGTAACTTCTTCGGTTACATCGGCGACACCAAGGTCAGCGATCCGAACTCCGACGATCCGGATGCCACCACCTACGAGATCTTTGACCAGGCGGGGACCGCCATCGGTCACTTGTCTGATGAGGGCGTAAGCTCCTATGAGCCATGGCTGCAGTTCGAGCCAGGCGGTGACGGTTCCTCTTCCGACAAGGGCTACCACCCATTTAGTGATGCCGACCGTTACAACTACGCGGCAGTCAGCTACCTGTCCACCCCGGCAGAGCGCGCTAACTTCTCCGTTAACGGTACTTACGAGTTCAATGATGACCTGCGTTTCATCAGTGAAAACAGCTTCGTATGGCGTCACTCCAATCAGCAGATGGCTCCTCAGCCAATCAACTACACGCTGAATAACTGGACCCTGCCAGCCAACTACCCGTACGCGCAGAACTACAGCTTCCTGCCAGACGGCATCACTGCCGGTACCATCAACCCGGTTACCGGTGAAGCGGTGACCGGTCAGGATCAACTGTGGCCTCTGCGTCGTATGACCGAGGTGGGCCCACGGATCTTCGAGCAGACCGTGTACACCTGGCGTACCGTGGTCGGCTTCGAAGGCACCCTGGCCGATGAGTGGCAGTGGGGCGTGTCTTACATGGCCGGTCGTAACGACGCCAAAGACGTCTCTGACAACTACATCAACATGGACCGTGTGGTTAAGTCCGTTACTGAAAACTGTGAAGGCGTAAGCCCAGACGGTACCGGTAACAACCCGGACGCGCCTTGTATCAACTACTTTGGTGAAGGTTCGCTGACGCCAAATGATGTTAAGTACATCGCCTACACCGACCAAGGCACCGGCTTTAACCAGCAGGAGATCATCGAAGCGCACATCTCTGGTGATGCGTTTGATATGCCAGCGGGCGCCGTCGGCATTGCTGCCGGTATCGAGCACCGCCGTGAAAGCGCCGGCTTCCAGCCTGACGCACTGACGGTTGCGGGTCTGGGTTCAGGTAACGCACAGGATCCAACCTCCGGTCGTTACGACGTTTCCGAAGCCTTCGTTGAATTAGCGATTCCTGTTGTCGCTGACGCTGGCTTCATCGAGAACTTCGATATTGAAGCGGCGGTTCGTTACTCCGATTACAGCACCTTTGGCAGCGACACCAACTACAAGATTGGTGCCACCCTGCGTACCGGTGGCGGCCTGATGCTGCGCTCCGTAGCCTCTACCGCATTCCGTGCGCCTACCGTAAACGAGCTGTTCGGTGGTCAGTCTGACTCGTACGAGAACTACGCCGATCCTTGTAGCAACGCCGATGCCAACGCCACGGTCAAGGCTAACTGTATTGCCGATGGTGTGACTCCAGGTACCCCGCAGCAGAACCAACAGACCCGTGCCAAGGTGGGTGGTAACCCAGATCTGCAGGCAGAAACTGCCGATACCTTTACCGTGGGTCTGGTGTATGAGCCAACCTTCATCGAAAACCTGAGCATGACCGTTGATTACTATGACATCGAGATTGAAGATGCCATCAGTAACGTTGACGTGAACACTAAGGTCGACGTGTGCTACAACTCCGCCAACGGTGGTGTTGACGGTACCGGTACCTTCTGTAACGACATCGGTCGTGATGCGGTAGGTCAGATTGACGGCGTGATCGCCACTCTGGAAAACGTTGCTAACATCCAAACCAGCGGTCTGGATTTCAACGTGGCCTATAACTTCGATGCGGCTGGCCTGGACTGGCGCGTAGATTACGAGTCCACCTACCTGCTGGAGTACGATTTCACTCCTTATGCCGGTGCGGATCCGTTTGACTACGTTGGCCAGGTGTTCTCCTCCGGTGGCTCCTACGTTGAGTGGAAGCACTCCTTCAACGCCGCTGTACGGGGTGATACCTGGGCGTTCAACTACCAGATGCGCTACCTGGAAGGCCTGGATCGCTTCGAAGCCGACCCTGCCAAGCCTAAGCTGGGTGACAGCACCGATGCGGTTATGTACCACGACATCTCCGGTAGCTACTTCGTCAACGATTACGTGACTGTAACCGCGGGTATCGATAACCTGTTTGATGAAGAGCCTCCATACGTCACCAACGGTATCGACGGTAACACCGATACCTACACCTACGACGTACTGGGCAGCCGTTGGTATGTTCAGACCATCGTTAAGTTCTAAGCTCTGAGCCGTCTCAGATAACAGAGCGATAGTGAAGGCCACCCTGAAGGTTTGGGGTGGCCTTTTTCATGGCTGACTGTCTGGATTTGACCGCGCTGTTGGGTAGGAAAAGCCGTTGTGGCTGGTATATAGTAGTGGGCCTGTGAGATGACCCAGGGAGTGGGGACCACTCCGGACCAAGGTGTCTGGTCATCCGGGTGTCAGTGTTCAGGGACGTATTATGAGTCAATTACAATTATTTCCGGCTTTTGCCGTGCCTATGGCGACCGCTACTCTGGAGGGCGCCGAGCAGCTAAACCCCCAACTTAAAAAGCGCTTTTTTGAACTGGAGCAGGCCGGTTTTGAAGAGACCCACACCCCGACCACCCGGGTGAATATTTTTGAAAGTAACATGGACCTGTTTACCCTGCAGGATCCTCCTTTACAGCAGCTTCGGCAGTTTTGTCTCTCCTCAGTCATGTCCATTGTCGCCAGCACGACCCGTAAGAGTGCCGATGAGATGCGACAGTTGAAACTGAAAAACCATGCCTGGTTTCACATTACCCGCAAGCATGGCTACATCGCCTACCACAACCATCCGCTGGCGTCCTGGTCGGCGGTGTATTACGTCGATGTTGGCGAGGCCAACCCGGACTACCCGGAGTCCGGGCAGATTCGGTTTTTTCATCCCAGTTCCTCTAATCAGATGTTTATGGACGCGGGAAACACCAGCTTTTCAGCCCCTTTTCATCAAGGAACCCTCTCTTTTGAACCAAAAGCCGGTCAGTTGCTGATTTTCCCCTCTTATCTGATGCACGAGGTGGCACCGTTCATGGGGGAAGGTGAGCGAATCTGCGTGGCAATGAACTGCTGGTTTGAGTAGGCGCTGATGTTGATGGTGACCCGTGGCTTCAGACCGAAGCACAATAAGTTATTCGAATCGCGATAGCTTTGAATCGGCGACTGCCGGTGGTTAAGGACGACAGTGGTTGCACGATTTTGGGCCGTTTTCTGACCTTCCATGGGCGCAGAAAGGAGTCGCTGGCTACCTTGGGTCTCTGTCCAAAGCTGATGCCAACACCGGGATAAAACTCTGCCCGAACCTGGGGTGGAAAAATTTAGTTACATCAACAGCTAACTATGAGGTGACGTTATCGATTCATCATCATCAAAGATGGTGAAATCCCGCTCTCAAACGGCGATGTTGATTTCGTTTATGTAAACAGAATTGATGGAGTCATCATCTGGGCATAGGGGTATGGCGATACATTATCCTGCTGAGGGGTGGGTCTGGGCGCAGTATAATCCAATCGCAACGGACTATTTTTTGAGGAAAAATAGGGAAAAATCCCGTTTTGAGCGAATATTGCTCAATCCTTTTTGTTTACACAATCTTAGTGCCCTGCGAGTGTTAGTAACACGGTTGACACACCTTGGTAAACTGTGGAAAGATGCGAGTGCGCTCACCTTTATATAGGAAAAGAGAGCAAGGGATATATAAAAAATAGACCAATAAAGTAGGACTGGCTCTGGCGCAATGCTTAGCGAACACACTGGAAATTGAAGTGTTCAGAGTCGCAAACTCACAACAAGACTGGTTGGGAACTATGTCCGTGATTAGTAAAAGAACCGCACTAGCAACTGCCTTTGCAATGACATTGGCAGGAACAGGCGTCGCTTCGGCAGCCGATTTGGCTGGCATTCAGAAAGCTGATGCCCAAATTCAACAAGATGCAGTTAAGTCTCAGAAGAAGATTAACAAGCTGTATGACCAAGCTCAGGACATGCTGTTCGACTACCGCCTGGTTGTTGACGAGTATGAAACCCTGAAGTCTTACAACGATTACTATGCCGGTCTGGTAGCGGATCAAGAAGCCAACATCGCTTCTCTGCAAACTCAGATTGGTGGTATCGAGAAGACCAAGCAAGGTGTTATTCCACTGACTTTCAAGATGATTGAAACCATGGACCAGTTCGTTGAACTGGACGTGCCTTTCTCCATCGATGAGCGTCGTGCCCGTGTGGCTCGCCTGAAAGAAGTGATGGGTGACTCCAACGTTTCCACTGCGGAGAAGTACCGTTTGGTTCTGGATGCGTACCAGATCGAAAACGAGTACGGCAACAAGATGGCCGCTTACGAAGGTAAGCTGAACATCGAAGGCAAAGAGCTGACCGTGGATTTCTTCCACCTGGGTCGCGTGGTGTTCCTGGCTCAGTCTCTGGACCAGAAGAACGGTTGGGTATGGGATAATGCATCCCGCGGCTGGAAAGCCCTGCCTGATGAGTCCATGCGCAGCGTTGCCAACGCAATCAAGATGGCGCGTAAGCAAGCCGCTCCTGATCTGCTGAAATTGCCTGTTCGTACCGCGGAGGGAGCAGAATAATGAAAAAGTTAATCTCTACCGCTATGGTAGCGGCCGCCCTGTCTTTCAGTGGTGCCGCCCTGTCTGCCGAAGCGCCGAAAGCCGTGTCTCTGGATCAACTGCTGAACCAGGTTAAGACCGAGCGTCAATCCGATGCCAAGCTGAACAAGAAGCGTGAGTCCGAGTTTACTTCTGAGCGTGCCGATAAGGCGGCGCTGCTGAAGAAAGCCAAGGCGCAACTGGCTGCTGAAAAGCAACGTGGTGAAGATCTGGTTCGTCGCTTCAGCGACAACGACCAGACCATCAACCAGTTGAACAAGGACCTGGAAACCGCCAAAGGTGACCTGGGTGAGATGTTCGGTGTGGTTCGTCAGGTGTCCAACGACACTGCCGGCCTGATCGATGCTTCTCTGATCAGCGCTCAGTACCCTGGCCGTGAAGACCTGATGTTCAAACTGGCTCAGGCTAAAGAACTGCCTACCATCAAAGAGCTGGAAGAGCTGTGGATCTCCCTGCAAACTGAGATGACTGAGTCTGGCAAGGTGGTTAGCTTCAACGCGCCGGTTACCGATTCTAACGGTAACGTGTCCGAGCAGAAAGTGACCCGTGTTGGTCCCTTCACCCTGCTGGCCAACGGCGAGTACCTGAGCTACAACGCCGAGACCGGTACCGTACTGGAACTGCCTAAGCAGCCAGAAGGCTTCAAGGTTGCGACCGTTAAGAAGTTCCTGGGCGCGGGCGCCGGTGAAGTCACCGACACCTTCGTGGATCCTTCTAAAGGCGCATTGCTGGCGGTGTACACTCAGAAAGCCTCTCTGGAAGAGAAGTTCCACCAGGGTGGCACCGTGGGTTACATCATTGCAGCCCTGCTGGCCTTTGGCCTGCTGATTGCCGTATGGAAAGTGGTTTCCCTGACCGCAACTTCTGCCAAGATTCGTTCTCAAATCAAGAACGTGGATAACCCAGGTAACAACCCTCTGGGCCGCATTCTGAAGGTTTACAAAGAGAACACCAACGTTGACGTTGAAACTCTGGAACTGAAGATTGACGAAGCGATTCTGAAAGAAACTCCGAAAATTGAACGTGGTGTACCACTGATTAAGGTACTGGCGGCCATTGCTCCTATGCTGGGTCTGCTGGGTACCGTAACCGGTATGATCAAGACCTTCGAGAACATCACCCTGTTTGGTACTGGTGATCCGAAGATCATGGCCGGTGGTATCTCCATGGCTCTGGTTACAACTGTTCTGGGTCTGATTGCAGCACTGCCTCTAATTCTGACTCACGCTCTGGTTGCCGGCCGTGCTCGCGCGGTAGTGGATGTACTTGAAGAGCAAAGCGCCGGAATTGTAGCAGCACACGCTGAAACAAGGAGCAAGTGATATGCTTTACCTGATAGAGCTCTGGGAATCTGTCAGGGACTTCATGGCAACAGGCGGTGACGTTCTCTGGCTTGTAGCAGGTGCCCTCTTTTTGATGTGGGTGCTGATGCTGGAACGTTACCTCTACCTCAGCTTTGTGTTCCCTAAGGTGCGCAAAGAGGTGGTAGACAACTGGCACGCCCGTGAGGATAAAACCTCCTGGCATGCTCACCGAATCCGTGAAGCATGGCTTTCCCAGGCCAAAGAACAGTTAACTGCCCGAATGGGGCTTATCAATGCGCTGGTGGCCATCTGTCCAATGCTCGGCCTGCTCGGTACCGTTACCGGCATGATCGCAGTATTTGAAGTGATGGCAGTACAAGGCACAGGTAACCCCCGCTTGATGGCAGGTGGTATCTCGATGGCAACTATTCCGACTATGTCGGGCATGGTGGCAGCACTGTCAGGGGTATTCTTCAGCACCAGGCTGAACGCATCCCTGAAGGTGTCTGCTGAGAAACTGCAAGATAGTTTGTCACACCACTAGAGAGAGTTTTTTATGGCACGCAAAAAGCATGCAAGCGCCTCTGAGGGTGCGGAAGTCGATATGACGCCGATGCTGGACATCGTTTTCATCATGCTGATCTTCTTCATTGTAACGACCTCGTTCGTGAAGGAGTCTGGTATTGACGTGAATCGTCCTAAGGCGCAACAGGCGAGTAAGAAGCCTTCGGCTAACATCTTTATCGCAATTAACGAAGCTGGCATCGTTTACATGGAGAAACGGGAAGTCGACATTCAACGCGTACGTGCAAACGTAGAGCGGATGTTGGCCGAATCGCCAGAAGCTTCTGTCATGATCCAGGCAGACAAGGCCGCCAAACACGGCGTCGTTGTTAAGGTGATGGACCAGGTGAAAGCCGCCGGTATCAACACCATTTCTGTCGCAGCGAAGGAAGAGTAATTATGCAGCGATCACTGTTAGCCCTAATTCTCGGCGCAGCGGTGACCTTCGCTCTGTTCTCTTTCATGGCGTTTTTGATCGATGGTGGCGCCAAGCGCGCCGCCAATTCAGTCGACCTGCCGCCAATTGAGATTGTGATGGATCGCCAGGACGCGAAAGCCCAGAACCGAGACCGGCCTAAGCCTAAGCCGCCTAAGCCGCCGGAAAAGCCGCCAGAGCCTATCGATCTGCAACCTGAAACCAATGACGTTTCAGATGCTGTATCCATTAATGTCCCAAGTGTAGACCTGGGTAACGTTAATGCCGGTATGGGTGATGTGGGCGGCGCCATGATGCGCGACGGTGATGCAACTCCGATTGTTCGAATGGAACCTAAGTGGCCGATGAAAGCGCTCCGAGAGGGCAAAGAAGGTTACGTAGTGATGAAGTTCACCATCAACGAGTTGGGTCAGCCTGAAAACATCGTGGTCATCGAAGCTGAGCCGAAGCGCCTGTTCGATAAAGAAGCGAAGCGCGCCCTGCGTAAGTGGAAGTACAAGCCGAAAATTGTTGATGGCAAGCCGGTTAAACAGCCTGGCATCACGGTTCGTCTGGACTTCAAACTGAATAAAGACCAAGGCTAAGGAGGAGGTATCATGCGCATGAAAAGCAAACTGCTGCCTGCTCTGTTGCTGGCAACCCTAGGCGCCGGCGCGGTAGCGCCTGCAGCCCTGGCAGCAGAAAAGTGCCCCGCCGATGAGCGCAAGACCAAAGTGGTCTCTGAGCGAGTCGGTAAGAAGATTCAGAAAGCGTTCGAGCTGTACAGCGCCGATCAGCTGGATGAGGCTTTGGCGCTGCTGCTGGAGATCGACCCTCGGAAGGACTTTGACAAAGCCTACGTCAACCGCTTTATCGGCAACATCTACGCCGGCAAAGAGGGTAAGGCCAAAGTCGCCATGAAGCACCTGCAGTTGTCTGTGGATGCGGACCTTCTCGGCGGAACCGATCAGGCTCAGGCGATGCGTCTGCTGGCCGACCTGCGTATGCAGGAGAAGGATTACAAGGCGGCTCTGAAAGGCTATGAAGACTGGATGGCGTTTACCTGTAAGGAAGACATGAATGTCTACCTGCGCATGGGTAGTGCCCAGTTTGAGCTGAAACAGTTCGATAAAGTAATTCCTCTGGCTGATCACGCCATTCGGTTGCAGAAAAAGCCGAGTAAAAACGCTTACGTTCTGAAGATGGGCTCTTACTATGAGTCCAAGCAGTACAAGAAAGCGGCGGCAGTCGTCGAAGATATGGTGGAGCTGTTCCCGGAAGAGAGCAAGCTGTGGGTTCAGTTGGCTCAGATGTACATGCTGAGTGAAAACTACACCAAGGCCCTGTACACCATGGACGTCGCTTATCGCCAGAATCTGCTGGAGAAGCCATCTCACTATAAGATGCTGGCCCAGCTGTACGCTCAGAACGAGATCCCTTATAAGTCGGCCGTGATTCAGGAGCAGTACCTGAGCAACGGCATGGTAGAGAAAGATGAGTCGGCATTGTCGATGCTGGCCAACACCTACCACCAGGCTAAAGAGATTGCCAAAGCGGCCAAGTACTACGGCGAAGCCGCAGCTCTGACCAACAGCGCCAAGCATTACACCAAGCAGGCTGCCCTGCTTCTGGAGTCCCAGAAGTACAAGGCGGCACAGGCTGCGGGTAAGAAGGCGTTGAAGGCGGACGGTTTGAAGAGTGCCGGTCAGGTTCAGATGATTCTGGCTCAGGCGTACTTCTATAACGACCAGTTCAAGGAAGCGTACAAGGCCTGTAAGGCAGCGACCAAGGATAAGAAAACCAAGAAGGCTGCGACCAGCTGGTTGTCTTATATCGAGGACACCGCCAAGCGGAAAAAGGTTTCCATCTAAATTAAAAGCCCCGCTTGCGGGGCTTTTTTCATTCCCTTCCAGCCCATGGAATAACAATAACAAGGAGCCCTTCATGAGAATGGCACAACTGGCCCTGGCGGTAACCCTGACCATTGGACTCGGGGGCTGCAATCCCTCCGCCAGTCCAGAGTCTCAAGCCCCGTCTCCTGCTTCCCAAGTTTCTCAGTCAGCCGACCAGCAGTATATGCAGCTGGTGGAGCGCTATTTTGATGATCAATTGGCGCTGAACCCCATCAACGCCACCTTTGTGGGTCGCAGCGAATACAACCACCTGTTTGGTAACGAGCTGTCAGAGCAGTACCTGAAACAGCGTCACGACCTTAATACTCAGATGCAATCGGATCTGGCTCGAATTGAGATTGAGTCGCTGTCACCTCAGCATCAAATTGGCTATCAGGTGATCGGCTATGACGTGCAGATGGCGCTGAAGGACGAGACTTTTCCATCACGATGGCTACCCTTGAACCAGTTTTACAGCAAGGTGTTTACCCTGGTGCAGCTGGGCAGTGGCGAATCGGCTCAGCCGTTTGAGACTGAGCAGGATTTCGATAACTTTATCGGCCGGATGAATGGGTTTTCCCAGTGGGTCGACAGCGCCATCGAGCGGATGCAGCAGGGGATTGACTCAAAAGTGGTGTTACCTCGAGTGCTGGTTGAACGGATGATTCCTCAGATTGAGGCTCAGTTGGTGACACAACCGCAAGACAGCATCTTTGCTCAGCCTTTGCAGCAGTTGCCAGACAACCTGACCCCGGCTCAGCAGCAGGCGCTGCAAAGCCGTTATAACGATGCCATCATGACGGTTTTGATGCCGGCATTGCAGAAGTTGAATACCTACCTGAAGCAGGAATACCTGGCCGCCTCCCGCGGCTCTCACGGTTGGTGGGGACTGACCAATGGCAAGGCCTGGTATCAGCATCTGGCCAACCTGCACACCACCACCACCATGCCGGTGGAGGAGATTCACGAGTTGGGGCTGCAGGAAGTGGCTCGAATCCTGGAAGAGATGGATAAGGTTCGGCAAAAAGTCGGTTTTGACGGTGACCTGGCCGCGTTTTTTGAGCACCTGGGCTCTGACCCGGAATTTTTCTTCGAGGATAAGCAGGGACTGGTCGATGGCTACATGACCCTGAAAACCAAGATCGATGCGGTGCTGCCGAGTTATTTCGATGTGTCGCCGAAGGCCGATTACGTGGTCAAGCCGGTGGAGCCGTTCCGTGAACGCTCTGCCGCCGGCGCCAGTTACGAAGCACCAGCACCGGACGGCAGCCGTCCCGGCGTGTTTTACGTTAACACCTATAACCTGAAGGCCCAGCCCAAATGGGGGATGACCACGCTGTCGTTGCATGAGGCAGCACCGGGCCACCATTTTCAGATCGCCATTAAGCAGGAGCTGGACGATGTGGCCAGTTTCCAGCGTTTTGGTGGCTACACCGCCTTTGAGGAGGGCTGGGCACTGTATGCCGAGTACCTTGGCATAGAGATGGGGCTGTTCAGTGACCCCTATCAGTACTTTGGTAAGTTATCCGACGAAATGCTTCGCGCCATGCGTCTGGTGGTGGATACCGGTTTGCATGCCAAGGGTTGGAGTCGTGAGCAGGCGATTCAGTACATGCTGGATAACAGCCCCATGGCGGAGTCGGATGTTACCGCCGAAGTTGAGCGCTACATGGCGATACCCGGTCAGGCGTTGTCCTACAAGGTGGGGCAGTTGAAGATCCTGGAGTTGCGTAACTATGCGCAGCAGCAGTTGGGTGACAAGTTTGATATCAAGTCATTCCACAATCAAGTGTTGACTTCCGGATCACTGCCGATGGCGGTATTGGAACAAAAAATTTACTTGTGGGTCGACAATCTGCGAGCCCAGTCAAAAAATTAGCCCCGGCGAATTTTCCCAACGTTTCAACTCTCACAAAACCGTGATCTCGATCACGGTTTTGTTTTTTGCCGCGAGCGAGTTGTTAAACTGACTTAACGGTCGGATTCTCTGCATAAAACTCCACGACCCAGTGGATTAGCCTCCTTTCGCAAGCAAATTAACTGTAAATAAAGTATGCGCATGCGGATGTCACACCAAACGCAATTTATGTTTAACAAGGTCGCTACACCAGCATAGCACTCTGTTTCTTGATCTTATTCATGGTGTTTAACACTATCGTGGGGTGGTTCGCAGAATATTAAACAAATAACGGCGGACCGTTAACGATTACAACAAAAAGCACATTAGGGAGTAAGGGATGAAGAATCAGACGATTCTGGCTAGAGCCGTGCGTTTGGGAATGGTGGCCGGTGCCATGGCGCCGGTGATGGCGGTGAGCATGGCCAATGCCGAAGAGGGCATGGAGGATGTGGAGCGCATTCAGGTCACTGGTTCTCGTATTCAGCGCCAGGACATGGAAACCGCGTCACCGGTAACGGTGATCGATTCTGCCACCATTAAAGCCGAAGGTTACACCTCGGTGGATCAGGTGCTGCAATCTCAGCCATCGATGGCTGGGGCAGCGGTAGGCTCGACCACCAACAATGGCGCCGATGGCGTGGCTCAGGTGGATTTGCGTGGCATGGGTGCCAACCGCACCTTGGTGTTGCTCAATGGTCGCCGTATGGTGAATTCCGGCTCTGGCGCCGACAGTGCCGTGGATCTGAATACCATCCCGGTCGCCATGATTCAACGTATCGAAGTGCTGAAAGATGGCGCATCTGCGGTGTATGGCTCTGACGCCATTGCCGGGGTAGTGAACATCATCACCAAAACCGACTTCGAAGGCTTCCAATTTGATGTTAACGGCGACATTACCGAAGAGAGTGATGGCGAGAACATCGAGATCTCCGCACTGTACGGTACCTCTACCGACAGCGCCAACTACACCGTGGGTTTCTCCTACACCGATCGCGGTGAAGTGATGCAGGCCGATCGCGCCTGGGTTCCGCCTGGATCAAGCTCTTTTGTGCCTGGTGGCAACCTGGGCGGTTACGTGCCTAATGAGGATGGCACCTGGAAAGAGCGGGACAGCGGTTACGATTATACCGAAGACAGCTATCTGCAGACCCCCAGCACCAAGTACAGTGTGTTTGCCAACACCACTCAGGAGTTGGACAACGACATGGTGTTTACCGCTGATGTGCTGTATACCCGCCGCGAATCCAGCCAGCAGATGGCCCCGCAGCCGGCAGACGTGATGTTGGATGTGTGTGGCGAAGCCGGTGCGGACCCGGATCGTTGCATCACCCTGACCGATGAGATGCTGGCTGCCGGCATCACCGCCGATGACACCGGCCGGGTTAACTACCGTCGCCGTATGGTGGAAGCTGGCCCACGTATCTATGAGCAGGAAACCGATACCATTCGTGCCTCCGCCGGGTTGTCTGGTGTGGCGGACATCAATGAAGGCATGGACTGGGATTTGTCCTACACCTATGGCCGTAACCGTGCCGATACCAGGGTAAAGAACTCCATCAATGCGGTTAAGATGGAAGACTCCATCTACGCCAATCAGGATGATTGGTTCAGTGGCAATCCCGATGACATCGCCGGTTACATTGATGATATCTCTTTTGTTGAAACCAACGACGGTGGCAATGATCAGCACATCGTCGCCGGTGTCATCAGTGGCGATCTGTTTGAAGTGGATGCCGGTATGGTGTCGTTCGCACTGGGCGCCGAGTACCGCTATGAAAGTGGCTACTACAACCCGGATCCGGTGATTGTTGCCGGTGAAGGCACCGCGGCACAGCAGGATCCCACCGACGGTGATTACAACGTTTTCTCCATCTATGAAGAGGTGGCGATTCCGGTAACCGACTCGCTGACGGCGGAATTTGCGCTTCGCTACGATGAGTACAACACCTTTGGTGGTGCCACCACCTGGAAAGTGGGTCTGACCTGGGAAGCGACCGATGACTTGATGCTGCGTAGCGTCGTCGCCACCGGTTTCCGTGCCCCTAACGTTTCCGAGCTGTACGGCGGTAATACCGGTTCCTACGATTACCTCATCGACCCATGGGGCAATGCCCAGGATCCGCAGATTCTGGTTAATAGAACCTCGGATGAGGATCTGCAGGCGGAAGAGTCCGACTCGTTGACGGTCGGCCTGGTGTACGCACCCAGCTATGTGGATGGCCTGTCATTTACCCTGGACTACTGGTCGTTCAAGATCGATAACGCCATTGCCCGTATGGATGTACAAGCCGGTTTAAACGCCTGTCATGATGGTGATGTCAGTGCCTGTGAAACCTTCAACATTACCCCAGATGGCAACCTGGAGAACCTGACCAGCCCGCTGACCAACGTTGGCTATCAGGACACCAGCGGTGTGGATTTCAATGCTCACTACAACTTTGAGGCATTGGGTCTGGACTGGCGCATTAACAACGATCTGACCTACCTGATCGAGTTTGAGCAGGATGGTGTCGATTACACCGGTACCGTTGGTGGTATGTTCGGTGGCTACGCGGAGGTAAAGAACAACTTCACCCTGACCGCGGCCTACGACGATTTCTCGGTGCTGTATTCGGCTCGCTACATCGGCTCCATGGACGAACTGAACTCTGGTGAGAAGATTGACTCCATTACCTATCACAATGTGTCCGGTACCTACTTCTTTACCGATTCGGTCAGCGCCACCATTGGTGTTCGTAACCTGACCAACGAGGAGCCGCCAATGGTTCCAAATGGCAACGATGCGGGCACCGTACCTGAGGTGTATGAGACCATCGGTCGCACCTACTTCGGTGGTGTGTCGGTTCGTTTCTAAGCTGAGATTTGATTGGCAGGGGCAGCAGACGCTGCCCCTTTTTTATGTGTACAGGTAGGTGGAGGTAAAAAACATCAAGGCGGTTCGAAATTCACCCAGTGCGTGCATGGATCTCATATTTCGCCAGTGCGTGATGTTGGTTCGGTAGGGGTTTATGGTGCCAAACCTGCTTATCGGATGCCCGTTTTTATTCTTTTGAAGTCGTTGATAGTTAATATTCCTGCTGGCTTTTTCTACCGCCGGCGGTTCTCTATAGTGATTTCTCCTTTCATTTCAGTTCATACGCGAGATCCTTTTGCGCTCACACTCTGCAGCAAATATTAGATCTTGATCACGCTTGCTTTTTGGGCGTAATCGTCTGATGCAGCGAATAACTAGTCAATTATCCAGTTCGAGAAATTTACATAAAAAAAGCGATCTTTTTTGTTGCGCAAATGTTGCTGGTAATGCGGGCGAAACTGACGTTTTTTACCCCCTACATTCGATTTTGTGAGGTTTAACTCAATTTGATGGGGCAATTACTAATCTGTTAAAAACAATTCTCATACATTTTTAACATTTATGAAACTGTCATCAGGTTGACACAATGTTGCCTGTCGGTGCAGCATTTAACAAAGAGTGAATAACTCTTTATCAACAAAAATGAATAAGTAGGCGCTTTCGTTAACTGAAAAGTGCTGTTCAGGGAGAATTATAATGACAACCCATTCGACTGTTTCTAAGGCAGTTCGTCGCGCCATGCTGGTTGCAGCCGGCGCAACAGCATTTACTGGTTTTACTACCGTAGCTGCTGAAGGCGAAGACAGTGTTGAACGTATTGAAGTAACCGGCTCTCGCATTAAGCGTGCCGACATGGAAGGATCCAGCCCGGTTACCGTGATTGATTCATCCGCCATCTCTGCATCTGGCGCCACCTCCATTGATGGCGTGCTGCAAACCTTGACCGCCGCCGGCGGTGCCATGACCAACCCCGGCATCAACAACGGCTCTGGCGGTAACTCCCGCATTAACCTGCGCGGCCTGGGTTCTCAGCGTACGCTGGTTCTGGTTAACGGTCGTCGTATGATTGCGTCCGGTACCGGTGCGGCCTCCACTGTGGATCTGAACACCATCCCCGTTTCTATGGTTCAGCGCATTGAAGTACTGAAGGACGGCGCTTCTGCGGTTTACGGTACCGATGCGGTTGCCGGTGTAGTGAACATCATCCTCAAGCGTGATTTCGAAGGCTTTGAGATGAACGCTCAGTACGGCATGTCCGGTGAAGGCGATGCCAAAGAGTCCAGCATCGACTTTACCCTGGGTACTGCTTTCGACAAAGGTCACCTGGTATTGGGTGTTCAGTACACCGACCGCGGTGAAGCGTCTCAGGCCGACCGTGATTTCTCAAAATGTCCGCTGAACGAAGCTGGCGACGGTAGCGCACCTTACTGTGGTGGTAGCTCCTACGCCGAAGGCGGTCACATCTGGGGCGACAACAACTTTGGTATCGTCGGTACTGGCCCTGATGGCGCCTATGCCATTGGCGATTCTGGCACTTACGGCGGTTATGTCGCCAAGCTGGATGATGCTGGTAACCCGGTACTGGACGACGATGGCAATCAGATTCCGGTATTCGAGTACCACGATGGCATGAGTGAAGCGGACCTGAGTGGCCGTGGTGGCGAATACCACGATTTCACTAACGCCGACAAATACAACTACTCGGCGACCAGCTACCTGTTCACCCCCATGCAGCGCATCAACGTAACGGCCAACGGCTCTTACGAGGTAGCGGACAATGCAACCTTCTTCTCCGAAGTGATGTACACCAAGCGTTGGTCCGAGCAGCAGATGGCGCCTCAGCCTATCTGGAACAGCGAAGCGTGGGTCTACGATCCAATCAGCGCCGGCGGTTGGATGACCGACGACCTGCTGCCTTGGGTCCAGCCTGGTGAAGAACTGAGCTACGGCCGTCGTATGAGCGATACCGGTAACCGTGAATTCTCTCAGACCGTTGATACCTTGCGTGTTGTTGTCGGCTTTGAAGGTGAGTTCGACAATGGCTGGGGCTGGGACGTGTCCTACAACAAGGGCCGTAACGACTCCATCGATACCCTGGCGAACCTGCACAACATCGGTGCCATCAACGACGCCGTACAGGCGGGCGATTTTGACCCCTTCCTGCAGTCCTCCTGGCAGGGTGAGAGCATCGCGCCGTTCATCTACACCGAGCTGAATGCCGGTAGCAGTGAGATGGACATCGTGGCCGCCACACTGAGCGGTGAGCTGTTTGAACTGCCTGCGGGTTACGTGGGTTTTGCCACCGGTTACGAGCACCGCCGTGAGTCTGCCAAGTACACTCCCGATTCTCTGACCGCACAGGGCCTGGCCAACGATCCGCGTGTTGAGCCAACTTCAGGTTCTTTCACCGTTGACGAAGCCTACGTTGAATTCCTGGTTCCGGTTCTGTCCGACATGTTCCTGGCCGAAAACGTTGAACTGAGTGCAGCGGCACGTTACTTCGATTACAGCACCTTCGGTGATGATTACACCTGGAAGCTGGGTCTGACCTGGCGGGTAAACAGCGACCTGATGGTTCGTGGTGTGGCGTCTACCGCTTACCGTGCTCCGACCGTTGATGAGCTCTACGGAGGTAAGTCTCCTTCGTTTGACCAGATCACTCACCCGGCAACTGACCAGACTCAGGCCGAAGTGACCGTGGGCGGTAACGAGTTGCTGACTCCGGAAGAAGCCGACATCTACACCGTCGGTGTGGTGTATGAGCCAAGCTTTGTTGACGGTCTGTCTTTGACACTGGACTACTACAACATTGAAATCTCCAACGCCATCAGCTCCGTGGATTCCAACTACATTGCTAACCAGTGTATGGATGCCGGCGGTAACCTGATCAACGCGTCTACCGCCCTGTGTCAGGCATCGAACATTGCCATCGACGGCAGTGGTCGCATCAGTTTTGACAACGGCCTGCAGAACCTGGGTGGTGCCTTAACCTCTGGTTACGACATCAACATTGCGTACGCATTTGAAGCCGCGGGTCTGGACTGGCGTGCCAGCCTGGATACCTCCATCCTGGATGAGTTCGAAGAGCGCGATCAGGATGGCAACATCCTTGATTACACCGGTTACATCACGTCTGGCAGCGGTGCTTACGCCGAGTTCAAGAGTAACTTCACTCTGACTGCCGCCGGCGATGACTGGAGCGCCAACTACGAGCTGCGTTACATCGATGGCATGGATTCCTTCAGCTGTAAGGATGATCCGAGCGACTGTTACGCGCCGAGTGTGGATTCCATCGTCTACCACGATATCTCAGGTGCGTACCACGTGACCGATACCGTGACCATCTCCGGTGGTATTAACAACCTGTTGGATGAAGAGCCTCCATACTACTCTGGCAACAACGACTCCAACACTGACCCGTACACCTACGACGTACTGGGCCGCTACTTCTACGTGAAGGCCGGCGTTAAGTTCTAATTAACGTTGAGTGTTTAAAAGGGCGACCTTCGGGTCGCCTTTTTTATGATGAGAAGGTCGATCTGGTTTGTACTTAATATGTAAAACAGTATGACTAAATAAACGGGAGCGATATCAAGCCGAGAATATTTCGAATGAAAAACAAATCACCTGTGGTTGGAATGTGACCGAATTCAGATCCTCAATGCCATTAGTGACAAAGAAAGTTCTTTTCATTCAGGCTAAAAAAGCAGCACTTAAATTTCGAATCTGATTTATTTTTTTCTACACCCTGTCTTCAACTCATCAATAATTAACTTTTAATTAACGCGCTTAATTTATAGATGCGTTCGTCGTTGTTGCCTGATTTTCCGCTTTAAAAATAGCGGCGACTTTACATTGTGGTGACAGATTCAACCTTTTGTTAATAAATTGAGTGTGATTTGGATCACTGACAGGAGGTGGTATTAAATGCAGCATCATCGTGAGGTTGGAGTAACCTTTGCATAACAATTAATCAGATGTATTAGCGCAAAGTCGCTAAATGGAGATAATAACGATGATGATGCAATCGATTGTGTCACGAGCAGTTAAGGGAGCGTTGCTGGGCACTTTGGCAACCGCAACTTTAGTGAGCGGCGTGGCTGTTGCTGAAGAAGAAGTAAGTCAAGACGTAGAACGCATTGAAGTAACCGGTTCACGCATTAAGCGTACCGACATGGAAACCGCTTCTCCGCTGGTGGTTATCAGCTCAGAGAGCATTGAAAAGGGCGGTTTCAACTCCGTTCAGGATGTACTGGACAACCTGTCCCAGAACTCCGGCGGCTCCATGAGCCAGCAGGAAGTGCATGGCTTTACTCCTGCAGCCTCTTCCGTAAACCTGCGTGGTGTGGGTGCCGGTCGTGTTCTGACCCTGATCAACGGCAAACGTGTGCCTAAATACCCATTCGCAGCGGGTGGTACCGACAACTTTGTTGATACCGCCAATATGCCGCTGGGTGCCATCGAACGTATTGAGATCCTGACTACCGGCGCCTCGGCGATTTATGGTTCCGATGCCATGGGCGGGGTAATTAACATCATTTTGAAGAAAGATGTTGATGAAACCACGGTTAAGTATCGCTTCAGCGATACCGAAGACGGTGGAATGCAGCGCAACAACATCTCCTTCCTGACCGGTACCAGTAATGACACCTCTAACGTCACCTTCTTTGTGGAATACGATGATCGGGAAGCGTTGAAGGGCACCGATCGCCCAGAGTGGGGCACAGATCTCATTCCAGGTGCAGCCTATGCCGGCTACAGTACTTATGGCGCGACCCTGTACAAGGATATTCCTGCCACAACAAATGATGAAGTGCTCAAGACTCTGAGCGAGCAAGAGTGTACCGATCGTGGCATGAAGTATCATAGCGACCGCTGTGGTTTCGATCGTTCCGCCATGCGTGATTTCATGCCGGAGCAGCAGCGTCTGTCCACCATGATCAACTTCACCCGTGAGCTGAATGCGGATCACCAGCTGTATGGCCGCATGGATTACACCCACTCCGAGGTGTACACCGAGATCGAGCCGGCGACCTTTGGTAACAACGACTTTTTGTTTAATGTGGTTGGCGACGACGTGATCGTTAAGTCTCAGGCCTTCCCTGACATGCAGCAGACCATTACTGGCGCGGCAGCAGCAGGCTCTACCGCCTTCGGTGGCGATTTTGCCGGTTTTGACGATGGTCAGTACTACTACACCCGTCGCTTGTTGGAGATGGGCCCACGCCGTACCGACTTTGAGACCAACAACTTCTCCTTCCTGACAGGACTGGAAGGTTACCTGACCGAAGACATCGAATACGATCTGAGCTGGTCTTTTGCCCGCCAGAAAGTCAACACCGTCAGCGAAGGCAGCCCGACGGTTCAAGGCATGTTTGATTACATCGTTTCCGATGGCGGTCAGTCTATTCTGAACGAGATCTCCGCGGAAGACGCGGCGGCCATAGGCTACCAGGGCAATAAGCGCGGTGAGTCTACCCTGAGCGTGATCTCCTTTGGCATCAGCGGCGAAGCATGGGAGTTGCCAGCCGGTCCTATCGCCTACGCCGCCGGTGTGGAATACGGCCGTGAGTGGTTCTTCAGCGCCGATGACTCCTTCACCTCTGTTGGTGGTGTGTTGGGTAAGGGCGGCAGCTCTGCCGAAGGTGCTCGTAAGCAGTACGCCGGTTACGCCGAATTTGCCATTCCGGTGATCGATGAGCTGGTGGTGACCGCTGCCGGTCGTTACGATTACTATGACGACCTGTCTGATGTGGGCGGCCGATTCACTCCTCAGGTGTCGTTCGAGTACCGTCCGATGGATGAGTTGCTGCTTCGCGGCCTGTTTGCGGAAACCTTCCGTGCTCCGGATATGCAGCGCCTGTTTGGCGACCCCACCCGGGCTTATGCTGGTGTTGTCGATACCCCACGTTGTGAAGCCAGTGGTGATCCAGACTCTCCTGAGTGTCAGAAGATCGATTCCCTGCCTATCACCATTGGCGCCAACCCGAACCTGAAAGAGGAGACCGGTACCAACTGGAACCTGGGTGTGGTGTGGGATTACGAAGGCTTGAACATGAGCGTCGATTACTGGAACGTAGAAATTGACGATCTGGTGAGCGATCCTACCGCTCAGTACATCCTGGATCACGCTGATGTATATGCCGATAAGATCGAGCGTGACGCCAATGGTCAACTGGTGCAGGTCAACACCCAGGCCATCAACATGTCCAGCCAGGAAACCTCTGGTATCGACTTCAGTGTCTCTTACCTGCTGGAAGCCGGTAATCTGGGCGACTTGAAGTTCTCTCTGGACGGGACCTTCCTGACCAAGTGGGAAGAGCAGCTGACTGCCGAGTCTGACCCTATCAACAAACTGGGTGGTGAAGATTCCGCACCGAAACTGCGTGCCAACTTCAACACCGGTTGGACCTACGATGACATCGGCGTCAACTTGCTGGTTAAGTACATCGACAGCTACCACGCCGAAAACAAGGACAGCTTCCTCGAGTGGGGCATTCAAGACGAGTACGACGTCGAAGTTGACAGCCATGTTGAAGTGAACCTGATGGGCAGCTACAACTACGATGCCTGGCGCTTCACCGGTGGTATCAACAACCTGTTTGACGCCGAGCCGGAAATCGATGCCACTCAGAAGAGCTGGCCTCACTACAATCGCGGTTACTACAACGTGATTGGCCGTGAGTTCTACCTGTCTGCCGAAGTCACTTTCTAAGTCGATTTTTGTTTGATGGTAAAGCCCCGACCAGGTCGGGGCTTTTTTCTGTTTGCGGCTTGTAATTAAATGCTGTTCATTTTTGATTTTGGGCAAATAACCAGCACTTTTCACCATTCGGTTGACACTATCGTCTAAAACATCAGCTCTGATGTGTTTTTGCTTTCAATTCTGAAAGTTTTGTTCATAATTGCCGCTCTGTTTGAGATGCGTTCAGTTCCGATTCAGGGGTGAATGCCAGAGAGTCCCGTGATGGGAAGCCCAGAGACGGAAACCACCTATGTTTAATCTGCACAACCTGACCATTCAAAAACGGCTGATGATGATCGTGATCGTGGCGGTCCTGGCCTCGACGGTAGTGATCGGCGCCATCAGCCAGTTCGAAGCTCGCAAGCTGCTGGTAACCCGGATGCAGCAGTCTGAACTGCCGAGCCTGTCGCTGCGCATTCGCAATGCCATCGACCGCGAGATCAGCGTGATGAACGCCATCTCCTACAGCATTGCCAGCAACGAGTTCGCCCTGCAGGCCTTAGAGCAAGGGGCCGATGCCCTCGACGAACAGCAACTGGTGGCCTATCTGGGCCGTATTGCCCAGAAATACGATCTCAGCAATGCCAGTTTTGGCGACCGCCAGACCGCAGATTACTGGAATCAGCAGGGTTTCCTGCGTCGTCTGCAGCGCGATCAGCTGGATGGTTGGTTTTACGCGTTTCGCGACAGCGGCAAGGCCAGTCAGGCTAGCCTGTACACCTATCCGGAAGGCAACACCGATCTGTTCGTTAACTACCAGCAGTTGAATGGACGCGGCTTTGCCGGTATCTCCCGCTCCTTCGATGACATGCTGACCTATCTGAATCAGTTTCGAATTGAGAAAACCGGGTTCGTCTACCTGGTGGATGCCCAGGGTGAGGTGATGGTGCATCCGCAGAAAACCGGCAGCAACTCCCTGAGTCTGGCAGGCCTGCACGGTAACGTTGACTGGCAGCAGTTGCTCAACCGACAGGAGTTTGGCTTTGTCGAAGACGATGAGCGCATCATCGCCTCCAGTTACGTCGACAGCCTGGGGTGGTACCTGATCTCCGAGGTGCCTAAGGCAGAGTTGTATGCCGAACTGAATGCGTCGCGCAATACCATTGCTTTGTGGGCCCTGTTGGTTCTGGTGGCGTGTTCTGCCCTGGGCGTGGTGCTGTCCCGCTCTCTGTCCCGTCCCATCAACCAATTGGCCGATGTGTTCCATGACATGGGAGAGGGGGAAGGGGACCTGCGTCATCGCCTCAGCGATCAGGGCCGTTCTGAGCTGGCCCGGGTCGGTGCCGGTTTTAACAGCTTTATTGGCAAGATTCAGTTGGCCATTGGCGAGGTGTCAGAAACCTCCAGCCTGCTGCGCACCGCCGCAGGAGAGGTCTCGGCCAGTGCCCAGACGACAAGAGAAGACAGTGAGACCCAGCGTGATGAAACCATCGTAGCCGCGTCCGCCATTGAAGAGATGGGGCTGACCATTGGCGAGATCGCCCGCAATGCCGCCGAGGCCGCTGATGTAGCCGAACAGGCTAACCGGGAAGCCGGTGATGCCATGGTGGTGGTGGAGGAGTCCAGCACCACCATCAACACCATGGCGGCCGAGATGGAGCGCGCCAGCGAGGTGATCGAATCCCTTGCCCGCCACAGCAATGACATCGGCTCGGTGCTGGAGGTGATTCGTTCGGTGTCAGAACAGACCAACCTGCTGGCCCTGAACGCGGCCATCGAAGCGGCTCGGGCTGGAGAGCAGGGACGTGGCTTTGCGGTGGTGGCCGATGAGGTCCGCAACCTGGCACAGCGAACCAACGAGTCCACCGAAGAGATTCAGCAGATGATTGGCACCCTGCAGAGCGAAGCCGGCCGGGCGGTGGACGCGGTGGCCAGCGGTCGCCAACAGGCCGTCGATGGTACTCAGGCAGCGCAGCGCACCCGTGACTCTCTGACCCAGATTGCCGAGCAGATAAGGGCCATCGCCGACCTCAATGTTCAGGTGGCTACCGCTACCGAGGAGCAGTCCAGCGTCGTGACTCAGATTACCGAACACGTCACCAACATCAACGATGGTACCGAGCGTAACACTCGCACCGCGGCCGAAATGGCCAGTGCCAGCCAGGCTTTGTCGGAGCAGGCCGGAGATTTGGAACTGCTGGTCGGTCGCTTTAAAATCTGACCATAACGGTTATCGATTGACTGCCTATTCAGTCTGAATCGCAAAAAGCCCACTTTGGTGGGCTTTTTGCTGCATTTCTGCTCAGTCCATCCGTTATTTACCTTTCTGTCACAGTTCGTTACCAAAGAGTGTTAACTGCTTCACAAGCGGCTGCTGAGAATCCGCTGGCGGCTTGTTACCCTTAGTGTGGCGCGTTTTTACGTAGTACCAACAACAAGCAATCAACTTAGGCCCATAACAATGAAAAAAACAATCGTTGCCGGAGTACTGCTGAGCCTGGCGTTAGGCTCAGCGGTGTATTACAAGGAAAGCGGCAAGGCGGATCCCGGCCAGCGAGGCCAACGTCCCATGCCCTCGGTGGTGGTGACCGACGTAGTAAGGGAGCCGATGCGGCGGGAAGTGGAAGCCCTGGGAACCGTCAAGGCCCGGGAGTCGGTAGTGTTGTCGGTGAAAGTCACCGAGACCGTAGAGGCGGTGCACTTCGAAGACGGCCAGATCGTCGAGGCCGATACCCTGCTGGTGACCCTCAGAGACGGAGAGCAGCAAGCCAAGTTGCGCGCCGCCAAGGCCAACTTGCAGGAGCAGAACCGCGAATACAACCGCATTAAAGGCCTGGTCAAGGCCAAAACCATCGCCAGTTCCGAGCTGGATAAGCGGGCCACCTCCATCGATGTGGCCCGGGCGACGCTGGCACAGTATCAGGCGGAGCTGGATGCCCGCTATCTGCGCAGCCCTTTCAAGGGAGTACTGGGGTTTAGAGAGGTCAGCCCCGGCGCCCTGGTGACTCCGGGAACCGAGGTCACCACCCTGGATGACATCGACGTGGTAAAACTGGACTTTCCGGTACCAGAACGGTTCCTGTCGCGTCTGAAAAAAGGCCGCGAGGTAGAGGCCACCGCCGCCGCCTTCCCTGGGCGGGTGTTTACCGGTACCGTCGCCAGCATCGACAGCCGCATCGATCCGGTGACCCGGGCGCTGGTGGTTCGAGCCAACATCGATAACCGCGACCTGGCACTGCGACCCGGAATGTTGATGACCCTAAAGTTAATTACCGAGCAGCGGGACACGCTGGTGGTGCCGGAAGAAGCGATCATTCCCCTGCAGCAGCGTCACTACCTGTTTGTGGTCAATGCCGACAATAAAATTGAACAGCGTGAAGTCGAGGTGGGCCTGAGGGTCCGCGGCAAGGTGGAAATCCTCTCCGGCGTGGACGGCGGCGAGCAGGTGGTCACCCGGGGCATCATGAAGGTGCGTCCCGGTCAGGAGGTCAAGACCCGGACCAGTGAACGCTTCAGCGTCCAGGGAGTGGGCTGATGGTATTAACGGATCTGTCGGTCAAGCGGCCGGTATTTGCTTCGGTGATCAGCCTGCTGCTGATCGCCTTCGGCCTGGTTTCCTTTGATAAGCTGCCACTGCGGGAGTACCCCAACATCGACCCGCCGGTGGTGGACATCTCCACTAACTACCGCGGTGCTTCGGCGGCGGTAGTGGAAACCCGGATTACCCAGATCATCGAAGACCGCATCGCCGGTATCGAAGGGATCAAGAACATCACCTCATCCAGCCGTGACGGTCGATCGTCGGTGACGCTGGAGTTCAACATCGAGCGGGACATCGATGCGGCGGCTAACGATGTTCGGGATCGGGTCTCTGGACTGCTCAACAACCTGCCGGATGAGGCGGATCCTCCGGAGGTGCAAAAGGCTTCCGGCAGCTCGGAAGTGATCATGTGGCTCAACCTGCAGTCAGAGCGCATGGACACCCTGCAACTGACCGATTATGCCCGCCGTTACCTGGTGGACCGGTTGAGTGTCATCGACGGTGTGGCCAACATTCGCGTTGGCGGCGGTAAGGTGTACGCCATTCGAATCTGGGTGGATCGCCAGGCGCTGGCCGCCCGAAGTTTAACGGTGGCGGACATCGAGACCGCGCTCAGGGCGGACAACGTCGAACTGCCCGCCGGTAGCATCGAGTCTGAGAATCGCCACTTTTCGGTGCGGGTTCAGCGCAGCTTTATCGCCCCGGAAGACTTTGCCAAGCTGGTGGTTGGCCGCGGTGACGATGGGTATCTGATCCGCCTGGCGGACGTGGCTCACGTGGAGCTGGCGTCGGAGGAGGAGCGGATTGCGTTTCGGGGCAATACCGAGTCGATGATCGGCCTGGGGGTCAGTCGCCAGTCCACCGCCAACACCCTGGAGGTGGCCCGGGCGGTGCACAAACTGGTGGCGGAGCTGAACCAGACGCTGCCGGATGGAATGGCCATTAAGCGCTCCTATGACGCGTCGGTGTTTGTGCAGGCCTCCATTGACGAGGTGTACACCACCCTGGGTATCGCCATGCTGCTGGTGATTGTGGTGATCTATCTGTTTCTGGGCAGTGTGCGAGCGATGTTGATTCCGGCGGTCACGGTGCCGGTATCGCTACTGGCCACCTTTGTGGTGCTGTATGCGCTGGACTTTTCCATCAACCTGTTGACGCTGTTGGCGCTGATTCTGGCCATCGGCATGGTGGTGGATGACGCCATCGTGATGTTGGAAAACATTCACCGCCGGGTCGAGGAGGGGGAGTCGCCCCTGAAGGCGGCCTTTCTCGGAGGCCGTCAGGTGGCGTTTGCGGTCGTGGCCACCACTTTGGTGCTGATCTCGGTATTTATGCCCATCGGTTTCCTCGAGGGGGATCTTGGCAAGCTGTTTCGAGAGTTCTCCATCGCCATGAGCGCGGCGGTGGCATTTTCCTCACTGGTGGCGTTGACCCTGAGTCCGATGATGTGTTCCAAACTGCTGCAGCCGGCGGATCAGGAGCCCTGGTTGGTGAAAAAGGTCGACCAGGCGGTGGAAGCGGCCAAGGCGCGCTATCGGCGTTCGCTGGAGCAATGGCTCAAACACCCGCTGTTGGTGGTGACCATAGTGATCGTGGCCATGGCGGGCAGCGGCTTTCTGTTTTCCAAGGTGCCGTCGGAGTTCGCGCCGAAGGAGGATCGGGGCTCGATGTTTGTGTTTATCAACGGCCCCCAAGGCGCCAGCTACACCTTCATGAAAGACTACATGGACGAGATTGAGCACCGGTTGATGCCACTGGTGGAAGCCGGTGAAATCAAACGGTTGCTGATTCGCGCCCCCCGTGGCTGGGGCAGCATCGCCGATTTCTCCGGTGGCATGGCCATCATCAATCTGGAGGACTGGGGCAGCCGTCGCAGCGCCTTTGAGATCATGGCCGACATTCGCAGTCGCCTGGCAGACCTCAGTGGAGTGCGGGCGTTCCCGATCATGCGCCAGGCCTTTGGGCGGGGCGTGGGCAAGCCGGTGCAGTTTGTGATCGGCGGCGGCAGTTATGAACAGCTGGCCCAGTGGCGGGACTTAATCCTGGCCGAGGCCAAGAACAACCCCAACCTCATCGGCCTGGATCACGATTACAAGGAAACCAAGCCGCAGTTGCGGGTGGTGATTGATCGGGATCGGGCCGGTGATCTCGGCGTATCGGTGAACACCATCGGCCGGACGCTGGAATCGATGCTGGGGTCGCGGGTGGTGACCACCTTTGAGCAACAGGGCAAGGAGTACGACGTTATCATCGAAGGGCAGCGGGACAACCAGAACACCGCGGCCGACATGAGCAATCTGTATGTGCGTTCCGGTTCAACCGGTGAATTGATCCCGCTGGCCAACCTGGTGAGGGTAGAGGAGTACGCCGATGCGCCTAGGCTGAATCGCTATAACCGCATGCGCGCCATCACCATCGAGTCCAACCTGGCCGATGGTTACACCCAGGGGGAGGCGCTGGCCTACCTCAATGGCCTGGTGAACGAATTGCTGCCCATCGATGCGGTGGTCAGCTACAAGGGTGCCTCGCAGGACTACGAGGAGTCGGGCGACGCCGTGGTGTTCGTCTTTGCCCTGGCGCTGGTGGTGGTGTTCCTGGTGCTGGCGGCTCAGTTTGAAAGCTACATCCATCCGCTGGTGATCATGTTGACGGTGCCATTGGCGACCTTTGGCGCCTTGCTGGGACTCTATTTTACCGACCAAAGCCTCAACATCTACTCCGAGATTGGCATCATCATGCTGGTGGGACTGGCGGCGAAAAACGGCATCCTGATTGTCGAGTTTGCCAACCAGTTGCGGGACAAAGGGGTGAAGTTTGAGCAGGCGATCATCGACGCCTCGGTGCAGCGACTGCGGCCGATTCTGATGACCGGCATTACCACCGCGGCAGGCGCCATTCCGTTGGTGATGGCGTCCGGAGCCGGCTCAGAAACCCGCTTTGTGATTGGGGTGGTGGTGTTGACCGGCATTCTGGTGGCCACCTTTTTCACCCTGTTGGTGATTCCGGTGGTGTACAACCTGTTGGCGCGCTATACCCAGTCGCCGGAGTTTGTGGCCAGGCAACTGGACAGCGAGTTGGCGGACGACGATGTGTATCTACTGAAGCGGCGTGGTAATCGTTAGCGCGGCCCAGGCAGAGTGAAAAAACGCCACCGTTTCGGTGGCGTTTTTGTGACTGCTTCCCCCGTTGTTGGTTCGGCCTGCGTATCCCTTTGTTTGGCGATTAGCGCCGTACTTATTTCTTCTTGGTCTAGCCTTACTAGACGGCGCCCGTTGGGGCATCGGTATGGCCGCGGAGGAGTAGCGATGAGACAGTGGTTGATGGCTTTGGCGCTGATGGCAGTGCCAGCGGTGATGGCAACACCGGTGCCTCTGATTGGCGATACTCTGAGTGATGAGGCGTTCCGGCAGCGGCTGAATGACCATCGCCAATCGGTGCCCATGCCAACCCCCTCGGTGGCGGCGGCCAACCATCGCCAGGTGGATCTGTTGGTATTTGCCCCTTCCTGGGCGCAGCCTCGTCTTAGCTATGAACAGATGCTGGTGATTGCTCAACAGGGAGTGGCGGCCACCAATCAGGCGTTTATCACCTCGGGCGCTCAACTGCAGCTGAGGCTGCGGGCATTGCTGCCGGCGTCGGCGGTGCCGATGTCGACTCAGGCGGCCAGCCTGTTGAATCTGTTTGCCGACGACCTTCAGGTCCAGGCGGCACTGAATCGTTACTATGGTGCGGATCTGGCCATGCTGTTGGTGCCGGCCATGGACGATGCCGCCGGCATTGCCTTTTTGCCGGGGCAGGCATCGGTGGTGTCCTACCAGGGCTTTGCCGATTCCATTCGCAATGCGGTGTTCGCCCATGAACTGGGGCATAACTTTGGCGCCGGTCACGAGGGGGAGGCCAATGGCTTGTTTCCTTACAGCCATGCCATTGATTGTGGCTTTGGCCGTACCTTGATGTGGTCGTTTGTCAGCAATGCCACCTTGGCCAGCTTCTCCTCTCCGGGGTTGTCTGCGCCTCTGGGCTGCGGCGATGCGGTGACCGCAGACAATGGCCGCACCCTGAGTGAGTCTGCCGACTTTATCGCCGATCAGGCCCAGCCGCTGACGGAGCGGGGCACCCTGGCGTTTGTGGCCGCCAGGCTGCAAGCCGATGAGGGCAGTGCGGTTTCAGTACCGGTACGGCGAACCGACGTCAGCCAGGTTGCCGCTGCGGCGGTGCGGGTCAGCGGCAACGGCTATCAGGGGCCGGCGTTGTTGGCACTGACCTTTGAGGCCGGTGTGGAAGAGGCCATGGTTGAACTGGTTACCTCGGTGGATGGCATCAACGCCGACAGAGAGTTGCTGTTGGAATTGTTGTGGCCGTCGGGCAGTGGCGTCGGTGCCCAGAGTACGACGGTGGTCGCTCTGGCGGACGCGGATGCCAATGGCGGCCCGGGAAGCATCGTGTTTTCCCAAAGCCTCTATCAGGTCTCTGCCGGTGAGCGTGTTCAGGTTGGCTTGTCCCGGATTGGCGGGAGCCAGGGATTGTTGACGGTGCGGCTGCAGACCATCGCGTTGACCGCCGTGGCGGGGCAGGACTATGCGCCTCTGGATACCACGGTGACGTTCGCCGAGGGTGAGGTGTCAAAGAGCGTCGATGTGACGACGTTCAGCGGTGATCAGGACAGCGCCTTGCTGCTCAGGCTGACGTCGGCCGGGGGCCAGCAATCGGAGGTGCGGCTCGAACTGACGGCCACTTCCGCACCGGATTCTGGTGGCGGCGGTGGCGGTTCGTTAGGGTGGTGGGGGCTGTGGGTCGGCCTTACCCTTGTTTGTCGTCGCCGGATTCAGAGTCTGGCTTCGAATCGGGTTTAGGCAGGTTGGGTTTACCAAACTGCGGCATCTTAAAGTTAGCCGTGTGTTTGATGACCATGATGTTGCTGACAATGATGCCGAGGATCAGGGCGATCAGAAGCCATGCTTGCCAATTTTCCATGAGGACTCTGTCTGTGGGAACCTTGGTTCAAGTGTACCACAGTGGTGCCCGCCGGGAAGGGCGGGCACCCAGTTGCCATTAGCCTGGCTGAGGCCAGCGTCCCCCCAAAGATTTGTACAGTGCCACCACCAGCTGGGCATGTTGAGTCTGTGCCTGCAACAGTTCAAGGTCCGCCTGATGACCGACGCTTCTTGCCTTGAGGCGGTCGATGCCGCTGGCCAGGCCGCTGCTGGCCAGAGCGTCGGTGCGCGTGACCGCTTCTCTGGTCTGAGCCCTGGCCAGGGACAGCGACTGCAGGTGGGCCTGGCTGTTGCCGTAAGCGTTCAGCAGGGTTTCCACTTCACCAAAGGCGGCCAGCAGCGTGCGTTGGTACTCCAAGGCGGCGATGTCGACCTGTGACTGTGCCACGGCTTCCAGTGCATCCCTCAGGCCACCGTCAAACAGGCTCCAGTTCACGCCAGCGCCGAAGCTCCAGGCACTGGCGCCGCTGGCAAACAAGTCACCAAAGTCGCTGGCGGCCACACCCGGGGCGCCGGTCAGGTAGAAGCTGGGGTATTGGTTGGCAATGGCGACCCCTAACTCGGCATTGGCGACCTTCATCTGCCGTTCGGCAAACCGAATGTCCGGTCGGCGTTGCAACAACTCCGACGGCAGCCCCACCGGAATCACACCGCTAACCTGGGGCAGAGGCCGCGGCGAGGCCAGACTCGTTAGCAGAGCCGATGACGGCTGGCCGGTTAAGATGGCCAAACGACGACTGTGGGCATCGATGACACTGTCAAACTGGGGCAGCACCGCTTGCAGCTGTGCCTGCTGGGCGCGGACTTGTGCCGGTTCGATCCCCGAAGCCAGACCACTGTCATAGAGGCTCTCCACCCGCTGTAACAGGGCCTGCAGGTCCTGCTGCTGGCTGATGACAATCCGTTGTTGTTGTTGGGCACTGCGCAGTTGCAGGTAGTTATTGACCACGGCACTGACCACCAACATGCGTGTGCCGTCGGCAACGATGGCAACTTGATCGGCCCTGGCCTGAGTGGCTTCCACCAGGCGGGCGGTTTTACCAAACAGATCCGGCTCCCAGGCGGCACTCAAGCCTAGGTAAGACGCCTGAAAGTGCCGGCTGGCCAGAGGCATGCCAAGAGGTTGGCCACCCACTGAGGGGTGACGAAGTGGCCCGCCGATTGGCCCTTGCTCGCTGAGCATACCGGCGCTGAAGCCGCCGCCGACGCCGATTTGTGGTAGCGAGGTAGCGGACACGGCCTGACGGTAGCTGTCCGCCAACTTGACCCGCTCCTGGGCAGCCAGCACGTGCAGGTTTTGGGATAGTGCCTGTTGCACCAGTTGGTTGAGCATCGGATCGTCGAACTGTTGCCACCAGCTCAACTCGATGCTGGCCGATTGAGTCGAGGCCGACGTCTGCCAGCTGTCGGGTTGTTCACTGTGAGCGCCTGGGCCGTGATAATCCGGGCCGACGGCGCAGCCACTCAGAAGCAGCGCCAGAGTGAGGGGAATCAGCTTACGCATTGTGTTGCTCCTGTTGTACGGGCACCCGATACAGCACCGCATAGAAAACCGGCATAATCAGCAAGGTTAAAAAGGTGGCCACCGACAAGCCGCCAATGATGGTGGCTGCCATGGGCCCGAACAGGGGATCCCACCACAGCGGAATCATCCCCAGCACGGTTGTTAAAGCGGCCATGCTGATGGCCAGAGTACGATTGACCGCGGCCTCCACCAGGGCATCGAAGGCACTGCGGCCATTGGCAATTTCCATGTTGATCTGGTCCATCAACACGATGCCGTTTTTGATGATCATCCCCGACAGGGCGATGACCCCCACCAACGCCATAAATCCAAAGGGCATGTTGGCCATCAGCAGCATGGGGATCACCCCCATCAACGCCAGCGGAATGGTCATGACGATCACCAAGGGTTGTCGCAGGCCGTTGAACATGGCCACCATCAGGATCAGCATCATTACTCCGGCCTTGGGCAGTTGCGCGAAGATGTCTTTGACCGAGCGATCTTCGTCGTAAAACTCGCCGCCCCAGGCCATGGTGTAACCGTCCGGCAGTTCAATGGCGTCGATGGCATCGGCAATCTGCTGACGAGCCTGAGAGGCAAACATCCCTTCGACATCGGCTTGAACGGTCATGGTTCGAACCCGATCGCGGCGCCAAATCTGGCCCTCTTCGAAGCCGAGGTCAAAGCGGTCCACCACCTGCCCCATGGGAACCGAGTGTCCCCCCAGCAGCGGCTTGACCGGAAGTGTCAGCAGGGTGCTGAAATCATTGCGCTCGATGGGCGGTTGCCGCAACAGCACCGGAAGTCGATCCTGACCCTGATACAGGTTGGCCACCAGCAGCCCGTCAGTGGCGCGGGCCAACGCCAGATTGACGTCGTTGCGAGTCACGCCAGCCAGACGGGCGTTATCCTGATTAAACGCCGGGATCAGCACTTTGCTGGGCTGGCGCCAGTCATCGCGAATGTACTGCAGGTGGGGGTGAGCCTGCATGATCGCTTTAGCCTGCGCGGCAAGCTGGCGCAACACCAGTGGATCGGGGCCGGAAAAACGGGCCTCGATATTGAATTTATCCACCGTGGCCAGCTTCAGCGGTCGGAATCGAGGTTCGGCCTGGGGAAATTCGGCTTTGAGGAAGGCATTGCCTCGACGGCGCAATTCCGGAATCTGGTCGAATCGCTGCAGGCTGACCAGAATCTGACCATAGGCGGGATCATTCGGCTCCGGTTCATAGGTCACGGTGAAGCGGGGGGCGCCGCCACCGATGAAGCTGGCAATGTGGGTCACCTCGGGTTGTTGCAGTAACCACTGTTCTATCTTGGCCATGTCGGCGGCGGTGTTCTGCAGGTCTCCTCCCTGAGGCAACCAGTAGTCGACAAAGGTAATGGCTCGATCAGAACCGGGCATGAAGTTGACCAGAATCTTAGTACTGAGCAGGCCGGTAGCCACCAGGGCCAGGGCCACTACGGCCAGAGTTCGTTTGCGATGAGTGAGAATTCGGGTGATCAACCGGCGCGAGTGACGCTGCCAGGCGGGCTCTGGCTGGGCATCGGCAGCGGGCCGATAAAACTGCCAACACAACAACGGCGTGAGGGTAACCGCGACGATCCAGCTGAGCATCAAAGAGGAGGCCATCACCTTGAACAGGTCAATGGCGAACTCCGCAGCCGACGTCTGGCTGAACAACACCGGCGTGGTGGCGGCGATGGCGATGAGAGTGGCGGCCAGCAAGGGGATGGCGGTCTCTTTTACCGCTTCGGCCGCGGCCCGGTCACGGTCGGTGCCGGTTCTAAGCTTGGCGATAAACAGGTCGGTGATGACGATGGCGTTGTCCACCAGCATGCCCAAGGCCAGAATGAAGGCACCCACGGATACGCGGTGCAGATCCACCGCGCCTATCTTCATGTACACCAGGGTGAGTAACAGGGTAACGGCAAGACTGGCACCGACAATGCTGGCGCTGCGCCAGCCCATAAACAGCCACAGTACCAGTACCACAATGGCGATGGAGCTGAGTAAATTGCCGACAAAGTTATTGACGGATTTTTGCACTTCGTCTGGCTGAAACACGATGGTATGAACCTGAACACCTGCGGGCATTCTGGCTTCGAAGTCGGCGATGGCCTGTTTCAGAGTATCGCCGATGGCGACGACATTGATGCCATTTTTCGGATTCACAGCAACGGTAATGGCTGCCTGGCCGTTGTATCGACTCATGGACAGCGGGGTGTCGCTGTCCGCCTCATGCACCTTGGCCACATCACCAAGACGGAAGCGGTCGTCGCCCACTGGCCCGGCTCCGCCTCTTAGGGTCAGGTTTCGCAGTGCGTCAACGGAGTCCAGAGTGTCGGTCTGAGTGATGCGAATCCGCTCGTAGCCCAGGGTCATCTGTCCCGGGTGGCTGACCAGGTTCTGGCTCTGCAGCTGATCAAACAGCTGTACCGGCGTCAGGCGGAATTTAGCCAGCTTGGCCTCATCGATTTCGATGTGGATGGATCGTTCACGCAGTCCCTGTAGCAGCACCTTGTTGACGCCGTTTACGGCCTTTAACTGGCGCTGCAGTTGGCGGGCATAGTGATTCAGCTCAAGCGCAGGAATACCGTCGCCGCTGACAGCAAACAGCATGCCATAGACTTCGGAGAACTCGTCAATCACCACCGAGACCTGAGCTTCCAGCGGCAGTTCCAGTTTCACGTCGTTGACTTTACGTCGCAGCAGATCCCAGTGCTGGGGTAACTCGGCGCCGGTGGTGGTTTCCACCAGTTCGACGAAAATCATCGACTGGCCGGGGCGGCTGACGGAACGCAGTTTCCACAACTTGCCCATCTGCTGCAGTTTGCGCTCCATGACGTCGGTGACTCTGGATTCGACCTCTTCGGCGCTGGCACCTGGGTAGAGGGTAACCACGGCGGCGGTCTTTACCGTAAAGGCAGGGTCTTCCAGTTTGCCCATGGCGCTGTAGCCGTACAGCCCCAGTAAGCACAGCAGCGTAGTAAGAAAACTGGCAAAGAAGCGTTTGTTGATGGTTAGGGTAGCCGGATTCATCGATGGCGTTCCTCTCACAACTGCGCCTGCTGGTCATCCAGCAGAACCGTGCCGACAGGAGCGCCGTCGTCAAAATAGGCGGCGCCGGAGATCACCAGTTGATCGCCCTGGTTCAGTGCGCCGTTAACCCGAATTTGATCACTTTCTAAGCCACTGACCGTGACCGCAACCCGCCTCAAAGTCTGATGATCGAGGACTGCGACGTAGTGGTGTGTTCCGTCGCTTTGGACGGCACTGCTGGGCACCAGGTGGCCACTGTGATTGTCGATGGGCAGCGATATCCGCAGCAAGCCGGTTTGCTCCGGCCACCCATGCTTGGGTTGGTCGTCGAGTCGAGCCGTGACTCGAAAACTTCGAGACAGCAGATTGGCCGAGCGGCGAATTTCATGAATGGAGGCACTGAGAGACTGCTGTTGACCGGTGGCGTTAAAGCGAACCTTCTGGCCCGGCATCAGCCGCTGGGCGATCTGTTCAGGCACGTCCATTTGCACCTCGTAACCGCTGAGTCCATGCAGGGTCAGCACCGGTGAGGTGGGAATCGCCTGTTCGTGGGGCTCAATGCTGATGCTGGCGACGATGCCGTCAAACGGTGCATTGAGTACGCTGTAGCGTTTGGCATCGCGCATCATCTGCAGTCGCTGCTCCACCACGGTGACTGAGGCTTCGCTGCGCTCGACGGCGGTGTTGGCACGATCCAGTTCGACTCGGGCAATGGCGTCTTCAGCATTGGCAGTAAGCACTCGCTTTCGCTCCTGGCGGGCTTGTTTTGCCTGCGCCTTGGCTTCTCTCAGTCGCGCCTGGTACTCGGTGATCTGGACATCAAAATCATGAGGATCCAGTCGCATCAACGGCTGTCCCTTGGCCACCGTATCGCCCTCTTTGGCTCCGATCGCCGCGACAGGCCCGGGCACGCGAAATGCCAGTTCGGCGGTATCGATGGGAACCAGCATGGCGGGCAGGGTCAGTGTTTCCTGTTGCTGGGCCGCGGTCAGAGTGATGGCCCGAATGGGACGGGGGGTTTTGTCGGCGTAATGCGGGGCTTCGTGGCTGCAGCCTGCCAGAATCAGGCTCAGAGCCAGGCTGCTGAGGAGCATCGGAGTGGACAGGGATTTCATAGTGGTGTCTTTGATTGGGAATATTGGGGGCAAGTGTAAAGAGCGATGCGGTGCCGATGAACCGTCATCACTAAGAATCACTTTCACGATAATTGATAAAATAGGCCGGGTTCTCAGCGCCTATTGAACAGCTATTCGATAAAATCCGCGACCAGGCAACGGCGGCGGCTGGGCGGCATCAACCGCTGAGGGCCGTTGCTGTGGCGGCTGGCGAGGTTGGCAGTCTTCACTGCCGACGAAAGTTGCTACTGGCTGGTCTGACTGGGGCAGGGGAGCCCGGGCCGTGAACCTGAATCAATGCAGGGAGAGTGCACGGATTGGGGAGTTGATGATACACGACCCGGGATGGTGTTTATGGTAAGCCCGGAGCGACTCGGCATTAACCCTCTTTGAGCAGAATCACTTTTACAGAATGTGATAAAGTGCCGGGTCGTTTTTGGTGGCGGTCAGGATAAACTCGATGAAGTCCTTCAGCAGTCGGGTCTGCAGTTGCCGGCTGGAATAGATGAGCCAGATATCCTCACCAAAGCTGGGGTCGCCTTCAAACAGTTGAATCAGTTTGCCCTCTTGAATCAGAGGGAAGGCGATCAAGTTGGGTAAAAATCCGATGCCATGATTGCTGAGTAGTAAGTCACCGAGCAGCGATTGTTGGTTGACGATGAAGTCACCGCGAACCTTGACCCGATTGTGGGGGTCCACTTGCCAGTCGTCGTCCAGTTGGCCGTTGGGCATGCGGAACAGCACGCAGTTGTGCTGTGCCAGCTCCTCCGGGCGCTGGGGACGACCGTGCTTGGCCAGGTAGTCAGGGGTGGCCACCACCAGCCGGCGCAACTTCCCTGCCAGGCGGGCCACCTGGCTGGAGTCCCGCTGTTTGCCCAGACGCATGCCAAGGTCAAAGCCGTTTTCAACCAGATCCAGCTCTCGATCGGAAACCACGATGTCAAAGGTCACCCCGGGATGAAGCTGCTGATACTGTTGAAGGAACGGCAGTATCAGGTTGGAGTCGGCAAACATCTGAATTCGCAGTCGGCCCTTAAGCTCCTGTTGGGCACCTTGCAGCTCCTGCAGGGTGTTGTTCAGCTCATTGAGTAACGGGCGGGTGCGTTGATAAAACTGGTCACCGGCCTCGGTGATTCTCAACTGCCGGGTGGTGCGTTGAAATAACATGAAGCCGAGATCTTGTTCCAGCGCCTTGATGCGACGACTGACATTGGCCACCGGCAGATCGGAGATGGTGGCGGCCTGAGTAAAGCTCTGGCAGTCGGCGACCAGATGGAACAGGCTTAGATCTTCGGTTTTCATGAGGTTGCTCTCCCTATCGAACTCTGAATCATACCATTGATTTCTTATAGGCTACTGAACGTAGAGGCAGAAAGTGTCATAAGCTCGCCGCGGTGTCTTGGCCTTGTCTTATGGGGCGCAGCCGCTACCATGGGGCCAGTGTTAAGCTGGCAAGGGAGTGCTATGGAATCGTTGCTGTTGCCCATCAGGCAGTTTTTGTGTTGTGCCACCCCGGGGGCCTGGATTGAGCTGGCACGTCAACCCCAGTCTCAGTCGTTGATTCTGCAGGACCATCTACTGTGTGAATTGAAGGCCGCGCAGTCGGCGGCCTGGTTGCTGCGTCGCTATGTGCTTGATGAGCGCAGCAGCCAGCGGCTGCAAGCTTGTCTCGCTCCCTACTCGGCCACCGTGTATCAGCCGCAGCGATTAGCACAACTGCCTCGGCCCGAGCTCAGCGTGTCTGAGTTGTCGCGACGGCAGGGTGGGGTCGGGTCTGAGGCGCTGCTGGAGAAGATGGTTCGGCTCATCAAAGAAGAGCTGCACCATTTCAACCAGGTACACCAGTTAATGCAGTCCAGGGGCATCGCTGTGCAGCCGCTGTCTGCCTCTCGTTATGCGTCGGGTCTGTTAGCTGAGGTGCGCACCTTTGAGCCCCAGGCGCTGGTGGATAAACTGATCATCGGTGCCTACATCGAAGCCCGCTCCTGTGAGCGTTTTGCGGCCCTAGCTCCGCATCTGGACGGAGAGCTGCAGCGCTTTTACCTGTCGTTGCTGCGCTCCGAGGCGCGCCATTTCGAGGATTATCTGGTGTTGGCTCGGCAGATCAGCCCGGAGGTCATCGACCCCCGGATCGAGGTCATCGGTGCACGGGAGCGTCAGTTGATCCTGTCGGCAGACACTCAGTTTCGGTTTCACTCCGGTGTGCCGACACCCAGCCGGTCACCAGCAGCAATAACGCCGCAAAGTAGCTGATGAATATGGTGCTCATCCCTAACTGGCTGTGCCAGTAGAAGGTGTCGAAGGCGATAAAGCTGTCGGACAGCAGAAACAGCAGTGCGCCGGCTTGGGTGGCCGGATTGAGGTTGGCACGCAGGGCGCCCATGACCATGGCGGTCAGCAGCAGGCTGTAGAGGCCGATTAGGGGGGCTCGCCAATCGAAGAACGGCCACAACAGCCACAGGAAGATCACCGTACCCACCGGCATTCCCAGCCACTGCCAGCTTGGCCGCCGGCCAGGACGGCGCCAAAACAGCCAGCACAACCCGAACTGGGTGATGGCAAAGGCGGCCAGGCCCAGATGCAGGTGGGAGTGGTGGCCAAAGTCCAGAAAAACATCACCAACGGCGGCGGCCAGCAGAGCGATGACCCAGGGGCTGCGGTCACGATGGGGCAAGTGCCTCAGGCAGTAGGCGGCCAAAAGCAGCGCCGGCAGGGCTTTGAGCAGGTAGCTGAGTGGGTAGGGGCGCCAGGCTTCCGTCAGGGTGTAGGCGACGGCGCAGGCCACGGCGGCGGTCAGCAGCCAGCGGGACTGATTCATTCCATTCCTTGAGAGTTATCAGGTTTACTCTTTTTTGACATACTTTTCAGTCGGTTCCAAGTTGGTGTTTCGATAGGGTGACAGTGTATTAGCCGCCACCTGGGGCGACGATTATGTTGTTACCTTATGATTTTAAAGAAAATTTATCGTGGCGGCTGCCCCGGCCCAGGCGATTGAAGCGGAACACACTTTTTATCGTAAAATTGTCTGAAATTGGCCATTGATCCAGTACAATGTCGGCGATTCTAGCGTGGTACCCGGAAAATAATAATGAAATCAGACATTGCCATCTCTCAATCTGCTTGTTTATCCGCAATCACTGACGTTGCGGCCGCCGCTGGCATTCAGCCACAAGAACTGATCCCCCAGGGGCAATACAAAGCCAAATTGAGCTATTCACTGCTTCACCGTGCCAGCAACGCGCCACAGGGCAAGTTGGTGCTGGTGACGGCCATTACTCCCACTCCGTTAGGCGAAGGCAAAACGGTTACTACCATCGGCTTGTCTCAGGGGCTGAAGGCCATTGGCAAGAAGGTCATGGCGTGCATTCGCCAGCCCAGCATGGGGCCGGTGTTTGGCGTAAAAGGCGGTGCAGCCGGTGGCGGTTACAGCCAGGTGGCGCCGATGGAGGAGCTGAACCTGCACCTGACCGGCGACATTCATGCGGTGACGGCGGCCCATAACCTGGCAGCGGCGGCCATCGATGCCCGTTTGTATCACGAGCTGCGTCACGGCGAAGCGTTTGAAGCCAAAACCGGACTGACGCCGTTGGGGCTGCAAGCCGACTCGGTGGTGTGGGGACGTGTGGTCGACATGAACGACCGGGCCCTGCGAAAGATCAAGATAGGGCTTAACGAGCCGGGCAAGACCATTAACGGCATTGAGCGCGAGTCCGGTTTTGACATCTCGGCGGCGTCCGAGTTGATGGCCATCCTGGCCCTGGCCAGCGACCTGAACGATCTGCGGGCTCGTCTCGGTCGTGTGGTCCTGGCCTACAGCAACACTGGCAAGCCGGTCACCGCCGAAGACATCGGGGTCGCCGGCGCGATGGCGGCGATTTTGCGCGATGCCGCTCAGCCGACACTGATGCAGTCTCTGGAAGGGGTACCGACCCTGGTGCACGCCGGTCCGTTCGCCAACATTGCTCACGGCAACTCCTCCATCATTGCCGATCGCATGGCCCTGGGGCTGGCGGATGTGGTGGTGACCGAAGCCGGATTTGGCTCCGACATGGGCTTTGAAAAGGCCTGCAACATTAAGGCTCGTGCCGCGGGGCGTGGACCGGATGCGGCGGTGGTGGTCGCTACCCTGCGTGGTCTCAAGGCCAACTCCGGTCGCTACGACCTGCGTCCGGGTCAGCCGTTGCCGGAGTCGATCTTTAACGAGGATGCCGAGGCCCTGGCTGGCGGTTTTGCCAACCTGAAATGGCACATCGACAATGCCGCTCGTTACGGCGTGCCGGTGGTGGTGGCACTGAACCGATTCCCCGATGACAGCGATGCCGAACTGCAGTGGCTCGCTGACAAGGTCAAACAGGCCGGTGCCCAGGTGGCGTTGTCCGAAGCGTTTGCCAAAGGCGGCGAGGGTGCCACCGAGCTGGCTCAGGCGGTGATGACTGCGCTCAGCCAACCGGCCGAGTTTGCCCCTCTGTATCGGTGTGACCAGCCGCTGGAGCACAAACTGCTGACTATGGCGGAAGTGGCCTACGGGGGGAACGGCATCGAGTTGTCGGAGCAGGCCAAGGCCGACATCGAACGCCTGACCGAGCTGGGCTATGGTGACTTGCCGGTGTGCATGGCGAAAACGCCGCTGTCCATCAGCCATGATCCGTCCCTGAAAGGGGTGCCGACCGACTTTGAGATCCCGGTTCGCGGCCTGCGCCTGTGCGCCGGTGCCGGATTTATCTATGTGTTGACCGGCAATGTGATGACCATGCCCGGTCTGCCGGAAAAACCGGCCTACCTCAGTATCGACATCGATGAGCAGGGCAACATCGTCGGCATCGACGAATAGACCATGGTGGCTGGCGCTGCGGATTTCCGGGGCGTCGTCCTACTGTTGGATCGGCAACATTGGCACCGCAACCCGCGGCGGCTGTGATACTCTAAAGAGACTGATTTCGTCGAGTTTGTGTAGTTATGAAATACCAGATTGTTCCTGTTACCCCGTTTCAGCAAAACTGTTCCTTGGTGTGGTGTTCGCAGACCAATAAAGGGGCGGTGATTGATCCCGGTGGCGATCTTGAGATGATCGAAGCCGCCATCGCTTCACAAGGCATTGAGATTGAGAAAGTGCTGTTGACCCATGCGCACATCGATCACGCCGGAGCTTCACGGATGCTGGCGGATAAACTGCAGGTTCCTCTGGTTGGCCCTCATAAGGCCGACCAGTTCTGGCTGGACCAACTGCCTCAGCAGGCGCAGATGTTTGGCCTGGCCCTGACCCAGGCGTTTCAGCCGGACCGCTACCTGGAGGATGGTCAGGCGGAAACCGTGGGCAACCTGACCCTGAATGTGCTGCATACGCCGGGGCATACGCCGGGTCATGTGGTGTTTCATGATGCCGACAGCGGCACCGCCTTCGTGGGGGATGTGCTGTTCAGCGGCTCTATCGGCCGAACCGATTTCCCGATGTCCAATCATGGCGATCTGATCGCCTCCATCACTCAGAAGTTGTGGCCTTTGGGGGATGCGACCGAGTTTGTGCCCGGCCATGGGCCTAATTCCACTTTTGGTGCCGAGCGGCGCTCCAACCCGTTCGTGGCCGACGCCGTGTTGGCCGGTTGATGCTGACGACAGCGTGAACAAGAGCCGGCCTTGAGCCGGCTTTTTTATGACTGACGCTTAAATCCTGTTCAATGAGCGTGCTTCATTTGCCCGAGATCAAGCCGGAAGCCGTTGACGGTCTCCGTCGCCTCGAATCGGCCTGACATCGTGTTAGGCTGAGCCTTTTACCACCCTTACATGGAATCCAAATGAAGTATCAGGTCGTACCGGTGACTCCGTACCGGACCAACTGCATCCTGTTGTGGTGCACGACTACGCTGCAGGCTGCGGTCATCGATCCCGGCGGCAATCACAATGACATTGTGAAGGCGGCTGAAGCCAACGGCGTGACGGTGACTCAGGTATGGCTGACCCATGGCCACATCGACCACGCAGGAGAAGCCAGAGTGCTGGCGGATCGCCTCAAGGTGGCGGTGATTGGGCCGCACCGGGATGACCAGTTTCTGCTGGACGATCTGGAGCAGGAAGCGAGAACCTACGGATTTCCGGTGCACCCCAAGGTCGTGCCGGATCGCTATCTCAATGATGGGGATCAGCTGAGTGTGGGCCAACTGAGGTTTGAGGTTTTGCACACGCCGGGGCACACGCCAGGGCATGTGGTGTTTCATCAGCCCGGTGCCGGTCTGGTGTTTGTGGGGGACGTGATTTTTGCCAGTTCGGTTGGCCGCACCGACTTTGAGGGCGGCAACCAGGCGCAGCTGCTAACCTCCATCACCGACAAGTTGTGGCCTCTGGGCAATGAGACCGAGTTTGTCCCCGGGCACGGAGCAAACTCCACCATTGGCCGCGAACGCCGACTGAACCCCTATGTGGCGGACACAGTGCTGGGCTGACGACAAGCCAGAGATGAAAAAAACCGGCCCTGAGGCCGGTTTTTTTATGAATATTGCTGCCAGAGTTTGGGCTGGCGTTCGGTATTGACCATGTCGTAGAGCACGTAGGCCAGAAATGGCAGGCCGGCGGTCAGCATGATCTTGGCGACCAGCAGGGCATTGGGGCTGTCGAACAGCACTGGGCTGATTAAATCGGTCATGTCAGTCTCCTGAGTCTCAGGGCTGGCGACTCTCGTGTCCATTGGGAGCGCGGAGCGTGGGCCGATCGATGCGTCGGCGGGTAGCCGTGACGCGTTTCCTTGTCAGATCGGTCTGTTTCGATTCGGGAGGGAGTATGGCGTAGCCCAGGTGTTCAGGCAACGATTGAGGTAATTCAATGCACGAGTGATTCAGTTTGGGTTAAGGCCGCGGCGTCGGGGGCACAAAAAAGGCCGGCAATGCCGGCCTTAATCACTGTCGTTGTGGTTACAACTTGTAGTTGAACGACAACATCACCATGTGGGCGTTGTAGTTGCTGTTGAGATCACCCAGGGTGATCAGGTCGGCAACGGTATCGGCCTCAACCACGGCGTAGTCGGCATCCTGGTAGCGCTCATAGCGGTAATCCAGGCGCAGCGACATGCTGGTGCTGAGGGCGTAATCGCCATACAGGTTGAAGTTGTGGCTGGTGGCGTAGTAGTCGTCGTACTCGCTGAAGCCAGACACGGTATCGCTGTTGGAGTCGGCGTACACGTAGTCGCCACCCAGCACCAGCTTATCGGCCAGCAAGCCGGTGTAGCTGAAGCCCAGACCGGCATTGAGGAAGTCATCCTCAATGGTGGCTTCCCAGACCGCAGGGCCAGTTACGGACCCGCCTTGCTCTGAGGTGATCCACTGTTGGCCAACAAACAGGTGGGTAGAGAACCGCTCGGTGTGCTGGAACGCCAGAGTCACGTCATAGCCGTAGTCTTCCGCTTCGGTCAGGCCCACATCGGACTTGTCGTAGTCGTCCAGCGCATAGTGACCGGTGAAGTCCACTGACAGCTTGTCCAGTGGCGTGTGGCTGACACGCAGTTCCACTTCGGAGCGGTCACGATCGGCCAGGTAGTAACGACGCATCAGGTCGTTATTGTTACCGGTTACGCTGTAGCTGGAGCCGTCGCGGCTGCTGAATTCGCCTTTCAGGGCGATGTCCCAGGCATCGAATGCGGTGACACGGAAACGACCCCAGACGGCGTCATCGGTGGTGTCTTCGCGATCCTGGCCGGTGCGGGTCACTTCCTTGCGGTCGTAACCGGCATCGACACGGTAGCCGGAGGCGATGCGATAGCTGCCGTTGACCTTATAGGTGGTGCGTTCGGTGTCGTAAGCCACATACTCACTGGCATTGCCGGAGTTTGGATCCAGAGCGATCTGAGTGGTCAGGACGGTCGACTTGTTGTCGCGGTCGCTGTAATCAACGCTGGCACCCAGGCGCAACTTGTTGGTCACCAGGGAGGTCACCTTGAAGTTGGCGTCCAGAGTTTCCACCTTGCCGTCGAAGCCGGTGATGCCGTTGTTGATGGACAGCAGATCGTCGTCCTGGGTCATCTCTCCGGTAGAGAAACGACCGGCCAGGTGGGTACGACCGATGCTGTATTGACCATTCAGTAGCACCTGGTGGGCTTCGTTGCTTGGCGCATCCTGATAGGCACCGGCAAAGCTGCCGAAGTTCAGGGCACCGACGTTGTTGTCGTACTTGGAGCCGATGTAGGCCAGGCTGGTGAACCAGCGCTCACCGTTCAGCTTAACGCCGGCTTTCCAGTTGTCGGTGCTGCTGTCGACAGGCTTGGCGATGTTGGTCGGTGTGCCACCATAGATGGAGGCTTTCTGGCGACCGGTTTTGTCTTCGCGCTTGAAGCTGGCAAAGGTTTGCCACATCTCACCGCCGAAATCGAACGCCATGCCATAACGCTCGCGTTCGGTCTTCAGTTCGACGTCGGTCAGGTCACCCTTCACCAGGGTGTCGCCCACGGGCAGGTACTCGGTCTGGGCGTTGGCGTTATCCACCCATACCAGCTTGCCGTATTCCAGCGCCACGTTCCAGGTATCACCGTGTCCGGCGGACAGGGTGGCTTCGCCATTGTCCATACCCAAGTTGCGGGCTTCCAGTGAAGCCTGGTACCCGGACTCGGCCAGGTAGTGCAGGTCGGAGTTAACGGCGCCAACGGCACCGTCTTCGGCGCCAAAGGTGTTGGCGGAGCGCTCGTTATTGCTCTCTACCATGCCGGCGGCGATGCCGACCGAACCCCGGGTACCGTACTCGACGGTACAGCGTTTACAGGCCCACTTGTCGGTGTTGACCTTGTCAGTGTTGGCTTCCTGCAGGCTGTACCCGCCGGCCATGGCAACACTGGAGACACCGGCCAGGGCCAGTGTGATCAGATTTAAACGAAATCTCATGTTACCTCTCCTTAGTGCTGCAGCGCTTTGCCAGAGGGGTGATTAGACCCGTGAATCTGGCTGTGGCAGTTCAAACAGCTCTGGCCGGCGGTGAAGACGCTGGGCTTGCCGTTGATGTTGTTGCCGCTGTGAGGATTGGTGTGACACTGCTGACACAGCTGAGGAGCACGGTTTGTCAGCATGCCTTCGTTCACACTGCCGTGGGGGTTATGACAGGCTGAGCAGTCTTCTGCAACCGGGGCGTGCTCCCACAGGAAAGGGCCGCGCTTCTCGGCGTGGCACTCGTAACAGGTGTCGTTGGTGGAAACCTGATTTAACGCCGCTTCGGACATGGAACCGTGAGGATTGTGGCAATCGGTACAGGTCATGTCGGCCCACTTCAGTGGGTGCGAAGAGCGCTTGTTCATATCGGCCTTCTGGCGCGTATGACAGGCGGTACAGGCGTCGACTTCGGTCACCTTGTCGAGGATCGGATCCTTTTCAACGTGGACCTGGTGACAGGAGGCACAAGCCACCTCTTCCAGGTTGTGAGTGCTGGAGTGCCAGGCCATGCGCTCGCCGTCCTGGTGGCAGGACAGGCAGACACTGTTTTGCTTGGCCGCCGGTACCGGGGCGTCGGCGCCAAACTGGATCATCGGCTCCTTGCCACCACGGTTGTGCTTGCCCTGGGGGCCGTGACAGGCTTCGCACTGCAGGCCAGCCATGGGGCTCTTGCTGCTGGTGCTTTGACCGTGAACACCCTGGAAGATGCCCATGACCTGCTCACTCTTGCGGTGACACATCAGGCAGCCATCGGCGCCTTTCTTGGAGTATTTGCCTTCGGCAAACTTGGTGTCCAGAATCTGCTCAACCTCGGCGTCGGGCATTTTGTCCCATGGTGCGGCGGTGGCACCAAAGCCGGCAACCAGCGCAGCGCCGGCCAGCAGGGTGGTTAACCATTTCATCTGTTTCATAAAGGATTCCTAACTCGGGTCCACAGAAGGGGAGGGCCAGGCCCTCCCCATCGGCTTAGAACTTCACGTTGCTGTGGTCAGCCACATCAGGGGCGTGACAAACAAAGCAGTTCTCTGCAGAAACAGCCAGCTGGGCATCGGCTTTGTCGAGGTTAAATTTGCCGTTACCGAAGGTTTCGCCGGTCATGTGGTCGATGGCGCTTGGGTAGCTGTGACAGCTGGCACAGGTGGCGGTAATTGGCGTGCCATACCCTGCGTTTCCGTCCACAGTCACACCTGTGTTAATGGCGCCCTTCTTGGCAAAGGCATTCAGGTTGAAGCTGGTGTGACACTGGGTACAGTCGTTGATGATGTTCTTATCACCGTGTACCACGTGCAGCTTCTGTTCCCAGGCACCGTTCTTGGTAGGCGCATAGGTGCCGTCAGGGGTGTGACAGGTCACGCAGCCGTCCAGGCCAATCACCTTGCCCTCTTCGTCGTGGGCAACCTGCTCGGTCATCACGAAGCCGGAGTGGTGGCCTTTGTGAATCTGCCAGTTGTCGTTGTGGCAGCCTTCACACTTGCTGAACTCCAGCGAGTCGGTGTGGCGCTTGGATGGGGCAAAGCCGGACTTGGTCACGAACGCCATGTTGGCTTTCATGCCGGTGTAGTTGTCGGTGTTGTCCGGGTCGGCCACATCGGCACAGGCGACAATGGCATTGCCCTTGGAGCAGGCAGCCAGGCCGACGAAGGAGAAGGCGGTGTCGGCATCGGTGCCTTCGGCGCCGTAAGGCAGACCGGTAATCGGCAGGACAAAGTTACCATCGACGATGGTGGTGTTGTTGGCCAGTTCACCGTTGCTGACCGCATCCAGATGGCTGCCGGTATAGTAACTCAGAACCGGGTAGTTCGGGCCGAGGTTGGTCAGCACTTCGAGGCGCTTGATCTGAGGCAGTACCTGATCGGCGGCCAGTTTCTGACCGTTGGCATCGGTGATAGACACGGTTACCGTGGTGGTGTCGGTGTCGGCGAAGTAGGCCATCTCGACATCGCTGCCCCACTGGCTGATCACCTCGGCGGCATCGTTCCACTCACCCAGGTGCGCGTCGATGGTGCCCTTAACCACGCCAGTACCTTCGGCGGTGTGGCAAGAGGCACAACGGGAGCTGTCAGCCTGTTCCATGATGTGGTTGTTGTCGGCGTGACAGCTGGCACAGTTCTCTTTGGATGGAACCGCAGACCAGTTGCCCCACTCGGTGATCGCTAACTCTTCCGCTGGAGCGGAGGTTTCGTGACAGACGTTACAGCTGCTCAGCTCGGTTGGGTATTCGCTCTTGCCGTTTTCATCTTTTTCAGCGGCCACTTTGTGCACATCGTGTACCAGTACCGCAAAGGAGCGGCTGGTGCGGCCGCCTTCGGCTTTCAGACCATCGTGGCAGGTGGCACAGGTTTCGGGTTCAATGTAGTTGCTGTGGTGAATGCCATTGCCTTCACCGTGACAGGCGGCACAGGAGTCGGTGGCGACGATATTACGAGTGTAATCGGCGGCCGCGCCTGCTGCGTTGTAATCAAAGGAGGCCTGACCGTTTGGCACTTCGGTGGTGCCGTCAATCAGGGTGCCGGCCGGAGACACGATGTTCAGTCGGCGGGTAAAGTTCGGATCCAGCTGGGCTTTATCCAGGCTGGTGAAGGTTACGGTGTAGTAACCGTTTTTTTGATCCACGATCTCTGCGGCGCCGTTGCGGCTGTCATCGCCGGCAAACTGCCACTTGGTGGGGTCGCCAACAACCTGGTGTCCGGCGGGCAGCAACTGGGCCACATTGACCTTCAGCCCCTGCAGGCCGACAACCGCTTCATCGTCTTCGTTGGTGGCCAGTAGGGTAAATACCGGCAAGCCGTTGTTGAAGCTGGCGTCAGTCACTTTCAGGTTCAGTGTGGATACAGAAGTGGCAGGCTCGCCACCGGGACGGCCATCTTCGCCGGAGTTACCGTCGTTGCCATCATCGCCGCCACAGGCGGTCAGCGCAGCACTCACTACCGCAGCGGTAGCCAGCAGACGCCAGTTAGGTTTGTTCATCATCATCATCAATTTCCCTGCTTTTTTTTGGAGGGGGTTACGTAACGAAGTAACCACCTTGCCAATCAGTGCTTTAGTCTCGATTAAGATTCGCTAAAGCACTTCTACGAGGTAATTTATATCAACTTCCAGTGTCTATTACTGTGATGTGCATCAGTGATTTACATTGCTTTACCCCAAAAGGGGTAAGGGACACATTTTCGTCTCCCTGCAATAACTTAGTTGTAAAAATTGCATTTGTGAACAGAATTCGCCGCCGGGGCTGAACCTGAGCTGAACCTGGTGGAAATGGCCGTGGTTTTTGTTCGGAAATTTAAGAGGGGTCGGCGTGAAATATTCGAGTTTTATCGGGGAATAAAAAAGCGGCCCGAAGGCCGCTTTTACACTGTGTTGTCATCGATCTTAGTGACCGGTGCCCCAGTTAGAGTGAGCTTCCAGCAACTGGCTGTCGCTGTGACAGGTTGCGCAGCTTTCGTTCACTTCAGCAGGGTTGTAAGTGCTGGCCGGTACACCAATGGTGTTGATGTCGCCGTCATGGTCGATAACGCCACCCATGCCCTCGATGTGGGCAACGGTGGAGGCATTGAGGCCATACGGAGGCATGTGGCAGCTTACGCAGGCCGCAGTCTGTGGGGAGACCACCAGTTGCTCGCTGCCATCGGCGGTTTTACCGAAGGCCACTGGCTGGGCATCGGCGGTGTTGGCGATGATGGACAGGGAGAAGCCGTTTTCACCGTGACAGGTGGCACAGTCGGTCTTCTTGAAGAAGTCGCCGATGTAGTGCTTACCGTGAACCACTTTAGCCAGGTTGGAGGTGGCACCAGCATAGGTGGTGCGGGTACCGTTGTGGCAAGTGGCACAGCCGTCCATGTCGTTGGTGAAGCGGTGTTTGATGTCAGTGGTATGACAATCCTGACAGGCGCTCATCTCCGCGTGCTGAACACGAGGGGTATCAGCAACTGCAGTGCCGTCTTGTTTGAAGTAGAAGGTGTCGCTGACCAGGTAAGGGGCTTCCTGACCATCCAGGTTGCCGTCGCCGTCAACCACGCAGTCGGCGCGCACACCTTTGCCTTCGAAGCAGACGTGCAGCTGGCTGCTCAGGGCCAGGGTGGCACCGGCGTCAACCAGTTCCTTGACTTTAAAGCCGGCAGGGTCGACGGACACATCAGGAATGACCACTTTGATGCGGCCATCGGGCTCTTGGGTGGCAAACGTAGGTTGAGTGCCCACACCGGCAATGGCGACGCCAACCTTCTGGTAGTTGACCAGGAAGTCATCGCCCAGCACGCCGTTCAGAACGATGGCACTGTTCTTACCACCATGGGAGTAATCCCGTGGGTCGATCTGAGTCAGCGGCACCAGATCTTCGCCATCCAGAACCTGGAAGATGGTGGTGATGGACAGGCCGTCGGCAGCGACGGTCATCTCATCGAAGACCACTTTCAGGGTGGTGGAACGAGCGTTGTCGTTCTGGGTGTAGTGACCGGCTTCGGCACCACGAGCACCGTCGGCATTGTGGCAGGACACGCAGTTGGTGTATTCCGGCTTGATGGCGTCATCGCCCCAGTGCCAGCTTGGTACGGCGTAGGCGCTGTTGTGGCAGTTCAGGCAGGTGGCGCTGTCCTTGTCGGCTTTCCAGTGGTCAGCCAGAGGCAGAGCTTCGTCGGCCTGGTGACAGGTCTGACAGTTGGCGGCGCTCTGAGGGTAGATACCGTCGTCGGCAAAGAAGGAGTGGCTGTGAATGTCGTGAGCCATACCCTTGATGGAGCCATCAAACACCATGGTGCCGGTGACATTGCCATCGGCGTCTTCAATGTCTTTGTTGTAGCTGTTGTAGTCGGCGTGACAGAAAGTACAGGACTCCAGAGTCACGTGTTTGCCGCCGTGCATGGACAGGGCGCCATCATGGCCCGGCCGGTGACAGCTTTGACAGGTGGTGTCGGCAATCAGCTCCTTCGGACGCGGCTGGGCCGTATCGGAAGAGGGCTGCCAGTAGTAGAAGCTGTTTTCGACCAGAGTGGCACCGGCGGCACCGGTCGCTTTCACGCCCAGGTAAATGCCGTTGGTGGCGTCGGCCTGGTAACCGTAGTCATAGCCCAGAGTATCGATGGCCATGTTCAGGGTCAGGCTGTAGGTGCCGTCCTGGTTGTCGGTCAGACAGTCTTCACAGCTGCTGCCCTTAAAGTAGGAGGAACCGGTGAAGTGGCCGTCGCCTTTGTCTTTGTTGAAGTAGCTCAACCAGATATCGCGAGGCTCACCCTCGATGTCTGTGGTACCCACTTCATCTTCATTACCCAGGCGGCCGAAGGAGACCGCACCGATGTCGGCGTTGGTCAGGCCATAAACCGCAACGCCATTGGCGTTGGCCAGGCTGAAGTTCAGTGTCAGGAACCCATCTTCGCTGACGGAAGCGGAGTTGACCGTGGCTTGCACAGAGGTGGCCTGGCCGATGGCAATGCCAACGGGACCGGGCTTGCCATCTTCACCGTCGGAGCCATCAGATCCGTCGGAACCACAGCCAGCCAGGGCGAAAGCCCCGATTCCGGCAAACGCCATTGCGCGCCATAAGGCAGATTGTTTCATCATCATCATTACTATTTCCCTGCAATGTATTAAGGGTTGGCTATGCAAATATCTCTTTTGAGGTATGCACTTCCAACATCAGAAAGATAACTCAGAGTCGAATGAATGCAACGTGATCCAACTCAACATTCCCATATGAATAATCAAATATTCGACCTGTATCGGCCTTCTGGTTCAGTTTCGTACGAAATCTGTTAAGCAACTGTAGTTCATCAGCAACATTCTGGTGGCTAACTGCTGATTTTTAATAGGTAATGTATCTGTCGTTACGCACTTGAAAACCGTCATGAAATCGCCCTGAAAAAGGATGATCTGGATCGCAGTGTGCGTGCCAATTTTGACCAGCAGTCGAAGAACTGTGACTTGTATCATCACCTTCCAATTATGTGACAAGTAAAATTTGGAATTGAGAATTTGTGGCTCCTAATTTATTGAGCCACTGCTTTATTTCATGAGGATGAGAGATGGTAGACAACAATCAACAGTCCGGTTGGGCTAAGTTGTGGAAGCAACCCAAATCAAAATGGTTGCTGGGTATTCCACTGGGCGCCTTCCTGGCCCTGACTGTCGGTGCCGTAGGTACCGTTGGTTTTAACACCGTACTGCACGCCACCAGCAGCGACGCTTTCTGCGTTAACTGTCACGTGCCGTCCTTTGCCGCTGAAGAGGTGAAGGTCAGCAAGCACGGCATGTCTAAGTCTGGCATGGTGGTTAACTGCGCCGATTGTCACGTATCCAAAGAGTTCGTGCCAAAAATGATTCGTAAGATCTCTGCCATGAAAGAGGTGTATCTGGAGCTGAAAGGCGAGATCACCACCAAGGAAGAGTTCCTGGCCTACAAAAAAGACGGCGCCGCCCGCATCATTGCTGAGATGAAGAGCAATGACTCCCGCGAATGCCGCACCTGTCACGATGTGAACCGCATGAACTTCGACAAACAGAAGAAAGTGGCGGCCAAGATGCACCAGAAGATGGACAAGATGGGCAAGACCTGCATCGATTGTCACAAATACAAGGTGGCTCACAAGAAGCCATAAACGACTCAGCCAAAGGTTGAGTGGTTAAACGACGCCGGGCATTGCCCGGCGTTTTTTTTACCTGCCCCTCATTTCTCCCTTTAATGTGCCCTCGGGCGCAGTTGCCAACTTTCCCTTCGCTAGTGTCATTCAGCTGACAGAATTCCCGCCATCGCTGGTGTTTCATAGCCTCAGGTCAATGAGAAACCCACGACACAGGTAACGAGATGCATGAAGCGGCCCTAACCCAAAGCCTGATAAAGGTGCTGTTGACCCAGGCTGAACGGGTTAAGGCGAACTCCATTTCTCGCGTTACGGTCAAAGTTGGCCAGTTAAAGGCGGTGGAGCCCCAATCCTTGAGTTTCTGTTTTGAGATGTTCGCAAAGGACACTCTGATTGAGGGGGCGCAGCTGGTTATCGATCACGTCCCCGCTCGGGCAACCTGCCATGGATGCCAGCGATCGTTCGATATCTCCCGGTTCTGTTTTCGTTGTGACACGTGCCAGAGCCGGGATATCGAACTGATTCAAGGCGAAGAGTTGTTCATTGAAAGCTTTGAGACCTAGAGGCTGAAGTTATGAAACAAACGGAGAACGTCATTATCTATGCCGACGCAGAGCGATGCCTGGGTTGTCATAGTTGTGAGTTGGCCTGCGCGGTCGCTCATGGTGGCGAAGGCGGCCTGGTGGGGTCGGTGGTCAAAGGACTGCCGCTTCACTCACGCACCAAGGTGGTGGTGGCGGATGAGGTAATGATGCCGATGCAGTGCCGCCAATGTGAGAATGCCCCCTGCACCATGGTGTGCCCAACCGGCGCCTGTCGTCAGGAAAACGGTCAGGTGCAGATCGTCGAGGCCAACTGTGTCGGCTGCAAGCTGTGCGTGATGGTGTGCCCTTTCGGGGCCATTACCGTGCGGCGGGACAGCCTTCAACAGGAGCAAGACACCAACAATCAGGGGGTGGCACTGAAATGCGACCTGTGTACCAGCTGGTGTGCCGAGCAGGGCAAGAGTGAGACCGCCTGTGTCGAAGCCTGCCCGACCAAGGCGATCAGCCTGATAAACATGCAAACCTACCGCACCGCCCTGGTGCAGGCCAGGGCGAAAGAGCTGGCTCAATCTCAAAAACACATGACCCTGACCCTGAGGAGACCCTGATGGAGATCATCGTAAAATCCAGCGACGAGGCCGTTGCAGCCTTGTGCCCGGTGGCAGAAAGCGAAGGCATTGCCACGGTGTTTGACCGTTATAAGGCCCAGCAACCTCAATGTGGTTTCGGTTCTCTGGGGCTGTGTTGTCGCATCTGCTGGAAGGGCCCTTGTCGGGTCGACCCTTTTGGCGATGGCCCCAGCGAAGGGATCTGTGGTGCCAATCGCGACACCATCGTGGCCCGCAATGTGGCCCGAATGATGGCGGCCGGGGCGGCGGCCCATTCGGAGCATGGCCGCCACATCGCGCTGGCGATGCAGCGGGTAGGCAAAGGCGAGTTGCCGGCTTATCAGATTCGGGACCCGAAAAAACTGACCGCCATCGCCGAGCGACTGCAGATTGATACCGGCGACAAATCCGTACTGCAACTGGCGCACGAGGTCGCCACCAGGACGCTGGAGGACTATCAGAACCAGGATCATCACAAAGGCTGTCACTGGATCAGTGCTTCGGTGCCGAAAAAGCGCCTCGACAAACTGGCCAAGCTGGGGGTGTTGCCACACAACATCGATGCCACCGTGGCTCAGATCATGGCCCGCACTCACATCGGCTGTGACGCCGAACCGAGCAACGTTTTTCTCGGCGGGGTGAGAGGCGCACTGGCTGATTTCAATGGCATGTCGCTGGCGACCGAGTTGTCGGACGCCATGTTTGGCACCCCTGCGCCGGTGGTGACCGAAGCCAACATCGGCGTGATCGACCGTCAGTCGGTCAACATTGCCGTCAATGGCCATAACCCGCTGCTCAGCGAAGTGATCTGCGATGTCTCCCGCGAGATGAACCAGGCCGCCATCGAGGCCGGTGCGCCCGGAGGCATTAACATCGTCGGAATCTGCTGTACCGGCAACGAAGTCATGATGCGTCACGGTATTCCATTGGCGACCAACTACCTGTCTCAGGAGATGGCGATTCTGACCGGAGCCCTGGATGCCATGGTGGTTGACGTGCAGTGCATCATGCCGTCGCTGCCGCAAATTGGTGACTGCTTCCATACCGAAGTGATCACCACCATGGCCGACAACAAGATGCAGGGAGCGCGTCATGTGGACTTCTGTGAGGAGAACGCCAGCGCCACTGCCCGCAAGGTGATTCAGTTTGCCATCGATGCCTTTGGCCGCCGGGACCCCAATAAGATCAACATTCCTGACATCAAACGCACCGCCGTGGTGGGCTTCAGTGCCGAAGCGGTGATGGATGCGCTGGCACAGGTCGACGCCGAGGACCCACTGAAGCCACTGCTGGACCACGTGGTGGCCGGCAACATTCAGGGCATCGCCTTGTTTGCCGGCTGCAACAACACCCAGAGCGTACAGGATGAAAGCTATCAGAAGATCGCCAAAACTCTGGCGGCCAACAACGTGCTGCTGCTGGCCACAGGCTGTGGTGCCGGCGCTTTCGCCAAAAATGGTTTGATGAATCAGCAGGCCACCGAGTTGTACGCCGGTGAGGGACTGAAGGCGGTGTTGACCGCCGTCGGTGAGGCGGCCGGCCTCAATGGGCCGTTGCCTTTGGTACTGCACATGGGCTCCTGCGTCGACAACAGCCGTGCCATTACCCTGGCAACGGCACTGGCCAATCGCCTGAATGTGGACCTGTGCGATCTGCCATTGGTGGCGTCGGCTCCGGAAGCGATGTCGGAAAAAGCGGTGGCCATCGCCTCCTGGAGCGTGGGCCTGGGGATTCCGACTCATTTGGGCACCATGCCGCATGTGACCGGTTCTCAGGTGGTGACGGAGTTAATGACCGAAGGGGCTAAGGATCTGTTTGGAGGCTACTTCCTGGTGGAAACCGATCCGGATCTGGCCGGCGAAAAACTGGTAGAGGTGATTCGCAACAAACGCCTTGGCCTGGGAATTTAACCAACATAGCCCGGGAAGGCACGGCCTTCCCGGGTGGAGGTGCAACATGAAGATAGCCATTACTGGAAAAGGGGGAGTGGGAAAGACCACCCTGGCTGGCTTGCTGGCCCGCAGTCTGGCCGAGGATAGCTTGCGGGTGCTGGCGGTGGACGCCGATCCCGATGCCAACCTGGCGGCGGCGGTGGGAGTTGCTGCCGGGTCGCCGCAACCCTTGCCGTTTTCCAAGTTGACCGAGCTGGCCCGATCCCGCACCGGCGCCGATCAGAACAGCGGTGGCCTGTTTAAACTCAATCCCAGGGTGGACGACCTGCCGCAGCAATTCTGGTTGGAGCATCAGGGGGTACGGGTGCTGAAAATGGGTACCGTCGACCATGCCGGCAGCGGCTGTGTCTGTCCCGAACACACCTTGGTGCGCAGCTTGATGCGACACCTGCTGCTGGACAGAGATGAGATGGTGATCATGGACATGGAGGCGGGCATTGAACATCTGGGCCGGGGCACCGCCGATGCCGTGGATCTGCTGGTGGTGGTGGTGGAGCCTGGCAGTCGCAGCGTGCAGACCGCCTTGCAGGTAGAGCAGTTGGCACAGCAACTGGCCATCGCCCGAGTGGGGTTTGTGGCCAGTAAGGTCGACGGTCCCGACGACCTGGAGTTCATTCGTCAGGCTCTGGGCCCGAAGCGAACCCTGCTGGGGCAACTGAGCTGGAGTGACACCCTGCGTCGTGCCGATAAGTCCGGCCAATCTCCGTTTGATTTTTCCGGCCCGTTCATCGAGGAAGTCGATGCCATCAAGCGGGCGCTGCTGGCCCTGGTACCGAGGATGGAGGAGGCGGCTCATGTGTAACGTCAGTGTGACGCTGGTGACCCCGACGTCGGCAGAGACCATTGAAGAGGTCACCGGCATCGAAGTGCACGGAGAGGCCTTAGTGATCACCACTTTTTTTGATCCCCCGCGCCAGCTGTCTGGCTATCGGCTGGTGAGCGCCGATTTTCTTAAACGACAGATCGTGCTGGAACAGCCACAGAAATCAGGAGACAACCATGAGTAACGAACGGCAAATTTTGCTGCAAAAAATGCAGCGGTTGCTGCCCCACTGGCAACAGCATAACGATGAGCACATCAATGAAATGGAGCGGTGGCAGCATCAGTTGCTGGCTCAGGAACTGACTGAGTTGGCACAGTCGATTGCCGATGTGGTGGTGCAGATGAAAACTACCGGTCAGCGCCTGCAGCAGGCTCAGGACACAGTGACCACTTACTCCGACAAGAGTGCCTAGTCGGTTCAGGAGGCAGAGGAGAGTCAGCCATGTGCAATAACTGTGGATGCAATGTGACGTCGGGCAATCGCCACCTGCTGGAGGCCGGGGGCAAACTGGAACACAGTCAGGGACGGCGAACCATTCAGGTGCTTGAGGGGTTGCTGGATGAAAACGATCATCAGGCGATGCACAACCGCGAGCACCTGGACCAGCATCGGGTCGTGGCCATCAATCTGATGTCTTCGCCGGGCAGCGGCAAAACCCGACTGCTTGAGGCCTGCCTGCCAGAACTGGCGAAGATGGGCATTCGGGTTGGGGTGATCGAGGGGGATTTGGAGACCGAGAACGACGCGGCTCGTATCCGCAAGCATGGGGTGCCGGTGCTGCAAATCACCACTGGCATGGCCTGCCACCTGGATGCCCACATGGTGCACAACGCCCTGCATTATCTGCCGTTGGCGGAACTGGACCTGCTGTTTATTGAAAATGTGGGCAACCTGGTGTGTCCTGCCAGCTTTGATTTGGGTCAGCATCAGGATGTGGTGTTGCTGTCGGCCACCGAGGGGGACGATAAACCCTGTAAGTATCCGGTGATGTTTCGCAGCGCCGATAGGGTGCTGATCTCCAAGGTCGATCTGTTGGCCCACTTCGATGACTTTGATGCCCACCGGGCGCAGGCCAATCTGGAGCAACTGGGGCTGGCGCAACCGGCGTGGCAGGTGTCGGCAAAAACCGGACAGGGATTGGAAGCGTGGTTGGCGTGGTTGGCAGAGTTAGTGAAGAAATAGGGTAAATTCACGGCAATGATTATCGGCGCCCAGGCTATATTGTGTGGGCGCTTATTGTGCTGCCAAAAATAAAGTTATTTCTGTTTTTTTGCCTTTTTATTGTTTGTTTTCTTATGGGTTTTATTTTGTTGATCATGGTCACGAATAGACACTAAGCGATGAACGTTAAGACTATTTTGAACTCAATATAATTACGACTTGTTATTAAGAACTGAATTATGACTGTAATCGAATCCATCACTCTGATGTTCGGCCTGGTGTTTTCTTTAAGCCTGCTCTATTGGAGTAATCAGAAGTGGGGACTGTTGTTAACCGCCGCCTTGATGGTGACGGCGTTGGCGCTCACCTTGTACTGGCCGCTGTTGCTGGGGGCGGCGGTTGCCATGCTGGCGCTGGTCGCATTGCACCATTGGCGACCGGAGATTGCCCGTGGCCAGGGACGGGAGAATGGCCTAAGGGATTGGGTGCATCACTCGATGTCCTTGGCGATGGTGTTGGTGGGCATCCAGTATGTGCTGTATTACAGTTTGCTGGGCCAGGGAGTGGAAACCGGATTGGGACGACCGGATGTGGTGGATGCGTTTTTGCCGATTGCCGGTGGCATCGAATTGAAAGCCATCATCATGTTGAACCTGTGGGACCAAAACCACCCAGCTGCGGCTGTTATGCTGACCTCAGTATTATTAAGTGGATTGATTTGTAAGCGCGCATTCTGCGGTTGGATCTGTCCTTTAGGTCTGGCTGGTAAATATTTGTACGATTTGAGGGTGCGTTTTATTAAGGGCGCTTATTTAGCTCCGAAATGGTTGGATTGGCCATTAAGAATGCTGAAATACCTTTTATTATTGGGGTTGTTTTACATCGTAATTGGTATGCCAGCGGAATCTTTGCCCTATTATCTCGATGGCAACTATCAAAAGATAGCCGACCTTAAAATGGGACTGTTTTTTGCTAATCCCAGTGTGCTCGCTCTGGTGGTCATTGCTGTGATTCTGGGGCTGGCGGCTTGGCAACAGCAGGCATTTTGTCGCTACCTGTGTCCCTACGGTGCACTGTTGGGGCTGCTGAGCTTCCTCAGCCCGTTTAAGGTGCGACGGGACACCAACCACTGCCTGATTCAGTCCCGAGGGATGAAGTGCGATAAGTGCACTCGCGCTTGCCCGGCGCGAATCCAGGTGCATACCGAGAGCACCGTACGTTCCGATGAGTGTCAGGCTTGCATGCGCTGCGTGGCGGCCTGTCCTAAGAAAGAGGCGCTGCAGGTGTCGACTCGCTGGGGGCAGACCCTGTCGGCTCGAGGGGTGCTGATCATCCTGTTGTTGCTGATGTTTGCAGTGCCATTGGTGGCCTATGTCGGCGGCTTCTGGCATAGCCAGGTTAGTGATGCCACCCGCATTGAGTTAATGAAATACATCCATCAGATAGGCCACTGAGCCTGATCCTCTTCGTTCACTGAGTGTTTCAATGTGAGCCTTGCCTGAGTCCCTGTGAAGGGGCTCAGGCTTTTTTGTGTTTGGCGGCCGAAACCCGCCTCCTCGGTAAAAGCGTGATGGGGGCAACGATTAGGCAACATACCGGCGCGGCTGTCGGCTCGCTGACAGAAATCCCCTTCACCATACCGGACACTGCCCCTATGGCACTGTTGCTTGGATGAGGATTGCTATGGGTGAGTTATCGGTGTGGGCCTGGGGAGGGGCCGCGCTGTTATTAATCGGAGAGTTATGGGCCTGGTTGCATTATCGCAATCTGGGGAAGTTGCTGCTGTTTTCCACCGTCGCCGAGATGGGATATCTGGGATTGGGCTTGGGCCTGGACACCACCCTGGGGGAGACCGGTGCCTGGTTCCACCTGTCGTTGCAGGTGGTGATGCGACTGCTGGTGATCGTGGCGGCCTGGCGGTTGATTCGTCGCGCCGGAAGTGCCGATCTGACCGAGGTGGCCAAGGTGGCGCCGCAGTTACCCCTGACCCGATTGATGTTGGGCTTTGGGTTGTTTTCTGTCATGGGGCTGTCGCCATTTAAAGGGGCATTCAGCAAGTTCATTATTTTGTATTCGGCGGTGGATCTGGGGCACTGGGCTCTGGCCCTGACGGCGACGCTGGCCAGCGTGGTGGCGGCGGTGTACACCATCACGGTGATTCAGGCTCTGTGCTTTGGGCCCCAGGCGGACGGTCAGCGCTGGCGAGAGTGGGCGTTTGGCAGTCGCTCCTGGTTGCTGATGGTGTCACTGGCGGCGATGACGGTGCTGCTGAGCCTGGATCCCGAGCCTTTGCTGCACGGGATTGGCCAGTACCTGGGGCTGACGGCGGCCGATGGCCTGCCGACGTTTGAAACCCCCTGGCACCCCTTGGTGTTGCTGCCCTACCTAAGTGGTTTTGGTCTCTACGTGTTTGGCCATTTCAGTCACCGGTTGCGAAACTGGCTGGCCCAGGGGGTGGCGGCGATGACCCTGGTACTGGTGTGGAATCAAACCGATCTTGATGGCTTATCCTGGTTGTTTGCGGTGCTGTTTGCCCTGGTGATGCTGATGGTGGTGGTGTACTCCGCCGCCTACATGAAGCAGCAGGCTCACAGCAATCGCTACTACTTTTTCCTGATGCTGATGCTGGGGTCATTGCTCGGGGTGGCCACCGCCGACAACCTGGGCAACTTTTACCTGTTTTGGGAGTTGATGACCTGGACGTCGTATCTGTTGGTGATCCACCCACAGAGCGATTCTGCCTTGCGTGCCGGTAGAAAGTACTTCCTGATGTGCGCCAGCGGGGCCTATGTGATGCATTTTGGCATCCTGTTGCTGCACGCTCAGATCGGCAGCTTTGAGTTTGCGGCGATCTCGGCCGGAGTCGCGCAGCTGTCACCGATGGTGGCCTGGGTGGCCCTGGGCTGCTTTATGCTGGGACTGGGGGTGAAAGCCGGCCTGTGGCCGCTGCACAGTTGGCTGCCCGATGCCCACCCGGTGGCCCCGTCTTCGATTTCGGCACCGATGTCGGCGATTCTCACCAAGGCGGGCCTGTTTGGCTTGCTGAAACTGGGCATGATGGTGTTTGGCACCGCGACCCTGATGGAGATGGGACGAGTCGGTGACTGGAGTGTGTTCGGTCTGCTGCTGAGCCTGCTGGGGGTCATTACCCTGTTGTATGGCGAAATCATGGCGCTCAGGCAGGACAACCTGAAACGGATGCTGGCTTATTCAACCCTGGCTCAGGTGGGGGAGATTGCCGCCATCCTCGGCCTGGGAACGTATCTGAGCCTGGTGGGGGGATTGGCGCATCTGGCCAATCATGCCCTGTTTAAAAGCCTGCTGTTCTTGGCCGCCGGCGCCTTTATCTACCGTACCGGCAGTAAGCGGTTGTCGGATCTGGCGGGAGTGGCCCGGCAGATGCCGGTGACCGGCCTGTGCATGGCGGTGGGTTTGCTGGCGATCATGGGGTTACCGCCGTTTAGTGGCTTCTTCAGTAAGTTCATGATGCTGTATGCCGCTGTCGCCGCCGGGCAACTGCTGTTGCCGGCGACGATCCTGCTGGGCAGCGTCATCGGTGCCATCTACTATCTGCGCCTGTTTCGCGTGCTGTATTTCCAGCCGGGCAGGGTCCGAGTGAACGAGGCTCCGGCCTCGATGCTGCTGGCCCTGGTGTTTCTGGCGAGTTTGGTGCTGCTGGGAGGCCTGTTTCCGGACGCGGTGGTGAACTGGGTACGTCCGGCGGCGGCGCTGCTGGCGCCTGAACCAGGCACCATCAGTGTGCCGACGCTCACCATGGCCTGGCCGCTGAGTGCCCTGTTGGCCTGTGGCGGAGCCATAGTGGTGTATCTGATGGGCCGCTGGCAACTGCCCGGCAGTCGCTGGGCGGCCCTGGGAGTGATGGCCTTGGCGCTGGCCGGAGTGTTGCTGGAGTCTCAGCGCTACGATCTGCTGTCCTGGTGGTTTGCGATATTGATTGCCGCCATGGGGGGGGCGAACCTGTGTTACGCCAAGGGCTACATGGCCCACAGCCACAGCCCGCACCGATTCAGCTTCTTTTTCCTGATGATGATCGGCGGCCTGCTGGGGGTGACCGCCAGCGAGGATCTGTTTAACTTCTTTGCTTTCTGGGAGCTGATGAGCAGCTGGACGCTGTATTTCGTCATCATTCACGAGGAGAGCGAAGAGGCCCTGGGCGAAGGCTTCAAATATTTCCTGTTTAACCTGGTTGGGGCCAGTGCCCTGTTCCTGGGCGTGGTAATGCTGACCGCCTACAGCGGTTCATTCAGCTTCGCGGCGCTCCAGGCCGCCACTGCCTTCATGCCGGTCTCCTGGCTGGCGCTGGCGTTGGTGTTGGTGATGGCCGGGCTGTTGATGAAAGCGGCCCAGTTGCCGCTGCGCATCGATGTACAGATGCACCCGCCGACGGCGCCGACACCGGTCAGTGGTTACATCTCGGCGGTATTGCTGAAAAGTGGCCCTTATGGGGTACTGAAGTTCATCGCAGCGTTGGGAGTGACCACGCTCACCGCCCGTTTGGGTGGCATTGCCGAATTGCCCTGGCTGACGTATGGCGTGGCGGTGATTGCGGCGGTAACCCTGCTCTATGCCGGGGCTATGGCCATGATTCAAACCGGGATAAAGCGGCTGCTGATCTACAGCACCGTCAGTCAACTGGCGTACGTTTTGCTGGGCATCGCCCTGATGTCGCCCCTGGGACTGGCGGGGGGCCTAATGCACTTCGTTAACCACATGCTATTAAAAAACATGTTGTTTATGGCTGCTGGAGTGATTTTGGCACAGGCCCACCTGGAGAGCTTGGACGAACTGGGTGGCCTGGGGCGACGAATGCCGGTGACTTTCGGCGTGTTCCTGTTCGCCGGCCTGTCCCTGTCTGGCGTACCGCCGCTGAATGGATTCGCGTCCAAATGGCTGATCTATCAGGCCAGTTTCGAGTCCGGGCATTACCTGCTGGGTCTGGCGGCACTGATGTCGAGCCTGTTTACCCTGGCGGCGGTATTGAAGTTTGCCCATGTGGCCTTTATGGGCCAGCTCAACCCCAAGGTGGCCCACCTTAAGGAGGCGGACTGGTCCATGCGCCTGCCGATGCTGGTGCTGATGGTGGTGAGTCTGATCATCGGTGCGTTTCCCGGCATGGTGCTGGTGCCGGTGGCGGCGGTCATCGACTCCCTGGGGATGGCAAGCATCAGCGTCAGCTGGTTTGGCGGCCTGCCGGGCAATGGCGGCTGGCATCCAGCCACCCTGACGCTGGCAATGGCGCTGTTGGCCTGGGGCTGTTGGGGCTTCTATCGTCTCAGTAACCCTGTGCGGCAGCGGGTGCATTTGCACGCCTGCGGGGTTGAGGACATCGATGCCGCACAGGCTCACCTGCCGGCCTCCAGCCTGTATGAGTCCCCCAAGGCGCTGATCCGCGCCATCACACGAACCAAACCATCTCAAGGAGTGAACCATGAGTGAGTTGTTGGCCTTGTTGTCACCCCTGTGGGTGCTGCCATTAGGGATGGGCGCCTTGTTCGTCGGGCTGCTGTTCAAGGGGGTAGATCGGATTGTGGTGGCGCGCCTGCAGCGCCGCATCGGTCCGCCGCTGCTGCAGCCTTTTTATGACATTGCCAAGTTGATGCAAAAGCGATCCATGGTACCGGAACCGGCGATGACCGGGTTGTTCCTGTACCTGCCGGCGGCCGGCGTCTGCGCCATGATGGTGGCCGTCGCCCTGGTGCCCATTCCCGGCATGTATCAGCCGCCGCAGGCGCTGGGGGATTTGCTGGTGTTGCTGTATCTGCTGGCGGTGCCAGCCATCGTCATCATGTTGGCCGGCTCCGCCTCCGGCTCGACCTTCGGTGCCATTGGCTTCTCCCGTGAGATGTCGTTGATGCTGGCGTACGAAGGCCCGTTGCTGTTGGTGCTGATCAGCGTGGCCATTCGTACCGGTGCGGGTCTGGGGGAGCCGATCAGCCTGTCGCTGAATGAGGTGGTGGCCTGGCAACAGGGCCACGGCGCCTTCATTACCGACCCATTGATGTGGCCAGCCCTGCTGGCGTTTCTGAGCGTGATACCGGCCAACCTGGGGGTGGCCCCGTTCGACATTCCTGAGGCGGAGTCGGAGATTCTCGAAGGGCCGCTGCTGGAGTATTCCGGCCCGGCGTTGGCAATGTTCAAGCTGATGTCGACCCTCAAGACCATGCTGGTGCTGAGCCTGGGGGTAGTGATGTTCTGGCCTTCCGTAGGGGAGGGGCTGTGGCCGCTGTTGACGCACCTGCTCAAATGCCTGGGCCTGTTTCTGCTGGCCAAGACCGCGCTGCGGGCGTCGGTGGGAAGAATGCGGATGGATCAGGCGTTTATTTTCTATTTCAAATGGCCGGAGCTGCTTGGGGTGCTGAGTTTGATTCTGGTGGTGGCCACCGTATGAGTGAGAGGTATCTATGAAACTGTTTTCCAACACGGCGGTGCGCTCACCCTGGTTGTACCGCATCAACGCCGGTTCCTGCAACGGCTGCGACGTGGAGCTGGCGACCACCGCCTGCATTCCCCGTTACGACGTGGAGCGTCTCGGGTGTCAGTATTGCGGCAGTCCCAAGCACGCCGACATTGTACTGATCACCGGGCCGTTGACCGCCCGGGTTAAAGACAAGGTTTTACGGGTGTACGCCGAAATTCCTGACCCCAAGGTCACGGTGGCGGTGGGGATCTGTCCCATCTCAGGAGGGGTGTTCCGGGACAGCTATGCCATTGAAGGGCCAATCGATCGCTATTTCGATGTCGACGTCAATGTGCCCGGCTGCCCGCCGCGACCGCAGGCGATCATCGAAGGCATTGCCCAGGCGATTGAAATCTGGAAAACCCGGCTGTAGGAGGTCCCATGGGAATTGTAAAACTGCTGTTTCGAAATCTGCTCAAAGGGCCGTCTACGGATCCCTTTCCTTTCGGCGACACCTTTACGCCGAAGGCGCTGCGGGGCCGCATCGAGTTTGATGCCAGTCGCTGCACCGGCTGTCGCATGTGTGAGTACGTGTGTGCCGGTGGTGCCATCCGTTTTCAGGAAACCGATGCGGGCTTGAAGTTTCACCTGTGGCACAACAGCTGCGCCTTTTGTGGCCTGTGCGAGCACTACTGCGTACCCGGCGCCATTGAAATGACCCAGGACTGGCACCTGGCGCACCCGCAGCAGGAGAAGTACACCATGGTGGAGCAAGGGGTGGTGCGGCGCTTGCCTTGTGAGGGTTGCCGGACGGCGATGGTTCCTACCACCGAGCGCCTGATTGGCCGCGCATATGCCGGTTCCAACGCCGCCATTGAATCCCTGTCCCGCTTATGTCCGGACTGCCGCCGCCAACGCTCGGCTCGGCAGTTGACCAAAGGAGAATTGCTATGACCCCGATGTTTCAAAGTGTGGCTGCCAGCCTGGGCAACAGCCTGAGCCAACCGGCCGACTGGTCGCAGAGCACCAATGGCAAAGGCGTCACCGTGGCCTGGTGCCGACTGAGCGATGCGGCCCAGATCCTGCCGATGGCACGCCTGATCAAAGTACTGGATGGTCGCCTCAGTACCATTACCGCCTACCAGATTAAGCAGCAGCCTGACGGGCTGGAAATTGCCTATCACTTCGATCTGGATGGCGACACGCTGACCGCCACCGTCACGGTGGACGCCGCGCCGCGCATCATTCCGTCGCTGACCGGCGTGTTTCGCAATGCCGATTGGAATGAACGTGAGTTTATGGAGCTGTATCAAATCGAGGTGACCGGTCACCCGAACCCTCGGCGCCTGTTCATCGATGAAAACATCGACCCGGCGGTGCTGCAACGCTTTATTCCCTATTCCGATCTGGTTAACGCCGCCAGCACCAAGGCTTTGTGGGAAAAAATTATGATCACCAAGGGAGACACGCAATGAGCAGCTATAAGGTACCTGTGGGCCCTTTGCATGTGGCGCTGGAAGAGCCCATGTACTTCAAAGTCGAGGTGGAGGGGGAAACCATCAAGGGCATCGACATCACCGCCGGCCATGTGCATCGAGGCCTGGAGTACCTGGCGGTAAAGCGAAACTTCTATCAGAACATTACCCTGACCGAACGCTTGTGTTCCCTGTGCTCCAACAGCCACCCGACCACCTACTGCATGGCCCTGGAAACCATCGGTGGCATTGAGGTGCCGCAGCGGGCTCAGTACCTGAGGGTGATCGCCGATGAGGTCAAGCGGGTGGCATCGAACCTGTTTAATGTGGGGATCATGGCCCACATCATCGGCTTTGATTCTCTGTTTATGCACGTGTTGGAAACCCGGGAGGTGATGCAGGACGTCAAAGAGACCGTGTACGGCAACCGCATGGATCTGGGCGCCAACTGCATCGGTGGGGTGAAATACAACCTGGATGCCGATAAGGTGGCATACCTGACCGAAAAGGTTCAGGGAATGATACCGGCGGTGGAGGAGATTAAGGCGTTGTACAACAGCGATCACTTCATTGTGTCGCGAACTCAGGGGGTTGGGGTGCTGACTCTGGAGGACGTCAAGGACTACGGCTTGGTGGGGCCGGTGGCGCGGGCGTCGGGTCTGGCGTACGACGTTCGGGTTCAGGCCAGTTACGCCATCTACGATCAACTGGATATGGAGATTCAGACCCGCAGTGGCGGTGACGTATGGTCGCGGGCCATGGTGCGCATCGATGAGGTGCTGGTGGCGCTGGATCTGATCTTGCAGTGCCTGGCCAAGCTGCCCCAGGGGCCCATTGCCATCACTACGTTGCCCAGCATTCCCGCCGGGGAAGCGATCGCAAAAAGTGAGGCACCCCGGGGAGAGTTAATTTATTATCTGCGGACCGATGGCAGTGACAAGCCGGAACGTCTGAAGTGGCGGGTACCCAGTTACCCCAACTGGGATGCATTGCAGACCATGATGGCCGGGGAGAAGATCGCCGATGTGCCGTTGATGGTGAACAGCATCGATCCTTGCATTTCATGCACAGAGCGGTAGTGCCGGGGAGAGCGACGCGGCTTGTCATCATCCAGCCATTCGGCTAGCGGCCAGGGTACATAGGGAAGAACACAGGAGCGCGGTGGTGCAATCAAAAATGAGACTGTCTAGGTTCAACATGATTGAACTGTTAAAGGCGCCTCAATATAAAGGCTTTCTTTCCGGCTTTCAGGCGCGTCAGTTTGCCCGCGGCAACCTGGTGAGCTCGCCGGAGCAGCAAAGCAATGAGGTGTTTATCGTGGTGTCCGGGCGACTGCGGATCTTCCTTTCCTACGAGGGCAAGGAGTTTACTCTGTGCTTTCTGGAGCCGGGGGATCTGTTCAGTACCCATACCCGGGTGATGATTGAGGCCTGCAGAGAGGCGACCATCATGTCCATCAGCGTGGCGCGGTTTCGGGAGGAGGTGGTGCGCTTTCCTGAGGTGTCGCTGGTGATGACCGGCATTCTCGGTCAGGTGCTGGGCGGCACTCTGGATGTTATCGAGGGGATCATGTTCCACGATGTTCGTTACCGGTTAGTGGAGTTCTTGCTGTCGCTGGCGGACGAGCAGGGCAAGCACACGGAAACCGGCACCGAGTTTGGCTGCGACCTCAACATGGAGGAGATCTCCTTGTTGATCGGCACCACCAGACAAACCGCGTCGTCGCTGCTGAATACGCTGATCAAAGAGGGCCACCTGGTTCGGTTAGGCCGCGGCCGCTACCGAATGCCTGAGCCGCAAACGCTCAGGAGTCTGCTGGAAGGCGATGATATCTGAAGGTAAAAAAAACCGGCTCACTGAGCCGGTTTTTTTGTTTGCAAGCCAGTTTAGTGGGCCATGGCCACGTTGGCCTGGGCGGCGGCTGGACGCTTGAGTTCGCCGATGGGCATGATGGTGCGACCATACTCGCCGTTGATGATGGTGGCCATTGCCAGGTAGACGGCACTGGCACCACAGACGATGCCTTCGAAACCGGCGATGGTGCCCAGCAGGGCGCTGCCGGTGAAGTCACGAGCCGCCAGCAGGAAGAACAGCACGGTCAGGCTGCCAAAGATAAACTGTTTGGCACGAGGGTAGTTTGCCAGGGTGGCAATAAACATAAAGCCGGTAAACAGGCCCCACAGGCTCAGGTACCAGCCCATGAAGTGATGCGGGCTGCCGGCCACACCGATTTCCATGTTTGGCATCAGAATCAGCCCTACCAGAGTCAGCCAGAAAGAGCCATAGGAGGTAAAGGCCGTGGTGCCAAAAGTATTGCCATTGCGGTACTCCATAATGCCGGCAATGATCTGAGCGATGCCACCAAAGAAGATACCCATAGCAAGGATCATGCTATCGATAGGGAAATATCCTGCGTTGTGGATGTTAAGCAGAATAGTGGTCATGCCGAACCCCATCAGCCCCAGTGGGGCCGGGTTTGCAATCTTTTGTGTCATGAGTTTACCTAAACTATGTTAATAAATTGTGGCGCAAACGCCTGAATTAGTGGCGGATTATAAAATGGTCATTTGATTTTTCGATGTGACAGGGGTCACGGCTGTACCAGCAAATTGAGGGGAGTCGCAAAACTTTGAATTCCATTCGCCATGCCTTTTTTTGCCTGTGACCCAGATCCCGGTTTATCCACTGGAATCGCACTGGCCAGAGCGGCAATAAAAAAAACAGGCCGAACAACTTAATAAAATAGGAATTATTATTATTTGAGGTGCAAAACGGCGAGCTAGGTCAAGGATTTTTGTATTTCCTTGTGTATACTTGACTGTAAATGAAATCAATTCCCATTTAGATACAGGTAGCACAATGGTTTTATCGGAGTTGGGGTTAGGACAACGTGCAAGTGTGAAGCGTTTGGGTGATCAGAGCATGCCTCTGACCCTGAAGCGCCGCTTGATGGCACTGGGCTTCACAACAGGCAGTGAAGTGCAGATGGTACGTTCGGCACCTTTGGGTGGCGCAGTACAACTTAAAGTTCGGGGTGCAAGCTTGTGCCTCAACAATCGTCTGGCTGCGCAGATTCACGTAGAGGGATAACGAATGACTACTATGCGTTGTGTTGCTGTCGGTAATCCGAACTCCGGCAAATCAACCCTGTTTAACGCACTGACGGGCAATAATGTGTCCGTGGGCAACTGGGCCGGTGTGACCGTCGATAAAAAGGTCGGCAAACTGGATCTGGACGGCGTTCAGGTGGAAATCACCGATCTGCCCGGATTGTACGATCTGGAAGCGGCGGATGGCGAAGGCTTTATTGATGAAAAGATCAGCCGCGATTACCTGTTGGGTAGCGACGTTGATCTGTTGATCAATGTGGTGGATGTGTCTCAGCTGGAGCGCAACCTGTACCTGACCACCCAGTTGCGCGAGCTCGATGTGCCGATGCTGTTGGTGCTGAACAAGGGCGACGTGACCGAGCGTCGTGGTGTCGAGGTCGACACCCAGGCTTTGTCTGCCAAGCTGGGTTGCAAAGTGGTTCAGATCAGTGCCAAAAGCGAGCAGGGACCGAAGCTGGTCAAACAGGCGCTGGCCGAGATGGCCGCCAAACCTGCCGGCGAGGTGCTGTCCATTGGCATTGATGCCAGCATTGAGCAGGAACTGACTCGCCTCGACGGCATCCGTGCCCGTGCCATCAGTAAGTTGCTGTCACAGAGTGATGCCGATGCTCAACAGGCTTACAACAAGCTGGTTGCTGCGGATCTCAGCCCGGCGGAGCACATTGCCGATCGACGCTATCAATTTATCGGTGACCTGGTTGGTGAGACCGTGTCTCAGCCCAGCATCTATCACTCGGTCACCGAGAAGCTGGATAAGTACGCCCTTAGCCCCATGACCGGGGTGCCCATCTTCCTGGGCATGATGTACCTGACCTTTATGTTCGCCATTAATGTCGGGGCGGCGTTCATCGATTTCTTCGACATCGTCGCCGGTGCCATTTTTGTCGACGGCACCGCGCTGCTGATGGGCAATGCCGGCCTGCCAGATTGGATGTCGGCCATTCTGTCCGACGGTGTGGGTGCCGGTATTCAGACCGTCGCAACCTTCATTCCCGTGGTGGCATTCCTGTACATCGCTTTGAGCATTCTGGAAGTGTCCGGTTACCTGGCTCGCGCCGGTTTTGTAATCGAAGGCGTGATGCAGAAGATTGGCCTTCCCGGAAAGGCGTTTGTGCCGCTGATTGTCGGTTTCGGCTGTAACGTTCCTGCGGTGACCGCCACCCGTTCTCTGGATACCAAGCGTGAGCGTATCGTCACCGCCATGATGGCGCCGTTCATGTCCTGTGGTGCCCGTCTGCCGGTGTACGCCCTGTTTGTGGCGGCGTTCTTCCCGGATAACGGTCAGAACCTGGTGTTTGTGCTGTACCTGGTGGGCATCGTTGCCGCAATCCTGACTGGCCTGCTGCTGCGTCATACCCTGCTGCCGGGCCAGGCTAGCCAGGGCTTTATGGAGTTGCCGGATTATGAGATGCCAACCCTGGGCGCCATTGGCCGCCGCACCTGGCAGCGCACCAAGCAGTTCGTGCTGGGCGCCGGTAAAACCATCGTGATCGTGGTGACCATCCTCAGCTTCTTCAACTCCATGGGCACCGACGGCAGCTTCGGTAACCAGGATTCGGATAAGTCAGTATTGTCTGCCGCCTCCCAGGTGGTAACGCCGCTGTTTGACCCCATGGGCATCAAGGAAGACAACTGGCCAGCGACCGTTGGTGTCATTACCGGTATCTTCGCCAAGGAAGCCGTGGTCGGCACCTTGAACAGCCTGTACAGCCAGGGCGGTGAGGAAGAGGGCGGTGAATACAGCCTGCTGGGCGCCGTGAACGAAGGTCTGGCGACCATTCCGGAAAATATGTTTGGTATTGCCTGGGACGATCCTCTGGGCCTGAACATCGGTGATGCCCACGATACTGACGCCATGGCAGAAGAGTTTGGCTTTGAAGCCGCGACCCTGAGCAACCTGGAAGCCGGCTTCGAAACCCGCGCCGCCGCCTTTGCTTACCTGCTGTTCATCCTGCTGTACACTCCGTGTGCTGCGGTCTTGGGGGCCATGGCCGGTGAATTTGGCAGCCGCTGGACTGCGTTCAGTGCGGTATACACCTTCGCCTTGGCCTATGCCACCGCGACCCTGTTCTATCAGGCGTCCCGACTGGCGATAGAGCCGGCTCATGCCCTGTTCCACATCGGTACCATCGTGGTGTTGGTGGTGGCTGGTATCGCTTACCTGCGCCGTGTGGGCAAGAAGAGCCAGATGGGTGTCGGTGACATTCCGGTGGCCATTAAAGAGTAATGTCATGAGCGGCGCGCCCGGCGCCGAGCTACGATGACAGATGCAAAAGGCAGCCCTTCCGGGTTGCCTTTTTGGTTTCTGCGGTGTCGTTGAACCCGGGGATTTTTAGCCGGTTAAACCCTGCCAGCTCTGGCTTTGGGCGATCAGTTTGGCCGTTGGGCGCAAATGTTGGCCAAAAAGCCAAAAAAGTCACCGTGGGAGGGAGTTTTGGGTCTTGCTCCGATCCCCCTGATAGTGGATCATAGTCCCCTTATACGTTTTTTTGCAGTTAGTCGAGGGCAACCATGACCCAGCCGGACAACGACGTTCGTCCAAGCAACTTTATTCGCAATATCATTGATGCCGATCTGGCCTCGGGCAAACACTCTGCTGTTCAGACCCGGTTTCCGCCAGAGCCCAACGGCTATCTTCATATTGGTCATGCCAAGTCCATCTGCCTGAACTTTGGCATTGCCAAGGATTATCAGGGTCTGTGTAATCTGCGTTTCGATGACACCAACCCGGAAAAGGAAGACGTCGAATACGTCGAGTCCATCAAGCAGGACGTGCAGTGGCTGGGGTTCCAGTGGCACGGAGACATCCACTACTCTTCAGACTATTTTGAGCTGCTGTATGGGTACGCCGTTGAGCTGATCAATAAAGGTCTGGCTTACGTGGATGAACTGACTCCGGAGCAGATTCGTGAATACCGCGGTACCCTGACTCAGGCCGGTAAGCCAAGCCCGTACCGGGATCGCAGCCCGCAAGAGAACCTGGCACTGTTTGAAAAGATGCGTGCCGGTGAGTTCAAAGAGGGCACGGTCTGCCTGCGGGCCAAAATCGACATGGCGTCCTCCTTTATGGTGATGCGGGATCCGGTACTGTATCGGGTTAAGTTTGCCCACCACCACCAGACCGGTGATAAGTGGTGCATCTACCCGATGTACGACTTTACCCACTGCATCTCCGATGCCCTCGAGGGGATTACCCACTCTCTGTGTACTCTGGAATTCCAGGACAACCGCCGCTTGTATGACTGGGTGCTGGAAAACATCAGCATTGAATGTCAGCCTCGCCAGTATGAGTTCAGCCGTTTGAACCTGGAATACACCGTTATGTCCAAGCGCAAGCTGAATCAGCTGGTGACCGACAAGTTGGTGGATGGCTGGAACGACCCGCGTATGCCGACCATCTCTGGCCTGCGTCGCCGAGGCTATACCCCAGCGTCGATTCGGGAGTTTTGTCAGCGCATTGGTGTTACCAAGCAGGAAAACACCATTGAGATGGGCTCGCTGGAGTCGTGCGTGCGCGATGACCTGAACGTCAATGCGCCCCGGGCCATGGCGGTGCTGGATCCGGTTAAGGTGGTACTGGAAAACTACCCTGCCGACAAGGTGGAGGTGCTGAATGTGGCAAACCACCCTTCAGATGAGTCCATGGGAAGCCGTGAAGTGCCGTTCAGCCGGGAAGTCTGGATTGAGCGTGATGACTTCCGGGAAGAAGCCAATAAGAAATTCAAGCGTTTGGTTCTCGGGAAGAAAGTGCGTCTTCGCGGTGCCTACGTGTTGACCGCAGAGCGCGTCGACAAGGACGAGAATGGTGAGGTAACCACCATCTACTGTTCCGTGGATCTGGACAGCCTGGGTGTGGATCCAGCCGATGGTGTGAAACCGAAAGGGGTGATTCACTGGGTGTCTGCCAGTGCCGGCCTGGAAGCCGAGTTCCGCCTGTACGATCGTCTGTTCACCGTGGAAAATCCCGGTGCAGCGGAGGAGTTCGAAGCGGTGCTGAACCCGGACTCTCTGGTGGTGAAGCGTGGTTTTGTCGAGACCAGCCTGAAACAGGCGCAAGCCGAGCAAGCGTTCCAGTTTGAGCGGGTCGGCTACTTCTGTGCCGACAGCGTCGACAGCCGCGCCGACGCGCTGGTGTTTAACCGCACCGTTGGTCTGCGTGATACTTGGGCCAAAATCAGCGGTTAATCTGGATGGGCCCGTTGTCAGGGCCCTTTCAGGCACAAAAAAGCGGAGCCACAGGCTCCGCTTTTTTGTGCTTGTCCGTTATTACAAGACTGCCGGTCTATTTAATGGTCGCACTTGCCATCGGTGCTGACGCCGTACAGGTATAAGCTGTGGTTGGTCAGTTTAATGTTGTGCTTCATGGCAATCTCGTTTTGACGCTGCTCAATGGTCTCGTCGCTGAACTCAATCACCTTGCCACAATCGAGGCAGACCAGATGGTCGTGGTGATGCTGGCTGGCCAGCTCAAATACCGCCTTACCGCTTTCGAAGTGGTGGCGAGTGACGATGCCGGCGTCATCGAACTGGTTCAGTACGCGGTATACCGTGGCCAGTCCAATCTCCTCTCCTTGGTCCAGCAATAATTTATACAGGTCTTCGGCACTGATGTGCTGATTGCCCGGGTGCTGCAACAGCTCGAGAATCTTAACCCGTGGCAGGGTGACTTTCAGGCCTGCTTTTTTTAGTGCTTGGTTTTCGTCCGTCATGGCAGTCTCTTGCATAAAGTCAGAGGGTTCTGACACTTTGTAATTAGACCCATTATAGGTAGCTTGTCCGCAACATTAAACCTTCGATATTGCAAGGATTTGCGATTCGATGCTCATTGTGGCAAAAAATGAGCCCGATGCGTTTGAAAATACGGCAAACTGAAAGTGAAGGCAAACGTCAAAAATCGATCGCCCTTGTCGGGAGCGACGGTTAAGATGACAAAGGCGTGCAAAAATCAGGGATGGAAGGATGGCAATGAAGATAGTGGTGCTCACCGGGGCCGGGATCTCGGCGGAGTCGGGTCTGAAGACGTTTCGTGCCGAAGATGGCCTGTGGGAGCAGCACAGCATCGAAGAGGTGGCCACGCCGGAGGGGTATGAGCGCAACCCAGAACTGGTACGGGAGTTCTATAATGCCCGTTGGCAGCAGCTAGGCGATGCTCAGGTTCAACCCAACGCGGCCCACAGTGCCCTGGCTGAGCTGGAGGCCAGAGATGGGATTGAGCTGACTCTGATTACCCAGAACATCGACAACCTTCATGAGCGGGCCGGCAGTCGCCGGGTCATTCATATGCACGGTGAATTGGCCAAGGCCCGCTGCCCCCGCAGTCAACAGGTGTTTCCCATGGTGATGCCGTTTGCCGCCGACAATTGCTGCACCTGTTGCATCCCTGCGGAGATACTGCGCCCCCATGTGGTGTGGTTCGGAGAGATGCCGCTGCAGTTGAACCAGATCTATCAGTCCCTGTCCGGGTGCGACCTGTTTGTAGCCATCGGCACCTCGGGCACCGTCTATCCTGCTGCAGGCTTCGTCGACATGGCCAGCCAGGGGCATGCTCAGACCCTGGAGATCAACCTCGAGCCGTCCGAGGTTCAAAGTCAGTTTCAGCATCATCTGCGGGGTAAGGCCAGCGAAATGGTGCCGCGATTGGCGGACTGTCTGGCCCGCGGAGTGCCATTGACGGAGATCGTGTAGAAACAAAAAAGGGCCACGAGGCCCTTTTTTATTAGCGGCAGGCAATTACAGCAGGAAACTGATGTCGCTGCCTGGTTGAATCTCTTCCTTCTGGGTGGTGCCTTCAAACAGGTAACCACTCTTGTCCCCTTTGAGGACCAGCGCATCGCCCTGACGGAAAATGGCTGAGCCTTCGCAGATGCCCACGACCGGAGACAGCGGGTCAATGCAGGTGAATTCCTGCAGACGCTGGGCTCGAGTTTCACCGTTATGGCCTGGGGCTTGATAGTCACTGTAGTGTGGGTTGATCTGGAACGGAACCAGAGCCAGGGCATCAAAGCTGGGCGGCTCAATGATTGGCATGTCGTTGGTGGTGCGAATCGACTTGCCGGCCACGTTGGAACCGGCACTCCAGCCAACATAAGGCATGCCGTTTTTGACCTTGTCGCGAATCGCCTCAACCAGGTTGTGACGGTACAGTTCGTGCAAGAGGTGGAAGGTGTTGCCCCCACCGACCATGATGCCGTCGACCTCTTCCAGTGCTGCCACCGGATCCGGGCATTCGTGAGCACTGCATACCTGGCATCCCAGGGAACCTAAGGCTTCCGCAACCCGTTGCTGGTAGTCGTCGTAACTGATGCTGACTCCGGCATAGGGAATGAACAACCACCGGCTGCCTGGTTTTACCAGCTTTTCCAGCATGGGAAGGGCATGGCTCAGGTAGGGGGTGTCATCGACGCGGGAGCTGCTTAGCAATAACATTGATTGACTCATGGAGCGAATTCCTTATTTCACGCTATCCGCCTGATAATAAGACGAAAATCGACGGATGTCCCGAAGAAAAACGACCAGTGGAAAACTCTTTAGGGATCAAAAAGATAGGGCCAGGTGCCAACTCGCCGGAGTTCGAATAGTATTTGGTTATATCATTATAGCCCAACTGTCGGATAATGCCGCATCTTGTGGTTGAAGAGTGCTGAAAGTGGCATATACTGTATTTCGAAGTGTGAATTGGTTTCCCAAACCACCAGAAAGCCACCGCCCCAAACGGTGGCTTTTTTTCCTCTGAATTTTGATCGCCCTCCCATCGCGGTTATTGCTGAGAGAATGGCCCTGTTTTCGGCCCAGATCGGGAATTTCGAGGTGTGCGTCAGTTTTTTACTTGGAAAAATGTGACTTGAATCAGAGATATTTCGCCCCCATCTGTTGTCTATAGGATGACTCACCCTGTGTGAGCCATTGATGACGTGTCTTTTTAGGAGAATAGATGAAACGCGTACTCTTGTTCCTGGCGACCAACCTGGCGGTAGTGCTGGTGTTGGGTATTGTACTGACCCTGCTGACCTCGGCGTTGGGCATTCAGCACAACAGCATTCCTTACATACTGGTGCTGGCGGCGGTGTTTGGCTTCGGTGGTTCAATTCTGTCGCTGCAGATGTCCAAGTGGGTGGCCAAGCGCTCCATGGGCCTGCAGGTGATTGACCAGCCCCGGGATGAAACTGAGACCTGGCTGATGGAGACTGTGGCTCGTCAGGCCCAGCAGGCCGGAATCAAGATGCCGGAAGTGGCGGTGTACTCCGCGCCAGAGATGAATGCGTTTGCTACCGGTCCCAGCCGCAATAACTCGCTGGTGGCGGTCTCTACCGGGTTGATGTACGGCATGAACCGGGATGAGGTCGAGGCGGTGTTGGCCCATGAAGTCAGCCACGTCGCTAACGGCGATATGGTGACCATGGCCTTGATTCAGGGGGTGGTGAACACCTTCGTGATTTTTGCCGCCCGCCTGATTGCCGGTACCGTCAGCAATGTGCTGTCGTCCGGAGATGAAGAGGGCAGCGGTGAGGAAGCCAGTTACATGACCTATTTTCTGGTGTCCATGGTACTGGAGATCGTCTTCGGTATCCTGGCGTCCTTTATCGTGATGTACTTCTCCCGTCAGCGTGAGTTTCGGGCTGACGCCGGCGGTGCCGCCCTGGCGGGACGCCATAAGATGATTGCGGCGCTGGAGCGTCTGCGTGGTGGTCAGGAGAGCCAGATGCCGGCGACCATGGCGGCCTTTGGCATCAGTGGCAAGCGCAGCATGAGCGAGTTGATGATGAGTCACCCGCCTCTGGAAAAGCGGATTGCCCAACTTCAGGCCAACGGCTAATACCGGCTTAGCTCAGAAAACAGGCAGCATTCGCTGCCTGTTTTCGTTTTCTGAACTGAAACCGAATCCTTTGTAAAATTAGATGTCTAAGGCCAAGAATTACGTTCTTTTTTGATCTGACCACCGTTTTTCCACCCTCTCAACTGATAAAGTTAGCCCGCCTTTCAATTGCGTGGTTGATGGCGATCAACTAGGTTAATTGGGGATAAAAAAAATGGGGCGGGTTTTTCACTGCCCTGACAGCGTGTGAGGATGAGATAAATGTTTAAGAAATTATTGTGCCTATTCTTTGGTATGGGTCTGGCATTCAGTGTATCTGCTGCCGATGTCATTGCCGATATGCATGCAGAGATGTCCGGTTGTGAAACCTGTCATGCCGATGGTGCTCCGTCTGAAGACGGCGCCTATGAAGCGGCTCAGTGTGCGGATTGTCATGGCGGCCTGGCCGACATGGAAGCGCCACACCCGGCCCACGACGGTATGCTGGAGTGCACCGACTGTCACATGGTGCATGAGCAGGAAGTGGGTCAACACCCAACCTGTGATGCCTGTCATGATGACGGCCGCACCGCTAACTAAGTTGGTGTGACAGTAAAAACCCGCCGATTGGCGGGTTTTTTTGTGCGTGTCTGAGTGTTGAGACTCAGTGAGCCGCCAGATAATCCAGCACCACCTGATGGTGATCCTTGGTTTTAAACTTATTGAACAGGTGCTCGACTTTGCCCTCTGGGCTGATCAGGAAGCTGAGACGGTGAATGCCGTCGTATTCCCGTCCCATGAATTTCTTCAGTCCCCAGACACCAAAGGCATCGGCGATGGCATGATCTTCGTCGGAGAGCAGATCAAAGTTGAGATTGTCCCGCTCGATGAACTTAGCCAGCCGTTTAACCGGATCTGGACTGATGCCCAGCACGACGGTGTTCAGGGCTGCCAGTTCGGCCTTGGAATCACGCAAACTGCAGGCTTGAGTGGTGCACCCTGGAGTCATCGCTTTCGGGTAGAAGTACACCAGCACCCGTTTGCCGGGGAAATCGGCCAGGGAAACGACGTCGCCGTGTTGGTTCTTGAGTTCGAATTGTGGGGCATCCGCGCCCGCCTGTAATGGATTCATGATGTCCCTAATTGGTAGTTTCGTTGGTATCCATCCGTCTGATACGGCAATCCAGTGTCATCTGTTCACCCAGAGTGGTCAGTTGCTGCTCCAGATGATCGATGTCGGTGTTCTCCGGAATATTAATGAACAGTTCCAGTTGCTGCAACGCTTTGCCATCTTCTGCGGTGCCTGCATGAGTTCGCATGCCGGCAAGATCCTGCCCCAGGTCGGCCAGACACTGGGTGACCTGGCGCATGGTGCCGCGGCGGTCTTCGCCGGAGTATTCCACTGCCAGGCGGGCGATGTGCTGCTGCGGTACGTGTTCACTGGTGCGTTTGCTGATGGTCAGCAGATCCAGCTGTGCCGCCTTTGCGGGCAGCTCATTTTCCATCAGGGCGATGGCGGCATAACTGCCGGCAACCAGCATGATGAGATTAAATTCGTTGCCATAGGTAGCCATGCGGCTGTCAATGATGTCGCAGTCGCAGCTGGCGGTCAGTTTAGCCAGTTGGTTGACGATCCCTGGGCGGTCGGTGCCCATTGCCGTAACCGCAAGATATTGGGTCATGGTGGTCCTTTCTTGGCAGGTGATTGAAGGCCATCGAATCGATGCAAGTCGATCATGCTAGCACAATAAATTTACTCTATGGATGAGAATAACTTATGAGTCCAGGTTATCCGAAACCGGAAGGGGACGGCGGCAGCCCTGTCAGGGGTCGAAATCAGGATGAGGAAAATCCATCGGATTAAGCTCCGTCTAACCGGCCTCCATCCCTTGTCAATGCTGGTTGGCACAAGTACCATAGCTTGTTCAAAGGTCTAGGGATTTCAGAAGATGTTTAGCGGAAGTATAGTAGCGCTGGTGACTCCACTACTGGCGGATGGCGCCGTAGATTATGTCGCTCTTAATGAGTTGGTTGAGTTTCATATTGAGCAGGGTACCGATGCCATTGTCGCGGTGGGCACCACCGGAGAATCCGCGACCCTGAATCCCGACGAACATATCCAGGTGGTGGCGGCCGTGGTCAAGGCGGTGGCCGGGCGCATTCCTGTGATCGGCGGTGCCGGTGCCAATGCGACCGCCGAAGCCATTGAGTTGACTCGTCGTTGTGAGGCCGTGGGCGTGGATGCCACCCTGTCGGTAACCCCCTATTACAACAAGCCAACCCAGGCTGGGCTGATCGCTCATTACAGTGCCATCGAGGCGATCGCGACCAAACCGATCATCCTTTATAACGTACCGGGCCGCACGTGTTGCGACCTGTTGCCGGAAACAACCGCCGTGCTGGCGAAACTTCCCGGGATTATTGCAATCAAAGACGCTACGGGTGACTTGAGCCGGGTGCCAGTGTTGCAGCAGCTGTGTCCGGATGACTTTTTGCTGTTCAGTGGGGATGACCCGACCAGCATGGAGTTCATCGGCCTCGGTGGCCACGGCGTCATTTCTGTCACCAATAATGTGGCACCAGCCTGTTTTAAGGCGATGTGCGACGCCGCTGCCCGCGGCGATATGGCGGCGGCTAAAGCCAGCAATGACAAGCTGATTGGGCTGTATTCGGCGCTGTTTGCCGAAGCCAATCCGATTCCGGTGAAGTGGGCATTGGCGGAGATGGGCAAAATGCCACTGGCAACCTTGCGTTTGCCGTTAACTGAATTATCTGAAGCGCACTATGATACGGTGCGTCACGCGTTGGTGCAGGCCGGCGTGCTATAAAAAGGAAAAAAGAATGAAGCGAGTTTTACTAGGAGTGTTGGTAGTATCTGCACTTGCAGGATGCAGCACTCCGCTGGAGCGGCGTCAGGCCAGTGGCAGCTACGATTACACCACTCAGCCTGAACCGGTTCCGATGAAGGTGCCTAAGCAGTTGAAAGAGCCTGCCATCAGTTCTGAGTATCAGCTGCCTGGGCCAACCACAGGCAGCCAGGCCATGGGCGCCCGCGTCGACGTTCGTCCGCCGCTGCAGGTATTGCCTTTGGCACCGGGCACTCGGCTGCAAGAGGGCGCAGACAGCGTTACCGTTCTGATTGAAAACCAGTTTGAAGACATCAACCTGAAACAGGAGATGCTGGAGAACCTGACGAAATTCCTGGCTCACAAGTCAATTCCGGTCACCGACACCGACAACAGCGCCGGTGTTCTGAAGACCGACTGGATCGAGACGGTGGAGGAGTTCGGTGGTTCTATCTGGGGTAAAGACGAGTACCGCCTGCGTCAGCGTTATCAATTTAATATCGAAGTGAAGGACAACGGTCGTACCGGGGCCCTGACCATCGAGCTGACGGACCACGAAGAGTTGATCGATGAACAGGACCAGGACGTGGTTCTGACCGACTCGGATAAGCGTCGTTATTCCATTGATATGCTGAATAATGCCATCTCTTACATGAACTTCCAGCGAAAGCAGGAGCGTAAGATACGTCAGATTCAGGATTCTGAAGGCATGGAATTGTCGTTGGGTAAAGACGCCGACGGCAACGCCGCATTTACCGCGAACGCCGAGTTTGAGCGAGTCTGGAGCCGCTTGGACAAGGTGCTGCCTGTACTTGGCTTTACCGTAAAGGATCTGGATAAGAGCCAGGGCACCTACTACGTCGACTACGATCCCAACCAGGGGTTCTGGGCCAGCCTATGGGGTGATAACGACCTGCTGGCGCTGAAATCCGGGGCTTACCGAATTAAGCTTAGCGAAGAGGGTGGGGTCTCCGCCCTGAGCTTCCAGGATGCCGACGGTCAACCGCTGGATGATGAGCTAGTGACTTCCTTGTATGAGCAGTTTGCTCAGTACATGAAGAAGAACGCCCGCTCGTTGTAACTCGGTGGCATAGTCATCCCAACGCCCGGCAATTGCCGGGCGTTTTTGTTGCTGGCGATCATCGCGGTTTGTTGATGGTGCAGGAGTTGAGCACGCCGCCGAGCAAATGTTAATCAATGTTCCTTTTTGTGATCGCGCTCGGGAAAAATTCCTCTACCCGAGCTGGGTCACAATAGCGTGGTTTATTGATGGAGTTAGCGTCCATTAAATCCCTCCTATAATTGTCTTGGTGTGCAGCCGATCACGTTTTGCCGGAACCCGTGACGCCTTCGGCAGTTGAAACTTTTTCACGCAACAATCCGGTTACATCGGCGCGGCGTAATGCACTGATATACCTTCCATTATTGATGTTTTGTATGGGTTGCAAACATTTCTTTATGCATAATTTAAGCTGGTTGTAATATTCTGATTTTAAAGCTGTATTTTTTGTTTGTTGTTGTTTTTTCTGCTTTCGAAGCGTGACAGGGATGGAGATTTTTCGGCATTTGGGTGGGTTTTGCAGGGTTTGATTTGCAGAATTTGCCTACATAGAATTCGCCGATAACGAAAACGAAATGCAGGCGCCTTGTTGAATTTGCGTGAGCGTCTGTTTCGACAATGTTGGATTAACCGCAGGGGTTATCGATGTCAACGCAATCCTCCTATCAACAGCGGCGAAAGCCCGCCAGTGAGTTTGAGTCCAGAGACAGCTATCTGGAAAACGAGCTGAGTATCATGAACTTCAGGCGCTGGCGCCTGCACCTTCCTTTCCGGGATTTCGGCATTGAGCTGGAAGATCTGGTGCCGGCCCTGGCCGCTACCATCGGCAAGGTGGTGATGGTGACTGCCATGGCGGCGGCGTTTGCCACCCAGTTTGGCCTGTCGGCAGAGTTTGTCGCTGAAAACGTGCGCTACGAGTTGCTGATCGCCGGGGTGCTGTTTGCCGTAGTGTTCTCGGCGCTGCTCAATCCCAACACCAACCTTGCCGGAACTCACGGGCCGATGATTCCGCTGATTCCGTTGATTGCGGCAGCCGGGGGCCATCCACTGGCGCTGGGGATCATGGTGGGCGTGTTTGGCTTACTGCTCAGTTTCAGTAAAGGGGGCTCCAAGTTGGTGACTCTCAGTGGAGAAGGGGTCCGGGGCGGACTGCTGATCTACTTGGGCGCCATGGGACTGGTGGGCCAGATTGGCAAACTGGAGCTGTGGTCCGAAGGGATCGGCATGGGCTTTGTCTCCTTTGGGGTGATTTTCGCGACCGTGGTGATTTACGCCTATCTGGCCCGGGTGCAGAAGCGCTGGTTGGCGATTCCCTTGTGCTCGTTCCTGGCTGGCGTCGTGGCCTATGCCATGGGCACGCCGTTTGAGTTTGTCACCGAGCCCGGGTTGCCACCGATGAGTCCGACCTTCTGGTGGGGAGAGACCACAGGTTGGAAGCTGGGTTGGCCGGATCTGAACCACTTTATCGCGGTGATCCCATTTGCCATTCTGGCGGTGGCCATGTGGTCTCCGGATTTCCTCGGTCATCGTGTGTTCCAGGAACTGAACTACCCCAAGAAAGCCAAAGGGGTACTGATGAACGTCGACGACACCATGACCGTTTGCTCCATTCGTCAGATTGTCGGCTCTGTTCTTGGTGGCGGTAACCTGGCGTCTTCCTGGGGCACCTACATGATTCCCGCGGCCATCGCCAAGCGCCCGATCCCTGGCGGCGCCCTACTCACCGGTGTGATGTGCGTGCTGGCGGCGGTGCTGGGCTATCCGATGGATCTGGCCATGTGGGAACCGGTATTGCGGGTGGCGCTGCTGGTGGGGGTGTTCCTGCCGTTGTTGGAAGCGGGCATGCAGATGGTTCGTGACAACCAGAGTGCTCAGAGTGCCGGCGTGTGCATGTTCTCCTGTGCCTTTGTGAACCCGGTCTTCGGTTGGGCATTGACCATGCTGCTGGACAATATGGGCCTGATTGGCGACAAGAAGCGCAGTGCATCGCTGTCCTTTGCCGACCGCGTGGTGATTCCGCTGATCGCCTTTATCGTCTGTGTGGGCTCCCTGGCGCTGGTAGGGCAGTTGCCTGGCATTCCTGCCATTCTGTAAATTGGTAACATAAAAAAAGCGGCTGTGGGGGCTCCACAGCCGCTTTTTTGTGCCTGCGATTCAGTCGCGCTGGAAGGGGTAGACACTACCCAGGTTGAGAATCTGGGTCAGCCGATCCAGGGCGGTCAGTGACTCCTCCAGCAGGCTTGGGTCGCGAAGGTCGTTCAGTGTCAACTGATCGCGGTAGTGGCCGTTGACCCAGTCTTGCAGGGCTTGGTGTTGCCCCGCATCCAACAAGGTCGCCTGGTTTACCGCCGCCAACTCGGTGTCGGTCAGTGCCACCCGTAGGCGCAGGCAGGCGGGACCGCCGCCGTTTTGCATACTTTGCTTAACGTTATAAAACAATACGTTACTTATGGGGTTGGCGGCGGCGACCAGGGATTGCAGGTACTGATTAACCTGAGCGTTGTCCTGACACTCTGTGGGGGCAACAATCACCATTTCGCCGCTGGGCAGAGTCAGAATCTGAGTGTTGAACAGGTAGCTGCGAACCGCATTGTCGATGCTGACCTGATCGGTACCGACGCGAATGAAATGCAACTCGCTGTCACCGAATTTTCGTTGAATCTCCGCCAGTTTTGCCTCGGTGTCGAGGAAAGCCTGTTCATGATAGAACAGCACGTTCTGATTGCCGACGGCGATGACGTCGTTGTGAAAGACCCCCTGATCGATGACGTCAGGGTTTTGTTGCAGGTAAACGGTGCGGGCATCGTCCAGTTGGTGCAGGCGGGCCACGGCCTGACTGGCTTCCAGCGTTTGCCGGGCCGGGTAGCGCTGTGGTTTAGGTTGACTGGGATCCGAGCCGTGTTGACCGAAGACAAATAACTGCACCCCCGCTTGGCCGTAATCCCGGCACAGGCGGGTGTGGTTGGCCGCGCCTTCATCGCCGAACATGTCGTGGGCCGGTAGGGCGGCGTGATGGTGGAAATGATCCGCATGATTAAAGGTCGCGCCCAGAATGCGTCCGGTGACGTCATGCTCGATGGCGCGGTGGAACTTGTTGACCAGGTTGGCGGGGGTGAAATGCACCTTGTTGTCGCGGCTGTCGGCACTGGGGGAGACGGTGGCGGCATTGGCGGTCCACATGCTGGACGCGGAGTAGCAGGCCATCAGCAGATGCGGTGCGGTGTCGTAGGCTTGCTGCAGTATCTGACCGTTACTGCCGGAAAATCCCAGGGTTTTCAAGGTATGGATGTCCGGGCGCTGCTGGGGAGCCAGTACGCCTTGGTGCAGGCCCAGTTGCTTCACTGACCACATTTTTTCTAACCCTTGCAGGGCTGCCGCTTTCGGATTTGAAACCGCCTGAGCGTTGGATTGGGAGGCCACATTGCCAAAAGAGAGACCGGCGTAATTATGGGTCGGGCCTACCAGGCCATCGAAGTTGGCTTCAAATGCACGCATGAAAATTCCTTATTTTATTTATAGTTGAGGTCCTGAATCCGATGGGGAAACCGGCAAGCGGTCCGGGATCGGGAAGTCAACAGTATAAAGAGGAAACTGTGATGGACAAGGGGAAAAATTGCCTCCGGCGTTTACAATTGCATAACTATTACTTGCGTTGAGCGCGGCATTGCATTAGTAATTTTTTTAGGTGCGTTTTTAGTCCAAAAAAAATTTGTTGGACAAAAATCGACTAACTAGTGGCTTGAAAGCGGGGCAAAGCTTGAAACTGGCGGATGTTCCCTCTATATATGGAGCCACTTTATTTGAATCAGCTTGTTAACAGGTGCCTATTCCTCCGTCATGGCTAAATCACTGGTAATTGTGGAGTCGCCCGCCAAGGCGAAAACCATTAACAAATATCTCGGCAACGACTTCATCGTAAAGTCGTCGGTGGGCCACATTCGTGATCTTCCGACTTCCGCCAGTCAATCGACCTCGTCAGTGCCGGCCAAGCCCGCTGCCGAAGTACGAAAGATGTCGCCCGAAGAGAAGGCAGAATACAAGCGCAATCGTGAATACCAGGGCTTGATCGCCCGCATGGGCATCGACCCCGAGCACGACTGGAAAGCCAACTACCAGGTGCTGCCTGGCAAAGAAAAGGTGGTCAAGGAGTTGCAAACTCTGGCTGCCAAGGCGGATCACGTCTATCTCGCAACGGATTTGGACCGCGAAGGGGAAGCCATTGCCTGGCACCTGCAACAGGTGATTGGCGGCGATGACGAACGTTATCGCCGGGTGGTGTTTAACGAGATCACCAAAAGTGCCATTAAAGATGCCTTCTCCAACCCTCTGGAGCTGAACCAGGCCCGGGTTAATGCTCAGCAGGCCCGCCGATTCCTCGATCGGGTGGTGGGCTTTATGGTATCGCCGCTGCTGTGGAAGAAGATTGGCCGCGGCCTCTCCGCCGGCCGGGTACAGTCGGTGGCGGTTCGCTTGCTGGTGGAGCGTGAGCGTGAGATTCGCGCCTTTGTGCCGGAAGAGTTCTGGGATCTGCATGCCGACCTGAGCTGCGCCTCCAGCGACGCCTTGCGGATGCAGGTAAGCCGCTATCAGGGCGATAAGTTGGCCCTGACCAACGAAACCCAGGCCAAGGCGGCGGTGGCGGCACTGACAGCCGCCTCTTACACTGTCAGTGGCCGGGAGGATAAGCCCAGCAAGAGCAAGCCCCAGGCGCCGTTCATCACCTCGACCCTGCAACAGGCGGCGAGCACCCGTCTGGGTTTTGGGGTGAAAAAGACCATGACCCTGGCCCAGCGCCTGTATGAAGCCGGTTACATCACCTACATGCGTACCGACTCAACCAACCTCAGCAAAGAAGCGGTGGCCAACTGCCGCGACTATGTGACCGAGTGGTACGGCAGCGAGTACCTGCCTGACTCCCCTAAGGTGTATGGCAGCAAAGAGGGCGCTCAGGAAGCGCACGAAGCGATTCGTCCTTCCGATGTGACCGTTAAGGCCGACAGCCTCAAGGGAATGGAGCGAGATGCCGAGCGACTGTACGACCTGATTTGGCGCCAGTTTGTTGCCTGCCAGATGACCGAGGCCAAGTACGACTCGACCACCTTGACCGTGGTGGCCGATGACTATGAACTCAAGGCCAAGGGCCGCATCATGCGTTTCGATGGCTGGACCCGGGTACAGCCGCCACTGCGCCGCAAAGGGGAAGAGGATCTGATCCTGCCGCCGGTCAAAGTTGGCGACAGCCTGAGTCTGAAGCAGTTGGATCCCAAGCAGCACTTCACCAAGCCACCGGCCCGCTTCAATGAAGCGTCACTGGTGAAAGAGCTGGAGAAGCGAGGCATTGGCCGTCCGTCTACCTACGCGTCCATCATCTCGACCATTGTCGATCGGGGCTACGTAAAGGTGGAAAATCGCCGTTTCTTTGCCGAGAAGATGGGCGAGATCGTAACCGACCGACTGGTGGGGAACTTTGAAAATCTGCTCAACTACGACTTTACCGCCGGCATGGAGCAGACCCTGGATAAAATTGCCGACGATCAGCGCGACTGGAAACAGGTGCTGAACGAGTTCTATGGCGAGTTTACCGAGCGTCTTGATCATGCCGGGTTGCCCGCGGAAGAGGGCGGTATGGTCGGCAATGAGATGGTGCTGACCGACATTCCGTGCCCAACCTGTGAGCGCCCCATGGGGATTCGTACTGCCACCACCGGGGTGTTCCTGGGGTGCAGTGGCTATAATCTGCCGCCGAAGGAGCGCTGCAAGACCACCATTAACCTGACCCCGGGAGACGAAGCGGAAGCGGTGTTGTCCGGTGAAGATATGGAAACGGAAGCGCTGCGTAGCAAGCGTCGTTGTGGTGTTTGTGGTACCGCCATGGACAGCTACCTTATCGATGAAACCCGTAAGCTGCATGTGTGTGGTAACAACCCCAACTGCGATGGTTATGAAGTCGAGCAGGGTACCTTTAAAATTAAGGGCTATGACGGTCCGATCATCGAGTGTGATCGTTGCGGTGCCGACATGGAACTGAAAAACGGCCGTTTTGGTAAGTACTTTGCCTGCACCAATACCGAAGCCTGCAAAAACACCCGCAAGCTGCTGAAAAGCGGTGAAGTGGCGCCACCGAAAGAGGACCCGGTCCAGTTGCCGGAGTTGGCTTGTGAGAAATCCGATGCGCACTTCGTGTTGCGAGACGGCGCTGCCGGGTTGTTCCTGGCGGCCAGTACCTTCCCGAAGAGTCGTGAGACCCGGGCTCCTAAGGTGGAGGAGTTGGTGCGTTTCAAGGACCGCATCTCGCCGAAGTTCACCTACCTGACCGAAGCGCCGGCCAAGGATCCTGACGGCAACCTGGCGGTGCTGAAGTTCAGCCGTAAGACTAAAGAGCAGTACGTTGCCACCGAAGTCGATGGCAAGGCCACCGGCTGGACCGCCAAATACGTGGATGGTAAGTGGGTGGAAGAGCTGGCGAAAAAGCGCAAGCCGGCGGCAAAGAAGAAAGCCTGATTTTGCTGATCCTAAGCCAATAAAAAAGCCCGCTGCCATGCAGCGGGCTTTTTTTAGGTCTTGAGAACGCCCTAAAGAGCGAATTTACGCACTTTGGCGCTGTTGCAGGGCCAGGTGCTGCACAATGTCTTCGATGCTTAGCAGCGGCATTTGATGAGCTTTGGCGAATTTCACCAGTTCCGGCAGGCGCATCATGTCGCCGTCGTCATGGGCGACTTCACAGATGACGCCGGCCGGCTTGAGTCCGGCCAGTTGCATCAGTTCCACCGAGCCTTCGGTGTGGCCGCGACGGCTCAGCACGCCACCGGGGTTGGCTCGCAGCGGGAACACATGGCCCGGGCGAGCCAGATCACCGGGTTGGCAGTGATCGGCGACGGCGGTGCGAATGGTGGTGACCCGATCCGCTGCCGATACGCCGGTGGTGACGCCCACCTTGGCTTCGATGGAGACGGTGAACGCGGTGCCGTTCTGGCTGGAGTTGTGGTCGACCATCGGCGGCAGCGCCAGGGCGTCAGCCCGTTCATGGGTCAGGCACAGGCAGACAATGCCGCTGCCGTGGCGAATGAGCAATGCCATCTGCTCTTTAGTGATGGATTGAGCGGCATAGACGATGTCGCCTTCGTTCTCCCGATCTTCGTCGTCGACCAGAAGCACCCCCTGGCCCAGTTTAAGGGCGTCAATGGCGGCGAGTACGCGTTGCTCGGCTGTGCCGGCAAGTAATGGCTGATTCATGGCAGTTCCTTTAATAATACAATGAGATACCAGAATCAGGGCATAGGAGATTACCCGGGCAAGGTGCACAGGTAAACGGGCCCGCTGCGAGTGCAGCGTTGGCCTTGCAGAGACACCAGCAATGAGAGATGGCGCCCTTATCCTCTTTCATCCGGACTGTAACCGTCGGCTCTGGTTTCGCACCAGATCTGCTGACCCCACCACCAGGTGGGCGCTCGCGGGCTCACTCCCGATAAGGAAGTTTACCGCCGGTGGGGAGTTTCACCCCGCCCTGAGAATAGTTGCCCGAAGGCACCGCCATGCTACTCCCGCTGAGGCAGCGGCACAATGGACAAACCGGCAAACGACTTGATCAGAAAACAAATTCGCGGCAAAGATCTCAGATTGGAACCTAAGCCGACGGGTTAACGCCAGGGGGAACACAGGAAAGCAGGCCGGAGGGTTCCGGCCCGAGTGCGGGGAGTTACCACTTCTTTTTTGGTTGGAACAGTTCGTCCAGATCGTCGGTGCGCTTCGGTTTGCTGGTTTCCACCGGCTGCTTGCTGCCTTCGATGGTGTCGAGCAGTTCGTTGGTTTTGGCCAGCATTCGAGCGCGGTAATCCGGAGAGGCCAGCACCTGGTTATTGAGGGCCAAGGTGATTTTCGACAGCAGCATCTTGGCCGAACCGTGCTGGCGAGCGTTAACCAGGTTACGGGCCCGGTTGAGCAGCACCTCGATGTGGATGCGCAGCTGCAGTTTGTCGATCTTCAGTTCTTCGTCGGTAAACACATCGGCATTGATGCGGCCTTTATTGTGTTCATTGCGCAGCACCGGCTTGAGTTTTTTCAGAGTCTGGATCAGTACCAGAGTCTGTTTCTCGTTGCTGGGCAACTGAAACAGGTCGATGCTTTCCTGTCCGGCGTTGGAATCCTGAAGCCCCTTTAGCTGGGCCATGGTCTGGGCGATGCGAGAGTCCATGTCAGTGTTGGCCGGACTCATCTGCTTGGCGGTCTTAAGGGCATCGAGAATGCGCTGATTCAGTGTTTGCAGCAGGGCATTGCTCATGGGCAGCAAAGCGGCCTGGGAAAGGATCTCTTCGGACTCTTCGATTATGGCCCGCTGGCGAGCCAGCTCTTTCCGCCGATTGGCTTCTTTAGCTTCGTGGTGCTGATAGACCAGATTGATGGCGATGATAACCAGCAGGGCAATCAACACCATAACGACAACGGCAAAAAATGACATGCAATAGCAAAGAGTTAGAATTTTTGTCAATGTTACACTATTGTCCAGTGAGTTGCATCTTAACGGATACGGCTTTGCTATATTCCATTTGCGTTTTAGAACCATCGGGTTTATAACTTTATGGTATTAGAGACAAGGGTTTGACAACAACATGAAGCTTCAACAGTTGCGCTATATCGTCGAGGTGCTGAACAACAACCTCAATGTGTCTGCTACCGCAGAGAGTCTGTATACCTCTCAGCCGGGGATCAGCAAACAGGTGCGGATGTTGGAGGATGAGTTGGGCATTCAGATCTTTGGCCGCAGCGGCAAGCACCTGACCCATGTGACCCCCGCGGGTCAGCAGGTGATCGATATCGCATCCGAGGTATTGGGCAAGGTCGAAAGTATCAAGAAGGTCGCCCGGGAGTACACTCAGCCTGATCGTGGTGATCTGATCCTGGCCACCACTCATACCCAAGCCCGCTATGCGCTGCCCGAGGTGATTCGTGGCTTTATCGAACGTTACCCTCAGGTCAATTTGCACATGCATCAGGGGACCCCGGATCAGATCTGCGAGATGGCGGTACGTGGTGATGCGGATTTTGCCATTGCCACCGAAGGCATGAACATGTTCCATGATCTGCTGATGCTGCCCTGCTACCACTGGAACCGATCCATTGTGTTTCGCAAGGATCATCCGTTGGCATCGAAAAGCACGGTCAGCCTGTCGGATGTGGCCGAGTGCCCGTTGGTGACCTACGTGTTTGGCTTTAACCGCAGTAGCGCTTTGGAGCGAGCGTTTCACAGCAATGGTCTGGAGCCCAGGGTGGTGTTCTCCGCCACCAGCGCCGACGTGCTGAAGACCTACGTCCGCCTGGGGTTAGGCGTCGGGGTGATGGCGACCATGGCCATAGATGAAGTGGAAGATCAGGATCTGGTGGTGGTGGATGCCAGTCACTTGTTTGAGCCGAACACGACCAAGATTGGCTTTCGTAAAGGCAGTTTTCTACGCAGCTATATGTATGAATTTATGGAAAGGTTTGCCCCTCACCTGACTCGGGAGCGGGTCGAGCAGGCGCAGTTGCTGCGGGATCAGCAACAGGTGGATGAGATGTTCGCAAACATCGAGTTGCCGATGCGGTAAAACCGAATAAAACTAAAGAACCATTCGAAATTTATCTGGTCTTAATCATCGGCTGGAACCTAAAAAAAGCAGCCATTGGCTGCTTTTTTTGATTCAAGGGGAGGTTAGCCGCGGTAGCGACATCCGGAAGTGCAGGTTTCCTTGATCTCCACCATCGACAGCTGTGGCAGTGTCGGTTTGAGTTCATTCCAGATCCACCGGGCCAGCACTTCGCTGGTGGGGTTCTCCAGGCCAGGGATCTCATTCAGGTAGTAGTGATCCAGGCGATCGTAGATGGGCTTAAAGGCCGCTTTGAGATCGCCGAAGTCCATTATCCAGCCGGTGTGCGCGTCGACCTCTCCACTGATGTAGATGCGCACCAGGAACGAATGACCATGCAGCCGGCCGCACTTGTGTCCTTCAGGAACATTCGGAAGGTGGTGTGCGGCTTCAAAATGAAACTCTTTGTAGATTTCAGTAGACATAATGGACTCCGTAAAAATGCGCCGGAAGTTTGGCACGGCGACGAGAGTGATGCAACAGCGAATTGTTTGCTATCGTAGGCACTCAGGGAGTGACATCTAATAAAGGAAAGATCATGAAAAAATTGCTTTTGGGCACACTGACGATTGTGGTGTTGGCGGGATGTGGACAGCCTGAAGCCAGCTGGGTACATGATACAAAGGACAATCAGGGCTTTATGACAGATCGAGACCGTTGTAACGGTGCTATCGATGACAGTCAGGCCGATTTCAAAGGGCGCTTTGCCGCCTGCATGGAACGCGCAGGTTGGCGGCTCGAGGCGCATTAACGCCCCCAGGGTGAGGAGCGCAGCATGCCACGACGACCATTGACCGATGAGGAGAAGCGGGTACTGGAGCATAAAGCCACCGAACCCCCATTCTCCGGTCGATTTTTGAACCACGACAGCGGCGGGTGCTACCGCTGTCGTAAGTGCGATGCGCCGCTGTATCGCAGCGAATCCAAGTTTGACGCCGGTTGTGGCTGGCCCTCGTTTGAGGTGCCAGTGGAGCAGGCCGTGACCGAGGTGGTGGATGCCGACGGTCGACGAACCGAGATTCTGTGCAGTCAATGCGGTGGGCATTTGGGGCACGTATTCCGGGGAGAGCGCTTGACCCCGGCCAATGAGCGCCATTGTGTCAATTCACTGAGTCTGGCATTCCGGCCGGAGTCGGATTCCACGGTCGCCACCCTGATGCTGGGGGGGGGCTGTTTTTGGTGTATTGAAGCGGTGTTCGAGCGGGTCAGGGGGGTGAGCCGTGTCGTCAGTGGTTACGCCGGTGGCAGCATTGACAGCCCCAGTTATCAGCAGGTGTGCCGAGGTGATACCGGTCATGCCGAGGTGGTTAAGATCAGCTATGACCCGGCAGTGGTGGATCTGGACTCGTTGCTGGAGCTGTTTTTTGCCAGCCACGACCCGACCACGCTGAATCGACAGGGGGCCGACCGAGGCACTCAGTACCGTTCCATTGTGATTTGTGAGGAAGAGGAGCAAGCCGAGCGGGTTCGTCGCTATGTGCAGCGACTGGAGGCCAGTGGCGCCTTTGCCCAACCGATCGTCACCGCGGTGGAGTCGGGACACGATTTCTATCCGGCGGAATTGAGCCACCAGCAGTATTATCAGCAGCACCAGAGTCAGCCCTATTGTCAGATGGTGATTAATCCCAAGGTTGCATCGGTATATCAGCGGTTTGCCGACAGGATGAAAGGCGATGAATAGACTAAACTGGTGACAGGCACTGGCCACAGCAACAGAATTGCCAGGGAGGCGATATGCAGGGAATCATCTTTACCGAGTTTCTGGACTTGGTCGATGAGGCGTTTGGTCCCGAGGTGACCGAAGCGCTGTTTGAGCAGGTGGAGTTGCCCAGTGGCGGCGCCTACACCCGGGTAGGCAACTACGATCATGAGGAGATTGTGGCTCTGGTGGTGGCGCTGAGCGGCCGGGTCAATAAACCGGTGGCCGAGCTGCTTTATACCTACGGTTATTATTTGTTTCCCCGGCTAATGGAGCTGTACCCGCAGCGGTTGAGTCACTGTGACAACAGTTTCGATTTTCTCTATGCCGTGGAAAATGAGATCCACACCCACGTAAAAAAAATCCACGTCAGTGCCGAGGTGCCCACGTTCGAGTTTCCGAAGCGAGATGAGAACCATATGGAGGTGATCTACAACTCCAAGCGCGGACTGGCGGATGTCGCCCATGGCCTGATTGCCCGCTGCTGCGACCACTTCGAAGAAACCATCGACATCGACCTGACCGATCTGAGTGGCCAGGACAAAACTCGAGTGTGCTTCCGGTTGACCAGGCAGGCCAGTGAATGAGCGACCTTTGGCAAAAACGCTATCAGCGGGAGCGGCGTGCTCGTGAGCAGGCCGAAGCTCTGCTGGAAAGCAAAAGCCTCGAGTTGTATGAACTGAATCGGCAACTGGAGGCCACCAACCTGCTGCAAGCCGGAGAGATCAAATGGCGTCAGCGGGCCGACGCCTGTTTGCTTGGGGTTTGCCGGGACCTGCTGTCCTGCAATGTGTCCGCCCCTTTCGATACCATTCGTGATACTCAGGCGCGCCTTGGCGCCTTGCTGTCGGCAGCCTGGATCGGGTTGGAGTGGGGGCGCGGAAGGTCGCTTTGTTGGCCGCTGGTTTATAGCGGCCCTTGGCCTAAGCGCCAGAGCGGGCAGCTGGCCAAGGAGGAGCCGCTGCTCAGTGAGCGTGACCACTCTGTTGGTTATCAGGCGGTGGCCACCGGCGTGTCATTGGTGGTGGTGTTCAATGAGGAGGTGGAGTGGCGCGCCCCCCATCAGGACATGCTCAGGGATTTGGCACTGCTGTTCGATGCCTTCTATAACAACTGGTTGGCGTTCACCCAGTTGAAGCTGGCCGAGCAGGAAACTCACCGCATGTCGAATCTGAGGTCGCGGTTTCTGGCAATGGTGACTCACGAGTTGCGAACGCCCATGAATGGGGTACTGGGCTGTGCCGATCTGCTGGCCTCCTCCTCCCTGGATGCAGAGCAGCGGCAGTTATTGAAGGTCCTGACTCAGTCCGGTCACAGCTTGCTGGCCTTGATCAACGATGTGCTGGATTACAACAAGATCGATTCCGACCAATTCTGCCTGAATGACAAACCCACCGATTTGCATCAACTCTGCCGGGACACCCTCGAGGTGGTCCGCCCCATGGCCAGTGACAAGGGGCTGAGTCTATCCTGTGACGTTAGCGGCGACCTTCCCGAGGCGGTGCGCGTCGATCCCAGCCGTTACAAACAGGTGCTGTTAAACCTGCTGGGCAATGCGGTCAATCATACCGAGCAAGGGGGAGTGACCTTGACCCTGGTGAGTCGCCGGATTGGAGAGATGGTTGAGGTGGTCACCGGTGTCGAGGACAGCGGTCCGGGCATCGGCAAGGCGTTTCAGCAGCGGCTGTTTGAGCCTTTTACTCAGGAGAGTGACGCCTGCGGCAAGGGGACCGGACTGGGGTTGTCCATCAGCCAGAAGCTGGTGCGGCGACTTGGCGGTGAACTGCAGGTTGCCAGTGAGTTGGGACAGGGCACTCGCTTCTATTTTGCCTTGGAGTTGACGCCCTGTGTGCGGCCGGAGGTGAGTCAGATTCGGTTAAAGGCCAGCAAAAACGGTCATATCCTGGTGGCGGAAGACACCAAGGCCAATCAGTTGGTGGTGAGGCTGATGCTGGAGAAAGAGGGGTGCCAGGTCACCATCGTCGAGAACGGTCGTCAAGCGCTGGAGCAGGCCAGTGATCACCCCTATGATCTTATCCTGATGGACTGCAGCATGCCGGTGATGGATGGCTACTCGGCCACCGAGGCACTGCGTTCCAAAGGCTGTACCACCCCCATACTGGCGCTGACGGCCACCACCACCGCCGAAGCGCACAAGATGTGCATGGAGGCTGGCATGAACGCGGTGCTGCATAAACCCATACACCGGGCTTCGCTGATGCAGGCCATCGATCAGTGGTTGTGAGCCACTTTTTCAACAAAATCGAAAGTAACCTGCCATTTTATGCGCTTTTTATTCTATTTATTGAGGACTATTCTCAGGTTTTCCCCTTTTACTGGAGCAGGCGATGGGACGTTTAGTGGATGGAAAGTGGCACGACGTGTGGTACGACACCGAGGCCAATCAGGGCAAGTTTGTTCGCAGTGAGTCTCAGCACCGGCACTGGATTACTGCCGACGGTGCAGCCGGTCCCAGTGGCGAAGGTGGTTTTGTAGCCGAGCCGGGCCGCTACCACCTCTATGTTTCTATGGCGTGTCCCTGGGCCCACCGGACTCTGATTTTTCGAAAACTCAAAGGGCTGGAAGCCATCATCAGCGTGTCGGTGGTGCACCCGTTGATGGCCGAAAAGGGCTGGTCGTTCGCCCCTGCCGATGGCGTGGTCGCCGATGACATCAATGGTGCCGAGTTTCTGCATCAGGTTTATACCGCCGATGACCCGCTTTACAGCGGTCGCGTGACGGTTCCAGTGCTGTGGGATAAACGGCTTAAGCGCATCGTCAGCAATGAATCGTCCGAAATCATTCGAATGTTCAACAGCGCCTTCGACGGGGTCGGTGCCCTGCAGGGGGATTACTACCCAGAGCCGCTAAGGGCAGAGATCGACGCGGTGAATGAACTGGTTTACCCCAGTATCAATAACGGCGTCTATCGGGCTGGATTTGCCACCAGCCAGGCAGCCTATGACGAGGCGGTGGAGCAGCTATTTCAGGGGTTGGATCTGCTCGAGGCGCGGTTGGAGTCGCAGCGGTACCTGGTCGGTGACCAGCCGACCGAAGCGGATTGGCGCTTGTTCACCACCCTGGTGCGTTTCGATTCTGTCTATGTCGGCCATTTCAAGTGCAACCTTCGTGACCTGCGCGATTACCCGAATCTGTGGGCCTACACCCGTGAATTGTACCAGTGGCCGGGGATTGCAGAGACCGTCAATATGACGCACATTAAGGAGCACTACTACCGCTCTCACGTCATGATTAATCCCACAGCTGTGGTACCCGCTGGTCCATGGTTGGATTGGATGCAGCCGCATGGGCGCCAGGATTTGTAAGTCGGAGGGCGCTGAGTCATCTATGCTATGAGGACAATAACGTCAGGGAGAGAATGATGAAAGCGATGGTATCCAGAGGGTTGTTTTTGATGATGGTGCTGCTGTCGGCACCGGTGAGTGCCGGCGAGGATCTGATTGGTATGCTGACTTCTCAGCTCGGGGTCAGTGAGCAGCAGGCCAGTGGTGGTCTGGGGGCATTGCTGGCGACGGCTGAGCCGAACATGAGCGCCGAAGGGATGAACTCCCTGTCGGGGATCATTCCCAATATGGACGGACTGCTGGCCAGCGGTGCTCAGTTGCTGGGCGGAGACGGGGCGTCATCGGGGACCTCCAGCCTGCTGGGTGGTCTGATGGGCGGCAACGCCACTTCGTTGCTAGGGCTCAATGACGCTTTCTCCTCTCTGGGGCTGGACTCGGCCATGGTGGCGCAGTTCAGCCAGGTGCTGCTGGACTATGTGAATAGCGAAGGCGGTCAGGCATTGATGCAGCAGCTGCAAACGGCGCTGTTATAGCCTGAATTGCATCATTTCAGGGCACCGATGACGGTGCCTTTTTTGTGAATGGGTGGCCAGCAGGGAGCGACGATATGTCTGCTCGACAGGCTGCTGCCTAAATTCCGGCAACCCCTTGGGGTATCTGCGTCTTAGGCTTGGATTTGATCAACAACGCCATGTCGCAAGCAAGCTTGAAGGCGGTAAAACCTAGTGCAAAATGCACTATTACTGCTATAGAACGATGACTACGGTAGAGGTTCTTTCAATGTTGAAGCCAGCTTTGATGATCCTTCATCATTTTTTACTCCTTGCTTTGGTGTCAATTAATCGCAATCGAGTTTGGCCAGTATAGACGGAGATGTAGAGGCATAGATCACACAACTTCGCTGACATCCAATTTGCTTCAATTCCACCTAGTGAATCGATGACACGCTTGTTCGTACCATCGGTACCATTGTTCCAATACAACGAGAAGAAGCAGATGAAGATGATGAAGTTAACCTGTGTATCGTTAGCCTGCGCTTTGCTTTGGGCGTGTGGTAATGACAACAACACTCCAAATCAGCCGGAGATAACTAATCCACAGCTTACTAAGCCGGATTTTGTTGACGTAAATATCACTCCTCAGGCGATTACTGAAGGGAAAGTGACCGTTATGCTAGGTGCTTACCAAGACAACATAACGAATTGGTATAAGGAGTGTATTCGCGAAGGTATTGCCAAATGCGATGTAACGTCAAACACAGGTCAACCCGATGGTTTTGCGACCGTTAAAGATGCGCAGGCATCTGGCATTAAGAACTTACCTCACGATGTTCATTTTGAGGTGGATTTAAAACAAGTAGAACAAGTATTGATGACCAACCCTGATGGTTTAGGTGCAGGCACTGCTCGGCCGGACATCTTCGTCGAAGGTCATTTTAGTGCTTTTGATTTACTTCGTTATCTAGTCGCTACTAGAGATGATCTTCGATTTGACAGCATTACTGCTGAAAAGGACACAAATACCAAAACCATTGAGTTCAGCCTTTCTTGGGACCGTAACGATGATGGGGTATTTGATGAAAAGGATGGTGAATCTAACTTTAACAGTCACGACTGGCACTTCCGCTTCTACGCCAATGGCGGTAATTTCACTCGCGCTCGCGGAGATAGCCAAGGCTTTTCACCGGCGGGTGAAACCAATTATTACCGCATGGATGAATTTTGGGTTCAACCTGGTCACCACTTTACTTATCAGCCTTACAGTGAGTATATGACCAACCGTCGCCAATGGCTCATGAAAGAGGATGTCCTACGTCGTGAAGCTAATGGCGGTAAAATCATCATTCCAGAAATTCTTGTACTACCAAAAAATCATGAAGATGGCTTTTCGGTATATGATGTTGAAGTGAAACCTTTCAACATGCGTCCGGATATTTTTCAGCCTGACGTAATTACGGCAATGGATATGATCTTGTCGGCTTCCGATAAAATCGGCGGTGTAAAATTTACCTATTGGCCAAATTTATCAACAGATGCCGATGTAGGACATTATGCACTGACTAAAATTGGTGAAAAACGAAGTTTTGGCATGGAGGGATGGTATACCTATTTTTATAAAGTCATGCACCAAGGAGAATTCACTCTTTTCAATATGCAGTTGCCTACTTGTGATTTCTTCTATGCAGATGGCTCTCAGAGGGATCCATTAAATCCGATTGAAGGTAAAGAACGAGTGCCACAAACAGAGTGTGAACAAGATTGGTATGGAAACTTTGGCGGCGATATGGTTCATGTTATGCCCGACGTGAATGTCATGAACTATGGTATTGACGCTATGCGATTAACTTGGGGTGAGCATTATTCACTTTGGGGGGCAACTAAGCACACAAGTTTGGAAACTACTGAGTGGGACTTTAACTTGAATCTTAATGATGGAAATCATACGCCTGATATTGCCATTTTGCGAACTTTCGATCTTCCAAAAGAGCCAATAGGCAATGCTCCAATTCTGAGTAAAGAACACTTTGGCTATAAGATCGCTGATTGCACTCTTTGTCACAATGAAAACAAAGAACCTCTAGGGCATGGTGGTCATGCATGGCCTATTAATGTCGCAGATGGTTCTGATGTTCAACAGCCTCATTTTTGTGCTAGTTGCCACGGCAGTAACGGAGCCCCGATGGGTCACGGAGAAGTTTCTCGTTGCTTTTGGTGTCATAGTAAAGACTTAAAGCCTGAAAATCATGGTGACGCCTCCTCTAAAAAATTAATTAAAGGTGAAGAAAAACTTAAAGGTAATCAATTAACAACTATGTTCTGGGGTGAACCTACAGATCGATGGGGCAACCGTAAGAACTATAATGAGATCTTGGCCCCAATAAATAACGATTGGACTTTAAGTAAGTCGATGCCTGATGCATACTCTTGTGTAACATGCCACCCTAATCAATAGTTACTCTTATATGATTGGTTGTGCTTAAACTTTGTAAAGGGTCACTTAGTGACCCTTTACAATTTATTTTAATTTATAAATTATGTACTTGATTATGACCAATAAAATTTCTAACGTTAATGCCAATGCAATAGAGCAACTTCAAAATCAGTTAAATGCTCACCATATTGATAGATTTTGCTTTAACATTTATCCAGTACAGAATGATTTAAACAGAACACTTGTGCCGAGTGTAAAATACAATAATGTTGAGACATATAGGAAGATTAAATTCATTATTGCTTCTGACAATAAAGCACTTCAGATATTTCAAGACTATTTCAAGCACTTTGCACATCGAAACCAATACTTTGGCACTAAATTTAAATTAGGACCAACTTTGTGCCCAGTGGATAAACATGCTAAAAAATTGTGCTCAAAATGGAAGGAGCATTTCAAAAATCTTGGCGCAGTGACCGTAATACACTGGCTTATTGCAATGCCTAACGGATACATTGCAAGTTTTAACTTATTCTCTTCTAAAGAATGCGCAATAATAGAAAGCTCTCTAGAAAAAGGTAAGCGACAATTGCAACACATTCTAGATCTTTATGCAACTTACTTTATTTTTCATCACATAGGCAAACTTAATCCACCAGTTAACTACAACGGACTTTCATCAAGAGGCGTTAATATCTTAAAAATGTTGGCCAAGGGAGATAGCTTGGATGATATCGCTAATGAAATGTTCTTAACTCAGCGTGGAATCTGTTATCACGTGGATAAAATGAAAGCTATTTTAGACTGTTCAAACCGCTCTGAATTAATCAAGAAAGCAAAAGATTTAGGGATATTGTAGATAAATGCCGCATACATTCCAATCGGATGAAATCCGAATGTATAAATAAAGATTGATTTAAACTAGACAGTCACACCAAGCCAAGTAGGTAACTGTCAGGTGAAATCTGAATTACTACACTTGAACAGTTTCTATGTGTGATAGGCCAGTCGCCCGCTCTGTAATCTTACCCCCTCTTTTTCTGGGCATAAACATGGACACCGAGACTATCAAACCGCATTTCAGCGTTGTTCGGGACGACTGTCAGAGCGCGAAGGTAGACTACCCGTTGTTTGATATCCTCTTCGGTTCTCTCTGTGGACGTTGTTGACTAAATCAATGGAACCATCTGCAAGCTCGCTGACCTGATCTCATGACACTGAGCCAGAAGCAGCAACATAGGTAAGTCCAAGCATAAGACCACTAACTGGAAGCAATACACGCTAGCGCTAGTAAATCATGGGACGTTAATGTTCAGGCTAGATGAGTCAGCTATCCAGAATTGGCGCACCACGGTGGTCGTGGACCAGGCTTTCAATTTAGTGACACTGCAATCGAAACAGCGCCAATGCTTAAAAATGTACTCAAGCTGTCGTTGCGAGCTACAGAAGGGTTTCTTAACTCGCTGTTTCAGTTGATGGACGTACCACTGAACTCTCCGGATTACACCTGTATTAGCAAGCGAGCCAAGACCGTTGAGGTGAAGTATCGCAACCGTTGCCGAGGGCCCATTGCCCATCTAGTCGTTGAATCCACCGGGCTCAAGGTATATGGCGAAGATGAGTGGAAAATTCGCAAGCGCGGCAAGGAAAATCGCCGTAATTGGCTAAAGCTTAATCTTGCTATCGATGCCGATACTCACTAAATTGTGGCCGCGGAGATGAGCCTAGTCAATGTCGCAGACAATGAAGTTCTACCAACGCTGCTGAACCCACCGAGTCTCCGAATAGACCAAGTATCAGCTGACGGTGCTTACGATACAAAGGAGTGTCATAACCTACTGCGCCGAAAGGGAGCCAAGCTAACGATTCCACCTCGCTTAAACGGAGGGTATTGGGAAGAAGGTTATCCGTGAAATGACGTCTGTCGACGGACTAAAATCAGGTGACCTCGAAAGTTGGAAAAATACTACCAGTGTTCTTTATCTGAGACGGGGGCCGATAACTATAAGCAAATTATAGGACCCAAACTGAGTTTTCGGGATTAAGACAGCCAGGTCTAAGAGGCATTTAGCGAGCTTGTCAATAGCTTTTTCTCCCAAACTATTGGTAAGCGTCTGATATAGTTTATCTTTAATTTTGTACCTCGAAGCGCTCAAAAGGGCATGAAATGGCAGCGAACCACCTGAATAACCAACAAATAAAGTCGATACTTTTCGTCTGCATGGGCAACATCTGTCGTTCGCCGACGGCCGAGGCGGTGTTTCGCCATCGCTTCGAGGCCGCCGGGCTGAGGATCGAGCTGGACTCGGCGGGTACGCTGGCGTATCACGCCGGCGAGACGCCGGACGCGCGCTCCGCGGCGGCGGGGCGACAACGTGGCTACGATTTTTCTGGTATTCGCGCCCGCCAGGTTCGGGATGAGGACTTTGAACACTATGACCTGATTCTGGCGGCCGATCGCTCCAATATGAGCGATCTGCGCCAGAGGTGTCCGTCCCACTTGACCTACAAGCTGGCGATGATCATCGACGGGGCTGAGGTGCCGGATCCCTACTATGGCGGCAGCGATGGGTTTGAACGGGTGCTGGACTTGCTGGAGGGGGCTGCCGATAACTGGTTGCTACGGCTGCGCTGAATCGTCGTCGATGTCCACAAAAAAACCGGCCGTAGGGCCGGTTTTTTTATGGGTTAGACTCAGGCCTGACGTCGTTCCCAGCGGCGCTTGATGGGCACAATGATCATGGTGGCGACGATGGCCCCCAGAATCATACCGATGGCGACGATGGGGCTTTGAAGGGCATTGGGGTTGACTGCCAGAGTGCCACCTAGGCCCAGCATCATTACCCCGGACATCAGCTTCAGGGTTTGCCCCTCTTTCTCGGTCAGCTTGCGTTTGCCCATGGTCATGGCAAACACGGTCACGATGGCTGCCAGGGGGATCACGTACACCACGTTATACAGCACCAAATACAGGTAGCGAGTGCTTTCACTGAGGTCGTGCATGGACAACACACTGGTGTAGATCATCGGGAAGCCGGCGGTGCACAGCAGCTCATAGGCGTTGGCCAATACCGCCAATACGGTGGTGCCGGCAATCATGGCCGCCATACTGGAGGCGCTGGACAGCTTGCCCATGCGTTTAATCAGGCCAGTTCGGTTTTCTGCCGACATCGACAGTGACACCTCACCGCGATTGAGGAAAAACTCCTTCACATTAATGCCGCCGGCGATGATCGCCAGTATTCCGGCGGCGAGAATGATCCAGCCACCGTCAGAGCCGTTGCCCAGCAGCTGGAACAGATTCAGCCAGGCAGTCATAAACAGGAAGTAAATCAGCCCGGAGAAAAATACGAAGATGCCGCCGACGATCAACATTCTGCCCCGGCTCTTGGCGTTCACCATGACGCTGAGCAGGAACAGCAGCACAAAGAAGGCGCAGGGATTAAATGCGTCTACGCCGGCCAATACCACGGTCAGCATTGGAAGGGACAGCTTTTCCGGATTCACTACACCAACGAAGGGCAGCTCTACCGGTTGCACGGCCGGTACCGCCAGTTCGCTGACCCCGCAGGTGCCCTCGTCGCCTTCGCCGCATTGAGCAGACAGATCCAGGCTGGTGTTCAGGCTAAGGTCGGCATCGGCGCTGGTGCCAGCGATGGCGGGGCTGTCGCTGAGATCCCCCCCCAGGCGTTGATAGCAGCTGCGCAGCTGCGCTTCCAGGAATTGACCGGTTGTCTGCTCACTGGTGTAGCCGACGATGGGGGTGCCACAGACCGCCATAAAGGGCACGGAGTTGGTCTGGCTGCCGGTCAGTTGGGCGATGTGTTGCCAGTGTTGGCGGGTCTCAGGATCCGATACCTTGTGATCTTTCAGCTGTATCCAGGGGTAGTGGGCAAGCAGTTTTTCGGTGATGAAGGGGTGAGCCTCGGCGCAGTGCGGGCAGGTTTCAGACCAAAAGAAATACAGGTTGACCACAGGCTGATCGTCGGCGCCTTTAGAAAACCAATCGGCATCGGCCGCGGTGGCCAGCGGAGAAAGAACGCACAGTAACAGGCCCCAGAGCAGGCCCCTAATCGGATTCATTGAGAATCACTCCTAAGACACAGAAAGTACTGGTTAAGAGTTCAATTTAAGCGGGTTGGTTCAGCGCCGGTAACGGTATTTAACCGAGATGTTATCTAATGCACATTTTTTTCACCTGCTGGCGAACCACTGGTCAGAGTTGTGTAAGAGATGGGCAGAAAAAAACCGGTAACGTTGCCGTTACCGGTTTTTTAATCGACGCGAGCCAGTGACTTATTCTGAGTCTTCAGGTTTGGTCATGGTGGCGTTGGAAGAGAAGCGGTAGCGACTCTTGGCAAAGTCGTTGGGCTTGGCTTCTGCTTCCGCTGGTGCGTCGCTCTGAGGCACTTTCACGGCTTCGAACTCTGGCACTTCCACGGCAGGCGCGGCAGCCTGAGCAAAGGCGGCTTTGGCAAAGCGGCTGGCCCCGGCGGTGGCTTTCGGTGCTGCAGCTTTGGCTTCCACGACCGGCTTAGGTGCGGCCGGCTTAGGCTCGGCGGCTTTGGCTTCCACAGCTGGCTTAGGCTCGGCGGCTTTGGCTTCCACGGCCGGCTTAGGCTCGGCAGCTTTGGCTTCCACGACCGGCTTAGGTGCGGCCGGCTTAGGCTCGGCGGCTTTGGCTTCCACGACCGGCTTAGGTGCGGCCGGCTTAGGCTCGGCGGCTTTGGCTTCCACGACCGGCTTAGGCTCGGCGGCTTTGGCTTCCACGACCGGCTTAGGCTCGGCGGCTTTGGCTTCCACAGCTGGCTTAGGTGCGGCCGGCTTAGGCTCGGTGGCCTTGGCTTCCACAACCGGCTTAGGCTCGGCGGCCTTGGCTTCCACGGCTGGCTTAGGTGCGGCCGGCTTAGGCTCGGCGGCCTTGGCTTCCACGACCGGCTTAGGTGCAGCCGGCTTAGGCTCGGCGGCTTTGGCTTCCACGGCTGGCTTAGGTGCAGCCGGCTTAGGCTTGGCCGCTTTGGCTTCTACCGTGGGCTTAGATTCGGCCGAAACAGGCTCTGAGGCGGGTTTCGGCTCGACAGCCTTGGCAGTCTCTTTGGTGTCGGTGGCCTCAAACATCTCCAGCTGAGTCTCAGCGGCGGCGTCTTCCGGATAGCGGGCGGTCACCGGGTCCTTTTGGGCCTTGGCTTCCAGGTCTGCTGAGTCTTCCAGCTCCTTCGGCTCGTCGTCCCGTTGGCGACGGCGACGTTGGCCAGCGGCGCGCAGATGGCGAGGGCTGCGACGACTGCGGCGGCTGTTATCACGCTCGCCGTTGTCTTCACCGTTGTTGTCCTGGCTTTCCGCCTCGGCGACCTTGGTGTCTTCGACTTTGGCTTTTGCGGCCACGGCCGGGGCTTCGGCTGCTGCTGGTGCCTGAGTTTCCTGAACTACAGGTGCCTCGGCAGCGGCGACCTCGGTGTCGACCTCGGTGGTTGCCTTTGGCGCGTCAGGCTTTTTAGCTTCCTTGATGGCGGTCGGCTTACCTTCGCTGTTCAGGCGCACGGAACGGTCCAGTTTGCGACGTTGACGACGCTCCTTGACTACTTCACGTTCACGCTTCTCTTTCTGCGGTGCAGCCTCAGTCTGAGTGTCGGCGATGGCGTCAACCGGGGCGTCGACAGTATCGCGTTCGCGCAGAGCGGGATCCTGCTCTTTGCGACGCATACGGCGCTGGCGAACTGGCTTGTCTTCGCGTTGCTCACTGCGCTGTTCAGCGCGCGGCTCATTGCGTTTGTCTTCGTTGCCCTGAGTTTGCTCAGGTTTATTACGACGACGCTCCTGACCCTTATCGGTCTTCAGTTCGTCGTCCCGCTGACGACCGCGCTCATTGCGGTTGCCTCGTTCGCTGCGGTTACCTCGTTCGTTGCGATCTTTACGTTCGCCCCGCTCTTTACGGTCACCACGTTCTTTGCGCTCACCGCGCTCACCACGATCTTTACGGTCACCGCGTTCACCACGCTCGTTGCGGTTACCGCGACGGCGATCATTACGGCGACGGCTGTCGCCGCGCTTACCGTCTTTTTCCTCTTTGGCGTCTTTCGCGCCTTTGCCTTTCGCCTTGGCGGGCTTCGCCTCTTCTTCGGTCGCGAACAGCGACTTCAGACCGGCGGCAATCTTGGCAAACAGAGATGGCTCGGGTTCGGCCTTCTTCGCCGGTTTGGCTTTCGCCTCAGGCTTGGCTTTTGCCACTTTGGCAGGCTCTGGCTTAGGGGCTGCCATGGTGCGGATAGCCGGACGATCGGCGACCTGCTTCTCCAGCTTGCGCGGCTCGTACAAGACGGCTTCCGGCGCTTCGGCAATTTGGTAGCTGGCTTCGGTGATGGTGTCATCCTTACGGTGACGAACCACTTTGTAGTGTGGGGTCTCCATATGAGGGTGAGGAATCACATACACCTCAACCTTGTGGCGCTCCTCGATGATGCGAATCGCTTTACGCTTTTCGTTCAGCAGGAAGGCGGCCACGTCGGTAGGCACCTGAGCTTCAATCTGAGCGGTGTTGTCCTTAATCGCTTCCTCTTCCATCAGGCGCAGAATCGACAACGCCAGGGATTCGGTGCCACGTACCACGCCCTGACCGCTGCATCGTGGGCAGATGTTGGCGGAGGACTCACCCAGAGAAGGACGCAGACGCTGACGGGACATCTCCATCAGGCCGAAGCGGGAGATGCGACCGATCTGTACGCGGGCACGGTCCTGACGAACGGCGTCACGCAGACGGGTTTCCACTTCGCGCTGGTGGCGGACTGGACCCATGTCGATGAAATCGATCACCACCAGGCCACCCAGGTCGCGTAAGCGCAACTGGCGAGCAATCTCGTCTGCCGCTTCCAGGTTGGTTTGCAGTGCGGTCTCTTCGATGTCGCCACCCTTGGTTGCCCGGGCGGAGTTGATGTCGATGGCCGTCAGGGCTTCGGTGGGGTCGATAACGATGGAGCCGCCAGAAGGCAGTCGCACTTCACGCTGGAAGGCAGACTCAATCTGGGTCTCGATCTGGTAGTGGGTAAACAGCGGTACTTCGGCTTTGTACAGTTTTACCCGGCTGACGTAGTCGGGACGAACCAGGCCGATGTGTTCAATGGCTTCGTCATAGATGCGCTGATGATCCACCAGAATTTCGCCGATGTCGCGACGCAGGTAGTCACGGATGGCGCGAACGATGACGTTGCTTTCCTGATGAATCAGGAACGGAGACGGACGAGAGCCGGAAACCTCTTTGATCTTGTCCCAGTGGTTCAACAGTACCTTAAGGTCCCATTCCAGCTCTTCGGCAGCTTTGCCGACGCCGGCGGTGCGCACAATCAGGCCCATGCCCTGGGGCACGGTCAGTTTGCTCAGCGCTTCTTTCAGGTCGGTACGCTCATCGCCTTCGATGCGACGGGAGATACCGCCGGCACGAGGGTTGTTGGGCATCAGCACCAGGTAGCTGCCGGCCAGACTGATGAAGGTGGTCAGGGCTGCGCCCTTGCTGCCACGCTCCTCTTTATCAATCTGAACGATCACTTCCTGGCCTTCCTTGATCACCTCCTTGATATTGGGGCGACCCTGGAAGGAGTACCCTTCGGGGAAGTACTCACGGGCGATCTCTTTCAGGGGCAGGAAGCCATGGCGCTCGGCACCATAATCGACAAAAGCGGCTTCGAGAGAAGGCTCTACTCGAGTGATTTTGCCTTTGTAAATGTTGGCTTTTTTCTGCTCATGACCTGGGCTTTCGATGTCCAGATCGTAAAGGCGCTGCCCATCTACCAGGGCAACGCGCAACTCTTCGGATTGAGTTGCGTTAATTAGCATTCTTTTCATTTTGGGTGACTCTTAGTCCAATTAAGTTGGTCACCGCTTCAGGTCGAGCGTCGGCTGCACCGGCACCCCAGTATCAATTTTTTGCAGTCTCACGACTGGTTGACTGGGGCCATGCCAATCAACACATTAAGGTTTATAAGGGTTGGCTGCGGGCGCGCCGCAGATGCTCTCTTCAACCCTTGTTCCACTTTTTGTGCAGCTTACAACTGCTACCCAAGCGCAGTGCGCTCAGGCTGAAAATTCTTTCCGGCTACAGTTCCGGACGAATGACCTGAATCGGTTTCCGATTATGCATTCCTATTAATGGGTCGACTGCTAGGGAAGGTAAGTGCCGCTCCGGTGGCAAGAAGTGTTTCATCGCTTTCCGGGGCCTGGCACCGACAAATTTTGTCTGTAAATCACCGATAGCAGGACCAAATCATTGCCGACGGTTTAAAATTCACAGTTCAAACCCGTCCACAACGAAAAGAATATAGCAATTTCACCACAATGCGGCAATCGTCAATCGCGATATTATCGATAGAAAGTGGAATCGTAGTACAATGGCGCCCATGACTGATTCAAAGACTCCAAAAACACCCAAAGTGCAGTGGGTGACCGTCGAGCCGGACTATGAAGGCCAGCGGATTGATAATTTTTTGCGCACTTTCCTTAAAGGCGTTCCTAAAAGCCTTATTTATCGACTACTTCGAAAAGGCGAGATTCGAGTCAACAAAAAGCGAATTAAGCCGGAATACAAACTTATTGGCGGCGATGAGATTCGCATTGCGCCGATTCGAGTGTCCGAAAAGAGCAATGAGGACACGGCCCCGTCGGCGAAACTGCGTAAAGTGGCCGAGTTGGAGCAGCACATTGTCTATGAAGATAAGTTGATCCTGGTGATCAACAAGCCTTCCGGCATCGCCGTTCATGGCGGCAGTGGGGTGAATTTCGGGGTCATCGAAGCGCTGCGAGCACTGCGGCCGGAAGAGAAAAACCTGGAGTTGGTGCACCGACTGGATCGGGCCACCTCAGGGCTGCTGATGCTGGCCAAGCGGCGCTCGGCCCTCAAGCACATGCAGAACCAGCTGCGCAGCAAGACCATGAAGAAGCAGTACCTGGCGCTGGTGAAAGGCAAGTGGCAGGACCGCGATAAGGTGGTCAACGAGCCATTGCTGAAAAATACCCTCAAATCCGGAGAACGGCTGGTGCGGGTCGACGGTGAGGGCAAACCCTCTGAAACCCGTTTCCGGGTCGTAGAGCGTTTTGGCAGTGAGGCCACCCTGGTGGAAGCCAGTCCCATTACCGGTCGTACCCATCAGATTCGGGTCCACGCTCAGTGTAAGGGCCACCCCATCGCCTGTGACGACCGTTACGGCGATGACGGGTTTGATCGCAACATGAAAGAGCGAGGGCTGGATCGGCTGTTCCTGCACGCTCATAAGCTGCGCTTTATTCATCCGGGCGAGGAAACGACCATCGAGCTGGAAGCGCCGATGGAGCCGCGACTCAAGCGGGCGCTGAAAGCACTGAACAGTAAATAGAGGAAGAGACCGCTTTGACCCCTTGCCAGATGGTGATTTTTGATTGGGACGGCACCCTGATGGACTCGGTGGACCGTATCGTCGACAGTTGGCAACGTGCCGCCACCGAGCTGGCGTTGCGGGTGCCCGATGGCGAAGAGGTTCGTTCCATTATCGGTTTGTCCATTGATGCCGCCATTGAGGCACTGACACCGGAGCTTGATTCGCAGCAGAATCAGGCATTTCAACATCAGTATCGCCAGTGGTATCTGCAACGTAGCCAGGTGGAGACACCCCTGTTTGATGGGGCAGAGGAGCTGTTGCATACCCTCAAGCGGCGAGGGTATCAATTGGCGGTAGCCACCGGCAAAGGCCGGCCGGGGTTGGAGCGGGTGCTGGCTCAGTCCGGTCTCGGGGCGTTGTTTGATGCCAGTCGCACCCCCACCGAAGCGGCGTCTAAACCGAATCCGGAGATGATTTTGCAGCTGTGCCAGCAACTGCGCTGCGATCCTGCGGCGGCGGTGATGGTGGGAGATGCGTTGTTTGATCTGGAGATGGCCAATCGAGCCGGGGCGGTTGGGGTTGGCGTTTCTTACGGGGCGTCGTCGGTGGCCAAGTTGCAGCAGGCGGCTCCCAGGGCCATCATTCATCACCCCATGGAATTGATGGATGTGCTGCCCTGAACAGCAGAAATGGCACCAAACGCTGGAGAAAAACCGATAGAGGCAATCGATTTTTCTAGAGTAAATGCCCCGGAGTCACGGCCAATAAAAAACCCGGAATCGAGATTCCGGGTTTTTTTTGCTGCCAAGGACGGGTTAGCGGTCGCTGACTTCGCGGTAATCGCGCATCGGCGCACCGGTATAAAGCTGGCGAGGCCGGCCGATTTTGTGGCCGGGCTGACTCAGCATCTCCTGCCAATGGGCAATCCAGCCCACGGTGCGGGACAAGGCGAAAATCACCGTAAACATGGAGGTCGGAATGCCGATGGCCTTCATGATGATGCCGGAGTAGAAGTCGACATTGGGGTACAGCTTCTTCTCGACAAAGTACGGGTCTTCCAGAGCGATGCGCTCCAGCTCCATGGCCACGTCCAGCAATGGATCCTGAATGTTCAGCTCTTTCAGAACTTCGTGGCAGGTTTCCCGCATCACGGTGGCCCGAGGGTCGAAGTTCTTGTACACCCGATGACCAAAGCCCATCAGGCGGAACGGGTCGTTCTTATCTTTGGCCTTGTCGATGAATTCGGGAATGCGATCGACGCTGCCGATTTCGGCCAGCATCTCCAGACAGGCTTCGTTGGCGCCGCCGTGAGCCGGGCCCCACAGCGAGGCAACCCCGGCTGAGATGCAGGCGAACGGGTTAGCGCCGGAGGAGCCTGCCAGACGTACGGTGGAGGTGGAGGCGTTCTGCTCGTGATCCGCATGCAGAATAAAGATGCGGTCCATGGCACGTTCGATGACCGGGTTAACGTGGTACTCCTCGCAAGGCACAGAGAACATCATGTGCAGGAAGTTACCGGCGAAGGACAGATCATTGCGCGGGTAAACGAATGGCTGACCCAGGTTGTATTTGTAGGCCATCGCCGCCAGGGTTGGCATTTTGGAGATCAGGCGGTAGGCACAGATCTCGCGATGGGTGGGGTTATTCACGTCCAGTGAATCATGATAGAACGCGGACAGGGCACCCACTACGCCACACAGAATCGCCATTGGGTGGGCGTCGCGACGGAACCCCTTAAAGAAGGTAGAGATCTGTTCGTGAACCATGGTGTGGTTACGCACAGTGCTGGAAAACTTTTTCAGTTGCGCGGCATTTGGCAGTTCGCCGTACAGCAACAGATAGCATACTTCGACATAACTGGAGCGGGTTGCCAATTGATCGATGGGGTAGCCGCGGTGCAGCAGTACGCCTTTCGCGCCGTCGATAAACGTGATCTCAGACTCGCAAGAGGCGGTCGCCATAAAGCCAGGGTCAAAGGTAAAGAATCCTTGCTTTCCCAAGCTGCTAATGTCGATCACATCGTGGCCAGCTGTGCCCGATTTAATCGGCAAATCGAAGGCTTCCTGACCCGGAACCTGCAGTGTGGCTTTAGATTCAGCCATACTTTGTTCTCCTTACTACATTATTGTTATCTATCCATAACGTTGCCCCCATTTTACGAGACACGAATCACAAAAAGCAATTGTCTGGTCGGAGCTTTAGTCGAAAAAGCACGACTTTTATTCATTTCGGGCTAACACCCACAATACAAATACTTGTGTGTGTAAAATCCCATAAATCGGCAAAATGTGATGTTTGTAATCAAAATCAGCGATATGTATACTGGGCCCGGGCCGCTGAAAAGAGGCAGTAGAGCGGTGAGGTCATGCGGGTTTTTCCGGCAAACACTCGGCTAAAATATTGCCTATTTTCTGTTCCAAAAGCCTACCTTGGAGTTGGGAATGAATCCCATACTCGGTGGATATAACAAAAAATGCTCAATGGAGCTGAGTGAGCAGCTGTGAATAAGCAAAGACCTGTGTATTTGGATTTGAGTCAAATCCAGTTTCCGGCCACGGCGATAGCATCAATCCTGCATCGCGTCAGTGGTGTAATTACCTTCGTTGCCCTTGCCATTCTGTTGTGGCTTCTGTCGACCTCATTGAGCGGCGCTCAGGGGTTCGCCGAAGTCCAGTCCTACTTCCAGATGTTGCCCGTTAAAGTGATCCTGTGGGGCATTTTGACGGCGTTGGCATACCACGTCATTGGTGGCATTCGTCATCTGTTCCAGGATCTGGGACATTTTGAAGAGATGGGATCAGGCAATGCCTCGGCGAAAGCCAGCTTTGCTCTTACCCTGGTCGTCGCTATTTTGGCAGGAGCCTGGTTATGGTAAAGAACGCCGCAACGTTCGGACGCAGTGGCGTTCAGGACTTCGTATTGATCCGCGCCAGCGCCCTGGTAATGCTGGCCTACCTCCTTTTTCTCGTGGGATATCTGGTGACCACCCCGGAACTGACTTTTGCCGCCTGGCAGGGGCTGTTCGCTTCGGTGGCGATGAAAGTGTTCACCCTTTTGGCGTTATTCAGCGTACTAATCCATGGCTGGATTGGCATGTGGCAGGTAGTCACTGACTACATCAAGCCCGCCAAATTGAGAGCCTTTCTGCTGTTCGTTATCAACGTAGTGCTGTTGGCGTATCTGGCTACCGGCGTTGTTGTACTGTGGGGTGTGTAAGTGAGTATTCCAGTTCGCGAGTTTGATGCAATTGTCATTGGTGCCGGCGGCGCAGGTATGCGTGCCGCACTGCAGATTTCCCAGGAAGGCAAGTCTTGTGCCTTGCTGTCTAAAGTCTTTCCAACCCGGTCGCACACGGTATCGGCACAGGGTGGCATTACGGTTGCCCTGGGCAACGCCCATGAAGACAATTGGGAATGGCACATGTACGACACCGTTAAAGGTTCCGATTACATCGGTGACCAGGACGCCATCGAATACATGTGCAAAACCGGCCCGGAAGCCATCACCGAGATGGAAAACATGGGCCTGCCGTTCAGCCGCTTCGACAACGGTCGCGTCTATCAGCGCCCGTTCGGCGGCCAGTCTAAGAACTTCGGTGGTGAGCAGGCAGCCAGAACCGCCGCCGCCGCAGACCGTACCGGCCATGCCCTGCTGCACTGTTTGTATCAGCAGAACGTTAAGAATAAAACCGAGGTGTACTCAGAGTGGTATGCCCTGGATCTGGTCAAGAACGAAGACGGTGCCGTCGTAGGCTGCACCGCCATCGAGATCGAAACCGGCGACATTGTCTATTTCAAAGCCAAGGCCACGGTGCTGGCCACCGGCGGCGCCGGCCGCATCTATGCGTCCACCACCAATGCCCACATCAACACCGGTGACGGCGTTGGCATGGCCCTGCGTGCCGGTGTGCCGGTGCAGGACATGGAGATGTGGCAGTTCCACCCTACCGGCATCGCCGGTGCCGGGGTGCTGGTGACCGAAGGGTGTCGGGGCGAAGGCGGCTACCTGCTGAACAAAGACGGTGAGCGCTTCATGGAGCGTTATGCGCCCAACGCCAAAGACCTGGCGGGTCGCGACGTGGTGGCTCGTTCCATCATGACCGAAATTCGAGAAGGTCGTGGCTGCGATGGCCCGTGGGGACCACACGCCAAGCTGAAGCTGGATCACCTCGGCGAGGAGGTCCTTGAGTCTCGCCTGCCAGGTATTTGTGAACTGTCCCGTACCTTTGCCCACGTCGATCCGGTCAAGGAACCGATTCCGGTAATTCCAACCTGCCATTACATGATGGGTGGTGTGCCGACCAACGTGAACGGCCAGGTGATCGGCATCAACGAAGAGCCGGTGCAAGGGCTGCTGGCGGTGGGTGAAATCGCCTGTGTATCGGTGCATGGCGCCAACCGTCTTGGCGGCAACTCGCTGTTGGACCTGGTGGTGTTTGGCCGGGCAGCCGGTAAGCACCTGGGCGAGACCCTGTCTGCCCAGCAGGTTCATAAAGAAGCCACCGAAGCGGACATCGAGGCCTCTCTGGCTCGCCTGAAGCGCTGGGAAGGCAACGAGCATGGCGAAGACCCGACTCAGATTCGCAAAGATCTGCAGCAGTGCATGCAGCTGAACTTCTCGGTGTTCCGCCAGGGTGACTCCATGGCCGAAGGCCTCAAGGAGCTGAAAGCCATCAAGGCCCGCCTGGACAACGCCAAGCTCGATGATCGCTCCAAGGCGTTCAACACCAACCGCATCGAGTGCCTGGAGCTGGACAACCTGATGGAGACGGCGCTGGCAACCGCCGAGGCGGCCAATTTCCGTACCGAGAGCCGCGGTGCTCATTCCCGTGAAGACTATCTGGAACGGGACGATGCCAACTGGCTGTGCCACAGCATCTACAACCCGGTCAACGGCGAGATGTCCAAGCGTGATGTCAACATGACTCCCAAGCTGCGGGACGCCTTCCCGCCGAAAAAGCGTACCTATTAAGGAGGGGCAGAGAATGAACTTTGAAGTTTCTGTCTACCGTTACAACCCGGAGACCGACGCCAAGCCGCGGATGCAGGACTACACCCTGAACCTGCCCGAAGGCTCGGATGTGATGGTGCTGGATATTCTGCTGATGCTCAAAGAGCAGGACCCGGCGCTGGCATTCCGGCGCTCCTGCCGAGAAGGCGTCTGTGGCTCGGACGGTCTCAACATGAATGGCAAGAACGGCCTGGCCTGCATCACGCCAATTTCTGCCTTTAAGGGCAAGAAATTGACCATTCGTCCGCTGCCCGGCATGCCGGTGGTGCGGGACCTGGTGGTGGATCTGAGCCAGTTCTACAAGCAGTACGAAAAAGTGAAGCCGTATCTCATCAACGATCAGGACGCGGCCGGCAGTGAAAACCTGCAGTCGCCGGAGGAGCGGGCCAAGCTTGATGGCCTGTACGAGTGCATTCTGTGCGCCTGTTGCTCCACCTCCTGTCCGTCGTTCTGGTGGAACCCGGATAAGTTTGTCGGTCCGGCCGGTCTGCTGCATGCCTACCGCTTCCTGGTAGACAGTCGCGATACTGCTACCGAAGAGCGGCTGGGTGATCTGGATGATGCGTTCAGTGTGTTCCGTTGTCATGGCATTATGAACTGCGTGAACGTGTGCCCTAAGGGATTGAATCCCACCAAGGCCATCGGTCACATCAAGTCCATGCTGCTGCAACGGGCCGTGTAGCGATATGCAACGAGTTGGTTATCGTTGTATTTGAATTTAAGGTCACCTCTTCGGCTGCGAAGAGTGTGACCTTTTTGTATAGTGCCCCTGACACCGCCCGCCATAATTACGACTAAAGGGCAGTGGAAAACACAACAATAATGCCGTAGAAAGGCAACAGGTATAGCCAGGCTTGGTTTTATAAAGGAATACAGATGCAACAAGGCTCACTGCAGGATTGGCTGGATAGCTCCCATCTAGCCGGTGCCAACGCAAGTTATATCGAAGAGCTGTATGAAGCCTATCTGGATGATCCGGATGGCATCAGCGTACAGTGGCGAGACATCTTCGACCACCTGCCTAAAAATGGAACGGCCCAGGAAGCGAACCATCGTCGCATTCAGGACTACTTCCGTCAGGTGGCCATGGAGCAAACCAGTTCAGTGAAAACCGCGGTCGATCCTGAGATCACCGCCAAGCAGGTAAAAGTCCTGCAGCTGATCAACGCCTACCGGTTCCGGGGCCATCAGGCCGCCAACCTTGACCCGCTTGGGTTGTGGAAACGGGAACCGGTCGTGGAATTGACCCCAGAGTTTCACGGCCTCACCGACAATGACATGGAGCGGGAGTTCAACATCGGCTCGTTCGTGTCCAGCAGCGATACCCTAAAGCTGGCTGACCTGTTGTCGACACTGAAATCCACCTACTGCGGCTCCATTGGTGCCGAGTACATGCACATTACCGACACCGACGAGAAGCGCTGGATTCAGCAGCGCCTGGAACCGGTGGCGGGCAAAGCCAGCTTTGACGCCGAGCATAAGAAGCGGATTCTGTCCGGTCTGAATGCCGCCGAAGGAATGGAAAAATACCTGGGTGCCAAGTTCCCCGGTGCCAAGCGTTTCTCGTTGGAAGGCGGCGATGCCCTGATTCCGATGATGCGCGAACTGATCTATCGCGCCGGTGACCACGGCACCAAAGAGGTGGTGGTGGGCATGGCGCACCGGGGCCGCCTCAACGTGCTGGTCAATGTGCTGGGCAAAAAGCCCGCCGATCTGTTTGACGAGTTTGCCGGTAAGCACGATGAAACCCTGGGCAGTGGTGACGTTAAATACCACCAGGGCTTTTCGTCGGATTTCGCTACCCCGTCGGGCAACGTCCACCTGGCGCTGGCGTTTAACCCGTCGCACCTGGAGATCGTGAATCCGGTGGTGATGGGTTCGGTGCGGGCCCGCATGGATCGCCTCGGCTGTGAGAACGGTCAGAAGGTGATGCCGGTAACCATCCACGGCGACTCTGCCATTGCCGGTCAGGGGGTGGTGCAGGAAACCTTCAACATGTCCAAGACCCGTGGCTTCAGTGTCGGCGGCAGCGTGCGGGTGGTGGTCAACAACCAGGTCGGGTTTACCACTTCCAACCAGGAAGATACCCGCTCCACCGAATACTGCACCGACATCGCCAAGATGGTCCAGGCACCGATTTTCCACGTTAATGCCGACGATCCGGAAGCGGTGGCTTTTGTGGCGCAACTGGCGGTGGATTACCGTTATGAATTTGGCCGCGATGTGGTGATTGATTTGATCTGTTACCGTCGCCACGGTCACAACGAAGCGGACGAGCCCAATGCCACTCAACCGCTGATGTACCAAAAGATTAAGAAGCACCCGACGCCGCGTAAGATCTACGCCGATCGCCTGGTGGAGCAAAGCGTGATGGTTGATTCCGAGGTCACCGAGATGGTGAACGGTTACCGGGATCTGCTGGACCAGGGCGAGTGTGTGGTGCCGGAATGGCGCACCATGACCCAGCACTCTGTGGATTGGACCCCGTATCTGGGCCATGACTGGGATTGTGACTATCAGTCCAAAGTCCCTACGGCCAAGCTGCAGCAGTTGGGTGAAGCGATCTGCGACATTCCCGCCAGCCACAAACTGCAGTCCCGGGTTGCCAAGATCTACAAAGATCGGGAACTGATGGCTGCCGGCGAGAAACCGCTGGACTGGGGCATGGCCGAAACCTTGGCTTACGCCACGCTGCTGGATAACGGCACCCGCATCCGCATTACCGGTCAGGACTCCGGCCGGGGCACCTTCTTCCATCGCCACGCCGTGCTGCACAACCAGAACGACGCGACGGCCTATATGCCACTGCGCCACCTGAGTGACACGCAGGCACCGATCGAGATCTACGACTCGGTGTTGTCGGAAGAAGCGGTGTTGGCGTTTGAATACGGTTACACCACCGCCGAGCCCGCGACCCTGACGCTGTGGGAAGCCCAGTTTGGTGACTTTGCCAACGGTGCCCAGGTGGTGATTGACCAGTTCCTCAGCTCAGGTGAGCAGAAGTGGGGCCGTTTGTGTGGCCTGACCATGCTGTTGCCCCATGGCTACGAAGGCCAGGGACCGGAGCACTCTTCAGCACGCCTGGAGCGCTTCCTGCAACTGTGCGCCGACCACAACATGCAGGTGTGTGTACCGTCCACGCCGGCTCAGGTGTATCACATGATTCGCCGCCAGGAGGTGCGCCCGATGCGGCGGCCGTTGGTGGTGATGTCGCCGAAATCCCTGCTTCGTCACCCGCTGGCGGTAAGCAGCCTGGAGGAGTTGGCCAATGGCACCTTCCAGAACGTGATTGGTGAGATGGATGAGCTGGAACCGAGTCAGGTGAACCGGGTGGTGTTCTGCTCCGGTAAGGTGTACTACGACCTGCTGGACAAGCGTCGCCGTAACGAAATCACCGACGTTGCCCTGATTCGGGTCGAGCAGTTGTACCCCTTCCCCCATGACGAGATGGCTAAGATTCTCGACCAGTACCAGCACGTGACCGACTTTGTCTGGTGTCAGGAAGAGCCGCAAAACCAGGGGGCCTGGTACTCCAGTCAGCACCATTTCTGGCAGGCGATCCCTTCCGGGGCCAACCTGACCTACGCCGGCCGCGAGGCCTCGGCAGCTCCGGCGGTGGGGTATCCTTCCGTTCATAACAAACAACAACAGGCGCTGGTGAATGCCGCCCTGAATATTAAAGAATAATTGCACAAGGAAAGGTTCAGATGAGCATCGAAATTAAGGTTCCCGTACTGCCAGAGTCAGTCGCCGATGCCTCCATCGCCACATGGCACGTTCAGCCAGGCGACAGCGTTAGCCGCGATCAGGTACTGGTCGACATTGAAACCGACAAAGTGGTGTTGGAAGTTCCGGCACCGGAAGACGGCGTCATCAGCGAAATTAAGCATGAAGAGGGCGATACCGTGCTCGGCGAGCAAGTCATTGCCCTGTTCAAGGCCGGTGCCGCTCCGGGTGCCGAAGTCAGCAAGCAGGAAGCCGAGGCCAAGGCTGATGCCCCTGCCGACGTGGCTGCAGAAGCCGGCGAGGGCAACGATGCCCTGAGTCCTTCGGTTCGTCGATTGATTGCCGAGCACAACCTGGACGCGGCGGCCATCACCGGCACCGGTGTCGGTGGCCGCATCAGCAAGGAAGACGTGGAAGCCTTCCTGAAGAGCAAGCCCGCGGCGGCGCCTGCGGTCCAGGCAGAAGCACCGGCGGTCGAGCTGTCGGGTCGCACCGACAAGCGGGTGCCGATGACCCGTCTGCGAAAGCGCATCGCCGAGCGACTGCTGGAGGCGAAGAACTCCACCGCCATGCTGACCACCTTCAATGAGGTCAACATGCAGCCGATCATGGTGCTGCGCAAGCAGTATCAGGACATCTTTGAAAAACGCCACGGCATTCGTCTGGGCTTTATGTCTTTCTACGTCAAAGCCGTGGTTGAGGCGCTGAAGCGTTATCCTCAGGTCAACGCGTCGCTGGATGGCGATGACATGGTGTATCACAACTACTTCGACATCAGCATCGCCGTGTCTACCCCCCGAGGTTTGGTGACGCCGGTACTGCGCGATGCCGACAAGCTGTCGGTGGCGGAGATCGAGAAGGGGATTAAAGAGCTGGCGATCAAAGGTCGCGACGGCAAGCTGACCGTGGAAGAGCTGACCGGCGGTAATTTCACCATTACCAACGGCGGCGTGTTCGGCAGCCTGATGTCCACCCCAATCATCAACCCACCTCAAAGTGCGATCCTGGGCATGCATGCCATCAAGGATCGGCCGATGGCGGTGGACGGTAAGGTCGAAATTCTGCCGATGATGTACCTGGCCCTGTCCTACGATCACCGGGTGATCGACGGCAAGGAGTCGGTCGGCTTCCTGGTTACCATTAAAGAGTTGTTGGAAGATCCTACGCGTCTGCTGTTGGACATCTAACCAAAAAAAGCGGTCGCCCTCGACACAGGGGCGACCACCCCATGCCCGGTCGGAGTTTAGGCCGGAATAACAAGACGTTATATGGATAGAACATATGAATCTGCATGAGTATCAAGCTAAGCAGCTGTTCGCTGAATACGGGCTGCCAGTTTCAGAGGGTTACGCCTGCTCCACCGCTCAGGAAGCGGCCGAAGCGGCGGATAAGATCGGCGGCGACAAGTGGGTCGTCAAGTGTCAGGTGCACGCCGGTGGCCGGGGCAAGGCCGGTGGCGTAAAGCTGGCCTCCAGCAAAGATGAGATCCGCGAGTTTGCACAGAACTGGCTGGGTAAGAACCTGGTGACCTACCAGACTGACGCCAATGGTCAGCCGGTCACCAAAATTCTGGTGGAGTCCTGCACCGACATCGATCAGGAGCTGTACCTGGGTGCCGTGGTGGATCGTGGCAGTCAACGGATCGTATTTATGGCCTCCACCGAAGGTGGCGTCGAGATTGAAAAGGTCGCGGAAGAGACGCCGGAGCTGATTCATAAAGCCGCCATCGATCCTCTGGTAGGGCCGCAAGCCTACCAGGGCCGTGAACTGGCGTTCAAGCTGGGCCTCAAGGGTGACCAGATCAAGCAGTTCACTAAAATCTTTATGGGTCTGGGTCAGATGTTCATCGATCTGGACTTTGCCCTGCTGGAGATCAACCCGCTGGTGATCACCGATCAAGGCAACCTGCACTGCCTGGATGGCAAGATCAACATCGACTCCAATGCGCTGTACCGTCAGTCCTCCATCCGCGAACTGCACGACCCGTCTCAGGAAGACGCTCGTGAAGCCCATGCGGCGCAGTGGGAGCTGAACTACGTGGCACTGGATGGCAACATCGGTTGCATGGTCAACGGTGCCGGCCTGGCCATGGGCACCATGGACATCGTCAACCTGCATGGCGGTCAGCCTGCCAACTTCCTGGATGTGGGCGGTGGTGCCACCAAGGAGCGGGTGACCGAAGCCTTTAAGATCATCCTGTCCGACGACAACGTCAAAGCGGTATTGGTCAACATCTTTGGCGGCATCGTTCGCTGCGATCTGATTGCCGACGGCGTGATTGGTGCCGTGGAAGAGGTTGGCGTCGCCGTCCCCGTGGTGGTGCGTCTGGAAGGAAATAATGCCGAGCTGGGCCAGAAGCGTCTGGCTGAGTCGGGTCTGAACATCATCGCTGCCACCAGTCTGACCGACGCCGCGCAGCAAGTAGTAAAAGCCGCGGAGGGTCAGTAATGAGCGTTCTAATCAATAAAGACACCAAGGTCATCTGTCAGGGCTTCACTGGCGGTCAGGGCACCTTCCACTCCGAGCAGGCCATTGCCTATGGCACTCAGATGGTGGGTGGCGTGTCCCCCGGTAAGGGCGGCACCGAGCACCTGGGTTTGCCGGTATTCAATACCGTTCGTGAAGCGGTGGCGGCCACCGGCGCAACCGCAACCGTCATCTACGTACCGGCGCCGTTCTGTAAAGACGCCATCCTGGAAGCCATCGATGCCGGCATTGAGCTGATCGTGACCATCACCGAAGGGATCCCGACCCTGGACATGCTGGACGTGAAGGTGAAGCTGGATCAAGCCGGTGTGCGGATGATTGGCCCCAACTGCCCCGGTGTGATCACTCCGGGGGAGTGCAAAATCGGCATCATGCCTGGCCACATTCACCAGCCTGGCAAGGTGGGCATCGTGTCCCGCTCCGGTACCCTGACCTACGAAGCGGTCAAGCAGACCACCGACGAAGGCTTCGGTCAGTCCACCTGTGTCGGCATTGGCGGTGACCCGATTCCGGGTTCCAACTTCATCGACGTACTGAAGATGTTCCAGGACGACCCGGCGACCGAGGCCATCGTGATGATCGGTGAAATCGGTGGTACCGCCGAAGAGGAAGCGGCGGCGTTCATCAAGGCCAACGTTACCAAGCCTGTGGTCTCTTACATCGCCGGTGTTACTGCCCCAGCGGGTAAGCGCATGGGCCACGCCGGTGCCATCATCGCCGGTGGTAAAGGGACCGCCGATGAGAAGTTCGCCGCCCTGGAAGACGCCGGCGTCAAGACGGTACGCTCCCTGGCGGAGATCGGCAGCGCGCTGCGCGAGATCACCGGTTGGTAAGGCCAGTTTCACTAGCCAGACGTTCAATCTACTGCGAAGGAGAAACTGTTCCAATTAAGGTGTAAGACGCCTCTGCTGGTGGCGCTTACCGTCAGTTGGGACAATTTCATCCGGCAGTCGTGAACCGAGAGTGAGTGACATTGGTTTCCGCTGTCCCGAGTCAGTGCTCACTCACTGGCTGACAGCAAAACGGGCCCCTCGGGGCCCGTTTTTTTATGGGTAAAGATCTGGGCTTTGCCGGCAGGGCAGTTACTGGGTTTTGAAATCGACTCGGACCATGGTGACCGCTTCTACCGCCTGGCCGTGTTCAAATTTGGGGGCATAGCGCCACTGGCTGACCGCCTTCTCGGTCGCTTTGACAAACAGGCGGCTACCGCGGTTTTCCACCAGTTCAGTGCCAGAGACAAAGCCGTTATCGTCAATGGTCAATTTCAGTACCACGGTGCCCTCCTGATGGCGTTTAAGGGTACTTCTTGGCCAGTGGGGCTCGACGCGATACAGAGGGCTGGCCTCGATATCGTCTTGCCAGGGCACCATCTGGCCGATGGCCAAGCAGTGGGTGGTGGCCGCCTCGCTCTGGCCCTGTTTCTCCAGCAAGGGAACCAGTCGAGAGTGGGCCGCCAGGGCATAGGGGTGAGAGTAGTCCAGAGTTTGAAACAGCCCCACCACCTTCTCATAGTGGTCGATGGCCTGCTCGGAATCGTTAAACCCCTGAGCATAGACGCCATTGAGGAATTCGGCCTCGGCCCGCTCAATGGTGTTGCCTTGCGCCTGCTGGGCAATCAGTGGCAATGCCTGTTGGGCATAGGTGCGCCCCTGACGAGCGTTATTGCCTGTCATGGCGTTGGCCAGGTCCATCAGCATTAGGCCGTGACTGAAGCTGTCCTTGCCATAATGACGCTCGCTGATGCGAACGTAATTGCGGTAGTAACTGCTGTGTTGGCCGTCGCTGTGTTGCTGCAGCGCCAGATAGAGATCCAGCAGTTCGACGGCGTCGTCACCATAGGTGCGTATAAATACCGGCAGTGCGGGTTTTAGCAGCCGGGTGGCGGCTTGGTGGTCCCGAGTCTGGTTGGCCAGATTCAGTGCCAGGGTGGCGGTGTTAATGGAGTCGTCGCCATACTCTTTACTGCCGAGCTCGTAGGCCAGCTTGGCGGTTTCGGCGATCTGTTTCGAGTTGCCGGTTTCAACGGCAGACAGATAGGCTTGATAGGCCTCGGAAGCATCGTTCCCGGCAAAGGCTCCGAGAGACAAACACAGCAGTAAAGGCGAGGCCCATAGTCGCTTTTTCATCTTAAACATCCTTGATTTTACAACAAAAGCGTCACAAGTCTAAAAGCCGTAGTTGATAGACACAAGCAGTTTTAATCCTTGGGTGATTGTATCTCTCCAACCTCGACGAGTTCCCGTAGCGGCGAAAATATTTCAGTTCTGGGGCGCAGATAACGTTTGATGGAGGAAGAGTGGTTTTGTGGCATCTCAACTGCTTTAATTGCACCATCACATATCTGAATCCAAATAAGGGATGAACATGTTTAAGACACTGGTTAAGGTAGCGGGTTCCGCCATTCTGGCTCTGGGCCTGGCTGCGGGCGTTCAGGCGGCGGAACTGCATAAAGGTGAAGTGGTTGAGACCATGAACGCCGGTGGCTACACCTATGTCCAGATCAAGGAAGAGGGCAAGCTGGTTTGGGCGGCTGCGCCTCAGACTCAGGTTAAAAAGGGCGACACCGTCGAGTTTGATGAGCAGATGAACCTGCCTAGCTTTGAGAGCAAGAGCCTGAAGCGAACTTTCTCACCGATCATCTTTGCCGGGAAAATCGCCGTTAAATAAGGCGCTTTCAAGTTTACAAAAAGGACCCTGAGGGTCCTTTTTTTGTGCCTGATGATTACTGCGGAGCTTGCTGGCGTTCATCGTGGGTGTAATCCCGGACAATCTGGCCGACTCGAATTCGGTAGGAGTGAAACAGAGAGTCACGTCCCTGTTTCTGAGCCAACTGATGATCCATCTGCTGGCGCCAACTGGCGATGGCAGCCTCGCTCTCCCAGAACGACAGGCTCAGCAGTTTGCCTTCCTCGACCAGACTTTGAAATCGCTCGATGGAGAGGAGTCCGGGTTGGTGCTGCAACAAGGGGCGCAGGGAGGCCGCGAGGTCCAGATACGCCTGTTTACCTTGCGCTTTGGGAGTAACTTCAAAGATGACGGCCAGCATGGGGTCTCCTGAGTGGGTCAAAATAGCAATGACACTGGCGAAGTTGTGGACAACGCCGGTATCGATGAGGCGCTCAGGCTATCTTACCCCCGGTGAGAGGTCAAAAGTGGCGACCATTTTCGTAATAATTACGTTGGCTTAGCGGCGTAAAACGCACTCCGATGTCGATGTCGTCGTCGGCCAGTTGGGCGCGTATGGCATCGGTGATTTGAGCGGCCACTTCGTCTTGAATGAGCGTGTCTCTGGCAAACCACAGCACCTCGACCATGGGGTAGCCGTTGGCATCCATCTGGTCATCGAAGATAAACTCCGTCGGCACTAACTCGATGGTGAAATGATCTCGTGGACACTCGACCAATTTTGCCAAGGCGTCGATGAGCGCGGTGCTCATATGCATGATGTGTTGGCGTTCCATACCGCTGATTCGAAGATGAGGCATCTGGACTCTCCCGTTGAGTAAACACATTTTAGTGTCAATCGGCAGGCTTTTCCTTGATGATCTAGACTGAGGCCAAGGGAGGAAGAGTGATGTCTTTACGTTATTTGTTGTTAGTAGGATTTTTTTTATCGCCTTTGGCATTGGCTAATGGGCCTAAAAGTGAGCACAAGTCGGTGGAGCAGAAGGGGAAGTCTGCCCTGCACCGGCAGCAGCATATTCCAGGGGAAACCACGCCGTTGCCCTATGGCCTGGAAAAAAAACTGGCGCGTGGTGAGCCGTTGCCGCCGGGATGGCAGCGCAAGCTTAAGGTCGGCGACACTCTGGATGCCCGTATTATCCAGCGCAGTACCGTTGTTGAGCGCAACAAGGCCGCCAATTCAGTGACCATCGAGGCCGATGGTGGCCGGTTGCGGATCAATAAGCTCAGCGGCGAAGTGCTGGCAATCCTCAACTGAGTCAGCCTTAAGCGTCCGATTGCGCCAGTTTCTGGCTGGAACTGGTGCGGTCGTTGAATCAATTCAACCCCACCTTCTAAGCGCGTCGTCATTGTTCAACGTCCCCTATGCACATGACGCACCGCCCTGTTTACGTATCGATTTGGCCGTTGGCTGCAGTCGACCGCGAGTGTTTTTCCGTTTGATCCTTTTCTTTCACCTTTTTTATCAGTGCTTTAAAAAAGATGAGGTGGGTGTGCGTTAGCTCAAATTCTGAAGTAAAAACGTGAGGATAAAAAGCAACCAAAACGGTGCATTTTATTGATAAGGATCAATCGAACTTCCATCTATTTCCTATTGGGTATATCACCCCGTTAACCCTGAAGTTACATTCTCACAAACAATGAAGATTTATCAGATTATTGTCTGTTTTTTTTGACTGGGACAACAAGATGGGACGAGCTCCTTTGTGGCGACGAATGACCGGCAAGCCTGCCGAGGTGATTCGAATGCCGCATTTGGTTTCTGAAACGCGCTTCACCGATGGCTGCAGTCGCTGCCAGAAGTGTGTTGAGCGTTGCGAAACCGGGGTCATCGTCATTGGTACCGGGGGCTTTCCTGAACTCGATTTTGATAAGGCGGAGTGCAGTTTTTGTGGCCAATGTGCCGCGGCCTGTCCCGAGCCCCTGTTTCTGCCAGCGGAAGACGCACCCTGGCCTTACGCGGTCGCACTGTCGGATTCTTGCCTTACCTTCAAGGGCATTGAGTGTCGCAGTTGTGCCGACGCATGCGAAGAAGCCGCCATCGTGTTCAAGCCTGCCATTGGCATCTCTCATCCTATTCTCTCAACGGCTTGTACAGGCTGTGGTGCCTGCCTATCTCGTTGTCCCAGTCAATCCCTCTCACTAAAACAAGAGCTTAAGGAGCCAAGCCATGACTGAACACATCTGTTCACTGGTGGTGAACGCGGTCCCCGAGGCGCGCTTTCAGGTGGAAGCCGCACTGAATCAGCTTGATGGGGTCAGTGTCGAGATTAACGACCCCAGCGGCAAGTTGGTGGTGCTGCTGCAGCACCGGCAACAGCAGCCTCAGGTGGAGTGTATTGACCACATTAAAGGCTTGGACGGGGTGGGCGCCACCTCATTGATCTATCACCAACGGCTTTCTAACGACTGACCATTACTCGCTTCAAGGAATGGATGATGAAATTAACTCGTCGAGAATTTGTAAAGGCACAGGCCATTGCCGCCGGTGCGGTGGCCGCGGAGCTTTCCGTCCCCGCTTCTGCCAAGGGCATTATTGCGACCCGCAGTGACGATAAGATTCAGTGGGACAAGGCACCATGTCGCTTCTGCGGTACCGGCTGTTCGGTACTGGTGGGCACCAACCAGGGTAAAGTGGTGGCGGTGCAGGGTGACCCCCAAGCCCCGGTGAATCGAGGCCTGACCTGCATCAAGGGTTACTTCCTGCCTAAAATCATGTACGGCAAAGACCGCCTGACTCAGCCGATGCTCCGCAAGAGTAACGGCAAGTACGATAAAAATGGTGAGTTTACCCCGGTCTCCTGGGACGAAGCCTTCGACGTGATGGCCGACAAGTTCAAGCAGGCATTGAAGGACAAGGGGCCGACTTCGGTGGGCATGTTCGGCTCCGGCCAGTGGACCGTGTGGGAAGGCTACGCTGCCGCCAAGTTGTTTAAGGCCGGCTTCCGTTCCAATAACATCGACCCCAATGCCCGCCACTGTATGGCGTCGGCGGTGGGCGGCTTCATGCGCACCTTTGGTATCGATGAGCCCATGGGCTGCTATGACGACCTCGAGCAGGCGGATGCCTTTGTGCTGTGGGGTTCCAACATGGCCGAGATGCACCCGATTCTGTGGTCGCGACTCAGTGCCCGTAAGTTGTCAGCCGAGCATGTGAAGGTGGCGGTGTTGTCCACCTATCAACATCGCAGCTTCGAGTTGGCAGACAACCCGATCGTGTTCACGCCGCAAACCGACCTGGCGATTCTTAACTTCATCGCCAACTACATCATTCAAAACGACAAAGTAAATCACGACTTTGTCAGCAAGCACACCAACTTCCGCAAAGGTACCACCGACATCGGTTACGGCCTGCGCCCCGAACATCCACTGGAGCAGGCGGCCAAGAACCCGGGTAAGGGCAGCTCTGAGGCTATCGATTTTGAAGCCTTTAAAGCCTACGTGGCCGATTACGATGTCGACAGTGTCGCCAAACTGTCCGGAGTCGAGGCTGACAAGCTGATCGCCCTGGCCGAGCTGTACGCCGATCCCAATCGCAAGGTGGTGTCCTACTGGACCATGGGCTTTAACCAGCACACCCGTGGGGTGTGGGCCAACAACCTGGTGTACAACATCCACCTGTTGACCGGCAAAATCTCCGAGCCCGGCAACGGTCCATTTTCCCTGACCGGTCAGCCTTCCGCCTGTGGTACCGCCCGTGAAGTGGGCACCTTCGCTCACCGTTTGCCTGCGGACATGGTGGTAAAAAATCCCAAGCACCGCGCCTACGCCGAGAAGATCTGGAAACTGCCTGAGGGCACCATCCCGCCGAAGCCCGGTTACCACGCCGTGTTGCAAGACCGGATGCTGAAAGATCGTAAGCTCAACGCCTACTGGGTGATGTGCAACAACAACATGCAGGCTGGCCCCAACATCAATGAAGAACGCCTGCCCGGCTACCGGGACCCGGCCAACTTCGTGGTGACCTCTGACCCCTATCCGACCGTGACCGCCATGGCTTCGGACCTGATTCTGCCTACCGCCATGTGGGTGGAGAAAGAGGGCGCCTACGGCAATGCCGAACGCCGGACCCAGTTCTGGTATCAGCAGGTTCAGGCTCCCGGTGAGGCCAAGTCAGACTTGTGGCAACTGGTGGAGTTCTCCAAGCGCTTCAAGATGGAGGAGGTGTGGCCCGCCGATTTGCTGGCGAAGGCGCCAGAATACAAAGGCAAAACCTTATTCGACGTGCTGTTTGCCAACGGTCAGGTCGATCAGTATGGCTTGGATCAGGTGCCGGAGCAGCGCCTGAATGACGATGCCCGGGCGGCCGGCTTCTATGTGCAGAAGGGCTTGTTCGAGGAGTACGCCATCTTTGGTCGCGATCATGGCCACGACCTGGCGCCGTTTGAACGCTATCACCAGGAGCGCGGCTTGCGCTGGCCTGTGGTCAATGGTCAGGAAACCAAGTGGCGCTTTAAAGAGGGCAGCGATCCTTACGTTAAAGCCGGCAGCGACTTCCAGTTCTACGGCAAGCCGGATGGCCGGGCGGTGATCTTTGCCCTGCCGTACGAGCCTGCGGCCGAGTCACCGGACCAGGAGTTTAACCTGTGGCTGTCCACCGGCCGGGTGTTGGAACACTGGCACACCGGCACCATGACCCAGCGCGTTCCCGAACTGTACCGGGCCTTCCCAGACGCCGTGGTGTTTATGCATCCGCTGGATGCCAAGGAGCGGGGCCTGCGACGGGGCGATAAGGTGATTGTCAGCTCTCGTCGCGGGGAAGTGGAGACCGTGGTGGAAACCCGAGGCCGCAATAAGCCGCCACAGGGCCTGGTGTTCATGCCGTTCTTCGACGCCAGCACCCTGGTCAATAAGCTGACCCTGGACGCCACCGACCCGCTGTCCAAAGAGACCGATTACAAAAAGTGCGCCGTCAAAGTGCGTAAAGCCTGATTGTGATGGGCCCGGTTGGGCCCGTATCTGAAGAGTTGGAGAACACCATGAAACTGCGATTTGCCGTACTGGGCGCACTGGTGCTGCCGCTGCTGGCCACCGCTGTCGAAGAAACACAATTTGGAATGCGCGCCGATGTGCCGCTGGAGCAAACCAATAAGGCGCCTGATCTGAAGAAAATCCGTAAGGAGATGGATCGGCAGCCGCTGAACTACGTGAATCAGCCGCCGCTGATTCCTCATAAGGTTCAGGGTTACCAGATCTCTCAATCCACCAACCGCTGCCTGCAGTGTCACGATGTGGAGAACTACCTGACCACAGGTGCACCTCGGGTCAGCCCGACCCACTTCACCGACCGTGATGGGGTGGTTCAGCCTCATGTGGCGCCCCGGCGTTATCTGTGTCTGCAGTGTCACGTGACCCAGGCGGATGTGAATCCGCCAGTGGCCAATACCTTTGAGGGCATGGGCCAGTTTGCCAAGGACAAGGAGTAGGGCATGAAACTACCTAGCTTTATTACCGGGTTGTGGGGCTGGCTGCGCCGGCCCAGCGGCCGGGCCCTGGGCAGCTTGCTGCTGGTGGGGTTTGTCGGCGGCATTATGTTCTGGGGGGCGTTTAACACCGGCATGGAGATGACCAACCAGGAGCAGTTTTGCATCGGTTGTCACGAGATGCAGGTGAACGTCTACGAGGAGTACATCACCACGGTGCATTACAACAACCGCAGTGGGGTGCGAGCCACCTGTCCGGATTGCCATGTACCTAAAGACTGGACCCACAAGATTGTCCGCAAGATCCAGGCATCAAAAGAGTTGTGGGGCAAGGCGATAGGGATTGTTGATACGCCGAAGAAATTCAGTGATCACCGTCTGGTAATGGCCGAACGGGAGTGGGCGCGGATGCGCAAAACCGACTCTCAGGAGTGCCGCAATTGTCATAACTTCGAGTATATGGACTTTACCGAACAGAAAAGCGTCGCCGGTCGCATGCACGCCTCGGCCAGCGAGCTGGGTAAAACCTGCATCGACTGCCACAAAGGCATTGCCCACCGACTGCCGGAAGATTACGCCGGCAATGATGCCATCTCTCAGGCATTGCAGGTGATGCCTCAGGGCGCCAGTCACTGATCATCTTGACAGCAAACAAACTCAAAAGGGGAAACGCCAGGCGTTTCCCCTTTTTTTATGGTGATGCAGTGGCTCAGCTGGCCTGTTTCAGGTGGCCGGCAATTTCTCGCAGGTCATTGATGAAGGTGTCCACAGGTTGGCCGCCGTTGATGGCGTATTGATCATTAATGATGAAAGCCGGCACCGAGGTAATGCCCATGCGGACGTATTTTTGTTGCTGCTTTCGAACCTGTTCGCCAAACGCATCCCCGGCCAGAACTCCCTCAGCCTCGGCCTTGTCCAGACCGGCCTCAACCGCGCACTGCAGCAGGGTGTCGCAGTCATCCGGGTTGCCGCCGTCGGTAAAGTAGAGGCTGAACAGAGCCAGTTTCAGTTCGGTCTGTTTGCCCTGGCTCTCGGCCCAGTGCAGCAGCCGGTGGGCCTTGAAGGTGTTAAAGGTATTGGGCTGGCGGTCGAGGCACATGTCAAAGCCAAGGTTAGCGGCGCGCTTGGTGATCACCAGTTGATTCTGGCCGATCTGGGCGTCGGTGTAGCCGTATTTGGTTTTCAGGTTGTCGACTTTGGGCTGGCCTTCCGGACCCAGGTTCGGGTTGATCTCGAAAGGTTGCCAGTGAAGCTCGGCGTCAATCTCTCCCTGAAGCTGAGTCAGTGCCTGTTGCAGGGCCTGGTAACCAATAATGCACCAGGGGCAAGTAACATCGGAAACGATATCGATACGAAGTTGGGTCATGTCCATCACCAAATCATGTTCGAAGCTCCACACTACTGAGTAACCTTCGGGGGGTCAATCAGTGACCAATGCTTATCAAAGCATAAAAAACAGCAATTGCTGGTAGGATCACCGCAGGCCACAAAAGTGTCGTTTCGATCGTTTTTTTGAGCTTGGTCACGTGATCGGGATCACTGTGAGTAAAGGGCTTTTCCCAATGGGGAAAAGTAGTCATGGAGTCGGCATTGAATCTGTTGTCGGTGCGCTGAAGACGGGTAGGCACCGGCGCCGGCCAATTTGCCAGCCTGGGTACCACTGACCAGATAGTGGTTTCGCACCTGAGGGTGGGCCTGGATGCAGGCCTCAAAAGCTCTGGCCATCAACTCGGTGGGCAGGCTGAAGTAGCGTCGTCCCAGTTGCTCATCCAGTGCCAGGGCGCGCTCGACAAAATCGCCGTGGTCATCGTTGTCCGGCGCAAACACCGCATTGAACAGTTCTGACAGCCTCTGGTTCAGCGGGTGAGGCTGCATCGGTTGCTGCAACAGCCACAGATTGCTGGCAAAGGCGCTGGCCTTGGTGGGGGGGATAAACGCCTTGGTGGCGATGTGATGATCGAATGCGTGCCAATACTCGTGCGCCAGGGCGCCGGCACCGGCATTTTTGGCTAGGGCGAGGGTGTGGGCGGCCGGCTCATAATGGGCCTGACTGTGGCGGCTGCCTTCGGTGCCAAAAGCCAGATGCAGCTTACCCCTGAGCCCAATCACCACCGGAGGTACGTTGAGAATGTAGGCCAGGTCGGCCATGGCATCGAACACCAGGTTGGCGGCCAGTTGCTGTTCCTGCTTGTTTACCCAGCGCCCCAGCCGCACGCCTGCGAGGCCAAACTGATCTCGAATGTCGGCAAAGGATACGTCGTCACCAAAGCGGTAATCCGGGCCGCGTCGATAGTAGTCACGGGATAGGGCTGAAGAGGGGGTAGGGCGAGTCATAGCGGATCTATACCCCATAGACAGGGCTTTCTCAAGGGCAGCCATTGCACCAGGTTGGCGCAAGACTTCGGCTTCGGCTCAGCAGTAATCATCTAATGCTTTGTTTTATCAATAATTTACAATTTTGGCACGCTGCTGGCTTAGTGTTTGTTTTCGCAGACTGAAGGAGAGCATGATGAAGTATTACTCTCGACGGGTGGTGAAACCGGAAGACTTAAATCCGGCCCAGAGGTTATTTGGTGGTCGGTTGCTGGCCTGGATAGATGAAGAGGCCGGCATTTTTGCCAGTTGCCAGATGAATAGCCGCCGTTTGGTGACCAAATGCATCTCTGAGATTAACTTCGTCTCTGCCGGAGAGTTGGGGGACATCATTGAGTTCGGTCTTGAGCTGGCAGAGCAGGGGCGCACTTCGGTCACCGTCCGCTGCCAGGTGCGTAACAAGCTGACCGCCAGGGTGATTGTTGTCATCGATAAGATGGTGTTTGTGAACCTCAATGAACAGGGGCGCCCGGCCCCCCACGGTCTGGCCCAGGCTGGCTAGGCCATGGCCTGAATCAGGCAGCTGGCGGTGGCGTGAGCGTAGACCTTGCCGTCGCGGTCGGTCAGGGTGCCCTCGCTGATCCCCAGCGAGCGGGACAGGTTGATCACCTTGCCTTCGGCGATCAGGGTCACCCCTCGAGGTACCGGGCGAACCATTTTGACATTGAGGTCGACGGTACCATAGCCAACACCAGCACTGAGCAGGGTATGCACGGCGCAGCCGGTGACCGAGTCCAACACCGTGGCAGTAAAGCCGCCATGAACGCCCCCTAAAGGGTTAAGGTGGCGATCATCCGCCTGCACTTCGAAGCGCACTTTTCCTGCTTCGGCTTCGGTGGCCACCATGGGAATGGTGTGGCTGATGGACGGCGCGGGCAACTGGCCGTCTATCATCGCTTGCATTAATTGCAGTCCGGTGAGGTTCATGGGGTTCATCCTAAACTCCTTGGCTGGCGTAGGCGGTGGTTAGGGTTGCAGGGTAAATCCGCTCTCCGGGTGGTAGTCGAAATGCAGGATTTCGGTGACCATGGACAGCGTCAGGGCATCGATATTGGCACAGGGCTGTGGCCAGGGCTTGTCGGCGCTGGGCGGGTAATGGCTGAGACTGTCGGCAATGGCATCCGGATCGATGCGCAGTGCCAGGGGTTGGTCCTGTTCACTGAAATAGTGGTTGGTTACCTGTTCAAGGGAATCGAATTGGTTCAGGTGGATGTGACCATGCTGGCGATCGGAAGCGCACAGCGGCACGGTATCGGTTTTCTGAGTGTGTTGCCAGTCGCTTAGGCTGACCACTTTAAACAGCGAAGATAGCAAGGGCATACTCCTATTGCGGTACTATCCCCAAGCTATCAGATCCGACCACTGAATAACATATCTGTCGAGGGATTCCGCTACCTGAGTTGGCCCATCATCCCTTTGGCGGCTGCAAGGATCAGCTCCGGGGTTACTCGAACCTTGTAGTTGGGATTCAGATAGGAGAAATGCACCAGGCCATCGGCGTCCACCAGATACACCGCCGGTACCGGCAACACCACCCGCTCGCTGCCTTCGGCGGTGACCAGACGTTTGCCCATCTTTCCCTTGTAGGCGTCGGACAGCTTGGCGTCCAGGGTGTAGGCGATACCAAAGGCTTCACTGGCTTGCAGGTCCCGATCGGACAGCAGTTGGTAGCTGACGTCATCGGGACCATCTCGCAGTTGCTCGGCCGGATCCGGTGACAGGGCGATGATGCCAATGCCCATCTGTTTCAGCTCCGCTTCGATGCTTCGCAAACCCGACAATTGCGCGTTGCAGTAGGGGCACCAGCCACCACGGTAAAACACCAGTAGCGCTGGTTTGCCGTTCCGCCACTGGGTCAGTGATTGGCGCTGGCCTTCGGGGCTGGTCAGTTGCGGCGAGGGCACCTGCATGCCGTTGAGCAGCGGGGTGAGTTCGGTGGCCGACGGGGCGATGACAGCCCGAACCGGCAGCGATAAAAACAGAGTAATCAGAATTCCCCAAAGTTTCATTACGAGGTCCTTTTCAAAGAGTGAATGCTCAGTGACAAAGGAGACCGGAGTTGCTGGAGATTTCTTTCAGAAAGGGTAGGCCGGTTTGCACCGGCCTGCGGTTATCCCTGTAGCAGCGATTGGCAGGGTTGTTTGAAGCGGCCCATCAGTGGTCCCAACGAGTTGGCGGAGGGGAGGCTGGCCAGTTGCGCCTGCTTGGCTGAAGCGATCTGGGCCGCGGCCTGCTGAGTGCTGCTCAGATCGCTGATCCGGCTCTCGGCGGTGACGGCGGATTGGGCCAGTCGTTCGCCCACCGCTTTCATCTGCGGCGCATTCATGCCGGCGATGGCTTCGGAGGCGATCTGATAATAGGCGGCACACTGCACCAGTTGGTCGTGCAGCGCCTGCTCCTTCGGGGCCAAGGGTGCCGAGTTAGCGGCGCTGTGGTCACCGGCTTGAGGCTGGCTGAGCAGCACAAACCCGGCGACGCCGATGCCAAGTAAGAGAGTGCCTAGGATGATGAGTGGGCTTTTCATTGCGTCTTCCCTGAATTTACGTCTGTTTTCTGACACTAATAAACCTTGACCAAAATCGCAAATCCGATTGAATTGTGATGCGGATCGCCATGGTCTGAGGCACACTGGTTATTTTGACGGAGCCACAGCATGTCATTGCCTTTTTCTCAGTCTTGCGAAAACAATAAAGACCCCATCTTAACCTGCCTGCGACAGGCGTTTATCGACGCCAGCCGAGTGCTGGAGATCGGCAGCGGCACCGGTCAACATGCGGTGTATTTCGCCGAGCACTTGCCTCACCTGCACTGGCAACCCAGCGACCAGGGCGAATACTTGGCTGGCTTGGCACTGCGGCTGGCGACGTCATCCTTGCCGAACCTGGCCGCGGAGATTGAATTGGATGTCGGGGGACGCTGGCCAAGCCAGGGGTTTGACGCCGTGTTTACGGCCAATACCTGCCACATCATGGCCTGGTCGTTGGTTGAAAAGTTGTTTGCCGGCGTGGCCCGCAGCCTGGAGTCCGGTGGCACATTCTGTGTCTACGGGCCGTTCAATGAAGGGGGCTGCTTTACCAGTGACAGCAACGCCAGGTTTGATCAGTGGCTGAAGCAGCGGGATCCTGATAGCGGCATTCGTGACCTGGAGGCGGTGGTGGCTTTGGCGGCGCGCCATGGCCTGCAACTGAGCGTCAATTACGCCATGCCAGCCAATAACCGCTTGCTGCAATTTACCAAGGCTGAAGCCTAGGTGGATTTAAACGGAAGCAGCCGACGGTATTCGTGCAGGCGTTGCTGCACTCGCTCGGTTTCCTGGTCGACAAAGGCGGCGATAGCTTGATCAAACTGGGGCTGGAACACCCAATGATTGGAATAGGTTAGCGTCGGCTCAAAGCCCCGCCTTAATTTGTGCTCCCCCTGAGCGCCGGCATCGAATCGGGACAGGCGGTGGTCGATGCAGTAGTCAATGCCTTGGTAGTAGCACAACTCAAAATGCAGATCATCGATGGCTTCGGAACAGCCCCAGTAGCGGCCGTAGAGACACCCTTGGTGTTTAAGATACAGGGCGCCCGCCAGCCAGTGGCTGCCCCGCCGGGCCATGATCAGCACCAGGTTATCGGTTAGCGTTCGCCCCAGAGCGTCGAAAAAGGCCTGATTCAGGTAGCCGCCATGGCCGGAGCGCTTGGCGTAGGTCAGTTGGTAAAACAGGAAAAATTGCTGCCATAGGGCCGGGGTAATGGAGGCGCCTTCGAATCGCTCTATGCTCAGGCCCTCGGCACAACGGCGTTCTTTTCGGATCGCCTTGCGACGCCGGGCGGTCAGAGTGTCGGTAAACTGCTCGAAATTGGCATAGCCCCGGTTGTGCCAGTGAAACTGAATGTCCAGCCGCTGGCGCCACTGCTGTCTGGATAACGCCAGACTTTCCTCCCGGCCGGGAAACAGCCACTGCATACCCGATAACCCCAGCGCCAGCCCATGCTGGTGAAGTTGCGGAGTGATGGCGGCGAGCAGCGCTTGGCGTTGTATCCCTGGGGCTAGCGCCAGTCTGGGGCCGGTAACCGGAGAAAAGGGGACGGCACTGATCCATTTCGGGTAGTAAGCCAGGCCATGATGTTGATAGGCATCGGCCCAGCTCCAGTCGAAGACGTATTCCCCATAGGAGTGACGTTTCAGGTATCCCGGTGCCAGGGCTACAATCTGTCCCTGACGGCGTATGCACAGGTGGTAGGGCATCCAGCCAGATTGGCCGCCGACACAGCCGCTGAGCTCGAGCGCATGCAGGAAGGCGTAACGGCAAAAGGGCGGAGCGTCGGTGAACAGGGCGTCCCACTGCTCGGCGCTCAGTTGATCGATGCGGCTGAGCCACTGCAGTTCAAATGGGGATGGGGGCGGCATGATCGCATCCAAAGATCAGAGTGTCTGAGGATGTTATAACAGCAGTTGTGGCAGAAAAGCCAATGACACGAGGAGAGTGGCACGCCACCCGTACGGGTGGCGTGCGTTGCGGTGGCGGTTAGCCCAGTTCGGCTTTGCGCTCCGCTTCGCGGCAGGCCGCGGCGGTGAAGATCACGTCGGTAGAACTGTTCAGAGCGGTTTCTGCGGAGTCCTGAATCACGCCGATGATAAAGCCAACGGCCACCACCTGCATGGCGACGTCGTTGGAGATACCAAACAGGCTGCACGCCAGTGGAATCAGCAGCAGTGAGCCGCCAGCAACGCCCGAGGCGCCGCAGGCGGACACCGCGGCCACCACACTCAGCAGCAGCGCGGTGGCCATGTCTACCTGTACACCCATGGTGTGAACTGCGGCCAGGGTCAGCACAGTAATGGTAATGGCGGCTCCGCCCATGTTGATGGTGGCACCCAGAGGAATCGACACCGAATAGGTGTCTTCATGCAGATCCAGTTTCTTACACAGGTTCAGGTTCACCGGCACGTTGGCGGCCGAACTGCGGGTAAAGAAGGCGGTGACGCCACTCTCTCTCAGGCATTGGAATACCAGAGGGTAGGGATTTTGATGGGTTTTCACGAACACGATGATCGGGTTGATCACCAGAGCGATGATGGCCATCGCACCCAATAATACCGCCAGCAACTGAGTGTAACCCGCCAGAGCATCGAAACCGGTCTCGGCGATGGTCTTGGAAACCAGGCCAAAGATACCAATGGGGGCGAAGCGAATCACCACCCGAACGATGCTGGTGATCCCTTCGGAGATGTCGTGAAACACCTTCTTGGTGGCGTCAGAGGCTTTGTGCAGCGACAGCCCCAGGGCGATGCCCCAGGCCAGAATGCCGATAAAGTTACCGGTCATCAGCGCATTGACAGGGTTGTCGACAACCTTGAACAGCAGGGTGCTCATGACCTCGGCGATCCCCTCAGGCGGTGCCAGGGCGGCTTCGTTGGTTGCCAAAACCAGAGTGGTTGGGAACATAAAGCTCAGTACCACGGCGGTCATGGCCGCGGCCAGGGTGCCAAACAGATACAGCACCACGATGGGTTTCATGTTGGTGTGCTCGCCGCGTTTCTGGTTGGCGATGGAAGACGCCACCAGAATGAATACCAGGATCGGCGCGACCGCTTTCAGGGCCGAGACGAACAGGCTGCCAAGGAAGCCGATGGACAGAGCGAACTCTGGTGCCATGACTGCCAGGGCGATACCGGCGAGGATGCCGACGAGAATCTGGAGTACCAGACTGCCGCTGGCCAGTTTTGCGATGATTGATTGCTTCTTTTTCATGATTTGCCTAGTGCATTATTTTTATAGTCGATGACTGCGCCATCGTTGCATGGGTTTTTAACAATTTTGTTAGTGATTTGTCCACCGGAAACTGGATTTAGATTGATCTTTGTCTGTTTATTTACTGCGACCCGAAACTGAAACAACCTTTGCTTATGGCAGCATCTTAAAAATCGATGCCATAGGTCGGATCAGTTCACTGCTGATGGTCATTGCACGCCAGTTTGACCGCCATGGCCAATGCTATGAGTTAAATCAAAAGGAGAAACAATGTGCTGCAAAACTTGCTAACGAATCTGCCACAAAACTTAACAAATGAGCTGTTTGAAACCCTGGTTGATTCCAAATCGGTAAAAATCGAAAGAATCTTATCGAAAGGCCAGCATACCCCCGCCGATGAATGGTATGACCAGGATGAGCACGAATGGGTGATGGTGGTGGCCGGTGCGGCCAGAATCGTCTTTGAGGATGGCAACGAGGTCGTGATGGGGCCGGGAGACCACCTGCTACTGCCGGCGCACCGCAGACACCGGGTCAGTTGGACCGACCCGGAGCAGACCACCGTCTGGTTGGCGGTGCACTGGACTGAGTAATGACCGCTTAGTAGCCGATGGTATAACGGCGGCCACTGTGCTGGCGCTGCTCGGCTTCGTTGACTACCGCCAGGGCCAGATCTTCGACCGACACATTGGCCGGGGTGTCGCCGTCCATGAGCAGGCTGTCACCACCGACGCGGAAGCTGCCGGTTCGCTGACCGGGAGCCAGCAGTGCCGGTGGTGATACGTAGCTCCAGCTAAGGTCGGTTCGCTGTTGCAGCTGGGTCAGTACGTCGCGTGCCGCCCGGGCGCCTTGCAGATACTCCTGAGGGAAGCCGTCGGTGTCCACCAGTTGCACGCCTGGGGCGACGAACAGGCTGCCGGCGCCCCCGACCATCTGCAGACGCACGCCACTTAATTTGGCCGCTTCGATAATGGCGTCGGAGCCCGTGATGAAGTCCTGGTACAGGTTGGGGTTGCTCCAACCGGCGTTAAAGGCACTGAGGATCTCATCGTGGCCAGCCATGGCGGCGGCGGTAGAGTGGACATCCAGTACATCACCGATGATTTCGGTTAAGCCGGTGTGGCTGGGGAGTTTGCCGGTTTGGCGAACCAGCGCCGTAACCTCATGGCCCTGGGCCACTGCTTCGTTAACCAGAGCGTGGCCGACAAAGCCGGTAGCGCCAATGATAAACAACTTCATAATGTTACTCCGAGAGAGTGTGAACGGGTTGATTGATAAGTTAACTCGGAATGGTTTCGTTGATTAGCCCCGGAAATTCACATACTTTATTAACCTGTACTTTATAATGGCAAGGTTATGCAGACTTCGATTCACCGACTAAAAGCCATGGCAATATTCGTTCGGGTTATTGAGGAAGGTGCCATGCGTCGCGCCGCCCTGTCGCTGGGGATGACGCCGGCGGCCGTCAGTCAGCAGATTGGTCAGCTGGAGACCCAACTGGATACCCGGCTGTTGCACCGCTCCACCCGTAAACTCAGCCTGACTGAGGCGGGGCAAGCGTACTTTTACTATTGTCAGCAGATGGTGCAATCGGCTCAAGAGGCCGAGCAGGCGCTGGCGGCGGTTCGGCATCAATTGGCCGGAGAGATAAGGATGACGGCGCCTGTGGGGCTGGCGGCCAGACAGTTGCCCCTGGCGTTGGCGCCGCTGTTGGCCCAGCACTCAAAGCTGAATCTGACCTTGTTGGCTTCCGATGAGTGTCTGGATATGGTGGAGCATCGGCTCGACATTGCGTTTCGAGCCGGACCGCTGGAGGACTCAACTCTGGTGGCTACGCCGGTGTGTGACTTTCCGGCTCGGCTGTGTGCCTCGCCCGCCTATCTGGAGTCACAGGGTATCCCAGAGACGGTGGAAGCGTTGCAGACGCACGCATTCTTGGTGCAAAGCCAGACGCATGGGAGCGGCCGATTGCAATTGACGCACCCGACACTGGGGCAGAGGCGGGTGCGCATTACCCCTCGTATTCAGACCAACAACCTGCAGGTGGTGCATCGTTTTGCTCGTCAGGGCTTGGGAATGGCGGTGTTACCAGAACACGAAGCCAGCGAGGCATTAGAGAATGGGGCGTTGCTGCCGGTGCTGCCGGGCTGGCAGTTACCGGGAATGCCTTTCTATCTGGTGACACCCAATCGACAACGCACGGAAAAGGTGGAGGCAGTGATTGCGACGGTGAAGCGTTATTTTTCCAACTCAACCACCGTACGGGAACCTGTTTAGGACTCAAGGGTCAAAAATCAGGTTAGCCCAGAAGGAGATGTTTATGATCAGCCGGTTTAAATCCTTGTTTACTGACCAGCCAGATTGCGGCGAGGCATTGAATGTGGAGCTGGCCAGCACCGCGTTGCTGCTCGAGGTGGCCCGGGCCGATTCTCACATCAGCCATGAAGAGAAAGAGGCGGTGTGGCACCTGGTCAAAGGGCTGCACCAACTGTCGGATAGGGAAGCGCGAGAGTTGATAGAGGAAGCGCTGGTGCAGACTGAGCAGGCCAACTCCATCCACAACTTTACCAATGTGGTGAAGAAAAACCTCAAGTTGAAACAGAAGCTGCAACTGGTCGAAGGGTTGTGGCGGGTGGCCTACGAAGACAACATCCTTGAGCCCCATGAAGAGGCGATGATTCGCAAGGTATCGGACCTGCTGTATTTGCGCCATAGCGAGTTTATTCAGACCAAACTGGTCGTAACTGGCGAGCGATAACTCTCGATTGTTTCCCCTCCATTGACGCTGCTCAGAGTCGGCTCAAGCAGCGTGCGCAATGCCTCTGTATAGATGCGATCTGCGTCGCCCTGCGGGTTTTTGTGTGCTTAGTAACAGAGAAACACAGAGTTGGTTTCTATAGCCTACAGCGAAAAATCAGGCCATTGGGAGGCATATCATGTCTGGAGGAGAGCTGGGGGTGTCGGAGTTGATTCGCCAGAGACTGACCAAGTTGTGTCGCGAGGTTGGTGCCGCGGATATGGCGTATTGCATCGATGTCCGATGCCATTCAGACTTTTTTGCTAGCCAGAGTAAATTGCATCGGCGCTGGCAACAAAGAAAGCAGGTGTTCTTCAGCTCTGTTAATTTGTCTCAGTGCTTCGACAGTTGGCGCTCTAACTGCCTGGCTTCAGACAGAAATTTTAATCGCTCCCACCATCATTCTGTGTACGATTGGCACTATTCTCCCGAGTCTCCTGACAGTGCAAGGGCCATCAATATCATCCACAATCACGGCTACTCCAGAGTGTCGTCTTTTTCGGTACCTTGCCCATTTTCCGGGCGCTATGTCGCTCGATTTGTCATCATTGATGATCCCATCTGCCGGGATCGTGATAATCCTCTGCTGTTTTCTGCGCTTGAGCACTTCCATATTCAATCCGTGTTGGATTTTGGCGAGTCGATAAACCCTTTGCTGGATCTTCACCTGGTCAGCCCCATGGCTCAGCAGGTTTTGAAGCTGTTCTCCCTGGGCTGCTCGCGTTTGGAGGTCTCTGAGGGGTGTAACATTACCGAGCGCGGAGTGGATTATCATGTCGATGCGCTCAAACGCCTGTTTGGCGCCGCCAACATGCCCGAGTTGATGTATCAGGCCTGCACTCAACGGCTGATTTAGCACTAAGGGGTATTGGAGCGACAGTCAACGGAAGCCCATGGGGGCTTCCGTTTTATATGCAGGTTAGCGATTAGGGTGACAGGTGAGGCAACTGGCCGCTTCAGGGTAGTCGGTATACAGGCCAAAATACTGAGCCGGTTGAGTATCGAACCCGAGTTGCAGTAGCTCGTACAGAGTTTCATCCCAACCGGATTCTGGGATCAGACCCGTCTGGTAGGCATTGCCATGCAGCGTTAAGGACTTGGCATGACAGAAGCCGCAGGTGGTGGTTTCACCATGACCGTCAGGGGCGCCATTGTTGCCGTGACACTGGGCGCATTCAAACGGGCTCATTGATTCGGAGACGTGACCGCTTCCCTGTTCGGTGTTGTGGCAGGTGCCACAGTCCGGTTGTTGCCAACCGAAGTGATCCGGCGTCAGGGCTGCTTTAGCGTCGTTGATGTCAAAGGGAGAGAACAGCAGTTCCGGTGGCAACGGGCTGCCCAGATCCGCGCCCATGAAATTTTCACCGTTCGTCATCAGTTCGGTGCTGTATTCATCGGACATCTGAAAACTCACCCGGTACAGATTGACGTACTCCGGACTGACCTGAGGGTACAGGTCCATGGTCATATGGACGTCATTGCCACCAAAGGCATCACTGAAGTAGGTTTTATTTTCCTCTCCTTCTGAACCAAAGGGCGTCAGCGGCACTTTGTCGCCCCAATGCGCCGGGGTCCAACTGGTTTGTCCGGGCAGAGACTGACGCCAGGTGCCGCCGGTGCAAGGAGTGGTAGGCATTCCCCACAGCTCACTGCCGGTGTGCTCTCGATTACACATCAGATTTTTGTACATCACCGCTGTCAGGCCTGAGTCATTGTAGCGGGCCCACTCGCCGCTGTTGTGAACAAATCCAGCCGTACCGCTGGCACGGTAATGGCCGTTGATGAGATTGCCGTCGTCATCCAGTGTGTCAAAACTCATGGCGTTCATCAGGTAGCCATTGACCATGGTGTCGTTGCTCAGCTCCGGCCACCAGGCGAAGTGCACATCGATGCCTGGATAGCGGTCGGCCAGGGACAGCATGATGTCCATGGTGGTGATCACGCCGGGTTGGTAGATGTCGGGGCGGCTGTTGTGGGCGGTTACCTCGAGATTTCGGAATGTGGCCCTGTTGCCATAGGCCCAGTCAATGACGATCTCAGGCACAATCATCTTGCCGCCGTTGGTGGCCAGGCGTTTTTGCTCTTTTTGGTAGATCTCTTTTCTGAGTTCGATCTCCTCTTTACAGGCGGGAATCAAAAAGGTCTTGGCTTGATCGCCGATGGGCATGCGGTCGATCTGCTTGTAGCTTTCCTCGGTATGGAACTCCATACCGTGTTCGGTCGGCCAGGGAGAGGCGGCATAGGCAAATTTCCAGCCGCCGGGTTCGCTGCACTGGGCAAAGGGAACACTGGTTTGAGAGGGATTAGGCAGTTTAGCGGGATCCTGCCCTTTAATGCCGTTGATCGAAGTCACCCAATAGGTGTCTAACTCCTGGTCGTAAAAGTACTCCACATCCAGGTCGTATTGTTCGGCGGCGAGCAGCAGCAGGTCCAGAACAGAGCCCCAGCCAGATTGAAACAGCTCGGGCCGGGTAGTGGTCCAGTCGCGACGGGTCAAGTCGACCTGCACGTCTTCGAGAATATAGTCATAGTCAAAATGTGGGGTTACGCCGTACAGGGCGGCCACGTCGACGTCGGACATTTGGCTGGCGGCCGGATTGACGCCATCGTTGCAGAACTGGTGTTGAGCAGGGTTAAAGGCACAGTCGTACACCGGGTGGTGCCAGTCCGGGTTTTGGCGGGTGATGGAACTGGCGATGCTCAGGGTCATGGTTTTCGGTTGAGTTAAGGTGCCATCGACGTGACCAAAGATGTTGGCCGCCGGTCGAATGGGCGGCGGCGTTGGTTCGGTTGGCGTCTCAGGCTCAGCGGGCTGGCTGATGACCTCGTTGTCATCATCGCCGCAGCCACTAAGCAGGGCTGCCAGCAGGCACAAAGGGATTGCGGGATTACAGGGTCTCTTTTTCATCATCTTGCCTTATTGCTGTTGGTATTCAATCAGGCTAAGAAAAACCGGCCCTGCTTTATCTGTGCTTTCTAATACGCAAATTTTGTAGCCTGCCTATCCGTGATTCCGGCGGGAATAGCAAAGGGGAGCTGGGAAAATATATTCATTAATTGACTCAGTATTAGCGAACGAACACTTGTTGATTGAGTCTCTGGTTGTCCTCGACCATAATGCGCCCCTTAATGATGAGGGCAGCATGAACAGCGATAACATTCTTTTTGACGGCCACGATGAATGGGGCCAGGTTCAGGTGATTGAGCAGGGGCCACAGCGGTTGTTGTGTTTTGGTCCGTCTGACGAGCAGAGCCGCATCATTACCAAGCAGCCCTGGGTGCTGCAACATGAATACACTCGGGCAATGATGTTGGCACTGCTGTTTTGCCAGCCCAAGCGGGCCTTGGTGCTGGGGGTGGGCGGCGGCTGCTTGATCTCGGCGTTGGCGCATGTGGTCAAGGGCATCAAGGTGACCGGGGTTGAATTGCGGCCTCTGGTGACGGAGATGGCACTGGCCCATTTTCGAATGCCACAAAGCAAGCGCATCGACATCGTTCATCAGGAAGCCGGCGCCTTCCTGGCCGCCGGCGAGCACAAGAAAGTGGATCTGCTGTTTGCCGATCTCTATGGCGCCGATTCGGTGGATGACGTGCAGTTGCAATCCGGTTTTATTGATGACGCCGCCGCCCTGGTCAAAGAGCAGGGGATGCTGGTGCTTAACTGCTGGGAAGAGCACCGCCACCATGATGGGCTTAAAACCGCGTTGGCGGCCCACTTTCCCCACTGTCATAGCTGTCCGACCGCAGACGGCAACCTGGTGATTCTGGCTGGACGCACGCCGCTGAGCGCTTCACTGTCGCAACTGCGGGAGCAGGCCCAGCAGCTCAGCAGCAAACTGGGGTACCCGTTGACCGACAGTCTGGGCCGACTGGAGCCCTGGTAGGGGGAGCCTGCTGGCATCTTTGTCGCCGCAGGCATACAGTAGAGCGGTATCGGTTGATAGATGAAGAGGGAACTCATGTCACAGCGTATCTACTGTCTCGCCCAATTTCGCCCCAAGCCTGGTAAAGAGGAGGCGTTATTTCGAGTGCTGCAAGCCTTGGAGCCCAATACTCTGAGGGAGCCCGGTTGTCTGCAGTACATCGTCACTCGCCACATCGACAGCCCCTTTGCTCAGGGCCACAGCTACCCCATCGTGTTTAATGAGATCTGGGCCGATCACGATGCGTTTGCCGCGCACTGTCAGCGCAGCGAGATTCAAGCGTTCTTCGAAGCTCACTGCGTGGCCGACGAGGGGCTGGTGGCCGAGTCCAATGTCTGTGTCTACAGCGATCAGCCTGCGGATTACGATGCCCCGCACCTCGAGTCAGGCCGTTAACGCGCCCGAATCTGGCCCCCGACTGATGATTTTGGAATCAGTCGGCGGACTCCCGGGCCTGCACACCCGCCAATTTGTTGTTCCCGCCCCTAGGCTACGGTACTCTAACCCGCTTAGTGTCTGACTTTGGCCCTGCGCCAGAGTGTCCCCGGTTTTGAAAGGTATCTCCTATGGCTCAAGAGGCGTTTCGACTGCGTCGTATCATCATTATCGACAGTTTCTGGAAAGGGAAGGTCAATGAGATCGATTTTGATGGTCACACCCAGTTAGAGGGCACCAACGGCGCCGGTAAAACCTCCTTGATGCGATTGCTGCCGCTGTTTTACGGCATGCGCCCTGGAGACATCGTTTCCAAGGTCGATCAGGCTAAGAACTTTGCCAACTACTACCTGCCCAGGGAATCCAGCCTGCTGGTGTACGAATATCAGCGCCCCGGTCTGGCCGAGCCGCAGCTGTGCTGCATGGTGGCCTCGTCAGATGGCCGCAGCGTGCACTATAAACTGATCGATGCCCCCTACTGCCAGCAGCACTTTATCGGCTCGGATCACAAGCCGTTTAAGGTGGGGGAGATCGAGCGTAACTACAAACGCGCTCATGGCACCTATTGCTCCAACTACCTGGGAGTGGACAAATACCGCCAGGTGATTCAAAACCTGCGTGGCGGTCGTGCTTCCAGCGAAATTCGCCAGCTGCAGAGCCGCTTCAGCTTCGGCAATGTCGCCATGCCTCACATCGATAAGGTGGTTAATGGCACCATCGAGAAGAACCTGGATTTTGAGGCGGTAAAAAAGATGCTGGTGGCCATTGCCGCCGACTATCTGGCCCGCAGCCGCTCCGGTGACAACCGGGAACAGATGCAACTGAACAAGGACGAGATTGGTCGCTGGCTCAGCGACATTCAGGCCAGCCGTGAAGTGCACGCGGTTGCCGACAAGATTCAGCGTTGGCAGGGGCAATTTAGTGAGCTGGAGGAGTTTCTGGGCCAGTTGCGCCATCTGCTGGCGCTGTGCGATGAGCAGCAAATCGAACTCAAGGACAAACTCAAGGAGTTGGGGCAGGAGAAAGCCAGCCAACGCGAGTCCCTGCGACAACTGGAGCGCGAGTTCGATGCCACCGAAACCGGCTTTAAGCAGACCATTGCTGCCGAGAGTGATCGCCTGCACGCCAAACAGATCACCATTGAACGCCTGGATGACGACAAGCAGCGTTACGACGATGACGATGCGGCATCTTATCAACTGCGTGCCGATGAAAAGGTCACCTTCAGCCAGCGACTGAAAGAGGTCAATGGCATCATCGAGAGCTTTGAAGGCGACACCGCCAAGGTGGCTCGCAAGTTCGAGGAACTGCTGGGTAAGCTGGATCTGGAACTGGCTCGAGGCGAGGGTGAGAAGCAGCAGCAGATGGCCGACATTCGCGAGCAGAACAGCCACAAGCTGGCGGAGGTGGAGCAGCAGTATCAGGCCAATCGCCGTCAGATGGAGCAGCGGCTGGCGTCTCAGAGCCTGGGACTGAAAGATGAGCAGCTTCAGTTGCAGCATGCTCAGCGCGTCAATGGGGAAAACCGAGCCCACCCCCGTTTGCCAGCGACCATGGCCGAACAGTTACAGCTTACCGCCCAGTCTTTGGGGGAGGCACAGAGTCGTCATAACGAGATGCTGAGATTGATGGCCGATGAACGGCACAATGGCGCTCAGTTAGAGCGTCAGCGTGATCAGCAGCTTAGCCGCCTAAGCATCGAACAACGGCGCCTGGATGATCTCAAGGCTCAGCATCAGGCGCTGGAGCAACAACTGCACCCCGAAGAGGGGTCTTTGCAGGCCTTTTTAGAGGGGCGCACTGAAGCCAGTGATTGGAAGCAGACCATCGGTACTCTGTTGTCTCCAGAGTTGCTGGCTCGTACTGATCTGGCTCCGAACTGGAGTGGTGATGGTCTTCAGAGCCTGTACGGCGTGCGCCTGGATCTGAGCCCGCTGCAGCACAACAACCCACTGGCCCGGACCGAAGCGGAACAACAGCAACAGTTAGAGACCCTGGACCAACAGTGCCGACAGCAAAGCGAGCAGATTGACCAGATCAACGAATTGCTGAAGCAGCTAGGGCGTCAGCTTGAGCAGCATCAGAGCCAGTTGGGGCAGTTGCAGCAGCAGGAGCGCCGTGTCAGTGCCGAGATCGATCAGCTCAGGCAACAGCAGGAGCGGCAACAGCTTCAGGCCGACGAGAACATTAAGCAACAGCGACGGCAACTGGAGGAGGAGCACAAGCAGCTACTGAAGCAGCAGGAGCAGTTGAGCCATAAATTGGAACAGCTGGAAGAGCAGGGCGAAGAGGAACTGCATGAGCTGCACAATGCCGCGTTGGAGCGCCGCCTGATTCTGGAAACCGACCGCGATAGCCAGCTCGAGACCCTGTCTCATCAGCTGGAGGCACTGCGAGACAGCGTCAAGGAGCGGCGCCGGGATTACAAGAAGCAGCAGAAGCAGGCGCTGGATAAGATCGACCCCGATGGCGAGATCGACAAGCGAATGCAGGAGCGCAAACAGTTGCAGCAGTCACTGGATGATTGCGCCAGGTTTGAGCAGAAAGCCCGTGAGTATCAGCACTTCCTCTCCAGTCAGTACAACCAGCGGGAGCCGTTGGCTGCCGATGTCTTGCAGCTGCAGCAGCAACTGTCTCAGGCTCGCAGTGATCTGGAGCAGGCCCGCACTCAGTTTGGTCATCAGCAGGCTGAACACAAAGCGGTGCTTAAGCGAAACAAAGAACAGCAGGAGCGCAGTGATGATTTGCTGGCTCGGCTGGTACGGGTGCAGGCGGTGTGCGATCCCTTAGGGTTGGAGCCGAGCCGCAATTCACAGTTGCAAAGTTACCAGGCGGACATGCTGCCCGGTTTTATTGAGCAGAATCATCAGGGCTTCAGCCACCTGGAGAAGAAGCTGACTAAAGAGATCAGTCACTTCTCCAATGTACTGCGAACCAAGCATGGTAAGAGCAGCTTGTTTGACACCTGGACTCAGTTGGTGGCCGACAACGACCGTTTCGAAGGCTGTGAAACCGTGCTCAAGTACCGTATGCCCATTGGCGATCTGTTGCAGAGTGCCGCTCAGCTTGCCAAGTCCACCGGCCAGTTGGTGATCGTCAATGCCACCATGATCAACGAGTTCTATCAGCATTTGGAGAACTTTGATCGCCGGATTAAATCCGTCGGTCGCAACCTGTCGGAGCGGGTGACCGCCCTGGCCAAGTTTGAAGCCTTGGCGGACATCAGTGTGGGCACGGTTACCAAGCTGGAACAGCTGGAGTATTGGCAGCCGCTGCGCAGCTTCTCCGATTGCTTTGAACAGTCGCGGGACCAGTTGCGTGATGGGGTGGCCGAGATTCCGGAAGAGCTGATTCGGGCCATGCGTGAGCTGGCCCGGGTATTGCCAGCCGAAGGGTTGGAACTGGAGCACAACGACCTGTTTGATTTGGAGTTCGTGATCACCGAGAAAGGTCAGGTGAAACGGGCCCGCAATGCCCGTCAGTTGAAGAAAGTCAGCTCCACCGGCCTCTCCTATCTGGCGATGCTGTCGCTGTTCGCCGGTCTGCTGGGGATGCTGCGTGGTGATGGTGAGCGTCCCAGCACCATCATTCTGCCGGTGGATGAACTGGGTGAGCTGGCGGCAGAGAATATTGAACTGCTGCTGGGGATGTTCAACGACAACCACATTCAGATGTTGTCGGCGTCGCCTTCCACCGACCGGCAGGTGCTGGCGTTGTACAAAACCCACTACAAGCTCAAAGACAGCAAAATCTACAGCGCCCATGTACCGCTGTCGAAACTGGAACAACTGCTGGCCAGTCGTGCCCGCCGCGAGCAGCCTGAAACCGAGGAAGCCGGACAATGATCTTCAAACATACCGTAGAAACCCTGCTGTCTGGCGCCGTGATTTGTCAGACGGCCTACCCGGACCACTTCGAGTATCTGCAGGCGCCGGCCAACGCCGAGCGGGTGCATGAGTTTCTTAGCCAGCTGGATCGCAGCCTGACCCACTTCGAGGCGGCCGGCGCCTACTACTGTACCTTTGATAGCATCGACGACAGCAATCGCCGCGCCATCAGTCAGCTGTTCAGCTCGGTGCGCAGTCATTTCCGGCCGCTGGTGGAATGGCTGGACATGCTGCTGCGGGCCACCGGCCACGACGCGCCGCTGCACGCCAAGGACAGCATTAAGTTTACCTCGTTGCTGGAGGCGTTTGAGCACGACCAGACCCTGTCGGAGCAGCTGCGCCGCTTGACCACCATGGCACCATTTAAGACCAACCGGGTGGAGATTCGCGACCAACTGGGTACGGTGCTGGCCAAGCTGGAGGAGATGGGCTATTTGGTGCGCCATGCTCCGGGCAGCAACACCTGGTACGCCACCGCCCGCTTTGATTTGATCTATCTGCTGATCGAGTTCCTCAACGACAGTGAGAAGCTGGAGCTGCCGGAAGTGCAGGAGCCGGATCCACAAGAGGAGCTGTTGCTGTAATGAGCCTCTATGACAGCAATCAGGTCGCCGCGCTGCTGCGACAGATGGGACAGGCCGACGAACTGTTGTCCCAGGCTTACGTCTTTGGCGCCGTCAGTGCCGATGAGGACAACGAAGGCCAGCTCCGCAACCTGCAGAAAGCCAAGTTATTGCGCCCCGACGATGAACCGGGCAACTACCGCCTGACCGCCGACCTGAAGCGGTTGCTCAACAAGTTGATGCGCCAGCAGAGCGGCTATCGCCAGTTGACCGACATGGGCAAAGTCATCGATGCCATGGACGACGTGATCATCGACTATCGCGACTCCCTCATCGGTGGCCAGATGGACGACGCCGATCACTACCTCGATCAGCTTGACGATTTGTTGTTTGATGCCAGAGATAGCCTCAATACCAGCCTGGACAACATGCACTATGCCATCTCCAGCCAGTTTGGTTTTGTGGCGACCCTGACCGCCAAGGTGCGGGAAAACCAGAAGGCGCTGGATTACGCCCAGAAACTGTTGAACGAGTTGCAGCAGATTGACCCTGAGACCTGTTACCAGTGGATCTTCGACGGTGCGCCCACCGAGTTTGCTCGCAAGATCACCGGGTTCGTGCATTGGTTTCGCATGGTGTTGGGCCGACTGGCGCACATCATCGAAAAGATGCGACAGAGCCTGTTCCGCCTGCGGCGCCAGGTTAAACAGGCCAACCAGTTGCGGGGCATGGCCCGCTTCCTGCGCAAGCACCCCGAGTATGAGCTGCGTGAAGACCTGGCTTTTGCCACCGATCTGCCCCGGGAGCTGAAACTGGCGCCGGCGATGGAGATGGGCGGCCTGGTGGATGTGCGCAGCAGTGCCGTCGAGCAGGAGTTGATCGAGATTGTCCAGCATCTGCGCCGCCAGCAGCCGACCACTCCGGTGGTGGCCGACCGGGACGGCGTCAGTGTCGAAAGCGACGATCTGGAGACTCTGGCCTACCTCAGTGACTGGGTACTGGATGAAGTGGAACACTTCTTTGAGCTGGCGGTGATCAAGGACGGGGCCCTCTCCGCCCTGGAACATTGGCAAGGACAGCAGCCTGCCTGGCTCAGTAACGAGTGGCAGTTGGATCCGCAGTTGTGGATTGAGCTGGTGTTTGGTTATTACTGCAACCTCTCTCCTCAGCAGCAGCAGTTGTTTGCCATGGAGATGGAGGAGCAACTGGTGGCGGGCACCAACAATAACTTTACCTACAGTGACGTGCGGATTCGGGTGGCCTGAATGGCGTTGAATCGTCGCGAGCGTCAAACTCTGGCAGGCTGGTTTGCTCGGCCCTGGAGAGCGCAGGACGTGGCGTTTGGCGCTCTGGCCAGCCGGCTGCATCGTGACTACGGGTTTGGCGAGGTGCGCGGTGATGGCCGCGCCAGAGCCCGGCTTCATATCAGTCGCGATCATCTCAGTGCGTTACGGCAGGAGCTCAGGCGCGACGGTCTCGGTGATCCCTGCGAGCCGGCCTTTGTTGGCGAGGGTCTAAGCCGTATTCAACAGGCACAAACTCAAGCCGATGAGAAGGGCGGCGCCCAGGCCGTGACCGAGGAGCTGGTGTTGTGCCGGCCGTTGACTCACTGGCACATCGACGACACCCCCCTGGCCCTGCCACCCTTGATGCAAGCGGGTCAGTTACTGAACTGGCCTTCTCTACAGCAGTTGGGGCAACGGCTTGGCCATACCCACCTGGTGCTGGTGGAGAACCTGGCACTGATGGCTGAGCTCCATCGCCTGAATCTGCCCGATAGCCTCAACCAGGCGCTGTTTCTCTACCGAGGTGACGTTGCTGCCGACAGGCAGGTCAGTCGCGCTTATCAGTGCTTCAGGGCGTTCAAGGGGCAGTTGCCGCTGGTGTACTTTGGCGATTTTGATCCCGCCGGGCTGGAAATCGGCCTTGGCTGTGGTGCCGAACAGCTGCTGCTTCCAGCCCGGTCTCTGTGGCCGGCGCTGTTGTCTGCCGACTGGCAGGGCCTCAAAGGCCCTGAGACCCGCTGGTTTGAGCAACGGGCCCAGGCACAGCGGCTGCATGATTCGCAGCTGCCTGACTCGGTGAAGCAGGCATTGTTGGCCATGGACCGACACAAACAGACCCGCACGCAGGAGCACCTGCTGGCCCATGACGTCGCGCTGGAACTGCGGGCACTGTAATCGCAACTGAGCGCTAAAACAATGCGGCTTGCCATCTGGCAAGCCGCATTGTTTGGTTCTGAAGTCAAGATGGAGTCAGCGGTTTCTCAGCGTGGCCGCTGGCGCCGGGGTGACCTGGTAGAAGTAGCGGCGGAGCAGTTCCGGTAATCGCTCCAGAATATGGGATTTCAGTGCCAGCTTGCTCTGTTTCAAGTGCTCCGCCAGGGCGCGCTCATCAAAGGCGGCCAGGGCTGGCAGCGCCACCGGGGCAAAACTCAGGTGCCAGGGCTCTGGCTGCACACCGCCCAGGTTCTTGGTGTAAGGGCGAAAGAAGCCATATTCGGTCATGTGCTCGTCCAGCCAGCGGTTGAGTTTGCCGTTGGGGCCGCGGCCACGGTATTCCAGAGGCTCCAGCTTGAGGTTGTCACGACTAATGGCATTGGCGTCGTAAAAATTGAAGTCGCAGCCCCAGTGCCGGCGCGACGTACCAGGCAGGGAAGACCAGGCCAGAATGGCCCGCAGCAGTTCGTTGTCATTGAGGTTAGCCGGGTTCAGCGGCCGGCCCTCTTCATCGACCAGGGGCTGTTTGCCCATCACCTTGCCATTGAAAGTGCTCAGTTGAGAATCGAAACTGCACCATCCCGAGGCGCACTGCAGGTCGAGCCCAACCTTGCTGGCGGCCTCTTGCATCTGGCGGAAGGCCACGGCGGTGCGGCACTCCAGCAGCTGGTCTTCCACCTCCATCAGGTGGGTTTGTTCTAGGCCCATGAGCTGGGATTGGGTCAGCACAATAGCGTCTCCATTGTTGTTTCGTTGTAGTCTGCCAGAATCTGGGGGTTACCGATACTCACACGTGTGTTGCTCTGAGGCAGGGTGGCGATAATGTGGACAAGATCAATCAGTTATTTTCTCTGTAGCCGCATTGAGTTTTCCCATGCAGTGCTGCTGTCCTCGCAGAGGGTGAGGCGCTACCGGCCGCCTTATTCACAGTCCACCAGCCAATAAACGCCAGTTTACCGCGAACGGCCTGCCAGGGGGAGTCGTTATCGTCTTTGTTGATGGCGCGAGCCTGGCCTTCCCGAAGCGTTCGAAGCCGGTGAATCCTCCAGTCGTGGGGTGGCTCTGTTATACCCGTGGCCAACGTATTCTCTTCGTTATTTCATTCAATCGAATTTTTCGTTTGCAGTGATAGTTTGTAATTGCTTTTGTGTTTTGTTGGCTTGGGGCACTATAGCTCCATCGACGCGGTAAGCGTCACTACAAAAACTTTGCAAATAAGAGAGATACGCCATGATCAACACTCAAATTAAGCCGTTCAAAGCCACCGCCTTCAAACAGGGCGAGTTTGTAGAAATTACCGAGCAGGATGTCAAAGGCAAGTGGGCGGTGTTCTTCTTCTACCCCGCCGACTTCACCTTTGTCTGCCCCACCGAGCTGGGCGATCTGGCGGACCACTACGAAGAGCTGCAGCGCCGCGGTGTTGAGGTGTACTCCGTGTCCACCGATACCCACTTTACCCACAAGGCCTGGCATGACAGCTCCGATACCATCGGTAAGATCAACTACTTCATGGTCGGGGATCAGACCGGCACCATCACTAACAACTTCAACGTGATGCGTGAAGGCCAGGGCCTGGCAGATCGCGCCACCTTCCTGGTTGACCCTGAGGGTGTCATCCAAGCGATGGAGATCACCGCTGAGGGCATCGGCCGTGACGCCGAAGACCTGATGCGCAAGGTGAAAGCGGCGCAGTACGTGGCCAACAACCCAGGTGAAGTGTGCCCCGCCAAGTGGAAAGAGGGTGAACAGACCCTGGCTCCCTCCCTGGACCTGGTCGGCAAAATCTAAATTCCAACAGGTTCTCTTGCCAGTGTCCCCCGCCGCCCTGATGCGGCGGGGGGGACTTGCCATCAACCTTACTTCCACCGAATTTCTGAGGTTTCACCATGTTAGACCAAGCGATGAAGCAGCAATTACAATCTTACTTGTCCAACCTGAAGTCCGATGTGCAGCTGCGCCTGAGCCTGGATGACAGCGACACCGGCAGCAAACTGGCGGCCCTGGCGGCGGACATCGCCTCTTTGAGCAGCCTCATCAGCGTGGTGCGGGATGACAGCCACAGCGAGCGCAAGCCGCTGATGCTGGTGGAGAACCTGGAGACGGGCAGCGCCATCGGCTTTGCCGGTCTGCCCATGGGCCATGAGTTTACCTCTCTGGTGCTGGCACTGCTGCACAGCGGTGGTCATCCCATTAAGCTGGACGATGACACCATTGCCCAAATAGCGGCATTGGATACGCCGTTGAACGTGGAGATCTTCATCTCCCTCTCTTGCCAGAACTGTCCCGAGGTGGTGCAGGTGTTCAACATGATGGCCGCCATCAATCCGTTGATCACCGTTACCATGATCGACGGCGCCGCTTTCCAGGATGAGGTCAAGGCCCGGGATATTCTGGCGGTGCCCAGTGTGTTCGTGAACGGTGAGCTGTTTGGTCAGGGCCGCATGTCCCTGGCGGAGATCCTCGATAAGGTGGACAGTGGCGCCGCCGAGAAGCGGGCGGCCAGGCTCAACCAGCAGGCGCCGTTTGATGTGCTGGTGGTGGGCGGCGGTCCGGCAGGGGCGTCGGCGGCCATTTACGCCGCCCGTAAAGGCATCCGTACCGGCGTGGTGGCCGAACGCTTCGGCGGGCAGGTTCAGGACACCATGGCCATCGAGAACTTCATCTCGGTGAAAACCACCACCGGACCCAAGCTGGTGGCCAGCCTGGAGGAGCACGTGAAGGAGTATGGTGTCGAGGTGATCACCGAGCAGCGCGCCGCCAACATTAAAGGCGTCGAAGAGACCACGGATGGTTACCTCCATGTGGAACTGGAGAGCGGCGCGGTGCTCAAAGCCCGCAGCGTCATCACCAGTACCGGGGCCCGCTGGCGCGAGATGAAGGTGCCCGGTGAGCAGGCGTATCGCAACAAGGGCGTGGCCTATTGTCCCCACTGCGATGGTCCGTTGTTCAAGGGCAAGCGCACCGCCGTCATTGGCGGCGGTAACTCCGGCATCGAGGCGGCCATCGACCTGGCCGGCATTGTCGAGCACGTCACCGTGCTGGAGTTTGCCGACAGCCTGCGTGCCGACCAGGTGCTGATCGACAAGGCCAATGCCACCGCCAACATTGACATCATTACCCTGGCCGAGACCACTCAGGTGCTGGGAGACGGTGAGCGGGTGACCGGGTTGGAGTACCGGGATCGCAACAGCGGCGAGTTACACCGGCTTGAGTTGGCCGGCATCTTCGTGCAGATCGGGCTGGTGCCCAACAGTGAGTGGCTCAAAGACAGCCAGGTGACATTGTCTGCCCGCGGTGAGATTGAGATTGATGCTCGCGGTGCCACCAGCCTGGAGGGGGTGTTTGCCGCCGGGGATGTGACCACCGTGCCTTACAAGCAGATCATCATCGCCATGGGAGAAGGCGCCAAGGCCAGCCTGGCAGCCTTCGATCACCTGATTCGCAATCCGGCTCCGGTGGCGCAAGCCGAACTGGCGTAGCGCTCAGACTTCGGACGGGTTTAAACATCAGAGAGGTGCATCGCCTCTCTTTTTTGATTCCCGGGAGAGGGCAACGGAGTCAAGTTTGGGGTGTCGTCGGTCGCTATTGGCCTAGGTTGGTGGCAACCGCAACCGCTCAAAGAGCTTGATTGGCGTTCAATTGGCCATCGATTCTGAAAGATTACCAAAATGGTGGTCAATTCTTGCTCAGCCAAGCGCCTGTTTCGGCAGAGTTGTTATCTGGATCCGGTTTTATTGCCGGAAAATCCGCAATGCAACCCGGGTGTAACCTGGCATTTACTCTTGGGTGGCGTTTGATTGACCATATCTTCTTTTCTATTGTTTAAGCTTCTGAATTAAATAGCTATTTCTCTTGATGGTGTCGGTCTGGCGGCGGAGGTGTCGTTGCCGCCGTCACTCTGCCTGTTAAAGGAGGGAATGCTCAGTTGTGCAGCGCGGCGGCAACCTTGACGCAAAGGATGCTGGCAGGTGTTCACTTTCGCCCACCTTTGCTTGCATTCGGCCATGGCGCCCAGGGGGGTGCCTACACCAACAGCCTGGCGTTGGCAATATGGTCAAGGTCGGAGGTTGTCGGTAAAATTACTACCATGATGATGAAGATTCACCTCCTCTTTTTTGACGGCGGCGGCTAACCCGCTCCCTGCCAGTCAGCCGGATTGCCGGCCAACTCAGCTAACTTCGGCACAGATCCCTGTCGCCAGTGGTTTCCCCAATTGGACGTTCGTTTTCACCTGTCGCCATCCAGGCTGACGGCGCTGTGGGCGTGATGTTTGGGGTTGTGAACCTGTTTGTAACAGTAAGAAAAGAAGACCAAATGAATTCAGTGATTGTAATTAATGAGCTTGAGTCCTTACTGATCGCCATTGTGGTGCTGTTCCTCGGATACTTTGTTAATGGCAAGGTACCGGTACTGAAACGGTACAACATTCCAGAGCCCATTGTCGGCGGGTTGATCGTGGCCAGTATCATTGCCGTGGTGCATCAGTATGGCATCGACCTGCAATTCCAACTGGCCATCAAAAGCACCCTGATGAAGATGTTTTTCGCCACCGTTGGCCTGGCCGCGAGCTTTAAGCTGCTGGCTCAGGGGGGCTCGCGAGTGTTCCTGTTCCTGGGACTGGCAACGGTGTTCATTCTGATCCAAAACAGCGTCGGCGTCGGTCTGAGCTCTTTGATGGGCCTGGATCCATTGCTGGGGCTTATCGCCGGATCCATAACCCTGTCCGGTGGTCATGGTACCGGCGCCGCCTGGTCGCAGACGTTTGCCAGCGAGTTTGGTTTGCAGACGCTGGAGTTGTCCATGGCGGCGGCCACCTTTGGTCTGGTGATGGGGGGCATCATCGGCGGTCCGGTGGCGCAGCGACTGATTCGCAAGCACGGATTGAAATCGGCTTTTGGTGATGGCGAAAATCACCACATTGAGCATCCGGACCTGGTGACTTACAGTGATCATGAAGAGGATCGCATCACCGCTAAAAACAGCATCGAGGTGTTGTTCATTCTGTTGCTGTGTGTCGCCAGTGCCGCCTACATCAAGACCTTTGTCGATGGCTTTGGTATCGCCTGGCTGCGGATCCCTGATTTTGTCTACGCCTTGTTTGTCGGGGTGGTGATCACCAACCTGTGCGAAGCCACCAAGGTGTATAAAATCAACAAGGAAACCGTCGATGCCCTCGGTACCATTTCGCTGTCGTTGTTCCTGGCCATGGCACTGATGAGCCTCAAGTTGTGGGACTTGTTGGACCTGGCCTTGCCAATGTTGGTGATTCTGTGTGTGCAGACGCTGGTGCTGGGGCTGTTTGCTTACTTTGTTACCTTTAAGGTGATGGGGGGCAGTTACGATGCGGCCATCATCTCCGGCGGTCACTGCGGCTTTGGCATGGGCGCGACCCCGACGGCGGTGATGAACATGGGCTCACTGGTGTCCCACCATGGTCCGTCGCCGCAGGCGTTTATGGTGGTGCCCGTGGTGGGGGCCTTCTTCATCGACATCACCAACCTGATTGTGTTGCAGACTTACGTCAGCTTTCTGCGATAACACTCGGTTTTGATTAGAAAAGGGCCAGCATCTGCTGGCCCTTTTGGTGTGGGGTGCCTTGGAACTGCGGTGGACGACGGTGTGGCGATTATTGCACCGAGTACAGGGCGTTGCCGTTGTCGTCCTGGTTCACTACGATGTCATACACGGCAACGGGTGAACTGTTACCGGCTGAACCTCTGGCCTTGTTGAGGGTAACGGCGCGGGGGCCGAAGGTGGTGCCGTTGCCCAGATACAGCGTCACCAATGCTTTTTCTGGCTGGTAGCCTTTGAAGTAGTTGACGCCAACGGAGTAGGTGCCTTCATTGACCCGGTCGCAGGCGACGAAGTAGTTTTCCGGTCCCACCGCTGTGGTGTCATCCACATCCAGAGTTCCATCCTGACCGGTTTTGTTGCGGTAATAGACGTGACTGCCACCGGGTTCAAACACATGCAGGTCGACGTCCGGTTGATCCCCCCAGGACAGGGTGGCTCGAATGGCCCCTTCGCCGGCAATGACCTCGGGGTACGCCAGTTGCTCAGACAGGGTGGTAATGCCGGCATTGATTCGGGCTCGAGAAGCCAGGCGGCTGTCAAAGTAGCTGCTTAAAAAACTGTGATTGAGCAGTTCGCGCTGGTCGTTGAGCAGGCCTGGGTCGTTGTCGATGTTGGCGGCCATAACGGTTTCGGTAAGCCGAAGCAGGTTGATGACCCGATCATCGTCGGCGGTGACGTAATCGGCGCCATTGACGGTGGTTGCCGCCGGTGAAGCCACGCCGTAGTAGTTGATGCTGTCGGCGTACTGCGGGTGTTTAGTCAGGGTGGCGGCGATGGCAGTGTTGGTGAACAGGTTGCCCTGACTGTGGGCCACCACCAGCACTCTGCGCCCGTTTATCAGGGCATCGGAATAGAGGCGACTGTGGTTGGTGTTGACCAGATCGCCGTCGGCCATGGCGTCGGCGGCGGTTTGGGCCAGACTGTCTCCGAGCTCCTCTAGCAACTCATTGGTCAACAGGGCGGCGACCAGGTTGCCGTTGGTAAGGGCAAGGGAGACGGTGGCCCGAATCTCGTCGTTGGACAAGCCGGAGCGCAGCAAGTCGTACACCATGTAGGCAATGCTGCCGTCCGGGTCTTCGGTGATCTTCTGTTGAAATACCTGAACCACATCGGTGACAAACCCCTGACTGTAGTTGTAGGCGGTTTTAAAGTGGTAGGTGCTGTTGGCTTCAGTCTGTTCCAGCGGCGCCTTGTAGACCTTGAGCAACAGCGCGGTAACCTCCTGGGCCTCGCTGAGGGTGGTATTGATGCCATTGGCAAAATAGACATTGGTTTGCTTGTTGTCGGAAATGGGGGTGCTGCAGCCATTGAGGCTGGCTTGCACCGCCACAGGAAAACTGACTGCACTGATGGCAAGTGTGGTTATAAGGGCGTAGTTCATCATCTTTCCTGCTTATTCCTGAGGTAAACGGCAATCCAATGTGGCGGGGTCGACACTGTCGCTGACGGTGCCCATTCTGGCGCGGTTGAATGCCTCGTAGGCCTGTTGCCGCTCTCGAGTGTTGAGGATCAACGCCCGCAGTTGAGCGGTATTTCGCGGCGAGTCCATGCCGTAAAACTCCACAAAGCAGGCACTCATTTTGGCCAGTTCCTGAGTGGCCAGTGTCTGTTTGATGTCGTCATCCGTGGTGCCAGCGATGACCACTTCGGCAAACTGATTGGCGCCCAGCCGGTACAGTTCACGCTCCGGTTTTGACAGCGGAAACAGCGCCAGAATCTTGATCTCAACATCGTCACGAACCCCGTCCTGGTCGCTATCGACTCCAGGCACGGTTGCGTCCGGCTGAGGGGGCGGAGGCGGCAAAAGCGCCTGGTCGCGTTCTTGCAGATTGAGGGTAATGGAATCGTTGTTGCTGTCGCCTTGGTCATCGATAACCGTCAGGATCACGGTTACACGTTGATCCTGTTTCAGCTCACCCACCTTGAGCTGAGCCTGCTCGCCGTTGCCTGTCAGGGTGATCTGATCGCCCTGATAGTCACCGCTATCCAACTGCCACTGGTAGGTGACAATCTGGCCATCGCTGTCATCGGAGTCGGCGGCAGACAGTGTGTAGTCCTGCCGCTCAAGCAGTGATGAGGGTGCGCTGATCTTAGCGGTGGGCAGTGCATTGGCGTTGTCGCTGTTTGAGTCGCTGCTGGAGTCATTACACCCGGCCACTAACAGTGCCAGTGAGGCGCCACACAGTGCCTGGTAAAACACTTTTTGACCTGTCTGAATCATGGTTTTTCTCATTGTCTGGGTAACGAATTGTCGATAAGGCCGGCGGAGTTATCGCAAGTTAAGTTCCATTTTCAGCGCATTGGCGTGCCGGTGCGGCTGTGGCTTTATCGTCTTTGCCGGAGAGGCTTGGCATTGAACCAATGCCGCGCTCTCAAGATGGAAACACTGTACAAATGCGCCGCTGACCCATCTACGAGAAAACGGGCCGGTTTTTCTCACTGATGCGGCAGGCGCCTACTGAGGGGAGGGCACAAAAAACGGCGCCCTAGGGCGCCGGTGGTGGATTGAGGGGAGGGGACCGGATTACACCAGTGTCCTCCCGGCCACGTGGTCCAGAGCTTGTCGCAGGGTGGTCAGCGCCTGAATGTGCTCTGATAACTCCACCTTGATGCCGTTGAGTTCGTGCTCGGTAATCTTGTAATCATTCAACGCCGAGGTGAGTGCCACCTGAACGTCACCGTGCTCCTTATTCAGATCCATCCAGTCGCCCATAAAGGACTTGTAGTTGTGCTCCTTGGCTGCAGACAGGTTGGGCAGGTATTCGGGACGCATCTGATACAGCGACATAAACTCTTCCAAGATTGGGGCGTGAAGATTGTGCTCTTTTAACGCCATCAGAATCAGGCTGAACTCTTCGATGTTCAGCTTGTGCTCGGATCGATCTGGGTTGATCTTGTTGTGAAATGTACTCTTTTTGATGCTTCGTCCATGGTGCTGACGAAAGTGAGCCTCGACCACCGAGTAGAGATGATCGATGCCCATGGTTTTACTCTGGGCGTGGATGAGTTTTTGAAGTTGAAGCAGTTGTGCGTCACTCACTGCGTGTGTTCCTTGAATCGGGACGGGGAGGCGGCGCTCGGCCAGGGCTCCCCTTGAGGGTTAAAATGGCGAATGCAGTTCTGCCAGGTTGCCGCTTTTGGGGGTAAACAGGTTCTGGTGCAAGCGGGCGGCGAACTCGTCGGTCATGCCGGAGATGTAGTCGGCGATGACCCGGTGGCCGCTGTGGCCCTGCTCGCAGGCGGCCTGCCAGCGCTTCTGGGTGGAGCGGGGCAACAGACGATTGGGGTCAGAGGCGAAGGCCTCGAACAGTTCCATTACGATCTGCTGGCCTTTGTATTCCAGTATCTGCACCTCGGGCTTTTGAATGACGTACCGCAGTACGAACCGTTTCAGGTAGCCGAGGCACTCGGCGTACGCCGGTTCAATCACCGCATGGTGGGACAGCAGCGGTGATTCGAACTCACCCTGGGCCACAATGTGGCTGTGGGTGACAAAGGCGTTGACCAAGGTGCCGATGGCGTCTTTTCTCAGGTGGTGTTCGTCGGAAAACAGCTTCTTGCCGATGGTCTCCATCTGCCCGGCCAGATAGGTGCCATCGATACCGGCAATGGGGTCGGCCACGTTTTCCCGCCAACTGCGGTAGTTAACGATGCCCATCACGATGGCGTCTTCCAGGTCGTGCACCGAATAGGCGATGTCGTCCGCCAACTCCATGATGGAGCAGTCCAGCGAATGATACTGAGCGCGTTGTTGACCCGCCGGGTTACTGCGGGTGCGGGTCAGTCGCTGCCGATCGGCGTTGCTGAACGGCTCCAGCACCCAGCTCAACAGGTCGGCGTCGTCATCAAACACCCCTTTTCCAGGCAGCCACTGCTCCGCCTTAAGCTGGCGAAAGTTGTCCACCCCCTGACGGGGGGCGCTGCTGCCCAGGGCGCTCATCAGTACCGGGTATTTGAGTATGCCAAGCAGGGTGCGCCGGGTCAGGTTCATGCCGTATTCCCGAGTGTAGGGCTCCAGACGAGTCAGGATTCGAAAGGTCTGGCCGTTGCCCTCAAAGCCGCCGTGGTCGCGCATCATGTAATTCAGCGCCACCTCGCCGCCATGGCCATAAGGGGGGTGGCCAAGGTCATGGGCCAGGCACAACGACTCGATCAGGTTGTCGCTGCCGATGAGATCGGCAAACTCCGGTGAATTGCAGCGCAGTTGCGCCGCAATGCCGGTACCAATCTGCGCGGCCTCCAGCGAGTGGGTCAGGCGGGTACGGTAGAAGTCGTTCATGCCAACCCCCAACACCTGAGTCTTGGCCTGCAGGCGACGAAACGCTGCCGAATGCATGATTCTGGCTTTGTCTCGCTGCAGTGGCGAGCGCTGGTCATCCTGTCTGGGCTTATGTTCGGCGAAGCGGCGCGCTAACCAGTGGCTGTCGATATCCATACATTCTACTCATGGCTCGGTGTTGTATTAGTGTCGGTGAACTGACGCTGTTATTCAATTACTTAACAACCGTCGACGCTAAATTTGCCGTTGTGCACCCCGAGCGGCGCTGCCGGTGGCGATTTTGCCCGACTGGCGTACTATAAATGGACTGGCCGCCGCCCGTCTGCGCCGCCGTTCGTCAGGAATAAGGAGATCATGATGGCGATTCGATATCAGGTACTGGCTTTTCCCATGGACAACCTGGCCCAGCCGCAGCAGTTTCCCGAGCACCGACTGCCTGGGTTCCGGCAGCGCTTGAACGAGAAACCCCTGGGGGTCGCGTTTTCAGGAGGCGGTACCCGCAGCGCCTGCTGCACTCTGGGCCAGCTTAAGGCCTTGCACGACACCGGGGTGATCAAGCGGGTCGGCTATCTGTCGGCGGTTTCCGGCGGCAGCTGGGCGTCGGTGCCTTATGGCTTTCTGCCGGCTCACCAACTGCCGCAGTTCTGGGGCGCGATCTTGCCGCCATCGCAGTTACGCGAGCGCGACATTCAGGCGGTGCCAGAGCGGTCGTTTCAACACTGCCTGGTGAATGCCGGGGTGGTGACGCGCCTGCTAGGAGCCGCCTTGCAGGGCCGGGGGGACGAGAGTTACGCCGAGGTGATTGGTCGTATCTTCCTGGCGCCGTTTGGTTTGCATCAGCCGCAAATGGCCTTCAGTTACGATCTGCATTCGGTGGCTGAAGCCTGTGACGCTAACGCCAACCTCAGTCCGGATCAGTTTCAGCGGCTACGGGATGGGGTGCCCTATTTGCTGGTCGGCGCCACCCTGCTCAATGGCGATGGCATCGGCCGCACTCAGCGCTATCACGTTGAGTACACCCCGTACTACAGCGGAGTTCGGGTATCCCACCGCGATCGTGATGGCATAGGTGACGACGAGCATTTCGGTGGTGGCTACCTCAGCAGCTATGGTTACGACTGCGCCGGGCCTTATCGGGTGGTATCCGGCGAGGGAACCCTGACCATGACCGTTAAGCGGTCGCCGCGCACTCTGTTTGACTGGACCAACGAAAAGGCGTTCTCTCTGTCCGACATCATGGCCAGCTCCGGTGCGGCACCGCAGCAGCTAACCAATGCCCTGGGCCTGGGGGCGCTGGGGTTCCCGGAGTTTTATCACCTGCCGGTTCAGGTGCCGGACGGGGTACAGCGACTGGCCGAAGAGTATGCTCATTCCGACGGTGGCCACATGGAGAACCTGGGGATCATGCCACTGCTGGCTAGAGGGGTGACGCGGTTACTGGTGTTCATCAACACCAAGTGTCCCTACATTCCCGGAGACGACATCGAGTCGACCAACATCAACAAGTCACTCAAGGCGCTGTTTGTACCGCTGCGAGACAACCTGGGCCTGGGCCAGTTTCGGGATAATCTGGTGTTTGAGCAGGGGGAGAGCAAGCTCAATGAGCTTCGAGCGCTGTTTGATGCCCGGGTTCAGCGCACACCGTTTGCCAGTGTTGCCCACAAAGGTCTGTTCGCCACTCAGACGCTGGTCACTCGGGACAACCCGGTGTACGGCATTGCCGGTGGCCGTGAGGTCACCATTACCTGGGTGTACAATCAGCGCAGCCAGGCCTGGGAAAATGCCCTGGCGGATGAGCGGTTAGCGCAGGAGATTCGGCAGCAGGGGCAAGACGATTGGGACCCCTATGGGTTGGACAATTTCCCTCACTTCGAGACCTTTATGGAGAATGCCGCGGTCATCGATATGACGCCGGTACAGACACACTTGCTGGCCAGCCTGGCCCGTTACGTGGCCAAGCGAGCCATTACCGACTCCTGGGGTGAGGTCGAGGATTAGAGGCTAATGCAGCTGACCTCATTGGCGACGTCGTCCATGGCCTTGGCAAAGCTGGACAGGCCGGAGGAGGGAATAAACAAGTGGCGCTTGTTGTGCTGTTTGCAGAAGCGCTTGAGGCGGTAGTAGGCGTCGTGGCTAATGCAGTCGGTAGCGCAGATCACCGCATCGGCGGACCACAGCAACGCATCCAGGCGCTTGCGGCTGTCTTCGACTCCACCGTCGTGGTGACTGAATTCGCCGTTACAGCGCGACACCAATTCCCGGTATTGGTCGGTCATGCGATGAAGTCCGCCTACGCACAGAATCTTCTGCCCCTTTAAATCGGGACAGTCACGGCAACTGTCGGCGCTGCAGCCATTGCAGGGGGACAGGCTTTGCTTTACGAAGCCTTCCAGGGCTCGGGTTTCCTGCTGTTGCTGCGCCAGTTTCTGGGTCAGGTCGAGCACGTTGTTTTCACTGGCCTGCAATTTCTGCTGCCACTGCACCTTCTGCCGATCCAGCACTTCGACGGCGGTGGTTTTGCTGGCCAGTTCATTGCGAAGTTGCTGCAATTGCGGCGCGTGCTGGTGGGGCGCCTCCTGGAGTGCCAGTGTCTGATTGTGTTCTTTCAGGCGCAGGTTTTCCGCCTTCAGCTCCGCCAGTTGCTGCTGCATTGCCTGCAATTGCCGATCTTTGTCGGAGATGGTCTGATGGGCTTTTTGCTGGCTCTTTTCCAACGCTTTTTTCAGTGCCAGCAACTCTTTTTCGGCGTCGTGCAGTCGCTTCAGGTCCGCCCGTTGGCCGGCGCCAATCTGGTGGGACAGCATGTGGATGGTCTCGTAGGCCATGTCTTGTGTGGGCAGGTCGCACAGGGGATGAGTCAGCAACGCCCACAGGGCTTCGGCGCTGGCTCCGCGCTCGATGTGTTGCTGCCAGACCCGTTTTAATTCATCCCGGCATTTTACCTGGCCAAATCGTTTAATGGCGGCGGCAAACTTTTTGTCGAGGTGTTTTTGAACGGCCACAGACAACCGGTGCTTGCTGTCGCAGTTGGAGACCACCCAGGTGTGCAGCCAGTAGTCACTCTTTCTGGCCACCTCTTTGTCGGCGATTTTCTCCGCCAATTTGCGGATCTCGGTGGTGGTCAGGCAGGTACCGATGACGGGACACAGCAGCTTGCTGGTCAGCTCCCACAGTTTGCGCTTGCCTTTGAAGCTGCTTAGGACCAATGCTCCGGTGGCGGTGGTTTGAGCATCACACATGCGGTTCCCTCATTCGATCTGGCTGATTCATTCGGATTGAGTCGTTAGTGGTATCAGTGTAACGGTCAGGGATGGGTTGTCAATGATAATCATTATCATTTGGCGCAAAAAAGAGAGTGCCACCTCAGGCTGGCCCGGGCAGTGGGCCCCTGATACAGTACGCTTGTCTTCCATGAGAGTAAGGATACCCCCCATGTTGGCTCGAACGCTGGCTATCTGGTTGCTGGCTGTGCAGAGTGGTGTGGCTTGGGCGCAGGGCGCGCCGTTGCCGCGCATCGCCGCTTTAACGCCGCATTCGGTCGAACTGCTGTATCAGGTTGGCGCGGGAGAGCAAATCATTGCCACCATCGAGTACGCGGATTACCCCGAGGCGGCACAGCAGATTCGGCGTATTGGCCGTCACGATGAGCTGGATTTTGAAGCCTTGGTGCAGTTGCAGCCGGATCTGGTGGTGCTGGGGATCAGCGATACGTCGCGGCATTTTGTCGAACGCCTCAAGGCGCTGGGGTTAACGGTGGTCGATACCAGTGTGACCAGCATCGCCGAGATTGGCCCGTTGATGGCGTCATTAGGCCAGAAAACCGGCCATCCCGTGCAGGGGCAGCGCGCCGCGGCGGCGTTCACCGAGCGCCATCAGCGCTTGTTGAACCGCTATCAGCATCGCGCCGAGGTGACGGTATTTTATCAGCTGTGGTCGACGCCGTTGATGACCGCGTCCAGCGCCTGGATGGACGAGCTGATCGCCAGTTGTGGTGGCGTCAATCTGTTTGCCGATGCCCGTGCCGACTACCCCCAGGTCAGTACCGAGCAGGTCATTACCGCGTCTCCGCAGGTGCTGATTGTGCCGACCAATCACGGCCTCGGTGGTAATGACGTTGCCATGTGGCAGCAATGGCCGGAGATTCCGGCCATCGACAAGGGCTTGGTGTACGAGGTCAACAGTGATTGGCTCCATCGTACCGGACCGCGAATATTGCTGGGGATGGAGCAGTTGTGCCAGTCATTGGATCAGGCTCGCGAGGTGCTGGCGGCCAAAAAAGAGGCCCCGATGTGACGGGGCCCAAATTATGGCTGGGTCAAACTGGATCAGAGTACCGAACTGCTTGGGATGGGGGTCTTCGCTGATCCGCCGAAGACGAGTGAGCAACCGGGAAGTGTGAGCCGGTTGTCACGGTGTTGCATGGTCTCTTCCGTGAGTGCGGTCCTCCTTGATGAGCGAATGGACGCGTGCCGATGGCTGTAGGCCAAGAGGAAGGGCTGGGTAGGGACGGGATTGACTCACGGGAGCAGTTGCGTCCAGGGAGATGCGAGACAATCCATTCTAACTTCCTTGTCCTGAGCCATTGCAGGCATCGCGATGACACTCAAAGTATAAGAGAGATAGTTTGCTTGTCCTGTCGGTGGCTAGAACGATTCGGAATAAGCTTAACCTTTGATTTTGAAGCTGTTTTTGCGTCATTTAATTGTCGGGTGACGACTTTTTGACGACGGCGGCTAACTGTTGGAATCGTTTGAGGTTATCAGGTGATCCACTGAGCAGTCGCTGTCTTCACCGAACCATTGGTGCAGTATGGCCATCTCGGGATAGCGATCGCAGACCTGTTTCACACTCTCTTCCATGCGCGCCAGGGCGTCACCGAATTCGACGGCGTTACCAAAGGCCACTTCCAGTCGGCACTTCAGGTAGGCGGAATAGATGTCGCAGGCTTTCACCAGCTCTTGTTCAATGCCACCGGGGTTAAAGGCCTCTTCGATGGCGCTGTGCAGCGCTGGCGGCGCCGTTTGCAGAATCCGTTTTTCTGCGGCGCGCTCCAGCTGTTTGAATTCGCTGTACAGGGTGTCGTTGGCTCGCTTGACCGGGGTGACCACGTCACCGGTAATGGTTTCTGACATGTCGTGAAGCAGGGCGTGGGAGAGCATTTTGCTTAGATCTACCTGCCGCCCCTGTTGCTCGGCGATTTTGCCGGTGAGAAAGGTCAGAATGCCGACGATGGCTGAGTGTTCCAAAACGGATTCCGGTTGCATCGAGTACATCAGGCTCCAGCGCTTCAGCAGTCGTTGCCGCAGGGCGAGGTTTAAAAACTTGTGGCTCATGTTGGGCTCCTTGGGTATCAGCCTTGCCGCTGGGCATCGGGTCGATTAACAAAAAAGCGCCCTGAGGCGCTTTTTGATCAACGGGTTGGTTCAGTCTATCACTGCCGGTAGCGGCTGAGAAAGGCTTCAAACTTGTCCAGTGCCCGGCCGAGATCCTCGATGTGGGGCAGGAACACAAACCGCAGGTGGTCCGGTTCGGGCCAGTTAAAGGCGGTGCCCTGCACCAGCAGAATCTTCTCCTGCATCAGCAGGTCCAGCACCAGTTTTTCGTCATCAATCAGGTTGAATTTGTTCACATCCAGTTTGGGAAAGGCGTACATGGCTCCCTTGGGGCGGGTGCAACTGACGCCATCAATGGCGTTGAGGCGATCCACCACCAGATCCCGCTGTTCCAGCAGGCGGCCGCCGGGCAGAATCAGTTCCTGGATGCTTTGGTAGCCACCCAGGGCCGTCTGAATGGCGTGCTGCACCGGTACGTTGGCGCACAATCGCATCGACGCCAGCATCTCCAGCCCTTCGATGTAGTTCTTGGCGATGCCACGGTTGCCGGTCAGTACCATCCAGCCGGCGCGGAAACCGGCGGCCCGGTATACCTTGGACAGGCCGTTGAAGGTGATGATCAGCAAATCGTCGGCCAGGGTGCAAGTGGGAATGTGCTCGGCACCGTCGTAAAGGATCTTATCGTAGATCTCATCGGAGAACACCACCAGATTGTGTTCTCGGGCAATCTGCAGCAGTTCCAGCAGCACCGCTTTGCTGTACACCGCGCCGGTGGGGTTGTTGGGGTTGATCAACACCAGCGCCTTGGTGCGCGGAGTGATCTTGGCCCGAATGTCGTCCAGATCCGGAAACCAATCCGCCTGTTCGTCGCAGCGGTAGTGACGGGCAGCGCCGCCGGCCAGGTGCACGGCGGCGGTCCACAGCGGGTAGTCGGGTGCCGGAACCAGCACTTCATCACCGTTATTGAGCAGACCCTGCATCGCCATCACAATCAGTTCTGAGACGCCGTTGCCAATGTAGACGTCGTCCACATCCAGATCGTGGATGCCCATCTGCTGGAAATAGTGCACCACCGCCTTGCGGGCGGAAAACAGCCCTTTGGCATCACAATAGCCCTGGCTTTCAGGCAGGTTGTGAATGACGTCGCGGACAATCTCTTCCGGGGCTTCAAAGCCGAACGGGGCGGGGTTGCCGATGTTCAGTTTCAGAACCCGGTGCCCCTCCTCTTCCAGCCGTTTTGCCTCTCGAGCCACCGGGCCACGGATGTCGTAACAGACGGTGCTGAGTTTGTCGGACTTTAATATCGGGTGCATGGCCACAGGTACCTCTTAGCGGCAGAGAGGGGAAGAGTGTGGTTAAGTTAGCGGATTATGCTGGCTAAAGAAAGCCTTACAAAATGGGGCCTGAGTAGCGATAGGCGTAAGTCAGAGGGTGATGAATGGTGTTTTTCACTGCCTGGTTTGGGGCTGGCTGGCGTTACCTTGAGGTCGTTGTTTGATTTTCCTCCTTGATGCTCTGATTTTCAAAGGCTTCTGACTGGATGACTTTTCACCGTTGTTAGGGTATAACACGGCCTCTATGCAGGTCATACCAGATGGAGAGATATGGCAATCCCGGTTTCGGCGGCAACCTTTCGTCGCATAATGAATCTTTGGCCACCGCTGCTGTTCAGCAGCATCAAGATTGAAAAACTGGCACCGGACTACAGTTACTGTCGGGTGGCGCTGAGAGAGCGCCCGTGGAATCGCAACATCAACCGCAGTCATTATGGCGGCAGTCTGTTTTCCATGACCGACCCGTTTTATGCCTTGTTGTTGATGGGAAAGTTGGGGCGGGGCTACCGGGTCTGGGACAAATCCGCCGACATCGATTTCATTAAGCCCGGCAAAGGGCGACTGACGGCGGAGTTTATCATCGATGCCGACACCATTCGCCAGGTACGGCAAGCGACTGCGGATGGCAGTAAATACCTGCCCAAGTTCGTGGTGGAGGTGAAAGATGGCCGCGGTGACGTGGTGTGCCGCCTGACTCGAGTGCTGTACGTACGTAAGGTGTTTGCCGGTAAAGACCAAAAAGCGGCATAAAAAAACGGACCCCGAGGTCCGTTTTTTGTGCGGGTGGAAGGCCGGCCTTACGCCAACTCCGCCAGGCACATCTCTTCGTAGATCTGCTTAACCCAAGCGTCGACACGGCTTTCGGTCAGCTCAGGTTGGCGATCTTCATCGATGCCCAGGCCTACAAAGGTGTTGTCATCAACCAGCGCCTTGGAGGCTTCAAATTCGAAACCTTCGGTGGAGGTGTGGCCAACGATGATGCCGCCGCGATCGCGAACGATGTCACCCACCATACCCATGGCGTCGAGGAAGTACTCGGCGTAATCCTCTTGGTCGCCACAGCCAAAGATGGCTACCAGCTTATCGGTAAAGTCGATCTGCTCCAGTTCGGGGAAGAAGTCGTCCCAGTCACACTGGGCTTCGCCGTAATACCAGGTCGGAATGCCGAACAGCAGCAGGCTGAACTCATCAATCTCTTCTTTGGTGCTTTTAGCGATATCTTTCACATCACAGATTGCACCCAGTTTTTTCTGGATCATCTTGGCGACGGCTTCGGTGTTGCCAGTGTCGCTGCCAAAAAACAGACCTACGCTTGCCATTTATCTACCTATTTGTTCGTCAATAACTGCGGCTGACAGTGTCTCGTCAGCCTTACCAACTTGTTGAAACTGTTTCAGAAGAATGGACTCTATCAATTGACCGCGACTGACATTGTCCAGGGTCGCCTGCTCATTTAATGCAGTATAGAGTTCATCGGAAACTTTAAGTTCAATTCGTTTCAACCCCAGGGTGCGGTCGCGCTGAATCTGATTGCGCTTGTTGACACGCAGTTGCTCTTTTCGAGGCAACGGGTTGCTTCTGGGCCTGCCGCGACGCTTCTCAGTCGCGAACAGATCCATGGTGGTTCTATCCGTCTTTTCTACTGCCATGCATTGTCGCTACTTAACCAATCCCGGCGCCTTCCCATACCAGCTGAATAATGCCTTTGGCGATAAAGCCGGCACAGCCGAGAAAGAGCACGAGCCAGACGATGCCACGACCAAAAGGAGGAACATCGCCTTTGTTTAATACGTCCCGGATCGACATTCCAATCAGAAAAAACACCGCTGCAAAAAACAGGTTTAACCCTACTGCTTCGAGCTGTGCTACGTCTGTGACTAACATCCTTTTACCATCCTGGCGAAACCGGCGGGCTACTATAGCATAACCTCACTGGGGTTAGAACGGTTTTCAGCGGTAACTTATCATAGTAACCGTATGGGATTTACCCTTGATAAGGCGCCAGAAACTGCGCCACATGACGGTTGAACTGATCGGGTTTTTCGGCGTGCAGCCAGTGACCGGTGCCGGTAATGATCCGGGCTTTTGCCTGGGGAAAGCGGCGGCCGATCTCCGGCCGGTGTTCCGGCAGCAGGTAATCCGAGCGCTCCCCTTTCACAAACAACACCGGGCCCGAATAGGGCGGCTGCTCCGGCAGTGGACCGATGATGTCCGGGTAGTGGTGGACGATGGTGTTGATGTCCAGCTGCCAATGATAGTCACCGTCACTGTCCGGACGCAGGTTTTTCAGCAGAAAGGCGCTGGTGCCACTGTCAATGCCGGCTTGGTTGAAGTGTTGTTGGGCGGATTTTCGGGTCAGTTGCGGCTGCTGATTCAGTTCGGTCAGGGTGGCGAGAACCGCTTGATGCCGCTGAGTCTGATACCCCACCGGGGCGATGTCGGCCACCACCAGGGCGCTCACCTGTTGCGGATGGGCCTGGGCGTAGGTCATCGCCACCTTGCCTCCCAATGAGTGGCCCACCAGGGCCCAGCGGTCGAGACTGAGTTGCCGACGCAATTGCTCCAGGGCTTCGGCCATATTGGCCAGTGACATGGGGTACCCCATGACCGAGCGGCCGTGGTTGGGGAGGTCAATTCGAATCACCCGCCAGTGCTCGGCCAGCAGTGCCGCTCCTAGGCGGCCTAAATTATCGGCATTTCCAAATAGCCCGTGGATTAACACCACGGCGGGCCCGTGTCCCTGGTCAATGAAGTTCAGCATAGCGTCCTGATGCGAAGTGCTTTGGTGGCGCAAATTGTGCTGACGCAAACGGCAAAATGCAAACGGTGGCGTAGCCTGATTTCGTCTGGTGTGGTTATAATGCCTGTCGACATCAACCCGGCGATCGGAAAGCCCATGAAATATATCGAAATCGACGACGAACTGTATAGCCACATTGCCAGTAACACTCAGCGTATTGGCGAGAGTGCCTCCGACATTTTGCGTCGTTTGCTGAATCTGCAGACGAGCAACGTTGAGGCGGCCATTCCCGAGCAGATCAGTCAGCCGGGGCTGGAACAGCGCAGCAGTGTCGTGGTTGAAGAGGCGCCTCAACTGGAGGTGCGCTCCCGGGTCGCCGAAGCGGGCCAGTTCAGCGAGTTGCTGGACGATGCGCTGCTGACCCAGCAGAAAGGGGCGGTTGGTCGTTTCCTGTATCTGCTGGATGCCCTGTACCGGCAGCAGCCGGAAGCGTTTTCCGGTGTGTTGGAGATTCGCGGCCGTGACCGACTCTACTTTGCCACCAGCAAAGAGGAGTTGTTGTCGGCCAGTAAGACCGCCAACCCTAAGCAGATCGGTGATAGCACCTACTGGGTGACGTCCAACAACAATACCGCTAAGAAGCGCACGTTGCTGAAATCGGTCGCGGTTAAGCTGGGGTGCCCCGATGAGGTGGCTCAGGACGTTGCAGCGCGCATCTAAGGTCGCTAACGTAAAGAACATCGAAGCACGGACGCGTTAAGCAGGACAAAAATCTATGGCACACCACTCCCGAGCTGGCCAAACGGCCAGCCCGGCTGATGTCACCGACATCAGCCATCTGGTCAGCAGTTACTACACCCTTAAACCCAATGCCAAGCACAGCGCCGAACGAGTCAGTTTTGGCACCTCGGGCCACCGGGGCTGCGCTTTTAGCCGCTCGTTTAATGAGTCGCACATCCTGGCGATTGCTCAGGCGGTGGTGGATTATCGCCAGATGCAGGGGTTTGATGGCCCCATGTACCTGGGGTTTGATACCCATGGCCTGAGTCAGCCGGCGTTCACTTCGGTATTGCAGGTGTTGGCGGCCAACGGTGTGACCGCCCGGGTTCAGGAGGGGCGGGGCTTTGTAGCAACGCCGGTGATCTCCCATGCCATTCTGAATCATAACCGCCAGGGGGGCGATCGGGCCGACGGGCTGATCTTGACCCCGTCTCACAATCCACCGCAAGACGGCGGCATTAAGTACAATCCGCCCCATGGCGGCCCGGCGGATACCGATGCCACCGGATTTATCGCCGAACGGGCCAACGCTTACCTGAGCGATGGTCTTAGCGGCGTGCAGCAGGTTAGCCTGGATGTGGCGATGGCCTCCGGGCTGATTGAATCGGTCGACATCATCGGCACCTACGTCGAACATCTCGCCGATGTCATTGATTTTGATGCCATTCGCGGTGCCAAACTGAAGATCGGTGTCGATCCCATGGGGGGCTCCGGTGTGCACACCTGGCCACGGATTGCGGCCAAGTACAACATCGACATCGAGGTGGTTAACCCGGTGGTGGATGCAGCGTTTGCCTTCATGCCCCTGGATAAAGACGGCAAGATTCGTATGGATTGCTCGTCGCCCTTTGCCATGACCAATCTGCTCAAACTCAAAGACGACTTTGATATCAGCATTGGCAATGATCCGGATTTCGATCGCCATGGCATTGTGTGCCGTGATGGCGGCCTGATGAACCCGAACCACTACCTGGCGGTAGCCATCGATTACCTGTTGGGACACCGGCCGAACTGGCGGGGCGATCTGCCCGTGGGTAAGACTCTGGTGTCTTCCGCCATTATCGACCGGGTGGTGGCCAGCTATGGTCGTCAACTGATGGAAGTCCCGGTAGGCTTTAAGTGGTTTGTATCCGGCCTGCACCAGGGCAATCTGGCGTTCGGCGGAGAAGAGAGCGCCGGAGCCAGCTTCCTGGATAAGCAAGGGCAGGCCTTTTCCACGGATAAGGACGGCTTTATTCTGGGACTGCTGGCGGCCGAAGTTCTGGCGGTGACCGGCCAGTCGCCGGCAGCGCGCTATCGTGAGTTGGAGCAGACGTTTGGACAGGCGTTTTATCGCCGACTCGATGCGCCGGCCAATGACGCGCAGAAGAGCCTGCTTAAGGCGATGGAGCCGGAGCAGGTGCAATCCGATACTCTGGCAGGCGAAGCCATCGTGGCGCGACTGACCCAGGCTCCGGGAAATGGCGCAGCCATCGGTGGACTCAAAGTGACCACGGAAAACGGCTGGTTTGCTGCTCGTCCATCCGGTACTGAAGCCATCTATAAGATCTACGCCGAAAGTCTGAAGAGCGAGGCGCATCTCGAACTGCTGCTTGAGGACGCCAAGGCCCTGGTCAGTGCGGTGTTTGAGGCGGAGTAGTCCTATCATCACGCACAAAAAAACGGCAGCCTCGGGCTGCCGTTTTTTGTGCCGCCGGCTAATGCGGCCGAGGTAACATCAGCACTGGCTGCGGCAGGATTTGTACTGGTTTTCGCAGTAGCGTTCGCTGGTGCCCGACTCGACACAGGCGTTGTGTTCCAACATGCACTGCCAGGCGCAGCTGTTCATGGCTGAGGCGCCGAAAATGGAGGCGCCAAAGGCAGCGCTGGCGGCCATGATCAGGGCGGCAAGGTGTTTTTTGGTCAACATGGTGAAGTCCTTTTTAAAATTTCCGTGAAATCATTGCAGCATGACTGCGGCAGCAGCGGTCGCCCTCGTTTTTAGGGCGGTGGCGCCGCTGCAGGTGGCCCGCGTGTCGTCGCAACGAAACTGGCATACTACTTCCTCGGAAAGTGAGTGGGTTATTGGCCAGTCCTTTCCGGGGCTTTGGTACTATCTCTTTATTTTTCAGGCTCCTGCAATCTTTGTTGGGTGTGAAATTGTGCCAGTGTTTTGCGATGGTGCACGGCAGAGATGTGCCCGCCGCGGTTGCGGATGAGAACCGTTGATTTATGCCTGCGTTTGCTGCAAATTCGGAATCTGGCTACTTGGCAAAGAGGCGGTAATGACAGAGGGAAAGGCCCTGAGCATAAGGCGACTGATGCCCGACGATGAAACCTGGTTGTTTGAGCTGGAACGGGATCCTGAAGTGATGCGTTACACCGACCGCGGCCCGCAGACCTTGGCGCAGATCCAGCAGCAGATGCCCGCTCTGCTGGCCGGCTATGACAACCCGCAAGGCCTTAAGCTGTGGGTAGTAACCCATCCACAGTTGGGAGACATCGGCACGGTGGCATTCTATCCGGGGGAGTCAGGACAGTATGAAGTGGGTTACAAGCTGGGGCGGAGCCACTGGGGACTCGGTCTTGGCAGCGCTGCCATGGCGGCGCTGATGGCCTGGGTGGCGGAGCACCACCCCGAAGCCCGGCTGGTGGCCGAGGTCTTTGAGCCCAATATTGCGTCGACCCGGATTTTGCAGCGGTTTGGCTTTACCCTGAGTAAGCGCTTCTACAATGAGGATCGCCAGATGTGGGATCAGCGGTTTGAGCGCCCCAGCATCGACGAACTTCCTCTAGGGGAGTGACCGCGCTTTTTGTCATTCTTGCGCAGGCGAGAATCCAGTGTCTTTCCCTGGATCAAAACCCAAGCCGCTGGGCCCTCGCGCTCGCAATGAGCGACCACTCCTCCCCTCCGTCGTGCCCGCGCACGCGGGTATCCAGTGTCTTTCCCTGGATCAAAACCCAAGCCACTGGGCCCTCGCGTTGGCAATGAGCGACCACTCTTCCCCCTCCGTCGTGCCCGCGCACGCGGGTAGCCAGCGTCTTTTCCAGGATCAAAACCCAAGCCGCTGGGCCTTCGCGTTCGCAAGGGCGACACGGTGAGGGTGAGGTGGTGTGGCAGGTGGAGGTAGACGCCATCAGCGTTAGTGTTGCACTCATCTCGCAACAACCTTCCCGTCGTGCCCGCGCACGCGTGCAGCCAGTGTCTTTCCCTGGATCAAAACCCAAGCCACTGGGCCCTCGCGTTCGCAAGGGCGACGGTGCCAATAGGGAGGGGGAGGAGTAAACGAGCAGTGATTGCGGTGCCGGTAGAGCTTGGAGTTGGTTGTTCTCCTCACTAACCTTAACCCCCCTCCGTCGTGCCCGCGCACGCGGGTACCTAGTGTCTTTCTCAGAATCAAAATCAAAGCCGCTGGGCCCTCGCGTTCGCAAGGGCGACACGGTGAGGGTGAGGTGGTGTGGCAGGTGGAGGTAGACGTCATCAGCGTTAGTGTTGCACTCATCTCGCAACAACCTTCCGTAGTGCCCGCGCACGCGGGTATCCAGTGTCTGTGCCTTTCGTCATTCTTGCGCAGGCGGGTATCCAGTGTCTTTTCCAGGATCAAAATCAAAGCCGCTGGGCCCTCGCGTTGGCAAGGGCGACGGTGCAACTTGGCAGGACTGGCGTTGCCGTTCAGTACAGGGCGATGTGACAGCTGGGCAGGTCGTGCTTGTCGAAATAGCCCTGGTGATACTCCTCAGCGGGATAAAACGGCGCTATCGGCTCAATGGCGGTGACGATGGTTTTTTCTTTCCAGTAGCCCTGCGCTTGCTGATGGGCCTTGGAGGCCTCTGCGAGCTGGCGTTGTGTGTCGTCGTGGAAGAAGATCACGCTGCGGTACTGGCTGCCGTGATCGTCACCCTGTTGATTGAGCGTGGTGGGGTTGTGGAACTGCCAGAAGGTCTCCAGCAAGGTCTGGTAGCTGATGGTGGACTCATCGAACTCCACCTGGACCACTTCGGCGTGGCCGCTGGTGCCGGTTTTGACCTGATCGTAGCTTGGGTTGGCCTGTTCGCCGCCCATGTAGCCACAGACCGCCGATGTGACCCCATCCAGCTGTTTGAAGAACTGCTCAACACCCCAAAAACATCCTGCACCAAAGGTGGCAATGGCCATAGTATGACTCCTTGATTCGAACTTCTAGACGTCTAAACATCTAAGTGTCTGCAAACTGTATCAGCTCCGTGACAGATTGCAACCTCGAATCTTAATCGGCGGGGGTGCGACAATGAGGCAACAGAGGCTACAATGGCCGCCACAAGAAAAAAGCAATTGGAGTGCGACGTGTTATTTGAACACCAGGATCTATTGGCGCTGACCTTGGCGCATCCCCAGCCCCACAAGCAACCGCAAAGCCGTACCCTGAAGGACGGCACTCAACTGACCCTGATTGATACCGGCATTCTGGCGATAGAGCCGCCCCAGCCCGGTGACAGCGACATCGTGCTGTCCTGTGGCGTTCATGGAAACGAAACCGCCCCCATTGAGTTGGTGAATGAGTTGGTGAACGCCATCCTCAGCGGTGACCTGGTGTGCCGACAGCGACTGCTGGTGCAATTGGGCAACCCCGAGGCGATGCTGAAGGGAACCCGTGGCGTGAAGGAAAACATGAATCGCTTGTTCAGCGGCGCCCATGCCCTGGGGGAGCAAAATTCCGAGAAGGTGCGGGCCCGTTTGCTGGAGCAGACCGTACGCGATTTCTACCACCAACGCGGGCGCAAGCGCTTCCACTATGACCTGCATACCGCCATACGTGACTCGCAGCGGGAAAAGTTTGCGGTTTATCCTTACCGTCCAGGGCGTGCCTGGAGCATCGAGCAGATTCGATTCCTGGCGGGCTGCGGGGTAGAGACCATTCTGCTTTCTCACAACCCGACAACGACCTACAGTTACTACTCTTCCAATGAATTTGGTGCCGATGCCTTTACGGTGGAGTTGGGCAAGGTCTACCCGTTTGGCCAGAATGACATGAGCCGGTTTGAGGCCTGCAAAAAACAGCTGGCCAGGCTGATTGCTGCCCAGACTCTCGAGTATCCGCCGTTGTCACAGAGCGTGGTGTTTGACGTCTGTCAGGTGGTCAACAAACAGCACGAGGCGTTCCACTTTAGCTTCGATGATGCACAGGCCAACTTTACCGAATACCCGCCGGGTGCCTTGTTGGCGCAGGATGGGGAGACCGACGTCCGAGTGGGCAAGGTGGCAGAGTCCATTGTTTTTCCAAACGCCAAGGTGGCGTTGGGCCAGCGGGCCTTGCTGACGGTGGTCCCTACTGCCATTGACGACAGATTTGAATAAAGACACTAATGCGGATGGCAACCGGGCTGTAAATAATGCGATACAGTCGAAAAAATGTGATCACGATCAAGGGGCGACAATCAGTTGAGCGCCCCGGTTAGCGGCAGTACTCTTTAGCCTAACTATAACAAGCCCCGCGCGAGGCCGGTCACCTCAGGATCAGACCATGCCGGGTATAACAATGGCCAGGAACACTGGCCCCAGACACAAGACGGAAGCGACCGATGAGCCTCGAACCTCAGCATCAGGTGCACAAGGCCGTGATGACCTCTGGTCACGCCCTTAAGATCCCTGTACTTAAGATACTGCAATCCGACGGAACCCCCTATGCCGATGCCTCTTTGCCGGACATCGATCAGCAATTGGCCCTGAAAATCTACGACACCAGTGTGTTTACCCGAGTGTTGGATGAGCGCATGCTCGCCGCCCAGCGTCAGGGACGCATCAGCTTCTACATGACCTGCATCGGCGAAGAAGCGGCGGTGGTGGGCAGTGTGGCGGCCTTGGGTGACAAGGACATGATCATGGCCCAGTATCGCGAGCAAGCAGCGTTGCGCTACCGCGGTTTTACTACCGAACAGTTTATGAACCAGATGTTCTCTAACGAGAAAGATCTGGGTAAGGGTCGGCAGATGCCGATTCACTATGGCAGTCGTGAGCTGAACTACATGACGGTGTCATCCCCCCTCGGCACCCAGATCCCTCAAGCCTCCGGCTACGCCTATGGTCAGAAACGGGCCGGCCATGACGCAGTAACACTGTGTTATTTCGGTGAGGGCGCCGCCTCCGAAGGGGATTTTCACGCCGGCCTGAACATGGCCGCGGTGTTGAACTGCCCGGCGATCTTCTTCTGTCGTAACAACGGCTACGCCATCTCAACGCCGACCGAAGAGCAGTTTGCCGGCGACGGCATTGCGCCTCGCGGCGTTGGCTATGGCATCGATACCATCCGCGTTGACGGCAATGACATGCTGGCGGTGCTGGCAGCCACCCAGCAGGCGCGGGCCATTGCGGTGGCGGAGAACAAGCCGGTGCTGATCGAAGCGATGAGTTATCGTCTTGGGGCCCACTCCAGCTCTGATGACCCGTCTGGCTATCGCTCTCGTGAGGAGGAAGCCAAGTGGCGTGAACACGATCCGGTGCTGCGCTTCAAACTGTGGTTGATGAATCAGGGTTGGTGGACCGAGGAACAGGACAACGAGTTGCATGAGCGCTATCGAAAAGAGGTGCTGGCGGCGGTCAAGGTGGCCGAGAAGTTGCCACGCCCGGCCTATGCCACCCTGGTGACCGACGTCTACGATCAGGTGCCCCAGCATTTGCAGCAGCAGCTGCGTCAGACCCGGGAACACATGGCACGCTACCCCGACGTGTACCCTCAAGACACGGATAAGGAGGCGTAATCATGGCCCAGATGAATCTATTACAAGCGGTGAACAGCGCCATGGACATCGCCATGGCCAGCGACGACAGTGCGGTGGTCTTCGGTGAAGACGTGGGCCACTTCGGTGGTGTGTTCCGGGCGACCTCCAAGCTGCAGGAGAAGTACGGCAAGGATCGTTGCTTCAATACCCCGCTGACCGAGCAGGGGATCATCGGCTTTGCCAATGGTTTGGCGGCCCAGGGCAGTACCGCCATTGCTGAAATTCAGTTCGCGGATTACATCTTCCCGGCCTTTGATCAGCTGGTGAATGAGTCTGCCAAATTCCGCTACCGCAGTGGCAACGAGTTCAATGTTGGCAGCCTGACGGTACGCACTCCCTATGGCGGCGGCATTGCTGGTGGCCACTACCATTCCCAGTCACCGGAAGCTTACTTCACCCACACCCCGGGGCTGAAGATTGTGGTGCCACGCAACCCCTATGAGGCGAAAGGTTTGCTGCTGGCCTCCATTCGTGACGACAACCCGGTGGTGTTCTTTGAGCCGAAACGATTGTACCGGGCCTCGGTGGGGGAGGTGCCGGAAGGCGATTACAGCATCTCCCTGTCCAAGGCGGAAGTGGTGCAAAACGGCACCGACATCACCCTGTTGGGCTGGGGCGCTCAGATGGAGTTGATTGAGAAAGCCGCCAAGATGGCTGCCGATCTTGGCATTAGCTGTGAAATCATCGACCTGCGTACGCTGCTGCCCTGGGATGTGGACACCGTGGCCAAGTCAGTGTGCCGTACCGGCCGGTTGCTGATAAGCCATGAAGCCCCGTTGACTGGCGGCTTTGCCGGCGAGATTGCGGCCACCATTCAGCAGGAGTGTTTCCTGCACCTGGAGTCGCCCATTGCCCGGGTCTGTGGCATGGACACCCCGTACCCGCTGGCGCTGGAGCAGGCCCATATGGCGGATCACCTGAAGATATTTGAAGCCATTAAGGCCAGTGTCGAGTTTTAAGGGAAGCGACGATGATTAAAGACTTTATTCTGCCGGACATTGGCGAAGGTGTGGTCGAATGCGAAGTGATGGACTGGCTGGTCGCCGAAGGCGATGAGATCAAAGAAGATCAGGTGGTGGCCGAGGTGATGACCGACAAGGCGTTGGTGGAGATTCCCGCGCCGTTCGATGGCAAGGTGGTCAAGCTGTTTTACAACAAGGGCCAGGTGGCCAAGGTGCACAGCCCGTTGTTTTCTGTGGAGCTGGCCGAAGCCGAAGTGGCGCAGGAGCCAAGCGTTGCCGCTGCGCCGGTTCAATCGGAGGTGGTGAGTCCAGATGAGGCTGAAGCTGTCACTGACAATGGGGCTCAGACCATCGAGGACTTTATTCTGCCAGACATCGGTGAGGGCATTGTCGAGTGTGAAGTGGCCGAGTGGTTGGTCAGCGAAGGCGACGCTGTGGTGGAAGATCAGCCCATCTGCGATGTGATGACCGACAAGGCGCTGGTGCAGATTCCGGCGGTGGCCAATGGCGTGATTCATAAGCTGTATTACCAGAAAGGCGAGATTGCCAAGGTGCATCAGCCCCTGTTCGCCCTGAAAACCACGGCAACCACCGCTAACGCAGGCTCTGATGCAATGGTGGCGTCTTCGGCCCCTGAGCAGCCCGAGAGTTCGCCAGGCAGCGTTACGGCAACGGCCTCTTCCGAGCCAGTGGCTCGCAGCGGTAAAGCGGTGGCCAGTCCGGCGGTACGTCGACTGGCCCGTTCGTTGAACGTCGACATCGCCGAGGTGCCCGGCAGTGGTAAGAATGGCCGGGTGTACAAGCAGGACATTCAGAGTTTTGTGGATGGCGAACGCTCCGAACCGGCGTTGTCGCCGACGCCTGTGGTTGCCGACAAGCGTGCTGAGGACAGCGTCGTGCCGATTCGCGGCATTCAGGCGGCCATGGCCCGGCAGATGACGGCCTCGGTGCAGACCATTCCGCACTTTACCTATTGCGAAGAGCTGGATCTGACCGATCTGGTGGCCTTACGAACCAAACTGAAGCAGCGGTATGCCGATAAGGGCGTAAAGCTGACCCTGATGCCCTTCATCATCAAGGCGATGTCGGTGGCCGCCAAGGAGTTCCCGGTATTGAATGCTCAGGTCAACGATGACTGCAGCGAGATCACCTACAAAGGCGATCACAACATCGGCATGGCGGTCGACGGTAAGCTGGGCCTGATGGTGCCAAACATCAAGCAGGTGCAGAATAAGTCGATCATCGAGGTGGCCAACGAGGTGACCCGGCTCTCCGCCGCGGCCCGTGAAGGCCGGGTGGCAGCGGAAGACCTCAAGGGCGGGACGCTGTCGGTGTCCAACATCGGTGCCCTGGGGGGCACGGTGGCAACGCCCATCATCAACAAGCCTGAGGTGGCAATTGTTGCCCTGGGTAAGTTGCAGACCCTGCCGCGTTTCAATGAGCAAGGGCAAGTGGAAGCCCGCACTCTGATGCAGGTGAGCTGGTCCGGTGATCACCGAGTCATCGACGGCGGAACCATTGCCCGCTTCTGTAACCTGTGGAAATCTTTATTGGAAAATCCCGCTGAGATGATGTTGCACCTGAGCTGATTACCTGGCTCGGCTGGCGCCGGTCCCTCCGCAGAGCGGAAGGACCGGCGTTTTTGTTATGGCTGAGATAAATCCGATGTAGGCAAATTGCTTTTCGCGCTTAGCATGGGGCTCAGAGTTTCGTATAATGGCGATCTACCACTTAAATAGGCTGTTGTAATAGCGATGAATCACGCTCCACTGCTCGATGACACCCATTACCCGTTTCCGCCCAAGCCAGCCAAGCTGACAGAGGCTGAAAAAGCGGACTATCGGAATCGAATCAAAACCCTGCTGCAGCAGAAAGACGCTGTACTGGTGGCTCACTACTACACCGATCCTGAGATTCAGGCTCTGGCGGAGGAGACCGGCGGTTGCGTGGCCGACTCGCTGGAGATGGCTCGATTTGGTAATGAGCATCCGGCCAAGACCCTGGTGGTGGCCGGCGTGCGGTTTATGGGTGAGACGGCCAAGATTCTGACCCCGGAGAAGCGGGTACTGATGCCGACCCTGGAAGCCACCTGTTCTCTCGACATCGGCTGTCCGGCGGATCGCTTCGGCGAGTTTTGCGATCAGCACCCGGACCATACTGTGGTGGTGTATGCCAATACCTCGGCGGCGGTGAAAGCCCGTGCCGACTGGGTGGTGACCTCCAGCATTGCGCTCGAGATCGTTGAGCACCTGGACAGCGAGGACAAGAAGATCATCTGGGGACCGGATCGCCACCTGGGGGGCTACATCGCCAAGCAGACCGGTGCCGAAATGCTGATGTGGCAAGGCCACTGCGTGGTGCACGATGAGTTTAAATACCGTGCCCTGGCCGAGATGAAGCAGGCCTACCCGGATGCGGCGGTACTGGTTCACCCCGAGTCTCCGGACTTCATCGTCGAGATGGCCGATGCCGTCGGGTCGACGTCTCAGCTGATCAAGGCCAGCCAGGAGTTACCCAACGAGACCTTCATCGTGGCCACCGATCGCGGCATCTTCTACAAGATGCAGCAACTGTCTCCGCACAAGACCTTTATGGAAGCGCCTACCGGCGGTGACGGTGCCACCTGCCGCAGCTGTGCCCACTGCCCCTGGATGGCGATGAATGGTCTGCAGGCCATTGAAAAATGTCTTAATACCGATGATTTGACCGATCATGAGGTGTTTGTGGATGAGGCGCTGGCTGAGAAGGCCATGGTGCCGCTGAATCGGATGCTGGATTTTGCCGCCGAGCTTAAACTTAAGGTGAAAGGCAACGCCTGAGTCTGAATGGTCGCAGCAATGAAACGCTCCTTCGGGGGCGTTTTTTGATCCTGCCTGCTTAAAGATGACTGATCTGAATGGCGCCCGTCTGGCCGTTGTAGCTGAGGGTTGGGCCATTCAGGCCGGCGCCGCCGGCGACGTAGATGAGATCGCATCGGCGTACACCGGCATAGTGAATCACCATCTCGATGCTGTCGGCGGCGGCTTCATAGGCCGCCTGGGTGTGAGGCAGGCTAGTGTCGTTGTGGCGGGGCAGGGGAGAGAGCAGTCCTTCGACGGTTTGCAGGCAGTCGGCGAAATCGCTGATGCGGCCGTCCCCCAGGCCGGCTTCCGGGTAACAGGAGCCCGAAGTGCTGGAACGGACTCCAAGATCGGGGAAATCCAGTCCGCCACCGATCCCCAAAGCCCCTTGACCGGGAATGTCTCCGCCCCTGGCCATGCAGGTGCTGTGGAACTGAGACACCGCCCCTTTAAACGCCGCGAAGACGCTATTGGCACTGGCATCGTGGGCTTCGCTGGAGAGGGACATCAGCCGCGGCAGGGCGGTGATGGCCAGCAGGCTTAAGGCCACAATGACGACGATCAACTCGATCAGGGTAAAACCGCGGTTACTCAATGGCAGATCCTGTCGGGATTCAGTTTAACTCGAATAAGGGGATGGTAGCGCGGTCTGCGGTGGTGGGTAAACCGCGTTCACCTTTAAGGTGACCAAAAACCTCAGGGTTTTGTCACATCGGCATACCGTTCGCTGGTGATTGGCCTAGACTGAGGGCTGGGTTACTGGCCGTTGGGGGGACAATGTCGGAAGACGTAGTGCGAGTACTGCAGCCGAAATTGGCAAGCCTGTATCAGCAGGCGCTGCATCAGGGGGAGTCCATCGATCTGAAGGGCGATGGCGAGCCGCTGCACCACTATCGGGTGGGGTTGAGGAAATGCCGCAGCTTGCTGAAACTGTACCGCCCACTGTTGCCTGAAGCGTTGTATGACTCACTGGTGATCAGCCTGGGTCAGCAGGCTAGAGTGACTAACTTAATGCGGGATCTGGATGTATTGCAGCAGGCCTTGCCAGAACAGCAGCCGCTAAGAGTTGCCGTCGAGGCGTGGCGCCGGCAGGCTTTTACTGAGCTGTTCTTACAGTTGGGGCAACTAAAGAGGGAGCGGGCCTTGTGTGTATCGATCATGGCATTGCCCTGGCCCAAGGCACTGATAGGGTTTGCCGAGGCCACTCAGGACGTGGCGCTGAAACTGCAAGGGAAAATAACTCAGGTTCACCAGCGCGCCTTACTGGGAGGTCACCCTCAAGACTGGCACCGGTTGAGGATTATCATAAAGCGCCGTCGTTATCTGAAAGAGCAGTGTCAGCCCGGCGTTAGCTACCGAGAGGACAAGGTGCTGCAGGATACCCTGGGGGCGTTTAATGACTGCTGTTGTCAGATTGCGTTTTTGGAGCAGCAACAACCGCGACTGGCCACCGAGCTTCAGCCGGCGCTGCGACAGTTACTCGAACAGCTCGAACATCGCCGACAGCAGCAATTGGCGGCACTGGGCCATTTTCCTGAGCAAAATTAGACCAGTCGGCCGTCAATTGTAAAAAAGGGTTTGCAATCCCCTCTCAGCCTCCCTAATATACGCATCCGCAGCAACGATGAAGCCATCGTTATTGCCTCAGCTGGTTAGGTGTCCGAGTGGCTGAAGGAGCACGCCTGGAAAGTGTGTATACGGCAACGTATCGAGAGTTCGAATCTCTCCCTAACCGCCATATAAAGAAAAGGCTCAATCGAAAGGTTGGGCCTTTTTTGCATTTGTCAGAAAGTAACTTGGTGTCCGAGTGGCTGCCTCCGCGAAGCGGATAAATGGTCACGCCTATGCGTGTGCAGCCCACTCTTGATAAATCGAACTTCCACACAAAATGAATATCGTGGTAGATAAACTGTTGTTTCCGGGCTGCCATGCATACCTGGAAAGTGTGTATACGGCAACGTATCGAGAGTTCGAATCTCTCCCTAACCGCCATATAAACGAAAAAGCCCCTGCACGAAGTGCAGGGGCTTTTTCGTTTATGCGCGTTGTGGAGATCTTGGTTCAAACTCTCCAGTTCGCAACGGAGCGAAGCATGAGCGTAGTAACGCCGCAGGCGATCATCTCTCCCTGATTCGGCAGCACGGAGATGAAACGAAGCGCAGTGCAGGGGCTTTTTCGTTTATGCGCGTTGTGGAGATCTTGGTTCAAACTCTCCAGTTCGCAACGGAGCGAAGCATGAGCGCAGTAACGCCGCAGGCGATCATCTCTCCCTGATTCGGCAGCACGGCAGTGGTTCATGGCTCCGCAGTTTCCCCCCTCACTACGTCGCCCTTGCGAACGCGAGGGCCCAGCGTCTTTGATTTTGATCCTGGAAAAGACACTGGGTACCCGCGTGCGCGGGCACGACGGAGGGGTGTTTAAGGTTGGTGAAAAGAACAACCAGCAGCGAGCTCTACGGACACCGCAATCATACTCCTCCCCCTCCCCTATAGCACCGTCGCCCTTGCGAACGCGAGGGCCCAGCGGCTTTGATTTTGATGCGAAAACAGACACTGGGTACCCGCGTGCGCGGGCACGACGGAGGGGTGTTTAAGGTTGGTGAAAAGAACAGCCAGCAGCGAGCTCTACGGACACCGCAATCATACTCCTCCCCCTCCCCTATAGCACCGTCGCCCTTGCGAACGCGAGGGCCCAGCGGCTTTGATTTTGATGCGAAAACAGACACTGGGTACCCGCGTGCGCGGGCACGACGGAGGGTTGTTTAAGGTTGGTGAAAAGAACAGCCAGCACTGAGCATTACCGACACCGCAATCACTGCTCGTTTACTCCTCCCCCTCCCCATTAGCACCGTCGCCCTTGCGAACGCGAGGGCCCAGCGGCTTTGATTTTGATGCGAAAAAAGACACTGGGTACCCGCGTGCGCGGGCACGACGGAGGGGTGTTTAAGGTTGGTGAAAAGAACAGCCAGCACTGAGCACTACCGACACCGTAATTACTGCTCGTTTACTCCTCCCCCTCCCCATTAGCACCGTCGCCCTTGCCAACGCGAGGGCCCTGCGGCTTTGATTTTGATGCGAAAACAGACACTGGGTACCCGCGTGCTCGGGCACGACGGAGGGGCGTTTAAGGTTGGTGAAAAGAACAGCCAGCACCGAGCACTACCGACACCGCAATCACTGCTCGTTTACTCCTCCCCCTCCCCAATAACACCGTCGCCCTTGCGCACGCGAGGGCCCAGCGGCTTGGGTTTTGACCCTGGGAAAGGCGCGGGATTCTCGCCTGCGCAACAACGACGATATTCAGGCCTGCGTTTCCGCTATTTTTGAGGTGTTAGGCTACCCAAGGTCTATGCTTTGATATTCCATTGCAGGCGGCCGCAGGGGTTGTGAGGAGCAGATGTGTCGTTGACCCGGGTAATAGCACGTAACCTGACCAATTATGAAAATCGTGATTGCTTTGGGGCCAGACTCCGATTAAAGCGCCTGCAGCCACTGATGACGTTGATTGAGCAACTGTCACGGCGCCACGATGAGGTGAGGATTCTGGATGTCGGTGGCATGGAGGAGTACTGGCAGGTGCTGCCCGACGAATTTCTTGAGCGGAATCGGGTCTGCCTGACCTTGTCCAATCTGCCTCAGCAGGATAAGCCTGAGAATCATGATCGGTTTCGGTTCGTCGTGGCGGACGGCTGCGATCTGCACCAATTCGAGCGCAACAGTTTCCATGTGGTGCATTCCAACTCGGTGGTGGAGCATGTCGGGGACTGGGCCAACATGGTCCGTTTTGCCCGGGAGGTGACTCGAGTCGGTGAGCGTTATTTCGTGCAGACCCCTAACTACTGGTTTCCCGTCGAACCTCACTGTGTCACACCATTTTTTCATTGGCTGCCGAAGCCGGCTCGTATCGCGTTGGTACAGCAATTTGCTTTGGGTAACTGGCCTCGGGCCGAGACTGTGGCCGAGGCGGTACAAACGGTGGAAAGTGCCCGTTTGCTCAACCGGAAAATGTTGCAGACGCTGTTCCCTGAGGCGGAGCTGCAGGTGGAGCGTTTCTGTGGCCTGAATAAGTCGATGGTAGCCATGGGGCCACGAAACAGAATTAACCAAGATCGCAGCGTGGATTCTTGAGCTGGGGGATCGATGCTTGCTACCATTCAGACAACTTTCTGAAAACGGGGATATTCCGTGTCTAAAATTCTGATCATTGCCATGGTTGTGCTGTTGGTGGGTTACTTTGTCTTTAAGAACATGAATAACGCCAAGGTGGCGCCAGAGAACATTCGACTGGGTGATGAGTTTCTGGCGCAGAATGCCTCAGAGGAAGGGGTGCAAACTACCGCTTCCGGACTGCAATATAAGGTGTTGCAGCCCGGAACCGGCACCGAGCACCCCAGCGCCAGCAGTAAGGTAAGGGTCCACTATCACGGTACCTTGCTGGACGGCACCGTGTTTGACAGTTCAGTGGAGCGAGGCGAGCCGATCGAGTTTAAACTGACGCAGGTGATTCCGGGCTGGACTGAGGGCCTGCAATACATGGTGGTCGGTGAAAAGACTCGTTTGTACATTCCGGCCAAGCTTGGTTATGGCAATCGCAGTGCCGGTGCCATTCAGCCGGGTTCGCTGCTGATCTTCGATGTGGAGTTGCTGGCGATAAAATAACCACGCACCCACTCTGCAACAGGGCGCCTCACGGCGCCTTTTTTGTGTCTACTGGACCAGAGCTAGATCGACTAATGGGCGGGAGCTTTAAGGCTGGAGAGACAAAAAGGGCACCGGTCGTTGCCGGTGCCCTGGATTACCCTGTCAATTAGGCGGGTGTCTAGGCGTTACTTCTGCTGGTCCAGGAAGCGCTGATAGCGCTCTGTGCCTTCAATCAGCTTGGCACGTTCAGTGTCGTCAAATACCCCAGGCTTAGGGTATTCGTCGTCGTGACAGTTGCTGCAGGCATTGGGCAGAACATCGAAGAAATCACACACCTGGCTTATGCGATAGATCCCATCGCTGTAACAAGGTCCATTGGCGCCGCCCATGGCTTGAATGTAACCCCACCACTTGGTCATCATCGGATCGGAGCCTTCGCCGCGTGAGTAGGGCGCCAGGGCGTCGAAATTGGCCAGAGACTCTGCCGGGCTGATGGCATCGAAGCTGTGGTTGTCGTTGCTCCAGCGGGTGGCAACCGATTCGGTGGCGACGAAGTGACAGTCGACGCAGGAGACCCCCACCATGTCGTGGATTGGCAGGGTGTGGTTGGCGCCACGATCCTGGTGGCATTGAGTGCACAGGGCATCCCCCTGTTTCTGCATGCCCATGGCGTGAGGGTCATGACAGGTCACGCAGTCGATCTGCATCTCGAAGTGCTTGGAGGTCATGTAGGTGGCCACCTGATTCTTCTGCCCCTTGGGGTAGTCGGTGCCAAGGAACACGCCTTGAGTATCCACCTCGGTAAACAGGCTCAGGTCATCGCCAGTCCGGTAGTGCTTTCCGGGGTTGGTGGTGATGTTTCCGTCTTCATCGAACTCAGGCAGGTAGGGCTGAGAGTAGTGGTAGATGTCTGGATGCTTGGCCATCTGGTGACACTGCGCACACGAATCTACCGATTGCTGGAAACTCATTTTTGCGGGGTTGGTGATGTCGTCGCCACTCATGCTGGTGGCGTGAAGGGAGCCCTCGTTGTGGCAGCGTTCGCAGCTGATGCCATCTTCTACCGCATCGGAGTCCTTAGAGTTGGTGTGGGCAGCCAGCATGGTGTACTTTTCGCTGACGTCCCATTTCTCAATCTTGCCGCCGGTGGTGTGACAGGTGAAGCACTGGTTGTCCCAGCTCATCTTTTTGAGTTCTTCACGCTGTTCGATGGGGCCGACAAAGGCCGAGTTAACAATATCCCCCTCTTTAACCAAGCTGCCATCCTGATGCCAGTAGGAGCTGGTAGTGTAAAAGGAGGTGAACCGGGCGACGTTGCCGTCGTTAAACCAGGCAAAGGGCATCATCCGGCCATAACTGCTTTCCACGTTGGGATCGTCGTCGGAGGGAAAGTCGTAGCTGACGAATTGCTTGGAGGTGGTGCTGGATATGCCGTCGATACGGTACACCACAGACTCGTCGGTGTTGATGGCATCGTGAAGCTCGGCGTAGTACTTACCGTCCGCCCCTTTATAGGTGGAGAAGCGATAGTTGGGTTTGCCATACATGGTGTGGTGCTTTGGATCCGCTTCGGTGCCCCAGTCCAGTTCCGGGATGATCGCCTCGATGGTTTTGTTTTCCTGGGTATAGAGGCGACGGTAATCCTGGGCGTGTTTGGTAGGCTGCCAATCGTTAAAGTGGCTGGAGTGGCAGCTCTTACAGGTCTTGGCGGTCACGAAGGTCGCCTCAGTGGGTTCAGTTTGGCCACTTTCTATGGTGATGTAGACGGTCCCCGTTGCCTGCAGCTCTCCGTCGGAAATGGTGTAACTGAAGCTGGACTCACCCAGCGGCGCATCGGCTGCGGCACTGAAGCTCAACTTGCCATCGTCGGTGATGGACAGGTCACTGGACACCAGGCTCAGGGTGTCGCCGTTGGAGTCGGAGTCGTTGGCCAGGGCGTCGATGATAACGGTATCGCCGCGATTGACTGAGACATAATCGGGCTGGGCGATAGGAGCGCGGTTGTCGGGAAGCGGTATCAGTGTGTTGTCATCATCACTGCCGCAACCAACCAGGCCCACTGACAGCGCCAGCATGAGAGGTGTAGTTCGTTTCATCATCATTTTGTTGTCCTTTGTCATTATTTTTTCAATGAGATCGTACGATGGAAGCTGGATTGGGTTGAGTGAGCGGGCTGACAGAGATCAGAAGGGTCACTAAAGGTTGGGGTGGAGATGTGACATTTCGTTCACATACACCCGGAGGCGACGAAAACACTTCACCGTTATGCGCATAATGATGGATGCTCGTCACGATTTTCTGACGGTTAGTCGGTGAGTGAAGTGAAAAAGTGGAGAAGCTCTCCATCTAATTACACCGTGTCTCTGTCGCGGACTATGGAGCAGAATCGTTGGCTTGGACCGACCACTGTCACGATGGTCGGTCTGAAAAGAAAAAACCACCTGCATATGAGGTGGTTTGTATTGGGTTACTGCTTGGCCTGGTGACAGGTCATGCAAGAGTAAGTACCAGGGAAACTCTTACTTAGGCTGTAAGCATTGTTGTGGGGTACCCATAACGGGCCAAACAACTCAATTTCGCCATCGAGCGCCGTCGGAGCGCGAGGCACGTAGTGTTGTCCAGTCTCGTAATGGGGCTCCCCCATGTAGTAGGAAACGGTGTCGTGGTTACTGCGGTTGTCATCGGGCTGCAACAGGAACTGAGCACTGGCTTCGCCATGATTAGGCATCACCGGAGCATAGTCCTGGCTGGAGTCATTTTTGGCGTTGTGGCAGAAGCTGCATCGGGTTTCCTGATCGTGACGAGGAGTCGCGCCATTGCTGCCATGGCAGGTAGCACAGTAGTGCGGCTGTTGCACATCAAAACCATCGGCTGCATTCACCGGCCAGGAGGCGCCGCCGTGACCATTTGGATCGCGTTGCTCGTTGTGGCACTGGGTACAATCAGCAATTTTCCAGCCAAAGTGGGTTGAATCTAGCACTGGGGCTTTGCCCACCGGGTTGGAGTCTGTTGCTGGAATTAGGGTTCGAAGTACCGCAGTATCGCACTTTCCACCTTTGCACGAGTTGATATCGTAGTTACCAAAATCGCTGCGCAGCAACTTGTCTTTGTCGACAAACACCTGCAATTGCTTATCGGCATCCAGTTCGTTGCCGATGATCTGCTGGAAGCCCAGAAACAGGAAATCGACGCCGTAGTTGTTTACGGTGGTGTAGTGGTCGGTATTAGTCATATAACCGCCGCTGCCGTTGTGCTGGTTGAACCAACGATCGCATTCAGCCTGACCTTGGGTCCACATCCCGGTTCCGCCAATGGCGGCAGATGGCCCACCTTGGTCGTTCATGTGCATGCAGTTGGGGTTGGTGCTGAAGTCTCCCATCATGCTGCCCGGGTTTTGAATGAGGCGCCCAAACCAGTTACCGAAACCGCCACCCTGGCCCAGCGGGCCTTTAGACAAAACAAAGCTATTGAAAGGAACGCCTGTGCTTAAGGTTGGCCAAAAGCTGAATCCAAGATCAATATTGTAGTCAGCAGCGGCGCTGAGGAAGTAATCCATGCCAGTGATCACCCCAGGCTGAAATACGTCACTGCGCAAGTTGAATGGGCGCACTTCGATTTGAGTGGCGATGATGCCACTGTCGCCCGGAGCGGCGTCCGGGTGATCGTCGACTATCAGGCGCAGTGCATCGGCAATGACTTTACCGCCATTTTGGGCTTTTTTGTCGATTTCGTGTTTCCATGCCAGGGTGCGACGTCCTTTCATCGCTTCTGAGGTCGGCAGGAAGCGAACTACGTCACCGGTTTTAAGCCAATATTCATCCATGCGACTGTACATGTGGAAGGTAAGTCCACCGACGTAATCTTTGTTGTCGCCATTGGAAGCCATCAGTTGGAAGTGCCACAGATCGCTGTTTGAATGTACGCCGTCATTGGTGAAGTCACCGTCGCCATTTTCATCCCAGGAGAGGGTGAATTCGTGAGTCTTATAGTCAGACTCTTCTGGCTTAATGACGTTGTCAAAGCGCAGATCGCTGCGGGTGGCGACGAAATAGCGCAGCAGATCGAAGACGGAGTAGTGTCCCTCTACGAAAATATCGGGACGAGCCGTACCGGCTCCAAGACCATCGGGGTTGGTCTTTAACACGCGGTCAATTTCACTGCCCAAGGTACTGACCTCAAGCCCAAGCTCCACTCGAGCGCCTGCGGCAGAGGAATCCCAACGGTTAATCCAGCCATCGCCGTTCAGGTCATAACTCATGTCGCCCTGTTGGGCGAGTGCCGATCCTTCGTTAATGTACTGGATGACTTTTTCTTCACTTTCTCCAAAGAAAACGTCGAATTTCCCAGCCAGCTTTGGTGAGTTAAAGTCTTCGGAGGGCGGAGTTTCGATGTAGTTCCAAGCCTCATTGACCGGTTTATCGACTGGGGGTTCTGGCACGTTGGGAGTGGAGGAGTCATCCGAACCACAGCCTGCTAGGCCAACACATAGCAAGGCTGGTAATAAACTATACCGGCTTCTCATCATTTGCTTTTCCTGTTGCATTACTCATTGAGATTCAGAGCCTGAGTGGCTCTTTTTATGGATTTGATCAAGGTGACAAAATGGTGGCGGCTGTTGCCTTGGTGTTCGTCAATGAACGTGTCACCTAACTTACTGGGAAGTTTCTCTGGCAGGGTTAGACCCAGCCAAGATTTCTGGCCTCGAAGATTAGGTTGGGCTTGTTTATGGCGCCAATTTTTTGCTTGGCCAGAGACAGGTGATAATCGACACCTCGATTGGTTAGGTGCAATACATCGGCGATCTCACTGGCATTCAGGCCTAGCGCGGTCATTTTCACGACTTGAAGCGTTTTCAGTTTTAACTCGCTGGAATCGCCCTCTGGGCGGCTGCTTTTAAGGATGGTGTTACGCAGCAGGCGTAATGCCGAGAGAGTCGAAAACTGTTCAAGTTTTTGGCATTGATTCTTGTTCGAGATGATGACAATGAACCCGACCGGCATGGACGACTCAGACGAAAAAACAGAGTAGGATTTAACCGGTGATGTGTGTCCGCCTATGGTGATTCGGTCGGATCCTTTCAGGCAGTCTTTAAGCCCAAGAATAATTCCGGCACCGGCTTTTCTCAGCTTATGGTCGGACACCGAAATGGCGGTCACTCGTGATTGTTCTATCTCATTTAATTGAATCTCTATTACCCGCGCCGGGCTGGAGAGATGCTCATTACCTGTACTGAAAAATACCCAGCCCAATTCTGATTGCATGACTGTCCTCCGTTAGCGGTATGTGATGGTTGCCATTGTAGGAAAAGCATAAAATCGATTTCGGAGGGCCATTCGCAAAACTCATTGAGTCGATAACAGAGCCTTTTGAGTGTGATCGGCGTCTTGGTTTTGGGTTGTGTGCGGTGCGATTTTTACCTAAAGGTGGGGCGTGGCGTGATTGTGATCACTAAATGTGTGTTGTCACAGTCGGAATCTTTCTTTTAAGTGGAGAGCCTCTCCATCTTTTGATTGCTGAGTCGGAATAGACAACTTAATGGAAGCCATGACTTCATCCTTGCGCCTGCGCAAGCATTGCCGTACCGGCAAAAATTACAATCGCGACGTTTGGTTAGACCGGAGAGAGCGGCAGTGAGTTGAATCATCCTTTGCTAAAAAAGCCCCGGGTAAGGGGCTTTATTACCGTGCTATCTGGCGTTAATTACTGCTTATCCTGGTGGCAGGTACCACAGGAGAATGGGTCTGGGAATTTCTTGGTGAAATCATAATCATTGTTTGAAGATACCCAGCGATCACCGTAGCCTTTTTCGTCTCCTTCCAGGACTTCACTATGGTTGTCGGAGAATCCATACATATTGTTGTCATCTCCTGCTTTGCGACGCGTGGTAACTGTATTAATCCAGTTATCTTCATGCTTCAGCAGTTTGCGAGTGCTGGCTGGACCATGATTTTTGGGTAACATGTCTTCCGAGTGGCACCAGAAGCAGCGGGCTTCCCGGCCGTGGGCCTCTGGAGCCCCATTGTTGCCGTGGCAAGTGGAACAGTAGTAGGGCTGGATTTCATCGAATCCGTCGGCCGCATTCACAGGCCAGGAGTAGCCTCCATGCCCTTGAGGCGCTGCCTCTTCGTTATGGCATAGGGTGCAGTCAGCCACTTTCCAGCCAAAGTGGTTTTCGTTCAACAGCGGAGCCTTGCCATGCTGGCTTTCTTCAGTTGCCGGAGTCAGGGTGCGCAAGGTGACAATGTCAGAGTCAATGAAGCCTGTCTTAACGCCTTTTTCTACCAGGGCGTTGTGGCGCCAGTTGTAATCCCACTGGATGGTTTCGTTCTTCGAAAAGCTATCGATCTTGGTACCGAGGCTATGGTATCCGGCATTATTTAGATCTTGTTTCGACAACACTACATTTTCGGCACCAAAAGGCATCAGCCACAGATCGTTGTTAATGTTTCCGAAATAGCCTCCGATGCCAAATGCACTCCAGAAATCTCGCACGCAATCTGTCATTGGCACTGGGGTGTTGATGGTATCGGAGCGACCCGTAACCGCATCAAAGTTGCAGACTCCAGGCATACGGTCTGAGAAGAAGATGTCATTGCCGAACTCGTTCAGGACAGAAGTTGTAGTGACGAAGGAACGCAGGCCGACGGTCTTACCCAAAACCGGGGCTCGGGATAAGGCGAAGGAATTAACAATAGCGCCAGTCTCCAGGGTTGGCCACCAGGTGAGCCTGAAGTCGTGTCCCATATCAGCCAGGGTTAAAAATACGTCCATGTTGGTAATCACGCCCTCTTGGAACACGTCATTCCTAAGGTTGTGTGCCTTGACTTCAAAGTTGGTGGCAATGGGGTTTTCTGGATCGTCGCTCCAGCCAATGCTGTCTACAATGACTTTGCCATTGTTCGAGGCCAGCCGGTCAGCTTCGCTCTTCCAAAGGTGTTTCAGCCGGGCCTTGAAGGATGAAGAGGCGTCAATGAAGCGAATGCGCTGCTCCTCTTTTATCAGGAACATATCCATTCGATTGAACGGAATTTCTCCACTGTGGTCTCGGTACAACCCGGCCTTGCCCATGCTTTGAGTGAATCTAAAGTGCCAGTTACTCGATTCCTCTCCCTCATCGCTAAAGCTGCCATTTCCGTTTCGGTCATAGGCTAAGGTAAATTCATGCGTATTGTACTCAGAGTCGTCAGGTGTGGTGATCTCACCGATGAACTTCAGGTCGTCACGAGTGGCGACCATATAGCGTAGTAGGTCAAAAACAGAGTAGCTTCCCTCTTTGAAGATGTCTGGTCTTGCGGTACCGGCGCCTAAACCATCAGGGTTCGTTGACAATACTCGGTGGATCTCTTCAGCCGAGACTCGAGATATGTCTGTCTGTTGATTAACGATGCCCGCAAGGTTTGCATCGAGCGCATTGACAAACCCGTCGCCATTGACATCGGTGTTGCACGGCTGAGTTACATTATCTGGCAAGGTCAAGCAGAAATTGTCAGAATCCTTAGTAATGCCTCGGATCCACTTCCAGACCTGCTCGTTCATGTAGTCAAAAGTCACATTGATATGGCCTTTTAATCCATTGGTATTGAGCTCCATTTTACCGCTCTCAACATATTCCCAAGCCGGGTTATCCGGAGTTGGGCCCGGCCCTGGCTCAGGTGTGTCAGGTGTAGAGTTATCAGAGCCACAACCGGCAAGTATTAATGCTAATAGGCCTGGCAGTGCCTTTCTTTTTTTGATCATCATCGACGCTCCATTGTTGCCAAAATGGTTTTTGGCATTGTTGTAATAGTTGTAATTATCAGTGGCCAACAGGTTTGAACTTGAATGTTCATCCTTGGTTGGAAGTTGCCCAATTTAACTTCATGGAAGCTAAGTGTGTTGTTTTTTAAATTATGAGCTTAGTTTTTATTTTGGATTGACATTATTCGTTAACGGTTGTTCTATCTCGATATATTGAGACATCGCCAATAGCATCGGATAGAGAGGTGGTCATGATGTGTACTAAAACAGATCCAGTCTAATTCTGATTGCATCACTTTCCTCCTCTAACGGTATTGGATGGTTGCCATTGTAGGGAAAATGTAAAGATGATTTAGGAGTGGCATTCGCAAAACTCATTAAGGTGATAACAGTGCCACGCTGATGTGATGAGAGTCGCAATTGCATCGGCTCAACTGATGGATTCTTTCAGGGCCGGGGCACACAGCGTGACAAAGGTCGCTAACTGTGGTTTGACACAGACGCTGCATTGTTTCGAAGTGGAGAGTTTCTCCATTTTTAGAGGCGACATACGCTTGGCTTAGAAATAGCAATAAAGCCTTTAAGAACATTCACTTAGGATGTTGCTTGGGGTTTTTAAATTAGGGGCGGGTGGAGTTTTGACCATTATGGGCCCAGTTAGCGGTAGCCAAGTTCAGTGTTATAGTGAAGCCATGCGAATGACGGGGCGGTGCTCCGAACGGTATTAGAACGCAACACTGGACGTTAATATGTTTAATAAAGCTCAGATAAGAAAGGTCAAGATTGCCAAAGCCGCCATGAGACTGATCAGAGAACAGGGCTATTTGCAGTTCTCGATGAATGAGCTTGCTAAAGAGGTGGAGGTAACCGCAGGTACCCTATATCGTACCTTCGCTTCTAAAGATGATTTGCTGGTTTATTTGTTCAGCTCGGTAATAGAAACACTCGCCGAATCCATGTATAAATTTAGCAGGATGGAACTGTCGGCAAAAGAGAAGATTGTTTGTTTTCATTGCTACCAATTCTACTTGAGACAGTTCTACCCAGACAGTGCATCACTGGATCTTATCGGGACCAATAAGGCAATGTTTGATCAGGCTAGGCCGGAGACTAGGGAAAAGTTCCAGCATATTTTTGACATGTCGTCGGTAAAAATAAGGAAGCAATTTTCGGATCTGGTTGAGAACGGCAAGGTCAAAGCCGACGAGGAGCTGCTTTATCAAGTGCTGAGACAGATGACCATCATTGGTCGGGGCGGCATGGTGATTTCCAATCATGTATTTATTCCCCAAGAAGTATTTAAAATCGAAGACCTAGTCAGTCTGTGTTGTCATACGCTGGATCAACTGGACTGGCAGGGCGAAGAGGGCAGGGCAGATAAGAGACTCATATTGTTGGCATTGCGCTCCGAAGTCGAGCAGTCCGTTTCAGAACTTTGGTAATCACCGCTATTCGGTGACAACGGGAACTGGTTGTTGGAGTGGGTGGGCGTACCGGTCGCTGTTTTTCGTCTCTTTCATTGCCAGAAAATCACTCCCCTGATCATTCAACGTTGACCTGCTTTCTTGCAAGCGCCAGTTGCGCCGCTGCCGATTTTTGTCACTGCTGTTGACCGAAATGGTCATTCATCCCCCAGGTGTTTTTTCATAGAGTGGTGAGACTTCCGTTATTGCAAGGATTGCTCATGACTCAAGACGCCTACCTGTTCGATGCCATACGTACCCCAAGGGGACGGGGCAAAGCCAATGGCAGCCTGCACGAAATTAAGCCCATCTCGCTGCTGGTGGGATTGCTGCATGAGTTGCAGCGTCGCCACGGCTTTCAGACTCAGGACGTGGACGACATCGTTCTGGGCTGCGTCACCGCCGTGGGCGATCAGGGCGCCGACATTGCCAAGACCGCGGCGCTGGCGGCGGGCTGGGACGATGATATTGGTGGCGTCACCCTGAATCGATTCTGTGCCTCCGGCCTGGAGGCGGTCAACATGGCGGCCATGAAGGTGCGCTCTGGTTGGGAGCAACTGGTGATTGCCGGTGGCGTCGAGTCCATGTCCAGAGTGCCGATGGCGTCCGACGGCGGTGCCTGGGCCAACGATCCGCACACCAATCTGAAGACTGGGTTTATGCCTCAGGGCATTGGCGCCGATCTGATCGCCACCTTGGAAGGTTTCAGCCGTGAGCAGGTGGATGCCTTTGCGGTGCGGTCGCATCAGCGGGCGGCAGCGGCCTGGCAGCGGGGTGCCTTTAATCGCTCGGTGGTGCCGGTGATGGACCAAAATGGCTTTACCGTGCTGGCGCAGGACGAGTTTATTCGGCCGGATTGCAGTCTCGAGACCCTGGCAGGATTAACGCCGTCGTTCCAGGCGGTGGGTGAGATGGGCTTTGATGCGGTGGCTCGGGAGAAATACCCTCAGGTGGAGCGAATTCACCACCTGCATACTGCGGCTAACTCCTCCGGCATTGTCGACGGCGCCGCCCTGGTGCTGATCGGCAGCGACGCCATGGGTAAGCGTTACCAACTGACCCCCAGGGCCCGCATTGTCGCCACTGCCGTGGTCGGCACCGACGCCACCATCATGTTGACCGGGCCGGCCCCTGCGGCCCAAAAGGCGTTGTCGCTGGCCAATCTCAATGTTGAGGACATCGACCTGTTTGAGGTTAACGAAGCGTTTGCCTCGGTGGTGATGCGGTTCCAGCGGGAGATGAACATTGGCGATGACAAGGTCAACGTCAATGGCGGTGCCATCGCCATGGGCCACCCGTTGGGGGCCACTGGCGCCATGATCTTGGGTACCTTACTGGATGAGCTGGAAGCCCGCGACCTGAAACGCGGCCTGGCCACACTTTGTGTCGGCGGCGGCATGGGCATTGCCACCATCATCGAACGGGTTTAAGGGAGCCAAACCATGAACAGCTTACGTATTGAGCAAGACCACAATGGCATTGCCCACTTGATTCTGGATCGCCAGGGGGCTTCGGCCAATTTGATGGATGAGCAGTTTGCCGCCGATCTGGCCCAGGCGGTGGTTCAACTGCAACAGATGACCTATTGCGGAATCATTGTCCGCTCGGCCAAATCGACGTTTTTTGCCGGTGGCGACCTGGGCAAGATTGCCGAGGTTACCGCCGAGACCAGCCAGCCGTTTTTTGCCATGGTCGAGTCCATCAAAGCCAGCTTGCGAGCGCTGGAAACCGGCGGCAAACCCGTGGTGGCCTGCATCAACGGCGCCGCATTGGGCGGCGGCTGGGAGGTGGCACTGGCCTGTCACCATCGCATCGCCCTCAGGCATAAGTCGGTGAAGCTGGGGTTGCCCGAGGTGACTCTGGGGCTGTTGCCCGGTGGCGGTGGCATTGCCCGTACCGTGCGCCTGTTTGGTTTGCAGGCGGCGATGCCATTGCTTACTGAAGGCAAACAGTTTGGCGCCGAAAAAGCGCTTAAAGCGGGATTGTTGCACGAACTGGCCGATGGTGAGCAGGCGATGCTGGCACAGGCTAGCGCCTTTATTCAAGCCAATGAGCAGAGTTGCCAGCCCTGGGACGTCAAGGGCTACCGCCTTCCGGGAGGTCACCCCAATTCACCCAAGTTGGCTCAGATGCTGGCGGTGGCTCCGGCCATGCTCAAGCTGAAGACCAAGGGGGTGTTGCCGGCGCCGGAAGCAATACTGTCCGCCATGGTAGAAGGCGCTCAGGTGGATTTTGACACCGCCTGTCGCATCGAATCCCGTTATTTTGTGTCGCTGGTGACCAGCCAGGTGGCCAAGAATCTCATCAACACCTTCTGGTTCCAGCTTAATGACATTAAGGCCGGAGCCAGCCGTCCCGACGGCATTGAGGCCGCAACGGTCAGTAAGCTGGGGGTGCTGGGCGCCGGCATGATGGGGGCCGGCATCGCCTATGCGGCTGCCAGTCGCGGCATCGAGGTGGTGCTCAAGGACGTGAGCCTGGCCAATGCCCACAAAGGCAAAGCCTATTCAGAGGCCCTGTTGGCCAAGCAGCTGCAGCGAGGCCGCATTACCGCAGAGCAGCAAGCCCAGACACTGGCGCGTATTCACCCCAGCGAGCAGGCGGCGGATCTCGGGGGATGTGAACTGGTGATTGAGGCGGTGTTTGAGCAGCGTCAGCTCAAGGCTCGAGTCACCCAGGAAGCGGAGCGGCATCTGCCTCAGGAGGCGGTATTTGCCTCCAACACCTCGACCCTACCCATCACCGGCCTGGCTGAGGCGTCAGAGCGGCCGGCGCAGTTTATCGGCCTGCATTTCTTCTCCCCGGTGGACAAGATGCCGCTGGTGGAGATCATTTGCGGTGAGCAGACGGACTCGGCGACGTTGGCCAAGGCCTACGATTTTGTGTTGCAACTGGGGAAAACCCCCATCGTGGTCAATGACAGTCGAGGCTTTTTCACCTCTCGAGTGTTTGGCACCTTCACTAACGAAGGCATCGCCATGCTGGGAGAAGGGGTGTCGGCGGCGGCCGTTGAGAACGCGGCTTTCCTGTGTGGCTTTCCGGTGGGGCCGCTGGCGGTCTCCGATGAGGTCAGCCTGACCTTGATGGAGAAGATTCGTAACCAGACCATTGCCGATCTGGCCGATGAGGGCATCACTCAGTTGCCAAAGGCCGGTGACGCCACCATCGACCGAATGATCGAGCTGGAGCGGCCCGGCAAGCTGGCGGGTCAGGGGTTCTACGATTATCCGCCCGAGGGCAAAAAACGGTTGTGGTCTGGGCTCAAGGCGCAGTTTTATCGTCCACAGGCGCAATTACCACTGCAGGAGATCAAAGATCGGCTGTTGTTCATCATGGCCATAGAAACCGCCCGCTGTTACGAGGAGCAGGTGCTGACCAGCAGTGGGGACGCCAACATCGGCTCGATTTTTGGTATTGGTTATCCGGCCTGGACCGGCGGTGCGCTGCAGTTTATCAATCAATATGGCCTTGGTCGTTTCGTTGCCAGGGCCGATGAACTGGCCGAGTGTTACGGTGACCGGTTCCTGGTGCCGGACTCGCTCAGAGCGCGTGCCGATGCCAATCAACAATACTGATATCAAGGAGTGATGCATGTTTCCAAGAACCCTGTTTGACAGTGATCAAGAGCTGTTTCGCGATAGCGTACGCCGCTTTATTGAGACCGAGATTACCCCCTTCCATGCCCAGTGGGAGAAGGACGGCTGCGTCGACCGAGCCTTGTGGAATAAGGCCGGTGAGCAGGGCTTCCTGTGCCCGACGCTGCCGGAAGCCTACGGGGGGGTTGAAGTCGACTTTCGTTACAACGTCATCATCAACGAGGAGATCGCCCGCGCCGGCGCTTCCGGCATCGGCTGGGGGCTGCATTCCGACATTGCCGTGCCCTACATCCTTAACTACGGATCCGAGGAGCAGAAACAACGGTATCTGCCCGGCTGCATCAGCGGCGAGCTGGTGACCGCCATCGCCATGACCGAGCCGGGAACCGGCTCGGATCTTCAGGGGGTGAAGACCACCGCGGTCCGCGACGGCGATGACTGGATCATCAATGGTTCCAAGACCTTTATTACCAATGGTCAACATGCGGATCTGGTGATCGTGGTGGCCAAGACCGACAAGAGTGCCGGCGCTCGGGGCATCAGCCTGTTTTTGGTGGAAGCCAGTCGTGATGGCTACAGTCGAGGCTCAAACCTGGAAAAGGTGGGCATGAAAGCCCAGGATACCTCCGAGCTGTTCTTTGAGGATGTGCGGGTGCCGGCTCAAAACCTGCTGGGCGCCGAGGGGCAGGGGTTTGTGTACCTGATGCAGGAGTTGCCGCAGGAGCGTTTGTCCGTGGCCACCAACGCCATCAGTAACACCGAATCGATTTTGGAACAGACGGTACAGTATGTGTCGGATCGCAAGGCCTTCGGCAAGCCCATCGCCGCGTTTCAAAATACCCAGTTCAAACTGGCGGAGTGCAAAACCCGGGTCGATGCCACTCGAGTGTTTGTGGACCGCTGCGTCGAATTGCACCTTGAGGGTAAGCTGGATGCAGCCATGGCCGCCGAAGCCAAGTTGCTGACCACCGAGTTGCAAGGTCAGGTGATCGACGAGTGCCTGCAGTTGCACGGAGGCTACGGCTACATGTGGGAATACCCGGTGGCTCGCGCCTGGGCCGATGCCCGGGTTCAGCGGATCTACGCCGGTACCAGCGAGGTGATGAAGCTGATCATCGCCCGCCAGATGCTGGAGCAAGGGTAATGAAAGGGCCGCTGACCGGGATACGGGTGCTGGATTTCTCTACCCTGTTGCCCGGCCCGTTTGCCACCATGATGCTGGCGGATATGGGGGCGCAGGTGACCCGAATTGAGTCACCGACTCGTCCGGATCTGCTGCGCAGCATGGCGCCGATGGTGGCCGGGCGATCGGCGGCCCACCTGACGATGAATCGTAACAAGCACAGCGTGGCTCTGGATTTGAAATCGCCCGAGGCCATCGAAGCGGTGCATACCCTGGTGGGGCAATACGATGTGGTGGTGGAGCAGTTTCGCCCCGGTGTCATGGAGCGGTTGGGGTTGGGGTATGAGCGCCTGAAGGCGATCAATCCGCAGCTGATCTACTGCTCCATCACCGGCTATGGCCAACATGGGCCGATGCAGGCGAAGGCCGGTCACGACATCAACTACCTGGCTTTGTCTGGGCTGGCCAGTTACAGCGGCCGCCTGGACACCGGCCCGGTGTTGTCAGGCACCCAGGTAGCGGACCTGGCCGGGGGATCTCAGCAGGCGGTGGTCGCCATTCTGGCGGCGCTGCTGGGCCGGAGTGTCAGTGGTGAAGGCCAACACCTGGATGTGGCCATGGCCGATGGTGCCCTGGCGATGAACGCCCTCTATGGCGCCGGTGCGTTGGCCAGTGGCGAGGCCCCCGGGCCGGGACAGGAGATGCTTAATGGTGGCGGCTTTTACGATTATTACCGCACCGCCGATGATCGCTATTTTGCGGTGGGTGGGTTGGAGCCGCAATTTGCCAAAGAGTTCTTTAATGCCTTAGGGCGGCCGCTGTGGCTCACCAGGGCGGCGGCGCCTCCTGGCCAGCAGCAGGCGCTGAAGCAGGACATCGCCACCTGTTTTGCCGAGCACAGTTTTGAGCATTGGCGCCGGGTGTTTGCCGACGTCGATTGCTGCTGTGAGCCGGTACTGACTGTTAGTGAAGCGGCGGCGCACCCTCAGTATCAGGCGCGGAACATGCTAACACCGGTGGCCGTGGCTGGGCAGGAACTGCTGCAGGTGGCGATGCCGGTCAAGTTCCGCCAGAGCCAAGGCCAGCCGCAGGCCGGGGCGGAGCTGGGACAACACACCAAGGCGGTATTGCTGGAGGCCGGGTTGACTCCGGAAGCGGTTCAGGCCCTGCTGGCATCTGGGGTGGCCCTGCAGAGCGACTGAGGCCGGTCAGGCAACCCGGTGGTCCAGGTTGCCGGCGGCGATGTATTCCAGTAGCCAGGTCTCCCGGGCGATGGACATCCCCTGTTTGTCGCTGCTGGCCATGACCCGGTGGTTATGGGCGATGGCGTCGTTCAGCTTGACCCACACCGGCCTCATGCCATTGGCTTGCTCGTAGTGCTCCAGCCGGGTGGGGCCCAACTGCCGGTCGGCGCTGCACTCAAAGCAGTGGGACAGCATGCGCATGTTGTCGTAGTCCTTCTTGTACCAAGGGCGCAGCTCCTCAAAGGTACCGATGCTGCCGAGAATGGCGATATTGGTGGCGCCGGTTTCCTCTTCCACCTCCCGAATCAGGGCAATATCCAGGGCTTCGCCGTCATCGACACCGCCGCCAGGCAGGCTGTAGTCGTCGTAGCGTTCGGTGTACAGCAGCAGAATGTCGTCCTGTTGGCGAATGATCGCCCGCACCGCGGTGCGCAGGAATTCGCTGCCGTTTTCGACGGCATCGGGGTGAAGGGTGCGCTGGAGAAGTTGCATGGGGTATCCGGGTCCTGAAACGAGAGCGGCGATTGTACGGAATCTGCGGGCGGGTTGCCAGAGGGTCGGCGCCCGCAGGCGCCGACCCAAGGTAAGTGGTTACTGACCGGCGAGCTGGGCGGCGATCTCCAGCTCACGGTTTTCCGGAATCTCATTGTAGGAGAGCACCGTCAGGCCCCGAGCAAAGGCCAGGGCATAGCGACCCAGCAGCGGTCGCAGCTGAGGTGCCACCAACAGCAGCGGTGGCTGACCGTTGTGGCGGGCCGCCGCCAGATGCTCGGGCATCGCCTGTTGCAGCTTGGCCAGCACCTGCGGATCCACCGGGAAGCTGTCTAGCGATACCTGACCGGCTTGTTGGGCTTGGTTGAGGGCGCCCAGCAGCACCTGCTCCAACTCAGGTGCCAGGGTAATGACGTTGAGGCGGGTGGCATCGCCGGCGATCTGGTGCACTAGGTTGTGCTTGATGGCACAGCGAACATCGGCGGCCAGCAAGACCGGATCCTTGGTGGCATCGCTGCTCTCGAGCAGGGTAGTGCCAATGGTGCGGATGTCCTTGAGCGACACCTGTTCCCTCAATAGCAGTCGGAAGGTTTTCAGCTGCTGCACCGGGGTCAGGGCGGTGGACAGGGACTCGGCCAGTTTCGGCGCCTGGCTGGCCAGACGCTCATTCAGGTGAGTGATGTCGTCGTGCTGCAGCATCTCCGGCAGCGCCTCACGAATGATCTTGCTGGCATGAGTGGCGATGATGGTGGCGTGGTCCACCACCGAGTAGCCCAGGTTGAGGGCTCGGGCCTTGTCATTGGGTTCAATCCAGGTGGCGTCCATCTGATAGGCGGGATCTTTGGTGATCACCCCTTCGATGCTGCCGTACACCGGCCCGCTCTGAATCGCCATCAGCCGCTCTGGCTGCAGTTCTGACTGGGCCTGAGGGGTACCGAGAATGCTGATCTGGTAGCCGTTGGGTGGCAACGACAGGTTGTCGCGAACCCGCACTTCTGGCAGCAGGAATCCCGCCTGTTCCGACAGGGTGCGGCGAATTCCGGTCAGTCGTTTAATAAGCTCGGCGCCTTTGCTGCGATCCACCAGATGCACCAACCGGTAGCCGACGCTGAGTTCGATGACGTCGGTGTAAGGCAGCGCTTCCCAGCTGGGTTGGCTGGGCTCGCTGATCACCTGATCCGCTTTCTCTTTGACCTCATCCAGTGGCGCGGCCGGAGCCAGTTGGGTCTGGCGGAACGCCACAAAGCCGATGACCGCGGCAAAGCAAAGGAACACCAGGGTGGGCATGCCGGGCACCAGGCCCAGTATGGTCATCACTCCGGCGGCAGTCGCCAGTACCCGTGGCTGTGCCAACAACTGTCGGGATAGCTGCTTGGGCATCTCTTCGGCGTCGGAGACCCGGGTGACAATGATGGCGGCGGCGGTGGCCAGCAGCAGTGACGGGATCTGGGCCACCAGACCATCACCGATGGTCAACAGGGCATAGGTTTTAAAGGCCTCGGCGGCACTGAGATCGTACATGAAGATGCCGATGCAGATACCGCCGATGATGTTGATGGCCAGGATCAGGATGCCGGCGATGGCATCGCCACGGACAAACTTCGAGGCTCCGTCCATGGCGCCATAGAAATCGGCTTCTCTGGCGACCTCCTGCCGGCGCTTGCGGGCCTGATCCTGAGTCAGGGTTCCGGCATTGAGATCGGCGTCGATGGCCATCTGCTTGCCGGGCAGGGCGTCCAGGGTAAAGCGGGCAGACACCTCCGAGATCCGCTCTCCCCCCTTGGTGATCACCACGAAGTTGATGATCATCAGAATCAGGAACACCACCGCGCCGACCACGTAGTTACCGCCGATGACCACTTCACCAAAGGCCTGAATCACCTTACCGGCGGCGTCACCGCCCTGGTGGCCTTCAATCAACACCACCCGGGTAGAGGCGACGTTGAGGGTCAGCCTCATCAGGGTGGCCAGCAGCAGCAGGGTCGGGAACACCGAAAATTCCAGCGGCCGTCGAATCGACACTGACACCAACAACACCAGGATGGCGAGAATGATGTTGAAGGTGAACATGATGTCCAGCAGCCAGGGTGGTAGCGGCAAGATCACCATTGCCAAAATGGCGAGCAGCATCAGCGGAATGCCGATAAAGCTCTGATTGTCTTTGAATGCCTGTAACAGCCGGTTCATCAATGGATCCTCAATCGTGACGCAGATGGTCGGGGATATGGAAATGGGGCAAGGGTGCCGGCTTGGCCTGGGTACCTTTGCGGAATGCTTTCAGTTGCAGCACGTAGCTCAGTACGTGGGCGATGGCCTGATACAAGGGGGCCGGAATCTGCTGCTCAATCTGGGTGGAGTAGTAGATGGCCCGGGTCAGCGGTGGCAGTGACACCACCTCCAGATCGTATTTCGGCGCCAGCGAGCGCATGTACAGCGCCACCTCATCCACTCCCTTGGCCAGCACGTAGGGGGCGTCGGCCTTGTCCGGCTCGTACTTGAGCGCCACCGCGTAGTGGCTGGGGTTGATCAGCAGGACATCGGCCTTGGGCAGGGCCACTTCCGCCCGGCCTCGGGCCATCTTTTGCTGCAGTTGACGGATGCGCGCCTTGACCTCGGGCTTGCCGTCTTGTTGCTTGTGTTCATCTTTGACCTCCTGCTTGCTCATCTTCAGCTTGCGACGATGGCTCCAGGCCTGGTACGGCAGGTCGATGGCACCGACAATGGCCACGGCGCCGCCGAGCCAGTACAGGCCGGAAATCAGCGTCTGAGCCCCCCGTTCCAGTGCCAGGGGCAATGGCTGGCGCGCCAGCAGCGGCAGGGTCTCCCACACCTGGTTGAGGTACACCAGCATGGTCGTGACCACCAGTGTCACCTTGAGGATCGACTTGCCCAGTTCGGCCAGGGAGTTGACCGAGAACAGCCGACCAAATCCGGCGATCAGGCTGATGCGGCTGAGCTTGAAACCGGCATTACCCAGATTCAGTAGTGGTCCTTCCGGCATGGCCGCGGCCACGGCGGTCAGCAGATAGATGCCTGCCAGCACCGGAATCAGCATCTGCAGCAGCAGTACCACCGCCAGTCCAAGGTGTTGCAGCATCATGCCTGGTTGCCTGAGGTCGGCGCCGGAGAGGGCAAAATTATTGCTGGCGATGCTCAGCATATGCTGGGCCAGATGATCGCTGCTGGCGTCGAGAATGGCCGCCGACACCACCAGCAAAATGGCGCTGGCAAAATCTTTGGAGCGGGCCACCTGGCCCTGTTCACGGGCCTTTTTAAGTCGGTTGGCCGTGGGTTGTTCGGTCTTGTCACCGGCGCCCTGCTGATCGCTCATGGGGTGCCTCCGACAAAGGTCAGCATCGCCTTAAGCGCGTCGGTGGCCAGGGCGCTGTACAACTCCGGCAGGCCACTGAATACCAGCAGCATGCACACCAGCCCCATCATCATCGACATCGGGAAACCCAGGGCAAATACGTTCAGGCTGGGGGCGGCGCGGCTGAGTACGCCAAAGGTCAGGTTGACCAGCAACATGGCACAGACCGCCGGCAGCGCCAGCGCCAATGCCGAGGCGAACATCCAGGCGAACCGCAGCGACAGTTCCCGCAGCGGCAGGGTGAAAATGCCGCTGCCCACCGGCCATAACCGAAAGCTGTCCACCAGTATGCCCAAAGCCACCAGATGCCCCTCGAGGGACAGAAACATCAGGATCGCATACAGCAGCAACCATTGGCTGATGATCGCCTGGCTGGTGCCGTTGACCGGGTCATTCATGATGGCCATGGACAGGCCCATCTGCATCGAGACGATGCCCCCTAAGGTGGTCAGAACATGCAGCAGCAGCAGCAGTGGAAACGCCATCAGCATGCCGGTCAGCACCTGCTCGGCGGCCACTAACACTGCCGTGACCGACAGGGCGTCCAGCGCCGGCGGGGTGGGCACCATGGGCGCCATGACCACCGACAGCAACAGCGCAAACAGAATCTTGGTGCGGGCATTGATGTGGGCACTGGAGAACATAGGGAGCATCAGGAACGCGCCCATGATGCGGCAGAACGGCCACCAGATGTGGCCCAGCAGGCTGCCCAGTTCGGCGCTGGTAAGGCTCAGCACGTCTAACCTATCAGGTAGGGGATGTCATTGAACAAACGCTGAAACAGATCCGTTATCTGCTGCAGCAGCCAGTGTCCGGCATACAATACCATCAGCAGGGTCATGATCAGTTTGGGCAAAAAGCTCAGGGTTTGTTCGTTAACCTGGGTGGCGGCCTGAAATACGGCGATGAGCACGCCCAGCCCTAAACCGGGCAGAATTAGCACGGCGACCATGTTGACCACTAGGGCGATGGAGTCGGCGAAAAGGGTACTGAGAACCTGAGTATCCATGGGCTATCCGAAACTGGCGGCCAGGGTGGATACGGTCATGGCCCAGCCATCCACCATAACAAACACCATCAATTTAAAGGGCAGAGAGATGATCAGTGGTGACAGCATCATCATCCCCATGGACATCAGCACGCTGGCGACCACCAAGTCGATCACCAGAAACGGCAGGAACAGCAGAAAACCGATCTGAAACGCGGTCTTGAGTTCACTGAGTACAAAGGCCGGCATCAACACCAGAAACGGCACTTGATCCGCGCTGAGGTCCAGCGATTCGCCGGAAATTCTCAGCATCTGTTCCAGGTCGGTTTCCCGAGTCTGACTCAGCATAAAGGCGCGCAGTGGCACTTCGGCCCGTTGGGCCGCTTCCACCAAGGTGATGGCGCCACTGTCGTAGGGCTGAACTGCCTCGGCGTAGATGGTCTCTCCCACGGGGCGCATGATGAACAGCGTCAGTATCAGGGCGATGCCCAGTAACACCTTGTTGGGCGGACTCTGCTGCAGCCCCAATGCCTGGCGGAGTACCGCCAGGACGATGATGATGCGGGTAAAACTGGTGGCCATCAGCAGCAGCGCCGGCAGCAGACTGATGGCGGTCATCAGAGCCAGAATTTCCAGCTTGATGTTGATTGCCTGGCTCTGGCTGCCGTCGTCCAGTGTCAGCAGTGTCAGGCCTTCGGTATGGCCGACCACTGGCCACAACAGCAGCGCCAGCAGCGGCAGCCAACGGGTCATCTTAGCCGTCATGACTTCCTGCTAATTGGGTGTTTTCTACGTCCAGTAATCGCACACCGTAGCGTCCGTTTACCTCAACCACTTCACCGCGGCCAAGCAGGGCACCGTTAACCCGCAGATCCAGAGGCTCACCGACCATCCGATCCAGGGTAATCACGTCGCCTTCGCCCAGGGTGGTGAGTTCCCCCAGCGACATCTCGGCACTGGCCAGCTCCAGGGTGACCTGAACCGGCAGTTGCTGGAAAAAGCCCATGTCGCGCTTTGGCCGCGGCTGGGACTCCGGGGTCATCGGTTGCGGGCTGTCGTCCAGCAGATCGTCCAACAGCAAATCTTCATCGAGCAGGGTGTCTTCAACCACGTTAATACTCCTCTGGTTTGTGGGCGTCCTGGTTTAGCTTGGCTACCAACTTGCCTTCGTGGGCATGGACACTGGCGTAAAATTGGGGACGGCCACCAATGGTGACCGGACAGCGGGCGTGCATGTGAATCGGCAGGATGTCCCCCTGAGACAGGGCGTTGAGCACACTGACCGGCACCGCTTGCCGGGCTAATTCAACTCGGGCCTTGACCGGTATCTGGGTCAGTCGCTGCTGAACCCGCTGCTTGAGATCTTCTGGAACCTGGTGTTCGGACGGCTTCTCCGCCAGGGAGCCGAGCAGGGCGTCGGACACGTACAGGCGAATCGGCTCAAACGGGTGACTGGATGGCCAACCGAACTGCCAGCATACCGGTGCCTGCAATCCACTCAGGGTAGGAATGGTTTCCAGCTCCACCTGATTCAGATTGAGTTTGGTCTTAGGCAGGGTTTCCAGCGCTGCGGTGACGATGCGGTGCGCCAACCTCAGTTCCGAGTGACTGATGGCCCGCATCGGGCTGACCAGCCTCTGACTGGAGCCACCGTAGTAGCTGCTGGCCAGTTGATCCAGGGTGCAGCGGTCGATGGCCAACCAGGCCAGAGGGGTTCGGCCCAGCGACAGCACAAAATAGCCGGTGCCGGTGGCCGGATCCTCGGGACTTTGCTCCAGACTGATGTTGCTGGGCGTCGCTTGCCCCTGGCGCATCAGGGGTTTGAAAATCTGCAATATGGCATCCAGCATCTGGCTGTGCCCCTGCTCGAGCTGACGCAAAAGGCGACTGCGAGCGAGTTTTTCCTGCACTAAAACAACGGGCCTGACCGACTGTTTTGAGGAAACAGGAAGAAGTTTTGCTTTAGCGGTTGTTTTCATCATTTCGCGTCTATTTTTTGAACTCGAATTCGTTTTATAAGCTGGATAAAATAGTTTTTGCTATTGATGGTCCGGACATCTTGTTGTCCAAAATCTCTCCGGTTCATCTTTGTGCATAGGCAGTACATTTATTTGCCAGAATTTTTTACTTCGTATTTTGACAGTGTTTCTTTTTCGTCAATAAATCGACAATTGTCAATATTCCGTGTCTGTAAATGCCATTCAAATCAGCTTGGGGGCTAACCGTATCAGCACTTGTGGCTGGATTCAATGGTGGGAGGTTAATATTGTGCCAAATTCAAAATTGGCCGATAAATTGAATTTTGCTTGTTGATTTTTGCCCGGAATAAATACTAATCTTCAAGCCTAAAAATAAATGCCAAGTGTGTATCATGCCTGCTTTTTTAAATAGTTTATTTTTGACGGTAGTCGTTTTTCCGTCACTCGCATTTGCCTCGGTGATTAAATATCAGACCGAGCTTGAGCGAGCCAGTTGGAATTTTGACGGTGACAAATTTCAGTGTCGTTTAATTCATGATGTCAGTGATTTTGGTCAATTCATTCTGTCTCAAAATGCCGGCGGACCGCTGACGTTGCAGTTGAAAGCAGATTGGTTGCCCGCCGCGGGCATCGACGCCAGTTTTCGTTTACTGCAGCCTCAGTGGCAAAGTGTCGACAGTCAGGCTGAGCGACGCTTTGGCGCGCGTTGGCAGTCCGGTCAGGCCACCATGGTTCAGACCGCAGAAGGATTTTTACAGTCACTGGAGATGGGCTGGAACTGGCAGGCCCAGCTGAGCGACAGCAAGGGCCAGCAGTGGTGGGTCAACAGTGCCAACGTCAATGGCCAGCCCGCTAGCCTGGCGATGCGCCGCTGCCGGAATCAGTTGTTGCCCATGTCTTATGAGCAGGTACGCCGATTGCAACTGAGTTACCCCAGCGGCAGTGTGGAAGCAGACACCAAAATGGCCAGATACATCGATGCGGCGGCTCAGTACACCTTGGCCGACCCCCGCATTACCAAGGTGCTGGTGGATGGGCACACCGATGACCAGGGCGACAGCCTTTCCAATCTGGTGTTAAGCCGCACTCGGGCCGATGAGATTGCCGCCCGACTGGTGGCCGCCGGCGTGCCTGCAGACAAGCTGGAGATTCGAGGCCACGGTGAACGCTTTCCCTTGGCGACCAACGGTTCCCGCAAAGGCCGGGCCACCAATCGTCGGGTCACTATCCGCCTGGTGATGAATAACGACGACACCCCCATTTCAACGGATGATGAGCTGGATCTGAATGCCACGCTGCCAAAATCCCTCAACGGTCAGGTAACAGTAAAATGAGTGACTATTCCATTCGCGTCGTCGGTTGCGAGCTCGGCAGCCGTGATAAGAAGCAATTGGATCTGCAAGGGTTTTCATTGCTGTCGGCGGACTGTACACAGCCGGCCTGGTTGACGTTGGTGGGGCTGACCGAGTGTGCTCCCGAACAGGTGGCCGAGCGCTTGGGGGCCGTCAAGGGAGAGTTGAAGGTAGCCCTGGTCGAGCCGGAGCAAAGTGAGCTGGCCAGTGCCGCTCTCAGTGCCGGTGCTCAGGACTACCTGTTGTTGCCTCTGGATGTGGAGCAGCTGCACCGGTTGATCACCCGCTTGATCAGCATTGAGTCCAGCCGCCAGGAGTTGGTGGCCGTTTCGGCGGCCAGTCGCCAACTGTTGATGCTGGCCCACCGAGCGTCGGCCACCGAGGCCAGTGTATTGCTCAGTGGTGAGAGCGGAACCGGCAAGGAACAGTTGGCGCGCTACATCCATCGCCACTCCAGCCGGGCCGAGAAGCCGTTCATTGCCGTCAACTGCGCCGCCATTCCGGAATCGATGCTGGAGTCGGTGCTGTTCGGGCACAGCAAGGGCGCCTTTACCGGCGCCCATGCCGATAAGGCCGGCAAGTTTGAGCTGGCCAACGGTGGCACCTTGCTGCTGGATGAGATTGGCGAGATGCCGCTGATGCTGCAGGCCAAGCTGTTGCGGGTGCTGCAGGAGCGCGAAGTCGAGCGCCTGGGTTGTCACCGCAGTGTGGCACTGGACATCCGCATCATCGCCGCCAGTAACAAGGATCTGCGCAAGGCCGTCAGCGAAGGCCAGTTCCGCGAAGATCTGTTCTACCGCCTGGATGTGCTGCCGCTGACGTTGCCGCCGCTGCGAGAGCGCAAAGACGACATTTTGCCACTGGCAGAGCATCTGCTGCTGCGGCACCAGAATCTGGCCGGTAACGATCGTTGCTACTTCAGTGAATCGGCGCGAGCGGCACTGGTGGCTCACGACTGGCCCGGCAACGTGCGCGAACTGGATAACTGTGTGCAGCGGGCCTTGGTGATGCGCCGTGGCTGTGCGCTGCAAGCCCTGGAGCTGGGTTTGCCTCAACAGGCGCTGACGACGGTTGCCAGCGCCGGTACCGGCCTCAAGGCCTCCAAGCAGCAGGCGGAGTTTCAATTCATTATTGATACCCTCAAACGTTTTGGCGGCCATCGCAGCCGCAGTGCCGAAACATTAGGGATGACCACCCGGGCACTGCGCTACAAGATGGCGCAGATGCGCGAGGCGGGGATCGATGTGGACGCCATTCTAAAAAGCGCTGATTGCGCTGCCTAACCAGAGAGTCAGTAAAGATGATGACCATTACAGAGCAATCGATGCTGTCGACCATGGCGGCGGCCAAGGAGCGGGCGGCCGGTGAGATTCGGCCCAACCCGGATCAGGGCCCGCACCGGGCCGGCAGTTTTTCTGAATTGATGTCGGAAAAAGTGGAAGCGGTCAACGCGGCCCAGAACATCGCCTCGGCGCGCACGGCGGCGGTGGAATCTGGCGAATCCGACGACCTGGTCGGTGCCATGGTGGCCTCCCAAAAGGCCAGTCTGTCGTTCAGTGCCATGGTTCAGGTGAGAAATCGCCTGGTTCAGGCGCTGGATGAAATCATGAAGATGCCGATGTAGGGATAACAGATGTCAACGGTAATTACTCAAAATCCCGATGCGTCGGTAGCCTCCCCCTGGGATGGCATTAAAGGTGGCTGGAATAAGCTGAGCCAGTCCAGCGGTGGGGAAAAGCAAGTCATTGTGGTCTCCATACTGGCGGTGGTGGCGGCGATGGTGATCGTCATGGTGCTGTGGAGTTCCAGCACCAGTTATCGGCCGCTGTACGGCAACCAGGAAGGCTTCGACAGCGCCCAGATCATTGAGGTTCTGGAAACCGAAGGCCTTAACTACCAGATTTCACCGACCACCGGACAGATTCTGGTGGAGTCGAGCCGAGTCGGTGCGGTGCGGATGTTACTGGCCGCCAAAGGCATCAAGGCCCAGTTGCCTTCTGGCCTGGATGACATCAACAGTGACATTACCAGCAGCCAGTTTATGGAGCAGGCTCGCTATCGCCATGGCCTGGAGGGAGAGCTGTCCCGCACCATCATGGCGCTGGATGCGGTTCGAGTCGCCCGGGTGCATCTGGCCATCCCTAAGCGGACGCTGTTTATTCGAAAACAGGACACCCAAGCTTCGGCTTCGGTGATGATCGATCTGGAGCCAGGGCAGAACCTGACGTCTGCCCAGGTGACTGCGGTGGTCAACCTGGTGGCCGGCAGCGTGGCGGGGCTGGATGCCACCAAAGTGCAGTTGGTGAATCAGTATGGTGAGCTGCTCAGTGGCAATGATGCCGCAGGCAATGGCATCAATGGTCTGAGCGATCTGCAGGTGCAATACACCCAAAGCCTGGAGCAACAGCTGATTGCACGCGCCGAAGCGATGCTGCTGCCGGTGCTGGGGCCATCCCAGTTTCGGGTCCAGGTCGCCGCCAAGGTTAACTTCGACCAGGTGGAGGAGACCGAGGAGAGTGTCGATCCCACCTCGGTGATTCGCGAAGAGAAGACCAGCAGCATGCAAAACAGCGGCTCCATGGCGTTGGGTATTCCCGGAGCCCTGTCCAATCAGCCGCCACAGCCGGACGGACAGGAGAAGCAAAATGTCTCCACCAACCTCACCGAGGAGGCCAGCCGCAGCTTTGATGTCGGTCGTTCGGTACGCCACACCAAGTATCAGCAGGCGCAGCTGCAGCAGCTGTCGGTGTCGGTACTGGTGAACGAAGAGGTGGCCAACGGCAGTCAGTGGCAACAGGCGCAACTGCAACAGATGGGACAGATGGTGAAAGACGCCATCGGCTTCGACCAGGTCCGTGGTGACAGCTTTTCGTTGACGGTGTTCCCGTTTGCCGTAGTAACGGCGACGCCGGTGGAGCCGCTGCCTTGGTGGCAGATGCCTGAGTACCAGCAGTACCTGCGTTACCTTCTGGGTGCCCTGGTCGCGCTGTGCCTGATCTTCTTCGTACTGCGGCCGCTGGTCGGCCACCTGATTAAGGTGGAGAAGTTACCGGCCTATGTGCCACCGGTGGCGGATGAACCCCTGCCTGAGCTGGAACCCCCAGTGGAGCAGAAAGAGGATTCGAAGGGGCTGGCCAGTGCCATCGTGGCGCTGGGACTGCCTGAGCCCGGCTCACCGCTGACGGTGCAGCTGGAACACCTGGGCCTGTTGGCTAATGAAGAACCGGCCCGAGTGGCGGAAGTGATCGGCAAGTGGATCGGAGCAGACAAACGTGACTAAAGCCTCGAATCAAAACCAGATGGAGAGCATTGAGCAGGCGGCGATGCTGCTGCTGAGCATGGGCGAGGAGGGCGCCGCCAAGGTGTTGGCGCACCTGGACCGGGCCGATGTGCAGCGTCTGAGCCACAAGATGGCACGGCTGAGCAACATCTCCCAGGATCAGGCCGGTGGCGTGTTGAGCCGCTTCTTCGATGAGTACCGTGGTCAGTCCGGCATTGCCCGGGCTTCCAGGGGGTACCTGCAACGAACCCTGGACATTGCCCTGGGCGATCGGGTTGCCAAAGGCTTGATCGACAACATCTACGGTGACGAAATCCAGACCCTGGTTCGCCGGCTGGAGTGGGTCGACGCCAAATTGCTGGCCCACGAAATCACCCATGAGCACAGCCAGTTGCAGGCGGTTTTGTTGGGGCTGTTGCCGGCGGAGAATGCGTCGCTGGTGCTGCAGCACCTGCCCAGCCACTGCCATGACGAAGTGTTGCTGCGCATCGCTGCGCTTGGCGAGCTGGATCGGGATGTGGTGGAAGAGTTGCGGCAACTGGTGGAGCGCTGCGTGGCCATTGCCATGGAGAAGAGCCACACCCAGGTTGCCGGCGTTAAGCAGGTGGCCGACATCCTCAACCGCTATGAAGGCGATCGCGAACAGCTGATGTCGGTACTGCGTCTGCACGACAACCGTCTTGCGACTCAGGTGGAAGACAACATGTTTGATTACATCATTCTGGGTCGCCAGAAGGATGAAACCCTGCAGAAACTGTTGGCAGAAGTGGCACCAGAAACCCTGGCGTTGTCTCTGAAAGGGGTCGATGGCAACTTGAAGAAGGCGATTCTCAAGGCGCTGCCGAAGCGGATGTCCTCCTCCATTGAGGTTCAAGTCGAGGCCATCGGGCCGGTGGCATTGAGCCGGGCCGATCAGGCCAGAATGGAGGTGATGGAGAAAGCCAAGGCGATGATGGAAGCCAAAGAGCTTGAGTTGCAACTGTTTGAAGAACCGGTGGTGGAATAATGAGTCAGAATCGCTGGAGTATGAATCCGTCCCGGGCGCGACTGTTTCACTTTCCGCCGTTAGCGGCGCAAGCCGCCAGTCACGGTGAGGAAGAGAGTCAGTACGGCAGTTTTCAACAGGCGATGGATCAAGGCTATCAGGAGGGCCTGGAACAGGGCCGCCAAAGCGGTTACCAGGAAGGGCTGGAGCAGGGGCGTCAGGCCGGTGAAAAAGCCGGTTTCGCTCAGGGTGAGCACAATGGCCTGGCCGCCGCCCGCCAATCCATGGACGCGCAATTGAATCAGTTGCTGACGCCGATGACCGCGCTGCAGGAACTGCTAAGAGAAGGTCACGAACAGCAACTAAACAGTCAGCAGGAGTTGATTCTCGAGTTGGTGAAACGGGTGGCCGAGCAGGTGGTTCGCTGCGAACTGACCCTGCATCCTCAGCAGATTCTCAGCCTGATTGAAGAGACTCTGGATGCGCTGCCCGATGGCCGTGAAGATCCGACCATCGTGTTGGAGCCGTCGGTGGTGGCGACCCTGAATGAGCTGGCCGCCGATAAGGTCGCCAACTGGAAGCTGCAGTCGGATGCGACGCTGGCGGTGGGTGACGTTAAAGTGATCACCGAACAGTGTGAAGCGGATGCCTCCACTCAAAGCCGCCTGGATGCCTGCATGGAGCAGGTGGGCAAGCATCTGGTGGATGATCATGGCGCGGGTGCTTAATTTCAGCATCCACCCCAAGGTGCCGGTAGCCACCATTTATGGCCGCCTGGTTCGAGTTAACGGGTTGATGCTGGAAGCGGTCGGTTGCCAACTGGGCACCGGTGACCGCTGCCTGCTGTCCTGCCGTGATGGCAGCGAGGTGGAAGCGGAGGTGGTGGGGTTTGAAGGCGCCACCCTGTTGCTGATGCCGATTCATGCCACTCGAGGCCTGATGCCCGGCGCTCGGGTTCGTCCCATCCCCTCTGCGGCGCAGATTCCTGTCGGTGCCGGCCTGCTTGGCCGGGTGCTGGATGGCAATGGCCGCCCCATCGACAATCAGGGGCCGCTGACCGCCTGCCATTGGCAGGCGGCCCACCTGAATGTACCCAACCCATTGCTGAGAAAACCCATCGACGGCCAATTGGATGTGGGGGTGCGTGCCCTCAATACCCTGCTGCCCATTGGCAAAGGCCAGCGGCTGGGGCTGTTTGCCGGCTCCGGTGTCGGTAAGAGCGTGTTGCTTGGCATGATGACCAAGTACACCCGTGCCGATGTGGTGGTGGTGGGGTTGATCGGGGAGCGGGGCCGTGAGGTACGCGAGTTCCTCGATCACGCCCTCGGCGAGGAGGGGCGTCGCCGTGCCATCGTGATTGCGGCGCCGGCAGACACCACTCCGCTGATGCGCCTCAGGGCGGCTCGATTGTGCCATCAGATCGCCACCGGTTTTCGGGATCAGGGCCAAGACGTGTTGCTGCTGATGGACTCGTTGACCCGCTATGCCCAGGCGCAGCGGGAGATCGGTCTCAGCCTTGGCGAGCCGCCGGCAACCCGGGGTTATCCGCCATCGGCGTTCTCGACGCTGCCGTCTCTGGTTGAGATGGCGGGTAACAGCGACCACCCTCAAGGAAGCCTGAGTGCCCTGTACACGGTATTGGCCGAAGGAGACGATCAGCAAGACCCCATTGCCGATGCGGCCCGGGCCATCCTCGATGGCCACATCGTGCTCAGCCGTACTCTGGCGGAGCAGGGGCACTTTCCTGCCATCGACATCAATGCCTCGGCCAGCCGAGTCGCCGATCAACTGCACAGCCAGGAACAACTGCAGCGAGCCCAGCGCATTCGACGCTTGTTGGGTCGTTATCAGGAGGTGCGGGAGTTGCTGCCTCTGGGAGGCTATCAGCCAGGCCAGGATGCCGAATTGGATATGGCGGTGCGCCATTATCCGCAACTGTCACAGTACCTGCAGCAGGATCGGTCTCAGCCGGTCGATCTGCACCAATCAGAGAGCCAGTTGATGGCGTTGTTATCGGAGATCGAACATGGTTGATGCCAAAATCAAGCGGCTGAAAGAGCGACATGAACAGCAGATGGCACAGCTGGGGCAACAGCGTCAGCGTAACCAGCATCGACTGGAGCAACTGCAGCGGCGTCAACACTCCCTCAGTCAGGCTCTGGAGCGAGCTCAGTCCGAGTCTGCCGGCATCAATCCCATGAGCTGGCAGAATCGGTCTCACTGGCAGGGACAGTTGATTCCGGCCCAGGGAAAGGTGCTGCGGGAGCAGCAATTGGCACAACAAGAGCTTAATCGGGTCGGGAAGTTGTGGCAGAACGCCTTGTCAAAACGGCAGGGACTGGCCTGGTTAGAGCAACACAGGTTGCAACAGCACCAGGCGGGGCAGCGACGTGCCGAACAACGGCAGCAGGATGAGAGCGGCCTTAGGGCCGCGGGGCGCCATAGTCGTTCTGGCGAGCGGCCTCGGCGTCAGGATTGACCAACCGGTTCAGGGTGCGCTGCTGACCACTCAACAGTCGCCCGTTGGCGTCGTTTTCGGCCTTGCAATGCACCACCAGTTGTTGCAGTTGTTGCCACATCAGCGACACCTTCTTACCGGAATCACCGGGAATCGCCGCCAACAGCCGATTCATGCCTTTGTCGTCTTCGGGTAACCCCAACGACTGTAGAATGGTGCTTCGAGTGCGGGCGTTGGCCGTGAGCGACTGACACAGCTTATCCTGGCGGGGATTGTGCTGTTGCAGTCCGTCGATGTCACGGCGTTGCATCAATTCACGCTGAAACTTCAGCAAGCTTTTCAACTGCTGGTAGCCTTTCACATCCAGTTGAATGCCTTTTACGAGTTGTCGGACCTGGTCAGCTTTATTCACAGTTTAGGTCCATGCTCTTCCAGCATTGCTTCGGCAATCCGGTCCAGATCGATGGGATAACCTTCCGTCGCCAATTCCGCTTGCAACTGGGCGACCTTGTTGTAATCGACGCTGTCCATCTCATCCAACTCTTTGCTGGCCTGGTTCAGCTGCTGCCACTCCTGACTCACGGTCTGGGATTGGTTCTCGGTCTGGTGCTTACTGACAGGCGCCTCATTCGGCTTAGTGTCTGACGGTTGCACCGCGGTTAATTGGGGAGTTAATGGGCTGATTTCCATGGGACTCTCTCGTTCAATGGGCCTTATGCTTGTTAATAGCGACACCAAATTAGCGAAACTTAAAAATTTGTTTTCACCCTACCGGGGGCCACCACGTAAGCGGACACTTGCTTACCTGAGCTGAGGTTGCGTACTCGAATGGCCTCTCCCTGGCTGCCCGCGGCCAGGGCCACGCCTTTGGTGCTGGCCACAAAGCTGCCGTCGCTGGCTTCGATGATCACCTCCTGACCTTTCTCTACCCACAGCGGCGATTGCAGCTGACCGGCCCTGATGGGATCGCCGGCGCGAATGCTGCGTTTGGGGCGCAGGCCGTCGATGGCATCCGGGGTCATCAGGGTGGCCCGATCCCGCTGTCGGAATTGGTGTTGCTGCCAGGTCAGTTGCTCGGCGCTGATGGGCTGGTCGGCCACCAGTTTTTGCCGCGCCACGGGAATGGTGGCGGTCATTACGACTTTGGCCCTGACAAACAGCGACCAGGCCGGGGTCGGGCAGCTGACCTGCCGCTGCTGTTGGCCGCCGGGAAAGCCATTGGCGTTGCCGTCGACCGACAGCGGCGCCTCACAGGGTGACAACCTTTCAACGCCCCGGGGCAGTACCACAGTGATCGAGGTGGGCTGCCAACGGCCGGGTTGGTCGTGTTGCCATTGCTGCACCTGCCGTTGCAGCTGCTGTTCCACAGCGGCGCCAATCTGTTCGCCAGCTTTCGCCGGCGAAGCCAGGGCAGGAACGGATCCGGCAAGCGGAAGTGCCGCCATTATCAGGGGGAGGAACAGGGAAATTCCGCTTCCGTTTCTGGCCGTCTGCAATGTCTAACCTTATGTATTTTATGGATTAAAAATTATGGCATGACTTTTGTAAGGTGTCTGCCATCGGTTGTACACACACGTTACTAGGAGTTGCCATGGCTATCAACCTTGAATCAGCACTTGGCCTGCATGCCCAGGGGCTGGACTTAAGGGTGGAGCGCACCAAGATTTTGGCCGCCAATCTGGCCAATGCCGAGACCCCGGGCTATCAGGCCGTGGACATCGACTTTGCCGCCGCCATGCAGCGCTACCAGAGCAGCGGTGAAGTTCAGCGCAATTACCAGATGGGCTATCGAGTGCCGCACCAGATGTCTGCCGACGGCAACACCGTGGAGCTGGATCAGGAGCAGGCGCGGTTTGCCGCCAATAGTATGGATTTCCAGACCAGCCTGACGTTTCTGAATATGAAGATAAATGGCATCCGTACTGCCATTGAGGGTCAGTAACCATGTCGTTTAATCAAATCTATGACATTGCCGGCAGTTCCTTGGCCGCGCAAAGCCTGCGATTGAATACCGTGGCCAGTAACCTGGCCAATGCCGATTCTGCCGCCGCATCGGCGGATCAGGCTTACCGGGCCGTAAAACCGGTGTTTCGCGCGGTGTATGAGCAGATGAACCAGGTCGGCCAGGTTCCCAGTGCCAGCGTCGAAGTGGCGGCGGTGGTTAACACCGACGCGCCGGTGGAGATGCGTTACGAGCCGAATCATCCCTATGCCGATGAGAAGGGCTTTGTGGCCTATTCCAATGTTAACCCCGTGGCTGAGATGGCGGACATGATGGCCGCCACACAGAGCTTCGAAGCCAGTGTCAATGTGATGAACCGGGCCCGTTCCATGCAGCAGGGCCTGCTTCAACTTGGGAGTAAATGATGAGCGTTAATGCGGTATCCGGTGCCAACGGCACCAGCGGCAACAACCAGGTTGCCCCCCAGGGTAACTCCGGGGCGGATCTCAAAAATGAGTTCATGACCCTGATGATTGCCCAGATCGAGAACCAGGACCCGACCGACCCCCTGGATGCCAACGAGTACGTGGCTCAATTGGCTCAGTTCTCCCAGGTAGAAAGCCTGGAGTACATCCGTGAGAACCAGTCCACCCAGATGACCATGATGGAGAATTCGGCCATCGTGCAGTCGGCCTCATTGCTGGGCAAAGATGCCATGGTTAAGGCATCGGATTTTACCCTGGGCAGTGAGCCCATCGACGGTAAGGTCTATCTGGAGAACAACGCCGATAACCTGCAGGTTGAGGTTCTGGATGAGCGGGGTCAGGTTGTGGCGACGGTGGAGCTGGGGGCTCAGGGCAAAGGCGATGTGGGCTTTAGCATCGATCCTGAGGCGTTAGGCCTGGCTCCGGGGGAATACAGCCTCAATACCAAGGCCACCGCCGGCGACGCCAACCTGAGCGTCAATACTTTCTTATCGGCTCCCATTGAAAAGATCCATTTTGCCAGTGCGTCAGGAATGATGATGGCGGAGATGGGCAACGGCCTGGGTACGGTTTCCGTACTTGAAATCAGCGAAGTAAGCGCTAACGACACTCTGTCCGCGCAACAATAATCCTGAGGAAATTATGTCTTATAACATCGCCATGAGCGGCCTGCGTTCCACCAACCAGGAGCTCTCCACCATCAGTAACAACATCGCCAACGCCTCCACGGCCGGATTCCGTGGTGCGCGGGCCGAGTTTGCCGCCGTTTACAACGGCGGCCAGGCCGGCGGTGTCGCCATGACCGGTGCCAGCCAGAACTTTTCCCTTGGCGGGTCTATGACCTACACCGGGCGCGAGCTGGACCTGGGGATTCAGGGCAATGGCTTCTTCATGGTGAATGGCAGCGACGGTTCCACCCTGTACAGCCGTGCCGGCATGTTTAATCAGGATGCCGAAGGCTACGTGGTCGACCCTTATGGCAACAAGCTGCAGGGTTACCCGGTCGGTCCTACCGGTGACGTGATGACCGGTAACGTCGGCGACATCCAGGTTCAGGCCGGCTCCATTCCGGCCCAGGCGACCACCAACATCAATATGACCGCCAACCTGGACGCCCGAGTGACCGCCATTGACCCGGTGGCCAAGCCTTTTGATTCCACCGACGTCAGCACCTACCACTCTTCCAACACCGTGTCGGTGTACGACTCTCAGGGCAACGAACACGCGCTGACCCAGTACTACGTCAAAACCGCCGATAACACCTGGAACGTGCACTACTCCGTCGATGGCACTACCCTGACCGACGTCAACAACGTCAGCTTCGATACCGACGGCAACATGACCGGCGGCGCCATCGACAACCTGACCATTACCGGTGCCACACTGGGTACCGGCGCCAGCGACATGACCCTGGCCCTGGAGTGGAAGAACACCACCCAGTACGGCTCTGACTACAACACCTCCAGCATCGACCAGAATGGCAACACCTCCGGTGAGCTGGTCGGGGTCCGGGTGGACGAAGATGGCTTCCTGTACGGCACCTACACCAATGGTGAAGAGAAGCTGCAGGGGCAGGTGGTGCTGGCGAGCTTTACCAACCCCAATGGCCTGGAAGCGGTCAATAACACCTCATGGGCCGCCAACCAGGCCGCTGGGGCTCCCGCAGTTGGTGCCCCGGGCAGCGGCACCCTGGGCAGTGTTTCCTCCGGTTACATCGAGGGCTCCAACGTCGATCTGACCGCCGAGATGGTGAATCTGATGACCGCCCAGCGAAACTACCAGTCCAACGCTAAGGTACTGACGGCGGCGGATACCATGAACCAGTCTCTGCTTAACGCCATCTAGGTGACCCATGGATAAGTTGCTCTATACCGCTGCCAGCGGCGCCGATCGAGTCATGGCAGCTCAGGCCCTGAGGGCTAATAACCTGTCTAACGTGGATACCGCCGGTTTCCGAGCCGACCTGGAACGGGTTCAGGCGCTGACGGTCTCCGAGACCCGGGTGATGTCGCAGCTGGGCAGTGCCGGCATCAGTGAGAAGGGCGGCAAGCTGGCCCCGACCGGACGCACCCTGGATCTGGCCGTGGTGGAGAGTGGCTTGTTTGTGGTGCAGACCGCCGACGGTGAAGCCTATACCCGAGCTGGCCATATGGTGCTGGATGATAACGGCCAGATGATGCTCGAAGGCCGGGTGGTGGCGGGCGTGGATGGCCCCATTGTGGTGCCGGAATACAAAGAGCTGTTTGTCGGTGATGACGGCATGGTCAGCATCACCCCCGCCGAAGGTGGACTGATTGAAGAGATCGGTCAGTTGAAACTGGTGGACGCGCCATTGGCCGACATGGTCAAAGGCCTGGATGGGCTGCTACGCCCCGCCGATGGCGTCCCTCTGCCCGCCGACGGTCAGGTGCGACTGGTGAGTGGTTTCCTGGAAGGCAGCAACGTCGACGCGGTTCGCGAATTGGTGGCGTCGATGGATCTCAGCCGCCAGTTTGAAGTTCAGATTAAGTTAATGAAAAGCGCAGAGACCCTGGCCAAGTCCGGGAATCGTCTGCTAGCTAACGTATAAGGGAGATACCATGAGCTCTGCTTTGTGGATCAGTAAAACCGGCCTGACGGCCCAAGACACCAAGATGACGGCCATTGCCAACAACCTGGCCAACGTCAACACCACCGGCTTTAAGCGTGACCGGGTGGCATTCAACGATCTGTTCTACCAGGTGCAGCGCCAGCCCGGTGGCCAGATTGATGAACTCAACGACCTGCCTTCCGGCCTGCAACTGGGTACCGGTGTGCGGGTGGCGGGCACCCAGAAGGTGTTCACCACCGGTGCCATGGTCACCACCGAACAGCAACTGGACATGGCCATCGAAGGCCAGGGCTTTTTCCAGGTGGAGTTGCCCACCGGCGATCTGGCTTACACCCGTGACGGCCAGTTTTATCGCAATGCCGACGGCATGATGGTGACCGCCGGCGGATTGCCGATGGTGCCGCAAATAACCATTCCCGAAGAAGCGCTGACGGTGACCATCGGTACCGATGGCCGGGTTACGGCGCAAATTGCCGGCCAGGCGGAAGGCGAGGAGTTGGGGCAGATTACGCTGGTGAACTTCATCAATGCCGCCGGTCTGGAAGCCATGGGCGACAACCTCTATAGCGAGACCGGAGCCTCCGGTGTGGCGGTAGAAGGGGTGGCCGGTGAGCAAGGCATGGGCACCCTACGCCAGGGGGCGCTGGAAGGGGCCAACGTTAATGTGGTGGAAGAGATGGTAGAGATGATCTCGACTCAGCGGGCGTACGAAATGAACGCCAAGGTGCTGACCGCTTCCGATGAAATGATGCAGTTCCTGAATCAGACCGTATAAGGAGTTGGCCGTGAGAGTTTGGATTGCCGTGTTGTTGCTGACCCTGCTTGGGGGCTGTGCGTCTCACTTTCCTGAGGCCGAGCCTCAGCCGAATGCCAAGGAGTGGGCGCCGCCGACCATCGACTACAGCCTGCCGAACGCCGAAAACGGCAGCCTGTACCGCCCGGGCTACATGCTGACCCTGTTCAAAGACAAGCGTGCTTACCGCGAGGGTGACATCCTGACCGTCAACCTGGATGAGCGCACTCAGGCCAGCAAAAAAGCCGACACCTCCACCAGCAAAAGCACCAACCTCAAGGCCAATGGCGAGGCGGCCTTTGGCAGTGGCGACAGCTACTCCGGCAGTGGCGCCATGGGGACCGGTCACGAATACAGCGGCAATGGCAGCTCCAGCCAGCAAAACCAGCTGACCGGATCCATTACCGTGACGGTGGCCAAGGTGATGCCCAATGGGGTGCTGTTGATTCGGGGGGAAAAGTGGCTGCGTCTAAACCAGGGCGATGAGTACCTGCGTCTGGTGGGACTGATTCGAACCGACGACATCGACACCCAAAACAACCTGTCATCGCAGCGCATTGCCGATGCCCGCATCATCTACGGCGGCAAGGGTGCCATCGCAGACAGCAACGCCATGGGCTGGGCGGCGCGTTACTTCAATAGCCCCTGGTTTCCAATGTAGGACCCGCTATGCGAATCTTTTTGACCCTGATAATGATGCTGGCGCTGCCGGTGTCGGCTGAGCTGCAAACCCGACAGATGATGGACCTGGTGGATGTCCAGGGGATTCGGGACAACCAATTGGTGGGGTATGGCCTGGTGGTGGGCTTAACCGGCACCGGCGATAAGAGCCAGGTGAAGTTCACCAGTCAGTCGGTGGTTAACATGCTCAAGCAGTTCGGGGTTCAGTTGGACAGCAATTCCAATCCCAAGCTGAAAAACGTGGCGGCGGTGGCGATTCATGCCACGGTACCGCCCCTGGCCAGCCCGGGTCAGCAGTTGGACGTTACCGTGTCCTCCATCGGCGACGCCAAGAGCCTGCGTGGCGGCACGCTGTTGCTGACGCCGCTGCGAGGTGTGGATGGCGAAGTGTACGCGGTCGCCCAGGGCAACCTGGTGGTGGGCGGCATCTCTGCCGAGGGTCGCAATGGCACCTCGGTCACGGTGAACGTGCCCACCGTGGGCACCATTCCCAGCGGCGCCCTGCTGGAGCAATCGATTCCCAGCACCTTTGGCGCCAACAGCGACATTGTCCTCAATCTAAAACGGCAGAGTTTCAAGACCGCCCGCAACGTCGAGCGGGCCATTAACGATACCTTTGGCCCGGATGTGGCCAGAGCCCAAAGCAATGCCAAGGTGTTGGTGCACGCCCCCAAGGACCTGCGCCAGCGCGTGACCTTTATGTCGATGCTGGAGGAGCTGGAGGTTCAGCCCGGACGGCGCCCTGCCCGAGTGGTGTTTAACAGCCGCACCGGAACCGTGGTGATGGGGGCCGATGTCAAGGTACATAAGGCTGCCGTCAGCCATGGTCATCTGACGGTGGCCATTACCGAGCAACCCGTGGTCAGCCAGCCTGGCGCCTTCGCCGGTGGCCAGACTACGGTGACCAACAACAGCAGCATCGACATCAGCCAGGGGCAGAAGCCGATGTTTGTCTGGCCGGAAGGCACCTCTCTGGAGACCATCGTCAAGGCGGTCAATTCTCTCGGTGCCGCACCGGCGGATCTGATGGCCATATTGCAAGCGCTGGATGAAGCCGGGGCCCTGGACGCTGAACTGGTGGTGATGTGATGGAAGTGATGGCAAATCAAGGTTACCTGGGACGGCTGGATGCCAGCCAGATTGTGGCCCAGCATGGTCAGCAGGGCGCGATTCGTGCCGTCAGTGAGCAGTTTGAAGCCCAGTTCCTGCAGACGGTGCTCAAGCACATGCGGGCGGCTTCGGACGTTCTGGCTGACGAAGACAGCCCGCTGTCGTCGCAGAACGACGGGGTGTACCGGGATCTGTATGACGGTGAGCTGGCGTTGTCTCTGAGCGGTAAGGCCAACACCGGGTTGGTGGAGGCACTGACCCGGCAATTAGGCGGCCAATTAAAGTCGCAGCCTGATGGGGTCGCTGTATCACAGCAGCAACCCACAACCGCTGCCATGCAGCAAGCGGTGATACTCCCTTTTGTGGCTAAGGAACCCCGATGAGTAACATGATCAATATAGGCTTGTCCGGCCTGCTGGCCAGTCAGTCCGCCTTGTCGGTCACCTCCAACAACATTGCTAATGCCAACGTGGCCGGGTATTCACGTCAGCAGGCGATGCTGGCCACCGTCTCAGGCGGCGCCTATGGCAACGGGGTGGCGGTAACCGGTGTGCGGCGCATCGCCGATCAGTACCTGGTGGACCAGGTGTGGTCCAATGCCAGTAACTCCGAGTTTCATGCGGTGCAGAAAAGCTATTTCGGTCAGGTGGAGCAGATCTTTGGTTCCGAAGGGTCAGACATCTCTGCCGGCCTGGACCAGTTGTACGCGGCTCTGAATGCGAACCTGCTGGCGCCCGATGACATCGCCACCCGCCAGTCCGCTTTGAATGAAGCTGAAGGCTTAGCACTGAGGTTCAATGCCATCAACGATGGTGTTCAGAGCCAGTTTGACCAGATTGAGAGCCAGTTGGGCGCCTCGGTGGTTGAGGCCAATGTGCATTTGGGGCAGATCGCCCGCCTCAACAGCGAAGTGAAATCTCACGGTGGGGTGGAAACCGCGCCGCCGGAGTTGCTGGATGAGCGTGATAACGTCATCGCCGAGCTGTCGAAGTTGATGGACGTGAGCGTGTCTGAAAACAAAGACGGTACCCTGAATGTGGCGCTATCTCAGGGACAGCCGCTGGTGGTGGGGTCGACGGCGGCCGAGCTGTCGTTGGCACCGGATCCGGCCAACCCGGAGTTCGGCCTGTTGTCGCTCAGTTTTGGCGACAACCAGTTTTCCCTGGATGAGGGCATCGAAGGCAGCATGGGATCACTGCTGGATTACCGCGACAACAGCCTCAAAGACTCCAAGGCGTTTATCGATGAACTGGCCCAGCAAATTGCCGATGAGATGAATACCGTATTGATGGCTGGCACCGATCTTGACGGCAACCCGCCGACCCAGGATCTGTTCAGTTACGATCCGGCCAACCCCGCCGGTACCCTGAAGGTCACCGACGGGTTTACGGCGGACAAACTCGCTTTTGCCAAGGATGGCACGCCCGGCGATAACAGCAATCTTAAGGACCTGATCGATTTGGCCAATAAGCCGCTGACCTTTGTCTCCCTAGGGCTGGAAAGTACCATGGGCGACGCCTTTGCCTCCAAGATGGGGCAGCTGGGATCCTCCAGTCAGCAGGCTAAATTGAATGCCGATTCTTCGGAGCAGTCGCTGATTCGAGCCCAGAGTGACTGGGCCGGCGTCAGCGGTGTTAATACCGATGAAGAGGGCGCTAACCTGATTTTGTATCAGCAGGCGTATCAGTCGAATGCCAAGGTGATCTCCACCGCCGATCAACTGTTCCAAACCGTACTGCAAGCATTTTAAGGAGAGGGGATGCGAGTCTCTAACCAACAGCTGTATCTGAATAACATGTACAGCATGCAAAATAACTCCAATAACTTGGGCGAGCTGTTGCAGAAAATGGCCTATGGCAAGAGCATTCTTAAGCCATCGGATGATCCCATCGGTGCGGTGCAAGTGATGACGGTGGCGCGGGATCAGGCGGCCACCAGCCAGTACGTGGACAACATCGGCGCCTTGTCCGACAGCCTGGATCGCAGTGAAAGCTACTTGACCAGCATGATCGACATTCAGAATCGAATGCGGGAGATCATCACCTCCACCGGCAACGGCTCGTTGTCCACCGAGGACCGTCAGGCCTACGCCGATGAGTTGACCGAGTTGCAGGAAGCCATGGTGGACATGGCCAATGCCAAGGATGACAAAGGCAACTACATCTTCTCTGGCAACGAGACCGATACGGCACCGGTGACCAAGGATGCCTCTGGCAAGTATGTCTACAGTGGTGACAGCAATACTCGAGAGGTGCAGGTCTCTGACTCCACCTGGATCACGGCCAACAGTGGCGGTGATGAACTGTTCTTCAATAACGCCAGTGACGACATCTTCAATGGCCTGAGTGATTACATTGCGGTTTTGGAGGATCCGACATTGGGGCCGGGTGATCCCACTTTCGATGGCCAACACGCCGGAATGCTGTCTACCCTGGATGACACCCTTACCAGCATCAGTGGTGTGGTGACCAGCATTGGTGGTCGCCAGAACAGCCTGGAGCTGATTGAGTCCTCCCACGCCGACATGATGCTGTTCAACGAACAGCTAATGGGAGAGGTGTCCGGCCTGGATTATGCCGAGGCCCAGACTGAATATGAAAACTCACTGGTGGCAATGAGAATTGCCCAGCAGAGTTACGTGAAGATTGCTCAGTTGTCTCTGTTTAACGAGATGTAAGGTAGACCATGCTTACCCGGGTTTCAGACTCTCTACTTACCCCTGTCGGTCCTCAGCAGCGGCCGGGACCGGCTTCGACGGTGGCCAGCAAGACCGAGGGCGACCGCCGCCGGCCGACGCCGGCCACGCCGCTGTCCCGGCACCGGCTGCGTTGTTACCAGCAGTGGGAGCGGGTGACCCGGGAGCATCAGCAGGTGGTGTACGCTCAGGTGGCGGAAGCCACCCTGAGCCGAGTCTGGCGCCTGGCTTGCCAATTGCAAAAGTTGGTGGAGCAGGGAATCGCACATCAGCAACTGTCCCAAAGCGCCAAGATGCAGGCCCTGGCCGAGCGGCTGGCTCAGATTCCGGGCCAGTACCGGGGCCGGCCACTGCTGGACGTTCGAATGACGCTGATTCCGCTCAATGGTGAGCCGGCACCGCGGCTGTGCCAGTTGAAGTCGGTGCCATTGCTGGCTTCCCGCCCTCGGGACGAGCTGGTGGAGATGAAGCTGGGTGAGCAATGGCTACAGATGGGGTTACCCGCCAACGCTTCGTCGGCAGAATTGGAAGCCGTGGTGCGCCAGGCGTTAATGCCTGTTGGCATCGAGCTCAGCGTTGAACAGGGCGTCGCTCGGCTCAGCGTGCCATCGGCGCTGTGGACGTCGTTGCAGGGCCAGGTGGCCATGCGCGGTCAGGGCCAACGTCTGCCTGCGGGCGAGCTGCGGCCGATACGCCTGTTGGAGCGATTTCACTGGCAGGACCCTCGAGGTTGGCGCTTTACCTCTGTCGATGAGATGAAGCAGAGCTTACCGAAAATTCAGGGTGTAGTGGCCAAGTTGGCCCGCCAGTTGACGATGACCCAGGGCGTTCAAGCGCAGATGCAGCAGACGTTGAACTCTGCGGATGGAGGCTTGATGGAGCATGAGGTGGACTCGCAGCTGCAACGGTTGCAGGTTCTGTTGAATCCCGGTGGGTTTCATCAGCGGATGAAGAGTTTGATGGCCCAGGCGAACGCCAGCCGCAATCAGACTCAATCACTGCTTTACTGAAACAGGCGCTTTAGTTCACCGCACTCCTGCTCATCCACCACTCCCTGTTGCTGCATCTGTTCCAGGTGATCCAGAAAGCCGGACAAGTCTCTCGGTGCCGCTCTCGCCTCAGTGGGGCGAGGGCCGTTGGTAAATGCAAAAGCCAGACCCGCAATCAGGGCGCCAATACCCAGCAACTCAATCAGTGCCATGAAGCTATCCCGGTGATGAAATTTCCGTCATTGTCGCAAGTGCATGGTGACTTTTCAAGGTAAAAACTTGTTTATTTTCATGGGTTAAGCCTTTGTTTGGCGATCGTTTGCGATCGCCAATTTGATCCCGGTGGGATCCGGGGCGATAGCACCATAACGGAGTAAAGATGACCGTGGCGAGTTGACCTTCGGCAGCATTGGTCGCGGTTTCAGCGCTTAGCGCAGTCGGTTTAAGTTTCTGTTCCGCCAGGTCGCTCTGTGGCTGTAGGGCCAAAGGAAGGAAAGCAGGCGGAAGTGCGATTTCCCCGACGTCGGAAACGACAGCGTCAGGCGCCACTTAGCTTCCTCCCTTTGATACATAACTTGTTGATTAAAAGTGAAAATAATTGATGGCACGATTCTAGCAAGAGTCCTGTGTTCAATGAGGAGAAACCATGATTTCAGGAATGTCAGCAGTGCAATGGGCGGAACAGCTAACTGCCGTTGAACGTGCGGGAAAGGATCAGCTCTATTCGACGCGGCAGACTCAGTACGACAGCCAACTGGACGCTTACAAATTGCTGGAATCCTCTCTGGATAAGATGACCGCCGATCTGGAAGCGCTGGGCGACGATGCCTTTAACGCCAAGTCCGGCAGTATCAGCGATGAGTCGGTCGCCAAGGTCACGGTCGGTCCGGATGCCCCTGCCGGTAATTACAACCTGGAGGTGTCCCAATTGGCTCAAGCTAGCCAGGTTACCGCCAGTTTCGCCAGTGAAGATGCGCTGTTGCCCACGTCTGGCGTGTTTGAGATTGACGTCAATGGCGACAAGCTGACCATCGATTTTGCCACCATGAACCCCGGCGGTACCGCCACGGTGGAAGGGTTGCGTGACTACATCAACAAGAACGCCGTCGATATGGGCGTGCAAGCGTCATTAATGCGTAAGGGCGATGGCAGTGTGGAGTTGTTGCTGACCTCGACCGAGACCGGCGTCGCCAATCAAATCTCCGTGACCCAGGACGACAACGCCTTTGGCTTTACCGATCTGGTGGTGGGTCAGGACGCCAAATTCAAGCTCAATGGCATCGACATCAGCAGCAGCACCAACTACGTGGAAGACGTCATCGATGGCGTTTCACTGGAGTTGATGGAGACCCATGAAGCCGGCAAATCGAGCACCATTACCGTCGACAATGACACCGAATCCACCATGGACGCGGTGAAAGACTTTGTTAACTCCTACAACAAGTTAATGAGTGAGATTGCCGGGTTGACTCAGAGCCTTGGCGCCACGGTGGAAGCGGAGTCTGACATCGGTAAAGACGATGAGGACGAAGACAGCGAGGACGCCAAGCAGATTGAAGAGGATCAGCTGGGTGTCCTCAAGGGCGATTCCAGCATTCGAATGCTGAAAGGATCTCTGCAAAATGTGCTGTTCACAGCGTCAGACAACGGCATGCGCCTGGGTGACGTGGGCATCGAGTTGGATCGCAATGGCAAGTTAACCATCGATGAAGACAAGCTGGAAAAAGCGCTGAAGAGCGATTCAGCGTCGGTGGAGAAGATGTTTACTTCAGACAACGGCTATTTGAACCGGTTGGATAAGGTGATGGATCCCTTTACCAAGCGCGATGGCTTTATCGACATGAAAAAAGACAACATCGATTCTCGAATCGAGCGTCTTGAAGACGACATCGCCAGTCATGACTATCGCATGAAACAAACCTATGACCGCTATCTCGCTCAGTTCACTGCCATGGAGGGCTACATCAGCTCCATGAACAGCTCTGCCGGATTGTTTTACTAACGGATAAACCAATGTTACACGACCAAGACCCCTTTAATGCCTATAAGCAAACCTCGCTGAATGCGAGGGCCGCCGCCGCCAATCAGCATGAAATGGTGCGGATGTTATTGGATGGCCTGATGGATGAGCTTGCTCGCTCTCAGGGCCACATTGAAGCCAAGCAGCATGAAAAAAAGGGCAACAGCATTCAGCGCTGTATCAACATCGTTCATGGCCTGGACAGCATGCTGGATCTGGAGAATGGCGGTGAAGTGGCGCAGAACCTGCACCAGCTTTACGACTATTGTAGCCGACAACTGATGTCGACCAGTATGAAGAATGACAGCCAGATGTTAGTCCCAGTAGTAAAGGTAATCTCCGATGTCCGAGAAGGTTGGCAAAATCTCAATTGAGCAGTGGGCTCGGTTTGGCAGGGCGCTGCAACAGTTCGCTGCTAAGCAGGACTGGGCCAGAGTGGCTCAGATTGACACTAAGTTGCAGGCGTTGCTGATTCAGGAAGGCAAGCCCCAGAACGAAGAGCAACTGGCGGCCCGTAAGGCGCTGGCGAAGGTTCACCGGGAAGTGCTGTCCCAATTGATCGGTGCGCGAGATCAGCTGGTCGATGAAATGGGGCAATTTCAATTACAGCGGGAAGGCTCAATGGCCTACCGACACACGGAGCTCAGCGGTGAACGCATTTCCAATTAACCTGCCGGGAGCGGCAACGGTGGACACTGGGGCCGGCATTAGTGCCAATCCTCAGGGGCAGCCGGCGGCCATTGCGGTGTCCTCGTCGCCCTACTCGGCGGTGGCCCAAGAACTGACTGCTGCGATGACCGCGGAGTTGGAGACTGAGGCGGCAAGCACAGAACCGGGTGACAGTGAGTCGCTGCTGGTTGAGGGTGCGCTCGAGATGCTGCCACCACTTGCCGTCATCGACGTCGAGGTTCAACCGGACCCGGCAGGGCAGGAATCGATGCCACTGGCGATCGGTGCCGAGTTGACTGCGGCCACCGTGGTGTCACCGGCTCCGGTACCAGAGACGCCGGTGGCGCCAGCGGCATTGTCGGTTTCCATGGATGCGGTGGAGGCGATGCCGATATCTCGCCCGCTCACCACCTCGATGGTAACCGGTGCTGAACCCGCACCGGCCGCGACTGCGGCATCGGTGGTGCCGGTCACACCGCCGAATCCGCCAGTGAAGACGAACACCACGGTAGCGGCGGCAGCGGCGACTGCCACTGCGGCGGTTTCGGTCGCGCCCGTTGCGGTAATGCCGGAGCAACTGGAGGCCCGAATTCAGCTGGCGGCCGCTCGCAGTAAAGCTCTGCCGGTGGCGGCGGTCGACACCGCTGTCGCCAATGGCGGAGCCTCACAGGCCCCTGTGAGTGTTTGGGGGCCGATGACGGTCACCAAGAGTGGGGATCAGGCATTGTTGGCGAGGGAGATGTTGGCGCCATTAGGTGACCAGATCCGTTTCAACCTGGAGCAGGGCATAAAGCGGGCCGAAGTGCGATTGGATCCACCGGATTTGGGGCGAATCGAGTTGACCATCCGTCAGGAGGGAGACCGGATCTCGGTGCAGCTGCACGCCGCCAATCCTCAGGTTCGGGATGCGCTGGCTCATGGGGCGGAGCGCTTGCGTCAGGAGATGATGCAGCAGTTTGATGGCCAGGTGGATGTGGACGTTGGTCAGCAGCAACCCGGACAACAGCAACACCCCTCCCAAAGCTGGGATGAGCGCATACTGGCCGCGGAGCATCATGAGATGAGCCGGCCAGAGGATGAACACGACATCATCGATATGTTGGCATAGAGAGAAGGGCACAGAAAATGGCAATGTCGACAGGAATCAAACGACTACTTCAGCTCAGCGTGCTGGTGGTGTGGTCCGGTGCCATGGTGATCTTCGGGGTCATCGGCATCGGTAACCCGGAAGACTTGGATCTGCCGTTTGGCCTCAGTGAAAAGGCCGCGGAGCCGGATAAATTCTACCCGATGGACAAACTGGTGATTTCCCTGCCAGGAGAACGTTATCCCCGCTACCTGTTGCTGGAGATGGCGCTGCAGTCCCCCTCGGAAGGGATTGAATCCATCTTGCTGCAGAGTGATCCCTTGCTGAGAAACACCATGATCAAGTTAATGGGCAGCAAGTCGGTAGAGGAGCTCAATGGCACCCATAACATGGAACAGTTGCAGCAGGAGGCCAAACAGGCGCTGCAAACCGTGTTAACCGAGCATGGCTTTGGCGTTCAGTTGGACGCCGTGTTGTTTACCCGCCTGGTGGTTCAGTAGGAGGTTCGATGTTAGCTCAGGCTTGCAGTTACGAGAGTGAGAGTCGCAGCGGCTCGGAATCGGAACAACTGAGTCAGTTTCTGCCTCTGGTGAAAAAGGCCGTCAATCAGTTGCGTAGCCATTGCGGCACCATGTTGGAAGTGCAGGATATGGAGCAGATCGGCATGATGGCCTTGCTCGATTCCCTGCGCCGCTATCCGGGCGAACTGGATGGCGGTTTCATCAACTTTGCCAGCAAGCGGATTCGAGGCGCGATTCTCGATGAACTCAGGCGCCTGGATTGGCGACCACGGCCGGTACGCCAGCAGGCTCATGAGTTTAACGACATCGTTCGCAAGCTCTCCAGAGAGCTGGGGCGACCGCCCCGGGACAGCGAAGTGGCCGAGGCGATGGCGCTGACGCCGGAACAGCTCAGAGAGAGGCTGTACGCCAGCCAGGCTGAATCGATGCAGAGCCTGGATGAGCTGTTTCAGAACGGCGTGGAACCGGATGCGGGTCAGGACGGCCAGAACCGTTTTATCGACAAACGCACGCTGGTTAAGGCACTGGGCCAGTTGAAGCAGAGAGAACAACTGGTGCTTGGCCTCTATTACCAACATGAGCTGAACCTGAAAGAGATTGCCCTGACCCTGGGGCTGACGGAATCGAGGGTGTGTCAGCTGCATAAGCTGGCTGTCAGTCAGCTGCAACAGATTCTGCAGCAGTGGCAAACCCCCGAGAAGAGACGACACGTATGAAAAAAATGTTAGGTTTTATTGGTTTGCTGCTGGCGGTCTTCGGGGGTTACGCGTCCCACGGCGGCTACCTGTCCAACCTGTGGCAGCCGGCGGAGATGGTGATTATTTTTGGCGCCGGTATTGGTGCGCTGTTCATCGCCAATCCCATCGACGTCATCAAGGATATGTGGCATCAGCTGAAAGATCTGTGGGCCAATGAGTCCGAGGATCCCGAGTTATACCCACAGGTGTTTGGCTTGATGCATGTGCTGTTGAGTCAACTGCAGTCTCAGGGGATGAAGGTGCTGGATGAGCACATCGAAAATCCCAATGAGAGTTCGATGTTTCTGATGTATCCGGCGGTACTCAAGCAGGAGGAACTGCTGCAGTTCATCGTCGATAACCTGCGGATGCAATCCATGGCCAAGGTGGCACCTCACGATCTGGAAACGCTTCTCGAAGAGGAGATCGAACGGATTCACGAGGATCATCTTCGGCCGTCCGAGGCGCTGTCAAAAGTCGCCGAGGCGATGCCGGGCTTCGGCATCCTGGCGGCAGTGATGGGGATCATCATTACCATGGGCAGCATCGATGGACCGTTGACCATGATTGGGGTCAAGGTCGCAGCCGCCTTGGTCGGGACCTTCATCGGCATCTTCGCTTGTTATTGTATGTTCGACCCGCTGGCCACCGCCCTGGAGCATCTGGTGGACCGGCACACCGCTCGACTCAGGTGCATGGCCGCCATTCTGGTGATGCACGCCAAAGGCAAGCCACCTCTGTTGGCCATTGATGCCGGGCGGCGTCAGATTCAGCATGAGAATCGACCCAGCTTTATCGAGGTTGAACGTTGGCTTGAGGCACAACAACTTTGATGCAGCAAGGAAAGTCGCCAGTGATCATTAAAAAGGGTAAGAAAAGGAAACACGGGGGCAGCCATGGTGGCGCCTGGAAAGTCGCGTTCGCCGATTTTACCCTGGCGATGATGTGTTTCTTCATGGTGATGTGGCTGATGCAGATCGCCGATCAGCAGGAACGTCAGGCCATTGTGCAGCAGCTCAACGGGCCACCGATTGAACAGGGCGCCAACCCACTGGCGACCAGTGTCAATAGCTCCATCATCGACTTTGAGGGCAGACCGAGCCTGGACAAAGCGGCCATACCGGCGACCGGTACCGGTCCGGAACAGGCGGGGGTGGCGATGTTCAATAACATCCCCGAAGGTGAGGTGGACTCGTTGGCCGGTAAGGGCGATGAACTCAATGCCATGGTACCGGGCAGCAGTGATACCCAGATCCAGTTGCAGACCCTGGCTCAGCAAGTGCACGACGTCACTCAGAACAGTGAAATTGCCAAGCATGTGGATTTTGAAATGACGCCTCAGGGGCTGCGCATCGTGATTCAGGACTCGTCGGATCAATTTATGTTCAAGCGTGGCCGCAATCAGATGGAGCCCTATTTTGAAGATCTGATGCTGTCGCTGGCGGAGATTCTGGCACCGGTGAAAAACCGCTTTATTGTCAGTGGTCATACCGACTCGGCGCCCTTTGCGGGCAATCGCAAGACCAACTGGGAGTTGTCATCGATGCGGGCACTGGAGGCTCGGCGGGCACTGGTGATTGGCGGTGTCGATGCCAGCCGGGTACTGCAGGTGGCCGGTTATGCCGACCAGATGTTGCTGAATGACGCGGATCCGATGGCGGCGCAGAATCGGCGCATCGAGCTGTTTATTCTCAGTGATGAGGGGGAGCAGACCCTGTTTGACCAGCATGGTTTGAGTGGCGCCCAGATGCAGCAAGCCCGCTCTCGAGCCGAGTCCAACAGCCCTAGGTTGAGATACAATGACTAACGCCCCTAATACCCCAAAAAGCAAAGCTAATCAGGAGGATCCGGCCTTTGTTCGCAATGGCCCGGATCGGCTGCAGAAGGTGTTCCTGTACCTGATCCTAGTGAACTGGCTGGTGGCCGGCTTGCTGATGATGAAGATCGACAGTTTGAGCTTCCTGGCCGGTACTCTGGCCGGTGGCGGCATCATTATGCTGCAGTTTTTCCTGTTGAAGTTGACCTTGATGCGGGCCCGGCGCGCCGGGGATGGCTACCTGCTGTACCCGGTCACCGCCAGCACTCTGCTAATTGTGTTGTTATTGATTGGCTTTTTCTTCTTTTACTGACGCCCTCAGGTAGTCGGCCTGGCGCCGGCTACTCTTTTCCCTACCAGTTACGGCGAGTTCCGCGCTGATCTTAATTTCACTCCTGCCAGGGGCGCTGCTGACGCGTCCGCTTTTTTGTTTGTGTCCGGGTTAGGGTTCGATGGGCGGCGATGCCGGGGCGGAGCGTGGTTAATGCCCACAGCCTCTCAATGGCACTGCGAATCTTTTTCTCGAGGCCGGGAGCAGGGTGAGGTCAGGATCCCAGTTGGATTCGAAATAGACGTTTTTGGGGTGGGTTTCGGAATATGGGAAACGCTTTTCCCGGCAATTTAATATTCGGAATCAGGTAACAGTTTTAATATTTGAATATCCATGTGTGTGATTACTGTCACGGTTGACGTCGATGGCGGGGCGCCACAATACAGTGGAATTATTTGATGAGTAATTCGAACTTGCTTAATAACTTCAAATAACCTGTCGGGTTAAATGTGCTCGAAGATAATTTGATGATGGAAATGCCACTGTAATTATTGCTCGAGAATCGAAGTTTAAATGTCATTTAAAATTTCGATGTCGCGCAATACCAAGGAAATGATGATGAAAACTACCAATCCACTGGTCTGTCTGACTGTGGTTGCGGCCCTGTTTAGTGCCAGTTCACTGGCCCAGGACAGTTGTCTCAATTGCCATAAGAACGCCAAACTACTGCAGAAAATGATCGAGAAGAAACAGCTTGCCACCGGTGAGTTAAGCGCCGAACAACGGGCCGCCCAGCTTCAAGTGAGTCTTGATGCCATGGCCAGCCACGGGGAACTTGATTGCAGCGACTGCCACCAGGCCGATGCCAGCAAGGCCAAATCCTGGCATCCGGCCATTCAGAGCGACCCGACTGCCGACGGTGGCTCGGTGTGCAGTGACTGTCATGGCGAGGAGATGGTTACCAACTTCCGTCACTCACTGCACTACACCGTCAACGGCATTGCCAAGGGGCTGGTGGAGCGCCTGGCGCAAACCCCTAATGCCCAGGAGCTGTATGATGAGATGCACCATGCCGAAGTGGAGGGGTGTAACAGTTGTCACGCCACCTGTGGCCAGTGCCACATCAGCCAACCGGATTACGTCGGCGGAGGGTTGTTGAATAAGCACGCGTTCGTGAAAAATGCCGATCCGGAACAAACCTGCGAAACCTGTCACTATGAAAATGCCGAAACTCATAGAGAGTTAGACGCCCACGTGACGAAACACAACATGAGCTGTACCGATTGTCACAGTGCTCAACAAGAGTTTCATGGTCGAGATATTAACGAGATTCCAGAAGGTAATTTATATTCTGGCGGACCGGATAATATAACCAAGGGGCATTTTGAACAGACTCAAAAAAAGGACATTATTCAAGTTAAGTGTGAAGACTGTCACCAGGATAAGATTGACGATCACACCGAATTGCTGACCGGTAAGGCGGCGTTAATTAATCACAATGAAAAATTAAAATGCACTGCTTGTCATACTCAGCCCTACACCAACTGTTTTGGTTGCCATGAAGACTCGCCTGAATCCGTCGGTACCTGGGAAACCCTTAAGCGGGTCGTTAAAGGCGCCGTCGGCGAAGTAGGGGATGAGAACATTAAACTGGGCCTGAGTGTTGCCAACGATCCTCACAGCAAACTGGTGCCGCTGAGTCACTCTGGTGGTGTCAGTAAAGACAGCAAGGCGGTAGTGAACCTTAAGGATCCGGCCACCAAGTCCTACTGGGTTCCCTTTGCCGCTCACTTTGTCAGTAAGAACCCGCTGGCCACGGCGGAAGCCCGCACCAGCAAGCGGATGTGCGAGAACTGCCATAACACCGACAACGACATCTTCCTAAAACACAGCGACGTTCAGCTGGGCATCACCGATCCCGTGTCGGAAACCCAGTGGATTGTCCCTGCCAACCGTTTGCCTAAGCACTAAGTCACTATCAGGAGTATTACTATGAAATCCATTACCATTGCTGCTTTGGCATTGTTGAGTACTCAGGCATTGGCGGCCCAAGCGCCGGTGTCGGCATCAGGCTATATGATGGGGCTGAGCAACTATCTGTGGCGCGGTCAGAGCATCAGCCTGGACAATCCCTCGCTGCAGTCCGACTTCATGCTGGAGCATGACATCGGCCTCTATGGTGGCGTCTCCTATGAGACCTATCGGTATGAGGATGGAGCCGATGAGGTCAAGGATTATGAGATCGATTACTACGGTGGTTACTACCACATGTTTAACGACGATCTGGGTATGGGCCTCAGCGCCATGAAATACACCTTTGGTGACGGCGATGACACCCTGGAGTACACGGTGTCGGTGGACTACCGCAACCTGAGCGCCACCGTCAATTACGACGAGGATGTGAAAGCCTGGTACAGCGAGCTGAATTACTCGGTGGCCCTGTTTGCGGACAGCACCCTGGTGGTGCACGGCGGGTGGTTTACCGATGCCGAAAACTACGGTTACGGTGATGAAGCCAACCCGGCGGATGAGTTCTATGATGTGGCGCTGCGTTACGATTATCCGTTCTGGGATACATTCAGCCTGTTGTTGGAAGCCAGTTACCACGAGTATGACGACGACCACTACATGATCGGTGTGGCCTACTGGCTGTAAGCACAAGTTACGATTCAGTCTGTCCCTCAGCTGAGTCAAAGCCCCGGGTTTGGCCGGGGCTTTTTTCTGTCTGCGAGTTACGGCGCACTGGCCTGAGCGTCGGCCGAGGCCGGTGGCTGTGGCGACAGCCGGTGGCCGAGCCAACGTTCCATGATCAGGCAGGCGGTCAGATCACCGCTGACGTTGATGGCGGTGCGGCACATATCCAGCAGGCGGTCGACCCCAATCAACAGGGCGATGCCCTGGGCGGGGACGCCGATTCCATGGAGAATGGTGGCGAGAATGACGATGCCTACCCCCGGGGTACTGGGGGAGCCGATGGAGGCGCCGACGGTGGTAATGGTCAGCATCAATATCTGCCCCTGGCTCAGTTCTATGCCGTAAACCTGGGTCAAAAACAGCGCGGCAACCACCTGGTAAAGAGCCGTGCCATCCATGTTGACCGTGGCGCCCAGTGGAACCACGAAACGGGCGATGCCCGGCGACACCTGTAATGAATCCTGGGCGGTTTTCATCGACAGGGGCATGACGGCGGCGGAGCTGGAGGTGGAGAACGCCAGCAACTGTACCTGGCGAACCTGGCGCAGAAACCACAGGGGTGAGCGATGGGCCAGCACCGCCACCATCAGTAAGTACACACTCAGCAGCAACAGCAAGCCCAGTAGCACCACACCGACATAGGCCGACATGCCGAGTATGGCGTCGGGGCCAAGGCGAATCGCCAGCTCAGCCAGCAGACCAAACACCGCGTACGGCGCCAGCATCATCGCCCAGCCAACCACTTTGAGTGACACCTCTTGTACGCTTTGCAGCAAGGCCGTCAGCGGTGCGGTCATTGTCAGGGGCAGGGCGGTAATGGCCACCCCCAATATGATGGCGTAGATGACGATCTGCAGCATGTCTTTGGTGACCATGGCCTGATTAATGTTGGTGGGGATCAATTGGGCGATGCGCTCGGGCAATGACAGGCTCGGCATCAATTGCGGATCGGACATTCGGCTGGCCGCGGCACTGGCATGCTGAACCAGACTGGCATCGATGTGGTCGCCGGGGCGCAGAGTCAGGGTTAACACAATGCCGATACTGACGGCGATGGTGGTGGTGGTCACAAAGTAGGGCAGAATCCTCATTCCGACCTGCTTCAGGTAACCGGAATCGCCACTGGAACACAATCCCAGCACGATGGAGGAGAGCACCAGCGGAATCACCATCATCTGAATCAGGTTGAGGAATACCGCTCCGGGCAGGGCCAGCCAATCGGCGGCCAGGGCGCTGGTGTTGTCGGTGAGCAGAGCGGCCCCATGGGGAGACAACAGCAGCCCGGTGCTCAGACCCAGCACCATGGCCAGCAGAATTTGTGCCCACAGGTGGGTGCGGATAAGCAGGGTAATGGAGCCGATGTCCATCGTGTTGGTTGAGGCGGGAGCTGGCATGAACTGTCCTCCGTGGCGGTTCAGGGCGACGGATTGTTGCTGACCATCGCTAGCGTGTATGAGGATACCCCTGTGGTCAGGATGCTGCAATGGCTTGAATGACAGGCAAAAAAAAGCCCGCTGAAGTTCAGCGGGCAGAATAGCAATCAACAAAAAAGAAGGAAGTTAAGCAAAAGAACCTTATTCCCGGGTTGACCTTGCTTAGGTGTCACCCCGGTAGGAAATCGTTGACTCGGAGAGTCGTTATCTCCTCAATGACCGCTATTCTATGGCAACCCTTTCCCTTGGGACAACCAAGAAAAATTGCTTTTTTGCATTAGTTTTTCTCATTTAACTTTGATTCAATTTCGGTCGTAGGGAGTGCTGGATTCAAACCTGAATGGCCGTTTGATAAGGGTTGCGGGCACAGTTTGTGGCAAAGTGGGCGCTGAGTCACACTGGCTTATGTGTGTAAGCAAAAATAATATTGAAAACGATCGCTCTTGGCTGAAATCCCATGGCTGGTTATAGTGAGCCGGTCTACAAAATCATAATAAAGGAATAACAATGCGCATTTTGGCATTTTCTATGCTGGCCGCGTCCCTGCTGAGCGGGTGCCAGTCGATGGATAAGGAGCAGCACAGTGCTGTACCCGAAACCGCCCGCAGTACAGTGGTTGACAGCCTGCATGGGACTCAGGTGGCTGACCCCTATCGCTGGTTGGAAGACCTGGACAGCGCCGAGACGGCAGATTGGGTAAAACGTCAACAGAGCTATGGCGATCGTTATCTGGCTCAGATCCCAAATCGCACTGTGATTGAGGATCGCATCACGCAACTGTGGAACTACGAGAAACTGAGCCCGCCGGAGGTCAAAGGTGAGAATCAGTTTTTCTATCGCAACGACGGCCTTCAGAGCCAGTCGGTGTTGTACCGTGCCGATAAGCAGGGTAAGCATGCCAAGGTGTTGCTGGACCCCAACGGCTTTTCCAGCGATGGCACCATCGCCCTGTCCGGAGTCAGCATCAGCGAGCAGGGACAGTGGTTGGCCTACGGGACCTCTCAATCGGGCTCCGACTGGCAGCAGTGGCAGTTCGTCAATATCGCCACCGGCGAGGCCCTGACCGACAAGCTCGAGTGGATTAAATTCTCCTCCGCCACCTGGGACAAGCAGGGTGAGGGGGTCTGGTATTCCCGTTATGATGCCCCGGCGGCCGGCGACAACAAGATGGAGCAGGCCAACTACTTCCAGAAGGTGTATTACCACAAGTTGGGCACCCCTCAGTCTGAGGACACCCTGGTGTACCACCGTCCGGATCAGAAAGACTGGGGCTTTGGCACCGAGTTGTCTGACGACGGTAAGTACTTGCTTATCACCGTGTCCCAGGGCACCGATCCTCGCAACCGGTTCTTCTATCAAGAACTGGCGACCGGCAACACCGTTGAGTTGATGTCGGAACTGGAAGCGGAGTATCTGTTCCTGGGCAACGACGGCGATACCTTTTACTTCAAGACCGATTACCAGGCTCCTAAGGGCCGCATCATTGCGGTTGATCTGACTAAGCCGCAGAAAGCCCATTGGCGCGAACTGGTGGCTGAGACCGACAACACCATCTACAACGCCTCGATCATCAACAACCGCTTTGTGGTCAGCTATCTGAAAGACGTGCTGGCCGAAGTTCAGGTGTACGGCCTTAAGGGCGAGCTGCAGCAGACCCTGGCATTGCCCGGAGCCGGCCGGGTGGTCGGCATCAGCGGTGGTCGCGATGATCAGCAGATGTACTTCCTGTTCAACTCCTACATCCATCCGACCGGAGTGTATCGCTACGACTTCAACGGCAGCGAAGTCAGCGCTTACAACATCCCGGACGTGGCCTTCAGCCCGGCAGATTACGTGTCTGAACAGGTGTTTTACACCAGTAAGGACGGCACCCGGGTGCCGATGATCATTTCCTACAAGAAGGGGTTGAAGAAGGACGGCAACAACCCGACGCTGCTGTATGCCTATGGCGGTTTCAATATCTCGCTGACCCCTCGTTTCTCTCCGGCCACCATTGCCTGGCTGGATATGGGCGGTGTCTACGCGGTGCCTAACTTGCGCGGCGGTGCGGAGTACGGCGAAGCCTGGCACCAGGGGGGCATGAAGGAGAAGAAGCAGAATGTGTTTGATGATTACTACGCGGCGGCGGAGTATCTGATTGCCCAGAACTACACCAACAGCAGCAAGCTGGGGGCGTACGGACGCAGTAACGGCGGCCTGCTGATGGGCGCGGCGCTGACTCAGCGTCCGGACCTGTTTGCGGCGGTATTGCCCGCGGTCGGCGTGCTGGACATGTTGCGTTTCCAGAAGTTCACCATTGGCTGGGCCTGGACCTCGGAATACGGCAGTGCCGACAATGCCGAGGACTTTGGTTACCTGCGGGCGTATTCGCCACTGCACAATGTGGTGAAGCAGGCCTACCCGGCCACCATGGTGATGACCGCCGATCACGACGATCGGGTGGTGCCGTCTCACAGCTTTAAGTTTACCGCCGAGTTGCAGCATCAGCAGCAGGGGGATGCACCGGTCATTGCTCGCATCGAAACCAAGGCGGGTCACGGTGCGGGTAAACCGACGGCCATGAAGATTGCCGAGTTCCGCGACATCTACGCCTTCTTGTGGCACAACTTCGGCCTGACGTTGCCGGAGCGAATCCAGTAACCGCTGTTCAGTAACTGTGCGATCGGGGAGGCTTGGCCTCCCTTTTTTGTTAACTGACGCAATTTGAAACTCAAACTTAGCATTTCTGGACTGCCATCACTTTGGGTCATGGGGTATAGTAGCCAGTCATTCCAACAGGTTTTAGACAGTGAACAGGAAGGGAAATGGCGTTTCGTTGGCCCATCAGAGTGTACTATTCGGATACTGATGCAGGCGGGGTGGTCTACCACGCCAATTACCTGAACTTCTTCGAGCACGCCCGGTCAGAGATGTTACGTCAGCATGGCTTTGAGCAGGATCAGCTGATGGCTGAAGACGTGCTGTTTGTGGTGCGTAACATGAACATCGATTTTGTTCGTCCGGCCCGGTTTAACCAACATCTGACTGTCGAGACCGAGATCACCAAGATGGGGGGCGCCAGCATGGTGTTCAGTCAGTCTTTGGTGGATGACGAAGGTCAGCGATACTGCCAGGCCGACGTCAAAGTGGTTTGCATTAATGCCAGCGGTTTTACGCCGGTGGCGATCCCTTCGCATATTAAACAGGAGTTAACGGGTGTCAGCTGAAATTTCCTTTATCAATCTTTTTCTGGAAGCCAGCTTACTGGTAAAGCTGGTGATGCTGATGCTGTTGCTGTTGTCCATTACCGGCTGGGCCGTGATCATTCAGCGCCGTAACGTGCTGAACAGTGCCACCGTCAATGCCAAGAAATTTGAAGACCGTTTCTGGTCCGGTGTCGATCTGAGCCGCCTGTACCAGGAGCTGTCCTCCCGAGGCGACCGCAACACCGGCATGGAGTTGCTGTTTACCGCCGGCTTTAAGGAGTACATGCGCCTGAATCAGACCGCCACCAGCGGCGGCGCCATCATGGATGGCTCTCAGCGTGCCATGCGGGTTGCCCTGTCTCGGGAAGTCGACAAGCTGGAGTCCAACCTGTCACTGCTGGCTACCATTGGTTCCACCAGTCCCTACATCGGTCTGTTTGGTACAGTCTGGGGCATCATGAACGCCTTTATTGCCCTGGGGGCGGTACAAAACGCCACCCTCAACATGGTGGCTCCTGGTATTGCCGAAGCCTTGATTGCAACCGCCATGGGCCTGTTTGCTGCGATTCCGGCGGTGATCTTCTTTAACCGTTACTCCACGAAGGTGGAAAAGCTGGAAAACAGCTACATCAACTTTATCGAGGAGTTCTCCAGCATTCTGCATCGCCAGGCCTTCAGTGATAAGGAAGGCCGTTGATGCAAGGCTTCCAGCGCAAGCGGCGGCGTAAGGTCGCCGAAATCAATGTGGTGCCCTACATCGACGTGATGCTGGTGCTGCTGATCATCTTTATGGCCACCGCCCCCATTATCTCTCAGGGGGTCAAAGTGGATCTGCCCCAGGGAGAGGCGGAGCCGTTGAAACGGGATTCCAAGCCGCCGCTGGTGGCATCGGTAACCGCCGAAGCGCAGTATTTCCTTGATAATGGCAGCGTCCAGGACGATCGCCCGCTGATGCTCGATGAGCTGGCGGCACTGGTGGCGGCGGAGCTGCAGCTCGACCCTCAGCGGCCGGTGGTGGTGAAAGGGGATCGCCAGGTTTCTTACGATGAAGTGATTCAACTGATGGTGAGCCTGCAGAAAGCCGGTGTGCCGTCGGTGGGACTGATGACCGAGAGTGCGGAGCAGTAAATGCAACAGAAACTGACCCTGCCGTTCATTCTCTCTTTGCTGGCCCACGTGGGCCTGTTTGCCTTGCTGGCACTGAGTGTGAATTTTCAATCTAAGCCCAAACCCCAGCCCCAGGCCAGCGCGCCGGTGGTGCAGGCCGTGGTCGTCGACCAGGCCCAGGTGCAAAAGCAGGTTGAGCGAATCAAAAAAGCCAAGGCCGATGCGGCGGCGGCAGAGCGTCAGCGCCAGAATGAACTGGAGCGCAAGCGCAAGGCCGAGCAGGAAAAGCTGCGTAAGCTGGAGCGGGATCGTAAAAACAAAGAGCTGGAAATCAAAAAGGCCAATGAAGCGGCCAAGCAAGCCAAGCTGAAGCAGAAGAAAGAGCAGGAGCAAGCCAGAAAACTGGCGGATCAACGCAAGCGCGAAGAAGCGGCGAAGCAGAAAGCCGAGCGGGATCGCAAGGCGGCGGAAGACGCCGCCAAGAAAGCCGAAGCAGAACGAAAACGCAAAGCCGAACAGGCGGAAGCCGAGCGTAAGCGCAAAGAGCAGGAGCGCAAGCGCAAAGAGGCCGAAGAAGCCGCTCGACGTGCCCGAGAGAAGGAGCTGGCGGATCAATTGGCGGCCGAACAGGCGCAGTTGTCGGCGGCCCGCAACCAACAGGTGTTGTCGGAAGTGCAGCGGTACGAGGTACTGATTCGCCAGACCATCCAGCGTAACCTGCGCACCAACACCAGCATGCGTGGTAAAGAGTGTCGAGTGAACATTAAACTGGCACCGGACGGTTTTGTGATTTCCAGTAAGACCCTGGATGGTGACACCAGTGTCTGCCGGGCGACTCAGGCGGCCATCAATGCCGCCGGTAAGTTGCCGGTGTCGCCGGAGGCCGACGTCTACGCCAAATTGAAAGATATCAACTTAACGGTACAACCCGAGCAATAGTGAAAGGCCAGATGAGATTAAAACAACGAGTAATGATGGCGTGTTTGGCGCTGTTCACCCTGGTGGCAATGCCGGCCCGGGCCACATTGGAAATTGTGATAACCGAAGGCATCGATGCAGCCCGCCCGGTTGCCGTGGTGCCTTTTGTCTGGGAAGGCCAGGGCGCCATGCCTGAGCAGATCGCCGATGTGGTCTCTTCCGACCTGCGTCGTTCCGGGACCTTTAACCCCATTGCCCAGGGGCTGATGCCCAGTCGGGTCGGATCGGCCGCCGAGCTGAACCTCAAAGCCTGGATCGAGACCGGCGCCGAAGCGGTAGTGGTGGGCAAGGTCAGTGAGTTTGGTCCAGATCAGTACCAGGTCAGTTTTGAGTTGGTGGACCTGGTTCGGGCGCAGATGACCGGCGGTGACAGTCGCGGACTGCAGAACGGCAAGTTGGTGCAGACTCAGGATCACATCCTCGAGGGGCGTGACACGGTGATCCGTGGCAGCCAGTTCCGCCAGTACGGCCACCGCATCTCCGATCTGGTCTATGAAGCCCTGACCGGCATCAAGGGGGCGTTCCTGACTCGCATCAGCTACGTGACCGTGGATGATGCCGATGCATTCAAGTTTCAGCTTCGAGTAGCCGACTATGATGGCTATAACGAAAAGGTGTTGTTGCGTTCTAAGGAGCCGCTGATGTCGCCATCGTGGTCACCAGACGGCCGCAAACTGGCGTACGTGTCGTTCGAGAAGAACCGTTCCGAGATCTACATTCAGGATCTGTACACCCAGCAGCGCCAACGGCTGACCAGCTTTGAAGGCATCAATGGCTCGCCGGCGTGGTCGCCGGACGGCAAGCAGATGGCGATGAGCCTGTCAAAAGACGGCAACTCTGAGATCTACGTCATGGATTTGGCCAGTAAAGCGTTGCGACGCATTACCAACCATTATGCCATTGACACCGAACCCAGCTGGCACCCGGATGGTAAATCGTTGATTTTCACGTCTGAACGGGGTGGTCGACCGCAGATTTATCGCGTATATTTGGATACCGGAAGGATCCAGCGTTTGACCTTCCAGGGGGAGTGGAACCTCGGTGGTTCTATTACACCGGATGGTCGTTACTTGGTGATGGTGAACCGGACCAACGGACGTTACCACATTGCTCGCATGGAGCTGACTACCGGCTTTATGGATGTGTTGACCGAAACCTATCTGGATGAATCCCCAAGTGTTGCCCCGAATGGCACCATGATCATTTATGGGACGAGTCACAATGGCCGCCAGGTTCTGGCTGCCGTGTCGGTGGACGGCCGATTTAAGGCGCGAATTCCGACTCAGGTAGGCAGTGTGAAAGCGCCTTCTTGGTCGCCTTATCTTTGATTGGAAAGAAATTATTTAAAAGGAAAACTCAGATGAAACTGAATAGCCTACTCAAAGGTATGCTGATTGCTGTACCGGCTCTGGCGCTGACAGCGTGTTCCAGTACCTCTGATAGCGACAGCCAGTCCCAGACTGGTAACACTACCAATGAGCAAGCCGTAGACAGCGGTGTACAGACTGGCGCCATTGAGCCAGTACTGACTCCTGCTGAGCAACAGCGCCTGAAGTACCAGGAACTGCGTAAAGAGCACATCCTGTACTTTGACTTCGATCGCAGCGACATCCAGGCTGAGTTCGGCGAATTGCTGGAAGCTCACGCTAACTACCTGATTGAAAACCCAGGTGTTAAAGTTCTGATTGAAGGCCATGCTGATGAGCGTGGTACCCCTGAGTACAACATCGCCCTGGGCGAGCGTCGTGCTAAAGCGGTATCCCGTTACCTGCAGGGTCTGGGCGTACTGTCCTCTCAAATCTCCATCGTATCTTACGGTGAAGAGAAGCCTCTGGACGGTTCCGCTACCGAAGCCGCTCACGCTAAGAACCGTCGCGCGGTACTGGTTTACTAATCGATACGGTTAACTTATGAAGAAAGCTGTTATTGCAACAGCTCTTCTATTCATGGGGGCGCAGCTTCAGGCTGCGCCCGCTCCCGTTATAGAAGCAGCTGAAAACACCTCCCCGTCTCTTTCCGGCACCGACCTGAATTCTCGCGTTAGCCGTCTTGAGCGCCTAATGAAAGCGCGCAACCAGGCTCAACTGCAGATGCAGCAGATGTTTGATCAGCTTCAGGCAGAAGTGTCTGAATTGCGTGGTCAAATTGAAAGCCAGCAGTACCAGGTTCAACAGATGGTCGAGCGCCAGCGTCAGTTGTATCAGGAATTGAGTCGCATCGAGACCCAGCTGAAAAGCGGGGCTTCCTTACCCAGCGCAGGCACCCCCGCCAGTGGCGGCAGTGCAGCGGTGGCGACGCCTAACCTGTCCCTGTCTGAAGCCGAGGCTTATCAGCAAGCGGTGGATCTGGTGCTGAAACAGCGTCGTTACGACGATGCCATTCCGGCGTTTCGGCAGTTTATCGAAAACTACCCTCAGTCTTCCTATACTGCTAACTCCCACTATTGGTTGGGGCAGTTGCTGTTCAACAAGGGCGAACTGACTGAAGCTAAGACGGCCTTTAATACCGTTGTTTCTCAGTATCCGGATTCCGCTAAACGCGCCGATTCGTTGTTGAAGCTGGGACTGATCGCCGCCGAGAGCGGAGATAAGGCCGGTGCTACGCAATATTTCAATCGCGTGGTGAAGGAATATGGCAACTCCAATGCCGCCAAATTGGCGAAAAAAGAGCTGTCAAAAGGCTAAGTTAGAGAATTTCACTGGCTGCAGAATCTCTTTTTTGACCGCTTAGTTGTTTTTGTGCGCAAAAGGCCAAAAAAGACAGATTTCCAGTTGCACGCCAAAGCGAAATTGGTATTATAGCCGCCCGTCGGATGAGGCATCTCAGACGACAATCGAGTGGGTCGTTAGCTCAGCTGGTAGAGCAGTTGGCTTTTAACCAATTGGTCGAAGGTTCGAATCCTTCACGACCCACCACTTATTCGCTTGTCCGCACTTGGTGCGTGGCAGCATACAAGATAACGTGGGTCGTTAGCTCAGCTGGTAGAGCAGTTGGCTTTTAACCAATTGGTCGAAGGTTCGAATCCTTCACGACCCACCACTTTTTTCTTGTCGACACTTCAGGTGGGCGGCAGGGCACAAGATAACGTGGGTCGTTAGCTCAGCTGGTAGAGCAGTTGGCTTTTAACCAATTGGTCGAAGGTTCGAATCCTTCACGACCCACCACTTCTTTCTTGTCGACACTTCGGGTGGGCGGCAGGGCACAAGATAACGTGGGTCGTTAGCTCAGCTGGTAGAGCAGTTGGCTTTTAACCAATTGGTCGAAGGTTCGAATCCTTCACGACCCACCACTTCTTTCTTGTCGACACTTCGGGTGGGCGGCAGGGCACAAGATAACGTGGGTCGTTAGCTCAGCTGGTAGAGCAGTTGGCTTTTAACCAATTGGTCGAAGGTTCGAATCCTTCACGACCCACCACTTCTTTCTTGTCGACACTTCAGGTGGGCGGCAGGGCACAGGATAACGTGGGTCGTTAGCTCAGCTGGTAGAGCAGTTGGCTTTTAACCAATTGGTCGAAGGTTCGAATCCTTCACGACCCACCACTTCTTTCTTGTCGGCACTTCAGGTGGGCGGCAGGGCACAAGATAACGTGGGTCGTTAGCTCAGCTGGTAGAGCAGTTGGCTTTTAACCAATTGGTCGAAGGTTCGAATCCTTCACGACCCACCACTTCTTTCTTGTCGACACTTCAGGTGGGCGGCAGGGCACAGGATAACGTGGGTCGTTAGCTCAGCTGGTAGAGCAGTTGGCTTTTAACCAATTGGTCGAAGGTTCGAATCCTTCACGACCCACCACTTCTTTCTTGTCGGCACTTCAGGTGGGCGGCAGGGCACAAGATAACGTGGGTCGTTAGCTCAGCTGGTAGAGCAGTTGGCTTTTAACCAATTGGTCGAAGGTTCGAATCCTTCACGACCCACCACTTCTTTCTTGTCGGCACTTCAGGTGGGCGGCAGGGCACAAGATAACGTGGGTCGTTAGCTCAGCTGGTAGAGCAGTTGGCTTTTAACCAATTGGTCGAAGGTTCGAATCCTTCACGACCCACCACTTCTTTCTTGTCGGCACTCCAGGTGGGCGGCAGGGCACAAGATAACCTGGGTCGTTAGCTCAGCTGGTAGAGCAGTTGGCTTTTAACCAATTGGTCGAAGGTTCGAATCCTTCACGACCCACCATTTTCTTTGAAATACTCCCCCTTAGGCCATTTGGCTGCTGCCGTGGTAGCGTACTCCTTTGTGACGTTGAATTCGGTGCTGGCCGAGCCTGCTTGGCCATGTTGTTGATGACCCTCCCTGTTTTAAACCTGTTGGCACCCTAGTCGTTGTGCGTCTGGCTGTTGAACACCGCAATTAAGCGGTCTGTGCGTCGGTTGTTTGGCTTGGTTGATTGAGGGCGGTGTCTGGGGCCGCTCAGTGGCATGACGGCACAATAAAGGGCGCACAGGCGCCCAGATGCCGATTAGAAGCGGCGGCCGACACCGACGATCAGGTGTTGCCAATTGAGAAAGCCGTACTCTGCATACAGGTTCCAGTTGTTGCCGTGGCCGAAGTCGTAGTTGAGGCTGATGGCCAGGTTTTCAGTTTCCTCCTTGGCCAGATCCAGGTCAAAGCGCACCTCTTCCATGATCGGTGCCAACTGCGGCACCCCGGCAAAGTTGTAGGAGCCGCTGACCCGCTGATTGACGTTCTGATGGTTATAGGCCAGGAACCAGGCCAGTTTATTGCCGCCGACGTCGTAACGTTGTCCCAGCCTCAGGGAGGCGATGCGGGTTTTGATGACGCTGTCGGTGGTGTTGGTGTTGGCCTTGACCAGTGCGCCCACGCCCATGACCACGAATGGATGCCATCCCTCGACTAAGTCTACCTGGCCGGCCAGGACGGTACCCAGGCCATAGTTGGTGGCGGTGTAATCGATGGGGATAGGCAGCACAATGCCGTCGGGGACGTTGGGCAGGCCCTCGACATTGTCCAGTTTGGCTCGAATGTCCTTGCTGCCTTCGGTGTGGCCAAACAGGGCGTACACATTCCAGAAAGGCAGAATCCAGGCATCAATCTTCAACTGTACGCTGCGATCTTCACCGCTGATGCTGACGTCCTCGGCGGGAATGCGGTAGCTGTTGAAATTTCCGTCCGGTTGACAGCCTTTGAGGGTACAGCCGCCGAGCAGGCCGCCATCCACCTGGACTGAGAAATCGTCTTTGGCAATGTAGTCGGCGTTGATCTGATTGAAGAACAAGCTGACCCCAATGGGAGAGGGCAACTCGTGTCCCCTGGCTTTGGCTTGCTCACCCAGCAGTGGCAACCGACTCCAGTGCGCCGGCGTCAGTTGTTGGTCGACGGTGGTCGCCAGTGGTTGTTCGGCGTAGGCCGTCGGCAACTGAATCAATAGAGTCAGGGCGGTTAAGTAGCGGAATGTGGCTGTCATGATGGCTCTTTATGGAAGACGGCGAATACGCCTTAAAAGGCTTCGGTGAAGTTGAAATAGAAGCCGGTGTCGTTGTCACTGACACCGAGATCCACCCGTACATTCATTCTCGGCTGCAGTTCGTACCGATAGCCGATGCCATAGCTGTACAGGGTGTCTTGATACAGGTCGCCAGTATGGTGGGCAATTGAGCCCAGGCCAGCCCACAGCACCATGCCATGGTTGGTCAGTGACCCATCGCGATAACGAAAGGTATGCCGGTACTCGGTGGTGTGCTCGACGGTATTGTTATCCCGGTACCGCCCCAGGTAGATGCCTCTCATGGATCGCATTCCACCCAATTGGGGCAGGGCGTAGTAGGGGACATCGCCCCCGGACCACTGCAGCGCATTGTAGAAGGCCAGTACTCTGCCCTTGGCCAAAGGCCAATAGTAGCGGTAATCCAGCAGTCCTTTTTCAAATTCAAGGTCGCTGCCAAGGCCGTCTCGATAAGCAAGCAGCTCCAGGTTCAAATACTGGCCCCGCCAGGCATTCACGGCCACATCGCGGCTGTCGTATTGCAACGTGGCACCGATGCCCACCGACAATGGCTGCTGATAGTAGCTCTGGAAATTGTCGTCCTCCCAGGCGGACGCTGGAATGCTCTGTTCATCCGGCCGGTAGTAGTGGAGGGCGAACGCCGGTCCCAGGTACAGGTCGTCGGCGATTTTATAGCTGAGGTTGGCGCGATAATCCAGGTTGGTGGCCTTCATCAGGGTCTGGTCGCTGGCGTCCTGACGTTCGCCTGCCTGATAGCCGACGCCCCAGAAGTGGCTGCTTTGCACTCCGGCTCGCAGTTCCCCGGTGAATCGAATGCGATTGTGATCAAAGAACAGGTTCTGCTTGGAGCGCACCGCAAAGCCGGTGTCGCCTTCGCCCTGATTCACCAGGAAAAAGGCACCGACGCTGGAGCGTTGTAACTCAGGCGTCAAACGGTCGGTGCTGAAGGAGTAAAGGCCGCCGATGGCCAGCAGAGTACCCAGTTCTGGGGTGTAGGCGGGCCCACCGACCAGCGATAGCATCGACAGCCCTTGGTGTTCGATGTAGCGCTTACGCTGCTGCTGCAAATGGGTCAGTTGTTGTTCCAGTTGACGTCGCTCGTCGTTGAGGACAGAAGCGTCGTCCAGGCGCCGCTCCAGTGCCTCGATATCAGCTTCCAGTTGTGCCAATCCCTGCTTGGCGGCTTCGATGCTGGGCTGCAATTCGGACAGTGACGGCATGGTGAGATCACTGGCGGTCGCGCAGTAGCCATATAGCCCGCCAATAAGTACAAACCCTTTTATTTTCAATTTGGTACCCGAAGGCGATCGGCGCCGGCTGGTCTGATGATGCCTTGCCGGGCGGTAATGCCGGAAGCGTGCTCAGAGGGTGAATGGTGTTATCAGCGGGCAAGGATAGGGGCTGGGTGCTGAATCGGGTCTGAACCACCGGGCAGTGACAGCTGCCCGGATTAAAATTACTGAGCGTTTACCTGAGGCAGTGAGGCGAACATCCGCTGCAGGGTTTCGTCGGTTTTTTGCTGGCGTTTTTCGGCGCTGTCTCTGCTGTTGATTTTATAGCGGTCAATGCTGCGCCAGACCTGTTTTTGGTCGTGGAACATGTCGATGCGAAACTGCTGGTAGTCCGCCACAGGATCGGAGACCGGCACCGAAACTGAGCCGCCAATGCTGCTGCTGCCACTGCTGCGGCCGCCGCCAATGCCAATGGAGAAGTTACTGTCATTGGCTTCGGTTTGTTGCCACAGAGTCAGTTGCAGCTTTATGGCACTGTCCGGTTCCACTGTCCAGCCTTGCTGAGTCAGTATCCGTTTCAGGGCATCGTCGGCCCGGCGGGCGTTCAGCGGATCGTTGTTGTGCTGGCTGGGCAGCAGGCTGACCTGCTGTACGGCGGCGAAGTTGAATTCTGGATCATAATCGACGTCAGTGCGGTTGCCGGAGCAGCCGGCCAGTACCAAGGCTAAGCAGAGGGGGATGAGTTTCACTGGACGCTCCTTGATGCCACTCTTTCCTTGTTGATAGCGCGACTTAACCCTTGGTGTCAATGGTTTGCCGCCGAGTTTCTAGGCGATCCAGGGCGAAACGGAGTCACACTGGCTTGTTGATGCCTGAGGGCATCTGGGTTTTGAAAGGCGGTATTCAGCAGCGCCAGCTTGTCGTGCATCATGTTGGACAGCTGCACCATGCTCTGGCAAGGGCCACTGGCCCGGCTGATGGTCACGTCGATGCGATGTTGCAGGGCTCTGAGCTGAGGTTGGTTGCTGGGATTGGCAGTGGCAATGGTTTGCTCGATGGTGCGGGCCCGCAACGCTTCCAGGGCTTGGGGCTCCTCTTTTGCCATGCGCATCATCTCGTCAAAACTGGGTAGTGTGGTCATGCCTTACCTCCTGCCACCGTGTCACGCCGTTTGCCGCGGCGCCCGACTGTCGCTCAGTGAGGGGGCATCGCGTTTGCGACTATCAGCAGTAAATATTGACCCTGATCACAGATTGGTCAAATGAGAAAGGGAATGAAATTGAGCATCTTGCCGTAGGAAAATGGGAAGGTGGCCGCGACCGGCTGGCGGGCCGGTCGCGGCGAAAAGCCTGGGCGATTAGGCCTGGCGGGTGTCGTAGAAGTAGGACATCCGTTCTTTAGGACTCAGGTACTGAAACGCTTCCGGTGTCAGCGCCGATGCCAGGATGGAACGCTCAATGGTCAGACCCTGGGTGTCGATGGCGATGGCGGCGGCTTCTTGGCGAGGTACCGCCGGGTCGTACACCAGCACCGAGGGGTACAGCAGCTTGTGGGAGTTCACCGACGTTACCAGGCCAAACTGGCCGCTGGAGAGCTGAACCACGCTGCCCGGAGGGTAGACCCCCATCATCTTGATGAACTGCTGAACGTAGTGGTTGTTGAGCTTGGTCTTAAAGGCCTTGTACAGCAGCCCCAATACGGTGCCCGGAGGACGGGTCTTACTCTTGTCCCTGGGGTGGCACAGGTCGTCATAGGTGTTGACCACGGCAATCAGCTGAGCCAGGGGTTCGATGTCTTTCTCTTTCAACCCCTTGGGGTAACCTGAGCCATCGAGAAATTCATGGTGCTGACCAATCATGGCGGTGATGGCCCGAGGTAGGTGTTTCTGGTTGCGCAACAGCTCCTGGCCCAGGGTCGTATGCCGCTGCAGCTCAATCAGCTCGCTGCGGGTGGGTTGCTTCTTCATGGTCAGGGATTTGGGTTGCAGCAGTTTGCCGCAGTCGTGCAGCATGGCACCCTGACCCACCAAGATGACCTCCTCCTCGGTCATTCCCACCTGCTTGGCCAGCATCATCGCCAACACGGTGACGTTGAGGTAGTGGTAGTTGGGATCATCGGGGCGGATGTCGTCGTTCATCAGGTGCAGCGTCACCTGGCTGCCGCCGCTGAGGCTGGCGGCCATCTGTTTTACCAGCTTGGAGCACTGTCCAAGGGCATCCATTGGCTTGAGGGTCAGCTTGTTGTTGATGGCCCGCAACTGGGTCAGGGAGTCGGCGTATTCGCGCTCGTGTTTCTTGAACTCTTTGCGAAACTGCTTCAGCTCTTCGATGCCCTGCTGTTTCTGCTGTTGCATCTGCTGATTGATCTTATCCAGATCGGCTTTGGACTCGGCCAGGTCCGGCAGGGCTGGCGAGCTTAATACCTGAGTGTCGCTGCGTTTCACATCGACCAGAACATGGGACAGGTTGAGTTTCTTCAGAAGTAGGATCTGCTGCGGGCTCTTGAGCTTGAAGCTGTTAAACATAAAAGGGTGTTCGCGCCAGGAGATCGGGAGTCGAATGTAGTTGCCAACCTGCAACTGGTCGACGGATACTTTTCTGATAGAACTGCTCATAAATGCCGGTAACTGATTCTGTTACCGGCATTTTCTCGCAATCGATTTGGACTGTCTAGAACTGATTGCCCGCAGGCTGCAGTTGGTTAAACAATTCGGTATGGGATTTCAGTGAATGGTTTACCGTCTGGCGGGACTGATCCTGAAGCGTAAACTGTGGCTGGTTGGCCAGCATCTTGCCTTCTTTGGCGGTCGATGGGCTCGGGGCATTCAGGTAGTAATCGCCGCTGCCTTTGGCGACAAATTGCAGCTGGTGCAGTTCTGAGCGAATAAAGGCATGGCTGTCGGCATCGGGTTCAAACAGCACATCGTAACGAACGGTGATCTGTTGTGGGCCCTTGGTCAGGGTGATGGTATCGACGTAGGCCGGTACCGGCTTGCCGTTGATGGCGATCACTCGAACGTTATCGCCCAGGTGCAGCGTCTCTGCAGACAACGACAGAGAAAGAGTGGTGGCTGCAATTAACAGGAGTGCTTTCATCTCATTTTCCTCATTCTTTACCGGATTCTTAGAAACAGACCGGCAAAGTTCGTGATCGAGTTCACAATAAAATGAGTTTAGCGTAAAAAAACATCGCCCGGCCTGGTGCCGGGCAATGATGGGGCTAGCGGGAGGGCTCGAAATCGAGGCGAATCTGGGCGCCCCGCAGTTCGGAGTCATCGATGGTCATGGTGCCCTTGTAGCTCAATACGATGTCGTGCACCACCGCCAGGCCGATGCCCTGGCCGGGGTTGCGGCGGTCGGCGCGAACACCGCGCTCCAGTACTGATTGCCGCATTTCCGGTTCGATACCCGGACCATCGTCTTCTATGGCCATGCACAGTCCGCCATCCACGCCGATCCAGGCGCGAATTCGAACGGTGCTGATGGCAAAGCGGTAGGCGTTTTCCAGCAGGTTACCCAGCATCTCCATCAAATCGTCCTGATTGCCGGGGAAACGGGCCAGGCGGTCAATCTGTAGCTCAACCCGAATCCGTTTCTCCTGGTAGACCTTGCCAAGCATATTGGTCAGCTGTTCCACCGTCGGCAAGATCTCGGCCTGTTCCCGGGTCAGGCCCTGGCGACCGACCACCGCCCGTCGAAGTTGGTATTGAATGATCTGGTCCATCTGTCCCAGTTGCGACAGTATCTCCTGCTGACGGCCGCTCTCGCTCAGGTTGCGATCTTCCATAATGGCATTGGTGGCGGCCAAGCGGGTTTTCAGGCTGTGAGCCAGATCCTTCATGGCGTGCTGATAGGTCTGGCGTTGGTGCTTCTCCTGATCTATCAGTTCATTGAGTGCCTGGGTGACTTCGGTTAGCTCCACCGGATAGTCGGACGACAGCTGCTCATTATCGCCTTTTAGAATCCCCTTTACCTCCTGAGACAACCGCCGCAACGGTCGTAGCCCCCAGAAACCGGCCCCCACCAGCAACAGCCCGGACAGGGGAATAAACAGGCCAACGCGGAAATAGGTCTTGCGTGTGCTCTCGGCCAGTTTCCGCTGAATGCGCTCGGCATCCCTGAGCACCAGCAGGTCATAGGATTTTTGGTTGATGCTCACCGGCACCTTGACGATGGAGTACATGCGGTCGTCGGCCAGGGTCATCAGGTAGGGCGGAGTGTTGCTCTTTGCTTCCTGTCGGACGCGGTTGCAGGTGTCTTGCAGGCTGCGCTTTCTGGCTTCTTCCGATGAGGTGTAGTGATCACGCAGGCCGTTAACGCAGGTGATCAGCAGGTAATCGCTTTTGTGAGGAATGGACTGGTAGTCCTCGATGGGGTTGATGCTTTGCGGCAACATCCCCTCCAGCCGTAATTCGGCGGCAATCATTGGCAGCCGAGCGATGATGTCGTTGGTTTGGTCGACGTAAAAGTCCTGCACTTTCTGCTGATTGATCACCTCGGCCAGCGCCCAGGAGGCGAGGGCGATGATGGCCAGTGAGGTCATCATCAGCCGACGCTGTAGCCGCGGACGCTTGGAGAACAGCGCCTTCATTAGCCGCATACCAGATTAAAGCGGTAGCCTTGCCCTCGAATGGTGACGATGGGGTTGTCCAGGCCGCCTAGGCTCAGCTTCTTCCTCAGCCTAGAGATCATGACCTCGATGGTATTGGGATCCCCCTCTTTATCCTGATACAGGATGTCCAGCAGTCTCTGCTTGGAGATTACCTGTTGATGGTGGCGCATCAGGTATTCGAGAATCTGGTACTCGAATGCGGTCAGTTCCAGTTCGTCGCCGCCCATGGTGGCTTGCTTGGCCCCCATGTCCAGAGACAGGTGCTCACACTCGATCACCGGTTTGACAAAACCGGCGCTGCGGCGCACCAAGGCGTTGAGTCGGGCGATCAACTCCTCAACCTGAAACGGTTTGACCAGGTAGTCATCGGCACCGGCGTTAAGCCCGGCCACCTTGTCTTTCCAGTGATCACGAGCAGTCAGGATCAGAATCGGCTGACGGAAGTCGTTGTCTCTCAGGTGCTGAATCAGGTCGATGCCGTCCTGATCGGGCAGCCCCAGATCCACCACCGCGATGTCGACCGGGTAGTTTTCTGCCAGGTAGCGTCCCTCGCCGGCGGTTTCGGAAGCCATGACCTGATTGCCCATTTCGGTCAGGCGAACCTTAAGGTGATGGCGTAACAGGGCATCGTCTTCAATAACCAGTATTTTCATGTTGTCCTCAAATCGGCGATAAGGGCTCGGCGTGCTCACAATGTTAGGGTGAAAGCATAGTGCTGAAGCTCTGAATCTTTCCTGAACAATACCACATGCATTGAAAACTAGCATAAATACTGAGGCTTAGGTCACGTGAGTTGAACTCAGAGGCTCGTTGTACGCTGTCGGGTTGCAGTTTTGACTGGCGATAACCGCCTTTTTTTGATGACCATCAAATCGAACCCTATAAAGCCTGTATTTATATACAGCATTTAGGTAGGCTGGCGCAAAGTTAATCGATCGGGGGAGCCGAAATGGCAGTCATCGTAAAATACGTAGTTGAGCGGGATGGAGAAGAGAAAATGACCTTTGCCAGCAAAGCTGAGGCGGATGCTTATGACAAAATGTTGGACATTGCCGATGAGCTGGAAGGGGTGCTGCGGGCCAGTGGCCTGATAGAGGATGACGGCGTCAGTGAAGGTCTGGCGTTGTACCTGGCGGAGCAGAAAGAGGCGGTGATGCAGGCGCTAAAGGGCAAGAAGAAAGCCCCGCCAGCGGCCAAAGCTCCCGCCAAGAAGGCGGCCAAGGCGCCAGCCGAAAAAGCCGCCTGATCCCCAAGCATAAAAAAACCGGCTCAATCGAGCCGGCTTGCAAGAATAGGTTGCAGGAAAATAATGATGATTACTTGGTTAGCACTGTCTGTGCGATAACCCAGTGTCGTCATTTTACCATGAGCACCGATGAGGCCCTGCTACCTCATTGGAGGTAAATTAGCCCTGAAAACGCCGCTTCAAGGCGCCAGCAGCCCAGGCGATCAGCAGATTACACAGCATGACACTGCCAAGGATGATCGCCATTCGAATCCAAGGTTGATCGAAAGACAGCCGCATCGAAATCAGCCTGTAGGCGGTGGGTAACCACACAAACAATGTGCCCGCCACCAGCCCCAGCTGCAGCAGAGTCACAGTGATGGCACGCTTACTGAAGAGCAACAGTGGCGCGGCGGTGATCAGCACCGCGGCGATGGCATTGCCATAGCGAAGAAAGTGGGCACCCATGACGAGGTAGGCCAGGGCAAGCAGAGTGATTCTCCACCACATAGAGTCTCCTTAAAGTCCCTCGAAAGCCGCTGTGATTCAGCCGGCTAGGGCATGGGTCAATGATGGTCAGTATTGTCTTACGTTTTAGACCTGCATTTCTGCGAGCGGAGTCATACTCCGGTCTCAGTTTCCTACCACTTTGGAGATAATCTTATTGCCTTCAATCGCTTGCGTTTCTTTGTCCGTGTGCCTTTGCGGGGAGCACTTCGGGCTGTGGCGAAATATCAGGTGCGATAGCCAGGCAGTCAGCGGGATGGTCAGGACGATGCCGACACCGCCGGCCAGGGAGGTGTCATCTTCCATTGTTTCCTGAGGAGGCTTGAACCGGTGCCTTAAGTCGCCAATGCACAGTTGTGGTGATAGCGGGGCACCAGAATGAAGTTGACCACAATCTTGATCCTCATCCGCGGCGTATCCAGTCCCTTGGCGCTGCCGTAGACCGAGCGCCAGAACCACCGAATACTGGTTCGGTTATTCAATGTCGAAACTGTAATAGATATCGAGAGAGTCTTTTAGTGTGTTATTGATCCCCTCAATCCACAACCGATTCTGCAAATAGTAGCGAATGGTTACTTCGGTGATGGGCTCAAATATATTGACCCCATATTTTAAGAATATCTTTTCGCCAATGTAGCCACTGATCGCCACCTGAGCTTCGTCGCCATCGCCTTCGGTGCCGACATTGACGTTGGAAAATCCTAACTCTTCGCCAATGGTGGTTAGCATGCCGCCGGTCTGGGCCAGCCCCAGGTTCACCGCTGCCGAGGCCCACAGGGCGTTGCCACCGTCGGTGCTGCTTAGGCCGCGGCCTTGGGTGATGTAGGACAGAATCTCCTGTTGCTCCATGGTTGGGTTGGAGAACAGGGTCATCTGCGGGGCATTAACGGCGCCGCCGAGGCGAATGCCTGCCACGACGTTTTCGGATTTGATCTCTCGGATGGCTTCTACGTCCAGCGTTGGCAGGGTCGGCGGGCCGTTAAAGATGACCTTGCCCCGTCGAATGGTCAGCCGCTGGCCAAAGGCGGCAAAGCGTCCATCCAGCAGGTTGATGTCACCGAAGAGTTGTGGTGTCTGGCTGGCTTTCTGGCGCAGGGTCAGCTGGCCCCCGAGGCGACCATTGACTCCCATGCCGGAGACGGTCACTTCATCGCCAATGTTCAGTTGCAGATCCATGGCGAAGGGAGCCGGCGGCTCCGATTCGGTATCGGCGCGAAGATCCACAAACTCCACATCATCCGAGACCGCTACACCCCCCTCCGGCAGCTGTGCCAGAGTCAGGGTGGCCTTGGGAATGTCGATGCGGCCGGTAACCGACATCGCTTGTTGGGTCTTGGTCAGGCGCAGCGACGGCGAGGCTTCGGCGATCAGCATCGGTGGCTTGAGTACGTCGAGACGATCGCCGTCGAGGTTGATGTCCAGTTCCAGCTGTTCCTTGGACCAGTCCAGCCAGCCATGGGCTTGGGCCGGCCCATCACCGATATAGAGTTCGCTGCTGAGGTTGGCGCGCTGGCCATCCAGTGTCAGGGCAATGTCGATATCGTGCAGTTCGGTCGGGTTGACGGCACTGGTCAGCAGTCCCTGTTTCAACTGAAGCTGTCCGTTGAGCAGCGGCGTGTCCAGATCCCCCTCCAGACGGATGTCGGCGCTGAGGATGCCGTGCAGTTCGGCCACCTTCGGCAGTGCCTTGGCCAGCGGGGTCAGGTCGAAGTTGTTCAGCCGTGCAAACCCCTGCATCGAATAGGGTGCTTCAGGCGCCAGAGTGATGTCAGAGCGGACCAACGGCCGGTCACTGTCCAGCGCCAGTTTCAGGTTCAGCCCCTGTTGAGACAGGTCTCCATCCAGATTCAGCCGTTGCCACGGCAGGTGAACCGGTGTGCGGCGGCTGTCACTCTGGACCACCACTTCGCCCTGTTCACTGCGCAGGTAGGCGCGGACTTTCGGCAGTTGTCCCGGCAGCCAGGTGGTGTGGATGTCGGCGTCGATGTCGGCGTTGAGCTTCATCTCGGCCGGCAGCAGCGGCGCAATGGCGGTGGGCAGGCTGGCCTTGAGGGTCAGTTCGGCGGCGCCACTGGTGCCCACGTTGGCGGGGATCGGCAGACACAAGCTGGCGGCCGGCCCCTGCCAGCAGTGTTCGCTGACCACGAAGGCCTGGCTGGCGAACGAGAAGGTCAGCGGTGCCGCCTGTTGTTGTTGCCATGGGCCGACCGGGGTGGTCAGTCTGGCGTCGGTTAGGGTGCCCTGCCACCAGGTAAAGTTCGGATCCAGTACCCCGGACAAGGTCAGGGCGCCCCCCCAGGGCGTATCGGCGTCGCCGTCGAGATCGGCGCTCAGCTGCTGCTGGGTCTTGTTGCCTTCTGAGCGGGCGTTGAGGCTGTCAAAGCCGAACTGGGCCAGAGTCAGTTCGCTGGCATTCAGTTGCAGGCGGTATTGGTGATTGCGCAGTGGATAGTAGTCGCCGTCGAGCCTGGCAGTGCCCATCTGGTACTGGTCATAGGCCAGGTCGGTGGTGTGCAGTTGCAGTTGCACGTGCGGGTCGTCGTGGTCTCCCCGTACCTGTATCAGGGCCTTGGCGCTGCCCTGGGCCTGTGGTAGCCAGCGGGACGCGTCAGCCAGTGTCAGTTGCCCATTCAGATCCCAGTGTTGCTGGCTGTTGCTGTTGAGCGTCAACTCGGTGTCATTCAGGGTCAGGTTGAGATCCGTGGCATTGACTCGCCACAGGTGATCCAGACTGGCATCGCCGCGCACCGTCAACGGTTGTTGCTGATAGGAGCCGCTGATATCGGCGTCGGCAACGGCCACTTTCCAATCGTGCTGTTGCCAGTGCCCTTGGGTACTGAGGTGGCCATCAATGACCAACGGCACCTGTGGCAACAGTTGCGCCAGGTTCAGTTGCTCACTGCTCAGCTGGGCTTGCCAGCTGAGTCGATCCTGGTAGTTGAGAGTGCCGCTGGCGCTGGCATTGCCTTGTTCGCTGGTGAGCGCTGCCTGATTCAGGGTCAGTATGCCTGGCTGGTGCTCAAGCTCGGTACGAAATTGGAACTCGGGGTAGCTCAGGGCCTGTCCCTGCCCGGCGGCGTTGAGGCGCTGTTGTTGCAGGCTGCCCTGGCTGGACAGGGTCAGCTTATGTAACTGGTATTGGGGATCCGTGCCAAAGGGCCAGCTGAGTCGCTCGGCATTGAGCTCAACCTGGTAGTCCAGTTGCGGTGATTTCAGCATCAGCGAGCCGCTCAGTTGCCCCTGTTGCTGGCCGTGCAACTGAGCATCGAGATTCAGCTCGCCCAGGCTGCCGCTGACCTTGGCGTCCAACTGTTGGCCGTCGAGCCCCGGGGTCCACGGCAGTTGCTTCAGGGTGCCTTTGGCCTCGGCGTCGATGGGCCAGTTGCCAACAAAATCCAGGCTGCCGCTGAGTTCGATGTCGGCCCAGTTATGCTGCCCCTGAAGCTGATGCACCTGCAACAGGGTATCGGCCCATTGGGCGTCGAATTCCACCGTTTCAATCCGGTGTTGCATGTCGGCGACGGTCACCAGTGCCCGGCTCAGGTTGACCGAGTGGGCGGTAATGGGAAACGGTAGGCTGACTCTGGGCAGGTGGGCCATGGCCCACTGTTGTTCCGGCGTTGCGTCGTCCGGCGTCGGGGTCTGGGCCGGTGCTGCCTCGTCGACCGTCTCGGCAGCGTCGCCGCTGGGAATATACACCGCAATCTGGGTGGCATTGAGGCGGTTTACCCGCAGAACGTCTGGGGTGAAACGGGCCGAACCCGATAGCTGGCCGACGGCAAAGTGCATGTCGTCCACCCGCACCCGCACCCGGTTCAACTCGATCAGCTGGGCGGCAATGGTAAAGGGCAGAGAGAACCCCGACTCGGTGGTGTCTTGGGGGGGCGCGGCCTCGGGTGCTTCATCACCGCCGCCAAGGGCATCGATGTCGATGTCGACCTGGACGCCGTTGGCGTTGAGGCGGTCGCTGCACAGGGTGCGATTGAACAGGCAACGGGGGCGCCAGTCCAGTGACAGGCTGTCCACCTGCACCGCCAGGCCGTCGATGGCGTCGAAGCGCACGTCGCTGAGGTGCAGGTTGCGGTTTATCTGGCCATTGATGCGGCCAATGGACAACCCTGGCACCACAGCGTCGGCGATCGCCGCCACCAGCTGAGCCCCCGGGGTGGTGGCCACCAACAGCGCCAGTAGGATCAGGATAATGATCGGCGTGGCCAGCAGGCCGCTGAGCAATCGGCGCCAGTTCACAAGTCGGCTCCAATGGTCAGGTGCAGGCGAAACGGCGGCTTGTCTTCACTGATGCCATAGCCAAAGTCTGCCTTAATGGGGCCGACCGGTGACAGCCAGTGCAGGCCGACGCCGACGGAATACACGGGCTCAAAGTCGTTGGTATTGAAGGCGTTACCGCCGTCGACAAAGGTGGCCAGACGCCAGCTGTCGTTGACGTAGTACTGATATTCCAGGCTGCCCACCAGCAGGTAGCGGCCGCCGACCACCGCTTGTTGCGGGGTGCCATTGTTGTCGATGATGGTTTTGGTGGGACCCTGAGATTGATAGGAGAAGCCTCGAATGCTGGTATCACCACCGGCGAAAAATCGCATCGACGGCGGCACTTGCTCCAGGTCGGCGTTGTCCACTTTGGTCAGGCCACCATCAAAGCGCAGCACAAACCGGTGTTGATCCCAGGGGGTGTCGACCCATTTGAACTGCCCCTTAATCTGGGTCAGGCGCACGTCTGAGCCGAGGCTGGTATCGGCGTGTTCCACGGTGTAGATCTGACGGAATCCGCGGCGTGGATCCAATGGGCTGCCCCATCGCTTGGTCTTGGACCAGCTGATGCCGGGCAGCAACAGCTGCGATTCCAGGTTATCACCGTCAAATTGCCACTGTTCCTGCAGTCCTCTGAGGTAGTAGTTGCGTAGCCAGCCGTCATCCATTCGGGTTTGTCGAGCCACCCTCAGGCCATATTGGTCACTCTCCAGATTGCCGAACTTGTCTCTCTCGATGAGGGCGCTGAAGATCAACTGATCGTCCATGGGGTGATCCAAGGGGATGCGGTAGTTGAAGTTCATCTGCGGGTTTTTTGACAACTCGATGGAGAGCTCCTGGCTGTGTCCGGCTCGGTTGATCTTGGGGGTGCGCCAGGTGGTGGTGGCCCGGGGACCGGTATCCGTGGTGTAACCCACCCCCAGGTCCACGGTATGGCGAGACGCCGGTGTCAGTTGAATGTCCACCGGGACACGATAATCCTGAGACTGGTCCGTTTGCGGCAGTACTCGAACATCTCGAAAATAGCCTGCGGACAGCAGGTTACTGTTAAGGCGGGCGACGGCGGCGCTGGAGTAGGGATCGCCGGGCTCAAACGGCACCATGGCGTCGAGCAGCTGGGGCTCCAAATCAAACTCGGAAAAGCTGACTTCCCCCAGTTGATAGCGGGTTCCGCTGTCGTACACCAGCAGCAGGTCGGCCAGGTTGTTGTCCCGATCGACCTCCAGCTTGGCTACGGCAAATTTGGCGTCGAAATAACCCCGTATCAGCCCCTCGGACAGCAGGCTGTTCTTCAGTGACTGGTAGCGACCATGGTGCAGGACCTGGCCCGGTTTTATGCTGGCGTTGTTGACCAGTTGATTCATCATCGGGTCGCCACTGGCATCCCCTTCTAGCCAGATCATCACGTGACGGTAGGTCACCGGGTCACCCGCCTTGACCGTGATGTTGATGGGCCAGCGATCGACACTGCGATCCACGTCGATGTCGATGTCGGCATTGTAATAGCCCAGTGCCGACAGCGCCTCTTCCACTCGCTCCTGAAGCGTAAAGGCGAAGGCGTTACGCTCGGCCCGGGTGGTGGGCAGCGGCGACAGATAGAGTTCGATGTTCTTGTACAGAGCGCCTTGAACGCCGGAGATGACGAGGCTGACGCTGGGGCCTTGTTCTTGCTCACGCTCTTTAAGCAACCGGTATTTGCGCTTACGTTTTTTCGGCTCTGCAGCCTGATTGCTGGCGGATTCTTCCTCGACTTCGGGTTGGGCTTGTTGCTGCGTGCCAGTTTCGGCTTCAGTCTCAGGCTCAACCTTGTTGGCCGGGACTTGCTGCGCCGATGCGGAAGTGGGCGGACTGGCTTCAGTAGGGGGCGCTTCGGAGGTTGGCTGGGCAGGAGCCGGTTCGCTGTCCACGGCCCAGGACAATGACGCCAGCGCCCCGGTGTCAGCCTTCGCTTCGGGGGGCAGGCTGATGGCGATGGACAACAGCAAAGGCGCCAGAATCACCCGGTTACCTCATGGGCTGAAAAGCGGACGCATTGTATGGGGCGACAAGTCATGATTGGGTGCGGATCAACCGGTTCTACGGAATACATAAAAGATAGCGTTTGCGGCTCACTAATGGCTAAAAATCAGAAAATTAACTTAATACTGAGCCGACAAAAGCCATGATACCCGCATTGGGCCAATGGGCGCCAGTGGCAAACGCCGTCGATGCTTGCGTTGCCGTCAGTTTGTGGTTAGGGCATGGCCATTGCACTCGTTGGCGTAGGGATCGGTTGTCGATGCACTGGCATGTTAAGGTAGGGGTTTTTAGGGCAATGCCGGGGTTGAGTAAGGGATGAAAACACTAACCAGAATCATAACATTGACAGCCGCTGTCAGTTGGGGCGCCTTGGCGGGCCAGCCCATTGCCATCGCCATTCATGGCGGGGCAGGGACCATCAATCCGGACAGGATGTCGGCTGAGACCGAGCGCCAGGTGCGGGAAAAGCTGGCGGAGGCCGTGTCGGCCGGTCATGCATTGCTCGAGCAGGGCAGCAGCAGCCTGGATGCGGTGCAGCGCGCGGTGCAGGTTCTCGAAGCCAGCCCATTGTTCAACGCCGGTGTGGGCGCGGTGTATACCTATGAGGGAGCGCACGAACTGGATGCTTCTATCATGGATGGCCGAACCCTGGAAGCGGGCGCCGTGGCCGGCGTACGCCAGGTCAAGAGCCCGATTGAATTGGCGCGCCGGGTGATGACCGATTCGCCCCACGTCATGCTTTCCGGCGCCGGCGCGGTGGAGTTTGCCCTGGAGCAGGGGCTGGAGTTGGTGCCCAATCACTATTTTGATACTCAGGGCCGTTACCAGGGGTTGCTGCGCGCCAAAGAGAAGATCATGGATAACCAGCGCCACACCAAAGACTACAAAGCGGCAGTCGATCGGCTCGATGACCGCTATAAGTACGGCACCGTCGGCGCGGTCGCGCTGGATCAGCAAGGCAACCTGGCGGCGGCCACCTCCACCGGCGGCATGACCGCCAAGCGCTGGGGCCGCATCGGCGACTCGCCAGTGATTGGCGCCGGTACCTACGCCGACAACCGCAGTTGTGCGGTGTCTGCCACTGGCCATGGCGAGTATTTTATTCGCTACAACGTCGCTGCCGACATCTGTGCCCGGGTCAAGTATCAGGGGGTCAGCATCGATACGGCGTCGCGAACGGTGATCGATGAGGTGCTGTTGCCAGCCGGAGGAACCGGTGGCGTGATCGTGGTGGACACCAAGGGCAACATCGCCATGCCCTACAACACCGGTGGCATGTACCGCGCCAGCGTCGGCACCGACGGCCAGGTGTCGGTGAAGATCTGGGACGAATAACCGTGGAGGCCGGTGATACACCGGCCTCACTTTTTAGGCCAGGGCTTCGAAGTCGTCTTCGCGCAGCCGTGCCTTTCCGTCGCTACCCAGCACCCACAGTTCACGGTGAATCACTCCTTTGGCGTTATTCATGCTCCAGCCAGAGGTGAGTAGGGCGCTGTTTTCATCCACCTGGGTCAACTGAGGCTCGATGTACTCCACCTCGGCAAAGCCGTCGGCGATCAGTTGGCGCCAGAATCCTTCGATGGCGTCGCGCCCTTCGAAGGTGCCGAAGGGGCGGGCGTGCATCACCGCGTCCGGTTCATACTGGGCGGCACAGCCTGTGGCGTCGCCGCGGTTAAAAGCGGCCTTCCATCGCTCACTGGCCTGTTTCACGGCATCAATCACATCATGGCTCATCGGGTGTTCCTTATCGGTTTCAACTGAGGCCAGAATAGGATGACAATTAAGTTTGAAAAACAGGGCAAAGGAGAACATATTGTTTAATTAAATTAAACAAAGGCAGTGGCAATGGATCACTTGCGACAGATGATGCTGTTCCGCACCCTGGTGGACAAAGGCTCCTTCACTTCGGCCTCTGAGGCATTGGGGCTGTCCAAATCGGTGCTCAGCCAGCACCTGAAATCTCTGGAGGGGGCCCTGGGCACCCAGTTGTTGCAACGTACCACCCGCTCCCAGGTGCTCACCCCCACAGGCCGGGAGTTCTACCGCCAATGTTGTGACATCGGTGACCGAGTGTCTCTGGCCTGGGATCGGGCCAGGGAGAGCAGCGGTACCCTGGCGGGCCCCATTCGCATCAGTCTGCCCCATGCCCTGATGGAGCCCGTTGCTGCGGCATTGGCCGCTTTGGTGATCGCCCATCCCGCCATTGAACCCGAGCTGGTGACCGAGGACACGCAAGTCGACCTGGTGTCTGAAGGGGTGGATCTGGCCTTCCGGGTCGGCAAGATGCCCAGCAGCAGTCTGAAGCAGAGGCGCATCGGCCAATTTCGCGAAACCCTGGTGATGGCCCAGGACTGCGTGCGTCAGGATCACTATGTGGCCAACGGTTGGGAGGCCAGTCAGGTGGTGTGTCACCTGATTGGCCCTAAAGGAGAGCACAAGCAACTGTGCTTTACCCCCAGCGTGCGCGCCAAGGATCTGCCCAGTGTCCTAGCCCTGGCGAGCGCCGGACTTGGGGTTGCCCGGGTGCCCACCTTTCTGATGCAGCGACAAGCCAGTTTGATTCCCCTGCTGCCGGGCTACACCACCGAGCCTGTGGGCGTGTTCGCGGTGCACGGCTATCAACAGCCACCAGCTCTGGTGCGGGCGGTGACCGAGGCGGTTGCGGCAAAGCTCAATGCGGGCAGTAGTTAGCTTAAGTGTCTGCTGCGAATCAACCAGCAAGGTCGCTCGGCGCTGAAAACGCCGGCTAGGGTGTTTCTCGGTATGAAGGGAGCCATCATTCTCTCCCAGTCGTAGCGGCTTGGTGCCGTGCGTCGTTATTGGATGGCCAAAGGTAACAATCGCGTTAACAGCCTCAATGCGAATGGGTGTGTCAACGCACAGTGGCGCTGTTGGGTTTTTGAGGAATGTGATCAAAGTGGCGGGTTTGGACCCTGCCCGAGCAAGGCTCGACAGCAGCAGGGGAGAGCCTCCTGAGCCGTCGGCAATCTAATCGTACATTCAGATTGGGCGAATCTTTTTTCTCCCTGAGGCAAAACCCGCATGTAAGCGCTATGGTTACAGAAAGTCACCACACTCAAGGGGATATGATGGAATCGGTCAAAGTGAAAGATTACATGGAACGGCATCCGGTCTGGCTGACACCGGAGATGTCACTGTCGGTAGCGGTGGACACGTTGCTGGAGGCGCGTCAGCCCGGCGCTCCTGTGGTGGACGGTAACCACAAATTGGTGGGGTTTGTGTCTGAGCAGGACTGCCTGTCGGTGCTGTTGAAAAGCAGTTACCACTGCGACATTACTGCCACGGTGGCCGATTGCATGCGTGATGAGGTGCTGTCGGTGAGCCCGGAAGATTCGGTACTGGGGCTGGCGGAAATCATGCTGGGTCAAAAGCCGAAAATCTATCCTGTCGTCGACGAGGGTAAGGTGGTGGGCATCATTGATCGTTCCCGAGTGCTGACCGCCATCAGCGGCCACCTGAAATCCTGCTTCAGGAACGCCGTATAATTCAAATGCCGGCTGTTCAGGCAGCCGGCGCATCAGGTTAGTCACCTTGGCAATAAATGCGTAACGCTTTGTAACAGTTATGCATACTTATGTTGCTCCTGCCGATGTTTTCTCACCTTATCGCAGTGTTAGCCTGTGTGCTCCACGGGTCCATTTTGAGGAGCAATAAGGACAATGAAAAAGACCCTCGCAACCGTTAGTTTAGTGCTCGGTTCCCTGCTGGTGCCTTCCGGCTATGGCTTCGATCGGGTGACCGGGCATCATTTTGCCTCCCGCTCAGAGGTACTGGCGCAAAACGGCATGGCCGCCACCAGCCAGCCTCTGGCCACCCAGGTGGCTCTGGACATCTTGAAACAAGGCGGTACCGCAGTGGATGCCGCCATTGCCGCCAATGCCATGCTGGGGCTGGTTGAGCCTACCGGCAGTGGCATCGGCGGCGATCTGTTTGCCATCGTCTGGGATGCGGACAGTCAGCAGCTCTATGGGCTCAATGGTTCCGGGCGCAGCCCCCGCAGCCTGACGCTGAAGGAGTTTGAACGGCGAGGGCTAAGCCGGATTCCCGCTTACGGGCCGTTGCCGGTGTCGGTACCCGGCGCCGTGGATGGCTGGTTCGAGCTGCACGGTAAATTTGGCAAGCTGCCCATGGCGACCCTGTTGGCACCGGCGATTCATTATGCCGAGCAGGGATTTCCGGTGACCGAGCTGATTGCCTATTACCTCGAGCGCAGTGCGTCGAAGCTTGGTCAGTACCCGGGGTTTAAACAGACCTTCATGGCCGATGGCAGCATGCCGGCCAAAGGGGAGATTTTCCGCAACCCGGACCTGGCCTATAGCTACAAAATTCTGGCTCGTGACGGCCGGGATGGTTTCTACAAGGGGGAGATTGCCCGGCGCATCGACGCCTACATGAAGGACAATGGCGGCTTTCTCAGTTATGAGGATCTGGCCAGTCATCGCAGTGAATGGGTGACCCCGGTCAAGGTGAGCTACCGCGGCTATGAGCTGTGGGAGTTGCCACCCAATGGGCAGGGGATTGCGGCGCAGCAGATTCTGAAAATGCTTGAGGGCTATGACTTGGCGGCCATGGGCCGAGACAGCGCCGACTATGTGCACACCTTTGTCGAGGCCAAGAAACTGGCCTTTGCCGATCGGGCCAAGTTCTACGCCGACATGGCGTTTGCCGAGGTGCCGGTGTCCGAGCTGTTGTCGGAGTCTTACGCTCGAGAGCGGCGGCAACAGATTGATCCCAAGCGGGCCGCCAAATCGGTGGACCCGGGTAATCCGGCCCTGAACCATGGCGATACCATCTATCTGACCACCGCCGATCGCCACGGCAACATGGTGTCTCTGATTCAGAGCAATTACCGCGGCATGGGGTCGGGCATGACCCCCGAGGGGCTGGGGTTTGTGCTTCAGGATCGGGGCGAGCTGTTTAACCTGACTCCGGGGCAGGCCAACAGTTATGCGCCAGGCAAGCGGCCGTTTCATACCATCATTCCCGCCTTTGTGACCAAGGCGGGCAAGCCCTGGCTCAGTTTCGGCGTTATGGGTGGTGCCACCCAGCCTCAGGCTCACGCTCAGATTCTGATCAATCTCATCGACTTTGGCATGAACCTGCAGGAAGCCGGAGACGCGCCACGGATTCTGCATACCGGCTCCAGTCAGCCGACGGGCGAGATCATGAGCGACGGTGGCAGCGTGTCACTGGAGAACGGCTTCTCGGCCGACACTCGGCGTGAATTGGTGCAGCGCGGCCACCGATTGCAAGAAAACTCAGGCAGTTATGGCGGTTATCAGGCCATCATGTGGGATGCGGATAACGGCAGTTACGTGGGGGCCTCCGAGAGCCGCAAAGACGGTCAGGCGGCGGGTTATTAACCCTTTGGCCAGGGGGGGCGAATTCCAGTCAGACAGCGGTGGACCTGAGTTGGTATACTGGCCCACAGTGACTTTGGTCCGGCCTTAACTGTGGATGGAAAACACACAGAACTAAGGCAGATTCATTTCGCCAGATGGCCACTGTGCCTGGTGAAAGCAGTTGAATTGTTATTGGGGAAACAACGATGAACCGATCATTACGCATGGCGAGCTTGAGTCTTGCCGTCATTCTGGGGCTGAGTGGCTGCGCCACCACGGATCCCTACACCCGTGAACAAAAAACCTCCAATGCCACCGTAGGAACCGGCATTGGTGTCATCACCGGGGCCATTATCGGCGCGGCGGTATCCAGCAAGAGCGATCGTGGTAAAGGAGCGTTGATTGGCGCCGGCATCGGCGGACTGGCCGGAGGCTCTGTGGGTTACTACATGGACCAGCAGGAGATGAAATTGCGTCAGCAATTGGAAGGAACCGGTGTCAGCGTCACTCGCGTCGGTGACCAGATCATTCTCAACATGCCTGGCAACGTCACCTTTGATACCAACCAGGATCAGGTAAAGAGTCAGTTTTACCCGACTCTGAACTCGGTGGCCTTGGTGTTGAAGGAGTTTGAAAATACCCTGGTGACCGTGGCTGGCCATACTGACAGCATTGGTGAGGCGGCCTACAACCAGGCGCTGTCCGACCGCCGGGCTCGCAGCGTGGCACATTACCTGGTTAACCAGCAGATCCCTTACCAGCGGGTGGCAGCCATCGGTTACGGCGAGTCACGCCCCATTGCCGACAACATCAACAAAGCCGGGCGGGCTAAAAACCGCCGAGTGGAGTTGACCCTGGATCCCATCGTTCGCTAATTGCGGGCCAGTAAAACTCAAAACAGCCCGGCTTGCCGGGCTGTTTTTTTAGGTGCAGGTCTTGCGCCCGGGCCGTCAGGGGCGCTTTTGCAGCACGTATTGGTCTGCGTTGGGTCCTTCGATGCGCTTGGCCTGGTTGTCCAGCCTGAGGATCCGATTCTCAGCCACGAAATAGTGCGCCGGTGCCGCGCCATCCCGAAACAGGGTCACGCGATTGCCGGCGGGGTTCCACTGGAACTTTCCGGAGTAGCGGCTGCCTTTGCTGCGCCGGCCGAGGAAGTGCTGTTGCAGGTGGTAGCTGCCGTCGGGGTTCAGGGTCAGTTCGGTGTCAACGCCATCGCAATCGGCGCAGGGCAGGGTGCCGACGTAGGTGCCTGGCCAGTCCAGAGCATTGCGAGCGTTGTGGGCGGTGTCGGCGAGCACGGTCGCCTCGTCGTGGCTGTCACCTGGGGTCGCCTGACAGCCCATCAGCAGGGCCAGCAGGGTCAGGCCAATCAGTTGGAGTTTCACCAGCGCATCCTTAATGGTCACGAAAGTCTGTGTTTAAGGTGCGTTAAATCAGTGAAATGATCAAGCCGGAAGTGGGCGGTGCCGCGGCACCGCTCGCGGTCAGCCAAAGATGCCCAGGTACAGGGCCCGGGTCACCACCACGGTAGCTATCACATCCAGAGCCATGAACAGCCACTTTAGCTTGGGGCGCTGGCGCTGCAGCATGAACGAAGGCACGGCGATGCTCAGGGGGATCAGAAACAGACCAATGGCCAGAAACAGCACGCCACCGATAATACCTGAGGTGGTGCCGGAGAAGTACAGCATCACCAGCAAGGTGGCAATAAACACAAACATGGAGCGGCGGGTGGTTTTTGAAGCGGCGGCGCGGTTGTCGGGATCGCGCATCAGCTCTTCGATATTGGTCATGCCTTTTCTCTATTCACTTTGGTTATGCCGTACCCTATGCAAAGGTGGGACGCATTTCAACTGCGCAATGAATCAAAGACCCCATGAGATCACAGTTTGCCACAGTCGTTGGCTGTAGATCCCGCCGAGCCAGCCCCAGTCCGCCATCAGTAGCCACTGGACCAGGCCGATGATCCAGAACGGAATCTGAAACCTGAGTTTGCGGGTTTTATGGCGACAATATTGTTGTCCCAGCAGGGCGCCAGACCAGCCGCCGACGGCGGCCAGTAACTGCAGCCACTTTTCTGGAATCCGCCATTGGCCGAGCCGGGCTCGACGTTTATCGATGGCGTAGGCCAAAAAGGCAACCAGGCTGGCACCGAGCCAGAATAGCAGCAGTTGTGGCCAGCGGCTCAGCAGCGGGCCGAGCAACAACAAGGGCAGCAGAGCCAGGGTGAAAAGCAGTCCCAGGGGCATGGTTATCGATCGTCAGTCAGCGAATGTCTCACCCTAACCGACGGCCCTCGCGCTGCCAAGTCCGCCGGCCCTGGCCGCACAAAACTTATTCGACCATGGCATTTGCCAAGCATCAAAGATTCAGAAGCGGCCGCCAAGCTGCTAAAATCCTTCGATTCCATTAAGCCATCGGACGCCCAACTTGAGTAACCCGTTCTCCCCTGATCAGTTAGCACAGTGCCTGCAACGCGATGCCGCCACCATTCGGCGTCGACTCAGTGGCATGAAAAAAATCAAAGACCCGGGCAAGCGGGAGTCGATTCAGACCCAGTTGCAGACCCTGTGTCAAACCAGTCAGGAAAAGGTGGCGAAGCGGCGCAGCAACCTGCCGAACATCGATTACCCCAATTTGCCGGTCAGCGACAAACGGGATGAAATTGCGGCGGCCATTGCCAGCCACCAGGTGGTGATTGTGGCCGGCGAGACCGGCTCCGGTAAGACCACCCAGTTACCCAAAATCTGCATGGAACTGGGGCGGGGCACCCGTGGCCTGATTGGCCATACTCAGCCTCGGCGCCTGGCGGCGCGGGCGGTATCCAGTCGCATCGCCGATGAACTGAACAGCCCGCTGGGCAAGCACGTCGGTTTTAAGGTTCGGTTTGCCGATCAAACCTCCGACGACAGCTACGTCAAGCTGATGACCGACGGTATCCTGCTGGCGGAGATTCAGCATGACCGCCGCCTGGATCAATACGACACCCTGATCATCGATGAGGCCCACGAACGCAGCCTCAACATCGACTTTATTCTCGGTTACCTGAAGCAACTGCTGCCGCAGCGCCCGGATCTTAAGGTGATCATCACCTCGGCCACCATCGACGTCGATCGCTTCTCCAACCACTTCGACAAGGCGCCGGTGATCGAAGTCTCCGGCCGCACCTACCCGGTGGAGATGCGTTACCGGCCGCTGGCTCGTGATGAGGAGCGGGATCTCGACCAACTGGAGGGGATCTTCCTGGCGGTGGACGAGCTGTGTCGGGAAGGCCTGGGTGACATCCTGATTTTCATGAACGGTGAACGTGAGATTCGTGACACCGCCGATGCGCTGCGACGTCGCAACCTGCGGGATACCGAGATTCTGCCGCTGTTTGCCCGCTTGTCTCATGCGGAGCAGGCGAGAATCTTCGCTTCCCATACCGGCCGACGCATCGTGCTGTCCACTAACGTGGCCGAGACCTCGTTGACGGTTCCGGGGATCAAATACGTCATTGACCCCGGTACCGCCCGCATCAGCCGCTACAGTTACCGCACCAAGGTGCAGCGCCTGCCTATCGAGGCCATCTCCCAGGCCAGCGCCAATCAGCGTGCCGGTCGTTGTGGCCGGGTATCGGAAGGGATCTGCATCCGCCTCTATTCTGAGGAGGATTTCACCAATCGCAGCGAGTTTACCGATCCGGAGATTCTGCGCACCAACCTGGGGTCGGTGATCCTGCAGATGCTGGCGTTGGGGCTGGGAGACATCAGCGCCTTCCCGTTTGTGCAACCGCCGGACAGCCGTCACATCAACGACGGTGTGCGCTTGCTGGAGGAACTCGGAGCCATCGAGCTGAAAGCGCGGCAGCCCAGAATGACCAAGCAGGGCCGACAACTGGCGCGATTGCCCATCGATCCGCGTCTGGCACGAATGATCCTGGCGGCCCAGCCCAACGGCTGTGTCCATGAGGTGATGGTGATCGCCAGCGCCCTGTCCATTCAGGATCCGCGTGAGCGGCCCATGGACAAGCAGCAGCAGGCGGATGAAAAGCACCGCCGCTTTGCCGATAAAGAATCCGATTTTACCGCCCTGCTTAACCTGTGGGATTACCTGAAGGAGCAGCGGGCGGAGTTGTCGACCAACCAGTTCCGGCGCCAGTGCCGCAGCGACTTTTTGAACTACCTGCGGATTCGCGAATGGCAGGATCTCTACAGCCAGCTGCGACATTCATTGTCGGATCTGGGGTTGAGCCTCAGTGTCGGTGAACGGGCCGGCTACGAGGCGGTACACAAGTCCTTGCTGGCGGGGTTGTTGTCTCACATCGGCAGCAAGGATCCGGAAGGACACTTCAAGGGGGCCCGCAACAGCAGCTTCCACATCTTCCCCGGTTCATCTCTGGCCAAGAAGCCGCCTAAGTGGGTGATGGCGGCCGAGTTGGTGGAAACCAGCCGCCTGTTTGCCCGCATGGTGGCCAAGATCGACCCGCTTTGGGTGGAGCCGCTGGCCGAGAACCTGCTGAAACGCAGCTACTCCGAGCCCCATTGGGAGCAGAAACCCGGGTCGGTGATGGCTTATGAGCAGGTGTCGTTGTTTGGGGTCATCGTGGTGCCCAAACGCAAGCTGCAATACGGTCCCATCGATCCGGTGGAGTCGCGAACCATCTTTATCCAGCAGGCGTTGGTCGGTGGCGAGCTCGGCAGTGTCGAACGTTTCCTGACCGACAACCTGGCGTTGATCACCGAAGTGGAGGATCTGGAGCACAAATCCCGACGCCGCGACATTCTGGCCGATGACGCCACCCTGCAGGCGTTCTATGAGGAGCGGATTCCCGAGGGCATTTACACTCGGCAGCTGTTCAAAGGCTGGTGGAGTAAAGCCAGCCGCCAAGATGCCGATCGACTCAACTTCTCCAAAGCCCTGCTGATGCAGCGCGACGCCGATCACGTCGGCAAGCTGGATTTCCCCGATCACTGGACCCAGAATGGGGTGCAGTTGCCGCTGAGCTATGCGTTTGAGCCCGGCGAGGTCGATGACGGGGTCTCGGTGCATGTGCCGCTGGCATTGCTCAACCAGATTCAGGCGGAAGGGTTTGACTACCTGGTGCCGGGGCTGCGACACGACAAACTGGTGGGGTTGATCAAGAGTCTGCCTAAGGCGCTGCGGCGGAATTTTGTGCCGGCCCCCAACTACGCCGATGCGGTGCTGCAGGCGATGACGCCGTTTGAGCAGCCACTGCTGGAGGCCGTCTGCAAACAGTTGCTGCGCATGAGCGGTACCCGCATCAGTCCGGAGGACTTCGATCTCACCGCTCTGGCGCCTCATCTGCAAATGAACTTCAAAGTCGAGGATCACAAAGGCAAACTGCTGGCCCAGGGCCGAGATCTGCACGATCTCAAGCATCAGTTGCAAGGCAAGGTGCAGACCGCCATTGCCAAGGTGGCTGACAAAGGCATCGAGTCCGATGGTCTGACCCAGTGGAGTTTCGGCCGGTTGCCACAAAGCTATCAACGCACCCAGGGTAACTACAAGGTCAAGGCCTACCCGGCGCTGGTGGACAGCGGCGAGTCGGTGGCCATCAAGTTATTCGACGATCCGCAGCGGGCCGCCGATACCAATCGGGCCGGCTTACGGCGTTTGCTCTTGATCAACGTGCCCAACCCGGTCAAGTATCTGCAAAAATCACTGCCCAACAAAGCCAAGCTGGCGATGTACTTTAATCCCTTTGGCAAGGTGGACCTGCTGATCGACGACTGCATTCAGTGTGGTCTGGACCAGTTGATTGACCAGCATGGCACCGACGTTCGTGAGGCTGCCGAGTTCGAGCGACTTAAGGAACAGGTTCGGGGTGAGTTGGGTGACGCCGTGGTGGCCATCGCCATCAAGGTGGAGCAGGTGATGACCCTGAGTCATCAGATCAAAAAACGCCTGAAAGGGAAACTGGATCTGCAAACCGCCTTTGCTATGTCCGACATTCAGGCGCAATTGGATGCCTTGGTGTATAAGGGCTTTGTTCGGGATACCGGCTGGCAACGGCTGGATGATCTGGCCCGCTACCTGAAAGGGGTTGAACGTCGGCTGGAGAAACTGCCGGTGGATCCCAACCGGGATCGGTTGCACCTGATCAAGATCCAGAAGGCGCAGGAGAGTTATCAGGCGGCGCTGAATAAATTGCCCAAAGGGGTGGCACCTTCGGCGCAGTTGGCGGAGATCCGCTGGATGATTGAGGAGTATCGCATCTCCTGTTTTGCCCAGACCCTGGGAACCAAATACCCCATATCCGACAAACGCATCACCATGGCGATTAAGGAAGCCGGCCAGGGCTGATAAGAAAACGCGCACCGAGGTCGGTGCGCGTTTTGCTTTTCGCGGGCATCAGGCCTGCAGTCGGCGCTGATTGCGGCGTTTAAACCGGGCCAGGTACACCAGCGTAGTGGTGGGGGTGACGCTAGCGGCCTGATCGGCGGCGCGGGTGACCGGACCGCAGATGGTCGCAGGCTGTTGCAGCTTGTTGATGGCCTCAGAAAGCTGATCCAGCTGCTCCACCGTATTCACTTCCCCTTTTCGAATCATGATAGACACCTTCAGCCAGAACCCGGCTTCAGAGTGGTTACCCAATCCCTGATGGTCGGCTGCCAGTTTCATGCAGTCGGCGGCGTACTTGAGTCTGTTCATGCTGCTGTCCTTGTCGGAGTAACACAGCGCATTCCTTGCTCGACGACGTATTCGCTCCCCTTTGCGTACCGAGCGGGGTCTATTCCTTTAGATGAGCTCCTAGTGTAGAAAATTTGACCGGCCTTGCTCGGCCGTTGAAACTGGCTTTGGTCGAATAACGGCCTAAGCTTTTGTATCAGTGATGAATAAAATTTTGACGTAATCACAGCTTAAGGAGCCCTTAAGTTGGAGGCCAAAATGGCCTCCTTCGGCAGGGTTTCCGCCTAGGTCATTGATAGGGCTTAAGGAGATTGACCTTGGCCTCGAGGTGGTGCAAATTTATACGACCTGTGTAGTGAAGCACCAAGGAGGGCCAGGATGGCCTTTGAAGGGGTTACCGGAAGGGTGTGCCGCCGCTGGCGTATCACACCGGATGCCATTAATCGGGGACGATGTTTTGATTGGGCCCAGCTGGTGAACCAGCAATGTCCGTCGGCCCAGATCTTTTACATACGACGCTTGGTTCCGCACGCCTTTGTGCATTTTGCCGGGCGCTGGTTTGACAGCCAGACGCCCAATGGCGTGTCAGACTGGCGCCGGTTGCCGTTGTTTCGCGGCTGTGGCGGACTGCTGAAAGCGTTGGAGCCGACGCCTTGGCAACCGGGCGACCGGTTCTGGCGTCAGCGTTGACGTCAAGGCGTTGGTTGACGGCCCCGGGCCGCACCCGGGTGAGGGTATTAAAGGGAATTGAGATGAATTGGTATCTGACTGTTCTGAAAAAGTACGCGGTATTTAGAGGCCGGGCTCGTCGTCGCGAGTACTGGTTTTTTGTGCTGTTCAATGTGCTCATTGCCATTGCACTGGCCTTGGTGGACACCAGCATGGGCACCTTTGATCCGGAAACGGGCACCGGCCTGCTAGGGGCATTGTATTCCCTGGCGGTGCTGATCCCCAGTCTGGCGGTGGCGGTTCGTCGCCTTCACGATACCGATCGCAGTGGCTGGTGGTTACTGCTGCTGTTGATTCCCATTGTCGGTGTGATCGTCCTGCTGGTGTTTATGGCGCTCAGTGGCCAGCACGGCGCCAATGAGTATGGTGGCGATCCCCGTCAGTCCGATTCGGCCGACCAGGCCCAGGCGTTCTAGTTTGGTCGCGACAGAGAGGAGAAGCCAATGAAACGGTTGCTGATCATTCTTCTTGGGTGCTGGTGCACCCTGGCACAGGCCCAGCCGGGCGATCATCATGGTCAAATCAAGGTGGAGCAGGCGCAGTGGCAGGTCTGGAATCATTCCCTCAGCCGTTGGGACAGCGTCGAGGCCTTCTGGGACCACGAAGCCGCAGCCCTGGGCAGTGTCCACTGGCCATCGAGTCGCGACTATCCGCCCTATGACCAGGTTCAGGAGCACGACACCTTTCTGGTGCAGCTGGATTCGGGCGTTTGCCTGATGGAGTTCTTCCACAGCCGCTGGCGGCGCGCCAACGACGTGCGTCGCTGGGATCCGGCTTTTAATGACTATGGTGCCTGCCCCAGGGTATTTGACTGATAATAAAGGGGAGAAGCGGCGGAATCTTGCCCGTTATCCTGTAGTACATCGGATACTCTGCGTCGTTTGACCTTGTTGTCAGTCGCAGCTATGACACAATGATGTTGGCCGCAGAGGATCTGCAGCCAACCATCGACCGGAACCCGACCCAATCTGACGGTGACGGCCACCGCAGTTCAAGGATGAACTGAAGTATGACGACAGGGAGAGCAGTAATGAATCGGGCGTTTAACGGGACGATAATGGTGTTGGCCGGAGTGATGCTGGGGATCAGTGCCGCAGAGGTATCGAGCTACATCAACAGTCAACCGGTGGACCTCATCAACTCTGAGGTGCGTAAAGTCTCCAGCAATGTGGAGTCCGATCAGCAGGCCCTACTCAAAGAGTTAGACAAACTGGCTCGGCTGCAGGAGAACACGCCGGAACTGTCGTCTGTGGTCGATAACATTACCGTTCTGGGCAACCGGTTGAGTGCCAACCTGAACCAGGTCAGTTATTTCTCCAATGCCATTGAGAGCAACTTTCTGTGGCTGGCGGAAAAAGAGCGTTTGGCCCAAATCAACAGTTTTCCCGACTTTATCCTGCCGCAGAAAAAGGCCGCCTCCCTGTGCGGGGACGACGTTACCTTTTCGGTGACCAGCGAGTTTGGTTCCCGCATCACCACCAGCCTGGCAGGCCGCCGGGCCAACTTTGAAGTGGGCGACGAGGCGATCTTTGAGTCCGATGGCGAGCGCGCCAAACTGGCGTACCTGGGCAAAGCCGACGGCTATTACCAGTTTCGGCTGATCTGCTCTTTGGTTTAGGCGGGCGTCAGCAGCGCCTGAACGTGCTCGGCGATGGCCAGGGCGCTGGTGAGTCCCGGCGATTCGATCCCGCCCAAAGCCACCAGGTTGGCGCCGCCCACCTGAGTGGGCCCCCAGAAAGCAAAATCCTGCGCCGGCTCTCCCGGACCACTTAACTTTGGCCGAATGCCGGCGTAGTCGGGCTGCAATAGTGTGGCATCGGCATCCGGCCAATACGCTCGAATCGCCTCACAAAACGCGTTCGCCAGACCGGAACTGGCCTGCATGGACTGCGGTGACTGGCACCACTCCACATTGGGGCCGAAGCGGGCATGGCCGTCCAGATCCAGAGTCAGGTGGATACCCAGTCCGCCGGGTTCGGGCAGAGGGTAGATTAAGCGCCGAAACGGAGACGCGGCGCTGAGTCGGTAGTAGTTGCCCTTGGCAAAGGCGGTTCTCACCTGGGGCTGGCGGATACCGGAGACGCTGCGCAGGGCACGGATGCCATTGAGCCCGGTGGCCAGAACCAGAGTCTGGCAACCTACCCGGTAGCCGTCATTGAGAGTCACCTCAAAGCCGTGTTGCAGGGCCCGGGCCGACGCCATTCCCTGTTGCAACGCCAGATCACAACCGCTGGCTTCGGCATCGGCCAGTAACGCCAACATGAACTGGTGGGCATCGAGGATGCCGGTGGAGGGACTGAGCAGGGCACCATGACAGCGCAGTGCCGGCTCAAGTGTACCGGTCTCACCGGCACTGAGCAGGCGCAGATCGCTCACGCCGTTGGCCTGCCCCAGCTCGAGCAATGCTTGCAATTGCGGCACTTGCTGCGGGGTGGTTGCCACCACCAGTTTGCCGCAGCGTCGGTGTGGCAGCCCTCTTTGCTCCAGATAGCGATACAGCAGCTGACGGCCTCGAATACAGAGGCGGGTTTTTAGCCAGTGACTGGGGTTGTATAAGCCGGCATGAATTACCTCGCTGTTGCGCGAACTGATGCCGGTGCCAATGGCTCCCTCTTGTTCAAGAATCGTGACCCGGTGGCCTGCCTTCGCCAGTCGACGGGCTATGGCCAGCCCCACGACTCCGGCGCCCACCACCAGAGTATCGAGTCGCTCCATAGTGACCCCACCCGTTGTTCGTTGCCTGACTTCAGCATACTGGCTTTACCCCGGTCAGCCCAGTCCAGACTGGCTACAAGCCACTGACCAGCCGCTGCCGGTGCTGCCGCTCCACCGCCTGCACCACCCGATCGATCTGGGCCTGGCTCATGGAGGGAAACAGCGGCAGATTCAGTACCCGCTGCGACACGGCCTCGGACACCGGGCAGGGCAGGGCCCGACAGGGAGCGTGCCCGTTGGCATACACCTCCTGGCGGTACAGCGGCATGGGGTAACAGATTCGGGTATCGATGCCTTGGTGCTTCAACTCCTGAGCCACTTGATCCCGATCGTCGATCAGTATGGTGTACAGAAAGTGGGCGGCGTCACTATTGGCAATCGGATTGGCGAGGGTGTCGATGCCGGCGGCATCAAAGTGGCGTTGGTAGGCGTCGGCCACTCGGCGGCGCCCTTCCAGAAAACGATCCAGTTTTCCGAGCTGGCTTAAGCCTACTGCCGCCATGATGTCGTTCATTCTGGCGTTGTATCCCAGCCTGGCGTGCAGGTATTTACCGGACTCGCCCTGGTTGCGATACACCCTCATGGCATCGGCATCGGCCTGATTGTGGGCGAAAATCATGCCCCCTTCGATGGTGGTCATGGTCTTGGCCATGTGAAAACTCATGGTACTGATGCTGGCCTGACTGCCCAGAGGCGCAGACTGGTAGCGGCCGCCAAGGGAATGGGCTGCGTCCTGCAGCGCAAACAGTCCCAGCTGGTCTGCCAGCTCGATGAGCCGCTGGCTGTCTGCGGGTAAGCCGCCATAGTCGATGTACACCAGTCCTTTGGTGCGTGGTGAGACCGCCTCCAGAATCAACTGAGGGTTGAGATTCAGGTTGCGACTGTCGACGTCGACAAACACCGCCGTGGCACCGACTCGGGAGACCGCGGCGGCGGTGGCAAAGTAGGTGATGGCGGGGACGATGACTTCGTCCCCGGGACCGACTCCCAGCACCTTCAGGGCGATATCCAGGGCGACCGAACCACTGGAAACGGCAACGGCGTGCTCTACCTGCATTCGCTGCGCCATGGCCTGCTCAAAGCGAGCGACTCTCGGGCCCATGGTGAGCCAGTCATCCTTAAAAGCGGCGGCAATGGCATTGAGTTCATCATCGCCGACCTCGGGTCGGGACCAGGGAATGTCGTCCTGCATCATGGGCGGCTCCTTAAAAGTTTCGATAGATGGAGAAGGGTTTGATCAGCGGGCAGGCCTTCAGCAGTTCGGCGATGCCGTGCTCCATGCTGACACTGGCGCGGTAACCCAGAGAGCGAATGCGCTGGTAACTGACGGCGTAGTCTCGTTTATCCAGATCTTCGCCAAATTCCGCCTGATGCAGATAGTAGTCGAACTGCTGCTTCACCATCTGGGCGATCTCCAGCTTGGTGAAGTTGAGAGACTCATCGCCGACGTTATAAGGCCGGCCTTTCATCTGATCGTAATGGTCGATGCTGAACAGGATGCTGTTGGCGGCATCGGTGCTGTGCAGGAAGGTACGCCGGGCGTGGCCTTCATACATAACAAAGGTGCGGTTATGCACCACCTGGTGCACGATGTCGTTGACCAGCAGATCCAGCCGCATTCGTGGCGACACCCCAAACACGGTGGCGAATCGCAGTGGAACGCCCTGGGCATCCAGCACGTATTTTTCCGCTTCCGCCTTGGTTTCCCCGTACAACGTCAGGGGGTTAATGGGGGTGTCTTCGGTGCACAGCTCCTCAACCGCGCCATAGGTGGAACCGGTGGAGGCCTGAATCAATTGCTGAGAGGGACTCATGTGCCGGGCCAGGCTGGCCACCACACCGATGTTGGTTTCTTTGGCGGTGGTCGGGTGATGCTGGCAAGCGGGGTAGCCCACAATGGCGGCCAGGTTGATGACGGTGTCTGCCCGCTTCAGGTGCTGGCGAAGGTTGGATTCCTTGCGGGCATCGTTGTAGTCGACGCTGAGGTTGGGGTGCCCCAGGAATGACAGCATGGGACCGATGCCCCACATCAGGGAGTCGATAACGGTGACGGTGTCGCCCCGGGCCAGTAACTTGGGAACCAAAATGGAACCGATGTAGCCTGCGCCGCCGGTCACCAGCACGTGCTGTGGCATGGTGTGCTCCTTAGGTGTTCGCTGTTGAGTCTGCGCTCACCGGCGGTGACGGATAGCCATCCGCCGCCGGAGAACTCGCGTACACATCCTGTGGAGGGCCGTGAAGATCGACGGCCTAATTTTTATTCAGTATGTTGTTATTCATTGGCATGTCATGTCGATTGATCAGGTCCAGATACACTCGAATGATGGTGTTGCTGCATTGGGTGAATGAAAATTGCTGCGCCGCCTGAATCGCCTCCTGTCTGGGGGAGGTCGGTTGCGCCAGGCACTGGTCAATAAACTGGTGAATGCGCTGGGCGCTGTCGCTGCGGCTGAAATCCAGAATCAGGCCCAGGCCGGCTTTGTCGACCACCCGCTTAAAACTGTCGATGTCAGAGGCGATGGGGATCAGCCCGGCGGCCATCCCTTCCACCAGCGTCTGGCCAAAGCCTTCGTATTCAGAGGCGCTGGTAATAAAGCTGTTGTGCTGCATCAGTTCGGTCATGCCCTGATCGCTCAGGCCGATATGAATCTTGACACTTTGTTGCAGACCCAGGGCCGAGATCTGCCGGCGCATTCGGCCTAGGTTGTGGTCCCAGTCGCGGCCGGCAATGTCCAGGTGATAGTCGTCGTGGTACTGACACAGGCGGGCAAAGGTATCCAACAGCCGATCCAGTCGTTTGTTGTCTGAGAAGCGGCCGATAAACAGCAGGTTTCGAGTCAGGCTGGGGGCCGCCGCATTGGCAAACTTGTCGATGTCGACGCCGTTTTCCACCAGCAGCAGTCGCTCCGGCTCGCAGATTTTCCTGAAGGTGCTGAAGTCGCCGTTGCTGATGGCCAGTACCCGCCCATAGCCTCGCATTGCCCAGCGACTGATGGTGCGAAAATACAACCGCTTTAGCCGGGCGGCAAATTGAGTGTGGAAAAAGCCGCCATGGGTGCTGACTACCATGGGCTTATGGTGAAACCAACGGGTGGCAGACAGGTAATCGAAGAAGAAGTCGATGCCGTGCACGTGAACGATGTCGGCGTCTTTGATGGCAAACAGGACCCCGGGAGCGATGGGGTATTTGTAACTGCCCTGGTATCCGATGCGTTTCACCTCGATGCCTTCGATGATCTCATTTTGCGGCAGAGAGGGAGCATGGTGTTGATGAAACAGACGGTTCAGGGAGATGACCCGGGCATTGACACCCGCCTGGCGCTGCGCTTGCACTAGGGACATGACGAACTTTTCAAGCCCACCGACGCCGGGATGAAACTGACGAACGATGTGCGCCACCTTGAGCGTTGGCTGGTGCATAGGAGCGGCCCTGAAGTCACACAGTGAAAGCCCATCCTGGCCGATACTGAGTCCCTATAAAAAATGGCAAAATCAATGCATCGGCGATAACCGCATTGATATGAGCACCTTCAAAAGATAGAACAGATGCGCCAAACCGGGACGGATAATTCCGTTAGCCAGCGGGGTGCGACGTACCGCTGGCTAACGTTATTGGCTTAAGCTACATTTGCTTCACCTCGCATATCAGGGGCTTGCATTGCCTGAAGCTCGCCGGCAAGGGCAGCCAGTACTTTTCGACGGTCGATCACTCCGACCACTCTTTTGCCATCCATCACCACCACCAGGGCATTCGCTCTGGGGACGGCGTTCATGGCGCGTTGCTCAATGTTTTCCACATTGAAACTGGTGAGATACCCGCTGGAGCTGACCGGGTAGAGTTTGTCCTCATCCACCGCCAAGCGGCAGGCCAGCTTGGTCAGTGGTTCATCGGCGCTGCAGGAGAAGGTCAAAGGCTGCATGACCTTGGCGATCTCCATCAGTTGGGTATCTTCAAATTCAGACAGGTAAAACGCTCGCAGCAGATCCTGGTCATCGACGATGGCCACGGGACGGTCGCCGTCCAGCACCAGAGCCGCGGCGCGGCCTTGGCGCAGCAGAGCCTGGCTGGCTTCGGCGACGTTGGTGGTGGGGGTCAGCGTCAGTGGCTGGTGATCACACAGATCGGCGGCGGTCAGTGGGGTGGTGGTGTAAGTCATGGTGTGGTTTCCTTTGGATTCAGAATTCGAATGAGTGTCGGTGTCAGAAGCGGGGGTGTGGCGGCCATGGATCCACCAATGGGCCAGGCCGACGAAGACGCCGCCGCCGATGATGTTGCCGAGGGTGACCGGCATCAGATTGTTAATGAGAAAGTGGCTGACGGTCAGATCAGCGAACTGATCGGCATTGACCCCTAAGTTGGCCCAGAACGCGGCATCCGCAAGGCTGTGGATGGCAATCCCCAGCGGTACCAGAAACAGATTGGCAATGCTGTGTTCAAACCCGGTACTGACAAACATCGCCACCGGCAGAATCAGCAGCAGGGATTTTCCCACCGGATCCTTGGTGCTGAAGCTCATCCAGATCCCAAGACATACCAGTAGGTTACACAGTACGCCCAGCGCAACTGCTTGCCAGAAGCTGTGCTCCAGCTTGTGCTGGGCAACGCTCATGACCTGCAGGCCCCACTGGCCGCCAAACTGACTGGCCTGATCTGCCGTAACCAGCAGTGCCACCAACAGCAGGGCTCCCGTCAGGTTGCCGGCAAACACCCGTCCCCAATGGCTAAGCAAGCGTCGGCCGCTGATCTGGCCGTTGGCCCAAGGGATGATGGTTAGCACCGTGCTGGTAAACAGCTCCGCGCCACAGACCACCACCAGAATCAGACCCAGGCTGAACACCAAGCCGCCCAGCAGTCGGCTTAGTCCCCAGGGCATGCCGCTGGAGCCGGTAACAACGGTGATGTAGAAGGTGAAAGCGATACCGATGTACAACCCGGCCATAACGGCCAGGGCAAACACTCGGCTGGCGGATTTCCCCAACTTGCTGTGGCCGAATTGTTCGGCACCGCTGAGCAAGGCATCCCGTTGTGGGGAACTGGGTACCGCGGTCAGCATCTGCATCCCTTATACGGCTTTGGTGTGATTGGGGTCGCATTTATCATTGGTTTTCTCCTATGGGTCACTCTTGGGTGTGTCGTTGTGATTTCCCATTCACGTTATGATCGCCCCGAGGCAAATAAAAATTGATTTATCATTGTGTATTAATAAATAAAAATGATTGAAAGGGCGTTGGATTGTTACCAATTCACGTCGTCATCTTGGTGTGCAGATGGATTGTGGATGTCAGTACCATCAGGGTGTTGCGGCGGGTGAGGGCCGGATTTGTTCGCTAACTATTGTGTTATTTGGGTTTTACACTCAATTAGTGAGTAGGGAGTAGGTAATCAGCCGGGATCTCGGCAGATTGAGAGGTTGATCATAATCGGCTCGGCATCCACTTAGGTGATCGACTTTTTTGATGAATGTTGCTTACAGTGACTATTTTAATGATGATTTTTGGTTGTTTTGAAGGGTGATCTTGGTCATGCTTTTGGGGTGGTTGCCGCAATGAAAGCCCATCACCGATAGGTTTTGGTTCCTGAGTTACTGCGATGGCCGAGTCTAAAAGGTGAGTCAGTCGTCAATCCGGGTTGAATGTCGTCGAAGGCAAAAAGTGGCTGCGGATTAAGGTGATGAGCAGGCAAAATCAATTATCAAAAAAATTGATAAGCGATCTTCAATTAATTTGCATATTTGATTTTGATTGGTTGATAACTTTCGTTTTTGATCGTCACTGCGATCGTGAGCGGGATCAAAGAAGGCTGAGGGAGGCGTGGCCTCCCCCTCGAACGGCAATCAGAATTTTCCGACTTCATCATCAAAAATGTTGGCGGCAGCATCAGTAAAATCGAAGTTGTCGCGAATGTAGTGCAGGGTTCTCAGTTCGGTGTCGGTAATTCGGTGGCCATCCCTGGCGGAGTTGATCAAATCCATCACCTCTCCTTTGGACAGGCGACCTTCGCCGACACCTGTGGTGTGAGCCTGTGCCATATCCAGCAACTCTTTTTCATACTGAACCCCATTAATGCTGACATAAGCCATACTCGCCTCCTTGAGGACGATAAAGGGTGAAAAGGGTGTGAGTGATTGCTTCCAGCTCCGCTGCGAAGCCTTTCGCCTGCAAAGCCTAGCAACAAAATTCTGCCTTGAGAGGCGCCGCTGAAGGGGAGTGATTGGAGTCACTGTAATTAAAGCGACTATTTTTTAGCACTGCGACGCGCTGTTGTCTTCATGAGTCGACTTTGGCCACAGCGGCAAGAGTTGGGACAGGCTATGATCGTGATTTGCCCGCAGGAGTGACCAACATGGATTGGGTATTGCCGAACGTCAGTTCCCCGGAACTGCAACATCAGCAGCCGGAGTTTTGGGTCTTGCCCGTGGGCGCTTTCGAACAGCATGGGGCCCATCTGCCGATGGTGACCGATACGCTGATCGCCTGCGCCGTCGGTCACCGAATTGCTCAGGCTCATGGCGGGGCAATGCTGTCACCGGTAACGGTATCCTGCTCCCATGAACACGCGGGCTTCTACGGCACCGCCTGGGTGTCGGCAACCACGTTGCTATCGATACTGTCCGATACCCTGGCGGCGCTGAAGCACTCTGATTGCCGCAAGCTGGTGATAGTGAACGGTCATGGCGGGAACTACGTGGTCAACAGTTTTGCCCAGCAGCAGAACGTGAAGGCGGCCGAGGTGTTGCTGCTGCCCGCCCGTCAGCATCATCAACAGGCGGCCAGGATCGCCGGCATCGAAACCGATTTGCATCAGGATATGCACGGCGGCGAATTTGAAACCTCGATTTTAATGGCGGTGGCACCCGAATATCTGCGCCCTGAACGGATGCAGGATCATCAGCACGATGAACGGCCGTTGCTGACGCTTACCGGCATGAAAGGCTATACTGAGTCGGGCATTATCGGTTTTCCTTCCAAGGCCAGCGCCGCCAAGGGGGAGGCGTTTCTGCAAGCGATCGCCAATGTGGTCGCCGGGGATCTGCAGCACTTTCTGAGCCTGCCATAAGTCGATGAATGCCAGTGTATTGGTTACTAAGGGGTTTTAGTCTTTGCCCCCGCCAGCACGAGTGCGTATATTAGACCGCGTTAACGCAGGCAACGGAGTGCCGATGGTTAGCGATGTTGTCCCGCCATTTCGGTAAACCGGCATTGACCGGTGCCGGCTCCGTATTCGTCCAATAGAGACCCGCCTGTGCCACTGTGTGCCCGATTTTAGGGCAGTTTGAGGCGTTTTTAACCACAGCAAGGAGTCGGCATGCAAAAGGAGTTGCAGCCATTAATGACCGGGGGCGGTTACGAGATCGTCACCACCTGGTACAGCCCGGCACACGAACCGGTGGCGACGGTGATTCTGGCCGCGGCCATGGGGGTAGAACAGGACTTCTATCAGCCGCTGGCCCGCTGGTTGGCGGAGCAGGGCTACCGGGTTATTACCTTTGATTATTACGGTTGCGGCCGCTCCTGGCAGGGGCCTTTGAGCCGCTGTGGCGTCGATCTGATGGATTGGGCCCGTTTCGATTGTGCCGCGGTCATCAATGCGGCCTACCGCCACGACAGCACCCACCCTCTGTATTGGATTGGCCACAGCTTAGGCGGACAGCTGCTGGGGATGATTCCCAATGCCCGGCTGTTGTCTAAGGTGGTCACCATTGCCTGTGGCAGTGGTTATTGGCTCGACAATGCCCCGTCGCTGAAACGTCGGGTCTGGTTGTTGTGGTACGTATTGGCTCCCTTGACCACCGCGGTTCTGGGGTATTTTCCCGGTGGCCGGCTGAAGATGGTGGGAGACCTGCCCGGAGCGGTGATGCGCCAGTGGCGTCGCTGGTGTCTGCACCCGCGCTATGCGGTCGGGGTCGAAGGCGAGCCGATCAAGGCCGGATTTGCGGCATTGGCCTGCCCGGTAACCGCCATTAGCTTTGAGGATGACGAGTTGTTGTCCCGCACCAATATCGACTCGCTGCATGGGTTTTTTACCGGCACTCAGGTCACCATGTACCACCTTAGCCGCGAGGATTGTGACGGCCGTACGGTCGGCCACATGGGCTTTTTCCGGCCCCGCTTTCTGACTAGCCTGTGGGCATCCACCCTGTTGCCTGAGCTGCAGCTGAATTCCCACAGCCGCCGCCTGTGCGGTTAAATGGGTGGCCATGGCGCTTGTTTGACTCACCGTCAGTCAATGTCAGGGAAGATCTGACGCCACTCCTGTTTCATGTCCACCAGTGTCCAGCCGTCGGACTTCGCCTGGTCCATGGCTTTGTCGAGTTTGCCGATGGTGGAGTGACGGTCGTAGGCCCATTCCCGTTTGTCGTCGGTATGGTGCACCAGGCCGGCAAAGCTGAGGTAAGGGCTGGCTTTGGTCCACTGCAGCATCTGCCTGTCGCCATCGGAGTTGCCAAAGGCGAACACCGGGCGTTTGCCGATGTGATAGTGGATGGCCACCGGCTTGGTGGCCTTATCGTCGATGAAGTGAATCTCGGCATCACGCATCAGGGTGGGGACACCATCAATCACCTCATAGCGTACCGCCAGGCTGGAGCCGATAACCTGTTGCGGCGGTAGGCCGTACACCGCTTCACTCCAGGGGCGCATAAAGTCGATGCCGCCACCGGAAACGATGTAGTTGGTGAAGCCGTGTGCCTGCAGATAATCCAGTAGCTCCAGCATCGGCTGATACACCATCTGGGTGTACTTACGACCGGTTTGGGGATGGGTGGCGGTGTCGATCCACTGCTGAACCAGGGCGGCAAACTCGGCGGTGCTGATGCCGGCGTGGGTGGCCATCACCAGGTCGAGTAACGCCCGTTCGCCGCCTTTGAGGGCGGTGGCCATGTCATTTTCCAGCACGGCTTTAAAGGGCTGAGTCTGCTTCCATTGCGGGTGTTCGGGGGCCATCTGATGAATGCGGTCAATGGCAAACGCCAATTGGTTATAGAGAGGCTGTTCGCTCCACAGGGTGCCATCGTTGTCGAACACCGCGATGCGATCGGCCTCTGGGATGAATGCCGGGTTAGTGTCAGTGGTGACGGTATCGACGTACGCGATGATGGCGGCCTTGCTGGAACCGTTGTGCCAGGAAGGCAGTGGATCGGTGCTGGCCTGTGCTGTGGCCAGGCACAGCCCCAGGCTGAGTGTGGCACCCATGGGGCGAAGCAAGTGGGACCGTAATCGAAGCGTCATGAAAATTCCTTGTTACCTGTTCATCTGGCCCCAGGATCAGTGCTGGGGACACCAGACTATCCGAAAACTGTTCGGACTCGGCCGAATAATGCGACTTGGGTCAGCGAGGGTTCAGTGTAGTCCTAAAAACACCAGGGCGTAGACAGGGCATTAACAGGCTGGCCGCCAGCTAGCCTGATTCGTCATTGTCGGCCGCGAGTCGTGTCTGTGCCTCCTGCATCAGTTCCAGATACAGTGCATTGGCTGCCAAACCTGTGCGGGCCAGCTTGGGCCGAACCAGGTGCATCGGCACCTGATAACGGCGGCCGCCATCAAGGTTGAGCCGCACAAACTGGTTGGGGTCTCGCTGGGCCAGCAGGTGTTCGGGCAGACGGCAGAAACCGGCGCCGGCGATCACCGCCTCCCAGGCATGATCGAAATTGTCCACGGTCAGTCGCTGCTGTGCTTTCAGCCAGCCCACATCCTGGGCCTGTTCGTCGGCGCCCAGATCCCGAATGACGATCTGGGTTTGACCGGTCAGGTCGTCATTGTTGAGCTCGGATCGGCTGGCCAGTTGATGCTGGTTGCCCACTACCGGCACCATGGTGACCGTGCCAAAGGCCTCTGCCAGATGGTTGCCCATGGGGACATTGATGATGGCCAGGTCGCACAGCTGTTGTTCCACCGCATCACGGGTGCTGGTCAGCGAGGTTTCCCGAATCTGGACCGAGGTGCCGGGATGACGGGCCATAAATCGGGATAGTGGCGGGTACAGCCAGCGTCGGTCGCAGAGGTGATCCATGGTCAGGGTGATCTGCGCCTCGGCGCCTTCGGCCAGTTGTCGGGCCATCCATTCCAGATCTCGGGCCTGCTCCAGCATCGGTGCCGCCCGGCGTAACAGCGCCTGCCCCTGTTCGGTCAGCACCGCCCGTCGCCCCACCACCTGCACCAGAGGCACCGCCAACTGGCTTTCCAGTTTTTTGATGCCGTAGATCAGAGTGGTGTGGCTTTTATTGAGCACGGCGGCGGCGCGTTGAATGCTGCCGGCCTGATCCACCGCCTGTAAGGTGTGCCATTGATCTAAGGTTGTTTTTAAACTCATGGTGGATTTTTTTGACACTTTAGTGCGGATATTTGAACTTTATTGTACATAATTTTGAGTTCAACATGGTGTTCAACCTCGATACCGAGGTCGAGACTCCGCTCTGCTGTGGTTTCGAAACAAGGTATCGGCGACGACAACTAAGATTGAGGAGTGACACCATGGCGGTAATTGTGCAAGTGGACTTTCCCTATGCGGGCCCGTTTGACCAGCGCATGACCGAGCAAATGAGCGACCTGGCGGCGTCGATCAACGATGAGCCGGGCATGCTGTGGAAGGTATGGACCATCAACGAGCAGACCAAGGAAGCCGGAGGCGTGTATTTATTCGATAATCAGGCCAACGCCGAGGCGTACCTGGCGATGCACAGTGCTCGTCTGCGGCAGATGGGCGTTGAGGGGATCACCGGTAAGGTGTTTCACATCAATGAGGCATTGACGGCCATTAATCAGGGCCCGGTAAACCCAGCCTAAATCAGGAGAGAACCGATGTCTGCAAATCGAGTGTTACAACTGCACAGCCTGATCTATGGTGTCTTTGCGGTTTTGCTGGCGCTGATCCCCGCTTGGCTGTGGCCGCAATATGGGTTGATGATCGACGATAAATACAGTGTATTTTTGTCTCAGCACAACAGCATTTTTCTGGCTGGCATTGCCATCATTGGTTGGCAGTTTTCTCGGTTTGAGCCCGGCAGTAGCGCGGTTCTGACCCTGTTGAGAAGCCTGATATGGACCAACCTTATTGGCGCTGCGGTGACCCTGTATGCCTGTTTGACCGGGCTGTTTAGCGGCTTCGGTTGGAGCGACCCGCTGTTCTTTATCGGCGTAGTACTGTGGTTAAGCTGGGCACTCAAGCGCGCCGAGCGCGGTTGACCATGGTTTAAGAAACGCTCCCGCTTTGGCGGGAGCGTTTTGCTATTCAGGCGAGCAGGGGCGACAGGTCGATGTGCTGGTTGAGGGGTTGTTCGGTGTCGGACAGATGGGGAATCCGCCCCAACAGCGGCGCCTTCATATGGCGGCACAGGTAGTCGATGTTTTCCTGCTGGCAGGCGCTGTCGGCATCGACGTGGTTGGCAATCCAGCCTACCAGTTTCAGGCCGTCGGCTTCGATCACTCGCTGCGACAATAGCGCATGGTTCAGACAACCCAGCTTGATCCCCACCACCAGTACCACCGGCAACTGTTGCTCGGCCACCCAGTGATTGAGCGTCACAGTGTCATCCACTGGCACCATCCAGCCGCCGGCGCCTTCCACGACCACCATATCGGCTATTTGGCCCAACTCTGTGAGCCCGCGCGTCAACCGGTCGGTGTCAATGGCGATGCCTTGATGGCGGGCGGCAAGATGAGGAGACAGGGGCTCAGGCAGCGCGTAAGGGTTGACCTGGTCGTAGGTCAGAGTCAGCGAACTGGCGGCCTGAAGCGCCAGGGCGTCGCCATTTTCCAGCCCCTGCTCACCGGGTTCACATCCGGCAGCCAGTGGCTTATAACCGGCGGTCGTCAGGCCCCGTTGGTGGCCGGCTTGCAGCAGGGCGCGGGCGGCCAGGGTTTTACCGATATCGGTGTCGGTGCCGGTGACAAACAACTTAAGTGTCATTGCTCAGAGTTCCAAAACAGACTTGATAGGTCAGGGGTAATAAACCGCGCTCATCGGCCTGAACGGCGTAAGCCTGCTGCAGGCGCTGCAGGGTGCCTTTGCCGGTCAGCCCCGGAGCCCGGCCGTGGTTGAGGTGGTTGGCACCGACGCCTTTCAGTGCCTTCATTACTGCCAACGCGTTGGGATAGTGCAGGGTGATGGCTTCAAACGTCAGTTGTGACGGTGAGAATCCCGCCTGGGCTACCTGCATGCGAATGGCCTCGGGACTGAGGAACCGGTTGATGTGATGGCGGCCATGGGCCTGTTGCCAGGCCTTATCCAGCTCGGACAGCGAACCGGTGGCCAGGGTGGAGAACAGCACCCGTCCGCCGGGGGTTAGCGCCCGTTTCAATTGAGACAGCGCCAGCTGCAGGTTGTCGCTCCACTGCAGCGCCAGATTGCTGAACACCAGATCGACGGCGTGGCTTTGCAGTGGCAGTGCATCGGCATCGGCGACCACCACCCGGGCGGCGGCGCAGCGCTGCTGCGTGGCCGATGCCATCGCCATGGCCAGATCCAAGCCAATCACCTGGTGTCCCTGGGCCTGTAACTGCTCTGAGAAGTGGCCGCTGCCACAACCTAAATCCAGGCAGCGACCGATGGCCTGAGGCCCGGCCAGGGCCAGCAGGCGTTCGCCGACTTGGCGCTGAAACGCGGCGTGGCTGTCGTAGCTGTGGGCGGCGCGGCTGAAGGCGGCGCCGATGGCGCCCTTGTCGTGTTTGGGTGATTCGAGCAGCGCCTTACTGTTCATGCCAGGCCTCGTTGATGGCATCGGCCAGTTGCTGCACCTGGTGTTGGCTGTGGGCGGCACTGAGGGTGATTCTCAGCCTGGCTTTGCCGGCGGGCACCGTTGGTGGCCGAATGGCACTGACCCAAAAGCCCTTGCGACGAAGTGCCTCAGACAGTGCCAGTGCCCGTTGGCTGTCGCCCACCATCAGCGGCTGGATGGGAGTGTCGGTGTGACACAGGGGAATGGCGGAATCCAGCCTCGCCTGCAACAGTTGTTGCCATTGCGCCAGCCGCTGTTGGCGCCACGGCTCCTGCGTGATCACCTCGATGGCCTCGCCGATGGCACAGGCCTGGGCCGGGGGCAGGGCGGTGGAGTAGATGAGATGGCGGGCAAACTGAGTCAGATACTCGGCCAGGTCGTGACCGCACAACACCGCTGCTCCGGCGCAGCCAAAGGCCTTGCCAAAGGTCACCACGAGCAGGTCTGGTTGAATGCCGGCGGCATCGCAGCTGCCTCGGCCCTGCTGGCCCAATATGCCACAGCCGTGGGCATCGTCGACCATCAGCCAGGCCCGATGCTGCTGGCACAGCGCGGCGATGTCGGCCAGCGGGGCGCGATCTCCGTCCATGCTGAACACCCCTTCGGTGATCACCAGCTTGGCTTGTTCAGGCGCGGCGCTCTGCAGCCGGCGCGCCAAATCGTCGCAGTCGTTGTGCTTAAAGCGGGCTTGGGTGGCAGGGCAAAGGTGGCCAGCTTCCTGCAAAGAGGCGTGGTTGAGGCGGTCTTGCAGCAGCAGATCGGATTTTTGCATCAGCGCATGAATGATGGCCTGATTGGCGGCAAAGCCACTGCTGAACAGCAGTGCCCGCTCAAACCCCAGCCATTGGCAAAGGGTCTGTTCTAACTGCTGATGGGCCTGGTGGTGCCCGGTAACCAACGGAGAAGCGCCACTGCCGGCACCAAAGCGACGCAGGCCGCGCTTCCAGGCATCGGACAGACGAGACGACTCCGCCAGACCCAGGTAATCGTTACCGCAAAAATGGTGATAGGGGCGGTCGTCAACCAGGATCTGGCCGCCATCGAGGCGTTGAATGGCCTGGCGGTGTCGGTATAGCCCTTGCGCATCCCGCTCCGCCAGCGCGGAGCGGATGCGGGTTGCCAGCGGATTAGCGGCTGGCATCGTAGAACAGGTCATCGGCGTTGGGACGAGCGGCGATGTTGTGGTTAACCTGAGCCAGCAGTGATTCGGCTTCCACGGCATCGGGCTTTTGTACTCGATCTTCGCTGTTGATCCCCAGCTTGTTGAACAGCTGCAGATCTTTGTCTTCGGCCGGATTGGGAGTGGTCAACAGTTTGCAGCCGTAGAACACCGAGTTGGCTCCGGCCATAAAGCACAGCGCCTGCATCTGCTCATTCATGTTTTCCCGGCCCGCCGACAGGCGCACCGCCGACTTGGGCATCATGATGCGGGCAATGGCCACCAGCCGAATAAAGTCGAACGGTTCGACGTCGTCCAGGTTCTCCATCGGCGTGCCTTTCACCTTCACCAGCATGTTGATGGGCACGCTCTCCGGGTGAGTGGGCAGATTGGCCAGTTCCACCAGCAGGCCGGCGCGGTCGCTGGCGCTCTCGCCCATGCCGATGATGCCACCGGAACAGACCTTCATGCCGGCGTCGCGCACGTGGCTGAGGGTGTCGAGCCGATCCTGGTAGGTGCGGGTGGTAATGATGTTGCCGTAAAACTCCGGCGAGGTATCCAGGTTGTGGTTGTAGTAATCCAGGCCGGCCTCAGCCAGCTCGTCGGCTTGGTCGGCGTCCAGCATGCCCAGGGTCATACAGGTTTCCATGCCCATGGATTTGACCCCACGGATCATCTCTACCAGATAGGGCATGTCGCGGGCTTTGGGATTTTTCCAGGCCGCGCCCATACAGAATCGCTGTGAGCCAGCGGCCTTGGCCTTTTGCGCCGATTCCAGCACCTGCTGCACCTCCATCAAGCGCTCTTTGTCGATGTCGGTGCGGTAATGCGCACTCTGAGGGCAGTACTTACAGTCTTCGGGGCAGGCGCCGGTTTTGATCGACAACAGAGTGCTGACCTGCACCTTGTTGGCGTCATGGTGCTGACGGTGTACTTGTTGGGCCTGAAACAGCAGATCCATAAAGGGTTGATTAAAAAGCGTATCGACTTCTTCTCTGGTCCAGTTGTGACGCAGTTCCACGGCGGTTCCCCAAAAAGGTTGTAGTTATCGGTTTGTCCTTGGCTAGTCTAAAGCAAGTCGATAAACTGTCAACCAACTGGGAATTGCTACATTTACAAACGGTTAAAAAATGACCATCGATATTGAGTTTGATCAGCAACACATCTGGCACCCTTACACGTCGACCCTGAACCCACTGCCGTGTTACCCGGTGGCGTCGGCCACCGGAGTGGAGTTGCAGCTGGAGGATGGCCGCACCCTGATCGACGGCATGTCCTCCTGGTGGGCCGCCATCCATGGTTACAACCATCCACACCTGAACCAGGCAGTCACCGGGCAACTGGCCAACATGTCGCACGTGATGTTTGGTGGCATCACCCATCAACCGGCGGTGTCTTTGTGCAAAAAGTTGGTGGCGATGACGCCGGCGCCATTGCAGCAGGTGTTTCTGGCGGACTCCGGTTCGGTGGCGGTGGAGGTGGCGTTGAAGATGGCGCTGCAATACTGGGCGGCCAAAGGCGAGAGTCGGCCTCGCTTTCTTACTCTGCGTCATGGCTATCATGGCGACACCTTCGCCGCCATGTCGGTGACCGACCCCGACAACTCCATGCACAGCCTCTACAAAGGCTTTTTGCCTGAGCACGTGTTTGCGGATTCGCCTCAGGGCGGCTTCTTTGAATCGTGGCGAGAGGCCGATTTTGACGATTTTCAGCGCCAGTTTGACCGCCATCAGCACCAATTGGCGGCGGTAATTCTGGAGCCCATCGTTCAGGGTGCGGGCGGCATGCGCTTCTATCACCCCGAGTTTCTGCGCCGGGTGCGACAGTTGTGTGACGACAGCGGCGTGCTGTTGATCTGCGATGAGATTGCCACCGGGTTTGGCCGAACCGGCAAGTTGTTTGCGTGTGAGCATGCGGACATCAGCCCGGACATTCTGTGTTTGGGTAAGGCCCTGACCGGCGGCTACATGACGCTGTCGGCCACCCTGACTACCCAATCTGTAGCCGATACCGTATGCAGCGGCGAAGCCGGGTGTTTTATGCATGGGCCCACCTTTATGGGCAACCCGCTGGCCTGCGCCGTTGCCAATGCCAGCCTGGAACTGGTGCAACAGGGCGACTGGCAGGCTCAGGTCGCAAAAATAGAAACCAGGCTGGCGCAGTGGCTGCCGCCTCTGGCTCAACTGCCAAAAGTGAAGTCGGTGCGCTGGCTTGGGGCCATCGGAGTGGTGGAAACCCACCAGCCCGTTGATGTGGCCGAGATTCAGCAGCACTTCGTAGAGCAGGGAGTGTGGATTCGACCCTTTGGCCGCTTGGTCTACATAATGCCGCCTTATGTCATTGAAGACTCGCAGTTAAAGCGTTTGGTGGACGCCATGGCGACCGCATTGGCCGGGTGATTGATTGTTACCTATCGAATGCAACTCTGCGTAGGATCAAAACTCCATCGAATCGGCTTCTTTAGCATAGGGGGAAGCCGTGTAGCGAGGGAGAGGGTGATGGGCAGACTGTATCGCCGGACGCAGTTCAGCGCATTGATGATCGGCGGGCTCAGCCTGCTGATCGCCACGTTCTGGTGGCAGGGATGTGACAGCCTGCCGGTGCTGCTGCTGTCGTCGTTGGTGCTGGTGGTGGGGGCGCTGTTTTCGTCACTGACCATCGAGGTGCACCAGGGATTTGTTCGCTGGTACTTTGGTCCCAGAGTGTGGCGGCGGCAGATTCAAATCAACCAGATTGACGCCGTATCTGTGGTCAACCGAGATCAAGACGGGCGCTGGCCGGTGCATCTGGGTCGCAGTGGTTGGGCCTATCAGGTTTCTGGTCACTACTCTGTCGAATTGATGCTGCGTTGTGGCAAGATCATTCGTCTGGGAACCGATTGCCCTGATGAGGTGGTGACCGCCATCATGACAGAACGCAACAAGCTGACCGACGAATGACGAATAAGGAGGGAACCTAATGGATCATCAAGCCGTTCGCGAATACTTGCTGAACAAGCCCAACTGCTTGCTGGATACCCCTTTTGGCCCGGAGGTGGAGGTGTTCAAGGTTAAGGGGAAGATGTTTGCCACCCTGTCGTTAGGGCAGGACAAGCGTCATTTCTGGATGAACTTGAAATGCGATCCGGATGAGGCGCTGGCACTGAGGGACATTTTCGAATCGGTCATCGCCGGCTACCACATGAACAAAAAGCACTGGAACACCGTGATTCTGGATGGCTCTATACCTCAGGGGGAGGTTGAGCGGATGATCGACAACTCCTTCCTATTGGTGGTGCAGTCCCTTCCCAAACGGGATCGAGTCTCGGTAGAGGTGCATCTCTAGCGCCATTGCGTGGTTGAAGCGCGATGCCGCTAGACGAGTCATCTCACTGATAATCATAATGGTTTGTCGGTTGCCTCTTTTTTGCGCTACAGTAATTCCGTTTTACTCATTTCGTCGTGTTCATTTTCTGTGGCTTCTGTGAAGGGGCGACATGGCGGAGCTGTGCCGATTCCTTTACTCGAAACAATTCAACTCCTTTGCAATTCAATAGGATAGCAGTTTGCGACTGCTTACTTTTGATTGGTCAGCCGGCTTAACGGGCTGGTGACACCATCGGCGCCCATCTGCAGCACATGGGTATAAATTTGGGTGGTTTTTAGGTTGCTGTGGCCTAATTGCGCCTGGATGGTGCGAATGTCGATGCCTTGTTGCAACAAATGGGTGGCAAACGAATGGCGCAGCGTATGGCAGGTGACCTCTTTTTCGATACCGGCCTGACGAGCGGCGTGCTTCACCGCTTTTCTTAAGTTGGATGGATGAATGTGATGCCGGCGAAGGGCGCCGCCATCAGGATCGAAGCTGAGGGAGGGGGAAGGAAACAGAAATTGCCACCCAAGCTCAAATTGGCCGTTAGGGAATTTTCTTGCCAGCGCATACGCCATGTTGACGCCTCTGAATTCCGGGCGTTTGAGATCGTGCTGTAAATACCGTCGAACCACTGCAATCTGAACCTTGAGTGAGTGGTGGAGTTCTCGAGCCAGGGTGACCCGGCGATGCTTGCCGCCCTTGCTGTCCCACACCTGGATGCCCGAATAGTCAAAATCGATGTCTTTGACCCTGAGTCGATAAGCCTCACTCTTGCGAAGGCCGCTGCCGTACATCAATTGCATGGGCAACAGATACCGAGGCGAGGCCTGAGCAAGCAGCGCGGCCATTTCACTGCACGTGAGCACGGTTGGTAGTTTCGGCTGCCGTTGGCTTCGTTGAAACGCGAGGGTGAGTGACAGCGGCTTATCGAGAATGTCTCGATAGAGAAACACCAGCGCATTCAGAGCGATGGCCTGGGTGGCCGGAGACAAATTGCGTTCAGAGGCTAGAAACGACAGAAATCGCTCCGGCTGTTGCTCATTCGCGTCGATGGGGTGTTGCTGACCACAAAAATTCACATAGCGCTTTATCCATAACGTGTAGGTGCGGATGGTGTTTTCTCGATAGCGCATAGCCCGCATTCGTTCGGAAAGGTGAGCGATGAAAGGCGAAGTCATAGATCATTTCCTGATAACTGTATAAATATACAGTTATAGGTCAGCGCCGCTTTTTTGCAAGCTGGATCCGCCTTGCGCGCCAAGTAATCGAGGAAAGAAATCGTTTTTGTGATGCTATCACTTTGATTTATAGGATTTTTACGTCAAATTGGGAAATCTGGCCGCGGCGGATAGGCGGCAAGGTTTTGTTGGATGAAAGGCGGCGAATCGCCGCATAATAAGCTGTTATGTTCTAAGGGGGAAAATTGAGAACTGCGACAAAGTGCATATTACTACTGTCTCTAACAACAATAATTGGTGCTCTAGTTGTATTGTTTGATCCAGTTGCACATGAACATTGGAACCCGGTAAGAACTAGTAATTTGGCTAATGAAAGCATAGAGGATTTAAGCCAGCTGAAGAGAAAGGATTTAGCTGGAATTGTTATAAATGTAAGTGAATACAACATGAACTATATTGACGGAGCCACCATGAGAATTCACTGGCTAAAGTGTTCACTTTTCATAGCTACCGGGATGCTTTCGATTATGATTGTTATGCTTGGAATTACCCTGTATAGAAAGAGAACATAACAAGCGCCTTAAGATACGGACGCAAAACGCTTGGCTTGTGCTCGTACCTCACGGATTGTAGCCAAGCTTTGTTTCCGCCGCTTAGACGGGCGTTAGCAGCACAATCGAGAGGTCAGCGTTTGAAATACTTTATAGTCGCTTTATGTAGCCTGATCGCATCGGGGTGTTCTGCTGAATCCGAATTTATTCAAACTGACTGTGGGTACTTAAACGAAGATTATTTGATTGTGAGTTTTGCTAGTAATTCCGCTAGCAGAACAGTTTCCATTGGTAACTCCGCTTTGACGTTTAAAGGTACAACCTTAGAAGATATGAAGTGGCTAGCGGAGTTTACCGATATTGAATCTGTCGCGTTTGAGAAAGAAGTATTGTTGAAAATCACTTTACATTCAGGCTTCTCTAAAAACATTGGCAGAGTAAACGCTAATTGTAAGGCGCTGATAGATAGTCACTTTAAAGAAAGAAATATCGTTTGGTAGTGTAGTATGCTGCTAACAAGCTGTTTAATAGTGGACAAAATTACGTTGGCTTGGTTTCGCTCCGCTTCACATTTTAGCCAATATAATTTTGCCCATTAACAGGGCGTTAGGTGCTCAATGAATCCAATCGTCAAGTTAGGTCGAAAAATTGTGGATTTGAAATTCAAAAAATAAAATAGACACCCATTTTTAAAATCGCTCACTAGGCACCTGGTGGCAGAACTTGTAGTTGCCCCATTAGATCTTTATGAAACTCATTGCCAGTGGTTGAGATGATGGGGTTTGGCGTGATTTTAATGAGAATTGCCGAAAAGCGGGCAGCTAAGCACCACTCATTGAGCAAGTGTCTTTATCTGATCAGGAGGGAAGTTACCGATTAAGCACCTAGCAAGCGTTTGGCGTTTCCTGAGCCTCGAATTCGGTGCATACCATCGGTTTGTCGGCAGTGCTGCAGGCTGTGCAGTCGTCCTGCCAGATAGCAGAATTGGTACTCAAAGCCCTCGGTGAGCTCCATCCAGCTGTCTAAGTCGATATCGAGTCGTTGCAGCAGCGTGCCGCAGGTGATTGGGATGGCCCCGGTTTTGTCGCCCCTGATGGCACGACCGGTAAACTCCACCAGTTCCAGATAATCATTGAGATGACAGGGCAATGCATGTAGGCCCAAATTGTTGGCATCAAACGGCTTTAGCGGCTCTGGCTGTTTGCCGTGAAGGGCCGCGCGGATGCGCATTTGAATGCTGGTAACAAATAAAATAGACACCCATTTTTAAAATCGCTCACTAGGCACCTGGTGGCAGAACTTGTAGTTGCCCCATTAGATCTTTATGAAACTCATTGCCAGTGGTTGAGATGATGGGGTTTGGCGTGTTTTTAATGAGAATTGCCGAAAAGCGGGCAGCTAAGCACCACTCATTGAGCAAGTGTCTTTATCTGATCAGGAGGGAAGTTACCGATTAAGCACCTAGCAAGCGTTTGGCGTTTCCTGAGCCTCGAATTCGGTGCATACCATCGGTTTGTCGGCAGTGCTGCAGGCTGTGCAGTCGTCCTGCCAGATAGCAGAATTGGTACTCAAAGCCCTCGGTGAGCTCCATCCAGCTGTCTAAGTCGATATCGAGTCGTTGCAGCAGCGTGCCGCAGGTGATTGGGATGGCCCCGGTTTTGTCGCCCCTGATGGCACGACCGGTAAACTCCACCAGTTCCAGATAATCATTGAGATGACAGGGCAATGCATGTAGGCCCAAATTGTTGGCATCAAACGGCTTTAGCGGCTCTGGCTGTTTGCCGTGAAGGGCCGCGCGGATGCGCATTTGAATGCTGGTAAAGTCCGATTGCTCCGGGGTCTTGGCGATGCCTGCACGAATAGGGTTGAGGTCAACGTAAGCCATACACGCCAGCAGAGCCTGCTCATCGAGCAAGGCCTGAGATTTGAAACGGCCCTCCCAGAACCGTCCGGTGCACTCATCCTCTTTGTTGGCTTCGCGAGCAATGTACTCGTTGAGGGAGCGCATAAACCAACTTAAATCGACCAGGCGAGTGCGGTAGAGCTCCGCTTTGCGTTCAACCTGGTGGCGCTCAACACTGGCTAGATTGTCACGCTGCTCGTCGTCACAATAACGGCGGGTAACTTCAGTTCCGGCAAACAGTTGGTGCCAACGATTCAGCACCTCCAAGGTGCTCCAGTCGTTGGATTGTTGGGCATCGACATGCAGTACCACATGGGTATGGTTACTCATCACCGCATAGGCACAAACTTCGATGGCAAACGCCTGACTTAATTCGAGTAACCGTTTTTCAACCCAGTCGCGGCGGTGTTCGTAACTGATGCCGGTGTAGGTATCGATGCCACAAAGGAAACTGCGGCGAACACAACGGCTAACGCAGTGATAGAACGGGGTATCTTGCAACGATACCTGTTGGCTTCTGGCTGTGGGCATAGTCTCATCCTTGAAACTAACAAAATCACAGTATAGATGATGGCTTCAGAGCGCTCTTAGCATGGGTGTCTCTTTTAGCCCTGATGATGGCTTCAGAGCGCTCTTAGTATGGGTGTCTCTTTTAGCCCATGCTTTTAGCCCTGGTGTCTCTTTTAGCCCTCTAAAAGGGTGCAAGACGCTTGGCTTGCGCTCATTTGTCGTTAACTTTTAAAACATAGATACGCCAATTAATAAGGCCTTTTTATTGGGGGATGTAGTGAAATCCACGTTGCTGATACTGATGCTTGCCCTTTCATTAACTGTGAATACATATTACATCTTGAATGATAGCGAGCCTAAGAGACTAATAATAGCCAACGAAAGTCAGGCTAAATGTTTGGCTTTAAGAAATGAAATTGAATCAAAGTGGAAAGTATATGGGCCAGAGATATTTGATAAGCACTTTATTGTAAGTATTGATGACAAAGAAGAGGGAAGCTTTGAGTATATAGCGTCTGCATGCTTTTATGATAGCTATATTGAAGGTGTGACGATGGAAAACTTCTCTAGAAAAGCTGATTTTTTTAATTCTATTGGAAGTGACAGAGTTTACTTTTACAAACCTTTAGACTCTAACATCTTTAAAATCTACGGCGTAGATGACTAAACATAACAAGCGCCTGAAAACACGGACTGAAGTTGACCCGCTTTAGTGGACACCAAAATCGTTAGATTGAGGTCTCAAAGGAGTGTGTTTGGAAGAGGTTAAACCGTTTATTCTTCTCGCGATTGTATTGGCCGTAGCGGCTGCTGTGTTCCCTCTGTTTCGTGATATGTACTTAGCGGTAGAGTACGGCGTGACCGAGATCCCTTATACAGTGCGGAAGCAGTGGGAGTCTTTATCAATACTCGTTGTCTCGCTTCAAAATCTAGCGTGTTGCGCCTGGCTATGGTGGGTGACGTCGAAGAACAATGATGGAAAGCTGCTATGGAGTGCCTTCGGTCTGCTATTTGGTCTCGTTCCTATCGCAATTTATTATTTGGTACGTCTTAATGATCGGATTGATCTATAATAAACTCCTGCAGGAGGGTAGTATTAGTTTGGTTGGCTATTGCTCGTACTTCGATGATTTTTGCTATCCAACGTGCTTTCACTTAATGGGGTGTTAAATGGCTCAGGAGGTTTAGTATGGAAGTTAAGCTCAGCGACCTTGCCTTAGCCGTTGATTTTTCATCGTCTGGGCTGTTGTTTGATAGTTGTACGTATCTAAATAGGTGCAGCGGCAAGATAGTTTACACTGGCGATCTCATCGACGATGAAGAGCTACCTGATGATCTTTATGACAATCCAGATTACGTAGAGATTCCATCGAAGCAAGATATGAACTTGGGTAAACGGTTAGTTCTAAGGTTTGCCGCAGAGCACCTTTCAGAACACGTTGAAACTGTGCATAACATATTTAGTCGGCGTGGCGCATACGGAAGGTTTAAGGTTCTTCTTGATCAAACTAACATGCTCGATGAATGGTATCGATATGAAGAGAAGGCCGTAACTAGGGAGTTGCTTGAATGGTGTCTTGTCAATGAAATAACAGTCAATGAAGATTCTTGACAATGCACTGCAGGCAGCTGTTACTGGCTAGCAGTACTCTTCTTTATTGGGTATCATATTAAGAGTGCATCTCATTGAGGACTGGTTGCTTTAATAAAAAGCTAGAAGTTATAATTGATTTAATCCGGTTGATATAAACCGAGTTACTTAAAACATAGTAAATAATTCCTATGAATAAAAACAAATGTTACATTGCTTTTTCCCTAACGGTTTTGATTCTATTATCAGGTTGTGCATCTCAACCCGAAACGCATGGTAACGATCTTCCAGGCTTTTTCACTGGCCTAATGCATGGTTTTTTCTTTATTTTTAGTTTTATCGCAAGCCTGTTTTCTGATGTCAGAATCTATACCTTCCCTAACTCGGGAGTGTGGTACGATTTTGGCTTTCTAGTTGGGCTGGTGTCTGCTGTCAGTGCTGGCACTTCTGTAAAATAGACAGCCAATTTTAGGAGGTCCTATGGCTTGGAAATGCCAGAACTGTAGTACAGAGATCGACGAGTCCAGCTTTGAAGTTTGCTGGAACTGCGGCTGTGAGAGAGGGCAACTAAAGCCAGCTGAATCAAAGGCCCAAGCTCTGAAATGCCTTCGCTGTGAGTCAGCGATGCTGATGCTTGGCTCCAAGGAGTTTCATGAGGGCACTCGATGGGGCGCGTTGGGCAATTTCGCCGAGCTGTTAGTCGATAAACAAGCGCTCGATATGTTTGCTTGTGAATCGTGCGGCAAGGTTGAATTCTTTTTGCCCGGAGCAGGCGCAAGATAACGAAAGACTCAAGACGGATAGCAATCAGTCCGGTTGCGCTCGTGCCTCGCCGAGTATAGCCAGACAAGCAGTTGCCTCTAAAGGGACGATATATTGTCGGAGATGTATGAATAATTTCCCAATAGTAGAAACGGAAAGGCTTATCCTGGATGAGCAATCCAACGATGATGCTAAAGCAATTTTCGCCATGTTTTCTGATAGCGAAGTGACTGAATTTTACGATTTACACTTCACTTCGGAAAATGAAGCGCTTGAATTAATAGAAAATGATAATAAGAGCTTTAGAGAGCAAAAAAGTGTTCGATGGGCGATTCGAGAAAAATCAACGAATGAATTTGTAGGTAGTTGTGGCATTAATCGTTTCGAAGAAAGCAATGATGTAGCGGTTATAGGCTATGAACTCCAAAAAAGATCCTGGGGAAAGGGCTTTGCTAAAGAAGCTGTAAGTAAAGTTGTCGAGTACTCATTTTCAAATGACTGCCCAAGGTTTATTAATAAAATTGAGGCGTATGTTATGTTGGGCAATGGTGCTTCGGAGTCTGTGCTTGAAAAGTTAGGCTTTCAATGTGACGGCATACTAAGGCAGCATGGTAAATGGAAGGGCTCCTATCATGACCTAAAGGTGTTTTCCCTTTTACGTTCAGAGGGCAATAAAGCAGATTGAGCTAATGATGAGAGAGGCATATAGGGCGGCCCACAAGTGTCAACGCAGGCAACGCTCCCTGGGTGTGAATCTCGGTGCTTAGATTCTGCCTTCAGTGTATCGAGTAACCCAAGCGATACGGAATCGTCCCTGCTGGGTACAGAAACAGGCGCTGTTCAGTCAGTTAATTCTGACAGCCGGGCCGAGGTTAACTATGCTGTGTCCCTGCAAAGACCATCGACACCAGCCCTTGTGTGGGTCTGGGCCCGCTAGGCCGAATCGCGGCCATGATCGCGGATGGCGGCAGTAACGAGACGATTGGCCATTTTATACAAAAGGGTGATAGGAATGAGTAGTACCGGAATTCAAAAGAGCATTGGCCTGCTGGGCATTGGCTTCTTTGGGTTTATTTTGTGGATCATCTATCTGGCCAACAGCGGTGGCGACAGTGTGTTTTTCGATCTGGTTCGGCAGTTGCCGTATGGCGATAAGTTGGGTCACTTCTGTTTGTTTGGCTTGTTAACCCTGGCTGCCAATCTGGGCACTGGCCTTAAGACTCTTCCCGTCGGCCGTTGGCGCTGGTACCTCGGTACGACGCTGGTGTCGCTGTTTGTGCTGCTGGAGGAGCTGAGTCAACTGCTTCTGCCTCGGCGCACCTTCGATGTTACCGACCTGGCGGCGGATCTGGTGGGGATTGTGCTGTTTACCTGGGTCAGTAAAAAGCTGGCGGCAACACGCTGGCTCTGTCGTCGGCACGCCGAGAGCTGATTCCTTCGAGGTGGCCAGGTCCCAGTGTTTTTGCTTCATCGAGGTCATTACCTGTCAATTTAACTTTCTTGGGCTGATTCGGCTCGCGTCGCTGGAATTCGGGCTGTTTGGCATCTGAACACATCCCCTGTACGGCGGTTGCTTCCCTAAACCACTTTGACCGATTGCTCGTACTTGATGGTGCTTGCTGCAAACGGCGACATTCGGCCGAGACACAGGCTGATTTCAGTAGGGGAGGGGTGATGAACATTTTTGTACTGGATGATGACATAGAGCGCTGTGCCCGCAGTCACTGCGATCAGCATGTGGTCAAGATGATCCTCGAAAGCGTGCAACTGCTGTGCACGGCGTTAAACAAAAAGGGGTTTGACACCCCTTATCGCTCCACCCACCTCAAGCATCCCTGTGTGTTATGGGTAGAGGAGTCCTACGATAACTTTTGCTGGCTACGGGATCTGGCGGTGGCCCTGAACGATGAATATCGGTTTCGCTACGGTAAACCTCAAGACCACAAGTCGATGGCGACGCTGTCGCTCATTGAGTCGATGCCGTTTGCCCGCCGTGGACTGACACCCTTTGCTCAAGCGATGCCAGAGCCGTTTAAAGTTCAGGGCAATGCGGTGCTGGCCTATCGGCGCTTCTACGTTCAGGACAAGTCGCGCTTTGCTCGCTGGACAGTTCGGCCCCAACCCGATTGGTATACTCAGATGCTGAACGCGGCTACGGATTGATGGAATCGAAACTTGCCCCTTTGGCAAGGGCAACCGGTCTTTAGTTCCTCTTTTGGCTCCGCCCGTTAGTGTTGTAACAGCTTTACATCAGGAGCATAGGAGAGGTCACGGTTGCCGTTGCATTGCTTTGTTGGCAGACGTTATTCTTGATCTGCTCCGAGACGGGTCCGGCATGATGCTTTGGGCTGGAGCAAGACAGACAGAAAAGGAGTTTCAATGTCTATTAATGCAACCCTTGCTGGCCAGATGATGGTGTTGTGGCTGGTATTGTCCACGGTATTGATTGCATTGCTGGCCAGAAAGCGCAGCGATACCCCGGCTTTGGTAACCTTGGTTGGGGCGGTGTTGTCGTTGATTCCCCCTTTGGGCATGGCGTATATGGGCTTCTTGGCCCTGAAGGCAGACAGCCGCAGGTTGCGGCGTTACGACTAGGCTCGACGATCAAAAAACGGCACTTAGGGTGCCGTTTTTTTGTGTCTGAAAATCGATGAGGCTCAGTCTGCCTTGGCGGTTTCCATGGCTGCAGCCGGTTGGTTGATTTTTTGATGCAGCCACAGACCAGAGGCTTTCATCAGGAAGCCAAAGGTGGCGCCGACAATCAGAGCCGGAATCACCGCCTGCCAGTCGCCCGCGGCGGCAAAGGTGGCACAGCTGCCGACAAAGGTACCGGGAATGTAGTTGAGCCAGGTCTGTTTGGCTTGAACACACATCAGCGTGGCGACGATGCCGGTAATCACATAGCCAATCACTTCGGCACCGGCGATGGTGGACAGTTGGATGATCACCATGGCCCAGAATACGCCGCTCATATTGGTGGCCACGCTCAGTGCCAACCCTTTTACGCCATCTTGAGGGGAGGCAAAGTAGGTTGTGCAACCCAGAAAGCCGGCCCAGGTCAGCAGACCCAATGACACCGACACCCAGCCCCAGATGCCGGACAGTATTCCGGTTGTGATTGCAATCGCCACCAATACAGACATGTAATCGTCTCGTCGTTATCTCAGAAAGATGACGGAGTGTATCTTACTTATTTTCACATCCAAGTGATCACGATCACGCTATTGGGCGGATTAGGTCGGGTTTGACGCTATTTCGTATGGTTTATGTGACTTAAGTGAAATTTTTTTACAATTTTAGGGCTGGCTCTCACCGTCCTGGTTCGCAGTAACCAGTCGCAGCCAGGCGGTTGTTCCGCCTGGCTGCTGTTTGGCTCAACTATCGGGCTTTAATGCCGTCCAGTTCATACCAGGGGGTCGGGTTGATGGGGCAGCGGTAGCGCACGCCCGCTTCGGTAATGGTAACCCGGGAGCTGCGGGTTTGGCCCGGCTCCAGAGGAAACTTGTCTAACGTGTTGCGGTTGGCCAGGTTTTGGATTTGAAAGCCCACCAGTTTGTCAGAGCGGTTGGTCACGACAAATTCGTACTCACCGGTCTTCAGTCCGGCGATGGTCTCTTCGGCGGCGAAGTAGCCGTTGTACTCGTCGAGGTGAATCACGGTTACGCCATCGTCCCGGGTTTCAGGGGTGGCGGCCGCTGCGCCAAACGCCAAACCCAGTGTCAGAATTATCGCGCTGGTCATTCCAAGTAGTGCTTTCATGATGCGTCTCCGTAAGGTCCAAATTAACAGGGCAGTCAAGGTCCTTGTTGAGCCTTGATGGAGCCAGTATAGTGAGCACAATTGCTCTATTCTGCGTCAAATGGTGCTGGTTTTATGTCAGATCGTCCAAGTGTGTATCTGGACAATCCGGATGCGCTGAGTTCGGTACTTTCCAGTTTGCAGTTGCAGACCGAGGTGTACGTTAATGGTGAGTTTTGCGGCCAGTGGGCGGTGGATACCGCCGGCAGTCGCCGCATCCCTTTTCATCTGATCGCCAATGGCCGCGCCTGGTTGCACATGGAGGGGCAACCGGCGCTGGCGCTGCAGCCGGGGGATCTGTTGGTGTTTCCCCACGACAACCACCACATTCTGGCCAGTTCGCCGCAGCAGCCCGATGCCGCTCTGGTCAATGCACCGCTGTCGAGTGCGGCGGAGGATGAGCCGCGAACCCAGTTAATTTGTGGCTTTTTTGAGTTTCGCAATGCCGCCGCCTGGCCGCTGCTGGATTCGTTGGCCCCACTGATGGTGGTGCACAATCTGGGCACCGAATCGCGTCTGGAACGGCTGGTGGCCTTGATGATACTGGAGTTAAAACAGCAGCAGCCTGGCCATTATGCGGTGGTGAATCAACTGGCGCTGTTGATGTTTGTCACCCTGCTCAGGCAACAAATTGAATCGGGCCAGGTTGAGCAGGGGTTACTGGCGGCGTTGTTCGACCGTCACTTGGCGCCGGCGCTGGCCGCGATACACAATCAGCCAACGAAGCCATGGACTCTCAATGGTCTGGCGCAGATTGCCGCGCTGGGCCGCTCGAGCTTTGCCCGTCGGTTTCAGTCTCTGGTTGGCGTGTCACCGATGCGTTATGTGAGCCAATGGCGAATGCACTGCGCGTCAGTACAACTGGCGACCGGGCAGTGCTCGGTGGCTCACTTGGCAGAGCAGTATGGTTACCAGTCGGAAGCGGCGTTTCGTAAAGCCTTTAAAGTGGTGACGGGCACTACGCCCGGTGCGGTACGACGTCGGCGACGGACTCGGTCAGATCAGGGAGCAACTCATGGGTGACAGATCAGCGAAATGGAAGCCGGGTGTGAGGGTGCCGATGTTTATTGCTACCCGTCTGGAAACTAGCAGGAGCAGGCTAATGGTGCTGCCGGTGGCGGCGTTGCTGCTGATCAGCAGCGAAGTCTGTGCCGACAGTTGGCAGTGCAGCAACGACTTTGAAAGCCGCTGTTCGTCGCAGGGATGTTCGGTTGCCACCACGGCGGATTTTACCCCGCTGAGTGTCAGTCTTGATGACCGCGGCGCGCTGTCGGTATGCGCCTACAGTGGTTGTTGGCAGGGGCGAGGCGAGGTATTGGCAACCCGGCCCTATCTGGTGGTGGTCGGCCTTGCCATTCCATGGTCGGCTCCGGGAGGCGACCATGGCAGCGATATGGTGCTGACTTTAAACCCTAAAACTGGCGTGGCAATGCTGCAAAATGAGGTGTTTGATCAGCCGTTGGTGTGCGCCGGTCCCTGAGTCCGGCTTTACAGCCAGTCAATCTCGGCACGGGTTAAACGGCGGCAGTTGCCCGGCGGCAGTGACGGTTCTAGCGTTATTTCACCCATGCGTTCTCGGTGCAGGGCCACCACCGGGTTTCGAAACACTCCGAACATCCGTTTGATCTGGTGGTATTTTCCCTCGTAGATGGTCAGCCTGGCCTGCTGAGAGCCAAGCCGGGTCAACTGTGCCGGCGAGGTGGTGATTCCCTCATACGGAAAGTGAATTCCTTCGGCGAATCGGGCTTCGGTGCCCGGGTCGATGGGGTGGGCGGTGGTCACCAGGTAAGTCTTAGGAATTTTTATTTCCGGCCGGGTCAGTCGTTTCGACCAGTTGCCGTCGTTGGTCAGAATCAACAGGCCGGTGGTGGCCCGGTCCAGTCGACCGGCGATGTGGATCTCGGTCAGATCCAGCTCCGGCTGTTGCGTTGCCAGTTCCTCAATCACCGTGCGGTGATTCGCATCCCGGGTGGCGCTCAGAATCCCGGCCGCCTTGTTCATCAGCCAATATTGTGCCTGCTTGAACGGCAGTTCGATGCCGTTGCAGCGAACCTGGCTGAACTCGGTGATTCGACGGGTTCCATCCAGGCACGGCTGTCCATCCACCCACACCTGACCGTTCTGAATCCAGTCTCGAATGCGGCGATTGCTCTCTCGGGTGGTTTTGCTGATGAAACGATCCAGTCGCATAGACGGCCTCTGCCTGTTTGGGGCGCCTATGGTAACGCGCTGGCGACGAAAGGCAATGGCGATAAAGCCGCCGCCAAATGGTGGAAACCGACGCCGGGCTATTGAGGTAGATCAGCTTACTGGCGTTTATCCCCCGAACGGGGGATGAAGCGGTTATTTCATTTGCGTATCAATGAAGTAACTAGCAGGAGGTGAGTATGAAAAATCAAAATGGATTCAAATTGTGTGCACTGGTCGCCGCCATGGTGGCCCTGGCCGGTTGTGGCAGTGACAGCGACAGCAGCCCGGCTCCGGTGGAGCCTGAACTTTACACCGGGGTATTTCTGGACAGTCCGGTTGCCGGACTGAGTTACGCCACCGGCACTCAGCAGGGCGTGACCAATGCGGCTGGTGAGTTTGTCTATCAGCAGGGGGAGCAGGTGAACTTCAGCCTGGGTGCCACCGAGTTTCCGGTGGTGAATGCCGCCGCCGAAGTGACGCCGCTGACCCTGTTTGCCACCGAGGACGCCACTACGCCCGCGGTGGTGAATACGCTGCGGTTGCTGCAGTCTCTGGACAGCGATGGCGATCCGGACAATGGCATCACCATTGCCGAAGCGGTGGCGCAGGCGATGCCTAGCGTCACACTGGATGAAGGTACCGAAGCCTTTGAAACTCAAATGACCGTGGCGCTGGACGCCGTAGGCATGGACGCCGACGATCTGGTCAGTGCCGAAGACGCTCTCGACCACTTCGATGAAACCGTTAACCCGGGCTTCACGGCCGGCGATCTGGACGGTGACTGGTTGTCTATTGAGTTTCTGACCCCTCGTTACGATCACAACTCCCCTGACTCGTTTGATTATCGTCTGGCAGATTGGCTCATCAATGACGGCACCCTGACCGTTAAAGAGCGCAACATTGCCGGTGAGTATTATCCGGATGAAAGCTACGACATCACCATGGATAACACCGGCAAGATCACCGTCGATGAAGAGACCGACATGGTGCAGATGGATTCTGGCGAGCAGATGATGCTGTGGTGGAACGGTGAAGAGCATCGGCAGCGGTTGGCGCTGTCGGTTCGCCGTGCCGACAGCTATCAGCTCAGCGATCTGCAGGGCCAGTGGCTGGTCGGCAGTTTGTACACGCCGGCGCATTCTCTGGGCGACCCGGGTCAGTTTGGTTTTGGCGTGTACCAACTGGTCATCGATGATGCCGGGGCGGTAGCCTTTACCGATCTGGGCGGTACCGACGACAATGCCACCGATAACTTTACCTTCGCGATGGACGACCGTGGTCGCATCCTTGATGAGGACGAAGGCTACCTGCAACTGTCGGCCGAGAAGGACGTGATCGTTCAGGTCGCAGTCTGGGACGGCGAGCAGCAGGAAGTGATGGTGGCCGTAAAACAGCCGCAGCAGCTGGAACTGGCGAAACTGGAAGGGCAGTGGTATTCCGTTACCATGGACATTCCGGCCCAGGCCAATGACGCCAAGTTGTTTAACTACAGCCTGGATCAGGTGGTATTCGATGCCGCGGGTAACTCAGCCTGGCACCAGAAAGCCACCGATGACCCCGAGGCCGACCTGGAGGTGGTGGATACCATGAAAGTCGAGCTGAAACAGGGCATGTTCAAAGATCAGTACAACGGTTACTGGTTGGTGAATGCCGACTATACCGTGGCGGTCAACTTGTACCCTGAGCAAGAAGGGATTTATGCCTACGCCGTACTGGTGAGACAGAAATAGATCTCAGAGCTTTACGGGCTGAGCCCTTCAGCCCGTTCCCCCTGGCGAGTTGACCTCCGGCTCGCCTTTTTTGTGCCTGGCGAACGGCTCAGTCGAAACGGGGCGTCAGGGTGTAGGCGCGGTGCAGCAGTTGATTCTGATGGCGGCTGTCGGTTTTGTGCAGCAGGCTTTTGAGTTGAGACTTAACGGTTTCTTTGCTGACGCCTCGGTAATCGGCAATTTCACTGCCATCGAGCCCCTCCATCAGCAGGTTGAGAACCTGTCGCTCGGCCGGCGTCAAAGGCTCCAGGCACAGCTCGGCCAGCGGCGAGTGACTCCGAAGTTTCAGGTAGTGGTGTGCCCAGGGCAAGATGGCGGCACCGAGGCCATTCATGTCGTGCTGGTAGAGTTTTTGAAACGGGGTGCGGTGTCGGTGCAGGGAGATGGCCACCTGTTGGTGAGCGTTTAATGGCAGCACCAGCCCATAAGAGAAACGGTAGTCGAAGTAAGGTTGGTAACGCTCGAGAAAGCCGCCGGCTTCCGCCTTGGGGCGGGGCAGCAGCTCCTGCAGGCACACGGACTCGCCCACCAGCTTGTTGCTCATGTAGGTATGAAGATAACGATCTTGCTCGGTGTTGCCGGCCACAAAGGCCTGAGAGCGTGCCGACAGGCCCGCACAAAAGGTGTGTTGCACTCCTCGGCGCAAATCAATCAGCATCAACAGGCAGGCATCGGCGCCGACGATCGGCAGCAGTCGGTTCAGCAATGCCCGCAAGTGTGCCGGGCCCTGACAGTGGCTCAGATCGTTGATCCAGGGGTAGAGTTTTAACCAGTCCATGTACACCTCAATTGGCTTAGTTTGAGTGTAGGGGCGGTTAGGGCTTTATAAACTGACTCAGATCAAAAAGTTGCACGCATGTTATCAAGGTTAATAAAAAGGCGCCTCCATCAGGAGGCGCAACATCCACGGGTCGCTGAACACGGGGCAGGGGCCGAAAAGGTTAGGATTACCGGTTCCCTAACACTCCCCGAACAACCCGGGGAAAAACCCAACGGGGCCAGACAGACCCCGTTGTACAGGCTCAGTCCACCTTGGGTGGGAAACGCTGGTACAGGGTCGGCAGCACCAACAGGGTCAGGGCCGTGGAGGTGACCAGACCGCCGATGATCACCATCGCCAACGGTCGCTGAACTTCTGAGCCGACGCCGGAGGAGAAGATCACTGGCAGCAAGCCCAGCGCCGAGGTCAGGGCGGTCATCAGTACCGGCCGTAGCCGAGAGATGGCGCCTTCGAACGCCGCTTCGGCCACCGGTTCGCCGGCGTTCACCCGTTGGTTAATGGCATCTACCAGCACCACGCCGTTGAGCACGGCTACCCCAAACAGGGTGATGAAGCCGATGGAGCTGGGGACCGACAGGTAGGTGCCGGTCAAAAACAGCGCCAGAACGCCACCAATCAACGCCAGTGGCACATTGGCCATGATCAGCAGAGATTGCGCTACCGAGCCGAACGAGAAATACAGCAGTAAGGCAATCAGGGCAATGGAGATGGGCACCACAATGGCCAGCCGTTGCTGGGCGCGCTGCTGGCTTTCATATTGGCCGCCCACTTTAACCGAGTAGCCCGCCGGCAGATCGGCACCGTCGGCCACGCGTTGATAGATGTCGTTGACCACCGATCCCATGTCACGTCCTGAGACGTTGGCCTGAATGACCACCCGTCGCTGCACATCGTCGCGACGAATATTCGGCGGCGCACTCTCCATGCCGATGTCGGCCACGTCTCCGAGGCGTACCTGGCTGCCATCACTGCCGTACAGCAGCAGATCCGCCAGTTTCTCCGGGCTGTCGCGGAACGACTGTGCAAACCGCAGCTGAATGTCGTAGCGGGCGTTGCCGTCAATCACCTGGCCGGCCTGACGGCCACCGATGCCGTCGGACACCAGTTGCAATACCTGATCGACGCTGATGCCATAGCGAGCTAAGTTACTGCGATTGGGCCGCACCACCAGTTGCAGCTCCCCCTGAATCTGCTCCATCGATACGTCCACGGCACCGTCGACGTCTTTCACCAGCTCTTCGATCTGCTTGCCTTTCTCCGCCAATACGGTCAGATCCGGTCCAAACAGCTTGATCGCCAGTTGAGCCCGCACCCCGGACAGCAGCTCATCCACTCGGGTGGCAATGGGCTGAGAGAAGGTAAACAGCAGACCCGGGAACACACTCAGCTTGTCGTTCATCTGCCGTTGAAGCTCGAGTCGATTCGACGCCGAAGTCCATTGTTCGACGGGCTTGAGGCCGACGTAGATCTCGACGTTGTTGATGGGCTCCGGATCCCCACCCAGCTCGGCGGCACCGACCCGGCTCAGGGCGTACTCCACTTCGGGGAAGGTCATCAGAATCCGTTCCAGCTTGGGTGCCACCAGGTTTAAGGCGGTATCCAGGTTGGCGGTGGGGGCCAGGGTGACCCGAATGTTGATGGTGCCTTCCTCCAACTCGGGGACAAACTCCGTGCCCAGGTTAGGTACCAGGCTCATGGTGGCGGTAAAGGCGATCAGGGCGGCGGCGATCACCGCTTTGGGGCGGTTGATGATGCGACCCAGCAGGCGCCGGTAGGCTTTCTCTAAGGGGGCGACCACCGGGCTGGGGCGAAAGCTGACGCCTTTTTTGAACGCCATGGTGGCCAGAGCCGGCACCACAAACAGGGCCACAACCAGGGCGGCCATCATCGCCAGAATGATGCTCACCGCCATCGGCTGGAACATCTTGCCTTCTACCCCTTGCAGGGTAAACAGCGGGGCAAACACCACAATAATGATGATGGTGGCAAAGAACACCGGGCTGGCAACTTCCTGAGCCGCCGCCTTGACCCGCATGGCAATACCGTGATGGTCGGCACCGGCATTGTGGGGGGCGGCTTCGTTAGCCCGGGACTGAGCCTGGCTGAGGTGGCGGCGGTCCGGCTGGCTCAGGTGTTTGAAGATGTTTTCCACCATCACCACCGAGCCATCCACCAGCATACCGATGGCCACCGCCAGGCCGCCCAGAGACATCAGGTTGGCCGAGGCGCCCAAATAGGCCATGACCATCAAGGCGATACCGATGGCCACCGGAATCGACAACAGCACTAGGGCGGTGGCGCGAATGTTGAGCAGGAACAGTGCCAGAATCACGATGATGAACACAAAGGCGATCAGTAACGCGTCGCGGACGGTTTTGACCGCCTTGCTCACCAGATCGGCATTGTCGTAATAGGGTTCAAACGTGACCCCTTGAGGCAGGGCTTGCTGGATCAGCGGAATTCGCGCTTCGATGTCATCGATGGTGGCCTTGGTGTTGGCCCCCATGCGCTTGAGTACCACCCCGGATACCACTTCCCCCAGTTGCTGCACCTGACCGTTGTCATCGCGGCGGCTCATGGACACGGCGCCGACCCGAATCTCGCTGCCGAATTGCACCGAGGCGATGTCATTAACGGTGATGGGAGTGCCGTTGATGGTTTTCAGCGGCAATAACCGAATCGCTTCCAGCCCCGCCTCACCGCTGGGAATAAAGCCGTAGCCCCGCACCACGAACTGTTCTTGCCCTCTGGGCATAAACCAGCCGCCGGTGTTGCGGTTGTTGGACTCCAGCGTCTGTTGCACATCATCCAGAGTTAAGCCGTAGGACTGCATCTTGGTGGGATCCAACTGCACCTGGTACTGGCGAACTTCGCCGCCGAAGGACAGCACCTGAGTGATCCCTTCCACTGGCATCAGCATCAGTTTGACCAGGTAATCGTTCAGCCCGCGCAGGGCCATGGCATCAAAACCGCTACCCGGTTCGGCCCGCAGCAGGTATTGGTAGACCTGACCCAGACCCGAGGTGTTGGGGCCCATCTCCGGGGTACCAACGCCATCGGGAATGTTCTCCTGGGCCGCTTGCAGCTGTTCAAACACCTGTTGACGGGCAAAGTAGACGTCGGTGCCTTCTTCAAACACCACGGTGACCACCGACAGGCCGGTACGGCTGAGGGAGCGCACCTGGGTGACGGCGGGCAGCGAGTACATCGATGCCTCGATGGGGTAGGTGATTAACTGCTCCACCTCCTCCGATGCCAGGCCTTCGGCCTGGGTGTTGACGGTGACTTGAACATTGGTGACGTCAGGAAAGGCATCCAGGTTCAGCTTTGGCAGCATGGCGACGACGCCAGCCATAGTGGCAATCAGCAGAATAAGAATGATCAGCCGGTTGCGCACCGCTGATGCGATTATAGTATTGAGCATAGAGGCGCCGCCTTAGTGGTTGTGGATGCTGAGGCCGGATTTCGCCTGCTCTGAAGTCAGGAAAAACGCCCCTTTGATGACCACCTGGCTGCCCAGCGGAATGCCGGTGATCAGATTTTGCTTTTCGATGGCGTTGATAACCTGAATCTCCTGGGCCCGGTACTCCTTGCCGTCATACAGGTACACCATCCAATCGCCGTCTGGACCTCGGCTCAGGGCAGAGTCCGGCAGCACAATGCCCTGGCGCTGACTCTGGCCCAGATAGGCGGTGGCGAACTGCCCGGCATGCAAGCGATGGTCGGGGTTGGCCACCTCCAGGCGGATGGATTCGGTGCGGGTCTGTGGATTCAATTGATGATCGCGGCCGATGACGGTGGCCTGAAACAGCTCACCGTTGACCGCCAGTGTCATCGCCTGGCCGATACGGACATTACCGGACTGGCTGGGAGCCACTTGAGCGTTCGCCCACAGGGTTCGCTCGTTGGCCAGTACCATCAGGGGGGTCAGGGCCGGCAGGTTCTGCTGCATCACCGAGTTGTCTTGCTGAACGGTACCGGCATGAGGGGCCAACAGCTCAAATTGACCCAGTCGGGTTTGTTCGTGGTTGAGGCCATCGATTTGTGCCTGAGTCATGCCCAGGGCCAGCAGATCCTGCAAGCTGGTTTCTATGTCAATGCGCGCCTGCTGAAAGCGGCTGGCAGAGATCGCTTTTTCACCGAGGGAGCGTACTCGCTTCCACTCGGCCTGGGCCAGCAGGTAGCGGCCTTGAGCATTGGCGATGTCGCTGGACGCCAGGGTCAGTAGCGGGGTGCCTTTGGCCACGTCCTGGCCAGGGTTGACGTGGCGGGCGATGACCCGGGCGTCAACGGGTAATGACAGCTGGCTGGTGACATTGGGGTTGGCCAACAGCTGTGCCGGCACCGGATGCTCAAAGTTCAGTTGAGATTCAACGGCCGTAGCCACTTCGATGCCGGCAATGGCGCTCTGGGCCGGCGTCAGATGCAAACCTTCCTCTTCCGCCTCTTCGTCATGACCATGACCGTCGTCCTCTTCACCGTGAGCGGTTTCGGCAGCGTGATCGCCACCGTCCGCTTCGGGGTGTGAGGCGTCGTTGTGGTCGTGTTCGGCATGGAAGTTGTCCTGCGCCAGTTGGATTTTCGGGTCAGTGCTGCTGCCGTGGTCGTCGCCGGCCAGGGCGCTGTGGCTGCCGATCGTCAGTGGCAGAGCCAGAGACATGGCCAGAACCATAGGGGACAGTGTCAGATTTTTCATGATGTTGTATTCCTCGAATTCGGTGTTATTGGCTCACAGCCTGTTGAGTCAGCCAGCTTTCCAGTTCGCCACGGCTGGCCATCATCTCGAGCCACAGGTTGGTTTGCTGTGCTTCAAGCATGGCGCCGGTGGCCCAGGTGTCGGTGAGCTGTTGCTGGGATTGCAGGTACTGTGACGTTGGCATTTCGCCACCGCGCCACAGTCGCTGCAGCAGTTCGTGGCTGCTGTCCAGAGAGTCCTGGGTCAGTTGCTGCCAGCGGCTAAGGCTGTCGGCAACGGCGCCGTAGCGGCGACTCAGGGATTCGAGGTCTATCTCGAGGGCGCGGGAGCGGGCAAGGTATTGCTGCTCGGCCACAATGACGCCTTGATTGGCTTCGTTGATTTCGCCCTGATAACGGTTGCGGATGTTCAGTGGCATGGAGATTCCCAGCTGCACACTGTTGTCATCGCCATTGGTGACGGCGCCCACAGAGACCGTGGGATCGGCTTTGGCCTCCTGTCTGGCCAGGCTGAAACCGGCCTTGGCGGCAAGAACGGCCTGATACTGGCCCTTCAACGCCGGCAGTTGCTGATTCACTTCGGTACTGGGAAGGGGGAAACGAAACGGCGGCAGGGCCAGAGCCGGGTCGCCACCAAACAGGGTTAATTGTGACTCGGCACTGATCAGGGCCTGACGGGCATCGGCGCGGCTGCCGCTGACCCGGGCCAGTTCCAGGGTTAGCAGTTGCTTGTCCAAGGGGGCCAGTTCACCGACCCGGACCATTTTGTCTGCCAACGCCAGCATCGACTGAGTGCGTTGCTGCTGTTCGGTGGCGTACTGGTCCAGTTGCTGCGCCTGACGCAAGCTCACCCAGGCACTGAGCAAACTGGCGAGGGTGTCATTGCGTAACTGCTGATAGTCGGCCTGAGCCTTGAGGGCGTTGAGTTGCGCCAGGCGGGTGCGATAGCCGCGCTTATCGGCCCAGTCCACGGCCTGAGCCACGGACAGGGTGTAATCTTCATCGCTGCTGTCGCTGCCGATGTTTTCCACGTCAAGAGCGAGCTCGGGGTTGTACAGTGCCTGGTTGGCGCTACTGATCGACAGCTTGGCCAGGGCAACCTGCTCGGCTTCGGCACGGATCTGCGGCAGAGCCTCCAGTTGGCTCAATGCCTGAGTGGCAAATCGCGACATTTCAGAGGCCTGCCCCTGAAATGTGACACCGACGCTCACCGCCACCAGGGCGATGCGAATAGTTGGGTGCATAGTAATATCCTGCAAAATGGATCTGAATGTCAGAAAGTTTTGGGATACCACTGCGTGACCAAAGGCATGCTGACTCAGGGGGTGAAGCTGAGATCATTCCTTAGGATGTTGGCCGCCAAGCTGAGTACGACATCGCGAAAACGGGTCGACTTGGGCGGTTGGCTTTGATGACGCAGTGGCAGAGCAGGATCAGGCTATGGGGGGGCGCAGCAGATTCGACGGGGCCGGGTCGGGATAGCGGCCGAGATAATGAAAGTGCCCCGACTGAGGCGCAGGGGGCAACGTCACCGACGCCACGGTGATGCCAAGATGACCGGCATGGCAGTGGTGGTGGACACAGGTTTCGCCGTCCGCGTGTTGATGGTCGTCGGCGTCATGTTGGTGAGTGCCGGTGTCGAAGTGAAACTCGATGGTGTCTCCGAGATGCACATGACGGCCTTCCAGCACCGCATTGGCGGTCTGGCTAAGCAGCGTCAGAACAATCAACAGAACCAGTCGTTTCATTACAACCTGTATGTAAATCAGTGGCAGTCACGGCTTGGAATCCTATCAGCAAATTTAGTTCCCACAAAAGAGATTTTAATCCACGCCGGTGTGATCGCGACCGCAAAGCCGCTGATGGCAGTCGCGTTGACATTTGTTTTACGTGCCTTGAGTCATGCTGGGGGTGATTCTCATTCATAGGCTATGGCGACATGACTCCAACTTCGTTCTCTTGGTTACCGCGTTTTTCACTCTCCTTGCTGCTGACGTTGCTGATGAGCGGCTTCGCCATGGCGGCAGACTACCTGGTGGGCGAGGTGCGGCCGTTGCAGCGGGTGGTGGTCAGCGCCGAGGTGGACGGGGTGGTGTCGGCCTACCGGGCTTCTCTGGGGGATGCGGTGGAGCAGGGGCAGTTGCTGCTGACGCTGGACGATCGCGATGCCACCCTGGCGGTGGCCCTGAGCCGGGCGCAACTGAGCCTCAGTCGTGCCGAGCACCAAAGCCAGTTAAAGCAGCTGAAACGGCTGCAGGCCCTGATTGACAAGCAGACCCTGGCTCAAAGCGAGCTGGACGACCAGGATCGCATTACCCAGATCAGCGCCGCCCAGGTGCAGGTGGACAGCCAACTGCTGGCACAGTCACTGCGTCAGCAGCAAAAAAACCGGGTGCAGGCGCCGTTCGCCGGGGTCGTGGCCGCCCGGTTGGTGGACAATGGCCAGTGGGTGAATGCCGGCGACCCTTTGTACGAGTTGGTGGACGTGGATCGGGTGATTGTGCGAGTGGTGATGCTGGAGCAGGATTACGTGCGCCTGACTCTGGGGGATGAGGTGCAGGTGACCCTGCCGTCGTTGTCGCTACAGACCACTGCCCGGGTTCTGCGGGTATCGCCGTCGCTGCTCGATGATGGTCGCGGCTACCCGGTGGAGCTGGAACTGGATAATCCGAATCATCACATAAAGCCCGGTTTTCGGGTTGAGGTGAGTCTGCTAGCGGGAGGCGGCCAATGAGTGCGCTACTGAATTGGTTTACCCGCCGCCGTCTGGCGGCCAATCTGCTGAGTGTGGTGGTGGTGGTGCTGGGATTGGTGGCACTGTGGGATCTGCCGATGGCGGAAAAGCCGCGCATCGACCTTGGCCACGTATCGGTGTCGACGTTCTATCCCGGTGCATCGGCGGAGGATGTGGAAGCCAATGTCACCGGCAAGCTGGAGAAAGAGTTGCTGTCGGTGGCGGGCATACGGCAGTTCACTTCTCGGTCGGCATCGGGTCAGTCCAGCATCTCCATCTCGTTGGATCCCGAAGTCAGTAATCCGGCCGAGGTCTATCAGGACATTCGCGATGGGGTTAACCGGGTGTCGGATCTGCCGGCCGGCGTCACCGAGTTGCCCTTGGTAAGGGTGGCGAAGTCGTCGAACCTGGACTTTATGGTGGTGGGGATCAGCGCCGATCTGCCCTATGGCCAACTGCGGGAGCAAGCCCGTCATCTGGAGCTGAAACTGAGGCGGGTACCGGGGATCAGCGAGGTTCAGCTTATCGACCTGCGCACTCCGGAGTACTGGCTGGAACTGCAACCGGAACAACTGAAACGTTACCAACTGACCCTGACCGACATCGCCGATGCCATTGGCCAGCGTAACGTACTGATGACCGGTGGTTCGATTCAAACTGAGGAAGGGAATCTGGAGCTGATTACCTCGGCGCAGATGCTGGCGCTGAGTGACCTGTCGTCAATGGTGCTCAAAGCCAATCCACAAGTGACCCTGAAGGACGTCAGCGGCGCCATTCGACAGGGGTTTGAGCGCCGCCAGAGCCTGGCAACCCTCAATGGCCAGGTGGCCATCGGCTTCGATCTGCGGGCCACCGAAGCGGCGGACGTCATCGCCACCTCTAAGGCGGTGCAGGCGTTGCTAAAGCAAGAACAGGCGCGCTTGGGGCCGGACTATCAATTGCCCATCGGCTTTGATATCGCCCGCGAGATTCAGTCCAGGTTTGACATCGTCAAGTACAACGGCCTGGGCGGTCTGGCGTTGGTGCTGGTGGCGCTGTCTTTGTGTCTGCACCGCAAGGTGGCGCCCTGGGTGGCTTTTTCCATCCCCTTCTGTCTGCTGGGCACCATGACGGTGTTGTCGATGAGCGGTCAGATCCTCGACAGCTACACCATGGCGGCGCTGATCCTGATCATTGGCATCATCGTCGATGACGCAGTGGTGGTCAGCGAACGGATCACCGCCCGCCGCCAAGCCGGAGACGATGTCATGACCGCCGTTAGCGGCGGCGTCAGAGACGTATTTCCTGCCATTACCGTATCGATTCTGACCACCATGCTGGCGTTCCTGCCGTTGCTGTTTCTGCCCGGAAACGCCGGCAAGATGCTGTATGTGTTGCCACTGACCATCTCCATCGCCCTGGTGTTTTCCTTTATCGACGCATTGGTGATCATTCCCGCCCACATGAAGTCGGTGATGGGGCGAGCCCCGGCGGCAAAGGATCCCTGGGGGGCCCGTTTTGCGCCGGTGGTGCGCTGGGCGCTGGGTTATCCGAAGCGGTTGCTGCTGCTGACCTTACTGCCGGCATCCTGCCTGGCATGGGCACTGTACAGCCAGTTGCCGACGCTGTTTTTCCCCACCGACGGTGCCTACCTGGTGGAGATCAGCGCCCAGTTGGAGGGCAATCAAACCCTGGAGCAGAGTTGGCGGCGGGCGGCGGCGGTGGATCGCATGCTGGCGGATACCGAGCAGGTGGTCAGTTGGTACGGTGAGGTGTCTGAGACCCAGGCCAGTTGGACCGTGAGCCTGACACCGGCCTCGGAACGCCGCATCGGTGCCGATGAGATCGCGAGGCAGTGGCAACAGCAGGGGGAACAGTTTGCCGGCATTCTCAGCCTGGAGTTCGATGTCGACAGCGGCGGTGCCCCCAGTGGCCGCCCGGTGGATCTGCAGATCGTTGGCGGCAGTGACGAGGCCCGCCAGCAGGCGGCCGATCGGGTCACTCAGTGGCTGGCACAGTACCCCGGCGTGTTGGCGCCGCATCAGTCCCAGGCCGACGCGGTGGCGCAGCTGAAACTCAGCGTCGATTATCCCTGGCTCAGCCGTTACGGCGTGACGCTGGAACAGCTGGCCAGGACGGTGCGCATCGCCATCGAAGGCGAGCGGGTGTCGCGGGTGTTTAAAGGCAATGAGGAGGTGTTTTACCGGGTGGTGCTGGAGGACAACGATCGCAGCCCGGAGGAGCTTAACAATCTGTATGTCCGCGGCAGCGGTGGTCAGCTGGTGTCCCTGGACAAACTGGTTCAATGGCAGCCGGGACAACGGGATGAGGTGATCAACCACTTTAACGGCGAGCGCAGCATTCGAGTGTCGGCCAACATCGACACCGCCCTGACCGATCCCATTGCCGTCGAAGATGCCTTGTTGGCGGCCATGGGCAGTGTCGATCCGACGGTGGCCATCGTCAGCAGCGGCCAGGCCAAGGACACTCGCGAAGCCTTGGTGGGTCTAGCCATCGCCATGGTGATGGCGGTATTGGCCATCGCGGTGCTGATGATGTTGCTGTTTGATCGACTGGGCGAGGCACTGGTGGGGCTATTGGTGGTGCCGGTGGGCGTGGCGGCGGCGCTGTTGGTGCTGTGGCTCCATGGCAAGCCGCTGAGTTTCTTCGCCACCGTCGGCATCATCGGCATGACCGGTGTGGTGGTCAACAATGCGCTGGTACTGCTGTATCACTATCATGGCCGAAGCTTCAGTGACGATGACAGCCTGAGAATTCAGCAGCTGCTGGAGGGGGCCTGCAGCCGGGTGCGGCCGATGTTGGTCACCACCCTGACCACGGTGGCGGGATTGCTGCCACTGGCCTATGGCCTCGGAGGCTATGACAACCTGATGTCTCCCATCTCACTGGTGATTGGCTGGGGAATATTGCTGACCGCGCCGATGGTGCTCATGCTGATTCCCGCCGGTTATTTGCTGGTGTTGCGTCATCGGGCCCGGCAGCAGCCGCAGCGGAGTCAGGCCGCAGCCGAGGCCCAGACCGCATGAAATAACACCTTGGCCTTTAGGCAGAATTCATGGTGGCATCGACCGGCGAGCGCGGTATCGATGGCTATACTCAAATGGCTGCATCCTTATTGAAAAAACGGAGCATTCACCATGTTACGAGCCGTGACTGCGGTATTGATGTTGATGGGCGGGGGAACGGCGCTGGCCAGCGATCCCTTGCACCTGCCGAAACAGAGTGGCTGGAGTGGCTATCTGGGGGCGGGGGCGACCTATTTTGATCTGAGTTCTAACTTCATTACCGGCAACCGCTTCGTCGATTTTGATAATCAACAGAGTCGGGGGCTGGAATCGTCCCCCGCCAGTGACAGCCAGGTCGCACCGGAAATTCTGGTGGACCTGCGCTACACCTTTGCCGAGCATCAGACCCAGTTGTTTTTCGGTAATCTGGTGCAGGACATGGTGCGGCTGGATTTCAGTGAACAGTTGGGGGTGCGGCGTCAGTTCGGATCCTGGGGCATCGGTTCGCTCGCCTACCTGTTTTCCGCCGTACCCAATGAGGTGTGGCAAGACCCATTCCAGGTCGACAGTCCGCGCAGCAAAACCGATCGCGACTCCCAGGGATTTCGCCTTGGCTGGGACAACATCGCCGACTCCACCATCGGCGTGCATTACAGCTACCGCCGCATCGACGTCGATCAGGAACTGAGCGGCGCCGAACTGACACTGATGGGGCGGTTAACCCCGCAACAGGCGTCGCAGTTGCAGCGGGATGGCAATCGGCATCGGTTGGATCTGTTTGCTCACTGGAAACTGTCTCAGAATCAACACCTGACGCCGGCGCTGCTGTACATCGAGCGCGACAGCGACGGCGATGCCAACGGTGGCCAGACTAAGGGGGTGCAGCTGACCTACGTCTACCGGGGCGATCGCATCAGCGGCACCCTCAGCGGTTATTTTGGTGAGCGCGACTACGATGAGGCCAACCCCATCTATGAACGCGAAGCCGATGCCGATGAGTATGGCATCAGCGGCAACCTGTTTGTGCACCGTCTGTTTGATCTTAACCACTGGGATCTGCGCTTAGGGGTGATGTACTTTGACAGCCGCGCCAAGGTGGACTTCTACGACAGCGATCTGCTGGGAGCCAACGTATCGCTACTGTACCGCTTTCATTAGGGGCGGCGGCCATGGGGCGAGTATGGTTGTGTGGCCTGATTCTGCTGTGCTCTTCGGCCTGGGCTCAGCCCCCGCCCGGGGTTACGGTGACCCTGACGGTGCAGGAGCGGGCCTGGATGGCTCAGAACCCGACGGTGGTGGTGGGGGTTGAAGAGTGGGCGCCATTGTCCTTCAGCCAGCAGGACGGTCAGATTGGCGGCCTGGCTGCCGGTTACATGGAGCTGATCGCGACTCGAACCGGACTGAATTTCCGCTATGAATCCCGGCCGTGGCTGGCGCTGCTGGATGGCATGAAAAACGATGAAATCGATATTATTCCGGCGATTTTTCATCTGCCAGAGCGGGAGGCGTTTGGCATCTTCAGTGAGCCATTCTACGAGATAAAGGAGTTTCTGTACGTTAAAGCCAGCAATGACGCGATTCAGTCGTTTGACGATCTCAACGGCAAGCGACTGGCGTTGGTACGGGGCTACACCAGTTGGGTGCGGGTGGCCAAGCGTTTTCCCGATATCGAGCTGGTACCGGCGGACGATCTGCTGCAAGCCATCAATATGGTGCTCAATGGCGAGGTCGATGCCACCTTTGAGTCTCAGATTGTGGTGGAGCAAGCCCTCAACGATTCCATGGTCGGTGGCCTGAAAGGGTTGCAGCAACACGCCTTTCAAGACATTCCCCTGCACATCATTTCCCGCGTCGCTGCCCCGGAGTTGGCGTCCATTCTCCAGAAGGGGCTGAACACCATCAGCGCCGAGGAGATGCGCTCAATTCAGAATCAGTGGCTGGTTACCGGGGTGTCCGAGGAGAAGCCTCAGGAATCGGCCTACCTCAATCTGCAATGGCTAGTGGGTGGGCTGGTGGCCATCATCGCCCTGTTGTTTGCGGTCACCAAGCTGCTGGCCCGTTATGCCCGCTCCGAGCGGGCCGAACTGCAGTTTGGTTCGCCCCGATTCAGCCATATGGTGCTGATTGGGTTGGGGGTGTTTGTGACCTTTGTCATCGCCATGAGCCTGTTGATGCTCGATTACAACAAGCGGGTGCTGCAGGACCGCACCTTTATCTCTCTGGATGTGATTGCCACTTCGGTGCAGGAGAGCCTGGAAAACCAGGTCAGCAGTCGTCAGCAGGCGCTGGCGCTGATGAGCCGAAAGCAGGAGTTTATCCAACTGGTGGAACGGTTGTTGGCCTTACCCCGCCACCCGCAGATTCTGATTCAGTCTGAGGAGCTGGCTGCGGTGCGGGTGGAACTGGCGGCCCTGAACAGCATTCTCGGTGATCTCGGCTTTTTCGTCATCGCCCCGGATGGCACCAGCCTGGCGGCGGTCAGGGATGAAAACATCGGCGTACGCAACATCATCGCCAGTGCCAAGACTCGACAGTTTATTCAGTTGCTGGCGGGGCAAAGCCTGTTCATTCCGCCGCTGCCGTCGGACATCGGTGATAGTGGCTTCACCATGTTTGTGGCGATGCCGATTTTTAACAGCCAGGGCAAGGTGATTGCGGTGCTGGCGGAGCGGCTCGACCCGATAAAGGGCTTTAACGCCATCATTCAGACCGGCCGGGTCGGCGAAACCGGCGAAACCTACGCCCTGAGTAAGCGCGGGTTGTTGCTGTCCAGCAGTCGTTTCGAACAAACGCTGGTAGAGAGCGGACTGCTGGCTCCGGGTCAGCCCAGCATGCGCGCCATCGAGGTGCGCGATCCGGGCCGGGATCTGACCCAGGGTCAACCGGTTCGCTCTGGTAAGCGGCCCCTGACCCGAATGGCGGCCAGTATCGCCCTGGGTCAAAGCGGGGCATCGATTCAGGGCTATAGGGACTATCGCGGCGTCAAGGTGGTGGGGGTGTGGAAATGGAGCGATAAACTGGGGCTGGGGCTGGCGACCGAGATGGACGAGGCCGAAGCCCTGATGTCTTACAACACCCTGAAAAATACCATGGCGCTGGTGCTGGGAGTGACCTTGCTGTTCGCGGTGGCAGCGATCCTGTTTACCCTGAACCTGGGAAAAAATGCCAATGCTCGTTTGGCTCGATCCAAAGCATCGCTGGATCGGCGAGTGAAGCAGCGCACCCTGGAGTTGTCGCTGTCGGAGGAGAAGGTACGCTTGCTGCTCGGCTCGGTGGGGCAGGGGATTTTGGGGATCGAGAACAACGGCCGGGTCAGTTTCGTCAATCCGGCGGCGCTGGCGATGCTGGGCTATCAGGAGGCCGAGTTGCTGCAGCAACCCATAGAGCCGATCCTGTTTCCGACCACCGAGGCTGCCGGGCCGGTGGCCCCGAGTCCACTGGCCCGAACCCTGAAACAGGGCCTGAAGGAGCAGATTGACGATCAACTGCTGGTGCGGCGCAATGGCCAGTCTTTTTCGGCGGAATTTGCCGCCCATCCGGTGCTGAAGCAGGATGAGATCATCGGGGCGGTGGTGGTGTTCAGCGACATCACCGCCCGTAAGGCGATGGCCCGGGATCTGGCTCAGGCCAAGGAAGAGGCGGAAAACGCTTCGCTGGCCAAGAGTGAGTTTCTGGCCAACATGAGCCATGAAATTCGTACCCCGATGAATGCCATCATCGGCATGTCTTACCTGGCGCTGGAGACCGATCTGAACCGTAAACAGCGCTCCTTTATCGACAAGGTGCACCGCTCGGCGGAAGCGCTGCTGGGGATCATCAACGACATCCTGGATTTCTCGAAAATTGAAGCGGGCAAGATGACGCTGGAGTCCACTCCGTTCTACCTCGACGATGTGCTCAGCAATCTCAGCAACCTGATCGCCCTCAAGGCGGAAGAGAAGGGGCTGGAGCTGCTGTTTAATGTGGACCCGGATGTGCCTCAGGCCCTGATTGGCGACCCCCTGCGCCTGGGTCAGATCCTGACCAACCTGGGAAACAACGCCATCAAGTTTACCGACAGCGGCGAGATTGTGGTCGCCATCCGCCTGCAGGAGCAGTTTCAGGGCCAGGCGCAATTGCTGTTCTCGGTGCGCGATACCGGCATTGGCATGAGCCCGGCTCAGCGACAGCGATTGTTTCGGGCCTTTAGCCAGGCGGACAGCTCCACTACTCGCAAGTACGGTGGTACCGGCCTGGGGCTGACCATCAGTAAGACCCTGACCGAGATGATGGGCGGTGAGATCTGGGTGGAGAGTCAGCCCCAGCAGGGCAGTGTGTTCAATTTTACCGTTCACCTGGAGGTGCAGAAAAACGCCGAACCGAGGGCCCGCTACGATCGCAATCAACTGCGGCAGCTGACCGCCCTGGTGGTGGACGACAATCCGGTGGCCCGCAACATCCTGGTGAACATGCTGGAGAATTTTGACCTGGAGGTGGAGGATGCGCCGGCAGCCGATGAGGCGCTGAAGCTGATGCTGGGCCGTCACTTTGATTTGCTGTTGGTGGACTGGAAGATGCCGGGCATCGATGGCTTCGGCTGCATTCGCCGCATGCGTCAATGTGGGCTGGAGTCGGAGCCTAAGGTGATCATGGTCACCGCCTACGGCCGCGAAGAGGCGATGCAGGAAGGGCTGGACAACGGCCAGCAACTGGATGCGGTGCTGAGCAAGCCCATCACCCCTTCCAACTTGCTCGATGCCATCGGCGAGGCCCGGGGGGAGGCGGTGGTGCGCCACAACCGTAAGTTAGATAAGCGCAGCCAGATGCAGGACTCGTTGCCGCGCCTACAGGGGGCGCGGGTACTGCTGGTGGAGGACAACGAGTTTAACCAGGAGTTGGCGCGGGAACTGCTTCAGCAAAATGGTCTGAAGGTCGAGGTGGCCGGCGACGGTCAGCAAGCCGTCGAGCGGCTGCAGCACCAAGATCAGTTTGACGTGGTGCTGATGGACGTGCAGATGCCGGTGATGGATGGCTACCGGGCCACCGAGACGATTCGTCAGCGGCCGGAGTTTGAAACCTTGCCCATCATCGCCATGACCGCCAATGTGATGGCCCGGGATCTGGAGCGGGCCAGAGAGGCGGGCATGAACGATCACATCGGCAAGCCCATCGACGTGGAGGAGATGTTTGCCACCCTGGCCCGCTGGATTGGTCGGGATCCGCAATCGGTGCCATCGTCGCCACCCGAACCCGCCATGGCATTGAGTGCTTTGCAGCCCGGCATCGATACCGACCATCTGCAGACCATTACCCTGGGTAACACCGGTTTGTTGCATAAACTGCTTAGCCACTTCGTTCGGGATCACGGCCAGTTTTCACAGCCGTTTGAGCAACTGCTGCAGCAGGACCGGGACGAGGCCACTCGGTTTGCCCATACCCTGAAAGGGGTGGCGGGCAATCTGGGAGCCAACCAGGTTCAGCAACTGGCGGATCGACTGGAGCAGGCCTGCCTGGCTTCGGAACCTTCGGACCAGCTGTTGTCGCTGGCGCAGCGGTTGCAGACGGTGCTGGCGCCGTTGTGCCAGCAGATTGAACGGTTTCTGCAAACGGAGATGCCGGTCGAGTCTACACTAATAGAGGTTGATACTGAGCAGCGGCTGCAACAACTGCGGGCGCTGCAATCCCTTCTCAAGGATGACGACACAGAAGCAGTGGATCGGATTGATCAATTGCTGGCTCAGATAAAGGAACCGGGCTTGAAACGGCGCTTGGCTAAGATTGGCGAGGCGGTGGAACAGTTTGATTTCGAGCGGGCCCTGGCGTTGCTGAGAAAACTGGCACTGTCGCAGGGGTGGCCGCTGGAGGAGGAGTAAGTGGACAACCCCGTCATCCTGGTGGTCGACGACAATCCTGACAACATCAATCTACTCAGCTCCGTGCTGCGCAACGACTACAAGGTCAAGGCCGCCACCAGCGGCCATAAGGCGTTGGAGATCGTGGCCCGTACGCCCAGACCGGACATGATTCTGCTGGACGTGATGATGCCGAAGATGGATGGTTATCAGGTTTGCGAGCGGCTGAAAAAGGATCCCACTACCGCCCACATCCCGGTGATTTTCGTGACCGCCAAGATCGCCGTCGAAGATGAAACCCGTGGACTGGAGCTGGGGGCGGTGGATTACATCACCAAACCCATCAATCCGTCTCTGGTGCGGGCAAGGGTACACACCCATCTGGCGTTGTCGGATCAGAACCGGGAACTGACCCGGCAGGTGGCGGAGAAAACGGAAGAGTTGAATCAGAGCCGGCTGTCGGTGATTCAGACACTGGGCCGGGCGGCGGAATACAAAGACAACGAGACCGGCATGCACGTGATTCGCATGAGCCACTATTCGCGCCTGATTGCCCAGCAGCTGGACGTCAGTGATCACTGGGTCGACCTGTTGTTCAACGCCTCGCCCATGCACGACATCGGTAAAATCGGCATTGTCGATGCCATCTTGCGTAAGCCTGGCCGGCTGGAAGGGGAGGAGTGGCAGGAGATGAAGCGCCACTCTGAATACGGCGCCGACATTTTGCGCCAACACACCTCGGAGTTACTGGTGATGGCCCGGGAAATTGCCCTGACCCACCATGAAAAGTGGGATGGCAGCGGTTACCCCGCCGGCCTCAGCGGCACCGACATCCCCTTGTCGGCGCGCATTGTGGCCATCGCCGACGTGTTTGATGCCCTGACTTCGGAGCGCCCCTATAAGCCGTCCTGGCCGGTGCAGGAATCGGTGGCGTTCATCGTCGACAATGCCGGCAGCCATTTCGATCCGCAGCTGGTGCAGCTGTTTCAGCGTTGTCTGCCGGAGATCCTGGCCATTCGTGACCAGTTTGCCGGCTAAAACTCAATCCGGGCGCAGCAGCCTCCGCCGTCGATGTCGGTCAGGCTGAACCGCCAGTGGTAGCGTTGGCACAGGTCTTCGACAATCAACAGTCCCAGGCCGTGGCCTCCGCAGTGGGTTTGATTCAACCCCGGTCCCTGGTCCCGCACCTCCAGCGCTTCGGCGTCGACGCAGACCTTGACCTCGCCGGACTCAGTGGCGGCGATGGCGTTGCGCAGCAGGTTGCCGATGATCATCCTCACCACCGCCGGCTCGGCTTTAATCAGCGGCGCCTGAGTCAGGCTCAGCTGCAGGCCGACGTGCTTGTTGTCGGCCCCGGTTTGCTCATGTTCGATAATGGCCCTGAGCTCATTTTCTTCAAGGTGACGGGGCTCAAGATGATGCTCATTCTTTTCATAGCGCACCATCGACAGCAGTGCATCCACCATGGTCTGCATCTCTTCGGTGGCGGTCAGAATCCGTTTCTGCTGACGGCCGATAAACTCCGGTTTGTCGGAGTGGTTCAGCAGGTTGGCGGCGCCGCGGACGATGGTCAGCGGCGTGCGCAGTTCGTGGCTGGCGTAACGGGCGAATGCCTGTTCGCGGCGGATCAACAGATCCAGCTGGTGGCGGTAGGCATTGAAGGCGTCGGTTAGTTGCACAAACTCTTCTGCCGAAGATTCTGGCACACTCAGCGGCGTGCGGGTGTCGTTGTTCAGTGCCGCCAGTTGATCCCCAAGCTCTTTTACCGGCTGAATCAGGCGCACAGACAGCAGGTAGACGATCACTCCGGCCACCAGCATGATGCCGATGGTGGCGGCGATGATCAGCAGATTGAGCAGCACGGTCTCCCGATCGGTCACCTCTACCTGCTCGGTTTTGGCAATCAGAATCAGCGGTTGGGTATGGCCGTGCTTCACAAACTCGGTGGTCAGCACGTAGATGGAGCCCAGATCGTCGTCGATCAGCTCCTCCAGGGCATGACCGGCAAACCGCAGCCGATCGGGAATGAAATCGGGTACGTCGTCGGTGTTGTCGTAGGCGAAGGTGATGCGATCGATCTCCAGCGGACCGCTGGCGCCAGTGAGGTAGCGGGCGATGGCCACGTCTTTGGAAATCTGCAGCGACCGTTCGTTGACGGCATCTTCTCCCCAGTGCAGGGCAGTGTTGAACAGGGTCATCATGGTGAAGCTGATGCCAATGCTCATGACGAAAAATGCCGCCATCAACCGCGAGGTCATGGTGCGGACGTTAGAGAGTCGATGCCGTATCACAGGCTGTCATCCAGTCGAAAACCAATTTTCGGTACCGTGACCAGCATGGCCCGGGCGAAGGGCTTATCCAATTGGTTGCGCAATTGATAGATGTGGCTGCGCAGCACATCGTTGCTGGGAGGCTGGTCACCCCAAATCGCTTCCGTCAGCTGGTCGCGACTGACCACGTCCGGTGCGGCCTGTGCCAGCACGTGCAGGATTTTAAAGGTGGTGGGGTTCAGTGCCAGCATCTGGCCCTGGCGGTGGGCCTTACGGGTTTTCTGGTCTACCTCCAGGTCGCCGACCGTCAGTTTGCTGGCGGCCAGAGTGCCGCGAAAGCGTTTTACCAGCGCCAGCAGTCGGGCTTCAAGAATGTCCAGGTCGAACGGTTTGGTCAGGTAGTCGTCGGCGCCCTGCTTAAAACCGGACAGGGTATCCTGACGGTTGTCCAGCGCGGTCAACATCAGTACCGGGGTATTCTTGCCCTGGTCGCGCAGCCGCTGGCATACCTCGAAACCGTCCATTCTTGGCAACATCAGATCCAGGATGATGGCATCAAAATGGGTCTCCAGCGCCAGCTTCAACCCCAGTTCGCCGTTGTCGGCGTAATCCAGTTCCACCTCTTTGGCTTCAAAAAAATCGAACAGGATGCCGGCAATTTCGCGGTTGTCTTCCACCAGCAGAATCTTGGTGTTGCTTAAATCTTCCATTGAGCGCCCGGATTTGTATCAGTGTGACTCAGTATGATGCCGTTGATGTGGATAAAATGTCGATGACAATTATTTCACGGCGGCTTCGGATAATGACGGTCATTCTGCAATGCCTGCGTGGCATTGGCACGCTAATTATCTGAACTTCAGGGGTGCAACATGCTGAAAGCCCGGCCTCAACAACGCCATCATGACCGGCCCATCGTGCTGTCGGTGATCATTCCCGTCTTTAATGAGAGCCAGGGACTGGCGTACACCCATCAGCGGGTGACTGAGGTACTGGATGCCATTGTGGAGCGCTGTGAGATCATCTATGTGGACGACGGCAGCAACGACAACAGCTGGCAGCTGGTGCAGCAACTGCCGGAATCCAGCAGCGACCATGTGGGGGTCACCCTGAGTCGCAACTTCGGCAAAGAAGCCGCCATGAGTGCCGGGCTGCAACAGTGCCGTGGTCAGGCGGTGATTCTGTTGGATGCGGATCTTCAGGACCCGCCGGAGCTGATTCCGCAGATGATGGAGGCCTGGCGCAAAGGCGCCGACGTGGTCAACATGAAGCGACGTGCTCGCCTGGGGGAGAGCTGGTTTAAGCGAATGACGGCGGCCAGCTTCTACAAGGTGATGAACTGGGCATCCGAGGTGCCGGTGCCGGAGAATGTCGGTGATTTTCGGCTGATGAGCCGCCAGGTGGTGGATCACATCAATCAGTTGCCAGAGCGCAACCGCTACATGAAGGGGTTGTTCGCCTGGCCAGGGTTCATGCAGGTGACGCTGGAGTTCGATCGCGATCCTCGCGCCGTGGGTGAAACCAAGTGGAACTACGGCAAGTTGTTTGCCCTGGCGATGGACGGCATCGCCTCATTCAGCATTCGACCGCTGCGGTTGGCAACCTGGTGTGGATTGCTGACCGCATTGAGTGCCTTCCTGTACGGAGCCTGGGTGGTGGTTAAGACCCTGGCCTTTGGCGAGGTAGTGTCTGGCTACCCGTCGATGATGGTGGTGCAGCTGCTGATTGGCGGCATACAACTGTTGGCGCTGGGGCTCATCGGCGAGTACTTGGGCCGGGTGGTGATGGAAGTGAAGCAAAGGCCTCAGTATCTGATTCGTGAGGTTTCCCATCAAGAAGGCCTGGACACGGTCGTATCCCTTGAGGCGCGTCGATGAAAAACTGGATTTGTCGTAACCCGTTACTGACCGTTCTGCTGCTGGCATTGGCGGTGCGCTTGTTGTCCCTGGGGCTTTACCCGCTCATGGACACCACCGAAGCCCGCTATGGCTACATGGCGAAACTGATGGTAGACACCGGCAACTGGCTCACGCCCCAGTTTGATCTCGGGGTGCCTTTCTGGGGCAAGCCGCCGCTGCATACCTGGATGAGCGCCGGTTCCGCTGCCATGCTGGGCATGACCGAGTTTGCTTTGCGCCTGCCCCATTGGCTGGCCGGATTGGCGGTGGTCGGCCTGGTGGCCTGGATGGCGCGTCGACAGGGAGAAAACCCGCTGCTGGCGGCCATGGTGCTGGCGACCTGTGCCATCTTCAGTGTGGCTTCCGGCGCGGTCATGACCGACATGGCGCTGACCCTGGGGATGACGGTGGCGATGTTGGGCTTCTATCTGGGCTGGCAAGGCCACTATCGGGCCGGCTATCTCGGTTTCGCCGGGCTGGCCATTGGTTTGTTGGCTAAAGGGCCACTGGTGATCGTATTGATGGGACTGGCGGTGGCGCCCTGGCTACTGATTCAACATGGGCTGGGGGCATTTCGGGTGCTGTGGCAACGGTTCCCACTGTTGCTGGGCACCTGTGCCATGCTGGTGATCGCCGCGCCCTGGTACCTGGCGGCGGAACAGGCCACACCCGGGTTTTTAAACTACTTCCTGGTGGGGGAACACTTCCTGCGTTTCGTCGAAAGTGGCTGGACCGGCGACCTGTACGGCAGTGCCCATGATCAGCCTCGCGGCACCATCTGGCTGTTCTGGCTGGCGGCGGCCCTGCCTTGGTCGCTGATTCTGCCGCTGTTGTATCTGCGCGGTCGCCGCAGTCAGCCAAGTCGGCAACCGGCGCCATCGGGGTGGCGCAGCTTTCTGCTGTGTTGGCTGATCTCACCCATGGTGTTGTTTACCATGGCGGGCAACATCCTGCCGGCCTACGTGCTACCCGGCATTCCGGCGCTGGCGCTGCTGTGTGCGTCGTTGGCCAAGGACTCGGATCAGGCCTGGCTGGCTAAGGTCGGGGTCACCATGCCAGTGTTGTTGCTGGTGGCCACCGGGGTGTTAAACCTCAAGGTGGGGGATGAGCGCAGCGACAAGGCGCTGCTGGCCAGCGAGGCCAACCCGGCGTTGCCGCTGTTGTACTATGGCAAGCGCACTTTCTCTGGTCAGTTCTATTCCGATGGCCGCGCCCAAAAGGCGGATCTGGCCCGCCTGAATCAGCAACAGGGGCGCTACTCTCTGGTGATGCCGTCCAGCCAGTCCTGGCAGCAGCTGTCATTGCCGCGGCAGAGCTGTCGGGTGCAGACGGTGAAGCTGAAGCGTCAATTGTTGGAGTGTGGCCCCGATGCGCTGGCCAGCCTGGATTAAGTTCGCCCTGGTGGGGGGAACCGGTTTCGTGGTGGACGTGTCGCTGTTCAGCGCGCTGACACTGGGGTTGGAGTGGGGCCCTTACCCGGCCCGAGTGCTGGCCTTTCTGGCGGCGGCCTCGACCACCTGGGCCGGCAACCGCTGGTTTACCTTTCGCCAGCGTCCGCTGCAGGACGCCAGCCGTCAGTGGTTGAAATCCCTGACGGCGGCGCTGATGTCGGCGCTGCCCAACTTTGCCCTGTTCTCATGGACTCTGACGTTGCTGAGTCCATGGTCGTTGGCCCCCTGGGTGGCACTGGTGGCCGGCATCGGTGCCGGCACCCTGTCGAATTATCTGCTCAGCAGTCGCTGGGTCTTTGCCGAATCAGCGCGGTCGCCTTGACGGCCGTTTAGGTTGATACAACAGCAGCTCTTCCCCCGGGGGCAGTTCGATGCTGCCCTGGGATTCCAGCCCCAGCTTATCCAGAATCCGCCGCGAGGCCAGGTTGTCTTCTGCAACCACCCCCAAAATGGTGCCCAGTCCCAGAGCCTGTTGGCCGTAGATCATGATCGCTTCACAGGCTTCGGTGGCCAGGCCCAGGCCAAAGTAGGTATCGCTGATGGCGTAACCGATGTCCGGATGGTCGAGGCCGTCACGTTGCAGCAGGCCGGCGATCCCCACCGGGGTGCCGTTACTTTTCAGGCTCAGGTGGTACATGCCAAAGCCATGATCCTGGTAGCTGGCCATGGGCCCCTGACGCAGATGCTCCTGTGCCTGCTCCAGTGTGCGTACGCCTTTATCATGGATGCCGTCGATGAAGCTCTGCTGATTCAGCAGACTCAGGTAGAAGGGTGCATCGTCGACGGTTAACTTGCGGATTCTCAGTCGTTCGGTGTCCAGTATCATCCGGTATACCCCTGATTGTGATGGACATTCAGACTAACCAGCGCCGGGATAATGAGCAAGACTCAAATACTCGAGTCCGATCCCACTTTCCGCTCTTTGTTGTGAGTATTGCGATAGCCGCTCTGGCATAAGTTAGCGGCGATTAATCCTAAGCCGTTGCTGAAATCCCTAAAAAAATCGATATGATGGACGGATCTTGAAGGATCCCGACCACGGCCATTACGGCTGGGCCGAAGATGCGGCGCGAAGCGGGAATGGCAGAAAGGACTAAAGAGTGAAAATGGTGATGAAACCCCTGTTGTCGGCGTTGGTGGCGTTGCCGCTGATGCTGGGAGCGCAATCGGTTCAGGCTGATCAGCCTTCCATCTACAGCCACATGGATGTTGCCCATCCGGTGTGGGCGGCCAATGGCATGGTGGCCAGCCAGGAAGCGCTGGCCAGCGCCGTGGGGGTCGAGATCCTGCGTCAGGGCGGCAATGCCGTCGATGCGGCGGTGGCGGTGGGCTTTGCCTTGGCGGTAACCTTGCCGCGGGCGGGTAACCTGGGAGGCGGTGGTTTTATGCTGCTGCACCTTGCCGAGGGCAACCGTGATGTGGCCATCGATTATCGGGAGATGGCCCCGGCCAGGGCCCATCGTGACATGTTTTTGAATGAGCAGGGTGAGGCGGTGGCCAAACTGTCTCGAGAGCATGGGCTAGCGGTGGGGGTGCCCGGTACCGTTCGAGGGCTGGAACTGGCGTTGAAAAACTACGGAACCCTGCCGTTGAAACAGGTGATCGCTCCGGCCATTGAGCTGGCTGAAAAGGGGATTACGGTGACCCCGGATCTGAGCAGTTCTCTGCAGGGACTGAAGCGGCGCCTGTGGCAATGGCCCAGTACTCGCCCGGTGTTTTATCACCCGGACGGCAGTGACTACCAGGCCGGTGAACGCCTGGTTCAGGCGGATTTGGCCCGCTCGTTGAAACGCATTGCCGAGCACGGCAGTGATGGTTTTTATAAAGGTGAAACCGCCCGCCAGATCGCGTTGTCGGTTCGCCAGGCCGGCGGTGTGATGACCGAGGCCGACCTGGCGGCCTATCAGGCGGTGGAACGGCAACCGGTGCGGGGCCAATACCGTGGCTACGAGGTGATCTCCATGCCGCCACCGTCATCCGGTGGTGTGCACATCATTCAGATGTTGAACATGCTGGAACAGCAGCCCATTGGTCGCATGGGGGCCAACAGTGCCCAAACTCTGCATTGGATGGCAGAAAGCATGCGCCGCGCCTACGCCGATCGCAGCGAGTATCTGGGGGACCCGGACTTTACTCAGGTGCCGGTAGCGGGCCTGACCAGCCGTCGTTATGCCAGGGCGTTGGCGGCCACCATCAATCCCGAAAAGGCGACCCCGAGCAGCGACATTAAGCCCGGCAATCCGATTCCGTACGAGAGCGATCAGACCACCCACTATTCGGTGGTGGACAAGTGGGGCAATGCGGTGTCCAACACCTATACCCTGAACTTCAGTTATGGCTCTGGCCTGGTGGCGCAAGGAACCGGCATTTTGCTGAACAACGAGATGGATGACTTTTCCGCCAAACCCGGCACGCCCAATGGCTTTGGCCTGATTGGTGGCGAAGCCAACGAGGTCCAGCCGGGCAAGCGTCCGCTGAGTTCCATGAGCCCGACCATAGTGATGAAACAGCAACAGCCGTTTTTGGTGACCGGCAGTCCCGGCGGTTCGAGAATCATCACTACCACCCTGCAAGTGATCATGAACGTCATCGATCATGGGATGAACGTCGCCGAAGCCACGGCGGCGTCCCGGATTCATCACCAGTGGTGGCCGGATGAAATTCGTGCCGAAAAAAGCCTGAATCCGGACACCAAGCGCCTGCTGGAAGCCATGGGGCATAAAGTGAAGGTGAAGGCTTCCATGGGCAGCACTCAGTCGATCATGGTTACCGAACAAGGGTTGCTGGGTGCGTCCGATCCTCGCCGTCGAGGGGCGGTAACCCTGGGTTACTGAATGGCGCGCGGGCAGGGGAGTCGCAGAATCTGATTCCCCTAACGCAATTTTTTCAAAAGTGTGACAAAAACATTGCTGTTCTAGGAGGTTTTTCGCACTTTAAAGTTGAATGTGAGTTTATGCACGATTTTGTACTGAAAATCCTTTTTTTTCTGGAGGCGAAACGGCGATAGGCGCACACTCCCCACCCGCAAGGATGCACACCACACAACCGGTTTCGGTTGTGCATAGATATTTCACGCACAAGAAGCTCCCTATCGGGGGCTTTTTGCTTTTCTGTCAGAGGCTAACATGACGCCCTGACGACACTCCCTTACTTCCACTTACACTTTTTTTTCATGCCTCAGGGCTACAATTCGCTATCGATTGCAACAACTTGCTGAGTAGTGTCTTGAAACCTGGTCAAACTGGCGTCCGCCGTCTCATCCATGCCACCCGTTACTCCTGGCTCGGCCTGCGCGCCGCCTGGCGCTGTGAAGCCGCCTTCCGTCAGGAGGTGGTGGCTTTTCTGGTGCTGGGGCCTCTGGCTCTGTGGCTGCCGGTGTCCCCGGTCGAATCCTTGTTGCTGATTGGTGCTCTGGTGGCGGTGATGGTGGTGGAACTGCTCAATTCCGCCATCGAAGCGGTCGTTGATCGCATTGGCGCCGAATACCACTCACTGTCCGGGCAGGCCAAGGACATGGGGTCAGCGGCGGTGCTGTTTACCCTGATCATGGCGGTGGCCACCTGGGCCGTGGTGCTGCTTGGGCTGTTGCAAAAATACCAACAATAACGGCGATAGCATCATGACAAGAAAAATAAAAACTTCATTCGGGGTGTTGTACCCCATCGCGGTCACCTTCGGCATCTGTCTGTTGGTGATGACCCTGTCCCGACTCGGCCTGGCCGTGTGGCAGGCAGACAGGGTGGCCGAAGCCGATGGCTGGTCTCGAATCCTGCTGCGCGGTCTGCGCATTGACCTGTCCTCCCTGTGTTACCTGTTGATTCTGCCTGCGTTGTTAACCACATTGTTGGCGGGCAACGGCGTCATTGGCCGCAACTGGCTGCGATTATTGCGGCTGATATTGGTGGCCAGTGTGTGGTTTGTGGTGTTTATGGAGGTGGCCACCCCCAGTTTCATTCTGGAATACGATGTGCGCCCCAACCGGCTGTTTTTCGAGTACCTCATCTATCCTAACGAGGTGTTTGGCATGCTCTGGAGCGGTTATAAGCTGGAGCTGGCAATTGGCGTGGTGGTCAGTAGCCTGACTCTGGGACTGGCGTGGCGCTGGAGCGGCGATTGGACCCAAAGCTTGACCCTGCCTCGATGGTACTGGCGTCCGTTATTGGCACTGCTGGTGGTGGCAGTGGGCGTCGGCGGCGCCCGTTCGACTCTGGGGCATCGCCCTTTAAATCCGGCTTTGGTGGCATTTTCCACCGATCCGCTGATCAATGATCTGACTCTGAATTCGGCGTACTCGATGCTGTTCGCCTATAAGCAGATGGAGTCGGAAGACAGCGCCTTTAAGCACTACCCCACCATGGCCAGAGCCGAGATCATTGAGCGAATGCAAGCATCGACTCTCATCGAACCCGGACAGTTTTTGTCCGAGGCGATGCCGTCGCTGGCCAGGCACCCGGCCAGCTATCAGGGCAAGCCAAAAAACTTGGTGATTCTGCTGCAGGAGAGCCTGGGAGCCCGTTACGTCGGCGCCCTGGGTGGGTTGCCGCTGACGCCCAACCTCGATGCTTTATCCCGCCAGGGCTGGAATTTCAACCGCATGTACGCCACCGGCACTCGATCGGTGCGAGGCATCGAAGCGGTAGTGACCGGCTTTTCGCCGACCCCGGCTCGCTCGGTGGTTAAACTCACCAAGAGTCAGAAGGGGTTCTTTACCGTTGCCGATCTGCTCAGGAGCCGCGGCTACCATACTCAGTTTGTCTATGGTGGCGAGAGCCACTTTGACAACATGAAGAGCTTTTTCCTAGGGAATGGCTTTGAAGACATGCAGGACTTTCCCACCTTCGACAAGATGAACTTTGAAGGGGCCTGGGGGGCGTCCGATGAAGATCTGTACATCAAGGCGCATCAGCAGTTTACGGCGCTGAGCCAGAACGACCAGCCGTTCTTCAGCCTGGTGTTTACCTCCTCCAACCACAGCCCCTACGATTACCCTGCGGGGCGCATCGAGCCTTACAATCAACCGGCTCAAACTCGGGAAAATGCCGCTAAGTATTCAGATTGGGCCCTGGGGGAGTTCTTCAAACAAGCCCGCCAGTCGGACTATTGGCAGGATACGGTGTTTGTGGTGGTGGCGGATCACGATTCCCGGGCCTGGGGGGATCAGCTGGTGCCGATTGATCATTTCCGCATTCCGGCGGTGATCGTGGGAGAGGGGATTGAGCCTCGCCAGGATCAGCGCCTGACCAGCCAGTTGGATCTGGCACCGACGCTGTTGTCATTGATTGGCGTGGATGCCGAGCACCCGATGATCGGTCACGATCTCACTCAGCCGGTACCTCGTAGTAAGCAGCGGGCCATCATGCAGTTCTATAAGAATTTCGCCTGGATGAATGCCGACAATGATGTGGTGATTTACCAGCCGCAGCGTCAGGCTCAGAGTTTTGTCTACCACCCTGACACCACCGAACTGCTGCCAGCCGCAGCGCCAATGCCGCAGGAGATGCAACGCACGGCGCTGGCCAATGCCCTTTGGGGTAGCCTTGCCTACCAAAATAGCCTCTATGGCGGCATGGTGTCCTTGGCTAAGGTGCGCAGTGCCCCCACCGCCGCGCCCATTGCAGCGATGAGTGCCGAGTAGCGTCGGCACTGGTGAGGTGGCTAGCCAATGGCGTCGTGGGGACTATTGTGCGGTCAGGCTGTAGCGCTGCGCTGCGCCTTTCCATTTCTGTCCCTGTTGCCAGCGCTCCAGGAAAAGCGGCCCGTCAAGGATCACTCGGCCACCGATGGCGGTCAGGCCCAGATCAAACAGCACCTGAGGCAATAAGCCGACACTGGGACCAATGAGTGCCACCTGAGCCGCTTGCTGGCAATGGGGCAGCAGGGAGGACAGGGTGTGGTTGATCACCGTGGTGCCGGTGATCAGGATCTTCTGGCAGTGCTGTAACTCACTGGGATCCATGGTCACCTTAAGCGTGCCTTCTTCCCGCGCCAATTCTGGCTTCAGTTCGATCACGGTCACCGGGGTGCCTTGCTCGGTCAGGGCGGCGACCAGTGGCGGGAAGTATCCTACCATGCCGACTCTGTCGCCGTTGTCGATTTTCAGTAACTCAAGGGTATCGGCGGCATCTGGATACTGATACTGCTGTTGTTGCAGCAACCACTGGCTCAGTGCATTCAACGCCCCGGTCCCCAGAACCCGCTGCCAGGGCTCATCGGCCAGATACAGCTTGGCCAGCTCGGTAACCGGTTGCTGGCAGAAGTGGTGGTAGTGCGACGGGTCTTGAAGTTGTTCCAGTGCATCGCCCAGCTTGGTGTAGGTCAGTCCGATGGTGCCGTCGACCAACTCAATGGCGCCAAACTTGGCGCTGGGGTTGGAGTCGAGGTCGTTACTGGCGATGTGAATGGCCTTGATGGCCGGCGCTTGCTGCGGCCCCAGGGCCTGCATTACGCCGTGATAGATGGCTTCCATAACAATTTACCTGAAGAAATGTACCTCGATAATACAAGGTATTAGATGTGAGAACCGAGAGCGGTGAACCGGTTTTTTTATCGGCTCAGAGGTAGGGCGCTGGCGAACTTAACGACCCGGATTATTGGCAGCCGCTGCGGGTAATGATCACGTAGGGCTTGTCCGGCGTCGGGTTTCCGCTCCATCCGGCGTAGTTGTAGTCGTGTCGGCACAGGTTGTTGCCCGAAGGGATCCACACAAACCAGCCGGTGCTGGGTTGATAGGTAAAGCCATCGGTATCCACCAGTAAGCCAATGGCGGCATCGGTGGGGTAACCATTGATCATGGCGATCTGGACGCCGTTGACTTCGATGCTGTCATTGGGTTGCAGCCCGGCAGCCCGCTGTTTGTAGTGGGCCATGTTGGCGGCAGCAATTAAGGCGGAGCCCAGCGACTCGAAGGTGGTCATCTCCGCATCATCGGCGAGGTCGATCAGCTTGGGGGCGACAATCACGGCAAGGATGGCAACGATCACGATCACGATGACCAGTTCGATAAGGGTAAAGCCTTTGGAAGGTGTCCGAGTCATGAAAGATCCTTATTGCAGCCGACGGGCATTCGTTCTATCACAGCATTGGCGGCGATGTTCTGGCGGAGTGTTGCACGCGACTGTGATTCTAATGCATTGAAATTCATTGCGCCAATCCATGGAGCCGCGGTGTGTCCGTGTTACACCGCTTTCGCTGTACCCGCTCGGCGGGTAGCCAGTGACTGTGCTACACCCTTCCGTCGTGCCCGCGCACGCGGGTAGCCAGTGTCTGTGCTACACCCTTCCGTCGTGCCCGCGCACGCGGGTAGCCAGTGTCTGTGCTACACCCTTCCGTCGTGCCCGCGCATGCGGGTAGCCAGTGTCTGTGCCTTTCGTCATTCTTGCGCAGGCGAGAATCCAGTGTCTTTTCCAGGATCAAAACCAAAGCCACTGGGCCCTCGCGTTCGCAAGGGCGACGGAGTGAAGGGGAACTGCGGAGTCATGAACTACCGCCGTGCCGCCGAATCAGGGAGAGATGATCGCCTTCGGCGTTACTGCGCTCATGCTTCGCTCCGTTGCGAACTCTCGATACGTTGCCGTATACACACTTTCCAGGTATGCATGGCAGCCCTCCAGTGAGAAATTCAACGGCCAGAGTAGTCGTTTCATGAGGACCAATTTAGTAAGGAGTGTGGGCTGCACACGCATAGGCGTGTATTTGTTACCGCTTCGCGGTGGCAGCCACTCGGACACCTAACCAATTTGCCAGATGCAAAAAAGGCCCAACCTTTCGATTGAGCCTTTCTTATATGGCGGTTAGGGAGAGATTCGAACTCTCGATACGTTGCCGTATACACACTTTCCAGGCGTGCTCCTTCAGCCACTCGGACACCTAACCAATTTTCAATTGAGAGTTTTAAGAGCTCAATCAAACTCTATGCCAGGTGGCTGAGAATCCCGCCTATGGCGTGATTATGCTGCGCTGCGTGCAGCCACTCGGACACCTAACCAAATATGGCGGTGAGGGAGAGATTCGAACTCTCGATACGTTGCCGTATACACACTTTCCAGGCGTGCTCCTTCAGCCACTCGGACACCTCACCAAATTTTGGGTTCTTGTTTTGAGAGCCAACCGTGCTCTGTTTCGGTGATTTTGGTGGCTGAGAATCCCGCCTGTGGCGTAATTAAGCTGCGCTGCGTGCAGCCACTCGGACACCTCACCAAATTTTGGGTTTTTGTTTTGAGAGCCAACCGTGCTCTGTCTCGAACGACGTATCGCTGAAGACGGGGCGTACTTTACGGGCTGAGTTGGTGAGGGTCAAGAAGCAATGTAAGAGTTTGTGGCCGTTTGCCTTGGTTTTAGCCGCTTCGGTTGAATTTTCTCAGGTTTTTGCCAGCGGCTGCAGCACTAACGGGAGCGTTGGGGCGGATCAGACCCACCCCATGTGCCAGCGGTCGGAGTTTTGCAGCTCTTCGGTACGCAGTTCCACCGGCATGCGGTTATTGACCCCCTGCAGGCCAACCCGGGTGACGTGGCCGTGGCTGTCGGTAAAGGTGTAGGTGACCCAGAAGTGGGTGTCGTCATTGACGGCACTGTAGGCGGTCCATTTACTCAGGTGAAGCTGGCTTTCAGGAAATACGTTCATCAGTCCGGTCCCCATAATGCTAAGAACAGGTGCGCGCCTCCTGCGTGGCCCCTGAGTTCAGTGTAGTCGGTGATGGCACCGCTGCAACACCAGGGGGCTGAGACACCTCAAGGGTGAAAAGAGTCGGAAATAATTCAGCCCATTAGCGGCCATGACTTGTCAATGTCACGGCGATTGTTCAGGATGGGATTTGATTCCGACAGCAAAGGAGCGAGCGATGTTGGACCTGTTACCTGACTTGTGTGATCAGTTCAGTGAAGAATTGACCATACTGCCTCCCCGATTCCGCCAATTTGGCGGCAAGAGCCTATTCTGGGGCCCGGTTCACTGCATCCGATGCCCTGAAGACAACACCTTGGTGCGCCATTGCCTGTCTCAGCCTGGAGAGGGGCGGGTACTGGTGGTCGATGGCGGCGGCCAGGAGCGGCGAGCCTTGCTGGGGGACAACCTGGCAAAACTGGCCTTGGATAACGGCTGGGCCGGTGTGGTGGTGTACGGCTACATTCGTGATGTGGCCACCATTGGAACCATGGATTTGGGGGTACAGGCCTTAGGTGCCATGCCGCTGAAAACCGATAAACGCGGCCTGGGCGAACAGGGTGTGGTGATCGAGATTGAAGGCCGGCGCATCGAACCGGGTCAATATCTGTACGCCGATGATAACGGCATCGTGGTTTGCAACCGAGAATTGCCGCTATCTGAGTAACATAGCCTTAGGTTGGTATACACTAAAGAGATAAACACCGGCCACCACTGGCGGGCGTTATCGATTTTGAACGGAAAAGTGATGAAAGCAATTAAATGGTTTTTTATCGGCGTACTGGCCCTGGTGCTGGTGATCGCAGTGTATGTGGGCGTTTTTTTGGATCCAAACGCCTTTAAACCGGAAATTGAGGCCAAGGTGAAAGAAGCCACCGGTCGCACTTTGTCCATCGACGGCGACATTGGCTGGAGCCTGTTCCCCAAGGTGGGGTTGGACATCGCCGGCATCTCTCTGGGTAACATTCCCGGAGAAAATCTGCCGCCACTGCTGTCGGTAAACCAGGCGGTGGTGGGGGTGAACCTGCTGCCACTGCTTCAAAAAGACGTGCAGATTGAAGAGGTGACCCTGGCCGGTGTGGCCCTGAACATGGTCACCCTGAAAGACGGTCGCAACAGCCTCGAAGGGCTGGGTGGCGGAGCGCCAGCGGCGACAGACACTCAAGGCTCGTCCGACAGCGGTTCGGCGCCGACGCCCATGAGTTGGAAGCTGGGGCAGCTGCACCTGCAACAATTCAGCTTCAACAGCGATAACCGCCAGACTCAGGTAAGCCGCAAATTGGCCATCGAGTCGTTGTCGCTGGAGGAGTTTGAACCCGGTCGCGCCGCCCCGTTTGAGATGGTGGTCAGCCTGGAAGACCCGCAGTTGGCCCTGTCGACATCGGCTTCCTCGATGCTGACCGTGGCCAAGGATTTTTCACGGATTCAGTTGGACGCCTGGAAGCAGCAGTTTAACGTCAGTGGTCCGGCTCTGCCCAACGGTAAGCCTTTGACGGTATCGGTGCAGTTTGATGCCGACTTCAACCTGGGCCAGCAGCAGTTTGCCCTGACTAACCTGAAACTGGACCAGGAGGGCTTCGAGTTACAGGGCTCCGGCAGTGTCGATCTGAATCAGGTACGTCCGGTTCTTAATCTGCAACTTAAAGGTAATGACCTGATTCTGGACCCGTGGATGCCGGCTTCCGGCGCTTCCGAGCAAGGCACCGCCGCCTCCGAGCCCAAGCCTGCCGCCGAGGGCGGCAATGAAGAGCCAGACCTGTCGGCGCTGAGGCAATTTGACCTGTATGCCAACATGTCGTTGTCCTCCATTAAGGCCAATCAGTGGTTGGTGACCCAGCCTAGCCTGGATCTGCAACTGGTGGACGGCTTGTTTACTCTGAAGCAGATGAAGGCATCGGCGTTTGAGGGCACCCTGACTACCCAGGCAACTCTGGACAGTCGCACTCAGCCGGTCAGTTACCAGTTCGACTCCAAGTTGGTCAACTTGTCCATACAGCCACTGCTGAAAGCCGCCATCGATTCAGAGGTGATGGCGGGGACCGGAGAGCTGACTGTAGCGGGCACCGGCGCCAGCCTGGCACCAGACCAAGTACTGGCCAATCTGGTGGCTAAGGGACGCCTGGCCTTGGACGACGGCGCGGTCTACGGCATCAATGTGGCACAGAAGATCCGTGAAGTGAAAGCCAGCTTCGATGGCAGTGCGGCGCCAGCCGCGGCCGAAGTGCAGAAGACGGACTTTTCCAGCTTTGCCACCGCGTTCTCCATCGACAAAGGGGTGGTGACCACCCCGGACGTCGCGTTGTCTTCGCCACTGCTCAGAGTGAATGGCGGCGGTTCTTCTAACCTGGTGACTCAGCAATTGGATTACGACATGGAGGTTGCCGTGGTGGGCTCGCTGGAAGGCCAGGGCGGCAAGAGCCTGGATGACCTCAAGGGCCTGGCGATTCCGCTGCAGATTGGTGGCGGTTTTGCGTCGCCTTCCATTGGCATCGACATGGACGCGTTGCTGCAAAACAAGCTGGATCAGGAAGGCGATAAGCTGAAAGAAAAACTGGAAGACAAGCTGAAGGACAAACTGTTTAAAGGATTCGGGAGAGGCTGATGAAATACCTATGGACCCTGGCGTTGGTCATGGCATTGACCGGCTGTGGCAGTGATGTGTCCACAGAGACCGCAGCGGTAACGCCGCCCGCCGCGCCGTTGCAGGCGGCGGACACCCCAGCCCTGGTGCAGGAGAAACCCATGTCGGCACTTACGATGGCACTTGAGGTGCCGGACACTCCATGGCCCCGGGAGCAGGACCTGCCGGTCACTCTGACCATCAGCAACGATACCCAGAGTGACACCGCGTTGACCATCCTGTCGGGCATGACCGCCGATCTGGTGATGACCGGGGCCGAAGGGGTGGTATGGCAGTTCAGTCATGAGATGATGTTTACCCAGGCGCTGCGGGAGTGGCGCATCGCTGCCGGCACCACCAAGACCCTGAGCTTTACCATTGGCAGTGAGCGTCTGTCTGATCTGGCGCCAGGTAAGTACACCTTGCAGGCCGTGCTGAATACCATGGCGCACCCTAAAACCGCGCCTCTGGTCATTCAGTTGAAATAACAGCCACACTAAATTGCCCGTCAGACCCCGCCTCGGCCCAGTGCCGGGGCGTTTTTTTGTTGCCTGCCCCTGCTGGAATGGGGATCTCGGCCCGCCCTAAAGCACGGACTGGACTATAGTTAATTTCATTCAGGGTTGCTTTGGGATGGCAAGAGTTATGATCATTGTCAGGGATCTGGCCAAGGGCTTTGCCGTGCCCGATCAAAAACGGCGCCCGGAGTTGTCGGGGCAGGACCCGAGAATGGGCAATGGCGTGTTTCACTCGGTGCGTTCGGTCAGTTTCCATGCCCGGCCCGGTGAAGTGCTGGGACTGCTTGGCCCCAACGGCGCCGGCAAAACCACGGTGCTGAGAATGTTGTCTGGGGTGTTGAGCCCGGATCAGGGCATCATCGAAATCAATGGCAGAAATTGGCACCGTCAGCCGGAAAAGATGCGCCAGCAAATCGGCTTTTTGTCCGCGTCCACCGCGTTGTACGAGCGCCTGACCGTCGCAGAGAATCTGGAGTTTTTCGGTCATCTCTATGGCATGACGCCGGAGTTAATTCATGAGCGCATCGCCGAGTTGTCGCAGCAGTTGGAGCTGGAGCCGTTTTTGCAGCGCAAGGTGCTGGAGTTGTCCTTGGGGATGAAGCAGAGGGCAAGCATCGCTCGGGCAGTTATCCATAAGCCCGAGGTCGTCGTGCTCGATGAACCGACAACCGGGCTCGACATCATGTCTGCCCAAGCGGTGCTTGACTTTATTCATAGCCAAAAAATGGCCAATCGGCCAGTTATCTTCTCCACCCACAGGTTGGAGGAGGTGAGCCTGTTGTGCGATCGCATCGCGGTGATCATGTACGGCTGCAGCGTGTTTGAGGGCGATTTGGCGGCCTTTGCCGGCACCCGATATCCCGATGCCCTGCGTGAAGCATTTGTGGCCTGTCAGCACGAAGCTTCCCGTCACCCTCACGGCCTGAGCGGGATGGCCGGATGATTCGCCGCATCTGGCTCAAGGAGATGAAAGAGGTGCTGCGGGATCGCAAAACCATGGGCTTTGTGGTGCTGTTTCCCACCATGATGTTACCGGCGCTGATCCTCTGTGTCGGCTTGATCGGCTACCAGTTGCTGCTTACCAAGCAGGCCGAGCGCATCGATTATGGCCTTATCGGCCCGGCGGTATGGGTGGAAGAGGTCGAACGGGCGTTGGCCTCGGTCCCCAATCTGAATCGCATCGACGGCGTCAGCCGCCAGCGGGCCTCGGGGCTGATCAACGAGGGCCGACTGGATTTCGTCTTGCAGATGTTGCCGGGCTTCGATCCGCTGACCAACCCCAAAAGCCAATGGCAGATGCTGTACAACCAGACCGATGACCATGGTCAGTTCGTACGGGTACGCCAGGCGCTGTCGGCCTTGCAGCAGCGGTGGATGAGCGGTTACCTGCTCAATCAGGGGGTCGGTGAAGACGTCATTCGAGCGGTGGAGCAGCCAATGATACTGGCCCGGGTCGAAACCGCCGCCGAGCGTCAGAGTGTCGGCGACAAAGTAGGGGGGATCTTGCCGTTCCTGTTGCTGTTTCTGTGCATGATGGGGGCGATGTTGCCGGCGCTGGACATCGGTGCCGGAGAGAAGGAGCGCGGCACCCTGGAAACGCTGCTGATGGTGCCCCAGCCCAGAACCACCCTAGTGGTCGGCAAGTTTCTGGTGATCGCCACCACCTCGATGATGCTGGCGCTACTGACTCTGATCAGTGCCATATTCTGGTTACTGGCCATCGGCTACCTGCTGGATCTGAATCTGTTTATTCGCCTGGCCAAACTGTTTAACCCCATGGACATCGGCTTGTTGCTGCTGTTGCTTTTGCCCATCGCCGGCGTGTTTGCGGCGCTGTTGCTGTCGATCTCCATCTTCGCCAAAAGTTACAAAGAGGGGCAGAACTATATGGGAGCCCTGCAGTTTGTCGCCATCATTCCGGCCATGGTGGCGACCCTGCCCGGCATTGAGCTGACCCGGCAAAATGCCTGGTATCCGATCTTTAACGTGTTGCTGGCCACCAAGGAGTTGTTGAAAGGCACTTTTGCCTATTACGACCTGGCGGCAGTATTCGCCTCAAACCTGATTCTGGCGTCGCTGCTGCTGTGGTGCTGCGTGCAGTGGTTCCGGCGAGAGTCGGTGTTGTTCCGCTGACGGTCGGCCACAAAAAAAGCCAGCGTTGAGCGCTGGCTTTTTCGTGTTAAAGGACGGCTAGGTGCTGATCTTGGTCACGTCCACGTACAGGGTCAGGCCCTGGCCCGGTTGCAGGTACTTGTTGCTGTCTAGCTGATTCCAGCGCACCAGATCGGCCACAGTGACGTTGAATTTCTTGGCAATGCGCGCCAGGGAATCGCCGCTCTTGACCTTGTAACTGACCTGGCGCATCACCGAGGTCTTGTCCTGCTTCTTGCTGATGCGGTTAACCCACACCACCAGTTTTTGTCCCGGACGGATGGTGTCCGACGGCGCCATGGAGTTCCAGCTGGCCAGTTGAGATACCTTGACCTTGTTGGCTCGGGCGATGGTCCACAGGGAGTCGCCAGGCTTAACAATGTGCTCCAGCTTAAAGTTGGCGCGTTTTTTCGATTGCTTGCGAGCCAGACGCTGGTCGGCGCTGAACGGGTACAGTTCAGGATCCTTGGCGGCCACCGGGATCAGCAGGTGCTGGCCGATGCGAATCATGTTGCCATCCAGGTTGTTGACCGACTGAATGATCCCCACTCGAGTGTGGTAACGCTTGGCGATGACGCCCAGAGAGTCGCCATTTTTCACTTCGTAACGCAGCCAGTTGACCCGCTCGGTAGAGCCGGTGTCCGCCAGGGCGGTGATAAAGCCGTCGGCCTTGTCCACCGGCAGCAGCAGCTTGTGAGGGCCGTCGGGGGCGGTGGCCCAGCGGTTGTAGGCCGGGTTGAGGCGGTGCAGGTCGGCCACGGACATGTCGGCCATGTCGGCGGCCAGGGCCAGATCAATCTGGCTGCCGGTGTCGATCTCCTGCAACTGCGGCTTGTTGGCAATGGGCGCCAGTTCGATGCCGTACTGTTCCGCGTTGCGGATCACGTCGGCCACGGCAAGCAGTTGCGGCACGTAACGCTCGGTCTCTTTGGGCAGGTCCAGCGACCAGAAGTCGGTAGGCTTGCCTTTGGCTTTGTTTTTCTTAATCGCCCGGAATACTCGGCCTTCGCCGGTGTTGTAGGCGGCCAGGGCGTACAACCAGTTGTGATCGAGCTTGTTATACAGGTACTCCATCATGTCCATGGCCGCGCGGGTGGAGGCGGCGACATCACGGCGGCCATCGTACCACCAGTTCTGCTGCAGGCCGAAGTAGCGGCCCATGGGGCTGGTGAACTGCCACAGCCCGGCGGCGGCGCCATGGCTGTAGGCGAAGGCATCGAATGAGCTTTCGACGATGGGCAGCAGCGCCAGTTCGATGGGCAGCCCGCGTCGTTCCACCTCTTCGACAATCAGATACAGGTAGGGATCGGCGCGTTCGGAGACGATCTCCAGATGGCGAGGGTTGGCCTTGTACCATTTACGGAACCGCTCGACCCGGGCGTTGTCGGGGACGGTCATGGCCATTTGACGGCTGATTCGTTCCCACACGTCGTCGGGGGGCAGAATGACGGGCTGCTGAGCTTCCTGCTCGTCGTTGTTGTTGCCAGGGGCCAGTTCGGCGTTGTCCTGGGCAACTTCGGCGGGGATTGCTGCGTCGTTCAAGGCGTGCTCTTCGCCGCCGCTCAGGCTTTGACAGCCGGTCAGCAGAACCGCCAGAGAAAGAGCAGAAAGTCTCTTATTAATCATTTATATACCGTTTTTATCAGCCTACAAAAAGGCGCAGATAACAGACTGCGCCAGGCGTATATGGACGGGGATTGTAACCGTTTTGTCAGAACTTGTCTTTCCACGAGCGTAACTGTGCGAAGCAGTCGATGCTGTCCTTACAGTCGCGGCCGATGTGCTGGCTGACCTGATGCTGCAGTTCCGGCAGGTGGCTGCGCAGGAACGGGTTGATGCCGAGCTCCAATGCCATGCTGGTGGGCAGGGTTGGAATGCCGTCCTGGCGCAGCTTCAGGCAGCGGGCCTTGTGGGCTTGCAGTTGCTGATTGTCCGGATCCGCCGCCAAGGCGAACTCCAGGTTCGCCAGGGTGTATTCATGGGCGGGGTAAAGCAGGTTGGAGGCGCCGAGATCCCGAAGCCGTTGCAGTGAGTCGTACATCTGCTCGGCACTGCCTTCAAACAGCCGCCCGCAGCCGCCGCTGAATAGAGTATCGCCACAAAACAGGTGATTGTCGATTTTGTAGGCGACATGATCCAGGGTGTGGCCCGGACAGCGGGTTACCAGCGCACTGAGACCGAGCCCTTGCAATGTGTGCAGATCGCCGTCATTGACGCTGACGCTGGCGCCGGTAAAGGGCGACCCGGCGGGAGCCAGCACGCTGATGCTCGGCCAGCTCTGCTTCAACTGGGCAACGCCACCGACGTGGTCGGAATGGTGGTGGGTAATCAATACCCCACACAGCACCAGCCCCTGCTGATTGAGGTAACGCTCGGCGGCGTCGCCATCGCCGGGATCCACGACCCAGGCATTGGCGCCGACAGTCAGGCACCAGATGTAGTTATCGGTAAAGGCGGGGATCGGGGTAATGCTCAGCATGATGGGATTCCGAAAGGGCGGTGAGTCACCAGTGTAAGCCTGAAAAATGACATAGCAAAGAGAAATCGTCGCCGTGTGCCGCAGGCATGAGCTGCAGCTCTTTGCCGCGATTTGGGCGGCAATTACCACGCCGGTTGCCGACGGTATGCTGGCGTCGGCACCACATTGTCAGTTATCTTTACTCCTGAGTCGGTTAGCCAATCCATGGAGTTCGATGCGCCCAGCATACAGTCATAACGCCATCACACCGCCCGCCAACTGGCAGCAACTGCCCTGGGGTGACTGGTTATGCCAGCAGATCTCTGCTGGCCTGGACAGCTGGTGGCCGAAGCTGTTCGGCTATCACATGGTGAAACTGGGCCCGTTGGCGCCGCAACTGAATTCTGGTTTGTGCTCCATTCGTCATCAGATGGTGATCACCGCCACCGGTGGCGATATGTGGGGCGACCTGGATGATCTGCCGCTGCAGTGTCGCAGCGTCGATGCCTGCCTGTTGCCGCTGGTGATGGATTTCCACCAGGATCCCCATGGAGTGATGCGTGAAGCCGATCGGGTGTTGGTGGAGGGGGGCCATATGGTCATCGTCGGCTTTAACCCGGTCAGCCCTGCCGGGATGGGATTGTTATCGCCCAGTTGTCGCAAACGCTACCCGTGGAACGGCCGCATGTTCACTCCCAATCGAATCAAAGATTGGCTGGGGCTGCTGGGGTATCAGATTGTGGGACACGAACCGCTGGCCTTCAGTTCGCTGTTGTGGTCACCGGATCGGTTCCTGTGGCCACAACAATGGATGGCGCAACAGACGCCGTCATTGGCATCGGTGTACCTGATCGTCGCGCGTAAGCTGGCAGTGCCATTGACGCCGGCACGGCCATTGTGGCGGCCGAAGAAGCGTTTGATCGCCTCACCGGCAGCCATGGGGCGTGAGGCCGCGGGTCAGCGCCGCTGTAGCCGCTAGGGCGGAATCAGGCCGGCTGGTAGCCGCTGTCTTCCAATAGGTTGCTCTGGCCGGCGGCTTCACGAGCAAGATCATCCACCCGCTCATTCTCTGGTTGGCCGGAATGGCCTTTGACCCAGTGCCATTCAATCTGGTGCTGTTGGGTGGCGGCGTCCAGGCGTTTCCACAAGTCGACATTCTTCACCGGCTGCTTGCTGGCAGTCTTCCACCCTTTTCGTTTCCAGCCATGAATCCACTGGGTGATCCCTTGACGCAGGTATTGGCTGTCGGTGTGCAGATCCACCGTGCAGGGAGCGTTGAGGGTCTCCAGTGCCACGATGGCGGCCAGCATCTCCATGCGGTTGTTGGTGGTCAGCTGGTAGCCGGCACTGAGTTCTTTGGTGTGTTGCTGATAACGCATCAGCACGCCGTATCCCCCGGGCCCCGGGTTGCCGAGACAGGAACCGTCGGTATATAGGGTGACATGTTTTGGTTGAGTCATTTAAATTGGTACCATAGCGTGTGCCGTAGCGCCCCAGTATATCGCAACTTGTTGCTAATCAGGATTATGACAGACATAAATAGCCCAATTCGCCAGATCGTATTCGATACGGAAACCACCGGTATGAACCAGGATGCCGGTCCCCATTACCTGGGTCACCGCCTGATTGAGATCGGCTGTGTGGAGATGGTCAATCGTAAATTGACCGGCCGAACCTACCATGTGTACATCAAGCCGGACCGGGAAGTGGATCCGGAGGCCATCGAAGTTCACGGCATCACCGATGAGTTTTTGGCCGATAAGCCGATGTTCCATGAAGTGGTGGATGACTTTGTCGAGTTTGTTCGCGGTGCCGAACTGATCGCACACAACGCCTCGTTCGATACCGGCTTCATCAACTATGAATTTGAGAAACTGGGCCGCAATGAAACCATTGAGGCCCATTGCACCATCATCGATACTCTGCAACTGGCACGGGAGAAAAAAAGTAAGGGTGAGATTCAGGGCAACCTGAATCTGGACGCCTTATGTCGTTTCTACGGCATCGATAACAGCCACCGTACTTTGCACGGCGCATTGCTCGATTCCGAGATCCTGGCGGACGTGTTCCTGTTTATGACCGGTGGCCAAAAGGCGTTGGAGCTGGCCTCCGGAGCCGACGCCGATGGTGGTGGCATCATTCGGCTGGATCCATCCCGACGTCCCCTTAAAGTGATTCGGGCATCGGCCGATGATATAACTAGACACGACACGCGCATGGAGTTGGTCAGCGATCCAATCTGGCAACGAGGGTAACGGATGAGGCGATTGACAGCGGCGGTCTTCGGACTGCTGCTTATGGGGATGAGCAGTGCAGCCTGGGCGGTGTCGCCCCAGGCGTTAAAACTGCTGGACAACCGTTTTCGGGTGGATCATGGCATTGATGCCATCACCATGCTGGTGCAGCGCAAAGAGCGCTCCGCGCCGGTGATCGTGGTGCTGCCCGATGGCAGTAAGTGGTATTCCACCCGCCATCCGGACTCGGTGCAGTGGAGTGAAGGCCCAGCCGGTGACATGATCAAGGTCGCCAATCCGACTCCCGGCCCGTGGCAGTTGATTGGCCAGGTCAGTGAACACAGTAAGATCTTGCTGATCAGCGACATTCAGCTGCAGCTGGACCCCCTGCCTGCCAAGGTATTTCGCGGTGAGCGCATCAAGCTTAATGCCAGCATCGAGGGCGACAGTAAGCGCCTGGCCATCCGCGATTTTCATAAGATGCTCAGCTGGGAAGTACGGCTGACCAGTTCCAACCGTCCCGGCGACGAAAACTACGCCGCCGGAGTGCGCAAAATCGGTGGCTTTATCGACGACGGCTCCTCCTTGGATGAGCGCCCTGACGATGGCCTGTTTACCTCGACGCTGGATTTTGATCAGCCCTCAGGCATGTATGACCTGAAACTGATGGTGAACAACAAGGTATTCAGCCGGGTGATCGAGCAGGAGATGGAGATCATCAGTCAGCCGGTGCGGCTGTCGGTGCCGGAGAAGCCTGGAGCCGATGCCCGGGATTTTCGGGTCCACGTCAGCGTCGATCAAGAGGACCTGATGCCGGGTGAGTTGCACCTGGCGCTGTCGATTCGAGCCCCTTCTGGCATGGTCAGTGATTTGGCCGTTGATCCCACTCTGCCGCAGCAAAGCTATCCGTTGTCCATGGTGATGGACATGGGCAGCTACGTCATTAACGGCATCGCCGTCGGTACGACTGCCGACGGCAAAGAGTTCTACCTGACGTTACCGGCGTTGAATTTCTATGTCTCACCGCCACCGCCGCCGACGTTAAGCCCACGAGAGCGGGCGGCGTTGGTGCAGCAGCAGTTGCAGGAAAAAGAGGATGCGGCCCGCTGGCGAGTGATCAGCATCGTGGTCGGCGCCAATGCGCTGCTGTTCGGGTTTGGCATTGTGGTGCTGTTGTTTTGGCGCAAGCGGATGCGTTTGACCGAGCAAATGGAAGCGGCCAGTCGCGAAGCCGAGATGCAGATTGAGGCCAGTAAGATCGATCTCTCCTCCTGAGTCAGCGCGCCCTTTGGCATCCTGGATGCCGAAGGGCTGAGCGTCCGGCTTCGAGTGACCCTCTCCTATGACGCTCCTGTGACGGGAGACCTTTCCCTTTGACCCTCCAGTGACGGGAGACTTTATACTGCTTGCATTCGGTTAAGCGGAGAGTCCCATGTCCATTCAATTAACGATTTCGCCGATGCGCTGCGCCGCCTGCGTCAGTAAGATCGAGCAAGCGCTTAGCACGGTCGCCGGAGTGACCTCGGTGCGGACCAATCTGGCCCTGAAGCAGGCTGAGGTCGACGGCGACGTCGACGTTGATAGCCTGATTCAGGCACTGGCAGCAGCGGGGTATGACGCCAGCGAGCGGCTTACCGACTGGATGACGTTCTCGGTGCCCGCCATGCGCTGCGCCGCCTGCGTCGGACGCATCGAGTCGGCCCTGACTGGCGTTGCCGGTGTCGACGAGGTGCGCACGGATCTGGCAAGCAAACAGGTGCTGATCCACAGCACCCTGGAGCCGGTGGAACTGGAGCAGCAGTTGCGACAAGCCGGCTACCCGGGCCACTGGCAGGAGTCTCAAGACGATGAGCCGCTGCGGCAACAGGCACAGCAGCAGTTGACCCGGCTGCGCCGGGACAGCGCGGTGGCCCTGCTGCTCGGCGGCGGATTGATGTTGTGGGCCTGGGCCGGCATGCCGATGACCGTCGATACGCCGCTGCAGCAACTGGCCTGGGGGCTGGTGGGCGTCGTAACGCTGGCGGTAATGGCGATTTGCGGCGGCCACTTTTATCGCGGTGCCTGGCAGGCGCTGCGTCATCGCAGTGCCACCATGGACACCCTCATCGCCCTGGGTACAGGCAGTGCCTGGCTGTTCAGCATGGCGGTGGTGTTGATGCCGGACGCCTTTCCTGCCGTCAGTCGGCACCTGTATTTCGAAGCTTCCGCGATGATCATCGGCCTCATTAACCTGGGCCAGGCTTTGGAACAGAAAGCCAAGCGCCAGACCAACAGTGCCCTGCGGGCGTTGCTGGCGCTGGCACCGAAAACCGCCTGGGTGTTGGTGGACGGTCGGGAGCAACAGCGCCCCTTGTATCAGGTCAGGGTGGGAGAGCGGCTCAGGCTCAAGCCCGGTGAGCAGGTGCCGGTGGATGGCAGCGTGATTGCCGGAGAGACCTTTGTGGATGAGTCCATGCTTACGGGAGAGCCGGTGGCAGTGGCCAAAGGGGTTGGTGACACGGTCAGTGCCGGCACCCTGAACAAACAGGGGACGCTGGTGCTGGAAGCGACCCGGGTTGGCCGGCAAACGGCGCTGGCGCAGATCATTCGCTTGGTACGGACCGCGCAAAGCAGCAAGTTGCCCATTGCCAGTCTGGCGGACCGGGTTGCCTCGGTATTTGTGCCTGTGGTGGTGGTCATTGCCTTGTTCAGCGCCTCGTTATGGTATCTGTGGGGGCCGGCACCTGCGGCCAGTCACGCCTTGGTGGTGCTGACCACGGTGCTGATCATCGCCTGTCCCTGTGCTTTGGGGCTGGCGACACCGATGTCGGTGATCAACGCCGTTGGCAAGGCGGCGCAGATGGGGCTGTTGATTCGCACTGGCGAGTCGCTGCAGCAGGCCGCCGATCTGGATATCCTGGTGGTGGATAAGACCGGCACTTTGACACAGGGGCAACCCGTGGTCACCGATGTGATGGTTTTGGCGCACTACCACGAGGCCGAGGTACTGAGCTGGGCCGCATCGCTGGAACAGGGGTCAGAACACCCCTTGGCTGAGGCGGTGATGGCCCGGGCCCAGCAACAACAGTTGCCACTGTTGGCTGTGAGCCGGTTTCAGGCCATTACCGGCTTGGGAGTGCAGGGTGAGGTCGACGGTGTGGCCATGGCGCTGGGCAATGGCGAGATGATGGCGCAGCTGGGGGTCGGTGTGGAAGGGGTTGCCGAGCTGATGACCTCCCTGGCGGCCCAGGGTAAGACGCCGGTATACCTGGCTCGTGATGGGGTGGTGGTGGCCTTGCTGGCCATTGCCGATCCGCTGCGGGACGATGCCAGACAAGCGGTGGCACAGCTGCAATCCATGGGGCTGCAGATCATGATGTTGACCGGAGATCATCAGACCACGGCGGCGGCCATCGCCACCGAGTTAACGCTGGATCGGTTTGAGGCACAGATGAAGCCCGCCGATAAGGCCCGGGTGATTGCCCGGTTGCAGCAGCAGGGCCTGAAGGTGGCAATGGCGGGCGATGGCATTAATGACGCCCCGTCGCTGGCGGCCGCCGATGTGGGTTTTGCCATGGGCAGCGGCACCGACGTGGCCAAAGAGTCGGCCGACATCATCCTGGTCAAGCCGTCGCTGTTCGGGGTAGCAAAGACCATCGCCTTGTCACGGGCAACCCTGTCCAACATTCGCCAGAACCTGTTTGGTGCCTTTGTCTATAACAGCCTGGGCATACCCATCGCCGCCGGCGTGCTCTATCCGCTGACCGGCAGCTTGCTCAGTCCGGTGGTCGCGGCGGCGGCGATGGCGTTGTCGTCGGTAACCGTGGTCAGCAATGCCAATCGATTAAAGCGCTTTCGCTGGTCGCCGCACCAATAGCGCCGTTGCTCAGTTGGCGGTGGAGTCACTGAAGCCCAGGTTGACCCCGGTCCAGGGGTGATTGTCGGCGGGGTGTTGATGCTGCAGCGCCGTGGCCAGAGTGGGCCAGGTCAGCACCCCTTGCGGCTGCTCGTCGTTGTCGGTGACTAACAGGAAGTGCTCGTCGCTCTGCTGCAACGCCAGTGCGGCATTGGCCAACGAGGTACAGCAGGGAATGCTGGGAATGTTGTGGCGCATCACCTGGTGCAGCTTACGTTGTTGCAGTTCCCTGTCCAGGGTGCGTTCGGCGGCGGTATCCAGCAGGGGGCTGTGCCAGAAGGTCAGCATGGAAGCGGTCAGGTAGCCCAGCAGTCTGGGGCTGTGGTCGTCCACCACAAAGCCGACGCTGGCATCCTGACTGTGCAGCCGTTGCTCTGCCTGTTCGAGGGTGTCATCCAGGTGCAGGATCACCACGTTATTCAGGGGCAGGGCGTTGACCAGGTTGTGGTTGCTTGACTGCTGTTTGCAAAGGATCGACAGGCACAGATCCACGGCGGTGGCATCAAACAGGCTGCCTCGGCCCTCCATCAGCACCTGTCGTAAATTTTCAAAGCCCTGAGCCGGACGGTAGGGGCGGTGCGACAGCATCGAGTCGGCCACGTCGGCCACCGCCAGGATGCGGGCTTCGAGAATGATCGCCTCTCCCTTTAACCCCATGGGGTAGCCCGAGCCGTCGAGGCGCTCGTGGTGTTGCAGAATCATCGCCTTGATGGGCCAGGGGAAGACCACGTCTTTGATGATGTCGGCGCCTTTAACGGCGTGGGTTTTGATCAGTTCAAACTCCTGGCTGGACAGGCGCGAAGGTTTGCTGAGCAGCTGGGATGGAATGGCCAGTTTACCGATGTCGTGGATCAGCGCCCCCAGCTTCAACCCTTCTAACTGGTGCTGACTCATGCCCATCTTCTCGCCGATCTGATAGGCCAGCTCCGCCACCGCTCGCTGGTGCCCGGCGGTGTAAGGGTCGTTGAGTTCCAGGGAGTCGGAGATGGCGCTGACCAGTTTGACCAGTGACTGATTCAACTGCAGTTTCTGCTTTCGAATCAACTGCGATTGCCTAGCCACCACTTTCAGAGTGCGGGGCAGTTGAATGGCATGCCAGATGATGGTGCTGTACACCAACAGGGTTTTGGCGTCGATGTCGGTGTAGGCGCTGGCTCGATTGACCACGCCGACAATGCCGACGGTGCGGCCGCGATAGTTAACCGGCAGACACAGGTGATTGCGGATGCCAAGGCCGTTGAGCCAGGGGGCAACAGTGGCACTGTCGGGGGCGTTGTCGATGACCGGTTGTTGCTGGAGCAAGCACTGCTGTTGTACCGGCAACTGTGGTGTGGCAAAACTGTGCTGCAGCGGCGCGTCATCAAGGGTGGTGGCGGTGAGTGTCAGGCTGTCGCGGTTGTCACTGAGCTGCATCAGGTAGCCGTGTTCGGAGCCGGACAGGTGAACCGCATTTAGGATCGCCTGCTGAAAGACCTGCTCCGGCGCCGATTGCATCACCGATTCCAGGTGGCCAAGCCACTGATCGCTGGATTGCAGGGCATGGTTGTAATCCGGGTGCAGTTGCATCAACCAGCGGTTGTCCAGATTGAAGCGAATCAGTGTCAGCCAGCCATGGCCATCGTCGGAGGGATGCAGGTCGCACTGCAGCCCTTTGCCGTGGCGATCGATGAGGTTGAGGCTGGTGTGGCTGCCGAGGTCCCCGAGTTGTTGCAACTGCTGTGCGGTGATAGCAGGCATCAGCTCGGTCAGGGGGGCCGGCAAGGTGGCGGGCCCCTGGACTGCGTCCATGAATGACTCGCTGGCCTGACTGACGGTGAGGTCGGGTTCGAGCCGTGCCCACATCAGCCGACTTTGGCGTAGCAGGTCCTCAGGAAGGGCGGCGGGGTTGAGGCCGTGATTCATATGGGCGACTCCTGCTGGCGGCAAAGGGATCGACATTTCAGTCTAGTTACCTGAGTTCAATGTACTGAAATTGCACCTGCAAGCCAATTAGAATCACGCCTAACTTGCTAAAACAGATGTAAAAATTAGATTTTGCACAGCGAGGAAAAGGGAACCGGCCGCAGAAGAGAGGTAGCACTGTCGAGGCCTGTGGCCGGTTCAAAAGGTTACTGCAACGGCATAAGCCGGTCTTTCGGGAACACTGGGAGGACCGACCGCAGAGAGAGGTGGCAGGGTCGAGGTCTGCGGTCAGTCCAATCTGGGGTTAATTCAGAGTGCGTTCGGCGTCGATGTAGTTGAGGGCGCTGATAACGCTGCTATGCCAGTCGCGGGCCAATTTTTGCTTGCGTCCCTCGGTGGGGATGATGCAATTTTCAAAATCTTTTCCCATCTCTTTGCGAAGTGATTTTGAAGGGTTTGAACTGCGAATCGCCAATACTTCGTGCAAGGGTATTTTCCAAAAAACTAATTTACCATCGGGTTCCTGGGTGACCGCTGTAGATTGATATACCCAGCCGACATGATGAACAAGTTCAATAAGATTGACGTTCTGATCCATCACTATTTCCTTACTTTCGATTTGTTTATTGAATTCGTATTTTTTATCTAAATTCTGAACCCCGACAGGGTCACGGTTCAGTCTGCCCAGCGCGGTACCCGCAATTGCCGATAGCTGGCAGGGAGAGAATCTGTATTGGCTTAGCTGTAGCCCTTGGGGCTCAAAGAGTTCTTGGGTCGGGGCCAGCGACGTTCGTCGCGATTGAGTTCCCAGGCAATCACCACCGGATTACGGGTTCCGTTTTCGTTGTTGTACAAGCCGGAAATGAACACCAATGCTGCAACAACCAGAGAGGCAATATAAAAGAGTGCCAGACCGGCAAGACACAAGCATGCGAATAATACGAGACAACTTCCAACCAATTCCAGGACTTCCATATATACCTCTGTTATTAAACGAGCTATTACCGTGGAATTTATATAACCATACTCTTTTGGGTGAGTCCCATAACCATCAATGAATATTGTTAACTCCCTCCCCACTTTTGATCTAATTGAGGGCTGGATTAAGTTCTCTTACCCTTTGGGGTTAGGAGTCATCATTTTCCTTTAGCCAACTGATGACCCGGTTCAGTTGTTTTGATTAAGGTGAACCCTCTAGGACACTTTGTCCTGAGAGAGAAAATATGGCCCCATAAGGCGCCGGGGTCGAGCTTGATGCCGCCTGAATCATTGAGGGTAGTGAATCATTCTGTCACTCATGGTTGGGATCGGGCGGATGGTATACAGAGTGGCGAAAAAAGTGCGGCGGCAGTCACGTTTTTGTTCCAAAAATGAGCGATTGCGGTGGTGATCGAGTTCACACACTGGCGATGAGCAGGAGTGAGGCAACACCAGAGCGTTCCTGGTGTTGCTGTGACCGCCATCAAAAATGTCAAATGAACCGTGATGGGGGTGGCTGGTTTGTTGCGCAGTGCGCGCGGTAACCTCAGGCCTGCGTATTGCTGGAAAACAGCGGTGGTGGTCGGTGCAGCCGGGCGGCGGATCGCAGTATGGAAGGTTCGGTGGCGGTGAGTTTGGAACAATAACCAGCTAAAAAGTGTCCGCAGCGGACCGTGGGCTGCGGACGGTTAGACTACGCCGTGCGAGGACGGGGCCAGTAGGCGTGCAGGTAACGGATGGCGACGTAGCTTACCAGCAATACGGCCACGGTTAACTCAATGTCCGCCATCTGCCGGAGCAGGCTGCCATCGCCAAGGCCAAACAACTGGAAGTGCTTGGCCGACTCGTACAGCGCGGTGGCACTGACCACCAGCGGAAAGGTAAAGGCCGCATAGCCGGGGCTGAATGGCAGTCGCAACAGGTGCAGCATCGATAGATACACCAGGGTGGTCATGGTCAGCGCGATGCCCAGCAATATCATCACCAGCAGTGGCGATGGCGCAGACTCGATGGTCAGGTAGCCCGCCAGTGTCAGGCTGGCCGGGGCCGCCATGATGGCAAAGGTCGGGCGAGTGTGGTGCTCGTCCCAGGACAGAAAAATCAACCGGTACAGCATGGTTGGCAGCAGTATCGCGTAGCTCACCAGGCCGAGAATGATCAGCGCGTGGGCCAAAGACTCATAGTGGTTGGACGGACAGGTCAGGGCGGCGACGATGATGCCGATGGGCGGCACAAACCAACTGGGGATCATGTGGGACAGATTCCAGTCGCGAATGCGGAAGAACACGAAGGCGCCCAGCAGCAGCAGGTGCAGGCTAACGGCGGTCAGCCACAGGCCGGTCGCGGCGATGGGAAATACCAATGCCAGGGATTTGCTCACCATCATGATGCCCATGGTAAAGGTCGGCATCACACTGCCGACCAGAGGGTCGGCGGATTCTTTCTTCAGTAACCCGGGATGAAACAGGAATTTGCTGACCACCATCAGTAGCAAGATGGCGGCGATGGCCGCGGCACCGGTCTGTAACCACTGATCCCCGCCCAGACGCTGATCCAGGCAGACTCCCAGGCTGGCGATTCCGAGTGCCAGGCCGGCCATGGGGGTCGGCAGGCGTTGCAGGCGATGGACGATGGATTGGGACATAATAGATCTCTGAGTTGCTCTAAATACGGGGCTATTGTCTCCCCTTTGCTAATTTAATAATATCGAACAATATTTCATATCTGTTTAGGTTAACTATATGGCCGAGATCTCATTGAAACAGCTCAAAGCGTTTTGCTCAGTCGCCGCCAGCGGTAACCTGGGGATCAGTGCCGAGCAGCTGTTTTTGACCCGTGGGGCGGTCAGTCAGGCGATCAAAGGGCTGGAGGAGCAGTTGCAAACCGAGCTGTTTGAGCGTCGCCAGCAGCGACTGTACCTCAATCGCCAGGGCCAGTTGCTCAGGCCTTTGGCGCAGCAGATGCTGGCGCAACATCAATCGATACTGGGGCTGTTTGTGTCGGGCGAGTCCATGGGCGAACTGCGGCTGGGGGCCAGCCACACCATCGGTAACTATTTGTTGCCGAATCTGCTGGCGAGCTCGTTGTCACCGCTGCTGAGCCAGGCCAGGATCAGCCTGGGAAACAGCACCCAGCTGCAGCAACAATTGCTGGATTATGAATTGGATCTGGCGCTGGTGGAGTCGGAAAATATCGCCCCCTCCTTGACGCGGTTGCTGTGGCGTCAGGATGAGATGGTGCTGATTGTCCCGCCCAACAGTGATTGGGTGGCCGAGACCATAGATTGGGACGTGCTTTCTCGTCAGCGCTGGGTGCTGCGAGAGCGGCATTCCGGCAGCCGGGAGCAGTTTGACTATCATCTGGCACCGAAGTTGACCACCGCAGCGGCCGTGACCGAGCTGGGCAGCTTGGAGGCGGTAGTGCGCAGTGTCATGGCCGGGGTCGGCGTGTCGTTGGTATCGCGGTTGGCTTGTGAGCAGGCACTTCAACAGGGATGGGTCAGGCAGCAGCCCCTGCCTCAGCCTCTGCATCGCAGGCTATCTCTGGTGTGTCAGCCGGGCAGTGCTGCGCTGCCGGTGGTCAAGGCCACCATTGAGGCCCTGCAATGCCTGACGGATTAGCCGGCCTTGATCACCGGTGGGAACGGCATCGGTGGATCGTGTCGATAGTGGCCACCCACTACCGGCGGAAACGGCATGGCGTCATCGTCGTCGGGATCTGAACCGCCAGGCAGCGGCGGGGGGCGGTTGGGGGTGATGGGCTTGCCCTGTTCATCGACGAACAGCGGCGGCAGCACCGTATCCGGATAGATAGGGTCGCCGTTCTCATCGAGCATGATCGGCGGGAATGGCATGTCCGGGTACACTGGGTTGCCGTTCTCATCCACGATCGGCGGGTAGGGTGGCACCGGAATGATCGGGTCGCCATTGGCATCCAGAGGCAGGCTGCTCAGGGTAGTGTTACCCTGTTCATCAATGGCGTCCGGTGGCAGCAGCCCGGCGGCGTCCCAATAGGCCAGCACCAGGTTGTCGTCCCAGGTGAGCGGGTCGACCCACAGATCCGGGTTGTCTCTCATAAACTGGTGCACGTACTGACGGGCTTCCATCGGGCTGTCAAAGGTGGCCCGGTACATGCAGCCTCCATGGCGGCAGAAATGGAACACCTCTTTAAATCCTGGCGGCGGCTTAACGCCCCAGTTTTGCTCCCAGGGCCCCATCGTCGGGTCTTCAAAGAACATCGACAACTGCTCGTCGACGAAGATCTCCGGGTTGTTGTAGATGAACTCGGCCTGGGCCAGGGTGTATTCGGCAAAAAACACCTCGCCCGCCACGGTTTTGCGCACGTACATCATCTCGCCCACCACCAGCGGCACGTTGTCCAGTTCCATCATCGACATCAGCCGTTCATAGTCGGGATCTCCGGGCTGGATGACGGTGCTGGCGGTTTGGTAGGGGGAGTCCGCTTGTGGGCTGGCGTCGACGGTGTCATTGGCGCCCTGGCGGCGGTAGCCGAAGTGAGGCGGTGAGTCACCCTGTTCGGCAGCGAGCGGAGAGCCCGCATCCACGGTGGCCTTATCCTCAACGGCCGAAGCAATGGCGGCCTGGTGGGCGTGCAATTTGTGCTCGAGTACCGCACTGTGGTGGCTGGCGGTTGCCTCCGAGGTTGGGTTCAGCAGCAGGGCTATGGCTTCGGCGTTTTCTTGGGCACCGGGGGCAGAGGGGATCGCCGACTGAGCCGCGTCCTGATGGTAGACCCACCCGATCGCAGCGCCGGTTAGCACCAATACCAAAGCTCCACGAAAATTCATCGCCTGCCTACTTTCTGAAGAGAGGTCATTCTAACAGACTAGAAAGCGTCAAACACAGCAGAAATCGTTAGTGCGTCTGCCATTGAATTCTTTAATGCTGTCATCCCCACCGAGGTTGTGGACGTTTAGCCGTCCAAATGATAGTGTCGATGGCAATGGTTGTTGCCTGTTGAGGAGAGTTGGCATGAGAGTGGGTTTAGTGGGTTGGCGTGGCATGGTGGGATCGGTATTGGTGCAGCGAATGCAGGAGGAGGGCGACTTTAAACGCATCGAGGCCACCTTTTTCACCACCTCTCAGGCGGGGTTGCCAGCACCGGAGCAGGCCAGCACCAAGGTGTTGGTGGACGCCCATGATTTGGATGCCATCGCCACCATGGATGTGGTGATCTCCTGCCAGGGTTCGTCTTACACCGACGCGGTGTACCCGAAATTGCAACAGTCGGGCTGGAAGGGCTACTGGATCGACGCCGCCTCCAGCCTGCGCATGGATCCCCAGGCCACCATCGTGCTGGATCCGGTCAACCGCAGTGTCATCGATGCGGCCTTGGCCGCGGGCAAGACCACCTTTGTCGGTGGTAACTGCACCGTTTCGCTGATGCTCATGGCCATCGGCGGCTTGCTGGAGGCGGATCTGGTGGAGTGGGTCAGCCCCATGACCTATCAGGCCGCTTCCGGGGGCGGTGCCCGCCACATGCGGGAGTTGCTGGGGCAGATGGGCGCGTTGCACACTGAAGTGGCCGAGCAACTGGCCGACCCCCACTCAGCCATTCTCGACATCGAAAAGGCGGTGACTGCCAAGATGAATTCCGGCGAGTTGGCCACGGATCAGTTTGGGGTGCCTCTGGCCGGAAGCCTGATCCCCTGGATTGACTCGCCGCTGCCTTCTGGTCAGAGCCGCGAAGAGTGGAAAGCCGAGGCCGAGGCCAATAAGATTCTGGCCACCGACAGCCCCATCGCCATCGACGGGCTGTGTGTGCGGGTGGGGGCGTTGCGCTGCCACAGCCAGGCGTTGACCATTAAACTGAAACGGGATCTGCCGCTGGCGGAGATTGAAGCCCTGTTGGCGAAGCACAATGATTGGGTCAAGGTGGTGGACAACACCCCGGAGGCCACCCGGGCAGCGCTGACGCCCACCGCCGTGACCGGCACCCTGGACGTGCCGGTAGGGCGGCTGAGAAAGTTGTCCATGGGGCCGCAGTATCTGTCGGCCTTTACCGTGGGTGACCAGTTGTTGTGGGGGGCCGCCGAGCCACTGCGTCGTATGCTTTCTATACTGGTGGCGCGTCAGGGCTGATCCAGTGCATGTTTTGCCGGATTGTCCTCGCCGCCGGGCAAGCCGGCAGGATATACTGCCGCTTTGATTGTTGGTCCCCGGAGAGCGGATGTTTACCAAGCTGTTAGTCACCCTGTTGGTGATCGTGGTTGCCATGATGAGTATGAAAGGGCGCAAGCCCCAGGAGCGGCCCAGCTTTAAGGCGCCCTCCATGGCCACCAGCTGGTTACGCTTTCTGGCTCCGGCGATTGCGGCGGCGCTGCTGTTGCTGGCGGCGGCCTATTCCGGCTGGCAATGGATGCAGGGGCAACAGGTACTGCAGATAAAAATCACCGATGCCGAGCACCAACAAGTGACCATCTACGAGGTGTACCGCAAAGATCTGGACGGTCGTCGTTTTACCACCCGAGACGGGTTGTGGGTCGAGTTGGGCGCCGGTGAGCGAATGGAAATTTCTCAGCTAAAATAAACACTAACAATTTCGTTCAATCCTTGTATCATCGTTGCGAAAGTTAGGATTGCGGCTGAGGAGAACTTGATGATCACCGCTTATCTGCAACGCGAAGGCGTCTGGGACATGGTTGACCTCAGTCCCGAAGACGGCATTCCCGAACACACCATGTGGATCGATCTGTTCCGTCCCGATGACGATGAACGTCAGTGGTTGTCCCGCTACCTGTATGAAGAAGCCCCGGACGAAGAGGACATCAATGAGATCGAGGCTTCGGCCCGTTTCTACCTCGACAACGATGGCTTACACATCAACTCTTTGTTTCCCCAACGCGTCGGTTCCGAAGTCCGGGCCATCAACGTCTTTTTTCTGATTCAACCCACTCGGCTGTTTACCATTCGCGAAGAGGACGTTGGCCTGATTCGCTTGCTGCGCAACTACCTGCGCCTCGGCCGCATCGAAGCCGACCGGCCTCAGGGTCTGCTGGTGGAGTTGTTCAACCTGAAGGTGGATTACCTGTCGGATCAGCTCGAGGATGTGTACACCGTCCTCGACGAGTTGTCGGAAGAGGTGTTCGACAACGAAAAGCTGGATGAGGTGTTCAAGCAGATCACCCTGCAGGAGGACGGCAACGGCAAAATTCGCCTGTCGCTGCTCGATACCCAGCGGGGGTTAAGGTACATGCAGCGTTATTACCGTCGCCAATTGCAGGAAGATGAGATTAAGGACGTCAAAGAGATGCTGTCCGACATCGAGTCGCTGCTGCCGCACACCCAGTTTCTGTTCGACAAGATCAACTTCCTGCTGGATGCCGCCATGGGTTTCACCAGTTTGCAGCAGAACAAGATCATCAAGATCTTCTCGGTGGCGGCGGTGGTGTTTCTGCCGCCGACCCTGATTGCGTCTATCTACGGCATGAACTTTACCGCCATGCCGGAACTGGCCTGGGAGGTGGGGTATCCGCTGGCGCTGGGGTTGATGTTCAGTAGTGCGGTGGGCACCTACTGGTTCTTTAAGCGTAAAGGCTGGCTGTAACCCCGACGCCTGGGCTACAATGCCCGCCGTTTTTGAGTTGTGGAGAGCACTATGGCACGCGCATCGGCCCGTCATATTCTGGTGAAAACCGAACAGGAAGCCCTGAAACTGAAGCAGATGATCGCCAAAGGGGCGGATTTTGGTCAGTTGGCCAAGAAGCACTCGCTGTGCCCCTCCAAGCGTAAGCAAGGGGACCTGGGGGAGTTTGGCCCCGGGCAGATGGTCAAGGCGTTTGATAACGTGGTGTTCAAAAAGCCGGTGCTGGAGGTGCATGGCCCGGTTAAAACCAAATTTGGTTACCACCTGATTCAGACCCTGTACCGCAGTTAAGCGCTGAATCAGAGAACGCCCGTCCGAGTCGCTCGGGCGGGCGTTTTTTTGTACTTTTTTCGAAGGGGTTTCATTTCTGTGATCCCGGTAGCTGATTTCAGTGTACAGCTGTACGCATAATGTCGAACCTCGTAGTTTGACAGTGAGTTGGTGGAACAATGCAACACGCATGCAGTCAGTGTGGTACTAAGCTGGGCCTGGAGATGATCGTTTGTAGCGGCTGTGGTGCCGGACAGCATATGGACGCCTTTGCCGGTGTCGATCCGGACGTAAAACTGAAAAGCCGTCGCAAGACCGCCTGGCTGAGCCTGTTCCTGGGCGGCTTTGGTGCACACAAATTCTATCTCGGCCAACCCTTCAAGGGCACCGCGTACTTGCTGTTCTGCTGGACCCTGGTGCCGTCGGCACTGGGAGTGATCGAGGCCATCCGCACCTTCAAGATGACCTCGCTGCAGTTTCATTTCCGTCAGCGTCAACTGGCCTGAGCGTCACTGCCGCCGGCATCGATGTCACCGCTGAGGCGAATCTGACCGCTGCCGGGCAGGGTTTCCACCAACTGCCACCCCATCAGTGTGGATGGGGTGTGGTAGCCGCTGTATCCCGGGTTCTGTAATAGGAACTCGGTGACTGCCAGTGCCCCGGTCACGGTGACGTCATAGCCGTTGGCGGTGTCCAGTCGTGCTTCAATCTGCTCGCCCTTATCATTCTGCACTTCGCCCCAGATCACCGTGGTGTGGCGGGCTCGCTGGCGGTCACTTGGGCCGGTCAACGACGCTTCGATGCGGTTTTTAATCAGTGTCTGCACCCAGTTCAGCCCCATCAACCCTCGAACCCAGTTGATCCGTTTTAGCTGTTTGACCTTGCGCGCTGACATCGGAATGTAAACTTCGATGTTGTCGATGGCGGTACTGAACCAGGCGGTGGACAGATCCCCCCAGGGAATGGAGACCGCCAGTTTCGGGGTGTCGGCAAAGGCGATGGTGCGGGTTTTGTGGGCCAGCGGCGTGGCCACCAACTTGCCCTTGTGACGAATCATGCTGCCTTTGGGCAGGGCTTCGGCGGAGGTTTTGGCGGTGCCGCGGGAGAAGCCGCTGCGACTGTCAAACGCCAGCGTCAATCGAGTGGCATCGGGCATCGCCTGCTTGAGGCGGGCGGCGACGCAATCGGTGGGGATCACGTCGAAACCCACGCCCGGGATCAGCACCACATTGGCCGCCTTGGCGTGATCGCTCAGCCGTTGCCCCAGTTCAAATACCGCCACCTCGCCGGTAATGTCCAGATAGTGGCAGCCCTGAGCGATGCAGGCCTGCATCATGGGTTCGGCGGTGGCGGAGAAGGGACCGGCGCAATGCAGCACCAGATCGATGTCCGCCAGATCGCTGTCGCTGATGGCATTCAGATCGAAGCAGCGATAGGGCAGATCCAGCAATTGTGCCAGCGCTTCGATGGCGCTGGGGTTGCGCCCGGCCAGCACCGGTGTCAGGCCCCGCCGTTTGGCCTCTTCGGCAATCAGTTTTCCGGTATAGCCATTGGCACCATAAATCATCCAATTTGATGCAGTCATCTCAGTGTCCTTTCACGGTTTGTTGCAGCACCTGCTTGAAAAACAGGTTCGGTAGCCAGCGTTTTACTCGCCAGGCCTGGCGGGATTTCTTGTGGGGCAGAATCAGGAACTCGCCGGCAATGGCGTGCTCGATCAGGTAGTCGGCCACATCGGCGGCAGACAACTCCGAACGCTGCATCATCTTACCTGCCGGCGCGGCGATGGCTTTGCCCTGAGCATTGAGGGAGTCCAGCAGCGGCGTCTGAAAGAAGGCCGGACAGACGGCGCTGACCTGAATTCCCCGGGGGCGCCACTCAAACCTCAGGGTTTCGCTCAGGCTCAGCAGCGCCGCTTTAGACACGTTGTAGGCGGCCATGTAAGGGGCGTTAGCCACCGCCGCCATGGAGACGATGTTGACCAGGTAGCTGCCTTTGCCCATGTGCGGGCTCACCAGCCGACTGAGGCGAACGCTGGCCATCAGGTTGATGTCGAGGCAGCGCTGCCATTCGCTGTCGGGCAGAGATTCAAAGGCACCGCCGGACGCCACGCCGGCGTTGTTCAGTACCCAGGCAAATTGCGGTTGCTGTTGCTGACATTGAGCGTCCAGTTGGCTCAGGGTATCTCGGTCGGTCAGGTCGCCGGCCAGGGTCAGGTGACTGCCGCCCAGTTGTTGATTCAACTGGGCCAGTGCCGCCGGATCCCGGTCCATTAGCCACAGCCTGGCCCCCCGTTTGGCAAAGGCTTTCGCCAGCTCGGTACCCAGGCCACCACAGGCCCCGGTCAGCAACACATCCATATGTCTGTCTCCGTTAAAAATCGAACGTTCGTTCGTTATTGACGATAAACTAAACACCTTGTAGGGTGAAGGCAAGTCACATTTTAGTCGGATTGCGATGGACCTTTATCTGTTACGCCACGGCCAGGCGATGTTTGGCAGTCAGGATTACGATCGATTGAGCGACCTTGGCCACAGGCAGGCCCATTGCCTGGGGCAGGAGATTGGCAGCTGGCAGCTGGGCCCTGCGGCATTGGTCAGCGGTGACCTGCGCCGCCAGCAACAGACTCTGGAAGGGGTCTGTGAAGGTGCCGGTCTGGTTCAGGGGGCGGCGGTGGACGCTGGCTTCAATGAACTGGAGGTGTCTGAGCTGATCCCCGGTTACTGGCCGGCCGCCTGCCAGCGCCTGGGAATGGCGATGACCCCCAAGGAAGCCAGTACCGACATGCGCTATTTTCTGCCGCTGATGAGTGAGGCTCTGAGGCTGTGGATTGCCGATCACCCCGGGGAAAAGGGCGAGAGCTTTCGTCAGTTTCAACAGCGGATTACCGATGCCATCGCCACCCATGCCTGCGGCTCACGCCCTACGGTGGCGGTGACCAGTGGCGGCGTCATCAGCCTGCTGGCCAGCCAGGCCATGGGCAGTGACGTGACCCACATGGCGGAGCTGATCCATCAGGTCAACAACTGCTCTATCACCCACCTTCGCTACGCCCGCGGTCAATGGCACCTGCAGGCGTTCAATGTAAACGGACACCTGCGACGTCAGCAGATGCTCACCTGGAGATAACGAAAGATGGATTTTTCGGTTACCCCGTCGTTGGCGGCGCACATGGAGGCGGCCAGCCAGTTGGTGCAAGAACAGCTGATTCCACTGGAGCCGCTGCTGCTCAGCCACGATTACCCCAGCCTGATGGAGGAGATTGAGCTGGTTCGTCAGAAGGTGCGAGAGCTGGGGCTGTGGGCCCCGCACCTGCCTCAGTCTGTGGGTGGCATGGGCTTGTCGCTGCTGGCGTTTGCCCAACTGGCGGAGCGCATCGGCTACTCGCCGTTGGGCCACCTGGCTTTTGGCTGCCAGGCGCCGGATGCCGGCAATGCCGAATTGCTGTTGCACGTGGGCAGTGAGGCTCAGCAGGCCCGTTATCTGGCGCCGCTGGCCCGGGGAGAGATTCGCAGCTGCTTTGCCATGACCGAACGCCACCTGGCCGGTTCCAATCCGGTGCTGATGAACAGCGAAGCGGAGTTTGACGGCAGTCATTGGCACCTCAATGCTCATAAATGGTTTACCACCGCCGCCGAAGGGGCCGAGTTTGCCATTGTGATGGCCAAAACCGAGCCGGAGGCGGCCCGGCATCAGCAAGCCAGCATGTTGCTGGTGCCCATGGATAGCCCCGGGGTATCGCGGCTGCGCAACATCTCGGTGATGGGGGCGGAGGGCTACGGTCCATTCAGCCACGCCGAGATGGTGTTTGATGACGTCACCCTGCCGGCGGACGCGGTATTGGGGCGACCGGGGCAGGGGTTTGCCCTGGCCCAGGCCAGGCTGGGGCCGGGACGAATCCACCACTGTATGCGCTGGTTGGGGCTGGCACAGCGGGCCATCGATGAGATGACCCGCTACCTGCATCAGCGGGCCATTACCGCCGACAAGGTGCTGGGGCAGCAGCCGTTGGCGCAGGCGATGCTGTCGGAGTCGGTGGCCAGCCTGCAGGCGGCGCGTTGGTTTGTCCTGCACACCGCCTGGCAGGTGGATAACGGCGATTTTGGCCAGGCCAAGGCCGCCATCTCGATGATTAAGTTTCACACCGCCAACATGCTGCAACAGGTGGTGGACAATGCGGTGCAGATGCATGGCGGCCTCGGAATCACCGATGACACCATCCTGGCCTTTATCTATCGCGAGGAGCGGGCGGCTCGAATCTACGACGGCCCGGACGAGGTGCACAAGCTGTCGGCGGCCAAGCAGTTGCTCAAGGCGGCCCAATGAGCCAGATGGCCCGTTCGCTGGCCGAGTTCCAGCAGTTGATTGGCTGGAACCCGCAGCGAATGTGGCACGATTTTCATCGGCAGTGTTTGCCGCAGCTCAGTCAGAAAAACCCCAGCCGGACCGAATCACGACTGGCGACCATCGTGGAGGCGACCTTCACCCTGGCCAATCGTCAGGGGTTTCACGCCATGTCGCTGCGGCAGCTTAGCGACGCCAGTGGCATGAGCCTCGGGGGCCTCTATGGTTACTTTGCCAGTAAGGATCAACTGGCCGCCTCCATTCATCAGTTCATTCGCTATCAGTTTGAGCAGGTGTTGCTGCCGCTGATCGATGCTCTGCCAGAGCCTCAGCGACTGGACGCCATCTGCCGCTATCACCTGTATTTGAGTGAGTTGATGCAGCCGTGGTTTTTCTTTGCCTACATGGAAGCCCGTCATCAGCAGTCAGACCTGCGTAAGCAGGCCATTGCCCTCAGTGAGCGGGTGGATGTGGAGCTGCTGCTGGCCCTGAATGCCCATGGTGAGGTGCAGGAGCCGATCATTGCCGTGGGGCTGCTAAAACACCTGTTGCAGGGTTGGTACCTGCGCCGCGCCCATTTTCAGAAAACCGGTGTCGATGTGGACGCGTACACCGACTATCTGCTTGCCCGAATTACCCTGTTTTGTCACGGAGAGACAACCAATGACCGCACCCTCGCTGCCCTTTGATACCGAGGCTCTGAGCCGTTACCTAAGCGCCAGCCACCCACAACTGGGGCCTCTGGTGTCCGTTACCCCTTTTGACGGCGGGGCCTCCAACCTGACCTTTAAGCTGGTCTGCGATCAGCAGTCTCTGGTGCTGCGCATGCCTCCGCCGGGCACCAAGGCCGCCAGCGCCCATGACATGGGCCGGGAGGTGCGGATGCTGCGCGCCATTGGGCCGCAGTTCAGTAAAGTCCCGACGGTCTTGGGCTACTGCGAAGACCCTGTGATTCTTGGGCAGCCGTTTTACTTAATGAGTTATGAGGCTGGCACCATTTTGAGGAAGAATCTGCCTAAGGAACTGGGGTTGTCCAGAGTGCAGGCCGGCGAGTTATGCCGTTCCATGGTCGATACCTTGGTGGCACTGCACCGCATCGATACCTCCAGTGAATCGATGGCGTCGTTGGGGCGGCCACAGGGGTACGTAAACCGCCAAGTTGAGGGCTGGAGCCGGCGTTATCGCAATGCCGTCACTCCGGGCGCACGCAGCGGCCGACGGGTGATGCAGTGGCTGGCAGACAATCAGCCTGAGGACAGCTTACGACCGGCGCTGATCCACAACGATTTTAAGTTCGATAATCTGGTACTGAGCCCCGGCGATCCCACAGAGATTATTTCGGTGCTGGACTGGGAGATGGCGACCCTGGGGGATCCGCTGATGGATCTCGGCTGCGCCCTGGCGTACTGGATTGAGGCCGGCGATGAGCCGGAGTTGAAGCTGCTGCGGCAGTTACCGACCCACCTGCCGGGTATGTGGTCCCGGGAACAGATCGTGGCCTATTACGGCCAGCAGACCGGGCTGGATGTGAGTCAGTTCGGGTTTTATTACGTGTTTGGCCTGTTCCGGCTGGCGGTGATCGTGCAGCAGATCTGGTATCGCTATGTGGAAAGCAGCCGCAAGCACCCGGCGTTTGCCCGTTTCGGTGAGCTGGCGGCCCGGCTGATGGATCAGGCGGCCACCAACATCGACCGTTTAGCCTCGGCGCAGCAACGTCATGAGCAGCTGCAGAAGATCACCCAGCCCGGATTGTTGCAGCTGCAGGGTAAGGTGGCGCTGATCACCGGCGCCAGCCGCGGGATTGGCGAGGCGGTGGCTCGGCTGTACGCCGCTCATGGCGCCCGGGTGATCCTCTCCAGTCGCGATCAGCAGGCGCTGGATGCGGTGGCCGCCTCGATTCGCGATCAGGGCGGTCAGGCTGAAGGCATCGCCTGCCACGGCGGCGACATCGACCAGGCCAAGGCGCTGTTTGCCACCATTGAGCAGCGTTATGGCCGCCTGGATATTCTGGTCAATAACGCCGCTGCCAACCCCTATTTTGGCCACATTCTGGATACGCCCCAGGAAGCGCTGAACAAGACCGTACAGGTCAATCTGGCTGGCTATTTCTGTTTTGCCCAGCTGGCGGGGCAGATGATGCGTGAGCAGGGGGGCGGGGTGATCATCAATACCGCCTCGGTCAACGGCAAGCAGCCGGCGCCGGGGCAGGGGATCTATTCCATCACCAAGGCGGCGGTCAACAGCATGACGGCGGCGTTTGCCAAGGAGTGTGCCCAGTACAACATTCGTGTCAATGCGGTGTTGCCGGGCCTCACCGAAACCAAGTTTGCCTCGGCCCTGACCGACAACCCGATGCTGCTGAAACAGATATTGCCGCTGATCCCACAGGGGCGCAGTGCGGTGCCGGAAGAGATCGCCCCGGCATTCCTGTTCCTGGCCTCCGATGCGGCGGCTTACATTACCGGGATTGAATTGCCGGTGGATGGCGGTTATCTGGCTTAACAGACTGAACCGGTTCAGGATTACTCTCGTAGTCCTGTGAAAGAACACAAGGAGCAGACGATGACAGGTCGCTGGGTAATATTTGTGAGCCTACTGATGCTGGCCGGGTGCACTTCGGTGCCGACTGGCGTCACTCCGGTTCAGGGATTTGAACTGGAGCGCTATTTGGGCACCTGGCACGAGGTGGCCCGGTTAGACCACAGCTTCGAGCGGGGACTGAGTGATGTCAGTGCTCACTATTCCCGCCGAGATGACGGTGGCGTACGGGTGCTCAACCGTGGCATCGACAGCAGCAGTGGTGACATCAGTGAAGCAGAAGGCCGAGCCTATTTCGTCGGCGAATCGACCACCGGTCATCTCAAAGTCTCCTTCTTCGGCCCCTTCTATGGCGCCTATGTGGTGTTTGAGCTGGACCCGGATTATCAATACGCCTTTGTCAGCGGTTACAACCGTGACTATCTGTGGTTGCTGGCCCGTACTCCACAGGTGTCAGAGTCGGTGATGCAGGCCTTTCGAAGCCGCGCCACTGAACTGGGGTTTGACCTGTCCGGGCTGATTGTCAGCCCGGCAGCGGCCACAGACTGAATCCTGGCGTTCAGGGCGAGGGTGCCGCTGAGGCGGTTGTGAGCGAAGGCATCGGGGTAAACCCCATCCCCTGCTTGATGCGCGCCAAGTTGTCGGCAGAGGTGAGGGTTTCCACCACGGTAAAGGCCACCTCCATGGCGGTGGCCGGGCTGGTGGAGGTGATGATGTTGCCGTCTACGACCAGCGGTTGTTGCAGTACCCGCACCCCCAGTTCCCGCATCTGCTGCTGGCGTTTTTCACTGAGTTGATAGGTGGTGGCGGTGCGCCCCTTGAGCACGCCGCTTTTGGCGATGGGCAGGGCGCCGACACACACCGAGGCGATCAGCTTGTTGTGGCAGTCGAAGGCGCGGATCAAACTCAGCAGTCGCTCGTCGAAGGCATCCTCATAGAAACCGGTCCGGCTCATGCCGCCGGGGATCAGCAGGGCATCAAAGTCATCGACGTCGATGTCATCAAACGGCCGCTCTGGCTCGATGGTAAAATTCCAGCCGCAGCGGATTTTTTGGTGAAACCCGGTGGTAACCAGCTGGATCGGCTCCAGCCCGTAGGTGGTGGTCCAGCCCAGGGCATCGGTAAACACACTGGCTTCGTATTCCTCCAACCCCTGACACAGAAACAGCAGCGCTTTTTTCATCGATTTGGCTCAATTTAGGTAGATGCAAAGGCGTCACTCTACCCCAATAAACGCCTCGAAACTGCGAGCGTCGGCGGAGTCTGCAGACGCGATTTACGGCCATTGATTCTTGGGGTGGCGTTGCTTCTGTTTTTGTGTCGGTTCGAGTGATCCTGATCACGGCAACGCCGGGCCATTGAAATCACTACCAAAACCTTTAGGGATGTTGGTATCCACTCTCAATATGCTCTCAATTGCCCGCTGGTCGGGCCCACCATAATAATTCGATTGAGGGATAATGATGATGAAACAGGCGTTAACTGCGACGTTATTGCTGTGCTTGCTGGCGGGATGTGACAGCGGCAGCGATGATTCCGTTCAGGCGCCGGAGGCTCCGCAACCGGCTCCTGAAGTATCGCCCTACCTAACACTGAATGTAACGCCAGATGCCCGATTTGAAGGGCAGTTTGAAGTGTATCTTGGCCGCTATGATGACCGCTTGAAAGCGTGGTTACAGAGCGCACGCGCTCAGGATCGAAACAGCGATGGCCACATCGATGAGCGGGATGCCCACCTTGACGGAGTTCGCAATCCTCCAGAACGGTCGATAGTGGTTCAGGCCGATGAGATGGATCGGCTGTTAAAGACCAACCCAGATGGCCTGGGGGCCGGTTCTGCCCGCCCCGATATCTTTGTTGACGGCCATTATGGCATCTTTGACGCTCTGCGTTACCTAGCGGTGACCCGGGCCGACCTGCGGCTGGACAGCGTTAGCGGGCCGGAGGCCACCGGCCGTGATACCTTTGACTTCGTGCTCTCCTGGGATCGCAACCACGATGGCGTGTTTGATGAGCGCGACAACGACCTGTATAGCAATTTTCAGGGTCAGCATTGGCACAGCCGGATTCGGTTTGATGGTGGTGAGCTGATCACCCTGAACGGCACATTAGACGGCGTCGGGCCTCAGGGAGAGGGGCATTATGAGCGTTTGGATCAGATGTGGATTCAGCCGGGCATGACCATTCGTTTTCAACCTTTTTCGCCGGAGATGACTAAACGCCGCCACTGGGTACAGCAGCGGGAGATGACACGGTTGGCGCAAAGCGGTGGCAAAGTGGTTCTGCCCCGCTTGATGGTGATGAAATCGGAGACTACGCCTCCGATAGTGATCGATAACCTGGAGGTGACTGCCCACAATATGCGCCCGGATATCTTCCAGCCAGGCGTGATCACTAAGATGGACATCTTCCTGTCTGCGGCAGATCAAGGGCTGGATGTGGCGTTCAATTACTGGCCGTCGCTGTCAACCGGGGCACCGGTGAATCATTTCGGACTGTTTCGAGTGGATGGCCTGGCCTCTGAAGTGGCTCGGGGCTGGACCACATTGTGGGGAGAGATGGTGACCGATAAGGACTTTGGGCCGCTCTCTGACTGCGATTTTTCCTCTGCCATGGGCGGCGGGCAGGATCTGGTGGTGAACCCGGAGCATTGCCGAGTGGACTGGCAGTCGGCGTTTGGTGGCACCAAGATGCACATTATGTCCGATGTGTGGGTGATGAATCAGGCGGAAGAGACGGCAATCGCCATCTTTGCGGATCACTATCAGTTGTTCGGAATGGAGGAGTTCAGCGGTAAACGCTCTGCTGAACGGGATTTCAGCCCGCAACAGGATGGTGCCGACATCGTGACCTTGCAGGTGTTCGAGTTGCCCCAGGCCGGCACGGGCCCGACGCTGTCTTCAGCGCATTTTGGTTGGGGTATTGCCGATTGCACCGAGTGCCACAATGAGCAAAAGCAACCCTTGGGGCATGGCGGCCACAGTTGGCCGGTGAACAGCGTCGATGGCTTTGATGTCACTCAACCCTATTACTGCGCCACCTGCCACGGCAGCAATGGCGCGCCGGTGGGACACGGGGAAACGGCTCGTTGTTTCTGGTGTCACGCTGGCGACAGCAATACTCCCGGACACCATGGAGAGGCGTCGACCCGCAAGCTGTATCAGGGCGGCGACATCATCAGTAACGACAAGATCTATAACTCGTCTCATGGGGGCGTGCCGGATCCTAATGACCCGAATGATCTCTCGGTTCTGCCACGGGACAAGGACGGTAACTACAGTGAGTATCGACGAATTTGGAGCTCGGTAAACTCCGACTGGGACATGAGCAGGGTCTTTCCTGATCCCTATTCTTGCATGACCTGTCACCCCAACCAGTGATGCTGTTTCCCACCGGAGTTGATCGTTTCTAACTGTAACCCTGAGCCCCCAAGTGAGGGGGCTATTTTGTTTGTGCGTGAAGATGATATGAGCATAGAGACCCAGCCTTGCGCTATTGACCCCAAGCATATTCGTAGAGTCAGCGAGTACCTGTTGCCCTATGGGGTAACGGATTTTTTTTACAGCATCATCACTCATGTCAATCGGCCTGCACTTCATCAGTTTAAGAAGTTGGGGCGTCGGTTGCCCAAAGAGGTGGCTAAAGCTCGACGTATTATCTGTTCTCGAGACGACTTAAGAGAGTTTCGGCATCGCTACCTGACCCACTTTGCGACCACGGACATTACCTATAGAGCCTATTTCAATAATCATCGTTTAGGCCTTAGCGTTTGGGGCGCGCCGGACGCATCGGACAGCAAACGCAATCAATTTCGGCGTCTGTTAGACGATTATGGCGTCTCCAGCCTTGCGGTATGGCACCTACCCATACGTCACCACCCTGGCTGGTACTCGGAGTTTGTGTTTGTATCTGACCTGGGCCGGGAGGCGTTCTTGCGTCGCCTGGATCAACATCAGCAGCAAGTGGAATATCAACTGCAGCTGTTCGCTTGTCATTTCAACGACCTGTGTATCGCTGAACTTAACCCGATAGTGAACTTCAATTGCCTGTCGGACAAAGCGTTGCAGGTGTTGAAGTTAACGGCAGAAGGTTACTCCAGCGATGAGGTGGCTCAGACGTTGTCGATGACAGAAAGTGGGGTTTATTACCATCTGGAGAGGCTCAAGGAGCGGCTCTGTGCTCGAAATCGGGTCCAGTTGATCAGCCAAGCGCATACTCTGGGCCTATTGTGATCCCTAGCTGTGGGTTACAGAGCTGGCGCTGACAGGCCTCTATCGATGGCTCGGCTATCGATACTGCGCGCAGTTGAGTGCGCGGTTTCGGCGAGTGTATTCCATCATCTGTCTCGAAACCCGCTCTAAGTCTTCGGAGGTGTAGCTATCTGGATTACGACCCATCTCTATCATCGTCTGGCTGAGCGCCTTGAGCTCACGACTTAACTGGTCGCGCTGCTGTCGGCATTGGGTGTATCGGGGATTGGGTTGACGGCGCACCGGTTGGGTCACCGGCGCCGCCGCTTTGGGCTGTGCCGTGCGTTGCTGCGACACTCGCTGCTGCTGTTGACGAGCCTGTTGCCGGCGCTGGTTTTGTTGGTTGATCTCGGCCACCACGGTGTCGCGAGTCTGCTGATAGCTAGTGTGGCTCTGCTGCGAGTACCAGCGCTGTTTTTGCTGTTTCAGCCGCTGCGGCGTGCCGAGTTGATGCAAGCGAATCAGGCCGTTGGCCCGGTTCAGGGCGGCGCGCTGCGTTGGTGAGGCATCAAACTGCAGCAGTGCTTGGTCCAGAGAGCTGAGCGCGCCGGTAGTGATTAGGCCCAGTTCGGTCAGGGATTTGGCCATTAGAAATTTCGACAGCGCATGAACCGGAAGCTCTCGTTTTATTCGATTGGCACTCCGGGTAATCAACAGGATTTTTTGATGGGGCGTGGCTCCTTGTCGATAGGCGGAGACCAGGTCGGTAACCAGAGTCTTGTCTGCGGTCATTCGGCTGAGTTTTCGGTTTAGGGCAAAGATGTCCTGCACTTCACGGAACTTGCGTTTCGCCAGCTCATAGGCGGCGCGCTTGGCGACCCGAGAGGCCTCGGCTTTGAGTTGCCGTTGGGCCAGGTTTCGCAGATAGACCTGGTCGGCTCGCGGTTTGGACGGGCCCGGGGCCGGTGCTATGGCGATACGGGTTCGGGCAGCCTGTTGTTGTTGCTGCTGTTGTTGACGTTGTCGCCGTTTGGCCTCAAATACCGAATTGCGGCAGTCGGTCAGTTGTTGAGTGCGTTGCCGGGCAAAACGGCCGCTACTCAGGGCCGACATGTTGGTGTGCAGGGTTTCACAGCGGCCGCAGCTGCAGGCGCCGCCACGAGCTTGTTTGCAGGACTTGTGTCGATTCAGGCAATGGTGATGGCGCCGAGTAACCTCGTCGATGATGGCTTTCCACTCTTGTTGTAAGGCCTGGCACTGACTGAGGTCCCAGGGGGCAACGGGGCCAATGGGTAAGCGGACGGTTTCCCGGGCGTGTGCGGACGCCATGGTGAGCAAACCTGCAATGCAGAACAGCAGGCAGCCGCGCATTACCAGCCTCATTCGCTTACCTCCCCTCTAGTCGACATATCGAATGGTGATCCGGGTGCTATTACCAAACTCTTTCTTTCTAAAATACTGATGTTTTAGATTCTTACCGTCACAGCTGCGGGGATAGGAGAATTGAAACGCATCCATCATGTCGATGCAGAACGGATTCTGCTTGTTGTTGGATTGCCATTTGATATTGCCGCTCTGAGTCCAGACATAGACGTCGTAGTCCGATTTAATGTCAAAACGTCGGCAGCGGTTCTTCTCGGTTTTGTACCAGCCGCGGCTGCTGGATTGCTGGGTTCTTCTGTGAGTGATGGCGATGGCGGTCCACAGGGCCGCTTTGCTGCTGATGTTGCACACAAATACGCCGTCTCGATTCTTCTGGTACAGGAAGTTGGTGAGCAGTTGGTGAGACATGCCATTGGTAGAGGGGTGGTCCTTGGCCAGCTGCGATAATGCGAGACGAGTTTGATTGCCAAATACACCGTCCGGTTTGCCCGCCGGGTATTGGGCGTACAGCAACTCTCGTTGCAGTTGTTTGGTTTGGTACTGCAACTGCTCCGTCAGGGTGTTGGCTAAGGCTGAATGCCCCCGCTGCTGCGCCAGTTGCGGCAGGCCAACGCCTTTAACCCGAATCTCCAATGGGGCCCGGGCACGAATCAGTGTGTCGGCAGTGAGGCCGTGTCCGTTGATGACGGCTAAGGCCAGCGCCGAGGCACCATCGGGGGCGGTGGTGTAGATCGAGGAGGGGGAACGTTTCAGAATGACGTCCACCATTTCGGTGTTGCCCCGGTATGCCGCGTGCATCAGAGGCGTCCAGCCTTGATCGTCGTCATCCAGCAGTTGTTGTTCGCTCACCTTCAACGTCGCCATAAACTGGCCGATATCGTCACTGAAAATGGCGTCCATCAGGCTGGGGCTATTGTCCCGATGGCCGCTCGGTTCCAGGTGAGCGGCAAGCTGTTGATGCCCGGCTAGGCTGGCCAGATCATAGGCGGTCAGTCCCTGCTGGTTGGTGAGGCTCTGATCCAGCTGCGGGTTAGCGGATAGCAGCGCCTTTGCCGCTTCGATGGCGTTTTGGCTGGCGGCGAACATCAGGGGCGTAAAGCCGGTGGGGGTCTGGCTATTGGGGCGGGAGCCGGCGCGGAGTAGGGCGGTGACGGCCTGGCCCTGGTCGCTGGCGGCGGCATGGTGAAGCGGGGACCAGCCTTCCCGGTCGGTTGCATTCGGATCCGCGTTGTCGTCAATGAGTTGCTGCAGTCGGTCAAGCTCTCCGCCAGCGGCGGCTCCCATCAGTGCCTGGCTGGCTTCAAGTTGAGTGAGCCGAGCCTGCAGGGCGTCGGCGGCGTTAGGGTCGAACAGGGTCAACAGCCCGGGGTTATCACTGCTTTGTGCCAGTTCGGTCAACGAGAAGCGGTCTTCGCCAAGGGTCACCATGGCGTGAGGGTCGGCGCCAGCATCAAGCAGCGCCTGAGTGGATGGAATGTCTTCGGCGAGCAAAGCAAGCGCCAAAGGCACCATGCCGTTGGAGGTGGTTCGGTTAGGATCGGCGTCATGGCCCAGCAACAGTGTCACCATCTCGGCGTTGCCGTTGATTAAGGCCAGCTCCAGCGCGGTGGTGCTGTCAGAGTCTGAGGCGGTAGCCAGCTGACTGGAATCGAGAGCGTGTTGCGCCTGCTGCAGGTCATTGAGGGCAATGGCTTCAATAAGATCGTACTCAAATTCAATGCCGGGCTCCGGCGGCGGTGAGTTGATACGCTCCGCCAGGCTATGCCATTGGCTGCCTAAAACGAAGCCGATCAACAACGTAACCAGAGGCACTACGAACGGGTTCATAGTCGGCGTCCTGTACAACCAGAATTCAAGACAACATTGAAGTAACCACAGTGTCTTTGTGGCAATTGATTGAGGCTAGTTCAGGTTGTTTGACCGGTCAAGGATCGCCGAATGGCTGAAAGGACGGGGGGGCGCCCCGTCCTGGATTCATGATTATTCGTCACTGCGCCACTTGATGGAGCAGCCCATACTGGGGTGCTGAGTCTGTGGGCCGGTGCCGCTGGCGGCGACCTGGCGCATGGCATTGAGCAGCTCCGGCGTGCGCTTGGCCGGGTCGTCCATGCGGGCATCGTCCAGTCGGCCCCGGTATTGCAGTTGACCCTGGGCATTAAAGCCAAAGAAGTCCGGCGTGCACACGGCGCCAAAGGCTTTGCCAACGTGCTGGTCTTCATCCACCAGGTACAGGAACGGCAGCTTGTGCTGGCGGCTAAAGGCCACCATGTTGTCGGGGGAGTCCGCCGGGTACTCCTGGTAGTCGTTGCTCATTACTGCCACCACGTTGACCCCTTCGGCCATCAGTTGGCGGCAGTCCTCGGCCAGGCGGTCGATGATCTTTTGCACGTAGGGGCAGTGGTTGCAGATGAACATCACCAGCAGCCCCTTGTCGCCCAGTTGTTCACTCAGGGTAAAGGGGATGCCGTGGGGATCGCTCAGGGTGAAGTCCGGAGCCGGCCAGCCGAAATTGCAGAGTGGGGTATCCAGTAACATGGGGTCTCCTTATACGGGCGGCGCACAGGCCGCCGATGACGCGGTTTGATATCGACTAGCCGATTGGACTCATCTCATTGACGCTGAAGCTGTCGACGGCGCCTTCGGTGGCGACCAAGTAGTCTTTCAGGTGCTGGTTGTCCATGTGTGCCCGCCATTGTTCCCGGGAGGCCCAGTTCTCATAAAACAGGAAGTGGGCCGGGTTGTTGTTGTCCTGATGCAGATCGTAGTTGATGCAGCCGTCCTCGGCGCGGGTGGTGTCGATCAGCTTCAGCAGTTCGGTTTTGACCCGTTCAATCTGGTCGGTCTTGGCGATGATGTTGGCGACGATGGTCAATTGAGTCATGGTGGGGCTCCGGTGAGGTGTTGATTGACCCATAGGTTAGACCTTGATTGCTACGGTTTAAACCTCATAATGTTTGATAGATTATCAAAAACAAGAAGATAATATGCTGACTGAAGATCTGCAGGTCATCCTCAAGGTGGCCGAATTTCGAAGCATAACCGCCGCAGCGGCCAGCCTGGACATGCGCACCGCCACCGCCAGCGCCGCCGTTAAACGGGTGGAGGCCGCATTGGGGGTGGAGCTGTTTATTCGCACCACTCGTCATTTGCGATTGTCCACCGCCGGCGAGCGCTACATTCCCCAATGTCAGCAAGCGTTGCAGATGCTGGACCAGGCCCGGCTCAATATGAAAGATGAGCTGGCGATCGTCGATGGTGAGCTGAGGCTGGCGGTGTCGTCGGATCTGGGCCGCAACCTGGTGATGCCGTGGCTGGATGAATTTATGGACAACCACCCCAAGCTTAGCCTGCGTGCCAGCATCGGCGACAGCAACGTCGATTTTTACCGGGATGCGGTAGACATGGCGCTGCGCTACGGTTCCCCCAGCGATGCCAGCGTGTACGGCTTTAAGATCTGCAACGTTCCCCGGCTGCTGTGTGCCTCTCCTGAGTACCTGGCGCGCTGCGGCACCCCCACCCACCCTCAACAACTGACCAGTCACAACGCACTGTGTTACCAGCTGCAGGACATCATTCATAACGTGTGGGAGTTTTCCGGCCCCGACGGCGACTTCAAGATTAAGATGCAGGGCAACCGGGCCGGCAACGACGGCGATCTGGTGCGGCGTTGGTGCGTGTCGGGCAAGGGGCTGGCGGTGAAATCCGGTCTGGACATGGCCGATGACTTGCTGTCGGGGCGGGTGGTCAACGTGATGGCCGACTACCCGGTGGCGGCGTCGGAGCTATGGCTGATCTGCCCCAGTCGCCAGTCCATCACGCCGGCGATGCGGCTGCTTCGGGACAGCGTCAAACACAAGTGTGCCGATCTGCTGGGGCAACTGGTAGAGCGGGGCATGGTGGATGCTGCCATTCTCGATGATTGAGCCTGCCAAGGTCTGCTGGCTACGGGTTGGCCGGGCCCAGGCAGGCGCCGGCCGGTAGGAGTCGCTTATTTCGAGCGGGTGGATTCCACCTGGCGAACCCAGTCACAGCAGATGCCTGCCTTGGCATGGTGCTTGTGAATCGCTTCGGCGTTGGGGGCCTCCAGCACGCAGTAGATCAGGTTGTCCGCCTTGCTGAACAGGATGTCGTGGTGAGTGACACCGAATTCATCTGCCGGTGCATTCTGCAGATCCTTTAGCTGCTGCTCAGTAAAGGGCTCCATTGGGTGAGTGTCGATGAACTTAGGCATACGTTGTTTCCTCCGTCCTTCTGGATTAGAGGCCACCGGCCTCGGCCTTGTTGGCAGAGGCCTGAGTGGCCACTGTGGCTCACGATTGCGGAACGGGATTCAACCTATCAAAGGATAGGTCAGATCGCCGACATCGTCGCCTCCGACTGGCGTAACAACGGCGCTCTATCTTGCCTGGTGTTGCCGGGAATAGCGCTTGCTGGCCCAGTTGACAATTCTCTGCATGGCCCAGCCAAACAGGCCGGGAAACAACCGGGCGCCGTGGTAGCTGAGTTTGGCGCGAAACCCCGGAATGATCAGGAAGCGGCCTTTCTCCAGCCCGGATAGGGTGGCGCGGGTGACGGTGTCGACCTGCAGGGTGCCGCCAAGATCCTTCAGTTGCCTGGCTACCGGGCTGATGTAGGTGCGCTCCTGGGCCACCATCGGCGTGTCCACCTCGGGCGGGCACAGCACCGAGACGGTTATCCCCTGGGGACTCACCTCCTGGCGCAGGGCCCCGGCCATGCCCAGCAGGGCAAACTTGCTGGCGCTGTAGCCGGAGTAGCCATAGGGAGCAATGAGCCCGGCCAGGGAGCTGACAAAGCAGATCTGCCCCTGTGGCTGTTCCAGCATGGCGGGCAGCCAGGCTTTGGCCAGGCGGCGACTGCCCAGCAGGTTGGTTTGCATCAATGCCTCGAACTCGTCGTCGCTTTGGTCGAGGAAGGGGATGCTCTGAACGATGCCGGCACTGAGGATCAGCAGTTGCGGCTGCCCCTGTTGAGCGCGGATCTGTGCCACCGAATCCTGCACCGCCTTGGCATCGTCGACGTCTACCGAGTAGCCGCAGACCTCGGCCGTTGGCGCCAGCGACTGGCACTGGCTTACCGCCTGCGCCAGTCGCTCGGGATGTCTGGCCAGCAGCGCCAGTCGCCAGCCTCGGGCGGCATAGGCTTTTGCCAGGTCCAGGCCGATGCCGCTGGAGGCGCCGGAGATCAGCGCCAGCGGCGAATCTGAGTGGTTGGGTGTCATGTGTCGCTTTCCTTGCGGTTGTCGGCGGCGATAAAGCGGCCATAGCCAGGTTCGGTGCCCAGCGCTGGCAGGATTCGTTCGTCGTCCACCGCCAGCTTGCCGTTGATCACCACCTGCTTAACGATGCCCGGGTTGCGGTTCACCAGCCGTTTGAGGTCGAAATTGTCCATCTCTGCCCAGTGTACCGCTTCCAGGTCCTGAGCAAAGCCGGCGGGGTCCAGCACCACCACGTCGGCACGGTCGCCGCGGCGAATGGTGCCGGCGTCGACCCCCAGCCACTGGGCCTGTTCGCCGGTCAGGCGCCAGACTGCTCGCTCTATGGACATAATCGGCTGCTGCTCATCGATGGATTCCTGCACCAGTTTGAGCATCCGCAGCGGCAGGTTGTAAAACGACATATTGCGAATGTGGGCGCCGGCGTCGCTGAAGCTGATCAAGGCGTTGGGATCGGCCACCAACTTTTTCAGTACCGGCTTCCTGTGGTTGGCTACCGTGGTGTACCAGCGTAACTTCTGGCCGAACTCCACCACCAAGTCCAGGAACAGATCCACCACATGGATGCCTCGGGCGCGGGCGATTTCGTCGAAATTCTTGTTCACCAGGCTGGCGTCCGGGCAGTCGATGATGATGGCATCGGACAGATCTCGCTGCCACACCCGTGGGCTGAGTTTTTCACCATAGAATTTACGAAAGTTGCGCCGATAACTTTCGTCTTTCAGCAGCTCGTTGCGGGCCAGCTCATCTTTAAGGTCCAACGCCATCTCACCGGCGCCAAACTCCTCGAAGAACACCACATCGATGCCGTCGGCGTAGACCGTAAACGGCGTCGGCAGTACCTGCCAGCGAAAGTCGCCCTTGACCGCATTGGTAAACCAGGAGGTCAGTTTGGTGAGGTTGGTGAGGTAGCGGCTGCCCTTGAGATCCATCTGGCTGATGAGGGTGGTTTTCAGCGGCTTGCGGCGCCAGCCGATGCTCTCGCGCACGTAATCGAAAATCTGCAGCGGCGTGGCGGCATTGGGGGCGCCCTGGTGCACCCGGTCGTAGCGGCGAACCAGCTTGTTGAGGCGGGCGATTTCCCGCCAGTGGGCGTAGGTGCTGGGCAGGCTGCGGGACCAGGCCCGTTCGCCGTCGATCTTGTCCCACTTCAGGCACATGGTCGACAGGCCGAGGAAGCCGCATTCCAATGCTTCATGCAGCAGCGCCTCCATCGCCTGCATCTCGGCTTCGCCGGGCTGGGTGTCGTGGCGAGTGGCCCGGTCCAGCCCCATGACACTGGCGCGCAGATCGCTGTGGCCGAGGAAGCTGATCAGGTTGGGCCCCAGCGGCAGGGTGTTGACGTGCTCCACCCATTGGCGCGGTGTGGACCAGCTCTTGTTGCGCTTGAGGATTGGCAGCACCTTTTCCCGGGGCACGGTTTCCACCCGGGTGAACAGATCCGAGGCGTCTTCGTAATCGCTGCAGATCATGCTCAATGAGCAACTGCCCACCAGCACCGTGGTTACGCCGTGGCGTACCGACTCCGACAAGCTGGGGCTGACCAGCAGTTCGGCATCGTAATGGGTGTGGGTGTCGATAAACCCCGGGGTGATCCATTTGCCCTCGGCGCTGATCACCCGTTCGGCGCACTCCGGTGCCAGTGCTTGTTCACTGACGCAGGCGATCTTTCCGTCCTTGATGGCCAGATCCCGTATCTGGGACGGGGCGCCGGTGCCGTCAAAATAGCGCCCCCGTTGAATCAAAATGTCGTACTGGGCCATGTCAGCGTGCTCCTTGCAATTGCCTTCCAATAATTATGCATCCTATTCGCATTAGTGTTGTCCGGCTTGTCATTTGGTGACAGCTGCGAAAAGATAAAGCGACCGCAACGAATCATCAGGCCAACGGAGTGCAGCCATGACGCGGCAGTTTCAGATCAGAGTCAGTGCCCTGGCGGGCATCGAAGGCCTGATTCAGGCTTTGGGCGGCGACAGCGACGCATTGCTGGCGACCGCCAGGCTGACTCGGGCGGCCCTTGAGGACGAGCACCGGACTATGGCCATCGACGAGTTGGCCAACCTATTGCAGCGTTGTGCCGAGGCCCTGAACTGCCCGGATTTCGGGCTGCGACTGGGAGCCGGGCAGGACTTTGCCATGCTGGGGGGGCTAGGCGCGGTGCTGCAGCACAGCACTACGCCGCAAGAAGCACTGAAGGCGGTGCGCAGTCTGATGGCGTTTCATAACCAGTCGGAGTACTGGAACCATGAATTGCAGGGGCAGCTGCTGGCCATCTGTCGTTATGACAATTTTCACGCCGAGTCGGACTCGCGTCAGTACAAAGAGCTGGCGATGAGCGCCTGTTTTCATTTGTGTCAGCGTCTGATGGGCCCAACATTTCGTGCCGCCCGGTTGGATTTCAGTCACGCACCGCAGCAGCCCCTGGAACACTATCGCAAGCATTTTCAGACCGAGGTGATGTTCAATCAGCCCCAGGACATACTGTGGCTACCGGCGACGCTGCTGACCCAGCGGCTGCACCGGGGCGATGCCATTGCCAAGGCGACGGCAGAGCAGCGGTTACAGCGGCAATTGCAGCGACAGGGGCAGGACCGGGTACGACAGGTCAGCGGGTTGATTCAGCAGACATTGGGGGCAGGGCAGGCCAACATCGACCACATCGCCGCGTTATTGGGGCTGCATCGGCGCACCTTGCAGCGGCAACTGGCGGCCGAGCAGCAGGATTTTTCCCGCCTGCTGCAGCAGATTCGCATGCAGTCGGCCTGTTGGCAGCTGCGCTACAGCGCCATGGACATCACCCTGCTGGCGGAGATTCTCGGTTACCGGGATCTGAGCAATTTTTCCCGCGCGTTTCGCAAATCTCAGGGACTGTCACCGCAACAGTGGCGACGGCAGCATCGAGAGTAACGGCGAACGCTTCTTCCATTGGGTCGGCAACAATTCGTGCCGGGCTTCACACTCCGTCCTCTGCCTCAAAATCACTGCCAGATCCCTTAGTAGTGGCAGATTGCAGCTCCTTTACTCTCGAGGTTGTTCCAATGACCGAAAATCAAAACGAGAGAAGCGATGATGAAAATACACTCCCTGTCTGCGTTATTGCTGGCGGCATTGCTGGCTGGTTGTGGCAGCGATGATGACGGCGCCACTGCGCCAGCGCCGGAGCCGACGCCGCCGAAATCCCCCTACCTGACTCTGGACATTCAGCCGCAGGCGAAATTTGAAGGCCAGTTTGTGGTCTACCTGGGGCGATACGCCGATCCGCTTAAAGACTGGCTGCAGAGCGACCAGGCCCGCGACCTTAGCGGCGATGGCCGCATCGATGAGCGGGATGCCCACCTGGATGGCGTCTACAACCCGCCGCAGGCGGCCATCGTGGTGGATGCCAAGGAGATGGACAGGGTACTGCGCACCAACCCCGATGGCCTCGGCGCCGGCAGTGCCCGCCCCGACATCTTTGTTGACGGCCATTACTCCAGCTTCGATGCCCTGCGCTACCTGGCCTACACCCGCCAGGACCTGAAACTGGAGCAGGTACAGCCACCGGCGCTGACCGGCCGTGACACCTTTGAGTTTGTGCTGTCCTGGGACCGCAATGGCGATGGCGTGTTCGACGAGCAGGACAACGACGTCTACGCCAATTTCATGGGCCACGACTGGCACACGCGAGTGAAATACGATGGCGGTGAGCTGATCAAGCTGAACGGCACCCTCGACGGGCTGGGCCCACAGGGGGAGGCCCACTACGAACGACTGGACCAGATCTGGGTGCAGCCGGGCATGACCCTTCGCTTTCAGCCATTTTCGCCGGAGATGACCGAGCGTCGTCGCTGGGTTCAGGATCGGGAAATGGCGCGGCTGGCACAAAACGGCGGCAAGGTGGTGCTGCCGCAGCTGAACATCATGAAACCGGGCGAGCCCCAGCCGATGGTGATTGCCAACCTGGAGGTAACGGCACACAACATGCGGCCGGATATCTTCCAGCCCGGGGTGATCACCAAGATGGACATCTTCCTGTCTGCCGCCGATGCCGGTCTGGATGTGGCCTTTAACTACTGGCCGTCGCTGTCTACCGGCGCCAAGGTGGAGCACTTTGCCCTGTTCCGGGTAGACGGCATCGCCTCAGAGGTGGGCCGAGGTTGGGCCACGGTGTACGGCGACATGGCGGTGCACGGCGATTTCTCCCGAGCCTCGGTGTGCGATTTCGCCTCGCCGGCCACCGGCGGTATGGATCTGGTGGTGGATCCGGAGCATTGCCGCCTGGACTGGAACTCGAATTTTGGTGGCAACGTGATGCACATGATGGCCGACACCTGGGTGATGAACCAGCCGGTGCAGTTCACCATGATTCTGGTGAAAGACCACTACAAGCTGTGGGGCATGGAGGAGTACAGCGGCAAGGCGCGGGTGGAGCGCGATTTCAGCGAAGCGGAGGATGGCTCCGACATCATGACCCTGCAGGCGTTTGATCTGCCCGAGTCCGGCAGCGGTCCGCTGTTGACCGAGACTCACTTTGGCTGGGGCATCGCCGACTGCACCGAGTGTCACAATGAGCAGAAACAGCCACTGGGCCACGGTGGCCACAGCTGGCCGGTGAACAGCGCCGACGGCTTTGATGCCACCCAGCCGTACTACTGTGCCACGTGCCACGGCAATAACGGCGCGCCCAAGGGCCATGGCGAGACCGCCCGCTGCTTCTGGTGCCACGCCGGAGATAGCACCACGCCAAGCCACCATGGTGAGGCGTCCACCCGTCGCCTGTATCAGGGCGACGCCATCAAGAGTAACGACAAAATCTACAACGACCCCAATGAGCTGAATGCACTGCCACGGGACAGCGATGGCAACTATCAGCCCTATGAGCAGGTGTGGAGCTCGGTGAACTCCGACTGGGACATGAGCCGGGTGTTCCCCGACCCGTACTCCTGCATGACTTGCCACCCCAACTGATTGCTCTCCCCGCCACCTCGGTGGCGGGGAAACTGGCAGATCTTATAGTCATTGTTCGGGGCAGGTTGGTTATACTTGCCCCTAACCGTTTTAACCGCTGCGTTTGTCACCGATTCATGAGTACCGTCCTGACCCAAAAATGCCCCATCGACGGGGATCACCTGCAGCGAGCCAGCGCTTATCTGGCCCAATTTGGTATTACTCATTTCTTTTACGGCATCACCACCAAGGTGATGATTCCGTCGTTGCACCAGTTTAAGAAGCTGCGCCGGCGGCTGCCTCAGGAGATGATTCAGGCCAAGTGCGGCGTCTATTCCAGCGACGCCATTCTGACGTTTCGCCACCACTACCTGCAGCACTTTGCCGCCACCGACGAGGCCTACTTCAACAAGCACCCGTTGGGGCTGAGTGTGTGGCAGGACCCGGATCTCAGCGGCGCCAAAGGCGAGCAGTTTGCCCGGCTGCTGGAGGACTATCAGATTCGCAGCCGCGGCGTCTGGCACCTGCCGATTCGACAGCACCCGGACTGGCTGGCGGCGTTTGTGTTCTTCTCGGATCTGGACCGGGCCACGCTGCTGGCCAACCTGAGTGCCAACGAGGCCGACATTGGTCATCATCTGGCGCTGTATGCGGCGCTGTTTAATGAGCAGTGCATCGCCAGACTCAACCCCATCGCCAATTTCAGTTGCCTGTCGGAGCGGGCCTTGGCGATTCTGCGGTTAACGGCGGAGGGCAACTCCAGCGAGGAGGTGGCCGAGCAGTTGTCGCTGACCGAGAGCGGCGTCAATTACCACCTGGACCGCATCAAAGAGCTGCTGAACGCTCGCAACCGGGCCCAGCTGATCAGCATGGCCCACACCATGGGGTTATTGGATTAGCCGTTTGGAAAGACCGCTGAAACACCGGCCAATAACTGCAAGAAGTGATTGATGTACGGCCATTCTGTAGCTAACTTGAACAGGAATCCATCAGCGGGAGCCAAAAATGGCAAACATGGGCCGAGTAAGCGCCTTTCTTACCCTTCTCTTGGCGCTGGGCGGCTGTACCTCTGGCCTGCACGGCACCTTTGTTAGCCACAGCCATGGCGCAACCGCCGGGGCGGTATTGCTGGGGCCGGTAGAGGGAGAGAGCTGCCAGACCCAGGCGCTGTATTTCATTCCCATGGATGAGCCACCCTCGACTCAGCAGGCCATCGAAGCTGCCAAGGCGCAGATAGACCGCACCGAGTACCTGGCCGATCTGGCCATCGATGATGAAACCCTGTGGCACATCGGTTATGCCCGTCAGTGCATCGTGGTGCGGGCCTTTGCCTACGGCCGCCCGCCAGCCCCGAACGTCGAGACCCAGTAGCAATGAAAACCAAACGCGCCGCCATGAAACTGCGAGTGTTTGATGCGCCGCAGCCACAGTTGGTTGAAACCCTCAGGGCGCGCATTCGTGATTTTAATCGTCAGCACTGGCCCGAAGTGACCCGCAAGCCGCTGGCGGTGGCAGTGCACAGTGATGACGGCGAGCTGCTCGGCGGTGCCAGTGGCAGCAGTTTTGGTCACTGGCTGCAGCTGGATTGGCTGTGGGTCGACCCGGCCATGCAGGGGCAGGGGCTAGGGCAGCAGTTACTGGTGGAGTTTGAACGCCAGGGGCACCAACGGGGTTGCCGCTGGTGCCTGCTGGATACGCTGGAGTTTCAGGCCAAGCCCTTCTACCAAAAATGGGGCTACCAAGAGGTGTGGCAGCAACAGGCTTATCCATTGACCGGCCAGCGCAGTTATCTGGTTAAGACCCTGATTGATGATGCCGTGGTGTAGTGTGGCCGCACCACCGCGGTGAATGTTCGATCACTTCATGGGGCGCATTACGCACCGGGTTACATCGCCGCCCGCTCAATCCGCACGGTTTTGGTGATGCCTTTACGGTCTATGACTTCCAGAAATACCGGGCTGCCCGAAGGGCCGCGAATGGCGTCGATTGCCTGGTCCATGGACCATTGGCTGACGCTGTGCAGCTGATCCGGCTGTTGGCCGATGGCGATGATCTTATCGCCGCTTGTCAGTTGTTGGCTTTTGTCGGCCGGGCCGCCATCGAGAATAACCTTAACCACCAGGTAGTCGGCGGGTTTGTCGATGGAGATGCCAATGCCGCTGTATCTCTCATGGCCTTCGGGCAGCACGAAGGTGATGAACGCCGGAGGGTAGTGGAGATCGCTCAATCCGCTTTCGGTTGCAAACGAGCCGTTGGCGACCACCTTGCTGACGTTCCACTGGGTCAGATCCTGATCGAAAGCGCTGGCCCGAAAAAACAGCCCCGACATGTCGTCTATCTTGGCGGTGTCCCACTGGTTCAGCGGTTGGTTGAATGCACTGGCATCGCGGAACATCCACTTCATTACGCTGACATTGCGGGTGTCCCACTGATTCAGCGGCTGATTAAAGGCCCAGGCGCTTTTAAACATGGCCCCCAGGTCGGTGACGTTGCTGATGTCCCAGCCGGCTAAGGGTTGGTTGAAGGAGTAGGCGGCCCAAAACATTGAGCGCATCGAGCTGACGTTAGATACATCCCAACTTTCCAGCGGCTGGTTAAAGGCCTTGGCACTGTAGAAGGTGCCGCGCATTAACCGCACTTTGGCGGTGTCCCAGTGGTTGATCGGCTGGTTGAACGCCGCAGCGTGTTGAAACAGCAGCGACATGTCGGTGACGTTGCTGGTATCCCAGTCGCCGATGGGCTGATTGAACTCGGTCATCATGTAGAACAGCCGCGAGAGGTCGGTAACATGGGAGGTGCAATAGCGGATCTCTCCCGAGGCCAGCGCCGCCAGGTTGTCCTGATCGCGGATGCTGTCGTTATCCACCACCAGGTAGCGATGGCCCTCATGGACAAAGGTGCTGTTAATGCCTTGGTCGTGACAGACAACCGTGGTTGATGGGGTGTTCAGACTGGCGCAGCCGCCGAGCAGGCCAATAAGCAGGAGTGTGGGAAAGTATCGCATGGAATGCCTTGTGCCGAAGAAACGCGAACTAGCGGATAGATATAAGGTATTGTTACTTATTTTTCTGAGGGTTACATCACTGAATTGGTGGTCATTGCCCCTATAGTAAACAACAGGCGGCTCAGTGGGGCTGGTTCTGAAATTGGTTGCTGAGCCCTACGTCATCAGCTGGATAGGTATAGACAGGCTGCAAGGCATAGGGGGTTTGGTAATGGCGGCTTTGGCGCCAGGAGCACTCGTTGGCTCCATACCCAAAACGTCAGTAACTACGAATGCGCACTTTCACCGGTAAAAATTCTCACTTTTACCTACAGCCACCTGGTATCCATATGATTAGGGAAGAAAAATTCCTAGCTAACTGTGTTTATGTAGACCCCACTATGTATTCATGCGCACTTTCCACACCAATTGCCAGTTGAAAATTTCGGCAACTCTTCTCTAACCTATTGTTTGTATGTGAGAAAATAGAGTAGAGTAAACCAATTGCTGAGGTGTGGATTTCGGGCTTAGTGCGAATTCGCACTAATACACTGTTAGGCACTGGTATAGATCATAACAACGCATATTAATGGAGCTATTGTGGAAGATTCGTTAAAAGAGTTTGCTTTAATGCTAGGCTGGAAGGATTTTGGACTTTTTGCCCTAATTGTTGGGGGGCTACAGTTTATTCTTGCACTATGGCTTAAATCAAGGTTAGTTCAATCAGTAAAGCATGAATATGATAAAAAACTTGAAGACTTTAAGTATGAACAAAAAGTAAGAGAACAAGCTGCAAAAGTTTCCAAGCTTCTAGCTGATGCGAGAAATGGTGATGTAGCACTTAGCAGGGAACGAGCCAGCAATCTAAATCAGCAAGCATGGGAGTTAATGCTTTGGCTACCAGAAGATACTGCTCGAAATCTTTCTAATCACTTGGCTGGCGATAATGAAGTGAGTATGAAGACCATCTTAATTGATGTGAGAAAGCATCTCCTCAACAATTCAAAAGATGGCTTGAAACCAGAAGAGATCGTACATTTCACTGCAGACGAAGATAAAGGTGCCTAACAAAAACATTAAGGTGACGCTCCTAATGTGAACTGGTTTGTACAAATCTCAGTTTGGCGCATTTGACGCCGAATTTAGGGGCGTCCATCTCATCACCCATGATAACAGTATCGGTATAGCATTGTTTTACAAAGGCCATAAGATGGGTGTCTTTGAAAGCTGGTTGTGCGGCGAGGACTGTGGTGAAGATAGCCAAATGCCAACCTTGTGCGTGTCGCTAGTTGGAACAGCAGCCTCAGTCAGTGACGTTGTAAGCCATCGCTTGGTGTTCAGCAATGGCAGAGGTTACCTAGTTGGCACCGGGAAAGTGATGATGGTTTTAAAGGGGTTTAAACGTCATTGCTGTCGGCCTAATTGGTCAAAGAGCAAGCAATTCAGTAATCTGCATCTATCTAACCAGACAAGATATGGAGTCGAGTCGTGCACGAAACCGCGATAAAAGAAGTGGCAGGAGAGCTACTTTACCCCACCTATCACGATTGGGAGTTACTTGATAATGGAGAGCTACGGAGCTTTGAAAACTGCGCCCTAAACCGTAAGGGTTATGGTGAGTTCCTGATCAACTATCTCAATGGTGAAGGGGAGAAAGGATATGTCCTCAACCTCAATGGAGATTGGGGTTCTGGCAAGACCGAGTTTGTGCGTCGGCTCTACGCCAAGTTAAGGGCAGATAATCATCCCGTAGTGTTTATCGATGCCTGGACCTCGGATTTTGCTAAAGACCCGCTTATGGTGGTGGGTTGTGAGCTGTTGGAGCAAATGGTGCATTGTACTTCAGGCTATAACAACCCTGAGGACTTAGAGAAGATAAAGGATTTCTGGATAAACTCCTGGAACAAGACTGTAAATGCCATATCGAGCCTTAGAAAGGCAGCGTCTCTGGCGGCAGGGGGGGCCGACGAAGTTTTACTGGGTGAAGAAGTTTTTAACGCAGTTAAAGACAAGCTTACTCTTGATGAATGCTCAAAAGTCGCCGATGGTTTTGTTGGGCAATATCGACAACAAAAAAACTCCATAAAGGAGGTGAGGGACTATCTAAATAAGCTTGTTTCTGCCTTCAGTAAATACAAGTTTTGCGAAACTCCTTTATATGTGATTGTGGATGAGCTCGATCGCTGTCGACCAGATTATGCCATCCAACTACTGGAGACTATTAAGCACTTCTTTGCGGTACCGGGAGTGGTGTTTGTGGTTTCAACGAATGTTGAACAGTTGCAGCACTCAGTGAGATCTGCGTATGGTGTTGACTTCGACGCACAAGTATACCTGCGCAGGTTTTTTGACCGAAAGGTTCACTTACCAAACCTATCGGTCATGGATTACCTTAAGTACAAAAGTCATACTTTCTCATTTCTTGATAACTCAAATGTGGCTCACGACCTGAAGGATAACTGGACCGGAGGAAGTCATGGTTACTTGCTTAGATATATAGAGCTAGTTGCGGATGCATATAGCCTAAAACTCAGAGATATTGAGCAGCTTTTAGCTAGATTTAGAGCATGTATGAGCCAGATCGAAGCCCGATCCGAAAGCGGAAAGCAAGCAATCACAACACTAGGATTACTAAGTGCGCTTGCTGAGTTTGATACTTACCCAGAGAGATTTAAAAATCATAGCTTAAATGGAAAACATCAAGTCGAGTTCGCAGTTAAGAACAATGTTCTGTTTGAAGGTATGGGGAAAGAGGTACTTCTTGCAGCTCATAATGCTATGTTTTTGGTTGAAAGATCAATTGAGGGTGGTTTGAGAGGGCAAACGTCTAAATGGGTTATTGATTGGACAAGAGTTGCATTTGATGGCTCGAACCCGCTCGATTATAGTAATCACACTGAAGTATTCAGAGCATTTGTTAATGAAGCTCGGCAGCTACAACAGAATCAGAATGATAACTACTGGATGTGGGATGAAATCAGTCAGCTTGTAGAGATGGCCGGAGTGATTGAATAGAAATCTCGAAACCTTTCTTTCCCGCTTAGCTGTCATGCCCCCGCATTATCGGGGGGCATGACTCGTTTAAAGGCTCCATCTCACACACTCTCTTTACGATTCGTCGCCTGCGCTGTCGGCCTCAGAGCCTAGCTTTGTCTAGCCCCCTTGGCCGCCGAGATAGTGGTGGCGATTAATCGAGTTAACTGGACATCCACCCTAAGATCTTTGGTTCTCGTTGCTTGTGACGTTCCCGCAAAGCTGGGACGGATAGCAAGCCGTTGGATAGTGCCGGGGCTTCTCGAGGTGGATACCCCACGGATGCAAAGGCGGGTGGCCAGTTAGGCTCTGCTAACGTCGTTTCCTATTTGCGCCAAAGTCTGAAGCAGGCCGTCGTCGGTAAGTATCTGCTGCTCATTTCTATGCGTATAATAATCAGTAGCCGCACAAATACTTATGACATAGCGATTTAAATGTTCTGGATAATTATCTTACTCATCATCACATTATGCGTCTTCATGCCGGGTATGTGGGTCAAACATGTGATGGAAAAGTACGAACAGCCGGCAGATCGGTACCGCGAGCAGGGAAGCGGTGGTGAACTTGCGCGCCACCTGCTCGACAGTTACGGCCTCGTCCATGTCCAGGTAGAGGAGACCCCTGTCGGTGATCATTATGATCCGGTCGCTAAGGCTGTGCGTCTGACGCCGAAAAACTACTCAGGATACTCTTTGACAGCAGTAACTGTTGCCGCCCATGAGGTGGGGCATGCCATTCAGGATTCACGCGGCGAATCGTTGTTCCTGGCGCGGCAGAAACTTGTTAAGACAGCAATGGTCGGCGAGCGCCTTGCTGGCATTATGCTAATGGCGGCTCCGATTATCCTAGTGCTAACCCGCATTCCGCAAGCGGGAGCATTAACGGTAGTGATTGGCATTGTTTCGATGGCACTCAGTACCCTGGTGCACCTGATTACCCTTCCAGTTGAGTTCGATGCCAGTTATGGCAAGGCGCTGCCGCTCCTGAAGCAAGGCCAGTACCTGCACGACGGTGACCTGAAGCATGCGGAGAAGATTCTCAAAGCGGCGGCACTGACCTATGTCGCTGCCTCGCTGACCAGTTTGTTAAACTTGGGACGATGGATCGCGGTGCTTCGTCGCTGAGTTTTACCTATTGGCAGTATGGCCTCGAAACCTTATTGACTCACCGTAACTTATCGCTTTTAAAGAGATTACTTACAGGTGGTTTCTGCCCACCAGCATTCCCAATCAAGCTGTATTGTCAGCCACTCCCTTGCTGTGGTTTGTGTCGCATTTGCTAATGCCTGAGCCAACTCTTTGGAAAGCCGCATATTACGATTCAGCAACGCTTCAAGCTCCACCAGCGGCAATGAATTGGATAGAGCAAATTCGTGGAGGGTGAGTTCTTGTGCCCGAACCTCCTGGCCCAACTTATCCGCTATGTCCTGTGGTTCTTTCTTGTGAATTACTGGCAGTGCGAGATCGAGGTGTTGGCACCAGTTTTTGCCAAAGTGCTCGTTAGCCAACTGAGCGACAACAACACCTGCATGACGGATGCGATAGTCGGAGTTCAGGCAGTGTGAATAGAAGGCGATAAAAGGCAAGATAACCAGCAGGGTATTGCCGTCGTTGATTGGGGCGTAAAACAGTTTTACACCGGCAAAGCGCTTAGCGGTGAAAGTGATGGGCTGGCCGGAAAATGCCGAACAGTAATCGTCAACATAGCTATTGCCAAAACATACAATTACCCGAGGTTGGTGTTCTTTAACCCAGCGTCTTAGCATAGGAAAACGATAATCCCGGTGGGCTTGTTTGTAGGACTCTTTTGTTCTGCAGCCGGTAATTTGCTGCAGATTCGAAGTAAAGAACTGATTGTTTTCCCGGGGTGAGGTGAGGGTGTAGATGTTGCCTTTGTAGGTGTCTGAATCGGCATCAAACATTCGAGTAGCGTGGAACACGCTGGCGTAGTGCTCCGTTGGCTGACCCAGCATAGCGGCATAGAGTTTGGTCAGCTTGTTGTTGTATTGGTAATCGTCTGGGAAGACTTTCCGGTAGTCACCACTTACATAAGGGTGCTCTTGGTTGATCACCAGATCGGGTGTTTGCATCTGATGCGCGTCGCCACCCCACTCCAGACCAAAGAACCAGACAGAGCTATTGATATTGCCACCGTCACAGCCGCTGGGGGTTTGAATCCATTTAACAAAGTCGGGGTTCAATACCAAATCTGTCATGTTCAGTGCTTCCTAACGATCTAATTCAACGAGCTTGCAGTTGCTGGTTTACTCCTAACCTCATGAATAAGCAAGTTTTTGTAGGCAGATTATTAGCGTGGCTTATTGTTGGCATCGAAGTTGTCGTCTGGCGCCAGCCGCTGCCCCCTAATTAGTGAATACAGGTGGTTTGCCCGTTTTTTCAACGGCCGAAGGCTGAGGTGTCAGCCGATGTTGTTTAGCATGCTGTCACCTTTGATCTTCTGGGTCATGAAATCCAGGAAACAGCGGGTCTTCAGCGGCACGTAGCGGTTTTGCGGGTACACCGCGTTGATGGGGTAGCGCCGGTAGTACTGGTTGAGCACTTGCACCAGTTGCCCCGACTCCAGGTGTTTGCCCACCAGCCACCTGGGCATAAAGGCGATGCCGGTGTCTGCCAGCAGCATTTCCAGCAGCCCGGAGCCGGTGTCGCACTGAAAGTTGCCCGTTGCTCGTACCGAGGTATCGGGCTTCTGATTGGTAAAGCTCCAGGTCGCCCCCTCGGATGACAAGCTGTAAACAAGGCAGTTGTGGTTCGTCAGTTCGCTGGGGTGCAGTGGAGCAGGGTGCTCGGCCAGATAGCCGGGCGAGCTGACCAGAATCAGGTCATCGGAGCCCAAGGGCCGTGCGATCAGGCTGGAGTCTTCCAGATTGCCGAGGCGTATCGCCAGATCCACCCCCTCTTCAACCAGGTTCAGCATCTTTTCGGTAAACTTCAGGTCTAACTGGATCTCCGGATAACTCGACAAGAACTCGGGGATCAGCGGCGCGACATACAGGCTGCCGAACATGGAAGGCAGCGTCACCCTGAGTTTCCCCTTGGGGGTGACACCGGCAGCCCTGACCTCTGATTCGGCTTCTTCTATCTCATGCAGAATGTTCACCACCCGGTCGTAGTATAACTTTCCCGTTTCGGTGAGGCTGTGCGACCGGCTGCCACGGATCAACAGCTGTGTCCCCAGGTCCTTTTCCAGGGCTGCCACTCTCTTGCTGATGGTAGCTTGAGTGGTGCTTTCCTCTCTGGCGACGTCGGAAAAACTCCCCGACTCGACCACCCTGGCGAAAGAGCGCATCGCAATAATCATATCCATCGCAAGTCTTATTCCTGTCAGGAATGCCCACTATTCAAATTGGGCTGGATTTTATTGTGTTAGGAATAGCTTAGTCTAATCCCAGCACGAAAAGCCAGCACTGCTAGGCTAGATCTACTGCGCAGCAAAGCGCGCATTCAAGCAGTGCCCAGAGACGGAGAGATTTGCAATGAGTAGTTCTTCTTTACGCATCATACATCGTGATGCGCTTCCTCTAGGCGGCTTTGCCGGGATCGTCGAGACCCGCATGGCCATGAGCCCCAAGGTGTGGCCGCAGGTACAAGGAAACAGCCAATTAAGTCATGGGCTTGGAGATTTTATCTATCTTGCCAGTGGCTATTTTAAGCCTAACGACGGCGCGCCCATTCATCCTCATAACGACGTCGACATTGTCAGTGTCATCCTCAGTGGCTCTGTGGGACACAAGGGAACCCTGGGTGACGGCACCGTCATCGAAGGACCTGGCGTGCAGGTGCAGCGTGCTGGCACCGGCATGCAGCATGCCGAGTTCAGTCTGAGTGACACCAAGGCTGACATCATTCAGATCTGGTTTCGCCCGCCACAGGTGGGGCTGACGCCCGCCTATCAGAACTATGTTCTCAAGCCGGGGGAGTTGACGACGGTGCTTGGCGGCAACAACGACGGCAGTTTCGACAGCACCATGCGCTGTCAGGTCGGCTTCGTGCCCACAGGGCAAACCATCCGCACCGACAGCCCCTTTGTGGCGATGATTACTCAGGGCAGCGCCATGGCCAACGGCCAAGAGGTGAACGAGGGCGACCTTATCGAAGGGGAGCGCTTGACGCTGTCTTCCACCGAACCGTTTGGTCTGGTGCTTATCGGGGCCGCTTAACGGCCCGGCGTCAAAAAACATAGATATCAGATTGAATTTCAGGAGTGTTTGTAATGAAAGTCGTTGCCTTTGGCGCCAGTAATAGCAAGGCGTCCATTAACAAGAAACTGGCGACCTATGCCGCTTCCATGGTGGAAGGGGCTCAGGTGGAGGTGCTGGATTTGAACGATTATCCGCTGCCGTTGTTTGGTGAAGATAAAGAGGCGGAAATTGGTCAGCCGCAACCGGCAAAGTCTTTTGTGGACAAGCTCGGCAGTGCCGACGCCATCGTGGTGTCTCTGGCGGAGCATAACGGTTCTTACACCGCGGCTTACAAGAACCTGTTCGACTGGGCCAGTCGAATCAATCGAGAGGTGTTTCAGCAAAAGCCGGTGATCTACCTAGCGACGTCGCCTGGCCCCGGTGGCGCCGCCAGTGTATTGGCTTCGGCCGTAGGCTCTGCCCAGTTCTTCGGCGCAGACGTCAAGGGCAGCCTGTCCATACCCAGTTTTTACGACAACTTCGACCTTGAGGCCGGAGTACTAAAGAGCGAAGTCATTCAACAACAACTTGCCCAGACCATGAGCACGCTGTTCACAGCCGAATAGGAGTCTTGTTATGAAAAACATCAAGCTATTGAATAAATTAGCTGCCGGGCTGTCTTTGGGCCTGTTCAGTTTGACCGTGAACGCTGGCGCTTTGCCGGTGTCCGCCACGGTGCTGGAGTTTGCCGACGACAATACCCTGTTCGTCGCGGACTCCGACGGCGGTCAGATATTGGCCTATTCGCTGCCGAAGGCTAAGCCGGCCACCGCATCCACCAGCTTCAACCTGGAGGGAGCGGGCAGTCAGATCGCCAAGCTGCTGGGCGTGGACAGTCTTGCCATCGATTACCACGACATAGCCGTTCACCCGGTGAGCAAAGAGGCGTACATCTCGCTGTCGACTCAGTTCAAGGGCAGCAGAACCCCGGTGGTGGTGCGCGTCAATCAGGCCGGCGAGTTTGCCAAGGTGGATCTGGCGTCTCTGCCGAAGACGGTTAAGAAGCTGACCGCCACCGCTACCGATGACGTTACCTTCTGGCGCGACATCCCGGCCACTACGCTGGGGATCACCGATCTGGACTTCGTCAATGGCACCCTGTACGTCTCCAGCCTGTCCACCGGTGAGTTTGCGTCGACGTTGCGTAAGGTGTCTTATCCGTTTGATGACAGCTCGACCAGCTCCAACATCGAGATCTACCACACGGTGCACAACCAGACCGAAACCCGGGCGCCGATTCGTGCCATGACCGTGCTTGAGCTCGATGGCGTTGAGACCGTGGTCGCCGCCTACACCTGCACCCCGTTGGTGACCATTCCAGCGAGCAAGCTCAATGATGGCGCCCATGTGAAGGGTAAGACCGTGGCCGAGCTCGGTTATGGCAACACCCCCTTGGATGTTATTCACTTCTCTGCCCAGAATCAGCAGCAACAGATGGAGGAGTTTGTTCTGGTGCTGCACAAGGAGCGCAGTGCCGATTTGATTCGTGTCGCGGATCTGGCGGCGGCCAACAAGCAGCCAGGGTTGTCTACCCCGGAGATGTGGGCCAAGGCCGGTGTGGCGACGCGCCCGGTCCCGCTGGCTGGAGTGCTTCAGGCGGCGGATCAGGATGCCCAGTTTATCGCCACCCTGAAACGAAATCTGGTAACCGGAGACATGGATCTGGTCTCTTTCCGTAAAGGCGCCTATTTCCGCCTTAACGACTTCATCAGTGAGTACAACTTCTCAGACTACAAGTACGTGCCGGAGCAGGAGATGTTCAGGAACTTTCAGAACCTGTTGAAGACCGATGCCGGGTATAGCGACTTGGTTCGTCAGCTGGAGGAAAAATAATGCGAATGCCGCTTCTGTTCAGCGTTGTGGTGGGGCTGGCCTTAAATAGCCCACTTGCTCAGGCTGTCTCCTGCGATGCCCCTTCGGAAGCGACTCTGGTGTCGGCAGTCTACCCCACTGCCGACCGCCTGCCGGAGAATCTGCTGCGTTTCTATGTCTATTTCTCCGCCCCCATGGATCGCGGCGATATTCTGAAGTCGGTCTATTTGGCCGACGCTCAGGGCAACCGGCAGCAAGGAGTGTTTCTGGATAACAAGTTCGATCTCTGGAGCCCGGACAGTCGCCGTTTGACGCTGTTATTCGATCCCGGAAGAGTTAAGACCGGGTTGGTGGCCCATAATGCGATGGGGCGGGCGCTGACTCCGGGAAAACACTACCAGTTGGTGGTGGAGACTTCCGCCTATGATGCCAAGGGCTGTCCACTGGGCAGTCGCTTTGTGAAGTCGTTCTTTGCGACCGAGGCGGATTATCAAACTCCGGATGTGGATGGCTGGCAGATTAGCCAGCTTCAGCCAGGTACCAGCAACCCGCTGACCATCGATTTTGATGGCAAGATGGATCATGTCTCCCTGGCCTATCGGATTCGGCTGAAGGACGACGACGGCAATACGGTACCCGGTCGCATCGAGCTGGCAAAACAAGAGCAGCAGTGGTTGTTCTTCCCGGCCAGTCCCTGGGGGCAAAGGGCCTATCAACTGGCGGTCGAGCCGGTGCTGGAGGATGTGGCGGGCAATCGCATCGCGGGATTGTTCGATCAACCCAGCCTTGCCAGAGAAAGCGCCGCTACTGGTCAGGTGATCGCAATTGCTGTCGATCTAAAAGATTAAGTCGTGAATAGAGCGGGCAGGGACAGCCTGGCTCTCTGAGATTAGACTGGTCAACTGGGGGCGACGCCCCTTTGCCCAGTGGAGGAGGCAGAAGGCGCTCAGGTCAATACTCCCCCTCTTTTTTTCATTATGAGCCGGGTCGCGGCAGTGAAGTGGTGCCAGCCTCGTGCCCGGCATATCCTGCTGCAAGGCGCGCCCTTTTTACTTTCTGTGCCTTTTCCCTATCTGCGTTTACGTCACCGAGTGATATCAGCAATCACTGCTGAGTGAACAACTCGAGATCTGCTGGCAGTCAATGGCATTGGTCGCTGTAAGCCATTTGCCATGGCCGGTTAGGTGGCCCTGGCGCCAAGTTTGCTGGCATTGCACGGTTGCGGCCTGCAATGGGGCGTGGCTGGTACGGGTTTTCCCCTTAGGTGGCGGGCTTTGTTGGGGGGAGTGCATTGCCTTCGACGTTAAAAAGCGCGCTTGAGCATGCGAGCGCAGAGGCAACCTTTTCTGTTTATCGAGGCGCAGCGGTCCTGCTCGTCTGCACCTTAGCCCCGTTGCCTTACATTCGCAACCGCCTAGATTTAGTACTGTCCGGCATTCGGCCCTATTCAGCAATCGCGACCTCTAATTCCAATAATCGCACTGATGGGCCTGTGGCTATCTCCTATTGCGGAGTGGGGGAGAGGCGCGGTGGCGCCGGGCGCCAAGTATATCGGTGCGCGGAACGTGCCCGGTAATCAAGGAACTGAGATTGCATTACATGGAGAACGTAATGACCCCAAGTATCACCCGACCACTCCTGGCGGGGCTGATGTTATGCTCCGCTTGTGTCTTCGCCGATGAATACGGCCCGACAACGCCCCCGACCAATCAGCCGATGCCTGCAGCCAGCGATAGCCTGTGCGTAGCCCAGGACAACTGGGCGCCGTTTGAGGCGGTACAGATGCCCGATGGCAACCAATTTTCTTCCGACACCAGCTGTGATTTTCATCGCTGGTCGTGGCAGATGTTCCTGTGGTTGATGCAGGACGACGGTAAGGGCGAGCCCCGTTTTCTGGGGTTTGATTCCCCCTATGATCTGCTGGGTATCGACAACCGTGAAAGCCTGTTGCCGCGCTTAAGCAAGCAGGGGGGCGCCCGCTCGATGGACGAGTACCTGCAGGCGGGTACCGAAGGAATTCTGGTGGGCAAGGACGGCAAACCGGTGTACTACTCCCAGTACATCAATCGTGAATTTGTCGATTTCATCAATGAACATGAGCTGACGGATTTCGAAAAGGTGCAGGCGTTCGATCCCAACACCTCGTTTGACATCAACGTGGCCGAGTTCAAGGCCGCCTGGAAAATTGTCGACAAGGCCACCGCCGACAGCGGCGAGTTTTTGATCACCCGGCAGTCGGTGTTCAAGTTGGTGAACCGCAACGGCAAAATCGTCGTGGATGTGAACCAGTCCAGTGAGGAGTATCTGGCGCTGGTGGGCTTTCACATTGCCGGCGTGGTCGAGGGCCACCCAGAGATGATCTGGGCCACGTTTGAGCACAAAGACAACGCTCCGGATGTGCCCACCAACGTGCAACCCGACACCGTCGTTTCTGACAAGGATTGGACCTTCTACACGGCCAATACTCCGTACTCCCAGTGCAACATCAACTACGCGTCGTCGCCACAGTTGACCCTGGACGAAGCCAGCCAAACCTTAAGTCCCACCACCGAAGTGTGTCGCCGCTTTGCCTGGGGCAACAACGCCAATCAGATGACCTATGCGGTGCCCACCAACATTCAGGTGGTGCAGCAACTCAACGACAGCACCCTGTCCCTGTTGGATCAGAGTAAGGCGCAGTTGCCAGCGGATCGCAACTGGCTGAAAAATTACTTCGAAGTGTCGGCCATCTGGTTTCGTCGCAACGACGGCCTGGAGCCCAACATGACCCTGGCTACCGACTTTGATGACAACGGCAAGCAACTGCTGATCGGCGGGCTGCACCTGTCCAATTCCACCATCGAAACCTTCACCCAGACTCAGAGCACCATGGACAACTGCTTTCGGTGCCACAACACCAGCCAGCGCTTCCCTCCCAGTGGTGCTGAAAACCTGGCTCCCCTTAAGGGCATGAACCTGAACATCAGCCATGCCTTTATGAACATCTATTTCTGGGATCAGGAGATGAAACTCAAAGCCCAATCGGCCGCAGCGAAACAGTGAGGGAACCACTATGAGCAATCAAACCTATTTTCGAGTCCACCCAGCCATTAACTTTGCCCGGGTGGGCAACAGTGACGATTTTTACATCGCACCGGAGACCGCCGCCGGCGAACTGCTGGATCAGGACACCGGCCTGTTTGGTGGCCTGCCCATTCGCTGGGGCACCGAAGATACCCCCATTACCGCCGAAGACTTTCGCGACGCTGAGCAGAAGGTGAAACGGCAGGCGGCCCGGTTTCGGATTTTCGCCTACGACCAGCCTCAGAGCCGCTACCCCAGCAACGACAAGGGCACCGAGATTCGCATCGGCAGCCGGGTGGGGGGCAAGACCGTCAAAGACATCATCTGGACCGTGCACCTGGCCAACAAGAAGAACAACAACTTCACCATCGAAGATGCCGATGGTCAGGAGCTGGGCATCGCCAGCTATGAAAACGGCCAGACGCCGCCGCTGCGCAACCTCAGTTACGGCACCCAGGCCGACAGCGACGAGCGCCGTTCTAAGCTGGTGATCGACGCCGGACCGCGCACCATCTGTTCCAGCCAGCAGGGCGGTGAAGCCATCGAATTCGATGCCGATACCACCCCGAGTTATTGCGACGATAACGGTCGAATCTGCTCGGCAGACAGCTACCCCATCAGCTTTCCTGGCGACCACTTTAGCAACCTGAATCCTGGCTCCGGAGACATCACCACCCTGGGCCAGCTGCGGATCGAACCAGGCAGCGGCCGGTTGGTGGTCACCGGCGGTTATGGCAACGCCTTTGCGTTCCCCAATGCCAAAGGGCAGGCGCCGACGCTGGATCACGCCATCGACAACGACGGTTGGTTTGACGATGTGGCCGATGGCCCGGTCAATGCCACCGTGGTGTTTGATGATGGCAGCACTCAGCAGGTGGTGGCCGGCTGGTTTGTGTCTACCGATCCGGCCTACGCACCACAGACCCGCAATGTGGTCTCCACCTGGGACGACGTGTTCAATACCTGGGTCGAGGAACTGGCACTGATGCCGTCGCTGTTTGCCGGCGGTCAGTACGACACCGATTTCCCGGCCTCGTTTAACGGCGATGTGCTGCCGGTGCTGCACGGCGCCCTGTTGCAACGCTGGAACACCAACCTGCCCAACGCCGGGGTGCAGGGCCACAACTTCATCGGCCGCATTAAGCCTACCGATGACCCGAAGCAGAAGATTCCCAACTTCAAGGCGCTGATCCGTGACCCTAATGACCCGGCACAGGATGAGGTGGGCACCAAGATGCCGTTGGCACTGGGTGACGCCAAGCGCAGTTTCCTGTCGCTGTCCAAGACCCAGTACTTCCTGCTGCAGCAGTGGTACGAAGGCCTCAGCCAGGAGGCGGCGCCGGAACTGGGCGTGGGTGAAAAGCTCGATAAGGTGGTGTTGGAAAACTGCCTCGGTGGTCGTTATTCACCGGGAATCGATCTGACCTTTGTGGTACGCGACGTCAACCTGTACCTCAGGAATGACGATCAGAGCAGTTACCCGGCGGTGGCCGGGCCGTTTCGGATTAACCAACAGCCGCTGGATTACGCCAGTGCCAGCCGTTCGCAGCCATTTTTGGGGATTGGCTACATTCCCCTTAATCCCATGGCGGTGGAGCCCGGCGACCTGAGCAAGTTCATGTCGCAGCCCTGGCATACCGACTACAACAGCTGTGCGGTGCACACGCCGGATCCTAACCCGGCGGGCAACAACACCCTGTACTGGTCGTGGCCGGCCCAGCGCCCGGTGCAGGTGTATCCGGCGCAGTTGTGTCAGTTTGATGAACATAAGCAGCAATGGAACCTGGGTGGGCAGTTGTTCAGTGTTCGGGGCGACAAAGAGGGCAGCGACAACCTGACCTATTCGCCGTTTCCACAAAACGAAGGCCGTTATCAGGAGTACCTCGATTTTCTGGCTAACTGGCATAAGACCGGTTTCATCATTCAGGGCTCGCAGATCCCGGCGTCCAAGGGCGGCAATTACGGCAGCGATAAATTCCTGGAGGTACAGAGTCTGTACGACTCCTACGGCCAGGTGGTGCAGCCCTGGCCGACGGCGGCGCTGGATAAACAAGACTAGCCAGCCATAGGAGTAACACCAACGCTGGCTGGCCCTGGGGTCAGTCAGCGTTGTTTTAGGAGGCAGTATGCGTACCGATAACGACGTAACGATTTTGGGGGCCGGGCCGGCGGGGCTGGCGACGGCATTGTCCCTGCATCAACAGGCCCCCTGGCTAAAAGTCGAGATACTGGACGCCGCCGATGCGCCACAGTTCAAGTTGGGGGAGACCCTGCCGCCGGCGGCGGGCGAAGTGTTGAGCCGGTTGCTGGGCGAAGACAGTCGCTGGTTGTTGCGCAGCCAGCAAGTGTGTTCCGGCTCCATTTCCATCTGGCAGCAGCCCGAACCCGGACACAATGATTTCTTCTTTGATCTGTCCGGGCCGGGCTATCACCTGGACCGGGCCCGGTTTGAATCGGAGTTGGCCAGTCAGCTTAAGCGCCGCGACATCGGCCTGCGGCGACGGGTAAAGGTGCAGGGGGTGCAGCCGCAGGAGGATTGCGTAGCCCTCACCATAGCGGCACAACCTCGCCCGCTGCACAGCCGCTTTGTGGTGGATGCCAGCGGCGGCGCCCGTCAGGTGTGCCGGGCGCTGGGGGTGGCCGACAATACTCTGGATGAAGTGGTGTACCTGTGCGCGGTGCTGCCGCTGACTCCGGGCGGTTCGATGACCGACCGTACCCTGGTGGAGGCGCAGTCCTACGGGTGGTGGTACGCGGCCCGGTTGCCGGAACAGAAGGTGATGCTGATGCTGTGCTGCGATAAAGCCAGCATGGCGACGGCGTCGCTGGCCGACCCGGCGGTGTGGTTGCAGCGGGCTGAGGACAACCGCTTGTTTCAAACCCATCTGGCGCCGGTGTTGGCGGCGGCTCGGGCCGAAGGCCTGACACTGCTTCGCCGCTCGGCGCCGTCGGGAATATTGAGTAATGTGGTGGGGCGCCATTGGCTGGCGGTGGGGGATTGTGCCAGTCGTTACGACCCCATCTCGTCGGCGGGAATCACCAAGGCTTTGATGCACGGCGAGCTGGCGGGGCAGAGCATTGCCGACTACCTACAGCGGCCGGACGTGGTGGCACTGCTGCCCTATCAGCAGCAGGTGTTTGATGACTTCAATCAGTATCTGCAGCTGCGCCACTCCCTCTATGCCAGTGTTCAGCGTTTTGGCAACCAACCGTTCTGGCACAACCGCGCTACGGCCATGGGCTGAGCGGACTCAGCCCATGGCATCACTGACTTAGCCTATGGCATCGCTGACTTAGCCCATGGCATCACTGGGGCGGTTTACTGGGTGTTCACCAGTTTTTCATCGCCCTTGTCTTTGTCGGACCAGAAGTTGATGTTGAACTGGGCATCGTCGGACAGCTCGATGCGATGCCAGTACTGCGGTGGGCTGGTGGCAAACTGGCCGGCCTCAATGGTGACCACCAGCTCCGGCTCCATGGTGTCTTTGTCCGGAAAGCCGAAGTAGGTGACGCTGCCCTCCATTACGCACAGCTGGCCGAATACGCCGGCGGCGGTGTTGTGGTGGTTGAGCAGGGCCGCCGGTACCGTGTCTTTGGTAAAAAACGGGGTCGAGCGTTGAATGGTCCAGTTGGCTGGAATGCGTAAGTGGCTCATGGTGTTCTCCTTACTCGGATTAATCAGCAATTCAGTTGGCGCAGCAGGGCAAAGCCCTGGGGCTGGTGATCACCACTGACCACAAACCCCTGCAGTTGATTGGCGTCGTTCAGTGCTTGGGCGGTGAGGCCGCCGTCGGTGATCTCCACCTGCCAGCGACTGGCGCTGTGGGTGTCACCGGCCAGTTGCATCGGCATCAGCGGCGTTTTCACCTTCACCATCATCGGCGCACCATGGCGGGCGGTGGCGGTGCCGCACAGGGTTTGAGCCAGGGCGTTGGCGGCCAGCAGAATGGGTTGCAGGAACGGTTCATGTTTGCCCTCCACTTCGGCACAGTCGCCCAGGGCGAATACCTTAGGGTCGCTGCTTCGCAGCTGGTTGTCTACCACTATGCCTTTGTTGACCATCAGGCCGGCGGCCGCGGCCAGGGCGGTGTTTGGCATCAGGCCGATGGCGCAGATGGCCTCGTCTACCCGGTGTTGCTGGCCGCTGGTCATGGTGGCGACCAGGGCGTCGCCATCGCGGTTCAGGCGTCGCAGTGAATCATTCATTGCCAGGGTGACGCCCTGCTGTTGCAACACGCCCGCCAGTTGGGCGGAGATGAACGGTGGCAATAGCTGTGGCAGCACCCGTTCGGCCCGGTCGCACAACACCACCTGGCGCCCGGCGCTGGCCAGATCCATCGCCATCTCGGTGCCGATCAAACCGGCGCCAATCACCATCACCGACTGTGCCCGGGACAGGCGCTGCTCCACCTTGTGGTAGGCATCCAGGCTGTTGAGGGTAATCAGGTTGCCACCGGCATCACCGTCGATCACCGGCACCATGGCCGAGGCGCCGGTGGCCAGCACCAGTTGCTGGTAGTCGACGCTGCCGCCGCTGGTCTCCAGCCGCTGGTTGGCGGTGTCGATGGCCTTGACTCGAGTGTGGGCCATCAGGGTCAGGTTCATCTCCTCGGCGAACACCTCGCCCCGGCGCTGAATCAGCTGTTTGGCAGGCTGGCCCTTGCTGAACACATGGCTGATCTCAGGCTTGGAGTATTCGTCGCCACTGCCCTGGGTGATTAGGGTAATGGGGCGGTCGCTGTCCAGGCGCCGCAGCGCCTTGACCAGTTGGTAGGCCGCAAAGCCGCTGCCGACAATCACCAATGGGGCACTCATGCTGCGTCCTCCTTTTTCACCGCTTCGAACACCTGCTTGCCGATGCCGCATTCCGGGCACAGGAAGTGATCCGGTACCTGTGACCAAGGAGTACCCGGCGCAACCCCTTGGTTGGGTTCACCGTCGGCGCTGCGGTAGACCCACTGGCACACGGTGCACAGCATGTCCGCTTGGTCGTTGCCGCATTGCTTGGTGGGTGCCTCGGTTTGGGCTTCGCTCTTTACTTCAGCCTGAGCCGGGGTGGCCGGGTGGGGCACGACGTCGTTGGGGACGGATTTAGGAGCAGGCTGCTCGACGGGGGCCAGTGCCCACTGGCGTGCCAGTTGGCGGCCGTGTTCGCGGCATTCATTGAGGGCGTTGCCATCGGGTTTCCACTTCACTTTCAGACTGGCGGCGGTGTCGAAACCGGCGTCCTGCAGCCGCACCTGAATGCGGTCGACGGCGCCGCCATTCCAGCCGAAGCTGCCGAAGGCGGCGGCGCGTTTGTTTTTGAATCTGAGGCCGGTGATCTCCTCCAGCATGGCGGCGATTTTGGGCATCATCACGTTGTTCATGGTGGAGGAACCCACCAACACCGCCTTGGAGCGGAACAGGTTGGACAATATCTCGTTCTTGTCGTGTTTGGAGACGTTGAATACTTTTACTGCCACTTTCGGGTCGATGTCATGAATACCCTGAGCCAGGGCATCGGCCATCATTCGAGTATTACCGGACATGGAATCGTAGAACAGGGTGATGCGATCCTCTTGATAGTCGTCGGCCCACTTCAGGTATTTCTCGATGATCTGTACCGGGTTGTCACGCCAGACGATGCCGTGGGAGGTGGCGATCATGTCCACCGGCAAGTTGAAGCTCAGCACCTCTTTAATCTTGGCGGTGACCAGGGCGCTGAACGGAGTCAGAATGTTGGAGTAGTAGCGCAGGCACTGCTCCTCCAGTTCGGCCTGATCCACTTCGTCGTTGAACAGATGTTCGTCGCAGTAGTGCTGACCGAAGGCATCGTTGGAGAACAGCACCGCGTCGCCGGTCAGGTAGGTCATCATGCTGTCTGGCCAGTGCAGCATTGGCGCTTCGATGAACACCAGTTGCTTGCCGTTGCCGATGTCGACACTGTCGCCGGTTTTCACGGTGTGGAAGTTCCAGTCCGGGCGGTGATGGTGGCCGGTGATGGAATCGATGGCATTTTCACTGCAATAGATGGGGGTACCGGGGATCTTCTCCAGCAGGGCGGCCAGGGCTCCGGCGTGGTCTTCTTCGGCGTGGTTGATGACAATGAAGTCGATGCTGTTCAGATCCACTTCCTGGCTGAGGTTATGGACAAATTCGTGGCTGAAACGGTGATCGACGGTATCGATGAGTACGGTCTTCTCCTCCCGAATCAGGTAGCTGTTGTAGCTGGTGCCTTTTGGCATCTTAAACTCGGTGCCGTGGAAGTCGCGCACTTCCCAGTCCCGTTGTCCGACCCAGTGGATGTTGTTCTTAACGTGAATTGCCATGGTGTAGCCTCAGAGTTCAATCAAATGTGGTTTGCTTGTCTGAGTTATTGCAGTGTCCGTGCCAATAATTAACTAATTGAATTTAATGTGTATTTAAAATTGACATTGTCATTTCGACACTAATCGACTAGTGTCATTAAGACAGTGGCTTGTCATTTTGACATAGGAAAGGTACCCATGAGTTTGCAGTTGGATGAGTTTGCCGAACTGGCGTTGGATTTGACCTCTGGCCTCTCCGATGCCGACCGGTTTCAGCGGCTATTGACCACCATTCGGGATCTGGTGGCCTGCGATGCGGCGGCGCTGCTGAAGCTCAGTGACCATCACTTTGAGCCCCTGGCCACCAATGGCATGGAGGCCGAAGTGCTGGGGCGGCGTTTTGTCATTGCCGATCACCCCAGGCTCGAGGCCATCGCCCGTGCCGGCGATGTGGTGCGTTTTCCCGCCGACAGCCAGTTGCCGGATCCCTACGATGGCCTGATTGCCAACCACCCCAGCGATCTGAAAGTGCACGCCTGCATCGGCTTGCCGCTGCTGGTGAATCAACGCTTGATAGGGGCGGTGACCATCGACGGCTTCAACCCCAATCAGTTCGACGGTTTCAGCGACCGCGAGTTACGGGCGGTGACGGCGCTGGCCGCCGCCAGCCTCAACAACGCGCTGTTGGTGGAGGAGCTGGAGCTGTTGTCTGCCGGTGGCGGTGAGCGCGTCGGCCGGCCTCAGTCGGCACCGCCGGGTGAGATCATCGGCCAATCGGCGGCGATGCTGGATTTGAAGCGAGAGATTGGCATTGTGTCGTCTACGGATTTGACCGCGTTGGTGACCGGAGAAACCGGGGTAGGTAAAGAGTTGGTGGCGGAAGCGATTCATGCTCAGTCTTCTCGGGCTGCCCAACCTCTGGTGTACCTCAACTGTGCCGCGCTGCCGGAATCGGTGGCCGAAAGTGAACTGTTTGGTCATGTGAAGGGGGCCTTTACCGGTGCCATCAGCCACCGCCAGGGCAAGTTTGAGATGGCCGATGGCGGTACCCTGTTTCTGGATGAGATTGGCGAGTTGCCGCTGTCGTTGCAGGCCAAGTTGCTGCGAGTGTTGCAGTACGGCGATCTGCAGCGGGTGGGCAGCGACCAGCCGGTTCAGGTGGATGTGCGGATTATTGCCGCCACCAACCGCGATCTGAAGCAGGAGGTCAGCGACGGGCGGTTTCGTGCCGATCTGTACCATCGCCTGAGTGTGTTTCCGCTGTGGGTGCCGCCATTGCGCAGCCGCGGTCAGGATGTGCTGCTGTTGTGCGGCTTCTTTCTCGAACGCAATCGCAGCAAGCTGGGTCTGGCGGGGTTGAGTTTGACCGACGCTGCCCAGGAGTCGGTGCGGAGCTACGCCTGGCCTGGTAACGTACGCGAGCTTGAACATTGCCTGTTCCGGGCGGCGGTGGTGGCCCGTTCGGCCCAAAGTGGTGATCACATTGTCATTGAGCCGGCGATGCTGCGATTGGGGCAGGCTTCGGCAAGCCCACAGCCACAGGCGATGCAGCAGCAGGTGACTGAGGCCGGCGGGTTGCGCGACGCCACCGATCAGTTCCAGACTCGGCTGATTCAGCAGGCGCTGACCGCCGAGGCGGGCAACTGGTCGGCGGCGGCCAGGCGGCTGCAGATGGACAGCGGCAATTTGCACCGGTTGGCCAGGCGGCTGGGGCTGAAGAAATAGTGTGGCCAAGCTCAAGGCTGGTCAGCTGCGGTCAAGGCAGAGTTGACTATACTCAGAGTCACTTTTGGGGCGGCCGCTTGTTAGCCGCCAAATCCCAAGACTGCGGGAGACTGACCATGCGTACTCTGGTTGAGACCATCATGGCGTCACTGTACCTGTTTGCACCGGTGATTGACGGTGACGAGCAGGATCTGTCCGATTTGGACTGAGACTCTGACAAAAGAAAAGCCAGCCTTTCGGGGCTGGCTTTTTTTGTGGCTGTCGAACGTTGTTTGCGCCGAGACGGGTGCCAGTCGTCGCCTCAGGCGGCTTGCATGTGGCGAATAATGTAGTCGATAAACACCCGGGTTTTAGGCGCCAGTTGTTTGTTGGAGGCGTAGTAGATCATAAACGGCGGTCGGTCGGCACAGTAGTCTTGCAGAATCTGCACCAGCGAACCGTCATCCAGATAGGGCTGGGCAATCTTGGCGGCGGCCAGGGTGATGCCGATGCCGTCTTTGGCCAGCTCCAGTCCCAGCTCCACATTGGTGGTGGAGACATTGGATTTCATCTGATCCTTGCTGAACGCCCGACCATCGGGACTGCAAAAAGTCCACGGCACCAGTCGTTGGCTGGAGGCCATGCGATAGCGAACGCAGTTAAAGCGGTCCAGATCGTCCGGGTGGGTGGGGATGCCATAGCGGTGCAGAAAATCCGGTGAGGCCAGGGTGACCAGTTTCACCGGTCCCAAAGTGCGGGCCACCAGGCGACTGTCGGCTTGAAGGTGGTTGCCAATGGCCACATCGATGCCCTCCTTGACCATATCCACCACCCGATCTTCGAAACGCAGATCCAGCTCAATCTCGGGGTAGCGGTCGAGGAAGGGGCGAACCAAGGGCAGTACGTATTCGCGGCCATAGCTGTAGGGCAGGCTGACCCGCAAGCGGCCACTGGGACGTTCGGTAAAGGACTGAGCGGTCGCCAGAATGTCGCTGAGCTCATTCACCACCGGTGCCACTTTTCGGGCGAAGGCGCGGCCCTCGTCGGTCAGCGACAAGTCGTGGGTGGTGCGGTGGAACAGCCGTACCCCCAATGCCACTTCCAGAGACTTGATGCTTTTACTGATGGCGGCGGGGCTGACGCCAAGCTTACGGGCGGCGTCGGAAAAGCTGTGGGTCTGGGCGGCGCTGATGAAGGCCGGCAGGTAGCGGCTCAGTTCAATGTTCATTGCTTTTAACTGGTAGTTTAAATTGTTTTGAGTTTGTTGATACTACAGGTTTTAACAGCGCAAGGTAAGATAGGCGTACGGATTGCCAGGCAGTCCGAGCCGTAACTGCTTATCTGACCTGTCAGCTAAGGATTTAGGAAGGCGATTTCATCAACCCTTGTAAGACTGGATGTCTGTACTTCATTCCCGCTGGTTGCCGTTGCAGCCATTGCCATGGGAGGCCAAAGCACCACGGAGGGTGCCTTTTTTTTGCCTGTTTTTTGTGGCTATTCCACTCCGTAGGTTCGTTCTGCTGGCTGCAAAAAGCGCTCTAAGCGAGTGGTAATGGCCTGTTTGAGCCACAGTGGGCCGTGGTCGGTCATGTCGTTGTGGCGGGCGTGAGCAATGGTGGTCACCTCAATGGCGTGGCCTGAGGGCAGCTCGTTAGTGGTTGGCAGTACCCCATCATCGGCGGCAAAGTCACTGGCTCTAATCGACAAAACGGCGATGTTTGGATCTCTGGGCAGGGGCACTCGGCGGTGGTCCAGAGTAACCAGTTGCTTAACGTAGCCACCCTGATGGGTCGCCAGCCAACTGGACAGATCGCCACCGTTTGAGTGACCAATTAACAGCAGGTGGTCAAAATCGAAGCTTGAATAGTCGGGCTGCATAGACCGGCGCAGGAATTCCAGCGTGGCCGCCCCCCGAATCCAGTTTTCCTGTCGTTGCAGGTACAGGTTACCGCTGACTGCCAGCGGCGGATCCGACGCCAGTTCATGGCCAACCGTAATCACCAGGTAGTTCATGTTAATCAGAGGCTGCACCATAAACTGGTAGTCCCGATGAGAGACACCATAGCCAGCGCTAATCAAGGCCACCGGACAAAGGGCGGACTGCCGGCATTGTTGGGGTGCGACAGGCTGGTGCACCTCAATGGGGATCGCCCGATCCCGCCGCGAGTCGATGACGGTGGTTGGTGCGGCGATGGCTCCTGCGATCCACAGCAAGAGCAATAGGGGAGTCAGTGATTGGGCCATGCCGTTGACGTTCCGTTTCATCCAGTCCGTTTGTGTGGGCTATTCACCCAGGGCGATTTCATGCAGGCTGGCCTCTTTGGCGTGACTGGCCTGCCATTTCAGCAGTGGCGCCTTTAACTTGGCCAGGGCCTCTTGGTCGCGGTAGAAGATCAATAAACAGCCGGCCTGGCGGTAGTCGGTCTGGCCTTCGCCATCAGGACACTGATACGCCAGCATGGCGTACAGTTCCTGAGTGGCATTGCTGATGTAGGCGGACTTCTCAAAGCAGGAGTGGGCCCGACAAGCGGTGGCCAGGTAGGTGTGTTTGTCCAGCATCACCAGCGGCTCCGGTGGCCCCCCCAAGCCAGCCAGAAACTGCTCTTGGGTCGGTGCTTGCCAGAAATACTGCTGCTGGTGGTCGCCAAAAAAGGCCTGGGTGTGTTGACGGAAGTGGTTGTCCCATACCAGCTGATTGCTGTTGTGGTAGCTGGACAGGTCAAATCGGTCCGCCAACGTCTGAGGGCTGAGGCTAAGGCAAAGTAAAAGCAGTAAAACGGGTTTCATCATAGCGTTGTCTTCCCTAGTCATCCTCAGAGGAGGGGGGTGAAGCCAGCAAGGGTTCCGGTAGTACACCGGTTTGAATCAGGCGCTCTTTGCAGGGTTTGCTCAGTTGCTTGATCTTATATTCCAACTTCGATGCTTCCGAGCGGTTTCCCACTTCGGTATGAAACGCCAGGGTCAGCGGCCCTTTGCCTCGCAGTGCCTTGGCGCCGGTGCCATTTTGGTGCTGATTGAAGCGCCGGGGGACATCGGTGGTGATGCCGGTGTACAGGCTGCCACTGCGGGTTCGAACCAGGTAGAGCGACCACAATGACATTAGAATGCGACCACGATACCCTTGGTTTTCCACAGGTGCGGGCTGCGGAACGCGTACTGGTAAGGTGGGTGCATCAGCAGCAATACCGCGGCGAACATGACGATAAATTCGGCGATATGCAGTAAATCAAGATTCTCAAAGGTGTAGATCAACCCCATCAGCAACATGAACGCAAAGCTGACGATCACCAGTCCGGCATTCAGCCTCGCCATCCACAGCGCACCAATCGGCACCTGGTAGGCGAAGCCGAAACAGGGGTAGATCAACAGGGTGCTGATGGACAGCAAACACCAATGGGCGAAGCTGGTCTGTGGCGTAAGTAGCATTGCCATCAGGGACAGTACTGCCACCAGCAGTACTCCCCAGAACAGCAGTTGCCAGCGTGACATAAACAGGACTTCCTTTGTTGCGTGAACCATGGTCTCAGAACTTGGTGCTGGGTGTTATTGACTACAGGATAATGGCTAACGAAGGCCCTGTAAATTATTGCTACGGCTGAGCTAATCCGGTTTTTCCGCTGCCAGGGTTCGGTGTATGCAAAGGTGCTTGTTTCTCGGTCAGGAGCGTTCTTCTTTGGTAAGTAAAAACAGAGGGCACCCGCAGGGGTGCCCTAATGGTATCTCTGGTCGCCATTACAGAGGATGTTATTGTTGAGGCTCGATTGATTTGCCGGCCGCTTCTACGACATTGCCGGCGTTGGCACAACCAAACCAGGGCAGGGAGCAGATTTCCTCGCTGTACTGATAGGCTGCTTGCCACTGGGATAAGTCTCGGCTGGTAAGGACATTGATTCTCGGGAAGATGAATATGCTGGACTCGTCCAGGCTGTCATTCAGCGAGTCGTAAGTCCAGGTCGACTGCTCCAGCACCAGGTGGCGACCACCGCTCAGGCTAGCGATCACCTCCCAGCTGCGATTGCGGGTCGTCAAGTCGCCGTTGCCCCAGTCTATTTCGCCCAGCATTCTGTAGTGGTAGTTACCTTCTTGGCTCCACTGGTGAAATGCCTCATCGTAGCCAAAGAAGCTGTTGCCGGTTTCCATGCCTTGGTCATCCTTTTCCCGGTGGCCAGAGACGCGGATTAGGCTGCCATCTTCGTTAAAGCCATAGCCATACAAGTAACTAACGTCGGTCTTGGTGTCATCCTCTACACTGGCTATCCAACTGTTGATCTCGGCGGAAAGAATATGAGGAGCGGGCTGGATGAGGTCTGCTTCCAGGGTGCTGTCTGACTGTTGGTACTGGGCAATCCAGGTGATGGCGCTGTATTGGAAGTCCCCTTGTTCGACTCTAACTAAAGCGCTGTATAGCCCGTCTACCTGGTTGTAGGGTAAGACTGTTACGCGCCAGCCTTCATTGGTACTGAGAACCAGCTCTCCCTGTGCGAAAGACCATTGGCCCATGCTTTCTCCTTCCGGAGTGAGCATGGCCCCTTCGTCACTCAGAACTAAGTGCTGATGAACTCGGTAATCCTGAGGCGCAGTGTCAAAGTAGCCTTTGAGCTGTGCAGGAATTGGGAGGGCCCAATGTCCACTCGGGGCCTGGCTCCATAAGCTAGAGTGGCCAGCGCCGATTCGCCAAGTCTGCACAGAGTCAGATGCTTCAGTCGCTGTTGGCAGTTCACCATTCCAGGTAATTCCGAGGCTCTCAAGATCCAGGGTGTATTCAATCTCGGTGGACACTGCCACTTTACTCAGTGTACCTGTGGTTAGCCGAATGATTTCGCTTTGCTTATAGGAACTGTGAACGATGACTTCATCGTTATAGCTGGAGTTTCGGTACTCTTGCAGGGCGTTTGCAGCCTGTTGCCCCCAACGCTCTGCAACCTCCTCATAGGACGGGTATTCATACAGAGTGGATTGGTTATCACCATACTGGATCACCAGTTGCCCCTGATCTGACAGTTGCCAGCTACCGTCAACATCATCCTCCATGTAGTTGGCGAAGCTGGTGGGATTGGTCAGGCTGGCGCCTCCCCCTTCATGAAGCCTCATCATGCTACCTTGGCCCTCAGTCCATCCCGGGGTCACCGAATTGGTGAGGACGTTGATGCCTGTTAGCTCTTCGGTGCTGAAGCCTGGAGTGACCGCGGGATCGGCCAGAGTGGCGGCTTCTGCGGCTTCCACCGCATCGGCAAATTCTTCGGTGTATTCGCCAGCTTCATCCATCAACCCCTGCTGCACCAGATAGTCATCGACGGAGGCTTGCACTCCTTCTTGGTTCGAGGAGAGGGCATCCAGAATGGTGCCCTGTTCCGGGGTGTAGTCCGGGTTATCTGCGAGAACTTTGATGATCGCTGCCAACTCCAGCACCGTTTCGGCATTAACCAGAGACTCAGCTTCGGCCAATTTGGCGTCGCTGGTTAAAGGCAGGCCGGTATCTTGGCTTAGAAGGTGCAGCGCTGTGCTGAGCTGAGTAATGGTGGTGCGACTGGATTCCGTCTGCGCCAACACCGCATCGTCACCGGCTTGCTGACCGAGGGTGGCCAGGGAGCCCAATTGGCTCACGAGTTCGATGTGGCTCTGTTCTCCTTCCCCTTTGGCGTTTAGTCTTACCATTTCAGAGCCGGAGAGGCTGCCCTTTTCATATTCGAATGCTAGCTGGTAGCGACCTTGAGCATCGGCAGTGGTCGTGGCAGTGATTCCCCCCATGGTGCCGGTTATGGTCGCATTGGCTACGGGGGCATCGGTCGCCAGCCCCTGGATGGTAAAATTCACCATCTCTATCGCAGGAAGTTGAGATTCGCTGTTTGAGCTGGAACTGCTGCCGCCACATCCGGAAAGCAGTGAGATCGAGAAAAGGCTAATTGCGACTGGAGATAAGCGCATCCTTGTGCTCCTGTTCATAGTAATAAATCCATTATTTATATCCTGGCAACGTGCTAACAATTGACGTGAAATTGTCTTGTATTTGATTCCCGCTTTGCCAGCGAAGCGAATGTTAACGATCTGTTATCAATTAATCAACAATTGGGTGGTATTGGCCGCATCTATAAGAAAACATTATGAAATGTCCTAGTTGCTGCTGGGTTTGAATTTTATAAATGCGGCTTTTTGACAGATTCGGATTGAGTCTTTTGGTGTATGTTTGAGGGCGACTTGATTGAACGATTATCACAGCAATAGTGTGTGAATAAGGGAGCAGTACTATTTTGTTGTTCGCATATTGATGCGAAATAGCCTTTTTAATTTGGTTGCCTGAATGATTATTAGACAGGGCCGGTGAGGTTATTTTGTATGAACCATAAAGCGGAGTCGCAGGGAGTATCCCAGGGCACCTCAGTGCTACGGAGATGCCGAATTGTTCATTGCTACGGCTGAGCTAATCCGGTTTTTCCGCTGCCAGGGTTTGCAGGTCGGCCAGCAGCAACCTGGGGTGCAGGTAGCTGGTGGAGTAGATATTGCGGATTCGGTTTTGCGGGTCGATGAGGTACACCCGCAGCAGGTGCGACAGCATGCCGGTGGCCTGACCCTGGGGGCCGATCACCGGGGTCACCCACTGGTTGTAGCTGTCCAGAATCGGCTGCAGCTGTTGATGGCCTTCGGTGGTGACAAACTCCCATTGGCCCAGGGGGGAGCGGAAATGGCGGCCGTAGGCGGCCAGAATGTGAGGCGGGTCGTTGTCCGGGTCAAAGCTCAGGCTTATCAGTTTGACCCGTTGGCTGAGGCTGCGGTGTTGGGTGATCTGTTTCTGCAACTGCGCCAGTACGTAACTGGCCAGCGGACAACCGTTGGGGTCGGGGCAGTGGGTGTAGATAAAGCTCAGTACCACCAGCTTGTCGTCAAAAATCTGGTGCAAACGGCGGCGCTGACCGGTGTCCAGCAGCACCTCACCATCGGCGGCGCTGCCGATGACCGGCAGGGAGTAGCTGCCAGCAGCGGGAGCCGGGAACGCCAGTGGGAAGTAGCCGGGGGCGGTTTTGGCCGCGCCCTGATGGTCTCGATGTGGATCTTCACTGGCGCAGAGGCTCGCGGGTAGGACCAGGGTGGCCAGCAGCAGCCATTTTAGACCGACAGAGGCAATACTCATGGGCTTACCTCGGCAGTGGTGGCCGCGTCTTGGGGGCGGGCCCCATACAGAGCGTAGGCCGACAGCCGCATCTGATGCGGGCTTCCGAGCTTCTGTTGGTGAAAATCGATGCTGAACTGAGGTAGCAGTTCCTTGCCGTTCCAGTGGTAGGCCTTGAAGTATTGCAGGTCTTCACCACTGGCGGACTCGGTTTTGTCCCAGTTGGCCAGTAGCGATGAGGTGTAGTACAGGCGTTTTCCGTCCCAGCTTTGCGACACCATGTTGACCTGCTCGCCAATCTTGAGCTGATACACCTGTTTGGGGGCCTTGGGGTTTCGAATGTCAAACAGGCGGGTGGTGCCGTCGTTCCAGGTGTTGACCCACAACTGGTCATCGCCACTGGAGATGGAGATGTCCACCGGCAGCGGCATGGCGGCGGCATCGCCGATGTCGGCAACGGCGGCTGCGTGCCAGCGGCGTTTGGCGTCCATGGACACCAGCCACAATTTCGAGGTCAGGGCGGTGGTGGTAAAGCAGTAGTTATGGGAGGGATCCCAGGCACAGCGAATCTCCAGCGGCGCCCCCGGCACCTCCAGTACCTGCTGAGGCTGGCGAGTGTGCAGGTTCCACACCACCATGGTGTTGCCGAACCGGGCCAGCCGCTCCGGACTGGACACCACTTCGGACAGTGGCGCCATGTAGTTGTCGTGACCGGTAAAGGAGCTGGAGACCATCACATTGAGCCGGGGCAGGGCCCGCACGTCGTAGCCATAGCCATCGGCGCCACTGAACAGGGAGTCTGGCGAGGCTTGATCCGGAATCCAGTGGGTGGCGATGTAGTCACCACTGTTGCTGTATTCCACCAGTGCGGTGCGGCCGCCCTGATCTTTGTTGTTGGACAGGCCGGTGAGCAACATGCGACCGGGGAGGGCGTAATGAGTGTGCGGGCCGATCACGCCGCCTGAGGCGCTGACAAAATCGTCGATCACCTTGTGCAGTTTAGGCTTGGCCGGATTGCTGTAGATGTCGAAGACAAAGATCTTGGAGCTGTCGAGGCCGCCGGCCCACAGGAAACGGCGGTCGTCGGTGAAGCCGCTGTGGTGAGCTTCATGGCGGCCTCCCACCGACAGGGAGTGGATGACGGTGCCGTATTGCCGAGAGGCTGGGTTGACATCTATGGTGACCAGTTTGTCCTGGCCGTCCCCTACGCCTTCAACGCCCAGAGTCCAGACGTACACCAGATCTTCCTGGCCGGTGATTTTGGCCATGTAGGGCGACATGCAGGTTTCGTCAGCCCGCAGCGGGGCGGTGGCCACCACGGTGGCCCAGGCAAGCAGTAAAGCCAGACGCATAACGTACTCCACAGTGGCGTTGGCCACGGTCAGGATCGAACCTATTAAGTGTAGACAGGGATCACCAGGAGGCGAGGGGCGTCACCAGGCTGGGCGCCACAGCGTTAACTGCGGTACACTGCGTGGATCACTCCCTCTGTTTGTTCGCCTTCATGTCTTTGCCCATCGATGTTCTGCACCACTCATTTGTCTCTCAGCTTGAGCACCACCACCTGGTGGTGGAGTCGCAAACCGGCTCCGGTAAATCCACCCGTTTGCCACTGTGGGCGGCCGAACGCGGCCGAGTGTTGGTGGTGGAGCCGCGGCGGGTGGCCTGTGTGGCGTTGTCGCAGTTTCTGAATCGGCAGTCACCGCTGGCCATTGGCCATGCCATCCGTTTTGAATCCACGGTGGATGAGGCCACTCGGGTGGCCTTTGTCACTCCGGGGGTGGCGCTGCGCTGGCTCAGCGAAACCGGTTTGTCTGGATTTGAGACGGTGATCATCGATGAGTTTCATGAACGCCGTTGGGACACCGATCTGCTGTTGGCGTTGCTGAAAAAACGCGCCGCCCATCGGTTGGTGCTGACGTCGGCCACCATCGACGGCGCCCGCCTGTGTGAGTACTTGCAGGGGGAGCGTTTGCAGGCGCAGGGGCGCCAGTTTGAGGTGACCATTCAGCACCGTGCCCGCGATGGTCAGCAACTGGCGGACGATCGCAACCTGTCGCAGCGGGTAAAGGAAGCGGTGGTTGAGGGGTTGGCGCAGACGTCCGGTGATGTGCTGGTGTTCCTGCCGGGCAAGCGTGAGATTCAGCAGTGTCAGTCGGCGCTGACCGAGTTGGACGTGCAATTGGTGCCGCTGCATGGCTCGGCCAGCAACGACGCTCAACGAGCGGCACTGCAGCAGGGGCCGCGGCGGCGGGTCATTCTGGCCACCAACGTGGCGGAAACCTCGTTGACCATTCCCGGGGTGACCTGCGTGGTGGACTCGGGGCTGGAGCGGCGAACCCATCAGCGCAACGGCCGCACGGTGTTAGGGTTGCACCGCATCTCCAAGGCCAGTGCCGCTCAGCGTGCCGGCCGGGCCGGGCGGGTTGAGGCCGGCGTCTGCTATCGACTGTGGGGCCAGCATGCGCCCCTGGAAGGGTTAACGCCGCCAGAGCTGCAGCGTGAAGAGCTGGTGGAGCCGATGCTGGCGGCCGCTTGCTCTGGTGAGGTAATGGCGTCGCTGCAGTTTGTGGATGGCTTGCCGGACAAATCGCTGACTCTGGCCCGGGACAAGCTGCTGCAGATGCAGGCCATCGATGGCCAGGGACGGGTCACCGACCATGGTCGGCGTTTGTATCCGTTGCCCATCGACACCCAGTTTGCTCATCTTATTACCGCCATGGATGACAAGGGCTGTCGCGAAGCCATGGTGGATCTGGCGGCGGCGCTGAGTATCGGTGCCCGCTTGTGGCAGCCGCCCACCTCGGAAGCGGGACTGAAGGCCCTGAAAGCCTGGCAGCCGCTGGCGTGCGACGCCATGACCCTGGTGCAGTTGTTGCGACGGCCACTGCCGGAGGCGCTGAGCTGTGACCCTCAGCTGCTGGCTGAGGCGCGGTTGCTGGCCAATCAGATTCGGCAAGCGTTGAGTCTGCCGCAGCTGTCTGCGGCTACCCCGGTTGATCGGGCACAGTGGCTGGCGGCGGTGATTCGTGCCCAGCCAGATCTGGTGTTTGTGCGGCGGCAGAAACGGCGTCAGGCGCTGGGTAATGGTTTTGCCGAGGTTCAGCAAGGGCGCGACAGCCGCTTCGATGACGCCGATGAGGCGGCGGTGGTGTTTGACCAGTTTTCCCTGCCGGGACGAGGCACCCGCCAGACGCTGAACCTGGCCACCTGCATGGCGCCGGTGACTCTGAAATCCCTGCTGGCCGCTGGCCTGGGGGAGATGCAGGCGCCGGTGCTGCAGGAGGATGGCGTCACCCTGATGGCGTCGGTGATCTACGCTGGCCGTACCCTGGGGGAGACGGAATGCACCGACAGCGCCGATTTGACCCTGGATCTGTTGGTGGAACAGATCCTCAGTGGTAAGCACTTTGTCGACGTCGGAGCACGCCTGCGCCGGGACCTGTGGGCCTGGGAGTTGTGGCTGGCCCTGGGGCAGGGGCAAGGCGAGCTGCCGGCATCGGCGGCGGACTGGCTGCGGCAGCGGTTACAGTCGCTGGGGGTGGAGACTGTCGAGGATCTTGAGCTCATCGAAGAGGAGGAGCTGGTGTTTGAGGGGATACCCCAATGGCAGCGGCAGGAGTTTGATGAGCGGTTTCCGTCTCGGCTCACCCTGGCGGAGCTGAAGCTCACGGTGGAGTACGATTGTTCCCGTAAGCGGGTCACAGTTGTTTATGAACAGGGTAGCCGCAAAGCGGGGCCAAAGCGCTGGGAGTTACCGCGTTGGCAGGGGTGGCGGATTTTTTATCGTAAGGCCAGCCGTACGGTTGCGGTTTTGTAAAATTGTCAAATTTTGGCGCTAAATTCATGGGTGACCCAAGTCTAGAATGTGGCATTTTTTCGGGAAAATGTTTCAATCTTGGCTCTTACTTTTCCCAAAAGTTTGATCCAAAATAAGTTTTTGGGGGAATACCCCCAAAGGGGTATGCCTGTCTTTTGGGCAGTTAACTATCATGCAACTCGAGAGATAAAAAAAAGCCTCGGAGAGGATGAGATGAAACCTATGAATAAAATTGCTTTGGCTGTAACCATCGCTGCACTGAGCGGTTCTGCATTTGCTAAGAACAGCCCAGAAGACGCTAATAACCTGACCTGGAAAGAGAAGTATCCTGAGCAGTATGCTTCTTGGGCCAGCACCATTGAATCTACCGATAAAGCCGACATCCTGGAAGCCGACCCTATGGTTGTGCTGATGTTTGGCGGTTACGGTTTTGCGAAAGACTACAACAAGCCACGTGGTCACCAGTTTGCGGTTATCGATAACATCCGCAGCCTGCGTACCGGTGGTCCAATGACCGACAGCGAAGGCCCAATGGCGGCTTCTTGCTGGGGTTGTAAGACTCCTGACCTGAAGCGTATGTACGATCAGGTTGGCGAAGGCAACTTCTCTGAGAAGAAGTGGGGCGCTTGGGGCCATGAGATGGCTAACTCCATCGGTTGTGCCGACTGTCACGATGCCGAAACCGGCAAGCCAACTCCGGCTCGTCCTTTCGCCATGCGTGCATTTGCCGCTTCTGGCCAGAAGTTCGAAGAGCAAGAGCCTAACATTCAGGCTGCCATGACCTGTGGTCAGTGCCACGTTGAGTACTACTTCGACGGTACCGACCACAAGAACGTTAAGTTCCCTTGGGACGGCGGCATGGACGTTGACTCCATCCTGGCTTACTACGATGCCCTGGGCTTCAAAGACTGGACTCACAAGATCTCTAAAGCGCCTATGCTGAAGGCCCAGCACCCTGAGTGGGAAACCTGGCAGCAGAGCACTCACTATGAGATGGACGTGACCTGTATCGATTGTCACATGCCTAAGACCACCAACGCTGCTGGTAAAGAGTTCACCAAGCACAACGTTGGCAACGCCATCGACGCATTCGACCAGACCTGTTCTAACTGTCACGACACCAAGGCTGAACTGGTTGACGCCCTGGCGACTGCCAAGAAAGAGGTTCACGAAGCTCAGCTGGCTGCGGAAGACGTTATTGTTAAAGCTCACTTCGACGCTGGTGCTGCTTGGGAAGCTGGTGCGACCGAAGCGGAAATGAAGGGCGCTCTGAAGCTCATCCGTCACGCTCAGTGGCGTTGGGACTACGCGATTGCCTCTCACGGTATCTATGCCCACAACCCAGAACTGGGTCTGGAGCAACTGGCTAAGGCCAAAGAGACCGGTGCCGAAGCACGTGCTGCTCTGAAGACCATTCTGGCCAAGCACGGCGTGAACAAGGTGACCTACCCTGACTACTCCACCAAGGCCAAGGCGCAAGCCATCGTAGGTCTGGACAAGTCTAAGATGGACGCTCAGAAGAAGAAATTCCTGGAACAACGCGTCCAGAAAGAGTGGCCAACAAAGGTAGAGTTTTAATCTCTCATTCTCACACGCACGAGAATAAAACCCGACCTTAAAGACGCCCCCGCAAGGGGGCGTTTTTTTATGCCTGATTATTGGTCGATGGCATTAAGGAGACTGTTGGATTCAGGTCTGAGCGCGGGGGCTATGTCGTGTGCCTTTCCCGTTGGTGACTGGTGTTGGTGGGAGTCATGATGCGAAAGGGGGCGGTGCTTCCGAGAGGGCGGAGATTGGCAACTATCTGAATCACTGAGGTCTTATTATGGGTGTCTGGTCAGTGTGATCTCGAAAGGGGGCGGTGCTTCCGTGAGGGCGGAGATCGGCAACTATCTGAATCACTGAGGTCTTATTGTGGGTGTCTGGTTAGAGGTCTTATTATGGGTGTCTGGTTAGCGCGATGCGAAAGGCGGCGCTGCTTCCGAGAGGACGGAGATTGGCAGCTATCTGAATCACTGAGGTCTTATTGTGGGTGTCTGGTTAGTGCGATCTCGAAAGGGGGCGGTGCTTCCGAGAGGGCGGAGATCGGCAACTATCTGAATCACTGAGGTCTTATTATGGGTGTCTGGTTAGTGCGGCTAACGATGTTAAGACGCCCCCGAAAGGGGGCGTTTTTTTGTTTATGTCGGTGAGCAGTCGTTAATAGGCCACTTCGTGCTGGCCGACTTCGACTCGTTTGGGGGCTTTGCCCAGGTACTTCCAGCGCCAGTAGTACAGCAGGTAGGCCAGGTTGACGGCAAAGCTGAAGGCGGCCACGGCCAACATCAGGCCGTCGGTTCGGGGCGTGGCGACGGTGTGGACCTCGACAAAGGTTTTGAAGGAGAAACCGTACATCATAAAGATCGACAGGGTGAAGATCCGCGCCTGCATCCAGGTGCCTTTCTTAATGAAAATCGCCGGCAGGGTGGCGGCGGCGAGTACGGCGATCTGGATGGAGGTCAGATCCGGGAAGCTCAGGTAGACAAAGGTGATGTTCCACATGTCGTACACCAGAATGAAGCTCAGAGTCATGCCGGGCCACAGCACGTCTTTCTCTTTGGAGTCATCGGGGTTGATGCCGGCCCAGCGAGTGACCGCCAGAACACAGAAAATCCCCGCCAAGCCATTGAGGATGTTGGGAAGGTGACCGATGGAGAAGTCCTGTCCCACGGCCTCGAGAATGTTGATGATGAACAGCGCGGCGATGGTAAAGCGAACCCAGTTTTTTCGGAACATCTGGGTGCAGGACATCAGAATGAAGAACAGGCCATGAACGATGGGCGAGTACAGTTTGGCCCATTTAAACCAGGCGTCGATGCCCGAGTCCAGCCAGTAGGGCAGCAGTGCCACCGGGGCGACGGCGAACAGCGCAATCATAAACAGCTTGGACTTTCGGGCCAGTTCGTACACCAGAATGCTGCCGATAAAGAAGCTGATCAGGTGCACCCAGGAGGCCAGCGCATAGTGCTTGGTCATGTTGACCTCGCCCCCTTCAACGGTGAGACGCATGGTATCGGCATCCACCAAGCGAATGGGCTGATCGATGAATTCCTGAATTGCATCACCGGGTTGGGTATGGATAAACAAGGCACCGTCTTGCATCGACCACCGTTTCTGGTCGATGACGTTACGGTCGGAGTTTTGCAGCTCCACTTGCACTCGACCATCATTGAAAAAATCGAGCAGATACAGGCCGTCACCCGAGCCCACCGGACCCTCAGTGATGATCTGCCAGCGGCCCATGGTGAATGGGGCCTCGGTATCGGTTGCGGTAGGAGCAGGCTGGCCGGCAGATCCGATGCCTGGAAGCATCATCAACGCGGCCAGCAACAGCGAGCCTAGAAGTCGTTTCATCATTACATCTCCGTTGTATTGTGAAAGCGGCGCCACTGTTGTAGTTGTTTGGCTGCCTGGGAATCGTCCCGTGCGCCAAAAATAGAGCTTATACTCTAAATTTGTAACGCAACACTGATCTTTGGCAAGAGTCATGTCGATAAATTAGACGCGCATGAGAGAGGAGTAAAGATGTTTAATTTATGTTTATTAGTGATTTAGTCTTGCTGTCGTGACTGATTGAGGGTAGGTGACCGAGTGAATTTCGGTCACCAGAATCGGTTAGCCCACTTCGGTGTTGACGCGGGATTGTTCGGCCTGGCGGCGCTGCTTGACGTAGGCTTTGACCTTGTCGCGATAGCGTTTTTCTACCTGCTCGAAGGTGAGGTAGGAGCCGGCCAGTGTCAGCAGCACAATCAGGGTATTGAGCAGCAACGATGGCGGGCCGGTGAGCACGGCTCCGGCCGGGATGAGCGCGGCGATGACGTTGTTGAACACCAGAATGATCAGGTAGTGCAGCATGTAAATCGAGTAGGACCACTGGCCCACCAGTCTCAGTGGCTGGCTGTTCAGCACCTGGCCCAACGTCCCATTGGCCGGGTTGGCAAATACCAGTATCGACAGGGTAAAGATGCCGATTGCCGTCAGGCTCAGGTAGATGTGCTCCTCGGCCACGGTCACGATGACGACGGTGGCGATGGCCAGCAGCCATTCCAGTTTGCCGATATGGTGACTGATCCAGCGATGGGTGGCCTCAAAGGCGTTGAGGCGGAACACCCACACCCCCAGGTAGAAGGCCCCCAGACAACGAATAACGCCATAGTCGTAGGTGATGTCGAGGTTTGGCCGCCCCAGCGACAGGATAAAGCCATAACAGACCAGGCTGATGACAGGCGGCACCCACAGGCCTTTGTGGCGATCGATGGTGATCAGAAAACCGTAAAACGCCATGTAGGCAAAAAACTCGGCGCCGATACTCCAACTGGGAGTGTTCCAGCTCAGGGCGTCGTTGGCGCCGGCGGCCTGCAGCAACAGCAGGTTAGTTAAGATGGTGTACAGCTCGTCTCCCTGATACAGATCGGTGTTGCCATAGCCAAACATGAACAGCCCCTGTTTCAGCACAAAATAGCCGATGCAGGCGACCAGCATAAACAGATGCAACGGGTAAATGCGCCCCAGGCGCAATTGAATGTAAGGTTTGAAGGTCAGAGTACGGCCAATCTTTTCGCTGTAGGAAAAGGCCATCACGAAACCGGACAGGACGAAGAAGAAATCCACAAACAGGTAGCTGTTGTGGAGAAACTGGAGGGGCTCGGTGCCGAAGTGATACGGCGAATGGAACAGCACCACCAGGCAGGCGGCAACGCCTCGCAATGACTCCAGTTTGTAGTACATGGTTGGCGTATCCTTAGCATCAGTACGTCAGCCTGCCGGAACGTTCTAAGGGCAGTTTGACGCAGGTTGAGTGATACCACTGACGCCTAAACAGGGTCAGAGAGGGAGACTGACGTACTGAAACAACTCGACATTCTTTGGTGAAACCAAGGGGCTGAGTATAGCACAGCGTGGTTAGCGGCTATCTTCGGTTCTCGTGCTAGCCGGCGGCGCTTCGGGGAGAATCCAGCCCCTGAGGGTTTGAGGCTGATGTTGTTGTTGCCAGCGCAATTGGTTGGCCCAGGCCAGGAACGGTCTTACCCAGGTCAGCGAGCCAAATTGCCTTAGCACATGCTGGCTAATGAGGGCGATATCGGCATCGTATTCCCGCAATTCAAACCAGTCGTAACCGATGGCCACCTGATCCCAGCGGGTACTGAGGCCCTCGCCTTTGAGATCGTGAGCCATCATCGCCGGTGGGAGAAAAGTGCGCTGACTGAGCGTTTGAGCGGCGCAGGGCAGCAACCGAGGGTCTAATGGATACCCCAGATCCCGGGCTGTCAGCAAAAACCCAATGTCCATATGGCCATGGTTCAGATCCTCTGAGCGCCGGGGGCGGGTCGGGTTCAGGGCGTAATCCCACTCGCAACTGCCATCCTGGTGATAGCGGACGCCAGCCTCAAAAAACGCCAGGATCTGAGACACCTTTTTTTGGAGCTGAGGGTCGGGCTGCCACCGGTTGACCCGCGCCATGGCGCTGGCCTGGGTCAATTGATGGTTATAGGGCAGCGGGTTGGCGTACAGCCCGGAATCTCCCATGGCGCGATTGTCTGTATTGACGTAAAAGTAGGCGCCGCCGATGGTCGAGTTTTTACTGGTGCTGAAGCTGCTGTCGTGGCTGTCGATGATGATTTTAGCCTGACTGAGGTAATGATCAGCCCGCGACTGATGCGGCAATTCAGGGTTGGATTTGATGTGGTCTGCCAATCGGGTAATGGCATTGAGAATCTGGCCGTCGCTGAGCACTTCGATGCGCCAGCCGCTGTGGGGCCGTCGCCAGCCGGGGGCCGCGGTTTCTGGCTGGTTGAGGTAGTACTTGGGGGCCGAGGCATAAGGTTGTGCAGCCAGATCTAACCGACTCTGTTGCCAGCGTTGTTGATCGGTGTGGCCGAGCATGTGATCCGCCAACTCTACCGCATAATCCAGATAGCGGCCGTCGCCAAAGGTTTGGTGCATGGTGATGTAGGCGCGCAGCCAGTAGTACCCCTGCCAGGCCAGCTTGGCCTCGTCATTGCCGTTGTTCTCTGCGAGCAGTGGTCGAGATGTGTCAAAGCTTTGAGCGAACGCTTCGTCCCATTGTTGCTGGCTGCCAATTAAGGGCGCCGGTGCCGGTGGCATTGCCATCCCCGGTTGCCATGACACATTGCCCATCAGGCTGGCGGTTTTAGGGGCGGTACCGGCCGATTGCTTGAGTTGGCACAGGTGGTCAAAACTGTAGCTGCGGGAGGAGGGAATGTCATTGATGTCGATGAGGGCCAGAGCCTGCAGGGTGGCGTGGCTGAATAGGTTGCCGCTGCGCATCACTTGTTGCCATTGGACTTTGCCTTCGAGTATCGCCGGATGTTTGAGCTGACGCTGCTGAGTACCGTCGGACAGGGTCAATAAGCCCGGTTCGATGCGAAGCTCAATGTAGCGAATGGCGTCAGCGGATAACGGCATTGCCAGGTCGAGTTGTTGGCCGTGCCAGCGGCTCGATAGTCCCTCTTGAGTCAGTGCCAGATGGCTGTCGCTGCCGGGATCGCTCAGTAAAAACAGTGGCGTAGTCAGTTGTACCTTGGCCACCCAGGCTACCAGAGTAAACGCGCCCTTTGGCGACCAGGCGGGCAGGCTCAGGTAGGCGTCGACGCCATCGAATCTGGCTGCTGTTGAGGCAGGAGTCCCTGACTTCTTGGCCTGAGGGCAGGCGAATGCCGGTGCACAGAGAAACAGCAGTAACGCCAGCAGTAGCCGCTGTGTGGTTGGTCTACAGCATGGCGGTGATCGATGCGGCATCAACAGGATCCCATGTGGCATAAACGGGGCGACGATGGGCAAGCTTAGTTAAGGCGTGCGCAAAGCTCAAATGGACTATGCTACGGCTGCTCCCATCACGAACTGAAAGTGGATAGGTGCAGATTTGATGAAGCTGGAGCCGATAAGGAATAACCGGAGGTTGTCAATTGGGCACTGCAGAGTGTCAGACTGTATGCTTATGACCGATATGTTTTTCGCTACATCATGCAATAAGGCGCCCGCCTAAAATTGAAAGCTATTTAGTCATTAGTTAGAGAGCCTTTGTCACTGGATGACCAGTGCCCCGTACAAAAGGACTGTTTACTGATTTGACATGAAACTAAAATTGTTTGCTTTGCAGCCTTTATCGAACTGAATAAAAATACACAAAAGATCATTCCGTTATGCAATTGGATTCCCTTGAAATTTGAAGGAAGTAATTTAATTCATTTTATAATGATGAATTGTTTACTTTGGATATACATTGCTGTCAGGTTCGATGAGTTAGAGGGTCGAACGATATTCCGTTGAATGTGATTTGGTTTTTATTGATATCGATGGACGATTTTCGAATGCCTAAATGTGTGACCTATATATCAATTTTATCTTTGCTCCTTTAGCCTAAAATCCTTAATATCACAATATACATGCGCTCGAGGGTAGGATTCGCTCGTAAACTTCATTCATCCTCGTGTTTTGCTTGAGTTGGACTTGACCTTTGTACGATGTATGGTGACAGAGAACTTATAGAAACACCCATCTTATGGTCCTTGTAAATCAATACCTTACTGAGCGTGTTAGGATGGGTGTCTTGATAAGGGCGATCTAAACGTGGCGAAATAGAAGGTGACACGGAGTGAAATTAATTCAGTTTAGTGGCCAGTATGGAGGTGGTGATTCCTCAAAAAAAATAGCACCACTTCAAAGAGAACTTAATGCGATCTTTTTCGGCAATACGAAAGATGGTGCTGGCCGTTGTTTTGATTCATTGGAGCATTTATCAATAATTTTTAGAGTTAGTGGTCCAGTAAGAGACTTTGGATTTGATGGACCAGAGAGGTTAAAAAAGGTCAGAGACAAAGCCATTTATACAATTGATTTTACGATACCTGAGGATCGATGGATTAATGCTAGTAACGCTGAATTAAGATTGTTCTTGGTTGAGGGGATAAGAGATTGCTTTGATATATTGTATAAGAAAATTGAGTCTAAAGAGAAAAACAAATTATCTCTTATTCAAAATAGCTTTGATCAGGGCGTGGATGCCTTCTTAAAAAACAATTTGAAAATATAACTATAACTCGGATGCTCATTTTTCACCAGCTAACACAGCCGAGAGTGTAAATAAATCTATGTAAATACCGTATAATTAGGATACACGGACACCAAATTTAGTAGCACTTTAGTTGTACGAAAAATGGTGTTTATAGATGTAGTAGCTCAGACTGTCACCTGCCGGTTACCCGCTTTTCTCGATGAAACTGTCAGGCCAAAATCAGCTCAGCGACTTCTCCAGCCAAGCCGATTTTCCATCAAGCAAAGTGGCCATTGGTAATGGTTGCAAAGACACCTGGTTGCAAAGACACCCATCTTATGGTCTTTGTAAATCAATACCTTATTGAACGTGTTAGGATGGGGGGCTTGATAAAGTCCTGATGCATCAAGCTTAATTAAATGCGGAAGACAGCAAGGAATTGCTGTTATTGTTAAAGAGTTCTAATAATATGCAAAGAGTTGAATTTATATATAGGCTGGGAGGGCAAGGAGTAACTTCAATTTGGGCTTCTATCTCTAAGCTTCTAGAGAGAATGACAAGCATTGACAGCCTGTTTTTTTATGGAGTTCAAGTTAGTTTGGAAACCATAGGTGGTAAACTTGCTGGCAGAGATTCTTTTAATGTTTCTTGTGGTAACTTAACCTTTCATGTGGTAACTGTTGCCAATTATGATCATGTTTTGTTTCAAGTTGAATCTCAAGAAGATGATATAGATTGGTCCAGTTGGATTGATGAGTTCATAGGTTTAAAAGGGTTTGTCCAAGCATGGATTGTTGATGTTGAATATGACTACTGGCAAAACGCGAGTGATCCCCTTGAATATAAGTCGACAGGTAAGAGTTACGAAGGACTTCCAATGAAATCAAATGGTCTACCACCACCATTAGAACAACTAGAAATAGATACAAGTAAAAATGTAGGCTTGCGTTTGATTTGTGACGGCTATGTTGCTTCTATTGGTGCTAAAATGTGGTTTTCTGATTGGTTTTTATCCAAAATAAACCGTAAAATTGAAAACATTATTGAAGCGTCAGGTGGCACGGTGGAGTTGCTGGATAATGGGGTTTACAAATTAGAAATGCTTGCTGATGTCTTTGAAAGTGACAATACTATAGACCAGCAAATTAAACTACGCAATGCGCTCTACAATTAGCTAATTAAACTCGCTATTCATCTGAGTAATACCTGCGATTCCCGGTGGTGACGATGACCCTAGCCCTGTCTCGGAGCGCACTATTGAAGTAGGAATCAGCACGGTTGTCAGGAGTTCGGAGATTATGCTGGCATTTTTAAGTGCCCGGAAGTAGGTGGTCAGGTATTGAGGTTATAGTGACATCCATCTTATGGTTTTTTAAATCAATATCTTACTGAGCATGTTAGGATGGCTATCCTTATAAGACCATTGGGGTAAATTATATTCAAATCGGACCTCCTGGCGGAGTTGTATTTTTTGTTTTATCTCGTTCTGGTTACAGAGATACTCTTCATATTTTTCTTATAAATAAATAGCTTATTTGGTGTGTTGGGTCGGGTGCCTTGATAAGGCCTCGCTTAGTGATCTGCCGCCTAGCTTAGGTTTGTTTGTCAGTAACCGAGTTGTTGGCGTTTGACTGGCAAGGTGGTTGGTGGAGGTCTGTACCAGCGGCTTGAGAGCGCGGTGGCCGCGTTAGGGTTGCGGCCACTGACTATCAGGCACAATTTTCTTCTTCTTGGGGCGCCCATTGCTGTTGTCGGTGGCGACGCTGATGTTTTGCTTTGGGTGAGCGCAATGAGTCGTCATCGTCCCACTTCATTCGATTACGTTTCTTCTCTGCAGGTTTAAACCATTCATTTGGTAGCTGTTTCATAAGGGTTCCAGACTGTTTGTTTGCGCGTTTATTGTCGTTCTTCGGTGAGCGAAACCAAATGAAATTGTTTTTATCGAAACCATAAAGGGTTTTTGTTTAGTCGTCGGGAGCCTATGCCTGAATAGGTTCAAAAAATGGGTGGCAGGTTAAGGGAGCAGGTGGCTGGTTAATGGCGCAATGGCGCGTTCATGACTGTCTAGGTATGGAGGTGGGGCAGGGGTTGCCACTGCGGCGCCCGGGCTATGGGGTCTTGTTGCAGGAATTTGCGTAGCAGTTGGTACAGCGACGGGTAGGCCAGGTTCAGGGCGATGGGGTCGGCGAAAAACGCTTCCATGCAGACAGCGAAGAACTCGGCCTGGTTTTCGGCGCCATAGGGGTCGATCCAGATCCTGTCCCAGGCCAGCATGGCTTCTGTTGTGCCGGCGTCCAGAAGGTGCGCCTGGCTGACTTGGCGGCTTTGGTCGGCGTACGCTTGCGGGAATACCTGCAGCCAGTCGGACTGCAGCGCTGCAGGCAGCGCCGGCAGGCCATCGGCGATGCCGCCGTTGGCCATATCCAACTTGTGTGCCAACTCGTGAATCACTAGGTTATAGCCATTCCATTGGCGGCTGTCGGCCAGTTTCGACAGCGACAGCAGTACCGGCCCTTGCTCCCAGGCTTCACCGGCGAGCTCCTCTCTCCCTTGATGTTCTACGCCGTTGTCGTCCATGAACGGCTGGTCGGTGACAAACTCTTCAGGATAGATAAGCAGTTCGTGGAACACGCCATAGGCCTCCAGGCCCAGGTTTAGCACCGGCAGGGCCGCCATCAGGGCGATGTCGATGCAATGATCGTCGGTTAATTCGGTGCCCATGACCGGGGTAAACCGCTTGTGGTGCAAGAAGCACCAGCCCAGTTCCAGCAGCCGGGTTTGTTCATCCTGGGTTAGGCCATCGAGAATGGGCAGGGCATTCAGGTTCTGCTGCCAGCGTGCCCGCCGCTCGCTGTCGAAGCGGGCCAGTAGCCGTTGGCGGCGCCAATTGGAGAAAAAGGTAAACATGTCCACAGCTTAGCGCGGTGGTGGGGAAATGGGAATGGCGGCAGCCGCGATGCTACCGCTGAGGGTTGAAGAGGCGATAGCGGTACTGTGGCCACTGGCCGAATCGAGAATAAAAAGGGCGGCCTAGTGGCCGCCCTGTAAGGTTATTGCTGCTGTTTCCAGTACAGGCTTTCTGCCCAGGCCAGGAAGGGCCGTGACCAGGTCGGCTGGCCGTACTGACGAAGCACGTGGGTGTTGATGTCCACGACTCGTGAGTCGAACTGCTGTAAATCAGACCAGTCGTAGCCGGTGGCCACTTGATCCCAGCGGCTGCTGATGCCATTGCCCTCGACGTCGTAGTGCAGCATGGCGGGTGCCATAAAGACTTTGTCAGTCAGGGTTTTAGCCAGACACTGCACTTCGCTGTCGTCGTTGGTGTAGCCCTCGTTGTGGGCGGTAACCACAAAGCCAACGTCCAGGTGAGCGTGGTTAACGTCTTCCAGCTTGTTGTTGCCACTGGTGTTGTAGGCGTAGTCCCAGCTGCAGCTGCCGTCGTTGTTGTAGCGCAGGTTATCGGTGAAGAAGCCCAGAATGTCGGTGACTTTCTGTGCCATGGCCGCATCGCCGCCCTGGGTCCACTTGTTCACATAGATCATGGCAATGCCCATGGTCATATTGTGGTTGTAGGGCAGGGGGTTGGAGTACAGGCCCGAGTCGCCGAATTCGCTGTTACTGACGTTGACGTAGAAGTAGGAGCCTTGAATGGCGCCGTTCTTGGTCTGGCTGTAAGACGATTCGTGGGTAGCAATGATCGCTTTCGTCAGCGCCAGGTACTGGTCGGCCTTGGCCATGTACGCGGTCTTATTGGCCGACTTGATGTAATCCACGGCGCGCATGATGGCGTTGAGGATCTGGCCGTCGGACAACACCTCGATGCGCCAGCCATCAAAGGGACGACGCCAACCCGCAGCCGCCATGGAGCGGTCGTTGAGGTAGGCCTTGGGGGCCATGCTGTAGGGCTGTCCACTCAGGTTCAGCTCATTACGATCCACGCGTTTGTCATCGGTGTAGTTGATCATGTGATCAATCAGTTCGATGGCGTAGTCGAGGTACTTGTCGTCGTTATAGGCCTTGGCCATGGTGACGTAAGCTCGCAACCAGTAGTGGCCTTCCCAGGCCAGTTGGCTCTGGTCGTTGCCGTTGGTGGAGTCCAGCAGCGGGTGAGCGTTGCCGTAGCTGCCTTCGAAGGCGGCGTCCCACTCAGCCTGGGAGGCGATCAGTGCCTTGGGGGTGACCACGTTGGTGTCGATGGTCAGCCAGTCATTGTTGCCCACATTGTACAGCTGGTTGTTGTCGCTGGGCTGGGCACCGGACTCGATGATCTGGTGCTGATCATTGAAGGTGTAGCCGCGAACCTGGTTGTCGTTACCCAGGTCGATCAGTGCCAGTGCCTGCAAAGTGGCGGCGCTGTAGTCATTGCCGAAGCGCAGGGCCTGGTCGTAGCTGATGGCGCTAATGGCACCACTGCTGATGCTGGCGCTGCTTTGACCATCGGAGGCGGTCAGGCGACCATTGCTGATGCTGACTTCGACGTAGCCGGTCTGGTTAAAGGCAAAGCGGTTTTCCAGTCGCACCTCGCTGCCGTTGAAGCGGGCAATCACCGAGCGATGAGAGACGGCGATAAAGCTGCTTTGATTGGCGGTACTGGCCACATAGGTCAGGGCATCCGGGTTGCTGTCCAGTGCCGAGAACCAGCCAATGATGCGGTGCTCAGACTGCGCCTTCCAAGGGGAAAACGTCAGGTATGCATTGCTGCCGTTGAAGCGAATGGCTCGAGCGTCGTTGCCCAGCAGCGGGCCTCCCTGAGGAGGGTCTACCGGGTCAACGGGATCGACCGGGTCCACCGGATCAACAGGGTCTACTGGATCAACCGGGTCTACCGGATCGACCGGGTCTACCGGATCAACGGGGTCCACCGGATCAACGGGGTCGACCGGGCCAGAGTCGGAGCCGTACACGGCGTCCCACTGGTCCTGAGGGAAGTGCTGGGGATCCGGGTTGGTGACGGTGTGCTGGGCTTGAACCCAGTCGCCACTATCGATCTGGTGCAGTTGATTGTGGCCGCTGTCTCCGCCCACTTCGACAATGCCGCGCTCAGGATCAAAGGCGTAGGAGCGCGAATTATTCGGGTTGGCGTAATCGATCAGGGTCAGTGCCTGCAGCGCGCCTTTGGAGTAGCCGTTGCCGCGGCGGTACAGCCAGTCAAAGCTGACCGAGGTCGGGTCGATGCTGCTGGCGTTCACCGAGCCGGAATTGGTGCCGTCGAAGGCGGTCAGCTTGCCGTGCTCAACGGTGACTTCCAGGTAATGGCTGGCGGCAAAATCAAACTTGCCCCAGACACCAGGATAGTCACTGCCCCACTTGCCCTGCACGTTGTGATGGGTAAAGCCGATGAAGTCGGAAGTTTGAGACGAGCTCATCAAGGTGGTTCGGTTACCGGCGTCCGCGTCGACCTCGGCCAGCCAGGCGATGACCTTGAATTTGCCTTGCGGTTTCCACGGGGCAATTTGGGCGTAGCTGCCGTTGCCGTCAAAACGCACGGCCTGGTTGCTGACAGGATCGACGGGGTCTACAGGATCGACGGGGTCTACTGGGTCTACTGGGTCGACAGGGTCTACTGGGTCGACAGGGTCTACCGGATCGACTGGGTCAACGGGGTCAACGGGGTCTACTGGGTCGACGGGGTCTACCGGGTCTACCGGGTCCACAGGCGCATCGGTGCCAAATACGGCATTCCATTCGTCGTCACTGAAGACGCTGCTGTCCGGGTTGGTGATAACGTGGACACCCTGGCCATAATCGCTGCTGTCGATGCCGAACAGCTTGGTGGCACCGCTGCTGTCGCCGACTTCCACCAGCCCTTGATCCGGGCTGACGCCATAGGCTCGTGAGTTGCTGCTATTGGCCAGGTCCATCAGAACCAGGCCTTGCAGGCCGGCCTGAGAAAAGTCGCTGCTGCCCCGACGGAACAACAGATCATATCCCACAGAGCTGGGGTTAATGGCGCTGTTGTAGACCGATTGAGTGATGCGACCATCGCTGATGGTCATGCTGCCGTAATCGACAGTGATGTCGACCAGGCCACTGGCATTAAAATCAAATTTGCCCCACACCCCAGGGTACTGGTTGTCCCAGTGGCCCTGAACCGCAGAGTGGGTGAAAGACAGAAATTCGGTAGTGTCAGACGCACTCATCAGGATGTTGCGCTGATCTGGAGCTGCGTCCATGCCGGTCAGGTAGGCGAGCACGCGGAATTTGCCTTGTGGCTGCCAGGGGGCAATTTCGGCGTAGCTGTTGCTGCCGTTAAAATTGACGGCGTAGCTTTGCGCTGGGTCAACGGGGTCAACGGGGTCAACGGGGTCAACGGGGTCAACGGGGTCAACGGGGTCAACAGGGTCAACGGGGTCAACGGGGTCGACAGGGTCAACCGGGTCGACAGGGTCAACCGGGTCGACAGGGTCAACCGGGTCAACCGGGTCGACAGGATCCACCGGCGCATTACCAAAGGCGGCATTCCACTGAGCGTCATCGAAGTGATCGGGTGCCGGGTTTTCAATGCTGTGAGGTCCGGTAAACCATGCATTCTTAGACAGTTTTTTCAATGCCGAGGACGAGGCGCTGCCGCCGACTTCGACCATGCCTCGGCTGCTGTCGAAGGCATAAGCGCGGGAGTTGCCGGCATTGCCGAGATCGATCAGAGCCAGGCCTTGAATGCCGCCTTCTGAGTAATCGGTTTTACCGCGGCGAAACAACCACTGATAGTCAACGGAGGTCGGATCGATGGCACTGTTCTGAACCGAACGGGTGACCTGACCATCGGTGGCAGTCAGTTTGCCCTGTTGGACTTCAATTTCAATATAGCGGGTGTCATTGAACTGAAACTGGCCCCAGATCCCCGGATACTGGGATCCCCATTTACCCTGTACATTTCGGTGGGTAAAAGAGAGAAAATCTGTGGATTGGGGTTCACTCAGGAGAATTGTTCTGTTTTCTGAGTTGGAATCAACCTGGCCTAACCAGGCAATGACCTTGAAGTGACCGCTGGGTTTCCAGGAGTCAAATTCGGCGTAAGCGTTTTTTCCGTTGAACGCAACGGCATTGGAAGCTTGGCCGCCAAAGCTGAAAGAAATTAGAATAACGGATAGAAATATCAGGAATGGCGATCGTCGCTCCTGCTTTCTCCAAATTGATCCCAAAAAGTGATGCCGATGGTTCATGAAAAGCCTCATAAATCGGCAGACAATCTCGGCCCTGCTGTGGCGTTGTTTTATAGTGCATTATTAAACCCTCAATTATTTCATAGAGTTAATGCGAACAGTTCACCACTGACATGAGGTAATCCCGCTATCATTGGCCGAAGCCTTTAGACCGGAGATATTGCGTCCTTAACTTTCGTTAAGTTTGCCTTTGTCTGCTGTCGTAGTTCAAATTACATTGGTTAACACAACATTAACCTTGTTGACTCGGCGCAGTCTTGAATAAGCTGAGCCCGCGGCAAGAATGCCCAATGGTTGATCATAAAACAACCGATCTTTTTTATATTCAGCGGCCATTGGTTGTCATTTCGATATTATGTACTGCTAAAACAGCAACATCCTCAAAGGTTATTTTTTTGATATTTGCTATGCCACTTTCAGTTTCTGTGAGCCATGTTCAATTGCTGTTGCTCATTATTTAAACGATGATAATTTCTCTAAAAAAGCCCTTTTATTTTTCTGCTGACCGTGTCAGGTAGGCCGTTTACGGATCTGACGTGGCTAAGGTGACCACGCCCCTCTACACTTACAGGTATTCTTTTGGCTGTTTTCGGCCCGGAATTCATTGGATTGCAGGGATCAATCAGGATGACTAAGGATGTTACGAATAATCAGGTGCTGGGGTTGGATGAGTTTCGGGAGAAGAAGCGCAGCGGAGAAGACTACCGCCAGACCCCGGAGCAGGCTTTGCAGAATCTGGCCCAGCTTCCTGATTCAACGCCGTTGCTGGTGGACTTCGATGACACGCTGTGGCTGCGTAACAGCACCGAGCTGTTTCTTGCCTCGGTGGCGCCGAAACTGCTGATTTCGATTGTCCTGCAACTGCTGGATCTGCTGAGGCCCTGGCGTTGGATTGGAGGCCAGGAACAGCGTCATTACCGGGACCTGATTCGCATCAAGGTGGTGCTGTTTGTGGCGCCGTGGGCTAAAAGACAGTGGCAGAAACAGGCGGCCGAAGTCGGTGGTCGCTACCTCAACAGGGAGCTGTACGACCTGCTGCTCAGTCGCGACAATCCCATCTACCTGTTGAGTTATGGCTTCGATTTCATTCTGGCGCCGCTGTTGGATGCCATGGGCTGCGAGTGGCCTTTGGTGGTGTCCTCGAAACTGGGGTCGGCCATCGAGTTGCGCATTAAAGGTAAGGGGGCGATGGCCATCGAAGCCCTCGGTCGGGAAACGGTGCGGCGCAGTGCTTGCGTTACCGACAGCCTGCTGGATCGCGATCTGCTGGAGAGCTGTTCCGTCGGCATTTGGGTGCAGTGGCCAGAGTCGGTGGCGCAGAGGGCGGGGCTGGACCCCATGCTGCCGTTCGTGTACCTCAAAAAAGTGAAACGGCCCACTGAAAGCTATTTCACTCGGGCGATACTGGGGCATGACTACCTGACCCTGCTGCTGGTGTTCGCCATCGCCAATCCTTATCCCTGGCAGACCGCGGCGTGCTTACTGGGTTTTGTCCTGGCCTATTTTTGTGCCTATGAAGTGGGGTACTTTGAGAACGACCGCCTGGGGCTGCGCTACGAAGACAAGCCCAAGGTCAGTGACAACTACCGTTTGCTGGCGGGCGGGTTTCGGCCCTGGTTTGCCTGGATGTGGGCACTGGTCCTGGCGGTGTTCCCGGCTTGGCTGGCGGCTCAGGGAAGCAGTTGGTTGCCTGAGGCGTTTGCGCTGCAAGGGGCACAGGCGACCCTGCTGGTATGGGCCGTGTTTGTGGCCTTTTTAGTGGTGGTCCGGTGTGTGTTTGCCTGGTTTAATCGCATCAGGGAGACCGGCAGGGTGGTGCCGATGCTGATACTGCAACTGGCCAGAACGGCCGGGTACCTGGTGCTGTTCTCCACCTCCATCGTCGGAGTGCTGTTCTGTGTGTCTCATGGTTTGGCTAAGTGGATTCCCTACGTGGTGTATCGCTTTGGTGGCTCCCGTAAAGGGATGCCCAATCACTTGTTCAATCTGTTGATTTTGGTTTTGCTTTTGGGCGCCGTGGCGATCAGCGGCGGCTTAAGCTGGCAGCAGCTCACTCAATGGCATGCCTTGGTCATCCTGGCTTATGCCGGTTTGCGGGCGGCCAAAGACCTGTTTGGGTTCCGCGCTCACTTAAGCCGCCTTGGCTCCGGAGACTGACTGGCGCTTCGGGGACCGTCATCGCGGTCCTGTGGCCGCGGCGCCAGCAATTGGAATTGTTGGTTGTAGGCATCGATGTACCGGTCTCGTGAGAATCGGCAGACGATGTGTTGATGGTTGGCCAGCAGCCATTGACGAAAGCCATGCTGGTTGCGCAGCAGGGAATCGAGCGCGGTGCGGATCGCTTCGACGTCGAGTGGGTCGGCCATCACTCGGGCGGGAATGTCATCAAGGAAGCCATCGATGCCGGTATTGGTGGAATGCAGAATCGGCACCCCGCTGAGTAGCGCCTCGACGTAGACCATGCCAAAGGTCTCATTGACGCTGGGCATGACCATGCCGGCGTATTGCGGCAATCGGTTCAGCAGCTCGGCGTTGGACAGTCCACCGACCAGGGTAACCCGATCCTGCATCTTCATCTGTGTCAGCAGCGCTTCGACGGCGCGCCGGGATTTGTCGGTGCCGCTGCCAATGACGTCGAGCTTCAGCTTGGGGTAGTCTGCTAGCAAGGCCTGCATGGCCTGCAGCAGTTTATTCAGCCCCTTTTTCTGGTACACGTTCAGGTCGATGATGCTAACCAGGTGGTCCTCGGTAAATTCCGAACTGGTCTGCCACTGTTTGTCGGCGACAAAATTCGGCAGCAGGGATTGCTTGTCGGAGTCCAGGGAAAAGCGGCTGTTTAGCAAGGGTTTGAACCAGGCTGAGACGTAGTAGATGTGGGCCGCATCCTGCAGCTGGCGTCGAAAGAAGGGATCGTAGTAGGGTTTGAAGCGCAGAATCTTGGCTTCGGCTTCTCCCCGGACCGACAGCGCCAGCGGGCACTGTCGCCAGCGGGCCAGCCACCAGCCGGCGATGCCTTCGAAACTGAATTTATGGGCGTGAACCAGATCGACCCGAATCCCCTCTTTGGCAAGCAGACGACGAATGCGCCAGGCGACCAGCGTCATGCTGGCGAACAGGCCGATTCCCAGAGGCAGTCCCCAATAGCGCATCGAGGTGACTCTGTTGTCTCCTTCGCCATCACCAGCCAGCGCATTGCATTTAAACGGGTTGGCGGTTCTGCGCAGGGCGATGACCCGATAATCCACCTGCGGGTTGGCCTGAATGAAATGGCGTACCGCCGGCGTGTTGTCCGGCCGGTTGCGTGACGGGTACTCCACCGCCAGATGCAATACACACCGCCGAGTGGCAGAGTGCAGCCGCTGCTGATTCAGCTGAGAGGGAGCTTGGGTCACGATTGATCTCCCAGGGCGTTGTACAGAAAGGTCAAGTTACCAAGCAGGTAGCGTTTCCACATTCGCTTGGGCTCGTGCACCAGTCGGTAGATCCACTCGCTGCGCAGTGCCCGAACCCAATTTGGGGCTCGGTTTACCTTGCCGGCGGTGAAGTCAAACAGTGCGCCGACGCCGATACCAATGGTCGCCCCGCACTGGGGCAGGTATTGGTGCAGCCAGCGTTCCTGCAGTGGATTGCCCATGGCGACAATCACCACGTTGGCGCCGCTGCGCCGAATCTGCTCGCACACCCGTTGATGATCCGCTTGCTCAAGAAAGCCGTGGTGATAGCCGACCCACTGATGCTGGGGGAAGCGCTGCTGCCACAAATCGAAGCAGCGACTGACGCTGTCTTCACTGGCGCCCAGCAGAAAGACTTTGAGCCGATGGCGACTGCGGGTAAAGAAGCGGGGGGTAAAGTCGGTGCCGTTGAGGTTCTCGGCAAATCCCCGGCCATACTTCAGTTTACTGGCCAGGTCGACACCCAAACCGTCGTTGACCACCAGGCACTGGTTGAGGATGTCGCGGTATCCGGCGTCTTTGTGGGCCAGGTTTATGGTGTGGGCGTTGGCGTAGGCCATGGTCAGGCGCTGGTCGTCGTCGATGGCCTGATCCAGTTGCGCGACGATGGCCTCGCCGCTGCGGCTGTCCATTCTGACCCCCTGAATGATGCGCTGCTCGGCGCCGACAATGGGGCTGTAGGCGTTGATAAATTGTCGGGCCACCTGGGGCCAGGCATAGCGGCTGGCCGCCTGCATGGCGCGCTGCCGCAGGGGTTCATAGTCGTCGGCAGTCTGATTCAGGTAGGTGTGAATTCGCTGCGCCGCTTCATCGGCGGCATCGAAATTGACCAACAGTCCCAGCTGAGCTCGCTCAATGATGCGCTGGAAGCTGGGGATGGGCGAGGCGATGGGCAGCAGGCCGGCGGCCATCCCTTCAATCAGCGTCATGCCAAAGCCTTCGTAATCGGAGGCGCTGATGATGTAGCTGTGACGTCCTACCTGTTGCCGTACCTGGTGGTCTTCCAGGCCGGTGAGTATCTGCACCGACTCGCCCAGCGCCAGGTGTTCAATCTGTTGCCTGAGGATCGCCTCGTTGCCGTCCCAGTCTTTGCCGATGATGGTCAGTTTGATCTGTGGCAGTAACAGCCGCAGTCGCGCCAGGGTCAGCAGCAGTTTGTCCAATCGCTTATTGTCTGAAAACCGACCGATAAACAGCAGCGCTGGCTGGGGTGTCGGACTGCCGGCGTCGGCAAATTTAGTAATGTCGACGCCATTCTCAATCAGGGTTAAATGGCGGCTGCACAGAGGGCGGAAAAGCTCGAAGTCGTTGTTGCTGCAAGCAAAAATCTGTTTGTAGCCTTTGACCGCCAGCCGACTGATGGTGGCAAAATAGAGGCGCTTGAGGGAGGCGGCGAACTCGGTATGGAAGAAGCCGCCGTGGGTCGACAGCACCAGCGGCTTTCGGTGAGCCCAGCGAAAAAACGAGAGAAAATCGGCGAAAAAATCGACCCCGTGAACGTGGATCAGATCATAACCGGCCAGGTGCTTGAGCACTGACGGGGCGATGGGGTATTTGTAGCTGCCAACATAGCCGATGCGGTGCACCGGAATGCCGTCGACGGTTTCGGAATCGGCCAGGTGGGGCTGACGGCAGTGAAACAGCCGGTTGAGCGTCAGCACCTGTGCGTCGATCCCCTGATGGCGCTGCTCTTTCACCAGTGACTGAACAAAATTTTCCAGGCCGCCCATGGCGGGATGAAACTGGCGGACGATGTGCAGCACTCGCATTGCGAAAACTCCCCTACTTATACAACTCCACCGGTGGAGTATTGAAGAAATATCGGACTTTGCCCCAGTTGGACATCATTCTCATGACGTAGCGAAAGCTGTGTTTCTTGCCGATGGGGCGTAGCAATACTGCGCCGAACGCCGCAATCACGGTTTGCGCGAAAGCCTTGAGAAATTGCACCGTTTTCCCCGCTGGAGACAATGGGGTAAAGAAAATGGCGGCATAGGTCTCGCCGATGCGAGTGGCCTTTTGCAGCAGGTAGTGGCGATTGAGTCGCTGCGGCTCCACCAACTCGCTGACCACTGCTTCGCGACAGGAGACAATGACGCCGCCCCGAGCATGAATGTCATGGAACAGGGTGGTGTCCTCGCCCCCCAGGGTGCCGCGGCTGACATCAAAGGGGGCGCTTGGGTGCGGCAACACCGATCGTTTCACCAGGGCATTGCAGGTGGACCCGACATCCATGTGAGTGCCGGTCGGCGGCAGCGACTTACTGAAATAGTTGCCGGCGGAAATCCACTCCGGTGTCTGCTCCGGGTAGCGGGTATCCACCTGACCCATGACCGCGTCGGCATCGAATTGGCGGGCACAGGCCAGCAGGGTTGCCAGCCAGGTTGGGCTGGCCTTCTCATCGTCATCAATGAACGCCAACCATTGGCCGCGGGCATTGGCTACCGAGGTATTCCTGGCCATGGAGATGTTCTTTTGCGGCTGGACGGCATAGGACACTTGCAGATCGGAGTGTTGCTGGAACGCCTCCACCAACGCCCTGCCGGACTCCAGCAGGTCGTTGTCGGCGATGGAGATGGACAGATGAACGTCGTCCGGCAACTGTTGTTGCTGCAGGCTGTTCAGGGTCTCGGCCAGGTGGGGGCGGCGATAGGTGCACAGGCAGACGGTGATCGAGGTGGTCATTGCAGTCTCCTATCGGCGCAGATGCGGGCGACCGAGGTCAGCACCAACAGTTGAATGATCCACATGGAGTGGCTGCCCCTCATTAAGCTGCTCTCGGTAATATTATGGAACAAGGTAATCACCAGCAGGATCCAAAACAGGAAAAAAAGCAGCGGATGAGTGGATTGAATCTGACCGGACTGGCGGGCGAACTGCACCAGCACCAGCAGATAGATGGCCATCCCTATGACCCCCAGTTTCGCCAGCAGGTCCAGGTAGCCATTGTGGCCCTGATTGAGCAGGGTCAGATAACTTCTGCCATAGACCACATTGGGGGACTGCTGACCAATCCCCCAGAATGAGCCATAGCCATGGCCCAGTAACCAGCGGGTGTCGATGCGATCCAGCATGAAGGCCCAGATGTAGTCGCGGCCGGTAAGCCCGGGATCGGACATGAACTGGGCGAAAAACTCTTTGATGTGCCAGTTGTAAAGACTCAGGACAATATAGATGGCCAGGGTTAGCAGCGTGAAGGCCAGCAGCATCAGCATGCCGACATTGAGCCGAGTGTTGGTGGCAATTACCTGTACGCCGAACACCAGTGCCGGTACGACGAACAACAGGGCAATGGAGGTCTTGGAGACCGAGATGAGCAGCAGCAGCAACCACAGCCCCAGATAAACGCCGTTATAGAATCGATTGATCTGGGTGGTGAACAACTTACGGGAGGCGACGCCAAACAGTATCGCCAGCAGGGCAATGGCTCCGAGAACGTTCTTGTTGCCATGAATGCCGTAAAAGAAGCCGTCTTTATCAAAATTGCCCAGCACCAGGGCCATCAGGTTAAACGCCAGTGCCAGGGTGCAGATGCGATACAGCAGCAGCAGCAGTTGCTCCGGGCGGCGCAGGTAACTGACGCCGGCAAACACCGAACCGATGACGAACACCAGCATCACCGAGCGACGAAATGCGATGTTGGGCGCCAGTGCCCAGGTAACACTGGCAAAGGCCAGCAGGCAGATGATCACCAGCGGCCACTGGGCGACGACGATGCGCTTGGCCCGTTGAGGATCCCGCAGGATGGTGTAGCCGGCCAGGCCGATCATCGCCACCCAGAACAGTTGGTTGATCAGATTGCCGGAAGAGGTGCTGGCGGCATGATCTTTTACCTCCATGTCCACCAGGTGTGTGGCTGCTTCCATGTTGGGTGACAGCACATCGAAGCTGGAGGCGCACACCAAGGTGATGATGACGATGGCCACCAGGTTGTTGATGGTGTAGTGCCGGGTGTCGTCTGCCACCAGCCAGTTCAATAGCCGCCGTAGTATCATCGGCGCTCCGGCAGCCAGCGAGGCTGAAGCTGAGGGGCAAATAGCAGCAGAATGTAGCCAAAGGCGACGATTTCGCCAAAGATCACCGTGAAGATGACCCAGTTAGAGGCCTGTGCCAGAGCCAGAATGGTCAGGATTCCCAGCGATAGCGATGCGCCCCAGATGGTGGCCATGGCCAATGGCTTAAAGCGGTTCTGTGCCTGAATGGCGGCGCTGTAGGTGGAGCGCAGATGAAACAACAAGGTGGCGATGGCCCATTGGGCGACCACGAAGCCAATGCCGGCATACTGGTCACCGAACAGTTGTGGCTGCAACCAGGGCCACGTCAGCCACAGCAGCACGCCAAACACCAGGTTGAACAGCAAAAACCCCAGGGCGCCTTGGTTGGTGAGCGTTTGGAATTGCTGCCTTTTTCCCTGGGCATGCAACTTGGCCAGTGTCGGTTTGGCGATGCGGGTCCAGGCCGAAGTGATGATGTTCAGTGGCCCGAAAAACACTCGGCCGGCCTGAATGAAACCGACAACCGTGGGGCCAAAGGCCAGGCCGACAATGAAGATGTAGCCTCGGTTTTGCAGTTCGGTGGTGATGACGCCCACCAGTGACCAGCGGGACTGATCCCAGATCGGCGCATAGTGGCGAGGCAGCGCCGACCAGCGGGTCAGGGTAAACAGCGGAAACTCCTGCTTAAGCAGATAGACCATTCCCAACAGTTGGCTCAGGCTCAGAAACCACAGCAGGTGCTCCAGCGAGAACTGGTGCAGCGGGTGTTGCGACTGCCAGATCCCCATCAGCACAAGAAAAAACACCACGAACAGCAGATCCGCCACCAACACTGGCATCAGGATCAATTCTGATGACCAGCGGCATCGAAGAAACTCCCTCAGCAGTCGAATCGCGAAGAAGGTGGTAATGGCGAGGTTGCCGGAAAAGTCCTGTTGCAATAGGGGGAGATGCAATAGGGCATAGCAGATCAGGGTCAGGATGAAGAGGAACAGGCCATTACTCAGAGACAGGGTACTGCGCAGGTGATCCGGGTTGTCGGAGGCTGGCACCAGCACCGAGTAGGGGGTATTGATCAGCGCATTTTGCAGGCTGATGAGCACATAGCTGAGCATAAAGACAATGGAGTAGACCCCAAACTCGGCCGGTTGCCACAGCTTAATCAGAGCCAGATTCAGGGCAAAGTTAAACGCACTGAGTATCCCTTGATCAACAGTGGAAACGATCACCTGTGTTTTCAACTGCCGCCCCTCAACAACCCCGATCAGGGTGATGTAACCCTGTGCGAATCCAAATGTCTGATTTTTTAGCTTAGACCCTGATGCTCTATCTTGCTCCGCAAAATGCCAATGACACCTTCGGCTTTTCTATGTGCTGCTATTCTTTAGGTTTTGAATTGCCCGGGGCGCACCGCAAGCCGCGGCTTCTCAGGATGGAAATCACTATGGTCAGCATTGTCCCGGTTATTCTCGCAGGTGGTTCAGGTACTCGTTTGTGGCCTCTCTCCAGGACCTTGTTTCCAAAACAATTCTTACCTCTTTCCAGTAAACACTCCATGTTGCAGGACACGGCTAGGCGTCTTGATGGCGTCGACACCACCGATCCGGTGGTGATCTGCAACGAGGACCATCGCTTTATCGTCGCCGAACAGATGCGCGCCCTGGAGGTCAATGCGCAGATTGTGCTGGAGCCGGTGGGGCGCAATACCGCCCCGGCGGCGGCGTTGGCGGCCTTGTTGACCCAGGATGAAGAGGATCCGCTGCTGTTGCTGCTGGCGGCGGATCACGTCATCGAAGACCCACAGGCCTTTGTGACGGTGTTGTCGGCGGCGGTGCCTCTGGCTGAGGCCGGTAAGCTGGTGACCTTTGGGGTGGTGCCCCATTGTCCTCATACCGGCTACGGCTACATTCGTCGCGGCCCGGCCAGCGGAAGCGGCTTTGAGGTCAGTGAGTTTGTGGAAAAACCCAATTCCGACACTGCCCAGCGGTACCTGGACTCGGGTCAGTACTACTGGAACAGCGGCATGTTTCTGTTTCGCGCCAGTCGCTATCTGCAGGAGTTGCAACGCCACCGGCCTGAGATGGTGCAGATCTGCCGCCAGGCGGTGGCGGACGTCAGCCAGGATCTGGATTTTGTCAGGGTGGATGAACAGGCGTTTATCGACTGCCCGGATGAGTCCATCGACTATGCGGTAATGGAGCACACCGACGATGCGGTGGTGATGGCGCTGGATGCCGGCTGGGATGACATCGGCTCCTGGTCGGCATTGTGGCAAGTGGGGGACAAAGATCATAACGGCAACGCCATTCGCGCCGACGCCGTGACCCATGACACTCACAACTGTTTGATTCAGGGCGAAGACCGGCTGATTGCCACGGTGGGGCTGGATGACATGGTGATTGTGGATACCCAGGATGTGGTGTTAGTGGCCGAGCGCGGCCGCGCGCAGGAGGTGAAGCACATTGTCGAGAAATTGAAAGGGGATGAGCGTTCGGAAGTTCAGGTGCATCGCAAGGTGTATCGGCCCTGGGGCTATTACGACTCCATCGATTTTGGTCAGCGTTATCAGGTCAAACACATCACGGTAAAACCCGGCGCTAAGCTCAGTGTGCAGATGCATCACCATCGCGCCGAGCATTGGGTGGTGGTGTCCGGTACTGCCAAGGTGACCAATGGCGAGCGCACGTTTTTTGTTACCGAAAACGAGTCCACCTACATTCCCATCGGGGTGGTGCATGCGCTGGAAAACCCCGGCATGGTGCCGCTGGAACTGATTGAGGTGCAGTCGGGTACCTACCTGGGCGAGGACGATATCGTTCGCTTCGATGATAAATATGGACGGGCATGATGATGGAAAGCTTAACCTGTTTTAAATCCTACGACATTCGTGGCCAGTTGGGCACCGAACTCAATGACGCGGTGGCGTATCGAATTGGCCGCGCTTTTGCCGAGTTTCTGAAACCGAGTTGTGTGGTGGTGGGGGCCGACATTCGGCCCACGTCAGAGGGGCTTAAACAAGCGCTGGCGCGAGGCCTGATGGACAGCGGCGTCGATGTCATCGACATCGGCATGGTGGGCACCGAGGAGATCTATTTCGCCACCCGTTACCTGCAGGTCGATGGTGGCATCGAAGTGACCGCCTCTCATAATCCCATTGATTTTAATGGTATGAAGCTGGTGCGGGAGGAGAGTAAACCGATTTCCGGTGACTCCGGTCTTAATGCCATCCGTGAGCTGGCGGAGCGCAATCAGTTTGACCCGCCGTCGGCCGACACTCAGGGCCAGTACCACTACCGCAACCTGTTGCCAGAGTACGTTCAGCACCTGATGACCTACATCGAACCCGCCAAGCTACCGCCATTGAAACTGGTGGTGAATGCTGGCAACGGCGCCGCCGGTCATGTCATCGATGCCATCGAGCAGGTATTGAACAGGCAGGGGGTAGCGGTGGAGTTCATTAAGATTCACCACCAGCCCGATGGCCGTTTTCCCAATGGCATCCCCAATCCCCTGCTGCCGGAATGCCGCGCCGATACCCGTCAGGCGGTGATTGAGCATCAGGCCGACATGGGCATTGCCTGGGACGGCGATTTTGATCGCTGCTTCCTGTTCGATGAGCGTGGGGAGTTTATCGAAGGCTATTACATCGTTGGCCTGCTGGCCCAGGCGTTTTTGGATAAGCACCCCGGTGCCAAGGTGATTCACGATCCTCGGCTCATCTGGAATACCCAACAGATTGTTCAGGGAGCGCAAGGTCAACCGGTGATGTCGAAGACCGGCCATGCGTTTATCAAGGAGCGGATGCGCAAAGAGGACGCCATCTACGGTGGCGAGATGAGCGCGCATCACTATTTTCGAGACTTTGGCTATTGCGACAGCGGCATGATTCCCTGGTTGCTGGTGGCCGAGTTGATGGGGATGACCGGTCAGCCTCTGTCGCAGATGGTGGCGGAGCGCATCGCCGCCTTTCCCTCCTCCGGCGAGATCAACTTTCGCTTGTCGGCGCCGGGCGAGGCCATTGAGCGGGTGGTGACCGAACTGACCCCCTTTGCCCGGGAAGTCGATCACACCGACGGCATCAGCATGAACTTTTGTGATAGCGATGGCGAGTGGCGCTTTAACTTGCGCTCCTCCAATACCGAGCCGGTGGTACGTCTGAATGTGGAAGCCCGGGGCAATCAGGCGTTGATGCAGCGCCAGACCCAGGCATTGGTGCGGTTGTTACAGGTGTAGAGACAAAGAACAGCGAGGAACAGTGACACCCTCTTTCCGTCTGGATTGGCGAAGATGAAAAAGCCAGCATTTTGGCTTTTGGTAGGGGGAGCTGGCGGTTTTGGGCCGGGACCGGTTTCAATGTTGCTGTTTCTTATCCGTTATCTGTTGGTTTGATTGTCGAATCTTGAACTACGCTTTAGAAAACCGAAATGCACGGACGGAACCCGAGGTAAGCAATCATAACAGGCCGGTGCCGGGGCAGGGATGCGCCCCGAGGCTGGTCGAGCAGTGATGAGTGGAAGAGGGGTTATGTCGCAGACAGCACCGGAACAGCAAGGATTCGTCCATTCCCGCTTTCATGGGTTTGCCGTGCTGTTTCGGTTGGCCGACATCGCCATTGTTCAGGTCACCATGCAGGTGGCGCTGTGGTTCAGTGGCAAGGATTTGGGCAGCAATGAGATGTTGGTGGCGATCCTGGCGACCGTCGGCTTTATGTTCTTTGCCGAATCCATGGCGCTGTATCGTTCCTGGCGGTCAACCCGGTTGGCAGAGCTGTTGCTGACCAACTGGCTCAGTTGGATGTTGGCGTCGATGTTTCTGCTGATCTGCGCCTACTTTATGCCCAACAAAGTGGTTATCGACCGGCAGACCATGTTGATTTGGGGTGTGCTGGGCATTGTGGTGTTTGGTCTGTTTCGGTTGGTGTGTCGCCACTTGATCTTTTCGCTACGGCGGCGCGGCTTTAATACTCAGACTGCGGCGATCCTGGGAATCACCAAGTCCGGGGTAGCACTGGCCCGCAATCTGGAAGACAACCCGCAACTGGGGATTCGGTTGATTGGTTTTTTTGATGACCGGGCACCGGAGCGGATTGAGCTGGAGGAGGAACATGGCCCGGCGCTGCTGGGCAGTGTCGATCAGGCCATTAAGCTGGCGCGCAGCAATGCGGTGGACATTTTGTACATCGCCATGCCGATGCGGGCCGAGGAGCGCATCACCGAGATTTTGATGCTGTGCGGAGACAGTACCGCAGCGGTGCACATCATCCCGGACTTCTTTGTCTACAACCTGCTGCACGCTCGGTGGCACGAGGTGGGCGATGTTCAGTCCCTGAGTGTGTACGACTCGCCGCTGGACGGCTTGGCCACGTGGGTGAAACGGGTGGAGGACATCGTGTTGTCCTGTGCGATCCTGACTCTGGTGTCTGTACCGATGCTGTTGATCTCGCTGATCATCAAGTTGACCTCTGCCGGGCCGGTACTGTTCAAGCAGCACCGTTATGGACTGGATGGCCGCAAGATCATGGTGTGGAAGTTTCGCACCATGCGCACCATGGAGAATGGCGGCAAGGTGGTTCAGGCCACCAAAAACGATCCGCGGGTAACCCGGTTTGGTGGTTTTCTGAGGCGCACCTCTTTGGATGAGTTACCTCAGTTTTTCAATGTATTGCAGGGACAGATGTCGGTAGTGGGGCCTCGGCCCCATGCGGTGGCCCATAACGAACAATACCGGTCTTTGATCAGTGGCTATATGTTGCGTCATCACATGAAGCCGGGAATCACCGGCTGGGCACAAATTAATGGCTGGCGTGGTGAAACCGATACGCTTGAGAAGATGGAAAAGCGCTTGGAGTTTGATCTTGCCTACATTCGTAACTGGTCTGTGTGGTTTGACATAAAAATTGTCTTTAAGACTGTTTTTCAGGGCTTTACTGGCTCGAACGCTTACTAAGGAAGGGGAAGGGAATGAGAACTCTACTGTCCATGTTGATCGCAGGGGCCTCCTGCGTGTCGCTGTCTGCGGCCGCCAATGACTATCAACCCGCCAATGTGGAGATGGGCAAAGGCTGGAAGTTCACGCCTCAGCTCAGCGCCGGAATCGGTTACGACGATAACACCGCCTACTCATCGGGCTCTGGCATCGACAGCTGGTTTTGGGAGGTCACGCCGGAGTTTCTGGTGCATGCGGGCAACGAGGTCAGCGGCTACAAGATTGGCTACCTTCTGACCGACGGCAACTACTTCGACAGCAGTGAAGACGACTATACCGATCATCGGTTTAAGGTGGATGTGAACCATCAGTTTACCCGCCGCCATCGCATCGATTTCAATTACACCTACTTCCGCGATCACGAAGCCCGGGGCACCGGCATCACCGAAGGGCGAGGTGAGAGTTTCGATACGGTGGCCGAATTCAACTTGCACGATGCGTCCATTATCTATGGCTTTGGGGTGCCCAGCGCCACCATCAATGCCGACTTTGAGCTTGGTTTCTATGATAAGGATTACACCAACCTGGAGGCCATCTCTCAGTTCAGAGATTACGACTCCATACGAGCCCGGACCACCTTGTACTGGCGCCTTGGGGCCAAATCGTCGCTGTTGCTGGAGTGGAATGGTGAAGACAAGGGCTACGACCGCAACGCGGTGGGCGAAACCTCCAGAGACAGCGTCGATCAGCAGCTGCTGGCAGGCTTTAAGTGGGATGCCACCAGCAAGACCTCCGGTGAGGTAAAGATCGGTTACGAAGACCGTAACTTCGATGACGGCAGCCGCGAAGATTTCAGCGGTGTGGCCTGGCAGGCGGCCATCGACTGGTTGCCCAGGACCTACTCCAAATTCACCTTTGAAACGGGTGCCCGGGCCAAAGACCCGGATACCTTCGGTGATTACGTGGAGGAGCAAACCTATGGTGTGAACTGGCAGCACCAGTGGCGCCAGCGTTTCTCCACCAGTGCCAGAATTCGTTATGTGGATGATAGCTATACTGGTATTGACCGTGATGATGAACGGCTTGAAGCGTCGGTGGGGGCGACTCTGGTTTGGCGACGGTGGCTGTCAACGGAGCTGGAGTACCGTTACGCCGAGCAGGACTCCAACATTCAACTGGTGACCTATGACAAAAACGTGTTCCTGGTATCGATGCGCGTCTCTTTGTAGAGGCCTGCTGCTGGTCATCGGCCTGCTGTGTGCCACGCAGGCGGTGGCCGCCAGCTCCGATTATCGGCTTAGCTCCGGCGATATGATCTCCATCCATGTTTATGGTGAGGAGGATCTGACCCTGGAGACCCGTCTGGGAGAGTCCGGGGTGATCAACTACCCCTACCTGGGCATGATTCGGGTCAAAGGGCTGAGCGTGGCGGAGCTGGAACGCAAGCTGGTGACCGGCTTAAAGGGCGACTACCTGATTAACCCCAGCGTTCATGTCAGCATTCTCGAGTACCGGCCTTTTTACATCTATGGCGAGGTCAAAAAGCCCGGAGGTTACCCCTATCAACCGGGGCTGACCGTTGAGCGGGCGGTGGCACTGGCCGGCGGCCTGACGGAGCGGGCGTCTAAAAGTGACATGACCATCAATCGAAACGCATCGACGTTAAAGGTAACCATGTCCAGTACGGTCTACCCGGACGACTCGATCCTGATTAAAGACAGCTTCTTTTGAGTGGAGACCGAATGTCCAACATGGCGATTCAGATGGAAAAGAACGCTTTTTCCCAGGAAAAGGACATCGATCTGGCTCAGTACTTTCATGTGCTGTGGCGATACAAATGGCGCATCCTGCTGTTTTCCGGCTTGGTGACTTCGGTGGTGGTGGCCATTTTGCTGACCGTGTCGCCGTCCTACCTGGCGGGCGCAAGGCTGCTTATCGAATCTGAGCAGGCCAAGGCGGTGTCCATCGAGGACGTCTATGGCCTGGACTCCTCCAAGGATGAGTACCTGCAGACTCAGTTTGAGATCATCAAATCCCGCAAACTGGCGGAGCGGGTTATCGAACGGATGGATTTGGTGCGTCACCCGGAGTTTGTGGTGGATGAGCGCGCGCCCTGGCTGCAGAAACTGCTGTCTTATGTGCCCACCGCGCCGGCCCAGGACCCCATGGAAGTGGTCAGAGGCTGGTTTGATTGGGTGCCGATGGATCTGACGCCTAAGCCGGTGGACGAAGCCCAGAAGCTGGCGACCCAGCAGATACTGCTGCTGAATGAGTTTCGCAAACGGCTGGTGGTGGCCCCGGTGGCCAACACCCAGTTGGTGGACATCGGCTTCTACGCCCACGATCCCAACCTGGCGGCCCAGGTGGCCAACACCATGGGCGAGATCTACATCGAAAACCATCTGGATGCCAAGCTGGCGGTAACCCGCAAAGCCTCGGAGTGGCTCAGTGCCCGGCTCGATGAGCTGCTGGTGGGGTTGAGGTTATCGGAGGAGCGGCTGCAGAGTTTTCGCGAGCGCGAGGGCCTGCTCGACATCGATGGTACCGTTGGCCTGGTCAGCAAAGAGATGACCGAGCTGTCTGAGCAATTGTCACTGGCCCGTCAGCGGCGGGAAGAGGCCAAGTCGCTGTTGGATCTGGTGCGCCGTAAAGGCAGCAATAACATCGACAGCTTAGACGGGTTGGCGGAAATCAGTGGTCACCGAATGATTCAGGAGGTACGCAAGTCTGAGGTCACCGCCGCCGCCAATGTGGCGGAGTTGTCCAAGCGCTATGGCCCCAAACACAGCAAGATGATCGCCGCCAAAGCCCAGTTGGCGGATGTGCGTGCCAGTATGCGTGGCCAGGTGAAAAAGCTGGTGAGTGGCATCGAGCAGGAGTATCAGACCGTGGCCGCCAGTGCCGAGGCGCTGGAAAAACAGATGGCTGCGGTGAAAGGCAAGTATCAGGAACAGAGCCGGGTTGAGGTGGAATACCGGGAGATGCAGCGGGAGGTGGAGTCCAACCGTCGAATCTATGAAACCTTCCTCAATCGAATGAAGGAAACCGGCGCGGTGGCCGATTTTAATGCCGCCCACGCCCGTTTTACCGATTATGCCACGCCGCCCCTGTACCCCGCTAAACCCAACAAGAAAGCCATTGCCGTCGGGGCTCTGGCGATGTCGATGATCATCGCTTGTCTGATCTCCCTGGTTCACAACGCCATCACCGACACCATCACCTCCGGGGATCAGGTCGAGAGCAAGCTGTCCAGCAAGTTGCTGGGGGTGATTCCGCTGCAGAAACACCGGGGGCGGCTGGATCCGGAACACTTCTTTACCAAGGAGGCCAGCAGCTTTTCCGAAGCCTGGCGTACGGTGCGAACCGGTTATCTGCTGTCGCACCTCGAAGACAAAGCTCACACCCTGTGCATCACCTCGACGGTGCCGGGAGAGGGCAAAACCACCTCCTCGTACAACTTTTCACTGGCGCTGTCGCAGTTGGAAAAGGTGCTGTTGATCGAGGCCGATCTGCGCAAGCCGGTGATGGGGGGCATGCTCAACCTGCCCAACTACCAGCCGGGGTTGTCGAACCTGATCACCGGCACCCACAAGCTGTCCGATTGCCTGTTTCAGGTGCCGGATACCCAACTGCATGTGATGGTTGCCGGCACGCCGGTGTCCAACCCTCTGGAGTTGATCGCATCGCAGGCGTTCAAGCAGATGCTGGAAAAACTCAAGCCTCAATTTGACCGAATCATTGTCGATACTGCGCCGGTGGATGTGGTCAGTGATGCGCTGGTGATCTCGCGCCGGGTCGATTCCACCCTGTATGTGGTTAAGTGCGGCAAGGTGCGCAGTGACCTCATTAATCGTTCACTGGCTCGGTTGTTCACGGCCCAGGCCAGGGTCGATGGCGTGGTGCTCAATGCGGTGCCCAAAGACTTGGCCACCTACAAGCGCTATCAAAGTTATTACGGTACCGGGAGCGATAACGGATGATCGATCTCCACTGTCACATGCTGCCTGAAGTGGATGACGGTGCCCGCACTATGGAGGAGGCACTGCAGATGGCGCGCATGGCCTGGGAGGAGGGCATTACCCATGTGGTAATGACGCCCCACATTCATCTGCGCCGTTACCCCAATAGCCTCGACAGCTTGAAAGGACCGTTTCAGGCCTTGCAACAGGCCTTGCATAGCAGCGGCTGCCCGTTGCAGATCGCGTTGGCGGCGGAGGTGAGAATGGCGCCGGAGTTGCTGCTTAATGATGCCTGGAAGTCTCTGCCTAGCCTGGGTACTTGTCCTCAAGGCCGCCGGGTGCTGCTGCTGGAGATGCCTTACAGTCATGTGCCGGCGGGTACCGAGCAACTGCTGCGGTGGTTGCTGGGACAGGGGGTGCTACCGGTGATTGCTCACCCGGAGCGCAATCGTGAGATCATGGCTCATCCGCCGTTGGCGCTAAGCCTGAAGGCCACCGGTGCCTACCTGCAGGGAACGGTTGGCGCATTTGTGGGGCAGTTCGGTGATGCGGTGAAGCGGGTCGCCTGGGAGTTGTTGGATAAAGGGGGCTACTGGTACCTGGCCACCGACAGCCATCGAATCGACAAACGTCCGCCGCGGGTGACCGAGGCGCTGGATCGGCTCAGGCAAAGTTGTGGTGAGGCATTGGTGACCGACATGACTCAGACTCGGCCCTGGAGCCTGGTTCAGAGCCGTTTCCGTCAGTAACCGGTCATCTCAATGAATCCTTCGCCCTGCAGGCTACCGTCGGCCTGAACCGGCCCTTCCCAATAGGGGATGCTCAGCCGGTTACGTTGATCGCTCATGCGGGTCTCAATGCGGCCGCTGAGTTGATGCTCGGGCAGACTCAGTTGCCAGCCCACCGGATAGCGGACGCCGTCCAGGGTCGACCAGGCATCGGCGTTCCAGCGGATCTGCTCTCCCTTGAGCGGGGTCACCCTTCCGTCGGCCTCGATAAGACTACCGGAAAAGTAGTCGCCCAGTGCCGGGCTGCGCATGCGGAACACCATTAAGGCGCGTCCATCCTCAAGGTGAAGCGACAGCCAATCCCAGCCCTGATAGTCGCTGGCCATCAGCTGACTGGACCATTCCCTGTCCATCCAGGCCTGGCCCTCGAGCGCCAGCGCCTTGGTCTGCTCATTGGGGGTGAACTGCCCGGTGGCAGACAGGTGGGGCAGGCTGTAATAGTGGGAGGCGTGATCCGGATTGGGGGTTTTCTGACTGAAACCGTCACGGCCATGCAGCACCAGCGGGCTGTCAGACAGGGTCAGGCTCAGCTTGCCCATGGGGCTATCGGCAGTTAACTGCAATGGCAGAAATTCGCTGCCGCTCGAGGCCAGTTGCCAGTGATCCAGCCAGGCCGAGAAAGGAGCAGCGCGAACTCCGGCCTGGCCACTGCCGCCCCTGGCCCAACGTTCGATGGCATGATGGCGGCCCTGATACTCGATGGCCAGGTGACTGAACCACAGCTGGCCGTCATTCCAGCTGGTGTCGGTGTCTGCGGAGACCTTGCTGCGAAACAGGGTCCATTGCAGTCCCAGAGGCTGGCCTTGCGGGTCGTTCAGGTTGGCGGTCAGGTACCACCATTCCAAGCCGTACTCGGGGTGGGCACCGTGATCCAGGGGAAAGGTCAGTCGGTATTCCGGCGTGACCTGTCGCAGTTGCGGATGCAGCGATTGATGCCAGCCAAGGCCTTGGCTTGTTGGTGGCGGCGATGCGTCAGGTTGGCAGGCACACAGCGCCATGGTCAGCAGACCCAAAACAGATCGGCTCATCAGGTGACCCCCTTCAGTAGTTTCGATATCGGGCTGTTGGAGAGACGCCACAGGGGCCACAGGGCGGCCAGTGCCAACGCCAGCAACAGACTGGCCAGCAGCCCGGGCCAGTCGCCAACCAGCCAGTGGACCGGCATGGTCCAGCCAAAGGCGACCCGGTTGACCAGTTGCAGCAACAGGTAGCCCAAACCGACGCCCAGGGGCAGGGCGACCACCAGCGCAAACACCGCGATGATCAGCAGCTGTGCCAACTGGGCCAGCAACAGTTGGGTGCGGCTGACGCCCAACGCCATCAGGGTGGCCAGTTGGTTAAGGCGGTGGTGCTCCACCGACGACAGCGCCGCAAACAATCCCACCGCCGCCACCATCAGGGTCAGCACGTTCAATGCGGTGGTCACGGCAAAGGTCTGGTGAAACATGGTGGTGGCAATGGCGCGAATGTTCTTGCGTTGAATCACTTGCGACGGCGACAGCCACTGCAGCAATCGTTGATAGACGGCGTCGATCTGTCCCTGCTGTACGTTGAGGCTGTAGCCGGCAAAGGGCACGTCGCCGAGTTGTGCCTGCATCATGGCCGGACTGATGAAGCTTTGGGCATTGAGGTTGCCGTAGTCGTAAAATACCCCGACCAGCTGGCACTGAAACTCGGGGTGGCCGCTGTCGTCGATGCTGATGGCCTGTCCCAACGTCAGCCCGGCCATTAACTCGCTGCGTTCATTGACCAGGCAGCCGCCTTCAAACAGTCGGCTCTGCCACTGGGGCAGGGCAGTTTTCAGCGGCAGATGGCCATAGTGCTCGCCGCTGTCCCCCAGGCTGGCGATGCTGCCAGGCACGCCGGCGATGCGGGCCCGCTGGTGCTGAAACGGGGTAATGCGGGTGATCTCGGGCATCTGATTCAGCCGCTGCAACCACGCTGAATGTTCCCCCGGCGGCGGCCGCACATAGAGATCGGCGCTGATCCTCTGGTTCAGATAACCGGTCAGAGCCAGCTCAAAACTGCCGACCACCATGCGCATGCCGACGGCCGCGGCCAGCGCCAGCATAATGGCGATCATGGCGACGCGGGTGGTCCGTTGCTGTTCATCGAGATCGGCCATGATCCACCGCCCCATGACTCCCGGCAGGGGAAGGGTGGCCACGGCCCGGCAGCAGGCCTGCAACCAGGATGGGGTGATGGCGGCACCGGCGAATAACAACAGCCCACACAGGGACAGGGCGGCAGCGGTGCTGTTGACCCGGGGGGCCAACACTACCAGCGCCAACAGCAAGATCAGCCCCAGTCCCAGCAGCCATCGTCCCTGCTGCTGCTGTTGACGCTGACGGGTGCGAATGCCAAGGCTCAGGGCCACCTTGGGGTCGAAATAGAGCGATAGCAACACCAGCATTACGGCGCCAAAGGTTACCAAGGCGGACAGCAGCAGCGGAATCCACAGGCTTTGGACGCTGAGCTGGTCTTCAAAACCGTACAGGGAGGCCAGGGTCATCTGTACCTGGGGAATCCAGGCGCTGGCGAAGTAGCTGCCCAGCACCGCACTGATGGGAACCGCCAGCACACCCACCAGCATCAGTTCGACGATCACCGCGGTCATAATGGCCCGCTGGCTCACGCCCAGACTCCGCAACTGCGCGATAAGCGGGGCCCGTTGACTCAGGCTGAAGCGCAGGGCGTTAAACGCCAGAAACAGCGATACCGCCAGGGCCATCAGCGCCAGAGCGGTCAGGTTGAGGTGAAACGACTGCGACAGCTGGCCGAACTGGGTGGCTTCTCCCTGCGCTTTCAGGGTGGCGTCGGCCGGCAGTTGCTGACGGATCTCGGTTCGGGTCGTTGCCGCCAGAGTAGGCAGGGTCAGATAGCTGACGCGGTCCTGGCTGCCGGTGAGACTGGCGACGTCGGCGATGTCCATCAGTATCCAGGGGCCAAGGTCCGGCACCAGGGCAATGGGGCCGATAGTAGCGCCGCTGTCCAGCTCAACCTGTGTCCCTTGCTGCCAGCCTCTGCTGTTGGCAAATTGACGGTCAACCCAAGCTCGGGATGACTCTGGTTCGGTGGCGTTGCCGGTGCCCAACTGGGCCAGGTACGCCAGTGGGTCGATGCCGCGGATCAGCAGCGGTCGATGTTGGGCGTCGATCAGTTTGGCATTGAGGACCGGGCTGGCATCGATGCCCTGGCGTCGCAGTGACACCCACAAGGACTGAGGCAGATAGCCCTCCCGTTGCCTCGGCTCGATCTGCCAGCCGGCGCCGGCCTGGGCCTGTTGCTCGCTGAGGGCATAACGGGCTTTGGCTTCCTGGTTGATGGTTTCTACTCCGACCATCAGGCTGGCGCCGAGCACCAGGCCCAGCAGCAGAAACAGCAACTGCCAGGGGTGGCGGCGATAGTGGGAGGTGAGGGTAAGCTGGGCCCAGCGCCATTCAATCATGTAAGCGGCCCTGGCGAAGATGAAGGGTGCGCTCCAGGGTGGCCGCAACCCGGCTGGAGTGGGTGACCATCACCAGAGTTTGTCCCAGTTGCCGGGTGAGCTGGGCAAACAGCGCCATCACTTCGTCACCGGTTTGCTCATCGAGGTTGCCGGTGGGTTCATCGGCCAGGATCAGTGTCGGCTGGTGAGCCAGGGCGCGGGCGATGGCGACGCGCTGCTGTTCGCCGCCAGACAATTGATCCGGGTACAGATCCCACAGCGGCATCAACCCCAGTGGCGCGGCAATGGTGTCTTTGACGGCGCGTTCGTTATTAAGCGCATTGAGGCGGTGTTGAAACAACACGTTGTCGGCGACAGTCAGGGTGGGTAACAGATTGAATTGCTGAAACACCAATCCGATGCGTTTGCGGTACTGGCACAACTGGGCCGGAGTGCGGCCCTCCAAAGTGTCACCGTCGACCTGAATGTGGCCGCTGTCGGGGTGTTCCAGACCGGCAATAAGGTGCAGCAGCGTGGATTTACCGGCACCGCTTTCCCCCATGATGGCCAGCCGTTCGCCGGAGGCCACCTCCAGGTCGCAGTGATCCAAAATCTGCCGTTGGCTGCGTCCCTGAGTTCGGTACAGATTGACCTGGTGCACCTTGATCATTGCGGATCTCCTTGGTCTTCCTTAACCCTAATATAGATAAAAAAACTGTTTAATTCATGAAGTTATTACGTTCCATGCTGCAAATGGATTATTCGAATATAACGTGCATTTACTCAGTTAGTTATCGGTATTTTATGTGGTCTTACCTCGTCAGCTTGGTGTAAGTTTGACCAGGGTAGGGGAGCCAAGCCAGTGCTGGCGTGGGTTTAGCGAATTTCAATAGCTTATTGTGGCGGACTTAATTCACCGGCGACTGTGATAAGAGTTGCTGGAATTATTGCCCATGCTTTAACACAATGTAACCGGTTTTAATGGATGATGGACGCCGTCCCCGGAACAATAGCGACAATCAAGGCCCCAGAGGGCCAACCGGGAGCGCGTGCGCACAGAGAGTGTGCTTTGGAGGCGAGGGATGAGTGAGTTTAATAATACCTACAACCGGGCGGTGTGGTTTGACATTCCGGTCGCCGATCTGGATCGGGCCGCGGCGTTTTACTCCCGAGTGATGAACGTCGGCGTTAGCTTTGAGGAGCAGGACGGTTTTCGGTTTGCCGTTCTGGCCCATGAGTTTGGTAATGGCGGTTGCCTGGTGGTGGATGAGGTTCGCATCAGCAGCCAGCAAGGGCCGTTGTTGTACCTGAACGTGGATGGCCGCCTCGGAGAGGCGCTGGACGAGGTTACGGCGATGGGTGGCACGGTGCTCGAGGGGGCACACCAGATCGGCCCCCACGGCTACCGGGCCTTGATTCTCGACAGCGAGGGTAACCGACTGGCACTGCACTCGGGGCGAACGGACACCTAGAGCCGTTGCGGCAGTGGTGTCGTACAGGGCGATAATTGTATACAATTATCGCCCTGTCTATTTTGGAGTCATGGACGATGCGCGATACCACGGTTGCCGGTCTGATAACCCGAGAACACCGCTTTCAACTGCCTGTGGATTATACCCAGCCTCAGGGGCAGACCCTGGAGGTGTTTGCCCGGGAGTTGTGCGACCCTGAGCGGGCCAGTGAGCGTCTGCCTTTCCTGGTGTTTTTTCAGGGAGGCCCCGGTTTTGCCGCGGTACGGCCACTATCCCGCAGTGGCTGGATCGATCGGGCCCTTCAGGAGTACCGGGTGCTGTTGCTGGATCAGCGCGGCACCGGCCTGTCGACACCGATCCACGCGGAAGCCCTGGCCAGCATGAGCCTGCCTCAGCAGGTGGCCTACCTGAGTCAGCATCGGGCCGACAACATCGTCCGGGATGCGGAAGCGATACGCCAGCAGTTGATAGGGGATGCCCCCTGGACGATTCTGGGGCAGAGCTTTGGCGGTTTCTGCGTACTTCGTTATCTCTCTTATGCGCCGGAGTCTCTGACCGAGGCCTACATAACCGGCGGCATTCCGTCGTTGCAGCGCAGTGCCGATGAGGTGTATCAGGCCACGTTTCAACGGGTGGCGGACAAGAATCGAGCCTTTTTCCGGCGTTTTCCCAAGGCGCAGGGGATGGCCGATCGCATCGCCGACTACCTGGATCAACACCGAGTCTGCCTGCCGGATGGTGAGCGATTAACGGTGGAACGATTTCAGTTGCTGGGACTTCACCTCGGTGTCGAGGAGGGGCCGGAGGCACTGTATTATCTGCTCGAGCAGGCATTGCTGCCCACGGCGGCGGGCGAGATCATCAACCCGCTGTTCCTGCATGGGGTGATGCAGATGCTGGATTACGATACCAACCCGCTGTTTTCGATATTGCATGAACCCATCTACAACCAGCAACGCGCCTCAGACTGGGCCGCACACCGGGTTCGGCAGGGGTTGCCGCAATTCTGCTATCAACCCGGGAAGCCGCTGTGTTTTACCGGTGAGATGATTTTCCCCTGGATGTTTGAGCAATTTTCCCGGTTGCGGCCTCTGCAACCGTTGGCTCAGGCGCTTGCTACTAAGGCCGATTGGCCGGAACTGTACGATCTTGACCGGTTGGCGGTGAACCCGGTGCCGGTGGCGGCGGCGGTGTACACCGACGACATGTTTGTGGAGTACGCGTACAGTGAAGAGACCCTGGCGCAGGTGGCCAACCTCAACGCCTGGCGTACCTCAGAATACGAGCACAACGGCATTCGCATGGACGGTTATCGAATCCTGGATCGGTTGATTAAGCTGAATCGGGGACAGCATTTGCGATAGCGCAGGCGTGTTCGATGGACTGCTTCTGCTGGCGGCGGGTGCTAATGAGTTCGTTGAGTGCCACCGGCGGACTGAAATAGTAGCCCTGAAACGAGTGGCAGCCGCGCTGGGCCAGATAGTTCAGTTGCTCCTGGGTTTCTACCCCCTCGGCAGTGACCGGAATGCCATAGATTTCAGCCACCCTCAGAATGACATCCACCAATGAGCGGGTGTGGGCCTGACCACTGAGGCTCAATTCGTTGACAAAGCTGCGGTCAATCTTGAGGCGATCGATGGGGTAGTGTTGTAACTGATTAAAGGCGGTATAACCGGTGCCAAAGTCGTCCAGAATGATGCGTATACCGTGCTGCCTCAGTTCGGTCAGCATCTTCAGCCCGCTGGGTTTGTGACTCACCAGCCCGGTTTCGGTCAGTTCCAGATCCAGAGTGTTAAGATCAATGTCATGGCGGTTGGCCAGCATGATGATCTGGGCTGGCAGTTTCGGGTTATTGAGCTCCAGCGATGAGATGTTGATGGCCACCCTCAGATCGCGAACGTCGTTGCGATGTTCCTCTTTCAGGGCGCCGATCTGTCGAAAACAGAGTTCGATGACCCACAGATCGAGCTCGTAGATCATGCCGTATTTTTCGGCAACCGGAATGAACAGGTCCGGGCCAATTCCCTCCAGATCCGGATGGGTGCATCGAATCAGGGCTTCGGCACTGGTGCACCAAGGTTTGTCTCTCTGGTGAATGGGCATGAATTTGAGCACGAAGGCGCCTTCGTCCATGGCCTTGCGCAGCCCTTGCTGAATGCGGGCTTCGCGCTTCATCTCGATGGCCATCTCTTCGCTGAAGCAGTAGGTATGCCCGGGCAGGGCCAGTTTGCCCAGGGTGGTGGCGCTGTTGGCCTGCACCAGTTTTTCCGAGGCGGACTCATTGCCTCGGCGGGAGTACCCCAGGGTCACCGAAATGGCCAGGGTATGCTCCTGGATGTGGTAGATGCCCACGACCTGCTGGCGAATCAGGTCCGCCAGGGTGTCGTTGCGTACTTTCGGTGCCAGATACAGGCCGACGATAAACTCGTCACCACTGCTACGGGCAATCAGGCTGGAGCCGTCGATGATGTAGCCATCCTGGCTGAGTATCGACGGCAACCGTCTTAGCCGCTTGGCGATTTCGGTCAGGGCCTGGTCGGCGATGGAACGGCCATAGCGTTGGTTGATGCCTTTGAATTGATCGATGTTCAGTTGCAGCATACACAGCTGTGGTGCTGCCGGTGGTTGATTCTGTATCCACTGTTCCATGGCGCGGCGATTGTCCAGGCCGGTGAGCGGATCGGTCAGGTGAGAGCGCTGCAGGTTGCGGTAGCTGCGAATCTGGCCATGCACATAGAACCAGATAAAGCTGTAGGTGATGATCACCGAGATGCTGTATCGGATCAGTGATTCTAATTCGACGCTGTGGGTGGCGGCCATAAAGCTGACGAAAGAGTACAGGATCCCCAGGGTACCGGCATACTTGAATGGCATGATGCAGAACAGGCCGGCGGCCACCGGGAAGACGAAAAACAGCCCGCGCAGGCCGTGGCTGTAGGTGAAGATCGAGATCGCCACCATCATCAACAACGAGTACCCCACCAGCAGCGGCCGAGATTCCTCCCCGCGCCGGTAGCATTGCCACAGTGAGATGGCGAGCAGCGGTGCAGCCAGCAGTTCGATCATTCCCGCGCGAGGCTGGTCACTGTTGACCAGGTGGTGAATGGCAAAACCGATGGTGGAGATCAGGGTCAGCCAGTGCAGACTGATGATGATCGGTAAAGACATGTGGCGGGAAGAGAGCATCGTTTTGAATTCTGGTGCTTATTTTTTCCAACATGGTAACAGCCCGACAAACAGATGTCAGGATGGTTAACCTTTGTTTAGAGCGAAAATTCAGACAAAAAAAGGCCGCCGAAGCGGCCTTGTTGCTGTAGCTGGGTTTTAGCTGTGCTGATCCTGATAAGGACGGCCGTAGTAGCTGTCCAGCAGCAGTTGCTTGAGCTCTTTGATCAGTGGGTAGCGTGGGTTGGCGCCGGTGCATTGATCGTCGAAGGCTTCTTCGGCCACTTCATCCAGTTTGGCCAGGAATTCGGCTTCGTTGACGCCCGCCGCCTGAATGGAGGCCGGAATCTCCAGCACTCGCTTCAGCTCTTCGACCTTGGTGATCAGCCGCTCCAGCTTCTCCTCGTCGCTGTTGCCACCCAGGCGCAGGTGATCGGCGATGGCGGCGTAGCGGCACAATGCCTGAGGCCGGTCATATTGGCTGAACGCGGTTTGCTTGGTGGGCAGGTCGGTGCCGTTGAAGCGCATCACGTTGGTGATCAACAGGGCGTTGGCCAGGCCGTGAGGCAGGTGGAATTCGGCGCCGATTTTGTGGGCCATGGAGTGGCAGATCCCCAGGAAGGCGTTGGCAAAGGCGATGCCGGCAATGGTGGCCGCATTGTGAACCTTCTCTTTGGCCTTGGGGGCTTCGGCGCCACCGAGGTAGCTGTCCGGCAGGTGCTTAAACAGCAGATCCAGCGCCTGCAGTGCCTGGCCGTCGGAGTACTCGTTGGCCATGACGGAGACGAAGGCCTCCAGGGCGTGAGTGACGGCATCGATGCCACCAAAGGCGGTCAGCGATTTGGGCATGTTCATCACCAGGTTGGCATCTACGATGGCCATGTTGGGGGTCAGCTCGTAGTCGGCAATCGGATACTTGGTGCCGGTTTTCTCGTCGGTCACCACCGCAAACGGGGTCACTTCCGAGCCGGTGCCTGAGGTGGTCGGAATGGCAATCAACTCCGCCTTGGTGCCCATTTTCGGGAAGCGGTAGATGCGTTTGCGAATGTCCATGAATCGCAGGGCCAGATCGGCAAAGTCCACTTCGGGGTGTTCGTACATCACCCACATGATCTTGGCGGCGTCCATGGGCGAGCCGCCGCCCAGGGCCAGGATCACGTCGGGCTTGAAGCTCTGCAGCATCTGCGCGCCCCGCTTGACCACGTCCAGAGTTGGGTCTGCTTCCACCTCGTAGAACACCTCGACTTCCAGGCCCTGGGCCTTGAGGATACGAATGGTTTCGTCGCAATAGCCATTATTGAACAGGAACTTGTCGGTCACGATGCAGGCGCGCTTGCGGTCGGACAACTCTTCCAGTGCCACCGACAACGCGCCGCGGCGGAAATAGATCGATTTCGGCAGTTTGTGCCACAACATATTTTCGGCTCGCTTGGCTACGGTTTTCTTGTTGATCAGGTGCTGAGGGCCGACGTTTTCCGAGATGGAGTTGCCGCCCCAGGAGCCGCACCCCAGCGTCAGCGATGGCGCCAGCTTGAAGTTGTACAGATCGCCGATGCCCCCCTGAGACGCCGGGGTGTTGATCAGGATGCGGGCGGTTTTCATCCGCTGGCCAAACAGGCGAATGCGGTCGGTCTGCAGATCCTGGTCGGTATAGAGCGCCGAGGTGTGCCCGATGCCTCCCAGGGCCACCAGTGCTTCCGCTTTTTGTACCGCGTCTTCAAAGCTCTCGGCTCGGTACATGGCCAGAGTCGGTGACAACTTCTCATGGGCAAAGGGCTCGTCCACCGTGGTTTTGCTGACTTCACCAATCAGGACCTTGGTCCAGGATGGTACCTTGACGCCGGCCATTTCGGCGATCTTGGCCGCAGGCTGGCCGACAATGTCGGCGTTGAGGTTGCCATCGGTCAGCAGTACTTTGCGAACCTTGCCGGTTTCCGACTTGTTGAGCAGGTAGCCGCCGTGGCTGGCAAAGCGCTCGCGCATCTCTTCGTAGATGCTGTCGACGACGATGACCGATTGCTCCGAGGCACACACCACGCCGTTGTCGAAGGTTTTCGATAGCAGGATGGAACTGACCGCCCGTTTGATGTCGGCAGTCTCGTCCACCACCACTGGGGTGTTGCCGGCGCCAACGCCGATGGCGGGTTTACCGGAGCTGTAGGCGGCTTTGACCATGCCGGGACCGCCGGTGGCCAGAATCAGGTTGATGTCGTTATGGGTCATCAGATGGTTGGACAACGCCACCGACGGTGTTTCGATCCAGCCGATGATCTCTTTAGGAGCGCCGGCGGCCACGGCGGCATCGAGTACCAGTTTGGCGGCCGCGTTGGTGGCGGTTTTGGCCCGAGGGTGGGGCGAAAAGATGATGCCGTTACGGGTCTTGAGGCTGATCAGCGCCTTGAAAATGGCGGTCGAGGTCGGGTTGGTGGTGGGGACAATGCCACAGATGATGCCCACGGGTTCGGCGATGGTGATGGTGCCGCCGGTCTCATCCTCTTCGAGAATGCCGCAGGTCAGTTCATCCTTGTATTTGTTGTAGATGTACTCGGAAGCGAAGTGGTTTTTGATTACCTTGTCTTCCAGCACCCCCATGCCGGTTTCTTCAACCGCCTGACGGGCCAGAGGGATGCGGGCATTGGCAGCCGCCAGTGCCGCCGCCCGGAAAATGGCATCGACCTGTTCCTGACTAAAGCTGGCAAATTCTTGCTGCGCCTTTTTGACTCGAGCCACCAGGGCATCAAGTTCGGCAATGTGCATATCAGCCATCTAAACTATCCTCAAATTTTAAAAACACTTTCCTCTGAATGCGGCTTCAGTATAGGAGTGGAAACCGGAGTCAGGAAAAGTGTTCTCCCCACGTGTAATAAAATTACACTTAATGCGGTTACATACTGTTAACTGCCTCACGTTTGAGGCAAGAGAGATGTAGTTTAATGACGAATCAGATTAGTAAAACTAATTGAAACATCGATGGCGGAGTGGAAAATTTCACTTTTCCGAGCCGGGCAATTTCACTACAGTATGCCCCTTGATAATTACCCTCCTGTTAGAGGCTTAGAACCAGAGTGGACTTCTACTTACTGCTGCAATTTTTCCTGGGATTGGTGGCCATCATTAACCCCATTGGCCTGTTGCCTGTATTCGTATCTTTGACCAGTCATCAAAGCGAACAGGAGCGACTGGCTACTGCCAAGGTGGCCAATCTGTCGGTGGTGGTCATTCTACTCATTACGCTGGTGGCCGGTCAGTTGATTCTGAATCTGTTCAGCATCTCGATTCCAGCATTTCGAATCGCCGGTGGGGTGTTGATCACCTTCATTGCCATGTCGATGTTGCAGGGTAAGCTGGGTGAGGTAAAACACAACAAAGAGGAAGACCGGGAGGCGGCGGCCAAAGAGTCGGTTGCCGTGGTGCCGTTGGCGTTGCCTTTGATGGCCGGCCCAGGCGCCATCAGTTCGGTGATTGTGTTTGCGTCACAGCACCGGGACGTGCAGTCGATGATCGGTATGGCGGTGTGTATCCTGGCGTTTGGGGTTCTCAGCTGGTTGGTGTTCAGGACGGCGCCGGTGATTTTCCGAGTACTGGGAAAAACCGGCATTAACGTGATCACCCGTATTATGGGCCTGTTGATGATGTCCATCGGCATCGAGGTGATCGCTGCCGGGCTGAAGACGTTGTTTCCGGCACTGAATTAACAAAGGGGAAGCCATGATTGTCATTACCGGTGCCAGCAGCGGCCTGGGTGCCGCGTTGGCGAAGCAGTATTCGGCGGCGGGCAACGAGGTGTGCCTGGTGGGGCGCAGTTCGCAGCGACTGGCGCGGCTGAGTGAGTCGTTGCCAGGCAAGTCTCAGTGGCACAGCGTGGATCTGACCTGTGAGTCACAGGTGGCAGCCTTGTTTGATTCCTTGTCGACGCCACCGACTTCGGTGCTGCATTGCGCTGGCAGTGGCTTGTTTGGTGCGTTTGAGCAGCACCGCGAGGCGCAGATTCGGCAGTTGCTGGACAACAATGTATTGACGGCGGCACTGCTGTTACAGCAGGTGGTCAGCCGTTACCGGGAGACCCCGATGCAGGTGGGCGTGGTGATGTCGACGGCGGCCTTGAAAGCCAAAGCCAATGAGGTGGCCTATTGCGGCGCCAAGTGGGCGGTTCGCGGCATGCTGGAGTCGTTGCGGGCGGAGTTGAAAGCCAGCCCGCTGCGCCTGGTGGGGATCTACCCAGGTGGCATGGATACCGGTTTCTGGCAACACGACGACAGTCGGGATTATCTGGATGCCAGTGTGTTTATGTCGGCCGACGATGCCGCTGCTATGGTGATTCAGGGGCTGGCGGCTTGCGAAAAGGGCTTTATCTCAGACATCACCATCAGCCGCGGTTAGCCCGACAGCAATGCCTGCCTGGCCAATGGGGCCAGCAGCATGATCAGCAGGATCGCCACGGTTGAAAACTGCAACCAGTGGTCCTGCAGATTTTCCAGTTCGCTGATCCGTTGACGGCCATCGATGTTTTTATTGTGCTGTGTCTGATAGTAACGAAAAGCCCAGTAGCCATTGCCAATCATCAGCACCGCCAAGGCGGTCAATACACGCCACTCCATTTGCGCCTCCTGCCAGCTTCAAGCCTCAGAGTCAGTTATACCGGATTTCATCAGTAAAGGAAGTCGCTCATCCCTTGATGAGATGTTATCAATTGTGATTGCATGTTACGCATTATGATCGATCTCCCTGATTGTTCTAGGGGTATTGGCATAGATTTTGTTCATCAATGATCAAAACAGTGAATTGGATCACGCCTGGTCTGAGAGTGATGGTCTATTTTTTCACCATTGAAATTGACCAACCGATTCCGCTGCTGAGATAAGGAGATCTGGCCGGACCCAGAAACGAGGTTCAGATGCGACAGACCGAAATGGCACAATTTGGCTTATTTGCCCGTCAACTGATTAAGCAAGCTGCTGCGATAGTGATGACACTGCCCAAAGAGACTCAACGCCTGAAGCGCCACTCTCAGTTGCAGGCGTGTCTGTATGAATGTGAAAACCGTGCCATGGAACTGGTGATGTCGAAAAGCGCCAATCAGCTGAACCAACTGAGTGGTGCCATTACCGCCAGTGTGGAGCTGATCGGCAATTGCTGTGACCACCCAGGTCTGTCCGATGCGGATCAGCATGGTTTGGACATGGCCCTGGCCAACATCGCCTTGATCCATACTCGCTGTAAAAGGTTGCTTCAACAGGCCGACAACGTGGTGCCGTTTCCACGGGCGGTCAATGCCTAGGTGGCAGGCCGATGAGAATGAGTTAGGCCCGGCGTTGCCGGGCCTTTTTTTGTCCTACTGAAGGCCGAGCCGGTTATAACCAGGGGCGTCGGTCTCCCCGCACCTGATTCAACCCCTGTTGCATCAGCGCCTCCGCCTGCTCGAGGTTCAGGCAGGGGAGGAGATAGCGACCGCTGGCCAGCGATAGCTTCAGGGTCATTAGCTGGCGCGATGTCATTGCCGGCGTTTGCACCGTAGCGACACTTTGCCACTTTGACCAGGGCAGCAGCGTCAGGCTCTGTCCGAGTAGTCCATGGCGAATCCACAGTCCGCAGGCATCACTGGCATAGCCCCAGTGGCGCCAGCGCAACCAGCAAGCCATCGCCACGGCCGGCCACAGTCCCACCAGAAGCAGCACCCACTGAAGGGCACTCAGATCGGTAATGGCGGCCACCAGTGCGGTCAACGTCAGCAGCGCCAGGCTGCTCCAGCCGATACGCCGCCACAGCCAGAACCGGTTGATGGCCGTCCATTGCTCGGGCAGTCGAAAACGACGGTCGATGCGCGTCAGGCTTGTCTGAGTCTCGGTTTCGCTCAGGGCCGGCAGATGCATGGCGTTACTGTGGTTGGCATCGTGGCTGGATCCCTGTACCTGTTTGAGGGTCAGTAGCCACAGACCGACCATCCTGGCAAGGCCCGACTGGTGCAGCTGCAGGGACTGGATGCGATGAGTCTGCATCAGATCCTGTTGCCTGGTAATCACGCCACCGGTTCGTTGCAGGCGGGCGTCGCCAAAGCTGAGTCGATAGGGATGGTATTTGAGCAGGCAGGCCAGCCCGGAGGCCAACGACAGCAGCAGATAGCACAGCAACAGAAACAGCGCAGCCACCAGCGCCACAGACAGGGGCGTTTCCGGCATCAGCACCGATGTGCCTGTCGTCCACTGTGGGTTTTGTGCCAGCCATTGTTCATCAATGAGCCAATCCGACTGACTCAGCACTGGGCCGAGCACCACGGCTAACCAGGTCAGATTGTTGAAACAGACGCCATGAGCAAACAGCTGAGCCGGGGTGCGCCTCAGGGCGTCGCAAGCCGGCGCCGGCGCACTGGTCGGTGGCGACAGCGTCGCCGGCACCAGTTGCAGCTTGAGCGCCTGGGCTTCAGACCCACTGATGGCAAACAGAGTGGCTTCACTGCCTTGACTGCCGGCGGTCTCGATAATCAGGTTGACCTTGTCGATGATCCGCAGCGGCAACGGCTGGTCGATGCGGACATTTTGAATTCGGGCCAAGGGAATTCGTTGCTCGGTTTTAAACAGTGCGCCGGTGCGCAGCTCAAATCGCTGCTGATCTTGGTCCAGGGCGTAGTGAAAGCGCCACCACTTTAGCCAGGAGAGTGCCAGGGTGTGGACCAGCAACAGCATCAGTGCCGTCAGCCAGGCGGCTTTGGGAAGCCCATCCATGGCACCGGTAAAGGCCACCGGTATCACATAGATGCCGAATTTCAGCTTGTCGATGAGGCCCGCCGTCGAAAACACGGCGATGGCCCAGGGGGAGAGGCGCCGCCACAATAGCGAGTCAGTTTTCATCGGACTGGACGCCTGCGTGATCCATCAGTTGTTGCCGAAGCTGTTCGGCCAGCGACGGCTCCAGTCCCGGCAACACGATCTCAGCCTGCGGCGATCCGGCGCTGTAGCCATTCAGAGTGGCCAGATTCAACCGCCGTTCCAGCGGCCCCTGGGTGACGCTGACATGTTGCAGCCGGCTAAGTGGCAGGCTGATGCGTTGTTGCCATATCAGACCACTTTGCACCACCACATCGCCCGGCCTCAGGGCATAGCCGAGCCGCTGTGCCTTCAGGCGCCGCATCACCACCGTCGCCAACATCAGCAACATCGACAGCAACACGGTTGCCCCTATTAATGGCAGCGTCGCCTGCTGTCTGAAAATCAGCATGGTCAACAACGCCACACTGGGCAGCAAAATCGTGGCCACCGCCGTCAGCGTGACCAGGGTGAGGTAGGCCGGAGAGACCGGCTGGTAGTCAATCTGTCGTATGGGGCGCCACGACGGCGGCGGAATGGGAGTATCGGCTTCCATACGCTTTCCTTGATAGGGGATCCGTGCCAGAAACGTTAAGCCAATGCGGTCGTGGGTACAAGGGAAAACCGCCGTACCTCAGTTGGGAAGTGGTTGTTTTATTCTGATATTTTCACGGTTGTGTGTTTTTTTTTGACATTGATGAATTTTATGCACTGTCAGCCTGGTTTTTATACTGACCAGAAATTCCGCCTAAATGATAGCCTGCTCAATTGCTTAGGTTAAAACCCTCTGCTAGCTTCAATAGGGTTGGGTAAAAAATAACCAAGTGTCGCCATCATTCAGAACAGGGACCCGTTGCCAATGCAGACAATGAATTTCATGGACTCGATGTTCTTTTTCGTCGAGTCTGCGCAAACCCCTATGCACGTTACGCCTTTACTGGTGTTGCAGCCGGATGCCGAGCACCGGGAGGGCTTTGCGCTGACCCTGTACCGGAAGCTGCAAGGAAAAACGGATGTGGTGGCTCCCTTCAACTGGCGCCCCCGTTTTAGCCTCACCGGCAAGCATCGCTGGCAGGAGGTGGCCGTGGATCTGGGCTATCACCTTCGATTTGCGGCGGTGCCCGCGCCCGGCCGTCAGGCACAGCTCAATGAGCTGATCTGCCGGATTCAGTCTCAGCCCCTGGACCGCACTCGGCCACTGTGGGAGTTGTACGTCATCGATGGCATGAGTGATGGCACCGTGGTGCTGTATCTGAAACTGCATCATGCCCTGTTCGATGGTGCCCGCATCAATGGCTATGCCCAAAACATGCTGACACGCTCGCCGGACCACAGTGACTGGGTGCCGATCTGGCAGCATCAAGTGTATGCGCCACGGCCGGACGTTCCCGCTTCGGGACGGCTGAAAAGCGCACTGGAGTCACTGGATAACACCCTGACTCAAGCGCGGATGCTGCCCCAGGCGATACGACTGGGGGCCAGAGTCGTTGGCGGCGCCCTGGGGCTGGTCCCATCCGGTGCCAAGACGCCGCTGACGGCGCCCAGGAGTATACTCAATACCACGCCGGCTTCGGGCCGCAGTTTTGCGACGCAGCAGTGGTCGCTGGCGCGGGTTAAAGCCATTGGTAAACTCACCGGCGCCAGTTTCAATGACATCATTCTTACCTGCGGTGACATGGCGCTGCAGCGCTACCTGAAACGCAATCACAGCTTGCCGGACAAGCCTCTGGTGGTCTTGATGCCGATGAATGTGCGCCAGCCCGGAGACATGATCAGCAACAACCAGTTTGTCCCCGGCCTGGTGGAGCTGCAGCCACCGGAACTGTTGCCGCTACCACGCCTGAGGCGAATTCAGTCGGCCGCCAGGGATACCAAAAATGAGATTCGCGAATTTTCGCCTTCATTGTATGAGAAATACGGGGTGCTGATTCAGGCGGTGTCGATGATTGCCGCTAAGTATGGTCTGGAGTCGAAATGGCCGGCGTCCTCCAACTTGGTGATCTCCACCGTCCCTGGTCTGGAGCAAACCCGCTACCTGATGGGGGCCGAGGTGGTGCAGGTTGCGCCGATGTCGGCGTTGCCGCCGGGCCAATGCCTCAACATCTCTGCCTATACCTATAACGGTAAGGTGTGCCTGGGCCTTTTGGGGTGTCGCAAGGTGCTGCCAGACATCGGCCTGTTGGCCAGCGATATGCAAAGGGCCCTGGATGAGTTGGAGCTAGCAGCGCTGACTCAGCCTAAGACCAGTATGTTCGACAGATACTTACCTCACCTGGTAAACAAAAGGGTCAGTTTACACCCGAATCAAGAAGGCGTTATTCTGGAATCCAGGCAACCCTCCGGAGTACGTTGATGAGTCAGGATGATTTCGCCCACAGTGTGGTCAATGCTCAGCCAAGCTGGCAAAGCCGAGTGTTTAACCGGGTGCTTAAACATGGGTTCAAACGCCGGATGCAGCGCGTTGGCGACGTGCACCGAATCCGCGATATTGCCGCCAGTTTTGACAACATAGGCATGATGGCGCCGATGCCGTCCGGAGTGACGCAACGGGCCGAGTTGGTGAAGGGTCTCAGTTGCAACTGGTTGACGCCGGATGGCGGTAGAGAAGATCGAATCATTCTCTATTTTCACGGCGGCGGATTTTGCATCAAGACCCCCAACATGCACACCGCCATGCTGGCGAAACTGTGCAAACAGGCCAAGGTTCGTGGCGTGATGGTGGATTACCGCCTGGCGCCGGAACACCCGCTGCCGACCGCTCACGACGACTGTTTTGCCGCCTATGAGCGGGTATTGGATTTGGGCTTTGATGCCGACAAGGTGGTGATTGCCGGTGACTCTGCCGGCGGCAACCTGGCGCTGTCGACCCTGATGCGTATTCGCGACAGTGAGTTGCCCAGTCCCGCCGGCGGTATTTTGTTCTCACCCAGCACCAACCTGGCGCTGTCGGCGGAAGCGGTACTGGCCAATCTGGACCGGGACCCGATGTTGTCGGCGACGTTTTTAACCATCATGAAGGAGTGCGCCCTGACCCGGCCTGAACTGGCTCTGGATCCCATCACCTCGCCCTATCATGGTCGCCACCATGACTTGCCGCCGATGATGGTGGTGGTGGGAACCGAAGAGGTGCTGCTGGAGGATGCCCGCCAGATCAGCGCCAAGATGCAGGCGTCGGGAGTGAAGGTGAACCTCGACATCTGGCAGGGCATGCCCCATGTGTTTCCGTTGCTGCACCGGCTACCGGAAGGGGAGCAGGCGCTGGCCCAGAGTGCGCGCTTTATTCGCCAGTGTCTGGATTAAACCACTGCTGGACAAAATCCAGAAACAATCGCAGCTTGTGGGTCATCAGCTGGCGATCGGTATAGACACCGTAGAGATCCATGGAGCCGAAGTCATGGTCGCCCATCACCTGAACCAGGGTGCCGGCGGCCAGGTCGTCACGCACGTCCACCTCGGCAACCCGGGCGATTCCCAATCCTTCCAGAATAAACTGCCTTCGCGCCAGCGAGTTGTCGGTGATCACGTCGCCGTCCACCGTTACCTCAACCAGTTTACCGTCGATGCCGACGTTGATGCGGTTGGGATGGCGGGCCAGTTGATGAATGATCCAGTTGTGTCCCGATAGATCTTCAATGGCGACGGGCGGCCGGTGGCGCTGAAAATATTCCGGGCTGGCGCACAACAGATAGGGGCAATGCAGTACTCGCCGGGCGACGAGTTGGCTGGCGGGCAGGGGGCCCAGACGAAAGGCGACATCGATGTTCTCGGCCACCAGTTCGTGCATCTGGTCGTTCATCATCACCTCGATGCCGATGCTGGGGTAGCGACGTTTAAAGGCGATGATGGCTGGCACGATGTGACGGCTGCCAAAGTTGGCGGAGCAGGTGACCTTGAGGGTGCCGGTGGCTTGCCCCTGCAGTTCCGCCAGGCGCTCTTCGGCGGCCTGGATCTCTGCCTGAACCCGAATGCAGCTGTGAAAATAGTCCTGACCCGCCTCGGTGAGGCTCAGCTTGCGGGTGCTGCGGTTCATCAGTTTGACCCCCAGCCGCGACTCCAGCTGTTTGAGCTGTTGGCTGACGGCGGCTTTGGATAACTTCAGCTTTTTGGCGGCGGCGGTGAAGCTGCCCTCGGTGACCACGGTGGCAAAGATGCGCATGTTGTCCGATGTGGTTTTCATTAACCCTGGCATTGTTCAGTTCTGGTTTACAGTGTTATAGCAAAAACGATGATTTACATACAATAGGCAGAGGCTACAATGCCTGTGTTCTCTGATCATCCCGGTGACAAAAACAAGGAGTCTGCCGTGAACAATTTTGATTATCACAACCCCACCCGCATCCTGTTTGGTGAAGGCGAAATCGCCAACATCGGCAACTACATTCCTGCGGGAAGTAAGGTGATGGTGCTGTACGGCGGGGGCAGCATCAAGGCCAATGGTGTCTACCAGCAGGTCAGCGATGCTCTGGCAGAGTTTGACTGGGTTGAGCACGGCGGCATCTCTCCCAATCCCAAGTACGATGAGCTGATGGCGGCGGTGAAGGTGGTTAAAGCGCAGCAGGTGGACTTCCTGCTGGCGGTGGGCGGCGGCTCGGTGGCCGATGGCACCAAATTCGTGGCCGCGGCGGCGAAATATCAGGGGCAGGATCCCTGGGACATCCTGGCCAAGCAGGTGCCTGTCACCGAGGCGTTGCCTCTGGCTACCATTTTGACCCTGCCGGCCACCGGCTCCGAAGCCAATGGCAACTCGGTGGTGACCCGCGGTGAAGACAAGCTGGCGTTCAACTCACCGCTGGTATTCCCCCAGTTCTCGGTGCTGGATCCTACCACCACCTATACCCTGCCGGCCCGCCAGGTGGCCAATGGGGTGGTGGATGCCTTTGTGCACACCATCGAGCAGTACCTGACCTACCCGGTGAACTCGCCGATTCAGGACCGCTTTGCCGAGTCGCTGTTGCTGACCCTGATTGAAGAGGGGCCCAAGGCGATGGCGGATGTGGGTAAACCGGCGGAGCAGCAAGACTACGACGTGCGGGCCAACATCATGTGGGCGGCGACCCTGGCCCTTAATACCTTGATTGGCAAAGGCGTGCCTCAGGATTGGGCCACCCATATGATTGGTCATGAACTGACCGCGGTGCTGGGGCTGGATCATGCCCAGACTCTGGCGGTGGTGCTGCCGAGCCTGATGCAGGCACAGCGGCAGCCTAAACGCGAGAAGCTGCTGCAATACGCCGAACGAATCTGGGGCCTGAGCGACGGCGACGAAGAGACCCGCATCGATGCGGCCATTGCCAACACCCGCGCCTTCTTCGAAACCATGCAGGTAAAGACTCGCATCAGTGAGTACGGTCATGGTGCCGAAGTGGTCGATACCCTGATGGCGCAGTTGGAACGCCATGGCATGGTCAAGCTGGGTGAGCGTGGTGACATCGATCTGGCTAAGAGCCGGGCGATTCTGGACGCCGCAGTGTAATCAGACTTGCTACTGTGAACCGATGCGGTCCGGCCTGTTACAGGCCGGACTTTTTTTTGCATGAATTAGGAGACGATGGCGAAAATGGCGTGTGTTGGAGCTGGGGTGTGAAGTGACGCGGTGAGGCAGGGCGAACGGCAGGCGGGCGTCAGGGGGATGTTAAGGCTAAGGCCGGACCCGACTGTTCGGGTCCGGCCGAGGGATCAGCTTTCCGCCTGTTGCAGCTCAGGTTCAACCTCAGGCTCGCTGCCTTCCAGCATCTTCTTAATCAGCTGCGAGGCGCTGAAGGCCACGGCCACCAGTACTACCGCCATGATGGTCAGCATGCCAAAGTAATCACCGTAGACGGTCTTGACGATCTCCTGGGTGATCGCCTGGCCCTTCTCCAGGGCGATGGAGGTGGAGAACACCGCCCCGACGATGCCGGACAGGGCGATGGCGACGGAGAACAGGCTGACGCAGAAGGCCTCAATCTGTTTCGGGGCCACCGATAGGATAAAGGCCACCACCATGGAGCCGACGATCACTTCGGCCAGTGCCTGGAAGAAGTGAATGGCCAGGAATACCTCTGGGCGAATGATCACGCTTTCGCCGATGGTCATCACCGCCAGGGTTAGAATTCCAAAGGCGATGGCGGTCAGGATAAAGGCAAAGCCCACCTTAGTGGCGGTGGTGAAATGGATGTTGCGCTTTTCCAGTGCCGAGAACACCAGTGCCACCAGGGGACCACCAACCATGCACCACATGGGGTTCATCGCCATGGCCGCTTCCGGCGCCAGCGGAATGAAGCCAAACAGGTCGCCGCGCATGGTGTTGATGGTCACCAGGGTCATGGAGGTCATCATCTGGCCGTAGTAGACGAAGAAGGCGATGGTCAGGCCCACCATGATCAGGATGGTGCCCATCTTCAGTGAGTCGCGCTTTTCGGCTTTAAGCATCAAGGCGATGAAATAGCCGATGGCCCCCAAGCCGATGGCATAGACGATGTTTTTGCCAATCTCCATGTTGGAAAACATGAAGAACACCAGGGCGATCATCGACACCGAAATCACCGCAAACAGGCCCCAGTTTTTGGCGCTCACCGGTTGCTGGTCGATGGGTTGGCTGACGTCCAGCAAGGGTTTGCGGGTAGCCAGCAGCAACAGGAATGCCAGCAGCGCCATGGAGGCGGACAGCAGGAAGCTGCCGTTGAAGCCGATCACCAGCACAATCAGCGGGAACATATACTGGCCGATGAAGGCGCCGATGTTGTTGACCGAGTAGTTGACCGCGTAGCCGTTTTCAAAGTCCTCTTCGTTGTTGAAGGTGCGCTTGAACAGCGGTGAGTAGGCGGGGAACATCAGGCCTCGGGCGTAACTGGCCAGGGCGATGCCCGCCAGGCTGATGGGCACATTGCTCATGGAAGCACCCACGACCAGCATGCCGTAGCCGGCGGCGAAACAGCTGTAAGACAGCGTCAGTGAGCGATAGGCACCGAGAAACTTATCGGTAATAAAGCCTCCGGCGATGGCAAACAGCGGACCGATGGCGGAAAAGGCGCCGACCACCATCATGGTATCGGCTTCGGAGTAACTCAGGTCTTCGAGGAAGAACCGGGTCAGGACAATCATCACGCCATAGAACGACAAGCCAAACATCATCTGGCAAACCATCATTGACTTGTTCAGTCTGTTCCACATAACTACTTCTCTTTGTTGGAACTTTTTCGCATTGTGGCGAAAAAAGAAACAATGTTAATGTTTACAATAAGTTACGAATAATACCACGGTCGGGCTAAAGGGATGTAACCTCGGTGTCGCAAACCGATGAATTCGCCAGCCTACATAAGCGCCGCTACTGGCAACTTTACTTTACGAAGCGTCGTCGAGGCTGATTGTCGGTTCGAGATTGCTTGGAGTGGCCATGGATGGTGGTGATTTTTGCGGCAGCCTTAGCATTCCTGTTGTCACAACATTGCACCAAAACTCTCTTGTGATAATGTCCGGACTCTTTGATTTATTTGCCTTTGTATCGCTGTTGTTCAACACGGTTGCCAGCGGCAGAGGTAGCGTGATTTCCGGCGGCGACCGGGGAGGGACGGTAATGAGATGGGCGATGGTGATGTGTCTGCTGCTCGGTAGCAGTGCGCAGGCGGTGGAGCGTCTGCTGCTTAATTGCCACCATTGCCAGGCGCAGCAGGTTCAGGATCTGGTGCGTCCCCTGTGCCTGGAGGCGTCGTCCCAGTTTGCGGTATTGAATGTGGCCAAGGCGAGCCTGAGTGTGCTGGCTTGCCCCGCAGGTGCATCGGACAAGGTGGCAGTGGTGGCGCCCGCAGCCTCGCAGCAGCAGAGCTTTGTGGATTACGTATCGTTGTCGCGGCAGGTGGCCTGGAAGCTGGGGGACAGCTTTACCGTCGACTCGGAGTTTGCCTATCGAACTCTGGAAGAGATTGAGCGGTTTCCGGACGCGTTTGAGTCCAACCTCACCAACGCACTGATGCGTCACCCGCAGATTGGCACCCTGATGGCCGAGTTGGCCGAACAGGCCCAGTTGGTGTGCGACGAGTTTGAGCTGGCGCCCATGACCCAGAGGTTGTCGGTGGTGCCGGTGTGGGAGCTGCAGGTGTGGCTGCCCAGCCGCAGCTCGGTGATCATGCAGGTGGAAGTGGTGACCTACGGCGGTTTCAGCATGATCGAGGCCAAGCTGACGGGAGAGGCCTACGGCCCGGTGCGCGGCGGCGCCGGTTTCGCCAGCCAGCGTTTGCACCTGCCCCAGCCCCAGTCGTAACCGCGGCGCCGAGGCCGGTGCACTGCCGCCAAGCCGTTAGGGCAGGTACCTCAGCAAACGGGCCTTCACCTCATCGCTGGCAAAGGCGTTGTCGACGCTGACCCGGTAGATCTCGAAATACTCTTCCTCGCTGAGGTCAAACTCCTCCACCACCTTGCGCACCTCATCGGTCATGGTGGTGTCGGACACGGTGCGGTTGTCGGTGTTGATGGTGATCAGTACGCCGTCCTTATGGAAGGCTTTGACCGGGTGGCTGGCCAGATCGTCCACCGCCTTGGTCTGTATGTTGCTGCTGGGGCAGGTTTCCAGTGCCACCGACTGGGCTTTCACCAGCTGATACGCCTGAGGGTGGCCCTTGATGTGAATGCCGTGGCCGATGCGCTCGGCACCCAGCAGGGTTACCGCATCAAACACGTTCTGACCGCTGCCCTGTTCACCGGCGTGAATGGTGACCCGATAGCCCTGTTGGCGGGCGTAATCGGCATAGGCGATGAACTCCTGACTGAAGCCCGGCAGTTCGCTGCCGGCCAGATCAAAGGCGACTACGCCCCGGTTCAGGTAGCGGGCACCGGCGTCGATGACGTCATCGATGCGATCTTTGGCCATGGTGCGCAGGATCGACAGGATGTAGTTGCCGCGAATGTCGTACTGACGCTCCGCTTCTCTCATCCCGGCCACGGCGCTGCCGATGACCTGATCCAGGGTCAGGCCCTGTTGCAGGTGCAGCAGCGGGCCGAAACGCACTTCCAGGTACTTGACGTTTTCCAGGGCGGCGTCTTCAAACAGCTCAAAGGAGATCCGTTTAATGGCGGCTTCGGTCTGCATCACCGACAACGGCAATTCAAACCGTTTCAGGTACTCATCCAGGTTGGGGCAGGTCGGCGGGGCGACCATTAAGGCGCGAATGTCATCGACATTGTCACTGGGCAGCGACAGTCCCTGCTGTTGGGCAAGCTCGATAATGGTGCGGGGACGAACGCTGCCGTCCAGGTGGCAATGTAGATCGATCTTGGGCAGGTTAAAATGATTCATGAGTCTCTACCTTTATTACGGCGCACATAAAGCTACAGACTTCATAATCAAGAATATTAAGGCTCTTGGTAGAAACTCCCAAACCGTATCATTGGGATTATATGAAGCAATTTTCGGCAGAGTCTAACATAAGCGTAACTTAGGGTGCAAAGCTGAAATTCACTACCGATTCTGACAGTGTGACCCGCGCCAAACTTCCCTAATCTGGTCAGATCAGAAAGAAAAGCCCGATATTTGTGAGGGTTAGTTTCGCCTGTTCGGCGCTGTGAGCCGTTTTGCCGGGGCAAACCCGGGTTAGACAATCGCTACAGATGTAACACTCAGGCAACGCCGCTGTCATCCAGGTTCTCTGTGAATGTAAAAATAGGGTAGACTCTCCGGCACAAGCGGGCGCAGTGACAGTGCCAGGTGCTGGGCTTCTCGCCCGGGCCGGTGCCGAGGTGACTCGCCAACCAATCCTGTAGCTGGAAATAATTATAATGAATTCAAATTCATCTTCTTCTTTCTTCGGCGGCTTTCCGAAGAACTTCTGGATAGCCAACGGCGTTGAGCTGTTGGAACGGGCGGCCTATTACGGCGTATTCATCGTTATTACCCTGTATCTGTCCCGAATCCTGGGCTTTAGCGACGTGGAAGCGGCCTGGATCTCCGGCATGTTTTCCGCCGGCCTGTATTTTCTGCCCACCTTCAGTGGTGCCATCGCCGACAAGATCGGCTTTAGAAACTCGTTGATGCTGGCCTTTGGTCTGCTGACCATCGGTTATGCCAGTTTGGCGCTGCTGCCGGCGATCATGGAGTCTCAGGGGCTGGTGGAGTACGGCCGTCAGGTGGTGTTTACCGGCCTGATGGAGTCGGATCAACGCTGGGCCATTGTGCCGGTGATGGTGGTGATCATGATCGGTGGCTCCTTCATCAAGGCGGTGATCACCGCCACCGTGGCCAAGTCCACCACCGCCGAGACCCGAGCCAAGGGCTTCTCCATCTTCTACATGATGGTGAACATCGGCGCCTTTTCCGGCAAAACCGTGGTCAAGCCGCTGCGCGAGTCCATGGGCGATCTGGGCCTGATTAACCTCAACTACTTCGCCGCCACCATGACGGCAGTGGCGTTCTTTGCCATCTTCATGTTCTTTAAGACCGCCGAAGATGCCACCGAGAAACGTTCGCTGTCCCAGACCTGGGCGGCGTTGGTGAAGGTGGTCGGCAACGCCCGCCTGATCACCCTGACCTTCATCATCTCCGGTTTCTGGATGGTGCAGCACCAGTTGTATGCCACCATGCCCAAGTACGTGCTGCGGATGGCAGGCGAGGGTGCCTCTCCCAGCTGGTACGCCAACGTTAACCCCTTCGTGGTGGTGATGACCGTCGGTGTGGTGACGGCATTGATGCGTAAGCGCAGCGCCCTGTTCTCCATGACCGTGGGCATGTTCATCATGCCGGTGTCGGCGCTGGCCATGGCGTCGGGCAACATGCTGAGCGGCAACGTGGACCTGGGCTTCATTCAGGTCCATCCCATCGCGTTGATGATGATCGTCGGCATCGTGTTGCAGGGCCTGGCGGAGTCCTTTATCTCGCCGCGCTTCCTGGAGTATTTCTCCCTGCAGGCGCCCAAGGGCGAGGAGGGGTTGTACCTGGGTTTCTCGCACCTGCACTCGTTCATCAGCTCGCTGCTGGGTTTCGGCCTGTCCGGTTACCTGCTGGAGGCCTACTGCCCGGATCCGCGCCTGTTTGACAGCCATGAGGCCTGGGCGGCGGCGGCCAGCCATGCCCACTACATCTGGTACGTGTTTGCCGGCATTGCCTCACTGTCGGCAGTGTCACTGATCATCTATGGCGCGGTGATCAAGCGCCTGGATGCCGATAAGGTGGACGCCGAAGTGGCCCCCGCCTAATCGCAGCCGCACATTGACGATCAAAAAAGGCCCGTTACGGGCCTTTTTTTCGTCGGCAACTCAGAGGCGGTCGTCGATGACGGTGCCCGGCGGGAACGCCTGCTGGTAGGCGCCGGCCTTGACCATCTGGTTTTGCAGTCGCGACTGGGCCTGGTCGTTGTCGCTGTCCTCGATGTCGAGCTTGGCGGCAGGCTGGGCGTTGGTATCTGTGGTCGGCGGGGTGTCGCTGGTTTTTTCGGTAGAGGCAGCCGTCAACTCGCTGTCGGCCTCCTGCTCGGCCTGCTGTACCTCTTGCAGCATTTCGGCGCGGGCTTCACTCATGATCACCGCCGCTTGGGCGGCGACCTTGCGATCCTGGTTGGACGGCTGGGCCGGGGCGTTGGCGGCCTGAATCACCGTTTGCATCTTATCGATGGTGGCCTGGGGATCCCCCTCAATCTTGCCGGTGTCGATGCTGACCTCGCCGTCGCTGGCGTACATGCGTCCGTCTGAGCCGCGGGTAAATTCGTACTTCGGTCGCCCCGCATGCTGGCCGCCGGCATTGGCGTGGGCCTGCTCATGGGTTTTGACCTCCTGATCCCGGGTTTGCAACTGCTGCAGCTGTTGCTCTACCAGGCGGGACTCGGCGCTGGAAGGGGCCGAGTCGGCGTCAGTCTGGGTCTGACCCGGATGGGGCGAGCGGGACGCATCGGCATCGGTGGCGCTTTTCTGCCCGGTCTGAGTGGCGGTCACGGCATCCGGCTGAACCGGCTCCGACTGTTTCGGGTTGGCGGGCGATGGCTCTGCCTGACCGCTATGGATCGGCGTCAGTGGCGCTACGGCATTGGTCGGAGGCAGGGAGGACAGGCTCATGGTCTCTTCCGAAGCTGGTGGCGATGGTGGGACGGGTTAACCGCCCCTGCGGAGTCGTCAGTATCGCGTGTTTCGAAGCCAAGGTGAAGAGAGTGCGATGAATTTAAAGCACTTTAGCTTCAGAAGATCAATGGCGTATCTCCGATGAGGCAAACCGCAAAGGGCGTTAATTTGGCTTTCTTATACCATTTGGGGGATGGCCAGTGCGCTTTGGCGCTGGCGGCGCCATTCGCGGTTGGTTAGAGTCATTTCTAGTCGGCCGAAGCGAGGCGCAGGGAGTTGTCGTTGCTTGCTTGATGCCGGTCATACCACTGCTTTCAACTAGGAAAAAGGAGCTTCCGATGCACAGTAAGCTGTTGCTGTCTTCATGGGTTGTCGCCCTGTCACTGGGATTGGCCGCGTGCGGCAGCGATGATAACTCACCCGCCGCCGATCCCGGTTCCCCGGATCAGCCCGGTGGTGACGGCGGTAACCCACCGTCCGAACTCACCACTTTTTCTGTTTCCCTGTCGGCCCCGGATGCCCTGATTAGTCTGCAGCGGATGCGCGGCCACCAGGGCGGACTGCTGTCGCAGCTGTTGCCCCGAGCCCATGCGGTGGATGCCAGCGACATCGACGCCGGCAACATCGCCCTGGTGGTGGTGGATGCCAACGGGGTGGTGCTGGAGCGGGTCACGCTGACCGCAGACAATCTCCGCTTTGATGAAGCCGCCGGGGTGTGGGAGATCAGCATCGATGGCGATCCCAGGCTGGATTGTGTGGTGGTGTTTGACCTGTCTGAGGAGATCGTGATCTCGGTGGGACAACCGTTACCGGATAACACCCTGTATGCACCGACAACGGCCCTGAATGTGGACGTCGATCTGGCGTCTACCTCGGCCTATCAGCAACTGCTGGACAGCATCGAGGCGGATCTGAGTTTTGCCGACTTGGGCCTGGATCCCACCGATGCCGATGCGGTGGCGCAAGTGGAAGCCCTGGTCAATCAGGTGCAGCAGGATTTCGATCAACTGCTCAGTGACGGCAACATCAGCCTGGATGGGTTTACCGACATCGATGACCTGCTGGCGGCGGTGGAACAGGTGGTCGATGAGGTGGTGTCGGCGGCAGTCGCCGACATCACCACCGCGGCCAACAGTGAGCTGGCCGCCGAGTTTGCCGAAGGCGGTGCCGGGGTGACCTGGTTTGACTCCTGGGTCTATGACGCCGAACTGGTGCAGCTGGTGGGCATGGATTACGGCATCTTGAGCCCGACCGCAGACAGTTACGCCGAGCTGGATGAGGCGCAAGGGCAATGGGGCGAGCTGATGGCCTATGAGCCTGGGTCTCTGGACGGCAACCTGGTGCTGACGCCACAGGGCTGGCAACTCAGCGCCGATAACTGGCAACTGCTCAGCGTCAACGACGATGGCTCGGTGACCTTTTCCGACCGGGCAGTGGCGGTCAGTTACTTGTTAACGCCGCAGCTGAGTGTGGATCTGCAGGGACGCGGCATCATGGAGTTTTTGTCAGTACGGCCGCAAACTCAGGTGCTTAGCCATCTGGTGGATGAAACCGCCACCTTTGGCGACGGTGATCTGGGCTACCGAGTCACCGACGCGGTGACCGAGGCGCACTATGAGTTGTTTGCCGATGGCGGCGACACGGTGCCGGTGACGCTGCTCAACGATAACCTGGAACCGACCAACGCCAGTGCGTTGTCGAGTCTGCTGGTGGCTGAAGGCAGTGACAGCCTGGCCGGAGCGGTGGTGGTAGACAGCGAGGCCGGCGAGACCCTGGTGGTGAAACTGGTTGATGACGACAGTAAAACCGCGGAGTTCTACCGGATTCAGTGGGCCAGCGGTGCCAGCGACAAGGTGGCGTCATCGGTGTGGAGTTATCAGACCCCGGCGGGACTGGCAGACGGCGAATCGCTGATCCTGCTGGAGTTGCCGGCCAGTTACCAGCCGGCGCTGGCGTTTGCGCCTCGCCTGACGTCGATGATTGCCGCCGAGTACGATGGCTCGGTGCTGATGGGCATGCGCTATTCGCCACAACTGGATGCCGAAACCAGCTGGGTCTACAACCAAAGTGGCGGCGAGGCGGTGCTGGCGGCCATCGACTTTGCTTACCTGGATCAGTATCAGGTGACCTCGGACAACGCCTGTGTGCTGGAGTCCGGCTATGAAGACGATGCCTACGATGGGTTTGGTGGTCCGGTGTCGTCGTTCCACAGCATTCGCGCCTTTGAACGGGTGGTGTCGCTGTGCCGTCAACACTCGGAGTCTGCTATGGCCTTTACCGAGGCGATGGTGGCCGGAAAAACCCTGACGCTGTTTGATGATGAACAGGTGCTGCTCAATGCCGATGGCACCGGTCAGTGGCAGGATGAAGATGAGCAGTTTGCCATCGGTTGGTCGATTACCGATGCCGGCTACCTCAGGCTGGCCCTGAGTGAGCTGACGGAAAGCGGTGATTCAGGCAGCAGCTACACCTTTAGCGATGAAGAGTTACTGGCCATTGTCGCCAGTGACGGCGGAGTGCTGGACGTAAGAGGCTTCTATCGCAACAGCCTATGGCAACAGATTGGGCCTTATGAGGGTGACGAACCTGAAATTGGTGCCAATCAAGGGGAGATCTACTCGACGGTGGTCAGCATCAGCGATTGAAGCATGTCGTAGTTTGTTAGCGCATTGCAAGCACCGCTCCGGCGGTGCTTTTTTTTCGCTGTGGCAACCGGTTTGGCGTACCATGGTGCTCCCTCAGCCACTCACTGTGGCAGCATCAGGATTTTGAGTCACGACATGAACGACAGTGCTTTGCAGGCCGCCATCTCCGGTTTTACCCTGGGGCTTTCACTGATTTTTGCCATCGGCGCGCAAAATACCTTTGTGCTGCGTCAGGGGATCATGCGTCAGCATGTGTTGTTGGTGGTCAGCATCTGTGCCGCCTCCGATGCACTGCTGATCAGCGCCGGGGTATTTGGATTTGGCAGTGTCCTCAGCCTGTCGGATGACGTGGCACAATGGGGGCGCTGGGCTGGCGCCGGATTTTTGTGTCTCTATGGCATCCTGAGTTTGCGTTCGGCGCTGACGGCTCGCCATGCCATGAGCGCCGAGGGGATGGCGGTTGGTCGCTGGCAACAGGCGGCGTTGGCTTGCCTGGCGTTTACCTGGCTCAACCCCAGTGTCTATCTGGACACCGTGGTGTTACTGGGCTCGGTATCGACTCAGTACAGCGCCAAAGCCGCGTTTGCCCTGGGGGCGGTATCGGCGTCGTTCCTGTTTTTCTTCAGCCTGGGTTATGGCGCCCGTTTGTTGGCGCCGCTGTTCAGCCGGGCGCGGGCCTGGCAGTGGTTTGAGGTGGCGGTCGGACTGATGATGTTTGCCATTGCCTGGGCCTTGGTTCGCCACTAGCGATGATGGCTGTGGCGATGGCAGGGGCCATGTTGATTCGGTGGCGGCGATCAGTCCATCAGCTTTTGGCAGCTGTCGGCATCATTCAGTTCACAGCCCAGGCTGTACCAGCGCTGCTTTTGTTGGTGATCTTTGGCCAGACGGCCGGCAAAACGACAGGCTGACGGATCGCCCAGTTCACAGCCACGCCCGTAATAGAGGGCGGCGCCCAGGGTATCGCCGCTGCGTTCGACGCCGCGCCAGGCAAAATTGAAGCAGGCGTGGGCGTCGTTGTTGTTGCAGCAGGCGTTATGATCCCTGGCCAACCCCGACAGGTAGCGGGATTCATCGGCACTGCAGACCGAGGTCAGTTTTTGCGGCGCGGTTGGCACGATGTCGACCACGTAGTGACGCTTGGCCAGTGATTGGCCATTGTAGTCGACGCTCAGGTACCAACTGCCGGGAACCAGCATTCGCTCAGACTCAAACATCCACACGCCGTGGTTAATCTTGTCCAGCTCCATCTCGCTGTCCCATTGCGTGACTCGAGTCTCGCGGCCGTCAGCCAGGGTGAGCGGAGGATGGGTAACCGTAATGGTGACGGGCAAAGTGGTTTGTTGACTGATTTCCCCTTCGGCCAGGCGAGGACGGTAGCTGAAACCGAAGCCTTGACCGAGCTGGGCAACGACGGTGGCCCGGCGCTTGTATTTGATTCTCTGGTCGCCGGCTTTGGATGGCAATTCACGGGCCTGGCCGGAGACCTGAATCTTGGCGGTAATGGCCGGTAATTCGCTGCGCTCGGACGGAGCATTGACCGAGGCACAGCCGACCAGAAGAGATAGCAGTAGGAACGTCAGTCCAGTAGGGACAGCAAGGCGCCGATACATGAGTCATATCCGAGTGATTAAGGGAGGCGGAATTATACGGACAAAGAGAACCATTCTCAATGAAATTGGTATTAAATGATCCATTTTTGTAGAGCAGTTAGAAATATGGACAGCCTCGAATCAATCTCTGGTCAAAATACTGTTATTCAATCTCTTTTTTGCACTGAAGTTTCATTTATTGCGAATGTTTAGTTAGGTTTTTGTAGCATTACGTCTGGCTTTACTGCGCTAAAACAGTGGTTTATGCAGGGGGTTCGAGAGCTTATGGTCTGGTTTGGGGCAAATGCTGGGGGGCTAAGCAGTTAAATACACTTATTTTATCAAGGGATAAAGTTCAGTGATTATTACCTTGAAAATAGCAGGGTTTGGGGAGCGTCGAGGCCGATATTAGTTTTGTTATGCACTTATTCTAATATATAAATGGGCCGCTGCCGAAGCGGCGGCCCTGATGTTTAGCTGGCCAGGAAATGGGTCAGGAATTGTGAAATGGCCACCATGTCACTAATGGCGATCTGCTCTTCGGTGGTGTGAACCTTGGCCATGCCGGTGGACAGGTTGACCGTGGTCAGCCCCTTTTCATTGAAGATGTTGGCGTCACTGCCGCCGCCGGTAGCTCGAGTCTTTGCTTCGATGCCCATGCTGGTAAAGGCGGTGTGGATCTGGGTTACCAGAGGGTGGTCATCTTCGATGCGATAGGCGTTGTAGGCCCGTTGGCTGTCGATGCTGACGCTGGCGCCGTGATTGGCTGCGGCTTGTTCAAAGCCAGTGACCATGTGCTGAACCTGAGCCGCCAGTTTGTGGTCATCCAGGGAACGGGCCTCCGCTTCCAGGTACAGTGACGGCATCACGATGTTGGTGGCGTTGCCGCCCCGGACGATGCCGATGTTGGCGGTGGTTTCGTCATCGATTCGCGACAGGCTCAGGTTGTTGATGGCTTCGGCGGCCACCGTCAGCGCATTGATCCCCTGCTCCGGGGCCAGCCCGGCGTGGGCCGGTTTGCCCTCCAGGGTGATCTTAAGATTCTGTTGCCCCGGGGCGGTGGTGATGATGGTGCCGATGTCGCCACCGGAGTCCAGTACGATGGCTCGTTGGGACTCGATCACCGACATGTCGAATTGCTTGGAACCGTGCAGGCCGCCCTCTTCATACACGGTAAATGCCAGCTCAACGGTCTGATGCGGGCGGTTGTCGTGCTGCAACACTCGAATCGCTTCCATGATGGCGGCAATGCCGGACTTGTCGTCGCCGCCGAGGATGGTGCTGCCATCGGAGCGGATGATGCCGTCTTCAATCATCGGGCTGATGCCGTTGCCCGGGCTGACGGTGTCCATGTGACAACTCAGCAGAATGCTGCCCGGCAAGGTTCCCGGCAATCGGGCATAGAGGTTAAAGCCGTTGGAGAGCATGTCGTCGACCGGCAGGCGCTGTACCTGAAATCCCAGTTGCCCCAACTGCTCTGCCAGGGTCTCGGCAATCGCCTTCTCATTACCGGATTCACTGTCGATTTTCACCAGTTCGATGAAGTGATCCACCAGTCGTTGTTGATTAATGCCTGTCATCTTGTGCCTTGAGTGCGTGTCAAAGGGGGCACTGTATCGAATTTGGCGTGCCGTTGGCGTGAGCCAGCTCATTGAAGTGGTCAATGGCATCCCCAGCAAAAAAAACACCGACCTGTCTGCCTCGGTCTACAGTGTATAGGGGAGAGTGAACTGCTTGGTTTCTCTCTTTGTTTTCACTCAATGGTAACGGAAGCGCAGGGGCATGACACAACAGCAGGAGAGGGCGCCGGCCGGCGCCGAAGAAACGAGCGCCAACGACGACACGCCGTCCGGGGTCAACCCTAAAATCCGCAAGGCCACCAATGCCATCCTGGCCCTGGTGGTGGTGTTGTTCCTGTTTCACCTAGTGGCCGACAGGCTGATACCCAGCACCGATCTCGGCCGAGTCCGGGGCTATGTGGTGCCCATCAGCCCGCAGGTATCCGGCAAGGTTGAAGCGATTCGGGTTGAACCCAATACCTTGATTCGTCAGGGCCAGGTACTGGCGGCCATCGATCAGACCGACTATCGGATTGCCCTGCAACAGGCCGAGCAGGCGCTGAAGCAGGCGGGGCAGAATATGGGGGCCCAAACCGCCAACGTGACTGCGGCCCAGGCCAAGGTCACCAATGCCCTGGCCAACCTGAAAAATGCCCAGGTTCAGTCGCGGCGGATCTTTACCATGGTGGAGAAAGGGGTGATGTCTGAGGCCGACGCGGATAACGCCCGCGCCGCCTTGACCAAGGCCGAAGCCGGCGTCGCCAGTGCCCGCGCCGATCTGGCCAAGGCCGAAGAGCGACTGGGGACCGAAGGGGCCAATAACACCCAGATGAAGCAGGCGTTGCTGAGCCTGCAACAGGCGCAGCTGAATCTGGAGCGCACCCAGATCCGTGCGCCTACGGACGGGGTGGCGTCCAACTTCCGCCTCAAGGAGGGCATCTATGCCACCACCGGCCAGCCCATCATGACCTTTATCTCGGTCGATGAGGTGTGGATAGAAGCCTATTTTAGAGAAAACAGCCTCGGCAACATCGACGCCGGCGACGAGGTTGAATTTGCGCTGGATTACGCGCCTGGGCGAGTGTTCTCGGGACGGGTCGGCAGCATCGACTATGGCATCGACTGGGGCCAGAGTGAGCAAACCGGCAAACTGGCTCAGGTGGCCGGCAACACCGGTTGGTTGCGTCAGGCTCAGCGGTTTCCGGTGACCATAGTGATGGCCGCCGACGAGGCTCAGGGGTTCAGGCGGATTGGCGGCCAGGTGGATGTGGTGGTCTACAGTCAGGACGGTGGGGTGATTAACCTGTTTGGCAAGCTGTGGATTCGGGCGGTCAGCTGGTTGTCTTATGTTCGCTAGCGCGCTGAGTGATGACCGGGTCAACCGCCGAGTGTGGCGCTTTACCTTAGGCATCGGGTTGAGTGTCGCCATCTCGGCACTGTGGGCCTGGCCGCTGGCGTTTATTGTGCCGGTGTTCCTGGCCAAGTTTTTGGTCGACCGGCAGGCGCCGACTCTGCATACGGTCTATGAGTTAGTGATCTCGATGAGCGTCACCGTAGCCATCGCCTGGCTGGTGAGTTTTGGCCTCACCGAGTATCCGTTGCTGCTGGTGCCACTGTTGGCGTTACTGATGCTGTGGGCTTATTACCTGTTCACCGACCCTAGGTGGAATTTCTTCGCCACCATGCTGATCATCTCGGTGCTGTTGCTGCCTTACCTGGGGTTGCTGCAGCCCGGTCTGGCGCTCCAGGTCGGCCTGGGGCTGAGCTTCTCCGGCCTGGTGGCGGTGGCCCTGTTTACCCTGATGCACCTGTGGTTACCTGAATCCGCCGCCGCGGATGGCTCGCCAGAGCCCGCGCCCGGGGCAAGCCTCAGTCAGGATGAGCGGGCGTTCGAGGCGTTTCGCGCCCTGATACTGGCGTTGCCGGTGATCGTTTTTTTCTACCTGATGGAGGTGTCAGGGGCGCTGCTGACCATGATCTTCATCGCCATACTGTCGCTGCAGAGTGCCGGCGCCAAGAGCGTTAAGGTCAGCCTGTTTTTGCTGCTGACCAATGGCATCGGAGGTGGCTTGGCGGTGGTGTTTTACAATCTGTTGGTGATTGTGCCGCAGTGGCCGTTTTTCGTGGCGTTGTCGATGTTAGCGGCGCTGGTGTTTGGCCACCGAATCTACGCCGAACCGGCCAAGGCGCCGATCTATGCCGGCATCTTTTCGGCGTTGCTGGTGGTAGTGGGGTCGACCACCTCCTCCATGGACAAAGAGGTGGACGTCAATTTCTATTTGAGGATGCTGCAACTGCTGCTGGTGGGGTTGTATATGGTGGTGGCGTCTTTCTTTCTCGAGAGCAGGAACTGGGCCTGGTTGTCCCCCCGTCATCGATAGTGGGGGCGAACGCCGGTCATAAAGGTTGGCTGCTGATATTAGGACTGAGCGAGTATTAAAGTATGCAGAGTGTTGAGCCCGAATCGTTTTCCTCCGCCGCCGTGGATGCGGCCATCAAGATTGGCATGATTGCCCTGATGGTTTCCTGGTGTTTTCAGATTGTCCGGCCCTTTATCCTGCCCATCGTCTGGGGCGGGATCATCGCCATCGCCCTGTACCCGTTGGTCCAGGCCGGTGCGCTGCGCACCGGGCTCAGTCAGACTCGGGTCAGTGTGGCGGTAACGGTGCTGGCGCTGGCGCTGTTACTGGTGCCGACACTGCTGTTTTCCGGCGCGCTGTTTTCCGGGACCCAGGAGCTGATCGGCGACGTTCAGCAGGGCACGCTGGAGATTCCGCCGCCGAAGGCATCGGTGGCTGACTGGCCGCTGGTGGGGGAGAAGCTGTACCAATTCTGGTCCCGATCCTCGACCAACCTGGCCGGGGTACTGAATACCTATGCCCCAGAGATCAAGGCGTTTGCTTCGTCGGCGGCCATGGTCGCCGGTGGGGTGGGAGCCACGGTACTGCAGTTTGTCATCTCCATCATCATTGCCGGCGTGTTTATGGGCAATGCCCGAGGCGCCAATGCGGCGTTTCACCGGGTGGCGATTCGCCTGGCTGGCGAGCATGGTGAAAGCTTTGCGTCGCTGGCGGTGGCCACGGTACGCAGCGTGGTCCAGGGGGTGATCGGGGTCGCCCTGATTCAGTCTCTGCTGGCCGGCGCGGGCATGGCCATGGCCGGGGTACCGGCTACCGGGTTGTGGATGTTACTGGTGCTGCTGCTGGCCATCGTGCAACTGCCGCCGATACTGATTCTGGCCCCGGTGATGGCCTATGTGTTTTCGGTGGAATCGACCACGGTGGCGGTCGTGTTTATGGTTTGGGGCATCCTGGTGAGCGCCAGTGACGCGGTCTTGAAACCGCTGTTGATGGGGCGCGGGGTGGATATCCCCATGCTGGTGATTCTGATTGGTGCCCTGGGGGGGATGATGATGTCCGGCATTGTTGGCCTGTTTGTCGGAGCCGTGGTGTTGGCGCTGGGGTATAAGCTGTTTGTTGCCTGGGTGGCGGCGGAGTCCGGGGCGACAATCGATGCCGCAACCGAGAGCGAACCGGTCGGTGAGGGCAGTCGTGAGGGCCAGGGCTAGCCGGTTGCGGCTGGCAAAGTCGGGGAGGTTTTTCTAGGCTTAGTGTTTCTGTTTGCCAACTGAGGTGCCTCATGAGCACTGAATTCAGTCAACAAATGGAATGGATTCTGCTTCCCCCGCTCACGGACGCCCTGCCTTACCTGTTTGACAACGGAACCGCGTTTAATGGGTTCCAGGCCCAGTGTGATCGCTGTGCCGCCGCCATCAAGCTGTCTGCCATCAGGGGCCAGCTATCGCCGCTGCCTGCGAACCGCATGGTGCTGATGGCCGCCGCCCGCTGTGACGCCTGTCAGACGGTCTGTGGTTATCACTACCTGTTGGATGCCAGTGGTGAGTTGTCGGCGGTGCGCCTGGATGGCGACTCCGACGGCCTCAGCCGCCAATGATCTGATTGACCTTGTCCGGGTCGACCTCAAATTTTGGTTGTTGTTGCTGCTGCTGTTTTTGCATCTCGATCAGCCAATACGGTTGGCGGGTAAAGCCGATGTGGTAGGCCACCGATTCCAGCACGACTTGGTGTTCGCCGATGCGCAGTATGGAAAAACTGCGTTCCATCCCCAGCACCTTGCCCTTGGGGGATTCGCTCAAGCAGCGGTTGATCAGCGCCATCTGTTGCTGGCGCTGGGTCTCGGTGGGCAGGGACTGCGGGTCAACACTGCCGACGACGACCCGATGCACATAGGCGACGTTGGTCAGGTCAAAGGTGTCGCTGTGGGATTGAGAGGTGATCACCGCAGTCCTCCTGGGTTAGCTTTTGTTGACCGGAGTCGGCGCAATGGATTGCTGCAGGATGTCCATCACCCGCGACAGACCTTCCGGGGTACCGGTCTGTTTTGCCGTCACCCGAACCGCGTATTTGGCGGAGTTGTCACTGGCGCGCTGTGATTCCTTGGAGGAGGAGACCGAACCCTGAACCTTGGCTCTGACCTTAAACAGCCCGGCGTTGTATTCGGCTTCCGCTTCCATCGAGGCCTTCATCTCCTCCTGGGTGGTCTCGGAGAAGGAGGATTTCACCTCCATGTTGAAGGAGACATCCACGTTGTCCACTTGCAGGGTCGGTACCGACACAATGGAGATAAACGGCACCTTGAGTTCGTAGTCGGCAGTTTCCAGCTTTACCGAGCCATCGGCCTGCACCACCTCTTCCGGCTTGGAAAAGGCAAAGTTGACCATTCGAACCTGTTTGGTTTTGGTATCGGCATTCACCTCCATGCCGACGCTGTCGATGAAATCTGAGGTGGCCTGTGCCAAGGACACCTGCGAGTCGCAGGCGGCGCTCAGCGGACCGCCGATGAGGCTGGCCATGGGCAGGCCCTGAAACTGATCCGACATTTTTACAAGATTGGACATGGTTGGTTTCCTTCCTTTGAATTAAAACAGCTTCATCAGTTGACTGTTGATTTTCAGATAGCCCTCTGGAAGCTCGCCACTCTCGAAGGTGATGGTCACCTCCGCGTTTCGGTCCTTGTTGCGACCAAAGACGGATCTGGGGTTGAGTTCGGTATTCATCACCTTGCGACGGCAATCTCGGTTCAGCAGGTTGGACAGCGGATCCGGGCCTCGTCCGCCCTCGGAGTCCGGCGTCAGGGTTTCCACCTCTCCCAGCCCCAATTCAAACTGCACGGACATATCTTTGATTTTTATCGGGTTGACCTGAAGCAGTGACAACAGAGGCACCTGAACCGTCTGATGTTCGACTTTGACGCAGCCGTTTTCCATGACGGTATCGCCATGGTGATCGACGCTGGTACCGGGAAACTTCAGCTCGATGGACTTGGGAGTCAGGCTGTCGTCGCTGCTGTCGTGATCGAAATACTGCAACAGGTTCTGAATGTTTTGCTGTTCGATGCGTTGTTGGGCTTCGGTGACCGAGTCCATGATCGCCTCCACCAGTTCATGCAGTTTCATCGATTACCCCTTACTGTCTTGCTCGAGAGGCCTGGGCTGGCCCACTTCCAACGGCACAATGCTCTTGTGCAGCATGTCCATGACCCGGGACAGCCCCTCGGGCATGCCTTGCTGGCGCGCCTGAATGCGAATGTCGAGGGTGGCGCTGTTGCGGCTGTGGTTACTGCTGGTGACGCTACCGGTGAGCACGGTACGCTTGGTGGACGGGCCTGAGGACGGTTGTTCCGCCTGGGAGTTCATCGGTGCCGGACTGGGTTTGCGCTGCACATAGTGACTGGATTTCAGCTCCATGGTGAAGTTGATGTCCGCCTGTTCGACTTGCAGGTTGGGGACAGAAACGATGGCGATGAAAGGCACCTGAACTTTGTATTGCTGCAGTTTGACGTCGACGCTGCCGTCGGCATTGGTGTGTTCCAGCGGTCGGTCGAAACTGAACTCAATCATTCGAAGCTGGTTATCACCGGTCATGCCCACGTCCTGAATGTATTCCTGGGTGGTTCGGGCCAGTTGCGCCTGGCCTTCACACACGGCGGACAGGGGGCCGCCGATGAGGTGGGACATGGGCAGTCCCTGCAGTTGATCGCTGGTTTGGGTGGTGTCGTTCATAGGCTCTCCGCCGCCATCGGCCATCGGCGGGGGCCGATGCACAGTCCTTGTGAGTCAGTGGCCGTGCATTTAGCCGCGGCCGGACAGTCAGTGTAGTGCAGATACCACCGCAGCAGGCGAGACTCGCGGGCCGGAGCGGACAGCCAGCGAGGCACCGGTCAAACGCCGACACAGTGGCAGAGGCCGCGGCGCACGCCAGCCACGCTATCGACGGGGTTATCTCGGGCGTCGCTAAGGTAGGATCTCTGTCGGCGTGGGCAGAGGCTGTCGCCAGGCTTTTGGTGGTACTGGCCGGCGGCGGCGAATGCCAAAGACCGGCGGCAATCGGAGCGATTGTCCCGACCTTTGCGGACGACACCCCGCGAATGTAGAGTCTGAGTGAACGATCCGGCAGGAATGTTGTTCAGGGGTGAATTTTCTGAGTCGGATTGGCGGTTGTGGCCGCCTTTGACTGTTCATTGGTACCGTCACTTTCTAGAATGGCGCGATTTTAGATTTTGGCAAAGGAGCCGGTACGACGATGGGGTTGATGGAGTGGATTGGGGTGATTTTTGGTTTGGCAGTGGTGGTGGCCGTGATTCAGGCCTGGAGCCGCTCATCCAGTAAGAAGCAGATGCGTCAGAGTTTAGAGACGCTGGCGGAGTTTACCCCCTCCCAGCAATTGATGGCGAACGATGGCAATACCGGCATCGCCCTGGATGAATCGAGCCAGAAACTGTGCTTGATTCGACAGGGAACGCTGGAGCCGGAATTGACCTTGCTGGAGTACGCAGACCTGTTGTCGGTCGAGGTGTTTGAGGATGGCCACACTGTAACCCGAACCGCCCGTGGCAGTCAGCTCGGTGGGGCCTTGATTGGCGGGCTGGCACTGGGAGGCGTCGGCGCCATTGTCGGCGGTTTGTCCGGTAAAAAAGTCGCCAGCGACAAGGTGCAGCGCATCGATCTGCGCCTGCTGGTGAACAACACCGAACGGCCGCTGCTCGACCTCAACCTGATGGATGCGGAGGCGCAAAAAGGCGGCCTGGTTTATAACGCGGCGATGCAGCAGGCTCGGCACTGGCATGGTCTGCTTGAAGTGCTGATTCAACGTGCCGACCGGGACGATGAGCGCCGGGCGCCTGCGGCGATGAGTTCAGAGCCTCAAGCGACGGCGGCGGTTTCCGTGGCCGATGAACTGCAGAAACTGGCGGAGCTGCACCGCCAGGGCGTATTGACCGATACTGAGTTTGTGGCTCAGAAGAGCAAACTGCTGGGCTAGCTCAGCAGGGCGCCTGGGCGTCAGGCATCCCGGTGCTGCAGACGTTTGGGTTGCTGCAGCCGGGCGCGAAGGCGCCTGGCGGTGGCATCGACCAGCAGGTTGAGCAGAGCGGTGACCGCGATCAGCACCAGGGCGCGGTCGAAGCGAAACTCTTCAAAGGCCGAGTCGATATAAAACCCCAGGGTGGTGATGCCCAGTACTCCTAAGATGGCGGTTTCCCGCTGAATGATCTCCCAGCGATACAGCAGCCAGGTAACGAACTGCGGATAGACCCGGGGCAGAATCTGGTACAGGTACAGGCTGGGGCGGCTCAGCCCGTTGGGGGTGTCGTCGGGCCGCAAACTCAGGGTCTGGCTGTATCCGCCTATCAGGTGGCCGATGATGGCACCGTTGTGAATTCCCAGTGCCAGCAGCGCCGGCAGCAGGCTGGGGCCAAACACCAGCAGGCCGACAAAGGCCAGAACAAACTCCGGGGTGGAGCGGGTGACGATCAAAAACAGCTGCCCCAGTGCCCGCAATGGCGTCGGCAGGAACCAGCGACTGCGCAGGGGAAACCAAACCAGCGCCAGCAGTGCGGTCAGCAGCAGTGCCATCTGGCTGAGCAGCAGGGTGTCGATGAGTCCGGGCTTGATCTGCTCTTGCCACAGCATCATCAACCAGGGCTGCAGATCCGCCGACCATTGCCAGTGCTCGGCACGCAGGGGCGCCGGCACCATGTCCTGGCTGACAAACTGAAAAATCAGCTCCCAATTGACGTTGGCGATCGGTGGCAGGAACCACAGTGATGCCAGCAGGTACAGCGGCAACAGGGGGCCCCGACACCACCACTTCATGGTGGCGATCAGCAGATAAAACAGATACAGCAACGCCGCCGCCTGGGAGTAATGCCCCTGGCGAAAGGCGGTTTCCAGGTGGTAGCCGAGAGTAGGCAGCCCCACAAACCCCAGCACCACTGACGAGCGCATGCCGCATTCCAGCCGGTATCGGGCGTAGTGTTTGAAGTGCGGCCATGCCAGCGGCAGCCGGCTGTACAGCAACAGGGCGATCCCCTGGTTCAGTGTGTTCGCCTTCGGCAGGGCCGCTTCCGGTTGGCGATCCACCTCTTCCAGAATCTCACCAAACACCTTGGTAAAGATGCCGGTATAGGGCAGCCACAGAGCCAGGACGCCGGTCAGCGCCGAAAGGCCAAACAGTTGCAGAAACAACAGTGCCCAAAACAGCTCGTGCACCGACCGCAGCAGGGCGGCGAGGATGCGTACGCCGCGCAGCTGATACAACAGCGACAAGCCGAAGCCACACAGCGCCGCCAGGGCGATGCCCTGCAGGGCAAACGCCAGGGTGGTCAATACCGCGTCGGCCAGATACTCGGTGGCCAGGAAATCCGGTGTGGCCATGCCCAGCAGCAGCCGGCCCAATTCGGTGGCTGGCGATAACTGATAGATGGTCAGATCCGCAAACGGCAGGCAGAACAGCGCGGTCAGCGCCAACCACAGACTGATGCGGCGGAATTCGGCCGCGCGGTTGGCCTTGGGGCGCCCCCAGGCCTGTCGAAGTGTCTTAACCATGGGGATGTTCGGGGTAGAGAGCCAGCAGGGTGGCACTGTCCAGTTCGGCACTGGCGCGATCCAGTACCACCTGGCCGTCCTGTAAACCGACGATGCGGTCGCAGCAGGCCAGCGCCAGCTCTACGTCGTGCAGGGCCAGGACCGAGGTGCGATGATGGGACTTGATCCGTTCGATCACTCGTCGCGATTGCACCTCATCCAGCGCCGAGACCGGCTCATCGCCCAGAAACACCGGCCGTTGTTGAAACAGCGCCCGGGCAATGCTGATGCGCTGTTGTTCGCCGCCGGAGAAGCGTTCGGCCGACTGCAGCATCCGTTGCCTCTGGGTGCGAGCATGGTCCTGGCCCAGCAACCCCAGCTCCCGGGCCAGGTCGTGGACCTGCTGCCAGTGACGGGCAGAGGGAAACATCAGGTTTTTCAGATTGCGCCACAATGACTGTTGATGAAGCTGGCCCATATACACATTCAGGTACAGGCTCAGCATGGGGACCAGTGCCGGCGCTTGCGGGCACCAGGCCACCTGGTCGCAGTGCTGCTGGCGCAGCAGTTCCAGCAGCGACGACTTGCCGGCTCCGGACGCGCCCACCAGCGCCACGGTTTCGCCGGCGTCTATGGTCAGGCTGACGTTGCGCAGGATGGCAACGCCATCCCGCTGCAGCGAGGCCTGGGTCAGCCTCAGTGGCGCCGTCATCAATCCATCAGTCCAATGGATTTGGCGGTGTCCAGAATCGGCTGATAATCATCATTGTCCGCCGGCACGAAGTGGCTGCGGGGGAAGGCGTTCAGCAGCGCCGGTTGTTTCATCTGCAGCAACGCTTGTGTGACCTTGGCGGTAAAGTCATCGCCCCAGGTGGCATCGACGTCACCGCGAATGGTCCAGTGGTAGTCCGGATAGGTGGGGGTTTCCCAGATAATCTGAACCTTGCTGGTGTCGATGTGGCCGGCGGCCAGCTCAGATTCCCACACCTTGTAGTTGACGGCGCCCACCTGGTAACTGCCGGCCTGAACCAGAGCGATGGTGCGACTGTGATCGCCACTGAACCCGACCTTGCTGAAGGTCTTAGAGGGGGCCTGTTCGAACGCCTGGCGCAGGTAGAATTCCGGCATCAAGCGGCCGGAGGTAGAGCCTTTCGAGCCAAAGGTAAAGGTATTGCCCCGCAGGGTTTCGGGCAGGCGCTCGGCCGCGGTAAGCCCGGTGCTGGTGTGGGCGATGAAGTAGGATTTGAAAAATTGGTCTTCATAGCCCTGGGCAATGGCCTGGGAGCCCGGCACTCGGGCCCGGGCCTGAACACCGGACAGACCGCCAAACCAGGCCAGCTGCACCTGATTGTTGCGAAACGCCGTAATGGCGGCGGCGTAGGATTTCACCGGCACGTATTTCACCTCGACGCCCAGTTCGGCTGAGAGGTAGTCGGCGACCTGGTCAAACCGGCTTCTCAGTCGGGTCTCATCCTGATCCGGAATGGCGGTAAAGGTAAAGGTCTGGGCGGTGACCAACGGGGTCAGCATCAATGCCATCAGGGCGAGTAGGCGGCGCATATCGAATCCTTGAGTCAACAAAAAGGCCGCTCGCAGCGGCCAGTGAACTTAATTTTTATAGCAGTGTACTCGTCCCGACGGCGTTTTTTAAGTCGTGATCGCCTTAATTGGCCAAACAATTGCGGCGGCGCCGGGTTGGTAGGGCGGGTATTTGGCCATGATTCGAGCAAAAGCCGCGCTGGCCTTCAGACGTTCAAGCCAGCGTCTCAGGCAGGGGTAGGGCGCTTGGGCGAACCAATCGGGGTCTACATGGGCAAATTGACGCACAAAGGGCATCAGCGCCATGTCCGACAGGTCTGGCCGCTGGCCACCGAGCCAGGGCCCACGGCTCAGGAGCTGTTCCAGTTGGCGTAACCACTGCTCGCCCTGTTGCCGGTAATGGTGTGCAGAGTACTCGGGAAAGCGGTCGGCGTACTTGTAGCGATCCAGCCAGTGCTTAAAGCGGCCGTCGTTGTACTGGATTCGGGCCAGCGCCTGAACCTGCTCCTGCGGCTGTGGCGGCCACCATCGCTGCGGATCATGGCGGGACAGGGCCCATAGCATGATGTCCAGGCTTTGGTCCAGCAGCCAGTGTTCACTCAACTGCAGCACCGGTACCGTGGCCTTGGGCGAGATAAGCCTGAGGTAGTCTGGTTTGTTTTTCAGCACCACTTCTCTGAGCTCCAACTCGATGCCGGCGTAATCCAGGGCCAGGCGGGCACGCATGGCATAGGGACAGCGTCGAAACGAGTACAGTATTGGCCGCGTCATGACGGACTCCTCGGTGATGGTCTTGGTCGCATCAGGCGCTGAAGGGGCAGGGTGAGGTCGAGTCCCTCCTGGCAGAATGGCGTTAACCGCGGGTCGCGCAAGCGCTTGCTGAATTTTCCTGGCTGGAGGGGCTGCGTCATGGCGTTTCTGATTCGGTTACGTCGGTATTCGAACTTAAGCTACCGGATTCAACGGCTAAAAGCGATGCGGTGGCGGCTATTTCGTCGCTTGGCCCCAGACGGCGGCCAGTGCGTAGAGACCGAAACAAAAACTCGTTATGATTAGCTCACTTAGCTAATAACGGAAGCCGCCATGTCCGCGTCCATAGTTCCAGGCCTGTCGATCATTCATGCCAACCAGATGGAACCCCTTCGAACCTTGCTGGTGGAGTGGGTCCGGGCCCACCCTCTGGGGCCTTTGGAAAACGAGATTTTTTTGGTGCAGAGCAACGGCATGGCTCAGTGGCTCAAGTTGGCCCTGGCGTCGGAGCAGGGGCTGGGGATTGCGGCGGCCATGGAGATGCAGCTGCCGTCGCGGTTCCTGTGGCAGAGTTACCGGGCCGTACTGGGCGAGCAGGCGGTGCCGAAAGACTCACCCTACGACAAACCGCAGTTGCGTTGGCGGTTGATGAAACTGTTGCCGCAGTTGCTGACTCAGCCGGTGTTTGCGCCGCTGAAACAGTTTCTGCGTGACGACGGCGATTGCCGCAAACTGGACCAGCTGGCGGAGCAACTGGCGGATCTGTTTGACCAGTATCAGGTGTACCGGGCCGACTGGCTGGATGGCTGGGCTCGGGGCGACGACACCCTGCTGTCCGCCAGCGGCGAGGTCAGTGACATCGACGCCCCTCAGGCCTGGCAGCCGGCGTTGTGGCGGGCGGTGGTCAATGACATGACGCCTCAATGGCGCGACAGCAGCCGGGCCAGGCTGCATCAAAGTTTTATCGATGCCCTGGAGCAGGCGCCGCAGCGTCCGGCGGCGTTGCCTCGGCGGGTGTTGGTGTTTGGCATCAGTGCCTTGCCTCAGCAGGCGGTGGAGTCGTTGAAAGCGCTGGCCAAGCATTGCCAGATACTGCTGTGCGTACAAAACCCCTGTCAGCATTTCTGGGCCGACATTGTCGAAGACCGTGAGCTGCTCAGGCGAGAGCTGGCCCGGGCCCGCCACAGCCGCAAGCCCGGCGCGCCGGCGGTGATCGACCTGGAATCGATGCATCAGCACGCCAACCCGTTGCTGGCCTCCTGGGGCAAGCAGGGGCGCGACTACATCGGCTTGCTGTATGGCATCGATGAGCCCGAGCAGTACCGGGACTATTTTCGTACCATTGATCTGTGGCAAAGCCCGTTGCCGGAGACATCGGCGCCCAGCCTGCTTAACCGGATTCAGCAGGGAATCTTCGATCTCGAGCCGATGCCTTCATCACCGCAGCCGCTGGCCATCGAGGACCGCTCGGTGGTGTTTCACCTGGCCCACAGCCGTCAGCGCGAGGTCGAGGTGCTGCACGATCAGTTGCTGCAACGGTTTAACGACCAAGCGGATTTAAGCCCCTCCGATATCATCGTGATGATGCCGGACGTAGATCTGTACGCCCCCCACATCGAGGCGGTGTTCGGTCACCTGGATTGGGACGACCCTCGCCACATCCCCTTTACCATTGCCGATCGCCCCGAACGGGGCCATCAGGTGGTGGTACTGGCCCTGGAGAAACTGCTGCACCTGTCGCAATCGCGGTTTGCGGTGTCGGAGTTGCTGGAGTTGTTGGCGGTGCCGGCGCTGCGGGCCCGGTTCGGCATCGACGAGTCGCAACTGCCGCTGCTGGCCCGTTGGGTGGAGCAGGCCGGCGTTCGCTGGGGCCTGGACGGTCAGCAGCGCCAGAGTTTTCAGTTGCCGGGGCAGTTGGAGCAGAACACCTGGCGTTTTGGCCTGAAACGGATGCTGCTCGGCTACGCCGTAGGCCAGGGGGAAAACTGGCACGGCATCGAACCCCTGGATGAGGTGGGCGGCCTGGACGCGGCGCTGGTGGGCAAGGTCTGTCAGCTGATCGATGCGTTGGCGGATCTGTGGCAGCATCTGGGGCAGAGTCATACCCCGGCCCAGTGGAATCAGTTGCTGCGGTCGGCGGTGGCGGCGTTGTTCCTGCCGCAGGATGAGCAGGAGACCCTGTTGCTGGAGCGGATGCAGGATGCACTGGCTCAGTGGCTCAGCGCCTGTGACGACGCCGGGCTGGAGCAGGAGTTGCCCATCACCGTGGTTCGCGAGGTTGCGCTGGCGCCCTTTGGCGACGAGGGGGTGTCACAGCGATTTCTGGCCGGTAAGGTCAACTTCTGCACCCTGATGCCGATGCGTGCCATTCCGTTCCAGCAGGTATGCTTGCTGGGGATGAACGACGGCGATTACCCCAGGAGCCGGCCACCGCTGGACTTCGACATGATGGCACGTCCGGGCCAGTATCGGCCCGGGGACCGGTCCCGGCGCGAGGACGACCGCTACCTGTTTCTGGAAGCGCTGCTGGCCGCCCGCCAGCAGCTGTACATCAGCTACATTGGTCGCAATGTTCGCGATAACAGCGAGCGCACGCCGTCGGTGCTGGTGGGCCAGCTGCAGGACTACCTGTGCAGCGCCTTTAGCCTGGCCGACCAGGATGTGCTGGCGGCCCTGACCACGATCCACCCACTGCAACCGTATGCGCCGGCGTATTTCGACGGTCAGCATTCGGCGCTGTTCTCCTACGCCAGTGAATGGCAGCAGGTGCACCATCAGCCATCGGCATCGGCGACCGACCCCGATGCGCGGCTGGCGGCGCTGTGCCGCGATGAGCCGTTGATGTTGTCTGAACTGCAGGGGTTGCTGGCGGATCCGGTACGCAGCTTCATGAATCAGCGCTTGGGGGTGTGGTTCGTTCAGGAGATGTCGGTCAGCGAGGATCTCGAACCCTTTGCCCTGGACGGCTTGCAGCGCTACCTGCTCAGGGACGAGCTGTTGCAGCAGCTGTACCTGTCCAATCCCGACCAGGCCAGAGACGCGCTGGAGATCACCGTCAGCAAGTTGGTTCGTCGTGGGCAACTGCCCATGAAGGGGTTTGCTGCCCTGGCCAGCCAGGATCTGGCCGAGCCGGCCTGGCAGGCGTATCAACACTATCAGCATTGCCTGCAGGGATTGACCCCGACCGAGGCGTCGCTGGAACTTCGCCACAGCCACAAAGAGCTGGTGCTGGAGGACTGGCTCACCGGCCTGTATCAGGACGCCGAGGGGCATTGGGTCCAGCTGCAGGTGCGTCCCGGCAATCTGGGGGGCAAATCTGGCTTGAAAAACCCGCTGCACCTGAATCGGCTCTATTGTGGTCACCTGGCGGCCAGCGCCTGCGACCATCCTATTACCAGTGTGCTGATTGGCAGCGACGGCGTCTGGCAACTGGCGCCGATGCCGGCTCAGCAGGCCAGGGAGCGACTGCAGCTGCTGATGAGCCTGTACGCCGATGCCATGCGACAGCCGTTGCCAGTGGCACCGCGGGCGGCCTTTGCCTATCTGGCCGCCGACGGCGACCACCACGATCGTCTGCAGCAGGCGCAATCGGCCTATGAGCCGGGCTTCTTCGGCGGCGGCGATCTCGGCTACAGCCCCTACCTGGCACGCCAATATCCCGATTTTTCCCGTCTCGACGGCGACCGTTTTGCGGTGCTGGCCGAGGCGCTGTATCAACCCTTGCTCGACCTGGTCGAGCAGGTGGAGGTGTAGATGACTACAACACTGCAACCCCTGAGCTTTCCCCTGTCGGGAACCCGGCTGATTGAGGCCAGTGCCGGCACCGGCAAAACCTACACCATTGCCGCCCTGTATCTGAGACTGGTGCTGGGCCATGGCGGCGATCACAGCCACCCCAGCGGTGGCTTGATGCCGCCGGAAATTCTGGTGGTGACCTTTACCAACGCCGCCACCGAGGAGCTGCGAGACCGGATTCGCAAACGCTTGGTGGAGGGCGCACGCTGTTTCCGTGGCCAGCTGGCTGAGCCGGACCCGTTCCTGACCGGGCTGCGGGACAGCTACCCGGTTGACGCCCATCCGGGCTGTGCCCTGAAGCTGGAGCTGGCGGCGCAGATGATGGATCTGTCTGCCATCCATACCATTCACAGTTGGTGTCAGCGGATGCTGCGTGAGCATGCGTTTGACTCTGGCTCGCTGTTCAGCCTGGAGCTGCAGACTGATCTCAGCGGCCTGAGGCAGGAAGCGGTGCGCGATTACTGGCGAGGCCATTTCTATCCCATGACCAGCCAGGCGCTGCAGCCCATCTACGATCTGTATTCGACCCCGGCGGCGCTGGAAAAGGCGCTGATGCCGTTGCTGGGACGCGGCCTAAAAGGCCGTCCGCCGGCCGAGGTGGTGGAGCAGCAGTGTCAGGCGGTGGCGCACGCCAAGACGGTATGGCGACGGGAGTTTGAAACCGTCAGTGAGCAGATCCACGCCGCGTTGGCCGCCAAACTGGTGTCCAAAGCCAAGATCAAGCCGGTGTTGCTGGAGGAGGTTCGCCGCTGGCTGGAAGACGATCGTCTCAGCCTGCCTCAGACCGCTGCAGGCAAACCCTCCAAGGCCTGTGAACATTTTAGTCGCGAGGGGATTCAGGCGGCCTGCAATAAGGGTAAGAGCCTGGAGCCCAATCCGGCGTTCGAGGCGATGCAGGGGCTGGTGGATACCCTGGCATCGCTGGATCTTAAGCGCAATCTGCTGAGTCATGCCGCCGCCTGGGTGAGCGACCGCCTGGAGGCGGAGAAGCAGCGCCAGGCGGTGTTGGGATTCGATGATTTAATGCGTCACCTGGATGGGGCCCTGAGCGGCGACAACGGTCCGGCGCTGGCGCAGTTGATTCGTCAACAGTTTCCCGCGGCCCTGATCGATGAGTTTCAGGACACCGATCCGGTCCAGTACCGGTTGTTCCAGACCCTGTACCTGGACCAGCCTCACTGTGCCCTGATGATGATTGGTGATCCTAAGCAGGCGATCTACGCTTTTCGCGGCGCCGACATTCACACCTATCTTCAGGCGCGCCGGGACACCGACGGCCGTCACTACACCCTGGGCACCAACTACCGCTCCACGGCGGGAATGGTGGCGGCGGCCAACTCGGTGTTTGAGCTGGCACAGGGGTACCCCCAGGGCCCGTTTCTGTTTGCCGACGAGATCCCCTTTATCAGTGTCGAGGCCAACGGCAAGTCGGATCGGCTGCTGATCGACGGGGAAGAGGTGAACGGCCTCAACCTGTGGCTGGATCCGGACAGTGAACCGGTGAACAAGGGCCGCTATCTGGAGCGTCAGGCCGAGGCGGCCGCCAGTGAGATGTGCCGTTTCCTGACCTTGTCCGCCCAGGGCCGGGCCGGCTTTGAGCGCAATGGCACCCTCACCCCTCTGAATGCTGCCGACATGGCGATTCTGGTGCGGGATTTTACCGAAGCCAAGGCGATTCGCACCGCCCTGGATCGTCGCGGCATCCGCAGTGTCTACCTGTCCGATAAGGACTCGGTCTACGCCAGCGCCGAGGCCCAGGATCTGTTGTTGATTCTGCAGGCGGTGGTGGCACCGGAGCAAGAGCGGCGGATTCGCGCCGCCCTGGCCTGTCTGACTCTGGGCATGGACTGGGCGACCCTCGACCGTCTCAATGGGGATGAACATCAATGGGATAACCTGGTGGAGCAGTTTCGTGGCTACCAGCAGCACTGGCACAACAAAGGGGTACTGTCGATGGTGCGCCGGTTGATGGCCGATTACGGCATCGCCAACCGATTGATGCACGAGGGGGGCGGCGAGCGCAGCCTGACCAACCTGTTGCACCTGGCTGAGTTGATGCAAGCGGCGTCGGCCACCGTGGACGGCGAACTGGCGCTGTTGCGATTGCTGGCGGAACAGATCGAGTCCGGCCAGGGTGACGACGACCAGATCCTGCGCCTGGAGAGCGATGCCGAGTTGGTGCAGGTGGTGACCATTCATAAATCCAAAGGCTTGGAGTACCCACTGGTGCTGTTGCCGTTTGTGTTTGGCTTTCGCCAGGCGGCGGCCCGGGACGGGCTGCTGACCTATCGCGACCGCGACGGCCACAATGCGGTGGCGTTCAACCCGGAGCCGCAGGCCATCGAGCAGGCGGAGCACGAGCGGTTGGCGGAAGATTTACGGCTGTTGTACGTGGCCCTGACCCGACCGGTGTATGCCTGTTTCCTGGGGCTGGCGCCGGTGAAGCTGGGGCGGACCGGCAAACGGGACAGCAGCGATCTGCACCACAGTGCCCTGGGGTATCTGCTGGGTCAGGGTGAGCCCATGGACGCCCATGATTTGGCCGCCCGCCTGCAGGAGTTGGTGTGCCCGGGACAGACGTTGCTAAGCCCGTTGCCCGCGGTGACCGAGATGCTGTGGCAAGAGGCCAGTGTGGATGCCGACACGCTGTGCGCCAGGACGCCTAAGCGGCGCGTGCCGTCCGGTTGGCGAGTAGGCTCTTACTCGGCCCTGTTGCATGGCATGAGCCATCATCGAGATGGTACCGATACCGATGCCGGTGGAGCACAGAGTCGCATCGGCGAGTTGATGGCCGAGCAGGACGTGTCACTGCCTCAGGAGCCAGAGCCAGACAGCATTCACGCTTTCCCCCGTGGGGCCGGCCCCGGAACCTTCTTGCACGACTGGCTGGAGTGGATCGCCAACCAGGGGTTTGATCGCTACAGCCCCGATGCGCTGTCGCAGGAGTTGCAACAGCGTTGCGATCACAAGGGCTACGAGTCGTGGCCGCCGGTGCTGCAGCCCTGGGTGACCTCGGCCCTGGCCCAGCCGATGCGGTTACCCGCCGGCGCCGAACAGTCGCAGCAGGTGGCACTGTGCCAGTTGGGCAGCGTGGTGGCGGAGATGGAGTTTTGGTTTGCCGTGGATGATCTGGATGTGGCCCGGCTGGACAGACTGGTGCGCGAGCATCTGTGGCCCGGTTTGCCCAGACCCACCCTCAAGCCCCAACAGCTGCACGGCATGCTCAAGGGGTTTATCGATCTGACCTTTGAACATCAGGGACGCTTTTACGTGGCCGATTACAAATCCAATTACCTGGGGCCGGACGACAGCGCGTATTGCTTTGAAGCGATGCAGGAAGCGATGCTGTCCCATCGCTACGATCTGCAGCTGGCCCTGTACACCCTGGCTTTGCACCGGCTGTTGAAAACCCGCATGGCGGATTACGACTATCAGCGCCACCTTGGAGGCGGGGTGTACCTGTTCCTTCGCGGCATGGGGGCGGCCGAGGCCGACTCCGGCAACGGGGTGATCGCCCTTAAGCCAGATCAAGCGTTGGTGGACGCCATGGACGCCCTGTTTCACGGAGAAACCGCATGAGCCCGGAACAGCTGTTTGACGCGTTGAATGAGTATGTGCTCGAGGGCTGGTTGCGACCACTGGATCTGGCTTTGGCGAGGTTGTTGCTGGAGCAGGAACCTCAGACTTCGGCACAGGTACTGTTGGCCGCTGTTTGGGCCAGCCACCAGTTGGGACGGGGTCATCTTTGTCTGGACATTGAGCAGTTGCTGAGTCTGCCTCAGCAGGTACTGGCGTTGCCTCCGGAAGGACGGAAACCGACCCAGCTGCCGCTGCCGTCGGCGCTGATGGCCCAGTGGTCGCCTCAGTCCTGGTTGCCGGCGCTGACTCAGGCCGCGGTAGTGTCGGTCGACGGTCGGGATCAGGATTCCAGCCGGCCACTGGTGCTGAGTCAGGGGCGACTCTATCTTCGTCGCTACTTCCGTTATGAGTGCCAGGTTGCTCAGGGGCTGGCGGACCGGTTGACGCCACTGACGGTGGAGGCCGAGGCGCTGCGGTCTCAGCTGCAGTCGCTGTTTGCGCCGCTGAAATCGGAACCGGAGCAGCGGGGCGATGAGGTGCACTGGCAGAGTGTGGCGGCAGCGCTGGCGTGCCGCAGTCGCTTTACGGTGATCTCCGGCGGGCCGGGTACCGGCAAGACCACCACCGTGGTGCGCCTGCTGGCGGCGCTGCAACAGCTAGCCATGGACAGCGGCACCGCGCTGCGAATCAAGTTGGCGGCCCCGACGGGCAAAGCGGCGGCGCGGTTGTCGGAGTCATTGTCTGGTGCGCTAAGTCAGTTGCCGCAAGCGGTGGCCGCAGCGATACCCACCCAGGTCAGCACTCTGCACAGGCTGCTGGGCTCGCGCCCGGACAGCCGTCAGTTTAAACACCATCAAGGCAACCCCCTGCACCTGGACCTGCTGGTGGTGGACGAAGCCTCGATGGTGGATCTGGAGATGATGGCGGCGCTGCTGGCGGCGTTGCCGCCCCAGGCCAGGCTGATTTTGTTGGGTGACAAAGACCAGCTGGCGTCGGTGGAAGCGGGCGCGGTGCTGGGGGATTTGTGTGAGCAGGCCGCTCAGCCGCGTTACTGGCCGGCCACCACCGATTACCTTTACAGCCACAGTGGTTATCAACTCCAAGATTGGCAGGGGCCGGGCACGGCACTGGAGCAACAGATTGCGCTGCTGAGAAAGAGTCATCGCTTCGACGCCGACAGCGGCATCGGCCATCTGGCCCAGGCGGTGAACGACGGCCAGCCAGATCGGGCCAATGCCCTCTGGCATCAAGGCTGGCGGGATCTGCTGCAGCGGCGCCTGACCGCTGCCGACGACAGCTACCTGGAACGGCTGTGCATCGACGGCGAAGGGGAGCCACAAGAGGCGCAGCGGCGCGCCATGGAGTCAGGCTGCAGCCCTCGGGGCTATGGCCATTACCTCGGTGAAATGCATCAAGGGCTAGCCAGCCTGGAGCCACTGGCAGCTCAATGCCAGTCGCCCTCGCAGTGGCAGGCGCTGTTTGCCCGACAAGAGCAATGGATCAAATCGCTGCTTAAGGCGTTTGGTCAGTTCCAGCTTCTGTGTGCGGTGCGTGACGGCGATTACGGCGTCAGCGGCCTCAACCAGCGCATCGCCTCAGCCCTGTGCCGGCGTGGCTTGATCAGTCAGGCCAGCGGTTGGTACGCCGGCCGACCGGTAATCCTGAGTCGTAATGACTACGGCCTTAAGCTGATGAACGGCGATGTGGGGCTGTGTCTGCCGGTGTGGGATGAGCAGGGACAACGACGGCTGAGAGTGGCGTTTCTGACCGCCGAGGGCGGGGTGAAAACCGTTATGCCGAGTCGCCTTTCCAGTGTCGAGACCGTGTACGCCATGACGGTGCACAAATCACAGGGGTCGGAGTTTGCTCACACCGCCATGGTGCTGCCGGCCAGCGACAGCCCCATCCTGACCCGGGAGTTGGTGTATACCGGCATTACCCGGGCCCGTCACTGGTTTACGCTGTTGACGCCGACACCGCGACTGTTTGTCGCCGCCATTGGCCGGCGCACGGTACGGGCGTCGGGACTGTCGCAGCGGTTGGCGTCGTTAACCTCCTTAGAGTGACGACACCGTGTCGGTGGTAAAGCGATCGGTGTCCTGTTGCAGGGCGTCGGATAACCGGTGCAGCTGCCGACATTGCCGGGCGACGGCATCCGCCACTTCCGCCACCCGCTGACCGGCGCTGTCTATTTGCGACAGTCCCTCGGTGAGTTCATCGGTGGCCTGGGATTGCTCCCGGCAGGCCTGGGCGATGGACGCCAGCTGGTCGACGGAGTGGTGGCAATGATCGACAATGCTGCCAAAGGCCGCTTCGGTGTGGCGGGCCACTTCGCTGCCCCAGTCCATCTTGTCCCGGTTGCCCTGCACCAGTTGCCGGGTTTTGGCGGCGGCGTCGGCACTGCGGGCCGCCAGGCTGCGGACCTCCTCCGCCACTACCGAGAAGCCCCGTCCGTGCTCGCCGGCCCGAGCCGCTTCGATGGCGGCGTTGAGGGCGATGAGGTTGGTTTGTTCGGTAATGGCGGTGATCTCCTCCATGATGGTGGCAATCTGCTCGCCACTGCTGCGAATGGCGGCCATGGCATTGAGCAGATCCTGCATCTGTTGGTTGCCCGCTTGTGCCTGAGTCAGGGCCACCTGGGCCTGGCCATTCATTTTTTCGCTGGAATCGGCCGTGACGCGTACCTGACCGTCGATCTGCTGCAGGGCGGCACTGATGGAGGAGATGGAGGCGAACTGCTCGGTGGCACTGTCTGACAGGGTGCGGGCATCGTTGTCCAGAGTCTGGCTGGTGGTGCCGATCTCGCGGCCGCTGCGCTGTACCGCCCCGACCAGCTCCCGCAGTTGCGCCTGCATCTCCTTCAGCGCCGTGCCGAGTCGATCCCGGGACGACAGGCAGACGATGGTGCTGCTGAGATCGCCAGTGGCGATGGCATCGGCGGCGCGCGCCTGGCTGCGCTGGCTGTCGATCAGTTGATGCAGGTCCGTGGCCATTAACCCCAGCTCATCCTGACGTCGCAGCAACCGTGCCCAGGCGCTGGCATTCAGGTGACTCAACGCGATGTCACCGGCGGCCAGATCCCGCACCGCCATGGCCATGGTCTGCAGTCCGCCAGTGATCAGTCGGACCAGCCACAGCACCACAGCGGTGATCACCAGGATGGCCCCCAAGGCCACCGCCATTGCCGAGGAGGTCATGTCGTTTCGGCTCTGTTGGAAGACGGCATCGGTGGTGGCACTGACGATGTACCAGCCGGTTCGTGACTCCCGTTCCACCCATCCGAGGTAGTCGATACCGGCGTCGTCAAAGGCTTGCAGGCCCGGGTGTTGGCACAGGCTGGCCAGTGCCCGAGGCTGCGCCTGGACCTCAGCCAGCCTCGGGTGGGCCAGCGGTGCGCACCGGGACGACAGCACAAAGCTGTAGGCGTTGCTGTCTACGCTGCTGGCGTCGACATAGTCGCGATAGAAGTGTTGCAGCGACACACTGAGAAACAACAGGTGCTGCTCCAGCGGCAGGGCAAAACTGACCAGCAGTTGGCCGTCAACCCGGCTGGGGCGGGGTTCGGAAATCACCAGTCGTTGCTGCTCGCGGGCCAGCTGGACGTAGTCCAGTGCGGCGTAACTCTGGCCGATCCGTCCCGGGTTGCTGGCGGCGATGGCGATCCCTTGTGGCGACAACAGGGCGATATTTCTCAGCTTGAAGCTGGTTTTGATAGTTTTTAGGTGTTCAGACAGGGCTGGGCGCTTTTCGGCATCGGTGAGGGCATCGGACAGGTAGGGGCTTTGAGCCAGTGATTGCAGCAGTTGTTGTTGCTGCAGCACCCAGTTGCTGATGTTGTTGCTGACCAGTTCACCTCGGGAGGTTATGGCGCGCTCCATCGCATGGTTGAGGTGTTCAACGCCGATCCTGGTGGTGACGAAACTGCTGAGGACGAACCCCAGGATCAGTACTGGCAACAGCAGTAGGGCAAAGCGTTTCCCCAGAGATAATCGGTGTGGAGTCATGATGATGTCCTTTATCAGTAAAGCCACAAATGTACGAATAGGTATAAACTTTTTGAGTGATAATACCCAGATTGGCGGCACAAACCTGAATCTGGCGCAAACAATCGGTGAAAATCGCCCTGTTGGTACCGGGCTGTGACTGGGATCCGTTTTTTATTCTCAGGCTTCGGGGCGCGTCAGTGCTGAGGAACTAATCAATCAATACAAACTCTTACTAATTACCTTCATCGTGGGGGCCTAAGCCGGTTGGCGGCACCGATGAGAGCTGATAATTTTCCATCTCTGAATTTTTCGAATGGGGGCCAGGGATGGCCGCCAGGAACGCACACATGATCAAAATCTCCGGCCTGTCCAAGCGCTACGCCATGGGCGACAGCACAGTGGACGCCTTAAATGACGTCAATCTCAGCATTGATGAGGGTGAATTTGTTGCCATCATGGGGCCGTCGGGCTCCGGTAAGTCCACTCTGATGAACCTGATTGGCTGTCTGGATCAACCCAGTGACGGCCATTACCTGCTGGCCGGTCAGCCTGTTAACCAGCAGGACGACGCCGTCTTGTCCCAAATACGTAATGAGCGCATCGGTTTTGTGTTTCAGAGCTTTCATCTGCTGCCACGCATGACGGCTCTGGATAACGTGATGTTGCCGCTGCGTTATCGACGCAGCGCCGGCGATGCCCAGGCCGATGTCGAGCGAGCCAGGCAGTTGCTGACCCGGGTCGGTCTGGGCGACCGGCTGAATCACCGCCCTAATCAGTTGTCCGGTGGTCAGCGTCAGCGCGTAGCCATTGCCCGGGCGCTGATCAATCAGCCAGCCATTTTGCTGGCTGACGAACCCACCGGTGCGCTGGACAGCCGCACTTCTGACGACATCTTGGCCCTGTTTAAAGAACTCAATGCCCAGGGCCAGACCGTGGTGCTGGTTACCCATGAAGAGGAGGTGGCCCGCCATGCCAGACGGATCGTATGGATGCGTGACGGTCGCATTGAGAAGCTGGAGGGCTGTGCCAATGATGCGGCTTAGTGGGTTGCTGCTGGTTCTCATGGTCTTTCCGGCGCCGCTGCTGGCCCAGGCCCAGTCGTTGCTGCTCACTGGCGAGGTCAGTTCCTCTCAGGCTCAGAGCCTGACGGTCCCCAGGGCCGGCCGGGCCTGGCGCTATCAGATTCAATGGATGGCGCCGGAGGGAGAGATGGTCCGCGCCGGTGATCCTGTGGTGGTGTTTGACAAGAGTGGCGTGTCGGGGCAGATCGATCAGTTTCAGGCGGCGCTGATTCGTGTGGATGCGGCGGTGCAGGCCAAGCAGGTGGAGCTGAAACAGCAGCGGTTACAGGCCGAGTTTGAGGTGACCGAGAAGCGATTGTTGAGGGAGAAGGCGCAGCTGGACGCCGAGGTCCCGGCGGACTTTCAAAGCCCCAAGGAGTATGCCGACAAGCAGTTTGAGCTGATGAAGGCCGGCGCCGAACTGGCGAAATCGAAACGGGCGCTGGCGGAGGTTGAGCGGGCGTCGTTGGAGGAGATGCGAAAGCTCACCATCGATCGGGATAAAGCGCAGCTGGAGCTCAGCAATGCCGAACAACTGATGACTAACCTCGAATTGACCGCTAACCACGATGGGCCGATGATCTACGCCCGTCAGCCTTGGGACGGAGCTAAGACCGAAGTTGGGGATACGGTCCAGGTCGGAACCCAGGTGGCAACCATTCCCGGCGTCGACGGCCTGCAGGTGCAGGCCTGGGCCAATGAGGTGGACATCGATCGGGTCAAGGTCGGTATGGACGCGCAACTGACTCTGGATGCCCGGCAGGATCGGCAATTGAGCGGAACCGTGACTAAGGTGGCTCTCAAAGCCGAGCGCCGCAATGGCTGGGGCGAAAGCAATTGGTTTTTGGTCAATGTGGCCCTGAACCAGGGCGAATCGGTAACGCTGGTGCCCGGAATGAGCGTACTGGTGGCGCTGGAGGTGAGCCAATGAGAGTTGGATTGATGGCCGCCATGCTGGTTCTGCTGTGTGCCTGTCAGCCTCAGCCGGTCACGGAGACGCCTGAGACGGCGACGGTGGAAACGCCGATTCAGGTCAGCGGTGAGCTGGTGTCGGTCGATTCGCTGGGGGTATCGCCTCCGCCGGTCCGTCGCCAATGGCAGTATCAGATTAAGTATCTGGCGCCGGAAGGAAAGCCCATTGCCAAAGGGGAGCTACTGGTGGTTCTGGACGCCTCGGATCTGGAGCAGAGGCTGCAACTGCGTCAGGCGGATCTGGATGAGGTGGAACAGGACATCGAAACCTCGACCCTTCGCAATGAGAAGCAACTGCAGGAGCTGAAGCTGCAACTGGCCGAAGCCAAGATGAATCAAGAGAAAGCCTTGAGAAAGTACCAGATTCAGGACGACAGCGTGGCGGCGCTCGAGCGGCAGAAATACCGCCGTGATGCCGACATCGCCGAGGCCAGGGTGGCGCTGATCGAACAAAAGCTGGTGCTGGAGCGGCAGGGCGTGCGACAGCGACTGGCGATGTTGGAGGGGGACCGTCAGCGTTGGCAGGCCCAGGTGAATCAGCTGAGCGCCGACATTGGACGGATGACCATCGTCGCGCCAAGGGCCGGCATGGTGGTGGTTGGCACCTCCATGGAGGGGGCAAAGCTCAAGCCCGGTGCCTCGGTGTACGCCGGTGATGACATTGTGCGCTTGCCGGATCTGTCGAAGATGGCGGTGCAGTTGGCCATTCCCGAGGTCGAGGCCCGCCGGGTCAACAAGGGTCAAAAGGTGAAAATTAAACTCGACGCCAGCCCGGAGCGGCCGTTCTACGGTCAACTGACCGACATCAGCCCGGTATTCCGGCGCAAGAATCAGGAGGTGCCTGTGGTGGTGTTTGATGCCCTGGCGACCATCGATACCCCGGATCCTCAGTTGATGCGCCCGGGCATGACCGCCAAAGTGGAGATACTGCCGTGAGGAACGCCGCAATCATGATGTTGGCCCTGGGCCTGTTGGGTGGCTGTGGTCAACCGCAGCGGGACGCGGTGCTGACGGTGACCGTGACCCCGGGGCCGTTTGAACATCGAATCGATGCCCGCGGTCAGCTAGAGCCTGCCACGGCGGTGTCGGTATCGGTGCCGTCGTCGCTGCGTGGCCCGCAGAGCTTGTCCTGGGTGGCGGATAACTTTACCCCGGTAACACAAGGGCAGGTGGTGGCCAGGCTCGATGCCAGTCGTCAGCAGTTGGATGCCAGAATGGCTCAGTTTGAGATCGACAAGTTGGTGATCGACGGCCTGCTTCAACAGGGAAAAGACGGCAACTTGCTGGATGAGATCGATACTGGCCAGGTTGTGACCCGTCGGGAGCGAGAGTTGGCAGAGCGGTTCTTCAGTGACGATCCGCGGGTCTACTCCCGCATCGAGGTGATCGACAACATGCGCAATAAGGGCTACCTGGATGCCAAACTGGGCTACCTGGAGTGGGACCTGGGTGAGCAGAGCCATCGTTCGGCGGCGGAGCAGCAGCTGATCGAGCTCAAGCAACGGGGTCATAAGGCCAAGGTGGACCGGGCTCAGGGCAACCTGAAAAAGATGGAGGTCGTGGCCCCTGCCGATGGACTGTTTGTACTCAGCAGCGGCTTCAGGGGCCGCCCGGTGGTCAGTGGTGATACCGTCTGGTCAGGAATGTCCATCGGCCAGATCCCGGACCTGTCGCGGATGGAAGCCAGAATGTATGTGCTGGAGTCCGAAGCCGCTGGCCTGGCGGTCGGACAGTCGGTGAAGCTGTACCTGGATGCCTACCCGCAGCGGATGATCCAGGGTGCCATCACCCAGGTGGATACTCTGGCCAAGCCCAGGGAGGACAATTCACCGGTGAACTACTTTGGCTTTACCGTGGCGTTGGCTCACACCGATACCGAGGTGATGTTTCCCGGACGGGAGTTGACCGGTCAGGTTGAGGTGGAGCGCCAAAAGCAGGTGATCAGTGTGCCCAATCAATCGCTGTATCAGAAAGACGGTCGTCGCTGGGTGTATTTGCAGCAGGGAGACCGATTTGTCGAGCGCACGGTCACCACCGGAGCCCGCAGTGTCAACCGTACGGTCATTGTCGATGGGCTCGGTGACGGCGATGCCATCGCATTGGTGAAGCCCAGGGAGGTGCGCCAATGATGGGGTGGAGTGAAATTCGTCAGGCTCTGGGACAGATGGTGCACCACAAACTGCGTACCGGGTTAACCCTGCTGGGGATGATCTTTGGGGTCGGAGCCGTGATTGCCATGCTCAGTATTGGCGAAGGGGCGGAGCGGGAAGCGCTGTCGATGATCGAGTCGATGGGGCTGCGTAACGTTGTGGTGGAGAGCCGCCCCAGTGAAGGCGAGGCACGCAAGTCGGTGCGCGAACACAGTGTTGGTCTGTCGCTGGGAGACGTCCACAGCGCCCTGGATACCCTGACCTTCATTGACGACTGGAGTGCGGAAAAGCAGGTCAGGGTGTTTACCCTGTTCAGCCGCCACGGCCGCAGCGATGCCCGGGTCAGTGGGGTGACACCCAGCCACTTCGGTCTGGCCAGTATGAACCTGGAAAACGGGCGCTTTTTTACCGAGGCGGAGGACCGTCATTATCGTCAGGTGGCGGTGCTGGGCCCCGAAGCCGCCCAGGGGCTGTTTCCCTCTGGTGAGGCCATCGGTCAGCGCATCAAGGTCAATCACCAGTGGTTCGAAGTGGTGGGCGTGCTGGCAGATAAGGGGCAGCAGAAGTCGAAAATCGAAGGGGTTAAACTGGGGGGCGAGCGCAATCAGGTGTTTATTCCCCTACTTACCGCACTGAAAAAACTGGCGTTTAAGCCGCTTGATGATCAATTGGATGCAGTGAAGCTGCAACTGGGTCCCGGCATCGATGCGCCGTTGGCGGCGGCCAGCATCGATCATTTGTTGTCGCGTCGCCACGGCGGTGAGTTTGATTACCAGGTGGTGGTGCCGGCGGACTTGCTGGCGCAATACCAACAGACGCAACGGATCTTCAATATTGTGATGGCCTGCGTGGCGGGAATTTCGTTGTTGGTCGGTGGCATCGGCATTATGAACATCATGCTGGCCACGGTGATGGAGCGCACCACCGAGATTGGCCTGCTGCGAGCTTTAGGGGCCACCAAGGCCGACATCGCCCGTCAGTTTATCATCGAGTCGCTGGTGATTGCCGCTTCTGGCGGCCTGATCGGCATCGTCGCCGGCATGTTGTTGTCACTGGTGATCGGGGCGTACGCCGACTGGCAGGTGGCCTGGTCGGCCTATTCACTGTTGCTGTCGGTGGGGGTCTGCATGATCATCGGGGTATTGTTCGGTTGGTACCCGGCCAAAAAGGCCGCCGGACTGGATCCCATCGTGGCTCTGCAACGAGACTAAGCGACGCAAGCACAAGGAAAAGATGTCGATTTGATGATCCTGGCCAAGGTCGCTGGCGAGACAGTGGAATCGGTCTAAGCTAAGGGAATGCCCAAATGGATTTGGTGTTTCCCTATGAAGGATTGGTTCGACGCGTTTACGGTGCAGTCCAAGTTAACAATGCTGTATCTGCTGCCCTTGCTGGCGTTGCTGGCCTGGGTGCTGTTGGGGGCCTGGGGCCGCACCGAGGCTCTGGTGCGTCACTGGCAACTGCCGGAAACGGCGCAACTGCTGCAAGAGGGGATGACGCTGTCATCGTTACTGCAGCAGGAGCGACGCCAGTTCAGCGCGCTTCCCTCCGTCAATACTCCCATCGAAGTGATGACCATGGTCTTGAGGACCGACATGGCGATACGGGACTTCGACCTGGCTCAGCGACGTTGGCTGGGCGGCAATGAGGCGTTCTGGCCCAGCCATACCGCCCTCAATCAATCTCTGGCTCAGTTGCCAGTGATGCGCAGTGGCCATCAGCGTGGTGGGGTGTCGGATCAGCAATTGCGCGGATTGTACACTCAGATTCAGCGACAGTTGCATGGCTTTTTGTCGCGATTGCTGGCCTCCGGGCCCGAGGCGGAGGGCGTGAACCGAGGTGGCGCCCTGATGGCGGCAGTGCGGGCGTCGGAGCGGCTGGCGCAGTTGCCGCTGGCGCCGGCGCCAGCACAGGCTCGGCACCTTCAGGCCGAGTTCAATCTCCATCTGGCTCAGTATCGCAGTCGCCTCAATCCGAAATCTGCCGGCTTGGGGGCGCGGGTGCCGCCGACAGGGCTGGCGCCACTGACCGCGGCGGATGCCGGAGACAGTGAGGCCCTGACTCAGCGTCAACAGCGCTTGGCGTGGCACGTGGCCATTGAGCATCAGTTAACCCGGGGCAGCCTGTTGGCGGCCTGGCAACGTAGCCTGACGAACTGGGTGAGCTACCTGCTGGTGGCAGCCGGCTTGCTGATGGCGCTGGGCTATGGTTGCCGCAGTGTCGCCACTCAGCTGTATCGTCGAATCAGTGGCCTGTCCTTGGCCCTGAGGGCGGTCGATCAACAGAAAAATTACCAGGTTCGGTTGATGGCGGACAGCCCGGATGAATTAGGGACCATCAGCACCAGCCTCAATGGCGTGTTGACCGATGCGGACACCGCCCGCCGTGAATTGGCATTGGCCAAACGCCACCTGCAGGCGCAGCAGCGGGCAACCGAGGCGTTGGCGCGCTGCAACCCCAAGGTCACGCCGCTGCACGACCCGCTGTCGACCCTGTCCAGTTGATGAATGGTGCGGGCTATTTAGCCAGAGTGTTGCTGGACTTTACCGGACTTTACATTGCTTTACGCTACTGAGCCGATGGCTTCTTTACAATAGCCCCAGACACAGGTTGAGGGCAGGTAATGAAAAGAGTTGTAGTGGCAGTGTGCGCATTGTTGGTTCTGGGAGGCTGCAACAGCGATGGCAGCGCCGCGGGCAAACCCCGAAAAGACAAGCCGGAGCGGGTGGTGACGGTGAGCAGCACCCTGGTGTCGTCGCAATCCATTGCCGAGTCCATTGAACTGGTGGGCAGCCTGCAGGCCGAGCAGTCGGTGTTTGTTGCGGCCGAAGTGGCCGGGCGGATTGCCAACATCGCGGTGACGCCGAATCAGGCCGTGTCCGCCGGACAGGTGCTGCTAACCCTGGATGACAGCCTGTCGAAAGCCACCCTGGCTGAGGCTAGCGCCTACCTGGCCGATGAATCCCGAAAGCTGCAAGAGTACCAGCGTCTGGTGACCAACGCGGCCATTACTCAAACCGAAATCGATGGCCAGCAGGCCAGTGTCGACATTGCCCGGGCGCGACTGGCCGCGGCCCAAGCTCAGTTTGACTACCACAGCGTTAAGGCGCCGTTTGCCGGCACTCTGGGGCTGGTGGACGTTAATCTTGGCCAGAGGGTCGGCTCCGGCGACGCGCTGATCTCGCTGGATGACTTGTCCAGTATGCGACTGGATCTCAATGTGCCCGAGCATTTGCTGTCGCGGGTGTTTGTTGGCATGCCGGTAGAAGCCAGTGTGTCCGCCTGGCCGTCGCAGGCCTTTCGCGGCGAGGTGGTGGCCATCGACTCCAGGGTGCAGCAACGAAGCCTCAACCTGCGCATGCAGGTGCGGTTTGATAATCCGCAGCAGCTGTTGAAACCGGGCATGTTGGCGCAGGTCACATTGGCGTTCTCTCCCATGGAGCACCCGGTGATACCGGTGCAGGCGCTGGAGTACTCCGGAACCAAGCGTTATGTGTATCTGATTGACGACCAGCAACGGGTTCAACGCAGTGAGGTGCACCTGGGCACTCGGGTCGACAATCGAGTGTTGATTGAACAGGGCTTGGCCGTGGGCGACCGAATCGTGGTTCAGGGGCTGGTTAACATGAAAGATGGCATTCGGATCAAGGATCTGAGTTTGGCAACCGCCTCGGCAGGAGTGCACGCTGATGTGGCTCTCTGATACCGCGGTGAAACGGCCGGTGGTGGCCATGGTGCTCAGTGCGCTGTTGTGCGTGTTTGGCTTGGTGTCGGTGTCCAAGCTGGCGGTGCGCGAGATGCCGGACGTGGAAAATCCGGTGGTGACCATCATGACCAACTATGACGGCGCTTCGGCGTCGATCATGGAGAGTCAGGTGACCTCCAATCTGGAGGACCAACTGTCTGGGATCAGCGGGGTGAAAGAGATCACCTCGGTGACCCGTAACGGCATGTCTCGCATTACCATCGAGTTTGAGCTGGGCTGGAACTTGACCGAAGGGGTCAGTGACGTTCGTGATGCGGTCGCCCGGGCTCAGCGCTCGTTACCGGATGAGGCCGACGAGCCGGTGGTGTCCAAGGACAACGGCACCGGAGAACCCTCGGTGTACGTGAATCTGAGTTCGACCCTGATGGATCGAACCGAACTGACCGATTACGCCCAACGGGTGGTGGAGGATCGGCTCAATCTGGTCAGTGGCGTCAGTTCGGTGCAGCTGGCCGGCGGACTGTACAAGGTGATGTACGTCAAGCTGGATCCGATGCGGATGGCCGGTCGCCAGGTCACCAGCAGTGACATCGTGGCGGCACTGCGAGCAGAAAACCTGGAGAGTCCCGGTGGTGAAGTGCGCAACGACGCTCTGGTGATGCCGGTGCGTACTCAGAGGCTGTACGCCCAGTCCCGGGATTTTGAGTATCTGGAGGTCGGGCGCAGCGACGACGACAGTCCTATCTATCTGAAAGACGTTGCCGATGTGGCCATTGGCGCCGAGAACGAAAGTTCCAGCTACAAGAGCAACGGCATCGCCAATGTCAGTTTGGGGGTGGTGCCCCAGTCCGACGCCAATCCGTTGAAGGTGGCCCAGGATGTGCACCTGGAAGTGGAGCGGATGCAGGCATTTTTGCCGGATGAGACCCAGTTGCAGGTGGACTACGACTCCACGGTGTTCATCAGTGAGTCGATCTCCGAGGTGTACGCCACCTTGATGATCACCGGTGCCCTGGTGGTGTTGGTGCTGTATCTGTTCATTGGTCAGGCGCGGGCAACGCTGATTCCGGCGGTGACCGTTCCGGTGTCGTTGATCGCCGCCTTCATCGGTGCCTACGCCTTTGGCTATTCCATCAACCTGCTGACGCTGATGGCACTGATTCTGGCCATCGGTTTGGTGGTGGATGACGCCATTGTGGTGGTCGAGAACATCTACCACCACATCGAAAAGGGCACGCCGCCGCTGTTGGCGGCGTACCGCGGCACCAAGGAGGTGGGTTTCGCAGTGCTGGCCACGACCCTGGTGTTGGTGATGGTGTTCCTGCCGATCTCCTTTATGGATGGGATGGTTGGGCTGTTGTTCACCGAATTCTCGATGATGCTGTCGTTGTCGGTGATCTTCTCGACGCTGATTGCTCTGACGCTGACGCCGGTACTGGGTTCCAGCTTGCTGCGCCCCAACCCCAAGCGCAATACCGTGACCCGGGCGGTCGATGGTCTGTTTACGGCTTTGGAGCGGGGCTATCGACGATTGCTGGTCTACGGCCTGAAGTGGCGGTTGGCGGCACCGCTGGTGATTGTTGCCTGCGTGCTGGGCAGTGGCTGGTTGGTGCAACAGGTGCCGGCGCAACTGGCACCGCAAGAGGACCGGGGCGTGCTGTTTGCCTTTGTTAAGGGCGCCGAGGGCACCAGTTTCAATCGCATGTCCGCCAATATGGACCAGATTGAGCAGCGATTGCTGCCGCTACTGGGGCAGGGCGTGCTGAAGTCATTCAGTACCGAGACTCCGGCCTTTGGCGGGCGAACCAGTGATCAGATTGGGTTTGTGATCATGCAACTGGAAGATTGGCAGGATCGGGACATGAGTGCCCAGCAGGCGCTGGGACTGATCAGTCGAACCCTGAGTGATCTGCCCGATGTCATGGTGCGGCCGATGATGCCCGGTTTTCGAGGCCGTTCCAGTGAGCCGGTGCAGTTTGTCCTTGGTGGTACCGACTATCAGGAGCTGTTTACCTGGGCCCAACAACTGCAGCATCTGGCCGAGGACAGCCCATACATGAACGGCGTGGAACTGGATTACGCCGAAACCACACCCGAGCTGGTGGTGGAGGTCGACAGGAAGCGGGCGGCGGAACTGGGTATCTCGGTAGCCGAGGTCTCGGATACCCTGGAGATCATGCTCGGAGGCCGCAGTGAAACCACTTTCGTCGATCGCGGCGAGGAGTACGATGTGTACCTGCGCGGTGATGAAAACGCCTTTAACGCCAGCAGTGATCTCAGTCGTATCTACCTGCGAGCCGCAAACGGTGAACTGGTGACCCTGAATACCCTGGCGACCCTGACCGAAGTGGCGTCGGCTCAGCGGCTCGGCCATACCGATAAGCGCAAATCCATTGTCCTTAAGGCCAACCTCAGCGACGGTTATACCCTGGGCCAGGCGTTGGACTACCTGGACCAGCAGGCCATCGAAATGCTGCCCAAAGACATCTCCGTCGGCTACACCGGCGAGTCCAAGGACTTCAAGGAGAATCAGTCCAGTACCGCAATGGTATTTGGCTTGGCGCTGTTGGTGGCCTACCTGGTTCTGGCGGCTCAGTTTGAGAGTTTCATCAATCCGCTGGTGGTGATGCTGACCGTGCCCATGGGGATTTTTGGTGGCCTGGCCGGGCTGTACCTCACCGGCCAGGGGCTGAATCTCTACAGCCAGATTGGCATGATCATGCTCATCGGTATGGTAACCAAAAACGGCATATTGATTGTGGAGTTTGCCAACCAGTTGCGGGATAGGGGCATGGCCTTTGAACAGGCAATCACCGACGCCGCCTGTCGCCGCCTGCGTCCCATCATGATGACCGCCCTGACCACCCTGGCCGGTGCCATCCCGCTGATCCTGTCTAGCGGCGCCGGAGCCGAGAGTCGCATTGCGGTGGGAACCGTGGTGTTCTTTGGCATGGCGTTCGCCTCGGTGGTCACCCTGATTGTGATACCGGCCATGTATCGGTTGATTGCCGCCTCAACCCGCTCACCGGGCCATGTGGCACAGCGTTTGGCGGCGCAGCATGCGGCGGAGCAGCCGGACTGACGACGATTGACTGAGCAGAGATGATCAAGAGCGGCCTGGCTGCTCTTTTTTTATGTGCTCTGTGTGGCAGTTACCGCTCTGAAGACTATTCTGTTTATTTTTAGCTATTTAGTTGTGATTAGGCGCAGATTGACCCGATAAATGTGGTACAAAATTAAACGGGGCACTCCCGGATTGTAGACGGAGTCACAGCGAACCTTGTGGTTAAGAAATAACCGTGCTATACGCGTAAATACATCGGAAATTCCGACGTCTAAAAGTTAAAGAAACGATTTTTCTGAATCATTAGCGGTATCTAAACTGTATTTACGATTTATTGGAGCCATTACATGAAGACCGCCATTAAGAATTTTCTCAACCAGCAATCCTCCGGAGGCATCATTCTGATGCTGATGGTGGCGCTGGCCATGATCATGGCCAATTCACCACTGGATGTGGTGTACGACGCCTTTTTAAATACCCCGGTTCAGATTCGGGTCGGTGCCCTCGACCTGGATAAACCGATGTTGCTGTGGATCAACGATCTGTTGATGGCGTTTTTCTTCCTGTTGATCGGTCTGGAAGTGAAGCGGGAGTTGCTGCAAGGCACCCTGTCCAGCATCAGCCAGGCCGCCCTGCCGTCGGTTGCGGCCATCGGCGGCATGGTGGTTCCTGCTCTGGTGTTCCTGGCGTTTAACGCCAGCGATGCCACTGCCGCCAACGGCTGGGCCATTCCCGCTGCCACCGATATCGCCTTTGCCCTGGGGGTACTGGCCCTGCTCGGCAGTCGGGTTCCGGTGGCGCTGAAGGTCTTTTTGTTGGCGTTAGCGATCATCGATGACTTGCTTGCCATCATTATTATCGCCCTGTTCTACAGCGGTTCGCTGTCCACCATCAACCTGGTGATTGCCGCGCTGGCGGTGGTGGGCTTGGTGATTCTTAACCGCAGCGGTGTGCGTAGCCTGGTACCTTACATGTTGGTCGGCACCATCTTGTGGATAGCGGTTTTGAAGTCCGGTGTGCATGCCACCCTGGCCGGTGTGGTGCTGGCATTCACCATTCCCCTGGGCAAGGATGAGGATGGCGACTGCCCCAGTGAGTTCCTGGAGCATAAGCTGCACCCCTGGAGCACCTTCATGATTCTGCCAATCTTCGCTTTTGCCAATGCCGGCGTCAGTTTTGACGGTTTGTCGATGAGCGATCTGGTGGCGCCGCTGCCGCTGGGCATTGCCCTGGGCCTGGTACTGGGTAAGCCGCTGGGGATCATGGGTTTCAGTTTTATCGCGGTTAAGCTTAAGCTGGCCAAGATGCCAGAGGGGATTGGTTGGACCCAGTTGTTCGGGGTGTCGCTGTTGTGTGGCATCGGTTTCACCATGGCGATGTTTGTGGCATCGCTGGCGTTTGAGGCGGGAGTAATGAATTACGGTGACCTGTCTCGCCTGGGGATCCTGTTGGGATCGGCACTGTCTGCCATTGGTGGCTATCTGGTGCTGAAGTCGACGGTTAAATAAGGAATAGTAATTATGAGAAAAGTAACAGCGGTATTGGCAGCGGTTTTGCTCAGTTCACCGGCCCTGGCCAACGACATTAACCTGGTTCAGTGCCAGGAGGATCCGCGCGGTGAAGTGTGCCTGAACTACCTGCAAGGCGCGGTTGATGGGGCGTTGGCACTGCAAAGTCTGCAAAAGACCGAAGCGTTGTCTACCAGCAGCATCAGCGATCGAGCCCTGAAGTATCGCAGTGGTAAGCGCTTTAAACAGGCCAACGACGCCATCTGTGAGCGCCAGTCTCCGCAGCGGGATCAGATGGTATTGGCGCTGGACGACCTGGCCAGCCAGGGATTGATCACCTCTCAGGAGGAGTTGTCCCAGGCACTGGCGGAACTGATGTCCTGCCGCGACAAATAGCACCATCTCGGGCAAAAAAACGCCGCTCTCTGAGCGGCGTTTTTGTTGGTCTGGGATCAGCTGCGGGTGCACTCCTCTACCAGGTACGCCAAGTGGCGGTAAGAGATGCCACTTTGGCGGGTCAGGCCCATTTCGCACATGCGGTTGGCGTAGTAACCCTCACTGATTTGTGACGGCAGTTTGGCCTTGAGGTGGCGCAGGGCACTTTTGTTGATCTCTGGCTTGTACAGGCCTTTTTCACCGGCAAAGCCGCAGCAATAGATGCCATCGGGACGGACGATTTCGTCGCTGTAGCGGCTGACGATGGTCTCCATTTTGGTGCCGGCGCCCATATGAGTGGCGGTACAGCCCACGTGCAGGGCAACGCTGGGCTTCTTTTTCACCGGAGGCAGCTTGTCCATGACGTGGTCATGGATAAAATCGACGGCATCCAGCAGGGTGAAGTCGATGTCGCTGTCTGCCAGGGTTCGCTTGGTGCAGGAGAGGGCATCGATGATCACCGGGTGGCGGCCGTTGTCGGTCATCTCCTTGAGGGCGGACAGCATCTCGGTGCGCTTGGCATCGGCGTTTTTATAGTCCCCTTTCGATTCCCACATCTGGCCGCAACACAGAGAGCGGGTGTTGTTGGGAATGATCACCTGATAACCGGCTCGCTCCAGCAGAATGGTCATGACATCCGGCAGGGTGGTACTGTCCGGATCTTCCGGCGTGGCGCCAAAGGTGCGCCCGCCACAGGCGGCAAAATAGACCACGGTGGGCTTATCACTGCCGTCTGCCGGGGTCGGTTTGGGTAGGTTGCTGCCGCGGGGAAAGCTGGGGTCCCAGTAGGGCACTTCCGAACTGACCTTACGGCCCAGGTCCATGATTTTGCCAGTGACGGTGCTGCCGGTCAGCTTGTGGATGCCGTGCAGTACCTCGAAGCCGGTGGACAGTACCTGGTTAACGGCGCCGAAATGCTTGGCCTGGAAATCCAGCACCTTCTGGGCGGTATTATCGATTTGCGGGCCACGCAGTGCTCTCACCAACATGCCCATGTTGTTGTCCACCGGACAGGCGATGGTACACAGTTGGCAAGCGGTACAGGTATCGATAACGTCATACTGGGCCTGGGCGCGCAGGGTCTCGGCGCCCTGGTGATCGCCGCACTGCTCCAGGCGGTGAATCTCTCTCAGGGTAGTGATGCGGTGCCGAGGCGACATGTTCAGCTCCGAGGTGGGGCAGGTCTTTTCGCAGAAACCACATTCGATGCAGCGGTCAACCCAGTCGTCTACCACGGCGGCTTGTTTGATGGCCTTGACGTGTATCTCGGCATCGTCATTGAGGATGACGCCCGGGTTCAACAGTCCGCTTGGATCGAAGGCAGCCTTGAGCTTTTTCATCAGGTCGTAGGCGGCCACGCCCCACTCCATTTCGACAAAGGGCGCCACCGCTCGTCCGGTGCCGTGTTCGGCCTTCATGGAGCCGTCGTATTTATCGATCACCAGTTTGGCGACGTCCTGCATGAAGCGGTCGAACTGATCGATGTCTTCCTGTCGCTTGAAGTGTGGAGTGATGATGAAGTGGAAGTTGCCATCCAGAGCGTGGCCGTAGATCACCCCTTCCGGGTAGTTGTGCTTGTCGAACAGGTCACTGAGATCCGCGGCCGCAGCTGCCAGATCTTCCACCTGGAATGCCACGTCTTCGATGATCACCGAGCTGCCTCTGGGGCGCTCGCCGCCGATGATGGGGAACAAACCGGAACGCATGGCCCAGTACTTACCGTAGACGCTGGGATCGGTACTGAACTCAATGGGACGCTCGGTATCGATGTGCTTAATGGCATCGATGGCCTGCTGGGTATAGGCGTTGAGGCTGTCCGGATCATTGGCGCGGCTCTCAATCAGCAAAATGGCGGCGCCTTCGGGCAGGTCCGACAGCCATTCCGGCATGCCCGGTTTGCCGGTGACGGCTTTGATGGACGCCCAGTCCAGTAATTCGGCGGCGGCCACCGCGTCGGTCTTCAGCGGAGGGATGGCCGAAGCGGCATCCACCATGTTGTAGAACACCGCCAGGGCGGAGGCTTTGAACCGGGTTTCCACTACGGTGTGGTAAGTCACCTCTTCGACGAAGGCAAAGGTGCCTTCGGAGCCGACGATCAGGTGGTTGATGATGTCGAAGGGGTCGCTGAAATCGATCAAGGCATTGAGGCTATAACCGGTGGTGTTTTTGATGGAAAACTTGTGGCGAATGCGGTTGGCCAGTACCTCGTTGTCCTTGGTCTGCGCCGCCATCTCGGTCAGGGTTTGGATCAACTGGGGGCATTGCTTTAAAAAGGCGGCCTTTGAGGCCTCGTCGCCGGTATCCAAATAGGTGCCGTCGGCGAACATCAACTTAGCACTGGCGATGGTTTTGTAGCTGTTCTCGGTGGTGCCGCAGCACATGCCGGAGGCGTTGTTGGCAACGATGCCACCGACCATGCACGAGGTCAGGGTGGCGGGATCCGGGCCGATTTTCTTGTCAAAGGGCTTGAGCTGAGCGTTGGCATCGGCGCCAATGACCGCTGCGCCCAGGGTGACGGTATTGCGGTCGTCGCTGATGTGAATGTCACGAAAGCCATCGTAGCCCAGGCGCAACAGAATGCCTTCACCCACAGCCTGACCGGACAGGCTGGTTCCGGCGGCGCGGAAGGTGATCGGCGCCTGATGACGACGGGCTACCGCCAGGGTGTGCTCAACATCCTGAATGCTGTTGGCGGTGACCACCAACTGCGGCACGATGCGAAAATAACTGCCGTCGGTAGACCAGGCAAAGCGGCGTACCGGATCGTCGGTGACCGCTTTCTCCCCCAGTTGTCGCTGAAGTTCATGCTTGATGGTTTGATAGTCGATGCTCATTGCTTAGCCTCCGATGACCGACCCTGAACGGGCCGTGTCGGTTGTTATTCCCAGCGTGTAAGACTTGGTTTTTAAGCTTAGTCGCTTATTTTCAAAGCCAATACATTGTGCAGTCCTAATGGATAACAAAGGCTTAATTCGCTTTGAAAAAGTGACTCAAGTCGCTGTTTTTTTATTCGAAGTGTGCTGGGTGGCGGCCGGCAGCAATCGGCATGCAGGAATTCTGGTTAGATGGGCCGAATGTTGACCTTAATGTCCTGTGGTGCGGCGTAGTAGGGCGCCGAAGTGATGAACAGGCTGATGCCGGTTTCGGCGTAGTCGCCAGCGTTGTCCCGGTTGACTCCGCCGGCGACCGACAGGGTACTGGTGCTGCAGGATTGGCGTCGCAACCGCTGCGCCTGGCGCACCTCATCAAGGCTGAACTTGTCCAGCTGAATGATGTCCGGGTTGGCAGGTAGCAGTGTGGTGAGATCCTCCAGGTCGTCCGCTTCCACGGCAATCTTGTTTTCCGGCGCCTGGCGCTTCAGTTGTGCCACCATGTCGCTGGCGTTAACGCCCTCTGCCAGCAGGTTGCGGTGATTGGTAAACACCAGCACCGACTCACTCAGGCCGGCGCGATGAATGTGGCCGCCCCCGGCCAGTACCGCCGCCGTGGCCAGCTTGCGCGTGCCAGGAATGCTCTTGCGGGTGCAAGCCACCACCGCCTGTGGGTTACACCGCTGCACTGCCGCCACCATATCGGCGGTGTATTGCGCAACGCCGCAACTCCACTCCAGCACCACCTGCACCGACTTCCAGCCAAGGTGCAGTCGGTCGGCCGGGCCCTGGACCTCGATCAGTGTTGCCATGGCGTCGACGTCGTCGCCGTCATCGGCAAGGGCTTTGGGTCGCAACCCCAGCTTGGTGAGCATCGCCATGGCCACATCGATTCCGGCCACTCGGCCCGGGCATTTTCGAGTGAAACTCATTGTGGCCGGCTGTCGGCTCAGGTTCAGGGTGCGGCTGGTGAGGTCGCCTCTGGGGGCGTCTTCGAGCAACAGGGCGTCTAGCTCCTGATCGGAAAAGTAGATCATTATCGGACTCCGGGCGGAATGGGGCGTCGTCCCCCCTAGGGAAACGGCGGTGGACTTGAGAGCGGATGCCAGCGTCGGCATTTGTCGAGCTGGCATGGAATAAGTCCACTTTTGTCAAAGTGTTAGTTGTGAAATTTTAGGTGGCTGGCGGTCACGTCGCAACGGCGTGGATCTCACTTTAGTGCACCGGAGGAGTTACTGAACTGGCCAGTTCAGCATCACGACACTGGCATTGCCCTGCAGCTCTGTGGCGTCCGACCACGGAGCGTGGCCGGCCAGGGCGTTGCCCACCACTCTTAGCCATTCACCATGGGTGACCACAGCCACACTGGCGTCAGGGTGGCACTGATGCAGTGATGCAAGGGTTGTCATCGCGCGCCTGGAAAGGCTGTCTGCCGGTTCAAACCCGGGAACATCGACGCTGTTTTGCTGAAACCGCAGTGTCATTGCCTGCCACAGTTCCGGCCGCTCATCCCGGCGGCGGCCCTCAAGGTCGCCAAAGTTGCGTTCGCTCAGGCCTGGATGGGTGAGCAGCGGCAGTCGCTGATACTGATTGATGATCTCGGCGGTGCGCCGTGCTCGAAGCAGCGGACTGGCGTACAGGGCATCGAGTCGCTGTTGACGCAGATCCTGGGCCAGAGAGTGCGCCTGGGCCAGGCCCGTCTCGGTGAGGGGGCTGTCCTGACTACCCTGAAGCCGACCTTGTCGGTTCCACTGGGTTTCGCCATGGCGAATAAGAAAAAATTGGGTCACGATGAGTTGGCGTTGACGTAAGGGGGCGCCAGTATATCAACAGCTCAAAGCGGTTGTCGAAGCCCTCCGATGCCGTGGGGTGGTCATTTTGAATTTTGGCTCGACATGGATGCCGAGGCGCTGGCGCCGTTTTTCTGGTCGATGTACTGCTGAAATTGCTTCATGTAACGGGTGGTGGTGTAGCGAAACAGCAGCGGAAAGAAAAATCCCACTATTTTCATGATGCCGTTGAAGCGGAATTCACTGATCAGCACCCATCGGGTGGTGTGATCATCGAGGTGAACGAAGTGACTCTCTTTCTGGTTCCAGATGTTATAGATCTGGTAGGTGGCAACGAATTTCTTTGGTGGATGATTGTCGACGATGGTTTTTAGTACCAGAAATTGACACAGTCCCAGTTGATACTCCATAAAGCAGGTGGCGCCCTGCTCGCCGGGGATACCGATGAGTGGCGTTACCTCGTGCAACTCCGGCTGCCAGTGAGTTAGGCTCTGATGATCGCTAAACAGCCGACAGACGGTTTGGATGTCCGCATTCAGTGTCACAGTATGCTGATACTTCATCATCTAAGGGTCTCCCCATGAAGCATTGGCATGGGGGGGCATGCCATACTCCAATGCCCAAGCATAGATTAATCCTAGTTTGAAGCCGGGTCTTCGGCCACTGATACCGCGACGTTCAGGCGCAGCCTGTTATCGGTGTCGAATGCCGATTTTGCCCACAACCATTGAATTTCTTACTAGAATTTCAATAGTTGCCGCTCACGAGACGGGGAGTGAGCGGCGGGAGGGTAACCGGGAGAAGGGATGGGCAGCAAAGGTTCGGCCAGCGATTTTCAAAATCCCTCCGCCGTTGGTGGCGTTCTGTTGCTGGTGATGGTGGCCTTGGCAATGCTGTTGGCTAACTCGCCCCTGAGTCATTGGTATCATGCCTTTCTGGGGACGCCCGTATCGGTGCAGGTGGGGGAGTTCAAACTGCACAAACCGATGCTGCTGTGGATTAATGATCTGTTGATGGCGTTCTTTTTCAGCCTGGTGGGGTTGGAGGTAAAACGGGCGCTGCTGCAAGGAACCTTGTCTAAGGGGCGCCGGGCGGTGCTGCCGGTGATCGCGGCCATCGGCGGCATGGTGGTACCGGCGCTGGTGTTTCTGGCCTTCAATGCCCACAACCCCCTGGCGGCGACCGGGTGGGCGATTCCGTCGGTAACCGACATCGCCTTTGCTCTGGGGGTGTTGACCTTGCTGGGCAGTCGGGTGCCGCTGCAACTGCGAGTGTTCTTGTTGGCTCTGGCGATCATTGACGACTTGCTGGCGATAGTGATCATTGCCCTGTTCTACAGTGAGCCCTTGTCCGCCGTCAACCTGGCGCTGGCGCTGTTTGCTTTTCTGTCGCTGCTGGCCCTAAACCGTTGTGGCGTCATGAAGTTAGTGCCCTATATGCTGCTGGGCATGGTGCTGTGGGTGGCGGTACTCAACTCCGGGGTTCATGCCACGCTGGCCGGGGTGGTATTGGCCTTTACCATTCCCCTGGGCACAGACAGTCACGGCGTGTCGCCGAGCCAGTTCCTGGAGCGGGAACTGCATAACTGGAGCACCTATCTGATTTTGCCGATCTTCGCCTTTGCCAATGGCGGCGTGGACTTTACCCACCTGTCGCTGTCCCAGGTGTTCAGTCCGTTGACGCTGGGGATCGCATTGGGGTTATGCCTGGGTAAACCTGTGGGGGTGTTGAGCTTCTGCGCGGTGGCAGTAAGGTTGGGGCTGGCGACTCTCCCCAAGGGGGTGGGCTGGCTGCCTCTGACCGGGGTGGCGATGCTGTGTGGTATCGGCTTTACCATGGCGATGTTTTTTGCGTCGCTGGCGTTTGAGGTGGGGGCTTTAAACTACAGCGAGATCTCCCGCATTGGCATCCTGCTGGGATCGGCCATCTCGGCCGTGGGGGGCTACCTGCTGCTGCGCTGGGCCTATCGGCCATCCGCCAAAACCAGGCCGGCAACAAAAAGGGCGCAGTCCGCTGACTGCGCCAATAAAGGGAGTGGAAGAAAAAGTGGTGAGCCTGGGCCTTAGAAGCGATAGTCGAATGAGACGTACAGCTGCTGGGTATCGTCCAGGGCAAAGGTGCCGTTGACGCTGCTGCCCATCTCTTCGTAATCCTGATCCAGGTAGCGATAGCCGATTTCGCTGCTCCAGTGCTGGGTGAAGCGGTACTCGGCGCCGACTTGCCCTCCCCAGACGAAGTTGGTGTGGGCATTGCCCGCCAGTTTGTTGTCCGCCAGACCGGCGGAGACCCCGGCAAACAGGTTCATCTTGTCTGAGGCGCCCACTGGAATCAGGTAATCGTAAGAGGCCAGAAACAGGTTCTGTTCCTGCTTGAAACGCTCATCGCCGACATTGAACTTGTCTTCTTTGTAGCTGTAACTGCCACTGATGCGATGGTGATCGTTAACAATCATGCCGCCACGGAACTGCCAGGTGACGTCATCGCTGTCTTTGCTGGTGTCACCGGAAATGCTGTCTTGCTGCCAGCCGGCGCCGGCGCCGACGAACCAGTCGATGTCGGCAGCCATGGCCGGGGTGGACAGCAGAGCGGCGGTAACCAGGGACAGGGTGAGTGTTTTCATCGTCATTCTCCAACATTGGAATAGGTTGTTGGCAGTAACAATACGCCTTCCAGCTTAACCGATTCTGAACTGCCGGCCTTGGCAGCTGAACCTAAACTTAATTCAGTTTCAACTGGTGTTTTATTGAATTTATATGCTTTATTTTCAATGGCTTGCGTTGGCTTGTGGACTGTTTCAAACAATGAGAAACTGGCTTGCAGATATCGCGAAAATCGGCCGTCGAGGCGGTGGTCCACAGTTACAGAAAGGAAGGTAATGGGGCGGGAGCCCCACCCCTTCAGTGGTGCCGGTTGACCCGAGACAGGGCTTGATACAGCGGGTGCAGGCGCGGGTACAACTTCAGATAGACCTGCTGATACAGGGATTGGTAGCGCTGATGGTGCAGGCGGTCTGGCTCGAAGCGCTGACCGACGCGAACCATGCCTTGCTGGGCCTGATTCAGGTTCGGGTACCAGTTGAGGTAGCGGGCGGCACACAGTGCCGCTCCCAACCCAGAGGTTTCGGTGGTGTGAACCCGCTCCACCGGCAGTCCAAACAGATCGGCGGTCAGTTGCAAAATGGCATCGCTTTGAGCACCGCCGCCGGAGACCCTCAGCAAACGGGTGGATTGACCAGAGCGCCGCTGAATTCGCTCCAGCCCCTCTTTCAAGCCATAGCCCAGCCCCTCGATCATTGCCCGATACAGGTGGGCGCGGGTGTGCTGGTCGCCAAAGCCGATGATGGCGCCACGGGCTTCCGGGCCGGGTTGGCGTACGCCGGCGCCCCAATAGGGTTGCAGTATCAGACCATCACTGCCGGGCTCGACGGCCGTGATAAGATCGTCCAGCAGGGCTTCGGCAACGGTATTTTGCTGCTCGGCCAACAACTGCTCCAACTGGCCAAACTGCTCTTTGAACCAGCTGACCATCCAGAATCCCCGGAACAGCATCACCTCCAGCAGATACTGGTCCGCCACCGCCGCCGGATAGGCCGGCATCAGCGAGGTCACTTCTCGGTAGTGGTGGCTGGCGACATTGACCGTGGCGGTGGTGCCAAAGCTCAGGCACGCGACGCCCTCCTGGTGGCCTCCACTGCCAAGGATCTCGCAGGCTTTATCGCCTCCTGCGGCGATCACCGGCAGATCATTGGGCAGGCCGGTTTGCAGGGCAACGTCGTTGCTGATCTTCCCCAGTGACTGTCCAGGCGCCACCAGCTCGGGCATCTGTTCCGAGGTCAGGCTCAGTGCCCGCCAGCGCCAGCTCAGAGGAGAGGCCCAGCGCTGCCGTTTGTAATCAAATGGCAGGTAACCCACCTGACCGGCAATGCTGTCCCGATAGTGGCCGGTCAGTCGGTAACTGAGATAGCCGCCGATCTGTACCACCTTGTGGCATTGTTGCCACAACTCCGGTTCATAACGTGCCAGCATGTTACTGAAGGCCCGTTGCCGAAACCCTTGTATGGCTTTGCCGATGACCGGCAGCCAGGTCAAGGGCCGCTGGTGCCAGGGTAGGGGAGGCAGATCCAGACACTGGCGCTGATCCGTCCACAACACCGCCGGTCGCAGTGGCCGGCCCTGCTTGTTCAGGAACACCAGTGAGGTGCGCTGAGCGGTCACCGTCATGGCTTTGATCCCGCTGAGCCTGGCCCCCTGCTGCTTGAGAAGGTCAATGGCGTCCAGTAGCGCCTGCCAATAGTGTTCGGCGTCCATTTCTGCGGCGCCGGCCTGCGGGGTATGGTAGGCCGGTGAAAAGTGAATCTGGGCTTTGTGTAACACCTGGCCCTGGCGATCAAACAACAGGGCCCGCAGACTCTGGGTGCCGTTGTCGATGGCGAGTATGCTGTCGCTCATGATGCCGTGCTCCGGAATGGCTGCGGACTGTAGAACGAGTGCCAGATCGACCAGAAGCGCTGCCACTGGGAGTGGCAGTGTTGCTCACTCCAGCCCAGGTGGTGCTGACACAGCTCCAGAATTGGCTCTTGATAGCGCAGCAGCTCCTGGCCCAGAGTCAACCCCAGCCGGGTACGCCTCAGGAGCAGGTCATCCAGATGGCGTATTCCCTGCTGCTCGGCGGCGTGGGCCAGTTGTGACCAGGTATAGGTGGAGTTGCCAATGGGCCAGTCACGCTGAACCGGCGCGGATACCGGCGGCAACTCGGCGCGGCGCAGGGGCCGTTGCAGCTGAGTGGCGGTGTGGCTGAGTATCTCCTGGGCGGTATCGAGGAAGGTGGTCAGTTTGCCGCCGGTCAGGTTGACCAGACCGGCTTCGCTCCAGACCAGGTGTTCGCGACTGGCGTCCGAGGGGGCGTTGTGATTGTCCTTGGGGACGATCACTGGCCGTACTCCAGACCAGCTGCTGATGATGTCCTGCTGCCTGGCCTTGGGGTCCAGAGTCAGCATCGCCCGCCACAGGTAGTCGAACTCCTCTTCGGTCATGGCGATGTCGCGTCGAAGTGCCGCGGTGTGGTCAAGATCCGTGGTGCCCAGTACCGAGCACCCCAGCCAGGGGTAGAGGTAGACCGGGCGGCGGTCATCCGGGTGTTCAAACGTCAGCGCCGCCGGAGCCGGGTAGCGCCAGGCCGGCAGCACCAGATGGCTGCCCCGCAGCGGTCGAATCACCTGGTCGTCCGGCAGAGCGGTGAGCTCAGAGCACCAGGCGCCGGCACAGTTGACCACCACCCCGGCGGTGATCGGGTGTGGCTGGCCATCGAGGCTGATGCGCACGCCACTGACGCCGTCGTGGTTGTGAGTCAGGGTCTCCACGGGGGTGTAGTGACATAGATCCAGCCCTTTCTCCACTGCCGCTTCAAGCAGCCAGGTGATCAAGGCACAGTCATCACTGATGGCATCGAAGTAACGGCTGGCACCGAGGCTATTGTCGAGCTGGTAGTGGGGAGTGGCGTGGACCAACTGCTCGGCGGTCAGTCTGCCTGGCTGACAGCCTTTGGCAAACTGGCGATAGGCTTTTAAGGCGATTTGCATCTGCCAGGGTTTGGGTTTGCCCTGGGGTTGATGCAGGAACCAGAATGGCAAGGGTTGCACCAACGTCGGATGGTGGGCCATTAATTGATCCCGTGCCTGGGCCGCTTGCCGAGTCAGGCGCCAGTCCCCTTTGGCCAGGTAACGCAGGCCGCCATGAATCATCTTGGAGGAGCGGCTGGAGGTGCCACTGGAGAAGTCGCCAGCTTCCAGTAGCAGGGTGGAGAACCCGTTCAGGCAAGCCAGCCAGGCGACGGCTGCCCCATTGATGCCACCGCCGACAATCACCACGTCGTAGCCGGTTTTGCCGGCGGCCAGGGCGCGTTGACTGGATTGAATTCGCTGGGCCAGATTGCTCATAGGCGCTCCATCAGGGTACCGGGATTCATGATGCCTTTGGGGTCGTAGCGATCGAACACCGCTTGAATGCCGGCCTGGGTCAGGGGATCTTTTTCATGATGCAGGTAGGGGCTGTGATCCTTGCCGACGCCGTGTTGATGACTGATGGTACCGCCGCCTTTGACCACCGCGGTGCTGGCGGCGGCCTTGAACTTCTGCCAGGTGGCCAGGCTGGCCTCGAAGTCGGCCTGCGCCGGGAACACATAGGTGGTGTAGAGGCTGCAGCCTTGTTTATAGACGTGACTGAGGTGGGTATAGCACAGCAATGGCGTGTCGCCGGCGGCCTGTTTCAGGGCCGCTTCCATCTGTTCCTGCAGGGCTTGCACCTTGTCCCAGTTGGCCGCGGTCTCAAAGGTGTCCACCAGATATCCGTGCTGCCACAAGCTCTGACGCAGGTAGGGGGCGGAGTAGCGATTCTGACGCCAATGCTCTCCCAGTCCCTTGAGAGCCAGCTTACCCTGATGGCGCCGGGCAATGGCTTTGATGGCGCGACGCGACTGGCGAACCTGTCGACGGCTGCCACTGACGCCCCAGGTCATCATCGCCGGTTCATCCCCCAGCCCCAGCAGCCGGAACAGCCGCTGCAGTCGTCCCAGTTTGGGCTGAGGCAGGGCCAGCTGTAATTGGGTGTTGGTTTCCGTGGGGTGACTCAGGCGCATCATGCTGGCGCTGACGTTGTTCTGGGCAATTTCGCGAATGGCCGCCAGCCCCGCCTGCCAGCTGGGGAAGAAGCTGACGTAAAATTGCTCTTGTTCTGGCAGTGGCTGGACTCTTACCTCCGCTTCGGACAGGATGCCCAACCGCCCCTCAGAGCCCAGAATCATCTCTCGCCAGTCCGGGCCGGCAGAGCTGGCCGGGAAGCTGGGGAGGGACAGGGGCCCTTGCGGGGTATGAACCACACCACTGGAAAACAACTGCTCGATGCGTCCATAGCGCAGAGATTGCTGGCCGGAACTGCGACTGGCAATCCAGCCGCCAAGGGTGGACCATTCAAACGACTGAGGGAAGTGGCCCAGGGTATAGCCGCGGGCATTGAGTTGGGCCTCGAGATCCGGACCTCGAACTCCCGCCTCGAACCAGGCCAGCTGACTGGTGGTATCCAGAGACAGCAACCGGTTCATCCGTTCCATGGAGACGGTGATGACCGCCTGATCACCGGCGTTGGGGTTGATGTGGCCAACGACGCTGGTACCGCCGCCGTAGGGGATCAGCGTGGCGTTGTGTTTGCCGGCGAAGGCCAGCAGTTGTTCCAGATGATCGCGGTTTTGTGGAAAGGCGACCGCATCAGGGGCAACGCCGACATCGCCGGCTTTGAAGGCCAGCCAATCCGGTAAACTCTGGCCCCTGGCATAGCGAACCCGGGTTTCGGCATCGATCTGGTACAGCTCGTGCTCCGGTAACCGCGAGGGGGGCAGGCGGGCGGCGGTTTGCGCCAGCGTGGCTTGTGGCAGCGGGGTGGCGCTGCCGAGCAGCTGGGTCAGTACCTGGTGCGCGATGGCGGGCAGGGGCTTCTGTTTTTGGGCGTCGCCCCAACCATTCCAAACCTTTTCCATGTCAATTCTCGTCCGTGTTGTTAATTTTTTGTTTATAACTCTATGAGATAACGGATTTTTGATATTTATACAAGTGTTTGAAAAATAGAAGTGCGCTTCGGGGTGTCAAGGTGGCGGCCCTGGAACGGGTCGACAGGCAGATACGGGCGACAAAAAACAGCCGGTGGACCAGCCACCGGCCTAAATGCGGTCGTTGCCTGCGCTTCCGAACGGAGTGGCTGCGCCGGCAGGGAATTACGCCGAAACAGGGAAGAAACAGGCAACAGCAGACACTCTAGCAAGGCGGCCCGTACCTGGAATCATCAAAATTGCGGATTTATTCCCCGCCGTCATGCTCGGCTTGGGTTGTGCGGCCCGGCAGCAGGCGGTGAAAAATGCGTCGTACCTGAGCCGGGCCCCTTGTCTAATTTCCAGTTCGTGGTACTTTCTGCTCATCGTACATTGTAGGAAGCTCTAATCATGCCAAAGGCAAGTGAAATCAAAAAATCCGCCGCGATTGAACACAATGGTAAGGTGTACCTGGTTAAGGACATCAGTAAGTTGACCCCAAGTGGTCGGGCGGGCGCCAGCCTGTATCGCATGCGGATGTACGATGTGGTCAGCGGTGCCAAAGCGGATGAGAGCTTTAAAGCCGATGAGATGATCACCCTGGCGGATCTGACTCGTCATGACGCGTCGTTCTCTTACATCGATGGCGATGAATACGTGTTTATGGATGACGTCGACTACACCCCGTACAACTTCAATAAGGACGCCATCGTCGAAGAGTTGCCGTTCATCACCGAAGACACCAAGGGGATTCAGGTGCTGGCGGTAGACGGGGTGCCAGTGGCCATTGAACTGCCGAGCCACGTGGACCTGGTGATTGTGGAGACCGATCCCTCCATCAAGGGCGCGTCTGCCAGTGCCCGGACTAAACCGGCGATTCTGTCCACCGGCCTGACGGTACAGGTACCGGAATACATCGCCAGCGGTGAAAAGATTCGAGTCAACACCGCCGAGTCCAAGTTTATGAGCCGCGCCGACAACAAATAATCGTGCTGGCAGCGCACCGAAAAGGCCAGTCCTGAACAGGACTGGCCTTTTTGTTTTTGATATGAGCGAGGCTCACTGGCCCGGCGGTGGGCTGATTCGGTACAGGTACTGTTCTGCCAGTTGTGGCAATCGGGCCAGGATTTGAGGTTTCAGGGCGATGTCGCTGCTCTGCAATTGAGTGGCCAGCGCCGAGGGCGAGAACTGGGCCAGTGCTGGTTGGCTGACTGGGGCAAAACTCAGGTGCCAGGGCTCGGGCTGGACGCCACCAAGATCCTGGCGATAGGGAAAAAAGAAGCCAAACTGACTGGCTTGCTCGCACAGCCAACGGTGCATCGGCGCGTTGGGGCCGTCATCCTGGTACTCCCAGGGTTCCAGCTTCAGGTCATGACCATCGATGGCATTGGCATCGAACAGATCCAGATCCGTTCCCCAGTGATGGCGGGAGGCGCCGGGCAAGGCCGACCAGACTAAAATGGCGTTCAGGCACTCATCATCGCTGAGGTCGGCGACGCACAGGGGCTGGTTGACGCTGTCCAGCAGCGGTCGCTGGCCTCGGGCTTTGCCGTTGAAGATCGCCAGTTGGCGCTCGAAACTGCGCCAGCCTGAGGCGATCTGAACGTCGAAGCCAGCGCCGTGAGCGGCTTCTTGCAACTGGCGCAGGGCGATGGCGGTGCGACTCTCCACACGCTGGCCATCCAGAGCCACCAGGTGGCCCTGATCCAGCCCGAGCAGTTGCGATTGGCTCAACACAGTAGCCGCTCCATGATTTCCTCGTAGCACAAGGCCAGCTGCTCCAGATCTTCGATACTGACACATTCATTGACCTTGTGGATGGTGGCATTAAGCGGGCCCAGCTCGATGACTTGCGCGCCGGTGGGAGCGATAAAACGGCCGTCGGAGGTGCCGCCACTGGTCTGTGGATCGGTGGGACGCCCGGTGACCGCCTGGATGGCGTCGCAGGTGGCACTGAGCAACTCGCCGTCCTCGGTTAGGAAGGGCGAGCCGTTGTGAACCCAGTCGATGCGGTAATCCAGGCCGTATTTGTCAAACAGGTTGTGCACCCGATCTTTCAGGTCCGCCGCGTGGGTCTCGGTGCAGTAGCGGAAATTGAACTGCACATGCAGTTCGCCGGGGACCACATTGGGGGCACCGGTGCCGGCATGGATGTTGGCGATCTGAAAACTGGTGGGCGGGAAAAAGTCGTTGCCGTTGTCCCACTTCATGGCACTGAGTTCGGCCAACGCCGGCGCCGCCCGATGAATGGGGTTGTCAGCCAGGTGCGGGTAGGCGACGTGGCCTTGCACTCCCTGCACCCACAGATCGCCGGTGAGACTGCCGCGACGACCGTTTTTGATGACGTCACCGAGTCGGGCGCTGCTGGAGGGTTCACCGACGATGCACCAGGTGATCTTTTCCTGGCGGGCTTCGAGGGTATCGATCACCCGGGTGGTTCCGTTGATAAACGGTCCCTCTTCGTCGGAGGTGATCAGGTAGGCGATGCTGCCTCGATGCTGCGGATGCTTGCGGACAAAGCGCTTGGTGGCGACCAGCATGGCGGCCAGGCTGCCTTTCATGTCGGCGGCACCGCGACCGTGCAGCACACCGTCTATGATGGTGGGCTCAAACGGTGGCGTATGCCAGTCACTGAGCTTACCCGCAGGTACCACGTCGGTATGGCCGGCGAAGCAGAACAGCGGGCCCTGGTTGCCTTTGCGGGCCCACAGATTGGTGGTGTCTTCAAACACCATGGATTCAATCTCAAAGCCAAGGTCGGCCAGGTACCCGGCCATCATCGGCTGACAGCCGGCATCTTCGGGAGTGACCGATTCACGGCCAATCAGATCCATGGCCAGGGTCAATACCTCGGAGCGGGCATCAGTCATGGTTGGCCACCAGCGCGTCGTACTCGGCGGCCTTAAAGCCGACGGTCACAGTCTGGCCACTGACCAGTACCGGTCGCTTCACTAGGGTGGGATTGGCCAGCATCAGTGTCACCGCCTTGGCCTGTGTCATGTCGGCCTTATCGTCGGCACTCAGTTGACGCCAACTGGTGGAGCGGGTGTTGAGCAGCTGTGTCCATTCCACCTTGTCCAGCCATTGTTCGAGTGTTTCCGCGCTCAGACCCTGCTCTCGAAAGTCATGGAAGTCGAATGAGGTGTTGTGGGACTCGAGGTGCTTACGGGCTTTTTTTACGGTGTCGCATTTATTGGGAGAAATGCCGTACATTATTAGGGTTGGCTTTTTTGGGTCTTCCATCGTCTTCCTGGCCTTCGGGTATTCGGATGATGACCAGCATACCAGAGGGAACGTAGATGAGCAGTAATGGCAGGATAACCAGAGCGTATTCCTACTTGAGATTTAGCACTCCTAGGCAGATGAGGGGGGATAGCTACCGACGGCAGATTGAACTGGCTCGGCAGTATGCTGTAAGTCACGGGTTGGTGCTGCAAGATACAACTATTGCTGATCTAGGTGTGAGTGCCTTCAAAGGAGCAAATCGTGATGCGGCACTCGGCCACTTCCTCGATATGGTGAAATCGGGAGAGGTTCCACAGGGATCGTACTTATTAGTGGAGTCACACGATCGGTTGAGTCGTCAACATGTAGAGAGGGCTCTTTCTCAATTCCTGGAAGTCGTCAATGCGGGAGTGGTCATCGCAACGCTATCCGATGGACAGGTTTATCGGGCCGGTCAGCTCGATATGTTGAAGCTGATAACCAGCTTGGTGTACATGAGTCGGGCTAATGAAGAGTCTGAAATGAAAAGCCGTCGGGCGACGGCAGCATGGGAATATCAACGGCAAAAAGCGAAAGAGGGTGCCAAGATAAGAAACTCTGCGTTACCTGGTTGGCTGGCTTGGAAGGGCAATGACATCGTACTCAAGGAGCGGGAAGTTGAAGTGATACGCTTGATGTTCGATAAGGCACTGGATGGGGCAGGCTACGAGCAGATTGCTGCGTTTCTCAATAGTAATGGTATACCCACCTTTCGAAAACACAGCCAATGGCGGCCAGCAGGCGTAAGTGCATTGTTAAAAAGCCGTGCTCTAATTGGCGAGTATAAACCTCATCAGAGGGTGGATGGGGTTCGCAAGCCTATCGGGGAGCCTATACACGATTACTATCCGGCAGTTATCGAGCTAGCAGATTTTCTAGAGGTACAGAGGCTCATCTCTACCCGCAACAATCATAGCGGGTCATATCGAAAGGGGCTATTTAGGTACCTGTTTTCTGGACTCATTCGTTGTCAATGTGGCGAGCTGCTCCGCCATCATAATAAGGGCAGTAAGGAATCCCCCAGGCACTATCTGGTCTGTCCGATGAAGACTGCCGGGCAGTGTGACATGCCGTTCCTCAGGTACGATCATTTTGAGCCTCAGGTGCTAGTGGCTATCAGTCATCTCCCAGCCTTGTTTCAGCGACAACATGGCAATCAAGTAGCTGTACAACGTGTTATACAGCAGATTGCGGAGACTCAGGAACTGCATAGGCAACTGAGTGAGAAAGAAGATAACGCATTGCGTTTACTGATCAACTACCCCACAAACGAAAAGCTGAATCGACAGTTTGCATTGATCTCGGAAGAAGCCGCTGCGTGTAAACAGAGGGTTGAAGGGCTTGAGGCGGAGCGAGATCGGTTGTTGCAATCGGAGCGAACGATAACTTTGCTAACCACCGATAACCTCAGTACTACCGAGTCGCGGCAGCAGTTCAACTCACGGCTGAAGCAGACGTTGTCATCCATAAAGTTAATCATGGAGAACGGTACCATTGCCCTGAGTTTTTACGCCTCCAACCACATCTTGCTGTGTGAGCAGGTGTTCAATACGGAGTGGAAGCCAAGGCGGGGCGTTGAACTACGCGGGAGTCATGTAATGGAACTCGATGGAACAACAGTCTGCCGTACGACTCGGGAGCCGCCATATATAGATGACTCCTGGATCGAGGGAGCCCTACTCGGGGAACTGCCATCATACCCAGAGATTGAGGAAGAGGGCGTCTTCAACTGGGAGACCGGGGAAGGGAGGATCACCCAAGCATCAGGTGGTGAGTCGAACAAGTAGTAAAGGGGCCAATCGGCCCCTTTCTCGTCGATATCTACACCGAGTACCCGCCAGCAGGCTCTGGTGGCGTTTCTATGGTGCTGTCAGCATCACCATAGGATGAGAGCAGTCGCAACCCTAAGATAGCCGCCTTGTTATTCTTACGGCCTTTCTTGAATCCTCGTTCTCCCAGCTTCTTGGTCATAATGCTGCGGGTCATCGACCACTCCCCATCTCGGGTCGCCCACTCTTTGAACGCATCGTACAGTTCATCGGAGTGAATCCACTGCCCCTCTTCACTGGCGGTACGTTCGGTCAAGAAAAGACCCAAGAGATCAGACTCATCTTGGTAGGTACAGAGGAGCTTAGCGATACGAGGAGGGATGCTGTTTTTTATACTCCTGGCTACCCACTTTTTTGTTCCTCTAATAGCCCAGTTCAGGATACCTGGTAGCTCAGCCTCCAGTTTGTCCATCAACTGTGGATCAAGTTTGCTTTTTTCGAATGATGCTTCGAAGGGCAGAATCATCATTCTTCGCCACATGGCGTGACTGGTATCTCGAATCACAGGTTTATGATTACCAACCATAATCAGCGAGAAGGTTGAATGATACTCCATCTCAGTCTTAGCGTAAGGAGCTCTGGCCACAATCACATCACCGCCGGTCATGGTCTTGATTTCATTCTCATTCATCCGTGACCCTTCGGGCAGCTCGTTGGCCACAACCAGGCGGGAACCTACCAGTTTCGTTAAGGCTGCATTAGGTCCAGATGTTGGTCCGAACCTGTTCTGAAGCAGAACATCTGAGTTGATTTGGTGAGCATAGGTGCCCAGTAGCTTCTGAATGACCGACATGAAGGTACTCTTACCGTTACAGCCATGGCCATAGAGGAAGAACAGCAGCTGTTCGTCTGTTCGCCCTGTGACCCAATATCCGACACACTGTTGCATAAAAGTGACCATCAGAGGGTCTCCACAGCAGACTTCATTTACAAACTGCTCCCATCGTGGGCAGGTGGCATTTGCATCATAGGCGACGGGACTATAGCGAGTTATTAGATGTTCACGGCGGGCTGGTTCATGTTGGCCAGTACACAGGTTGATGACTCCGTTGGCAACGCCCAGCAACATTGGGTCGGCGTTGAGCTCATCTGCACCTACAGCTAGGGAAGCCTGAGCAACATCCAGCATCGAGCTCATGCGGCCTCGGTTAAGGCATTCATTGCCAAACCGGACTACACTCCGGGCGAACTTTTCGCGGGCATCACTCTCAGCTTCTTGGGCAGAGCGGAGCTTACGGTTACCAATGTCAACGATGCTTTCACCCACCTTGCGGGCATACTTCATTGCCTGATTAGACTTATCCACTTCCCAGTGATGGCCATTGTAGATGAGGTAGCTATCCATTTCGGCGACATACCTTAGGTCATGACCGACAAGGGCTACAAGCCTGTCCGCATTGCGGCTATCGTTGAAGTCCGTGGGCTCGAAAGTGGCTATCGGGGTGATCACTGGCTCACCGTCTTGGGCGATCTCTCGTTGTACTTCCGGAACCGCTGTTTGTGGTTCTACTGAGATAGTGTACTGTTCCACGATCTCCGATAGTGGCAGAGGGGCCTTTGAGTGCAGGTACTCATCGATATCCTTGTGTTCTTGGGGTAGCCTCACCTGTATGAGGTCCTTCAATCCCAGAGCCGCAACGGCCTCACGGTATCCATCACCCGCATCATCGGTATCGAAGAAGGTCACCACCTGACGCTCAGCCAGGTTCTCTGTCATCCACGTTTTTTGGTCTCGGGACAGAGTGCCGATGGTGGCGAGTACAGGGCCTTTCCAACCAGCATCGACAAGGCTTATTAAGTCATGCTCTCCTTCGACGAGCACCACTGGTCCTTGTAGCTCCAGGCTGTCTTCGCCGTAAAAGCAGACACCGTTGAGCCAGAACGCCCGAGCGAGTTGCCATTGCTTATCCTTCTTTGGGTCTTTGAAGGTGAAACGGGAGACTTCTTCGTTCCTACCGAAGTGAGGGAATACATAGACCCCATAGGGGAAGAGATCCCGATAGGTGTTCTTACGTTTCTTCACCAGCCCTGAGGCCAGTACTTCCTCCTCGCTGTAGCCCTGTTTGAATAGGAATCCATGTAGGTTGCCTGTGGCGAAGCCGATGCTAAGGCCCAAGATGACACTGGCAGAGTGATGGCGGGCATCCTGTAAGGCTTTCATCTTAGATGCGTTGCTTTCCAACTGGCTCTGGTAATACTTGGCGGTATCTGCAAACAGCATCTGGATTCGCTCAGGAGCAACGTTGTGTTCTATCCGAGGCACCGGGTTGCACATCGGTAGCTTTACCGGCTCAATCGTCCCCAGCTCGCCTCTGAGGAGCTTATTGGCTGCATCATATGGTGTAGAAGCGGTTCCCATGGCTACCAATAGGTCAAAGACATCCCCTGAAGAACCACAGGAAGCTGAGAAGCATTCAAATCGTTGGCTTTCAGGGAAGAGAGTGAAACTTCCGCTATGCCCGCAGATGGGACAACTTTCATCTTCGAGGCGACAGTAATTACCGCCTGTTGTTTTGATTTCCAGGCCAGTCAAGTGTTGGGTGACAGCTAGGATGTCGAATTGCTCTTTTACTCCGGCTAGTCCGAGTTGTTCTAACTCCAGATGGTTAAAGCCAGATTGTTGCTTGCGTGCGTCGTTCATGCCCTCCTTAGTGGGCGAAGTATTTTTATATGTATTCATCGTGAATACCCTTATATCAGTGCTACTGACGAAGCTAAAATATAGATGTTAGTCAAGCTCTTAGTAGCAATCTCATGGGGAGCTTTTGCTCCCTTTACCTCAAGGCTTTATGCCTATCGGCTTAGTGTATTTATCCAATAGAGAGTCGGTCCAGACGCCCCGCACTCCGCCTTCTGGGCTTCGTATCCGAGCCATCCAGCCCGAACCAAAAGGTTTAGATGACGCCTTGCCGTCCTCACCGAGTAATCACACCTAATCGCCAGCAGTTTAGCGACGCTTCGAGTGCCGCCAGCCAGGTAACCCTGCTCGTTCACCATGCGGGTGATTTCGTAGCAGGTCCGCTGTAGGTTGTGTGGTAACGCCGTCAAAGGTACGTACATCTTTTTTCTCCCTATTGGCACCTAGGGGGATCATCTGATGACCACCCTATGTGATTCATACTTATCTTAAGTGGCTGGAGAGGACCGAGACTGAAAAAAATCGAAAAAATAATGACCTATCATGAAAAGAGCCGTCATCACGGGAGAAACTGCGAGAAAATTTTTTAATGACGAAGCTGAAGTGATACTTCATGACCTCAAAAAACATCATCACGCCATCTGCTCTACTTTGTTGGTGGCCAGGACAAGTCAGGCTTGCTGACATCAATTATCTTGAAAGTCTTGCTATGCTTGGTTAAGATGTTGTCAACCTTCTCACAAGTTGTCAGTAACGATGAGCATTCAAGTTCGGGTAGAGTCCCGCATCAAGCGTCTTCAGAAAGGCCAGCCTTTTGCTATTCAGAGTTTCTATGCTCTGGGTACAAATGCGGCTGTTCAAAAAGCCTTCAGCCGGTTGGTTGCTCAGGGTGAATTGGCTCGTGTTGGGCGTGGGATTTATTGCCGTCCCAAGCCACTTCAGGCGATGCCAAGTGTGAAAACCACAACGACGGCGGAGAAGCTGGCTCGTTACTGGGTACGCTTGCACGGTTACAAGATGGTGCCTCAAGGCGTTGAGGAGGCGTATCGCTTAGGATTACAAACTCAGGCTCCTATGCGAACCATCTACTGGACCAATGGGCCGAGTAAGGTCTTTGCTATCGGTAACCAGAAGGTCGAGGTTCGGAATGTCTCCAATGAGCTTATTCGAGGCGGTATGAGTGCTCCTGCTAGGCTTCGTCGAGGTTTGGCGGTGATGAAGTCATACAAGCTGGAAAGCACCAGTCTGGAGGTGGCACAGAGCCGCCTTAATATGAGTCGCGAAAGCTTCCAGAGGGCTCTGGGTGAGTACCAGCCTCATCGTCACGCTCTGTCTTCCCGTTAACCGGATTTCTTTCAATGTCGATACTTGACCTGTACCGCTCTGATGAGGGGCGGACTCAGCTTAGTGAGCTGCTTGTTTTTGCTGAGCAGAATCACCCCGACGGCTTAACGGCTCCATTCCTTGAGAAAGACCTCTGGGTGACCGAACTGCTCAACATCCTATTTGGTCCTGAAGGACTACTCGGAGGCACCAGAGTGGCATTTAAGGGAGGGACCGCTCTTTCCAAACGCTGGCGGGCCATCGAGCGATTCTCGGAGGATATCGACTTGTCAGTACACTGGTTTGAACTCTGCCCAGACGATCTCGAAGAAGAGGAAGTCTGGGAGGCAACAACTAGGTCAGGTGCTCAGATCAAAAGGTTTCGTAAGGAGCAGGGACCTCGCTTAGAAGAGTGGTCCAAAGACCTAGTGCAGAGATTGGCTGAGAGACTTTCAGAGTATGACATTGCAGATCTCAGAGCAGAACTGCTCCCAGATAGCGGTGGTGGGAAGGTTCAAGTGCACTTTCCCGCCGTAGCTGCCCTCGAAGGCCATTATCAACTGGACTACGTGTTACTGGAGTTTGGTGCCCGAAACAGAGGGGAGCCTACCGCCCCTAGTGAACTGAACACCTACATGTCCGAAGTGGAAGAGCTGTCAGCACAGATGGTGTTCCCCGTGGCGGATGGCGTAAAGGTGTTTGATGAAGGTTACATCATCTGGGAAAAGCTCACCGCCCTGCATCAGTTTTGCACTCAGGAAAGAATACCTGATGCTGCTCGATTGGCTCGTCACTGGTACGACGTTGATTGCCTCATACAGAAGGGCATCGTTGACCCTCTCGAGCATCCTAAAGCCATGAACGATGTGATCGAAATGAAGTCCTGTCGTTGGGCTGCGAAAGGGGTGGACTATACGCTTGCCTCTAAGGGGGAGATTCTGCTAGTACCCCAAGGAGAACTTCTCGACAGTCTACGCCAAGACCAAACGGAAATGGTGGACGCCGGTATGTATACCAACGCCCCGGATGACTTTGATAAGATCATGGAGCGGGTTGCTGCCCTTCAGGAGCGTATAAACCAGGCTCATACCCCAACACAAGACTAGGGCGAACGATTTATCCCCTCTGCCGGTTTTCAGCAGAATCGGCAGCGGTGATCTCCCCGTCATCATCATCAAACTGGCTGTTAGGGCCTATATCTCTGCCGATTTTCCGGCATATATAGAAACTCTTTCTACGATGAGATCTCTGACGTAAAGATTTCTATATAAAGGAGATTATCGGCAGAGGACGGAGGTTGAATCGGGGAATCTTCCCAGCTTTTGCGGGTATCGGCCCTGCCGGTTTTCAGCAGAAATCGGCAGAACCCGCAGAGGGTGTGGTGGGTGTATAGGGTGGCGGAGAGGAAGGGGACAGGTCAATCCTATCCATTCCCGGTTTGCCCCTCCTATTCAGGCCACACCATATACACCGCTACCGCTGTCATCAGTATCAGGGGCAGTGCCTTCACCAGCAGGATGAGTAGCAGGTCCATCGTAGATCCTCCTTCCGAAGCGTCCTGCTTCGGTTATACCTTAGCGGTATCAATCCATTGACCGCTTCAGGTTCAAGCTAGCACGACGACGCCGATGTTAACAGTGGTTAACATATTGCCACTGTTGATATTTTAATGGGGAACTGTGAGCTTTCAGCCATTGCACGGGGTAGCCCAACTGGTACACTTCGGTGATTCGGTTTTTACCCCCATCTTCCGGCAGGGACGCCAGTATGCTGATAGAGAACACACCCCATATGAATGCCAACACCTCTTCTTTGGCGGGCCTGATCTGGTCCGTAGCCGACTTGCTTCGTGGTGACTTCAAGCAGTCCCAGTATGGCCGCATCATCTTGCCCTTCACGGTACTTCGCCGCCTGGAGTGTGTTCTCGCACCCACCAAGGATAAGGTTCTGGGTATGGTGGACACCACCAAGTCAATGCCGGAGGAGGCCGCTAACAAGCTGCTTTTGAACGCCGCCAGCCAGTCCTTCTACAACACCTCCAAGTTGGACCTGTCCAAGCTGGGGGAGACCCAGATCTGGGATAACTTGGACGCCTATGTACGGGCCTTCTCCCCGGACGCACGCGAGATTTTCGAGCACTTCGCCTTCGAGAAGTTCATCACCGAGCTGGACAAGGCCGACCTGCTCTACAAGGTGGTGCAGAAGTTCGCCCACTTCGATCTCTCCCCACTGGCGGTGGACAACTACCACATGGGCCTGGTGTTCGAGGATCTGATCCGTCGCTTCGCTGAGAGCTCCAACGAGACCGCCGGTGAGCACTTTACCCCCCGTGATATCGTCCGCCTGACCACCTCCCTGGTGTTTGCCACTGACGACGATGCTCTGACTAAGCCTGGGGTGATCCGCTCCATCTACGATCCTACAGCGGGCACAGGCGGCTTCCTCTCCTGTGGCATGGAGTACCTGCACGAGCTGAACGACAAGGCGGTGCTGAAGACCTTCGGCCAGGAACTCAACCCCGAGTCCTACGCCATCTGTAAGGCGGACATGCTGATCAAGGGCCAGGAGATCTCCAACATCAAGCTGGGCAATACTCTCTCCAACGACCAACTGCCGGGCAGCCGTTTCGACTACTGCCTCTCCAACCCGCCTTTTGGCGTGGACTGGAAGAAGGTGGAGAAGACCATCAAGGATGAGCACAATCTGAGGGGCTACGATGGCCGCTTCGGTCCTGGCCTGCCTCGGGTTTCCGATGGCTCGCTGCTGTTCCTGATGCACCTCATCAGCAAGATGCAGCAGCCCACAGCGGAGATCCCCGGTTCCCGTATCGGCATCATCCTCAACGGCTCCCCTCTGTTTACTGGCGGTGCGGGTAGCGGAGAGAGCGAGATCCGCCGTTACATCCTGGAGCAGGACCTGCTGGACGCCATCATCGCCTTACCCACGGACATGTTCTACAACACCGGCATCGCTACCTATGTTTGGGTGCTGTCCAACCACAAACCGGCACAGCGTAAGAACAAGGTACTGCTGGTAAACGCCGCCGATCTGCACTCCCCGATGCGGAAGTCCCTGGGCTCCAAGCGTAAGTATTTGAATGATGATGTACTGGAGCAGTTGGTTAGCCTCTATAGTCGCTACGACGAAGCCGAGATCGAACAGAGCGGCATCGCCAAGCTGTTCAGTACCCGTGACTTTGGCTATCGCCGCATCACCTTGGAGCGACCACTGAAGCTGGCCTTCTATCCCCTCGACACCGACCGCCTCGAGGCGATGAAGGCGGATAAGCCCTGGGTTAAGCTGGATGGCACCCTGCAGTCCGCCATTCTCACCGCTCTGGGCCGCTTCACTGCAGAGAAGCTGCTCTCCCGCGATCAGTTCAAGAAGGCGTTGGTCGCTCAAATGGACGGCATCAAGCTGCCTGCTCCGGCCTTTAAGCTCATCTGCAAGCATATCGGCGAGCAGGACGATGCCGCCGAAGTCTGTAAGACCAAGGGACAGCCCGAGTCTAACCCGGACCTCCGTGACAACGAAAACGTCCCCCTGTCCGAAAACATCGACGACTACTTCGCCCGTGAGGTGCTGCCCCACGTGCCGGATGCCTGGATAGACACCGGCAAGACCGACGAACTGGACGGTCAGGTGGGCATCGTTGGCTATGAGATCCCCTTTAACCGCCACTTCTACCAGTATCAGCCACCGCGTTCTCTGGAGGCGATTGACGCCGACTTGGATGCGGTCTCTAAGGAGATCATGACCCTGCTGGCGGAGGTGCACTCCTAATGGACGCAATAACCGAAAAGCAGACTGTTAGTGACAGCAAATTTCAGCCGTACCCGGAGTGCGTGGATTCCAGGGTAGAGTGGCTTGGGCAAGTCCCGAGTCACTGGAAATTGTCGCGTGTAAAAGATATCGCCAAAGTTATTGGTGGCTATCCATTTGACTCAAAAAAGTTTGATCCTGAGCTCGGGATACCGCTGGTCCGAATAAGAGATATCAACTCGAAAACAGCAGTAGTTCGCTTTAACGGAGTTGTCCCAGACGAAGCCCTCATTGATACCGGTGATGTACTGGTCGGGATGGACGGGGAGTTTAACGTCGCTAAATGGCGTGGACAAAGTGCAGCTCTTAATCAACGGGTGGCTTGTGTTCGCTCAACCTCATCAGTGCGTACCGCTTTCTTGTTTTACATGTTGCCGTTTAACATGAAAGTGGTAAACGACCTCACGTATTACACGACGGTTAAACATCTATCCCTTGAAGATATTGCGAAAACGTTGTTTGCAATGCCGCCTGAAGAAGAACTGATGTCAATCATCGCCTTCCTCGACTACGAGACCTCCCGCATTGATGTACTGATCGCCAAGCAGCAACGCCTGATTGAGTTGCTAAAGGAGAAGCGTCAGGCGGTGATCTCCCACGCCGTCACCAAGGGCCTTAGTCCCGATGCACCCATGAAGGACTCCGGCGTCGAGTGGCTAGGAGAGATACCGGCGCATTGGGTTGTCAAAAAGAGTAGCTACCTATTTTCGCAGTCACCGAAAAATGGCATATCACCACCCGTTACTGATTCGCATGATGGCGTTCCAACTTTCTCCATCTCTGCTGTAAGGGGTGGGAAGGTAAATATCTTGCAGAACTTAAAAATGGTCAGCCTTGATCCTTCGACGGCGCAACAGTTTGCTGTACAACCGGGGGATGCCTTAGTTGTCCGGGGCAACGGTAACTTATCAATGGTAGGTGCTGTTGGTCTTGTTCAAGAGCCAGTCCCAAAGCGGTGTATTTACCCAGACATTCTTATTCGTGTGAAGCTGAATGAGCAGGTGATTCTCACCGACTTTTTTGTAAATGCGTGGTCTTCGAAACCTAGCCGCAGCCAGATCGAAAATATGGCAAATACCACGAACGGGACATACAAAATCAATGGCGAACACATGCGCTCCGTTTACCTTGCTGTGCCTCCTTTAGAAGAGCAAGCGGAGATAGTTGAAACTGTAGTTCGTGCTTCAGCCAAGATAGAAGACTTGATAAGTCGGGCGGAGGTAGCTGTCGGGTTGTTGCAAGAACGCCGCACCGCCCTCATATCCGCCGCAGTCACCGGGAAAATTGATCTACGAGGCTGGATCGCACCCAAGGAGGGGGAATATGAGCGATATTAAATTGTTCCGCTATGGGGCGGAGAGCGTCACCGAACTGGAAAGCAAGGCTGCCGTAGTGGAGAAGCAGCTGCAGCAGCTGATAGAGGAGCAGATGGAGGCCTTCCTTGGCGTCCGTTTCCTGGCTACTGAGTACAGCACGGGCAAGACCCATAAGGGCCGCATCGACTCCCTGGGGCTAGATGAGAACGGTTGCCCGGTGATCATCGAGTACAAGCGCCACACCAATGAGAACGTCATCAACCAGGGGCTGTTCTATTTGGATTGGCTGCTGGACCATCAGGCTGAGTTTCGCTGGCTGGTTATGGAGAAGCTGGGCAAAGACGCCGCCGACAACATCGAGTGGGACGGCACCCGCCTACTCTGCATTGCCGGTGACTTCACCAAGTACGATGAACACGCGGTCCAGCAGATCAACCGCAACATTGAGCTGCTCCGCTACAAGCTGTTTGCCAACGACCTGCTGATGTTGGAGCTGGTCAATGCCATCACAACGACGCCCTCACCGAAGTCCCGCCAGATAAGCACTCAGACCGAGTCTAAGCCAGTCAATGGAGAGCGACGGGATACCCACAGTGCCAGAATTGAACAGGCTGATGATGCCCTTATGAGCCTGTATGAGGCCATCTGTGACTTCACCGAAAGCCTGGGAGAAGAGGTGCAGCGTAAGGAGCTCAAGCTGTACACCGCCTTCAAGAAGATCCGCAATTTTGCCTGTGTTCAGATCTGGGCGCCTCAGCGAGACCCTCAGATACGGATGTACCTCAAGCTCAATCCCGATGAAGTGACCCTGGAGGCCAACCTCGTTAGTGATGTGCGAGATAAGGGCCATTGGGGCACAGGGGATGTTGAAGTGCTGGTTCGAAGCCATGAAGACTGGCAGAAGGTACAACCCCTCATCGAAAGGGCCTACCAGGAAAACTAAGATGAACAACGATGCTAAAGCCCTGGAGCTGACCTTCCAGAACCACATTATCGATGCTCTTAAGGCCCAAGGGTGGCTGGTGGGCCAATCCGGCGGTTATGACCGTGAGCGGGCACTGTACCCGGACGATCTGGTGGCCTATGTACAGGAGACCCAGCCGGAAACCTGGGAGAAGTTCTGCACTGTCTATGGCAGCGAGCCGGAGCGGCACCTGTTGAACGCAGCCGTCCGCCAGCTAGAGCGAAAGGGCACGCTGTGGCTGCTGCGGAACCAGATTGAGGACCGGGGACTGCGGATCAAGGCCGCCACCTTTAAGCCGGACAACGAGCTGAACCCGGAGCTGAACATCCGCTACAGCAAGAACATCCTGCGGGTGGTGCCGGAGCTGGTCTACAGCCCCAACGGCTATGAAGGCCGCATCGACCTCACCCTGTTCTTAAACGGTATTCCAGTATCCACCCTGGAGCTCAAGTCCTGCTTCAAGCAGAGCCTGGAGAACGCCAAGCGTCAGTACCGCTATGACCGGCCACCCCGATCGTCAAAAGAGCACGGGAGCAAAGACGAGCCTCTGCTCAAGTTCCGCCGGGGTGCCCTGGTGCACTTTGCCCTTAATCAGTTTGAAGTGGTAATGACCACCAAACTGGTGGGCAAAGAGACCTTTTTCCTGCCATTCAACCGGGGTACAGAAGCGGGCGGAGCCGGTAACGACCAGCCCGCCGAGGGCTATGCCACTGAGTACCTGTGGAACGAGGTGCTGCAGCCGGACAACTGGCTGCGAATCTTGCAGCGGTTTATGCATCTGGAAGTCAAAGAAACCCACGATGAGCTGGGGGCGCTGAAACGCAAAGAGACAATGATTTTCCCCCGCTATCATCAATGGACGGTGGTTAATCGTTTGTTGGATGCGGTGCGGGAAGAAGGCACTGGACGTAAGTATCTGGTTCAGCACTCTGCAGGCTCCGGCAAGTCCAACTCCATTGCCTGGTTGGCCCATCAGGCATCCTCGTTGACCGACGCCAAGGGCGATAAGATCTTCAACTCGGTGATCGTCATTACCGACCGCACCGTGCTGGACAGCCAGCTGCAGGAGACCATCAGCCAATTCGAACACGCCGATGGTGTGGTAGGTCGAATCAACCGTGACGAAGGCTCCGGCAGCAAGTCCAGCCAGCTTACTGATGCCCTGGCAACGGGAACGCCGATTATCATCGTCACCATTCAGACCTTCCCCCATGTGCTTAAGGCGATTCAGGAGAGCACTGGCCTGAAGGATCGCACTTTCGCTGTAATTGCCGATGAGGCTCACTCTAGCCAGACTGGCAGTACCGCTCGTCAGTTGCGAGAAGTATTGATGGCGGAGCAACTGGAGGATGGTAAGGAACTCTCCGCTGAGGATGTAATGAACGCTACTCTGGCGGCTCGTGGTGGCTCCAACCAGATAAGCTACTTTGCCTTTACTGCCACGCCAAAGCCCAAAACCCTGGAGTTATTTGGTAGGCCAAAAGACAAGACTCTGCCTGCTTCTAAGGAAAATCCGGCTGAGCCTTTTGACGTCTACTCCATGCGGCAGGCCATCGAGGAGGGGTTTATCCTGGATGTACTGAAGAACTACACCAACTACAAGATGGCTTACCGACTGGCAATGAAAGGCCAGGAGGCGGACGAAGAGGTGGACAGCAAGAAGGCCAAGACCAAGCTGGCCAGATGGGTCCGCCTGCACCCCCACAACGTCGCCCAGAAGGCCCAGGTGATTGTAGAGCACTTCAGGGAGACGGTGATGCCGTTGCTGGCGGGAGAGGCCAAGGCGATGGTGGTCACCTCCAGTCGGATAGAGGCGGTGCACTACAAGCTGGCCTTCGACAAGTACGTAGCCGAGCAGGGCTATGATCGCATTCAATCAATGGTGGCTTTCTCCGGAGAGGTGCCAGACCCTAAGATACGTCCGGAGCCCTTTACCGAGCTCAACATGAACCCTGGCCTTAAGGGACGGGACATGCGTAAAGCCTTCGATACCGACGAGTATCAGGTGATGCTGGTGGCCAATAAGTTCCAGACCGGCTTCGATCAGCCCAAACTGTGTGCCATGTACGTGGACAAGAAGCTGAACGGCGTGGATTGCATCCAGACGCTGTCCCGGCTCAACCGTACCTATCCCGGCAAGGACACCACTTACGTTCTGGATTTCGTCAACGAGCCGGAGGAGATCTTGAAGCAATTTCAAGACTATTATGAGAAGGTTGAGATAGAACAGCCCTCCGATCCCAACCTGGTGTACGACATGCAGCACAAGCTGCTAGAGAGCACCGTCATCAACCGCTCTGAGGTTATCGCCTTCGCCGATGCCTACTTCGATCCCAAACGAGGGGCCGAGGCATTGACCGGCTACATCAAGCCAGCAGTGGACAGGTACAGCAAACGCTACCGGCATGCTAACGAGACCTTGAGGGAGGCCAGGAAACAGCTAAAGCTGCTTGGGCTGGAGGGCACCGATACCGACAGGGCTAACGCCGAGCGTAGCGTCAAGATGGCCGAAGAGGCCCGCAGCGAACTGGACATCTTCAAGAAGGATGTGAACAGCTTCATCCGCTTCTATGAGTTCGTCTCCCAGATTTCTCCCTTCCAGGATGTGGAGCTGGAGCAATTGAACGTCTACTGCCGCCACCTGCTGCCACTGCTGAAGCAGGAGGTGATCGAGGAGGAGGATATCGACCTCTCTGCGGTGGTGCTAAGCCACTACAACCTAAAGCATAAGCGAACCCAGGATTTGAAGCTCAAAGAGGGTGAAGGGGAAGGGCTGACAGGCATCACCGGCCTGGGCAGTGCCGCTCCCAAGGAGCAGAAGAAGGACCTGCTGTCGGAGATCCTGGAGAAGATGAACGAGCTGTTTGGGGTTGAGACCACCGACGGTGACAAGCTAACCCTGCTTCACGGGGCGGTCTCTAAGATCAGTGAGAACGACGCCGTGATGGATCAGGTGAAGAACAACAGCTCCGAAGCCCAGATCATGATGGGCGACTTCCCCAAGGCGATGGAGAACGCCATGATTGAGGCGATGGGCTCCTACACCCAGCTGACTACCGACTACCTGTCCAAGCCAGAGGTAGCCAAGGAGTTCAACAAACTGGTGTTGGGGATGTTGATGAAAGGGCTGGTAGCCGGAGCATCTGCCGGGTCATAGTGATGGAGATGGATAACATGGACGTTAAGCACTGCCTTCGGGAGCCTATCCCTGAGATCTTCGATGCCGCTCGCTACCTTGATGCTGCGGTATCTGCCCACTTGAGTGGCCATCAGGAGCTCGCAGAGGAGCTCCTGAGGCTATCTGATATGGATGTGTTGCGTGAGTGGACGGAATCGCTCTGGGGAGCGAATAGCCCTTATGTTCAGCGTCGGGAGATACCAGGAGCTCCTGCTCATCTCCCTCAAGAGCTTAGGGTGCCGGTAAGGATGCCCAACACCGCAGAGCGTGATGCATTGCATAAGCGTGATGGCTTTCACTGTCGGTTCTGCGGTACACCTCTAATACGCAAGGAGGTGAGGCAGATACTTAATAGGTGTTATCCAGAGGCAGCTCGATGGGGAACCCGTAACATCGAACAGCATGCTGCACTTCAGTTGATGTGGCTGCAGTACGATCACTTGGTTCCTCATGCCCGAGGTGGCAACAACGACCTCTCCAATCTGGTATTGACCTGTGCACCTTGCAACTACGGCAGGTTAGACAGCCTAGTTGAGGAGGTCGGCTTGATATCTCCCTTCAGCAGGGAGCCGAACCCTACTGACTGGGACGGGCTAGAGAGGCTACTTCGTTAGCGGTATAGCGACGGTAAGCACTGTCGCCAGAGGTCAGCAGATTGAAGGTTCTTACTGCAAGTGCTTCTGCGACCTCCGGTGAGACCCCAGAAAGCGTGAAGCCATCTTGGCCTGCACGGTACCACTCGTCTTTTTCGAGCCCATCACAGAGAAGCTTATTGAGGCGTTCTTCGACTTCAGTGTCCACAGAGGGGTATTCCCCTTGCAGTTCGACCTTGTATTTGGATTGTTTGATGATGCGGATTGCCGGTAGGCCCTTGGCCATCATCGAGGTGTAATACTTATTCCAGCTGTTATCCCCCAGCTGGGTTGAGTGGGTGAATGGGATCATCATTGATGTCTCCAGTTACAGTGCCGGATCTTTTCTGACACATGTTCGCAGAATACCTCAGAAAGAGTATGCTTGTCAATGTTAAAGCCTTTTAATATCAACAGGATACGCTGTGATTGGCAATTTGGCGGATCAGAGAATCTCTCGGGGGTTTTTACTAGTGGAGGTTAAGTGACAAGCAGGATCTCACCTGAGTTTCTTGTACCTTTTTTGAGCGATTGAGCATCTTGATGGCATAAGAATCCTGAGAACCACATTCATACTCAGGAGGCTATATGTCTAACCCTACACCCCCACACATCTATCCCGGTCATCGCCCAGGTGACCACATCATCCATAAGGCGTTGACCATTCTGGAGAGCCGCCAGCAACAGCCTGGAGATTCCCTGACCTCTGCGTTGGATGCAAAGAACTACCTGCGTCTGAAGTTGGCTGAACAGCAGCGGGAAGTCTTCGCCGTTCTGATGCTCGACAGCCAGCACCGTGTTATCGAGTATCAGGAGCTGTTCCTAGGCACCATCGACGCCGCCAACGTCTATCCCCGTGAGGTGGTCAAGGCGGTGCTTGGCTGTAACGCCGCAGCGGTGATCTTGTCCCATAACCATCCATCAGGGCATGCGGAGCCCAGCCAAGCTGATCGCCAGATCACCAGTAAGTTGCAGCGGGCGTTAACAGTGATCGATGTGCCAGTGTTGGACCACCTGGTCATAGGTAACCCCGATGTGACCTCCTTCGCCGAGTGGGGGTGGTTATGACGCAGATTGCCCATATCGACACTACAGGACTGCCGTTCCGCTTGAAGCTTTCCCTGCTACGGCAGTTGGAGTTTCACCTTGCTGAGGTACTGAGAACATGGCCTAGCAGCACAAGTCTCACGCTCAACTACAGAGATCCGAGCTACAGCTCTGCTACCGGTGGTTATCATCCGGTCGAAATCAGGTTAGAGCGGTATGGAGCAAAGGGCAGCTGGCGGCTGTGCTACATCACCGACTTCGCCTACTTTGGTGACGGCCCCCATGTGGAGCTCGCCAAGGAATTGGATTTCGACTTCACCAGCGGTGTGGGTTACCAGGCGTATGCTGGAGAACACCCAATCCGGCGATGCCTTCAACTGTTCCGCCTCTGGGAAGCCAACTTCCTTCACTACCTCAGTAATGGGGTTTACCAGATGCAGTCCTCTATCGACTGCCCCCACCAGAACTGATCCAACCGCAAACCACAGCCGGATGTCACCACTCCTACCTATGTGGGGGTGGGGCTTCGTGCTACCTGACTATAGGAGATTCTCGATGCAAGACGATGAAGACGAAGACAGCACGTTTCTGAAACAGCTTTTTCAGGACACCATTCGTGCGGCCTTGGTTGCTGCAATTCCAGTCATCCTAAGTGCAATGATGTCTAGATTCCTTCCCGAAGAAACTGACCACGATCACTATCACGACGACCGGTTATAACTATTTGTTTCACAAGTCAATAAACCAAGCTCATGTGACCAACCCCGTAACAGCGGGATTTCCGTGTCACATGGGCCCTTTCCCACCTTTTGACGGGCTTGGTCAGTGTACCTTGCCCTATTGACCAGGAGGTTTCCTATGGCCGTTATCGGTTACGCCCGTGTTTCCACCACAGGACAAAGCCTAGATGCTCAGCTGAAAGCTCTGGCTGATTGCGACAAGGTTTTTCAGGAGAAAGAAAGTGGTGCTAAGGATGACAGACCACAGCTTCAACTAATGCTTGAGTTCGTTCGTGAAGGTGACCATGTGCGGGTAACTAAACTGGACCGCCTTGCAAGAAACACCCGTCATCTACTCGAGATCGCAGAGTTCCTCCAAGCAAAAGGGGTCTCCCTTCAGATACTCAATCTAGGGATTAACACCAAGACCCCAACAGGAAAGCTGATGCTGACAATGGTTGGAGCCATCGCGACCTTTGAAAGAGAACTCATGCTAGAGCGACAAGCTGAGGGCATCGCTCTTGCTCGCCTCAGAGGAAAGTACAAAGGACGTAAACCCACAGCAATGCTCAAGAAAAAAGAAGTTGTTCCCCTTCTGGAACAAGGAATACCCAAACCTGAGATTGCTCGAAGAGTCGGAATCTCGTTATCCAGCGTCCAGAGGATCGCAAAATCTAACAAGGAGTAATTCATGAAAAAACGTACCAAGCTGCTGGCGGCAGGCGCCCTGATAGTAATCATTGCAGGAGTCACCTCCTGGGCCGAAAGCCGTACACCAGTGAAGGTGACTTGGGTTCATCCTGATATGTTGCCCAGTGCTTTCCCTAGTGATCAGTTCATTGCAACTGGCCCTGATGCCTTTGGTGACAACTTTGCGTTAATGCTTGCTGACCATGAAACCACAGCTATTGGTGTCGGGTTCCAAGACCAATCCTGTGCAAGAAAAAGGGCTGAGAAACGCTATACAATCGACTTCGATCACCCCAGTGTCAACAAGATTGGATTTGAGGCAGATAGCAGGTGTATGAATAACTTCATCCGTGTTGCTATGGTTCCAGCGTTCTTAAGCGACCCAATCCTGAATCGCCTCAGAAACGGAAAGAACTACGTACTAGGCATAGGAGGGCATTATGTAGACATCAGCCCAAAAGGGTTTAATGCTGTATGGCGACGAATAGAGCAATGAAACATGTTCTATGTGCAACTCTCCTATCCTTGGCTCTACTCAATCCTTCATCGGCTGGAGCTACAGGCTTAGAACATTACACACAGCTTCAAGGTTGGCTTTGGATTGCTGAGAAATGCCAACATGAGCAGCCTCAGTTTCAAAGTGGTTATTGGGGTATTCGAAAGCACTGGCTTGAAGTCACCAATCAAGCTTGGGAGACATCATTCCGAAATCGCTTCGAGCGTGCAGGGATCAAGTTGTCGTCTAAGCAATTTCAGCGGTATGTCGTTAAGTATCGTTTGCAAGGTCAACACCTAGCGCAAGGGTGGTTGATTGGAGCAGATTGCAAAGATGGCCTTCCTTATGGACTAGAGCTGTTCCTGAAGGAAGACATCTTCTTCGATACATATAGAGCTGCCTCCGATGGAGAGCTGGACATGGAAGATGTGTTACAGCAGATGAACCCTTAAAAGACGGAGGTATATTCAGCTAGACAGCTAGGGACCTAGAGGCAGCCGAGTGGCTCCTCTTTTACTACCTTCCATTACCTCCAACAGTTTTGTTCCATCGTGGTTGATGTTTAAATATTTGCATCTTTTCTGCTTCGCGAAGCTCAGAGTCAGTGATGCCTGGCTTGGCTGGTATTATATCCACCACGTGAGTGTCAGGGCGGATCGGGTTCGATGCTGCTCGGAAGTGCTCGCCGAGTCGGCGTCTAGGATTGACGCTCTTGCCAATGTAATCCAATGAGTTATCGGTGCGATTGTACGCTCTATAGATTGATGGCTCAGTTGGAAGCGTGCTATCTCGACCAGGCCAGGTAGTGTGTTTTGAAGGTCTGCCTCTTTGGAGAGGAGATGATGCCTTAGTTGAACTGGTCTTTGTTGACGTACTCGCTTTAGTCTTGTCTTCGGCCGAATTTGTTCCCGAAGTGCTAGGCGGATCCTCTGGTTTTTTAGGGGAATGTCGCCGATTGGGTTTTGGATTGAAGTTTGACCAGGAATTATGGCTTGAAGAAGGGGTTGAGCTTCTGCTAAAAGCTGCGATAGCGAAAGCAACAAGGGCGACTGTGCCGACTATAGCTAGGCTTGCCTTGAAAGGGTTGCCCTTAGCCCACGTTCTCCCCTCACTGTAGACCTTTTGGACACCGCCCCAGACTTCCGAAAAGCCATCGTTTTGCATACAAACCCCCACTACGGGTTGCTTAAAAAACAGACTTTTAGTGTAGCAGACTAGTCTTGAGGTATTTCTATATAAAAGAGCTCGCAGTTTTTTATGCCAAACAGGATCATCCATGGCTCTCCGATACAGATAGGGTCGATCATTGTGACATCGGCCACATAGGGGAGCAAGCCGAAGTTGTTATGCTAGTTAACGAGTAACCATGATGGCCTGAACCCGGCTGAACCGACGCCTGAACCGCCATCGCCACCGGGGTGAACTAAGGTGGGGTCACAATGGAATTTCAGTCGATTTTCCTGTGACGATGCCTAGTATGGTAAGTCGTAATCAGCTGTTACTCTTGATTAAAAGAGATTAAAAACGGTATCTGTCGGCAAGCCGATACCAATACCCTCATTGGAACGCCCTATGGAAATTGAGAACACCGTTGAGTCCATGCAGCAGGCGCTGTTGGATGTCCGCCGGGCGCAGCGATTACTGGTGGCGTACCATCAGCGCCTTCTGCCAATCATCGACCACCTGGCTAAAGCGCTGCAGTGCCGGTTCCTGTCCTGGGAGCCGACCTATCATGGCCTCGCCGGGCACAACCCTTTTGATTGCTGGTGCTGGGAACATTCGCCCATGAACGACGCCCGGTTTCTGTTTTTGAGTGATACGGTACGGGATTGTGAGCGGGCCACGCCGGAGGATTGGATGCTGTCGGTGCGACTGGTGACCGACTCCGGCCTGGAAACGTCGATGCTCAGGCAGCACAAAAACTGGGACGCCACCGAGATTCAACCGGATCCCGACGACAGCCATACGCGGCTGACGTTCGTGGCCTACCACCCGTTGAGTGAGTTGAACCAGGTCGGCGTATGGCAATCCCTGGTCAATGACAACCCCACGCCCCCCGCCGATGGCCGTCCGGTGCCGCTGACTCAGGACGGTGAGATGTTCGCCATGGAGGTGGATCTGGCCCAGCTCGCCGAGGACAACGGCATCTGCGAACTCATCGATCAGCTGCGCTGCCGCTTGCTGGCCAATGGCTACCCCTACAGCGGTTTGTCTTCCACCTGAGCATCGCCGTTTTGCGTGATGTTTCTCCCCTGCATACACTTAGGTGAGATCCTGAGGTAGTCAAGGTCGCCGTCGATGCTGGGTGTCAGAGGCGACTAGGGGGGAGAGATGATCTACAGGCATACTCAACATGGTGTGGCGGTGCTGCTGATTGTGGCGGCCGCCGCCTTGCTGCTGTCACTGGCGGCCAGCGCACCGGCAGGGCAGATGATGTGGCTGTCCTTTCTGATTCTGGCCATCGTGGCGGTGCTGTTTTCCTCTTTGACCATCGAAGTCAATCGCCTCCGTATCAGCTGGTTTTTCGGCCCCTGGTTTTGGAAGCGTACTCTGCCGGTGTCCGAAGTGAAATCGGTACGGGTAGTGCACAACCAATGGTACGAAGGCCTGGGCATACGACTGATCCCCAAGGGTTGGCTGTACAACGTCTCGGGCACCGAAGCGGTGGAGCTAACCTGTAAGAATGGCAAGGTGGTGAGGCTGGGTACCAATGACCCGGGAAATTTGCTCAGAACCATTAAGGCTCAACTGGAAGAGTTGGAATCGTCACCACCTCCTCACTCGAAAGCCTGAACCTATCCAGAGGCGCCAGCTCATCGTCATGATGATCTGGCGTCTGAGTTTGCGTTCATCAAACCAAAAAGTTGCACAAAACCCTTGGGTTTTTGCCCCTAAACCCTAATTATAACCCTCAGGTGAATAACGATTTTTTGATTGCTGCGGCTCAGGCTACTGGGCGGCGGTGATCGTGGCGGTGCCCATTTGGCCGGCCCTAGCCAAGGAGTGAACGACCCCGATGTTAAAGTTCTATACCCAATTCTCTGTCGATCATGGTCATGAGCCGGAGGCGATTCTGGCGGTGGCCAAGACCTGGCTGGATGGCAGCCCCCACTCCAGCTTCAATCGCGATAATCTGGAGGCGTTGACGCTGCAGACGCCAGGGCCACTGCAGCAGGGGAACGAGAAGATTCAGCTGGCGCACTGTTATGAGTCTGACTATCAAGGGCTGGGCGTTCGCCACGAAAACCTGGACAACAAGCAGGTGCGCTGGGTCACCGAGATTGTCGGTGCCAAGATCGGCGGCCGTTTCTGGATCTCGGTGCTGCTGTCCTGCGATTCCGATACGCCGTTGACCCATTCGCCTCAAGCGAAAAAGCCCTACATTGTCCGCCTGATCCTGGAGCATTTCGGCGGCGGCCAGGACGCCAACCTGACGCTAACCGATGAGCCGACCCGGTTGCAGGACAACGAGGCGGATTTTTCGGTCATCAGCCACATCATCAACGGCGACTCGGACAACATGCTGCCGGTGGTGTATTGCAGCGCCGATGAGTATAACCGCTGTAGCGTTGACCCGGACGATCTGGCCAAGTGGCTGTCTGGCATGGCCCACGTGCTGGTTGAGCCGCACCGACGCTTCTCTTTCGACCTTAAGGAGGCGACCGGGGGTAAGAACGTGTATCTGGGGGCCGTGGGAATCTACTGGCCAAATGGCGGGTTAACCCGGGTTCTGCCCGGCGATCGTTTTGCCTGCGCCAATGACCTGGCGGTGGAGGTGGCGCGGACCATTCGCGATTCACTGGTGACCCAACGCAGCATCAAAGGCTGCAGCTGGTCGCAGCTGCGTGAGCGGGTGTCGCGGTCCAAAATTCGTGCCCTTAAGCAACAGGACTCCGCCGAGCTGGAGCAGTTTGTGGCGGCCTTCGATGATGAACTCAAGGCCAAGGAGGAGCAGTTGGCGGCAGCGGAGTTGACCATCAACTCCCTTCGTTCCGAGCTGATGAACCTGCGGGCCATCAAGGATCACTCCGGCAGCAGCCTGGTGTGCGAAGGCCAGGAGCAGGATCTGTACCCGGGCGAACGCAAAGATCTGGTGCAGGAGGTCCTGCAGGCGGCACTGAAAAACGCGCAGCCGAACACGCGCATGTTCGATCTTATTGACGACCTGATTCAGGCCAATACCCCGGTGGGGGAGCGGGCCCGTTTGCTGGCGGCGGTCAAACAGACCCTGAGTCAGTATCAGAGCATGGATAAGAAAACCCGCTCCGAGATCGAGAAGATGGGCTTCAGCTTTGAGGAGGAGAATCGCCACTATAAGCTGATGTTCAAAGGCGACCCCCGTTATAAAATCAATCTGGCCAAAACCAGCAGCGACCACCGCTCCGGCAAAAACCTGGTGTCCCAGATCCGCAAAGAGTTTTTCTAGCGCCTGAATCGGTAAGGGGCACAGGCTGTGCCCCTTGGTCAGTTGGCGGGACTCGTGGGCCTCAGGCCATCATGCCGCGCAGAAATTGCTGCAGTTGCCCCTGTGAATCGAAGTAACCGGGAACCGGGTAGGGGCTGCGGTAGGTTTCACTGATGATGTTGTCACTCATGCTCTCCAGATCCGCCTCCTTGAGCATGGTCAGCTCCGGAGTGATGGCCAGAGTCTGACACAATTCATTGACCGCGGTTACCAGCGCTTCGGCCTTGTGTTGGTCGCTGTCGCCCTCGATGCCGATGGCGTCGGCCATCTGGGCCATGCGGGCACTGGCAAAAGGCAGGTAGAACGCCAGCACGTGGGGCAGCACCATGGCATTGGCCAGTCCGTGGGGGACGCCGTAGCGAGCGCCCAGTTGATGGGCAATGGCGTGGACCCAGCCGACGCTGGTTCGGGTGAAGGTGACGCCGGCCTGATGAGACGCCAACGCCATCTCCTGGCGGGCTTCGACGTCATGCTGTCCCTGGGAGAACGCCCGTGGCAGGTAGGTAAAAATCCGCTTAATGCTGGCCAGGTTCATGGCGTCGGTCTCAGCAGTCGCAAACCGGCTCAGGTATGACTCCATGGCGTGGGTCAGCGCATCCATGCCGGTGGCGGCGGTGATTGCCGGCGGCAACCCCATCATCAGCGAGGCGTCCAACACCGCCAGATCCGGCACCACACTCAGGCTCACCACCACCTTCTTCTGATGGCTGTGTTCATCGGTGATCACCGCAGCAGCGGTGGCTTCCGAGCCGGTGCCAGCGGTGGTGGGGATGGCCACGAAGAAGGCGCCTTTCTTTCTCAATTTCAGCAGGCCGACGATTTTGCGCGGGTCGATGTGGTTGTGGGCGCAGCCGTTGATCACCTTGGTGGCATCGATGGAAGAGCCGCCGCCGATGGCGATGACGCTGTCGAATTGATGCTGTCGGCAGTGGCTGATCCCGGCCTCGATCAGGGTGAAATCCGGGTCCGGCACAATGTCGCTGAATACCGAATAGGTGAGCTGGTGCCGTTCCAGCGCTTCGGTCAGGCGACCAAACACGGGCAGGGTCACAAACACGTTATCGGTGATCACCACCGGACGCCGGTAGCCGGATTCGGCCAGGCGGGCGATGGCGTTATCCAGAGACTGATCACCGCTGAGTACCTCGGGGGTGGCGATGGGCAGGCGCTGAAAAATTGGTCTGGCGATGGCGGCCCAGAGACGATAGAGGCGCTGTCGAAGGGCGAACATCGGGCTGGACGAAGCGTGGGTCTGAGTCATAGTCGGGTTTCCTTACAGGGGCCGCTCCTTGGCTGACGGTGGTTGCAGGCGATGTGGCAGCGGCTGAGGGCGCGCCATTGCCTGCTACCGACCAGTCAGTCGGCTTTAGGTCTAGGCTAGGGCAAACGTCAAGGGAGTGTCAACTGTGGCGAAGAATTTGACCGATTGCAGGGGCGGTGGCCTCCAGGCCGACAGATTTCACCACGGGAGGGGAGGTGGACCACCGCAGAATGCGGCGGTGCCGAAGGGGCGCAGCATTTGCTGCCCGGTGGGACTCAGTGGTCGTGACCGTGGTGGTGATTGATGGTGTTGGCCTGGCGGCGACTGAAACCTTGAATGATCATCTTCGACAACAGTGGATCCTGCTCGTTGTCGCCGACATCGGCATAATCGGTGGCGGCAAACTGATCCCAGTGCTGCATGCGCTGCTGCACATCGATGTCACTATGGTTGAGCTGCAGCAGGGTCAGAGTCTGTGACGGTGAGCTCAGGGATTGCACCAGTTGCAGATCCGGTAGCCACACCAGTTCGGTGCCGGCGCCGCTGCGGTGCTGGTGGTGATCACAGCCGTCGCCCGAGGTGGTGGTCACTGTCAGCGCATTCAGGGCCACAGGATCCAGCAGTTGCCATTGCCGCTTCCAGGCGCGCTCGCTGTTCAGCGCCTTGAGATCTTCCGGTTGGTATTCGATGGCGCGCTGGTATTGATCGAACAACCGTTCTAAACGCAGTTGTCCGCCGGTCAGCCGGGTCCAGCGTTCAGTCAGTCCGTCATCGGCCCAGTGCAGGGCGACCTGATTGTCCAGGCGCACCAGCTCCAGGGAGCGAACCGCTTTACCGGGTTGTTCAAGGCTGTAGTGGGCGATCAGGCGTTGTGGCTGGGCGTCGCACTGGGCCTGGGCTCCCAGGCTCATCACTAGGGTCAGAGCAAAGAGTATGTGAGTCAGTGTCATGGGAACTCCTAAGGGGAGCACCTTTGTGCTCCCCTTGTTGACAGTGGGGGGTTAGTCCAGGGCAGCCTGGGCACGGCCGCTGAGATCCGCCGCGTATTCCATTACGTGGAACAGGTAGTTTTGCTCGTTGGTGCCGGTGACCAGGTGGGCTCCGGGGCCAGACGCATACACGCCGACGTCTTCGGCGGCATGGGTTTCAGAGCTTCGGGGTACCAGCGCCTCCTGGTGGTAACCGGCGGCGGTGGTATCGACCTCGGTCAGGTCGTGGCGGCCGCTGGCGATGGGCTGGTCATAACCGGCATCGGCGTCGGTTTCATTACCCAGATCCATAAAGCCTCGGCCATTGGTATAGCCCAGGGTGGTGTAGGGCTTGCCATCGGCGGCGGTGGCCTGTTTGCCGTCGACGCCCACCACTTTGCCCAGAATGGGGTTGCCGCGACGGGGGTAGCCGGCAATGGTGAACACATGGCTGTGGTCGGCGGTGACCATCACCAGGGTGTCGTCGGACGAGGTCAGGGCCATCGCCTGCTCAACGGCTTTGGACAGTTCGATGGTATCGGTGAGGGCGCCGTAGGCGGAGCCGGCGTGGTGGCCGTGGTCGATGCGCCCCGCTTCGACCACCAATAGGTAGCCGTTATCATTGTTGTCGAGAATGTCGATGGCCTTGGCGGTCATCTGGCTCAGAGACGGCTCACCGGCCACGTCGTTGCCGCGATTGGCTTCGTATTGCATGTGCGATTCGTTGAACAGACCGAAAACCCGGCTGGTGGTGGCGGCATCGATGCCGTCAAATCCGTTCTGGTCGAACACATAGGTGCCGCTTGGGTATTTGGCCTGCCATTCGGCGGTCAGGTCGCGGCCGTCGGTGCGATCGCCCTCTTTGCTGCTGACGGCATCGGGGCTGTTGTAGGCGGCATCCTTTGGCAGGAAGTGGCGGCGGCCGCCGCCCATGACCACGTCCAGACCATCGACATCCAGGCCGTCAATGCGGCTTTCCAGGTAGGTCTCAAAGTGGACCAGTTGATCGGCAATGTCTGCGGTGCCGGCGGCCACCGCCTCGTCGGGCAGGTCGGAGACGTCTTCCCAGTTACGATCTGCCGACTTGGCGTAGGTGGCGGCGGGGGTGGCGTGAGTAATTCGGGCGGTGGAGATCACTCCGGTGGCCATGCCGGCGATCTCTGCCATCTCGATGGCTGTCATCAGTTCATTGCCCGCCACGGTGCGATAATCACCGCGAATCACGTCTTCATCGACGCCAATGACGCCGACGTCGGTTTTGACGCCGCTGATGAGGGCGGTCATGGTGCCGGCGGAATCCGGCGTTTGGGCATCGACGTTGTAAGTCTTTACCAATCCGGCGTAGGGGAAGGCATCAAAACTGAGGCTGTTTTCCTCACCGCTGCCGCCCTTGAGCTGGCCATCGAGGATTCGGGCGGCGGTTACGGTGGACACGCCCATGCCGTCGCCGACAAACAGAATCACGTTTTTGGCGCCGCCGCGTTTGGCGTTGATTGGCCGGTCAATGGTGGATTGTAATGCCTGTTCGGCATCGGTGTACCAAGGGCTGTCGGTGTTGGTGGCGATGTCGCCCTTGGTGATTTCAACGGCGCCCGTCGGTGGGGTACCGCCGCCGGTCTGGCTGTTGTCATCGTCGTCGCTGCAGGCCGTCAGTGAGGAGGTGATGGCCAGGGCCAGCAGAGTCTTAGTCAGGGTTTTCATTGTCGGCATTCCTTACTTAGCGACCAGGGTGAGGGCATTGTCGATGAGGTGGAAAATCTGGTTCTGTTCCATCACCCCTTGGGCGAACTGAGCCCCAGGCCCGTTGGCGTGCAGGCTGATGTCTTCCCCAGCGTGGGTTTCAGAACTCAGCGGAATCAGCGCTTCCTGATGGTAGCCGCTGGCGGTAGTGTCGATGGCGCTGATGTCGATGCGGCCATTGGCTGCGGCTTCGCCATAGCCGGCGTCGGCGTCGGTTTCATCGCCCAGATCGCGGAATCCCAGGCCATTGGTGTAGCCGGCGGTGGTGTAGGGCAGACCATTGGCATCGGTGGAGAGGTTGCCTGAGGTGTCCACCACCTTGCCCAGAATCGGGTTGCCGCGGCGGGGATAGCCCGCCAGGGTGAATACGTGGCTGTGGTCGGCGGTGACCAGAATCAGGGTGTCGTCACTGGCGTGTTGGCGGGCCAGTTCGACGGCATTGGAGAACTCAATGGTGTCGGTGAGGGCGTTGTAGGCAGAGCCGGCATGGTGACCGTGGTCGATGCGACCGGACTCGACCACCAGCAGATAGCCATTGTCGTTGTTGTCGAGTATGTCGATGGCCTTGGCGGTCATCTCACTCAGGGACGGTTCACCGCCGAGATCGTTAGTGCGATCGGCCTCGTAACGCATGTGCGACTCGTTGAACAGGCCAAGTACCTGAGTGGCGCTAGTCGCATCGATGGCGTCAAAGCCGGCCTGGTTGTAGACGTAGTTGCCTTGAGGGTACTTGGCCTGCCACTCGGCGGTTAGGTCGCGGCCGTCGGTGCGATCGCCCTCGATGGCGCTGACGGCGTCGTCGGTGTTGTAGGCTTCGTTTTTGGGCAGGAAGTGGCGGCGGCCGCCGCCCATGACCACGTCGATGCCATCGACGTCGGCGCCGTCGAAGCGGGCCTCAAGCAGCGTTTCAAAGTTGATCAGCTGGTCGGCAATGTCCTGACAGCCGCCATTGACCGCCGATTCTGGCATGTCAGAGATGTCCTCCCAGTTGCGGTCAGCAGATTTGGCGTAGGTGGCGGCGGGCGTCGCATGGGTGATGCGGGCGGTGGAGATCACCCCGGTGGCCAGGCCTTTCAGCTCTGCCAGTTCCAGGGCGGTGGTCAGTTCATTGCCGGCTACGGTGCTGCAGTCGCCCCGGCTGATGTCCTCATCGATACTGATGACGCCAACGTCGGTCTTAACGCCGGTGATCATCGCCGTCATGGTGCCGGCGGAGTCCGGAGTCTGGGCATCGACGTTGTAGGTCTTCACCAACGCGGTGTGGTCGAATTTCTCAAAGCTGAGGGCGTTCTCTTCGCCCTGCAACCCCTGCTGCTGGCCCTCCAGAATGCGGGCGGCAGTGAGGGTAGAAACTCCCATGCCATCGCCGACAAACAGGATGACGTTCTTGGCCTTGGTGCGAGTTTCCGGCGCCAGTTTATTGTTCAGAGTTTGTTGGCTTTGCTGATACCAAGGGTTGCTGGCCTGGTAGTTTGGCAGAACCTGGCTGACAGCGCTGTGGCTGATGGCCAGAGCCACGGCAGTGGCGACGGTGCCCCATACGTGTTTCATAACGGCTTCCTGTAGGTAGTTGTCCTTAATGTGTAAGCGCAAGCAGGTTAGCCGTGGTGTGTGTCGAATGGGTTAAGCTCAGGTGTCAGAATTGTGAATCAAAAAAGGCCGCAACAGCGGCCTTTTTTAGATATTTGCGTAGCTTACAGGAAGACTTGCAGGGCCGGAGTCTCCCCCCCGACCGCTTTGCCTTCGGCCTTGTGAAGGTCTTTAACGTCTTCCATATTGGCGATCACCAGCGGAGTTAATACGCTCTTGGCGTGCTGGCGCAGGTAGTCGAGATCGAACTTGAGCACCGGATCGCCGGCCTTGACTCGCTGACCCTCTTGGGCGATGCGCTCGAAGCCGTTGCCTCGCAGTTCCACCGTATCGATGCCGAAGTGGACAAACAACTCCAGTCCCAGGGGCGATTCGATGGAAAAGGCGTGATTGGATTCGAAAATCTTGCCAATGGTGCCATCGATGGGCGCGTAGATGGTGTCACCGTCAGGATCGATGGCGATGCCATCTCCGATGATCTTGCGTGAGAACACCACATCAGGGACTTTTTCGATATCCACCACTTCGCCGGACACCGGGGCGATGACCTCGATGCCACCGGTGGGGGAAGCGCTTTTCATCATTCTTTGCATGCGGCTGAAAAATCCCATGGCCACCTCTTTTCCTTTATCCCTGTTATCGTTGATATTATCGGATTTTTATTTTAAATCACAGCGAGTTAAGTATAGAGCCTAATTCCCGGGTAGTTTGGGTCTTCAGGGCTCGGTCCAGCAGTTGCTGACATTGGCTGACTTTGAGCCGTGCCAGCACCGATTTAATCAGTGGTCGCTGGGTCGGCACCAGCGACAGGCCATCGATGCCCATGGCCAGCAACAGAGGCAACGCCTTGGGGTCAGAAGCCATCTCTCCACACAGGGTGATGTTCAGGCCGTGGGTTTTGGCACGGCTGCAGCAGTAGGCCAGAGCCCGTATCATGGCCGGTGACACCGGCCGGTACCATTTCGACAGCGTCGGATCGTTGCGGTCGGCCGCGTACAGGTATTGGGTCAAATCGTTGGTACCGATGCTGATGAAATCCAGCAGTGGCGCCATGGCATCGATGTTCATTACGGCCGCCGGTGTCTCGACCATCACTCCCAACTGCGGTTGTCGGCTATGGGGCCCCAGTGGCAGATCCGCTGCCGCCTGCTGGTACAGTTCGCTCAGCTGTTGCAGCTCTTCCACCTGGTTGACCATTGGCACCAGCATCTTGATCTCAAACTCCTGGCTCAATCGAGCGATGGCCTTGAGCTGAGGTAACAGCAGTTGCGGCTGTTCCAATCCCAGGCGAATTCCCCGGTGGCCCAGGGCCGGATTGGCTTCATCCGGCATCTCGTCCAGCATCTTGTCGGCGCCAAAGTCGAACAGGCGGATGGTCATAGAGTGGGGGGCTATCGCTTCGGCGATGGTGCGGTAGGTCTGGTACTGCTCCTGGGCGTTGGGCAGGCTGAGCCGATCCATAAACAGCAGTTCGGTTCTAAGCAGACCGATCTCCCGGCAACCGTAACGGGCCACCTGGGGCAGCTCGGCCAGGGTCGAGACGTTGGCACCGATGCTGAATTCGTTGCCGTCGGCATCGGTGGCGGCAGACAGGGCGTCGGCTTCAATGGCTTGTTGGCGCTCCTGCCATTGCTCGAAGCGGACCTCGAACGCTTCGGACTGGACTCGGGAGGGGTTGATGGTGACCGTGCCCTGTTCGCCATCAAGCAGAATCTCTTGGTGGTGAGGCAGACCCGCCAGCTGTTCCGGTGTCACCACCATCAACGGAATCTGCATGCCCCGAGCCAGGATGGCCAGGTGGTCCTGATAGGTCGCCTGGCTGACCACCAGCCCAGCAATGTCTGGATAACGCAGGAATTCCGCTGGCGACAGGTAATCCACTACCAGCACCTGTTTTTCATTGAGACTGGTGGGCAGCGGACAGCGGTGGCCGAGGGCATGCTGAATGAGGCGCTGTTTTAGCTGAGCCAGTTCGACGCCGCGCTTGCACAGGTTGGCGTCTTCAATTGCGCTGATTTCATCCACCATCGGCGACAGTACCCGCTCGATGGCACTGGCGGCATTGCAGTGGTGCAGCTCGACATGGTGGCACATATCCTGGGCCAGCTCGTCGTCCATCAACATCAGCCGGTCGGCTTCCATTAACTGACGTTCGTCGTCGGACAAGGCTTGGGACAACAGGGCATCCAGGGCCGCGACTTCGGCTTGCAGGGCCTGATGAATGTGGGCGATTTCGCCGGCGACTTCGTTTTCATCGACTCGAGAGTGATCCACCGGTGTAATGCGGCGGTGACATCGGTAGCTGCTGCCCCGGATCAGTCCGGTAGAGAGTACCTGTGCAACGATGGTCTGTGACACTCCGTGTCCTCCTGCGGCGATGCCGCACTGTGCAATGTCGGGTGGTGCGAACCGCTCGGCTGGGCGAGGGTCGGTATTCGGTTGCTGTTAAGGCGACGTCATTCCAAGGTGGCGATAAAGCGGCACAGGCTATCGACGGCCTGCTCTGCCTGATCACCGCTGGCGGTGACTTCGATTTCGGTACCGCTGACCAGGCTCAGGGTTTGCAGCCGATATAAGCTTTTGGCGCTGGCCTGCTTGCCGTTACAAAACACGATGATATCGCAGGGAAACTGTTTGGCCTGCTGGACCAACAGGGCCGCAGGACGGGTATGAATGCCTTGCTTGGCGGCAATGGTGACGGACTGACGATACATGCTTGGCCTTGGTGCTGGAACGACGGGCTCAGGATACTGTTACACAAGGTTTCGGTCAATATTATCGCCGCCATAGCGGCACTTTGGTGGCAGGGAATCGGGTCGGGGAGTGGCGCCGGAGTCAACACGGCTGCCCGCGGGGGCAGCCGTGAGTCGAGGGTCAGACTCGGAACTGACCCAGTTGCACTGACAACTCGTCGGTGACGCTCTGCACCGCCTGGCTGGCGTTGGCATTGCTTTGGTTGGCTTTGACGCTGGCTTCGGCCAGATCGGCAATGTTGTTGATGTTCTGATTGATTTCGCTGGTGACCTGGGACTGCTGCCGAGTGGCGGCGGCAATTTGAGTGCTCATGTCGCCGATGGTGGCGATGCGGGCAAACACCTGATCCAGCGTCTCTCCAGCGTCGTCAGACTGCTTGGCCAGCAACTGGAACTGCTCCAGAGCCGAACTGGCGGAGTCGGTCACGTGGGCTACGCCTGACTGAATGTTGTCGATGATGGTGGCAATCTCATCGGTGGAGCTTTGAGTCCGTGACGCCAGGGCGCGGACCTCGTCGGCCACCACCGCAAAGCCGCGGCCGTGTTCGCCGGCCCGTGCGGCTTCGATGGCGGCGTTGAGCGCCAACAGGTTGGTCTGTTCGGCAATGCCACGAATGACGTCGAGAATGCCGCCGATCTGGGCCGAATCCTGGGCTAGGGTGTCGGCGGTGGAGCCGGTCTGAGTGATGCCTTCGGCCACTTCATTGAGGTAGGCACGGTTACTCTGCATGGCGTCGCGGCACAGCCCGACCTGCTCCTGGGTGGCGGCGGCGGTCTCGGAGGCCTGACCGGTATTGTTGGCCACCTCTTCGGTGGCCGCCAGCATCTCGGTGACCGCCGAGGCCACCGACTGGGCTTCCTGGTTCATCAGGCCGGCGGTTTGGTTGGACTCGGCCACGGTGGTGTCCAGTTGAGTGGCACTGCCGCCGAGATCCTGGACGTCTTTGTTGACCACTCGAATCAGGTCGGCAATCTTGGCGGTGAACTCGTTGAAACTTTCAGAGAAACGGGTGACCTCGTCGTTGCCTTCGGTGTCCAGGCGCTGAGTCAGGTCGCCGTCACCATGGGCAATGGCCTTCATGGTGGCGATGGCGTGCTGCAGTGGCTGGGTGATGGACAGGTTAAGCAGCAGGAAGATCCCCATGACCGGGCCAGCCAGAAGGGCCAGGAAGATGCCATAGTCCCACAGCACGTCGGTCATCTGCTGTGCCACCAGGTGCGAGTCGCTCAGGATCACCAGGGTGTTGGTGGCGGTAGGAATGCCATACAGCCAGTAGGTCATGCCGTCGATAACCAAAGTGCGGGCTCCGCCCTGTGCGGCCAGTTGGCGCAGCGGCGCCCGGGCGTCGGCGGCGGCCATCAGTCGGCTCAAATCGCCGTCACGTTGACGCTGGTTAAGCAGTTGTCCCTGCCCATCCAGTACCAGCAGGTTGGTGTTGTCGCCCAGTTTCAGGCTCTGCAGCAACTGTTCGGCCGTGGTATCGCCCTGGTCGAGAGAGGCGATGGCCTGGCCCAGGTGACGATTTTCGGTTTCGGCGGCGCTGAGCAGTTGTGAGTACTGGCCGCTCAGGCTGAAGTAGGTGTAGAGCAAGGTGGCACTGCCGGCCATGGCTAACAAGATAAGCAAGCGCAACGAGATCGACAGCCTGCGCAATAATTTCAACATGACATTTCCCTGATGTGTCTGTTTTTATTAAAAGTTGTTCTTTCCATATACTAGGTGACTGGCGCCATCAAAAAATGACGAGATGGTGAATTCATGCGGTGCCTCACACTCAGTGACAGGCACCATAACAAAAAAAGGCGACCCTGAGGCCGCCTTTCTTGAATTGCAATCAGTTATTGCTGGTTTTCCGCTTCGGTAAAGACACCCTGGAACAGGGCCGAAGACAGGTAGCGCTCGGCGGAAGAGGGCAGTACCACGACAATGGTCTTCTCTTTCAGCTCAGGTTGCTCTGCCAGCAGTTTGTTGACCGCCACGACCGCGGCACCGGAACTGATCCCCGCCAGAATCCCTTCCTCTTCCATCAGGCGGCGGGCCATCTCCATGGACTCGTCATTGCTGACGCTGATGACCTTGTCCACCATCTCCAGGTCCAGGTTGCCGGGAATGAATCCGGCACCGATCCCCTGAATCTTGTGTGGACCGGGCTTGAGATCTTCGCCGGCCTTGGCTTGAGCGATCACCGGTGAATCTTCTGGTTCCACTGCCACCGACAGCACGTCTTTGCCCTTGGCCAGCTTCAGGTAACGACTGGTGCCGGTGATGGTACCACCGGTGCCGACGCCGGCCACAAACACATCCACTTCGCCATCGGTGTCTTCCCAGATTTCCGGGCCGGTGGTCTGTTCGTGGATGGCCGGGTTGGCCGGGTTATCGAACTGTTGCAGCAGTACGTACTTGTCAGGGTCGCTGGCTTGAATCTCTTCGGCCTTGGCCACGGCGCCTTTCATGCCCTTGGCGCCTTCGGTCAGTACCACGGTGGCACCCAGCGCTTTCAGCAGCTTACGACGTTCCAGACTCATGGTCTCTGGCATGGTCAGGGTCAGCCCGTAGCCACGGGAAGCGGCGACAAAGGCCAGGGCGATACCGGTATTGCCGGAGGTTGGCTCGATGATCTCTTTGCCTTTGGTCAGGGTGCCGCTCTTTTCGGCGTCCCAGATCATGTTGGCACCGATGCGGCACTTAACACTGAAGCTGGGGTTGCGGGCTTCAATCTTGGCCAGCACATTGCCTTCGGTAACCCGGTTGAGTTTCACCAAAGGGGTATTGCCAATGGTCAGGGAGTTATCTTGATAAATTTTCGCCATCTGTCGCTGCTCCGTTGCTGATTCGGTTCGATAGGTATCAAAGCAATAATAGCAGCCAGCATAGCGTTTTCGGGCCACACTGGAAGTGTCGGTTCGTTATCCTATATTCCTGAATGGAATAACCGCTGTGCTTTTTATTTATATGAAGCGGAAATGGATGCAAACCAGCGGTTTGTGTTAACGTTCGGTTACATTCTTCTCCTTCGGCACAAGGACTGTTGTGGCTCGTTTACCGGATCCCCGTACCATCATTACTCCTACCGCTTTTGAAGTTGCCCCCAAACTGCTGAATCGCCCGCTGGCCAGCCCCTGGCGCCGGGGACTGGCATTGATGCTGGATCTGTTGATGGTGGTGATGCTGGCGGAGTTACCCCTGGAGTTGCTATGGGCCATCTTGTTGGCGGTGGTGTGGATTCGCTGGCGCGGCATTAAGGTCAAGGCCAAGATGCAGACCGGCATCTATTTAGCTATGGGATTGTGGTTGCTGTTTACCATGGTGTTTAACGCCGGTAGCGACAATCCGCCGAAAAGCCCGCCGCCAAGAATCGAAATTCAGACGGATAACGACGTGTTGGCGCGAATCTGTGATGCCGAGGATCAGGCGCTGTGTACCCTGAAGCTGGCCTCGGATCTGATGGCCAAGGTGGTCACCGGTGAGCTGAGCACGGAGCAGGAGATGACTGCGTACCTGATCATGACCTATGGCCTGCCAGACGATGCCGCCGCCGAAGTGGCGGCGGATCTGCTCGATGGCTATCAGGGCTCGTTGGACGAAGTGGGCGTGACGGTCAGTTCGCCAGAGTCGAAAGTGCAGTCCGTTGAAGACCTCGAGAATGCCCAGACTCCGGTATCGCGGCCCCAGATCACGCCGCTGGATGAGTCAACGCCCCTCGAGCCGGCAGAAGAGACGGGCTGGCTGGGGGGGGTGAAGACCATTGAAGACCTGATTAATGGCTTTGTGGCCGAGTTAGGTTGGGCCTCGGTCTATTTCACTGTGCTAACGGCCTGGTTCCATGGCCAGACCCTGGGCAAGAAAGTGTTTGGCATTCGAGTGATTCAATTGGATAACACCCCCATCTCCCTGTGGGAGGCGTTTGGCCGTTATGGTGGCTATGGTGCCGGCATTGCCACCGGGATGATGGGGTTTATGCAGATGTTCTGGGATCCCAATCGACAGGCGATTCAGGATAAAATTTCCTCCACCGTGGTGGTGGATTTACGGGCCAAGGCCCGACGGCGTGCCCGAGCGGTGCGCAAGCAGATGGCGACCAATCATAAGGAATAATGATGATAAAAGTCCTGGTTGTAGAAGACAGTGTCACCGTTTGTAAGGTGCTGTTTCACTTGTTTCAGCAGGAAGTTGGCATTGAGGTGGAGTTTGCCAAGGACTTTCAGACCGCCAAGGCGCTGATGGAGAAAACCGATTACTTTGCGGCCCTGTGCGATCGTTGCCTGCCGGATGCGCCCAACGGTGAGGTGATTGAGTGGACCCTGGCTAAAGGGATTCCCGCCATTGTGCTGACTGCCCGTATGGATGAGGATGAACGCACTCGGCTGCAGGGACTGGGGGTGGTGGATTATGTGCTGAAGGAGAACCGTTTTTCCTACCAATACGCGGTGGGGTTGGTGAAGCGACTGGCGCGCAATGGCGACTATCGGGTGCTGGTGGTGGATGACTCTCAGGTGGCGCGCAAACAGGTGAAGGATCTGTTGGAGCGGCATCAGTTTCAGGTGGCCGAGGCCGACAGCGCCGAAGCGGCGCTGATTCAACTGGCCACCGGTGAATTCAAATTGATGATCACCGACTATGAGATGCCCGCCATCAACGGCGTTGAGCTTATTTGCAAGGTGCGGGAGCAGGTTGACCGGGATGAACTGATCATCGTCGGCTTGTCGGGCCGGGAAGAGGTGTCGGCCCGGTTTATTAAGTACGGTGCCAACGACTTTTTGCGTAAGCCGTTTTTTGCCGAAGAGTTTTACTGTCGCATCAATAACCTGATTCAAGCTCAGGAGCTGAACCAGAAGCTGTGGCAGCGGGCGCATCTGGATTATCTGACCGGGGTCGCCAATCGCCGCTACCTGATGAATCAATTACACGATCTCTGGGGCCAGGCGGTGGCCGCGGAGCAGCCCCTGTGTCTGGCGATGCTGGATGTGGATATGTTCAAACAGGTCAACGATCGGCATGGCCACCAGGTCGGGGACCGGGTGTTGCAATTCCTGGCCCGGGAACTGAGCCAGAGCCTGGAGCGGTTCGTGGTCGGTCGGGTCGGTGGCGAGGAGTTTGCTGTGGTGATGCCCGGGCTCAACGGTGAGCAGGCATGGCGGTTGATTGAAGCGGTGCGGCGCAAGGTGACCGGTCAGCCGTTGCAACTGGAGGCATTGTCGCTGGCGGTCAGCTTTTCGGCAGGGATCTGTCAGGGGCAGCAAGGCGATAGCATCGACACCATGCTGCGACGGGCCGACGAGGTGATGTATCAGGCCAAAGAGGCCGGTAGGAACCTGGTGTTGTTGGAAGAGGAATCCGGGTGAACCCGCCCTTGAAGCCGAACCGGGCTTCGGGGTATAACCTCGTGTTTTAGAGGGGGCCGAATGGAGCAAGGGTTTGTCGTCGCGTTGACGCAGTTGGAAGTGCCCATTGCAGAAGCCGAGGCGCTGTTTTTGCAATCGAGTCAGCGCCGCTGCGCACCAGGAGAGGTTCTGGTGACTCAGCGCAGTCATCAAGGAGAACTGTTTTTTGTCGAGCAGGGACTGTGCCACGCCAGTTATCTGACCTCACAGGGCAAGCAGTTCAGTAAGGAGTTTTATTGGGAGCGGGACTGGATCATCGGTTTTGAAGCCTGGCTGGCCGGCACGCCGTCGCCGTTTCAACTTCAGGCACTGAGCGAGGTGCAACTTCGCTGCCTGCCAATGTCGGTGCTGCAGCAGTGGCGCACCGAACGTCATCCGGCCCACGTCACCCTGCTGGAGCAACAGTTGATCTATAAAGAGCGCAAGGAGCGGCTGATGTTGCTGCATTCGCCTTCCCAGCGCTACGCCTTGTTTTGTCAGGACTATCCTCATCTTCTGCAACGATTAAATGACTACCAGATCGCCGCCTACCTGGGCATTACTCATGTCAGCCTCAGTCGAATCAAAGCCCGAATGCGCCAAAATTAACAAAGGATAACGACTGAGATTCAATGAGGAGATACAGTGGCGGAAATTCCTGATAACGAGAACACGACCTCTATGTTGACCTGGCAATTATGTAACTTTGATGCTCTTTCCGCCCGCCATTGGCACGATATCGTTCGCCTGCGAATGGAGGTGTTTGTGGTCGAGCAAAATTGCGTCTACCAGGATGTGGATGGCCATGACGTGATGCACGGTGTTCGCCATTTGATGGGGACCGAAAACGGGCAACTGGTGGCCTACGCCAGATTGCTACCGCCGGGGCTGACTTATGACAATGTCAGCATTGGTCGTATTGTTACCAAGAGCAGCATCCGTGGCCGCGGCCTGGGGCACCAACTGGTGGGCCAGGCTCTGAGCCTTTGTGAAGACCTCTGGCCTGGGGTCAACGTCGAGATTGGCGCCCAGGAGCACCTTCAGGACTTTTACGCCAGTCATGGCTTTGTGGCGTTCTCCGAACCCTATCTGGAGGATGGCATTCCTCACGTTGACATGCGACTGGATAAAGCCTGAGTGTCCGGCGCTGCAGTGATACCTTTGGCTCTGGGCCTGCTGGTTCTGGGCAACCTGCTGGCGTCGGTGTCCGATGTGGCAGTCAAGCTTCTCGAAGGCGGCATCTCGCCGTTTCAGTACATCTTTATTCGCCAGGGGATGGCCACCTTGCTGGTGCTGCCGTGGTTACTGAGGTTGCCCAAAGCCGGTCGTCGCCTCCATGCCCCCGGCGTCACCCTGATTCGGGCGCACTTGGTATTGGTGGGCAGCGGTTGCATGATGGTGGCGGTCACCTATCTGCCTCTGGCCACTGCCAATGCACTGTTTTATGCCGCGCCGCTACTGATGTTGCCGCTGTCACTGTGGTTGCTCAAGGAGCGACCGCCCTGGACGCGGGTGCTGGCCACCGGTGTGGGGTTTATCGGTGTTCTGGTGGTGCTGCGGCCACAGCATTTCCACTGGGCGGCGTTGTTCGCGCTGGGCACTGCCACCACCCTGGCACTGTTCCATGTATTGGTTCGGCGCTTGCCTCAGCGACAGCCGGTGGCCAATACCGTGTTCTGGACCAATCTGCTGTGTCTGCCGCTGGCGGCACCCTTAGCGCTGTTTCATTGGCAGCCGCTTAGCATGACCGAGTTGGGCTGGGTGGCCGTCAGTGCAGTGTGCATCAGTGGTTACAACGGGCTGGCGGTATTGGCTTACCAGAAAGCACCGTCGGCGCAGATCGCCCTGGCGGAGTACAGTGGGTTGCTGTTCGTCACCCTGTTTGGGGTCTGGTGGTTTGCCGAGGTGCCGGATCGACTGACAGTGTTCGGCATTGCCCTGATCTTACTGCCAATGCTGCCGTTACCACGGCTCTTCGGCTTGCATCGACTGGTGCCGGTACGCAAGTAATTCCGAGGCTTGAACGGAGGTCACGAGAGTGACAGAAAAGCCGTTACTTCCATTGTATTCACTTCGTGACTCGGCATGGAATTTACCGTGCCGCATTCCTTGCTAATCGAGTCGAATGAACGCTAAACTCGGCTTCGGCTTCATTATAAGCTAATGAAATATATCACTAAAACATTCGAAATTGGCCATATGCAAAAACAGGCATAAGGACGAGTTCAGAATTGCATCATACCCTCACAAGTGACTGTGGTGTTTTTAATTAAGGGATTCATTTTGAAACTAGGTAAGTTGTTGTCTAAATCTGTCGGCCTGAGTCTGGCGGCGATGGTGTTGTTATTATCGGGCTGTGCCACCAGCTATAAGGTGGACCCGGAACTGGTCAGTCAATTTAAGCCAGAAGCCACGCCCACTGAAGAGCAGACGTTTGTGTATGTGATTCGTGGGTCCAACTTTGCCGGTGCGGCCAGGGGACTATGGGTCGCGGCCAACGAGAATGTGGTGGCGGATCTGTCTAATGGCTCCCACGCATTGCTGAAGTTAGATTCTGGTATCAATTCGGTGCATCTGGTACAGGGACTGGCGGGCATCGGCTTTGCCAAGGTCGATAATCGCCCCGGTGAAACCGTCTATCTGGCCATCGACTACGTCAAGGGCGAAACCAAAGAGGTAGAGCATGACCTGGGAGCCACCATGGTGATGAAGACCTCCAAAGCCAAAGACATTGGTGCACCTCGGAAAAATGACGCCTACGATAACCTCTTGGTGAACCCGTCGTTGCTGGGCTTCCCGGTAATGAAAGAATCGAATCAACCCATGAAGGCGGATGATGACAGTGCGGTGATTAACTTCTATCGCATGGAAACACTGATCGGCCAAGTTCCATTCGACATCTGGTCGGAACAAGGTTATGTCGGCAGCACCACCTCCGGCACCTATTTCCAGGTTCGGGTTAAGCCGGGCAAACACACTTTCGTGGCATTGTCTGAGCGTTACTCAGTGCTTGAAGCCGACGTCGAAGCCGGAAAAGAGTACGTGGTCGAGTTTGATGTGGACATGGGCTGGAACCAGGCCCACGTGCAGTTGCTGCCTATGGATGCCGCTGAATCAGCGAAAACCATCAGCAAATGGCAGGCCAAAGCCAAGTTGATGGCGGTGGATCCTCAAGTTCTGGAGCAGGATGCGTTTAAGCAGCGTCTGCAGATGGGCAAAGCCTACCTGAAACAACAGTACCAGAAGATTGAGAAAGGAGAGCTGGCCAGTCGCGAACTGGTGAGCAGCAACGGCGTGTTGTAACAACCTGCTCATCGAGACGGTCGAGGCGCCCTGTGGGCGCCTTTTGTGTTTCTTGAATCAGCGTCGCCGTGCTGAGTCGTGGAGGACCGTGCTCTGAGCGCATCTGGGTGGGGGGGGTCATTGTCTGCCTCTGTGGCCGGGGTTACACTGCCAAGCCACTGAATTACTGATTGAGAGACTATCGATGTCTGAGTTGTCCATGCCCAGAGTGGCCGTTCTGGCCGTCACCTACCATCAGGAGCGGCTGATACTGGTGAAGCGCGCCAATGAGCCGCAAGCACTGGGGTGGGGGTTTCCCGGTGGCTCGGTGGACGCAGGGGAGCCGTTGATGGATGCCGCCGTGCGGGAGTTGCTGGAGGAAACCGGTGCCCGCGCCGAGCCGCAGGCGCTGCTGACGGTGGTGGAGGTCAACGAATTTGATGGCAGCGGTCGCCATCATCACTTTATCCTGGTGCCGGTACTGTGCCGTTATCTTGGTGGTGAACTGCAGGCCGACGACGATGCCCTGGCGTGTGACTGGCTTAGCTTCGATGAGATTCATCACCAGCGCTCGGCCTTGATCGAAGGGGTGGCCGACACTGCCGCAGAGGCTCGCCGTTACCTGGCACAGCAGACCAAGGGCTAAACCAACGAGTTGAAACCTGAGTCCGCTGAAGTCAGGATAGGGGGCGTCATGACCAAGGAGTCTCCCCTATGAAAGCCCTGTTTTTTGCCGCCGCGTTGCTGAGTGTCAGTGCCCAGGCGGCCATTTCGCCACAGCCTCTGGCGGACATCAAAGACGTACAGTTCAACAGCGAACGGGTCATTACTGCCGGTTTGCCCACCGAAGCCCAATTTCCCCAATTGAAGGCTGCCGGGGTTGATCTGGTGATCAACCTGATTCCCGTTGGCAATCGCAGCGGCCATGCGGATGAGGCGTCACTGGCCGCTTCCGCCGGTCTGGATTACATCAACATCGAAGTGGATTGGAAACAGCCAACCCAGGCCAACCTGCAGCGCTTTTTTGAAGTGATGGACGCCAATACAGACCGGGACGTGTTGGTGCACTGCGCCGCCAACTGGCGGGCCTCGGCGTTTTACTACCTGTACCTGCTTCACAGCGGCAGTGCCGACAGCAATGAGTTGCAGCACCAGGTAATGATGCCCTGGGGAGACCTCAAAGCCAGCCTCGGAAAATACCCGCAATGGCAACGGTTGATCACCGAGGCCAGAGCCGGCCTCTGACCCCGAATGAAGCCGGCGCGGCCATGCACTGACCGCGCCGTGTTGTTGCCGTTTGTTTAACGACACCGAACTCAGCTCGGTCCGTACCGACAACTTGATTAGACCTCTAATAATTCCTCTTGGCCGCCTTGTTTGGGCACTTCGTTTTAGCCCAAATAAATTTCAACGCTAATCTTCAGAGTTTTCGGGGCTTTTACCCTGCTTGAAGCCCAGTTTTGTATGGACTGTGATCCCGTTAATGGGCAGGTTCGTTTGAGTTCAAGCCATTGAAACTGTTAACATGCGCCCAACTCCGGATTCAAACACGGAGAATGACAGCTTGATGTGTAAGCTTTTTGAGAGGGAAGATGTCTAAGACAGTGGATAAATACAGTATTGAAAATACCGACTACACCGTCGGTCAGGATAACGTTCAGAAGTGGGGCTTTGATGTTCACAACCCGGTCTTTGGGATCAGCGCCAGCTTGGTGTTGCTGTTTCTGGCGGCCATTCTAATCAGTGATGCGGCCACCGCCAAAGCGGCGCTGGATGGCATTAAGTGGAAAATCATAAACAACTTCGATGCCCTGTTTATGTGGTCGGCGAATTTGTTCCTGATTTTCTGCTTATGGCTGATGGTGAGCCCATACGGCCGCATCCGCCTCGGCGGTGCCGATGCCCGTCCTGAGCACTCCAACTTGTCGTGGATGGCGATGCTGTTCGCCGCCGGCATGGGCATCGGCCTGATGTTCTGGGGCGTTGCCGAACCCGTTGCCTACTTCACCGGCTGGTATGAGACGCCATTGGGCGTCGAAGCCAACTCTCCGGAAGCGGTCAAGGTCGCCATGGGCGCCACCATTTTCCATTGGGGCCTGCATCCTTGGGCCATGTACGCGGTGGTGGCACTGTCTCTGGCGTTCTTTGCCTTCAACAAGGGACTGCCGCTGTCGATCCGCTCCATCTTCTACCCCATTCTGGGGGACAAGACCTGGGGTTGGTTTGGCCATGTCATCGACATTATGGCGGTTCTGGCGACCCTGTTTGGTCTGGCGACCTCGCTGGGCCTGGGTGCCCAGCAGGCCACCAGCGGCATCAACCATGTGTTTGGCACCGAAGGCGGCATCGGCATGCAGGTCGGTGTTATCGCCTTTGTTACCGGCCTGGCGGTCGTCTCTGTGGTTCGGGGCATTGAGGGCGGCGTCAAGGTACTGAGTAACGTCAATATGCTGGTTGCCCTGGCACTGCTGGTATTCGTCACCCTGGTGGGCGCCGCCGTCGCCTTCGGAAACTTGGGCCAAACCCTGCTGGGCTACGCCGAGAACCTGATCCCTCTGAGCAACCCCCACGGTCGAGAAGATGAAGCCTGGATGCACGGCTGGACCGTATTCTACTGGGCCTGGTGGATCTCCTGGTCACCTTTCGTGGGTATGTTCATTGCCCGGGTTTCCAAGGGCCGTACCGTTCGTGAGTTCCTGATTGCGGTAATGTTCATCCCCACGTCGGTGTGCATCATCTGGATGTCGGTGTTTGGTGGCATCGCCATCGACCAGATCATCAACAAGGTGGGCGAACTGGGTACCAATGGCCTGTCGGACATCACCCTGGCCCTGTTCTACACCTACGATGCCCTGCCTTGGAGCACCTTGTTATCGGTGATCTCTATCGTGCTGATCATGGTGTTCTTTATCACCTCGTCCGATTCCGGCTCTCTGGTGATCGACAGCATCACCGCCGGCGGAAAGGTGGATGCGCCGGTACCTCAGCGCATCTTCTGGGCCAGCATCGAGGGCGCCATTGCCGCCGTATTGTTGTGGGTCGGTGGAACCGAAGCGATTCAGGCGCTGCAGGCGGGCACCATCTCCACCGCCCTGCCGTTCACCTTCATCCTGTTGATGATGTGCGTCAGTCTGGTGAAAGGCATGAAGACCGAGCCCCTGGGCCGGTAAAGGACCGCGTATGGGCTGCGGCCCAGCGTCGTAGCCTGTGTTCTTGATGGATGCCCGTCGGCCCTGCTGGCGGGCATTGTTGTTTCCAGGCCGGGAAGATCGTCCTGTGACCTTCGCAAGCGGCCAGGGCATGCTTCGGTTAACCAGGGCATCCCCTGGCGCCAGGAGGGGTCTGTCTCCGGTAAGATTCGTTTGAACTTCTTGAAGCCATTGATTTACAACTGGCCGAGAGCGGTCGCCCTCTTAACAAGCGATAAAAGTTAACGAACACAAAGTGCTACAATAAACTGATAGCTGATGGATGTTGTTCATAAACCTTGAGGTACCGTGTCAAAAATAGTGGTTAAGCAGGAGGAGTCGCAGTCTTTTAAAGTCCTCCACCAGATGAAGAACGGCGATCATCGTCGAATCGATCTCTATTTCATGTTGCCCAAAGACATGGGCGTCAACCCGCAAAATATGGATGCCGGGGCCTACTGCCACAGTGCGGTTGTCGGGCGACGCTCCTACTATTCGACCGGGTTGCACCTGCCGCTGGTGCAGGGGCGTTTTGTCAGCCTGAATAAACGCACGGTGGAGGAGTTTCGCCTCTATCTGAACCTGTTTGCCTACCAGTTCTCCATCGCCATCGAAACCGACAGCAAAGAGTTGGCGCAGATCAAAGACGTCGATCAGTTTTATCAGTCCCTGAACGAGTTGTGTGACATCGTTGCCCAGCTGCTTAAGAAGTTTCGTCGCAACGAGCCAAGCGAACCGAAGTGGAAGCATTACTTCGAAAATGCCGATAACTATTTGTCCTGGTTCTGTGAGCAGCGATTTCTTAAGTTGGTGTCCCATGCGCCGCGAAGCAGCGAATACAACAGCGTTGTTGAGCAGGCCATCGGCCTTTGTCGGGCCGAGAGCGCCTACCGTGATGGCAGAAAATACAACTCGGAACAAACCAAGAGCGATCCCAACCGGGTTTCCAACAAAATGCTGTTACTGCGTCGATTGATCCAGCAGGGGGTGGTACTCAAAGAGGAGCTGAAAACCCTGGGGGTGGGGTTAAAAAAACTGACGTCGGGCATTGCCACCGGGGTAATCATGGTGATTGTGTCGACCCTGATTATCAAGGCGCAGGGGGCACTGAGCGGCCTGACTCTGGCTCTGGTGCTGACCCTGGCGGTGATCTACGCGTTTCGTGAAATTTTTAAAGATGACCTGAGAAATGCGTTGTGGCGACGGATTCAAAAGGGGCGCCCCAGGTGGAGCCGCACCCTGAGGGACACCACCAGTCAGAGTGCCATTGGGCGACAGTTAATCTGGGCTGATTTCATTAACAAAAAAGACCTGCCGGAAGAGGTACGAAGCATCCTGAGTCGGCGTCACAGCCAAAACAAGGTCGATGCGGAAATACTACATTACGGCATCAGCTCCAGAATTGCGCAAAAGGAGTTTTTGTCCGGTTACTCGACCATCCAGGAACAGATCAACTTCAGTCTGGCGCCGTTTGCCCGCTATCTTGAGCGGGGTAAAGCCAAGATCTATCGGGAGTCCGACGGCAAAGTCAGCAGCGAATCGGTGGAGCGCCGTTACCAGATCAATCTGGTGTTGATGCTGAAGGAGAATCGTCAGCCGCCCACCTTTGCCCGTTATAAGATCACCATGAATCGGTCTCAGATTATCGACATTTCCGAGAGTAAGCTGCCGGATGATATCGCTCCGATTCTGGCCGAGCCCAAACCGGAGTCTGAGCCAGACTCCCAACCAATATCTGAGCAGACGGCCAACGACACCCCGACCAAGTTGCCATCTTGAGTAGTCGCTTTAAAGCATCATGACGTTTCGGTGTTAGGGGGGCAAGAGTGCAATATTGTTTTGCTGGCTTAATAGCAGGCTCAGTAAATACAAAATCGTGTTGGCTTGAGTCATCGACGGCCATTGTTGTGACCGATGATTTAAGATAACGCCGTGTAAATTATAGGAAATTGGACTTGTTCGATATTGAGGATACTATTGATAGTATTGAAATCGACCGTGGCATGAGTGTCAGCTTATGATAAATCAAACACGCAATTCATCTAAACGTCGCTCAGGCTTCACTTTGATTGAACTGATCGTCGTTATCATCGTGCTGGCAGTGTTGGCCGTTATTGTTGCACCGAAATTCATTGGTCTTCAGGGTGACGCAAACCGTGCGGCTATTGATGGTGCCGTGGGTTCCATTAAATCTGCGGTACAACTGTTTAAAGCAAAGACGCTGACGTCCGGCAATGAAATGGCCACTCAAGTGGAATTTGAGGGCATTAAAGGCAGTCATTACCAGCCCTGGGCGGCCGGGGCAACCGGCAGCAGTTTTACTGCTGGATACAGCTCAGACCCGGAGATCTTTGAAGCTGCGGGCATCGATGTCGCAGAGTGGTCCCATCGCATCTATGTGGAAGCCGGCAGTTACGCGGTGGCCGCAGCACCAAAATCTGTGCTGGATAAAGCAGAGCCGACGATCAACGAAGTCAGAGCCACCAATTGCTACTTCAGTTATCACTGGAAAGTTTCCGGTGAGCCGGTTATCAGCACAGTCAAAACCGGTTGCGAGTGATGGCTCAACAGTCAGTCTGGTTGTTCTAAGCGACCATTGAATTATTCTTACGGTAGTATTGATGCTGTGCTTTTTGCTGAAAAGGCCCGCCGATTCAGGCGGGCCTTTTCAGGCGTAATCCTAAGGTTGGTTAGGAGGTGATTGCGGAGCCGATTTTACCTTTAACGATGTTTTTGATAAACCCGTAGGTTAGCGGAGCGAGGCACAAGCCGAACGCCGCAAAGATCACGATGCAGTAGTCGGCCATGCCAAAGCCGAGCAGACTCCACTCAAATTCGCCGCAGATCCCGCCTGGCTTGAACTCTGTCGGCCACCACTGATCCAGCGGCAGACCGGTCAGGAACTTGGGCTCCAGAGAGCAGGCATTGGCGCCGGCACCGCTGGCGAACAGATCGCCACCTTCGTTCAGCTTCTGCATCGCCTTTTCGATTCCGGCCAGCTTCACAGAGCACACCATTCCGTAAATGACCCCGACCCAGGCGCCAGTCAGCCCGGCCAGTTTCAGGCCAACCTGCTTTGGATTTACCAGAATCAGGGCGCCGGCGATCAGGATGAAGAACTGGGCCTCCCGAATGTAGACGCATTGTTCGCAGGGCTCGCCTTCAAGCCACCACTGGAAATAGAGGCTGGCGCACACCAGGGCTGAGAAGGCGATACCGGTCATTACCCACCAGGGCAGGCGTGTGTCCTGAAGTTCCGTCGGGTTGGTAAACAGGTCCCGGAAAAATTGAATAATCTGGTTCATCTTATCTCCTTACAGGTTGGCGGCGATGGTGTCGTCAAGATCCTTTAAGGAACCCACCGTGGCGGTGTTCACCAGTTTATTGCCATTGATGACAATGGCTGGAATGCCTCTCTCCAGCGCAATCGTTTTGGCAATGGTACGGTCGTAGGCCAGCTTTTCTTGAGCCTGGGGAGTATTCAGAGCAGTTTCAAACGCTTCTTTTGAGACGCCAGCAGCTTTCAGTCCGATATCACGCAGAGTGCCCTCAACCGCGGTCTTTCCCTTTACCGAGGCCAATTTTTTGTCATGCACGGCACTGTACATGGCGAGTTTGGCTTTTTTGTATTGCATTTCACCAATGGTCGCCGTGGCCGCCAAAACCTGACACGCTTCTATACCCAGTTCGCCTTTACTCTCAAGGCAGATGGCCTGAAAGGTCGTGCCGGTAGGAAGGTGCTTGATCATGTTGGGAGTAACCGCTTTTTCGTATTTGTAGCAGAAGGGGCAATAGACGCTGTAGACTTTTTGGACGGTACTATCCAGCTCCGGGGTGTCAATGCGAATAACCTCGGCAGCATGAATTCCAAAGGATAACGTGACTGTTGCCAGTAATGTAGCCAGAGATTTTTTCATAATTATGACCTCTCAGTGAGAAAGAAATAGAGATAATTTATCTAATGCAGTTAATTGAGTTATTAGTGCTTTTTTTTGACTGACCTATCTATTAGAAGGCGTATTGTGCCCCCATGTATAAGATATTGGCCGTGTTCTTATATCCATACCAAGCATGAAGTTGACGCAATGCCAGATTGGTTTGAATTTTGTTGGAAAAGCGATAGGAGAGGTTAATGTCAGCACAGTAGCCATTTTTGTTGCCGTCGGTTTCCGATATTCCACCGTACATGATATCTGCGTGCTGTTGAGTTCGGTCATGCATGCCAATATATCGAACGCCAATGGATGTATTGTCGGTAATTGGCTTATCCATTTTGAACTCGAGGTGGTAACCTCCCCAATCACCTTGAAAATCAGTTCCCCAGGCGTTAGAGCCCGTAGAGTACATATAACCGCCGCTAAAGTACCAGCTGGCGTCCAGGGCTTTAATATCGTATGACAAGCCAAGGGCTAGATTATTCTCATAGCCATTTACATTGTAATAGGAGACATTTTTGAACATTGTGTTCAAGCCCTTGATACCGGTTTTGAAATCTCCGGTAAATGCCAGTTTGTAGGTGGACCAATCTTCTCCTCCATTGGCCGGTCCGTTGTAGCTAGCGGACTTTTCGAGGTTATCGACGATACCTACGGTAACGATTCTTCCCCAGTCACCGGCATTGATGTTAGCCAGAGAGAGGGTAGTACGGTCAAACTGGTTGAGGTTATCGTCCAGCGACTGACTTTCGTGAAGCAGGTATCCTAACGAGATAACCGTTTTCCCGGCTGCGGCAGGCCCGCAAAGGCTCACCAGTGCGCAAGCCAGGGTGAGTCTGGATAGTGTTTTCATCATATATTCCCCATAGAGGGGTACCTGGGTACCCCGTATTTGATGTTACTTACCGAACTGGCTGGCCGGGTTGATCAGAACGGCCCGATAGTGGGGAGTGTTGTTCTTTTCAGACAGCACATCGATCTCCACCTTGACCTCTTTGGTGTCGTAGTCGATCTCATTGATTTTGCCGATGGTGGGAACGCCGGGCTTGGTCAGGTGGACAGAGCCTCCGAAGCCAAACATGGTGTTGCGGTCTGCCATGTACTCGACGTTCGAGGTGATGGGGGAGTACCAATCGAAGCCGCGTTGTTTGCCATACTCCCAGGTCTGCTGAACAGTCATTTTCTCTTCGTCGATCTTGTACTCCACGAAGCGGGTGTACTTCATCTCCTGCAGGGCCGGTTGGTCATAGCCGCGGCCGTCACCGTTATCCAGTACGGTGAGGCGGTTTTTATCGTCATTTAGCCAAGCGGTATGCTGGGTATAGGTGAAATCGAACTCGCCGTCACATACGCCCTTTTCGCTGCAGCTAATCTTGTGCCCCTTAGCGTCTACAGGTTGCAACACCTTGGTGGCAAGCTCGCCTTTCCAGCCCGCTTTGGGGGCCAGGATCCATTTTACTTTTTTGTCGCGAGTAACCTTGGCAACGCCCTGATGGCGGAAAGAGAGAATGATGGAGTCATCCTTGGGGTCGTAGTCGATGGAGTTGATGTGCGCCCAGTTTCGGCCAGCACCAATTCCAGGGATGTCGCCGTACGGGGCGTCAATGGCCAATTCGCCTGCTTTTTCTCCCATGTGGTCCATATCGACGTTCAGGCACACAGCCCCCATATCCAGTGCTTCCAGCAGCGCATCCCGATAGGGGTCCATGATCTCCGCCAGATTCCAGACATCGACGAGGTTGCCATCCTTGTCCAATTCGAGGATATGATCGCGAACGGTATGCACGATGTCCCCTCGGTCGTTGATGTAGTTGCTTTTTGCCGCTCGGACCAGTGAGTGGCCGTTGGGCATGATGTTGTGCTCGTGGGAGGCGTCCTGGTAGCCGCGGGGAAGGCGTTTGGTGTCGATTTGGCCGAGCAGGTTGAACGTGCCGTAGCGCTGGCCAGAGACGAAGGTCAGATCACCATTGCCGGTATCATGAATGCCCATGAAGTAGCCGCGTTTATTGATATCAATGTCGGTGGCATCATAGGTGGCATCCTGGTCGAGCCACCAACGGATCTCGCCCTGTGTATCGACGATGTAGTTGATGGGGGGCATCTCGAACGGCAACGAGCCTAACGCGGGTGACGACTCAAAGATACCGGCATCTTTGGTTTTTTGCCCAGACCAGTGCAGGTCCGAACCCTGATGATTGTAGGTACTGGAGTTAACCAGGTAGAGGCGGTCCTCGAAGCCTTTGGCTACGGTCTTAACCTGGATTTGTTGCATCAGTGAGATGTTGCGGTTGTCGACGTATTTATTGGTGATGGTTCCAGTCAGGACTTTATAATCTTCCGTGATTTTTTTGCCATCGAGCGTGTATTCGACGGTAACCTTGTTTCTGTGATTGGCGTAAAGGCCAAACAGGGGAATGCCGTCGTGGGTATTGATGGTTTGTTGGCCGACGGGATAGCTGATTTCTACGCCTTTCTTTCCTTTACCATGGACGGTAACCACAACATCTGTCGGGTGTTTACTGTTAAGGTCGATCAGCGCGGTTAGTGGCGAGGTTCCATAGGGATCGACCAGAACGGCGCCTAAATTTCCGGCGGCGGGAGCTGGTTTAAAGCCTGCGGCAATAGCGGTTGCAGAACCTAGGCATAGAGCGGTAACTAATGCAATTTTCGAAATTTTATTCATCATCATTTTCTCGTAGTTGTAAATCAGCTTTGATTACTGTTGGTGCTGCTATTTGGCCATCAATGTACGATTGGTTATTAGTGTCTCGATGAGCCGAAAATACGATATCGGTATTTTGTTGAAAAAAATGATAACGGTGTTAATACAAACAGGAAGCCTGTCCGGCTTGAATTGACGGTCGTCGCAAAATTCCAGAATGATTAGAGACGGGTCAATAAAAATTGGAATGGTTTTTTTTATGTTCTGTCTTTTATGTGACAAAGGTAGCGATCTTTTTATTCGCTGAAAGCTCTTGTTAGTGTGGGCCACCTAGTGTAATAATCTTGGATACGAATTAATTTCAGGGAATATTAGAAATGAGGGCGAATGTGATCAGGGAAGCTAAACTTGAGATATCGAGGTGTGGACCTGGTGCTATCTCTATTCTTGCGCTCTCAAAAACATTAGGGGTTTCCAAGAACTGTCTATATTCAGAGTTTAAGAACAGGGAAGGCATTGTTGCCTCTGTACTGATAGATTTATTTTATGGGTTGTATAACACCGGAGTGTCGGTCAATAATGCAGAGTGCTTTAATGCAGCCGAAAAAATAGCTGCCTACTATTCGTTGTGTGTAATAAAACCTTTAAACAACAAGGATGACATTGGTGTCCACTTCTTGTTGCACAACAAGCCATTTTGGCTCGGTTTGGATAAAGATAAGTACGAGGAGATGAAAACAGCGTTTAAGCTGCACTTCGACTTTATTGAAAGGGTAATGGCACGGCACGAAACAGAGCACTCTTCAGAGTTGATAGAAATGGCTAAGGTAAAACTCAACGCTTTAGAACGAGGTTTACTGCTGACGATGATGAATACTTTAGAGCCATGTCACAAACTACAAAGCAGAGACATTATTGATATTATTTCTCATGAGGTTTATGGGATATTTCCAGACTTTCAAGAAACAATCGACAAAGATAAGGTTTTTGTTTGGGTTGAAGACTTTGTGAACTCTTTGCCGCAGTGGGCAAGTTGATGCGAAAACACATTGTGTAGGTCGATGGTATTGCTTGTGAACAACATTTTTGTTGGTGGCTGTTTACATTAGATTGGATCAAATTCATATAGGGCCGCAGTGTTTCAAAGATGTCGTTGGGTTGGAACAGCTTGCCAGTGGCTTCTGCTATTAGCGATAGTGGATTGGAAATCCGTTGTCTTTTGAATTCAATTAGAGCATCGCCGATTAGATGTTTGTGGAGATGAAGGTGACTGGAACTCAGTGGATTAATTTGGTGATGTTTTTATCAATAAAAACCAGTTGTTTGGTTAAGATTGCGTTTAAACTTTTGTTTTGAAGCTGCACGCCTTTGTTCCTAGTGTACCTTCATCCCCTACCTAGGCAGTTAGGCTCTGACTCCTATCGTGGTAGGAGCCTTCACTGGTGAGTGGTTATAGCACTCCCTCTATGAATTGCTTGACTGGTTAAATTAAAGCATACTATTCAGTCGCTTATCAGGATGATCGGCCCCAGGATTGGGTAATGTGTTTTGCAGTACAGTATTAGGGATGAACGATGTCGATAAAGCATGGAGTACTTCCATTGGTGGTTCTGTTAGCCGCTTGTGGTGGTAGCGGTGGCGGCGGTGGTAGTGGCAGTGACACAAGCAACGTCAGCAATGATATTCGCGGGCTTTGGTATTACCCGGTCAACGCAGAGTGTACGGAAACCATCCAGTTTGCCGATGACGGTACGTTTCGGGTTGAGTCCGGAGAGTTTTGGAGCCAGGGTTCCTATGCCTTTACCGGCACTGTTCCGTCTGGCAGCGCCCACAGCCTGTTGTTGACCTTAACCGATTGGTCCAATGCGGTTGATTGCAGCGGCGATTTCTCCGAGTTGTCGGGAGGCAGTGGCGAGGTCTTCGTTAAGTTCCCAAGCAGCCTGAAGATGGACTGGTACGGGACCGCATCCGCCACTGCGGCCATTGGCAGTTATCAGCGCGATAATCCGCTGCAATTGGGGCAGACTCAGTTTTCCTATGTCCCGGGTCAAACGCTGACGATAGAATTAGGCGGCCGTTACTCCGGGGCCAAAAATGCTCGGGTGGCGTATGGCCCCGAAGGGCTAACGGTAAACGATCAAGGCCAACTGGTTTGGGACCTGAAAACCCCGATGTTCAGTGGCTCCCTTACCGTCGACGTGGGCATTGAAAGCGATGACAGCCTTGCCATCGGCGAGTTTTCATTAACGGTGGTTGCCGCAGATGCCGCCATGCCCGTGACCCGCGGCAACCTTCAATTCCTCCAGCGCCGTGAGCAATCGATGTTTGTTGCCGATTTCGATGGTGATGAGCGTAATGAATTGTTGATTACCGGTACCAACCGATTGATGAGCATCCTGACTCACACCGAGCAGGGGTACAAACAATCCTGGGCCTACCCATTTGAGATCGATGGTGTGAAAGACGGCGATAGCCTTGCCGTTCGAGTACACGATATTAACGGTGATGGCCGTACCGACATCGTTGCGCTGACCTCGACAGGCCTGTACCAGATAACGGATCTGACTCAACCCGCAAGGCTATTGCTCTCCCTTGGCGACTTTTCTGCCGTCGATTTTGCTATTGCCGACAACGATGCCGACGGTGACATGGAGTTGCTGTTGCTGGGGGCCCATGGAGTGCAGATTCGGGATCTGTCGTCTGGCGAATTACAGACTGAATTTCCGGTTCAGTGGTCGACCCAAAGCAGGCTCAACTATGGCAACATCGATGACGATCCCCAACTGGAACTGGTGCTGGTAAACGGGACGGTTTACGACAGCCTTGATGGCAGTCTGCAGTGGCAGCATACCGCTGAGTTTGGTGATTACACGCTGGTTGCCGATGTCGATGGCGATGGTCGGGATGAAATCATTGCCAGCCCGAGAGGCCGATCGGTGCAGGTGTTTGATGCCGAGTTGAAACAGTTGCAGCAACTGGTTCGTGACGATGGCAGCTTTTGCCAGATTGCTGCGGCCAACCTGGATGATGATGCGGCATCGGAACTGCTGTTGGGGCCGTGTCAATGGGGCGAGGTCCAGGCTTACGACATTGACGCAGGCAGCAGCGAACTGATGTGGTCGGTAAACCACGATGGCGGCGGTCGCAATATTAGCGTGCTTGCCACCGGCGATGTGGATAACGATCAGCAACTCGAGTTGATCTGGAGTTCAGGGCGTTCGGAGATGGCCATTGCCGATATTCAGCCGGTCGCCGCTGTTCTGTGGGATAACAGTGAGTTGGCCCGCGTTGAAAGGCACCTGGCAACCGGCTGGGGCCAGATTCGACCTGGTGTGGAGGCTGGGGTGTTTCTCAGTGCCAGAAATCAACACACTCGAGAGGGGCTGAGTTATGTTCAGATGGACAGCAACGGCGACCTGACTCAAAGCCCGGAGATTGACAACAACTGGGAAGATATCGAGGTTGGCAAACTCACCGATGTTAATAACGACGGTTTTGCCGATTTGCTGTTTGGCAGTGCTAACTATTACGACGGCTATTTTGCTGTCCATGAAGTGGACTCCGGCCAGCTGTTGTATGGCGGTGTGCCGGTACCGCAGGGTGATGTGGATCTGATCGAAGTTCATGATCTTAATAATGACGGCAACGACGATGCCATTGTTGTCGAGGGACGTGAGCTTCAATTTATTGATCTGTTCAATCAGGCCGAACTGGGCCGTTTTGTGGCGCCAGGCTTTGTAACGGCGCTGGCGCTGCAGACCGATGACGACGGCAGCACCTTGGTCGCCATGACCTATTCGGATTACAGCACCTCTACCACAGGGATTGTCTTGTTGCGGGGATCTGGCGGTAACTACAGCCAATTGTCCAGTCATACCAACGTCAGTTGCCGGCAAATGGCCTTCGATGGGGCTGAGCTGTTGTGCAGCCATTATCAGGGCATTAGTCGCTATGATAAGCAACTGAGTTTGGTTCGAAGTACGGCCCTTAGAACGGCGGAATTTGGCTGGATCAGTGATATCAATCAATTGATACCACTGGAGAACGGCAACGTTGTGGTCGCCGCATCGGATTTGGTGGCAGACGGCAAAGCCAGCCGCATCATCGAGTTGAACGAGGCCCACAATAAGGTCATTTGGCGTAGTCCGGCATTGATGGGTACCGTGTTACCCGAGTCCCTGCACCTGATTCAGCGACCGCAGGGCCGACATCGATTGCTGTTTGGTTCCGATACCGCCATGTTCCTTACCCGCTAGTGACGCAAATCCCGGTGCCTCAGCACCGGGATTCGGTCCCCTTTCGGGGATCGAACCTGAGGATTAGCGATTGTGCCGACGCTGACCGAGACTGAGCGGCGGCGCAGGCGGTTCCAGCAAAGGCGCCATCGTAGACGGCTGGACAGGTAGCGCTACTTGCCTGCTTCGAAGGTACAGGCACTGCCTGCCACCGGGCTATCGGGTGCCAAAGCGTTGCATGAACTCCTGACGAATTTTCACTCGTTGCTCGTATTCCTTGTCCCATTGACCCTGTGGAGCGCCTTCCCAGATTTGTTGATAAACCCGCATTTTATTGCCGGCATAGATTTTTGCTAATTGGGCATCGGTGTAGCCGCGTTTCCACAGTTCATCGGTGATGGCGGGCAGAATTCGCGCCAACATGGCGGCATCGTCTGCACCACGCTCAAAGGCGTCGATCATATAGCCATCATCCTGATACATGGTGGCGTTTTTCTTAGCGAAATCGACCACCAGGGAAACGTCGAACATGTCGTCGGTTGCCAAGCCTACGTGGTCTTCTCCTAACAGCTTTACATAATAATCAATCATGTCAGCAGCTTGAGTTGGGGTGATGTCGTCAGGCCAGATCCCATCCATCATCCACTCTGTAAAGGTCGGTGAGACGTAGCCGCCAGATTTCACCACTCGCAGGGCTTCTTCATCGGTGATGTTGCGGTAACAACCGCGGGGAGAGGCTTTGGCTTCATCGCGGTACAGGCCGGCGGGAATTGAGTGGGTAAAGACATAGGGCACACCGGGATAGTGAGCGTCCATGTGGTCCATGGCGTCCATGGCCGTTTGTTTACCGGTATGGCTGAGATCGAGAATAATGCCGTATCGCACCATTTCGTCAATGATGGCCCGGCCCCAAGCCGTTAAACCGTCATCCATGCCATTGTAGGCGCCCAGTGAGCCGGAACCGGCGCGGAATCGATCGTTGTAGGTAAGAATCATGCTGACAATGCCCATTTCCCGAATGGCCGCCATTCGACTTAAGTCCTCTTCGAGAATTGTGGCGGTCTGCGAGTTCCAAAGTACGGCGGTTTGTCCCTTCAGGTGGGCTGACTCGATGTCTCTTATGGAGCGTGCAAACACGTAATTTCCGGGTTCCTTGGCCATAGCACTGCGAAATGCTTTGTGTTGACGCATCAGTTCGTCCCAGTTTTGCGATGCGGCCGCGAGAGTGAGTTCATGGCCGGTGATGCCGGCAGCGCGTGACTCTCGATAGTATTCCAGCAGTTGTTCTGGTTTGGTCCAGCCGGTGCCATATGGGCTGGCCATCATGCCAATCACGATGTTGTCTTTAACAAAGGCTTTGGCTTTGTTGGATGCGGGCCACAGCTTGGCTTTCAGACTTGCCGGTACGGGTGAACTGAATACGACACTCATTATTGATGTTACAAACAAAATGGCTATCGTGCGGCTTCGCATCATTACCTCCTTTAAAGGTATTGTTATCCCGAATGATTACACTCCGGTAACACTATAGACGCAGGTCAGTCTTCTCGACAGAAAACACAGCTCACGCAGGCCGTGTTGGCGGTTTCATGGCTAATCGTCAACGCCATTTCTTCGCCGCTACTTTGTAAAGCGGTTGAGTCGTGGCCCGTCAGGGCAGGATCTGGGCTGGCATCGGGTGATTGATTGATACTTGTCGCAGCGACCGTGGTGGCGAGGCTGGTTGTCGCTTTGTGCCCTAGTGAATTGACCCGTGTTTTGAGGAAGGGGATCAGACCGGAGTGGTCCGCCGAATAACAAACTTGCCTTCGGATCTGGCCATCGGCTTGCCTGCCATTCGAATCTCAGCCTGCACTCGATACAGCCCTTTTCGTTGAGTTATCAGCCTGGCGATCAACTTCAGCTCGGCATCGCACGGTATCTCATGGAGGTAGCGGACTTTCATCTCCGCGGTGACCGCTTCTATGCCCTGGTTGAACAAGCAGTGAGTCATGGCCGAATCCAATAAGGCGCCGATCACGCCGCCATGAAGAATCCCGTGGTAGCCCTGCAGTGTCGACTTTCCTTTGAAGGAGGTGCTGATCTCAGTGTTTTCTCCCGCTCGGAACTGCAGTCCCAACGACAACGGGTTCTGATCACCACACAACACACAAAACTGATGGTGTACTCGGGTTCTGTCGAGGCGATCGAGCGGATTCATTGTCTGTCCTCATTATCATTGGATTACTCCAGCGGGCTTGCAGTACACCGTAAACGGGGGCGGTGCTGCCAGTGCCTTGGTGTTAGTGATCAGGATTATACTTGGCATATGCCATAAACGCCATTGCCATTGGAAGGCACGAATTGCCTGCACTGTGCCCGGGTTCAGTGATTTAGCTGTGGCAGGCTCAATAGGACATTTGCGCTTCCGGGCTGTTGAAACCCCGCAGAATGTTGCCCAGGGTGATGATGGCGAAGATGGCGATCACCAGCGACAGATGCCATGCCTGGTTTAGCCCCAGTGACACTAAAGCCATGCTGATAATGGAAGAGGCGATCATCTGTCCGCCTCCGGACATGGCTGCCGCCGCGCCGGCTTGCTGACGGTAGGGCTGCATCACCATTGCCAGAGCACAGGGCAGGGCAATGGCGTTACCGATCACCATCAACAGCTGGCCTATCATCAGATACAGTGGCTCCACCGGGCAAAAGAACAGCCACAGCGCTGAGCAAAGATGAATGACAGGGGTGGAAAGCAACATCTTTTTGCTGCCGAAACGCGGCCGATATCGGTTGCACAAACTGGCACCGGCGATCATTCCCAGCGCGGGGATCAGCGCCCACAGCGAGTATTCGTCCGAGGTCATGCCCACTTGATTCTGCATGATAAATGGCATGGTCGACACCGTGGTGATCATCAGGCTGAAGTTGAGCCAGCCGATGCTGGCAAAGCTGATAAAGTGGCGTGAGGCCAGCAGGTCCCGGTATTGTCGCAGCATCTTGGCCGCAGAGGGGATCGGCGAGCGCTCGGTCAGGGTTTCTTGGAACCGCAGCGCGATGACTAACCAGGCCAGGGAGACATAGCCCAGCAGCGAGACAAACACCATGCTCCAGCCGAAGTGGAAGTTGATGAAGCCACCGATCACCGGGGCGATCACCGGTGTAATGGCGGCCACCATGGCGATGTACGACATCGCAGTTGGCAACTCGCCGCCGCTGAATCGGTCACTGACGGAGGCCCGGGCCAGTACCGCACAACAACCGGTGCCCAGCCCCTGCAGGAAACGGCCGAGGACCATGCCGGAGAAGGCGTCGCCGAAAAGGATGATCAGCCCGAGTCCCAGCATGGCAATCAGCAGTCCGGTGAGCAAAACCTTTTTTCGACCCAGGGCATCGGAGACGGGGCCGTAGATAAACTGGGAGGGCCCAAATCCGAGCAGATAGACACTGATCAGCAACTGGGCTTGATCCATCGAGATGCCAAAGTCTTTGGCAATCCATGGCAGTGAAGGGAACACCAGCCCCATGCTGAGTTGACCGATGCTGACGATCAGGCACACCAGTAAGATGGATCGGATTAGGAAAGGACGACTCATAAGGCGTCACTCCCTGCGGCGGGCATGTCGCCCCGGCGTCGCAAACTGCCCTCGTCATCGACTTCGTTTAGCCTGGCCTTTACCCGTTTGACCGTCGATAGGCTGACATCACACCGTTCCGCCACGCTTTGAAGGGTATGGCCATCCAGCAGCAGCGAGGCGATGCGTTGGTGCTTGGCTTTGTCGGCCGGGCGGCCGCGAAATTTCTTCTTCCACAGCTCCGGCTGATCTTTAAGGGCATTTCGTCCCTGCTCGGCGGCGTACAGCCGGTGCTGGGTTTGAACCTTATCGTAGCCGGACAGCAGCAACAGCAGGGTGTTGGTCTGTTCGTGGTCCGGATCGAACCGAAGAGGTTCGCAGATCAGCTGCAGCGACACGCCTTTGCCCAATAACCGGTTGACGGTCGCCAGTACCTGGTTGAAGTCCCGGCCAAAGGCCGTGAGCCACCAGATAACCAGGGTATCGCCAGACTCCAGAGCGTCAAACAAACGGCTGAATTGCGGACGTTCCAGCGGTGGCACCTGACCATGAATCGAGTCTTCTACATGCACGGCAGCGGGGAATGCCGCAGTCATGCTTTCCAGGTGTTGTTGATAGGCCCGATTCTTGGGCGAATAGCGGGTGTAGAGGTAATGGGTCATGGCTTTCTGAATGGTTCATTAGCTGTGATGGGTCATAAATATACATGGGTTCATTAATTCGATCAACACCAAATGAGCCAGTGAGGACGGGGAGGGAGTCATGTCTATGAACCTATGAAGGTTATTTTTCAGTAGCAACGGTGGGGTAAACATCGCTGAGCAGGCTGTTCTGAGCGTGGGCCTTCCTCATTTAATTTCGAAAAGCCCGACCCCACAGGTTGTGGCGTCGGGCTTTCTGCGTACAGGCTGATGCATCGGCCTGGGGCGTCTACGGCTTAGAAGTAGTAACCAAAGTTGATGTTCAGGCGCTGATTGGTGCCGCCGTCACCCACCAGGGTACCACCGATGAAGGGCTGATTTTCCGCCACCACAAAGTCCACATAGGTGAACAGGCCGCCGGCGGTGATGGAGACACCGGTGACGTTCATAAAGGTGTCATCCAGAGACTGAGGCTTGTCGGTCATCAGGGTGTAGTCGTTGTAGAACGTCAGGTTACTGATGGGACCCAGAGAGACCGGCAGGTTATAGGAGACGTTGGCGGTGTAGCTCAGGGCTTCGGCTGGAATCGAGTCGTAGAAGGCGTAGGCACCCACCACCATCTGGTCGACGTCCATGCCATCGACGTCGTATTCATAGCCGGTGACCTGCAGCTGTACGTTCCAGGCGTTGTAGTTGATAACGCCGTGCACGGCTGCGGCCTGGTGGTCGCCGTCCATGTTGTTGTCGATCTCCAGCTGGCCGTACTGACCGGAAGCACCCAGCTCCAGCTGCACGCCACTCAGGTCGAAGGTGTGGGCGTAACGCAGGTTAAAGGTGTTGGTTTCACCGGCTTCCAGGCTGGGTGCGTCGAAGGTGCCCTCGTCGGCCAGACGGACACCGACGATGTCGTAGGAGTAACGGGCACTGCGATCCGACACATAGCCGTCGAGGCCACCCTGTTCGTCGTTCTTGTAGAAGGCGATGTCCAGCTGGTTATTGCTGTTTTTAAACTGGTAATTCAGACCCATGTCGTAGTCGTCTTCCAGCCCGGTGTAGAAGTTGGAGCTGAAAAAGAAGCTGTGCGAGGCGTAGGGCAGGATACCGAAGGGCACCTGAGTCACACCCACTTTACCGTTGTGCTGATCGTTAAAGTCATAGCCGACCCAGGCGTGGTGCAGCACGTCCATGTATTGGTACCAGCGGTACTGGGCCGACAGGGTCAGATCGCCGATGCTGCCATTGGCATCCAGCCGGAAGGTGTCAAAGTCGAAATCCCCGCCACGGTCTTGGTTGTCGTCATCGTACTCTTCGTAGCTGTACTGGAATCGCACTGCGCCACCCAGAGTAATGCCGTTGTCGTCTGCCGCTTCGGCTTGTTGCTGCTGCTCTTTTTCCAGGGCGTCAATGCGCGCCTTCAGCGCTTCAATGTCGGCATCGTTGGCCAGGGCAGGGGCAGAGAGCAGCAGTCCCAGAGCTATGGCGATAGGGGATTTCATCGTTGTACTTCCTTAACGAATTGAGTAGGAGGGGTGTGTGATGGGTGTAATGCAACCGTAGTCAAAATGTTGCGTGTGCGGGTATGCTACTGAATTAATGGTTAGAACTCAAATTAGTTTCTGACCAAAGGGCAATAAAAAAGGCGGCCTGGGCCGCCTTTAAATGATCAGAGTTCTACTTTTCCAGATTCGGAGACTGAATGTCCAGCAGCGGCGCCGCATCCAGGTTTTCGGCGTCCATCATATATGCAACACGCTGTAATGATGAAAGAATTTGTGTTTTCTCCCACTCTTTGAGGTTTTCAAATCGGTCGATGAATTTTTCGTGAAGCAGTGGGGGGGCCGAGGCCAACACGTCGGTGCCGGACGGGGTCAGCCTGGCGTTGACGATGCGTTTATCGGTTTGACTTCTAACCCTTTCAATAAAGCCGCGATCCTGCAGTCGGTTCAGGATGGTGGTCACTGTGGCGGCACTCAGGGACACCTCATTGGAGAGGCGCCGAACGGTCACGTCTCCGAGCGTGTCGATGGAGCGCAGCACCATCACCTGAGGGATGGTCAGGCCACAGGCCTTGATCATTCGTTTGGATTGCAGGTCGGTGGCGCGAATGATACGGCGCAGTTCAACCAGGACTTCAGGCCAGTATTGTGAGTCAGACATAGCGGTAGTTAGTAAAAAAACGGTGTTATCGGCCGAGTATATCTGTCACTCACCAGAACACAATTGATAACTCATTGCAGACAGGGGAAAGAGCGGAAAAAACCACGGTGGCTCGGTGTTTTACCGTTAAAACGGGGTGCTGAGAGGTCGTGTGTGGCAGCGGCGCTGAGTCAGCGCCGCCTGGTCCAATGCCGTGTCGGATTAGGGCAGTAGCGTAAAGATCTCGGTTTCCGGTAAGCGTGATTTTGGCAACTCGGCATTAAAATCCGAGTCGTTGCGATAGCCCAGTGCAACCATCGCCACCGCCGAATAGCCTTGTTCCAGCAACCCCAACTCCTGGTTCAGTACCTTGGTATCCACGCCTTCGATAGGCACAGCGTCCACGCCCAGAGCCGCCGCGCCCAACAGTACGGTGCCCATGTTCAGGTATACCTGCTTTTCCATCCAGTGCTGGGCATCCTTAAGGTCGAAGCGGTGCATGTTGATGAACATGGTGCGGCCCATGTTGACCGTCTCCTTGAAGGCCGGCTCGGCAAAACGGCCGTCTTGATCTTCGGTTTCCAGCAAGTGTTGAATGTAGTCGTCATCGATTCCGGTTTTGGCGCAAAACAGGATCACGTGGGAGGCGTTCAGAACCTTGGCCTCATTGAAGCTGTACAGCCCCTGGGTCCCCTTGCTCAGGGTGGCGCGGGCCTCATCGGAGTGGGCAATCACAAAGTGCCAGGGCTGAGAGTTTACGCTGGACGGGCTGTAACGCAGCAGCGCCTTGATCTGCTGGAACAGTTCATCGGGAATTTTCTTATTGGCATCAAACTCTTTGGTTGAGTAGCGAGTCTGTACAACGTCGATAAGGTTCATGGGTTCGATCTCCTGATGATCGGTTTAACTGATGCTGGTGGAGGTATAATAGGTGTGCCAACGTTTAAAGCAAGTACGCACAACTGTGATACATAGGTACAAAATGGATACTGTTAAAAAGCGCCGCAGCAAAATCTATACCGGAGAAGGTTGTCCGGTAGAAGCGAGTCTGGAGTTGTTCAGTGGCAAAGGTAAGGGGATGATTTTGTATCATCTGCTCGGTGGGACACTGCGTTTTAATGAGTTGAAACGACGCTTAGGCTCGGTGACACAGCGAATGCTGACCAAGCAACTGCGGGAGTTGGAGGCGGCGGGCTTGGTGCATCGACAGGTGTACGCGGTGGTACCACCAAAGGTGGAGTATCGTCTGACCGCCACCGGGGCGTCGCTAGAGCCAATCCTGCTGGCGCTAAAGCAGTGGGGCGAGGAGCATGCCTTGCCCATATTGCGCCAGCAGGCGAACGCTCCGGCCTAGCTTATGGCCGTGACTGCGGTTAAAACCCAAGACCCATGGAGTTGCTGCTGAAGTGGGTCACCCCTTCGCCTATCTCTTTGCTGAGATGGTCTTGAATGCGTACCCTCAGCAGGTGTTTTCCCGGGGCCAGCTTGGGTTTGTGGAACTGGGCGATGATCATCGGCATGTAGCAGGGCTCATTTTCCGAAAACGGCGAATCTTTGCCGGCGCTGCACTGCCCGGCATGTTCGTAACTCCAATGAAAATCGATCAGGACCACGGGTTCTCCGTCAATGCTGGCCTGAATGTCGCTTTTAGTCAGCGTGGGTGAGATGTCCATTATCGCCTTAGGGGTGCCGTCGACGTTTTTGTAGTAGAGGCGGGGCAGTTTGGCGGCGGCCAGGTGCATCGGCCTGAAGGCAGCAAACAACGATTGGGAACCGCCATTGCTGGCCCATACCGCCAACGAATACACTTCGATGGTGTCGAAGGCAATGTCGATGGTCTGGTTTTCCGTTAGTTGCAGGTTCCAGCCCCAGAACTCCAGTTGAGTTTTGGCATACTGGGGCAGGTCGAGGCTGTACAGCGAGTTGTAGTGGCCCGCCGGAATCTCGGCCCGGTAGCGGCCGTTGGCATCGCATTTAAAGTACAGCGAGTCGTCAGCGATAAAGCCACTGGGATTAAAGATTACGTCGCACAGAGGTACCGCTTTGCCATGACGGTCGGTCACGGCTCCGTCGATGACGACAGTGTCTTGGGCGTGGAGGTGGGCACTGCTGATAAGCAGTGCCAAGGCCATAACCATGGCGTGTGTATTCATCGATAGTCCTTTATCAATAGGGGAGCGTTCGTCCGTGAGCGATCAGCCTACTCTATGCATTTTTCCTAAGTTATATCAAGCTTATGTTGGCCCGCTATTGAGTTCGGGCTACAGCAACCAGGCGTAACTGAACTTGGCAAAGACACTGCGATCCAGTTGCTCAATGCTGTCGTCGATGCCGTCGTTAAAGCGGCCATCGGCGTAGCCAGCGTAAAACACCGTTTGCGGGTTGAGTTTGTAGCCGTACAGCAGTTCGGTGGACAGCTTACGGGTGTTTGGATCCACCTGATCGTATTGATACAGGCTGGGATCGCGCTCGATGTCGCGATAGATGGCGGTCAGGCGCAGGAAGTTACGCACATTGAATTGCCAGCTCAGGCGAAGATCCGACAGGTTGGCGGTAAACAGGGTGCCGCCGTCCACCGCTAATTGCCGCCACAGATGGTCCAGTTCCACCACCAGTTGCGGCAGCGGTTGCCATTTGAAATAAGGGTTAACTTGGGTGCGGGTCCCCAGCTGATTATTGGCAAAATCGATGTCGTCGCCGTAGGTCAGGTGCAGCTCCAACTCCAGATCGCCGCGGGGAACAAATTCGATGTCCACTCCGGCAAAGGTCTCATCGAACATCGGTGCGTTGCCTTCCACCGCCAGATCCTCCTCCCGTTCGCGGCGGCCGCGACGCTCGCGAGAGACGCCCCACAGGGCCAGGTAGCTCTGATACAGTCCTTCACCGCTGAGACGGAATTCGTTCTCCTGTTCCAGCCGCTCGCCATTATTGTTGCGGGTTTCATCCACGTCGCCACCGAGACGCACTTTATGGAAGAAGCCTTGCTGCGGGTACCAGGTGTGTCCGCCACCGGCCACCCCTTTGCCCCAGTCGGTGTTCTCCACGAACCCCAGATCTGCACGAAACTCATCGTCGATGTAGCGATACAGGGCAAATCCGTCCCAATTGCGGGATTGGTGTTGAATCTCCGCCACCCAATGGTAACCGCGCAGTTCACCCTGGCGACTGCGGCTGGCCTGTTCGCCCTCGGTTTGATCCGCTAAATCATCCGGATAGCGGGTGTCTGACCCCACCAACAGCAGTTCGGCGTACGTCTGGCTGCTAAAGTCGTAGCGGCCATCCACGCCGAAGGTGTAGTTGTGGTAGTCATCGCTTTGTCGACCGGTGGAGATGGCGCCGATGCTGAGTTGATCGCTGTGGTTATAGCGGTAACGCAGGGCCAGGTTATCGGATCGCTGGTCCAGTCCGGCGATGTCGGAACTGAGGTTGCCCGGCAGCAGGAAGTTGGTCTGTTCATCGCGGGTTTGCAGTAGGGCGAAGCTGTGGTCACCGCGGCCGCCGGTGAGCTTGGTACCGAACTCCGGTTCGGCCAGGTTACGGGTGTGGATCAGGGTGCTGTAGGTGTCAAACAGGTCGGAGTTATCCAGATAAAACGGCCGTTTTTCCGGAAAGAACAAGGCAAAAGTGGTGTTAACGTCCAGCTGGCCGGCATCGGCTTCCACCTGAGAGAAGTCGGGATTGATGGTCAGGTTAAACAGGGTGTCGGGAGTCAGGTTCCAGCGCAGGTCGCCGCCCAGATCGACCTTGTCGGTCTGCTCCCATGGCTGATGTGGGCTGGCGCGCTCCTCGTCCCGCCTCAGGGTCAGTGACGGGGTGATCTGTAACTGGCGGCTGGCGGTCAGGTTGCTCAGGCCGGTCATTTCGCTCATCTGGCACAGGGTGCAGGCGACGTTGCGATCCAGCTCGGTGTTGGACAGGCGGTAGGTCTTGTCTCTGGGCCAGAAACGGACCAGCTCGATGCCCCAGGTTTGCTGTTGATGGCTGTCGTCGAAATTGAACATCCGCAGTGGCAGTGCCACTTCAACCACATAGCCGCGCTCATTTTGCAGGCCGGCGCTGTACCAGATGCCATCCCAGGCATCGCTTTCCTCGCCGGTGAGCTCGTTTTCGATGGAGTCCTGTTGAACGCCATAGGGGTTGATAAAAAACTGGTAGGCCAATCGGCCCTGATTCCAGGTGTCCAGTTTGATCCCCACCATGTCGTCACCCCAGGCCTTGTCGCGATCGCTGAGGTTGGCACGGATGGCGGAGGGATCGGGGTCCAGGGCTTCAAAGGCCACGTACAAGGTGTCTTGATCGGCGGTCAGCCAGGCCTGGGTGGTGACGGGCGCCGGGGTGTTTTCTCCCGGCCGGGTTTCGATAGTGAGTTCGACCTGGCGGGCATGGGCCCATGCCGGCTCATCCAGTTTACCGTCGATTTGGATCGGCCCCTGGTGGTTAGGAACTTCGATGGCGGCGAGGGCGGAATGGGTGCAGCTTATTAGTATTATCAGTGCTGCCAAGCGGATGGGCATTGTGTTGATTCCATGTAACAAGAAGGCTGCGCCATGTTGCCATAGCGCGCTGAATTCCTCGAGTTACCCTGGTAAGGAATTGTTACTTTTGCGTTATTGAACAGCCAGTCGTAACGGGACGGCGTATCTAGATCAAGCTCTGTTTTAGTTGTTGATGATAATCCGGGTAGTCGGTATAGCCTTTATGATTGCCGCCAAACAGGGTCGACGGGTCGCCGATGTCGGCCAATGGCAGATTCCGCTGCATTCGAAATGGCAGATCCGGATTGGCGATAAAGGCACGGCCAAAGGCGACTGCGTCCACCAATCCCTCGTTTATCAAGGCTTCTGCGGAGGCCTTGTGGTAGTTACCCGCCACCACAATCGCGCCGCTGAAGGCCGCTCGAAGATCGCGTCGGAACCCGAGGCTAACGGTGGGGGCGTCGTCCCAGTCGGCTTCGGCCAGGTGTAGGTAGGCGATGCCAATACGGTTAAATTCGCCGGCGGCCAACAAGATGGTGTCGATGGCTTCGCTGTCATCCATGCCCCGTTGAGTAATAAAGGGCGCTAGTCGCACTCCGACCTTGTCGGCGCCGATGGCGTCGCTGATGGACTCGGTTACCTCGGTCACAAAGCGGATGCGGTTGGCCTGACTGCCGCCATAGGCATCGGTCCGTTGGTTGGCGCTGCGGCGCAGGAACTGGTCAATAAGGTAGCCATTGCCGCCATGAATCTCGACGCCATCAAACCCTGCGGCCATGGCGTTGAGGGCGGCTTGGCGGTAATCCTCGACGGTGGCGTGGATCTCGTCGGTGGTCAGCGCGCGGGGAACCGGGCAGTCGAGCATGCGGCCGATGCCATCGTCACCGACAATCCAGACCTGGGCATCGGGGGCCAGAGCGGATGGCGCCACCGGTTGACCGTCGGCATGCAGCGATGGGTGGGACATGCGGCCAACGTGCCACAGCTGCAGAAAGATGCGACCGCCGTTGTGGTGTACGGCATCGGTGACCTGTTTCCAGCCGTCGATCTGTGCCTGGGAGTAAATTCCGGGAGTAAAGGAGTAGCCCTTGCCTTGCGGCGATATCTGGGTGGCTTCGCTGATGATCAGTCCGGCCCCGGCACGCTGGCCGTAATACTCCGCCATCATTGGCGTAGGAACGTCGCCGGGCTGTGCGGTGCGGGAGCGGGTCATTGGCGCCATCACCACCCGCTGGGGCAGGGTCAATTCGCCGAGGGACAGAGGGTGAAACAGGGGGGAAGTGGACATGGTGTTCTCCGGTATCAGGGGGCCTATGAGGCAATGACGCCAGTATAGGTTTATGCTGAAATTAAATAATTGGCGCCATATCTAAATCACTTTTTACTCAGGCTGAATAAATGGCGATTTCCCCGACTGCCTTTAGGCTTGCCTCTTGGGCGACGGAGTGACAAGCTGGCGAATAATTGAGCCATTAGGCGGTTGGCTTGCAGAGGGGAAACGGCGCGCAGGAGGCGAAGATGCTGGAGTTGAATCAGACTGGTCTGGTGTTGGTGGATGTGCAGGGGCGACTGGCTCAAAAGGTTCATGACAGTGAAGCGGTGCTGGCGCGGCTGAGGGGGTTGCTGCAGGCGATGCGGCTTTTAAACCGGCCGGTGCTGTGGCTGGAGCAAAACCCCGTCGGCCTGGGGCCGACCCATCCGATGTTGGCAGCGGAGTTGCTGCACAGCCATCCGGTGATTAAACACAGTTTTAATGGCTGCCGCGAACCGGCGGTGCTCAGTGCCCTGGCGGGGCACGATTGCCGCCAATGGCTGGTGTGTGGCATCGAGGCCCACATCTGTGTCTATCAGACGGCTCGAGGCATGCAGCAGGCCGGCTATGAGGTGGAGGTGGTCAGCGATGCGGTCTCAAGTCGAGATCCGGCTAACCTGGCACTGGCGCTGGCGCGATTGTCGGCATCAAAGGTGGCATTGACCAGCGTGGAGATGGCGCTGTATGAGCTGATGCAGGATGCCAACCATGAGGCGTTTGGCGCCATTCTGCCGCTGGTAAAATCTCTGCCTTGAGTCAACGAAAAGGGCCTGACGGCCCCTTGGTTAACGAATGATGTCGTTGCGGAACTTGTCCACCCACATGGCGGTGGCTCCACAGATGGCCACCGGCATTACCACCAGGTTGACGATGGGGATCATGGCAAACGCCGCCACGGCGGCGCCAAAGGTGAAGGAGGGGCCTTTTCTGGCACCGATGGCGGTGCGCATCTCCCCAAAGTGAATCTTGTGGTTGTCGAACGGATAATCCAGGTACTGAATGGCCATCATCCAGGCGCTGAACATAAACCACACCACTGGCGCTACGGTCTGGCCGATTCCGGGCACCACGAACAGCAGCAACAGTACCAGCGCCCGCGGCAGGTAGTATTTCAGTTTCTGCCACTCACGCCCCAACACCCGCGGAATGTCCTTGATGACGTCCACAAAACCATCGTCGTTGACGCTCTTCCCGGTGAGTCGCCGTTCTACCTGCTCTGCCAGAATGCCGTTGAATGGCGCTGCCAGCCAGTTCATGGCGGAACTGAAGATAAACGAGAACACCACCAGCACCGTCACCACCGCCAGGGGCCACAGGGCCCAGTCCAGCCAGTCAAGCCAACTCGGCAGGCTGGCCATCAGTTGGGTCATCCAGCCGGACAGTTGCTGAAACAGCCAGTAGAATGCGGCAGCAAACAACACCAGGTTGATGCTAAGCGGGACCAGAACAAAGCGTCGCAGGCCCTTGGTGCGGATGAGCTCAAAGCCTTTGATGAAGTAACTGGCGCCGCTGGCGCTCTCTGGCATAACAGATTGATTCATAAACTCTGCTGAAATAATCGATAGTTACCCCCATTTTGAGTGCTAAATGCGTAAAAGGTCAACAACCGGGTTGTTGCTGGCTGTTACAAAAGCGGGCGGCATTTGATACAGTGCCCCATTGAGCTTTTCCCTTGAAATTGTTGAGAATTTAATCGCCGCATGCGACTCAAGCAGATAAAACTGGCGGGTTTTAAGTCATTTGCCGATCCCACCAGAGTCCCTTTCCCGTCTCAGATGACCGCCATTGTCGGTCCCAACGGCTGTGGCAAGTCCAATGTCATTGACGCCGTTCGCTGGGTACTGGGGGAGAGCAGCGCCAAAAATCTGCGTGGCGATGCCATGACCGACGTGATTTTTAATGGCTCCGGATCCCGACCTGCCAGTTCGCTGGCCAGTGTTGAGCTGGTGTTTGACAACGAGCAGGGGCGCCTGGGAGGCCAGTTTGCCACCTTTAAAGAGGTGGCCATCAAGCGTCAGGTTAATCGTGATGCTCAATCCAGCTATTTTCTTAACGGCAACAAATGTCGCCGCCGTGATATTACCGACATCTTCATGGGCACCGGCCTGGGGCCACGTAGCTATGCGATCATCGAACAGGGGATGATCTCCCGCTTGATTGAGTCGCGGCCACAGGAGCTGCGGGTGTTCATCGAAGAGGCGGCGGGGATCTCCAAGTACAAGGAGCGGCGGCGGGAGACGGAAAACCGCATCAAGCATACCCGGGAAAACCTGGAGCGACTGGCAGACGTGCGCATCGAGCTGGGCCAGCAACTGGAACGGCTGCAGCGCCAGGCCGATGCCGCCCGTCGTTACCGCAATCACAAAGCCAACGAGCACACCCTGCAGAATCAGTTGCTGGCGCTGCGCTGGCGCGATGTCAGTGATCGCATGACGGTGCTGGAAACCCAGTTGGCACAGAAGCAGACCGAACATCGTCAGTGTCAGGAGGCGCAGCAGGGCGACCTGAGCGCGTTGATGACGTTGGAGCAGTCTCAGAGTGATCTCAAGGCCAAACTGGAGCAACAGCAGCAGGGACTCTATCGCATCAGCAGTGATGTCACCCGGTTGGAGCAACAGATCCTTCACGGTAAGCAGCGGCATCAGCAGTTGCAGCAAGAGCGCGAACGCACCGCCGAACAACTGGCGGGGGATGCTCAGCAGCGCGCTCGACTGAGCGCAGAACGCGATGATCTGGACCAGCAAACCGAACGGTTGGAGCCGGAGCTGGAGATGGCCAGCGAAGCGCTGCAGTCGCTGCAGCAGCAGCTGGAGAGTTGTCAGGAACAGGCGCTGGTTCAGCAGCAACAGCAACAACTGCAGCAGCAGAAGGTCTCGGAGCTGACTCGGCAACACGACGTTATCGGCGAGCGTCGTCTGGCGCTGGGCCGTGAGCAGACCCAGCTACAGCAACAGCAGGCACGGATTCAGGCTCGCATGCCCGCCTCAGACGGAGAGTTGCAGGGTCAGCTGCAGCAGGCGCTGGAACGACAAGAGCAACTGACGTCGGAGCAGGCTCAGGCAGAAGAAGACAAACGCCAGCGTCAGCAATGGCTGGCCGAGTGCGAGCAGAGCGTGGTGCAAGGCCGACAACAGCTGCTGTCTTCGCAGCAGCAACTGGGCGAACGTCAGGCCCGCCGTCATGGTATCGAGACCTTGCTGACTGGCCTCAAACAGTCGTTGCCGGTGCCCTATGATGGGCTGCCACGGCTGTGGCAGCAGCTGGAGATAGACAGCCAGTGGCAGGGAGCGCTGGAGTTGGTGTTGTCGTCGCTGCTGCAGGCGGTGGTGGCCGAAGACGGCAGCGACCTGACCGGTATTCCTGCTGCGGTGACCGCGCTGCAGCCCAGTGAATCCATGGCCGCGGTGGCGCCAGACAGCCTACTGGCCAAGGTGGTGTCGCCACTGAATCTGTCTCCCTGGCTGGCCAGGGTTCATTGTGCCGGTTCTGTGGCCGAGGCCAGGCAGCGCCTGACTCAGCTGGACAGTGACCACAGTGTGGTGACGCCAGACGGCCTCTGGATGGGGCATGGCTTTTGTCGCCGCGCCGGAGACAGCCAACCGTCGGTGTTGAACCTGGCGGAGGAGCTGCAGGCGCTGACCGAGTTGGTGTCCGAAGCGGAGCAACAGCAACAGCGCCAGCAGCGGCTGTTGACCGACGCCGAGCAGCAGCACAGCCAGGCCAAGCAACAATTGGCTGACGCCGAGCTGCAGTGGCGACAGGGCCAGAGCGATCTGGTGCAGGCGCAGATGCGTCAGCAGCAATTGCAGCACCAATGCGAGCATCAGCAGCAACAACGTCAACAGGCCCAAGAGCAGCTGATGGAGCTGCAGGAAACCGCTGAAACCCTGGTGGAGCAAGGCCTGGAGCTGGAGCAGCAGCAAGCGCTGGTGGCGGAGCAGTTGCAGGAGCAGCGGGCGCAATCGGAACGTGACGGAGATCGTTGCAGCCGCGCCTCTGCCGAAGTCAGCCAGTTGCGTCAGCAGTTGCAGCAGCGCCAGCAACAGTTGCAGACGATGACGCTGGAGCAGCAGACGTTAATGACCCGTCGCCAGGGCATCGAGGCGCAGCTGGCTCAGCAGCAGGACAATGCCGGCATCTGGCAGAGTCGCCTGGAAGAGGCCGAGGAGGCTCAGCAGGCGTTGCTGGAGCCCTTGGGTGAATGGCAGATGGCGTTGGAACTGGGGCTGGAGCAGCGTCACCAACAGGAACAGCAGATCGCCACAGTCAACGAGCAGTTGGCCGACGTCGAGCAACGTCTTGCCCGCATCAATGACGCAAACCGGGGCCAGATTGAGCGACTGACGGCGCTGGCGGACACCATTACCGAGCTGAAGATGGAGCACGAAGGCCTGCGGGTTCAGGCTCAGGGCCAATTGGATCTGTTGGCTGAGGCCGAGGTGTCCCTGCAGCAGGTACTGCAGCAACTGCCAGCGGATGCGGCGGTGGAGCAGTGTCAGCAGGAACTGGCCAGAGTGCGAGAGCGAATCAAGCGATTGGGCGCCATCAACCTGGCGGCCATCGAAGAGTTTGAGCAACAGTCACAGCGAAAAACCTACCTGGATGAACAGGATAAGGATCTGACCGAGGCACTGGAGACGTTAGAGACGGCGATCCGCAAGATCGATCGTGAGACCCGTCAGCGCTTTAAGGCCACTTTCGATGAGGTCAATGGCGGCTTGGGCGAGTTATTTCCCAAGGTGTTTGGTGGCGGCAGTGCCTACCTGGCACTGACCGACGATGACCTGTTGGAGACCGGGGTGACCATCATGGCTCGGCCGCCAGGAAAGAAAAATGCCACGATTCACCTGTTGTCCGGTGGTGAAAAGGCGCTGACCGCTTTATCATTGGTGTTTGCGATTTTCCGTCTGAATCCGGCGCCGTTCTGTATGCTGGATGAAGTCGATGCACCACTGGACGACGCCAACGTCGGCCGTTTCTGTCGTTTGGTAAAAGAGATGTCGGAGACGGTGCAATTTATTTATATTAGTCACAACAAAGTCAGTATGGAGATGGCTGACCAGCTGACCGGGGTAACCATGCATGAGCCAGGCGCGTCACGCATCGTTGCCGTTAACGTAGAAGAAGCCGCTGCAATGGCTCAATTGTAATAACAACAAGGTTTAGCATCAGTATGGATGATTTTCGGATTATTTTAATTGTCGTTGGATTGCTGTCGATTGTCGGCTTGCTGGCCCATGGTCTGTGGTCGATTCGAAGGCAACAGCCACGCAAGATGAAGGCTCGTCCAATGTCCTCCATAGACGCCGAGCGCAGTGTCGATGCCCAGGGGTTTGATGCCGATGGCGTTGGCCGGGTGCGCACCATCAGCACTCACGAAGGCCCGGCCGAGTCAACGGTGAAACCGCAGGAGCGGGAACCGACCCTGTCCATGGAGCCGGTGATCAACACCTGTGCCGACCGGGTGGAACCGGATCTGTTTGCCGACCAGGAGTTGCAACAACCTGAGCCGGAGCCGGAAGCCCCCAAGGCGACACGCAAGCCAGTGACCAAGGCGGAGCCTCAGGGTGAGCAGATAGAGCTGGGACTGGTCGCCGAGTTGCCCGCTGCGGATGCGAAGGAGGCCGTGACTGAGTCCGATGAGATGGCGCCGCTGCTCAGTGCCGAAGAGCTGAAACAGCCGGAGCCCGAGCCGGAGCCTGTTGCCGTGGCACACGCTCCGGAAGATGTGTTGGTGATGCATGTGGTTGCCGCCGAAGGCGAGCTGCTTCAGGGCGCCGAATTGCTGCATAACTTCCTGACTCTGGGGATGAAGTTTGGCGAAATGAACATCTTCCATCGCCACCAGGACAGCGCCGGGCGTGGCCCGGTGATGTACTCCCTGGCCAACATGGTCAATCCGGGCACCTTTGAACCCGACACCATGGAGCAGTTTGAGACCGAAGGGGTGTCGCTGTTTATGACCCTGCCAAATCAATGCGACGAGACCGTCGGATTCTCGATGATGCTCGGCGCCGCCCAAGCGTTGGCAGACATGCACAATGGCCAGGTACTGAACGACTCCCACCAACCCTGGGACGAGCTGAGCAAAGATCGATACATGGATCGGATTCAGAAGTTCGACAGCCAGCCGGCCTGACCCCGCTTTTTTACTGGTGCGGCCCCTGGCCGCGTCACCGCCAATTCAGATAAAGGCCGCGTCATGCGGCCTGATTAGTTATGACCGAATCGATAAAACACACCATTGAACAGCTGAGTCAAGAGATTGAGCGCCACAACCACGCCTACTATGTGATGGATGCGCCCACGGTGCCCGATGCCGAGTACGATCGTTTGATGCGCCAGTTGCAGCAACTGGAGCAACAGCATCCGGAGCTGAGGTTGCCTAACTCTCCGTCCACTCGGGTGGGGGGACAGGCGTTGGATAAGTTCAGCCAGATCACTCACCGGGTGCCAATGCTGTCTCTGGACAACGCCATGAGCAGTGACGAGTTTATCGCCTTCTACGAGCGGGTCTCTGGCTTGGTGGGGGACGAAGCGATCCCCTTTTGCTGTGAGCCCAAGTTGGACGGGTTGGCGGTCAGCCTGATTTATGAGGCGGGCCAACTGGTGTCGGCTGCCACTCGTGGTGATGGCACCACAGGTGAGAACATCACTGAAAATGTGCGCACCATTAAGGCGATTCCGCTGGTGTTGCATGGCGACGATTATCCCGAGGTACTGGAGGTGCGCGGCGAGGTCTTTATGCCGACTGCCGGTTTCGATGCCTTTAATGAACGGGCGCTGGCCAAGGGGGAGAAGACCTTTGCCAACCCTCGAAACGCCGCGGCCGGCAGCCTGCGTCAGCTGGACTCCAAAATTACCGCCACCCGCCCGCTGAGTTTTTATGCCTATAGCCTGGGAGTGGTGGAGCACGAACGCACTCCGTTACCGGGCAGCCACTATCAGCAGCTGCAAACCCTTAAGGGCTGGGGCTTGCCGGTATCACCTGAGATTAAGTTGGTGACCGGTCAACAAAATGCCATCGCCTATTTTGAGGATATTTTGTCTCGCCGTCAGCAACTGCCGTACGAGATCGACGGGGTGGTCAATAAGGTCGACAGCATTGCCAGCCAGAAACAGCTGGGCTTTGTCGCCCGAGCGCCACGCTGGGCCATTGCCAGCAAGTTTCCGGCCCAGGAAGAGATCACCGAGCTGGAAGAGGTGGAGTTCCAGGTAGGGCGTACCGGCGCCATTACCCCGGTTGCCCGGCTCAAACCGGTGTTTGTCGGTGGCGTGACCGTGTCCAACGCCACCTTGCACAATGCCGATGAGATCGCCCGCCTTGGGGTGAAGGTGCATGATCATGTGGTGATCCGCCGTGCCGGTGACGTGATCCCTCAGATTGTGTCAGTGGTTCTTGAGCGTCGCCCCGAGCACGCCAGTGCCATCGAGTTCCCCAGCCGCTGTCCGGTGTGTGACTCCGAAGTGGAGCGCCTGGAAGGGGAAGCGGTGACCCGTTGTGGCGGAGGCCTCTATTGTCAGGCACAGCGCAAACAGGCGATTAAGCACTTTGCTTCCCGCAAGGCGCTGGATGTGGATGGCCTCGGTGACAAGATCGTCGATCAACTGGTGGACAAGGAGTTGGTGGAGACCCCGGCGGATCTGTTTACCCTTAGCGCATCGACCCTGACCATGCTGGAACGCATGGGCACCAAGTCGGCTCAGAAACTGGTCGCTGCATTGCAAGACGCGCGTTTGACGACGCTGCCGAAATTTTTGTATTCACTCGGGATTCGTGAAGTTGGCGAGGCAACAGCCGCCAACCTGGCTCGTCACTTCCGCAGCCTGGAAGCGGTGGCCGAGGCCGACGTCGAGGCGTTGATCGAGGTGGATGACGTGGGCGAGATCGTCGCTCGCCACGTTCATCACTTTTTCCGTCAGCCCCATAACCAGCAGGTGATTGAGGCATTGGTGGATCCGGCTCGTGGCGGCGTGCACTGGCCTGAGATCGAGCAGATCAGCGAAGACGCTCAGCCCCTGAAGGGCCAGACCTGGGTACTGACCGGTACTTTGAGCCAGTTGACCCGAACCGAGGCCAAAGCCGGCCTGGAAGCCCTCGGGGCCAAGGTCAGCGGCAGTGTGTCTAAGAACACGCACTGCGTGGTGGCCGGCGAAAAGGCCGGTTCTAAATTGACCAAGGCTCAGCAACTGGGGATTGAGGTGATGGATGAAGCCGGGTTGGTGGCGCTGCTCAATGGCTGATGCCTGACCTTGATTCGATACAAAAGCCCGCCACTGCGGGTTTTTTTATGCCATAAGACTCGTTGCACTGGCGCACCGCGCCGCTGAGGCCCAGTGGCACTGCTGCTGGATTTGAACCAGGTGAAACAAGTCACCGTCGACGTTCGGCGATCCATGGTCAGTGCTGAGTTCACGGGGGCAAGGATGTAAAATTTCTGTTAATGGTTGCCGGGCTAAGATAATGTAGAAACAGCCCGAATAGGGAGCGGGCGGAATGGATTAAAAAGAGAAGGAAAAGAATAGCCTATGAAAACCATCGAACAGTGGTTTGCGGAGTATGGTGAAAGCCACCGCAATCCGACCAACAAAACGATTCATTGGATTTGTGTGCCGTTAATCACTTTCAGCGTGCTTGGGGCGTTGTGGGCGCTGTCGCCGCTGCTGACTTGGGCGCTGGTGGCGGTCGCGCTGGTGTTCTATCTCAACCTGTCTCGTAATATTGCCATCGCTATGGCCATAGTGACTGGGTTTATGTTACTAATTATCAGTAACTTGAATAACCTGTTTATGATCTGTGCGGTGATCTTTGTGCTGGCATGGATAGGGCAGTTTTACGGGCACCATGTGGAAGGCAAGAAACCCAGCTTCTTTAAGGATGTGCAGTTTCTGCTGATTGGGCCCATCTGGTTGCTGGGTTTCGTGTTCAGAAAACGCGGCTGGCACTATTAGTCCTCCCCTTTTGCCGGGAGTGAAGGTGCGGAGTGGGTATGGCAGTAAAGGAGTTACGGGTTCCAATCGGCCAATTGGCCGTGGGGCAGTCGGTGCGTTTGCCGTTGGCCTGGAAAGAGCACCCGTTTCTGTTTAACAAATTTACCATCAAGGATCCGCAGCAGATTGCGCTGATCGCCAACCTGGGCCTGGAATACGTGTTTGTCCAGAGTCGCAGTGATGCCGAGGCCAGCGCCCTGGCGGCATCCTTGTCCGCGACTCAGGTACAACCGGCGCCGTCGCCACCACCACAGCCCACCGAGGCGCAGTTGCAGCAACAGCGGCAGCGCCAGGACAGCATCGAGTACCACCGCCAGATCCGTAAGGTAGAGCAGGCTTATGTGAAGGCCTTGGACCTGCTTCGCAGTGCCTATGCGCACCTGAACTCCTCGCCGGATCGCGCCTTTGCCGAGGCCAGCTCGGCGGTAGAGCTGCTGCTGGAACAACTGGATACCCACGGTCAGGAGCCGGTGTTGCAACTGCTGGCGGCCAACCAGGGCAACGGCGGGCTGCAATTCCATGCCATCAACGTCTGCATTTTGTCGATGGTACTGGCCCGGGCGGCGGGGCTCGATACCGCCGAGATTCGGTTGCTGGCGCTGGCGGCGCTGTTTCATGATGTGGGCAAGCGGCGGGTACCAGACAGCATTCTCAACAAGCGCCTGGCGCTGACCAAGGCGGAGCAGAGTTTCGTGGATGCCCACCCCAAGTTGGCCTTGGAGATGCTCAAGGGGGCGGCGCTGGGTCACCGCCGCATTCGAGAGATGGTGGCCAATCACCATGAGATGCTCGATGGCAGTGGTTATCCCCAAGGGCTCAAGGGCGACCAGATCTGCCCCTTGACTCAGATGCTGATCATCGCCAACGAATACGATGCCCTGGTTAACGGCAGCCACAAACAGTTGTTGCCGAACCAGGCGCTGGCCTTCTTATTTAAATTCAAGAAAGATAAACTCAACCTCCAGTACCTGCAGCTGCTGGTGAAAACCCTGGGAATCTACCCGCCCGGAACCCTGGTACGTCTCAGTGATGGTGCTCTGGCCAAGGTGATGGGCACCGATACCGGAGCTGCACTGAGTTACCGGGTGATGCTGTTTGACCAGACAGTACCGAGGCGGGAGGCGCCGGTGGTGACCTTAGAAGCACTGAAGTTGCAGGTTGAAGAAGCGGTAAAACCGCAGGATCTGGAGTCATCGGTGCTCGAGTATCTGGGCATCAGCTCATTGACAGGATAAACACAGCTTGAACAAACAATCCATTTTTGTCGCCGGTGGCGGTTGGTTGGGGGCGCCGTTGGCGGCCCACTTGGTTGCGCGCGGCCATCGCGTGGTGGCAACGGCCCGTCGGCCGGAGGCGCTGCAAGCGCTGACCGCACAGGGCGTAATCGCTCAGCCGCTGCAGCTTGACGGCAGTGAGGTAAGCGCCGAGTTGTTGTCCGGCATTGAGGTGCTGGTGGTGTGCATACCGCCGGGGCGGGGCGAACAGTCAATGCCATTCTGGCAGCGGTTGCAGCCGTTGTTGATGGCTGCGACAGCGGCCGGGGTTCAACAGGCTATTTTTACCAGCGCTACCAGTGTTTATGGTGGTCAGGTTGGTTGGGTGGATGAAGACAATGAGACCGATGACTCCAGCCGTGCCCTGACCATGCTGGATGCCGAGCGTTTGTTCCGACAGCAGTTTAACGGTCAGGCGACCGTGCTGCGTCTTAGCGGCCTGGTGGGAGGCGCTCGTCATCCCGGTCGTTTCCTGGCGGGGAAAAGCCAGGTGGCTGGCGGCCTGGAGCCAGTGAACCTGGTGCACCGCCATGATGTGATAGCCGCCATCTGCGCGGTGATCGATCAACGAGCCTGGGGACGGACTTACAACTTGGCCAGTCCCCATCACCCCAGCCGCGCCGACTATTACCGCTTTTGTGCCCGGGCTTTAGGGCTGCAACAACCGCAGTTTGTGATGAGTCAGGACTCTCCCCGCTGGTGCAATGGCAGCCGAATCTGCCGTGAGCTGAACTGGCAGTATTGCTACGATGACCTCTATCAACTGCCGGAACTGATGCGATAGCAGCAACGGGGCTGGTGGTCGAGAATATGCTGGGTTCGAATGACCCGGGCCGGTGCCAGTAGCGCTTGGAACAGTTCCAGTTCCATTCGGCACAGGCCCTGGCAGCTTTTGGCGGCGCTGCAGATGGGGCAGTGGTCCTCGATGAGCAGCCACTGTTCGCCGTCTGGCTCGATGCGGGCCATGTAGCCCTCTTCGGTTCGCAGGCGCGCCAGCTGCTCCAGTCGCTGCGGCAGCGCCTCGTCCTTACTCAGTTTCTGGCGGTAGAGTTGCAGTTGCTGATCGTTACGATGGCGCAACAACTCGTCCATGGCTGCTTCACCTTGCAGTGCGACCAGGCCGGTAATCAGTTGAATTGCCATGTCATTATGCCGATCTCCGAAACTTTGATGGCCTTTTTGGGTCAAATGCCAGTGTCGAGTAGGACGACCTTTGCCCTGCTGCTTATCGAAATGGCTGATCAGCGCTTGTCGTTCCAGCTTGTCCAGGTGCTGGCGGACTCCCATGGTGGTCATCGACACCGCTTTGGCCAGAGGTGCGATGGCACTGGGTCCCAGGCGTTTGAGCAGTGATAGCAGTTGCTGTTGAGATGAGGACATGGCGGACTCCCTGACGGTGAAGTCTTATGGTACTCGTTGCCGTTAAATAGTTAAATGATTGCTTTATAAAAGGAGAGCACGATGAAACCATGGTTTTGGCTGCTATTGGCCCTGCCGTTGACGGCGGTGGCCGGGGAACGCTGGGTCGAGGTCACGGGCAGCGCCCAGGCATCGGTTCAGGTAGACAAGGTGCATCTGCAATCGAGAGTGGAGGAGGTGGCCAGTGATCCGGTCGAGGCCAAGCGCCTGGTGGATGAGAAAGTGGCCGCGCTGCTGACCTTGTTCCGTAACGAGAACATCACCAAGGAGCAGGTGGACGCCGGCTCATTGCGGGTGATGCCGGAATATCAGTATGAAGATCGCAACCGCACCCTGGTGGGCTATCGCGCCTCACGCAGTGTCGGTTTGGATCTGGATGCCGGCGACTCGGGACAGTGGATCGCGCTGTTGCTGCAACACGGGGTGACGGAGTTGGATAACCCCAGTTACTGGTCCAGCAGTGCCAAGGAGCAACAACAGCAGTTGCTGATCAAAGCCTATGAGGATGCCTGGACCAAAGCCGGTTTGATGGCCAAGGCCAGTGGCAACAGCTTGGGTGAAGTGCTGTCCATGAGTGAACAACACGGTGCCATGCCGAGACCGATGATGGCCATGGAGCGGATGGCCGCAGACAGCAGTTATCAGCCTGGTGGTCAGGCGATATCTACCACTATCACCTTGAAGGTGGCGCTGGAAGATTAACGGATGGGGGCGGCCGCGCCGCCGCCACCCGTCAGGTTACAACAGTGCCGAGCGGGCCTGGCCCAGCATCGACAGCAACTGCGAGTTGCTGCCGGAACCGGGGTTGGCGATCATCGATTGCTGTCGATCTGCCAGACCACTTCGGACGTCATTCATCTTGTCCGCCAGGTCTTCCAGGTCGGCACTGCCACCACCAATCAGGTTGCTGAGTGAACCGCTGCCTTGCATGTTCATCGCCTGCTGGGCGCTTTTGATGAACGCGGCGGATTTTTCCTGGTTCAGCTCCACCAGTTTGTTGAGTTCACTGTCGAACTGCTGTTTATGAACATTGGCGGTGGAGGTGGCGTTTTTGGCCTCCTGACCAATGGCGGTCGCCGTGGTTTTCACTGGCGATGCCGGCATCAACTGATTGTTATTGATTTGCATAGACCGGTTCCCGTAGGTCAAAGGGGTGAAGCGGTGACGGCCATTGCCGCAGCACCGGGTTCAGGAGTTTATAGCAAGAGGTGTGCCAGAGCTTAACTAACCGTTTTAGAATCGAATTTTGGCCAAAACCCGTGAGTGGGTTAACATTGATGCAACGGGAAACCACAACCGATTACCAAGCGGCAAGCCGGCATGGCAAGCGTTTGCCGCTACCACAACAGAGAGGGGAAACCAGTGCTCGCAAGATTGATAGCCATAGTGATGATGTTCAGTGCCTTTGCCGCGTCGGCACAGGAGTTTAAGGAGGGGGTTCACTATAAGGTGATTAACGGCCTGTCCGAGACCAGCACGCCGGTAGTGAGGGAGTTTTTCTCTTACAACTGTGGTCATTGTGAAAAGTTTGACCCGGCACTGGAACAGATCATGGCGGCTCTGGGTGACGAGGTGACCTTGAAGCGTACCCCGGTTGGCTTTGGCCGTGACAGTTGGAAACTGGCTGCCAAGGGCTATTATCTGACCGAGATTCTGGGCACCAACGAACAGATGCACCAGGCGTTCTTCAACCAGATTCATCGTCTGGGCCAGCCGTTTACCAGCGAAGCGCAACTGAAGCAGTTCTTCGTCAGCTACGGGGTAACGCCCGAGGCCTATGACAAAGCCGCCGACAGTGCCGATTTGAAACTGGCCATTGCCGATGGCGATTCCAGAACCACGCTGTCGCAAATCCGCGGGGTGCCGTCGGTGCTGGTGAACGGCAAATACATGGTGGTCAATCCCGGCCGAACCTTGGGTGACTATGTTGAATTGATTAAGTACTTAATCTCAAAAGGCTAATGACCGGCGCCAGGGAGACATTCCTGGCGTTTTTTCTCTCTGTACGACCAAAGTCTAGCCCCCTCTAAACCCCCTCAAAAATAGTGCTATCCCTTTGTTTTTATAGCACTAAAGCTCAATCCTCATTCGAGTGCAATCCGCCCTTAGACTAAGGTCTCAGAGGCGCACCGCTTCCCCCTTGCTAGTGTAGAACCGTCGAGATGCAGATCACATTAATCATCTGGCCTGGCGTTGTCGGCGCTCGCCAAGGTTCGCATCACCTTGGCGCGCGGACAGTTGCACAGGCCAGAGAGTTACTGCCTTGCATCGCTATTACAAGAAGAGATAACGGGGAGCAATTATGGCGTTCGAAAACAACGAATCGGCCAATGCCTACTGGAAGGAAAACCTGAAACTGCTGCTGACGCTGCTGGTGATCTGGTTTGTGGTGTCCTTTGGCTTTGGCATCTTACTGGTAGAGCCGCTGAACAGCATCAAGTTGTTCGGCTTTAAGCTTGGGTTCTGGTTTGCGCAACAGGGCTCTATCTACGTCTTTGTGGCGCTGATTTTCGTGTACGTAGCGAAAATGAATGCCCTGGATAAGAAGTACAAGGTTCAGGAAGACTAGGAGAGCGTCATGGAACTGCAAACACTCACATTTATTATCGTCGGCCTGACCTTTGCTTTGTACATCGGCATCGCCATCTGGGCTCGGGCTGGCTCCACCAATGAATTCTACGTTGCCGGTGGCGGCGTGCCTCCGGTGGCTAACGGCATGGCGACCGCTGCAGACTGGATGTCAGCGGCCTCGTTCATCTCCATGGCCGGCCTGATTTCGTTCATGGGTTACGACGGCGGTGTGTACCTGATGGGCTGGACCGGTGGCTATGTGTTGCTGGCATTGTGCCTGGCGCCGTATCTGCGGAAGTTCGGTAAGTTCACGGTGCCGGACTTCATCGGCGATCGTTACTACTCCCAGGTTGCCCGTATTGTCGCCGTGGTCTGTGCCATTTTCGTCTGCTTTACCTATGTGGCCGGACAGATGCGTGGCGTGGGCGTGGTGTTCTCCCGTTTCCTGGAAGTGGACATCACCACCGGCGTGATTATCGGGATGGCCATCGTCTTCTTCTACGCCGTTCTGGGGGGCATGAAAGGCATCACCTACACCCAGGTGGCGCAGTTCTGCGTGCTGATCACCGCCTACCTGGTACCGGCGGTGTTTATCTCCATTATGATGACCAACAATCCGATCCCTCAGCTGGGCTTTGGCTCGACCCTCAACGACGGCTCGGGAATGTATCTATTGGATAAACTCGACGGGCTATCGACGGAGCTCGGATTCAGTCAATACACCGACGGCACCAAGAGTACCATTGACGTGTTCTTCATTACCGCCGCCTTGATGGTGGGAACCGCCGGTCTGCCGCACGTGATTGTGCGCTTCTTTACCGTGCCCAAGGTGAGCGATGCCCGTTTGTCTGCCGGTTGGGCACTGATCTTCATCGCCTTCCTGTACACCACCGCGCCGGCGGTTGCCTCGTTCGCTCGAGTCAACATGATCAACACCATCAATGGTGAAGATGGTCGTGGCATTGTGGCCGAACAGGCGCCGAAGTGGATTGAAAACTGGAGTGAAACCGGACTCATCAGCTGGGAAGACAAGAACGGTGACGGTCGTATGTTCTACTCCGGAGATGAACGCAACGAGATGAAGATTGACCGCGACATCATGGTGTTGGCCAATCCGGAGATTGCCGAGCTGCCAAACTGGGTGATTGCCCTGGTGGCCGCAGGTGGTGTGGCCGCGGCACTGTCCACGTCGGCCGGACTGCTGTTGGTGATCTCAACCTCGGTGTCCCATGACCTGATGAAACGATCACTGATGCCCAATATTACCGACAGGCAGGAGTTGGCGTATGCCCGAATCGCGGCGGCGGTGGCGGTGGTGGTCGCCGGCTACCTCGGCATTAATCCGCCCGGCTTTGTGGCCCAGGTGGTGGCGTTCGCCTTTGGCCTGGCAGCGTCGTCCTTCTTCCCGGCCATTATCATGGGGATTTTCTCCAAGCGGATGAACAAAGAGGGCGCCATCGCCGGTATGGTATCGGGCATCACCTTTACCGCCGCCTACATCATCTACTTTAAGTTCGTGAACCCGGCCGGTAACGTGCCTGCTAACTGGTGGTTCGGCATCTCTCCCGAGGGGATTGGTACCCTGGGTATGGTGGTGAACTTCGCGGTGGCCTTCGTCGTCAGTCGCATGACCGCCGCCGTGCCGGTGGAGGTGCAGGAGTTGGTTGAGCAGATCCGTTTCCCGAAAGGTTCCGGTGATGCCCAGGCGCACTAGCGCGACCGAGTCAGCCCGGAAACGGGCTGTTACTGAGGCATGAAAAAGGGGCGGATTTCCGCCCCTTTAATGTTGTTTGATGGCGTGTTAACCGAAGGTGAGGTTGGCGATTCTGAGGATCACCCCCACAAACAGCAGCACGATGCCGATGCGATACAGGCCGAATTCACGTCGGTTGAAGTCTTTGAGTTTTCCGACCCATACCTGCCAGAATCCGTTGAGGTGCTGCTGGCGGCGGCTGTAGATAGCCAGGGCGTAAGTGACGAATAGTATTCCGGAAACGATTAGGATAGGCTCAATTATAGTTAACATTCTTAGGGCTCCTTGCCTGGGGTGATCTGAGGGTATCAGAGTCATCTGGTGGGCACGAGCCATCTAAGACTAAAGGATTAGGACGGTGGTTATGGACCTGGCTCCACTCATCCAATTTTTGTCACAGACCGTGCCCTTTGACGGGCTTCCCCAGGCGACGCTGGAGCAGTGCGCCGGCCGCATCGAGATCGCCTACGCCAGTCGGCGCGACAAACGCATCGAGTTTGACACCGATAACCCCTGTTTGTACGTAATCGCCAGCGGCGTGTTTGAGCTGAGGGACAACGATGGCGAGTTGCTGGCCCGACTCGACAGCCATCAGTGTTTCGGCTTTCGGGCCCTGTTGACCGGCGAGCAGACCGATGCCGAGATCCACATCATCGAAGACGGATTGCTGTACCTGATCCCGCTGGCCACCTTCGACGATCTGCGTCATCGCTATCGGGAGTTCGAACGCTTCTTTAATCGTCAACATGGCCAGCGCATCCGTCTCGGGGTGCGTTATGACAACCACCGGCACACCAATGCCATGCGATTGTCCAAGGTGATGAGTGCCAAGGTGGTCAGTTGCGGCGGCGACACCAGTGTGGCAGAGGCCGCGCGGCTGATGAGCCAGCACCGAATCTCCTGCCTGCCGGTGACCGCCGAAGGGCAGTTGGTGGGAATCCTCACCGATCGGGATCTGCGCAATCGGGTGTTGGCCAAGGCCGTCGACCCCGGGGTGGCGGTCAAGCAGGTGATGACCGCGTCGCCCCGTTGCCTGACTTCGCAGGAGACCTGGTTCGATGCCCAGTTGCTGATGACCCGGTTTAACATCCATCACCTGCCCATCACCGAACACGGGCAGTTGAAGGGGCTGGTGACCAGCAACGATCTGATGCGGCAACTGGACTCGGATCCGGCGCTGATCATTAAGCAGCTCAACCGCTGTCAGAACCAGGAACAATTGGTTCAGGTGATGGACGGGGTGCCGAATCTGGTGAAGTCGTTGGTGGCCGCCGAGGTGTCGGCGGAGCAGGTGGGGCGGCTGTTGACCGCCATCTCCGACCGTTTGACCGAGCGGTTGATTGCCCTGGCGCAGCGAACCCTGGGCGAAGCCCCCATGGACTGGTGTTGGCTGGCGTTTGGCTCCCAGGCTCGCATGGACCAGGTCATTGGTTCGGACCAGGACAATGGCCTGCTGCTGGCCGAAGAGCCGGATGCAACCCAGCAACGTTATTTCCTGGCTCTGGCGGAATCGGTTTGCAGGGGGCTGGATCGCTGTGGTTTTGTGCTCTGCAAAGGGGAGATTATGGCGATGAACCCTAAGTGGTGTCGGTCGCTTCAAAGCTGGCAACAGCAGTTCAGTCACTGGATGAGTGAGCCTGAGCCCAAGGCGGTGATGCACAGCTCCATCTTCTTTGACATTCGTGGCGTGGCCGGTGACACCGAACTGGCGCGGCGACTGCAACTGCAGGTGCTGGAGCAGGCTCAGCGCAGCGAGTTTTTCCTGGCCTATCTGGCGCAAAACTGCGTGGCGCGGCGACCGCCGCTGGGGTTCTTTCGTCAGTGGGTGCTGGATAAAGACGGCGAGCAGAAAGCGGGGGTGGATCTGAAGCACCGAGGCCTGGCCATCATCAACGACATCGGTCGTCTGTACGCCCTGGCGTGCGGCAGTGACGAAGTGGAAACGCCGAAGCGGCTAAAGGCGGCCATGGAGGCGGGGCTGTTGACCCGTAAGGATGCCCTCAACCTGGCCGATGCATTGGAGTTTATTCGAGCTCAGCGGCTGGATAACCAGCATCGACAATGGTTGGCGGGCGATCGAATCAGCAACTATCTGGAGCCCAAATCCCTGTCGCAACTGGTGCGTCATCAGCTCAAAGACGCCTTTGTGGTGTTGGGGCAGGCCCAGGATGGGGTCAAACTGAAATTTGGCAAGCAACTATGAGTCTGTTTCATCCGCGACTGTTGCGGTGGCGCTGGCGAAACTGGCGCGGTGGTCACCGCTCCTCTTTGGCCTCGTGTCTGAGCCAGGGTTACCGGCAACTGCCGCTACTCGCACTGGACCTGGAGTTGACCGGGCTCGACCCGGCCAAGGATGAGATCGTCAGTATTGGCGCCATCCCCATCGACCAGGGGCGGCTGCGGTGCCATCAGGCGTTTTATCAACTGGTTCGGACCAGCCAGAGCGTAGGGCAGTCGGCCACCATTCATGGCATCGTCGATCACCAGCTGGAACAGGCCACGGGCTTGCACCAGGGGCTGGCATCCCTATGGCCACTGCTGCAGGGGAGGGTATTGGTGTGTCACAACGCCGGGCTGGATTTGGCGTTTTTACGCCGGGACTTGGCGCGGGAACTGGGGCAAAGGGAGCCGCTGCTGGCCATCGATACCCTGGCCCTGGAGCAACGACGGTTGCAGCGTCAGGGCCACACGCTGCAACGGGATGACCTGACCCTGGCGACGTGTCGGCGGCGTTACGGGTTGCCGGTGTACCCGGGCCACAACGCCCTGGTGGATGCGTTGGCCTGTGGCGAGTTGCTGCTGGCTCAGGCCAGTGCCCTGGGGCATAACCCAGGGCTGGCGCAGTTGATCGTGCCTTAGTTGACCGCGGGGGTACTGGCCACCGGCTGTGGCGCGGTGACCGGAGCGGTGTCAACATTCTCGGCATCCGCTTCGACTTTGGCCTCAACTTCAACCGCATCAGATTCAACCGCTTCAGTCACGGCTTCCTGTACCGGTGTTTCGGATTTGTGGCTGGCCAGTGACAGCATCAGCCGTTCAATCTCCAGGTGCTGTTGGGCCGCGCTGTGGGTCAGCTTGGTGGCGACCTCGACAATGGCCTGGGTTTGCTGGCTGAAAGGGCGATCGCGCACGTCGTCGCTGCCCAGGGCCTGAACCACCTGGTTGAGGCGGTTTTCCTGGGCCAGGATGTAGCTTTCGAAGTCGTCCTCATCCAGGGCGTCGAGATTTTTGACCGCCTGGGCGATGTGCTGAGCGTGGTCTAGGTCAAATTGTACCTGGGTCGCGGCAGCCTCGATGGCTTTGTCGTTTCTCGGGTCCGAGGCGATCACCGACTTGGCCAGTTCCATACTGGCCACGGCGCGCTGGAAGCTCAGCGGTGCAGAGCGGGCGAGCCGGTTCTTCTGCATGCTGGCCAGTTGTTTTTTCACTCCGGTCAGGGTCAGGCGTTCCACGGTTTTGATCTCGATGGCGCTGAGCAGTTTGATCAGTTCGGCTTGTCCTTCCTGAGCGTCTTCGATGTCACCATCGGCCACCTCCTCCAGCAGATCCCGATACTGTTGCTCGGCCCGGCGCATCTGCTTGCCAAAGTAGCTGGCGGCATCCAGTTGTTGCAGGCGGGCGCGCATCGCCATGGCGTCGGCGAGGACTTTTTCGGCGGTCTGTTTGATCAGGTAGCCGCTGTCCAGGGCCTGGTTGGCCTTGAGTACCGCCACCAGAATGTCGTCAACGGTGCCCTGATCGGCTTCGGCGGGGGTGTAGCGAATGTCGTCAAACTCCTCTTGAGCGTCCTTGTGCTGATCTTTGGCTTCCTCAAGCAGATCCGGGGCATGCAGGGCCAGATCATCGGCCTGCGCCTGGGTCAGTCGCTGCGCCAGGGCGTCAACGGCAGACTGGGCCTGAATGAAAAACTCGGTAGCCTGGGCGTCGGCTTGCTGTTCGGCAACGATTTTTGGTGTGCTTTGGCAACCGCCCAGAATCAGGCTGGAGACGAAGAGAGCGGTAAGTGTGATGCGCGGTTTCATGTCGGTACTACCCTGTATCGGCGCGTAAACGCCGCTGTTCTGTGGTTGATCTGTGGCCACGCTGCAGTGGCCCTGCTGTTCATATCGACCCAATGTGGTCACAGCTTTAGCGTCAGAGTATGCCGCCGGAAACCGTTTGCCTACGCCAGGGCTTAAAAAATAGGTTAAGTATCAGATTTATAAGTCATATATTTGCCAAAATAGAGATTCTGAACCTAGCTTGAATGGGTGTTTAGCTGTGCTTACTTATGGCTTCTGAACCTAGTGTTATAACTGGATACACTTTGTGACTGCAGAAACCGGCCCAGGAGTTGCTAGGATTAATGGGAGTCGATGTGGGAGGCGCCATGGCATTACCCTGGATACTGGCAGCGCTGGCCGGAGGGCTGGTGGCGGCGGATTACAAGCGCAGTCGTGACAAGAAGCAGCAGCGGCGCTATCACGATCGTAGTGACAGCCCACAGATGGTGCTGCGCCCCAGTGAGTGGGCCAGTGGCAAGGCCCGGGTAGCGCCCCAACCAGGTTCCCTGGTGGCCTGCCATGTGTATGGGGCTATTGAACACGTGGGGATCTGGGTCGATGACGATCAAATTGTTGAGCTGCATGGCAGCGGTCTGGTTCGAGTGGTGTCCCCAAGGCGTTTCCTGCAGGGGCGCACTGGTCAACGCTTGTTTGTGTGCGTTGACCGCCATCATCGCCCCCTGGTGGATCTTGGCGCCATTGAGCGCTCGGGTCAGTCGCTGTATCAGTATCGACGTTACGATCTGTTAAAGGACAACTGCTATCGGTTCGTGTGGTTCTGCCTGTCGGGCAAACAGCGGCGATTTGACAGTTTTGGTGCTTTGAATCAGGCGTTGGCCCAGCATTTTGGCCAGGACCTGTATTGGGATGCGGCTAAGGTGAGGCGGCTGGATTGAGGCTCACGACGCGGCGAACGCCGTGAGCCCGACGAGACTTCAGCCTTGTTGCTGATGGCGTTTCTGGCTGGCGGCGACGGCGTCGGCAATCAGCTCCAGGCCGGTCTTGTCACAGGCGGGCAGGCTGGCATCACTCCGGTTGATCGGAGTAATGCGAGGGCCCCATTTGATGACGGCGGCGGCGGAGGTCAGGCCAGCGCCAAAGGCACAAGACAACAGGGTGTCACCGGGTTGAATCCGACCTTGATCCAGGGCATCACACAGGGCAATCGGTACGGTGGCGGCCGAGGTGTTGCCGTAGTTCTCGATATTGATGAAGGCCTTGTCTTTGGCCAGTCCTAATTTGTTGATCAGGGTGTCGATGATGCGCACGTTGGCCTGATGGGGCACCACCAGGTCCACATCTTCCAGACCGGTGCCACTTTCCTCCAGAACTTGCTTGCCCAGTGCCGACATGCCGGCAATGGCACGTTTAAAGATTTCGCGGCCTTCAAACTGAAACTGGAACTCGGTGGCGGTTGGGCTGAGCCGGTCCATATCGGTGCCAAAGCCGGCTACCTTGAGAATCTCCCTTGCCTGAGGATCGTTGTTCATGGCGTAGCTGAGTACGCCTTGTGGTTCCTCGCTTTCCACCGCTTCCAGAATCACGGCACCGGCGCCATCACCGAACAGCACCGCGGTATCGCGCTGCAGCCAGTCCAGCAGGAAGGTCAGTCGTTCTGCGCCAATCACCAGCACTCGCTTGGCCTGGCCACTCTTGATTTGGGCGGTGGCCAGACCGAGACCGTACAGGAATCCGGAGCAGGCGGCGTTGATGTCAAAGGCGGCACATTGGGCGTCGATGTTGGCCTGCACCGTGGCGGCGATGTTGGGCACCAGCGTATCCGGTGAGGCGCTGCCAAGGATGATCATGTCCAGATCGCTGCCCTGTAGGCCAGCGGCCGCCAGGGCATGTTGGGCGGCAACGGTGGCCATCGCTGAGGTGCTGACATGGCTGATGTGACGCTGGCCGATGCCGGTCCGACTGCGAATCCATTCGTCGGATGTGTCCATAAAGGTGGCCAGATCGTGGTTGCTGAGTGTGGCCTGAGGCAGACATTTGCCCCAACCGGTAATTTGAGCATTAAGCATGGAGACTCTCCAAAAACGCAAAGCACTCCCCAAGGGAGCGCTTAAATCGGATTTTCGCAGCAGTATGGCCGTCGAGAACTGGGGCGCGGTTGCTCACAGGGTCGATAGCTATAAAGGTAGCAGCCCGGACTGGAAACGGTTGTATCACCGGACTCTCTGCGGCTATTTGTCGTTGTTAACGTGTTCTTCAACCAGCTTTTTGACGCCGTCTTTGGCGTGCAAGATGTGGTTGACGAGGAGGGTGGCAGCGGCGTCGATCTGGCCGGAGCGACACAGTTCCAGCAACTGCCGATGTTCGGTTTCCGCTCGGGGAATGCCGCCGGTCAGCAACAGCTGCAGGCGAATGTAACGATCGGAATTGGTGTTAAGGCCTTTGATCACTTCCATGGCCTGGGGACGGTTGGCGCCCAGATACAGGCAGGCGTGAAATTGGGTATTGAGTTCACTCCAGGTGTTGACCGCATTTTCCGATCGAAATGCCGACTCCAGCTTGGTCAACACCTCCTCGGCGTGGTTCAGCTGTTTTTCGGTCAGGTTGGGGATCGACTTGCGCAGCAGATCAGGTTCAATCAGGGCGCGCAGTTCAAACAGTTCGCTGGCTTGCTCTACCGACAATTCGGTGGCGGTGGCCCCTTTGTGGGCTTCGAACTTCACCAGGCCTTCCGCTTCCAGTTGCAACAGGGCTTCGCGAACCGGAATTCGGCTAACGTTCAACTCCTGAGCCAATGCGCTTTGGCGCAGGGGTTCACCCGCCTTGATGTCTCCGGAAAGGATCTTCTCGCGCAGTACTTCAACGACGAGTTGAGTGCGGGTTTTATGAACAATGGGACTGGCCTGACTCATGATTGCTTACTTATTGATTAGTCAGGTTATAGGTTAACGAGTTTGTAGGGTGAAGAAAAGCGAAAGGCCCAGATTTGGGCCCTTTTTGTATACAAAGTGGCGTATCTAGCGGTCAATAGCGAAGCTGGGGTGCATCGCTGTCATCCCGCAATGACTCTGGCAACAGCGACTGCGGCATGTTCTGCCAGGCCAGTGGCCGGGTAAAGCGCTTTATCGCTTCCGCCCCTACCGAGGTCGATTGACTGTGGGTGGCGGCCGGCCAGGGACCGCCGTGCTGCATGGCGTGGCAGACCTCGACGCCGGTGGGCATCTGGTTGGCGATCAGGCGACCTACTTTGTGGGCGATGGCAGTGATCAGCGCGGCTTGCTGCTGCATCTCCTGGTCACTGCCGTGTACCGTCGCGGTGAGCTGCCCCGGCAGGGCGTCCACCAACTGCAGTCGCTGCTGATCGTCCTGAGTCTCGATCACCAGCACCGCAGGGCCAAAGATCTCCTCCAGCAGTTGGGGGCGGCTCAGCGCCACCGCCGCCGTGGTGACAAAGGCGCAGGCCTGAGTCTGGTTTGTGCCCGGCAGTGCCTGGCCCCGGGCCAGTTCATCGACGCCGTCGGTGGCCGCCAATTGTGCCACTCCCTGATGGAAGGCCGTGGCAATGCCGGCGGTCAGCATGGTGCCACAAGGCTGCTCACTGACGGCGGTTGCCAGTGCGCTCAGGTAACGGTCCAGGCCCTCTCCCCGAGGCGCGATGACCACGCCGGGGCTGGTGCAAAACTGCCCCTGACCCATCATCATCGACTGGACTTGCTGCTGAGCCAGCGTTTCGGCGTTTTGTGCCAGAGTTTCGGCTAACAAAAACTGGGGGTTGACCGACCCCAGTTCGCCAAAGAAGGGGATGGGCTGCGGCCTGCTGGCTGCCAGTTGAGACAACTGCTGGCCGACGGCAAATGAACCGGTAAAGCCCACCGCCTGTATGCACGGGTCCTGAACCAGCGCCCGTGACAGGGACGGCGAGCGGCCCTGAATCAGATTGACCACGCCTTTGGGGGCGCCACATTGCTCGATGGCTCGAAGCAGCGCCGTCGCCACCATCTCGGTGGTCGCCGGGTGGGCCGGGTGGCCTTTGATGACCACCGGACAACCGGCGGCCAGGGCCGAGGCGGTGTCACCACCGGCGGCGGAAAAGGCCAAAGGGAAGTTAGACGCGCCAAAGACGGCCACCGGTCCCAGGGGCAGGTGGTCGAGTCGAATGTCCGGCTTGGGCAGCGGGGTGCGTTGCGGTTGGGCCAGATCGATGATTTGGCTCTGTTTGGGCTGGCGCAGCAGCGTAGCGAACAGCCTCAGTTGACCGCAGGTGCGGCCGCGTTCGCCATTGAGCCGGGCGGCGGGCAGGGCGGTTTCCTGTTGAGCGACGTCGGTGAGGGTGTCGCCAAGGGCCTCGATGGCTTCGGCCATGGCTTCCAGCAGTTCGGCCCGCTGTAATGGCGTCCACAGCCGGTACTCTAGGAAGGCAGCCCGGGCGGCCTCGGTGGCCTGGCTGACATCGGTTTCGGTGCCATCGGCAAACTGCCACGGCAGCGGGGCGTTGGTGGCCGGATTAAGGCTGTGAAAGTCACTGTCGGGCTGACCGGCCCACTGTCCATTGATCAAGTGCTGACCGCGAAGGGTTAACATGAAAATTCCTTATTTAACTTGAAAGCCAAAAGCGTAAGGGTCGTCGTCGTCGACGGTGATGGTGTTATGGCCGGTGACTCTGGCCCAGCCCTCAATCTCCGGCACGATGGCCGAATAGGGGCCCACTTCGGTGGTGGCGGTGACGGTGCCGGTAAACTGGCTGCCGATGATCGACTCATGCACGTAACGCTCGCCGGTGGCCAGCAACCCCTTGGCATGACGTTGGGCCATGCGGGCACTGGTGCCGGTGCCGCAAGGAGAGCGATCCAGGGCCCGATCGCCATAAAAAACCGCATTGGCGCCATCGGAGTTCGGCTGGGTGGGCTCCCCGGTCCACAGCACATGGGAGATCCCTTCGACACTGGCGTCGTGCGGGTGGTGGCAGCTCAATTGTTGGCGGGCGGCCTGTCGTACTCGAGGGCTCCAGCGTAGCAGGGTGTCGGCGTCCCAGTGTTTCAGGCCCAGGTAGTGTTGCTGAGGCTCGACGATGACGTAGAAGTTACCGCCATAGGCGACGTCGACGGTCAGTTGGCCCAGTCCGGGCACCGACACGACCACGTCCCGGTGGGCCAGGTAGCTGGCGACGTTGGTGATGCGTACCCGCTCGACCTTATGGCCCCGGCGCTGGTAGTGCACCGACACCTGGCCGGCAGGGACATCCAGGACCAGTCGTCCTTCGGTGCGCGGTTGCAGCAATCCGGCCTCCAGCGCGGCGGTAACCGTGCCTATGGTGCCATGGCCGCACATCGGCAGGCAGCCGGAGGTTTCGATGAACAGGATGGCGGCATCGGCGTTGGCCGAGCAGGGCGGATACAGCAGGGCGCCGGACATCATGTCATGGCCTCGTGGCTCAAACATCAATGCCTGGCGTATCCAGTCGTAATGGGCCAGAAAATCCTGGCGTTTTTCGCTCATGGTGTGGCCCCGCAGCGGCGGGTGGCCGCTGGTTACCAGTCGCACCGGGTTGCCACAGGTATGGGCATCGATACAGAAAAAAGTGCCTTTGATCATGCCGGCTCCTCAATCAGTCCAGGTTGTATTGACTCAGATCGATACGGTTGGCAATGGCGTCGTTATACACCTGAGTGACCCGAGCGCGCTCGGCACCGGAAAGGGGCAGGCGCGGGGCGCGAACGTTTTCGCTACCGCGGCCAGCCAACTGCTCGGCGTATTTGATGCATTGCACCAGGTGAGGGACGGTGTCCAGGCGCAGCAGCGGCAGGAACCAGCGCCAAATCTCCTTGGCTTCCTCATAGCGACCGGCACGGGCCAGCTTGTAGATGGTTACCGATTCCTGCGGGAAGACATTGGTCAGGCCGGAGATCCAGCCGGTGGCGCCGAGCATCAGGCTTTCCAAGGCAATGTCGTCGACGCCGCAGAACAGGATGAAGCGATCTTTAAAGGCGTTGTGCAGTTCCGTCAGGCGGCGGGTGTCGGTGGTGGACTCCTTGATGGCGACAATATTTGGTTCCTGGGCCAGGATTCCGGTCATCTCGATGTCGACATCGACGCCGTAGGTCACCGGGTTGTTGTAGATCATGATCGGCAACGAGGTGGCCCGGGCGACCTGCTGATAGTGGTGCAGGGTCTCGTCCCGGTTGGCGCGGTAGACCATACCCGGCAACAGCATGATGCCATCGACGCCGATCTGCTGAGCATCGCCGACAAAGTCGATGGCAAACTGAGTGGTGGTTTCGGCGCAGCCGCTGATCACCGGAATTCGGCCAGCGGCGACGCTGAGGGTATGGCGCAGAAACTGGCGTTTCTCCTCGGCGCTCAGTGAGCAGTTCTCGCCGACGGTTCCCAGGGCAATGATGCCATCGATGCCTTCGGCGATGAGTTGGTTAAGCATGCGAGCGTTGGCTTCAAAGTTGATGCTGCCATCGTCGTTGAATTGAGTCGAAATCGCTGGATAGACGCCGTTCCAGTTTACCTTCATTGGGGTTCCTTCCTGTGTCGTATTGTAACTGTCTGAATTGTTCAGAGTGTCCATGTATATTGTATGCAAAAGCCAAAATTATGTTACCTTAAGGTTATCGCACAGGCAAGATGCCGGGGCAATTCAAACTTGCTACCGGCGCCGAAGTAAGGACAAGGACCCGTTTATGCTCTCTCTGACCCTGCCGGCGCCATTGGCGGCCGAGGCTCTAACCACACTGGACGCCCACACCGAGGGTGAGCCGCTGCGGATCATTACCGGCGGCTATCCCCCGATCCCAGGTAGCACCATTCTGGAGAAGCGTCGCTACCTGCAGGTCCATCTGGATCACTACCGTCGGTTGTTGATGCATGAGCCCCGTGGTCACGCGGACATGTACGGTGCGCTGCTCACCGAACCGACCACCCTGGACGGTGATTTCGGGGTGTTGTTTCTGCATAACGAGGGTTACTCCAGCATGTGTGGTCATGGCATTCTGGCGGTGGTGCAGGCCGCGGCGAAATGCGGTTGGTTCAGCGTCACCGCCATGCCCGAAACCATCAATATCGATGCCCCGGCCGGACGGATTCAGGCTCAGGTGTGGCGCAACGGTGCCGGGGGCATCGAAGCCAGCTTCATCAACGTGCCATCCTGGGCCGAAGCCCTGGACTGTCGGGTCGAGGTGCCGGGACTGGGGACGGTGGGGTATGACATCGGTTTTGGCGGCGCCTACTACGCCTATGTGGATGCCGATGCGTTGGGGTTGAGTTGTGATCCGGAGCGGCTGCCGACGCTGATCAGCGCTGGGCGGGCGATCAAACAGGCGGTGATGGCGACGCACCCGCTGGCTCATCCTCAAGAAGCGGACCTCAGCTTTCTGTACGGCACCCTGTTTACTTCGGCCCGCACCCGGGATCCGGATTGCCACAGTCGTCATGTGTGTGTGTTTGCCGATGGCGAAGTGGACCGCAGTCCTACCGGAACCGGGGTTGCCGGTCGGGTGGCGCTGTTGCATGCCCGCAACCAGGTGGCATTGGGCCAACCCTTGATGATAGAGAGCATCGTTGGCGGTCGAATGACGGTCACGGCCACCGATGCCGTCGACTATCACGGCAAGGCGGCGCTGCTGCCTCGGGTCAGTGGCCGCAGTTGGATTACCGGTGAACATACCTTTGTGTTGGAGCCGGACGACCCGTTTTCTCAGGGATTTTTGTTGAGGTGACCATGGAACGCCCGCACACCTTTATCATTGGCGCTGGCATCATTGGCCTGACTCAGGCCTGGATTCTCTCTCAGGCCGGTGATCGGGTGACCGTCGTCGATCGGGATGAGCCGGGTCGCGGGGCTTCCTTTGGCAATGCCGGTCATTTCGCTACCGAGCAGGTATTTCCCCTGGCCGATCCGGCATTGCTGCCCCAGGTACCGGCGATGCTAATGGACCCCCTGGGGCCGTTTCGTATTCGTGGTGGTTATTTTCTCAAGGCGTTACCCTGGCTGATGCGATTTGTGGCCAACATGACGCCGGCGCGGCGCCGTCACAATCAGGCGGCCATAACCGCGCTCAACCGTCGAGCCATGGAAGATTGGCAAGGAGTGTTGGCTGAGTGCGGCCAGTCTCAGTGGTTGCAGCAGCAAGGGTCGTTGTTGGTCTACGAACAGACGGCCATCGCCGAGCAGCAGCGCCAGGCACGCACTTTTTCAGAGGCCGGTGTTATCTGTGACTGGCTGGACGCTGCGCAGCTGCATCAATTGGAACCGGGCTTGTCCTCGACCCTGTCCGGTGCGCTGTGGTTTCCCGAAACCGGTCACACCCTGGATCCCTATGGCGGGTGCCAGGGGCTGATGCAGACCCTATTGCAGCGTGGGGTCCGTTTTGAGCGGGGGCTGGTGACGGCCGTTACGCCCGAAGCGGCGATCACGCTGGCCGATGGCCGGCAATTTCATGGCGATCGGCTGGTGGTGGCCGCCGGCGCCTGGTCGGCGGCGTTAGCGGCCCAGTTGGGCTATCGGGTACCGCTGGAGGCGGAGCGAGGCTACCACCTGATGTTGACGCAGCACAGTGGCCTACGCCGGCCAGTGTCCTCGGCGGAGCGTAAGTTCATCATTACCCCGATGGCGGCGGGGACTCGGCTGGCAGGGACGGTGGAGTTTGCCGGGCGGGATGCGCCGATGAACCCCAGGCGTGCCGACATCCTGCTGCATCAAGGCAAGGCGCTGTTACCTCAGCTTAATGTTCGTCAGGGACAAGGGGAGCGCTGGATGGGCTGTCGACCTTCGCTGCCGGATTCGCTGCCGGTGATCGGCGGCTGCCATCATCGGCGCTGTTTCTTCAGTTTTGGCCATCAGCATTTGGGGCTGACCCAGGCCGCCACCAGTGCCAGATTGTTGGGACAACTGATGGCGGGGCAGGCGACGGATATTGATTTGGCCCCCTTTGCCATCGGTCGCTTCTGATCGCGTACCGTTTTCGAGCTTCTGGTCACAGCGGTCACAGGGAAGGCCTGTGGTGGTTGGTTCGCATTTTTAGCCTTTTATTCCTGCGCCATCACCTCAGGGGAATGACGGCGAGGACGTGTTTGTCGATAGAGGAGCCCCAGGCCTCTGCCTTTTAGCGGGTTGGGGGAGGGCATTATTGTTGCCCGGATTAGATAAAGATTGCGCCAATCGCCAAGAAAAGTCGGCAGTGTCCTCCGCTATCAGGTACACTTCGCGGTTCATTTGACGGCCGCTGTGGTCCGTCACAGCGAGAGAGCGCGATTTATGCAGTTTACTGAACTCGGTTTGTCCCAACCGATTCTTGATGCCGTAGCCGAACAGGGCTACGACACCCCGTCACCGATTCAGGCACAGGCCATTCCTGCGGTTCTGAACGGTCAGGACGTCATGGCGGCGGCACAGACCGGAACCGGAAAAACCGCTGGGTTCACCCTGCCGATTCTGCATCGTCTGGCCGATGGCCAGCGTGCCCGCAGCAATAAGTGCCGGGCATTGGTTCTCACCCCGACCCGCGAGCTGGCGGCCCAGGTGCAGGAGAGCGTCGAAAAGTACGGCAAAAATACGCCGCTGCGTTCGGCGGTGGTGTTTGGCGGGGTCAGCATTAATCCGCAGATGACGGCACTTCGCAAAGGGGTAGACGTACTGGTGGCGACCCCGGGTCGGTTGCTGGATCTGTATCAGCAAAACGCGGTCCGATTTGACCAGCTGGAAGTGTTGGTGCTGGATGAAGCCGACCGCATGCTGGACATGGGCTTTATTCGCGACATCAAGAAGATTCTGGCGCTACTGCCGGCCAAACGGCAGAATTTGCTGTTTTCGGCCACCTTCTCCGAAGAGATTCGCGATCTGGCCAAAGGCCTGGTGCACAACCCGGTGGAGATCTCGGTAACGCCACGCAATGCGGCGGCCAAGACCGTCGAGCAGATGGTGCATCCGGTGGACAAGAAGCGTAAATCGGCGCTGCTGGCGCAACTGATTACCGACAATAAGTGGCAGCAGGTGCTGGTGTTTACTCGTACCAAGCACGGGGCCAACCGCCTGACCCGTTACCTGGAAGAGCGTAAGATCACCGCCGCGGCGATTCATGGTAATAAAAGCCAGGGCGCCCGCACCAAGGCGTTGGCGAATTTCAAATCCGGCGATGTTCGCGCGCTGGTGGCGACCGACATTGCCGCCCGTGGCCTGGACATCGATCAACTGCCCCAGGTGGTGAATTTTGACTTGCCCCAGGTAGCGGAAGATTACGTCCACCGCATTGGCCGAACCGGCCGAGCCGGCGCCTCCGGCCATGCTGTCTCTCTGGTGTGTGCCGATGAGATTGAGCAGTTAGTGGCCATCGAGCAGTTGATTCAACGTCACCTGGATCGCCAGGTAATGCCGGGCCACGAGCCTACGCATGAGTTGCCGGACTCCAAGGCGATTCGTCCTCCGAAAAGTAAAAAGCCGAAGAAGCCCCGTCCTCAAAGAGAGGGCGAGCGTGCTGGCGGTGAGGGGGCAAAACCCCGTCGCCGTAAGCCTGGCGCCAACCGCGGTAGTCAAGGCAATCACTCTGGCGACACTAAGCCCGCTGGTCAACGGCGTCGCAGTGGCGGCAACCGGGGGAACGCTAAGCCATCGGCCAATGCCTCCGGCAATCGTCGCTCAGGCAATCGCGCAGACGTGAACGGCAACCGCTGAATCTAAAACGCGACCACATCAAGGCGGCCCTCAGGCCGCCTTTTTGTTGCGCTGTTCCTCGCTGGTTTTGTGTGAGCTACTGCAGTTATTTTGAAAACTGCTGTCTGGCTCCTGTTTTAGGGGGGCCAACACCGCGCCGAGTCGAATAAAGCCGGCAGTGGATCACGCTATCGATGTCCGCTTTAGCGCATCATGGCGGCAGAGTTTTGCTACCTTACCCGACCCATTATGAAGACAGAAGATCTGGCCCTGTTCAGCGCCGTCGTTGAGCATGGCAGCCAAAGCGAAGCCGCTCGCATCCTCGGCGTTCCGGTTTCCAAAGTCTCCCGGCGCATCGCTCAGTTGGAGCAACACCTTGGCTGCCGGTTGCTGGAGCGGACCCACCGGGGACTGACGGTAACCGAGGCTGGAGAAGCGGTGCTGGAGCGGTGCCGGGTTATTCTCTGTGAAGTGGATGAGCTGGAGTTGAGCGTCGGCCGGTTGCAGGGGCGGCCCGAAGGGGCCATTACCGTGGCGGCGCCGTTGGATTTCATTAACCTGGTGTGCCGACCGGCACTGATGCGTTTTCATCAGCAGTTTCCCGACCTGCAGTTGAAATTCATCTCCTACCAGAGTCGGCAGAGCCCGATGGAGGTGCAGGCGGATCTGGTGTTTTTTGTCGGCCATGAGAGCCCGCCGGATTGCTCTATGGTGGCGCGTAAACTGACTACGGTTGAGCGGTGTTTTATTGCCAGTCCGGAGTTTGTCCGTCGCCACCCTCAGTTGGTCCACCCCAGGCAATTAGGCCAGTATCCCTGCCTGCTGTCTGCCAAGGGCACCAAGTCAGCCCGAAGTTGGCTTTGGCACGACGCCGATGGCCTCCATGAGGTGGAGGTTAATGGACCGCTGGAATCGGAGATCAATGAGTTGTGTATCTCGGCGGCAGAAGATGGCCTCGGTATCGCCTGGGTGGCCCCGGCGATGTGTCAACGGCAACTGCGGCAGGGACGATTGGTGAAGCTATTTGATGGTCGGTACGGCACCGGAATTACCACTTGGGGATTGTACTCTTGCCGACACTATATGCCGCACCGAGTGCGGGTGGTGCTGGATTTCTTTGCTCAAGAGTTTAAGCAAGTGGATTAATAGGGTTAGAGAATAGTCACCATTATAATTATGGGCAGGGGCAGCCAGTTGGTACTTTGTCATTAAAGCACCAACTGGTTTAGTATTTTTAGCTCTAGAATGACTTGGTGAAGGTTAATACTGCAGACGAACCTTCGGTGGTATTTTTTGTTTCAAGCTCTTTGACGTAGCGGAAGTTAACTTGCATTAGCCAGGGCAGATAGAAAGCATTTATTTCGGCGCCCAAACCGAATGCTCGTTTTCTCTCATTGGCAATTGTTCCATGTCCATCTTTGCTATCATCGCTAATCTGCCAAGACGCGCAATAACTGAAGCCCGGTTGTAACAACCAGGTGTGATCAATACTGAATTCCTTTCCTAATCCACCCTCAATAATAAATTCAGCCCCGGGACGGATATCGGTATCTTCCTGCTTACCGTTAATCAGGGTGCGCGTTAGGGCGCTAAACGACCAGGATTTTTGCTCGTCCAGATAATAGGTCGCGCCTGCTGATAGCATCCCCGACCAATACCCAAACCCGGGGTTTACCGCCTGGCGGGCATCGAAGTCGCCGCTGGGCGCAATCACCGCCAGGGCAAAGGCGGCATCGAATCGTTCTTTAAACCAAAACAGGGACAGGGGCTCGATGACAATGTCGCCCATAGCCAGACTATGGCTGTCATTGACGCCGAGTGGCTCGATGGAGAGTTCTTTGTCAATCAGTGGGATCAGTACATTATAGCCCCAGTTGGCGCCAAACAGTTTGGTGTCGGTAACCTGAACAAACCTGTGCACCTGGGCAAACAGATCCAGGTTGAAATCCAGGCCGCTGTCCTGACCGGCATTATTGGTTTGGGTGTCAGCGCTGTAGAGCGTGTTGTACAGGCGGTAATGGAGACCGGGAGGTGGCGCGGTAGCGGCTTTGACGCCTTCGGCGCCCATGGGATAATGGGAGCCCGAGGTGGCGGCGGCGACCGGGGCCGATGATACTAGGGCGGCGAGCGTCAACCAAGTCGTCATGCTGGTCGTGGATGTGTGCATATCGATTCCTGTTAGTGGCAGAATGAGCGCTGAAGTGCGTCATCCTTGTTCATTTCATCAACCTAGTGGTGCTTATAAGCTGTCGACAATATATTGCAGACGCCATTTTTATTAGCCTTGCTTTAATCAATTTATATTGAAGGCAGAAACAAAATAGAAACCTTGTTCTCTGAGGTCAACCATTGAAATATTTCTGGAACCGTTCGTATTTAATTTTATTTCCTGTGGCGATGCTGATTGTTGTAAAAAATAAAGCTTTCGGATAAGACCTGTCATACGAGCGTGGTCTTATTGTGATTGTGACGGTTGTTTTTACTTGGTTGTGATGCCGGTCACTGCCGTAAAAAGCAGGCTGTGCAATTTTTGCAAAGCCAGTTCTCAATTGTTGATGTACCGTGTTTTTAATTCACTCTATACACTTTTGAACTCATAGATTGATATTGGTATTAACCAGTTTCTGAGTGAAGGTGAAAATAATGAGTGAACAACAACAGCCTGTTGATGAGCCTAATGTTGATGAGCGGCGTCGCCAACTGTTAAAGCTGAGTGCCGGCACTGTCGCCGGTGTCGGCGTGGTCGCGGGGGCCGGAGCCTGGGTTAAGGGCCGTATGGAAGGCATTGAGCACGATGGGTTTCCCAACGAGATCAGTGCCGATTTCAAGCCCATGGATCAGCGCAACGTCAACCAGACTTATGCCATTAGCAAGAAACTTCAGGCGCAACATCCGGAGCGTAATCTGAACTTCGGCGTCGAGAGCCTGGGGCCAATCCAACCCGGTGAAAAGCCCATGCATATGGGCGAGGCGTTTCACCGTTTCCTGACCGGGGCCGAGCGCTACGATAACGACAAGATAGGCTACACCCAGTTGGATTATGCCCTGGAGGAAGCCTGCTGGCATGGCTCCATGTCGTTGGCGCCGCTGGTGCAGGCCGGTGTTCCGGGCCAGGGGATCCTGAGTTGGGACCAGTCAGATGTTCATGAGCACAAGTACCCCTTCAAGGATTCGGTCGAGAAGGTCAGCGCCATTAAAACCGCCGCTAAAACCATTGGCGCGGCAAGGGTGGGCATCTGCCGCCATGATCCTCGCTGGGACTACAACCCCTTGTATCATGCGCTAACGGAGCAGACGCTGACCTGGGAGGAGGATTTCCCGTTCAAGCCCAAGAGCGTCATCGTGATGATTGTCCCCATGGATTATGAAGCGATCGCCTGTGCGCCGATGATCCCCCAGTCTGCCACCGCCGCGCAAGGCTACAGCAACATCGCCATGTTGGCCGGGCAGATGGCCAAGTTTATTCGGGGCCTGGGTTTCCAGGCGGTGGGCGCCACCAATGACCTGGGTAACTCCGTGGCGTATGCCATTTCCGCCGGCCTGGGTGAAGGGTCCCGCAACGGTGCCATGGTGGCACCGAATCTGGGTCCCCGGATTCGTATCTGCAAGGTGTACACCGATCTGGAGCTGGATGAGCTGGCGTACGACAAGCCGCGCACTTTCGGTATTCAGGAGTTCTGCGAGAACTGTAAGCGTTGTGGTGAGGCCTGCCCCTCCGGAGCCATCTGCATGGACGACAAACCCTCCATGGGACCCACCTACCCGGGAGGCGACGATCCAGAGTACACCTGGGACGTGAATAAAGGCGTGCGCAAGTTTTACAGCGATCCCAAAAAATGCCTCAAGTTCTGGGCCGACAATGGCGGTGACTGCGGTGCCTGTATTGCTGCCTGTCCGTGGAATAAACCGGATTTCTGGCACCACCGCCTGATTGATGCCTCCAACACCTTTACCGGCGGCACCGTGCATGGGTTGATGACCAAGGCCGACATCCTGTTTGGCTACGGCAACGTCAATGATGAAAAAGCGGTGATCAAGTTCTGGAAGAGCGGCTTTAGCGGCGACTTTACCTAAGGAGATACAACAATGATGGGATTAATGTGGTACCTGATGGGCATGGCCACCACCGGCGCCGTGTGGGGATATGTTGCTCTTAATGGCCGTTACCGCCTGAACGGAAAAGCCCACCTGGGACTGGCGTCCAGCTTCGCCCTGGCCTGGCTGTGCGTAGGTTGGTCGTGGGGCTCGTTTGCCGAGGGTGAACCTCAGTCTGGCGCCATGGGCCTGATCTGTTTTGGTCTGCCGACGCTGATTGTGGTGGCGTTCAGTTGGCGCAACTACATCCGCCCCTGGAAGCGGGCCTAACCCGTTTTGTCTCAATGTGCCTTCGGCTCGGAGTCGAAGGCACACTACTGTTAAGGAACTCTATGTCTCAACGGTTCTCAAGGTCGGCGAACGGGCAGGCTGGCCGCTTGCCCTGGCTGACGGTGGCGAGTTGGCTGTCCCTGGTCATCGCGTTTGCTGTGGGTCTGGTCTGGCAGCAGCCGAACTATCAGGGGTTGCTGCAGCAGGCCTTTCCTCAGGGCAAACTCACCCGCATCGAAGGGGCCCAAGGGGATCAATACCGGCTTGAGCAGCAGGGGGAAACCACACTGGTCAGCCTGGCTGAGTCTCAGGGCTATGGCGGGCCGATGTCGGTGGCGGTGACCATCGGGGCCAATGGCCGGATTGTGGCGACCCATCTGCTGCAGCACAAAGAAACACCGGGATACATCTTCCGATTTAACGAAGGTAAGTACTATCGTCAGTTCTCCGGTCAGCCGGTTAACCATAATTTTCGCCTGGGTGACGACATCGATGCCTTAAGTGGGGCAACCCTGACATCCCGGGGGTTAGCGACTGCCGTGCGTCAGGCGGCTCACAACAGCGTGGATCATTTCGGCTTGCCGGAGAGCTGGCAGGAGCCTGGGTTTGATGCCGGCATCAAGGAGTTGTTGGCGGCTCTGCTGTTTGCGGCGGCGTTGATGAACAAACGGGTGCCGCGACAGCACCAGAAACGCTTCAATCAGGCACTGTCGGTCGCGTCGGTGGGGTTGATCGGTTACTGGCTTAACTCGGCGCTGTCCATTGCGCTGATTGGCTCGTTGCTGCTTGGCTATCTGCCGTCGCCACAGCAGCATCTGTTGTGGTACATCATGCTGGTGGGGACCCTGGGTGCCATCCTGTTTCTGGGTCGAAACGTGTATTGCAGTCAGTTGTGCCCGTTTCACCAGATACAGCGGTGGCTGCATCGCCTCAGTGGCATGAATCTGGCGCTCTATCCCTGGTTAAAGCAGCGCATCAAGTGGCTGACCAACGGCTTGCTGTGGCTGTCATTGATGCTGATTTTTCTGTCGCGGACGCCGGCCATAGGCTCTTACGAGCCGTTCTCGATGCTGTTTTCACTGGATGGGCTGGGGGTGCAGTGGTACATCCTGCCGCTGAGCCTGTTTGGCGCTTTTCTGGTGAGCGATTTCTGGTGCAAGTTGTTGTGCCCGTTGGGTCGTTTCCTGAGTTATGGGCTTGAGCTTAGGGCCAGGACCCTGCAAAAGGTTAAGAAGCGTCAGCGTATCGCCATTAAGGAGGTTGGACGTGAAACCCCATCCCGATAATCGCCGGGCCACAGCCCGAACATCCTCAGGCCGACGCCAACCGGCTAATGGAACCGAGTGCCTGGCAACCGGCCTGATGTTGGCGTTGACCCTGATGGTCATCGGCCTGTTTTTCTGGCAACAGTGGTGGCCCTGGTAAAGGCCGCCTTGGGCTGAGTCCGGCCGATTTAAACGTCGGGCTTAGCGCCGGCTATGGCAGACCATGGCCGTCTTGAACCATTTGGGAGCGAATCGGTATGTCCAGGCAGTTTCTGGAAACCAAGATGAGGGCCCGGCTTCGTGCGCTGCGCGATGACCTTGGAGTCCGGGATGTGTGTTACTGCTATGACGTGACCACGCCGGAGCAGTGGCGCAGTCGCCTGAAAACTCACGATCGATTTTTGAAGAGTTTTGTCAAACGACGTCAGCTGTTTGCCAGCTCCGAGTCCGCAGTGACTCTGTGGCGACGCAAGACGGCCCTGTTTGCCAATGAGGGCAGCCAGTTCTCGCAATTGTTTTCCCAGGAATGCTACGTCTGGCCTGAGGCGCTGTTCTCGCCGCGGCTGAAACGGCAACTGTCGGGGCTGGGCGTGGCGTCGATGGTGACCGTCTCCGTGCCTTGCGTGTTGACTAGCCGTTTTTGTGGTCGCTTTACCTTGATGTTGCAAGGGCCGGTTCAGGTGGCGTATCTGCAAACCCACTATGAACAGGTGAAACGGCAGTTGCAGAGCGAACAGCTGGCCATCGCCGCCGACCATGGTATCGACATCAACCCTTTGCTCGATTACAACATCGTCAACCCGGTTTCCGCCTGCGTGCTTGACAGTCTGGCTCAGGGGGAGGACCGTGGTCAGGTCTCCCGTCAATTAAATCTGACCCTGCGGGGGGTGGATTACCACATTGGCATATTGAAAGAGGTGTTTCAGGCCCGCACCATTGCCCAGCTTATGGCCCAGGCAGTGCGTCATCGGCTGGTGATATAACATCGGTGAGTTGATGCTCTGGAGTATGACTTCGGCCCGGGAAAAACGTCAGGCTATGAGCTTCCGTTGTTAATTATTACAACTTCGATTGGTTGCCGAACTGAGGCTCTACTACGCTCTCATATTGCTGTGATGTCCGTGAGCGGACGGTCGACGTTTAATGAGTGTGGATGGAGAAAGATAATGAACAGACTCTTTATGCTTGCCACGATTGTATCATTAATCATGCTTGGAGGTTTCGAGGCCCAGGCCAAGGATAGGGGCGCAGGAAAGCACTGGGTACTGAACCTGGTTGGATCGGGAGCAATGTATGAAAGTACGGTACCTGATATCGATGGTGATGGCCATGATGACGCCGCTATCTGTTTTGATGTCGAATTGTATGATGCCAACAACCGCCGGCTGGTCGGAACGGCGACCGATTGCCTCTCCATGGTGACTCCGGTTGGGACCGGGATTTCGTTGGTTGGCACCACTTACTTCCATCTTCCTCAGGGGACATTGGTCACCCGTGGCAACACTACAGTGCAGCCGGTGATTCAAAACACCATGACGCCGTCCGGGCAGATGATCACCCACATTACCGGCGCCTCGGGGACGGGGAACGCCATTTTGTGGGGAAGCAATCGCTTTGCCGGTGCCATGGGGACGGTGCGGCTCTCCGGAATGGTGGATATGACTAATTTTGCCGGTAACCCCGGAGACCCTATCGTCTTTGATTGTCTGTTTGTTATCGATCTGTATTAACAGGGGAGTCCATTGGTCGGTGGCTGACCCCCTGAGGTGGAACAGCGAAGGCTGGATCAGATGTTGATAAGCCATTGTTCCTACCACCCGGCCGATGCATCCACTCGCGGCAACGATGGTGGTCAAAAATTCCATCGGATCAGGCCGTAGAGCAAGGTGGCTGGCGTGTTGGCAAACAGGGCATCTCCCCGACCGTCGAAGCGCTGCACTATGGCTTGCAGGGTCCAGTTTTCAGCCAGTGAGTAGCTGCTACTGGCGCCCAGAAAGTAGGAGTGGTCCTGATAGTAGCTGGCGGACAGGGTTAATCGCCACAGTGGCGACAGGTCGACGCCGGATTCCAGATAGCCGGTCCATTCGGTAAAACTGAGACTGCGGACAGTCAGTGGTTGGCTCAGGTAGTCGCTGCCGCTATCGATGGCCAGGGGATTGGAGAGATGCAGCAGTGCCCCTTTCAGGCTCCAGTTCCGCTGGCTGGCAAAGTTGAAATCCCCCTCCAGGCTGCTGACACTGGTCGCCGATTGTGGCTGGCCCTGCCACTGACTATCGATGGGATCCAGCCAGCTGAGCTCGGCACGGACGCCGGCGCCGCCGACGTCGCCGGCCAGCCCGGCGCCTACCACTCTGTCGCGACGAGACTTGGCCAACAGCAGTTGCCAGTCCCAGCCGCCGGCATTGCTCAGGTAGCGGCCGGCGTAGCTGTCGAGGCTGGCCTCGTCGTCGGGGTTGTACACCAGGTTCCACTCGCTAGCGAAGCCCAGCTTTCGGCTCAATTGCACCGCATCACTGCCAGGACGCTCCGGGTAGTCGACGTCATAGATGGAGTAGCTGTTGAACAGGTCATTGGGATTCCAGACCGTGGTCATGCCCCAGTTGATGCGAAACCGACCTCCCTGCAACTGCCAGCGATCGTTGTGCCAGTCCAGATAGAGCCGATCCAGGCTGGTGGTGGCGATTACCGAGCTGTTGTCTATCCAGTTGCCGCTGAGATCCCAATAGCCGTTGTCGTTGCCGACGGTGTCATTGAACCCAGGCAGTTCATTGCTGTCCCCAGCGAGCACTCGGTTGCGCATTCCCACCTTGATCCGCAACTGATCGCTGAACCGGTGTTCGACATTCAGCCTGTGGTGCAGCAGGTGATCCAGCAGTGAATTGTGGTCGTCGGGCAGGGTGGTGGTAGCCATGTAAGACAGGTAGCCGTCCACAGTCCAGGGCGTCTCCGGCGTCAAGCCGGGAATGGGGCTTGCTTGCAGCGCAGTCGGCAGCAGTGCCGTCAAAGCCAGAGTCACGCCTCTTGCGATCACTGATTGCGATCCTCGGTCAGGCGACCGTCCTCGATGACCAACACTCGCTTGGCCCGGGTGATCACCCGGGGATCGTGGGTAGAGAAGATAAAGGTGGTGCCTTCGGTTTCATTGAGCGCCTGCATGATGTCCAGCAACTCAGCGGTGCTGCGGGCATCCAGGTTGGCGGTGGGTTCATCGGCCATGATAAAACGCGGCCGTGGGGCCAGTGCTCGTGCCACCGCAACCCGTTGTTGCTGTCCCCCCGACAGCTTTGCCGGGGGCTTATTCAGGTGGTCTTTCAGGCCGACCTGAATCAACAGTTCGGTGGCGCGGCGTCGGCATTCCTGCTGACTGCGTCCCTGCAGTTGCATCACAAACTCCACGTTTTCCAGTGCCGACAGCACAGGCAACAGGCTGTAGTCCTGAAAGATAAAACCGACGTGGTCACGCCGAAAGGCGATCAATGCCTGTTGGCTCAGTTCGGTGATGGCCTGGCCGTCGATGTCGACCCGGCCCGAAGTGGGGGTGTCGATGCCGCCCATCATATTCAGCAGCGTGGTTTTGCCGGATCCTGACGGGCCCATGACGGCCACAAATTCGCCCTGTTCAATCACCAGCGACAGGTGATCGACCGCGTGCACCGGAAAGTCGGTATCGGCGTGGTAGGTTTTGCACAGTTCGGTGACAGTGATGGTCATGTCAGTGTTTCTCCGCCATGGCGTCCACGGGGCGCTGTTTCAGTATGTGCCAGGCCGGGTACAGGGCCGCGAGAATGCTGGCGATGACCACGGTCAGGAAGATAAACCGGTATTCCGCTGGAGTAACCTGGGGGTAGAGCAGGGTATCGACACCAAAGGCATTGAGCCCCTCGGCCAGATTTCCCAGGGCAATGCCGGTGTAGGACAGCAGGGCGATAACCCCCATGCTGACGACGATGCCGATGACGCCGCCGCACAACCCCAGCAGCGACGACTCGGCGATGATCAGGGCGAACACCTTGTGTTTTTGCATGCCAACGGCCATCAGCACCCCAAACTCCCGGGTCCGTTCAAACACCGACATCAGCATGATATTGACGATCCCAAAGCCCATGGCGATCACGTAGATGGCCAGGATAATGGCATTGCTGGTGCCGCTTTGGGCCAGAATCGATGCCAATAATGGTTGAATCTGCTGCCAGTCTCGTATTCGGTTATCCGGGTTGGTGTGTTGCTGCAGCGCGTCGCGCAGTGCCTGCAGGGCGGCGATGTTGCGGTAATCCTTGTCCGCCAGTCGTATGGCGATTTGGTGAATCCCCTGACCGCCGGCCAGGGCCTGAAGATCGTCGATGCGCACAAACAGGTTGTTGTCATCAAAGGCCGATGAAGGGGTGCGATACAGGCCTCGAACCCGAAAGGCGGCCCCGGACACCTCACCGTGGGCATCGGTAAACGTCAGCACCACCTTGGACCCCAGGGTCAGTTTCAGCCGTTGGGCGGTTTTGCTGGATACCACCACCGGATGGCGACCTTGGGCATCCAGCCATTGCCCCTGGAGAATGTGACTGGCGATGGGGGTGACCGCCGCTTCACTGTCCGCATCGACGCCATTGATGCGCACGCCGCGAGTGGCTCGGGCCGAGGCCACCATGCCTTCGGCCAGGTAACGGCCGGAGCTGGCGGCGACCTCGGCCTGTTGGTTCAGGTGCTGCAGCAGTGCTTGCGGCGCAATCAGGGTGTCGTTGATATCGGGATTGTCGATGTAGCCGGTTCGCTGCACCTGCAGGTGACTGGTTTGCCAGGCGATGGCGTTTTCTATCATGTTGGCGTACATGCTGCTGAGAAACCCCATCAAGATCACCACCCCCACCAGGCCAAATACCATGGCACTGAGCATGATGCCGGTCCGCAGGCGGTTGCGCCACAGGTTGCGCCAGGCCAGCTTAATGATCATTGCCGCCTCCCTTTAGCGCCTGAACCAGATTGAGGCGATACACCCGCCACAGCGGATAGGCCAGACACAGACTCAGGAGCCCCAGTACGATCAGGACTTGATTGACCACCAGTCGGGGCGACAACAACACCGGCAGCAGCGGGTCCCACCCCATCTCCATCACCATTTGAGCCGCGTCTCCGGTCAGGCTGAGGGGATGGTAGGCAAACCATAACAGCAGCGGTGTGGCGATGGCCAACCCCAGCAATACACCGACCAGCGCCAACAGTCCGGACTCGATGATGACCAGCAGTAACAGCTGCCGTCGTACCATACCGGTGGCCAGCATCACGCCGAATTCCCGCTGCCGTTCCAGAATCATCATCACCAGGGTGGCAAATAAGCCAAAGCCGACCACGCCGTACAGCAGGTAGATCATAAACAGGCCGCCGGCCCGATCCATCTGAATCTGTTGTGCCATCTCCGGGGACAGAGCCTGCCAGTCCCATACTGCCGCGTCGGGGTAGTGGCCTCGAAGCGCGTCTGTGACTGCCGGCAATTGGGCCAGGCTGTGGGTGTGCAACACCCAGTTGCTCACCCGGTCTTCGCAGCCGTACAACCGCTGAGCCAGTGACAGGGGCATGTACACCAGTTGGTTATCGATACCGGCCATGGGAAAACTGAGTATTCCGCGAATGGGAAACAGGCCGGCGGCGGTCTGGCCGTGGTAGCCCTGGCCATAGAGGACCAGTTGATCGCCAACCGACAACGACAGGTAGCGTGCCAGCCCTTCGCCGATGAGCACCCCCTGATCGTCCTGGCTCAGATAGTGGCCCTCGGTCAGGCGCTTGTCCACCTTGGCGTAATCGGCTTCAGCCTGAGGTTGGCCCCCCATGACCATCACGCCTTTCGAGCGGCTGGCCCCGGCGGCCAGGGCAAACGACTCCAGTCGTGGCAGGGCATGGCTGATGCCGTCGATGGCCTTGGCCGGGGCAATGAAGGCCGGTGTGCCGGGCAGCAGATCGTCGATGCTGTGGCTCTCTTTGAACTCCGGGTGTTGAAGTTGCAGCAGCCCGGTGGAAAAGCGGGCGGCGTTATCGATGTTGTTGGCGTAGGTGCCTTCCTGAAGGCTGCGGGTGGTTAGCGACAACAGCAGCGCCAACGCCAGGGCGGAGGCGGTCAGCAGAGTTCGACGTTTCTGGCGCCACAGGTTGCGCCAGGCCAGAGTGACTAGCATCGTGGCTCCTGAGTCAGTCCCGCAGGGATTTCATTTGCGATTGGGAGAAGAAGCCGTCGTCGATGGCAAAATCAAACTGGGCCCGGTGGGTGATGATCTCGGTTCTCTGTCCCGGTTTGTCCGCCGGAATCATCTCCAGCCGGGTGGCCACCGCCCTTCCTCCGAGGGTTTTGATGTCGTAGCTGTTCATGGTGTTGATCAACTCGTCAAACTCGTCATAGAACGCCAGTTTGCGCTGTAGGTAGTTGTCTTTGGCTATCCACAGCCTTACCTTGCTCCAGACTACCGGCGCCTGCGGTTTGGCGATGGCGTCAATGATCCAGCAGTCACTGCCATCGATGAGGGCGGAGTCCACCAGTTGGTGGTGATAATCGACCACAATCGAGGATTGGTTGATAAGATCATCGTTGGTGAAATCGGAGCCCATCCAGGATTGCCCCAGCATCGAGGGCGCAATCTTAATGACCCGCTCGATGCTGGGAATCCAGTTCCACATCTCACGCTGTCGCTTCAGGGATGCGCTGCCCTTGTCCTTGGCGGGCGCGGTCACCAGCACCAGTGATAACTCCAGCCCTTTGCTCCAGCTTTTCATGCGCATGCTTCGTTGCCAGTCCGGACGAATGATCGACATGGTCATCTCGGTGTAACTGGAATCCCCACGCAGTTGCTGATCCGACTGGCGCACGATGTCGGTGGCGGTTTGGGCCTGAATGGCTATGGAAAACAAACAGGCGAACAGCAGGGCGATGGGGCGCAGGTTTCCAAGTCTTAATTGAGACAGTAACGGGCGCTCAAGGGCGCCAATAGCCACCAAGTCCTGAGTCTGTGTGACTCGGTAGCCGGGTCGAAAAAGCAGCCTGTGTGCGCCACTGAGCAGATCGCGATGGCGACCATGGCCTCGTTGGTTCGACTTGCCCATCTGACCTCCTGTCCAGGATGTGTATTCACTATACCGACCGTCAGTCGATCTATTCAACGGTTTGTTTTTTGGGCAACGGCTGGCGGGCAACTCCGTGACTTTGATTCAACAGAGACGCCGTTGTCTGCTGAATTTTGTTTGCTTCGTCAACGATGGCCTGAATCAGCTTTTGGGCTGCCGGAGGGGCGTTTCTTTCGCTGAGAGAGACGATGCCAAAATGGGCCTGAATCTTTGGCAGGTCCTGAATCGGTACTACCGCGAGTTCTCCGGTTGAGAGTTCCTTATGAACACTGGCCAGGGGAGTCAGGGCGATCAAATCAGAATCATAGAGGGCAGATTTGACCGACAGAAACTGATCAAAACGAACGATTCTGCGTCCGGCGGTCACCTTGCTGGTGTCCAGACCGGGAATTTGCTGTTGCAAAAAGTGGTCTGGAAGATTGCGGGGCAGGGCCAGAGGGTACTCGAACAGCTGTTCCAGAGTCGGGTGTGTGAGGCGCAGCAGTGAGTGAGAGGGATGGCAGCAAAGTAAAACGGACTGCGGTGCCAGGGGCACAATCTCCAGATCGGGGTGATGGTTCAGACCGGTTGCCTGAACTTCGTCGACGAAATAATTCAGGGTGCCAGCCTCCAGACGTGCCAGGGAGCGCTTCCATCCGTCAACCCTGAGATCCAATTTCAGCGCCGGGTGGCGTCGAGTCAGTGCTCCGATAACGGGGCCTAGCAGAGTCTGGGCCGGGATTGGGCTGGCGCCGATGGCGATCTCACTCCAGTCACCTGCCTGCAGCATCTCCAGCTCATCATACAGAGCGCGAAGATCTTGAAGAATGCGTTCACTGTGACGGTGGACGAGCTGACCGCAACTGGTCAGCGTTATGCCAGCACGAGATCGGTCTAGCAAGGGGGCATCCAGCAACTCCTCCATTCTTTGAATGCTGCGGCTTAAGCTGGGTTGGCTTAGGTGGAGTGCATCGGCCGCTGAGCTGAAACTGCCTTTTTGGCACAGCATATTGAAGTGACGCAGGTGTCGAATCTCGATCTTATTTAAAAGCATAATTATGCACCTTTTGCGTTGTGTGGGAGTTGGCTCTTAAGGGGGGAGACCCTAATGCTGCTCCGTTTTGCCTTTGTTTTCTTGAAATTGGACCTCGTTGCCTTTGAGTGGGGGATGTTGAGTCTTCCTGATTGGTTGGAATAACAAATCCAGTCAGTTTTTCATCAGCTTATTTTCTTATTTTTAGATGATTTACTCAGTTCTTTATTATGCATCATAAGCATACCTAACAGCCCTGATATGCATTGTACAAAATTGGGTGGAGGTTACAACATGAACGAATTGGCGTCGATTATGCCAGTTCCAACGTTCCTGCAGGAGGGGCCGTCAGGCGCTAAAGGGGCGAAAAATAACAGCAATAACCAGGGAGGCATCTGTTACAGATGCATAAGGTTTGCATATATGAAACTTAAAAAAACGACACTGATGACGTTGACGGCCCTGTATGTCGCCGGTTCTGCCATGGCGTCAGAGTCAAGTGGCTCTCATCCAACATTCACAACGATTGAGATCACCGATGAGATTTTGCGCTTCAATGAACAGTTGAGAAACGGCGAGGGGCGTTCTCGGCTCAATGGAGAAGTACGTCCTTTGAGCAATGGTAAGAACATTCATCGCGGTATTGCGGTTGCCGGTGCCGATAAGTTGCCGTTTCAGTTTAAGAACGGCATGACCGGTGAGCACAGGTATATTGTCGAATTGAGCGATGCGCCGGTTGCGCTGTATCGAGGAGGCGTTGCCGGCCTTCAGGGCACCTCGCCAAGAGGGGCCTCGACGCCTTACGCCATCAATGCTCACGGCCATCACAAGCTGAATTTAAGCAGCGCTGCTGTCGGCCGCTACTCAGACTACCTGGCACAGAAACAGGAGACCGCGATCAGTCGGATTGGCGCCATCGTGGGAGGGCCGGCAGAGGTCATACACCGCTATCAGCTTGCCTTTAATGGCATGGCAGTCACTATGACCCAGGAGCAGGCAGCCCGCGTTGCATCAGAGCCTGGAGTGCGGAGTGTGTCACTGGAAGAGGTGCATCAATTGGTTACGGATGTGGGGCCGGAACACATCGGTGCCCATAAGATGTGGAATGGGGCTGCGGGTCCGCAACAATACCGCGGAGAGGGGATGATCATCGGGGTATTGGATACCGGAATCAACAGCGATCACCCCTCATTCTCAGCCGTTACCGAGACCGGTTATGTGCATATCAACCCGTATGGCGCCAATAACTTTGTCGGGGATTGTGAGCAGGAGAATTTTGCTCACATGTGTAACGATAAGCTCATCGGCGTTCGCTCTTACGAGGTGATTACCGACAAGTACTGGGATCCGGTATTTCAGCCCGATAAATCTCCGTGGGAGATCGACGCGCCTAAACGGCCTGAAAATGGAGAAGATTATAATGGCCACGGTTCCCACACCGCCTCGACGGCGGCAGGGAATACCCTGTATGAGGTCGATTATGTGGTTCCCAGCGCCGGGGAGCAGTCCGATGGCGTTGCAACCGGCTTCAAGTTTCCCATGATCTCCGGGGTGGCGCCTCATGCAAACGTGATCATGTATCAGGTGTGTTGGCCAAACGACGGCAGCCATGGTGAAGACTTTGGCGGCTGCCCCGGATCGGCGTTGATGGCAGGTATTGAGGATGCCATCGCCGATGGGGTGGACGTCATCAACTACTCCATCGGTAGCACCTATGGCAGCTTTCCCTGGGAGAGCCCCATTGAGATGGCCTTTCTTGCCGCTCGAGAAGCGGGGATTTCCGTTTCCGCATCGGCTGGAAACTCCTATTCGCCTCAGTATGCCAGCCAGGCCCGAGGGGCCATCGATCACCTTTCGCCTTGGTTGACCTCGGTTGCGGCGACCACTCACAGTCGAGCCATCAGCGTCAGCGACAAGCAGTTGACGGCCATGAGTGGTGGAGACGGGGAGGTGCCGTCGGATCTTGACGGGGGCGGTATTACTCCGGCGTACACCGGCCCGGTAGTGATGGCGGCAGAGTATGGCGACGCTCGCTGTAACAGCCCGTTTGCCGAGGGCACGTTCAGCCTGGATCCCAATGGTCAGCCTTTTGAGAGTGCGCCTATCGTGGCGTGTGAACGGGGTGAGATAGCCCGAGTGACCAAGGCCGCAAACGCCGCTGCGGGCGGCGCCGGCGGTTTCATTCTGTACAACACCACCACCAGCGGCAGTGGTGCGTCGATTGCCAACGACGCCTATGTGATACCTGGCATTCACGTCGACTATCAAGCGGGAGTAGAACTGACAACCTGGTTGGCCAATGGCAGCGGCCACAGCGCCACCATTACCGAGTCGACCGTAGGGACCGAGTCTGCGGTGGCTGACTATGTGGCTGATTTTTCGTCCCGAGGGCCAAACTTGGCTAACCCAGACGTGATGTCGCCTAACCTGGCGGCGCCCGGGGTGAATATCTACGCAGCCTATGCCGATGAGATGCCGTTCAGCCTTAATGGCGCACCGTCTGACTATGCGGCCATCAGTGGTACCTCGATGGCGGCGCCTCATGTTGCCGGGGCCATGGCCTTGCTGCAACAGGCCAACCCAGGCTGGAGTCCGGCTCAGATCCAGTCAGCATTAATGACCACTGCCTCGCTGGGTACGGTAACGCGCTCTGATGACGCCTCGCCTTTTGAACCGGTTGCGGCGGGTTATTCTGATGCAGGGTCTGGTGTCATTAATGTCGCTCGGGCTCAAAATGCCGGTTTGCTGCTGGATGAGACCGCAGATAACTACCGAGCCGCCAACCCCAGAAACGGCGGTAATGTCACCACACTGAACCTGCCTTACTTGTATAACGACAACTGTTCAGGCACCTGTAGCTGGATGCGCACCTTTACTGCCAGTAAAGACGGCAGCTGGACCGTCAGTGCCGAGGCGCTGCCGATGGAGGGGGCCGCCATGCTGGAAGTCAGCGCCTCTCCAAGCCAGTTTACTCTCCTGGCCGGGCAGACTCAGTCGATCATGGTAACGGCTAAGATCGTGGAAGTAGAGGCCATTGGCGCGGATTCTTCGCAAATACAGCTGTTGGGACGAGTGGACCTAACCCCGGCGGACGATAGCTTGTCCCATCAGTACCTGCCTGTGGGCGTGCGCTACAGCGGCGATTCGCTGCCCCCTGAAGTGGCGGGCGTGATTCACCGTCAGTCGGGACACACCTTAACTCCTGAGTTCCAGACCGGAGAGATCCAGTCGTTTAATTACGCCGTTTCCGGCTTGACTAAAGGTCAGCGAGTTGAACGTCATCTTAAGCGCAATGAAAGTTGGATTGCCGATGGCGATACCATGGCTGAGATCGGCCCGGATCCGGGTACCGAAGCGGTGTTCTTTGATGTCCCAGAAGGGACTCGGCGTATCGTTTGGGAGGTGTTGGAGGCCGACAAGTTAGCCTATACCGCCATTGTTCTGGGGATGGATGTCAATGGTGATGGTGACCTGAGCTGGGATAATGAGGCGCTGTGCTACTCCTATACCGATGCGGGTGACTTTTGTGCCATTAATGATCCGATGCCAGGCCGCTATTGGGGAGTGATCACCAATCTGAAGTTTGAGAGTGAAGACCCGGACAATCAGGCGGATCGCATTGTCACCAGCCTGGCGGTTGTCGCCGAAGAGGACAGTGGCAGCTTGACTGTTGAGGGCCCCGCCAGTAACGACGGTATCACGCCATACCAATTGCGCCTGAATTTCGATCTGCCCGAAGCCAGTGACCAGGATGTGTTTTATGGCGTGGTCAGCTTAGGCTCTGATCACTATAACAACGATAACCTTGGCGACTTTGCCGTTAAGCTGAGCCACATCGGTTCGGATACTGAGATTGCGGCTTCTCAGACGGCGGCCAAAGCCGGGGATATTGTGGATTACACCGTGTCACTGGCGGCCAACTTGTTGGGGGGAGAGCGAGACTATCGGTTGATCACTCAACTGCCGGCCTCCTTGCAATTGCTAGAGGAGAGCGTCAGCCTCGGAGGTGTCGGGGTGTCTATGGAGGATCTCACTGTCGAGGGCGGCTTGCTGACACTGGCGGGGGTTCAGCCCTCTTCGGCAGAGATGCCAAGACACTACGTGTTTACCACCAATGACAATGATGACCTGTGCCGAGTGCCTTATGGGGATGACCCGGCGTTCTATGATCTGGCCAGTACCGGTGCGTCGCCGATGGCAGTATGGGGCTATAACCATCGTCCGATTCAGTTGCCTCTGGCCGCCAATGGACTGCCTTCGGTCCCCCTTTACGGCAACCCGGAGAAGTACCAATGGGATGTTCTGGCCATTTCGCCGTTTGGCTATGTTCAGTTCGATCCACTTTGGATGTTCTGGCCAATGCACTACGAGCTGAATGAAGCCTTCCAGGGATTTCCAGACACCGTGATCGCTCCCCTGTGGCGGGGTGATGTCAATATGCCAGAGGAGTTGTACTTTGATTATGAACGTTTGCGTTGGCGGAATGCGGTGTACGGCATCGTGACCGACAAGCACTACGTCTTCCAATGGGATGGCGGTGAAGAGGTGATGAACTGGATGGTGGGTAATGACAGTCCGGATCCTAGTGCTTACTTTAACGTCCAGACGATCATCTCAACGGAGATCAACTTTGAGCCGGGCGATTATGAGGTGGTGTTTGCCTATGACGCACTGGAAACCAATAACGCCCATTTTGGATCTATCGGCTTGCATGGATTTTGGGGAGAGCGCCATACCTTCAGCCCTGTCTACGGCTACAACAACGATGGCTTCGCGTTTAATGATGTCGATAGCAAGGTGGCCGCAGGCAGCGTGGTGTGTGCTGATTACCGTGGTCCTGAACAATCGGCGGTCACCCTGTCGTTCAGCGCGAGGATCTCGGACTCAGCGGTGGGCTCCGCAGCCACGGTGGAAGTTGAGTCACACTACAGCGACTCCGAAGCCGTGACGCTGGCCCATACTCTGCAAGTGCCAGCAAACATCACAATGGCCGAGATACGCGATCAGCAGATGCAGGAGAACACGGTGCTTGAAGGTATCACCGTGATGTACAACGACCTGAAGGGCACGGAGAACGGCATTGATGTCAGTGGCGAACATCTTACGGCAGTGATTCATGGCAGTGAGTCTGGTGCCACCTTCGACCTGGTTCCGGAGCCGCACTGGTATGGCATTACCGAGGTGACAGTGACGGTGTACGACAAAGCGAATCCGGGTGATGCCGCCACGACGCAATTCCAGTTGACGGTAACTTCTGATGGTGTCGATGCGCCGGCCCCGGAGGTGGAAACAGAGCCCGAGGTAAACCCTCAACCTGAGTCTTCTAAGAGTGACAGTGGCGCCTTGAGCCTGTGGTTAATGCTGCTGATGGCATTGCTGCCAATGCGCCGACGCGCCTAAGTCACCCGTTCATTCCTGAGCTGTAATTTTGGCCGCCCACTGAGGCGGCCCTTTTTTTGGTCGTTTGCCTGAAACATGCGTGCCCCTTCGTCGCTGGATTGATCACGGCAATAGAATCAGGCAAGCTCGTAGTGAGGGGCAGATTACTGTGTAGCCTGCGAACCTATCCCACGGGCAGGATCGCCTGTGGCGCCAATTTGTTGATGTCGATTAAGGAAGATTGCATCCATGCCCAGTTATGAGATAAGCCGCGATCAGATCGCGCAATTCCAGCGTGACGGATACCTGTTACTGAAAAATGCTTTGCCCGACGCTCAACTCGCGGCCTGGCGACGCCATGCCGAGGCGCTGGAGCAGCGGGCGTTGTCGGAACATCGGCAACAACACTATTGCAACGACTACTGTGTGGTCGAAGACCCGGTCGGCCCCAGGCTGATGCGTTTTGATAACCTGTTTGGCTATCACCCTCAGGCCTGCACCGAGTTGTTGGGGTGTCCAGCCATGCTGGCGGTTGCCCGTCAGTTGTGTGGCCTGGGGTGCGTGCCGCTGCAGATGGATCTGCTTTACAAGCATCAGCACCCGCACCCGGTTATCAACTGGCACCAAGGGGCACAGCACGATCGCCAGCATCCCTACCTGAATGTCGGTGTCTATCTGGATGACGCCCCCGCCGGTGACGGTTGTTTGCGCTACGTGCCCGGCACCCAGCATGGACTGGAGCCGATTCAGACCTTGTCTGAGCAACATGGCTGGGAGGTGCCCGGCGTGGTCGAACAGCCGGCTCAGGCTGGTGACATCCTGATCCAGGATATGATGATTCTTCATGGCTCTCAGCCTAAGCGCAGCGATGGAACCCGGCGTACCCTCTACATCGAACTGCGGCCGCTGGAGGCGATTTTGACCAGTGGGGCCCAGTCCGAACAGTGGGCCCAGCTAAGAAAGCAGTGGATGGCTCAGGTTCTGTCCGTGGTCGATGCCGCTGAGGTGCCGTCGGTATGGCAGCACTACTATGGCAGTCCAGAGGCTGACCTGGAGGCGTTGGTGACGAAAATGATGGCACTGAAAGAGCCGCCGTTGCCGGCGGTTTGGGCCACCCACCCGGTGGATCACCCTGACTATCCGGTGCCGGCGGATTTGCGTTGAGGTAACTTCCGAGGATGCTTAGAGGAGACCGGGCCTGAACATGGCCCGGTTGTGAGCGTTAAGCGGTTACCGTCTGAGCCAGTGCCTGGCTGATGACCTGACCCCATTGGCCGTCGGCATCGCCGCTGAACTCCCAGTTCATGGCTCCGCCGATGCCGCCTTCGGCCAGCAGAGGCGCAATGATCTGTTGGGCGATGATCGAAGCGGGCAGGTAGCTGCCCGGGCCGGCGTTGTGCGGGGCGGCGGGCAGGCCCAGAACCAGCTTGTCGGTGCCGACGCCGGGCAAGGCGGCAAATTGACGATACGACTCGACGATTTGCTGTGGATTACCGCTCCAGGGCGGATTGTTGTAGAACTGCATGTTGACCAGATCAATGGCCTTACCCGCCTCCGCCATCACCTTGATGTAGCCATCCATGCCGCTGCCCGCCACCATGTAGGGGGGCTGAGGCGCATGGGAGATCTGATAGCGCCCCGCAGGCAGCTGCTGGCGCAGCGCCTGCGTCAGCCGAATCAGGAAATCGCTGCCGTCATAGCCGCCATTGCCCATGAAGGCCGCGGTGTCTTCCCAGTCGATATCAATGCCATCGAGTTCATACTGGCGCACAAACTCCGCCAGAGCGTAGGCCAATTGTTCCTCCTGTCCGGCTGCGGCGGCGTAGTCCCGGGAATGCATGGTGGCACCGCCGTAGGCGACCATCACCTTGATCCCCTTGGCCTGAAGCTGGCGAATCGCCGTCAGTGAGCTCTGAGTCAGAGTCGGAGGCACCGCCTGGGCGGCCATGGCGCCGCTCAGGGCCAGGGTAAACGGAGACTGCGCCGAACTGGTCAGAAACGACAGTATGATATGGGTGTAAGGGCGGTTGAGGGCATCGACCAAAGGCACGCTGCCATTGCAGAAATAGCTGATAAGCGGGCGTTGAGACATAAACAAGCTCCTTTTGTTTTGCTGTCTTGAGAACCGGGTGCTGCTGACACTATAGAGGCCCGTGCCGGCGCCGGCGAATGGGCGCCGGCTTATCCGAGTTTGCCCGCATGGTTTTGGGTCGATCTCTTACAACCAATCGGCGTTCTGCCTCCTGGCGCAGGCTCAGGCCGCCTGGGTCAGGAACAGCTTGGCCAGTTCGGCGTCCGCCAGCACGCCTTTTAAGGCCGGCTGCCCACAGTTCATCAGATCTTGCATCAGCCCCAGGCGCAGGTCATTGGGCAGGAGTGGCATCTTCAAAAATGCCTGAATGTTGCCGATGGCGGTTTTGTTGATGGGCTGTTGGCCCAGCTTCAAGTAATGGTGCAGGCGGGTGCACAGGGTCGCCAGAATGTCGATGCGGGGCACCGCGCCGCCGGCGACTCGCTCGATCCTGGCGGCCACCTCCTTGTCAAAGTCACCGGAGCTGACAATGGTTTGAGGCGATACCAGTTTGCTCAGGTTTTGCTCGACAAAGGCAATGAAAGCCCCACAGGTGGTGTCATCCAGGCAGGAGCGCGCCAGAATGTTGATCAGCGGCAGTTGCTGCTTGAGGTCGTCGATGGCGGCAATGGCCTGGAAGAACTGCACCAGAGACCGCGGGGTGGTGCGCTCGCCGTCCACCAGTTCCGGGTAGGTCAGCACAAAATCGATGCCACGGGGGTCGATACCGGCCTGCTCGGCCCACAGTGCCCAGGCTTTGACGTCGAACTCCATGGTGATGTGCATCATCCGAGTCAGCATGGCATCGTCCATGGGGGTGACCGAATAGTCGCCACCATCCGGGTTGGCCGTCAGGACGATTTGCCAGCCTTTGGGCAGCGCCCAGCTGATGAGTTCGTGATTTTGCAGCAGCTGCATGATGCCGCGAAGAATGCGCTCGTCGGCGCGGTTGACATCATCGATCAACAAAATGCCCGGGCCCGGCTCGGTGGGCACCCAGTGAGGGGCGGCGAAGTGGGTGACGTTGTTACCGTCTTCATCCTGGCTGATCTGGGGCATGCCTAACAGGTCGCCCATCTCCTCAAATTGGGCCGGTGCAATGGCACGCCAGTGCATTCCCTGCTCGCGGGCAATCTGCTCTACCATCTGGGTTTTACCAATGCCGTGTCGTCCCCAGATGCATACCGGCACACTGTGGTGATCGGCATCGGGCAGAAGATGTTCAATAAACTGGCGGACTTCCTGGGCCTGGCAGGTCAGGCCGTAGTAGGTGTAGTTATGGGATTGTGTCATCGGATACTCGTTATCGATGTGGGTCTGTGGCCATGGGGATCACCCGGCCACAGTGACTGAGAGAGTGAGCGCTGTCGTCGCTGCGAAGGCCGTGAATCAACCACAGCAGCGGCGCCCGGGGACGTACCTCGGGGGCGGGGGCTTCGCCGTCGGTAAAGTAGATGGTGGCATCGACCCGCAGTCGGTTGGCGGTGTCGATGGCCGCGTTGAAGTCGGTACCTCCTCGGCCTACGACGGCCTCAGGGGGCTTGCCCTGGTAGGCGTACTGGCGATTGATCTTGGTGTCGCACTCGACCACGGTCAACTGGGCACCAGCTCGCCAGATATGATGCATCTCCTCAAAAAAGATCTGCAGCTGTTGATCATCGACGCTGGCGGAGGTATCTACAGCCACCAGAATGTGCTGATGGGGCTGGATCTTGGTGCCCGGGGTGGTGCCGTACCGTTTCGATGGCCGCCTGAGAGTATTTTTGACAAAGGTGCGCTGGGCACTGGCGGCGAACAAGCGCAGCAGGCGACGCCAGTTGACCACCGGACGCCGCCGGCTCAGGGCCTCTTCGACCGCCGCCAGCACCATGGCCGGTAACAACCCTCGCGATTGGGCGTTACTCACCTCAGTTCGTTGTGCGCTTTGCAGTAGTTTGGACTCCAACTGCTGCCGGACCAGGGACTGCTGTGCCTGTGACTGGGTGCTCAGACGGTTCCAGCTGCCATGCCCCTGTCCTGACTGACCGACTCCGGGACACTGGGGCTGCTGTGAACTGGGCGGCAGAGCCTGATAGTAGTAATCAAGCTCCCGGTTGGCCTCCAGGGACGGGCGTCCCAGGGCTTCGAGCCAGTGATTGACCGCTGCCAGGGAGACAGCATCTGGCGCCAACTGCTCGGCACTCAGGTACTGGTTGACCACCAGATCCGCCGCCAGGTCAAAGCGGGCCGAGTCGCTGTAAGCGCTGCGGAGAAAAACGTGGCCCAGAACCAGATGCAATGCTTCATGCTTCAGGGCACCGAGTGCCAGGTCGTCACTCAGCGTCTGCCACTGTTGTTGGCAGTAACTAATCTGAATGTCACTGTTTCCTATTGGTTTTATTTCAAGCAGCGGCGGGTTTGTGTCGCTGTGTTGCTGAGTAGCCTTGTGAAAGCTGCTCAAGTAATGGCCATAGAAAGGCTCTTTGAGCATTAACTTGACTAAGGTTCGTGACAAAGTGGGGTTGTTTATGGGTTCATACCGTTTAACTATATGATTTAGGTGAAATTATCCATACAATGCCTCCGTGGTCAATCCACTCTGTGTTGTTAATGTCAGGAGCAGTACGTTGAGTCAGTTAGTGTTGAATGATTTTGACGTGATCCCTTGCCTTCCGCTCTGGTTGTGCCCGGTAACGATGTCACCTTCCCCCCTTTGGGCCTCGGAGCCGCGATGTCGCGATTCCGCCACTGTGTGCCGGTGTTGGTCATCCATAGGGACGTCGACGCGCCCGGCACACTAACCTCATGATCCGTTTTCTCGAGGCTGCCTGTCGTTAGGCTGCCCGTAGCTGCGTTGCCTGATCAGGCCGCAGTGACTATACCGCCAGGAGTTGCCATGCACGCCATGGAATTGGACGATTTTAATATTCAGGGGGCATTGGCCGGTATTCATGCCGACATCGAGTCCCTGACCTTTGACTGTGAAGAGCCCCTCGGCAGTTGGGCGGAATTGGCACGTGCCTTTCCCAATCTGCGTCGAATCCATTTCCAAGATTTGGGTAACGTCAACGGCCGCCGGCTGTTGGATGCGGATTTTTTTCAACGCTTTCCTAACTTGGTTGAGCTTACCACGTCGCTTCGACCCCGGCGTTACATTACCGCCGATCTAACTGGCGTGACCGAAGATCATTTGGCACAGATGACCACCTTGTCTCTGGCTCGGTGTCGACCGGACAATCTGCAGGTGCTGTGTGCCCTGCCTAAGCTGACCAAGCTGACCCTGCGAGTTGATGCCACCAAGGTGAACTTCCACCTCAGTGCTGACTCGGCTCTGACCAACCTGGCATTGGGTTTGGGCAGCCGAGTGAGGCAACTGGATTGCGCCCTGTCTGACAGCCGTCTCACCAGCCTGACGCTGGGCAAACTGGATTACTACGATGATCAGGGCGAGCCGGTGGCCATTGGTACCCTGTCGTTGCCTGACACTCTGGACTCTCTGACACTGGACATGCTGTGTCAGGGATCGCTGCCGTCGCCACTATTGGTTGGCAATCGCTCTATGGCATCGGTGACCATCAAGCCGGGCAAGGTTGATCTGCCGCCGCAGTTATTGGGGGCGCTGACAGAGGTGGACCAGTTTTCCCTGACTCTGAACGAAGAGACCGCGCCATTGCCTTCAAGCCTGTTCGCCGGATTGAAACGGGCCGATAAGATGGAACTGCGCTTTGAGAACACGCCAATTCCGGAGGCTCTGTTGCCCGACGGCCTGGAGATCAACGACCTGTTTTACAGCAATGCCAATGGTGCGTTGGCCCAGGCCAATTGTTTGCGTCTTCCTAAGCTGCAGCAGGCCTGGATGTTTGGTTTAGATGGCGATCAACTGGGGTGGCTGGCTCACAGTCCGTCCCTGCAGGAGTTGAATGTTCAGCTAAGCGGTGAGCTCAGTCATTTTCCGCGACTGCCTGCGTTGACCAGGCTGACCCTCAGAGGGGGAGAGATGGTGGAGTTGCCCGAGGGCATTCGTCACTGCGCTTCTCTGGAAACCCTGAACCTGTTGTCGGTCAGCCTGCCGCGTTTCGGCGACATGGCGGCCATGACTAAGTTGAGCAAAGTGTGGATTCAGCCCTGGCGACATGAGCAGGATAAACTGCCGCGGCAAAGCGATCTGCTCAGTGTACCGTCGCTCAGCGGCTTGCGACTGGATATTGAGTTAACCCGGTTCGATCCCGCCTGGGTCGGGTTGCCTAAGGATCTGGAGCTGGACATCAGCGATGACAAATTGGCTATGGCCTGGGAGATCTTTAAACAGTCTCACCTCAGTGACGCAGAGACGCTGGACTATCTGACCACGCTGGCATCGGTTCGCAAACCGGTACAATTGCCAACCATGCCGGCCAATTTTCATCTGGTGATGATGGCGGCCAAACACAACCGCTTCAAGGCTCAGCACAAGGCCTGGTTGGCAGAGCTGGCCCAGAGCAATCATCAACAGCGGCCTTTCGGGCCGGGTGCCACCTTGTTTGTCGCCGGTCGCAGCGGCTTCAAAGCCAGTGAGATCAGAGCCAAGGCCGAAGAGTTGGGCTTTAGCCTCAGTAAGAAACTGGATGACAGCGTCACCCATGTGTTGCTGGGCTCGGCACCTAAAGAGGTGCACCGAATCGACTTGCAGCGATTTGCGGTCATCGACGATTCCGTGCTGCAACAGTGCTTTGAAGCCCGGGCGCCCAAGTTCCTTCAGCAAGGGGATCAGGCGATGGAGGGCAGTGTGCTGGAGATGCTGAGGTCACCGGAAGAGGCATCCCATCAGGTTGCGGTACAGATGCTGGAGCAGGGCGGGGTTACCGAGGCGATGCGACTGCCGCTGTTCTTCATTCTTAAAACCACCACCGACAATGGCTTCAGAAAACAGATCAAGCACCTGTTGGCCGGGATGGGCGATGAAGCGTTTCAGCTGGCGGTGAATGACCGCATTCTGTTCCATAACTGCCGTGGCCGCGATGAGTACGGCAACCTCAAGGGGCAGGGGGTGATGGTGGACAAGCTCAAGCGTCAGCGAAAGAAGTGGGGCCAAGTGCTGTGCAACGAGTTTGCCAAGCTCTATTTCGACCGCTTTGGTGAAGGGTTGATGTTCGTGTTGATGCAAAAGGAAGCCAGTGAACAGCGGTTGGCCATTCTCGACAGTCTGGTGGAAGGAGAGTGCCTGAATTGGCGCCGTGGCGCCGGCTTCGACCAGATTCTCGAGTTCTGGGACAATGACTCGCAAATCAACCTGCACTGGCACCCGGGTTTCTATCTCAATGACAGCGGCTTGCTTGGGGCGGCCAAGACAGAACTCCCTGCCGAACTGGCCCAGCGGCACACCCTCAGTGAACTGAATCTCGGTAACTGCCTGCTGTCTGCCTTGCCGAAAGGAATGGAACACTTCCGCCATATTCGCCGCCTGAGTCTGACTAAAAACTGTCTGGAGACCCTGCCGGCCTCACTGGTGCTGTTTACCGAACTGGAGAGTCTGGACTTGTCCTACAACCACTTCCGAGAGTTTCCCAAGGTGCTGATGAAGATGACCTGGCTTAAGACCCTGGACATTCGGCGCGCCTCGCGGCCGGATCTGGACAGCGATTACGGCGCAGGTTACCGCTCTCTTGCCGTGCCCCAGGCCTTTATTGACGCCTGCCCTAACTGCGACATATTGCAGGATTGATGCAGCCCCAGATTGAATAGGATTGTTAAACAATGAGTAAGTTATCCCTGCACGATTACGACATCGATCAGTTGCAACAGGTGCACCAGGATGTGACGGTTCTCCGATACCGACTGGATGAGCAACTGCCCGACTGGGCCGATTTGGGGCGGGCATTTCCCGCTGTGGAGGAGATTCAGTTCGGCAGTTATTTGGAGACGGTGCGACCCATCGACACCGAGTTGCTGCGCCATTTTCCCAATTTGAAGCGGTTGTACTGTCAGGACAATCCGTTGCAGCTGCAGGGGGTGGAGCCCTCAATGGTGACCAACCTACGGGTCATTCAAGGCGCCAGGGTGGAAGACCCGACCCAGTTTAGCCTGTTGAGCCGCTGCCACGACTTACTGAAGCTGCACCTGGAGGTGCCCAAGGTGCCGGTGGTGTTTGAACTGCATGCCGACAGCCGCCTGAAACAGCTCCATCTGCGGGTCGAGAACAACGGCCGTTTGGCACTGAATCTGGCTGGCGCCGCTCAGTTGACGGAGTTGTACATCGGCCCGTTGAACTACGGCGACGATGCTGACCCGTTGACGGTGGAGCAACTGCTGTTGCCGAATTCGGTAAAAAAGGTGTCGTTATCTCCCAGTGGCCCGCTGCAGTTTTGTCATTGTATCGACGCGGAACAGGCCAATCTGGACGAGCTTCGCGTTGAAGCGAGAGAGCTTAGGGTTGCCCCTGGTGGCCTCGCTCGCGCCGTTGCCATTGGCGATCTTCATGTCAATGTCGGTCAACAGGCTGAGCAAGTACCCGACGACCTGTTCTGTGGGTTGGGCAGTGTGGGGCAACTGATGTTTCTGCCCCAGGACGCCAACTTTCACCTGGCCCGGTTGCTGGCGCCCATTTCCGGAGTCCGTTCCCTGTACCTGTTTTCCAAGGGAAATGGCGAGATTGGCGAGCTGAATCTGCCGAAACTGACCCATCTCTATGCCACCCAGGCGTCGCTGTCTCAGCTGGGTGGCCTGCGTCACTCAACGGCGCTTGAACACCTTGATCTTCGTGATGTAGGCCCACTGGGTGACGGGGCATTGCTGGCCGCGCTTCCGCAGTTAACCCGTCTGCAGTTAGAAGGCGTTGTGGGCGACGAATTGCCTCAGAGCCTGCGAGCCCACCAGGGCTTGACTCGGCTGGCGCTGCACAACAGCCCCTTGCAGCGTCTGGGCGATCTCAGTGGCATGAGCGCACTGACCCAGGTGGAGATTGAGCAGTACAGTTACCACGGCCCCTGCACGACCCTGCCTCAGGTGGATGATCTGCTTACGCTGCCGGCATTGGCACAGCTGCGGCTGAGATTGACCCCTCAACCCGGCGATGACGCCGGCATCCTGATGCAGTTGCCTGAGCAGGTCGAACTGACGTTTAGCATCTACGACCACGTGGCCCGCTCGGAGCAACTGAACAAGCAGCGCACCATCTTGTTGCAGGCGCCCCTGACTCAGGCTCAGAAACAGGCCTACTGGCAGGTGCTCTATCATGCGCCCAAGCCGCGAGATCTGCCGCAGATGGAAGGCCGGTTCCACCTGACATTTCTGGAAGCCAAATACAGTGCCTTTAAGAAGGCGGCCCATGCGTGGCTGAGGCACAATGCCCAACAGGCGATTCTGCAGCGTCCTTTGAGCAAGGAGACGGTGCTGTTTGTGTGTGGAAAGAGTGGTATCAAGGTCAGTGAACTCAAGGCCAAGGCCACGGAGCTGGGGTTTACCATCAGCAAGAAACTGGATGACGGCGTCACCCATGTGCTGCTGGGGGCCAATCCCAAGCAGACCCAGCTGCTGGATCCTGACCGGCACCTGATTATCGACGATACCGCACTGACTCAATGGTTCGAACAGTCGGCGCCGCAGTTTCTGCAGCAGCCACAGGCGGTCGACAGTGGCATGATCGACACCGTCATGACCATGCTCAACTCTCCCGATGAAGCCTCTCACCAGGTGGCGGTGGAGATGCTGGCCCAGGGCGGCATTACCGAAGCGATGCAGATGCCACTGTTCCTGATTCTGAAAACCACCAGTGACAAGGCATTGCGCAAAGCCATTCAGCAACTGCTGGCGGGCAAGGGCGATGAGCTGTTCCAGTTGGCCGTTGGCGACCGAGTGTTCTTCGAGGCCGACTTGCGCGGCCTGGATTACGAGGGCCATCCCAAGGGCGAAGGCCCGATGTTCAAAAAAATAAAGGGGCTGACCAAGCGTTGGGGCCGTGAGCTGTGCATCGATTTTTCCAAGGCCTATTTCGATCGTTTCGGTGAAGGCTTAATGTGGTTGCTGACCCAGAAACTGGAGTGTCCCCGTCGTCTCGCCATTACCCGCGAGTTGGTGGAGGGGCAGACCCTCAACTGGCACAAAGGCTGCGGCTTTGCCCAGGTGCTGGAGGGGGCCGATGAGGAGCGGCTTACCAACTGTCACGGCTCGCCGGATATCTACATGCAGCACTGCTTTGATCTTGGTTCGCCCAAGACCCGGTTGCCTGAGAAGCTGCCCAGCGAAACCCTGATCACCGAACTGGATCTGCACAACTGTTATCTGGCGGCCCTGCCGGCCAACTTTGAACATTACCAGCAGGTGAAGACCCTCAACCTGCAGTTTAACCACCTGGAAAAGCTGCCACCGAAACTGGCCAGTCTGACAGAGCTTGAGACCCTGGATCTCTCCTACAACCACTTCTGTGAGTTTCCCAAAGTGTTGTTCAAGCTGAAGAACCTCAAGAAACTGGATCTGCGCCGTGGCTCAGAGCCCCTGTATCGCTGGGGCTATGACACCGACAACGGCTATGAGCCGTTGCGGGCCCCACAGAGTTTCCGTGATGCCTTCCCTCACTGCGAAATTCTGGAAGACGAATCATGCTGAGACCCGGCATCACGCTTACCGTGACGTTGATGGCTTTGGCTCTGGGGGGCTGCACCGTTTTTGGGCCCGGCCGCGATGAGCAGCAGATCCTGGTGCTGTTGGGCCAACTCAACCTGTGTCAATACGACCAGGCTGAGCGCAAGCGGATGTATGACGCCGCCAGAATGGGCAACAAGACGCCATACCCCTTGCTGTATTGCGAGGGCGAGCGCAGTGCCCGTTTTGATGCCCGCTTCCTGGACAGTCGCAAACACACTCGCTTTGAGGTGCTGGGCAGCCATTTCGAAAAGGACGGCTATGGTGCTGCGCTGGTGAAGATTCGCACGCCGGCCTGGCGACGGGAGTGCGAAGCGCTTGGACAATGGGATTCGCAACAATGCGAGGTGATGGTGATGGGCATTAATGCCCCCCAGCTGAAGAAAGTCGATAAGTTTGAGCGGCTGCGGATCTGGCATCGTCAGGATCAATTGGCGCGAGTGGGCAAACCGGAAATGATGGTGGACTACTTCTTGATGCCGTTGAAGCGAGACAGCGGCGGACAACTGCGTCCTAACTGGGTTGAAAACGGTGGCGCTGCCCGGGCCAGCCTGGGCTTGGCCGAGCGTGTTGGAGAGGCCGTGGAGCCGCTACCGGTCCAGTATTACGACAAACAGTATGATTTGCTGGCGCAGGACGCATTACCTCAACACTACATGGGGGTGTTCTTCTATGCCACGCCGCAGTTGTTGGATTACGTGGCACGTCCAGAGCCAGCCTACAGTTTTCCCCTGAGAAAAGGGGTACCCAGCCCGGGTTACCGGGTCAGCATCTATCGAGCCGTAAAAGGAAAGAGAGAGTTTTGATGAAACCGACACTATTGTTGTCAGCGCTGTTGCTTAGCGGCAGTGCGCTGGCCGGTAACGATTGCACCGGTAACGATGTTTGGGTGTTTGAGAATGACACCAATAAGTTCGGTGGCGGCACCTTTGGCAACTGCGGCGCTTATCCGGCGGATGAGTCATTGCGGGTGGTCACCTATACCTCCTGGGCGGATGGAGAGATGGGGCAACGCCACCTGATTTGGCGGGTATTGTTGACTAAGGCCGACAAGCCAGACGTGGTCGCTTCGGCCACCCTGAATCTGTGGGAAGGGCCCAACATGGTGCTGCGGGAAGAGGTAGAGGAACCGTTGTTTTTCGTCGATAAAGCCAATTACCCCCTGAATGCCAGCACCAATGCCTTTGCCGTCCGTGCCGACCTGGGTCCCGACTCTTACTGTCGCGACGTCAGTCGCGATCAGTTTGTCACTCTGTTTGTTCGTGATGGCCGCCAGCTCAAGCCAGTGCTAAAGCACCTGCCTTTGAAGCAAAGCCTGGTGGTCGAGGGCAGCCCTTGCAGCCGCTATGACTACAGCAAAACCGCTCGGGGAGAAGGTCGCTTGACGCTGTTGGACACCGTAACCAACGGCTATCGCGATCTCAAATTCACCACTACTGCGGTCTATGAAAGTTACGATGAGCTGTCTCAGCAACAGGTGGATGAAACCGACCCCGGCCAGTGGGAGGCTTCGTTTAAGCCCGAGACCCGCCAGTTTGACACCACCCTTAAGTTCGATGGTCACCGTTACCCGGTTGAGTGGCAGCAACTTCCTTCAAAAGCGTGGTGGCAGCAATGACAATGATGAAAGGAGTCCGGATGAACAAACCCTTGATAACCCTGGCCGCAGGCCTGGCGCTGGCCTCTCCCTTGGTCATGGCGGCTCAAACCTGTACTCCGCAACAGTATGAGATGCTGGAGGAAGATAAGCAGTTGTTTGGGCCGTTGTCGTCGCCGGTGTGTAAGGCGTTGCCGAATCGTCCGGAGTTGACCCTGGCGTCCTACTTCGTCTGGACCGATGGCGGCCGGGTCGGGGAGCGCAGCTACCAGTGGCACACGGTGATGATGGACAGTGACTCCAACACCGTGCTGGCCAGGCACCGGCAGGAGATTTCTGAAGACGCCTACACCAAAGTACGTCCCGACAGCATCTGGCTGGATACAGCCAACTATGCGTTGAACGATCAGGTGCGCGCCTTTGGTGTCCGGCTGAACATCGGCCGAAAGCCGGAGTGTGCCAAGGAGTATCGAGGTCAGTTTTTTAACCTGTTTGTCTATCAGAACCATATCCTGACGCCACTGCTGGAGAGTCTGCCTATGGCGTATTCCCGAGTACACGATGGCAAGGATTGCGGGGACAAACAACGCTGGGACAAAGAGGTGGGCAAGTCGCAACTGCAGATGCTGCCCAGCAAGCACTACGGGTTTGCCGACATCAAGGTAAAAACCAAGGGCAAAATGTACTATGAGCCCATCACCCGTCAGAGGGACAAATCCCGCAGCCACGGCTACATCCTGAAGTACGATGGCGAACGCTATCGCTTTGATCCGTCTTCTCTGCCCGGCCATCGCTGGAGGGATTTTAAGGATTTCTATTAGTGGTGGCGGGTACCGAGGCTGCCCACCAGGGCAGCCTCGGTTGTGACAATGATCTTCGGCGACGCCTGGCATCAATCATGCCAGGTGATCATGAGTAGCAACGGGAAATAAATGACATCCATAAGCAATCGACACAGAGGTCAGCTTCAACGGGCTCATCTTTTTGCCATCCTGGTGTTTGTTGCAAGCTGGCTCTACTGGCCGCTGAGTGGGCTGTTGATTCCATTTGCGCTCTGGTGCCTGTTTGCCTGGCTCAGGAATGAATCTGAGCCGCTTAAAGCCGGCTACCTAAGTGTGCTCAAGACCCTGGGCGTGTACGTGAGTTTCAACCTGTTGGCGGTTGCGGCCTTGATGCTGGCAGCGCAGCACAATCGGGGCGGTCTGTTTAGCGGCAGCGGTGCTAACGACTTTATGTTGTTGATTGTTTATGGCCTGGCGGGGCTGCTACTGGCATTAGTGGGCACGGTGTGGACACTGGTGCGGTTGGTGAAGGGTTTTCAGCGCCTCAGGGCGCCGCAGGAGCAGCAATCATGAGGCGTTTTCGGCTGTCTCAGGTGTCCTATTTCATCTGGTTTATGTTCACGCTTTTCTCTTTCGCAGTGGGGCTGGCCGCCTACGTGGTGCACGAGTTTCACGCCTCGTTCAACTGGCCTACCACCAGAGGAATGGTGGTGGATACCTGGATAGAGGAGATTCACACTCAAGGCAGCAGTGCCGATCCGCACTACGAAGTGGGCATCGAGTTTGTGTATGCCATTGGCGAGGAGTTTCACCATAAGCGTAATAAGACCGACATCAATGGCGCGATTCCCGGCTATTCCCGTGAGGAAGCGCAGTCTTTGGTGGCCGAGTATCCCAGGGGCAAGGTGATCGAGGTGCATTATAAGCCTGGCGCACACGATACCGCGGTCATTACCCCGACCATGCACCCGTTTATGATTGTTGGCCTGGTGATTTTCAGTCTGGTGCTGGCGCCGATTCTGTACGTGATGTATCGGCAGATGACCGGAGATCCCGACAGCTATCTGGTCAGGTACGTGTAACCGAAATTGTGACGTCGTTCACGCAAAAGACTCGCCAGGGCATGTAGTGTTAATTTTTCTTAAAATCAGTTAGATATGTGAAATAGGGTGCTGCCAGGTTGCCTTGTCGACCCAGCACGCCGGTGACTGCTCAAAAGGGAAGAGAATGCTGCAGATTGTATGGGATCTTATTCAACAGGGGCAGATTGCTCGAAATCAAGCCGATGCACAATCGGCCTCAGGCCTGGCGGTTTCCAGCAGCACTTCGGTGACTGAATTACGAAATCAGTTGGATACCTTAGTCCTGGCGAACCAGGCGATGTGGGAGATCCTGTCTGAACGCCTGAATGTGTCGGATGCCGAACTGGTTACTCGAATGAACGAGATTGATCTTCGAGACGGCAAACTGGATGGCAAGTTATCCAACTCCAGATTAACGGCCATGGCGTGTCCGGAATGCGGAAAGACCATCGGTAAAAGAAGAGCTAATTGTTATTGGTGCGGCGCCCGGGTAGAGGGCGTCAGTCCTTTTAAGAAATAGGAACTCAAACCGTGCCTCGTACCGAGGCGGATTAAGCAAAAATTACAATGATCCTGTGAAAGCAGTTTTGCAGGGAGTGTTTTTACTCATAAATTAGGGAAGTATTATGAGGCGATTGCTGGTGTTTTTATTGATTGGCATCCTGTCGGGTTGCACCTCGAACCGTCAGATAGATGCCAGTGGACATGATTTTTCTGCGATCATAGAGAATGTCAAAGTGGGTGATGAGATCAGTATTACCACACTAGACGGTAACGAATTTAAGTGGGTGGTCGACAACATCGATGATCACAGCGTCGCCGCAGGGGATGAAGTGATTCAGTTTGATGAGATTAAAGAGATCAAAAAACGAGAAACGTCGGTATTTAAAACGACCGCCCTGGTGGCCGGTACCACGTTTGCCGCAATTATTACCTACTCTGCCATTGCCATGCTTGCAATGCTTGGCGCGTTTTAGAGTAGGAGATATCAGTTTCAAGCTGTAGCACTCCCGAGCCGGTTCTTTTGGCACATTGTGTTGTTGTTAACTTCTCTCGAGGCAACGTGAGGACAGTATTGGTGACTGAGACTTACAAACTAGGATGCTATGGCATTAGGATAGGGTCTTTACGACCCTTTATCTTCGGCTGTGAATTTGAGGTCCCCAAGCGATAAGGTCGATTTCGCGACATCAGCGACTGAATAAGCAAAGGGGGGCTGATTTTTTTCAAATGACCCCGGTTTCAGACTCGACCTTCAAATGTTTACTCTAGCTAAACAGCTCATCAAGCTAGCCTTTTACGTGGTGTTCACCCCCTTTGTGCTGTTAGGGACCTTGGTTACCGCGCCCATCTGGTATCCGAAAAACAAGCGTAAACGCCGTGACCGGCGTCTGCTACTGTTGTCACTGCTGACGCGGGGGCGGGCGGCGTTGTGCCACAGTACCGCTGAAGGCAACAGGGAGACGGGGGCATTAAAGCGGCTGGCAAACTTGTCCGAAGCACAGTTCGAGGTCTTTCTGCTGCAGACTCTGGAATCCATGCAGGGCGAGGGTGGCTGGTTTTACCTTCGAATCGACTGGGCGGCAACCGATGAAGTCGAGCCTCAAACCGATGCTCTGGCTAAGCAACTGGGCCTCGAAGGCCGGTTTGTGCCAAAGACGTTGTCCGACGATCCGGCCTCCATCGAAACTGCCTTGGCAGAGTTTGGAGGTTGGTTGGGTCAGAGAGGGTATCGATTGGTACTTTGGGAGCAAGGCGGCGATGAATACATCGGTTTTGCCTGCCAGCAGCAACAACTGGATGATCTGCTGTCTTGTGGGGATGCCCTTTGTTTGAGCTTTCAGAGTTGCCAATAGGGCATTACTTGATTTGGGTTGTCTTTCCCAGAGCGCAGCGAAAGACAGTATCTAACCCCAGACGGTCTGCCTAACCAAGTTGTGTACCGTTAGAACCCTGTGGCAGGTTTTTAAAGAGTTGCAGAGTTGTTTTGTTCAGTAACTGTGTCAGCTTGGTACGGCTCGACTTTACCTATCCTTACCTGGCCTTGACCCCGTTTTCCCCCTGAGACCATTACACTGCCGACACGGTATCGGTGTTCTGTCGCCGGTGTCGACATTTTGTTGCACCTCTGTGTGCTAGCTTAATCCTATAACCGATTCACTTACCGGAACAAACTCCATGAACCGATTGATAAAGCCGGTCTTTGCTGCTGCCCTGTTAGGCTCGATAGTATTGGCCATGACCACATCGGCTGTCGCCAAGGGCGCGGGCGATAAGCCGCAACTGGTGGAACTGTTTGAGGTCGTCAACGAACCCTGGGGCGATCGTTTGGAGGGGGTCGGGACCGTATATGCACGCAATCACATCGAAGTGATTAGCCAGACCGAAGGCGTGATCCGTTCCGTCGATGTGGGCGATGGCAGGGTGGTGAAAAAGGGCCAGTCGCTGATTCAGCTCGATCCCAGTTACCCACAGGCGATATTGGCGGAAGCACAGGCTCAGTTGCAGGATGATGAGCGTCGATTGGCTGAACTTAGCCAGTTGAGTCGCAGTAATGCGGTGTCAGAGTCCAGTTTGCTGGAACAGCAGGCCAAAGTGGCGATATCAAAAGCCCGGGTTGATGCCGCCCAGGTGTCTCTTTCTTACTACAGCATCAAGGCGCCGTTTGACGGCGTACTGAGTCTGAGTCAGTTGAGCCAGGGGCAGTACATTCAGCGTGGAGAGGCGCTGTTGAATCTGACCGACCTTAACAGCCTGTATGTGGATTTTGGCCTTCCCAGTCGCTACCTGTCTCTGGTGCAAGTCGGGCAATTGGCCAATCTTCACTTTGACGCCTGGCCGGATCGGGAATTTACCGCCACCATCAGCAGCATCGATCCGGTCATCGACACTCAGAGCCGCAACCTGAGGGTGCGCACCGAGTTGGATAATCCCCAGCAAATGTTGCGTCCCGGCCTGTTGGTGCAGATTCATGTCCAATTGGCGTCGTCGCCGTCGGTTGTGGTGCCTACCAGTGCCATTTTCTATCGTGGCACTGAGGCCTTTGTGTATCAGGTTAAGCCGGATAACCGGGCTCACTCGGTGGCCATTGAGGTTGGCTCCAGTCGTGGCACCCTGACTCAGGTCCTGCAAGGGCTGGCGCCGGGAGCCCGAGTCGTAAGCGCTGGTGTGGGTAAATTGAGTGATGGCAGTCCGGTGGCAGTGGCGGATGACCAGGAGCAACAACCATGAGTTTGTCGGATCTGGCCATTAAACGTCCGGTGGTGGCGTGTGTCATCAACCTGCTGTTGATCGTGTTTGGCGTGCTGGCGTTGAATCAGTTGCCGCTGCGGGAGTACCCGGATGTGGCGGCGCCGATAGTGTCGATTCGCGCCGACTATTCCGGTGCATCGGCCGACATCATGGAGTCTCGAGTACTAAAGGTCATCGAGGATCAGCTGTCCGGCATTGACGGTCTCAAAACCATTGACTCTTCGGCCTCGGCCGGGCGCGGTCGCATCAAGGTCGAGTTTGATGCCAGCCGTGACATAGAAGCGGCCGCCAACGACGTGCGCGATGCCGTCGCCAAGGCTCAGCGCAGCCTGCCGGTAAACATGAAGACCCCGACGGTGGAAAAAAGTGATGCCGACGGCGATGGGGTGATCAGTTACGCGGTGTCTTCGACCACCCTATCGGCGGTGGCGCTTAGCGACTACGTCAGTCGCCAGTTTGTGCAGCCGCTGAGTCTTCTCGATGGTGTCAGTTCCATCGAACTGCGGGGGGAGCAGCCCTATGCCTTGTTGGTGCAGCTGGATCCGGTGGCGATGGCCAGTCGCAACGTGACGGTGTCCGATGTGGAAACGGCGTTGAAGAATGAGAACCTGGAGGCTCCGGCCGGCAATTTGTCGGATCAGGCGCGCAGCTATGCGCTGAGGCTGGAACGCAGTTACCTGTCGGTGGAAGACTATCGTCGCCTGATCGTACGCCGCAATGAGGATGGATCCAACCTGTACCTGAGTGACATCGCCACGGTGACGACCGGCTCCAAGGACGACCAGACGGTATTGCGGGTCGATGGCCAGGCGATGGTGATGATGGAGTTTCTGAAGCAATCTCAAGCCAATACCCTGGAGGTGGTCAATGGCATCAAGGCGGAGGTGGAGCGGTTAACGCCATTTCTGCCTCAAGGGATGTCGATCAAGCCATTGTCCGACAGTTCGGTATTCATCGAGAGTGCCATCGGCGAGGTCTACAGTACCTTGGCCATTACCTCGGTGCTGGTGATTCTGGTGATCTACACCTTCCTTGGCAGTGCCCGTGCCACACTCATTCCAGCGGTCAGTGTGCCGGTGTCTCTGGTGGCAACCTTTGCGGTGTTAGCCCTGTTTGGTTTCTCCATCAACCTCATTACTTTGCTGGCACTGGTTCTGGTGGTGGGGCTGCTGGTGGACGACTCCATTGTGGTACTGGAGAACATTGTCCGGCGCATTGATGCCGGAGAACCGCCGATGCTGGCGGCGTATCGGGGCACCCGAGAAGTGGGCACGGCGGTAATTGCCACCACCGCGGTACTGGTGGCGGTGTTCATACCCATTACCTTGCTTAGCGGCACCGTGGGACTGTTGTTCAGGGAGTACGCCATTACTCTGTCTGCGGCGGTGGTCATCTCCAGCATTGTGGCATTGACCATGGGACCGGTACTGGGCAACCGGTTATTAACCATGAACGTAAAGCCGTCGGCGCTGCACCGATTGATGGATCGTCTGTTTCAGGTGCTGGAAGGCCATTATCGCGCCCTGGTGGTGCGGATAACCAACAGGAGTTGGCTGGCGGTGGCGCTGGTGGTGATGAGCCTGGGCTTCATTGGCTGGTGTTATCAGGTCGTGCCGCAGTCGTTCGTCTCCAAAGAGGATCAGGGGCGCCTGTTTGTGACTCTGAAGGGCACCGAAGGCACCGGCTTTGCCGCAATTCAACCTGAGTTGGATGAGATTGAACGCCGAATGGTGCCGATGATGGCACCGTCCGGGCCTATCGCTTCCATGGCCGTGCGTAATCCCGGGCGAAACGGTGAGCACGAAGTGATGCTGATCATCGATCTGGTTCACTGGGATCAACGTCAACAGTCGGTGTTTGAGGTGGGCAATGAGATTCGCAAACGGCTGGCACCGATGGCAGATTTCAAGGTGTCACCGATGGTAAAAAGCAGCTTTGGCAGTCGAGCCAGAGCGCCGGTGGAACTGGTGATCGGAGGCGGCAGTTATCAGCAGGTGAAAGCCTGGGTCGACAAAGTGCTGGCCAAGGCCAGTGACAACCCCAATCTGCTGGACCTGGACAGCGACTATGAGGAAACCACGCCGCGGATTCGTACCACCATCAATCAGGCTTATGCCCACGAGCTGGGGATCTCGGTGGCCGAGATTGCCAATACGCTGGAAACGGTGCTCGCTGGGCGTGACATCACGACTTACATCGAGAACGGTGAAGAGTATGACGTCAACGTTCGCGCCCCCAGGGCGTTCTTTGACGGCATCACCGATCTGGCCAATATTCACCTGCGATCCGACCATAGCGGTGATCTGGTTCGTCTCGACAGCCTGGTGACGGTGCTGATTGAAGGCCAACCCAATCAGCTTAAACACTTCAACCGGCGCAAGGCGATCACCATCTCGGCGGATCTGGCCGATGGTTATGCCTTGGGGCAGGCGCTGGAGTACCTGGAAACCATCGTTCGAGACGAGTTGCCGGATCAGGCCACCATCGATTACAAGGGCGAGTCACTGGAATACCAGCGCTCCAGCAGTTCGATGGGACTGGTGTTTGCGTTAGCCTTGGTGGTGGTATATCTGGTGTTGGCGGCCCAGTTTGAGAGCTTTGTTCATCCTCTGGTGATCATTATGACTGTGCCATTGGCGCTGACCGGTGCCTTTGCCGGCATGCTGGCGGTGGATTTGACCCTGGACATCTACGCCCAGATCTCGCTGATCATGCTGATTGGCCTGGCAACGAAAAATGGCATTTTGATTGTTGAATTTATTAATCAGCTTCGGGATCGAGGGCTAGAGTTCTCTCAGGCCATTGTTCAGGGGTCGGTGCAGCGATTACGACCGATCATGATGACGGCGATAACGACATTGGCAGGTACGGTGCCGCTGATTCTGGCCAGTGGTGCCGGTCATGAATCGCGGTTTGCCATTGGGGTGGTGATCTTCTCCGGGGTGTTGGTGGCGACCCTGATGACCTTGATTGTGACACCGGGGCTGTATCGCTTGATGGCGGTAAACACCACGTCTCCGGGGACCGAGGCGGCCAAGCTGGCGGATTTAGACCGAGCACATCCGCCGGGACGCAGCGCCCACTGAAGTGCACGGCCATCGGTTTTTTAGCCAAGCCTGCGTTTTCTTCAGGGCCCTGGGTTGTCAACGGTTAAGTTGATACTGAATGGAAAATAGAGAAGGTGGGGGGCTTGAGTGACAGCGGTCACTGGCCAGGTTGGCGGGTTCAGATCAACAGCGGGCTGCACAGTGCAGCCCGTCAGGATTGGAATTACAGGTTTGGCTTGTAGTCAAAACCGGCCTGAGCTTCGGGATCGGTAAAGCTATTGATGGCCTGTTTGCGCAGCAGCAGGTTGTTGATCACCGAGCCGGGAAACATCTGAATGCCGTTATTGAAATCTTCCACATTGCGGTTGAAGATGCGAATGGCGGCACCAATCTGCTCTTGCTGTTCGGAGATCTCCGCCATTATTTTCAGATAGGTGTCGGAGGCCTTTAGCTCTGGATAGGCTTCAACGGCGATGTTCAGGCCTTTCATCAGGCCGGCGGTGTGCTTTTCCGCCTCGGCCAACTGCCCGGCATCGACAGTGTCGCTGTTGAGGCCGTCAATGGCGCTGCGCAGCTTGGTGACATCGGACAGTACCGTGGCCTCGTGCAGCTTGTATTTTTCCACCATCTTTTCGACGTGAGGAATGATCTTGTTTTTCTGACGCTCCTGGGTCAAAACCGAAGCCCAGGCACGATCAACGGCGTTGAATTTTCCGATGATGCCGTTGTAGATCAGGATAATGGACAGTATTACAAAGGCGATGATGCCAAGTATCACGTAGCTGATTTCCATGGGTGTCTCTCTTATTTGTGTGTCTACGGCGCCCGGCTTAGAGCGCCGATGTGTCAAGCGAAATTGTTGTCGCTGAGGCGCATCAAGTGATGAACAAGCGTTTTGATGGCGGTCAGTTTCTTCAGTTCGGCGTGGCCGGCGATCTCCTCGGCAAACGCATCGGGTTGATCGAGCCCGAACTGGCGTTTCAGCGTCAACAGATCCTTATCGTCGAAGGCGATGCAAGTGTAGCCACTGGCGTTGACCTCGATGATGGGGCGTTTGTAATCGCGACCAAACTCACTCAGCAACTCTACCACCGCCGGCGTCAGCAAGCGTGCGGCGGTCATCTCCTGTTTGGCTCTGACCCGGAAATGGCGGTTAAACTCATTGGAGGCGGTGGTGTACTTTTCGCCTCGATAGCTTATCCGCCTATCGCCGTCGATGGCGATGGATTTAGCAAACGGAAATTGCAACAGCAATCCGTGACGGTAGTAATGATCGTAGGTGGTTCGAGTCTTGGTTCTGCCTTCGGAGTCGGTATAGGTTTCGGTGCGCTTGTCCACGTAATGGAACTTATACACCTGAAAATCGAAGCTGTGGACATCGCCTTGGTGATGTCCTTGATACATCTCCATGATCTCTCTGCGATAATTCCCTCGGTCAAACTCCCTGAAGTAACCTTCAAGCTCCTTGGCCTTGCCCTCTTTGTCGATGGATATCGGGGTCAGTTCGTTGTTAAATAGCCGATCGCGCAGATGAATGCGATCGGAGACCGGATCGCGCCAGTGCTGACGTTTGCGTAACCACATCCACAAACCGATGGCGATAATCCCCAGACCGATGGTGACTAACTCCGGTGGCTGAAGGCGTCCGCCGCCGCTGGCGAAGAAAATCAGGTTACCGACACAGAACCAGTAGCCCTGGTGCCAGAGATCGAAGGGCACGGTGATTATCGTGCATCCCAGGGCGATGATCCCGATCCTGAGCCAGGGGCGGGCCAGCAGCGGCGGCAGGGGGATAAGCTTGTTGCGCTTTTCACACTGCTGGCCGATAACAATACCAATCAGGGCGGGAGCAAGGTAACTGCTGTTTCTTAGCACTTCGGCCACTATCGACCCGAAGCTGCTAATGAAAGACCCGTAAAACACGTAGTTTTGAAACAGACCAATGGTACAGACGTACACCAAAGCCCACTTGAGGCCATGAAACAGGCGGTCATCGTAGTCCAGTGGCCCAGGGTGAACTTTGATCTCATTGATCAAGGTGACCAGATCTTGTTGGCCACTGGCTTTTTCGACCTGCTCTTTGATCTTGCGAATATTGGCGGTGACTTGTTTATTGTGACTCATTCAGCGGGAAATCCTGTAATGCGGTGAATTCGGCAGTGGGCCGACGGCGCCGATTATCCCTGAGTCAAGCCAAAAACGAAAGTTATAAAATAAGAAATTAGTTAATAAAAACAGTCTATTGAATTTAAGTTTTGCGGCGCTGTGGTCGATGGCCACTCATTGAGCGGCCGTCCTGGTGGTCAGTGAACGCCATCTATGCCCAGCTTCTGCCTGATGTGGCTGAGATCGCTGTAGAACAACAGGTTTTCGGCGACCAGCAGCACCTTGGCTGTACCGGATTCATGGATGGCCCGGTAGTAATACTCGGTGGCCGAGGCGGTATTACCAAAGGTCTCGGCGATTTTGGCCTGAATCAGCAGCCCTAAAATGGTGTCGTGGGTATGGGGGATGCGCTCGGCGTATTGCAGTGCCTGAAGCTCATCATTGTGATACAGCGCATTGAGGGCCAGGGCTTCGTAGGCTTTGTAGGAACTGGGTTCAGGTAATAGCGCCGGAATCCGCTGCTCAAACTCGCGGTTCAGTGTGTCGATGGCTTCGATATCGCGGCTCTTAGGGTCAAGATAGAGCGTTGCCATCGAGAACAGATAGTTGGTCGCGATGAGAAACTGGTTATTCGGTTCCAGTGCAAGGGCGCGGCGATTATAGTCCACCGCATCCAGTTTATCGCTGTCGTTACGATCAAAGGTCACGCCGATGGCACTGATGGCCAGAGCCAGCGCCTGCGGATTTTCGGGCAACTCTTGAAGGATGGCATCGACCCGTTGTTCCGGTATGTCGAGCTGCAGGGCGTGCAACAGATCGGTCAGCATCCGTTTCATCACCGGCAGCAGGTTGTCCGGATCGATGCGGTACTTTCGATCCAGGTGCAAGTATTCGGAGACGTTATTGAAGTACTCAATGTTGATGTAGTCGTCGCCGTCCTGCTGGCTGATGATAAAGGACAGCTGTTTGCCAGCGATACCCTGAGGGTCTCCGTTTCTGGCAAGACTGAAGTTTTCATTGTACTTCAGGTATTCAAGAATCTTGAAGACGATGCCATTTTCGATGGGGGAGTTGGCAACGTTGTCGACGTAAGAGATGCTGATCACCCGGGGCTCCAGCTTGCTGAATCTCGCCGTGGATGGCGCAGGGCTGGCGGGCGGAGCCAGTTGATGGATCGCCATCATAATCAGCATGCCAAACACCATGGCGACGGCCGCCAGGCCGATTGAGCGCGGGTTCCGAATCGGCGAGCCGGGGCCATCCCCGTTTGGGGTGGCGTCCTGTGGGGTCAAGGTTGACTGTGAATGTATCGAGCCAGAGTCTGAGGCTCCCTTTTCTGCGCTGCTGGGGTGCAGGGTCACATCTGCGTCCAGCTTATAGCCGCGTTTTGGCACGGTAATGATGTACCCCTGAGGGTGTCTTTGATTGGTTTTGAGGATTTTTCTCAGCTCAAAGATCGATTGGGTGATGACCTGATCGGTCAACACCGCACCATGCCAGACAGACTCCATCAGTTGATCCCGGCTGAATACCGTGTGAGGGTGCTGGCACAGAAACAGCAACAGGTTCGACAGGCGGTTGTCGATCTCCATGCGTTCTCCGTCCAGTACGCAGGCATTTTCGTGCGGTATAAACAGCCAGTTATCGATTTGGTAGAGCTGCTTTTGCATTCTGATTGTCGCCCTCTGTGATTACTCCTTAAAAGACTAGAGTTTTCCTGTGGTATTACAATCCTTTTTGTCGGCTTTCAGCTGCGGTGGCAGGCGCGAACAGAACAGAGCCCGCCGCGGCTGCGGCGGGCAACAGTGAGTGAAATCAGGCGCTGGTGGCGTGAGCGGGGTCGGCCACAGTATGGTGATCCTGAGCCAGGAAGGTATAGACCGTCGGCACTACAAACAGGGTAAACAGGGTGCCGATGGACATGCCAACGGTGATCACCAGGCCGATGGAGAAGCGGCTTTCCGCACCGGCACCGGATGCCAGCAACAGCGGCACTACGCCAATGACCATCGCGGCGGTGGTCATCAACACCGGTCGCAGACGCACGGACGCGGATTTCAAGGCGGCAGCGTGCCTGGATAACCCCTGTTCCTGCTGCAATTGGTTGGCAAACTCCACAATCAGAATACCGTGTTTGCTGATCAGCCCAATCAGAGTCACCAAGCCGACCTCGGTGTAGATGTTCAGGGTATCCACGCCGAAATACAGCGGCAGCATGGCACCGAAAATCGACAATGGCACACTGGTCAGTACAATCAATGGGTCGCGAAAGCTCTCGAATTGAGCGGCTAGAACCAGATAGATGATGACCAGCGCCAGGAAGAAGGTGGCCACCAGCGACGCTCCCTCTTGCAGGAATTGTCGTAACTGGCCGGAGGCATCCAGGCCGTAAGACGGTGGCAGAATCTCTTTGGCGGCCTGTTGCATCACCTCGTAGGCTTCACCGATGCTGACGCCAGGCATCATCTTCGCTTCCAGCATGGCGCTGTTCAGTTGCTGGAATTGATCCACCGCCGACGGTTGTACGCTCTGGCTGATGGTAACCAATGACGCCAGTGGCACCATCTGACCGTTACCGGATTTGACGTAATAGTGGTTGATGGCGTCGCGGGTATTGCGATCATCTTGCGCGACCTGGGTGATGACCTGATAACTGCGCTCATTGATGGCGAAGTAGTTAATGAACCCCTCGCTGAGAAAACGCTGTAACACCACACCGATGTCAGCCGCATCGACGTTCATCAAGGCCGCTTTGTCCCGATCAATCTCGATCTCCAACTGGGGTTTGTTGTAACTCAAGTCATTTTGCACGTAGACGAATTTGCCGCTGTTAATGGCATAGCTTTTCATCTTTTCGGCGTACTGGTACAGATCCTGATAACTGCCGGTGGCGGTCTTGATCAGCATCTGAAACGGCAGCCCCTGGGGCGTACCCGGCAGGTCCGGCGGCGAGAAGGTATAGATCTGTACGCCGGGCAGGGTGCGGCTGTCTTGTTGAAATTGCCCCATGACCTGCTTGGCATCCCGGTCCCGTTCGGCCCAGGGAGACAGCACCGCCAGGCCGAAGAAGGTGGCGTTGTTCTGATAGCCGTTGACCATCATGTTCATCTCGGTTTCCGGGTAGTGCGACACGATGTCCGTTAATGGGCGGGTGAATTGATCCAGGTAGTGGGTATTGGCGTACGCCGGCCCTTTGCCCATCATGATCATCACGCCCTGATCTTCCTGAGGCGCCAGCTCCGAGGCGGTATGAGTGAACATGAATACCAGTGACACCAGCAGGGCACCGGCCAGTGGCCACACCAGGATTCGGTTGTCGAGCACCAGGCTCAAGGCCCGCTGATATTGATGAGTGACCGAGGCGACCACGGCATCAATCTTCTTCACCAGTGGGGCGTCCAGCGTGGCTTTGGACAGGATCTTTGAACACATCATTGGCGTCAGGGTCAGGGCGATGAATCCGGAGATGATCACCGAACCTGCCAGAGTGAAGGCAAATTCGGTAAACAGCTTGCCGGTCAATCCGCCCATGAAGCCGATGGGCGCATACACGGCGGCCAGGGTGATGGTCATGGCGATCACCGGCCCGGCGATCTCTTTGGCGCTGATGAGCGCCGCCTGCAGCGGCGCCACGCCTTCCTCAAGGTGACGGAAGGTGTTTTCCACCACCACAATGGCGTCATCCACCACCAGCGAGATGGCCAATACCATGGCCAGCAGCGTCAGCAGGTTGATGCTAAAACCCAGCATCATCATAAAAAACAGGACCCCCACCAGTGACAGTGGAATGGTGACCAGAGGGATCAGCATGGCGCGCAGAGAACCGAGAAATGCAAAGATCACCAGAATGACGATAATGGCCGCTTCGGTCAGAGTCTTGACCACCTCGTCGATGGAGGTCTGAATGAACTGAGTGGAATCGTACACCACTTGGGATTCGATGCCTGATGGTAAGCTGCTCATCACTTCGGGAAGCAATGTGTACGCCTCTTTTACGACCGTCAGCGGGTTGGAGCTGGAGGTGTTGCTAATGGCAACCATGATGCTCTGCTTACCGTCGAACTTAACGATGGCGTCGTAGCTGTTGGCACCCAGCTCTATGCTGGCGATATCGTCCATATGCACCAGGCGGCCGTCGGCTGCGTGCAGGCTGATGCGCTTAAACTGCTCGACGGAACTGGCATCGGTGTGCGCATTGATGTCGATCTCGATGAAGTCGTTTTTGACCTTACCGGCCGAACTGACGGTATTGCTGGAAGCGATGGCCGATTGCACGTCGGCAGCGGTGATGCCGTAAGCGGCCATCTTGGCCGGGTTCAACCAGATGCGCATGGCAAAGTCCCGTTGTCCCAGCAGATCAACTTTTGAGACGCCATTGACGGTGGAGAAGGTAGGCTTCACCACCCGGCTAACATAATCAGAGATCTGCTCGGTTGCCAGGGTGTCGCTGGCAAAAGAGAGGTACAAAATCGGGGATTCAGAGGTGGACTTAAGAATACTGGAATCCTGTACACCGGCGGGCAGGCGATATTTGACCTGTTGCACCAGGGACAGAATCTCCGTCAGCGCTTTGTCTGACGGATAATCCAGCTTCAGGTACACGGTGATCAGCGACTTACCCAGGCTGCTTTCAGAGGTCATGTAGTCAATGCCCTCGGTTTGAGCGACCTGGGCCTGCAGAGGTTGAGTGACGTAACCTTGAACGCTGGACGCACTGGCGCCTGGGTAGTTGGTGCTGATGGTAATAACGCCGGTTTCCAGTTTGGGGTATTGGCGCACCTGCAACATATCGAACGCCTTTAAGCCCAAGACCAGCAAGGCCAGGCTGAGCACCACAGACAGCACCGGGCGCTTAATAAAAACATCGGTGAAATGCATTGTTTACGATCCTATTGTCCGGAAGTCTTGCTGCCTGCCTGAGCAGGGAAGGGGCGGCTGTTATTGACCACAACGACGGTGCCTTTCTTCAGCTGCTGCTGATTGGAGGTGATCACCTGGTCGCCGGGCTGCAGCCCCTCAAGAATGCCGACCCAGCCGTTGCGGCGACTGCCGACGGTGACGGTTCGTGCCTCTACCACAGTTTCCTGTGCTGCGGCATCAGCGGATGAGCTGCTTGAAGGCCGTGAGTTTGTCGCGTCTGGGTGGCTGACAACAAACACGGTGTCGCCATAGAGGGAGTAGCTGACCGCGACCACAGGTACAGGAATCACCGTCTGGCTGTTGTGGGTGACCACTTCGGCCTCGATGTACATGCCGGCGACAAATTGAGCGGTGCTGTCGTTAATGGTGGCGCGAACATCAATGTTACGGGAGACATCGTCGACGGAGGAGCCGATGGCACTGACGGTAGCGTTGTAGCGATTGCTGCCATAGGCGTCGGTGTTGAAAGACACCGTCTGACCCACCTGAATTTGTGGAATGTAGCGCTCTGGCAGTGAGAAATCGATGTACTGTTTATCGCGGTTTTGCAGTTCAATCAGGCTTTCCCCTGGCTGAATAAAATCGCCAATATTGATGTGGCGTAAACCGACGGTACCGTGAAACGGCGCTTTAATTTTCATAAAATCAATTTGCGTCAGGATATACTGGACATCGGCTTGACTGGTTTGCAATTTAGCCAATGCGGAATCCACGGCGTCTTGTGAAACACTATGAGTTTTTAATAGCCGCTTTTGCCGGTCATACTCTAACTGTGCCAGAGACAAATTGGCCTTGCTGGTTGCCAGGTTCGCTTGTAGCAGACGATCGTCCAATTGAACCAAAACATCGCCTTTTTGTACCTCGCTGCCGGATTCCACATTGATAGAAAGAATCTGTCCCGCCAGTTGTGGAGTAATGCTGACACTCTTGTCCGAAGTAATATGGCCTACTGAAGTCAGCGTCGATGTCCATTGTTCTGACTGTGCCTCTAGGGTGGTAACGGGCACGGCAGGAGGTGTAAACGCCTTGACCTTTTGTTGAATCTTATATTGCTTTAGAAAATAGAAGCCAAATACGGCTACCAGAATAAGCAGTATCGCCAGCACAATGCTGATGGTGAATCTCTTTGACATTACCGACTCTCTGTCTCAAATGATTGGGGGAGTGGCGCTCGGTGCGTCACTCCCCTTTAAATGGAATAAAAGAATGGTATTCGCCTTGATTATAAAATGTATCATCTAAGGGTAATGCTTTCATAATCAGTGATGTTATATTTCAACTTTAATGCATGGTGTATTTTTCGCTCAAAACTGCAATCTTCACTCAAGTGTTTGTATTTTAAGGCCTTATGGCCAATATAAAAATTATAAAGTGAAATTTTATTAAACTTTAGATACTCATGAGGTTATTTATTCTGACCTGAATTAATGTAGAGGTAAGGTTGTCTTAGCGATGATGGTTTGTGTTGCCGTTGGTAATGGCAGGCCAGCATCAACTGTAGTCAGTAGCAGAATGATGCAGACACAATGTCTGAATGAGGAGGCAAGGTATGGTGAAAATGAAATCCATATTGGTCTCGATTCTCTTTGTTGTATCCGGTAGCGCTTCGGCGAGACTGATTAGTGAAGATGAACTTCCAATATTTAATAAACAAATACAGCAGGTAGAGGTGCCTGATAATTGCACAGACATCATAATCTCGAGCAACTCTTCCGGGTATAAAAGAGTCTCAGACTCAACGAATTATCTGTCGCAGTTTACTGAGGTGCCCAGAGTGACAGTCACCAAGGCTAGGCAAATGAATTTGACCATAGAACGGTCTTTTTATGTTTACAGTGGAGTGGGTACCGTAATGTTGACCAAAAGCATTATTACCCAACTGGAAAGGGACCGGCCGGATTATTTTTCGATAGTCCTATACAAAGGTTACTCTGAAACGGCTTATGTGAAAGAGAGTGTGGCTTACGTGGTTGAGTATTCCGCTGCAGGCCTGTAGTTGTTTTCTATTTTATTTAATCGTCGTGATGTTTTATTTACGCATTGTGTTTTCCTTAACTTTTAATGAATGAGCGTTCCAGATGTATAGAAATTTAAGTTGGTTACTTCCCATTGTCGGTGCTTTGGTATTGACAGCCTGTTCCAGCAAGGCGCCGACCGAAGAGGAGTTGGCCCTCGCCAATGTGCCGTCAAAGGCGGCACTGAAGGAAGTGGATTACAGTCAGGATGAACGGGGCGTGCAGTGGATCGCTGCCGACATTGACCCGGAGTATTATACCGCGCTGCTGATTGCGCCGGTGCAGTTGGCTGCGGACGCAAAGCGAGAGAAACAAATTCCGGTGGCGGTACTGACTAAGCTGGGGCAGGTACTGACACAGCGGCTGCAGGCGTCGGTTAAGGCGCCAGTTACCCTGGAGACAAGCCCAGGCGAGCATACAGTACAACTGAATCTGAGAGTCAGTCGTGCCTCAGCGGTGCCCGAAGACATGAGATTGACCGAAGTGATCCCTGTCGGCGCCGTGATCGGTGCGCTGAAGATGGCGGCGGGCACCCGGGACGAGTCGGTTCGGATTGTCATCGAAGCTCAGTTGGTGGACAGCGTGACCAAGGCGCCTCTGGCCGAACGCATTGCGGTAATGTCCGCCGCAGGCGTGCTGGAAAATGATCATTCCACGCTTAAGTTTGAGCAGATTCAAGGCGCGGTGGATGACTTTGTCAACGAGGTACGAACCTTTGTCTACAGCGCCGCTTATCAGGTTCGACAGCAGCAGACACAGGTCGGGTCCTGAGCCTTAGGGCTGAGACCCCAAAGGGCCGCTTAAGTCCTTTGGGGGAATGCCGTTAGCCGCAGCACTTTTTGTACTTCTTGCCACTGCCGCAGGAGCAGGGGTCATTGCGGCCCGGCGTCTTCTCGAACGTGGTGGTGGTAGGCTTGTTGAGCCAGCTTTCTAATTCCAGCAAGTTCTCATTTTCATCAGGGTTGACCGTAATGGTGGCAACCAGTTGGTGCTGTTCAATCTGTGCCTGAACCTCTTCCTGGCGCGCCTGAGTCTGAACACTCAGTGTCAGAGGGTGCTCTTTGGTGCCGAGGATGGCAGTGCGGTTGGTGTTGTAGCCGTAGCTTTCGTGCTTGGGCTTTTTCTCGATGCGGCCTTTGTAGAAGAATTTGGACATGGGAAACCTAGTGCTGAAACCTGAGGCAGAGGGTTATACAGCAAATGGTGGCGGGAGAAAAGCACCAGGATGGACAGAGAGCCAGCATCCCCCCGACAGGATAACTGTCGGGGGGAGCAGAGGCTTATTGATCGGCGACCAGCAGCACGGCGTATTGACCCTGACTGAATGTCGGCCCCTGGTTTATCACTAGGCCATCGGCGGCATCAAACACAAACACGTCACTGCCGGTGCCGGCCGGGGTGCTGCTCCAGAAGCTGGCCTGAACATTGCCTAGGTAGCTGTCAAACGCACCGGCAAAGGCCTGATCGTTGATGGCCGGGTAATGGCAGGCGGCCTCTTTCAGCGACACCAGCTCTTTGATGTTGGGCAGGCGCCAGGATTGGATGCCGGCAAACTGGTGCAGGGCGTGGCCGCTGCTGCTGTTGATGGCCTGCACTTCATTGAGCGCCGATGGCCACAGCATGCCGCTGCTGCTGCCCTGGCAGCGACCGCTGGCTTTATCCCAGGTTTTGCCAATGGGGCAACGCATCCAGGTGAGGCCGGTTTTCAGGTCTTTGACGATGCCGGAGTCGTATTTTGCGAACCGAGCATTGGGCGCGGTCATGTCCATATCCGATTGGCAGTTCTGTGCCATGGCGGCGCTGCTCAACAGGGCGAGAATGGAGGTGATAATAATGCGTTTCATGATTTAATCCTTGGTGGCGACCAGACGAGTTGGGAACAGGTAGGAGTAGCCCTGATCTGCTGCGGAATCTGAAGTGTAGAGTTCGATGGTTTCAATGTATCCGCGATAGCTTCCCATCGAACTGACGAGGTTGTATTGCACGCTGCCGTCTGTCTGATAAGCGGAGTAGGCGTTGTAGGACAGGCTGTTGGTCCAGACGCTGCCTTGTTCGACGTCCGGGCTGCCCAGACTCTGGTGGGGGAACAGGGCCGTGGGCAGAGCCATGACATCGTCGTTGCTATTGGTTTCTGTTACCCCGAGGTTGAGCAAGTTGTAGAACTCGTTGCCTGTGGGCAGACGCCAGCGGTCGCTGCCACAGAGTTGGTCAGTACTGAGTTGCTTGGCATAGTCAGCGGTGGTGCAGATGCTATCGCCAGCCTGCTGGCAACCGGCTTTGGCCAGGTCGTCGGCGTAGGGGCTGAAGTGGCCGTCGATCTGCAGTGCAAACAGCCGGTCTTTGTACTGAAGGTCACTGGAGACGTCGGATTTTACTTCCCACATCAGGCCACTGCGTTTATCCAGCACGCAGCGCCATTCCGAGGCGTCGGCGGCCAGTTCATTGCCGTCTTTATCCAGTTTGACCAGCTTAAAACCGGCTTTACTCTGTCCCTGAGGATCGCTGGCATCCAGGCCGTGTTCGGCATCCTGGCCTGGGTAGTCAGGCTGAGGTTCGATGACATCTTCGCTGGCGGAACTGTCGCTGAAGTACCGATAGACCCCGGTGTCATTCAGTGCCACCGTTTCAGTTTCAAGCTGCTCAAGTTGAGCGATCAACGCGGTGATCTCGCCGTTATCACTGCTGGCTTGCGCCAGGCTGGGAGCAACGGCCAATGTCAGGCCCAGTGAGGCCAGCACCGTCTCCCGATTGTTGTCATTCAGTTGCTTCAGCAGGCCAACCAGATTGGCGTCCACAGTCGCCAGACCGGCGTCATCGCTGTTGTCCAGCAAAGCCGCCGGGACGGGAACGCCGAGGCGCTGTATCTCATTGACCACCAGTTCGGTGGCTTGCTCCAGAGTAACGCCGGTGCTGATCAGGCCAGCGATTACCGTGGTGATGGCGTTGATGTCGTTGCCGGTTTCCAGCTTACGGGCCGGCGCCACCAAACTGGCTTTGGCGGCGGCCCCGGCTACGTCGTTGTCAAATGCGGCCACCAGTGGTGAGGTCAAAATGTTCTTGTCGGTGCTGGTGAGGGTAAAGCTGCCACTGCTGGCAGTGCTGGCCGGTTCGCCGCTGTCGCAACGGAAGTTCTGGTTCAAATCGGCGCACACCTGGGCTTGCTGAGCCACGTTGTTACTGGTGACCTCACCGCTCACGCTGTAGGTGGGCGCCTGATTGTCAGAGCCGCCGGAGCCACCGGATCCGCCGCAGCCGACCAGGGCGACGCTAATGGCCATGCAAAGTAGAGTCTGTTTCATGGGGTTCTCTTCTTGTTTATTGATGTGAAAAACGACGGAAGGCCAGGGGCAGCAGTGCCAGCAGTGCCAGCCACAGAGCGCCGCCACCGGACGATCCGGATGGAGTCGGGGTTGGGGGAGTGCCGCAGTCATAATCGCTGATGCGACCCACGCCCCAGCGGGTCAGGGTGCCGGCATCCCCGGGTTGATAATCGTTAAACTCGAAACGCCAGGCGCCCTGAAGGGGCTCGCCTTTGAGCCTTGCCAGTCCTTGATGGTGCTTGAGTAACAGGGTGGTGGTTAAGGTGCTGTCCAGGCTGGAGGAGGCCGAGCGCAGTGTCACGCGAGTGCCGGAGGGGGACACCAGGTTAATGGTCAGGTCTTCCATGTTGTCATGCTGCAGGCTCAGCTGAACGGCAAACTCGTCATCCACGACCGCCTCAGTATCATTGATGATGAAATTCAGCGATTTGAATCCGGCGTTCTGACGGCCATCACTGCCGACAACGGCGTCGGGCAGGATCAGGTTGCCGGTTTGGGGAGCCTGATCCAGTTGCGGCAGGCCGTTGATCATCCACTGGCTGGCGCCGTGCTGCTCCGGTTTGAGATCGTCGCCGTATTGAACGTTCATTTCCGCGGTTAGGGTGAAGGGGGCGCCGCAGGCCAGGTCATTGGGCAGAGGCAGAGTGAGATCCAGGCGTTCAAAGTCCTGTTCATCCAGATCCTGGCTGCCGCCGGCAGAGTTGGACAGTGTGCCAATAACCTGTCCTTGACGATGGGTGGCCAGCAGGGAGACCTTGGCAGGTTGACCCGGTTCAACAAAGGGGGCATCACTGGTCAGGATAAAGGGCGCGGACATCAGGCCGTGTTGGCTGAAGTGGTGCTGGAACAGGCTCTGATAGTTCTTGGTCGGAAACATCTCTCCCGCCAGGGTCACGATGTTGGCGGCCATATCCGCCATCTTTACGCCGCGACCGACGCCATAGAAGGCTTGCAGGATGATGCTGTCGATGTCATCGAAGGCATCGGAGCCTTCGGCGGCAACCGCGGCCTTCAATGTTTGAAACAGCGGTGTCGACCACAGTTCGTCTCCCAACTCGCCAGCGACACTTTCGTGGGCTCGGTATTCGGCGGTGGGGATGTACCTGGCGCGAGTATTGTTGAGGCTGCGGGTGTGCTGTTTAAACCCGAACCAGCCATCCCAGTTGAACACGGTGTCCAGTTCAAAAGCGGTATCCTGACTGTGTTGCTGGCGATAGCTGTGCGCCCCGGCCCAGTAATCACCGAACCCTTCTCCCAGAGCCTCGGAATGGCCATAGGCCCAGTCCGCAACGATGTGGTAGTTGATGGCATGGCCAAGTTCATGCAACACGATGTCGGCATCGAAGGCATCGGGAGAGCCGCCGATGCCAAACACCAGGGTATCCACATCGATGAGGTAGGTGGAGTTGTCTTTGTTGATGCCACGGCCATCGAATTTGAGAGGCTCACTGAATACCGAAAACCCCAGTGAGGTCAATCGTTGCAGGGCACTGTCCAGGTGGTGGAAGGCCATGGTGTGGGCAAAGCGGTCGTTGTTCATGTCGACGGCGGCCAGTTGCGCCAAGCTATCGAATCGACTCAGCCCCTCTTGAGGCAAATAGTCGCTGTCGATGTCGGCGTCAGCCTCGCCCACAGCCGGAGTCAGAAGGTGTTGAATATCCACCTCCCGAACCCGGTCGTTGGCCAGATAGAAGCCGTCTTCAGCGGAATGAACGACGGCAGCAACCTGCTGGTATTGTGCAGCAAACGGGTAGTCGCTGAGCTGCTTATAAGGGCTTTCCGGCGCCTCGGAACGGTTCATGGTGCGCAAATCGGGATCGAACACCTGAAGGGTGGCATCAACGGCGACCAGAGGACCGGGAATTTCGGTAGCCACCAGGGTTCTGGGGTGCTCCAGCTCTGCGGCGGTGGTGGGTTTGCCGTCGCGAAGGATGGTGTCTTCTAAGCTGACGAAAACTTTAACCAGTTCATGGCCGTTGTTGGTCGTGGCCACCAAGGTCCGCTGCTGCTGGTATTGACCCTGTTTCCAGACATCGAAATGGTAGTGACGGCCTAGCGGGCTTTGCGATTGGTACCTGAGTTTCAGGTCGCCAGCTTGTGGGTAACGTTGCTCGAGGAAGGCCTCGATGCTATCGGCGCTGCTGAGCACTTGTGGCTGCGCGAAATGGTCCCACTGACCGGCAGTGGCCATGGAGCTGCACAGTGCCAGAGACAGCAGAGAAAAACGATAAGTCATGTCAGCTCCTTAAAAAGCGTAGCGCGCGTTGAGGGTGAAGTAACGACCGGGCTGGGTGGAATACCAGCTTTGGTCCGCCGCTGTGCCGGCCACATCCTGATAACGGGTGTATTTGCGGTCGAACAGGTTGAACAGGGTGAGGCTGAGATCCAGTGAGTCCAGCAGTTGATAGCTGACGCCCATGTCCACGCTGGCCCAGCCGGAGGTAGACGCACAGGCCACTTCAATGCCGATATCGCTGCTGCAGCTGGGGGTTTTGTCCATGGCGGCGGCCCAGTTGATTCGGGCAAAACCCGATAGGGTGTCATCGGCGTAGTCCAGTGTTAGTGAACCTTCAATGGGGGTCATGGTGCGGATGTAGTTGTCCTGGTCGTCCTTGCCCCAGACCACGCCGGCCTTACTGTTCAGTTGCCAGTGGTCAGTGAAGCGATAGCCCAGCGTCAGCTCGGCGCCATAGGTTTTAACGCCGTTAAGATTTTCGTATTGTCTGAGAGTCAGTTCCTGATGTTCTGGGTCTCGACCAATATCTTGAACATCAATAAAGTCATCAAAGGTTGAGTAGAAGGCGGCCACGTAGACCAGCCAACGGCCGTCATCGAATTTGCTGCCGATCTCCAGGTTGTCGCTGGTCTCCGCTTTCAGGTCCAGGTTTGGAATAAGAATGAAGGGAGTTATGGGCACAAAATCATGATTGTTGTACCCAAAAACTTTGTCGTAGCTCGGGGCCCGATAGCCGTGGTTGTAGCTGGCGTACAGGTTCCACGAAGGGTTCCACTGGTAGGCCAGAGACAGGCTTGGCGACAGCTCCTGGCTGGTGTTGTCGTCAACAGTAACGCCGCCGATGCTGTTTTGACCGTCAGGTTTGAGTTGATGCAGGTCGAACCTCAGCCCCGGGGTCAGGGTCCACCCACCTTTGGTGATTACGTCGCGCCAGTACACGCCCAGGGTGTTGGACTTTGCCGGTACGAACGGCACGTACTCCGTTGGCTGAACGCCGTTCCAGTCGATGATGGTTTTGTGAATGGGGCGCTGATGTTCGGTAGATTCGGCCAGCACACCATAGGCCATCTGATGGTCGTAGCCCAGCCAAGAGACCTGCTTAAGCAAGTTGGCCGACAGGCCGGTGAGCTGGTCGTTGAACTTTCGGGTTTCTATTTGCCGCCGTTTTACGGTGATGTCGTTACGGTGTTGGTACATCAGCACGTTTTTATCGGCATCGTTCTGGCTGTCGCGCCAATAGAGTTTGCTCTCCAGGCTGTCATAGAAACCGTCGACGCGATCGTGCTCGAGTCCCACATAGGCTTCGAGCGAATCGCTTAATGTCTGTTCCCAAAATGTTTCGGCATGCCAACCTCCATCGAGCTGCATCAATGCGGTGCCCTCATTGCGGGTCATCTGCTCCCGGTAGTAGCTGGCCTTGGCGCGCAGCAGCAGATCGTCGCTCCAGTAGTGGGACAGGGTAAAGGCGCCGCTGTAGCCGTCGATGTCGCGGTTGTAGTTGCTGCTGTCATGGTTGTTGGACTCCGAGCCATTCCAGTAGGCGGCGCGCAGCAGGCTGTCGGTATTACCAAACCGGGTGGCGAGGGTAGCGGTGCCACGGGCCTTATCGCTGATGCCGGTATAGGTGGCGTCGGCGCCGATGTAGAGATCCTTATCTTTCAGGTAGTCTTCCGCGGTTTTGGTGGTAACCATGACCACGCCGCCGATGGCGCCGGATCCAAATACCGATGAGCTGGCGCCTTTGACCACCTCAATCTGTTTTACTTCGCTCAGGTCAAAGCTGTTGCGGCCAACGTTGTTGTTCAGATCGTTGGCGCCGTAGCCGTCGGTCACTCGAATGCCGTCCTTGACCACGGCAATGCGGTTGCCGGTCATGCCTCGAATGACGATGTTTTGTGGGCGGCCGGCGCCACCGGTTACGGCAACGCCAGGTTCCCGGTTTAGAACGTCATACAGCTCGGTTGCCCCTTCTCGTTCAATGGTGTCGGCATCGATCACGGCAACTGAGCCGGCGGTCTTGGAGAGTGACTGCGAGACTTTATTGGCGGTGACCACCACTTCGTTGAACTCGGTGGCGGCTTCTTCACCGCAGGCGGCGGTGGTGGCCATGGCGCTCATCAGCGCCAGGCTCAAGGGGGAAAGTTTCATTGACTGCTCCGCTTATTGGATTGAGTGGCCATCAGCAAAAAGGCGTACTCACGGGCTTGCTGCTCCGAGGCGTTGCGATGGTCACTGCTGTGACCGCCGGCGAAATCGGTACTCAGCAGGTAGGGGCCTTGGCCGGTACTGATGGCTTCGAGGCGGCTGAGGTATTTGGCGCCTTCCCAATAGGGAACACGGCGATCATTGAGGCCGACCCGCACCAGCATGGGCGGGTAGGGCAGTGGCCTCAGGTTGCTGATGGGGTCGTAGGCTTTTATGAACTCGAGTTGCTCGGGCACGGCGGGATTGCCCCACTCCTGGTGCTGTTGCGATGACAGCGGCAGGCTCGAATCACTCATGCTGGCGAGGACATCGACAAAGGGCACCTGCAGCACCACGGCATCGAACAGATTGACATCCTGATTCAGTGCTGCGGCTACCAAGGTACCGCCAGCGCTGCCACCAATGGCGCCGATGGGGTGGTCGCCACCGTTGAAATGCCTCAGGGCTTTGGCACTGGCAAGATAATCGGAGATGGCATGCTGTTTGTTGGCGCCAATCCCATCCTGATGCCAGGGCTCGCCCAGATAGCCACCGCCGCGAACGTGGGCCACCGCGTAGATGGCGCCCCGATCCAGCAGGCTGATGATCTGTGGCATGAAATAGGGGCGCATGGTGACGCCGTAGGCGCCGTAGCCGTACAGAATGACAGGTGAAGTAGCCGTCATGGCGTCTTTGCGGTACGCCAGGGTGACGGTGACTTTCACATGGCCGGAGTCGACCTGTATCTGCTCGCTGTGGTACAGGTCGGCATTGAAGTGTGGATAGTGATCCTGGGACAAGGTCTGCCAGGACAGGTCGGTGAGATTCAGCTCGCGCCATTTTGGTGGCGTAATCATCGACATCGAGCGGATGCGCAAACGGTTGCTGGCGTAATCACCGTTGCGACTGACCCAGGCCACGCCATTGGCTTCGCCAATGGCCATCGACTTCACCAGTGTGCCATCGGGACTCAGAATCTGCAGCCAGCGCTTGGGACCGAGTTTTGTCACGGCTACGGTGGCCGCCTTAAACAGGTAATAGTTGTCCAACTGTTGGCCTTTCTGCGGCCGGTACAGCAATGACAACTTTTCCGGCTGAGTCAGTGGCGCCTGGTACAGAGCGAACTCGCCTTGATGATTGCTGTTAAGGTAGAGAGCGTCTCCGGCCACATCGGCGTAGTAGTCAATACCCTGTTGGCGCGGCAACAAGGCCGGGCTCAGGGTGCCATCTTTGAGATTGAGCAGTCGTTGTTCGGTGGCCAATTCGCTGTTGCTCTGAATGACGACATAGTTCGGATTGGCACTGCGGTACATCGACATCAGCCAGCCTGAATCGGTTTCATGCCACAACCGTTTTGGCTGTGGGCTTGATAGTGCCAGCCGGTACAGGCCGTCGGGACGCAGGGTGTGGGTTTCCTGGCCAATCAGGTACAGCGCCTTGGAGTCCCCGGACCATTGCAGATAGCTTTCCCATCGTTCTGGCAGCTGGGACTCCTGGCCAGTGGCCAAGGAGAGGACGCTGACCCGGTATTCGCCGCTGCCACTGATGTCTTCGGCCAATGCCAGCGACTGGCCGTCGGGGGACAGGCTCCAGGCGCCAAGTTGGTAATAGTCGAGGGCGTCGTCCCGTTGGTCCAGATTCAGCAGTGACCGTTGTTCACCGCCATTGCGGTGTCGCTCGATCAGGGTGCGCTGGCCATCGACCACCACCACGCCGTACTCAAACTCACCACGGATTACCCAGGGTTTCGAGGCTTTGGTTGCGGCAGTGTCGGACCATTGCTGCAGCAGTGCGCCGGTGAGGGCATGGTGCTCTGAAAAATAAGCATCACTGCGGCTGTTGTGTTGTTTCAGGTAGTCCAGTACTTGAGCCGAGCTGCGGCTGTCGTCTCTTAGCCAATTGAAATCAGTGTCTTGATTGGCCACAGTGTCACTGCTGACCAGGGCGAGGCTAAGGCAGAGGGGAAACCAGTTCATGATGAGTTTACGTTGCCGTCGAAAAGGTGGCGGCATAGTGCGATCAAATGATAATGAGATCAATTCTCATTATCATTAAATTGTGATCGCAATCACTCGTTTGTTGGTTTGAGTGTCGATTATTTCGGCAGGAATCTAAGGCTCTTACCATTTAAGTGACGGTTTCAATGAAACTTTTCTGTCGATAGCTGAGTCAGTTGTGGCCTTGAGTCGATCAATAAAGGCGCTTGCATTTCCGCTGTTGGATTGTCAAAATTTGCATACAATATTCTATTTTTGTTAGGGGTAACGATGACAGTGGGTGTGGGAGGCTCTACGGCAGAGCAGGAGTGGGCGCGACTGTCGAATCTCAGCGACAAGGCGCCTTCTATCAGTAATGGCGAGTTCAAATTTCGAATGCAGCGGGCGGTGACCTTGATGCAGCGCCAGGGCCTGCGAGGCATCTATCTCAATGCGGGTACCAACCTGTACTATTTTACCGGCCTCAAGTGGTCTGCGAGCGAACGAATGGTCGGCGCGCTGTTGCTGGACAGCGGCGAGTTGTTGTACATCGCGCCCCAGTTTGAACGGGACTCTTTGAGAGATTTCATGCAGATTGAAGCCCCGTTTCATGGCTGGCATGAACATGAAAACCCTGCCGAACGGGTGGCGGCGTTATTGGCAGAGCGGGGCATCGAAACCGGCAAGTTGGCGATGGATGAATCGGCCGCTTTTTTCCTGTTTGATGGTTTGCGCCGGGCTTGCCCTCAGATTGAGTGGGTTAATGGCAGTTGCATCAGTGCCCGGTGCCGAATGATTAAGAGCGAGGCGGAGCTCGCCCTGATGCAGACCGCCAAAACCATGACTCTAGAGGTACAGAAATCCGCCGCCCGCATCTTGCGGGAAGGCATCACCACCACCGAAGTGACCACCTTCATTCATGAGGCTCACAAACGGGTTGGGGCGCCGGGGGGCTCGTCGTTTTGCATCGTGCTATTTGGGCTGGCGACCAGTTTCCCACATGGCGTTAAAGAGCCGCAGCGATTGAAGCGCAATGACTGGGTGTTGATCGACACCGGTTGTCTGCTTCATGGTTACAACTCCGACATTACCCGAACCTATTGCTTTGGTGAGCCCAGCGAGCGCCAGCGGCAGATGTGGCAGGTGGAGAAAGACGCCCAGGCGGCTGCCTTTGCGGCCGCGCAACTGGGACAGCCCTGTGAGGCCGCCGATGCCGCTGCCCGCGAGGTGTTGCAAGCCCATGGACTCGGTCCTGACTACCAGGTACCCGGGCTGCCACATCGCACCGGCCATGGCTGTGGTTTGGACATCCATGAATGGCCCTATCTGGTTAAGGGCGATCGGACGCCACTGGCCCCGGGCATGGTGTTCAGCAATGAGCCGATGCTGGTTCTCCCGGGGGAGTTTGGCGTCCGTCTTGAGGACCACTTTTACATGACTGCGTCCGGTCCTCGTTGGTTTACCACCCCATCGCACTCTGTGGATGACCCTTTTGGCTATCAGCTTGATGCAACTCATTGATCCTGAATAACCCTTTTACGCCCCGCCTTCGGGGCGTTATTGTCACTCCTTTGGAATAGAGTTGTAACAAAGTCGGTTTTGACCTGTTGCTGTCCTGCCGCTAGTATCTGACTGTTTAAAACTAATTAGCTACAACAATTCATAAGGATATGCTGATGAAACGCTTATTTATTGGTGGCTTGTGCGCCTCAGCTTTGGTACTGACCGGCTGTGCACAAAATGAACCGTCACAACCCACCGCCGTGGCCGAAGCAGTGCAGCAGCAATTGAGTTCCGGTATCGAGTTCGCCAACTTTGATACCAGTGTGCGTCCGCAAGACGACTTCTATTCCTACGTCAACGGCACCTGGCTGAAGACCAGCGAGATCCCTGCCGATCGCACCAGCTCCGGTGCTTTCTACGATCTGCGTGAAAAAGCTCGCGATGACGTTAAGGTGATCATCGAAGACCTGGCTGCCAAGTCGAACCTGAAGGCGGGCAGCGATGAGCAAAAAGTAGGTGATCTGTATCGTTCCTTTATGGATACCGACAAGGTCAATGAACTGGGCCTGACCCCGTTGAAACCGGAACTGGCCAACATCGCCGCCATCGACAGCAAAGCTGGGGTTGTGGCCTACTTTGCCCACAGCCAGACCATCGGAGCCGGCACACCGCTGGCGTTCTACATCAATGTGGACGCCAAAGATTCTGAGCGTTATGCCACTCACATCTGGCAAGCGGGTCTGAGCCTGCCGGATCGCGACTACTACTTCAACGACGAAGCCCGCTTCGTGAAGTTGCGCGAGGGTTTCCTGGCGCACATGGAGAAGATGTTCACCATGGCTGGCGTCGCCAACCCGGCCGAGTCTGCCAAGACCGTGATGGCCATCGAGACCAAACTGGCTAAGGGCCACTGGACCCGGGTTGAAAGCCGCGACAGTGAAAAACGCTACAACAAGTACCAGACCGCAGAGTTGTCCAAGTTGGCCAGCCACATCGATTGGGCGGTCTACCTGAAAACCATCGGCGGCGACAGCCAGTCTGACATCATCATCAACCAGCCAAGCTACATCGAAGCGCTGGACAAGGTGGTGGCCGAGACTTCGGTCGCGGATTGGAAAACCTACCTGACCTGGAATCTGCTCACTGCCTACTCTGGCATGTTGTCCCAGGAGTTTGACACCGAAAACTTTGAGTTCTTCGCCCGTAAACTGAACGGCCAGGAACAGCAGAAAGAGCGCTGGAAGCGTGGTGTTGCCCTGGTGAGTGACAACCTGGGTGAAGTGGTTGGCAAAGTGTATGTCGACAAGCATTTCCCGGCCGAAGCCAAGGCTCGCATGAAGGAGTTGGTTGAAAACCTGCGCAAAGCTTATGCGGTCAGCATCGATCAGCTGGAGTGGATGAGCCCGGAAACCAAGGTTAAGGCCAAAGAGAAACTGGCAGCCTTTACCCCGAAAATCGGTTACCCGGACCAGTGGGAAGATTACTCGGCCCTGAGCATCGACTCGGACGATCTGGTGGGTAACGTGATGCGCTCTGCCACCCTGGCTCACAACAAGGATCTGGAGAAGCTGGGCGGGCCAATTCGTCGCTACGAGTGGCACATGACCCCACAAACCGTCAATGCCTACTACAGCCCGGTAATGAATGAGATCGTGTTCCCCGCGGCCATTCTGCAACCGCCATTCTTTAACATGAACGCCGACGATGCCGTCAACTACGGTGGTATTGGAGCGGTTATCGGCCACGAAATGGGCCACGGTTTTGACGATCAGGGTGCGCGTTACGACAAAGACGGCAACCTGAAAAACTGGTGGACCGAATCGGATCTGAAGGCATTCCAGAAACGCGGCAGTGCCCTGGTGGCTCAGTACGACGGCTATCAGGTGTTCGACGACCTGCACGTGAACGGCAAGCTGACCCTGGGTGAGAACATCGGCGACTTGTCCGGCGCCACCATCGCCTACAAAGCCTACAAGATGTCTCTGGAAGGCAAGCCGGCCCCGATCATCGATGATCTGACTGGCGACCAGCGCTTCTTTATCGGCTGGGGTCAGATCTGGCGTGGTAAATACAAGGAGCAGGCATTGCGCAACCGGGTTGCGACCGATCCGCATTCCCCGTCTCAGTTCCGAGCCAATGGTCCTCTGTCCAACATGACCGAGTTCTACAGCAGCTTCGACGTCAAGCAGGGCGATGCCATGTATTTGCCTGCTGAGAAGCGCGTAAAGATTTGGTAATCTAGCGTCACGCTGATGTAACACACCCCGCTTCGGCGGGGTGTTTTTGTTTCAGCGTCTTAACAAATATGAGGCCAACGACATGTTGAGCCTTTATTGGGGAGAGCATCGGGTCGCCTTATCGACACAGTAGGGGACCGATGATTTGGGCTTGGGCGTGCCGGCTGCATTGCAGACGGGCAACCGAGCCGACCGTGGATTGCCTGCGTGCAATTGCATTAACACCATTATTATAAAATTAGGATGAGATGATGAAACTGTCCGTATTGAGTCTGGCGCTGGCCGCCGTTGCCGCGCCCGCCGTGGCTGTTGTGGGTATGGATGCGAAGAGCGGCGGCGCCGCCAACACCGGCATCGCCAGTGGTGACTTCACCCGGGCGCCGCTGAACCCGGCGCTATTGACCAAGTTTAAAGACAGCGATGATGTCTATCTGAGGCTGGGCGTTGGGGCGCTGGCTAAAGAGTATGAAGACGCACTCGATCAGGTGGATGCCACCCAGGACGCCATCGATGCGTTCGAAGCCAAGATTGAAGCGATGGATCCGGCCAACCCACCGACTCAGGCGGATGCGGATGCTCTGATCAAGGAGTTGCAGGCGCTGGACGACACCACCCTGGTTGGGGAGGCCAATCTGGACTTCGGCGTATTCGTGCCCAGTAAGTCGCTGGGGTTTGGCGTAACCATCGGTGGCTATGTGGTGGCCAACGGCGATTTTAACTACGACGCTGCCGATGGTCAGTTGGTCAACGACGCGCTCACCACCGGGGTGTTTGATCCGGATAACCTCAAATCTGAGGGCATCGCCCATGCGGTGGCAGTCAGTGAGTTGGCCCTGTCGTTTGCCCACCAGGCCAACCTGCCTCGGGTCGGCGATATCGCCTTTGGCCTCAGTGCCAAGTACCAGCGTTTCGACAGCTATCTCTATACCGCGAACATCAACAACTACGATAACGACGACTACTTCGATGATCAGTACATGAACGACAAAGGCGCGTTCAATATGGATCTGGGGATCTACAAGCCTTATGGCAACTGGAGCTTTGCCCTGGTGGCCCGGAATCTGATCAAGCAATCGATCAAGAACATCGATGGAGACAAGATTTCACTGGATCCGACCGTCGTTGGGGCGGTGGCTTGGAGTCAGGGCATGTTCACCGGCACCATGGAGTTGGATCTGATCGAGGATGAGTCCTTTGTGGTGAAAGGCGATGCCCCGCAACTGCTGCTGGCCCGTCAGTACGCCCGGGCTGGTATGGAGGTGGATTTCTCCCACCTGCAACTGCGGGCCGGTTATCAGACCGATTTGTCCAGTAACTACGGCGATCTGCTGACTGTGGGGCTGGGGATCTCGCCCTGGGATACCATCAGCCTGGATCTGGCCGGCCAGTTTGGTGACGACGACGAGCGTGGCGCCATGCTGCAGTTGGGTGTGAAGCTGTAGTTCGGCGACCAGCATGGAAAAAGCCAGCCGCTTCGGGCTGGCTTTTTTATTGAGTCCAATTTAAGGATTAGGCCGCCGGTGCGCGTTTGCGGCGCAGTCGCAGCGGGGTTTTGAGCCGCTGGGCCATCAACACCCCAATCAGGGTCAAACTGCCACCCAGATAGTGATGCAATGACAGGGTTTCTCCCAGCAGCCCCACTGCCAGCAGGGTGCCGATGACCGGGTTGAGGTTCATAAAGCTGGTGGCTTTGTTTGGTCCCAGATGTTCCAGCCCTTTCAGCCAGGCAAAGGTGGCCAGCAATGAGGCGACGATGGCCGCAAACAACACCAGCGGCAGCGCCTGTGCGCTAACCGTGCTGTCCGCCTGAGTCAGGAACACCGGCAGCAGCCAGATGGCGCCCATGGCCATCTGCAAAAACAGCGACGGCCAGGTGGAAAACGGCAGTTGCCAGCGTTTAATCAGTACCCCATAGAGGCCGTAACAGGTGGCGCCGAGCAGCAGCAACAGGTCGCCCTGGTTCAATTGATGTTGAAACAGCGACAGGGGATGCCCTTCGGTGATCAGGTAAGACAATCCCAAAAAGGACAGCAGGGATCCGGCCACCATTCCCTGGGTGGGTTGTTCGCGCAGCACGACAATGCTCCACAACATCGCCATCATCGGCACCACAGAGCCAATCAAGGCGATGTGGGTGGCAGAGGTGGTTTGCGCCGCCACGTAGGTCAGGGTTTGCAGTGCAACCATACCCAGTCCACCAAGGATACTGAGTTTAAACAGGTGTTTTTGCACCAGCTTTCGCTGTCGCCACAGAGTGGGCAGTACAAAAGGCAGCAAAATACTGGCGGCAATCATCCAGCGATAAAAGGCGATGGCAGCGGGATCGATCAGTCCCACAGACATCTTGCTGACGATGCCGTTTCCCGCCCACGCCACCACGGCGACCAGGGGAAACAGATACGCGGATTTGCTCACAGGCAACGACTCCACAACAGATCTCGAACGAATAATGCCGGCATTCTACCCTGTCTCCAAAAAACCATATAACGATTATCGGACATGATGTTATGCTGTCAGGACAGTTTTCTGAGATTCGGGTCAAATTACATGGAACCGGCGAATGGGGTATCACTCCTGGAGCGCTATCCACTGCCTTTCGAAGCAACCACCAGTGATATCTATCTGCATCAGGAAGACATTTCTGCCAACACCACGTTTCTGCCACACAGCCACGCCTGGGGCCAGCTCAATGTGGTGGTGGCCGGGGTGATGGAGATCAGCGTCGATGGTCGGCCATTTCTGTCGCCGCCTCAGTACGCCATCTGGATTCCGCCGCTGGTGGAACACACCAGTTACAGCCGCCAGCGGGTAAGCTACCGAGCCCTGTACCTGTGTCCGGAATTATCGGCGCAATTGCCGAAGGAGGCCTGCATGATTCGTCTCAGCAGCGTGTTCTGGGCCATTATCGAGGATTTTGCCGATCGCCAGCAGGAGTACGCCAACACCGAGGCGGATCGGCGCCTGGCTCAGGTGATGGTGGATCAGTTGGCCCAGGCCGAACCCATGGTGGCCTATCTGCCGCTGAGTGAGGATCCACTGATCAAGCCCATTTTGACCACACTGCAGCTGGACCCGGCGGATAAACGTACCCTGAGCCAATGGGCCTCGCAGGTGTACTCGACTGAGCGGACCTTAAACCGTCATTTTCAGCGCAAACTGGGGATGAGCTTTTCTGACTGGCGCCAGCGGCGCCGTTTCCTGGCGTCTCTGGGGATGTTGCGTTCCGGCATGAGGGTCAACCAGGTGGCGCTGGAGCTGGGTTACAGCAGTCCGTCGGCATTCATTACCATGTTCAGTCGCTTGTCCGGCACCACCCCGGAGCAATACCGAATTCAGCGCAGCCGCCAAAGCGGCGCTTAAACAACGACGGGGGAGCCGGTACACTGTACGACAGATTGGCGCCGGTCGCCTGAGAGTGAATTGTAGATATCAAGGAAAGGGAATTGTGGCTGATTTAAGTGATGTACGTCGGGAATACCTTAAGGGCGGTTTGCGACGCAAAGATCTGCCCGGGGATCCTCTGGTGCTGTTTGAACGTTGGATGCAACAAGCCGCCGAGTCTGGCTTGACCGACCCCACCGCCATGAGCCTGGCGACGGTGGACAGTGACGGCCAGCCCTATCAGCGCATCGTGTTACTGAAACGGTTTGATCGCAATGGCTTGGTGTTTTTCACCAACCTTGGCAGCCGTAAGGCCAAGCACATGGCCAGCAACCCCAAAGTCAGCCTGTTGATGCCCTGGCACGAGATTGAACGCCAGGTGCACATTACCGGCAGCGCCGAGAAACTCTCCAAGACCGAAGTGCTGGAGTATTTTGTCACTCGCCCCAAAGACAGCCAGATAGGCGCCTGGGTGTCCCAGCAAAGTAGCCGAATCTCGGCGCGCCAGGTGCTGGAGTCCAAGTTTTTAGAGTTAAAGCAAAAATTTTCCAAAGGGGAAGTGCCGGTACCGGACTTTTGGGGCGGCTACCGGGTCAGTCCCGACAGCCTGGAGTTCTGGCAAGGGGGCGATCGCCGTCTGCACGACCGGTTTCTCTACAGCCGTGACGATGACCAGTGGCACATTGAACGATTGGCGCCATAGTGAACCGGCACTTTCCGGCGTTTCAGGATCAGACTGACGTCGCCGCTGGCGGTGCGGTGACTGACCTGCCAGCCCAGATGCTGGTAGAAGCCATGGGCACGGGTGTTGGCGTCGGTATACAGGCGTATCGCCTTGACGCCGTTGCCAAACAACCAACGACAGGCACGATTCAGCAATTGTTTGCCAATGCCCCGGCTCTCAAATTCCGGTCGTACAAACAGGGCCCAAATGCTGCCGTCGCTGCCGTTGGCGATCACAAAGGCCACCACTCGCTGCTCCTGAGTGCAGACCCAGCCGCGCCCCCGGCGGCTGAGGTAACCGAGTACTTCGGTGTCGGTGACAGAGCCGGAATGACTGAGGCGGTTTTCCGATACCGAGCGGCGCACGCTTTGAATGGCGGCGATGTCGTAATGTTGAGCAAGGCGGAACTGAATTGGACTCACTAAGTGGCCTGTAAATGTGAGACAAGTTGGTTTAATGGTAGTTAACCGTTTGAAATGTGCCAAAAAAGCGAATGATTAGGGTTGCTGTTTCGACCACTTGAAGGCTATTTTGTCGGTATAATTTGCCGGCATTTATGAAAAATAGGAAAGATTCATGTCCAACCTAGAACATCTGTTTCAGCGAAATCGCGAATGGGCGAACCGGATTCAGGAAGAAAACCCAGAGTTTTTCAGCCAACTGGCTCAGCAGCAGAATCCAGAGTACCTGTGGATCGGTTGCTCCGACAGCCGGGTGCCGGCGAATCAAATCATCGATCTGGCCCCGGGCGAGATTTTTGTCCACCGCAACATTGCCAATGTGGTGGTGCACAGCGATTTGAACTGCTTGTCGGTGATTGAATTTGCCATTGATGTTCTGAAGGTGAAGCACATTATCGTTTGTGGTCATTATGGCTGCAGTGGCGTTAAGGCGTCGATGGAAGCGGATTATCTTGGCTTGGCCAGCAATTGGCTGCGTCATGTCCGCGATACCTATGAGGATCATAAACTGGTTCTCGATGAGATGAGCGAAGAGGAGCGGGCCAACCGCTTGTGTGAGCTCAACGTCATCGATCAAGCTGCCAACGTCTGCCAGACCACCATCGTCAAGGCCGCCTGGGATCGGGGTCAGGAGTTGACGGTGCACAGCTGGATTTATGGTCTGAAGGATGGACACATCCATGATCTCGGCCTGAAAGTGAATGGTCGTGGTCAGGTCTTTGGCGCCAGGAAGGCCGCCATGGAAGCGATCAACAGTTAGCTATCTCTTTCTAATTTCTTGCTATAGTCTCCTTAGTAGTTGAATTTTCTGCCCGCATTCAGCGGGCAGAAAGTGTGGTTCAACCGCCGTACTTTGGAGCCTTTATGATCGTTCGTCCCAGACAGTCCCGTGCGTTTAGCGGTGACATACGCAGTAACCGGCCGGTGGAAGAGGTCTTTCCCCTGTTTTGCCCGGTGCGTGAGCGTGAGTGGGTGCCGGGCTGGGATCCGCTGTTGGTGTGGACCAACTCCGGGGTGATAGAGCCCGATTGCGTGTTCACCACTCAAGACCCTGCCGGCCACGCCGTTTGGTATGTGGTGCAGGCCAGTGCCGAACAGGGGGTGCTGGAGTTATTGAAAACCGTCGCCGATCATATGGCCACCCGCATTGTAATCCGTGTCTCTCCGGCCCCGGAAGGCAGCCTGATCCAACTGAATTACCGCTACACCTCACTCAGTCCCCGCGGCGTGTCTGCGCTGGAGAACTTGACCGACAGCTATTGGGCCCAGTTCATGCAGCGTTGGCAAAAGGCCATGGAGCGTCACTTTAATCAACAACGAAGGAGTGCCTGATGCGCGTATGGATTGCCTGTGTGGTGATGGTGCTGGCGCTGCCGGCGTATTGCTGGGATTTGGATCCGCACCTGGAGCCGCTGCGACCGTTTTTGGGAAAAGTGTGGCGGGGGGAATTTTCCGATTCGACTCCAGAGAAGCCGGTAGTTGATGTGTCTCAATGGCAACCGGCCTTGCAGGGCAAAGCGGTTCGCATCACCCATTCATTGAATCAGGGCCAGTATGAAGGGGAAACCCTGATGGTGTGGGATGCCCAGGCCGAGAGCATCGTGTTCTACTACTTCACCACCGCCGGGTTCTACACTCAGGGTAAGGCTTACAGCGAAGATGGCGTGTTCTATTTTCATGAAAAGGTCGCTGGCAGCGGCGATGGCATCGCCGAGGTCAAGTCGGAGGTGCGCCTGGTGGACGGCCAGATGTTGCAGCAGGCGTATTACCTGAAACAGGGCGAGTGGGTCAAAGGCCACAGCGCCGTCTATCAGGCCGTCCATTAATCGACGCGCGAAGCGTCGACCCCCTCAGTGCTTATCGCCCCGGGATTGTTGCGCCGCCAGAGCCCGGGCCTTGTCTTTCTTACTCATCCGTTTGCCTTTTACCGGCGCCTTGCCTAAGGCGCTGTCGGTGGGGGTGGTGATCACTCGCTCAAATCCGGCGATCTGCTCCCGCTTAACCTTATAGCCCTTTTTCTTTTCAATTACCGAGAAGCCATGCTCATCATCAATGCCGATAAAGCTGATGGCCACCCCGGTGCTGCCTTGACGGCCGGTTCGTCCGATGCGGTGGGTGTAATCGGAGACCGAGCGGGGCAGGTCAAAATTGACCACGCAGGGCAGGTCGATGATGTCAATGCCCCGAGCTGCCAGATCCGTCGCCACCAGAACCTGCAATTCGCCGCTGCGAAAATCGGCTAAGGCGCGATTGCGGGCCCCCTGAGTCATGTCTCCGTGCAGGGTATCGACATCGAAGCCGGCTTTATGCAGCTTGCTGGCCAGATTGTTGGCGGTGCGTTTACTGGCCACAAAGACCATCACCTGGTGCCATTTATGCTGGTCAATAAGGGACTGCAACAGGGCATTGCGTCGGTTGCGGTCGACCTCGATGGCACGTACCTCCACCTCATGCTGCTCGATGGGCGTGTCATAGACTTCAACGGTTTTGGCGTTGTTCAGCAGGGCATCGCACAGGGCATCGACTTCCGGTGGAAAAGTGGCCGACATCATCACGGTCTGTCGCTGACGCGGCAGCAGGGCGACGATGGCGTCCAGTTCCGCTTTGAAGTCGGCATTGACCATCTTATCCGCTTCATCCAGTACCAGAGTCTCCACTTTACCCAGCTTGAGGGCGTTGCAGGACACCAGATCCAGCAGCCGTCCGGGGGTGGCGATGACCACATCGGCGCCGCCCCGCAGTGCCATCATCTGCGGATTAATTTTGACGCCGCCATAGACGGCGGTGACCTTGAGTTCGCCGGGGAGGGCGCGGGCAAACTGCTTCATGGTGACGGACACCTGAGAGGCCAGTTCTCGAGTGGGGACCAGAATCAGGGCGGTGGTGGTGCGGAATGAGGAGGTCGGCCGGCCGCTGAGACGCTGCAGAATCGGCAGGGCGTAGGCGGCGGTTTTTCCCGAACCGGTTTTCGATTGAACTCGCAGGTCTTCGCTGTCGAAGATCAGCGGAATGACCGCCGCCTGAACCTTGGTTGGCCCCTTGTAGCCCAGGGTTTGCAGGGCATGAGAAAACGGCTCGTTGATGCCCAAAAGGGGGAAGTTCATAGTGTGGCACTCGGTCTGATGAATAAGCAGCGGGCGAGTATAGCAAACCCTGCCAGAATCGCAGACACAAAAACGCCCCGCATGGGCGAGGCGTTTACACCGAGGTACGGTTATCAGGAAACTTTTTGATGCTCGTCATTATGACTCACAAACTGTGCCAGCTCATCGGCGAACACCAAATGCAACTCTTCTTCGATGTCGCGGAGGCGTTCTCGCAGTTCGGCGATGTTCTGGGCGTCCTTAAACCGACTGTGTAACAGGGTATTGAGATTAGACTTGCTTGAGTGCATCAGTTACCTCCTTGACCCACTGAGCTATCAAGTATGGCCGCATTCGGCATAAATTCCAGAAATCTGGACGCTCAGTAACTGGTATCGAAACCCGTAGTCAAATTTGTATCAAATTTGCTCGCTAAAGGCCAAGGAATCCATCGGAAAAAGCCTCGGTTTTTGTTGTTTTATTGACAGGTCGGAGCAGAGCTGCAAGGCCTAGTTGAATTGGGTTTTGGTATACAGTATTGAAATTCAAAGAGTTTAAATCTGAATTAGCCAAAAAAAACGGCTGATGCGACAGCCGTGGTTTATGAGGCGATAACCGTGTTACTCCCGGGGAGGAGCCAGCGTTGGTGACTGCCGCCTGAAAACCGAAAATTGGCTCGGCCGATGAAAGCGCCACAGGCCGATGAGATTACTGGTGATAAACAGGGTCTCCATGGCGATGGCCATCGGTGAACCGACGACGATGTTGTGCGCCAGCCAGAAGCTGATGCCGGCGATCATGCCCAGGCGCAGGCGTTTGTCGTCGCGTTGGAAGGCTGACAGGGTCTGCAGGGCGCTGCCAGTGGCACTAAGCAGGCTGGGTAATCCGGCCCAGCTCAGCAGGGTCAGGGGTAGGGTCAACAGTAAAAATACCCAACACCAGAATGGGCGGGTGGTGATCAGCGAGACGGCAAAGCGCACGCACGCCAGCGCCATTAACAACGCGCCAGTCCAATGGCCCAGCAGGGCGAAGTGGATGGCGGTCAGCAACGTGGACAGACACAAACAGCGCAGCACCCAGTGGCGTTGCCGGAATTGGAATGAACACAGGTCCAGCACAATGGCCACTGCCACCAGGCATTGAGACAGTAGATAGGTCGACATGACAGGCTCAGTGATTCAACAATGGCCCCAGTGTGGCAATCCTTGCCGTCGTTGCCATTAACCTAAGTTAATGCGTCGCTTGATTCTTGACAGGCTGATGGGGCTGATGCCGATGTAGCGCGCCAGTTGCGCCTGGCTGAGCACCTGATTCCAGTGGGGCCACAACCGGGTCAGGGCCAGATAACGCTCCTCGGGGCTGTGGAGCAGGAACAGGGCTTCTTTTTGTTCTTTGTACAGCAGCTGCTGGCGCAACAGCGGCAGTTGCAATACCTGCCAATCGGGTCGATCCAGCAGTGACAAGGGGACCTTTAATAACTTGGCCGCCGTCAGCGTTTCTATCTGGTACAGCGCCGGGCTGGCGTCGAGCCAGCTGGCGTACAGGAAACACAGCTCACCGGGGAAGTAAAACTCCTTGCAGCGTTCTTCGCCTTCGCTGGAGTAGTGGCAGGCTCTGAGTACCCCTTGCATCAAAAAGAAACCGAACTGCTGGGTTTCTCCTTGAGCCAGCAGGGTACTGCCGCTCTCCAGCTCCAGAGGCTGACAGCGGCTCAGCCCGTGTTGCAGCGCCGATGGGCTGAGCCCCAAGGCGGTGGCGAAGCCGCTGAAGTCGGTATGAGGTGATTGGGTAATGAGCATCGTCGATGGCCTGCCGGAGCACGCTCCGGCTGAAAGATCTTAGAGCCAGCCGTGAAGCAGGCTGTCGTCCACCACCGTCAACACGCAGCTGGTGGCCTGTGCCTCAGTCAGGATCAGCGTGCCGGTCATCAGCTCATCGCGTCGGAACCAATGGCAGCGCAACTGGGCGCCGACGCCATAGCGATTCAGGGTTTTGTCCAGCTTGGTGTCCACCTGCAGGTCATTGACGGCGATCAGTACGTCGCCGGCTGCCAGCCCGGCGCGGTGCGCGGGTCCGTCCTGAACCACATTGACCAGTTTGACCCCCAGCGGGGCGCTGGTGTATTTCGCTCCCAGCTCGGCGGTCAGTGCGGGATTGTCGCTGCCGCCTTTATCGTCGTTGCCCGAGGCGGCACGCTGGCTCAGTTGCACCCCAAATTGCGCCAGTAGTGGTGCCAGCGGCAGGTCGTCGGTATTGCTTAACCAGGCAAACAGGTCGCTGGCATCGCGGCCTATCAGTTCACTGACCAGGTTTTGGTGAGTGTCGTCTTCCGTCCCGATCCCCTGGCTGCCGTAGTCCTGCCACAGGCGCTGCATCAGGTGATCCAGGCAGTGGCGATGGTCGGTTTCCAGGCGAATGGACAGGTCCAGATACAGAGCAAACAGGGCGCCTTTGGTGTAGTAACTGACAATGGCGTTCTGTGCATTTTCGTCCTGCTTGTAGAACTTGGTCCAGGCATTAAACGAGCTTTGCTGCAGGGTCTGTTTAAAGCGTCCCTGGCCGCGGGTTACCCGGGTCATTAACTCGCCGAGCATCACCAGGTAGTCGTTGCGGTCGACACAACCGGCACGGTAGGTGAGCCAGTCATCGTAGTAGGAGGTGATGCCTTCGTAGGCCCACAGCTGAGTGGTGTAACTTTCCTGTTCCAGGTCGTAGGGAACGAATCGGGCAGGCTTGATCCGCTTGACGTTCCAGTTGTGAAAATACTCATGGGAGCACAGGGACAGGAAGGTGCGATACCCTTCGGTCATGCCGGTCTCGGTGATGGCGGGCAGATCCGAGCGGCCACACACCAAGGCGGTGGAGGAGCGGTGCTCCAGGCCCCCAAAGCCGGCGCCGACCACCATGGTCATAAACAGGTAATAGTCGTAGGGAGCGGTGCCGCCAAACAGGGTAATTTCTGCCTCGCAGATCTTTTTCAGGTCGGCACAGATGCGATCGGTGTCGGCCCAGTGGCGCCCGGTCAGCACCAGGTCATGCTGTACACCGCAGGCGTCGAAACTTGCCAGGGTGAACTCGCCCATCTCCACCGGATGGTCGATGAGTTCATCGTAATTGTCTGCAACGTAGGCACCGAAGGCGTAACGCTGATTGTCGGGAGCCGGAGTCATGGCGGTGGCCACTCGCCAGTGGCGGTAGTGGTCGCCTGGAGGGGGCAGCAACTGCATCTTCACCGGTTCCGCTTCTCGCCCTTCCACTTTCAGGAAGACACTGGTGCCGTTAAAAAAGCCATGGGTTTGATCCAGGTGAGCACTGCGCACTGACATGTCCCAGGCGTACACCTGGTACCGCAGAATCAGCTTGTGGCAATCCTGCTGTACTTCCCAGCGTTGCTTATTCAGCTGTTTTAGCTCGATGCTCTGGTGGTCATCGTAGGCGCTGACAGCAATCAGGTTACGGCAAAAGTCGCGCACCATGTAGCTGCCTGGAATCCAGCTGGGCAGCGACAGCCGTTGCCCTTTGTGGGATTGGCCGATGAGAAGCTCTACTTCAAAAAGGTGGGCCAGGGGATCGATGGGGCAGATGCGGTACTGGATCATGGTGTACTGACTTCCTTACAGTGCATAAAAAACGAAAATGGGACGATTCCGCGATTTTTGATCATCATCGGAGTATTACTGACCCATTCTCAATAGTATCTGGGTAATTTCCCGAGTTTGACAAGGGCAGGATCCGGCTTTGTTTGATTTATTAGACGCTTTAGGTCCTCTGGCGGCGCCGTTTCTGGCCATTATCGCCATCTATTTGGTTGGGGTTATGATGGCCTTAGGCTATGAGCGGGCGTCCGGGGCCGTGCGTCGGCGACAGGCGCAATTGAAACGTCGGTTTCCCTAACTCAGTATTGGCAAGTATACTGACACACTTAGACAAATCTGAACAACTTGGGGGCCGGTAATGGCTGAGGAAACCATCTTTTCCAAAATTATCCGTCGCGAAATCCCTGCGGATATTCTGTATCAGGACGATCTGGTGACCGCGTTTCGAGACATTCATCCACGCACACCGACTCACGTCCTGATCATTCCCAATACCCTGATTCCCACGCTCAACGATGTCAAGGCGGCCGATGAAGCGGCATTGGGCCGAATGATGACCGTTGCGGCGAAATTGGCGAAAGAGGCCGGCATCGATGAGGACGGTTATCGGGTGATCCTGAATTGCAACCAGCATGGCGGCCAGGAGGTGTTTCACATCCATATGCACCTGGTGGGCGGTCAACCCCTGGGGCCGATGTTGTCACTGTAACCGGTGTTTTCCCAATCGATGTTGATTTAAGAAGGAGCCCAGGCTCCTTCTTTTTTTTGGGGGTAAAGGCGAGTGACTATGGCCAAGTGCCGACGGCCATTAGCCGTCGTTTTCAACAAAGTCTTCGGTAAAATCCGTTTGCCAGTACTTAAAGCCTTGCACCGTGGCCTGAGCGGCGGCCCCCATCAAATTGACCTGGTAGGTGATGATGCCATCCACGTCGACCGATTGATTGGCCGAAGCCTGGCTGTTGGTGTCGTCCACATTGGCACTGGCCTCTGCTCGGGCCTGGCCGTCAAAGCCGCCCTCCTTGAATCGATTCAGGGCATCCTGGTTGAGGAAAATCTGCACGTAAGCCACCTTTTTCCAGCCAATGCCGGCACCCGCGCCAGCGGATGCGAAACGCCAATAAGAGAGGCCCCCGCCTTCATTGAGCTCACAGATGCCACCACCGCTGGAGAGAGCAAACAGGTAGCTGTCGCTGCCGGTACAGACCAGATGAGCGATGCCGCGATTCAGGTCGTCGCGTGCTTCGGGGTGCTGAGTGAAGATCTCCGACAGGGCGGATTGGGTCTCTTTGTGGGCGTTGGCCTTTTTAGCCTGGGGCGTATCCCCGGTGGCACAGCCCCACAGCAGCGTTGAGCTAAGGGTCAAGGCCAGTAACCTGGGTGAACTAAAGTGCATGTTTGCCTCCTGATGAGTGACGATTGCTCAAGGCGTGAACAAAATGGGTCAGCAAGGCTAGTGCACATTAGCTAAACAGACACTTAACCAAAATCCATCTTTCGAGGTGAATGCCAGCCCGTTGACGCATACCGGGCGTGACTTCGCTGACGGTGCAGGGAGGTCATTTCGCCCTAACAGGGTATAGCTGGCGTTGGCGGATTTGTCGAAAAATCAGTTAATCCAGTTCGTTAAGTTGGTAGCCGCGCTTGGGGAAGTGCACATGCAAGGTGCCGTATTTGCCGCTGTTTCGTTTGACGATCCAGCGGTGACGGCTGCTGCCTACCAGTATGCCGCGAACGGCATCTTTGGCGTAATCGCTGGGGGCCAGGCTGACGGCTTTGCCAATCAACGGGTCGACGGTGTGTGATTGGGGAATCAGCCGTGGCTGTGACGCCGATGCCATGGCTAAGGCGTCTTTGCCGCCAATGGCGGCGGCGTGTCCGTGACCAAACTTCTGCATGCGCTGATACCAGTTGCCCAGGCGTTGCAGCCGCGATGGCAGGGGCATTCCGCCCACTTCGACCACAAACCACAGGGCGTGATAGAGGGCGAAATCGGCATGTTGCACGGTGTTGCCAAAGAAAAATGGATACAGCAGTTGCTGGTCTAGCTCTCTCAGATGGCCGCGAAATTGACGGGCCGACGGTTTGTCGCCATCGGCAGTGGTTTCCCGGGCGATGCCGAGCCTGTCCCAGAGAAATCGAATCGTCTGTAGGGGCGAGAGGTGGGTTAGCAGCACTTTCATCATTCGCTTGGGGGGCAGAGACCCAATGGCGGCAAAGAACACCTCTTTCTCCACATGGTCGATAAACCGCCATTGGCTATCGGTGATCTCCTTGGTGCTCAGTTCCGGCTTTCCTGCCAATTCGGCGATCTCTTCGGCGATCAACCGCGAATCACAGAAGATGTCGGCTCCGATCTGAGCCACAGGGATTCGTCGGTAGCCACCGGCCAGTGCATCAACCACCGGGCGTGGGGGCATGGGAGAAGTCAGCACCGATTGCCACTTGATGCCGGAATAGCCGAGCATCAGGCGGCATTTTTCCGCGAACGGGGAGAGAGAATAGTGGTGCAGAATCATGAGCGTTGGCCTGGGTCTGTGTCACCGACGGGGCGACGGAGTTTAAATTTTACCCTGATAAAGCGACTGTATTGTTTCTAAAATGAAAAATAAAGCGCCTTTAATGTTAAAGGCGCTGTGGTCGATTATTGAACCGGGGTCAGTATCTTCGACAGCTGTTGCAGCAGTGCCTGTTCGTCGGCGCTGGGCTGGTAGCGCCCCCCACATCGTGGATCGGTGTTTTGCAACAGCGTGGTCATCTGCGGGGTCAGAGGAATCGGATCACAACCGTGGCTCTGTTCACAGATCAGGTCGTATTCCGGTCGTGCTTTTTGGTGACACTCCAGGCAGTTACCACCAAACCGGTTCACCACCTCCTCGACGCCCCGGTTGCGGATGACGGTGCCGTCGGCAGAGACGTCCAGCTCAAAAAACTCCCAGTCATTGGTGGCCGGGTTGCTGCCGACGGGTTGTTTCACCATCACCTCCAGCGGCACCAGTTGCACCACCGAGCCGGGCGGGTAGCGGCCCGATTCCTGTTCGGCTATCGCCACGGTTTGTGCCAGCTGGTGCGGATCGAGGTTGTCCACATAGAAGCCCCGTACCGGGGTCATGTCCAGCATGCATTTGAAATCCTCGGCCTTGACCTCAAACTTGTCACCGGCCTGGGTGAAGGGGCTGCAGGCAACCAGTGCCAGCAGCATCAGCGCAGTTCGCATTTTAACTCCTTATTTCAGCAGTTGCAGGGCAACCATTACCAGCAGCACCAGGTTGGTGATAAAACCGATGATGAAAAAATAGCTTCTTGGACTGGGGTTTTTCTCGGTGGCGATGGCGTAGTACAACACCATGTGCGCCAGTCGTGCCAGGGCATACACCCACACCACAATGGCCAGGGTTACCGCATTCAGTCCCATGAACATCGCCAGCAACACGGTGGCGGCCATCATCGGCACGTTTTCCAGCGAGTTTTGATAGGTGCGATGGCTGCGAAAAACAAAGGACTCATGCCCGAGAGATTCATCCATTACGCCGGGAACGCACCGGCTCTGGCGCCGGTGAGCGACAATGGCGATGGTGGTTTGGGCGAACATGGTGGCTAACATCAACAGCAAACCGGCCTGGGTATAAAAGTAGTGATCAAACATGACATGACTCCGCGCTTTGGTTTTTCGCAATTAGATTGTGCGCAATATTAATTGAGACTTGTCATGATGACAAGTATATTGTGCACAATGTTTTATGCTTCGGAGTGCTTATGGCCACTGGTAACGATGATCTGCCACAGCTTAATTTTGACAATCAGGTTTGCTACCCACTCTACAGCGCCGCCAATGCGGTGGTGCGGGCCTATCGTCCGGCGTTGGCGGAGCTGGACATCACCTACCTGCAATACATGGTGTTGATGCTGCTTTGGGAGCAACGATCATTAAACGTGAAGTCCCTGGGACAACGGATGCACCTGGATTCCGGTACGCTGACGCCGCTGTTGAAGCGATTGGAAGCAAAAGGGCTGGTGGTGCGACGTCGCAGCGAGCAGGACGAACGGGTTCGTATCATCTCCATAACCGAGGCCGGGATGGCGCTCAAGCAACGGGCGGCCGCCATTCCACAGCAGGTGGGCTGTAAGGTCGAGTTGTCACCGCAGCAGGCTCAGCAGCTCAAATCCTTGTGCCAGCAAGTGTTAAGCAATCTGGCGGAATAGCGCCGAAGCGTAGCGTTAGCTTGCCAGCCGGGGCCGAGCCGGCATCGGCTTTGTGCACTGGTGACGTGGCCTGACTCAGGCAGTAATGATATTCTTTGACGTCCAATCCGGCCGCCTTGGTCGGGAGTAACACGCAACAGGTATTTTGCTTTGACGGTGCCACAGGCACCTGAAGTATCAGGCAAACGATAAGGAATTGTTGGCACTATGTATGCTGAATCTGCCCATCAGGATGGTCTCCACCTTGTACAACAACGAGGAGCCGCGTGATGCAACCGGTGAACCCCGAATTTTTCCCCTTGACCGATTTAGCCGGTCGCTTTGTCGATGAGCTGGCCCAGTGTCGAAAGCTCAACATCGAGGCGCTGGAGGCCAGTGAACACCATGTGTTACTGAAACTGCCTTACCACGAATCTCTGGTGGGGTACCCGGAAACCCAGGTGCTCCATGGCGGGGTGATTACCACCTTGATGGATACTGCCTCCGGGGCGGCGGTGATCTGCTCCATCTTTGCCAAGGAAAAGCAGCTTGAGCTGTGTCCGACCCTGGACTTGAGAGTGGACTACATGAAAGCGGCCAAGCCCGGTGAGCCGGTGTTTGCCATGGTGGAGTGTTTTAAGCTGACGTCGTCGGTAGCCTTTACTCGGGGCATGGCCTACCAGGACTCCATCGATGATCCCATTGCCCAGGTGGTGTGCTCCTTTATGCGCATCGGTCCGGAACTGGTCACGGAGTCGTTTCGTACTGCACTGATGGGTGAGGGGCAAGGCTAATGGTCGATATTAAACCGGTTATTGAACAGGCGATTGCCGATCGGGATTACACCGAGCTGCTGGCCATTATCCCCTATGCCAGACACCTGGGCATGAACTGCGACCAGTTGGGAGAGGAGCTGGTTTTCCGTCTGCCCAATTGCGGCGACAACATGGGCAACCCGATGTTGCCGGCGCTGCATGGCGGTGTGATTGCCGGCTTTATGGAGATGTCGGCCATGGTGCAGTTAATGGTGGCGCTGCACACCTCCCGAGTGCCTAAGATTGTCGATTTCTCCATTGACTATCTGCGCGCCGGCTACGCCAGAGAGACCTACGCCGAGTGCAAGATCACCCGCCAGGGTCGCCGTGTCGCCAATGTTTCGGTAAGCTGTTGGCAGACCAATCGTAAGCAGCCCATTTCGACTGCCCGCGCTCATTTTTTGATAGATTAGGAGATCGTCGATGCGCCCATGGACCCTGATAGTCGTTTCTGCACTGGTACTGGCCGGTTGCACTACTACCACTTCCGGCCTGATGGCTCGCTCCAATGACACCGAAGTGCAAGTGAACAACCGCACCCTGGGCCGGGATTTGTCCCTGTCTGGTCTGAATCGAGCCATGGTTGGCGGCCGGTTGCAGGCCAGGGCGGAACTGACCTCAAAAGCGTCCGGCGACCTGTATCTTCAATACCGTTTCGTGTTCTTCGATGCCACAGGTAAGGAGCTGGAGTCGGCCACCGATGGCTGGCAGCAGCTCAACCTGGCCGGTGGAGAGCGTCGCCAGATCAGCGCCTTGGCGCTCAGCGGCGAGGCGGTGGAGTTTGAAGTGGCGGTGCGTCGCATCGTCGACGAATAACGGCCGTTGCCCGATTTGCCATTACCGCCGCGCCTTGTCGCGGCGGTGTTGTTTAGGGCGCCGGCTCTACCCACCCCAGAACGTCTTTGAGCACCGACCAGCGCGGCTGTTTCGGTTTGGCGTTCTGACCCAGAATCCAGTAGTTGTAGAGGGTATCGACGTAGCCGGACGCCTGCTGCATCTCCAGCCAGCTGTTAAGGAACAGCTGCAGCTCAATGTTGTTGCGGGCGACCACATAGGCCACCGGGAAGGATTTGACCTCTTCTCGATTGTACAGGGTGGTGTAGCTGGGGTAGAGCATGGTCCAGGTGGTCCCGGCTTCCAGGCTGATCATCAACGCATCGTAGTTCTGGCCGTCATCTTCAAAGAACAGCCGATCCGATTCGATCCGTTCAAACACCAGGTTGGGAAACTTCTTTTCCAGCGCCGGGATGATGGCGTATTCACCGACCGAGGCGACTTTCAGCGCCCCGGCGCGGCGGATCAGTTCATCGCGGTCGAACTCGTCGGCGCGATGGTCTTTGACGACAAAGGCGTAATGCAGGGTCAGCACCGGATTGGTGAAGCCCACGTGCTGAATGCGTTTGGTGGTCATCTGCAGTCCGGAGACCACGATGTCAAAGGTGCCACGATTGATGTTGTCCAATACCGTGCTGGACGCATAAGGGATAAAGGCGATGTCCAACTGCATCTCTGAGGCCAGCTTCTTCATCATTTCGATATCCAGCCCCACCAGCTCGTTGTTGGCGTTGTAGAAGGAAAACGGCACCTGCAACGGGTTATAGCCGATTCTCAATACTCCACTGGCTTTAATCTGCTCCAGGGTTCGTGGTGCCGAGGTCGAATCCAGTTGCTCCGGCTGGTAGTTTTTCACCTCCTCCGGCAGGCTTTGAGCGGAGCGCATCTGTGCCACCACCTCATCCATGACGTAGTCGGTGTTTACCGCCTTATCCAAGGTGACGGCGGTGGCAATCAACACCGCCCCGACCACCACCGGGGTTAAGCCGGCGTATAGCATCAGCCGCACCGGGTTTAGGCGGGCGTGACCGGCCAGCATCGCCGTCCCGCCGACGGCCAGAATAAACAGGTTCATGGCCGCCAGCAGCGAGGTAAAGCGACTGGTGAACAGGCTGGACACCATGTACAGCTGAAACAGATCCGACGGCAACTCCAGCGAGTCCAGCAGCATCGGCACTGTCAGATAGACGCTGCCAAACAGGCTGATCAGGCCATTGATGGCCATGGGCAGGTAGGTCACGAAATCCAGGTCGCTGCCGGCGAACCAGGCGGCGAACAGCACAAACACCAGGGTAAGCAGTTTGCCCAGGTTGGGAAAGCTGAACACCACCGGAATGATGACATTGGCGTAGTCGTCGGTCTCGTCGCTGCCGATGTTGTATTTATGGAACAGCTGTTTGGTTCGCTCAATCAGCAACGGCAGAATAATGAAGATGTTGCCGGCGGCAAAGGCGGTGATCATGGCGTCTTTGGCGATGCCGGCGATGTCACGGTAGGAAAAAGGCGTCATCACCGCCACGATGGCGGGCAACACCCAGTAGGTTAGGATCAGCGTCATTACCACATGGGCGGCGAAATAGACCTGCAGGCGTTGAAATTCGTCGATCTCCATGGTCCCGGCCGTGGACGCCGTCATGGCAAAGATCCCCAGTGGCATCAGCTTGACGATGTATTGAGTCACCTTATTGAAGGCTTCGCCCAGCAACTGCATCGGTTTCAGCAGCGCCTCTTTATCGTCGATGGCGATCAGGGCGATGCCGGTGGCAACGCAAAACAGCACAATGGCGGGAATGTAACTGTTCGACATAGAAAAGAACGGGTTGGCGGGAATGTAGAGGTCCATCAAGCTGACGGCCTGCGGATCCTGCAATACCGATAAGCTGAAGAAGTCGCCCGCCTGCCACTCGGGGAAGGTATAGCGAATCAGGTACATGGCCAGCAATCCCAGGGCCCAGATCACCACCATCAATTTGCCGACATGCATCGCCAGGCTGCGAGCCTGTTGATAGGACAGGTTGCCGAGGCTGGAGATCAGCGACACCATGATGTACGGAATGATGGTCATCTGCAGCAGCTTGACGAACGCATCGCCAATATAGGACATCCAGGCCAGAGTTTCGCCGAAAAACAACCCGGCGCCGATGCCGGCGGCAAAGGACAGCAGCACCAGGGTCGACATGCTCATTCCGGGTTTGGCGGTGGGGGCCTGGGCGGTGGCGGTAGTCATAACTTAGTGATTTCCTGTTGGCAGAAGGCAAGCGTTGATGGCCTGGCGGTAACACGCCAGGTACTGCTCCGCCTTTTCGGCGGGATGGAAGCGTTCGGCGGCGCGGCGACGGCCGGCCTGGCCAAAGCGCCGTTGGCGCTGCGGATCGGTGAGTATCGCCAGCAGGTGACGGCTGTGGGCCTCGACGTCGTCGGCGGGGGCCATGTAACCGCTGACGCCATGCTCGACGACCTCCGGAATGCCGTCCACGTCACTGCTGACCGTGGGAACGCCGCAGGCCATGGCTTCCAGCAGCGCCATGCAAAACGATTCCCGGTAGCTGGGCTGAATCACGCAATCGGCCAGTGGCAGGTAGTGCTCGACGTTGCGCACTTCGCCGATGAAGTGGACCCGTTCGCTGATCCCCAGTTGATGGCACAGGGTTTGACAAGGCTCCAGGCTGGGGCCGCTGCCCAACAGCACCAGCCGGGCGGGCAGGGCGCTGCTGAGCCGGGCAAAGGCATTGATCACCGTCTGGGTATTTTTTACCGGCCGAAAGTTAGACAGATGCATGACGATTTTCTCTTCGCCCTTCGCCAGGGTGTGCCGGGCCACTACCGCCGGGTTATCCGGGCTGAATCGTTGCAGGTCGATAAAGTTGTGGATCACCTCGATGGGGGCATCGACCTGAAAATGGCGATGGATGTAGTGGCGCTGAAAATTCGACACCGTGGTTACCCGGGTGCTGCGGTTGATGCTGAACTGGTTCAGCGGGTACAGCGGCCGATCCTGCCCGACCACAGTGACATCGGTGCCGTGAATGGTGGTGACCACGGGAAACGGCTGGTCGGTGATCTCACTGGCCAGGTAGGCGCACAAGGAATGGGGAATGGAGTAGTGGGCGTGCACCACCTGTAACTGGTACTGGTTGACCACCTCGACGATTTTGGCCGTTAACGCAAAGGTGTACAGCGGGTCCTGAAACAGCGGGTAGTGAATGGCCTCAACCAGGTGGAAATGCACATTGGGTTGGTTGCGGCTGAGTTTGAACGGTGGGGCGCTGGAGATGAAATGCACCTCGTGGCCAAGACGGGCCAATTCATGGCCGAGCTCGGTGGCCACCAGGCCCGAGCCACCAATACTGGGGTGGCAGACAATCCCTATCTTCATCAGCGAGCATCCTTTTTGGTGTCACGACAGGCCGAGCCTGTGCGTCTGCACTCTTCCGGCCGGGTTCAGACTCCTTTACCGAACCCCAGCGGCCGTATTCGCACTTTGAGTTTCAAGCTATTCAATAATAGTGAAATTTACAACACTGAATTGGATCAGAATCGTCAGCGGCTATCGCTCTGAGGTGGCTTGTTGCGGAAATATTGGCCGGAAAGCCGGTTCAGGCTCGATTCAGAGTTCGTTGTTGTTACAACTCTGATATACTGGCGACTGCCTCGGGGTGTATCACGACAGATACTGAGATTCCAACTGGAGAACCCGCGAACCTGATCCGGATAATACCGGCGTAGGAAAGGTCTAACCTTTGATATCCCTGCCCAAAATCCGGTCGTATCCCTTTTAGTTTTTAAGAGACGTCTAAAAGTCATGCGTACCAAAGTTTCCCTGATTGCCCTTGCGGTCTCCTTTGCGGTTCATGCCCAAGAGATCGAAACCATCACCGTTAATGCCGATCTTCGCAACATCGAGCTGGAGCAGTTGCCTGGCTCAGCCACCGTGGTCGACAGCCAGGCCATCAAAGATGAAGGTGGTGAACACTTCGAACAGATACTGGACTCGATTCCGAACCTGAACTGGTCCGGTGCCACCTCCCGTCCCCGTTACTTCCAGATCCGTGGTGTCGGTGAGCAGGAGGACTACAAGGGGGCGCCCAACAGCTCGGTCGGCTTTATCGTCGATGACATCGATCTGTCCGGGCTGGGAATGGCTGCCAGTCTGTATGATCTGCAGCAGGTAGAGGTGCTTCGTGGCCCTCAGGGTACTCAGTACGGTGCCAACGCCCTGGCGGGGCTTATCTATGTGAAAAGCATGGATCCCAGCGACGAATTTGAGTCTGGCCTGACCGCCACCCTGGCCGAAGACAACCAACAGACCTACGGTGGCTATGTCTCCGGCGCGGCCACCGACACCCTCAACTACCGGGTAATGGTGCACTCTAACCAGCAGGATGGCTTTCGCGACAACCTCTATCTGGGCCGGGACGACACCAACGCCCGCGATGAACTGACCCTGAGAACCAAGTTACTGTGGCAACCCAGCGACCGACTGCAGGCCAAATTGACTTTCCTGCACGCGGATCTGGATAACGGCTACGACGCCTGGACCCTGGACAACAATGGTTTTGACACCATCACCGACAACCCGGGAGAGGACTCTCAGCGCACCAATGGCGCATCGCTGAACCTGAACTACGACATCAATGAGGCGCTGGCGCTGCGGGCCATTACCAGCTGGAGCAATACTCACGCCACTCACGCCTACGACGGTGACTGGGCCAACGACGACTATTGGGCCGACCGCACCTGCTATGGCGAGCCCTGTGTCTATGTCTATAACTGGAGCAAGGCTCTGAAACGCGACACCCTAAGCCAGGAGTTGCGCCTCAGTTCCCGCGAAGCGGGACGCATCTTTGCCGGTACCACCGACTGGCTGGTGGGGGTGTATGCCAACGATTTGCAAGAATCGAACTACCTGGCCATTACCGAAGCCTACGACGCCAGCGGCAGCTACTTCTCGGATCAAAGCTCCGACTACGACGCCGACAGCCAAGCGGTGTTTGGTCAGCTGGACAGCAGCCTGGGTCGCTGGACCCTGTCCGCTGGCCTGCGCCTAGAACAGCGCGATGCCAGCTACCGCGACAGCAAAGGTGAGGCCTTCGACACCGACGAGTCGATGTGGGGCGGTCACTTGTCGGCCAGCTATCAGTTCAATGCCGACCATAACGGCTATGTACGGGTGGCCCGAGGTTACAAGGCCGGTGGTTTTAACATGGGGCTGCCGGAGTTTCTGTCTGACAAGACCCAGTACGACACCGAGACCCTGTATAACTATGAGATCGGGTTGAAAAGCCGTTGGCTGGACGGGGCGCTGACGTCGGCGCTGGCACTGTTCTACATGGACCGTCAGGACCAGCAGGTGGAAGCGTCGGTTCAGGAGCCGGGCAGTGGCGATTTTGTGCTGTACACCAGCAACGCCACCGACTCCAATAACTACGGCGCCGAACTGGAGCTGAATTACCAGGTGACGGAGTCATTGCAGCTGCACGGCAGTGTCGGCTGGCTGGAAACCGAGTACGGTGACTACGTGCTGCAGCTGGGAGAAGACAGTTTCCGGGATCTCAGTGGCCGCGAGCTGGCCCATGCGCCCAACTATCAGTTTGCCGTCGGCGCCACCTACCGTCACGACCAGGGCTGGTTTGCCAATGTGAACCTGTCCGGTAAAGACGAATTCTACTACTCCGACAGCAACGATTCGGTGTCCGCCCCCTACCAGGTGCTGGACGCCAAAATTGGCTACGAAGCCAACAGCTGGTCGCTGTACCTGTGGGGGCGTAACCTCACCGATGAAAAATACGGCGTGCGTGGCTTCTACTTCGGTAACGAGCCGGATCAGGACTGGGCCGACAAACAGTACATCCGTTACGGCGATCCTCAGCAGTTCGGCGTGACCTTTAACTACGACTATTTCTAAGGAGTTGGCAATGCAATTGTCAGTAGAAATCAGCCTTTACCCGCTTCAGGATAACTATTTGGCACCGATTCAATGGTTCATCGGCCGCCTGGACTCCTATCCTGAGATTCAGCGTAAAACCAATGCCATGAGCACCCAGATTGGCGGCGATTACGATACCGTGATGGCGCTGCTAGCCACCGAGATGAAGGCCGCCCATCAGCAGTGGGGCAAGGGGGTGTTTGTGTGTAAATTCATTCCTGGCGGTGTCGATCTTGACCACAGTGAGTGATGCCCTGACCGAGGCACTGGCTCAGGCCAGTGCCATGAACCTGTGGGAGGGGGTGGCCGTGGTGCTGGCCCTGGCCTATCTGTTGTTTGCCATGCGTGGCAGCCTGTGGTGCTGGCCAGCGGCGTTTTTCAGCACCCTAATCTACACCGTCCTGTTTTGGGAGGTGTCGCTGCTGATGGAGTCGGTGCTCAATGGCTACTACCTGTTGATGGCACTGTACGGCTTCTGGCAGTGGCGCTACGGCGGTCGCGGTGATGGTCTGAGTTACCAGACCTGGTCGGCCAGTACCCACGTGCGTCTGATTGGGTTGACTGCGCTGACGGCGCTGGGACTGGGGTACGTGATGGACAACTACACCCACGCGGACCTGGCTTACCTGGATTCGGCCACCACCTGTTTCGCGGTGGTGGGTACAGTGATGACCGCCCGCAAGGTGGTTGAGAACTGGCTCTATTGGGTGGTGATCGATTTGGTGTCCATCTATCTGTACATGAGCAAGGGGCTGGTTCTGACCAGTGGCTTGTTCGTGATTTACGTCGGTCTGGCACTGGCAAGCTATTTCAGCTGGCGCAGTGCCTATCGCAGCCAGGATAATGCCGTTGCGGCCTGAAGCATTGCTCCATCAACTGAAGGGCTATGAGGGCTTCAGTCTGCGGCCGTTTGCCCGCGGCAGTGCCAACAATCTGTTTGAGGTCGTTGGCCCGGCGCAGCCTACCTTGATGCGGGTCCACGATGCCTGGGCCACCATGGGGGTCGATCGCAAACGGGAATCGAGGCTGTGGCAGCTGGCCGGTCAACAGAGGCTGGCGCCAACGTTGATTCACTGGGATTCGGCTCACCGCTTTTGTCTGATGCAGCGCTGGGGCCAGGCGGCAGGCACCCTGGTCGCCGCCAACGCCACGGCGGTGCTGCTGGCGTTTCACCGCCTGCCCGCAGCGCCACAGCCCTGGGATTATGCCGCAGGACTGTGTGCCCAGCGCTGGCCAATGGCCCGCCAGTGGCAGGCTCAGCTGCTGGCCAGCGCGTTGCCCGCCGGTCTGTGCCATCACGACCCCGGTCGGGGCAACTGGTTGAGCCAGGACGGTGAATATCGACTCATCGACTTTGAGTATGCCGACTGGGGCCACCCGCTGTGGGACCTGGCTTGCCTTGAGGTGGAGTGGGGACCGCAGATCGCGACTCCGCTGTGGCGAGAGTATTACGTCGCAGTGGGCCAGCCGCTGAATGACACCGAATTGAGGGCATTGGCCGGTGCTCGCCGTTTGTACCTGGCTACTGCTATCGACTGGTGCCGACACGCGTTGGCTCAGGGCGGAGACCAGGCTCAGTTGCAACCGTGGTTGAGTCGCTACCAGGGTCTGCTTGATCAAGATCGGTACTGAACCCCTGGCTTGATTCATCTCTGGAATCCGCTAGGGTAAAGGATTGCGGACCTTACAGGCAGGATGCCATGGACACCACTGCAACCGCGGTACACACCGCCCGTCATGGCTCAATCTGGGTCGTGACTCTCAATCGACCCGAATGCAGGAATGCCGTAGATGGCCCCACAGCCACGGCGCTGCAGGACGCCTTCATCGAATTTGACTCCCGAGCCGAGCTTAAGGTGGCGGTGCTGACCGGTGCCGGCGGCCAATTCTGTGCCGGTGCGGATCTGCACGCGGTAGACGATCCTGGCCGCCGTAATCGCATCGAACCTGAGGGGAGTGGGCCTCTGGGGCCCACTCGAATGCAGCTCAGTAAGCCAGTGATTGCCGCTGTGGAGGGCTATGCTGTGGCCGGAGGGTTGGAGCTGGCGCTGTGGTGCGACTTGAGAGTGGCCGCCGACACGGCTCAATTTGGGGTGTTTTGCCGCCGCTGGGGGGTACCACTTATCGATGGTGGCAGCGTGCGGTTGCCACGCTTGGTTGGTCAGGGCCGGGCCCTGGACATGATATTAACCGGCCGGTCGGTGGCCGCGGCCGAAGCCTTGTCCTGGGGCCTGGTCAGCCGGGTGGTGCCCGAGGGCCAGGCGCTGGAACAGGCGTTGCAGTTGGCGGCGTCGCTGACCGAGTTTCCTCAGCAATGCATGAAGGCCGATCGACTCAGTTGCCTGGCGCAGTGGTCGTTGCCGTTGGAGCGTGCCTTGGAGGCTGAGGGCCGCTGTGCGGCGACCGTACTTCAGCAGGAAGGGCTGGCAGGAGCGCGTCGCTTTCGCCAAGGCGCCGGCCGCCATGGAACTTTTGAGGAATCTGATGGTTCCAACTGATAGATGATTGGCATCGAAGGAGTACGATGTGGCACCAATAGGGAGAAGTGAGTGAAGGCACGAGGGTTAGTGATTGTTGCTCTGGCGGTAGTGTTGAGCGGCTGCAGCACCAAGTTTGTCTATAACTGGCTGGATTGGATCATCGAGTGGCAGGTCGAGGATTACGTCGATCTCGATCGTGATCAGGAACGCCAGTTGCAGCGGATGATCGACGATTTGCTGGAGTGGCACCGATACGATGAGCTGCCTAAATACCATGCCCAACTGCACCAGCTCCGCACCCAGTTGGATCAGGGGTTCAGCGCCGAGGATGCCCAGGCGCACCTGACTCAGCTCGAACAACACTGGTTTGGTATCTTTGATCATCTGATGCCCAAGCTGGTGCCGCTGCTGCAGTCGTTCAGCGACGCTCAGGTGCAACAGATGATGACGGTGATCAGGGAGGAGAATCAGAAGGACATCGACCGGTATCTGAAGCGGGATCTGGACGACAGGGTTGTCAGTTCCAACAAGCGCATGGCCAAGAGCCTGAAGCGCTGGGTGGGTAAGTTGACACCGATGCAGGCGCAGGCGGTGGATGACTTTAATCGTCAGCGCCATCAATCGATGGACTTGTGGGTGGCCTATCGGGAAGCGTGGCAGGAGCGCTTTCATCAGGCGATGCTCAATCGAGCCGATGGGGCGGAACTGCGACGCGAACTGGCGGTGCTGCTGGTGAACCCGGACAGCGTGCGGCCGCAGGAATACAAAGACCAGCTGAGCGTCAATCAGCACCTGTTCGCCGAGTCGTTGGTGGAGATCAACAACAGCCTGACAGGAAAACAGCGCAAAAGACTGAATCGTCAACTAGGATCCTTGATAGATGATCTCGCTGATTTATCGAAAAAATAGCTTTTTTTGAAAGCCGGAGAGCGCGGTACCGGTCTACCCTGTCAGTAGTCAAAGTTAAAGGAACACGGTTATGCAGGCTCTGATCTCCCTGTGGCAAGGATTCTTTCGCGCAACCCAATCTCTGGAAGGGCTGGCGCCCTTGGCCCTTCGGCTGTATCTGGCCCCAATCTTTATTCAGGCCGGTTACAACAAGCTCAGTCATTTCGAAGACACCGCCGCCTGGTTCGGTAATCCGGAGTGGGGATTGGGTTTGCCGTTTCCGGAGTTGATGGCCGGTCTGGCGGCCGGTACCGAGTTCTTTGGCGGCATTCTGCTGATTGTGGGTTTGTTCACCCGGCTCATTAGCTTGCCGTTGATGGTGACCATGCTGGTGGCGGCGTTTGCCGTGCACTGGGAAAATGGCTGGTTGGCCATTGCCGATGCCTCCAGCTGGCTGGCCAATGAGCAGGTAATGGCGGCCCCGGAAAAACTCGATCGGGCCAAGGCGATTCTTGAGGAGTACGGCAACTACGACTGGCTGACGTCCTCTGGCAAGCTGGTGATTCTCAATAACGGCATCGAGTTTTCCATTACCTATTTCGTGATGCTGTTGGCGCTTTATTTCCTGGGCGGTGGCAAATACACCAGCCTGGATCATTTCTTTGGCCCTAAACAGCGTTAGCTTCTCCTAGGCCGTGCCCGCGGCAAGCGGGCGCGGTGCACTCGAGTGCTGCCAGCATCGATTCGCCGATTCCCGAAAATCAATAATTGTCTATTTAATGGGCATTTATCTCTTCTCATGCCACCCAAATCCAGTTAGTTTTAGAACCATAGACAAGAGATTGTGAGCAGGTATGGGCGCCGGCAGTGGATTGCCATCGTTCCTTCATTCTGTCCCCTTAGATGGCTTGCGTCACACCCTCGATTAAAGGACTAACGGAGAGGGAGACGGTTCTATGTCCCATACTGCGCCCAAAGGCGTGTCCATTCGGGTTACCGTGGTGTTTGTGTTTGTTATCGGCACCCTGATCACCGCCGCCTGTGCCATTGGGCTGCAGTATCTGTTCGCCTCCAAACTGGCTACCGAAGCGGTGACCACGCAAGCAACCATGCTGGCCAATACCACTCGGGATCGGGTGAATGACGTCAGCACCAAAGCCGCTCACAGTGTCGAACTGTTGGCCCACAATGCCGCGTTGATTGATAACGGTCAGGTTCAGGTGGGTGAGGTGGACCCGTTGTTTGCCAGTTTGCTGGAAAATAACGGGGAGTTTTACGCGGTCTATCTGGGGCTGGCCAATGGCGATTTCTATGAGCTGATTAACCTGGAAGCCAGCCCTCAGATCCGGCAGCGGCTGGGCGCATCCTTGGTGGACAGATTCGTCAAAGTGATCATTCAGGACCGTCAGGGCCAGCGCGTTAAGCAGACCCTGTTTCTGGACGACGGCCTTAGAGTCAGTCGCCGCACAGAAGTGGTGTCAGACTACGATGCCCGCACCCGGCCCTGGTATCAGATCGCCTCAACCTATCAGGCCAAGCGCACCGAACCCTACCTGTTTCAGCACCTTCAAGCCCCGGGGCAGACGTTCTCCATGAAGAATGCCGACAGCGGGGTAGTGGTGGCGGTCGACATTGCCTTGTCGACCATGTCGGCTTTCCTATCGTCACAATTGAACAACGGCACGCCCATTCACGGAGGGGAAGCCTTCCTGTTTGCCGGCGACGGTCGTCTGTTTGCCTCTAATCAGGCGGTGGCGGTTGAGCAGCGGCGAACTCTGGCGCCGGTACCGCTAACGGACAGCGAGCGCGCCTACCTGAAATCCATCAACCCGGTGACCGTCTCCAACGAGCGTGACTGGGCGCCGCTGGACTACGCCATCTCCGGTCAGCCTCGAGGCTACGTGGTGGAGCTGACCCAAATGCTGGCCGCCAGCCTGGGATTGAATGTGGAATACATCAATGGCGTGTCCTGGTCTGAGTTAACTGCGCACTTTGATGCCGGCCACATCGATGTACTGGCGCCGGTGTACCGCACCGATGAAAACCGAAGCTGGGGCGTGTTTTCCGACCCGTTGGTGGCGATGCCGATGGCACTGGCAACCCGCAGTGACGCACCGGCCTATACCAGCCTTGCCGACTTGCGTGGCCGGATCATTGCTGTGCCGGCTGGGTGGTCCATCGTGCCGGAGATTCGCCGCCATCATCCACAGATCGGGATTTTGGAGGTGGCCTCGGTAGCCGAAGCTATGCGGGCGGTGATTGAGGGCGACGCCGAGGCGGCATTGGAAACCGAAGTCACCCTGACTTACCACCAACGAGTGTTTTACCTGTCCGGGTTAACGATTCATACCGGCATCGATGTTGGCGACATCGCGTTTGATTCCGACCTGAGGTTCGTATTTCAGCCTGAATTGGCGCCCTTGGCGCCACTGATGAATCGCGCCCTGGCTCGGGTGAGCGACCAGGATCGTGCTTACCTGGAAAATCGTTGGCTTAACCCCGATGACGCCACCGAAGCCAGCCTGTCCAACACCGTGCCGTATCAGGCGCTGACGGCTCTGGCCGCTGCTCCGGACAGCCAGGAGACGTTAGTGGAGATGTCCATCAATGGGCGAGATCGCTTTGTGCTGATCGCTCCTCTGGGCTATGGCCATGACAGCTACTTTGGCTTGGTGCTCGATGCCGATGATGTGCTGGCGGCCAGCCGTCAGGAGGTGTACCTGTCTATCGCGGTCAGCTCGTTGATCATCCTGCTAATGTTGCCGCTGTGCTACGTGCTGGCGAACCCCATCGTTAATCCGATACGGGATTTGGCCGCAGAAAACCGCAAAATTAAACGGCGTCAGTATCATCTGGTCAGCAAGCGCCATTCGGTGATTAAGGAAATTGATGATCTGGCCGATTCCTTGGTGGACATGTCCACCGCCATAGCCACCCATGAGGCCCAGCAACAAAAGTTGATGGACTCCTTCATTGAGGTGATTGCTCAGGCCATCGATGACAAATCCCCTTACACCGGCGGACACTGTCGGCGGGTGCCGGAGCTCGGGCTGATGCTGGCTGAACAAGCCAGCCGCAGCGTCGCGCCACCGTTTGACGGCTTTTCTATCGACAACAAAGACAAATACCGAGAATTCAGGCTGGCAGCCTGGTTGCATGATTGCGGCAAGATCAGCACGCCGGAACACGTGGTGGATAAGGGCAGTAAGCTGGAGACTAACTACAACCGCATCCATGAGATTCGGACTCGGTTCGAGGTGTTGTGGCGTGATTGTGAGATTGCCTATTTGAATGCCTGCCTTGAGCGCCCCGATGACCACCAGGCCGCCTTGGCCCGCAAGCTCAGTGAACAGAACACGCTGCAGCAGGAGTTTGAGTTTGTGGCCAACTGCAACGTCGGCAGTGAGTTTATGGGTGAGGACAAAGTGCAGCGCCTGCACCGCATCGGTGACCGCACCTGGACTCGCCATTTCGACGACCGGCTCGGGTTGTCGCCAGCGGAAGAGCGGCGTCTTCAGCCTCCGGTGTCGGCAAATAAGCGGTTGCCGGTGACTGAAAGGTTGTTGGCAGACAAGCCGGAACACCGCATTTCCTGGCCACGTCGGCCGGAGTATGACCCGAAACTGGGGATTACCCTGGAGCCAACAGAACTGCAGAATCAACTGGGTGAGCTGTACAACCTAAGTGTCAGCAAGGGCACGCTCAATAGCGAAGAGCGTTTCCGTATCAACGAGCACATGGTGGGCACCATCAAGATCCTCGAGAGCCTGCCGTTTCCTCCGGAGCTGGCCAATGTGCCCCGGTTTGCTTCAACCCACCATGAAACCCTGAAGGGCACTGGTTACCCCAGACAGTTAAAGGCCGAAGATCTGTCTATTGGCGAACGCATCTTGGTGCTGGCGGATGTGTTTGAGGCGTTAACCGCCGACGACCGGCCCTATAAAAAGGCCAAGCCACTGAGTGTCGCTATCGACATTCTGCATAAGATGGTGCTGGATGAGCACGTGGATCCCAAGGTATTTTCGCTGTTCCTGTCCAGTGGCGTGTACCTGACATACGCCCGTGAGTATCTGTCTGAGGCGCAGATTGATGAGGTGGACGTAGAGGCCTATCTGAATCCGCGCCGTTCGGCCTGACCCTGGGTCAGGTCAGCATGCGCCGATTGCAGTAGCTGGCTTTTTCAAATTCAGACACGTTCATGGCGATGTTGGCAACCTCTGGATAGCGCTGGCTCAGCAGGCTAACTACGGCTCGCGACAGCGCCGCTTTCTGCTCGGTGCTGCGTCCACTCATAATAGAGGCGAATACGTGGATGAAGGTGGCGTCAGAACCACCCACCAAACCGCTGGAGAAGGGGCGAACCCGTACCTTAATGTCGGCTTCATTAAACAGACCGCTATCAACGGCAACCCGGTGTAAGTCGACGAGGACGCTGGCCTCATCATAGTGATGCAGGACCTCGGCGGAGCAGTCCATGACAAAGTGGGGCATAAGGGGCCTCGGTGGCTGGAATAGAATCGGCATCATAGCATGGCCGGTTCTGAGTTCGAATGGGGCAGGGCACTGACAGTTAATGGATTATTGCAAGGGACAACTTCAATTTCAGCCAGGAGTACTTTTAACAATTATGGTTCTATCCAGGTCACATTGGTTTTCTCGATACCAAGCCCCTGTTTAAATTTTTCTGGAAACGTTAAGTTGGGTTTTCCGACCCAACCACGTTCAACAAACAAATTATAACCATTGTTTGTTTTTTCATAGCGAACTGCAGACAGCCAGATGCTGTCCCATTGTCCTAAAAATTCAAGCTCATCTAAATTAGAAGGGTATGAACCATTTCTAACTTTATGGAGCTCAATGATTGAAACTGCAGAAACAAAATTCTGAGTACCAAAAATCTTGTTGGGAACAGGAATGGCCACATCTAAGTCACAGCCAGATAGTAGCATGACAAAGAACATTGATATAAAGAGTTTACGCATTACTTAAAAATCCATATTAAAGAACAGATTAATCTTATTCATTAAGAGTCTGTAATCTATTTTTTCTCTCTGTTTATTACCTTGTAAATATTGTTTTAATTAAGTAAGGTCAAAGCCAGGACCGCTTAGGAGGCTAAATCTGCCTCTGAAGCCTAAGAGAGTTCTTAGCTTTAAAATCCGTTCTGTAGTTGTCGGGTCGGTTACAATTAACCCATTAAGTGAGAAATGCTACGCCTGTTTACTCCTAAAGATTTTCGGCCCATTTCGACCAAAAGCCAGGTTCATCGTGATGCTTGTTCTTATTAGCCATTTCCAGTGTGAAATATCCGAATAAAACATATTTTATTTTCATCGTTCCATCTGGGTTTTCCAGATATTCGGATAGTTTAATAAAATCGCTATTGTTTTCATCATAGGGTACATCTAGATACAAGGAACCACTGTATGACGAGTAACCATTTTCACTGGCTTCTCCGGCACAGGGTTGGTAAGGGATATTGTTTTCCTCTAACCATCGTATAACACTTGCTCTAGTTACATGATCTTCGTAATCAAATAGTAAATCACCTAAAATAGAGTCGTCTTCACACTTGTTTTCATTGGTGAAGACAAGGTAAAGAACATCTCTGTTCTTCATCCTTGCAATTTTATCTATATGTTCTATTAGTTGGGGCATATTTACTTCCTTGAATTTTGGTGTCCACTAAAACGGGTCGGCTTCACTGTCAGGTGTCAGTGATTGTTGAGTGTGAACTTTTTCGAGCACTAGATACTTCTCCTCGCACTCAGCAAAAAACGTATATGGGTTAATGCTATTGCCATAGTTTTGAATCAGCAAAATTCCATCTTCCATCAAAGCGCTTATCTCTTTATTACCGACAGACTCTGAAGAAACTAAACCAGAAAAAAACATATACTGTTCTTTTAGGATGGCATGGCCAGTAATAGAGCGTGCATCTGTTGTAACCTTATAAAGGTTGTCATTGCTACCTTGTGACAACTCAATCGTTAGATTACATGAACTTGGTGCTGAGCTCTCATAATGCCCAAGAATAGACTTAGGTATTTCGGCATATGCAGGAACTGATAGAAAAAACACTATCAGATAATTCAGTGGTTTCAAATTACCTCCTGACACATAACGTTCCACTTAGCTGGAGCCGATTGTCCGGCTATATTCGGCGAGGCACGAATGCAGCCGGGCTGGCTGAAAATCTCCTACGGTGGCTTGTTAACTACCACTTGTGCTGTAATTTACTGTTACTGAGCCAAACCAGCCCCACACTCGCTCTGACTTGTACTCAGATCCGTCTAGCACATGATGAATGATTAATGTATTTTCAGAAGCCCAGCTTACTGTAGGAGCAACGTCCTTTGGGTGACCATCTATGATAAAGATATTTCCAGCGGAGTCGGTTAAGTCATCATTAAACTGTAAGATTGAAATTTGTGTATTGAAGCCAGTAGTGGCACCACAATCTCTTTGAAAAATAACCGCTCGATAACTTTCGTCTGGATTAGGAATAGAGGCATACTCAATATTATCGCATTCACCAACGAAGCTGCTTAATGCAATACGCAGCATCATTAGAATTGACAACCCCAGAAGGCACGAACCTAGAGTCCAAATTATAATTTTTTTCATAATCTTAGTAGGTGCTTAATGCCGCCGTAAGCGGTGATTAGCAGTTGGATAAAGTATGGTGCAAAGCGGCATCGAGCCAACTTATTCGAAGAGTTCTGACCATAAGGAATATTTCAATCAGACATCCCTTATGAGGGAGCTCTAAAGCTACCGCATCTTACGCATTGCGGACTCTTAAAAAATAAATACTCAACGAGCCTAGCCAACAGACTGTCGAAAACAAAGCAGCAAAAGAGGTTAGCCCATATATAGAGAAGAAATTCAGTAATCTAGGTTTTCCTGTTTCTTCACTAACGATGACATCAACGGTGTCTCCTATAAAATATTTTTGAGGACTCGATGATAAACTTGATACAAACTGCTCTGTTTCACCTTCCCCTCTTTGAAAAGTAATTATCGGTGTATGCATGCCGCTAGCGCTTATTTTTGACTCGACTACCAAACCCTTAGTTACAGTTGAAGCAGACAAATTTTTAATCGTATCAAAATATAGATAGAAAGAAAGAAGGCCTGTAAACAAAGCTATTGATACTGCAATAGCCAAATGAATTTTAGGTCGCGGGTTCCATTCATAGCTAAAACGAAGAGTCATAACGATTTCTCAGTTGATGCATAATGCCCACTAAATGGGATTTTCTAGTGGGCTAAGGTCGATCTTAAAATGGGTGGTTATTTAATTTAATAAATACAGATTCTATCGATGAAATGAAAAGGATCATGCGTTTGGTATCTGTCTTAAATGCTTTGTCATAACTCTATTTATCGATAAAAATACAGCTTTCTGATTCACCTTTGCCATTAGTTCTAAATATATAATCAAAGTGCATATTTGCAGTGTTTCGATAGTATTTAATATCAAAGCCTCTATTTCTATCTCCTCTAACGGAATAACCGCTTACAAAAGAATCGGTAATATTAGATTCTTCAACTTGACCATTCGGTGACGGTTTCGATAAACTAAGAACCGTGAGTTCATGATTAAATTTGTCAAATATTAGAGCCTGGTGTGCGATATGTTTGACATACTTTCCACCTTGAAGCTTGAAATCTTCGTAGGAACACTGGAAGTATCCTGAATCCTTTAACACTGACTCAAATTCAGCTTTTGCAATATCTTGTTTAGAAGCACATCCAGCCAAACCAAATAAAACCACCAATGATACAAATAGCTTAATTTTCATTATTTCACCTAATTTAATTCATGAATGATTAACAGTGTATTAGCCTAGAATGGCTGCCAGTATGTAAACGAATTTTGCGAATGACATCGAGTTATAACGCTCCTCTTAGCGGAAGCAGACCGCTCGGCGATACTCAGCGAGGAACGAGCGAAGCCGGTCTGGATGAAGTCCGTCTACAGAGCCTTGTTAAATTGGAGACTCTAGCTCTTAGGCTTCTTTCTCTATAAGAACTCGCTAATAAGATTAACACCAATAGCAGCAATAGCCGCTGGACCGATATAGGTCCAAATTGCTAAGTTTGATTTAACCTCTTTTAACTCTTTAGCTACTGCCTCCTCTTTTGCCTCGATGCTCATTACTGCCAATGTAGAACTATCTAAAACATCAAACAGTAATGCCGCCAGAAGAATAAAAGCCAAACCATAGATCCACAAACTATGATGTTTATGGCCATAGTTTCCATACTATGCCTCTCAATTTAACATCTACTATGCGGCGCTTGTGCGCCTATCATCCTTCGAAATCTTGCCGTCTATCATTCCCGGTGGATCTGCGGCGTTCAGGGGCAACGGCTTGTTCTTAAATGCCTTACACGGAATTTGGCTGTTGTCGCCACAGCACCAAAGGCGGATTGTGCTTGATAAAAAGCGGCGGTTTACTGGAACGGTGTGGGTGCACAGTCAAAACCGTTCGTTAGCGGCCGCAAACCTGTAACTTAATGAAATATAGGGGTAATGGCATTCGCAAATGGGTCTTTTGGCCGAGCTCCGCCGTAGGGCGACGATGATTTCACCCCATAGTGACTGTATTCTCAGCTATCTAGCTGATTTTTATGGGCGTTAACGCTACACCCTTAGGTGAATGGTTTAAAGCACATGCGGGGCAAAGTGTGGCATCGGTGGTTACATTCGTTTAATCGCATCAGTCGGTGAGGTTTTCCTTCCATTTTTCTTTAAGGAAACGGGCTTGAACCCGAGCCTTGTGGTCGTTTGACCGATTGATGGTGTTGGCGCAGTGCCAGTGCCTCTGTTGATTGCCGAAAAGGGGATGGGCGAACCGCCAAGGGCGTTGCCAAAGTGCCTCATCGATTTAGGAAACGCCGCCGGATTTTGCTAGAGTACTCCGGTAACTGATTCTCAATAAGGAAAGGCAATGGATGCCCTGACACTCCTGACCACTCGACACTCCACCCCCCGCCTGACGTTTCCTGCGCCGACGCCCCAGCAGTTGGATGTGATTTTCGATGCCGGCGCCCGAGTGCCGGATCACGCCGGCCTCACGCCCTGGGAATTCATTCTGGCCCAGGAGGAAGGCTTAAACCGCCTGGGTGAGATTTTCTTCGATGCCGCCCAGGCCAGGGGAGAGCAGGGCGAAGCACTGGCGCGGGCCCGGTTGTTGCCGACCCGGGCGCCGGTGGTGGTCATTGTGGTGTCGAGATTATCGGAGCACCCGAAAGTACCGGCCATGGAGCAGCACCTTAGCGCCGGTTGTGCGGTGATGGCGATGCAGATGGCGGCTCAGGCTCAGGGATTGGGCGGGATCTGGCGTACTGGCAGTTACGCCACCGATCCTGTGGTGCGCCGGGCGCTGAATGTGGACGGCGAGGACCAGATTGTTGGCTTTTTGTATCTGGGTACCCCGGTCAGCAAGGTGACTCCAAAGCGGGCTCTGGATGGGGCTCGGTTCGTAAAACTGCTGTAACAGGTTAATCGGGCTCATGGAGGTCATGAGTCCGAAATATTGACCCGTCGCACCCTGTATCCGAGTCCGGATTAGGGGTATCCTTTTGTTTTTCCATTATGCTTCGCGACCAACCTGATGCGCATACTCCACACCTCTGACTGGCACCTGGGTCAGCATTTTTATAATAAAAGCCGGGCACTCGAGCATTTCGCTTTCTTTGATTGGCTGATGGGCCAGATTGATGAACTGAGTATCGACGCGGTCATTGTCGCCGGAGACATCTTTGATACCGGTACCCCGCCTTCCTATGCCCGCGAGTTGTACAACGCGCTGGTGGTCGCCATGCAGAAACAAGGCTGCCAGTTGGTGGTATTGGCCGGTAATCACGACTCGGTCGCCACGCTGAATGAGAGCCGGGAGTTGCTGGCGTACATGAACACTCAGGTGGTCGCGGCGCCCGCCGATGATCTCAGTCAGCAGGTGCTTGAGCTAAAAGACAAGCAGGGCCAGGTTGGGGCGCTGGTGTGCGCGGTGCCGTATTTGCGTCCCCGTGATGTGATGCGCAGCAGTGCCGGGCTGGACGATCAGCAAAAGCGTCAGGCGCTGCAACAGGGCATTGCCGATCACTATCAGCAGGTGTTTGCGCTGGCGCAGCAGCGCCGCGCCGAACTGGATCGGGCGCTGCCAATCATCGCTACTGGCCACCTGACCACCATCGGTGCTTCCTGCAGTGACTCGGTGCGAGACATCTATGTGGGCACTCTGGATGCGTTTTCTGCCAGTCAGTTTCCACAGGCCGATTACGTGGCTCTGGGCCACATTCACCGCAGTCAGCGGGTTACCGAGTCGGAGCACATTCGCTACAGCGGTTCGCCGATTCCCCTGAGTTTCGATGAACTCTCCAGTGCCAAATCGGTGTTGATGGTGGAGTTCGAGCAGGGGCGTCTGGGGTCGGTCACGCCGGTGGAGATCCCCCGTTTTCAGCCCATGGCGGTGGTGAAAGGCGATCTGGGACAGATACAGGAATCGCTGCAGCAGTTTGCCGATCATGACGGCGCCGCGCCGGTGTGGCTGGATATCGAGGTGGTCAGTGACGATTACCTGAATGATCTTCAGCCGCGCATCGAAGCGATGATTGCCGAGCTGCCGGTGGAGGTGCTGTTGCTCAGACGGGCTCGAAGCCAGCCTAGGGGCACATTGGCGCAGCAACAGAAGGAGACGCTGGCGGAGCTCAGCATCGATGAAGTGTTTGCCCGCCGGCTCCAGAATGAAACCTTTGATGGCGATCAGGGTGAGGTTAGAAAAGAGCGGCTTAATACCTTGTTTGCTCAGGTGGTCGAGCAGCTGCAACACACCGATACCGAGCAGGAGGCGTCGTCATGAAAATTTTGTCGCTGCGGTTTAAAAACCTCAACTCCCTTAAGGGCGAGTGGAAAATTGATTTCTCCCAGGAGCCCTTTGCCAGCAATGGCCTGTTTGCCATTACCGGCCCCACCGGCGCCGGTAAAACCACCTTGCTGGATGCCATCTGTCTGGCGCTGTACCACCAGACACCCAGGCTGTCGGTGTCGCCTACCCAGAATGAATTGATGACCCGCGGTTGTGGTGAATGCCTGGCGGAGGTGGAGTTTGAAGTCAAAGGCGAGGCCTACCGGGCTTACTGGAGTCAGCGCCGCGCCCGCCTGGCCGCCGATGGCAAACTGCAGCCGCCAATGGTGGAATTGGCGCGGGTGGCCGACGACAGCATTTTGGCTGAGAAGATCAAAGATAAGCTGGAGCTGGTGTCCAGCCTCACTGGCCTGGATTTTGCCCGTTTTACCAAATCGATGTTGCTGTCCCAGGGGCAGTTCGCCGCCTTCCTCAACGCCAGTGCCAACGAGCGGGCCGAATTGTTGGAGGAGCTGACCGGCACCGAGATCTACGGCCGCATTTCAGAGCAGGTGTTTGATAACCATAAACAGGCGCGTCAGCAGCTGGAGACCCTTAAGGCTCGGGCCGAAGGGGTGAATCTGCTCGACGAGGAGCAACGCGAGCAGTTGCAGTCGCGCCGCGGTGCCGATCGTCTCAAGGAGCAGGGGCTGCAGGTGCAGATCACCGAGCTCAAAGGTCAGCAGCGCTGGCTGCAGACTGAGGCGGATCTGGAAGTCGCCCAAGAGCAGGCGCTGGCGCAGCTGCAAAAGAGTAAGGATGAGGCCGAGCGGCAGCAACCGGCGTTAACCACCCTGGCTCGCAGCGAACCCGCCGAACGGTTGCGACCCCGTCTTAATGAGGTGCGTCAGCATGAGCTGGCCGTGGCAGAGCACAATCGTGAGCTAGAGAGTCGTAAGAAAGCGTTGTTGCAGTGGAAACTGCAGGGCGAACAGGCCCAGCAGGCGTACCTAGCGGCCCAGCAGGCGCAGGCGGCGGCCCAGGCCGATAAAGAGCGGTGTGAATCGCTGCTGGCCAAGGTGATTCCTATCGATACCCAGTTGGCCCAGCTCGATACCCAGCACCAGCAGGCCAAAGCGCAGTTGGAGAAACGTCACCTTGCCTGGCAGGAGTCTGAGGAGCGGGTAAAACAGAGTGAGCTCAGCCTGAGCCAGTTACTGGAACAGCTCAGTGACAGCGAAACCTATCTGCAGGCCCACCAACACCACAGTGAGTTGGGCGGCCATCTGTCCGCCTGGCGGACTCAGTTGACTCAATTGCAGCAGTGGCAGCAGCAGCAAAACAAGCTAAAACCAGAACTGTCTGGCGTTTCCGCCGGTCTGGCGGAACAGCAGCAGGCCGCCCAGGCACTGGCCCCCGAGTGTGAGCAAAGCCAGGCACACTGGCAGCAGGCCCAGACGCTGCTTGAGCAAGCCTCACAGGCACTGACCCAGGCGCAGGCCGAAATGGACGAGCCGGCGCTGCGGCACAAGCTGACTCAGCTCGATGACGGGGTCGATGGCCGGGCGCAGTTGACCCAGTTAAACCGGCAGTTTATCGAGCAGAGCCAACAGGCCGATGAGCTGGAGGCCAGTCGTAACAGCCTGCAGCAGGCCCAGTCCGAGATTGAGACCCAGTTAAAGCAGAAGCGCCAGGACTACAAGGCTCAAGCGCTGCAGCTTAAAGATGTGACCACGCTGCTGGAGCAGGAGCGGAAGATCGCCTCGCTGGAGGCACAGCGGCAACAGCTGCAGTCCGGCCAGGCTTGCCCCCTGTGCGGTGCCACCGAGCATCCGGCCATTGCCGAGTACCAGGCCATCGAGATCAGTGACACCGAACGCCGCCGGGATGCGCTGCAGACACAGGTCGAAGCCTTGCGCAGTGCCGGCGTCGAGCTGAAAACCCGCCAGGAGCATGGGCTGCAGGCTCTGAAAACCGCCGAGGAGCAGCATCAGCAGGCCAGTCAGCGCCTGGCGGAGCTGGAGCAGCAGTGGCAGCAGCAATGCCTGGAGCTGAAAATCGCCAGTGGCCCCAGCATTCGCGACAGCCAGCGCCTGGAGACCTACCTGCTGCGCTGTAAGCAGCATAAGGCCGAGATAGAGGCGCAACTGGCCAAGCTGGCCCAGTTGCAACAGGCACAGCAACAGGCGCAGCAGCAGGCCGCTAGCGCCGCCGAAACCAAACACCGGCAGGAGTTGGCCCTGAATCAGGCTCGCTCCTCGGTGGCTTCCCTGGAGCAGCAGCAACACACTCTGCAGACTCAGCTGCAACAGCTTGAGGCCGACAGTGACCAACTGTTACAGACGCTGGAGCCACAGCTGCAACGGGTGGGACTGACGCTGCCAGAAGGGAATGATTTTGACCAGTGGCTGGCGCAGCAAACCCAAGCTTGGGAGCGCTGGCAGCAGGCCAGTCAGACTCAGCAGCAACTGGTGACCGAGCGCACCGGGTTGGAGCAGAAACTGGCCGCCTCACAGGAGCAGCTTAAGCAGCAGGCGCTGGAACAACAGGGCGCCGAGGCGGCTGTAACGGCGATTGTCGAGCAGCAGGCGCAGCTCACCGCGCAGCGTACCGAGCTGTTCGGCGACACCGAGGTGGAGGCCGAGCGCCAACGTGTGGCCGAGGCGTTGACCGCGACTGCCGAGCAATTGCAGCAGCAGCAACAGTTGCAACAGCAGTCGCAGCAACAGAGCGCCCAGCTGCAGGGGCAATGCGAGCAGCTTAAGCAGGACGGCCACAAGCTGACCGACCGCTGGACCGAAGCCAGAAAAGCGCTGCAGGGCGAGTTGGCGCTGTCGATGTTCGCCAGTCAAAGCCAGCTTGAACAAGCGCTGCTGGAGCCGGAGCAAAAGGCACAATTGCAGCAGTTGAAACAGCAACTGGAGCGAGATCAGGCCGGCTGTGACGCTCTGGTGAAGGAGTCCCAGCTGCGGTTGAAGGCCCACCAGGAACAACGGCCGCAGGCTCTGGCTGCGACGTTAACCCTGGCACAGATCAACGACACCATGGCTGAACTGAGTGAGTCCAGTCGAGTGCTGATCAGCGCCATGGGCGAAGTTAAGCAGCAGTTGGATGAGGACGCCCGTCGACGGGAGTCGCTGTCGGATCTGTTGGCAGAGATCGAGGCCAGCAAAGCCAGTGTCGATGACTGGGCCCACCTCAACAGCCTGATTGGCTCCCGCGAGGGCGACAAGTTCCGCAAGTTCGCCCAGGGGCTGACCCTGGATCATCTGGTGTATCTGGCTAATCTGCAGTTACAGCGGCTGCATGGCCGTTATCAGCTCAGTCGTCGCCTCGGTGACGATCTGGCGCTGCAGATCAAAGACACCTGGCAAGGGGACGTGGTTCGGGATACCCGTACGCTGTCCGGCGGTGAGAGTTTTCTGGTGAGCCTGGCGCTGGCACTGGGGTTGTCGGATCTGGTTAGCCATAAGACCAGCATCGACTCGCTGTTCCTGGATGAAGGCTTTGGCACCCTCGACGGTGAAACTCTGGATACCGCCCTGGATGCCCTGGATGCGCTAAATGCGTCCGGTAAGATGATCGGCGTCATCAGCCACATCGAAGCGATGAAAGAGCGCATCGGGGTGCAGATCAAAGTGAGTAAGGTCAATGGCCTGGGCGTCAGTCGATTGGCGGCAGACTATCGGGTTACCGAGGTTGGGGAAGTGGAATGCGTTGGCTAATCTATAAAGACAGGGTCAGCGGCAACGAGTAAGGGAGAAACCGCGAATGGATGAAAGCATGTTGGGCCAGGAACTGGCCCAAATGGAAACCGTGTACCGGTTGGTCACTGAGTTTCTGGTGAATTACAGCTTCCAGTTGTTGGGGGCGGTGGTCATCTTCCTGCTGGGGGTGTGGATCGGTGGTAAGGTCTCCAGGGCGGTACTGGCGCTGATGACCCGCCACGAGATCGACGTCACCCTGTCGACTTTTGTGGCCAACATCGTCAAAGTGCTGGTGATTGTGCTGATTGGCATCATCGCCCTGGGCAAACTGGGAATCAGTGTAACGCCGCTGGTGGCCACCATCGGTGCCGCGTCACTGGGGGCCGGGCTGGCATTGCAGGGGATGCTGTCCAACTACGCCGCCGGCATCACCATCATCATTACCCGGCCGTTTGTGGTGGGCAATACCATCACGGTGCAAGGGGTCAGCGGGGTGGTGAAAGAGATTCAACTGGGGTTGACCATGCTCACCAATGAAGATGGCCAGTTGATCAGCATTCCAAATAAACACATTGTCGGTGAAGTGCTGTACAACTCGTTCGAGACGCTGTTGGTTGAGACCGAGATAGGCATCGCCTATGGCAGTGATCCGGAGCAGGCCATCGGCTGTCTGCTGGAGGTGCTCGGTGACAGCCCATTGGTGGACAAGCACCAGGTGCCTCAGGTTGGCATCAACGGTTTTGGCGACAGTGCCATTACCCTGGGGGTACGCTACTGGGTGCCTTATACCCAGTACTACCAAATCAAGTTTCAGACCAATCTGGCCCTGTTTAAAGCCTTAAAGGCTAACAACATTGATATTCCGTTCCCGCAGCGGCATGTCACCTTGCTCAACGACGACAAGAAATAGCCTTGATTGCGGTGTGCCTGAAGGCCACCGCGCCCCCTTCGTTTACCACGTCTCATATCCCTTTATTAGCGGCGATGAATCGTCTTCACGGCAATTCGACCATGGTCTCATTCGGTTGCCATAGGCATCGGTGGCGGTTTGCGCTAGGGTGATAAACGAGTGGTGAACACACTGAGTATTCACAAGGAGTAACGATGAGTGTATGGAGTGTACTCTTGGCGGCGATGGTGCCGATAGCGGCGATGGCGAACGATCCTTGCGCCCGGGTGAAGATCAGTTCTGACTATGGCAATTATGACATCGGCCTGATCAGCGGCGAGCCGGAGGTGATTGAGCTCGGCCACGGTGGCCGCCTGGCGTTTATGGCGTTAACCCAGAGCAGCAGCGGCGGCATCAAGGTCAGCACCGAGATGCTGTCCGGCACCAATCGACTGTCGACCAGCGTGTTGGTGTCACCGGGGCGTCCCTCCTCACTGCAGTTGTCCGGCGTTCAGGTGGACGTCAGCGTCATTGGCGGGACAGAATAATGGTTGCCTGATCCCATAGGTGTTAGACTGGCGATCTTGAATGTAAGCAACTTGCAGTGATCGTCGATGAACCCTCGTCTTAAACAGCCCAGAATTGGTTAGCGTCTCTCTTGCTCTGTGTTGAACTTTCCCGCACGGGAACCTTTCAGAATGAGTGTAATGAGAGAATCAGATGACCAACAATCAAAAACACTGGACCCGGTTTGAGTTACTCCACCAGACGGTTCAGAATCCCCATATTCATATTACCGGTACCCGCAGTTATTACAGCGATTACTGGGATGAGGGCTTTGAGCGCAGTGTGGTGCGTTACCTTCATGGCGATGAACAGACTCGGGATCGTCTGCCGCCCTGGCCGGTGGATCAACTGTACATCGGCGATTGCGTCTGTATCGGCGCCGAAGCGGTGATTCTGATGGGGGGCAATCATACCCACAGGGCCGATTGGTTCTGTTTGTACCCCTTTATGGAACACATAACCGAGGCCTATCAGGGTAAGGGCGACACCCACATTGGCAGTGGCGCCTGGATTGGAATGCGGGCGATGATCATGCCCGGCGTCACTCTGGGGGAGGGCGCGGTGGTGGCGGCCAACAGTGTGGTGACCCGCTCGGTGGCTCCCTACACCATGGTGGGGGGATCGCCGGCCAAGGTGATCAAAACCCGCTTTGACCAGTCGGTCATTGATCGTTTGCTGGCGCTGGGAATTTATGAGTGGGACCAGGACAAGTTTGAGGCGTTGAAACCGTTGCTGTGCAGCAACGACATCGACGCCCTGGAAGCCGCCTTGTCTGCTTACGAGGCCGAATAACGTCCGTGGCCGCCGGTCATGGCGATTGTCATGTTTAATCTGTGCCACCAGGCCGAGGGCCGGTGGCATTTTTTGTAAGGAAAGAGAACGATGTCCAATGTCATCGATGCCGAACTGCTGCAACAACTGAATGGCTTTGATGCCGAGCAGCGGTTGCAGTATCTGCTGAAAACCGCCGTAGACACCCGTCGTCTGTGGTTACTGATTGATGAATATGGCTCGGTCATGTTTAATACCGACGATGAGGATGGGGTGCCGGTCTGGCCCCATCAGCAATTGGCGGAGCAATGGGCCACCGGTGAGTGGTCTCACTGCACCGCGGAGCCGATCTCACTGGCCAAATGGCACAGCCGCTGGACCAACGGCCTGGAGCAGGATCAGCTGGCCGTAATCGCCTTTCCTCATCAACAGGAGGAAGGGGTGGTGTTGTTCCCCGACGAGTTCGATGCCGAGCTGAGTCGACTGGAGAAGAAACAAACCCGGCGTTGAGCCCGAGTCAACCCGGTACGAGTTCAAGGATGAAACATGCAGGAATTGGAACTTAGATTACCGCCGGTGGTGGTGGTGTTGCTGCACGGCCTTGCCGCCTGGTGGCTGGCACAGTGTGCGTTTATGCCGATGGCTCTGGCCGGGGCAGGGGCGCTGGCTGTGCCGCTGGTGCTGGTATTCTTAGGGCTGGTGTTTGGAGTGATGGCGGTGCTGGGCTTTCGCCGACAGCGCACCACGGTCAACCCCACTCGGCCCGGTGATGCCTCTACTTTGGTGACCGCTGGGGTGTATCGATTCAGCCGTAACCCCATGTATCTGGCGCTGTTGCTGTGGTTGTGCGCCTGGAGCCTGGTGTTGGCGGACGGGTTGGCCCTGGCAGCGGTGCCGCTGTTTGTCCTGTATATGAACCGATTCCAGATAGGGCCGGAGGAGCGGGTGATGACCGAGCTGTTTGGTGATGCCTACCGCCAGTATTGTCAACGGGTTCGACGCTGGCTGTAACCAGCGCCGAAGTTGTTGCCGCTCAGGGGTGGCCGCGATACAGCGGCTTATTGGCCACCAGATGCACGGTGCTGATGGTGCGTTCGTAGAATGCGCCTTCGCAGTAACCCAGATAGAACTGCCACATTCGAATGAAGTCTTCCTGATAGCCTAGCTTACGAACCTGCGGCAGCGCCTGATTGAAGCGCTGGTGCCAGTGCTTGAGTGTACGGCCATAATCCTGACCGATGTCGTGCAGGGCACTGATCACCATGTCGGTGTCGGCGGCGATGTGGCGGCTGAGCCGTTCGATGGATGGCAGGCAACCACCGGGAAAGATGTAGCGCTGAATAAAATCCACCCCGCGGCGGTAGGCGTCGTAGCGCTGGTCGCTAATGGTGATGGCTTGAATCAGCATGCGGCCATGCTCATGCAGGCGGGCGCGGCAGGTGCTGAAGAAGGTGCTCAGGTACTCGTGGCCCACGGCTTCGATCATCTCAATGGACACCAGTTTGTCGAACTGTCCCTGCAGCTCCCGATAATCCTGTTTCAGTAAGGTGATGCGATCCGACAGCCCCTCCTGCAGCACCCGTTGTTGCGCGTATTCGTACTGGGCGTCGGAGATGGTGGTGGTGGTGACCTGAACCTGGTAGTGGCGCGCGGCGTGGATGGCCAGGGCGCCCCAGCCGGTTCCAATCTCCAACAGGGTTTCACCGGGCTTAAGTTGCAAACGCTGGCAGATCAGATCCAGCTTGTGGGTTTGAGCCTGGTCGAGACTGGCGTCGTCATTCGGGTAGATGGCACTGGAGTAAACCATCTGCTTGTCCAGGAAGGTCTGATACAGGTCATTGCCCAGATCATAGTGGGCGACAATGTTGCGCTTGGAACCGGCCTTGCTGTTGCGGTTGCGCCGGTGCACCAGCAGGTTGGACAGGCGAGTCAGCCAGGACAGTCGTGACTCCAGCGCTTCCAGCACCCTTAGGTTTCGAGCCATCACCTGAATGACCGCCACCAGATCCGGGCTGCTCCAGTGGCCCTGAATGTAACCTTCTCCGGCACCGATGGATCCGCCCAGCAAAATTTGCCGATAGGCCCTGGGGTGGTGGATTCGAATCACTCCCTTGAGCGGGCTGTTGCCATCGCCAAATTGGTGCTCCTGCTGATCCTGAATCACCAGGCAGCCGCCCTGAAGGCGCGGCAGCAGGGCAAACAGGGTGCGTTTTGCTGTGGTGTCCAGCCAGCTGGGCGGCACCTGAGTCAGGGTATTGTCCATGTTATTTCTCCGAAGCTTGCCCAGGATGGGGAATGAAAGGAACGCGTTTTAACCACAATTTCAGTGCCTGCCAGTAGATAGAGACCAGCATGCTTAGGGTCATCATCGGCATGGCCAGCAGGGTACGACGCAGTTCGGCGGCATCGAACGCCCGTCGTTGCATCTTCAGGCTGACCACGAATGCCTTGCCCTGTTGATGATTTTCCATCTCCAGCCTGAGCTGCTCCGCGGGCGGCTGTATTCGCCAGTGGTACTCCATCTCAAGCGGCATAAACGGTGACACGTGAAAGGCTTTCGGGGTCGGGCGTTGCTGGGCCAGATCCACCAGGTAGCAGTGGCGCTGGTCCCAGGGGGTATTGCTGACCTCGGCCAACAGATACCTCAGTTCAGAATTCTGGTCGTAACAGTAGAAGAAGTTCACCGGGCTGAAATAGAGGCCGAAGCAGCGGCCCTGGCCCACAAACAGCACTCGGCCTCCCAGGTTTTCCCCACCCAGTTGCTCCACCTTTTGCCACAGCGCCGTGCGAGTCAGCCCCTGACCGTCGAGGTAATCTTGGTGGTGGAAGCTCAGCGGCGCCCAGCGATCGACTCCGAACCAACGGCTGGCATTAGTCAGCTGTGGCAGTTCGTCCAGGTCGATGGCCAGAGTGAAAAGCCGGTACCGAAAGCGGTGGCTCACCGGCCGGAGCCGGTGATGGCTGACCCAGCCGTGGTAGAGGGCGCTGTGCAGGGTCATAACGTCACTCCCAACCTGGCACAGACGTCCAGGGCGCTTCTGACCCCATCCTCGTGGAAACCGTTGTACCAGTAGGCGCCGCAGAAGTGGCTGTGGCGTTGGCCACAAATCTGCTCACGCTGTGCTTGTGCGGCCAGGCTGTCTCGGTCGAAGACCGGGTGGGCATAGGTAAAGGTACGCAGCACCTTGGCAGGATCGATGTCACCACTTTGGTTGAGCGTCACGCAAAACGTCGGGGCGGCCTCGTCCAGTTGCTGCAGGATGTTCATGTTGTAGGTGACCTGTGCCGGCAGGCCGGGATCACGGTTCAAACGATAGTTCCAGGCGGCCCAGGCTGGGCGTCGTTGCGGCAGCAGGCTGGTGTCGGTGTGCAGCACCACTTGGTTGTCTTTGTAGCGAATGGCCCCGAGTATGTGCTGTTCCTGCTCACTGGCATCGGCGAGCAACGCCAGGGCCTGATCGCTGTGGCAGGCAAAGATCACTTCATCAAACTGTGGCTTACTGCCATCGGCCAGGGTCAAGGCCACACCGTCATCCAGGCGAGTCACCGCGGTTACCGGCGTCGCCAATCGAATCTGTTGCTCAAAGCCTTTGACCATCGGCTCGATGTACTCTCTGGAGCCACCGCGAATGACGTACCACTGGGGCCGGTTGCTGACGTTGAGTAGCCCGTGGTTGTCGAAGAATCGAATGAAAAACAGCAGTGGAAAGTCGCGCATCTGGGTCAGACTCGAGGACCAGATGGCTGCCCCCATGGGCAGAATGTAATGCTCGGCGAAGTAGTCGCTGAATTGATGCGCCGCCAGGAACTGGCCCAGGGTTTCGTCGCTGCCCAGGGTGTTGTCACGCAGTTCGGTTTTACACAGGCGATTGAAGCGCAAAATCTCTCGTAGAAAAGTCAAAAATTGCACACTCAGCAGGTTGCGCTTTTGCGCAAACAGCGTCGACAGGCTGTGGCCATTGTATTCCAGCCCGGAAAGAGGGTTGTGGACACTGAAACTCATCTCAGTGGCCTGACTGGGTACCCGTAACTGCGCCATCAGGCGACGGAAGTTGGGGTAGGTGCGATCGTTGAACACGATGAAGCCGGTGTCGATGGCCCAGGTGCGGCCGCCGACGTTTACCTCGACGGTGGCGGTGTGGCCTCCCAGTGTGTCGGCCGCTTCAAACAAGGTGATGTCATGCTGTCGGTGCAGCAAGTGGCCGCAGGTCAGTCCGGAGATGCCGCTGCCGATGATGGCGATCCGTTTTCTCATTGCTTAAGTCCCTTTAAGGCGATGCTGTGCCACAGTCTTTGTGGCAGGGCACCAAACAGTTTCAGTGCCAGAGTGAATCGTTTTGGAAAGTGAATCTGACGACGGCCTCGGGCCAGATCCCGCCTGATCCGCTCGCTGGCGTCTTCCACTTCGATGCGCATGGGCATGTCGAACTGGTTTTTGTCGGTCAGTGGTGTGCGCACAAACCCGGGCGTGATCAGGCTGACGCCGATGTCGGAACCGGCCAGGTCGATGGCCAGGGTCTGGGCCAGGTAAGCAATGGCGGCTTTACTGGCACCATAGGCTTCGGCCCGGGGCAGCGGCAGGGTGCTGGCGATGGACCCCATCAACGCTAAGCGACTGCCTGAAGCCAGCTGAGGCAACAGCGCCTGCAGACAATAGCCGACGCCAATGACATTGGCGGTCATTACCCGCGCCAGCAATGCGCCGTCAAATTGGCGCGCATCGTCGATGTACTCGCAGGTACCGGCGTTGAGAATCGCCAGATTCAGCTCGGGCAGGTTCGCCAGTTGCGCCTGAGTTTGCTCGGCATTGGTCAGATCGAACTGACGGACGCTGATGTTTGGGTGTTGGTCTAACTCTGCCAGTGCGGCGGCGTTGCGCCCGCAAGCAAACACCTGCCAGCCGTCTTTGGCGTAATCCTTGGCCAACTGTTTGCCGATGCCGGAGGTGGCGCCGGTGATCACTACCCGTTTCATTGGCTGGCCCGGCGTTTTACCGCCCGGATCACCGGGCCCAACAAAGGCAACTGCTCATACAGCATCTGACCGGCATCGAAGTAATCCCGGTGGTAGTGGATGCGGTTAGAAAACTTCAGATGGCTGTGCCCGTCGATGACGACGGCTCGTCCTCCGTTGAGTTTGGGGTGGATCAGGGTCATGCGCCAATACAGGGCCGCTTCATTGGCCCCTTGAATGACGTCGGTGATCTCGACACTGCTGTGGTGGAGATTTTTGTAGAGGCCGGAAAAATAATCGGTCAGCTGAGCCAGGCCGCGCACTTGATGCAGCGGGTCGACGAATTCGATGTCGTCAGCGTAGACGCCGGCCAGTTGCGACAGCGAGTCGTAGTCCAGGTGCTGATACAGGGCGACAAACCGCTGAACCAGTGACGCGTCGGTGGTGTCGTTGATGGACGTGACCGCTGAGCTCATAAGTTAAGTTCCTTTTTTCATCACCGAGAAGCGCGACAATGCCAGTGCCCGGCTGTCACGGTAGTTCACCACCGGTGCCGGGTAATCGTCAGGGCGCCGTTCATCGTTCGGCATGTGAATCATTTTGTTATCTAAATCAGATAACTCTGGGACGTATTTACGAATGAAGTCACCCTGTGGATCGAATTTTTCGCTCTGCCGAATCGGATTGAACAGGCGAAAGTAAGGCTGCGCATCGCAGCCGGTGCTGGCACACCACTGCCAGCCCCCGTTATTGGCAGCCAGGTCGCCGTCGACTAGGTGTTGTGAGAACCAGCGCTCACCGTGACGCCAGTCGATCAGCAGGTTTTTTGTCAGGAAGCTGGCGGTTACCATGCGCAGGCGATTGTGCATCCAGCCGCTGTGTTGCAGTTGGCGCATGCCCGCGTCCACCAGCGGGTAGCCGGTGCGTCCCTGGCACCAGGCATCAAACAGATCGGGTCGATCATTCCATTGAATATTGTCACCCAGAGGATTGAAATTCTTACCTTTACAGAGTTTAGGCCAGGCTACGATCAGGTGCCGGTAAAATTCTCGCCAGGCCAATTCACTGAGCCAGGTGAAGGGCCCGGACTCGGCTTGCTCCAGAGCCCAGGGGGCTCGTAGCAGCAACTGGTGCAGGCATTGTCGCGGCGATATCATTCCCAAAGCCAGATAGGGAGACAGACGGCTGGTGGCGTCGATCGCGGGAAGGTCCCGCTGCAGGTGGTACAGGTTGACCCGCTGGTCGACAAACTCGGCCAGCATGGTGCGAAGGTTTGACTCGCTCACCTCCCAGGCGCCGCTGCTTGTGGTGTGGACCGGCAATTGAATCGGTACCGGAGCCGCAAGGGCGGGCCCGGCGCTTGGGGCCGGCAGTGGCGCCGTCAGGGTTTGCCGCAGCTGTTGCAGCCAGCGGCGCCGAAACGGGGTAAACACCCGGTACATGTCGCCACTGTCGGTGGTGACGTTGCCAGGCGGCACCAGGCAGTCGCCGTGGTGCAGGGACAGCTCGATGCCGCTGTCGGCCACCCGCTGATCCCGCTGCTGCTCGTTGACTTCGTGGTCGCGGTTGGCAAACACCCGTTGACACTGCTGCTGCTGGCAGAACTGTTTCAGTGCCGCCGGAATGTCGCGGTACCAGGGCACCACCAGGTGGTGCAGGGGTATGCCAATGGCCGCCAGTTGCCGGCCTAGCAGGTTCAGTGCCCGTTTGGTCAGATCCAATTGTATCGGCGCCACATGGTGGCTCTGCCACTGGGCCGGTGAACTGATGTACAGCGCGGTTACCGGAGCGCCGCTGGCCACCGCGGCCGTTAAAGCGGGGTTGTCCTCGATGCGCAGATCGCGCCGAAACCAGATCACTGTCATTGCAACGCCTCCTTGTGGCAGGGAACGGCCGCCAGCTCCAGCTTCTGGCTGTGCATCTGGGCGAACTCGCCAGTCAACAGCAGGCTGTGGCCGGCCTGAGTCAGTTGTCGAATAACGTTGAGGTCGCTGGCCGCCGGCTTGGCCCCGAGGTTCAGCAGCAGTGGCCGCGGCAGTAGCCTATCAAGTATCAGCGGCAGGCTGGTCAGGGTGGTCAGGGGCAGGGGCTGTACCCTGACGCCGGCCAGTGTCCACTCCAGATCCAGCAGTTGCCGGGAGATGGCAGGCGTTATGCCAAGGTGAATCAGGGCGACGGCGGGGCCGGGATTATTCTGGTTGGTCAGGGTAAACCGGGTCGACAGCCGCAGTGACAGTTGGGTCAGTAGCCAGCTGTCCAGCCCCTCGGCATCCGCCCGTGCTTGAATCTGTTTGTGCCATTGTGACAGCCAGGGCTGCAGCACCCGGTTGCTGACCAGGGAAAAGGGGTACATGGCCGTCAGGTGATCCAATTGCTGCTGCAATCCCTCGCCATTGAGGTTAAGAGCCTGAGCCATTAAGCCATCGATCTGTTGCTGCCAGTGATCGGCATCGACGTCGGCATTCGGGGTGTCGAGCAGGGGCTTGACCTGACTGATGGCCACCCCCTTTTCCAACCAGCCGACGATGGTCTCAATGGTGTCGATGTCTTGCTCGCTGTAGAGCCGGTGGCCTTTGGCAGTGCGCTGCGGATTCAGCAGGCCAAAGCGCCGCTGCCAGGCCCGAAGGGTGACCGAGTTGACGCCGGTGCGGGCCGAGACCTCACGGATCGGGTATTTCGCCAAGGTGTAATCAGTGTTCATAACGCAGTTGCATCTCTTCCGGGTGAGGATTCAGGTAAACCTGTTCGTTGATGTAGGGGTTGGGATACAGGGTCATGTAGTGCTTCAGTAGCGCGATTGGCGCCAGCAGAGGCAGCAGGCCGCGGCGATATTTATCGATGCACTCGGCCAGGGCGACTCGCTCCTGGCTGCTCAGTTCCCGTTTCAAATAGCCCTGAATGTGCTGTAGGACGTTGGTATGGGCCTTGCGGCTGGCGTGCCGTTTCAGCGCCCCCATAAACTGAGATTCATAGCGGTCGGCAAAGGTGGTCAGGTCGGAGCCGGCGTTGGCCAGCTCCTTGCCCAGGCTCTTGTACACCTGCAGATCGTGGGCCATCAACAGGTATTTGTATCTGGCGTGAAAGCGGTACAGGGCGTCGGCGCTGAGGCCTTGATGACGCAGTTGCTGCCAGTCGTGGTAGGCGAACACACGAGTGACAAAGTTCTCTCTCAGGTTGTGATCATTAAGGCGGCCGTTCTCTTCTACCGGCAGGTTGGGATGGTCAATCATGATGCGCCGGGCAAAGACACCGATCCCTTCCCGGACCGAATTGTTGCTGTCTGGCTGGTACAGGCTAACCCGCTCCATGCCGCAGGTGGGGGATTTGGCGCAGAATACGTAACCACTGAGGTATCCCAGGGTGGCGGAAGTGGCGCGGGAGAAGTCGTTCAGCGGCTCGGTGACGTCGAAACTGCCGTCGGAGGCTTTAACCCGCACCTTGTCGGCGGCCACCAGGCGAATGGTTTGCCTCGGGGTGCCCATGCCGATGGCGACCTCGGGGCAGATGGGGCGAAACTGCACATGCTGGCCCAGGTCGTCCTGGCAGAAGCGGCTCTGCTTATGGCCGCCGTCAAAGCGCACTTTCTCTCCCAGCAGGCAGGCACTGATCCCCACTTGAATGCGGTGTTGGTTAAACTTGTACATGGCCTTTCCTCATGTATAACTTTAACGATAAAGCTAGACCATAGTTGTACAGCTTTGCAAGTCTTGTACAATTAATTAGGCAAAAAAAATCCGCCAGCTGGCGGATTTTTTAATATGGATAGGGACTTAGACGTTGTCGAATTGGTAGACCGTATGGTGTTGATAGGTCTCGCCGGGGCGTAAAATCCCCTTGGTGTGCCCCGGTTGGTTAGGGGCATCGGGCCACAGGCCGGGCTCCAGCGCCATGCCTTGGTGGTGCTTGTAGCACTTGCCGTCATAGGCGGGGGTGCCTCCCAGATGGTTACCTGTGTACAACTGCAGGCCAGGTTGATCGCTGAGGAGCGTCAGCTTGATGCCGGAGGCCGGCGACAGCAGCTGTGCCCGGGTCTTGAGCTGGGCATCGTCGTCGGGCCACAGGTAGCAGTGGTCGAGACCGCCCACCTGGCGCAGTGCTTCCAATGGTTGGTCCATCAGCTCGCCGATGCTGGGGTTGGGGTTGAGATCCAGGGGATTACGGCTGGTCTCTTCCAGAGTGACCGGAATGCCTTCTTTGTCGGTCATGACAATGTAAGGCGCGTCACTGTGCAGTTGATAGCCGGTGATTGGCCCGCCGAGGTTAAAGTAACTGTGCTGGGTCAGGTTGACCGGGCAGGGGCGATCCACTTCGGCGTTCATGGTTACCAGCCATTGGCTGCCTTTGAGACGGTAGAACACCTCCAGTTGCAGGTTACCTGGGAAACCGGCCTCTCCGTGGGCACTGCTGAGGCTGAGCTTGATGCCATCGTCGATGGGGGTCAGGGCAAACACCTTGTGATGGAATCCCGCCAGGCCACCATGGAGGTGGTGGGGATAGAGGTTGGCATCCAGCTCCAGTTCGTAGCCATCCACCAGGCAGCGGCCATTGGCGATGCGGTTGGCCCAGCGACCCACCACCGATCCCAGGCAGGCTTTCTGAGACAGGTAATCGCCGGCGCTGTCGCATCCAAGAACCAGGTTTTGCCAGCGGCCATCCGGTCGCTTTAACTCCAGCTTGCGGACGATGCCACCCAACGCCAGTACTTCCAGGCGAAGGTGATCATTTTCAATCTGAATTCTTGGCAGCTCACCGACGCGGTAATGCTCCCAGGGGGACAGGGGGGTGATCTTAACGGACACGACAGGCTCCTGAACTGGCTCTTGTGCTGATGAAGGTAGCATAAAGCCCGGATTGTTGGGAAAATTCTTGCATAACTTGCTTAATAACTGCTGATTTTATAGCCGCAGGCATCAGTGCAACCACGTCGCCGTAGCAGCCTATGCCATTCATTCGAACCCCGCCTCGCTCCCCAAGAGCAGAGCGAACCACCCTGACCAGGGCATCGATGGCCGGGCTGGCCAGGGCATAGTCATCACTCAGAGACTGGTGTGAACTGGCCATTAAGCGGCTAATGGCAGGGTAATCCTGCTGCACCAAGGCATCGGCCATCTCCAGTACCCGTTGATTCTCGCTGACCACGTGTCGGGCCCGTTGATACAACTCGGGGTGCATCTGCTGACGGGCACCATTGAGCTGGTCTATGGTGACTTCCCGCAGAGTGGGCTGGTTAAAGAAGCGGGCGGCTTGCCGGCACTGGCCCTGTCGTTGTAGTTCCTTTTGCCAGTGGGGGCTGGTGCCGCCCTGAATATTGAACACCACCAGTTGTGCCGAATCGGGCAGGGGAATGCCTTGCCAGCTGAGGCTTTTGCAATCGATAAGCGTGGCATGATCCTCGGTGGCGATGGCGCTGATCAACGGATCCACCAGACTGTCCTGACGGGCATTAACCTCGCGCTTGGCCTGTTGGCTGACCTGAGCGATGCCTTGTGGCGACAGTCCGAGGTGAAACAGGTCATTGAGGGCATAGGTCAGGGCAACGCCCAGAGAGGCACTGTCTTTGAGGGCGACCCCAGGGGGTAAGGACGCATGCACCATGATGTTCAGCCCGTTGAGCCGATAGCCCCGGGCTTTGAGGGCCATCAAAACCCCCTGAATGTGATTGATCCACATGGGATCTTTGTCCGAGGTCGGTGGGAAGTGGTCCGGATTCCAGTTGGCTTGACGTGACAGGTCGTCGCTTAGGCTGGCGTGAACCATGTTGCCTCGGGTTGGGGCCAGCATTAAGGTGGTGCCGAACTCAATGGCGCAGGGCAGCACCAGACCGTTCTGGTTGCTGGTGGAGGCGCCCATCAGGTTGACCCGGCCGGGGGCGTGATAACAGGCATGGGGATCCCGACCGTATTGTTGCTGAAAACGGCGGCTGAGATCCTGCTGCAGTGTGCTCATGAGCCTGTCCCCGGCTCATGATGCGGGGGGCAGTGGTAGGGGGCCGGTAACGGTTGTCTCGGTCTCTGCCTGTCCATGTGCGATCCCAGAAGGTGAAATCAGTCGGTGTCCACCCTCATTGGGGTGAGTCTTAGTGCCTCATTGAGCATAGGGCATAGTGGCATCACACGGCAATGTTAAACCATGCTCCATGGAGCGCTTTGATGACCGGGTCAGGAGTGAGACTGGTTCAGTTTGCGCAGGAAGTGAGTCAGCGAGCTGGTGGCATAGCAGGCGTTATGCTGGCGCACGTCCGGCCGATTTACCAACACGGTGCGAATGCCAAAACCTTGGGCAGTGTCCAGGTTGGCCGGTTGATCGTCAAACATCACCGCGTCGCAGCCTCGAAAACCAAACTTGGCGGCGATTTGCTCATAGGCATGGGGGTCCGGCTTCATCTTAAAGCCGGTATCTTCGACGGAGAAGATGCCGTCAAAGCACTGGTCAATGCCGATGATGCCCATCAGACGACGGGCATAGGGAAGCGCTGCGTTGGTAAAGATGTAGCGCTTTTGCGGCAGGGCGTTCAACTGCTCGGCCAGATCCGCATTATGATGCAGTTTGCTGGTGTCGACGTCATGGGCGTAGACACTGAAATCGTCCAGATCCACTTCCGGATGGTGCTGCTGCAATCCGCGCAGGGTACCGCCGTACTTGTGGTAGTAGCCAAAACAGAGTTCGGTGGCTTGCTCCGGGCTCAGAGCCAGCTTGTCGGCAACGTAGTGCTTCATGCGCGAGCCGACCTGATCAAGGATTCCGGCATCGGGGTGGTACAGGGTGTTGTCGAGATCAAACAGAAAAACGGGGCGTTCTTGCAGGGGGCTCAATGGCAAACTCCTTATAATTAGCCGGGTAGAATATACCGTCTATGGCCCGCTCTCAAGAGATTGGCTGTGACCGGAGTAAAAATGGCAACGGGAAATCACTGCCGCAGTTGCCCTTTACCGCATATTTTCGCTAACCCCAGCAGGATGATGATGAAGCGATATGTCGCCATCTGTTTTGAACTATGGGCTATCTTCGGTAATCTTGGTGACTGGATTTTGAATCAATCGCATGGATGGAGAGCAAACAATGACCCCAATGGAGCGCTGGAATACCCTGATCAGCAGCGGCGACGTATCGAGCCTGCCACAACTTCTGGCCGATGAGGTGTGTTTCTACAGCCCGGTGGTACACACCCCGCAGCGAGGCAAGGCGATCACCACCGCCTACCTGCAGGCGGCATTTTCAATTTTGATGACGCCGTCGTTCCGTTACGTCAACAAAATCGACGGCGGCAACCGCTTGTCGCTGGAGTTTGTTACCGAGATCGATGGCATCGAGATCAACGGTGTTGACCTGATTAGTTGCAACGATGACGGCCAGATCACCGAATTTAAAGTGATGATTCGTCCGTTAAAGGCCATCAACCTGGTGCACCAGAAAATGGCCGAATTGCTGCAGGCGTCGGCAGCGACCCGCTGAGTTCGATTCCTTTGCCCTGGCGCCTCCTGCACGGCCGTTGAGTGTTGTGACGGCCACAGGGCATCGACGCCGCGATTGCCATAAACCTGAAATCAGGGGCTTGTTTCCCCTGGATCAAGTTCCTATACTGCTCGGGTCTTGTCGGAGTGCCTTAGGGCTGAGACCGCGTTGCGGAATCCGTGGAACCTGAACAGGTTAGTACCTGCGTAGGAAAACAAGCTACAGCCAGAGTGTGCCCGAGATCCCTTACAAGTGACCGTGGATTTTTCGGGCATTGCCCTGGCTCAATTCTCGTTTCAGGAACCCGTCCGACAAGCAATTTCCCCTACCTATTTTGGAGATTGCTCATGTCGAACAGACGTCATAATCGTGAACACGCCCAGCGTTACCTCGATGGCCTCAAAGGCCACCCCTTTCCCAATTCAGAAAAACTCTACCTGACCGGCAGCCGCGACGATCTGCGGGTTGGCATGCGTGAGGTACACCTGACACCGTCGGTGATCGGTGGCGACCGCGCCAACCCCATTACCCGTGATAACGAATCCATTCCGGTGTACGACACCGCCGGCCCCTACAGCGATCCTGACAGTGACATCGATGTGCGTGTCGGCTTGGCGCCGTTGCGGCGCCAGTGGATACTGGAGCGCGGCGATACCACAGAACTGACGTCGGTGAGTTCGGATTATACTCAGCAACGACTGGCGGACGCCGGCTTTGACCATCTGCGCTTTGAACAGTTACCTAAACCGCGTAAGGCCAAAGCCGGGGCTAATGTCAGTCAGTTGCACTACGCCAGAAACGGCGTTATTACACCGGAAATGGAGTACGTGGCGATTCGGGAAAACCTGGGTCGGCAGCGGTTGCGTAATGAGATTCTGACCCAGGCCCAGCCGGGTCAGAGCTTTGGTGCCAACCTGCCGGAGAACATTACCGCCGAGTTTGTTCGCAGTGAGGTAGCCGCCGGCCGCGCCATCATTCCGGCCAACATCAATCACCCGGAAGCGGAACCGATGATCATCGGCCGCAATTTTCTGGTCAAGGTCAATGCCAACATCGGCAACTCGTCGGTGAGCTCCTCCATCGAAGAGGAGGTCGAGAAACTGGTGTGGAGTTGCCGCTGGGGGGCCGACACCGTGATGGATCTCTCCACCGGTCGCCACATCCATGAGACTCGCGAATGGATCATCCGCAACAGTCCGGTGCCCATCGGCACCGTGCCCATCTATCAGGCGTTGGAAAAGGTCAATGGCATTGCCGAGGATCTGACCTGGCCCATCTTCCGCGATACCTTGATTGAGCAGGCGGAGCAGGGGGTGGATTATTTCACCATCCATGCCGGTGTGCTGCTGCGTTATGTGCCCATGACCGCAGAGCGGGTTACGGGCATCGTCAGCCGTGGTGGCTCCATCATGGCCAAGTGGTGCCTGTCTCATCACAAAGAAAACTTCCTGTATGAACACTTTGAGGCTATCTGTGAGCTGTGTGCTCAATACGACGTGGCATTGTCTCTCGGGGATGGCATGCGCCCTGGCAGCGTGGCCGATGCCAACGACCGGGCCCAGTTTGCCGAACTGGAAACCCTGGGCGAGCTGACCAAAATCGCCTGGAAACACGACGTTCAGACCATTATCGAAGGCCCCGGCCATGTGCCGATGCAGCTGATCAAGGTCAATATGGACAAGCAGTTGCAGGAGTGTTTCGAAGCGCCGTTTTACACCCTCGGTCCACAAATTACCGACATCGCACCGGGCTACGATCACTTCACCTCCGGCATCGGCGCGGCGATGATTGGCTGGTACGGCTGCGCCATGTTGTGCTACGTCACGCCGAAAGAGCACCTGGGATTACCGGATAAAGAGGACGTGAAACAGGGCTTGATCGCCTACAAGATTGCCGCCCATGCCGCCGACATCGCCAAAGGTCATCCCGGGGCACAGATTCGAGACAATGCCCTGTCTCTGGCACGATTTGAATTCCGCTGGGAAGACCAGTTTAACTTGTCACTGGATCCCGAAACCGCCCGTGCCTATCACGATGCCTCTCTGCCGCAGGAAAGCGCTAAGGTGGCGCATTTCTGCTCCATGTGCGGACCGAAATTCTGTTCGATGAAAATCACCCAGGAGGTGCGTGACTACGCCGCCAAAAATGGCAGCGGAGATCCATTGGCCCAGGTGGTCGAAGTTCAGGATGACGCCGAGATTGCCAAGGGAATGGCTCAGCAATCCCAGGCGTTTCGGGACCAGGGTGGGCAGTTGTACCATGCCCTGGGCGGCGAGGAGACCCTGGAGACGCAGTCGTGACCGGGGCCGAACAGGGGCCGCGGCCCATCGTCTGGACCATTGCCGGCTCGGATTCCGGCGGTGGCGCCGGCCTACAGGCCGACCTGCTGACCATGGCCGATCTCGGCTGCCACGGCTGCAGTGTGGTGTCGGCCATCACCGCTCAAAACTCGGTGGCCGTCACCGCCGTAGAGCGAGTCAGCAATGCCACCTTCGTGGCCCAGCTTGATGCGCTCTGGGATGACCTGCGTCCGGCCGCCATCAAGATCGGTCTGTTGGCCGACGACGAACAGATTCAGTTGCTGGCCGACTGGTTGGCCGCCAGAGACCCATTGCCGGCGGTGATTCTGGATCCGGTGCTGGTGGCGTCGTCCGGCGCCAGGCTCAGCGGCCGCATGGGGGCCGAACCCCGGTTTACCCCACTGTGGCCGTTCGTGGATGTGGTGACACCCAATGGCGATGAACTGGCGGCCCTGACCGGGCAACCGATCCCATCGCCCCGGGCCATGACCGACGCCGCCCGGGCGCTAATGGCCCAGGGAGCGCCGGCAGTGCTGGCAAAGGGGGGCCATTTCGACCTGATCCCTGGCCGCTGCATCGATCTCTATCTGGACGCAGAACGGCATTTTCTGATGGATGGCGAACGTCTGGTCGTAGACAACACCCATGGCAGCGGCTGCACCCTGGCGTCGGCTCTGGCCTGCTTCCTGGCATTGGGCTACGACCGTGAGGATGCGCTGGTGTTGACCCGGGCTTATCTGCATCAGGGCTTGCTTCAAAGCTATCGCCCTGGGCAGGGACAGGGGCCATTGGCGCGCACCGGTTGGCCCGAGCAGATGGCGGCGTTTCCTCGAGTGCCATTGGCCGGGGACGCACTGGAGCAGCAGTTTGGGTTTGCGGGCCCGTTTCGTCAGCCTCTGACCCCGTTCGCACGCTGCGATACCTTGACCCTGGGGATCTATCCGGTGGTGGACTCCGTCGCTTGGGTCGAGCGGCTGTTGGCCCAGGGAGTTCGAACCTTGCAACTTCGAGTCAAGGGCCTGGATGAGACTCAGGCTCGGCCGTTGGTGCAACAGGCGGTGGCGTTGGCCCGGCGCTGCCAGGCTCGGTTGTTTATCAATGACTATTGGCAACTGGCCATCGATTGTGGCGCCTACGGCGTTCACCTGGGGCAGGAAGACATGGTGGATGCGGATCTGGAAGCCATTGCCCGGGCGGGTCTGAAACTGGGGCTATCGACTCATGGTTACTTCGAAATACTGCGGGCGGTGCAGCTGAATCCCAGCTACGTCGCCCTCGGGCACATCTTTCCCACCACCACCAAACAGATGCCTTCTCAGCCCCAGGGATTGACGCGATTGAGGCGATACAACCGCCTGCTCGCGGGCCAGTGGCCCACGGTGGCCATCGGCGGCATCGATTTGCACCGGGCCGAGCCCGTGTCCCGTTGTGGCGTGGGCAGTGTGGCCGTGGTGCGGGCGGTTACCGAGGCGCCGGACGTCAACCGGGCGCTGGAGGGCTTGTATCACGCCTTTGAGCAGGGGCGGCCGCAACGGGAGGCGCTGTATGCTGAATGATGCCGATTACCTGCGCTTCGGTCGGCAGATATTGCTGGCGAACTGGGGCGAGCAAGGCCAGCAGCAGCTGGCGGACAAGTGCGTTGCTATTTTCGGTCTCGGTGGCCTGGGGGTGCCGGCATTGGTCAACCTGGCCGGGGCGGGCGTCGGCCGGTTACGGCTGATCGATGCCGATACCGTGTCGCTGTCCAACCTGCCGCGACAATGGTTGTACCGGCCAGAGCAGCAGGGGATGGCCAAGGTGCAGGCGGCCAAGGCCTGGGCCCTGGCCCACAATCCGGCCCTGCAGGTCGAAGCGATGGTGGCGATGGCGGAGGAGAGCGCTATGGCGGCGCTGCTTCAGCGGGTGGATCTGGTGTTGGATTGCACCGACAACCTCGAGGCCCGTCACTGCATCAACCGTCACTGTGTCGCCCTGGGACTGCCTTTGGTTACGGCGGCGGCGGTGGGCTGGCAGGGGCAACTGCAACTGGTAGATGGTCAGGGGCCGTGTTTCGCCTGTTTCAGCCCGGTTAACGATCAGGCCACACCCCGAAGCTGCCGCGAGGCCGGTGTGGCGGGGCCGGTATTGACATCGGTAGCCGGTATGCAGGCGTTAATCGCCATTCGTCGGTTGCTGGGGCTTTCGGTGCCCGGCGATCGGGTGCAGCGTTTTGATGCTCAAACCCTGAGTTGGCGTTCGTTCGATCTCGAACGAGTGCCGCACTGCCCTGTGTGTGGAGAACCGCAATGATCAAGATAGAGGTCAACGGTGAGTCTCGGGCCATTGCCCCAATGGCCCTGTCCGGGCTACTCACTCAACTGAATCAACAACAGCCCGGGGTGGCGGTGGCGGTAAACAACCGCATCGTGCCACGAAACAGCTGGCCACAGACTTCACTTCGGGAAGGTGACAGCGTCGATATTTTCAGTGTAATTGCAGGAGGCTGATGTGCTTACCATTGCCGATAAAACCTTTGACTCCAGGCTGTTCAGCGGCACCGGAAAATTTGCTTCAGAGACGCTGATGATTGACGCCTTGGCGGCCAGCGGCTCGCAACTGGTCACCCTGGCCCTGAAACGGGTCGATCTCAGTGGCGGACGGGGCGATCTCTATGGCCCCATTCGTGAACTGGGCGTCAATCTGCTGCCCAACACCTCGGGGGCCAAGACCGCGGAGGAAGCGGTGTACGCGGCGCACCTGGCCCGGGAAGCACTGGGAACCCAGTGGCTTAAGCTGGAGATCCACCCGGATCCCCGCTATCTGCTGCCGGATCCCATCGAAACCCTCAAGGCTGCGGAGCAGTTGTGCCGGGAAGGCTTCGTGGTGTTGCCCTACTGCCACGCCGATCCGGTGCTGTGCAAACGATTGGAGGAGGTAGGGTGTGCCGCGGTGATGCCGCTAGGCGCGCCGATCGGCTCCAATCAAGGGCTGGCGACTCGTGAATTTTTGAAGATCATTATTGAACAGGCCGGTGTGCCGGTGGTGGTGGATGCCGGGATCGGCGCGCCCTCACAGGGTGCCGACGCCATGGAGTTGGGGGCCGACGCAGTATTGGTGAACACCGCCATTGCCGTTGCCCGGGATCCGGTGGCCATGGCGACGGCCTTCAAGCTGGCGGTGCAGGCCGGCCGTCAGGCCTACGAGGCGGGCTTGGGTCAGGTGTCCTTCCAGGCCAGCGCGTCCAGTCCGCTGACCGGATTTCTGGGGTAGTCCATGAGTTTTTATGACCTGTGGCAACAGCAGCAATGGGACCATCTGGCTCTGAGCATCCATGCCACCAGCGAACAGGCGGTTCGGCAGGCTCTGGCACGCCCACGCCTGGATTGGCAGGGGTTTATGGCGCTGATCTCACCGGCGGCCACGCCGTTCCTGGAACAGATGGCCACGCGGGCTCAGGCTCTGACCCGCCAGCGTTTCGGTAACACCATGGGGTTGTATGTGCCGCTGTACCTGTCCAACCTGTGCGCCAATGAGTGCGACTACTGCGGCTTTGCCATGAGCAACCGCATAAAGCGCCATACGTTGACCGACGATGAACTGGACAGGGAGGTGGATGCCATCAAGGCGCTGGGCTTCGATGCGATCCTGTTGGTGACCGGCGAGCATGAGACTAAGGTGGGAATGGCGTATTTTCGGCGCGTACTGCCGCGAATCAAGGCTCGGTTTTCGACGGTAATGATGGAGGTACAGCCGTTGGAAAGCCAACACTATGCCGAGCTCAGGGCGCTGGGCCTGGACGCGGTGATGGTGTACCAGGAGAGCTATCACCGTCCCACCTATGGCCAGCATCATCTGCGGGGCAATAAGCAGGACTTTCGTTTTCGGCTGGAGACGCCGGATCGCCTCGGGCAGGCGGGCGTCGACAAAATTGGCATTGGCGCCTTGTATGGCCTGGCCGATTGGCGGGTGGAAGCGGCCATGGTCGCCCTGCATCTGGACTATTTGCAGCGCCGCTATTGGCGCAGTCGCTATTCGGTTTCCTTCCCCAGACTGCGTCCCTGTACCGGCGGTGTCGAACCGGTGAGTCCTGTGGGTGAGCGGGAGTTGTTGCAGTTGATCTGTGCCCTGCGGTTGTTTGGTCCGGAGTTGGAGTTGTCGCTGTCGACCCGGGAATCCGCCAGTTTCAGGGACAACGTGATGACTCTGGGGCCGACCACCATGAGTGCCGGGTCCAGCACCCGGCCTGGCGGCTATGCCGACGCCAGCGAGGATCTGGCCCAGTTTTCCATTGATGATGCCCGGTCACCAGAACGGGTGGCCAGTGCCATTGAGGCAGCCGGGCTGACGCCGGTGTGGAAGGATTGGGACCGGGCGTTGACCGGACATTAAAACAAGGCGCCATGGGCGCCTTTTTCATTTGTCTGAGGAAACTTTAATCCTCAAACCCCTCGAGCACTATTTTGCCCTTGGCGGTGCCCGACTCCAGCAGGGTATGAGCCCGGTGCAGGTTGGCCACCGAGATGGAACCAAAGTGGGCATCGGCGGTGCTGATCACCGCGCCGGACTCCACCAGGTCCGCCACCTTGTTCAGCAACTGTTGTTGCTTGACTCTGTCCGCAGTCGAAAACAGCGAGCGGGTAAACATAAACTCCCAGTGCAATGAGATGCTCTTCTGCTTAAAGGGCATGATGTCCAGGCTGGGGGCGTCGTCGATCAGTGCCAGTTGTCCCTGTGGCGCGATCAGCTTGGCAATCTCTGGCCAGTGGTGTTCGCTGTGGGTCAGGCTGACGACGTCGGTGACCCCGTCGATGCCGGCCTCGGCCAGTGCCTCGGACAGTGGCTGGCGGTGATCGATAACCGCATCCGCCCCTAAGCGCTTGACCCAATCCTGGGTTTGCGGCCGAGACGCGGTTGCGACAATTCGAATGTCGGTTAGGTGGTTGGCCAGTTGCAGCAGGATCGAGCCAACGCCACCGGCGGCGCCGATGACCAGCAGGGTCCGCTGACTGAGATCGGCGTTGGGATCCAGTTTCAGCCGGTCGAACAGGATCTCCCAGGCGGTGATGGTGGTCAGGGGCAGGGCGGCGGCCTGAGCAAAACTGAGGTTAGCGGGTTTGCGACCAACCAACTCCTGGTGCACCAACTGGTATTCGGCGTTGCTGCCCGGGCGGGTCAGATCGCCGGCGTACCACACTTGATCGCCCACCTTAAAGTCGGTCACCTTATCGCCAATGGCGACCACTTCCCCCGCAGCATCCCAGCCGAGGATCTTATAGCCGTCATTGAGGCCGTCGACGCCGCCGGCCCGCTGGCGAACCTTGGTGTCCACCGGATTGACCGAGATGGCGTGCACGCGAACCAGCAGATCGTCGCCGCTGGCGCCGGGCATGGGCAGTTCAATGGATTGCAGCTGGGTGCTGCTGCTCAGTGGATGGGGCTGACGGTATCCGATGGCTTTCATGGGGGCTCTCCGCTATTCAAATTAATGCCGTAGCCGCTGGGCTTCGGCACGCTGAACTCAGTCTATTTGACGCCGTATGATTGAAAAACTAGCATTGGCCATCATCTCTTTAAAATAAAATTTGAAAATGAAGGCTCTGCAGGATCTGACCTTGTTCATGAAAACGGCCCAACTGGGCAGCCTGTCGGCGGCAGCGCGACAACTGGCATTAACGCCGGCGGCAGTCAGTGCGGCGGTCAAACGGTTGGAGACTGAACTCAACACCGTGTTGTTCGTTCGCTCCACCCGCAGCCTGCGCCTGACCCCGGAGGGAGAGCGGTTTCTGATTCAGTGTCAGCACGGGGTCGAGGTACTGGAGGCCGCCGCCGCCGAGTTACAGTCTGAAGCCCATGGTCTTAGCGGCTTGATGCAGCTGTCGATGCCCTCGGGCCTGGGGCGGAACCGGTTACTGCCGCTGCTGGATCAGTTTCAACGTGAACACCCCAAATTACAGGTGCGGATACAGATGACGGATCGGCTGGCCAATGTGTATGCGCAGCCGGTGGACCTGGCGCTTCGCTACGGAATTCCGGAAGATTCCAGTTTGGTCGCGTTGCCGGTCGTGAAGCAAAACCGCCGAGTGTTGTGCGCCTCACCGGAGTATCTGCGTCGCCATGGTCAGCCACAGAGTCTGGAGCAGTTGGCAGACAGAAACTGTCTCTGTTTCATGTTGGGCGAGTCCCACTACGATCGCTGGCGGTTTTGGCAGCAGGGTCAGTTACGGGAGATCAAAGTCTCTGGTAATCGCAGCAGCGATGACGGCGATGTGGTGCATCGCTGGGCGCTGATGGGGGCGGGCATCGCCTATAAGTCGAGGCTGGATGTGGCCGAGGATCTGCGCGCTGGTCGATTGCTGGAGATAGCCGGTCCCTGGCTCGGTGAACCGGCGCCGCTGAATCTGGTCTGTCCCGATCGCCGCCGCCTCAGCCCGGCGGTGCGTCAGTTACATCAATGGTTGATTGACGGCCTCGGCGATCAGCCGCAGAGCGGTGAGGACTCGGTTTTGCTCGGTGTGTAACCCTGCGGCTCAGGGGCCAAAGTCCGGTCCTCGAGCCGAGACAGGGGTGCCGACGATGGGGTGAGAACTGGTCAGGGGGCTGCATTGCTGTAGGATTTCGGCGAAGCGTTTTCCGGCCGGCCCCAGGTTGTCCGGGTTGGGGATCACCAGAGTCAGAGGAATCAGGTGTTTTTCCACACTGGAGTGCAGCGACACCAGATCGCCGTTGGTCAATGCCTCGGCAACCATGTGATCCGGTATCCAGCAGAAGCCTACGCCCTGCTTGAGAATGTCGATGGCATCGAAAAAATGGCTAACGGTCCAACGCTCCTTGGCCTTGAGCCAGCCCACATCTTTGTCACTGTCGCGGGCGGCGGTACCGGTGTCCCGAATCACGATCTGCAATTCGCGCTCCAGTCGCCCGGAGTCCACTTCCTGTTCCCGGGTCAGCGGGTGATTGGGATGACAGCAGAGGATCATCTTGATCATCGCCAGTGGCGTGCCCAGATGGCCGGGGGGCACATGGCCGGTGATCACCAGGTCGGCACTGCGGCTGCTAATGGCATCGCTGCTGCCGCTGATGATGTTGTCGATGACGGTCACTCGAGTACCACGGCTTTCCGGATAGAAGCGGGACAGGGCATCAAACAGGTACTGGGATGGGTAGATGCTTTCGCGGGAGATGATCAGCTCATGTTCCCAGCCTTGCTCCATGTTATTGGCCAGTTGCTCCAGCTGCTCGATCTGTTGAGTCAGTTGCCTGGAACGGCGTAGCAGTACCTTACCTTCATCGGTGAGCTCCGCTTTACGCCCCTTGACCCGCAGCAACTGCACGCCCAACTGCTGTTGCAGTTTGGCGACGGCGTGGTTGAGGGAGCTCTGGCTTTTATTCAGGGCGGCGGCGGCGTGGGCGTAACCGCCATAATCCACCACGGCCTGAAGGATGCGCCACTGCTCCAGGGTCGAATGAGGCCGGTACATAGTTCTAATCCTTAGATAGGTTTGACCGATATTATGCAATTTTATTTCTGTTTCTTGCAATTAATATAGTCATCAATCCCATTGAGATACCGATTAAGGATACCAGACCATGAAAACCCTGTTGATTGTCGATGCCAGCCCTAACTCTGCCACGTCCAACACCCGTAAACTGACGGCCGCCTATGCCGATGCCTGGTTGGCCTCCAACCCGGGCAGCCGGGTTATTCGCCGTGATGTCAGCGGCGATGCCGTGGCCCAGCTGAGCCAGGATACCATTGGCGCCTTTTACACCCCGGAAGACCAGCGCAGCGAGGCGCAGCAGCAGGCCGTGGCTCAATCCGACGAGCTGGTGGATGAGCTGTTTGCCGCCGATGAAGTGGTTCTGGGTTCGCCGATGCACAACTTTTCTGTCACGGTCGGCATGAAGTCCTGGGTGGATCAGATCTGTCGCGTCGGTCGCACCTTTAACTACACCGAGCAAGGGCCAAAAGGGGAGCTGGCCGGACGCAAGGCGGTGATTGTCGCCTCCAGCGGTGGTAACTACGCCGATGGCACCCCGATGGCGCACCTGAACCACAACGACACCTATCTGAAGACGGTACTGGGTTTTGTTGGCATTACCGATGTATCTCTGGTCTCTGCCGGCGGGGTGGCCATGGACGCCGCTGTGGTTGACCAGGCCCAGGAGCAGTTACTGGCGCTGGTGTAAACCCACTCCCAGGGCGTCCAACGTGGACGTCATGGGCTGGTGATTGGTGTCGACATAGAGTTGCCGCCACAGCTGTGAGCCACTGAGTTGGCCCTGCTGCCACCGACTGATGAGCTGAGCCGCCAATTGGCGGCTCAGCTGTTTGCGGTACAGCAGCGGTCCCTGGCGGATCAGTTGCGGACGGGAGTTCCACCAGCGCCAGTGTGACGGCGCCGGGTGATGAAAATAGTGCTGAAACAGCCGGGATTGGGCCTGCATTAACCCGGCTTCATCGAGATTATCCTGGCGCCAGACCACCAGCGCCATCTCGGCGTCAAACAATTCGCTGGCCTGAAACCCCTGGGGCGTCGCCGGAGGCAAGGGGCCCAATGGGGCACTGAACGAGGCGCTGTGGGCCAGCGCTTCGCCAAGGGCGGCGGTCAGTCCCTGTAGATCCGCTTCCCACCGTTGGCCCTGGTGGGTTGCCAATGGCTGGCCGGCCAGGGCATACAGCGCCTGAGATTGGCGGGCCAGCAGTTGCTCGACGTGGCTGAAGCGCCACTTGGTCTTGCTGCGATAGACCACCTCGGCGACACCAAAATGGTGGCCGACGATGTGCCGTTGAATCACTCTCAGTTCGGTGCGCTTGCCCGGGGTCAATGTTACCACCCCCAGGTAACGGCGCTGATCCCACACTTGCCAGCTGCCATTATCGAGCTTGGCCAGAGTCAGCCCCAGGGTTGCGGTCAGGGCTTGCAACGCGGCCTGGCTCAGCTGAGCGGGATTGAGGTTGCGGTAGCGGGGGACCGCATGGGGTTGCCAGGGCAATTCCGCCTGTGATACCGGCAACGATTGCAGCCAGCGCGACACTTTCTGTGGCGAGTCCAGGTAGTTACCCGCCAGCGCATGCTCAACACTGTCGCTGTAGCCTTGTGACTTGGCATGGTCGCTGGCGGCCTGCAGAATGCGATCCAGCAGCAGTCGGGTGTCGTTGCCGCCGCGATTCTCCCAGCCGAGCCATACGTACTGGCTGCAGCGCTCGCCGGGGCTTTGGTACAGGTAACGGCCAACATCCTGACGTCGCAGTGGCAGCAGTGCCGGTTGCGGATCCGTCGCTTCATCCAGTTGGCAGTCAACCCGATCCAGTCGCAGTTGCCGTTTGCTGGCGGTGGTCAGATTCAGGTAGGCCGCCTCGGCGGTCAATTGGGTCACCGGTTGACTGGCTTGGTGGTCCAGCGTCGCCAGCGCTTTGCTGGCCAGGTGATGACACTGAGCCAGCTCTTGCGCTCGCGACGGTGCGGCGCGCAGTTGATCGGTCAGTTGTACCAGTTGGGCCAGATAACGCTGCTGTTGAATGACGCTGTTGGACTCGGGCGGGGTAATCAGTTGTTGACACAGATCCAGGGTAGTGCCGGCAAGCCCCGAGGGGCTTACCAGCAATCCGATCAGAATCAGTGCGCTAGGCGGTCTGATCCAATTGGCGTTCACGGCCAAACCACTCCTTGGAACGGGCAATTCGAGTGGCCACATCCACAGGATGGGCGGGCAGTGATTCGACTTGTTGCAGCCGTGGTAACAGGCCTTCCCCGTTGGCGATCTGAATCGCCAACCCAGGGCGGGCGTTGAGTTCCAGCAGCAGAGGACCCCGTTCGGTGTCCAGTACCATGTCGGTGCCCAGGTAGCCCAGGCCGGACATCTCGTAGCATCCGGCGGCCAGGGTCAGCAACCGATCCCAGTGGGGAACCGCCATGTCGGACAACCGTTTGTTGGTGTCCGGGTGGTGGGTCACCGGTTGGTCAAACTGCACCGCCCTCAGGGCTCGTCCGGTGGCGATGTCGATGCCGACCCCGACGGCGCCCTGGTGCAGGTTGGCTTTGCCGTCTGAGGCGGCAGTGGACAGGCGCAGCATCCCCATCACCGGGTAGCCTTTGAAGACAATCAGCCGAATGTCCGGCACCCCTTCAAAGGAGTAGCCTTCAAACACCGGGTCAAATTGAATCAGGGCCTCGATGACCGCCACGTCATTTTTGCCGCCGAGGCTGAACAGCCCCGCCAGGACGTTGGAGACATGGCGTTCCATTTCGGCCAGGGTGACTTCGTCGCCGGAGGGCTTGAAATACCGGCCTTCCGAGACCTTGGTGATCACCAAAATCCCCTTGCCGCCGGAACCCTGGGCCGGCTTGATGCAGAAGCCGGCGAAGCCGCGAATGCGGTTGGTCAGGTCTTTAATTTCGTGCTGCTGACCGATCACCGAGATCAGATCAGGCACGTCGATGCCGCCCTTCATGGCAATCTGTTTGGTGCGCAGCTTATCGTCCACCAGTTTGTACAGCGAGCGCGGGTTATAGCGGCCGATGTAGGAGATGTTGCGTTGGTTCATCCCCATGATGCCTTTGGTTTTCAGCTTGGATGGGTGACAAAACAGCATCAGTCGTCTCCTGCCAGAGGCTTAAAGCGGCGCAGTTCCAACAGGCGGTAACCGGTGTATTGGCCCATCATCAGCACCCCGGCCAGAATCACCAGGTGAATGCCCAGGAAGTTGAACACCCAATGCTGCACCAGTGGCGCGACCATGCACAGGTAGGTGATGGTGGCGACCAGCAGGCTGCCGCCGCCCTGAATGGCGACCTCTTTAGGGCCTTCCTCTTCCCACAGGATCGACATCCGCTCGATGGTCCAGGCCAGGATGATCATCGGGAAGAAGGTAATGGTCAAACCTTCGGTTAATCCGAGGTTGTAGGCCAGTACGGTGAAGCCGGCGATGATCCCCAGCACCACGATCACCACCGCACTGATCCTCGATATCAACAACAGGTTGAGGTTGGAGAGGTAGCCGCGAATGTACAGGCCGACGGCAACAATCAGCAAGAAGCCAATCAAGCCGGTGAGCAGGGTGGTTTGGATGAACGCCAGCGCGATCAGCACCGGCATAAAGGTGCCTGAGGTTTTCAGTCCCACCAGCACACGCAGGAACACCACCACCAGCACGCCGATGGGCACCAGCATCAGGCCTCGAATCAGGCTCTGCTCTTCCAGAGGCAGCGAGTACAGCGAGAACGACGCCAGCCCTTTGGCGCTCATCATATCCAGAGCGGTGGCCATTGCCGGACGGGTATCACGAATGATGGAGAAGGTCACGGTGGAGTTGGCGGCGCCGGTAATGTCCAGAACTGAGGCGCTGGAGCGTTGCCACAGCAGCATGTTCTCTTCGCGGCCACTGGTGCCGGTCAGGGGATCAAACAGGTGCCAGGCTCCGTCGTCATACACTTCGACGATGGGTACCAACGACTGACGGCGACGACCGTCTTCCAGGCGCAAACCGTGGCCGACCCGGGCTGGAATCTTGGCGGAGTGCAGCAGCTGCACCATCAGATCTTCCGGCTTGTAGTGACTGAGCAGCAGGGCCACATTCTGAGCCTGTTCGGTATCGGACAGCATCTTGGCAATCTGCTGAGCGTAGGACAGGTTGGTGGCGCTGCGGCTCCAGGCCAGATCGATCAGGGCCTGGGCGGCGGTGTCCACACCTTCGGCCCAGGTCTCTGCCTGTGGCTCTGACGGTGGGACTGATTCGGCCAGACCGGAACGGCCGCTGGCCACCAGGTTGGCGGTGAAGTACAGCTCCTGCTGTCCCATGGCTTCCCGCTTGGTCCACACCGCGCGGCGGGCTTGCTGTTGACGGGCAACCGTCAGGCCATAGCCTGGAGAGGCGGCGCTTTCAGACAGGATCTCAAAGCCGGGATCTTCAGGCAGGGCCAGGGACACCTCAATGGGCTGGCCATTCGCCTGAAACGCAACCCGCGCTTCTACGGTCCAGTTGGTGGTCTGGGCGCCGGGAAACAGGGGGATGCCGTCGACGACGTGGCGGTAGATCGAGGAGCCGATGCCCAAGGACAGCAGCAACGCGACCAGGAAGTAGAAGGGTTTCTTAGAGGCCATTGAGAACAGGTCCGTTATTCAGTGGGTTTAGCAGGCTTTTTGGCCGGTTTTTTACTTTGGACATGGCTGCGGCTGACGTCCACCACGGCGATGTCTTTGATGAACTTACGCCCCAGCAGCAGTGGGTAATCCAGATGGCTGCGATCGTTCAGGTTCAGTTCGGTGTCGGCAACGTAGTCGCCAATCTTCAGGCGGGCCCGAATCACCGGACGTTCCTGTTTGCCGTCGGCGGCACCTTTTTTAATCTGCGCGATGCGCTCAACCTTGGCTTCAATGGTTTTGGCTTCGGTGTCCGGCGCTTCGCGGTTCGGCACATCGAAACGCACCCATTGCTTGCCGTCGCGCTCAAACAGGGTGATGTTACGGGCGTCGATGGAGGAGGACTCGGCGCCGGTGTCGACCCGGGTTTCAAACTCCATGCCCACCTCTTGCACATAAGTACGCTCGACTTCACCCAGAATCAGTTTGTCCCCGATGGGGGATTCGGTGCTGACTTCCGGGCAGGTCACCACTGGCACCGCCTGTTTCTCTACCAGTGCCGTCAGTTGGGCATTGACCCCGGCCATCTCGGTGACCAACTGCTCCATGTAGGGTTGGTTGGGGTCTGCCTTAGGGGTGCAGGTATCGACTATCAGAGTTTGCAGCTGTTCGGTTTGCTGGTTAACCAGCTGATCCAGTTGCGCTTGCTTGGCGGCCTCGTTGTCGCCGTTGAGGTTCGCACAGCCGCCCAGCAGGGACAACGTCGCGAGGGGTACGAGCAGGTGGTTCATCTTCATCTCTGATTCCTTATCCTTGGGTAAGGTCGATATTCATGATTTTGTTCTATTTTGTGGCGATCAGTATGGCACGTCTGGGGGCCGGATGTCCCTCGACAGTTTTACTGGAATCGGTCGGATCCAGATAATCTTGTAACGATTGGTGAGTCATCCAGTCGGTTTGCCGCTGTTCGCCCAGGGTGGTGTCGGCCTCATCGACGATGCGGACATCGTTAAAGTCGCACTTTTCCAGCCACAGTTTCAAGGCTTTTGAGGAGGGCAGGAACCAGCAGTTGTTCATCTTGCCGTATCGCCCTGGTGGCACCAGTATGGTGTTTTCGTCCCCCTCTACGACCAGAGTTTCCAGAATCAGTTCCCCGCCTTTGTTCAATTGGTTGCGCAGTTGCAACAGGTGATCGATGGGGGAGGTGCGGTGATACAGCACGCCCATGGAAAACACCGTATCGAAGGCTCGCAGCTCAGGCAGTTGTTGAATGCCCAGAGGCAGCAGGTGGATGCTGTCCGGATTTCCGGCGATGGCTTTAATGGCGGCGAACTGGGCCAGGAACAGATCCGATGGGTCGATGCCGATCACCAGTTCAGCGTCCTCGCCGAGCATGCGCCACATGTGGTAGCCACTGCCACAGCCCACGTCCAGCACGGTGCGGCCCTTTAGTGGGCTGATGTGGGGTAGCAGGCGATCCCACTTCCAGTCACTGCGCCACTCGGTATCGATGTGGATGCCGTGCAGGTGGTAGGGGCCTTTGCGCCAGGGATGGAAGAACTTGAGCAGGTTGTGCAGTTTCTGTGTGCGGCCGTCGTCCAGCTGGGCACCGCTGCCAAACATCACCTGGGTCTTGATGTCCTGTTGGTCCAGCTCCATGATCGGCATCTTCGCCACCACCTTTTCCCATTTGGGGAAATCGCCGTGGGCGTGCAGCTTGCGCCATTGGCTTAACTGGGTCGGGCAGGTCTCCAGCCAGTGGCTGAGCTTGGAATCGGCGATGCGTTGGAAGAACTGTTTAAACTCGATCATTTGATGGCCATCAGCGAGGTGAAGTTCAGGTTCTGGTACCAGCTGCTGTATTCACTGAAACCGGCGTCCTTGAAGCGTTGGTAGTGTTGCTGCTTGCTGTCGGGTTTCATCACGTTCTCCAGCGCGGTACGTTTCTGGCTGATCTCCAGTTCGCTGTAGCCGTTGGCCCGTTTAAAGTCCAGATGCATCTCATCCAGCAACTGATGCAGACGTTCGCCTTCGAAACGCAGTTTTTCAGAGACGATGACCACACCACCGGGCACCAGCCCCTGATAGATTTTGTTCATCAGCTCGGCGCGATCCTGCGGTGGCAAGAACTGCAAGGTGAAGTTCAGCACTACCATCGAGGCGTTTTCAATGGCCACATCGCGGATGTCGGCGCACACCAACTCCACATCGGTGCCGCTGACAAAGGCATTCAGGTGCTCCTGGGCCCGGCTGACCATCGCTTCGGAGTTGTCGACGGCGATGATGCGGCAGTGGTTTTCGCCCACATGACGGCGCATGGACAGGGTGGCTGCGCCCAGTGAGCACCCCAAATCATAGAGCCGGGTGTGATCCTGCGCCACTCGGGCACAGATGGCGCCGATGCCATCGATGATGGCGCCGTAGCCGGGAATGGAACGGGAGATCATATCGGGGAAAACGGAAACGACCTGCTCATTGAAACTGAAGTCAGGGATATCTTGCTGAGGGGTCGCAAAAATCTTATCGTGCTTTGGCATCTTGGAACGGTTCTCTTCAGGTGACGCGCCGATTGTAGTGCCGACGCCTGACGCCAGCAAGTAAACTGATAATAGACGCTGCTTTTCCCCTGCAAACTGCTGTAAATCTGCTCATCTGCTTGTGAACTGAGCAACTGAGTCGAAACAAAGGCGACCACGACTTCTTAAAGTGGTGACTTTTCTTTATAATCCCGGTTTTGCCGAATTTTTCCTGTATGGGCCTGGCGATGGCGCAAGGCTCCCGTACTGCCAACAACTTAGATAGGATCCGTCGATGCGCAGCCATTATAGTGGACTCGTTACTGAAGCCCTGGTGGGCCAAGAAGTTACCCTGGTCGGTTGGGTAAACCGCCGCCGTGATCTCGGTGGTGTGATTTTCCTCGATCTGCGTGACCGTGAGGGCATAGTTCAGGTGGTTTACGATCCTGACCTGCCAGAGGTGTTCGAAACCGCCTCCAGCCTGCGCGGTGAGTTCTGTGTTCAGGTTAAAGGCCTGGTTCGTGCCCGCCCCGACAGTCAGGTTAACGCCAACATGACCACCGGTGCCATCGAGGTGCTGGGTAAAGAACTGACCATCCTGAACAAGGCGGCGCCGCTGCCCATCGATTTCAACACCGACGTTAACGAAGACCTGCGTCTGAAGTACCGTTACCTGGACCTGCGTCGTCCCGAGATGACCGAACGGATGATCTTCCGTGCCAAGGTGACCTCCGAAGTACGCCGCTTTATGGACGATGCCGGCTTCCTGGACGTGGAAACGCCGATTCTGACCAAGGCCACTCCGGAAGGGGCTCGTGACTACCTGGTGCCAAGCCGCACTCACAAGGGCGAGTTCTTCGCACTGCCGCAGTCGCCACAGATCTTCAAGCAGTTGCTGATGATGTCCGGCATGGACAAGTACTATCAGATCGTCAAGTGTTTCCGTGATGAAGACCTGCGTGCCGATCGTCAGCCTGAGTTTACTCAGATCGACATCGAGACCTCCTTCATGAGCGCCGAGCAGGTGATGGCCAGCACCGAGGCGATGATTCGCACTCTGTTCAAGAAGATGCTGGACGTGGACCTGCCCGAGTTCCCGCACATGACCTACGCCGATGCCATGCGCCGCTTTGGTTCCGACAAGCCGGACCTGCGTAACCCGCTGGAACTGGTTGACGTAGCCGATCTGCTGAAAGAGGTGGAGTTCAAGGTCTTCAACGGCCCGGCAAACGATCCTGAAGGGCGTGTTGCCACTCTGCGTATTCCTGGTGGCGCCAAGCTGTCCCGTAAGCAGATCGACGACTACACCAAGTTTGTCGGCATTTACGGTGCCAAGGGTCTGGCCTGGGTCAAGATCAATGAAGCGGGCAACGGCATCGACGGGGTTCAGTCTCCGGTGGCCAAGTTCCTGACCGACGACATCATCAATGCCATTGTCGAGCGTAACGGCGCCGAAGCCGGCGACATCCTGTTGTTTGGCGCCGACAGCTACTCGGTAGTGACCGATGCCATGGGCGCGCTGCGCCTGAAGGCCGGCGAAGACTTCGGGTTGACCGTGGACGAGTGGAAGCCGCTGTGGGTCGTGGACTTCCCGATGTTTGAGAAGATCGACGGTCGTTTCCACGCCCTGCATCACCCGTTTACCGCGCCTCGAAACATGACGCCAGAACAGTTGCAAGCCAACCCTGAAGGGGCGATCTCTGACGCCTACGACATGGTGTTGAACGGCTGTGAGCTGGGTGGGGGTTCGGTGCGTATCCACGACCAGGAGATGCAGGCAACCGCGTTCCGCATTCTGGGCATCGATGACGAAGAGGCACAACTGAAGTTCGGCTTCCTGCTGGAAGCGTTGCGCTACGGTGCGCCACCGCATGCCGGCCTGGCCTTCGGTCTGGATCGTCTGGTGATGCTGATGACCGGTGCCACCTCCATCCGCGACGTGATGGCCTTCCCCAAGACCACCACGGCGGCCTGTCCGCTCACCGACGCCCCCAGCCCGGCCAATCCGGATGTGCTGGAGGAGTTGGCCATCGACCTGGTGAAACAGGAACCGAAGCAGGACCAGTAAGACGAATAACAAAGCTGCCTGCGGGCAGCTTTATTGTTTCAGGCCGGAAGTGAATTCCGGTAACAGGAGAGAAATTATGGCAGGTCACAGTAAATGGGCCAACATCAAGCACCGCAAGGCGGCACAGGATGCCAAGCGCGGTAAGATTTTCACCAAACTGATTCGTGAGCTGACCGTGGCTTCCCGCGAGGGCGGCTCGGATCCGGCGTCGAATCCACGTCTGCGTGCCGCCATCGATAAGGCGCTGTCCAACAACATGACCCGGGATACCGTGGATCGGGCGGTGAAGCGCGGCGCCGGTGAGCTGGATGGCCAGGTGCTGGAAACCATCATTTATGAAGGCTACGGACCCGGTGGAACCGCGGTGATGGTGGAAACCATGACCGACAACCGCAATCGCACCGTCTCCGGTGTGCGCAGCGCCTTCACTAAGTCTGGCGGCAACCTCGGTACCGACGGTTCGGTGTCTTACCTGTTCGAAAAGAAGGGGGTCATCTCCTACGGCGAGGGTGCCGATGAAGATCAAATCATGGAGATTGCCCTTGAGGCGGGAGCCGATGACGTTGAAACCAACGACGACGGCAGCATCGATGTGTACACCACCCCGGTGGAATTCGGGGCGGTAAAAGACGCTCTGGATGCGGCCGGACTGGAATCGGTCAACGCCGAAGTGACCATGATTCCCTCTACCAAGGCGGAGTTGGATGCCGCCACGGCGCCCAAGTTCCTGCGCCTGATCGACGTATTGGAAGATCACGACGACGTCCAGGAGGTGTACCACAACGCCGACATCGCCGATGACATCATGGAGCAGCTCGGCGAATGACCATCATCCTGGGCATCGATCCGGGCTCTCGAATTACCGGCTACGGGGTGATTCGCAAGGTGGGTCGCAGCCATACCTATCTGGGCAGCGGTTGCATTCGCACCCCGGACGGTGAACTGCCGGCGCGTCTGAAGTGCATCTTCGACGGCGTCAGTGAGTTGGTGCGCCAGTTTCAGCCCGATGAGTTCGCCATCGAGCGGGTGTTTATGGCGCGCAACCCGGACTCGGCGCTGAAGCTGGGGCAGGCGAGGGGAGTGGCCATTGTGGCTGCCACCAACCTGGGCCTGCCCATCAGCGAGTACAGCCCTACCGAGATCAAAAAGGCGGTGGTGGGTACCGGTGGGGCGGAGAAATCCCAGGTTCAGCATATGGTGAAGAGCATTCTCAAGTTGCCAGCCACCCCGCAAGCCGATGCCGCCGATGCCCTGGCCATCGCCCTTTGCCACAGCCATACCCGAGAGAGTATGGTAGCCATGGCAGGAAAAGTTACGGCCCGAGTGCGCGGCCGGTTACGATAAAGAGACACGATGTGATTGGACGACTAAGCGGAATTCTGATTGAAAAACAAGCACCGGAAGTGCTGATTGACTGCAATGGCGTTGGCTATGAAGTGCAGTTGCCCATGACCAGCTTCTACCAGTTACCGGATTTGGGACAGCCCTGTGTGCTGTCTATCCACTTTGTGGTGCGTGAAGACGCACAGCTGCTGTACGGCTTTGCGTCCAAGCAGGAGCGGGCCCTGTTTCGTGAATTGATAAAGACCAACGGCATCGGCCCCAAGATGGCCCTGGCCATCCTTTCCGGCATGTCGGCGGAGCAGTTTGTGGCGGCAGTACAGCGGGAAGACATTACCGGTATCACCAAGGTTCCTGGGGTCGGCAAAAAAACCGCCGAACGACTGGTGGTGGAGATGCGCGACAGAATGAAGAATTTTGCGGCGTCGCTGGCGACTCCCAACGCCGACAGCTTTGCCCTGGGCAACGCGGTGGAGGACACCTTCATCACCGCACCGGATGCCACTGAAGACGCCATTGCCGCGCTGGAGGCCCTGGGCTACAAAGCCACGGTGGCGAAAAAGGCTGTGGATAAGGTCCATGCCCCGGGAGCCAGCTCCGAGCAACTGATTAAAGACGCCCTCAAGGCGATGATGTAGGAGCCCGTGGATGATTGAAGCAGACAGGCTGATTGCCCCACAAGAGCAGGACACTCAGGAATCGGTCATCGATCGGGCCATGCGGCCGAAGAAACTCACCGATTACACCGGTCAGAAGGAGGTCTGCAGCCAGCTGGAGATCTTCATCGCCGCCGCCCGCCAGCGCGGAGAAGCGCTGGATCACACCCTGATTTTTGGCCCTCCGGGGCTGGGTAAGACGACTCTGGCCAATATTATTGCCAATGAGATGGATGCCAGCATTAAGTCCACCTCGGGACCAGTGCTGGAGAAAGCCGGTGATCTGGCGGCGATGTTAACCAACCTGGAACCTAACGATGTCCTGTTCATCGATGAGATCCACCGGCTCAGCCCGGCGGTGGAAGAGATCCTCTACTCCGCCATGGAAGATTATCAGCTGGACATCATGATCGGTGAAGGCCCGGCGGCCCGCTCGATTAAGTTGGACCTGCCGCCGTTTACGCTGATTGGCGCTACCACCCGCGCCGGGGCGCTGACGTCGCCGCTGCGGGCGCGTTTTGGCATTCCGCTGCGGCTGGAGTTCTACAATGTTGGCGATTTGACTTCCATTGTCAGCCGCAGCGCCCAGGTGCTGAACCTGGAGCTGGACCAGCCAGGGGCGGTGGAAGTGGCCAAGCGCAGTCGCGGCACGCCGCGGATTGCCAACCGGTTGCTGCGACGAGTACGGGATTTTGCCGAAGTGAAATACCAGGGCAACATCGACAAACAGGTGGCTGCCGAAGCCCTTGGGGTGCTCGACGTCGATAGTGAGGGCTTTGATTTTCTGGATCGCAAACTGCTGCTGACCATCGTCGAGAAATTTGCCGGCGGGCCGGTAGGGCTGGACAACCTGGCCGCCGCCATCGGTGAGGAGAAAGAAACCATCGAGGACGTCATCGAACCGTTTCTGATTCAGCAGGGCTTCATTCAGCGCACCCACCGGGGGCGAATGGCCACCGATAAGACCTTCCTGCATTTCGGGTTGGGAAAAACGGATTGAACCGGTGAAATTTCATCGTCAATGAACGGTCTATATCATTAGGATATGGGCCGTTTTTTTAAGGATCTCTGTGGAAAAAGGCATTGGATGGATAAAGCAAGGCGTGCAACTGGTCGTAGTGTTGCTGTTGGCCTTGTGGTTAGGGGGCTGGATTCGAAGTCTGATGATGGAGCCGGTATCGGATCAACTGCCGTCGCTGACCCTGCCGCAAATCAGCCAGCAGCAAGGGCGCTGGCAGCCGAGTGGTGAATTTTCCAATCTCAGCGGTAGTGATCGCCGCTTGGTGTATCTGTTTGCGCCCTGGTGCGCCATCTGTAAGGTCACCTTTCCGCACCTGGCTCAGTGGCAGGGGCAGGGAAAAAATGTGGTGCCGGTGGCATTGTCCTATGCGGATCTTGATGAGGTTTCCGATTTTCTGACCCCGTTTGCCGATCAGGCCCCTCAGCAGGTGTTGCTTGGCAGTGCCGAGTTGTCCCGCTATCTGGATGTGGTGGCCTTTCCTACCTACTTGATCGTCGACGACCAGGGTACCGTGGTATCGAAACGGGTGGGCTATATGCCGGAGTGGTTGCTGTCGCTGTATCTTTGGGCCAACGGTGTGTAGGGACGGTGAGAATTGACTATGATTAAGTTAATTATTACAGGGGATTAACCATCCGAGACCGATGCCATTTCGGTCTGAGAAGGGGGGGGAATGGATTGGAAAACCCTAAGCCATGGTGTTGGCCGTGCGCTGTCTCGCGGCAGACAATTGCTGCTGGCAAAAAGTGGCGGTCCGGAACATTCGCCGTTCTGGCAGGTGCACTTTAACGGCTTGGTCAATAACAGCGCCCGTACTCGAGCGTTAAAACTGCTGCTGCTGGTCACCTTGCTGACATTTTACCCTCTGGGCATTAAGAATCTGCTGATTGGCGAGTGGCTGTTGGCCTCAGGTTGCCTGTTGTTTGGGGTGGTGCTGTCGGCGGAGTTGTTGTCGGTGCTGAAGCGAAATCAAGGCCTGCTGGGGTATCCCATTCCAGCCATGTTGCTGGTGGCCTTGACCTTGTTGACTCTCTATACCCTGGGCCCTTTGGGTTCTTATTGGTTGTTTCCCATTGCCATGGGACTGGTGTTTTTCGCCCCGCCACGGGTGTCGCTGACCGCGAACCTGTGGATTATCGCCGGCAGCGCGGTAATTGGCTTTTCGCAAATGCCGCCATTGCTGGCGCTGAGGATGATGGTGGCATTGATTATCTGCGTCTGTGTGGCCCATTTTGTCATGAACGCCGTGGTTCGATTGCACACCGAATTGTTGAGTTTGTCCACTCGAGATGCGCTGACCCAGGCCCTCAACCGAACCCAATTGGAGTCGTTTCTGTCCAGCAGCCTTGCGTATGAGCGACAGGCCACCATCGCCATGTTGGACATCGATAACTTTAAGGCCATTAACGACCGCCATGGCCATGATGTTGGCGATCGGGTCATCACCGAGGTGGTGGCCTGCATCAACCGGCATACGCGTCAAGGCGATCTGGTGTTTCGCCTCGGCGGTGATGAGTTTTTGATTCTGTTTTCCCACACCGATGTGGCTCAGTCCGCCCTGATCATCGATAAGCTTCGTCGAGCAATCGAGTCTGAACACTTCAATAGTGAGGTGTCTGTAACCATCAGCGCCGGTCTTCAGTCAAGTTTCGCCCATACCGAAGTGGCGCAGTGGCTTAAGGACGCCGACGTGGCGCTGTATCAGGCAAAGCGACAAGGGCGCAACTGCGTGGTGACCCATGAGCAACCGGTTTGATTTACACCGGCGTCAGCGCTGACGTCTCTGTACAGACCTGATTTCGTCCCTGCTGTTTCGCGCGATAAAGCGCCTCATCGGCCCGTGCCGTTAGGCTGGACGGGGTATCGTTGGCCTTAAATTCTGAGACTCCCAGACTAAGCGTACGCCGGCCAATACCGTGAAAGGAAAACAGCTCGACCTGATGGCGAATGCGCTCTGCCAGTTGGCTGGCATGCTGCAAATGGGTTTGCGGGCAGATAAGCAAAAACTCCTCGCCTCCCCACCGGCCCAGGCAGTCATTGACGCGACAGTGTGATTCTAGCAGTCTGGCAAATTGCTTTAGGACGGCGTCGCCGGCCTGGTGACCGTGGTTGTCGTTGACCTCTTTAAAGTGGTCGATGTCGGCGATGATGATACTCAGCGGATGCTGATACCGCTGGCAGCGCTGCATCTCCACGGCAAAGACCTTGTCGAGTTGTTGCCGATTGCAGAGTTGAGTCAATGGGTCGATATGTGCTTGATGTTCCAGAGTCTTACGAAGGTTCCAAGTCTCGGTGACAGTGGTGGAAATTCCAAGAATCCCTTCAACGTCTCCTTTTCGGTTGAGCAAAGGGCGCTTGGTATCCAGATACACCGTGGTGTTGCCATTTTCCTTTGAAACCACCTCTTCATGGGTTAATGGCGACCGGTTTAAAATTTTAAGGTCAAGGGTTTCGATTCGTTTTGCGGTTTCTGGGGAGAAGAAGTCCTGATCTTTGAAGCCGGCCAATTGGCATTTGGTAATGTCAAACAGGGTCAAAGTCGGTTTATTGGCGTAGGTATAGCGTCGGTGGCGATTTTTAACGTAGATGAAGGCTTCGACGTGATCGAGGATATAGCCAAACCGTTGGCTTTGTTTTATCGCTTGTCGATATCGAATCTGTTGTATGCCGAGAACCACCAACAGCACCAGAATCGTAAACAAGGACCAATTCATACCGGGGATCTCTTTGAGAACACTGAATTCTATAGTATCCGGCAGGGGATTTTAATCCACTCTGGTGCGATTTGATTGCTCTGGGGTGGCCGACAAAGAGACTGGACTTTGACGGCAACCTGCTGGTCAGTTCAGCCGTTTAGAATACGCAGTGCTTGGCGTAATCCTTAGCCTCGGTGGCGGTCCAGTCACCGCTGGGTTTCTCTTTCATCGCTTTGCACCAGGCTTCGCTGCCCACTTCCGGGCTGCAACCGCCTAGCATCAGTAGCATGGTTAAGGTGATCAGGGTGGTTTTCATCGTGTCTCCTTGAGTTCTGATTTTATCCCGGTCATGGTACCTGAGGATGGCGCCAAGCGCAGGTCGTTTTGGCATTCGCTATTGGGCGCCGCGATTCTGGCCAAAGCGGGGGCCGTCGTCGTCGATGTGCAGCCAATGCGGTTGGTCATCGGTGTAGATGTGATAGCTGGGCGTGACCCGATTCACGTCGTCCAGCGAGCCTACCGACAGGGTCAGGAAGTTCGGGTGGCGATCATCCCGAAAGCTCAGGCTGGTGCCGCATTGAGGGCAAAACCCTCGCAATACGTGTTGCGATGAGGCGAATTCGGTGGGGACTGGCCCCAGCCAGTGCACCTGATCCCGTTTAAAGTCCATCCAGGCCACCGCTACTGCGCCCACGGCTTTGCGGCACTGGCCGCAGTGGCAATATTCCGAGGCAAAGGGGGCGGCCGAGGTACGGTAGCGAATGGCGCCACACTGGCAACCACCTTCAAGGGGGGAGAGAGACATCTTCAGCACTCCATGCAGGGGGGAGTGGTCAGTATACGGACTTAGGGGAATAAGGAAAATTGCGGGGCTAGGGGTGGAAAAAGTCACTGCTGCCACCAGGCAGTGGAACGGTGGCAGCAATGACGAAACGAATTATTGGGCGCGAAAACTCATCAGCACCTTGCCGTCGCTGTCCATCAACAGCAGGCTGTTGCCCACCACCTTAGTGGCGGCGGCCTGATCCAGGGTGCTCAGGTAGTGCTGTTCCAACTCCATGCCAGTGGGGCATGCCATCTGAGTGACGGCAAACGGACCGGCTTGAATGCCGTCTGGCTTGATATCGAAACGGCCCTGATAGCGATTACAGCCGGCAAAGCCGGAGGCGATGCCGTCGTCGCTGAGCATCAGGCTTACCGCCTTGTCCCCCATACCGAGTTCCGCCTGGCGGCCGTCGATGTCGGTCAGTTGCCATTGAGTCTTTGTCAGGGCCGTGGTGGCTGGGGCGGCAACCTTATTCACCAGTACGCTCAGAGGTTGGTCACCGAAGGCCGCGACGGACTCGGTGTTGATGAACATCAACTGGCCATCCGCCGACTCGATGCGGGCACTGATGGTGTAGCGCATTCCCGCCTTGATGGCTTTGGCCGGGTAGCTCAGTGAAAAGGCATAAGGGGGGCCGCCTTGGGCTTGAAACTCGGTACTGGCCAGGGTCTCGGCGGCCACGTCCATCTTGGAGGTGTCCTGCAGGGCCACCTTGACGACGGAGTCCTGAGGGATGGCAATGCGTTCCCGGTAGAACACCTCACCGTCAAGGGTTTGCGTATCCGGTGTGGTGCTACAGCCGGAGAGGGTGGCGGCCAGCGCGGCGGCGCCGACGAGCAGTGTGTTTCGCATAGGGAGTTCCTTGCAAGGAATCAGATGGTTAACAGGATAGACCGGCAACCACTTAACTGCACCTGAATGAGTCATTTCAGCAATGGGTTAAAAACGTAACAATTTGCTTCACCGCCAGTTTCAGGGCCTGGTGCTGGCCGGCTCGCAGCAGTACTCGAATCCCTTGCATCTGCAGCAGCAGCCAGGCCGACAGCTCCTTGACGTTGTGGGAGGCGGCAATCTGTCGCCGCTGCTGCGCCTGGCCGAGGCAATGTTCAAACCCCTCCCTCAAGGTGGCAAACAACTGATCGGCCAGGGCTTTGACATGAGGATCCTGATGTCGCCGCTCCAGTAGGGCTGCCTGAACGTAGCAGCCCAGGCTGGCTTTATCGGGATCCGCCGCCATTGCGGAGATGAACTCGACCAGCGTGGTCAGGTCCGCATTGGCGTCAAACAGAGGCTTCAGTCGTGGCAGCGAATGCTCGTTCAGGTAGTGCTGCAGTGACAGGTGATAGAGCTGCTGTTTATCGCCAAAGCTGTTGTACAGGCTGAACCGGTTGATCTGCAACTGTGACACCAGGTCTGCCACCGAGGTGGCTTCATAGCCCTGTTTCCAGAACAGCTGCATCGCTTGTTCCAGCACCTGGTGACGTTCAAATTGACACTGTCTGGCCACGGGACCTCCGTATGAGTTAATTCTTGACCGCTCGTTCTGTTATGGGTAGATTCTAATCTAAACGATCGTTCTGTTAAAGGATTCACTATGAAACTTTACGAAGCCTCAATGACCCCAAGCGCTCAACGGGTCAGCCTGTTTTTGGCAGAGATGAACCTGGAGGTCGAGCGGGTGCAGGTGGATGTTCGCGGCGGCGAGAATCTGTCCGATGAGTTCATGGCGTTGAGCCCCAATGGCCGAATACCGGTACTGCAGCTGGATGACGGCACCAGTTTGTGCGAGAGCATTGCCATCTGCCGTTACTTCGATGCCCTGCATCCCGGAGAACACTCCCTGTTTGGCACCACGGCCCTGGAAAAAGGCCAGGTGGAGATGTGGTTGCGGATGGTGGAGTTGCAGGGATTGATGGTGGGGTTTCAGGCATTTCGAAATCTGACCGGCGTGTACCAGGATCGGGAGCGCTGCGTCAAAGCCTGGGGTGAGGAGAGTCGGTTGAGGGTAGAGGAGTTTCTGCCGACCCTGGAGCAGCGGCTGGGCGAGTCGTTGCACCTGGCGGGCCCTGGCTTCAGCGTGGCAGACATCAGTGGCTTTGTGTTCATTCGATTCATTGCCAACCTGGGCATTACCCTGGACGATCAGTGGCCCAATATTCAGCGATGGTACCAGCGTGTTGGCCGTCGCCCGGCGTTTAATCAATAAGGAGCGTTCGATGATTGATCTTTATACTGCCGCCACCCCAAATGGCCATAAGATTTCCATTGCTCTTGAGGAGATGGGGTTGGCGTATCGGGTCCATGCTCTGGACCTCAGTGCCTTGGAGCAGAAGCAGCCTGAATTCCTTGCCATCAACCCCAATGGCCGTATTCCTGCTATTGTCGATCGCAGTAATGATGATTTCGCGGTGTTTGAATCCGGTGCCATCCTGCTGTATCTGGCAGAAAAGAGTGGCCTATTTTTACCCAGTGATGCCAAGCAGCGGTCGGTGGTGATGCAATGGCTGATGTTCCAGATGGGCGGAGTGGGGCCGATGATGGGGCAGGCCAACGTGTTTTATCGCTATTTCCCGCAAACCCTTCCAGCGGCCATCGAGCGCTATCAAAAAGAGGGGCGTCGCCTGTTTGAGGTGATGGACACGCAATTGGCCAAGACGCCTTACCTGGCGGGGGAATACAGCATTGCCGATATTGCCACCTGGCCCTGGGTGCGGACTCATGAATGGAGCGGCATCGAGATAGACGGTCTGGTGCATCTGCAGCGTTGGATGACGGAATTGGCGGCTCGGCCCGCTTATCAGAAAGGCATCATGACACCGCCACCGTCGCAGATGACCGACGAGGAAAAGGCCGAGGCAATCGCCAAAATGGTGACTCAGTAACACCGATCCAGCTCCAAGCGGCGTTCGTACTGATTAAGGTTATTGCCATCAGGAGCCGCTTATGTCCCGCCACGCTCTCTGGCTCGGTATCGCCGGGCTGATTCCTTTCGTTACATTGCCACTGTTGCTGATGGCCGGGGTGATCGACTCCGTTCAGGCTCAGATTGGCTTTGTGCAATACAGTGCCATCATTCTGTCCTTTCTCGGTGGCATTCATTGGTACCAGGGGCTGTTAGCCGGCTCCGGTAACTGGCAGATCCATTTTTCCATGTGGCCGAGTATTGTCGGCTGGTTGGCATTGGTGCTGGCGCCGATTCCGGTGGCATTAGGGGTTTTGGCACTGGCGTTTGCAGTGATGATGGCCGCCGACCGCTGGATTGGCAGGCAGCCACCGGGGTATCGAACCCTGCGGCTCAGTCTGACTTCGGTGGCCGTTGTCAGCCATGGGGGCATGCTGGTGCTGTAACGGTGTGATCAGGATCACCCTACTGTGCTATGCTGGCGCCGCTTAGGCAGCTCGGCTGCCGCGTCAATTCCAAGGGAGCAGAGGGTGCCAGACACAGAATCGATAGTTGCCACTCGGCATTGGGTAGAACGGGTGATCATGAAGTATAACCTGTGCCCTTTTGCCCGCCGTGAAGTGGAGCGAAACAGCATCCGTTATGCGGTGATTGAACAGACCAAGGTAAAAGCGGTGTTGGCCAGACTGGTGGCGGAATGCGAGCACCTGGATTCTCACCCGCAAACCGAGACCACGCTGTGCATTTTGCCTCGGGGCTTCGAGGGTTTTTATGCCTACCTGGACCTGGTGGAACTGGCAGAGGCGCTATTGGTCGAGCAGGGGTACGAGGGCCGGTATCAGCTCGCCAGTTTTCACCCGGATTATTGCTTCGACGGCGAACCTATGGACGATCCTTCCAACTACACCAATCGCTCGCCACTGCCGTTGATCCACCTGATTCGCGAGGCCAGCATGGAGCAGGCGCTGCAGACTTACCAACAACCCGAGACCATTCCTGAGCGCAATGTTGCCTTTGCCCGCCGCAAGGGCAGTGCTTTTTTTGAAGACCTGCTGCAACGCTGCCATCAGCCTGGAAACCAGACCTCAGGCTGAGTTCGGCGCCAAGGGCGACGGAATCCACCGTCGCCGTTCTATTCTGAGCCTCAATGACGGCGTTGTTTTTACCATTTATGGCCGATTCTGTCGCTTTACTTTCATGGAAGGAAAGTGAGCGCCAGCGGTGCTTGCGCCTCTGGTGCTGTTTCGGTGTTGGTCGGGGCGATTCCCGGTCGTCGCTACAACCATAAGAGTGACGGATATGAACAGAAACTCGGTAAGGCTGCTGATAGCCCTGATTGTTCAGGGAGTGTGCTCCGGGGCGGTGGCAGGCGATGATGAGGCGGGCTGGATGTCGCCGGGCGCGGTGACCGGGCATTATCATGAGCGGGCGAGGCTGGCACCGGTGGAGATCGCGCTGGAGGTCAGCGGTCAGTTGCGGCTGTCGATACTCGCTCCGCAAGCGCGTTTCGATTGTCGGTTGATGCTGGATGAGGTCGGCAAGCCCAGCCGAGTCGATCTGTGTGGCATTAAGAAGCTCAGTGTCAGTGGCCGCATTCAGCAGGATGTCAGCTGGTGGCTGGAACAGCCGGTGACGCTGGTGTGTGCTCAGCAGGGCGGGGAGGAGATCTGCCGAGGTGGCTACGAGTTGTACTGGCAGTCGACCATCAATGCCCGGTTTGGTGGCAGTGATCATCGGGTAATGACGTTAGTACGAGCCTTGTGAGCCTGCGCCAGGCTCACAACGCCAACGAATCAACGGGCGACGCCAGGCGCCGCCCTCGGGTTATTGCCAGTCCCAGGCGCGGCGGGGCTTTTCGTTGTAGACCGCGGTGGCACTGAAGCGACCGTGGGGGTGGTCGGCCATCAGCGTCTTCATGCCCCGGTTGCTGATGCGGATCAGGTGTTCATGATCACCGGCTTCCAAATAGACATGGTCTTCCCCTTCCAGGGCATCGTCGTACACCGCCAGCACATTGTAGGGATCACCGACGCCGGGTAGGGCGCCCAGTTCGCAGTCGTCAAACTGGCCCTTTAATTTGGACTCGGGGATCAGGTGTAATTCCCGTTTCAGCTGTTGACTCAGTTGTTGAATCACCACCCGGTTGGCGGCAGGAATCACGGCCATTACTCGCCGGCCTTCATTGTCTTCCAACATGACCGACTTGGCGGTTTGCCTGGCGGAAACGCCGGCGGAAAGGGCAGATTGAATGGATGATTGGCTGTGAGCGTGAGGAACCAGCTGGTATTGCACCCCAAGCTCCTCGAGATAATCGATGACACTGATAGCGACACCCATGGGTCACCTCCTGAGTGAGGACGGAACACTATCAGTGTAGTCGTTGCCATGGTGCAGAAGAGAAAAAAGCGAGCACTAAGGCTCGCTTCACTTCGGTCTTGCAGTGTTTATTGCAGCGAGGCGCTGTCGTCCTCTTGTGCCGGTTGCACGTCGCATACTTTGACATCAAAGATGACGGTCTTACCGGCCAGCGGATGGTTGGCATCCAGGGTAATGGTGTCCCCTTCGATGGCGGTTAGGGTTAACTCCATCGGGCCTTGATCGGTATCGGCGGCGATCTGCATGCCCACCTTCAGCTCGTCGGCCCCCTTGATGATGTCGGCAGGCACCGTTTGAACCATCTGTGGGTCGTGATCACCAAACGCCAGATCCGGCGTCAGGGTCACTTTCAGCTGGTCGCCCTTTTTGTGACCCAGCAGCACGTTCTCCAACCCTTCGGCCAGAATGCCACTGCCGTGGGTGTAGATCACCGGGTCGTCGGCCGACACCACGTCGACTTTCTGGCCATCTTCCAGGTACAGGGTGTAAGCGATGGAAACGACGGCGTTGTCCTTAATTATCATGTGCGGAGCCTTAATGTCAGTCATACCCGAATGATAACCAAGTCGCCGGGTTAAGCCCAGAGAATCCCCGCCCGAAAACGGGGATTAGATCGATCAGGCCGCCTGAGTCAGGCTGTTCAGCACAAAGGTCATCACCGGTTCACTGTCGGGGGAATCGGCAGGCGTTAGTGGCATCGCCGAATTCAACCAACCTCGTTGACACAACTCTTCCAGGATATCCAGGTAGGCCAAGGCGCACTTTCCGGTGTAGAGCGGACTCAAATCTCGCTGTTGATGCAGTGACAACATGGTGCAAAACCCGCTCAGGTATTGATAGTCCTTAGTGAGGCCGCCACCGCGATAGGCACGGGCTGCCACGGTAAAGGCGTCGTCCTGGTCCAGTCCCGCTTCCTCGATCAACCGGTTGACCGTGGTCGGCAGGTGGTCGTCCCTGAGCATGGAGTCCACCGCCACCACCCGCGCCGCCAGTAGCCTTAACCGGCCCAGTGTCAGGCAACCACCGTGGTACTCTGCCAGTATCGCCAGTCCCTCCTGAGTTTCGGTATTCCCCGGCAACCCCAGCGACAGCAGTTTCAGTGGCTGCGCCCGACCATTGATGGTGGTGGTCATGTGTACCCCAAGCTCATGATGGGCCAACGCCTTCGCTTCACGCTCGCTAAATCGAGCATGGCGGTTGATCATCAGGCTGGCCTGTTCGCTCATCACCATCGCCTTAGCGGCCAGGGTGCCGCTGGTCTGTACCTGGCAGGCGATACCATGCTCGCGGGCATGCCCTCTAAGCCGTTCACACACCTGGTCTACCGTCAGTCTGGTGTCATCGACCTCGGGCATCGTCGCGGCCTGCAACAGAAACCCTGCCTGCTTCAGCGTGCGTTCATCGGGCCTGCCGTAATACCTCAGGCTGTTGTAGCGGAACCGGTCACTGCCCACGGAGGTGATCAGTTCGACCCGCAGCGACAGGTTGTCAGCCACCTGCTGATACAACTGGCGTACCCCCACATCGGCAACGCTGTCAAATGGCAGCCGGTACAACCCTTCCCGGAATGCAAACGGGTTCAGACGTTGCTGGCGGTAGCGAAAGTCAGGCCGATAGCGGTTCGGGTTTGCCAGATACCGCTGTTTCTCCTGCTGCAGGTTCACCGGGTTGATGTAGGGCAGGGTTTCCATGCCCTTGGCCAGTTGGTACAGCGCGTTGTCCAGTGCCACCACGTTCGGGTCGATGCGCGAGGCCAGCATCTGGTGCTTGCTGGCCTGACGGCGGCGATTAAACTGACGCTCAAATCGGGCTGAGGTTTGAGTAAACGCCTCTTTTAACCCAAGGGCCAGCGCTGCCATTACCTGGGGGTACAGCTCGCCGCTGTGTTCATCCATGAACACCTTCTTGACTTCGGTCGGCAGCACCAGGGTGCGATCAAACCGGGCAGTAGTATGAGCAATCAGATAGCCCCGCCCCTGAAACACCTCGTCCAGCCTGGACTCCACACTCAGGTTTGGCAGGCGAATTCGGCCCAGCTCTCGGTTAAACCGCTGCACCACCGGGCCCCAACGTTCCATATCGATCTGGCTGGTACCGATGTTAAACACCGGCACCTTGCGCTCAATCCGCTGGTAGTTATAACTGTGCAGGTCAAATACCAGCACGTGGCCAAACTGCTGCTCCAAGGCCGCGATCAGCCCGTCATAGAGCTGATAGAAGCGCCGATGTTTCTGCTGGCACTGGTTGCGTTTACGGGCCGATAACGGTCGCCGCCACACTGGCTTGCTCCAGGCCGACTTAAAATAGGTCGACAGCGCCTGAGCCCGATTGAGGTCGTATTCGAATCGGGAATCGCACCCCACCAGGGTGATGGGCTGGGAGGCAATTAAGAGGTCGGTGGCCGGATCCTCTTCAAATCGGCGCTCTTCCGCACTCAGCAGGCATTGGTCGGTAAGCTTCGTGCTTAGCCGATGGCCGGCGTGGATGGCGCAGCTGACCACAGGCAGGTAAGCCTCAATTTTCAGCTGCGCAACGCCATCGATTTCGGCATGGAAGGGTTGGCGACGCGCAATCAGGCTCAAAGCCTCAGACAGCGATAACGTTTGCATCATTAATGGCCTGACGATAAATGGTCTTACGTTGCAACAACAACTCTCGGCTATGGACGATGTTCTCCATCCAGTCGATGACCTGACGTTGCAGCCGGGTGCGATTCAGTCTGTTAATCCGAGTAATGCCGCCGGGGCTCAGCACGTTAACCTCCAGCAGTTTGTCACCAATGACGTCCAGTCCCACAAAATACAGGCCATCGCGCACCAGTTGTGGTCCGACGGTGGCGCACAGGCGTTTCTCCTCTTTGCTCAGGCTGTGTTTTACCTCTTTGCCTCCGGCGTGAATGTTGGAGCGCACGTCGTTGGCCGCGGGCACTCGGCGCATGGCACCGATGGGTTCGCCGTTGAGCATCAGGATCCGTTTGTCTCCCTCTTCGGCGCCCTCGATGTAGTCCTGCAGGATCACGTAATGGGTGCGGTCGCCACTGCCGATGTAAAAGTCCAGCAGGGAGCTGACACTTTGCTGAGCCCGTTTTTCAATCACAATCACGCCCTGGCCGCCAAAACCGTTCAGAGGTTTAAGAATCATCTTGTCGGCCTGGTTTTCCGCCAGAACCTGTTGCAGGTACTCTTTGTTTTTTGACACATGGGTAGTCGGAATATACTGACCCGCTGCGCCACTCCAGCCCGCGGTATAGAGCTTGTTGTTGGCGATGCGCAACCCCTCCAGATCATTGATGATCAGGGTGTCCTGTTTCACCGAGTCCAGAAAATTGAGTGCCAGAGTATCCAGCGGTGGATTGGCACGCATAAAAATGCAGTCAAATCCGGCCATTGGCAGCTTCACCCGTTTAAGCTGGGCCTGAGCGTAGAAGCGTTCCGGTTTGTCGGAAACCCCTTTGCCCGTGGTGACCACGTCGCAAAACCCATAGACGGTGGACTCGCGCATGGTCAGGCTGTTGGGGGTGGTGACTGCTACCGTGTGGCCTCGTACTACGCACTCGTGAATAAGCCGCAGGGTCGAGTCAAAGGCCGGATCGATTCGGTGCCAGGGGTACATCAAAAAACAGATATTCATGGGTTACTCAATTCAGTCGTCATAAAACAGATAAGGGTCTGAGGGCGGTGGCACGGACCGGCTGTCTTGCACACAGAACAGCCGTCGACGGCACTCGCTAAGCTGGCGGTATTTCAGCCACACCCTCTCCAATGCCGAGGTGGGGGGACGCAGCCCCGCCACCACGGCGACAAATCGATGCTCCTGCTCGCCAACTGGTGTCAGCTCGCCACTGGCCAGCTGAGCCATGGTGTGGCCATAGCGGGTGAGCAATTCGCTTTCCTTAATGGTGAAATCACCACTGCGGCTAAAACCGCGGCCAAAGCGGCGGCTGTCGACAAAGTCGCGCACGCCAGCTCTGAATTCACTGTCATACATAGTCAGACCCTATCTAAATGAAACCCTTACAATGGGTTAACGGGTGGCTCCGATGTGGAGAATGGGCGCAAGATAGGGCGCCGCCAAAGAAAAGAAAAACGATATATTTCTATCGTCACGACAAAATTCGGTTGTTCCTATTTCGCCACAAATGTGTGAAGTAACACTGGAGGTAAAAGGGGTCAGAGTCTTCGTGGAAGTGGCCAGAGAACGCCACTTTGGCCGGGTGGCAGAGCGACTCACTTTTACTCAGTCAGCCGTCAGTGCCCGCATCAACTAGCTGGTGGGGTATTTCGATAGCACTTTGCTTGTGGGTCAAGGTGGTGAGCAATTGAATCTCGACAAGGGCCCTCCCAAGGGCTTTCCTTGGCTTAGCTGATCATCTGGTGCGCAGGCATACCTAGTCTTATGACGTTGTTCATCGCTTTGTTGCCAGCCAACGCGACTCCTCGATTGATGGTCACAGGATCAGATCAACCAACAGGCCGATGTTTGCTGGGGGTGGTTCAACATCGCCCTTAATAGAGATAACACGCGATTTTGGCGGTAAGGTTTGATCGAAACAACAAAATTTAGCGATGTGTTTAAATTAAATTAAATCAGCATCTTATCTTGCATAACCACGTGGAATGTACCAATCTTATTTCATGAGCATGGATAAGGATTGTGTATGCCTGTAACGTCATTAAAAAACAAAGGGGTAGTGAGGAAAGCCTTAGTGCCTTCTTTGCTTATTAACCTCTTGTCATTAGCCGTTCCATTAACGGTTCTCCAGATCTACGATCGCATTCTTCCCAATCACAGTTATGGTACTGCCACACTGCTTTTAGCAGGGGCGACACTCGCGGTAGCCATGGAAGCGCTCATACGTTTTGTTCGTACCTGGCTTTTGTCAGCGGCGGCTAGCAATACCGAAAAAGCGACTTACCAAACCTTGGTTGAAAGGGTGACGACTGCATCTTCAGCTCACCTTCGCCAGCTCGGTGTGGGTGGTGTCGAAGAGGGGCTAGGATCGGTATCCAAAGTTAAGGACTGGTATTCTGGTGGGATAATCTCTGGCTTTATCGATTTGCCTTTTGCACTGATCTTTTTGGGGTTGGTGGCCTATATCGGCGGTGAGCTAGTGGCGATTCCTTTGGCAGTTTGGCTCATCACGCTCGGCATTGTTTGGCTTTCTTCTGTTCGCGTTAAAAGCTTAAGTGAAGAAGCGTCTAAAGATGAACAGGAGAGAAAAGCTTTCTTGATTATTCTTAGCCAGACCATTCAGGGTATTAAACGTCAGGCTGTTGAGTCTCGAATTTTTAATCAGTTTAAATCGCTTAATAATGTCCGCGCCCAATCTAAAGCTCGGGAAGAAGAGCAGAGTGCTTTCGCTCAAGAGTGTATTCAGCTTGCGGCACTTGCGACTTCCGTTTTGCTGGTGATTACCGGCAGCTTGTGGGTATTGGATGGTCAATTAACCACTGGTGGATTAGCGGCATGTTCTATCTTATCAGGCAGAGCAGTGGCACCGTTAAGCGCTTTGGTTGGGATTCGCATAAAGCTTAATTCGATACACAGTGCTAACCAGGCCATAGAAAAGTTGGATGATTTATCACTACCTGAGTATTCAGGTTCTGAGCTTAATTTGTCTGACTTTAAGACTTTGGAAATCAAGCAAGCAACGGTTGAACGATACGGTGAACTCGCTCGTGCGGATGTGATGCTAAACAAAGGCGAATTGGTGTTGTTAGAGAGTGAAGATCGCCATACCAATAGTCACCTATTGTCTTCGATAGCAGGGATTGATGACTTGGCCGCGGGTCAATGCCTAATTAATGGCAAAGCCGTTTCCATTGCATCTGTCGCTCAAGTGACAGCTTACTGCGGTGTGAAAGGGCAATTGGTCTCGGGCACGATTTTGGACAACTTATGTGGCTTTGACCCTGAGAGAACGCAAAGCGCCAATGATTATGCTAAGCGCTTGGGATTAACCAAAGAAATTACGCGTTTACCTGATGGGTTAGAAACACAAATTGGCCATACGAGTGCGTCATTGTTGAGTATGGGCAACGTGAAGATGCTCAATATCGCGGCTCAATTAGCGAGTGACAAACCCGTTATCATGCTAGAAAGACCGGATTCTTCGCTGGACCTCAATGCACTCGGTAATCTGGTTAAAGTGTTACAAGACGAAGTGTTGGCAGGACGCACGATACTGATGGTGAGCTATCATGGCAAACTTCGCGAATTGGCGAGTCGAACGATAACTGTGGAAAGCGGTTCGATGACCGAAGTAAGTACAAATCAGCAGGAGGCTATTGCATGAATCGTTTAGATGCGAGTCGCCATACAGAAACAGACAATCAACACGAGGCGATGAACCGACTGGAAGCTGAAAGCCTTTCTGTTCTCAAGGAGCTGGAGGTAAATGCGAATATCCAACTGTTTGCCCAGCAATGGGTCGATGAGAATGGCATTGAATCACTAGACGATGTGTTTTCCCTGTTTGATCGGCTTGCATTGCCCTATCGGTTAGTGGCTAACCTCGATGAGGTAGGCGAGCACAAATTAGTTTTGCTGGTTCTTGGGGAAACTGAATTGGTTTCTGGCCATTTAGAGTCAAAACAGTTTGTTGCTGTTGATGGCAATGCAGAGGTTGCTGACATTCCTCAATTTTGCATTGTGATAGAAGGAGAGCCATTGGAGAAGGCCTCTCCTGACTGGGTCGGTGAACGGCTACACGCCTTTCGTCCTATCATTCCTAAATTGCTCTTGGTCAGCTTTATTACCAATCTGTTTGCTCTCGCAGTGCCATTCATCACGATGTCGATCTATGACCATGTTATCGGTGGTGATGCTGGGCACGAACTGCAAGGCATTGCCATTGGGGCAGCCTTGTTGTTTGTGATGATGGGTTGGCTTAGAACATTGCGTAGTCGTGTGTTTGCGTCAGTATCCAACCGAGTCAGTCGTGAAATATCTCAATCTCTGGTTCAACGCCTACTAAAAAATAGTTATGCTCAAAACCAGCAAACGGCCTCCTCTAGTCAGCAAAACCAAGTGATGTTGTCCGAACGTATTTCAGGAGTGTTATCTGGACCACTCGGTAATGCGTTGTTTGACTTGCCTTTCATTGCCATTTTTGTACTGGCAATAGGTGTTTTGGGGGGATGGTTGGTATTGGTTCCTATCGTTTCTTTAGTTTTATATTACCTGTTAGCAAAGCGGGCGATACGCTCAAGCGGTAAATGCGCTATGCAATCGACGGTTGCAGGAACTAATCGTCAAAATATGACCAATGAGTTGTCATCTAAGCTTACCTTTATTCGTAGTGCTGGGTTTTCAGAGTACTGGATCCAACGATTCCAAAAGGCCAACCTGCTTGCCTCTAAGGTGGCGTTCAATCAATCGGTTCTGCAGAGTCGCTATACCTCGATGTATTACTTTATTGGTGTGGGTTCAACGTTGGCCGTGATGGGGTTGGGTATTGGGCTCATTTTTGAACAAGTGATGACGCCGGGTGGCTTGATTGCATCAATGATGCTGATATCCAAAGTGACGGGGCCTGCACAGGTGTTGGCAAACAGCGCGATGCGTTTTAATAGCTTTAATCAATCCAAACTGCAGGTGAATCGCATTCTGTCTCAGCCGTCTGAACGTGAATTTAGCTACCAGCATCACCCACTGCCAACGGTCGCACCGAATTTGAAGTTAGATCAGGTGACTCTCCGTTACCCTAAGCAGAGTCGCCCTGCATTGAACGGAGTCAGTTTTGATGTTGAAGCTGGCGATATTGTGGCGATCACTGGCCCCTCAGGAAGTGGTAAATCGACATTGATTGAAGTGTTGTCGGGGTTACAGGCTATTCAAAACGGCATGGTAGAACTGAAAGGGGTAAATCTTGCTCAGTACGACCCGCAGCTTTATCGTCACTGGTGTTTCATTCGAGCAGCTTATCCTGATTTGCTTACCTTGAGTATTCGAGAGTGGTTGAGCGATGGACATAAAGTTGAAGAGCAAAAAATGATCTCTGCGATCGAAATGGTCGGAGGTAAGCGCTGGTTCTCCACATTACCAGATGGACTGGATACTTCGATAAGCAGCATTCAACCGGATAGCCTGTTTGATATGTTATCAGGCACAGTCGCTCAGATTCTCATTGATGCGAAAGCCTTGGTTTATGACTACCCAATGTTCCTAATGGATAATCCGGTGCCTGATGCCCATCCCAATGCCAAGCGTGTATTTGGTGAGTTTTTGGCGGCAAAAAAAGGAAAAGCAACGGTGATCTATTCATCGCATGATCCTGATTTGATTAAGCTTGCTGATAAGGTCGTGGTACTGGATGAGGGGGCAGTCGTTTATGCTGGCCCATTAGAGCAGCCTTCAGAACCCCAATCGACTCGGGAGCAACCGTTATCCCAGGGGCAATCGTTATCTAAGGCGCAGCAACCAGCACCAGATAAACCAGAGTCAAAGCAAGGAGTCGCTAATGGCTAAACACCCTATTGAGACCGGCAAGCGTTACGGTGAGCTTGTTGAATCACAAAATACGGCTCGTACATTGGCACTGGCGACATGGTCTGTTGCCTTATGTATCGCTGCTTTTGTCACCTGGTCGGTGGTTACTCAAGTTGATGAAATCGCTAAAGCAAAGGGCGCAGTGATTCCGGAAGGGGAAAAGCAAGTATTACAAAGTGCAATCGGTGGCAAGTTAAAGCAAATTCTCGTCAAAGAAGGTCAATTGGTCGAGAAAGGGCAACCGCTTGTTGAATTTGATGCTACGTTCCAGCGCACGGCCCTTGAAGAATTGAAATCTCAACAAGTGACCTTGCTTGCCAGTATCGAGCGTATGAACGCTTTATTGGATAACCGTGAACCGAATTTTGGGGAATTTGAAATTGATTTCCCAGAGATCGTTAGCCAACAAAAGGCGCAGCTGAATGCTCAGAAAGGGCTTTACTATCAAAAACGCATTGTGCTGGAAAAGGACAGTGAGCAGATCGCTGAGCAGCTGCGTGTCGTAGAAAAGTCTCTACCTAGCTATGAGAAAGAACTGAATGCCACTAAACAAGAGCTGAACCTGTTGGAAAAAGGCTACAAAGCCGGGAACATCTCTCGTTTACGTGTGCTTGAAATGAGCCAAAAGCTGGCCAGTATTGAGCAAAAAATAGAAGAAACCCGCGGTAAGAAGTCGGTTTTCATCAAGCAGGCAGACAGCAATGAGCAAAAAATCGCCCAACTTCTTGCCGAGGCAAAAGCCAAAGTGAGTGACGATCGATCCAAAGCGGTATCTGATTTATCTGCGCTGAATGCAAGGGTGCGTTCAAGCCAAGCGAAATTGACCAACACCATGTTAGTGTCGCCACTACAAGGCTTGGTACAAAGCCTGCCAAGTACACAGAACGGTGGCGTTATTCAACCGGGCGGGACAGTGGTTGAGATTGTTCCTGTCGGCGGTAAAGCGGATTTTAAAGCTCGCTTATCACCGAGAGACATTGGTTTCGTGAACGTAGGCCAGCCAACTCGAATCAAGATTGATGCATTTGATTACAGCCGTTTTGGTGCGTTAAAAGGGGAGGTTGAAAGTATTTCACCGACCACAAGCCAAAGTGAACGCGGTGAAATCTATTATGAAGTGGTGGTGTCTGTTGAAACGCCATACTTCCGTGATAACCCTGAGAGCTTTTCTATTCTTCCCGGTATGACTGGTGAGGTGGATATCACTACCGGCGAGAAGTCAGTGTTCCAATACCTTTGGAAGCCGATCTACACCAACATCAGCGTTGCCTTTGGAGAAAGGTAATTCAAAAAATTGCAGACGTTTCTCTGTTCCAATCGGCGCGGGTAACCATCATTAACAAGGGAGCACATAGCGTGCTCCCTTTTGTTTTACTCCATTAATACTAACTACCAACCATTAGTTATTTGGGTCTATGTCGGGTAGCCCATCTAAGTCATTATGGTGGTGTTTATCACTATCTTGGTTGTGATCAGTGGTCGCATCATGGTGTTGTATTGCATCCGACGTATCCAAGTGCGCTTGGTCGTAATCTAGCGCATGCTGTTGGTCGACTTGTGCAAGCACGATGTCCATGTCTGCGGGTTGATCGTGACCAGTGGTAGGTGACGCATTCGGCTGAATACCGAGAGCATCCAAATAAGCCGCTGAACCTTGGCGGTCAGTTTTCTGATCTGGCTCTAGATGAGAATGCTGAGAGAGATCGAGAGAACTCTCATCGCTTAGCGTAACCGTAAAGTCCTCGTGAGACGCAATTTCAGGCTCGTCATGCTGAACTGGCGGTGGTGGTGGAGCAGGGTGAGGTGTATGGACAATAGGTGTGATCGTCATATCAACCACCTCAGTTCCAATCGTAAGTTTACCGCTATGCCCTGGTCCATGACTGAGTATCTGAACATTTACGTGGGCAACCACTTCATCCTGATTTGTCCCTTGAAGCGCGACTTCAAATTTATCCTCATGCTGGCCAGTACCCGAAGCACTACCATGTGGTCCCGTGTGGACTTGGGCTTGCTCCTGGTAATGTAAATGACCGGTTTGAGGATCAATGGTTAAAGTTCCATATTGCCCATGATGGCTTGTTACATACTGACCATTGGCTAGATGGATACGCCAGCCGTTTTGTGCCGATGGAACAGGCGTTTGAGATGGGGCAAGAGGCGGAACACCAAGGGTAGCGGACACTTGATGGCTTCCCGATGGCGGTTTAACAACGATCGGTTCTGGGATTGCACTGGCGGCAACACCTTGGCTGCCCGCTGTATTTCCGTGTTCGTCAGTCATGGTGACTTGTACTTGAGAGCCAGGGCTAACCTCAATTTGTAATCCATGCTGGAGCGTATGGGCATCCAGTACGTGATCTTGTCCATTAACAACGAGGTGTTCACCAACCTTAGCATCGCCCGGTGGGGTAATTGTCGCGGTGACTGTATTGGGGTGTCCGTGGGCAATTTCAGCCTTGCTGTAAAGGCCATCCGGTCCAGGGTTTTCAAAGGTAATTGTCGGTAGGTTAACTTGAGTATCAACGCTGAATACCTGGGAACCTGTCGTTGCACTACCAACATTTCCGACGGCATCGGTTGTTATTACTGTGGCTTCTATTGAGTGTATCGAGCCAGCCTGACCATTTGCATAGCTAGTATGAATATTGGCATGTTCCAATACGCTACCAGCCACAGAAATCGAAAAGTGTCCACTCGCATCAACTGAGCCGGTAAGCGATGAAATGGTTGCACCGTTTATCTTCAAACGGACTATGTCACCAGGGTGGTAATCGCCAGTTACTGTGCCCGTTATCGAGATAGTTTGACCAGACTCAAGAGCATTGAGCACGTTATCCTGTGTCACTGAGTCAACAGCAATATGTGGGATCGGACGTTGCGTATCAATTAGCAGATGGGTCGAAATACGAGGCGTTGAATTACCTGCCGTATCAACAGTACCCACCTGGATTGGGTAATCGCGATCAGTCGCCAATATACGTTGATGTTCAGAAGCATTTAAGGTCAATGACCATGTACCATCCGATTTTACGGTCGCATCATAAAAATGATTATTACCTACAACGACATAGACAACATCTCCAGGCGCTATATTAGAGGTCGTCCCGGTGATCACCAGTGGCTGATTGTTTTCGGCCGCGTTTAACGCATTATCTTGTGATATTGGATTCACCGTGACTGTGCCTGGAGTGGTGTCTAAGGTGAAACTAAAGTGTGTTGCTGGAGATACGTTGCCAGCGATATCAGTCTGTCTTACCTGTAGGTCATTCACCCCCTCGACTGGATTAAACACAGCTGTCCAGGTGTGTCCGCCGTCATTCGAGTATTCTACTCTTGCACCGGCTTCCGTCTGAATGGAAAGCTGTGAGTCTTTGGTGATCGAGTCTGGTGTGTTGATTGAGTGTCGCCCAGTATCGTTGTGCAGTGAGACAGCGGGGGCGTTTATCGTATTATCTAGAGTGAAGCTCATCGAAGTGCCGGCCGACACATTTCCCGCGGTATCAATCTGTCTCACGCTGACTGTATTCGAGCCTTGTTGTGGGGTGAAGCTAGACGTCCATGTGTGTCCGTTGTCCGTCGAATACTCAACGGTTGCGCCTGCCTCTTGCCCAGTGATTGTCAACGAGCCATCGTTAGTGACCAAATCAGTCGAGTTGCTTCCTGTGTCATGGGTTAATGACACTTGCAGTGGCGCAATGCCAGTATCAACATGCAGTGAAAGGATTGATGATGTTGCCGGTAAAACTGAACAAGGAGCCAGTGCTTTGGCGGAAAGATTATGATCGCCATTCGATAAACTGCTCACCGCTACACCATATTGCCCCGAGCCATCAGACACCGCATGTCCAATAGGTGTGGAGCCATCATAAACGGTGACTTGTGAGTAAGGAATATCCGTGTGTCCAGTGATTGTTGGTGTGCTGTCCTTAGTGAGGTTATCGGTATCAGAGAGACCAGTGTCACTCGATGCTGCTAAGTCGACAGTGACTGCATTCGTGGGCGGAGAGTTTGTCCCGGTTGGTAAACTTGGTTGCGTGGTGGTGACCAATGGATTGGCAGGCACTGAAGTTGAAATCGTCGGTGATTGTCCTGGTACAACGGAAACGTGACCGTTGGCATCAAACGTGATGAACCTCGACGACTCACCACCATGATTGTCGGCCACTTTTACTTCAAATACATCGGTGCCATGGTAGGTGTGCGTCGCTGAGTTATAACTCATTCCCGCAACCGAACCATTGCCCGTGTATACATAAGCGCCTGAATCCGGGTCGACCGATAGCGAACCGAATTGCCCGGTTGAACTGACGACAGAGAAGGTGTGAGTGTCATTCACGTCAACATCGGTCTCGGTAAGCGTACCAGTTGTTGGTGTTGTCTGAGTTACCGATAAAACAGGGGCATCGTTGGTGCCATTAATTGTGAGAGTAATAACATGTGGCGTTCCATCTTTGGAATGGATAGTGACGCTATCCGTGAGGGTCTCACCTGCGCCTAAGCTCTGTACTTCAGGCTTACGGTTATCGATGTAATAGTGCCATCTGCCCTGTTGATCGATTTCTAACTCACCACCAAGTACGGATTGGTAAGGTGCCCAATTAGGATGTGAGGGAGCGTTGATAAGCGTGTGGTAGTCAAAGCCTGATTCTCCAGCATCTGGATCGATGGCCGTAAGCTGCCCCTGAGCTTTTAATTTACTGGAGTAGTTGCCTTGTACAGAAGGGTGAACATTTTTATCTTCTGTGACAGAGCCAGCGTCAATACCTGTGATAGTGGCAGCATCATTGACTGCGGCTAGGGAAGTGTTTGCTCCTGTATGCGTTGTTCCCCCGTGTGCATCTTTAACGTCATAAGTGAAGTGCACTTGACCATTGTAATTATGATCTGGAGTAAAGGTGAATGTGCCATCTTTATTATCGACGATTGTGCCATGATCAGCATGTAAGTTATCGATGAACAGCTTGCCAACATCATTGAGGTCGACGTCGCTAGAATTCGCTAGTAGTGCTGTTGAACTGATTACTTGAACGGAATCTTCTTGCCCTGCAGCCAGTTGTACCTGTGTCGAAACAATTGGAGCGTCATTAGTTCCGTGGATGACGGCAATGAGCTGCTGAGTTGTACCATCGGCACTTTGCACTGTAATGGTGTCTTGGATTTGCTGCCCAGCACCGAGTTGGTCTATTTTGGGATTGTTGTTATCTGCCCTAAATAGCCACTGTCCAGAGGCATGAAGAATGAACTGGCCCACATTGTTGTCACCATTGACCCAAGTTCCGGTTGATTGTGCGTTGGTGGTGCCTGATGCTCCTGTTGGAATAAAGAAATTTTGACCTGAATCAGGGTCATGCACGTGCAGGGTCATCGAATCGGAAGACAACATATGACCGCTCACTCTGACATCCTCAGTGACGTGAGAACGGTCTTCGGTAGTCAATTGCCCGCTGATTTGTGCAGCATCGCTAACCGCGTCGATATGCAGTGTGTTGGTGGCTTCTTGTGAGTCGACCTGTCCGTCATTAACGGTGAACTTAAATTGAACATCGCCGTTAAAATCCGTAGCAGGCACAAACTGAAGCTTAGCGATATCGGCAGTAGCAATACTCTGACCGGCGGTGATGTCGTGGCCATCGAGTACGAATTTACCTTGGGCTGCTGGTGGCAGATCAGTGATGGCGATTGAGTGCAGGGTATCGCCGGTATCGATGTCGGTGAACCCGAACTGACTCGCCTGCATTTGATAGTGTGTATCTTCTGTGCCGTGGGCAAGAGTGGTTGCCGACACGGTTGGTATATCATTGGTCCCTACGATCTTAATATCAATGACATGCGAATCACCACCAACAGTATGTACGTTGTATTGAACGTGTTCTTCTTGACCTGCGGCGAGTTGCTGAATTTGGCTGTTGTTAACGGTATAGGTCCAAGAGCCATCTTTGGCTATATGAAGGCCACCGTGAACACCACTGTTAAATGGGTCATGGCGTTTGCCCACATCCGGTGAGAATGCAGATTGGTCGTGGTCAGGATCCAGGGCACTCAGTTTACCTGATATCATCTCGACAGGCGTTGAAGAGCCATCTTCATGGACATCGGGATTCGATGTAACAGATATCGTTGCCTGGTCATTACTTCCTTGAACCAGCACTTCAATATGTTTGGTTGCGGTTGAGCCGTCAGTCGATGTCGCTGTGATATCAAAGCCCTCTGCTTTGGTCTCACCTTGTTGTAGCGCATTGGCCTTTGAGTGGTCCAGGTCATAATGCCATTGGCCATTACTATCCACATGAAGCGTACCGTAGGCGCCGGTAGAATCGCCCGCGCTGAACGTGACGGAATCTTTACTGTCGGAATCGTGCGCGACTAGGGTGCCTGAAATAGAGGTGATCTTATCTTCAACGGCCGTTCCTAATGCAGCCGTTAACGCATCAGGCGTATCAATGATCACATGATCATCGGTGCCTACGATTTTGGCTGTCAGCGGGATTCGCGTCCCATCCGCTGTGATCAGTGTGATGGTATCCGTCAATGATTCGCCATGACTCAGTGATTGAACCTCAGCGTGACTATTATTCGCACTGTAGCTCCATTTATCGTGGCCATCGGTTGAATGAGTGAAGTTGAAGGTACCGTGCACGCCTGCAAGATTCATAGCGAAATTTGCGGGTACCCTGTGCTTAACACCGTTGACTTCTATTTGAGTAACTTTTGCCTCTGATGGTGAGTCAATGTCTTGAATAGCAAGGTTTTTCCAACCTGACCATAGTCCATTGGTGCTCGTACCTGATTTTAGATGGTCTTCAGTTACAAAATTGGACGTTTGTGTCGATTGCAGTGTGGCAGCATCATTGCTCGGCAACAGCGTTGTAGAAGCGCCTGTATGAGTAACCCCACCATGTGCATCTTTTACGTCATAAGTGAAGTGCACCTGACCGTTGTAATTATGGTCTGGCGTGAAGGTGAATGTGCCATCTTTGTTGTCGACGACAGTGCCGTGATCCGCATGTAAGTTGGCGATAGAGAGTTGCCCAGCGTCGTTAGTATCAACGTCTACGGTATTGGCTAGCAACTCGGTTGTTGTGATGGTTTGTGCGAGGTCTTCTTTTCCGCTGTTGAGCTGAACTTCTGAAGAGCAGTACGGGCGGTCATTGTCGCCATGAATGGTGATATGAATGTCGTGAGTAGTGCCATCAGCCGATTTGACGGTGACAGTATCCGTAATGGACTCTCCTTGACCGAGATGATCTATCTTTCTACCCGTTGCGTCTTGGCCTATGGACGCATAGTAGCTCCAATCGCCGTTACTCTGAAGTATCACATGTCCGTGTGTACCTTGGTAAGTGCCTGTTTGAGCATGGCTTTCACCGGAGTCTGGATCAACAATGTTCAAATGACCATCCGTGTGTATTTCATCGTTCCATAATTTACCGATGTTTCCATGCATATGATCTGGTGAACGATCATCGACGTAGCCGCCAGACATTGTACCGTCTGGTGCCGTATAGGTATGTCCTTCCTGAACATCCCCAGTATCGCTGCCAGTGAACTGTGCAGTGTCGCTAACCGCGTCAATATGCAGTGTGTTGGTGGCTTTTTGTGAATCGACATGTCCGTCATTAACGGTGAACTTAAATTGAACGTCACCGTTAAAATCCGTTGTAGGCACAAACTGAAGCTTAGCGATATCGGCAGTAGCAATACTTTGACCTGCCGTGATGTCGTGTCCATCGAGTACAAACTTACCTTGAGCCGCTGGCGGCAGATCTGTGATGGCGATTGAATGCAGCGTATCGCCAGTGTCGACATCAGTGAAACCGAACTGACTCGCCTGCATTTGATAGTGTGTATCTTCTGTGCCGTTGCTGAGCACCACCCTGGTGACGGTGGGTGCGTCGTTGGTACCGATGACATCGATGTTCAGGTCGTAGGCGGTACCATCGAAGCTGTGTACGCGATAGGTGACCGTTTCAACTTGCCCTTGTGCTAGGTGTTGAAGAGCCGCGTTGTCGACGCTATATCCCCAATTACCCGCGCTATCAATTCGAAGCATGCCGCCAAATGGGTCGCGAATGCGAGTCTCACCAAATTGGCTGTATTGGAACTTATCTTCGCCGCTATCTGGATCAATGACTTGAAGTTGTCCATTGGCAAGCTCTGTTGTGGTGCCGTTGTTGTGGGTCGCATGTGATCCATCCTCAATAACACTTCCAGTGGTTACCTCAGAGATAATGGCTTTGTCTGGGGTTGCTACAAGAGAGGTATTTGCGCCAGTGTGTGTGGTACCACCATGAGCGTCTTTCACATCATAAGTGAAGTGGACGCTGCCGTTGTAGTTATGGCTTGGAGTGAAGGTGAAGGTCCCATCGTGGTTATCTTGAATCGAGCCATGATCAGCATGCAAATTCGCGATGGTGAGCTTACCTGTATCGTTGGCGTCTACGTCAACAGTATTTGCCAATAACTCGGTTGCTGTAATGGTTTGAGCCAGGTCTTCTTTGCCTGAATTGAGCTGTACTTCAGAAGCGCAGTAAGGTCGGTCGTTGCTACCGTGAATAGTAATGACAATATCGTGCGTTGTGCCATCTTTTGAATACACGGTAATGGTGTCAGTCAGGGTTTGATTTTCACCAAGCTGGTCAATGGTTGTGCCAACGGTTGTTTTGCGATTACCAACCCAATCAACACTTCCCGCGGTAACATGGTAATGCCAAGTGCCATCAGTATTTAATAGTAAATGTCCGTACTGACCATGATAAGAGTTATTCCAAGCGCCGCCTTTAGTATCGAATTGAGATTCATCGCTATCTGGGTCGCCAATATTCAATTTACCGTCAGCTGTTAATGCAGCCTGTCCCAGTTTCGCCATGCCTGGTTGGGCATAATCTGGGGACATGTTCTGTCCAGCATTACCTTCGGTTACGTCACCAGTGTCGACACCGCCGATAACGGCAGAGTTATTAACCCCTGTAATCGTAATTGAGAGGTTTTGTGTGCTGCTCGCATTATGTTCGTCTGTGACTGTCACGGGAACAGTCAGGGTTTTCGTGACACCTGATGCTAACGATTGATAGGTCGAGTGAGCAGGGTTGAAGCTATAACTGCCGTCCGGATTAACCACCAAACCATCAATCTGCGGTGCGCTGTACGTCAATGTCGCACCTGTATCTATATCGTGGCCAACCATTTGTCCTTTTAGAGTGCTTCCACCTTCGGTCACGGAGTGGAACTGTGCATTGATGGTTGGGGCATCGTTGGTTCCGTGAACTGTTAGCTCAATGGTGTGTGTCGTGCCATCTGCAGAACGTATAACCGCTGAATCGTGTTTAACTTCACCTTGCGCTAAGTTCTGTATATTGCGGTTGTCGAGCGTATAGGTGTAGTGGCCGTCACGCATGAGCAGTATGTGCCCACCTAATTTGGTGTCGTAGCCAATACCTTGATAGGTTTGCGGACCAATATTCGGATCAAACTGTGCTTCTCCCGCATCAGGGTCTTGGATGTTTAATCTGCCGTCGTAATGCAATTGGTAGTGGGTATCGATGTAACCACGATCTTCAGTCACTCCCCTTAAGTCTGCCTTGGTTTGTGCGTCGGTAATAATCGCGTTATCTGGAGTGGCGGTAAGGCCGAACTTAGCTTGAGTACTGACGCTACCACCATGCCCGTCAACCACATCATAAGTGAGTCGAATTTCACCATTGAAATCTTTGTCTGGCGTGAAGGTATAGGTGCCGTCTTTGTTGTCAGTCAGGCTACCGTGGGTGGCTTGAAGATTCGTCACATGCAATACATCGCGAGTATCGACATCGCTGGCATGTGTTAGTAAGTCAGAAGCCTTGATGGTGACTGGTTGATCCTCTTTTCCCGCAGGAAGCTGAGTCCACGCACTGACGATTGGTTTGTCGTTGCTACCTTGCACATCGATAACAATTTTATGAGGGACGGTCGCCCCGGCTGAATCGGTTGCGGTAATCCAGAATGATTCTGACTGATGTTCACCAGTCGCTAGCTTATCTGCCGCACCGCCGGTTGAATTATCTAGCTGATAGTGCCATTGACCATGCTGATCAATCGATAGCGTTCCCCATTGGCCTTGGGGTTGGTTGATTGCCCATGTAATGGTGTCGGACTTATCTATATCCGTCGCGATTAAACTCCCGGATGCATCAGGGGTTCCTGCCGTGTTTAAGCCCTGTTCGATGACTGCGCCACTTGAGGTGCCAGATACAACAGGGCGGTCATTGGTGCCGTTAACAGTGATGGTGATTTGATGGGGCGTGCCGTCTGCAGAGTGAACGGTGATGGTGTCGGTGGCCGCCGCGCCTTTGCCCAAGGCTTGCACAGCGGGGTTGGGGTTATCGAGATCGTAGGTCCAGCTGCCATTATCTTTGAGGTGGAGGGTACCAAACGCGCCTGCAACATCGGTATTGGAGAACTGCGCTTCGCCAGTATCGACGTCAGTAATCGTCAATTTGCCGGATGTTTGCAATTGAGACTCTTCGCTGACTGCGCCGGAGCTAATGCCAGCAATGATGGCTTTGTCGTTGGTGCCGTTAACTGTAATCGTCACTTGATGGGGAGTGCCGTCTGCAGAGTGAACGGTGATGGTGTCGGTGGCAGTCGAGCCTTTGCCCAAGGCTTGAACGGTTGGGTTGGTGTTATCAAGATCGTACGTCCAAGTACCATTATCTTTGAGGTGGAGCGTACCTAAAGCGCCTGCAACATCGGTATTGGAGAAATGCGCTTCGCCTGTATCGACGTCAGTGACCGTCAGCGTTCCGGATGTTTGCAATTGAGATTCTTCGGTGACAGCGCCTGAGCTAGTACCAGCAATGATGGCTTTGTCGTTGGTGCCGTTAACCGTAATCGTCACTTGATGGGGGGTACCGTCCGCAGAATGAACGGTGATGGTGTCAGTAGCTGTTTTGTTGGCGCCCAAGGCTTGCACGGCGGGGTTGGTGTTATCGAGATCGTAGGTCCAGCTGCCATTGTCTTTGAGGTGGAGGGTACCAAACGAGCCTACGATATTGGTATTGGAGAACTGCGCTTCGCCTGCATCGACGTCAGTGACCGTCAGCGTTCCGGATGTTTGCAATTGAGACTCTTCGCTGACAGCGCCGGAGCTTGTGCCAGCAATGATGGCTTTGTCGTTGGTGCCGTTAACCGTAATCGTCACTTGATGGGGTGTGCCGTCCGCAGAATGAACGGTGATGGTGTCAGTAGCTGTTTTGTTGGCGCCCAAGGCTTGCACGGCGGGGTTGGTGTTATCGAGATCGTAGGTCCAGCTGCCATTGTCTTTGAGGTGGAGGGTACCAAACGAGCCTACGATATTGGTATTGGAGAACTGCGCTTCGCCAGTATCGACGTCAGTGACCGTCAACGTTCCGGATGTTTGCAATTGAGACTCTTCGGTGACAGCGCCTGAGCTCGTGCCAGCAATGATGGCTTTGTCGTTGGTGCCGTTAACCGTAATCGTCACTTGATGGGGCGTACCGTCTGCGGAGTGAACGGTGATGGTATCGGTGGCCGTCGCGCCTTTGCCCAAGGCTTGTACGGCTGGGTTGGTGTTATCGAGATCGTAGGTCCAGCTGCCATTGTCTTTGAGGTGGAGCGTACCTAAAGCGCCTGCAACATCGGTATTGGAGAACTGCGCTTCGCCTGCATCGACGTCAGTGACCGTCAGCGTTCCAGATGTTTGCAATTGAGACTCTTCGGTGACAGCGCCGGAGCTTGTGCCACCAATCACAGCGTTATCGTTGGTGCCGTTAACCGTAATCGTCACTTGATGGGGGGTACCGTCAGCCGAATGAACGGTGATGGTGTCGGTGGCCGCCGCGCCTGTGCCCAAGGCTTGCACGGCGGGGTTGGTATTATCGAGATCGTAGGTCCAGCTGCCATTGTCTTTGAGGTGGAGCGTACCTAAAGCGCCTGCAACATCGGTATTGGAGAACTGCGCTTCGCCAGTATCGACGTCAGTGACCGTCAACGTTCCGGATGTTTGCAATTGAGACTCTTCGCTGACAGCGCCTGAGCTCGTGCCAGCAATGATGGCTTTGTCGTTGGTGCCGTTAACCGTAATCGTCACTTGATGGGGGGTGCCGTCTGCAGAGTGAACGGTGATGGTATCGGTAGCGGTTACTCCTTTACCTAAGGCTTGCACGGCGGGGTTGGTGTTATCGAGATCGTAGGTCCAGCTGCCATTGTCTTTGAGGTGGAGGGTACCAAACGAGCCTGCAACATCGGTATTGGAGAAGTGCGCTTCGCCAGTATCGACGTCAGTGACCGTCAGCGTTCCGGATGTTTGCAATTGAGATTCTTCGGTGACAGCGCCGGAGCTTGTGCCAGCAATGATGGCTTTGTCGTTAGTGCCGTTAACCGTAATCGTCACTTGATGGGGCGTACCGTCTGCGGAGTGAACGGTGATGGTATCGGTGGCCGTCGCGCCTTTGCCCAAGGCTTGTACGGCTGGGTTGGTGTTATCGAGATCGTAGGTCCACGCTCCATTTTTCGTGATAACTAACGTACCAAAATTGCCAGTCAGTTGTGATGCCTGAAAATGATCCTCGCTAAGATCGGAGTCCGTTACTGAAAGCTGGCCTTGAACGTGCGTCGTTAAATCTTCTGTTACCGCACCCGCATCCACACCCGTAATTACGGCATTGTCGTCGTTGCCGCCAATCGTCATATCAATCGTTTGAGGCGTGCCGTCTTTGGTGTGAATAGTGAAGCTTTCGTGCAATGAAGTGGCTTCGGTTAACGCTTGGATAGTAGAGAGCGAGTTATCAACTTGATATCTCCAGCGTCCATCGGCATCGATCGTCAATGAGCCATACTTCCCAGAGATGACCTCTGGCTTCACCGAGCTTTCATTTTGATCAGGGTCTATGACATCAATTTTACCGTTCGCATGTAACAAGCCCTGTGAATCAATATTATGATCTTCCGTAACGATACCGGTTAAATCACCAGAAATCGTTGGCGTGTCTTGCTTACCCGTGACCGGAATTTGAACAATGACGCTCGAGCCATTAGAGAGATGCAACAAGAAATGGTCAGTGCCTTGTTGGTGCTGATTCAACAGGATGTAGTGAGGTGAATCTGGATTCAATACAAATGTGTATTGACCATTGGCATCGACATGGAGCTCTCCGTACGTACCTTTTATGACTTCTGGCATGAAGGTAACGGGTAAATCGGGTGTCGTAGCCCCATTCGAATGAGTGGGATGGCTGTTGCTTCCTGATGAGATGGTCGGCATCGATACCGAAGGAATGTAATGGACTTGAGGGTGAGACAGCGCCGATAAATGATGAGAGGGAACAAAGTGAGCGTGGGATCCACGGGGAGTGTGACTGGCACTTAAGGTTGAGTTTACGTCGTTGTCACTCGTTTGAGCCTCTTGATGAGTAACTGCTGATAAGTCCGTTTTTCCATGGTCGTCGATAGCATCTTTTTCTGTCACCCTATCGGCGGTTACTTGATCTGAGTTATCAGCGGAATTGCCTGCACTCTCGGCAGCAACCTGTTTAGCCAATGATGGCAGAATCATCATGAGTGATTGAAAAAGTGGGATATTAACCTTTAGGTGTGAATGCAGTCTGAGCTTCTTTTTTTTTGTTGGTTGCTTTTGTTCTAACCCGTGACTCTTCTTACCTTTGCTGGTTGCTTTTTTCCCGCTTGCCCCGACGCTTTTTTTGTTCGCCATGTTTCTCATCCGTGAATCGTGGTTGCCTGTTTTAAGTAAAATACATAGATAGAGATCTTTCTAGCTAATTCGATAATTTTTAAAGAAAAAAACTGGAGCTTGGAACGGCTCACCGTTGTAGGCATCAATGCACCAGGGCGAAAGCGTGAGCGTTTCTTGACCACCTTTCTGTACAGAAGGGCGCGGCGTTGTTGAGCAGTTCATTATCGAGAAGGCCGCTCCCAAGGGCTTTCTTCCTTGGCTTAGCGGACCATCTTCCCAGTATCCAGCGTTTGAGTGGGGTGAAATGGTCGCTTTTGCCCGCTTGCGTTGGGAAGCTTGCGTCACTCTTTGGTGTCATCGGCGTCGTCTGCAGACATTTGGCCTAACTGACCCTATCTAAATGAAACCCTTACAATGGGTTACCGGGTGGCTCCGATGTGGAGAATCGGCGCAAGATAGGGCGTCGGCCAAGAAAAGAAAAACGGTATATTTCTATCGTCACGACAAAATTCGGTTGTTACTATTTCACCACAAATGTGTGAGGTGAAAAATGGACGTAAAAGGGTTCAGAACCTTTCTGGAAGTGGCCAGAGAGCGCCACTTTGGCCGGGCGGCAGAGCGACTCAATATTACTCAGGCTGCCGTCAGTGCCCGCATCAAACAGCTGGAAGAGTATTTCGATACCACCTTGTTTGTTCGTCAACGCAACAACATCCATCTAACGTCGTCGGGAGAGCGGCTGGTCCGTTATGCCGAGGTGATGGTCAGCACCCTGCAGCAGGCCAAAGACGACCTGAAGCTGACTCATCAGGAGCAGGCTCAGCTTACCATCGCCGGTACCCCCAACATCTGGGATGCCTATCTGCAGCATTGCCTGGGAGTGATCACCGAGACCCTGACCGGTTACGCGTTTTGTGCCGACACCCTGAGTCAGGAGCAGGTGAACCGAGCGTTGTTGCAACGCACCCTGGACATGGGGATCCTGTTTGAGCCGGTGAAATCGGAACTGCTGGAGTGCCGGCAGATGACAACATTGCCACTGGTGCTGGTCAGTACCCGCAGCCAGCAACTGGAGCAGGCCCTGAATCAGGATTACGTGTATCTGGACTGGGGGGTGGCGTTTTCCCAGGAGCACGCACGCCGACACCCCAATCTCGGCGCGCCGTCGATGCGCACCTCCGGGGCCCGCATCGCCCTGGATGTGCTGCTGAGCCGGGGCGGGGCGGCCTACCTGCCGCAGTCCATGGTCCAGCCGTTTGTCGACAGTGGTCAGTTGTACCAGGTGGCTCACGAGAGCCTGATAGAGCGGCCGGTGTATCTGGCGTACCGCAAGGACAGCCCACTGTTGGACGGCATTCTCGACGTGGCCGCCAAGTTGAGTCATACCGCGCCAGCCGGCGACTTCATGCTGCAGGCGGCGGCGGATAATCCCGCTTCAGATCAGGAAAGTTGAGATTGTCGCAATTGGAGCAATACCCGCCATTTGCCGGGCTTTAGCGAGGGATTCGGCCCTCAAAGACCGGGGGCCAGCACTACCTGCTGCCTGATGGCGGTAGTCTGGCACAATGCTCAGCTTTGCCGAGTTGACCCTTCCTTGAGTCTGCCCTTTTGTTGTTGATAGTGTAGGGTCTTAACTGCTCTGTAACAGGGTGTTTCTATTGGCAAATTAAGCGGCACTCGATCGTTTTGCCCCCAAGGACAGTCAGAACCTCTGTCCGAGATAGCCCTGAAACCGATGCAGCTTTTGATGGCCTGGAGTGGCCGAACACAATAATAAGGAATTCGTTTTGCAGGCAATCAACAACTTTCTGCTGTCCCTCGACGGCATACTCGGTTCGGCCCCATGGTTCCCGTGGGTGCTGCTGGGTGTCGGTCTGTTCTTTACGCTGTACCTGGGTTTTCCGCAGATCCGCTACTTCCGCCGCGCCTGGCAGATTGTCGGTGGTAAGCACGATCATAAACGTGCTCCCGGCGATACCAGTCATTTCCAGGCCTTGTCGACGGCGCTGTCCGGCACCGTCGGTACCGGTAACATCGGTGGGGTAGGGCTGGCGATCTTCCTTGGTGGTCCGGCGGCGTTGTTCTGGATGTGGATGACCGCATTTTTGGGCATGACCACCAAGTTCGTCGAGGTGACCCTGTCCCATAAGTACCGGGAACAGACCGATGACGGCACCATGGCCGGTGGCCCGATGTATTTCATGGACAAGGCGCTGAACATGAAGTGGCTGGGGGTGATCTTCGCCCTGGCGACCATCGTCAGTTCATTCGGTACCGGTAACATGCCCCAGGTTAATAACATTGCCGTCAGCATGGAAGCCACCTTTGGCATCGCGCCGGTAATGACCGGCGGCGTGTTGTCGGTGCTGTTGGCCCTGGTGATTCTCGGCGGCATTAGCCGCATCGCCAAGGTGACCTCGACCCTGGTGCCGGCGATGTCGGTGCTGTACGTCATCGGCGCACTGTCGGTGATCGTTTTCAATATCGAAAACCTGGTGCCGTCTTTCCTGTCGGTGTTCGCCGACGCCTTTACCGGCTCTGCTGCCACCGGCGGTTTCCTGGGGGCGACCTTTGCCTACGCCTTTAACCGTGGCGTTAACCGCGGCCTGTTCTCCAACGAAGCGGGTCAAGGTAGTGCGCCCATCGCCCACGCCTCTGCTCGAGCCGATGAGCCGGTTTCCGAAGGCATGGTGTCGATTCTTGAACCCTTCATCGACACCATCATCGTCTGCACCCTGACCGGGATGGTGATTCTCTCCTCCGGGGTGTGGACCGAGAAGCATCACAACAGCTTCCAGACTGCCGACCTCGAATTCATCAGTGGCCATTACAGCGACAGCAGCGATGTGGACAAGACGGAACTGTTCCACTATCTCACCGGCGCGGACAGTGAGGTGAACGCCTACAATGGTGTCATCGTGATTCGCGATGGCGAGGCGGTAAACCAGGACTTTACCCTCATCGCCGCCCGCTCTGTGGCCGAGGACGTGCGCTATACGGTCAAGGGGTTCCCGTTCAGTGGCAACCTGGAGATCAGCAAGGGCAAGCCGTTGGATCTGGACGTGACCATCGAAGGGCGATCGCTGATTCATTCCGCCGAGTTGACCACCAAGGCCTTTACTCGAGGCTACTTCGGTGACTACGGCCAGTACGTGGTGTCCATCGGCCTGCTGCTGTTCGCCTTCTCCACCGCCATCGCCTGGTCCTACTACGGTGATCGGGCGGTGACCTACCTGTTTGGCAGTCGCTGGATTCTCACCTATCGGGTGTTTTATGTAGCGGGCTTCATGGTGGCCGCAGTGGCCGATACCACCGTTGTCTGGAATCTGGCGGCGGTGTCCATCGTGTTGATGACGCTGCCGAACCTGGTGGGGTTGCTGTTGTTGTCCAAGGAGATGAAGCAGACCGTGGCCGAATACTGGCGTACGTCGCCGGATGTGAAGCCAAAGGCCAGTAAGATCGAGTCCGCCAACGACTAGGCCGGAATCTGCCGCCATAGGGCTTTACCTTGTGCGCCGCCTCTGTAATAGTAGGCGGCGCACTGCTGTTTACGGCTTACCCCCTGTTATGCCATTGCCGTAAACTTAGACACAAAGGAGTGGAAATGGCATTAATTGATTGTCCCGCCTGTGGTAAACGAATCTCCGATAAGGCTAAGAGTTGCTCCCACTGCAAGGTGGATCTGACCGCGGACACCGAGTCCATTGAATCGGCGCAACGTATTTCTGCCATCAATAAACGCACCCAACTGATGAATCACAGCTTTGTGGCACTGCTGGCGTTTGTCGGTGGGTTTGCACTGTGGTTCTGGGGCGGGGAGGCCGCCGCAAACTGGCGCCAGCCCACCGGCATCGGCCTGATGGCCGCAGGATTTGTGGGTTACCTGGTTACCCGGGTGCGCCTGGCATTGGACAAGAGGAGTTAAGGCATGGATTGGCAACAACTGGCCGCCGGCATGAACGACGAACTGGCTGCGCGGCTGCAAACGGCGGTTGAGATTGGCAAGTGGCCCGATGGCTCATTGGTCAGTGACGAACAACGGGAGGCGGCGATGCAGGCGCTGATCGTGTGGCAGGCCAATCACAACACCGATAACCAGCATCTGACCGTCGGTAAGGACGGTCAGATTAACCACCTGCCGAAAGACGTGCTGAAGCATCAGTTTGATGAACAGCAAATTGCTCGAATCAAACCGGAGTAATCGATGAAACCAGTTTGGGCGGCCCTGGCCGCAACCCTGCTGTTGAGTGGCTGCGATAATAACGAAGTGGGGGATGTGTCTCTGGGCCTGTTCACCACCAAAGACATTAAAGTCGAAGTGTTGCAGGATCCGGTGGTTACCGGCGTGACCTGCCACATCTCCAACATCGAAGCGGATCTGGACTTTGCCGACCCCAGCGACATGGGCATCGCCTGTCGTCAGACCGGGCCCATTACCTCGGCCATGCTGAGTCAGATTGATACCGGCAAGTCTGGCGAGGTGGTGTTTAAGAAGTCCAAAAGCGTGCTGTTTAAGACTTTGAAGATCCGCCGCATCCTGGATCAGAAAACCCAGACTCTGTTGTACATTGCCTACAGCACTAAGGAAACCAAGGGCAGCTATAAACACAGCTTGTCTACGGTACCTCTGTGGGGCACCGAGGCATACGTGCCCCCGGCAGGGTAAATAGGCAGTCCTCGATGTTTCAATAAAGGCGTGTCTTCGGGCGCGCTTTTTTGATCTAGCCTTGGGCCGGTGGTTGTCCTTAGTGGGAGGAACCCATCATTGGCACTAAAGAGATTTGGGTTCCATTGTTAGTGGCGCCCCCCTAACCAGCACAGGATACAGGTTATGAGAAAGGGATGGCTCGTTGGATTGATGGCATGGGTGGCGGTGGCAGTCCACCCCGCCTGGGCCGAACACTGTCAGCAGAACTACACCCACTGGAGTGATACCCAGCCTTCGGTCAACCTCGGTCATGTGATCACCGGCGAGATCAACAAAAGAGGTCGGGCGGTGGGGTTTCACAGTCGCTCTGGCGGCAAGGATCCTCAGGGGGCCCGGTTGATCAGGATAACGGCGCCCGCCAATCGTTATGGGATCTATCGTGGCCAGGTGGCGTTGTGTCATGGCCAGGGCTGGACCGATAAACGGGCCAACAGCACCTTCTTTCCCGACAGCTGGAGCCACCAGCAGGTGGTGGAGGCCATCCTTCGGGCCCATGGGGCGTCGAGTCAACCGGAATACGGAAAATGGTCCGGGGTAGTGGATGGGATCACCATTGAAGGCTATATGTGTAATCAAGGGCAAAGTCATTGTCCTAAAGGCAACATCAACACTGCGTACCCCATTTATCAGTAGAGGGTGGTCATGAAGCTGTATCGAGATCAACAGGGGACGGCCCGGGCCGAAGTCGACAATGAACCCGTCATGCTGGCGGAGTTTCTTACCAGCGACGTGCAGGCCGATGTGGTGGCCACCAAGGAGTTATTGGCGTTGGCGGATCATTCTGTGGGGGAGGTCAGTGGCAATGCCCACTGCCTGTTACTCGATGGGGATGATGCGGTGCTGGAGAGCCTGTTCAGCGATGAGGTGTGTCGGTTTGAGCGGCGAATGCTGGTTGAGGCGCTGGAACAGTGGTTAACCTTTATTGATGAGTCTGACCGCTGAGCCTTTGCTCGATACATGGCCCGCCGTTGCCGGCTTTGCGTTGATTGGCATCGAGTAATAGCGGCATCCCTCAACCGGAAGATGGGATCACAACGGACAGGGAGGTTATATGGAGACGCATTCGCCGTTGCTGTTGCCAGCGGCAGTGTTGGTTGCCTGGACACTGGTCATGTGGCTGTGGATGTACGCCACTCGAATTCCCGCCATCCAGCGAGCCAAAATGCGGCTGGATCCCGATGCCCCCAGAGGGCAGCAGATGGCCGAATTACCGGCGCCGGTGCGCTGGAAAGCAGACAACTACAACCACCTTCTGGAACAACCGCTGCTGTTTTATGTGTTGCTGTAGGTACTGGAGCGCGTTGGTGCCGATGGCCCTCTGGTGCTGGTCATGGCCTGGAGCTATGTGGTGTTAAGGGTGATCCACAGTTTGGTGCAGGCGCTGGGTAACCGCATTGAAGTGCGGTTTGCGGTGTTTGTGCTCTCCAACCTGCCTCTGCTGGTGCTGACTGTGGTGGCGATAACAAAACTGCGGTAACAGTGACAAAATATACTGATTTTACTAAGAAAATTGAAACTCCGTCTCTTTTAGTCACAGGTGGATGCAGGTAGTCTATAGGCCTGATTTTTCGAAGATTATTCTATCCAGGGACAAGAGAGGCACCATGGAACCCAACTACAGTGCTTATTCGCTGGCCGAACTTTTGGATGCGCAAAAGCATCTCGACTCAGTTCAGTATCCACAACGGGCGCAGCGCCTGCAGCAGGAGATTGATTTGCGGTGCCAGCGCGATCAGCAATTAGCTGCAGAGCGCGATTCTAGCGCGGCTAAGCGCCTGGTTAGGTTTGAGTTTACCGGTCAAAAAGGCGCGTATTTTAAGCTGTGGATAGTCAACCTGCTGCTGAGCATTGTCACCCTGGGGATCTACAGCGCCTGGGCCAAGGTTCGCAACAGCCAGTATATGCTGGGACACACCAAACTGGATGGCCAGCCGTTTCGCTACCTAGCTAAGCCGATGCAGATCCTCAAAGGTCGCATAGTTGCCGTTGTGGTGCTGGTGCTGTTTACCCTGGTGTCACAGTTGTCGCCCTTTGCCGGCTTGCTGATGACTCTGGGGCTGCTGGTTGCCACCCCTTGGTTGATTCTGCAGGGAATGCGGTTTTCAATGCGCATGACCGCCTATAAGAACGTGCGTTTCTCCTTTGAGGGATCGTACTTCGGCACCCTGGTGACCTTTGTGCTGCTGCCCATGGTCGGCGCATTTACCCTGTACCTGGCCATGCCCTGGGTGTTTAAGAAGATGGACCAGTACCTGTACGGCAACAGCAGTTTTGGCGGCAAACGGTTCGAGGTGACGACTGACACTGGCCCCTATTACGGCGCATCCTTGGCCGCAGCGGGCCTGGCCATTGTTGGCTTCATCGCGCTGTTCAGCCTGGTCGGGGTCAACGAGATGGTCACCCAGGTTGGCGGAGACGCAGAGGCGCAGATTCAGCTGTTGCCGATATTGCTGATGTACAGTGGCGCGTTTTTGGTGAGTTTCCTGGTGCGCTCGCTGTATCAGGGCATGATCTTCAATCATGTGTTTGAGCAGACACAGATCGACAACGTGGTGAGTTTCGAACCGAAGATCAGTGTAGGGAGCTATGTGGCCATGATGACCACCAATGCGGCGATGCTGCTGGGTACTCTGGGGCTGGCTTATCCCGTGACTCAGGTACGAAAGATGGCGTTCATCACCGAGTCGGTAGGGGTGGCGCTGCATCCCGGGGCACAGGCGTTAACCAATACCGTCAGCGGCGACGACTCGGCGTTCGGCGAAGAGGCGGCCGGGGTGTTTGACCTCGATCTGTCCATTACCTGAGCGGGGCAACGATGGTCGATAGCATCACAGGGAGTTATGTGGCGCCAGACAGCAACGTCTGTCAGGCGGCCCGGGTTGTAGTGGCCGACGGCCAGGTGGTGCTGACCCTGGAGGCTCAGACGCAGGTGCATCGTCAGGCGATGCTGGAGCAGTGCCAGATTGGCGATCTGTTGCCCGGCCTGGCGGTGGAGTTGCAGTTTAGCGATGGCGCCCGATTCACCCCCGATGACGTCGATTTCCGCTGGCCGGGAATGGCGACGTCACAGCGGCTGATTCATTGGCTGGAGGGCCATTGGAGCGCTGTGCTGGTGGCGGTGGTGCTGGTACCGCTGTTCCTGTGGCTGATGTTGACCCGGGCGGTGCCGGCGGCGGCGGACGCGTCGGTGTCGTTACTGCCGGAAGTCGTTGCGGATACCGTCAGTGAGCATACGTTGTATCTGATGGACACAACCATGTTGAAGCCCAGTGCCTTGTCACTGCAGCAGCGCCACGCGGTCATCCAGAACTGGCACTCAACGCTGTCGACACTGGCGATGACAGACAACGGTTATCGGCTGCAGTTTCGCAGCGGTCCCATCGGTGCCAATGCGTTTGCGCTGCCCGATGGTACCGTGGTGGTCTTGGATGACATCGTGACCCTGATGGAGGATCACCCCAAGGCGCTGACCGCGGTGCTTTTGCACGAGATGGGCCATGTTCAGCACCAGCATGGGCTTAAGTTACTGGCCAGGGCCAGCGCCAATAGCTTGCTGTTTGCGGTGCTGCTGGGGGATATTGAAGGGGCTGGCGAGATGATCATCGGCGCCGGAGCCAGCTTGGTGGAAAATGCCTTTTCCCGAGAGATGGAAACCGAAGCCGACCAGTACGCCTACGACAAGCTGGTGCAGCTGGGGTTGTCGCCGCGGCATTTTGCCGACGCCATGCGCTTGTTGAGCTCCGGCTCGACTAAGGCGCCTGCCCAGGCCGGCCCCGAGGTGCATTGGGACGATTACTTCAGTACCCACCCCGATACCCTGGATCGGATTCGGGCGGCGGAGCAGGCCAGCGCAGAGTCTACTCAGGACTGATCAGCGGGAGCGATGACATGGACGACTCGCAACACTGGAATGCCAGCGTTACTCAGATTCTGGAACGGGCCTGCCTGGCCCCTTCCAGCCACAACACACAGCCATGGCGGTTTAGGGTGTTTGAGTCTGTGATTGAATTGCTGGCGGATGACTCCCGAGCGCTGCCGGTCAACGACCCCCACAACCGCGAACTGACCATCAGTTGCGGCTGCGTCCTGGAAACCCTGGTGTTGGCGGCCAACGAGGCGGGCATGACGGCGCAGGTTCAGCCCTTGCCCGATCCCGACCGAGCGCAACTGTTGGCGACCGTCACCCTTAGCCGCAGCGGTCGCCATCTTCGGTCGCTGAGCCCCTTGAGCCGCTGCATCGGCCGTCGGCATACCCATCGTGGCCGGTTTAATGAGGCGGCGGTGGATCCGCGTCTGTTTCCCCGTTTGCACCAGGCGATTCAGGGGACGGGCGTGAGCCTGACGTCCCTGAACACCCCCGGTCGACGCGCCTTGGTGGCGGCGTTGGTGGCCGAAGGTGATAGGCAACTGTGGGCCAACGTCGATTGGCGCCGGGAGCTGGCGGCCTGGATGCGACCGGCCACAGAAGGCGACGGCCTGGTGGTGCCTTCGCCTTGGGGTAGGGGAATTGGATGGGCGGTACGAACGTTTAACCTGGGGCGGCTGTTGGCCTTGTCCAGCCGTCAACAGGCACAGTCGGCGCCGCTGTTGCTGGCCTTGTCCACCGACGCCGATACGCCACGGCTGTGGCTCGACACCGGGCGAGCGCTGCAGCGACTGCTGCTGGCCGCCAACCATCACGGCTATCAGGCGTCTTTTTTGAATCAAGCGGTTCAGGTGCCTGAATTGCGCGATGAACTGTCCGGTTTGCTGGAGGGAAGCCGACCTCAGATTGTACTGAGTCTCGGCGTACCGGCCAGTGAATTGGCGCCGTCACCGAGGCGACCGCTGTCGGTCGGCTAGGGCTCAGTCGCTTAACTCGCCCCGTAGGCTCATCTCCATCGCGTCCAGTCGCTGTTGAAAGCTCATCGGCTGGCTCAACAGAAAGTGTAACTTGGCCAGGGCGGCTTCGGTGGTCATATCAAAGCCGCTGATCACACCGGCCCGAGACAGGGCATTGCCGGTGGCGTACCCGGCCATATTGACCTTACCTTGCAGGCACTGAGTCAGGTTCACCACAATCACCTCCCGATCCCGAGCATCCCGGAACAGCTGTAGCAGCTCCGGGCGCTGTGGTGCATTACCCACCCCAAAGGAGAGCAGGATCAACGCTTTGACCGGCTGTTTTAGGATATTGCCGATCACCGTCGAGTCGATGCCTGGGTACAGGGTGACCACGCCGATGGGCTGCGGGGTGATCGGGTGAACCTTGAGAGGCCCACTGGCGGCCAGCGCCTGTACGCCAGGGCTGGGTTTAATGTGAATTCCTGCTTCTAGCAATGGCGGCAAATTGGGGCTGTCAAAGGCATCGAAGCCGTCGGCGTGGACCTTGGTGGTACGGTTGCCGCGAAACAGTTTGTTATTGAAAAACAGGCACACCTCGCCCACCGGGTGGCTGGCCGCCAGGTACAGGGCATTGAGCAAGTTGTGCTGACCGTCGGAGCGCAATTCGGCAAAAGGAATTTGTGAGCCGGTGACCACCACCGGCTTGGTCAGCCCCTCTAACATGAAGGAGAGCGCCGACGCGGTGAAGGCCATGGTGTCGGTGCCGTGCAGAATCACAAAACCGTCGAACTGGTCATAGTGGTCGCGAATGTCGTCGGCGATGATCTGCCAGTCTTGTGGGGTCATGTTGGCCGAGTCCATCAGATCTGAGTACTCGGTAATGGCGAACTCCGGCATTTCCGGGCGCTGAAATTCCGGGTTGGCCTTGACTCGCTGGGTCAGAAAGCCGGCGGTCGGGGCGTAGCCCTGGTCGGTTTTCTGCATGCCGATGGTACCGCCGGTATAGGCGATGTAGATTCGTTTTTTTGTCATTATTGTCAGAGGCCTTAGCGAGAATGGGCGGATTATAGCGCGCCTCTTCAAGATAGCAAAAAGGCCTCCGAACGGAGGCCTTTGTTAAACGCTGAGATTGTGATTACAACTCACCGCACTCCAGGCACAACAGGTAGGTGTTGGCCGGATCGGTGAGCGACAACCGCTGCTCCAATGGCGCCAGCAACTGCTGTTTCAGCTGAGACAACAGGCTGGGGCCGCCACTGGGCAGTTCGATACCGGCACTGCCGAGAAACTCGCGCAGAAACTCCTGCTCTGGGCTGACCGGTTGCTCGATCACCACGGTATCAAAGCTCTCCAGTCCGGCGAGTTCGGCGGCGCCGGCAATGGCGTCATCCAGATCGCCCAGCTCGTCCACCAGCCCCAGCTCTTTGGCGGCGATGCCGCTCCAGACCCGGCCTTGTGCCAGTGATTCTACCTGATCCAGATCCAGACCTCGGGCCGTTGAGACCAGCTCGATGAAGTCGCGATAGCCCTTATCCAGATTCATCTGCATGATGGACTTGAACTGTTCTGGCAGTGGTGAGAACACGTTCAAACCGGACATCTCGGTGGTGCCGACACCATCCATGTTGACGCCAACGGTGGCGGCGGTGTCTTCAAAGGTTTGAATCATGCCGATGATGCCGATGGAGCCAGTGACCGTCGATGGCATGGCATAGATGCGATCGGTGTTGGCCGAGATCCAATAGCCGCCGGAAGCCGCCACCGAACTCATGGAGGAGACCACGGTCTTGCCGGCCTGTTTCAGAGCCAGGATCTCCTGGCGAATCTGCTCCGAAGCAAACACGCTGCCGCCGGGGCTGTCGACGCGAATCACCACGGCTTTGATCTTGGCGTCTTCCCGGGCTTCACGCAGCAGTTTGGCCATGGAGTTGCCGCCGACAGTGCCCGGAGGTTGGTTGCCAGGCAAAATGGTGCCCTGGGCCACCACTACGGCCACCTGAGTGTCGCTGGTCAACAGGTCCAGTTTTGGTGGAATCTGGCTCAGATAGTCTTGCCAGCCGATGCCGTTGAACTTGCTGTCGTCTTCCGCCAGGGTGCCGAAGCGTTCAATCAGGGCGTCGCGCATCTCGACCGAGGTCATCAGCGAGTCCACCAGGCCGTTGTCGAAGGCGTACTGACTGAAGTCGCCGTTGGAGGCCTTCAGGGCCGCTTCCAGCTGGTCGAGGTTGCGATCAAACAGACCGTCTTGCAGGTCGCGGTTGGCGTGAATGGTGGATTTGTAGTGGCCCCAGATATCGCCAAGCAGGGCACGGTTGGCCTCTTTGGCCGGTTCGGACATTTCGTTCAGGGTATAGCTCTCGGCAAACGACTTGTACTTGCCGACCCGAAACAGGTGGGTTTTCACCCCAATTTTGTCCAGCAGCTCTTTGTAGAACAGGCGGTACATGCCCATGCCTTCGATGGACACCATGCCGCTGCGGTTGAGCTGAATTTCATCGGCGTAGCTGGCTAGGAAGTAGGGGTTCTGGCTGTACCAGCCGGACTGGGCGATGACCGGTTTGCCACTGGCACGGAAGGCTTGCAGTGCTTCGCCTACCTGTTGCAGTTTGGCAATGCCGCCGGCCACACCGCCGGGACGCAGCACGATGGCGGAGATGCGGTCGTCACTGGCGGCTTCGTCGATGGTCATCAGCAAGTCGTCGAGCAGGATCTCCTGCTCTTGGTCGTCATCCTGGCGGGCCAGCAGTTGCATTGGGTCGAGATCTTTCTTCTGCTCGACCAGGTTGCCGTTCAGGTTCAGCACCAGCGCGGCGCCTTCTGGTACGGTCGGTGCCTTGTCCTGGCTCATGCCAATGACAATGGCGGCCAGCAGGCCGAAGAACACAATGTTGATGATGGTTCGGCGAATGCCGTTAAAGGCGGACCAGATAAAACGGAATATTCTTACCAACAACGGTCGTTTTTGAGACATAGGTGTCGCAATCCTTTTCTAAAATACGGCCAATAAATGGTGCTGGCCGGTTTTGTGCTTCGCCTGTCAGGGCTGGTTTGGCTGCCGACAGGCGGAACAATGTTCTGATAGCATCAGTGTGTATGCTACAAAACCCTTCCGCGAGTTGCATGACTCAATTGTAACCCTTTTTATTCAAACACCTATACAAGTGTTGTGATCTTGATCACCCCAAGGTAATCTGGACACCTGTTTTAAATGGATGTTTAAAGGTAGAGCGATGTCTTACCCGCACATGTTAGAGCCCCTGGATTTGGGCTTCACCACATTGAAAAACCGCGTCTTAATGGGCTCCATGCACACCGGGCTCGAAGAGGAGAAGGGCGGCTTCGATAAATTGGCTGCCTTCTTCGCAGAACGGGCGCGAGGCGGCGTAGGCCTCATCGTTACCGGGGGGATCTCCCCGAACTTTCGCGGTCGTCTGGCACCGCACTCTAGTCAGTTGTCGTTCCCCTGGCAGGTGTCCCGTCACCGGAAAATCACCGATGCCGTGCACCAGGAGGGGGGCAAAATCTGCATGCAGTTACTGCACGCGGGCCGTTATGGCTACCACCCCTTCAGTGTCTCCGCCAGCAAGATCAAGGCGCCCATCAACCCGTTTAAGCCCAGCAAGCTCAGTGTTCGCCAGATCAAAGGCACGGTAAAAGACTACGCAAGCTCGGCCAAATTGGCTCAGAAAGCCGGTTATGACGGTGTCGAGGTGATGGGATCCGAAGGCTATTTGCTGAACCAGTTTTTGTGTAACCGCACCAACAAGCGTACCGATGAGTACGGCGGCGAAATCGAAGCGCGGGCGAAGTTCCCGCTGGAAGTGGTGCGAGCGATTCGTGAGGCAGTCGGTCCCGAATTTATCATTATCTTCCGTTTGTCGATGCTGGATCTGGTGGAAGGCGGCAATGATTGGCAGGAGGTGGTGCAACTGGCCAAGTGGCTGGAACAAGCCGGCGTCACCATCATCAACACCGGCATCGGTTGGCACGAAGCCCGCATTCCCACCATTGCTACCAGCGTGCCGCGCGCGGCATTCTCTTTCATCACCGAACGCATGCGCAAGGAGGTCAGCGTGCCTCTGGTGGCCACCAACCGCATCAATACCCCGGAAGTGGCCGAAGGGATTCTGGCCAGTGGTCAGGCAGACATGGTGTCCATGGCCCGGCCGTTGTTGGCGGATGCGGAGTTCGTTAACAAGGCGGCCCGAGATGAAGCGGAAGACATCAACATCTGCATCGGCTGCAACCAGGGCTGCCTGGATCATACCTTCTCTCTGAAGCGGGCCACCTGCCTGGTGAACCCCTTTGCCTGTTACGAAACCGAGCTGAAACTGGAGCCGACCGCTTCTGGTAAGCGGGTGGCGGTGGTGGGCGCCGGTCCGGCGGGCATGTCCAGTGCCTGTTATGCCGCCGAGCGTGGCTTCAGTGTAACCCTGTTTGAAAAGAGCGATACCCTGGGCGGCCAGTTCAATCTTGCCAGTAAGATCCCGGGCAAAGAGGAATTTACCGCATCGCTGGATTATTTCCGTCAACGCCTGAATCGCCTCGGTGTGGAGGTGAAGCTGGGCTGTCCTGCGGACGCCGACACCCTGAAGGCGTTTGACCATGTATTGCTGGCCACCGGGGTGACGCCGCGAGTGCCAAAACTCGAGGGTGTGGATCATCAGAAGGTGGTGACCTACCAGCAGGTGTTAAGCGGCGACGTAGAAGTGGGCAAAAAAGTGGCCTTGATGGGAGCCGGTGGCATCGGCTTTGATATGGGCGAATACCTGTCTGAGGCCCATGAATCTGCCACCTTGCATCCCCAGGTGTGGTTGAAGCAGTGGGGCGTAGACCCGGATTACACCGAAGGCGGCGGTCTGACCGAACGGGACAGCACCGCCTTTGAATCGGCCCGTGACATTACCCTGCTGCAGCGCAAAACCACCAAGCCCGGCAAAGGGCTGGGCAAGACCACCGGCTGGATCCACCGTACCGTGCTTAAGGATCGTGGCGTGACCATGATGTCTGGGGTGGAGTACCTGAAAGTAGACGATAAGGGCCTGCACATTCGCCACGACGATCAGGACAAGGTGCTGGAGGTGGATCACGTGGTGCTGTGTACCGGCCAGGAGTCCAATCGCGGCCTGGTGCCGGATCTGGAAGCGGCGCAGATCCCTTACATTCTGGTGGGCGGCGCCGAGTTGGCGTCAGAGCTGGATGCCAAGCGTGCCATTCGACAGGCCGCCGAAGTGGTGTCCGGCCTGAACTAGAAGTAGCTGCGGACCTGCAGCCGCCATTCGATGTTGTCGACTCCCTGTTGGTCGGTGATGGGGTGGCTCAGGTCCATGTGAATGACGTTGTTGCTGGAGTGGGAGGAGTAGAGGCGCATGCCGATGCCGACACTCTGCAGCAACTCGGTATTCTCTTCCTGATAGGGGGTGTCACCAAAGGTGCGGCCCAGGTCCCAGAACACCACTCCGCCCACTTCTAGCAGCTGGTACCAGGTGATGCCCGGGTAGTAGCGCAGCTCATTGCTCATCAGGGCGGTATGGTCGCCGTGTTGAAACTGCACCGGGTAGCCGCGCAGATCCGTATCTCCTCCCAACGCCACCGGCTCGTCCAGATATTGGTTGTGGCTGGCGATTAACTCCAGTTTGTTAAACCACGCCCATTGGTCGGCGAGGGCATGAAACCATTCGGTGCGGGCACTGGCCAGGGTTCGATAGCGATCGCCGTCGATGGGGTCGGTTTGCAGGTACAGGGAGTAGAACCAGCGCTGGTGGCCATTTATCTGATGGCCCCGCTGAAAGCCGGTGGTCAGTGCCGGCGCGTCGTGCTCAAAATCCCAGCCCAGACGCAGCCAGCTGTTGATACCAAAGTTGACGTCTTCCACCTTGTTGATGAGGTAGAGGTTATACACCTCGGCGTAGTGGTCTTCCAGCAGCCCGAGTTGCAACCACAACTGCTGTTGTTTGCGGTCATCGGGCACCAGCGTGGTGTCGTCGATGGCCGCGAAACGTTGATCCCAATAGTGAAATCCCAGTTGCCATCTAAGGGTATGATCGCCGACCCGGCCGTCAGACCAGCCGAGAGACACGTCGTGGTTGTCCAGTTCCACCGCAAACTCATTGATGGTGTCGCCCCCCTGTTTGACCTGATCCTCGCGCTGCTCCTGATCCAGAGACAGGTTACCGGCCCAGCGGCTGTCCATGGAGTAAAATGGCCGTTTCAGCTGCAGAAACTGGCGTTCGCCGTCGTCGGAGTCGATCAGGGTGATGCGGGCGGAGAGGTGGTTGCCCTGAAACAAACCGGTCTGCAGATCGAAGACGTAGCCGGTGCGATCGGTCTCGGAGAAGTAGGCCAGTTCGGTCTGGGCGCCGAACCCCAGCAGGTTGGATTCGATGATGCCGATGCCGAACTTGGACTCGCCCCCCTGACGGGAGAAGTCAAATTTGGGCAGCAAAGACCAGGTGTCCCAGGTTTCCACCACCAGCCGCTCTTCGCCGGCGTCGACCTTGCGGGTGACCGTGGCGCTGCGCAGGTAGCTCAGCTCTCTCAGGTGGCGCTCCACCTCATAGAGGTCTTCGTCGGCACTGCACAGGTCGAAGCCTTGAATCTGGTCCTCAACGGTAACGGTGCGGGTAACCGGGTGCAGCCAGTTGGCCCATTCGTGAATCCAGGTAAAGCCACTTTCCTGCTGCTCAAACACATTGTTGGTGGTGATTACCACCTGTTCCGGTTGGCATTGATTGGGGTTAACGGAGGAGGCCAGGGCAGCGGGGCACAGCAGCAGCAAGCCGGGTAGCCACGGCTTGAATGTCACTGGCGCTTTGCTGTCGTCCCCAACTGGAATCAAAGCCGCTCCTTATTGGTTTTATTCACTATTGTTGTCAGTGATGCTGTCTATCAGTTTAGGGCAAATTGCCGCTGTTGCCCGTTCCCTCCATGGCGCGCTGCAATTGACGCTTCTGCCCAAGTTCGCTTAGGCCTCGCTTGTAGACAATGTAATAGCGATAGATGTTGGCCACGTAGTTAACGGTTTCGGCACCGATTCGGGCAGCAGCGAGATACTCAACATTGCCAAACCAGCGATTGGGATCCAGTCCCCGCTGGGCCGCCTGTTGCCGAAGTCGATTGATGCGGTTGGGGCCAGCGTTGTAAGCGGCGATGCTAAAGATCATCTGGTTAAACGGGGTCAGGGCCTCGTCATCAAAGTAGCGACTGCGAATCACCGACAGGTACTTGGTGCCAGCGTGGATGTTGTTTTCTGGTTCATGAATGTTTTTGATGGCCACCCGCCTGTCGGCGGCCGTGGAGGGCAGCACCTGCATGATCCCCACCGCACCGGCACTGCTGCGTGCGGTCTGTTTGAATTTTGACTCCTGATAGGCAAAGGACGCCAGCAGTACCCAGTCGAAATGATACTGTTCGCCGTAGGTCTCGAACCAAGTCTGCAACTGGGCCAGGGTGTCGAGATTGTTGGAGGAGCGGGCGTGGGTCAGCCAGCGATCACTCTGCAGAAAACGGTGGTGCAGTACGTTGACCGTGTGACCGCCGGAGCGATAGGTGGTGGCATAACGATCCATCAAGGATTGCAGCTGCGGGCTGTTTTTGCGAAGGCCGTAGGCGACATGGCCGCCGCTGCGTAGCGGCACAGCGTCGAGGGTGACCAGGTTGGGGTAGCGCTTCAGCCATACCGGCAGTTTATGCTTGTCGATGACGGTGGCTCCTAACACACCGCTGCTAACGAACTTGAGCAGGTCTTCATCCTCCAGCCGGGGATCCGCCAGTTCTATCTGTATCTCCTGGCGCCCCTTACGCTTTAGCCGTTCGTTCATGGCCATCAGGCTGTCGTAATAGCTCGATTCACGGCGTACGGTGATCCGTTTTCCAGCCAGTTGGTGCAGCGAATCGATCTTGCCGAACTGGTCGGTGGTGACGATCAGCTCTTGGGTGTCGTCACTGACCGGGGCCGAGAACGCGATCTGGCTCTGGCGACGCTCGGTAATGGTGAGGTTGGCAAAGATCAGATCGCCATAGCCCTGCATCAGGTAGGGGATAAGCTGATCACGGCGCACCGGGATTAGGGTGACTTTCAGCAGTTTGGCCGGAGCCCCCAGAATACGGCGGGCAAAGGCTTCGAAATTGCGGCCGTTTTCATAGGTGATGCCCATCGGGTGGCCACCATCAATATAATACCAGCCGAGGCTGAAGGTGGTCAGGATTCGAATCTCCCCCCGGGCGATCATGGCATCGAGGTCGCCGGTCATGGGCGACGCCATGATGGGCCAGACATCGGCAAAAGTGTCGTCGCTGGGGGTGGCCGGTAGCGGCGCCACCTGTGGATCGGCGGCGATGGACGGGCTGAGCAGACACAGGAGCAAAAGCCAGGCTCTGATCATACAAATCCTCAATGAAGCAATAAGTTGTAAGTGTAGTTGCTCAAACCACACTGGCGCCAATTGCCGAATTTGTTCCCCTGAAAGTGGCCACAGCGGTCTGAAACATTGACTGGTGACAATTTGCACTGACAGTTTTACCAGATTTCGGTACCCTTGTAGGGTAGTTTTGAACAGTGCTTTGGGAACCTCATTGAAAACTCTTTTTTGCCATCAGGGTCAGGACAACCCGCTTCGATTTGTCGCCATTCAGGCTGGCGGCTTGCTTGCGTCTCTGGTGATCATCAGTCTGTTTCTGGCATTGCCTCTGGTGGCGCCCTATGTGGCGCTGGCGGTGGCCCTGTTGCTGTACCCCGTGCTCAAGGAGTCTGCCTGGCGCCGGGGCCGTGATGCCAGGCTAACGGGCTGGCCGGTGGTGGCGCCGGTAGCGACCTCAATGGTGTTGTTGGTGGCGTTGCCCTACCTGACCATGACGGTATTTATCATCATGGCGCTGGTGTGGTTGCTGGCCACCGCCCAACTGGCGATTCGTCCCGGTAAGGGCGACGGCGACGCAATGGTTGGGGGGTATTGTGGGCCGATGATGGCCAATGACCGTGGCGATGCCCTGTACTCCCGCCGGGTTGAGCCGTCGCTGATCGGCGGCGAGGCACTGGAAACGCCGCCGTCGGTTACCGCTGCGGTACAGGATGAATTGCCAGACGCCCATCAGCTCTATCTGACACTGTGGCGCCGTTCCTTAGGGGCGCTGCTGAAGTTGCCACTGGCACTGAAAGCCGCAGTGGCGCTGCTGCTGGTGACGGCGATGCTGGTGCCTTGGGTCGGCCAGCTGAACTGGGAGACGGAGCAGAGCAGCGACAGCGTCAGCCAGCCCGAAGTCGCCCCTAAGCCGGAAGTGGTGAAACCCAGAGCCGAGGCGATTCTGGAGATGCCGGATCAGTACTGGCTGTGGCTGGACAACGGCACCTTAAGCGTACGCTGGCAGGGGGACGATGCTCCCGTTGGCGAACTGTGGTCGCTGGAAACCGCAAAGGGCGATACCAGTTGCGCCGAACTGGTGTTCAATGACGACAGTGCCTACCGCCCCTATCGGGTGGACGTGGAAGCCGACGGCTTTTATTTAGCGACGTTTTCGCCGATGGATACCGAGATCTTGATTCGGCAGATTGCCCGCCGTGGCAGCTTTAAGCTGTGCGGCTATCCCTTCAGCCTGAAAGGCTCGACCAAGGCGCTCAAGAGTCACAGCCACTTTGAGTGGTTTTTGACCCGTTAAGGGCTCAGTCATGCAAACAGGCGGCCGCGGGCCGCCTTTTTTGTATCTGGCGTAAGGGTGTGATATTGGTTGTGTTTTTTCACTGGCGAATCTAATCCAGATCAAGGTTTAGTAGCTACAATGGAATTAGAGTAATAACTCTAATGTGTCGCAGGGAACGGAATAATGGAAAAACGAATTCACGTTAATGGCATTGAAGTGCTGGAACAGGGGCAGGGCGATGACACCGTGGTGATGATCCACGGCTGGCCGGACACCCACAGGCTGTGGGACCGTCAGGTGGAGGCGCTGCAGGCGAATCATCGCTGCATTCGCTTTACCTTACCGGGCTACGATCGGGCCCACGTTCGCAGGATGTATGATCTGCAGGCGCTGATTGACCAGATCGCCGCCATTGTCGATGCCGTCAGCCCGGACAAGCCGGTGACGCTGCTGATTCACGATTGGGGCTGTGTCTTTGGTTATCAATACTACCTGCGCCATAGTTCACGGGTGAAACGCATCGTGGCGGTGGACATCGGCGACGCCGGTTCCCGGGATCACGAGATCCCCACCAAGGCCAAGCTGTTTATTGCCGGCTATCAACTGTGGTTGGCGACCGCCTGGAACATCGGCGGCGGCATCGGTGATGCCATGACCCGTAAGATGGCGTCGATTCTGAAAGCACCGGGAGAGCCGGCCAGCATTCACAGTGGCATGACCTATTCCTACTGGTGGAAGTGGAGCCATACCCTGACCAAAAAGCCGCTGGGGGTGTTGCCGCTTAAAGTGGAGTGCCCGCTGCTGTTCATTTATGGCGCCGACAAGAAGGTGACCTTCCACTCCCGTAAATGGGAGGCGGAGATGGCCGCCAAAGCGGGCAACCGGGTCGAGGCGTTTCCCACTGGCCACTGGGTCATGGCCGAAGAACCCGAGCGCTTTACCAACTTGGTGGTGGAGTGGTTGGGCGCCGACGATGCCAAGTCGGTAGAACCGGCGCCGGAGACGGACGCAGAGCCCGCCTAGTCAGGGCTTCGGGCCCGGTTTGTCGGCATCGTCGTGCCGGGCTGCAACCTCTTCGGGTGACTGCTGCCAGAGATCGCCGATGGCATCGTCGTCGTTGCCGTCGGTCTGTTTTTCCCACGAGTAGTGTTTGGTCTCGGGCAGGGGATCCCAATTGCGAAACGCCAATGCACAGCCTAACCCCGCAAGCCCACCAAACAGGTGGTATTCAAATGAGATGTCCGGATCCCTGGGAAAGATGCTCATCAGCATGCCGCCAAACATGAAAAAGGCGATCATCATCAAGGCGATGGAGCGCCTGTCTCGCCTCAGCAGGCTGATAAAGAACAGGTAGAAAAACAGCCCGTGGGTGAGTCCGCTGGCACCAAAATGGAAACTGGAACGGCCGAACAACCACACGCCAAACCCCGATGCCAGCCAGATGATGATGATCACCGGCCAGCGTGATCTCGGATAGCCATAGATCAGTGCCGACCCCAGTACCAGCAGCCCCAGGCTGTTGGCCGCCAGATGCTCCGCGTGGCCGTGGATCAGCGGTGCGGTGACGATGCCGATCAGCCCCATTTCGACTCTGGGGTACACCCCAAGGTGACCCAGGTGCAGGCTGAACAGGCTGTCGAGCACCAGCACGCCCCACAAGGCGGTGATAAACAACACGCTGATCTTAATGCTTTGCAGTATCGAGTAGTCTCGGGTCATGGCAACTCGGCGTTCCTGGTTAAGAAAATGGCGTGAATGCTTACAATACAGACCGGTATTGTCGCAACTGACTTTCACTAACCTGCTGTCGGTACTTTATTAATCTTGGGTCAGGCTGGTGTAAATTCAATTGCTTTTTACCTGTGGCAACTGCTTCAATAGCCAAGACCTCCCCATCGCTTATCTCTTTATACGTACAGGAAACCGATTAACATGGCCGGCGTTATCGACATTGCCTGGTGGCAACTGCTGCTGTTTCTCTCCATCTTACTGGTGCCGGCGTGGATCAATCGCCACTTTCGGCTGTCGATGGGCGGGGAGGGCGCTTGGGCGGTGGTGCGCATGGTGGCTCAGTTGGTTCTGGTGGGCCTGTATCTGCAGTTTCTGTTTGATCTGGACAGTCTGGCACTGAACCTGTTGTGGTTGCTGGCGATGGTGCTCATTGGCGCGTCCTCGGTGGTCAGTAAGACTCACCTGCCGCGGTCACTGGCATTGATGCCGGTGATATTGGGCCTGGGGCTGGCGTTGGTGCCGGTGCTGTTTGTGATGGTGCTGGGGCTGGTGAGGCCGCAGCCGTTTTATAATGCCCAGTACCTGATCCCCATGGCCGGCATGCTGCTGGGCAACAGCCTCAGTGGCAACATCATGGCCCTGCAACGGTTTGTAACGGCGCTAGGCGAACGTCAGGGGGAGTATCAGGGGGCGTTGGTGCTGGGGGCGACACCGGCGCAGGCTGTGCAACCATTTTTGCAATCGGCCCTGAGCCAGTCGATGGCGCCGCTGCTGGCGACCATCAGTACCACCGGACTGGTGTCGTTGCCGGGGATGATGACCGGCCAGATTCTGGGAGGCACCGACCCCATGGTGGCGATCAAATACCAGATTGTCATCATGGTGGCGATTCTGGTGATGGTGTCGGTATCGGCGGCGATGTCGTTGCTGCTGGCGTCACGGCGACTGCTGTGCAGCAACGGGCGCGTTCGTATTCCACTGAACGCGCCGCAATAACGGCCGGTTAGCCGTTTTTCTTTTCCATCATCGCCTTGAGATTGGCGAAGGGGTTGCTGGTGGCGGCCTCATGCTTGAGATCGGCGCCGGCTTCGACGGTGGAGCCGTACTGAGCCGCATCGGTGTACTTTGAGTGCTCATGATCGTGGCAATACAGGCACAGCAACTCCCAGTTGGAGCCGTCATTGGGGTTGTTGGTGTGGTCGTGATCGATGTGGTGCACCGTCAGTTCCCGCAGGTTGGAGTAGACAAACTCACGGGCACAGCGGCCACACACCCAGGGAAACAGTTTCAGGGCTTTATCACGGTAGCCTTGCTCCAGCGAGGCATAGTTCTTAGGGATTACGGCCATCGGCGTTCTCATTGGTGATTCTTGCCGACACTATACCATTGATGCTTCGGCCGGGGCTATTGGCCTGCTAGCGTTAACGGCGCACTGCGATTGGTGCCTGTTAAATCTCACTGGTGTGGCGGTTGTTCAATGGCTGCAATGGCGCCAGAAGCAGTCATTGGCTCCATACCCAAAACGTCAGTAACTACGAATGCGCACTTTCCACACCAATTGTTAGTTGAAAATTTCGGCAACTCTTCGCTAACTTATTGTTTGTATGTGAGAAAATAGAGTAAAGTAACTCAATTGCTGAGGTGTGGATTTCGGGCTTAGTGCGAATTCGCACTAATATACTGTTAAACGATTGGAGTAGTTAAAATGTCAGCATTTAAGAAAATGAAAAGCAATCAGTTAGAATCATTAAAGGTACTGCAAATTAAATTTAGTGCCGACTATGATGAAGAAGTTATAGATGCAATGTATTACGCTGCCTTAAGTGCTAAATCAAATTTAGAGCAGTGTTTGAGTAAAAAAGTTGAGGAAGTTGAAAGTGATGAACAACTTTCAGAGGACGAAAAATATTTCATTATAGATAGCTATTCAGATGATCATTATCTAAGTCGGCAAACAGTTGAGCTAGCGGAAGAAATGCAGATTGTAGCACTTTATAAAAGTGTGGAAATATCGATCAAAGACATGCTGAAATACAGTGGGCTGTTTACAAAAAAGCAGTTGGATAGTTTTTATCGAATAGGAGCCTTAAAAAAGGAGGTGTCCAAAAAAGTTTGTGCTTTAGATGGTTTGAAAAATTATAGATCTTATGATGAGCTAAGGTGTATAAATAACTGTATTAAACATAGTGGTAGGGCAAACAAAGAACTTTCGAAATTCAATGGGTGGAATGTTGGGGATAAAATAGTAGAGACTAATGATCACTACACAAGGCTTAAAGACGATGTTCGAGAATTCGTATTTAATCTGCGAGATGAACTTCTGAGTAAAATCGTTTAACAAACTGTTTAAGAGGGATTCGCAACACGTGGAATTTTCATTATGCATTGGTTTTAGTGATTAAGGTGGTATGCGGCGGCAACAGTATTGCGTTGCTCACCCCTTAACAGGGCGTTATGTCTCTGAGAGAGTATGTCTAAAGAATTTAATAAAATAGTCAAAAATATGAATGCAGCAATGGCTCCATACGTTGATGCGATGAATCGTGTCGCTGAAAAGTATCGACCAATAGCTGAAGCTTTTTCAACTGAAATTGATAGAGCGCAGAAAGCACTTGCGCCTGTGGCTCAAGAAATCCAAAAATCTATTGAGCAAGTCGTTGCTCAAGCCCAGAAGTGGCAAGAGGAAAGAAAAGTAGAAGTCTCATTAATGGCTGAAAATGGATGGTTTCCTAATTGGTTTACCTTCTTTTATCGCCCAGATAAAGAAGTAGAATCTCTTGATGAACTAATGGTCTTGCATATCGATGAATGTTGGAATGAAATCAAAGAGAAGATGATTGAATTCTGTCCAAATCGAGCTCATGTTTTTGAGGTTATTTTTAAGCTTCACGAGGAAGGAAACTATATCGCATCTATTCCATTGATATTTTCACAAGCAGATGGAGTATGCGGAGAAGAGTTTACATATTTCTTTTCTGCAGACCCGAACACCAAGAAAAAAGCTTCAGATACTATTTTGGAAAAATTTGAAGATGGAGAGGTGAAATTAAATTTCTTCACTCAGTTTCTATTGGAGCCATTCAAGACAAAACTTCAACTATCCAATGGGTCTTCAAAAAGTAGTAAGAAATTTAAGAGCAAGGGGCCAAATCGACATGGGATACTTCATGGTAGTAGAAAACACTTAGATTTTGGAACTAAGCTAAATGGGTATAAAGCCATCTCATTTCTAGCTTTTCTGATTTATACAACTAAAGATGAGTTTAAAAAAGATATAACAAAAAGCTCAAGCAAGGACTGAGGTTGACCCGCAATAGTGGACACGAGTGACCGCAATGTGGCGTGCGCTGCCTGTCAACCAGGCTGCGCTTCCAACCCTACACCTAAGGACATGATCCCGTTATAGATCGCTTCGGCGCCAAAAGCGGTCGTTCGCAATTTCAATTGCCCAACTCAGCCCCCCTGAACGAAGTTTTCTACCAGTAGCTTTGATAACTTGGGCTATCCGACTTTGGTCTCGGCTCAGGCTTATGGACTTGGATCGTTAGAGGTATCGGAAAATCTACACCTACAACCGCTATCTCTCCTTGCTTAAGATTCGGCAGAAACTCAATCATAGACTTGTCTACTTCACCACATGCCCGCTCAACCAGTTCACGATCATTACTATTGGTCAAACGATGAACAAGCAATGTCCCCATCTGACTGATCACTCCCTCTGTAATATCTCTAGGTCTTTGGGTAGTAAGACAAATGTTGAGACCATACTTACGCCCTTCTTTAGCAATGATTTCAAAGGCATCAAGGCGTATCGCATACTCTTCAAAGCCCACCTTTTTCCCCAAAAAGTTGTGAGCTTCATCCACTACTGCTAGCAAAGGCCGCGCAGTGAATCTCTCGCTTCTAGCGTAAGACAAGAGCTTACGACCTATCACGTTCGCTAAGATCTCTCTGGCGTTGAACTCATAACTTGTTGCACTTAGACACAATCGAAGAACTTGGCTTTGAGAGCGTAAAAAATCATCCAAAATATCCCCTAATGAAGGGCTTTGAGCCTCTTCAAATACCACAGAAAACGAAGGAGATTTGAGTACAGATTGGATGCGGGTGAATAACGAGGAGCAATAGCCCAGATCGTTTGTAGGATTTCCCCATGAATCATTATTTGACCAACAGCATTCCTGTTCAATTTGCTTCATGAGCTTTTTCACATTGAATGGCTGTGACGGCAAATCAACTAAAGCAGAAAACGGTACCTGAGTTTGAGGGTGCCTCTTACGCATCGATGCTCTAAATGCTGCTTTAGACTGGTTGACCTTCATTAGAACACCATCTTGTCCTACAGACGGGTCTAGATGAACCAACCTTAAACTACGTATCGCCTCCCGGAGCTTGGGTCCCTGCACCTTCCCTGACGGTTCGAATAGCGTTAAGAAATCAGACTCAGTGAAATCTGTGGGTGGTATTTTAAAAGGTAATGAAGCCTCATTGGTATGAAGTGGGCTTCCTAAGTGACGGTGCATCGTATATGCCTCTGGGAGGCTGCGATACTCACCAGTCGCATCGAGTACGATCACCTTTGCATTGAAAAACTTTGCACACTCTTGAATCAATCGAGCTGTAGTCCAACTCTTACCACCGCCAGTAGAACCCAGAATTGCACAGTGTCTTCCAAAAAGTTTCTCAGGACTGATGGCTACATCACTCGCAATGCCATCAGCAACTGCACCAAGGTTAATCAATCTAGGATTATCGTTTGAAATACTACTGTCTGACAGCTCTGGTAACTTTGCTATGAACTCGGAAGGTGCTGAATAAACACTATCCCCAATTCTCGGATAAGTCGTGACACCAGCGGAGACAGCTAAGGAACTCAGACACACAGAGCCCAGTACCTGCATATAACCAATAGCATCAATCTCATCTTCGGGATTGCCTCCCGTAAGGCCTTGTCGTTCCCTTTCAGGCAGCCTTACATCCAGTACCTTACCCAGAGTCAAACCTGTTTGCCCCTCAATTAGGACAACCTCTCCGACTTCTCCTCTGCCATATCGACCACCATTGTGATAGCTCGCAGACTTCAAGCCAGCCTTCGTGAGATTCAGTGTGATACCTTTAGCGTTGACTCCGGCTATCACACCTATTTTAAGAGCAGAGTTGAGTACGCCACACTCCAAGGAATCAATCACCTGTTCGCCCCCGCCAGTAAACGCTGAACATCATTGCCTAACTGCTCAGCAGGGCTCAGTGCGGTGAGGTTTGGTATCAATTCAGCTAACTGCTTAAAGGACGCATTGATAAAAGTCACATCAGCTCCGCTAGAAGCCAACTTCTGCCAGTAGTGACTCCCTGCCCCGCCAATTTGTTCACGAGCAGCATAATCACAGACAATCAGTTTCAGGCTAGGATTTGCCTTGACCGCTGACAAAACAGGTTCAGATAAATGGTCATCATTGAATCCAAAACCACTAACGACTAGACACGCATTCGGCAATCGTAAGAATTCCAAGTATCGTGACAACAGTTCCAAATGCGGTTGTATAAATGCTTGTTGATACTTGCCTTTCGCTGGGTATATCAAGCAAGCAGAATCAGGAGAGGGGTGCTGAACTTCAAAAATACCATCGCCCCGACGCTCCCAACTCACAGAACCATGCAGTTTGTAGAGTTGAATTACCCCTTGGATAAACGCCTGTTCCTCACTCGCTCGATTCACTACGTCGAAGTTGAAATATTGACCATCGAAACGTCTTCGTCTGGTGTATGAGAAACCATCAACAACCATCATGCCTAAGTCAGAAGAAGCTGTTTCAAAGCACATATCGTAATTAGTAGTAAAAACCTTCAGCCGAGGATCTCTCGTGCGTCGCCTTGCTAGCTTCCTCAACATTTCGGTATAGGCTGATATGTCAGACTGAGGATCATCCAAAAACTCAGAACAAGCTTCTAAAATGACTGCCTTGCAACTGCTTACAAAGGGCTTCACCTCTTCATCCTCTGGATAAACCACCAAGTACGCATCACAAGCAGATAAGAAATGCTCGATATTGGGTGATTCTAAATCCGTATACCTCACCTTTTCGCAAACAGCTTGAGCATCTTTCCGAAACTGTTCAATGGCAGGAATACTAGAGTTGTACTCTCCATTGGTGAACAGGCATCGAACCCATAGGTCCCACATTGATGGTCCCCTAGGCTCTACTAGCGATGCTCCACTACCAGCGAACAATGCAAGATTGGGAAGCTGTAACGCTTTAGAGAGGAACTCAAGAGCCTTTTGGCGGTTGTTTGCAAGTAAACCTTTTAGGTCATCATTCAAAGGCTGATTGTGATGAACCCTAGTCATAGTTTCCTCATTCAAAGGCAGCCAGAGGCTTGAACCTGAAAGCCTTACAGCCAATTCTCCTTTTAGAATATCCTGCCGTGGAGGCAATTGCGGAGGCGGAGGTGGTACTTGACCAAAAACTTCAGCAGCACTTCTATTTGGGGTTTCATCAATCATCAGGGCAACCACGTTCGAAAAATGACCACCCATTGTACTCTCACAGACTTGATTAAACCATCATCTAACAGGCTTAAGATACTGGTTTGAAATAGCTTATTCTTCACAAGCTACACGGGGTTCAAAGGGTCAGAGTCATTGAAAGCCTCAATGACCGCAATGTGGCGACAGGAGCCTGTCAGTTGGACAGCGAGCCATTGCCACAGTGGCAGTTCGCTTTGGGCGCCAATAGCGGTCAATCAACCTGAGCATTCCTGTGATCAAACCTCTTGTGGGTAGGATGTCTAAAGGGTAAAGTGCGCAACTCGCGGCTGCACATAGATTTCAGTCACTACAAGAGAAACTACGATGATTGTAGAAAATGTGCTTCCTGAAGATTACGTAGAAATGCTTAGTGTTTGGGAAAACTCAGTCCGAGCAACTCATAGCTTCATAACAGAGGAAGATATTGAGTTTTTTAAACCCGTTATCATCGAGCAGGCGTTTCCTGCTGTGACGCTGATGTGCGCCAAGAATGAGCAGGGGGCAATCCTTGGCTTCGTGGGTGTCCATGACGCAAAGGTTGAAATGTTGTTCATCTTAGATGAGGCAAGAGGGCGAGGCACTGGCAAGACTCTACTGCAATACGCAGTTGAGCAGCTAGAGGCAACCAAAGTCGATGTAAATGAGCAGAATCCACTGGCTGTAGGCTTTTATGAGCATATGGGATTTAAAGTCGTTTCACGCTCACCCCTTGATGATATGGGAAAACCATTTCCAATTCTGCATATGTCACGTTAAAGCTCGGTTGTCGTAACCCAGTTTGCTAGAAGAAACGCCCAAAGCTAACAACTTTGGGCGTTTCCGTATGCATTGCGTTTTGAAGCAACAAGTCACCGATAAGTGACCCCTTAGTCGCGGTCGGATTCTTGAGGTCAAAATCCTGCATTCGCATACTAAAGAGTAGCCATTGGCTATGTACATTTTCATTACCTCGACAAATCTATACGGGTTGAAAGATTGGTGATTTACAACGTTGCTTCACCCAGTTTTGGCTTTAAGTGATGGCGGCATATGGCATCTTCTAGGCCAATTTTGATGTGCTATCAGGCGAGTTGGAAGGCGATGACAAACGCTCTGAGGTAGGTGTTTTTGCCTCATCCAGCATGGTTATTTCTTTATTAACTCTATGATAAAACGTGACTTATAGAGAACCTCCAGCTCCGTCTTGTTTTTGGCGCTGTGGCGGTAAATATTTTCAAAAACTCAAACTAATTTCAGCAAAAAGTGGCCTATACAGTGATCCTAAATCGGTTTCACGGCCAATACCCCCAAAGGGGTATGCATGCGCTTCAATCCCCTGCCTATGATTCTTCTCGAAAGATAATAAAAACCTCGGAGAGGATGATATGAAACAACTGAATAAACTCGCTGTAGCCGTTGCCATTGCTGTACTTAGCGGTTCGGCGTTGGCCAAAAACGCCCCGGAAGATGCCAACAACATTACCTGGAAGGATAAGTACCCTGAACAGTACGCTTCCTGGGCATCGACCATCGAGTCCACCGAGCAGGGCGACATTCTGGAGCACGATCCAATGATCGTGATTCTCTATGGCGGTTATGGTTTTGCCAAAGACTACAACAAGCCTCGCGGTCACCAGTTTGCTGTTGCTGACTTGACCCGAAGCCTGCGTACCGGCGGCCCGATGACCGACTCTGAAGGTCCAATGCCGGCTTCCTGCTGGGGCTGTAAGACTCCGGATCTTGGTCGCATGTACGACAAGATCGGCGAAGCCAACTTCTCCGACAAGAAGTGGGGCGCCACCGGTCACGAGATCGGCAACAACGTAGGCTGTGCCGATTGTCACGACGCCGAAACCGGCAAACCGACTCCGGCGCGTCCTTTTGCCATGCGCGGTTTTGCTGCGGCGGGTCAGAAGTTTGAAGACCAGGAGCCCAACATCCAGGCGGCCATGACCTGTGCCCAGTGTCACGTCGAGTACTACTTCGATGGCACCGACCATAAGAAAGTGAAGTTCCCATGGAACGGTGGTCAGAACCCAGATGCCATGCTGGCCTACTACGACGCGCTCAACTTTAAAGACTGGACTCACAAGATTTCCAAAGCGCCGATGCTGAAAGCGCAGCACCCTGAGTGGGAAACCTGGCAGCCCACGGCGCACGCCGAGATGGACGTGACCTGTATCGATTGTCACATGCCAAAGGTTGAAAGTGCTTCCGGTAAAGAGTTCACCAAGCACAACGTCGGCAATGCCATCGATAACTTCGATCAGACCTGCTCTAACTGCCACGACACCAAGGCCGAGCTGGTTGACACCATCGCCATGAACAAGAAAGCGGTTCACAAGGCTCAACTGGCTGCTGAAGATGTCATCGTTAAGGCCCACTTCGAAGCGGGTGAAGCCTGGAAAGCCGGTGCCACCGAAGCGGAAATGAAGGGCGCGCTCAAGCTTATCCGTCATGCTCAGTGGTACTGGGATTACGCCATCGCCTCTCACGGCATCCACGCCCACAACCCGGAGCTCGCTCTGGAAGAGTTGGCCAAAGCCAAGAAGATTGGTAAAGAGGCTCGCGCAGCCCTTAAGACTGTTCTGTCGAAGCATGGCGTTGCCAAAGTGAGCTTCCCTGACTACTCAACCAAGGCAAAAGCTCAGGTGCTGGTAGGTCTGGACAAAGCCAAGCTCGATGCCCAGAAGAAAACGTTCCTGGAGGAGCGCGTACAGAAGGAGTGGCCCATCAAAGTTGAATTTTAATCTCAGTCTCTCAAGCTTTTTTACGCCCTGATAAGGGCGGTCTCTCGGGCTGATTTCCTACTGCTCAAAATTGGAAAGCAGTCATTTCGCAGGAAGATCCTATCGGGTCCTCCTGCTTTTTTTTGTTCCTAAATGGCGGTTGAACGCTACCGAGCCATCAGACCGCCCGGGGCAGCGTCGGCAACAGGCTTTTAATGAGTTCACCCAGGGTTTTAATGGCGTTCAACCTTGAATCGGTGAGTTCGAAAGAGACGTTTAAACGGAAACAGTGATTGTGAAAATCGCCGGCAGAGAACATCTTGCCCGGCGTAATGCAGATGTTGTGTTGCAACGCGCGTCGATAGAGCTCAGTGGCGTCGAGATCGGCGGGCAACTCCAGCCATAAGAAGTACCCACCCTCGGTACAATTGATGTTTACTTGCGCCGGCAAGTGATTTCGCAGTGCCTGCCAGGTGGCAAATTTTCTCTGTTCCAGGGTTCTGCGTAACTGGCGCAGGTGTCTTTCGTAGTTGCGAGTGGACAGGTAGGAGGCCAGCGTCATTTGAATTGGTGCACTGGTGGAGAGGGTGCTCATCATCTGCAGCTTTTGAATGGGAACGGCCATTTTACCTGCCGCAACCCAACCGATACGAAATCCGGCCACTAACGACTTGGAAAAGGAGGAGCAGTGCAGCGTCTTGCCGTGGCGATCAAAGGCTTTTGCCGGCAGCGGCTTATCGCTGCCGAAATAGAGTTCGTTGTAGACGTCGTCTTCAATCAGGTAGACGTCGTACTTAGCCAGTAAGGCCATTAACCGCTTCTTCTTGTCCGCCGACAGGGTGAACCCCAATGGATTCTGGTGATTGGTCATCAACCAGCAGGCTTTCACCGGATGGGATTGCAGGGCATTTTCAAGCGACTCCAGATCAATGCCCTCCGTTGCGTGAGTTCTTACCGACAGGGCCCTTAGGTTCAGCCTTTGCAGTGACTGCAGTGCGCCGTAAAACGTGGGCGACTCCACCACCACCCAATCGCCCGGCTCAGTGACCGATTGCAGGCTCAGATTCAGTGCTTCCAATGCGCCGGTGGTAATCACGATTTCATCGGGGTGCACCGTCATTCCTTGGGCGGCATAACGCTTGGCGATGTGCTGCCGAAGCTCCAGGTTCCCGGGCGGCAGGTTATCCATGGCACTGGAGGCGGGCAGGGTGCGAGCGGTATTGATCAGCGACTTGTTGATGTGTTGGCGAGGGTAGAGGGTGGGATCGGGGTGCACCTTGCCAAAATCGGTGATGTTGGGGGTACGGCTGGCTTGAAGCACTTCAAAAACAAAGTCGTTAATGTCTACAGACTCGGTCTTTTCAACCGGTTCATTGGCGGGAACCGAGTCACTGTTTTCAATCTTGGGAGCAACAACATAGCCGGACCGCGCCCGTGAGACCACCCAGCCCTGGCTTTCTAACACCTGATAGGCGTGCACCACCGTCATCAGGCTTACTCCGGACAGTTCGGCCTGCTTCCTGAGGGAAGGGAGTTTGTCTCCGGTTTGCCAGACCTCGTTCTGGATTTGGCTGCGGACCTGCTTGATCAGCTCCTCGTACTTTTTCACCGGGATTAGCCTCTTATCATCATCACAGTTAAGCGGGTGGTCGCGATCATACCAGTTCCTCAGTACATCTGTTATGCATAAATACGCTACTTTTGTGTCTATTATGGTTTCTGGTCTGGCCCTACACTGCCAGTTGTTTCACTCCCCGACTCTGATGTGACTGTCGCATCGGCTGCACTTTCATCTGCAAGGGGGGGGAGACGCTCGCTCATTACCGAGCATCGCTGCCTTGGACAGTGAGGTTTCAGGTGATGCGAATGATCGACAAGTGATGAAATGGCCGTGATTTCATCGCTGATAAATCAGGGGAAAGACAAAGTGATGATGTCAAACAAGGTCAAAGGCGGGTCTCAGTTTCCCTCTATCGAACTGCCAAAGCTGGGTGGCGGTAGACTTAATCTTGGTGCTCCGGAAAAAAAGACCAACTGGAAAATGGTGGTGGTGTATCGCGGCGGGCACTGCCCGATGTGCACTCGATACCTGAAGAAAATCGGCGAGGCTAAGCCGGCGTTTGCCAAGCTGGGCGTGGATATTGTTGCCACCTCTGCGGACAACGAGTCACAGGCGCTGGAGCACTTCATGCAGCTGAAAGTAAACTACCCGGTAACCTACGGTTTGACCGTAGAGATGATGCGGGAACTCGGGCTGTATATCTCTCGTCCGCTCTCAACCGGCGAGACCAATCACTTCTACTCCGAACCGGGTGTTTTCATCATTAATGACCGCAATGAGATTCAGATATTGGATATCTCCAATGGCCCGTTCGCGCGTCCAGAGATCGATGTGCTGTTAAGCGGCATCGATTTCATTCGAGACAAAAATTACCCGGTAAGGGGCACTTTTAATTAGTCCGGGGCCAAGCCGAAATGGCCTAAGTCTTTGTCATAACCGGTTTCTAAGGCTTAATCGCATTTGCAATCGACGGCGGTTGGCGGTTTTTCCTCGCACAAGCGGGATGTTAAGGTAGGCCTTTCGAGTCGACCGACATCATCCAGAGTATGCTGAACGCGTTTGTCATTGAGAACTATCGCTCCATTCGTAACCTTCGTATTCCGTTGGGGCCGCTGACGCTGATCACCGGCGGCAACGGCTGTGGCAAATCCAATCTCTACCGGGCATTGCGGTTGCTGGCGGAAACCGCTCAGGGCGGCGTAGTCAGCGCTTTGGCCCGTGAGGGCGGGTTGATCTCTACCATGTGGGCCGGACCCGATGAAATTACGGCAGCGATGCGACGCGGGGACGTTGAGGTTCAGGGCTCGGGTCGCAATCGCCACTCGCGCTTGAAACTGGGCTTTACCGGAGAGCCCTTTAGCTACGCCATTGGACTGGGTATGCCGGAGCCGGTACCAGGCAGTGTGTTCAACCTGGATCCGGAAGTGAAGCGGGAAGCGATTTGGGCCGGGCAGCGCTGGCGTCCCGGCGCTGAGTTGGTGGGGCGGCAGGGGCCGATGGTCAAAAGCCGTGACGGACGCAGTTTCAGGGTGATCAGCCAGCATCTACCGGCTTACGACAGCATGTTTGATCAGGTCGCGGACATACAGGCGACGCCAGAGCTGTTTGCGTTGCGGGAATCGATGCGGCGATGGCGCTTCTACGACCATTTTCGCACCGACCCGGAGGCGCCGGCGCGTCAGTCTTCCATTGGCAGTAGAACCCCGGTTCTGCACCACGACGGCCGTGATTTGGCTGCGGCACTGCAGACCATACGTGAAGTGGGCGATGAGCGGGGCTTGGATCAGGCCATAGACCGGGCGTTTCCCGGCTCACGATTGAATATCGACATCAGCGCAGACAACCGCTTTACCCTGAGCTTAATGCAACCCGGCATGCTCAGGCCGCTTACCGCCGCCGAGCTCTCGGACGGCACTCTGCGTTATCTTCTGCTCACTGCGGCGTTGATGACCCCCAGGCCGCCGAACTTGATGGTGCTGAACGAGCCGGAAACCAGCCTGCACCCGGACCTTCTGCCCGCTCTCGGGCAGTTAATCATTGAGGCGTCGGCTCACAGCCAGGTGTGGGTGATCTCGCATGCGCCCAGACTCATTGCCAGCCTAGAGAAAAGCGATAATTGCCACTCAATACAGCTGCATAAGCCTTATGGCGAGACAGAGGTGATGGGGCAGTCGATGCTGGATCAGCCGCCATGGAGTTGGCCGACCGGGTTGTAATCGGGATACCGCTGTGTCCATTGAGTTAACTGTCACGAGCGGTGGCTCCCTTGTTCCATATTGCTAGCAACAATCAACATCAATGGCAATGTTGCCACTGTTTGGGCGACGAAAAGCCGTTACAGTAACTCCGGTTGTTGGCGAAGGCAGGCGCTGTAAGGCCTAGCGGTAGTTCACAGTCAAAATGCCCGTCTGAGTGCGATGTCAATTTTGCTCGAAATGTCACAGATTTCCCATTTAATCAGAAGCTTATTAAAAATCTGGTCGCCCATCCCTGTTGTGACTCCGAGTCACATTCGTTTTGATAAATCTGATAATAAGGAAAGGGTCAAATGAAAAGAGCAGCAATAGGAGTTGGCTTGCTGTGTGCGTTTGCAGTGATGGCCGACGATGCAGTGCCTTATGAGCGCAGTGTGTTTCGTCTTCTGGATACCGAGTCCGGCTTGTGTTTAACGCCAAGCGAACTCAATGAAGGGGCAGTCATTACGCTGCAAGGTTGTGGTAGCGGCGAGGGCTATTGGGTCAACCTGGGGACCAAGGTTGCGCCTCTGCTGAATACCACACTGGCGCTTTCGGGGGACGTTCAATCGCTGTTTTTAGCCAGCGAATCGGCATTGGCTATCGACTCCAATGGCACGATCAAAGGGCAGACAGAGTTGTTTGAGGATGAAGTCTGCCTGGATCGTTGGGCGACGCCCGTGGAATACGCCGACGAAAGCCAGAGTGTGTATTGGCTGACTGAGTGCCAGTATGCCAATCAGGACGAGAAGTACTCGACTCAATATCTTATTGAGCAGGGGGGCGTTCAGCAGTGGCACCCTGACGTACTGTATCAGCAAGGTGAGGTGGTGATCTTTGAGGGTAAGCTGTGGCGGACCCGTTGGGAATCGAAAGACTCTCAACCCATTGCCGGCAACTACGAGTGGCACTCCTGGGTGGAGCTCGATCAGTAATTGGCAATACAGCACGGGTCGCCATCGCGGCCCGTTTTAAGCTGTGGCCGTTTTTGGGGATGGCGATTCGAGGGGCTAGTAGCGACACTCTATTCCCGGCGGAGTGGTTTTGAATCGTTTGTGCAGCCACATCCATTGAGTCACCCCTTTCATAATCATGGCTTCGAGACGGCGGTTAATTACCGTTGCCGCTTCTATCGGGTTGGGGGGGATTTGCTGACTAAAATCCGGGTCGACCTCAAGAATGTAGGTGTCCTCCTGTCTCATGCTAACGGCAGATACCACCGCACAGCCGGTTAACTTCATCAGTACCCCTGGGCCGGCAACGGTGCTGGCCTGGATACCAAAAAAGGGGGCGAACACCGAACCATTGGGGCCGTAGTCGTGGTCGGGTAAGTACCAGAGTCGTTCACCAGATTTCAGCACCTTTATCATGGATTTTATGTCCTTTCGATCGACCAGTTGATTGCCATTTCGAGTTCGTCCCCAGTGTTGGATAAACTCATAGGCTGGATTGGAATGGGGGCGGTAGACGCCATAACCCGGAGCAAAGGTACTGAAGATTCGTGCGGTCATTTCTAGGTGAAAGAAGTGGCCACAAATAATAAGCACGCCGCGCTGACGTTGCTGCTGTTGCAATAGCTCCTCTTTGCCAAAAGAGTCTGTATGGGCGTGAATTCGCCACGATGGCCAAAACCAGGCGAATCCTGTCTCCATCAATGCCATGCCGGCATTTTGAAAATTCTGTTTAACCCACTGTTCGATAATTTCGTCGGAATGGTTGGGAAAGCACAGGCTGAGATTGGTCCTGGCGACATGAGCTCGTTTCTTCAGCAGTTGCCTGGCAAGATCCCCGATCAAGAAGCCGATCCGTCTAAGAGCTCCATACGGGAGCACATTGACCAGCAACGCCAGTAGTCCGAAACCGAGCCACACACACCAGTATTTGGGGTGAAGTAGGCGCAACTCGAGTTTGGGGTGGGGTACCGTGTTTACGCGATCAAAGGTTATCTCTGTCATGGCTGTCCTACCTGGTGGTTTTTGTGGCGGTCATCCCCGTCCCGCCGTGCTATCCCTGGCCACAATCATGGTGTCGCCGGTGGCAGTGCGATGGCGGTTGACCGGGCCGTATTGACGCACGGTCAACAGGGGGAGCAATCCGCTGCGGGGGCAATAGCTAGTTATTGGGGGAGGGCATCCCGGCGCCCCAAGGCACCGGGTGTGGTTTCGGCGTTGGCCTTATTTTTGAAACTGGGTGGCCAACCAACGAATCGATGTTTGGTAGTCCGGGTATTCGAGCAGCATCTGCTGGACAAATTGATCGTTTGAAATCTGCTTTTTATACAGCTGATAAGTGAGTTCGGTGAACTGTTCTACCTGCGCATCGGTGTCGATGGGCACCCGCTTGTAGGAGGGATTCTTCTTGATGCTGTCGACAACCGCATCCAACCTTTGGGTGTAGCCGCTGTCGTCAAAGGCCGGGTGGGACGAACAACCCTGTAGCAGGATGCAGCTTGCAATGAGCATCGATAGTAGTATCCGCATGGTGAACTCTCTCCTTTAAAACATGAATCTGGGCGGAAGTACCTCAACCCGGGGGCGTGTTGGCCTACAGCCTTTGCCGCTATGGCAGTGAGTAATTGTTGCTGCGAAGTGTAATCACAGCCGAATTACATCTCTGTAACCGATTGTATCTTGGGAGGTTAAATCGAGAGGAAAATCAGGCCGCAGCGGGCTTTCAGGCACAGAAACATATAAAGACACCCAACCGGAACATGAAAAGACACCCAACCTTCTAAGCCCAATAACCACTATGAATCTCGGAGCTAGCTGACTTCAGGTGGGGAGTTTGCGCGGCGCCGTATCGAGTTGTCGCGAGCAGAAACAACACTTAAAAGCGACGCTTGGTTGAGTTTCAAGAAAGGTCTGCACAGGGGGAGGGCTCTGTATTCCTTAAAGAATGACAGAGTTCTGAAAAAATGGTGATGAACTAAACTGACTATGCACCAAAAAGGCGCCTTGCATTTCCAGAACCACGGATTCGGTGCAAACCATCAGTTTGTCGACAGTGCTGCAGGCTGTGCAATCGCCCTGCAAGATGACAGAACTGATCTTCAAAGCCCTCGGTCAATTCAATCCAGCTGCTCAAGTCGATGTTCAGTCGCTGCAACAGCGTGCCACTGCAAGCAGGAATAGCGCCGACTTTGCCTTCTTTGAGGGCTAGGCCGGTGAACTCCACCAGCTCTAAATAATCGTTAAGGTGGCAGGGCAAGGAATGTGTACCTAGGTCATTGCTACTAAAAGGTTTTAATCGTTCTGGCTGCTTTCCTTTTAGGGCCGCTCGAATGCGCATCTGAATGCTGGTGAAGTCGGATTTTTCCGGCGTCTTCGCCATGCCGGCACGAATGGGGTTGAGATCAACGTAAGCCATGCACGATAACAGCGCCTGTTCATCCAAAAGCGCCTGTGATTTGAATCTTCCCTCCCAAAACCGACCGGTGCATTCGTCTTCTTTATTGGCTTCGCGCGCAATGTACTCGTTAAGCGAACGCATAAACCAACTTAAATCAGCTAAGCGATTGCGATACAGCGAGGCTTTGTTATCCACCTGACTCAGTTCAGCGCTGGTGAGTGTGTTGCGTAATTCATCGTCACAATAACGTCGGGTTAAATCCGTACCCGCAAACAGTCGGTGCCATCGAGTGAGGACTTCCAGAGTACTCCAGGCCTTGGCCTTTTGCTCATCTACGTGCAGTACCACATGGGTGTGATTCGTCATCACCGCAAAGGCACAGATTTCAATGGCAAACGCCTGACTTAATTCGAGTAACCGATTTTCAACCCAGTCTCGGCGGTGCTCGTAACTGATGCCGGTGTAGGCATCGACACCGCAAAGATAACTGCGGCGAACACAACGACTGACGCAATGGTAGAAGGGCGTATCCTGCAGTGATATCAACTGGCTTCTGGCTTTGGGCATGGTCTCATCCTTGAAACTCACAAAAGTACAGTGTAGATGAACACCAATGTAGCCAGATTGGTATGGATGTCATGTAAGGTTTTATGGGTGTCGTGTGAAGGGACATCTAGCAGACTGGTATGGGTGTCATGGTATGTATTCTGGGTGTCATGTGAAGGGGCATGAAATTAATATGGGTGTCATGCTATGGGGGCGTTGAAGGGGGAGAATGGGGGGCGAATCGGTCGTGGTTGTCGGTAGCCAAGAAAAAAGGCCGCATTTGCGGCCTTTGTGATTCCGGCAGAGGGTTAGCTGAGCTTGAACTTGCCTACGACTGCTTTCAGTTGGCTGTTTGCCGCGGAAAGGTTGAGTGTTTCCGCTTCCGTCGCCCGGCCGTTGGAGGAGAGCTCCATTACAATTTCGCGAATGGTGGTGATGTTGCGGCTGATCTCGGTGGCGACCGAGCTTTGTTCCTCTGCTGCGGTGGCGATGTGGGTGTTGAGATCGTTGATGCGCGCCACCGATTGAACGATGTCATCCAGATCGCTGGACACCGCATTGGCTCCGGTCGCGGTCTGCTCGCAACTGGTCTTGGTGATGCCCATCGCCTCGATGGCTGCGGCGCTACCCTGATGCAGCTTGGCCAGGGTGGCTTCGATCTCTGCGGTGCTTGATTGGGTGCGGGCTGCCAGGGCGCGCACCTCGTCGGCCACCACGGCAAACCCTCGACCCTGCTCACCGGCGCGGGCTGCCTCGATGGCGGCATTCAGCGCCAACAAGTTGGTTTGATCGGCAATCTCACCAATCACTTTCAACACAGACGTGATGTCGTCGGTGTCTTTGCCGATGTTGGTGATGTTGTCCGAGGTGGTGTCGACGTCGATGACCAGCTGTGACACGGTCTCGGTAGCCGACGTAACGATGGCCTTGGAGTCGTTGACCTTGACGTTGGTGTCGGTGGTGAAACGGGACGCTTCGGCAGCGTTTCGAGCAACGTCGTTGGCGGTGGCGCTCATCTCTTCGATGGCGGTAACTACTTGCTCGGTCTCGGTGGTGTGGGTCTTTAGCACGCCGTTGTTTGATTCGGTCTGGGCTTGCACCAACTCCACCGATCGAGTGATGTGGTCGGAGGCCTTGGACACCTCATGCATCATGGTTTGCAGGTTACCAATAAAGCGGTTGATGCCCTGGGCGATGTGCGCCAGATGGTCATCGCCTTCCACCGGTAGCCGGCGGGTCAGATCGCCGTTGCCCTGGCCAAGCTCGGTCACCAGTTCATCGAGGGAGAGAATGGGTCTGAACAGTACGTTTAGGATCGCCAGGGACAGCGCCACACCGATGGCCAACAGTACCACAGACAGGATGAGCGCATCGCGCAGCGCCTTGTCCAGGGCGGCATAGGCTACCGCTTTCTCCACTCCGACAAACAAGTACCAGCTCTTACCATTGATCAGAGGGATCTCGCGGGTGAACGCCAGCTTGTCGACGCCTTTCAATACGTAGTCAGTGGTGGCCTCCTGGCTGCCGAGCATGGCAACCCCGACGTTATCCATACCCAGTTCGGAGAAGCGTGTACCCTGAGACAGCAGCGGTGAAGTGGAGACCAGCGCCTTACCTTTGCCGTCCATGATGGCGGCGACGGAGCCGGGGAAGTCCACACTGTTGACGGTTTTCTGCAGGATACTCAGCTCGATGTCACCAAGGATGACGCCATCGGCGACCTTTTTGACCACAGATACCACCTGGTTTCCGTTGCTGGCATCGGTGTAGATGTCGGTGACGTCCAGTACGCCCGCCGCCATCGCCTGGCGATACCAGGGACGCACTCGTGGATCGTAGCGAGCGGTATCGGCAACACCGTCATGCCAGTAGCCGCCCTCGAACGTGGAGAAGGCGCGACCATCTTCCAGGCCGACCAGCAGTTCGCTGACGCCGCTGGCACTGCGCATCATTCGTACGTCCTCGACGTATTCCTCCGCGCTTAGCCCAGGCTGGTAGTGTTCGGCCATGGCGGAGACCGCCTCTTGCTTGGATTCGAACCAGGTCTCAATATTCTGAGCTTCGTAGTGAACGACCGCTTCAGACTGGCGGTTTACGCTGTCGATGACGCTGCTCTTAAGGTTCAGATAGGACAGCCAGTTGGCGGCGACCAGACACAAGGTCACCAGGACCACCACGGATAAGATGATGGATCGTTTAAAACCCAGGGTTTTCAATTTTTACTCGCATTACAAAAAGAAGGGGGAGCCTTGCGGCTCAAAGGGGGGCGCAATTTTACCTTAATATCGGTTATTCAGCTAGTTACTCCGAAATAAACCGCTTGTAAGTTGACATGCAATGGCTGATATCGTGACCGTAATGGCAGTTTTATCGCCTCTGGGGTAGCAATTTTACCGCTTTGAAGCGGCCGACGGTTTGACTGCCCTGCAATCAGTAACCTTGGCGGGTCGGCATCGAGCTGAAAGGGCTGTTTTTGCAGGCCAGATCTCACCGAAGCGAGCGGGTGCTGTTTAATTGTCGATTTATTGACCTTGTGGCTGATAACCTGACTGACTCGCGTCGATGCTGTTGATGGAGCAGTCAGCAGGGTTCACAGCTGGGTACCACGGTGCGGTTTTTTTTACGGGGAGGGATCATGAATCGATGCGGACAATGCCGGCAATTTACCAGAATGCCGGAACATCAACGAGATCAGTGCGGAGCCTGGGAGCAACCGACAACGGCGACGCGATTGGCGTGTGACTTTTTTAGTCCGAAGAAGGGATTGCGCCGCGATGATCAGCCCAAACCCTAAGGGGCACGATGGCAGCCAGAGCATGGTTTTAGGCTAAGTCCATGTCGATAACCTGGAAGGGCGCCTCGATTGTGGATTGAGTCGCCGCAACTTCGCCGGCATGGGTTTGAGGTTGTGCCCGCAACAGAACTTCACCACCAGGCTGCGGGCGTCATCGCGGCAATGAACCGTGGACTGAATTAGCCAGAGCCGCGCCTAGACACGGAAAAAGGTCGCCCTGGAGCGACCTTTTCTGTTGGTACCAATCAGTGCTGGTGTGAGTGCTGAGCGGTGCTCTGGCTCTGGCTAGGGACAATGGAAAATGCCGAATCCGCCTTGGTCAGGGAGCGCTGCAATTTGACCAGCACACTCTGATCACCGGTTAACTGAGCGTTGCCGCTTTCGAGCAACTGAGTGGCCTTGGCCTGCCCCAGGTTGATGCGGTCGATGTCGGCCTTGTTGATGGTCAGGGTGGCATCGGCTTTCCTGGGCTCGGTGACCTGGATGTTGTTGAGGTTGCCGTTACTCATCTCTACGAAGTAGGTCTCTTTAATGTCGGGCAGGACCACAGACAGGGTAAAGCTGTTGTGCTGTGCGACCGAGGCATCCACCTGCACCGCCAGGTAGTCCAGCATCATGCCCATGTCCATCTCGCTGACCACGTCGGCAGAGTTGGCCTTAAGCACCGTCTTCTGGATGCCGTTGCGCAGTTCATAGGCGCCGCTGAGGTAGACGTTACGCCAGCCGGCGGCCTCGCTCTGGTAACCAAGCTGCTCGTAGGTATCGGCCAGCAGGTCACGGCCGGGCTTGAAGTCCGGGTTGGCGGTTACCACCTTGTTGAGGACGGTGGCCACGAAGTGGTACTCGCCCTTGTCGAAGTCGGCTTTGGCCTTGGTCAGAATCGCTTCTTCGCCACCCATGTACTCCACAAACTTGCTGGCTTCTTCGCCGCTGGGCAGAGGGTTGAGGTTGGCCGGGTTCATATCGAAGTACCCCAGATACAGGTTGTACACCGCACGGGCATTGTGGCTGTAGGTGCCGTGATAGCCGTTGGTGTGCCACGCCTTCTGAATGCTGTCGGGAATGATCTTCTGGATCTCCCAGCCGATGTCCTGCATCACCACGCCGTTGTTGGCCAGGCGCAGGGATTGGTTGTGAACAAATCCGTAGTTGTCCCGCTGCAGCTTGAGGAAAGTGTTGATCGCCTCATTGCCCCAGATGGGGGCGGAGTGGGCGGTAAACAGCACCTTGGCATCGCCGCCAAACTCGTTGATCACCTTGTTGATGGTCTTGGACCACAACAGGGCATCGCGCACCTTGGCGCCACGCAGGGTGTAGACGTTGTGCATCCCTTTGTAAGTCAGCTCTGCCCCCCAGATGGCGTTCATCTCTGGGATGTAGGCCACCGACTCCGAGGTGGCCTCGGTGCCGGAGGCGTCCATGAAGATGAACTCGACGCCGTCGATGTCCCAGGACTCGATGCTGGCCGTGTGGTTGGTTTCCGTGGGCTTCACATAGCTGAGCTCACCCTTGGTGACCGCGTTGGAAAGGGCGGCGTCGACGATGCCGGTTTCGCCGATTGGCAGTACGGTACCGTATTGGTAGGAGACCCGGCGGGACATGGCGTTGCCGGCCAGCACGTTCTCATCGACGATCTCCTTGGTGATGTTCTTCGAGCCGTAGGCTTTGACGTCGGGGAACAGTTTCTGAATCCCGCGGGCACCGCCGAAGTGGTCGCCGTGGGAGTGGGAGTAGACCATGGCGACCACCGGCAGGTTGCCACCCTCGGGCAAGTTGTTCAGGGCGAAACGCAGCGAGGCTTCGGCGGCCATGGGGGTGGTCAAAGGATCCAGCACAATCCAGCCGCTGTCACTGCGGATCAGGCTCATATTGGCCAGATCGGTGCCGCGCACCTGATAGATGCGATCGGTCACGCGGTAGAGGCCGGCCGCTTCGTGGTTTACCTGGCCCTGGCGCCACAGCGAGGGGTTAACCGTATCCGGGGTGTCTCCTTCCAGGAACCGGTAGTCGTTCCAGATGATGGCGGCGGTTTCTTGGTCGAACTCGGCGATCAGGCCCTTGCGGGTCTCCTCAAAGCCCTTGTTGTTGGCGAAATCCAGCTGCTTGGCAAATTGGCGGTTGGCGTCGATGGTGGCCTGGGTGGCGGGCTTGCCCTGGTAGCTAAACGTGGAGGTCAGGGCGTGTTCGTCTTTGCCCGCACCATGGCCGTGTTGATCGGCCATTAGGGGAGTGCTGATGCTGATCACCACCGACAGTGCAATAATGGATTTTTTCATAATCACCTCAAAGTCATCGCTCATTTGAAGACCAACGGCCATCGCTACATCTTTGCTCCGAGGCAGAGTTCGCCTGGGGACCCCTTGGGGGCCGTCGGAGTCTTCGCTGGCGTCGTTGACGGGATGAGTTCAGTATTAGATAAGTCATACTGGTGATAAATGGGCGCCAGCTGATAAAATACATAAGCACAGCTTATGTTGGGAGGCGTCGATGGATCTGAATCTGCTTAATACCTTTACCCTGGTGTACCGGCTGAACTCCTACACCAAGGCAGCCGGGCAGCTGGGGATCAGCCAGGCGGCGGTGAGCATGCGCATCAAGCAACTGGAGCAGGGCATCGGCCAGCCACTGTTTGTGCGTAAGGGGCGCTCTATCGAAGCCACCGCCCATGCCAACTACATGGCCACCAAGCTGGAACCGGCGTTCGGCTTGATTGATGAGGCGCTGTTTAAGGTGCAGCACAAGGTGTATGCGCCGGACCTGTACGCGTACGATCTGGCCCACGAGGATGTCGATGTGTCCATTCCGCCGGATGAGCAGCAGCAACTGTTTGACGACATACGAAACCGCCAGGTGGATCTGGTGCTGGATCTGGTGACCATCAACGACGCCAGCGTGGTAAACGAGCTGTTGGTGGAAGAGCAGGTCAGGGTGGCGGTGCGCCAGGATCATCCCAGAATTGGCGATGCCCTCACTGAAACGCAGTTCTATGGCGAACGCCATGTGGCGGTGACGACCCGCAGGCATAAGCAGGACATTTTTACCCTGTTGTGTGAGCAACCCAGGCCTCGCACCATCGCCCACAGGGCCAGCTCCTATGCGTCCCAGCTGGCCTATGTGGCGAACTCCGATGCCATTGCGGTGACGCCAAAACGGTTGCAGTCGATGGCGGTTCGGCTGGGCGTCAAGTTGCTGTCATTCCCAATGCCGATGAAAAGCGCCCCCATCTCCATGCTGTATCACCGTTCGCTGCAGTCCAACCCGGATCATAAGGCATTAAGAGCCAGGGTCAGGCAGGCGCTGACTTCAGGTGACGATTGACAGTAGCCTGATCCTGAGTCGTGGCCTGCCAGAGTCAGCGTCGATTGCTTGTGCTTCGGGTGGCAGTTTTCAGCGTCCGAGACGGCCCATGGTCGTAGCGGAACGTCCTATACTCTCTGAGTCTGTGGTCTGGTCAGCCGGAGAGCGAGGATGGCCCAACCGAAACTGGATTACCCTGGCGACCGAGTAAGGTTTAGTTGGCGACACGCCGTGCTGCTCGGCATTGTGTTTGGGCCTCTTGGCGCGCTATTGACCCAGGCTCCCATCGCTCAGAGCCTGGCCTACCATTCGTTTGCCGATGTTAGAACCCTGCTTGGGGTGGCCAACGGGCTCAATGTATTGTCCAGCCTGCCGTTCCTGATCGTTGGAATCCTGGGCCTGCGTTATTGCCTGCGGACACCATCCGGTCCAGCTCACCCGCCCTGGTGGGGGCTTTTTGCGGGGGTAGCCCTGGTAGGGCTGACTTCGGCCTATTATCACCTCAACCCTTCCAACGCTACTCTGGTGTGGGATCGGCTGTCGATGACCATTGGCTTTATGGCGCTGTTCATCGCCCTGACCAGTGAATACCTGGCGAGCCGGCTTATTCCGAAGTTGCTGGGTCCGGCGTTGCTGTTGGGGGCGGCCACTGTGGCGTACTGGCATTGGCGCGATGATCTGAGGCTCTATATCTGGGTGCAACTGCTGCCGCTGTTGACCATTCCTGTGCTGATGATGCTGTTTTCAAGCGGCTACTCCCATCAGGGGGTGTTGGTCCTGGCATGGGGTTGCTACCTGGTGGCCAAGGTGGCCGAACTCTACGATGAGGCGATTTTTTCCAGTACTCAGGGCGTTGTCAGTGGCCACACCTTGAAACACCTGTTCGCCGCAATGGGGTGTTACCTCATTTTGCGGATGTTGCAGACGAGGCGGCGTTTGAGTCGGCGGGATAGGTTGCGGCCACAAAAAACGCCGCTGTAAAAGCGGCGTTGTCTTTGTGCGAAGTGCGAGCGGCTTAGTTGCCGGTGCGCAGCATCTGCCAGTACTTGTCGTACAGGCGAACGGCATCGCCGACATCAGACTGGAATTCACCGGCTTCAATCACTTCCGCAGGTGGGAAGATGATGGGGTTGTTGGCAAACTCCGGATCCAACATCTCCTTGGCGGTCTTATTCGGGGTCGGGTAGCCCACCTCTTCGCATACCTTGGCGGCCACATCCGGGCGCAGCAGGAAGTCGATCAGCTTATGGGCGGCGTCGACGTTTTCAGCCCCGGCAGGAATGGCGATGTTGTCCATCCAGAAGATGGCACCCTCTTTGGGGTAGATCATGGTGATGGCCGGATCGTTCTTGTTGGCTTCAAAGGCGGAGCCGTTCCAGATCATACCCAGGGGCACTTCACCGGCCATGTAGGGCAGGGAAGGGGTGTCGGAGTTAAACACCAGCGCGTTTGGCATCAGCTTTTTCAGCAGTTTGTACGCTTCTTTGATTTGCGCTTCGTCGGTGGAGTTGGCCGAGTAGCCCAGAATCCGCAGCGCCATGTGGAACACTTCCCGCTGGTCGTTCATCAGCATCAGCTGACCCTTCCATTTCGGGTTCCACAGATCCTTCCAGCTGTTGATGCTGTCGGCGTCGACAAAATCGGTGTTGATGCCGATGCCGGTGGCGCCCCAGATATAGGGAATGGAGTACTGGTTGTTGGGATCGTAGGCCTTATTCAACATCACCGGATCCAGATGCTTGAAGTTGGGCAGTTTGCTGTGATCGATGGGCTGAAGCAGGCCTTCATCGCGCATCTTGGCAACGAAGTAGGTGGAGGGAACCACCAGGTCATAGCCCTTGGCGCCGGTGAGCTTCAGCTTGGCGTGCATCGCTTCGTTGGAGTCGTAGGTGGTGTAGATCACCTTGATGCCGGTTTCCTGTTCAAATTCGTGCAACAGGCCTTCCGGCATGTATTCGGACCAGTTGTAGAAGTAGACGACGTCGCTGGCCGCGTGGGCGGTCAGGCTGCACAGACCAATCAGCGCGGCTGAGGCGGTTTTTGCCAGAGTGCGGAGCATGGCGGTGGATTCCTTGTTCATTGATTCAAAGCAAGTATGACTCAAGCCGAAGCTTAAGCCGATTTTCGTTTCAGGATCAGCTGGGCCAGTGCCACCATCAGCAGCGACAACACCAGCATCAACGCCGCCAGAGCATTGACTTCAGGCGACACGCCCACTTTGACCATGGAGTAGATCTTCAGGGGCAGAATTTCATAGCCGGGACCGGTCACAAACGAGCTGATGATCACATCATCCAGTGACAGGGTAAAGCTGAGCAACCAGCCGGCAAAAATGGCCGGGGTGGCCAGCGGCAGGATGATCTTTTTAAAGATTCGCCACTCGCTGGCGCCCAGATCCCGTGCGGCCTCCAGAATGGCGTTGTCGAAGCCTTTTAGCCGGGCGTACACGGTCACCACCACAAACGGCAGGCAGAAGGTGATGTGGGCAAATAGCAGCGACCAGAATCCCAGTGCCATTCCCAGGCTGACAAACAGGGCCAGCAGTGACACCGCCATCACGATGTCTGGAGAGGTCATGACCACGAACAGCATGCCGTTGAGGGCAATCTTGCCTTTGAAGCGGTAGCGGAACAGCGCCACGGCGGTCAGGGTACCGATGATGGTGGCCAGGGACGCCGACAGCACCGCTATGGTCAGCGAGTGCGAGGCAGCCTGCATCAGGCCGGCGTTGTTGAGCAGGGCGTCGTACCACTTGGTGGTGAAGCCGGTCCACTTGATGCCGTATTTATGAGCATTGAAGGAGTTGGCCACCAGCACCGCAATGGGCAGGTACAGGTAGCTGAACAGCAGCCCCAAAAAGCCCCATTTCAGAAACTTAGACATCGAACTCCTCCTTACGGCGCAGCATCTGGCTGACCCGGTGGTAGAGGAACAGCATCATCGCCATCATGATCAGCAGGGCCACGCTCAGGGCGCCGCCGAACGGCCAGTTTTGTGCCACCAGAATCTGGTCTTTGATCAGGTTACCGATCAATGGGTTTTTGGCGCCTTCCAGCAGGTCGGCAATGTAGAACATGCCCATGGCCGGCAGAAACACCATCAGGCTGCCGGCAATCATGCCCGGCAGGGTCAGGGGCAGTACGATGGTTCTGAAGGTGCGCAGTTTACTGGCGCCGAGATCCCGGGCCGCTTCCAGGTAGGAGGTGGGCAGCTTCTCGATGCTGGAGAACAGCGGCAGAATCATAAACGGCAGCAGGATATAGACCATGCCGATGAGCACCGCACTCTGGGTGTACATCAGCCGGATGGGCGTATCGATGAGGCCAAGCTCCATCAGGCCCCAGTTCATCACACCGCGAGTGCCGAGGATAATCTTGATGGCGTAGGTGCGGATCAGTGAGTTGGTCCAGAACGGCACGATCACCAGGAACAGCAGCACGCCCCGCACCTTGGGCGGAAACTGGGCGATAAACCAGGCGGCGGGGTAGCCGATCAGCAAACACAACAGGGTGGTGATGGCGGCCAGGTAGACGGAGTAGCCCACCACCTTGGCGTACATGGGGTCGATCAGCTGGGCGTAGTTGTCGAAGGTGAACTGAAACTTCACCAGATCGTGGACATCGGACACCAGGAAACTGCTGATCAGCACCATCAGGTTGGGCACCAGCACGAAGGTCACCAGCCACAGGCTGATGAGTCCGATGGAGAACCACTGAAAGGTTTTAGTCGCCTTCATAGGGCAGTACCACCTCCCAGCTCGGCACCCAGGACACTTCCACACGTTGGCCCAGGCTGTGGTCCACGTCCGGATCGTCCTCGTTGAAGAACTCAGACACCTGGATCTGTTGGCCATTATCCAGGGTGATCACCGAGTCCAGGGTCATGCCTTTATAGGTACGCTCGGTAACGGTTCCGGTGAGCAGATCGCTGGGCTGGTTGGCAACGATCTCGGTCAGGCGCAGATCTTCCGGGCGCAGCAACACATTGATCATGGTGGCGGGTGTCAGCGGCTCGGTGCTGTATACCGGGTAGCGTTTTCCGCTGATGTCGCACAGGAAATGACGCTCATCGATGGCTTCGATTACCTTGGCGGCAAACAGGTTCGATTCGCCGATGAATTCCGCCACAAACCGGCTATTGGGGGTTTCGTAGATCTCTTTCGGGGTGCCGGATTGCACCACCTTGCCGTCGCGCATCACCTTGATGCGGTCGGACATCGACAGCGCCTCTTCCTGATCGTGGGTGACGAAGATAAAGGTGATGCCCAGCTTGCGCTGCAACTGTTTCAGTTCGATCTGCATCTGTTTGCGCAGTTTGTAATCCAGCGCCGACAGGCTCTCGTCCAGCAGCAATACCTTGGGGCGGTTGACCACCGCGCGGGCGATGGCGATCCGTTGTTGTTGGCCGCCACTGAGTTGATCTGGCTTACGCTTGGCCATGGCATCCAGCTGCACCATTTTCAGCGCTTCGATCACCCGTTGCTTGATCTCGGGCTCCGGCACTTTCTGGGTCCGCAACCCAAAGGCGACGTTATCGAACACCGTCATATGCGGAAACAGGGCGTAACTCTGGAACACGGTATTAACGTGGCGCTGCTCGGCGCCAATCTGGGTGACGTCCTGCCCATTGATGAACAGGGTACCGGCGCTGCACTCTTCAAGGCCGGCAATCAGCCTGAGCACCGTGGTTTTACCGCAGCCGGACGGGCCGAGCAGGGTGACGAATTCGCCATCATTGATGTTCAGATCCAGATTCTGGATAACGGTCTTATCACCATAGCTTTTGGTGACGTTATTGAGGCGGACTATGGTCTCTTGAGTGGAGTGACTCATTGGCGGTTCCAGTTCAAGGCAGCGGGCTCGGGCTACGGGCATTAAATAACAGGCGGCGAATTCTAGTGCTTGTTAGGCAAAACGCCAAGCATTAACTGCCTATTCTAAAACCGTAATTCTATCGCACGTGAGTCAAGCTGTGGCCTGGATCACGTTTTGCCTCAGGTGCGGGATGTTTCGGGTGCTAAGGGGTGAAAATCCGGTGCAATCGGCTCGACAGCCAACAGCAATTTTAGTCAACAACCGCCGCCATTTCCGATAATCAGGTTTGCGGCCTGGTTCACAAGTTTGGGGCCAGCTGAAAAGCCGGGTATAATGGCAGCTAACTTTAATGTTTTTAGCGAGCTACGCCCGTTTTTACATGCAAAAATTGAATTTGATCGCCGTTCTGACCGAGACCTTCCGATTGATCCGTCAGGACGTGAAGCCGTTGTTGTTTGCCACCCTGGCCAGTGGCATCGCCATGGCGGCAGCAACCTTCCTGTGTTACACCGTCATCGATACCGTGTTGGGCATGCCGGTGACCTTTAGCCTCAGCGAGCCTTCCGACGGCTTTATGGTATTGCAGTTGATGATGGTGATCATGACCGCGCCCATTGAAGCGGGCTTGGCCTACATCGGTCTGCAACGGGCGCTGGATCGTCCGGTCAGCGCTCGTACCATGTTGGAGGTGGTGCCACTAACGGCGCCGCTGCTGCTGATCAGCCTCATCACCGGTTTTGTGTCTCAGCTGGGCTTCGCCTTGCTGTTCGTGTTGGGCGTCGGCTTGCTGGTAGTCCTGAGTCAGGCCAACCTGTACTTTTTGGTGCATCGCACCAACCCGCTTAAGAGCATCGTCGACAGTGCCAAGGTGATGGTGAAACAGTTGTTGCCTCTGTGTGGCGCCTACCTGGTTGGCCTCATCGGGTTGATGTTGGCGTTCTGGCCCATGGCCATGGTGATTGCCAGCCATGCCCAGAAGCAACCTGTGGATGGCAGCACCGAGATGATTGCCGCCACCGTCACTCTGGCCGCCCTGTGTTGGGTCATTCCGTTCTTTTTCCAGCTTAAAGGGGTGGTGTACAAGCACCTGTTTGTGACCCCGGAAACCCTGAGCAGCGACGAAGCCAGCCCACCGGAACCGGGCGCCGGCAACGGCCGTTTCGAAGCCTGATGATCAGGAGGATCCTCATGAGACCCTTAGCAGGAATTATCATCGCCCTGGGGCTGGTGGCCTCGGGCGTGTTGCTGGTTCAGGTGATGCTGGACCAGCCTTCACACCGCCAGTCCGGCTTGCCGATTCAGCCCAATGCGTCGTTGAACCAACTGCCGGATTTCGCCGAAATCGCCGATGTGAAGGAGAAGAAGAAGGCCTTCTTCAGTTACTTACGGCCTGAGATCGAGCAGGTCAATCAACGCATCGCGTCCCAGCGTCAATTTTTGTTGCAACTGCAGAGTAAGCTGCAGCAGGGCCGCACGGTTGGCCGGGCCGAGATGAATCAGGCCGATCAAATTGCCCGTGAGTACGGCTACGACCTGCGCCAACTGTCTTTGGAGACCCTGGAGCCGCTGCTTAAGCGGGTGGATACTCTGCCGGTGGAAATGGTGCTGGTCCAGGCCGCCAACGAAACCGGTTGGGGCAGTTCCCGTTTTGCCCGTGATGGCCTGAACTTTTTTGGCCAGTGGTGCTTTAAGGCCGGCTGCGGCCTGGTGCCTCTGAGCCGGGACAGCGGTCGCAACCACGAGGTGGCCAAGTTTGACAGCGTCGGTGCCTCGGTGGCGTCCTACGTTAAGAACCTTAACTCCAACCCCGCCTATCAGGAGTTGAGGGACATCCGCTTTGATCTCCGGCAGCAACAGATGGACGTGACCGCCGCGGCACTGATTCCGGGGCTGATTCGCTACTCCGAACGCAAAGAAGCTTACATCGATGAGCTGTTGCAGATGTTAGAAACCAACCAACGGTATATGTAAATGAAAACACTCACAGGGATGTTGTTGGCCGCGTCACTGGCGTTGCCATTCTCTGCTTCGGCACTGACGCTGGACTACAAGGGCTTCTACGACCGAATGGACAAGTTGTATGAGCCGGACGTCAACCGCATGAAGCTGGTGTTCTATTTTAATCATCGTCAGAAGCATCGCCCTTGCCGCATCGACGATGGCGCCATTCTCAGCCATGGCAAACGGCTGCCGTTGCTGGTCGGTGACGATCAGCAGTTGCTGTTGCCATTTGACCGCAGCCTGCGCGAGAGCAGTGCCGTGATTCGGGTGGAGCTGGAAAACGACAACCAGTGCGATTTTGCCATGCAGCTGCAGGCGGAGGTGTTGGATAAGCGCCGTTACCTGGTCGAGGATGTGGCGGACATTCAGTTGCAGATGAACACCTTGATGCGGGCGTATGCCGGTGTTGGGTTTGGTTGGCTGCAGCCGGAGGTGAAGGGGGTCACTTTCACTCTGGCGCCGGCGTCAAAGGCGCAGTTTTCCACCCCCGGCAGCCAGCCGTTGCCGGTGGATGAGAAGGGCCGGTTAACGTTAACGGTGGATGAGTTCCCTGCCGGGGCGGAGCTGGTGTTCAGCCAGGCTCCTCACAGCATCTCGCCGATGATGTAGTTCGGGTCGAGCTGTCAGCATCAAAAACGGGGCCGTAAGGCCCCGTTTTTGATGGCGCCTTGTCATGACGCCAACAGGCTCTTGGCGATGATCTCATTCATGATCTCCCGAGTACCGCCGCCAATGGACAGAATGCGACTGTCCCGGTACAGCCGCTCGACCAACGACTCGCTCATGTAACCCATACCGCCAAAGATCTGCACCGCCTCGTGGGTAATGAAGTCACTGGTATCGGTGGCCAGATTTTTGGCCATCGACATCTCCATGACCACCGATTCCCCCTGATTTAGCCTGGACGCGGTGTGATACAGCATCTGCCTGCTGGCGGCCAGGCGGGTGGCCATCTCCGCCAGCTTATGGCGAATCACCTGGTGGCCCGCCAGCGGCTGGCCAAAGGTGTGCCGTTGGCGCACGTAAGACAGGCAGGCGTCCAGCGCCAGCTCTGAGGTGACGTTGGCCATCACCGCCAGACTCATACGCTCCTTCTGGAAATTGGACATGATGATGGGGAATCCGCGGTTTTCCTGGCCAATCAGGTTGGCCACCGGTACCCGGCAGTCGTCAAAAAACAGCTCGGCGGTGTCGCTGGCGTGCCAGCCCATCTTGTCCAGCTTGTGGCCACGGCCGAAGCCGGGGCTGTCCGCCTCCACCAGCAGCAGACTGATGCCGTGATGACCGACCGGGCCGGTGCGCACTGCCACGGTCACCAGGTCGGCGCGGCTGCCGCTGGTAATGAAGGTTTTGCTGCCGTTGATGCGGTAATGGTCGCCGTCGCGAACCGCGGTGGTATGCAGGTTAGCGACGTCACTGCCGCCTTCGGGCTCGGTGATCGCCAAGGCGGCGATTTTATCGCCGCAGAGAACCGCTGGAATCACCCGTTGCTTGAGCGCGTCCGAGCCGAAGTTGACCACCGGCGGCAGGCCGATGTTGTGAGACAACAGGCTGGCAAACAGGCCGCCAGAGCCGCAGCGCATCAGGGCTTCGCTCATGGCGATCAAGGCAAACAGATCACAGGGCGTGCCGCCGTACTGCTCGGGGTAATCCAGCCCCAGCAATCCGACTGCGCCGGCTTTGCGGTACAGCGAGCGGGGAAAGCCGCGCTGGCGTTCCCACTGGTCGATATTCGGCGCCACCTCTTGCTCGACAAACCGGGTCGCAGTGTGTCGAATCATCTGCGACAGTTCATCAAAGTAGGGAGACCTACCCATGATTACTCCTCGACGAACAGATCGGTAAAGAAGCGGGTGGTCCCTGGTACGTAGGCGTACTGGTCAAACTGGGTCTGGCCCATGCGTCGTAAAATCTGCTCATCGATAAGCAGTTCGCCGCTGAGCTGGTTACCGGTGTGGCTGACGATGGCGTGGGCGGCGTCGGCCATGATGTCGGTGGTGCGGCTGACCGGAAACAGTTTTTCACCGCCGGCTTCAAACTTGACTGCATCGGTAGCGATGGTGGTTTTCGGCCACAGTGAATTGACGGCGATGCCGCGGTCGCGAAACTCCTCGGCCATTCCCAGAGTCAGCATCGACATGCCGTACTTGGTGGTGGTGTAGGGGCCATAATCCTTAAACCACTTGGGATCCAGGTTGAGGGGCGGTGACAGGTTGAGAATGTGGGCGTTGTCGGACTTGCACAGCAGCGGCAGCAGGGTCTGGCTGCACAACATCACCGCCCGGTTGTTGACCTGATACATCAGGTCGTAGCGCTTAACCGGGGTGTGTTCGACGCCGGTGAGCCGTATGGCGCCGGCGTTGTTGATCAGTATGTCCAGCTTGCCGAATTTCGCTTCTACCGCTTTGGCCATCTCGGTGACCGAGGCCTGGTCGCGCACATCCAGCTTTACTGGCAGCGCTTCAACCCCTAAGGCTTCGACCTCGTCGGCGACACTGTGGATGGTGCCCGGCAGTTTGGGGTGGGCGGTATCGGATTTGGCGGCGATGACCACGTTGGCACCGTGACTGGCCAGCTTTAACGCCATGGCCCGGCCGATGCCTCGGCTGGCACCGGTAATGACGGCGGTTCTTCCCTGTAGGTTGTTCATACTTGCTCCTTAGTCGGCTATGGCAACCAGCAGTTGCCGGGCGGTTACCTGTTGCCCTTCCTTGACCTGAAGCTGCGCGACTCTGCCGCAGCGATCGGCCTTGAGGGGCATCTCCATTTTCATTGCTTCCATCATCAGCAGAGTTTGCCCCTGGGTGACTTCATCGCCCAGGTTGACGTGGACAGTCTGAACGCAGCCATCCATCAGGGCTCGTATTTCGCCGTCGCCTTGTTGCGGGCCGCTGCGACGACGCCGATGACTGATGGATTCAACATGAACCTGTTGGCCGTGAAAATCCAGCCACAGCTGATGGCTCTGGCAAACGGCGACAATCCACAGGCCGACGCCGTCGACCTCCACCAGGGTGCGGTGGTGCTGTTGGCGAACTACCCGGCAGCGGTGCTGCCAGTCTTCAGACGCTATCTGCAGGGCATCGGCTTCGGCGCTCAGGGTCAGGGTACAGCGGTGATCTGCCACAGTCAGGGTGTACTGGGACGCCGGCGAAGATCCGTGTCGAAGTGGCGCAAGGGCCGGGCGGTTGTCGCTGGCGCTCCACAGCAGGGTGGCGGCAATGGCCCACAGCCGTGAGGGCGGTGGGCCGGGCCTGAGGCTGGGGTGGTCGCTAAACTGGTCGGCGATAAAGCTGGTGTTGGCCTGGCCGCTGCTAAAGGTTGGGTGGCACAGCAGCGCCGACAAAAATTGGCGATTGTTGGCCACGCCCAGCAGGGGCGAGTCCAGCAGGGCTCGATTCAATCGGCGCACTGCGGTGGCACGATCCGGTGCCCAGGCGATCAGTTTCGCCAGCATCGGGTCATAATGGCTGCCGATGGTTTGGCCTTCGTCGATGCCGGCGTCAATGCGAATGCCCTCGGCCTGACAGGGCTGCCACAGCCTGACGATGCCGGTCTGGGGGCGGAACTGTTGGGATGGGTCTTCGGCGTACAGGCGGGCTTCGATGGCGTGACCCTGTATTCGAACCTGATCCTGAGTCAGCGCCAGCGGCTCGCCCGCGGCAATGCGAAGTTGCCATTCCACCAGATCGAGGCCGGTGATCATCTCGGTCACCGGGTGCTCCACCTGCAGGCGAGTGTTCATCTCCAGAAAATAGAAATGGTCGTCGCGGTCCAGCAGAAACTCTACCGTGCCGGCGCCTTGGTATTGACAGCTTTGGGCGGCCAGGATCGCCGCCTGACCCATGCGCCGGCGCAGTTCAGGTGAGACCGCCGGTGAGGGCGCTTCCTCCAGCACCTTCTGGTGTCGACGCTGCACCGAACAATCCCGCTCGGCCAGGTGGATGCAGTGGCCGTCGGCGTCGGCCAGAATCTGAAACTCGATATGACGGGGCGCGATCAGCGCCTTTTCCAGTATCAGTTCGTCGCTGCCGAAGCCGTGCAGGGCTTCGGAGCGGGCGCTGGCAATCTGCTGAGCCAGATCCGACTCGTGGTGAACCAGTCGCATGCCGCGGCCGCCGCCACCGGCGGCGGCTTTGACCATCACCGGCAGACCAATCTGCCGGGCTTCTTCCATCAGTCGTTGGTCACTCTGATCCTGGCCCTGGTAGCCGGGAATGCAGGGTACGCCCGCGTCCAGCATCGCCAGCTTGGCCAGGCGTTTGTTGCCCATCATCTCGATGGCGTCGGCGCCGGGGCCGATGAACGTCAGCTGCTGCTGAACGCACTGGCGGGCGAAATCGGCGTTTTCAGACAGGAAGCCGTAGCCGGGGTGGACAGCGTCGGCGCCACTGTGGCGGGCCGCATCCAGCAAGGCTTGGGGGTTGAGGTAGCTGCTTTGGACGTCGGCGGCGCCGATGCAGATCGCCTCGTCTGCCAGTGCCACGTGAGGGGCGTGGGCATCGGATTCGGAATAGACAGCCACCGTTTGGTAACCCTGCTGGCGTGCGCCGTGAATTAGACGGACTGCGATCTCGCCCCGGTTGGCAATCAGTACTTTGTGAAAACTCATCACACCTCCAACGGCTCGTCGGCCCAGCGGGGCCGACGTTTCTGAGTAAAGGCTTGGGTGCCTTCCCGGCCTTCGTGGCCACACACCGCCGCGGCAAACTGGCGAGCTCCGAGGTCCAGCAGTGGTTTGCGGGGTAACTGGTCGGCATTGAGCAGCAGTGCCTTGGTGACGGCATTGGCAGCCGGTGCGCAGCGGTTTAGTTCCGCCAGTATGTGGTTGCGTTGCTGGATAAGGTCGTCGTCATCGACGGCAAGCTGCTGCACCAATCCCATTGCCAGGGCGGCCGAGGCCTCGATCCGCCGGGCCAACAGCGCCAAGGGGCGGGCACGGGTCAGGCCGATGCGGTCGACCACAAAGGGAGCAATCTGCGCCGGAGGGATTCCCAGGCTGGTTTCTGGCATCCCCAGCCGGCTGTTTTGATGGGCGATGGTCAGATCGCTGACGCACACCAGCCCGAGTCCGCCACCGAGCACGCCGCCGTGGGTCAGCACCAGAATAAACTGCGGTGCCTGGTTGAGCTCCATCAGCAACTGTCCATAGGCGCGGTTAAGGCGCTCAAACGTGGCTTGGTCGTCGCCATTGGCGCCACGCTGGCCGGCCGCGGCCATCTCTTTCAGATCGCCGCCGGCGCAGAAATGATCGCCCTGGCCCTGAATCACAATGGCACGGCACTGGCGGTCATCCCGCACCGAGTGCAGCGCCTGGCGCAGTTCGCTCACCATGGCCAGGTTCATGGCATTGCCGCACTCCGGCCGATTCAGGGTCAATTGCAGCACCCCTTGCGCCAGGCGGGTTCGAACGGCTTGCTGGTTACTCGCCATGGTCGAATTACCCCCGTTTGGGCAGGATGCCCATCTTCTTGCAGATGATCCCCAGCACCACTTCGTCGGCGCCGCCGCCAATGGAGCACAGGCGCTGGTCCCGGTAGGCTCGGGATACCGGGTTGTCCCACATGAACCCCATGCCGCCCCAGTACTGCAGACAGCTGTCGGTGATCTCCCGGCACAAACGGCCGCCTTTGAGCTTGGCCATGGAGGCCAGGGTGGTGACGTCCTCGCCCTGGATGTAACTGCTGGTGGCCTGATAGACCAGGGCCCGCAGGCACTCCAGTTCGGTTTGAAGTTCCGCCAGCCGGAAATGCACCACCTGGTTGTCCAGCACCGATTGACCGAAGGCGCTGCGTTCGCGGGTGTAATCGATGGTCTGAGTGATGCAGTTCTCCAGCGACTTGATGCACATGGCGGCGCCAAACAGCCGTTCCTCCTGAAACTGCAGCATCTGCATGGTGAAGCCGGCACCCTCCTGGCCGATGCAGTAGGCCTGAGGAACGCGAACGTCATCAAAAAAGATCTGCGCGGTGTCGGAGCTGCGCATGCCCAGTTTATCGAGCTTGTCGGAAAAGCTGATCCCCGGGGTGTTGGTGGGCACGATGATCAGCGATTTGTTTTTGTGGACGGCGTCGTCGGAGGTGTTGGCCAGCAGACAGATGAAGTCGGCCTGGGTGGCGTTGGTGATCCACATCTTGCTGCCATTGATGACGTAGTCATCGCCGTCCTTTCGCGCCTGAGTCTTAATGGCGGCGACGTCGGAGCCGGCTCCGGGTTCACTGACCCCAATGGCGGCCACCATCTCGCCGGCGATGGCCGGGGTCAGAAATTGATCCCGCAGGGCATCGCTGCCAAAGCGCGCCAGGGCCGGGGTCGCCATGTCGGTCTGAACGCCGATGGACAGGGGCACGCCACCACAATGGGCGGCGCCGATCTCCTCGGCGAAGGCAATTTGATAGCTGTAATCCAGGCCCAGGCCGCCAAAGGCTTGCGGCTTGGTGATCCCCAGCAGCCCCAACTGGCCGAGTTTTTTGAATACGGTCTTGGCGGGGTAGTGGCCTTGTCGTTCCCATTGATCCACATAGGGGTTGATTTCGGTATCGACGAACTGGCGAACTGTCTGGCGAAGTTGTTGATGTTCTTGGGTAAACATTATGAGCTCCTGGGGGATCAAAATCGGCTGACACCAAAATGGCCGGGTTTAACTGGGCGGTCGGCCTGCAGGCAAACGTCCAGCAGCAGCGCCAGTAAGCGGCGGCTGTCGCGAGGGTCGATCATGCCGTCGTCCCACAAGCGGGCGGTGCAGGCCAGCGGCGACGAGGTGGCTTCCATCATCGCCTCGGTGCGCTGTTGCAGCGCGTCCAGCTGGGCTTCATCCAGCTGTTCGGTTCGACGCATTTTGGCTTCGGCGACGATCCTGAGCACCTGACCCGCCTGGGAAGGCCCCATCACCGCGGTGCGGCTGTTGGGCCAGGCAAAAATGAAGCGAGGGTCGAAGCCTCGGCCGCACATGGCGTAGTTGCCGGCGCCATAGGAGCCGCCCACCAGCAGGCTCAGCTTAGGCACTCGGGCATTGGCCACCGCCTGGATCAGCTTGGAACCGTGTTTGATGATGCCGCCCCGTTCCGATTCGGTGCCCACCATAAAGCCGGTGGTGTTGTGAAAAAACAGCAGCGGTAAGCCGCTCTGTTCACACAGTTGAATAAACTGGGCGGCTTTGTTGGCGCCTCTGTGGGTAATGGGGCCGTTATTGCCAATCAGGCCACAGCGGTGGCCATTGATGCTGAGGTGGCCGCACACGGTTTGACGGTCGAAGTTGGCTTTAAAATCAACAAACCGTGAATCGTCGGCGATGCGGGCGATCAGTTCGCGCACGTCGTAGCCGGTCTTAGGGTCGGCAGGCACCAGGTTCAGCAGTTCCTCCACGTCGTGGCGGGGAGGCAACCCTTGTGAATTGGGCGTCGGTGTCGGCGGGCTAATCTGGGCCATCAGCTGCCGGGCCTGTTCGATGGCGTCGGTGTCGTCGTCCGCCAGGTACTCGCCACTGCCGACGTCTTCGATGTGCATCTCGGCCCCGCCAAGCTGTTCATCGGTGGCGATTTCGCCGGTGGCCGCCTTGAGCAGGGGCGGGCCGGCCAGGTACATGCTGGCCTGGCGTTTTACCATGATGACGTAATCGGACAGTCCGGGCTGATAGGCACCGCCGGCAGTGGCGCTGCCGTGCACTACGGTGATCTGCACGATGCCCGCCGCCGACAGCCGGGCCTGGTTGGCAAAAGCCCGACCGCCTTCGCAGAAGGTTTCGGCGGCGTAATTAAGGTTGGCGCCGCCGCTTTGGGCCAGGGTGACTATGGGTAATCGATTTTCCAGGGCGATCTGCTGCACCCTGAGTTTTTTCTTCAGCCCCATGGGCGAAATGGTGCCGCCTTTGATGGCGCAGTTGTCCACCACCACCAGGCAGCGAACACCGGCGACGTAACCCAGGCCAGCGATGCAGCCGCCCCCGGCACCGCTGCCGTCTTTGTCGTCGTCCATCTGGTAGCCGGCCAGGCTCGACAGCTCAATAAAGGCCTCGCCCGGATCCAGCAGTCGGCTCAGCCGCTGCCGTGGCAGCAGCTGCCCCCGTCGGGCAAAAGTGTCGGCGGCGCGGTTGGCGGTGTCTTCGACAAAGGCTTCCACCTGACGGAACCGGTCGATGGCCGATTGCATTGCCTCGCGGTTGCGCAGGCCTTCGGCGCTGTGAGGGTCAAATTGGGATTCGATCACGGCCATGGCTACTCTCCGGTACTGAGCACGTCGGGCAGGGTGGCCCGGTGAAAGCCCTGATAGCTGGTGCTGTTGCTGGCACTCTGCTGGTGGATCGGCCAGGTGGCCGCCCCTTGAGAGGCGGCGCCATCGACTCGCAGGGTGGCTCCGGAGATAAACCCGGCGCCGTCGCTGAGCAGGAACACGATAGCGGCACTGATCTCAGATTCCGTGGCCATCCGCTTCAGGGGCACCGCTTGTTTAAGTTTGGGGATCAGCGATCGCATGGGTTCGTCGTAGGTGTCCATGCCGCTGGACGCGACCCAGCCTGGTGCCACCGCATTAACCCGCACGCCGTAGCGGCCCCATTCCCAGGCCGAGGTTTTGGTGAGGTTATCCATCCCAGCCCGGGCGGCGCCGGAGTGACCCATGCCGGGCATCCCGCCCCAGTTGTCGGCGGTGATGTTGACGATGGCGCCGCCGTGGGCCTTCATCGATTGATTGAACACCTCCCTGGCCATCAGGAACCCGCCAACCAGGTTGGTGCGAACCACGGTTTCGAAGCCTTTCTGGTTGATCTGTTCCAGTGGGGCGGGGTATTGGCCGCCGGCGTTATTCACCAGGCCGTGGATTGGACCGTGCTTGCTGACCAGCAAACCGATGGCGTCGATCACCGCCGCTTCATCGCGTATGTCCAACGCCAGCACATCGGCCAGGCCGCCGTCTTCGATGATCTCTTCCTGCACCGTCAGCAGTTTTTCAATCTTGCGGCCGATCAATACCACGGTAGCGCCCAGCGCTGCCAGTTCGTGGGCGCAGCAGCGACCGATGCCACTGCCGCCGCCGGTGACAATGAGGGTTTTGTTGGCCATCAGGCCTTCGGTAAACACGGAACGGTAGGCCATTGCACACTCCTGTTGTGTCCGGTTGGTCTGGGGTGAGTCAACCGTAGTCTGCCCATGAAAACTGTGTTAAATTTAACCTAACCTAGCAAGCGCTTGGTTTGCAACCTTAGGTTGGCATTTCTCGTCTATTCAGCAAAAGGGCAAACAGTGATAGCATCGGCGCCTGGCAACGATTTAAGCGCATCAGAACTCGGGAGAACGTTTTGCTTGAAACAGTAGAACAACAACTAATCGATGACGGTATTCTCGCGGATCCCAGCAGTCCCCGTGGCCGGCTGCTGGGCCAGGCGGCCCGGCTGTTCCGGGAAAAGGGCTATCAGAGCACCACGGTGCGCGATCTCGCCAGTGCGGTCGGCATCCTGTCCGGCAGCATTTTTCATCACTACAAGAACAAAGACGCCATCCTCAAGGCCGTCATGCTGGAGGGCATTCATTTTTCCATGGGGCGGATGCGCACCCAACTGGCGGCGGCGCCGACCACCATCGATAAGTTGCGGGCGCTGATCGCCTGCGAGCTCGATTCCATGAATGGCGACAAGGGCGATGCCATGGCGGTAGTGATTAACGAGTGGCGTTTTCTGTCCGACGTTGGTCAGGCTGACATCCTGGCGCTGCGAGAGGCCTACGAGAAGATGTGGATCGATGTCCTCGAGCAGGCAAAAAACGAGAGCCTGATCTCGGCACCGCCCCAGGTTCTGCGTAAACTGCTGTACGGTTCGATCACCTGGACTGACAAATGGTTTCGCGCCGGCGATCCCTTGTCCTACGAGCAGTTGACTGACGAAATTCTGCACCTGGCCATCAAAGCCTGACACGGTCTCGCCGTTTGCCCAGGTCGTCGCGCTGGCTGCCTGGGCGGGTTTTCGTATTGCCGTCGATGCGCTTGAGAGCGATTCACCTTGAATTCCTCCCCATAATCTCTGAAACTAAACGGGTGTTTTAAATTTACGTTTAGATTCTTCATCAGGAAGTGACCATGCAATATAACGCCCCGCTTACAGAGATGCAGTTTTTGCTCAAGGATGTGTTTCGGGCTTCAGAGGTGTGGCAATCCGTGCCAGCACTGGCTGAGGCCATCGATATGGATACCGCTGCCGCGATTCTGGAAGAGGGTGCCAAGATCACCCAGACTCTGATTGCGCCGCTCAATCGCAGCGGTGATGAGGAGGGGGTGCGGTTTGATCAGGGCCAGGTGATCACGCCCCAAGGGTACAAACAGGCGTACACCACCTATGCAGAATCCGGTTGGGTCGGGCTGTCCGGTGACCCGGAATACGGCGGCATGGGGATGCCGAAGATGCTGGGGGTGCTGTTCGATGAGATGGTCTACAGTGCGTCCAACGCCTTTGCCCTGTATGGTTCCCTGACCGCTGGCGCGGCGCTGTGCATCGCCGCCCACGGCAGTGAAGAGTTAAAACAGACCTACCTGCCCAAGCTGTACAGCGGTGAGTGGAGCGGGGCCATGGACATGACCGAGCCTCAATCCGGTTCCGATCTGAGTCAGCTGCGCACCAAGGCCGTGGCTCAGGAGGATGGCAGCTATCGCCTGACCGGCTCTAAGATCTTCATCACCGGTGGCGATCACGACCTTACCGATAACGTGGTCCACCTGGTGCTGGCCAAGTTGCCGGATGCGCCCGGTGGCAGCCGAGGCATCTCCTTGTTCCTGGTGCCCAAAAATCGCGTCAATGACGATGGCAGTGTCGGCGACAACAACGGCGTGACCTGTGGGGCGGTGGAGCACAAGATGGGCATCAAAGCCTCGGCCACCTGCGTGATCAATTTCGATGACGCTCAAGGTTACCTTGTGGGCAAGGTCAACCGGGGCCTGGTGGCGATGTTTACCATGATGAATTACGAGCGATTGTCCATCGGCATTCAAGGCCTGGGCTGTTCGGAAGCGGCCTATCAGTTGGCCGCCAATTACGCCAAGGAGCGCAAGCAGGGTAAGGGCAGTGGCCGTGGTCTGGGTGGCGAAGCCGATCCCATCGTGGTGCACGGCGACGTTCGTCGAATGCTGCTTGAGATTGCCGCGATGACCGAAGCCGGCCGGGCTTTGTCGGTGTACACCGGCATGCAATTGGATCTGGCCAAACACGGCGACGGCGAGGTGCAGAAGCGCGCCGCCGACCAGGTGGCGATGTTGACGCCCCTGGTTAAGGCCTTCTTTACCGACAAAGGACTGGAGTCTACGGTTCATGCCCAGCAAGTGTTTGGCGGTCACGGCTACATTCGTGAGTGGGGGGTGGAGCAGCTGGTTCGAGACGTTCGCATTGCCCAGATCTACGAAGGCACCAATGGCATTCAGGCCCTGACGCTGGTCGGCCGTAAGGTGGTGGCGGATCGCGGCGCCGGCTTGCTGGCGCTGAAGCAGCAGATCGAGCAGGAGCTGAGCGAACTCGGTGCCGCCTGGCAGCCACAGCTGCAGCAATTGCTGGCGCTGTTTGACGCCTTGCTGGAAAAGGCGCAGGAACTGGCAAACAGCAGCACCAAGGCCGATGCCATCAACAGTGCCGCCACCGATTATCTGCACGCCTGCGGCCATGCCATCTATGGCTGGATGTGGCTGAAAATGGTGTCTGCGGCGGAGCAGGGCGACTACGAGCCGGCGTTTGTGGAGCGTAAGGCGATGCTGGCGCGGTACTTCTTCGAGCGGCAACTGCCTAAGGCCCACTACCACCTGCAGATCATCAACCAGGATCCGTCGGCCATCATGTCGATGCCAAACGAGTGGTTCTGAAGACAGTGACAGACATTAACGGGGCCTGATGGCCCCGTTTTTTTATGACATCGTTGGGTCAGCGCTGTTTCTGCTGCGAAAACGGAATGGCGTGGACATTGGATTCGGTGGCGTAGCGATCCGACACCTCTTTCCAGTAGGTCTTGGGAAGATGGATGAGGAAGTAGTTTTCCTTGAGCGCGTCGGTAATAAAGCCCATGCCGTGGCGACAGAGTTCAAAGTGCACATCGGCGATAAAGTCCTGGCGGAACGTCTGCCGCCCCGACAGCTCGCGAATGTCGGCCTTGGTCAGATACAACCCCTGAGGGTGGAATCCGAACCTATCCTTTAACCACACTGCAAACTCTTTGGCGCTCTTCATCGACATAGGGCTCTCCCCTGGCTGGACCATTTTTGATACTGGTTAATTAGTTATAGCAACTTCTTGATTATTTGCCCCATTTGACAGCCAAACCGTGGCGTTATCGCTGTCCAGTACCTGCTCAATATCGCTGTCCCAGCTGGTGATAAGACGAATTTTTATCTGGTAACTGCGACAAAAGTCAGCGTGTCGTAACGCCGGAGCCAGTTTTCGGTTTATCTTGTCGGCAATGGCCGTTAGCTGGTTGCGGGGGACCTCGCCCTGGTTGTCGAAGCAGGCCGTCAACAGCACCAGCCGATGCCCCAGTTGGGCCACGTAGTCCTCCTTGCGAACCACCGACTGCACCAGTGGCAGGGTCAGTTGCTGCAGCTGTTCGAGTGCCTGTTCCGGGTCAGTCAAGGTGTCGCTGAGGCCAAATTCAATAAACAGCAGCGCCGCCACCTCCTGTTTGCGCTGTAACCTCGCCAGTTCCTGCTCGAGTCGGTGGGCCAGTTGCTCTGGCGGGTTGTCGCTGTCCGGCTCGTCGCCATGAAGGGGATCGTGCACATGGATAAGAACGCCATCGGCCAACGACGCCAGCGACAGCGTCAGCTGTTTGTGGCCACCATCGGCACTGTTCCAGTGCTGGCGCAGGGACAACGGTTGTTCCCGGCAAACCGCCAGGTGGCTGGCGTCCAGGCTGGAGAATAGGGTGCTCACCGGTTGCAGCAGCAGCGCATTGAGAGGACTGCCGAGCAGTTGACATAAACCCGGAGACGCCCAGGCCAGACGCTGGCGGTTGTCGACGTAGGCCATGGCCACACTGGGGTGCTGGGTGATCTGCTGCAGCTGCAACAGCTCTCTGGATTGACTGTGGTGACGCTTATCCTGCGCCACTTGCCGCATGGCGGTCGACATCAGGGTTTTGGGCAACCGGGATTCGTCCACCAACAGGTGGTGCAGGGCAATGAGGTGATACTGTCGATGGTCGATGGCATCCCCCAGCCGCTGGGAAAAATAGGTTCTGGCCGGCAGTTGTTGCAGCAGTCGCCAATGGGGATAGCGCTTGAGGTTGTTGCTGAATACCTGAAAGTCCGCTTGCTGGCCATCGGGGTAGAGCAGGCGGCAGGGGCTTTCCTCCAGCGGGTAGGAAAACACCGCTTTGGGTTTGCCCGCCTCACTGAGTACTCGCAGGTGAACCTGATGATGGTCGACCTCGGCCAGTGCCACCCAGGGCCAGCCTTGAAGGCGGTACAGGCAATGGGCAATTTGATGCACCAGCGCGGTGCCACTGGCGGGCTGGGCCATGCGCCGCCACACATCGGCCTCTTTGACCTTGTCCTGAAGAAGTTGGTTATCCATCACCACCTCCATTGTAAGCCATTGATAGTTAAACTTTAGTCTAAAGTTGCCCGGTTAGGGAAGGGGCACGGCTTGATCCTAGCTTCAATCATTGCCAATAATGAATCTGGGTTCAACAGCAAAATAGGGAGCATGCATGAAATCCGATCTCAAATTGGCGCTGATCAGTTCGGCCGCCATCTTGTCCGGCATCCTGTTGATGGGACTGATCGCCATCAACTACGCCTGAGGACACCGTCGAGGTGGTGTAATTTTCACCCCGCCATGGCCGTTGCCAGGTGCAGTCATACGGTGTTCCGTGTGACCTGGCTCCCTCCCTGATGCCATACTGTTCAGTTATTCAACATTTAACGTCCAACTTTTTCTTCAGCACTTGCCCGTCAATCAAGGGTTTGCTTTACTAGCTTGCTAAATCCGTTCGCCGATCCCCCCGGGGTGGCCAACGTTAGCCTATTCACACGGGACGCCCCTGGTGGCGGCCGGTGGCCATTTCTATTTGGAGTATCGTCATTATTATGAAAATGACGCCTTCTACGGTGCAAAGCTGGATCAGTGAACTGCCGGGCGCGCAGCTTAAGGCTGAGGACGTCGAGATCCTGCTGGAGACCGCCGATTTTAAAGCGCGCCTGCTCGAGGCCATCAAGCGGGCCGGCAAGCGCATCTACCTGGCGGCTCTGTACCTTCAGGATGATGAAGCCGGCAGGGAGATCCTGCACGCCCTGTTCCAGGCCAAACAGGCCAATCCGGAACTGGACATCCACCTGCTGGTGGATTTTCACCGGGCTCAGCGTGGCCTCATCGGTAAGGGCCCCCAGGTGGGCAACGATGAGTTTTATCGCAACACCGCGGCCCAGTATCAGCATGGCATCGAAATTCACGGCGTTCCGGTCAAGAACCGCGAGTGGATGGGGGTGCTCCATCTTAAGGGCTTCGTCGTCGATGACACCGTGTTCTACAGTGGCGCCAGCATTAACAACGTCTATCTGCACCAGTTGGACCGTTATCGTTACGATCGCTACCATTTGATTCAGTGCGCCAAGCTGGCCGATGCCATGGTCAACTACATGCGCGATAACCTGATCGACAACAGCGCGGTATCGTCATTGCTCAGCAATGACATTCCGTCGATGAAGCAGTTGAAGGTGGCGGTTCGCCAGTTGCGTCAACGCTTGTCGCGGGCAAAATACCGGGTGGTGAACGACGAACGCGGACCGCTGATGGTCTACCCTCTGGCCGGTCTGGGCCGTACCGACAACCAGCTGAACAAGGCGATTGAGCGTTTGCTGGCGTCGGCGCAGAAAAAGGTGTTTATCTGCACCCCCTATTTCAACCTGCCCAAGCCACTGATGGCCACGGTCAACAAGTTGCTGAAGCGGGGAGTGGAAGTGGTGTTGGTGGTGGGAGACAAAACCGCCAACGATTTCTACATTCCGCCGTCGCAGGAATTCAGCCCGGTTGGGGCGTTGCCCTACCTGTATGAGCAGAATCTGCGTCGGTTTGCCAAACGTCATAAGCGAGCCATCGCCGATGGTTTGCTGAACCTGCATCTGTGGTGGCACGACGACAACAGTTATCACCTCAAGGGAATGCAGGTTGACGATCGCTACTACCTGTTGACCGGCAATAACCTCAATCCACGAGCCTGGGCGCTGGATCTGGAAAACGGGCTGTTGATCGACGATCAGCAGCAGCAACTGGCCGATAAGTTCGCCCGCGAACAGGAGACGATCCTGACTCATACCACGCGAGTGGCCAGTTTCGAGCAGTTGCAGACGCTGAATGAGTACCCGGAGCCGGTGAAAAAGTTGCTGAAACGATTGCGGCGGGTTCGCGCGGATTTGCTGCTAAAACGGCTGCTGTAAATTGGTTTTTGCCGAAGCGGGTTGACGCCCGGTTATGGTGTAATAACCACAAATGTGATTACCCCGGTTGTCGGTGCGACCGGGGTATTTTTTTGCCGCATAAAACCGGCCACAGTCTGCCAATGTGGTCATGAAGATGGTATAAATACAGTCACCTTTCCGTCTTCGAAGTAGCACAATGTTTGAATCTATTCCTCAGGCTCCCGCCGACCCTATCCTTGGCCTCAATGAAGCTTTTAAAACCGATCCCCGTGCCAGTAAAGTGAATCTGGGTGTTGGCGTATACAAAGACGCTCAGGGCACCACGCCGGTACTGCGCTGCGTCAAGCTGGCGGAAGCCAAGATTCTGGAACAGCAAAAGACGAAGAGTTACCTCTCCATCGACGGACTGCCCGAATACGCGGCGGCGGTTCAGGCGCTGTTGTTTGGTGCCGACAGTGACATCATCGCCACTCAGCGCGCCCGCACCGCTCAGGCCCCGGGTGGTACCGGTGCACTGCGAGTGGCGGCGGACTTTATCTTCAGCAATCTTGATACCCGTAAGGTCTGGATCAGCAACCCCAGCTGGGCCAACCATGCGCAGATCTTCCAGGCGGTGGGGTTTGAGGTGGCGCAATACCGCTATTACGATGCCGACGCCAAGGGCCTGGACTTTGAAGGGATGAAAGCGGATCTGGCGGAAGTAGAAGCCGGTGATGTGGTGATTCTGCATGGCTGTTGCCATAACCCCAGCGGCATCGACCCGACCGCGGAGCAGTGGTCCGAGTTGGCTGCCATCGCCAGCAGTAAAGGTTGGCTACCTCTGTTTGACTTTGCATACCAAGGCTTTGCGGTAGATGTGGAACAAGATGCGACAGGTTTGCGTCTGTTTGCCGATGCCATGGAAGAGCTGATGGTTGCCAGCTCCTTCTCCAAGAACTTTGGCCTGTACAACGAGCGCACAGGCGCCTTTACCCTGCTGGCTCAAACCAGTGAAGCGGCCAACAGTGCCTTTTCCCAGGTGAAGAAAGTGATTCGTGCCAACTACTCCAACCCACCGGCCCACGGAGCCATGGTGGTGGCGACCATCCTGGCCGATGCAGAGCTCAAAGCGATGTGGCTCGAGGAGCTGGCTGAGATGCGGGCCCGGATCAAAACCATGCGACTGGAGTTTGTGTCGCAACTGAAGGCCGCCGGTGTGGCCGGCGATTTCAGTTTCATCGAGCAGCAAAATGGCATGTTCAGCTTCTCAGGTCTCAACCCGGATCAGGTGGCGGCGCTGAAAGAGGAGTTTGCCATCTACATCGTTCGCTCCGGTCGCATTAACGTGGCGGGCATGACCGAGGCAAATCTGCCTTACCTGGTCAGCGCCATCGCTTCCGTCATCTAGTCGACGCCCCCGCTGGGCTATTGGGCCCAGCGGGCGGGTTTGGCGACCGCCAGTATCCCGCCTTTTAGCGCTGCCAGCAGGTGGCGCACTCCCTGATAGTGAAACTTCAGTCGCAGTGCCTGCCACTGATAGGCGCACGCCTTGGCGTACATCCCCTGTTCCTGATAATACTCGGCGTAGTTGCGGGCCAACCCGGCTCGGGCGCTGTCGACGGCGTCGTCGCTGTGGTGGGCCTGATGTCGGTCGATGATGCGCTCGACGGCCTGCAGGCGTTTGAGCCTGGCACGGGTTATGGAGCCGGCGCGCATCAGATAGTCCATCTGACACTCGGGCTCCACCACGCACTCTCCGGTGCGGATCAGCTTCAACCACAGGTCCCAGTCTGAAGCGGATCGCAATGTTTCATCGAAACCACCGCATTGGCGCAGGGCCTGAGTGCGAGCCAACACCGTTGAAGTTCCCACCACATTTTCCGCAAACAGTTGATCGCCACTGAGGCTATGCCAGGACTGGCGGCCATACTCGGGCCAGTAACTGAAGCAGTCGATGATGGGCCGGCGCTGCTCATCGATGTGCAGATAGTTGCTGATGCAAAATGTCGCATCCGGGTTGGCTGACAAGGCGGCCCATTGCCGAGCCAACTTATCGGGGTACCAAAGGTCATCGGCGTCCAGAAAGGCCACCCAGTCACTCTGACACAGCTGCAGGGCGGCATTCCTGGCGGCGGATGGACCAACATTTTCCAACCGCAGCGAATGCAGGGCGGGGTGGCGAGGGCGCTGTTGCTGCAGCCACTCGGCGGTGCCGTCGCTGGAGCCGTCATCCACCACCCACACCTCCTTTACTCTCAAGCTTTGGGCCCAGATGCTGTCAAGCGCCTGGGGCAGGTACTCGAGGCAGTTGTAGCTGGGAATGATGACGCAGATGCTTGGTTCCATAGTGACTCCTGAACTCACCGACAGTGTTATCGGAACTGCAGGAAGGATGCCAAAGTTATCTTATTGATTTATTGGTAATTGTTTAAGGGCTGCTCGATTTGCAATGATTTGGCCGTTGAGTGCTCTGGCGGCCGTTGCAAACTGCAACGGCCACCCCGCCACCGAGGAAATAGTCCTTTTTATTCAATAGGTAAGCCTGTTGGCGTGGTTTTTGTATCAAGGGAGTCAGACCTTGCCTGATTCGGAGCCGTTCATGAAAGCCATTGCCTACGTCATCCCCAGCTTTCCTGTACTGACAGAGACCTTCGTGGTCAACGAAATGAACGCCATGACCAAGCTGGGGCATCGAATCCTGCCCATCGCGCTGGAGTCTGCCGATGCCATCGACAGTGCGTTGCACCAGGCGTGGATGACCCGGGTGGTGCCACCGGCACCGCTGGGCAGCAAGGTGGCGCTGGCGATGGCTCAGGCTGTCCTGACCCCGGCGGTGTGGCAGTTTTTGCGGGAACAACAGGCCTTTCCCCGCCGCAGCCTGCTGTTGATGGCGGCCCGGGTTGCCGCTCAGGCCCGCGGCTGTGATCACCTGCATGCGCATTTTGCTCAACACACGGCGGCAGTCGCCATCGTCGCCGCCCGCATTCTTGGCATCACGGTGTCCTTTGTTGGCCATGGTGCCGATGTCTACGCCCACCCCCATGATTTGCCGGTCAAGCTGCGCAATGCGGATCTGTCGGTAGCGGTGTGCCGGGAGATGCGGCAGCTGTTTGAGGACCAGGGCGCCAGCCAGGCGGCGCTGATCCCCTGCGGCATCAATACGCAACTGTTTACCCCCGGCGATGCCCCGAGCAGGCGCAAACGGCTGTTGTTCATCGGCCGCCTGGTTGAGAAGAAGGGGTTGGATACCTTGCTGCAGGCGTTGGCACGCATCGATGACCCGCAGTTGCAGCTGGACATCGTCGGTGACGGCCCGTTAGCGGCGTCCTATCGGGCCCAAATTGAGGCGCTGGGGCTTAAGTCGGTAAGGTTCCTGGGGGTTCGCAACCAGGATTGGCTGGCCCAGCACGGCCACCGCTATCTGGGGCTGGTGGCGCCGTTTCGTATCGCCGGCAATGGCGATCGCGATACTGGTCCGCTGGTGGTCAAAGAAGCCATGGCCATGGGATTGCCGGTGATCACCAGCAACATCATGGGGCTAAAAGAGATCGTCAGTTGCCGCACCGGTTTTCAGGTGGCGCCAGACAACCCTGGCGCCCTCAGTCGTGCCATCCGTAAACTGACCGCGTTGTCTGACGCTCGCTACCAACGCATGGCGTTGCAGGCCAAGTGGCGGGCACGTCGTTTGTTTGATGTCGAGCTGCAGGCCAAACGTCTGTCTGGTTGGATGGAGTCGCTGATATGAGCCGGTCAGCGGTGGTGTACTACGCCGTTGGTGGCGTGACCCAGAAGGCGCTGGGCCTGCTGATGCTGCCGGTGACCGCCTCCCTGCTCGGGGTGGCGGCCTTTGGTCAGTTGGGTCTGCTGGTGGCGGTGGCGAATGTCGGTAGCCTGGTGGCGTCGCTGGGGTTGACCGAATGTTGTCAGCGCTATGCCTCGGATGCCGCCATGTTGCGCCGCATTCAGGCATTTGGCTGGCGCTATGGCTGTGCACTGTTGCTGCTGTCGCCACTGCTGGCGTTGGGACTGGCGCGGCTGTTGCCCGGTGATTTGCATTGGCTGTGGTTGCAGCTGTTGCTGGCGAATCTGGCCATGGGGGGCTGGCTGGGGCTGCGACTGGTGTCGTTGAGAATCAACAACCGGCCGCAGCGCTTTTTCCGGGTCATCGTGTCGATGTCGGCCCTTCAGACCGGCCTGTCGCTGTTGTTGCTGCTGGCAGGCATGGGGGTGGGCGCAGTGATGCTCAGCGGGGCGGTGGCCACTGCCACCATCCTGATCTGGGATGGCCGGCCGATGTTGATGCGTGCCGCCCGCAGTCCGGTCGGTCCCTGGCGCCCCATCGTGGGCTATGGACTGCCACTGGCCCTGTCCACCGGCATTACCTTTGTGCTCAACGGTTACGAACGGCCCTGGCTGGCAGAGGCCGTTAGCCTGGAGGTGTTGGGGGCCTACGTTCTGGTGTGGCAACTGAGCCTGCTACCCGCCTATGCCATGGAGCCGTTTATGCTGTGGTGGGGGCCTTTGCGGCATCGATTGGCGGATCGCAACGAGTCCGTCATCCTGGCGCGGGTGACTGCCGCCGGGGTAGCGCTGTTGGTGGTCGCCATCGCCTTGGCCGCCACGGCGATCCCGCTGGCGTTTCCCTGGCTGTTTGATGCTGCCTATCAGCAGGGCCTGCAGTGGCTGCCGGCGCTGCTGCTGATCACTCTGCTCAGGCAGATTCCGGCTTTGCTCAGCATCGGCGTCTATCACCGAGCCACCGGCAATCTGGCACTGGTGTTAAATGCAGCAATCATGCTGCCGGCGCTGGTGCTGCTGCCGTTGGCGATCATTGTCGCGGGGTTAACCGGCCTGATTCAGGCCATGACCCTGCTGATGGCCATTCGGGCCATGCTGTTCTATTGGGTTAGCCAACGTCAGCTGCGTTTGCCGTATTCGACTCTGGGATTACTGGGCCTGAGCATCGCAACGGCGGTGGCATTGTGGGCCGGGCATCCGGTTTTGTTGCTGGCGCTGGCCAGTGTTGCGGCTGCGTATGCCATCAGGACGCTGAAAACCGGTACCGTAACGGTAGCGGCGGCGCAGTGGCAATCATGATAGGCGCCTATCCATTGGGGATCGCCCTGTTGAGCGCCAGCCTGATTGCGGTGGGGGCTTGGCTGAGTCCGCTGCTGTTGCTGGCCGGCTGGCTGTTGGTGCCGGCGCTGATACTGGCGCAGCGCTGGCCAGTAATGCTGTGCGTGTTGTTTGTGTTGTTTTCCGCGTTTCGTCTGCATGAACTGAATCCGGCGCTATTGGGGTTAAGGATTCCGCAAATGCTGGCGTTGGGGTCGTTGGCGGTGCTGTTTTGGCAGGTGGGGGTGGTGCGCCAGACTCGCATCTATCTGTACCCCGAAGGCCGAGTGTTATTGCTGCTGTTTGCGTTGAGCACCATCGGGATGGTGCTGGCGACCAACCGGCCATTGGCGGCCGCCTACTGGAGTGGCAACTGGGTCAAGGTAGTGCTGATGTGCTTTACCGTCTCCTGGTTGATTCAGAGCCGTGCCCAATTGCGGTGCGTGGCCTGGCTGATCATTGTGGCGGGCAGTGTCGTTGCCGTCTGTGCCCTCTACAACAGTGCCCATGGCCTGGAGGTGGTGGAGGGCACTCGGGTCACCATTGGCCGCAGTTGGGGCTCCACCCTCGGGGACCCCAATGATCTGGCGCTGGTGCTGCTGTTGCCATTGAGCTTCGCCTTCAGTCGAGCCCTGTACGGCGGCAAAGGCGCCCTGGTCGCCGGGGGGATCATGCTGGTGCTGGTGATGGCGATCATCGCGACTCAGAGCCGTGGCGGCCTGCTGGGGATCTGTGGCGTTACTGGCAGCCTGGTGTTGCGGCGATACCGGTTGCCGCGCTGGGTGTGGCTGCTGGCACCGGTGCTGATCATGGTGTTGTTGATGCTGGCCGGTATCGATCAACGTCAGTCCGGCGGTGCCGCCGAATCCGGCATCGATGAATCCGCCATGGGCCGCCTCTACGCCTGGCAAGCGGCCGCGTCCATGGCCTGGACCCATCCGGTTTTCGGGGTTGGTCTGGATAACTTTCTTGCCAACTATTTTTTCTATTCCCCCCACTGGGATGGCAAAAGTCATGCTGTCCACAGTACCTGGTTTCAAGTACTGGCCGAGGTAGGGATCGTGGGGCTGGTTCTGTTTGTCGCCTTCTATGTGGCGTTGTTGCGCCGCTCTCGCCAGCTGTTGCAACGGGTCCGGGAACACTGGGAGGCCAGTTGTTGGGCACTGGCGTTGTACTCAGGGCTGGTGGGATTTGGGATCAGCGCCACCTTCTTAACTCAGGCTTTTACCTGGCCTCTGTACATCCTGGCCGCCTTGCTGTGGGCGAGCTGTCGAATTGAATCTGAACCTGTGAGGCAAATACCATGACCGCTTTTGCAATCAAACAATGGCTTAAGCCCGCCTATCTGGTGATTCGCCAGTGGCAGATTCCGCCGATAACGCTGGTGTACCGGCCGTTATTCTGGATGTTGCAGGGAGGGCGCACGCTGTGGTCCGGTCTGCTTCGCGTGCTGATCTGGACGCCGATGTTTCGCAGTCGGGTGTCGGGCGGGCAGGGGTTGTATCTGTACGACGGCATGCCTCAGGTGCTGGGCCCGGTTGAGGTGACGCTGGGCCAGGGGTGTCGAATCAGCGGAGTCAGCACCATCTGCGGTCGCCCCGGCAGCAGCCTGGAACTGGGCGACAACATCGATATTGGCTGGCAGAACACCATCGCCTGTGGCACGCGCGTGATCCTGGCCGATAACGTCAGGCTGGCCGGAAGGGTGTTTCTCGCCGGCTACCCCGGTCACCCACTGGAAGCCCGGGCTCGGGCACAGGGGTTGCCGGAGTTGCCGCACCAGGCCAGGGCAATCATCTTGGAGCAGGATGTGTGGGTGGGTACCGGTGCCATCATCCTGGCGGGGGTCACCGTCGGACGGGGCAGCATTGTTGCCGCCGGTTCAGTGGTCAGCCGCGACGTACCGGCAAATGTTGTGGTGGCGGGCAATCCGGCCCGAATCGTGCGAAACCTGGAGGTGGGTGATGAAACCTAAAATGGTGGTCTTCGGTGAGGACTGGGGTCGGCACCCCTCAAGCAGTCAACATCTGATACGGGAATTGTCGGCGCACTTTGAGGTGGTGTGGATCAACTCCATCGGTCTGCGTCAGCCCCGATGGCAGGATGCCGCCCGCTTGGTCAGCAAAGGGGTGGCACGGGCACCGAAGCGGTGCCAGGCTCCTTTTGAGGTGATTGCCCCCAGGGTCTGGCCTTTGGCCCAGTCTTCCTGGTTGCAGCGCCTCAATCATCGCCAGATGCAGCGCGCATTGGCCGACGTTGGGCCGGTGGACTTTGTCTGGTGTGCGTTGCCCAGCGCCGAGGCCTACCTGGATCTGTTTCCCGGCGCTCGGGTGATCTACTACTGCGGTGACGACTTTGGCGGCCTCTGTGGTGTGGATCATGGGCCGGTGCTGCAGGCTGAGCAGCGGTTGCTGCAACGGGCCGAGTGGGTGTTTTGCGCCAGTGAGGTCTTGGCTCGGCGCTTTGACCATCCGGCGGTATCCGTCGTGCGTCATGGCGTCGACATGCGTTTGTTTAGCCACTCCCGACCTCGGCCCAAAGCGCTACCGAAAGGACCGGTGCTGGGCTACTACGGCTCGCTGGCGCCCTGGTTGGACTACGGGTTGCTGGATACGCTGACCACGGTATTGCCTGAGTGTCAGCTGGTATTGATTGGCGATAACCACAGTTGCCCCGGAGCGCTGCTGGCCAAACCCAATGTCCATCACCTGGGACGTCTGCCCCACGATCAACTGGCGGCCTATGCTCAGCACTTCGATGTGGCCCTGCTGCCTTTCCTGCAAACCCCTCAGATCGCCGCCTGTGACCCCCTTAAGTTGCGGGAATACCTGGCTGCCGGTGTGCCCGTGGTGGGCACCGATTTCGATGCCGCTCGCGACTATGCCTGTGGGGTGCAGTTGGCAACGACACGGGAGGAGTTTGTCGCCATGGTACTGATGAGCCTGATCTCCCGGCCGAGTGTGGCTGAGATTCGCATGCAGGTGCTGGGGCAAGGGTGGGGCGATCGCGCCGACCAGATTCGCGGCAAATTGCAATCCGGCCGTTGCAGACTGCAAGCTTCGACCAGGTTCACTGCTTAATTCTTTGTTTTTAGTGGAAATTTAATTGTGGCGTGACTCCTGCATTGTATTGACGAAGCGGTGGTGTCAATCACCGCAGTCGCGAAACTCAAAGGAGGTGCGCCGTGAGACTGTTTTTGGCAATGACATTGCTGCTGGCACTGGCGGGCTGCAGTTCGACCCCCAACTCCAAATCGAAGATGTTATCGACGGCCCAACAACAGGACCCCCAGGTGATTCGTGTGCTGTGGCGCGGCGAATCGGGTCTGGTGGCCCTGTTGCAGCAGCAGATGACGCCGTCGTTGTTTCGCTCCCCCACGATTAAGGTAGACGTTGGGTCGGTCGACGATGGCCCGGACTGGGCGGCGGCCTACCAGGCTCAGAACCGACTGGCGCTGGTGATCGAATCGCTGCGGACCCTGGGTTATCAGGGCCAGGTTCAGGGCCGCTATCTGCCCGACAGCCGCGACGGTGAAGTGGTGCTGAGGATGGCCTATGGCGGTTGAATGGGCGTACTTCTATCTGTATCGGTTCTTGTGCCACTGCTGGCACTGGCGTTACTTGATTGTGATTCCGGCGTTGGTGGTGGCCGTGGCCATGGCGGGGCTGTCGGTATTCAGCCGCACCCAGTATCGCAGTTCGACCTCGTTGTTGTTGCAGGAGTCGGCACTGGCCAATCCGTTCCTCAAGGATCTGTCGGTGGAGGTCAAGCTCAAAGAGCGCATCGCCGGCCTTAATGCCCTGCTGCATTCCCGCTATGTGATGGCCGAAGTGGCGCAGGAGACCGGACTGGTGACTGAGGCCACGCCAGCGGCAGAGCAGGAGATGATTCAGCAGCGGCTGTCCCAGGCCACGCAGATGGAGCTGGTGGGCGATGCGCTGGTAAAGCTGTCCTTGGTGTGGCCGGATGCCGCCGAAGCCCGGTTGCTGCTGAATGCCATCAGCGAGAGTTTTCAAAAACGCCTGATGGCACCGGGCCAGCGGGCGGTGGACAACTCCGAGATCTTCCTTAAGACCCAGTTGCAGCGCCAGGAGCAGGCGTTGGCGGAGGTGGAAACCAAGCTGGCGGCATTTAAGCAGGAGCACGCCAGCCTGCTGCCGGGTCTTCTGGGGGCCACCAACATGGCGCTTCTGGAAGCGGAGACTCAGATCCGCACCAAGCGCATCGAGCTGGAAGGGGCCCAGGCCAGGCTGGCCGGCCTGAAAACCCAGCTCAGCACCGCCAACCCCATCGTCGGTGAAATTGAAAAGCAGATCGTTCGCACTCGGGCACAGCTGGCCATGCTTAAAAGCCGCTATACCGCCCGACACTCTAAAGTCCGGGGCGTGCAGGCCCGCATCAATCAATTGCAGCAGGAAAAACAAAAACTGATGACCGCATCGTCGGTGGATACTGAGCGCCACCTGGACGAACTGTGGCAGCTGGCGACCTCGTTTGAGCCCGATCAGGCCGACGGCGGTGAACCCAGGTTGCTGGTGTCGCAGTTGCAGCAACTGCAGGAGTCCAGCAATCAGGTGGCCACCCTCAAGGGCGAGCTGGAGGTGGTAACGCAGCACAAGCAGTCCATTTTGGCCCGCATGGGCCAAAGTGCCGATGTCGAGCGGGAACTGATGGAGCTGGAGCGACTGGCAGAAGGTCGTCGCCTGCTGTACCAGGAGCTACTGACCCGCTACGAGAAAGCGCAGGTTACCGGCCAGTTGGGTCGGTTTGAGGCGCCGGATAAAGTGCGGGTGATCGACCAACCCAACTTACCCAAGCGGTCCATTAATCGCCCCTGGTGGCTGAACGGACTGCTGGGGTTGTTTGGCGGAGTGGGATTCGGACTGGCCATGGTGACGGCCAGTATGTTGCTGGACCGACGGGTGTACCACAAACAGCAGGTGTTGCAGCTGGGGTTGGGGCCGGTGTTGGTGAAGTCGTCTTTAGGAGGAGCATGATGTCGAAACCGGTGTTAGTCCAATTGGTACAGAAAATGGTGGTTGGCGGGCTCGAAGCCATGGTGATGACCCTGGGTGATCAGCTGGAGCGAGATTATCAGGTTCACTACCTGTCGTTGGAGGGGGACAAACAGCAACTTGTGGCAGATTGGCCAGTATTGGGGCGGTTACAGCGCTTTGAAACCCTGGCTAAGCCCCGGGGGGTGTCGGTTTCCACCGTGGTGGCATTGAGGCAGTGGCTGCGTCGACACCGGGTTCAATATCTGCATACCCACCATGTAGGTCCGTTGCTCTATGGTGGCGCCGCCTCGGTCGGACTGGGGATAAGCCATGTCCATACTCACCACGATGGTTGGAGCCTGGCGATGCCAAGGGTCAAGATGATGACCCGCTCGGCACTGCGGCTGTTTGCCCCCATCAGTGTCGCCGATGCACCGCTGGTGGCGGATCAGTTTCGCCAGGCTGGCTGTCGCATCGATTGCGTGGTCAACAACGGCATCGCCATGGGCCGTTTTACCCCGGGCAATAGTCAGCGGGCACGGCATCATTTTGGTTTGCCCCTGGATGTGGATTTGGTGGGCACCGTGTGTCGGCTGGAAAAGATAAAACGGGTAGACCGGTTGATTCGGGCCCTGGTGGCCTTGCCTGAACGGGTACACCTGGTGGTGGCGGGTGAGGGCAGCGAGCGGGTTAGCCTGGAGCAATTGGCGCGCCAGCTTGGGGTGCAGCAGCGTTGTCACTTTCTGGGTCGGGTGGATGATGTGCACCGCCTTTACCGGGCACTGAACCTGTTCGGGTTGGTCAGCGACAACGAGGGCGCCCCCATGAGCTTGCTGGAGGCGCAGGCCTGCGGAGTCCCGGTTATCGCCTCTGACGTAGGTAACTGTCGCCATATGGTGTGTACCAATATGGGGCGCATGGTTGCCTTGGGCGCCCAGTCAGAGGTCATTGACGGCATTGACCAGTTGTTGCGCCGCCGGGATCGGCACCCGGCGAAGTTGCGCCAGTTTGTCCGCCAGACCGGCAGTGATCGGGTTATGGCCAACCACTACCACACACTGTTTCAACGGGAGTTACCATGTTGCTGATGACGCTGTTTTTGCTGCTGACGCTGCTGTTGGCCGTTCACTTGTTGGTGTACCCACTCTGGATGAGATGGTTGGCCAGCCGGGCCACGGAGGACGGGCCGTTTGTGAGTGGAACGGATCCGACCCAGGCGGACCTGACCGTGGTGATTCCCTGTTTCAACGAGGCCCGTGAGTTAGGATTCAAACTGGACAACCTGTTGCAGCAGCGCTATCCGGTGCAGCGATGGCGGGTTGAGTTGATTCTCGACGGTTGTCGCGACGCCAGCGCCGAGGTGGCGGCCGAGTACCAACGCCGGTTTCAGCAACAGGGGATCGGATTTACCCTGCATAACCACCACCACAACCGCGGAAAGATTCACCGTCTGAATCAGCACCTGCAGCGACTGAAACGGCAGCGTCAATTGGTGGTGTTGTCCGATTGCTCGGCACTACTGGCTCATGATGCGCTGGCGCGGATAAGCCGGGCATTTGACGATGACCGCCTCGGCGCCCTCTGCGGCCGTTACCTCCACGGTACCGACAGTCGCCTGGCCGGCCATTGGGCCCGGCTCAACCGCAATCGGCAGGGGGAGGCAATGCTAGGCGCAGTGATGGGGGCAACCGGTGCTCTGATGGCGCTGCGACTGGCCCCTATCGAACCCTTGCCATCGGGGTGTGTGAATGACGATTTTGAGTTGGTGATGCAGGTTCTCAGGTGCGGCTATCGGGCGGATTTTGCACCACAGTTGCGGGCCGTGGACATCGCCCCCAGGGCCAATGAAAACCTGTTTGGCCAGCGGGCAAGGATTGCGGCCGGCAACCTGGCGCAGTTGCCGTCCTTGCTGGCGACCCTGCCTTCTCTGTCGTTAGCGGCTAAAGTGGCGGCCATTTCCGGCAAAGGGTTGCGGGCATTGTTGCCGCTGATGTTGCCCCTGTGGGTGCTTAGCGGCATGGGGGCGGCACTGATGCTGCCAAATGGGCCAGGGGCGTTGGCATTGGCAACCTCGTTTGCGGTGCTGTTGGCCGCCTATGCCGGTTTGCGCCCCAAGAGCCGGGTTGGCAATCTGGCTCGGGCAGTGACCGGAGCCTGCACCGGAGCATGGTGCCACTTGGTTGGCGTTCGAGTGGGCTGGCGCCAGAGTCTCAACCAGGACTTTCAGCCCGTGGGGGTGAAGCGGATCAAACGGGGCATCGACCTGTTGGTATCGATGCTGGCGTTGTTGCTGGTGTTGCCGCTGTTTCCGCTGATTGCCCTGGCGATCAAGCTGGACTCCCCCGGCAGCGTATTCTACCGCCAGATGCGAGTCGGTGCCCGTTACAGCGATCGTACCGAGCTGTTTTATGTCACCAAGTTTCGATCCATGACCAGCGACGCCGAGCAAGCCGGCGCACGTTGGGCTAAGCCCGGCGACGCTCGGGTGACCCGAGTAGGGCGGCTGTTGCGGGCGACTCGTCTGGATGAGTTGCCGCAACTGTTTCAGGTACTCAAGGGCGAAATGTCCATCGTTGGGCCTCGGCCCGAGCGGCCGCAGTTTTGTGGCATTTTAGACCAGCAATTGCCTTACTATCTCGAGCGCACCTATGAATTGCGTCCGGGTCTGACCGGCTTGGCTCAGGTCAACCAGTCTGGAGACACCAGCATCGATGATGTGAAAAACAAGCTGCTGTTTGATCATGCCTACGCCGCCAGTCTTGGCGGTTTCAAAAGCTACCTGGCCATGGAAGCGCAGATCCTGATGCGGACTCTGTGGGTGGTGGTTTCTGCCAAGGGCCACTAAGCCTGTCGTCGGTTCCCGTTCTGCAAAATCGCCGTTGCAGAATGGGAACCTCGCTCACCAATCAAGTTTATCTCACTGTATTTATTGAATATTCAATCTTGGCACTGCTGTTGCAGTAACAGGGGCAGAGGAGCGGCATTAGCCCTCCACTGAACCAGGCAACGGGAGTGCACTATGGCGATTCATCTTAATGACAGTCTGAACCCGAAAACGGTATTGGCGCCGGCACAGTTTGATATCGACAGTGTGGCTGGCATCAAGGAGCAGTTCGAGGAGTTGTTGCAAGAGCCTAATCAGTTGGTGGTTATCGACCTGAAAGCCACGGAGTTCATCGATTCCTCCGGGATTGGTGCCATCATCTTTCTTTTTAAGCGCCTGAAGCGGCAACAGCGAGTGCTGCAACTGGCCGACGTTCATGGTCAGCCAAAGCGGATATTGACCATGCTGAAGGTGGATAAGGCGATTGCGTTTACCGGGGAGCAGTCATGATGAATCGAGTGAGCTGCGCTTTGGTGCTACTGCTGGCTGGCTGCGCCCAATGGCCCGAAGAGGGCCAGGGCCAGATGGCCGCAGAGGGCACCCCGTGGGACAGTTATCTGCTTTCCCCGGCATTTTTACAGGAGCACCAGGCGCTGAGGCAGCGTGTGGTGGAAGCGCAGACCGGGCTGGACCTGTTGCGGCTTCGCGGTGCCGTGGCCTGTTTGCCGGAACGCCAATACCAGGCCGAGCAGCGGCTGGGGCAGATTCGCGGTGAGTTGGCCGAGGGCCTGTATGCCGATGCCAGTGAACAGTTGCTGATTCTGGAAGATCAGATTCATCGCCTCGGTGTTCGCTTGAATTACATCACTCAGCACATGGGCTGTGGTGGTGCTCAGTCGGTGGCGGCCACCGCTGCGACTGGCGCGGCCTTTGATCCCATTGCCGCCGGCCTGCTGCAGTCTGAGCAGTTTGCCCTGGACCGGGATGAGTTGCTGCCCGAGTTTCAGGTGCGGTTGCAGCAACTGGCGCAGGTGTTGCGAGACAAGCCTCAGTGGCAACTGACGATCACCGGTCATACCGACAGTCAGGGCGATCCCCAGCACAATCAGGCCCTGGCACTGCGACGTGCCAACGCGGTGGCGAGCCTGTTGCAAGCCAACGGCGTTGCCGCTGGCCAACTGCGGGTGGTGGCTGCGGCAGACGCGATGCCATTGGCATCCAACAGCGATCGCAGCGGCCGTCTGGCAAACCGTCGGGTTAGCTTTGAGTTGATGAGTCAGCCCGTAATGTCTGAGACATCCTCGGCCGCCCTGACACTGAGTCAGTGGCCCGAGTCGTTTCGGAGGGAGTAATGATGATGCGCCTGCTGATGGTCCTAATCCTGCTGACTCTGCCGTCGTTAAGCGTCGCCGATGACAGCGCCAGAGAGCTGCAACCCGGCGATGCGGTGGTGATCATCATGCCAGGCGAGGTTGACTTCGAGCAGCCGTTTACCCTGGATAAACTGGGAAAAATCCGCTTACCGGAGGTGGGCAAGGTCAACCTCAGAGGCAAGACTCTGGCTCAGGCGCGCAGCGCCATCCAACTGGCACTGTCGACGGTGTACCTTAACCTGGACCAATTTGACGTCGAGCTCAGTCAGCGGCAGTTGCTGATTCGAGTACTGGGTTACGTCCAGGCCCCTGGGGAAGTGCTGTTGCCGGCCGATGGCAATGTGCAGATGGCAATACAGGCTGCCGGGGGATTACGTCCCGGTGCCCAGCTGGATAAGTTGCAGGTGCGTCGGGGAGAGCAGCGGCTGAGTTTCGACTACAAGGCCTATCTGGACAGTGGCGACGAGACCCTGCTGCCCAAGTTACAGACCGAAGACGAGCTGTTTGTGCCGGCGTCGCCGCTGACCGGCAACGTCGAGGTGAATTTCGATGCCCGCTCGTTGATCGCCGGTGGCGATGGCGGTGGCGATGCCGACTCCATCACCCTGTTTGGCGAGGTGCGTAATCCCGGCAGTTTCGCGTTAAAGGGCACCATGAGCATCGTCGATGCCCTGATGCGGGCCGAGGGGGTTACCCGCTATGCCGACGTCAGCCACATTCGGGTGATCAGCGGCAACAAGCCTTACCTGTTTGATCTCAAAACCTACCTCGATGAGGGCACGGCGGAGATGTTGCCGCCCATCGGCGCTGGAACCCTTATTTACGTCCCGATTCAGGTGGATGTGGTCTCCAACACCCAGCGTACCGTGTACGTTATGGGCGAGGTTCAGGCCCCGGGGGCCTATGAAACCGGCGATAACGTGACCTTCCTGGATCTGTTGGCCAATGCCGGCGGCCCGACCCGGTTCGCTGAGACTCGCAACATTCGCTTGTTGCGCCAGGACCAGTCGGTGGTGGAGGTGAACCTGTTGTCCTACACCGAGAACCAGGCAAACGGCCGGTTGCCGGCCATCGAACCCGGTGACGTAATTTTTGTGCCGGAAAAAACCGACGTTAACGAGAAGTCCTGGCTGAAGATCCCCTCGGATAAGGCGATCAAGATCATCGGTGCCATGAATCGACCCGGACGCTATGAATGGGACGATGGCATGTCGTTTCTCGACCTGTTTGCCCACGCCGGTGGCCCCTTGCAGCATGCCAACCTGGCGGAGATTGAGATCGTTAAAGAAAATGGCAATAAACGGCTGTTTGATTTAGATAAGTTCATTAAACAAGGGGGGGATTATGCGAGCCTGCCCACCCTGGTGGCCGGCGATACCGTGGTGGTCAATGAGCTGCCCTGGGACCCCACCGACAATAAGTCGACCTGGGTACGGCAGAGCCCGGAAAGCTCCATCTACGTGTTCGGCCAGGTGGAGTCGCCGGGACGGTACGCGTTTAACGACCAGCTCGGCTTTCTGGATATCCTGGCGGCGGCCGATGGCCCCACCGATGAGGCGGATCTCGGCCAGATTCGCATTACCCACCGCAATGGGGCCACCAGCCGGGTGACCCAGCTGAATCTGGCCCGCTATTTTGAGACCGGTGATGAGAGTGTGCTGCCGCAGGTGGTCCCCGGTGACACCATTTTCCTGCCCCAACGGGAACGAAAGTGGCTGGAAAAGCCGTCGGAGCAGGTGGTGCGTCTGATGGGGGCGGTACGAAAGCCGGGCCGCTACAGTTTTGACAACTCCATGAATCTACTGGATTTGCTGGCGGAGGCCGGGGGGCCGTCCGACAACGCCTACATCGAAAAGATCATCGTGGTTCAACACAGCTGTTGCGATCCCCAGGCTCGAGTGTTTGATCTGCAGGCCTTCGTAACCGATCCGGATTACGCTCGAATTCCTTTGGTGAGGCCGGGTGACACCGTCTATGTGCCCAATGAGGATCAGTCTAATTGGCGCATCTTTATCGACGGCGTCCGTGACGCCCTGAGCATAGTGGCATTGTTTGCATTGGGAGCGGCAATATGAGCGACAATCAGGAACAGACGTTCTCGTCTCTGGCCACCATGGTCAGTTGCCAGGGCATCAACCAACTGGCCATCGTGTGTGCCGGCCAGGCGCACTCGACTCAGACCGCAGCCGCGGAGTTGTGTCGGCAGTTAAGCCGCTGCCAGCACCACAGCCTGCTGGTGGACATGGGGTCTCAACAATCGTCTGTTGCCAGCCCCTGTTTAAGCCTGGACGACATCTCTTGTCATACCTTGATCGAGGAGGACCAGGTGTTCGACCAGCTGGCGCTGACTCTGGAAGGAGGCCAGCGTTTGCATGCGCGCAGTGTGGTTGATGCGCTGCTTCGATGGCAGCAAAGTTACCGCTGTGTGGTGTTCAGCTGCGATCACTATGCCGGAGCCGACGCCCTCAGTGTTCAGGTCGGCTGTCGCCATGTGGTGCTGGTGGTCTCGGCTGGCCACACCACAGATACCGAGTTGCAGGAGTTTTCTCAGGCTGCATCCCATTATGGCTTGACGGTGCTGGCGGTGGTGATGGACAACGGGGCTATGCCCAGGCTGGGAAAGTCGTTGGCGGCCTCCATCTCGGCGCGTGCGCACCGGTTGCCGGGATGGTGTGACCGAATCGTCCAGTGGTTGTCACACACCCCCTACTGCAACGGAGAATGGCGATGAAGGCCTTGCTGCTGACCCTGCCGGTGGTTGGCACCCGTGCCGGTGTTCGCCAGGCTAGAATCGAGCTGACCAAGGGGCTGTGTCGCCTCGGGGTGGTGGATTCGGTGGCCGAGCCGGTGCTGACGGCGGTGTCCGAGTACCTCAATAACCTGGTCCAGCATTCCCGTCACCAAGTCGAGGCCATACAGATCAATCTGTACCGGCGTCCGGGATCGCAATACTTGCTGCAGATCGAGGACAATGGCCCGCCGTTCGTGTCCCTCAATCGTCGCCTCAGTGACGCCCGTCGTCTGCCATTGACGTTCGCCGAGTCGGCCATGGGCCTGGGATTGATCAGCCATTGTGTTCCCCGAGCCCACTACCGCTGGCACCATCAGGCCAATCTGTTTGAACTGCCGTTTTCCGGTCGGCCGGTGCACGCCACCATTCTGGTCATCGATGACGACCGCAGTCAGTTGGCGGTGATCAACGCCTGGCTGTCGCCTCGCTATCGAGTCATCTGCTGCAGCAGCGTCGCCCAGGCCCAGAGTTGGCTGGAGCAGGAACCGGTGGACTTGCTGCTGAGCGATCTGCACATGCCCGGTGGCGATGGTCTTACCTTGCGGCATTGGTTGTGTGCCAAGCCGGAGCGGGCGGCATTGCCATTTCTGGCCATGAGCAGTGACGCCGAGGGCGAACGCATGGCCGAGTTGGCGGCGTGTGGTATCGATGAGGTCCTGACCAAGCCCCTGTCCGCCGCGCGCCTGACACAGAGCATTGAGCGGGCGTTAATTCGTCATCGCCAGCTGCAGCAAATCAATCAACAGCAACTCGAACAACAACTGACCCGTCCCCTGAGCCCATGCTGCCCGCCAGATACCGCCAGGCTGTCGTTTAGCCTTAGGCATCAACCTAAGAGCCTGGGGGGCGGCGACCTGCTGATCGACCATTACCAGCAAGACGGCACTCGAATGCTGTTGTTGGTCGATAGCCAGGGCCATGGCGTCAGCGCCAAGCTTATTGCCCATACTACCAGCGGCCTGATTCACTCCATTTTGTCTCAGCAGCCCTGGCGCCCCGGCCCGTTGCTGGCAAGACTGTCCGACGCGTTAGAGTGCTGTGATCATGTGCCGGACGCGGCGGCAACGGCGTTGGCCTGCCTGGTCGATGCCGATGGCGGTTTGATTCTGGCAGCGGCGGGTCACCCGCCACCACGGCTGCTCGGCCGGGGCATCAATCAGGACCTGAGGGTGGAGGGACCACTGCTAGGACTAGCAAAAAATCAGCAATATCAGGAATTTTCATACAGTCTGGACGACAATTCGCGTTTGCTTTTCTACACTGACGGTTGGCAGGAGAGTTTTTTGACATTTCCTGAGATTGGATTTCAGGAAGACCCTGAATCTATGATAGAAATGTTATGGCACCTGGGCAATGATGCCTTTATGGACGATGCCACATTACTGCTGGTCGGATTGGCAAAGAGGGAGCTTCGCGATGACCAACCCCATTCAACGAGTGTTATTGATTGAAGACACCGAATCTCTGGCTAAGGTGTATAAAGCCTATCTGAGAGACAGCGGAGTGGTGGTGGAACACGTGACCACCTTTGCCGATGCCAAGATCAAACTGGCCAATCAACTGCCGTCGCTGGTGTTGTTGGATCTGAATTTGCCAGATCACGACGGCATCGAGATTCTGCGCATGCTTCACAACAGCGGTTGCACCGTTCCGGTTATTGTGATTACCGCCCATGGTTCGGTAGAGACCGCCGTCGAAGCGATGCGACTGGGGGCGTACGATTTCGTCAGCAAGCCGGTGGAAGCACGGCGATTGCAGGTTACGGTCAATAATGCCCTCAGTTTCTATGCGTTGAACCGGCTGGTGGATAAGTACGAGACTCAGCAGAGCCGGGCCGGTTTCCACGGTTTTGTTGGCGCCAGCACGCCGATGCAGGCGGTGTACCAGATGATCGAACGCAGTGCCGACAGCCGTGCCACGGTGTTTGTGCTGGGTGAGAGCGGTACCGGCAAAGAGCTGTGTGCCGAAGCCTTGCACCAGGCCGGCAGTCGTCAGAGTCAACCTTTCGTGCCGCTGAACTGCGCCGCCATTCCCAAGGAGTTGGTGGAAAGTGAGTTGTTTGGTCATGTCAAAGGCGCGTTTACCGGGGCCCAGAAAGATCGTCAGGGCAGCGTTCAGGCCGCCGACAAAGGCACCCTGTTTCTGGATGAGATCTGTGAAATGGAGCTGGATCTGCAAGCCAAGTTGTTGCGCTTTCTGCAATCCGGCAAGATTCAGCCCGTAGGCAGCGATACGCTGATTGAAGTGGATGTGCGGGTCGTCTGTGCCAGCAACCGCGATCCCTGGAAAGAGGTGGAAGCGGGTCGGTTTCGGGAAGATCTCTATTATCGACTGCACGTGGTTCCCATCACCTTGCCACCGCTGCGGCGACGGGGCGACGATGTGCTGTTGCTGGCCAAACGCTTCTTGCAACAGTATGGCGGTGAGGAGGGCAAACGCTTCGTCGGCTTCAGTCGCCAGGCGGAATGGACCCTGAGTAAATTTGGCTGGCCAGGCAATGTGCGCCAATTGCAGAATGTGATGCGCCAGCTGGCGGTGATCCACCCCGGCGGTAAAGTGGCCCAGGAAGACTTGCCCGCACCGCTGAACCAGGTGGTGTGTGATCCCCCCCAAGACACGCCCGCCCAGTTTCAGTGGAGCCAGCCTGGGGAGGACGCCAGCGTGACAGTTGCAGCGTCTCCCGCCGACGTGGGTGCGCCGCAGTCGCTGGCGGACATCGAGCGTCAGGCCATCGAAGAGGCCATAGCCCGCTGCGAGGGCAACATCACTCAGGCCGCCGGCTTGTTGGAAGTCAGCCCTTCAACCATCTATCGAAAAATGCAGGTCTGGCAGCAGGCATAGATTGTGCCGCCTGACGATACAGCGACAGGTAGCGAGCCAGGGTGTCATTGCCATGCCAGTCTCGTTCCACCCGAGCCCGAGCCTGCTGGCCCAGTTGGTTGCGTTGCCGGGGGCTGAGACGGGCAAATTGGTGGATGGCGTCGATCATCGCCGGCTGATCACCGGCGTCAATCAGTGCGCCTACCTGATGGTCTACCAGTTGTGCCAGGTCGCCGACGTTGTAGGCGATGATCGGCAGTTGCGCGGCCATGGCTTCCAGCGCCGCCAGCGGCAGGCCTTCGAACCGGGACGGCATGATCACCAGGTCCAAATTGGCCAGGTGCCGGCCGATATTGTGGACATGACCGTGGTCGCTGAGGGTACTGGCATCGATGTTCACGGACAGGGGCCCCTGGCCAAAACTGTGCCACTGATACTGGGGCAGTTGTCGACTGAGGCGACAGAAGCGATCGAAGCCCTTGTCCCGGCAGTAACGGCCGATGAAGCCCACCCTCAGGGTGGGGCTCACGCTTCGGGGTTCAGCGGGGCTCAGCGACACGAAATTTCGAATCACCGGACAGGGGCCGGGTACCTGATTGGCAATGGCGCGGGAGACCGCCACATTGAGACTGAATCGGGCGCTGCCTTTATCGAGGCGATTGTACCAGGCCAGGCGCCCCTGCCCAGGCTCTCCGGCATGAAAGGTCGTCACCGGTTGAGTGCCGCTGAGTCGGCAGGCGAGCCGGGTCATTAGGTTGGCTTTGTAACCGTGACTGTGTAGCACCCCTTGGTGAGACAGGACTGCCAATTGACGTAGCTTACTCAGGCTACTGCCAGAGAGCTCGGTAAAAGGGATCTTTTGCAACTTGAGTTGCGTTTTGAAACTAGACTCTGAATACGCCGACAGCAGCACCAATTGGCAGGGCACCCCTTGCTGCTTGAGCCTGATGAAGAGCTGGCACAGGTGAGCCTCGATGCCGCCGAAGTGGCGGCCATCTATCACCAGTTTTACGCTAGGGGCAGGGGTCATAATGGTCTCCCGGTTGCTGCTGCTATGTCGAATTGCCAATCTGCCGCCGTGATGAAAGCGGCTCATGGCACAGAGGTTGCAAAGTTAATGCCAGTGACATTTAACAAGGAGAGGTTATGGCGGAAATACTTAATGAGCGTTGCATCGACAACCTGGCCAGTGACGCCGGCTACGATCTGCTGGAAGAGTTGATTACGGTGTTCATCGATGAGATGGCCCACCGCGAGGTGCAGGTGCAGCAGGCGAGCCTGTTGCAGCAGTATCAGGACTTGGCCCACAGCATTAAGGGGTCGGCCATGACCTTCGGTGCCGAGGCGTTGGCTGAACTGGCCAAAGAGGTGGAATCCCGGGCCAAGGGTGGCGACAACGACGTGAGTGAACGAATGCCGGCGCTATTGCAGTGTCTGGCCCAGACCCGCAGTCGATATCAGGGCTACCTGGACCAGCTCAGCTAGTTCAACGTAGGCACAGCTCCTGCAGCGCTTTTCCCAGTCGAATGGGACAGTGATAGCGCTGTTGCTCGGCCAGCAGCGGCCGGTGCCAATGGTTGGGTTTGTCGAAGGCGTCTTTGCTGTGGCTGAGCAGGTGGTCAATCTGCACCCCGGTCAGGGTTTCAAACAACTGCTGCTGACGCTCAGGAGAGAGGTCGCCGACACAGCCGCTCTCGGCCGCCAGGTTGCTGATGAGGATGGTACGAGCCTGGCTGCGATTGATGGCACGCTGAATTTCGGGCACCAGGCAAGGGGGCGCCAGGCTGGTGAGTAAGCTGCCGGGCCCTATCAGAATCCGTTCCGCTTGCATCAGTGCGTCTACCGCCGCCGAGGGCGCTTCGACGCTGGGGTGCAGCTTCAGTGCCGTTGGCAGGCTGGATGCGTCGTCGACCGTCGTTTCGCCCATCAACTGTTGGCCGTTGGCAAACCGGGCCATCAGCTGTGTGGGGTGATCGGACATCGGCAACAACGTCTGTTTGACGTCCATCAGGCGACACAACACCTCAATGGCATCACTGGGGCGAACACAGAGGTTATCCAGAGCCAGCAACATTAGGTTGCCGAGGTTGTGGCCATCCAAATCCGAGTCATGATCGAAGCGGTAGTCGAGCAGCAGTTTACCCAGGTGATCATCGGCAACCAGGTTACTGAGGCAGTTGCGAATGTCGCCATAGGCGATGCCGCCAAAGGTTTGCCTCAGTTTGCCGGTTGAGCCGCCGTTGTCGGTGGTGGCGATGATGGCCGTCAGGTCATGGGGGTAGGGGGCCATGGCCCGCAGAACCCGGCTTAGGCCATGTCCCCCTCCGATTGCGACGATTTTCATGAAATCCCTGTCTATTAGTGCATCGTATTCCGTTGAATAATGACTCATTATTGCGTGACTTCAAAATAAATGAGTCAAAATCTCTGTGGCCACTTGAACCCGCGACCGGCATTTGCTTTAATGCGCTGCGTTCAAACACCATTGAACACTGGCGCGTTGGCAGAGTGGCTATGCAGCGGATTGCAAATCCGTGGACCTCGGTTCGACTCCGGGACGCGCCTCCATCTTCAAGAAGAAACGGCAACCTTAATCGGGTTGCCGTTTTTTATTGTGGTCTGGTAGCGGGCCTGACGTATTGATGTAGGAAACCATCCGTGGACCCCAATCATGGCACCGCTCGACTCCGAGAACGCGCCTCCACATTTTACGAGAAACGGCAACCTTATCGGGGTTGCCGTTTTTTGTTGTGGTCTGGTAGCGAGCCTGACGTATTGATGTAGGAAACCATCCGTGGACCCCAATCATGGCACCGCTCGACTCCGGGACGCGCCTCCATCTTCAAGAAGAAACGGCAACCTTAATCGGGTTGCCGTTTTTTGTTGTGGTCTGGCAGCGAGCCTGATGTATTGATGTAGGAAACCATCCGTGGACCCCAATCATGGCACCGCTCGACTCCGAGAACGCGCCTCCATCTTCAAGAAGAAACGGCAACCTTAATCGGGTTGCCGTTTTCGTATAAGCAATCCCCAAAACTCCTCCGTCGTGCCCGCGAACGCGGGTACCCAGCGTCTTTCAGTTAAATCTGTTTCGGGGTCATAGTTCGGCTGAATCAGACGGGCAATCTGGACGCTAACGTCGACCTATAGTGACGTCGTAAACTGTCAACGTCAGCTGGACGGTGGCGGGAGACTCTGAAGTGAAAAGGGAACATTTTGTTGGCGCGAGAACTGGCCAATGACCAGTTCGGGTCTACACTTACCAGTCCCTGTCGCAAGCGGGGCGTCGATTCACCGGTCGGGATCGGCGGGCAAGGTTTAGCAAGGAGGCCCGGTATGAAAGCCATACACTTTTTTCGTTTCTATCTGTTCTCATTCGCAATCTTGTTGTTGTTCCTGATGATGATGCCCTCGCAGGGCTGGTCATAGCAACCAAGATTGAGTGGCCCGCGATGGCCACTTTTTTTTGCCTGTCCGATGACTCAGTCTACCAATCGGCAACCGCAGACCGCGTTAGAGGGTTGGAAAAACACCGCCGCATAGCCCGCCTCATCGTTTCGCTCCAACAGACGCAAGGTCAGGTTATGGGAGCCGACGTTGGCCAGGTTGCTCTTGGCAAAGGAGTTCAGGTATTGCATGTGGGGCACCGGTGCGGCGTCGGCCTGGTAGTACTCGGCGTTGACCTTATCGATGGCCATCTCAAAGATGTTCTGCTTCAGGGAGCCATCCACGATTTGTCCGGTCATGGAGATGCGGGAGTGGGCTTTGCCGTCGTGGCCAAAATAGCGGTAACTGATGCTGGCTTGATCCTGCTTGAGAACAAAGTCGGCAATCAGATAATGCTTGGCGTCTTGAGGGCCGTTACGGTCATAGAGTTCGTTACGACAGCTCAGGGTCAGGTCCGCATCCATGGTATCGCTGTAGCGATTGCTGACGAGCACCGCCACCAGCAGTAGCAGCACAAACAGATTGATCATCCGAAAGTAGAATTTATTCACAAATGGATACCTGCTTCAGCCATTGGGGATTGATGAACTCCGGATCTGCACGAAAATCACTGATCTTCATGTTGCGGATGTCGCTGTGCTCGCCATCCCCGAACAGGGTCACGTTCAGCATCTGCTGGTCGTGTGACAGTGCCAGTTTAACTTTCTTCCAAGGAGAATAGATGCAGTGGCTCAAATGCTGGGTCAGATAATCGGCATACACCTGCATCGCTTTGACGTTGGATTGGGCGCTGGTGACAATTTCAACCTCCATCTGCTGATCAAACTCATTGCGGACCTCAATCACTTTGGTGGACAGGGGAGGGGCCTGATAGCTGTGGTTGAACGACTGCAGCATCAAGGGTACCGACACCAGCACCACCGCCAGTACGCTGAGGATCTGCATGGTGCGGACTACTTTCGGGGATAACTTACTCTGGCTTGGTACGTTCAGGGGGGTGTCGTTCAAGTTGGCGACGAATTGGTAGCCCTCCTTCGGTACTGTGTGGATGCAGTTTGCGGCGGGTTCTCCCAGGGTGTGCCTCAGAGTAAAGATCGCCTTTACCACCGCCGACTCGCTGATCACCGGCGCTTCCTCTTCGCCACAACTCAAGCGATATTTGCTTAGGGTGACACCTTGATGCTCTATCAACTGCGTAAGTACCAGCAGCTCACTGCGGGTCAGGGTTTTTGTCTCACCGGTCTCCTGATGCTGCAAACAGCCGCATTCAGGTAAAAACTTGAATTGTCCCAATAACATAAAGGGTTTCTTTTACTCTTGTAATGGCAAAGACATTGTAAAAACTTAATGTAGCAAGGACAGTGATCCGTGCCAACTTCTGCCTCAGAAAGTTCGCCTGTTGCCGGAACTGTTATCGGCGTCAACAAAGGCCAATTCCCTGCCAATGTGAGCTCGCTCCCACAGATTCCCATTATTACCGCAGAGGTAATCGCTATTAATGGGGAATATGCAGCATTAATGGCTGCCATAGTCGTTGGGAAGCGGCCATCACTCCGTTTGACCACTAATTTCTTATTTAGCATTTGTAATATTAGCATTATCTAAATGCCAAAAATTACCGAGATCCAGATCACATTATCAGCGCGGTGCGGTACCTAACATTGATATCGAAGCCACTGAGAGGGCTACACACGATTTAAACCTACTAAGAGGTAATGATGATGAGTATGGACCGTAGAAACGCACTGAAAAACATTATTGGTATCACCACCTGTGCCGCTGGCGCGACCCTGGTACCTTCCTTTACTGCTCAAGCCGCCGATGCTCCGGTAATTATGCCGGGTGACAAACTGGCCTACGCCAAGCTGGATCCTATGGAAGTGGCTAAAATTGCGTACCGTGATGACGTACGCAGCAACGGCTGTATGTATCAGGTATTCCATGCCGTAGTTGAAGCGCTGGCCAACTCCAGCAGCGCCGATGCCGACAAATTTGCTGCCATTCCGACTGCGCTGTCCGTATACGGCGGCGGCGGTGTGAAAGGCCAAGGCACCATCTGTGGCAACAACAACGCCACCGGTATGTTGTACGGCATCCTGAGCATCAACGGTAACGCCCCCGCGTCTCTGAGCAAAATCTCCTCTTACTATGAGCAGGAGGCGCTGCCTCGTGACGATGACGCTTTCCTGACCGCACTGGGTGTCACTAAAGCCGATTTTGATACCAATGTTAAAGCAAAAACCGAAGCCCGCAGCCTGCTGTGCCACGCTTCTCTGACCCGTTGGTCTGAAGCGGCAAACCTGCCAATCTCTAAGAAGGGAATGCGCTGTCAGTTGTTGTCCGCCACCATCGCGTATCGCGTGGTTGAGCTGCTTAACATGGAGTTTGACGGTGAAGATTTGGGTACTGTACCTGGCTTTACTGAGGAAACCAGCGAGTGTCTGAGCTGCCACACCAAGGGTGCCACCATGCCAACCTCCGTTATGGCCGGAATGGAATGTGATACCTGTCACGGCACTAAGTAATTGATGGCGATAGCGATAGGAGAATCCCTATGAAAAAGACAGTAATCGCATTGCTGTTTGCAAACCTCACCCTGGTAGGGTGTGGAAGCGACGATAACGACAATACCCCGGTAGATCCTGTTGATCCTGTGGATCCGCCGGTAACCGAAACCATCGCCATCGGTGAAGCCGAAAGCATTAACATCGGTACCCCGTCCTTTGAAGGGGATACCGGTGAGATGACCTTCACCCTGGCGACCGATGAAGGCGTTGCCATTACCGGTCTGGATACCTTTACCATGGCCTACGTTGGCCTGATGCCGGAGAAGGACTGGACTCACATGGCGGACACCATGGGGTTGCCTGCACACGAAGCGCACAAGTTCAGTTGTGATGCCGATAGCTGCAATGTCACCGTGGTTGAAGTGAAAGAAGGCTCCTACAGCCTGACTCCCACCGGTTTCTCCTGGGACGGCTCCCCGGACCGGTATAAGGCGCTGATTCACATCAGTACCGATAAGGTAGATAACGATCCAATGTGGATTGAATAATAATCATCATTGTTAGACTCGTTAGCCGGCGCTTGCGCCGGCTTTTTTGTGTCGGTAACGAAAAAGGCCAATTCTGTGTTTTACGGCCTGGGTCACTTGCAAGGGCCCGCGGCTTTAAGCAAGATCGAGGGGTGTTCATTAACAGAAGCGGTCTCGAGTATGGGTCATAATGGCCAGCGTATCCTGGTAGTGGAAGACGACCCGGTAACCCAACTGCGCCATAGCGGCTATTTTCAGCAAGCGGGCTATGAGGTGGAGGTGGCCTCGACGGCGGCCGAAATGCGACATCAGATGCAGCAAAGACCGTTTGATCTCATCCTGTTGGACGTCAATCTGCCCGATGAAGACGGCATGATGCTGACCCGGCAACTTCGTAGTGATTCCGACATCGGTATCATTCTGGTGACCGGACGCTGTGACTCGGTAGACAAAATTGTTGGTCTGGAGATGGGGGCCGATGATTACGTCACCAAACCGGTAGAGATGCGAGAGCTGTTGGTAAGGGTCAAAAACCTGTTGTGGCGTATCGCTTTGGCGGCGAAGCGCAGCGAGCCGGTTGCCAACGTGTCCCCGGCCGGCGCCCTGTCCTTTGCCGGCTGGTCGTTTCAGCCAGCCAGTCGCCAGCTATGGCGGGGTGAGCATCAGGTTAAGCTGACCCGGGCCGAGTTTGAGCTGTTGGCGGCTTTTGTTCAACACCCTCAACAGGTATTGGCCAGGGAGCGACTGCTGGCTCTGATCTCTCACCGGGTGGATGCTCCCAACGACCGAACTGTGGACGTGTTGGTACGGCGACTTCGGGCAAAAATGGAGAAACCGGATGGCTACCCGACCCTGTTTGTGACGGTGCACGGAGAGGGCTATCTGTTTGGTTCTGCAGTCACCTCGTAAACGGCCCTGAACTGGGGATCGGACAGGCTGTCGTCTATCCGTTCCTGACCGTTGTCCCGGGTTAGGCTCAAAATCTTCGGGCCAGACAGGGGCGGCAGCGACTGATTATCGGCAATGCCCACCGCGGCATCGATTGCCATCCTGCCTTGCAGTCGCATCTGATCGCTGTTCGCCATCAACACCTTGTGCCGAATCAGGCCGCGATAGACCGCGTGGGTCAGATAGGAACTGATGATCTGAGTGGTGTCGCTAAGACCGGCACTTCGCAGTTCATTGATGGCCACCTCCGCCGACACCGCACCGCCGATGATCAACTGAGGCGCCGGGTGGTCGGCCAGGTAATCGGTCAGCAGTTGCCGTTGAACCGCCACACTGTTACCGCCATAGAGGGTCGCGACGATCGCCAGTTTGTTCGGTTGCAGATGATCCAGCAGCCCCTGTTTCAGAAATTGGTTACCACCACGGCCTTCTGGACCTGGCATCAGCAGGGTGGTGACCGGAGTGTCCGAGGCAAGGTGGTCATTGATGTAGCGAGCCAGGTTTTGACCCATTTCATACCAGGACACACCAATGGTGGCGATGACACTGTCGGGCTCGACGGCATTGACTACCGCCAGGGTCGGGGTTTGCTGAAGTTGTGATCGAATCGCCGGGTCGAGGCGGTAACTGACACTGCCCAGCAGTATCACGTCGGCGCCCCATTGTTGGCACTTTCGATACTGGCTCACCTGCACCCCCTGGTTGCGGTAACCGCCAGCTTCCATCACCTTCAGTGTGATCCCTTTCCGTGTTGCCTGTTCCGCCATTCCCTGGTTGACGCTCAGCCAATAGGAGTCTTTGAGATGAGGGTATAGCGCACAGACTTTTAGCGGCTTGGCCTGCACCAGCGCGCTGGAAATTAATAAAAACGGGATCAACGCCAAGGCTCGGACAGGGGATTGCACCGGCTGTAACCTAAATTCGAGTACACTGTAATGAGTGTATCAGATATCCGTGGTTAGCTTTGATCTCTCATCGATTTTTGCCAAAGAGCTCACTGGCCAGCAAACTGCTGGTGGCGTTTCTGTTTGTGGCATCGCTGTCGGCGTTTTCAGCCTTCGTGGGTTGGATGAGCCTGTCGCAATTGAAAGACCGCCATGATGGCCTTGCCCAACGGGCGGTGCCAGTCTTGAATCTGTCCCGCAGCATTGCTGAGCAGGGGGGACGCATCGTCCTGTCCGGGCAGTTTCTGTCTCAGGTGCAATCCGTTAAAGAGCTGGAGCGAGTAAGCCAGGCCCTGGATCGTGATTTGACGGCGTTGGCCGGTCAGTTAACCCAGCTGGAGGCCCTCAAAGGGGAGCCGGGCAATGGCAATGCCTTCCTGGGAGGCGATGAGGTGCGGCGCATACTCAACCAGTTGGTGGAGGTCGTGGGGGAGCGCATCGAATTGAACCGGCGCTTTCAACGGGAATTTGCCCGGGTGAATCAGCTGGCTCTGGATGTGGCGAACCTGGTGGATTCGCAGTTGGCCAATGCCCAAACGGCCATCGTGGCACGCAGTTTGGCGTTATATCAGCCCCGTGGCAACCTGGCGCGTGAGGTGGATGACCTGGTGGAAGTCGATCTGCTGCAACTGCGTCGAATGAACGAGCTGAAGTACGATCTGGTTCGGCTGCGTCAACAACTGGTGTTGCTGCCACAGAGCGTCGATCCCATGGCGTTGGATGGCATTGAGCGACGCTTTAATGAGTTGCTGAGTTATCTGCCGTTGATGGTGGGGGAAGTTCAGGATCCGGAGCGTCGCCAAGAGATGACCACCTTGCTGGATCAGGTGGCCAGCGGACGGGAACTGTACAGTATGCGGCGTCAGCAGTTGTTGTTTGAAGATCGTATGGTATTGCTCAATGCCGACATTGAGAATGAGTTCAGTCAGCTCAATACCCGCATGGATCAACTGCTCAATCGTGCCAACCTGGCCATCAACACCGCTTCATCCCAGGCCGACGACGCCTATCGATTGTCACGGATCATGCTGGTGGTGATCGGATTGATGGCGCTGTTTATCGGGCTGCTGGTGGTGTGGAAAGTGGTGCTCAAAGATGTGGTCTACCGCATCAACTATTACACCGACGCACTGTTGCGTCTGAGCCAGGGTGAGTTGGATATCCAGGTGAGTCGCCAGGGGCAGGATGAGCTGAGTCGGCTGGCCGGTGCCATCGAGACCTTTAAAGACACGGCCAGGGCCAAAGGCAAAGCGGAAGAGGAGCTGCGTCAGCAGCATCGAGTGCTGGAGCAGACGGTGTCCGAGCGTACCGTGGAGTTGTCACTGGTGAACCAGAAACTCAGTGAACAGCTTAAGGTGGTTGCTAAGGCTCGCCGCCAGGCGGAGGAAGCCAGCCGGGCGAAAACCACGTTCCTGGCCACCATCAGTCATGAAATTCGAACCCCGATGAATGGCATCCTCGGCACCGCCGAACTGCTGGATCAAAATAATCTTACCGCCGAGCAACAGCGGCAACTGGACGTCATTCGACGCTCCGGCGAGTCTCTGCTGGAGGTGATCAACGATGTGTTGGACTACTCCAAAATTGAAGCCGGTCATCTGGAGTTGTGCATCAAGCCCATGGCTCTGGATGAACTGGTGCGGGAGGTCGCTGCCACCCTGTCGATGAACGCGGAAGAGAAGGGCATCGAGTTGCAGTTGCAACTGGACTGCTCATTGGCCGAAGGCTATCTGTGCGACCGAAGTAAATTTCGGCAAATTCTGGTTAATCTCATCAGTAATGCGATTAAGTTCACCGAACGGGGCCGGGTCACCGTCACGGTGGAGACACTGGGACGAGATCAGGGCAACGACCGATTGCGGTTATCGGTGGCTGACACCGGCATTGGCATTGAGGCCGATCGTCAAGGGATCATCTTTCAACCGTTCCGACAGGCCAGTCATCAACACACACCGGGCGGAACCGGGTTGGGGTTGTCGATCAGTAAGCGCATTGCCGAATTGATGCGCGGCCGCTTGAGTGTCGTCAGTGAACCGGGACAGGGCAGCACCTTTATCTTTGAGTTGACCCTGCAACGGTGTGGTGCGCCGGTGACGGCCCCTCAGGTAGCGGTGCCCGTGGCGCCGTTGACCCTGCTGGTGGTGGAAGACAACCCCACCAACCAGTTGGTCATTGCTGGCTACCTGCAGAAGCTGAAGCTGGTGTATCGAATGGCCGACGACGGCAAGCAGGCGATGCAGTTGTGCCAACAGGGGCCCTTTGACGTCGCCCTGGTGGACATCAACCTGCCAGATACGGATGGCAGTGAACTTCAGCAACATTTGCGGGATCTTCATCAGCGCCAGTTTGGCAAGGCGTTACCCTGCATCGCCATGTCGGCCCATGTATTCAGTGAGCAAGTGGATCGCTTCTTGGGGGCGGGGTTTGATGCTTTCCTGGCCAAACCGTTACGCCTTGCCGCGCTGAGCCAGACTCTGGCTGGTTATGGCGCCGATGTGGCAGTGTCGACGCACCAACCGGTGGCGGAGACGGCCGACTCAAACGGCATTCTTGACAGTCACCAGTTGCAGCAGGATCTGGGCGTACTGGGCAGGGAAGTGATCAGCACCATGATTGTGCGGTTTGAGGAAGACACTCAGGCACTGTTGCAGCAACTTGGGCAGGATAGCGACTGGAGCGCCGGGTTGCACCGCCTCAAGGGGGGCGCCGGTTCACTTGGTCTGATGGCGCTGTCTCGCTGGTGTGGCCGTCACGAGCAGGCCGCGAACCAACGACAGCAATTGTTGCCGCTATTGCGTCAACAGGTTGAGAGCGGTCTGGGCGCCTTAAAGGGGTGGTTGCAGCAGCAGGGTTAACCGAGGCATTGGAAGGCGGGCGGAGCGGCGATGATGATGAAGTCGCCGTTCCGCCGCCAAAAAGGGGGAGGATTATTGAAACAGTTGCAGGGTCAATGGGGTGAGCGTCAGATCCTGACGTAACCCTTCCAGCAGGCTGCCAGTCAGCAACGCGATGGCTTGATAGTAGTCACTGCTGGCTTGTTCAAACATCAGGGTGCAAAAGCGCAATCCCCAAGGCAGCAAATGTTGCTCCAAAAAGTCCGACAGCACCTTGAGGGCAATGCCGTTCTGTTGCTTTATCTCGTCTCCCAGTAACCCGGCCACCACCGATAACATCAGCCCGATGTGATCCACCGGCTCCCTGCTTTGGGTGGAAACCAGAATGCCATGATGCTGTAAAAAGGCGGCCAGCGCTTCGGTAGAGGGGCCACACAGCAGTCGCTTTTCGTGCAGGTAGGGCGAGCCCCACGGAATGGCTGCCAGCTCGCCCGGGCCGATGAACAGGCGGGTGTAATCGCGCTTCAGGGCCGGGACCAGGGTGGCATTGTCTTGCGATAAAGCCGGTTTCAGTAGGGCCAGCGCATCGCCACGGCTGCGGGCTTCACCTGTGGTTGGCCAGGTGTCCGAGACCTGATTGTCACGGAACTGATTCAGCAAAAACTCACTGGGTTCGAAATACAACGCGTGGTACAACACGTTTGCCTGAGCCTGGTAGTACGCCAGTTGGTCGGAATTGAGCATCACAGTCACTCTCCAGATGGGGGTTACCGGAACAGGGGAGCCAGGCTCCCCTGTGAGGGTTGGCGAGATTTACACCTCGGCCCAGTTGAGCACTTGTCCGTCCAGGCTGCCGCTAGGGCGGGCATGGCGGTTGGCTTTGATCAACAGGTTAGGGTGGGTAATGCCGCTGCCAGGCAACGGCGCGATGTCCGGCTGTACGGCATCCGGATAACGGGCGCGCAACTCGTCCATGGTGCCAAAGTCCAAGGCGCGCATCGGACAGGATTCGACACACACCGGTTTGCGACCCAGCTCGATGCGCTCCACGCAACCGTCACACTTGGTCATCACCCCTTTGGCGGTATCAATTTGAGGCGCGTCGTAAGGACAGGCGCGGGCACAGCTCTCGCAGCCGATGCACACCTGCGGGTCGACCATGACCAGGCCGTCACTGCGGCGCTTATGCATGGCGCCGGTGGGGCAAGCCTTGGTACAGACCGGCTCAGAGCAGTGATTGCAGCTGATGGACGCGTAGTACGCGAACACGTTCTGAGTGGCAGTGCCGTCCTCTTTTCTGGTCCACTGGCCGCCGCCAAACTCGTAAACGCGGCGGAAGTTGACTCCGACCGGCAGATCCGAGCGATCCTTACAGCTGATTTGACAGGTTTTGCAGCCGGTGCATTTGCTGGTATCGACGTAGAAGCCGTATTGTTTGTTGTCAGACATGATTAACTCCTGTTACGCCTTGTTGATCTGAACACGGATGGTGTGCTGGCCATTGCCCTTGGAAATCGGGGTCGGCCGCTGGGATGTCAGGGTGTTCAGACAGCCCCCTTTGTCGATGGTTTTACCGGCGCCCTTAAACCAGGCACCCTGGCCCAATGCGGTAACGCCGGGCATGATGCGAGGGGTCACCTTAACCGGTAACTCAATGGTGCCGCGGTCGTTAAATACCTGAACCGTGTCGCCACTGCTTAAGCCTCTCTCCTGGGCGTCGATGGGGTTCATCCAAACGGCGTCTTCCACCGCTTCACGCAACCAGGGTACGTTGTGGTAGCTGGAGTGAGCCCGGCCCTTAGTGTGGTAACCGTGCATCTGCAGCGGGTATTTGGCGGCTTTCTCGCGTTCTTCCGGAGTGTCCAGCGACTCGTAACCGTCCCAGGTTGGCACGTATTTAGGCAGGGCAGAGATGACGTCGCCTTCTTTCAGTTCCCACTTCGAGCCCAGTGTGGCGAGGCGATCCGAGTAGATCTCAATCTTGCCAGACGGGGTTTTCAGCGGGTTGGCCACTGGGTCTTTGCGGAAATCTTCCAGCACCACGTAGCTGCCGTTGGGCAGGTACTTACGGAAGATGCCCTGGGTTTTCATCTCTTCCTTAGAAGGCAGTTCCGGGGTGGCGTTCTTGGCCACGGCGTACAGTTCATCGCGCCACTGCTGCTTGGTCTTGCCTTCGGTAAATTGGCCGGCAACGCCCCAGATCTCGGCGATGCCCAGCGCGATGTCATAGGCGTCACGGCACTCAAACATCGGTTCCAGTGAAGAGCTCATCTGAACCAGGGTGGCGGTATCACCGGCAGCGTAGCTCTGGTTGATCAGGTCATCCTTGGTTTCCAGCCAGTTGATGTCCGGCAGCAGAATATCGGCGAACTCGGCAGACGGCGTCATCCAGTTGTCGATCACTACGATGAACTCACACTTGGACTCGTCTTTGAGCAGCGCTTCGGTTTTCTTGGTATCGGCGTGCTGGTTGATCAAGGCGTTGCCGGCGTAGTTGACGATGGCCTTGATGTTAACGCCCAGCTTGCCGTCGCCGTTGGCGTCCAGCTGATCGGCTGGCAGCTTAACGCCGTCTCGCAGAACGGTCATGTTCTCACCGTCTTCAATGGCCTGAGTGAAGGTGAAGAAGGAGATGGACTTATCAACGGTGTTGAGGTCGCCGCGGGTCGGCATGGTGGCGATCGGCAGTGACGCACCGGAACACATGGCGCCGTTGTTGGTACCCGGCAGACCGACCTGGCCCAGCAGGATAGGCAGCATGTAACAGGCGCGAATGTTGTTTTCGCCGGCGGCCTGGCGGTTCAGTGACGCGGCAATGTGGACAAACGGCGTGGTGGCATCGGCCAGATCTTTGGCCAGCTGGCGAATGTCGTCGGCGGGCACGCCACAGATGGCCGAGGCCCACTCTGGGGTTTTGGCGTTGCTGCCTGCGGTCAACGAGCCCGGCTGGGTGTTGTCCAGGATGTAGCTCTTGTAGGTGGCGTCGTAGTCCTGGCCGGCTGGCAGGGTGTGCTCGTCAAACCCTAAACAATGGCTGTTAAGGAAGCTTTGATCGATCCAGTTGTTGGTGATCAATTCAAACGCCAATGCTTCCATCAGGGCGGCATCGGTGCCAGGGCGTACCGGAATCCACTGGTCTTCTTTACCCAGGGCGGAGTCGGTGTAACGTGGATCGATGATGATGGTTTTGAACTGGGTGCCATCCTGAGCGCGCTGTTTCTGCTTGTCCTGGATGATGTTGAGGTAATCGTACGACTCACCGGAGCCGCTCATGCGCATCTCGGCCGGGTTATGGCCAATGAGCAGCACCAGGTCGGATTTACGCATCTCGGCGTTGGAGGAGCCCAGCCAGCCGTGGTTGGCGTCACCATAGGTGTAGTTGGCCGCCTGGTACAACTGCGCCCAGGAGTAATCGCCGTAGGCGCCCAGAGCACCACCGGTGATGTTCATCAGTCGAGCCAGACAGTTAAAACCGGCAAAGCTGTAATAGGCACCTGAATGGTAGGTAAAGTGGGTGCATTCCGGGCCATATTGACCACGTAACCGACCCAGTTCACTGGCGACGGTATTCAGAGCCTCGTCCCAGCTGATCCGTTCAAACTGGCCGCTGCCACGTGGGCCGACTCGCTTCATGGGGTACTTAAGGCGATCCGGTGCGTAGACGCGTTTACGCAGCGAGCGTCCACGCAGACAGGCACGGACCTGGTGGTTGCCGTAGTCATCTTCGACGGCGTAATCGGTTTCGATGCGAGTAATGATCCCATCGCGGCTGTAGACTTTGACCGGGCAGTTCGACCCGCAGTTGACCAGGCAGGCACTCCAGTTGAGCTTCTCCTCAACCGGGACCGTTACCGGCGGGGTGGTTTGTGCAGACTCGGAGCTGCAACCGGTCACGGCGGCTGCGGCACTCATAGCGGCGCTCATTTTTAGAAATTCGCGGCGTTCCATAGGTTAAACCCTCTTTTATTGGTGGCCGGGCAGGGTGGCTGCCCGGCTTGTGTCGCTCACAAAGAAATGGAATAGGTCAGCATCAGCTGATGGGCGTTGTAGTTATGGCTTAGATCACCCAGGGTGGTCAGGCCATTCACGGCATCGACGGCCACGTCGGTGTAGTCGGTGTCGTAATAACGTTCGTAGCGGTAGTCCAGCTTCAGGTGGCTGTGAGGCGTCAGGCGATACTGGGCAAACAGGCCCACCGAGTGGCTGTAGCTGTAGTAATCGTCGAAGCCGGTGCTGGCGGCGCCGCTGTTACGGGCATTGCTGTCGCTGTTGGCAAACAGGTAGTCGCCTCCCAGAGTCAGGGCGTCCTGCATCAGACCGGACCACTCAAACCCGCTGCCAAGGGTGATGAAACGGTCTTCGATGCGTGCGCTCCAGTCGGCCAAGCCGCCGGCCTGTGAACCGGATTGGTTGGCGTCGATCCACTGCTGACCGGCAAAGCCGTAGACGGAAAGGTGACGTTGCAGCAGATAGCTGGCATTGAGTTGGTAACCGTAATTCTTTGCATCGGTCAGGCCGATCTCGGTGTCGGTGTAATCGTCGTTGGCGTAGTGCAGTGACAGAACCATCGACAGGGCACTGCTGGGTTGGTGGCGCAGGCTCAGGGTGGTTTCCAATCGATCCCGGTCGGCCAGGTAATACTTGCGCATCAACTCGTTTTGTTCCGTTGAGGTCACGGAGTTTGCCTGGTAGCGGCTACCGTCGCGCTGGCTGAATCCGCTCTCAAACTCGATGCGCCAGTGTTCCAGGGCGGTGACCTTGATGCCGGCGCGAATGCCGTGTTCCTCGGTAGTTTCCCGGTCTGAGTGAGAACGCTCATCCCGGTCATATCGGTACTCGGCGTCGAATCGGTAGCCTTTTGCGACACGATATTGCGCCGCCAGTTTAGCGTCGCTTGAGGTGCGATCCAGCAGCACATTCTCCGACACAATCCCGGTCACGGCGTTGAAGTCGTACTGGGCGAACTCAAACACCGAACTCTGGTTATCGCGGTCGCTGTATTTGGCGCTGGCTTGCAGTTTCAGGGCATCACCAACGACGGTGGTGTAGCGGCCACTGGCATCCAGAGTATCGATTTGTCCGTCCCAACTTTGGATGGGGCTCTGAGCGGCGTTGACCAAGGCGTCGTCCTGAATCAGGCGGCCACTGCTGATGCGACCGTCAAACTGGCCCAAGGACGACCGTGCATTGCCGGAGAGCGTCAGCTGATGGGATTCATTGTCCGGATCCATGGCCATCAGGCTGCCAAAGGTCTGGTGATAGATCTCATTGAGGTGGTTGCGGTACACCGAGCCTTGATAATCCAGTGCTGCCAGCCAGTGACCGCCTTGAAGCTGTGCTCCGGCGGCAAAGGTGTCGGTAGTGCTGTCGACCCGCTTGGCCAGGTTAACCGGGCTTGGCGTGACCACTGAGCTGCGCTGATGACCGGTTTTGTCTTCGGTTCGGTAGTTCACATAGGTGCTGATGGGCAATCCTGCCAGCGGTTGGCTGGCGGAGACGCCGACGCCAATCTGTTCCCGTTTGATCCCCAGGGTGGTAGGAAATGGCTGTGCTGCCGGGGTCAACTGATCGTTACCATAGTGATACTGACTCATCGCCTGATCGCTGTCGACCTGCGCCAGTTGACGATAGTTGACGGTCAATTGATAGCGGTCGTCTTTGCTTAACCGGGCATCGAAGTCGCCATGCTCTAACCCAAGATCATGGGCGGTGGCGCTGAGGCGCCAGCCATTATCACTGGCCAGCCTGGCGCGGCCGCCGACGGCGGCAACGGCGCCATTGTCATCACTGCCCAGCGCATTTTGTGCGTGGGCGTCATCGATGTCGGCGTAGCCGGCACTCAGATTCAGTTGACCGTGATTTTTCGTCGGTGAAACGCAGCGCTTACACTGCCATTGGCTGGTGTTAACTCGGTCGGTATTGGCGTTGGCGAGGCCAAAGTCCACCGCCAGAGCCGGTGTGCTGGCGGCGATGATCGCCAGAGTAATCAGGTTGTATTTCATCGTCCTTTCCTCTTAGCGCTGCAGCGCCTTGCCTTGGGGGTGATTCGAGCCGTGGATTTGGCTATGACAATTCAGGCAGCTGCCACCCGCATTGAAGGCGTTGTCGCCGTCAGGAGCATAAGGGCGTGAGGCGTGAACATTGCCACTGTGGCACTGCTGACACAGCAGTGGTGCCCGCGCCTTGAGTAGGTTGTCGTTGACGCTGCCATGAGGGCTGTGACAGTTGGCGCAGTTGTCCATCACCGGAGCGTGTTCCCACAACTTCGGTCCTCGCTTCTCGGCGTGGCATTGGTAGCAGGTATCGTTCAGCGTGACCTGAGTCAGGTCGGCGTCACTCTGACTGCCGTGGGGGTTATGACAGTCACTGCATTGCATCTGATCCCATTTCATTGGGTGGCTGGAGCGCTGATGCATCTCGGCTTTCTGCTGACTGTGGCAGTCGGTGCAGACGCCATTTTGCTGTTGTTTGTCGAGGATTGGGTCGTGACCGGTATGAACCTGGTGACAGCTGGCACAGGCCACCTGTTCCAGGTTATGACTGCTGGCGTGCCAGCTCATGCGCGGGCTGTCCTGGTGACAGCTGAGGCAAACGCTGTTTTGAGCTTCGGTGGTGGCCAGGGCTTGGGGGCCAAAATCCAACATTGGCTCTTTACCACCGCGATTGTGTTTGCCCTGAGGGCCATGACAGGCTTCGCACTGTAGGCCGGCCATGGGGCTGTTTCCTTGCAAAGAGCCGTGTACACCATCAAACAGTGCCATCACGGTGTCATTTTTCTTGTGGCACATCAGGCAACTGTCGGCGCCTTTTTTGGAGTAGTTACCCTGTTCAAACTTGTTGACCAGGGTATCCATGATCTGCTGTTGGCTCTGGGTGCTCCAGGGCACAGCACTCGTGCCCAGGGAGGTGCCGGAGATCAGCAATGCGACTAGCAGACGATTTTTCATCTGGTTCACTCTCATGTCAGCGTATTGGTGGTCAAACCCAAAATGGGACAAGACCTTAGTTATTCAGGAGTGGACAGAATAAAAAGTTGATATGAATAAGTTGGGTGGGGATATGAACAGGCCGCCTGAAGTTGTGAAAAAATATGAACAGCAGCGCCGATACTGTGATTGGCGCCAAAGTTTTACCGCCAAAATCAGGGGGGAATGGGGAGAGGAATGTTAAAAATCGTGAGCTACCTCAATAGGGGTAGCGGAACTTTTTTTGCGGCCCTTGAGCAGCCGACACGGTGATTGAGAGTCATTCTCGATAGGGGGCAGGGTAACCCACTGATGGCATTTTAAACGGAAGGGGTAAATGGCTGATGTGTATCATGGATGAGGGCGACGCTTAGGGTAAAATCCCGGTCTCTGTGCCCCAGATGGCGCAGCAAATAATAACAGTACTGCCCTACAGGAGTTCCCATGACGTCACTCGAGAAGATGAAAGCCGGTCTGCCCTACAACCTGTTTGATCCGCAACTGGGTGAGATTCGAAAAAAGGCGGAACGGCTGGTGTTTCAATTCAATCATGAACCGGATACCGAGATTCGGCGTGAATACCTGGTCCAACTCGGGATCAAGATGCACCCTACCGCCCACATTCAGCAACCGTTTCGCACCTGTTACGGTTGTCACATCGAGATTGGTGAGCACAGTTTTATCAACTGGGACGCGGTGATCCTGGACCACGGTGGGGTGCGAATCGGCAACAAGGTGATGATCGGCCCCAAGGTGCAGATTTATACGGTGGCTCACGATCTGGATGCCGACGCCCGCGCCGCCGGAGAGGAAACCGCCGCCCCGGTGGTGATCGAGGATAAAGCCTGGATTGGCGGTGGTGCCATCATTCTGCCCGGAGTGACCATCGGCGCCGAGGCGATCGTGGGCGCCGGTGCCGTGGTCACCAAAGACGTCGCCGCCGGCACTAAGGTGGGTGGCAATCCGGCGCGGGTCATCGGTTGAGCGCCTTGGTGTCATTTTTTTACAAGCCAGTCATCAAATGCTGTGCTGTAATGACCGTCATTCGAGGAGCAGTGTCGGAGCCGAAGTGAACCGAGTCAGTTATCATAAGACCAGTATTGAGGACGTCAGCCTGATTGACGCCCATTACCGCCGGTTTGCCTTTGAGCGTCATTTTCACCTGGATTATCATTTGGGCCTGATCACCGAAGGGGAGCAGCGGTACTATTGCCGTGGCAGTTGGCATCACGCCGGTCCGGGTCAACTGGTGATCATGCCACCGGGAGAGACCCACGACGGTCAACCGCAGGCGGAGCAGGGCTACCGGGTTAAGGTCTTTGCCCTGGGCGCGGAGTGGGTACGCAATCAGAGCCAGAGTGGCAATCGGCACACCCTGGTTTGTCAGCAGATCACCGACCCGGGTTTGTACGCGCAGTTGAGCCAGTGTCACCATTGGCTCAGGCAGCCAGAACTCCCCCAACTGGCGCAGGATTGCCTGCCGCGAGAGGCCATCAATGTGCTGCTTGAACGCCATGGCGGTGGCAGCGTAACCCCTTCAGTGGCGTTGGGACGACGGCAGTTGTCTGAGATTCGAGACTATTTGATGGCTCACCTTGACCAGCGGATTCGTCTCGAAGACCTTAGCCACCTGTGCCAATTGAGTCCTTCACAACTGCTGCGGCAGTTTAAGACCCTGACCGGCATGACACCCTACGCCTGGCTGGCTCGGTTGCGACTGGAGCAGGGGATGGCGCTGTTGCGTCTGGGTCTGCCCATTGCCGAGGTGGCGCTGCAAGTCGGCTTCTATGATCAATCCCATTTTGCCAAGGCGTTTAAGCGCCAGTTTTTGGTGGCTCCGTCTCAGCTGTTCGCCACCTGTCATTGATCGCTTGACGATCGCCCGTTAGATCGACCGAGGAACTCCATGAACGAAACTACCGTGTTGCTGACGCTGGCGTCGGTGCACTTTGTTGCCTTAATGAGCCCGGGGCCCGATTTTGCCCTGGTGGTGCAAAATGCTGGTCGCCATGGCCGTCGTACCGGCGTATTTATTGCCCTGGGCCTGTCGTTGGGGATCTTGCTGCATGCGCTGTTTAGTTTGACCGGGGTCAGTTTCCTGATTCAGCAGCACCCGCTGTGGTTTCTGTGCATCAAGCTGGCGGGGGGCAGTTATCTATTGTGGTTGGGTATCGGAGCCCTGAGGTACGTGATTCGCCATTGGCGTCAACGTCACAGCCTGGGAGCGACGCCAGCCGCGGTTGCGTCGGCCAGTACCAGCCCCCGCCGCGCGCTGATAAAGGGGTTCACCACCAACATCCTTAATCCCAAGGCGCTGGTATTTTTCGTCAGCTTGATGTCGTCGTTGGTGCCAGTGTCGATGTCGACCCAGGGCAAGATGATGGCGCTGCTGATCATCTGGAGTCTCTCTTTTGGCTGGTTTGCCTCCCTGGCCTGGTTGTTAACCAGTCAGCGATTGCAACAACGACTCAACCGAGCCCGGCTGGGGATTGATGCGGTGTGCGGAGTGCTGTTTACGGTGCTCGGTGGGGGCATTGTGATACAAAGCCTGGTGATGGCGCTGACCTAGGCCACATGACCGGATCAGCGCCTGTCGTTCCTAAGGGGCCGGGTTCAGCATCACTGCCTCCTTAAGGGCATCGAGTATGGCCATCTGCCCCTGATCGGTGAGAGTCAGGGCCATCAGCGCGTAAGGGGGGCGCACGGCTCGCGACTCAAATCGAGTCGGGTCCAGCGGAATCGCCACTTGATGGCGACCCGGCTCCAACCACAAGGCGATGTCACTGCGCATCGCAGCCTGAAGTTTGCCGCTGTTATCCTGGCCCCCCAGTACCGCTCGCAACTGATAGCGCCCGGCTTTGGCGACGCTGACGTCGGTGACCAGCGCCTGCAGTTGCCCCTGATGCCACTGTTCCCGGGCCACGCCCGTTAACGACGCGGTTTGTGCCACCCGTTTAAATGCCGTTTTGACGCTGCGCTTGATGTCGATGCCATCGACGCGGCTGAGGCTGTGGATCATCAGTTCACTGAAACCGGCGGCAACGATGGGCTCATCATTGAGATCGAGGCGGGCAACGTAGTGACCGTCGCTGGAATGGAGAGGGACCGGGCGTCGTTGGCCGTTTTCCAGCACCAATAGGGCAGTCAGATCGGTGTCGGCAGTCAGTTGGCCTGGCCAGTCGATTGCCAGCTGCAGATCGGCGTCATCGCGGTGCAGAGACGAGGGCGCCGAGACGGCCAGCTGATGGGGACTGCCTTTTTCCTTGACGTGCACCAGATAGCGAGCATCCGCCAGCAGAGGCTGGCCGACGCTAAGCCGGTACGATCCCGGCTTTAGCTTGCTGGACAACAACAGGGCACTGGAATCGTCGTCGACGCCGGCACTGGCCATGATCATGGCATTGGTGGCGGATTGAATCAGAGGTTCACTGTCTTGGCGGGGGGCCTGGTTGGCCTTTTGCAGTGAGTGCCGCAGTTCCACGGTGGTGGGGTCGATGGCATCGCCGTGGATCAGGGTGCCGCTGCGCAGATCGGCCCGGGGAGCCAGACGCACTAACCCACCGGGTTGGCTGAGGAGCAGTTCGATGCCTTGATTCAACTGGCGGCCACTGACCTCGTGCCAGTATTCGTCGCTGCTGCGACTCTGCTGGCCTTTGGGCCCGGCAATATCGGCATCGTCGGCGTTGCTGATGTAACTGACGGTTTCAGTCTTGCTGTTGACCGGTGTGAACTCGCTGCTTTGCGGCGGCGGTGCCGTGGTAGGCAGAACGACGGTGGTCGGGGCCGAGTCGGTGCTGTGGGGATCAGTTGCCGCAGTGTTGCTGTCGCCACATCCGCTCAACAGCAGCAGGGCCGCAGTTAACCTAAGGTAGGAATTGGGGATCATGGGGGTCTCCTAAAGGTGGTTGCGAAGCAGGCTGTCGAGGTTAAAACAGGCGCGGCGACTCTGGTGGTGGCTGAGAGGCTCGCGGCCTCGGGTTCGTTCGGTGTCGGTAAACCACTCCTGACCGGCGGCGCGTTGAGAGCTGCATTCCAGGAAACCGTCGGAGCAGTCATCCAGCCAGTTCTGGGTGGTTTCCAGGCCCACCTGGTACTGATAGCCCCCGCAGTAGCTGTCGCTGTCCCAGATGGCGGAGTCCACGTCGGAGCCGACCACGGATTCAAACAGACTTGGCAAGGAGGGGCGCCCGGCGGTGCCATACAACCAGCTGGCGTTGTAGTTGGCCATCCAGCTTTCCTGCTGCATCTTAACGGCATCGCTGTCGTAACCCAGTAGCCAGCCAAGGGTGGACTCAAACACATTGCCGTTGGTGACGGCATCCGCCAGAGGGGTTCCGGCACTGGAGGGGGCCAATGCCACCACTCGCGAGGTGGCGTCGATGATGGCCGGGTAGCGACCATCCCAGCTGGGGTTGGACAACAGCCATCGCACCACATTGCCGCCGTTGGAATGGGTGATCAAAATCAGATCGTCGACATTGCGTTCGGCCATAAAGTCGGTCAGCTGTGCCGCCAGACAGCCGGCAGCGCCCTCGGTCCACATGTACTGATCGAAGTCGCAATTGATGACGACGGTGTTGGCGGGATTTTCGATGCCCTGACGAACGGAGTCAACGAACTCCGTAGTCCAGTAATCATCCAGTGCATTGGTTTGTTTGCCGGTGCCATGGACGAAAGCCAGTCCGGTGGTGGCAACGGCGGGACTGGCCACCAGCAGGCACACCAGGGTGTTGAGATAGGTCATTTGACGCTCTCCGGTTAGATGATCTGTTGCTGTTTCAGCCAGTACGCCACAGATCTGACCTGTTGCCGAAGCTAAGGCAGCGTCGGCACAGGATCAAGGGGCCTGGAAGAGCTGGGTTGGGAAAGGCAACCGCCTAAGAAGCCGCTCAGGGATGGTTCTGTCCGGCGCTGATAGGGGTGCAGAGAGGCAAGACGACGCTGGGTCTCGGTGACTTCAGAGATTGTCGCTATGGGTTAGTGGCAATGGCTTACACTGAACTACGCCACTCAGGACAGCCACAGCCATACGCCCAGTACCACCATCACCGTTCCGGAGAGGCGGTGCAGTCGTTTGACGTTGTCCTGGCGCAGCAGTGCTCGAAGGCGACTGCCTCCGGTGGCGTACAAAGTCATGCACACCAGCTCACACAGCAGAATGATCGCCAGTAACAGGCTCAACTGAGGCAGCAAGGGGCGTTGGTGATCGATAAAGGGCGGCAGCAGCGATACCATAAAGGCCCAGCCCTTAGGGTTCGCCAGCGCAGTGGTCAGGCCGCGAACAAACAACTGCCTCGGTGACACATCGGTTACCCGATCGCCGCTGTCCAGTTGACCGCTGCGGCGCCAGGCACACCACCCCAGATAGATCAGGTAGCCGCCACCAACCCCCTGCAGCAGCAACAACAGCGACGGTTGGGCCAGCAGCAGCGCCGAGACTCCGAGCAGGGCGGAGGTGGCCACAATGGCGACGCCAAGCAACTCGCCGGCCATCATTGGCAGGGTCCGTTTCAGGCCGATGGTCATGCCCAGACTCAGGGCCAGCAGCATGCACAGCCCCGGGGTGATGGAGACAGCAAAGAAGGTGGGAAGGAAGATCAGCAAGGTAGACCAGTCAGGCATGGTAATAACAGCACAGTCGCAGTGGAATCGAAGGCGGACAAGGGTACGTTAAACGCCGGTTTAAGGCCAGTAACCCTGGGCCAGTAACCAAGGGGGCGAGGTTATCGCCCCCCAATGGCCTATTGGCGACAGTCGGCGAACAGATCCAGCTGCGGTTGATACAGGCTGGTGTGCACATCCATGATTCCCAGCATGCTGTGAAAAAAGTTGTCATGGGACAGTTCGGCCTGCTCGCCTTTTTTGACCAGGCACTGTCGGTCAATGCCCTTGTCGCGGCTAAAAGCGTCAGAAAACCACATCAGCCATGGCACGGTGGTTTGCTGCTTTGGCGCCAGTCCATAGGGGAATCCATGCAGGTACAGGCCGTTCTCGCCGAGAGATTCGCCGTGATCCGACAGGTAGACCAGTGCGGTCTTGTACCGATCGCTCATTCCCTGGAGCCGTTTGATGGTTTGATTTAACACGTAGTCGGTATAGCGAATGGTGTTGTCGTAGACATTGACCAACTCCTGTTCGGTACAGGTCTCGATGTTGTTGCTGTTGCACGCCGGCGTAAAAGCGGCCATGGATTGAGGGTACCGCTGGTAGTAGGTGGGGCCGTGGCTGCCGATCAGGTGTAGCACCACCACTCGATTGCCTTGCATCGCGTCTATCTGGGTGTCGAAGTCCTCAAGCAGTACTTCATCTACGCAAACGCCGCCCTCACAAAACTGCGGGTGGGCGCTGGGGTCCACCGGTAAGTAAGACATTCGTTTGGCGACGCCTTTGCTGCCACCGTCGTTGTCTTTCCAAACGCTGTCGATGCCGGCGTAGCCGAAGATGTCCATCAAGTTGGACTGATTGCGAGCCCGCTTGCCATCAAAGCCGCTGCGCGTCTGGGGTGAGAACAGGCAGGGTACCGACACCGCGGTAGCGGTGCCGCAGGAGCTGACTCGCTTCATTGAGATCAGGTTTTTATCCTGTGTAAACGGGGTGGTGGGCCTGGAGTAGCCGTTATACGCCAGGTTCATGCTGCGAGCGGTTTCCCCGACAACGATGACCATCAGCGTTGGTTTGGCATCGGCGGCCAGCGGCGATTGGCTGGCGTCCTGGCCCAGAGTTTCAAACGGCACCGGGGTGGTGAGGAAGGTGTTGTTGATGTATTTGGCACTGCTGTAGATAAAATGGGTCGGCACAATCATGGTCTTTAAATAGCTGTTATTGCGTCCTACCGAGGAGTAATCCTTGTAGTAGAAGAAGGCGATGGCCAACACGCACAGCACCGACAGTGTTACCGAGGCGGCTTTATGCAACAGCTCTCCGGCCAGAGTTTGTCGTTGGCAGAGGCGCACTCGGCACACCACCAGGGTTGGCAGCAGGGCGGTAATGGTCAGCCACAACACCACATTGAGGTTGAGGTAGGAACCGGCCTCGGCGGGATTGGTTTCAAACAGGTTTTCAATCATGCCGTAATCAAACACCACGCCGTAGGTGAGCATGGTGTAACTGACCAGCGACGAACTGATGATCAACATTATCACCAACGGTTTGGTGATCCCTTTCCAGCAGCACAGTGCCAGCACCAGGTTCAGTACGGCGATGACAAACAGGGGAATCGATGCGACAAAGCCGTAGTCGACGTGTTCCAGTTGCTGAAAGATGCGCTCCAGCGCCAGATAAAAAGGCAGATTGAAAGCCAGGGCAATGTAGGCAGACACCGCCAGGGCCAAGGTACAGGGGTGCAATGTCGGCGAGCGAAACCAGCGAGCGTTCATTGGGCGCTCCCTCCTGGCAGAGTCGAGGGCGATCCCCAACTCGGCACCGAGTCGAAAGTTGTGCCTGAGAAGCGGTGGCGATTGGGGCGGGTGGCGACTGTCATGATCAATATGGACCTGTCCTGGACGGGCTCGGCGCCTGGGAAAGGCGGCGGCGTCGTGCTCTGGTGAGTGAGAGTCACCATTGTCTCTGCGAGCTGCCAACAGTGGGGTAAGCTCGCGTAAGGTCTGGTCATTGGTGTAAGGAAAGTGAGGGGCGATGTAACGGCGAGTAAGCAGGGGGAGAGCTGGGTAAGCGACTCAGCTTAAAAGCGCAGGCGGTCAGGAGTGACTGGTTCGTTTTGGCGTCCTGACCGCCTGAAAGGTTACAGGGTAAACCGACCGGCCTGACCATTTAGATCATGGGCCATACGAGACAGTTCACTGCTGGAATCGGCGATGGTGCGGGTAGCATCTTCGGTTTCACTGATGCCGGAGTTGATGGTCTCGATGTTGCGTGCTATCTCATCGATGGTGGTGGTTTGCTGCTCGGTGGCGGCGGCGATCTGGGTAACCATGTCAAAGATGCCGCTGACTTCTTGGGATACCAATTTATTAATTTGGTTGGCATTTTGGGCCAGGTCCTGAACTTGGCGGGCCTGTTCTACATTGGCGTTCATCTTATCCGCAGCCTCGGTGGTGCTGCTAACGATGGCGTCGATGATTCCTTCAATTTCGGCGGTAGATTCCTGAGTAGATTGAGCCAGTTTGCGAACCTCGTCGGCAACGACGGCGAAGCCCCGGCCGTGCTCACCGGCACGGGCTGCTTCGATGGCCGCATTGAGCGACAACAGATTGGTTTGTTCTGAAATTTGCTTAATGACGTTCAATACATTGGCAATTTTGTCAGAGTTGCGACGCAGAGTGACCATCTCTTCGGCGGTACCAGCGGTCGTCTGCGCCAGACTCACCAGCGATTGATAAGTCTGATCGATGTGCTGGGCCCCTTCAGTGGCTTTGCTCAACACAGCTTCACACACTGAACTGGCGTTGGCGGTGGTGGCGGCCACTTCATTGATGGTGGCATTCATCTCGGTTGTGGCGGTGACCGCCTGAGTGGACTGCACCTGTTGATCGGCGACAGCGGTACTGGTTTGTTCGGTGACCGCGGCGAGTTCATCAGCGGTGGTACCCTGGGCCATGGCGACGTCGGTCAATTGTCCCACCATCTGTTTCAGGTTGGTGACCATCTGGTTCAGTGCTTGCTGTAATTGACCCAGTTCGTCGTGGCGGGTGTGGATTAGCGTTTGAGTAAGATCGCCTTCTGCTACCTGCTGGGCCAGAGCGGCAGCGGCCACAACGGGCTTGGCTAGGGCGCGGGCGAACAGGGCGCCGACAAAGGCAATGGCTACCGTGGCCGCTGCGATAAGCCCAAGGCTGGCGTAAGTGGTGGTATTGATGGGGGCGAAGGCCTCGGCGACGTCCAACTCACTGATGACCACCCACGAGTGTTGATCGATGGCCAAATGGCTGTAAGCCGATAGCACCGGATTGCCATTGTAGTCCTGAGTCTGCATCACGCCGGTGGCACCGCTGAGCCCGCGGGCGACGGGTTCGGTGTCGACGCCATTGTCCGCGATTGTACCGGCAAAACTGGCACTAATAGAGTGCCCTTGGGGGTCCAGATAGGAGTCGGATCGCATTCGTTTATCTTCACCGACCAGATAGCTTTCGCCACTGTCCCCCATGCCTTCCCGAACCGACATGATGGCGGCAATGCCCGCCTGTGATAACTGCAACGCCAGCACTCTCTGGCTATCGGCAATCGGTGTGGCGATAAAGGCGGCGGGTTCGTTGTTGCTGGGGGCATAGGGGCGGTAGTCGCTTAGCTGGGTGCGGCCACTGGTTTCGACGCGTCGATACAAGCTACCGAGGTTACTGTCGGCGTAAGGGCCATCAATTAGGTTGGTATTGAAATCCGCTTCTTTGGCGACGCTGTAAATGATCTGGCCTTGTGCATCGATGATAAACAGATCGTAGTAGTGGTTGGCATTGATGAATTGTTTAAAGTAGCGATCCCTGTGTGCGGCATCGATGCTGGACAAGCTGGCTGCCATCAATTCAATTTCAGATTTTCTGGCATCAAAGAAACGCTCTAACTGGTGTTTTTTGATTGTATTGACTGACTCTAATTGCTGAAGCACAGCGGTTTCAATGGTCTGTCGAGTACTCAAGGTCGATATCAAGGTAATCAACAGGGCCGGAATGACCCCGATAGCCATAAACATGGCTACTAATTTTCCTTGTAGTCGCCAGTGGCGGAATCCCGCCACTCCGGTACTTGTTGTTGCGGTCATGGTGTTCCCTAATTCAACGCGTTGTGTGGTTGTTAGTTGTTGTTGTCTGCGCCGTCCTTGGGCCGTTTCGGACTCGTCTCAACTCCCTGGTCGATGTCGGTGTTGCCACCGTAAAAACCGAATGAAATTCAGCATATAACACAAAAGCTGCAGCCTTGTTAACTTCGCATTTTTATGTTGGGTAACAACCATTGGAAATCCCTGTTTTTCGATTTAGGGCTAGATCAGCGTAATACTGAATTGAGGGTTCAGTTCGATTAGCGGGCAGATGACCGACGCTGATTTAAAGAGGAAGGGTGTTATTACTGCCTGAAGTTTAGCCATTTTTCTTTGTTTTAAATCAAATGTATGGCCTCAGTTGGACGATGGCCCCAATCGCATTATTGTGATTTTGTCTGTTGTCCCTCCTAAGTAGTATTTAACTCAATGACCAGCCACTACTTAAAGAGGACACCCATGAAACCCTTAGCCCTGGCGATAGCCACTGCCTCGATTGCCGGTTGTGCCTTTGCCGCCGAACCGATTCAAATCATAGAACCTGCCGTGATCACCCAACCGGAAAAGGTGGCACTGGGAGAGCGGTTGTTTTTTGAGCCCAGGTTGTCTAAGTCGGGTTTTTTGTCCTGCAACAGTTGTCACAACCTGGCCATGGGTGGGGTCGACATATTGCCGACCTCCATCGGCCATAACTGGCAACAGGGGCCGATCAATGCGCCGACGGTGCTGAATGCCAAGTACATGCTGGCCCAGTTCTGGGATGGACGTGCCGCAAACCTGCAAGAGCAGGCTGCCGGTCCTATCGCCAACCCCAAGGAGATGGCGCTGGAGCACGCCATTGCCCTGGAGGTACTGGAGTCGATTCCAGAGTATCAGGCAGAGTTTAAAGCCGTGTATGGTTCGTCAGGCATCAACCTGGAGCGGGTCACCGATGCCATTGCGGCATTCGAAGAGACGCTGGTGACCCCCAACAGTCGCTTTGATCTGTGGCTGCAAGGGGACAAGCAGGCGTTGTCTGAGGATGAGAAACAGGGGTATGCCTTGTTTAAATCCAACGGCTGTGCGGCTTGTCACAATGGACCGGCTGCCGGCGGAACGATGTACCAGAAGATGGGCCTGATGCAGCCCTTTGTCACCGACAATCCGGCTCAGGGTCGAATGGATGTGACCGGTCGGGAAGGGGATCGGATGGTATTTAAGGTGCCGACACTGAGAAATATCGAACTGACGTACCCCTATTTCCATGACGGCTCCACCTACGATCTGCAACAGGCGGTAGTGACCATGCAGCGCGTGCAACTGGGGCGGGAGCTCAGCGATGAGGATGCCGCCAGCATTACCGCCTTTTTGAAAACTCTGACCGGAGAGCAGCCTAGGATCACTCTGCCAATCCTGCCGCCATCAACCAGCGCCACGCCTCAGCCGGCGCCGTTTAACTGAGCACCAAAAAGGGCGCCAACGGGCGCCCTTAATCTGCACGGATTAGGATCAGGCCTGATACAGCTTGGCCAGTTCCATGGCGTCGATCTCTTCGCCATCCAGTGATAACTGCCAGTCGCAACCGATGAGGACACCGTCCTGATTCAGCTCATTGAGCCAAATCTCGAAAAAGTCTTCCAGTGGAATCATCGCCACGTCGTACTCTTCCCACTCGTCAACGCAGTGTTCACGGGCGGCACTTTCACTGGACCACAGTGGCAATACATCGGCATTCTCAAACTGAGCAGAATCGCAGATGACCCACTCCTCGCCCTTGGTTAGCCCCCAGAACCCACGGCCTTCAAAGGTGGCATCCACAAAACGCTTTACGGTATCGGATACGGTATTCATGTTAATCATGCTGGCCTCTATGAGTTGGCAAATGGGGCATTGAGCTGACGTTTCAACACCGGGTTGCGACGCGCAGCTTTAAGATTCTTGAGCATCAGCTTGATGCCATGGCCCAAGACACTTTCCAGGTGACCGGCTTTCTGCTCTTCGGTGATGTCGGCGTCCTGGGTCATGCGCAGGGCTTCTGCGGTGGCGCCCAGCAAGTTATAGGTGACCGAGGCATGCAACTGCTCGAAGCTGCCCATGACATTCTGGGCACTGGCGGGCAGGCGCTCGAAATCTTCCCTCAGAGGCGCTTCAATCGCTTCGTGGATGGACGCCAGGCCGGCATGACCTTCTGGTTCCAGTTGGTAGAAATCGGCAATGGTCTGCAGCTCTGGGGCCAGGGTTGGGGTGTCGCTCATGGGAATATCCTAAGGTACCGGGAAAGCCGGATGGTAAAAAACGCCAATTGTAGCAGCATTCCCTTATTAACCATAAGAAAACCGGCCTCGAGGCCGGTTTTTGAGCGTGACGAAGGCTAGGGCAATTGCTGGCTCAATTGCTCAACCACCTCTGGCGGTGCTACGGCTTGCAGTCGCTGTAAACAGGCCCGGGCCGACGCCGATTGCTGCTTGACCTCCAGTTCACATAACGCAAACAGGTGCTGCGGTCTGCCACTGACGCCATAGGCTGCCGCCATCGCCTGACGGGCCGCGGCGGGGTTGACCGGGGCCAGAGCCAGGCCGAAGACGTAATGAAAGTGAGCGTTATCGGGCTCCAGCTCGGTTGCGCGCTGCAGTGAAGAGAGTGCCCGGGCTGAGTGTCCCGAACGCAGCATCGCCAGGCCGTGGGCAAAGGGAAGCGCGGCAGAATCCGGTTGCGCTGCCATCCCCTGTTTCAGCGTTTCGGCCGCCAGGGTCTCCTTTCCCTGAGTGCGATAGAGATCGGCCAGGTTGGCGTAGGCCAGCGCAAAATGCGGCTCCACTTTGATGGCGCCCAGGTACAGGGCTTCTGCCTGTTGCCACTGTCCCTGCCAGAGTGCGAGATTGGCCAGGTTGGTGCGAGCAAACCCACGATCGCCGTTGAAGCGCTGGCTGTCGCGATACTCCGCCAGGGGCGCCGCCAGAGCCTGCTGCTGTTTCGGGCCGAGTCGCTGCCAGTTCGCCGCCAGGGCGGCGGCGGTTTCAATGCGGACCACCAACACCGGATCAGACAGCAACGGTGCGATCAGCTGCCAGCGATCGTGGCTCGAGTAGGGCGCCGAGCCATACACGGCGCCCAATCGAACCCAGGGATCGTGGTTTTTCACCGCCCGCGTGAGTGCGACCAGGCCGTTGCGACCAGGAAATTGCTGCAGACGCTGCAGTGCGGCTGCTCGAATGAGGTCGGTGCGGTGAATGTCTTGTGCGATGTAGGACAGGGCATTGCCCGCTGCTGTGTCGCCGGCCTCGGCGGCGGCAAACGCCAGGGCCGTGTGGTGGTTGTCACTGTTGTCGGACCCCGGATACCAGTCCCGGGCATGGTCTGCAGCCCACTGGGGGGACTGGTCCTGATGGCAGTTGTTACAGGCGTTGGGCACACCGATCTGGGTACTGAGCCAAGGGCTGGGCACCTTAAAGCCGTGATCCCGGCGTCGATCGATGCCCATGTAGGTGGTTTGAGGCATATGGCAGTCGACACAGTCAGCCCCGGCGTTATCCGGTTCATGGTGATGGTGGGCCGGCGTATCAAATTGAACCGGGTTGTGACACTGGCCGCACAGGGCATTTCCTTGCAGCAGTGTCCGGGTCGAGTGGGGGTTGTGGCAATGACTGCAGCTGACGCCAGCGTCGTGCATCTTGGACTGCAGAAACGACCCATAGACGTAAACTTCGTCGTCGATCTGACCATCCGGGTAGTACTGGTTGGGGTGAATCAGGTTAAGGGCGTAGCGATCGCCCAGCGGTTGCTCCGGAGCAAGTGGTGCATCGCTGAGTTGCAGGCGACGACTGTGGCAGCGGGCACAGGTATCCAGCTGATGGCTGGTGTTTACCTGATGACCCGGTTGGGCGGTGGCCTGATTCGGCGACCTTTGCCAATGGGGTACGGCTTTGTTCAGCGTCCGATCAAACCCCTTGTGCGCCACATCGGCAGCCCCGGATGCGGCCCAACTGAGGTGATCACTGCCGGGACCATGGCAGGCTTCGCAGCCGACATTGATTTCACTCCAGCGGCTTTGGTAGCGATTGGTGTCGAAGTCATAGCCCTTGGTCAGGTTGGTGGAGTGGCAGTCGGCGCACATGTAATTCCAATTCTGACCGGGGTTGGTCCAGTAAAACTCATCATGGGGTTCGCTGTTTGGATAGAGGTGATACCAGCGCTGGCCACCATCGCCGCGCTCTCGGTTATCCCAGGCGAAAGGGATTAACTGCAGTCGTCCGCCTTCCAGCTCCACCAGGTATTGTTGCAGTGGGTCAAAGCCAAAGGTGTGGGTGACTTGATAGTCCCTGAAGGTGCCGCTGGCGTCTTTAAGGCGGGCAAAGTAGCGGCCTTTGTCGGTATAAAATCGGTATTGTTCTCCTTTAAAATCGATGCTGACATCGTCAAAATCCCCCAGCACCCGGTCTTCGGTGGCGTGGTTCATGGCCTGCTCGTGATCCGACCCCAGCCACTGCCGGTATTCGGTGTCATGGCATTGCCGGCACGAGGACGAACCGACAAACTCGGCGCCACTCAAGGACGTCGACGGCAGCAACAGCCCCAGCAGGTACAGAGTCCGAACGTGTCTGATCATCACCTTCCCTTGAACATTCATCCATGACATCCCAAGGATAGGACCTTGTTATCCCGGCGGTCTCCTGATGTCCGGTTCCGTGTCACTGTCGGTGCGGCCGCCGGATTGGTGCACTGACAATGACGGTCGTGTTAACGACCTGGTTGAATGACTTCCTGACTCACACAACCGACAAGCTAGATAATCATTACAGAAATTTCAGCGAGCTTCCACAAGCTGCCAGGATAAGTGCGGTTTCGAGAGGGGCGCTGAATTGTGGCGAACCGGTTGGCAAGGGCTGCGCTTAAACCGGTGTAATCAAGGTGACAAGCAGCGGCAATTGCAACCGCTGCCAGTGGTTGGCTCAAGCGGAACCTTGGATCGTGGTAAGGGCCATGGCGATGTCGTGATCCAGTTCGGCGTCGGCGCGGTGATCCCGCAGCCGTTCGATGATGTCGCCCTGGTCTGCCAAATACTGCCACTGGCAGTCAAACAGGGTCTGAAAATGGGATTGGTTCAGTTGTTCGCCGATCACCACCGAGTAGAATCGGTTGCCACATCGGCGTTGTTCGCCCATGGCGGTGAGGGTGGCGGCCGGTAACTCCGCCAGTACGAAGTCTGAGATCACCACCATATCGGCATTGCGGTAGTCATCCCGGTTGAGCACCTCCAGCGCCACATCAATGGCCGGTGCCACGTCGGTGCCGCCGTGGAAAGAGCGGGTCAGGAATCCCAGCAGCTTCGGCAAGGCGTGGTCGTCAGACAGGTTCAGGGTCTCGATGTCGGTGGAGAAGTTGACCAGAAAGCACTTGCGCTGACCCGATCGACCGGTGGCGGCCAGAAACAATGCCAGCGCCTTGGCCACCTTTTCCGGCTGGCCTTGCATCGACAGGCTGCTGTCGACGCAGATCACCATGGGCCCAAGGTTGTCCTCGGTGGAGACTGGCCGCAGTTCATCCACATTGACCCAGGTTCGTTCCGGTTGCCAGCCGCGCATTTCAAAGGTTTGAAGTTGCCGTTCCAGGTATTTGAGGTCAAACAGCAATGCGGTGTCTTCCTCCCCCAACAGGGCCAGTTCCGACGGCAGGGTCTGGCTCAGCTGCTGGTCTAACCTAAGCCCCACCAACTCCTCTTTGGCGGGGGCATTGGGGCAATTAACCTCTCGCAGGCGCCGCACACTGACCGTTTCGTAGTGGGTAGAGTAACTGGGTTTTCTTTGCTTGCCGATGCGATGGCACAGGTCCAGCACCCCGGGGGTGTTGGCCAGGTAGTCGCACCAACGTTTCAACGTCTCGACGTCATCCTGGCACAATTGACCGGCACTGAAGTCCACCAGAAATCCGGGTTCCAGTCCGAGGCGCTCGAAATTGCGGCTTAACTCAATCAGGGTGTCGAGCCAGGCCTTTAACTGGGCCAGCATCTCCGTACGCAGCAGGGCCAGTCGATCCAGTTCCCACTTGGCTTCGCTGCGCTCCAGTTGTTTTCGCCAATCCCGCAGCAACAACCGCCGGATCAAAGTAGCGGATTCCGGGTGTTGCGTGGCGCGGCGCATCTGCCCCTGCCAGAACCCCGGGTTGGCCGGCAGTTTCAGGCTGGAGAGGCAGTCGCGGTACGCCTGCCAGTCCTGCTGCAAGGCGGCAACGGTGTTGGCATTGTCATCCAGTTGCTGTTCGGACAGCAGCAGTTGCTGATAGAACGGGCCATAGGGGGACTCCTCCTCCAGCGTTTGCCGGGCGGTGGCTTCCAGTTTATCCAGCGTGGCTGCCAACTGGGCATTGAGGGTCGGCGACGCCGCCAGGATGCTGGCGTAGCTGTGCTCGATGCTCTGTTGCAGCGCTTCGGTGATCATATCAGTGACTCAGTTCCTGCAGCTGTTGGCATTTCATGATGTTCAGCTCCAGATCCCCCAGTTGTTGTAACAGACCGCAGTGTACAACGTCGGTCTCCGCTTCTGTAACAAATGGCGACACATGGTTGTGCTGATAGTGCTGTTGAAATTCGGTGACCTCGGCCAGGGTACGGGTCAGCAATTGATGGCTGTTGTCCAGTTCGCTCAGCAGCTGGTTCAGGGCGGCCTCGTCGCGTTTTTCGCGGCGCTCGCCCTGACGAAACTTCACCGTCGGTTTGAAGCGGTTGACCACGTAGGCGTTGCTGTCGAAATTGCCGCTGTCGTTGTATTTAATGTCCATGGCACCGTGTTCATCGAATCGGCACTGAACGGTTTCCATCGCCTTGCCCAGAGTATCCATGGGGTGGAACGGCCGGGGCGACTTCATCTGTTCCTGATGGACGTAGAAATCCAGATACACCGGTTCGCGACGCGCCAATCCGTGTTGGTAGGTGGCCATCGCCTTGACGTAAAAGAAGTTGGATTGATTCTTACGTTGCCGCTCCTCGCTGCCGCCAAAGAAGTACTGTTGAGGATAGAAATCCACGGTTTCGTACACATCCTCCTGATGGAACAGCAGGGTGTGCAGCGCGGTTTCCCAGTCGTCGATCTGCTGATACAACTCGCTGATGGCGGCCGCCTGCGGGCAGCCTAGGGCAAAGATGGCGTCGTGGACCAGTTTTACCGCTTTGGGATGATCCTCCTCCTGAGCCCACAGGCAGTGCTTGAGTAACAGGGCATCACTGAGGTTGGTGTGGTCTCTATCGTTAAAGAAGGCCGATGCCTTGAGCAGCATGGCGGCCCGTTGCCAGCGCCGATCCGACACATACAGCCCCAGGGCTTCGGCTTGCTCCTGCAGTTGCTGCTTGAGAATTTTGATCACTCCCAGACAGTCGTCGGACAGCTGCACCTGGTGAAGTTGCTGTTGCCACTCGAGCCATTCGCCATTGCTGATTTTGAGCTCCGGGGCGATGTCTACCTCGGCCGATACCGGTCGACTTTGCAACAGGGAAGCAAAGTTGTCCCACTGACTGGTGGGCTGGGCCATGAGTCGAATCAAGAAGCGGTCGTACAAGGCGTCCAGGCCCTGATCCGGCTCAGGAACTTCGTTGGAGGCGGCAATCAGGGCTTTCAGGGGCACAGGTTCAATGTCATCGCCATTTCGGAACAGGCGCTCGTTAATCAGGGTCAGCAGGGTATTGAGGATGGCCGGGCTGGACTTCCAAATCTCATCCAGGAACGCAAAATCCACCGTCGGCAGGTAGCCCTGTGTCTTGCGGTGGTACTGATCCTGCTTCAGGGCCTGAATGGACACCGGCCCAAACACCTCTTCCGGAGTGGAAAAGCGATTCATCAAACACTCGAAGTAGCTGTCGTGATTGAACGCCGACGCGATGCGCCGGGCCAACAGGCTTTTGGCGGTGCCCGGAGGCCCGTACAGGAAGGTGTTCTGGCCGGTCAGCGCGCCGAGCAGGGCGATGGCGACCGTCTGTTCCCTTTCCTGTAAGCCCTGACTCAGAGTATCGATGAGTGATTGAATTCGTTGTCGTTTACGCTCTGGCATCGAGGGAACTCCCGGTTAAACGCCATGGTAGTTATTGGATCATCATACCCGCGGGCCAGGGGTAAACTTAGTCTCGGTCATGGTTGTTGTGAAGCGCATCACTAATTGCCGAGCGGGGTTCAACTTGCTGGCAGGGGGTGCGGTTAGGGGTGAAGCGCAAAACCCGCCTGAGTCCTTGCCCCCAAAGGGCAACCCGGTGGAATGTTATCGCCCGTCGACAAGCCGTATGATTTGCGCTTAGTAAACGCGGGCCTTGCCGGGTGATTTTTGGTTTAATTAGCTGAACGAGGAGGGAATATGGACTTTACGATTCTGGAGCAGTTGGCCGGCCATCGCAGTGCGGTGCGGGGTCAGAACTACTTTAACGAGGGCCGGGTGACTCAGGTTACCCGCGTTGGCGATCAGGTGGTCGGTGTGGTTGAGGGAAGGGAGCGCTACTCGGTGACGCTGAGCCTGGAGAAGGGAGTCATCGACGGCGAGTGCTCCTGTCCGGCGTCGGAACACAGTGAGTTTTGTAAGCATTGCGTCGCCGTGGCCCTGGCATTGTCTGCGCAGCAACAGGCACCGTCATGGTTGGTCGCACATCTGAAGCGATTAAAAAAGGCGCAGTTGATTGAGGCGCTGATCAACGAGATTGCCGCCGATAGCCGCAAACTTAGCGCCTGGGAAAAGCGGATCAATACCCCAAAGTAGGGCATTGTCAGGCAAATCCGGGCCCTTTGGGCCAGTAAGGCCCAAGGCAGAGAGGGTTAATCTTCTGTGCATTAACCCGTTAAGTTTGGGTAATTCGCTAATTCAATTGAGCTGGAACCCCATGTTTAGTAGTGTTGCGCACACAACAAACGGATAACAAATGAGTCTGTCTGACTCCTGACTTGAATTTTGGGGATCTGAGTTCATGCCTCATCGCTTTCGCGCCCTGTGGGTGCCGCTGGCAATGGTGTTACTGCTGGTGGTCGCACTGACCTCCGCTGCCCGGGCTCAAACTGCCCCCTCGACCTTGCAGCAGCAAATGGTCGCCATGGCTGAGCAACTGCAAGCCCGGCTGAATAACAAGCGTTATCTGCTCGATGCCATCAGTCAGGTGGTTCGAAACAACCCACAACTGACGCCGGCTCAGTTTGATCAGGCCGCGCAGGAGCTGTTTGCCGGCAACGGCGATCTCACCGCCATTCAGTTGGCTCGTGACCTGGTGATCAGCCATACCTATCCTCTCAGCGGCAATGAAGCGACCATCGGTCATCACCTGCTCGATGATCCCAATCGTCGTGAGCAGACTCAACGGGCACTGGAAAGCAATCGCGCCACCCTGGCTGGCCCTTACCATCTGCGCCAGGGCGGCATCGGCTTCATCATGCGTCAGCCTATCTACCTGGATGCGGCTCAAACCCAGCTATGGGGACTGGCGGTGGTGGTGATGAGCTGGGACAAGATGGCGGAGCAGATTGGCCTCAAGGCGATGGAGAGCCAGTTTCAGTTCGCCATCCGTTCCCTGGCCAAAGATCAGAACGCGGTGGTGCTTGGCGACCGCAATTTGTTTGATGAGCCGCAGGCGTTCAAGCGAACCCTGAAGCTGGCCAATACCCAGTGGCAAATCAGCCTGAAGCCAAGGGAGCAGGTCTCCGCCAGTACTCTGGAAACCTGGGCCATCAGCCTGTTGCTGTTGTTTGGGTTGCTGTTGACCGCCGTGGCGATGGTGCGCCGTCAGGCCACCAGCTGGCACACGCCGGCGGCATTGGCGTCGGCGCTGATCTGCATCAGCGTTGCTGGCATCATCGCCTATCACCAAATGGAGCAACGCAACACCTTGCTGCAATCGGCTCGAGTGGCGGACCACGTTCGTCGGCTGATCTACCAACGTATTCAGGACAACCAGAATTACCTGTACCTGCTCAGCCAGGAATACCGCCAGAATCAGCTCAGTACCGACGAGTTTATTGAGCGCGGTGGCCGTTTTGTTACCGATCACCCGGAGCTGCTGAACATCAATTGGGTCAGCGCCGACCTGGTGATTCAGGAGGTGACGCCCCATAAGGGCAATGATCAGATTTTGGGGTTGGCCATCAGCCTGGATGCCCCGCTGGAGGCGGCGGTGACCGCCCGGGACACCCGCAGCCCCGCCCACACCCGGCTGTTTAAGAACATTCAGGGGAAGTACTCATTTGAAACCTGGTACCCCATCTATCGCGGCAACGAGTTTCAGGGGTTGTTTGCGGCGGTGTACGACGTATCGAGGCTGGTCAAGGCGGTGGTGCCGGCGTCGCTGGCATCAAACTACGCCATCTCCGTTGGCTTTCCCTCCCAGGGCAGTGAGCTGCACCTGGAGCGAGGCGTCGGGCGGGAGTTAGTGGTACCTGGCCATGGAACCCGGCTGCACGTTGCTGCCAGCGAAGCCCGGCTGCAACGGGAAACTCTATTGATGGTCATCGCGTGTTTCATCGTCGGTTGTGGCCTGTTTGCGGGCATTCGGGTGTTACAACGGTCCAATCAGCGCCTGGCCGAGCGTTTTGACGATCTGAGCCTGGCCCAAGAGGCGCTGTACCGGGAAAAGGAGTATTCGCAGATTACTCTCAATTCCATCGCCGACGGCGTCATCACCCTGGATAGGGAAGGGCGGGTACAGAGCCTGAATCGAACCGCGGAACGATTTTTGGTGTTGACCACCCCTGAGTCCAAAGGCCAGCCTCTGGCGCAGATTCTGACTCGAGCCAATGACAGTCAGGGGGCCCAGCCTCTGGCGGACAGTCTGACTCAGATGATGACCGAAACCCTGGGTGGTGGCGATCCGGGCCTGCTGCATGGTTCGCTTTCCCGGGGCAATAAGGTCTATTACCTGCAATGCAGTGCCAGTCGCATCGAGGTGTCCGGCCGCACCGAAGGGGTGGTGGTGGTGATGCATGACGTCACCCAGTTGACGGAACTGGCGTCAGAGTTGGAATACCAAGTCTGTCACGATAGCCTGACTGGCCTCATCAATCGCGCCGAGTTTGAGCGGCGCTGCACCCGGGCCTTGACTCAGGGCACTCACTATCTGCTGTACCTGGATCTGGATCAGTTCAAGCTGGTCAACGACACCTGTGGCCACCTGGCCGGCGATAAGCTGCTGATTCAGTTGTCGGGCATACTGCAGAGTAAAATGCCGGACAACGGCACCCTGGCTCGGCTCGGTGGTGACGAATTTGGGGTGCTGTTGACCCACTGTAGTGAGGCGCAGGCGATGACCATGGCCGAGACCATTCGGGTTACGGTCAAGGAGTTTCGATTCGTATCCCATGACAAGGTGTTTGAACTCGGTTGCAGCATCGGTGTGGTTCCTACTGGCGCAAGCAACGGCGATTATGACGCCACCCTGGCGCGGGCCGATCTGGCCTGCTACATCGCCAAGGACAGCGGCCGCAATCGCATCCACCTGTTTACCGATACCGATCACACCACCAGTCAGCGAGAGGGGGAGATGTCCTGGGCCAGCCAGCTCAAATCGGCCCTGGAGAACGACCGGTTCCTGTTGTATCAGCAGCCGATGATCGCCTTGTCGAGCCCCTCCAACGGCAAGACCAACTTTGAGGTGTTACTGCGACTCAAGAATGAACAGCAACAAACCGTCCCGCCCGGCGCCTTTATGCCGGCGGCGGAACGCTTCCACCTGGCCACCGCCCTGGATCGCCACGTGATTGAGCTGATCCTGTCTTTCCTTGAACAGCGACCGAAAGTACTGGAGGGCGTCGGCATCTGTTCCATCAACCTGTCGGGACAATCCATCAGCGATCCTGCTTTTACCGAGTTCCTCTGTGAGCGCCTCAACCGCTCAGCAGTGAAACCGCAGCAACTCTGTTTTGAGATCACCGAAACCGCCGCGGTCGCCAACCTGACCAAGGCCAGTGAGTTCATTCAGTCGTTGCGGGCCAAAGGGGTCAGTTTTGCCCTGGATGATTTCGGCTCCGGCATGTCCTCCTTTGGTTACCTCAAGGCGCTGCCGGTGAACTACTTGAAAATCGACGGCAACTTTGTCCGTGACATCGGCACCGATGCCCAGGACCGGGCGTTCGTCGAGGCGATTCACAACATCGGTCACTCCATGGGCATGGCCACGGTGGCCGAGTGCGTTGAAGATCCACAGACGCTGGCGTTGCTGGAGGCCATTGGGGTCAATTATGCGCAAGGGTTCGGTATTGCTACGCCTAAGCCACTCAATCAGTTGAAGTTACGAGATGCGACATTGGAGCAGGGGCTGACCTAACCACCACGGATGGCGGCCTTGAAGTCATCGACGTCGACACCGGGATCACATCAACGGCATAAATCCGAGCCTGAGCACGGGGCATGCAAAACTGTGCAGAGTGTCACAATGGGGTAGGGTCGCAGGGATTACACTAATCGGCCTTTCTGGTACTTCGCCCGTTTATTTGCCCTGCTCGCTGTCATGACCGGCGCCGCAAGGGGTAACGGGTTTCCTCATTGGAAGCAACTGTGTCACATCGAACTCACCTGTTCTCTCTCAGGCTGGGGCATGCGTTTATGGATGCCTGTGTCTCTTCTCCCTATGGCCGCCGTCAGGTCAGCCGCGATCTGCTGGCTGGGCTCACGGTCGGTATTATCGCGATTCCTCTGTCCATGGCGTTGGCCATCGCCAGTGGGGTGGCGCCGCAGTACGGTTTGTACACCGCCATCGTTGCCGGCATCGTCATTGCACTGACCGGGGGATGCCGCTACAGCATCAGCGGGCCGACGGCGGCCTTTGTGGTGTTGTTGGCTCCCATCTCGCAGCAGTACGGCCTCACCGGCTTGTTGGTGGCCACCATGATGTCTGGCCTTATCCTGATCATCATGGCGCTGCTGCGGCTGGGTCGACTGATTCAGTACATACCCGAATCTGTCACCCTGGGGTTCACTTCCGGCATTGCGGTGGTCATCGCCACCTTGCAGTTAAATGACTTTTTTGGCCTTAACCTGAGCGAACTGCCCCATGGCTTCGGTCAAAAAGTGGTGTCGTTGGCGACGGCATTGCCTCAATTGCACCTGCCAAGCCTGGCCGTTGGCGCGCTGACATTGGTGGTCATGTTGCTGTGGCCAAGACTCAAACTGCCGGTTCCGGCGCATCTGCCAGCGGTGTTGCTGGCGACCCTGGTGTGCTGGTGGTTGAATCAGGCCGGCATGGGCATTGAAACCATCGGCAGTCGCTTTCACTACCTGAATGCCGATGGCAGTCTGGGTCAGGGCATTCCCCCTGTGCCTCCGACGCTGGACTGGCCCTGGCACCGGGGCGGCGATGAAACCGCCATCAGTTGGTCACTGATTCAGTCGTTGTTGCCCTCCGCCATGGCCATCGCCATGTTGGGGGCCATCGAGTCGCTGCTGTGTGCGGTGGTGGTGGACGGCATGACCAACAGTCGCCACAGTGCCAACAGCGAATTGCTGGGGCAGGGGATCGGTAACCTGATCGCGCCGTTGTTTGGCGGCATCCCGGCAACCGCTGCCATCGCCCGCTCTGCGGCCAATGTCAAAGCCGGCGCCATCAGTCCGGTGTCGGCCGTGGTGCACAGCCTGCTGGTGCTGCTGGCACTGTTAGGGCTATCCAAAGCCCTGTCTTATTTGCCGATGCCGGCGATGGCCGCGCTGCTGCTGGTGGTGGCCTGGAACATGAGTGAAGCGCCCAAAGCGCTGGCGCTGATGCGGCGGGCGCCCGGCAGCGATGTGCTGGTGCTGTTGTGCTGCTTCTTGCTGACGGTGGCCTTCGATATGGTGGTCGCCATCAGCGCCGGCATGGTGTTAGCGGCATTGCTGTTTATGAAAGAGATTGCCGAGATGACCCGGTTGCACGACTTGAGTGACAACCGCCGCTACGTGGAGCAACCTTTACCCGCGGATTGGATCGCTCTGAAGATCAACGGGCCATTGTTTTTTGCCGCCGCCGATCGCATCTTTGCTGAGATTCGACTGCAATCCAGAGGCAAAACCGGGGTGATCTTGTTTATGAACGGGGTATCGGTCCTCGATGCCGGTGGGTTGTCGGCATTGAACCGCTTGGTTGAGGAGTGCCGCCTTAACGGCACCCGCCTGGTGATTACCGACTTGCAGTTTCAGCCGATGAAGGCATTGGCCAAGGCCGGGGTCAGCCCCATCGACGGCGTACTGACCTTTATGCCGGTGCTGTCTGATGCGGTAAATGCCGCTTGCGCAACCCGGCGCTGATTCAGGAGTCGGCCGGTGCTGGCACCGGCCGACGGTCACTCACGACCAGTAACTGACTGTTGGGATCAAAACCTTGAATCGGGGTGGAGATCTGCAACCGGCGCAGATGGTAGTCTGCCAGGGCTTTACGACAGGTGATGCTTAAGCTGCCCGCTTCCATGCCGTAATCGATGGCAATGACCTCCTGCTGCGCCGCCGAGAAAATGGGGTTGGGCTCGATGGTCAGCGTCAGCCACTGATTCCACTCTACGTCGCATTGTTGCCCCTGCTCGCTTCGGTACAACAGCTTGGGCACGCCTCGAATTCGGCTCAGTACCAAATCCAGATAGCGTTTGTGCTGTTCGCAATAGCCGCGTAAATGCCAGCGAAAGCCGTCGTGCACCAGGGTGTGCGGAACGAACAGGCGTTCGTTGACCTGGCCGGTGGCGATGGAGGCGTACTGGACTTTAACCCGGGTTGCTCCCTTTGCCGCCGTCAGCAACAGCCGCACTACGGCAGGATCCACATAGCGCTCGGGCATGGCCACCAACTCGGTGGCGGCCCGGTTCAGGGCCAACAATTCGAAACCACTGCGCTGCAGCAGTTGCTGTTCCGCCAGCAACTGCAGGTACTCACCAAATTCGCCTTGACTGAACCTGGGTTTGAAATAGGCGCTGGGCTTGTAGCCTTTGAGTCGAGTATCGTATTTCAAGGCCGTCGGCGCCAGACTCAGGTAGCGGTTAATGTCTCTGGAGGCTTGTTGCCGGCCCATGCCGAAACTCTGGCACAGGTGTTTGGTGGTCAGGCGGCCCTCCCACAGGGCGATGATCTCGATGTGGCGAAATCGCAGCTGCTGATCCCATTTGATTTGTTGTCGGTCCATCGTATTGATTCAATAAGGCCTGTTCATAGATGTGACTATAAAGGCGACACATGCTGAAAATCAATCACAAGCTATTGAAAACCCCAAATTCGTGAGATATTGATGCGCCAGCATCGCCCGGTTCAATGCTTCCGGGTCGTCGCCGTGCAGGCACAGGCTGTCCACCCGCAGCGGAATCAGTCGACCCGACTGAGATTGAACCTGCCCCATTACCGCCAGGTGCTCCAGTTGGGTCACAATCTCATTCGGCTCCGTGAGGATGGCGTTGTCCTGGTGACGACTCACCAGGGTGCCGTCATCCTGATAGCGGCGATCAATAAACGCCTCTGCCAGCGTCGGCAGTCCGAAGCGCTGTGCCTCGGTAAGCAACCGGCTTCCAGACAAGCCCATCAGGGTCAGGGGCCGCTTGCCGGCAATAATCGCTCGGCATAATACACCGGCCAATTCATCGTCAAAGGCCGCCAGGTTGTACAGCGCACCGTGGGGCTTTACGTAGTGCAGCGCCACCTGATGGCTGCGGCAGATCTGCTCCAGATGACCGATTTGTTGCGCTAAGCTGAGCTGCAATTCGGTGGCATCCATGGCCATCGGCTGGCGACCAAAGTTAGCCCGATCGGGAAAGGACGGATGAGCGCCGATGCGGATTCGGTGTTTGACACACAAACGCACGGTTTCCTCCATGGTCGTTCGGTTGCCGGCATGGCCTCCGCAGGCGATGCTGGCAGAACTGACCCAGGGCAGCAGCGATTCATCGAAAGGAAAGCCTTCACCGATGTCGACATTGATATCAAGATGCATACAACCCCCATAGTAGCTGATGACGCCAGTGCTGATGTTTTGCCAGAGCCACCGCCGCTTGCGCCGAGGTAATGGCGCTGAGGCAACAGGCTTGACCGGGAACCAACTGCACCAACTTCGGCAGATCCGCCCTGGCCAAATAGCCGAGCAGTGGGTAGCCACCGGTAGTCTGGCAGTCTGCGGTCAGTATGATGGCGGTGTCGTCTGAAGGCCGTTGGATCGCCCCGGCAAACACCCCAACCGACGCATCGCCATAGCCCGAAGGCAAACCACTCTGGCATTGCAGCCGCACTCCCATTCTGCTGACGCTGGAGGAGAGTCGGCAGTCGAAGCGCGACGGCGTGTTCTCCGCCAGCCTGGAGCAGGGGATAAACCTTAAGGTGGCGTCATAGCCGGGAACCCGAATGCCCCGGTGGCGAGGCGGGTGGGTCGGCGATGGGCCAACCGGCAATCGATCGCCGTCCTGAAGCGCCCGGCCATTGAGCCCGCCGATCCCGGCTTGCAGGTCGGTGGCAACACTGCCAAGCTGCGGCGCCACCTCGACCCCGCCGGCGACGGCCAGGTAGCCGTACATGCCCTGACCGCTAGGTGTAAGCCTAAGCCGCTGTCCGGGTTCGAGTGAATAACGCCAATTCGGATACCAGGACTGCCGACGCCCTTCGGCGTCGCAGCACAGGGTGTGAGCCGGTCCACTGTAGGCGATCGCCAACGGGGAGTCCGACTCCAGCTCAAGCGACACCGGCGGAATCTCCAGTGCGGTGAGCGGACGACGGTTTCCGGCGACCGCATTGGCGGCTTCAAAGGCGATGCTGTCCATGGCGCCGGCGGTGGTAACGCCCAGATGACGCAAACCATGACGCCCCCGGTCCTGAAGGGTAACCAGTGGTCCGGCGCTGAGGATGTTAATCATGATGGCTTGCCTGTATGAACCGCACCTCATCGCCCGGTTGAATCCGCGCCGGCGGCGTCTGTGAGGCAGAAAACAGCGTCAGATCGGTTCGGCCGATGATGTGCCAGCCACCAGGGGAGGCCGCCGGGTAGACGGCGCAGTAATGGCTGGCCAGGGCCACACTGCCGGGTTCTACCCGCAGCCTAGGGGTCGAGCGCCTCGGCAGTTGCAATTTGGGATCCAGTCCCTCCAGGTAGGCAAATCCGGGTTGAAAGCCCACGAAGGCGGCCCAGTATTTGCCTTGGGTGTGACGCCGGATCAGCGTCTGTTGATCACAGCCGCACTGCTGGGCTACCCAGGCCAGATCCGGCCCCCACTCGCCGCCGTAACGGACTTCAATGAGGTGGGAGCGGTGCGAGGCGGAGGGCGACGGACACAGGGCAAGTTCGCCTGCAAGAAAGTCCTCAACACGGTTTTGGCAGCCGGGGTGGGTGCATTCGATGGCCAGGCTCTGGTCGCCGGCGACGGCCTCGGCAACCCAGGGGTGCGCCCGCAGCGTCTCTGCCAGGCTGATGAGACTCAACTGACACCATCGCTGATGGGACGGAACCACCGGCTGTGCCCAGCGGATCAGCAGGTGCAGTTCACTGAGTGGCTCGACTGTCAGGCTGTAGTCACACCGTTCCATGGGCAGCTGTCCGATTGATAGGGCCTAAGTATGACCCTATCAACGCACAGGTAAGAAGTCTAATTTACAATCAATTAGCCGTTGGTTTTGGTGGAGTTTCCATCAGTTCCCGCAGTTCCGTCACAAAGGGCCCGGGGTTAACGGGGTCGGTCACCAGGTACAGGTGGTCGCTGGCTCGAGTAAGGGCAACGTAGAACAGGCGCCGCTCCTCGGCGTGGGGGTAGGACTCTGCTGCTGCCAGCATCGCCTCTTTGGCGGGGTGGCTACGGCGGCTCGGCGGAAAACCGTGTTGGTCACCCGCCGGAATCAACAGCACCACAATGTCGGCTTGGCGGCCTTTGCTGGCGTGAACGCTGTCGCAACGAAAATGCAGTTGTGGGAACTGGTTTGCCAGGGCTGCTAGGCTGTTGGTATCGGGCAGCTGAAATTTAAATCGGGCCAGGAAATAGACACTTTGGCCCGATTTCACCCGCGAAGCGATGGCCTGAACCAGCTCGGTCAGCGGTTGTTGATTTGACACCAAGGTCAGCGACGGGGCGGTCGCTCGCTTGTGGGTCGTCATGGTTTTTGGCAACTGGGCCGGATTTTTACTGATGAAGGCGCTCGCCAGCCGGTTGAGGTGATCGTCAAAGCGAAACGTTTTATCCAACAAGGTGGTGGAGGTGGGGCCGAAAAAGTCACTGAAGCCCGTCATCAGGCTGACGTCACTGCCGCTGAATCGATAGATGGACTGCCAGTCGTCGCCGACAGCAAACAGGCTGCGGGCGTTACGGCTGAGGCTGCGTAGCAACATGGCCCGAGCACGGGAGATGTCCTGAAACTCATCCACCAGCAGATGACGCCACTCACTGGTAAATCGGCCACTGCGAACGGCCCGATGGGCCTGATCGATCATGTCGATGTAATCGATCTCATTATTGAGCCGAAGTTGGCGGTTGTAGGCCTCCAGCAGTGGAATAAGCAAGGGGGTCAACAGGTCGAGTTCCCGCCGGCTCACCGAGCCCAACCGGCCACGATGCCCCTTGAACTCCAGCAGCAGATCGGCCAACAGAGTCAGCAACCGTTTGACCGCGCCCTGCTGCTGCCAAAATAACAAGCGGGCGTTGAGATCCAAACCGCGGTTTTTCAGCTGCCGGTAAAGCGGCAATACGCCGGCATTTGGGTGCAGACTGGGATCCGACTCCAGTACTTTTACCGTCGCGCGTTTGAACTCGACCTGTTTCAGGCGAGTACTGATCTGCTCGGACACAAAGGACTGTCGTAAAGAGGCGCTGCCGGCCAGTGGCGACAGCGTCGGGGGGGCCTCGCTGGTCTGGCGAATAATGGCCAGCCCCAAGGCATGAAAAGTGGTGCAGGTCACGGCCTTGGCCCGTTGCCCAAGTCGCTTGGCCAGCCGCTCGGACAGCTCCTGCGCCGCTTGTTTGCCGTAGGCCAGGATCACGATCTCTTCGGCCCGGGCCTGGCCGCTTTCCAGCAGGTAGGCGACGCGACCGATCAGGGTTGAGGTCTTGCCGCTACCGGCACCGGCAATCACCAGGTTATGATCATTGTGGGTCACGCAGGCGATGCGCTGTTTGGGGGTCAGCGGGCTGGATTCGATGGTATCAAACAGCGCCTGGTAACGACGGCATTCGGTGTCGACACTGTGTTGGCGCAGCGCCCGTAACGTAGCCGGACTGGCGTCTGACAACTGCTGGATCAGGCCAAGGTCGCCGTGGTATTCCAATGCCAGATCGTCCTTGCTGAGGCTGTCCGGCCACATCGCTCGCATCTCGGCGGCGTCGGCAACCAGTTGCTGCCAGCGGGAGCAGGGCATGTACCCCGATTGCAGACAGGCGGTCAGAGAGGCAGCCTGGCGTTTTAGCAATGGTGCCCGGGCCGACAACCACAGGGCGTTGGTGGCAGTCAACCAGGCCTGAGCCTGACGTTTCGACAGCCAAAAATGGCGCTGTTCGGCGTTATCCGCCTCAATCCGTGCACTGGTAAAAAGCAGGCCACTGTCCAGTTGTACAGGGCGGGTTATCTGTTGCCATTGCAGTTGCTGGCGACGTTTGCCCTGAACCAGAGTTAACCCTGCCGTATCGGCGTGGATCTCCAGTGACGACAGCGACAGCAGGCGTCCTAAAAGTGTACGTTTGAGGGGCAACATGGCAGTCAGGCGGTCACGAACAGGGGCGGGAATTACACCCTAACCCCGGCCAGGGTGCAATGCCTGACCGGGTGACTGCCGACTAACTCCCCAGTTAGTTGCTAATTTTTCGCCAGATGCTCATTTGAGCCAGGGTGTGCTGGAATTTTCGTGCCGTTTCCCGAATGACGAACGGCACCTGGTGTTGTTGCAACAACTCAAACCGATGACCAAGAATCTCCTGCAATGCCTGGTCGGTGGTGTAATTTTCGCCATCCACCTTGAGCCCACCTAACCACTGTTCCCTGGGGGTAAACTCCTCCAGCCAGGTGTAAGGGCTGACGATCACCAACAGGCCGTCGTCATTGATGCGGGCCGGAATGGCATTGAGAAACTGCCTCGGATTGGCCAGACGATCGATTAGGTTTGACGCCAACACCAGATCATAGCCATCAAACTGGGGTTTGAGGTTGCAGGCGTCGCCTTGAACAAAGCGGACATTGGCCGGTGCCTCGGCGAAGTCCAGTTGACTCAGGGTGACCTGCTTGTAGTCCACCAGATCCCCCTCGCAGGCAACGGTGTAGCGTTTCTCACCCCGCTGCAGTAACTCATAGGCTTGCTGAATGAACCGAGCCGAGAAGTCGATGCCATCGACGTGCTCGAAGCGACGGGACAACTCCAGGCTGGCTCGACCAACGGAGCAGCCGATGTCCAGCGCTCTGCGCTGTTGTCGAATATGGGGAGTGATCAGATTGACGACGGTCTGGGGGAAGTTTGCCACATCGAAGTAGGTGGGGCCGTAATGAAACTCCAGATACTGGGCGATGAGGGCGTCGGTTTCATAGGTGTTGGTGTACTGAGTGTCAGACACTGGCTGATGAGAGATCACGTAGCGAAACCCCGCATGTTGATAGAAGTGACGACGAAAGGCGTAACGGGAATCGGCCAGGGCTTCGTTGCCGGTGGAGATCCAGGAGCCGCCTTTCATCAGGGTATGTTTGCCGTCGAACGTTGGGGTGGAAAAGTCGTCGTAAAGAGGGTGAACTTCAAAGCCACTGAACCCGTCGATGGCGGTTTCGGTCCACTGCCAGACGTTCCCCACCACATCGAAAATGCCATTGTGGTCGAACAGGTCCACCGGGCAGGAGGAGGCCCACTTATCCAGCAACAGGTTACCGGGAATCGTCGACCAGTTGGGGTTGTTGTCTTCCTGGCCCTGTCGCAGCTTCTGCCATTCCGCCTCGGTGGGCAGACGCAGAGGTTGCTTCAGCTGGGCCGCCTTCCAGTTACAAAACGCCTTGGCTTCGAGCTGATTCACCTCAACCGGCCAGTTCATCGGCAAGGGCACCAGCTCGGTGAGGTTGCGTTGCAGCCATTGCTCTCCCTGGCGCTGCCAGAACCTGGGATGGCGCGCGGCGGTGAATTTCAGCCAGGCCTGGCCTTCGTCGCACCAGTGTTGCTGTTGCAGGTAACCATCTGACTGGACGAATTCCAGAAACTCCTGGTTGGAAACCAGAAAACGGGACACCTGGAACGACTCCAGTTGCACTTGCTGACAACCATACTCGTTGTCCCAGCCATAGCTGTCGCGGTGGGGGCCCCGGCCCTGTGTCAGGGGACCGCCCTCGACTCTGATCATCGGATTGTCCGGGGCGATGCCGGTCAACGGGCAGGCCGGCCACTGAGGGTGAGGGCTGATGTGTTCGAGCGACAACTGCCGGATGATCACCGATGAGGTTTCCAGGTGAATGCGCTCGTGTTCGATGCCCATCAGAATCACCCAGGCCGGAGAGTCCGGAGTGATGGGCAGGGTCAAGGGCATGGTGTCGATGAAATGCAGCAGGGTGTCTTTTACCTGCTCTCGGTAACGGCGAACCTCTTGTACCCGCGGCCACTGATAGTGGCGCTCGTCCAGATCGTCCCAGGACATCTCGTCTACGCCAACGGCAAACATCGACTCAAACTTTGGGTTAATCCGCTGCGGCAGCCATTTTGCCAGGGTCAATTTGTTGATAAAGAAGGTGGCGGTATGGCCGAAGTAAAACACCAATGGGTGTCTTAGTGGCTCTGGCTTGAGGTAAAACGCGTCATCGTTGTTGATGACTTCAAACAGGGATTCGTACAACGCCCAGGTGGTGCGGAAATAGTCACTGAGCTCCTGGCGTTTTGAGTTGGTGTCGGTTCCGGAAAGGGACAGGGTCTGAGCATTCCGTTTCATCATTAGCAGTCCGTTTTTCTTTTGTAGTCAATACAGTGTAGCCAAAGTCGAGGCTGGCCCCGGGGCAGAGGATGACGCACCGATGAGACAGTGCCATGACAGTGGCCAAGTAGCAGACTACGGAAGAAACGGCTTGGGGATCAGAAAAGTGAGGCTATAGACGCAAAAAGCCCGTCTCAAGGACGGGCTTTTTGCAATTTGGTGCGTCTGAGTGGACTCGAACCACCGACTTCCACCATGTCAAGGTGACACTCTAACCAGCTGAGTTACAGACGCGAATTTGGTACACCTGAGTGGACTCGAACCACCGACCCCCACCATGTCAAGGTGGTGCTCTAACCAGCTGAGCTACAGGTGTATAGTCAAATACTGACCAAGCAGTACCGAACGGGTCGTAATACTAATGAGAGCAGGGTAGCATGGCAAGTAAAATTAAAACTGAAATGGCTGACCGCTTAATCCCTGCGCACTGCGACGGTGTGATATGGGCCATAATAAGCGTATTCCATTGCACCCGAGGACCCCAAAATGACCAAAGCCCGTATTGCCGTGTTCAGCAGTAAATCCTATGACAAGGATTCCATGAACGCCGCCAACAGCAACTATGGCTTCGAGCTGGACTTTTACAAAACCCAGTTGACCGCCAATACTGCAAAATTGGTGGAGGGCTACGATGCGATCTCCTGTTTCGTGAATGACATGGTTGATGTTGATGTGCTGTCACAGCTGGACAAAGCCAACATCAAGATGATCGCGCTGCGCTGCGCTGGCTTCAACAACATCGATCTGGAAGAAGCCAAGCGTCGCGGCTTTGTGGTCAGCCGGGTACCAGGCTATTCGCCGGAATCCGTAGCCGAACATGCGGTGGCCATGTTGCTGTGCCTCAACCGTAAACTGCACAAAGCGTACTCTCGAATCCGTGAACACAACTTTAACCTGGAGGGATTGCTGGGGTTCAACCTGTCCAGCAAAACCGTCGGCATCATCGGTACCGGTAAAATTGGCCAGGCTACCATTCGAGCCTTGAGTGGGTTTGGCTGTAAGATCCTGTGTCACGACCCCTATCCAACTGATGTGGTTACCGAACTCGGAGCCACCTATGTGGATCTGGATACTTTGTATGAGGAATCCGACGTCATCAGTCTCCACTGTCCGCTGACGCCGGAGAGCAATCATATGATCAATCGCGACGCCTTCGCCAAGATGAAGCCAGGCGTTATGTTGATCAACACCTCCAGGGGAGCGTTGGTGAATGCTTCTGACGCCATTGAGGCGCTCAAAAGCGGTAAGTTGGGCTATCTGGGCCTGGATGTGTACGAGCTGGAAGGGGATCTGTTCTTCCGTGACCTGTCCGGTCAGGTCATTCACGACGATGTGTTTGGGCTGTTGCTGAGCTACCCGAACGTGCTGGTTACCGGTCACCAGGGCTATTTCACCGACCTGGCGCTGGATCAGATTGCCGAGACCACCCTGGGCAACATCAAGGCGTACATGAAGGGCGAGACCACCGGCAACGAGGTGTTCTAACCCGGTAACACCGACCACGAGCGAGGCCTGGCGCCTCGCTTTTTTGTTTGCTTTTTATGGTTGCGACGGTTATCGGCTACCTGAAAGCGTGCACGGCCTATGGCTCAGTTCGGCGCAGCCGGGTCGGGGAATGACGCTGGCGGTAATGGGTCGGGCTTTCGCCGCTATAGCGCTTAAAGGCGTTGGAAAAATTGGCCGTTTCGCTGTAGCCGAGGCGGTCGGCGATGTCGTCGACTCGCTCTCCTTGTCTTAACATCTCACGCGCCTGTTCGACGCGGTGCCGATTCAGCAGTTGGCGGTAGCTGAGCTTATGTTGTGCCAATCGTCGCCGCATGGTGCGCTCGGCAATGCCCAACATCGACGCCATCTGCGACGCTGTTGGCATTTGAAACGGCTGCCGCTTCAGGTGAGCGTCGATTCGAGCGGCCAGATCATTGTTGGCCAGCGTCAGGCTTTGGGCCTGGCACCGGGCCAGGCAATCGGCAAAGGCCACTTGATCCCGATCCGGCATGGGCCGATCCAGCCATGCCAGGCTAAACCACATCTCGTTGCAGTGGTGATCAAAGGACACCGGGCAGCCAAAATGAGCCTGGTAGTCGACAGTGTCCTCGCTGCCGCGGTGATTGAGTTTTACCGCGATTGGGGCAAAGTCAGGCCCGAACAGCCCATCCGCCACCTGCTTGATGGCCGCCAGATCCCGATCGGAGAAAATTTGATGCAATCGCTGTTCATTCAGCGGCTGGCCGTGAAGGCGCAACTTTATCGCCTGGTCATCGCTGAGAAAATCGAAATCAAACAAGGTAAAAGTAAGGTTGGCGTATTTGCAGACCACATTGAGAGCGGCACGAAAATCCGGTGCCGCCAAGATGGCATAGCCGAGCACCCCGTAACTCTCGATACGAAACCCCTGTCCCAGTTTGAGGCCGATGCCCGGATCGTGTGACTTCTCAGCCAGTTGACGGTAGAAATCCACGTGTTGCCACCGCGAGATAGGGGTAGTCTCATTCTCAAGATCTTGGGCCGTCAGACCGACGTTGCGCAGCATCAGGTCAATATTCAGCCCCAGGGGCGCAACCGCGTCGATGGCGTTTCGAATCGCTTTAACACTGTCCATGTGTCCTCCTTGACTCCATTACCCTAGTTGCTTTGGCCGATAATCACAATGGCCGACCGCAGTGACCATTCCAATCCCGGCGACCACCGGTTAGCTTTGGTACCCGTTTGTGAACTGAAACCGGCTCTGGCCAAAAGGGACAATCATGACTCAAGGTGGCACCAAACCGCACACTACTGGTGAACAGAGGCAGCCTCGGGTGGTCATTGCCGGGGCGGGCATGACCGGCATTCTGACCGCCATCACGCTTCGGCAGGCGGGAATCCGCGATCTGCTGATTCTGGAAAAGCGCTCGAGCCTGGGCGGTACCTGGCGTGAAAATCGCTATCCTGGTGTGGCCTGTGATGTGCCGTCGCACTTCTACAGTTACTCCTTTGCACCGAACCCGGATTGGCAGCGCCGTTTTGCCAGCGGTGAAGAGATTCAGGCGTATTTTGAGCGAGTGTTTCACACCTATGGTCTGGGAACGGTAACCCGGTTTAACCAGCAACTGGTTCACAGTGAATACCGCCGCGGTCGCTGGCACTTAAAAACCGACTGCGGTCACACCTACCAGGCCGACTTTTTTGTCTGTGCCACCGGTATTCTTCATCATCCCTGCTACCCCAATATACGCGGACTGGATTCTTTTGAGGGCGCCTGCTTTCATACTGCCCGTTGGCCACAATCGGCACCGGTGGACGGCACCCGGGTCGGAGTGATCGGTACCGGCTCCACCGCCTGTCAGCTGATTCCGGCGCTGGCCGACCGGTCTCAGCACATCAGCGTGTTTCAGCGTACGCCGCAATGGATCATGAGGCTGAGTAACCCGGGTTTTGGCCCGACAACGAGACTGGCGCTGCGGCGGCTGCCATCGCTGCAACGCCTGGTACGCTGGAGCCACCAGTTGCTGCTGAGTCACCTGTTTTCAAAGGCGGTTATTGGTCGCAAGGTTCCCCACTGGATCATATCGACCCTGTGTAAGCTTAACCTGAAATTCAGTGTGCGAGACCCCGTATTGCGGCGAAAATTGACCCCGGATTACACCGTCGGTTGCAAACGGTTGATCATTAATTCCGAGTTCTATCGCGCCGTGCAGCGCGATACGGTGAGCCTGGAAACCGCCGCCATCCGCAAAGTGGTGCCCAAGGGGGTGGTCACCGACGACGGCAAATTGCACCGACTGGATACCTTGATACTGGCCACCGGTTTTCGCCCCTTTGAATTTATGCGACCCATGGTGGTCATCGGCGAGGGGGGCGTGACCATAGAACAGCAATGGCGCCATAAAGTTCAGGCCTACCGCTCGCTGTTGATCCCCGGTTTTCCCAATCTGTTCTTGATGCTGGGGCCCAACACGCCCATAGGCAACTTCTCCGTCATCGCCATGAGTGAAGTCCAGGTGAACTACCTGCTGCAGTTGATTCAACAATGGCAACAACGCCGGTTTGATGCCGTCAGCGCCCGCACCAGCGCCATGGAGGCGTTTAACCAAAGCCTAAAAGCCGGCATGAAAGGCACCGTCTGGTTAGGAGGGTGTCAGAGCTGGTATCTGGATAAGGACGGTGATCCGGCCATGTGGCCGTTCAGTTGGCAACGCTGGGTCGATGAGATGGCTGCGCCGCAGATGGATCACCTGCGGTTGCACCGGTACGGTAACGGCTAGCCTTACCGGTGCCCGGCGACCGCATCGGTGAGCGGTCGCCGGGCATGCCAGTGATTACTGGGCCTTGGCCTGTCCGTGGCTGCGGCGCATCTCTTCGGCTTTCTCCCTGATCTCCTGCAGATCCCTGACCATCTCGCTCCAGCCATACCACAATGCGTAGTCCGGGTTGGCATGGAAGGCCCCCTGGAAACCGCGCATTCGATGTTTCAGGTGCATCTCAAACAGCGTTTGTTCGATACTGGTGGGGGCATCATGGAAGGTCAGCAGATCCGGGAACGCCTCGGCGTAAGACTCGGGCTTGGTCAATACCCCTTCCTGGTACAGGGCGGCAATTTCCCGAATCCCCTCGGCCAGCAGGTGGTCCAGATCCCGAATCAGGGCGTCGGCCTTATCCAGCTCAGCTTTGGCAAAATTAGCGGAGTGGCAGTCACCGCACACCTTGAGCATCTTGTTGCGTTCGCGATCGAAGTCTTCCTTGGTCAACCTGGCCACATCGGCGGCCTTAACCACCTCCAGACGTGGTGTCGGCTCGCCTTTGCTATCCAGCACTCCCAATGCCTGCAAAATGGTGATCTGATCGGCTTGCCACTGGGGGTCGTCGGACAATGGCAGGCGAACGGCCAGGAAACCCCAGGCGGTGCGGACTTCGTGGTCACCATCGACCATATGGCAGGTCTGACAGGTTGGCGCGGGGGTAGATTCCGGCAGGGTGCCGTTTTGTTTCAGCAGGTAGCGGACCCCGTGCTTGGACGACGACCACATCTCCCACTGTGGATGATCAAACCCCATGTGGCAGGTTTGGCAGGCCTGAGGTTGCTGCGCTTCTTTCACCGAAAAGGTGTGACGGGTGTGGCAGGCATCGCAGGATGCGTGGCCAAACTGGCTGCCAGCCTGCTTCAGGGCCGCGATCTCTTCGTCGCTCTTCAGCCCCAGTTTGTGACAGCCGGTGCAGCCTTTCATGCCCTGATTCAGGGCCATCGGAAGCGCGTGGGTGGTGGGCATGGCATTGACAGACGCCCAGGAGAGGGCGTGCTTGCCTTTGGAAAACTGCTCTAACCGTTCGCCATGGCATGCGCCACAGGTATCGGCGGTAATGGTACTGAGGTTACCGACGTCATCGGCACTGCTGTGATCGCCTTCGTGACACAGATCGCAGCCGATTTCATTGTCAAAGTGTCGGCTGTTCTTCCAGTCCTCGACGATCAGTGGTGTTACCTTGGCATGGCAAGACTCACAACTCTCCTGTGCCAGTACCAGGCCGGTCAATAGCGAACACACAAGGGCAAATAGGATGCGCATACCCGCCTCCAAAGCAAAAGGGCCAACTAAACCCTAATCAGCTTAGTTGACCCTGATAAAAGTGCGGGTATTTTATCGCCCTAACTGCCGTTGCTGTACGATGACATTCCAATCTCGGTCTCACCCGTCTCAAGGGTGTAGGTCAGTGTCGGCAGGTCAACACCGGTGGTGTTTTTTTCACCCACGTAAATGTAGTAACAGGCAGAGGGGCCTGAGCGATACCAGTATTTTATCGGAGTGCTGGTGTCGCCATCGAAACTGCCGTTGGAGGCGGTTCGGGTCTCCAGGTCGGAGTTCAGCAAACCGGACCACAGCTCGCCGCAGTTGGTGCCGGTCAGGGTGCCGTTGTAATTGGTGCCGGCGGGAAAGCCTTGCTCGTTACTGTCGACATTGCCGTCACCAAAACTGGCAAGATCGGTAACGGCGGCCTGGGTGCCGTTGGTCAGCCAGCCACTGTGATACAGCTTCACGGCAGCCCTGAAGTCGGAAAAGGCGGTTTGATACACCGCCTGGTGAGCTTCCGGAGTCAGGCTGGTGAGACGGGGAAGGGCAGTCACGGCCAAAATGGCCAGAACGATGATCACTGCCACCAGTTCAATCAGGGTAAAACCGCGGCTAGGACGGCGGACTAACATTGGCGCCTCGAACAGAAATCTGACTTTAGAGTAAGGGCTCGAATTTTAGACCTGTTCGTAGCCACTGTCACCCATGCAGAACACTGTTTTTTAAACGCCTTAAAGAAAAAAAGGCTGCTGGAGCAGCCTTTTTCAGTTGACTGTCACTAGTGCACTTCAACCCGATCCGGTACCGTTTGCTTGGGTTCCAGTTTTGGCAGGGTCAGCGACAGCACGCCGTTATCGAAATGAGCGTCGATGTCGGCAACAGTGAGGCCATCACCCACCTCGATGTTGCGGATAAACACCCCTTCATGACGTTCTTTTCGAATAAAATGTTTGTCTTCGACTTGATGTTGCTGACGACGACGAGCCTCGATGCGCAGTACGCCATCGGCCAGGGTGATGGCCACGTCTTCTTTTTTCACGCCGGGTAAGTCGGCGCTGAGCAGGTAGTGGCCTTGTTGTTCGACAATGTCGATACGGGGCATCCCAAGGGAATTAACGGCCTCATCACTGTGTTCGCGTCGGCGTTCCATCAGTGGCCAGAAGTCAAACAAAGAGTCACGGGGAAACAGATTCATATTCTCCTCCTGTCAGTCCATGGGCGATGCCAGCAAAGCGCCGGCTATCACCGCTGTGATTCCTCATTGGTTATTTTACGCTCGCGGTTTCGCCCCGCGGGTAAAACTCCGCGTCGCATTGATCGTGATCAAGATCACGGAGTTGTCGAGTCAGCCGGGATTCGAAAACGCCCGGTTCAGTTGCATCAGCGCATCGTAACGGGGCCCTTGCGGCGAGTGGGCAAAACTCAGCCTGAGATAGTGAGCATATTGACCATTGGCAGAAAACAGGGCGCCGGGTGTAATGACGATGTTGTTTCTGAGCAGGCTCTGGTAGTGGGCTTTGGTGTCTTGTTCTGGTGCCAGTTCGATCCACAGCGACATGCCGCCTTCAGGTTGGGTGCAGCGAAACGGCACCTGCCACTGCTGGTTCAATACCGCCAACAGGCGATCCCGGTTGTGCTTTAGCTGTTGCCGCTGGTGAACCAGGTGGCGCTTAAAATGCCCCTCAGCCATAAAACTGGCCAGCCCCTCCTGCAACGCCTGGCCACTGGCCAGCTGATTGATCAGTTTCAGGTGCACGATGCGATCATGGTGGCGGCCGCCGCTGATCCAACCAATGCGCAAATCCCGTGACAGCGACTTTGAAAATGAGCTGCACAGAATGACGCGGCCGTGAGTGTCAAATCGTTTCAGCGGTTCTGGTTGGAAATGAAAGCCAAGGTCACCGTAGATGTCGTCTTCGATCAGGGTAAAGTCGTGACTCAGCGTCAACTCAACCAGCCGGCGCTTTTCCGCTGCAGGCATGCAGGCCCCGGTCGGCGTGGCGTAATTGGGGGTAACCACGCAGGCTTTAACGTCCCATTGTTGCAACACCGGTTGCAGGGCATCGGCACTGAGTCCCAGGGTAGGGGACGCGGGCACCTCAACCACTTTGAGTTTTAATTGCTGCAGCAGTTGCAGCACCCCATAAAACGCCGGACTCTCCACGGCCACCACGTCCCCGGGCTCACAGCAACTCATCAATGCCAGAAACAAGCTGTTTTGACAGCCAGAGGTGATGCAGATTTCATTGACGTCAAGGGCACACTGGCGGCTGCGGTAATGGCTGTGTATCTGTTGCCTCAGTGCCAGGTTTCCTTCCGGTCCAGTGTAGTAGAACGCTTTTTGCTTGGGCTGCTGACGCATGGCGCGTCCAAGGTGGCGATTGAGACGCTCCAGGCTGGGTTGAGGTTCCGGTAATGGCGCCCAGGGGCACAGATCAAACGCGGCGCTGCGAGCCATGATCTCGTGGAAGATCTCGGGCACCTGGATCAACTGCGGTGGTTTTTGCACAAAGTGGGCGTGAGTTGCCACGGTGACGTGTTGACGCTGGGCGACAAAATAGCCGCTGCGGGGCCTGGCCTCCACCAGGCCGGCCGCTTCCAGGGCGTGCAGCGCCTTTTGAACCGAAATTTTGGCAACTCGATGCTGCTGGCTAAGCTGTCGAATCGACGGCAGCCGGTCGCCGGGCAACCACTCTGCAGAGTGGATGCGTTCACTCAGTGAGCTGGCCAGTTGTTGGTACAGAAACTTGGACATGCTGATGCCTTGAGGCGTTCAATCTGTACCTATTATATTTTATTTTGTTGTATCTATGAATGACAAATAGGGTCAGTACACTCTCGCCAGGTTCAGCACTTTCTGGAGTCACTGTGAAACCCTTACCCACGTCAAATCAAAGGATTATTTTCAGGAGCGGTGTCTCCGAGGGCAAAATCTACATCAGAGAGCAGCAGGGCAGGCTGCAACGGATACGCCGGGGCCTGAATGTCGGGCTCATCGGTCTGTTTATGCTGCTGCCGCTGCTGCAGTATCAGGGCCATCAGGCGATACTGATCGATCTGGCTCAGCAGCGATTGGATCTGTTTTCGCTGTCTCTGTTCCCTCAGGATCTCATGATTGTGGCGTTGCTGTTCATTCTGGCCGCGTTCTTGCTGTTTACTGCCACCAAGTTGTACGGTCGCATCTGGTGCGGGTTCAGTTGCCCACAAACGGTGTGGACCCTGATGTTTAACTGGCTCGAACGTCGAGTCGAAGGTTCTCACAGCCACAGCCGAGCCTTGGACGCTCAGCCCTGGAGTGGCCAAAAGCTTGCTAAGAAGGGGATTAAGCACGCTTTGTGGCTGGCATTGTCACTGGCTTCCGGCCTGACCTTTGTGTCCTATTTCGTGCCGGTGTCTGAGTTGTATCCGGCATTTTTCGGATTGGATGCTTCGTTAACCGTGCAGGCGTGGGTAGGGTTTTTCACACTGTGCACCTATGTCAACGCCGGGTGGTTGCGGGATAAGGTGTGTCAGCACATTTGCCCTTACGCGAGATTTCAATCGGCGATGTTCGATGACAATACCCGTTTGCTCAGCTACGACGCCGACCGTGGAGAGTCTCGAGGTCCGAGGAAGCGGGGCCAGAAACCGTCTGCGGCCCAGGGGGATTGCGTCGACTGTGATCTGTGCGTTCAGGTATGCCCGGTGGGCATCGACATTCGAGACGGGCTACAGTATCCCTGCATCAGTTGTGGCCTGTGCATCGACGCCTGTGATCAGACCATGGCGCGCTTTAACTATGCCAAAGGCCTGATTCGATTCACCTCGTCGCGCAAGGGCGGGCGTTCCGTTAGCGGCTATCTGGGCTACGGAGTCGGGGTCTTGCTGACGGTGCTGGCCATCATGGCCTGGGCCAACGCCCGAACCAGTTTTGAGGTCAATGTGATTCGTGATCGTCAGGCCCTTTACCGGATCAACAATCAGGGCTTTGCTGAGAATACCTACAAATTTAAGGCGCTTAACAAAACTCAGCAGCCGCGAACCTACGGCATCATCGTTCAGGGCGTCTACGGACTGAGCATCGAAGGGGAGGCCTACATGACGGTGGCCCCGGGGCAACACCAGACCCACGTGCTGACCGTGGCGCTGACGGAAGACGCCCAAAAGGGGCAAACTCCAATTCGATTCGTGGTCGTGGATGTCAAAACCGGCGAGCACCTGTTCCGCAAATCCAGCTTCTATGCCGGCTAACCGGCAACAAAAAAGCCCGCACATCTCTGTGCGGGCTTTCGGAATGTGGTACAACCGAGTGGATTTGAACCACCGACCCCTACCATGTCAAGGTAGTGCTCTAACCAACTGAGCTACGGTTGTATCGCTGGTGCGTCTGAGTGGACTCGAACCACCGACTTCCACCATGTCAAGGTGACACTCTAACCAGCTGAGTTACAGACGCATCTCGCTAAGCGATGGCTAGATACTAGGGGTAGACGCGGTCATTGACAACCCCAATGTTCAGGTTAAGTGTCTGTTTGACTAAACATTGTCCTCGAAAGGTCGAATTTGCATCAGTGTGCTAACTCGGCCGCCAACCGCAGCCGCCGTTGAATCACCACCAAGCGCCATTTCAATAACAGGGCGGCGGTAGACAGGCCACTGATGAATCCGATCCAGAATCCGGCGGCGCCCATGGGGGCGACCAGCCAGTCGGTCAGTCCCAGAACCAGGCCGGTGGACAACCCCACGCCCCAGTAGGAAAACAGTGAGATCCACAACAGGGCGGTGGTGTCTTTATAGCCTCGTAAACTGGCCGCAGCCACTACCTGTACCGTATCGGAGAACTGATAGATGGCACACAGGAACATCAGCTGACCGGCCAACAGCAATACCGCCGGATCCGAGCTGTACAGCTGCGCAATCGCATCCCGGGCGAGGACGGTGAAACTGGCGGTGATCAAGGCGATGACCAGGCCGACCTGCAGGCCAAGCCGCGCCACTAACGCCGCGGTCTCGGGCTTATCCTGGCCTAGGTAGTAACCGACACGAATGGTGACCGCCATCCCCAGGGCCAGCGGCAGCATGAACACCAACCCGGAGAAGTTGGCGGCGACCTGGTGGCCGGCAACGGTGATCGCCCCCAGCGGCGCGATGGCCACGGCGACAATGGCAAACAGCGTTACCTCGAAGAACAACGCCAGGGCAATGGGCAAGCCCAGACCAAAAATCGCTTTTTGAGTGTCACCGTCCACCTTGCCCCATTGGCTGAACATCTTCATGTGACGGAATTTCTTGGCCCAGGCCACATAGGCGGCCATCGACAGGAACATCGCCCAGAACACAATGGCCGTGGCCACGCCACAGCCAGCGCCGCCCATGGCGGGAAAGCCCAGGTGACCGTAGATCATGACGTAGTTGGCAGGAATGTTCACCGCCAGGCCGATGAAACCGATGATCATCGATGGCAGGGTCCAGGACAGGCCTTCACTGAAATTTCTTAACACCTGAAACAGCAAAAAGGGCGGGGCACCCCACAAAACCGCTTCAATGTAGCCCTGACTGAGCGCAAACAGCTGCGGTTCCAGATCCATCTGTGCTAAAACCCAGTTAGCCTGGCTGAAAACCCCCATAGCGATCACACCGCACAGCAGGGCCATGTAGATTCCCTGGTGGACCAGCGGACGAATTTTCTGTTCTTGCTTGGCGCCATGCAGATGCGCCACCATAGGGGTCAACGCCATTAATATGCCGGCGAAGAATAAGATGGTCGGTAGCCAGATGCTGGTGCCGATGGCCACCGCGGCCATGTCGGAGGCACTGACCCGGCCAGCCATGACGGTATCGATAAAACCCATCATGGTCTGAGCCAGTTGAGCGGCGAGAACGGGTAGAGCTAGGCGTATAAGGCTTTTTACCTGATAGAGGCGACTGTGCATATTGTACGGTCCGGTACGACTGAATTATTGGAGTTATATGTTTACTGGAATTGTTCAGACCAAAGCGCGAGTAGCGGCCATTACTGAGAAGGATAGACTACGTACTTTTGCAGTACAGATACCTGAGGCCTTCAGAAAGGAATTGGTGGTGGGCGCCAGCGTGGCCCACAACGGTGTGTGTTTGACCGTTACTGAACTGGATGATGATAAAGTCTTTTTTGATGTAATGGAAGAGACACTTAGGGTCACCAATCTTAAGGATCTCGGCGCCGGCGACCACGTCAATATCGAGCGTTCCCTGGTATTCGGAAAGGAGGTCGGCGGCCATGTGGTGTCCGGTCACGTTCACACCCTGGCCCGCATCACCGCCATCGACAAGACCGACACCAACTGCACCTTCAGCCTGGCAGTGGATTCGAGCTGGATGAAGTACATTCTGCATAAAGGCTTTGTCGCCATCGATGGCTGCAGCCTGACGGTCGGCAACACCAAAGAGGATGGCTTTGACATTCACCTGATTCCCGAGACCCTGGCGGTGACTACCCTGGGTGAGCGCCGAGTCGGCGATGAACTCAATATTGAAATCGACAGCCAGACACAGGCGATCGTCGACACCGTTGAGCGGGTGCTGTCCCAGCGCGGCCTGAGCTGAACCGAGTTAATACAGCTGTTCGTCGTCACCGTCGACGAACAGCTTTAGTGACTGTTTTTGCTCGTCGATCCACAACTGCAAGTGGATGGCATTGCAGCAGGCCTGACAATCTTCGTAATACTCCTGATCGCCACCACTGGCGTCCACCGACACCGAGGTCTGAGATCCGCAGTGCGGACACTGAATGCTTTTGTAGAAGGCATCGGTTCGCATGGCCGTACTCCCGTCTGTGGCTCCTTTCGCAAGTGTAAGCCATAGCCGCCACCTCCACCGCACAATCGACGCTTTGTGGCGTACTTTCGCACTGGCGGAGGACGAAACTGCCGGTAAATCAAGGTTTGGCAAGCTAAAGGGTTTGTAAACCCACCTTCAGATTCCTATACTACGCTTTCGCCGGCACCCTGGGTTGCACTGCGCTGCTCTGTTTACCCCGTAAGGTAGATACCAGACGCATCGGATAACTCACGGAATTGCCGCCTTATTTTACTATTCAAACATGTGATCTTTTGTGTGGATCACCACTGTGGAGAGTCCTATGCCTGTAATTACCCTGCCTGACGGTAGTCAACGTCAATTCGACAACCCTGTTTCTGTCATGGATGTGGCCCTGGACATTGGTCCTGGCCTGGCGAAAGCCTGTGTGGCCGGTCGCATCAATGGCGAGCGTGTCGATGCCTGTGAAGTGATGACCGAAGACAGCGAGCTGTCCATCATCACCGCCAAGGATGAAGATGGTCTGGAAATCATTCGTCACTCCTGTGCTCACCTGCTGGGTCACGCCATTAAGCAGATGTGGCCCGAAGCCAAGATGGCCATCGGTCCGACCATCGACAATGGCTTTTACTACGACATCGATCTGGAGCAGAAGTTGACCCAGGAAGATCTGGATGCGCTGGAAAAGCGGATGCAGACTCTGGCCAAGACCAACTACGACGTCATTAAGAAGAAAGTCAGCTGGCAGGAAGCGCGCGATACCTTTGAAGCGCGCGGCGAGACCTACAAAATCGAGATTCTCGATGAAAACGTCAGCCGCGATGACAAGCCAGGGCTCTACCATCACGAAGAGTACATCGACATGTGCCGCGGCCCTCACGTGCCGAACATGAAGCACTGTCACCACTTTAAGCTGATGAATGTTGCCGGTGCCTACTGGCGCGGTAACTCCGACAACAAGATGCTGCAACGCATCTACGGTACCGCCTGGGCCGATAAGAAGCAGCTTAAAGCGCACCTGAACCGCCTGGAAGAAGCCGCCAAGCGCGACCACCGTAAAATCGGTAAGGCGCTGGATCTGTTCCACTGGCAGGAAGAAGCGCCGGGCATGGTGTTCTGGCACAACGATGGCTGGAACGTCTACCTGGAACTGGAAAAGTTTGTCCGTAGCAAACTGTCCGAGTTCACCTATCAGGAGGTCAAAGGCCCGCTGATGATGGACCGGGTGCTGTGGGAGAAGTCCGGCCACTGGGACAAGTACGCCGACAACATGTTCACCACCGAGTCTGAGAAGCGCGAATACGCCATCAAACCGATGAACTGCCCCGGTCACGTGCAGATCTTCAACCAGGGTCTGAAATCCTATCGCGACCTGCCGCTGCGAATGGCCGAATTTGGTTGCTGCCACCGCAACGAGCCATCTGGCGCGCTGCACGGCCTGATGCGGGTTCGTGGATTTACCCAGGATGACGCTCACATCTTCTGTACCGAAGAACAGGTGCAAGCTGAGGTGACCGATTGCATCCGCATGGTGTACGACACCTACGAAACCTTTGGTTTTGCCAGCATCGCCGTTAAGCTGTCGACCCGCCCGGAACAGCGGGTAGGAACCGACGAGATGTGGGATCGGGCCGAACAAGGCCTGATGGATGCTCTGAAAGCCAATGACATCGCCTACGAGCTGCAGCCGGGCGAAGGGGCGTTCTATGGTCCAAAGATTGAATTTACTTTGCACGATTGTCTGGATAGAGCTTGGCAGTGCGGCACCATTCAGTTAGACTTCGCTCTTCCTGAGCGTTTGGGTGCCAGCTACGTTGCTGAAGATAACAGCCGTAAAACGCCGGTGATGATTCACCGCGCCATTCTGGGCTCTCTGGAACGTTTTATCGGAATTTTGATTGAAGAGTACGCCGGTCGATTCCCGACTTGGCTGGCTCCGACACAAGCCGTCGTCATGAACATTACTGACAAACAATCAGAATATGTTCAAAAAGTCGCAGAAGCTCTCAAAAATGCTGGAATTAGAGTGAAAGCGGACTTGAGAAACGAGAAGATTGGCTTTAAAATTCGCGAACATACTTTAAAGCGCACGCCTTATTTATTGGTCGTTGGTGACAAAGAAGTCGAAAACGGCGAAGTGGCAGTGCGTACACGCGATGGCGCTGACTTGGGTAAATTTAAAGTCGATGACTTGATTGCCCGCATCACAGATGAAGTCAGTGACCGTAGTCTGCAATTGCTGGAGGAATAAGCTATAAAAGGCGGAAAGAAGCAAGGTCCGGCCAAGGACCAAACTCGAATCAATGGTGAAATTCGCGCTCGTGAAGTTCGTCTGATTGGTGTTGATGGTGAGCAAGCAGGTATCGTTTCAGGTCGTGAGGCCGCGGAACTTGCTCAAGAAGCCGGTTTGGATCTGGTAGAGATCAGTCCAAATGCGGAGCCACCGGTTTGCCGGATTATGGACTACGGTAAGTTCCTTTACGAACAGGCTAAAAACCAAAAGGAACAGCGTAAAAAGACCAAGCGGATTCAGGTTAAGGAAGTTAAATTCCGTCCTGGAACCGATGATGGCGATTATCAGGTAAAACTACGCAACCTGACTCGCTTCTTGGAAGATGGAGACAAAGCGAAAGTTACGCTGCGTTTCCGTGGTCGCGAAATGGCCCACCAGGATCTCGGCATCAAACTGTTGAATCGTATTAAAGACGATTTGGCAGAGATTGCAGTGGTCGAGGCTTTCCCTAAAGTGGAAGGTCGCCAAGCGGTGATGGTCCTCGCACCAAAGAAGAAACAGTAAGGCTTCCAAGTAATTAAATCAGCTCGGTCGCTGACCGGGCTGATTTTGTTCGCCTTGCAGTTCTATTTTTTTATTAACAATGCGGAGTTTCAAATGCCTAAGCTGAAATCCAATAAGGGTGCCGCTAAGCGTTTTAAGAAAACTGCCTCCGGCGGTTTCAAGCGCAAGCAGTCACACCTGCGTCACATCCTGACCAAGAAGTCTACTAAGCGTAAGCGTCATTTGCGCTCCAAACAGATGGTTGCTAAGTCTGACGTTGCTCAGATCAAAACCATGCTGCCGTACGCTTAATTGGGAAGGAGAGTTAAAAAATGGCTCGTGTAAAACGCGGTGTTACCGCTCGTGCTCGTCACAAGAAAGTACTCAAGCAGGCTAAAGGCTACTACGGTGCCCGCAGTCGTGTCTATCGCGTAGCAGTTCAAGCTGTTACCAAGGCTGGTCAATACGCTTACCGTGACCGTCGCCAGAAAAAGCGTCAGTTCCGTCAGCTGTGGATCGCCCGTATCAACGCTGCTGCTCGTCAGAACGGCATGTCTTACAGCCGTTTCATTAACGGTCTGAAGAAGGCGTCTGTTGAGATCGATCGTAAGATCCTGGCCGATATCGCAGTATTCGACAAGGTAGTATTTACTGCCCTGGTCGAAAAAGCGAAAGAGGCTCTGGCTAAGTAAGCACTGCTTACCTGTCAGGAAAAAGGGACCCTAGGGTCCCTTTTTTATTGGCGGCAGAAAATCGTCATACGCCGCCAAATAAAAAGGCCAGCATAAGCTGGCCTTTTTATTTACCAAATCGCTATTTTAGCGTTGGCCGCGGGGCAGGGCATTGCCCTTATTTGAAGCCAGCTTTTGTGCCCAAAGTTGCTTGGGAGACAAACCGCCGTTGCCACTTTTAACCGCCTGGGGTTTGGCTTTTGGTGCGGCTTTCTTAGCCACAGTCTTCTTGGCTGGCGCTTTCTCTGCAGGCGCTGCCACTTCAGCTTCTGCCGCGCCGGAGCTCAGTTCCTGAGCCAGATCAGCCAGGTCGCCCAGTCGCAGTGACTTGCCACCATCAACTTTGAACCAGCTGCCTTTCTGCTCGATGGTAGCGGCTTTGCCATGTTTCTTAAGGTACGCATCGTTAAATTGCTGCAGTACCTCTTCCTTGTTTAATTTGGACATGTATTATTAAACCTTTGTCATTAAGCCGACTCGGGCCGGTATTAAAGCTAGTCTTTATACCGATTCTGCAGCTATTTGTCTAATTTTTGCAGTAAAAACGCATCAAAACTGAGAGCGAAACGGGTTATTACCTAAGTTGGTTAAAAGAGCGGCTGATGCCTTTAAAACTAAAGGATCGAGCTCAATTTCACTTATTCTGCAACCGGGCTCAATTCTAATTCCACAGCGCCTAAACAGTGGCAATCCCTTTCAGTCCGGTTACACTGTATGCCTGCCGTACACTCAACGAGAGATCCCATGAAACGCACTCAACTGCTGGCCCACCTGGAAGGCTTACTCCAACCCTGGAACGTGAAAGATTACGCCCCCAACGGCCTGCAGGTCGAAGGGCGCGAGGAGATTCAGCACATCGTGACGGCGGTGACCGCCAGTCAGTCGGTCATTGACCGGGCGGTGGCGCTAAACGCCGACATGGTACTGGTGCACCATGGCTATTTCTGGAAGGGGGAGGCACCGGAGATCACCGGCATGAAACACAAGCGCCTGCGGGCACTGTTGGTGAACGACATCAACCTGGTGGGCTACCACTTGCCATTGGATATTCACCCGACCCTGGGTAATAACGCCCAGTTGGCTAAAGCCCTGGGCCTGACCATCACCGGCCCCATGGAAGCGGGTAATGAGCACTCGGTGGCGGTCTGTGCTCAATTGGACCCGCCCGTCAGTGGCCAGGAGTTGGCCAAGCGCATCGAAGCCGTTCTGGGGCGAGCGCCGCTGCACATCAAGGGCCACGATCGGCTCATCAGCAGCCTGGGTATTTGCAGCGGCGGCGCTCAGGATTACATCGACCTGGCCGCGGCCCGTGGCCTGGATGGGTACCTGTCCGGCGAGGTCTCTGAGCGAACCTATTACAGCGCTACCGAGCAAGGCATCGATTACTTTGCTGCCGGGCACCATGCGACCGAGCGAGGCGGCATTCAGGCACTGGGCAGCCACCTGGCGAACGAGTTTAATCTTCAGATCAGCTTTGTTGACACCGATAATCCGGTCTAACGGCACCAGCAGCACATTAAAAAAGGGCGCCTTGAGGCGCCCTTGGTGTGTTCTCGGCCGTGATCAGGGCTGATACACGTTGACCACATCGATGCGGCTGGCTTCATCGAGATCGATGTGGCCGCTGTTGGCACTGTCAAAGAAATCGAACGCCGGCAGATCCGCTTCGGCCACTTCACCGCTGGGCTTGGCGTTTGGATCGGCGCTCAGACTTTGAAAATCAAAGAGCTGCCGGTCGACCAGTTGCGACGGGGCCACGTTCTGCATGGCGGTAAAGATGGTCTCAATCCGGCCGGGGAATTGTTTGTCCCACAGATTGAGCATCTCTTTAACCTGCTTGCGCTTGAGGTTCTCCTGAGAGCCGCACAGGTTACAGGGAATGATCGGAAACGCTTTCATGCTGGCGTATTCGGCGATGTCCTTCTCTCGAGCGTAAGCCAGTGGCCGAATCACCACGTTGGCGCCATCGTCGGAGCGCAGTTTTGGCGGCATCGACTTGAGCTTACCGCCAAAGAACATATTCAGGAACAGGGTTTCCACCATGTCATCGCGGTGGTGACCCAGGGCAATCTTAGTGGCCCCAATACGTTGCGCAAACCCATACAGGGTGCCGCGGCGCAGGCGAGAGCACAGGGAGCAGGTGGTTTTACCTTCCGGAATCTTATCTTTAACGATGGAATAGGTGTCCTTCTCCAGGATATGGTAAGCCACACCCAGGCTATCGAGGTAAGCAGGAAGGATCTCTTCGGGGAACCCTGGTTGCTTTTGGTCCAGGTTGACCGCCACCAGTTTAAAATCCACTGGCGCTCGGTGCTGCAGATTCAACAGAATGTCCAGCATGGTGTAGCTGTCCTTGCCTCCGGACAAACACACCATGACAACATCGCCGTCTTCGATCATCTTGTAATCTTCAATTGCAGAGCCCACTTCGCGTCGCAGACGCTTCTGCAATTTATTCAGACGGGTTTTCTGTTTCTGACTCAGTTCCACTCAATACCTCGAAATGCCACAAATGGGGCTGGCATTATTCCAGCATCGGTAAACGTGGTAAAGACCCGGGCACAAAAAAACGCGGCCGAGGCCGCGTCGTTACCGGGTTTGAACGGATTACCCAGCGGTTGAGGTGAACAACCGGCTCAGTCGGCCAGGGGGCAAACAAAATTGGCCGGTTTGAAGGCCACCAGATCGCACTCCAGGCTGTCAATCACGTGTTCGGCGGTATTGCCGATCAGCGCGGCAGACAAACCGCTGCGGCCTACGGTGCCCAGCATCACCAATTCGGCATTCAGCTCCCGGGCCAGGTCGGGAATCACATCTTCCGGCAGCCCCTCGAGCACATGGCAGTGGCTGTCATCGATGTCGTACTTGGCAGCCAGCTCGGCAATCCGGGCCTGATGATGCTGTTTGATGGACTGATTGTAAGCGTGGGCATCGAAGTCGGGCAGTTCGATGGCAATGTTCACCGGCGTCCCCGGGTAGCCGTTGACCAGGTGCACCTGAGCATCGATGATGCCGGCCAGGGTGACCGCCTTGCTGACGATGCGCTCATTGAGCTCCTTGTGGTCTTCATCATCGGCAGCCACATTGACGGCGGCCAGAATGTTGCCTTTCGCCGGCCAGTCGTTCTCTTTGACCAGCAATACCGGCACCGGTGCCTTACGCAGCAGGTGCCAGTCGGTGGGCGTGAAGATCACCGATTTCAGTTTGTCGTGGGCGTGGGTACTCTTGATGATGTAGGCAACGTCGTTGTTGAGGACGTGGTTGATGATGCTTTCAAACGGCCGGTTGTGCCAGACCACTTCAAAGTCCACATCAATCCCCTCGGCTTTGAGAGGCTCTGCCAACTGTTCCAGCCATTTTTGCCGCTGCAACACGACGCCGTTACGCATCGCATCCCGCTCTTCCTGGGACAACATGGAGGTCATCTCATAAGAGAAGTCAAAAATACTGAGAAACAGGGTCAAACGGGTACCGGCGCAGCGCGCCAGATGTGCGGCTCGAGCCAGGGCCGGTTGCTCATCGCGGCTGGGATCGATTACCACAAGAAGTTTGTCGCTGCTCATAATACTCTCCTAACTGAACTCCCTCACCGTCATCGTGGCACGGGGGTGAGGAACATTCCTTTGTTTAGATCAAAAATAGCGCCGTTGCGGTCCTGTGCAGCGGCGAACCCTTGATGGGTGCCTGCCACGGGCAGACGCCGAAAATCCGTTTCACTGAAGGGAGACGCCTTTCAGCTGAACTGGGGTGGTCAATAATTAGAGTACCACTTGTAGCTGAAATTCAAAGAGTTATTAAGTCAGCTATCCAAGAAGGCGGCCTGGTCGTCGACCGCCGTCTAGGATGGCCCCGTTTCACATGTCGATCAGGCTAGTGGCGACCGGAACTGGTCCGGCTTTAACGCCAGCAGGTCGCATTGCAGGTTGTCGATGACCTGCTCGGCGGTGGTGCCCAGCAGGGTGGCGGTGATTCCCTGCTCACCGATGGTGCCGATAATCACCAACTCCGCGTCCAGCAGTTTTGCCTGGCCGGAGATCACATCCTCCGGCAATCCCTCTTTAACGTGGCAGCATTCCGGACTGATGTCGAACTTGGCCCCCAGGGCCTCCACGTGCTCCTTATGGTGTTGGTGCACCGACTTATTGAAGCGGGAGGAATCCAGCGACGGCTGCTCGATAAACATGTTTTCCGGCAAGCCTGGATAGCCATTGACCAGGTGGACCACCCCATCGATAAGCGCGGCCAGATTTTTAGCGGTATTGACGATGCGGGTATTGAGTTCCTGATGCAGCGGGTCTCGTGAGTCCACATCCACTGCGGCGATGATCACCCCTTTGGGTGGCCAGTCGTGCTCTTTAACCAATAGTACCGGGACAGGTGCTTTGCGGATAAGGTGCCAGTCGGTGGGCGTGAAGATCACCGACTTGAGAGTATCGTGGGCCTGGGTACTCTTGACGATGTAGGAAACGTCATGGTCGAGCACATAGCGAATGATGCTTTCAAAAACCCGCACGTTCCAGTCGATCTCATAGTCGACAATCAACCCCTCTTGCTGCAGCGGGGCCACCAATCGCTTCAGGTGGCCTTCGTGCTTCTCCAATAGCGCCGCCCGCAACAACTCCCGCTCCTCCTCGGACAGCAGAGCCCGTTTTTCGTAGGAGAAGTTGAATATGGTCAGAAACAGGGTCATCGGCGCGCCAGTCTTTCGCGCCAAGTGGGCGGCGCGGTCCACGGCGGGTTGTTGTTCTCTAGAGGGGTCTATAACGACCAGAAGTCGCTCACTGCTCATAGCGTTCTCCTCCGGACAGGCCCGGGGCACTGCCGCCAAATGGGAATAACCACCCTTTGTTCTAGAACAAAATTGACGCTTTCGCTAATGGAGATGCAGGGGGAGGGGAGAAATTAACGACAACGCCCACCGAAAGGTGGGCGCTTAAACAGGAGCTTAGCGGGCGATTCTGGCATTGCCTGCCAGATCAGAGAGTCGCTCGAGATCGACAATGGTGATGTACTTGCCCTTCACTTCAATCAACCCTGACTTTTGGAACCGCCCCAACAACCGACTGATGGTCTCTACGGTCAAGCCGAGGTAGTTGCCGATGTCGCCACGGGTCATAGTCAGGCGGAACTCCCGGCTGGAGAAACCGCGATTGCCGAAGCGTTTGGCCAGGTTGCTGATGAAGGCCGCCAATCGCTCTTCGGCGTTCTTCTTGGACAGCAACAGAATCATCTCCTGGTCACCCATGATCTCATTGCTCATCAGGCGCATGATCTGCTGTCGCAGCCTGGGCATAACGCCGCTGAGTTGATCCAGAGTCTCATAGGGGATCTCACAGACCATGGCGGTTTCCAGTGCCTGGGCGAAACTCTGATGTTGTTCCGAATGGATGCCATCAAATCCGATAACATCGCCAGCCAGATGAAAGCCGGTGATCTGCTCGTCGCCGTTTTCGGTGATGGTATAGGATTTGATTGTGCCGGAGCGAATGGCGAACAAACTTTTCAGTGGTTCACCGGATTGAATGAGGATTTCACCTTTTTGTATCGGCTTTTTCCGCTCAATAATGGCGTCGAGTTTATCCAACTCATTGGCATTAAGAGTGAAAGGAATGCAGAGTTCCGACATGCTGCAATCATGACAGTGGATGGCACATCCACCGAACGCCGTCCGTTTTGCTCGATTGTTATCCAAGGTTCTGTACACCTGATTGGCTTCTTCCTAGGGTATGGTAAACCAACTCAGGCCTTTTTAGCTACAAAATTTGACCTAGAGCAATAAAAAGAGTGTGAACTCCGTAGGCGATTAGCAATACTGAACTGATAAGTTTAAACCCCTTATGCACAAGGAGTTTTTTAAAGGCGTCTGCCGCGGCCCCCACCAGGAACATGCTGGGCAGGGTACCCAGGCCAAAGGCCAGCATCGCCACCATGGTGTTTCTGATGCTGCCCAGTGACAGGGCCCAGATCAAAGTGGAGTACACCAGGCCACAGGGCAGCCAACCCCATAACAAACCAGCAAAAACAGCCTTAGAGGGGTGGGTGATCGGCAACTGCCGCCGGGCCAGAGGCGCCAACCGGTTCCACACCGGCTTGCCCAGCTTTTCAACCCACAGCAACCCCCGGTTGAGGTTCGCCAGGTACAGCCCCATCATGATCAACAACACCCCGGCCAACAACCGCAACCCCGCCAGCCAGTGATCGACATGAAACAGACTGCTCATGCCGGTGGCCAGCGAGGCCAGAATCGCTCCGGCCATCACATAGCTGATGATGCGCCCGCCGTTGTAGGCGCCGAGCAGGGCAAAGCGTTTGCCCAGATTGGCTTGCTGATGGCTGGGTAGGCCGTGGGACAGCGCCGCCATGATGCCGCCACACATCCCCGCACAATGGGCCGACCCCAGCAGTCCTATGGTGACTGCCGCCCAGAAATCGAGCTCATTCATGGCGGTCTTTGCGGTCTTCGTCAAACAGAATGTTGGAGGCCTGACGATCCAGATCTTCGAATTGGTCTGACTTTACCGCCCAGAAGAAGATCACCACGGCGATGATCACAAACAGGATGGCGACCGGGATCAGGGTAAAGATGATGCTCATAATTTCAATAGTCTCACACTGTTGCCCACCACGATGAGGGAGCTTGCTGACATGCCGATGGCGGCCACGTAGGGGGGAACCCAGCCGATGACGGCCAGAGGCATGATGGACAGATTGTACCCCAGTGCCCACAGCAAATTTTGACGGATGACACGAACGGTCTTTTTCGAAATCGCAATGCCATCGATAATGGGCGCCAGGCTGTCGCCGAGAAGCACCAGATCGGCGCTGCTCTTGGCCAGTTCGGTACCGGCCCCCATGGCGATGGAGATGTCGGCACCGGCCAATACCGGCGCGTCGTTGACGCCATCGCCAAACATCGCTACCCGTTGGCCTTGAGCCTGCTTTTGTTTCAGGTAGCGGTGTTTCTGCTCTGGCGTTACCCCGTGGGTGCAGTGGTCCAGGTCCAGCTCGCGGGCGACGACCTCGGCATTGGGGCTGGGGTCTCCGGACAGCATCTCGCAGCGCAGGCCCATGGACTTAAGCGTGGCGATGGTTGCCACCGCGTCCGGTCTCAGGCGGTCGGCCAGAGAGAACCAGGCCAACGGGCCCTGTTCATCGGCCAGCCAGATCTTATTGTCGCTGACACCGGGGCCGGCGAATTCACCATGACCAATGCGATAGCGAACCCCGTTGATTCGGCCGGTGATGCCACTGCCGGCAACGTGTTCAACGTCCTTGGCGCTGACGGCGTCACGCTCATAGGGTTTAAACACCGATGCCAGCGGATGGCTGCTGCGCCGTTCCAAGGCCGCGGCGATCACCAGGGGGTCGAGGTCGGATTCTCTGCCGGTAACACAGCGGTGGTCATCCAATTGCCAGTGGCCGAACGTCAGCGTGCCGGTTTTATCGAACAACAGCGTGTCCACTTTTGGCAAGGCTTCCAGCACCCGGGAACTGCGGGTTAACAGGCCATGGTGACGCAGCGCGTTGCCGCCGCAGGTCAACGCTGCCGGGGTGGCCAGTGACAGGGCACAGGGACAGGTGGCGACCAGCACCGACAGGGTGATCCAGAATGCCTGGTCAGGATCGATAAACTGCCACACCAGGTAGGTCAACGCGGCGATGATCAGCACCGCCGGGACGAAGTAGCGAGCAACGGTGTCGGCCAGGCGGGCTATGTCTGGCTTTTCTTCGGCAGCCTGTTCCTGCAGCCGAACGATGGTGTGCAGCAGTTGGTTGCTGCCGACCTGGACCACCTCCACCTCAATGCTCTGATCGAAGTTGACGCTGCCACCGTAAACCGGGTCGCCTTGAGTCTTTTTCACCGGTTGTTGTTCACCGGTGAGCATGGATTCATTCACCGAGGTCTGTCCGGAGACTACCTTGGCGTCTGCAGGAATCGGCTCTCCCGGTCGTACCAGGCAGCGGTCGCCAATTTTCAGGGTCTTGGCAGCGACCTGAGAGTGACCGCCGGCATGGCATAACTCGGCGGTCAATGGCACCAACCGATGCAGATTGGAGCTGGACTCGGCCGCTTTGCGTCGGGCCCGCTGTTCCAAAAATCGCCCCAACAGTAGGAAAAAGGTGAACATCGACACCGATTCGAAGTATACCTCGCCGGTGCCCTTGAAGGTGGCGACGCAACTGGCGCTGAAGGCCCCGAGAATGGCGATGGACACCGGCACGTCCATATTGACCCTGAGCGACATTAACGAGCGCAGGGCACTGAAGTAGAACGGCTGGGCCGAATACAGGGCAACCGGAGTGGCAAACAGCAGCGACACCCAGCGGAAGTAGTCCCGGTACACCTCATCCAGGTCGGTGAAGTAACCCATGTACAGGGCCACGGCCAGCATCATCACCTGCATGGTGGCCATGCCGGCCAGCCCAAGGCGAAACAGAAATTGCTGCGAGCTTTTGGCGTAGGTCTGCTCTTTGCTGTCCGGCTGGAACGGCGTCGAGGGATACCCCACCAGTGCCATCTGGTTGAGAATTTCCGACAGCTTGATCTTGGCCGGATCCCAACTGACGGTGGCTCGCAGGGTGGTGGTATTGACGGTAATGCGGGCGATGCCGTCGCATTTTCTCAGGTGCCGTTCGATCAACCAGGCACAGGCGGCGCAACTGATTCCTTCTACCGACAACACCACCGAGTTGAGTTTGCCGTCACTGGCGACAAAGTCCCGTTGTACCTCATCCAGATCGTAGGCATCGAGCTGGGCCATGATGGCGTCCAGGTTTTGCTTACTGCCGGTTTCGGTGCGATAGCGGTAATAATCGCCCAGGCCGGCATCGCAGATGGTTTGGGCGACGGCTGCGCAGCCCGGGCAGCACATGGGATGAGACTGTTCATCGATGGTAACGCTGTAATCGGTGGACAGCGGAACCTGCTGCCCACAGTGGAAACACCCTTTATCCACGCAGACTCCCGTTATCGAAACCAGACCGACTGCTCTACCGGCAGGGCGATGCGCTGTTGCAGGCGCCAGCTTTGGTCAAAGGCATCAATCATCACTTGCCAGTTGCCGTTGACCAGTTCCTGCGCCGGCACCGGGTAACGGCCACTGGCGTCCTGGGTCAGCATCATGATGCGATCGTGCTGGGGCAGGGTGGTGTGGTGGAATTCCACTTCGATGGCCGCGCCGTCACTGGGGCCGCCATGTTGAATCAGGTACAGGTTGGAATCCTGCTGGGTCAGTTCAAACACCACCCCCAGATTGCGGGCTTGAGTGATGCGGGAAAGATCCTGGTTAATCCCTTTTCCTTTTTTGTAGTAATCCTCAGCCACCAGGGCAACCGGATTGTCTACCGCAACCTTGATGGTCATCAAGGCCGCTATCACAACGGATCCCGGTAACAGGATCAAAAACCATGGCCAGAACTGCTTGTACCAAGGAGTTGCTTTCATCTACTTTACCTTCCAATGGACTGGCCCCCATTTTACGCATTTCCAGGCTGGGAAACCAATCGTTGGTGATGACATCCGTGGTCAGCGCAAGCGGCGTCACGAGGCCGAATCGGAGTCTTAACAGGGGAAAAAAAGCCCCGCCAAAAGACGGGGCTGGGTAGGGGTTAGCCCTGGCTCAGGCTATAGACGTAAGCGGTAATAAGGTGAACCTTATCCTCACCCAACACGTCTTTCCAAGCAGGCATCACACCGGTACGACCGTTACGGATGGTGTCTTCAATCACCTTACGGCTGCCACCGTAGAGCCAATTGTTGTCGGTCAGGTTAGGCGCACCCAGCATCGGATTGCCGGTGCCGTCCATACCGTGACAGGCGAAACAGCCCTTCATGAAGCCGGCTTGACCCTTAGCGGCCAGTTCGGCGTCGTGTTTGCGACCGTTGAGTCCATACACGTACTCGGCAATGGCCGGAATCTCTTCGTCTGTGACCGGCAAGCCACCCTTAGGCATCATCATGCCGCGACGACCGTTCATGATGGTCAGCTTGATGGTGGCCGGATCGCCACCCCACAACCAGGCGCCGTCGGTCAGATTCGGGAAGCCGGGGCCACCCTTGGCATCGGAGCCGTGACACTGAGAACAGTTTTGCAGGAACAGACGCTGGCCAATCTTGAGGGCGTCGTCGTTGCTGGCCAATGCTTCGATTGGCTGCTCGGCAAAGCCCTTAAAGATCGGGCCATACTGCGCATCGGCCTGAACCACTTCCCGGTCGTACTGCACGTAACCCTGGTTGAGGCTGGTGCGGGCGGTGTCCGCGGCCACTTTGGAGTCTTCCAATGACAGCACGCTTTGGTTGGACGAGGTCCAACCTAAAAAGCCCTTCCAGTTACCCAGACCCGGATACGCGGCCAGGTAACCCAGGCCAAACACGATGGTAAACACGAACATGTAGGACCACCACTTCGGCAGAGGGTTATTGACCTCCTCAATGCCGTCGAAGGTGTGACCCATCCCTTCGCCTTCCTCCACGCCCATCTTGTCCTTAATGCACCAGATGAGGATGGCAAGGCAACCGAAGATCACCCCGAGGGTGATAACGGTAATAAATGTACTCCAAAAGCTGGTCATCTTAGATTACTCCTTAGATCCCTTAGGCGTGTTCTCGTCATCAAAGACGAGGTTGGCCGCCTCATCGAACGCGGGCTTGCGCTTGGCGCTGTACGCCCAACCGATGATGGCCAAAAAAATCAGCAATAAAACGAGGGTAACAATGCCTTGAAACGTTCCGTAGTCCATCAAAGCCTCCTTATTTCAGAGCTGTGCCCAGAGATTGCAGGTAAGCAACCAAGGCGTCCATTTCGGTTTTACCCTTAATGGACTCAACGTCCTTCTGCAGTTCCTCGTCGCTACCATAAGGTACGCCGAAGTTGTCGCGGAAGATCTGTAGTTTTTTCAGAGTCGACTCACCGTCCAGGGTATTCTCGTCCAGCCAGGGGAAACCGGGCATGTTGGACTCGGGTACCACGATGCGTGGATCACGCAGGTGGACGCGATGCCAGTCGTCGGAGTAGCGACCGCCAACCCGGGCCAGATCCGGACCAGTACGCTTAGACCCCCACAGGAACGGGTGTTCCCACACGTGCTCACCGGCGACCGAGTAGTGACCGTAGCGCTCGGTTTCACTGCGGAACGGACGGATCATCTGACTGTGACAGTTGTTGCACCCTTCACGGATGTACACGTCACGGCCTTCCATCTGCAGCGCGGTGTAAGGGGTCAGGCCCTTCACCGGCGTGGTGGTTTCGTTCTGGAAAAGCAACGGCGTGATCTGTACCAGACCACCAAAACTGATGGCAATGATGGTGAAGATCGCCAACAGGCCGATGTTCTTTTCAATTATTTCGTGCTTGAATTTCATTGCGCTTCTCCTTAAGCAGACTGAGGCTGAAGTTCTGCCTCGCCCTGCAGTGAGCCATCAGGCGCCTTGATGGTGCGGTACACGTTGTACGCCATCAGCAACATACCGGTAACGAAGAACACGCCACCAATGAAGCGAACGAAATAGAACGGGTACGAGGCCTCAAGAGACTCAACGAAGCTGTAGGTCAGGGTGCCGTCGGCATTCACCGCGCGCCACATCAGACCTTGCATAACGCCACTGATCCACATGGACACGATGTACAACACGGTGCCGATGGTTGCCAGCCAGAAGTGTACGTTCACCAGTTTGATGGAGTACATGCGGCCCTGGGCGAACAGGTTCGGGATCAGGTGGTAAAGCGAACCGATGGATACCATGGCAACCCAGCCCAGTGCACCGGAGTGTACGTGGCCGACGGTCCAGTCGGTGTAATGCGACAGGGCGTTAACGGTCTTAATGGACATCATCGGACCTTCAAAGGTCGACATACCGTAGAAGGACAGGGACACCACCAGGAATCGCAGTACCGGATCGGTACGCAGTTTATGCCAGGCACCGGACAGGGTCATGATGCCGTTGATCATGCCACCCCAGGAGGGGGCGAACAGAATCAGGGACATCACCATACCCAGAGACTGAGTCCAGTCGGGCAGGGCGGTGTAGTGCAGGTGGTGTGGGCCAGCCCAGATGTACAGCGCAATCAACGCCCAGAAGTGAACGATGGAAAGGCGGTAGGAGTAAACCGGACGACCCGCTTGCTTAGGCACGAAATAGTACATCATGCCCAGGAAACCGGCGGTCAGCAGGAAGCCAACGGCGTTGTGCCCGTACCACCACTGCACCATGGCATCCACGGCTCCGGCGTACACCGAATAGGATTTCATGGTCCACAGGCCAGACTCCACATCCACCACCGGCACCGCCAGTGAGTTAACGATGTGCAACACCGCCACGGTGATGATAAAGGCGCCGAAGAACCAGTTGGCCACATAGATGTGCTGAACCTTACGCTTCATGATTGTGCCAAAGAACACAATGGCATAGGACACCCATACGACGGCGATGGCGATATCAATCGGCCATTCTAACTCCGCGTATTCCTTAGAGGTGGTGTAGCCCAGAGGCAAGGTGATGGCTGCGGCCAGGATGATCGCTTGCCAACCCCAGAAGGTGAAGGATGCGAGCTTGGGCGCGAACAGCCGAGCTTGACAGGTACGCTGCACCACGTAGTACGAGGTGGCGAAAAGAGCGCTGGTGCCAAAGGCGAAAATTACCGCGTTGGTGTGTAACGGGCGAAGGCGGCTGTAAGTCAGCCAGGGGGTATCAAAATTGAGAGCTGGCCAGATCAGCTGCGCGGCGATAAACACGCCAACCAGCATTCCAACGATCCCCCAAATGACGGTTACTACAGCGAACTGACGGACAACTGTATAGTTGTAATCAGTGCTGGCATTAGTCAGGTTCATATTTTTAGCTTCCACTGCAATTGCATGTTAACTTCCACGGATGAAGTTGGAGTAACGCACATTTCGATGCAAATTTTCGCAAACGAATAACATTTGACCACTTCTAGCGTGATATGCATCAAGGCAAGCTCATGATACTTGAGGTCGGTCAAAAAACCTAGCACAAACACCCGCTGTTAATTTGATCCTGATCAAGAAACGATGTGTAATTATTGTTAATAAAATCCTGTTAATTCAAGGCGGTATTGAATGATGTTTCGAACTGTAGGCGCACTCGTCAGTGGATTGTTGATCCTGACGGGCTGTTCGGATAATAACGAACAGGTGACCGATCCCAGCTTATGCCAGTTTGAAACTGGCCCATGCCAGTTTGCTATTTCCGGTGAAACTTTGTCGTTAACCATGACTCCGGCCAATGCTCCCAGTGAACAACCATTGGCATTATCCCTGGCGGCACCGGAAGGCTGGAGCCTTAATTCCGCACTGGTGGAAGGACGGGATATGTTCATGGGCCGAATTCCGGTTAACTTTGATGCCGACGGTCAGGGCGAACTGATGTACGGCAGCTGCGCCTCCGGCTACATGGTGTGGCAACTGCAACTTCAGTTCACCGATGCCGACGGTACCGAGCAGCGCGTCGACTTCAACTGGTTGGCCGATCACTGATCGAGCCTGCACCTGTCGGCCGGGGTAACAGCGGCCGGCAACTTTTGCCCCGACCCACCCACATTCGCGCCGCCATCTGCCTTTCTCATTGCTACCTGTGTCCTTGATTGAGGTGTTTTATAAACGTTGGTTTCGAAAACAGTTATTTTCATTACTAATGGCGATCCGGTATGATCCGCCAGCGATCCCAGACCACGAGACCCCCAGATTGACTGAATTAACCCCGCTAGCCCCGACCCAGTTGCTAGCAGCCAACAACGACTCTGATTGCGCCGCATTTTCTCCGGCGCTGATCTATCTGCAGGAGCTGGGCTCGGATCTGTCGCGGCAGAAGATGATCAGCTACCTGAATGTGATCGCCCGGCTGTTGAATCTGGACCATTACCGGCAGATAGACTGGGCGGCCATCGGCAAGCCGCAGGTGCTGTATCTGCTTGACCAACTGCGTCGAGGCGCGTTGATGCGTCGGCCCACGGCCCAGGGGCGCAGTCCCAATACCGTCAATCTGTACCTGGCATTGATCAAAGGGGTCGCCCGGCGGGCGTACGAGATGGGGCTGTACGAACATCGCCACTACAGCCAGATTCAATCGATTCGTCGTTTGCGAGGCAGCCGGGTGAACAAGGGGCGGGAGGTGACCAAGTCGGAGATTCAGAGTTTACTGCGGCAATGTCGCCACGACTGCGGTCCGAAAGGGTGCCGGGATCTGGCCCTGTTGAGCCTGCTGTTTGGTACCGGTGTGCGCCGCGCCGAGCTGGTGGGCATAGATCTGGCCCACCTGGATCGCCACCAAGCTACGATTCGCGTCATCGGTAAAGGCAACAAAGAGCGGCTGTTGTACCTGAATCAACCCACACTGACGGCACTGACCGAATACATCGACACCCTCAGAGGCGAGGACCAAGGACCGTTGTTTCAACCGATAACCAAGCTGGGGAATCTGCTGGCGCGGCGAATGACGCCCCAGGCGGTAAAGGTGATCATCGACGCTCGAAACCGCCAGGCCAGGGTGGCCAGCTTCAGCCCCCACGACGGCCGCCGCACTTTCGCCACACAGCTGCTGTGCAATGGCGTCGATCTGCACACGGTGCAAAAACTGATGGGCCACGCCAGCATCGACACCACCCGTCAATACGACATGCGCGGTGAAGAGGTGATGCGCCAGGCGGTATCGTTGCTGGAATAGCCACTGGCTACAGGCGTTGGTAGAACAGCATCACCTGGGCACCGCTGAGGGGTTCGCCGCTGAGGGGGTCGATGGCCTGAAGGATCTGAACATTGGGCCGGGTCAACTGTGCTTTCAGCAGGGTCGCCGGATCGCTCACCTCGTCTCCCACGCCCTGGATGAAGCTAACGTCGCCATTGTCATGGCGATATTCATAGAAGTTGCCCACCTGCACCCGGTAGTATTCGGCCACATCATTAATGGTCATCGAGGTGGTGAAAACCGCCGCCGACAGCGTCAAGGGCACGGCGCCGAGATTGCCGCCCATGTCCTCTGGAAACATGTGATTCACCAATTTGGCATTGGGTGGCAACGGCAAGGTAATCGCATCGGTGCCACGAGTTTGGGCAAACGCCTGCAGGGTATCCATGCTGGCGCTGCGGGCATGTTGTTGTTGGTCACGGCTCAGGGCGATGCAGGCCTGTTGACTCTGACGGCTGATGCCGTTTTCAATCAGGCAGGACTGCAGCGATGCGATCATCTTTTCAGCCTGGGCGGCGGAGGTGTGGCCTCCATCCGGGTCGACCTGCATCAGGCAGTCGTCGTAGATGGTGTAAAACTGATCTTCACTCAGATTGGTGCATTGCATGGAGTGTTCAAAGTAACGAAAATCACTTTGCACTAAATATCGGCCAAAACTGTCGGCATAGGCAGAGTTTATCGATACCAATAGTCCGGCTAATATAAAGATTGCTTTCATGTTACTTTCCTTGTAGCAAGTCAAACATTCTAAATCCATCATAGCGGCTTTATTGCACCGTTTCTAGCGCATTCGCATCAACCATGAATGATAAACTCCGGTATCGGCGTTCCATCATTTATAGGCGCTAGTGTAAGCAATCCATTAAATATATTTATTTAAAACAGAATGACATCGATAATATTAAACTTCGTCGGTAATTAACTATTGGTTTTTTTAAAATAAGTCGATGTTAACCTAACGCTTCACTTTTGAACCATCGCACCCTCTTTAACCGCCTGTGCTTGAGCCAAGTCGTAACTTGCGCCAACCGCAATTTGCAAATTGTGAACTTCAAAATTTAACTTCGCATTTTCAACAACTTAATCGAACTGTCAAAAATCATCTGTGATAACTATCACTGTGGAAGCGGGGAAATGCTGAGACCCTATTAGCAATCGCCATTGACTGTGGCGGGAGGCTTTCCTTTATTATTCATGAGGCCAAACATTCATGAAATTTAAAACTAAGATAGTGCTGGCATCCTGCGTGATCATGATGTTGGCATTGTCCACGCTGTCCTTACAACAATATATAACGGTTAAAAATACCATCAACTCGCTGACTGCCAATAGTGTCGATGAACTGTGCCGAAATGTCGCCAGTGCCATTGAAAAAGAGATGGTACTAAAAGGGGAAACGGCTCGCTATATGATGAGCTTGATCGAAGACGACCCCAGCGAGGCATCCATCAATCGAATATTCACCAAGGCCGCAATTAAAGACGGCTTTCTGTTGGCCGGCATCGGTTTTGAGCGCGATGGCAGCCTACTGGATAACGACCCCAACTGGGTGGTACCGGCGGATTATGACGCCCGAAAACGCCCTTGGTACCGGGAAACCAAGGCCAATAACCGCCTGACGTTTACCCAGCCCTACCAGGACACCATGACCAACGAGACCCTGGTGTCCATCACCGTGCCGATGCAGCAACAGGGACGCTTTTCCGGGGTGATGTTTCTGGATTTGAGCCTGTCTAAGCTCAGCGCAGCCATTAACAACATTAACCTGTTCGATGCCGGTTACCTGTTTCTGCTCAACCGAGAGAAAGTGTTTATCTCCCATCCGGATGAGAGCCTCAACGGCACCGCCGCCAGCGAACGCTTTGGCCGACAAATCGATTTCTCACAAACCGAGCAGAGCGTCGACATCGACGGCAAGACTCACCTGCTGAGATTCATCGATATGCCGACGCTGGGCTGGACCCTGGGCGTGGATCTGGACGCCGAAGTGATTGAGGCCGCAGAAACCAAGGTAAAATCCGATGCCATCCTGTATTCGTTGATGGCGCTGGTCGTCGCGGTGGTCGCCCTGACCATGCTGATGAACCTGTTGATGAAACCCCTGGACCGCCTGAACGACGCCATGGCCGAGATCGCCACCGGTGAAGGCGACCTGACCCAGCGTCTGGCCACCGATTCGGAACCGGAGTTCGCCGACGTTGCCGGCTATTTCAACGGTTTCAGCGAAAAACTGTGCCGGTTGATCTCCGAAGTCAAAACCCTGGCCAACGGCTTGACCGACACCGCCACCGAAAACGCCGACGAGGCCCGTCAGAGCAAGACCGCCATCGACACTCAGTTGCGGGAGTTGGAGCAGTTGGCCACGGCGATGAATGAGATGGCATCCACCTCCATGGAAGTGGCCAATCACGCCCAGGAGGCCGCTGCCGCCGTTCAGGACGCCGACCAGTCCGTAGTGCAGGGCGTCGACACCGTGGCCGATACCGCCAACGCCATCGATAACCTGTCAGAGCAGATTGAACAGGCGGTGCAGGTGGTCGGCCAGGTGTCCGAAGCCACCGCCAACATCGAGTCGATACTGGCGGTCATCAACGGCATAGCCGATCAAACCAACCTGTTGGCGCTCAATGCCGCCATCGAAGCGGCCCGGGCCGGCGAGCAGGGCCGGGGTTTTGCGGTGGTGGCCGACGAAGTTCGCACCCTGGCCAGTCGCACCCAGCAATCCACCTCCGAGATTAGAACCATGATCGATCAGTTGCAGGAGGGGGCGACCTCGGCGGTGGAGGTGATGGAGCAGAGTAAGCAGGTAGCCCAGGCCACGGTGCAGACCTCTACCCAGTCCAATGACGCCCTGAGCCGAATTCGCGACGCCATCAAGCGCATCACCGACATGAACCTGCAGATTGCCTCCGCGGCGGAAGAGCAGAGCCTAGTGGCGGAAGACATTAACCGTAGTACATTGAATATTAAAGATTTGTCCAACCAGATCTCCGAGCTCGCCGAGTCTCAGGAGCAGGCGTCCAATCGGCAATTGCACGACGCCCGTCAACAGGATCAACTGTTGGGCCAATTCCAGGTTTAAGGGTAATCTGACTCACTGCCGCGATTCTGCCACGGCGAGTGAGTGAATAATTAAATCAAGCCGCACTAAATTATGTGCGGCTTAATTTTGAAAAAAGAAAATCTAATAACTATTAAGGTAAAAAATTAAACCTTAATATATCAGTAAATTACAAAGACTGATTGACCATCTAAAAATCCTGCCATTAAAGTGCCCGCCAGCAATGCCGATAAATGAGATATTCCGTGGTTGAACGCCATAAATCCTTGTGTGACCATCGGAATGCACCAAATAAATTATATATAAATCAAATTGTAATATAACGATGTTCGCATTGGCGTTCAGCGTTGGCAGCACCCATTTGAGCAGTGTATTGGCTGCTTTAGATCATGCTACTCGAGTAATCAAAGTGACATTTTATTACCCGTGGAATACCAGAAGGACAACCTGAATCATGAAATTTAAGACAAAAATCGTCTTTGCTTCGTGCATAATTCTGCTGTTAGCTTTGTCTGCACTGTCTATCAATCAGTACCTCACCACCAAGCACAGCATCTTTGCCCTGACAGAGAGCAGCGTGTCCGAGATCTCCACCGGCATCGCCGATACCGTCGAAAATAACATGGCCAATAAGGCCGACATCGGCCGTTACGTCATGAGCCTCATCGAGGATGACATCAGTGATGCCAACATCACTCGAGTGTTTACCAAGTCCGTGGTTAAGCAGCATTTCCTGTTGGCCGGGGTGGGCTTCGAGTCCGATGGTCGCCTCATCGACAACGACGACGCCTGGCAGGCCAGCGCCGATTACGACGCCCGCACTCGCCCCTGGTATCAAGAAGCCAAGCGCCAGGACAAGGTGATTTTTACTGCCCCCTATCCGGATTCGGTGACCCAGGAGATTCTGGTGTCCATCGGCATTCCCATGAAGGAAAATGGCCGCTTTGTCGGCGCCATGTTCCTCGATGTCAGCCTGAAGCAACTGGGCGAAACCATCAACAAGGTCAACCTGTTTAATGCCGGTTACGCGTTTTTGCTGACCCCGGATAACCAGTTTATTACCCACCCGGATAAGGCCCTGCATGGCAAACCGGCGCAGTCGCTGTTTGGCAGCGACATAGGCTTCAGCGGCAAGGGCCAGACCACCATGGTGGATGGCCGGGAGCAATACTTGAGCTTCCTGCCGTTGCCGCAGATCGGCTGGACCCTGGGGGTGGCCCTGGACTCAGAAACCATTCATGCCACCGAAACGGCGCTGCGCAACGACGCCTTGCTGTATTCGCTGATCGCATTGGCCATCGCCATTGTGGCGTTAACTGTGCTCATCAGCCGCCTGATGACACCGCTGCAAGCCATTAATGACGCCATGGAAGACATCGCCAGTGGTGATGGCGACCTGACCCAGACCATGGACACCAACACCGACGCCGAGTTCGCGTCGCTGGCCGGGAGTTTCAATGGTTTCAGCAGCAAACTGCGGGCAATGATTTCCAAGGTAAAATTGCTGGCCGAAACCATCTCCGAGGGCACTCGCCTTACCGCCGAAGGGTCCCAGCAAAGCACTCAGGCCATGGCCAAGCAGTTGGAAGAGTTGGAACAACTGGCGACCGCCATGAACGAGATGGCCTCGACCTCCATGGAGGTGGCCCGTAATGCTCAAGGCGCATCCGCAGCGGTGCAGGAAGCCGACACCTCGGTGGAGGAGGGGGTCACCACCGTTGACCGCACCGCTTCGGCCATTGAAGAGTTGAGCGGCCAGATCGATCATGCCGTCGAAGTCGTTCGGGAAGTGTCCAACGCCACCAGCAACATCGAGTCGATCCTGGCGGTGATCAACGACATCGCCGATCAAACCAACCTGCTGGCGCTGAACGCCGCCATCGAAGCGGCCCGGGCCGGCGAACAGGGCCGTGGTTTCGCGGTGGTGGCCGACGAAGTGCGCACCCTGGCCAGTCGCACCCAGCAGTCGACTTCGGAGATTCGCGAGATGATCGACCAGCTTGCCGCCGGTTCGCGCTCGGCGGTGGCGGTAATGGGGCAGAGCAAAGAGGTGGCCGCCACCACGGTGGAGATCTCCGAAACTTCCAGCCAGGCGCTGCAACGCATTCGTGATGCCATCAAACGCATCACCGACATGAACCTGCAGATCGCCTCTGCCGCCGAGGAGCAAAGCCTGGTGGCGGAAGACATCAACAAGAGCACTCTCAACATCAAAGAGTTGTCTCAGCAGGTATCGGAAGCCGCCCAGGACGCCAGCATGGCGATGACCGAGCAGTTAGAAACGGTGAATCAACAAGATCAGTTGTTGAATCAGTTTAAGGTGTAGCCTTAACAACCGTAAAAAAGGAGCCCATGGGCTCCTTTTTTTATGCCAGCGCCTGCTCGGCACTGAGTACCGGCACCCGTGAAGACAAGGCATGCAGGGCAATCTGTTGAATCATCTCATCCACCGAACTGGTGCAGTCGGCCAACACCACCGGCTGGTAGCGCTCCGCCGCCTTGGACAGGGCGGTGTAGGTGACGCAGTTGTGGGTCATCATTCCGCACAGCAGGATACGGTCTACCCCGGCGCGTTGCAGCAGTGCATCCAGGTTGGTGCCTTCAAAGCAATCGGCAAAGCCTTTTACCACCACTTCGGCCCCCGCAGCGGCCTGCAACACCGAGGGGTGAATCTGTGCCCCCTGGCTGCCGGGGTTGAAAAACGGCGCTTTGCTTGCCGACACGTCGGCAAGGTGCTGCACCAGAAACACCGGCATCTGCCGCTGTCTGGCCTGTTCGATGACGCCGAGGATGCGCTCGGTTACCGGTTGCGCCTGCCATTGCGGATAGGCGCCGCCGGCAAAGTAGTCGTTTTGAAGGTCGATAACGATGAGAGCGGTATGGGTCATGGGAATTGTCCTGATTGTTGTGCCATTGACAGCCAGTATCGCCGCTATCGTTGCCGACCTCAGGAGTCATTTCTGACATTATTCGCGCCAAAACCGACATTTTAGCCCAATTGCGACAGCGCCCGTTCGGTTTGGCGGGCACTGTAACGGCCCAACTTCCAGTGACCAGGACTCCAGCCCTGCAAAAACCGTTCAAAATCGGCCCAGGCCAGGGGGTACAGTTGCTGCCACTGGCGGCACAGATCTGTTGTGGCCGTGGCCGACCATTGGTGACGCTGTTGCAGGGCAGTGCTGAGGCAGTCCAAATAGTGCCGTAGCCAGCGGTCACCGCTGGCGAGTAACGCCTGATCATCCAGAGCGCTGCCCAGCAGGTAGGCCAGATCTCTGACCCCGACGCCTTTGCCCACGTATTGAAAGTCCACCGCCGCAATGGTGCCTGTGCTGGGGTGTACCAGGAAGTTGGCGGTCTTGGCATCGCCATGCACCAGGGTCTGATAACGGCAGTGCTCCAGTGCGTCATCCAGCGCCGAGGCGGCGCGCTTAAGCGGACCGTCGGCCATGGCGGCCAACTCCTGCTGACGGGTTGCCAGGTGCCAGTAACAGCCACTGGACCACAGACCAGCGCCAGGATCGGCCATAAAGCGGGCGTGAAACTCCGCCAGCCAACGCACCGTTGTCTGCAGATGCGCGTCGGTGACTTGCGGCTCCAGTGGTTCAAAGCCAGCCGCTTGCAGATCCTCCATGACCACAATCAGTTGTTCGCCATTGCGGTGATGGCCGAGATAGGCCGGCACCCGACACCGTGACGATGTGACACTGGCATAATCACGATACCAGTTCAGCTCCACTTGATAGGAGCGCTGCTTTCGTTGATGGCCCACCTGGCCTTGCCATCCTCTGGGGTGGGTCGTTGGCGGGCGCAGGTCGATGCACTTGGCGATCACCGAGGTGGCGCTACCGGCTTGCAGATGCAGGCGATAGAGTCCGCCGTAATCACTCCACAGCTTCTGCAGCAACTGAGTGTGGCTGACGGCGCGCGCCTGAGTCAGCTCGCAGACAAAACAGGAGAGGTCCATAACAGCCTCAAACAGCAAAAAGGATACAGCATACGTGTTTAGACCGGGCTGTAAAGCCGCGGCCACGGCTGTCATGGGCAATAAAAAACCCGACCAATGGGCCGGGTTTCATTTGATGACAGCGTCTAATCAGAGGTTTTCCACGTTGTGGTAGACTTCCTGAACGTCATCGCAGTCTTCCAGCATTGCCATGAACTTCTCAAAGGTTGCCACGTCGTCACCTTCCACATTGACGTAAGTCTGTGGAATGAAGGTGATCTCTTCGGCGCTGAAGCTCACATCAGGGTAGGCTTCGTTGAGGGCGGTCTTGACCTTGAAGAACTCGGTGTGAGGCGCAAACACGGTGATGACGCCGTCTTCACACTCGACGTCGGTGACGTCGATATCCGCCATCATCAGCACTTCCAATACCGCGTCTTCGTCGTCGCCGGCGAAAGCAAACACAGCCTGGTGATCGAACATGTGGGCAACCGCACCCGGCGCACCCAGCTTGGAGTCGGTTTTCACGAAGCACTGACGCACCTCGGTGAAGGTCCGGTTGCCGTTGTCGGTCAGACAGTCAACGATCACCATGCAACCGCCAGGGCCGAAACCTTCGTAGCGGGCAGGGGAGTAATCTTCACCGGCGCCGCCTTTGGCTTTGTCGATGGCCTTGTCAATAACGTGAGCAGGAACCTGATCTTTCTTCGCTTTTTCGATCAGGCGACGCAGAGACAGGTTGGTTTCCGGATCCGGGCTGCCGTTTTTAGCACACACGTAGATCTCTTTACCGTACTTGGAGTACACCTTGGTCTTTGCCGCAGCCGTTTTGGCCATAGATAATTTGCGGACTTCGAAACTTCTTCCCATGAGGATCAGCTCTGTTTATCAGTCAAAAGAAATGAATAACCGATGATTCTAACAGCTTACGCCAAGGGCTCAAACGACGAATGGGGATTTTGCGGCGAACCGCTGGAAATAGCGGCGGGATTGTCGGCTAATTAACCACAAGGGTGTTGATTCTATGAAATTTTTCATTGATTCAGGCCGTGGCGAAGGTAGACCGACAGCCGTTTGCGCTCGTCAGGGCTGTATTGGGCCAGCACCGCGTCGCTGGCCTGTTGCTGCTGCTGGGGACTCAAGTTGGCATCGGCGCTAATGGCGCGCAACTGTGCCAGGGTGGTACTGGCGCGTTGACGCCAGTGTTGTTGCTGTAGCCGCTGTTGGCTCAATCGCTGCTGAACCGCCGCTGGCAGCGACTCGATGCCTTGGCCGGATTGAAGCTGCCGTAGCGACAGGGTTGGCGCCAAGGCGCGGCGCACCGCCTCGGGCTGTGACGCCAGGTTCTCAGCCAATAACCGCTGCCGCTCGACCTCGGTGAGCTGATCATCCTGCCGTAACCTTAACCGCGCCAACGCCGCCTGGTCGCGCTGGCGCTGCTCATCAAACAACCGCGCCACTTCATCGGCACTGAAAAACGCCAGCTGCAATGCCTCGATCTCATCCAGTTGCCGAGCCAGGCTCTCGGGGTCGAGGCCGGTGTCAAAGGTGGTGGCTTCGATGCTGGCCAGCGCTTGTTTGTAGGCCAGGTAGCGTTGGAACAGCGCCAGCACAGCCTGGCGCGATGCCACGGGTAAGGCCGCCAATTGCAATTGCAACTGCTGCAGTAGCTCGGCCTGATCGAGCCCGTGCCACTGGTGCATCAGGTCATCAAATCGCGCCAGCACCGTCCTGTCACTGAATCCAGTGGCCCTGTCCATCGCCATTGGCGCCAAGGCTGCAGCCGGGGTAGGGGAGCCAACCTTGGCACTGGCCGGATTGTCACCTAGCCAGGTCGTTGACGCCAGTGCCACCGACATCGCCAGTAGCCCGCTGATTCGCCACCACGGCATCCGTTACAACCCTAATGACTTTAATCGGCGGGCGTGGTCGCGGTAGACCCGCTTAGGATCTGTTTCCCAGAAGTGTGTCAGGCCAAAGCTCTGATTGATCTCATCCAGATGGTTCATGCGATAGCTGTCATTCAACACCAGACCCAGGTGCGAACTGCAGGCGGACACCAAGCCGTCATTGGCATCGTCGATGATCAGGCTGGTGACAGCCAGGAACGGGTCCACCGGATCAAACACGTTGGTGTAACTGACGTCGCCGCTCCAGGAAAAGTAATGCACGCCATTGGCGGCGACCGGCTCGCCGTCGCCACAGTAATGCTGGGGCACGCCTTCGGGGTAACGCTGGTTAAACGCCAGGGTGCCCGCAGTGGTGAGCGACTCGGTGGCCGCCAAAGCGTCCGTTGGTCTGTGACTGCTGCCGGACAGTAGCTCAATCAGGTTGGCCAGGGCGTTGGCCGCGGCAGCCGCCACTGACTCGGTAACCGAGCCAGGCTCAATGGCATCCCGCAGTGCATCGGCCACGGGCGATCCCCAGTTAACCCCGCCCACCGAGGTTACCGAGGCCACCAGGTGAGGGGCGACCGAGGCAACGTAACGGACCGTTGGGCCACCGTGGCTGTGGCCGATCAGGTTGACCTTATCGGCTCCGGTCAGGGCCAAGACCGCTTCGACTTCGGCAATCAGTTGTTCCCCCCGCACTTCGGTGGCGTTGGCCGCCGACACCGCGGTTAAGAACACGGTGGCACCGTCCTCAGACAAAAACTCCGGCACACCATAGAAGTAATCCACCCCCAGCAGCGAATCGAAGCCAAAGATGCCGTGCACCATCATAATGGGGTAGCGGGTGTTACTGCGATCGCCGCTTAAAGCAGGAAAAGACAGGGAAAACGCAACGATCAGCGTCAAAAAACGGGGTAAGTTCACCATGGATCATCCTTGAACCTCAGTCAGTGGAACTCTTTTTGTAACAGCTCCGATGAGTGTAATCAACCATCAAACCCGAGAAGGCAACAGAAAATGTTGCCAATGACGCCATCTAGAACATTTACTCCAGGTCGTTGCGCGCTTTCAATACTGCACACATAGGTTGCCGCGCCGCCTCTTACTGTACCGAATTCGTTACAGCGAAGACTTTGGGGGGTATGCACACCCGTTAAATCGCTACTTTAGTCCCAGAATTCAACAATTTGATTGGAAAGATTGAGTTACAGCAGTATATTGCCTGTATTCAAACAGGCAGGATGATGCCTTGACGACAACCGCACGCCCAACGCAGTAGACAGGAGATCAGTTCAATGACCACATTTGCCCCCATGCCCGATAAGGCCGGTTTTTTTGGCGAGTACGGCGGCCAGATCGTGCCACCGGAGCTGCAACAGGTCATGCAGGAGATCGATCTCGCCTACGAAGAGATTCGTCAAACCGACGCCTTCCAAAACCAATTGATGCAGCTGTTTCAGGATTACGTCGGCCGCCCCAGCCCCATTTACCACGCCAGCCGCCTGAGCGAGCAACTGGGCGGTGCCCAGATCTATTTGAAGCGCGAAGATCTCAATCACACCGGTGCCCACAAGATTAACCACTGCCTGGGTGAAGCCTTGCTGGCCAAATTCATGGGCAAGAAAAAGGTGATTGCCGAAACTGGCGCCGGTCAGCACGGGGTGGCGCTGGCAACCGCCTGCGCCCTGGTCGGCATTCCCTGTGAAATTCACATGGGTCAGGTGGACATCGAGAAAGAGCACCCCAATGTCACCAAGATGAAAATTCTGGGCTGCAACCTGGTGCCGGTAACCCGGGGTACCGCCACCCTGAAAGACGCCGTAGACAGCGCCTTCGAGGAATACCTGAAAGATCCTCAGAACACCATCTATGCCATTGGCTCAGTGGTGGGTCCGCATCCGTTCCCGAAAATGGTCCGCGACTTTCAAAGCATCATCGGCCGCGAAGCACGCCAGCAGTTTACCGAGCGACACCAGTGCCTGCCGGACTTCATTACCGCCTGTGTCGGCGGTGGTTCTAACGCCATGGGACTGTTTACTGCCTTCCTGGGGGACGACAGCGTCAACATCGTTGGGGTCGAGCCTGCCGGTAAAGGCCTGGACACCGATCAGCACTCCGCTACCCTGACCCTGGGCACACCGGGAGAGCTGCATGGCTTTAAGTGTTACGTGCTGCAGGACAGCGCCGGCGAACCGTTGCCGGTTCACTCGATCGCCTCCGGCCTGGATTACCCCGGAGTTGGGCCACAGCACTGCTACCTGAAAGACATCGAGCGGGTTCAGTACGAGTCGGTCACCGACGACGAGTGCCTGGATGCCTTTATGACCCTGTCGCGGGTAGAGGGGATCATTCCCGCCCTGGAAAGCGCCCACGCCGTGGCCTGGGCGATGAAGAAAGCCAAGTCGCTGTCGCCAGAGCAAACCATCCTGGTCAACCTGTCTGGTCGAGGCGACAAAGACGCCGATTACGTGGCGGAAAAATTGGGGCTGTAAGCCGCTGTTCCTCGCCGAGATTAGGCCGCTGTTCACAGCGGCCTTTCTGATCCGCCGTCGTCGCCGGGGCGTATCGCCTACACTGAATCAGACAACTCCAAGGCAGGGGCGGTGCCATGATCAAGTGGATGATGTGTGCGACGGCCGCGGCGGCGCTGGTACCGCTGCTCAGTGGCTGTGGTAACGGCACTGACGCCGACTTTTTTGCCCCCGAAAATCCGGCTCCATCCGCCAATCGGCTGCTGACCCAGCAGGGGCAGCCCCTGACCCCACAGCAGTTGCTGCAGAAGATGCGCCACAGCGATGTGATCTACCTGGGTGAAACCCACGACAACCCCCATCACCATCAGATGCAGCTTCAGGCGCTGACCCAGTTGCTGGACGCCGGAATTCGGCCGGCCCTGGGATTTGAATTCTTCTTTCAGCAACAAACCGGTTGGCTCATGGACTTTAGCCTCGGTCAGGAGGAGTCTGCATTGGTCGGCCACAACGACGGCGGGGAAGAGTCGGCACTGAGGCGGCGCCTCGGTTGGACTCATAAAGCCCAATGGCAGTATTACGCGCCGTTGCTGCGGCTGGCACGCCAGTACCAACTGCCGGTGTTTGGTGCCGATCTGGATGTTGGTCTGCGCCTGCGTCTGAGCCGCACCGACGTCGACCAACTCACGACGCTGGAACGGCGATTATTACCGAAAAGTGATTTGGACTCCGAGGCCTACCGGCAACTGATGCTGGAACAACTGGATCAGGCCCATTGTCATCATGCCGACCACGACAGCTTGCAGCGTTTGTACACCACCTGGTTAGTTCGCAACGAGGCCATGGCCGATGCCATTGTCGCCATGCGAGCCGATCTGACAGAAGCCCAGCCGGTGGTGATGATTCTGGGCAAGGGCCATACCGAGTTCAATATGGGCGTGGTAGAGCGGGTGGCGCAGCGCCAGCCCGAGTTACGACAACTGAACATCGGCCTGGCCGAGGGTCAGACCCCGGGGCAACTGGATTTTAGCCCCGAAGCGGGTCCCCGTCGGGGCGGCGTCCAGTTTGACCCCGCCCACAGTCTCTATTGGGTCACCGAAGGCCGATATCACGATGCCCTCTACGACCCTTGTGACGTGTTTCGCAACCACAGCGTTGCCGTCGACGAAGACGATGCCGGGCAAGGCTGACGGGGTTAACGGGCGTAATCCATCACCCGTTGCTCCAGCGCGCCGTTGGCCGCGCACTGCAGACCATTGACTCCCCCTTCGCGGTACGGCGACCGGGTAGAGAAATCAAACGTCAGGTCATCGCGACGCAGGAACTGCTTGCTGCTGTTGCTGTAATCGATATTGACCTTAACCACGTACTTGGTGTTAACGCTGAGCAGGGTGCCTGTGCCTTCTGGCGCCAGATAGATGTTGGTACGTCCCTCCAGTCGGGTCGCCCGCTGGGCGTGAAACAATAGCCCATGATCATTGGTAAACGGAAACGCCGTCGAAGCGGCCGGATCGTACTCAAAGAGTTGTGTGCCCTGTGCGTTATTCAGTTGCCGTAACGAATGACCACAACTGACGTAATCGGTTGGCGAGGCGGTGGAAAACGACACATTGATGATGCGTGAACTCTTCTCGATGTTGTTGATGACAAAAAAGTCCGATGCCAGATTGCGCACCAACCGATCCCAGACCTGATCAAACGGTTGATCGATGACGACCTGGTTGGTAACCGGCGCCAATTCGGGCTGGGTGTAGGTGAGGGTCGAGGAGGCACAGCCGGACAGGGCCAGCACCAGAGCGGAAGCCAGAGTCTTTTTCATTGGCAGAGAGTTCGCTTTTGTTAAACAGGCCGGCCCGGAATGTGCCGGCCTTGGGGAAACGGAAAGAATCAGTGAATGGATTGTTCCTGATAGTCAAACGTCGGCATTGACCAGTTGAATTTGAGCGCCAACAACCGTAAGCCAAAACCAAACGGCAGGCACAGCGCCAGAACCAATCCGGGTTGAACCTCGGCCAGGGTCAACACCACATACAGACCGGCGGTGATGATCGACACGACCGCATACAACTCCTTCCTGAACACCAGCGGAATCTGCTGGCAAAACAGGTCGCGGATGATGCCGCCAAACACCCCGGTGACCACGCCCGCCACCACGGCGATCAGCGGGTTAAAACCCAGTGTCAGTGCTTTCTGGGCGCCGATGACGGAAAACACCGTCAGGCCAATGGCGTCCAGGGTCAGAAACAACTTGGTCAGATAGCGCATGATGGGAGCAAATGCGACCGTCAGCAGCGACGTGGCGGCAATGGCCACCAGGTACTCCACATGCTCCACCCAGATCAGCGGATAACTGCCCAGCAACACATCTCGCACCGTGCCGCCGCCAATGGCGGTGGCACAGCCCACCATCACCACACCGAACAGGTCCATGCGACGGCGTCCGGCCGCCAGTGCACCGGTAATGGCTTCGGTTAATACGCCCACCAGCCACAGGGCAGAAATCAGTTGCATCTCAGTCATGTCAAAGCCGCCGAGGTCAGAAAGTCAGGGCCAGAATTGTGGCAAACCGACCCGGCTTAAGACACTGAAACTTCGCGAGGCTCGGATTAATTCAGCTCATGCAAAATGGGGTTTCAGGGGAAATCTATCCATCCGTAGCCGAGAGCGTTGCCGCCACGGCTGCCATCCCTCCCTTCGACCTGTCGATGTACCGCCCTGGCGTGAAATGGCAACTTTTTAGCAGGGAGATCTCTACTTTATGGCAGCAGATGCCATTACCCAGAAGAGGACACCATGTCACACAAGTTCAGCCATTACCGCCCGCTATTGAACCAGTCGCTCACCCATGCGGCCGCCTACCTGGAATCCCTACCGGATCGGCCCGTCGATACGCAGATCAGTGCCGACGCCTTGCGGCTTCGCATCGGTGGCAACTTGCCACAACAACCCAGCGATCCCGACCAGGTGCTGCAGGAGTTGGTTAGCAACGTCGAACCCGGCCTTATCGGCTCCGGCGGGCCACGCTTTTTTGGCTATGCCATCGGCGGGGCATTCCCGGTCGCATTGGCCGCCGACTGGCTGGTGAGTGCCTGGGACCAGAATGTTCCCTATTACGTTGCCAGTCCCGGTACCTCGGTGGTTGAAGAAACCGCCGCCGAGTGGATGCTGGAGTTGCTAGGGTTACCGAAATCCGCCGGCGTCGGCTTTGTCTCCGGTGCTCAGGAAGCGATCTATACCGCGCTCATAACCGCCCGCAACAGCCTGCTGAGCAATGCCGGTTGGGACGTCGCGACACGAGGCCTGTACAACGCCCCTAGAATCAACGTCGTGGCCAGTGATCAGATTCACTCCACCATCAAACGGGCGCTGTCGATGATCGGGGTAGGGATTGAGCAGATTAAAACCCTGCCAACCGACTCAAACCTTCGCATTATTTCCGACGGCATCGCCGAGGTCCTGTCACAGTGCGAGGGCCCGACCTTAGTGTGCGCCCAGGCGGGGTGCATCGACTCCGGTGCCTTTGATCCCTTCGAAGAGTTGGCGTTACAGGTGAAGCAACACCCCAACGCCTGGTTGCATGTGGACGGCGCCATTGGCCTGTGGTCTGCCGTCAGCGATCGTCAGCGCCATCTGCTCAAGGGCATTGAACTGGCGGACTCCTGGGATACCGATGGTCACAAGTGGTTCAACATGCCTTATGACAGCGGCATGGTTATCGTCCGTGACGCCCGGTTGCTGGCCAAGGCCATGGGCGGCAACAGCATGGGCGATTACCTCAGCGACGCCATCGCCAAGCCGGACCGGAATGCCATCAACTTTGGCATTTCGGCTTCACGGCGCGCTCGAGGTGTGCCTGTCTATGCCGCCATCAAGGCCTTGGGCAAAAAAGGGATTGAAGATCACCTCGACCACTGCTGCGCCTTGGCGCAACGGCTGGCCGGCACCCTGTCCCAGGTCGAAGGCATCACCATCCTCAACGACGTCGTCAGCAACCGGTTCTCGGCCCAGTTCGGCACCGGGGATGACGCCTATCGTAATCGCCTCACCGAACGGGTGGTGCATCGCCTTCAGCAGGAGGGGTTCTGCTACCCGTCGACATCCGGTTACAAAGGCCTGAAGACCATGTTGTTCTCCGTGCTTAGTTGCCACACCAGCGCAGACGACATTGACGCCACCGCAGCCGCAATCCTTCGAGCCTTTGAAACAGAACTGACTCATTTGCACGGTGAAACTGCGGCCCCTTGTCGACAGGAGACTAACGATGAAATTACTGATTAAAAACGCGTCTTTATTTGATGGCATCAAGGATTCCATCCGTCCGAACCAAATGCTTATGGTCGAGCAGGGCGTGATCACCTCGGTGAGCGACGGGGCCGCTGCCGTTAACGAGGCCGATGGCATCATCGATGCCAGCGGCTATACCGTGATCCCCGGGCTGATAGATGCCCACACTCATATCGCGTTTTCCGACAGTTTCGACGCCATGGACCGCATGACCGCCGAGGAGTTAGCGGTCCGATCCACGGTGATTGCCCGCCAGATGCTCGAGCGGGGCTTCACCACGGTTCGGGATGTTGGCAGTAACTGTTATGGCTTAAAGCAAAGCATCGATAATGGTTACGTGCCCGGCCCTCGAATCTACGCCAGTTACGGCGCCATTTCCCAAACCTGCGGTCATGCGGACTACCGCCAAAACCGGGCACAACGATCGGATTTCTCCCAGGGCATTGAAGACTCAAGCTTCATGCGCCAGGGCCACCTGATTTTGGCCGACGGCGTGCCCCAGTGCCTGAAGCGTACCCGGGATCAAATCTTCATGGGCGCGTCTCAGATTAAGGTGTTTGGCGGCGGCGGCGCGTCATCCTTGTTCGATCCCCTCGACACCATCCAGTACACCCGGGAGGAGCTTCGGGCCATCGTTGAGACCGTGGCCAACTACGGCTCCTACGTCTGCAGTCATATTCACGCCGCTCCGGCCATGAAGATTGCCATCGAGGAGGGAATTCAATGCCTGGAACACGCCACCTTCATGGACGACGACATCGCCCGGCAATGCCTGGATAACCAGGTCTGGGTGGTGCCTCAATACGCCACCGCCGAGTTGATTGCCAACCGTCAGATCCCCCTGGGCAGCGAAATTCTGTACCAGAAAACCGAGCGGGTCGGCAAAGGGCTGCTGCAACAGGCCGAGTTGGTGGAGAAATACGGCTTGAAGTGCGCCTTTGGCACCGACCTGGTTGGCACACCCGAGGTGCACGCCAAACAGAACCTGGAACTGGCAGCCCGTAAAAAATATTTCGGCTCCTTCCGCGGCTTAAAGCAAGCCACTTCCGATGCCGGCGAACTGCTGAAACTCTCCGGACTGCTGGACCCTTACCCGGAGGGCGACATCGGCGTCCTGCGTCGAGGCGCCTGGGCCGATCTGCTGTTCGTCGAGGGCAACCCGCTGCACGACCTCGACATCCTTGCTAACCCAGACAACATTAAACTGGTCATGAAAGGCGGCGAGGTCGTCAAGGACAACCGCCAAAGATAAAGCCCGGTTTCATTGCGACAAACCGCCCATTCCGGGCGGTTTTTTTATCTTCGGTTAGTTACGACTGCAGGAAACGACGCCGGTAATCGCGGGGCGGAAAGCCGGTGAGCTTCTTAAAGGCACGGGAAAAATGGGCGAGGTCGGAATAACCCAGTTCGGTGGCAACATCGGTTAACGAGTAACTCTTGCTTTCCATCAACTGGCAGGCGGTGGCCAGCATCAGGTTTTCTCGAACACAGCGAAAACTGGTGTCCTCGGCGGCCAACCGACGCTGCAGGGTTCGAGGGCTGGTTCCCAGCAACTCGGCGGCGCGCTCTATCGACAGACTCTGAGTCGACAGGTAGGGCGCCAGTGCAAGATACAGGGTTTCCACAAAGCTCCGTTGACCAGGCTGCTGTGGCTGCTGGCCAACTACCATCAGTCGCGAAGGCAAGCGTACCGGCAGGGTCATAAGAGACTCGGACAACTCAACGCCAGCTTGTTGGCGACGGGTATACACCACCACAGTCGGGTCTTCCAACAGCGCCACCAATTTGTCGGCATTGGGTGACTGGAGGGTGACGCAGCCCGGATGCCAGTGACGATCGGCGATGACTCGAACAAATTCGATGATAAACAGGATGGCAAAGATCTCGCCCCACAAGAAGCTGGAGGTCAACTCGCCGGCCTTGTAGCGGCAGCACCATGGCGTGTGGTTGAAGTAAAGGATGCTGACCTTGGCGACCGAGGAATCATGCAATACCGCAGTCTGTAACTGCCGCAGCGCCTCTCCAACGTTGGCGGGCGCATTCAGGTACCTCAGCAGCCTGGGGATAAAATACTCTCGAATGGTGGAACGCAACAGACTGCCGTAATACTCGGGTTCGGCCCGCTCGGCCATCATGGCAAGCAGGTTGCGTACTGGCCCCTCGGGAACGTATTCGTGGCCACTGTTAAGCAGATCTTCCGGCAACCCGGCGGCTGCAAGCAACGGGTAGATGTCGCCCTCAAAGTGCTTAAGCAATTCAACCAGGGTTTCGGCGTGGACGGTTTTAATCAGGGGGACCAATTGGCCGTGGGGCATGCCTTAGGCTCCGTAGGCAGGGCTAACTTAAGACAGTATAACCAAAGGAGGACTGCGTCCCTGCAGTATTTGCGGTTAAGCCTGGATAGGCTGCTCAACCGGTTTGGCCGGGCCTCGAAAGATGCCGATGATGGCCTTGACGGTGTAGTACAGGCACAGGGCGGTGAAACTCAGGGCGCTCACCTCTTCGCCCAGTGAAGCGGGGGCGCCGATCATCTCAAACAGGTCGCTGCCCCAGCGTTTTACGTAATCCATCGCCCAGCGGTAGACCAGGTACAACTTGGTCAGAGTGATGAATACCAAGTACGCCTTTCCATACGGAGTCAGTAGAAACTGTTTGATTTTTGCCCAGGCAACTTTCATTAAGACCTCTCTGTAATCTCGATGTGTGAGGCCAGTAATGTACGAAAAAGCATCAGCTCGAATTTACCATTTAACGCCATCACCGGCAGTTACCCAGCCCATGACGGTGTGGAACGCTTTGGCCGCCGGTGGCGCAAAATGGTAAATTTTCTCTGTGTGTCCAGGCTACACTCCTCGGCTATTTTGGCCTCGATAAAGAGGTGAACTAACAGCCAGCGAGGTGGCAATGAGCAACAACAAGCCTGAGTTAAGCAACGTGCACAGGGACTCTGGCGCGACCGTGGAGCCGCTGGCCGCTGACAAGGCGCCGGTGACCGATGACGCGACCTCTGCCTCCACCGTTACCCGCAAGCTGCTCTGCCTATGTCTTGGCCTGTTGATGTTGTTACTGATAGCCGATCGGATCATCCCCAGCACCGACATGGCGCGAGTAAGAGGCAACGTCATTCCCATCACCCCTCTGGTTTCCGGGCCGGTGGTGGAGGTTAACGTGCACCCCAATGACCGGGTAGAGCAGGGAGCCCCCCTGGTCCGTATCGACCCCACCGACTACCAAATCGCGGTGAAACAAGCCGAGCAAGGGCTGGAACAAGCCGGCAAGCAGGTTGGCATTCACACCGCGTCGGTACAAGCGGCGCAGGTGGCGCTGACGGATGCGCTGATCAATCAGGACAACATCGACCGCCAGGCTCGCCGAGTATTGGCCATGGCAGAGCAGGGCATCGTAACTCTGGCCGACGCCGATAAGACCCGCGCCGCCATTGCGCATGCCAACGCACGGGTGCAGACGGCCCGCTCCGGGCTGGAACAAGCCCGCAAACAACTGGGAAAGCGTGGCCAGCAGAATAGCGAGATTCAATCGGCGCTACTGCAACTGCAACAAGCGCAGCTGGATCTGAGCCGCACGGTGTTGCGAGCTCCGGCGATGGGCGGCGTCTCTAATTTTCGTCTGGACGCCGGCGTTTACGCAAACAAGGGGCAGCCGCTGATGACCTTTGTCTCCGGCGAAGACAGCTGGGTAGAAGCCTATTTTCGCGAGAACAGCCTCGGCAATATTCGCGCAAATGACTCGGTTGAGATCGCCCTGGATAACGCCCCGGGCCGCGTGTTTCGGGGCCGGGTTGCCAGCATCGATTACGGCGTCAACTGGCAGGGCGCTCAGCCGAGTGGCCAACTGGCTACCGTCGATAATCAAAGCGGTTGGCTGAGGCAAAGCCAGCGATTTCCGGTGATGATTCGTTTCGACCAACCGTTGCCCCCCGGGCTGCTGAGGGTAGGAGGCCAGGCCGATGTGATGGTCTACACCGACGATGACTCGCTGATGAACGTCTGGGGCCAGTTCTGGATTCGACTGCTGAGCTGGTTGTCCTATGCTCGCTAACTGCACTCCAGTCCGGCGACAGGATCCGGTGCTCAGGTATACCCTGGGGCTGACGCTGGCCATCGCCATCGGCTATGGACTGAACTGGCCGCTGGCCTACACCCTGCCGGTGTTCCTGGCCAAGTTTTTTGCCGACCGGCCTAATCCCGGCCGAGACACAATCAAACAGCTGTTCTGGGCCATGACCGCCACGGTATTGGTGGCGCTGGCGGTCACCCGGGGCCTAACCCATTATCCGCTGATCCTGCTAGTGCTGATCGCCCTGGTGATGTTTTGGGCCTACTACCTGTTTCAGAGCCCGGATTGTAACTTCTTTGCCTTGATCCTGATGGTAGCCATCTTGCTGATCCCCTACGTCGGGCTGATAGACTCGGCCCTGCCGCTGGTGTTAGCAAAGGGGTTGATGCTATCCGGTGTCGGCGCTGTGACTCTCTATTGGCTGATGTATCAGTTGTTTCCTGCATGCCAACCGCAATCGGAGGCAAGCCCTGAGGTGGCATCCCGCGAGGTTCGAAGTGCCAATGCCAGCAAGGCCCTGTTCGTCAGCCTTCCGGTCATTGCTTACTTCTACTACTTCCAGGTCAGTGGCGCACTGTTGACCATGGCTTTCATCGGCATACTGTCGCTGCAACTGACTAAAGCGGGCAGCGTCAAGTTAAGCCAGTTTTTACTGATCACCAACCTAGTAGGGGGTCTGCTAGCGGTGTTGGTGTACGAACTGCTGGTGACCGCGCCGTGGTTTCCGTTGATGCTGGCAGTGCTGGCGCTGTTGGCGTCCGTGTTTTTTCAGTACATTTATTCAAATCCGACAAAGGCGCCGCTCTATGCCGCGGTATTTTCCGCGCTGCTGGTAGTCCTGGGCTCGGTGCTTGCCAGTGGTGATAAAACGCTGAGCGTCAGTTTTTATGCCAGAATCGGTCAGATTGGCCTGGCCGGACTGTACCTGATAGTGGCAGCCCGCCTGATCGACAGCCACCAACAGGGTAAGTCCACAGCCGAAGCCAAATAGCGGGATGGACTCCGGCTTGTTGCCATCGCGGCCTCTGGTATACTTCCCGGCCAATAACGTCGCCGCTATCGTCAAGCGCTCGACCGAACCGTTTCTTTGATAACCGAGACCACCGATGTCATTCTCCCGCCTAGGATTATCCGTCCCCCTTGTGAACGCCGTCACCGATGCCGGCTACCAGCAACCCACCTCGATTCAGCAAAAAGCGATTCCCGTGGTGCTGCGGGGCGATAACCTGATTGCCGCCGCGCAAACCGGCACCGGCAAAACCGCCAGTTTCGTGCTACCGATTCTGCAGCAGCTGAGCCAGGGCAGTCGGGGACGCAAGAAGCGGGTACGGGCGCTGATCATCGCACCGACCCGCGAGTTGGTGGTTCAGGTGGCCGAGAGTGTTGAACGCTACGCTGCTCATCTGCCGCTAACCTGCATGGCCATGTACGGCGGTGTCGACATTCAGCCGCAGCGTCAAGCCCTGCTGGACGGCGTCGACGTGCTGGTGGCCACCCCGGGGCGGCTGCTAGACATGTACAGCCGCCGCGCCATTCATTTCGATGAAGTGGAAGTGCTGGTACTGGATGAAGCCGACAAGATGCTCGACATGGGCTTTATCGATGACATCAACGACATTGTTACCAAGCTGCCGCCCCAGCGACAATCGCTGCTGTTTTCCGCCACCCTGTCTAACAAGGTACGGGCGCTGGCAAAAAGCGCCGTCGTCGATGCGGTGGAGATCAGCATCGCCGCCAGTCAGGCCAGCAAAGCCAGCATCAGCCAATGGCTGACCACGGTGGACAAGGACAAAAAATCGGCGCTGCTCAGCCACCTGATACAGACCACGCCCTGGAACCAGGCTCTGATCTTTATCGAAACCAAGCACGGCGCCGCCAAACTGGTGAGCCAATTGGCCAAGCGCGGCATTGACGCCGAGTGCATCCACAGTAGCCGCACCCAGGCAGTACGAGAGCAGATTTTGGCGGACTTCAAAGCCGGTAAGATTCGCTACCTGGTAGCCACCGGCGTCGCCGCCCGTGGCATCGACATCGACAGCCTGGAGCGAGTGGTCAACTATGACCTGCCGTTCCCGGCCGATGAATACGTGCATCGCATTGGTCGAACCGGCCGCGCCGGCGCCAGCGGTGAAGCGGTCTCGTTGGTATCCAAGGACGACTTTAAGAACCTGTGCATGATTGAAAGCCGTCTCAACCACCTGATTGAACGCCGGGAAGTAGACGGCTTTGCCCCCAGAAAAGCGGTGCCGGTGTCGATCCTTAATTACGTTCCTAAGGCCAAACGTGACGCCGGCAAACCCCAGCGCTGACCCTGGATTGAGGGGCAGGGCTGCCTCGCAGACTGTTGGTCGACAAACCCGGGGCTGACACCGATTCCACGGCGCCGGTGCCGTCATCCTGCCCTGATATCACAGGTGGCCCTAGGCATTTCGCTGAGGTGGTCTAACTTAAGAGGAAGACCCAACTCGGCGAGAGAGACTTATGCTGACCACCTTAGGGCAGGTGTTACTGCTGGTCACCCTGGCTCTGATCGGATTGATCATCGCCAAGGCCTGGCGGCTGGAGTCTACCCTGGCGTGCCTGCTCGTGGGCTTTGTCGCCGGCCAAAGTGTGGGCATTTTCTCCTTCGATACCGGAATAAGGGCCCACAATCTCAAGGATTTGGTGTTCTTTATCGTGTTGCCGGTGCTGATTTTCGAGGCCGCCTGGCACCTGAAACCCGAGTCCTTGCGACGCTGGCTGACGCCCATTCTCACCCTGGCCACCCTGGGCGTGCTGATCAACCTGCTGGTCATTGGCGCGCTGACGTACTGGGGGCTGGGCCATCCTCAAGGCTTTCCCTGGCTGGCGGCGCTGCTTACCGGCGCCATTCTGGCGGCCACCGACCCGGTTGCGGTCATCAGCCAGTTAAGGCGTCAACAGGCCCCGGAAGAACTGACCACCCTGTTCGAAGGCGAGAGCCTGTTTAATGACGCCAGCGCAGTAGTGCTATTTAGCCTGTTTCTGGGCTTTGCCCTGCGCCAAGGCGGCAGTGTTGGTGGCGCCGATCTGCTCGACTTTCTAAAGGTGTTTTTTGGCGGCTTAGGCTTGGGGGCACTGCTGGGTTGGCTCACCGCCATCGCCTGCCGTTTCCTCAACCGTAGCGACGTCACCATGATGGCCATGGTGACCCTGGCCTTTGCCAGTTTCTATCTGGCCGAACACTGGCTGCACCTGTCTGGCATCCTGGCGGTAATGGCCAGCACCATGGTGCTCAGGTGGCAACTTGAGCGAACACCCCCATTGAGCCTGGAATCACTCAACCACGGCTGGGCCTGGCTGGGGCTGACTTTTACCAGCGTGCTGTTCGTGATCATGGGGCTGGTGATCACCCTGGAGATGTTCACCGAGCGCTGGCTGGCGATGGTCGTGGCCATTCTCGCGGCCTTAGCCGGACGCCTGCTGGCGGTCGGCGGTTGCGCCCTGTTGCTCAAACCGGTGATGCCGCTGAGTCTGGCCTGGCAAGGGTTGCTGGTATGGGGCGGGCTCAGAGGGGCCATCGCCATTGCCCTGGTGTTGTCGCTGCCGACCGAGTTGCCGTATTGGTGGACCATACAGTCCATGGTGTTCGGGGTGGTACTGTTCAGCCTGCTGGTACAGGGCACCACTAATGGCCTGCTGCTGCGCAAGCTCAAGCAGCCATAGTGCGTTTTGACCACAGTCTGCTAGCTTAAAACTAGCGCAGTGCTTGGATGAACACCGATGAATCAACCGCTTCCGCCACCCGTTGTCGGCCCCCAACAACAACTGAATGAGATCACGCTTAAGGCGCTGATCCTGGGCATGATGCTGTCGGTACTGCTGGCCGCCGCCAACGCCTACATCGGCTTGCTGGTGGGAATGACGGTTTCTGCCTCGATTCCCGCCGCCGCCGCTTCCCTGGGAATACTGCGACTGTTTCGCCGTTCGAACATCCTGGAAAACAACATGGTGCAGACCTCCGCTTCCGCCGGAGAGTCGCTGGTGGCGGGGATCATCTTTACCATTCCGGCGCTGGTGATGATGCAGGCCTGGCAGGGCTACCATTACTGGCCCATGGTTTCCATCGCCGTGGTCGGCGGCATACTGGGCGTCGCCTTTACCATTCCTTTAAGGCGAGCGCTGATCGTAGAAGCCAGGCTCACTTACCCCGAAGGCCTGGCTACTGCAGAGGTGCTAAAAACCGGCGGCATTGAAACCAACAAGGACAGCCCGGATCAACAAGACACCGCAGCGCCGAATGCAAACATCGGATTGTTGGCCCAGGCAAGTGTACTGGGGGCACTCTACAAATTGATGGAGTCCGGCCTGGGACTGGTTGCCGGCGGCATTGGCACCGTCCGCAACTGGTTCGGCGGCAGCTATCTGTTCAGCGGTGGCATCACCTTGAGTCCGGCGCTGATCGGCGTGGGTTACATCGTTGGCATCAACATCGCGGTGCTGGTGTTTCTCGGCGGCGTCATCGGTACCCTTATTGGCGTACCGCTCAATTGGTTGCTCAACAGGGAAGCGATACTGCTAGCGGCGGGACTGAGCCCGGGGATGGCAATGGATCAGATCGGCACTCAGCAGTGGGGCAGCATCGCCACCGCAGCCTGGCAGAAGTGTCGCTACATCGGCGTCGGCGCCATGATGGTAGGCGGGCTCTGGTCTTTGGTATCTCTGGCTGGGCCGCTCAGCAAAGGCGTGCGAGCCTCGTTAAAAGCCTATCGCAGCCACCGCAGTGGCCTTGACGCTGCCTTGCCCCGAACCGAAGCCGATACGCCGTTTTCCATCGTCCTGCTGGTGGCGGCCTTCGCCATCATTCCGCTGTATGCCATCTTCTACGTCGCCATGGCCGACTATGAATACAAGTTGATGGTTGCGGCGCTGATGACCGTACTGATGCTGGTGCTGGGTTTCCTGTTCGCCTCGGTGGCCGGTTACATGGCGGGCCTGGTGGGCAGTTCCAACAACCCCATCTCCGGCGTTACCATCGCCACGGTGATCACCTCGGCATTAATCCTGGTCAACATCATGGGCCGGGACGGGCCCGGCGCCGTACTCGGGCCGATCGCGGTGATCTATCTGGCCGCACTTATCTGCTCCGCCGCCGCCATTGCCGGCGACAACATGCAGGATCTCAAGTGTGGCCATCTGGTGGGTGCCACCCCGTGGCGACAGCAACTGTTTCAGGTAGTCGGCGTACTCTCGGCGGCGTTGGTTATCCCGCTGATCCTCAGTGTGCTGGATGCGGGCTACGGCATCGGTCGCCCCCTTGAGGGTGGTGATCCCAGCCGCGTACTGGCCGCCCCCCAGGCCGGGCTGATGATGGCTCTGGCACAGGGGATTTTCGGTCAGGGGATCGAGTGGAACTTTATCTACATGGGCTTCGTGCTGGCGGCAGTATTGATTGCCCTGGACAGCTATCAGCAGCGGCGCAACGCGTCGTTCCGATTCCCGGTGCTGGCAGTGGCGGTGGGCATCTACTTGCCACTGGGTCTGTCGGTGCCCATCTTCGTCGGCGGCGTGTTAGCGGCTTTGGTTGCAAGACACAAAGCCCGAAAGCAAACCGATGGCAGCCACAACAACGATAACCGCGGTGTGCTGTTGGCCTCCGGGCTGATCACCGGAGAGGCATTGATGGGCGTCGCCATTGCGCTTTATATCGCGTTCATCGGTGAGCCGCTGCCAACCTGGCGTTTAGGCGGGGAGTTGGGGGTTGCCGCCATCGTTGTGATCTGTGCCTATCTATTGAAACAGACCACGCGCGCCGATAACCATCAACGTTAACCAGGCTGGTTGTCTATGGGCTGCGCATTATTACTATGCTGAGCGTCAGTGTTAGCCGGGTGGGGCAGTTTAATGACCGATTTTTGCAGGATCAGCGAGTTGGGGTAGGTGAACAACTTGTCGCCTTGACGTATCAGCACATGAAACAGGGCAATCTCTTCGACGACGCCGGAGATGTCGTCGTCTTTATCCACCACCTTGATGTAGTCACCCACCCGATAGGGAAAGGCAAAGAAAATCACAAAGCTGGCGGTGATGTTGCTCAGAATCGACCACTGGGCAAACAGTGCCACGCCCACCACGGCGAAAATGGATGAGGCCAGCACCGCCAACTCTTTGTATTCCACCCCAAGCACCACAAATACAGCCAGCAGCAAGCCAATGGAGAGCAACATGCGTACCGTTTTGATTAGGTAACTAATGCGGTACACAGCCACCGATTTTTTATTGCCATAACGCTCAATGGCACCGGCGATAAACTGCCCCAAGAACAGATACAGCCCCACCAGCAGAGCAACCAGAATCCATTGCATCGTCGTTTTCCCTCAAAGTGCTGTTAACTAACAAGCTAATTTGAAGTAGTAATTTTGTCCAATCAGACCTCAAACTGTGAGTTTATCCCTTCAAATCACACGTGGAAGGGTGTAGCGTAAACAGCCATAAAAATCAGCCACATAAGTGAATGTGTAGCCTAAATGGTGAGCACCGCGACTCATCCTATGGCGGAGCTCGGCCAGATTTTGATTTTCTAAACATCATTACCGTTTATTTTCAATACGTTAGTGGTTTGTGGTTGCTCACGTTGAGATTGCTTACAACACTGTTTATTTATACAGTTCGAACGCAGTCGCCGCTTTTGCTCCAGCAACATCCGCCTTGCATGCTTCACAGCAAGAGCCAAGTATGGAAGAAAGCTCAGAGAAACAGAGTTATATTCGAAAACCATACAAGATCCCCAGGAATGATAGGCGGCACAATTCTTGGGTAGGAAAGGCGGCGAATCGCCGCATAATAAGCTGTTATAATTCAATCGAGGAAGCATGAATTTTATCAGGTATTCGATATCTACTCTTGTAGCTTTAGTCATCGGTATAGGGCTAGGCTATTGGCTTCCGAAGTCTGCTAATAGTGAGAAGTTGATAACACCTTTGATTATTCAGTCTGAATGTGTCGAAGATTTTTCTTCGCTTCTGGATGAGGACATAACGTTGCATGAAACAAGTTCAGATATCCCATTCGCTCCGAGTCTAAAGTATGTCGTCATCTTCAATGGCAATGAGGCTGAATATTTAACGTGGAAAAATAGAGTGAATAAGGTTTTAAATAAGTGCGGGAGAAACGTGTTTACTAGTTTCAAGCTCTCAGAACATCTTAGCCCGCAGCTACAGAAAGCTCTAAAAGATACAGGTGCTAAAAATGCACATATTCACGGTGAATACATATCTATATATTTGGATGAAAAAGAATTATAACAAGACGTTGTAGCCGGACGCAATACATGGCTTGCTGTTGCTCGTCCCTCACAAGATTTTAGCAAGCCCAATTGCGCCGCTAAACAGGCGCGTTAGGTTTTCGGAGTAACATGAAGCAAATAATATTTATCTTGTGTACTTTGATGTCAGGAGTAGTAATGTCCGAGGATTTGTTTTTAAGCTCATATAATAAAGTCTCTGATCGTTATGCAATTCTCGATGAGTTTGACCAGTCTGGAGTGCTTTACTTAACTAAGCCAGAGACTCAAAAACCAGAACGAGACGCTGTCGCATACATACAGTACGATCCTGTTTCTGAGGAAACTTGGAAACAGAAAATGAGGGCAGGAGAACCACCACAATTACATGAAGGTCTAGCTTCTGAAGTAGCAGTTATTGCAAAAACAGCAGAGCAAGATTTTAGCTTCTTATGGTCCGCTGATGGTAACTCTGTAGCCCTATTATATAAAAGTGCTCCTATAGCTTTCGTTACTCAAAGTGAAAAGTATGGCTTTAGTAAAGCAGTGGTATCAGACTCACCAATTGTTTCTGTGTGGGATTCAGAGAAGTTTAACGAACTATTTGAGTAAAAACCTAACAAAGCATTTAAGAGTGATTTGAAGTTGACCCGCTTTAGTGGACACCAAAATCGTTAGATTAAGGTGTCAAAATGCCTGCCTACAAGACAGGAAAACGAACCCAGCAGTACAGCGTTGAGTTCAAGGTTAAAGCAGTAACCTGGTCACATCTTCCTCACCGGTCAGTGAAGGAAGTAGCTCAAGCACTGGACATTCATCCGTTCATGTTGTCTCGTTGGCGCAAAGAGTATCGAGATGGCAAATGGGGCATGTCCAAAAAGAACAAAAATCAATCAGAGCCGCTCTCAAAGAGCGATGAGATCAACCAGCTAAAAAGGCGACTCGCAGAACTGGAACTGGAGAATGACCTCCTAAAAAAGTGGCAACGGTTTCAAGCCGAGGAAAGGAGGAATCCTTCCGGTTCATAGCGCGCTATCAGGGGAAAATTCGATTGTCGCGGCTGTGCCAGTTTGTAGGTGTGTCACGATCAGGCTTTTATGCTTGGAAGAAGCGTCAACCAAGTCAACGGGCACAAAGCGACAAAACGTTGAGCCAAGAAATTCAACGTCTTTTCCGGTTGTCTAAAGAGCGCTATGGCAGTCCCAGAATTCATGCTCAACTTAAGCTGCAAGGCATTTGTGTAGCACGGAAGCGGGTGGCAAGGTTAATGCGCGAACTTGGCCTTAAAGCCCGCTCAGTTCGGGTTTACCGGCAAATGAACAAACGACGGCAGACCCTGAAGGCAACGGAGAACCTGAGATTGAAATGCGAGGCCCCAAGTACCGTTAATGAGCAGTGGTCTGGTGACGTGACTTACTTGAAGCTGGGGCGGAAATGGTATTACCTGGCGGTCATCATCGACCTGTTTTCGAGAAAGGTCGTGGGCTGGTCTTTCAGTGATAATCGGACGTCAAAATTGACCGAGGGAGCGCTAGTAAAAGCTGTACGCACAAGACGACCGAAAGAGGGGCTCTTGTTCCACTCAGATCGTGGCATTGAGTACCTGAATGAGAACCTTCAGGGCTACTACAAACGTTACGGCATTAAGCACAGTTTGAACCGTGCAGGGTGTTGCACCGACAATGCCGAAGTGGAGTCATTTTTCCATACGTTGAAGGGGGAAATGTTCCAAGGAGCACGGTTTCGAGATCAATGGAAATTGAAAGACGAACTGGCTAACTACATTGACCAGTTCTATAACCGTCGTCGATTGCACTCAAGCCTGGGCTATCAAAGTCCGCAGCAATATGAGAGAGTCGTAGCATAACAAATCCGTGTCCACTTTATCGGGTCAGGATCAATTCACAACTCTTGGCATTTTTTGTTCTACTTCTAATTTAGTGTTTACGATAGAAAGCTTTAGGTTTAGTGGTGGCGTTGTTCACCCCTTAATGCGGCGTTAGTTGCCAATGAATATATCCCTATACGATACAGCTAGTAAATTAGACACCCATTTTAAAATTCTTCACTAACCGCTAGTGCCCGCACTTTTGGTTTAAGCAATGTGGGCTCGATGAAATCCAGTGCCAATTCCCCAAAAGACGGGTCCTGGAGCATTCAATAAAAAAATTCCCAAAAAGCGGACAACAGTGAGCCTCTTGGAAGGCAAGATTCGTTAAATGAGATAGTGGAGTGCGTACCGACTAAGCACCAAGCAAACGCTTAGCGTTTCCTGAGCCTCGAATTCGGTGCATGCCATCGGTTTGCCGGCAGTGCTGCAGGCTGTGCAGTCGCCCTGCCAAGTGGCAGAACTGGTACTCAAAGCCCTCGGTGAGCTCCATCCAGCTGTCTAAATCAATATCGAGTCGTTGCAACAGCGTGCCGCAGGAGGCTGGGATGGCCCCGGTTTTGTCGCCCCTGATGGCACGACCGGTAAACTCCACCAGTTCCAGATAATCATTGAGATGACACGGCAATGCATGCAGGCCCCGAATAAAATAGACATCCATTTTAAAATCCTTCACTAAGCGCCAGTGGCCACACTCATAGTTTGAGCAATGAGGCCTCGATGAGATTCAGTGCCAGTTCCCCAAAAGGCGGGCCTTGGAGCATTCAATAAGAAAAATTCCAGGAAACGGACAACAGTGAGCCTCTTGGAAGGCAAGATTCGTTAAATGAGATAGTGAAATGCGACCCTGTTAGGCACCAAGCAGGCGCTTAGCGTTTCCTGAGCCCCGAATTCGGTGCATACCATCGGTTTGTCGGCAGTGCTGCAGACTGTGCAGTCGTCCTGCCAGGTGGCAGAACTGGTACTCAAAGCCTTCGGTGAGCTCCATCCAGCTGTCTAAGTTGATATCGAGTCGTTGTAGCAGCGTGCCGCAGATGGCTGGGATGGCTCCGGTTTTGTCGTCCCTGATGGCGCGACCAGTAAACTCCACCAGTTCCAGATAATCATTGAGATGACACGGCAATGCATGCAGGCCCAAATTGTTGGCATCAAACGGTTTTAGCGGCTCTGGCTGTTTGCCTTGGAGGGCTGCGCGGATGCGCATCTGAATGCTGGTAAAGTCCGATTGCTCCGGGGTTTTGGCGATGCCTGCACGAATAGGGTTGAGGTCGACGTAAGCCATACACGCCAGCAGAGCCTGCTCATCGAGCAAGGCCTGAGATTTGAAACGGCCCTCCCAGAACCGCCCGGTGCACTCATCCTCTTTGTTGGCTTCGCGAGCAATGTACTCGTTGAGGGAGCGCATAAACCAACTTAAATCGACCAGGCGAGTACGGTAGAGCTCCGCTTTGCATTCAACCTGGTGGCGCTCAACACTGGCTAGATTGTCACGCTGCTCGTCATCACAATAACGGCGAGTAACTTCAGTTCCGGCAAACAGTCGGTGCCAGCGATTAAGTACCTCCAACGTGCTCCAGTCGTTGGCCTGCTGGGCATCGACATGCAGTACCACATGGGTATGGTTACTCATCACCGCATAGGCACAGACTTCGATGGCAAACGCCTGACTTAATTCGAGTAACCGTTTTTCAACCCAGTCGCGGCGGTGTTCGTAACTGATGCCGGTGTACGTATCGATGCCGCAAAGGAAACTGCGGCGAACACAACGACTGACGCAGTGATAGAACGGGGTATCTTGCAACGATACCTGTTGGCTTCTGGCTGTGGGCATAGTCTCATCCTTGAAACTAACAAAATCACAGTATAGGTGATGGCTTCAGAGCTATCTTAGTATGGGTGTCTGATTAAACTTGATTTTATCGGGTCAGGATCATTCCAGCCAGGCCGGCTCCCGCTAAGTGCAGCGTTATGTTTCCGATTGCTTCACCGCTAAGTCGGTTAAATTGATAAGGAGAGTATTATGGAGTCTACTTTTAAGTCATTAATTTACTTAGTGCAGTACTTAGCTAGTGAGCGTAATGACGATGAATATACTGAGGAAGATGACCTAAAACAAATAGAGGAGGTGGCTAGCCTGCTACAGAGCGCAACAGATGAAGAGAAAGCTGCATTAATTTCTATTTCAAAAAAATTAGGCTTCAAGGATTGGACTAAGCAAATAGGTATAGAGTAGAGACATCTGTAAAATAAGAAACATAACAAGGCTTTTTAGGCGGATTCACAACGCTTGGCGATTTCAGTTCCAGTCTGGTTTAGTGTTTGCTGAACAATGGTTTAGGCAAGGTGGCCGCGTTGTTCATCCCTTAACTCGGCGTTAGTTTTTACACGAGGTATTAATGAGATTTATTGCAATGATTTTCAGTATTTTGTTACCGCTTACCTCACAAGCAAGCGAAGGTATTGATATTAACAAGCTTAAAAGTGGCTCAATAATCGAAATCACAAAAACATATCCAAATACAAAGTCTGATAAATTAGTATTTGTAGATATTGATGTGGAAGCAAAAAGTAAAGAACTACTCAAGAGTTATATTCTACTTAGCTTTATAGATAAGGAATCACTCCATTCCGATGAATATTCTGAGTATTCGTATGATAGGTATATTGTATCGTTCAATATTGTTTCAGGTAAGCTAGAAAAAGTCGTCAAAGGTGGTTGGGGATCTTATCAATCAGTTGATAACAATATAATTAAATAGTTAAAACTAACAAACGCACCATTTTAGGACAGCTTCCACTGCGTTTCAGCTGTCTAATATGCGGGCGTTAGGCTAATTCTAAGGTATTCATGGAACATAAGGTATACGACTTCGATTGGCATGCATTTTCACAAGAATTAATGCCTGTGCTAGAAAGATCTTTATCGGATGAAAGCACAGTTGCTTTAATTGTGTTTATAAACGAAAATGTCTCTGAACTGACAGACCCTTACGAGGGAAATAAATTAAAGCTCGATTGGAAGACTCTACTAGAGACAGGCTCTATTCAAGAGTTAGGTGATTTTGCACTTACAAAATACTATAACGTTCTGGACGATTTTGGTTTGGCGGAATTATGGTTGCCTTTACAAGAACGCCTCCCTAGCGAAGCAAAAGAACACTTACTTGGTTTTCCCATAGCTAACTTCGACCCTGGCTGTTGCGGTTCGTACTTTCAAATGCCTGAGGATCTGACAAAAACTTACAAGGCACTGAGCACATTATCTCTCTCTTCAATTAACGAATTTACGGCAGCTATAAAGGCTGTTGAAAATGGGCTTTACGTTACATTCTAAAGGCCTAACATAGAGTAAGCTAGACACCCATTTTAAGATCCCTCACTAAGCGCCAATGCCTGCAGTACTCGCTTAGTCAATGAGACCTCGATGAAACCCAGTGCCAATTCTCCAAAAGGCGGGCCTTGGAGCATTCAATAAGAAAATTTCCAGGAAGCGGACAGCAGTGAGCCTCTTGGAAGGCAAGATTCGTTAAATGAGATAGTGAAATGCGACCCTGTTAAGCACCAAGCAAGCGTTTGGCGTTTCCTGAGCCACGAATTCGGTGCATACCATCGGTTTGTCGGCAGTGCTGCAGGCTGTGCAGTCGTCCTTCAAATTGCTGCGTAATTACGCGCCAGCTTTGCCAGCCGCTGTGGTAGGCGTTATGCCTCTGAGAAAGAAATGAGAGTAAAAAAATGCTTTATAAATGGAAAAACCCAGGTCAGAACGATTCCGATATTGATAAAGTCAAAGAAATAAGCCTTTCATCTTCAAACTTAAAAGAGAAAGATTTAGAAAATATAATAGCAAAGAGAATTGATGATTTAGTTCGCACAGATCAATTAATGATTTTGATGCAAGAACGGCAACGTCAAGAAGAGCCTGATATTATTGCAATAGATCAAGAAGGTACTATTCACATTTTTGAACTTAAGCGATGGGAAGGTAGAAGTGAAAATATTCTTCAAGTTTTAAGATATGGGCAAAAATTCGGAAGATATGACTATGAGAAGTTGAATTGGTTTTATCAGTCATATAGGCGGGGGAAGCATGGAGAAATAAGCCTTCAAGAAGCGCATAAAGATTTTTTTGACTTAGAAGACAGTTTAAATAAAGATAAATTTAATGCTAAGCAGCGTTTTGTAGTTGTAACTCATGGACTAGACTATGACACTTGGGATGCTATTGCATACTGGAAAGCTAAAGGTATTGATATTATTGCTCAGGTCTACCGCACATTTAAAATAAAAGACGATGCCTATATTGATTTTGATCCATTTGGCCCAATACCTGATGCTCCAAAACAGCAAGAAAGCGGTTTATATGTTGTGAATACGAATAAAACATATATGCCTAATGTTTATACGGAAATGGTCAAAGAAAAAAAGGGTTCAGCATATTACGAAAAGAAATACTCGATTCAAAATATATCAGCCGGCAGCCCTGTCTGCTTATACCATGTCGGAACTGGAGTTATCGGCATTGGTAAATCAAAAACAGACTATGTAAAAAAGGATATAAACGGTGATTCTGGTGAAGAATATTACATTCCGATTGATTTTGAGTATCTAGTAGATATTGAACAGCCTGACTGGCAAAGAAAAGCAGTTAGAGCATCTGAGATAAATAATCATTTCAACTCCAGTCATAGGTTTCGGCAGACTGTGTTCCAGCTTCCCTACGAATTTTCCGAATTCATAAGAAAAAGATTAGCCGATAAGGGAGTGCCCAAGGCATAACAAAAATTTCCAGTTCGTTCCGGGGCGTTGCCCCTCCACCCGACGCGCCTGCTTGCGCGTTGCTGAAATTGGCGTTGATATGATTCCCCATGTCAATCAGGATGGTTGCGGTCGTGCTTCGAGACGCACAGTCAGCCAAGTTACAGCTAACAAATGAACCGTTATATACATAGGGAGGTTCAGTGAAAAATCTGGTTTGCCCACACTGTCAGAAAATTGCATTTTCAAAGCGTAGAAAATTGTTTTTAGGTCCGATTAATAGTGCGAATTGTCAGCATTGCCATAGGGCTCTTTCCGTTCCTTATTGGTCGCTAGTTATCGTAATCCCTTTTGCACTGTTATTCTGGAATTACCTAAGCTCAGATTGGTTAGTGCTGTGCAGCTTGGGGCTAATTAGTTTAGTAACTGTGGCGGGTTGGCAAACTTGGGCTGTACCACTAGTTGAATGTAAATAACAAGCGCTCAAAAAAGCATAAAGAGCGCTTGCCGCAAAAACCCATAGAAGCTTTCTTATACGAGACTCTCAGTCGCTGGCAACGACGGTGTTGCTGACTATTTATTAACCCAAGGCGTGGGCAGGCTGAAGCTAGAGATTGAACGGGTAGGGGGCTTAGGTGACCGTGACCTCACTAAGACCTGCTGATTTCTTCTTTGCTTTCTTTCATCTAAACTGTTGTTCCCTTGGATGTATCCTTAAAATTTGAACCAGAAATGAAGATAAAAACAGCAAGTTTGAATGGTTTTGTACCTTTGGAACGCACCGCCTCTCGGGCTAAGTTTACCCTTGGTCAAAGACTGTCGTTTCATCACTGCCATCGCGATCAAGCCAATTGGATAAAACAGGTCTTTACCGAACAGGGCATTGTTCAGGGGATATTTTGGGATGAGAAAAACAACGATGTTGTGTACCAGCTCAATGCCTCAGCACGAGTCGGGAAAATCTACGCTCATGAGCAGGATATCATCCAGTTAAATACTCAAGAACAATCGGCCTGCCCGTGGGGGCAGGTTGAGTCTAAAGCCTGTGATGGAATCATTGTACATGTTGACCATGAGGTTAACGCCACTCAGCTTCTGAAAGACGTGGTCGCAACGTTAAGACTGGATGTCATTGATTACTATCGGCATAAAAGGAAGCTTCATATTCTGCTGAAGACGGCCACCTCGGTTGTCAGAGTAAGCTACGACAACGTGGCTGAGTTCAAAGTCTTTGCTAAGCGGGTGAATTTCCATCAAGCATCGGAAGCGTTAATGGCCTAACGCGCCATAAGAGATACGCCGTCAGCAGTATTGCTGATGTTCCTCTCCTTAACTGTGCATTCCACCAGGAATCGATGATGGTAAAGATCTACTCGTATTATTTTGAAGAGTTGCTGTTCAAATTTGCTTTTGGAGAGGAAAACGGCGCGGATTATCCTCGCTGGTTAGACGACGAAGCGTTTCCCCCGTTATCGCCGCGAGACGCTATTAAAGCCTCTCGAGTCGTGGTGGCGACAATGCTAAAAGCCTATCCCCAGGCCGACCCTCAGTTCGATTCTTGTGCATTGAAACGATCCAGCGAATCCCAAAGTGGGTGGTGGTACTACGATATTGATTGGGTCGTATGGCCGCCAGAGTGCGACGGTAGCGATCGAAGCACCATCAATGTTCCGGTGCTACTCAATGGCCAGGTCCCCGCTTTTGAAGTGTTCAGCTACCAGGAACGCTTTAAAGCCTGGGAGTCCTAAGGTTTACTGATAGGTACAGCCTTGCTGACGCAAAAAAGAGTAGGGCAGTTGGCTGAGTTTTCCGTGCAACATCACGCCAGCAATGTCGCTATGACCGAGCCGATGTAGACCGCGCTTAAGCACTTTCTTGTTACCAATTAACAACTCATTCAACGATTTAGGCTTTGCTGTGGATTCGACCACAGCATGTTTCACGAACCATTCAGCGATGTCTGGCCCGGAGCCTACGGACGGCAATTCCACGGAATGGTTTCGGATTAGCTTCCACCATCATCACCATTACAGACAAGTACTATACTGCGAAGGTGTGTCAGCGTTACCGATAAAGGACAGAGCCATGTCAGCACAAGATAAGTTAGCTGGCTATGCCAGTGGTTTTGGCAGTTTAGACCCTCACGTCATAGCGGATAATGTGACGGCCGGTTATCGGCTTCTCGACAAAAACGGCGCAGTGGTAGAGAGAAATGCTCTGCCTCAGTACATTGCTGAACTGAGAAAGCATGGCGATGAGATGCAAATCTCTGATGTAATGGTCGATGGCGACAAGGCATGGTGTAAAAGGCAGATTGGAGAGGTCATTGGCGCCGGCTTGATTCGCTTTAGTAACAACGGCGTTAGCCAGGAGCAGTTGTTTTACTCGTAACTAGGCGTGAGTAATCACAGCAGTACCGACTACAAACGAGCGATGAACACGAATAACGCGGACAGCGCCATGGCGAACGGTCGAGGCCGACATGACGCTGCAGGTAACAAGTGGGACAGAGCCCATAGGGCTTCAATCCTATTTATACTCAATTTACCATAATATACATTGTGCGCAATTGCGTATCGAACACGAGACCTAGAACACAGGCCCCGCATTTGAAGCCGATAAATAGCGTTATCGGCATTACCCCTGATTCGCCAGGCCATCCATGGGCTTACGCGCGGCGCTTTGATGACGTTCAACCCGACTGGTGTGCAGATACCGCGACGTGGTGTCGATGCTGTCGTGTCTGGCGTCGGCCTGCACATGGGACAACGGCCGCTGATGAATGTTGATGTCGTGGCTGATGCCGGTATGGCGCAAACTGTGTGTGGTCATGGTGCGCATCTCTGCGGCGTCCTGGTTCAGTCCATCGGCCTCGGCATCATCGGCGGCACTGGCAATGATGCCGTCAATCACTTCCCGAATCTGGCGAATGCCCAGATTGGCATGACGCACGCCGGCATCGCGACCATGAGCCGATGCCTTATGCCGCACAAATAACGGTGTCTGTTCGTCCGGTGCCGGCAGTTCTGGCAATCCCAGATAGCCGCGATACTGTTTCAGTGCATCCAGCAACGCATCAGACACTGCCACGGTGCCAGATTTGCCGGACTTACTCAACGGCACAAAGAAGCCCCAGACACCGGTTTTCTTATCCCGTCGAAACTGGCCCATCACCGGCGAAAATCCCGGCCTGGCGGCCACTTCAGAGATTCGCAGATAGCAGCTGTACATCAAACTGATCAAAAACCGGCTGCGCTGGTGCTCGTCCGGATTCTGTTCGGCCAGCCTGTCTACGCATGCCATCACATAAGACCATTGCAGTTCGCTGAACGCCTTTAAGTTTTCATCGTCTTCACGGGCGGTCAGGTGTTGCTGATTGTTCTTGTAACGTCCGGCCCGCAACAAAATGGCGGCCGGATTGCGGTCGCCAAAGTCCACATCAATCAGATAGGAAAAGAATGCCGATAACAGCGCCAACTTGGTGCGAATGGCCGAATGAGACAGCTGGTACGCCAACTCCTGACCCAGGTCTTTCTTGCCGAGAAACGGCCGCCATTTTGGGTTTGGCCGCCGTTCACCGTCTTTAAGCTGAAACTGCGGTACATTGCAAAAGCCGATAAGCTCTGCCGGGGGTTGCTGGCAGAACTCCAGGTAACGCGCCAAGCTGCGCCGGTCCACCTGCAAAATCGAACATTGCTCCACCTGCCACAACCAATGGAAAAACGTCGTTAATTCACTGCGATGGCTTTTGAAGTTGTTCTCAATGGCTTTTTGTTCCAGTAGCCAGTCGTAGGCCAACTCGTAGGTTAACCCGGCATCAGACACCCCGCCTTCAATCTGTAATGCCATGTATTTATTGACATAATCATTGGGGTGGTCGAAATATTTCAAAGTATCAAACAACGCCATGGCCGGTGCTTGCTGGTTCACAAAGTGCGCCTTTTACCGATAACTGTATAAATATACAGTATCATATTAAAAAACCGAGATCAGCCCCCTGCCCTTGGCTGGCATTTTGGTCGCTGAAGTGTGGTATATTGGCGGCTTTTCCGCTGATGGAGTACGGCCAGTTGGTCAACCGCCAAAGTTATCGCTTACTAGAGACCCAGCTTTTTCCACAATTTTCTGAGTCCGCCACCCCCAATGCCGCCCCTGAGTACCCTGCCCTGTTGCTGGGCCAGAGCCGGCTCATCGCCTGCTGGCAGGCGCTGGTGGCTCAAAGCGCCAATCATCTGTATTTGAGCACCACCGTTGGCTTAAGCGGCCCGGCCGTGCTGGCTGATCTTAACCGCCTGACCGACTCTGCCACTTTGGGCAGCGTTTCGGGTCGCCAAGCCAGTAACGACTCGGTCTGTGACTCGTTGGTGGTAGACCGAATCCTGTCCCGCCAGGCGCTCTATGGCCACACTCGCACCGATGGCGCTACCAGCCCCGGGTTGCTGGGCCAGACTCGACTGTTGGCAATTCCGGTGGAATATCTGCTGGATAGACCATCGGTGTGGTGGCCACTCAAGCAGGCGCTGGAAACCGGTCACTATTCTGTGGGCGATCGCCAACTACCGGTTCAATGCCAGGTGGTGATCATCGGCAGTGCGGCGGATTACGATAACCTCAACGGCTTTGACAGCAACTTTTCAGACATCATCAACCTCTACGGCGAATGCCAGCCAGAGATGGAAGCGGTAAACGCCGACCAGCAGAGCCAGTGGATGACCGCCGCCAACGGCGAATGTCGACGCCTGTGCCAGCGCGAGTTGTCCACGGCCGCCGCCACACGATTGGCCCGCCATGCCAGCCGCCTGGTGGAACACCAGGAGAAGCTGAGCCTGTCCTGGTCAGAGATCAACAAGCTATTCAAGCTGCTGGATGGTGGCACCAGCGACGAAGTCAGTGAGCAAGAGATCAACGCTGCCCTCGCTCTGCAGAGCCAGATGCATAACGCGCTGGAAGAGTCGTCCCATGAATCGATTCGTGAGCAGATGGTGCTGGTTCAAACCCAGGGACAAGCGGTGGGCCAGATCAACGGCCTGACGGTGGTGGATTATTGTGGCCACAGCTACGGTGAGCCGGCGCGAATCACCACCACGGTGCATTATGGTGACGGCGAAGTGGCCGACGTCGAACGCAAATCCGATCTCGGCGGCAACATCCACGCCAAGGGAATGATGATTTTGTCCGCCTGCCTGTACCGACTGTTTGGCCGCGATGCGCCACTGCACCTCAATGCCAATATCGTGTTTGAACAGTCCTACCAGACCATCGATGGCGACAGCGCCTCATTGGCAGAATACTGCAGCCTGATCTCCGCCATCGCCGATGCCCCCATTGCTCAGAATATGGCCATGACCGGCGCGGTGGATCAGTTCGGCAACGTGCAGGCAATTGGCGGTATCAACCAGAAAATTGAAGGCTTCTTTCGAGTTTGCAACAGTCGTGGCCTGACCGGCGACCAGGGGGTCATCCTGCCTTCAGCTAACATGCGTCAGCTGAATCTCAGTGATGAGGTTATTCAAGCTGTGCTTGAAAAGCGCTTCCACCTGTATCAGGTCGATAAGGTGGAACAGGCGTTGGAGTTGGTCAGCGACATTCCCCTGGCCGAAGCCGATAAGGACAACCAGTACCCGGAAGAGAGCCTGTATGGCAAGGTGCAATTACGCTTGGCTCAACTGGTCGGTGCAGGTGACGAGCCACTGACACTGCTGGATCGCATCAAAGAGCGACTGAGACTCAGCTGATCGGAGTTGTTTAGTGAACACGCGTTCGCTAATCTGGTGGCATCTTAATTAGAGGATGTCGTGCTATGCAAGCTACTGCCGAGTTGCCCGTTGAGAAGGTCGACCAATTTAGCAAAGAAGAACTGATCGCCAGCGGCCATGGTGCCCTGTTTGGTACAGACGCGCCCCGTCTGCCGAAAGACAACATGTTGATGCTGGACCGCATCATCCGCATCAGCGATACCGGCGGTAAGTTTGGTAAAGGTGAATTGATCGCCGAACTGGATATCAATCCGGATCTGTGGTTCTTCGATTGCCACTTCGAGTCCGATCCGGTAATGCCTGGCTGCCTGGGCCTGGATGCCATGTGGCAGCTGGTGGGCTTCTTCCTGGCCTGGCAAGGCGGCAAAGGTAAAGGCCGTGCTCTGGGTGTGGGTGAAGTGAAGTTCACCGGTCAGATCCTGCCAACGTCGAAAAAGGTGACCTACCACATTCACCTGAAGCGCACCATCAACCGCAAGTTGATCATGGGCATGGCCGACGCCGACCTGATGGTTGATGGCCGCCTGATCTACCAGGCGACCGACCTGAAAGTGGGTGTGTTCCAGGACACCAGCACCTTCTAAAGCAGCGCGGCAATGTCCTTGTCGATCTGTTCCGGCTTGGTGGTGGGCGCATAGCGCTTCACCACCTTGCCCTGTTGGTCGATCAGGAACTTGGTAAAGTTCCATTTGATCCCATCTCCCAGCAAGCCCCCTTTCTGCTTTTTCAGCCACACGTACAGCGGGTGCGCCCGGCGGCCGTTGACCTCAATCTTGGCAAACAACGGAAAGCTGATATTGAACTGCAGATCGCAAAACGACCGTATCGCCTCGTCATCGCCAGACTCCTGACTGCCAAACTGGTTGCACGGGAACGCCAACACGCTAAAGCCCTTATCACTGTACTTCTGCTGCAGTTTCTCCAGCCCCTCATACTGAGGCGTAAACCCGCAGGCACTGGCGGTATTCACCACCAGCAGCACCTGGCCGCGATATTGCTCAAATTCGATGGTGTCGTGTCGATTGGATTGTGCACTGAACTGATACACGCTGGAGTCGCTCATAGCCCTTCCCTGCTGTGATGAATAAAATGTCTAATGCTCTGAGTGTACTCCGATTCTCGCGGCAATCCAGACCCACAGCCGCGCCATAAACCTGAGCCACAAAAAAGCCCCCGTAAACGGAGGCTCATGTAAGACGAACTGCGAATTCTACTTGTTAAACATTCCGGATACCCGACTGTCAATGGCGTCGCGCCATCCTCCCAGCCACATCATTTTGGCGTCCATCGACTGATAGGGACAATTCTCCTTTGAACGCCCTGACAAACCTGCTTGAAATCCACGTGCTTGTGCTCTTTCCAAACGATCCCGTTTTTGTCTTTTCATTTAACGCTCATCCTTCTTTTTTGCCGTCTACAGGTTGAGGAGGCTGTCGCCTCAGTCACCACTATTGGCGATTTTTTGCCCGGGTTCAAGCCCCAATTATGACAACAGAAAGGAATTTCAGTTAAATTACTGAGAAGAAACGCACTATTTTATACAAAAAAAAAGAGGAGCCCGGCTCCTCTTTTATCCTAGCTTGATTAAGCGATTTAGCGGCGGCGACGGAACCAGGCCAGTGGCAGCAGAGCCAGTACCCAGGTCAGTGGCAGCGAGGCACCAGAACGCTCGTTCGGAGTGGAGTCACCATCGGTTTCCAGCGGGATGGTACAGCTGCTCTCGCCGGCGTTGGCACGCAGCACCACAGGACGCGGCAACTGATCGGTAATCGGCTTACCGAAACCATCGGTCTCGATGACGATTTTAGTCACGGTCTCGCCGCTTTCCGGATCGGTCACCTCTTCGGTCACTACCTTGCCATTTTCCACTTTGACTCGCGGCAGTTGCACCAGCGCGGTACCAACGATCTCACCGTTGTCGTTGACGCCGTTGGCTTCAACAATGGTGAAATCCGCTTCGTAGGTAATGCTCTGAGCGAAGGTGGTGTCGTCGGTGATCATGAACTTGGACCAGCGCTTGCCCTCATCGTCCACCACACTGCCGTTGTCATCGGCCACGAAGCCGCGCGATTTACAGGTCAGCAGGTTGTTGAGGTTCACGAAGGTGTTGCTGTCGCCAGCCTCATCGGCCACGTAGTCATACACGAAGGCGTTGCGGCGACGCGGCAGCTGCGCTTGCACGTCGACTTCGATGTTACCCACCACCAGACCGTTATTGCTGATGTCTTTGGCCAGCGACGACAGGTCTGTCTGGCCACCGGGGTTAAAGTCGCTTGGCTCTCGGTAGTACTCTTCGCCGGAATTGACGTCATAAACCCAGAACTTGGTTCTTGGGTAGCCGCTGATGTAGCGCTGTACCGTACCGACCGCGATGCCGCCATCGTTAATGGCGGTCGCGGTAGAGCCGCGCAGGCCTTCAACGTTCAGCTTGCTGGGGCTGAGAATGGTGCCGTCAGGCTTCCAGATCTGAGCCCAGCGGTACGACATCAGGTTGTTGCTGTCGTTACGCTGGTTGGACTCACCCACCACCACGCCACTGGCGTTGATGCCCAGGCCCATGGCGGTGTACACCGTGGTATCGCTATCCAGTGGCGTAAACGGCAGATCCAGAGTCTTGGTCAAGGTAGCGGCGCCGCTGGCCGGGTCCAACTGCCATATGGCAGGCCGCACCTGGTATTGAATGGTGCCACTGTTCTGCTGCGCCTGAATGCACACGTCCATCGGATTGGCGGTGGTCGGGTTTTCCAGGTACACGTTCCAGCAACTGTCGATCACATCCTCGGAGCCACTGGCCAGCGCGGTACCGACGTAACCGGTGATCTGATCCAGGGTGTTGACGGCGGCGGCGACCGAGTAGCCACCAATGTCCACAGTGGATGAGCCGGACACCTCTGAGGTGTATTCGGTGTATGGGGGAACCAGGAAGGTCTCATTGCCACCGGACTGCACCACCCCGCGAGCATCGAAGTCGCGAACGTAGAAGAACGGATCCTCGTCACCTTCATCCGGAGTGGGATCGGCCACCTTGGATTGAGTGCCGGAGGTGCGCCCTACCCGTACGTCACCGTCGGCCTTAATGCCGAAGTAGAACGCATCAGAGGTGGCATCATTGTCGGTATCATCCGGGGCACTTTGGTTGTTGATGGGGCTGTGGACCGCGGTCCAGCCATTGCCTTCATCAATCTCATAGGCAAAGTTGTTGCCCTGAAAGGCACGACTGATGTCCGGGCTCAGCGCATCGACGGTGGGGAAAATGACGTCTTCCACTTCGCCGATGATGCCGTCGTCTTCCAGACCGCTGGTGTTGTTGACGCCCTGAGCAATGCCCAGTACCACACCCTGGTTGTTGATGTCGCCACCATAGCCGTTACGAGTGGCGGGCAGCTGACTGGATGCCAAAGAAAACATCTCATCCAAGTTGACGATCTCATAGGCGTCCCATTGACGCGGAGCCGCCTGCGCGCCCCATGCCGTCAGCAGGGCTATCGCCAAGGTGGTTTTCTTATAGTTACACTTCACTAGGCTCATTCTTTCCCCTTAGCCTGAATTTTGCATTGTTTCCAGCTCTTCCCATCGGCTGAAACACAGTTCCAATTCTTGTTCATCCTGAGCCAGTTTTGCCAGGATGCGGTTGGTCTCGTTCGAGTCCTGATCAAAGAACCCGGGAGCCGCAATCTGTTGTTGCAAGGCCTCAATGGCCTCCTCGAGGGCCTCCATCTTAGCAGGAAGCGCGTCAAGTTCACGTTGTAATTTGTAGGAAAGCTTCTTAGCTTTAACCGGCTCCGATTTTTTCTCCTCTTTCGCCGGTTTATCAGCCACTTCAGCCGTTTTCTGCTGAAGTTCTTCGCCAAAGAACCGAGCGCCGAGTCGATGGGCGTCGCTGTAACCACCCACGTATTCGTGCCACAAGCCATTGCCACCAAACCACCAGGTGCTGGTCACCGTGTTGTCGATGAACTCACGATCGTGAGACACCAGCAGCAAGGTGCCGTTGTACTCGGCCAGTTTGGCTTCCAGCAATTCCAGAGTTTCGACATCCAGATCGTTGGTGGGTTCATCCATAACCAACAAATTTGCCGGTTTCAGGAACAGTTTCGCCAGTAACAGCCGGTTTTTCTCCCCTCCGGAGAGGCTGCGAACCGGACTGCGGGCCCGAGCGGGTGCAAACAGGAAGTCCTGCAGGTAACCCAGAACGTGGCGATCTTTACCGTTGATGGTCACCGTCTGCTTACCTTCGGCCACGTTATCCTGTACCGATTTGTCCAGATCCAGGTCGGTGCGGTGTTGGTCAAAATAGGCCACTTCCAGCTTAGTGCCCTGCTTCACCTCACCCTGCTGCGGGGCCAGTTCGCCCAGCAGCAACTTAATCAGGGTCGATTTACCACAACCATTGGGACCGATCATGGCGATGCGATCGCCGCGGGTCACGATGCGATCCATCGGCGCGACGATGGTTTTATCCGGCCAGGAGAACCCCAGGCCTTTGATGTCGAACACCAGCTTACCGGACAGGCTGCTGCTCTCCATCTTCATGTTGGCATTTCCCTGACGGCTCAGGCGTTCGGCCCGCTCCTGTCGCATCGCTTTCAGTGCCCGTACCCGGCCTTCGTTGCGGGTCCGGCGGGCCTTAATTCCCTGACGAATCCAGGTCTCTTCCAGGGCAAGTTTGCGATCAAACTCCGCCGCCTGCTCCTCTTCAACCCGCAGTGCTTCCTCTTTGGCGACCAGGTAATGGGCGTAATCGCCGGGGAAGCTGCTGAGCTTGCCGCGGTCCAGATCCACAATTCGAGTGGCGGTGCGGCGAATGAAGCCGCGATCGTGGCTGACAAACACGATGCTGCCGGCAAAGCCTTTCAGCATCTCTTCCAGCCACTCGATGGCATCGATGTCCAGGTGGTTAGTCGGCTCATCCAGCAACAGCACGTCCGGTTGGCGCACCAGTGCCCGTGCCAGGGCGGCCCGGCGCTGCCAGCCGCCGCTGAGATCGCCCATGGCGGTATCGCCATTGAGGTTCAGGCGGCTCAGGGTCTGGCTGATCTGTTGCTCGGCGCCCCAGGCTCCGTGCTCCTCCATCTGCTCCTGCAACCGGTGCAGTTTCGACAGGTTCTTATCGCTGGGGTCGTCGGCCACCAGCAAACTCAGACTCTGATAGCGTTCCAGCAGTTCACCCACCTCCGCCAGGCCCTGAGCCACGTAGTGATAGACGCTGCCCTGTTGCTGCCGCGGTGGATCCTGGGGCAGATAGGCGATCTTGATGCCGGTGTCGATGCCCTTGGTGCCGTCGTCCATCTCCTGCAGCCCCGCCAGGACTTTCAGCAGGCTGGATTTGCCGGCACCGTTACGGCCCACCAGACACACCCGCTCGTGGGGCTCAAGAATAAACTGGGCGTGATCCAGCAGCGGCGTATGTCCGAAGGCCAGTTGGCCATTGTTAATTCTGATTAGGCTCATGATGTTTGGTCGTCTGTAAACTGCGTCAAGGTCAGGGCGTCAAAAGGCCAGCCCAGTTCGCGGCCGCTGCTGTGGCGCAGCACCGGAATCCGTTCGCCATACGCCGCCACCCATTCGGGAGAATCGATGATGTCCTGGCGGTGTACCTCAAGCCCGGCCTCTTTCACCAGCGCCTGTGCCAGTTCGCACAGGTGGCAACCGTCGGTATGAAACAGGGTGTACTCAGGCATGCTTCACCAGCCAGGCGTTGTGAATGTGCTTGTTGCGGGCGAAGTCCGGCGACATGGTCTTATCGCTGATGTTCTGCGCCGCCAGGCCCAGTTCCGCCAAGCCGTCGAGATCCATCTTAAAGTTGCGCTTGTTGTTGGAGAACAAGATGGTCCCGCCCGGACGCAGCAGGCGCTTGAGGTCGGTCATCAGCCGCAGGTGATCCCGCTGAATGTCGAAAGTGGTGGCCATCCGCTTGGAGTTGGAGAACGTCGGCGGATCGATAAAGATAAAGTCGTATTTCTGATTACAGCGCTCCAGCCAGGCCAGGCAGTCGGCCTGCACAAACTGGTGCTGGCGCCCCTTGATCCGATTCAGCTCAAAGTTCTCTTCGGCCCAGGCCAGATAGGTCTTGGACATGTCCACCGTGGTGGTACTGCGGGCGCCACCGAGGGCGGCGTGCACCGAGGCCGAACCGGTGTAGGCGAACAGATTCAGGAAGTCCTTGCCTTTACTGTGCTGCTGAATGTGACGACGGGCCAGGCGATGATCCAGGAACAGGCCGGTATCCAGGTACTCGGTCAGGTTGACCTTGAAACAGGCGCCGTACTCCATCACGTTCAGATCGATGGAACGGGATTTCTGCTTCTGATACTGGCTCTTGCCCTTCTGACGCTGTCGGGTCTTAAGCACGATCTTATCCGGATGCACATCCAGCACCTGAGGGATCTGCCACATGATGTCCACCAGCCGGGATTTGGCCTTGGCTTCATCCACGGTCTTTGGCGGCGCGTACTCCTGCACCACCACCCAGTCCTGATAGCGGTCTACGGCGACGTTGTAATCGGGCAGATCCGCGTCGTACAGGCGGAAGCTGTCGATCTCCTCGCCCTTGAGCCACTTAGTCCGTTGTTTGAGGTTTTTCTTGAGGCGGTTACCAAACTCTTCTCCACCCCGCGGCTGAGCCGGTTCATTGGACTCCTGCTCCTGGCGAGCGCGAATCTGGTAGTTGGCCAGCTTCACTTCCAGGTTGGAGTTAAACAGCTTGTATTCTTTGTCGCTGCGCATCCGCAGGGCGTTGAACAGCATGTCGTCGCTGCACAGCAGGCTCAGCTTCCAGTCGCCCCAATGACCCCGCAACGCGCGACCAAGATCGGAATAGAGGCCGATCATCCCGGACAGGTTGCCCAGGCGTTCGCCATAAGGGGGGTTGGTGACGATGAAGCCGGGCTCTTTGACCTCAGGCCGGGCCTTGAGGGCGTCCTGCTGGCTGAGCTTAATCAGCTTATCGACGCCGGCACGGGCGGCGTTCTGCTTGGCAATGCCCACCACCCGGCTGTCCAGGTCGGAACCGATGAAGCGCGTCTTGCAGCTACGGGCGCCGCGATCGCCTCGAACCTGGGCTTCGTTGGACAGCTCGTCCCACAGGGCATCGTCGTGGCCCTTCCAGGCGTAGAAACCCCAGTGTTCGCGCAGCAGTCCTGGGGCCTTGTCCGCCGCCATCAGCGCCGCTTCGATCAGCAGGGTGCCGGAACCACAAAACGGGTCCACCAACGCCTGGTCCTGATGTTTGGTCCAGCCGCTGCGGATCAGCATCGCCGCCGCCAGATTTTCTCGCAGTGGTGCCTGACCGTGATCCAGGCGATAGCCGCGCTGGTGCAGCGGCGCGCCGGAGAAGTTCAGTCCTACGGAAAGGCGACCGCCCTTGAGGACACAATCGATCTTGATGTCCGGATCGGTCTTGGTGATGCCGGGGCGCTGGCCACTGTCTTCGCTGAAGCAATCGACAACGGCGTCTTTAATCTTGAGGGCGCCAAACTGGCTGTTACGCACTTCCCGGTTGGTGCCATGAAAATCCACCATAAAACCGCGCAAGCTGGAGAACAGCGACGGCCAGTGGATCTCTTTGACCTTATGGTACATGTCGTCGGCATCGGTGATTTCGAAATCACTGATCACCATCACTACCCGGCTGGCAAGGCGGGACCACAGACAGATGCGGTATGCGGTGGCAAGATCCGCCTGGAAATGGACAACCGCCAGGCCCTCGTGGACCTCTTCGGCTCCCAGCTGGTTAAGTTCATCGACCAACAGGTACTCTAGACCCTTGGGTACGGCGGCGTAAAAGCGCTTCATGGCATTCCGGCAATTAAGATACAAAACACCCATTATACCTTGATGGCGGGCGTTCGTACCGCTCAATTACCTGGATAGTGCTGCAAAATGCACCAGTTGCGCCAAGGAAGCTAACTGACTGACGAAAAAGCGGGAACGGATCGGCTGTGTAGACGCTAATCGAGGATCAGGCGGCAGAGTGAGCCCGTCGCTTGGCCTGCTGCGCTGGCACCAGCCTATCGTTCATCACTTTGATGGGCTGGAAACATGGCAGCGATTTGCTGGCAGACAGCGGCAAAGCCTCGGACAGCAGCATCACCAGCGAACTGCGCTCTTCCGATTGCACCACCACAAACAAACCACTGCCGTGATCCGTGTCCAGCTGGCACAGCTTACCCACCCGGCTGTAGACGATGCTGTTGCTGTGGTGGAAGTACCAACTCTTGGGCATTCTCGGCAGGGCAAAGAACGCCAGTGCGGTGGCATTGATGGCAATCTGCACCTGCTGTGGCTCCGACAGGGTCAACTGGTTGCCAATGTCGGACAACAGCTGGGTGTAACAGTCGGCGTGCTCGGCACTGAAAACCATGCCCTGAAGAGCATCGGGAATAATCTGACTGGCGTCGTAGGGAGTGACAAACACCATCTCATCCCCCAGGTCGAGTGCTAACCTGGAGTGTTGCGGCTCGAAGAACCAGCGCCAATTGACCGTAGGCATAAGCAACATGAGTGGCATCCTTATTTACTGGATGAAAATTATACTAATATAAATATTCAGGTTTGGGCAAGAAATAAAATAAATTATTTTAAACGATCAATTATATACCAAGGGGATCTCGAATTCGATCCTTTTTGGATCGTCGATCGCGATCGATATAAAAAAGAAAGGCCGCAATATTGCGGCCTGACCATTATTTGATCAATTAGGGTTATCTTTTAAGAAATGCCTCAGTGATCGATTTAATTAAGCACGGCCCATTATAAATAAAGCCGGTATACAGCTGTACAATTTTTGCGCCCGCATCGATCTTATCCATCCCGTCCTGGGCACTGTCGATCCCCCCTACTCCGATAATCGGCAATCGGCCGTCGAGGTACTCGGCAGCCTTGCGAATCACCTCGGTAGAGCGCTGGGTCAGGGGCGCGCCGCTGAGGCCACCCGCTTCGCTGTGCTCGGGAAGGTGCTTAACCGGGTCGCGGTCGAGGGTGGTGTTGGTGGCAATCACGCCATCGAATTTATATTTTAGCAGGGCATCACACACCTGCTTTAATTCCTCATCGCTCAGATCCGGGGCGATCTTCAATGCGATGGGGACATACTTATCGTACTGTTTGGCTAACTCGGTCTGGCGATCTTTTAAGCTACCGAGAAGATCATCCAGCATTTCGCCAAATTGCAGAGTCCGCAGGCCAGGAGTATTAGGTGATGAGATATTAACCGCAATGTAGCCGGCAACGTCGTACACTTTATCCATGCAATACAGGTAATCGTTCTTGCCCTCTTCCAAAGGCGTGGTTTTATTTTTACCGATATTGACACCAATAATGGCCTTGCCGGAATTACTGGCTTTAATGTTCTTAACCAGGTTATCGACGCCCTTATTGTTAAACCCCATGCGGTTGATGATGGCCCGCGCCGGCTTTAACCGGAATGCTCGAGGCTTATCGTTACCCGGTTGTGGCCGCGGCGTAACGGTACCGACCTCGATGTGACCGAACCCCATGGCCGCAAAGCCATCGATGCTTTCACCGTCTTTGTCCATGCCGGCCGCCAGGCCAACCGGGTTAGGAAAGGTGATGCCCATACACTCTACCGGTGCTGAAGGGACGTTCTGGCTGTAGAACACAGACAGCGGGGTATTAGCGGTATGACGCAGGGAGGTGATTGCAAAGTTATGAGCAAACTCAGGACTGGTCTGAAATAGAAACTTCTGCGCAATCTTATAAAACAATTTTTTTTCTCCTTCCTAAAAAAAGCCCCGGTAAAAACCGAGGCTTGATTCGCTAATGATTAACCATTGGTATCACAACGCATGATCAACAGATTGAGCTCCCGTAGGGCAACAGAGAATTTTGCAAATTCATGTGTTTTGGAGCTGTGGAACTCTGCCATCATGTGTAGCCATCTATCCAAGGTTTGTTCGTTTGCCTCAACCCAGAGGTTGATGATGTTGTCGGCCTGGCATTCGCCTTCGCAGTTACGCAGTACCACCGAGGTCAACAGTCGCTGCTGCCAGTCCAGGTCTTCCCGGAAGGCGGCCCGCGCCAGTGCCTGCCAATGGTTGCTGACCGGCTGCTCGCTGATCTGGTTCAGGAACCAGTGCAGTTCGATGCCGGCGCCGAGCTTGAAGTAGGTCTCGGCCACCAGGGCAACCGGCTTCTGCTCCGACTTGGCCACTTCGGCTATGTCCAGCGCCGAGAACAGCGTGCTCAGATGCGACATGCGTCGTGCCAACTCAACCGACACGCCCTGTTCAACCAGTGCGTCTTCGTCCTTGGCCAGTTGCGCCACTTCATCTTCAACCAGGAAGCGATCGAATCCGGCATCCAACTCTTCCACCACACCTCGGTAGAAACTCGATACCGCTTCGATGCTCAGGCTGCGATTACGGTGACGCAGGAACCAGCGGGTCACTCGGCGAATAGTGCGGCGCACCTGCGACAGCAGTTCGCTCTGACGGTGTGCATCCACGTCGTCCTGAGCGTTGATCTGCTGCTTAAGATCTTCGAGATCAAATACCTGACAGGCGATAGAGTAACATATCGCGACCTCTTCCACTGCGGCACCAGTCTCATCCTGCATACGCTGGATGAAATTAAGCCCCATGTCGTTGATGATGTCGTTGGCCAGGTCGGTGGCGATGATCTCACCGCGCAGCGGGTGCTTGCCCATCTGCTCGGCGAAGCGTTGCTGCAGCTCCTGTGGGAAGTAGTTCACCAAACGGCGGGCCAGGAACTCGTTGTCGGTGATCTCCGGCGACACCAGCTGCTCCTTGAGCACCATCTTGGCGTACGCCACCAACACCGACAACTCCGGACGGGTCATGCCAACACCGGCAACCAGGCGCTCATTCAGTTCATCTTCGTTGGGCAGGAACTCCAGCGATCGGTCCAGCTTGCCCAACTTCTCCAGATGCTGCATAAAGCGAATCTGCTCTTTGAGCTGATCGGCGTTGTCCACCTGAGTGACCGAGATGCTCTGGGCCTGGTCGCGGCAATCCCGCAGCACGATTTCGGCCACCTCATCGGTCATCTTTTCCAGCAACAGGTTGCGCTGCTTCACGGTCAGGTCGCCTTCTGCCACCAACTGATTCAGCAGGATCTTGATGTTGACCTCGTTATCGGAACAATCCACCCCACCGACGTTGTCAATAAAGTCGGTGTTGATGCGACCGCCGCTGATGGCGTATTCGATACGGCCCAGCTGGGTCAGTCCCAGGTTACCGCCCTCGCCCACCACCTTGGCCTTAAGGTCGCCGCCATTGATGCGCAGTACGTCGTTGGCGCGGTCGCCCACATCGGCGTCGGTTTCACTCTTGGCCTTCACATAGGTGCCGATGCCGCCATTCCACATCAGATCCACCTCCATCTTCAGCAGATGACGGATCAGTTCGTTGGGCGGCAGTTGGTTCTTGGTGGTGCCAATCATCGATTTGATCTGCGGCGTCAATTTGATGGACTTGGCGCTGCGGCTAAAGATGCCACCACCGGCAGAGATCAGGGTGATGTCGTAATCTTCCCAGCTGGAGCGAGGCAGGTTGAACAGGCGCTCCCGCTCGACGTAGCTGGCCTCGGCGTTGGGCGCCGGGTCAATGAAGATGTGCTGATGGTTAAAGGCCGCCTGCAGGCGAATGTGGCGGGACAACAGCATGCCGTTACCAAACACGTCGCCGGCCATGTCGCCGATACCCAGACAGGTAAAGTCGGTGGTCTGGCAGTTCACCCCCAGTTCACGGAAGTGGCGCTTCACCGACTCCCAGGCGCCGCGGGCGGTGATGCCCATCTTCTTATGGTCGTAACCAAACTGACCACCGGAGGCGAAGGCATCGCCGAGCCAGAAATCGTAGCTTTCAGAGATGGCGTTGGCGATGTCCGAGAAGGTGGCAGTGCCCTTGTCCGCCGCGACCACCAGGTAGGGGTCGTCTTCATCGTGGCGGACCACCTGTTGCGGTGGGGTCAATTCGCCGGCAACGATGTTGTCGGTGATGTCCAGCAGCGCGCTGATGAAAATCTGGTAGCAGGCCTTACCTTCCGCCAGCATGGCTTCGCGCTCCGACGGCAGGTTCTTACAGACGAAGCCGCCCTTGGCACCGGACGGCACGATGACGGTGTTCTTAACCTGCTGCGCCTTCACCAGCCCCAGAACTTCGGTCCGGAAATCTTCACGGCGATCGGACCAGCGCAAGCCACCGCGAGCCACTTTGGCGCCCCGCAGGTGCACCCCTTCCACGCGAGGCGAGTAGACGAAGATCTCAAACTTCGGCAGCGGCAGCGGCATCTCCGGAATCATCATCGGCGAGAATTTGTAGGAGATGTAGCTCTTCTCTGCGCCGTTGTCGCCGCGCTGATAGAAATTGGTTCTCAGGGTCGCCTGCATCAGTTCGATGAAGCGACGAATGATGCGGTCGTCGTCGAGGTTACTGACGTCGTCCAGATAGGTGTTGGCCAGTTCCACCTGCTTGTCCAGATCCCGTTTGGTTTTGGCGCCCGGGTTGAACTTACGATCGAACATCTTCACCAGCAAGGTGGCGATGTGCGGGTAGTGGCTCAGCGTCTCTTCAATGTAGCTTTGCGAGAAAGTACCGTCGATTTGACGCATGTACTTGGCGTAGGAACGCAGCACACTGGCTTCACGGCCGGTCAGCCCGGCGGACAGGATCAGGCGGTTAAAACCATCGTCTTCCAGCGCCCCGGACCACACCTTGGCAAAGGCATCCTGGAATCGCTGCTGTGAGGCGTTGATGTCGGCGTCGATGTTGCCGGACAGGGTCATGTTGAAGTCCAGCACCCAGTACACCTGACCATCGCTGGTGTTGATGCAGTACGGACGCTCGCCGATCACCCGCAGGCCGAAGTTCTCCAGCATCGGCAGCACGTCCGACAGGTGGATGGGCTCATCCTTATGGAACAGCTTCAGCCGAACGTGGTTGCTGTCCAATACCGCTTCCTGCGGCTGGTAGAACAGCATGCCCAGGTTGTGATCGTCGCCGAGCTTGGCCAGCTTGGCCACGTCCACCACCGCCGCCGACGGCAACACGTCCTCTTTGTAACTGCGAGGGAAGCCAGGAATGTAGTTATTGGCAATCGCCTTACCCTTGGCCTGGCCAAAGGTTTTGCGCAGGGCGCTGTCGACTTTATCTTCCCAGGAGCGGGTCAGCTCAACCAAGTTGGTTTCCAACTCAGTGACATCAATATCCATATCGTTATCTTCGACTTTTACCAGGTAATGGGTTCGGGCCAGGGTCGACTCGGAGAAGAAAGTGGTGAACTCTACGTCTTCCTGAGTCCGGAAATGCTCCGCCAGCAACTGCTGAGTGTTGACCCGCAGTTGGGTGTTGTAACGGTCTTTAGATACGTACACCATGGCCGAGATAAAGCGGCCAAACAGATCCTTGCGCAGGAACAACCGCACCTTGTCGCGGTCCTGCATCTGCAGCACGCCAAGGCCAAACTCCAGCAGTTCCTGCTCGGTGGCCTGAATCAGTTCGTCCCGAGGGTAGGTCTCCAGCACGTTCATCAGCGCTTTGTAATCGTGGGACTTCGGCGCCAGCTTGGAGCGTTGCATCACTCGGTCCAGCTTGCCGGACAGCAGCGGAATGCCGCGAGGGCTGCGGTTGTAAACGGTGGACGCGTACAGACCGATGAAGCGGTCTTCACCGATCACCTTGCCGTTGTCGTCAAATCGCTTCACACCGATGTAATCGATGTAGGCCGGCCGGTGTACCCGACTCTTGGAGTTGGTTTTGGTCAATACCAGCGGATGCTCGCTCAGGGCTTCGCGCCGGGCGGCTTCAGGCAGGGTCGACAGCAGCAGGTTTTCACGACCGTTCTCCTTGGACCGCATCATCCCCAAGCCGGTTTCCATCAGCGGCACCAACTCGATGTCGCCGGACACCGCTTTGAGGTCGTAGCGGCGGAAGCCCAACAAGGTGAAGTGATGGTCAAGCAGGAACTGCATAAACTGCGAGCTTTCCTTGTGCTTACCGTCGCTGTCGGAGGCGATCATCTCTTTGACGGTCTCGCCCATCTGGGCCCGCATCGCCTCCCAGTCGTTGACCGAGGACTCGACATCGGCCACCACCGAGTTGAGTTCATTCTCCAGCCCGGAGATCTCTTCCTGGGTGGTGAGGTTGTCCACCTCAATCAAGAACACCGCGGTACGTTCATCCTTGGGTTTGGCATCCGCCAGCGAACGCAGCGCAGTAATCCGTCCCTGCTTGTCGCGGCTGATGGCCAACGGCACATGGATCAACAGGTGCGACGTTACCCCGATGCGGTTCAGGGCCATGGACACCGAGTCCACTAAAAACGGCATGTCCGGCTGAATCATCTCCACTACGGTGTGGTTGGACTGCCAGCCGTGGGTGCTTTGAGCCGGATTGAACACTCGGTTAAAGGCCGCGCCTGCGGTCACGGTATTGAGGCTGTTCCAAAGGCTGAGGATGGCGCCGTAAAGGTCGCTGTCGCTACGGGCGTAGAGATCGTCGCGGGACAAGGTCCCGTAGAGAGAGTGCGCGAAACTTTCCAGAAGCGCGGCTTCTTTTTTCGGCATGTTGTTGTGGATGAGGGCCACAACGTTGTCTAGAAGTACGGAAGGGATGGAATCGTTATTAGCCATGTTGCTTATTCCCTCTGCTGCAATGGCACCAGTATTTTATTATGGTTTTTTCCAGCCGCAGCGGCCCCTTCGGCCCCGCGACTTGAAGCGAAGTGTATCACCATTTTTTGGGAACTGTGAGCACAATCCACTTTCGAAAATAGCGGTTATAGGCGGTTAAACAGGAAGATCTGAAAAAAGCGTCAATAATGCACGCTTTCTATGCAACAAAGGCCGCAAATGCGGCCTTTTTATTCATGGTGCCTATTTAGGCAATCAGGCTTTTCGATTAAACCACAACAACTTAACCATTGCTGGCAGGAGAATAATCGCGGCTAACATGTTCACTAGGAACATAAACGTCAACATTATGCCCATGTCCATCTGGAACTTCAGCGCCGAGAATACCCAGGTGCTGACCCCCACCGCCAGGGTGATGCCGGTGAACACCACCGCGTTACCCCGATCGCACAGCGCTTTGAGGTAAGCCTGCTGCACCGGCATGCCCTCACGCAACAGAATCGACATGCTCGACAGGATGTAGATGCCATAGTCGACCCCGATGCCCACCCCCAGGGCGATCACCGGCAGGGTCGAGACCGTCAGGCCAATCTCCAGCATGCTCATCAATGCCTGTGCCAGGGTCGACACCAGGTACAGTGGCACAATCACCGCAATGGTGGCACGGATGGAGCGGAAGCTAACCAGACACAACAGGAATACCGCCCCGTAGACGTACAGCATCATCGGCGTCTGCGCCGCTTCTACCGCTTCGTTGGTGGCCGCCATCACCCCCACCGGACCGGAGGCCAGGCGGAACTTCAGCTCGTCGGTGTCATACTCTGACGTCAGCTTCTTGACTTCTGCCACCACGGTGTCGATGGTCACCGCCTTGTGATCTTTCAGGAACAGGTACACCGGCATCACGCTGCAGTCGTTGTTAAGCAGGCCGGTAGAGGTGGGGATCTGCGCCACCGACTGCACCAGAGTCGCGGTGGTTCTAGGCAGCACCCGCCAGCGCGGGTTGCCCTCGTTAAAGCCGCCGTTGACCACTCGCGCCACCGAGCCCAGACTGGCCGCAGACTCCACCCCCGGCACATTTTCCATCTGCCACTGGAACCTGTCGATGCGTTCCAGCACATGGTGATAGGTACAGGCTTCCGGGAAGCCCTCTACGATCACCGTCAGTACGTCGGTGGTAATGGAGAACTTGTCGGTAATGAAGGCCGTGTCCAGGTTATAGCGACTGTCGGCCTTCAAGGCCGGCGCCCCGGCATGCAGATCGCCAATCTTCATCTGCTGCGATTTAAGGTAGCCGGCGCCATAGAGCACCACCGCCGCCGACACGATGATCACCGCCCAGCGTTTGGAGGCAAACACCGAAATTGCCTTCCAGACCGGCGATACCGAAGCATGGGCAACCCGCATCTTGGCCAGGTAACGTTCACTGAAGGTAACAAACGACAGCAGCACCGGCAGCAGCACCAGGTTGGTAAGGATGATCACCGCCACACCCAGTGACGCGGTGATGGCCAATTCGCGAATGATGCCGATGTCGATGGACAGCAGGGTCAGAAAGCCGATGGTGTCCGACAGCAGTGCCACGCCACCGGGGATCAACAGGCTGCGAAACGCCAGCTGCGCCGCCGCCTTGGCATTATGGCCTTCGGCTACCTTATGGCCGACGGCATTGATCATCTGCACCCCGTGACTGACGCCGATGGCGAATACCAGAAACGGCACCAGAATCGACATGGGATCCAGGCCAAAGCCCAGCACCGTCAGGCCCCCCAGCTGCCACACCACCGCGATCAGCGAACACAGCAGCGGCAACAGGGTCAGCTTGATGCTGCGGCAGAAGTACCACACCATCAGCGCGGTGATGAACAGGGCAATAACAAAAAACGCCACCACACCGGCCGCACCTTCGGCCACATCCCCGGCCATCTTGGCGAAACCGATGATGTGAATCTTTATCTGGTCATCCTGATACTTGACCCGCAGCTCCTGCTCCAGAGTCTCGGCCAGTGCCAGCACGTCCATGGGCTTGGTCATGTCCGTCAGCCCTAGGGCCTGGGCTTCGGCTCGCTCCTGCTCATTGAGGGCGATGCGGTCCAACAGTTGCGCGCTGACCATAGCAGCACTGAAATCATCGGCCACCAGCCGTCCTACGGCGCCGGCCTTTTCGATGTTGCCCTTGACCACCGCCAGCCCTTCCTCGGTCGGCCTGAAGTCGGCGGGGATCACCGGCCCCCCCTGAAAACCGTCTTCCACCACCTCGGTAAACCGGGTTGAAGGGGAATACAAGGATTTCACCAGGCTACGATTAACCCCGGGCACGAAGAACAGCTGATCGTGAATCTCCCGCAGCACATCAAAAAACTTGGGGTTGAAGATGTTGCCACTGCTGTCCTCGACCGCCACCATGATGCTGTTGGCGCCGCCAAACTGCTCCTGGTGCTTGAGGTAGGTAGCCATGTAGGGATGATTGAGCGGTATGTTCTTGGTAAAGGCCGCATCCATCTTTAGCTGACTGGCACTGAAGGCCAACGCCACCGTGGCAAGGGCAAACACCGCCATCACCAATTTCCGGTGCCGGAACAACAGCTGTTCAATCCAATTCACCATCCTTGTGGTCATAACTGCTCCTTACTGCTTTAAGGTGATGTCTTGAACACCGTGGGAACCGACAACCCAGTACTGTCCGGGCTGGCCTTCCACCACATCCACCAGATCCTGACCTTTGGCCACCTGGTGGACGACAAAATCGTCGCTGTCTTTTTCACGGCGGGCCAGAATGCCGCCGTTGGCAACCAGAATAACGCTGCCGTCGCTCATGACCCGGCCGCCGTTGAAGGTGGACAGGGTGTCGACCTCCAGCGGGTACCAGCTTTGACCCTGATCGGTACTTTGGAACACGTTGCCGCGCAGACCGAAGGCCACCCAGTCGCCTCCCTGAGTCTCCACCATGTCCAACAGAGAACCAAAGTAGATCTCCGGCAGACGGGTCCAGGTCCTGCCCTGATCGCTGGAGCGGGCCATCAGCCCCATCTCACCGACGATAAACAGTGAGCCGTCTTTGAGTTGGGTGATGCCGTTGATGTGAGGCAGCATCGCCGCCCGCTCGGCCAGGTAGTCCTCCTCACTCTCGGCGCGAATCTCCTCCAGATAGAGTCGATCGTCTTCGATGAGCAGTGAGTCGAGAAACTCGAACTGCCAGTGTTTACCGCCATCGGCGGTGCGAAACAGCTGGCCGTAGGCGCCCACGGCGATGCCGTTGTCGACATCGAAGAAATGGGCATCGAGCAGGGGAATCTCAACCTCAGGCAACCACTGCTGCAACTGCCAGCTGGCACCGCCGTCGTCGGTGCGCAGTATGGTGGCGTCATGGCCCAGAGCCCAGCCCTGGTTGTCGTTCACCATCACTACCCGGGTCAGCATGGTACTGACCGGCACCTTGGCCTGTTGCCACTCTCCCTTAACGCTTGACGAATACAGAACGTGACCCCGGTTGCCCACCGCAATCATCCCAGCCGAAGTCTGAGCCAGGCTCATCATCGGACTGACGCTTGCTTTGGTGGCATGAATTGCCGGATTGGGCAATGGAGTGGGGACATCCGCCAGGACGGGCGTTCCGATCAGCACAAGCGGAAATAACATTGTATACCGCATAGTTATATTCCATAGCGGGGGCACCGGGGTGCCCCCTATTCTTATTGTGATGTGATTAGCGACGTCCGCTGCGACGCAGTGAGTTGGTAGTAAACTCCTTCTTGACGCTGAACTCCTCATCGAAGCTGGCGACACCGTCTTCGTTATCCAGCCCCATGGCCAGGTAACGACGAGAACTCAGATCGTAGAACACTTCCAGGGTGGTCCAGACCGTCGGCAGGTCGTAGTAGTTGACCGCGTGCGCCATGCCGACGCGATACAGCTCATCACGCTTGTCGTACAGGTCGACCATGCTCACCTGCCAGCTGTCCTCATCCAGATAGAAGGTACGGGTCTTGTACAAGTGGCTGATGCCATCTTTCAGTGTGGCTTCCACCTCCCATACCCGGTGTTTTTCCCAGCGCACCAGATCCATGTTGATGTGGCCCGGCTTGAGGATCTCTTTGTACTTGATGTCGGCACCGTGCAACTTGTAGTTGTTGTAAGGAATCAACAACTCCTTCTTACCCTTGAGGGTCCAGTTGTAGCGGGACGGCGAGCCATTGTACATGTCGAAATCGTCGGTGGTACGCATGCCATCGGAGGCGGTGCCCGGAGTATCGAAGGCCACATTAGGGGCCCGGCGAACCCGGCGTTGTCCGGTGTTGTAAGTCCAGGCCTTACGCGGTTCTTTCTCCTGGTCCATGGTCTCATGCACCAGCAGCGCGGTTCCCGCCAGGCGAGCCGGAGAGGTCACCACCTGCTTGAAGTAGAACAGCAGGTTGTCTTTTTCCAGCGCGGCGGCGTTGGCGTCCGGACGCGAGTAGAGGAACTTAATCTTCTCGTCGGTCTTCACCAGGGTGTAGCTGCCGCCGGCAGTTGGTGCCGCCTGCCCCCGAAGAATGTGGGCGTCGGTACCGCGATAACGCAGGATGTGGTTCCAGATCGCTTCCAAACCGTTAGCCGGCATTGGGAATGGCACTCCGATGGCGGCGTTCTTCAGGCCGTTGCCCCCGGCCACCAGTTCAGCGGTGGTGGCGTTGGCCACCGACGCGTCGTAGATGAACTGAGGGTAAGAGGCGCTACGATGGGTCGGAAACACATCCATCTTGAACGTGTCCGGGTACATCTCGAACATCTTGATGACACCGGGTGTCAGCAGCGCCTTATACTGATCCACGTTGGCGGCGGTAATGGAGTACAACATCGCATCGCCGGCGTAAGGATCGGTGTGGAATTGGCCAGGCTGATAGCCTGCAGGCGCCTGAGTGATGCCGCCATCCCAGGCCGGAATGGAACCATCGGCGTTACCCGCTTTCTCTGCACCCACCGGCGTCAGCGTGGAACCCAAAGCCTTGGCCTGCTCCGGCGTCACCTTGGCGGCGACCCCAAAGCTGCACGATACGGCGAGTGCTGCGGCAATAATACTGAAATTTTTCATTTCCCCTCTCCCCCGTTAGATAGAGAACTTAAGGTTAAAGGAGACAAAGTCTTTGTCTTCCATGGAGTTAGTAGAACCCTTTCCGTCCCAGAAAGCGTTGTAGCTGAGATCCGCGGACCAGCGGCTCTGGTAGTCGAAGCTCAGGGTGGCCGAGGCCGACTTGCGCTCTTCGACAAACAGGAACAGTGGATCCGGCGTGGTACCACTGACGTCGTGAGAGAACACCACTCGTGGCGACATGTTCCAGCCAAAGGCGACGTTGGAATAATCCCACTTAGCCACCAGACGGTAGCCCCAGGCGGAATCGGTTGGGAAATCGTCTTCTTCCGGGCCGTTGTGGAGAATGTCCAGCACCGCCAGGTTATCTTCCCGTCCGGCAGAGCCGGCACGCTCGGTGCCCGGACCATTCATCCGCAATACCGCTTCGTCAGGCATGTCGTGCAACCACACGCCGCCCACTTCAGCCAGCATCAGGAAATTGTCCGCGCCCATGGTGGGGCCGAAGATGTGGGTCAGGGTCATCTGCACCTGGGTGCTGTCGGTCAAGACGTAGCCCGGAGCGCTCTCACCGGGTCCGGCTTTAGAGCCGTCGGGCAGCGTGTACTGCGACAGGTCCTTAAAGATGGCGTAGGTGACCGGATCGGCGTTGTACAGCTGCTCGGGCATGGCGGCAAACAGCAGTTCTACGTCATCAATCTGCAGCGGTTCATCCTGACGGTAAGCCACTTCACCGGCCACCGAGGTATCACCAATGGTGGTGTTAAAGGACACGCCGTACAGTTTGATGTCTTCCGGGTACTCCAGCTCGGCCTTGGAGAAAGTCTGCAGATCCAGCAGATCCTGACGGCTGACGTCGCCATTCAGTGCAGCCAGAGTCGCCAGATCCGCGGCCACGGCGTCGGCACCGAAATTGGCGGTCTGACCGCTGATCAGCGGACGACGGCTGTGGTAGTTCATGAAGTAGAAGCCAAATTCGGTGTCGTTCCACTGCGGCGCAAAATAGCCCAGTTTCAAACCGAACTGGCCCTGATCATCGGGCTCGTTTTCATGGCCGATGAGCGTGGCTTTGGTGGGGTAAGCCAGCGCAAACGGCGCCAACTGCGCCAGGCCAGCCGCCCCGCCCGCTTCCGCAGCCTGTCCGGCGACCATGCTCAGCTGGCTGTATTGCTGCAGCAGCCAGTCCAGGGTGTTGTCCGGGTTGGAGGTGAAACCCAGCTGGGCGTTATTGACATAGCCGCCGGCGCCGGCGAAGTCATTGCTGGAGAAGTAGGTGCCGGTCACCGGCAGACGAGTCTGCTCCCAGCGATACTGGTAGAAGGCTTCGAAGTTGAGGTTCTCGGTGATCCCCAGCGACGCCCACACCATCCCAACCGGAATAAAGGCTTCCTTCAGCTCCGAACCCGGCGCCTGCAAACGCGCCAGATCCACCGGGTTGATGTTGTTGATGCCGTGGGCAATCAGGGTGCTTTCACCCCAGCTGACCACCTGCTCACCGATGCGAACCGACAGCGGCATGTCACCGATGTCCCAGTCGGCAAAGAAGTAGGCATCGAGCAACCGAATGTCGGAACAGGCGTATTCGGACGCCTTATCATCGGCACAGACGTCGTATTCGGCGCCGGATACCGGGTTGCGGTAATCAAAGTCGGAGTCTTCCATGCGCTTGTCATAGAAGTACATGCCCCGGACGAAGATCCCCATGTTGTCGTACACCAACTCGAGTTCGTGCAGACCTTTGAAGATTTCAGAGAAGGTATCGCCCTGATCGTACAGAACGTTTGCCAGGTCGCCGTTGGCCGAGTAGGAACCCGGCATGGCAAACAACTGGTCACCGCCGTAGATCTCGTTAAAGCGACCGTTGGCAAAATCGAATCCGTAACCGGTCCAGTCCAGGCCAGGCTGGCTGGACTTGGCAATGTTGCTGTAGTTGCGGTCTTCTACCCGCCACGCAGCACCCACTGTCCAGGTTGAATCGAAACTCCCCTCTATCTCTCCCCAATTGAAAGTGACGGCTGCAGCCGGGCCTGACAATATCAATCCGATACTGGCAGCCAACGCTGAGCGGCGAAAAACCAATGCGCCTTGTCTCATTATCGCGGTTCTCCCTTCCCTGAATTTGTTGTTTTGGCATGCATCGCCAAGTAACGACACATTAACCCCATTGTTACAACAACGCCCACAGGGCCGCAACCTTTTTAAGGGAGAGAAACAGGTTAATTTTTAGGGAGTTAACTCAACTTTACTGCCACAGCGGGAGTCTCAATTTGATTCTGAGGCACGCGGCCCCGGTCTGCGGTGCGTAAGCTCTTGAATTTATGGTTTTTTGCGACATCAATCAAAATGCGCCAAAAATGCAACACGCGTTTGAAGTAATAACTCTAGGCTGGCGGCAGCAGAAAGTTAGCCGATTTTTATCAACTCGTTAAATTGACCACTTGCGTCCAGAGTCAATCTGAAACGGCCATGAATGCCGGTGGCGGAAACGAAGGGGCGTAAGAAACGGGGGTGCAGGTGAATCACTTTGCCCTGCAGGCTACGCACCACCACCACCTGGGCCTGGCCCTGATAGTAGCGCTGCATCTGGCTGGCAGTGACAGAGAGATCGAAGATGTATTGGCTCATAAAACACCGGCGGCGGCCGAGGCCGCCGCCACTTCCTTAACTCAGACTCTTGGACACCTTCTCATACAGGTCCCGGGACAGATCGCTCATGGCCATCAACTCGGTCAGGCCGGCCTTCATCGCCTGCTGGCGAACATCATCGTGACGCTTAAAGCCAATCAGCGGCGTGATGATACGGGCGGCACACTGAGGGTTGATGCCGTTGAGGGTTTTCAACTGGCGCACCAAAAAGGCATAGCCTTTACCGCTGGCATCATGAAACGCCTTCGGGTTGGCCTCGGCAAAGGCAGCAATCAGCGCCCGCACCCGGTTAGGGTTGGCCATATCAAAGCGAGGATGACTCATGGCGGCCTCGATGGCCTTGAGTGCATCGTCCACCCCTTGCGGCGCCAGCGCGGTCTGGGTAAACCACTTGTCCATCACCAGCACGTCGTCGTGCCAGCGCGCCTCAAAACGGCTCATCATCGCTTCTCGGCTTGGCAGCAGCGCGCGGTTGGCGGCGGTCAACGCCCCCAGGCTGTCGGTCATGTTGTCGGCCTCGGCAAACTGGCGACTGACCCGCTCGTCGTCGCCATCCAGGGCCAACAGCTCCAGCAGGGTGTTTTTCAGGCTGCGCAGGGCGGCATTCGCCTGCCCCTGTTGCTGCTGACGTTGGCAGGAGTCGTAGCGATGGGTGATCACCGTCTTCAGGGCGTTGACCAACTGACGCTGAACCTGAACCCGAGCCTGGTACAGCTTCACCACATCACTACCCGGGCGACCGTCCAGCAAGGTCGCCACCGACGGCAGATTCAACAGTTCTGCCACCAGCGCCGCATCGACCTGGTCGTTGGCCAACACCAATTCAAAGGCACGGATCAGCGACGGCGACAACGGCGCATCAAGGTTATCAAAGGCGCTGTAGATGGCACCGCTGAGTAAGCTCTGCGCGGCATCCCAACGGGCAACGGCATTGTTGGCGTGGGCCATCAACAGACACAACGCCTGTTCATCCTGGGCAAACTCCAGTTTCACCGGCGCCGAGAACTCCTGCAGCAACGACGCAACCGGCAGCTCCTCGACCCCTTCGAGCACCAGGGTGCCCTGCTCGTCCATCAGGCTGTAGAGGCCGTCAAACGGCTGGCCGTTGACGCGGGCGGCGATGGTATTGCCCAGACTGTCCAACAGCTCCAGCTTCACCGGAATGTGCAGCGGCAGCTTATCTTGCTGATCCGCCGTCGCTGGTGTGTGCTGACGAAACATTAAGGTGTACTGGGCCTTGGCCGGGTCATAGTGGTCGGTCACGCTCAGGTGCGGAGTGCCAGACTGGCTGTACCAACGGCGGAACAGGGTCAGATCCACACCACTGGCGTCTTCCATCGCCTGAACAAAATCGTCACAGGTCACCGCCTGACCGTCGTGACGCTCGACGTAGCACTGCATCCCTTTCTGGAACCCGGCCTCGCCCAGCAGGGTGTGCATCATGCGGATGATCTCCGCCCCCTTGTCGTAGACGGTGACGGTGTAGAAGTTATTCATCTCGATCACCTTCTCCGGGCGGATCGGATGCGCCATCGGCCCGGCGTCTTCGGCAAACTGCACCCCACGGATGGTCTTCACCGCGGCGATGCGGTTAACCGCCCGAGAACCCAGATCCGAAGAAAACTCCTGGTCCCGGAATACCGTCAGCCCCTCTTTGAGGCTCAACTGAAACCAGTCGCGGCAGGTGATGCGGTTTCCGGTCCAGTTGTGAAAGTACTCATGGCCGATGATGGACTCAATGCGGTCGAACTCGGCATCGGTGGCGCTGTCGCCATCGGCCAGCACGCATTTGGAGTTAAACACGTTCAGGCCCTTGTTCTCCATGGCACCCATGTTGAAGAAGTCCACGGCCACCACCATGTAGATGTCCAGGTCATACTCCAGACCGAACCGCTCCTCGTCCCATTTCATCGCCGCCTTGAGGCTGGCGATGGCATGGTGGCCTCGATGCTCCTGGCCTTTGTCGACAAACAACTGCAACGCCACCGTGCGGCCACTGCGAGTCACGAACTGGTCATCGAGGCGGTCGAAGTCACCGGCCACCAAGGCAAACAGGTAGCTGGGTTTCGGGAACGGGTCTTCCCAGGTGGCGAAGTGCCAACCATCGTCCAGGTCACCGCTGTCGACTTTGTTGCCATTGCCCAACAGGTAGGGGTAATCGGCTTTGGGCGCCTCAATGCGGGTGGTGTAGCGGGCCAGCACATCGGGACGATCGAGGAAATAGGTGATGCGGCGAAAGCCCTCTGCTTCGCACTGAGTGCAGAACACCCCCTGAGATTTGTACAGTCCTTCCAGGGCGGTGTTATTGGCGGGATCGATCTCGGTTTCAATCACCAGCTCAAACTCCGCCAGATCCGCGGCGATGCTCAGCTGATCGTCCTGCAACTGATAGCCACTCTGAGGCAAGGGCTGACCATCGATGGACACCGACAACAGTTTCATCGACTCACCGGTCAGCACCAAGGTGGTGGCGGCGTCATTCTGACGACGCACGCGGCTGCTGGCGACAATCCGGGTTTGGTGATCGTCCAGACGAACGTCCAGCTTGAGGGTGTCGATGGTAAAGTCACTGGGGGCGTAATCCAGTCGATGGCGCGCTGTCGGTTGAGACATGCTGCGTTTCTCCTTGCGTGAGTCTGTGCCTTCGCGGCGATAACCGAACCCGCACTCTATGGGACCGGTTCCCTCCCTGTCCTCAGAGCGGGAAACGGCCGGTGCCGGTCTGAATAATGGCGGTCAGTATACCAAGAAATTGGCCGCTGCCAGTGCCACAGCCCTCAACCGCTGGACAATTAAGCAGTTTTACCCGGCCACAAAAAAGCGCCGACGGGCGGCGCTTTGCTGGTTGGCTGGCCGGAACTCAGAGATCCAGCACACCAATGAGGTTGAGGAACACCGCCACAATGGCCACCGGAGCCACGAAGCGCAGCGACAGTTGCCACAGCCGGTACAGGGCTGGCGTTGTGTCCAGCGTGCGGCGACTGATCTCCTCAGACACCGCCCAACTGGCGAATACCGCAATGATCAGCCCGCCCAACGGCAACATGATGTTGGCGGTAATGTAATCCAGCAGATCAAAGAAGCTGATGCGAATGTCCCCCCACAGAGACACCACACTCCACTCGGCGCCGGTCAGGGAGAACACCGTCAACAGGCTCACCAGCCAGATGGCAAAACCGGCACTGAACGCCGCCTGCCAGCGACTGAAGCCGCGGTTTTCTACCAACCAGGCCACGCTGGACTCGATCAGGGCGATGGAAGAGGTAAACGCCGCCACCACCACCATCAGGAAGAAACTGCCACCAAACAACTGACCCAGAGGCATCTGGCCGAAGGCGATCGGCAGGCTCTGGAAGATCAGACCGGGGCCGGCGCCGGCCGGCAAGCCATTGGCAAACACGATGGGGAAGATGGCCAGGCCCGCCATCAGTGCCACCAGGGTGTCCATAATGGCGATGTACACCGAGGTTTTAACCAGTGAGGTGTTGTCCGGCAGGTAGGCGCCGTACATGATCATAATGCCGGAGGCCAGCGACAGGGTGAAGAAGCTGTGGCCCAGGGCGATCAGCACGCCATTCCAGCTGAGTTTGGAGAAATCTGCGGCAAACATAAACTGCACCGCTTCACTGAAGTTGCCGGTGGTGGCGGCGTAACCCACCATGATCGCCAGCAGCACAAACAGCACCGGCATCATGTAGTTCACCGCTTTTTCCAACCCCTTTTGAACCCCCTTGCCCACCACCAGCACGGTGCCAAGCACGATGAAGCCGCTCCAGCCCATCAGCGCCCAGGGGCCGGCATTCAGTTCGGAGAACAGGATGCCGATTTGTTCGGCATTCTGGTTTTCAAAACTGCCGTTGAACCCGTACCAGGTGTAGGCGACCGCCCAACCGGCGATCACCACGTAAAAAGAGAGGATCAAAAACCCGGCCAATACTCCGCCCCAACCGGTCACCTTCCAAGCGGAGGAACGCCCGGAGGCCTTGGCCATCAATACCGCCGATTTAGCCGGAGTCTGACGACCAAACTTGCCGATCATCACCTCGGCCATCATGACCGGAATGCCGATCAGGGCGATGCACACCAGGTACACCAACACGAAGGCGCCGCCACCGTTTTCTCCCATGATATAGGGAAATTTCCAGATGTTACCCAATCCCACTGCGGCGCCGGTGGCCGCCAGTACGTAACTGAATCTGTTGGTCCACTGTCCATGATTTTGTGACATCCTTGCTACTCCCTAAGCCGATGCAATGGCTCTGTATTTGAGGGTTAGGTCCCCCCTAGAGCTCTGTTATTGTTAATATATTGTTGCTCAACCTCTAGATTTAGCACAATCACCAGCGGATGCCCAGTCCCGACGACGCGGGACGGGCCGCTGTCAGCAGCACAATCCACGCTAAAGGGCGCCGCTGACCTGAATTCGAACCAGTCGACCTCCCTGCACCTGAATGACGCGCCAAAGTGGCCAGCAATGGCAGCCATTGATCGCGTTAGTTCAGCCACGGCCAGCCGCGATTTGGCCGATGGCGGGAATTTCAGACACAAAAAAACCGCCCGAAGGCGGTTTTTCTAATCAAAGATCAGGGTTACTTCTGCTTGGCCAGACGGCTCCAGTCCACCATATCAAAGGTGATGTTGGCCGACTCAGCCAGCAGGTAGTCGTTGTCCTCGTCGCTGTCATCCACCACCAACTCATCGTCATCGCCGGCGTCTTCCAACTGCTTCAGTGGCTCCAGCCCCTGACGCTGACGACGCTCGTTGGTGCGCTTGAGCTCGGTGGCATCGTCCGCTTCCCGTTTGGCCTCGCGCTCAGATTCCACCAGGCTGACATAGCCTTTGTCTTTCTCGGCGCGATACTCACGAATGTCTTCCTTCAGGTAACCAAACTCCGGATTGGTGTCGGTACGCTTCAGGTAGTTGGCCGTCAGGGTACTGACCATGGTCTTAGGCACTTCATTGACAGTATCGTAATGGGCCTTTGGCACCGTGTCCCAAGGCAACGCATTGTCTTCCTGGGATTCACCGTACTCTCCGGGCACGAAGAAGCTCGGGTACTCGATGTCCGGGGTTACCCCCTTCAACTGAGTACTGCCACCGTTGATTCGATAGAACCGGGCGATGGTGTACTGAACGTGCCCCATGGGCTTCTCAAACAGATCGTAAGCTTTGCCCAGGCTGCGGTGCTGCTGCACCGTGCCCTTACCAAAGGTCGGCTCACCAATCACCATGGCACGACCGTAGTCCTGCATGGCGGCGGCGAAGATCTCCGATGCCGAGGCGCTGTAACGGTTAACCAGCACGGTCATCGGACCGGCGTAGCTGATGCGACCGTCGCTGTCGCGATTGATGTTGATGCGGCCCCGCTGATCACGGATCTGAACCACGGGTCCCTGCGAGATAAACAGGCCGGTTAACAGGGTTGCCTCGCTGAGCGAGCCACCGCCGTTGTTGCGCAAGTCAATGCTGATGGCTTCAACGTTTTCCGCTTCCAGCTTTTCCAACTCTTTGGCCACATCCTGAGAGATGTTGACATAGAAACTCGGGATTTCGATAACACCGAGGCGACGCCCCTGATAGGGACCGTCACTGGGCACATAGACTTCCGATTTTACCGCCCGGTCTTCCAGTTTCACCTTGTCACGAACGATGACAACGGTTTTCGGTTTGGCATTGCTGCCGCCCTTCTTAGGAAGAATTTCCAGGGTCACCTTCGAGCCTTTCGGCCCTTTAATCAACTCGACCACATCATCCAGACGCCAGCCAATGACATCGACGATCTCTTCCCCTTCCTGACCCACACCGGTGATGCGGTCTTCCGGCTTGATGCCACCATTGCTGTCTGCCGGCCCACCAGGAACCAGAGAACGAATGGTGGTGTAATCGTCGCGTACCTGCAGCACCGCACCAATTCCTTCCAGAGACAGGTTCATCTCGGTTTGGAACCGATCGGCGTTGCGGGGAGACAGGTAGCTGGTGTGAGGCTCAATGCTGTAAGCGAAGGCGCCCATCACGTTCTGAAACACGTCTTCGGAGTGGGTCTGACTCAGGCGCTTGAGGGCATTGTTGTATCGCTTACCCAGCATCTCCTTGATCTCAGGCCACTCTTTACCGGTCAGTTTCAGATTGAGGGCATCGTTCTTGACCCGCTGACGCCACAGTTCATCCAACTCAGATTCTGACTTGGCCCACTGGGCGTCTTCGCGGTCGAAGTAATACTTGTCGCCGGCCTGATCGAAGTTAAACGGCTTGTCCAGCAGGCTAAGCGCGTAGCTGAAGCGGGTATAACGCTTCTCCAGGGCCACCTGATAGATGCTGTAGGCATCCTTCATGTCGCCTTTTTGAATCGCCGCCGCAAAACCATCACGATAGCGGTTAAAGCCATCCACCTCGGACTGAGTAAAGATGCTCTTGTTGAAATCGAGCTGCTCCAGGTAGCGATCAAAGATCTGCTGGGAGAACTCGGTGTCCATCGCAAACTTTCGATAGTGAGAACGAGAAAAAAGGTTCGTAACCCGCTTGCTTGCTACCTTGTGCTGGGCTTCCTGTGCCAGTACGGGAATCTCATCTTGAGTGATTACCGGGCTCAGTGCCAGCGCTTGGACGCTAAACAGCGCACCAGCAAACCAGGTTGCCAATCGGGTCATTTTAGGACTCGTTTTCACCATCAATACTTTACTCCTTTAGACCACTGTGGTTCAGATGCGAATGTGTGAGGCCTTCACTTTAACCGTCATGCCTGAATCCAGACGGACCTGAACGTCATCTTTGTTGATATCAACAACAACACCGCTGGCCGGCGCTCGGCCCAACTGAACTTTAACCTTCTGGTCAACGCTCAAAGCCGCGGCTTCAACCGTCTTCAGTTCAGGACGAGGCTTCTCTTCACGCTTGGCTTCAGCAGCCTTGGCGCGAGGGGCAGAAACGGGTTTACTCTTCAGCTTAGACCGTTTCTTTGCCTCAGGGTTTCCTTTGTTTTGCTTGCCCTGCTCAATTTTACGAGCCTTGGCTTTTTCCTGACTCTCTTTCAGCGCCTGTTGAGCATGCTCAACGTGCTGTGCGTCGATTTCGCCACAAGCTTCACCTTGCAGATCAACACGCTGAGTGCCCGCTTTAACGCAACGCAGGTAACGCCAGCTGTTGGTGTAGCGACGCAGCGCCTGACGCAACTGGGTTTTACTCACAGTTTCGTCATCGGCCAGGGCTTCAGCCAGGTCCTGGAACAAGCCAACTTTTAATGGTTTGGCGTCGCCCTCAAGGCTAAAACAGTTTGGAAACTTCTCACACAGAAAGGCGATTACCGCCTTGGTGTCGGAAAGCTTGGTTTGGTTCTCAGTAGTCATTAAACTCTTCCTGTCCCGATTGGTTGGCGAAATGCTCAAACAGGGATTCAACGAACCCTGCCATCATATCCTCGTCCAACTCGACTAATTCGGGATTGTGTTGCCAATACGGCCAGATGGCATCCAACATGGCTTCCAGGGAAGCGGGCTCCATGTCGTCATCGGCCGCGTCATAAACTGCATGATAGAGGCGATTGAGGTTATCTGCAGCAATCTCCTCTTCACCTTCCCAGTCGCCAATGCCTTCGGCATCGACTAGGTAACTGTGGATTGTGACCAGTTCTTTCACTTACAAACCCACCTTTTCTAGATGCGCTTCTAACTCGGTAATCAAGGCTTCAAAGCCGATCTGTTCCTGTTGCTGGAATCGCCCAATCAACGGGCTGTCCAGATCGAGGACCGCAATCACTTTGCCTTGGTAATGGATCGGAACCACCAGTTCAGAGTTACTGGCTGCATCGCAGGCGATGTGGCCGGCAAAGGCGTGCACATCATCGATTCTCTGGGTGCTGTCGGTGGCCACCGCGGTGCCACACACCCCTTTGCCAATCTCGATGCGGACACAGGCAACCTGCCCCTGAAACGGTCCCAATACCAATGTCGTATCACTGTCCACCATATAGAATCCGGCCCAGTTCAGATCCGGGACCGAGTTATAGATAAGGGCGGAAAGATTGGCCAGATTGGCGATAAGATTGGGCTCATCTTCGATCAGGGCGCGGCCCTGTTTGACCAAAGTTGAATAGGAATTGTTAATAGGGGTCGACATCATCATAGTGGTTAAGTCACATAAGGTTGCCATTAACCCAATTTCTCAAAGCCCAGTCAAGTCCGCAGGGCTGGTTAGACCAATTTAAATGGCTTTCCGAGCAAAAAATGGCGAATTTCCTACGGGTTTCGCTATCATAGGTGCTAATACTTCATCTAAGTGGCGGTAAACTTTGTCGAATTGCTCCCTCCTCTGCCCTCATTGCGACCAGATTGTTCGTCGCCGGGCACTCCCCAAAGGGATGCGGCTTTTCTGTCCTCGCTGCCAAAGTCGACTGGCCGATTCACCCTACTGCGACCACAGCGCCCTGGCGGCGCTGACCCTGACCGCGCTGATTCTGTTTATCCCCGCCAACCTGTTGCCCATTCTTGAAGTTAACTTGCTGGGCAGCGTGCGCCAGGCCACCATCGCTTTTGGTGCCGTCATCACCTTTGAGCAGGGGTTCTGGCTGGTGGGTATCGCCATCTTTACTGCCGGCGTGCTGGCACCGCTGTTGGTGCTACTGTCGATCCTGGGCCAACTGGTCCTGCTTAAACTCAAGATCGGCAAGTCGCTGGCCCGGCAGTTGATCAAGTGGCACCCGATGCTGGATCAGATCGCCATGCTGGAGGTGTACCTGATCAGTTTTCTGGTGGCGGCATTCAAGCTCGGCGATTTTGCCGACCTGCACTACGGCGCCGGCACCTTCTGCTTTATGTTGCTGTTTGTGATTACCTTTTACGTGCAATATGAATACAACCGTGACCTGATGTGGCAACGCTATGACCAAACCTATCGACAGTGAGCGCGGCATCGACCGCCAGTGGAAGCTGTGCCGCGGTTGCCACAATGTGGTGGCCGAGCTCAGCCACTGCCCGCGCTGCCACACCCCGGTGCACAGGCGCAAACCCGACAGCTTGCAGCATGCCTGGGCGCTGCTGATCACCGCCATGGTGATGCTGGGACCCGCCAACTTCTACCCCATCACTCAAACCACCAATCAAGGGGTGATGGTGCTGGACACCATCTACACCGGCATCGTGTCGCTGGTCAATTCCGGCATGCTGGGGATCGCCATCATCGTTTTTGTGGCCAGCATCGCGGTACCGGTACTGAAGGTTGTCGGCCTGACGGTGATATTGCTGACCATTACTCTGAAATGGCGAGTCGGCCGTAAACGGCTGATGTTTTTCTATCACGTCATCGAATTCATCGGCCGCTGGTCGATGCTGGATCTGTTTGTGATCGGCATCGTCGCCAGCCTGATTAACATGGGGCAACTGCTGGACGCCAAACCTGCCCCCGCCGCCACCTTTTTTGCCATGGTGATTCTGTTCACCCAGTTTGCGGCAAAATCCATCGATACTCGTTTACTTTGGGATCTTGAAGACGAACATGAACACTAACCAGTCCCCTCGTGTGAGGCGCAAGAAGCTACTCTCTCCCATCTGGATTCTGCCGATTCTGGCGGTGATCCTCGGAGCCTGGCTGCTGTTTACCTACATCAAGGAGCAAGGCACCGAGATCCGCATTCAGTTCCCCAATGCCAACGGCATTGAAGCCCGCAAGACTCTGGTTAAGTACCAGGGCCTGGTGGTAGGGATGGTGCGGGAGGTCGACCTCAGTGGCGACCGCTCCTCGGTGAATGTGCTGATCAAGATGGATCACACCGTCGACGACCTGCTGCGTCAGGACACTCGCTTCTGGCTGGTCAGCCCCAAGGCGTCCATTACCGGGGTCGAAGGTCTGGATGCGCTGTTCTCCGGTAATTACATCGCCATGAAGCCCGGCGAAGGCAAACGACGAGTGCGATTCAATGCCGACACCATGGCACCGGCCTCCGTCGACGGCGCCACCATCATCCACCTCGAGGCCGACAAAGGCGGCTCACTGGATGCCGGTTCCAGCGTCTACTATCAACAAATGAAGGTAGGCGACATTCTGCAGTCGGTGCTGGATCCCGACACCAAGAAGGTTCAGGTAACCGCTCAGATTGACCGCAGTTACGCGCCGCTGGTCAAGGAAAACTCCCACTTCTGGAACGTCAGCGGCCTCAAAGCCGACGCCTCCCTGTCCGGAGTGAAAGTGGAGCTGGAGAGTCTGGCGTCACTGCTGACCGGCGGCATCGCCTTCGACTCCCCGGAAGTGGGTGAAGCGGCAGTCAGCGGCGCCCGGTTTAAGCTGTACCCGGATCGCAAAGCCGCCACCCAGGATCACTTTATCAGTTTCAGTGCCGACAGCGCCGAAGGACTCAAGCCCGGCAGCAAGATTCGCCTGCGCGGCGTCGACATCGGCGAACTCACCGACGTCAGCGCCAGCGAGGATGGCGTGCGCCTCAACGCCGCCATTCGCGACAACTACCGCCACCTGCTGGTCAGCGGCAGCGAGTTCTGGCAAGTAAAAGGGCAACTCTCGTTTACCGGCGCCAAGCACATCGGCAACCTGCTGCTGGGGGACTTCATCAGCGTCGAGCCCGGCAGCGGCGATCCTCAGTATCGCTTCGAACTTGGCAGTGAAGCGCCGGACAGCAGCCGCGACGGCATTGCCCTGACCCTGTACCGCGATGATGCCGCCGGCCTGGATGTGGGATCGCCGGTGCGCTTCAAACAACTGCCCGTAGGGGAAGTCATCGGCATCGACCTGGAGTCGGAAGGCAGCATCGGCATCGAGGTCTGGATTAACGCCCCGTATCACCAGTTGGTGGGCGGCGACAGCCACTTCTGGCTGGCACAGGGATTGGACATCAGCGCCGACCTGAAAGCCCTGTCGGTCTCCTCGGCGCCATTCGGTCAACTGCTTAACGGTGGCATCAGTTTCTCCCGCGCATCCGCGGCCAAGGCCACGGCCAGTGCCCGCTACCCGCTGTTGGATGATTTCGAACAGAGTCAGGCGCCCAAACCGTTCTGGGTTAGGCTCAACACCGACAAGGCCGATGGTCTGGCCATCGGTGCGCCGGTCTATTACCGACAGATGGAGGTGGGCAACGTCCGCGACCTGCAGCTCAAGGGGGACCAATTTGAGATCAAACTGGCGCTGGAGGGACGGTACCAACACCTGATCTCCGACAAGACCCGCTTCTGGAAATACAGTGGCGTTCGCATCAGCGGCTCCCTGACTCAATTTGAGATCGACACCGCCGCCGCCATGGCCTTGCTGCGTGGTGGCATCGCCTTCGACAACCTCGATGGCGACGGCAGCGGCGAGCGGGACAAGTGGCTGTACCTCAACCGCAACGACGCCTTGAGTCCCAAGGTACGCGCCACCGTCTACCTGGATGCCGATGCCGACATTCAACAAGGGGCACCGGTGAAATACCACCAGCAGCAACTGGGCCAGGTGGAGCGACTGCAATTGACCCCGGATCTGAAACGGCTCAAAGCCACCCTGACCCTGGATCCTCAGTGGCAACAGCGATTCCTAGTGGAGGGCGCCCGCTTCTATGTCGCCGAAGCCCAACTGGGCCTGACCGGCACCAAGAACGTTGCCAACCTGGTGCTGGGCAACCACTTGTCCGCCCTGCCCGGCACCGACGGCGGCCCACGTCAACGGGAGTTCCAGGCACTGACCGAAGCGCCGGTTCCCGATGAACATGAGCAGTCACTGCGGCTGGTACTGACCCAGTCGCAACTGGGCTCAGTCAAAATCGGCAGTCCGGTACTGTATCGCCAGATCACCGTCGGCGAAGTGGTGCGCCATGGCCTGGCCAGTGACGCCAGCCGAGTGGAGATCACCATTGAACTCAAGCCTCAGTATCGCCACCTGGTCAACACCAGCAGCCGCTTCTGGAATGCCAGCGGTCTGTCGGTCAAGGTGGGGCTGTTCAGCGGCGCCGAGATCCACACCGAATCTCTCGACACGCTGTTGATGGGCGGCATCGCCTTTGCAACCGAATCCAGCACCAACGACAGCAACCAGGTCAAGCCTCTGACCCGGTTCGCCCTGTATGAACAAGCCGAGAAACAGTGGCTCAACTGGCAGCCCAGCTTCTAAACTCAAAAAAGGCGCCCATCGGCGCCTTTTTTGATGTCCTGCCGCTCAGCCGTAAAACAGGTAGGCCACAGCAATGGCGGCGGAGATACCGGCAAAATCGGCGGTCAGGCCACAAAATACCGCATGGCGGCCGTTGCGAATCCCTACCGAGCCGAAATACACCGCCAACACGTAGAAGGTGGTTTCCGTCGAACCCTGGAACATCGCCGCCAGGCGCCCGGCGAAAGAATCCGCCCCATGCACCGCCATGGTTTCCACCATCATTGCCCGGGCCCCGGAGCCGCTCAGTGGCTTCATGATGGCGGTGGGCAGCGCATCCACGAAACGGGTGTCCATCCCCAGCCCATGAAACAAGGCGGCACAAGCCGACAGCACCGTATCCAGTGCACCGGAGGCCCGAAACCAACCGATGGCCACCAGCATCGCCAACAGATAGGGTAACAGGGTCAACACCACCGACACTCCCTCTTTGGCGCCGCCAACAAACGCATCGTAGGCGTTGACCTTGCGCCGACTCGCCAGCCCCAGGAACGCCATCACCACCCCGGCCAGAACCAGGCCACTGATCTGCGACGACACCTGCTCCAACGCCTGCGCCGACAACGTCATCAGGTAACTGATGGAGGCCAGCAGCGCCGCCAGAGCGACGCCGCCCCACAGCACCACCACCCGATCCAGCAATCGAATGCGCTGGATGCTGGCCACCGCAATCAGACCCGCCAAGGTCGACGCCAGGGTGGCCAATAAGATAGGAATGAACACATCGGTGGGATTGGCCGCGCCCTGCTGGGCCCGGTACATAAACACCGTCACCGGCAATAGGGTCACCGATGAGGTGTTCAGCACCAGAAACAGGATCTGGGCGTTGGTGGCCACATGGGGGGTGGGGTTGAGGCTTTGCAGATCCCGCATCGCCTTCAGCCCCATGGGGGTGGCGGCGTTGTCCAGTCCGAGGGCGTTGGCCGCCAGATTCATGGTCACCGAGGCCAGTGCCGGGTGCCCCGCCGGCACCTCCGGCATTAGCCGCGCAAACAGCGGTGACAAGCGAGCGGCCAGCCACTCCATCAGGCCACACTGTTCGCCGATGCGCATCAACCCCAGCCACAGCGCCAACACCCCGAGCAAACCGATGGCGATCTCCACCGTCAACCTGGCCATCTCAAACAGCGAGTTGGTCATCTCGGTGAAGATCAGCGCCTGGTCGTGCATCAGCCACTGCCAGATCCCGGATGCCGTTCCCAAAACAAACAGCCCCAACCACAATCGATTTAACACCCGGATCCCCTTTTCAAAACCGCTTTATGCTATATTTGGCGCCGTTTTTTCACGATATTGGTACAGACCATGGCGCACATAAGACAGGATTTCCTCAATTCCATCAGCGAGATCCTACCAGAACACCTTAACATGGACGACTTTGTCCGTTACAGCCAGATGCCACTGCGCCGCTCCATACGCATCAATACCCTGAAAATCGATTGCCCGTCGTTCATTGCCATGATGCAGCCCAAAGGCTGGCAGTTTGAGCCGGTTCCCTGGTGCGACTGCGGCTACTGGCTCACCCGTGACGACGAATCCACCATGCTGGGTAACACCATCGAGCACCTGGCCGGACTGTTCTACATTCAGGAGGCGTCGTCGATGATGCCGCCCACCGCCATGGCCAGCCTGGTGACGGCCCCTGGAGCGGTACTGGATGTGGCGTCGGCGCCCGGCTCCAAAACCACCCAGCTGGCGGCCTGGATGGGCAATGACGGGGTGCTGATCGCCAATGAGTACTCAGCCTCTCGGCTCAAAGGACTGCACGCCAACCTGCAGCGACTGGGGATCGGCAACGTCAACCTGACCCATTTCGACGGCCGGGTGTTTGGCCCGACGCTGCCGGAGTGCTTCGATGCGGTGCTGCTGGACGCCCCCTGCTCCGGCGAAGGCACCCTGAGAAAAGACCCCGACTCTCTCAACAACTGGTCGCTGGCCTCCACCGAGTCCATCGCCGCCATGCAGCGAGACCTGATTGAGTCGGCGTTTGTGGCCCTCAAGCCCGGCGGTGTGTTGGTGTACTCCACCTGCACCCTGAACCACAGGGAAAACCAGGATGTTTGCCATCACCTGAGCCAGCGCTTCCCGGATGCGGTGAGCTTTGAAGATCTGTCCACCCTGTTCGACGACGCCCACAAGGCGATCACCCCGGAGGGCTTTCTTCACATCTGGCCACAGGTGTTTGACAGCGAGGGCTTCTTTATTGCCGCCATTCGCAAGACCCAGTCGGTGGACAGCGACTACCGCAAGCCCCGCCTGGGCCGGTTCCCGTTCGGCTTTGCCAACCGCAAACAAACCGCAGAGCTGGAGGCACACCTGCACAGCCAGTTTGGTCTGGCACTGCCGGACAGCCATACCCTGATGAGCCGGGACAATGAACTGTGGTTGTTCCCAAGCGGCAGCGACGCCTTTATCGATAAGATTCGCATGCAGCGTCTGGGACTCAAGGCGGCGGAGTGCCACAAACACGGCATCAAAATCAGCCATCAGCTGGTGATGCTGCTGGGACAGGACAGTCCGTCGGCGATGGCACTGACTGACGACCAGGCGGTGCAGTACCTGCAAGGGCGGGACCTGGCCATGGACAATCCGGACAAACGTAAGGGAGAGGTGATCGTCAGTTACCGAGGATTTCCCTTGGGCCTGGCCAAATGGGTGAATAACAAGCTGAAAAACTCGCTACCGCGGGAACTGGTCAGGGATAAGGTGGCACTGAAGTAACGCCGCAAAAGGCAGCAGCTAAACCGACACTGAATCAGGGTAAATAAATATGATTCATTGATTGGTCAAAGCTGCTTTTTTCAGCTACCTTTAGATGAGATTTTATACCGGTGCGCTGCGGCGTGCCCGAACAGTTCCCCTAAGCCTGTGACAACTTGGAGTGGTTATGGGCTTTTTTTTGCCTGCAATTTGGCCCGCCGCACCTCTGCGCTGTGCCAGCGCTAATGGCCACGGCTCAATCACCATCGCCATTAGCGCGACTGTCCGATCAACGACGACCGAACAGGGCGTGGAAATTCTCTCCGGTCTGCTGGCACAGGGCATCGTAGGACAGATGCTTGAGATCCGCCACAAACTGGGCCACCTCTTTAACATAGGCCGGTTGATTTTGTTTACCCCGGTACGGCATCGGCGCCAGGTAGGGAGAGTCGGTCTCCACCAGCAACCGATCCAGCGGCAGCTTGCGCACCACGTCCCGCAGTTGCTCGGCATTGCGAAAGGTGACGATACCGGAAATGGAGATGTACAACCCAAGATCCAGCGCCGCTTTTGCCATGGCCCAATTCTCGGTGAAACAGTGCAGCACCCCTTGAACGCCCTGCCCCTGCTTGAGAATCGCAATGGTGTCCTCTCGAGCATCACGGGTGTGGACGATCACTGGCTTGTTAAGCTGGTTGGCCACCTCGATGTGCTCGGCAAACGCCTGCTGCTGATCGGCGATGTTGTCTTTGCTGTAGTAGTAATCCAGCCCGGTCTCACCGATGGCCACCACCCGAGGATCTGCCGCTTCCTGCTGCAGCCAATCGCGACAAAACCCCTCTTTGATGTCCAGCGGGTGCACACCGCAGGACAGCAGCACATCCTGGTACGGCGCCACCATGGTCTTCATCTGCTGATACCCGGCCTGGCTGACGGAAACGCACAACATCAGCTGCACACCGGCGTCCCTGGCCCGCTGCACCACCGGTGCCAATGACTCTGGGGTGGGTTGTTCGGCCAGTCTGTCCAGGTGGCAATGGGAATCTATCAGCACGGGGTTACTCCGGAATAAAATAAGGCGACAGAGCTTAAGGGCTTATAGGGTTGAGGTCAATTGAGAAGAGGATAACTGATCGGCCAATACCTGCTCGATGCGGTGGCGGTGACTGCTGTGATCGGCGCCAAAACGCACGCCGACCCCCTGAGCCCGCTCTTTATCGGCCACCGGATTGACCCACACCACCACCCCTTCGAAGCGATACTCCAGCGGGTCATTGGGCAGGCGATAACTGACACTGACGCTCTGGCCCAGTTGCCAGGGTGACAGCGAAGCAAAGAACAGCCCGCCTTCAGACAGAAACCCCATGTACGCCAGATACAGCTGGTTGGCGTTGGCGAACTGGCATTGCAATCGCTCCATTCACGCTCCTGTAGTGCCGAATCAGGGCGAAGCGTGGCTCAGCAGGTGCTGGAACACCGCCACATGATTCAACCCCGACTGTAACTGAAAGGTTTGGTAGGCGTCAGCCACGGCCCGAGCCAGTGGCAATCGGCTGTATACCTGATTGATATAGCTTTTTTGATCCGCTACCAATTCAATATAGAGCAGTTTCAGCGCCAGTGCCGCGTCATCGGCATCCAGTTTTATCAGGGTGTCATCCAGTAGCCCGTCGGCCAGGCTACGCTGCCAGGCCAGTTGCCAGGCATCGATGCGCTCCAGTCGTTGTTGCTCCATCGCCTGATGCAGTGCCAGCGGCCCCCCCAGCAACTTCAAATAGCGGCACAGCTTTTCCGTCGGCAGCGACGGCTGACCAAGGTAAGCCTGGCTCTGGCTCAGGGTTGGCGTCGCCACCAGCAACCGCTGACAGCGGCTGGCTATGGTGGGCAGCAAGCGGTTAACGTGATCGCTGACCAATAAGATGTGCACCCCGGGCGCCGGTTCTTCCAGGGTCTTAAGCAGCGCGTTGGCGGAAGCGCCATTCATGGCATCGGCCTGATGCACCACCACCACCCGGGCTCCCCCCTGGTGCGCGGTGTGGGACAGCTCCTGCAGCAAGGCGCGGATCTGCTCCACTTTGATCACCTTGCCGTCAGGCTTAAGCTCGATGAAATCCGGATGATTGCCGGCGGCCAGCAACTGGCAGCCGCGGCACAGGCCGCAATCTTTGCCCTGTTCACACAACAGACTGTGTGCCAGTGCCAGCGCCAGACGGTGTTTGCCTATCCCCTCGCCACCGCACAGCAGCCAACCGTGGCTGAGACGGTGACCGGCGCGAGCCTGTTGCCACAGCTGCCAGCTTGGCTCCAGCCAGGGCATGGCCGCCAATGATTGCGGCAGGGTATTCACAGCAGCGCCTTGGCCAGGGCGGCTTCGATGTCGGCCTGCACCTGATCGATGGGCTGAGAGGCATCGATGCTGACGGTATTGGGATCCGAGGCGGCGTGGTCCAGATAGCAGCGGCGGGCCCGCTCAAAGAAATCCAGGCTCTCCAGCTCGATGCGATCCAGTTCGCCGCGGCCGCGAGCCCGCTCCAGGCCCAGCTTGGGGTCGATGTCCAGATACAGGGTCAGGCAGGGTTTGAACGCCCCCAGGGTGATGGTCGACAGCCCGGCCACCTCCTGCTCCAGGCCTCGGCCACCGCCCTGGTAGGCCACCGACGACAGGTTGTGGCGGTCGCCGATGACCACCTTACCGGCAGCGATGGCCGGTTTGATCACCGACTCCACCAGTTGCGCCCGGCAGGCGTACACCATCAACAACTCCGTCAGCGGCGCCATCGCCTCTTCCCGGGGCCGTTTCCAGATTTCTCGAATCTCTTCCGCCAGCGGCGTGCCCCCCGGCTCGCGGGTGTTGACCCGCTCCAGATCGGGAAAGTGGCGTGCAAACCACTGGTTAACGCGCTCGATGGCCGAGCTCTTGCCGGCACCTTCCAGGCCTTCGATAACCACAAATGAGGGAATTTTCGGTTGATTCATTATCGCTTTCTTATGTATCGGTTGACGGCCCGGTTGTGTTGCTGCAGCGTTTCAGAAAACTGATGGCTGCCGTCTCCCCGGGCGACGAAATAGTAGTAGTGACTGCTGGCCGGCTGAGCCGCTGCCATCAGCGCTTCGCGACCGACGATGGCAATGGGCGTCGGTGGCAGACCATCGATGCGGTAGGTGTTATAGGGCGTCTTCTGTCTCAGATCCTGCTTGCGAATGTTGCCCTGATAGGCGTCACCCATGCCGTAGATTACCGTCGGGTCGGTCTGCAGCCGCATCCGCTTATTGAGGCGGTTGACAAACACCGAGCCGATCAGCGGCCGTTCGCTGCCCAGTCCGGTTTCCTTCTCGATGATCGACGCCAGGATCAACATCTCATAGGCCGAGTCGATAGGCAACGCCGACTGGCGGGCGCCCCAGGCGCGGTCCAACTCCTGAGTCAAACGCTCGGCGGCACGCTTCAGCAGGCTACGGTCGCTGTCGCCGGCATGAAACTGGTAGGTATCCGGGAAGATCATCCCCTCCGGGTTGGCACCGTCGAAGCCGATCAGTGCCGCCAGTTGCTGCGGCGACGTCACCGTCCGTTGCAACTGTGGGTGGGCCTCGATCCGCTCAAGCACCTGGGCGACGGTCTCTCCCTCCACCAGGGTGATGCGAAACGTCTTCTGGTCGCCGCTGACCAGCATCGCCAGTGTCTGTTTCAGCGATTGCGACGGGTCCAGGTCATAGGTGCCGGCTTTGATGTGGGCCAGAGTCGGGTCCAGCTTCACCGCCAGCTTTATCCAGAATGAGGTCTCCACCCAGCCGCGACCGGACCAGTTATTGGCGACCCGGTTTACGCTGTAACCCTCGGGCAATCGCCACTCGGTGACCTCACTCAATTGCAGCGGCTGATTCAATTTGGCGTCCAGCTGATGCACCAGGTAGGCGGCCCCGATGACGGTAGCCAGCATCAGGCTGAACAGAGAAAGCACCACCTTAGCGGCGAGGGATTTCAACATAGTAATAGACGCTGAATGTCAGAAATGGAGGGTGAAATGGGCACAGGGCGGTCATCGATGCGGATCACCGGCACCGCGCCCATCAGGGCGTTGGTCATAAAGGCGGCGTCGCAGTGTTGCAGTTCATCCCGGGCCACATCCCGGACCTCAAGGGTCCAGTCGTGATCGGCAGCACTGCGAAGCAACTGATGGCGCATGACCCCGGCCACGCCGCAACGGGCCAGCGACGGCGTGATCAGGCGCTGTCCTCGAATCAGAAACAGATTGGCGGCACTGGCTTCAATCACCCGGCCATCGTTATCCAACACCAGCAAGTCGTCGGCGCTGTACTGAGACAGTTCGCGGCGCAGTAGCACCTGCTCCAACCGCCCCAGGGTCTTCATGGCCGCCAACGCCGGTTGCGCCCCTAGGCGCAGTCGAGCGGTGACCAGCGTTACCCCATGCTGTTGCCAGTTCAGGTAGTGCTTGGGGTAATCAAAGGTGGAGACAATCACCGTCGGTGGTCGGTCCAGAATCGGATCGTAACCGCGACCCTGACAGCCTCGGGTGATCACCACCTTGATCACCGCCTCGGCGGGATCACAATGGCTCAGAGCCTGATCCAGGGTGTGCTGAAGCGCCGTCCAGTCGGGCTGTCCCATGGACAGCCGCCCGCAGGCGTGTTGCAACCGCTGCCGGTGCAGCGGCCAGGCCACAATGCGGCCACCGCTGACCCTCAGGGTGCTGAAGTGGCCATCACCGAGATTCAGGCCTCGATCTGCGGCTGCCAGCTCGTCCGTGCGCTGGCCATCGACCCAGGTCGGCATCAGCTGTCCTGGGTGATCCGGCTGGCCACGGCACCTTGCTGATCCCGGTACTTGGCGTTGCTGCGCTTATTGTACGGTCGGGCACACGCCATGTTCAGCTTTTCAAAATTGAGGGCTCCGATGGTCATGCCCGGGCGCAGCGCCAGCGGCAGTTTGCCGCTGTTGTAGAACTCCAGCACAATCTGACCAGACCAGCCGGGATCGATGCGGTGCGCGGTCACGTGCACCATCAGGCCGAGCCGCGCCAATGACGAGCGGCCATCGAGCCAGCCGACGATGTCCGCCGGCAGAGTCAGGGATTCCAGGGTCGCGCCCAGGGCCAGTTCGCCCGGGTGCAGGTAGAAAGCTTCCTCTTCGCCGATGGCAATCTCGTCGCTCATGACGCTGTTCAGCGCCCGCTGAACCTCGTCTCTGGGACCAGACAGGTCGATGGAGGCGCAGGTGTGGTCTTTAAACACCCGAAACTTATCGCCCAGGGTCACATCCACGCTGACTCCGGAAATTTTGTCCTGAGTCGGCCGCGGCTCGATCACCACCAGGCCGTCGTCCAGGTGCTGTTCAATCTCAATGTCGGTAAGACGCATAGTTCTATCCCTTAAACCTTTGGGTACACTTTTATTATTATTGCCGTGACCGTTAACTGGCCAGCTGGCGGATTTTGGCTTTGAGGAAATCAATGGCGATGCGGTTTTTACCACCGCGAGGCACAATGATGTCCGCATGTTGCTTAGAGGGCTCGATAAACTGCATGAACATCGGCCGTACGGTGCGCTGGTACTGCTCCAGCACCGAATCCATGGTCCGGCCCCGTTCCTCAACGTCGCGACGCACCCGGCGCAGCAGACAGATGTCCAGCGGCGTGTCCATGAAGATGGACGCGTGCATGTGCTGGCGCAGGTTCGGGTCGGTCAGCAGCAGAATTCCTTCCAGGATGATCACCTTCTTAGGGGTGACCTGGGTGCTGTCCTGCATTCGGGTGTGTTCGGTGTAGGAGTAGTTCGGTACCTGCACCGACTCGCCGTTACGCAGTGCCGCCAGGTGCTGACACAGCAACTCATGGTCGAGGGCGTTGGGGTGGTCATAGTTGGTTTTGACCCGCTCCTCCATGGACAGGTGACTCTGATCCTTGTAATAACAATCCTCGGTAATCATGGCGATCTGATCGGTGCCCAGATCCTGGCGCAGATCGTCGCAAATGGTTCTGGCGATGAGGCTCTTGCCAGAAGCTGAGGCACCGGCGATGCCGATGATAACGCATTGTTGTTCATTAACCATGATGTGTACTTCAGATAAAAGTGAAAGAAATAATACTAGTGTGAACCATAGGCGCTCAAGGCGCCTACTCGTCGCAAATCTCGATTTCCAGCGCCGTTGGCTCCGACAAGTTCACCAGGGCCGCGGCGGTCTTATGGGCGATCGCCTTGTACTGGGCACTGATGTCGCCGTCGGGATCGGCCACCACGGTGGGGTTGCCGCCGTCCACCGCTTCACGAATCGCCACATTCAGCGGCAGTTCGCCCAACAGCGGTACGTCGTAGCGATCCGCGGTAGCCTGACCGCCGCCGGTGCCAAACGGGTGCTCCTTGCTGCCACACTGACCACAGATGTGGTAGCTCATGTTCTCGACAATGCCCAACACCGGAATGTTGACCTTGTTGAACATGGTGATCCCCTTACGGGCATCGGCGGTGGCAATGTCCTGCGGCGTGGTCACCACCACCGCGCCGGCCACCGGCACTTGCTGAGACAGGGTCAGCTGAATGTCACCGGTGCCCGGTGGCATATCGATGACCAGGTAATCCAGATCCGGCCAATTGGTTTCGTTCAACAGTTGCACCAGCGCCCCGGCCGCCATCGGTCCACGCCAAACGGTGGCCTGATCTTCGGTGACCATAAAGCCAATGGACATGGCTGCCAGGCCATGGGCAAAGGCCGGCTCCATGGTCTTGCCATCGGTGCTGACCGGTTGGAAGTCGTTCACGCCTAACATGATCGGCACGGACGGGCCGTAGATGTCGGCATCCAGCAGTCCCACTCGGGCCCCTTCACTGGCCAGAGCCAGGGCCAGGTTGACAGCGGTGGTGGACTTACCGACGCCGCCCTTACCGGACGACACCGCCACGATGTTCTTCACTCCCTTAACGGCTTCGGCCTGCCCCTCGGCTTGCACCTGAGGCACGCTCAGACCGATCTCGCACTCCACCTCGTCGATCTCGTCGAGTTTGGCCAGGGCATTGGTCAGGGCCATTACCCGCTGGCGGTACTTACTCTGACAGGGATAGGGGTACACCAATCCCAGCTTCAGGCAGCGACCGTCGAGGTCGAGGCTGCGCACCAGACCGGCTTCAACCAGGTTCTGATTCAGGAAAGGATCGATTTGGGTGGAAAGGATGGACAAGACCTTGGCAGACAGGGCCTCGGGCAGCTGATCGTTAATGGGATTCGGATTCACGCTCATGCTCCGTACTGAGAGATTGCGCCAAGTGTACCAGAACTCTCCTCTTTCGCGTGTGCAATATGCAAGCAACAACACACTGGATGGATGAAAATGCGCCGTCTATCGGTTAAACTTGCCGTTCTTCCGTAATTCACTGCATGCAAGAGATAAAATGGCATCTCCACAAAGAAAGATTCTGGTCACCAGCGCCCTCCCCTACGCCAACGGTCCGATTCACCTGGGACACATGTTGGAGTACATCCAAACCGACATCTGGTCTCGTTTCCAGAAACTCAGAGGGCACCACTGTACCTACGTCTGTGCCGACGATGCCCACGGCACCCCGATCATGTTGAAAGCCCAACAACTGGGGATGACCCCGGAACAGATGATCGCCGAGGTGGCCAAGGAGCATCAGGCGGATTTCGCCGAGTTTCAGATTGGCTTCGACAACTACCACTCCACGCACAGTGAAGAGAACCGCGAATTTGCCAGCCTGATCTACACCAGACTGAACGACGCCGGCTACATCAAAACCAACACCATCAGCCAGTTGTATGACCCTGAAAAAGAGATGTTCCTGCCGGATCGTTTCGTCAAGGGCACCTGCCCTAAGTGCGACAGCGACGACCAGAACGGTGACAACTGCGACAACTGCGGTGCCACCTACAGCCCGACGGATCTGAAAAACCCCAAATCCGTGGTCTCCGGTGCCACCCCGGTACTGCGTGATTCCGAACACTTCTTCTTCGACCTGCCGGCCTTCAAAGAGATGCTGCAGGCCTGGACCCGTTCCGGTTCGCTGCAGGAAGAGATGGCCAACAAGCTGCAGGAGTGGTTTGAGCAGGGTCTGCAGAAATGGGACATCAGCCGCGACAAGCCCTACTTCGGCTTTGACATTCCGGGCACCAACGGCGAGAAGTTCTTCTACGTCTGGCTGGATGCCCCCATCGGCTACATGGGCTCGTTCAAGAACCTGTGTGACCAGCGCGATGACCTGAATTTCGATGACTACTTCAAGGCCGACTCCGACGCCGAGCTGTACCACTTCATCGGTAAAGACATCATCTACTTCCACAGCCTGTTCTGGCCTGCGATGCTGGACGGCGCCGGATTCCGTAAACCCACCAGCGTTTACGCCCACGGCTACGTCACCGTTAACGGTGCCAAGATGTCCAAGTCCCGCGGCACCTTCATCAAGGCCCGCACCTACCTGGATCACCTCAACCCCGAGTACCTGCGTTACTACTACGCCGCCAAGCTCAACAACCGCATCGATGACCTGGATCTGAACTTGGACGACTTCACCCAGCGAGTGAACTCCGACGTGGTCGGCAAGCTGGTGAACATCGCCTCCCGTACCGCCGGCTTCATCAGCAAACGCTTCGACGGCAAGCTGTCCGAACAGATCGATGCCCCTGAGCTGCTGGCCGAGTTCCAGGCCGCCCAGGACAGCATCGCCGACTGCTACGAAGGCCGCGAGTTCAGCCGCGCCATGCGCGAAATCATGGCGCTGGCAGACAAGGCCAACGGCTACATCGCCGACATGGCACCGTGGCAGCTGGTGAAACAGGACGGCCAGGAAGACAAGGCGCATCAAGTCTGCTCCATGGGCATTCACCTGTTCCGCATTCTGATGACCTACCTCAAGCCGGTATTGCCGCAGATGGCCAGCGACGTCGAGGCCTTCCTCGGCAGCGAGCTGACCTGGGATGGCATCACCACCACCCTCACCGGTCACGGCATTAACAAGTTTAAGCCGCTGATTCAGCGTGTAGAGAGCGACAAAGTGGCGGCCATGGTCGATGCCTCTAAAGAGAACCTGGTGGTGGAAGCGCCCAAGGCACAAGCCGCCGAAGCCGAGGGTGACAACGACGAGCTGGCCAAAGATCCCATCGCCGACACCGTCAGCTTTGACGATTTCATGAAGGTGGATCTGCGGGTCGCCCGCATCGCCAAAGCCGAACACGTCGAGAAAGCCAAGAAACTGCTGAAACTGCAGCTGGATCTGGGCGGAGAAACCAAGCAGGTATTTGCCGGCATCAAGTCAGCCTACGCTCCGGAAGATCTCGAAGGTCGACTGACGGTAATGGTGGCCAACCTGGCGCCCCGCGAAATGAAGTTCGGCGTTTCCGAAGGCATGGTCCTGGCCGCCGGCCCGGGTAAGGATGAACTCTACATCCTGTCGCCGGACTCCGGTGCCAAGCCCGGCATGCGCATCAAGTAAGCCGAGTCTCCTCAAGCCCCGCCACCGTGCGGGGCTTTTTAATGGCACTCGCCTCGGCCGGTTGCAGCGCCATGGCCGCCATTCTGGCACTGAAATAGAGCCAGGTGACCGCCCCAATGAACTTGAACCCCTCCTCCACCACCTGCACATGGTCATAAGCCATTGGCAGCCGATGCTGAATCAGATCGGTGACGATGGACAGCGCCAGCAGACCACCGGCCAGCACAAAGGCAAAGCCCTGACTGGACACGATGGTGCGAAAGTGACGCGCCACCAACGCCAACGCAAACAGGGCGTAGGCCAGATAGCAGATCTTCTGATTGATGTAGCGGTCGTGAATCATAAAGAAATCGTCGATGGCCAACATCGATGACAACGCCGCCATCAACAGCAACAATTCAGTGTAGCGACGCCCCTGGCCACACCACAGGGCAAACAGGGTGATGGCGGTGGCCGATACCCAGACCCAGGTACCGATGTTAGATAAAAAGCCCAGGAAACTGGACTGACCGCTCTGCTGAGCCGGATCCCGCAGTATCTGCATCAGTTCAAATCCGGACGCGGACAGGGTCATCAGCGACAAGGCATAAAACAGCAGAGCAGGAACACAGGCGTACAACAGGCAAGACAACGCTCGATCACGGCGCAGCAGCAGCGAGAGAATCTGTTTTGGGGGCATGGTCACTCATCCACAACTCAAGCAGTGCGGCATCCCGGCCTTAACAGTTTGAAACGACGTTCCCAAAATGACGCCTTGAGTATGTCCGCAGCTTCGGGGTTTCGCCAATTCAAAGTAAAAAAAAGCCCCCGCCGGTTGTCACCGGCGGGGGCGTTGTCTCAAGCCGTGATCAATGCTTACGGTGGTACATCGCCTCGATCTCTTTGGCAAACACCTCGCTAATCACCTTACGGCGCAGCTTCAGGGTAGGCGTCAGCTCGCCCTTATCCATGCTGAACGGCCGCGGCAACAGGCAGATCTGTTTAACCCGCTCGTAGCGGGCCAGATCGGTCTGCAGGGCGTCGATGCGCTGCTGGATCTCCGCTTGCGCCTCGGGCAGGCTCACCAGTTCATGATCGCTGCCAAAAGACAGCCCCTGGGCGGTGGCCCACTCGGTGAGCAGCTCGAAGTTAGGCACAATCAGCGCCGACACGAAGTTGCGGCTGTCGGCAATGATCGCCACCTGCTCCACCATGGGTTCCAGGGTCACCACGCCCTCGACCCGCTGCGGCGCAATGTACTTGCCGTTGGACGTTTTCATCAGCTCTTTGATGCGATCGGTAATGTGCAAGAAGCCGTCGTTGTCGAGGTAGCCGGCATCGCCGGTCTTGTACCAGCCATCCACAAACGCCGCCTTGGTGTCCTCTGGGCGATTGTAATAGCCCGCCATCACGGTGTCGGCTTTTACCAGCACCTCATCGTTCTCACCGATGCGCAGCTGCAGATCCGGCAGTGGCAGCCCCACCCCGGAGGTGGCGATGCGATCCAGGCGGTTGCAGGTGGCGGTGGCGGTGGTTTCGGTGGCGCCGTAACCGGCCAGTACCGGAATGCCGATGTGCTGGAAGAAGGCGTTGACCTTATCATCCAACCGCGCCCCGCCGGCCGACATAAACTTCAGGTTGCCCCCCAGAGCCTCGCGCAGTTTGCTCAGCACCAACTTATCAGCCAGGCGCAGGTACCAGGCTGAGATGCTGGCGCGCTTGCGTCCGGCCTGATCGGCCTGGAACTGACGTCGGCCCTGGCGCAGCGACCAGGCGAAGATCAACCGTTTGTGCCAAGGTGCACTCTGCACCTTCCCCATTACCGCACCGTGCACCTTTTCAAACAGGCGCGGTACTGCGCACATCACTTCGGGTTTGACCTCCACCAGCGCCTGCTGTACCGCCGCCGGGTCGTTGAGGTAGGCATTACAGCCACCGCAGCACAGAATGTACAGGCTCCAGCCTCGCTCATAGACGTGGGACAGAGGCAGGAACGACAGCGACAGGGTACCGGGCTTCACCGGCACCACCAGCTGGTGCTGCTGCACCAGCGCGGCAAAGTTGCGGTGATTGAGCATTACCCCTTTCGGTTCGCCAGTGGTGCCTGAGGTATAGATCAGGGTAAACAGCTCCTCCAACTCCGGGTTCTGCTGCAGGGTACGCAGGGTATTGAGGTGCTGCAGATGGGCATCGGTAAACAGCTCGGACAGAGTCAGGACCTTGAGCGAAGTGGCGGCGGGATCCACCTCGATGGCGTCGCTCATGGCCACAACCGTGGTCAGGGTTGGGCAATCGGCCGCCACCGCCAGGGCTTTGTGGTACTGCTCCTGATCCCCCACAAACAAAATGCTGATGCCGGCATCGTTGACGATGTAGCCGGTCTGCTCTTCGGTGTTGGTGGAGTAGATCGGCACGCTGACGGCCCGCAGTTGCAGCAGCGCCAGATCCGTTTGCACCCAGGCCAGACTGTTGGCACTGAAGATGCCGATGCGATCCTGAATCCCCACCCCCAGTTCCAGCAGAGAACACGCCAGTTGATTGACCTGTTTGGCCAGCTCGGACCAGGTCAGGGTCCGCCACTGGGCCTGATGCTGATATTGCAGTACCGGCTCGTTGGGTCGCTCGGCAATCTGTTTCTGGATCAGGCGGGATAAGTGAAAAGGATTCAATGAAGTAGGCATAATCTGTCCCATTTGGTGAGTACAGGAATGCTAAGTAATGTCGGCGCCGAAGCCCACCCCATCTGGACCGAGAACCGATCCAGATCACATTCGAGCCGGTCAATTGCTGCCATCGCACACAATATGGCCGCCATCGGCGGCGTCGCTGCGCAATCGGCATAAGCGCTGACCAACACAGAACCTCTGGCCAGCGCGGTCCAAACACGGCAATCGAGGCCGGTTCGGCGCGGTCTGCGGCGGCAAGCCAACCTGGTCGAGGCGCCGACACAACCCTGCCCTCAGGATCATCACCGACGGCATCACAGCCGCGCCCGGGCCAGGCTCAGTTCACTCGGCGTCGATGCCCCTGCCAGTACGGTGCACGCAGATCCGCTTTTCGCAATTTGCCGGCACCGGTCATGGGAAAGGGATCGCTTCGAAACTCCACCGAGCGGGGCGACTTATAGTGCGCAATCTGCTGCTGACAGAAGGCGATCAGCGCCGCTTCCGACACCGTCTGGCCGTCCTGCAGCCGAACGATGGCGTGAACCTGTTCCCCCCACTGCTCACTGGGAATGCCTATCACCACCACTTCGCTGACGGCGTCGTGGCGGGACAAGGCACTCTCCACCTCCGCCGAATAGACGTTTTCCCCGCCGGTGACAATCATATCTTTAACCCTATCCACCAGGAACAGGAAGCCGTCTTGATCCAGGTATCCGGCGTCCCCGGTAAGAATCCAGCCGTCGATCATCACCGCCTCGCTCTCTGTGGGCTTATTCCAGTAGCCCATCATGGTGTTGCCACCGCGAACCCGCACCTCACCCACCGTCCCCACCGCGCAAGGGCGATGCAGCGGATCCACCACCTCCACCTCGACACAGACACCGGCCCGTCCGGCGGAGCGGATTTTACCCGCCTTTGGGCCCTCCAGTACGTGGTACTCCGAAGGCAAAATGGTGGCGATGGGCGCCAGTTCAGTCTGGCCGTAGGCCTGCATAAAGGCCACCTTGGGCATCTGCGCCATCGCCTGGCGCAGGGTGCCTTCCGGCATGGGTGAGGCGCCATAGACGACCGATTGCAGGCTGCTGATGTCGGCACCCTGCAACTCGCCACTGCTCAGCAACATGGTGATCATGGTTGGCACCAACAGGGTGTGGGTGATTTGGTGTGCGGCGATGGCCGCCACCAGCGGCTGGCAGGCAAAGGCCGGAATGAACACCTGGGTGGCACCGCAGATGGTGCTGGCATAGGACATGGCGATGTCGGCGGCATGAAACATCGGCGCCGCATGCAGGTACCTCATTCCGGGTTGATTCATCTCCAATCCCAGCGCCGCAGACACGCTCGAAACCCACAGGTTATTGTGCGACAGCATCACCCCCTTGGGGAAACCGGTGGTGCCACCGGTGTAATAGATCCCCGCCAACTGCTCTTTGCCTTGGCACTGGTCGTCGATGGCCGATGTGGTTGCCAGGGCCTGTTCGCTGTTGATCATTCCCGCCGGTGTAGCCTTGTCACCGATGTACAGGCAGGTATGCAGAGCGTCCACCTGATGGCGGACCTGCTCTGCCGCAGCGGCAAAGGTATCGTCCACCACCAGCACGGCGGCGCCGGAGTCTTGCAGCGAATAGACGTTCTCCTTTATCGACCAGCGAATGTTAAGCGGTACCAACACCGCCCCCGCCCAGGCGACGGCAAAGAAATACTCGTAATAGCGATCGCTGTTCAGCGCCAGTACCGCCACCCGGTCGCCTTCTGACACGCCGCTGGCCTGCAGCACCGCCGCCAGGCGGGCCACCCGTTGCTGCAACTGCTGCCAACTGTGGTGACGATCACCGCAAATTGTCGCCGTCCCATTCGGCTGAATCTGCGCCGCTCGCTTGATCATCTGGGTTAATTGCATCCTTGTCTCCATAGTCGAATGCCACGGGACGGAAACGTAACCGCTACGGCTAAAGTCGGCCTATTCCCCTCCGAGGTCGATGTCCATTTGCTATTGCCATGATCGGCCCGAGGCGGGGTAAAACGGCGCCCCATTGCCCCGGCGGTTACCTTGACTCCTAAACGGCGCCTACCTTGCCAGCGCCTCGCGTTCTGCACTGTGTACCCGTCGATGCTGTGGCTGGGCCCCTACTCACAGGAACAGCGCCCGAGCCTCGTCCGGCGACGCCACCTGCCGCCCCGCCTGCTCCGCGAGCCCGGCCATGGCGGCAATCAAATCGCCATTGCCCCTGGCCCGTTCGCCACTGGGCAGATAGAAGGTATCCTCCAGACCGGTTCGAAGCTGTCCGCCCATCTCTGCCGTGGCGCGGTGAACGTCCCAGATCTCCTGGCGACCAATCACCGTCGACTGCCACAAGGCACCGGGTTTCATGTACTTATGCAGCAGTGGCAACAATTCGGCATCGGCGGGCATTCCCGACGCCACCCCCAGCACCAGATTGTAGTTGGCGCTATCGATCATGCCCACGTCTTCAAACATCCCCACCGAGCGGACAATGCCCAGATCGAAACACTCGAACTCGGGCCGAACCTGATGCTGCTGACACACCTCGAGCAGTTCCTCGATCTTTTCCACCGGGTTTTCAAACACCATCGGCGCCCAGGCCCAGCGGCCATCACGACGGGTTTTGAGGTAGTTGAGGCTACCGGCGTTACAAGCGGCGATCTCAGGCCGGCCGGCACGGATGCACGCCAAAGGCCCCCGCTGATCGCGGCTGATGGTACCGGTGGAGAAGTTCAGAATCACCCCTGGACAGGCCTGGCGAATGGCGTCGGCGATGGCACAGGCCACCTCGGGTTCCCAGCTTGGCAGGTGACCTTTTCCCGGCTCCTGGCGCCGAAAATGGATGTGCATAACACTGGCCCCCGCTTCAAACGCCTGGCGGGCTTCCTCGGCCATCTCATTCACCGTCACCGGCACCGGGTGCTGGCCGGGATCGGTCAGCACCCCGGTGAGGGCGCAGGTAATCACTACCTTGTCGGACATGACACGTCTCCTTGTTAATTGCCCCCAAGATACCAAGCGCTTGCTTGGGAGCGCAAGTGCTGTTCACCCATCGAAGCGTCAACGGCCTCATCCTCCCTGTCAGTGGTGGCCGCCTTAGTGATGACCGGACATCTCATCGGCAAGGGTTACCACCGGTTTGGAACCGCGAAGCGGGCTGGTCGCACTAAACCGGCACAAAAAAAGGGAGCCCTTAGGCTCCCTCTTTCGGGGTTCGCTACCCTCAGTTCAAGCTGGCATTAATCGCCAACAGGGCCTGGCCGGGATCCGCAGACTGGGTAATGGGACGACCAATCACCAGGTAATCACTGCCGGCGGCAACCGCTTTAGCCGGCGTCATCACCCGTTTTTGATCCCCTTTGTCGCTGCCCTCGGGGCGAATGCCCGGGGTCACCAAGCAAAACGCCTGCCCCAGCTCCGCCTTCAGGCGCGTCGCTTCCTGAGCCGAGCACACGACGCCATCCAGGCCACTGGCTTTGGCCAGTTTAGCCAGCGCCAGCACATGCTCCTCGGCGCTGCGGTTGACCCCCAGTTCAGCCAGTTCAGACTCCTCCATGCTGGTCAGCATGGTCACGGCAATCAGCAGCGGTGCTTTATCGCCATAGGGGGCCAGTGCCTCGGCGGCGGCACGCATCATGCGGCTGCCTCCGGCGGCATGCACATTCACCATCCACACCCCCAGCTCGGCGGCGGCGGTCACCGCTTTGGCCACCGTATTGGGAATGTCGTGAAACTTAAGGTCCAGAAATACGTCGAAGCCGCGCTCAACCAACTGGCTGACAAACTGCGGACCAAAGGAGGTAAACAGCTCTTTACCCACTTTTAGCCGGCACTGTTCGGCGTCAATGCTGTCTACAAACGCCAATGCGTCGTCGATGTTATTAAAATCCAGAGCAACGAGTACCTTAGGGTTCACTTGCATCAATGTCTCCAGGTTGTAGGGTAATAGTTATTGGTATTAGGGGCTGTTGAGCTTTGCTGATGAGAATTTGGCCGAGTATGACGGCAGCCAATTAAGGCGTTCGATCGTAGGCATAGTGGTTCTACGTCAAGATCGAATAACGCAGATTGGCTGTCGTCAGGCCGGCCCCGTAGGGCGCGACGAAACTCTTCTAACACACTCTCACCTTAAGCAATCTCTGAGCGCCTAGGTTTTGCAGCACGCAAACCTTGGCGCAAAAATATTCAGTAACGTTCAACAGGCCCTGGGGCGTGTTTATCTTTGGTGTTTAGAATTTGGCCAAGGATGACGGCAACCAATCAAGAAGTTCGATTGTAGGCATAGTGGTTCTACGTCAAAATCGAACGACGTCGAGTGGTTGTCGTCAGTCCGGCCCCGTAGGGCGCTCATATCAGCTAAATTTCTAGCTCATTTAGAGCGAACACCCAACATCCTGATACAACAATGGTCAGATGCTGCGCAATAATAATCAGCAAAGTTTAACACGCCCCGTTCATTCGCCGTCCAAACCGCGAATGCGCTTGCCTTCGCCCCAGCTTTTGCAGGAGGGACAGTGCCAGTACAGGCTGTGTGAAGGAAAGCCGCAGCGGTGACAGCGGTAGATGGGGCGCAGTTTAATCTGGGCTTCCACCAGCTTCGACAGCAGGTCTACCCGCTCCCGCCCCTGGCCCAGTTGCAGCTGGTCCAGTTGCAGCTTCATCAGGTGATGAAAACCTCGCATGGTGGGCTGGCGCTTCAGTTGATCCAGCAGCAACGCCTCCGCCTCCTGCGGGCCGACGTTTTCGGCGGTGCGATCCACCAACTTCAGCAGGCAACTGACGTTACCATCGCGCTCCAAAATGGAGTGCAGCAACGTCATAAATTGATCGTCCAAATCAAGGGCGGCGTAGATCGCCTCCGCCTGGTCCAGCACTTCCGGCATCATCTCCGGCGCGGTAGCGGCAATCTGGTTCACTACTTTCAGCGCCCCGGCGGTATCCTGCTCCTTAAGCAGCGGCACCTTGGCAATCATCGCCCGCACACAGTGGCTGTCCGTCGACAGCGCCTTGTCCAGCAACTTACACTGCTCAGCAGTATCGCTGGCCAGCTGGGCCAATTCGCAGTAGTAGTGGGCAACGATGGGCTTGAGCTCCTTGCGGCTGACCCGGCCAAACTTGCGGGCCACCTTGATCGCCTTCCACCACTCCTTGGTGGCCTGGTAGATGTGCAGCAACTGACGCTCGGCGTCTTCGCTGTGATCCGGCTCTTTGATCAGCTTCAGGAACAGGTCCTCGGCGCGGTCGTACAGTCCGGCGGCCAGGTAGTCTTTACCCAACTCCATCATGGCGGCGTCACGCTGCTCCGGCAATAGGTGCGGCCGGGCGATGAGGTTTTGATGAATGCGGATGGAGCGGTCGACCTCACCGCGTTTGCGGAACAGGTTGCCGAGGGACAGGTGGGTTTCAAAGGTCTCTTCGTCCACCTGCAACAGCTCGATGAACAGATCCACCGCCTTGTCCGGTTGATCCGACAACAGGAAGTTCAGGCCTTCGAAATAGTTTTTGGAAAATACCTGAGCTTTCTTACGCTCTGACTGACCAGCACTGCGCTGGCCCATGTACCAGCCATACGCGGCGGCAATGGGCAACAGAAGAAATACCAGTTCAAGCATCAGTATCGATAGACTCTAGCTCAGCAAGGCGCTTTTCCAGCTGTTGGTTCTTGGCGGTCATTCGGTTGAGCTTGAAACGCTGCCGCACCATCAGCAACATGGTGATCAGCCAACTGACCAAAAAGCCACCGAAGAAGGTCACCGCCATAACCATCGGCAGAGAAAACTCACCGCGGGCAATGAAGTAGTTCAGTGTCACCAGCTGATCGTTACGGGCGCCAAAGGCCATAGCAACCAGAAAAAAAACAGCCACCAAGGCAGTGATAAGCAAGGCTTTCACAATGGCTCCTTTAGAGCGTCATGGAATTAGAAAGATTATCTAATAAAAAGAAATATATGACCAGCACGATCTGGTCTCGCCCCGGCAGGGACGATTACGGCAGATACAAAAAGCCCTCGCAGATGCGAGGGCTTTCAATCAATCAACCTAGGTTACTGTTTACGCGTTCGCGTAACTCCTTACCCGGTTTGAAATGAGGTACGTACTTGCCAGTCAGCTCAACCGCATCCCCAGTTTTGGGGTTACGGCCAGTCCGTGGAGCCCGATAATGGAGAGAAAAGCTCCCGAAGCCGCGAATCTCAATGCGATCGCCTTGCTCCAGGGTGGTTGCCATCTGCTCCAGCATCTCTTTAATTGCACCTTCCACTTCTTTTCCGGATAGGTGCGACTGTTTACTGGCCAATCTTTCGATAAGTTCGGATTTCGTCATCCTCGCTCTCCTACAAGCCAATTACAGTCGCCTAATGGGGAGACGCGCTCCCCATACAACAGGCGATTATTGTTTAGCAGCTTTGAACGCTTCTGCCATAGCGCTGGAGAAGGTAGCTTCTTCACGCTGGTTCAGAGTGTCAATCGCTTCCTTCTCGTCAGCTTCGTCTTTCGCGCGGATAGACAGGCTAACGGTACGGTTCTTGCGGTCAACGCCCATGAACTTGGCTTCAACTTCTTCACCGGCATTCAGCACGGTAGATGCGTCTTCGATGCGATCGCGAGAGATATCAGCTACACGGATGTAACCTTCAACGCTCTCACCCAGCTCTACGGTTGCGCCTTTGGCGTCAACTGCAGTGATGGTACCAGTAACAATAGCACCTTTTTTGTTATCAGACAGGTACTTGTTAAACGGATCTTCTTCGATCTGCTTAACGCCCAGGCTGATACGCTCGCGCTCAGGATCAACAGACAGTACAACTGCAGAGATCTCTTCGCCTTTCTTGTAGTCGCGAACAGCTTCTTCACCAGCTACGTTCCAGGAGATGTCGGACAGGTGAACCAGACCGTCGATGCCGCCTTCCAGACCGATGAAGATACCGAAGTCAGTGATAGACTTAATCTTACCGGTAACTTTGTCGTTCTTGTTGAAGTTGGCTGCGAACTCATCCCATGGGTTAGCTTTACACTGCTTCAGACCCAGGGAGATGCGGCGACGCTCTTCGTCGATGTCCAGAACCATAACTTCCACGTTGTCACCCAGGCTAACAACCTTGGATGGGTGGATGTTCTTGTTGGTCCAATCCATTTCAGAAACGTGTACCAGACCTTCAACGCCTTCTTCGATTTCAACGAAGCAACCGTAGTCAGTCAGGTTGGTTACGCGACCAGTCAGCTTAGTGCCTTCTGGGTAGCGACCAGCGATAGCAACCCATGGATCTTCACCCAGCTGCTTCAGGCCCAGAGATACGCGAGTACGCTCACGATCGAACTTCAGAACCTTAACGTTGATTTCGTCACCAACGTTTACGATTTCACTTGGGTGCTTAACGCGCTTCCAAGCCATATCGGTGATGTGCAGCAGGCCGTCAACGCCGCCCAGATCTACGAACGCGCCGTAGTCGGTCAGGTTCTTAACGATACCTTTAACTTCTTGACCTTCCTGCAGGTTAGCCAGAAGCTGTTCACGCTCAACGCTGTTTTCAGATTCGATAACCGCACGACGGGAAACAACAACGTTGTTGCGCTTCTGGTCCAGCTTGATTACCTTGAATTCCAGCTCTTTGCCTTCCAGGTGAGTGGTGTCACGTACTGGACGTACGTCAACCAGAGAACCTGGCAGGAACGCACGGATGCCTTCCAGTTCAACAGTGAAGCCGCCTTTAACTTTACCGTTAATGATACCGGTAACAGTTTCTTCGTCTTCGTAAGCCTTCTCAAGACGCAGCCAAGCTTCGTGACGCTTCGCTTTCTCACGAGACAGTTGAGTTTCACCGAAGCCGTCTTCTACGGCATCCAGAGCTACGTCAACAGATTCGCCAACGCTGATTTCCAGCTCGCCTTTGGCGTTCTTGAACTGCTCGGCTGGGATAGCGGACTCAGATTTCAGGCCAGCGTCAACCAGAACGATGCCGTTCTCGATAGCAACAACGGTACCTTTAACGATGGCACCAGGACGAGTTTCCAGATCCTTTAGGGATTCTTCAAACAGTTGAGCAAAAGATTCAGTCATGTTTAAGTTAATTTCATTAGTCATCCATGGCCATCCTGGACATGGGGTAGTTGTCTAAAGCCTGCCTCATCCGTGAAGCTGGCACCTCTTAGCCAGAATTAGCTAAGTTTTTCAAAGCCATTATTGGCCAAGTTTTTCAACGACAAAGCGTAATGCATGATCAACAACTTGATCAATAGTCAGCTCTGTCGTGTCAATAAGTAACGCATCTTCGGCGGGCTTCATGGGAGCCACCTTACGGTTGGCATCGCGCTCATCGCGCTCACGTATCTCCGCCAAAAGGCGGTCAATACTACCACCTAAGCCTTTCTCCTTCAACTGTAAGTACCTACGGCGCGCACGCTCTTCGGCACTGGCAGTCATATAAAGCTTAGCGTCTGCATCGGGGAACACCACTGTTCCCATGTCGCGGCCATCGGCAATCAGCCCTGGGGCCACCCGAAACGCGCGCTGGCGACGCAATAACGCCTCCCGTACCCGAGGAAACGCGGCCACTTTTGACGCGGCATTGGCGCACTCCTGAGTGCGGATCTCGCGGCTGACGACCTCGCCTTCCAGCACCACCTTGATGCCACCGTTGTCGTCCGGGCTGAACACCACATCCAGGTGCGCCGCAGTCAGGGCCAGGCCCTCTTCATTGTCGAGTTCAATATTGTGATGCAGTGCGGCCAGCGCCAACACCCGATAGATGGCGCCGGAGTCCAGCAAGTGCCAGCCCAGTTTCTCTGCCAGCAGATGGCACACCGTGCCTTTGCCTACGCCGCTTGGTCCATCAATGGTAATCACAGGGGCCTGTCCAGGCATGGTACTCTCCAATTGTCGTTCTATTCGGTCGCTTCACGAAACCGGCTCCGCGAAAGCGCGCCTATTATACAGATTCCCCAGCTAAAGTAAGCCTTTATAGAAACGGGATCCGGGCCGCTGCCACAGCAATACCAGAACAGTGATCCAGGCTGGCGTTGCCTTAAAGCGCCACCGCTGCCCGGCAGCCACGGCAGGTAATAGAGTGTAGTCAAGGGAGCCGGCGACTGCGGCTCCCTAATTGGAGGTAACTACTGGCTCACCGACGCCAGGCGTTCGAAGTAATCGGGGAAGGTCTTGGCAGTACAGCCGGGATCCAGAATGGTCACGCTCTGCCCCCCCACCGCCAACATCGAGAAGCACATGGCGATGCGATGGTCGTTGTAGGTCTCGATGTCGGCGTGACGCAATTCGGCCGCCGGCTCGATGCGAATGTAGTCTTCGCCCTCCTCCACCACCGCGCCCACTTTGCGCAGCTCGGTGGCCATGGCGGTCAGGCGGTCGGTCTCCTTGACCCGCCAGTTGTAGATGTTGCGGATGGTGGTGGGGCCGTTGGCAAACAGGGCCGTGGTGGCGATGGTCATGGCCGCATCCGGGATGGCGTTCATGTCCATGTCCACGCCGTTGAGGTCGCCCTTGCTACAACGAATGAAATCCTTACCCCACTCCACCCTGGCGCCCATGGCTTTCAGTACGTCGGCAAAATGCTTGTCCCCCTGCAGGCTGTCGGTACCGACGCCTCGCACCTCGATGCTGCCGCCGCCGATGGCCGCCGCTGCCAGGAAGTAGGATGCCGAGCTGGCATCGCCTTCGACCAGGTAATCCCCCGGACTGACGTAGTGCTGGTCGGCGGCGATCACAAACTCACGATAGTCACGGTTTTCCACCGTCACCCCAAAGCGGGCCATCATCCCCAGGGTGATGTCGATGTAGGGCTTAGACACCAGCTCGCCCTTAACCTCGATGGTCAGATCACTGCCGAGCAGCGGAGCCACCATCAACAGCGCGGTTAAAAACTGCGACGAGATGGAGCCATCGATGCTAACCCGGCCACCGCTCAGGTCGCCGGCGCTGATCTTCAGCGGTGGATAGCCGGGGTTTTCCAGGTACTCGATGTTGGCGCCCAGGGGCTGCAGCGCCTCAATCAGGTGACCGATGGGCCGCTCCTTCATCCGCGGTTCGCCGGTCAGCACGAATTCGCCGCTGCCGATGGCCAGCGCCGCCGCCAACGGCCTCATGGCGGTACCGGCGTTACCCAGATACAGCTCCGCCACCTGTCCCCGTGCCAATCGGCCTCCCAGGCCCTCGACTTCGATGGTGGCCTGCTGTTTGCAATAGTCATAGCTCACGCCCAGTTGATCCAGGGCGGTCAACATATGACGGATATCGTCGGAGTCCAGCAGGTTGGTTAACCGGGTGCGGCCGCTGGCAATGGTGGCCAACAGCAAGGCGCGGTTTGAAATGCTCTTGGACCCGGGCAGCTGAATCACTCCCCCGACACGTGAAATTGGCTCTAGGCGTAACTGCTCCATGACTCTTCTTCCCCACAATAAAAAGGGGCCGCAGCGGCCCCTTTTCAAACGTTCAATTCATTTAGGCCAGTATCTCATCCAACGCGTCCATAAATCGGGAGTTTTCAGACTCCAGACCGATGCTGACACGCAGGTGAGAAGGCATACCATACCCCGCAATGGGGCGCACTATCACCCCTTTTTTCAGCAGAGCCTCATAAATCTCGCCGGCGGCGCCCACTTCGATGGTAATGAAGTTGGCGACACTGGGAATGTAACGAATGCCGCGCTGGTCAAAATAACCTTGCAACCGAGCCATCTCACGCTCATTGAGGGCGATGCCTGCGGCCAGGTATTCGCCGTCATCCAGCACCGCCTCGGCCGCCGCCAGGGCCAGCGAGTTGTTATTGAACGGCTCCCGCACCCGGTTCAACAGATCGGTGATGGCGCTGGACGCCACCAGGTAGCCGACCCGCAGTCCGGCCAGACCGTAGGCCTTAGAGAAGGTACGACTGACCATCAGGTTAGGATACTGGGCCAGCCAACCGATGCTGTCGGCGCGCTGGTCGGCCTTCAGATACTCGTAATAGGCCTCATCCAACACCACCAGCACCCGCTCCGGCACTCGGGCCATAAACTCAGCCAGCTGCTGCGGCGCCAGGAAGGTCCCGGTCGGATTGTTGGGGTTGGCGATGCAAATCAGCTTGGTGCGCTCGGTAATCGCCGCCAGCATCGCCTCCAGATCGTGGCCCCACTCTTTGGCCGCGGTCTTGACGGCGGTGGCGCCGCAGGACTGGGTCAGCAACTGATAGACGATAAAGGCATGGGCATCGAAGATCACCTCATCTTCGGCGCCGACGAAGGTGCGGAACAGAATCTCCAGCACCTCATTGGAACCGTTGCCCAGGGTGATCTGGTCACTGCTGCAGTGAAGTTTTTGCGCCAGCTTCTGTTTCAGGTAGAACCCATTGGCATCCGGGTAACGGCACAACTCGGCGGTGGCGGCCTCGATGGCCTGACGCGCCTTGGGGCTCAGGCCCAACGGGTTCTCATTGGACGCCAGCTTGACGATGTCGCCAATCCCCAGTTCCCGCTCCAGCTCCTCGGTGGGCTTGCCTGGCTGATAGGGCATCAGGCCATCCACACCGGGGTTGGCCATAGATAATAGATCAAGTGACAAAACGTTCTCCCTTGTAGTTATCGGTTGTCGCTTTCAAACTGCTTCATAAAGTCGACCAGGGCCTGGACGCCCTCCAGTGGCATGGCATTGTAGATGCTGGCCCGCATACCGCCCACACTGCGGTGCCCTTTCAACGCCATCAATCCGGCCTGCTCCGCCTGGGCAAGAAACGCGCCGTCCAGGCTGGCATCGGTCAATTGGAAAGGTACATTCATCTCACTGCGATGGCTCGGCTGAACCCGGTTTTGGTAGAAGCCGCTGCTGTCAATAAAATCATACAGCAGGGCTGCCTTGGCCCGGTTCACCTCGGCCATGGCGTCGACACCGCCCTGGTGCTGCAGCCACTTGAACACCTCTCCGGCCAGGTACCAGGCAAACGTTGGCGGGGTGTTGTACATAGAACCGTTGTTATCCAGCAACCGGTAGTTGAGGATCGACGGCAACTGCGGCTGCCCCTCACCGAGCAAGTCCCGGCGCACGATCACGATCGCCAGCCCCGCCGGACCGATGTTTTTCTGGGCGCCGGCGTAGATCAGGCCGTATTTATTGACGTCGATGTGGCGCCCGAGAATGCAGGAGGAGTAATCGGCGATCAGCGGCTTATCGGTGACCGGCTCTTCGAACATCGCCACCCCGTCTACGGTTTCATTGGGGCAATAATGCAGGTACTCGCCCTCGCCGGCCTGGCTGAGACGGCTCAGATCCAGGCCAGTGCCGTCGCGCAGGTCAATGGCGTTGACGCTGGCGTACTTGGCCGCTTCTTTGGCCGCCCCGGCAGACCACTGGCCACTGATGAGGTAATCCACCTTGGCACCGGCAGCCACCAGGTTCTGGGGAATGGCAGAGAAATGAGCCCGGGCACCGCCATGGGTAAACAACACCGCGTAGTCGTCGCCGATGTTCATCAACTGGCGCAGGTTGGCCTCGGCGGCTTCGGCCACCGCCATAAAGGAGGACGAACGGTGACTGAGCTCCATAACCGATACCCCCAACCCCTGAAAATCCAGCAACTCGGCCTGAGCCTTGGCCATCACATCAGTGGGTAACATCGCCGGACCGGCGCAGAAGTTGTATACGGTCATTGTTCTCAATCCCTAACTGCTAAAACAGCCATTTAACACCAACATGGACGCCAGCGCGATGAAAAATAATCGATAACCCCATAACCGCCAGCCACAGCGCCACCTTTTGGGTGCCGCGGGCATAAAAAAACGGACGCCGAAGCGTCCGTTATCAGGTCGAAAACCCCAGCAGGAAGTTACTCCTCGCCGGCGTCCTCGTCCGCTTCACCGGCGTCAGCCTGAGGCTGGGCCTCGGCGTCGGCAGCCACCTCGGCGCCCTCGCCTTCGACGGCGGTGTCGTCGACCAGAGTCTCTTCTTCTTCGATCTCGTCGATGCGCTGCAGACCCACTACCTGCTCTCCCTCCTGGGTGCGGATAATGGTCACGCCTTGGGTGTTGCGGCCAACCTGAGACACCTCATGCACCCGGGTGCGCACCAGGGTGCCACCGTCGGTGATCAGCATGATCTCGTCGTTTTCAGTCACCTGAACCGCGCCCACTACCGGGCCGTTGCGCTCACTGACCTTAATGGAGATCACGCCCTTGGTGGCGCGGCCCTTAACCGGATACTCGACTTCGTCGGTACGCTTACCGTAGCCGTTCTGAGTCACGGTCAGGATGGCACCGTCGCCACGAGGCACGATCATCGACACCACCCGATCGACGTCATCCAGGCTGATGCCCCGAACCCCGATGGAGTTGCGACCGACAGAACGCACGTTGGTCTCATTGAAACGCACCACCTTACCGGCGTCGGAGAACAGCATGATCTCGTCGTCACCGTTAGTGATATCAACGCCAATCAGCTCGTCGCCGTCGTTGAGGTTGATGGCACGAATACCGGAAGACAGCGGACGGCTGTAGGCGTCCAGGGCGGTCTTCTTGATGATGCCCTTGGCGGTGGCAAAGGCGATGAACTTGGTCGGATCGTATTCACGAACCGGCAGAATCGCCTGAATCACTTCGCCGTCATCCAGCGGCAGCAGGTTGACGATCGGCTTGCCACGGGCGGTGCGGCTGGCCAGCGGCAACTGGAACACCCGCATCCAGTACACCTTACCGGCGTTGGAGAAGCACAAGATGGTGTCGTGCGTGTTGGCTACCAGCAGACGCTCGATGAAGTCTTCATCCTTCATCTTCGCCGCCGCCTTGCCTTTACCGCCACGACGCTGGGCTTCGTATTCGCTCAGCGGCTGGTACTTAACGTAACCGGCGTGAGACAGGGTCACCACCACGTCTTCTTCGGTGATCAGGTCTTCCAGAGAGATGTCGGCAGAAGCGGCGGAGATCTCGGTGCGACGCTCGTCGCCGTACTCGGCCTTGATCGCCTCCAGCTCTTCACGAATCACTTCCATCAGACGCTCTGGGCTGGCCAGGATCAGCATCAGCTCGGCAATCTCTTCCAGCAGCTGGCGGTACTCGTCGAGAATGTTCTCGTGCTCCAGGCCGGTCAGCTTCTGCAGACGCAGATCCAGAATCGCCCTCGCCTGCTGCTCGGTCAGGTAGTACTGGCCATCGCGGATACCAAACTCGGGGGTCAGCCAATCCGGACGGGCGGCGTCATCGCCGGCCTTCTCCAGCATCGACGCCACGTTACCGAGATCCCAACCGCGGGACAGCAATGCTTCGCGAGCTTCTGCCGGTGTCGGCGAGTTACGAATCAGTTCGATGACCGGATCGATGTTGGCCAGAGAGATGGCCAGGCCTTCGAGGATGTGGGCCCGCTCGCGAGCTTTGCGCAGTTCGAACACGGTGCGACGGGTCACCACTTCGCGACGGTGAGTCACGAAGGCTTCCAGCGTCTCTTTCAGGTTGAACACCTTAGGCTGGTTGTTGCCCAGTGCCACCATGTTGATGCCGAACACCGTCTGCATCTGAGTCTGAGCGTACAGGTTGTTCAGCACCACTTCCGGTACTTCACCGCGCTTCAGCTCGATCACCACCCGCATGCCGTCTTTATCGGACTCATCACGCAGGCCGCTGATCCCTTCCAGCTTCTTATCTTTCACCAGCTCGGCGATCTTCTCGATCAACCGCGCTTTGTTCACCTGGTACGGCAGTTCATCGACGATGATGGACTCTTTACCGGTGCTGCTGGTCTCGACATTGGTCTTGGCACGAACGTAGATCTTACCGCGACCGGTCTTATAAGCATCGATGATGCCCTTACGACCGTTAATGATGCCGCCGGTGGGGAAATCCGGACCGGGAATCAACTCCAGCAACTCTTCAAAGGTGACATCGCTGTTGTCGATGTACGCCAGACAGCCGTTGATCACTTCGGTCAGGTTGTGAGGCGGAATGTTGGTGGCCATGCCCACGGCAATACCACTGGAGCCGTTAACCAGCAGGTTCGGCACCCGGGTCGGCATCACTTCAGGAATCTGCTCGGTGCCATCGTAGTTAGGCACGTAGTCGACGGTTTCCTTATCCAGGTCCGCCAGCAGTTCATGGGCCACTTTGGCCATGCGGATTTCGGTATAACGCATCGCCGCGGCGGAGTCGCCATCGACGGAACCGAAGTTACCCTGACCATCGACAAGGGTATAACGTAACGAGAACGGTTGCGCCATACGTACGATGGTGTCGTACACGGCACTGTCACCATGAGGGTGGTACTTACCGATCACGTCGCCCACGATACGGGCGGATTTTTTATAGGGTTTGTTCCAGTCGTTGCTCAAACCGTTCATCGCAAACAGGGTGCGACGGTGTACAGGCTTAAGACCATCCCGGACGTCGGGCAAGGCACGCCCGACGATCACGCTCATGGCATAATCGAGGTAGGAGCTTTTCAGTTCCTCTTCGATATTAATCGGCGTGATTTCGTTAGCCAGATCAGTCATAGACAGATGTTGTCCCTAAATAGCGCCCTGAAACCTCGGTTCCAGTCGCCCCGGCCAAGCCGGTAAAAACGGTGATTGAACATTTTAACACAGTCAAAGCGATTGGAAAGTGGCGTTTCTTATCCTGATAAACAACAACTTATAAGTGGCCATTTTTCACTCAAACTGGCGGTCTCCAAAGAGTGAATGACGCAATTTTAACCAGGAGTTTTGACATTTTCTGGCCGCTTTAGTGGTTTTCTCTTCAACCCCTGTCGGCGTATACTGGACCCACTCAATCGGTTCTGTGGTAGCAGCGAGGTGCTTCGGCACACAATCTCACCAGAACCCCTGCAGGCAAGATAAAAAGGACAGAGAATGCAGCAGTCGAACGTTGATCCCGTTGAAGTCGGCAAATTTGAAAAACTGGCGACCACCTGGTGGGATCCGCAAGGTCATTCCAAACCCCTGCATCAACTCAACCCCCTGCGCGCCGGTTACATCGAGCGACACGCCGACGGCTTGTACGGCAAACAGGTGCTGGATGTGGGCTGTGGTGGCGGTCTGCTGACCGAGGCCATGGCCAAGGCCGGTGCCCAGGCCACCGGTTTGGACATGGGTGAGGAGCCGGTAGAGGTGGCGCGCCTGCACGCGCTGGAAAGCGAACTGGATATCAACTACCAGTTATGCACCGCCGAAGCCCATGCCGAGCATAAAGCCGGTCACTACGAGGTGGTGACCTGCATGGAGATGCTGGAACACGTTCCTGATCCGGAGTCGGTGATTCGCGCCTGTGCCGCCATGGTCAAACCCGGCGGCCACCTGTATCTGTCCACCATCAACAAGACACCACTGGCTTACCTGACCACCATCGTTGGCGCCGAGCACATCGTTAAGATCCTGCCCAAGGGCACCCACGATTATAAAAAGTTCCTGCGACCGTCACAGCTGATCCGCTGGTGCGAACAAGCGGGACTGCGGGTCACTCACGCCGACGGCGTGCTCTACAACCCCCTGACCGAAACCTTTAAATTGTCCAACCGGATGGACATCAACTACATGATTCACGCGGTGAAACCAGATGAAAACCAAGGAAGTGAAAGCCCTACTCTTTGATCTCGACGGCACCCTGCTGGATACCGCTTTGGATCTTGGCCAGGCCGCCAATGTGGCCCTGGCCCAGTTTGGTTACCCCGGCCTCAGCCGGGAGCAGGCCTACCTGTACACCAGCCATGGCAGCCGCGGGCTGCTGAAGGCAGCCTTGGGAGAGGACACCTTCGAGCGCACCGATATCACGCCGTTGCGTGAGGTCTTGCTGGCCGCCTACGCCGACAACATCAGCGAGCACACTCGCCCCTACGACGGCATCGAACGGATGCTGAGTCTGCTGGCGCAGTTGCAGTTGCCCTGGGGCATTGTCACCAACAAGCCGGAAGGCCTGGCCAGGCAGTTGCTGCAACAGCAGCCGAGCATGGCCGCCAGCGTCAGCCTGGTGGGCGGTGACACCCTGCCGGTATCCAAGCCGCACCCGGCGCCGCTGCTGAAGGCGGCGGACGAGATGGGGGTAGCCCCGGAGCAGATCCTGTATGTGGGCGACGCCGAACGGGACATGGTGGCCGCCAACCACGCCGGCATGATCAGCGTCGCCGCCCTGTGGGGCTACATCAGTCCCGAAGACCGGGCCCACGAATGGCCCGCCAGCCATCGTTGCGATCGACCCGACGATCTGTTTGATCTGGTCCGTGATCTGGCTCAAAAATAGCCACACAAACCGGCGCTGGAAATTTTTTTCCGGTGCCTTTTTTTTGTCGAAAAAGGGGTTGCTTTTCTGTCAGCGCAATGCTGGTGCAGGTTCCACGAAGCTGACCTTTTTTCGGGTACGCTTATTCACACAGTTACCCACAATTTGCTCACATTCGAGGGCCTTGCGCAATCCCCAAAACCGGCTTATCTTGTAGAACATCCCATTGGCGCTACTACATGTAGTGTCCGATAATAAAAAAGAACACTAACGTCGGGGATCGCCGGTCTGACCGGTGATTATCATCTCAAGTACTTACATTAAGGACATGAGACGTGCCTTCAGTCCATTGCGACTGTGTTGTCCGCACGTCGATACTCAACGATGAATAAAAATCTGCTCATTACCAAACGCAGCGGCAAAAAGGAGCCCCTCGATCTCGATAAGATCCATCGGGTGATCTATTGGGCAGCCCAGGATCTGGATAACGTCTCGGTCTCTCAGGTAGAGCTGGCCAGCCACATCCACTTCTTCGATGGCATCGAGACCGAAGCGATTCACGAAACCATCATCAAAGCCGCTGCCGACCTCATCAGTGAAGAGACCCCGGACTACCAGTACCTGGCCGCGCGCCTGGCGGTGTTCCACCTGCGTAAGAAGGCCTACGGTCAATTCGAGCCGCCGCACCTGTACGACCACGTCAGTAAGATGGTGGAGCTGGGCCGTTACGACCAGCACATTCTTCAGGATTACAGCCGCGACGAACTCAATGAGCTGAACGAGCACATCGATCACTGGCGCGACATGGACTTCTCCTACGCGGCGGTCAAGCAACTGGAAGGCAAATACCTGGTGCAGAACCGGGTCACCGGCGAAGTGTTCGAGAGCGCCCAGTTCCTGTACATGCTGGTGGCCGCCTGTCTGTTTGCCAACTACCCGAAGGCCAACCGCCTGGACTACGTCAAGCGGTTCTACGACGCCACCTCCAAGTTCAAGATCTCGCTGCCCACGCCGATCATGTCCGGTGTGCGCACCCCGACCCGGCAGTTCAGCTCCTGTGTGCTGATCGAGTGTGGCGACAGCCTCGACTCCATCAACGCCACCTCGGCGGCCATCGTCAATTATGTCAGCCAGCGGGCCGGCATTGGCATCAACGGCGGCAACATTCGCGCCCTGGGCAGCCCGATTCGCGGCGGCGAAGCCTTCCACACCGGCTGCCTGCCGTTCTATAAGCATTTCCAGACCGCGGTCAAATCCTGCTCTCAAGGCGGCGTTCGCGGCGGCGCGGCGACCCTGTTCTACCCCTTGTGGCACCTGGAAGCGGAAGAGCTGCTGGTACTGAAGAACAACCGCGGCACCGACGCCAACCGCATCCGTCACCTGGATTACGGGGTACAGATCAACCGCACCCTGTATCAGCGCCTGCTGGACGGCGGCGACATCAGCCTGTTTTCCCCTTCGGACGTGCCCGGCCTGTACGACGCCTTCTTTGCCGACCAGCAAGAGTTTGAGCGCCTGTACTGCCAGTACGAAGCCGACAGCAGCATTCGCCGTAAGACCGTTAAGGCGGTGGCCCTGTTCAGCCTGCTGATGCAGGAACGTGCCTCCACCGGCCGCATCTACATTCAGCACGTGGATCACTGCAACACCCACAGCCCGTTCGACCCGAAAGTGGCCCCGGTGAAGCAATCCAACCTGTGCCTGGAGATCGCCCTGCCCACCAAGCCACTCAAGCACCTCAACGACACCGACGGTGAGATTGCCCTGTGCACCCTGTCGGCGTTCAACCTGGGTGCCATCGACAGCCTCGACGAACTCGAAGAGCTGGCGGCCCTGGCGGTGCGGGCACTGGACAGCCTGCTGGACTATCAGGACTACCCGGTACCGGCGGCCGAGCTTGGCTCCATGAAGCGCCGCACCCTGGGGATTGGCGTCATCAACTACGCCTACTACCTGGCCAAAAATGGCGCCCGCTACTCCGATGGCAGCGGCAACAACCTGACCCACAAAACCTTTGAAGCGATTCAGTACTACCTGCTCAAGGCCTCCAACGAGCTGGCCATCGAGCAAGGGGCCTGCCCGGGGTTCAATGAGACCACCTACTCGCAGGGAATCCTGCCCATCGACAGCTACAAAGACGCCATCGATGAGATCTGCGACGAGCCACTGCATCTGGATTGGGACGGCCTGCGCGCCAGCATCGTCGAGCACGGCCTGCGCAACTCCACCCTGTCGGCGCTGATGCCGTCGGAGACCAGCTCGCAGATCTCCAATGCCACCAACGGCATCGAGCCCCCTCGGGGACTGGTGAGTGTCAAAGGCTCCAAAGATGGCATCATGAAGCAGGTGGTGCCGGGCATCGACACCCTCAAGAGCAACTACGAGCTGCTGTGGGACATTCCCAGCAACACCGGTTACCTGCAACTGGTGGGGATCATGCAGAAGTTCGTCGACCAGGCCATCTCTGCCAACACCAACTACGATCCGTCCCGCTATGAGGACAATAAGATGCCCATGGGCATGCTGCTCAAGGATCTGATGCTGGCGTACAAGTACGGCTTGAAGACGCTGTACTACCAGAACACCCGTGACGGCCAGTCCGACGCCCAGAGCAAAGCGGACAGCGACGACGATTGCGCCGGTGGCGCCTGTAAGATTTAACCGCCAGGGCCCCGCTCAGGCGGGGCGCTGCCACGGATAGGACAAGATTATGACCCACAGATACAGCACATTTTCACGGGAAGCCAACAACGCCCTGAAAGAGCCGATGTTCCTCGGCAACCCGGTGAACGTGGCCCGCTACGACCAACAGAAACACCCGATCTTCGAAGAGCTGATCGAAAAGCAGCTGTCGTTCTTCTGGCGCCCGGAAGAGGTAGACGTCACTCAGGATCGCATCGACTTCAATGATCTGCCGGAACACGAAAAGCACATCTTCCTGTCGAACCTGAAATACCAGACCCTGCTGGACTCCATTCAGGGCCGCAGCCCAAACGTGGCACTGCTGCCGCTGGTATCACTGCCGGAGTTGGAAACCTGGATTGAGACCTGGTCTTTCTATGAGACCATCCACTCGCGCTCTTACACCCACATCATTCGCAACATCGTCAATGATCCCGGGGTGGTGTTCGACGACATCGTCGCCAACAGCGAAATTCAGAAACGCGCCAACGACATCTCCAAGTACTACGATGCCCTGATCGACTACACCCAGCGCTATCAGCAGTTTGGCGAAGGCCAGCATCAGGTGGGCAGCGAGCAGTTCACCCTCAGTCGTCGCGAGTTGAAGAAGAAGCTGTACCTGTGCCTGATGTCCATCAACGTCCTGGAAGCGGTGCGCTTCTACGTCAGCTTCGCCTGCTCCTTTGCCTTTGCCGAGCGGGAAGTGATGGAGGGCAATGCCAAGATCATTCGCTTTATCGCCCGTGATGAACAGTTGCACCTGGTGGGCACCCAACACATGCTCAACCTGATGGCCACCAACCAGGACGACAACGAGATGGCCGAAATCGCCATCGAGTGTCACAGCGAAGCGGTGGAGATCTTCCGCCGTGCCGCCGAGCAGGAGAAAGACTGGGCCTCCTACCTGTTTAAAGACGGCTCGATGCTGGGCCTGAATAAGAAGATCATCGAAGATTACGTCGAATTCATCACCAACCAGCGCATGAGCGCTCTGGGGCTTGCCCCGATCTTTGACAAGCGCTCCAACCCGCTGCCGTGGATGAGCAAGTGGCTGGAGAGTGACGCCGTTCAGGTGGCGCCGCAGGAGGTCGAGGTCAGCAGCTACCTAACCAACCAGATTAAGAACGAAGTCCACCAGGACGAGTTCTCCTCGTTCGAACTGTAACGGTTGCAACGATTGAAACTGTGGAAAATCCGCCTCAATGGCGGCCGGGAACTGGAGCATGGCGGTCACCACACCACCCTGCTTCAGGCCCTGGAATCCGTCGGCCACTACAGTGAGTGCCGCAGTGGCTACTGCGGCGCCTGCAAGGCCACATTGGTGAGCGGCAGCGTCCGCTACCTGACCACCCCCATGGCCTTCCTCAAACCCGGTGAGATTCTGCCCTGCTGCTGTGCCCCGGAAACGGATCTCGAGCTTAATCTTGGCTAGCGTCAGGCTCGGCTTCCCCGGTTAACGGCGTCGCCGGCCGGGCCTTGGCCATCGCCACTTCCCGCTCGGCGTATTTGTCCACCGGCGACTGTGGCGGCCGCCACCGCTCCAGAGCCAACTGCGCTTCACCGGTCATCGCCTGGCTCTGCTGCAACGAATCCTCTCCCAGGTGCTGCGCTTCCAGCCACAAAACCTGCGCCACCTCGATGGTGCTGTCCAGAATGACCCGAGCCGCCGCCTGAGCGTTGTCCATGGCTCTGTCTACCCTCTCCTGATTGGCTTCACTGCAGCCACTAAGCCATCCGACCGACCCCATCACCACCAGTACCTTTAACCACTTCATAGGTTGATGCATGACCTGCCCTCCGTCGAATAGCACTAAGCATAGTCCACTCACTCAAGATGGGCGTCGAGGCGGTCATTTCTTCGCCGGGATCACACATTCGTTGATCCAGAAGCAGAAACCTTCACCGCCCGGCCACCATTTTCCCTGTTATCGGATTCAGGCTTTGGTACACTTGCGGCATTGATAACCGGGCAACGAGACCGATAATGACCGAGCCAAACAAGATTCCACCCGAAGGCGCTTCCGCCGAGCTGTTCAACGGTGACATCAACCGCATTATGATCGCCATTCCAGCACCGAGTCACCCCGAGGTGGAGCAGGTACTGGGCAAAGGCCAACACCGCATCAAGGCCGGTGTGGTCTATCGTGCCCCCGCCATCCTGCTCTCCTTTGACTTCGGCAACGGCCTGGTGATGGATTGCCCCTTTGAAGCCAAGGGACTGGGTGAGCACTTCGTTGCCCCGACACTGAATGACGACGGCCAGTTGCCGCTGACCCTGCAGGTGTTCGATGCCGAGAACGGTACCCTGCTGGAGACCACCGAGGTGGCCCTGCACGCCGACAACACCCAGGTTCTGATGGACGCGGTGGCGGATCAGCGCAGCCACGACTGGAGCCATCAAGAGTTCATCGGCCAGTTGTCCGAGCTGTATAAGATTGAGATGGGTGAGTTTTTGCAGCTGGTGCAGCAGCGGGAACTGGCGGCCCTGTAAGCCCGCCCAGGCGCACGTAAAACGGGCCCCCTGAGGAGCCCGCCCGTCTGCATTATCCAAGCCCGGCCACTGTGCCGGGCTTTTCAATAGCCTCAGAACCAGAACGACGCCGACGCTTCAATGCTGCGCTCTGCGCCCATCCAGCAGTTGTTGCCATCAAAGCACGCGCCCACATAGCGTTTATCAAACAGGTTGCTGGCCGACAGGCTCAGACTCCACTGCTCACCCAGTTGATAGGAAGCGGCCATGTCCCAGAGGGTATAGGCAGGCACCGTATCGGTGTTGGCCGCATCCAGCTGAGTTTCGCCGACGTAGCGGACACCGGCACTCACCTGCATCGCCTCCAGCGGGTAGTAATCCAACCAGGCTGACGCCGTTTGATCCGCCACCCACACCGGGGTGGTGCCCTCGATGGCGGGGTCCAGTGGGTTGTCGGTCACTTCCGCATCCAGGTATCCGTAATTCAACGTCAGTTCCAGGTTATCCAGCAGACGTTGAGACAACGCCAGTTCCACCCCTCGGGATTGCACTTCACCATTTTGCGTGTATTTGCCAAAATCCGGCGTATTCACCACTACATTCTTCTTTCGAATGTCGAAGGCGGCCACCGTCAGGGTCGAAGCCAGATCGGCATTGTGATACTTCACACCAATCTCCCACTGACTGGCCGTGGTCGGCTTGAACGCGGCGCCGGTATTGCTGTCCACACCGGACACCGGCTCAAACGACTCCGAGTAACTGAGGTAGGGCGCCCAACCACTGTCGAAGGTATAGATGGCCGCCGCCCGGGCACTCAACTCATCCTGATCGATCTCAGTGACACTGCCGTACTCGGTGCCAGCGTAGTTATTGTCAGCGGTGTCGGTGCTTTCATAGCGATCCCAGCGCGCCCCCACAACCAGGGTCAAGGCATCGAACCGAACCTCGTCCTGCAGGTAAATCCCCAGCTGAGTCTGCTCGATCACATTGGCCTGCTGATAGAAGTCCACCGGCAAGCTGGCCGGATCAATCAAGTGATAATTGGGACTGGCCAGATCCAGCATCGGCGTCTGCTGCCCCAGGGTATCGCCATAGGCGACATCGGAGTCCAGGCTGCTGTATTCCACTCCCAGCAACCAGCGATGCTCGCTGCTGCCCAGGCTGGTCAACCACGCCAACTGGTTATCCACCACGTAGCCCTCGATGGACTCATCGGTAAAATAGGCACTGCGAATCAGGTTCTGCTGGTCTGCCAGACCGTAGTTGTACATATTGCGCTGGCCCGCATCGGCATCGGTGTAGCGAAAGTTCTGCAGAAACTCCAGGCTATCGGAAAACTGATGATTGAGTTTATAGCCCAACATCAACACCTGGCGGTCGAAGCGATTCCAGTTGGCGTCACCGGCATAGGCATCGCTGTCTAACTTGCCATAGCTGGCGGAATACACCGTTCCCAAGGCAGGCAACGGCGTCGAGGGCACAATTGACGGATCATCCTGGTAGTAGGCGCTGAGCTCAATGCTGGTGTGACGGCCCATCTCCCAGGCGATAGAGGGGGCAATGAAACGACGCTCCTCTCGGGTGGTTTCCTGCTGGCCGTCCCGGTCCCGGTACAAAGCGATGAGGCGGCCATTGAGGCCGTCGGTTAACGCCCCGGTCGAGTCGAGTGCCAGCTCATAGAGGTCGTTGCTGCCTACCCGACCTCGCAGCTCGGTCATGGCGTCGGCCTGTGGCTTTTTCGCGACCTGATTCACCATCCCGCCCGGAGGCGCGGCGCCATAGAGCACCGAGGTCGGTCCCTTCAAAATCTCAATGCTCTCTGTGGCAAAGGCATCCACCTGAGGCGCCAGGTTCCACAAGCCATTGTACTGAAGCGGCAAACCGTCGTAGAAATTCCGGTAGGTCTCAAAGCCCCGAATGGTGTACTGATCGAAGATGGTGACACTGCTGCGATTCTCGGCCGTAACCCCTGGCACATAGCGCAGCGCCTCATTGACGCTGTCCACCTGGCGCCGGTCCAGCAACGCCCGGTCGTACACCTCAAAACTCATCGGCGACTCCAGCGGCCGCAACGAGGATTTGGTGCCGGTGGTGCGATAGGCTGCGCCCTGCACCTCAATAACCTCAATCTCACGTCCCTGCTCTTCCTGGCTGGCCCAGGCCGATGTCGGCCAACTAGCCTGGTGAATCACCGGCAACAATGCCGCGCAGACAAGCGCACGGCGCCCTGGGTGATTTCCATTCATTTTTTAATCCCTCATCCATTGATTTCTATTGTGATTATCACTTACCATTCCTGCGAATGATAACCACTCCCATTCTCGTTATCAACAAAGAGGCAATTAATGGACAACAATTGCGCTACGTTTGATGCCACTGCAGAGAAGGAACTCTCAGCGGATCTCAAGGCATCCCTGTTTACTCAACAGACTCAACATCAATACCAAACACGAATGACGCAAGCGATACAGCTCGTCAGCCAACACATCAACACCAGTGACCGCGCCTTTACCGGCACCCGCCCCGAGGCGCTGGCGACCCTGTTCGCCGAGGTGGATCTCGACCAGCCGCTGCGACAGTGGCAATCCGCCTACACCGAACTCAGCCGCCTGTATCTCGACGACGCCGTTCATTTTCATCACCGCCACTACCTGGCGCATCTGAACTGCCCCATCACCTTGCCGAGCCTGGCGGCGGAAACCATCGCCTCGGCCTTGAATACTGCGGTGGAAACCTGGGATCAGAGCGCCGGTGCCACCCTGATCGAGCAGAAACTGGTCGATTGGAGCTGCGACAAAATTGGTTGGAGCGCCGATGCCGACGGCGTGTTCACCTCCGGAGGCAGCCAATCCAACCTGATGGCAATGCTGTTGGCACGCTACCGCGCCTGTCAGCGCCACTGGCAGTGGGACCCTCACCAGCAGGGCCTGCCGCCCCAGGCAAACAGATTGCGCATCTATACCTCGGAGCTCAGTCACTTCAGCATCCAGAAAGCCGCCTCCATGTTGGGATTGGGGTTTGATGCGGTGGTCGCCATCCCCTCCGACCGATTCCAGCGCATGGACATGACCGCCCTGTCACAGGCACTGCAACAGGCACGGCAACAAGGACTGGTACCCATGGCCGTGGTCGCAACCGCTGGCACCACCGACTTCGGCAGCATCGATCCGCTGCCCGCCATCGCAACCTTATGCGCTCGGCACTCGGTGTGGATGCATGTGGATGCCGCCTATGGCGGCGGACTGCTGATTTCACCGAAGTTTCGCCATAAACTGTCCGGCATTGAGCTGGCCGACTCCGTGACCGTGGATTACCACAAGGCGTTTTTCCAACCGGTCGCCTGCAGTGGATTTTTGGTGCGAGAGGCGGCCACCCTCTCCTCACTGACCTACCACGCCGAGTATTTAAACCCGCTGCGCCAGCATCAGGCCGGCATCCCGGATCTGATCAACAAAAGCCTGCAAACCACTCGCCGCTTCGACGCTTTAAAACTGTGGCTCAGCCTGAGAATTCTGGGGGCCGACACCCTGGGGCGTGGCTTCGATCAGTTGCAGCACCTGGCGAAACAGGTCTATTGGTTGCTGCTGTCTCAACCGGAAATTGAGGTGGTGCATCAGCCACAGATCAGCACCCTGGTGTTCCGCTACCTGCCGAGCGCTGACGCCAGCGACGAGCACATCGACACCCTGAACCGCGCCATTCGCTCCCGGTTGTCGAATCAGGGCGATGCGCTGATCGCCGCCACCCGCTATCGGGGCCACCAGTACCTGAAATTCACCCTGCTTAACCCTGCCACCGAGATCAAGGCGATCCATCAGGTCGTTCAACGAATCTGCCGCTATGGTCAGGAACTTCACAACGCCTCTGCAGAAACGGAATTCGCCTAGGACCGCTCATGAAAATCTATGACTTTATTGCCATCGGCTTGGGGCCGTTTAACCTCAGCCTGGCCGCACTCACTCAGCCACTGGATCAAGCCGACGCCCTGTTCCTGGAGCAGCGCAGTGACTTCAATTGGCACCCGGGGATGATGCTGGAAGGGACCCACCTTCAGACTCCGTTCATGTCGGATCTGGTGACGCTGGCCGATCCAACCTCCCCCTACAGTTTCCTGAACTACCTCAAACAGCACCAGAAACTGTACCGCTTCTACATTCGAGAGAATTTCTTCATTCTGCGGCACGAGTACAACCTCTACTGCCAATGGGTGTGCCGGCAACTGACCAACCTTCGTTTCAATACTCGGGTCACCGCCATCAGTTTCGATGCCGAACACCACTGCTACCGCCTGGAAACCCGCCGCCCCGATGGCCAAGACAACGGCCTGTATTACGCCCGCAAACTGGTGATCGGCACCGGCCCTGTCCCTCACCGACCCGACGGCTGCGACACGCTGGGTGAGCACGCCATTCACTCCAGTGAATACCTTCAACAAAAACCGACGTTACTTGAACAACCAAGGATCAGCGTTATTGGTGGTGGACAAAGTGCGGCGGAGATCGTCTACGACCTGTTGGATGAACAGCGGCAGCGCTCGTTCCATCTCGATTGGATCACCCGCTCACCACGCTACTTCCCGCTGGAATACAGTAAACTGACCCTGGAGATGACCTCACCGGAGTACGTGGATTACTTCCACTCGCTGCCGATGGCTACCCGGGATACGCTGCTGTCTCAACAGCAAAACCTGTATAAAGGCATCAACAGCGACCTGATTAACGCCATTTTCGACCGCCTGTATGAAATGGATCTGCATCATGCCCCCCGAGTCAGGCTGCTGACCAACACCGCAGTGAGTCGAGTCGAGGCCAGCGGCGGTGAGTTTCACCTGAGCCTGGATCATCAGGAGCAACAGCGCCACGCTACCCTGACCACCAACGCGCTGATTTTCGCCACCGGCTACCGTGCAGCCCTGCCCGAGTTTCTCGGCGGCATTGCCAACGAGATCTGCTGGGACAGCAAGGAGCGACTCGCGGTCAGCCGCCACTACGCCATCGACAAACAGCAACGGATCTTTGTTCAAAACGCCGAGCTGCACAGTCATGGCTTCGTGACCCCGGATCTGGGCATGGCCTGCTATCGAAACAGCGTGCTGCTGCACAAGCTGTTGGGGTGGCAACCCTATGCGGTTGAGAAAAAGATCGCCTTTCAGCAGTTTGGTTTCGATGAGGCAGGCGCGTGAGTCCAAACCAGCTTGCCAAATGGGCACTGATCGCGGTCACCGCGTTTGCGGTGATCAGCGACAGCATGTTATTGCCGTTTTATCCCATCTACTTTGAGGTGATGTTTCACAGCAGCGACCCCTTGCTCATCAGCCGCTATCTGGCCGTCAGTTGCCTGATTGTCATCGTCGCTCTGCCGCTTTGGGCTCGAGTGGCTCGCCGATTCGGTACCCTCAAGATTCTGATGCTGTCACAGGTAGGGGCGCTGCTGGCCAGCGTCGGCTGCGCCAATGCGCCAACGCTTGCGGTCCTATTTGCCTCGGGTTGGATCATGGTGCTGTTCAAAGCCAGCTACCTGCTGGTCTATCCCTACCTGTTGACACTGGAAGAGGCCAAACACCAGCCTCACACCGTCGGCCTGCTGTCGGTGATCGTGCACCTCGGTGCCATCACCGGCGCCCTGGTCGGCGGCAGCATTCTGCAGTTCGCCAGCCCGCCTCAGGCGTTTTTGTGGATGGCCGTCGGTGATGGCTTACAGATACTGGTGTGTGGCTGGTTGCTGCTTCGAGTGCAGCCCCAAAGCCTCGTCGCCAACCGCCAGCAGCCTTGCGAAGACACCACGGCCGCCGCCCGTCGCGCCACTACTCGACCCAAAGTGCAACTGGCACTGATCATGTGGCTGTTCTACTTCAGTGCTTACCTGATCCGTCCGTTTTTCGTTCAGTACTGGCACCGGCTGTCGCCTCAGTCCGGCGAGATTGAAGCCGCCGTCATCTTTGCCATTCCTGCCGCCATTGCCATCGCTGCATTGATGCTGCAACGGCACTCGCGTCAGCCTCGCTGGCTACAGACTCTGGGCCAGATCCCGGTGGCATTGGCCATTGGCGCCGTCGGTTTTGCCCTGCAGGCTCAGCCCCAACCGCACTGGATCATCGTTGGTCGCGTGCTGTATGGCTGGGCGCTGTTCCATGCCACCGTCAAACTGGATCTTAAGATCTTTGCCCTCAGTCATCCTAACGAGTACAGCAAAGACTTCGCCACCCTGCATATCTTCCAGAGCCTGGGCGTGCTGGTCGCGTCCTATGCGGCGGGACAGCTGATGGTGGCGGGCGGTGACCAGCTGCTGTTTGTCTGTGCCAGTGGCGGATTTATCCTGACCACCTTGCTGTTCTGGCAATGGTTTATGCCCCGCGAGAAACGCCTCAAAGGAGCCACGTTATGACCACTGCCACCACCGGCGCCCCAAAGTTGGTCCTGTCTCGATTCCGTCTTTGTCTCGAGGCAACGAACCCCATGAGCCTAAGACCGTTCGAAGTGGCCGAAGACGCCCTGTGGCTGCAGCAGTGGCTGAACATGGACTACGCCGCATTCTGGGGAATGCCAGGGTGCACGGTCGATGAGGTGATCACCGAGTACACTCGGCTCGCCGGCCACAGCCAAATACTGGTGGCCGAAATCGACGGCCAACCTCGTGCCCTGTTTGAGATCTACCACCCTGCAGCCGACCCTTTGTCGCAGCATTATCCGGTGCGTCGGGGCGACATCGGGATGCACATTCTGCTGGGGCCGCCCACCCGGCCCATCGCCGGATTTGGCACGGCGGTGTTTACTGCGCTGATCGCCTTTATCTTTCGCCACCCCGACGTGGCGCGGATCGTCGTCGAACCCGATGCCGACAACCGCGCCATACACCGCCTCAACGCCCAGGCTGGCTTTCGCTACCAAAGGGTGCTGCGGCTGCCTCACAAACTCGCCTACCTGGCTTTTCTCTATCGCCATCAACATTCAATGATGACCAACCACACCAACCCAAGGACTCGGGACACCATGAATCATCACTTTCTCACCCCCGCCAACTGGCACCAGGCCAATCGCCAACTGATCACCAAAGCGCTCAGCGAAGGGTGCCATGAGCGTCTGTTTGCACCAACGCCGTTGGAAAACGGCGACTACCAACTGGACTTTGATCAGGGCCACTACCGCTTTAACGCCGAGCGACTGGCGCTGGAACACTGGGTGATCGATCCAGACAGCATCGAGAAACACCACCAGCAACACAGTGCCCCGCTGGATGCCATTGCCTTCATCGGTGAATTCCAGCAATCACTGGGGATCAGCGACGCCCAGTTGCCCCTGTACCTGGAGGAGATCGCCAGCACGCTGCGGGCCGGAGCCTATAAGTTGGCCCATGGTGATCGTGACGTCGACACCCTGCTCGACGCCGATTTCCAGACTCTGGAAGCCGCCATGAGTGAGGGCCATCCGGCCTTTATCGCCAACAATGGCCGCATCGGATTTGGTCAACAGGACTTCCTCGACTATGCCCCGGAAACCGGCAACGTCTTTCAACCGGTATGGCTGGCAGCGCGACGCAGCCTCTGCGTGCAAAGCTTCAGTAAGTCCTTGTCAGAAAGCCAGCTGTTTCAGCAGGAGCTAGGCGACTCGCTGCTGGCGCAGTTCGAACAGCAGCTGGACTCGAAACAGCTGCAGCTGAGCGACTACTGCCTGATCCCGGTGCACCCTTGGCAATGGCACAACAAAATCGCCATGGGTTTTGGCGCCGATTTGGCCAACCAGGACCTGGTGTACCTGGGTAGCGGCCACGATCACTATCAGCCGCAGCAGTCCATTCGCACCCTGTTCAATCGCACCGCGCCACACAAGCACTACGTCAAAACGGCGTTGTCGATATTGAACATGGGCTTTGTGCGTGGGTTGTCTGCCGATTACATGGACGCCACGCCGGCCATTAACGATTGGATTGCCACCCTGATCGAGCACGATCCCTTCCTGCACGCCAACGGATTCAGTGTCCTGAAAGAGGTCGCCGCCGTTGGCTATCGGCGGCCGCAATGGCAGGGACTGGTGCCCAAGGGGGACGCTCAACTCAAGATGTTGTCTGCCTTGTGGCGCGAAAGCCCACAGCCCCGACTCCAGGGCCAGCAACGATTGATGACCATGGCCGGGTTGCTTCATTGCGGCAAAGACGGTCGTTCTTTGGCGGTGGCGATGATACGCGCCTCCGGTCTGGAGACCGCCCGCTGGCTTGAGCACTATCTGGACGCCTACCTGAAACCGCTGTTGCACTGCTTCTATGCCCACAACCTGGTGTTCATGCCCCATGGAGAAAACCTGATCCTGGTGTTAGACAACCACACGCCCCAGTACTGCCTGATGAAAGACATCGCCGAGGAGTGCGCGGTGTTGAATAAGGATGCGGTCTTATCGCCGACCATCGCCCGCATCGCCGTTGATGTTCCGGATGATCTGAAGGTGTTGTCGATTCAGACCGACATCTTTGACGGCTTCTTCCGTTACCTCTCGGCCTTGCTGCACCGTCAGCTCGGGTTTGATCAATCTCAGTTCTGGCGACTGGTTGCCGACTGCATCCTCAGCTATCAGGCCAGCCAACCGCAGCTGGCGGACCAGTTCCAACGTTATGACCTGTTTGGTGCCCACTTCGATCACTCCTGCCTGAATCGGCTGCAACTGGCCAACAATCAGCAAATGGTCGACCTGGCCGATCCTGCCGGCAGTCTGCAGTTTCAGGGCCAGCTGACCAACCCAATTGCGGCGTTCGCCGCCACTGAGACCCACTGATGCGTGGTCATCAACCCTTGACCGTGGTCAGCCCTGTGGCTGACCCGGATTCGGCTTTGGCCAGGGATCTGTTTCAGCTGCAACAGGTCAGCGTCAACGTGGATCGAAAAGCCATACTGCACCCGACGTCGCTGACGCTGCAGTCGGGTACCCTGTATGGCCTCATCGGTCACAATGGCTCAGGAAAATCCACGCTGATGAAAGTGCTGGCGCGTCAACTCAGCGCCAGCACTGGCCAATGCCGGTTCAAGGGCCGCGAGCTGGACAGCTGGAGCGGCCGCGCCTTTGCCAGGCAGGTGGCGATGCTGCCGCAACACCTCCCTGTCACCGACGACCTCAAAGGCCATGAGCTGCTGGCCATGAGCCGTTTTGCCTGGCAGGGCCTGCTCGGCCGCCAACGTGCCCGCGATCGCGCCGCCATTGAACACGCGGTCGCCCTGACCGGAACCCAACCCTTATTAAGCGCTGACATCGGCTCGCTGTCCGGGGGCGAACGCCAGCGGCTGTGGCTGGCGATGCTGGTGGCCCAGCAGACCGAGGTACTGTTGCTGGACGAACCCACCTCGGCTCTGGATCCTGGACACCAATTGGAGGTATTGACCCTGATTCGGCGCCTGGCGGTTGAACAACACAAATGCGTGGTGATCATCATTCACGACATCAACATGGCCGCCCGTTTCTGCCACCAACTGCTGGCGCTCAAAGGCGGCAGGCTGATCGCCCAAGGGCCACCGGCGCAGCTGATGCAGCCGGAGCCCTTGCAGCAGATCTTTGACGTTGCCATGGAAGTCATTCAGCGGCCGAACCGGGCGCCGCTGGGGGTCCTGAAATGAGGCTGGCCATGCTGATCCTTACCCTGCTGTGGCTGCCACTGTCGGCGCTGGCCCAGCGGTCGCCCCTGAAGGTGGTGTCGCTGGACTACGCCACCACCACCACCTTAATCGCCCTCGGCTTGCCCCCGGTGGCCATCGCCGACGTAGCGGGTTACCGGCGCTGGGTACTGACGCCGCCCCTGCCCGGCGACATCATCGACCTTGGCAGTGCCAATGAGCCCAATCTGGAGCTGCTGGCTCAAATCCAGCCGGACCTGATTCTGATCACGCCCTACCAGGCCCAGCTGACGCCACTGCTGAGCCGAATTGCGCCGGTTCACAGCTTCTCAATCTACCAGTCCACCGGCGACGCCATAGAAAAGGCCGAGACGCTGACCCGCAACCTGGGTCAACTCCTGAATCGGCAGGCACAGGCGCAATCGCTGATCGACCGCAGCCGCGACCAGCTGCAGGCCCAACAGCGGCGACTGCAGCACGCGGTTGCGTCGCCACCGCCGCTGTATCTGATCAGGATGCACGATGACCGCCATCTGTGGGTGTATGGAAAACACAGCCTCGGTCAGGCCGTTATCGACAGGCTCGGCCTCAGCAATGCCTGGCAGCAGCCCACCAACACCTGGGGGTTCAGCGCCCAGAGCATCGAGATACTCAGCCAGCCGCCTCAAGCCAGGATTCTGTTTCTCGATCCCGTACCTCACGGTGGCGTCGCCACCCTGGGCCAGTCACCGCTGTGGCGACATCAACGCTGGTTTGCCGACAACCACTACCAGGTGCTACCGGTGGTGTTGATGTTTGGCGCGCTGCCATCGGCCCAGCGCATGGCCACCCTGCTGGTGGACGCATTGCTGCAGGAGGCACCATGATCCTGTCTCCCATGCGGCTGACCCTGTTTATGGCGCTGCTGAGCGTGGCGCTGGCGGCTGTCTCTCTGCATCACATCGCTGGTGCCATGCCCCTGACTCAGCTTTGGCACGGCCCGGCGGACGGCTGGCAACGGTTGTTGCTGCACTACAGCTGGGCCCCGCGACAACTGGTGGCCCTGCTCTGCGGCGCCGCGCTGGGGCTGAGCGGCTGTTTGTTTCAACAGTGCTTACGCAACCCTCTGGCCTCCCCCTCCACCCTCGGGGTCTCGGCCGGAGCGCAGCTTAGCCTGACCCTGGCCACCCTCTACGCACCGAGCTTGCTGGTCATCGGTCGCCCCTGGGTGGCCATCGCCGGTGCGCTGCTGGCGGCCGGCATGGCATTGGCGCTATCGTCGCGACGCCGGTTTTCCCCGCTGGCGGTGATCCTGGCTGGCATGCTGTTGAGCCTGTACTGCGCCGCCGCCAGTGCCGGGTTAGTGCTGATCCATCATGATCAGCTCGCTGGCGTATTGCTGTGGGGCGCCGGCTCACTGATACAAAATGACTGGCACAGTGTGCACGCACTGGCCATCACGCTGGTGATCACCGCCCTGCTCTCGACTCTGTTGATTCGGCCGCTGTCTCTGCTCAGCCTCGGCGAACAGGTTGCCGTCGGTCTGGGCGTCCATTTGGGCGGCGTTCGAATCACCGCCTTGATTCTGGCCACCGTCCTCAGTGCCATGGTGGCGTCCCAGGTCGGCATCATCGGCTTTATCGGCCTGGCGGCGCCAGCCCTGGCCCGTCTGTGTGGTTGCCAGCGTTTCGGGCTGCAGCTGTTATGGGCGCCGATCCTCGGTGCCCTGACCCTATGGAGTATCGATCTGTCGGTCCAGGTCATCGGTCCGGTGGCGGGCAGCCTGCTTCCCACCGGCGCAGTGACGGGCCTGTTTGGCGCGCCACTGCTGATGCTACTGCTGTTTACCTTGCCCAAATCCCCGCCGGCGCTGCAATCCCACTCCAGCCAAACCCGGCGCCACCACCACCCCACCGCCCTGGCGCTCGTCATGGCACTACTGTGCGTGCTGTTGGCCGCCATTGCGCTGTTGGCCGGGTACGGATTTGCGGGCTGGGCGTTCGACCCGGGCTTGTTACCCTGGCGCTGGCCCCGGGTTATGGCAGCCGCCTGTGCGGGTGTGCTGCTGGCCAGTTCCGGTGTGATGATGCAACGCTTGCTGGCCAACCCCATGGCCAGCCCGGAGCTGCTTGGCGTCAGCGCCGGCGCCGCCATGGGGATCGCCGTCGCCATGATGGTATTTGACCGTTCAGGACTGAGCGGTCAGCTCGGCGGTGCCATCGCCGGGGCTTTTATCACCCTGATGATCATCAGCGCCGTCAACCATCGCAACCAGTATCAGGCCACCACCCTGATCTTGTCTGGCATCGCCCTGAGTGCCCTAATGGAGGGGGCGACCGTCATGATCACCGCCAGCGGCGATCCCCGTGCCGCAACCCTGCTCAGCTGGCTCAATGGCTCAACCTACCGGGTCAGTGCCCCGGTGGCGCTCACCTGTGGCCTGGCCGCCGCCCTACTGCTGACTCAGGCGGCAGTGGCACAGCGACCATTGCAAGCGCTGGCTTTAGGGGATGCGAACTGCCGCAACTGCGGCTTTCACCCGGCGAAAGCGCGTTTTGGATTGCTGGCGTTGATCGCCATGATGAGTGGCGCCGCCACTCTGGCGGTTGGCCCCTTAAGCTTCATCAGCCTGATGGCGCCCCACATCGCCCGTCGACTCGGCGCCATCACCCTGGGCCAGCAACTGCTGGTGGCAGCGCCTCTGGGCGCCGGACTGCTGATCAGCGCCGACTGGGCGGGGCGATACCTGATCTTTCCCTGGCAACTGCCCGCCGGCTTGCTCACCACGCTTATCGGAGGGCCCTACCTGTTATGGCTGATGATGACCCGTCGCTGATGGCCACCCCGTTACCGACGCCGCTGGCAACCCGGTTGCAGCGCTACGCCAGCCACTGCTTCAGGGCCTGGCAGCCTCAGCAAGGCGCTGACTGGCGTCCTGTTGCCAGCCGCTCGGCCTTAGTCGCCCCCCTTGGAGAGTATGGGGCGGCCATGCTGACCACGGCGACACCGCCGCTAACCCAATCGCTGGCCTCACTGTGGTCACAATGGCATTTTGGGTTGTTGCTGCCACCGCTGCTGCTGGCGGCACTGGGAACCGAGCGCTATCAACTGCAGCCCGACTCACTCCATGGCCGCTATGAACGCGGGCAGCCGAGCGGATTCTGCGGTCACTGGCAACCCAGCGTTGAGGCCAGTACCGATCTGGTGTCCCACAGCCTCACTACCCTCATCACCAGAGACATCCTGCGCTTGTCTGAGCAAACCGGGTTAACACCGAAGATTCTCTGGGGAAATGTGGCGGCAATCGTGGACTGGTTACTGCTGCAAGTGGGGGATGAGCAGGCGCTGGCATTGCGTCACGGGTTGCTGTTTGATGAACAGGCCAAACCGGCTGGACCATTAACTCGGCTGATGCTGCCACCACCACACTGTGGCCAGCGTCGACGCTGCTGCCTTCGTTTTCGACTCGATGAGGTTGACTATTGCGGCGGTTGCCCGATGCAGCGCACACGCCGACGCCGCTTCGAGGTCGACAGTCAGGGCTAAAGTTGCTGTAGCTTGGCGCGCACCGAATCCAGGTAGCCGTCGCCGAACAGGTTGAGGTGATTGAGCAAGTGATACAGTTGATACAGAGGCCGTCGCCGCTGGTAACCCGGTGACAGCGGCCACTGCGACTCATAGCCACGATAGAACTCGGGGTCAAAGCCGCCAAACAGTTCGGTCATCGCCAGATCCGTTTCCCGATCGCCCAGGTAACAGGCCGGATCAAACACCCGCGCCTGGCCGTCGACAAAGCCCAGGTTGCCCTGCCACAAATCGCCGTGCACCAGGCAGGCCTGGGGTTGATGCTCGGCCAGCACTCGGTCACTGATCGACTCCAGTCCGGCCACCGCCGGCGCCAGGGCCTTGCCAAAGCCGCGCTGGCGCGCCAGCGTCAGTTGCGGTTGTAACCGGCACTGCCACCAGAACCGGGCCCAACACCCCTGCCAGTGGTTGTATTGCACCGTCTCGCCAATGAAATTGTGGCGGTGCCAGCCATAGCCCTGAGGATCGAGGTGATGGGGGTCGGCCTGATGCAGGCGGGCAATGGCGCGCCCGGCCTCAAAATGATTGCCGTGAGACGTCAGCGCCACAAACGGCAACACCAGAAACGCGTGTTCTCCCGCCTGCCCCAAAGTCAGAGGCGGCAATGACCAGTCTCCCAGGGCCGCCAGCCCATCGGCTTCGGCCTCAAACAAGCTCAGACACTGATGACGGTTCAGCTTCACGAACCAGCTTTGGTGGCCATCGCTGAGGCGATAACACTGGTTGATGCAGCCGCCGCCGACGCGGGTCAATTGGGTCGGCGCAAAACCGCGGCCATTGGCCCGCTCTATGGCCGCAATCACCAGCGGCCACGGCGACTGGCTCAATGATGATGACGGCCCGGCGCCGCTCATGGCGCCAGCACCTCGGCAGCCGCCTCAGCCTGCCGGCGCACATGCGCCAATCCACAGTCGCGACCCAACTCATAGCCACTGGCCAACGCCTGTGGCGCTCGGGTCAGGCGGCCAACCGCAAACGCCGGCGGCGGCACCAGCACTCGAATGCGGCAATCCTTGGGAGGCTCGGAGATAAACGCCAGGGTTTGGTTGTACTGTCGATGACGCGCCTCCATGGCCGCCAGCAGCGGCGGGTGCTCCCTGAGGGCCCATCTCAACAACCAGGGAAAACGACTCGGGCGTTTGCGATAGCCCAGAGGCTGGGACAACACCACGGTAAGATCCCGATAGCCCTGTTGATAGGCCTGGCGCACCGGAATCGAGTCCGCCACGCCGCCATCGGTGTAGGCCTGGCCATTGAGCGACACAAAGCCGCGGTAGCCCACCGGCACCGAGCAAGAGGCCTTCATCAGCATCGCCAGATCATCGCGGTTGGCGCGCAGGTAACGGCCCTGGCCGCTGTTGACCTCGGTGACCCCAATCAACAACGGGATGGCGCGGCGCTCAAAGGCATCGAAGTCAAACGGCAGCTCATTGAGGGTAATGGGCCAGAGCCAGTCCAGATCCAACAGGTGGCCGCCGCCGAAAAAGCGGCGAAAATTGATAAACTCGGGCCGGCAGGAGTAATCGGCGATGATGGCCCGGGTGCGGCCCTTTTGACCGGACAGATAAGCGGCCAGCGCAGTGGACCCGGCCGAGACTCCGTAACAGGCGTCATAGGGGTAGTGCTGCTGCTCAATGAAGGCATCCAGCACGCCGGCGGCAAAGATGCCGCGCATGGCGCCCCCTTCAACCACCAATGCCCGTTTGCCGTAGGCTTTGTTGGCCTCGCCTGCGTCCATACTCAGACTCAGTCCTTATCGACGGTAACGGTAAACACCGGCGCAGGGGTAAGCAGGCTTTGCACCACCTTATGCAGCCGGGCCAACTCACTTTTTACCGTACTCTGGCCGGCACCAAAGAAGCTCAGCTCCAATTGCATCTCCCGACCCACGTACTGGCTGGACATCACGCTGGACTCCGACGTCGCCGACTCCATGTACTGCTCCAGCAGGCGCTCCAGCGGCGGCACCTGGGCCGGATCAACCACAAACGACACCTGCAACCGAATCAATGCAAACTCGGTGGCTTCATGACCTTCAAAACCGGGAATAACCATAACTGTAACCGTTTTATCCTGGAAAGCTGTTTAGCATCAATGATCGCCACTAACTCGCGCTTTGGCAACCCAAATCAGTCGCATTGATGCTGATTCATCTCATAGGCTTTCATTGTATTTTCAAGCAGGTAGGCAATGGTCATCGGCCCGACACCGCCGGGAACCGGGGTAATCGCCGCCGCCACCTTGGCCACCGGCGCAAACGCCACGTCGCCCACCAACTTGGCTTTGCCGTCGCCCTCGATGCGGTTGATGCCGACATCGATCACCACCGCCCCGGGCTTAACCCACTCCGGCCCCACCATCTCGGCGCGGCCGACGGCCACCACCAAGATGTCGGCCTGACGGGCCAACTCGGCGCCATTGCTGGAACGGGAATGCACCACGGTGACCGAGCAGTGCTGAGCCAGGAACAGCTGCGCCGCCGGCTTGCCGACGATATTAGAGCGACCGACGATCACCACATGCTTACCGGACAGATCCTCACCGAGTACGCTCTGAGCCAGGGTTACGCAGCCCTGTGGCGTGCACGGCACCAGCGCGGTGGCGTCGCCGAGGCTGAGCTTACCGACGTTGTTGGGATGAAACCCGTCCACGTCCTTGGCCACGGCGATGCGATTGAGCACCCGCTGCTCATTCAGGTGCGACGGCAGCGGCAACTGCACCAGAATGCCGTCGACACTGGGATCGGCGTTAAGGCGATCCACCAGCCCCAGCAGGTCTGACTCGGTGGTGGCCTCATCGAGGCGAAACTCCTGACCGACAATGCCCGCCTGTTGGCAGCGGCGGGTCTTATTGCGCACGTACACATCGCTGGCGGGATTGCTGCCCACCATCACCACAGCCAATCCCGGCAACCGCTTACCCTCGGCGTCCAGTTGTGCCACTCGAGTGGCAATGGTGTCGACCAGGGTATCGGCGACCTGTTTCCCATTGATGATTGCTGCGGTTTCCATGTGACTCCTCGGGGGCTGAAAGAAAAACGAACCATCTTAGATCATCCCCCCTCACTGGCCAACGGCCGGATCATTTAACCGCTGGAATATCCAACACTGCAGCGACTCAAAAGAAACGTTGTTTAATCAATAATTCATAACGCTTATGGCCGATTTCCAAGATCTTTATTGATTCTGGTCAAGCACTTATTTACTCTGAGGGTTAACTTAGGTGAAAAGTTAGACAGCCATCTGAGAGTGCCTGGGCACTCTTGCGTCAAGGAAGGAGCAATCCAGATGAGCTACTTTGTTACCGGTGCCACCGGATTGGTGGGACAACAGCTGTTGCGGCGCCTGCTGGCCCGTGAAGGCACCCTCTATTGCCTGGTAAAAGACGACCAGGCCGAGCAGCGACTGCGAAAGAGCGCCAGCGAACTGGCGGCGCTGGATCGAGTGCTGCCAATTCGTGGCAACCTCAACGATCCGGCCCTGGGCCTGTGTCCCCGCGACACCGAATCGCTGCGGGGCAAGATCGTGCATTTTGTCCACCTGGCCAGCCACTCCGACTTTCGCCGAAACGGCCATGAGCTGGTGAAGGCCAATGTCACCGCCACCGAGCACGCCCTGGCCTGCGCCGAGTTGCTGGGAGCCACCTGCTTCCACCACCTGAGCTCCATTGCCGCGGCCGGGCTGTACCGGGGCTGCTTCGACGAGCAGATGTTTGCCGAAGCCGAACAGTTGACTCACCCCTATTTCCTGTCTCGCCACCTGTGCGAAAAGGCGGTGCGCGAACACAATGGCCTGCCCTATCGCATTTATCGCCCAGGCATCGTCATCGGCGACAGCGAAACCGGCGCCGCCAACCGGGTTCAGGGGCCCTACTATTTCTTCAAACTGCTGCAAAAGGTGCGCGATGCCCTGCCGCGCTGGTTTCCCCTGGCCGGGTTTGAAGGCGGCCCTCTGAACATCGTGCCGGTGGACTACGTCGCCGATGCCTTCGACTGCCTGATGCACCTGGCGGATCAGGACGGCGAATGCTTCCACCTGACTGATCCCCGCCCCTATCACGCCGGTGAGGTGCTGAACATCATCTCTCGGGCCGGGCGCGGACCGACCATGACCCTGAAGATGAACATGAACCTCACCAGCCTGCTGCCACAGCCGTGGCTGCAACTGGCGTCGCAATACCCGCCGCTGGTGAAACTTGGCCAACGCATTCTGTCGGATTACGGCATTCCACCGGATCTGATGGCGCTGCTGAACTACCCGACCCGCTTCGACAACCAGAAGACCCGTACCCTGCTCGATGCCCACCAGATCCGCTGCCCGGATCTGGCCAGCTACGCCAACCGCTTATGGGACTACTGGGAACGGGAGCTGGATCCGGACCTGTTCCTCGACGACGAACTGAACCACCGCCTGCAACACAAGACCGTATTGATTACCGGTGCCAGTTCCGGCATCGGCGAAGCCAGTGCCGAGCGCCTGGCCGCTTCCGGCGCCCACCTGCTGCTGGTCGGCCGCGATAAACAGCGACTGCAACAAGTGCAGCAGAAGGTGCGCGAACGGGGAGGCAAAGCCCAGTGTTACCTGTGTGATCTCACCGACGAGGCTCAGACCGACACCCTGGTGCAGACCCTGCTGTCCCGCCACGGCAAGGTGGACGTAATGATCAACTGCGCCGGGCGCTCGATACGACGCTCGGTCGCCGCCTCGGTGGAACGGATTCACGACTATCAGCGCACCATGGCCATCAACTACTTTGGCGCCCTTCGGCTGATTCTGGGGCTGATCGGGCCCATGGCCGAGCAGCAGAAGGGGCACATCATCATCGTCTCCTCCATCGGCGTGCTGACCAACGCCCCGCGGTTCAGTGCCTATGTGGCCTCCAACGCGGCGCTGGAATCGTTCTGTCGCTGCGCCGCCGCCGAGTACTCAGACAGCGGCGTGCGCTTCACCACCATCAACATGCCGCTGGTAGATACGCCCATGAGTGCCCCCACCCAGCTGTATCAGGCGGTGCCCACCCTCAGCTCGGAGCAGGCCGCCGAACTCATCGCCCAGGCGGTGGTGCATCGACCGAAACGCATCGCCACCAAACTGGGGATCTTTGGCGCCGTGCTGCACGCGCTGTCACCACGATTGGCCGAGATCAGCATGAACATGCTGTTTCGCATGTTCCCGGAATCCGGGGAGGTTCACGAAGACAAACTGAATTACACCGAACAACAACAGATGATTGGTTTGGCTGCGATGCTCAGAGGCATCCACTTTTAGGAGATACAATGAAACTAGCAATGACCCACTTGTACAGCTGCTCCACCGCGGAACTGTTTCGTTTCTTCAGCGAGCCGGACCTGATTACCCAGAAGTACAGTGACATCGACTGTGACAACGTTCGGGTCACCGAACTGACCCCGAAGGACGACGGCCTGACGCTGTCCACCAAGCGGGAGATGGAAAGCAACGTGCCCTCGGTACTCAAGCGTCTGCTCGGCGCTCGCAACGTCGCCAAGCAGGCCGAGCAGTGGCGCATCGACGGCGACCACTACCATTGCCAGATGGCGGTAGAACTGGTTGGCGTGCCGATTAAGATCACCGGCACCCTGCACTTCGCCCCCACCGACAGCGGTTGTGCCAACCACGTCGAGCTGCAGTTGAAGAGCGCCCTGCCGTTTATCGGCAACAAGCTGACCCGCTTCGTCTGCGATGAGATTGAGCGCATGGCCAATGCCGAGCGCGACTACCTGCAGCAGCAACTGGCCAGGGAAACCGCCTGATATGGGCACCCGGGAGCGGATACTGGAGACCAGCCTGGCCCTGTTTAATCATCAGGGCTCAGGCAACGTCACCAGTCTGGACATCGCTGCCGAGCTGGAGATCAGTCCCGGCAACCTCTACTACCACTACAAGGGCAAAGAGGAGATCATCGCCCAACTGTTCAAGGAGTGCGAACTGGCGGTGGGAAAACTGTTGGCGCGGCTCGACCTCGACGCCATCAGCGAGCAGGAGTACTGGGTGTTTCTTAACTCACTGCTGCGGGTCTGTTTGCACTACCGGTTCTTGTTCCTCGACTTTCAAGCCATCGAACAGAGCACCGTCGGCAATCGGGGTAACCAGCGGCTGATCAAGCAGCTGCGTAACTTCACTGCCCACAGCCTTTCTGCCCTGCAAAAAAAGAACCTGGTGGAGATGAGTGCCCAACAGCGGTTTGAGCTGGCGGACAACCTGTTTCTGCTGGGGCTGTCCTGGCTGTGCTTCGAAACCACCCTGGGGCCGGAGAAGGAGGAGGAGGAGATGGTACGAACCGGGGCCAACCGGTTGATGTCTCTGGTCAGCCCCTACCTCAAGCGTCAGCTCAATTTTGCAGACAGCGTTCGATAAAACGGCCGCAACGATCGATGGCCTCTTTGGCCTCGGGAAGTTGATAGAACAGGGTAAACACATGAGGCAGTCCGGGCCAGATGGTCAGGTCTGCCTCTCCCCCCAGGCGCCGTACCTTGTTGGCCAGGCGCACCGAATCGTCCAGTAGAATCTCAACACTGCCCACATGCACCATGATCGGCGCCAGATCGGTCAGATCCGCCGCCAGCGGTGACGCCATGGGATCACAGGGGGTATGGCCATTGAGGTAGCTGTTGCGCAGCAGCATCAGGCTGCCGAGATCGAAGAACGGGTCTTCATTGCGCATCACAAAACCGGACTGGGTGTTCATGGTCAGATCCAGTGCCGGCGAGAACAGCAGCGCCGCCAACGGTTGCGGAAAGCCCTTCTCCTTGGCCTTCAGCATGGTGGTCAGCGCCAGGTTGCCTCCGGCAGAGTCACCACCAATGATGATCTTATCCGCGGCAATGCCCTGGTCCAGCAGCGCCTTATAGGCATTGAAGCAGTCCGACGTCGCCGCCGGAAACGGAAACTCCGGCGCCAGACGGTAGTTGACCATGACTCCGCGAGAGCCGGTAGCCTGGGTCAGGTGGTACAACATGGCGTTGTGCACCTTGGGGGAGCGGAAGCAAAAACCGCCGCCGTGAAAATACAGCAGCACCTTATCACCGGCAGGCCGGCCCTTGACCAGCCACTGACAGGGCACACCGTTGAGGTGATCGTCGATGAACTCCAGGTTGGTGGGGCTGCCGATGTAGGCGTTGAGTTTGTCCAGCCCGGCGATGACTCCGCGCATGGAGAGAATGTCGTTACACCGCTCCAGGCGACTTCGGATCGCCCGGAACAACACTTTATTCAGTGCTTTTGCCCGCCAACTAGACATTCAGCTTCCTTAACTGGCCAAGGTGTTCAGGCGCCGCGACAAGTTACCGACCACCGTCGCTTCCAGCTCATCCAGGCTTTGCTCGAGGTAATCGCCAAAGGCTTCAAAGCCCGGCAGCGAGTGACGACAGCACACCAGGCCGAAGTGCAACTGACCACCATAGCGCAACAGGGTCATGTTGAGGGTCTGGCCGGGCATCAACAGCGACAACGGGTAGGTCGCCACCAGTTCCGCGCCCTGGAAGGTCAGTGCGGTGTGGCTGGCATCCACTTCGGTGATCAGCATGTTGGCCGCCGGCGGCAGATACTGTTGATCGTCGAAACGGGCCACCATCAGCGACAGCACGTTAATGACCGACGAGTAGCGGTTATAGGCCTTAAGGCTGGTACGGTTGGTCTGACGCCGAATTCCCTGATGAGTACGCTGAATCTGGCCCAGGCGCTCAAGGGGGTCCGTCCAGGCGCCGCCCAGTTCTACCAGGCCGACGGAGATCATGTGCAAGCGCTCGCCGGTGTCGTGATCCCGCAGCGGCACCATGGCCACCAGCGGCTCACTCTCCTGCCAGTTATGCTGCTGCAGATAGCGGTGCAGCGACATGTCGCACAGGGTCAGTATCACATCGTCACTCTGAGCACCGGTCAGCAATGCCAGCCGGTTGACGCGGGCGTCGCTGAGGCTGGCCAGGGTTACCTGCTTGGCGCGACCGGCCGCCAGGTGATTAAACGGGGTCCTGGGAGCGCTGAACGGCAGTTTGATCGGGGTGTCGATCAGCTTGAGCCTGCCAGCACCGGCCATGGCCAACAGGCGAGCGCTGTCAAAGCCGACTTTGAGCTGTTTGCGCCAGAATGACGGCTGCAGCACCGCCATCACACTGGTGAACTCATCGTCGTTGTGGTCGCTGATGGACTCGCCCAGCTGCCAGAACGGCACCAGGTGCCCGCGTTGCTCGCTGATGGCAAAGCTGCGCTCCAGCAACTGCACCGCGCGCATGCCATCGGTGAGGGCATGGTGGAACTTGACCATCATCGCCACTTCACCGCTGGCCAGGCCGTCGATGATCCACAGTTCCCACAACGGCCGACTGCGGTCGAGACGGTAACTGTGAATTCGCGCCGCCAGCTCCAGCAGCTGATCGGTATCGCCGGGTTTGGGTAACTTCGACAGACGCACGTGATAACCCAGCTCCACGTCTTCGGCGTTGCGCCATTTCGGCAGCCCGAGGCGGTTACTGGTGATCACGCGATCGAAAGGGGGGGCAACCGGGCCGCCATTCACCATCTGCTGGTGCAGGGTGACGGCGAAATCCGGTTGGTCGACGGGAGGACGAAACAGCATCAGTCCTGACACGTGAAGCGGTGTCGAGTCGCTTTCAAAAAGCAGGAACACCAGTTCAGATAGAGACAATGACGCCATTAGGCCCTCCTTGGAGCTGACACCTACTTGGCCAGCTTTTCAATCGCCTCGGCAAGCTTGTCTACTTTCGCATTCAGCTCGTCGATTTGGCGCGGGTGAATACCACTGAGGCGATAGAACAGGTTGTGAACCCGGGCTTCCACCTCTTCGTTAGCGCGATCCAGGTTGTCTTCAACGCGCTGTTTGGTGTTGGACTCGATCTCGCGACCGCGCTCTACCAGACGCTCAAACAGATCGCTGGACTTGCCTTCCAGATCTTTCGCTTCTTCCACACTGCGGCTGTATACGCCCAGTCCGGCCAACCAGATGTTGCGTGCCAGCTGTTCGTTGTCTACGCCTTCTACAGGGGGGATTCCATGAAGTTCATTGTTCATACTGTGCTCCTTATTCGCCGGTTATTAAGCTGATTTGGTGGTGGTTCGACGGGTCGTCTTCGCCGCAGGCTTGGCGGCTGCCTTAGGTGCCGCTTTCGGGGCAGCCTTGGCAGGGGCCGGCTTGGCGGCAGGTGCTGGCTTAGCGGCGGCCTTGGCGGCAGCGGCTTTTTCAGCGGCCATCTTGTCCACCAGAGCGGTCAGACGATCAATCTTGGTTTCCAGCTCTTCCAGCTGGTCCACCTCCAACCCGGTTACTTTCTGAACCTGGCTGTGCAACTGAGACTCAAACGCTTCTTTGGTCTGGGTTGAAGCTTCGGACACCTTCTCGACGGTAGAAGATTCCAGCTCCTTACCGCGCTCCATCAGCTCATCAAACAAGCCAAAGCCGCGTTCAGACAACTGACCAATCTCTTCTGCACCCTTAGAGTACGCGCCCAGACCGGCCAACCAGATTTTGCGATACAGCGCTTCTTGAGCGTCTACATCAGCGGTTGCTTTTGAACCAAACAGTTTCTTTAACATGGTGCCTCCACTACGGATTAAATTGTCTTTTCATCTCTACCGTAAGCGAAGTTATTAGAAGGAGCATTCTAATCCGCCTCGGGAAATTGAGCAGAATCAAATTAGGCGACTAAATAAGCAGGTCGTCCAAGGTTTCTTCAATTCCCTGGCGGATCATCGGGGCCACCGGAACCAGAATCAGTCCCAGTTTCATATCCAGTGTCACCAGTTGTGCTTCGGGAACCAGGATGCCCCGGGCTCCCATGCGACGAAAGGTCATCCGCTCGCCCTGCCATTGCCAGCGAATCTGATACTGGCGTTGCAGGTCATGAGCCATCTTCTCGCTGAGGTCCCGGATCCCCTGGTGTCCGAGTTGGTGCGATCGTTGGATGAAAATTGCGGTCATAAACAAGGCGGTCCATTTAACTTCAAATAATTATAATCATGGCGTCCTGCCAATACACACCACCCTAACAAATGCCCAACAGAACACCAATGATCATTTAGTCGAATACCCGCGCCCGGTCATCAAAAATCAAACCAATACATGAGGAATAATTATTCGAATAAGTTGGAGTGATGTATGAGGAATACCGCGAAGTTTGGAGAGTGGTCATTCGCCGAGGAGAGATGACGCAATGACAAGGTCGATGAAACAGAGCGGCCGTCAGCCGCCGTTAGCTGAATTTTCGTTTCGCCAAGCCGGTCACCTCGATGAGGGCAACGACTCGAATCACTGGCTAACAAGGCTAAACAATTCAAACGTTAGTCTCGGAAAGCACGGAGAAACCCGGCGAAGGGCCAGGCCTTCAAGAGCGACCGTTAGAAAGCCCCTAATGGAATAAATCTGCGCTAAAACCATTAAAACAACTACTAATTACAAAATTGGTTACAGCGTGTAATTTTGGTAAAAGTGGCAAATTCCACCCTGAACCCGGCATCATCAATCACTCTGCTTTTGGATGTGTAGCCTTTTGACCCACAATTTAAGGCAGTCATTTTGCTGTGCCAACACCGCCGCCGATGGCCGAGTGGTGGCCAACGGCCAGCGGGGTGAGTCGATCTCCCTGCCCTGCTCTGCCAGCCAGTGTTGACCAAGACGAGCCAGGGCGCTGGCGGTGAAGTGCGGTGGCAGCCCCAGGCTTGCCCTCAGATTTTGCATTAGTTTTGCTGGGTAATGATGCGGCATCGATTTGTGGTCATCGCTGTGACTGGGGAACACCCAGACGCTGGGGCCGGCACTGCGCTGACGACGCTTGAGCAGCTCCAGGCTGGCGGGCGATAACGGCATAATGGCGCTGTCACTGCCCTGGCCGACCTGGGCCAATCCGGCTTGCCAGTCGATGTCCTGCCACTGCAATTGGCACCAGAACGCCAGGCTCCCCAGGTTGGTCAACTGCAGCTGCAACACCAGTTTTCGCGGGTCACTGTCTTCCAGCCCATTGACCTCCCGCAGATAGCGCCCCACCTGGGGCCAGCCAACCTGAACGCTATGACGCTTGCCTTGAGACACCTGAACCTGCTCAAAGGGACACGCCAGGGTTGGCGGCAGCCAGCCCTGTTGCAGCTCGTCACACAAGCCGCGTCCCACCCGGTAGAAGTGACGCAGCAGCGCCAGCCGCTGGCGGGCACCGCTTTGCTGTGGCCGAACCACCTGCAAAGCCTGGTCCGGAGTCAGGGCGTCGGCGGCCACCTCGCCCCACTCATCCCCCAACCAGCGCTCCAGTTGCTGCCGTTCCCGCCGCCACTGCGGCCGGTGCTGACGTGCGTAGTCGTCGATGTAGCGACTAATGGCGTCGTTGAGGCTCAACGGTGCCTCAGTCTGAGGCACCGAGCCCGCCAGGGCGAGGCGCTGTGCCTCCCAGGCCGCAACGGCGGCGGCGCGATCCATCTGCGGGTAGTAACCCAGGGTTACCTGGCGGGTACTGCGGGCACCGGATGGGGTATAGCGGTACACCCAGCGGCGGGTGTGTTTGCCCACCTTGAAGATCAGGCCGGGGCAGTCGGTTTCATTGATGTCGCTGTCGGCGTGCTGATAGCCCCGCTGACTGCTCTGGCCCTCGATGTCGGCAATGGCCTGCTTAATCACCGCCTGTACCCGGCCGCGAACGCCGGTGGCCAGGCATTGATCCAGCAGCGCCAGCACCTGCTGCTTGGGCGACATCTTAATGCTCATCGCTGTTCCTTATGCGTTTATTGCCCATGCCAGTCACAGCCTGGCCGAGTCTCAGTGGTGGCCGCACACCGACCGTGGTAATCTCAGCATTCCAGTAACCATAACGATAATATGGACAAAGAATGTTTAAAAAATCATTAATTTGCGCAACCTTTTTGATTGCGTGCGCCGGCAGCACCACCGTGGTGGCCAGCAGCGATTCCCAGCAAAACTGGGATCTGTCACCTTTGTATACAGATTGGCAGCAATGGCAACAACAGAAAGACACCCTGACCCGCGACATGAAGCAGTTGAGTCGCTATCAGGGCCAGTTGGGCAACGGCGCAGGCCAACTGGCCGACGCATTGGACCTCTATTATGATCTGGCCAAAACCCTATCCCAACTGTCGGTGTATGCCAACCTTAATGCCGATACCGATCTGCGAAACTCCGACAATGGCGCCAAACGTCAGTCGATGAACATGTTATCCAATCAGTTCGATCAGATCAGCGCGTTTATCAAGCCGGAGCTGATCGCCCTGGGCGATGCCAAGGTCGAGGCGATGATCAACCAGGAGCCGCGCCTGCAACCGTACCGCTTTCCGCTGCAGGACATCCTTCGGGCCAAGGCCCACACCCTGAGCCCGCAGACCGAACAGATCATGGCCGCCACCGGCGCCCTCACCGGCAGCCCCTACTCCAGCTACGCCACCTTTACTAACGCCGAACTGCCCTGGCCTCAGGTGGAACTGGCCGGTGACACGGTTACCCTGAATCAAGCCAACTATGCCAAATACCGCAGCCATGGCGATCGGGCCGTACGCAAGCAGGCGTTCGATCAGTTCTTTGGTACCCTCAGCCAGTACCGCCGCACCATCGCCTCGATGCTGGACGCCAACGTCAAAGCCGACGTGTTCAACGCCCAGAGCCGCCACTACGACAGCGCCCTGGAGTCGGCCCTGGCCCAAGACAACATTCCGGTTGAGGTCTACAGCGCCCTGGTGGACACCACCAACGCCAACCTGGATACCCTGCAACGCTACCTGAAATTGCGGGCTCGCCTGCTTAAGCTGCAGGACCAACAGTATTTCGACATCTACACCCCGGTGGTGAAGGCCACCCGCAACTACCCCATCGACACCGGCATCGACATGATGCTGTCCTCCCTGGCGCCCATGGGCGAAAGCTACGTCAACAACATCCGTACCGGCCTCAAGCAGCGCTGGATGGACACCTACCCTAAGACCGGCAAGCGCTCCGGTGCTTACATGAGTGGCAGCGCCTACGACGTTCATCCTTATGTATTGATGAACTACAACGACGACTACGCCTCGGTGTCGACCCTGACCCACGAATGGGGCCACGCCAACCACTCGGTGTTCGCCAACGCCAATCAGCCATACCCCACGGCCGCTTACGCCACCTTTACCGCCGAGATCGCCTCCACCTTCCAGGAGCACCTGCTGACCGACTACGCCCTGGCCAACGCCAAGGACGACGCCGAAAAGCTGTACTTCCTCGGCCAGACTCTGGAGACCTTCCGCGGCACCTTCTTCCGTCAGACCATGTTTGCCGAGTTTGAGCGGGCGATTCACGAAACCGTGGAAGCCGGTGAGCCCCTGAGCGACACCAAGGCCTCAGCGCTGTTTCTCGACCTGCTGCGTCGTTACCATGGCCATGACAAGGGGGTAATGACCATCGACGAGGATTACGGCATTGAGTGGGCCTACGTGCCGCACTTCTACTACAACTTCTACGTCTATCAGTACGCCACCTCCATCGCCGCCTCGGCCGCCTTTGCCGATGAGGTCCTCAGTGGCGACCGCGCCGCCTACGACCGCTACCTGACGCTGCTGAAATCCGGTGGCAGCGACTACCCTTACGATCTGGTCAAGCGTGCCGGCGTCGATCTGGCCACCGCGGCGCCTTACGAGGCGGTGTTTGCCCGCATGAATCGCCTCATGGATGAGATGGAAACCATTCTCAACCGCCAGCCATAACGCCAATTTTTTGACTGGTCAAAAAGGGAGCAAACGCTCCCTTTTTTTGTTATCAGAATCGAGTTTATTGGATCAGAATGATCACAAAGATCTAACCACAGCCTCAGAGCGCGCCAGCCCTAGGTGTGAATTGGGTTTTCCACAAGCTGAACTCTGTCCACTGAAATGGCGGTGATTAACCGGCTCCAGAGTCAATCACTTTTTTATTACAAAGAAACAGCAGCGGTCGCTGACTCTCTATCCAACACACACAAATTAGAAACACAAGCCAAACAAAGCCGCTACTTAACCAAAACCTGATCTTCGCCAATGGATCACAAAAAACCAACGCTTGCCATTTTTCGCTTGGGTAACTTCTTGATCCGGATCAATTTATTAGCCGCTGTTTTAGCGCCTAATATGCGACGTCCATCCTACATATAGGTCATAATTGAATCGACACACCAATATGTTGTGCCTGTCAAGACCGAAAACACAAATTTAAGGAAATTTTGTCATGCCAGTTGTGATTAAGCGAGACGGTTGCCATGTCCCTTTTGATAGCGCAAGGATTTGCGAAGCTATCAGTCGGGCTGCGCTGGCTGCCGACGTCAAAGACGACGACTACGCAGGGCGGGTAGCCCAAACCATTGAACTCGAGCTGGCGGAGTTGCAACAGGTCAACATTGACGAAATTCAGCAGATGGTGGAAAACCATCTGATGGCAGGCCCGTACAAGGCCGTGGCCCGTGCCTACATCGAGTACCGCCACGATCGTGACATCGCCCGAGAGTCCAACAGCCGCTTGAACCGTGAGATTCGTGGCCTGGTGGATCAGAGCAACGCCGCGCTGCTGCATGAGAACGCCAACAAAGACTCCAAGGTGATTCCGACCCAGCGCGATCTGCTGGCAGGGATTGTGGCCAAGCACTACGCCACCCGCCACATTCTGCCCCGCGACGTGGTCAAGGCCCACGAGAATGGCGAGATCCACTATCACGATCTCGACTACGCCCCGTTCTTCCCAATGTTCAACTGCATGCTGATCGATCTGCACGGCATGCTGACCGGCGGCTTCAAGATGGGCAACGCCGAGATCGACGTGCCCAAGTCCATCTCCACCGCCACCGCCGTCACCGCCCAGATCATCGCTCAGGTGGCCAGCCACATCTATGGCGGCACCACCATCAACCGCATCGATGAGATTCTGGCGCCCTACGTCACCAAGAGCTACGAGAAACACCTCGAGGTAGGCGAAGAGTGGCAGGTGGCCGATGCCGAAGCCTACGCCCGTGCCCGCACCGAGAAAGAGTGTTACGACGCGTTCCAGAGCCTGGAGTACGAGGTCAACACCCTGCACACCGCCAACGGCCAGACCCCGTTCGTTACCTTTGGCTTTGGCCTGGGCACCAGCTGGCAGTGCCGCCTGATTCAGCAATCGATCCTCAAAGTGCGGATGGTGGGCCTGGGTAAAAACCGTAAGACCCCGGTGTTCCCGAAACTGGTGTTCGCCATTAAAGACGGCCTCAACCACAAATCCGGCGACGCCAACTACGACATCAAGCAACTGGCGCTGGAGTGCTCCACCAAGCGGATGTACCCGGACATTCTCAACTACGACAAAGTGGTTGAAGTCACCGGCTCGTTTAAGACCCCGATGGGCTGTCGCAGCTTCCTGTCCGCCTACGAAGAGAATGGCGAACTGATCCACGAAGGCCGCAACAACCTGGGTGTGGTCAGCCTCAACCTGCCGCGCATCGCCATCGAAGCCAAGGGCTCTGAAACCCGTTTCTTCGAGCTGCTGGATGAGCGTCTGGCCATCGCCAAGAAAGCGCTGATGACCCGCATCAACCGTCTGGAAGGGGTGAAAGCCCGAGTGGCTCCGATCCTGTATATGGAAGGTGCCTGTGGTGTGCGTCTGCAGCCGGACGACGACATCAGCGAGATCTTCAAGAACGGCCGCGCCTCCATCTCTCTGGGTTACATCGGCCTGCACGAAACCGTCAACGCCCTGTACGGCACCGAAGCGCACCTGTACGACTCCGAGGAGCTGCGAGCTCGCGCCCTGACCATCGTTGAGCGTCTGCGCGCCGCCACCGACGCCTGGAAAGCCCAGACCGGTTATGGCTTCAGCCTCTACAGCACGCCGAGTGAAAACCTGTGCACCCGCTTCTGCAAGATCGACCAGCGCCACTACGGCGTGGTGGAAGGGGTCAACGACAAGGGCTACTACACCAACAGCTTCCACCTGGACGTGGAAAAGAACGTCAATCCCTACGACAAGATTGACTTCGAGAAGCCCTACCCGGCCATCGCCAACGGCGGCTTTATCTGCTACGGCGAATACCCCAACATGCAGCACAACGTCGAAGCGCTGGAAGACGTCTGGGACTATGCCTATCAGCATGTGCCGTACTACGGCACCAACACCCCCATCGACGAGTGCTACGAGTGTGGCTTTACCGGTGAGTTCGAGTGCACCTCCAAAGGCTTTACCTGCCCGAAATGCGGCAACCACGATCCATCCAAGGTGTCGGTAACCCGCCGAGTGTGCGGTTACCTGGGCAGCCCGGACGCACGGCCGTTCAACGAAGGGAAGCAGGAAGAGGTAAAACGCCGGGTCAAGCACCTGTAGGCATCAGGCAGCAATAACAAAAAGGGGCTGCGGCCCCTTTTTCAGTGAGGCAACCATGAACTATCACACCTACCACAGCGTTGACGTCGTTAACGGCCCGGGCACTCGCTGCACCCTGTTTGTGTCTGGATGCGAACATCAGTGCAAAGGCTGCTACAACCAAAGCACCCAGCGCCTGGACTCCGGCCACCGCTTTCCCGAGGCGTTAGCGGATCAGATCATCAAGGATCTGTCCGATACCCGCATTTCACGGCGCGGACTGACCCTGTCCGGCGGCGATCCGCTGCATCCGGCCAACGTCGATGACGTGCTGGCACTGGTGACCCGAGTCCATACCGAGTGCCCGGACAAAGACATCTGGTGCTGGACCGGCTATCGGCTGGATGAACTCAGTGCCCACCAACAGCAGCTGTTGCCCTACCTGGATGTACTGGTGGACGGCCGCTTCGAACAGGATCTGGCCGACCCGTCGCTGCTGTACCGCGGCAGCAGCAACCAGATCGTTCACCGCCTGTCCGAGCGGGCCAAGGCCAGCGTGCCCCGCATCAACGACTAACCCCCCAGGCCGCCCAAGGACACTCGGGCGGCCTGGCGCACCAGGTTGCCCTTGCTGATGTTGTAGAAACTCACCTTGGCCAGCCAATCCTCCGGCCCCAACAACCGTCGCACCATCTCCTGCTCATCCAGCCCCTGCTGACGCAGATGCCTGGCCTGATGGCACAGCTGTTTCAGATTCTCCAGCTTGTCCGACAGCGCCTGGTGCCCCTGTTCCACTACCCCGCGATGAGGACAGAACACCACTTCAAACTCCAGCTGCAGCACCTTATGAATGCTGTGCATCAACAGTTGCAACTCCTCATCGGAGCGTAGGTAACGCAGGGATTTGGAGATATAGAGATCGCCGCTGAACAACCAGCCCCGCTCCCGCCAATGGAAACAGGTGAGATCTTTGGCATGGCCCGGGGTGGCCACCGCGGTCAGGGTGTCGCCGCTGATCAGCCTGATCCGCTCCGGCAAGGGCTCGGTCTGAACCGGATAGGGCCGGCCCCAGATGAAGCGCTGAATCGGCGGGGTGCGATAACCCGACGCCAGCTTGGCCCGGCCCAGTTCCGGGGCCAGAGGGGTTAATCCGAATCGCTGGGCAATGCGGGCGGCGTTGCCGCTGTGATCTTCATGGTGGTGGGTCAGCAGCAACTGCCGGGGTGGCCGGCTATCGAGGAAACGGCGCACCGACGACCACTGGTTGCTGGGGCCGGTGTCGATGACGGTTTCGCCGAGGCGATAGACCACGAAGGTGGTATTGATGCCACGATTGAGCCGCCCCACCCTGGCTCCCTCGACGCCCTGATACTCAAATCGTTGTCGTATTGGCATAGCCTCTCCGTCGATGCCGGGTCAATTGCCACTCCCTGTCGGTGCTGGCGCTCGGTGCTCACGGGCTGGCCGTGTGTCTCTGTGCAAGCTAACAAAGGGATCGCGAACAAGCAAGCGCTTGGTCTTGTCCCCTTAAGTTGCCACCGAGGCCCTCACCACGGCCGAGCAGTCGTTGCCAGCTGGCGCTTATCCAGCGCCAAAACGACGAAGACCGCCTCGCGGCGGTCTTCATCATCGAGTGGTATTGCCCTCAGGCCAGCGTTCGATGCTGCAGCCGCCGAGCGTAGGCCAAGACGGCCAATCCCGCCAGCAGGCAAACGCCATCGAAAACCAGCTCCCAGGCACTGAACACCAGGCACTCACCACAGGAGACGATCAGCTCGGCGATCAGCCAGGCCACCCCGTAATGCACCAAGGGAAACGCCACCAGTAGCAGCGCGCCGAACCGCAACAATCCGGCACCATGCTCCGTGCCATAGGCAATCAGCAGCAGCGCCGCACTCAACCAACAGGCGGGCAGCCAGTAGCTGATCAGGGCAAAGTGCTGCAACTCGTTGCTGGCCGGGATCACTTGCATACCGCGATTCTGGGTTTCAAACACCAACGGCAGGTCCATCACCGGCGCCAACAGCGGAAACAGAAACACCGCCGCCGCCAACCCCTGCAACAAGGACTTAAACTTCACTTTTTATACTCCCCAAATTCCGCTGCCTGTTTAGAGCCCCAGTCGTTGCCGGAGTTCCCGAGCAACGCTTCACGGCCAATACTCGCCCCTGCTTGGGGCCAATAGCCACTGCCGGACTCTGTAACACAACGACCCGAAGCGGCCATCACTGAAACGCCGGCGCCACCGCACAGCCCCAGTGGTGGCAATTGGCCCGCAAGACTACTGAGGTACCACGAGAAGATCAACTGCGGCCTCGCTGACGGACAACGCCGCTTCGATGGCAACAACCAAGTGACAAAGGCGGCATCACAGCCGCCCCGCCCTAGGGCTCGATGATGGCGAACCCCGGCTCCGGACTGTCAAACAGACGGAAGAAGCTGACGATGTCGACCACATCACCGGACACCTCCAGCTCGTCGTGACCCAGGATCGATCGCAGCTCGATCCGCCGGGTGGCGATATCGATGAACAAAGAATGGGTCAGCACCAACGCCGGCACGCCGTCCGGCACCGAATCGGGGATCTGTCGGTAAGTCATCACGCCGTTGGTCACTTCCAACAGGTAGTACTGGTTTTTATCGGTCAGGCCCAGGACAAACTGATAATGCTTATTACCGGCTGCCTCGTAATCCAGTCGAGTGGCCCACACATCCAGAAAATGCACCATCGGCGTTTTGGCCAGCACTTCGGCCATGTTTTTCTCCAGACTGGGGCCATCGCGCTTCACCCCTTCGATCAGCTCCTGGGCCCCGCTCAGGTAAACGTCACGCCAGGGACCGGACTCAGCCTGGTAGCCCATCTGCCGATAGGCCTGGGCCAGCATCTGCCTTGAGCGCTGATCCGAGGCATCGAAGAACACCAGGTGATTCAATAGCTCTGCCGCCCAGCGGTACTCACCGAGATCCAGCGCCACCTGGGCCTTCTCGCGCATCGCCTGAGCGCCGCCAGCCAACTCCACGTAACGCCGGGCCACGGTGGAACGCGGCAAGGGATCCAGGTGGGCGGGATTGGCATCGTACCAGCCATAGTAGTACTGGTAGACGCCACGAATATTGTGCTTAAGGGTGCCGTAGTAGCCACGGGCCGAGAACGTCTGCTTGAGCCCGTCCGGCAGGTGCACCCGCTCGGCAATTTCATCGGCGCTGTAGCCCTGGTTGGCAAACCTTAAGGTCTGATCGTGAATGAACTTGTACAAGTCCCGCTGCTTAATCAGAAACTCCTGCACACTCTGCTGGCCCCACACCGGCCAGTGGTGGCTGCCAAAATACAGCTCGGCATCGGCAAAGCGCAGCCGCGCCTCATCGATGTAGCGACTCCACTGCAGGGCATCACGCACCTTGGCACCGCGCAGGGTGTAGATGTTGTGCATGGTCTGCGACACCAACTCGGCGCCGCAAAACGCCTTCCACTGCGGCAGATAGAAGGTGAATTCCGCCGGCGCTTCGGAGCCGGACACCATCTGAAACTGCAGGGTGACGCCATCGACCTCGACCACCTCACCGGTGTCATCCACCTCGCGGGTGGGCACCTCGATGCCAACGCTGCCCATGGCCAGGGACTTCCCCAGCCCCAGGTCGACGTGACCCTTGGCGGAGGCTGTCAGATCCTTACCGTATTGGTAGCCGGCCCGGCGCACCATGGCCGGCCCCGCCAGCAGGTTTTCACTGGTGGCTTCTTTCATGAATCCGGCCGGGGCAATCACCTCGACGCCGTCGCGATCCTGACCCGCCAGCACCCCATCCACGCCGCCAAAGTGGTCGGCATGGGAGTGGGTGAAAATCACCGCGGTTACCGGTCGTTTGCCCAGCTGCTGGTTGAGCATCTTCATCGCCCGGGCCGCGGTCTCGGCAGTGGTCAGGGGATCGACGATGATCCAGCCACGCTCGCCTTTAATCACCGTCATGTTGGCCAGATCATAGCCGCGCAATTGGTACAGGCCCGGCGCCACCTCAAACAGGCCATGAATGGCATTGAGCTTGGCCTGGCGCCACAGACTGGGATTGACGGTATAGGGCGCCTGCCCCTGCAGGAACCGGTACTGATCCATGTTCCAGATCGGTTCGCCGTTGGCGTTGTTGATGATCAGGCTGTCGTCGCTGGCGATCAGCCCCTTGGTGGCGCGGTCAAAATCGGTGGGATCATCCAGAGGCAGGGTGTCTTTGACCATATTCTGGTGAGTACGGGTAAAGTCGGAGGCCTCCAGCTCGGACGGGGGAACGGAGGGATCGGTGCATCCGGACAACAGCACCACGGCGGCCAGGAGAGTCGTTTTTATTTTCAATCTATTCACCGTCAGTCCCTTCCCTTTATCCTAAAACGCTAACTTATCACGCCACTGACCATTTAGGACTACATTTCAGCAACTTGGTTTCGTTGTTGTTCAGGAAAGTGGGATAAAGCGACATGGAGTGGTCAGAGGCTTTGTCTGTATTCAATTGCCGCAGCAGCATGAGCCACCGCCGCAGTGACCAGAGATCCTCAAAACCCCTATCGGGCCAATGAGGCGCAGTGGCAGCCACTGCGCCCACATCGAAAAGAACCCGCTTCAATGACCCTGTCCGGCACCGGCCAGGGGCTTGCATCAGCGCTGAGCCTGAATGATCTCGGTCAACTGCTTGGACAGGTCGATGTTGTCGTGGTGGCCAATAAACCGCTGCGATTGCGGCCCCATGGCGCCCACCGGCACATCGATGGCGTCATGACCGCTGGTGGTCCAGCCGGTAAAGCTGCGATCGCTGATGATCTCGGACAGGGCCCAGTACAGCGCCTCGTTATCCTGATTCAGCGACGCCAGGCGCGCCAGTTCCTGCTCGGTAAAGGCAAACTCCACATACTGGGTAAGGGTCTTGGCCATCTCGGCGGCGGACTGATTGATGATCGCCTTGCTAATGATCGGCAATGAGGCGTTAACCTGCTTCACCACCTTGGCGTCCCACTGGTACTCGCCGTTGTTGCCCAGGGTCAGGCCGCCGGTGGAGTGATCGGCGGTAAACACCACCAGGGTATCACCATGGCGTTTGGCATAGGTTTCCGCCACTTCCAGTGCCTTGGCAAAGTCGTCCATCTCTTTCATGGCGCAGGCGATGTCGTTGCCGTGGCCACACCAATCGATCTCACTGCCCTCCACCAGCATAAAGAACGGTTGCTGGGATCCCTCGAACAGCCGCAGCGCGGTGGAGACCATGGCGCTGAGGCGATGAGGCTGGTTTGAGTCGATGGCGTACTCCAGCCCCTTATCGGCAAACAGCCCCATGGCCGGGGTCCGGGTCAGGCTGTCCAGCGTTGTCAGGCTGTCGGTGTATTGGTAGCCCCACTCCAGCATCGATTGCCCCAGGCCGCCGTCGCCCATGGGAAAGTACTTCTGTCCGCCGCCGAGGATCACGTCCACCAGCGGCTGGTTTTCCTGCAGGCGGCGGCTGTAAAACTGCTCGGCGATGAGATCGTACTGGCTGCGCAGTTCGGCGTGGGCCACAAAACTGGCCGGGGTGGCGTGGTTAACCTGGGAGGTGGAGACGATACCGGTTTGCCAGCCCAACCGCTTGGCTTCCACCAACATCGAGTCTAACGGCTGCTTGTGCTCATCGACGCCGATGGCACCGTTGTAGCTTTTTACTCCGGTAGCCAGGGCGGTGGCCGAGGCGGCAGAGTCGGTGACCACGGTGTCATCATGGGGGAAAGTACTGGCGCTGCCCAGCATCAGCCGGTCAAACACCGTCGGCGCCACCTGGCCCACCTCACTGTCGGCCTGGTAGTAACGGTAGGCGGTGGTGTACGCCGGGCCCATGCCATCGCCGATAAAGAAGATGACGTTTTTGGGCAGAGTCGGGGCCGCCGAGGCAGACGCCGACAGCATCGCCAGTGCCAGAGCAGAGGTGCGCAACATGATAACAGGGTCCTAAAATCAATAAGATTGAAGATACTGCCCTGATTTACCAATTTTTTCCACTGTACAACTGTTACAGCTTTTGCCACACCAGGGTGACCGCGCCCTCGGCGCTACCGGCATCGTAACGGGCCCGCAGCGACCAGCCCGCCTTAAACCCCTGGACGATGTTGCGACCGGCGGACTCCTTGCCACCGCGTCCACAAATTTGTACCAGCACTCCGGAGTAACGCAGCAGCCGCTTGGCTTCGGCAAACAATCCGGCGGATCGCGACGGTGTGCACTCCGCGGTTTTCACCACCATTAACTCGATGTCGGCCGAGTTGGGAACATCGCTCAGGCTACCGACGTGCCATTGAATGAGGCTGTCATCAGCACACTCGGGCTTATGGGGCACCACATAGCCAACCTGGTAACCCAGTTTCGCCAGACACTCCGCCAGCTCCGGCTCCACGCCCCAGGCCAGAGTGCGGGCCTGATCCGGGACCCAATGCCGCCATCCCTGCTTCAGATAGCGCCAGGTTTCGGCGTGGCTGATGGCGGGCACGGCCGCAGCAGACTCGCGATGGGCAAATTGGTGCATAACTCCTCCTTGAATCTCGCTGATGCCTCCATACTACCCCCCGCATCACGGCGTTTATTGACCTGACACCATGAAAACTGTGATTTACCTCTATATAGGCATGGCCGTCGGCCAATGGAGCCGATTTACGGCCTCTGGTCAGACCTCAATAGCGGTAATTCAGCGCCAAGCCCATGAATTCGATAGCGTTATTCCACTGCCCCGTGAGCCGACCGAGGCGCCCCTGATCACCAAAGGCCCGATCGATGTGCGGCTCTCCCGCATCCAGATACTCGTAAAACAGCTGCAAGCGCCAGTGATCGTTAAAGCGGTAACTGGCCCCCAGTCCATAACGAATGAGGGTGTCCACCGGCAGATCCGGGTATTGATAGGCGGGGTCGTCCTGGGGCGACTGCTCGTAACCAACCCCAAACTCCAATCGCCAGTAGCGGTTCAGCGGCACATGAACGCCCAGCGCGCCGTTCCAGGTATCCTGCCACTGACGCTCGATCGCCAGCAGAGGCTGCTCCCCCAGCTCAAAGGTGGTGGTATCGAACGCATCCAACCAGCCGTAACCCAGGTTCCACAGCACGGTCAGGTAATGAAACTCGTGCACTCCGCTGAGCACGGCGGTGGCAGGAAATGGAAAATTAACGCTGTCGGCCACCTCGCCGTCACGACCGGACAGGCTGGCATTGCCTTCAAACTGATGGTCGGCTTCCATTCGAAAGCTGAGACCGAGGCGATGATCGTGGTTGAATTGGTACATCAGCCCCAGGTTGATGCCCATGTTCCAGCTGTCACCGTCGGTGAACAGTTGCCGCTGGGTCTCGGGAATCCCCAGCGTCTGCTCCAGCTTGGCGTACTCCAGCGCCACCCCCAACGCCAACGACCAATGGGAGCTGATGGCATAGGCGACGCTGGGGTTGAACTGCAATGACAGCACCTCGACGTCGGTGACCAGCAAGGCGCCGCGAAAATCGGAGCCGTAGTCCAGTGCCGAGCCTCCCTGAGACGCCAGCGCCAAGCCGAACACCCACTCCCGGTTCAGCGGCTGCACCCAGTACAGCCCCGCCGCCAACGCATTGGTGCCGGCGTCGCCGCCATCACTGCCACTGGCAAACAGGCCGCTGGAGCCGTTGTCTTTGTAGTTAATGCTGGAGGACACCAGTTGCGACTGCACCGCCCAGGCCGGGCGCGAAAACCGCACCATCCCCGCCGGATTGGCAAAGGCGGTTTCCGCCCCTTCGGCGATGGCCGCCGAGCCGGCGCCGGCGGTAGAGGCGCTCAGATTGCCCATCTCGGGGAAAAGTGGCGCTGCGGCCCAACACGGCATCGCCACGCAGGCAGCCACTCCTAAACTCGTTTTCATCCTGTACTCCCCTCATCCCTGATAGCCACAAGGGTAGTCCAAGCCGGACCGTAGTGCGTTGCCAACCGAATTAAAAATCAGAAAAATGAGCAACCTGCGAAATAACGGTGCAACAGTAATGCTGTCATAAACGCCACCCACACTATTCACCGCTTAATTGATCTGGCTCCTTTCCCTCGGTGCGGATCCACGCTAATTTTTAGACTGCTTAACAAGGAGAACGCAACATGGAAGAACTGAACCAACGATTCGAACAATCCCAACAGCAAGTCAAAACCCTGACCCAGCGCCCGGCCAATGAGCACCTGTTGTCTCTGTACGGGCTGTACAAGCAAGCGGTTTCCGGTGACGTGACCGGCTCCGCCCCTTCCATGTTTAAGATGGCCGAACACGCCAAGTACCAGGCCTGGAAAGCGCTGTCTGGACTGGACGCCGCCGAGTGCAAGCGCCGCTACGTTGAACTGGTGGACTCGCTGCTGAAAAAGCACGGCTAACCCGCCCCCACACGGGCCTGACTCCAGGCCCGTTGTTGATCCCCTTCCCTGTGCCCTGCGTACCTGTCAGTATTGCGTTTATTTGAGTCGATACCATGCTGCATCGAGACAAACTCAGCCCGGAGCTGGCCGCCAATCTGTCTGAGCGGGAGATTGAGAAATTTGATGCCCTGGCCGAAGCCTGGTGGGATCCCGACGGCCCGTTCAAAACCGTGCTGGCCTTCAATGCCGTTCGGCTGCAGTACATCACCGACGCCATCGATGCCCATCTGGCCGATGCGGCTGGCCTTGGCCAAACCAGTGAAAATCAGCCACTGACGGTGTTGGATGTGGGCTGCGGCGCCGGACTGCTGGCCGAACCGCTGGCCCGCCAAGGCCACCGCGTCACCGCCATCGATGCCAGTGCCCACAATATTGAGGTGGCCCGTCGTCACGCCAGACTCTCCGCCACCCAGGTAGACTACCGCCACTGCCTGACCACCGCCCTGCTTCAAGAACGCCAGCAATATGATGTGGTGCTCAACACCGAAGTGGTGGAGCACGTGCCAGACCCACAGGCCCTGCTGACCGAGTGCGGCCAACTGCTTAAACCCGGCGGGTTGCTGATCGTGGCCACCCTCAATCGCACCATCAAAAGCTTTTTCGTGGCCATTATTGGCGCCGAGTACGTGCTGCGCGCCCTGCCCCGTGGCACCCACGACTGGCGCGCGTTCGTCAGCCCCACCGAGATCATTCAGGCCATTGCGCCGCAGGGATTTGAGATCAACGACCTGACCGGCATGAGCTACAACCCCTTCAGCCGCCGCTGGCGCCCGAGCCACAGCGCCGACGTCAACTACCTGCTCAGTGCCCGCAAGCTGTAATCCTCGCCAGTGACCTTGGCGCTAGCCTTGACCCCGAACGGCCTTGTGGACCTCCATCACCACCAACAGCAGCAGGGCCAACAGCAACAACTGCGCCCAGTGCACAAACGACACCGGCTGCACCTGCAGCACCGCACTGAGGCCGGGGGTGTACATCGAGCCGATGTGGATCAGCTGCGCCGCCAGGGTGCCAAACAGCAGCAGAGGATTCCTTAGCGGGTTATGGCGAAACACCGACAAGGTCTCGGAACGGCTGTTGAACACCTGAACATTTTCAAACAGCACCATCAATAACAGGGTGCCGTTGCGCGCCGCCTCGATGCTGTACCCCTGCATCAGCAACCACTGGAACAACACAAAGGCGATGCCGCCGATGGTCAAAGCCGACACCGCCACTCGCTCGATCATCACCCGGTTAAAAATCGCCTCGTTCGGCGGGCGCGGCGGCCGCGACAGCTCATTGCCCTCGGCCGGTTCAAACGCCAGGGCGATGTCCTGGATGCCATTGGTGACCAGGTTCAGCCACAGCAGCTGCACCGCCATCAGCGGCAGCGGTGTGCCAGTAATTAGGGCAAGGGTAAACAGCACCAGTTCGGCCGCGCCGGTGGAGATCAGTAAGAAGATCACCTTACGCACGTTGGAGTAGGCAACGCGCCCCTCCTCCACCCCGGCCAGGATGGAGCTGAAATTGTCATCGGTGATGATCAGATCGGCGGTCTCCCTGGCCACCTCGGTACCGGAGGCACCCATGGCCACGCCGACCTGGGCCGCCTTCAGCGCCGGAGCGTCGTTGGCGCCGTCGCCACTGACGGCCACAAAGTGACCATGACGCTGCAGGGATTTAACCACCTCCAATTTTTGCACCGGCTCGGCCCGGGCGTAGACCCGCGCCGATTCCGTCAGCCGATCCAGCCCCTGCTCGCTGTCGGCCAGCTTCAGATCCGCCCCGGTGACGATGGCGCGCTCGTCGTCTGCCAGCTGCAGTTGCCGGGCCACGGCAAGGGCGGTAATGGGGTGATCGCCGGTGACCATCACCACTCGAATGCCCGCCTGCTGGCAACTCGCCACCGCCTGAGCCGATTCTGGCCTCAGCGGATCCACCATGCCCAATAGCCCCAAAAAGGTCAGGTTGCTTAAGTGCCGCTCGGACACGGCCGCCTCAACCGGTTCGTCCATCTGGCCCTCAGCCACCGCCAACATGCGGTAGCCTTGTGCCGCCAACGCCTCGGCCCGCCGCTGAATGCCAGCCCGGTCGATGGCCAAATCCCCGCCGGCCACCGCCATGGCGCTGCACATGGACAGGATCGTCTCCGGCGCCCCTTTCACCGACCACAGGGTGCTTGCCTCGACCCGGTTGACGCTGGCGGAAAACATGTGCTCGGACTCAAACGGAATGGTGTCGATTTCGGGACACTGGACCGCCAGTTTCTCTTTCACCATGCCCAGCTTGTGCGCCATCACCAACAGGGCGACATCGACCGCGTCCCCCTGCGCGGTCCACTCGCCATCGCGCACCATAAGCTGGGCCTCATTGCTCAGAACCGAGGCGCGGGCCAGCCGACTTAGGGGAACTTGCTGCGCCTCACCGGGGGCGTCACCGTTGAGGGTTAGCCTGCCGCTGGGAACGATCCCCTCGCCCGCCACCTCCAGTTGGCTGCCATCGGCCAGCTCAACCCGCTTCACCGTGATTCGATTGACGGTCAGGGTGCCGGTCTTATCGGTGGCGATGCAGGTGCACGATCCCAGTGCTTCGACCGAGATCAGGCGCCGAACGATGACGTTGCGATTGGCCATTCGCCTGAGCCCGATGGCCAGGGCAACGGTCAGCGCCACCGGCAGGCCCTCAGGAATGGCGGAGACCGCCAGGGCCACCGCCAGGAAGAAGATCTCTGCCAACTCGGTGCCCCGGGCAATGGAGATAAGCGCCACCACCATTGCCGCCACACCGACAAACACCGCCACCCGCCGAGTGAATCGCTCCATCCGCAACAGCAGCGGCGACTTGGTAACCGGGCGCAGCAACACATGGGTGGCGATGCGGCCAATTTCGGTGGCCAAGCCGGTATTGACCACCACGCCCCAGGCCCGGCCCCGCTCGACCATGGTGCCGGCAAAGGCCATGTTGCAGCGGTCGCCCGGCGGCGTCATCGGCTCGAGCACCACATCCGGCTTCTTGCTTACCGCCTCAGACTCCCCGGTTAACAGGGATTCATCGATGACGGTGTCATGGACGGTGAACAGGCGCAGATCCGCCGGCACCCGATCGCCGGACTCCAGCGCCACCACATCACCGGGCACCAACACGCTGGCGTCTTTGTCATGCAGCTGGCCGTCTCGAAGCACCCTCGCCCGGGCGGAGACAATCTTCTGCAGCGCCTCGGTGGCCCGCTGTGCCGAGTACTCCTGAATCGAGCCGATGATGGCGTTGAGTAACAGAATGGCGGTTATGAACACCGCGTCAGACCAGGCGGTGGTTACCGCAGACAGCAGGGCCGCCGCCAACAGGATGTAGATAAGCGGGCTCTTAAACTGCCTGAAAAAGATCACCAGCATCCCCGGCGGCTTGCCACTGGGAAGTGTATTGGGGCCATACAGGGTCAGGCGCTCACTGGCGTGGGACTCCGACAGACCTTGGCGCGAACTGTGCAGTAACGCCAGCACCTCATCGATGGCAACGCTGTGGGGCTGGACTAAGAATCGGTCATTGTCCCGAAGGCTGTCGGCTTCGGCCCGGTCATCCGTTGTTGCCACACCACCACCTCTTCTGTCGACGGATCGGTTTAGAGTCTATGGTGATTGAGTATAGATTGTTGATCGGCTTGTCGAAAAACCGCGGCCACCGTTACGCCGATCGATTGAGAGGAAAATGCTTGGCGCATAGAACACCATCGAAGGGGAACCGGCAACCCACAGTGACTCACACTCCACCGCGGACGCCTAGGCCAAAACCATCAACAACGCAGCGGCATTAACCACCGGCGGATTGGCCGCGAGCGCTGATCCACGCCAGTGCCCGCTGCTCATGCAATTTGATGAAGGCGTCTTTACCCTGGCAGTAACGGACAATGTCGTGGTCACACCCCAGCGCCACCCGTTGTTTAAGCTGGCCATAGGCGTCGGCCACACTCGGGTGCGCCCGCAGATAATCCCGAAACGCCAGGTGACGCCGCGCACCAGCGCTGCCACCGGCAAAAGCATGGATCTGGTGAGTCCTGTCTTCGCCGCCCTTTTCGAAATAGCGCCGCCCGGCAATGCCGTTTTCGCCGCGGGCCGAATAACCCAGCCTCGCCAGTTGGGCGGTGATCTCCGGCGTATCCAACAACGAGACCGCCTCCACCTCGATAAGAATGTCGATAACCGGCTTGGCGCACAGCCCGGGCACCGAGGTGCTGCCGATGTGATGAATCGATACAGTGAGCCCCGCCAGTGCCGGGCGAAGTTGCGCCGACTCACTGATAAAGGCATCACGCCATTGTGGCCGATGCGCCACTACTACCACTTCTCTCATTACTAGCGTTCCAGGTTGTTATTACTGAGACAACGTAACTGGCCATCGCTGCCAATAGTCATCTTCACTCGCTTGTGCACCTCGTTCTCCGCCACCCGGCCGCAGTGGCCGGTGACTTCGGCGCCACTGCGCTGCAACCGATAGCGGTAATCACCCGGTTGCTGAGCCAGGGTGTAATACAGGGTGTTATCCGCCCCCGGCGCGATGCGGCCAAAATCCAGACGATTGCTGGGCAGGCGCACCGTCACGCTAACAGCCCCGCCAGAGGCGTTAATCACGGTGATGGACGGCAGCACAAACAGGTACCCCTGATACAGGGCCACCGTTACCACCACTGTTGCCACCACCCATTTTGCCAGCCGCTGCCAAAATGGCTCCCTGCCCTTGTTCACATTCACCGCCTTTCACACCATAACTGGCGTTACCTTAGCCGCGAACAAGCAACCGGTGCAAATGGAAGAAAGGAAACAAAGGGAATCTAGGAAGGCGTGAAAGAAAAGGCGACTCGCAAAACGATATGGGGAAAACAAAAAAACCAGCGAGGGAATCAGAAAACGAGCCAGATGTGAGTAGAGAAAGGCTTAGGTAAAGAAATAGGTGAATAGAGAAAGGTATAGATCGGAAAAAGATGAGTACAGAAAGAGGTAAGTAGAAAGAGGGAAACGCGCAGATACCGGCGCATCCCCCGGCGTATCAGGGCTGTCGAATACCCACTAGGGCAATGCAGTCGTGGCTGTTGGCGGAATAGACACTGGAAACAAAATAGGCAGAAGGTGACAGCACAGCGGCGATGGCCTGATTCATCTCGCTATAGCGCGCTAAACCAACACTGCCGCTGGCCAGATAAATAACACCGCAGTGGCGTTCAGTTGCGGTGGCGTGCAAAAATTCCAGCAGACTTTGTTCGCTGTCAAAAGCCAGCAACGCATCGGCAAGACTTGCCAATTCGCGAACATCGGTCACCCCAAGATTCGCCGGCATCTCGTGAGCTTCCAGCTTAGCCTTGATGTTGACCATTGCATTCCAGGCCACCTGTTTGTCACCGCCATGTCCATCTATAAAGGCAACGATGCAGCCGCAGCTATCACAGGCCTCGGTAATCGTCTCAATCTGTTGTGAACTGGCCCCACCCACCAGCAGCAGATCCAGACCGCTTGCCGCAATCGATGTTGCCGACAATTGGGCCAGCGGAGTCGCCGACAACTGCACCGGTAGGATAGCGCCACTACGATGACTCTCGATTGAGTCCGCAAAGGCCAGACCAACTTGGACAGGCTCAAGCTCTGCCATAGGTTCAAACATGGGGGTTCCTGCGTTTTATCTGTAATGGTGGTCTCATCAACGTGCCTGTTTGCCAAGCCAAAGTTCGCTGATCGCACTTAATCACCGTTAACCACATCGAAGCCATTCAGCACTTTACCAAATACAGGTGCGGCTGCGCCGACTTGTAGTGGATGTATCTGAGCACCCTCGCCTTCTGAAATCGCTCACCCGGGTTCCAGTTGTCAAAAATGGCGCCACCTTCGATAAACTTCAGCTCTTTAAAGCGCTGGCTCAGCGGAGTATCCTGCTCCCCAAGAATTGGCGCCGACACACCCTCAAAGCGATCGCAGGTTAAATCGTACACGCGGTCATCGACCACAACCCAGAAGTGCCGCTCGTCACTGCGGCGATCATAGCCTTCAACCACAGACACCCGACACTCGGGGTACTGAGTCATCACCCTATGGGCAAAGTAACGACACGCCCCTTCGCAACCACGATTCGGAAACCGAAACGAACCCACGAACAAGGCAACGCACTCTTTTCGAGCCTGCTCAAAAATGGACCGCATCTCATTGGCGAGTTCAATGAGCTCACTCTTCATCGGCTGTTTTCCCAGTTGGCCTCATAGTGAAAGTGGGCAAGTTTACCTCAATGGCGTCTGGACTCGAGCAAACTTTAAATAGCATGAATTGGGTTAATTTCAATCCCGTCTAAGGTTCCTTTTTATACTTAAGTTCTCGTGTGAATGAAATTTCTTTTTGCTCAAAGTAGTAAATTTCATTAGTTTCTATGTTTAAGCCGGCGCAGTTTCTTGAACCACAAGCCAAAACATATAAATTTTTTGGCTCACCACCAACTTTGACACGCATCAAATCATTTGAGTCAAAATTCCCATCAACTATTCCCTTTTCAATACTTTGAGCCTTTTCAACAGCTTTTCCTTCAATGTATGTAAGATAGACTATTGGAGCTATAGATACTATAAAGGCAATTAAGGACAAATCAGCAACTCGGCATAATTTCGTCACGTAGATATTATTATCTTGTTCGGTCTTGAAAAAATCTAACGCTCGACAATAAAGCTTGCTGATAAAAAAACTATTTTTACAAAATGAGATGAAAACTGGAAAAAACATATATGAGAAGAAAACTAGAAAAACAGTCATCACTAAGAGAAATGCTAGAAACGACGGTAAGGCAGCTAACATTCCATTATATAATGTTTGATTGAAATTCCTATCAAGTATATTGTAGTCTAAATTAAAGTAACTAAGAAAACCTTGGTAATATGCAGTGCTAACGCTATAAATAAATGCAGTTATAAAAGCTAAGATGATTGCGCTATCTAATAACTTCTTCATAATTCCCCTGAAAAATAGGCATCATGATTCCTTTTGCGACATGCTTAAAACTTGAACACATTTGTTAAATTGAATGAATAAAAGAAACACTAATAGTATATGAATTTCTAATACGCCGGGTGGTAACATGTGTAACTACGGTACTATCCTACCAACCCAAGAGCCTTCGACTAATTGTTAAAACTGCAGTTCTTCCAAGACCAATAAACTCTCTATTGTCTACGAAACCGACCCGAGACCAGCGATGAATATCGAGTGCCTCAACAGCAGGAACACCGCTGCTAGCAGCAACCGAGAGTCGCGTAAGAGAGCCTATATAGGTGTTTGCGGCAAGCGCTCTTTCAATCAAGCGAATCAGCACCGTACACCCCACCGACACACTGACAGTTCAGTCGGTGGGGTGTGCGTTACCCATTGACTGGAAGATGGCTCATATATGATATGTGAATTTCAAATTCAAATATCTAAAGAAATCTGTGCCTTTGAATCAATCAGTTGTACGCTGTTACTTTGCACAAAACGACGTTCGAGCAAACGGTGTTTTGTTTGGGGTAGCATTGCATCATAACCTTTTAATGATACAACTCTATAACCAATTAAGAAATTCAAATTATACGAAATCAGGTAATTACCTTGGGAATCTTTAGTTACAAAAACTTCACTATTGCAATCAACCTTTTTTCTTTCATAAATGGGGTGAGAGTCACCATTATTATTAGTTACCACTTTACTAAGATCATCGTAATTGCCAGTATCTTCACAAAGATCAAACCTTGAGTGATAAGGAAGTTGGTCAAAATTGACTTTAACAGTGCTATTTGAAGCATCATTCAAAATTAGTGAGAAATGAACTGCACCTAAATTATTATCTCTTTGTCCAATCTCATGCTGCGTAACGTCATTATTCAAAAATCTTTTCCCATTTAACGAATTACTTGAATCAAATTTCGACGAACAACCTACAAGAGAAATAAGTAACAGCGGTGCTACAAGCTTATTCATTTCACGTCCCTATATTTTCATTAATGGATGATTACAACTGTATAAAAACCATATGTATTTTATTCACTAATTAAAGTGAATACCATAATCCCCTATGCAAATCTTGGCCTCATGTGTTTTATCGTGAATCTGCAAAACCAAAGCCATATTGTTCATTGAATGACGTAATCAAACAGGAAATGATGTCGGCATGATTAAAGCTAATACATTTTTCGTCGGGATGAATGTACACAAGGAAAGCACGGATGTTGCATTATTTTTTGGTGATACCGTCTGTTAATACGGAACCATCCCAACCAATCTGAGAGCCTTCAACAAGCTGTTCAAATTGCAGTCTACCAAGGCCAGTACACTCTATATTTTCTAAAAAGACAACCCGAGGTCAACAATGAATGTCTAGTGCCCAACGATAAATATCAAATACCACAACGGCAGCGACACCACCGCTGGCAGTAGCCGAAAGTCTTATAAGAGAGCCTCTATAGGTGTTTACGTCAGCGCTAGTCCAGACTGGCGAAGCAACTTCCGATACACTGCCAATTCAGTCGGTGGAGGTGTGCTTTACCCTTTGACTGAGAAAAGGCTTATATGTGTTATAAGTCGTTTACTTAGAAATTAGGTCGCCAACCAGCCTTGAAATATTATTCATACCACTTTCCATACATTCACTTAATACACCAGTTTTTTGGTATGTAGGAACCATGATATCAAGATTCTGAAATTCAGAATGATTCACAATGATATCCATGTAGGATTGTAACACCTCAGTCTTAGTGCTTTTCCTTATTAGGTCTTTTTTTACTTTCTCTTCATGACGACTTATTTCAACAACATCATCGTCATTATATTTTGCATAATAAAGTTCTCGTCCAAGCCTTTTTTGCGACCACTTTAACTTACCTAACAACCTTTTAATTTCTTCCTGAAGCTCCGTTGTCCCCATTTGTCTCTGATACCTCTGTTACTTTTAACTGGCTGTCCTAGCGGGGACAGTATCCTTTAACTCAATAGGAATAAATCATGTCTAAAAACTCAATGTCAAAAGCCGCTGCTGCTCGAATTCAGTCGGCAACTGCAAAAGCAAATGGAGGAGTAGTCCCTAAAGGATCATTCGCTGCAAGAGCGCAATCTGCAGCAAGCCAATCGGGCTCCACTCCTCCACCTAACGGTCCAAGTAAAACTGGCAATCCTTCTGGCGGTGGTCGCGGTAACAATCCACCAAAAAGCAAATAGGGGTATCTATGCCAGATACACCGAACATGTCTGACGAGGAGCTAAACCTTTGGTCAGATATCAATAATCCGAATAACGATGCTGATATGGATGACTGGGCTGATGCCCATAATCCAAACAACAATGATTACTTGGATGATTAAATAAAAGTAGCTTGGGCTTGCCCAAGCTACTTACATTGCTCAGCATTCCTTTCAAAAGCTTTCAAAAAACCTTCTTCATCAACTTTGTATCGAATATATGAAATTTCGTTCATCGTATCCTCTAAAGCACAAAGACATAACTTCTTCTTGGAACCATAATTGCTATATGATAGCGGTTCCTTATATGAACTAGAGCACGCTTCTAAAACTGCGTATTCGACGTTTAGAGGATAACGGTTATCGGTTATTGCGTAATCAATAAATTGACTGCCACCATAAGCAAGTATTGCCGCTATACCTGCAGCTTTTAGTGGCTTTTTCACCGTGAATTTTTCAATAACACTTGCACAGGTTTTACAATGAAATTTAACTGTTGCACCAATTTCGGCCTTCTCGCCGCAACTACAGGATTCTGACATTAGCACTCCATGCTAGATTTAGATTTAGTCGTAGTAGAGCGGCCAGTTACCCGTGCCGCCCCCACACAGATCCGGACGTGCGGAACTACCGCATCCGGCTCCTCAGTTATACATATGCTCGTGTAATACACGCGCCCAGATACCAGTCCACTTTAACGTTAATACGTCTGCGAAGTCGCATCCCCCCAATTCCAAAGCACATTAGCATCTGCTTCAGGCCAGCCCAGTTGTAACTGCGCCGCTGACTTCGCCTATTCAACCATTTGTACAAACTATCAATGACATGCTTGTACAGGCCTGTGAGGCTACGGCTGTTGTCTGGCAAACCAAAATAGTTGCCAAAGCCAGTCAGTTTGCGTTTGAGACTGGGCAGCCACTCTCTTAACCGTTTAAATCGACTGAATTTTATCTAGAGATAGAACTCCGTTAACGTGGCTTTCTGCTTCTTTGGCGCGATGCGCCGTCTCAGCAGGCTTTACCTTTTGCATTCAACTCCCAAAGAAACTCGAACCCAAGGAACTGAAATTTCTTGTCTCGCCCTGGATTATAACGGTTGAATCGAATGATTTTGGTCTTTTCTTCGGCTACCTCAAGGTCGAATTTCTTCAGCCGTTTTGGTAGCACCCGATAGAATGCTTCTGCATCCTGTTCGTGTTGAAAAGCACACACAAAATCATCCGCATAACGAATGATCATCGCATCACCTCTTAATCGAGGTTTCACCACCTTCTCGAACCAGATGTCCACGACATAATGCAGGTAGATGTTCGCCAGTATCGGGCTGATAACGCCACCTTGCGGGGTACCGCTTCTTGTCAGCCATTACCTTGATGGCCGAACTTGGTGACCTTCGCCGCTTCTCGAACCCCAGACAACTGATGAACTTCATTGGTCTTACGCCAAGCGAACGCTCTAGTGGCCAACGCGAAAAGCGCGGTGGCGGCAATACACACGCGCGGTGCATTCTCATCGAAGCCGCTTGGGCCAATCGCTTCAGCCCCAAAGTGTCACGCGAACTGCAGGTACGTCAGCAACATCATTCAGTTACTCTGCAACAACGCTCCTAGGAGGTACAACTGCGGCTTTGCAGCCGATTTCGCAAGCTCCAAACCAGAGGCAAGGAATACAACAAAATCGTGACGGCGGTTGCCCGAGAGTTGACGGGTTATATCTGGGACTTGGCCCAGCGCTTTGAACCCGAGGGTCAAGTTCGCCTCGGCTAACGAGTGAGATTATCACCCTGATGAGACAAACCGGCGGCAGCGGTGAGAGCAATCCTCGACGGCGTTAGGCGTTTATCTACGCGATCATAGAATGAGGCAAGGCTCCAGCGGCGCAAACAAGTAATGCGGATAACCAAACCCGCGAATATCAGCAAGGTCAACCGCCGAACATTGACTTGCCAAAGGTTGCTTATCAGGGTGCCCACGCCGGCCTTTTTGGGCCCGGCATGGACAGATCTGTGCCTATTGACAGGGGGAATCATATCGCTTGGTTCAGGTGCGCCGTAGGCGTCACCTGGGACCACTTGTTATGACTTCATTGCACGATAAAGTTGTTAAGACGTTGCCATTCGATTGGCATAGTTAATGTGTTAGCAAGATTGATTAAACTTCCAAATTCTGGCGTATCATGAGTACTTTCACTGATACCTAGCTGAGTGAACACAGTATTTAAGAAATCTTGTACATCATTTTTGTCACATAGATGATCTATTTTTCCTTGATCCAACTGCTCTGAAGCAAAGGTGTCGAAGTTCTGGAAATACATTACCTCTCCGCCAGAGAAAATGTTGGTAAAATTCAGATCGTCTCTTAATGCCGAGGCTCTATTCTGTATTTGTCTCGAAATCCTTTCTCTATAAGCTGCATCATTTCTAAGACAATTAGACTTAGATGTTAGAATATTTTGCTTAGCTTGATTTATGGCATCGGTGATTTCTTGCTCGTTTACTTCTAGTTCATATAGTGCACATTGCCTAGATATGATGGAATGCAAAGCATTATCATCAGACAATATGGTTGACTCTATTGTATAAGCATTCCAGACATGAGTTCTAATATTTAATCTTTGCTGAAAATTATTGGCTAGTCGCGTTTTCTGTTGATCCGTCATGAAGTCTGCATCAATAATTATCAATGCCTTATCCCACAAAGAGCAAGATGCTCCAATATGTTGTAAGAAATCTTTGTAGTGACTTATCTTCTTTATAAGGGTATCAAGGCCGCCAAATGACCAATATACAATTTTTTTGTTTGTTTGGTTCGCCCTTAATATTTCTTCAATGAAATCAGAATCATCAGCACCTTCAACAAAAACCAACAAGTCTGCTTCTAAAGCGTTAAGTAGATCTAATGAATTTTCATTACCTAAACTTTGCATCACTGTATTGTGATAGCTTGTTGTAATACCAGTTCTTCTTCTAGGCAAGGATTGACTTGTTACTGGGTAATAATTTGACTCTTCGTCATTAGAAACATTGCCTGTAATGTTGAAGATATTTTTTGGTTCAACGCTTCTAATTAATCCTTCGTTGTGGGTTGTAATGAAGATTTGTGTTTTGGACGATCGCTGTAAAAGTACTTCTACTAAACGTTTCTGTATATCCCTGTGTATATGTGAATCAGGCTCATCCAACAGAATTATATTTAAATCTCTCTCTTCTTCAAAGCTTGCTAATAACAATTCGATGATTTGCAGAGTACCACTCCCGAGCAATGATATTTCTTTGGGATTTCCTTGTATCCCTATTGAAATGTTTACATCTATATTTATATCCTCACTGATATCGCCAACAATATTGAAGCTTACTGGGTTTTCACCTTGATTAAGTATGTATGATATCTTTTCTTTAAATTCATTATAAAATGGTTTTTGAGATATTCTGTGTATTCTATTTCTGATATAGATAAATGATTGCCTTGAAGTTACTTTTTCTCTTATTTTTTGATCCAAGGCGAATTCTTCACCAACGGAAATTGCTGCTACAGGTGTCGCAAAATAGCATCCAATTGGGTCTGGCAGGTGCTGGAAGGAATTGTTCAACCATGAAAAATTAAAATCATCATGATCTTTGAGTTTTATTTCATAATTGTTACCACTTGCGCTTCTTATCAGAAAGTTAACGCTGTTTTCTTCTCCGCTTTCTTGACAGAGAAATGTAACTCCTATCTCTATTTGTCGAGTTGCTTCAAGATCAAAGAAAATATCCTCAAACCTATAACTTCTTACTGATGAAATTTCTCGATAATCTATATAGTTTTGATTTTTATTACCAAGTCGATAATCACCTTTTCTTAAATTTAATGTTGAATCACTTCGCTTTGCTTTGGAAATAAGAAACCTAAAGCATTCATACCAGAGCGATATTGCTTCTAGAATAGTTGTTTTACCACTATTATTTGTCCCTGTAACGACATTTAATGACTCTTCTGAGAAAAGAGTAAACTTTTTATATCCTTTGAAATTGTCAATATAAACAGATTTTATCTTCACGAATACTACCTTGAAGTTTATTTGAAGTCATAACGCCTAAATCAGGTGCGCCGTAGGCGTCACCTGGATTTACTTGTTAGCTGCGATTCGCACTGAGCAAGAAAAAGAAGATTGCTTGCTGTAAGATGCAATGTATAACTTGCTAAATGTTCAGGAACCTCACTAACTTCAACGCCCTGACCATGTCCTCCTTCTTTATTTCGAACTGTTGGTATACCGCTTTCGAGTAATGTGCGAATCGATGCATACTGAGTTTGAAGGTAGCTTGGTATTAACTCATTAGTTAAACAAACATTTATCAATTTCTTTGCAGTATCTGTTTTTCCATAATTCCATGAGTTTTTCTCGCAAATTGCTTTCATTAAGCTTTCAAAAGATTTTAGGCATTCCACGAGACACTCTTTGTATCGTTTATGTCTATAATGCTCATGAGCTTTAAGAAACTCAGAGTTTGCTCCTTGATACTGTTTATTAGAACCCAAAACCCTAAGAGTTGGTTTTACTGCTTCAGAATGTATAAATTGCGAGTCAACTCTAACAAGTTCACCGCTTTCAAATTGGTAGCCGACGCCAGATTCTTTGAATCGCCCGTTAAGCTCTTCGATCGCATGATCAGGAGTTATAGTTCTCCCTCCTAACTCTCTGAAATTCCATTCATTCTCACGAACATGCTTATCAATTACTTTGAAAGAGAGTTCAATTATATCGAGGCATTGTTCGTAATTATCAGATTTTAAAAAATAGTCAAAGACAGCTTTAAAGTTGGAGTCTTCATATTCTTTTAATGTGAATACTCCATACTCTCTACATAACACCTTATGGATTTGATGATAGGTACTGTTTGTAGCTCGATTGTAATCGCTTTCGACTCCGATTGCGTCACGAATTATATGAACAATTTGTACTCGAAATTTTTGTGGGATTTCTTCATACACATAAACATCCGGTACTTCACCGCGTAGTCTTTTTTGCCTTTTTGAAAATAAATCGAAAATTGACATGTTTTATCCGATGTTTGTTTAGCAGCTAACAGCATGTTATGCGGCGATTCGCCGCCTTTCGTCCTTAGAAACCTTGCCGCCTATCATTCCCACAAAGCTCGCCGGAACCTTATCAACATTCTGATATGAAACAGCTTATGGATCTTTACGCATATGGTCGCAAAGCAAGTAAGGCGGATCTGGCTCGAAGAAAAGCGGCGACGACCAATGACTGTGTGGATGACCAGTGGTTTGGGCTTACTGAGAAGTTAGTAAGTGCAAACACATAAATTGCTGATTTTAAACAACTATCATTTTGTTGTGACTTTCAATCGACCGAGCTCCGCCGATGCGATGAGTGTTTTCACACATCAGCAAGGCTATAAAATCTGGTATCTAACTGATTTATAGGAAGATAACGGTACACCCTTAAGTGACTGTTTAAAAGTGGGTTAAATCACACTACGCGTGTAAGAGATCACGCACGAGGAGGTTTTTGGGTGGGTTCGTTTGAGAGGCTGAGTTTCGCTGATTCAAAGACACTGGGTCCTCGCGTGCGCAAGGATGACGGAGGGTTGATTGGGGTGTGGTGGCTGATTGCTAGTTCGAGCAGAAGACGCTGGGCCCTCGCGTTCGCAAGGGCGACGGAGGGGTAATTGGGCTGTGGTGGCTGATTGCTAGTTCGAGTAGAAGACGCTGGGCCCTCGCGTTCGCAAGGGCGACGAAGGGTTGGTTGAGCCGTGGTGGCTAATTGCTACTGGTTTAAGCGAAAGGCGCTGGGTACCCGCGTTCGTGGGCACGACGGAGGGTTGATTGGGGTGTAGTGGCTGATTGCTAGTTCGAGCAGAAGACGCTGAGTAACCGCGTTCGCTAGGGCGACGGAGGTTGGTTGGAGTGTGGTGGCTGATTGCTAGTTCGAGCAGAAGACGCTGGGTTCCCGCGTTCACGGGCACGACGGGAGGTTGATTAGAGTATGGTAGATGATTGCTAATACGAGCAGAAGACGCTGGGCCCTCGCGTTCGCAAGGGCGACGGAGGATATTTTAGGGTTCGTGGGGGAGACAGACTTTTGGATGCTCATACGAAAAACGGCAACCCTTGTTAGGGTTGCCGTTCGTCGAAATATGGAGGCGCGTCCCGGAGTCGAACCGAGGTCCACGGATTTGCAATCCGCTGCATAGCCACTCTGCCAACGCGCCATATTTGGAGCGACACACGAGGTTCGAACTCGTGACCTCAACCTTGGCAAGGTTGCGCTCTACCAACTGAGCTAGTGTCGCGTAAATCTGTTCTGTCTTGTTACTAGGGTCACGAGCTCGAGTACCTCGAGACCTTTCGCGACACGAGGTTCGCTATTGCAAACCCGGGTGACCTCAACCTTGGCAAGGTTGCGCTCTACCAACTGAGCTAGTGTCGCGTAAATCTGTTCTGTCTTATTGCTAAGGTCACGAGCTCGAGTACCTCGAGACCTTTTGCGACACGAGGTTCGCTATTGCAAACCTGGGTGACCTCAACCTTGGCAAAGTTGCGCTCTACCAACTGAGCTAGTGTCGCGTAAATCTGTTCTGTCTTATTGCTAGGGTCACGAGCTCGAGTACCTCGAGACCTTTTTGCGACACGAGGTTCGCTATTGCAAACCCGGGTGACCTCAACCTTGGCAAGGTTGCGCTCTACCAACTGAGCTAGTGTCGCGTAAATCTTCTGTTTAAACGAACCAGTGTCGCTAAACAACGAGGCGTATTGTAACCGCGGCAGCGAGCAGCGCAAGCCCCTGTGGCGCCGTTTGCTCACTGTGCGGTCTATTCTGGCCTACTCCTGCGGCAGTTGGCGTGTGAGTGCTGGTTTATTGTCCTGCCCGGTGCAGACACGCCAGTACCTGGTCGATTTCTTGCTCAGTGTTGTACAGGTGCGGCGACAGCCTCAGGCCGGTGTCGCGGCGGTCGAAATGCACTTGCTGGCGTTGCAGCTCCTCGATTACCGCTTCCACTGTGCTCTGTGGTGGCTGAATCACCACGGTGCCACCACGGCGGTTGGCCTGCTTGGGCGAGGCTATCCATGAATCGTCGCAGCCGTCGATCAGCGACTGGGTCAGCGCCAGGTTGTGCTGACGGATGGCGTCGATGCCCACCTCAGTCAGCACGCGAATGCTGTTGGCGGCGGTGACAAAGGGCACTACCGACGGCGTGCCGCCCCAGAGGCGGTTGGCACCGGGGTGGTAGTCAAACTTGTGTACGTCGAATTCAAACGGGTTGCGGTGAGAGAACCAGCCGACGTCTTTGGGTTGCAGTTTCGGTAGCATCGGGTCATTGACCCAGATAAACCCGGCACCGGGGCCGCCGCACAGCCACTTAACGCACGAGCCCAGCACCACGTCCGCCTGCCAGTCGTCCAGGTTGATGGGCAGACAGCCGATGGACTGGGCCACATCCACCACCGAGGTAACGCCGTGCTGGCGCAACAACCGGCACACTCGGGCCACCGGTACCTGCATGCCGGTATTAGACTGAACGTGAGTTACCAGCGCTAACCCTACCCGCTCATCAATGTGGGTCTGCCAGACTTCTAGGTCGGTGAGCTCGCTGCCGGCGGGCATGAATTTCAGCTCATAGCCGTTGGCGCGGGCCTGCTCGGCCACAAAGGCCATGGAAGGAAAGTCATCTTCGCTGAGCAGAATCTGGTTGCGGTCGTGGTCGGGGCTAAGGCCAAACAGCAACTTGGTGAAACCGCTGGAGAGGTTGGTCTGGGGACAAAACTGCTCCGCCCTGCCCCCCAGCAATCCGGCCAGGGCCTGATTAAACTCATCAATGCTTCGCAGCCAATGCTGCCAGGGTTCGCTCTGCTGCTGCCAGTGATCTAAAAATCCCCGCTGCAACGCCTCGGCAGTGCTAGCCAATGGCCGGCCAACGGAGTGATTGAGCAAGTAAATGCCTTCTATGGGCACAAATTGCGGCAGGGGCTTACTCATGGCGCTGGCCTTTTACCAGGGCGCTCAAGGCATCGATGTCGCGATAGCGGCTGGGAATGTCGTCCCGGGGGGCGGCGGCGCGCAGATCCCGAAGCCCCTGCAGCGAGCGCATCAACACCTCCAGCGGCGGTCCGCTGGCTGTCACCTGTTTTAAGTGCTGAGTGGCCATCTCGGTCGAGGGCTTGGCGATAAAGCGGCTCACCAACTGATCGTGATGCTGAATGGCGGTGTGGCCGTGGGCCTGCTGCACCGCCAGAAACGCCGGCAACACCTGCTGAAACCAGTCGCTGTCGGCGTCGGTGTTGGCGGCGCTGAGCAGATCGTCCAGAAAGCTGCGGCGGCGCATCACGTCGCGCAGCCGTCGCTGGTCTTCCGGCATCATGTACAGGAACTTGTCCACCAGCAACTGGGAGTAGAACGGGTTGTTGGCCTGACACAGCCCCAGCAGCATGTCGATCTCATTGATGCCGGCAAAGTCGCCGGCGTTGGCGCCGCGATACTCATGCTGGCCCACGCGGAATGGCTTGTAGTAAGGCCGCACGCTGTTAAAAAAGCGCTCACTGTCGAGCTTGTCAAACAACACCTGGTTCCACTTGGCCACGTCCACCAGTGCCAGCCGAGCGTCCTCCAGCAGATGAATCGCCACCGGGTGGGAGATTCCCATGGGCAGTATCCGCACCAGCGCGTCTGCCGCCCGCTTGTAGGCCAGCACCGCCAGGGTGTTGTAGTCGATGAACAGTGCTTCGTCGTCGAGGCTGGTGAAGCGTTTCGGCACCCCAGCTTTGGCCAGGCAGTGGGTGGTCAGGTGGCTGGTGGCAAACCGCGGCGTTACCCCGAGGGAGGCGCCAATGTGCAGCGCCAGCGCCGAGGCGGCCTTCAGCGGCGACTTGCGCTCACGCGACGGCTCGGTCAGATCGTGGCGACGGCAGGCGGCCATGTACATGCCAACGTTGCCAAGCAGATCGAAGTTGTTGTCGAAGCCCTCGTCGGTGTTGCCTTCCGCCAGCAACTTCTCGATAAAGGCGCGGCCGCCAGACTCCAGTTTGGCTTTGAGGTCGTCACCAACCCCTTCGACGTTGGCCTTGTCCTGCTGCTGAAAGTAGAGCTGTTCCAGCTCGGTGTTGATGGCCTTAAAGTCGGTGCGTATCCATTGGTCAAAAGCCTGCGCATGCTGGGTCACGGTATCATCCTTATTCGTGCAGCCACCGAACCGATTTGGTTTTTGCTCTTGCGTTCGCTGGCAGTTAGCGTTAGGAACCACTATGACGCCTAACCCGGCGCAGCGGCAATCGCCGTTGGCGCATTTCTATTCAGCTGCCGTTGTACAGCAAAACGTACAGGCGTAAAAAAACGGCGGTCAAACCGCCGTTTTGTGGCCGTAAACCCCAGTGCTATTTACTGGTGGTTTGCTGCAGTTTCTCCATCACCTGGTCCAGGCTGAAGCTGGCCGCTTTCTGTCTCGGCGGAAACTCCTTGAAGGTTTCCAGGAACTTGCCCACATAGGCCTGTGCCGGCACAAACATAAAGGCGTGGTCCAACAGCCAGTCGTAGTAAGTGTTAGAGGTGATGTCGGCCACCTCGTAGGGATCCTGCCTGAGGTTAAACAGCTTGGGCAGGCGCAGAGTGACGAAGGGTTCGGACCAGATCTGCATGGTGCCCTGGGCCCGTTGCTCCATAAACACCGCTTTCCAATTGTTGTAGCGCAGCGCGGTCAGATCGCCATCGTCGGAGAAGTAGAACACCTCGGCCCGGCGGCCCTTGTCCTCTTTACCGGTGAGGTAAGGCAGGAAATTGTAGCCATCGAGGTGGCTCTTAAAGGTCTTGTCACCGGCGCGATGGCCCTTGAGCAGCTTCTGCTTAATCTCATCGTCGCCCGCCGCCGCCAGCAGAGTGGGAAACCAGTCCATGTGGTGCATGATCTCGTTGGAGACCTCGCCGGCCTTAATCTTACCCGGCCAGCGCACCATGGCCGGCACCCGGTAGGCCCCTTCCCAGTTGGTGTTCTTCTCACCGCGGAACGGCGTGGTACCGGCATCGGGCCAGGAGTTCATGTGCGGGCCGTTGTCGGTGGAATAGAACACGATGGTGTCGTCGCTGATGCCAAGATCGTCGACCTTTTTCAGCAACTGGCCCACATGGCTGTCGTGCTCCACCATGCCATCGGCGTACTCACCCAGGCCGGTGCTGCCGGAGAGCTCGGGTTTCACGTGGGTTCGAAAGTGCATGCGGGTGGCGTTCCACCATACGAAGAACGGCTTGCCCGCCTTCACCGAACGATCCATGAAGGTCATCGCCGCCGCCACGGTTTCATCGTCAATGGTCTCCATGCGCTTGCGGGTCAGCGGGCCGGTGTCTTGAATGCGACCATCGGCAAAGGAGTGAATCACGCCGCGCGGGCCAAACTGCTCACGGAACTTGGGATCTTTCGGGTAGTCCGGCAGCTCCGGCTCCTCTTCGGCGTTCAGGTGGTACAGGTTGCCCAAAAACTCATCGAAACCATGATTGCTGGGCAAAAACTCATCCTTGTCACCGAGGTGGTTTTTGCCGAACTGGCCGGTGGCGTAGCCCAGGGGTTTGAGCATCTCGGCGATGGTGCCGTCTTCGGCCTGCAGGCCGATGTCGGCACCGGGCAGGCCCACTTTACTGAGGCCAGTGCGCAGCACGCTCTGGCCAGTAATGAAGGTGGCACGACCGGCGGTGCAGGACTGCTCGGCGTAGTAGTCGGTAAACATCATGCCGTCTTTGGCAATGCTGTCGATGTTGGGGGTTTTGTAGCCCATCAGGCCGAAGGTGTAGGCACTGATGTTGGACTGACCGATGTCGTCGCCCCAAATCACCAGAATGTTGGGTTTCTCCGCCGTCAGGCCGGAAAACGAGAGTAACGAGGCGGCCAAGGCGCCGATGAGCGAGACTCCTCGAACCGAGGAGAGGCGTGTCCTTATCATGTAACTGTCCCTTTTAGTCTCAAGATGCCAACAGCAGAGCTGGTACTACCACCAGCGAGTTGTCTGAGTATAGGACAGGGAATCAGTACCGCCTTAAATCTGGAATGGAATTCACGCCATGAGCCTCACCGCGCCAGTGGCGTGCCCAGTTGCTCGCTCAGGTAGTCCAGAAACACGCGAATTTTCGGCGCCACAAACTCCCGCTTCAGGTACAGCGCATAGGTGGACGACGGCACCTCGGTCGGGCTGATACGGTGATTGGGCAACACCTCCACCAATCTGCCCTGGCGCAGATCGTCGCTGACCGCCCAATAGGGGATCAGCGCCACCCCGCCGTGACTGAGCAGCAGTTGCCGCTGACCATTGACGGTATCCACGGTCAATTCGCTGTTCAGTTGCATCCGCTGCGGCCGCTCATCCAGGCAGTACCAGTCGCGCCAGCCGCTGTAGCCATAGCGGATGCACAGATGATCGGACAAATCGCTCAATGTGGTGGGATGACCGCGGCGCTGCAGGTACTGGGGCGAGGCACACAGGATGAAGTTATTGTACTGCAGCCGCTTGGCCACCAGGCTGGAGTCCGGCAACTGGCCGCTGCGAATGGCAATGTCGATGTTCTCCTCCACCAGATCCACCACCCGCTCGGTCAGCTCCAGTTGCAGCTCGATCTCTGGGTAACGGCAACCGAATGATGGCAGCAGTGGCAACACCACCGTCTCGCCAAAGCCCACGGTCATCGACAGTCGCAGGCAGCCTCTGGGCGCCTGTTGCAGATCGTTGACCGCCCGCTGCGCCTCGTCCAGTTCGGCGACGATGCGCTGTGAGTACTGGTAGAAGCGGCTGCCGGCTTCGGTCAACCCCAGGTTGCGGGTGGTGCGGTTAAGCAATCGAACCCCAAGCTCTTTTTCCAGCGCCGCCAACTGCCGCGACACCGACGACGGCTGCACATCGAAGTGCTGGCTGGCCTGGGAGATGCTGCCGGTTTCCACCACCGAGTTGAAGTAGCGCAGTTTGCTGATCACGGAATGCCTCAATAATTGCTCAAAAAGCAAAACTGAGTTTACCGCAGGTGCATTCTTTTCCCAAATGGCAAGTCATATTCTAAAACCCATCAACCCCATCCCATTGGAGTAACCCCATGAAAGCCATGATTCTTACCACCCTCGGTGACGCCGACGTTCTGCAGCTGGCCGAGCGGCCGATTCCGACCATTGTGCCCGGCCACCTGCTGATCAAAGTGGCCGCCAGCAGCGTCAACCCATTGGACACCATGCTGCGCTCGGCCGATACCCCCTGGTCCGCCAACCTGCCGGAGATTCTGCACGGCGACGTCGCCGGCACCATCGTCGAGGTAGGCGCAGGCGTTAGCGGTTTCGATGTCGGTGACGCCGTCTACGGCTGCGCCGGTGGCATTGCCGGCATCAACGGCGCCCTGGCCGAGTACATGCTGGTGGATGCCGATCTGATGGCCCACAAGCCCCAGCGCCTGTCCATGGCCGAGGCCGCCGCCCTGCCGCTGGTGGCCATCACCGCCTGGGAAGCGCTGCACCAGAAATTGCGCATTGGCGCCGGTGATCGGGTGCTGGTTCACGGTGCCACCGGTGGCGTCGGCCACATCGCGGTTCAATTGGCCAAGCAAGCCGGAGCCATCGTCTCAACCACTTGTCGCCCGGCCACCCTGGCGCACGCCACTCACCTTGGCGCCGACCATGTTATCGACGTCAGCCAGGAGTCGGTGGCCGATTACGTGACGCGCTGCACCAACGGCGACGGCTTCGATGCCGTGTTCGACACCATCGCCGGTGACAACATCAACAACAGCTTCGAGGCGGTGCGCCGCAACGGGGCGGTGGCCACCACCCTGCCGATTGCCGACCCGCTGCCCATCACCCTAAAGAGCCTGAGCTTTCACGGCGTGCTGATGCTGCTGCCGATGATTCACGGCGAAGGCCGTGCCAACCACGGCCAGATTCTGCGCCAGGTGGCCGAGCTGGTGGACGCCGATAAGCTCACCCCGCTGATCGACCCCAACCGCTTTAGCCTGTGGCAGGCGGGCGATGCCCACCGTCACCTGCAATCGGGGCAGGCCGTCGGCAAGGTGGTCCTGACCGCCTAGTCCCAATCTTCCAACCCAGTTACGGAGTGTTTATGTCACGCAAAACCATTACCACCGCCACTGTGGCGGCCTGTTTCTCGGTCACCGCCCAGTCACTGATACACCAACTGGTTGCACAAGGCACCCGCATTGTCGGCTTCGGTCGCCCCGGCGACGAGACCCGTGCCCGGGAGCTGGAGCGCCGCTACCCGGATCTGGTGCAGGTACTGCTGGGGGATCTCACCGATGCCGCCCAGTGCCAGCAACTGGTGTCGAAGGCCGAGCCGTTGCTTGGCAGCGCCATTGACGCCCATTATCACTGCTGCGGCGTTTACTCCTGGAACACCTGGGATCAGGTGAGCGCCAACGAGGTCACCCGGCTGCATCAGGCCAACTTCACCACCGCCTGGACTCTGGCCCGGCCGCTGCTGACCGCGATGAAACGCAGCGGGGGCGGCAGCATGATGTTCATCTCCGCCAGAGACACCCGCCGCAGCATCGGTGCCGGTTTCGGCCCCTACATGGCGTCAAAACTGGCCCTCAATGGCCTGGTAGAAAGCCTGGCGGCGGAGGTGGGCCCGGATGGCATTCAGGTCAACGCGGTGCTGCCCACCATCATCGACACCCCGGTCAACCGCGCCGCCCTGCCCCAGGTGGACCCGGCCCAGTGGATCGACCCGGCACAACTGGCCAGCCTGATGATCGACCTGACCCGTCCCGGGCGCCCCAACCTCACCGGCGCGCTGATCCCCGTCAACGGCGCCATGATGTAACCCCATTCAGGCAAAATGATGCGGCGTTTTGACGTCGCTGCCCACAATCCCCCCTAACGGCGCTTCGGCGCCGTTTGCTTTTGCCCGGCTCCTGTCCTAGTTGTTTATCCAATGCCTCCACCTTGATCAATCACGAGGGTCCAAGATGAGCAAGCCGATCATTGCCGACGTCAGTCCGAAAAAAGTCACCCTTGAAGCAGACAAGCGCTACTATTTTTGCGCCTGTGGCCGCTCTGCCAATCAACCGTTTTGCGATGGTTCCCATCAGGGCACCGGCCTGACGCCCAAGGCCTTTAGCGCCAAGCAGGACGGCGAGGCCTACCTATGCCGGTGCAAACAGTCGGCCAACCAGCCCTATTGCGATGGCTCGCACATGAAACTCAGCGCCGAAGACGTGGGTAACGAGGCGGCGGCGCCGGCCTCAGATCGTCCCCAGGCCCAGGCCACCAAAGAGGAACCAACGGTGGCCGCCATTCATCAGCTGGCCAAGGAGGGGCTGCAAGGCAGCCATGGCGAGATGGTGGCCATGGGCGTGCCCCGCTACCAACTGCCGAACTGGGATGACATTCAAATACTGACCGCACAACTGGCGACCCGGCCCCTGGGCGATGACACCCCGGTCAGTTGCCGCACCGTGATTGGCCCCCGAGCCGCCAAACCCCTGGTGCTGTCGATGCCGCTGTTTGTCAGCGACATGAGCTTTGGCTCTCTGTCTCAGGAAGCCAAGGAAACCCTGGCGAAAGGGGCTGAGCTAGCCGGCACCGGCATCTGCTCCGGCGAGGGCGGCATGCTGGACGAAGAACAGCAGGCCTGCAGCCGCTACCTGTATGAGATGGCCTCGGCTCAATTTGGCTACAGTGAAGACAAGCTGAAACGGGTGCAGGCGTTTCATTTTAAAGGCGGCCAGGCCGCCAAGACCGGTATCGGTGGCCATCTGCCCGCCAACAAGGTCTCGGACAAGATCGCCGAAGTGCGAGGGCTCAAACCCGGCCAGGAGGCCATTTCACCACCGACCTTTACCAACCTGGTATCAGTGAATGACTTTCGCGGCTTTGCCGATCGGGTGCGGGATCTGAGTGGCGGCATTCCGGTGGGGTTTAAGTTGTCGGCCAACCACATCGAGGCCGACATCGATTTTGCCCTGCAGGCCGGTGCCGACTACATTATTCTCGATGGCCGCGGCGGCGGTACCGGCGCGGCGCCGCGACTGTTTCGGGATCACATCTCGGTGCCCACCCTGGCCGCTTTGGCCCGGGCCAGGCGTCACCTGGACAAACGCTGCGGCCGCGATGTGTCGCTGATCATCACCGGCGGCCTGCGCACGGCGCCGGACTTCATCAAGGCCATGGCACTGGGGGCCGATGCCGTTGCCGTCGCCAATGCCGCCATTCAGGCCATTGGTTGCGTCGGCGCCCGCATCTGTAACACCAACCAGTGTCCGGCAGGCATTGCCACTCAGGACCCGGCACTTCGGCAGCGGCTGGATGTGGACAACGGTCCGGCGCAACTGGCCCGCTACCTGGGCGCCTCCACCGAGCTGATGCAGATCATGGCCAGGGCCTGCGGTCATTCTGCCCTCAGCCAATTCACCAGCACCGACCTGAGCAGTTGGAAAAAGCAGGTGTGCGAGTTGACCGGCGTGGCCTATGCCGGTATCCGCCACTGGTAAACAAAGGCAATGGCAGCATCAACATTGCGGCGTGTTTTTTCATCGTCAATCTCGATACAGTAGTGACTTCACTCAACGGAATGCAGTGATGGACGATGGACTTTGCCATTGAAATACTGATCGTCGCCCTGATGGTGGGCCTGGGCGCCAACCTGACCTCGGTGGATCTCGCCGAGCTTAAACACCGTCCCCGGCCGCTGCTGGCCGCCGCCGTGGCTCAGTGGCTGCTGCTGCCCCTGGTTGCCTGGATACTGATTGGGCTGTTGGCACCCGAGCCGGCCGTGGCCATCGGCCTGCTGCTGGTCTCCTTCAGCCCCGGCGGAGCCCTGTCAAACCTGTACAGCCTGCTGGCCCGGGCCAACGCCGCCCTGTCGGTGGCCCTGACCACCGTCACCAGCATTGGCGCCATCGTGGCACTGCCGCTGTTACTGGCGCTGCTGTTGCCGCAATATCAGCAGCAGCAGGATACGATAAGCGCACTGACTCAACACCAGATCGGTCAACTGTTTCAACTATTGATTATGCCAATAATGGCAGGCCACCTGATTCGGCGCTGGTTTCCGGTTCAGACCCAAAAACACTTAGCCAAATTTGAGCGACTCAGCTCATTAGCCCTACTTATATTAATCATCAGTATATTTTTTCAGTTTCAGCTGCAATTATCGGCGCAATTTCATTCGCTCGTCATATTGGCCATTCCCTTTACCATTATCGCCCTGTTTATTGGCTGGATTGTGGGAAATATAACGTCTTGTTCAGAACGAGATCACGCCGCCATCATTATTGAATTTCCAGTCAGAAACCTGGCCTTTACCAGCCTGTTGGCACTGACTTTGTTTAATGACAGCCAGTACCTGCTGTTTGCTGCGGTGTTTTTTACCCTGCAAACACCGCTGATGCTGATCCTGACACTCTGGTATCGTCACCGTCAGCAGGGGGCGGCGATAGCGGAGTGTGGTTAATGGACGGCTTGTCCTGCTTCAGGGTTTGCGACGGCAACTCATGAAACAGTTTTCGGTACTCACCGGCGAAACGACCAAACTCCATAAAACCCCAGGTTAACGCCACCTCGGCCACGCTGGTTGGCTGGCCCCGACGCCGCAGCAGATCGCAGCGAGCACCGTTGAGACGCACCATCCTCAAGTACCGCACCGGGGTCATTCCCAACTCGTCTCGAAATCCGTACTCCAGGCTGCGTTCACTGAGCTCGGCCACCTGACACAATTCAGGAATGGTAGGCAGCCTGGCGGCATGGGCCTGCAGGTAGTCAATCACCCTTTTAACACCCAACCGGCGCCTGGGCTTACTGCAGTTCGGTGGCGTCAATGGCATCGCTGGCATCATCACCGCCAACACCAACTCCAGCACATTGGCACCAAGCAGCTTCTGCGCCTGAGGCTGACTCAACAACTGCGGCTGACTGTGGATGCGATGCAGCAGGCTGGCGATGCCGTCGGTATAACGGCTCAGTGCCGTGGCATCGGTGCGCCGCTGCAGGCTCAGGCACCAATCCTGGGGCAACTCTTCGCCGGTAAGGCGCTGCAAACTGGTGGAGAACGCCTGCCGGTCGAGGGCCGTGGACACGTAATCCAACCGCTCTTTGAAGCAGATGTCCCACTCGCCGCCACTGGCCTGGATCAGGGTTCCCGCCTGGCCCTCGCGACCGCAAAATCGATACTCACCGGAGTGGGGCAAAATGGCGGCAAAAGGCAACCAGACTCGGGCCGGCGCCGCCTGAATTCGAGCACCGGTAGTTAACGACTCTCTGAAGATCTGAACCTGTCCCAAATTTACTTCCTGATAGGAAGCGGCTAAAACACCGGATTGCAGCTGGGTGTAATAACGATTTTTATTGGGTTGAAACTGGGCTAAGGCGGCTATATCTGACGTTGAAATAGCCCTTATTTGCTGCCGCTGTAATTCCATTTGCGGAAATTGCATATCTTCACAACAATCCTGTTGTTAAGTTTGAGTAACTGCAGTTCGGCAGATATCGGCCAATCAGCGTGACAATGACATCCAAACCTCTATTTATTGGGCAAATCGACGGTCGCTGTCAAGAAATACCGGTTTGGAGTGCCGTAATTCATTGTGTGCCTCTGCCACAGGGAGCGATATTGGCCCTGCCCTATCCTAAATCCGGACAGTGCGGTTTTTAATGACATGAAGTTATTCGGCGTCAGCCAATATAAAGGATCTATGTATGAACAAGACGTTAGCGATACTCTGCACCAGCTCTCTGGTGCTGACCTCCATGGCACCGCTGGCCGAGGAATCAGCCCAGTTGGTTGCGCCCAAACCTGCCAGCCAGTTTACCCAGCAGGCCAACGCCAAGGTACTGAAGGCACTGCCTTTTGCCGATAAGACCGATTTCGATAACGCCACCAAAGGACTGCTGTCCCGCCCGGAGTCACTGACCATCAAAAACGCCGACGGCCAGGTGGTGTGGGATCTGGAGCAGTACAAAACCTACATCAGCAGCGACAAAGCCGCACCGGACACCGTCAATCCCAGCCTATGGCGCAATGCTCAGCTGAACATGGAATACGGCCTGTTTGAGGTTAGCAAGGGGATCTACCAGGTACGGGGCTACGACCTGTCCAACATCACCTTTGTTCAGGGCGACCGTGGCTGGATCGTGTTTGACCCGCTCATCAGCCCGGAAACCGCTGCCGCCGCCAAGGCGCTGGTCGATGAACAGTTCGGTCTAAAGCCGGTCACTGCGGTGATCTACAGCCACAGCCACCTGGATCACTTCGGCGGGGTACGCGGCATAGTCGACCAGAAAGACGTCGATGACGGCAAGGTAAAAATCATCGCCTCGGAAGGCTTTACCGAACACGCGGTCTCGGAGAACGTGATTGCCGGTAACGTCATGGGCCGCCGGGCCGTGTACATGTATGGCGCCCTGTTGCCCCGTAACGCCGAAGGCGGCGTGAATGGTGGCCTGGGCCAGACCACCTCAACCGGCATGGGCAGTTTGATCCCGCCCACCGACATCATCACTGAAACCGGCCAGGAGATGACCGTGGACGGCGTAGAGATGGTGTTCCAATTTACTCCGGGCACCGAAGCGCCGACGGAGATGAATACCTATTTCCCCGATATGAACGCACTGTGGATGGCGGAAAACTCCACCAACACCATGCACAACGTACTGACTCTGCGCGGCGCCAAGGTGCGTGACCCGCTGATCTGGGCCAGTTACCTCAATGAAACCATCGAGATGTGGGGAGCCGACGCCAAGGTGAAATTCCAGTCGCACCACTGGCCGGTGTGGGGCAGTGACAACATTATCGACTACCTGAAAAAGCAGCGCGACATCTACAAGTACATTCACGACCAGTCGGTGCGCCTGATGAACCAGGGTTACACCGGTGAAGAGATCTCCGAGATGATCACCCTGCCCAAGTCACTGGAAAACAACTGGGCCACCCGTGGCTACTACGGCACGCTGCGACACAACAGCCGCGCGGTCTACCAGCGTTACATGGGGTGGTACACCGGTAACCCGTCGGATCTCAACAACCTGCCTCCGCAGCAAGCGGCCAAAAAGTACATCGACTACATGGGCGGTGCCCGTTCGGTGATGAGAAAAGCCAGCAAAGATTTCGACAAGGGCGAGTATCGCTGGACTGCCGAGGTACTGAAGCACCTGGTGTTTGCCGAGCCCGACAACAACAAGGCTAAGCAACTGCTGGCCGACAGCTATGAGCAACTGGGGTATCAGGCCGAGTCCGGCCCGTGGCGCTCGGTGTACCTGCAAGGCGCGTATGAACTTCGCAACGGCCTGCCTACCGCCATGGCACTGGAAACCGCGTCACCGGACATCATCGCCAACATGCCGCCATCCATGCTGTTTGACTATTTGGGCGTGCGTTTGCTGCCAGAAAAGGCAGAAGGCAAGAAATTGGCATTGAACCTGAGCTTTACCGATCTGAAGGAAGACTACACCCTGACGGTGGAAAATTCGGTACTGAACTACAGCGCCAATCAGCTGAAACAGGCCGACGCCAGTGCCTCGATGACCAAGGCCACCCTGACCAAGATACAGCTGGGGCAACTGAGCTTCGATGACGCCGTCGCCGACGGCAGCGTCAAGCTGAGCGGCAACAAAAAGGCGTTCGATGAGTTCTTCGCCATGCTGGACAGCTTCGAATTCTGGTTCAACATTGTTACCCCGTAGCGACCGTTGAGGTACCAGACCGAGCCAGCCACCTCTCTCTTGATGGCTGGCTCTTTTTTATGGCATCGCAACGGCACCGACGTCGTTTACCCCCTCACAGCAAGGATTGACATCGCCGCGAGTAAGAATAAACTGGATACAGGACAGCAACTTAGTTCGGTGTGTGGCGCAGCCTGGTAGCGCACTTCCTTCGGGAGGAAGGGGTCGGAGGTTCGAATCCTCTCACACCGACCAACGTCCACAACCACCCAAAGCCCCTTAGCAAGACACCCATCTGAAGCCTTAGCCAGACACCCATTCGAAGGGTTCTTAATCAGCCACCCAAACTGGTCGATGACCCTTAGCAAGACACCCATCCGAAGAACCCTCAGCCTGTCTCTTAACTAGACACCCATCTGAAGCCTTAGCCCGACACCCACTCCAAGGCTCTTAATCAGCCACCCAAACTGGTCGATTAAAATAGCACCCGGCTAATGAACGCTGCGATAATCTCTGGGCGTTTGACCGACCTTGGCCTTAAACAAGCGACTGAAGTGCTGGGAGTACTCGAACCCAAGCTGGAATGCTATCTGGCTCACGGTAGCATCGCTGCTCAACAACAGAGTTTTCGCCTTGTTAATCACAAAGTGATGGATGTGATCTTGAGCATTTCGACCGGTCTCCTTTTTAAGAAGATCGCTGAGGTAACTGGTGGAGATGTTCAGTTGCTCTGCACAATAACGCACCGAAGGCACTCCGGCCTCCAACTGCTGCAACCTTAGCAAGACACCCATCCGAAGTACTCTCAGCCCGTCTCTTAACTAGACACCCATCTGAAGCCTTAGCCAGACACCAAGCCTTAGTCAGACACCCACTTCAATCTCTTAACCAGACACCTAACTCTTAACCAGACACCCACTCGAAGGGTTCTTAATCAGCCACCCAAACTGGTCGATTAAAATAGCATCCGGCTAATGAACGCTGCGATAATCTCTGGGCGTTTGACCAACCTTGGCCTTAAACAAGCGACTGAAATGTTGGGAGTACTCGAACCCAAGCTGGAATGCTATTTGGCTCACGGTAGCATCGCTGCTCAGCAACAGAGTTTTCGCCTTGTTAATCACAAAGTGATGGATGTGATCTTGAGCATTACGACCGGTCTCCTTTTTAAGAAGATCGCTGAGGTAACTGGTGGAGATGTTCAGTTGCTCTGCACAATAACGCACCGAAGGCACTCCGGCCTCCAACTGCTGCTGTTCATAGTAGTAAGATTTAAGTAAAGCACTGAATTTTTGAGAAATATCTGAATTCAGGTTGGTTCTGGTATAGAACTGGCGATCATAGTAGCGACTGCAGTACTTCAGCAACAACTCAATGTTAGTCACGATGAGATCCTGACTGTGAGCGTCCAGATTCTGACCAATCTCCGACTCGATTTTCAGTACCAACTCGGTGATATTACGCTTCTCCAGATCCGACAGATGCAGCGCTTCGTTGACCTCGTAATCAAAGAAATGATAACTGTCGATCGCTTGCCCCAATGCGCTTCCGCGAATCAAATCCGGGTGGAACATCAACGTCCAGCCGCCTGGGTCCCGGGACTCATTTACCGAGGAAAACACCTGACCAGGCGCCATAAATATCATGGTGCCCTCCTCAAAGTCGTAATTGCTTCGACCATAAGCAAATGAACCTTGAATATGCTCTTTGAGAGTCACCAGATAGAGCTCGCTTGAGAAGCGGTATTCACCAAATTGCGCCATCATCGCTTCGGTATGCCGAAACACAGTGACTAATGGGTGCAACGGCTTGGCATAACCGAGCATACGATGTATTTCACTGATGCTGGTCAGTGTATTCAGGTCACTCATCTCATACTCGGCTCATTCAAAATCGCCATTATGACACCCATCTTTAGGGTACTAAACACTGAAATCAGACACCCATTTTCTGCAATGCCGGAGTTAGCAACCGTAGCGCCACATCAATAGCGAACGCCGGTGAGTGCCTCAGACTGTTCCCACAGTTGGCGGGCTTTATCCCGATCATGGGACAACTGAGTGGACTTTACCCGCACCGGGTATCCTCTCATCTCAAAGCAGTTCGCCGGCCCAAAGAACTCGCCCGGCTTAGCTTCGGGGTCGAAGGCAGCGCGCAGAGTCGGTAACACGCCCATATCTGCACCCTGGGCAAAGAAGCGGTTTAAAAAAGAAACGCCTCCGGTATGGCGCTGCAGCTCTGTGCTGGTCCACCCAGGGTGAGCCTGAGTTACCCTTGGGGCATGGACATCACCCTGGAGCTTATCAACCAAGTGGTAAGCAAAATACAGGTTGGCCAATTTGCTGGCGCCATAGGCTTTCCAGGAATGGTAGCTTCGCTGCTGCCAGTTCAAGTCGCTGAAATCGATATTGCCAAACTTATGTGCCGTGCTTGATGTCACCACTATTCTCGCCCCAGCTGTCGCTTTAAGTAACGGCATCAATCGCCCGGTCAGGGCAAAATGCCCAAGGTGGTTGGTGCCCATCTGAAGCTCAAATCCATCTTTAGTCAGTGCATGGGGGCACGCCATCACTCCAGCGTTATTAATCAGCAAATCCAGTTGTTGATGGTCCTTTTGAAAGGCGTCAACGAAATCAACGACCGAATTCAGATCAGCTAAGTCCAACTGACGCACCTGCAAGTTAGCGCCTGGGAGAGCGGAGCGAATCTCATTGGCAACCCTTTCACCCTTTTCGGTATTTCTGACCGCCATTACTACGGTGGCGTTCTTGCCCGCCAGTACTCGAGCGGCCTCCTTGCCCAGCCCGCTGGTGGCACCCGTGATGATGATCACCTTGCCGGCTTGATCGGGAATGCGGGTCGCGTCCCAGTTTGATTTAGCCATCTGTTACCTCTGAAAAATTGGTTAGCGAGGTCAATGTATCAACTTCATAATCTGGGTTTGTATACAGATTCCGGAAGTTTGTACCGATTTCCCCGATCTCCATTCCCCGCTCTTTTATCCAGACACCCATTTTAGCAAACACGGTCTCTTTACCAACCTGCACTTCGACAGCCATCTCAGTTCAACGTTGATTGATTCGACTACACTCAACTCTTACCAGTTTCAAGGATGAGACTATGCCTACCGCCAGAAAGCAGCTAGTATCGCTGCAAGATACCCCTTACTACCACTGCGTCAGTCGTTGCGTTCGCCGCAGCTTCCTTTGCGGCACCGATGTCTACACCGGCATCAGCTATGAGCACCGACGCCACTGGGTCGAAAAACGGTTACTCGAATTAAGTCAGGCGTTTGCCATTGATATCTGTGCCTTCGCCGTAATGACCAACCACACCCATGTGGTGCTCCATGTCGATGCGCAAAAAGCCAGTGATTGGAGCACTCTGGAGGTGCTCACTCGTTGGCACTGCCTATTCGGAGGAACCGAACTCACCCGGCGCTATTGCGACGATGACCAACGGGAAAACCTAACCAAAATTGAGCTACAGCAGATTGAAAATAAAACAAAACTCTACCGCAATCGACTGGCCGATTTGAGCTGGTACATGCGCTCTCTCAACGAGTACATTGCTCGGGAAGCCAACAAAGAGGACCAGTGCACCGGCCGGTTCTGGGAGGGGCGATTTAAGTCTCAAGCCTTGCTCGATGAACAGGCGCTGATGGCCTGCATGGCCTACGTCGACCTTAATCCCATTCGCTCAGGCATGGCCAAAACCCCTGAGCAATCCGATTTCACCAGCATTCAGATGCGCATTCGCGCAGCTCTACAAGGCACACAACCACAGCGACTAAAACCCTTTGATGCCAAAGAGGTGGGGCTTCACACCCTGCCCTGTCACCTTAACGATTACCTCGAATTGGTGGAATTTACCGGCCGGGCTATCAGAGCAGACAAAGCCGCTGCCATTCCGGCTTCCAGCGACACACTACTGCAACGCCTCGGCATCGATTTGGACAACTGGATGGAGCTTACCCAAGGCTTTGAGTACCAGTTTTGCCATCTGGCTGGCCGACTGCACAGCCTGCAACACTGCCGACAAACCAATGGCATGCATCGAATTCGAGGCTCTGGCAACGCTAAACGACTGCTCGGCGCCTAACCATCGCCCTCGTTTGCTAACTGCTAACCAGCCGTTTTTGTTGGGTAAGTGATGCTGCCCGAATAACTGGCCTAAGAGCAGAAAATGCTCCAATCTCCTCCCTCACTGGCCTCCCTTGTCCACACCCTCTATCCCGAACCCAAGCGATCAGAATTTCAGGGTAATGACTGCCATTGAATGTAACCTGGCTGTCTGATTAAAAGGCCTTGGGATGGGTGTCTAAATTAAAGGCCGTAGTGGAGGCGGACGGTGGAGGTTTGGCCGTCGGCGTTGCGGGTTAGAATATAGAGTCGATCAAATTCGCTGGCGTCGTCGATGCCATCGCCGGCTTCGCCGCCCAACAAGCCGACCAGGGCTGGCGTGGTGTTGCTGTGCCCTACCACCAGGTGACGGCCACCTCGGCGCTTCAATTGATTGGCAAACGCCTCGAGCTGACGGGGATCGTACAGGCTAACCGGGACGTTTAACGCTGCAGCGGTGGGAGCCGCGGTGGCTCGAGTTCGAGCAAAGTCAGTGCTGTGAACGACATCAAGCTGCGCGCTCTGCAGCAACTTAGCCAGAGCCTGTGCTCTGGCTTCGCCCTGCTGAGTCAACGCCGGATCTGATCCGGATTTCTGTTTTTCGGCGTGACGAACCAACACCACCATCAACGGAGGAGAAGTGTCGATGGGTGCTGCCGTCAACACCGGCTCCGCTGCTGCCAGAGGGGAGAGAAAAGTTACTAGCAGCAACAGCATGGAACCAACGAGTCCTTTCATTTACATTGTCCTTAGTCTTTATCGTGATGACGCTAGATGGGTCTGCAGTGCCGTCTCTATTGCCGCTAGGCTGCTGCGAGTGCCGGGATGATCCAGCACTAACCTCACCCAGCCATCGGTGCCCATTATCGCCACATGGTGGTACTCAAACCGCCAGCGGTCGCGGTGCGGCTCATACTGCCCGGACAGGCGAAAGATCCCTGACGCAGTGTGGAGCCGGCTGATAGTAAATGGTGTCATCGATACGGCCTCTCGTTTGTTTCCGGCTTGAGTCAGAATTCGACCTTGCTTAGCCCTCACGGGTTAAGGCGGCGCGCATAGCCATAGGGTGGCCGTCATTAAATTGCAACAGGTCCCACAAGTTGCCGTACAAATCTTCAAAAACCGCCACAGTGCCATAGTCCTGCTCCTGCGGCGGACGCACGAAATGACTGCCAAGTTCCAGCATGCGATGATAATCCCGCCAGAAATCGTCGGTACTGAGAAACAGAAACACCCTACCGCCGATCTGATTGCCAACCAATGCCAACTGCTCGAGCTGGTAGCTGTCCTCAATCAGATCAAACTTAAGCTTGCCGACACATAAATCCAGAGTGTCGTCATAGTCAATGGACGATGGATTGCTTCATTGCTCTCTTTTTCAGCGGATTCTGGGAAACCGATATCACCTGAAGCAGAGTGACCCGCAGCCACTTAGAATGCAACACTAAAACCGAAAACACGGACCCTCGCGTTCGTAGTGAGCGGCGTATCGTCCTCTATCATGTTCGCAATGATGGGTGTCTTCGAAAGGTTGCGGAATCGAAACGAAGTCCACAATCTTCTGATGGCTGTCTTCGGAAGGTTCTTCTGATGGCTGTCTTCGGAAGGTTCTTCTGATGGCTGTCTTCGGAAGGTTCCGATAAAAGACGCTGGGCCCTCGCGTTCGCAAGGGCGACGGAGTTTTTTTTGAGTGTTGTGGGAAGCTGAATATACAGAGTTTTGGCTGCTCATACGAAAAACGGCAACCCTTTTAGAGTTGCCGTTCCTTGTTAAATATGGAGGCGCGTCCCGGAGTCGAGCAGAGCCATGAATTGGGGTCCACGGATTGCTACCCTGCTTCAAAATTCAGACTTCGGGCTTCGGGCTTAATGCCAATCCACAACGAAAAACGGCAACCCTTTTAGAGTTGCCGTTCCTTGTTAAATATGGAGGCGCGTCCCGGAGTCGGGCAGAGCCATGGATTGGGATCCACGGATTGCCGCCCTGCTTCAAAATTCAGGCTTAGGGCTTAATGCCAATCCACAACGAAAAACGGCAACCCTTTTAGAGTTGCCGTTCCTTGTTAAATATGGAGGCGCATCCCGGAGTCGGGCAGAGCCATGAATTAGGGTCCACGGATTGCTACCCTGCTTCAACATTCAGACTTGCAGCTTAATGCCAATCCACAACGAAAAACGGCAACCCGATTAAGGTTGCCGTTTTTCGTAAAATATGGAGGCGCGTCCCGGAGTCGAACCGAGGTCCACGGATTTGCAATCCGCTGCATAGCCACTCTGCCAACGCGCCAGATTCGGTGTGTTACTGAACGCTTGCCATTGTACCCGGCTGGCACTCCACCGCAACCCCTTAAGCAACTGAGTGTCGATTAATTAATTGATTTTGGGGTGTTTTGCAGCCATATAAGCACAGCGCTCCTCTACCAGGCCTGCCCCGGTGCCGGAATCGGCTGGGTCAGGGAAAAACTGACCTCAAAATGGCGTCCCGCACGACTCATGATGTAGTTAAACCGGTCGTCACTCAACTTCAGTTGCCAGACGTTGGTCACCGAAACATCAAGGCCTGTACGCTTAAACATCTCGATGGAGTAACCATCCACCGGGAACGACTGCACAGACGCCGAGTCGGTATGCCTATTCGGGTCGCTATGGCCGCCATACCAGGTCACCGCATCATCACTGCCATCGGCATGGCGATGCTGGTGCTTTAGCTGCAGTCCATCGTCGGTTTTGGTGATCACCCAGGTGCGGGAACGGTCGTCGCCGACAAAGAAAGGAATCCGAATCTCGCTGTCCGAGCAATCACGCACATGCATCACCATCTCGACACCGACCATAGAACGATCGGCCGCATCACTGGAGATAAGCCGACCGCCATAGGCCTTGCCACAGTGGGCTGACAAGGCATCGAAAAATTGCTGCGAGTCGTTGCCCTGCGCCGCCGGTGCACCACTCCACACGGCGCTCATTGCCGCCAGCCAGACTAACCTTGTGGTCATCTCCCCTCCTCCAATTTGAGTGAAAGCTAAAAAAAGGCCACCGGGTTCGCGGTGGCCTTGTTGGCAATACTGACACTAACGCCAGCGACTGACAAACCCCATGCCATCGGCAGGGAAGCCATCGGTCATCTTGATGTACTTGGCCTTCAACCTGCCGTGAGGCTGAGCTTGCAGCTTTAACGCCATGAACCCGGCGGTGCCATCGGCGATGCTGTTGGCCAGGTAGAAATTCTCACTGAGGATCGCCTGCAGGTACAGCGCCGGTGCGGCCACCGCGCCCTGGCTGATGTCAGCAAGCCGCTGCACACAGGCATCGGCATCCCGCTTGCTGAGGCGACGAATCGACGTTTGCCCCTGCAAAAAGGCAATGATCTTCAGCAGCGCCAGTTCATCGTTGAATTCGGCTGGCAACCTGAGGGCATTGAGCACCTGGCGGGCATCGTTGCAACGCTTGGCTTTCAGCAGGGTTTCCACCTCCTCCAGCTGGGCGGAAAACCCGCTGAAGTCCGGCTTAAGCCCGCCTTGAATCTCACCGTCAATCCGCTGGGCAATCACATCGAAGCGACGGCTGAGCAACATGGCTTCGATATCGACCCACTGGAAGTTTTTCAGCAGATAATCGAACCCGGTGGCGCCGCCACTGTCCAGGCTGGCATCCACCTTGAGGGGGATCACGGCGATCCCCTTCTCCCGAGCCATTTTGATCTCGGTTTTCACCTCGTTGGATCCCGGGCGAGTGGCATTGCCCACCGAATGCTCGCTGGCCAGTAACAGCAACGCTTCCGCCGACTTCATCGCATCGCTGATCTCCGCCGCGAAGCATTGGCCGGCGCCAATTCGCTGTGGTGCAAACCAGACCGTATGACCCAGGTGCACCAAAGCTTGCTGAATCGGCGCCGCGATGTCGTAGTCGGCGCTGGAGTAACTAAGAAATAGGTGCATTGATGTTGGCCTCGTCATGCTTACCGGATTGCTTATGGTCTCGCAGTTGGGCACGAATGTTCTTTACGGTTTCATCCGCTTTCGAGGCGGTCTTCTGCACGTTCTGCGCCACGTTCTGAGTCTTGAGGTCGGCCATCTCGGCGGCATTCATGTCCAGCTCTTCCTGACGCTCAGTTTCAGACATGGTCTGATCGTCGAGGATGTTCTGACGCTCCTGCTCCAGCTTCTCGATGCGATCCACCATGGTGATGTTCTCGTTATCTTTGGCCGAAGCGGCAATGGCAGAGACACTGTCTTCGTTCAGGATGGTCAGGCGAATACGCTCGCCACTGGCGACATACAGGGCAATCTCGGTGACTGAGATCTCTTTTTCATTCACCGTCGACTGGCCACCGCGCTCGACGTTGCGCTTGGCGATGTTGGTCACGTCTTTGTAGTAGAAGGCGTTGGCTTCTTTACCGATGCACTTACCGGAAATGAAGTCGTAGTAGGTGGTAAATACATCCACCTTGTCTTCGGTCAGGAAGATGTACTGAATGTACTGAACCGCAAACAGAATCCCATCACTGCCAGAAGACCAGAACGACCGCTCATTGCCATAATTCAACTTGGATTTCACCTGAGCCCGCTTATCCAGATCCTGAATCAGGGCCCAGTCTGACAGCACGATGGCTTCGTTATTGGTGTAGACGATGTCTTCACGTTCCAATCCACACTCTTCCAGCGCCATGGTTTCGATGGTGTCGTTGATGTGACGATCCATGGTTTCCAGTACGCCTTTGGGCGACAACGCCGCCAGGTCTTTAACCACGGGAATGTTATTCAACAGTCCCTGACGGTACTCCTTGATGGAGCCGATCAAACCATCAAACTGGGGCGCAAGGCAGTCCACCACTTGCAGGTTGGCTTCCTGCTGCAACTGATGGCCGCGGTGACCGCGGTTACGAATCAGCATCATCAGGCTCAGCAGTAAACAGGCTCCGCCAATACCGGCCGCAGCCACAGCCAGCGTCAGATGGGCGTTACGGCCCAACCTGTCCAGCAGCTCAGGTTGCTGCTGACGAACCAGATCCATCACCAGAGCGTTATCGAGGAAGAACAGGTAACCAATCCCCGCCGCCACCATGGTCAGCACCAGGAACAACCAGGACCAGATGGCGGCGCCTTTGCGTTTTTTCTGTCGAAGCTGCTGCTCTTGCTCAGACGCCTCACGCACCCCGGCCAGCACTTCGAGCTGTTCGCGAGCCTGTTTGATCGGCTGCTTCAGTGCGGTACGAATCGGCGTGAACAGCGGCCGGTTAAAGAAGTCCCAGAACATGCGCCGTTCGGGACTGGCATCCAGATCCAGCTTCTGCTTCTCCAGCTCGGCACGCGCGGTAAACACACTGTCGCTGTTGCCCAGCGGGTTGCGCACGTGGGGGAAATCGATGACCTCGGGCTTCTGTTCGATGTATCGATCCCGAGTCAGGTGGCCCTGCTTCAGGTTATCGAATGCCGCGTTGATGTCGTCATTGGGCAGGTGCTCGCTGATGAGCTCCCCTTCCACATGCCACAACCCCAGTGACTTACCGGGGCGACGAATCAACAGGCGCTCGCTGTCCACTTCGTGCATGTCGTCGGCAAAATCGAAATCGAACTTAAACCGATGCAGGAACTTACCGGTGGCGGACCAGATGCTTGGGTGCTGCTTTTCACTCTGCACCATCCAGCTGCCGTTTTGCAGGGTGCTGACGCCGATGATGCGGGACTTCAGCCCCTGCATTACTGCAATCTTTTTGCCGGTAAAGCTCCAGATCGATACGCCATTGCCGTCACTGATGGCCAGGTGATCGGAGTTGGCAAACATCTGTATCGCAGACAACGAGGTAATCTTGGCGTCAATGGTGCACACCAGAGAGCCACTGCGCAGATTCCAGATTCGCACCGTGCCATCAAGGCTGGCACTGAGCAAGCGGTCTTTGGCAATCTCGATGACACCGAAGATGCGATCGCTGTGCTCGTTCAATGAATGCAGGTTTCGTCCACTGAATGCCGACAACTGAATCACGTGATCCAGGCCAATGGTCAGAAATACCTGCTTCGACCACTTCAGGGGCAGCACTCCGATGACGGTGTCACTGTGACGGTTAAAGCTCTTACGGCTGTCTTCGTCATCACAGATAATGGTGTAACTGTCATCCCGTCCCCATTCGATGCGGATGCGGCCGTCAAGACGGGTGTTCTGCAGCGTCGGCGAGGCCAACTGCTTTTCAGTCAGGGTTTCGAAGCGAATCTGCTTACTCATCATTATCATCCGTTAAAGATTAATTATTGCTTCTGTTTCAGATCGTTGTCTGATTCGGAATTGGTCCAGGTCACGTGTTCGAACATCGCCTCTTTGGCCAGTTCAATCAGCATTGCCTGTTTGGATTGATTCAGTTCACCGTCCAGCAAGTGCTGGGCACGGCGGTACAGCTGTTCTAAGGAGCGGTAACCGCGAGCGGTGGTATCGTAGCCCGCCAACTCGCCCCACAAGGCGATGGCACCGGCGGCCATCAGAGCATACTGGGCAAAGTACATCAGGGTGTCTTTGCTGCCGACAAACAGGTCGATGTTAAACCCGTACTGCAACAGCAACACCCCCAGCAAGGCGATACCGAAAATCACCGCCGCATTGAACAGCTCACTGGCCCAGCGTTCACACACGCTGGCGGCCCAGGCGGGACGTTTATAGAAACGCTCGGACAGGCGCAGGCGCCGTGGCTCTTTCAGGCGCAGGCGGGTATTAAGAAAGTTGCGTTGATCATCGAGCCAGCTGGTGCGGATCAGCTGCGGGTTTTCCGGCAGCGGCGCCCGCCACCAGTCCAGTTCCGCCACCGAGATGGCGTGTTCGATCAGTGGCAGATGCTGACGAAACCGGCGCGGAATCAATGGCGTCGGTGATGGCGCGATGGCCGACAAGTTCAAAAAGCCACGGATGCGCATGCCTTCGGCGACGCCCCTGGCCAGTTGGTATTGCCACTTTAATTCTCGTTTGCCGGCATATCGAATGATGCCGTAACACCCAAGCATGGCAGCAAACATGGCGGCAATCAGCCAGGATCCGGTGGACAGCTCCAGGAAGTTGGACACCACTTCGTACAGGCCCAGGGCGATCAGCGCAAACAGGAAGAACAGCTGAGTCAGGCGTCGGTAGCGGGTCTGCTGATTCAGCGCCATGGCATCGGCTTTAAGGAAGATCCGCTGTGATTCCTGCAGCCCCGGCGCCGGCCAAGCGGTGGCCGCATCGTCCTCAATGCCGGAAGCGTGCTGGTTGTAGAAGCGCAGCTCCTTGAGCATCAGGCGAAACTCCTGCGCCAGAAAGCCACTGGGAGCGATATCGCTGTCATCGCCGTGGTTATGGCACACGTACAGGCCACTGCCCTCGGGCAAGTCTCCGCTGAGCCCGGTCATCGGCAGCGACGCATACTCCAGGGTGGATGGAGCCAGGGTTTGGCCGGGACGAACCGCCGGAACGTGGTGAACCACGCCGCCCTGCTGGCCATCGAAGTCGGACACCGGCGCCAGTGCCGGGTTGGCGATGCCAAGCGGCCATTGAAGCGGCAGTCCTAACTTATAGGCCACCGCATCTGCGGTCCCGCCACTGCCCCGGGACGGAGCGCCATCCCATAAGGACAGCAGCACCTGGGCGTACTTGGCCACAAACACGCTTTGATTCAGGTACAGGTGATTGCGGGCCTCGCCATACTCGGTGTCCGCCAGCGCCGTGGCCAGTTGCTGCGGCTCGAGCACACTTTGCACCTCGATGATCTCATCGTCGTCATGGCGAAGCTGGGCCAGGTGGGCATGGAACTCGGTCACCGCATTGGGGGCAAACTGCAGGCCTTCAAAATCTTGCAGGTAGGAAGCCTCATCCATGGGCAGGCAGGCGATGATTTTAAGGCTGTCCGGGCCCCATTCGGCACGCAGTTCCCGGGCCACTTCCACCACCAGGGTGTCGGCACCGACGGCCATGCCGGACAACAACCAGATGGGCGTATCGGTCAGTTGCTGACGCCAGAATACCAACGCCTCTCTCACTCGCTGACGTAACACCTGGGTCGAGTTGGGGTCTAATTTCCTGTGGCCGCTGACACCAATAATAAACGGTAACTGACTTGCTGTTCCCTGTGCGTCTTCAACCACGTGCACGTGTTCCTTTCACTGTCCTGAGTCTGACTGGGCCCGAGCGTGAGGCTGACCTCATGCCCGTCACTGGCCATTGTTAAGTGGATCATAACACCACAGTCAAACAATTGATTCAAATGTCATTATTCTAATCTACACAAAAATACAGCCTGAAACGGCGGTCAGGGCCACAAAATCAGTCACTGGCGGCAAACGGGATTCAGTTCGATGGCAAATCAACCACATCCTGCTCACCTGGCACCCGACTCTGCCACCCCGGTTATTGGCTGAACAACCACGTCGGCTTTCCGTCGCCTCAAGCCGCAAATGGACACATTGTCCAAAAATGACAAAGTGTCCAAAGTTAGAGTCATTTTTTCTCCGTTAAGTGCGAATGGGGTATTTTGACCGTGATCTCCTCCCTGAATTGACAATTCTTGATAAATTTCAGTGAACTTCCTCTGATACCCTTTCCAGCCTAATCAGAAGGCTGCCTATTCAGCCCCCAAATAACGCGTTTTTTAGGAGAGCAAAGTGAACGGTTTGCGTCTTACCCCTGTGGCAATGATGATCGCTGCCACCCTGTCCACCCCAGCGGCCATGGCCGACGACAAAGAGGTGTTTTCCCTAGGTGAAATCGTGGTTGCAGAAACCACCGGGGTGCGCGATATCGCCATTCACAACGTGCTGACGGCCGAAACCATCGAACTGGTGGGCGCCAAAACCGCCGCCGACGCCCTGGAGTATGTCCCCGGTGTCCACGTCGCTCAATCCAACAAGGGCGAGAAATTCCTGACCATGCAGGGCTTTGAACAGGACAAAATCCTGATTCTGCTCGATGGTGTCCCCTACTACGAAACCAAGTATGGCCAGCTGGATCTGAGCCAGATCCCCGCCAGCATCATCGCCAAGGTGGAAGTCTCCAAGGGCGCCTCCTCGGTTCTGTATGGCCCTAACGGCATGGGCGGTGTGGTCAACATCATTACCCACCAGGGCAGCGAGGGCTTCTCCGGCAAGCTCGACGCCAACGTCGGCGAGTACGGCCAGAACCATCAATCCGCTCAGCTCAGCTACGGCCACAACGGCTTTACCCTGTTCGGCACCATTGAACATACCGGCCGCGACGCCTACCGCCTGTCAGACGACTATGAGCCAATTGAGTCTTACATCAAAGATCGCTGGGGCGATCTACCGAAATTCATGCAGGTGGAGGATGGCGGCAAACGGGTCAACTCCGATCTTGAGAGCATCAACGCCCGTCTGCGCGCCGGCTACAGCAACGACACCACCGAGGTGTACGCCAGCGTCTATCACTTCGATACCGAACGCGGCCTGCCGTACCACGACAGCTACAACAAGGTGTTTGCCACCTACTCCACCTTCTCGGACATCTCCGAGTACCAGGATCAAGGCATCGACCTCAACGCCAGTCACATCCTCAATGACCAGGTGACCTTGCGGGCCATGGCCTACTACCACACCCACACCGACACCCTGAGCTTCTACGCCACCCCTGAGCAAAAGCAGAAGATGGGTGACAGCTCCTACGACGATTACACCATTGGCGGCGCCCTCTACGGTGACATCGCCCTGGCCGACTGGCACAGCCTCAGCCTGTCGGTGAACTACAAGTCTGACATTCACAAGCAATGGGTGGATCACGCCATCGACCCGGATCTGTCCGATCCCACCGAACGCTCGGAGTTGGAGACGTACAGCCTGGCCATGGAAGACACCCTGCGCTTTGGCCAACTCACCGTGGTCGCCGGCGTCGCCTGGCACCAGCAAACCGTCATCGACTTCCAGGGCGAGTCGGCTGGCAACAGCCTGGCCGGCAGCGGCGCCGATGAGTCCGATACCATCGATCCGATGCTGGGTCTGAGCTACGCCATGAGCAACGGCAGCCGGGTGTTTGCCTCGGTGGCCAAAAAGACCCGTTTTGCGACCTTCCAGGACATGAAGGCCGACGACGGCAAACTGTACAAGCTGGATCCCGAGCGCAGCCTGAGCTACGCCGCCGGCTGGGAGATGGATCTGGGCACCGGCTGGCTTGATCAACTGAGCATCAGCGGCTTCTATCACGATGTCGACGATCGCATCGGCGAACAGTGCATCGACCGCGACCCGGATGACGGCTACTGCAACATCGCCACCCCGGTAAACATCGGCACCGCCGAGTACTACGGCAGCGAACTGACTCTGGCCGGTGATCTGACCGATTCCCTGCGTTACAGCCTGGATCACACCTACACCCACGCCCGCGACAAGTCCGCCGATGCCGAAACCGAGTATCTGCGCGATCTGCCCCGCAACGAAGTGACCGCCATCCTGATCTGGGACGAGGCCATCACCGGCGTCAGCGCCAACCTGCGCCTGAACTACAAAGACAAGTTCATGATTCAGTGGGACGGCGACGACACTCAGTGGGGAAAAGACGTGCTGACGGTGGATATCGGCGCACGGAAAGACTTCTACAACCAACAGCTGACCGCCTACTTTAACGTTAACAACCTGCTGGATGAGAACTACTACGAAGGTGATGGCCAACCCACCGAAGGCCGCAACTTTGAAGTGGGCCTCACCTATCGGTTCTGATCTGACTCATGGTTAAACACCTCCTACTCGGGCTAAGCCTGTGGAGTTGGGTCTGGGCTGGGGTGGCAAAGCCACTCCAGCTCACCGACATGACCGGGCGCCACGTCGCCCTGTCTGCGCCTGCCCAGCGCCTGGTCACCACCTACATGCCCGCCACTCTATTCACCCTGAGCCTCGGCCTTGAGGATCAGTTGGTGGGAATCTCCAATCACGACACTCGCCAATCACTGGTGAAAGGCCTGCTGGACGGCCGCAGCCCGGTCCAGGTCGGCAGCCGCTCCGCCGGCATCAACCTGGAAACCATCATCAGTCTCAAGCCAGACCTGGTGCTGATCAACGACAAGAAAGATGGTGCCCGCCTGGCGGGACAGCTTCAGCAACTGGGCATCCCGGCGCTGCTGATCCGCGCCGAATCGTTGGATCAGGTACAACAAGCGATGGATCTGATTGCCAAAGCCACCGGCCATCAATCCCAGGCCCGGCGCTATAAAGCGTTGACTCGGCAACTGATCGACGATCTAACCCGCCGCCTAGAAGGCACCGCTCCGGTCGCCGGCTATTACGGCAATGGTGGCGATCTCTACCGCAGCGTCAACGCCCACATGTATCAGCATGAGCTGCTGCAACTGGCCGGCATACGCAACGTCGCCGCCGATGTGCCCGGATTTTATCCCAAGATTAACCTGGAACAGCTGGTTCGCTGGCAACCGCAGTTTCTGGTGCTCGAACAAGGGAAAAGCGGCCGCCTGGCCGATCAACTCGACAGCACCGAGCTGGCCTCGTTGGCGGCACTGCCCAGGGTCACCCTGCCCTCTGCGGCCTTGTGGCACATGCCATCGCCGGTGGCGGCGGCCGGTGCCTATTACCTGGCCAGCCAGGTTCACCCGAAGAAGTTTCGGGATGTCGACGTTAACGCCAGGATTGGTCGTTTTTACCAACAACTGCTGGGAAAGGCCTGCCTGTCACCTCTGCCCGCCGCCGCTCAGGCAGCCCCATGCAACTGAAAGCCACCCCAGTCTCCCGCTTGATGCTGGTCACCCTGCTGATCACCCTGACGGCACTGTTGTGCGGCCGTTTTGGCATGAGTGCGACCGACTCGTTGTCCACCCTGGTGCGCCTGCCTGAGGTACTTTGGTGCCTGATCAGCACCCAGCCTCTGCCTGACGATCTCAGCCCCGAGCAGCAGGTGATTTTGCTGGTACGACTGCCGCGGTTGCTGATGGCACTGCTGGTGGGCGCAGGACTGGCCATGGCCGGCACCCTCTACCAGGGTGTATTCCGCAACCCGCTGGTATCACCCGACATTCTGGGCGTCACCTCCGGCTGCATGTTTGGCGCCGCGCTGGGACTGCTGCTGCCTTACAGCAGCTGGATTGCGGTACAGATTCTGGCCTTTGGCTTCGGCCTGGCGGCCGCGGGCGTCGCCATTACCATGGCCAGGAAAGTGGGCAACAACAGCCTGCTGATCATGATTATGACCGGCATCATTGTCGGTTCCCTGTTTAGTGCCGCACTGATGATCGTCAAGATACTGGCCGACCCTTATGGTCAGCTACCGGCCATCATTTTCTGGCTGATGGGCTCGCTGTCCACCAGCAGTTGGGCCAGCGTCGCCAAGCTGCTGCCAGCGCTGTTGGTCGGCTACGGCATTGCCCACCTGCTGAGGTATCAACTGAACGTGCTGTGTTTGGGAGACAAACACAGTCGAAGCCTGGGGTTATCCCCTGAGCGACTGCGGCTGGTTCTGACCGTCATCAGCTCGTTTGTGGTCGCCGCCTGCGTCAGCGTCGTGGGCCAGGTGGCCTGGATAGGCCTGGTGGTCCCCCACATGGTGCGCACCCTGACCGGCGCCGACCACCTGAAATTGCTGCCCCTGAGCACCGTCACCGGAGCCTGCTTCATGGTGATCGCCGACGCCATCGCCCGCAGCAGCTTCAGCATGGAGTTGCCGGTGGGCATTGTCACCTCGGTCATCGGCGCTCCCCTGTTTGCCTACCTGCTGTACCGTTCCTCCTGGCATCGGGGGCACCATGCTTAACGTTCAGGGCCTTCATTGCCACCTGGGTGGTAAATTACTGCTTAATAACATTAACTTTTCCGCCGTCCCCGGCGAATTCGTCGCCATTCTCGGCGCCAACGGTGTCGGTAAATCGACACTGTTTGACTGCCTGCTGGGCCAACGTGCCATCGAGCGGGGCGGCATCAGCATCGACAAGCAGCCGCTGGCATCCCTCAGTCCAAGACAACTGGCCCGCACCGTGGCCTTGGTGCCACAACAGCAAGACACCGCCTTCGCGTTCAGCGGCCTGGACATGGTGCTGATGGGGGTTACCCCCTATCTGGGCGCCTTTGCCAGCCCAAACCGCAGTCACCGTCAACAGGCGCTAGCAGTCATGGTCGAGCTTGGGATCGAGCACCTGGCCGACCGCCAATACAATCAGCTCAGCGGCGGAGAGCGTCAGCTGTTGTTGCTGGCACGGGCATTGGTGCAGAGCCAGCAACTGCTGCTGCTGGACGAACCCACCAACCACCTGGATTACCGCAATCGCTATCGCATGCTGCATCTGGTGAAGCAGGCCTGCAAACAGAAACGCACCTGCGTGGTGGCCATTTTGCACGATCCTAACCTGGCGCAACTGTTTGCCGACCGGGTGCTGATGCTGGACCACGGTCATCCCCTCGCCTTTGGCACCACCACCGAAGTGATGACGCCCTACAACTTAAGCCGGCTGTACGGCCTGACCACGGCCTCTGCGGCCATTGCCCACCAAGAGGTGTTTATGCCCCAACATCTGATCTCCACCGAGTCCCCACAACTGCTGATCGTCACCGGCGAATCCGGAAGCGGCAAAACCACCCTGCTACAACGCCTGGTGGCAGACAACGCCAATGGCACTCTGGATCTCAACGGCATCCTCTGTCCAGGTGAGATGCGCGATGGCCTGCGCGTCAGCAGCGACATCGTCGACGTTCGAACCCGGGCCCGCACCCGTTTCGGTCAGCGGCAGCAGCAGTTCGATCCGGCCACCAATACTCGATTTACCTTTTCCGAGGCCGGCCTCAAGTTGGGCTTGGACGCCCTGACGCCCCGCACTTCAACCCAGCAAGGGATCTGGCTGGTGGATGAAATTGGCCCGATGGAGCTAAAAAATGGCGGCTTTGCCAAGGCGATCGCGGCGCTGTTGTCCGACCCAAAACGCAAACACATCTGGGTGGTGCGGCCATCCCTGATTCAGCAGGCCATCGACTACTGGCAGCTGGGCAGCCCGCAGGTGGTCGAGAGCGACGCTGCCGACGCCTACGCCACTATCGAGGCGTTTTGCCACCAATGACCAGCAACCTTAAGCCGCCACTGAACCGGTCGCGCCCTCAGCCCCTGCAACTGAATTGGCCCTGGTGTGCCAACGCGATGACTGGAGTGTTCGCTGTCGGCGGACTCGTGCATCTGTTCCTCAGCAGCCCCCAGTTTCCCTATTCCAGCACCCTGGCACTGCTGCTGATCAGCGCCGCTCTGCTCAGCGGCATCGCGATGAGGCCGTTGGCACGTCCAGACCTGCTGCGTACTTATCGCCTGATTAGCGCCACCCTTGGTGTGTTAGTGCTGCTGTTGGCCTGCGGTTTCTCGGCCCCGACTCATACCAGTGCCATGAGTGACTACCTGTGGGCGCAACTGTTTTTCCTGTCGCGACCATTGTCTCTGGGTTGCGTCATAGCCGCTGCGATTGGCTATGGGCTATTGCCAAGCCGAAGCGACGCCAAACTGGCACACTGCAGCCACCTGTTGGCACTGAGCGCCGGCACCCTGTTTCTGGCCGGCGAGATCGCCGGCAGCTACTGGGCGATGCAGGGCTGGGGACACAGCTGGAGCTGGAGCAGCCACTTCTTCTTCTCGGCGCTGCTGTACTTGCTGCTGGTGCTGGTGTTTCATTTTCCAAATCGCTGGTTCAAGGGCAGCCGCCGACAGCAGATGGCCAAGGCGCTGCTACTGAGCTTCATTGCCCTGCTGCAACTGGGGTATCGGCTGTTATGATCCGATTGTTTCGATCCATGCGCCTGGGGTGCGTGCTACTGACCTTGGCTGCATTATGGTTTGCCTTAGGGATGGCTCTGGCCGAGCTCTGGGGCTACCGCTGGCCACTAAAACAACTGAATCAACTGCCGCTGTCCCAGTGGCAGAGCATACTGCAGCACAACCTCGCGCTATTGGCCTGGCTCGTCAGCCTGGTGGTGATCTTCGCCCTGTTAGGGCTGAGTACCCTCGTCTGCAGCTACCACAGCCTGTGGCCGCTATGGAAACGGCGTAAGCTGCGTCACCGCCATTTTTTACTGCTGCCGATTCATCTGCTGACCCTGTTGATCTTTGCCTGCCATGGTCTGGACATCCTGTGGGCCCACCAGCCACAGCACCTGAATCTGGCCACCGGCGAATCGGCGCAGTTCGAAGGGTACACCGTTACCCTGGATCGCATCGACTACCGCGATAATGTCAGCCTGATTCGTCAAGATCAGGACGGCCACAGCCGCGCCGGTCGCATCACTCGCCGCAGCCTCGACCAATTTGATCCCGCCCGAAACTGGGCCACCTTCACGGTCAGCCACGACCAAAGTGGCCAGCGCCTTCAAGGCCGGGCCGGCTTCCTCAGCCCCTTGGTCTTCGGTCACCGCCGACTCACCGTCACCGACTTTTTTGTGCCCTATGCCGCAGCGGACAGCGCCCTCAGCGTCAAACTGACGTTGACCAATAACCCCCTCAGCGGCTGGTTTATCGGCTGCTATCTGGCGCTACTGGCGGCCCTCATTGGCCAAATCGTTCACCGAATCCTGTTTTCCTCATCATCGGAGCAAGTCAGATGTTAATGACCCTACTGTTTTGCGCCTCCACCAGCCTGAGTGTGAATGATCTCACTCAACCGCTCACCGCCCCCATTGAGCGCGCCAGCACACTGGGGAAAAAAGCCCGCCTATGGCAACAGGAGCAGGCCGCCCAATACAGCGAGCAGCAGGAAGCATTGGCACAGATCTACTGGACTGAATTCCAAATTGAAAAGCTGCAGCGGCAGATCGCCCAGCAACAACGGCAGATCGACGCCCTCAATGACGACCTGGCCAACATCGCCGCCATCGCCAGACAACTGGAACCCAGCCTGGAGGTATGGTACGCCCGGCTGGAACAGCAGATTCACGACGACCTGCCGTTTCTTACCGAAGAGCGGCAACGACGACTGGCGCTGTTTCGCCAGAGCCTGGATAACGCCGATGTCAGCCAGGCGGAGCGTTTCCGTCATCTGATGGAGGTCATTCAGATTGAAGTGGAGCAAGGCTATGGCACCGTGGTGGCACAACAGCGCATCGTCATTGACGGCCAAAGCCGCCAGGTTCAGAGCTTCCGCTTAGGTCGATTGCTGTGGCTGGCACAAACTGCGGATGGCACCCTCAACGCCTACTTCGACCCCGCCCGCGCACAATGGCAGCCTTTGGATGACCGTTATCGCCAAGCGATTCGCAGCGCCATTGCCATCAGCCAGAACCAACAGCGAGCCGAACTGTTGCCGTTGCCACTGCCAGGAGGCCGCTCGTGATGATTCGACCTTTTCCCTTGCTGGTATTATTGCTGAGTACCGCCATGGCAACCGCCCCCGCCGCCTCGCAGCCATCTGAGGCCGCCGACGCTCAGGGCGCCAAATCCACCCCGTCACTGCAGACACGGGTCACCGATAAAGCGCAACAGATGCAACAGCGCAACGACCAGTGGCAACAACAGCAGCTGTCGCAGCAGCGGCACACCAAAGCCACCACCGCCGAGTTAAAAACAACCCTCGCCGCCCGCCAGGCTCAGCTGACAGCACTTAAGGCAGATCTTGTTGCGCTTCAGGCGCAAAAAAGCGAGTTAGAACAACAAAAACAAGCCGCGCAAGCCGATCTCAGCCTGGTTCAGACCAGCTATCAGCAGATGCTGTCGGCCATGACCCAGCGCTGGCAGCGCAGTCTTACCCGCTACCTGGCACCCCAGCGCGCCCAGTGGCTGCAGCAGCAGTTGGCACAGCCTCATTTCCCGGCCATCGCCGAGCTGGAGCAGTTGATTCAATTTGCCCTGGCCGACATGCGCTACACCGGCCAGATAAACCACGCTCAGGCGCCGGTACTCCAGGATAACGGCAAGCCCGCTGCCACCGCCCTGACCATATTGGGCAGCGCCATGGCCATCGGTGATCAGGCTCAGCAACTGGGTCTGGTCGACGGCCAGGATAACCGATTTATCGGTGTCAGCGACGACCTTGCCAGCGCCCAGCAACAGTGGCTCAGCGGCACCAGCCCGACCCTGATGCTGGACGTCAGTCAAGGGGCATTATTGCCACTGCTGGCCGAGCCTCAAAGCCTGTTACAAACCCTGCGCCAGGGGGGTGAGTTGCTGTGGCCGCTGCTGGCGGTTGCGGCAGCCGGCCTAATCACCCTGGTCGTGTGCGCGGTGCGGTTGTTTTATTGGCAGCCCTTGGGAGCCAACGTTGACAGTCCCACCCCTCAACAAACAATCAGCGGTCGCCAACCCGCGGCCGCGGTGCTGCGCCAGGCGGCAAGCCATCAGGATCTGCAGGGCATGGACTACGCCCTGAAGCAGGGGATGCTGAAGCAGGTGGGGCGATTTGAACGTGGACTGGCACTGGTGGCTCTGCTGGCTGCCTTGGCCCCGATGCTGGGGCTGCTGGGTACCGTCAGCGGTATGATTGAAACCTTCCAAACCCTGACCCAGTTTGGCAACAGCGAACCGAAACTGCTGTCCGGGGGGATCAGTAAGGCGCTGATCACCACTCAGGTGGGTCTGGTGATCGCCATTCCACTACTGCTGCTGCTGCACCCATTGAAGCGCCGGGCGCAGCGGCTGACGCTGGACATGGAGCAACACGGCGCCTGGTTACTGGCACAGCGCGCAGAAACCGCGGCCTCTGGCGTCAGCTCCTCGCTGACAGCGGCGACAGGAACGCCGTCATGACCGAGGCAGTGACAGAGATCCTGGATTACCTGCGTCAGGGGGGGCCCATCATGTGGCCGCTGCTGTTGTGTTGTGTGACCATGTTGTGGTTGGCCGCCGGCCTGCTGATGGGCAGCGGCGCTCACTGCCAACACCGTGTGCCGACCACGGGCGTAGCCTGGCTGGATCAACGTCTGTACCGGCTCGAGTCACAACGTCAATTCTGGCAGCCTCAGGGGCAACTGCAGGCCATCACCCTACTGGCCACCACTGCGCCGTTGCTTGGGCTTCTGGGCACCGTCAATGGCATGATCGTCATGTTCGATGCCCTGTCCCATACCGGTCTTCACGATGGTAAGGCCCTGTCCGATGGCATCGCCATGGCGATGATCACCACCCAAACCGGCTTGCTGGTGGGCGTTCCAGGGCTGCTGCTGGCCTACCTATGGCGCCGCCGACTGGCACGCCTGCAACGGCAGCAAACAGGAGCATCGACATGCTGAGCGATCGCTTTAATCAGAACAATGACACCGAAGTGAACATGACCCCAATGCTGGATGTGGTGTTCATTCTGCTGATCTTTTTTATCGTCTCCACCAGCTTTGTGCGCCTGCAAAAGATGGAGATTCAGCGGCCCCAGGCCAACAGCGCCGAGGTCAGCCACGGCACACCGCTGATCCTGACCATCGATGCGGCCGGCCGTCTGTTTTGGCAACAACAGCCACTGGACATCTACTATCTGCCTGCCACCCTGCAGCAGGTGGCTGCCCAAACCGAAAATGCTCAGCTGCTGATCGTGGCCGACACTCGCACGCCAACAGGCATCACCATCAAAGCCCTGGACATCGCCAAACAGGCCGGGTTGTCTGGTGCGTCGGTGGCGACCGAGCCGATGGATGGCCGGCCGTGATTCGTCGTCTCGCCGGTGCCCTGGCTCGCCTGATGCTGGCTTTGCCGCTGAGTTATCTGCTGGTGATCTGGCTGCCCAGTTACCTTAACCGCCTGCCGGACAATGTGATTCCGGCAGCGACACCGCCCGCCCAGCCCCTACGCCTGCCGCCCCCTCAACAGCAAAAGGTGCAGACGCCGGTGCAGAAGAAAATCCTGGCCAAGGCCCACAAGCCGCAGCCGCTGAGCCTGACCCCGGTGGCCTCCACGCCCTCAACCGTGCGCATCGCCATGACGCCATTGACGATAACGACACCGCCCTTATCGCCACCAGCAGCGCCAGCCCTGAGTCAAGGACTGGTCGGCCTCAGCGAGGTGGATACACCGCCAAAACTGCTGCACTACATTCCACCTAAAATGCCTGTCGCCGCCCGCAGTCAAGGCCTGACCGGTAAGGTGATGCTGAGGTTGGTGGTCAGTGAAACCGGAGAGGTGATCGACGCCAGAGTACAAGACGCTCAACCACAGCAGCTGTTTGACGACGCCGCATTGGCCGCGGCCAGGCGCTGGCGATTCAAACCGGCGCAAATTCAAAACCAATCTGTCTCGGTGTACGTGGATGTTCCGATCAATTTTCAAATTAAGTAGCCGACCCACATCGCCAGCTGCGGTAATTTCAGGGCTGTCTCTGGTCGCCGCCCTGGTTATGCCGCTGAGCGCCGCTGCGGCGCCTCAGGGGTTGTCCGGCCATCAATACCTGGTGTTGAAGCGGGCCACAAAGTTGCTGGATCAACACCACAGCCAACAAGCCGCGGCGCTGATTGCGCCCCTGCTGGAAGCCGAATCGGTGCCGGCGATGCTGTTTCATTACGGTTGCCGCGCCTTCAACGAAGCCGGCGAGGCCCAGCGCTCGGCCCAGTGCTGGCAGCAGGGACTGAAACGGCATCCTGATGATGGGCTGATGCTGGAGTCACTGGCACAACTGTGGCTGGAGCAGCAAGACTACGCCAAGGTGGCCGAGTTACTGGCCTCAAGCCGCGTTGAGCCTACCCCTGCGCTGCAGTACCTGCATGGCTATGCCTTGTATCAACTGCGGCGCTATTCCGACGCGCTGCACGCGCTTACTCCGGTTTCAGGAACCCCGATCCCGGCGCACTGGCGGCCCCTTAGAAGCTACAGCCTACTGGCCCTTGAAGACTGGCCTGGGCTGGAACAAGACTGTCGCCTTTGGCTGGTCAATGAGGCACTGAGTCCGAATGAGCAAGTGCAAGCGTGGCAACTGCTGGCCCAGAGCTTGCTGCAGCAACAACGGCCTCTGCAGGCGGCGACGGCTCTGCAGATGGCGGATCTGCTGTCTCCGAACAGCGCACCCTCGACAGCCTTACTGCAACTCTATGGTCAACTCGACGCCTATGACCTGGCCGCAGACTGCAGCGCCTCGGCGGATCAGACGCTTAGCCTCAATTGCCTCTATTACGGCTTTTGGGCCGGAAACTACGCCACCACATTGGCAGCCAGTGAACGACTGACTGCCAGCCAATCGCTGCCACCGCAGCAAGCAGACCGGCTACTGCTGCTCCAAGGCCAACTGCTTAGCGCCCTCAACCGGCCTGAACAGGCCAGAGCGCAGTGGCACAAAGTGGGCAAAGCTCCCCTGAAGGGCGATGACCCAGAGAATCTTAAGCAGCAACGTCAACAGCGACTTAGACACCGGGCCCAGGCGCTGCTGGCCATCGCCCAAAGCCACTGGCTGTCTCAGCAATGGCCGGAAGCGATGCAGGTCTACCGCGAACTGGCTCAACTGGGCGGCTATCAGACTACCGCCGAGCAACTTATGGATACTCTAACCTACTACACCCAGCCACAATGAGGTGGAAACCGCCACCGGAGAACCATAAAACCCTGTCTGAATAACACCAGGGCGATTCCACCCTCACTGCGAATTTACAACGACATGTCGGTATCAGAGAACCTCAGGGTTTCGATACCGACCAGTGTATTGACACCGTCTCGATCATCGACCATATCAGACACAACAACCGAGCCGTCGGATCGGGTCTCCACCGTGTATTGAGCAGATTGACCGCTGAAAATCACTCGGTTCTTCGCCCTATTACCGGTAATGTGGTTATCAAAGCCATTTACAATGACATTGGCCGCTTTATCGCCAGTCAGAGTCACGTCCTTTAAGTACTGAGAGTGATGCGTATATGGCAAACCCTGATTCAGTTTCAGGCTAAAATCCCCGTTGAAACTGTCATCAATTCTGGCGTTATAAGTCAGGTAGGGGTGAAAGAACTTGTGACTCATCAACTGCCAACCCGCGGGATCCTCTTGGCGAATCTCATCCCGCGCCTTGGCAATGTAAAGCCCCCACATGCCATGAGTCTGACTCTGCGTCCAGGCACCCCACAGGCCATAATAGGAATCGATCACCGCCGCCAGGTACTCCTGCGACAAGCTGTTTTCGGCGGTTAACTCCTGAATCCAGCTCTTGTTTTCTTCACCTATGCCCCACAAGGACCCGTTTAGAGCCGCGACCTGAGCGTGCCGGATTTCAGATTGAAACTCAGGCAGCACACCCACAAACTCCTGGCCCTGGTCCACTCCGATTCCCGTGTCATGGACCATGTGCAATATCTCTTCAAAACTGGCGTCACGATGGTCGTAGTTTTGCTCGATGTACCAAGGATGGCCTTCTACCTGGATTTCATTCTGATAAAGTGGTTGTCCCTCCAACTCCCCAGCCGGGTTACTGCCATCATCGCTGCCATTGAGTAACAACAGCGTGGCGTGATTGTCGGCCATCTTATTGGCCACCGCCGTTTTGTCACTGCCAAAGACGGAGCCCGGATAATCACGCAAGTAGTGCTCCAAAATGCCGCGCGCCCGAACAATCTGATTGTCCGACAGCTGATCCTGGGCCAGGATGTGGATCGCTTTACCGTTAGGCGCCACCACCTTGGTATAGCGATTGAATTTCAGTTGGCTGGTGTAGATAGCGGATAACGTTTGCGGAATCGCCTCGATGCCCAGCTTGGTGGTGGCTTCCTCCAGTCCCGAGTCTGGTTTTGGCTTTGGTTTCGGTGTTACTGACGCACTGGAGGAGTGTGAGTTGCACCCCGATAACGCCATCAGGGAAACCAGCAACATAGCAGGTGAAAACTGTCCGTATCTCATCGCATTACTCTCTCTGTCGAAGGTAACCCGAGTGTGACAGTTCGACAGCAAAACAGGGTAAGCCGATGTAAGCGGTGTCAGTACAAACCTAGATAAATGTAATCTCGGGTAAGAGGGGCACGATTCAATTAACCGGTACTCAAAATCCGAGCAACGGCTCATCCCTGAGCCGTGTTTTCTTCCGGGCTTCAAAACTGGAGTGGTTCTATGTAAATCACCTTGCTAGCTGGGCTTGATGCTGCTCAATGAGCAATGCCATGGCCGCCTCCGCCCGCTGCTGTACCGACGCCAATGACTCGTTACTCGCAAAGGGCTCAACCACCTCGTAATAACACTTCAGCTTGGGCTCGGTGCCTGAGGGACGAACCACCACCCGGTTGCCCCCATCCAGGTGATAAATCAAGACGTCACTGGTCGGCAGATCGATGGTTTCAGTGCGACCATCGGCATAAGTGGTCCGAGAGTGTTTTAAATCGTCCACAGAGGCAATCGACAGGCCGGCAATCTCGGTGGGCGGTGCACTGCGCAACTTATCCCCAACCGGCGGCGCTGCCGGGTCCAGGGCGATGCTGCGCTGGGCATTCAGATAAAGACCATGTTGACGATAGATGGCTTCCAGTTGATCCCAGATGGTCTTGCCCTTGGTGGCCAGTTCAGCGGTCATCTGGGCGAAAGCCACCAGTGCCGACAGGCCATCTTTGTCCCACACCTCACTGCCGACGGTGTATCCCAGCGCCTCTTCATAGGCGAACAAGAATTGATGATCGTCACTTTGCTGCTCCATGGCGATGTTGGTCAGCCACTTAAAGCCAGTCAGAGTCTGGTAGTAGCGGGCTCCCGCCGCCTTGGCAATGCGCTGCAGCAGACTGGAGGACACGATGGTGGTCCCCACCAGGTCCTGCTGTGGCCGCGCCCGCGACAACAGGTAATGACCAAACAGCACCCCGACCTGATCGCCGGTTAGCATCTGGTACTCGCCATCAGGCCGACGCACCGCCACCGCAAAGCGGTCGGCATCGGGATCATTGGCACAGGCCAGTGTGGCACCGTGAGCCCGAGCCTCCTCGATGACCCGGTCCATGGCACCGGCCTCTTCCGGGTTGGGAAAGTTCACCGTCGGGAAGCGCCCGTCCGGCTCCCTTTGCGCAGCCACACTGTAGACGTAGGAAAATCCGGCATCGGCCAGCAGCGCTTCCGCCATCTCGGCGCCAACGCCATGCATGGCGGTATAAGCCAGACTGATGCTCTCCGGCTGAGTGTGATTGCCCAGCAGAGGATTCGCTTTCATGGTATCCCGGTAGGACTGATAGAAGCCGTCATCCAGCCACACCAGCAGCCCTTGTTGCTGGGCATCGTCGAGATCCATCAGCTGCAGTTCCGACTGGGCGGCACGCTCAATCTCGGCGGCGATGCCACTGTCATGAGGCGAGATGATTTGCGCACCGTTACCCCAGTAAACCTTAAAGCCATTGTATTGAGGGGGGTTGTGGCTGGCTGTCACCACGATAGCGGCGGCAGTTCCCAGATGGTTGACCCCGTAAGCCACCAAGGGGGTGGCTGCCACCCGTACCGTCAGATACACCTTGATGCCCTGAGCCGTGAGTACTGCAGCCGAGTCCATGGCAAACTGGCGCGAGTCCGGACGGCCGTCGTAGCCGATCACCACCCCCTGCTCGGCCGCCTGGGCGTTCTGGGATTTCAGGTAGTGGCCCAAGCCGGTCGCCGTTTCCTGAATCACCAAGCGATTCATCCGGTTTGGGCCGGCGCCCACCACGCCACGTAGACCGGCGGTACCAAAGGCCAGCCGGGCCTTGAAGCGGCTTTCGAGGGCCGCAGTATCCTGAGCCTTCACCAGGGCTTGCAACTCCTGTCGCGTGTTGGCGTCCGGGTCGCGGACAATCCAGCGGCTAATCTCTGCATTCATAATGGCGGTTTCCTGTTATCGATACTGACTCAAAAATACCACCGATGCGAATGATTCGCATTATAAATATTGAGTGACAGCGACGACGGTGTTGAAGGTTAGCTACCAGTATAAGTGACCGCCACGGTTGCCGAAGGAAGTCGACGCGGCGCGCTCGAATGATTGAGGGAGAATTTGGAGCAACAAAAAAGCCCAACCCCTTGAAGAGATTGAGCTTTAATGTACTAACCACAAGGGTCAGAAGATGGTGCCCCGGGCCGGACTTGAACCGGCACGCTGTTACCAGCGAGGGATTTTAAATCCCTTGTGTCTACCAATTTCACCACCAGGGCAAAGGTTTTAAAGAGAGTAAATTGCTCTTTATACCTAAAAGTGGAGGCGCGTCCCGGAGTCGAACCGAGGTCCACGGATTTGCAATCCGCTGCATAGCCACTCTGCCAACGCGCCATTGTTGTGCCTTCGTCCCCGAAGACGCTGTGTATTCTACTTAAACCCTTACCGCCGTCAATAACCATTTGTCCACAAACGAGTTAACTGCTGTCAAAACGGCCAATGGGGTTTAACCGTGAGCACTGAGGTCCTTCCAGGCCGCTTTCAGGTACACCAGCATTGACCACAGGGTCAGTGCGGTGGCCACGTACAGCATCACCATGGAGACATTGACCATCTCCTCACTCATCTGGGCAATCAGTCCGGTAATGGCCAGCATCTGGGCGGCGGTTTTAAATTTGCCAATCCAGGACACCGCCACGCTGCTACGCTTACCCATCTCCGCCATCCACTCCCGCAGCGCCGAGATGACAATCTCGCGGCCAATCATGATAATCGCGGCAATGGTCATCCAGATGGAGCTTTCGTAGCTTTGCACCAACACCACCAGGGCGCTGGCCACCATCACCTTGTCGACCACAGGGTCGAGGAAGGCACCAAAGGGAGTGGTTTGATTAAGTTTGCGAGCCAGGTAGCCATCCAGTGCATCGGTAAACGCCGCCAGCATGAAGATACCCGCTGCGGTCACGTATGCGTATTCCCACGGAAGATAATAGAACACCAAAAAGAACGGGATCAGTACGAGCCGTAACAGTGTGAGAATATTTGGAATATTAAAGGTCAAAACAAACGCCCTAGCTGGCTCACGTAGCCGTCAATCATGCCCAAAAGCGGTTAGCCGCGCAATGCGTCATGTATCTTTTGTGCCAGTTCTGAGCTAATTCCCGGTACTTTGCTCAATTCCTCAACACTGGCCCCTTTGATCTCCTGCATTCCGCCCATGTATTTAAGCAGTGACTGGCGTCGCTTGGCCCCCACTCCAGGGATCTGCTCGAGGGTGGATTGGGAGCGAGCCTTACCCCGCGCGGCCCGATGTCCGGAGATGGCAAACCGGTGCGCCTCGTCGCGAATGTGCTGAATCAGATGCAGAGCCGGTGAGTCGGCGGCCAGGTCGATCACCTCGCGGCTAAAACCGACAAACAGAGTCTCCAGGCCCGGTTTACGGCCCTCACCTTTGGCCACCCCTATCAACAGCGGCAATCTCAGGCCTTTGGCGCCCAGGGTCTGCTCAACAATGGCTTCCGCCTGGCTCAACTGGCCACGGCCGCCGTCAATAAACAAAATGGTGGGAATGTTGACCTCCTCCACCACTTTATCAAACCGTCGCCTCAGGGCCTGGGCCATGGCGGCATAATCGTCCCCGGGAGTAATGCCATCGATGTTGTAGCGCCGGTAATCCCGCTTCGATGGGCCCTCGGCATCAAACACCACGCAACTGGCCACGGTGCGCTCGCCCATGGTATGGCTGATGTCAAAGCACTCCATGCGGCTGATGGGCTGACTCAGCTCCAGCGTCTCATTCAGCAATCGATAACGGTCGGCCACCGTGGTTTTGTGCGCCACTTTACTGGAAAGTGCGGTGACCGCATTGGTCTGAGCCAGGCGCTGAAACTGGGCCCGATCGGCCCGCACGGTGTGCTTTAAGGTCACCTTATGGTTGCCACGCTGGGCCAACGCCTCCTGCAACGGCAGTTGGTCGTCCGGCATCAGCGGTAAGATGATCTCCGGCGGGATCTGACGTTCGTCGCCACCACCCAGGTAGAACTGCAGCAGAAACGAGGTCAGCAACTCATCGTCACTGGTGTCCGCCGGCAGGTTGGGAAAATAACTGCGGCTGCCTAGAATCTTGCCGTCACGAATGAACAGCAGGTGGCAACAGGCCATGCCGTTGTCGGTGGCGACCCCCACCACATCCATCTGCCCCAGTGAGCCGTGGACGCCCTGCTGCTCCTGGACCGTGCGCATCGCCTGAATCTGATCCCGGTACAGGGCCGCCTTCTCGAAATTCAACTCGTTGCTGGCCTGCTCCATCCAGCCCACCAACTGCTCAATCACCTGGCGATTTTTGCCCTGCAGAAACAGCGTCGCCATTCTGACCTGTTCGGCATAATCCTCATCGCTGATTTTGCCGACGCAGGGGGCACTGCAGCGCTTCAGCTGGTATTGCAGGCAGGGGCGAGAGCGGGCTTTGTAGTAGCCGTCTTCGCACTGACGAATGGGAAACAACTTTTGCATCAGATGCAGACTGTCCCGAACCGCGCCGCCATTGGGAAACGGACCGAAATACCGGCCCTTGGCCCGCCGCGCACCGCGATGAAACCCCAGTTTGGGGTGTCGATGCTGGGACAGAAAGATGTAGGGGTAGGATTTGTCGTCCCTGAGCAGCACGTTGTACCTGGGCATGTACAACTTGATGTAGTCGTGCTCCAGGATCAGCGCTTCGGTTTCGGTGTGGGTAACGGTGACTTCGATAAAGCCGATGTTGGCCACCAATGCCTGGGTTTTGGCATCGGGCAGCTGGGTGCGAAAATAGGAGCTGAGTCGTTTCTTTAGGTTTTTGGCCTTGCCGACGTAGATCACCGTGCCGCCTGGGGCATCGTACATACGATACACCCCAGGTTGGGAAGTCACGGTCTTTAAAAACGCCTTGGCATCAAATTGGGTGTCGGTCATTCAAGCTGGGAATCAGAGTTTCTCTGCGTCCAGCATACCATAGCGAATCGCCAGACGGGTCAACTCCACATCGCCACCGATGTTCAGTTTCTGGAACAACCGATAACGATAGCTGTTGACGGTCTTGGGGCTCAGATTCAGGCTTTCAGAGATGTCGCTGACCTTCTGCCCGGCGGTGATCATCATCATGATCTGCAGTTCCCGCTCCGACAGATCGTCAAACGGATTCTCTTCGGTCTTGAATTTATTCAGCGCCATCTGCTGAGCGATCTGCGGCGACAGGTAGCGTTGACCGCACGCCACTTGGCGAATCGCCTGCACCATTTCTCCCGGAGGCGCATTTTTGGTCAGGTAACCTGCGGCACCGGCTTGCATCACCTTGGTGGGAAACGGCTCTTCGGTGTGAATGGTCAGTACAATGATCTTGGCGTCGGGATTGAATCGAAGAATCTTGCGAGTGGCTTCCAGCCCGCCAATACCCGGCATGTTCATGTCCATCAAGATGACATCGACATCGTTTTTGCGGCACCAGTTTACCGCGACTTCACCGTCTTCGGCTTCACCAACCACTTTGATGCCCCGTTCATCATCCAAGATTCGGCGGATGCCGGTGCGTACCAATGCGTGGTCGTCAACTAGGTAGATATGGATCAAACGCCAACCCCTTTATACAAACCGTTATCACTGCTCAGTCAGCAGTCCTTCGATAATACTGAAATTACTGATGTGATCAAGAGCTTACCCCGGTTTACACTCCGGCGGTCCCTGCCGATGGTCACTCGCATAAACTATTGATTATTAATGCACTTAATCAATTGACTCACAAACAGCCATGCCGACTAGCCTGCCGGTTTGGCAACTCTACGTAACAGCCAGCGAGCCTTAAATTTGAACCAGCTTATCAAGGATTTACTCCAAAAAAACCGGCTTTGTCACCCCCTCTATCGCCCCGGCGGCAATCGCGCACACCGGCCATGGCCAAAGTCGCAAGCCACGAATAATCATGCGCTTATAAGGCCAAATCACCACCACCAAACCCCACCCAGGAAAATATCACCAGCGGTTTACTCTGGATTAGATGCCCAAATATAGACCAAACAACTGCAACTGGCGCAACAATGTCGCTAACGGTCGCGGCCGACGCCTTGGTATCGATGATCCACGCCAAGCCGTATCCACAATCGCAGCCTTGGCCCAATTCGCACAGCCCCCGCAAGGCCGACATTATGATTCCCCTCCCAGACCCGACTGTGACGGAAAGACAGATTAACTGCCTGATACCCTCACTTTTTTTAACTACCGACTGGGGGCTGTCTTTTTTGCTCCCCTGATGGCATTGCGACCGGTGGCGGGTCGACCCCGAATCAATTTGGCATTACACTTTGCGCCATAACAGACAATCAAGGAACGCACCCCATGCCTCAAATGCTGCACACCATGCTGCGCGTGGGCGATCTCGATCGCTCCATTCAATTCTATACCGATGTTCTGGGCATGACCCTGCTGCGCAAATCTGAAAATCCTGAGTATAAATACACCCTGGCGTTTGTGGGCTACGGTGAAGAGAAGGATGGCCACGCCGTGGTGGAGTTGACCTACAACTGGGGCGTCAGCGACTACGATAACGGCAACGCCTTTGGCCATCTGGCCCTCGGGTTTGACGACATCTACCAAGCCTGTGACAAGATCAAAGCCGCCGGTGGTGAGGTGACCCGCGAACCCGGCCCGGTACTGGGTGGTAACACCCACATCGCCTTTGTCCGTGATCCCGATGGCTACATGATCGAGCTGATTCAACAGAGTCAGGCCAGTGCTGGATTGGACAATTAACCGCGGTTCCGCCGGGCCAGCAGGCCCGGCCTACTCTCTATGACCAAATCAACGCTTGTCGACACCCTGCACCGCCTGGCTCCATCCCGCTTTGTCCTCGACAGTCGCGCCGTTCAATCCGGTGACGCCTTCGTCTGTAAACAGGGCCTGCATCAGGACAGCCATCAGTTCGCCGAGGCCGCCGTCAAAGCCGGAGCTGGCTTGGTGATCGCCACCCGGCCGCTGTCACTGCCGATCCCCTGCCTGGTGACCGGCAGTTTCGCCGCCAGCATCAGCCTGATCAATCGCTACCTGCAATTCCCTGCGGAGCAACTGACCCAAATTGGGGTCACCGGCACCAATGGCAAAACCACGGTAGCCTATGGCTTGCATCAGTTGCTAAACCAGGAAGACCACAGCAGCTACAGCGGCACCCTAGGCCGGCTTGCCGGCGATCACCTGGTGCCGCAACTGAACACCACCGCCGATGCCGTGACCCTGCTCAATCAGTTTCATGAGCTGCGGCAACAGGGGTATCGACACCACGTCATGGAGGTCAGCAGCCACGCACTGGCCCAAGACCGGGTCGACGCCATGCTGTTCGATGTGGCGGTGTACACCAACGTCAGCGAAGACCACCTCGATTTTCATGGCCATCGTGATGCCTATCAACAGGCCAAGCTGCGCCTTATCGATCGGCTTAAGCCTGGTGGCTGCGCGGTGATCAACCTGGATGACGACAGCGCTGCGGTGATTGCCGATCGCTGCCGCCAACGGGCCGATGTCATCGGCTACAGCTGCACCGATCCCGATGCAACCCTGTACGCCGACATTCGCCGCAGTGGCGCACAAGGCAGTGAGTTTGTGCTGCATTATCAGCAGCGCCAATACCCCTGCCGCCTGTGGTTGCCCTTCCAGTACAACGTGGAAAACGCCCTGGCGATGATCGGCGCGGCGCTGGCCGCCGGCCAGCCTCTGACCGTGGTCCTGCAACGACTGGCGCAATTGCGGCAAGTACCGGGGCGGGGTCAACGACTGGACTGGGCGGACGGCAGCCAGGCCATCATCGATTATGCCCACAACCAGCCGAGCCTGAATCTGTTACTCAAACAGGCTCGTCAGCAGTGCCGGGGAGCGATCCACACCGTGGTGGGCGTCACCGGCGATCGACTAGAAGACGCCGCCCAGATTGGCCACACTGCGCTGGCCCTCTCCGACCATTGCTATTTTACCAGCGACAATCCGTTAGGCCGGCCGCTTGAACAGATCCTAGAGCGCATGGATCCGGACCACGCGGCCCGGCATATTCCCTGTCGCCGCTCCGCCATCGGCACGGCTCTGGCGGCCATGCACCCCGGCGATCTGTTGATGGTGTGCGGCAAGGGTGATGAACAGTATCAGTACCTGAAGGCCGACCGTTCCCAACCCAGCCCCTATGACGGCGACTGGCAGGTTCTGACTCAGCTCAGGCCAGCCGACCGTTAAAACGCCCGGGCGCGCTTTTCGAAAACCAGCGCCTCGCCCACCTGAATCTTCACCGTGGGCCAGAACATCTGATACTGCACCTCGGCAGTCACCGGCAGACCATCCAGCTGGCCCACGACCCGCTGCAGTGCTGGCAAGCCAAAGACGGCACCGTTGCGATCCACCAGTTGTTCGTCCAGGTATAACCGGGTACCGGCGGCCCAGGTCGACTGGACTCGAATCTTATGCCCTTGCCATTCGACACGCCATTGATGAGACATCGGTTTTCTCCAAAATCAGGGTAGCCTCAGTGTAATGAAGGCGGCGCCACATTTCGCCCCGGAAACGGGTAACTGCTCATAGTTACAGCAGATCCGCAGTAAAAAGCACCGATGCCGAGGGGAACAGGGTGACAAACGCCGAAGCTCGGGTGAAAATGTTCCTTCGTTCACCCCTTTACCAGCGCCATCCAACGTGATGGGTGTTGAGGTTAGTATGGCAACGCTTGCCGATAAAAAAGATTACTCGCTTTACTCCAATGCCTTTGGCTTTTTGCGCCACCCCTTGGAGTTTCGTCCTGCCCAGTCGAAAGCCGACTGGGTGGTCACCGGTGTGCCCTTCGATCTGGCCACCACCGGCCGGCCCGGCAGCCGTAATGGCCCCGATGCCATTCGGCGCGCTTCCGTCAACTTGGCCTGGGAAGATCAACGCTACCCCTGGCGCTTTGCATTGGCGGATCGGCTGTCTGTGGTGGATTGCGGCGACCTGGTGTTCGACTGTGGCGATGCCGAGCAGTTACTGCAGGGCCTCGAAACCCATGCCAGCGCGTTGCTCGATGCCGATAAACGGATGCTCACTTTTGGCGGTGACCATTTCGTGACCCTGCCTCTGCTGCGGGCTCACGCCAAGAAATTTGGCCAATTGGCCCTGGTGCACTTCGACGCCCATACCGACACCTACAGTATGGGCAGCCGCTACGATCACGGCACCATGTTCTACCATGCCCCCAAAGAGGGCTTGCTTGCCACCGAGCACTCGATACAAATCGGCATCCGCACCGAATACGACTATCAGGGCCACCCGTTTGAGGTACTGACCGCCGACCGCGCCAACGATCTCAGCGCCGATGAGATCGCGGCGCAGATCATCGCCCGGGTCGGAGACCGGCCAGTGTACCTGACGTTCGATATCGACTGCCTGGATCCTGCTTATGCCCCGGGTACCGGTACCCCGGTCTGCGGCGGCATGACCACGGATAAGGTACTCAAGGTGCTGCGAAAATTGACCGAATTGCCGATTGTGGGCATGGATGTGGTAGAGGTGGCCCCCGCCTACGACCACGCCGAAACCACCGCACTGGCGGCAGCCACCATCGCCACCGAACTGCTGTACGTGGTCGCCCACCAGAAATAGTTGCGGTTGGGACCAATGAGCGCCGCCTGAGGGCGGCGTTTTAGTTGGCCTTGGTTCAACACCGATTAAGTTAGCCTACTGTTTCCTCTTGATTTACTGAGGTATGCTGATGGTTTATTCGAACAACATAGGGCGGCACAACGCCAACTCGGATCCTGCCCAGTGACCCGAGGCAAAAAGGAGACATCATGTCGACACAGAAGAACACCATCTTCTATCTGGATTTGCTGCGCTGCCTGGCCGCCATCGCCGTGGTCATCATCCACGTGCTCGGTCCCTGGCGCCATCTGTATGGGCTTGCCCCGGAAACCGAGTGGTTAGCGGCCAGCAGCTACAACGCCGTGACTCGCTGGGCGGTGCCAATATTCATGATGATCACCGGCGCACTGCTACTGTCGGACAGTCGCCCTTTCGATTGCCGCTACTACCTGAGCCGACGCCTGTCCAAAGTGGCCATCCCTTTTATTGGCTGGACACTTATCTATTCTCTTGCGCCCTCATTTGCGTCAGAAACATTTAATATTCAACCGTTTATTGAAAACGTTGTCGCCTCTCCCAATGAGCCGGTTTGGTATCATCTGTGGTTTTTCTATGATTTTATTCCGCTCTACTTTGTGATTCCGCTTTTAGCACCTCTGTTGGCGGCCATGGGAAAAGAGCGGGTCAGGCTGGTGATTGCCGGCTGGTTGTTATTGACCTTGATGCACTGGCTAAAAGTAGAAACACCACTTCGTCAGAATATAATTCTCTATAGCGGCTATCTCATACTCGGATGGTATTTATTCCATAACGACAATAATAACAGTCGTAAATGGTGGGTGCTCGCCGGACTCACAGCCATGGTTGTCAATGTGTTTGGCAGTTGGTGGTTCAGCGAATTAAAACAGGGATACAGCAGTTTCTTCATGGGATATAAATCCCTGAATACCGTAGCCATTGCCGGTATGATTTTTGTACTCGCTCAAAAGTGGGCCGACAACATCAATGAGACAACACGTAAGCTGATATCACTGGTCTCCAAATACAGCCTTGGTATCTATCTGGTTCATCCACTGCTGTTAATCCCGGTGCGCCAGATCGGCAACGGCTTTTATCAATGGTTTGGCAGCAACTGGTTGGCCATTCCGGCGTTGTCGCTTCTGACCTTAGTCAGTGCGCTGCTGCTGACCATGGTACTGGCACGAATTCCGCTGGTAAAACGCTTGGTTCCTTGAATTATCTCACTTGAACACCGACCAGCGTCGGTGTTCAAGTGTCAGATAAAAAACAGGTTTTTAAAAACATGAAGGGGCATCGACAACTGAGCGGTAACAGGAAAACCCAACAGAGCGTTATCAGATCGTTGGCTTATATATTCAACTAGGAGGTTATGAATCCATAAACCGAAAACGGGTTTATACGTAACGCCCCTGCTCTATCTCCGTTTCCCGAACGTCGAAAGCTCGGCAAATAGAGGCTTCTTCTGCGCTACTGGCAGCATCACGCTCCAGCTTTTCCGTCATTAATTCCAGAGTTGCTAAAGTTCTTGCTTTGCGCAACTTATAGAGATAATCAAGCTCATCGCTATTTAGCTGTTCTAATTTAATTCTCATTTTTCCTACTTCAACAACGCGGGATAGGAGTTATCCCATAGACAGTGACAAAGTACCTTTTAAGTATATCACCAAAATTATCAAGTCACCTAAGTTTAATATGAATGTCGCTCAAGGTAAACTCAGAGCCCCTCCATTCAGCATCCACCTGCGACTGAAAATCGCCATAATGTAACAACCCCATTGAACCTGTGTAACTCGCTGTTGTCCCACCACTCACAGTCGCTTTTCAGGTCACAAAACGGGCACTTAAGTCCACGCTCAGGACCCCAACCTGCCAAGGGGTGATCCTGTTCAAATTAAACCCTTGGGGCTATTCGCTATCATAACCCGGTCGACCCAAGGTTGATCAGCTGGAGAATACATGAGTAATACGTTAATCGCCTATTCCACCGATAAAGGCCAAACCCTAAAAATCTGCAAACAAATTCAGGCACAACTGGAGAAGAAGGGCGAAATCGTTACCTTACACAATCTGGCTGAACCTGATCTGGACCTGTTGCCCTTTGATAAAATTCTGATCGGGGCCAGCATCAAGCACGGTAAGCACTCTCACCAAGTGTTTCAGTTCATTAAAAAACACCAGGCCGTGTTAGAGCAAAAGCCAGCCGGCTTCTTCTCGGTCAGCCTGGTCGCCAGAAAGCCCGGTAAAGACAGTCCGCAAACCAACCCTTATATGCAGGCGTTCCTGAAACGCATCGCCTGGATGCCGGACTTCATGGAGGTGTTTGGTGGTATGATCGACTACCAGAGATACAACTTCCTGGATAAGCACATCATCCGCTTCATCATGCGGATCACCAAGGGGCCGACTGACCTCAACAGCTGCATCGAGTACACCGACTGGGAAAAGGTGGATCGCTTCTCCCGCCAAGTGGCCAATTATTAGCACCGCAACGGCTAACAAGGATAGATAATGTCGCAACTGTTTGAACGCCTTCATGTTCTATTGGCATTACTGGCAATCTGGCTGTTCAGTACTGCCGGTCAGGTGCATCTGGCCAATCGAATTCACGCCAATGCTGGGTTCTGGGACTATAACCACATCGCTTTGGGGGTGGTCACTGCCCTGCTCAGCCTGTGCTTCCTGTACAAGTGCTGTCGATTGGGCCAGTGGCGGCTGTATTTTGGCTGGTGTGTTGGTCAGTTTTCTCCGATCATTAATGATTTACGCCAGCTCAAAAACAAGCAACTTCCCGCAGCGGGCGCCCCTGGGCTGCTGACCTTCATCGAAGGGTTTGGCCTGATCCTGATGGTACTGGTGGGGCTGACCGGCTGTGCCTGGTTGCTGACTCAGGGCAGTTCAATGGCCATGACGCTGCGCGCCTGCCATATCGATCTGGCCTCGGCGTTGTTCTGGTATCTGATCATCCATGCCATCGCTTCTTTCAGCCACTTCCTCGAGATGTTGCGCTAACAAAACCACAATGCCTGGTTAAGACCCAGGCATTTGCCCGCTTTCGATCATAATCGTCACCGAAACGACAGAATGACCAAGCCAGCCTGGCGCTGACTCGGCGCAAATCCGTACAATAATCGAACAAATCAGACAGCCCTCGCTTTAACCAATGGCGAATATAAGCTTAAATAACATACGCTTAAATGTTAGTTGAACTTAATTTAATCATTAAAGTGACGAAAAATGCAAAGTCATCAGCAATTAATGCACTGTCAACCATTCTGACAAGAAAAACATCAACAAAAGTGGCCTTTTTTACGTTTTAAATTCTTACATTTTTGCTATCATCGCGTTCCAATTTACAGGAGCCGTCGAACGTGAACCAAACTCAAGATTTCAAACTGATCGCCATTGAAGGCAACATTGGCGTAGGCAAATCCACCCTACTCCCCAAACTGGCTGACCGGTTAAGCAATCTTGATGACAGGCCTTGGCGATTGATCATCGAAGAGGTGGACACCGATCCGGAATTTCAACGTCTGCTGAAGGCGTTCACCAACGATCCGTCGCAGCGAATTAACTTCCAGCGCTACATCACCAACAAGCGCGCCGAGACCTGCCAGGATCTGGATCCGGGCTTTAATTACATCATCGAACGCTCTCTGTTTTCCGACCTGGTTTTCTGTCAGGCCAACCTGGCCGAGGCCTGCCGCCCCGACGGCAAAGACCTGGATTACTACTACGACATTCAGGACAAGCTGGAAGACTACCCTCAGGTCAGCGCCGTGGTGTACCTGAAATCCGATCCTATCGTCTCCTACGAGCGCATGCTGAGCCGAGGTCGCGACGCCGAAGTGGGTACCCCACAAAGCTACATTCAGTTGATCTCTGACTGTCACAACACCTTCCTGCCGCACATCTGCGACAAGTACAACACCCAGCTGCTGACTGTTGACTGGACCCATTTCGGCTGCCCGGAAGGTCTGGCAGAGCAAGTGATTGAGGTGTGTCAGGTATTGAACGCCGATTAGAATGCATTTTCTAAGACGTTCGCGTCTACTGGGGGTGTTGACCGTTTAAGTCAATCCTTCCCGATGAAATTCAGCCGCCTTCTGTCAGGCGGCTTTTTTTATGCCTGACGGCTGATCACCAGTTTCAGCTGATGGGCCTTGCCCGGTGCCAGGGTGATGCCATCGCTGCCCAGTGCCGCGGTCTCGACACACAGCATCGACGCGGCGGTGGCCACCCCCATGTCCTGCGGCAGTTGCTGGCCCGGATGCCACACCACCACCGAGTCCATGCCGGTCTGATCCAACAAGATACTGTGCTGGGCCGCCGCCATCACCACCTGAGGCTGGGCGCCCGGATAGATGCGATCCAGAGGGGGACAGACCTGCAGCGGACCGGTATCGATGACACTCTGGCCGCTGAGCTTGTCCCGGTAGCGATCGCCGACACCGTATACCGTGGTTTTACTCACCTCCCCCACATTAAAGTAGCTGTGCAATGCGGTGGAGAAGCGCCAATGATGATGATCACAATTGTGGCCGGTGAGGGACAGCTCCAACTGGTGGCCGATGGTCACGTCCAGTTGCAGTTCAAACGCAAACGGCCAGTAATCCGGACTGACGTCATCGTCAGACAGAAACAGCGACAAGGTGGTGCCGCGACTGGTGTCGGACACCGCGTCCAGCTGCCACATCTGAGTTCGAGCAAACCCATGGGATGGTGCCCCCGGTATCTGCGGGTGTTGGCCGAACCACGGCCAGCAGATGGGTATGCCCCCCCGTATCGGCCGTGTCTGGTCCAGGCGCGCGGCATCGCTCAGCCACAACCACTCACTGCCGCCACGGGGGCGGTAACTGAGTAGCTGGGCCCCGAACAGGCTGATGATGGCATCGGCAAACGGGTTGCGAATGATCAACACCGGCAGGCCTCCCTTCAGGAAGGCCTTAGAAACCGAATCGGTGATCTGCTGTTCTGAGACTGGGTATAGCGCAGCTTGCATGGGTACCTCTTCAATGCCGCCCAAGCACTGAGGATAGACCCAGTCGCCCTATCCCGCTAAACCTCAACCTGCCCGGATGCCGGTTACGCCGCTGTCCATCACGCCGGTCAGCGAGGCAGTCAATCCCTTGATGGTGGTAACTTGATTGGCCAGTTGCGCCCCTTGCTGTGCCACCTCTTCCGCCACTCTGTTGGTGTCCACCACGCCGGAGGACACCTCGGCACTGGCGGTATACAGCTCTTCTACGGCCTGGGCCTGGTGCTTAATAATGTCGGTCAACTGGGTCACTTCCTGCTGGGTATTGCTCACCTGAGCGATGATGCCGGAGATCTCCGAGGTGGTGGACTGCATCACCTGCTGACCATGATTGACCTCCTTGCGACTCTCTTCGAGGATAGTGCGAATCTCCAGGGCCGCGCCGTTGCTCTTGGCCGACAACTCCCGCACCTGTTCCGCCACCACCGCAAACCCCCGACCTTGTTCTCCGGCGCGGGCGGCTTCGATGGCAGCGTTCAGCGCCAACAGGTTGGTCTGCTCCGCGACCGAAGTAATCAAATCCGCCACGCTGGTGATCTTCTCGTTGGCGGTGAGGATGCGATCGATGGCATCGGTGGACGCCTGCAAGCTGGAAGAGCTGCGCTGGGCCTGCTGGTTGATGGTGTCACTGTGGTGCTGCAAATCGGAGACGAACTGATCAGAGCGGTTCATATCTTCGGTGAGCTGCTGTAACTGGGCAGTCATCTGCTCAGAGGCACAGGATTGACCGCTGCAGTTTTCATTCAAGGTGTCCACATGCTCATGCAAAGAGTGGGACTGGCCATCCAGATCCGCGGCTAACTCCATCAACTGATTGACGTTGACCTTCACCTGCTGCATCACCTCATTAAGCTGCTGCTGGCCCTGACGGGCTTGCTCCGCCGCTGCCGACATCTCCAACTGTGCCTGCTCGGAGTCGATCAACGCCTTGCGACGCAACCTGGCGGTAAAGCCCTGAGCGGTGGCGATCACCAGCAGTGGCACCACCACACCAGAGAGCATCTCTATGGTTTGTGCCCGCCCCGTCAGCGCCATGTCGGGAAAGGCCGTCCCCTCCAGAAAACCCACCACCATCGCCAGGGTGACACCGCCGATCAGTAACGACCACAGCGACGCCATCAGCGACGATGCGCACAGATAAAACGCAATGATCATCACCGGCACCCACAGGCTCTGACTGGAACCGATAAAGCCACCGGTCTGATAGATCATATTCAGGCAATGCAGGCTCATGCCGAAGAAACCCAAATTCAGGGCCAGCACCGGCGCACGGAAAAAGCGGATGGTCAGCCCCGCCGCCAACTCGACAATAATCAGCAATATCGAGGTTTGAGTCAGCACTTCATGGCCATTGGCGGACCATTTGATGAGGCTGTACACGCCGGTTAGAAAAGAGAGAAACAGGAAAAAAAGGGCGGTATCAACGTAGCGTGCTTGTTCGTTGGTCCATTGAGCGTCTTGAGGTTGAAAACAGTGACGCCACAGCGTTACAGGGTTCATGATGTTTTTCCTTATCAGTCTGTTACCCCACCTCCTCAGAGTAATCAAATCAAACCAAAAGAAATAGAGTAAAAACTCTATTCAAATTCATCCGATGATAAAACTTCTTTGTTGATCACACTTTGATTACTTTTCATTGCGTTACTGAATCAAAGCCACAAAAAAAGCGGGCCGAAGCCCGCTTAGTGTGATGCTTGCCACACCCTTTACATGCGATAACTCAAAGTCAGCATGATCAGGTGAGCGTTGTAGTTCTGGCTCAGCTGGCCCAGAGTCGTCAGGCCGGTTACCCCTTGGCCCGGATAGTTTTCCACCGGAATCTCGGCATAGTCACTGTCCTGGTAACGCTCATACTGGTAGCGCAAGCCCACGGTGGCGGCGGTGCTGATGGCATAGCCGGCGTTCACCGACACGCTGTGACTGTCGGACTCATAGTCATCCTCAAACGGCTGACCACTGGTATCGACATCACTGCCGGAGTAGCTGTACTGGTAATCCACGGACAATTGAATGCCCTGAGCCTGCAAACCGGTGTAGGCCAACGACACGCCCGCATAGCCAAATTCATCGTGATTCTCGGTGGCCCAGGTGGCGTAGCTGCCACTGTCGCTGCCCAGTTGCTCGTTATCAATCCACTGCATGCCGCCAAAGGCGGTGATCGATACGCTGGACAACGCTTGCCAGTGGCCGCTGAGATCCCAGCCATAATCCTCGGACTCGGTCAGGCCGATGTCGGTATCGGTGTAGTCGTCCATGGCGTAGTAAGTGCTGAAGTCCAGAGACACAGTGTCCAGTGGCGTATGGCTGATCTCCAGCTCCAATTTGGTTCGGTCTCGATCCGCCAGGTAATACTTGCGCATCAGCTCATTGCTTTCGGTCGAGGTGGCTGCCCCGGCCTGATAGCGAGAGCCGTCACGTTGACCGAAGCTGGCTTTTACCCGCATGTCCCAACGGGCCGCAGCAGACCAGTGATAGCGTGCCCAGGCCGTCAGCTCATCGGTGTCCTCGCGGTCGCCGGCACTGCGCTCGGTTTGCTTGTAGTCCACACCACCGCTGAGTTTGTGACCGGAGGCCAAACGGTAATCGCTCGCGACCTTGTAGGTAGCGTAAGTGCGATCCACCGCCTGAGTCTGCTCTACGGTGCCGCTGAGGGCATCGAAGCGCAGCTGATCAAACTCATACAAGGTGGAGGCGTTATCGCGGTCGTTGTAGATCATCGATGCCCGCAGCGTCGATTTCGACGACAACCGGCTTACCAGCGCCAACTGCCCGTCCAGAGTATCGACCTGAAGATCCGCCGCGGTCACTCCGGCCGGTACTCCGGTCAGAGTCACCAGGTCCTGATCCTGAGTCTGTCTGCCGCTGGCCACTCGGCCACTCACCTGAGTGGCCCCAAGACGATAGCGGCCCTTCAGGTACACAGAGTAAGCCTCATTGTCCGGCGCCCCGGCCTGAGACGGAATGGCAGCGCCTTCGAGAGCCAGGCTGTCGATGTCGTTGTCAAACCAGCTGCCTTTGACGCCGACTTCCGCCAACCAGGCGCCCCCACTCACATGCACCGCCGCCGTCAGGTTCTGGGTGGTGCTGTCGATGGGAGCCACAATGTTCTGCGCTTCAACACCGCCATTACTGATGCTGCTGCGCTGGCTGCCTTTGCGGGATTCGCTGGTCATCGACAGGTAGCTGCCCCAATGACTGCCCATGTACTTGGCATTGAAACCCAGCTGCTGGCGCTCTTTGTCCAGTTGCTGCTGTACCGGCGCCGACTGACGTACCAAGGTGTCACCACTGGCCAACAGATCACTGTGGGCGCTGGTCGAATCGACACTGTATTTCTGATCCAGGCTGGCACCCAATTGCCATTGACCGGCTCGGCCGGCGGTGACCGCCAGATCGCCGCGCTTACTGCCCAGTTCCTTGGCCTCGACGCTAGTACGAATACCGGACTCGCTGCGATGCAGCAGATCCGCGTCTACCGAGGCGGCAAAGCCATCTTCATACCCCAGAGCGTTGGCGGCATGATCGTCGTTGCTGATGGCACTGCCCAGGCCAAGGCCGACGCTGCCTTGAATGCTGTCGCTGCTGACGCACTTCTTACATGCCCAGGAGTCGGTTTTGGCCTTGCTGGTGTTGGCCGCTGGCACACCAAAATCGAAGGCGTTCGCCTGGCCACACAAGGCCAGCAGGGTGGCAGCCACTACACTGATTTGAGTTTTCATTTTAGTTCTCCCTTAAAACTGAAACGCCTGACCGGACGGATGATTCGAGCCGTGGATCTGGCTATGACAGTTGAGGCAACCCTGGCCAGCAGTCTGTATGCTGCCATTGCCACCGGGAACGGTGCTTGGGTGGTTGGACTCGGCGTGACACTGTTTGCACAGCATCGGTACCCGGGTCTTCAGCATGCCTTCGTTGACGCTGCCGTGAGCATCGTGGCAGTTAGCGCAATTTTCCATTACCGGCGCGTGCTCCCACAGGAAAGGACCGCGCTTGTCGGCGTGGCACTGATAGCAGGTGTCGTTGAGCATGGGTTCATTCAACGCCGATTCCGCCATGGAGCCATGAGGGTTGTGGCAATCGCTGCAGCTCATCTCATCCCACTTGATCGGGTGGGCAGAACGTTTGTGGCTGTCCGCTTTTACCTTGGTGTGGCATTGCTGACAGGTGTCGTTCTGACCGCTACGGCTGAGCACCGGGTCTTTGGCGATGTGCAGCTGATGACAATCGGTACAGGCCACTTCCTCCGAGACGTGGGCGGAGCCATGCCAGTCCATCCGCTGGCTGTCATCGTGACACCCCAGGCACACACTGTTCTGCATGTCGGCGGTTAATGGCGAGTCTTTACCGAACGTCAGCATCGGCTCATTCTTACCCCGGTGTTTACCCTGAGGCCCGTGGCAGGCTTCACACTGCAGTCCGGCCATGGGGCCAGCGACGGTGTTGGGATCGCCATGGACACCATCAAAAATGGCATCCACACCCTCGGTTTTGCGATGGCACATCATGCAACCATCGGCCCCTTTTTTGGAGTATTTGCCCTGTTCAAATTTCTGTTGCAGTTGCAACAGCACATCCTGTTGCTGAGCCTGGGCCGCGCCAGCGGTACCCAATGCCACCAGTATCATCGCTCCAAAAGCGGTCACTGTTTTCATCATCATCTCTGCCAAGCTGTTTTTATCGAAATTAAGGCGATTGAACATCATCGATCCTGCCGCCCATTGCCCAAGACGGTAATGGGTTAGAGACGTAAATACTCTGGGGCTTTTCACAGTGATCGCGGTTTTGCCAACGGGCTAACACAATTTTTTCGGCCTGATGTCACTCGGCGGTTGCCCTGGTTAGATATGCACTAGCAAGCGACAGGAGTTTGAGCTAGTTAACTGATCTTGAAGAAATTATTATCGTAGACTCGCATATGACAATGACGATATAGTCATTCGCACACTCAAGAGGAGAAGCCTGTGGCCTGGGTATGCAACAACTGTAATGTTCTGATCGACGACGACGCGTTTTCCCAATGCTGGCACTGCTGCACCGCCCGCAGCCATGACACCGAACGGCCAGACGTCGCCACCATGCCTTTATGCCTGCGCTGTGACATCCCGCTGCAGGCGATGCCAGTTACCCCATCGCCGGCGCTGCAGACTCTGCTGCAAGCCCTGAGCCTGAAGCAGCCACTGCAGTTGTACGCCTGTCGTCGCTGCGGCAAGGTGGAGCAGTTTCTGTCGGAAGAAGACCGGGATAACCTGGTGGTAACCGGCGACTAACCGCCGTGAATCGCCTCGGCCAATAACCGTGCGGCCCGCGGAATGCTGGGACCGGCCTGTTTGGTCACCGCCGAATCGATGTAACGCACCTGATCCAAGCGCACCGCATCCACCTTTTCGGCCTGCTCTCTGGCCCGAACCTCTGCCACCGTGGTGGTGCCACTGCCCGCCTGAGGCCCGTCAAAAATCGGGCCGCCGGCATCGGGCCACAGTGGCATCAACATCACCTGAGGATTGGCCGCCACCACCTCACTCCAGCTCACCGCCGGAGCGATGCCCGGCCGCTCAGCAAACACCGGCTCGCCCCCCACCAATCGAATCAGTTCGGTCATGTAGGAATCGGCACCCGGCACACATTTGTACAGGTAGTTGATTTCATAATAGACACGCACCGGCGGCTGATTGGCATACTGGCGCGCAACCTCGGCCAACTGTGATTGAATCTGTTCGACCATGGCGCCGGCCGCCTGGGGCACGTCCAGGGCCTGACCCAGGGCCCGAATCTTTGCATAGACCTCATCCAGGCTGCGCTCCTGCATGTGAATGACCCGCACCCCTTGTTGCTGCAACGTCTGCTGCAACTTTCGTTGCAATCCCGTTGCCGTGAGCACCAAATCCGGTTTCAGCGCCAGCACCGCCGCCACATCGATGTCGGTAAAACCGCCCACCACCGCCAGTTCACCACGGGCCACCCGCTCGGGAATGCTGTCGGGAAAACGGGCATAACGGGTCACGCCCACCAGGCTTTGCTCCTGACCCAACTCGGCCACCGTATGGCTCCAGTTCGGCGCCAGCGACACCACCCTTAACTGAGCCCACACACTGGCCGGCGCAACCAGCACCAGCAATAACAACAGGCGACCACGCCATCGATTCACAAACATATCAGGCTCCCGATTTTCCAAGCGTCAGCATACTCCGCCGACACCGCAGACCGCAGCGTCGAAACGGCAAAGTCAGAGCCATTGCACAGTTCCGGCAACCGGCACAAAACTCTGTTAAAACCCACAGTGATTGCATAACGAAAGGCTCGGACAATGAGCCATTGAATTGCATTTAGGTAAAAGGGCATTCCGTTGAGCACCCTGATACATGCCCAGGCTTTGAGCAAACGCTACGGCGACAAATTGGCAGTAGACCACATCGATCTGGCCATCGAACAAGGCAGCTGCTTCGGACTACTGGGCCCCAATGGCGCCGGTAAGTCCACCACCCTGGAGATGCTGGAAGGCATCACCCCGCCGGACTCGGGCACCATCCTGTTTAATGGCCAGCCTCTGAGCCGGGCGTACCAGCACGCCATCGGCATTCAGTTTCAATCCACCGCCCTGCCCGACTACCTGAGCGTGCGTGACTGCCTGAAACTGTTTGCCAGCTTCTACCCCAAGCCGGTAGCGTTGGAGCCATTACTGGAGCAGTGTCAGCTCACCGAGATAGCGGATCAGCTGCATTTCCACCTGTCCGGAGGCCAACGTCAGCGACTGCTGCTGGCCATGAGTCTGGTCAACGACCCGCAATTGCTGTTTCTCGATGAACCCACAACCGGCCTGGATCCCAATGCCCGCCAGGCGTTTTGGGCCCTGCTGCAGAAAGTCAAAGCCCAGGGCAAAACCATCTTGATGACCACCCACTACATGGAGGAAGCGGAGCAACTTTGCGATCGCATCGCCATCATGGATCGGGGTCAGATCATCGCCGAACAAAGCCCACTGGCGTTGATTGAGGATCACTTCTTTCCCCATCTGGTGTCGCTGCCTTCGGATCGCCGTTTGCCGGAACCGCCCGCCGCAGAAATTCGAGTCCATCGCCAGGGGCCGCAACTGTTGCTGGAGTGCAGAGACACCGACGGGGTGCTGAAATGGCTCAGTGGCGCCGGGGTATCGCTGCAAGGACTCAATATTCGTCAGCCCAACCTGGAAGACCTTTTCTTGAAACTCACCGGGAGCACGTTGCAGTCATGAACGCCCTGCTAGCATTGATTCACGCACGAAACCTGGAGTTTGGGCGGGACAAATCCGCCCTCGGCTGGTCGCTGCTGTTTCCTCTGGTGTTGGTCATCGCCCTTACCCTGGTGTTTGATGACAACGACAAGCCTCTGTATCAGATCGGCGTCGTCGGTCCGGCCAGCACCGTCTCGGCGCTGCGGGATCTGCGCCACATCGAGCTGATCCCCTACGCCGACAGTGCATTGGCTAAACACAAGGTGGCCCGCCACCTGGTGGATCTCGCCATCGAAGGGGACCATTACTGGGTCAACCCCGATTCTGCCCGGGGCTACATCGTCGAGCAGCTGTTGCTGGCCCGGGCGCCCCATTTGACCAAACAAACGATTCAGGGCCAGGCCGTGCGTCATGTCGAGTGGTTGCTGCCGGGCATCATCGGCATGAACATGATGTTTTCCGCCCTCTATGGCGTCGGCTACGTCGTGGTCCGCTATCGGCGCACCGGCGTGCTCAGGCGGATGCAGGTCACCCCACTCAAACCCTGGCAGTTTCTGACGTCGCAACTGCTTAGCCGGCTCGGCACCATCGTCGCCACCTCGGCGGTGGTGTTTACCCTGGTGTGCCTGCTGTTCTCGATCCCCATCGTGGGTAATCCGTTGCTGCTGCTGCTCACCACCACCCTGGGATCGGCGGCAATGATCAGCCTCGGTCTGCTGGTGGCCAGCAAAACCCGCTCCGAGGAGTTCAGTAATGGCATGCTGAACCTGTTCTCCTGGCCGATGATGCTGCTGTCCGGAATCTGGTTCAGCCTCGAGGGCAGCCAGCCCTGGGTTCGGGCCCTGGCCGATCTACTGCCACTGACGCACATGAATGACGCCAACCGGGCGGTGATCATCGACGGCGCTGGCCTCGGTGCCATCGCCCACCACCTGTGGCCACTGGCGCTGTTTACCCTGCTGGCAATGGCGCTGGCCAGTTGGCGCTTCCGCTGGAACTGACCCCCTAATCCACAGCGGGAGAGCTCGTCTCTCCCGCGCCGCATCTGCCATCTCCCACCCACAGACTGGAACATCACTTACAATCGCTGTCCTTGGTCTCGCCCTCCTGCCCCATTGACGTTCCCGCTGCCGGTGATAGCTTGAACACAGCCAGCCATGGCAAAGAATTAATATTGAAAAGGATTTTCAAATGAAGCATTCAGGAACCGGTCCCATTTACCGCCCTTACGCCCGCCATTATGGTTCGGTGCTCCCCGTCCTGAACACCACACCGCCCACCACCTGCTGCGCCAACTGCGTCACGCAATCAGCCACGGCATGAGAGTCGCCATGAAATCATCCCTGCTTCATTACGCAAAAGAGAGTGCCAGCCTGGTCCTGATGGTGGTCATCGGTCTGGGGATCGGCCTCGGCGCCAAAGCCGGCTGGGATCGCTACCAGCGCGGCCCCGAATTTATCATTACCGATACCAGTGCCCATTTTAAGGACGTTAACGCCCCTATTGTGGTTTACACCACCCAATGGTGCCCCTACTGTAAGCAAACCAAAGAGTATTTGACCGCCAACGGCATTGGATTTTTGGAACGGGATGTCGAGGCCGGCAACGCCACCACCGATGCACTGTACGCCTCACTGGACTCCAGCGGCGTACCCAAGATTGTGGTCGGCGACATGATCATCAACGGCTTCAACCGCCCCCTGTTGCAACGGCAACTTCAGAAACACCACCTGCTCAGGCAGTAACACGCACCGCATCGGTGGCCGCATCAACGGCCCTGTTAACCCTGATTTAACCCCGGCGGCCGTACAGTCGAAACCCTAATCATCAATTGGGTTTCAAACCATGAAGTTCTCCACCCTGTGGCTGACGCTGATTGTCGCCGGCTTAAGTGGCTGTCAGGCCCTGTCGCCAAAGGATCATCGCCCGTCGATGGATGCGGCCATCGCCAGCCAGTCACACTGGAATTCGCTCCCACAAGGCCAGGCCAGCACCAGCCTCTATGAACTGGTTCCGCTGCCGCAACTGACCCCACTGATTCAAACCAGCCTCAGTAACAACCCGGACCTGGCTCAGACCCGGTTGACGCTGTCGATTCTCTACGCCAGCCGCCGCCAGAGCCTCGGCGCCAGGTTGCCGACGGTGGACTTGAATCTGCAAGGCCAGGACCAGGAGTCTGCCGATACCAGTTATCAAGCCGGCATCACCGTGGGCTGGGAACTGGATATCTGGGGCAAGTTGACAGACGCCGATGCCGCCGCCCGTCTCGACAGCGCCGCCGGTGCTGCCGACCTCCAGGGCGCTCGGGATCTGCTGGCCGCAAACGTAATACGAGGCTACCTGCAACTGGCACTGCAGCAGCAGTTAATGAATGTCGAACGACGACGCCTGACGGTGCTTGAGCAAAACGAGGCGCTGATCTTAAGTCGTTACGCTCGAGGGCTGGGCAGTCTCTATGAGCTGGACAACGCCCGCAGCAACACCGCAGCCAACCGGGCCACGCTGACCACCGTCGGTGAACAGCTGGCCCAGGCCCAACGTAACCTGCGTCAACTGCTCGGTGACCGGGATGCAGACCTGCCCACCCCGGAGGCGTTTCCCGATGTGATGCTCCCTCTGGCCAAGTTTCCAGAACAGGACCTGGGGCGCCGTCCCGATCTGATCAGTGCCTACCTCGGCACCCAAGCCGCCAGCAAGCGGGCTTCGGTGGCGTACAAGTCCATGCTGCCGTCGTTGAGCATCAGTGCCACCCTGGCTGATCAGGGCGCCAACCTGTCCGATTCTCTGTTCGCCAGCCCGGTATGGTCTCTGCTCGGGCAGTTGACCGCCCCCCTCTATCGCGGTGGCCAATTAAAAGCCGCCGCCGACATTGCCGAGCTGACCGCTGAACAACAGTACTGGTCTTACCGCTCCACCCTGCTCGATGCCGTACTGGAAGTGGATGCCGCCCTCAGCAAAGAGCGGCAGCTTACCCTCAGCCAGCAGCATCTTGCCGATGCCGTTACCAGTGCCAAACGCAGCAGTGCCAGCTACCAACAGCGCTACCGCCAGGGGTTGGTAACCATGCAGGATTTGCTCAGCATTCAACAACAACAGTTTGATCGCGAAAGTCAGTGGATCACTGAAACCTATAACCGTTTGGTCAACCGAGTAGACCTCGGGCTGGCCCTGGGACTCGGAGTCCAATCATGAAAACAAAACCCGTTACCCTGATCGCCACCTTGATTGGCGCCGCCTCCATCGCTGGCGCCCTGGCGTTCAACAGCACGCCTTCCGATGCCCTGTTGGTGGAACCCTCCGAATCTCCGGTGCTGGTGCCTGATGTGGGCATCACACTGATTCAGCCACAAGCAGCCCAAAGCAAGGTCATCGGTTTTGGCGAAGTCCGGGCACATCATCAACTTAGCCTGTCGGCCCAGGTCAGTGGCCAGTTAATGCTCTTGGAAGACGCGCTTGCCAGTGGCAACCGGGTCCGGGCCGGCCAGCTGTTGGCACAACTGGACGACAGCGACTATCGACAAGCCCTGGCCGCGGCAGAAAAACAGCTGGCAGACGCCGAACTGGCGCTGCTGGAGGAACAGCGCCAGGTCGAGCAGGCCAAGCAGGAGTGGCAGAACTCTGGATTAAAAGGCCAGCCGGATTCGCCATTGGTACTGCGGCAACCGCAATTGAAAGCGGCCCAGGCCAGCGTCAGCCAGGCTCAGTCTTCCGTGGTCGTCGCTCGCCGCGATCTCGAACGAACGCGCATCAGGGCGCCGTTCGACGCCATCGTCGTCGACCGAAACGTCGAACCGGGCAGCCGCATTCAGGCCGGTGATGTGGTCGCCACCCTGTACAGTACCGATCGGGTGGAAATCCGCTTGCCACTGTCAGAGTCTCAATGGCACAACCTACCTGTTCAGGCACCGAAGAACTGGTCTGTCACCCTCACCAGCGTCGACGGCCAAAGCCAGTGGCAAGGCCGAGTCATACGTCGCGAGCAACACTACAACAGCGACGATCGCCAACGCTCCCTCATCGTCGCCGTGGACCATCCTCTGGACCAAACGGTTCCCCTGTTAACCGGTACCTTTGTCCAAGCCGCCATCCCCGGTCGCCAACTGCGCAATGTATGGCAGGTCCCCAGCACCGCACTGACCACTCAGGGCCAGATATGGCTGGTTCAGAAAGACAATACACTGCGGCCCCTTGATGCACAGGTTTTGTTTCATCAAGAGGATCTTAGCTATCTGAAAGCCACCTCAGGTCCAGATTCGGTCAAGGTCGTGTCCCGCCCCGTCAATCGCTACCTGAGTGGTATGAGAGTCAATCCGGTTGAGGAGACGTCACTGTGAATCAACCGTCCAAAGGAATCATCGCCTGGTTCGCCTGCAACCCGGTCGCCGCCAACCTGTTGCTCATTGGCATCATTGCTCTGGGGCTGCTGTCACTGACCCAGATTCGTAAAGAGGCGTTCCCGCCGCGCAACCCGGATCGCGTCACCATCAGTGTCAACTACGACAGTGGCGAAGCCGAACAAGCCGAAGAAGGCATCGCCATCAAGGTCGAGGACGCATTGGAAACGCTAGAGGGGATCAAGCGCATCACCTCGACCTCGACGGCCACAGGTAGCACCGTCGTGGTAGAAAAGCGTTCTGACTATGACCTCGATGCTCTGCTCGCCGACATCAAAATCAAAGTCGACGCCATCTACAATTTTCCGGTCGACGCGGAGAAACCGGTGATCGACAAGCAGCGCATGGAGGAACACGCGCTGTGGATAAATTTGTATGGTGAAACCAATCGCTCGGTGTTGCAGCCCCTGACAGAGCAGCTCAGAAAAGAGCTGTTGGCTCAGCCCGCCATTACCAACCTGAAACTCAGTGGCAAAGCAGAGCCGATGCTGGCGATCAACATCGATGAAACCAAGCTCAAGGCCTACGGCCTGTCATTCAGCGACGTCGCCGACGTCGTCAATGCCGAGTCGGGAACCGCCTTTGGCAGCAGTCTCAGAAATCCAAACAAATTGATCCGTCTGAAAGGGGTCGATCAGGCCTATCACAAGGCAGAGTTCGCCGCCCTGCCTCTGCTGACATCCCGCCAGGGCACCTTAGTGACCTTGGGCCAGGTGGCCACCATCGAAGAGACCTATGAAGAGGATCCGTTGGTGCTGTCCCGCTTCAATGGCGTCAACGCGTTGGGCATTCAATTGGTCATGGATGATCGAAGCGACATCTATAACGTGGTCGCCCAGGCCAAACAGGTTATCGAAACCTGGCGCAACTCCGGCCGGCTACCGGCCAATGTCTCCGTAGCAACCTGGTACGATCAAAGCTCCATCATCAAAGACCGGTTAAATTTGCTGGTCGACAATGCCCTGACCGGCATCTTCCTGGTGTTCGTCATTCTGGCGCTGTTCCTCAATCTTCGGGTGGCCGTCTGGGTCGCGGCCGGATTGCCATTCGTGTTTTTCGGCACCGTGTATTTCATGTCCGATGCCTGGATGGGCATGACCATCAATGAGATGACCACCTTTGGCTTTATCATGGCATTGGGTATCGTCGTTGATGATGCGGTGGTGGTCGGCGAAAGCATCTACACCGAGCGCCGACAACACGGCGACACCGTCAGCAACACCATCAGCGGCACCCTTAACGTCGCTGTGCCCACCCTGTTCGGTGTGCTGACCACGGTGGCGGCCTTTGTCGCCATCGCCAACGTGTCTGGCGATCTGGGCCAAATCTACGCCCAGTTTGCCACCGTGGTCACCATCTGCCTGTTGTTGTCGATGGTCGAATCCAAGCTGATTCTGCCCTGTCACCTCGCCCACCTAAACACTCAAAAACACCGCCCTCGTGGCATTCTCGGCATCTGGTCTCATATTCAAAATGGCGCAGATTCCGGCCTGCAGTGGTTCATCCGCCACCTCTATACGCCGCTGATTCGCCAGACCATGAAACTCAAATACGCCATCGTGCTGGGGTTCATCGCCCTGTTCATTCTGGTCATCGGTTTGCCACTCAATGGCCGCGTCAAGGTGGCGTTTTTCCCGGAAATTCCCGGAGAAACGGTCTCTGCCAACATCAGCATGGAGCCCGATGCCGGTTATGGCGTGCTGGCGAACAACCTGTTGAATCTGCAACACGCCGCCCAGGAGGCCGACCGGCAGTTGAGCCAGCAAGCGTCGGCCACTACCGGCATCGCACACCTGCAACTGGTGGCAGAAGCCGATGACAGTGGCAGCATCACGGTTGAACTGCGTAACGATGCCCCCTACTCGTCGCCTCAATTCCGCCAAACCTGGCAGGCATTAAGCGGCCTGCCGGAAGGCACCAGAAAGCTGAAGTTCCTTTCAAGCTTTGAGATGGTAGACAGTTTCAAGATGGAGCTTCGTTCCCCGGATCATGCCAGCCTGAGACAGGCGGGCGCCGAAGTTCGACAACTCCTCTCCACCATCAAGGGGGTCAGTGGCATCGACGACAACCTCAACGAAAGTCAGTCTCAGCTGCGCTTTCGCGTCAATGCTCAGGGGTTGGCGATGGGACTGACCTCGTCAGAACTGTCCCGGCAACTGCTTCAAACCTTCGGCGGCGAAATCGTGCAGCGATTCCAGCTGTCCAGGGATGAGGTTAAAGTGCGCATCCGCTACCCTAGGGAACAGCGCCAAAGCCTCAGTGATCTGCACAATGCGTTTGTGCGAACCCCATCCGGTTCTCGAGTGCCGTTAAGCACCGTGGCCACCATTACCAGCGAGCAACAGCTAACAGAAAAAACCCGCATCGACGGCCTCAGTGCCGCGTACCTGACCGCGGTGGTCGATAAGAGCATCATCAGCCCAGAAGCGTTGGTGGCTCAGGTCAACCAAACCCTGGTGCCCAAGTTGCAAACCCAGTTTCCGCAATTGAAAGTGCACTTTGCCGGTGAAGCGGAGCAACAAGCGGAGAGCACCGACTCCATGAGTCAGATGTTCTTGCTGGCGTTATTGGCCATCTACGCCCTGTTGGCCATTCCGCTGAAATCCTACGTGCAGCCGCTGCTGATCATGACCGCCATCCCCTTTGGCATCACCGGGGCCATTCTCGGGCACCTGGTGAACGATCTGACCATCAGCATTCTGTCCCTGAACGGCATCCTGGCGTTGTCCGGCGTAGTGGTAAATGACAGCTTGCTGTTGGTGTCTCGCTATAACGAATTACGCCGCGATGGCGTCGAGATTCATGCTGCCATTGAGCAAGCCTGCACCGGACGCCTGCGGGCAGTGATGCTGACCTCGGTGACCACCTTTGCCGGGTTGGCCCCGCTGTTGGGAGAAACCTCCATGCAAGCCCAGTTTTTGATCCCGGCCGCCGCCTCATTGGGCTATGGTATTCTGTTCGCTACCATGATCACTCTGATTTTAATTCCCGCGCTGCTGGCAATACAGGAAGAGTGCAAACGGGTCCTGATGTTGGGCCAACAACGCCTGCTAGGCAGAGAGCAAACCCATGCAATTGCTGTTGATTGAGGACAACCTGGATTTGGCCACCTCCATCGTCGAGTATTTGGAGTTGGAGGGCATTGGCTGCGATCATGCTACCAACGGCATTCAGGCACTGGCGCTGTGCAGCCAACACCGGTTCGATGCTTTGATACTGGATCTGAACCTACCGAAACTGGATGGCTTGAGCGTGTGTCAACGCCTGCGGCAAGAGGGCAATGACACGCCGGTATTGATGCTGACGGCCCGAGACAGCCTGCAGGACAAGCTGGCCGGGTTTGAAGCCGGCACCGATGATTATCTGGTCAAACCCTTCGCCATCGAAGAGTTGCTGGTCAGGGTGTATGCCCTGGCCAAGCGCCGAAGTGGTCAGGCTCGTCGCCTGACCCGCGGTCCACTGTGCCTTAACCTCGATACCCGGGAAACCACCCTCAACCACGCCCCCATCCGGCTGTCCCCCACCGGCCTCAAGCTGTTGGAAGTGTTGATGCGCGCCGCCCCCAATCCGGTCAGCCGCATCGAACTCTCTGACAAAGTCTGGGGAGACAACCCACCCGACAGCAACAGCCTGAAAGTGCACATGCATAAGCTACGAAAGGCACTGGGACAAAACGAGCATCTGCTGGAGACCATCGCCGGTTTTGGCTTCTGCCTGAAGGTAACTCATGAAGATTAGAGAGAGTATTCACCGCCGAGTGGTGGCCACCGTTATTGTGTTGGCGACGCTGATGGGATTAAGCCTGACCTGGCTCAGTGGCAAAGCCTTCTTCGACGGTATGGATACCATCATGGTCGGATCGATGATCGAAGCCGCGCACTCCACCGAGGTGGCCGATGGCCGTCCAAGCAGTCTGATGAACTTTCATGTTGCCAGTCGCTGGCAAGACATGCCTGAGCCCATTCAGCGCCACTTAGACCAACCCATCGAGCCTCTGGAATTGCTGATCAATGTGGACGGTTTACCCCTATTGGAAGATCCCGGTGATGGCTATTTCGCGACCATGGTGATCTTGGCCGATGGTTCAACCCGATACGTTTCCAGAGAGTTTCACGAGTACGACAAACCCAACTATGAGATGAAACGCATCGACCCGCTGCTCATCACCATCGTGTCAGCCATCATCATTCTGGTGCTGTTCATGACATTGATGAAACTCAGCCTCAAGCGAGTGGCGCAACCGGTAGAACGCTTAGGGCAATGGGCCGCCAGTCTCGATCAGCAGTCCATTCAACACGAACCGCCGGACTTTCAGTTCATGGAGCTAAATCGTCTGGCTGGGCTCATCCGTACCAGCCTGACCACCATTCATCAAAACGTAGAGCGAAAGCGGGAGTTTCTGCAGAACGCCAGCCATGAACTGCGGACACCGATATCGGTATTGAGAACGTCGTCGTCACTGCTACGAAAAATCAGTCCCGACGCCACACCAAAACAGAGTGCCGTACTGGAGCGTATCGAACGCGCCAGCATCACCATGAGCGATCTCACCCACACGCTGCTGTGGCTGGAAAGAGAGTCCACCGAGGCCCTTCCCTGCGCCGATCTTGCTCTGGACCGACTGATTCAACAATTAGCCGACGAATTGGCGTACCTGCTGAAAGGAAAACAGGTCGACGTACAACTGACCACCCAATCCGGCACCTGGAAGCTGCCGGAAACCGTCTGTCGCATCATTATCACCAACCTGATTCGCAACGCCTTTCAACACACCGCTTCGGGTCAAATATGGATTGTGCAGCACGGTCTTGATGTGACCATCACCAACCCCGACTCGGAGGTGTATGACAAAGAGCTGGGGTTTGGGCTGGGACTCAAGCTGGTTGATCGGCTGGTCGAGCAGTATGGCTGGCAGTGTGACCGTACCGAAGCCAACCAGTTGCACCGGACTCAGATTCGATTTACCGGCCCAATCACGACTGCTGATTCAGCTGGATAAAGGTATCCCGGATCAGATCAATCATCTTACGGGTTTTCTCCGGCAGAAAGGCGCGGGACGAGTAAATCAGGCTCAATCCCATCTCCATGGCCGAACGCTCCCCAAACAGGCGCTCCAGTTGAAACTCAGACTGGGTGCGCCGCACAAACACCTCCGGCAGCAGACCGATGCCCATGCCCTGGACTGTCAGTTGTTGCACGATATGCAGATCGTCCGAACGCAGACGAAAGCTCAGATCCTGCTGCAATCCGGCGGCAATGTGGCGACTGGCGATCAACGAGTGCTGCTTGAGCTCGCCCTCGTCCTGAGGGCGGCCATGTTGTCGCAGATACGCCGGCGAGGCCGCCCAACAACAGGGGAACGGCAATAAGGTCTGGCGAACGTAATCGAGATTGATCACCTCAGAATCTGACGGCAACAGCTGAATGTCGATGTTTTGTCGCTGCAAATCGACGCTTTGTTGGTGATAGAACACCTCCAGGTTCACCTGGGGAAACCCCTCGATGTACTGTTGCATCATCGAAATAAAAGTTGGCGACGACGCTACTGCCGCCGGCACCGCCAGTCTCAGTGGTCCCTCCATCTGCATGCGACGTTGCTGCAATCGGCCCATGGCCGTATTGAGGGTATTCAGCGACGCCTGGGTCTGTTCAAACAACATGCGGCCGTTTTCGGTCAGCTCGATATGGCGGGTGGTGCGGATCAACAACTGACACCCCATTGCCTTCTCCAGCTCCTGCAGTCGCCGACTGACCCGTGAACGGGGCATTCCCGCCGCTTTGGCGGCGGCGCTGATCCCCTGGTGGCGAACGGTCATCACAAACAGATTTAAATCATCCAACGCACTCATTATTGTCCCACTAATAGGTCGCATGAGCACCATTATGCTCTCTATTTGCGACCAATAACAATCTCTATACTTGCCCTCCCTTTGTTCGACTGGATCCGTTATGCCCGCCCTGGATGCCGTTTTTAAGCGCTGGACCATCAGCCTGATTGCCATTTTTATTGTTGTTGCCCTGTATGTGATCGTCGCCGATCGCTTTGCGCCGGTTACCACCGAAGGTCGAATTCAAGGTCAGGTGGTGCAGTTGGCGACCGAGGTGTCGGCCACGGTCGCGGCCGTACACGTTGCCAACAACGATCGCGTCGAAGCGGGACAATTGCTGTTCTCTCTGGACGACCGTCGTTTCAAGCTGGCACTGAACCAGGCTGAACTGACGCTGCAGCAGGCTCGAGAACAGCAACAGGTCCTCAAGGCTCAGATTCAGGCGGCTCAGGCACAACTGGCCCGCAGTCAGGCCAATTTCGCCCATGCTTCAAAGGAGTACAACCGCACCCGCAAGATGGGGGAACAGCAACTGGTATCACAGTCGGTGCTGGATAAAAGCCGCACCGAGGTGCTGGCTACCGAAGCCGACCGGGACATGGCCCGGCAACAACTCAACACCTTGAAAGTCCAGCTGGTCAATGGCAGCACTGCGGCGGTGGCTCTGGCTGAAAATGCGCTTAAGCAAGCACGCCTGAACCTCAGCTACACTCAGATTCGGGCCCCGGAGGCCGGCACCGTCTCCAACCTGCAACTGGTCTCCGGCAGCTACGCCAACGCCCATCAACCCTTGCTGTCGTTTGTGCCCGCCAACTCGCTGTGGATCAGTGCCGATTTCCGAGAAAAGGCCTTGGCCGCAATGCCCGACGATGCTCGGGCATTAGTGGCCTACGATGCCCTCCCCGGCGAGGTGTTTTCCGTCTCCGTCGGCAGTCGCGACGTGGGGGTGGCCCAGGCACAGCAGGTCGCCAACGGCACCCTGGCCAGCATTCAAGTCAGCAACCGCTGGGTCAGAGACTCACAGCGGGTTCGTCTTAACCTAACCCCGAATCGCGCGCTGCCGGCGCAGCTGTTTATCGGCTCCCGAGCATCCATTGCCCTCTACCCGCAAGAGGACAGCCTCTGGAGTGCGGTGGCCCAATTGCAGATCACCCTGATCAGCCTGCTGCACTTCATCTACTGATGGCCGCATTGATGCTCAAACGGTTGTGGCTGGGGGCCTGCCTGGCGTTTGCCCTGTGCACGCTGACCAGCTGGCGCTATGGCGCCATGTTCACGCCGCTGTTTTCGATAGTGTTGCTGTCACGACTGAACCAGTGGCACGGCCTGGTAGCCCGGCAACTCATTCAGTCCATCGTCACCGCCTGCCTGATCGCCAATCTGATTCTGGGGTTTCTGCAACCGTTTCCACTGCTCATGCTGACCGCTGTCGCCCTGTGGATGGCAATCAACTGCTTCAGCATGACCCATCCGGGCAGCTTCATGTTGGGCTTCGTCAACCTGGTGATCGGCTCAATTCTGCTTAATGTCGGCAGTTTCGACGGCTTCGACCTGCTGGACTTTAGCCTGGACCTGGTGGCCTCGGCATTGGCGGCAATCGCCGTCACCGCGCTGATGTTTCTGCTGTTCCCCGGCCAGGCCGCCCCCCAGGCAACCGCCAGCGAGCCGCCGGCAAGCGCCACCCTGCTGCACAACCTCACACTCAGCTGGTGGATGGTAATGCTGCTGTTTGTAGCCTTTCAACTGCTGGATCTGAGCGACAGCCTGTCCGCTCAAGCCGCTGCCGTGATACTGCTGACCCCGATGAACCTCACCGGCAGTGCCATCGCCACTCGAGCGCGCATCGTCGGCACCGTCATCGGCTGCAGCGCCGCGTTGTCTCTGCAGCTGCTGCTGTTTTCCTACATCGACAACCTTGCCCTTTACCTGTTGGGCTTCAGCCTGTTTCTGGGACCGTTCGCCTACTGGGTCTGTCAGGGTGGTGAGTCCAGTGCCATAGGGTTTGCCGGTATCTCATCGCTGGTGGTACTGATGTCTGGCGTCACGCCTGGCCAGCAAGATCTGTTTTTTGCCACCCTGTATCGGTTCAATTCAACCCTGGCATTGGTGATTGTGACCGCCCTCGCCTTCGCCCTGCTGCACCGCTGGCGCCCCCTTTCCGCCCCGACCTAAAGATGACCGGTTCCGGACGCTGGGGCAGTGTGATCTGGCTATCGAAAACCGGCCGCAGCGCGCATTTGTTTCGGCATCTCAACACCACGACTCACAATGAATAAAAATTCATCAGCACAAACTCTACTCGCCATGGTATCCCCGCGCATAATCGCGTTACTCATCCTGGCCAACACTGGCCATACAACCAGCAAAATCGCGTGACCAAGGTCACTAAAACTTCAGAGAATGTAAACAACGAGTTAAGATCGAACGTTATCCTGATGCCACTAAATAATTATTTATTCATTTTATTCGCATAACTATTGACTGAGAATTTCTCTCTGTTTATAGTCGCTGCCAATGACGTTTTTCGATACAGAGAGTGCCCCATGAAAAAGACCCTGGCCGCCCTGAGCCTGACCCTGATCGCCCTCACCGGCTGCAATAAAAAAGACGACGTACTGGTGGTTGGTACCAACGCCGCCTTTCCACCGTTTGAATACATTGGCGGTGCCAGTGGTGATGAAATCAAGGGTTTTGATATCGACATCGTCAAGCAGATTGCCGAAGACAGCGGCAAAACCCTCAAAGTGGAAAACATGAAGTTCGACTCGCTGATCGTGGCACTGAATGCCGGTAAGATCGATATGATCGCCGCCGGCATGACCATCACCCCGGAGCGTCAGGCCAGTGTCGCCTTCTCCGACCCCTACTACGAAGCCACTCAGGTGGTGATCACCCAGAAGCAGGACGATCAGATCCACACCATCGAAGACCTCAAGGGCAAGCATTTTGCGGTGCAACTGGGATCCACCGGCGACATCATGGCCAAGACCTTTACCGAGCAGGTCACCGCCTTTAACACTGGCTTTGAAGCCTTGATGGAACTGAAAAACGGCAAGGTGGACCTGGTGCTGTTTGACAGCGAACCGGCAGCCAACCACCTGCTGAAAAACCCCAACCTGAAACTGCAAAAGCTGGACTTTGATCCTGAGTACTATGGCCTGGCCGTGTCCAAGGACAACCCGGAGCTGCTTAAGCAGGTCAACGCCAGCCTCGACGCCATGAAAAGCAACGGCAATTACGACGCTCTGATCACCAAATACATGAAGTAAGTCGATGCAAGCAGTCATAGATTCTCTGTTTACCCCCATCGGCAGCGATGGGCTGATCGGCGGCCTGTTGATCCTCAACGGCCTGAAGGTCACGCTGATGGTGACCTTGTTCGCCATCATCCTCGGCGCCGTGCTCGGGGTGGGGACCACCCTGATGAAGATGTCAGGAAAATGGTACCTGACCTGGCCCGCCAACCTGTACGTGGGCATCATTCGGGGTACCCCGGTGGTGATTCAGCTGGTGATCCTGTACTTCATCGTGTTGTCGTCACTGGACGTGGATAAGATCAGCGCCGCCATCATCGCCTTTGGCCTCAACAGCGGCGCCTACATCTCCGAGATCATTCGCGCCGGCATTCAGGCGGTGGACAAAGGCCAGATGGAGGCGGCTCGCTCGCTGGGGTTGTCCCATAGCCAGACCATGAAAGCCGTGATTCTGCCGCAGGCACTGAAAAACATTCTGCCGGCGCTGGGCAATGAATTCATCGTTTTGCTGAAGGAAACCGCGGTCATTGGCTTCATCGGCGGCGTGGATCTGATGCGGGCCGGCGAGATCATTCGCAGCCGAACCTTTGAAGATGTGGTGCCGCTGTTTACCTGTGCCCTGATCTACCTGATGCTGACCTACACCTTCACCTTTATGTTGTCCCGGTTCGAAAAGAGGCTGAAACAAAGTGATTAAAATTAGAAACCTACGTAAGAGCTATGGCGAGAACGAGGTCTTAACCGGGATCAGTGAGCACATCAAGGCCGGCGAAGTGGTCAGCGTGATTGGCCCCAGTGGCAGCGGTAAAAGCACCTTTTTGCGCTGCATTAACCTGCTGGAACAACCCAGCAGCGGTGACATTGTCATCGAAGGCGAATCTATCACCGCCCCGGGGGCCTGCGTCGACAAACTGCGGCAAAACGTGGGTATGGTGTTTCAGAACTTCAACCTGTTTCCCCACAAAACCGTGCGCCAGAACATCACCCTGGCGCCGGTAAAACTGGGAGTGATGAATCCGCAACAGGCCGATGACGAAGCGGGTAAACTGCTGGCGCTGGTGGGACTGGCCGATAAAGCCGACGTCTACCCTTCCAGCCTCTCCGGCGGTCAGAAACAGCGAGTGGCCATCGCCCGGGCACTGGCGATGAAACCGGACATGATGCTGTTCGATGAGCCGACGTCAGCCCTGGATCCGGAGATGGTGGGCGACGTACTGGACGTAATGAAATCCCTGGCCGAACAGGGAATGACCATGGTGATTGTCACCCATGAGATGGGCTTCGCCCGCGAGGTCTCCGATCGGGTGATCTTCATCGACGGCGGTGAAATCGTGGAGAGCAGCGAACCCAAAGCGCTGTTTGACAGCCCGCAACACCCCAGGACTCAAGCCTTTTTAAGTAAGGTGCTGCGCTAATCGGCAACCGCCCCTGACCTGAGCCAGGGGTTCGTTAACCGCGCCGAATCGCCTGTTGCAGAAACGCGCTCAGGGCCTCATTAACAAAACCGGGATTCTCCAGCGTTGAGATATGTCCGGCATCGGGGATCTCTTTCAGCACGCTGGCGCTGATCTCATCTTGCATCAGATAGCTCTCCAGCACCGAACGGGCCTTATCCTGCTGGCCGGTGAGGATCAGTACTGGCAGGGTCAGCTTTGGCAACTGCTCAACCAGATCCCGGCGACCGAAGATCATCCGTCCCAGGGCGACAATTCCCGCAACCCGCTCCGGCGCCAGGCCAAGCAACGCGGCGTTAAACCCCTCGGCCAACTGCGGGTTGTTCTGCTGCACGTCATTGGCAAAAAACAACGGCACGATCTGCTCTGCCATCGGTGCCGGCACGCCGCCGGTTTGCTCTATCATCCGCAACATACCGAAGTACTTCTGGTGGGTCACTTCCGGCTCCAGGCCGACGAAAGTGTTCATCAGCACCAGCGCCTGGACCCGAGCCGGGGCCTTCAGGGCTAACTCGGTACCCCACATGCCTCCCACCGACAACCCTACCACAGCAAAGGATTCAATCTGCAGTGCATCCATCAGTGCCAGCATGGTGTCCGCCACGCCAGCCAGGTTGCGACACCCTTGCGGACGAGGGCCGGACTGGCCATGATCCCAAAGGTCTGGAACGATGCAGCGGTAGTGCTGACTGAGCGCTTCAATCTGTGGTGCCCACATGGCGCTGTCCCACAAATAGCTGTGGCCAAACAGCAGCACCGGCCCCTGACCGACGTCCAAATAGGCCAATCTGCTGCCCTGAATCTCTATGCTGTGCATCGTTTCTATCCTGTCGAAAACTAAATGTGACACCAAAGCCGACTACTTTACCCCATTTACAGAATCCACTTCAGCATCTGAATGAATCACTTACACAGCCTTGGCTCGGTAAAGGCGCCACAGCAAGCTAGGGCAACTGCTCTGACCACAACGCCACTCGAAACGGCAGCAACTCCATGCGCATCACCGCTTCGCTAACCACAGGATCCGCCAGCATCAACGCCCGGGCCTGGGCCTCGTTGGCGGCCTTTAGGATCACCAGTCCCTGCGCCCGTTCATCGGCCACCAGGGTTCGACCCGCCATCAGCACACTGCCCTGCTCGGACAACTCGCTCAGATAGTGAAAGTGCGCGTCGATGGCAGCCGCTTCTTGAGGTGTGGGCCCCAGGGCCAACATGTCAGTTCGAATCGGGGTTAGTTGGCAGAGAAACTGTTCCATGATGAATTGATACTCCCTTATAGTGCGGCCATTGCGCCGATGTCATCAGCTTAGCGGCCCCGGCGCGTTCAAAAAAGGGCAATTTTGTCCAAACCCTGGCGGCGGTGTTTTAGTATGATGCTCCCTCCCCATTTATCAGGAGCCTCATGGCAACGACAGAACAGGCCGATTACCAGTACGCCAACGAGCTTGGCGGGGTAGAACTGCTGCGCGCCCGTTACCACCGACAGAACTTTTCTCGTCATAGCCATGAGGGCTACACCGTCGGCGTTATCGATACCGGAGCTCAGCGTTTCTATCGCAGCGGCGGCGATCACATCGCCCCCCAGCACAGCATCATTTTGGTGAATGCCGATGATGTGCACAACGGCTGCGCCGCCACCGAAGGGGGTTGGTCCTACCGGGCCATGTACCCGCGGCCCGAGCAGTTTGAACAGCTCAACCTGGAGTTGGGGCGAAGCGCCGATGCCCCCTACTTCAGCGAGCCGGTGGTGCACGACCTGGCCCTGGCCCGGCAACTCACCCTGACGTTCGACACCTTCAGCCACTCCGACAATCCGCTGCTGCGGGAATCGCTGATGTTCTCGTCACTGATTCAACTGATGACCCGTCATGGTGGCCAGAGGCCGGTTTCCCTGACCCGGGCCCGACCGCAACTGTTGAAGGTTAAGCAATTCCTTGATCAGCAATGCGACGTCGATGTCTCCCTGCAGCAATTGGCCGACTACGTCGGGTTAAGCCCGTTTCATCTGCTGCGCCAGTTTCAGCGCGAGTTCGGACTGGCCCCCCACGCTTATCAGATTCAGGCGCGGGTTCGGCTGGCCAAACGGCTCATCCGCCAGGGATTGCCTCTGCTTCAGGTGGCCCAGGAATGCGGCTTTTACGACCAAAGCCACCTGAGCCGTCACTTCAAAAAAGCCATCGGTCTGCCGCCCGGTCGCTACGCCAGGGAGATGGGCAAAGCTCGGCGGATAAAGTGAAATTTTGCTCCGCTACCGGCGCGATTTTGCGCTGAACCCGGCCCTTTACCCGGCTCTGTGACCCCCCTTATAGAATTGGCACTTGCTCCAACAGCACCATCAAAACGCGCCTTTGTTCTCACATCATTTTCAATCACTTGAGTAACCTAATCCCATGACTTGCGCGCTTTTGCGGCCCATCGCAAAAGCCGGTAGAGCGACCGCGACAGCGGCCATCGCCCTGCCCCAAAAACGGAGAAACTCGTGGTGAAGAAACCCAACATTGGTAACCGCATCGTGATCGGCATCTGTGCCATGCTGGTGGTGGTAATGGCGGTGGTGATTCCGCTGGTACTGTCTCAACTGTCCAAGGTGATCGACAACGCCGAAGAGCGGGAGTTAACCAAGCTGTATGAAACCGCCAGCGCCCAGATCGATGCCTCGGGCAAGTTAGCCGAAGCCCTGGCGACCGTGGTGGCGCGCACGCCAGAGATTCAGTCGGCGTTTGCCAGCCGCGATCGTGACGGCCTGCTCAACCGTACCCTGCCGGTGTTCAACAAGATGAAATCCGACTTTGCGGTGCGTCAGTTCCAGTTTCATACCGCCCCTGCCACTTCATTCCTGCGAGTGCACAAACCGGCCAAGTTCGGCGATGATCTGTCCTCTTTCCGGCAAACCGTGGTCCAGACCAACCGCGATCAGCAACCGATTCGTGGCCTGGAAAAAGGGGTTGCCGGCATCGGCATTCGCGGCGTGGTCCCCGTGGCGTACCAGCAGCAACCCACCGGCTCGGTGGAATTTGGTATCTCTTTCGGCCAGGCCTTCTTCGATGAGTTTAAACAGGCTTACCAGGTAGAGATCGCCCTGTATACCCAACAAGATTCGCAGTTCAGCGCCTTTGGTTCGACCCTCAATGGCCAGATGCTGTCGTCGGCCGAGGTGCTGCAACAGGCCATTAACGGTCAGCCCAGCACCGAGCAAGTGCTGCTCAACGACCGGCCTTACGCCGTGTACCGCCACGCAGTGAACGATTTTTCCGGGCGTCCCATCGGGGTATTGGAAATTGCCATGGACCGAAGCCACAACGCCGCGGCGCTGGCCGACGTTCGCAACCGGGTACTGTTAACCGGACTGATGGCACTGATTCTGGGTGCCGGCATCGCCTGGGGCATTGGCCGCGGGATCTCCCGCCCCATCGTCGAAACCACCCACACCATGAACAACATCGCCGAAGGCGACGGCGATCTGACCCTGCGTCTGGACGACTCCGGCAGCGACGAGTTGGCGGATCTGGCTCGCGCCTTTAACCGCTTTGCGATAAAGGTACACCACACCATCTCACAAGTGGCTGGCGCCAGTGATCAATTAGCCAGTTCGGCAGAACAGATGGCGTCGATCACCGATGGCGCCCGGGTGGGCATGGAGCGGCAACAGCAGGAAACCGAGCAGGCGGCCACCGCCATGAACCAGATGAGTGCCACGGTTCAGGAAGTGGCCCAGAACGCCACCCTGGCCGCCGATGCCGCCCAAAAGGCCAACGATTCGACTGCCGAGGGCAAGCAGGTGGTGGACGCGGTGTCGGGATCCATCAATCAACTGGCACAGGAGATTGAGCAAGCCTCGCAGGTGATCAGTCAACTGGAAACCGAAACCAGCCACATCGACAGCGTGCTGGAGGTGATTCGCAACATCGCCGATCAGACCAACCTGCTGGCCCTCAACGCCGCCATCGAAGCGGCCCGGGCCGGAGAGCAGGGACGCGGCTTTGCGGTCGTGGCCGACGAGGTTCGTACCCTGGCCAGCCGCACCCAAGCGTCAACCCAGGAGATTCAGCAGATGATTGAGCAGCTGCAGGCGGGCTCCGCCAAGGCGGTCAACGTCATGCAGCGCAGCAAATCCACCACCGCAGCCTGCGTAGACCAGGCCGCCAACGCCGATGTGGCCCTCGATGGCATTAATCAGGCGGTCAACCACATCACCGAGATGAACATGCAGATCGCCAGCGCCGCCAATGAACAATCGGCGGTGTCTGCGGAGATCAATCAAAACGTCAACAACATCAACGATATTGTTGCCGAAACCACCGAAGGGGCTGCCCAGGCCGCCGCCTCCGGAGAGCATCTGGCCCAGCTGTCGGTGCAGCTGCAACATCAGATTGGCCAGTTCAAGCTTTGACCCTCTGGCCCACCGCTTCGGCGGTGGGCCCCAGTCGCCGGCGTTAACCAGCTCCAACCTGTGAACAGGGCCTGCCCCGTTACCTCCTACCACTGCGATTGCCGCACTTCAGAGTGCAGACGCCGAACATTCAGGCCTGCGCAATATCGTCCAATCTTCGCCGCCGGCATTGACCTACTCTGAGCCTTCGTTCTTGCTCAGTTCCACGGAGACCTTAATGCCTCACACCGATTGCCCCGCTGGCCCATCACAACTGCCCAGAAGGACCGCGCTGATGCGGGGAACTCTCGCTATGCTTCCGCTGACCCTGGCGGTGATTCCCTGGGGCTTTCTGGCCGGCTCGGCCGCCATTGAGGCCGGTCTGTCCCCGCTTCAGAGTCAGGCCATGTCAGCGGTGGTGTTTGCCGGGGCTGCCCAAATCGCCGCCATCGGCATGATCAAAGCCGGTGTCGGCCTGGGCAGTCTATTGCTGACCACCGTCCTGATCACCAGCCGACATTTACTGTACGCCATGGCGATGCGACCGGCCGTGGCACCGTTACCCATTGGCTGGCGAGCCTCATTGGGGTTTCTGCTGACCGATGAACTGTTTGCCATTGCCCACCCAGGCAAACAGGCTCGCTTCGAACCCTAGTATGCGTTGGGAGGCGGACTCAGTTTCTATCTCGGTTGGAACTTGTCGACCTTTGGCGGCATTGTGCTTGGCCGTTCCGTCGAACAGCTGGAGCAACTGGGGCTGGATTTTGCCATTGCCGCCACCTTCATCGCCCTGGTGGTGCCCACGGTTCGCAATTGGCCAGTGCTGTTGTGCACCGTCACTTCGGCCGCACTGGCGGTATTCTCTGCGCTGATGCATTGGCAAACTGGCTTACTGATCGCGGCGTTAGGGGGGATGGCGATGGGGGCGCTGTCCGAGTCCTGGCTGTCAGCCCGTCAAACCAACAAAGAGGCAGTATCATCATGATAACTCTGACTCTACTGACCATGGCGCTGCTGGTGTTTGCCAGTCGCTACCTGCTATTGGATCCGCGGCTGCCGCTGAGGCTGGGGACTGCCAGCCAACGCTGGCTTGGATACAGTGCTCCAGCAGTCATGACGGCTCTGGCAGCCCCCATTGTGTTTGTTGCGGACTCAAGCCTGAATCTGACTGTGGCTAACCCCTACTTCGGCTGCGCACTGCTGGTGGTGGTAACGGCCCGGCTGACCGCTAACACCCTGCTCTCGGTGGTGATCGGCATGGGAACATTTTTCAGCTGGACCCAGTGGCTGAGCTAACGGTCAGTGACAGTGCCGCTGCAGTCAGTCGCAGTAGAAGGTATGGGTCAGCGCCCGCCAGTCGGTGTCGTTGCCGGCCAGTGCCAACTCGGGCAGGCTCAACAAGCTGCTTCCATGTTCCGTATGAAGCACCTGAAACAGCGGCACATGTCCCTTGGGCAACCACTGGGCGTCATACTGGCTTAGCTGAGGCATCAAGCCGCTGTCATAACTGCCTCTCTCCCGGTCAAGCTCCTCGGACGAAGGCCGAGTGTTCACAGGGAGTGTTGACAACACATGGTCGAGGCACTCACCGGTCGGCAGTTGCTGATAGGGTCGCCATTGCAGAGCCTGGGCCTGGATTTCCATCCCGATGCTCAGGCTCAATGCCTGCAGCCGATACTCAGGGATAACACGCCAACCGGTGGCATCGGCAGGTACCTGGGGCCAGTACAGTGCCACCGACTTGCCACTGGGCATCTCATCCAATTGTTCATCCGGTTGCTCCAGATACACTTGCAGCAGCCCCTGAGTGGGAAGACGACGCGCCCAGCCTCGGTTCTGCAATTCCTCGAAGTTCAGCTGCAATGCCAAAACCAGTTTCGGATTGGCCACCAACTCCGCCGGCAGCGTCTTCTGCGGCAACCAGGCGGCCCCACCCCAATGACTCTGCCAGGGATGTATCCGCGGCTGTGAGGCCTGCCAGAATCCGGTTTTTAGCTCAGAAAACTGTGACTTGAGCGCATCGATACGTCGACGGGATGCCAGTGCCTTAAGGTATTTTTGGGCGTAATAATCGCTGCTGGCCACCTCATCGTCGACCCCCTGACGGGCCTCCATGGCGGCCAGAATCATCAGGTAAGGCGCAGCGCGGTATTGTTTATCGAGAAGTTCGGCGCCACTGTCGGTCGGCTCAGGATACAGCTCGCCGAGCTGGCCACGCACGTCACGGCATCGAAAAGGATCGGCGCCACGCTGCAGTAGCCACTGAATGGCCAGGGTGCTGGGTGCCGGCTTGGCCATGATCAGTTGCAACGCCGTTCTGCCCTGGGGGTCGCAGTCATCGATGGTCGCCCCTTGCTGCAGCCAAGCCGACAAGGTCTCAGCCAGCTCAACAAACTGAACATCGTTTTTGACCTTTTTGAAACACTGAAACCAGGTATCAGCCATACTCTTTCCATACTAATCAGTTAATTACGTATGATTGTAGGCAGGAGCAAATCCGAAAAGAAAGGCCGTCGGCGCCGGTTGATTACAAACTGAGCCGTTTTAACAGTTCGATGACCGCAAACTCCGACAAATCACTAATCAAACAACACTTTAGCCATATCATTTACCTGAGCTTGGATGGCTTGCCTTAAGGCCAGCGGCGCCTGGTGGGGATCGCCGCTGGCAAACGGCGGCTGCGGATCGTACTCGAGCAATAACTCCATCGCCGCCCCCTCGGCGGGCCCGCCTAGCTCACCGATCAAGTACAGCGCGAAATCCAGGCCGGCAGTAATGCCGCCGCCACTGATTCGATTGCGATCATGCACCAGGCGCCTGTCGTCATGAATCACCTTGGGAAACCGCTTCAGAGCCTCGGAATACGCCCAGTGCACCGTAGTCCGGTACCCGTCTAGCAGACCGGTCTGCGCCAAAATGAGCGAACCGGTGCAGACCGAGGTCACGTATTGGGCTCGCTGACCCAATTGACGCAATACCGACTGCACCCCGGGATCCTGCATTTGAGTCTCCGGATTGGCGCCTCCAGGCACCATCAACACATCCACTTCAGGCAGGTTGGCAAAGTCATATTGAGGAATCAGCATTACGCCGGCATCGCAAGGCAGCGGCGCACTGGTCGCGGCAAAGGTAAACACGTTAACCAGGTCGCTTAACGCCAACACTTGCAATGGCGCGTAGGCATCGATCATGGTCATTCCGGGGAATAAAAAGATACCAACATTCACCGGGTTGGCTGCGGTGTTGAGACGTTCAGAAGTGGGGGCCATAGTAAGATCCTGACAGTAAAAACGGCCCCACTATGACAAACACCTCGGTTTCATCACAGGCACACCCCCTTCACCTAGGTTCCAAACGGAACCATTTCCCTAAAACGTTCCGATTTTATTGGCAATTGGCTCTGGGGACTTGCCAGGCCGCACCAGAGCATTACTCTGTGCCTACACCCAATTGCCTGGCCAGTTCATGCTTACCCCTCCCAACCGAAGTAAAAAGCGAATCCTAATGGCATTTCAATCCCTGCTACGCCACCGGGATTACTGTGATATTACGGTTGCCGACCTCATCGAGCAGGCCAACATCGGTAAGACCACCTTCTACCGCCATTACTCGCGAAAACTCGATGTGTTTGTGGAGTTGCATCAACAAGTGTTTTCAAGGCTGTTGGAGGCGTATGCAACGCCAGAGCAATGGCTGAATAGCCACCCGCCACCGTCGCTGGTGTCTATGCTTGAAATCATCAACCACGACGGTGGCTTCAGGCGCTCCCTCCCCTACCAGCTCGGCAACGATTGGAATCAAGCGTCAAAGTTGTTGAAAGGCGACCTGGCGAAACAGATTGCCAGAAAACTGACCGAAGCGTTCAAAACACAGCGGTTTGATATTGAGATTACTGAGCTCTCCGGCACCCTTGCCGCTCTGATAATCGAGGTGCTAGCTCAGGTAGTGGAAGGCCCGAAGCGGTCTTCGGTTAACGATAAAGCCGCCACCCTGCAGCGACTGATTCAGGCTCTGGTGCGCGCCGCCATCACTCCGTGAAACTGCGCCCATGTTCTGCAACCGTCAGTCTGCCAGCAGGGAGATAAAGATTCGCTCTGAATCCCATAACTCGATGATCTTTCTGGTTTTGCTTCGATTCCAAAAGCACTTGCCATACAAAATCAACCCCGCGCCTTCCACATCACGCCGGTCGGTGATGCCGAAACGGCTGAGGATCGCCTTCTGATAACGAATGATGGGGATGCCGACATCGTCGCAGTCTGACGGATTCAACCAATTGAGATCCGCATCACTGTGAGAGATGGTTCCCCAAAACATCTTCGGTTTTGCATCGGCAGCAGACGCTTGCGGCTCGGCGTCGGCAAAATTCACGAACAGGTTCTTGGCTTTGAAATTGAAACGGCCGTCCAGCTGAATCACCGTATCCGAGCTGTCCAAGCCACTGCCACGCATCAAACTGGCCAGCGCCTTGTCCATGCCGATAGTGGCCGTTTTGGCTGTGCGGTTCGCGGTAGTCGAGGATGAACGTCGACCGGTTTTTGCCCGAGTTGCCGAGTCGGCAGTCTTTGCGCTGGGCTTGGCTTTGACGACCACCGGGCTGAAATCAAATACAACCTCACCGGCTTTAGCCAGAATCTGACTTACTTCCTGGGCTTGCTGCTCTTCCCGGCTGCCCTGCTCCGACGAACGGCCCTCGTCGCACTCCGCGATGTGATAGCGGGAACCAAAACAGGCCACCTTGCCATCAACGCTGGCGCGGCGATAATAGGCCTTGCCGTTACAGTCGGGATTCGGACACTGAAGATGTTGCCGCTTCAACTCAATGACAGCCGGATCCAGCTTCTGAAAATCAAAGATGTTGTAAGTACGCACCTCGCCGCCATGGGTACAGACCGCATCCAGCATGACCGCCTCCTCATTCTGGTGTTAACTCATTGATGACAGTCGCAACATTCTATCAGAACCCCAAAAACAATCCCCTCCCCTTATCCAGACACCCACTTTAAGTAAACACGGTTATCCAGACACCCAATATATTTCATCTCTTATCTAGACACCCAGCTCATTTCATCAATCCCTTACGTAGACAGCCATTCGAATTCTCTTGCCAGCTAATCCAGGCATCCTTTAAAAAACGCTCTCCTCATCAACTACACTCAACTCTTACCAGTTTCAAGGATGAGACTATGCCTACCGCCAGAAAGCAGCTGGTATCGCTGCAAGATACCCCTTACTACCACTGTGTCAGTCGTTGCGTTCGCCGCAGCTTCCTTTGCGGCACCGATGTCTACACCGGCATCAGCTATGAGCACCGACGCCACTGGGTCGAAAAACGGTTACTCGAATTAAGTCAGGCGTTTGCCATTGATATCTGTGCCTTCGCCGTGATGACCAACCACACCCATGTGGTGCTCCATGTCGATGCAGAAAAAGCCAATGCCTGGAGCACACTGGAGGTGCTCACGCGTTGGCATTGCCTATTCGGAGGAACCGAACTCACCCGCCGCTATTGCGACGACCAACAGCGCGACGACCTCACTCGCGTCGAACTTCACCTGATTGAAAGTAAAGCGGAGCTCTATCGCAATCGACTGGCCGATTTGAGCTGGTACATGCGCTCTCTCAACGAATTCATTGCTCGGGAAGCCAACAAAGAGGACCAGTGCACTGGCCGGTTTTGGGAGGGGCGATTTAAGTCTCAAGCCTTGCTCGATGAACAGGCTCTGCTGGCCTGCATGGCCTACGTCGACCTTAATCCCATTCGCTCAGGCATGGCCAAAACCCCTGAACAATCCGATTTCACCAGCATTCAGATGCGCATTCGCGCCGCTCTACAAGGCACACAACCTGAGCGACTAAAGCCTTTTGATGCCAAACAGTTGGGGCTTCACACCCTGCCCTGTCACCTTAACGATTACCTCGAACTGGTGGAATTTACCGGCCGGGTTATCCGAGCAGACAAAGCCGCTGCCATTCCGGCTTCCAGCGACACATTACTGCAACGCCTCGGCATCGATTTGGACAATTGGATGGAGCTTACCCAAGGCTTTGAGTACCAGTTTTGTCATCTGGCTGGTCGACTGCACAGCCTGCAACACTGCCACCAAACCAACGGCATGCATCGAATTCGAGGGTCTGGCAACGCCAAACGGTTGCTCGGCGCCTAGCCAAACTTCAGCTCCCCTCTCTATCCTATGGCCTTAAGGCGTCGACACCCAACGCGAATCGCAAACGCTGGTTTCCGCGATGCGCGTCATACCCAGTTCAATCAACACTATCGCTCCATCTTTCCTTGAAAAGTTGCCCTGCCACGCTTAGTTACGGCGGAAAAAGCTAATTCGCCGGCGGCAAAGAGAATAAGGCACCGAGTAACTTCCAATTATGGATGTCTACTAAAGGGCTTCTGCTCAAGGGATTAAGATGGGTGTCTGCCTAAGGAGGAACAAGATGGTGACAAGTTTGTCACCGGCTGGCAAAAAGTCTTGATTATGCACAACAGTATTGGTCATACTGAGGTAGAGCAAATACTCTAACTAGGTTGCCGAGAATCGATTGGCTGCCGAATGATCAGCCGAAACTGGCGATCTCGGCAAGTTCGTTGCCGTTTTTAACCAGAACAGCGATTGCACATCAAGGAACAAGACCAATGACAGCAAAGGATATCCGATGAAAAAGCCCGTAGTCATCACTCTATTAGTCATACTGACACTGCTTTCTCCCGTTCTCTATCTGGTTTACTCATTCAGCATGAACGGTCCGATGCCCGACGAGGAGTTTAATCAAAAGCTGCCTGACATCGTCAGCAACCTGGAATACCAGGTCGAAGGCCAGGGCGACGAAACTCTGGTACTGATCCATGGCTACCCGGACAGCCTGGAGATGTGGGACAAACAGGTGGAGTACCTGAAAGACTATTACACCATCGTCCGTTTCACCCTGCCGGGGTTCGAGCTCCACGACGACGGCAGTCGGCCTCACTATGACATGCAACAGATCCGCACGATCATCGATCACTTCATTCAGGGACTGGGAAAAGACAAAGTCACGGTCCTAGCCCACGACTGGGGCGCGGTGTTTGCGTTTAAGTACCTGGAAAAAAATGACCTGGTCGATCGCGTGGTGCTGTTCGACATCGGCAGCTTCGGTAAGGAAGAGCGGCCCAAAATCAACGTCAAATACACCTTTGCATTGGCCGTTGCCTGGACCTTGCCCGAGTCTCTGGGGGAAAAGCTGACCCGCTACACCGCCGCCGACATTTTGCATATCGAGGACGTCGACCCCAAAAAAACCATCGATGACCTGCGCGCCGACCCGCGCATGACCTACCCCTACTGGCATCTGTGGAAATCAGTGCTGTCAAAGAATCTGCCAAAATCACTGGAAGTGGAAGAGTACGGTACGCCGTTCCTGTTCATCTACGGCGAAGATAAGAAGGTGTGGTTCCATGCCGACAGCTGGGTAGACAAAGTCAAAAGCCTGAATAAGGGCCAGGTAGAATCGGTACCAGGTGGCCATTGGTTTATGCACTCCGAGCCCGATCTGGCTAACCAAAAGGTACACCACTGGCTGCAGAGCCATTAATACCCCCAACTGGGAGGCCGACCTTTCGGCCTCCCACTCTGCCATCACCGATGCTGCCGGCCCATCAGGGTGATCTACCCGAGATTCGGAATACCCGCTTGCTCTGAGCCAGAGTTAAAACCGAAGCTTCTCAGCACACAGCCAAACGGGGCTTTCGCTCGTAGAGAGGCAGAGCGCTCGTACCCGGTTAGCGACCGAACAACAGAGACTCGCCGTCGGAGGGCTGCCACACCTGCCTATTCAGCAGGGCATAACGGGTAATTACCCAACCACCGGGCAACAGCATCAACGCCGATGCCAAGGTCGTGGCGCTGGCCAGATAGGCCTGAGGGCCAGAATAGAGAAACAGAAACGCCGCCAGTAAGCACAGAAACAGCTCATACAGCACCAACAATACCAGCACCGCCTGCCACAACCAGCGCCATCCCAGCGGACGACGGTAATAAGTTGCCATCTGAGCCACCAGGATCAACAAGGCAAATGCCAAGGGGCCCAGCTTGGCGCCAAAACCACCACTGCCGGCGTCAAACCGGTACAGGGTATGGGCCAGCGCATACGCTAACAATAGCAAAGCATACGCCCCCCACAATCGCGCCGCCATCAGCGGTCTCCCCCAGCCTGGTTCAGCCATCGCTGCCTTTGCCGCTCAAGCGCCTCATTGGAATCTAACCAGGCATCCTCAATCTCACCAAGGGTAACAATGCCGATATCAGGCCGCGTCAGGGTTGTCATGACGGCCAAGCCTCGAACCACAGCCTCTGCGCCGCTTTGTTTTAAAAGTGCCATCACGCACTCCTAAATCATCTTCAATAGCTACCAAGCTACCTGTTTTTATTGATTTAAACCAGAATCTTAATTCAACACCTTGATGTGACTTCTATTGGCTTAATCCTCGGGATCGCGATCAAGAACATCACTACCGGAGAAGGCGCTCGAGTGCACCGACAATTCCGAATCCAGCCACAAACAAAAGGGCCCGGGCTGACGCTCACCGGTCAGCAATCCAAGTTGCCGTACCCGTTTAAATTGCAGCGGCAGCTGACCGTTCAGGGCTCGTCCCCGAAACCTGGGCTCGAATGCCGCTTGAGTAAACCGGGCCTCACTCCAGCGCCCGGCAGGGGGAATCCACTCAGCCACGTAGATCACGCCATCGAACTCGCTGTCCATCTTCAGCCGCAACTGGTATCTGCGACCGTCCCCCAACACCCGCAAGTGCAGTTGAGCCGACTCTGCTGGCAACCTGAAGGGACGTCTCACCGAAGCAAAGCCACCTCCGCCAGCCAGGGAGATGCTGCCCCGAAAACAGAGTTGATTGCCTGCCCGACTGATGCTGCTTTTGGACTGTCCCCCCATCACCTCGTCATTAAGTGCTTGCCACGGACTCACGTCATCACTCCATAAAGGCATCGAAATGCCCTGCCGGTCTTCACTGGGTGTCTGCTTCATCGCTCCTCCGCCCTTCAGCCCCCTAAAAGCACCTACTAATGACTACGCAGACGCCATCAAAAACGTCGAAAATTGGCAGTTCGATGGCCGTTCACCTGGCCTGACCAGTGCTAACATTTCTCGAATAAAACGTTGGTTTATTGCAGTAAGCCTGAAAATTCGTACGAAACAGCCATTAAGGCCATAAACCGTTCACGGCCTGGGCAACGATGATGCGACGAAACCAACAGACCAATACGTTAACGAATGTTTACGGTTCTCATTTGCCCTTCCTGCACCGCCAACCCTGCCACCCTCAGCTCGAATCCGAGCGATAGAAACTAACGCATTGAAAATATTAAAAAAACCTAATGTACAATCGCTTAGTTGCTGTTTAATAAGATTAAAATCACAAAGTTGGCAAACAAATGTTCACCCCGGCTGAAGATTCGTCGCCAACACCGACTTCAACACGCCAGCCATAGGTCCCGCTTTTTCCGCAACTGAGAATTTGTGGGGTATCGGTGTCGAACGGGACTCACTCGACGGCAGAATTACAAATCATTATCAAAGTTAACATTTCCGCAACCTCCACGGGCTGTGCGTTTTCTCATCAACAACAAGGCGTTGCGCATGAAATTAAATTACGAAATTCTAATTTTTGCCCACGAGCAAACTTAGAGCTTCAGTGTTTCAATCTAAGCAAGTTTAATAATGCAAAATCTGAAAAGATGCGCGAAATCTGCATTTTTAAAGGGGTTGCGAGGTGTAAAGCGCAGATAAAAAAAGGCAGCGCTGATGAGACGCCGCCTTTTGCAGGGAAATGATAACGAACCTAACACCGTAGAATTGTAATTAAGTTCGAAACTGATAATACCGATTACGAACTCGAATGAAACTGGCATTTGTCACAGAATTCGTGAAACAGTCACTCGAATGTTCATTTTGCAGTCGAAATCGTTAACTGGAGCACAACAACAGGGCCAAACTCACGAAAACCCGGCCTCTGTGAATGTCGTCACGCGCAATTAGTCATTGCAGTAATTGCAATTCAAAGGCGATTCAATCAGGCCCGGCGCGGGTTACAGCCGTATTTGCAAAATCACAATACCCTGTTGCTTCTCACATTGTTTTCCAGGTGCAAGATCGCTTTACTATGTCGACGAATACGGAGTGGTTTTCTCTATGCCCATCTACCTATGCCGCCATGGCCAAACTCGCTGGAATCAGCTTGGAATTCTGCAGGGACACCTGGACAGTGAACTGACTGAATTGGGCCAGCAACAGGCCCGAATTCTGGGGCAGCAAGCCCAAGCACTGTCATTGGATTTTATCCTCTGCAGCGACCTCGATCGCGCCCAGCAAACCGCCATCATCGCCAATCAGACACTCAAGTTGCCGATACAGATCAGCAGTCAGTTGCGCGAGCGGGATTTCGGCGCATTGCAGGGGCTCGAACGCGGCCAATCACCGCAGTGGTGGCAGCACTACGACAGCCGTCACCAACAGGATGAGTTGGCCATTCCCGGTGCCGAAAGCGCCAGCAGCGTCTGGCAACGAGCCCATGGCGCCCTGTGCCAATTGCTGAACCAACATGCCGACCGCAATGTCCTGCTCATCGGCCACGGCGAATGGCAGCGCATCGTCCAAAATGGCTTGCTCAGCTATCCGCTGCACTCGGCCTACCACCCTATCCCCGACAACGGCGACATCTGGTGCCTGGACGATTTACTGGTGGAACCCGCCTAACCTCGTTGCAGTGAAACCGCACCAACCACCTGAAACTCAGAACATAAAAAAGGGGCCGCTGGCCCCTTTTGCTTAACCCTGACTCAGGCGGCCTGGCGCCTGAGCTTCAGTGCACTTACCAGCGCCGTGGCATCATCGACCCACTGACAGTGATGCCCCTGAGCCTGCAGGTAGCGCTCAACCTCGCGATTCTGAGTCAACACCACCGCATCACTGCTCAGCAACTGCTGGGCAATCAAATAGCGCACTACCGCCATCTCATCCACCAGACACAGTGACACCGCCGATAAAGGAAACTGCGGTGCGACCACCTGCAGGTGCCGACCACACAGGGCCCCAGGCCGAGGCTGCGCCGCCACCACCAGAGCCGATTGTGACGGCTGCGCGGTGGCGATTGCGGTTAAGTTATAGCGGCCCAGGTAAGCGCAGGCTTGGTCGCTGCCACTGAGGGACCAGGGCCAGTCGCGACAGTCCAGGCATTGCTGCTTCGCCTGTTCGATCACACTGGCGGCCGCCTCGGCGGAGTCCAGCCACAACTCCGGCGCCCGCATCAGCTGCTGCCAATCCTCCTCGCTGAAGGCCACCTTGGTCTCCACCTTGACAGCTTCCACTACGGCGGCGCCCAGGTCGCGACACTGTGCCAACAATTCAGGGTTGCGGCTGCTGGCCAAAATGCGAACGCCGCTGAGTGGCAGCCTGGTGCGCCAGTCCAGTTCATCGGCGAGGGAAACCACTTCACCCATGATCACCAGCATCGGGTCACCGTTGTCAAAATGCCCTATCTGCTCTCCTACCCGCTCCAAGGTGGTGGTCAACACCCGTTGAGACGCGGTGGTGGCCGCCGCCACCACCGCCACCGGTGTCGTAGGCGCTTTGCCCTCCTGAATCAGCCGCTGGGCGTGCAGGGCCAGCTTTTTCGCCCCCATGTACAACACCAGGGTGCCAGAGCTTTGCCCCATGGCAGCCCAGCTGCTCAGCGTGGAGGACGCCCGGTGACCACTGGCAAAGGTTACGTCCGAGGCCAGTCCATTGCTGGTCAAAGGGAAGCCAGCGTACGCCGCCGCCCCCAGGGCGGAGCTGATCCCGGGCACCACCTCATAGTCGATGCCATGATGAGTCAGGCAGCGGCACTCCTCGGTGGCCCGGCCAAAAATCAGCGGATCACCGGCCTTGAGGCGCAACACAGTGTGGCCCGCCAGCGCCTGTTCGACCACGTCCGGATGCATGCCGTATTCGATGCTGGTGCCACAATAGCCGCGGTAGCCCACCGCCATCATGCGGGTCGATGCCGGCACCATGGCCAGCACCGCCTCATCGATCAGCAGGTCGTAACACACCACATCGCACTCGTGCATCAGTTGCACCGCCCGCTGGGTCAACAAACCGGGATCTCCGGGCCCGGCACCGACCAGGTACACCTTGCCAGGCCGGGTCATGAGGTGCTCTCCTCGCTTTGTCGGGCTTTTCGAAAGCCGTGAGAGAACTCGGCGGCATACAGGCGGGAATCTCGAAACTCATTGTGATCCAGCACCTTGGAAACGATGATCATCGCCGTTGCTCGAATGCCCGCCCCCTCGACCTGGTCGACTATGGTATCCAGGGTGCCACGAAGAATCCGCTGCTGCGGGTGCGAGGCCTTCTCCACCACCGCCACTGGCCAGTGACCCGGGTACACCTCTTTCAGCTCCCGGGCCACCTTGCGGATCAGGCTGGCTGACAGGAACAGGCACAGGGTGGCTTCGTGCTCGGCCAGGGATTTGAGGTTTTCTTTCTCCGGCACCGGCGTTCGACCGGAAGCACGACTGAGAATGATGGTCTGGCAGGTCTCCGGCAGGGTCAACTCCTGACCCAGCGCCGCCGCCGACGCCTGAAACGAGCTGACTCCGGGTACCACTTTCCAGTCAATGCCGAGGGGGTCCAGGCGACGGGTGGTCTCCGCCAGCGAGCTGTAAATGGACAGATCACCGGTCTGCACTCGAGCGACGTCCTTGCCCTCTTTATGAGCCTGTTCGCACACTTCAATGATCTCATCCAGATCCATGTCTTCCGAGCTCAGCACCAGCGCGTCTTCCCGGGCCCGGGCCACCACCTCTTTGGGCACCAGGGAGCCGGTGTACAGCACCACGGGGCAGGTTTCTACCAGGCGAGCGCCCTTGACGGTAATCAGATCCGGGTCACCAGGGCCGGCACCAATAAAATAGACGGTCATTCTGCAGTCTCCTGTTGAGATTCAATAAGGGAGCGGCCTCGTTTCTGGCCCGCTTTAACCTCGCCATTTTCGAGGTCGTATTTTTTGCTGTAGCCCCGGGGGGTAATGATGTGTTGCTCAAAAAGGAAGCTTTGGCTGTTGCCTACCACTACCGCCGCCGTCATGCCGAACTCCAGCGAGGTAAAGTGCTCCAGTGTCGACAACTGAATCGATTGTTCCGGTCGATAGGCGTTGTCCACCACCGCCACCGGCGTATTCGAATGGCGGTGCGCCAGCAGAATCTGCTGCGCCTCCAGAATCTGATTGGTTCGACGACGGGAACGCGGGTTATAGAAGGTAATGGCAAAGTCGGCTTCGGCGGCCGCGGCAATCCGAGTCTTAATCAGGCTCCATGGCGTCAACAGATCCGACAGGGATATGGTGCAGCTGTCATGGCCCAGGGGCACGCCCACCAAAGAGGCACAGGCGTTGGCGGCAGTAATCCCCGGCACCATCTGAACCGGCACGCCGGTGTGCTGCTGCCAGCCTTTCTTGGCCAGCAACTCGTACACCAAGGGGCCCATGGCGTACATACCGGCATCGCCACTGGAGATGATGGCAACCCGGCGACCGGCCAAGGCCTGGGTCACCGCCAGATCGGCCCGGTCCACTTCCCGGGTCATGCCGCTGGCGCTTTGCTCCTTGCCGCCCAGCAAGGGGGCAATCATCTCCAGGTAAGGTTTATAGCCCACTACCAGTTCTGCATTTTCAATGGCGATTCGCGCCATCGGGGTCATCAGCTCCAAAGAGCCTGGGCCTATGCCCACAATACTCAGGTGGCCACTCATGGTGGTCTCTCCTCAGGTCGTCGTGATCTAAAGCAGTGGCTGAGTCAGCCGCTGCAGGGAATCGGTTAGTTTCTGGGTCAGGTTGCGAGTTCGCCGCGGATCGCTGTAATCGCAGCTGAGCGACAGTACGTGCTCGCCGACCCGTCGGGAACAGGGGTTAATAACGTTGCCCAGTTGCGGCTTGCAGCTGACGCACACCAATTTGCCATTGGCTTTTAGTGTGTCAGCCAACCGTTCGATGTAACGTCGTCGCCCCGAGGTCGCCGGCCACGGCATCGCCAGGTAGATCAGCTGATAGCCGGCAAATTCCTCCGGCCGCATCTGGTAGACGTCACCGTCGATGCGCTCGCAGGGCAAGCCAAGACACTGATCGTTAAACTGGGTCGAGATCAGCGTCACCCGCTGCTGATAACGCAGCACACTGGTGGCCTTGATCGCCGCAGCGCGGCCACCGCCAATAATCAGTACCGGCATGGCATCGGTGAACATCAACGGCATCATGGCGCCGCCTCCTGCTCGGCAATGCACTCTGGCGGCAACACTTGGGACAACGGCACCCCTAGGGACATCGCCGCAAACAGCGCCTGCCACTGTGCTTGAGTCAATGTCTCGAGGCTCTGCAACCACAGGCCGTGATTGGCGTCCGGCTTACGGGCATAGATCACCGCCGTCGCCCGCTGCCGACAGGCTCCGGCACAATGGCTGCGGGTCACCTTGATGCGGTCTGGCCCCCGGTGCAGTGACAGCTGTTTCAGCTGTTGCCGCAGCTGGTGGGCCAGCCCCTCAGCACCGGAGCGCTGGCAACGGCCGCCTTCACACACCACCAGGTGGTGACGGTAATGGCGAATCGGCCGGGCTTCCCCGCTGGTTTTCAGGCCGCGGTGACCACCTGCGGTGACCGGTATTGGCGCCTGACCGACAAAGCGTTTGCGGCTGCGGCTCATCAGCGGCTCCTCAAACGGCAGCTCGCAAGCGGCCAGAGTCATGTTGAACCCCTCGCCCGCCGACTTGTGTTTTGGCACCAACAAGGCTTTGGCACCGCTGGCATGCAAACACGCCGCCTCGGCGACCGACGACACGCCGATGCAGCGACGCACCGTCTCCGAAGGATTTTCGATGCCCTCGACCCGATCCAAGGTGGGGGCATCGAAGCAGTCAAACGGCCGCTGCAACTCGGCGGCTAACTGGACGATTCCGGCCTCATCGGCCTTAAGATCGATGGACACCAACCGGGCGACCGAGGCCAGATGCAGGTTGTGCTGCTGCAAAAACGCCGTTAACCCCTGGCGCAATACCGACAAGGGTGTATTGCGATCGCAGCCGATGCCAATCACCAGGCTGCGGGGACGCCACACCACCGTGGGAATCGACAGCCTTGGCAGGCGAGCCTGGTGACTGATGATCACCGCCGCCTGATAATCGGTGCTGTCAGGCAGGGTAGCCGCCTCGCTGACACACAGGTGCCCGGGCATGGCACACTCTGGGTGCCACCACTGTTTTTGCCCGGACTGCTGCCAGATCAACGTCTGCCGACCATTGACTACGGCACTGGCCGCTTGCGTCAAACTGGGTTCACACTCCGGGTCCAACTGCCAGCCAAACGGCACCCCGAGGGTGTCCACCGACAGTGTCTGAGAGGCATCGGAGGCGGTGGTCAGCACCGCCGTCGCCGACAACAATCTGGCCACTTCGGCGGCCATGGCATTGGCGCCGCCCCGATGGCCGCTGAGCACCGGCACCGCAAAGGCGCCCTGCTCATCGATGCACACCACCCCCGGATCGCGGCGCTTGTCTTGCAGCAGCGGCGCTAACAGTCGAGTGGCAATGCCGACGCTGAACAGGCACAGGTGCTGATCAAAGCGGCCAAACTGGGCCGCCAGATGGTCGGCCAAGGGCACTGACAACGCCGACGCGCCGCCCCAGTCTCCCTGACGGTCGACCACAAACAGCTGCGCATCCGGCAGCTCCGCAGCCAATCGCTGCGCCAATTCCGCCCCCTTGCGGGTAATGGCGTGAATGGCGATGCGGGTCATGACTGCCCCCGGCGCAGCACCCCTTTACGACGACGAATCGACAGCTGAACCATGGCGAAGTAGCGGTGTTCATCCGGCACCTGGCGCAGATCGGTGTACACCTGCTGGTTGGCCCCACTGGCATGGGACACGTAAGTGGCACAATGCAGCAGCCCCATGGGCTCGAGCATCTCGATCAGCGGCTGTACCATGCGGCCGGCCTTGATCAGGATGATGGTGTCAAACTCTTCAACCAGGGTCGGCAGCATGGCAATGCCGTAGGTGGCCGGCACCACGCAGAAACGCTCCTCGCCGTCGGCCAATGGAATGGTGGTTGCTGCCGGTACTGCGGTGATGGAGCTGACCGCTGGCACCACTTCAACCTCCAGCTCAGGCAGGCGCTCTGCCAGCTCCTCCTGCAGGTAGGCCCAGGTACTGAAGACCGACGGGTCGCCTTCGGTGATGAAACCGACGTCTTTACCCGCCTGCAACTGCGCCACCAGTGATTCGGCCGCTTGCTCCCAGGCTGGCACGGTGATGGCCGGATCCCGGCTCATGGGGAACCACAGGTACAGCGGCTCGCCTTTCATGTCGGCTAAGTCCAGTTCCTGACGGGCAATGGCCCAGGCGAAGGAGTCGGCCTGTCCCTGAGTTTTTTCCGGCACCGCAATCACATCCAGCGACTGCATCAATCTCAGGCTTCGCAGTGTCATCAAGTCGCCTGCGCCGGGGCCAACGCCAATGGCATAGATTTTTCCGATTTTATTCATTGGCTTTTTGCCTTCTTTTCAATAATAAACAGATGGATAGGGTTATCACTCTGATAACGGGTGTAGTGCGCCAGAGGTTGGCTCTGGGCGCAGTTGATCATCAATATGCGTGGTTCTAGCTGACGGCTCTGACACAGGCGGTGGATCTCGGCCACACTCTCCAGGGTGACCGCCGATAACACGAAACGGCCGCCGGGTTTCAGGCGGGCCATCACCACGTCGATAATGGGTTCCATTTCGCCGCGGCTGCCGCCGCAGAACACCGCATCCGGTGCCGGCAATTCCGTCAGCGCCTGTGGCGCTCGCCCCTGGATTACGGTCAGGTGATCCACTCGGTGAGCCAATCGATTGCCCTGCAGCTGGAAAAAGCACTCCGGGTTGCACTCGATGGCAAAGCTGCGCCCTTTCCAGGCCTGCTTGGCGGCTTCGATGCCCACCGAGCCGGAGCCGGCGCCGATGTCCCACACCACCGCGTCGGCATGCAGGTTCAGGTTGGCCACCGCCACCGCCCGCACCGGCGCCTTGGTGATCAGCCCCCGCTGCGGGGTGCGTTTAAGAAAATCGTCATCCTGGCTGTGCAAACCGAGGCCACCCCAGCGGGCCGGGTCACTGCGCTTTAGCAGCAGCAGGTTCAGCGGCGCGGTGTCGCCGGCATCGCCACGGGCCAAGGCGGCCACAGAGAATTCACGCACCCGCTGCGCCGGCCCCCCCATGGCTTCGCACAGGTGCAGTTGCCAGTGGCCCTCATCAAACTCGAGCAGGTGGCGGGCGATGACGGTGGGACTGTTGTCCCTGTCGGTTAATAGCGCAAACTGGTCTCCCTGCTGCAGCTGCGCCACCAGACCGTCCAGCGGCCGGCCATGAACCGACAACAGCTGGGTCTGCTGCGAAGTCCAGCCCAGGTGAGCACAGGCCAGCTGCACCGAACTCAGCGACGGAATGCACTCCAACTCCGGCGCTGTTGGCAGGGCGTCGGCATAGGCATGCAGGCGGGTACCGATGCCGTACAGCAGCGGATCGCCGGAAGCCAGCACGCACACCTCCTGTTCCTCGGCGGCGGCAAATATCGCCTCCAGGTACCCCTCCAGCGGCGTGGTCAGGGATAATTTTTGCCCCTGGAACTGTGGAAAAAAGGCCAGGTGCCGCTGACTGCCGGCCAACACTTCGGCTTCGGCGATGGCGTTGATGGCCCGGCTGGTGAGGCTCAGGCAACCATCGTCACCGATTCCAATGAGGCGAATCCGGCCTGTCATTTGGCCGCCTCCACCATCAAGGCATGCAGACTGGAAACCACCAGCGGACTGCCGCCTTTGCGGCCCAGCGAGCTGATAAACGGCACCTTAGCCTGACCGACCAACTGGGTTTTCGACTCATCGGCGCGAACAAAACCCACCGGAATACCGATGATCAGCGCCGGCATCGCCTCGCCGGCCTCGACCATTCTCAGCACCTCAAACAGCGCCGTCGGTGCATTGCCGATGGCAACAATGCCGCCATCCAACAACCCTTTGTCCCGGGCCAGCCGCATCGATTCGATGGCGCGGGTGATGCCCGATGCCTTGGCCCGTTCAATCACCTCGGGATCGCTGATAAAACAGTGGCCTTCAACACCAAACGGGCGACAACGACTGGGGCTGAGGCCGGCGGTGATCATGGTGACGTCCGACACGATGGGCGCCCCACGTCGCAACGCCTCCATGCCCGCTTCCATTGCCGACGGGCTGAAGCGAAACAGGCGGGCAAATTCGAAATCACCGCTGGTGTGGATCGCCCGCCGCACCACCGGCCACTGCAGATCGCTGAACAGGTGCCCGCCGTGATGCAGTTCGATCTCCCGATCGATGATGGCGAAAGAATCGGTTTCAATCTGACGCCCCTGGGCCGTCAGTTGGGACATGGGGTTCATACATGGTCTCCATAGTGACCCTGGGCCAGAGTGGACCCGTCAAAGTCCACCAGCCGCACAACCACAGAAAAGGAATGGTGGGCGTAGTCAGCGCAATGGCGCGCCGCTTCGGTACAAAGAAGTTGCCAGTAGTCGTCTGGCAGGTGCTGGCGGCCAAGTTCGAGCAGATGGCGGCCGGTATTGGCCGACCGAATCTGTTGCAGCAGCTCGGCGTCGTCAGTAAAGCCGCTGGCATGGTCAGCCAGCAGCGAAAAATTGATTGGCCGTCCGGTCACGTGGGTCATCAGGGTACCCCCGACCATCTTGCACAGCTTGCCAATCATGGTGACCAGTTCCACCTGGGCCATGTCTTGCCGGGCCGACGCCCTGAGGCCGACGCCACTGAAATCCCCCACTTGAATGAAGGCGCATTGGGGTAAGCTGGCGTGCAGCGCCATGGCGGCTTTTTCGGTGCGGCTGCCGGTAGTCAGCACCACTTGTCGCTGCTCCTGGGCCCGAGCCACCTCGATGCTTTGGCGTACCGAGGCGGCGTAAGCGGAGGTGGAGTACGGATGCACGGTGCCGCGAGTGCCAAGAATGGACAGGCCGCCGATCAAGCCCAGGCGACGGCCGATGGTCTGCTCCGCCAGTTGTTCACCACCGGGGATCGACACCGTCACTCGAGCGCCAACATGGCCATGACGTTGCAGCAGGGGCAACAGGTGCTCGCGAATCATCTTTCTGGGTACCGGGTTGATGGCTGGCTCCCCTACCGCCAGCTCCAGCCCCGGCAAGGTCACCGTGGCTACGCCTTCTCCGGCGGCAAACACGATGCCCGGCTCGTCAGTCAGGGCCAGGGTCACGGTGATGGCGGCGCCATGGGTGCAATCGGGGTCGTCACCGGCATCCTTGATCACCGCGCAACAGCGTTCCCCTTCGGCGGCGGGGCGGGCCAGCACCGCAAACTCGGCTTGCTCGCCAATGGGCAGGGTGATCACCACGGTGTCCGGGTGGCGACCGCTAACAACAGCCTCTAGCGCCGCCAGGGCGGCCGCCGTGGCGCAGGCGCCGGTGGTATAGCCGGTTCGCAGCTCGCCTCGGTGGCGACTGCGCTTAATCCGGGTAACGCCGGTGTCGGCCGGAGCTTGGGTGTTCGGGTATTTCGGGTCTGTCACATCGGCATCCAAACAGTAGCAGGAAGCTGAGACAAGACGGGCAGGAGCAATGACTATGCACTACTACCGGGTAAGCCCGCCCGGTGTTCAGCGTCTGGAGATTAAGGTGGGTATCCTGGCTTCCGTTTTCGGTCCACTCCCCCTTCCCGGCGTTTGCCAGTGGTATCGGAAGCAACCCTGCCTGTCGGCACAAACGGTTACAGTTGCGGGTACAGCCCGGAATTCACATCCGGTTCCCCGGCCCCGTGACGGCCCTGCCGTCTACGGAACCCCTCGAATCGAGGAGCCTTAATCTGGAATCAGTGTAGAGGCAGCCTGAGCCTGAAACACTGTGGAAAGTTGAAGTGTTTGTGAGCATAAGTCATCAATGTGACCTTGGTCCGCCACTTCACTTAAATACCTTTTAAATCAACGGTTATCTCCTTGATGCAAAAAGACCTGATTCAGGTCCAGGGCCACGGAAAATGAATCGCCATTGGCGCGGGAGAAGCGCAGCTGATCCACCTTGATCGCCTCGGCATTGAGATGACGGTAGTGGGGACGACGCAGCGGCGGCGTCGGCGACGGGTTCATCGGCCCCTGTTGGTACAGGTAGTAATCCGGCTGGCTCATCAATACCCCTTCGACATTGAACTTCACCAGCTTGCGAGTCGACGGGGTCACCAACTCGCCTCCGGCGGCAGCGACAATGTCGGCGGCGATGTTGCCCTGCCCGGCCAGAGTCAGCGGCATTTCGGTCACCTCGTAGACCACCTTGGGCCGGTCGGGCAGCGGCTGCAGCCGCAAACGCAGTTGGTGCAGCTGTTCGGCCACCGCCTCGGCCTGTGGCTGACAGTCCAGCGCCGTTCCCAGCCGCGCCAGCTCAACCAAGACCCCATCCAGAGTCACCGGCTGGTACCAAAACACCTCGGCCCCCACCAGGCGGGCCATTTCGGCGCTGAAAAAACGCTCGCTGGCCACCACGATCAGATCCGGATCGAGGGATTTAATCAGCTCGAGATTGGGCTTGATGTGACTGCCAACCTGCAGCGCCTCGGGAAAGTCCCCGTTGGAGCGGGTCACGCCCACCACTTTATGGGCCTGCCCCAGTCGCTGGAACAGATCCCCGGCCGCCGGAGCCAACAACACCACTCTGTCGTAAGCGGCGGCCTTAGCAGCAAAAACGAAAGCTATCAGTACCCACAGAGACCGATACATCATAAACCTCGGATAACAGTTGTGGCGTGACCTGATGGCGCTGCACGTCGTGCAGCAGTCGCCCCGCCTTAAAAAACAGAAAACGATCAAAATGCGCATGAGCCAGGTTGATGTCGTGCACCGAGGTCACCACGGTGGCCTCCAGTTGCGCCAGGTGGCCGAAAATCTGCAGCGTATGGCGCACATCCAGGCTGGAGTTCGGCTCATCCAAATAGACGATGGGGGTGGCCTGGTTCAGCACCCGGGCCATCATCACCCGCCGCTGTTCGCCGCCAGACAGTTCGCCATAGCTGCGATCCTGGTATCGCAGCACATCCAGCAAGGCCAGCAGTTCCCGGGTCTGGCGCCGGTCCTCATCGCTGTACTGACCGCCCTTGAGGTGAGCAAAACGTCCCATCAGGGCCACTTCGGCCACGGTGAAAGGAAACGCAATGTCTGAAAACTGCGACAACAGGGAAAACAGCCGCGATCGCTGTGGAAACCCCAGTTGCGCCAAAGACTGGTTGCCGTACTGTATGTCGCCACTCGCGGGCGTCAGCAGCCCGGTCAGCAAGCCGAGCAAGGTACTCTTGCCGCAGCCGTTCTCCCCCATCAATGCCACTTTTTCCCCCGGTGCAATCAGCAGCTGATCGACCTTGAGAGAAAACGCATCGCGCTGGTAGACCAACTGATCCACTCGTATCTCAGCCATTCCACAAACTTCCTCTGCGAGTGTGAAGCAAATAAAAGAAGAAGCCGCCACCGAGCACCGCGGTAATGATCCCCACCGGCAACTCCGCGCCTCCCGGGATCACCACTCGGGAGACCGCATCGGACACCACCAACAGGCCACTGCCCATCACGGCGGAATAGAACAGGTTACTGCGCATATCACTGCCAAACAGGCTGCGTGCCACGTGCGGCACAATCAGCCCCACGAAGCCGATGATGCCGGAAAAGCTCACCGCCACCGCCACCAACAGGGTCGACAGCACAAAGGCACTGGCCCGAAGCCGCTGCACATTGACCCCCAGGCTCTGGGCCGAAGCCTCATCCAGGGCCAGCAGGTTCAGGGCCACCGCCCGTCGGCTTAAGAACAGATAGGTCAACGCCAGCAGGCCGGCACACAGGGCCAACCTGTCCCAGCTGACCAGGAAGATGCCGCCCATCAGCCAGTAGACAATGGCGTTTAAAGAGTCTTCGAAGTAATACTTGGCGAAACTGATCACCGCCGAGGCGATGATGTTCATCACCACCCCGGCCAGAATCATGGTCACCGGGTTGATGCGGCCCCGATTCTGGGACATGCGGTACACCAGCACCAGCCCCGCCATGCCGGTGGCAAAGGCGCACACCGACACCCAATAACCGGGCACGCCCAGGGCGATGGCCAGCACCGCCCCCAGCGCCGACGACGACGCCGCGCCGGTGGTAAAGCTGTCCGCCAGCGGATTTTTCAGGGTCAGCTGATAGACGCTGCCGCTGATCCCAAGCATGGCGCCAATCAATGCCGCGAACAGCACCCTGGGCAGCCTCAGTTCGGTAAGAATATCCCGCTGCAGCGGCGACAACGACCAGGGGTCCAGCCACTGCGGGCCCGCCAGCATCGCCACCGCGCCCGCCAGCACCAGGGCAACAAGGGCCAGACTCCTCATGGTTCCAGCCTGTTAAGGGTGCGCAGGGCCAGCCCCAGCAAAATCAGGTTCAACACCACCATCATCAGCAGCGACAGTTGGCTCAATGGCTGACCCAGCAAGGCCGATCGCAGCAGTTCGGCGCTGTAGGTCAGCGGCGAGGCCATCGCCAGCCCCTGAATCATCCAGGGCATCTGTTCCACCGGGAAAAAGGTGCCGGACAGAAACATCATCGGCGTGATCACAAAGGCGGTCATCGACGCCTGATCGCGGTGGTTTTTCATCTTCAGCGCCACGATAAAACCAATCAGAGAAAACGCCATCAGGTGCAAAGGCAACACCAGCCACAGCGCCGGGCCAAAGTTGAGGCCGACACCACACAGGAGTGCGTACAAGGCGATGATCGCCACCGGGATCAAGCCGCGAGTCATGCCGTACATCACTTCACCGGCGACGATCTGCCAGCGCTGATTGGGCGCCAGCAGAAACTCTTCAAAGATCTTCAGGTAGAAACGGCTGATGTTGATCTCGGTGGCGATGTTGTAGCTCTGATTCATGCTGGCCATCGCCAGCAGCCCCGGCAGCAGGAAGGTGAGGTAATCGACGCCGTTGACCTGAGTGTCGTTGCCGACCCCAAAGCCGAAGGCCATCAAATACAGAAACGGCGGTACCGCGGCCGCCAACACCACCCGCAGCAGTTTTTTCCGTAGCACCAGGGTCTCGCGATAATAGATGCCGGTGATGGTACTCAGGGACGCCTTAGCCATGGTTCACCAACCTGGTTCCGGTCATCTGTAAGAAGGCGTCTTCCAGGCTGGTTTCCCGAATCACTGCCGCCTCCTCGATCTGCGCCAATCTGGCCAACGCCAGAGACCGGCTGTCGAAGAATTCCTGTTTCGGCTCTGTGGTTCCCGTCTCCACCACATAGGCTCCTAATGCTTGTTTCAGCGACTGACAACTGCCATCGGCAATGACTCGCCCCTGTTCGATGAACACCACCCGCGACGCCAGTCGCTCCGCCTCTTCGAGGTAGTGAGTGGTCAGAAAGATGGTGCAGCCCTGCTGCTGATTGATTTTGCCGAGAAACGACCACATGGTGCGGCGACTGTGGGGGTCAAGGCCCACGGTCGGCTCATCCAGAAACAGAATCTTGGGTTTGTGCATCAGCGCCCGGGCGATCACCAACCGCCGCTTCATGCCGCCGGACAACTTCTCTGCCGGTGTGGTCCGGTGCGCTTCCAGGCCGGCAAACGTCAGGCTGTCTTCGATGGCCTGGTTTAGCTCTGCGCCGCGCATCTGATACAGCAGGCCGTGTACCCGCAAATTCTCTTCTGGAGTCAGTTCCCGGTCGATGTTGTTGTGCTGGGGCACCAGGCCAATCAGCTTTTTCAGCGCCAGCCGATTGGGGTGGTAGGCTTCGCCCTGATAATGGATCTCGCCACCATCCGGAGTTAACAGACCGGTCAGCATCTTGATCAGGGTGGTTTTTCCGGCGCCATTAGGGCCGAGAAAAGCGCAAATTTCACCGGCCTTAAGTTCAAAGCTGATGTCGGCGACCGCCTGACGGGCCCCAAAAGCCCGCTTCAGGCCCCGCCCCTGCAGGACGACCTGCGTCGATTGAGTCATTGTTATCGCGTACCTCAAAAACACGGGGCGCATCGGCGCCCCGATTGTTACTTCAGAACAATGCCTGCCGCAGCGGCAGCGTCATTGAGGTGAGTGAGGTAACGCTGACGAACCTGAGGGTTGTTGCCCAGTCCCGACAGAACCGGCTCCACCTCCATGCCCAGCTGTTGCAGCTGAATCTTCCAGGAGTCCGGCTCATCGCCTGCCATGTCGTTGCTGGCGTGATCGCCGGCCACCACCATCAGCGGACGCAGTTGTACCTTGGTCACCCCATCCTGCTGTAGCCTGGCGCTTAAGCGATCGAAATCCGGATGACCCTCTACCAAACCGACGTATACCGGCACATCGGGGTAGTGCTGATTCATCAGCTCATCCAGCTCGTAGTACAAACCGGTTGAGAGGTGATCGTTACCGTGGCCCATGTACACCAGCGCGGCACCACTCTTGCGAGCCTGCTCCACGTCGGCGGCCAGGGCCAGTGTCAGGGCCTCGAGGTCGTGGCGATATTCCTGCTGCGACCCCCAGGTGCCCATCAAGGGGCGGCCAACGGCGATACGCTGGAACGGTTTCCACTTGGCCTTGAGGGTGTCGATGCCAGCCAGGGCGTCGGTGTAGGCCAACAGATCGGTGAACTCTTCGCCGTGAGTCAGCAGTGTGGTCTGCACCACGATGTCGCGATAGCCGTCGTTTTGCAGATCCGCCAGGGTACCCAGCACGTTTTTCACCTGGTACAGCTCCGCCGGAATGTCGGGGTGGGCCGCCTGGTAGGCCTGGTCGCCCTGGCGCTGGTGCCAACGCTTGCGAATGATGTTGGAGGTAAAGGCAAAGCGAACCGGGGTGTCGGGGTACGCCTGTTGAACGTCGTGCTGAATCTGAAGCAGCGAGTCCACGGCCGAATCGTAGGTGGTGCCAAACGCGGCCAATACAATGGCGGAAGGTTCAGGTTGCATAGGCGCAGGCGCCGCTGCCAGATGGGTACTTAATACCGTTGCCGCCAAGGCGGCAGAAAGGCGTTTCATAGGTCAACATTCCATGGGTGCCAAACAGGCACTCTGGACGGCCAAAGTCCGTAACTGGTTTGCTGGTTCTGTCGTTTTTGGGTTGCCCAAAAGCGCCCGGTCTCATCCAGGATGAAACGGGTTAATACGACATCAATGAGTTCGGGTAGGCCCGCCCGAATTCCAGCACGTCAGCTTAGGCAGGTCTCCTGACTCCTGACTGTCGCTCCGCCGGCCTTCCCAGCTTTCGCCAGTGGCATAGACATTGGAGCACTACCCTGGGTAGCGTCAGTTACAGTTGCGGGTACAGTCCGGGCATTTCACCCGGTTCCCTCACCAATCGTGGTGGCCTCTCAGCACCGTAAGCTGGAGCCAGTGTATACGCACAGTATTCGGGAAACACTGTGGAAAGTTGAAGTGAATTGAACGCGTTACTCACTCTGTGATCCAGCGCTAATTTGCTTGAATCGTTACTTTTTTCTTAAAGCCGTATCAGGGCGTAACTGCGAATCGCCTTCTCCAGATCGGCAAAGTCGTTGATCTGCTCCGAGACCACCAACAGCGGCCGATGCATGGCATCCTCCACCACCACGGTCTGCGACACCGCGTCGTAGCGGGCGTCTTCGACCTCCTGCCACAGGTGGCGGGTATAGTTGCCGTCGCTGCCGGTAATGGTGAAACCGACCCGATCGATCTGAATCTCACTGTCGAGAAACGGCATCAAGCGTAGGATGTGGTAGCTCATCTTCATGCAGCCGGCACTGATGGCCAGGCAGAACAGAAACAGCCCCCAGTGGGAACTGTCTACCCAAAATGGAAAGGCAAAGGTCAGTAATCCGGCACCGGCGAGCAGCGGCAACTCCAGTTGAGTGCGGTTTTTTACCTCATTCGGATGGCAAAAGATGTGGGTCATGATCCGTATCCCTGTCAGCGCGAGAGTCCCAAAAAGAACGGCGCCGCCCGGCGCGGTTCGCTAACTACAAATCAACTACTTAAATAAGAGTACAACATTCAACCAAAATGTCACAACTCGATTAGCAGCGACCAGAATGTGGCCATAGGCCCACAGCATCAGTCAGTAAAAAACCCTCACGACAGAGGGCTTTACCTACTTAGGAGTAGCCCGGTCGTGACTCGGATCACAGCGCGATGGATAGGCGCTACTATTGCTTGTGTATACCAGAGTAATTCACTAAGGTTTAAACCGTCATATTGAATGCAACTTATGAGCCGTTCGAGTTAGCGCTGAACACCGTCTCATCAGGTTGCATTCACTATGGACCTGCAACGGCAACCCTGTGAGATCGAGCGCATGCTGAACATTGACGACCCCAACCACATCGAGACCACCCCTGCCCTGTTACGACTGGGATTCCGGCCGCTGTTTCTCGGCGGTGCCGCCGTCGCCTGTATTCTGATCCCAATCTGGCTGCTGGCCTGGTACAGCCCCCAGAACTCGCCGGTGCTGACCAACGCCTTCTTCAGCCCGGTAATCCCCATCTGGTGGCACCCCCATGAGATGCTGTTCGGCTTTGCCATGGCCATCGTCGCCGGTTTCCTGTTAACCGCGGTACAGAACTGGACCAATCAACCTGGCCTTAAGGGCACGCCCCTGGCCGTGGTGGTGGCCTGCTGGCTCAGCGCCCGCATTCTGCTGCTGTTGCCAATGGCAATTCCACTGTGGCTGCCAGCGCTGGCCGACACCGCGTTCCTGCTGCTGACCGCCGCCAAACTGGCACACAGCATCATTAAGGTAAAACAGTGGCGCAACGTGGCGTTCCCGGTGCTGCTGACCATCGCCGCCGCAGCCAACCTGTTCAGCTACTACGCCCTAGCCCAGCGCGACATGGTGACCGCCTCCACCCTGTGGCAGGCGATGATCTGGTGGATGGCACTGATGATCAGTTTCGTCGGTGGCCGGGTGGTGCCGTTTTTCACCGCCCTCCGACTCAAAGTGGACAAGGCCCAGCCTCTGGCCTGGCTCGACTGGCCGGTGTTTATTGGCCTGGCGCTGATCGCCGTCAACTCGGTGGCCCATGTGATCAGCGGCGCGGCCCTGTCGCTGCTGCTGGGCGCCACCGGTCTGCTGCAACTGGTGCGCCAGGCACGCTGGTCGGCCCACAAAACCGCCAAAGAGCCGCTGCTGTGGTCTTTGCACCTAAGCTACCTGTGCATCGCCCTGGCGCTTATCGGCATGGCGCTATTTCCCAATGATCCCCACGCCGAACGGCAACTGCTGCACCTAGTGGGTGTCGGCGCCATCGGCGGCATGTGCCTGGCGATGATCTCCCGGGTCACCCTGGGCCATACCGGCCGCAACATCTATCAGGGCCCGTGGATGTCACCGGCGTTTGCCGCCATCGTTGTCGCCGCCGTGGTGCGCGCCCTGTTCCCCATTCTCTGGCCCCAGTCCACCCAGTTATGGCACTGGCTGGCCGGCAGCCTATGGAGCTTCGCCTTTGGCCTGTTCCTGTGGCATTACACCGCCTTCCTGTGTCGCCCTCGACTCGACGGACGCCCGGGATAGCCTGCCAGCGGCCCGCTTTGAATGCGGGCCGCCGACTTTGTTTTTATACTGAACCCAAGACCCATAATGAGAATCGGCACCATGCTCACACCCAAACCCCTAGCCGCGCTGGCCCTGTCTTCGCTGCTACTGAGCGCCTGCTCCCCTGCCCCCGAGGTACAGGGTAATAAAAAGTGGCAAGACAGCGCCCCACTGCAATACCAGTCCTGGCTGACCACAGAAGAAACCGTCGAGCGGGAAGACATGCTGGAGCAGCGTCCGCAGATGGTCGTATTGTGGGCCGGCAGTGCCTACGCCAAGGAGTTCCACAGTCCCCGCGGCCACCGCTTTGCCATCAGCGACGTCAGTAACACCCTGCGCACCGGCGTGGCACCGGCCTCGGCCGATGAAAAGGGCATGTCGGCCAGTTGCTGGACCTGTAAAGGCCCGGACGTGCCGAGGATGATGAACGAGATGGGTGAACTGGCTTTTGCTGGCAGCAACTTTACCGATCTAGGCCCGGAGATGGCCAATACCATCGGCTGCGCCGACTGCCATCAGGAGGGCACCAATGCCCTGACCCTGACCCGGCCTCACGCCCAAAAGGCCATGGCCAAGGTGAGCCTGCCGTTCGATGAACAGAACAGCAACATGCAGGGCGCCCAGACCTGTGGCCAATGTCACGTGACCTATTACTTCCAGCCGGAATCGAGCAACCGGGTCAACATTCCGTGGATCTTCGGCAGCAGTGCCGACGAGATTGAGCGCTACTACGACACCCGCCGCTACTACGAGTGGCTGCACCCGATTTCGCGCACGCCAATGCTTAAAGCCCGTCACCCGGAGTTTGAACACTGGAGCCGCAGCCAGCACGCCAAGCAAGGGGTCACCTGCGTGACCTGCCACATGCCGCAAAAGCAAACCGAAGACGGCCAGACTTACAGCGAGCACAACGTCGGCGGTGCACTGGACAACTTCGATCTGAGCTGCGTGGCCTGCCACGACAGCAAAGCCGAGCTAACCCAGGCCCTGGCTGACAACAAGGCCGCCATCGATGCCCTGCGCACCGAGATCGAACTGATGCTGGTCAAGGCCCACTACGAAGCCAAGGCCGCCTGGGATGCCGGTGCCGAGTGGTACTTTATGGATGAGCCGCTGATGGCCATTCGTCACGCCCAGTGGCGCTGGGATTTCGCCATGGCTTCCCACGGCATTCATGCCCACAACCCCGAGGAAGCGATGGCGCTGCTGACCGAGGCCAAGGCTCAGGCCGAACTGGCGCGCACTCAACTGGCCGAGATACTGACTCAGCTGGCAGTGACCGAGGTGGCCTACCCGGATCTGTCCAGCAAAGCAGCCGCCCAGGCGGCGGTGAAGTTGGACATGGAAGCGCTGAAATCAGAGAAGGCCAAGTTCATCAACGAACAGGTGTCTAAGCACTGGCCGGAAGCCGCCATGCGAGCCCTGAAGTACGAGCACTAACCCACCACTGAGTTTCAACCAACCCTTACCATCCGGGCCCTGTTTCAGGGCCCGGATTTTTTGTGCTGCTACCTAGGTTTAACAAAGCCAACGGCTGCTTGAGCTAAGGGTAAAGGAACGCCGAAGCCCAAAAATAAAGCATGAAATCCCCACCAGTACCTAGATGCCATACTGAGGCTGATCAGAGTCATCAGCTCTGAGTTCTCCCGAAGACGAAGCTTCACACTCTCCCGTTGCCACTCCCTTCGAGGCCCCTGAATAACCAAGAGTCATGCTGTTGCATGTTGACCAATAACCTCCAAGACGCCAATTACAGTCATCAGTGACAACAAAATCCTCCACACTGTGACCTGTCCCCTAGAAAACACCAACAAGAGAGGTGTACCGTAATAACCCCGTTAAATCAGTAAGATGCAGCCCATGATGCTGTAACTAGTGGGCGCAATAGCTCATCAATGGCGGAGCTTGGCTGAAATTTGGCACATGATAATCTTAAATCATTAAAAATCAGTAACATATAGGTTTGCACCTACTAACACAGGCAATGCAGCAGCAGAGTGTAGAGATGCACGAAGCTACATGATTTCGCATTTATCCGGGCCTAACCGGTTGTTCGAGATTGTTGACCTGATGGCAAAGAGGCAGCTTTGTTTTTCATAAGAAAAACACTAGCGACAGGCCGGCCCCTCTGCGCATCCAAGATAAGCGACAAGGATCCTTGGCAGGAAAGACCTCACATTGGCCGCACTATAGGTTGTTAAGTAGTAGATGAATTTATGAAGAAATTTCTAGCATTAATCATGAGTTTTCTAATTTTCGCTCCTTCTCATGCTGACACATCTAATTTCGTATCCTATCAAGATACTAAACCGGTACTTAAAAAACTCAGTTTAGGCCAAATGCCATACGAATTTTTTGGCCTTACAAGTAACGGTGTGGATTGTGTATATTTTGTTTTCGAAAATGGAATTTATTCTCTAGAATTCGAAGTGATGGTCGAACCACAGAAACACGTTGCTGAGAAGTTTAAGGAATGGGCGTCTATAAATGGTTTGCATGTTTCACAAACAACCTATGGGAACCAACCACAATACACCTCAACTTCAACAGCACCTGTTTACAGAGTTATTCTTGGCGGAAACTTAGAAGAAACATATAGATTTGGACTGTCCTTCTATCATTTTGCTTTTGGTTATGAAGAGAGCAAACTGTTTGAGTTGGTACCGTAAATTAATTTAACAAGGATAGAAATAATGGATCATGAAATAAAACCCTCTTTCAAGATCGCAACCCGTATTTGGTGGAACATCACTTGGAAAACGATTTTATTTAGCCTCCCATTTTCATTTGTTGGTGGCATAGCTGGCGCAATGATTGGTACGATTGTAAGTGGTGGAAACGATAATTTAGCAAATCTAATAGGTTCAATCTCATCTGCAATAACAGTAATACCCATTGCGATTTTAGTCATTAGCTCGAGCCTCAACGAATCATATGGTAAATACCGGGTTTCTCTAACCAAGACAGACAGTTATAAAAACTCACACCAACCTTATCAGTAAGCCACTAATTCACAAAAACCACAATATTGGTGTCTCTATATCCATTATCCACACAATACAGATCTAAAGGTATTATAGTTATGAGACGTTACCAGAAATTCAGGTTCGCATTAATTTTTCAGGTAGCTCTGACAGTTTTATTCAATATTGCACCACATCTATCAGAAAGTTTAAATACTCTGCTTTGGATAGTCGGTTTCTGCAACGGAATTTATATATTCATAATGATATTCAACTATTTCTGCCCTAGGTGTAAAAAAAATCAGGTCATGAAAGGATTGTATAGCTACTCTTTGCCCTCCGAGCGTTGTTGGAACTGCAAAGAAAAGATCGATTAGATGGTTACTAGGTACCGATTAACAAGACACACACGCTAACCGGTAACCTACTGATTTACAATGACCATAAGATGGGTGTCTTTGTAAATCCTTCATAAGATGGGTATCTCCGTAGCCTTTAATTAATTATCAGCGAAGCCAAACGGATGAAAATAAACAATGCATGAAAATAACTGCTTTAATTGTGGGGCACCATTACCATTTGCAATACATAGTAATGAAGTAAAGTGCACAACTTGCACAAAGATAAACTCTATCTCTGAAAATAATAAGAAAAAGTCAACAAAAAATAGAGTTGATAACAAGCCCCAAAATAGTAAGAATAAGTCGTTAGCCAGGAAGGTTTTTGACGGAGCCATCACTTCCATTTGTGTAGTATATTTTATTTTCTTTATCTCTGGAAAGTTAGGATATGATCTTAAAGAGTATTTTCATTTTTCTGTAGCATTTCCTCAAAAGGTTGAAATATCAAAATCTGATATACATAATTTTTCACTTGATGGAGTCAATGAACTGCTGAGACAGTTCCAAAGCCAGATAATTAGCCAGAGATGGCTTGATAGAGCATCAAGTAGATCACAGCTTAATGCTCAACAAATTAGAGATTGTCTAGCCACTAATGTTGTTTTAGATGATCACAAAGACGTATGGGTGGTTGAGTTTATATGTCAAACAGATTTTAAATACTCATCTGATAGCATTAAAATCACTAAAGAGATTAAAAATCGATTTGAGACATTCGTAAAGTCTAACAAATCAATCAAATAGGTTATGAAGGTAACCCGCTTTCTGGAAAAGACAATGACCTTAATGTTGCATCAAGAGTTTCTGATGATTAACGGGATAACTATGACAACTGTATCAGTAATGCACTAATTTAACGCGATTAGAAAGTGAGTGTTTCTATAGCCAGAAGTTAGAACCACTAATGTTGTGAAGGGATATGAATGACAAAAAAACAAAAATATGCAACGCTAATAATTTATGCAATTGTTGCTGGTTTTGGGTTCGACCTTATTGACAGTGTACCTGCCGTTGCATCAAATCTTGAGATTGCTGCTGCAATTTACCTGGCTTCGTTTATGACAATACTAATTGCCATTTCATCAAGCTTATTCAAGTTGAGTTTTAAAACACAATTTATCGGGTTTATTAATCCTGTGCAGTCAGAAAATAGAAATGCTTCAAGAGTTCCTTATGGGATTGCCGTTGGCGCGCTTACACTTTATTTTTCTGGAAACCTAGGAACAATGATCTTATCTACCACCCTTTTCTGTATCGGAGAACTCCTGTGTATAGAAAATCAAACTTCGGCCTTGCAATAGCGATTAACAATACATCCGCGCTATGCTTATCGGTAAGCTACTGATTTACTGGATCAAAAGATGGGTGTCTTTGTAACTAGGATTATACCGCTGTTGCTGTGCTCTTGTGTGATAACTTATTATCTTTTCATAAGAGGTGGCAAGTTTAAGCAGGCAAAGATAGTTTTAGCCGGTCTTGATCATATAGAGCAGGAATCAGTTTGCAGGAATTGTGGGGTAATTGCTGTTCTATCTGGTATGTCACCTTTATTTATTGGTTTTTTTCTTATGTGTTTCTATGTGGCGTGATAATCTTGGATTATTCAGATTTCACCTCAGTGCAAGATTATGAGTAGCGACCTACTAACAGGGCGGGGATGTGGCTGGGGGTGCCACAGGCCTTTTTCATAGCGATTTTCCCCATACTCCCCAGGTGTTACATCGCTGGCCGATGACCGCTTCGTGGGTCAGTCCTTTGGCAAGGGAAAGCAGTACTCAGTAAGCCCGAAGACCTGCGATACCAGAGAAAGTAGCTCATGCAAATGACGGTAAAAACATGACTAGATAATGGATGAATTTCTGGCTGAGGCTTGATAGCTTAGCTCGGTGCAACTTTTAGGACCAGACTCCATGTACACAGTGCTATATCAGTGGAAGATTCGCTCAGGCAAGCAGCAAGAGTTTATGAGCGCATGGGAAGAAGTCACTGACTACTACCTTAAAAACCATGAAGCCTTAGGCTCTAGGCTTCATCAGATCGATGACCATTCCTTTGCTGCCTATGCGCAGTGGGCCTCAAAGGCAGACAGAGATAAAGCTTTTGCCTCGGTTGATTCTCCAGACTCTGCAATTGAACGAATGCGGGCTTGCGTTGTAGATCGCTTAGATCCTATCGAAATGGTTATGATATTAGACAAACTGAAACAGAATGATTAAAGAGCAGAACCGACACTAAGGCTTCTCAAAGACCGCTTCGTGGCGGTAAGAGTCATTGACTCTTACCGCACAAGTGGGGATCAGTCTTAACCACCAGTAACGACCTTAGCTAGAACGCTTCGTTAACCGAGAAGTAGAAGCCGCTGTCTCCGTTGCCAAAGCCCATGTCCAGGCGCACGTTGACCCGGGGCTTCACCTCAAACCGATAGCCGACACCGACACTGTGCAGCCACTTATCGTCCCCCAACTGAGAGATGGAGTCAGATACCGTTCCCAGCCCGGCCCACACCACCATGCCGTGGCGGCCTCGCAGGTGCTGACGCCACTCCGCCTGGCCCAGGGTCATCTGTTTGCCCCGGTACTGGCCCTCTTCGTAGCCCCGTAAGCGGTGGCTGCCGCCCAGGTGGCTGAGCTGATCCCAGGGCACATCGCCGCTGCTGAACTCCGCCAACCATTGCCAGGCCAGTACCGCATCCAGTTGCGTCAGCGACAGGTAGTCGTTGTAGGTCAGGCTGTATTTCTCAAAGTCCTGATCCGATCCCAGTGCTTTGCTGAATACCGCCACATCCGCCTGCAGCAAATGCCCTTCACTGGCGTTGAGGACAAAATCGCGGCTGTCATGAACCAGATGCAGGGTCACGCCGGAGCTAACGATGGTGTCGGCGAAAAACGCTGGCCCACCACCAGACTCGTACGCCCCATCCAGATCCCGGGCTTTGGCCCTGGACAACTCATAGCCCACGCCGACGTAGGTCGCCGGTGCCACCCGCATCAGAAACTGCGGGGTGATCCCCAGGGCATTACGTTCAAAATCGGTTAACTGTGATTCATCGCGGCCGGCATCGATGCCGGTGCCGTAGAAGATGTCTGGCGACGAGGTGAATTCACCCTCGATGTAGAGGCGGTAACGATCATCGTCGAAAAACGACTTGTTGCGCACCTGCACGCCATAGGCGCCATTAACCGAGCCAAAACCGTTGATGGTAATGGAGCTGGGCTGAATGTTGCTGCTAACGTCGTCGGCCTGGTACAGGCCCACCGCCGAGATGCCAATACCAAACGACTTCTCCGGGGTGTAGAACGGCCCCGGCAACAGGCTCCAGTCGATGCCATCGTGGGGATCGTAGGCGCCATCGGCTCCCAACTCCTCCAAGACCCGATCCATCCACAGCGACGCCCGCTGCACCAGGCCGGTTTCGGCCTCACTATTTTCTGCAGCCGTTACTGCAGGGGCGGCCAGCAAGCAGGCCACCCCAATCCATGCTGATTTCATCAATTAGAATCGCCGTGATACAGAGGCAAAGTAGGTTTCGCGGTCGCCAAAGCCAATCTCACCTAATAACTCCCACTCACCGCGCCAGGAGTACATGGCACCGACCACGCCATTCCAGCGTGAGGTGCCTTTCTGAGAGACTTTGAACTTGCCGTCGCCGGCAATGGCCGCCACCTCAGGCAGCAGATCCGAGATGTTGCCGGATAACTCCTGATCCATGGCCATGTACATGCCACCAATGAAGGCGCGCATCTCGCTGCCACGGGCCAGTTCCCAGCGATAACCCACCCGTGGAGCACCGGTAAAGGTACCGATCTCACCGTCAAGGGCACTGAGGCTGGTGTAGGTGTAATTCATGTCGACCAGGGCAAACCAGTTGCCAATTCCCCCGGCCAGGGTGGTGCCGATGCCGTAGGAGCCGCCGTTCAGTTCCAGGGCAAACGGGGCGCCCTGAACCGCCGGACCGACGGCATCGATGGCGGCGCACAGCAACTTGTCACCCACGCCGCTGACTTTACTGGCGTCGCACCCCAGGGATTCGATGGTTGCCACCGAATCGCCATCGGTGTAGCCGATGATGCCGTACAGGTTCCAGAACGGGAACACCCACAGGTCGCCGCGTACGGTCACGTTGTAGCCATCGAAGTTGGCATTGGGGGCATCGACGCTTACCGCTTCCAGCAGATCGGTGCCGGTCAGACTGATGCTGTTCACCTCTACTGGGTTGCTAAGATCCATGTAGGACAACGACAAGCCGTAGGGTTTAGGGATGGTGTAGCCCCGAGCCCGGGCCTCGTCACCCCAGATGGGAAACAGCGAGCCCTGCTCTTCGGCGATGGCCGCCCCGCTCAGGGACGCCAGCAAAACGGTGGTGATAAAACGCGTCATATACATTCTCTGTAACAGATGGTGCACCGATTGATTCAAGGTGAGATACGTTTTGCCCTTGCAGTGATGTGGGCTACTCTCTAACATCCTAAGCTCTCACGCTTAGTGTGTATTTTCAATCGTGTAAAGCATGTGAAAACCGCTGATTGTAGCCATCGATCCCGGTTCAACCCAGAGATATCATCAATTAATTTGTTGGAATTCGTTTCAGAACCATGACTCTGTGCCGCCTTATTGTCGTCCCCAAGCTGACCTTACTGTTGGTCGGTCTAACGCTGCTGCTGAGCGCCTGCACCACCCAGTGGCAGGGACACCCGAGACCCGATGCCAATACCATCGCCCGCGCCCTCGGCCACCCTGGCGATGAGATTCAGCTGTGGGATCTGCCCAGCGACAGCATGCCGGATTTTCCCCTGCCCAAAAGCCTGCGCCCCTGCTGCGCCTTTGGCAACATGCAGAAGGTCAAGGTCGGTGCCCTGCCGATCCCGTTGTACCGGCTCGGCAACACCGTCGATGTTAACGACGTCGGCCCGCACACCTACGACGGCGGCATGCTTGGCTTTACCCGCTCCAGCGTCAGTGCCACCCGTCATGCGGGTACCGAGAACAACGGCATTGTCTACACCAAGCGCGGTGGCTTCATCGATCTCGCCCACGTACGCGACACCGCCGACGACACCATGGGCCTGTTTTTCCCGATCTTTAAACACCTGGGCCAGCAGCAGGTGATTGAGCTGGATGGTGAGATTGGCCGCCGTTACGTTCATCTGCACGCGTTCGATGCCTCCAATCTGAGCAACCATCAGCGTTGGCAACTGGCCGCCGCCCTCGCCGCCCGACTGGCCTACTTCAAGGCCGAGTCCCACGAAATTGCCCAGTGGCGGGGCTACGCCAGCCTGGCCAGTTGGCCGGAAACCGTATCCGCCTACAGCCCGGAAGATCTGTACTCCAACATGCTGGGCGCCAAGCTGTCGCTGGCACTGATCCAATCCAAGCTGGTGCTCAACAGCCAGCTGTACGATCAGAGCATGACGGTGTGGCTGGAAGAGGCACTGAAATGGCTCGGCGGGGTCAGTGCCAAAGAGACCAATGCCCTGTTTGATGTGGTCGACGGCCACTGGTGGGATTCCAGCCGCGCCATTCCAGAAAAATACCTGGTGCTGAAACGCCACTACCTGATGGGCGACGCCCAGCAGCCGCACCGGGTGCCAGTGGCTCTGGCCCGCAGTCACTCACAATGGCCGGCGCTGGCGGCGATGTACGTCGGCCAGCCACAGAGCCAGCCGCTGTCTCTGGCCAGCACTCTGTTTGGGTTGTCTTTGGATGAGATTGGCGAACTGCGGCTGGAGGTCGACCCGGCCTATCAGGCCAGCTTTGCCCACTTGCCTGAAACCCTGTGGCAACAGGGCTTCAGTCATCGCCAGTTTGGGGCGATCGCCGCGGCCGACGAGCGCCTGGATCAGGCAGAACTGGCGGAATTGGGTCACTAACTCAGGGTCAGCAGCACCTCTTGCAGGCGCTGCCACTGTTCGGCACTGGCGGGCAAACCGACCCGCAAGCCGTCCTTTTCATCGGTCAGGCGCACCAGAATGCCCTGCTGACACAGTTGCCGGTGCCACTGCTCGGCGCGATCGCAGAGCAGGGTCTGAAACAGCGGCGTGCCAGATAGGGTACCCGGCAACGACGACAGCATCGCCGCCAGTCGCAGCGCCGCCCGCTCCAGCCGTGCCCGTTGAGACTGTTGCCAGGCCCGATCCGCCAGCGCCTGACGGCAGGCTTCTCGCGACGGTCCGGCCACGGTCCACGGGCCCAGCAGATCCGTCAGCGCGGTCAGCACTTGCTGTTCTGCCAGCACAAAACCGGCGCGAATGCCCGCCAGACCAAAGAACTTACCAATGGATCGCAGCACCACCAGGTTCGGCTGCGGGCACCAATGGCTGATGGACTCCTTAGGGTCGACATCGGCGAACGCTTCATCCACCACCAGGGTGCCGCCCTGCTCGGCCAGCTGTCGGTGCCACTGCATCAGCCGCATCGACGACACTCGATGACCGGTGGGATTATTGGGGTTGATCACCACCAGCGCCTGCACCTGAGCCAGCATTGCCGAGTCGGGCTCTTTGTCGTACAGCTCCGGCCGCCAACCGGCGCGAAGCCAGGCTTTCTGATGCTCCTTGTAGCCAACTCGGGGCAAGGCCACCACCGGCTCTGACGGCAACGCATTAAGGGTTTTCAGCACTCTGGGCAGCGCCTGAATTGCCGCCTGCGAACCGGCCACCGGCAGCAGCGACTGACAGTCGTAATAACTGCGGGCCACCCTCTCCAAACCATCTTCCTCCTCTGGCAGCCGGTTCCACTGCTCCAGGGGAATGGGCTCCAGAGGGTAGGTCCAGGGGCTGACGCCGGTGGACAAGTCCAGCCACTGAGATCGCTCAATGCCAAATTCGGCCACCGCCTGTCTCAGGCGACCACCATGGTGCAATGCGCTCATAAGGCGCCCTCCACTGCAACTGCTAACAAAATCAGGGCACCCGCCCACAGCACGGCGCCCCGGTTCACCAAGGCCACCGCTGGGTCGATGGCACGCCAATCCGCCTGCGGCCCCTGCCCCAGTAACGGCTTGTCGCACTGGTAACCCTCGTACTCGGCGCTGCCACCGATGGTCACGCCCAGGGCGCCAGCGCCACTGGCCATCACCGGCCCGCCGTTGGGGCTGGCACATTGGCGCCCCTGCTGCCAGGCGCAGCGTAGCGCCGTGGCCAGCCGGCCCTGACCGGCGCCCTGAATGGCGTAGGTCATCACGCACAGCCGCGCTGGCAGGTAGTTAAGCAGATCATCCCAGCGAGCCGCCGCCCAGCCAAATTGACGGTACTTGGCGTTTTTATAACCCCAGCGGGCATCCAGGGTATTGGCTATGCGGTAGATAATGGCGCCCGGCGCCCCTGCCACCATATACCAGAACAGGGTACCAAACACGGCGTCATTGCCATTTTCTAACATCGACTCCACCGTGGCACTGACCACCTGGGCCTCCGTTAACGACTGAGTCTTGCGGCTAACGATGTAGCCAACCCGCTCTCTGGCCAGCGAAAGATCCCGCTGTTTTAATGCCACCGCCACCGCCTGGCCATGCTCGCCGAGGCTGCGACCGCCGAGACACAGGTACAGCACCACCGCCTCGACCCACCAGGGCCAGGGCAAGGCCATCAACAACAATGCCGGCAGTGTCAGCACCGCCAGCGCCACTGCGCCGCGCCAGCGTCGATCGCCATACAGTTTCTGCTCTGCCAGAGTAATAAGGCGTCCCAAACCGATTAATGGATGAAACCGCGTCGGTTCGCCCAGAAGGCGGTCCAGCAGCAGTGCCAGGCACACCACCAGTGCCACTTGCCAGCAGTCGGCCGCCATCAACATGAGATCACCAAGGCCTGCTGTTGCTCACAGGCTCGTTGCCACTGTTCCAGCGAGTCCTGCGCCAGTTCGTGCACCAGGTGCTCGGGCTCGATGGCCGCCAGCAGCGGCCGCAGATCGGTTTCGGTAAACGGATGGTGACCGTCTATCTGTGTTACGTGTTTCAATGCTCGCTCCAGTCGATACCAGAAATCGGGGCAGCCCTGATACGGGTCGGCCTGAGTCTTGGCCGCCTCAATGTAGGCGCCATTGAGGCTGCAATTCAGGTGCAGGGTATGAATCTCGTCAGTCAGATCCAGCGATTTTAACCGCTGCTGCAAGAACGCCACGCCCTCCTGCTCGCTGCGCAGGCCGGTATGGGTAGCCATCATGTGGCCGGCATCAAAGCACAGGCCGCAATTGTCGTAATTGACCCACTGACGCAGGGTGTCGTACTCCTCGCGGCTGTCGAGACGAAAGCTGCCGGGCCACCACAGGTTTTCAAACAGCAGCCGTCCGGAAAAATGACTCTGGGCCAGGGCGGCGTTGATCAACTCGGCACACACCTTGAGGGTGTCGCGCCAGTGCCAGGGAAACTGCTGACTGAACAGGTTGTCCATGTCACAGGTGACTGGATGAAACACCACGTAAGGGGCCCCCAGATCGGCGGCCAGGTTCAGCTGGTGCACATAGATGGCCACCAGATGCTCGGGATCGCGACTGCCGTAGAAATGTTCCACGGTTTGCCAATCGTCAAACATGGCCATCAGCGCGGTCGTATCCTGCTGCCAGAACGGGGTCAGAATCGGGAAAAACGTCAGGTGCAGCCCCCCCACCAGATCCATGGGCACCTGGCTGGCCTCAAACTGCCCATGGGGCGCGATCTCGTAGCCATCCAGCCCTGCCGCCTGCAGCCACTGCCGAGCATGAGACCAGTCTCGCAGCAGGTGTCCGGGGGCCGGATTGACGGTCACATTCAGCAGTTGCTTCATAGGTAGCCTTGGTTGAACATCGCCACCAGTACCAGCAGGGTCATCAGCTCCACCACCTGCTCGGTGGCGCCGAGGGTATCGCCGGTGTAGCCCTGAATGTGACGGTTCATGTTCCACACCATGAAGGCGAAGGCGGCGCTCCAGGCCAGCACCAACACCGCCGCGGCCTCGTAAGGCAGCGCCAACAGAGGCACCGCGGCGCAGATCATCAGCGTCAGCTGGGCCAGGTAGCCCGGGGCGCGATCCCGCTGCGGCGTTTTGCTGTTGCCTTCATCCCGGGCATAGGGCAGCAAGACCGGCACCAGACCGGCTACGGCGCGGCCGCCAGCGTGGCAGATCACCAGTGCCAGCATCGCCAGCCCCAGTGGCAGCATCGATAACGCCACCGCCTTGATGGCAAAGGCCGCCACCAGGGCCAGTACGCCGTAGGTGCCGATCTGGCTGTCTTTCATGATCTCAAGCTTGCGCTGTCGCAGCCAGTGACCGCCAAAGCCGTCGCACCAATCCGCCAGTCCATCCTCATGGAAGGCACCGGTCAGTCGCAGCACCAGCACCAAGGTCAGAACCACCGCCAACGGCTGGCCAAGATAAGGTTCAAGCAGCCACAGACACCCGGCTGCCAGCGCGCCAATCAACAGGCCGACCAGGGCAAACCAACGGGCCGCTCGGGCGACGCTGTCGCCATCGAACGGCACCCAGGCCGGCATCGGCAGGCGGGTCAGAAACCCCAGGGCGGTCAGAATCAATTTTGGCTGCATTAGGACTCCTTGATGGCATCAAACCAGCGCGCCACCAGCGCCGGGGCACTGGCAAAGTACCAGTGAACGTAGGAGGCCACCACTCGGCGGTGACTGTATACCGGCTCTCCGACTCGAACCCGGCCGCTCTGCACCGCCTCGGTGACCGGAGTCAGGCGAATGTCGCTGCTGGAGTAATGGAAACAGTGGCCCTTGATTCGAGATTGATCCAGCTCGGCGGTCAAGATGCCGATCCCCTGCAGCCGTGACTGCATGGCCGCGGTCCCCGGCAGCGCCCCCACCATGGTGTGGCTCTGTCCCTCAATATCGATCAGCTGTTCCAGCAGGTACAGCATGCCGCCGCACTCGGCCACCAGCGGTTTATTGGCCTCGACATGGTCGCGAATCTGCCGCGACAAGGTGGCATTGGCGCCCAGAGCGCCGGTGTGCAGCTCCGGATAGCCACCGGGCAAATACAGGCTGTCACAACTCGGCAGCGGGTCCCCGGCCAGGGGCGAGAATGTCACCACCTCGGCCCCAAGTTGCGTCAGCAAAGACAGGTTGTCGTGATAGACAAAGGCAAAGGCGGCATCCTGGGCCACGGCGATGCGTTGCCCGGCCAGGGGCTGACCCAGTGTCTGTAGCGCCGCGTCTGCGGGAGCCGGGTGAAACGCCACCGGCTTTGGCAGCGGCATGTCGCAGCTTTGACCCAATTTATCGGCGGCGGCATCCAGCCAGGCGTCCAGCTCAGGCAACTCCTCGGCCTGCACCAGCCCCAGATGGCGGTCTGGCAGCGCCAGCGTCTCATCCCGGGGCAACCAGCCACAAAACTCAATGCTGTCCGGCACGCTGTGGCGTAGCAGGGTGGCATGGCCGGCACTGCCCACCTGGTTGGCCACCACCCCAAACAGGGTCACGTCTTCGCGATAGTGGGCCAGGCCACAGGCAATGGCACCAAAGGTCTGGGCCATCTTGGCCGCCGGAATCACCGCCAGCGCCGGCACCCCGAAGGCCACCGCCAGATCGGCGCTGGAGGTGGTGCCATCGAACATCCCCATCACCCCCTCGATCAGGATAAGGTCCGCCTCCTGGGCGGCCCGATGAAGATGGCGGCGGCACTGGGTTTCCCCCATCATGCCCAGATCCAGTTGATAGGCGGGCTCGCCGCTGGCCACCTCATGAAACTTGGGATCGATAAAATCCGGGCCGGTCTTAAACACCCGCACCCGTTTGCCGCGATTGCGCCAGTAACGGGCCATGGCCGCCACCACCGTGGTTTTACCGCTGTCGCTGGCCGGTGCGGTCACCAGCAGCGCCGGGCAATGAGCCACCGTCATGAGCGCCACCCCGCCACCGGGGCAAACAGGGTATCCAGATCCAGGTGCGCTTCCAGGGCATCGGCCAGGCGATCGATGCCCTGCTCCCGCAGTGCCGCCATGTCCTGAGCCTTGGCATGGGGCGCCTCCAGGCCCGCCCAGCGCAGCAACAGATTGCAGGCCTGGGGCTGATCAAACACGCCATGAAGGTAACCGCCCAGCACCTGACCATCGGCCGAGCAGGCGCCATCGGCGCTGCCATCCAGTTCAAACGGGTGTTGACCGCTGACCTCGGTATGGCCAGCATGAATCTCATAGCCTTCCACTGCGGCGGTTTCCCCCAGCAGAGTCAGTTGTCCCCGAACCCGGGTCAACTGCTTGGCGCTGGCCAGTGTGGTGCGGGTCGCCAGGTACCCCAAACCCTCGCTGCTGCCGGGCTGGCCTTCGACCCCCAGGGGATCGTCGATGCTCTGGCCCAACATCTGATAGCCGCCACAGATACCGATCACCTTGCCGCCAAAGCGCAGGTGACGGGCGATTTGCGCATCCCACCCTTGCTCCCGAAGGGCCTGAAGATCGGCGCGGGTGCTTTTGGAACCCGGCAGAATGATCAGGTCTGCCGGTGGCAATGGCTGGCCGGGGCGCACAAACTGCAGGTCCACCTTGGGATGCAGTCGCAGGGCGTCGAAATCGGTGTGATTGCTGATGCGCGGCAGGCCGGGCACCACCACCCGAAACCGGGCGTCCTCATCGGTCTGCTGGACGTTAATGGCGTCTTCCGCCTCCAGGTATAACCCCTTTAAGTAAGGCACCACCCCCAGCACCGGCACGCCAGTCTTCTGTTCCAGCCATTCCAGGCCAGAGTCCAGCAAGCTCGGGTCACCACGAAAGCGGTTGATGATAAAGCCCTTCACCAGGCTTTTTTCCTGTTCCGACAGCAGTTCATAGGTGCCGTACAGGTGGGCAAATACGCCGCCGCGATCGATGTCGGCGACGATCACCACCGGCACATTTGCTGCCAGGGCAAAGCCCATGTTGGCGATGTCGTGCTCACGCAGATTGATCTCTGCCGGGCTACCGGCGCCTTCCACCAGGCGGGCGTCCGCCTGCTGGCCCAGCTCCTCAAAGGTGTCTACCACCAGTTGCAGCAGCTTGGGCTTAAAATCGTGATAGCCGCGGGCGTCCATGTCGGACAACGCCTTGCCACGAACAATCACCTGGGCGCCGGTATCGGTGTTGGGCTTGAGCAACACCGGGTTCATCAACACGCTGGGCTCGAGCCGGCAGGCCTGGGCCTGCACCGCCTGCGCCCGGCCAATTTCGCCGCCCTCTTTGGTCACGGCGCTGTTCAGTGCCATGTTCTGAGGTTTAAATGGGGCCACCCGCACGCCGCGACGGGCCAACACCCGACACAACCCCGCCACCATCACGCTTTTTCCGGCATCACTGGTGGTGCCCTGAACCATTAACGAATAACTGCTCATCGTCTCTCTCTTACTGAAATTGCGATTGGTGGCGTGTACACGCCTGTTCCAACGTGGTGATAATGTCGTTGGCGTCCAGGCCCAGCTCTTCCGCCAGCACCAGCACGCCTCCCAGGCCACAGCCCTCCACCACCAGTCCCTGCTCATAACGATTCAGACAATCGAAGTCACTGAGGCCAAAGTCGGTTTGGTGCAAGCCGAGGCGCCAGTCTGCTGGCAGATGGCTCAGCACCGACTGGCCGTCTGCGGCCACCACCCAACGGGTGGTATCCACCCTGCCGCGAAGATCCGGCCGTACCCGGGCGGCGGCAATCAGCGGCGCCACGAACATCATGCCGCCAGCCAGGTGCGGCACAGGCAACGAGGCCGGCCAATGGCACAGCAAGCCGTACAAGGCTCGCTGAATCTGATCGTGAAACTGAGGACTGGCCAGCAGCGCCTCCACGTCAAACTGGGCGTGCGCGCGGCGATACTCCTGCTCCAACTGGGCCAGCAGTCGCGCTTTTTGCGCCAGTTTGTCCGCGTCCTTGGTGCTACCGGCGGGACTGAGTGTCAGACCGGTCAGCAGCCGCAGCCACAAGGTAGAAAACGTGGTACCGCCGACGCCACACTCGGCCAGGATGCTGATGCAGCCCCGTTCTGCCTGGGCGGTCAGATCCGGCAGCAGCCGCTGCTGAATCAAGTCGCCACAGTCCGCCTCCAGGCCACCATGGTGCTGACAATCAGCAAACCAGTCGCTGCTGCCCGGCTGCGGGCACTGCACCTGGAAGTTGTAACTGCGAAACTCAATGTTGTGCCCGGCCTGATGCAGGCGATTGAGCATTCCCCGGGTCAATACCGCCGGGCTGATGCCACCGTTATCCAGCAGCCCTTTGGCCGTCAACGGCGTCGGCTGAGGCGGGCTTGGGAACGGCGTCAGGGCCGAGCCATTGGCGATCAGTTCACTGTCCCGGGTTGGCGTCAGGTGCATCAAGTTCTGGCCGGCACCGGCGTCGGACAACTGATGCAGCTGCGGCAACTGGGTGGCCGCGCCGTTAAGGATATTGAACGCAATGGTGGGCTTTGGGTGTGTCATGACGGTCTCACTCACAGTCAGTCGGGGCGGGAAACAGCCCCATCAACTGGGGCCAGTGCAGCCCCTGCTCATCGATGTAGATCTGAATATGCAGCCGGGCCGCATGCCCCAGCGCCACCCGGCTCAGGTGGGCGTTGCCCTGTTGCTGGCCGCCGAGCAACCAGGACAACAGCACTCGAATCACGCCGGAGTGGGTCAACAGCAACACCGTCTCACCCCGATGCCGTTCGGCCAGCTCAGCCAGCAAGCCAGTGACCCGCTGCAGCAGCGCGTCGGTGGACTCCCCTCCCGGCGGCACCTGCTGCCAGGGTCGCTGCCAGTAGGCTTCAAAGTCGCCCTCGGGGCGCTGCCAAAGCTGCGCCAACGCTTGGCCGTCCCACTCGCCAAAATCCAGCTCTTGCAGGCGATCGTCGAGCTGCAACGAACAATGCTGCTGCCGGGCCAGTTGCTGGCCAAAGTCGGCACAGCGCCGCAGTGGCGAGCTGTACAACTGTTGCCATGTCAGGGGCGCGCAGCTGCTCTGCCACTGGCGCCACCCCAGCTCGGTTAACTCGGGGTCGCTGCGTCCCAGCAATCGCTCGGCGTCCTGTGGCTGGCCGTGGCGTACCAGGTGAAACTCGGTGGTGGTCATCGAATGCCGTCCTTTAGAGGTTGCTCAATGCCCGCCTGGCACCACTGCACCCGCTGGGCAATGGCGGCTATGGCCTGATGCATCTGGCCACTGGCACAGACAAAACTTCGGCTGAGGCTGTCATCGGGGATCAGCCCCTGCCCCACCTCGGTGGACACCAGCACCACCTCGGCCGAGCACTGGCTCAGGGCGCGGCCAAGCCGGTCAATCTCGTTGTCCAGGTCCACCCCGGCCAACAGCTGATTGGTCAACCACAGGGTCAGACAATCGATCAGCAGTAGCTCGTCGGCGTTGGCCTGCTGCAACAACCGCACCAGATTCAGCGGTTCCTCGACGCAGCGCCAATGGGCCGGGCGACGCTGCCGATGCAGTTCAATGCGTTCGGCCATGCTGGGGTGGCTGCGGGCGGTTGCCACGTACAGCACCCGCTTATCGCTGGCCAGACACCAGTCCTCTGCGAGGCCGGACTTGCCACTGCGGGCCCCGCCCAGATACAGGCTGATCACAACGCCTCCCGTTGCCGACGAGCGGCATCCACCTTGCGGCATACCAACGCCATGCCCTCAAGCACCCGCGGGCCGGTGCGATGCACCAGATCCCCTTCGATGGGGACGATCTGGCCATTGGCCACCGCCGGGATCTCCGGCCATACCCGCCAGTCGACGATCTCCTGGTTGCTGTTGCCGTGGTATTCCGGCTTGAGAATGATCTCCGGCTTGCGCACCAGCACCTGCTCCATGGAGACCTGAGGATAATCCGCCTCACCATCGGCAAACACATTGTCGGCGCCGCAATCGGCCAAAATGCCGTTCATCCAGCCGCCGGACACCGTGGTCAGCGGCTCGGGCCACACCTGATAGAACACCTTGACCGGCGCCTGTTGCCGGTACTGCTGGCGCAGCTGAGCCAGCCGCTGGCGAAACTCGCTGGCCTGCTTGTGGCCTTCGGCCTCCAACCCCAGGGCCTGGCCCAGTTGCTCGAGCCGGTCGGCAATTTCGTCGATGCGGGTCACGCTGGTATCAAATACCGGCAGCCCCAGGCTTTGCAGGCGCTCCACCAGCGGCGCGCTGGTGTCTTCAACGCTGAGCACCACCAAGTCTGGCTGCAGCAACATCAGCGCTTCCATGTTCAGATAGTCGAAACGACCGATGCGCGGGATCGCCTGCGCCGCTTCGGGGTAGTCGGCATAATCCACCGTCGCCGCAATGCGATCGCCGGCGCCGATGGCAAACAGCATCTCCACCGAATGGGGCGACAGCGCCACCAGTTTCTGCGGTACCGCCAGGGCACACGGGGCCAACAGCATCAGGGTCCACCACCACAGCAGGCGTCTCATCGCGACTCCCCTTTCAGCTCCAGCGGCAGACCGGCAATGGTCAACGTCACTCGGTCGACTCGCTGGCCCAGGTGCTGGTGCAGCCAGCCGCACTCATCCACAAAGCGGCGGTTAGACTCCCCAAGGGGCACCACCCCCTGGCCCACCTCGTTGCCGATGAAGATCACCGGCCCGGGCAGGGTCGACAGGCACTGCAACAGCGCCGCCTTGGCCGCCGGCCAGTCGCCGTCGTCGGCAAACAGTTCGTTGGCCAGCCACAGGGTTAAACAGTCCACCAATACCAAGGTGTCGGCACCAGAGGCACTGACCAGCGCCTGGGCCAGATCCCGCTGGGCTTCAATCAGTGACCAGTCGGCGGGCCGGTGACGCTGATGATGAGCGATGCGCTCGGCCATGCTGTCATCGGCTCTGGCGGTGGCGATCACCACCACCTGGCCGCCACCAGCCTGTTGCCACTCACGGGCTCGTTGCTGGGCCAGCCGGCTTTTTCCGGAGCGGGCGCCGCCGCTGATTAACTGCTTCATGAACGACCCCGACGTTTCATTAGAATTCCGATGAAGAAGGCACTGCCGAGAATGGCGGTCACCACCCCGACCGGCAGCTCCTGGTTGCCCAGCAATTGCCGGGACAACAGATCCACCCACACCATCAGGATCGCCCCGAACAGGGCGGTGGCGATCAGGGTGGCGCCGCTGGCGGCACCAATGAGCAGTCGCACGATGTGCGGCACCATCAGGCCAACAAAGCCGATGCCGCCACAGTACGCCACTAGCGAGGCGGTGATCAGTGCTGTCTGCAGCAACATTCCCAGGCGCAGCGGCACCACCGCCACCCCCTGGGTGTGGGCACTCTCATCCCCGGCCATCAGCGCCTGCAACGGCCTTTGAAACTGGTACACCACCATCAGCGCCGTCAACACCACCACTGCGGGGATCCACAAGGTGCCCCAGGTGGCGCGGCTAAAGCTGCCCATGTTCCAGAACAGCACCGCCTGAATCGCCTGATTGTCGCCGAAATAGAGCACCAGATTGGCCAGCGACGACAGCAGGAACGAGATCGCCACCCCGGCCAGAATCAAGCCCTCGACCTGGCCGTCCCGAGCCATCACCATCACCACCGCCACGGCGATCAGCGATCCCAGAAACGCACACAGCGGCAGACTCAGCCCCGCCAGGCCGGTGGTCAAGGCGATCACCGCCCCCAGGGTGGAACCGGCAGAGATGCCAAACAGATAGGGGTCGGCTAACGGGTTGCGGGTCACGCTTTGCAGCACCGAGCCGGACACCGCCAGACCTGCGCCGCACAGCATCGCCAGCAACACCCGCGGCAACCGCAACTCGATAATGATCCGTTGAGACAGGTTGGTGGCATCGGCGCCGAGCAGTGCGTTGACAACGGCGCGTCCGACGTCGGCGGCAGCGATGTCGGCACTGCCGAAGGAGATCGCCAGCATCGGCGACACCACGATCAGGGGAAACAACATCAGCAGCAACAGCTGCGGTTTAAGCAAGGGCATAGGCAGGCTTTTGGTAATCGTAAGTAATGCGTGGGTAGCGGCCATTGGGGTGCATATCCACCCGGGCCTCCACCCCATAGACCGCTCGAATGCGGTCGGCGGTGAGCACCTGTTGCGGCCGGCCACTGGCCACCAGCGTCCCCTCACTCAGCAGCAGTATCCGGTCGCAATAGGCACTGGCCAGGTTCAGGTCATGGATGGACGCCACCACCGTCACCCCCAGGCTGCGCACCAGTTTCAAGGTTTCAATCTGATAGCGTACATCCAGGTGGTTGGTAGGCTCATCCAGTAACAGCAATTTGGGTTGTTGCAGTAAGGCCCGGGCAATGAGTACCCGCTGACGCTCTCCGCCGGACAACGAGTCAAAATGATGCTCCGCCAGCGAGGCCAGCTTGACCCGCTGCAACACCGCCTCGACCCGGGCCGATTCATCCCGGCGGTCAAGGCGTTGCCACCAACTGCTGTGAGCCAGCAAGCCGGTGGTTAAAAATTGACGCACGGTCATCGAAAACCCCGATGGCCCATGCTGAGTCACCACCGCCACCTGTCGGGCAAACGCCCGGCGGCTGATGGTGCCGATCTCGGCCCCCGCCAGGGCGATGCGCCCCTGCTGAGGAACCAGGTAACGGTACAAGCACCGCAGCAACGTCGACTTGCCCACCCCGTTGGGGCCAAGCAAGCCGACAAATTCTCCGTGATTAACGGTAAAGCCGACGTCATGCAGCACCTGACGTTCGCGACAGCCCCAACTGAGCCCCTCCACCTGCAGGTGGGGGCTGGACTCGCTGGAATACTGGTTGTCATCAAAGGACTTAAACATGATCCCGTCTCTGTGTGATTGACTCGGTCACCGTTAACGCGCCCCCCTCATCAGAGGGCGGCGCGGGTTTCGATTAAAAATCGCTGTAACTCAGGCTCAGGTACCACTCGGCACCCGGTCCGTAATAACTGCCGTTGGAGATCACCTCTTCATCCAGCAGATTATTGGCTTTCAGGCGTACCTTCCAGCCCTGAGTAAAGGCGTAGCCGACGCTGACGTCCACCTTGTGGTAGGGGCTGATGAAGTCGGGGTTACCGTCGTAGTTAGTGTCACCATCGTTGCGCTTGCCCTGATAGTGGTAATCGACGCGCAGATCCCACTGGCTGAGGACGTAAGCGGCGGAATAGTCGAATTCATGCTCACTGCGCCCCTCCAGCTGCTCTCCCTTGCTGTCGTCTTCGGCATCCAGGTAGGTGTACGCCAGTTGGTGTTGCAGCCCAAACAGTTCGAAGTCACTGCCCAGTTCCAGTCCCTTGAGGGTGGCCTTGTCGACATTGAAAGGCTTGTAGATGTCCCAGCCATTGTCGTCCTGTTCACCGGTCTTGGCCCAGTTGATGAGATCGTCCACCTTGTTCTGGAACACGCTGATGTAGGCGTTGTAGCCGTTGCCGGCGTAATTCAGGGTCAGGTCGACGTTTTCAGAGGTTTCCGACACCAGCTCCGGGTTACCCTGCTCCGGCCAGTACAGGTCGTTGAAGGTCGGCGCTTTAAAGGCGGTACCATAGCTGGCACTCAGTCGCCACTGGTCATTGAAGCGGTAAGCAACACTGGTGTTGTAGGAGACTTCACTGTCGATGTTTTCCACATCGTCGTAGCGAACCACCCCTTCCAGCAACCAGGCGCCAAGATCGGCGCGAGCCAGGGCAAACACCCCCACCACGTCACGTTCATCCTGGGCGTAGTCACCGCGCACCGATTCGTTGTAGTAATCCACGCCGCCACTCAGGGTCAGGCCACCGCTGGCTTGGTACTGATTGATCCAGCTCAGCTGGTCGCGCCGGGTTTCATAGATGCTATGGGCAGGCTCGCCATCACGGAAGTTGTCGTTGTAGTCGCGGGCCTGGCCTGCAGACAGCTTGGAGCTGAAGTCGTTGTTGTCGTACTGCGCTTCCAGGTTCCAGAAGAAGTTGTCGTAGTCGGCTTCATTGCTGTACGGGACACTGTTGTCGTATTCGTAGTTGCCGGTATTGTACTGGCCGCTCCAGTTCAACTGCCACTGCTCGCTGAGGCTCTGCTCACCGCTGATACCGGCTGTAATCCGCTCATAGCCGTCGTCGTCGGTTTCACTGTCACGCTTTACATCGAAGCCATCACTCTGATCACTAGAGATCGTCAGGCTGGTGCGGCCGTCGCCATGGCTGATGCCGGCACCGGCGCTGAGGCGGCTGTAGTTATTGCTGCCCACGGCACCGGAGGCGTACCACTGGCCCCCTTCCAGGCGGCGGGTAAAGATCTGCACCACACCACCGATGGCGTCACTGCCCCATACCGCTGCGCGGGAGCCCTTAACCACTTCGATGCGCTCCACCTGCTCCGGCGCCAGGCTGGAAAAACTGACGCTGCCCAGGGTGGCGGAGCTGATGCGCACACCGTCGATCAGCACCAGTACGTGGTCCGACTCGGAGCCACGAATGCTGATGTTGGCGCTCTGACCACCGCCACCGGTGCGGGTCACGCTAAGGCCAGGCAAACGCTCGAGAATGTCGACCACGGAGATGGGTGCCAGCTCCTCGATCTCCACCCGTTCGATGGTGTTGACCACCGCCAGCTGCTGCTCAGGGGCGGAATCAAAGCGATTGGCGGTGACCACGATGGTTTCGTAGTCGGGGGCAGCGGTCGCTGCGTAACTGGCGCACAGGGCCAGAGACAATACAGAAAGGCGCGTTTTTAAACTCATGGTTTTTCCTTGAATAATCGAGTTTTAAAAGCGCGGGAATGCTCTCATCAGAGAGGTAGGTGAATCCGTCATCACGACGGGGTGCTCACACGTACAACAGACGAAGACCGGATAAGGCCAGTTCGATGCGACAATGGAAGCAAGGTAAACCTTGCCACCCGGGTCAAACGGTCTTATCAGGCTATCTGCTCAAGAAACCCGCTTGAGTCAAATCAGCAAATCAAGGTAGGTCTCCTGGCTCTCAGCGTCTGAATGTGTTCCCTTCCCGGTTACCCAGTGGTTATCAACACATCGCTCTGATTACAGTTGCAGGTACAGCCGCGGACTCTCACCGCGTTCCCTGTTATGCATGAATCGTGGTCGAACGATCCCTTGCACCTTAATTTGGTGGCCATGATAACCATGCCACAGCGCAAGATTGTGCCAGAGATCACAAGGCATTGAACAGCGATAAATGTCTGTGAATAGTCACAGCGTTTCCCACAGTTGCTGCCACCAGATTGGCCGTCCAGACGTCCAATCCAGATACACCAAGGGATTCAGGCCAATCCCATCGAACGCGACGCCGATGCCGCGGCTATAAAAATTTTTTTTGCGCGTCCCCCAACTCCAAGGCAATTTGCTCAATTATCCAGCTTCGACGGCAGTGAAACCCACTGGTTACCGCGTTTGAGTAATCGCCAGCAAGGTAGATTCGACACAGTTGGTTACGCTCCTTCCACAGAAAATTCACTCACTTGTGGCAAACTACGCGGCAATTTTTCTGAGATTTGCCATTCTGATAGTCATGAGATCCCTTACCCTACTTTTACTCCTGGCCAGCGCCGCGGCCACGGCGGTGCCTGGCAGTGGCGACAAGCCCGAATGGGGCATCGCCATCGGCATGCGCTTTGCCGACATCCCCTATAAGACCGAGACCGATCAGGTCACCGACATCGTGCCGCTGATGTTTCTCCAGGGTGAGGACTTCTATCTGCACGGACTGGAAGCTGGCTACCACCTATGGCAGGACCAGCCACACCAAGCCACGCTGTTTACCCGTTATCGCTTCTTCGACATTCCCAAAGAGCTGCAAAACAGCATCCAGGAAGACAGCTTTGATCTCGGCCTGCGCTACCGCTATGTCCCCAAAGAGCGTCACTTTGTCGACACCGAACTGCTCAGTGATAACAACGGTCGCAGTTACGGCCACCTGAGATACGGCTTCGACGGCCAGTGGGGCAATCTTAGCTTTCAACCCACCCTGCAACTGGACTGGCGCAGCCAGGACTTTGTCGAGTATTACTACGGCCTGGGCGACACCCGTGCCGACGCCGATGTGGGTGCCTCGGCCGGCATCGGTCTGAAATACCATGTGGGCAGCAACCTGTACCTGATCGGCAAGGTTCAGGGGTCAGTACTGGGCAGTGGCATCGAGGATCTCGACACGCTGGACAAGCGCTTCACTCTGGAGAGCTACGCCGGGTTTGCGTTCTTCCCCACCGCCGAACAGAGTGCCAACCCGCTGCGACGGGAAGACTTTGAGGGCCATTACCTTCGTGTGGCCCATGGTTGGGCCACACCCTCCAACCTGGGGGAGATCCTCAGCTTTGACTGGGAGAAAGACCCCTACGACAACCAGATGACCTCGGTCTTTTATGGCTACCCGCTCACCGACAGCCTGTTTGGTTTTCCCATCGACCTGTACGCCACTCCGGGGATGGTGCTGCACCACAGCTCAGAGGTACAAAAAACCAGTTACGAAGGGGTCATGGCCATCAAGGCCTACTACACCTTTAGCTGGCCGATTCGCTGGCGATTTGGCGTCGCCGAAGGGTTGTCCTACATCAACCGGGTCACCTACATCGAGCGCAGCGAACTGGAACAGAAGGGCTACCGGCCGTCCAAATTAATGAACTACCTGGATTTCTCTATCGATACCAATCTTGGCGATCTGTTCCAGAGCAGCAAATGGTCGCACCTGTGGCTGGGCTGGAGCATTCACCACCGCAGCTCGATGTTTGAGAGCTCCTCCGCCTTTGGCCGCATCAAAGGCGGCAGCAACTACAACACCCTGTATCTGCAGTGGCAGTTCTAAGCCCAGCTTAATCGTGGTTGTGATTAAAGACGTTGATCATTTGGCCGATATTGAGATCGTGGCAGATTCGATTAAGGCAGAGCAGTAATGGACGTTCGTAATCATGGCGCCGAGGTGTCCCAGGTCGCCAGAAACAAACCCACCGATGGCGGCAACCGCGGCCAGACGGTGTCTGAGGTGGCAACGAGTAAGAGTGCCTCCCAGGCCGCAAAGGCGATGACCAACACCCACTTGTTGACGGCGATGGAGGCGGTCAGCTTGAGCGCCGGCCAGGACTCGTTGGCGCTGCTGTACCGCGCCGCCGTTGAAGCCATTGATGAACACCTGGCGCCCACATTGGGCGAAAACTCGACCCAGAAGGGGCTGGAACAAGGCATCGACTACTCGCCGCAGGCCACTGCCGACCGCATCGTCGGCTTCGCCACCCAATTTTTCGGCACCTATCAGGGGCAGAACTCATCCCTCTCCTTCGATGAGCAGTTGGACGGCTTTATGAGCGTCATCGGCGAAGCGGTGGACAAGGGCATCAATGAGGCCCGCGGCATCCTCGATGGCTTACAGGTGCTCGATGGTGACATCGCGAGCAACGTCGACCTGACCCAGGGCCTGGTGCATGAAGGGCTTCAGGCGTTCAGGGACAGCTTCTATCAGGAACAATCCGCTGACCGTTGATTGAGTTCGCCGCCGCGACTCGACGCCTTGCTAAATCCCGTGACAAAAAAAGGCCGCCAATATGGCGGCCTTTCTGTGTGTCTGCAGAGGGATCAGGCTGTGGCCAGTTTCTGCTTAGCCTGGCGGGCGCGGTAGAAGCTCACCAGCTGCCATACACAGGCAATGTTAAGCACCAGGCTCAACGCCGCCACTGAGTAGGTCAGCATGTCGTTCCTGGGGAAGATCCACAGGTTGCGCTCGTAGAAGTTGGTGAAGGTAAAGTAGAACATGAACCAGGCCGCCAAGGTGTAAGCGCGGGCCTGCAACCAAGTGCCCTTTTTAATGAACAGCGCCGGAATGGTGGCCGCCACAATCACCATCAGCTGCGCCGATGCCGACGCCGGGAAGTTCAGGTACACATAGGCGAAATTCCACACGTCGTAGGCGATGATCCACAGCGCGGTCATCTTCGGCCACACCATGTCTTTCTGCGGGCTGTCGTCGGCTCGAATCCCCTTCCAACCGTAATAGCAGGTCAGAATCGACAGTACCCCGGCCACGCCATTAAGCAGGTTCGGGGTAAAGCCCATGGTAAAGTCCTGCGCCACCGCCTCGGCGATGTTGATGGCCAAAAAGCCGACGCAGAACAACTTGGCCAGGCTGTATTGATGCACCTTGGTAAAGCGCATCAGCAGGAAGAACACCGAGGCCGACACCACCGAATAGATCTTGGCCCACTTAAACCAGTACGCCACCCCCTGATAGGGCCAGACGAAGATGGTCAGCAGCAGTGACAGGCCGACGAAGAACGCAAAGCCGCTCCATTTCACAAACCGGAACAACTCGTTCAACGCGATCAGAATCACCAGAGTCAGCAAAATGTGCAACTTGGCCTGAGTCTCATGCCAGCGGAACAGGGTAAAGGTGACGTCCTTTTCCAGTAAATCCAGGCTGGCCCCGGTGACGTTGAGGTTGACGTCGATGTTTTCGCTGTCGATCACCGTCAGACTGGCGTGGTCGAAGTCGGTGATCACTCCACCTTGCAGCGGCAAGATGGTGATGGCGTCGCCCTGACGCAGCCACTGGTGAGTTTCGGCCTCATCACGGCCATTGAATTTCTTCTCGATGTAGACACTGCCATCGGGGTCAAAGGCGATGTGGTAGCTCAAGCCACCGGTGCCCGGTACCCCCTCCAGCAGAATCTGATAAGTGCCCAGCGCCTCGGCGGCGGGATCATTGTCGGCCGCTGCCAATGGCGTACTGCACGCCATCAGGCACGCCAGCATCAACCCCAGCGCCCAGCGCAGAGTGTGAGTGAATGCATTCATCTTGTGTCCTCAGGCTTTATGGAAGTACAGGTTTGACCACATACCGGTCACCGATTGCTGACGCTCTTTCTCGGTAAACACCCCTTCTGGCGCCGACGCCGGGTGACGGAACTTGGTGTCGCAGCCGCCGGTGTACATCTGCCAGTTGTACCAGACGACATAGACCACACTCAGAGCCAGGTTGGCGATGCCCCACCAGGTGGCTAACTCGGGATTGGCCCAGGCGGAGGAGTCCATGAACGGGAATACATCGGTCACACCCAACTGAACCACGAAGATTGCCAGGGTGTAGATACGACCCATGATGTAGAGGTCGTGGCGGCCAAATACCGAGTACAGCTCACAGGCAATCAGAATCGCCAGGCCGCCAGCAAACTCATCGGGAATACAGCCAAACAGGAAGGCGGCGTTCCAGGTGGTGTACAGGAAGCACCAACCCAGAGGGAAGTCCACAATCAGGTCGCCGCAGGTTTTGTCTTCCACCCGCCAGAACTTGCCAACAAACGGAATGGTGGCCACCAGGCAGAAGCCCGACAGTGCATTCCAGGGGTTACCCAGTTGCCAGTCGTGAATCGACGCTTCGGTGATGTTGAGCGCCAGAATGAAAAACAGGAACCACAGGGTCCATGGCTTCTTGAAGATCTCCCAGAACGGGCCGGTTTTCTTTTCGTACACGGCGATGCGCATCAGGCTGACCACGACCATCGGCACCAGCACACTGAAAATTTTCGCCCACTCGAACCAGGTATCGCGGTTCTCAGACCACAACGGGAAAGTACACAGCGACAGCACAATAAATGCGAAGCCTATGGTGCGGTAGCGTCTGAACACTTCCGTCAGCGCATAGGTGGCCGCGGCGTACACGATGATCGAGATGATCAATGTCATGTTGGAGGGTTCCATGCCCTACTCCTTTGTAACGATAACGACTCCCTGATAGCAACGTGACGGTGTATGGCCTGATCCAAAAATTGGGTGGTGCAGTTTCTAGTTTTAGGGGCGCCTTAAGGCGCGGTATTGCATAGTATCGGCAAGGGTAATGCAGGTCGACGAAGCGCCGTTTCACTACCAGTAACTCAAAAATTTTTATAATTAAGGCATTGAAATACCTTTGATAGAAACCAACAGCTGAGTAATTACTCTAAAAATCAATTTCTGCGTTCGAAGGTAACAGACTGGTGAAATTCGTTAGTGACTGAGATCACAATTGTTGCGACTCAAACTGGGAACTGTAATTCAGCGGTACGAGGAGGGAGCGGGCCTGCTGGCCATCAACAATACAAACGGGGCGGCGAGATGGCCGCCCCGACATTAACACCGAAGGGGCATCAGGCAAACCAGTGCCGAGTGCGGTTGGCAAAATAGACCAGAGACAACATCACTGGCACCTCCACCAACACTCCGACCACGGTGGCCAATGCTGCGCCTGAGTGAAGGCCAAACAGCGAGATCGCCACCGCCACCGCCAATTCAAAGAAGTTCGAAGTGCCGATCATGCACGCCGGCGCGGCAACGTTATGGGGTAACTTCAGCCATTTGGCGGCGGCATAGGCGATGGCAAAGATGCCGTAGGTTTGGATCATCAAAGGGATGGCGATCAGGACAATGGTTTGCGGCTGCTCGATGATCACCTCGGCCTGAAAGCCAAACAGCAGTACCACGGTCCCGAGCAAACCGACAATGGACCAGGGCTTGGTCTTGGCCAGAAACGCGTCGATGCCGTCGCCATTGCGCCGGCGCTGCAATCGCGCTCGAGTCCAGGCCCCGGCCAACAATGGCAACATCACGTACAAGACCACCGACAGCAACAGCGTCTCCCAGGGAACCTGAATGTCACTGACGCCCAGCAACAATGCGGTGATCGGTGCGAAGGCAAACACCATGATGATGTCGTTGACCGATACCTGCACCAGGGTGTAATTGGCATCGCCCTTAGTCATCTGACTCCAGACAAACACCATGGCGGTACAGGGCGCCACGCCCAGCAAAATCATGCCGGCGATGTATTCCCCGGCACTCTGCGGGTCGACCCAGTCGGCAAAAAAGCCTTTGAAGAACAACCACCCCAGGGCTGCCATGGTGAAGGGTTTGATCAGCCAGTTGATCACCAGCGTCAACAGTAATCCCTTGGGCTTTTTACCCACGTCTTTAACCGCGCTGAAATCGATCTGCACCATCATCGGGTAGATCATGACCCAAATCAGCACCGCCACCACCAGATTGACGTGGGCCCACTCCAGCGCCGCTACCGCCGCAAACGCCTGCGGGGCCCAATTGCCCAGCAATACGCCGGCGGCAATACTCAGCGCCACCCACAGTGACAAATAGCGTTCAAAAATTCCCATTACTCTCGCCTCATACTGATCAAACGTCGCCCCGGCAACCGACTGGTCGCAGCCCGTGACGACGAAATGCTATTTCGATGAAGCTAGAATATACGAATTGGCATATATATGCCACTGCGGATATGGGTTTTTTAACTCATGGCCGACGACACTACGAAGCCGACAAACAACAGAATGGTGGATTGAAACACCGCCACCGCCAGATTGCCCTTTTTGATCTCGGCGATAAAGTCGATGCTGCGAAACACAAATTTATCGATGATCACCAGTGAGATCACGCTGACAAACAGACTGACCACGGCGTAGGTGAGGTTCAGAAACATGAAGGCCGCGTTTTGCTCCAGTGAGGTAATTTCCATTCTTATTTTCCTTTGTTCTCAATTATAAAAGGCGCATCAGGTGCTTCTGACCAGCCGATAGACCAGGCGGTAATAGGATCCAGGCTGGCATGGCGCAGCGCATCGCTGTAGTAGTTCATCAGATCGGTAACCGCATAATCCCGAGCCGACTCGATGCGGTACAGATCGGCGGCACCAAACAGATGCAAAATCTCGTGGGCCTGTACTTGTGGGGTGTAGGTCGCCGCTGAGGCCGACGACACCGACTCGGTCAGCATCACATACTCGTAATGGCAATTCGGTGACACCTGCTTGCTGCCACAGGACAGGGCAAAAGAGCGGGCATCACCGTTGGAGTGAAACACCATCGCCACCTGGCCGCTGGGCGCCTTGGCCTCAACAAATGCCGACATCGACGGATAACCCAGTTGATTAGCGATCAATCCCTGAGCGTCGAGGAAGAACTGTTTGGAGCGCAACCACTCTTTGGAGATGCCCCTAGGGGCCTTCAAAAAGAAAAAGCGGCTGCTGATCTGCGGCTTCGCCACCCCATATTGGGCCGCCCGGGCTTGATACCACTCCACCACCTGCTGCAGATAGTGGCGATTCAACAGCCGCTGTTTGCCCGACCAGCGACTCCAGCGGTTGTCGTCCAGATAAAGGTAAAGAATGGTGATCTTACCGGTAAGGCTGGCAGCAATGCCGTTATCACGAGCATCCCGATACTGCTTATCCAGTTGCCGCTCCTGCTGCATGCTTTCGATGTGGTTGCGCAGCCTAAGGATCGCCTCATCCACTTTTCGGTTTGGCTCTCCCAGTTGCTGTGCCTGGGTCAGCGAGTGAATGGCGTAATGGTAATGACGACGGCCGACCTCGATATCGGCCTTCACCGCGTACAGGTAGCGGCGCACGTCCGGCTCCTCGACCCGGGGCAGCAACCGCTTAACCTCATCGTAGGCCAGATCATACTCCGAGTCCTGCAGCCGCTGAGACAACATCGCCAGCCTCTGGTCTTCCGGATGCGCCGAATTTGGCCCCACCCAGATGGCCACAGCAGCGCACAGCACAAACAGAGACAACAAGGTACGCAGTAACCAGACCTTCATCTCAGCGCCGTCCGTCTAGGGTGGCAATTAACAAGCAGTACACAATCAATCGAAACTTCATCAGCGTGATAATGGCTGACAATAAGACACTACAAATGAAAGCCTTGCAAGAAAATCCAGGCGTCGATGCGGCCTTTTGGCAGCCAATTGGCGAGGCTTCGTGCAACGTTCGAGAGCGGCACTCCGCCTTGGCTGCCTAAAGCGCTCCTTCCAACTTCGATTGCTTGTGAAAAAACCGAACCAGAGCCTCTACCAACAACCGCTGTCGTCGAGGAATGAAGTTACGCGAACGGTACAAAACAAACATCGACTGCTCCTGATAAATCTGCGAATCAAACAGCAACTCAAACCGGCGGTCCTGAGACCGATAGAGGCGAATCTGCGACTCCGGCAACGACGCAATGCCCTTGCCCGCCAGCATCCACTGCATGGCAATGTCTACCGAATCGGTTGAGATAAAGGACTGAATCTGCTGACTTCCGCAGCTGCCATTCGAATGTTGCCACTCCCAGTGTTTTTCCTCTTTTTGCACCGACACATTGGTGATGCAGCGGTGTCGAGCCAAGTCTTGTGGCAGCAGCGGCCGGCCAAACTGCTGCAGGTACTCGGAGCTGGCACAGAAATAGCGACGGAAAGTGTGCTGATAGCGAGCGATCAAATCGGGATCGTCCGGGGTGATCGGCGATACCATCACATCACACTGGCCCATCTTGGTCATGGTTTTCGGGTTGGTGGTGATCAGGTCCAGACGCACTTCGGGGTAATCAGTGGTAAACGGAATGAACACCTCTTCGGTCAACCAACGACTCATGGGATGGGGTAGGCACACCGCGATGCTGCCCTTAACATCATCCTTATGGCTGGAGATGGCCTCGGTAATTTTCTCAAACTCCTCCAACATGGTTTCCGCGGTTTCCAGCAACAGCCGTCCCTGAGGCGTCAGCTCAACCCCACCGCCGGAGCGCTGCATCAAGGTCGCCCCCACCTTAGCCTCCAGACCCTTTAAGCGACGGCTCAATGCCGGCTGACTGATATCCAGATCGATGGCGGCCTGAGTAATGCTCTTAAACTTTGCAACTGCGACAAACATCCGCAACGTATCCAGATCCACTCTTTTTCCTCTCTGTGACTTTCGTCGGTGATCTTAACGTCATTTCAAATCCTCGCCATGCGCCAGAACACAATTCCCGATGCAAATTCTGCATATCGGAAATAGCAATTCTGGCAGGTCAGCCTCCATTCAAACTCCTAGAATCGCCAACGAATAAACCACTAACTACAAGAAGTTACAGGAATTTTGATGATGAAAAACACCTCCCTGATCAGCGCGGCCATTCTGGCTGCCCTCCCCCTGGCCTCGGCACTGGCCGCCGATGACTGGGCCCCAAAACTGTACGGCGATCTGCGTGCCCAGGCCCAGTTTCAAAGCGACAACGACTATGAAACTGAAATCTATCAGGCCAACCTCGGCTTGAAAGGGATCTACAAAAACAATGGCTTAATGGTGCGCTACAACACCCGGCTGCAATACTCAGACAACTTCGGCGACGCCTCGGCGTTTAATGACATCGAGCTTATCGATGCCAACCTGATTGTGGCCTACAAAAACCTTGGCGGTTTCTTCATCGGTGAAGGCACCACCGGCACCTGGGTCGACCTCTACTCCAAAGTCGACATTCATGAATCCAACTCCATGGAGCCGTCGAGCAACGGTCACCTGTTTGAACAGGCCAAATACGGTCACAACCAATTGGCTTACTTCACCCCAAAATTCAAAGGAGACTGGGGCACCTTGTGGTTCAAGGCCGCCATCATTACCCCGAACGACAGCAACGATGCCGATGCCGACGTCCTAGGTCTGCGGGCCTTGTACCACAGCGAGCATTTCAACCTGGTGATCAACCGCGCCGAGGTTGACGACAAAATGCTTCCCACCGACGACAACTACGTGCGCTGGGCCGTCGCGTCCGATGTCCGTTGGCACAACTTCACCCTGGCGGCGCTGGCCGAGCTCAACCAAGACTCACCAAAAAAAATTAAAGACACCTACGCCACTGCCCTGACCTACAGCCTGGACAACATCGATTTTGGCATCAGCTACCAACAGCGACGCTACGAATCCGAAGCCAACAAAGACGATCAAACCCTGACCATTGCCAGCGTCAAATACCACTTCGACCAGCACATCACCCTGTTCGCCGAAGGTGCCGTGTACAAGCACGATCCGGACACCATCAGCGGCAACAGCAACAACGACAACAACGTCAACCTGGGCTTCATCTTCAAATACTGAGGGACACCATGAACAAACTGTTACTGACCTTAGGCCTGCTGCTGTCTGCACCAGCATTGGCCGACAGCATTCAAGTAGACAACTGCGTGATTCGCGAGAGCATCCCGGGCGCCTCGGCCACTGCCGCCTATTTCGACATCCGCTACAACCGTGACGATGCCAAGAAGTTCCGCTTGCCCGGCGCCGAGATGATGCAGCGAGTGGAAATTCCGGCCCTATCGAACCGGGTGGAGATTCATAACGTCAAGATGCAAGACGGTGCCATGAAGATGTTCCAGATCCCTCGAGTGATGGTGACCAAGCCGCTCACGCAACTGAAACCCGGCGCCCAGCACATCATGGTAATGGACCTGAAACAGACTATTAAAGCCGGTGAGCACTACCCGATGACCATCATGTTTGCCTACAACCCTAGCCTCACCTGCCAGGCCACCGTGAAAACCCTGGAGCAGATCCAGAGCCAGTTCGGTGCCAGCAATCACCCTCATAAGGGGCATTAAACGATGACCAATAAACTCCTTCACTCCCTGGCCATGATCACCTTGACTCTGGGGCTAACCCAGGGCGCCCAGGCCGAAATGGCCTACCCGGAATTCAAGGTGACCCGCAGTTACCAGGATCTGACGCCTCAGCAGATCGCCCGAGCAGAAAAACTGGGAGCCACTTGTTACATGGGCTGCCACCGGCCGGCGCGGGAGAACGTGGTAGAAACCCTGAGTCCGAAGCTGGAAGGGTTACCGGCACAATACTTCATCAGCCAGTGGATTGACTTTGATGCCGAGCGCTTTGGTGGCATCGCCTCACAGATGAAACTGACGGTGTACAAATGGCCGGTCGACATCATGGAAGAGGTCGCCCTGGTGTACGCCAACAAAGAGATGAGCTTTGATCCTAATCCCGAAGTGGTGGCCAGCGACGCCTACAAGCGCGGCAAAAAACTGTACGACAAGGCGTGCAAAATGTGCCACGGCGAGCAGGGCCTGAGCACCAAGAAAGCCAACCCGACCATCCGCGGCCAGATGCCAACCTACATGTTTGAAACCATGGGCGCCTACCGGGACGGCATTCGCAACAACCGCAAAGCCAGAATGATGCAGCGGATCGCCAAACTCTATACCGAAGATCAGTGGCGCGACATGATCGCTTACACTGCCGGCGAGTTCGTTAAACACATTGAGCGAATCGACTTCCCAACCGGCAAAGGCATGCCAACACCTCCCGGGTTCCGGCTGCCCGACACCGGTCAGGTACAGGACTTTACCGACACTCGCGGCGAAGACAGCGATCACCCTAAACACCCGCAGCAGTTCCAGATTAGTGACTCCGGTCTGACGGCGTTCGATACCAACACCAAACTGACCTGGGAGCGCAAAACCTCGCGACTGTGGATGAACGCCGCCGAAGCGGTGGCCCACTGCGACTCGCTGGAAATCGACGGCTACAGCGATTGGCGCCTGCCATTCATGAAAGAGCTGGTGTCCATTGCCGACTATGGGGAGTTCCGCCCGGCCATTAATACCGACGTGTTCTTAAACATGCCGCGGATGAATTCCGGAATCTGGGCACTGCCGATCTCCGATCACAAGGATCACGTCTGGCACGTCGGCTTTCCCGATGCCCACATCATGGGCCAGCACACCGCTTCAACCAAGCTGGTTCGCTGCGTACGGGCCGATAACAATGGCGGCTTCCATGCCAACGACTTTGTCGACAACGGCGACAACACCGTGACCGACAAAGTCACCCAACTGCAGTGGCAGCAAGTGATCAGCGATCAACGCCGCAACTGGGAGGCCTCCATCGATTACTGCCAGAATCTCAACCTGGCGGGCAAGCAGGATTGGCGCCTGCCCAACATCAAGGAGTTGGTGTCCATCGTTAACTACAACGAGGTCAACCCCTCCATCGAGCAGACGTTTTTCCCCAACACGCCATACAAATACTACTTCTGGTCCAGCACCAGCGACATTGGCGGACCGATGAAATTCTTCCGGCCGCTGACCGCCCGCAAGCCTCAGCAACACCCAGAGGAGCAGGTGATTCGCAATGAGCATGGCGTCATGGCCTGGGGCATCGGCTTTCAGATCGGCGATGGCCAGGGCCAGGATAAGCAATCCGACTTCTGGACCCGCTGCGTACGTGACCTGTAATTTCCCTCACCACCTCCGGCCTTCGGGCCGGAGGTTTTATGTAAGGTTTGCCAATGAACGCTCGATTTATTTTCGCCGTACTGGCACTGCTGAGCCCGCTGACCCTGGCTCAACCCCAAACCTATGACGATGCCGCCCGCTGGGCCTTTGTGTCCGATCGGGACAGCCCCACCGTCGCCATTGTCGATACTTTCAATGACACTCTGGTCGAGCATCGCCAACTCAAAGCCATTCCCATTGATATGGCCGTCAGCGATGTCCAAAGCTTGTTGGTGTACATCGCCAAAGACGATCCCAAGTTGTATGTCTGGGATCTCAGCGATAACCGCACCTGGACTCTGCCACTGTCATTTTCGCCACAATCGCTGAAATTTCATGGCGACGGCGCCATGCTGGCGGTGGCTGGACAGAGTCAGGTTGAGATCATGGAGCCTCTGACCCGGAAAGTGATCAAGCAGATCGACCAACTCAGTGGGCCACTGTCATTGAACTTTTCCTCCGATGGCTACCGCCTGCTGATCACCTCTGAGCCCAATGGCCATACCACGGTGTGGCGTGTCCACCGTGATACCCTTTCCACCCTGCAGATGGGCAGTGGCTCGGCGGTATCGGAAATTACCCTGTCACCGGACTCCCGCCTGGGGCTGGTATCAGAGCCAGCCCACAATCGCGTCCATATATGGGATTTCACTCAGAATAAAGACTGGCGCTGGCTGACCTTTAACAGCCCGGTCCAACGGCCCTACGTGACCTCCAATTCTGAGCATCTGTTGTTTGTTTCCGACCGCGGAGAGATTGCCATTCTCAACGCTTACTCCGGCCAATGGGTCAATCGGTTTCAAACCGAGGCGGGCATCAGGCAGATTCGAACCGGCTGGCTGGAGCGCATCGGTGTGGTCGATGCCCCTTCGGGTTTCTATGTGTTCAACCTGACGGGCGATCCTAACCCACGCCATTTCGATGCCAAGGGCGCCGCCATCGATCTGGTGGTGGTCTCGGACAGTAAGTCGATGTTCTCCACCACCGAAGGATCTCAGGCCATCTCGGTGCTGGATCTGCGTAAGGTCAAAGCCCGCTCCCCCATCGTCACTCAACTGAAACAGCCCAATCACATCGCCATGGGGCTCACCAACACCATCTGCCACTAAGGAGGCGCTCGTGCGTATTCTGATTTCACTGCTGCTGGTACTCAGCCTGCCCGGCTGGGCCAGCGACACCCTGCAATTTGCCATGCACAACGCCGACGGCAAGGCGGTCACTCAAGACAACTACCGCGGCCAGTACCTGCTGATGGCCGTAGGTTATACCACCTGCCCCGATGTCTGCCCCACCACACTGATGGTGATGACTGGCGTAATGCATAAACTGGGCGCCGATGCCGACAAGCTCACCCCGGTATTCGTCTCCATTGATCCCAATCGAGACACCCCGGAAAAACTGAAAAAGTACGTGGGCTACTTCCACCCTGATATTGAAGCCCTCATCGGCACCGCCGATCAGACCCAGGCCATCGCCGACAACCTGGGAGCCACCTACGGCTATCAGTTGGACGGACTGCCGCTCTCCCCGCCCTTCCCTGCTCGCTATGAGGTCTACCACTCCGCCTATTTCTACCTCTATGACGGCAACGGCGCACTGCTGGACGTGTTTGGTTACGGCTCCAGCGCCTCCCACATGGCCGCCAGCATAGCCCAGTACCTGAATCAGGAGGCCTTATGATTCGCACTCTGTTCAACCTCGTCTTAGTAGGCCTCATGCTGCTGTCTCAGGCCGCAGCTCAAGCCGAATCAGGCCCCCCCATGACCGGCGAACAACTGTACAACGACTACGGTCGCGGCGGCTGCGTTAGCTGCCACGGTGCCGATGGCAACCAGCCCAAGATGCCACTGATCCCGAAAATTGGCGGTCAGTCATCGCCCTACCTCGCTTCACAGCTGCGGGATTACCATCACAAGCGCCGGGTAAATGGCCTCTACATCCCGATGGAGAACGTCATGGACACCTACACCGACGACGAGATTCAGCGCATCGCCGACTTCCTGTCGACCCGAGGGACGTTTTAGCCGTCAGCGGCACCCTTATTTGACGGCGTGGTCATCCACGCCCTCAGGGTTCCCCGGTTCTGGCACTGTTTTACAACCGCAGTGCCTGCCTCTCCTTGCAGCCCACCCGGGCAGGCGCGCTATAATGCCCGTCAAATCAATCGATCATATCTTGCCGATGCGTCTCTTTGCTCCATTGGCGACACTGTCGCTGCTGTCACTCTCCGTCAGCCAGATGTTGCCGACCAGCGCCTACGCCACCGAACCACTGTACCTCTATCAGGACGTCATTGGCGGCCCCTACGTGGATGACTGGTTTATATCCGGCCATCGGGCAACGGACGCCGGCCTGATTTTGCAACGGCAAGGCAAGTCCGGTCAGTGGCAGGCGCCGGTGGCCGTCGACTGCGCCGCCCGCACCCTGACCGTTACCGGCCCGGGCCTGCGGTTTGAGCACAGAAAGCTGTCGAAGCAACAAGCCCAGGCCGACATTCCCACCGCGGTGGTCAGTGCCAGCATTCAGGCACTGTGTTCACCTCAACAATCGTCTGCGGCTCAGAGGCCGCCCATCAATTCATGAGTCTCCATGTCTGAATCAATGAAAACACCCACCGAGATCCACCCGATGCTGCGCGCCCTGGCGCTGTCAAAACAAGCCCTGCCCCAGTGCCAGCCCAACCCACCGGTCGGCTGCGTACTGGTAAAGGACGACCAGATCGTCTCCGAAGGATTTACTCAGGCCATCGGTGGTAATCATGCCGAAGTGGAAGCGCTGAATCGCTATGCCGGCTCGATAGAAGGGGTGACCGCCTACGTCACACTGGAACCCTGCTCCTTTGTGGGGCGAACGCCGGCCTGTGCCCGCACTTTGGTGCAAACCGGCATTAAGAACGTGGTGGTGGCGATGCTGGATCCGGATCCGAGAAACAGCGGCAAAGGCATCGCCATTCTGGAACAGGCCGGGGTCAGCGTAGAGGTGGGCGTCCATCAGCAGGCGGTCAGCGAGTTTCTGACACCCTACCTGGGTAAGTCCTAACCCATCAGTAACCGAGGTGGTGCTGCGAGCCGCATCGCTCTGCAGCCCCCACTCTCCCTCAGCACAACAGCGAACCCGCTCGCCCTCATCGGCGCCATAGAATAAGCACACGCCGCTCTCTGCGGCTCAAGTAAGCGATAACGGAAAACTGGCGCAGACAATGACCAGCCCCTCCAGAAAGATTGGCTGACACACACTGCGGGCACAACGCTCCCAGCTTGAGCAAACCAGCTTAACCTCCTGCCTGCAGGCGTCAGCGCCCCCATACTGAACCTGCAACCGCCTTCGTTTTAAACCAACGCCAATCCAGCCAGCGGGATCATCACAGCTTCAGTGGTCACCTACAGTGTTAGCTGCTCCCGTTGAGCATACCTCGAATCACCCCAACACCAAGGAAGGCAGACATGATATTCCCCCCGTTACAATGGCTGGTTGCAGTCATTGCCATTCTAGCAACTGCTGGATGCAGCACGTCAGAAGAGGCCCCCCAAACAACCCGTGGAGCTAATTATGCCGTGATTCAAGGAGCAACACTGTTGTCCATGAAATCAGAAGGCCATGTATACCCGGCAGGCAGCGTGCTAATTCTCAAACAAGATAAGATCGATGGGATCATCGAGTCTGGAGTGATTCCTGCCGAAGTGAAAAACTCCAAGGGCACTCGCTATTACGACATGAGCGGACAAGTTGTAATGCCCGGGTTCATAGAACCTCATGCCCATCTGTCCCTTAGCGTCATGCTGGAAGCGGTACAGGATCTGTCTCCCTGCTTACCGGAGCCGTTTCAGCGGCAGTTGCAACAGGACTTTCCATTACGAGCACAGTGCACCAATTTCATTGATGAAGCGCTGAGCCAATTGGCTGGCACCGAGCGCCTTCGAAACACAGGCTGGTTTCTCGGTAACGGCCTGGATCCTTCACGGATGCGGTATTCCAACGGTCAGGATGAGCGCTCCAGTAAGGCCTTTATGGACTACCCGTCCGAATTTTTGAATGACTTTTCCGACGGCGACCATTCGGCGCCCTTTACTCGCACGCCAGTGTTTATTCTCGATCAGTCCGGGCACCTGGCATACGTCAACCGCCTTGCATTTCAAACGCTTGGACTGTGCACCGACACCCAGCCCTGCCAGGGTAGCCGCGAATCTGTCGAGCAACTGGTGGCCGAGGCTACCGAGAAATACCACTTCAGCGACGGCGAGTGGGGCATTCATTGTAACGTCGACGAATCGAACTGCACCCTGTCCGGACTATTAAAAGAGGAATCCGCATTTGCCCCCTTTCTGGAACAGATTGAGCAGCAAAGCTCCGTCAATGTGGCCCGAGCCCTGCTGCGCCATACCGGCCCTGATGCTCTGGAACAGGCGGAGATTACCCGTATGCGCGAGATGCTCAATATTGCCTCTCGAGCCGGTTTAACCACCTTCGTGGAGGGCGGAGGCTCCAGCGCCGCCATGATCGACAGCTACAAAGCCTTGTATCACAACAACCAGCCACCAGTACGAATGCGAGTGCTCTACACCTGGAACGCCAAACCCGCAGACAACGCAGCCCTATACACCCCGGACCAACCGGCCCAATGGGTTCTCGAACAGGGACCCACACCGTGGAATGACGACAATGATGGCATGTTGACTGCCGCCGGAATCAAACTGTGGTCCGATGGCTCCACTCAGGGTTGCAGTGCCGCCCTACAGCAAGACTACGCCAAAGGAGACCAAGCGCTTTGCGCCAAATTCAACAAAGGCCATACCAACTACGAAGCCAACCAAATTGCCGCCAACCTGAGGCCATTTTGGAGTCAGGGATGGTACGTCAACATTCACGCCAACGGCGACCAAGCCATTATCAACTCCATTGATGCCCTGACCTTGCTGGCTGATGAACAGCAGCAATCCACCGCAATGGGGCAACCTCTGACCGCCGATCTACCCCACACCCTGATCCATGCGACCGTCAATATCGATGACTCCCAGCAACAAAGTGGCGAACGCTCAACCATCGACGCCATCGTCAAGGCTAGGGAAAATACACTAAAAAACCTCTCCACCAGCCACCTTATCGGTCACGTCGCCTACTGGGGTAAGGCAATGGAGAATGAACTGGGTCCACAACGAGGCCAGTTCATCGATCCGGCAAAAACCGAATGGAACCACAATATACCGGTGTCACTACACAGCGATCTGCCGATCACCCCGCTGTACCCTTTGTGGTTCGTCGAACAGGCAATCACCCGCGAAACCTGGCAATACCCACACCTGTCGGAGTCCGACCGTTTAACGCTGAATAAAGCCCAAGCCCTCAACCGCTATCAAGCACTGATGGCGGTGACCATCAATCCTGCGAAACAACATCGCCTTGATGACAAAATCGGCACGCTAGAGGTGGATAAAATCGCCGACCTAGTGGTACTGAACAGCAATCCGCTGACCGAAGCCCGTCACAAAATCCATAGCATCAAAGTGGCGTGCACCTTTATCAATGGCAGACCCACTCGCACTAACAAGCAAGGAGGCTGCGCGCCAGTGAATTAATCACCTCCTCACAGGGACAAAAAAGCGCGCCGGTCGGCGCGCTTTTTATCGTTGTAGTGCCGGCACTCAGACCTGATCGATCACCGCATGGATGGCGGCGAGAGTGTCGCGTCCAAACACGCCACTGCGCTCCGGCGACCAGCCATACAGCTCATCGGGCTGGAAGTTATGGTCTTTGAACGGCATCTCTACGGTGTAGGACAGGCAGCGGAACTGCTCCGCAACCCAGTTGGAACACACCGTCAGGTTGGCCTCACCGGGCTTATCTTTGTCGTAACCGTATTCATCCTGAAACTCGGGCGTGATGGTGGTCAGCGCCTGCTTAAACGCCTGCTCCAGCTCCTGGCGACACTCATCGTAGGAGGGGGTGCCTTCACTGCCGGCAACAAAGTTGTAGGGGATCGCTTCATCCCCGTGCACATCCAGGAACAGATCGATGCCGGTTTCCAGCATCTTTTCACGCACCAGGAACACTTCCGGGCTTTTCTCCATCGATGGCGTCTGCCATTCCCGGTTCAAGTTCACCCCAATGGCGTTGGTGCGCAAATGACCACGAATAGAGCCATCCGGGTTCATGTTCGGCACCACATAAAACACGCTGTTGCCCAACAAGGCGCGGCCAACGGTGTCGGTGTCATCCAGCAACCGCGCCAACAGGCCTTCGATGAACCACTCGGCCATGGTCTCGCCCGGGTGCTGTCGACCGATGACCCAGACAATGTTCTTGCCCGGCTCAGGTTCGCCGATGGTCAGCAGACTGATGTCGTTGCCGTCCAGAGTCTGGCCCAGAGTATCGAGCCGGCACAGGGGGTGGGTCTGGGCGTGGTGCAGCAGATCCTGATGGCGGCCGTAGCTGTAGGGAGCAAAGTAGGCGAAATAGATGGAGCCATGCTCCGGAGTCACCTCAAAGCTGAGGGTGTCACCGTCGAAGTCGGCGGGAATGCGGAACCACTCCTCCCGATCGTAGGACGCCACCACGCTGTAACCGTCCCAGCCTTCCGGGTAGGCCGACTTGGCCAGATTCAGCAGTTTCAGGGAGTGAGGCTCACCGGCGGTAGTCTCCAAACGGAAATGGAACCACTGATAAAACTCCGACTGATTGTCATTGGGGATGGTCAGCTGAATGTCATCGGCGGATTCGGCTTTGACGACATTGATGCTGCCGCTTTCAAAATTACTGAATATTTTCATTGGACTGTCCGTGTTTGAGCGGTTGCCCGCAAGACTACCACAACAACCACCGCAACATGAGCGCATCAACCATAAAAAACGGCCCGAACAATCGGGCCGTTGTCATCAGGGTGTTTCAGGCTTACAGATAGTTACCCGACATCAGCGCCGCCAGCGCCACCTGCTCCGGCGTCGGCTTGACCTCCTCTTCCGGCAGCCCCTGGGCGGCCGCGGTGTCCGGGAACATCTTGAAGGTGGTGCTCATCAACAGCTCGTACACCTTAGGTGCCAGCACACTGATGGCGCGCATGGCACTGCCGATGCCGGTGTTCACTTCGGCCGGCTGCTCCAGCAGCGCTTCTTCGATCATCGCCACCGCTTCGTCCGGACTCAGGGTCGGGGCAAAGTTGTACATCGGCGAGGCCTCGATCATCGGCGTACGCACCAGCGGCATATGCACGTTGGTGAAGTTGACGTTGTGCTCGCGGTATTCAGCCCCCGCCGACTGCGACCAGGCATCCAGCGCCGACTTGGAGGCCACGTAGGCCGAGAAGCGCGGCGCATAGCCACCGAGCACGGCAATGGTAGAGATATTCACCACGTGGGCACCACCGCGCTCAACCATGGACGGCAATGCCCGCATGGTCAGCCGTACCGGAGCAAAATAGTTCAGCTGCATGGTGCGCTCGAAATCGTGGAAACGATCGTAGGTCAGCTTCAACGACCGGCGGATGGAACGACCGGCGTTGTTCACCAAAATGTCGATGCCCTGATGCTCGGCCAGCACCTGGTCCACCAAGGCGTCACAGGCATCCAGGTCGTTGAGATCGCAGTTGTAGCTGTAGGCTTCGCCTCCTTCCGCCAGAATCTCGGCTTCCACCTCTTTCAGCAGCTCCATGCCTCGAGCCACCAGAATCACCTTGGCACCGGCCTGGGCCAGGCGAATCGCCAGTGAACGGCCGATGCCAGAGCTGGCGCCGGTAACCATGGCAATCTTGCCCTCAATGTTCTCCTCCAGGGTGCGGCTGCCCATGCGATTGGGATCCATGTTGCGCTCCCAGTAATCCCACAACACTCCGGCGTAGTCTTTCAGTGGCGGCACCGAGATGCCGGTGCCCGCCAGCGCCCGCTGCGTATTGGAGTCGTCATACTTGGTTTTCAGTTCCAGCAGTTTCAGGGCTTCGCGGGGAATATTCAGGCTGGACAGGGTCTGGTCTATCAAGTGGCGGACGGTAGGCAGATTCAAAATCGCCATCCGTACCGGCGCCGGAATGAAGTCCAGTACACCAGGACTGATCCCTGCCGACAGCCGTGAGCCATGGGCGGCACGGGAGAACACGTCCAACGCCTCGATCATCTTCACGCCGGGGTTGTCCACCAGGTGGTAGCACTGGCCCTGGGTATCCGGCACCGTCAGGATATGATCGATGGAGTCGGCCACGTAATCCACCGGCACCATGTTGAACTCTCCGCCTTTGATCCCCAGAGCAGGAATCCAGCTGGGCAGCACATTGCGCAGCTTCTGCAGAGTCTTAAACAGATAATAAGGGCCGTCGATCTTATCGATTTCACCGGTCTTGGAGTGGCCCACCACCATGGAGGGGCGGAAGATTCGGTAGGGCAGCGCTTCCTGCTTACGCACCAGCGCTTCGGAGTCGTGTTTGGTGCGCAGGTAGGGGTTAATGTCCAGCCCCTCACCCTGCTCAAACATTTGCTCATTGAACACGCCGGGGTAGAAACCCGCCACCGCAATGGAGCTAAGGTGGTTGAAGCAATCGGCCTTGATAAACTCCGCCAGCGCCAGCGCCTGACGGGTGCCTTCGACGTTGATGTCGCCGTTGGCCTGAGCATTGGCGGTAATGTCGTACACCGCCGCCGAGTGAATGAATTCCTTCACCTGATTCAACAACCGATCTTTATCGGCGTCGGACACCCCCAACATCGGCTGAGTCAGGTCGCCGCTGATCAGAGTAAAGCGTTCGAAATCCAGATGCAGCTTTTCACAGTGTGCCTTGAGCTTATCTTCGGAGCCTTCCCGAACCAGTACAAAAATCTCGCCTTCTCGCTTCGACAGATTGGCCAGAATGTACTTGCCGATAAACCCGGTACCGCCAGTAACAAAGTAACTCATAACGCCCCTTTCTCCATCCATAGACAAATGACTTTCTTAATGATGGTAGGAAGTTAGTGGTCAATCTATTACCTGCGAGGTAATATTGACCACTGGCGACATGATGGAATTCACATCTCTGCATAAAAGGAATTGATGATGCAGGCTGCAGGGTTACGAATGCCCAAGGGCGCCTTCGGGCGTCTACTGAAATTCTGGCGAAAAACCCGGGGACTGAGCCAGGAAGCGTTAGCGCTGGAGGTGGGTTCCTCCCTGCGTCACGTCAGCTTTCTGGAGACAGGGAAATCCCTCCCCAGCCAGGAACTGGTCGAAAAGCTGGCGCAACTGTTAGAGTTGAACGTTCGCGAAACCAACAACTTTCTGGCCTCGGCCGGCTTTGCCGCCACCAGTTTCTCCCTAAGGCCCGACTCGGAAGAACACCGCTGGCTGCACCAGTCTCTGGTAGCCACGCTCAAGGGACTCGAGCCCTACCCCACCATGATCATCGATCAATACGGCAACGCCAAGATGATCAACCGCGCCTGGCTGGAGCTGATCTGCTGCTTTGCACCGCAGACCGCCCAAAGCGATAGCTTTAACCTGGTCGACCTGATCTTTACCGACAAGGGATTTAAGCCCTACCTCATCGGCTGGGAAGACACCATCTGCGCCCTCATTCTGACGCTGCAACAGGATGTATTGATGTATCAGGACAGCTGTGCCAGCAAACTGTTACAAAGAGTGCTGGCGGAAGGTTCGGTGCCCAAAGACTGGCGACAGCGGGGATCCAAGCAGATGAATGTGACCGGATTTGTCACGACCACCGAACTGCCAGGGCAGCCAAGAGAACAACAAATGCACGTATTTCATACAGTTGGCGCAACCAGTTTCGTCTCTGAGCCAAAACTGATGATCTACACCATCTACCCCAAAGACCCTAAGTCCGACCCGTTGTGGCACCAAAGAGTGGCCAACTGCACCAAGAAACACCCACTGCTGCCCTATTGACCCCGTCGTCATCAGCGGCCAAGATGTGCGTTATTGTGCAAAAAAGGGGGCGTGTGTTGGATCAGGTTCGTGTTCATTGGTTGTGGATTCCGCTGCTGGTCGTCAGTCTTACCGGCTGCCCCAGTGCGCCTCCCGAAAGGCTGCAGGCCTGGGTCGTCCCAGCCCCCACCGCAGCCACCGCCACCGAACCACCACTGCCGAGTCGCTTTAACCTGGTGAGCTGGAACGTGCACAAGCAGTTGGGTACGCCCGGCTGGCAGCAAGAGTTCAGCGATCTTCAGCAGCAGTATTCGCCTCACCTGATGGCCCTGCAGGAGGTCAATGTCGATCCGGCGCAGGCCCCGTCCATGTTGCCCTATCACTATGCCTTTGGGGCTAACCTGGTTCAGTTTGATGGCCATCAGTCTGGCGTCATGAGCCTGGCCGCCAGTCCGATTCAGTCTACTTATCTGCAACTGTCGGCCCCGACCGAGCCGGTCACCAACACCCCCAAGGCCTCGTTAATATCGGAAGTGACCATGGCCGACGGCCAGTCACTGTTGATGATCAACATTCACGGCATCAACTTCGTCACCAACTCCGATTACCGGCGACAGCTGGACACCCTGGAGGGCGCCATCGATGCTCATCGAGGCCCAGTGATCTTCGCCGGTGATTTCAATACCTGGTCCGATGGCCGCAAGGCTCTGCTGGACGCCCTGGCCCAACGACAAGGGCTGGCTTCGGTGCAGTTCGCCGACAGCAGCGGCATTAAGCAGTTTTTTGGCCATGAACTCGACCACATCCTCTACAGCTGTCAATTGACGCCAGTGGCTGACAGTGCCGACGTACTCAGCCAGTTCACCAGCTCAGATCACACCCCGCTGTACGTGCAGTTTGATTATCAGCCCAGTTGCGGCTGATCGCTGTTCAGTTGACCTGAAACCGCTGTCAGCCGAGCAATTTGGGTGTATATTTGAAGCACTTACCCCCACTTTAGAACCAATGTGAGCCAATTTTACCAACTGTTAACCCTGACTCTGGTGGCCGCCTACTGGATCGTGATTGCCGGGGTGTCGCTGCGCATTGTGCTCAAGCGGCGCCCATTTGGCGTCTCGCTGGCCTGGCTGCTGCTGATCTACATCATTCCCTTGTTCGGCGTGGTGGTGTACCTGCTGTTCGGGGAACTTAACATTGGTCGCAAACGCACACAGCGGGTCAAGGAGATGACCGCGCCGTTCAAATACTGGAACGAGCGGTTGCACCGCCAGGCGCAATCGGATCGGCGCCTGGGTCAGCACGCCCGCCCTCTGCATGAATTGAGTCTGCGCCGCTTGGGGATTCCGGCCCTGCTGGGCAACGATCTGGAATTGATTGAAAACAGCCAAACGATTCTGCGCCGCATCATCGACGACATTCACCAGGCCAGCGACACCATTCACATGGAGTTCTACATCTGGCATCCCGGCGGTCTGGCCGATGAGGTGGCCGATGCCCTGATTCAAGCCCGTCAGCGTGGGGTCACGGTACGCCTGCTGCTGGACGGAGCCGGCAGCCGCGAATTTTTCAACAGTCGCTGGCCGGACACCCTGATGCAAAACGGTGTCAGCATCGTCAAAGCCCTGGGCGTCAACCCACTGCGGATGTTCTTAAGGCGCATGGATCTGCGGCAGCACCGCAAGATTGTGGTCATCGATCAGCGCATCGCCTACACCGGTTCCATGAACCTGGTGGACAGCCGCTACTTTAAGCAGAGTGCCGGCGTCGGCGAATGGATCGACATTATGGTTCGGCTCACCGGGCCATCAGTCTGCTCCCTGGCCGCCCTGCAAAGTTGGGATTGGGAGTTTGAAACCGACGAACGACTGCTGGATGAAATCGCCCTCCCCCAGGTCGAAAGCCCGCTGTCACATCGCCATGCCGAAGACTCGGTCCAGGTCATCCCCTCCGGCCAGGGCTTGCCAGAGTCCATCATCCAACAAGTGCTGTTGCTGAGCATCTATCACGCCAAACACAGCATCACCCTGACCTCGCCCTACTTCGTGCCCAGCGAGCAACTGCTCGATGCCCTGCGCACCGCCGCCCAGAGTGGCGTCGAGGTTAACCTGATCATTCCCGATAAGAATGACTCTTTCATGGTGGAGTGGGCCAGCCGGGCGTTTTTCACCGAACTGCTGAATGCCGGAGTGGCGATCTACCGTTTCAATGGCGGCCTGCTGCATACCAAATCGATGCTCATCGATGATGACCATTGCATCATCGGGACCGTTAACCTGGACATTCGCAGCCTGCTGCTCAACTCCGAGGTGTCTCTGGCCATCGACGATCCGGACTTCTGCCAGGAGCTGGGCCAGTTACTGGATCGCTATCTGCAGCAGTCCAACCGCATCGATGCCCATCAATGGCAGTTGCGTCCGATGTGGAAAAAGTTGGTGGAGCAGTTCTTCTATACCTTCGCGCCACTGCTGTAATTCAGGCTCTGGGCCCGCCAAACTTCACTTCAACCACCAAGCCGGTCACCGCAGACTATAGTGATATGGTCTGCCATTTCGGAGCCCGGCCAATGCAACCCGTTCTAATCCCGCAATTTATCACCTTTACTCTGGCCATTGTGGCGCTGTTTATCGGCAAATCGGTGATCGCCTCTTCCCCCACCCTACAGCGTTACAGCATCCCTGAACCCGTGGTTGGCGGCTTTATCTGTGCCGCCATTACCGGGCTATTATTCGCGATTTTTCAAGTCGAAGTGAGCTTTGAAATGGAGGTGCGCGACGCCCTGCTGCTGTATTTCTTTGCCGGCATCGGCCTTAAGGCAGACTTTAAGACGCTGCTACAGGGAGGCCGGCCGTTGGCGATTCTCATTGGTCTGGCGGCAGGGTTTATTGTGCTGCAAAACCTGGTCGGCGTCAGCGTCGCCAGCGCCTTTGGCTTAGACCCGCTGGCGGGCTTGCTCTCTGGCTCGGTATCCCTGACCGGCGGTGTTGGCACCACCATGGCCTGGGCCCCCACCTTTGTGGAAGAATTTGGCATCGCCAACGCCCTGGAGCTGGGGGTCGCCTCCAATACCCTGGGGCTGATCTCAGCCTGCGTCATTGGCGGCCCTATCGCCAGCTACCTCATCGGCCGTCATAAACTGACTACCGGCAGCCAGGAGGAGTTGGACATCGGTACCGCCCATGGCAGCGACAACCGAGTAACCGTCGACTATTTCGGCGTGCTGCGCGCCTGGCTGTGGCTGAATATTTCGCTGATCGTCGGCTACCTGCTGAACGCCACCCTCGAGAGTGTCGGGGTACGCCTGCCTCTGTTTGTCTCCTGCCTGATGGCGGGGATTGTACTGGGTAACCTGGGACGCGCGCTGCTCTCCAGGAGCAACAACCTGGTCCGAAAAGGCTACGTCGAAGACGCCACCAAGGGATTGTCTCTGATCCAGGATATCTGCCTGGGTATGTTTCTGACCATGGCGCTGATGAGCCTGAAAATCTGGGAGCTTCAGGGCAACCTGGCTTATCTGAGTGCGGTGATCGGCCTGCAAGTGTGCCTGTCAGTGGCCTTCACGGTATTTATCGTGTTCCGACTGATGGGCCGAAATTACGAGGCCGCAGTCATCTGCTCTGGTTTCGGTGGCGTCACCCTTGGCTCGACCGCCACCGCCATCGTCAATATGACTGCGGTCACTCAACAATACGGCGCCGCTCACCGGGCCTTTATTATTGTCCCTTTGGTCTGCGGCTTTTTTATCGACATCATCAATGCCCTAGTCATCAATTACTTCGTCTACGGTTAGTGGCCTGGTATCGTCAATCCACTCATGGCTGCTAAGGCCAAAAGCCTGATGGCAGATAACGGCACTGTCATCTTTTGTGGCGATGACCGACGGCATGATTCACCCAAGACTCCAGCGCTGCAGCGAAACGCCCTTGCCCATTTTCTCAATGGTATCGATCAACAGCCAGTCCACATTCATCGACGCCAGTCTGGCTGTCGCCGCCGATGTCGGTGGCTTAGCCAGCAGGAGCACCATGCCCGGCTGATACAGATTTGATAACTGCTGCCATTGCGGGTCCTGCCATTGATCCAGCGGCAAACTGATGTGACCGACCTGAAACAGGTTATTGCCAAACACAAAGTCGGACAACTTATCACCCGTTACCACCACCTCCTCTACCTCATGGTCAAACAACCAATCTTGATTGAGCCGCTCTTGTTTGGCGATGGCCTTTAACAGCCGCTGTTGGTTGATTGAAATCTGACCCGCCTGCTCGGGATACAGGGACGCCAAATCCCGGCCGACATTGTTAACCATGGTTTTCAGGTTGCTCAGGTTGAGCCAGACATAGGGGCTGACCTGACCATCCGCACCATAACGCAATGCCACCGTCGCCGCCTTCGGGTGTTGTGGATTGCCACTGTCGATCGCCACCAAACGAATGTTGTACTGACGCAACAGCGGATACAGCGGGTCGCTGGGCCACAGGCTGGCAAAGTTCAAAATGGCATCGGCCTCAAGCGCCCACTGCCTGGCTTGCTGTTCGCTCACTTTGGCAGAAAACCAGTGAGTTAGGCGATTTATGCCATAACGTTTTGGCACCAGATAGCGCACATCAATTTGAGTATTCTGGGTTAATTGCTGCCCCAAAAAGTGGTTTACCGGTAAGTGAGTCAACACAACCTGCGCATAGCCCCCCACTGACCACAGACTAAAAGTCAGTAACAGCCACAATCGTTTCATTCGTTGTCCTTATCCATGTCGTACAATTCGATAGCCCGTGGCCGCGATAAAAAGGCTGGCGGCCAGCAAGATGATGGCCGCACCAGAAGGGATAGGCAGATCGAGCTCCATAGGCAACAGCGTGCCCATTACACAGGCAAAGGTTGAGATCAAGGCGCTGCGGCGAACGAATTGACCGATGTTGTTGCTGATTAGGCGTGCCGTGGCGGCCGGTATCAACAACAGCGCCCCCACCAGTACTGCACCGATGATCTTGACCGCGGCAATGGTGATCAACGTGATCATAACCACGAACAGGTAGTCATAGCCGGTGGTGTTGATACCACGCACCTTAGCCAACTCCGGACTCAGGCAGGTAATCAACATGCGGTTGAAGGTCGGCAGCATCAGCAGCAGTATCGTCAGCACAATCGCAGCCAGCAAAAAGATGTCCTGATCATTCACGGCCAGAATCGAGCCAAACAGCACATTCTCCAGCAAGTGAATGTTGATTTTTCGAGCCACGTACATCAGCAGCGCCGCGCCCATCGCCAACGCCACCGCCAGAAACACTCCCACCAGGGTGTCGTAAGGAACCTGAGTGCGGTTGCGTACATAGTGCAGCAACAGAGCAAATATCATGCAAAAGCTAAATAAGCCGATAATCGGATTGGTGGCTGGCTCGCCCAATAAAATACCTATGGCAATGCCGGTTAACGCACCATGCCCCACCGCCTCGGAAAAAAAGGCCAGTCGTTTGGCGATGACCAGGGTACCGAGCGCCCCCAACAGCGGACCAATTAACACTGCGCAGATCAGTGCATTAACGAGAAACCCGTAGTGAAAGCTGTCGCTTAGCAGGCCTTGATTCACCAGACCGCTGACACTCTCGCGAATGAACTCCATTAGCTGGCCTCCAGTGAATGATGCAAAAACGGCATCTGTTGCAGTTGCTCCGGCGAGACCGTGCCCTGATAGCGGCGGTTGATCAGATGAAGATTAGGGTGCGGTAATTTCCTGATGGCTTCCAGGTCATGATGCACCGCCAACAAGGTAATTCCCTTACGCAACTGCTCAGAGATAAGGGCATCAATGACGGCGATGCCTTGTTGGTCCATACCCGTGGTCGGCTCATCCAGAATCAACAGGTTGGGTTGTTGTAGCAACGCCTGTGCAAACAAGACGCGCTGCTGTTCGCCGCCGGAGAGTTGCCCCATGCGGCGATTGGCCCGCTGCGCCATGCCAAGCTGATCCAACTGCTCCATTGCCCGCGCTTTGTGCCGGGCACTGTGAAACCAGAACAGCGGTCTTCGGCTTTGATTAAGCAGCATAAAGTCCATAACAGATAACGGCAGGCTGGCTTCGAATTGAGCCTTTTGCGGCACATACCCAACCTTGACCTCACCATCCATTTCAATAACGCCACGGAACGGCGTCAGCCCCAAAACGCTCTTCAACAGCGAGGTTTTACCGCCACCGTTGGGGCCCACAAACAGGTGTGTCTGACCCCCTTCAAGGTTGAGGCTGATGTCATCGAGCACATGCTCGGCACCATAACGCAGCGACAATCGCTTTAGTGCAACAGAAGGGGCCATTAGCGCTGCGCTCCACTGGCATACTTTAAGGCCTGAACCAGGGTGCGAAGGTTAGTCGCCATCTCATTTTCGACTTTATCGGCGTCGTACTTGCCATGGGTCAGGTGAGAGAACTGATACAGCTTTATTCCGGTCGCCTGTTCAATAATCTCGACAAACCGGTTCGGCATATTCAACTCGTAAAACAGCACATTAATATCTGCAGCCTTGATTTTTTTTATGGTGTCTTGCAACTGACTGGCGGACGGTTCCACCCCGTGGGCCGGTTCAATCACCGCGCTGACCTCAATACCAAACTCCTGCAACAGGTAACCATAAGCGTTGTGAGTGGTCGCCACCTTGATGGCGCGGGTATCCACTGTGGCCAGGGCTTCACTGGCTTGGCGTTTCAACGCGCGCAATTTGCGGGCGTAAGCGCGCGCATTCTGACGATAGAAACTGGCGTTATTCGAATCGAGCTTGCCCAGCTCATTGGCAATGGTATACACCTTTTGAATGGTGGTGCTGATCCCCACAAAGGTGTGAGGATTAACGGCCCCATCCCCCACTGAACTGCCAACAGCGGGCAACAAGGCTACGTCTTTGTTGGCGTAGATCACCTTTAGATCAGCCTGGCCCGCCGACGCTATCAACTGCTCGGCAAACTGGTCGTGACCAATACCATTGAGCACAATCACATCCATTTGATGCAAACGCTGCAAATCCTGAACCTGAGCCTGATAGCTGTGTGGGTTGAAACCGGCATCGAGCAAGGGCAGTACGTCGGCGCGGTCACCGACCACCTTGCTAACGTAGGAATAGTAGGGGTGCAATGCGGTGCCGACCACCAATTTGGCAAAGGCCGCAGGGCTGAGAAGCATCAACGCTGCCAAGAGTAAGCTTGCGCGCATTAATCGTTATCTCCAATAGAGGGAACGTCGTTGAACTGTACCTGTTGCCAGTTCTGTTCCAGAAAATGAACCAGCGAACCCGCAAAGTCACTGTGGGCCGCGTTCAGGTACCAGATCTCGCTGTTGATGGCATTAAGCAGCAATGACCAGTGACCATTGCTTCCCAGGTACACGCCGGACTCGACCTGTCGCCATTGCCACTGGTCATCGCTGAAAGGCGCAATAAACTCGCTGGCCAATTCCGCGACCGGCGGCCAACGTTGTTCATCCTGTTGGTAAAACTGGAGCTCTTCCTTGGCAATATTGAGCTCTCGTAACGGCCCGAGCCGCTGCTTGGGCAATTGCTCAATTCCAATATGATGTGCCGGCCGGTGACTGCCGTCCGTGTGCGCCTGATGGTAGGGCAAGGCCAATGCTGCCACTGCCAGAATGGCCACAATGGCCACGGCCAGATAGCGCCCTTCACGGGCGCCATTGTCAGGTGAAACTCGGGTGATCATTCACGCTCCCGAATGTCGAGGCCGTCCACTTCTATGGTGGTTTCATGGGACGGGTCGTACAGCAGGTAATAATCGCCCTCTGGCTTATCGAACCGCACCATAGACTGGGCATCGGTCATCGCCTCGGCCATCAGGTTATCGTCATAGTCATACAGGCTCACCGGGAGGCTTTGCGCCGAACCACCATCGGTCCATCCTGCCTGGCAGGTGATGGTACCTTTGCTCTGCCAACACTCCATCACCGGGAAATGGGCCAGGGCCTGGGTGCTTAAACCAGCCAGAAGCAAGACTGAAAATCGGTGTTGTGCCATCAGTCTAATTGAACCTCAATGGTGGTATGCAACATGGTCGCGGCCATGTCGGCCATGGTGTCATCGCGCAGCTTGTAGCGCTGATTGGCCGCCAGCAGATAACGACCCGCCTGTTCAACCGTAAACTGAACTTCTCCGTTACTGTCGCTGGTGGCCGTCAGGGCATTCTGGGCATCACGGTATTGTGCGCCTTCCCGGGTCAAGGTCACTTCCAGGCCCTCTACAGGCTTGCCATTGACTCGGTAACTCATGGTAAAAGCTTCGTTTTCAACCAGGTCCGCAGGATGGGTCACCGGCACCATCTCAAAGCCCTGATTTTTTGCCTTAATCTCCGTAGGGGCCATTACCGTAATGTAACTTTCAGTGTGCTTGGTGATGGCCATGGTTTTGGCGTCTTTCGCGCCGCGAGGCAATTGCGCTTGACGCTGTGCCTTCGTGGCCGCCACCTTGCCCTCTTTACCCCGGCGATCGGTGAAAAACGTCAAATAGATAGGGTCACGATTGGCGACCACCACCTTATGCGTGCCAGGTTCTACAAAGAAGAAATCGAACACACTGCGGCGCTTGCCTCGCAGAATATGATCCGGCCTGACGGTGGCGCCACTTGGCAACTCAACCTTGGCTTCATGAGCACTGGCGGGCTTGTCCACCGAAAACACCGTATGAGAGGCAGTGTAATCAAAGGTGATCCAACTGCCTTGTGCTTTCGACACGCTAAAGTGGGACGGTAACAGCCAGGTCGGATGGGCCGTTGCTAACGCACTGAAGCCCAGGCCGATGGCCATGGAAAGGCCTCTGATACAGGTCAGCTTACTGGTCATTTATTTCACCTTATATTTGATTGTTATTGGACCCAGCTCAGCATTGGCAGGCACGCTGTACTGGAGGGACTCGGTACCTAGATTGATCTTCTGGCGAACAATGTCGCGACCGCCATGCTCACGCACAGCTTCGATGTAAAGGGTGTAGTTCCCCTGCGGTAATGGTTGTCCCTGCAGATCCTTAAGTTGCGGGGACAACTGGTAGGCTCCGATAGCCCGGGTGGCTGACGAGTACCCGTCAATCTCTTGCACGTGATAGCGGCCAAATTTTCGCCACCATGTGCGCAAGTCTTTCAGCCACTCAGTTTGATTACCGGTCCACAGTGCCCATTGAGAGGCGGTGGTTTTACTGCTCCCTTCGAGCCAGGCGGCTACGTAGGGCCTGGCAGGATTAGCAGCACCGGTATCGGCGATGGCCAGGTTGATGGTCAACGCGGCGCCCTGAGGAAGGGGGGTTGCCAAAGTAGTGGCGGAAAACAATCCAGAAGCAACCGCCAGCAAAGTTACTGTAAGTTTCATTGAATATCCTTAACGTGTCGTCAACGCCAGCAGTGCAGTAAGCACGCTGCCTACGGCTGCAAACCACAGCAGCTTTTTACCTAAACGGCGATTGGGCAGTACCAACAAGGCTCCACTGACGACAAACAGAATCATCAGCACTGCACTGATGTCGATGACCAGTGACCACACCCCACCGCTGTATCGTCCCTTATGCAGATCATTGAGGGTGGCGACGATACCGGCGTCACGCTCATTGATCTCCACCGCGCCGGTTGTCAGGTCGGCAAACACCGTCGCGTGGTATCCCGGTCCCTGATAGGCCTGGCTCAGCTCCCCTTCCACCAACACTCCGTCATTCCAATCGGTGTAGATCTCCAACTCCGAAGGACGGCCCTGAAGGGGATGATGTTGATTGAGGAAAGTCAGAATCAGGCTGCTGTTCACCGGTCGATGGTCAACGGCCTGAGCCAGCAGCGAGGCAGGCAGCGTCAATTGGCTATCGCTGACCTCTGGCTCACCAGTCAGCCAATCCGGATGGTTGAGTGTCAGGCCGGTGGCGGCAAAAAACAGCGCCAGTAGCAACATGGTCATAGAGACATACTGATGCAGAATACGAACGAGTGAATAAAACGATTTACGCATTGGCTCTAGTTTCATGGTTGGCAACAAATGACTGTGGCGGTGTTGGGAAAACTGAAAAGGAGTTGATACCAATCCTGGTGGTAATATTCTCGACTCTTTACAACTTTTACACAGCCAGGACGGCCACAACTGCCGAAGCGCAGTCTGCGCTCGAGTTAACCTCGAACGCAGACTGCGACGGTTGCTTTAGAAGACGTAGGCAACAGACAGTTTGAAGTTGCGACCCGGCTCGTAATCGGTGTAACCAAAGTCGTGAGAGGCGTGAGAAGCGTATTGCTCATCAAACAGGTTTTCGACTCCGGCGGTCACCGTCAGCGCTTGGTAAGCCGTCGGTATCCAGCGCGCGTTGATGCTGTGAACATCGAAGCCTTCTTTGGCGGTATCCTGTTCAACCTCTTTATCCAAGTCCATGGTAACCAGGCTGGTCCAGCTCAGGCTCAGTCCCAGGCTTGAGAGTTCGTAATCGAGGTTGAAGGAGATGCTGTCACCCACCTCGTCCTCCAGGGATTGCCCCGGCACAACACCACTGTCCGGATGAACGCTGGTAAACTCTGAATCGGAACGGGAGTAAGTCAGACGGCCACTGAGGTCGCCACGTCGCACATTGAGTACCGATTCGAAACCGACAATTTCCACATCCCCAAGGTTGCTGTACAGCGAAGCCTTGCCGGTCATGGTGTCATCGATGTAGTCATCAATCTCAGTTTGGAATGCATTAAACGAGAAACCGATGCTATCGAATCCCGCCCAGGCTTGCTCCTGGAATGCGATACCCGCTTCGTAGTTAATGCCCGTTTCTGGTTTCAGATCCGGATTAAGCGCCGATCCGGAAGTCAGGAACGATCCGGTCAACGCCGGGCCTTTAAACAGCTCAGTGGCAGACGCGCGCAGAGTCCATTGTTCAGTCAGTTCATATTTAGCAGCCAGTCCGAAGGTCGTGTCAGTAAACGTATCGTTGGACGCGGCCATATCCACTTTATAGTGGTTATAACGAACGCCGGGTGTAATAAACAGCCCGGAAATTAACTCAACTTCGTCCTCGGCATACACTGCAAACGTATCTGCAGTTTCATTGCTGTCCTTATTGGCCTGGCCATTTAGCAGGTTTTCACTCTCCTGGTTATCATACTCAAAGCCATAGCGTACAATGTGGTATGTGCTGCCCAATTCAAAAGCGCTTTCCGCCAGGGACTTAATACCATAAACCACGGTATTACCCTCTGAAACGTCGCCTTCGGTCTCCGGGTCACCGGTATTTTCATCGGTACGGGCATAGTTCATTTCATTCCGATACAATGACGTCCGAATATCAACACTATCCAAGGACAATTCGTGGTTTAATGAAATGGTTTCCCGTGTGTACTCGATGGGATCGATCATCCCTTCATGGCGGTCGTAATCCGGCCCCATGTTGGATTTCAACGTATAATCACCCGAATCCTCATAGGAGTCGTAGCTGACTTCGATGCGGTTATCCGGGTTCCAGTCCCAGCCCATTTTCACCAGGTAGTTAGTGGTGGTGCCCTTCTGACCGACGCGCTCTACCCCTTCACCGTCTTTGGGGTTGTCCCGCTCAAAGACGCTGTAGTAGGCCATGATATCCAATTGGTCAGTAAGCTGAGAGTACCCGGTACCTGAATAGTTATAATAATCATTGGTGGCATAACCACCATGAAGACGAGCACCGAACTTCTCTCCCTCTTTGAGCAAATCGCGCGCATCCTTGGTCTCAAACGCAACTCCTCCCGCCAAGCCACCATTAAGTACGGAGTTGTTCCCTACTTGTAGATCCACGGCCTTAAGAATGTCGGGATTGATCAGAAGATTACCAGCGTGATGAAAGACATTGTTGGCTTGATTTACACCGTCAATGGTGATCTCAAGGTCCAGTTCACTGACACCTCGAATATTAATACCCTGGTTCATCGAGTGAGTACCACCAATATCGACACCCGCTTGATCTCGTAATAAATCGCTCAAGTGATCAGCTTGTTTTTTCGCAATATCCTCATTGAGCAACAATGACCCGTTATTAACAACCGTGCCCCACACCTGAATGGTTTCTACCTCGTTGGTTTCTACCTCGTTGGTTTCATCAGCAGCGACTGCCATTGAAGTGCATAATGTCGCTACCAAAACGGCAACAGGCTTTAAACGAAATCGTGCTGTGGACATCCTAATTCACCTTACTGTTCTACATTCGACCAAATTAGGCTGGGTCTCAGACTCGATAAGTCAGTTGAGATATTCGGTGCTTTGTTGCGCATCGGCTTGTCTCGATCCCGATGCGGTAACAACCGAATAAGACAAATCGTGTCAACCAATGGTCTGTATCGGTACACAACCCAGCTCAGATGGGAGGCAAGTCTACCCTCAAATGAGGATGAGAACAGTTATCGTTTACAACCTTTACATTTTCAGTGAAATGTCAGTATCAATTGGGATCTGGATCAACACAACCAGGCCTCCATCTTGATGATTCTGCGCCTGAACCAGGCCACCAATCGCGGTAATTTGGCGTCGAACCAGTGCCAGACCCAGACCAAAACCCGCAACCTTGTGGGAGCGCGCTTTGTCGAGTCGATAGAAGGGTTTAAAGATGTTCTCCAGGTGCTGCTCCGGCACTCCCGGGCCTTGATCCCGAATGGACACCAGATACCGTTGGTCGGTGTGCTGACAGCCTATGGAAACCTGGGAACCCGGCGGCGAGTATTTGAGTGCATTGCGAAGCACATTTTCGATGCTGTGAGACAGCAATCTCTGGTGGGTCTGCACCCACAACTCGCCGCCGTAATCGAGACGGATACGATGCTGCGGAAACTCGAACGCGGCATCATCCGTAATCACATTCAACAGCTGCGCCAAATCCAATCGGTCCTGACGCCGCAATGTCGGTTGATCGTCTAACCACGCCAGCGTCAGGGCATCTTCAATCAGTTCATCCATTAACCTCAATTCGCCCTCAATTCGAGGCAACTGTAACGCCATTTGCGCATCGCCGCTGGCCCCCTGTTCAAGGGCCAGGCCTATGCGTGTCAACGGCGTACGCAACTCATGGGACATGTCTCCCAACAACTGCCGTTGGGTGGTTACCAGCCGCTGAATCTGAGTGGCCATCTCATCGAACGAATCCGCCATCTGAGTGAACTCATCATGACGCCCGGAGGGAAGTTGTTGACGGGCTCTGGTATCTAGCTGTCCGGATGCCAATGCCTGTGTGCTCTGATTCAACACCTCTAACGGCCGCATTAGGTAGCGATACAGTAACCAGCAGAACCCTAACAAGGCCAACGACGGCAATACCAGTGTCAATAAGGTGTGCGCCAGTTGAATATTAGATTGAGGGTACATCTGCGGCGGCAAGGCTATGACGAAGGCGCCTCCCTGAGCAAAGGGAACGCCGATAACCACCTTAGTGAAAAAACCATGCACCGGCGCAGTAACTTTACGGCGAAAATCAAAGGTCTCATGCAGATCAGCGGGCATGGCTTTATGGGAATGCAGGGTCCCAGAAAGATCGCGAACCGCTGACCAAACCCCATACTCAGCCTGTATTTGTGCCGTCAACTGCTGCAATGCCATCAGATCTTGGTCGACAAACAGCGTTTCCGCCTGCCGGGCAAGTTCCATAAGGCGATGCTGATCGTCCTCGTCAATACTCGTGAGCGCATAGTTCATCCTGGTCGATAACGCATGGCCCGCGGTAAAAGCCAACAGATTTACACACAGAAGACTCACCACCATCTGCCAGAAAAAACGACGACTCATTGGTAGCGATACCCCTTGCCGTGCACCGTTTTAATTATCGCCTTGCCGGGCATCAGCCCCCCGAGTTTCGACCGTAAATTACTCACATGCATATCCAAACTGCGGTCATATCGACCGTGTGGCTTATTCAGCACTAACTGGTATAGATAGGGTTTAGAGAGCACTTCGTCGCGGTGGCCTAAAAACACTTCCAGCAGTTGATATTCCACTGGCGTCAGGCTGATCTCACTGTCTCGCCATCGAGCGCTGCGCGCCTCTCGATCAAGCACGAGCTCATCCGATGGGGCTGTCGAAGCAGGCAGCGGGACCGCGGCAGCGCGACTGCGGCGAAGTAACGCATCGATGCGCAACAGAAGCTCGGTGGTGTTAAGCGGCTTTGACTGATAGTCATCCGCACCTTCGATAAAACCATCAATTCGCTGCTGCTCGGCGCCACAGGCCGTCAGCATCATAACCGGAGTGTCTTTTTTCTGACGCAACTGCCTCAGCACTTCGAGCCCATCGAGCTTAGGTAAAAGCTTGTCCAACAAAATCAGGTGATAATTGTTGTTTAACGCATAATCCAGCCCTTGCTCGCCATCAATGGCCACTTCAACCTGATGCCCTTTTCGACGCAACAGACTGGCCAGGCTCTGGCCCACCTCGATGTCATCTTCAATCAGCAGTAGACCGGCAGGTTGAGCGCCGGGCACAAATCCTCGGCCATTGTCTGCAATGGAATTAAGCTGGTGATTCACAATAAGAGATCCTCGGGTTAGATCGCAGTGGCGTTCACCACAAGCAATAGCGGTTAGTCATACAGCGAGGCCGTGCAATCGCGGTTACGGCGGCCTGGCCCCCTGACAGCACTTCCAAGCAAACGTCGGATCGCCGGCGTATCACTGCCATGTGAAGACACCGTTCAGTGGCGGGAGCCCATTGGGGCACGATAATACCAAATGATAACCATTACCATAAGCGTTACCGATAGAAATCTTGCCGGTTCAAACATCGGTGAGCGACGAAATCAAATTTGGGAGTTATTAATTACTTCGTTTGTCATAATATATTGTAATCAAGCAATTCTGAGTCCGGTCCCTTATGCTCAACCTCAACTGGCTACAAACTTACGTTACCCTGGTGGAAACCGGTCATTTCACCCACACCGCCGACAAGTTGGCCATGACCCAACCCGGTGTCAGCCAACACATCAGAAAACTGGAACAGCATTTTGGCCAGTCGCTGCTGATTCGCGAAGGCAAACGTTTTGGCCTGACCCAGGCTGGCCGCGAGGTGTACCAGCAAGCTCAACGCACCCTGGCAGAGCTGTCTGGCCTCGAGCAACAACTGTCGACGGACGATCCCTTCAATGGCCCGGTGCGCTTCGCCTCACCGGGCAGCCTGGGGTTGAAGCTCTACCCGGAACTGCTGTCATTGCAACAGCAGCACCCGACGCTGAGCATTGATTACACTTTTGCCCCTAACGAGGGAGTAGAACGGGACCTGGTGGCGCGAAAGCTCGATATCGGCCTGATCACCCGTCCCGGCGACAAGCCGGATCTGGCCTATCGCCCCTTTGCCGAAGAACCCCTGTTCCTGGTAACCCCGGCCGACATAGAGGCACCAGACTGGGGCACCCTGTTAACCCTGGGCTACATCGATCATCCCGACGGCAGCCACCACGCTGGCATGCTGCTGGGCAGTAACTTTGAGCAATACCAGCAGTTGTCACAACTGCCCAAACGCGGCTTTTGCAACCACATCAGCATGATTCTCGAACCCGTCAGCCGCGGCCTGGGCTTTACCGTTCTGCCCCGCTACGCCGTCGCCGCCTTTGCCCGCCCCGAAGAGATCGCGGTCCACGCCCTGCCCAGTCCGGTGTCGGAGTCCATCTATCTGGTGCAACGACGGCACCAACCGTTACCAACTCGTATTCGATTTTTGATCGAAGCCATTACGCCGATGTTACGCGCATGAACCAAACTCATAAAATAGAGTAAAAGCCGCTATCCCAGTCTGGCCGGGGCCTTGCTCACCTGTTAGCATCCCCGCCCTGATTGTTCTGTGGATACCCTTATGCTGGCCCTATCGCTTCAGGTCGTCTTCGTGGCAGGCGGCCTCATCTACTGCTGGATGCTGTTTCACGCCTTTAATAAACAGCGTCGCGGCGGACAACTCAAACCGTCGACGTCGGTGGCGAAAGTCGGTGCCGTCGGCGCCCTGGCAAACTTTCTGGACACCCTGGGGGTAGGCAGCTTTGCCATTAAGACCGCCTTCTATAAACAGTTTCAAATGGTGGATGACCGGCTACTGCCCGGCACACTCAACGGCCAGTGCGTATTGCCCACAGTAGCCCAGGCACTGCTGTTCATCGGTGCCGTGGACGTTGACCCCACCACGCTGATCGGCATGATGACCGCCGCAGCCCTGGGGGCCGGCATCGGTGCCAAGTGGGTCTCGGGACTGGATAGACAACTGGTGCGGCTGATCATGTGCATCGCCCTGCTGATCGTGGCCGCCCTGATCTTTGCCGGCCTGCTGGGGTGGTTTCCGGTAGGAGGCGAGGCCATGGGTCTAAGCGGTGCCAAGCTGGCCGTTGCCTTAGTGGGCAACTTTGTCTTTGGCGCCCTGATGAGCGTTGGCGTCGGCCTCTATGCTCCATGCATGACGCTGGTGTATCTGCTGGGAATGAACCCCATCGCTGCCTTTCCCATCATGATGGGATCCTGTGCCGTGCTGAGCTTTTTCTCCGCTGGCACCTTCATCCGTAACGGCGCCTTCGATGCCAAGGCGGTGATGGCCGTCGCCGTCACCGGCCCGATGGCCGTGGTGTTGGCAGCCACGCTGGTGAAATCGATGGATGTAGAGATGCTCAAATGGCTGGTGGCCTTTGTGGTGCTCTATACCTCGGCATCGATGTACCGTTCCTGGCAGCAGTCGCGACCGCCGGGTGCGGCTCAGCCCTCCCACTAAATCCAAAAAAGAGACCCTCGGGTCTCTTTTTTTAATTGCGGCTCTGCAATGCCTGCCAGCGCTGTCGCACCAAGTGCTCAAACCGCACCGCCGCCACCGGCGGGCTCACCAGATACCCCTGCCCGGACTCACATTGATGGCTACGCAAAAACTCGTACTGAAAATCGGTTTCTATCCCTTCTGCGGTTACCACCATCTCCAGGTTATGAGCCAGGGCGATGATCGACTGAACAATGGCGCCATTACGTTGATCGGTTTCCAGTTCGCAAATAAAGCTGCGATCAATCTTAACCCTGTCCACCGGCAGGGTCTTTAAGCGGCCAAAGGAGGAGTAGCCGGTACCAAAATCATCGATGGCGATGGCTACCCCCGCCTGACGCAGCCGCCATAGCTGAGAAGCGATGGTCTTGCCCTGCTGCAGCAACATGGTTTCGGTGACCTCGATCTCCAGACACTCAGGCGGAATCCCATTTCGGCTCAACGCCGCCAGCAAACTTTCCACCAGTTCGCCGGTTTCAATCTGTTTCACCGAAATGTTGATGCTCACCTGCTGCAATGGCAAGCCGTGCTCGAGCCAGAGCGCCATCTGCTGGCAAGCCATCTCGATCACCTGCTGGCCAATCTCAACGATCAGGCCACTGGTTTCAGCCTGTAAAATAAAGGCATCGGGAGTGAGTACACCACGGTGGGGGTGGCGCCAACGGATCAGCGCCTCGGCACCGGTCACCATGCCACTGCCAAGATGAAACACCGGTTGAAACAGTAAAAAAAACTCCTGCTTATCGATGGCCCGGCGCATCTCTTTGAGTAATTGTTTCTCCTGTGCCATCTCATCGGCCAGAGATTCACTGTAACTGTGCACCTGTTGCGTTCCCAACCGTTTGGACTGGAACATCGCCATCTCGGCCCGATGCAGTATGCCCTTGGTGGTGCACACCTCAGAACACAGGTGGCTGATGCCAATACTGGACTGGGTGCGCACTTCGACCCCATCGACCTCGACGACGGTGTCAAGCTGACCGAGCACCTGCTCGGCCCAGGCTCGACACTGCCGCGGCTCATCCTCGGTCAGGACCACCAGAAAGGTGTCCCCATCGAATCGCCCCAGATAGCCGTTGTCGCCAACGGCCGTGGTCAGGGTTGACGCCAAGGCCTTAAGCACCTTATCGCCAATGCGAAATCCAAACTCTTCGTTTACCCGCTTGAAGTTGTTGACCCCGATGCACACCAGGCTGAGTTGCGGCGTATGAATCGCCAATTGCTGACCGATATGCTGCACCAGGGCGGCGCGGTTGGGCAAGCCGGTCAGCGTGTCGGTAAACTCTGAAGCTCGGAGTTTGTTTTCCACCTCTTTGATCAGGCTGATGTCACGGCCGATGGCCAACAAGGCAATGCCGCTGCCTACCGGTACCGCGTTGAGGGTGATCTCGCACATCAACGGCTCACCGCTGCGGGTCTGGTGAACCCACTCGAAACGGTGGTAACCGTACTTGATTGCCGAGTCGATCATCGACTGAGCCAGGTCTTCAGACGAGGTGTGATTGGGCTGAAAGGCAGGGGAGATCTCCGCCGGGCTCAACCCCAGCAATTCCGAGGCGTCATCGAACCCCAGTTGACGGACGGCCACCGAATTACACCAGATAAATCGTCCCTGATGCACCACCCACATCATGTCAGAGGTGGCTGCAAACAACTGCCGAATCACGTCCAGATAAGCCAGCAATCCCTGTTCCGTCAATGGCGACGTATCCGCGGATTCAGGGGCCGACCGATCGCTGATCATGGCCAAAATTACCCTCTCCCCAAAAGGTAGATACCCACACAGTAACATGGGTTAATGCAACATTAAAGCAACAAAATGAAGGGAAATACCTTGATTTGTCAGTGACTTTAGCCAACCATCCTGCGATTAAAATTCCACCAGCCCCAACCGAAGGCCACAGTGCCCGGCGCAACTGACAAGACCGCCGACGCAGCCACAATCCAAAGCCATGATATCGGTCATTGCCTGGCCAAGCCCCATACTGATACGGTAGTCTTCGGCCAAGGAGATAAATCTAACTCACTCTATTCAAAAGGAATTGAAATGCGCGTTCTGCTGGGAGCCCTGTGTCTGGCTCTGTCTTCCGCATCGCTTGCTGACTCGTTGGTAATCAACAACGTCAATGGCTACACCCTTACCGAGCAGGGAGTTCACCGCTTTGGTGCCCTGCACATCGACGACGGCAAGGTGGTCGCCACCGCTGCACGAGACGGCTTCAACGGACTTTCGCCGGATCGGATTATCGATGGCAAAGGCCACACCCTACTGCCAGGGTTGACCGACGCCCATGGTCATATTATGGGGCTGGGCTACCTGCAGTCCGACTTAGACCTCAGTGGCATCACCAGCAAACAAGCCGCTCTGGAGCGTGTGCGCCAGTTCGCCGATGCTCACCCTCACCTGACCTGGATTCGAGGCCGAGGCTGGAACCAAGAGTTGTGGCCCGATACCGCCTTTCCCACCGCCAGCGATCTGGACACGGTAGTACCGGAAAGGCCGGTTTGGCTTAGGCGGGTGGACGGCCATGCCGGCTGGGGAAACAGCCAGGCATTAACGCTGGCCCGCATCACGCCCACCACCCCCGACCCTGAAGGGGGGCAACTGTTGCGAAATGCCGACGGCTCGCCAACCGGCATCCTGATCGACAACGCCATGGGGCTGGTGGAGGGACGCCTGCCGCCGCGAGAACCCCACGAAACCGAGGCGGCATTTCGTTCTGCCACCCGTAAACTGGCGTCACTTGGACTCACCGGTGTCCACGATGCCGGCGTCAACCATCAGACCCTGCAGATGTACCAGATGTGGGATCAGCAACAGCAATTGCCCATTCGAATCTACGCCATGGTGTCGGATCTGGACACCCTCAGCCGCATGCCAGGCCCCTACTTCGGCGATCGACTCATCGCCCGCTCGGTGAAGCTCTATGCCGATGGCGCCCTGGGCAGTCGCGGCGCCGCCCTGCTGGACGACTACAGTGACATGAAAGGCCACAGGGGGCTGTTGATTCACCCGATTAAAGAGCTCAAACGGCGAATTAAAGGGGTGATCAACCGCGGCTTCCAGGCCAATGTCCATGCCATCGGCGACCGTGGCAACCGCGAGGTGCTGGAGGCGATGATCGCCTACGGGAAACCAGAGCAGCGCAACCGCATCGAACACCTGCAGGTGGTCGAACCCAGCGACTTTGACCGCATCAAAGCCGCCGGCATCGTTGCCTCGATGCAGCCCACCCACGCCACCTCCGACATGAACATGGCCGAAGACCGACTGGGATCACTGCGGATTCACGGCGCCTATGCCTGGAAGACCGTGATCAACAAAGGCATCCCCTTTGCCGCCGGTTCCGACTTCCCCATCGAGTCGCCAAACCCCTTCTGGGGACTGTACTCGGCGGTGTCTCGCCAGGATCATCAAGGCCACCCTGAGGGAGGTTGGTACCCGAGACAGAGCCTGAGCCGTGAACAAGCCTTGCATGGCTTTACCCTCGGCGCCGCCTATGCCAGCTTTCAGGAAAATGAGCTGGGATCACTGGAGCCGGGCAAGCGCGCCGATTTTATCCTCATCGATCGCGACTACTTCACCGTGCCGGTGGAGCAGATCTGGCAGACCCAGGTATTGGCCACCTACATCGACGGTCAGCCGGTCTACCAGCAATCCGACCTATAAAGGAGCAACGACCCCGTGGCCCGTCACCAACATTGAACAGTTGCGCCGGGCCACCGCTTCGGTATGGTTAAGGCTCTGCCGATCAGCATGAGCATTGCGCGTGAGTTCAGCCCCACAACCGGATCTACCTCAAGACTACTATCTCGGTAATTTCACTCGCATGGTGAACCACGTCCGGGGTCGCTACCAAGCGCTGCTGAGCGACGACGAACTGGGCTGGATTCGAGACTTCGATGCCCTGCCCCACCCGGCGCGCTGCCTGTGTGTTCGATTGCTATCAAGAAAAGGCCCGGTATTTCGTACCGATAAGCTCCGCTACCCAGAGATCGACGACCTCGCCGGTGCCATCAGCCTCCTGCGAGATGCCGGTATGATCCACAGCTTTCAGCCCCACGACTGGTCACAGCTGGCGCCCTGGGTAACCAAAGCTGAGTTACTCCATCATGCCCCTTGCGGGCAGGAGAAACTGCGAAAACCCCAGTTAGTGGTGCTGCTTGACCAACAAGCCCTTCCCGTACCCCCTATGCCGTTGATCGCCCTGAGCCAACCGGAGCTACTGGAGACCCTGTTGTTGCTCTATTTTGGCAATGCGCATCAGGATCTGGCCCAGTTCGTCGTCAGCGATCTGGGCATTCAGGTATTTGAAGACTACTCGCTGGATCCCAGCCTGAACGCCTTTGAACAGCGGCCGCAATTGGAGGCAGCCCGACACCTGAGTCGACTGAACAAGCGTTACCACCAGGCCGTCGAGCAAAAAGACCGAGCGGCGATTCTGGCCCTGATCGACGATCTGCCTTTGCCCCTGCCCTGGGACAAGTGGGAGCGACGACGACAGCGGCTGCTGCTGGAGATTGCCCGCGAATTTGAACGCGCCAAGCAACCGCAGCGTGCATTGGCGTTGTATCAGCACAGTCCGCTCGCTCCCAGCCGCGAGCGTCAGGCCAGGCTGCACCTGAGCGCCGATGCACCACACCTGGCCCGCCCACTGGTGCAGGCCATGCTCGACAGCCCACAAAACGAACAGGAACTGACCGTCGCCCGGCGGTTGGGGAAAAAACTGAACCGACTTGCGCCGTTCGCGTTTCCGCAGCCGGTTGCTCCGCAAATTCAGCAGCACACCCTGAGCCTGAGGGACAAAGGCCTGCCAGTTGAACAACTGGTTGCGGAGCACTACCGGAGTCTGGGCTGGCAGGCAGATTACAGTGAGAACGCCCTGCTCAACGCGCTGTTTGGCCTGGCTTTCTGGCCAGCAATCTTCGCGCCAGTCCGAGGCGCCTTTCTCAATCCTTATCAGCTGGGCCCCAAAGACATGTTCAGTCCCGGCTTCCGTCAGGCCCGTGGCAACCTCATCGATCACCTCCTATGCCACTGGCAACCCGCACAGCTACTGGAGACTTACGATCAAAAACGGGGAATTGCCAACTACTGGGTCAACTGGGACAAAATCAACCGACCGCTGATCCAGTCGGCCCTAACTCACCTGAGCCGACCACAGCTGACCGCTTGTTTTCGGCGACTGCTGTTTGATCTCAACGCCAATCGCAGCGGCCATCCAGACCTGTTTCTGACCCGGGATGATCAGCACCTGTGGCTGGAGGTCAAAGGTCCCGGCGACACCCTGAGAGACAACCAAACCCGTTGGCTGACCTTCTTTGGCAACCAAGGGATTCAGGCAGCAGTATGTTATGTGACCATTGACACCCAACCCAGCGATTAGGCGGTTGCAGTCCGCCGGAGTCGGGCCTATCCTGTTTGGCTAACTTACTGATTTTGTATTGGATGATACCGAAATGGCCGGAGCCAGTTTATTAACCCTTCTGGATGACATCGCGTCCCTGCTGGACGATGTTGCCGTTATGAGCAAAGTGGCCGCCCGTAAGACCGCTGGCGTACTCGGCGACGACCTGGCCGTGAATGCCGAACAGGTTTCCGGAGTCAAAGCCGACCGCGAACTGCCGGTGATCTGGGCCGTGGCCAAGGGCTCGCTAGTGAACAAGTGCTTTCTGGTGCCCGCCGCCCTGGCCATTAGTGCCTTTATTCCCTGGCTGATAACCCCACTGTTGATGCTTGGCGGCCTGTTCCTCTGCTTCGAAGGCGCGGAAAAAGTGCTGGAGATGGTCTCCAAGCAGAGCCATCGCCAGGCACCGGATCTCAGTGGTGACGATCAGCAACAATATGAACAAACCAAGATCAAAGGGGCCATCCGTACCGACTTTATTCTGTCTGCAGAAATCATCGTGTTGACGCTGGGGGTCGTGGCCGCCGCGCCGTTTATGACCCAGGTGGCCACCATGTCCACCATCGCCGTTCTGATGACCATCGGCGTTTACGGGCTGGTGGCGGTCATTGTGAAAATCGACGATGCCGGCCTGTACCTGAGCCAACGTTCCACCTCTGTGGCCCAGTCTTTTGGCCGTCTGCTGCTGGCCGCCGCCCCGAAACTGATGAAATCCCTGTCGCTGATCGGCACCATTGCCATGTTCCTGGTCGGCGGCGGCATCTTGAGTCACGGCGTACACCTGTTCAGCGAATGGATCTCCGAGGCTGCCGCCGAAACCGCGTTGATCCCCGCTGTTGGCCATATCGCCTCCGCGCTGGTACCCGCCCTGCTGAACGGCCTCATCGGCATGATTGCCGGTTTTATATTGGTGGCCATTGCTCACCTGGTCGGCAAACTCCGTCATTAAACACTGGGGCCGAAGCCTGACTTCGGCCCAACCCCCTGCCCCAATCCAGCCCCCCTAAAAAGCAGCCCTGTCCGCTCTGGTCTACACTGTGAACGCCCGCTATTCATAGGTAACTGCCTGTGTACCCGACAGTTACTAACGAATTGGCATGGCGCCCCCTAAGACAGACATGGAGTAAAGCATGCAACGCTATTGTGCAGAATTCATCGGTACCTTCTGGCTGGTTCTTGGCGGATGCGGCAGTGCCGTATTAGCTGCGGGCTTTCCCGACGTGGGCATTGGCCTGCTGGGTGTGTCGCTGGCATTTGGCTTAACCGTACTGACCATGGCCTTTGCCCTGGGCCACATCTCGGGATGCCACCTGAATCCGGCGGTATCCATTGGACTGTGGGCCGGCGGCCGCTTTGAAGCCAGCGCCCTGTTGCCCTACATTCTGGCCCAGGTCGCCGGCGGCCTGGTGGCAGGGGGAGTGCTGCTTTTGATCGCCAGCGGCGCGCCAGGGTTTGATGTCAGCGCCGGCTTTGCCGCCAATGGTTATGGCAGCCACTCCCCAGGGGGGTACAGCCTGGGCGCGGCGCTGCTCACCGAAGTGGTAATGACCATGGTCTTTCTGGTGGTCATACTGGGCGCCACCGATCCCCGGGCACCGGCAGGACTTGCGCCCGTAGCCATTGGCCTGTGCCTGACCCTGATCCATTTAATCAGCATCCCGATCACCAACACCTCAGTAAACCCCGCTCGCAGCACCGGTGTGGCCCTGTATGTGGGTGACTGGGCCCTGTCTCAACTGTGGCTGTTCTGGCTGGCCCCCATTGTTGGGGCAATATTAGGCGCGTTCCTGTACCGTTATCTGGGCTCCGATCAATCCTGAATTCCTGCTCATTTCTGGCCCATTACCTTCGCTCGAAGGCAGTGGGCCAAAACGGTGCAATTGTGTACAGTTTAAGCGGCGATGGTTACGTTCAGGTTGCCAGTCGTGTCCATTGCGTTATCGGAGATCGAAGCATTATCGCTAAACTTAGGCGCACTTAACCCCAAATAAAGCGATATTCATCCAGCTTAATTGAGTCTGAACGAAACGCCGAAATCCATCGGTTTCCTTTCACCTGTGCCCGGTAAACTTCCTACACTACTCTCACTGACGACTACAGGAGAGCACCATGACACATACTGACACCCTGACTCCCTGGTGGGTTATCCCGGGTCGCCTTGCCGGCATGCGCAAGCCACAGACTCACGAGCTGGGCACCCTGGCAAAATCACGATTCCAGGCCGTGGTCTCGTTGCTGGACAGCGAAGACAATCACCAGCTGTACCACAACTGGCAACTTCCTTATTTGTGGCTGCCGACCGAAGACGGTCAGACCGTCAGCCCTCAGCAACTGCAACAGCTGGAGCAGTTCATCGACCGCTTTGACGGTGCGGTGGCCATCCACTGCAACGACGGTCGAAAACGCACCGTCAGTGCCATCGCCGCCTATTTGATCCGCAAAGAGCACGACTTTGAACAGGCGCTAAAAATGGCCAGCAAAGGCCAGCCTCGAATTGAACTGGAAGAAGACCAGTTGCTGTCACTGCTGCAGATGGCCAAAGTGGTTCAGTAATGTCTCTGGGTGGCAGCTTTAGCTGCCACCGCACCAACTTCCCTGCCGCAGACTGGAAAATCCCGCTCTTTCACTTCATCATGGCCCCTCTAAGGCCGCAGTCTGTGAGGACCTATTCGGTTGTTGATACACAGGCTGACCATCGCCATAAAATTTTTAGGCGTACATGTGTACGCTTAAATAATCTCCTGCTACACTGGTCGGACTTTTTATGCAGCAACCGCAAAGGAACCCTATGGCTTCAGCCGCTATGCCCTACTCCCAAGGAGAAGAGATCGCCAACGCCATTACCCATGGTTTGGGGGTTGCCGCCGCCATCGTCGGCCTCACCCTGATGCTCACCAAGGGAATTCCGGTATTGTCTGCCTGGGACATTGCCGCCGTCAGTATCTACGGCGCCAGCATGATTTTGCTGTTCCTGTTTTCGACGTTGTACCACTCCATCTCCAACCCCCGCGCCAAGAAGGTATTCAAACGGCTGGATCACTGTGCCATCTATTTGCTGATTGCCGGCACCTACACGCCGATGATGTCCATCAGCCTCGAGGGCTGGAAAGCCGATATGATTCTGGCCACCATCTGGTCCATGGCCATCGCAGGAGTGGTGTTTAAGGCCTTTTTTATCAATCGCTTCAAGAAACTGGCCCTGACCACTTATCTGGTGATGGGCTGGCTATGCCTGCTGGTGATCTACCCGCTGTATCAGGTTCTGCCCAGTGCCGGTTTCCACCTGCTGTGGATTGGTGGCCTGTGCTACAGCGGCGGGGTGGTATTCTATGTGGCCAAGAAGACCCCCTATACTCACGCCATCTGGCACCTGTGTGTGTTGGCTGGCGCCGTGTGCCACTGCGTGGCCATCGCCGCCTACGTCATCCCCTCCAGTTAGAACCCTGCCGCCGGGGTCAAGTCCGGTGGCCGCAAGGCATCGCCAGCGGCCAGATCGCAGACCCCGTCGGGAAACACCTGCCTGAGCTGGGCCAGGTAGGGGGTCATGGCGACCTCCCCATACTGGCCCTGAGCCACGGCCTCGTCGACGGACAACAGCCGACACTGAAACACGCTGCCTTGCCAGGGACCACCAGCCTGAACCCGGGCATTGCTGAAGTGGGGATAGCGTTGACTGCACGCCCCCGGCCGGCGGCCATTCCATTGCCCATCCCAGACTCCGTCCCCCCGCTGCAGCACCTGCCCGTCGGCGTCGAAGCACTGGTCCTCGATATGATCGGGTCGTGGCTGCCCCATCAGCCTGGCCTGCAACCACAACTCCATGGCGTCAAACGCTTCTTTCAATGGCGTGTAGCGATAGTCTGACACCCAGATAACCTGGTTGTCGGTATGGCCGTGCCAATCCAGGATCCGGGCCCGAGCTTCAAAGGAAGCAGACAGGTGATGCATATCCAGCCGCTCCTCCAGGTAATGGCGCAGATCGATCACTGGAATGGGGTTGGCGCCCATAAACACCTGACCGGTGCGGTAGGCGCGCTCCACCGCATAGGGATCCGGCTGCCGACGTGGGGCCGGCGCTCCTTCGGTGACGTTGTGATTACCCCACAGCGACAACCACAACGGCAGCCTCATCCCCAGCGGCGTCCAGATGGTCTCACGGCTCATGACCCCGGTTTCCTGCCAACTGCCGATGTGTCGATTCAGATGCAAAAACTCCGCCACCGAAATCCGCCCCTGCCGCAATGAACGTAGGCCATATTGCACCCCCTGATTGCCCCAGGCCGTGCGGGCAAAACCGTGTTGATCACGACCAAAAATCTGCACCAGATCTTCCCAGTAACTCCAATGCTGCTGCCGATCAATCGCGTCACTGAACATCGGCCGAATATAGCCCTGCCTGGGGTTATGAATCAGTGCCGACAGGCCAAACCAGCCATTGATGCACTCGCTGGATCCCTGAGGCCAACTGGGCCAGCGCCCATGGAGCAGCTGGTTCAACGGCTCCAGAAACGGGGCTCGCTGACTGAAACCGGCGGCCGCATTGAGCCCCTCGAGTTCGGTGCGGTTATCAAAGTCCTGCCAACGATGCCGAGTGGGGCTGCGAAAGGCGTAATAGGTGTTGAACAGGTCGCAGTCCAAACCATACAACGCCTGGGTCACCATGTCGGGGTAGGCGTACAAGGCCAGTGCCCCGTCGAACACCTGGCTGCGATTTTGCGCCATCAGATATTGACTCAGTCCGCCGCCGGAACCGCCAATGCCAATGGTGTAGCTGGGCTGGCCGTACAGGGAGACAAATTGGCGCTTAACCCTGCGGGCGGTGTCCTCGGCCCGAACCATGTTGTAGGTGTAACTGGTCTTATTACCGGTGGAACTGATCACCGCATAGCCTTGTTGCAACTGCTCCAGGCGCTTACGGACAATTTTCGACGGTTTTAACCGCCCCTGGCGAAAGCCGATGCCACTGCCACCATGAAATTGATAAATCAGTTTCCGGTTCCACCAGGGGGCCTGTTCTCTGGCGATGTCCGGCGTCGCCAACATGGCGATGTGGTAGATATAGCGGTTGATGGTACCGCTCTCGACCCGGTAGATCTGCGCCACCGAGCGACCGTTAATCTCCGTTTGTGCCACCTGCTCCGGCGGCACCGGGCTTCCTGGCAAGTAGGGCCGCAGGACCCCATTTAGGTCGAGGTAAAAGTAATTCAGAACCGAAGGCAGCCCACAATCACGGCTGTAACCCAGAATGGTGTCACCCAGTTGCCCGCCGCGATCATTAAACACCGCGACTCCCTGTCCCCGATGGTTGTCAATCTGGGGCTGACCCAGCCCGGAAGCCAGCGTCATGCAGAAAAACGGGTATTGACGGGCCCCCGCATACAGGGGCTCAGCGGGGCCGACTTTCCCCAGAGGAATAGGAAACGCGTAGGTTTCCTGGGGTCGTGGAGTCAGTGCCAGGTGGGTGTCGATGCTTAGCATTGGCTTGAGGTCCGGCGGCGGCAATTGCCTGACCTGAATGGCACGGTAAGGATGGTGCCAGTCCCGATACTGGTAATACCCCATGGTGACCAGTAAACCTGACAGCAGCAGTGCCGCAATCCAGAGCAACCACTTCGCCATGTCCGCCTCCTCATGCTGCCACCAACTTCGACATGACGGCTCTCAGCCTCGAAGCCGATGACCAACACGCCATGGCAGTAAGTATCTGCCAGATCGGCACCAGTCTCCATCTGGTCGGGGGATCCGAGTGTGTTTACGAGACCAAAAAACGGACAAAAAAAAGCCCTCGCCATACGGCAAGGGCCTCGAATCTTTTGTAAGTGTTAGATAACGCTTACGTTCTCTGCTTGAGGGCCTTTCTGACCCTGAGTCACGGTCATAGTAACCTGTTGACCTTCAACCAAAGTACGGCGTCCATTACCCTGGATAGCAGAGAAGTGCACGAACACATCCTTGCCATCTTCACGAGAGATGAAGCCAAATCCTTTTTCGTCGTTAAACCACTTAACTGTACCAGTAACTTGTTCAGACATATCTAACTCTTTCTAAATCAAACGCACAGGCAATCCGTATTACCTGCTATCGATATCAATTATACTCAGGATGTTTGGGTTTACAAACCATCTGGCGATTTTTTTATCAATTGCAGTCAATGATCGAATAGTGAACACCATTTCTTAACGAAAATTTCGTGATTTCACCTTGAAATTGTCAATCAGCTCACTTTTGTCAGTCAATTTGCCTGCCATCAGGTGCACCACCCTACCCGCTTTTTCCACCACTCCTCGGACCTGCAACAATCGAGCTGTCAGATAGGGTTGCCTCTGAGCCCGGGCAGTACCGGCCCAGACCACCACGTTGGCGTTGCCGGTCTCATCTTCAAGGGTGATAAAGGTCACGCCACTGGCGGTACCCGGTCGTTGCCGCCCCACCACCACACCGGTCAGGGTCACCAGTTGCCCATGCCGGCACTCCAGCAACTGCTCTGCCGTGCGCTGTCCACTCAACTGCCCACGCTGGCGCAACATCGCCATCGGGTGCTGTCCCAGGGTCAGCCCCAGCTGCTGGAAATCTGCCAGCATCTCCTCGGCCGCTCCTGGCGACGATAACGCCACCTCGGTAGACAACGGCTGCTCTCCGAACAGCGGCAGTTGCTCGGTCACTGCCGCCAGTTGCCAACGGGCCTGATAGCGGTGACCGCTCATGCATTTCAGGGCATCGGCACTGGCCAGGCGCTCCAGGCTGCCTCGATCCAGCTGGCTGAGAGCCACCAGTTGCTGACTGTCCTGATACCCCAGCCCTGGCCGCTGGGCCACGACCGCCTGTCCGGCGTCCTCCCCCAGGCCTTTCACCAACCGCAACCCCAGGCGTAACGCCGGTTTACCGGCAACGGATTCTAACCGATGGTCCCAATCACTGTGATTCACCGATACCGGCAGCACCTCTGCGCCATGACGCTGCAGATCCTGAACCAGTTGCGACGGGGTATAGAAGCCCATGGGCTGACTGTTGAGCAAGGCGCAGCAAAACGCCACCGGATAGTGATACTTCAGGTACGCCGACACGTACGCCAGCAGCGCAAAACTGGCGGAATGGGACTCAGGGAAGCCGTATTCACCAAAGCCGCGGATCTGGTTGAACACCTGCTGAGCAAACTCACTGCTATAGCCTCGGCTGGCCATCCCCTCCACCAGTTTTTTCTCAAACTGGTCCAACTCACCATGACGCTTCCAACTGGCCATGGCCCGCCGCAACTGATCCGCTTCCCCGCCAGAAAACCCGGCGGCCACCATCGCCAGTTTGATCACCTGCTCCTGAAAAATCGGCACCCCCAAAGTACGTTCCAGCACCTGCTGAACCGCCTCGCTGGGGTAAGACACCGGCTCCTGGCCATGACGCCGCCTCAGGTAGGGGTGAACCATGTCCCCCTGAATCGGCCCCGGACGGACAATGGCGATCTGCACCACCAAATCGTAGTAACAACGGGGGCGCAGCCTAGGCAGCATGTTGGTCTGTGCCCGCGATTCAATCTGAAACACGCCGATGCTGTCGGCACGACACAGCATGTCATACACCTGGGGCTGTTCGCGCACCACATCGTCCATGCCATAGGGCTGCCCCTGCCACTGGCTGATGAGGTCAAAGCAGCGGCGAATGGCACTGAGCATCCCCAGGGCCAGCACATCCACCTTCAGCAGCCCCAACGCTTCCAGATCATCCTTATCCCACTGGATAACGGTGCGTTCGGCCATGGCGGCGTTCTCCACCGGCACCAGTTCAGACAGCGGGCCCGAGGAGATGATAAAACCACCCACATGCTGAGACAGGTGGCGGGGAAACCCCAACAGCGTCTCCACCAAGGGAACCAGAAAAGCCGCGACACCGGCGGGAGTGTCCCGGCCCTGCATCAGCGCCTGGGTTTGCTGTTGCCAACTGCTGCTGCCATCGCGGCGATCCACGTGCTTAATCAGGTAGTCCTGATACCCTTCATCCAGTCCCAGCGCCTTGGCCACATCCCGCAGAGCGCTCTTGAAGCGATAACTGATCACCGTGGCCGCCAACGCCGCCCGCTCCCGGCCGTATTTTCTATAGATGTACTGAATCACCTCCTCGCGGCGCTGATGCTCGAAATCCACATCGATGTCCGGCGGCTCATTGCGCTCTCGGGAGATAAAGCGTTCAAACAACAGGTTCACCTGCACCGGATCCACCTCGGTGATCCCCAGGCAGTAACACACCACCGAGTTGGCGGCCGATCCCCGCCCCTGATGCAGAATCCGCTGCGCCTTGGCAAAGCGGACGATGTCGTAGATAGTCAGAAAAAAATAGTGGTAACGCAGCTCATCAATCAGCGCCAGCTCAGTCTCAATCTGCCGCTGTACTTGAGGCGGAACCCCCTGCGGGTAGCGCCGCTGAGCCCCGACGGCCACCTGCTGACGCAGGTACGCCGACGCCGTCATCCCTTGTGGTACCACCTCCGCCGGGTACTGGTAGCGCAGCTCCTCCAGCTCAAATTGACACCGTTCGGCGATCGCCATCGTGGCTGCCAGCCATTGGGGGCGAAAACGCCGGGCCAGGGCTGGCAACGATTTGATGTGTGCTTCGGCATTACCACTTAATCGCCACCCGGCCTGCGACAAGGTGCAGCCGTGGTGCACACAACTGAGAACATCCAGCAATTGCTGCCGCTCCGCACGGTGCATACGTACCCCTCCGGCACAGACCAGCGGCAATGACCAACGCCGTGACAACGACTCCACCAGTTGCAACCGGCGCTGATCCTGCGGACAAAAATGGCGCTCCAGCAACAGCCAGCAGCGATCGACAAACTCCGATTGCAGCTGCTGGCAGATGGGCGCCAGAGCCGACTCCGGCGCCTCAGCATTCACCAGCAACAACAGCAGGCATTCACTCAGACGCTCGTCGAAATCGGCCCAATGAATCTGGTAGTGTCCTTTCGGACTGCGGCGGCGGCTGCGGGTGATCAATGCCGACAGCTGGCCATAGCCTCGGCGGCTCTGGGCCAGCACCACCACCGTGGCCTCCGGCAACCGAAACTCACTGCCCACCAGCAGCCGAATCTCATGGGTTTTTGCTGCCTCCCAGGCCTTGACGATCCCCGCCAAAGAGCACTCATCAGTCAGGGCGATGGCTCGGTACCCCTGACGGGCCGCCTCCGCCACCAGCTCCTGAGGATGAGAGGCGCCGCGTAGAAAGCTGAAGTTACTCAGGCAGTGCAGCTCAGCGTAGTCCACCACTAGAACCACCCATGGATAAACCAGCCGTCGTGCTGACGAAACGCCCAGCACCAACGATGATCCCCGGTCTGAGCCAGGTAGTAATCCCGGCACACCGGCTCCCCATCCCACCAGCCTGACTCCAGCCGCTCCGGCCCCTGGTGCAACTGAAGTTGCTGTCGGGTCACCGCCTGGGGCTCGAGCAATAACCACGGCGGCCGAGGCCGCGACGCCACCGACTCACTGCCCTCCCCCAAGCCGGCCCAGCGCCAGGCCCGCTCAGGTCGAATCTCATCCACGGTGGCAATGCCCCGAACCCGCTCTGCCCCCAAGCGGGCGCTCAGTTGCGAGATCAACTGCCGCTGCGGCTGCTGACTGGCCACCAATGGCTGACCGTTTTCGCTTAACCCTTCACTCGTCAGGTTCACCGGACTCAACTGTTCACTCTGCAACAGCAACTCCGTAACCGGCTGGTACAGAGTCAGGCGCTCAAACCTCAGCTGCAGCAGCTTAAACAAGGCCTGGCGCTGACTTTCGGCAAATGCCGGACGCAGCACCACCCGGGTGGGTGGCCCCTGACGGTGACTCAGGCTCAGGCTGAATTGACCGCATGCCAACTGCCGCTGACGTAGAAATTCCGCCAGTGCCGCCACCATGCTTTGCAGGGGAAACAACAGCATCGACGCCTGCTCCGCCTCTTCCAGCAGCAACCGCTTCTGTTGAAACTGAGGCGACGGTTGGTACTCAGGGCGGGGATCCGGTAATTCTCCCTGCAATCGTGCCAGGTGCAGCAACAACTCGGCACCAAAACGGGAACCCAGCTCCGCCCGGGGCAAAGCCAGCAGTTGCCCGGCCTGCTGAATGCCCATCTGCATCAATCGCTCACCGCAATCATTTGGCAACTGCAACGCCGTCACCGGCAGTGACCGCAACAAGGCAGCGAGCCGACAAGGGTCGTCGCTGTTGCCATCCAGTCCCTGGCGAGCCAGCACCGTCGCCGCCAGCGGCGTCAGCCCCAGCCCCTGCTGATAGGGTAGCCCCAGCACTTCCAGCCCCCGGTTGATCGCTTGACGCCAGCCATCCAGGCCCTGAAACAGGCGCAGCATGCTGCTGCCTTCGAGCAGCAGTAAATCCGGCGCCACCAGCACCACCCGGCCACTGAAGCCATAGGCCCACTGAGCCAGCTCCAGCAACACCTCTTGCGAGTCCGCCAGCGGCTCCAGCAGCCACAGTGAAGGGCACAGGGCGGTGGCCGTAGCCACACTCTGATCAACGCTAACGCCCTGTGTCTGCGCCACATCGTTGCACTGACGTACCCGCCGCGGCTGGCCGCTGATCAGGGCGGCGGCCGCCGGTTCCGGGTGCGACTGCAATTGGTAGTGCAACGCCAGATCGACAAAATGCAGTCCCAGCCACAGCATCACCAGGGCCCCTGAAACAGTGTTGCCGCTGGCGGCCGCTTCGGCAGGTGCCACCCTTGCGGCTGCACACTGAGCCGCTGCTGGGGCTGACGCCAACCGCCACGCTGCTTGAGGATCTGCAGCGTCGCTCCGCCGGTTTCCAACGCCCAGCGAACCCGCAGGCTGACCGGATGACTGTCGCGCTCGGCCTCCTGAGGGAGAAATACCACCGCCACGCTGCCACTTCGTTCGGCCGCCAGTTGCAAACGCCGGGATTCACTGACTGACAATGCATCGAGCCACAACAACACCCGCCGACAACTGCCACTGGCCAACCCCTGTTCCGCAGCCCACAACTGCTCTTTGCGATCCAGATCCGTCAGACACACCACATTGGCCAGGTCGATCCCCTGCTGCATCCAAGCCGGGGCATAGGGCAGATAAGGCGGACACACCAACAACAACCATTGGCCCTCTCCCGGACACAACAAACGCTGCAACAACAGTGATTCGCCGGCCCCCGGCGTTGCCATCAATACCTCAAGCACGCCCTTGTCAGGCCAGCCCCCATGACACAGGCACCGATCCAGCGCCTCAAAACCGGTGGCGATCCCCCCCTGCTGTTGCTGCCACTGACTGGCCAGCCACAGATCGTCTCGCTGCAATAATGAATCAACGGGTTTTAGCATGATTTTCGCCACAACTGTACATATATACAGTATTAACGATTTTGCACTAAGATCCAACCACCGTGACTCGATGGCGCCCCACCTCTTTCCTTTCCTGAACAGGCACACTGAAAAGCCATCAGAAATTCAGTACACTGCAGCTTCACCTCCAGCAATCAGTACGAGACACGGACCATGAGCGACACCCCAGCCCTGAGTAAGGAGCAGCGTATCTGGCAGGTCTGCCAGTTGGTGCCGGCGGGTAAGGTGGTCAGCTATGGGCAGTTGGCGGATCTGGCCGGACTGCCCGGGCGGGCAAGGTTGGCGGGCAAAGCCCTGCGACTGACACCGGATACCCTGACACTGCCCTGGTACCGGGTCGTTAATGCCGCCGGTAAAATCTCCCTGCCGCCAGGCAGCCCCGGCTTTCAGGAGCAGCAATATCGACTCCGTGAAGAGGGCGTGATGGTCCGCAACGGCCGGGTAAAAATGTCGGAATACCAGTGGCAACCGGATCTGGCCGAGCTGTTGTGGCAACTGCCGTTTTAATCACCAAGTGGCAGGGTCGACTCATTGAGAACAGAGAACTGCTCTACACTCAACACTGTCTGTTCCGTTTCACCAAGGAGAGCCGATGCGAATCTGGCCATTAATGGCGCTGGTCCTTTCCGCCGGCGCCGCCGCCAACCCGCTGTTGCCCTACCGGGCGGATTACCAAGTCTGGCGGGGCGACTCCCAGTTAGGCAGCGGCTATTACCAATTGCAACAGCAGCAGGACGGGATCTACTCTCTGGGCTACCAAAGCAAAGTGGGTTGGCTATTTTTATCGGATACCCGTACCGAGACCAGCGAGTTCAGGGTCAATGACACCACCCTGATGCCCTGGCAATACCACATGACACGCTCAGGAACCGGTCCGGATTTCAGTGCCAGCATCAGTTTTGATTGGCAGCAACAACGCATCGAGGCCCAATACCGGGATGAACGCAAACAGCTGCCCTGGAGCCAACCCAGGTTCGATCCCCTTAGCTATCAGTTGCAGCTGCGGCTGGACGTTGCCCGAGGGGACACCGACATGCTGTACCCCATCGTCTACAAGAACAAAGAACGGGACTACCGCTATAAAGTGGTGGGTAAGGAGACACTGACGCTGCCGTTCGGCACCCTGGACACCATCAAAGTGGCCAGGGATCGTGGCGAAGGCAGCAGCCGTCAGACCTATCTGTGGCTGGCGCTGGAATACCACCATGTACTGGCCAGGCTAATCCAGTACAAAGATGGCGATGTTCAGGCGGAACTGAGGCTGGAACGGCTGACCTTCAGCGAGGCCGGGACGCCGCCACCGGCAGTCCGTCCTTAAACAGCTGCCATTCACCGGGCACCATGGTGTGCCACTGCTCATTGTGGGTCAGGGGACGAGTGGCAATCACCGACACGATGTCAGTTTCGTTGGTTTCACTGGTGAAATCGATCACCATGTCGGTATCGATCAGCTTGGCCTCGCCAAACGGAGCCTTACGGGTAATCCAGCATAAATTATTGCTGCACACCGCCAGCAGGTAGCGACCATCGGTGAGCAACATGTTGAAGACACCCAGTGTGCCCAGCGCTGTGGCCTCGTTGGCCATAAAGCGAAACGCCTGCCGCATGTCCTTAGGTTTCTCCGGAAAGCGTTGGGCCAGCCGGTCCATCAAATAGCAAAACGCCAGTTCACTGTCGGTCTTACCCACCGGATGAAACCGTTTGGGCTTCAGCTTGTCGGTGTAATTACTGAGCTGGCCATTATGGGCAAAGGTCCAGTAGCGCCCCCACAGCTCACGACAGAAAGGGTGGGTATTCTCCAACGACACCCGGCCGCGGTTGGCCTGGCGAATGTGACTGATCACCGCCTTACTCTTGATGGGGTATTCCTTGATCAGGCTGGCCACCTCAGACCGGCAGCTGGGCTGGCAATCCCGAAACGTACGGTTGCCCGGGCCATCATAAAACGTAATGCCCCAGCCATCGGTATGGGGACCGGTGACCCCGCCCCGCTCCACCAACCCGGTAAAGCTGAACACAATGTCTGTCGGTACGTTGGCACTCATGGCCAGCAACTCACACATGGATTCGTCCGTATCACTCTCTAATAGAAGAAGAATAACCACAAATTCACGCCACTGCACCCAAAGCGGCTACAAACGCTCAAACTGTCGCCACCCCATAATCCACGGCCCTTAGCACAGATTCCCCAACACGGTTTTACAGCAAAGTGAATATTTATGGATAAATAAACCTTGAAGATATTTAAACGAGCGTTTACTTTTATGTGACAGAGGTCAGACCAGACCGTATACTGTGACAGAGAGCAAACCTGTCTGAGGGTTTCTCAGGCGGGTGACACAAGGAGAATTAACGTGACTACCCTAGTTTGGAGCATTGCCTCTATTGTGGTTTTAGGGGGGCTCATCTATAAACGTGCCTCGCTGACCCTATTCACCCTGGCAGCCGCCGCTGCCCTCGGTATCGGTACCGGGCTCGGTATCGTTGGTACCCTGACCTGGCTTATCTTTGCCATCCTGTTTATCCCATTCAACGTCACCTCGCTGCGTCGCTCCCTGCTGACCCAGCCGGCCCTGAAAGCGTTCCGCTCAGTGATGCCGGAGATGTCGCAAACGGAGAAGGATGCCATTGAAGCCGGTACCATTTGGTGGGATGCAGACCTGTTCTCAGGCGCTCCAGACTGGAAAAAGATGCACAGAATCCCGGTGGCCCGTCTGACCGCTGAAGAGCAGGCGTTCCTCGACGGTCCGGTGGAAGAGGTCTCACGCATGGTGAACGCCTTCCAGGTGTCCCACCAGGATGCGGATCTGCCGGAAGAGGTATGGCAGTACCTGAAGGACAACAAGTTCTTCGCCATGATCATTAAGAAGAAGTACGGTGGTCTGGAATTCAGCCCCTACGCCCAGTCTCAGGTTCTGCAGAAACTGGCCGGTGTCGATTCCGTGCTGGCCTCCACCGTGGGGGTGCCTAACTCTCTGGGTCCTGGTGAGCTGTTGCAGCACTATGGTACCGAAGCACAGAAAGACCACTACCTGCCCCGCCTGGCCGTTGGCCAGGAAGTGCCCTGTTTTGCCCTGACCAGCCCGGAAGCGGGTTCCGATGCCGGCTCGATTCCAGACTACGGTGTGGTCTGTAAAGGCCAGTGGGAAGGCAAAGAGGTTCTGGGCATGAAGGTGACCTGGAACAAGCGCTACATCACCCTGGCGCCTGTGGCCACCGTATTGGGTCTGGCATTTAAACTGCGCGATCCTGACCACCTGCTTGGTGACGAGGAAGAGATCGGCATTACCTGTGCCCTGGTGCCTACCGACATGGAAGGCGTCATCATTGGTCGTCGCCACTTCCCACTGAACACCATGTTCCAGAATGGTCCAACTCAGGGCACCGACGTGTTTATGCCGCTGGACTTCATCATCGGTGGCACCGAGATGGCCGGTAAAGGCTGGCGTATGCTGGTGGAATGTCTGTCGGTCGGACGCGGCATCACCCTGCCCTCCAACTCCGCCGGTGGCATCAAGACCGTTGCCGCGGCAACCGGTTCCTACTCCCGCATTCGTCGCCAGTTCAAGACTCCCATCGGTAAGATGGAAGGCATTGAAGAGCCAATGGCCCGCATCGGCGGTAACGCCTACCTGATGGAGGCGGTCAACGCCATGACCACCACCGCGTTGGGCCTGGGCGAGAAACCATCGGTGATCTCCGCCATCGTTAAGATGCACCTCACCGATCGCATGCAGAAGTGCATCATCGACGCCATGGACATCCACGGCGGTAAAGGGGTGTGTCTGGGTCCAGATAACTACCTGGGACGAGGCTATCAAGGTGCGCCCATCGCCATTACCGTGGAGGGGGCCAACATTCTGACCCGTTCTCTGGTGATTTACGGTCAGGGTGCCATTCGCTGCCACCCGTATGTACTGAAAGAGATGGAAGCCGCCTTCGATAAAGATCAGGAGCGCAGCCTCAACGAGTTTGACGGTGCCGTTTGGGGTCACGTCGGCTTTGTTTTCACCAACTTCGTCCGTAGCTTCTGGCTGGGCCTGACCGGCAGTCGCTTCTCCAGTGCGCCTTACTCCGATACCACCAAGCGCTACTACCAGCACATGAACCGCTTCAGTGCTAACCTGGCTCTGTTGTCGGATCTGGCCATGGCCCTGCTGGGCGGCAACCTGAAGCGGAAAGAGCGTGTCTCTGCCCGCCTGGGTGATCTGCTTAGCCAGCTGTACCTGGCCTCGGCCACCCTTAAGCGCTTCGAAGACGACGGTCGCCAGACCGACGACATCCCGCTGATGCAGTGGGCGGTCGAAGACAGCCTGCACAAGTTGCAACTGTCTCTGGATGAACTGCTGGACAACTTCCCCGCCTTTGGCGGCCTGCTGAAGTTCATCATGTTCCCGTTTGGTAAGCCGCTGAAGCGTCCGTCTGACAAGCTGGATCATAAGATCGCCAAGATCCTGCAAACGCCGTGTGCCGCTCGCGACCGCCTGATTGCCGGTCAATGGTTGGAAGCGCACCCGAACAACCCGATTGGTCGTCAGGAGCAGACTCTGCGCAACATCCTGGCCGCCGAACCGCTGTTCGACAAGGTGTGCAAGGCCGCCGGTACCCGTCTGCCGTTCTGGAAGCTGCATGAAGTGGCTGACAAAGGCCTTGAGCTGAATGTATTGACCGAAGAGGAAGCGCAACTGCTGCGTGATGCCGAAACCGGTCGACTGGAAACCATCAACGTGTCTGATTTCGACCCTGAAGAGCTGAAAGCTCAGAAGGTCGATCATCAACCGGCCAGTCCAGTCCAGGCAGCCTAAATCCCCTCGGTTGCCTGACCCCAAACCCCGGCCTGGTGCCGGGGTTTTTTATCTCTGTTCGGGCCGAACTTGGGTCGGTGTGGCTTGGCGCTTTCCTGTATGACTCGCCTTCGCCATAAACTTCGGCAGTGGCGGGCTCAGGCTCTCAATGCCGTCAACGGAAAGCACCAGGCAAAAAAAAGGCGACCCCATGGTCGCCAGATTTCTCTTTCAGGCCCAGATCAACGTTCCATGCGAATCACCACCCGCCGGTTTTGAGCTCGGCCGCGGCTGCTGACGTTGGTGGCAATATGGCGCTTTTCACCATGGCCCTGGCTGACGATGCGATCGTCGTCGATGCCGGCATCAACAAAAAACTGGCGCAACTTATCCGCCTGCTCGTTACTGATGGCCATATTGGTGTCTTCGGAGCCGAAGCTGTCGGTATAGGCGTCGATCAGCACCAACTCCAGGGTTGGATCGTAGGCCAAAAATTCGCGGATTCGACTCAGCTTGCGGCGGGAATCTGAAGTCAGGTTGCCATTTTTATCACGGAAGTTCAGTACCGTGTAGGCGATGTCCTCAAAGCTATACGGCAGCAGACTGTCGATGCAGGAGACAAACTCAAAATAACTGTTCTGGAAATTGGCCGAGTTCAGCGACACCGCCACCTGATCAAAGGGGTTATACCAATCCTGGTAGAAAAACGTCGGTTGCATCCCCTGCTCCAGCTCAGTCAGCATCACCCAGGCGGCCTGCTTAGGCACCTCGGCGTCATACTGGGCCTGGTAGGTTACCGAGACGATGTCCCTAGCCGGCACACCGGGGCGCCAGGAGGGTGCCACCGAACGCAAGCTGGCTCGGGTTGCCCGCTCCGGCTTACGCTTCATCTGCAACACAAATCCCAGGTCGGTAGAACGACCGGCCTTGCTGTTAAAGACGGCGGTACCAAAATTGGGGATGGTGTGCTTCAGGGTGCACTGCAATGGGTTAGAGGTCGCCAGACTCCAGTGAGATTGCTCAATGGACGCCACGTAGTTCCTCACTCCCGCGTAAGCGGAGCAAGAAAGCAAAGCTGAAATGATGGCAACGCCTCTTTTTAACTGCATCCACATGTCCTGAACTGTCTCGTCTACACCCTGTATCGGCCGACCCTAAATAAGCTTTAGGCTATTCTGCAACCACTTAAAGCTTTTGCATTATCGCTGAGCTTTGCGATAATTGCGCCCCCAAAATGACTCAAAGCTAGCGGCATGACCACAACCAATCCAGAAAACTTACTTGTAAACCGTTTCCGAGGCTATTTCCCGGTGGTCATCGATATTGAAACCGCCGGTTTCAATGCTCAGACCGATGCGGTACTCGAAATTGCGGCTGTGATGCTGGAAATGGATGCCGATGGCTGGTTAAAGCCGGCTCAGAGCCTGCAGTTCAACATCGAACCCTTTGAGGGCGCAAATCTCGAACCCGCGGCGCTGGAGTTTAATGGCATCGACCCCCACAATCCACTGCGCGGTGCCGTTTCCGAGAGAGAGGCCCTGCACGAGATCTTCAAAGCGGTCCGCAAGGCCCAGAAAAATGCCGGTTGCCACCGCTCTATCGTTGTGGCGCATAACGCCGCCTTCGACAACGGCTTTCTGAACGCCGCCATTAATCGCTGCGGCATCAAGCGTGTGCCCTTCCACCCCTTTGCCACCTTCGACACCGCCTCCCTGTCGGGCCTGGCTTTGGGGCAAACCGTACTGGCAAAAGCCTGCCGCACTGCCGGAGTCGAATTCGACAACAAACAGGCCCATTCCGCCCTGTACGACACCGAACGTACCGCTGAACTGTTTTGCCACATCGTTAACAAATGGAAGTCCCTGGGCGGCTGGCAGGTGCCCGAGGAAAACGTAAAACAAACCGAACGCACTGATTCAAATCAAGAATAACTAATATAAGGGCGTCAGCAATGGCGCCCGATACCCCATTCGTGATCACGATCACACTTTGTGGCGCCACTTATGACTTCAAATTAGTGAGACTTGTAACCTTTTGAGCAAAAAACGGTTACAATATAGCCGTGTAAGGGAAGTCAAAGCAGCAGTTACCCCATGAGTGCCACACTATTATTAGAAGCCCACAGAGGCCTGAATGAAGCACTCCGTCAGCTCGCCTTAGGCTGTGGAGTGAAAAAGACCTTATATAATCTGATTGACTTGGCAGAAGCCATCATGCCTCAGATTCGGGTCTCTATCCTCAGCTACGATCCTGGCGAACAGACACTGATCACGCTCGCCGCCCCCAACCTTCCGGAAGAGTACAACCAGGCCATCGACGGCATCCGCATTGGCCCACAGGTTGGCAGTTGTGGCAAAGCCGCCTTCTATAAAGAGCCGGTGTACAGCGACGACGTCAATCAAGACCCGAACTGGCAGCCCTTTTTACCCCTGGCCAGGATGGCCAGAGTACAGGCCTGTTGGTCAGTACCCATCCTCTCCAGCCGGGGCAACCTGCTTGGAACCTTTGCGTTTTATCACGATCAACCCAAATCCGCTTCCGAATGTGACATTGAGTTTATGACCCTGATGTCCTCGGTAGCATCGGTGGCCATCGAAAAAGATGAAATCGAACGCGAACTCTATTACGCCGCCACTCACGATGCCCTTACCGGCGTCGCCAATCGGCACCAGTTCTGCTGTCAACTGGATAACTTGCTGGCTGCGGCTAAGCGGCACCAGACCCCGTTGGCGCTGTATTACATCGACATCAATAACTTCAAAAAACTGAACGATAACTTCGGCCACAGCTTTGGGGATAAGGTGCTGATTAAAGTGGCCACGGCACTGAAATCGCTCTGCCGTGACATGGACGTGGTAGGCCGCTTAGGCGGCGACGAGTTTGTACTAATGTGCCCTCTGAAACACAAAACCGACGCCGACACCATTCACACCCGCCTGCTGTTTGCCTTGCAGCAAAACCTGCAGATTGAGCAGGTCGATGTGGTGGCCAGCATTGGCCGGGCGCTGTGGTTCAGTGACAACCCACTGCCGGCGGAGCAATTGATCGCCGATGCCGATCAGGCCATGTATCGCAATAAGCTCAACTTCAAATAACAACGGGCGCCAACGCGCCCGTCATGGATTCACTCAATGCCCTACAGCTGGTCGGCATTGTCCGCCAGGAAGCGGGCGACGCCATCCGGAGAGGCGTCCATCCCCTGCTTGCCTTGTTCCCACTGAGCCGGGCACACCTCACCATGGGTTTCATGGAACTGCAGTGCATCCACCATTCTGAGCATCTCATCGATGTTCCGCCCCAGGGGCAGATCATTGACCACCTGATGGCGCACCAGCCCTTGGCTGTCAATCAGGAATGAACCTCTAAATGCCACCCCAGCCTCTGGGTGCTCAACGTCATAGGCACGGCATATGTCGTGCTTTACATCCGCCACTAACGGGTATTTCACCGGACCGATGCCGCCGTCTTCGATGGCGGTGTTACGCCAGGCGTTATGGCTGAACTGGGAATCGATGGAAACGCCTATCACTGCCACGCCCCGCTTTTTAAACTCCTCAAAACGGTGATCAAAAGCGATCAACTCCGACGGGCACACAAAGGTGAAATCCAGGGGGTAGAAGAACACCACCGCCGCTTGACCCGCGATGGCCTGACTTAACGTAAAGTCCTCGACAATCTCGCCATTGCCTAGCACGGCAGCCGCGGTAAAGTCCGGGGCCGGACGACCTACTAATACACTCATGCGTGACTCTCCATGTGGGTGAGGTATGCTAAACCACCCTGGGGGCGATTTAGAGGAATGCTGCGATTATTATGCCCGGTCATCTCTCAGCTTGCCAAGTCACCCTGGTAGTGACATCAATCAGATAAAGCCTAAGTTAATCCGGATATGTATCACATATTCACAGTTGGCCAGCACATTTGTCTGGACTCTTGTTCGCAGTCACTGAAAATGGTTCACTCGCCCAAAATTTAGCAATCAACAAAATAGGTAATTATAAAAATGAATGCCGTTGTCATCGCGGTGCTCCTGGTGCTGGTATTAAGCCTTGCCAGGGTCAACGTGATCATCGCACTGACCGTCAGTGCTCTCGTTGCCGGACTCATGGGCAACATGGATCTGGCCTCGACCATCGATGCCTTTAACGCCGGCCTCGGCGGCGGTGCCACCATCGCCCTCGGCTATGCCCTGCTGGGCGCCTTTGCCGTCGCCCTGTCTCATACCGGCATTCCTGACAGCCTGTCCCGCGCCATTGTCGGTCGCCTCGGCGGCAACCCGGATTCCAGCGCCGTCACCGGTGTCAAATACTCGCTGCTGGTGGCCATTCTGCTGATGGCAGTGGCATCGCAAAATGCGGTTCCCATCCACATCGCCTTTATTCCAATTCTGATCCCACCGCTGCTGGGAGTCTTTAACAAACTGAAGCTGGACCGACGCCTGATTGCCTGTGTCATCACCTTTGGCCTGGTCACCACCTACATGGTGCTGCCGGTGGGCTTTGGCGGCATCTTCCTCAAAGACATCCTGATGGCCAACCTGGTGAGTAATGGCCTCAAGATGCAGGCCAGCGACCTGATGGGTGCCATGAGCATTCCAGCACTGGGTATGGTCTTTGGCCTGTTGACCGCAATTTTTTTCAGCTACCGCAAACCAAGAGAATACGCCGATCAGGAGCTGGACGGCAGTGCCCATGTTGAGCACCAGCCCGTTAGCGGTCAGCGCATCGCCATCGTCGTCCTGGCCATCGCCTCGACGCTGGGCATTCAGCTGTACACCGATTCGATGATCTTCGGTGCCTTGGCGGGCTTCGTGGTATTGAATCTGGGCGGCATGGACAAGGGGATCAGCAGCCACGACGTGTTCACCCAAGGGGTTCGCATGATGGCCACCGTGGGCTTTATTATGATCGCTGCTGCGGGGTTTGCCGAAGTGATCAAAGCCACCGGTGAAGTGCCAGCACTGGTGGACTCGGTTCGCAATCTTATTGGCGATAACAAAGCCATGGCGGCCTTCCTGATGCTGCTGGTGGGGCTGTTCATCACCATGGGCATCGGCTCCTCGTTCTCCACCATTCCGATCATCGCCGCCATCTACGTGCCATTGGCTATGGGCTTTGGCTTCTCAGTGGCCGCCACCATCGCTCTGGTGGGGACCGCCGCCGCCCTGGGTGACGCCGGGTCTCCGGCGTCCGACTCCACCCTGGGTCCCACCGCCGGTCTCAATGCCGACGGTCAGCACGATCACATCTGGGACTCGGTCGTCCCGACATTTCTGCACTACAACCTGCCACTGCTGGCATCCGGTTGGGTTGCAGCCATGGTGCTGTAAGCATTCAAACAGCAAAAAGGGCGCCCTTAGGCGCCCTTTTTTATACCCTGAAACGTGGCGTTACTCTGCCTCGTCCTGCTTATACTTCGCCGCAGTTTCGGCGATTAAGGGTTGCAGCTCACCTTTCTGAGCCATCTCCATGATGATGTCGCAACCGCCGATCAGCTCGCCCTCGACCCACAGCTGCGGGAAGGTCGGCCAGTTGGCGTATTTTGGAAGTTCGGTACGAATATCAGGGTTTTGCAGGATATCAACGTAGGCGAAGGCCTCTCCGCAGTTAACCAGAACCTGAGAAGCCTGAGCGGAAAAACCGCAGCTGGGCAGCTTGGGAGACCCTTTCATATACAGGATGATTGGGTTTTCGGCGATTTGGGATTTAATCTTATCTAGGGTTTCCATGGTTACCACGTTTGGTAGTGATCTTGATCCTCATTCTATTAAAAGTGCAACGAAACCCCAATGTATTTTTTCGATGGCCCCGGTCAGTTCAATCAATTGATAACATGATGCACATCACAGGTTAAGCGAGTACAATGACCGGCATACGGAACAAAAACCAACAGCTAAACAGCTAAATGGAGAACGCAAATGGCATTCGAACTACCTGCCCTTCCTTACGCTAAGGACGCGCTAGAACCTCACATTTCTGCCGAAACCCTGGATTTTCACCACGGTAAGCACCACAACACCTACGTGGTCAAGCTGAACGGCCTGATTGAAGGTACCGAGTTTGCCGGTAAGTCTCTGGAAGAAATTGTAAAATCTTCCTCTGGTGGCGTATTCAACAACGCCGCCCAGATCTGGAACCACACCTTCTACTGGCACTGTCTGGCCCCCAACGCCGGCGGTGCGGCTACCGGTGCCATCGCCGATGCCATTAACGCCAACTTTGGCTCTTTCGAAGAGTTCCAGGCCAAGTTTACCGATTCCGCCATCAACAACTTCGGTTCCAGCTGGACCTGGTTGGTGAAAAATGCCGACGGCAGCCTGGCCATCGTCAACACCAGCAATGCGGCCACTCCGCTGACCGACGACGGCGTTACCCCGCTGCTGACCGTCGATCTGTGGGAGCACGCCTACTACATCGACTACCGCAACGTACGTCCAGACTACATGAAAGGTTTCTGGGCCCTGGTAAACTGGGACTTTGTGAACCAGAACTTCGGTGCCTGAACCGTCGACCTCTGATCAAAAAAGGGAGCCAGATGGCTCCCTTTTTTTGTTGGCGAACGTTCAATGATTCACGTCGCCTCCCGCCGTCAACGACGCCCACCCCGGCCACTCTCCATACTGATTGAAAAAGGCTTCAGGGTCATCCGGTACCCAACTGGGACGGACATGATGTTGATGGTAGCTTTGCCACTGCTCACGGGAGTGGATGCCACACCATTTGGCGTAAGTGGCGATCATCTCCAGCGAGATGTGTTCGACAGTTGCTTGGGTCATCGTGGTACTTCCTATGTCACCAACCACTTCAACTCTACCAAAGCAACCCTCTGAAATGTAGGTGTTTATCGTTACACTTATATGACGGATTTATGCCTGCTACAACCTACTAATACTCAAGTATTTTTTCATCATCCCTACCCCGCTATCACGCTGCAATCCTGTGAAAAAAAAGCGAATCCCTCGACGCTGCCGTACGTATTAAGTTGAAACCGCTGTGCGAAAGCCAGGGTCTTATAGATATAGGCTGGTTGATTCCGGGCATTCAACGGGAAAACCGATTAAATATTTCATCTTAAAAATCTAAGGTTTGCTGTCCACTCTCGAAATATAGGGTCTACGCTTAAATCTGGGAAACGGGATGAAATCCAACTCCGCAGGGACTGCCAAACTGGATTCAGGGGGAGAACCATGACTATTTTTCAGCACTATCAACAGCGTTACGAACAGACGCGCGACGAAGAGATGGGCATTCAGGACTATCTGCAGTTGTGCAAGAAGGATCCCAGCGTCTACAGCAGCGCTTCGGAGCGACTGTTGCTGGCCATTGGCGAGCCACAGATGATCGATACTGCCCAGGATCCGACGCTATCGAGGATCTTTTCCAACCGGGTCGTTCCACGCTACCCGGCATTTTCCGAATTCTACGGCATGGAGGAGGCCATCGAGCAGATCGTCGCCTACCTTAAACATGCCGCTCAAGGGCTGGAAGAATCCAAGCAGATTTTATACCTGCTGGGGCCGGTGGGGGGCGGTAAGTCCTCTCTGGCCGAAAAGCTGAAGAAGTTGATGTCCAAGATTCCGATCTACGTCCTCAGCGCCAACGGACAACGTAGCCCGGTCAACGATTCCCCCTTGTGCCTGTTCGATCTCGAAGAGGATGGCAGCATCCTGCAGAACGAATACAACATTAACAAGCGTTACTTGCGCACCATCATGTCGCCGTGGGCCGCGAAACGATTGCACGAGTTCGGTGGCGACATCAGCAAGTTCAAGGTGGTCAAGGTCTACCCGTCGATTCTGGATCAACTGGCCATCGCCAAGACTGAGCCCGGGGATGAAAACAACCAGGACATCTCGTCCCTGGTTGGTAAGGTCGACATTCGCCAACTGGAGCATTTTGCTCAGGACGACGCCGATGCCTACGCCTACTCAGGCGCCCTGTGTAAAGCAAACCAGGGGATGATGGAGTTTGTAGAGATGTTTAAAGCGCCCATCAAGGTGCTGCACCCTCTGCTGACCGCCACTCAGGAAGGCAACTATAACGGTACCGAAGGCCTATCGGCGCTGCCATTTAATGGCATCATCCTGGCCCACTCCAACGAATCGGAGTGGCAGACGTTCCGTAACAACAAGAACAACGAAGCCTTCCTGGATCGGGTCTACATCGTCAAGGTGCCTTATTGCCTGCGCGTTTCTGAAGAGAAGAAGATCTATGAAAAACTGCTGGATAACTCCGATCTGAGCGATGCACAATGCGCACCGAGCGTGCTGGATATCCTGTCTCAATTCAGCGTGCTGTCCCGCCTTAAAGATCCGGAAAACTCCTCCATTTACTCCAAGATGCGGGTGTACGACGGCGAAACCCTGAAAGACACCGACCCTAAGGCCAAATCTCATCAGGAGTACAAGGACTACGCCGGCGTCGACGAAGGCATGAACGGCCTGTCGACCCGATTCGCCTTTAAGATTCTGTCACGGGTGTTCAACTTCGACCACAGTGAGGTGGCAGCCAACCCGGTACACCTGTTCTACGTGCTGGAGAAACAGATCGAGCGAGAGCAGTTCCCGCAGGATCAGGCTGAGAAGTACCTTGAGCACCTGAAAGGCTACCTGATTCCCAAATACGTCGAATTCATCGGCAAAGAGATTCAAACCGCCTACCTGGAGTCCTACTCCGAGTATGGCCAGAACATCTTTGACCGTTATGTCACCTACGCCGACTTTTGGATTCAGGACCAAGAGTATCGCGACCCTGAAACCGGTCAACTGTTTGACCGTGGCGCCCTCAATGCCGAGCTGGAGAAGATTGAAAAGCCTGCTGGCATCAGCAATCCGAAGGATTTCCGAAACGAAATCGTCAATTTCGTGTTGCGTGCCCGAGCCAATAACTCTGGCAAGAATCCAGCCTGGGTGAGCTACGAAAAGCTGCGTACCGTGATCGAGAAGAAGATGTTCTCCAATACCGAAGATCTGCTGCCGGTGATCTCGTTTAACACCAAAACCTCAGCCGATGAGCAGCAAAAACACGACGATTTTGTCGACCGGATGATGGAGAAAGGTTACACCCGGAAACAGGTGCGGCTGCTGTCCGAATGGTACCTGAGGGTACGGAAGTCATCCTAGAGCGGCGGGAGGAAGTCTATGACGCACTTCATCGATAAGCGCCTTAACAATAAAGGAAAGAGCACCGTAAATCGGCAGCGTTTCCTGCGTCGCTATAAGCGACAGATTAAGCAGGCCGTATCCGACGCCGTCACCAACCGCAGTGTCACCGATGTCGACAGTGGGGAACGCATCAGCATCCCCACCAAAAACATCTCCGAGCCGGTGTTCCATATCGGCAAGGGTGGTGATCGGCGCATGGTTCATCCCGGTAACGATCAGTTTCAGCGGGGCGATCGCATTGAACGTCCACCCCAGGGCGGCGGAGGCGGCAGTGGCCAAGGCCAGGCATCCAACAGTGGCGAGGGGGCCGATGATTTCGTGTTTGAGATCTCACGGGATGAGTATCTGGACATCCTGTTTGATGATCTGGCATTGCCCAACCTGAAGAAGAACAACTTCGACAAGATGGTGGAGTTTAAAACCGTTCGGGCCGGCATCACCTCCGAAGGCATTCCGGCCAACATTCACATCGTACGCTCACTTCGGGAATCCCTGGCCCGACGTACTGCCATGACCGCGGGTAAACGCCGGGCGTTGAAGCAGGCGCAACTCCGTTTGCAGCAGTTAACCGATACACCGGGATCCAGCACCGAAGAGATCCATGCTCTGGAGGAGGAGATCGAACTGCTGGAGCAGAAGATCGCCAGGGTGCCCTTTATCGATACTTTCGATCTCAAGTACAACAATTACACCAAACGAGCCGTGCCTACCTCCAAGGCGGTGATGTTCTGCCTGATGGATGTCTCGGGATCGATGGATCAGGCTACCAAGGACATCGCCAAACGCTTCTACATCCTGCTGTACCTGTTCCTGACCCGCACCTACAAGGAGTTGGACGTGGTATTTATTCGCCACCACACCCAGGCCAAAGAGGTGGATGAACATGAATTTTTCTACAGTCAGGAGACCGGAGGCACCATCGTCTCCAGCGCACTGAAACTGATGGCTGAAATTCAAAAAGAGCGCTATCCGGCAGACCAGTGGAACATTTATGCCGCCCAGGCTTCCGATGGCGACAACTGGGCCGATGACTCGCCGCTGTGCCGGCAGATTCTCGACGACACTCTGCTGCCTCTGAGTCGCTATTTTACTTACATCGAGATCACCAACAGGGCGCACCAGACCCTGTGGCGGGAATATGAATCCCTGGCCGGTGCGCACCCCCACTTTGCCCTGCAACATATTCGCTCGGTAGAAGACATCTTCCCAGTCTTCAAAGAGCTATTCAAAAAGCAGACGGCCTGAGTTCTGGATTAAGGGGATAGCCTATGAGCAAAAAGACCGCGTTATCGGACGGACCAGACTGGACCTTTGAGCTTCTGGACCAGTACCACCATGAGATTGAGCGCATCGCCGCTCTGTACCGGCTCGACACCTACCCCAATCAGATTGAGGTGATCTCCGCCGAGCAAATGATGGATGCTTACGCCAGCGTCGGCATGCCCATCGGCTACTCCCATTGGACCTTCGGTAAGAAGTTCATCGATACCGAGCGCAATTATAAGCGGGGCCAGATGGGGCTGGCCTATGAAATCGTCATCAACTCCAATCCCTGTATCGCCTATCTGATGGAGGAGAACACCATCACCATGCAGGCGTTAGTGATGGCCCATGCCAGTTACGGCCACAACAGCTTCTTTAAAGGCAACTACCTGTTTCAAACGTGGACCGACGCCGACTCCATCATCGACTACCTGGTGTTTGCCAAAAACTACATCAGCGACTGCGAAGAGCACCATGGCATCGACGCGGTGGAGGAGATTCTTGATTCCTGCCACGCCCTGATGAACTTCGGTGTCGACCGCTATAAACGGCCGGCAGAAATCTCACTGCGAGAAGAACGGCAACGCCAGAAAGAGCGCGAAGCTTACCTGCAGTCTCAGGTCAACGACCTGTGGCGTACCCTGCCCGCCTCGCCGGCAGAGCAAGCCGATCGCGAGGAGTGCCGTTTTCCCTCAGAGCCACAGGAAAACCTACTCTATTTCATTGAGAAAAATGCGCCGCTGCTGGAGCCATGGCAGCGGGAGATCGTGCGAATCGTCCGCAAAATTGCGCAATACTTCTATCCGCAGAAACAGACCCAGGTAATGAATGAGGGCTGGGCCACCTTCTGGCACTACACCATTATGAATCACCTGTACGACGAAGGCCTGGTTACCGAGCGCTTCATTATGGAATTCCTGCACAGCCATACCAATGTGGTGATGCAGCCAGAGTACAACAGCCCCTACTACAGTGGCATCAATCCCTATGCCCTGGGGTTTGCCATGTTTCAGGACATTCGCCGGATCTGTGAATCCCCGGATGAAGAGGATCAACGTTGGTTCCCGGAAATCGCCGGCAGCGACTGGCTCGATACCCTGCACTTCGCCATGAACAACTTCAAAGATGAAAGTTTCATCTCCCAATACCTGTCACCTAAGGTAATGCGCCAATTCAAGTTGTTTACGGTTCAGGATGACGATCGAAAAAGCTACCTGGAGGTAGGGGCGATTCACAATGATGAAGGCTACCGGGAGTTACGACAGAACCTGTCGGCCCAGTACAACCTGTCGAACCTGGAACCCAACATTCAGGTGTGGGACGTCAAGATTCGCGGTGACCGCTCGTTGACCCTGCGTTATCTGCCCCAAAGCCGGGCGCCATTGGCGGACAGCAAAGATGAAGTGATGAAGCACCTGCATCGACTCTGGGGCTTTGACGTATACCTGGAAGAGGAGCGGGATAACGGCAGTACCGAGGTCATCGGCCGCTGTCAGACCAAGACAGACTGAGGTTGCTTCGACCATAAAAAAGCCCGCTTCCGCGGGCTTTTTTTGACTCGCGCTTATTCGGCGATGTCTTTGGGCATATCGGCACGAATGTGCAGCCACAACTTACCGGACTCGATGCCATACTTGCGCACCAGTCCCGGCACCGAATCGGCATCGCCGTTCTCGGCACAGGTCAACAACTCCTGATAGAACTCTCGAGCCAATACCCTGGCTGGCTCATGGCTGAAGTAGTAGCGGCCGACACGGCTGTAGAGGCTTCGGAAGCCATTTAGAATCAGGGCGTAAATCGGATTGTCCGATGACATTGCCAACGAATGGTTGAGGTTGTAATCGTAGTCGGCAAAGGCGCCGGCTTCGTCTTCAACGTCCACCAGTTGAGACAACACTTCCTGGGCTCGAACTGGGTTGTAACGAATGGCACCCCGAATGTAGATGGCACTGATGTTGGTGCGAGCCGACAACAGTTGGTCCATCAGATCCGGGACCCCGTCCTGATCCAGGCGGGCGATGGTTTCCAGAATGTTCAGTCCGGAAGTTTCCCAGAAGTTATTCACCCGAGTGGGCTTACCATGCTGAATGGTTAACCAGCCGTCACGCGCCAGACGTTGTAACACCTCTCGCAGCGTGGTCCGGGTTACCCCAATCAACTCGGACAATTCACGCTCAGCAGGGAGGATGGTCCCCGGCGCGAACTTGTTGTTCCAGATGGATTTTACGATATATTCTTCGGCAAAACCTGCTGGACTCTGCGCTTTTATTATCATAGTCACTGGTGCCTTACGACTTTTGAACGATTTTTAATTCAACCATCTTAGCAAATAAAGCCTGAATTCAAAAATGAGATCCATTTCCCAAATATTTGCCCAAATTGACCTCGTCCACAGCTCTAACGACCTGTTTGCTGGATTTGCAGCCAAATAAACTGTAAAAAACTGGTCGAACCTTAGCAATCTCAGAAATCGATAAACAATTTTGATATTAAATGTCAGTTAACCTTATCTCCAATAACGAGTATGATCGTCCGTCTGAGTGCGACAAAATCGAAAAATATACAAATAAGAGAGGAAAGCTATGGCACTAAGTTTACGCCAAGCCTTTTTTCATAACTTCCTAGGCCAGGCGCCTAAGTGGTATAAGCTAGCAATCATCGCGTTTTTGATCATCAACCCCATACTGTTTGCAATCGATCCGTTTGTAGCCGGCTGGGTGCTGGTCGTTGAATTCATCTTCACCCTGGCGATGGCACTGAAGTGCTACCCGCTCCAACCCGGTGGCCTGCTGGCCATCGAAGCCGTTGCCATTGGCATGGCATCGCCGGCAACGGTTCTGCATGAACTGGAAGCCAACCTTGAAGTGATTCTGCTGTTGATCTTCATGGTCGCCGGCATCTTCTTCATGAAGCAGTTGCTGCTGTTTATCTTTACCAAGTTGGTGACTAAGGTTCGTTCCAAGGCCTTGTTGTCACTTGCTTTCTGTTTCTTCTCTGCGTTCCTGTCAGCCTTCCTCGATGCGCTAACGGTGATTGCGGTCATCATCAGTGTGGCGGTGGGGTTCTACACCATTTACCACAAGGTTGCCTCTGGCAAAGACTTCAATCAGAGCCACGACCACAACAACGATGAAGAGGAAAACCTGTGCAAAGACGACCTGGAGCAGTTCCGCGGCTTCCTGCGTAATCTGATGATGCACGCCGGTGTCGGTACTGCCCTTGGCGGTGTGTGCACCATGGTGGGTGAACCTCAAAACCTGATCATCGCCGCCCAGGCCAACTGGCAGTTTGCCGAGTTTGTGGTTCGCATGATGCCGGTTACCCTGCCGGTGCTGATTGCTGGTCTGTTGACCTGTTACTTTGTTGAGCGATTCAAAATCGTCGGATATGGCGAACAACTGCCAGATTCCGTTCGTAAAATTTTGGAAGACTACGCCGAGTACGAAGACAGCCGTCGTACCAACAAAGAACGCGCCCAGATGATCATTCAAGCTCTGGTCGGTGTCTGGTTGATTGTCGGCCTGGCGCTGCACCTGGCAGCCGTTGGCCTCATCGGTCTGTCGGTTATCATCCTGACCACCTCATTCAATGGCATCATCGACGAACATTCCATCGGTAAGGCATTTGAAGAGGCGTTGCCATTCACCGCACTGCTGGCGGTATTCTTCTCCATTGTCGGCGTGATCATCGAGCAGGGATTGTTTGGTCCGGTTATCGAGTGGGTACTGACCTACAGCGGCAAGACTCAAGCGGTGATGTTCTTCATTGCCAACGGATTGCTGTCCATGGTGTCTGACAACGTATTTGTCGGAACCGTGTACATCAACGAAGTGAAGTCGGCGTTGCTGGAAGGTAAGATCACCCGTGACCAGTTCGATATGCTGGCGGTCGCCATCAACACCGGTACCAACCTGCCATCGGTGGCGACACCAAACGGTCAGGCGGCGTTCCTGTTCCTGCTGACCTCGGCACTGGCCCCACTTATTCGTCTGTCTTATGGTCGAATGGTCATTCTGGCACTGCCCTACACCATTGTGATGTCACTGGTGGGACTGGGCGCCATTGAGTTTGGTCTGCTTGAGCACTTCACCGCTTACTTCTACGACATTGGCTGGATCGGCCACCATACCGTCGCCGAAGCCGCTGCCAACGCCATGAGTGTTTCCGGACATTAAACGATAACTATTTTCAGATAGTTGTTGCGATATCAAATAAACGCCTCCACAATCGGAGGCGTTTTTTTGAAGTGTAGTAAGGACCATAGATGCTGACTCAGGCTCAACAATTTACCACCCAACGACGCAGCTGGTTGCTGCTGGCAGGATCCGCATTACTGTTAGAGCTGATCGCCCTGTTCTTCCAACATATTCTCGAACTTAAACCCTGTGTCTACTGCATCTACGTGCGCATTGCGGTATTGGCACTGATGCTGGTCTCTCTGGTCACGGCCATCGCACCAAACTCCCTTTGGTTACGCCGTTTCGGTTTTCTCGGCTGGGCCGGCACCAGCGCCTGGGCCTTGTCTCTGAACCTAACCCTACACGCCAAGCAAACCGCGCCCCCTACTCTGTTTGGCTCGACCTGCGATGCCATTCCCAATTTCCCGGCATGGGCACCACTGCATGAATGGTTACCGTCGCTGTTTATGCCCACCGGAGACTGCAGCGATTCCCCCTGGTCTTTCCTCGGCTTCTCCATGGCCCAGTGGCTGATTGCCGTCTTCAGTGTGCACCTGCTGTTGTGCCTGCTGTTCTGGCTGACCACCCTGAAAAAGAGCAACTCCGGAAGCGAATGCTGCGGCGGTGGTTGCCATTAATTCAACACTCAGAATAAAAAAAGACCACGCTTAGCGTGGTCTTTTTTTATTCATCTCTGGAACGATTAATCCAATTTAAATCGACCAACAATTCCCAGCAGTTGAGTATTTATTGCCGCCAAGCTATTGGTTTCATCCAGCGTCTTATTGCCACTCTCTGACAACCTCAGCACCATCTCCCTGATGGCAGCCATGTTACGACTGATCTCCTGGGAGACGCTGCTCTGCTCCTCCGCCGCGGTGGCAATTTGAGAGCTGAGATCATTAATGTCACGAACGAAATTACTCATGGTTTCCAGGCTAAGAGACACCTCTTTCGCGCCATTGGCGGTCTCCTCACAGGTTTTACGGGTACCGGCCATGGCCGACACCACGGTCTGGGAGCCTTGCAGCAGTACAGCCAGGGCATTTTCAATCTCTGCGGTACTCTGCTGAGTTCGCCCCGCCAGCGCCCGCACCTCGTCGGCCACCACCGCAAAACCCCGTCCCTGCTCACCAGCCCGAGCAGCCTCAATGGCGGCATTGAGCGCCAGCAGGTTAGTCTGATCGGCAATCTCACCAATTACTGCCAGAATGGCGTTGATGTTCTGAGTTTCCTCACTCATGTTCTGAATGTTGTCGGCGGTGGAACCTACTTCGCCCACCAACGCCGAAACATTGTTTTGCGCCTGGGTCACGATCAGCTTGGACTCTTCACCGGTTCGATTGGCTTCCTGGGTAAACTGGGCAGCCTCGGCGGCACTGGACGCCACGGTTTCCGCGGTGGTGTTGAGTTCCTCCATAGCCGTCACGACCTGATCGGTTTCCGACATATGGCTGGCCAGGGTCGATTCGTTCTCTTCCGCCTGGGCTTTAAGTACCTCCACACCGTGTGCCAGCTGGCCACTGGCCTGACGGACCTCCAGCATCATGGTTTGCAGCGAGCCGACCATGGTATTGATGCCCTGCGCGATTTGGCCAAGATCGTCGTGGGAGTTGACCTGCATTCGCTGAGTCAGATCGCCCTCGCCTTCGGCCAGATCCAGCACCCGCTCCTTCAAGGCGATGATGGGACGATACTGGCGCTGCAACATCACCACCAACACCAGAGCCGAAATCAGAATGCTGATGATGGCGGTGATAATGGCGGTGCGGTTGGCTTCGGCGACTGCGGCAAACGCCACCTCCTCCTCGACCGCGATGAGGAAAAACCACTGCTTACCACCCGGCAACTGGATGCGCTTGGAAATGACCAGCTTATCAATGCCATTTAAGACGTAATTCGAAAACAGTTGTTCACTGGCCAACACCGCAGGCGCCCGCTCTCCCAGGCCCGGAACCGCCGACAAATTACTCTGCAGAGGTGCAAACTGCGAGGTGGTCCCGATGATGTTGCCATTGGCCTCGGTGACAATGGCGATGGTGCCCTCCACGATGTCCACCGCTTCAACGATGGCATCCAGGGTCGACATCGACAGGCTGGCGGCCACCACGCCATTTCGAGTGCGCTTCACCATAGACAGGTAGGGGGTGGAGGCTCCATCAGTGTAGTAGACATCGGTCACCTGACTGTCGGTACGCTGACGGCCAAGCTGATACCAACTGCGGGCGGTTACGTCGATGGCGGCCTGATCCAATATGCCGCCGGGCCAGCCCGGAAACGCCTGACTGGCATAGCCGGCACCGGACTCCATGCCCACCATCAACCCGTCAATGCCGCTGATTTTTTCGGCATCTTTCAGGGTGCGAAGGTAATAATCATCGCTTTGCGGACCCGCCTGATCAAAAATCTGCGCCAATCCCTGTACCGCACGGTCCCCTTGCTCGATAAAGCGACTGATGGACTCCGACTCACTGTTTACCGATTCCTGCATTGCAGTCCGCACCTGGTGGCTAACCGCCTGCTGCAGATTGCGAGCCGACATCACACTGGTGGCCAGCAACGCCATCACCAGCAGTGACAACGACAGCAGCATCAAGCTGGCCTTAAAACTCATTCCTTTCATATAAAACCCATCCAACTTAAAAGAAGAACCCGAACCTGACCATTGGTAAAAGGAGCACTTTATGCTCTCTTATTGTAAAAGCGCATTTATCAATCAAACATCAAAAACATGATTCAAAAATAAACCATGGAATCTAACATCTATTTATACGGCGCCGACAATTTGTCTTTGATATTTTTTTGACACCTTGGAAGCACCAAGGATTATTAAATCATTCACACACTACAGGCTCCCCGCCTGATTCTTGATTTGGTTCGACTCCAGCCCCTCTGGCATCGGCTAGACCTAGTCCTACTCACTCCCAGCCCCACCATTTAACTCTTGATTTTCAGCACCTTAGCCAGTTCTAGTTAGTGCAGAGTCGACAGCGGCAGCGATAAGTGTCGGTGCCGACCAACCTACAGAATTCTATGAGTTAGACCAGCGAGTGCATTAATAACACAGAGCAATAATTAAAGTCACCCGGCAAAAGGTAAATATTCAGAGCCATACAACAATCTAATTCGACAGATTTTTCCCTACCGCAAAACCCACTCAACATTCAAGGATAAATAATAACGACACACATTGATCAATTAAATAGATCAGGAATTGATTTTGGATCTATTTAATTGATCCATTTATTGTTCTATGGCCTGTTTAAAAAACAGTTTTATTCCTGTGGTCTTAATTTTAGAACCAAAAAAAACGGCGTGCCTGAGCACGCCGTTTCTTTAGGTTTTGTCTGCTTAATCAATTTCATCCAGCGGCCACACTACGATGTAACCGATCAAGTCCGGATCCGGACCCACATGTAACTCACTGAGTACCTTTCGACGTACCGACATGCCCTGTTTATGCATCTCGGACTTACTGCCGGTCAACAATGGATGCCAACTCGGCAGCCCCCGGCCCTCCTGCAGGCGCCGATAGCTGCAGCTTGGAGGCAGCCACTCGATGGTGGCGACGTTTTCCGGTGTTACCTTGTAACAGTCGGGAACCCACTCAAATCGACGTTCATACTTCTGGCAATCGCAAGTCTTGTCATTAAGCAGCTTGCAGGCCACATTGGTGAAATACACCTCTTCGGTATCATCATCAATCAGCTTGTTCAGGCAGCACTTGCCGCAGCCATCGCAGAGCGATTCCCACTCTTTTTCGGTCATATCCTGTAAAGGCTTATGCCAAAACGGCTGTTGTTCACTCACCAAACTACCTCTGTTTCTACTGCTTCTGGAACGTCAGGCGCGGGATTATACCGGCAACCGGGTAGAATTTCATCCACAGGCAGGCAATGACAGCGGTGGCAGGCAGCACGGGAGGTGATCCACCGCCGGAACCGGCGGCGGAATCAGATAGATCAGTCAGAGAACTTAATTCTGTCGGCCAGGTGTCCCACAGCGGCGACAAAGTAGTGGCTTCGATTCCAGCGCATCAGGGCATCGTAGTTGGCGTACGCCAGATAGCTTCGGCCATGGGCGTCGTCAGGCTGAACCAGAGAGGCTTGAATATCGCGAGTGGGAAGATCGCTGCCATCAAACCGGCGCACCCCCATCTGCTGCCACTGAGCCAGACTTTTCTTCACTTTCAGCCCTTTATCAGTCTCAGCCACCGGCTCGGTCAACGATACTTGCCGGGCCCAGGTCAGATCATCGTTCCATCCGACCTGCTTGAGGTAATTGGCGGCGGAGGCAAACACGTCGGCCTTGTTGTGCCAGATGTCTTTTTTACCATCGCCATCAAAATCCTGAGCATAGGCCAGAAACGAGGTTGGCATAAACTGACACTGACCCATGGCACCGGCCCAGGAGCCTTTCATCTCACTGGCACTGATGTGGCCTTGTTCCAGTATAGTTAAAGCCGCAAAAAGCTGTTCCTTAAAGAAAGTTTCCCGGCGCCCGTCGTACGCCAGCGATGCAGTGGCACCAATCACCGAAAAATTCCCGGTGTAGTTACCGAAGTTGGTTTCCACCCCCCACAACGCCACGATGAATCTGGGCTGCACACCATAAGCATCGCCTACCTGTTGCAACAGCTCACGATTTTCATTTAGCAACTTCTTGGCCTTGGCCACTTTCCAGTCCGGCACGGCCTGGGGCAAATAGGTGTCCAGAGTCTTTTTGAACTCCGGCTGGTTTTTATCCGCTTTGATGGCACGCTTGTGCAGCTTGATGCCATCAAATGCCGCCTCGATGGTGGCTGCGCTGAACTCTTTTTGTGCCGCTTCCTGCTTCAGCTGCTGTACGTACTGTTCGAAGTCAGGCTTGTCGGTTGCCTGAACCTGCAGCGCGACCAACAGCGCCGCTGTGGTTAAACACTTTAGTGTCATCCTGTCCCCCAGAGTCCGTTAAGAGTTATTCTGTTTCTCTTCAAGCCATGCTTTGTGGGTCTTGAGCAGATCCTCTTGTGGAGGAGGCAGTTGCAGATAGAAACCCTGATCCTTGAGCGCCTGCTTAACCTTGTCCAGATCCGCCTGAGCCAGTTGTTTGATCTTCGACAGCGGCACCACCATTACAAACTGCGGCTGACCAAAGGTATCCAGCAATGCCTGTGGCACGTCGGAAAAGTCATCACGCTTGTTGATGTAGAGGTAGGTCTCTGCCTTTCGGTTACTTTTATAGATAGCACAAATCATTTGAATACTTAGAAAATAAGCCTGCGGCTTGCTTGCGTCGTGGTGTTTGCCACTATACCATGACCGCCACTAAAAAATAGCGTTCAACCGGCCACTGTGCCGGGGTTTACGGGGAATCCACAGATGCAGCAGTCTGGCATCGACTTCACCAGTTCAAGTTTTACCCTGCCTGTATTAAAACTGTCCGGCACCACCCTGGCCGACATTGCACAACAACTCAAACAGCACGTTCAGCACGCCCCGTCTCTGTTTGAAAATATGGCGTTAGTAGCGGACCTGAGCCGGGTCGATCCTGGCGTTGATCTGCTCGAGTTGATGCAGCTGATTCGAGACCATCACCTCAATCCCTTGGGTATTCGCAACGCACACGATGCCCACAAAATACAGGCAAAATGCCACGGCATCGCACTTTTGAACCCCTCTCGCGGCAGCAGTGGCACCACCACTGCCACCAAGGTCGTTCGCCGCTCAGTACGCTCGGGTCAACAGATCTACGCCCAGGGTGGCGATCTGGTGATCATCGGTTCGGTCAGCAACGGCGCCGAGGTGATTGCCGACGGCAGCATTCAAATCCTTGGAACGCTAAGAGGGCGCGCCATTGCCGGTGCCAACGGTCAGCACAATGCCTCCATTGTTTGTGCCAACCAACAGGCAGAACTGTTGTCCATCGGCGGCTACTTCTGGCTCACCGAGCAGATAGACCAAGCCCATTGGCAACAAGGGGTAATGGCCACCCAACAGCAAGGTCAGCTGACGCTGGACCCCATCAATTTCTAACCCAATTACGAGGATGTAGTGAAATGGCGAAGGTCATTGTTGTCACCTCCGGCAAAGGCGGCGTTGGTAAAACCACCAGCTGTGCCGCCATTGGCATGGGACTGGCTCAGGCGGGCCATAAAACCGTCATCATTGATTTTGATATCGGGCTAAGAAACCTGGATCTGGTTATGGGCTGCGAACGCAGGGTGGTGTATGACTTCGTCAACGTGATTCAAGGTGACGCCAACCTCAATCAAGCCCTGATCAAGGACAAGCGATGCGACCGGCTGCACATTCTGCCGGCCTCACAGACCCGCAATAAGGACGTGCTGACCCAAGACGGCGTTGGCAAAGTGCTGGAGCAACTTAAACAGGAGTTTGAGTTTATCATCTGCGACAGCCCGGCCGGGATTGAAAACGGCGCCATGATGGCGCTGTATTTTGCCGATGAAGCGATCATCACCACCAACCCGGAAGTGTCGTCGGTGCGGGATTCAGACCGCATCATTGGCATGCTGCAAAGTAAATCTCTGCGTGCCGAGCAGAACCTCGAACCGGTGGTGGAACACTTGCTGTTGACTCGCTACAACCCTACTCGAGTGCAAAATGGAGAGATGCTGGCGGTGACCGATATCGAGGAGATTCTGGCCATTCCGCTGCTGGGAATCATTCCCGAATCTCAAGCGGTGTTGAAAGCATCCAATGCTGGTAACCCGGTCATCATGGACGATCAGTCCGATGCCGGACAGGCCTACCAAGATACCGTCGCCCGTCTGCTGGGTGAAACCCGGCCAATGCGCTTTACCGAGGTGGAAAAGAAAGGCTTGCTGAAAAGGTTGTTTGGAGGGAAATGATGTCGATTCTGGATTACTTCCGCAAACAGGAACCGGCCAGCGCCAACCTGGCTAAAGACCGCCTCAAGATCGTGGTCGCCCATGAACGGGCCCAGAGACAGGGGCCGGACTACTTGCCGGATCTGGAGCGGGATATTCTGCAGGTTCTGGCCAAATACGTCAGCGTCGATGCGGACAACGTTAAGGTACAGCTGGACAAAACCGACAACCAGTGGGCGGTACTGGAACTGAACATCACCCTACCCGACCACCAGTAACCATAAAGCCGGCAATCGCCGGCTTTATGCTCTCTAACGCTTCTGATGACGCTCGCGATTATCCGCTTTCTGGCGTTCGCTTTTCTTCAATAGCAAATACACGGCACCGGTTCCTCCATGGGGCTTGAGTGCCGAATGGAATGCCAACACCTCTTTGATCTGAGGCAACCAGTGGGCAACGCAACTTTTCAGCATTCCTTTCACCGGACTCGACTGACGGCCTTTGCCATGCAACACCAGCGCCGTACGCACCTCACATCGCTGACAATCTTTAATAAACTGTAACAAAGTCTGTTTCGCATCGGCGACATTGTGGCCATGCAGATCCAGGCGGGCATCGATCTGGTACTTTCCCAGGCGCAAATTCTTATACACCCCATGTTGAACACCGTCGCGAGCAAAGCCGATGGGATCGTCAGGATCGACTAACGGCATCGCTGCATCACTGACCCCGTCCTGTTCACCATCGATGCTGGCCTCAGCCGCCATGCGGCGGGCAATCTGTGCCTCAGATGGCTTGCTTTTGCTGCCCACCGCACAGCACTTATCCTGCTGTCCAATGGGTTTCACATCGGCCATCGCATTCAGAAACTCATCCATCTCGTTTGATTGCATAATAGCCTCCGCTTTTATCGTGACTTTGGTAGTATACCGAATCCGTTTTAACGCTTCAGGCCGCCGGTGGTTAACCGCCTAGCATTTGCTCAGAAGGGCGTTTCCCCTGGCCTATGTCAAACTTTGTAATGGTTTCAACCTTTACGAAATTCAGTCTGACAGCGATAGTAAAATTGTGTAGCAAATGTGGAGCACCTGAGTGCGAGTTTTTAGCCTGTTATTGGCATTATTGCTGGCCGGCCCGGTCAGCGCACAAGAGGACGTCAATGGGGCCATCAACCGTATCTATGACGAAATCAGCGCTGCGTACAACAGCCTGGATTCAGATACCTTGACTGGCTACTACAGTGACAATGCCTGTCTGATCAGCGCCTCCAAAGAAGAGGGGCTGCTTAATGGCCGTATGGAAATTGCCGATGGCCTGGCCCACTGGTTTAAGAAAATCGAAAAACGGGGCGCCGAACTGAAGGTGCACTATCGCGTGGTCAATCGCCAAATCAGTGGCGACACCATTACCGACGCGGGCTACTATCTGGTGGTATACACTCCGGATCACAGCACCGAACAGCCTTCCAGCGAATTTGTCGGCAAGTTCATCATGAGCTTCCAACAAGATCAGGATAAACAGTGGCGCATCATCAGTGATTCGGCTAATCGTACCCGAGTCGATCGATTTACCGATGCTCAACGCCAAAAAGGGCTGTACTACAAGGAGTACTCCCCTTCGGCCCTTCCTCAGCAGGCTAATAGCAAATGAGTCACTGTCAATGTGGCAGCAACCTGGCGTACCGCCTCTGCTGCCAACCGCTTCATTGCGGCGATAGCCATGCCTCCTCCCCCGAGCAACTGATGCGATCTCGCTACTGCGCCTTTGTAGAGGGCAAAGCCGACTACCTTCTGGCGACTCACCACCCGCAATATCGCGCCTCACTCACCGTGGAACAATTAGCCGACAGTTGCCGCGACAGTGACTTTGTCGGCCTGCAGATCGTCGACGTCCCTGCTGATTCCGGCGATCAGGGCGAGGTAGAGTTCAAAGCCTGGTATCGCCAAGGCAGCGAAATCCTGGCGTTATGGGAACGCTCTCGCTTTCAAAGGCTTGAGGATCGCTGGCATTACTGCGATGGCGACATTCAACCCCTACTAAAGCTGGGTCGCAACGATCCTTGCCCCTGTGGCAGTGGCAAGAAGGCCAAAAAATGTTGTCTCTGAGTAACAGAAGTACTCACTTGCCATAAAAAAAGGAGTGCCGAGGCACTCCTTTTTATTGAGTTTAGTCTGGCTGTTATGCCTGTTCCATCTCAAAAATGATTCGTTCTGCGGCGCAACTAAAGATAAGACGAGCCTTCATCTCGCCCTTCTCTGCATCCCATTCTGTTTCGCTGGTGACACTGTCACCGAAACGTGCCTGAGCCCGGGTCAGATAATCACCAAAAAACGCCAGGGCCGCAGCTTCATCTTTTGCCTGAATAGGCAAAGCCAATACATTGTCGTCTTCAGCGATCATGGAACCGATGTCCAGATACACGCCACATGCATCGCACGCCACGTCTTGTTTCTCTGCGCTCATCTATTACCTCAAGAATGATAGGGATTCGACTGAAATTATAGCCGCAGCTGAACCTAAATAGGGGTGAGCCAGATCACAATCATTTCGGCCCTCAGGCAATTGCCGAGGCTTGAAGTCGCTGAGCTGCCAATAGTTGATCCAATGGCCATCTAGCCGGTTTGTTAGCCGCGTAGGCCTTCGCCGCCTTAGTGACAGATGGCGCACAGTTGTCGATGGCCACCTGCATACCGTGATCACGTTTTCCCTGGTAAGTCAGGGCGTCGGGGGACAAGCAATGTTGCAATCTGGATTGACTGAGGCCGGAGCGTTGAAATGCCGATGCAATCCGCACCCCTGCATCGGATTCCTGATACTCCCGTTTCAAGGCGGCTTCTTCTGGCAACTGGAAACGCTGACGCAGATCCTGTTGCTCCGGCAAGGCCGGCTTGGGCAGCTGAAACTCACCATGCAGGCAGACGTCTTGCGACAACATGGCTAACATTAAGCCAAAGTCACTGCGCCTTTCAGTTTGAATGGCCTGGCTAAGGGAATCCCCCAATTGCCATTCATTGACCAACATGGTCTCAACCTGCATAGAAAACATCCAAAAATCCTGAGTTCAGTCTCTTTATCGGCCTAACAACATAAAACTTTAGGAAAAAGTTGAACCAAGGGCTTTACACCTGCCAATGCTCTGATACTATAGCGCCGCACTTGTGGAGGGGTTCCTGATTGGCCCCAGAAGGTAGCAGTGAGCAGACTCGTCTGATTGCCTGGCCACACGAGCGCCGTGTTAGATAGACGCACACTAAACAATCTATCGAAAGAATTCCGTGGAGGGGTTCCCGAGTGGCCCTAAAGGGTAACAGCAAGCAGACTTGTCTGATTCCTGGCCACACGAGCACCGTGTTAGATAGACGCACGTTAAACAATCTATCGAAAGAATTCCGTGGAGGGGTTCCCGAGTGGCCCTAAAGGGTAACAGCAAGCAGACTTGTCTGATTCCTGGCCACACGAGCACCGTGTTAGATAGACGCACGTTAAACAATCTATCGAGAGAATTCCGTGGAGGGGTTCCCGAGTGGCCAAAGGGATCAGACTGTAAATCTGACGGCTCCGCCTTCGAAGGTTCGAATCCTTCCCCCTCCACCATTATCTGCACTGCACGCCCCTGGCGGTCGGTGACAAGCAACCCCGTGTTAGATAGACGCACGCTAAACAATCTATCGAGAGAATTCCGTAAAGGCATTCCTGAGTGGCCCCAAAAGGTAACAGTGAGCAGACTCGTCTGATTCCTAGGCCACACGAGCACCGTGTTAGATAGACGCACGTTAAACAATCTATCAAGAGAATTCCGTGGAGGGGTTCCCGAGTGGCCAAAGGGATCAGACTGTAAATCTGACGGCTCCGCCTTCGAAGGTTCGAATCCTTCCCCCTCCACCATTATTTACACTGCACGCCCCTGGCGAGCAGTGACAAACGAACTCCGTGGAGGGGTTCCCGAGTGGCCAAAGGGATCAGACTGTAAATCTGACGGCTCCGCCTTCGAAGGTTCGAATCCTTCCCCCTCCACCATTATTTACACTGCACGCCCCTGGCGGGCAGTGACAAACGAACTCCGTGGTGGGGTTCCTGAGTGGCCCCAAAAGGTAACAGTGAGCAGACTCATCTGATTCTCTGGCCACTCGAGCACCGTGTTAGGTAGACGCACGTTAAACAATCTGTCTAGAGAATTCCGTGGAGGGGTTCCCGAGTGGCCAAAGGGATCAGACTGTAAATCTGACGGCTCCGCCTTCGAAGGTTCGAATCCTTCCCCCTCCACCATCATTGCCATACTCGGTTAACCACCTATGCTTAACCGAACAGCTACCCAAACCCCGAGTTAGATAGACGCACGTTAAACAATCTATCGAGAGAATTCCGTAAAGGCATTCCTGAGTGGCCCCAAAAGGTAACAGTGAGAAGACTTGTCTGATTCCCTGGCCACACGAGTACCGTGTTAGGTAGACGCACGTTAAACAATCTGTCTAGAGAATTCCGTGGAGGGGTTCCCGAGTGGCCAAAGGGATCAGACTGTAAATCTGACGGCTCCGCCTTCGAAGGTTCGAATCCTTCCCCCTCCACCATCATTTCAACGCCGCCCTCTGGGCGGCGTTTTTGTTTGTCTCATCGAAAGCAACAACGGTCAAAAGACGACAGCAAATCACCCCTTACTCTATCGCCCTTGGGGTGTCAGTCGACCGACTCAGGCTACACTGTAAGTCAGACACGACTTCGGGAGCGCCGCCATGTCCGATCACCACTTTGCCGATTCCCTGACACCCCAACAAGACCGCGCAGCCGGAGCCGTTATGGGCTCGATCATCGGCGATGCGCTGGGCGTCGGCCCACATTGGTATTACGACCTTGACGAACTGCACGCCGCCTACCCTACTCCGATCTGCGGTTACGTGCCTGTGCATCCAGGACGCTACCACGACGGTGTTGAATTAGGAGATGTCTCTCAAACCGGTCAATTTCAGCAACTTCTATTGGAAAGTCTGGTCGCCAAAGGAACCTACCAAGAAGAAGATTACCTTCGACGGCTCGAACCGCTGCTAGATACCCTTGATGGCGAGCCAGAAAGTGGCCGGTTTACCGAGCAACCTATCCGCGACATCTGGTATGCCCTTAAAGTGGAAGGTAAACACTGGCATGACGATGATTTTGCCTCATTAGCCGATACCTCAGAAGCAGCCCAACGAGCCGTACTGATTGGTGCTCGCTATCATGGTGATTTGATGCAAGCGGGACTCCACTGCGCCGCCTGCGCTCGTCTGACTCACCGCGATCCTGCCATTGTCACCGCATCCACCGCCTTTGGCATCGTCATCGGTGCTCTGGTGGCCGGTATGCCACTGGACGGCAATCTGGGCCAAACCATGCGTCAGATGATACTGCGGGGAGAACTGCCCTTTACTCACGCTGTATTGGCCGAAGAGCAACACCTGGGGCTGACACCGCCTCGCCCGAGTCGTGAATTACCATTTCCCGACGTGCTACTGGGTATGGGCTGGTGGATTCAAGCGGCACAAAGCCCCCACATTCAGGTGCAGCCGCCGGAAGCCATTGCCCAAGTTTACGGCATGGCCTGTTCTCTCTCTATGCTGATGCCTGCTGCTTTCTTCCTGGCAGCGCACACTCCTGACAGCTTTGAGAAGCCGATATTGACCGCCATCAATAGCGGCGGTAATAACATGGCCAGAGCGGCGATGACCGGGGCCCTATGCGGTGCTCATCTGGGCCTGAGTGCTATCCCCAAGCGCCTGATTACCGGACTAAAGGACCACCAACGCTGGGTGAATGACGCCATTCAGCTTGCCAAAGATGCCGACCTTGGTCATTGCAACGCAGAACTGGCTTAGTCCATTAATGCCCCTCTTAGTTTCACCCTTTCGAGCGTTACGGCCCTGTGGCTTGGATTCAGCTAAGAGAAAAGACACTGGGTACCCGCGTTCGCGGGCACGACCGAGGAGTGATTAACCTAGGATGATAACCACCTCGGCAAAGGAGTCATTGCCTGCGGTGACAACCACCTCGGCAAAGGGTTGATTAGCATATAAGGAATACGCGCTTTGCAGAAGCTCCAATAGCGACTTGGTTATCGCAAACCCAACCTATTCGCACCGTCGCCCTTGCGAACGCGAGGGCCCAGCGACTTTGTTTTTAATTGAAAAAACAGAGGCTGGATTCTCACCTTCGTAAGAACAAGGAAAAGCACAGACACTGGATATCCGCGTACGCGGGCATGGCAAGACAATTAACTAAATTGCCTATGCAGCACAAACCACTTTTTGACGGCCACACCGCCTGGCGGCGTCAGTAGCCACTGTCGTCCCGTTCCTTTAATGGGGTTAGCAGATAACCCAAGCCGTTGTGTTTGATCTCCAATAACAGCGCCAGTTTTTCACCAATGGGGCCATTGGGCCAGCCCTTGTTTTGCATCCACACCAGGTAGGCGATAGGAATGTCCGCCATAATCACCCCTTGGTATTTACCAAAAGGCATGCGTTGGGTGGCTAACTCTCTTAACACTTCGGTTTGCATTGGGTACCATGCCTGCTCAGTTATCACGTTACCGGATGGACTAACAACCTGACCTGACTCCATAATCAGGCTGACGCGACTTGCGCATCTTCAGGTTCACCGCTCCGAACTCAGAAGGAATCATAAAGATGTCTCGTCGTTGGGTAAACTGGGCTATTGCCCAGATTGAAGCCGATTTCCAGCGAAGTGCCGATACGCACCTGATTAAACTGGATCTTCCCTGCCTGCCCGAGGTCGATCTTTACCTCAAGGACGAAAGCACCCATCCAACCGGCAGCTTGAAACACCGCTTGGCCCGGTCACTGTTCCTGTACGGCCTGAGCAACGGCTGGATCACCGAGGGAACACCGGTGATCGAGTCCTCCTCCGGCTCTACTGCGGTGTCTGAAGCCTATTTTGCCCGCTTACTGGGGCTGCCGTTTATCGCGGTGATGCCGCACTCCACCGCCAGCAAGAAGATTCGACAGATTGAGTTCTATGGCGGCATCTGCCACCTGGTCGACCCTAAGGACATCTACGTTGAATCCGAACGACTGGCCCGCGAGCGCAACGGCCACTACATGGATCAATTCACCTACGCCGAACGGGCCACTGACTGGCGGGGTAACAACAACATCGCCAACGCCATCTTCAACCAGATGCAGCGAGAGCGCTTTCCCGAGCCACGTTATGTGGTAATGAGTCCGGGCACCGGCGGTACCTCAGCCACCATTGGCCGTTACATTCGCTACCAGAAACTGAACACCGAACTGTGTGTGGTCGATCCGGACAACTCGGTGTTTTACGACTACTTCACACAGGGCGATGTCAACATCAGCAGCCACCACAGTTCCCGCATCGAAGGGATTGGCCGGCCGCGGGTAGAACCTTCGTTTATCCCGGGGGTCGTCGACCAAATGCGTAAAATTCCCGATGCGGCCTCGGTAGCCACGGTTCACTGGCTGGAATCGATTCTGGGCAGAAAAACCGGTGCCAGTACCGGCACTAACCTCTATGGTGCCCTGCAACTGGCCTCCGAGATGGCCGCGCGCGGTGAGTCCGGCTCTATTGTGACGCTGCTGTGCGACAGCGGCGAACGCTATCTGGACAGCTATTATGATAATGAATGGGTCGCGACCCATATTGGCGATATCGAACCTTATATGACCAAACTGAATGCATTTGCAAAAACCGGAGAGCTGTCATGAGCACTACCAAAGCCGTAGTCGTCTTTAGCGGCGGCCAGGATTCCACCACTTGTCTGGTACAGGCTCTGACACAGTACGATGAAGTACACGCCATTACCTTCGACTATGGCCAGCGCCACCGTCAAGAGATCGAAGTCGCTCAGGCACTGGCCTCCCAGCTCGGCGTCACAGCCCACAAGGTGCTTAACGTCGGCCTGCTGAACGAACTGGCCATCTCTGCCCTGACCCGGGATGACATTCAGGTGGATCACGCCCTGATGGACAATGGCCTGCCAAATACCTTTGTGCCTGGCCGGAACATTCTATTTCTGACCCTGGCCGGGATCTACGCCTATCAGATTGGTGCCGAAGCGGTCATCACCGGTGTGTGTGAAACCGACTTCTCCGGTTATCCGGACTGCCGCAATGACTTCGTCAAGGCGATGGAGTCTGCTCTGGTTCAGGGTATGGACCGGCCGCTGAAGCTGGTCACACCGTTAATGTGGCTCAACAAGGCAGAAACCTGGGCCATGGCCGACCACTACCAGTCTCTGGCTCTCGTTCGGGATCATACCCTCACCTGTTACAACGGCATTAAAGGCAAAGGCTGTGGCGACTGCCCCGCCTGCCACTTACGCAGTCGCGGGCTGGAAGACTACTTGAACCACCGGGACACCGTCCTCAGCGATGCACGACAAAAGGCTCACCTTGATTAAAGACAAATGGGGCTGGCCCAGCGCCAGCCAGTGGAGTATGCCGGCGCTACTGGCCATCCTGGCCGTTGGCCTGTACCTGCTGCCGCAGTTTCATGACGCCCTGATCTGGTCACGGCCACACCTGGACCACGATCAGTGGTGGCGCCTGTTCACCGGGCACCTGTTGCACAGCAACGGCTACCATCTGCTGATGAATTTAGGGGGGATGGCGGTGATGTTAGGGCTGTTCCAGCCTCACTTTCGTTTCTCAACCATTCTCATGTTGAGTTTGTTTTGTGGTCTGTGCATCAGCCTGGGTGTGTATTGGTGGGTCGACGGCACCCAACGTTATGTCGGACTGAGTGCCGTCCTGCACAGTTGGTTTACCTATGGCGCCATTCAGGACTGGAAAAACGGCAGCAAACTGGGGCCACTGCTTCTGATTGGGGTTATCGCCAAGGTCACCTGGGAAAATGTGGTGGGCGCCAGCGGCGACCTGGCAAGCTTGATTCAGGCCAGAGTTGCCGTCGAAGCCCACCTCTACGGCGTGCTGTCAGCGTTGCTGTTTGTCGGGCTGATGCAACTGAAGCGCCAACCTGAACGCTCCATTACCAGCTAGTGGCATAGCTGCCTTGGCCGTGGCCTTCCTTGAAGGCCAGAGCCATCTGCCGATACGCCTGCTCGTAGTCACCTTCCACTGCCGCTTCGTACGCCAAATTATCCCGCACCGCTTCGCGAATGGCTCCGGCGGCGGTAGGGTAATCTTGCAGCAATTGGTTAATATCGGGAGTCTCTGGCTGGCTGTAATCGTAGATCATGCCACTGGTATCAAACATCCGCGCTTGAGGCTGTGGCTGTAACAATTCAGCCTGTGCGCTATCGACCTGCTGACGTTTTGCGTTCTCTACCTCCATGCTGCCCAAGATCAGTGCCGCAACAGCGGCGACAGCAAAAAGGGTAATGCCCAATGCTTTTTGCATAACTCGCCCTCCACATCGCTGTGGTGCCCGGCATCTTCGGCCCGATTTTCGACCTGAAGGCGCCGCACCAACCCAAGTCTGAGTGAGCGCCAATGGCGCCCTTTCTCAGCCTTAAGTATGGGCTATCCGGCGGCCAGTTGCTGTCTGAGCGCCTCAATCTGATCCCGAACCGACGCGGCCTCCTCAAACTCGAGGTTGCGTGCATGCTCATACATTTTGGTTTCCAGAGACTTAATCTCTTTGGCCAACGCTTTGGGATCCACTGGCTGGTAGACAGGCTTAGGTTCTGCCACCCGGCGTTTACCACTCTGCTGACCAGGACGTCCGCCAATGTCCATTACATCGGTGATCTTCTTATTCAAACCGGTAGGCACAATACCGTGGGCCTGGTTATGGGCCTGTTGCTTGTCCCGGCGGCGATTGGTCTCGTCCATTGCCCGCCTCATCGAACCGGTGATGCGATCGGCATATAGGATTGCCTTACCATTGAGGTTTCTCGCCGCCCGGCCAATAGTCTGGATCAGCGACCGATCGGAGCGCAAGAAGCCCTCCTTATCCGCATCCAGAATCGCTACCAGCGATACTTCGGGCATGTCCAAGCCTTCTCGCAACAAGTTAATGCCGACCAGCACATCAAACTCACCCAGGCGCAGATCACGAATGATCTCCATCCGCTCGACGGTATCAATGTCCGAGTGCAGGTAGCGCACCTTAATACCATGCTCATCGAGGTACTCACTCAGATCTTCCGCCATGCGCTTGGTCAGTGTGGTCACCAACACCCGCTCGCCCACTTCGATGCGTTTTCTGGCTTCGGACAGCAGATCGTCCACTTGGGTGGCGACCGGGCGGACTTCCAGTTCTGGGTCGAGCAGACCGGTTGGACGAACCACCTGATCGATCACCTCATCATGGGATTTTTCCAGCTCGTATTTGCCCGGCGTGGCCGAGATAAACACCGTCTGCGGAGTGATGGACTCAAACTCCTCAAACTTCAATGGCCGGTTGTCCATGGCCGACGGCAATCGAAACCCATACTCCACCAGAGTCTCTTTTCGGGAGCGATCGCCTTTGTACATGGCCCCAATCTGAGGCACCGTTACGTGGGACTCATCAATCACCAACAATCCGTCATCGGGCAAGTAATCGAGCAGCGTCGGCGGCGGCTCTCCTGGGGCCCGCCCTGACAGGTAACGAGAGTAGTTTTCAATGCCGGAGCAATACCCCAGCTCCAACATCATCTCAATATCAAATTGAGTGCGTTCTTTGATCCGCTGCGCCTCGATCAACTTATTGTTATCCAGCAAATACTGATGGCGCACTTTGAGCTCCGCCTTGATGTGCTCAATCGCCTCAAGCACCGTCTCACGCGGTGTGACGTAGTGGGTTTTCGGGTATACCGTGGCCCGTGCGACCTCTTTTTCAAGAGCGCCGGTGAGGGGATCAAACAGAGTGATTCGCTCGACCTCTTCATCAAACAACTCGACCCGCACCGCATGACGCTCGGAATCCGCCGGGAAGATGTCGATAACCTCTCCACGTACTCGAAACGTGCCGCGCTCGAACGCCATATCATTGCGGGTGTACTGCAGCTCCGCCAGCCGCTTCAGCATGTCACGCTGATTAATGATGTCACCCTGGCGCAAATGCAACAACATGGCCATGTAGGCCTTAGGATCCCCAAGACCGTAGATGGCCGACACCGAAGCCACCAACACCACATCTTTACGCTCCATCAGCGCTTTGGTGGCCGACAGCCGCATCTGCTCAATGTGATCGTTGATGGAGGCATCTTTCTCGATAAAGGTATCGGACGCCGGCACATAAGCTTCTGGCTGATAATAGTCGTAATAAGAAACGAAGTACTCGACCGAGTTTTCCGGGAAAAACTCTTTCATTTCACCATACAGTTGAGCTGCCAAGGTTTTATTTGGGGCCATGATAATGGTTGGCCGACCAAGTTCGGCAATCACATTGGCCATGGAGTAAGTCTTGCCAGAGCCGGTTACTCCCAGCAGCGTCTGGTGAGCCAAGCCACTGTCAATGCCGTCGATCATCTTGGCAATGGCTTCCGGCTGATCTCCTGCCGGTTTAAAAGGCGAACAAAGCTTAAACGGTCGACTCATTGGGTTCCTCGGAGGTCGATTCTTTAACTGGACACAACTGACCGCAGACGGTACGCCAGGCGATTACGCCGGTGATCAAGTTGGCAATGGCCGCACCCACAAACACCCCGGTCAGGCCGGCAATTTTACCACCAATGAATGCCAGAGGCAGATACATGACAAATAGGCGGACCAGGTTCAGCCCCAAAGCCAACATCGGTTTATGCAAGGCATTTAGGCTGGAATTGGATAGGATAACCACCCCCTGAGCCCCGTAGGCCAACGGCAGAATGGTGACCAACAGAACAATGATCTCTGCCACCGCTTTATCTTGTCCGAACGCATCGCCGATAAAGGAGGACAGCAACAGCAACAGTAAGTACACCGCCCCCTGAAAAACCAAGACAAACTTAATGGTGCCCAGATAAGCTTGACGAACGCGATCGTGCCGCCCCGCAGCGTAATTCTGACTGATAAACGGTGGCAGTGTCATGGACAGCGTTAAAATCACCAGGGTAACCAGCGACTCCAGCCGACCTCCGACTCCAAACGCCGCCACCGCCTCATGGCCATATTGAGCAATAATGGCAGTCATACCCGCCATAGCGACTGGAGTCAGCATGTTGGAACTGGACGCCGGTAAGCCGATGGCCAAGATGGTTTTTGCCGACTGCAGCCGGCAATTCCAACTGGCCTTCCAGGCAATGGCTTTCATCTGGATAAACAGCATGTACAGAATGATGGCCGAACTGAAGGCATACGCCAGCACCGTCGCCAAAGCCGCTCCGGTCAGCCCCATCGCCGGAATTGGCCCTAAACCAAAGATCAAAATCGGATCCAGAATTACGTTCATGGCCGCGCTAGACGCCATGACCATGCTGGGCAATCGCGTATTGCCATTGGCGCGCAACACCGCATTACCCACCATTGGGAAGGCCACAAATACGCCACCTATCAACCACACATCCATAAACTGAGCAATGACCGGCAACGTCGCTTGATCGGCACCAATCAACACAAAAATGCCGTCGTGCAACAGCCAAACCAAGGCACAGAGCAGCATCACCAACACCGCAGACAGCACCACCGCTACACCACCCTGATGCCGTGCCAATTCGCTGTCGCCTTTACCCTGACTGCTGGCCACCGTTGCCGAGGTGCCCACGCCCAAACCAATGACCAGACTGATCACCGTGAAGGTTACCGGAAAGGTAAAACTGAATGCCGCCAACTCGGCCGTTCCCAGCAAGCTGACAAAATAGGCATCGACGAAGTTGAAGGTCATCATCATCGACATGGCAATCAGCATTGGCCAGGTCATTCGCCATAATTGTGTGTTCACACTGCCTTGAGTCAGGTCATGGACAGTCGTTCGGCTCACTTGGCCTCCAATAGTTCAAATATGCGCATAAATGACGCTTTTGGCACAAAATCTGTCATTTAATACACAGCTTCTGAAGCTGCAATCAAACAAACATTTAAATGTTGTGCATTTTAATGACCACTTGAGAGGTCATTCTTAAGTTGTTGTTTTATATAGGCAGCCAGTTACTCACAGCGCCTGTGGAAATCGACATGAAGCCCATTGTGGCAGGCATTACAGCAATTTGCATAACTTTAACTAACACAGTTATCCACAAAAACAGTGGATAAAGCTTGAAACCCCTTGAGCGGCGTGCACTAGAGAGATGTCAATAGTCGAAACGGCAACATTCGAAAAAACTTATACGTTAAACACACTGAGCTTGTGTCAAGCAAATCAACAAGTTTTTCCAGGCTGATGAGAAAATCGACAACGACACAACATGACTGAAAATCAAGTTTAAACGACCAACCAATTTAGTCGGGATTGTATCACCATAGCGCCCTAAAAGTGTGACCTTCGCCCATCGCATGCTTAAGATATCGACAACCTAAGCGATGCTGCCCTCGTTCAAACCAGCACCACCCTCACGACCGCCCAATCGAGTTCGCAGCGATCTCTTACATCACTGACAATCATTTCCCTCAAGTGACAGTCGTTAGAAACACCCTGCCCGCTTTCTGTCTTGACCTCGTCTACAACAAACAGCCTCTTTGAAAGCACCGCTGCGAGGCAGTAGAGTGACTCCTAATAAACACTTCAGCCAAAAGGTATTTCAGCGATGTCCCCAAAACGCACACAGATCGAGGTGGTCTATCTGGACGGTTCTCGAGGAAAAGCCATCGCCACCGGTACTAACGCCGCCTGGGTGTGCAATTGTGGCAATGAGCAACTGCTACTGGGGCGAGCCGCCCCTGACACGGCCACTAACACCCCACCCCAAGTGGAATGCCCTGCTTGTCACCGGCAATTTAGAGTGGCCCCGATTGGCGGGACGCAATCAGACGCGATGGAAGTCTCTGAAATTGCGACGGGCTAACGCCTATTCGGCGCTTGAGCAAAGGCTAAAGTATCAATCAGTCTGGAAAATGAACGAACCATCTTAAATCCATCGATTATCTTGTCACTGCTGGTGGCGAACGTTTAGCAAGCGAGCATCGCCGTCACAGTTGTGAGGGCATTTTTTTGTGCGCAGATTCCAGCCTTGAGGTATTCTTTTTAATGATGAAAATCGGTATGTTGGGCACTACATAGGCAACTGATTGGTCAGATGCAGTTTTTTGTTCGACGGGAGTTGACAGCTTACCGTTAGCGGCTTAATATGCGCCCCGTTTTCGGCAAACAGGCAACCAGTTGTCTGGTGTGGTGAAAGCAATACGGACGCGGGGTGGAGCAGCCTGGTAGCTCGTCGGGCTCATAACCCGAAGGTCGTCAGTTCAAATCTGGCCCCCGCAACCACTTAACTCTGGAGAGAGTCAAATCACTCAACAATGCGATTCCCCCTTAGTTCAGTCGGTAGAACGGTGGACTGTTAATCCATATGTCGCTGGTTCAAGTCCAGCAGGGGGAGCCAATTTCGGTCGCGGGGTGGAGCAGCCTGGTAGCTCGTCGGGCTCATAACCCGAAGGTCGTCAGTTCAAATCTGGCCCCCGCAACCAACTTCTTACTCTGGAGAGAGTCAAATCACTCAACAATGCGATTCCCCTTAGTTCAGTCGGTTTAACACCACGTGGACTGTTAAAAACAGGGAGTTGGCTCCGGAGGGAGTATAAGCACTCAACAATGCGATTCCCCCTTAGTTCAGTCGGTTTAACACCACGTGGACTGTTAAAACAGGGAGTTGGCTCCGGAGGGAGTATAAACACTCAACAGTGCGATTCCCCCTTAGTTCAGTCGGTAGAACGGTGGACTGTTAATCCATATGTCGCTGGTTCAAGTCCAGCAGGGGGAGCCAATTTCTAGGTTTGTTGTTGATGACCATCAACGACAGTCTAAAGAGTTTCGGTCGCGGGGTGGAGCAGCCTGGTAGCTCGTCGGGCTCATAACCCGAAGGTCGTCAGTTCAAATCTGGCCCCCGCAACCAACTTATAATGAAGCTCTAGCCGCAAGGCTGGAGCTTTTTTATTACGATAAAGAAAGTCCTGTACACCGCATTGGCGCTGAGGCCTGTTTGTCATAACCCTCAGGCCATCACAGGAACGCCTGCCGGTTCAATCAGGCCCCGCAACCAACTTATAATGAAGCTCTGGCCGCAAGGCTGGAGCTTTTTTATTGCGATAAAGAAAGTCCTGCACATCGCATTGGCACTGAGGCCTGTTTGTCATAACCCTGAGGCTAAAAGCCACTGGCCCCTCGCGTTCGCTAGGGCGACGGTGCTAGTTGGATCGGTTTGCGGTAAATCTGCTCTACCGTGGCGACGGCAGAGCTCAGCATTGGTGATTACCACTCAACGTCCAATCATCCCTGTGTCGTGCCCGCGTAGGCGGGTACCCAGTGATGTGATGGACGCCCCCCTACGATACGGCGTCAAATGCGCCAGAATTAAGTTGCGAAACATAATTCCCAGAGGAGCGTCCATCATGTCTATTAAAGCCATTGGAATCGATTTAGCCAAGAGTGTTTTTCAGGTATGTGTTCTGCAGGAGGATGGTTCAATCCTATGGAACCGCAAGGTCAAAAGGGAGAAGTTGCTTCATACCCTGCGCAACTTTCCTGCTAAAACGTTGGTGGCCATGGAGTCTTGTGCCCGCTCCCACTATTGGGGAAGGCGGCTTGAGCAGGCTGGCTATCAGGTGAAGCTCATCCCCGCGCAACACGTTAAGCCGATGGTGTCAGCGCAGAAGAATGATGCCAATGATGCGTTAGCTATCTGCGAAGCGGCGTTCCGGCCGAAGCTGCACTCGGTTCCCATAAAGACCGTCGAGCAGCAAGACATAAAGGCTTTGCGCTGCGTTCGGCAGAGGATGGTTGAATACCGAACCGCCCTTGCTTGTCAGATGCGCGGCTTAGCAGGGGAGTATGGTGTGAACTTCGGCACAGGGATAAAGGTGCTGAGGAAAGAGCTCCCAGACACGATAGAGGACGGTGATAACGACCTGAGTGTTGTCATGCGGGGGTTATTGTTGAGAATGCAGAGCGAACTAAAGGCTCTGGATGAGGAAATCAAAGCCCTAGAGCAGGATATTCATCAGTTGTGTAAACAGCAGCCTCGATATCAATTGCTGCAGGGCATCCCCGGATTCGGTCCTATAGTTGCGGCGGCTTTCGTCAGTGAAGTGGGTGATGGTCTTCAGTTCTCTAATGGCCGGCAGTTGTCGGCTTGGTGCGGCCTGGTTCCCAAGCAGCGGAGTACCGGAGGCAAGACCCGGTTAGGCAGCATCACCAAGGCCGGGAATAAGCAGTTGAGGGTGTTGCTGATACACGGAGCGAGAGCGGTATTTGCTCATGTGTCGAACCGAAATGACAGACTGGGGCGATGGCTGAACAAGCTAATAGTGCGCCGAGGTAAGCGTAAAGCGATAGTGGCGTTAGCGAACAAGCTGGCGCGAATAGCCTGGAGCATGACGGTCAGCGGCAACAAGTTTGAACTGACCCATGCGTTTGCAGTAACCAAGTAGTTAAGCTCCCTGAAGCCAGGGAGGTGCAGTGAGTACCGCGTAACCTGAGTTTGCAAACCTTGATGAACAAACGGTAATCCGGCCTGGCAAGAGCCTGAAATAAGACCGACAGTAAATGTCGTCCCAGCGTGTAGGCTGCCAGGTTCGGACCACATTATGGCGCTACCTCGAGAAGGTAAAACAGACGCCGGATATACGTCCGCAAACCGACCTCATCAAAGTCTTGCAGTTGCAGGGGCGTCCATATACGTCTTTTTTCACAATCAAACCCAAAGCCACTGGCCCCTCGCGTTCGCAAGGGCGACAGTACTGATTGGATGGGTTTGCGGGAAATCTGCTCTACCGTGGCAACGGCAGAGCTCAGCATTGGTGATTACCACTCAACGTCCAATCATCCCTCCGTCGTGCCCGCGTAGGCGGGTACCCAGTGTCTTTTTTCACAATCAAACCCAAAGCCACTGGCCCCTCGCGTTCGCAAGGGCGACGGTACTAATTGGATGGGTTTGCGGGAAATCTGCTCTACCGTGGCGACGGCAGAGCTCAGCATTGGTGGTTACCACTCAACGTCCAATCACCCCTCTGTCGTGCCCGCGGATGCGGGTACCCAGTGTCTTTTTTCACAATCAAACCCAAAGCCACTGGCCCTCGCGTTCGCAAGGGCGACGGTACTGATTGGATGGGTTTGCGGGAAATCTGCTCTACCGTGGCGACGGCAGAGCTCAGCATTGGTGATTACCACTCAACGTCCAATCATCCCTCCGTCGTGCCCGCGTAGGCGGGTACCCAGTGTCTTTTTTCACAATCAAACCCAAAGCCACTGGCCCCTCGCGTTCGCAAGGGCGACACGAAGAGGTGCGACGTTATGGCTGGTTAAAGTGGACGCCATCAGCCTGGGTTAACACTCCCACTGCCCGCTAGCCCTCATAAACCGCAAAGCTGGCGTAGCCCACCACCCGCTCTTTATCACCGGCGGTATCACCAGAATTCAGGTATTCCATACAGCGTACCTGCATGCCTCGTTCTTTGGCCAACAGCATCAACCCATTAATGGCGCGACATCCGCAGGCATCCTCACCATGCAGCGGCCCATCAAGGGTCTCGATGCGATGACAGGTTCCCCTGTCTTTGTCTTTCGCCTTGGCATACTCCATAAAATGACTGAGATCCGAACTAACCACCACCAGGGTCTCATCGCCCCCCCACAGGCGCTTCATTGCTTTTGCCACCAGGGTGGCCGAGGCACTGCCCACCAGCAGAGGGACAATGCGGGCGTTAGAGAAGCAACGCTTGATAAAAGGCAACTGCACTTCGAGGGAATGCTCTTGCTGGTGCGCTTCATCGCGAATCTCTATGCCATCGATATCCAGCAAGCGTTGACACGCGGCGGTGTCTATCTCCACCACACCAAAGGGCGTATCAAAACCGTCCACACCGGGTAACGCGATTCCTTCGAAGGCCAGTCGGTGACTGGGACCCAACATTATCACTCGACTGACATGACCGGCGATGGCATCCAACGAGCCGAAAAGTCGGCCGGCCACTGCGCCGGAATAGGCATAGCCGGCATGAGGGACTATGATCGCTTTTGGCATTCCCAAGGCATGCCCTGGAGTGACCAATTGATCTAACTGCTCCGCCAGTATTGCGGGATCATCAGGATAGAAACTGCCGGCGACCGCCGTTGCACGTACACTCATACCCCCTCCTTATCTGCACAGAGGTATACTTAAAGCGTACTCGATTTTCAGCCAAAGGTAATCGGAGTCCGGCCATGTTAAGGAACAACAGGGCGATCGCCTCACCACCACAGTTTCACCCCACCCGTTACTGGCATCGTCTAGCCGACGGTCGGGTGCAGTGCGATTTGTGTCCGCGGCACTGCCAGCTTAGGGAAGGGAAACGTGGTGCCTGTTTCGTTCGCGCCAACCACCAGAACAAAATCGTACTGACCAGTTATGGACGCTCCAGCGGTTTTTGCATCGACCCCATAGAAAAAAAACCACTAAACCACTTTCTCCCTGGTACTTCGGTGTTGTCCTTTGGTACCGCAGGTTGCAACCTGAGTTGTGAGTTCTGCCAAAACTGGAATATCAGCAAATCCAGACAATGGGACACCCTGGCAGATGCCGCTATGCCTGAGGCTTTGGCCAGCACCGCCAAACGGTTGGGCTGTGCCAGTGTGGCATTCACCTACAACGACCCGGTGATCTTTCTCGAGTACGCCGTCGACACCGCCATTGCCTGCCATGAGTTGGGAGTGCGCTCTGTGGCCGTCAGTGCCGGCTACATCGACCCGGCACCCAGAAAAGCGTTTTTCCACCACATGGACGCTGCCAATATCGATCTGAAAGCCTTCAGTGAACGCTTCTACCGCAAGATCTGTCATGGTCACCTGGCAGACGTACTCGATACCCTGCTCTATCTGAAACACGAAACCCAGGTTTGGCTGGAGATCACCACCCTGCTCATTCCGGGTGAAAACGACGATCCGCAAGAGACTCAGGCTATGTGCCGTTGGCTGATTGACAACCTGGGACCCAACGTACCGCTGCACTTCAGCGCATTTCATCCCGATTTTCACATGATGGATAAACCCCGCACCCCCAAAGCCACTCTGCTGCGAGCAAGGCGCATCGCTCAAGAAGCCGGGCTCAACTACGTGTACGTTGGAAATGTGCATGATCCCGCCAGTGACAGCACCTGGTGCCCCCATTGCGGTTCTCTACTGATTGGAAGAGATTGGTACCAACTTACTCACTGGCATCTGGATGGCGGTCGCTGCCCGAAGTGCGACACCCTTGTGGACGGTGTGTTTGACGCTGAGCCTGGCCATTTTGGCCGACAACGAATTCCGTTCCGCATCAGCCCCTAACCCGGCTCAGAAAAGGACTCCACCTCATAGCGGAACCAGCGCATTTCGGGACTCCAGAAATCACTTGATAAGCCGGCTTTAGCTTTTAGTGCAGACACAAACGCCCTCGGCTCCGGTAGCGACTCCCATACCTGTGGCAAAAACGTCGCATGGTGACGGCCACAACTGACCGTCAAGCCATCCTTGCCCGGTGACACCATTTTCAGTAATTGGGCATCACTGGCAACGCTCATCGGCTGTTGTTTCGACAGCACCGATATGCCAATACGGACCAGAGCCAACTCCTTGGCCGCCAGCGGCTCAAAACGACGGTCTTCAAACGCCGCCGAATAGGAAAAATAGGCTATGGTCTCGGCCAGCGACTGATTCGCAACCAGAGTTCCAACACAGCCACGTAATGCACCGGCTTTAGTCAGGGTTACGAAACAGGCGGCATGATGACGAAAGACAGCGTCGGTAAAACCGGACAGTGGTTGCCTGCAACCGTGACTGAGGCCGTATTCAATGCTGTCCCGAGCCAGCATCAGCAATTGACGGCGCTCGATTGTCCCGAGTCCGCGCCGGTCCTCAGCCGCCTTCGCTTCAGTCCTCTCTGCCATCCTCGACTCCTGTCATTCTCTGTCACCGTTTCCGTCAGCGTAGCACAGAGCCCACATCCAGCCAGAACTCAGGCATAACGCCTAACCCCTGTCGGATACAGTGAGAAAAGACACCGGGTACCCACGTTCTCGGGTACGGCAAAGGGTTAATTACAACGCGGTAGCAACCGAATCGTGTGCGGCACGGCGGAGGGTGATTTCAAGCTCGGCACCTCGCCGCTCTTACCTGCTCGAGCAACAGTGCAACGGCTATTTATGCGGCTGCTTACCCAAACGGCTGATGGCTTCCTGCGGCACGTCATAGTGCTCGGTAATCCACTCCAGGTTCTGGTGGCAGAACCCGGAAAACTCCCGCTGCAAGATCAAAGCCCAAACCGCATCGGTCACAGCCTCAACCAGGCTTTGGCGCTGGCTTTCTCCGGCCCCGTCGATGTCGGCATAATAGTGATCGATCGCCTGTTGAAGTCGCTTACCCGCCCGGCCAAGAGTGGTCGCCTTTTCCTTGGCGATCTCCGACTCCAGTGAGCTGTACTTGTCAGAGCGTAAACTGTCCAGACCAAACTTTTGCATAGGGTTGCAGCTCCCTTTCGCTGAAGGCTTACCCAGTAGGGACAACTCTTTTTTATACTCCAACCAGGGTCAAATTGCACCGCTCGTTGTTCACTGTTGAATCCGTCTCGCTTTAGCCATCAAAGGCCATCAGGATGACTGAGTCTGGGCATGCGCCGCTTTGCGCGGCTTGACCTGACTCAAGCCCACTCCCAGCAGGACCACCACGCTGGCGATTAACTGGGTCTGATTCAGCCGTTCATCCAAAATCAGATAGGCCAGAACAACGGTAAACACAGGAATCAGGTTTACAAACATTGACGCCCGCGACACCGACATATGAGCAATCGCATAGTTGTACAGCAAGTACGCTCCCAGAGTCACAAAGGCCCCAAGGAATACAATGGACAAGATGGGCTCGACGCTGAAATACCATGGCCCGCCTTTGACCAACGCCAATGGCGTGAAAAACAGTGCCCCAACAGCGGACATGTAGGCCGTGAGCGTCAACGCGGAGTAGCGTTCGCTCAGCAATTTAAGACACACACTAAAAATGGCGGCACACAACATGGCACCTAACTCAAGGGTGTTTCCCAGCAGCGGATTAGGCGCAGATTCGGTTACATCGCCGGCCGAGCCCAAAACCATCACTCCGGCAATGGCGATGCACAGACCTACGGCGGCAATTTTGGTGATACGCTCTTTGAGGACGATAAAGGCCACGATGGCGGTAAGCAGCGGTGCCAACGACGTTACCATGCCAGCCTGACCGGCACTGGTATACTGCAATGCTAACCCTTCCAGGATAAAGTACAGACTCGGCTCCACTGCGGCCATTATCAGCAAAATCTTCCAATCGCCTTTTTGATACTGGAAATTGAACAACTTAGGCCAGAAAAACGCAAAGCACAGACAGGCGATCCACATCCGCCCGGCAATCACCGTCCAGGGGTCATAACTCTGAAATGCCACTTTCAGTGCAATAAAACTGCTGGCCCACAAAATCATCGCCACAATCAACGCCATTTCGGCGGTACGTCCCTTCAATTCTCTGTTTCCCAGCCCGGTGACAACATGGCTCTCGCCAAAAACGTCGATATGGTAGTCAGTTAACCGCCAAAGATCACGCTTTCTATTTATTCTGTGAATAACCCTATTTGTCTTCAGTTGTTTAAGTGCAATCAATTACCGATAATAGAGGGCTAAGTGTATCCCGAGCCTCAAACGAATGTCAGAGTATCTGCTCCTTCTTGTTGGCACCATTCTGGTCAACAACTTTGTCCTGGTGAAATTCCTGGGACTGTGCCCCTTCATGGGGGTGTCCGGTAAGGTTGAGTCCGCCATCGGTATGTCGATGGCCACCACTTTTGTTCTCACGCTCGCCTCATTGTGCAGCTATCTGATCAACAAGTACCTGCTTATCCCTTTCGATTTGGTGTACCTGCGCACCCTGGCCTTTATTTTGGTCATCGCCGTGGTGGTGCAGTTCACCGAGATGGTGGTACGCAAAACCAGCGCCTCCCTGTACCGAGTACTGGGGATCTACCTGCCACTGATCACCACCAACTGTGCGGTACTGGGGGTAGCCCTGCTGAACGTACAGGAACAACATGATCTGTTTGGCTCACTGATCTATGGCTTCGGTGCCGCCGTAGGTTTCTCTTTAGTGCTGGTGCTGTTTTCCGCCATGCGCGAACGACTGGCCGCCGCCGATGTGCCCGCCCCGTTCAAGGGCGCTTCTATCGCCATGGTGACCGCCGGATTGATGTCACTGGCCTTTATGGGCTTTACCGGGCTGGTGAAATAGACCATGAGCAGTATCCTAATAGCCGTTGTAGTACTGGCCGGACTGGCCCTGTTTTTCGGTGTCATTCTGGGGTATGCCTCCATCCGCTTTAAGGTGGAGTCCGACCCCATTGTTGAACAGATAGACAACACCCTGCCACAGACCCAATGTGGTCAGTGTGGCTACCCGGGCTGCCGCCCCTATGCCGAGGCCATCGCCTCGGGTGCAGCCCCCATTAACCTCTGTCCCCCTGGTGGCGATGCGGTGATTCAAAAACTCGCTGACATGATGGGCGTCGAGCCCGAGCCTCTGGAGGGGGGAGAACAGATCGCCCGTGTGGCCTACATTCGTGAAGACGAGTGCATCGGTTGCACTAAGTGCATTCAAGCCTGCCCGGTGGACGCCATCGTCGGTACCGGCAAACAGATGCATACGGTGATTGCCAAAGATTGTACCGGCTGCGACCTGTGCGTAGCCCCCTGCCCGGTTGACTGCATCGATATGATCCCTGTGAAAACCACAAAACAAAACTGGAACTGGGATCTGAACCGGATCGCCGTCAAAGAGGTGGAGTAACCGAATTTATGCAAACTCTAACCGAACAAATCGACAGTGGTACTCTGTGGACCTTTGCAGGTGGCATCCATCCGCCAGAAAACAAAACCCTGTCCAACCAAACGCCCATTGACACGCTGCCACTGCCGGAACAGTTCTACATTCCGATCACTCAGCACATCGGCCAACCCGGCAGCCTGCTGGTTAAGGTCGGCGACCGGGTGTTAAAAGGCCAGCCGCTGACCCAGCCCAGCGCGCCCATGGCACTGCCCGTGCATGCCCCCACGTCAGGCACCATCGAAGCCATCGGCGACTGGGTCTCGGCTCACCCATCGGGCCTGCCAGAAACCACCATCACCCTGAAGCCGGATGGCGAAGACCATTGGTGTTCGCTCACCCGTCGTGACAGCCTGGCTGGGATGAACAACACCGAGATTCTGGCAACCATTCTCAATGCCGGCATCGCTGGCCTGGGGGGCGCCACCTTCCCAAGCCACATAAAACTCAATCCGATTCAGCCAGTAAAATACTTGCTGATCAACGCCGCCGAGTGCGAACCCTACATCACCGCCGACGACACCCTAATGCGGGAGTTTGCCAGTGAAATTGTTCAAGGGCTGACGGTGTTGGACAAACTACTGTCACCCGAGCGCATTCTGTTTGCGATCGAGGACAACAAACCTCAGGCCATTGCCGCCATCGAACAAGCGGTGAAAACCAGCGACTTTGACCCTAAACAACTGCAGATCAAAGTCATCCCCACCAAATACCCATCGGGAAGCGAAAAACAACTGGTACAGATCCTCACGGGTCAGGAAGTACCTTCGGGTAAAATTCCTGCCCAGCTGGGAATGGTGATGCAAAACGTCGGTTCCGTGTTTGCTATCAAGCGCGCCCTATTTGACGGCGAACCCCTGATTGAACGGGTTGTCACCGTCACCGGCCAGCGCACCAAGCAACCAGGTAACTACTGGGTTCGCCTAGGCAGCCCTATCGACTGGCTGCTGAAACAGACCCGTTTTAACCCGCAACTGCTAGGGCAAAAGGTGATCATGGGAGGCCCGATGATGGGCTTTACCCTGCCGAGCCTGAAGGCGCCAGTGATCAAATCCACCAACTGCATTCTGGTGCCATCTCGTAAAGAGATGCCTGGCAACGCTCGTGAGCTCAACTGCATCCGCTGCGGAGAGTGTGCCCGAGCGTGCCCACAGCAACTGCTGCCTCAACAGCTGTACTGGCACGCCAAGGCCAAAGAGCTCGACAAAGCCGAGGCGTTAAACCTCAGGGACTGCATTGAATGCGGTGCCTGTGCCTATGTTTGCCCGTCGGACATCCCTCTTGTGCAGTATTACCGCATCGCCAAGTCGGCACTGCGCCAGGAAGCCCTGAAGCAGCAGGCATCCGATCGCGCCAAAATTCGATTCGATGCCCGCCAGGCCCGACTGGAAAAAGAAAAGCAGGAACGGGAAAACCGACACAAGGCTGCAGCAGCCAAGCGAAAAGCCAGTGCCCCTGCCGCCGACAGCGATGCCGTTCAAGCGGCACTGGCACGGATTAAGAAAGCCAAGCCAGACACGGATGGTGAGCAGGACATGGCTGCCCTGCGTGCTCAGCGCAAAGCCGAAGCTCGAGCCCGTAAGGCCGAAAAAGCCGCCACGGACACCGCCTCTGCCGGCGCAGACCCTAAGTCAGATGCCGTAGCTGCTGCCATCGCACGGGCCAAAGCCAAAAAGGCTGCTCAAAACAGTGACAATACGGCGCCCGATCCGAAAAAAGCCGCCGTGGCCGCTGCCATTGCCCGAGCCAAAGCCAAACAAGCCGCGACGAAAGGCGAGCCCGCCGCTTCCGAGACACCAGCGCAACCGACAGAGACAACGGCAAAAGCTGGCGACAGCAAGCGTAACGCCGCCGTGGCCGCCGCCATTGCCAAGGCAAAAGCCAAGCAGGCCGCCGCGAAAGGCGAGCCCGCCGCTTCCGAGGCACCAGCGCAACCGACAGAGACAACGGCAAAAGCTGGCGACAGCAAGCGTAACGCCGCCGTGGCCGCCGCCATCGCTAAGGCAAAAGCAAAACAAGCCGCCGCGAAAGGCGAGACCGCAGCCATAGAAACGCCCACGCAGCCAGCGACTGACGCCGAGCCGGTTCAAGCCGCCGAAGCCGCGGCACCGGCCGACCCGAAAAAAGCCGCCATTGCCCGAGCCATCGCCAAGGCAAAAGCCAAGCAGGCCACCGACACTGGCAACCAGTCGGTCACGACCGCCTCCGCGGCTGACGCCGACCAAGTTCAAGCCGCCAAACCCGCGGCACCGGCCGACCCGAAGAAAGCCGCCATTGCCCGCGCCATCGCCAAGGCAAAAGCCAAGCAGGCAGCCGACACTGGCAACCAGCCGGTCACGACCGCCTCCGCGGCGGACGCCGAGCCAGTTCCTGCCGCCGAACCCGCGGTACCGGCCGACCCGAAAAAAGCCGCCATTGCCCGCGCCATCGCCAAGGCAAAAGCCAAGCAGGCGGCCGACACTGGCAACCAGCCGGTCTCGAGTGCCTCCGCGGCGGACGCCGAGCCGGTTCAAGCCGCCGAACCGGCAGCACAGGTCGACTCGAAAAAAGCCGCCATTGCCCGCGCCATCGCCAAGGCAAAAGCCAAGCAGGCAGCCGACACTGGCAACCAGCCGGTCTCGAGTGCCTCCTCAGCTGACGCCGAGCCGGTTCCGGCCGCCGAACCCGCAGCACAGGTCGACCCGAAAAAAGCCGCCATTGCCCGCGCCATCGCCAAGGCAAAAGCCAAACAACAAGCGCAGCGTGATGCTGCCAGCAAATCATCAGACGAGTAGTGATACATGGCCTTTAAGATTGCCTCCTCACCCCACGCGACCACGCACACAAAAACCAGTCAGGTGATGCAACGCGTCGCCCTATGTGCCCTGCCCGGCATAGCCGCCCAGTGGTATTTCTTTGGTTGGGGCAACCTGATTCAAATCGCCATCGCCGTAGTGGTGGCACTGAGCGCCGAAGCCCTGTTTGTCAAACTGCGGCGCCGGCCGGTCATGGCCGCCCTGGGAGACTACTCCGCGCTGGTGACCGCCGTGCTGATCGGCATCTGTATGCCACCACTGGCCCCTTGGTGGATTGTTGCATTGGGTGCCTTTTTTGCCATCGTCGTCGCCAAACAACTGTACGGCGGCCTTGGACAAAACCTGTTTAACCCGGCCATGGTGGCCTACGTCGCCCTGCTGATCTCCTTCCCGGTTCAGATGACCGCCTGGCTGCCTCCACAGGCGCTGGCGGCCAACGCTCTGGATCTCCCTTCCGTGCTGGAGATGATCTTTCTGGGCAGCAACCATCTGGGGCTATCGATGTCGCAACTGTCTTTGGGCATCGATGGGGTCACCATGGCCACGCCACTGGATACCCTAAAGACCGATCTCACTCTCGGTCTGACTGCCGGTGAGAGCTTCGCCAAGCCCATTTTTGATGGCAGCTTTGGCGTCGGTTGGGCCTGGGTCAACGCCGGTTTTCTGCTCGGCGGACTGATAATGCTGAAATTGAAAGTGATTCGCTGGCACATTCCCGTGGCCGTTCTCGCGGCGCTGGGCCTGTCGGCCTTTATGGGCACCATGCTGCACCCGGACGGTACCGGCGGACTGGTGTTCCACTGGTTCTCCGGCGCGGCAATGTTTGGCGCCTTCTTCATCGCCACCGATCCGGTTACCGCCGCAACCAGTACTCGAGGACGGTTAATTTTTGGCGCCCTGATTGGCCTATTGGTGTACCTGATCCGCAGCTTTGGCGGCTACCCGGACGCCTTCGCCTTTGCCGTTCTACTGGCCAACATGTGCGCGCCAATGATCGACTATTACACCCGCCCACGCACATACGGTCACGGGAGCGAATAATGCTGGCCTCAATGAAACGAAATGGCTTAATTCTGGCGCTGTTCGGCATGGCGGCCACCGCTGTGGTGGCGGTGACTCATCAGCTCACCAAAGAACGCATCTACGAACAGCAGCAGCAGGAGTTATTGAAAACTCTGCACCAGATCCTGCCCAATGACAGCTACGATCTGCCTCTTCATGAAAGCTGTCATCTGGTGACCAACGAACAGTACCTGGGCACCACTAAACCTCAACGGGCGTTCGTGGCGATTAAAGAGGGGTTGCCGGTCGCTATGGCACTGGAAACCACCGCCCCCGACGGTTACAACGGCGACATCAATCTGATCATCGGCGTTAGTTGGGACGAAAAGATTCTGGGCGTTCGCACCCTCAGCCACAAAGAAACCCCTGGGCTGGGCGACAGCATTGAAACCCGAAAATCTGACTGGGTCTTGAGTTTCAACGGTTATCACCTGATCGATGAAGACGACAAACGCATCGGCGTTAAGAAGGACGGCGGCGACTTTGATCAGTTTACCGGCGCCACCATCACACCGCGGGCCTACACCAAAGCGGTACGCAACGGCCTGAACTACATTAAACGGTTTAAGCACGAGATCACCACGGCACCACAATGTGGAGACAAGTCATGAGTCAAATGAAAGAGATTGCCTGGCAGGGGCTGTGGAAGAGTAACCCTGGCCTGGTGCAACTGCTGGGACTGTGCCCGCTTCTGGCCGTCAGTAACACTCTGACGAATGCCATTGGCCTGGGTTTGGCGACTATGGTAGTACTGGTGTGCTCCAACGTACTGGTGTCTCTGCTTCGCAGCAGCATTCCGGGTGAAGTGCGCATCCCCATCTATGTGATGATCATTGCCGCTTTGGTGACCTGCGTACAACTGCTGGTCAATGCCTACGCGTATGGCCTGTACCTGTCTCTGGGGATCTTCCTGCCGCTGATCGTTACCAACTGCGTCATCATTGGCCGGGCCGAGGCCTTTGCCTCTAAACACTCTGTTGCCCATGCTGCCTTCGATGGCTTTATGATGTCGACCGGCTTCCTGATTGTGCTCAGCCTGTTAGGCGGTATCCGTGAAGTTCTGGGCCAGGGTACCCTGTTTGATGGCGCCGACCTGTTACTGGGAGACTGGGCCACGGCACTGCGTATCGAACTGTGGCAGGTGGACAGCCCGTTCCTGTTGGCCTTGTTACCACCGGGTGCCTTTATCGCCATGGGCCTGCTAATCGCCGCCAAAAATGCCATGAACGACAAGGTCGAAGCTGCCTTTGCCAATAAAAAAGAAACAGTTAAGATTGAACGAGCCCGGGTAACCAACTAACAATAAGCCCGGCCGGTTAATGACACGGAACGCACAACACCATGAATAACGAAAAACGGCTACAGATCCTGACTCGGCTGCGTGACAACGATCCGCACCCGACCACCGAACTGGAGTTCTCCACCCCTTACGAACTGCTGGTCGCCGTCGCCCTGTCGGCTCAGGCCACCGACGTCAGTGTCAACAAGGCCACCCGTAAGCTGTTTCCGATAGCCAATACTCCGCAAGCGATGTTGGATCTCGGTGCTGAAGGGATCAAGGACTACATCAAGACTATCGGCCTGTTTAACACCAAGGCGGAAAACGTCATCAAGGCGGCTCAGATGCTGGTCGACCTGCATGGCGGCGAAGTCCCCGAGGATCGCGCCGCTCTGGAAGCACTACCCGGCGTCGGCAGAAAAACCGCCAACGTGGTGTTAAACACCGCCTTCGGTTGGCCCACCATCGCAGTGGATACCCACATCTACCGGGTATCGAACCGCACCAAGTTCGCCATGGGTAAAAACGTTGACCAGGTAGAACAAAAACTGCTGAAAGTGGTTCCCAGTGAGTTTAAGGTGGACGTGCACCACTGGCTGATTCTGCACGGGCGCTATACCTGCCTGGCCAGAAAGCCTCGTTGTGGCAGCTGCATCATCGAAGACCTGTGTGAGTTTAAAGAGAAGGTCTACCCCGAAGAATAACCCCTCCTCAAAACAATAACGCCGTGGTCTGCCACGGCGTTATTGTATGGCATGATTGCCGCCAGCTTCACCTGACACCACTCAGCGATGTTGCCGCACAAGGGCGATGAGCTGTCCTCTCTGCTTCTGCGGGCGAAAGACACTGGCTACCCGCGTGCGCGGGCACGACGGAGGGGTGATTAAAGTGCGAGGGGAACCTGCTGCACCGAGCTTTACGGAAACCACAGTAACAACTGGGCTACCGCACACCCCGCCAACTCGCACTGTCGCCCTTGCCAGCGCGAGGGCCCAGTGGCTTTGGTTTTAACCTTGAGAAAGACGTTGAATTCTCGCCTGCGCAAAAATGACGAAAGGCACAGACACTGGGTACCCGCGTGCGCGGGCACGACGGAGGGGTGTTTAAAGTGCGAGGGGAACCTGCTGCACCGAGCTTTGCGGAAACCACAATAACAACTGGGCTACCGCAAACCCCGCCAACTCGCACTGTCGCCCTTGCCAGCGCGAGGGCCCAGTGGCTTTGGTTTTAACCTTGAGAAAGACGTTGAGTTCTCGCCTGCGCAAAAATGACGAAAGGCACAGACACTGGGTACCCGCGTGCGCGGGCATGACGGAGGGGGGATTAAAGTACGAGGGGAACCTGCTGCACCAAGCTTTACGGAAACCACAGTAACAACTGGGCTACCGCACACCCCGCCAACTCGCACTGTCGCCCTTGCGAACGCAAGGGCCCAGTGGCTTTAGTTTTAACCTTGAGAAAGACGCTGAATTCTCGCCTGCGCAAAAATGACGAAAGGCACAGACACTGGGTACCCGCGTGCGCGGGCACGACGGAGGGGTGTTTAAAGTGCGAGGGGAACCTGCTGCACCGAGCTTTGCGGAAACCACAATAACAACTGGGCTACCGCAAACCCCGCCAACTCGCACTGTCGCCCTTGCCAGCGCGAGGGCCCAGTGACTTCTGCCGTTCAGGAGGCCATGGCGTCTATCAGGTGAATGACACCGGACCCACTGCAGACCCAAAAGCCGCCATTGTCCGGCAAAGGCGCAATCTCGTCGCGACGCACTACCCCGTGGGTTGCCAGAAAGAATGCGGCATCATCGACGTTATCGGTTTCCACGTGCAACCAGATCTCCAGTTGACTGATGGTCTTAACCTCAGACAACACCAGGCGTTTGTCGCCAAAACAGAAACAGTGAGCACCCAAGCCCTGGTCCACGTAATTGGCGTCCTCTTCCAACGCCAAAACGTCGCGATAAAAGCTCAAATTACCCGGGTACTCATGAGGGGGGATACGAATGATGATGTGTCGTCCGGCCTGAAATCGTGGTCTCATACTGCCATCCTCTAGCTGGGGCCCAGTCCTTGGGCATGAGTACCATCATAGAACAGGGTCATGCCACTGTCACAATCAATGCAATGGCGACTGCTTATTGAAATTCGGTTCAACCGCCCCCATAACCTTGTCATGTCCTCAAGGAGCCGAGCCGTGACCTACCCGATATACGCCTTTAATCAACATGGAGACCTGAAACCGCCATTGTGGCTGTTTGTTCTGATGGCGTTTTTAGGCCGAACCTGGCTGTTGATGGCCATCGCCGCCGCCAGCCGCAGCACCGGCTCCGACATTCTGGCGCTGTTTTACCCCAGCACCCATTACTTCTATCTGGGTCTGCTCTCCGGGTTACCGGTCGTGTTATTGACGATTCTCGGTCGCTTTAAAGGCGGCGACCGCCAGTGGATAAAACGAGTCTGGCAGCAAGGCAAATGGATTCTGATGGCCAACTGGCTGTTGGATCTGGTTCTGCAAGCCAGCGCGCTTCACCATCAACGGGGCGACGTTGCCCTGTATCAGGCGCTGCCGCTGTTAGCCAGTTTCTGGTTTGGCTGGTACCTTATTAAAAGTCGGCGCATTGGCCACTACTTCGATGGGGCACACGTTCTGTCTCACACCAAAGTAAGAAGTTAGCGACGCCATCGGCTTTCGGTATAGAATGGATCTCCTGAAAAATAAGGCAAAAATATGGAAATGTTGACCCACTCCCTGGCTGGTATCGGCCCCTTTTTCACTTACCTGGTCATCGGTCTGGCCCTGATCGCAGTATTCAAGGTGATCTATTCCGCCATCACCCCTTACGATGAGTGGGGGCTGGTTAAAGAAAGCCAGAATCAGGCCGCTGCCATCGGCATTGGTGGAGCACTGGTAGGCTTCACCCTGGCTCTGGCTGCAGCCGCCAGCAACTCGGTATCGGTCACCGACTATTTGCTATGGGCCGGCGTGGCGCTGTTGGCCCAGTTACTGGCCTTCACCGCCGTCCGCTTTGTCATTCTGCCGGGTCTGGTAGAGAAAATTGAACAGAATAACGTTGCCGCCGCCATCGTGCTGGCCGCCATCAACATCAGTGTCGGCCTGCTGAATGCGGCCTGCATGAGTTACTAGGAGACTCCTGTGAAGCGCAGTCGCTCTATTTTGTCACCCCGATTCAAGAAACAGCTGACCGTTCCCACCGCCGCCGCCATCAGCGTCTCGCTAACGCTGACAGGCTGCAGCCCGGAACCGATGCAGGAAACCGCCCAGGTCTATCGCAACGTCACCGAGTGCATTCAGGTAAATCCCGGCCAGGATCAACTGTGCCAAAGCGTCTTTGGAGAGGCCCAGGCGCTGGCGGAAGAGACCGCTCCCCGCTTTAACTCGCTGGCCGATTGTGAACTCGAATTTGGTGCCGAGCAGTGCACCGGTGGCGGCGATTTTGCCACCGACCTGGCTGGCGATGTGAACACTCTGGCGGACGGCGAACAATACGCCGATAACGGCGGTGGTGGAGGCTGGTTTATGCCGATGATGTACGGTTACATGCTCGGTAATATGCTCAGCGGTTCCCGCAACAAATACCGCACCGCCCCGGTATACAGCTCCAAAAACGCCCGCTCACCACTGAATGGCAAGCTGGTCACCGGTGCCGGTGATGTGGTCGGACGCAGTGGCGACCGTGTTGTCCGTACCAGCCCCAATAACTTCACCCCGAAGAAAGCCACTAATGTCACCCAACGGGGAGGCTTCGGTAAAATGGCGCAGGTAAAATCGGCTCAAGCGGCCAAAGCCCGCAGCAGCGCTCGTAAGAGCTCCAGTCGTGGCTGGGGCGGCTAATGCAACGTCACCTTATCACCCCGAGAACCAACTGGCAGCAGCAGGCCGAGACCTACGGTTTTAACTTTCATACCATGTATGGCGAGCCCTATTGGGATGAAAGTCGCTACTACGCCTTCACGCTGGATCAAATTGAGCGGGATCTGGAAGACCCCACCACTGAGATCAACCAGATGTGTCTGGAGGTGGTGGACAAAGTGGTTCAGGACGACGCCCTACTGCGTAAATTCGCCATTCCCGAAGCTCACTGGGAGATGATCGCCCGCTCCTGGCGCCTGAAGGACCCGGCTCTGTACGCCCGACTGGATCTGGCCTACGATGGCAGCGGTCCGGCTAAGTTGCTGGAAAATAACGCCGATACCCCCACCTCTCTGTACGAGTCTGCTTTCTTTCAGTGGCTGTGGCTGGACGAACGACTGAAGGATGGCACAGTGGCCGACGGCAGTGACCAGTTCAACAGCATTCAAGAACAACTGATCGCCCGCTTTGCTCAACTGAAACAGAGTTGGCCACCGGTACCCCTGCACTTCGCCTGCTGTCAGGACACCGACGAGGATCGGGGCACGGTGCAGTACCTACAGGACTGCGCTGAAGAAGCCGGCCTGCAAACGCTGTTTACCTATATCGAGTCCATCGGTATCACCCCTCAGGGTGGCTTTGTGGATGGAGACAGCCGCCCCATGCACGCAGCCTTTAAGCTGTATCCATGGGAATTTATGTTACGGGAGGAGTTTGGCGACTACATCGACAAAGCCCAGACCCGGTGGCTGGAGCCAAGCTGGAAATCGGTGCTGTCCAACAAGGCACTGCTACCGATGTTGTGGAAACTGTTCCCCAACCACCCTAACCTGTTGCCGGCCTATTTTGCCGACGAACGCCATCTGGCTAACGAATCCCGCTTGGTTGAAAAGCCAATCTACTCCCGTGAAGGCGCCAATGTCCGCATTCTCGACGGCAACCAATCTATCGCCGACAGTGATGGTCCCTACGGCGAAGAGGGCGTTATCTACCAGGCGTTTCAGGATTTACCTAAGTTTGGCGACGACTATGCCCTTATCGGCTCTTGGTTGGTGGGCGATGAAGCCGCCGGGATCTCGGTACGGGAAGATCACAGCCTGATCACCCAGGACCTGTCCCGATTCGTCCCCCACATCATTCTGCCCTGATTCGAACAAATCGCAGGCACAAAAATGCCGCCTCATCGGGCGGCATTTTTTCTGCTTGGTCCGACTTAGAAAATCAAGGAAGCCAGGAAGCAGATGGTACCCAGAGAGCCAACAACGGCGCCCAAAGCGTATTTAACATTAGTATCCATGGACATCACTCCTTAGTCCGACAACGGTTGACACCAGCTTAACCGCTGTGCTGGGTGGCTCAAGACACCTCTTTCGCAACTGTGCTCTGGATCACAGTGATAATACCGTTCAGTCAGATTGAAAAAATCGGTCCACTAATATCGTGCAAACAGGTGCTTAACAAAAGTTACTGTAACACCACCGCCGTTGCCAGCAGCAAGAAAATCACCGCACTCACCCGGTCCACCCAAATACCGTGGCGCTGCAGCCAACCCAGTAAACCGGTACGGCCGATCCCAAGCGCCACCGCGGCGTACCACAGGGCATCGATACCACCAGCGGTGGCCATCATCAGCAGTTGATCCCCAAGGGTGAGATCGGCACGCACAAATTGGCTGAACAGTGCCAGGAAGAAGATCGCCAGCTTGGGGTTGAGAAAAGCCACCATGAAACCACCACCAAAACCGACAAAACGGGTTTTGCGCGACCTGCTCTGCCCTTCGACATTGGGCTTGGCCAGCAAAATCTTAATCGCCATGTACACCAGAAATGCCGCACCGGCGTACTTAATGCCATCAAACAACCAGGGCGTCTGGCTGATAAGCAACCCCAGCCCCATGGCCGTGATCAATGCATACAGGGCCACACCAATACCGTGTCCCAGAGCGGTTCGCAGGCCGGTGGCCGTGCCCCGCTGCACCGTGTTATTAATCACCAGCGCCAGGCTGGGGCCAGGACTGAGGGCGCCCAGTACGCATACTGTTGCCAGAGGCAACCAAGTTAAAAACGTCATTACTGCTTTACTGCTCTATTCACTATCAATGTTGCCTTCAAGCTTACTCACATAACAACATTACCAAAAGCGATAGTTACTCATGCCTACAAGTCGTTTTAGTTATGCCTTTCTGCACATAGTGGTTCAGATGGTCGCACAAAAATGGAAACGCCAGTTCGCGAAACCAGCGATGAGCCGGATCCTCATTGAAGCGGCGGTGCCACAGCAATCGGTAGTGCTGGCGCGCGCAGTCGAACGGCAATCGCTTCACTACCATCGGCGCTTGCTCCGACATCTGAGCAGCAATGTGCAGCGGCGTGGTCAGCAGCGTTGGCGTGGACATCAGCAGCCCCAGTGCCGACTGGAAAAACGGCACCTGAGCAAAGCAGCGGCGGCGATGCCCTAGTGCCTGCAACGCCGTGTCCACCGGCGAATCCTTGTCACCACCACCGCTAACTCGCAAATGCTCAAATTGCAAATACCGTTCCAGCGTCAGAGTTTGCTCAGCCAGCGGGTGATCCGCCGACATCAGCACAGCCAAGCCATCTTCCCCCTGGTCCCGCCGAGCCACATTATCCGGCACCGATTCCACGATGGTGGACACCAGGTCCACTGGCAGACTTGCCAGTTGTGACAACTGGCCCTTGTCCCACAAACGATATTCCAGTGTTACCAGAGGAGCCTGGCGCGCCACTTCGGCGGCGATGGCCGGGAAGATGTGCTGAGCCACGTAATCGGATGAAGAAAACACCAGGGTGCGCTGACACAGGCTAGGGTCAAAACTCTGGGGCAGATACAGGGCATCCAGTTGCTGCAATTGCTGCGGCAGGGTCAGTTGCAGCGATTGCGCCTTAGGCGTCAACAGATAGCGTTGACCTTCGCGCACCAGCAGGGGGTCATCGAAATCCTGTCGCAACTGATGCAGAGTTTTGCTGACCGCCGACTGGGTCATGTGCAGGCGCTCCGCAACTCGGGTCAGATTGGGTTGCTGTAACAACGCCGACAACACTCTCAATTGATTCAGGTTATGGCGCATGAGCCCTCCAACAGACAAGATCTGTGGTCATGGTACTCAAGTTCCCAAGCCCTGCAAACTCCCGCGCCGCTGACGAGCAAGCATCAGGCGCGGTCGGCCGGTTTATCCAGCCCCACCACCCCCTCTGTGAGCCATTGAGGCAACCACGACAGGGCTTCGGCGACCCGTTCGCTTTCCGTCATCGCCGAGTTGCACTGAGCCAATTCCAACGCCCGCGACCAGGGCTGGCCAGACTTTAACGCCGCCAACACCGTTGCCTGCAGCGCGCTGATTGGGCGCCGATGCACTCGATAGCGATGCCGGTACAGCATTAATTGTTGCCGACCCGGCCGCGGCGTCGCCACTTGCTGCCGCGATAGCTGCGCCATCAGTGCCATCATGTCGAGATCGCACTCAAAGACCCGAGTGGTCGGCGGCACCCATACCGGCGGCAATTGCCACAGCGGCAATGGCAACAGCGACGGCTCATTTGACTCGAGCCCTTGAGCCCGAGCGACCTGAGATTGTGCGGTTTCCACCTGGGCCAGTTGACCGGGCAGGCGCCAGCGCCAAGGCTCAAAATTCGCTTGTTTCGGCTGAGTCAACTTCAGGTAATGGGTAAAACTCTGGCCCAAATCAAACAGGGTGTAGCTGCTTGAGGGCTTAAACTCCAAAAAGCCCATGGCAAACAGGCCAAAGGTCTCCTCTCCCAGGTAACGCCTGAGCAGGGGAAATTCCGCTTTCAGGCACTCGATCAACCTAAGCCGATAGCCCCTCTGGTACACCAAGGTTCCCTGCTGATCGCCAAACTCGGCTCTGGGATAGGCCAGCGGGCTGTCACCGCTCCAGCGGTTAGTCAGAATTCGCTGTAGCAACCAGCTCTGCTGATGTTTCAGGTTCGATGGGTTCATGGGCCGTTACCGTTGTGTGCAAAGGAGTGGAAAGCGGCTGGGTCGCACTGGTCGGAACCACGTCCGGTATCCGTCCGGCCAGCACCTCACGGGCCAGTTGGACCTCGCTCACCAGCTCGGGAAACGGTGGAATACGATCGTCCCACTCCAGCAGCGTACTCAGCGGACCGGTACGCTGAACCAGTTGTCGATACAGCTGCCAAACCGGCGTTGGCACCGGCTGATCGTGGGTATCCACCAGGTGAGTGCCGCAGTCGGTCGGTCCCGCAAGGTGGCACTGCACCACATTGGCGGCGTCAATGCCGTCCAGGTAGGCCTGAGCGTCCCAACCGAGATTGGAGCAGGTCACATAGACGTTGTTGACATCCAACAGCAAGGCACAGCCACAGCGGGCGCACAGCTCATTGAGAAACTCCCACTCGTGGAACTCGTTTTCCGAAAAAGCCAGGTAGCTGCTGGGGTTCTCCAATACCAGAGGCCGGTCCAGAATCTCCTGCACCTGGGCTACCCGAACACAGACGTGATTCAGACTTTCCCGGGTCAGTGGCATCGGCAACAGATCATGACTGTTGATCCCTTGCAGTCCGGTCCAGCATAAGTGATCCGACACCAAGGCCGGCTGCAGTTCATCCGCCAGCCGTTTAACTTTATACAGGTACTCCACATTGAGCGGGTCGGTGGAGCCGATGGAGAGCGACACTCCATGCATCGCCATCGGCAGCCGCTCTCTAAGCGTCAGCAGCACGTGACGGGCATAGCCATAGTTATCGAGGAAGTTCTCGGTGATGATCTCCAGCCAGTCAACGCCCAGCGCCGCCGAATCCCGCTGTGCCATTAACCAGGAAAAGTGACAGCTACGAAGCCCCACTCCCAACCCCAGCTCGGTAGTTATCTGTTGCATAGCGTCTCCCTGCAACGGGGGCCGGGCCCCCGTTCAATGGCACTAGGTTGAGGGTGGAAATGCCAGGCGCAGATCGCTGGCCTCCGGCGCGTTACCGGCCGGCTTACCTTCGCTGGCCATCACTTTCTCATAGGCTTTCCAGGCAGTGGCGTACACCGAATCGCCCTCGTCAAAACTCAGGGTCTGCTCCAGCTTCACCGAGTCCTTATCCGCAAACAACTGATACAGCGCCATGGTGCCGGATTTCGGGAACCGCTGAGAGGCGGAAATGGGCACGGCACAGCCACCGTAACTGCCACAGAAGTTGTCGCCCGGCGCCGTGTACAGCTCATCGTCGCCGGTCTTGGCCACCATGGCGTTACAGCCACTGCCCCCCTTGGTGCTCTGTACAAAGCCACAGCCGCCCTCCCCTTTGCAGGCGTTAGAGCCACGGCAGGTATGAAACACCTCCTTAGACGCACACTGGTTGCCCTCGGCGCTGTCACCGTAGTCCAGCCCCTGACAGGCATGGTACAAGGGTGCAGAGTCACCGCTGTGGCGCTCAAACTGGCCCAGGCTCAGGTCCGGTGCCTGGCCAAACACCGCCCAACAGATGGAGATGCGATCCCCGGAGCCCGCCATGGAGGGAAACGGGAAATCCGTGTTTGGCGTGCTCCAATAGTCATTCAGCACCGTGGTGATGCCGGCGATGGCGCCGGCGGCAACCCGGCTGAACAGCTCTAGGTTGCCATCACGACTGTCCGGGGCATTGAGGCGATTGAGCGCCCCGGCGACCTCTTCGGCAGTGGGTATGCCGGCGATGGGCGCCGCCCCCTCCAGCTCCAGCATGCTGGCCTGCCAGCTTCTGGGCTGATCGGAAGCGTTATGCCACTGCGACCAGGTGGTCAGTTGACCGGACTCCAGCAAGCCTCGCACCTGCTGGAAGCGATCGTAATGATCCACCACCCCACCAAAGAAGCGGGCATGGGCATCCGCCGACTCCACCTTCTGGCCGTCGTCGTTATAGCTGACGTAGTCGTTCTTCAGGGCATTAAAATCCGGCTGATAGTTGGGCTTGACCGCATCACCCACCATGCCCTGAGGGCGTACCGCCACCTGTGGCCCCTGCACCTTGAGAGTGGACCCTTCCCCCTGATCGGTGATGGCGTCCATCATGGTCAGGATCTGCGCCTTGGCTTCGACGGCCGAGCCAGCATCGATGACGGTATTGAGGTGAGGAAATTCCGGACTGCAATGCCCCTCACTCTCGGTATTAAACAAGTCGTTCTGAATCGAGTCCGGCTTATACAACGCCTCTATCAGGGTGGTACCATCGCTGTACTCCAGATTCAGATACAGCGCCAGACATTCGTACATGGCGGCGATGGTGCCAAACATCGGCAGATCTTTCTCGGTATTGTCGGCGGTCCAGCCGTCAAACGGCACCTGCTCGGACAGCGGCCCTTTAGTCACCAGATAGTCGCCGCGTTTGCTGTCCAGGATCAGCGTTTGCAGTACATCCGCCGGCTCTTCGATGGCCAGAAACAACGCCACGGTGTTGTCGTTCACCTCGCCCAGCGACACCGTTACGCTCTGGTAAACCGTGGTGTCTTTCAGGTTGATGATGTGGGGAATGGTGGTCTTGGTCTCGCCATAGCAATGCCAGCCCAGGGTGCCCGGGTCTTGAAGCAGCGGACTGGTAAAGCAGGGGCTGCACTGATTTTCAGGGGCATTTTTAGTCAACGCGTTGAATATATTCGACGCCAATTGCAGGTGCAGCATCTCCTGAATGAACACGCTGAAGATGGTGTTAAAGCACTGCTGGTTGGCGGTTTGTACCTTAGCCGAGGTGGACATGCCGGGCCACAGCCGCCCTTTATACAGGGCATTGTCACCGGTAATGGCATGCATCCCCTGCAACGAGTACATGGCGGTCATGTACAGGGGAATGGTGAATAACTCCACATTTACGGCGGCTTGAGCCAGTGCCCGTACGGCGGCAACATCCGCGGGGCGATTATGAATGGCGCGCTGTTGCAGGGCCGGATTGGCCTGCAGGTGCTGACGCACTGCATTTTCAAAATACATGGGTTCTCCTTAACCTTGAGTCGTGGCAGACGCTCCTGTCCACCGTTGCACGCGGAAGCACTTCCGGTGCAGACTCCAAAGCGTAGGAGAAATCCCCGTGGCTGCAACTGCCGTCCCTGACGCTACGACCAAGTCACCACTAAAGATCCGCTACGGCCCGCCCATCAACGCCGGGGCAGCCTTGCATTTAGCAGAAACAGAGAGGCTCGGGTCGGGACATTGTCCGACACAGCTTTAAGTGATTGCCCCACCCAGGGAGAGTGGGGCAGGCAAGGTTACTTGGCCTTGAGCCGATTTGGATCCGAATCCCCCTGGTAATGGAACACCAATCCACGATCGTCCACATCCAGCATCAGTTTCATGATCAGATGGTAGCTTTGCATCGACTTCAGCTGATTCACCAACTCAGGGTCCAGCGCCTTAGCCCAGTCCATTGCCGGCAGCATCGCCTGCTGATAGTCCATCGTTACCGCCATCAGTCCATTGGCTGTCAGCGGCTCCGCACTCATGGCCTCAGCCACCCTGGCCCCTTTGTCACCGGTATGCAGCATCAATTGACTTTCGCTCATCTCCAGCATGATAGGCTGCAGGGCGTATTGCAGCTGAGGAACCCGGTCTTTGATGTCCACCGCCTGCTGCCCCGGTTTCAGATCCAGACTGGCAAACTCAGGGCTCACCATCTTGATGGCATTAAAGGCCTTGGTGGGATCCTTGGCCGATACACTCATCAATAGGCTGTAGGTACTCAAGGTGCCATCACTACGGCTTTCATCAAACGCGTAGTCATAGACCCCAAGGCCCAACCCTTGAATCCCGTCGGTAAAGCCGGAAAACAAAGCCAAAGATTCCGGAGGCACCTGCTTAAGCTCTTGTTGTAATTGGGCCAATTGCGGGCACTGATAGGACACGTCCAACATCTGATCCCGAACCTCAACCAGCCCCTCTTGCAGGGTGTCGGCATTAATCCCCAGCGCCGCTGCAAACATCGGCTTAGTGGCATCAAACAGGCTCTGTGGCACAAAGCCACGCAGTTTATTCAGTGCACTCAACATCGGTTGGTTGCGCGACTCAATGATGGTGTCACTGCTGATGCTAAAACCGTCGCCCAACGCCTCTATCCTGGTCTGGAACACGGTTCTTGGCCAGTTGACCACAATACCCGACAGCTCTTGATAACAAATTGGATCCTGCAATTTCGCCAACTCCTGCGGGTCATCGGCTAGGCGATTGATCTGCTTGGCCATGGTGTTGCCCGATGGGGTCATCAACCCAGTTAACAACTGCTGGTGGCTGATGTAGCCAATGTCACCAGAACTGAAGCGGTTACGCTGACGTATCTCATCCAGGATGCCGGTGTCCGCCAACGCCTGAGCCGGCCGAGCCTGAGCAAAAGCGATGGCCAGTTGACTGGCGTCCAGCAAGGGCGCGCCAATGACCATGGTCATCATGCCGTCAACCTCGGCAAACCACAGCTCCAGCTGCTCATCCACATCATCCAGCGCCAGGTCATAAACCCGGGCTTCAATACCGCCGATGGTACGGGTGTTGTGCATCGCCCCGCTGTCGGCCTCAATTCGGCCCAGGGTCTGCCAGAACGCTTGCGGATTCTCCACTTGCCACTTAAACACCGGCGCGGCACCGATAGCATAGGTATAGAAGCGCACAGTGTCGCCGAGACCATAGTCCTTCACCAGCTGGTCAGGGTCTTGTAGACCCTGCAGATAGTTCAGCAAGAACGCCAAAAAGAACTTTTCATCCACGTCCTTGGCTTGCTGCAGCGATTGTTGCAGCTGCTGCATCTCGCTGTCAGACAATTGGTAACTGGCTGCCGACGCCCTCAGGTAGGCCCGAATGGGAAACGGGGTCTCCTGGGCCGAAAACCAAACGGTATCCGCCGGAACAAAACTCGCCATCCCTGAGGCGGCACTCTGCGGTTGCTGCGTGTAGATATAAGCGCCGACGGCCGCTGCTGCGACAACCGTTGCCAATGCCAGTTTCTTCACCCTATTTCCCCTGTCGATGCCGCCGATACACTCCGGGGACACCACTTGTTCCCGGGTCAACGACGATGGTAAGTAATGCCCCTATAGTGTCAAAATACAATAGGAAGTCATTGAAATTTATCCTATATAGGACAGTAGCAAAGGCCCAATCACCAGTCCAAGAAAATCGCTGCCGATGGCAAATGGCCACACTCGGGCCTTTAAGCTCACGGCGGTAACGGACCGAATCAGTGTAGCGAAATCAGGCTGAACAGCGACTAACTCGGCCGAGACGCCCCACCACCAAGGTGAACACCAAGGCCGCACAGGCACTGATGGACAGCACCGCCCCCAAGTTCTGCAACTGCGCCACCCACACCATTCCCATGCCCAGTCCCAGATAATAGCCGCCGCCAAACACCGCTCCGGCGCTGCCGGCCACCTGTCGGTAGTCAGCCAACGCCAGGCCCAACACATTGGGAATGGCGATCCCAAAACCAGTCACGACCATCATCATCGGCAGCAACAACCAGGGGGTCCCCTGAAGCAGCCAGACTCCGGCGGCTGCGGGCAGCGTCGCCAAAGACGCGACCTGAAGCAATTGCAGCGATGACCATTCACGACCGAGCAGAGTTCGGTTTATCCAGCCACCTATGGCCGTTCCCAGTGCCAACACCACGCCACTGGCACCAAACTGGGCAGAACTTAAGCCCAGAGTCTCAAACAGAAAAGGACCCAGAGAGAAGTAACTGAACAACATCAGGTTGAACAGAGACACCAGGGCGCCGAAGCACCAGATTTTCGGGTCGGCCGCCATGGCGGCCGCCACTCGGTGCAGCGGCGCATTCGAATGCAGTGATGGCCGAGTCTCTGGCAAGCGAGCCAGGGTCAGAACCACTAACATCAACGCCGTAATCAGCAGCGCCGCAAATACCGCTCGATAGCCGCCCAGGCTGACCAATGCACCGCCACTCCACAGCCCCAACAATGGACTGAGGGCAATGGCAACCGCCATTACCGAAAAAGCACGCGCCAATTGTGAGCCTTGATAGCAATCGCGCATTATGGTCTGGCCTATCACCGAACCGACCGCTACGCCAAATGCCGACAAACATCGAGACGCCAATAACCATTCAAAATCCGGAGCCCACAGCGCCAGCATGCACCCCAGCGCATACAGCCCCAACCCCGTTAACATCACCGGTCTTCGGCCGAAGATATCCGCGGCTCGGCCCCACAACACCACCCCAAACGCAAAGGCGACGAAATACACCGACAACGTCTGTGAGGCACTGTGTTCGGCCACCTGAAAACCGGCGGCGATATCAGTCAGCGCCGGGCTGTAGATGGTTTCCACCGTCTGTGGAAACATCATTAGTAGAATTATCAACCACATTGGTGGCACGTTGGATTTCATAGTCAATCTCTCCTCTATTCAATGGAGCGATAGCATAGAGAGTTTGAACATGTCCGATTACAAAGATAAAAACAAAAAACATCAAAAAAAGGACAAGCTAAGCTACCATGAATGACTCAGCCCCTTAACAGGCAACCTATGGCCATACTTTCCCCCAATGCCCGCTTCGATGCCGATGCCCTGCCCCAAGCTGTCATCGGCATCGCCACCGACGTCGGCCAACACGACTCCGGCGTCCATCGACACCGAAAATCTCAGCTGTTGTTTGCTGCCCATGGCTGCATGAGCATCTCATTGCAAGACCGCCATACCGTGCTGCCCCCCACCTGCGCGGCCTGGATTCCGGCCGGCATCGACCACTGTGCTCGTATGCGCAATGTGGTGGCTTACCGCTCGATCTACTTCGACACCGCACAGTTTGAGCAGGCGCCAACCCAGTTGCAGGTGTGCCGGGTTAACCCGCTGTTAAGCGCTTTGATTGAGCGTATGGCCCTGTGGCCCTGGGAGATGGACAGTGCCAAGCAACAGCTTGTGCTGGCCCTGTTCTGGCAGGAACTGGCCGCTGCCGAGCAGGAACAACTCAGCCTGCCGATGCCTACCGATCCCAGGCTGGCAGCATGGCTCGAAAGCTTGCACCTGGGAGCCCTGCCCAACCCACTGAATCAACTTGCCGCACAACTGGGCATGAGTGAAAAGACCCTGAGCCGATTGTTCAGCCGCCACACCGGCATGCCGTATCAATCGTGGCGGCAACAGTGGCGGGTACTGCGGGCTCTTGAGTTACTGTCCGAAGGCCAGTCAGTATCCCGAACCGCCGACGCCCTGGCGTTCGCCAGCGACAGTGCGTTTATTGCCTTCTTCCGCCAACATCGGGGCATGACGCCTCGACAATACCAGCAACGATAAGGCTGACCGCATAAAAAAGGCCACCTTAAAGGTGGCCTCAAGGTGCATGGCATCATGCATTACTGCAGTTTAAATTTGCCCACTACAGACTTCAGCTGACTGTTGGCCGCCGCCAGGTTCATCGACTCCTGTGCCGTGGCTTCGCCATTGGTCGCCAGTTGCACCACGATGTCGCGAATGGCGCTGATGTTGCGGCTGATCTCGCCAGTCACCGAGCTTTGCTCCTCGGCGGCGGTGGCGATGTGGGTGTTCAGATCGTTAATCTTGGCCACTGATTGCACGATGGTGTCCAGATCATCCGCCACCTGAGTGGTGCTCTGAGCGGTGCGCTGACAGCTGGTTTTGGTGTGGTTCATGGCGGTCATCGCCGACTCTGAGCCGCTGTGCAATTTACTCAGCGTCGCCTCAATCTCAGCGGTGCTGCTCTGGGTCCGCGCAGCCAGGGCCCGAACCTCATCAGCCACCACCGCAAAACCGCGCCCCTGTTCACCGGCACGTGCGGCTTCGATGGCGGCATTCAGCGCCAGCAGGTTAGTTTGATCGGCAATCTCTCCAATCACCTTAAGTACATTGGTGATGTCACTGGTGTCTTTGCTGATCTCAGTGATGTTATTGGCCGTCGTGTCCACATCCCCCACCAACTGCGACACCGTGCTGGTGGCGTCCAACACCACCCGCTTAGACTCAGACACCTGCACATTGGTGCTTTGAGTAAACTGAGAGGCATTCGCCGCGTTGCTGGCCACATCGTTGGCAGTGGCACTCATCTCCTCGATGGCAGCCACCACCTGCTCGGTTTCGGTGGTGTGGGCTTCCAATACCGCATTATTGGAATCGGTCTGGTTCTTAACCTGCTCAACACTGTGGGAGATGTGCGCCGATGACTGCGACACCTCCAGCATCAGTGATTGCAGATTGATTATGAACTGATTGATCCCTTTAGAAATCTGACCTAAATCATCGTCACTGGTCACCGGAAGACGGCGGGTCAGGTCGCCATTGCCCTGAGACAGATCCATCACCACTTCTTTCAACGCCAGGATAGGACGGTACAAGCCGTTGAGAGTAACGACGGTCAGGCCTACAGCGGCCAACAGCATGATCACCGATGACCAGATGGCGGTTTGCAGCGCCTGCTCCACCACGGCGTACGCCACCGATTTGTTGACTCCGATAAACAGGTACCAGCGTTTGCCGTTCACTAATTCAATGACCCGGGTAAACGCCAATTTATCGACGCCATCCAGAGTATAAGTGGTGCGATTCTCCGGTTGTGCCAACATGGAGATTCGCACATTGTCCATGCCGATATCGGCAAAGTGAACGCCCTCGGTCAGACGATTGGAGTTGGAGGCGATCGCTTTACCCGAGGCATCCATGATGGCGGTCACCGCACCAGGAAAATCCACCGCTTTTACTGTCTCCTCGAGGATGTCCAGTTCAATGTCCCCCAGAATGACACCATCGGACACCCGCTTCATCACCGAGACAATGTGCTTGCCGTTACTGGCATCTTCATAAATATCCGTCACCCCCAATCCGGCGCTGGCCTTTCCCTGCTGATACCAGGGGCGCTGACGAGGATCGTACTGGCGCGGATCGGCCACGCCATTGCTCCAGTAGCCCCCCTCGATGGTGGAATAGGCCCGGCCGGTGTCCAGGCCATATAACACCTGGCTGATGCCGCTGAGTTGCCTGGCCATGGCGGCGGTCTCTACGTAGTAATCGCTGCTCTCGTTAACGACATAGTGCTGTGCCAAGGTGTCAATGGCGTCACTTTTGCCTTTGAACCAGGCCTGAATCTTGTCTGCTTCGTAGCGGACAATGGCTTTGGATTGGGCATCAATGCTGGTAATGGTGGTGGTTTTCAGGTTGGAGTAGGACAACCAGTTCGCGGTCAGCAAACACACGGTGACCAACATCACCACGGCGGTAATAATTGAACGTTTAAACCCAAGAGATTTCACGTACTGTCTCGACTGTTCTAAAGGAATGAAAGGAAAAACTCTCAGAGGTCACTTAGACCTATTGAGAAAAAGGACGGGCATCTGGACCAACCCCAGGCGGACAGCAACGTCGACACCAAAGATTGGTCAGTATTATGAATAAAGAGATGTTACAAATGGGGTTAAGCCGGTTATCAGCCACTAAGAGCGACTGTTTTTAATGCAAAACCACATTCGGATACCCGTATTTCCTCCAGCCATAGCGACCGCTTCAGCCGCCGACTTTAATTCAATTAGCACCAAAACGGTCAAATTTTCCCATCGCTGAATCAGCGAACGCTGACCACCCTACCCTGGTCAAATTGCAACCGGTGATCACCCAGTCGCTGCGCTTGCTCCGGTGAATGGGACACCATCACAATGGTCAGCCGTCGAGACAAGGTGGTGATCAGGGTTTCTATCTGCAGGGCCGTCTCGGGATCCAGCGATGCGGTCGGTTCATCCAACAGCAGAATCTGTGGCCCCAGCGCCAGAGTTCGTGCCAGACACAACCGCTGCTGCTGGCCTCCGGACAATGAGCCTGCGGCTACATCCAGACGATCGGCCACCTCAGGCCACAGCGCCGCTTGATCCAATCCCAGTTTCATCCGTTCACGGGCCTGAGCACGGCTTAGGCCCGCCACCACGGTCAAGGGCAGCATCAGGTTATCGGCAATGCTGCCCGGCAACAGCTGTGGGTGCTGAAATACCATCCCTACCCGCTGGCGCAGATACGGCAGACGATTCTGGGGCAAAGACTCAAGCTGTAGCGACTGACCATCCAGCCGCAGTTGAATCTGGCCTCGCGTATGACAATCTGGGTAGCTGTCATTGAGCCGGTTCAATGCCCGTAAAAACGTGGTTTTTCCAGAACCGGACGGGCCACTGAGTACATGCACCTTATGTTGTTCCAGGGTCAGATTGACCCGCTTCAAGACCTCAGTCTGGCCAAAGCGAACCGACAAGTCATTAATCTGGCCGATCATGGGATACCTCTTGATTCAATCTGCCCCACCGGCGCCGCGAGGCGGCCCGCTGCAGGGCCCCGGCCATCGCAAACAGAGTGGCGGTCAACAACATCAGCGTCAATGCCGCGCCGAACGCCATGGTCAACTCCTGTTGGCTCTGGTATTGAGCACTCAGGTAAAAAATACTGAATGGCAGCGCCTCAAAGCGTTGCAGCAGTCCACCAGGCAACCCGGCATTGACCACCGCACCGGTCAGCATGATCACCGCCGTATCTTCAGCGGCTCGGCCGATGGCAAGCAGAATGCCCGCCATAATGCCACCACAAGCCTGAGGCAACAGCACGTGCCGGCAGGCCTGAGACTCCGTCATTCCCAGCGACAACGCCGTTTGCCGAAGTTGCGGCGGCAGAGACTGCAACGCCGTGCGCGTCGACACTGCCAGGTAGGGAACGATCAACATCGCCAGACAGGCTGCCGCCAGCAGCAGACTGGTATTGGCGGCGGGGAAATACCACTGGCGCAGAAACAGGATCAGAGTAAAGCCGAACAACCCCATTAAAATGGAGGGCACCCCCGCCAACACATCCACCGCCACCCCCAGACAACGGGACAGACGGCCGTCGGCGGCGGTGGCCATCCACACGCCGGTCGCGATCCCCGGCAGCAATGCCAACAGCAACGACAACAGCACCACCGTCAGTGTGCCCACGCAGGCTGGCCAGATGCCATCCCAGACCGGTACCTGCCCGGTCAGCGCCGGCCACAACGGTGCATCGCCGACCAACAGCGTCGGCCCCAGGGCCGCCGCACCGGTGACCATCACATACCCCAACAAGGTTAGCACCGACGTCATCACCACCGTGGTGGCCAACACCGACCAGCCGACCATCAATCTGCTCTTACATTCTCTCATGGCTGCCAGCCTTTCAGCAGCGTCCGGGTCGTCAGGGTTAGGGCGGCACTTAGCCCCAGCAATATCAAGCCGGAGGCAAACAGAGAGTTATACATGGCACTGCCTTGCTCGGTCGCCACCACCAGGCCAATGTGCGCCGTCAGAGTTCGAATGGAATCCAGCACGCTGCCAGTCAGTTGAGGCGCGTTGCCTGCCAGCATCATCGGCAACAAGGTATCGCCCACAGCTCGGCCAAATCCCAGCAGGGCCGCACTGATCATGGTCCGACGACAGCGAGGCAACACCAAGTAGGTCAGGGTTTGGGGATCGGTAAAGCCCATCGACCGGGCCGCGATTTTAAGCTGCTGCATTAACGGCCGCATCTGACTGTCCAGCATCGACACCATCACCGGCAGGATCAGGAGCGACAACACCAGCGCAGCCGCTAACAGCGAAAAGCCACTGCCGACACGAAAACTCTCCCGCAGCAGCGGTACCAGCAGAAACAGCGCCGCGATGCCATACACCACCGTCGGCACGCCGGCCATCAAACGCACCACGGTACGCACCGACGTCGCCAACCAAGAAGAACGCGCCAACAGAGCAAACGCCGTTACCCCCAAAGCCAAGGGGCAGGCCAACACCAGTGCCATCAGCGCCACCAGCGCCGACCCCACGACCATGGGCAAAATGCCATAACGGCCCAACTCAGGTTGCCACTGGAATGTCAGCAGCGTCTGTGAAGCGTTCACAAAGACCGGCAATGCAAACCAGCCGATGGCCACAAACAGTGTCGCTATCAGCAGCAACACCAAGACAGCCATCGACGTCGTCAATCGCGGGTATGGCCTGTGACTCATCATTACTGAGGCAGAGGGATGTAGCCAGACTGGCTCACGTACTCGGCCCCTTGCGGGCTATAGATAAAGTCGATGAACAAACGGGTTAACCCCTGAGGCTCGCCTTTGGTGTTCATGTACAACTTGCGAACAATGGGGTACTTGCCAGAAGCGCAGGCTTCATTGGTAGGCACCACGCCATCGAGAGCCGGCGCACGCACCGAGTCATCGATGTAGCCTACACTGGAGTAACCAATGGCACCGGGATCGCGGGCCACTGAGGTTTTCATGGCGCCATTAGAGGCAACGACGTTGGCAAAGGAAGCCACCGACTGCTTGCTCAGCAGTTTCTTCACGAATACAGCACGGGTGCCACTGGCTTCGTCCCGGGTAAACAGGTTAATGCGGCGATCTTCCCCTCCCAGCTCCTGCCAATTTTCGATGCGACCGGCGTAGATGTCGATCACCTGTTGCTGAGTCAATTGGGTTACCGGGTTATTCGGATTCAGAATGACCGCCACGCCGTCGATGGCGAAGGGAAATGACACCAAACCATGAGCCGCTTCAGAAGGTTTCAGTGCCCGACCGGTATTACCAATGGCCACCAGGCCTTTGGCCACTTGCTGAGCACCGACGCCGGAGCCGCCACCGGCAATGGTGATGCGAATGTCCGGGTTGGCGGTCATGATTGCCCGTGCTGCCTGCTTCATCACCGGAATGTGAGCCGTACCGCCGGCAATATTAAGGGTTCCGGTCTGGTCCTGAAACGCGTCCAGATTGGCGGCCTGAGCAAACGCCGACAGACCACAAACAAGCAAAGCAAAAAGTCCGGTGTGTAACCGCATAAACACGTCTCTCTATACTGGTTAATTAAGAGCCAAACCCGAGTGGGCACTAAGAGACGGCAAGAGTACGCCTAGCGCAGCGCAATGACAACGCGAGCGAATGTAAAATAGTTGATTTACATCAATGGATTATGAAAATATTTTTCGATAAAAGCGGATTAATCACCGGGTCAGACACGTCAGGCGCTGGCATAACCGGCACCACGGCGCCCCGGTTAACCATAACAAAACAATAAGAATCAAATCAGTTAACACAGGAAAGGGCTAAATAATACGCATAACTGAACGGCCATAAGCGCAAAAATCGAAAACTAGAAGCTGAAAATAAAGGCTGATATTTACTAAAATACAAAAGGTTAACAGTTAAAACTCTTTCTTTTAGTTCATTCTGAGCAATACCGAATAACACTAGGTCAAAATTCGGACTTTACAGCATCACGCCAAGCCATTACAGTGTGACGGTCATTCATCACGATCTGAGACTCATGCAGCGCCTTTCATTTCCAATAACCTTGGATCCTATTCCAACCACAGCGCATAGCCCGAGCTTCACTCAGGTCTCCGTCGTCGTCGTCATTATCTGACGCTGACGGTTTTGTTTTTCGTCAGCTTCGCTGGCGAAAGCAGAGTCCTTCCTCCTCTTTTCTCGCCAACACGCTGGCCTTTACCACTGAAGGTAGTTGCTTTGAGAACTCGAGACATCACGGCCATCGGCTTTACCGCATTTGCGCTTTTCCTTGGCGCTGGCAACCTGATCTTTCCGCCCTTGCTTGCGCAGCAAGCTGGCCACCACTGGCTAACCGCCATGGGCGGCTTTTTGCTGTCTGCCGTCGGCCTGCCGGCGTTGACCCTGTGCGTGCTGGGGCGCCTGCCTTCGGTGGCGACACTGACCGATACTCTGCCTGTCTGGCTAAGAAACGGTTTCTGGCTGCTGGTGTTTGCCACTCTGGGGCCGGCGTTTGTGCTGCCTCGAGCGGTCACCGTCGCTTACGAGATGGGGCTGGCCCCCTTTATCAACACCGACGCCCTGCTGCCCTTCTCCCTTGTTTTTTGTGGCCTCAGCCTGTTACTGGCGCTGAAACCGGGCAAATTGGTAGACATCATTGGCAAATTCATGACCCCGGCGCTGATTCTAATGCTCACCACCCTGGTCATCGCCGCCATTCTCAGCCCTCAAGGCACCCCGCAGGTCGCCATTGAGCGCTATCAAAACGGCGCACTGGTCAATGGGTTACTGGAAGGCTACATGACCCTGGATGCCATTGCGGCGGTGGCGTTTGGCTGGGTTATCGTCCACGCCATTAAGCAAAAAGGCGTTCAAAACCGCCAGGAGATTCGCCGCTACAGCGATGCGGTCGCCGGCATCTATGTGGTACTGATGGGCACCTGCTATCTGGCCATGGGGTATTTGGGGGCCACCGCCTCCCACATTGCGCCACAGGCGACAAATGGCGGTTACATTCTGACTCAGTATGCCGCCACGGTCCTGGGCCCGGCGGGCCAGCTCCTATTAGGCGCCATTACCCTCACCGCCTGTTTGACCACCATAGTTGGCCTGACGAATGCGAATGCGGAGTACTTTCAAAACAACCACGGCATTGCCTTTTCTCGTTGCGCAGTGGCTGTGCTGTCACTGACCGCTCTAGTCTCCAATGTGGGTCTGGAGCAATTGATTCGGTTCAGTCTGCCCCTAATCCTGACCCTGTGCCCCATCGCCATTGCCCTGGTGCTGGCCGCCGGCTTGTCTTTAAACCGGCATCGCTACCTGTCTGCGTTGGTGCTGACCATGAGCCTGTTTGGCGGCATTGATGCACTGGCGGTACTGGAACTGGTCCCCCCCTCTGTGCATCAAGGTCTGTCTCTGTGGCTGCCACTGTATACGCAGCATCTAAGCTGGTTACCGCCCTGTGTACTGCTGCTAGGGGCACTGTCCCTGTCCAGACGCCATCGGCAAGATCTGTGCCCTCAGATCTAATCCCGAATGCCTCAAGACCGCGACACTTGCGTCTGACGCCCAACGCCTACAGCGGCGCCGCCCGCTTCTGCAGTCCGAACCGATCGGCATCGACGCCCTGCTTCCAATAACCAACCGCAAACAGATTGAGCCGGTCGATGCCAATCTGTTCTTGCAGGGGCGCGCGCAGGGCTCGAATCTGGCCGGCCTCCAGCGCTAAAAATACATGGGTGTCGGTGGCCATACTACGGGCGGTATTCAGCACCACCTGTTGCAACGGCTCAGAGCATTCATCTTCGATGATCCAGCGGGTATTCAGCCCGCTGTCGTAATCCAGCTCGATGACGTCTTCCCGAGTCGGAACAGTAATCAAGGCTCGAACGTCCGCCTCCGCTCTGAACCTGGGCAAGTAACCATTGATGGCATTGATGGAGGTCAGATCGCCCACCAACAGATAACTGTGATGCTGATAGTTGGTCAGTTTCATCGGACCTGGGCCGGCAATGCCCACCCTGTCGCCCACGGCCGCGGTCGCTGCCCAGTCGGTCGCAGGTCCCCGGTGCCGATTAATCACAAAATCCAGCGACAGCTCTCGAGTATCCGGATCAAAGGCGCGAATGGTGTAAGAGCGCATCTTTTGCAGCCCATCCACTTCCGGCAACACCACCTTGACGTAACCGCCTTCCATCCCTTCCGGAAACGTACTGAGACTGTCGCCGGTGACCACGATTCTGCGCAGGTGAGGAGACAGGGGAATGACCTTGGACACGTAAGTGGCTCGAGGGGTGGGCTTAGTCGATTTCATCGGTCTCTCCTGCAACTTGAACCTGAACAACATGGTTGATAAAATCAACCATATCGCAACCTAGTTGACAAAGTCAACCAATGAGGCCGTTTGCCATGAACCAGAATGCCATCTCAGATACCCTGTTTGACCTTATCCACGCCTACAAAAAGGCGATGCGTTCAGAGTTAAAGGCCAAGCAATTGGGGTTAAACGCCATGCACGTTAAGTGCTTAACCTACATTGCAAATCAAGACACCTGCACCGCCGTTGACATGGTTGGGCACCTGGGCCGGGACAAAGCGCAGATCGCTAGGCTAATCAAAGAGATGGTGGAAAAGCAGTGGCTGACAAAAACCGCCCACCCCCAGGACAAACGCAGCCAGTTGCTGACGCTGACCGAGCAAGGCCAACAGTTGGCAGCCCTGATTCAGCACACTCGCGCCAAGGTACAAAAGCGCATGGGCCACAACCTCACAGAGGCGCAACTGGCCACCTTCGATGCCATTGCCGCCACCATCACCGCCAACCTCAGTACTGACAACCATCAAGACTGACACACAACAACTCCTCGCTAAGTCGAGCTATTGCCGCAATCTTCTGATCAGGAAATCGATGACAGCTCGATTTTTCAGTGGTTGCTGCCTCGATTGGTAAAGTAAGTTAATTGGCATCGGTGCCGGAACAAAATCGGTCAGAATCTCAACAAGTCGACCTTGCTGCAACGGTTCCTGAAGCAGCAGTTTTGGCTGCAGAATGACCCCCGCATGATCCAGTGCGGCCTGCATCAGAACGTTACCACTATTGGTGGTTAAACGAGGCCTTGGCAACAGACGTTGGCCACTACCGCCATCAAAACCGAGACAATGATGCTTGCTAAGCTCTTTGGGGGTCAGAGGTATGCCGTGCTTTTCGAGGTACACTGGGGAAGCGCAGTAACACAATGGGTAATCGCCGATACGACGCACAACCAACGCAGTTTCGGCCAATTCCCCAATACGTATTAATACGTCCACCTGTTCATTGATAGTAATCCGCGCATTATCCAGTTGCAGCTCTATATCGATTTCCGGATGGCTGGCCATCAATTCGGCCATTAAAGGCGCAATCACCAAGTTACCGTAATTAACCGGAACATTGACTCGCACCAGCCCCCTTGGGTGTTTGGTGATCTGCTGCAGTTCGGCTTCAACCTGCTGCAGTTTGTCCAGTAACTGACGGCACTCCCCTAAGTAGAAGCGGCCCGCTTCGGTCAAGGTTTGTCGGCGCGTGGTGCGAGAGATCAACGAAGTACCGAGATGATGTTCCAGGCTTCTAATGTGTTTACCCACCATTGTGGCACTCAAGTTGAACTGCTCAGCGACCTTAGCAAAATTGCGCTGCTCCGCTACTGCCACGAAAACCTTCATGCTCTTGATTTGATCCACAATTAAAAACCTTAGGTTTATAAAGATAAAAACTTATGGTGGTTTTTAGACAAAAAGAAGTCAACTAGCATGGTTTGCTACGTTGCAACATTCGAGGTCAATCATGTCTCGCCCCATTAGCCTGACCGCCGTACTGCGGCTTAAACCCGATATCGCTCTTCAACAAGGAATGACTGCCATTGCCGCATTTTGCTCCGACATGCGCAGTGAGCCTGGCTGCTGCTTTGCCCATGCCATGCAGCAAAACGATGACCCTTACCGCTTCATTCTGTGGGAGCAATACCACGATAGTGAAGCTCAACAAGCACACTTCCTGGCCCCTCACACCCAAGCTTTTATCGCTTCCGGCCTAACAGAGCTGGTATCGGTTTCCGAAGGCCAATTGATCAGTACCGATTATCTGGGAGACAAGCTATGAATAAACCACTGTGCTGGGGACTACTGGGAACCAGCTTTATCTCCGGAGTCATGGTCGAGGCTATCCGTCAGGAAGGACGCAGCAAAATTAAGGCCGTGGCAGGGCGAAATGCAGAGCGCCTTAATGACTTTGCCAGCCAACATCAAATCACCGCCACCTTTACCGATTACGATGCCCTGATTACCGACCCCGATATCGACATCATCTACATCGCACTGCCGAACCACTGCCACACCGATTACGTGATCAAGGCCGCCCAGGCAGGCAAGGCCATCCTCTGCGAGAAGTCACTGTCGGTGGACCTGCCATCAACGATGGCAGCCCTGAGTGCGGTGCGGAAGGCCGAGGTGTTTTTTGCCGAAGGCCTAATGTACCTGAATCACCCATTAGTGGCAGCGCTATTGCGGCAACTGGATAGCGGTATTATTGGTCAGGTACAAAGCGTACATGCCAGTTACACTGCGGCCATTTCGCAATTTACTAACCCTGGCAGCAAAGGCGCTCTGTTTAACCTGGGCTGCTACCCGCTATCCCTGCTATACCGGGTATTACAACATCAGGGTTTGCTCACTGAGAAGCCACCACAGATGCAGGGCTTTGGTCGCATTGGCGTCGATGGCAACATAGTCGAATCCAACGTCGCCTTAACTTTTGACCACAAGGTACAGGTTCAATTACACACCGCAGAAGACTACGGACTGAGGCACCAGTTTGAGTTACTCGGAAGTAAAGGGTATCTGCGTTGTGATAGCAACCCTTGGTTACCGGGCAACAACAGCAGGCTGGTGATTGCAGAATACGAACAACCTGAACGAGTTATCGATGTTTCCGCGGACGGTGATGGGTTCCTGTATCAGGTTCGCAACGTCATCGATGCCATTGAACACGGTCAGCTTCAACTGAACCACCCAGCCGCCGATTTGAATGACTCAACTCAAATAATGGCTCTGCTGAGTCAATGGCATGAGACCATAAGCGATGAACTGAGGTAGTCAACGAATTCTCAACAGCAAAAAGCCCGCACTAGAAATACCCGGTGTCGCTAACAACAAAATATTCCGGAGCCCTGTTTGAGCCAGGGAGGAAACCTCCAGCACCGTCGCCCTTGCCAGCGCAAGAATGACAAATGCGAAAGACATATATGGACGCCCCTGCAACTGCAAGACTTTGATGAGGTCGGTTTGCGGACGTATATCCGGCGTCTGTTTTACCTTCTCGAGGTAGCGCCATAATGTGGTCCGAACCTGGCAGCCTACACGCTGGGACGACATTTACTGTCGGTCTTATTTCAGGCTCTTGCCAGGCCGGATTACCGTTTGTTCATCAAGGTTTGCAAACTCAGGTTACGCGGTACTCAATGCACCTCCCTGACTTCAGGGAGCTTAACTACTTGGTTACTGCAAACGCATGGGTCAGTTCAAACTTGTTGCCGCTGACCGTCATGCTCCAGGCTATTCGCGCCAGCTTGTTCGCTAACGCCACTATCGCTTTGCGCTTACCTCGGCGCACTATTAGCTTGTTCAGCCATCGCCCCAGTCTGTCATTTCGGTTCGACACATGAGCAAATACCGCTCTCGCTCCGTGTATCAGCAACACCCTCAACTGCTTATTCCCGGCCTTAGTGATACTGCCTAACCGGGTCTTGCCTCCGGTACTCCGCTGCTTGGGAACCAGACCGCACCAAGCCGACAATTGCCGGCCATTAGAGAACTGAAGACCATCCCCCACTTCACTGACGAAAGCCGCCGCAACTATAGGACCGAATCCGGGGATGCCCTGCAGCAATTGATATCGAGGCTGCTGTTTACACAACTGATGAATATCCTGCTCTAGGGCTTTGATTTCCTCATCCAGAGCCCTGAGCTCACTCTGCATCCGTAGCAATAACCCCCGCATGACAACACTCAGGTCGTTATCACCGTCCTCTATCGTGTCAGGGAGCTCTTTCCTCAGCACCTTTATCCCAGTGCCGAAGTTCACACCATACTCCCCTGCTAAGCCGCGCATCTGACAAGCAAGGGCGGTTCGGTATTCAACCATCCTCTGCCGAACGCAGCGCAAAGCCTTTATGTCTTGCTGCTCGACGGTCTTTATGGGAACCGAGTGCAGCTTCGGCCGGAACGCCGCTTCGCAGATAGCTAACGCATCATTGGCATCATTCTTCTGCGCTGACACCATCGGCTTAACGTGTTGCGCGGGGATGAGCTTCACCTGATAGCCAGCCTGCTCAAGCCGCCTTCCCCAATAGTGGGAGCGAGCACAAGACTCCATCGCCACCAACGTTTTAGCAGGAAAGTTGCGCAGGGTATGAAGCAACTTCTCCCTTTTGACCTTGCGGTTCCATAGGATTGAACCATCCTCCTGCAGAACACATACCTGAAAAACACTCTTGGCTAAATCGATTCCAATGGCTTTAATAGACATGATGGACGCTCCTCTGGGAATTATGTTTCGCAACTTAATTCTGGCGCATTTGACGCCGTATCGTAGGGGGGCGTCCATCACATCACTGGGTACCCGCCTTCGCGGGCACGACGGAGGAGTGATTGAAGTGCGAGGGGAATCTACTGCACCGAGCTTTGCGGAAACCACGATAACAACCGGGCTACCGCAACCCCCACCAACTCGCACCGTCGCCCTTGCGAACGCGAGGGCCCAGCGACTTTGGTTTTAACCATGAGAAAGACGCTGGACCGGAGTGATGGTTGCTGAGTGCTGTCCGGGGTCAGTAGGCAATGTTCCACTGCACCCAACCTCCATGTCTTCGAAGTAAGAACAACAAAAAGCCCGCACTCGGCGGGCTTTTCTGTGGATGACGGAGAGATGGGGTCTTGAGGCCACTCAAAATAAAATTCTACTATTTTAGAATGACTAACCGTGTTGTAAGGCAATTAAATTAGTCGTCTGCCTAGTACAGGTTAAAGCCTAGTGCTTACTTTAACGTCTAGAAACAGCAATGGTAGAACTCATGACACACTTTTGGACACATACAAGTTATCGCCAAAGCACTAACCTGTTTTATCTATCAACGTCAATGGCTTAGAAAACACCATTTGAATTAGCAATGTCACCACCGCTGATTAAGGAGTAAACCCTCATTGAAAAATCAAGCGCTTGAATCGAATCCCAATGCTCTACAATTCTGCCCTCTTCGATACGCCAGGTGTCGATAATATTCATCCCTTTTTGATCATCGCCTCTGTCTTCTCTTTCTAACGTGGCATGAGAATGGAAGATCACATAATCACCGTCTACGTAGATGTGTTTTACATCATAAGTGTAATCAGGATATTCCTCGACAAATTCAGTGAGGAAGTCCACTAAGCCAGTAACTTTGTCAGGTAAGTTTCGATTGTGTTGTACATAAGCACTGTCGTTGTAGTGCTCTAGGATGTAGTCGAAATTGTGATTGTTCATAAGGTTTTGAACAAAATCAGTAATCAACTCCGCATTTTCAAACTCTTGTTGTGTCCAACTGGATTTCTTGAGCGATGGCAGATCAATGATCAATGCGTCCTTAGATTGTGCGTATGCCACCGTGCTAGTGAATAGAAGAATAAATGAGGTAAGTGCTTTGAACATAGGTAACTCCATTGTTTGCCGTGCTTAGTAGGTATATATTAATAACCACGGTAATCAATAGTAACCTCAAGCACAAGAAGGCACCAAATACTTAGCTAGGCACATTTTGGTAACTCTTGCGGTAACAACAGACAAATAAGGTATTGAAAAATGGCGAAAAAACCTAAATCGGACAGGCGTATCTTTCACAATAATGAGGATTGCCCCGTGCGCAACGTTGTAGCGCAAATAGGTGACAAATGGTCGCTACTCATCCTGTTTGCTCTCGTAGATGGCTCAGACCGTTTTAATGCTTTGAAATCTAGAATAGAAGGGATTTCTCAACGTATGTTGACTCAAACCCTGCGTGATCTAGAGCGGGAAGGTTATGTAAATAGGACTGTGTATCCTGAAGTGCCTGTACGAGTAGAATATGCACTAACAGAGTTGGGAAGGGATCTGGTTAAGCCTTTGTACAAACTCGTGTGTTGGGCAGATGAACATCAACAAGAGATTCATCGAGCTCGAAGATCCTATGACGAAAAAAGTTAGTCTTATCTCGTTCAAAAAAGGGTATAAAGTGCGGCATTTCTCAACTAAGCGACTCTAGGCTCACGAGTCGAAAATGCTTTAGTTGACACCCTTCGGCGTTACTCGCTGCGCTCGTTGGAACCCTGGCTAGAGTTCTGCACCCTATCTCACTGTTCTTCGAACGCAGAATAGCAAAAAGCCCGCACTAGGCGGGCTTTTCTTTGTATGGCGGAGAGATAGGGATTGATTCCCTCACTGCGTTCGGCCGCCTTCGGCGTTACTCGCTGCGCTCGTTGGAACCCTGGCTAGGGTTCTGCACCCTATCTCACTTTCTTCGAATCCAGAACAGCAAAAAGCCCGCACTAGGCGGGCTTTTCTGTGTATGGCGGAGAGATAGGGATTTGAACCCTAGAAGGGCTATAAACCCTTGCCGGTTTTCAAGACCGGTGCTTTCAACCACTCAGCCATCTCTCCAACGCGGCAAATAGTAATAATCACCGGCCCGGCTGTAAAGCAAAAAACGGTCGACTGAACAATATAGTGGCAATCCTCGGTGCGAATGACGATATTTCATTCGAGTTGAGACAAATGCCGCCAGACTTTGGGTTACAGCAGTTGGAGTTTGCCGGCTTCATGCACCAACTGGGCAATGTTTCTCGCCCCCAGCACCTGCTTCAACACACTGATGTGATAATCGACGCCACGCAGAGTCAGGTTGAGTTGGGAAGACACCTGCTCGCGATCCTGTCCCTGAGCAATACCCGAAAGAATGTACACCGCCAACGGGCTAATCACATTGCAGTCCACCAAGGGATGAATGTCACGACCAAACTCAAGTGCAATCTGAGTCTGCAACTGCGCCAAGCACGCCGCGACTCTCCCCTGCTGATCGGCCAACTCTGTCAGTTGCTCCGAGCATTGCACCAACAGCATAAACCGGCCCCGCAAACGTGGCGACACCGGGCAGCATACCGACACAGTCATAACCCCCTCGATCCCTTGAGCCTGCAGGTGACGAACCATCGGCGCCGGCATGCTCTGCTGTGGCCAGACACACACCTGCTGGCTCAAAAGCTGTTCGATAACAGTTTCCATGTTCCGATAAAACGGCATCTTTCTGCGCCACAAGCTCAGCGCCTGACCGGAACTGGCAAACAGTTGACGCCGCTTGGCCAGGTTGCGAATCACGTGTTCGGTGCTTTTCAGGCGCCGCCCCCAGCGCATCGGCTCATCCAAATCGTAGCAATAGCAGATGGCCTTCACCCCCAATTCGTCGCAGCCCTGTTGCAATAATCCGGCAATACCAGTACCGCTATGCGCCTGTGTCATACCCTGGCCCCCTCAGCGGTAATCCGCCGCACTGCGGGTGTCGACGGTCTGAGTCAATCGGCAACGAAACAGCCGCTGATGACGCTGCTCTATCTGGTGCCTCAGCAAATTGACAATGTCCAGCGCCATGCCGTCAAACTGCCCATCCAACAGCGCACTGGCCGATTCGAACTGACCCAGTTGGCGTAGCAGTTCGGCGGCCATTAGCCGCTCCTGAACCCGGTGCATATCCAGGATCGCCAGCAGCGCCTCCATATTGGCCTGCTCCGCTTCGGTCCAGGCTACGCCAGAGCCATCATCGTTGCGGTAGCGATGGTTTGACTGCTGCCATAACTTAACCCGCAGATGCAACTGATGATCCGAGGGCTGACTCGCATACTGATCGAGCAGACTCTGAATCTCGGCCGGAGTCAGTGGCCGGTAGTCACAGCCATTCTCCCCGCCGTTGGGGTTGACCGCCAGCTCCGGCAGCCATACCGGCGCCTGACAGTGGCCACAGCGGGCCACCAGCGGCTGCTCAGGCACAGTAGGGCTGTCAACGTAGCCATCACTCCACAGAGTGGCAAAACGAGCATCCACCGCCATCAGAGGCCGATGAATTAGATCGCCACCACAGCCGCTGCAAATCAAGAACGTGTCGGGCCCATACCTCATGGCGTCACCTCCTCGCAGATCACCGCGTCACCGATAACGTGGCAGAACTGCTGCCACACCCCATCGGTGTGGATCTGCCGCGCCGAGTTAAAAAAGAACAGCAGAATCAGAAATAGAGTTACGCCACTTAATACCCGGGCGATGGGGTGCGCGTTGGGCTTACGCCGAAGTTTTGCCATGGGAGCCTCCTTTGTGAGTCGGTGACGGGATGCCGGAATCGCACTGCACTTCGATACGGCGACTGTGATGCCAAGCCTTAGCCCGGTTCACTGCTTTGCGGCGCAGTTTCACCGACTCGTTGATGGTCAGCCCAACCGGACAGAAATAACGACACCAGAAATCGGGAATGAACGCAGCACCAAACAGCGACAGCGGCAGGATGTACCACTGCATGCCAACCCCTTCGAGGGCGAACATCATCGAAAACGGCTCATAGGAGCCCAGCGATGGGTGACGGGAGAGCAGAATCAGCATTAATGATCCCCAAATAAGCCCTAAAATCAGGCTTCGGGCATGCTTGATCAGTACCGTTGGGGCCTTCATCGATAGGCCGGTGACCTTGGTCAGCAGGGATTGCACCGTGCTAAAGGGGCACAATTTGTGACAATAGACATTGCGGCCCAGCAATACGATGCCCACCAGAATGGCGCCCATCAGTATCCACCATAGTGGATGCTGCTTCACACTGGGGATGTACCCCAGAACAATGCTGCTGATGCTGCCGATGCCGATAGAGGCATTGGTATAAAAGCCGACAAACAGCAGTGACACCAGCGGCAGCAACGTTTTCAACAGCCGACTGAAACGGTGTTTCGACCCCATGCTGACCACGATTGACGCCGCCACCAGCAACAACATTCCCAACTCATCCCACCCCAACGCCCAAGGATCCGGCGTCCAGGTGGCAGGCAAGCCCAGGTGAGTCATTGCCCCCAGGTGCAGGGAGGCCCGCATCGCTTGACTGACGCCCCGGGCAGTAATGGTCGCCCCGGAGTAAGAGTCGATATCGGTATCCAATAGGAAATCGTCGGTCACCGAACGGTTAGCCAGTTGGCGGAAAAAGTGTTTCTTCTTCAGTCGCTCGATGTATGGCGGGGTCTCTGTGTCCGCCAGCAGCAACACGTCGTGGGTTCGGGCCCCGGTGGCGGTGCGACTGGCGGTAATGGCCACCGTCATCGGCCCGCCATAGCCGTCCCCCTGCCCCAGAATCACCACTTCGGGCTCACCCTGCTGGCGATTGCTGAACTCAAAGACTCTGGGGCCATCACCCTCGCCCGAGTACGGCGTCAGGGTCGCCTCGGGAAAATGACTGGCCAGCAATGCCTCGTAGTCCGGGCGTGTACCTATCTGACCGATAACAAAGGCCGCGATCAGACTCAACCAGGCCAGGCTGCGGATCAGCGACGACCAAGCGAATCGTTTTACTTTCATGACATTCTCGTCTTGTGAACAATGTCGGCGTGCGCAGCTTCAGCCAGCATCGCACGCCGATTAGGAGGACGTTCGCCCTACAGGCGCAGGCCTTTAGGTACGTACTTACGCCAGATGAAAGCCATCAATAACAGGCCCGGCATACAGAACACCGCCAGTCCCAGCGAGCCCGATTGCGGCACGTCCTCAATAAAGGAACTGCCGGCCCAACCAATGCCAAACAGGAAGGTCAAGGCTCCGGTGATCATGCCAGCCCAGGCCAGGGCCGGCATCTGTACCCGTACCGACAGGTAAGCCAGTCCCAAAACACCCAGGGTGAACAGCATGCCCATGATAAAAAATTCCAGTAGTTCCATGTCACTCTCCTCAGGAACGGCCGACAGCGCCGAAAACATTACGGTTGGTTGCGTTCACCCGCATCCCCTCCCCGGTATTCCAGAACTTGGTCACCTTGGCGGGGTTCTGGGTAGAGCCATAGCCAAAGGCCGGGTGCATCTCCGACATGGCACTGTGCAGCACGTCCGGAATGAACGGGTTGGCCGCCACGATCATCCAGTGATGCCAGAAATCCGGTTCGTTAAAAGTACAGGCGGCGTTACAGGCGGCGCAGTCGCCGTCGCTCTCCATCCAGTAGTCGAAACAGCGTTTGGAGTCGACGTGGAACTTCTTGATCCCTTCGTGGTTGTTCCAGTTATAGCCTGGCTGTTCCGAGTGCTCACCGACAAAGGTAAAGGTGGTGTCTTCGCCCATGGGCAACGCCTTGGACGGGCAGGCTTCGGCGCACTTTTTACAGGATTTGCAGAACTCCTCAATGCCCCAGCTGCGCGGCTGATCGTGGTCAACAAATTCCAGGTCGGTATACACTTTGCACAGGCGCAGACGCGGACCATAGCCGGGCACAATCAGCTGGCCATTTCGGGCCCCCTCACCCAGGCCGGCGGCAATGCCGTAAGCCACCGAGTTACCCAGATCGTTGCCACTGGCCACAGCATGGTAACCGAGGCCGCGAATGAATTTGGCCATCTGCGACGCCAACGTCGCCATCTTGGTGTAACCGTCTCCCACGGTGCCGCCGGAGGTAAAGGTCGGTGCGGTGGCCAGGTTGTCGTAGTCCATGGGCACCGCCATCACAATCACCGTCTTTGGCTCGAAAGGAAAATCCTCCTCCCAGCTAAGCTCGCGGTCCACAGGCTTAAAGTGCTCCATCGCCCCCTGCATCGCTTTGGCCATCTCCGCCTGATCGGTGATCTTGCTGACGCCCTGAGCTTCCATGGTTTCCATCATCTCCACGGTGGCACCGGCATGGTAAATCGGATCGTAATCCCAGCGCTTATCGCGTTTAGCGATGCCACAGCGGATGGCGCCAAACAAGCGTGCAGCACTGCGAATGGCATTGGCCGCCTCCAACTTGGAGCCAAACTGATACTGTTCATGCTCGACATCCGACTGATCCCAGGAGAACCAGGTGGTATCCGGCACGCCCATGGCACCCAGGCGCAAATCCCATTTGTGCGGCGGACACCAGGCGGCATGGGACAACGATCGATCCAGCTGGGTAAAGCCGAGGCGAGAGTTATCCCACCCCTTTTGCTCAAAACGAGGCACCTGAAGCTGAAAGTTGTAGTTGGGGTTGTCCTTGTTAAGCCGACCAAACTGCTCGTTACGCTCAGGATGGCGCATCATCAGCATCGGGCTGCCGGCATAGGACCACATGTGGTCACGACCGGGAAAGGGCTTGAAATCGTCTGCCAACTGCGGCCAACCGGGATTGAGTTTTCCCTCGATGGATACCCGGCCAACGCCATAGGCACCCAGGCCCGCCGCCAGTACAGCGCCACCACCCAGCGCCGCCCGTTTAAACAGTTGGCGACGTTGTGGATTGTCCAGCAACCCCTCGGAATCCTGCGGGCAATCAGGCTGGCCCGGTGTAGCTTGTTTTTGAGTCATTTCCCATCTCGCAATAGTAGTAATGGAAATATTGTCGGCAATTCAAACCTAGAGATTATTAATTTATTGAACACCAACATCTTGGCCTAAAATATTATCCAATATCACTCACCCCAAATAGCCCCGCTCAGGTAACTCACAATTTCACATTTGATAATCGCAGTAAATTATGGACTTCAAACACCCACTGCCACTAGGGATTCCCTACTGTTTTACTTTTTCAAATAAATCGATTGCAGCGCCCAATTTGCGACTCAGGTATCATTTTCCACTCCCTCTGATGCCTCCCCCCCGTAGTCTAAGGGCTTCTAAGCCCCGGTACACCCGAACAACGGCAGCGGCTTTAGCTGTCTAGTACTATAGCGATGCACAGCCAGCTCTCAGTCTCATCATTTCAAATATGAAACTGTCAATTTTAAATATAAAAACAACCACATCAAATTTAAACTAATTATCAGAATTCCATCACAATTGAAAAAATAACAACAACAAGGACCGACGAATAAAATTGTATATTCCGTTCCGCGACATAAAAAACAATAAACACTGAAAATAATAAATGACTGCAATCTGGTTATTTACTAAGGGTTGAAACATGAATCGTTCTTCTAAATATCTCTCTCTGGGCTTAGTTGCCCTCTCTGCCACCCTTGCCACTACGGTCAACGCCAGTGGCCTGCTTCGGGACGACACCGCCTCCGCCTACCTCGGCAGCGCCGGTGCCGGCCGCGCCGCCGACATCAGTGCCGGTGCCGCCTTCAACAATCCGGCCGGACTGGCCTTCATAGAACAACGGCAAGTCCAGGCAAACCTGATGGCCATCGACCACCACTTCAACTTTAAGGATCAAGGCTCCAGCGGCAGCAACGACGGCTTCGACCAGCGTCGCCGAAATGTCGACTACGATGTCGGTGTCGCTGCGGGTAATTCGCTGTTTTACGGCCAGCCACTCGATGAGAACTGGGGCATGGGCCTGGCCCTGGCGTCGCCGGCAGGTGGCGCTGCCGACTTCGGCAGCAACTGGGTCGGAGACAACTTTATCGAGTCTGTAGACGTGCTGGTACTGACGGCCACCGCTTCAGTGGGCTACCGAATCAACCAACAATGGTCGTTAGGGGCCAGTCTTGGGGCCAATTACATGAGCTGGGAGCTGGACATGGCACCGTTTCCCGGTGCCAGCGAAAACCTGGACCTGAGCAGCACCGAGTTCACCTGGTCGTTGGGGCTGATGTACCGTCCGGACGAACTCACTCGCATGGGGTTGCGCTATGTGGCGGGCGTTGAACATGAGTTGACCGGCGACACCACCCTAATCAGCCCCATGGGCACCCAAAAGGATCAGGCCACCCACGTATTTAATCTGGCAGACTTGGTTACTTTCAGCCTGGATCGCCAGCTCGGCGCAGGCTGGACCCTGTTGGCGGATCTGGAATGGGCACAATGGTCCGATCTGGAGGAGAGTCGCATCGTCCATGACCACGGCCCCACCATCGTTATTCCCCGCAACTGGAACGACGCCTGGAGTGCCGCCATCGGCTTCAACTACCAGCTCAGCCAACAATGGTTGCTCAAGGTCGGCATCGCCTACGATCAGTCGGTGGTGTCAAAAGCTGACCACAAACTGGATCCGCCCATGGATCGCCAGCTCGCCTACGCCGTCGGCGCCAGCTGGCAGGTGAGTGAACGCACTCGCCTTGACATGAACTATCAATACCTGGATCTGGGCGACATCGAAGTCAATCAGGCCATCAACGGCTATGACCCCATTGCTGAGGCGCCTTTCCAACAACAGATTCGAGGTCAAAGTGAGGCCCATATTCACCTCCTTAGCCTGGGATTAAGTCACCAGTTTTAACCACTGACTTAGGCCCAGGAACCCCCGACGCCCTAAGTCTTATGACTAGTGACAGACAAATCCCCACCTGCTACCGGGCTCACTGTGTGGTGCCCGGTTTCGTTGCTACTATCAGGAGACAGAGCCTTCGACCGCCAAGACGAGACAGGATAACTATGCACCAAATCTCCCTCGACGACCTTCGTTTGGTTAACCACATCGCCAAAGTCGGCAGTTTCGCCCGCGCTGCAGACTCCCTGGCTCAACCTCGCCCCAGCGTGACCCGGCGCATCAAACAACTGGAGTCCCATCTCGGCGTAGTGCTGTTTCAGCGTTCAACCCGGCAACTGGCCTTAACACCGGAAGGAGAGGCATTCCTGCAACACAGCCAGGCCATTGAGATGCAGTGGCTGGAGGCCACCGAGCGCATGAAGACCACCACCTGCGAACCCAGCGGCAAACTCAGAGTCAGTGCCCTGGGCCTGTTTAACCGGGTGATCGCCGGACCGGTGCTGTCCGAGTTCGTACGCAAGTACCCCAACATTGACCTGGAGCTAAGGTCCACCTGGTCGGCCCCCGATGCCACCAAATTCGATGTCGATTTGATGTTCAACACCAAGCCTTTGAACGACAAAAGTTTCGTCAGTGAACCGCTGTCGCTCACCAAACGTGACTTTTATGCCAGCCCGGAGTACCTGAAAACTGCCGGCACCCCAAGTAACATTCAGGAGCTGAATGATCACCACCTTGTGGTGCTCAATTACACCGATCTCGGCGACGGCGACTGGTATTGGCAGGATGGCGACCAACTGCAGACACTGCCAGTTCACAGTCACCTTCGCCTGGACGAGGCCGAAGCGGCGCTGCAGATGACCTTGCTGGGTCATGGCATCTGCTGGCTACCGGATTTTTGCTGTAACCAGTACCTGGAAAGCGGCCAGTTGGTGCGCCTGTTTGACGGCCGCTTCGCCACTCCCGGCCCCCTGTGGGCCATCTACCCCAGAACCCCGTTTGAGAATCATCGCATGCGGCTGTTTATCGAAATGGCCAGGGCCAGCGAATTGCTGGGAGAGCCGGCCCCGCGCCGGCGCTGATAAGCGCCGCGATTATTCACCGGCCATTACCTTGGGTCTGGCCCGCTCAATGATGGCCAGACAATCGATGCCTAGTGGCAAGTTGCCAAAGCACAGCCCTCGTCCGGGCCCCAGGCGACTGGCACAAAAAGCATCAATGACTCCGGCGTTACCGGCGAAAATTAACTGCGCCGCCTGCATCAGCTTGGCCAGACGCTCTACCATGTGGCGCCCCTGATACTCAAAGTCCGTCAATGCCTGAAACTGCTCCCGAGTATCATCCAGATAGGCGTCGTACAACCGGTGACCGCCGCGGGCCAACTCCAGCTCTGAAAAGTAAACCTCCATCGCCTGCGGCGTTTTGCCGATGGCCCGCAACACATCCAGACATTGCACATTACCACTGCCCTCCCAGATGGAGTTCACCGGCGCTTCACGATACAACCGCGGCAGTATGCTTTCCTCCACATAACCTATGCCCCCCAGACACTCCTGGGCCTCGCCAATATGGTGAGTCGCACGTTTGCAAATCCAGTACTTGCCAATCGCCGTACCCACCCGCAACAACAGCTGTTCCTGAGGATCGTCCGGGGCGTCCAGCGCCCGAGCCATGCGACCGGTCATCGCCAGTGCCCCCTCGACCTCCAGACACAGATCCGCCACCACATTCTGCATTAACGGCTGTTCCATCAAGGGTTTTCCCATCACGCTACGATGAGCAATATGATGAGTCACCTGAGCCACCGCCTGGCGCATCATCGAGGTAGAGCCGATCATGCAGTCGTAACGGGTCAGCGCCACCATCTCGATGATGGTGGCGACTCCGCGGCCCTCTTCGCCGAGGCGCCAACCCAGAGCACCGCGAAACTCCACCTCAGACGAGGCGTTGGACACGTTGCCCATCTTGTTTTTAAGCCGCTGCACATAAAACTCATTACGGCGCCCGTCCGGGCGCCACCGGGGCAGCAAAAAGCAGGTCAGTCCGGCGGCTGTCTGCGCCAGGGTCAGGAAACCGTCGCACATGGGCGCCGAGCAGAACCACTTGTGACCGACGAGTTCATAACGATCGCCCTCCAACTGCGTCGCCACCGTCGTATTGGCTCTCACGTCGGTACCGCCCTGCTTTTCGGTCATGGCCATGCCGATGGTGACGCCCAGTTTATCGCTGCTGGGCTTGTTGGCCGGGTCGTAGCGACCTTGCAGCAACTTTGCCAGCCAAGCCGAGGCCTCACCCTTGGCTTTCGCCAGCGGCGGCACCGCCGCAAAGGTCATGGTCAACGGACAACCGCTGCCGGCGTCATTCTGGTTGTAGAGGTAGTTGAGAGCCATCCGCACCACATGGGCGCCGGCTTTAGGTGTGGTCCAAGGCAGGGTTGGAATGCCGGCATCGATGGCCAGGGTCATCAACTCGTGGTAAGCCGGATGAAACTCCACCCAGTCAATGCGATTACCGAATCGGTCGTGGCTGTGAAACTCCGGCTTATGCCGATTGGCCAAAAAGCCTTTCTCTATCCACTGGGGCTCCCCCAGGGTTTGTCCCAGACGACGAACCCGCTCCAGGCCCCAGTTGCCGCCTTCGCGAGCCAGTAACTCTTTCAGTGGTTGATCGTTATCATACAGGTTGTAGTGCTCCAGCGGCGGCACCTGATTAAACACGTCATGGGTTTCAGCGAGTATGCTGACAGCGGGCTGAGAGGTCGACAAGGGCCATTCCTTCTGGTCAAAATTCAATCATCGATGAATTTAAACTAGCGTTTACTTGGCGACCCGTAAAGCCCTTTGTGCCAGCCCTACAAAAAGCTGGCGATCTCTGCCAACGACTTCTTATGGCGGGCATGGGCGGGAATGCTGGCGTCTTCGCCCGGGTAACCGGCCACAATCAACATGTAAGGCCGCTCGTTGTCGCTGCGCCCGCACACCCTGGACAGGAAACTCATCGGCTTCGGGGTGTGGGTGAGCGTTGCCAGTCCAGCCTGATGCAGGGCGGTGATCAGAAAGCCGGTGGCAATTCCCACGCTTTCATGCACATAGTAGTTGGTGGTTTCACCGTCATCCTGCAAGCCGCCGCGTTTCTTGCTGAATACTGCGATCAGCCATGGGGCGGTCTGCAAATAAGGCTTATGGGCGTCGGTGCCCAGAGGTTTCAGAGCCTCGAGCCACTCCTCTCCGGCACGCTTATCCTCGTAAAACCCTCGCTCCAGTGCCTCAGCCTGCTCGCGAATCTGGCTTTTAACCTCGTCAGAGTGAATGGCAACAAAATGCCAGGGTTGGTGATTGGCACCACTGGGGGCGCTGCCGGCAGTAAGAATGCAGTCTTCGATCACCTGACGGGGCACTGGCCGATCGGAAAAGCTGCGGATGGAGTGACGACGACGCATCTGTTGCAAAAACAACTGCGCCCGCTGTCGCATCTGTTCGCTGTCGTACTCGATAAAATCACTGAGGGGTTCACTGTCGTGAGGCTGCATGGCGTCGCTCCGGCCGGTGGGATGAGCGGTCAACCTCAGGCACGCCTATGCCCGCTTCACCCGTTGATGAAGCCATCATGCTAACCAGAGCACTCGCTCAGCACAAGCCACGACCAAAGACACCACAAACAAAAAGCCCCGGCACAAGGCCGGGGCTTTAACACATTCAGTAATCGAAATTACTTAGCTGCGTCGCGAGCTTTCACTTCAGCGATAACTTCTTCTGCCACGTTCATTGGGCAAGGCATGTAGTGGGAGAACTCCATAGAGAACTGACCACGGCCGGAAGTCATAGTACGCAGGTGACCGATGTAACCGAACATTTCGGACAGAGGTACGTCAGCCTTGATGCGAACGCCAGTGGCGCCAGCTTCTTGGTCTTTGATCATACCGCGACGACGGTTCAGGTCACCGATTACATCACCAACGTGGTCTTCTGGAGTGAACACGTCAACCTTCATGATAGGTTCGATCAGCTGAGGACCGGCCTTAGGAATGGATTGACGGAAAGCGCCCTTAGCGGCGATTTCGAAGGCTACGGCAGAGGAGTCAACTGCGTGGAAGCCACCGTCGAACAGCTCTACTTCAACGTCCAGTACTGGGAAGCCAGCCAGAACGCCCTGCTCCATCATGGAGGCGAAGCCTTTCTCAATAGCAGGCCAGAATTCCTTCGGCACGTTACCGCCCACAACAGTGGAGGTAAAGGTGAAGCCGGTACCTGGTTCGCCAGGCTTGATGCGGTAATCGATCTTACCGAACTGACCGGAACCACCAGACTGCTTCTTGTGGGTGTAGGAATCTTCAACTGCTTGAGTGATGGTTTCACGGTAAGCAACCTGTGGCTGACCAACAATCAGGTCAACACCGTAGGTACGCTTCAGGATATCTACTTTAATATCCAGGTGCAGTTCACCCATACCCTTCAGGATGGTTTCACCGGAATCTTCATCGGTTTCAACCTGGAAGGATGGATCTTCTGCAACCATCTTACCGATAGCGATACCCATCTTCTCGGAACCACCTTTGTCCTTCGGAGATACAGCGATGGAGATCACTGGCTCAGGGAAGATCATAGGCTCCAGGGTGCACTCATGCTTAGGATCACACAGGGTGTGACCGGTCTGCACGTTCTTCATACCAACAACGGCGATGATGTCACCGGCTTGAGCACGAGAGATCTCGTTACGCTCATCGGCGTGCATCTCTACCATACGACCGATACGCTCGGTTTTGCCGGTAGCGGAGTTCAGGATGGTCATGCCTTTTTCCAGAACACCAGAGTAGATGCGGATAAAGGTCAGGGCACCGAAACGGTCATCCATGATCTTGAACGCCAGAGCACGCAGTGGCTCGTCAGCAGATACGGTAGCAACTTCACCGGTAGGCTCACCAGTCTCTGGATCAGTCAGAGGCTGTGCATCAACTTCGGTTGGGCTAGGCAGGTAATCAACAACCGCGTCCAGAACCAGCTGAACACCTTTGTTCTTAAATGCAGAACCACAGTAAGTCGGGAAGAAGGACATGTCACGGGTACCCAGACGGATACAACGCTTGATGTCTTCCAGAGAAGGCTCTTCGCCGTCCATGTAAGCCATCATCAGGTCTTCGTCCTGCTCAACTGCCATTTCGATCAGCTCTTCGCGGTAGGCGGCAGCGTCATCGACCAGGTCAGCTGGGATGTCTACGATTTCGTAGTTTTCTGGCAGGCCAGTGTCGTCCCATACGTAAGCCTTTTGGCTCAGTACGTCTACAACACCAACGAAGTCATCTTCACGACCGATAGGCAGGGTCATAACCATTGGGTTTGCACCCAATACGTTCTTAACCTGGTCTACAACGCGGAAGAAGTCTGCACCCATACGGTCCAGCTTGTTCACGAAGATCAGACGGGCTACTTCGGATTCGTTAGCGTAACGCCAGTTGGTTTCGGACTGAGGCTCAACACCGCCGGAACCACAGAATACACCGACACCACCATCCAATACTTTCAGGGAACGGTATACTTCAACGGTGAAGTCTACGTGTCCCGGAGTATCGATGATGTTCATCCGGTGGTCTTTCCAGAAACAAGTGGTAGCAGCTGACTGAATGGTAATACCACGCTCAGCTTCCTGTTCCATGAAGTCAGTGGTAGCGGCACCGTCATGCACTTCACCGGTCTTGTGGATCTTACCGGTCAGTTTCAGGATACGCTCAGTAGTAGTGGTCTTACCGGCATCAACGTGAGCGAAGATACCAATATTTCTGTATTTTGATAAATCAGTCATTGCTTTACTCTGCAAAAAACAATCGTTGTCACTTTTCGGCGGGGAAGTATACCACTATTGGCACCAAAAGATACGCACTACTCGAAATGATTTCGGTAGTTAGCATCGATTTTGTACTGCAACTGGTCACTATCTTGTCCGACGTCGGTTGGGATGTCTGACTTGCCGCACGAATTATAGCCCACTTCTATTTGCCAACGATGATTTGGGGCCGAAATCTCAAAAAAAACCACCGCTCGATTTAACCGTTGTATCCCTGGGTTAAGGAACATCCGGCATCAGTCTCGTTCGTGTGTTCTTACTGTCGTTGGCATAGCCTTGTAGGGCCTTGTAACGTATAGACATTCTCTGTCAGCGCCAGCCTCGATGTCCGCGCAGACAGGGGGGGGAGTCACAAGGTCAACCCTACAAGTTGTACGAAAAAACCCGCCAAAAGGCGGGTTTTTCTAAAACATGGCGGAGAGATAGGGATTGATACCCGCGCTGCGCTTGGCCGCCTTCGGCGTTACTCGCTACGCTCGTTGCGAACCCAGCTAGGGCTCTTCACCCCATCTCTCTCCTAACTTCGAAACCAAATCATGAAAAATTACAGTTTCAAAGGCATTGCTAATATGGCGGAGAGATAGGGATTGATTCCCTCGCCAGCTCGGCCGCCTTCGGCGTTACTCGCTGCGCTCGTTGCAAACCCTGACTAGGGTTCTGCACCCTAACTCTCTCCAGCTTCGAAACCAACCCGCAAAAGGTATCCGGTTTCAAAGCAATTGCTAATATGGCGGAGAGATAGGGATTTGAACCCTAGAAGGGCTATAAACCCTTGCCGGTTTTCAAGACCGGTGCTTTCAACCACTCAGCCATCTCTCCAGTGGCGGCAATGATAGGGAAAGCTCGCCTCGCTGTAAAGCCCTAGATTCCCCTCAGAGGCCAATAGTCAAAAACTATGACCCAGCGCATCCTTCCAATAAGGTCAATGCCATACGCCAACTCTGCAGTCGCTGACCCCGGCGAATCGTCTGGTTCTCCCGAACCACCTCAAAGCCCCGTTTTTCAAAAAACGGTCGAGCAAAACAAGACGCATCGACGGTGAGAGTTTGCAAGGATTGCTTCGCCGCCTTTACCAACAAATGCTCATACAGGGCACTGGCAATCCCCCGGCGCTGATAGGATTGATGGGTATAAGCCAAATCAATATGGCCACTGTCGCTCAAGGTGATAAAGCCAACCACGATGTCATCCAACAGGGCCACGTAGGGAGGACACTGGGACAGTCTCACCGCCCAGCGTTCATACTCCTTCGGGAGTGGCGCCCAGGCCGCTACCTGCTCCGCCGTGTAGTGAAGCAGACCTATGGAGTGGATGGTGTCATAAAACAGGTCGGTAAGCGCCCGAGCATCGCCCGGCCGATAAGGCCGAATGTACAGGTCAATGTTAGTCATAAACAAGATTCAAAATGGCGGACAGGGCGTCCCTTGATGATGGATCATCTGCCAACGGTTCTCTTCCAGCACCCACAATGAGCTGCGCTGGGAATAACTGAATACCGCCCCTTTCACCATCTTAGCCCGATACAACACCTGACACAGGCTGGCACTGAGTTGCCGCACCTGGAACTCTCTGGCATCGATAAGCGGCGGCACTTCATTGGGCACTCTGGCCAGCACCTGAGCCAGCCCGAAGCGCTGCCCCGCGGCGGACACTTCGATAAAATCGGCGTGAATCAAGAAAGCCAGCTGCTCAGGCTGCCGACGGGTCGAATGACAGAACAGGCGCTTTTCCAGAGCTACGATATGAGGTTCCAGTTCCAGTGCTGCACTTAGAGTATTCATAAATAGGCTAGTCTTCCTTAACGGTTACGCTTTCCTGATGAGGACACTGCCCCACAGACAGTCTGCCTTATCTTGTTAGCATAGCCCAGACGACGTCGACAAAATGTCAGCATTGCGCCATGGCTCGGATTTTGTGCGCCAATACTGCGACATTTCCGTATCCAGTCACCACAGCCTTGATTGTGGCTGAACTCATCACCCAATAATGACCTCGAGGGGTTGAAAAACCGTTGCCGGGCACCTATATCAACTTGTACAGTAAACCTTTTAGGATTTGGTGGCTCTAAACTGTTGTAGCCACAGACAAAGGAGTCAACATGCAGACCCAGCGTTTTGAGACCGTCAGCAGCACCCGCAGCTCGGTCGAGATTAATAAAGTTCTCCGCAACACCTATATGTTGCTGGCCATGACCCTGGCCTTTTCCGCCGCCGTAGCCGGCGTCACCATGGCGTTGAATCTGCCCTACCCCGGCATGATCATCACCCTGGTCGGTTTCTACGGTCTGCTGTTTTTGGTTAGCCGCACTGCCAACAGTGCCATGGGCCTGGTGTCCGTATTCGCCCTGACCGGCTTCATGGGGTACACCCTGGGACCGATTCTGAATATGTATCTGGGTGCGGGTATGGGCGACGTCGTTTTGATGGCCCTGGGTGGCACCGCCCTGACCTTCTTCGGTCTGTCTGCCTACGTGCTGGTTACCGGTAAAGACATGTCCTTCCTCGGTGGCATGATGATGGCAGGCTTCTGGGTGATCATTGCCGCCTTCATCGCCAACATCTTCCTGGCCATTCCGGCGCTGAGCATGGCTCTGAGCTGTCTGTTCATCCTGTTCTCGTCCGGTGCCATCCTGATGCAAACCAGCGCCATTATCCATGGCGGTGAAACCAACTACATCAATGCGACCGTGACCCTGTTTGTGTCTCTGTACAACATCTTCCTCAGCCTGCTAAGCCTGCTGGGCATGAGCGACGACTAAATTCGCAAAGTGCGTTACACTAAGGCCCCATTACCGGGGCCTTTTTTATTGAATACTGCACACGATATGAGTTCTTTTTTAGTGGTCGTCAATGGCGAACCCTACGGCAGCCAGTCCGCCTGGTCTGCCCTAAAATTTTGTGAATCCGTCATTGAGGCGGGCCACCGGCTGGAACAGGTGTTCTTCTACCAGGCCGGTGTATTGAACGCCTCCAGAATGCTGATGCCCGCCAGCGATGAGCTGAACTTGCTCGGTCGCTGGCAACAACTTCACCTTCAACACCAGGTCCCGCTGATCAGCTGCGTCTCCGCCGGACTGCGCCGAGGAATCATCGATACCGAGGCTGCAGAGGATGCTGGCCTGGACAGCGCCAATCTGGCCACCGGCTTTATCCTTGGAGGCCTGGGCGAACTGGTCACCACCATGCAAGCGGCAGACAGGACGGTGCAATTTTGATGAAACAGCTTGCCATAGTCTTTACTCACATGCCGCACGGTCGCGCCAGTGGTCGGGAAGCGCTGGATCTGGCCCTGCTCAGCGCCAGCTATGACATCCCCACCCAATGCTTCTTCGTGGGCGATGGCGTCTACCAACTGCTGTCCGAACAGGCCCCCAGTCAGATTGAGGCCAGAGACTACATCGCCACCTTCAAAGCCCTGCCCATGTACGACGTCGAACAGATCTGGGTCTGCCAGCAGTCACTACAACAACGGGGACTGAGTGCCGATGACCTGCTGATGCCGGTCAAGGTATTGACCCAGCAACAATTGACCGAGCAGCTAAACGGCATACAACAGGTACTGACATTTTGAACGTTCTCCATACCCTCAGCCAATCCCCCAATGACAGTCATCGTCATCAACTGGCTATCGATTACGCCAGCGCCGGTGATGGCCTGTTGTTGATGCAGGACGCCGTGGTCGCCGCCACCCTGTCCGATTTTGCCAAGCTGCTCCACGATCGCCCCTGCTACGCTCTAAAGGAAGACTTGCAGGCGCGGGGGTTGTTAAAACGAGTCTTGGCCCCCATAACGGTGATTGATTATCCGCAATTCGTCGATCTGACACTGCACTACGACAAAGTACAGGCTTGGTAAACATGTTGAATTTCAATGGTCAGGAGATAGAGACTGACAAACAGGGCTACCTGCTGGACGCCAGCCAGTGGCAACCGGAGATGGCACCTCTGCTGGCCGAGCAGGAAGGCATCAGCCTTAGCGCCAACCACTGGGAAGTGGTGAATTTTGTGCGGGCGTTCTACGAAGAGTTCAACACCAGTCCCGCCATTCGGGTATTGGTTAAAGCCATCGGCCAGAAACTGGGCGAAGAGAAAGGCAACTCCAAGTACCTCTACAAACTGTTCCCCAAAGGCCCGGCCAAACAGGCCACCAAAATTGCCGGTCTGCCGAAACCGGCCCGCTGCATCTGACCCCTTGGTTGTTTTTTGATGGGGTTTAAACAAAAAAAGCCAGCATCTCTGCTGGCTTTTTTGCTATTCAGGCAACCCGTTAAGACGGAATCACGTGGGTCGTCAGGCCCAGCATCTTCTTCATAACTCGAGTCACCTGGCGGCTATAACCAAACTCGTTGTCGTACCACACGTACAATACCGCGCGGTCGCCATCGACGATGGTAGCTTGAGAATCAACCACACCGGCGTAACGGGAACCGACCAAATCGGTGGATACGATCTCGGTAGACTCGGTGAAGTCCACCTGGCTTTGCAGCTCGGAGTGCAGGGCCACTTCACGCAAGAACTCGTTCATGGTCTCGCGATCGGTGCCTTCGGCTAGGTTCAAGTTCATGATGGCCATGGACACGTTTGGCGTCGGAACGCGAATGGCGTTGCCGGTCAACTTACCTTTCAGCTCCGGCAGCGCCTTGGCAACGGCTTTGGCGGCACCGGTAGAGGTCAGTACCATGTTCAGGGCCGCACTGCGACCACGACGATCACCCTTGTGGTAGTTATCGATCAGGTTCTGATCGTTGGTGTAGGAGTGCACCGTCTCAACGTGGCCGTTACGAATACCAAACTTATCGTTGATGGCTTTCAGCACCGGAGTGATGGCGTTGGTGGTACAGGACGCCGCAGACACAATCATATCTTCCGGCAAAATGTCCATGTGGTTGACACCGTACACCACGTTCTTAATGTCGCCTTTGGCCGGAGCGGTCAGCAACACCTTCTCCACGCCCTTAGACTTCAGGTGCAGACCCAGGCCCTCTTCATCTTTCCAGATGCCGGTGTTATCAACGACCAGAGCGTTGTTGATGCCGTATTGGGTGTAATCCACCTGATCCGGACCATTGGAGTAGATCACCTGAATGTAGGTCCCGTTGGCGATGATGGCGTTGTTCTCTTCATCCACCTCGATGGAACCGTTAAACGGCCCATGGATGGAATCACGACGCAACAGGCTGGCACGCTTCTCCAGATCGCCATCGCGACCGCCTCGTACCACAATGGCTTTCAGGCGCATGGAGTTGGCCACACCGGTGCGCTCAATCATCAAACGAGCCAGCAGACGGCCGATGCGACCGAAGCCGTACAGAACGACGTCACGCTGCTCCAGCTCCTGCTCGATGGCCGGGCCCATTTCCGCTTCAACGTAAGACTCAATCTCACTGCCGTCGCTGTGGTTACGCCAGTAGTTCATGGCCAGCTTACCGAGATCGATGCGAGCGTAGCGAACATCCAGCTTGCTCAGGGCTTCCAGGAACGGGAAGCTTTCACGCAGGCGCAGCTTTTCACCTTCGTGCTTACGAACCAGACGGTGAGACTTAATGATGTCGATGGTAGACGCATTCAGCAGGCTCTTACCATACACCAACACTTCGACGCCTTTGTTGCGATACAGCTTGCCAATAATGGGTTGCATCGCTTCGGCCATTTCGAAACGTTCTTGCCAGCTTTTCAAGTGCTTGTCAGCGCTCATTGTCAACAGATCCTTTATGATGCGCACAGTCTTCGGCTCAATGCTTTATAATCGTGATTAAGTTCAAAGACCATGAAATGGGTACAGATAACGTGGCTACGTTGGCCAACTGGCTGGTATTCTACAGAACAACGGCTTCTTGATTCCAGCAACCTAAATCCGTAATTTAATTAGAGAAATCGACTAAATTTAGCCGATGACCGCAGAATTTTTGGTAAAATTACACGATGCGAGCAATTGCCCTGGTAGCTCTGCTGCTGCCCCTAAGCGCCTGCGACACCCGATTAACGCTGCAACAAGTGTGTGAAGCTCAGCCGCAAATGTGTCAGGACGTGCCCCTGACCGGCTGGTGTATTAAAGAGCGTTCGCAGGTGATCTGGACCCGTTACGAAGACGACCCCAGTGATCGCAGAACCATTTATAACGAACTCATTTCCTTGGAAAACTATGTTGGCTGCATGGAAAAAGCGACCATGATAGAAAACCGCATCGTTGCCAAGGAGCGGGAGACGGCCCGAATCGAGAGCTACATCGCTTCACAAAAAGCGCTGAAAAAGCTGCAACAATCCACCGTCAGCGACCCTTCCCCCTATCTCAGCTTCTACCACTGGACCCGGCTCAACGACCACCAGGCACTGGCGCGGTTCCTGGATTCTGAGCGAAAAGGTGAACTGAACTCCATCCAGTTAAAGCAGTTTGCAGCATCCTACTATTCTCGAATAAACCCTGAGAAAGCAGTCGCCTATCTATTGGACATTCTCCCCACCCTGCCCCACCCCGCTGTTGATACCTATCTGGAGCTGTCCAACGAATACCTGACACTCGACCAACCAGCTAGTGCTTATCTGTTTGCTAAGATGACCGCACAGTTCAAACCCGAGCTGGTAAATGCGCAGCGACTGCGGCTACTTCAGGCTTCCAGCAAAGTGGACAAGGCCACTCTGGACGCCAAAGCCGCGACGCTGCTGGACAAGCTTGAGCAGGGCTCATTTACGGCAAACGACCTCAAACTGTAATTTTATTTCTTTTTGAGTTACGGACTAAATGGTGATTTATTGCACGGAGCGCGCCTCGCCATCGCGAGGCACTGGTCACAGAAACAGCCGTTTTGTACTAGGCTTAAGCCAACTAAAACTTGATGTGTCGTAACATTTACTCATTTATCACAAAATATTGCGGTTACGCCCTTGACCACCGCCATTAGTGTTGTAAATTAACCACAATTACATAAGTTATCGAGATAGGTATCACTATGATCAAAGTTGCCATCAATGGATATGGCCGAATCGGCCGCAACGTTGTGCGCGCGCTGTATGAGAGCGAGAAAGACTACCCAATTAAAATCGTTGCTATCAACGATCTGGGTGACGCCGCCATTAACGCTCACCTGACCAAGTACGACTCCGTACACGGTCGCTTCAACGCCAAGGTTGAGCAGAGCGAAGGTGCCATCACCATCAATGGCGATGAGATCCGTACCTTCTCCGAGCGTGATCCATCCAAACTGCCTTGGGGCGAGCTGGACGTAGACGTGGTGTTCGAGTGTACTGGTATCTTCACAACCAAAGCTACCGCCTCCAAGCACATCGAAGCCGGTGCCAAGAAAGTGATCATCTCTGCACCTGGTAAAGAAGTCGACGCGACCGTTGTTTACGGCGTAAACCACGACATCGTGACTTCTGACATGACCGTTATCTCTAACGCGTCTTGTACCACCAACTGCCTGGCACCGTTTGCCAAGCCGCTGAACGACGAGCTGGGTATCGAGTCTGGTCTGATGACCACCATCCACGCTTACACCAACGATCAGCGTCTGTCTGACGTATACCACTCAGATCTGCGTCGCGCCCGTGCTGCGGCCGTGAACATGATCCCAACCAAAACCGGTGCTGCTGCGGCAGTTGGTCTGGTTGTACCTGAACTGGCTGGTAAGTTTGACGGCGGTGCGGTTCGCGTACCAACCATCAACGTCTCTCTGGTTGATCTGTCCTTCGTTGCCAAGCGCGACACCACCATCGAAGAAGTCAACGCCATCATCGCCAAGGCTTGCAGCCACGGCGCCATGGCCGAAGTTCTGGCTGTCAACGATGAGCCGCTGGTTTCCTGCGACTTCAACCACAGCCCATACTCCTCTACCTTCGACGCCACCCAGACCCGTGTTAACGGTCGCCTGGTTAAAGTCATGGCCTGGTACGACAACGAGTGGGGCTTCTCCAACCGTATGCTGGACAACGCCGTTGTCCTGATGAACGCCAAGTAAGCGTTCTGCGGTAAAAACTCCTGACAGGGGCTCGCTTCGGCGAGCCTTTTTTTGTGCCTGAAAAACCGCCTGTCGCCGTTGCCAGCGACAGGGGCCACTGGCTTTGGTTTTGATTAAGGGAAAGACACTGGCTACCCGCGTGCGCGGACACGACACAGGGCCATTTTAAGCTCAATCGCACCGGAGCATTAAGGCGGCCACCACTACCACCGCCAATACCTAATCCTCATCGTGTCGCCCTTGCCAGCGCGAGGGCTCAGTGGCTTTGATTTTGATAGAGGGAAAGACGCTGGCTACCCGCCTGCGCAACAATGACCAAAGGCACAGACACTGGCTACCCGCCTTCGCGGGTAAGACAAAAGAGGGGTTGTCGCCCTTGCCAGCGCGAGGGCCCAGTGGCTTTGATTTTGATTGAGGGAAAGACATATATGGACGCCCCTGCAACTGCAAGACTTTGATGAGGTCGGTTTGCGGACGTATATCCGGCGTCTGTTTTACCTTCTCGAGGTAGCGCCATAATGTGGTCCGAACCTGGCAGCCTACACGCTGGGACGACATTTACTGTCGGTCTTATTTCAGGCTCTTGCCAGGCCGGATTACCGTTTGTTCATCAAGGTTTGCAAACTCAGGTTACGCGGTACTCACTGCACCTCCCTGGCTTCAGGGAGCTTAACTACTTGGTTACTGCAAACGCATGGGTCAGTTCAAACTTGTTGCCGCTGACCGTCATGCTCCAGGCTATTCGCGCCAGCTTGTTCGCTAACGCCACTATCGCTTTACGCTTACCTCGGCGCACTATTAGCTTGTTCAGCCATCGCCCCAGTCTGTCATTTCGGTTCGACACATGAGCAAATACCGCTCTCGCTCCGTGTATCAGCAACACCCTCAACTGCTTATTCCCGGCCTTGGTGATGCTGCCTAACCGGGTCTTGCCTCCGGTACTCCGCTGCTTGGGAACCAGGCCGCACCAAGCCGACAACTGCCGGCCATTAGAGAACTGAAGACCATCACCCACTTCACTGACGAAAGCCACCGCAACTATAGGACCGAATCCGGGGATGCCCTGCAGCAATTGATATCGAGGCTGCTGTTTACACAACTGATGAATATCCTGCTCTAGGGCTTTGATTTCCTCATCCAGAGCCCTGAGCTCACTCTGCATCCGTAGCAATAACCCCCGCATGACAACACTCAGGTCGTTATCACCGTCCTCTATCGTGTCTGGGAGCTCTTTCCTCAGCACCTTTATCCCTGTGCCGAAGTTCACACCATACTCCCCTGCTAAGCCGCGCATCTGACAAGCAAGGGCGGTTCGGTATTCAACCATCCTCTGCCGAACGCAGCGCAAAGCCTTTATGTCTTGCTGCTCGACGGTCTTTATGGGAACCGAGTGCAGCTTCGGCCGGAACGCCGCTTCGCAGATAGCTAACGCATCATTGGCATCATTCTTCTGCGCTGACACCATCGGCTTAACGTGTTGCGCGGGGATGAGCTTCACCTGATAGCCAGCCTGCTCAAGCCGCCTTCCCCAATAGTGGGAGCGGGCACAAGACTCCATGGCCACCAACGTTTTAGCAGGAAAGTTGCGCAGGGTATGAAGCAACTTCTCCCTTTTGACCTTGCGGTTCCATAGGATTGAACCATCCTCCTGCAGAACACATACCTGAAAAACACTCTTGGCTAAATCGATTCCAATGGCTTTAATAGACATGATGGACGCTCCTCTGGGAATTATGTTTCGCAACTTAATTCTGGCGCATTTGACGCCGTATCGTAGGGGGGCGTCCATCACATCACTGGGTACCCGCGTGCGCGGGCACGACGGAGGGCCGTTTTAAGCTCATTCGCACCGGAGCATTAAGGCGGCCACCACAACCGCCGCCAACACCTAACCCTCATCGTGTCGCCCTTGCCAGCGCGAAGGCCCATTGGCCTTGATTTTGATTAAGGGAAAGACACTTGCTACCCACGTGCGCGGGTACGACAGAGGGGTGATTAGAGTACGTAGGGAACCAACTGCACCGTGCTTTACGAAAACCACGATAACAACCGGGCTACCGCACACCCTATCAACTCACACCGTCGCCCTTGCGAATGCGAGGGCCCAGTGGCCTTGATTTTGATTGAGGGAAAGACGCTGGGTACCCGCGTGCGCGGGCACGACGGAGGGCCGTTTTAAGCTCATTCGCACCGGAGCATTAAGGCGGCCACCACTACCGCCGCCAATACCTAACCCTCATCGTGTCGCCCTTGCCAGCGCGAGGGTCCAGTGGCTTTGGTTTTGATTGAGGGAAAGACGCTGAATTCCCGCGTGCGCAAGAATGACCAAAGGCACAGACACTGGCTACCCGCCTTCGCGGGTAAGACAAAAGAGGGGTTGTCGCCCTTGCGAACGCGAGGGCCCAGTGGCTTAAGTTGTATTAAAAAAGGTTCATCGCGCATTACCGGGAAAAGCGGCTCGTATCTTCAAGAAGAAGTAGTCGCTGTCCCGGTATCCGTAGGCCATGCGTTTGATGACCTTTATCTTGTTGTTCATCCCCTCCAGCTTGCAGGTATGCAGACGATAAGTGGCCGAGGCGACGATGCCCTTGAGGTAAGGTTTGAGCTTCCTGGCGAAGCGGATTAGCGGCTCTATGCCGCTCTCGGTGACCTGCTGCCACCACAGCTGCCACTGGTTCAGAGCAACATCGGGACTGTCGGCATACCACAACTCCTTCAGTTGCTCTCGCATCAGATATACCACCATCAGCGACCGGTTCTCGGCTAGCAACTCCTCCAGATAGGCATGTTGCTTGCCGGTCATGTTCTCCCGATTCTTCAGCAACACCCAACGACCTCGCTTCACCCTTCTTCTGGCCGGTTTGTCCTGCTTCAGCTCGTTGGCTCGGTCTACCCGAACCCGGTCCACCACTTCCCGGCCATACTTGGCCACCACATGGAACAGGTCATAGACCACTTCGGCGTTTGGGCAGTGCATCGCTACCTCCAGGTCGAAGGCGGTATTCATATCCATGGCCACCGCTTCGATGTACTGGCAGTGCTCCCCCAACTGTAGGAAGAACGGCCGTATCGCTTCTCGACTACGACCCTCGCCGACCCACAGCACCTGATGGGTATCGGCATCAGCGATGACCGTGGCGTAGCGGTGGCCCTTGAACAGGGCAAACTCGTCCATGACCAAACGCCGCACCTGGCTCCAGTCAGGTTCCATCACCTCTCGGGTCAGGCGCTGCATATCCAGGCGCTTGAGGGTGTGCCAGTGCAAACCTGTCAGCTCGTTAACGTGCTTGATGGGCATCAGCTTAAGCAAGTGTTCGATGTAATGAATCAGCAGATTGGTCTGCCGCGCATGGGGTTCAAGCCAGGAGAGGCTCTCGGTAGTTACTCCACAACCAGAGCAGCGAAGTCGGCGTAGCGGCAGCGATAGCAGGGTGCGATAGCCAAGAATGTCTCGCTCCTGGACAGTACGCGAGGAAACATCATGGACCTGAGTGACTGGCTGGCCACAGTGACATCGACCGGGGCTCGTAGGGGTCAAATGGATGGTAAGAGTGTCGTGGTGGAGCTCAGTATGAGTGGGGGAAAACCCTTCCCACAGTGAGACAGGCAAGGTAAGCTTCGGCATCGAGAACGGCTGGTTGGTTATTGGGTTTGTTTGGCGACTACACAATAACCTTTCCAGCCGTTCTCGTATCTAGTTCCCGCTAATCTGCGAAGAACCTTAAAAAAAGGGAAGATCAAAAAAGGCCGGCATAATGCCGGCCTTTATGAACCACTTACGCTTAACCGTTGACGTGAGCCAGCGCCTGGCTGGACAGGTCGCTGATGCGCTGCCAGTCGCCATCGCGTACGGCGTCAGACGGCGCAATCCAACTGCCACCGACACAGGCAACGTTAGACAGAGCCAGGTAGTCTTTGCAATTAGACAGGCCGATACCACCGGTGGGGCAGAAAGTCAGTTTGGACAGCGGGCTGCCCATGGACTTGATCGCCTTAACACCGCCGCTGGCTTCTGCTGGGAAGAACTTCAGGAAGTGGTAACCGTAGTCCATCGCCTTCATGGCATCGGAGACCGAAGCCACGCCCGGGATCAGCGGAATGCTGCCTTCGGCACCCGCTTCCAGCAAAGCACTGGTCACCCCGGGGCTGATGGCAAACTGCGCACCGGCATCCACCACCGCTTGCAGCTGCAGAGGATTAAGAACCGTACCGGCTCCCACCAGGGCCTCTGGCACCTCTTCACGAATCAATTTAATCGCTTCCAGGGCGCACTCGGTTCTCAGAGTTACCTCAAGGATACGAATGCCACCGGCAACCAGTGCGCGTGCCAACGGCACCGCCTGATCCAGTTGCTCAATCACCATCACCGGAATCACCGGGCTGGTAGCAAAAACCTCAGCAGGCTGGATGCTCCAATTTTTCATCTCTATCCTCGCTTAATCTAACAGCGCCGAAGCACCAGTTTCCGGACTGGAAAGCAGCTTACGCATATTGCTGAACAATTCTCGGCCAAAGCCTTCGTCATTTTCCCGCAGGTCCACCGCAGCGATGGTGCGAGCATCCAATTCAACTTCATCCACCAACAGTTCGATGATGCCGTTTTTGGCATCGAGTCGAACCAGATCTCCCTCTTTCACTTTAGCCAACAGACCGCCATCGAGGGCTTCCGGGCTCACGTGAATGGCGGCCGGGACCTTGCCGGAGGCGCCGGACATACGACCGTCGGTGACCAATGCCACCTTAAAGCCTTTGTCCTGCAGCACACCCAGTGGTGGCAGCAGTTTATGCAGTTCCGGCATACCATTGGCCTGAGGGCCCTGATACCGCACCACGGCGATGAAATCCTGATTCAGCTCTCCGTTCTGGAACGCTTCAGTCAGCGCCTTCTGAGACTCAAACACCTTGGCGGGGGCTTCCACCACCTGATGCTCTTCGGCCACGGCAGAGGTTTTAATCACCGCCCGACCCAGGTTGCCCTTCACCAGATTCATGCCGCCATTAGCCAGAAACGGGTTATCGATGGGGCGCAGAACGTCATCATCGCCGCTCGCTTCAGGAATATCCTTCCAAACCACTTTACCGTCCACCAATTCAGGCTTCTGAGTGTAGCGGTCCAGCCCCTGTCCCGCAGCAGTCGTGACGTCGTCGTGCACCAGTCCGCCGCGACGCAATTCACGAATCAGGAAGGCCATGCCTCCGGCCTGATGGAAGTGATTGATGTCGGCCTGGCCATTCGGGTAAACCCGGGCCAACAATGGCGTTACCGCCGACAGTTCGGCGAAATCCTGCCAATCGACAATGATGCCCGCCGCACGGGCAGCGGCCACGATGTGCATGGTCAGGTTGGTGGAGCCGCCGGTCGCCAGCAAGGCGACGATGCCATTGACGACACTCTTCTCATCCACAATCTTGTACAGCGGGGTAAAACTGTCCCCCTCCTGACTCATGCGGCAGACCTGCTGGCTGGCCAACTTGGTCAACTCATGGCGCAGGGGGCTGGTGGGATTAACAAACGAAGATCCCGGCAGTTGCAGCCCCATGGCTTCCAGCACTAACTGGTTAGAGTTGGCGGTGCCATAGAAGGTACAGGTGCCCGGGCTGTGGTAAGACGCCGACTCCGCTTTAAGCAGGTCCTCATCGCTGACTTTACCCTGAGCGTACTCCTGCCGTACCTTGGCTTTTTCCTTGTTGGGCAGACCCGATGGCATCGGACCGGCTGGCACAAAGAGCGTTGGCAGGTAGCCAAAGCTCATGGCACCCATCAACAGTCCAGGAACGATCTTGTCGCAAATCCCCAGCATCAGCGCGCCATCAAACATGGCGTGAGTCAGACCCACGGAAGTGGCCATGGCGATGACATCGCGGGACATCAGGCTCAGTTCCATTCCGGGCTGCCCCTGGGTCACGCCATCACACATTGCCGGCACACCCGCCGCCACCTGAGCCACCGAGCCGACATCACGACAGGCTTGTTTGATGATGTCCGGGTAGACGCCATAGGGTTGATGAGCCGACAACATGTCGTTGTAAGCGGTAACGATACCGATGTTGTACTTATTGAAGTGCTGCAGGTCGTCTTTATCCTGCTTACCGCAACTGGCAAAACCGTGGGCCAGGTTGGAGCAAGACAACTCCCCACGCTGAACCCCCTGAGCCTGTTGTTTGGCCATGCGCTGCAGGTAAGCCTGACGGCGGCCCTTGCTGCGCTGAACAATGCGTTCGGTAACGGCTAACACAGTAGCATGGGTCATGAGGCTTGACTCCAGTAAACGTCCACCGGGGTCTTGCGTTGATTGAGCACCGCCCGGATCGGCATCTCAGTCGCATCATCGGATTGCAGCACCTGCTCCAGAACGGCTTTTTTGCCTTCTCCGTGCAGATGCAGGTAAATCTGTTTGCTGTCCAGCAGGGTCTTCAGCGACAGCGACAGGCGCCCATGGGGCGCGGTGGTCGGGTGTACCGCCAGACAGGTTTTAGGCGTTGCCAGCCCCAGGGCCAGTTGCTCTGAACAGGGAAACAGCGACGCGGTATGGCCATCGTTACCCATGCCCAGAATCACCACATCCAACGGCCGAGGCAGGTTTGACAGCACCTCTTCGGTCATCAGAACCCCCTCATCCACCTGGGCGTAGGAGTTCTTCAAACCACGGAACTTGGCCGCAGAGGCACGATTCGTCAGCAGGTGCTCACGCACCAGGCGCTCGTTGGAGTCGGCGTGCTCAGGATCCACCCAGCGTTCGTCCGCCAGGGTCACGAACACCTCTTGCCAGTCGATGGCCTGACGGGACAGCTCTGAAAACAGCAACAGCGGCGTGCTGCCGCCGGAAACTACCAGCGAGGCACTGCCACGGCTATCGATGGCACTCTGTAGCTGGGCAGCGATCTTCGCCGCCAGCGTTTGCGCCAGGTGCTGCGCCGTATCAAACGGCTTAAACACAGACAGTTTGATCATAATTAACTTCTCTTACTCATCCCAGGAGCGGCCGTCGCGGGTGATCAACGCCACCGAGGCCACCGGGCCCCAGGTTCCCGCAGGGTACGCCTTAGGTTCTTCATGGGAGTCGGACCAGGCCGCCAGAATGGAATCGCACCATTTCCACGCCTGCTCCACTTCGTCACGACGGACGAACAAAGATTGGTTACCGAGCATGCATTCAAGCAACAACCGCTCATAGGCATCGGCAACCCGTTGATTCTTGAAGGTGTCAGAGAATGACAAATCCAGCTTGGTGGTTTGCAGACGCTGAGTTTCGTCCAACCCGGGCACCTTATTCATCATCTGAATCTCAACCCCTTCGTGGGGCTGCAGACGAATAGTCAGCTTGTTGGGTGGCAACTGGCGGTAACTGTCGCGGTACAGGTTATGGGGCGGGTTCTTAAAGTGAACCACGATCTCGGAGCACTTATAGGGCATCCGCTTGCCGGTACGCAGATAGAATGGCACCCCGGACCAACGCCAGTTGTCGATGTCGACCCGAATGGCGGCAAAGGTTTCGGTATCGGAATTGAGGTTGGCCCCCTCCTCCTCCAGGTAACCGGGAACCGGTTGGCCTTTAAGGAAGCCCGCCGAGTACTGGCCTCGTACGGTTTTCTCGAACACGTTATTGCTGTCGATGGGCCGCAGTGACTTCAGCACTTTCACTTTCTCGTCACGAATCGAGTCCGCATCCAGATTCACCGGTGGGTCCATCGCCACCAGCGCCAGCACCTGCAGCAGGTGGTTCTGAATCATATCGCGCATCTGACCGGCTTTATCGAAGTAGTCCCAGCGCCCTTCAATGCCCACCTCTTCGGCCACGGTGATCTGCACATGGTCGATGGTTCGATTGTCCCATTTTGAGGCAAACAGGGAATTGGCGAATCGCAGCGCCACCAGGTTCTGCACCGTCTCTTTACCCAGATAATGATCGATGCGGTAGATCTGGTTCTCTTCGAAGAACTCCGCCACCTGATTGTTGATCACCTGAGACGATTCCAGATCATGCCCGATCGGCTTCTCCAGCACCACTCGGGTCTCGGGTTGAATCAGGGCGCAGGATTTCAGGCAACGGCAGATGTCACCATAGATAGAGGGGGGCGTGGCGAAGTAGTTCACCATCACATTGTCGGGCTGCTGCTCGCGCAAGGCATGGAACTGTTGGTAGCCTTCCGGCTGGGTGAAATCCATGGCCAGATACTGACAACGAGCCAACAGGCGGGTCAGAACGTCCTGATCCACGTCCTCTTTTAAGAACTCATCCAGGGCAGTGCGGATCATCTGCTGGTATTCGGACTGCGCCATCTCCCGGCGAGCCACGCCGATGACACGGGTACCGGAATGCAGCAGTCCGGCCTTGTCCAACTGGTACAACGAAGGGATCAGTTTGCGGCGAGCCAAATCGCCACAAGTACCAAACAACACGAAATCACACGGTTTGGCGACCGAGCCGGTAAAGTGGGTCACTATCCAACTCCTATAAATAGGGGACCGCTGTATGCGGCGTCACTTTTTCGTAAATTAACTACATTAAAGAGAATTTTTTTCGATGGTGCAACCTCAGCGTCCACTGAAAAGCTAGATAATTTACAACACTGTTTGTAAACTTAACCTAACTGCAAGCAGGTGCCAGAGGGTAGTCGCCCAGTATACAGGGCTTTACAGGCTATTATAGGCGGCTTCTGACAAATGATTGCAGCCATCTTCTCGGTAAACTGGGCGATATATCGCATGAATACTCTAGAAAAAATACAAACTAACCTAAGTAACTTCAGTAAGTCCGAGCGAAAAGTAGCGGAAGTCATCTTAACCTCTCCCCAAACCGCTATTCACGCTAGCATTGCCACCCTGGCAAAAATGGCCGACGTCAGTGAGCCGACGGTTAACCGTTTTTGTCGTCGCTTGGACACCAAAGGTTTTCCAGACTTTAAGCTGCATTTGGCCCAGAGTCTGGCTAACGGAACGCCGTACGTATCCCGCCATGTCGATGAAGACGATGGCCCGGATTCCTACACCAACAAAATTTTTGAGTCCTCCATGGCGGCGCTGGATGCCGCACGGCAGTCCATCGACCCGATGGCCATCAACCGTGCCGTCGACATCCTGACTCAGGCCCAGCAGATCTCCTTTTTTGGTCTGGGCGCCTCCTCATCGGTGGCCCACGATGCGCAGAACAAGTTCTTCCGCTTCAACGTACCTGTGGTCTGCTTCGATGACGTGTTAATGATGCGCATGAGCTGCATTAACGCTACTGCCGGCTCCGTTCTGGTGCTGTTTTCCCACACCGGACGCACCAAGGCGCTGGTTGAAGTGGCCCGCCTGGCCCGGGAGAGCAACGCCCAGGTGATCTCCATTACCGCCAAGGACAGCCCGCTGGCTCGGGAGAGTACTCTGGCGGTCACCGTTGAGGTGCCGGAGGACACAGACATGTTCATCCCCATGGCCTCAAGACTGGCTCACCTGACTGTGATCGATGTCTTGGCTACCGGCTTTACTCTGCGCCGGGGCCCACGTTTCAGGGATAATTTGAAACGCGTCAAAGAAGCCATCAGAGAATCCCGCTTCGAAAAACCCGCCAATCTGTAAAGAAATGCCGCTGACATCCCCGTCAGCGGCATTTTTTTTATCACACCGACTACACTTGACCTCAACAATTGGCACCTTTAGGCTTGCCTACCTTGCGCTGGATCACATTTTTGTTATCAAGCTACAACTATAATTTATGTAATTTTCTTTCATGTTGATCTTTCAGCTACAACATTTAGCGAAACTCGACATCTATAAACTTTAGAGCCAGTATTCTTTATGGAGTCTCTTATGCTCAGAAGAACCAAAATCGTAACCACGCTAGGTCCGGCTACCGACCGTGATGGCAACCTGGAAAAGATCATCCTGGCCGGCGCCAACGTCGTCCGGATGAACTTCTCTCACGGTAGTGCCGAAGATCACGTCAAGCGTGCCAACGACGTGCGTGCGATTGCCGCCAAGCATAACCGTCATGTTGCCATCCTCGGTGACCTGCAAGGCCCTAAAATCCGTGTCTCCACCTTTAAGGAAGGCAAGGTCCAACTGCCTATGGGCCATACCTTCGTGCTGGACAGCGATCTGGCTAAAGGCGAAGGCGATGAGAACCAGGTTGGTCTGGACTACAAAAACCTGCCTCAGGACGTCGTTCCTGGTGACGTACTGCTGCTGGACGACGGCCGCGTACAACTGCGGGTAGAGAAAGTGGACGGCAACCGGGTAACCACGACCGTTACCGTTGCCGGCCCGCTGTCCAACAACAAGGGCATCAACAAGCAAGGCGGTGGTCTGTCTGCAGCGGCACTGACCGACAAAGACAAGCAAGACATCAAAACCGCTGCCGCCATCAACGTCGATTACCTGGCGGTGTCTTTCCCACGTACCGGTGAAGATCTGCACTACGCTCGCGAACTGGCTCGCGAAGCAGGCTGTAACGCCCACATCGTGTCCAAAGTAGAACGTGCCGAAGCCGTTGCCACCGACGAAGCCATGGATGACGTTATCCTGGCCTCCGATGCGGTGATGGTTGCCCGTGGTGACCTGGGTGTTGAGATTGGCGATGCCGAGCTGATGGGTGTGCAGAAGAAACTGATCGCTCGCTGTCGTCAACTGAACCGCGTGGTGATTACCGCCACTCAAATGATGGAGTCCATGATCTCCAGCCCAATGCCAACCCGTGCCGAAGTCATGGACGTGGCAAACGCGGTACTGGACGGCACTGACGCCGTGATGCTATCAGCCGAAACTGCGGCCGGTGACTTCCCTGAAGAAACCGTTACTGCCATGGTCAACGTCTGCATCGGCGCCGAGAAGAACCCTCGGGTTAAGGTTTCTCGTCACCGCCTGGAAGAGCGTTTCAAGACCGTTGAAGAAACTGTGGCTCTGGCAACCATGTACGCCGCCAACCACCTGGAAGGCGTTAAGGCCATCGTTGCCCTGACCGAGTCCGGTAACACCCCGATGATCATGAGCCGCATCACCTCCAGCCTGCCGATCATTGCGCTGTCTCGTCACGAGCCGACTCTGAACCGTATGGCCATGTACCGTGGTGTCTACCCAGTGAACTTTGATTCCACTCAGCATCCAGCCGGTCACCTGGTGTCTGCCGCCATCGCTGAAATCAAAGCCGCCGGTCTGCTGCAAAGCGGTGACATGGTTCTGGTAACCAAGGGCGACATGATGGAAACCATCGGTGGCACCAACACCACCAAGGTTGTGGTTGTCGAGTAAACACCGCTCTCATTCTCATCCACTAAAAGGGTTAGCTTCGGCTAACCCTTTTTTATACCCGATATCTAGTCAGCGCTGCCGGCTGCGACCATCTTCGCCAGTAGCGATAAAAACTGCTGCTGCTCTTGCGGCTGAAGCACCGACAGCAAGCTGTCATTGACGTCCATGGCTTCGGCGATCAAGGCGGATTTCAGCGCCCGCCCCTCATCGGTGAGATAGATAAGGTGCGAGCGTCGGCTAGTCGGGTGTTTGCGCCGCTCCACCAGCTGTTTCTTCTCTAAGCTGTCCAACACTCGAGTGGTGGTGTAATGCGCCGTCATGCAGCGCGACGCCAACTCCACCTGGGTCAACCCCTCCTCCTCCCAGAGCATCATCAGGGTCGGCCACATCCCCAGGTTTAACCCGACTTTCTGCAACCTCTCATCCAGTTGGTCGGCAGCCCGGCTGTGAACCACCGCCAACAACCAGCCAAGACTGCGGTCCCGGGAAAACGCCGCCAATTTATCACCCTGCTCCACTAACACACTCCTAGAATAAAGAGATCACCATCATCAGACTGACTCCGCTTGCACTGAGAGCCAACACCATTGCGGCCTTACGTCCGGCCACCAATTTGGGCACAGCACCGCTACCGTGCTGCTTGCCGGTGATCATTGCCTGGATCAATCGATGACCTCGCCATTGATAAACGGTCACCGCGAGGACATGCACCGATACCGCAATCACCAACCCCAGAGCCATCCGTCCATGGTTGTGCTCAAGCAATCGCACCACGCTGCGTTTAAGCTCAACAGGACTCAGCGGGCTGATCAGCCAACCACTGAGTAACTGGCTGCACAACAGGCACAAAAGTAGCACCACCATCAACGCCCCCAACGGATTATGACCTGGGCGCTCCTGACGCGATGAAATCAAGTAACTGATCAGTTGGGACGGTGAGGGAATAAAAGCACGAAACCGTGCTGTTTCACTGCCCCAAATGCCCCAGATTAACCGCCAACACACCAGCACCAACAGTGCCACTCCGGCCGCCATATGACCGATAGAATCGCCGTTACCACTGAAGCCGCTCAGCAGCATCCAAGTCACCAACAGCGCCTGGCCCCAATGATAGAGGCGAGTTGCCAGATCCCATACTTGTATCATTTCAATTCTCTCCACAGCAACAATTGCATTTGCAACTATAGCATTTGCATGATAGCTTGCACACAAATCATTCAAACCAAGATGGAGATCACAATGCAGACCCCCTTCCCTATGCTGGTAGGAGCAATAGCGCTCATCATTTCGGCGTTAGCCTGGGCCGATCAGTCTGCAGTGAATCAAAGACAACAGCTTTTTGATCAACTCGATACTAAAACCGAACTGATGGAAGACGCTCTGGACCGGGAGCAATGGCAGCGAGGAGCCGAATTGGCCGCCGAACTTGCAGACACCGTCACCTTGTTGAAAACTCTGTTTCCCGAAACCAGTCGAGGTGTAGGGCGCAGCCGCAAATCGATTTGGAACGAATGGCCTGAGTTTGAAGGTCGGCTAACGCGACTGGCTGATGACTTTACTGCCATCAGCAACACCGCTGAGTCTGGCCGTTCCGCCGGGTTGGATACGGCGCTGGAAAACGCCACCTCCAGCTGCCGCTCCTGCCATATGAGCTACCGTTCGTTGTGGTAAGGAGGCGCTTTATGACCATTCAAAATGCCCATCGACTGGCTGCGACACTGGCTTTTCTGATCATACTGACGTTCTTCAGCAGCACCCTTATTGCCGAATTACTGGGCAATGACCGTGTCATCTCAGCCACCAAACACGCCATCGTCTATGGCATCTGGCTGCTGGTACCCGTCATGGCTTTGACCGGTATCACCGGCATGAAACTGGCGCCCAAGGCCAGCAGTGGTCCCATTGGTCGAAAGAAAAAAAGGATGCCGATTATCGCCCTCAATGGGCTGTTGATTCTGATCCCCGCCGCAATCTACCTGGATCATTTGGCCAGCCAGGGACTGATGACCGGAGTATTTTGGTGGGTACAGGGACTGGAGTTAACAGCAGGCGCCGCCAACCTGATTCTTATGGGCCTGAATGTTATCGACGGTCGCCGATTACGCCCGCGCTCCAGGTGTTAATGAATAGCAGGTTGACATTAGGGTCAACCTGCTTACTTTGCGGGCAACACAGCGTTCACTTAAACCACTGCCGCCCTACCTGATTGGCGCGATGCTGAAGCAGCTCAAACCAGGTCCGTTCAGACTGTAGCAGCTGCTGCTGCGGATCAAGACCATTGAAACAGTCTTCAAAGATCGCCCGAGCGGTGGCATAACTGTCCTCGCCCCTCAGGCTGTGCTGCATCTCGGGCTCGCGAAGACACGGCGCCAACTCGATGTCGTAATGGGTCAGAATTCGAGTATCGGGCTGCAACTGATGACAGGCCAGTTCATCCACAAAGCCCAGGGATACTGATTGAAACACGCGCTCAGCCTGATATTTTGCGTGAGGATCATCACCACGGGCACACTGCAGGAACTGGCCGAAGTAGTGCAGATACATAGGAATAAAGTGCCGATACAACACCCGCTCCTTGAGATTTTTATTTGCCAAGACTCTGTCGAGATCCAACCATGCCCATCGGTTCATCATGTGTCGCTCCTGCGCTGACATCCCATTTACAGTAAAGAATGCGACACTTGTCAGACCAGTTCCGTGATCAAGATCAACCCAGCTCCAGTCTTGCGCAATTGGCTATTTCACTCTGCACAACTCTCATTGTTTAACAGGCCGATATAAAAAAGGGCCAGCAAATGCCGGCCCTGATTCTACACTGCGGGGATTACAGCGTAGCAAACTCGTCCACATGGATGGCTGCCGTTCGCAGCGCCCAGGCGCTAAGCAGGGACTCAGACTGAGATTCGGTCAGCACCTCCGCCTCTACCGCTTTGGCAATCAAGGCCGGCGATATCGCCTGCTTGGGCAAGGCACCGGAACGCATCGCCTGCTTCAGGGTCTTCATCAATGGCGCCTGCTCATGCAGCGCCAGGAAAGCCTTCTCCACTTCACTGATGCCATCTTCCAGACCTTCAGGCATGTGGCACAGGTGAGTGATGCGTTCGCGAACCACTCCCGGTTTGGACACCGCCTCACACACCGCTTTGGCGGTATCGTCCGAAGGCATGTGGAAATGGTTGCCAATAGGGAAGATCAGCGCCTTAGCCAGCCAACCCAGAGGACGATTAGGGAAGTTGCGAATCACTTCCTCCATCGCTTTTGCCGCTTCATAGCAACACTTCTCTACCGAATAGTGCAGCAGCGGCAGGTCGCCATGCTGACGCCCCTCGGATTCAAAATGACGCAATGCCGCCGACGCCAGGTACAACTGGCTGAGCACATCGCCCAGGCGGGCCGAGATCATCTCTTTCTGCTTCAGACCGCCGCCCAGGGCCGCCATGGCCAGATCCGACATCAACGCCAGGTTGGCACTGAGGCGACTCAGGTTACGATAATGACGAGCGGTTTCCCCCGCCACCGGCGCCGAGTTCAATCGAGCCCCGGTCAAAGCCCCGACCAATGAGTTCAAGCCATTGCGCGCCCCGTAGAGCATGTGAGACAGCAGCAGACCGTCAAACACTTTCAGGGCCTGGTCCTTATCCTCCATGGCCACCGCTTCCATCTCAGACAAGACGTAGGGATGACAACGCGTCGCGCCCTGGCCGAAGATCATCAGGTTACGGGTCAGGATATTGGCCCCTTCCACGGTGATCGACACCGGCTGAGCCAGATACATGTTACCCAGGTAGTTCTTAGGGCCCAGCTGAATCCCCTTGCCACCATGGATGTCCATGGCGTCATTGACAATGGAGCGGCCCAATTCGGTCATGTGGTACTTGGCAATGGCCGTCACCACCGACGGTTTCTGATTCATGTCGATGGCGCCCACGGTCATCTTACGGGCCGCTTCCAACAGATAGGTATTGCCAGCGATGCGTGCCATCGCTTCCTGCACCCCCTCAAACTGACCGATATTCACCCCAAACTGCTGGCGTACACCGCAGTACGCCGAGGTAGTGCGGGTCGCCACGTGTCCGGCCGCCGTCGCCAGAGCCGGCAGAGAGATGCCCCGCCCTGCAGACAGGCACTCCACCAGCATGCGCCACCCGCGCCCGGCGTAATCAGGACCGCCGATGATCCACTCCATGGGAATAAACACATCCTCACCGCGGGTGGTACCGTTCATAAAGGCCATGTTCAGAGGGTTATGACGGTTGCCCAGCTCCACGCCGGGGTGTGATGCCGGAATCAGCGCACAGGTGATGCCAATCTCCTTGGTGTCACCCAACAAACCGTCCGGGTCACGCATCTTAAATGCCAGCCCCAATACCGTGGCCACCGGAGCCAAGGTGATGTAACGCTTATCCCAGTTCAGGCGTAGACCCAGCACCTCTTTGCCGTCGTGCTCACCCATGCACACCACGCCGCTGTCGGGAATGGCGCCAGCGTCTGATCCGGCTTCCGGGCCGGTTAAGGCGAAGCACGGCACCTCGGTGCCATCGGCCAATCCTGGCAGCCAGCGCTGCTTCTGCTCTTCGGTACCATAGTGAGCCAGCAGTTCACCGGGACCGAGAGAGTTCGGCACCATTACGGTAATGGCGGCGGTGAGGCTGCGACTGGCGATACGAGCGACAATGGTGGAGGCACCCAGAGCAGAGAAATCCAGGCCGCCATAGGTTTTGGGAATGATCATCGAGAAGAAGCGTTCCTGCTTCAGGTAATCCCAAACCGGTTGTGGCAGGTCTTTCTGTTCCTGTACCACATGATGGTCATCCAGCATCAACAGCAGCGTATCGACCTGGTTGTCCAGAAAGGCCCGCTCTTCACCGCTGAGCTCGCCCATGGGCATGGAGTGCAGCTGCTGCCAGTCCGGACGGCCGGAGAACAGTTCGCCGTCCCACCAGACGGTGCCCGCTTCCATCGCTTCCCGTTCGGTCTGTGACAGGGGCGGCAACACCTTGCGGAAAAAGCCGAATACCGGTTTGGAAATAAATTGGCGACGAATGTCAGTGACACCAAACACCACTAACACCGCAATAATGATCAAAATCAGCAAGGTCATGATACTTCCTTAATCTTGGTCCCTGACAGTTGGGGAGCCGGAGCAACAACGCCCGCGGCCACATAGGGAATCAGTCGCTTAATCACCGACTCCACGTTATTGTCTTGTTCAAAATCCGCATGGGCGATGTCATTCAGCGCTTCAAACGAGGCCATGGTGAAAACCACGGTACCCAGGGTAAAGTGCAGACGCCAAAACAACTCAGCATCGTCGATGTCGTTGTCCACCTGATGGATCAACTTGACGATCAGCTCCAGCGGTTTGCCGTAATGAGTGGTCACAAACCAACGCAGGTGGCCCTGACTCTCGATGTAACCCCGCCCCAGTAACTGCAAAAAGATGCTGGACCCCCGGTGACGCAATTCATCCAACGACAGCAGCGGCTGCACCAGGGTGTCGAAAATCTCATGCACCGTCAGCCCAGGCTGGTTTTCCAGAGCCGACAGAGCCGCTTCACTGGCAGGCATAAACTGATCCAGATAGCGGGCCAGTACCGCCTGGATTAACTCTTTCTTGGAACCAAAATGATAATTTACAGAAGCCAGATTCACTTCCGCCTTGCTGGTGATAAGACGCAATGACGTGTCGGCAAATCCCCGTTCTGCAAATAATCGCTCCGCTGCGTCCAAGATACGGGATTTTGTACCTTGTTTATTCGACATAGTCGCGCCTTCCTGATTTAAACACTTGTTTTAACTTACTCTGCCACTTGGGTATTGTCAAAGTCATGAAGCGTATTCTGTTTGAACACTCGATAAACCAAGTGCTTAGCCCCATCAGGCACCGCCTGATGTCCCAGGAGCTGCCAAGGTTAAGACTCTGATCTAAGCCAGGTTCAAACCAAACTCGGCCCCCTTTCCTCCGCTCCGGTCCCGTAATAAAATAGCGACTTTTCGACAACAACCACGCAAAGGAACGCGATATGGCACTTTTCCGCCACTCGATGGCTCTGTCTGCCGTCACTCTGGCGCTGCTCAGCGGCTGCTCCCCGACCCCCACCCCCGATCAAGGCAAGGAAACCAACCCGGACAGCGATAGCCGTGAGTTCATCGCTGCCGCCGAGGCCGACCTGTCTAATCTGGTGGAAGAAGCGGGCCGGGCGTCCTGGATCTACAGCAACTTCATCACCGAAGATACCGCGGCCCTGGCCTCCGACGCCGAGCGCCGGTTCAATGACAAGGCGGTCATGTACGCCAGTCAAGCGGCCAAGACCGATCCTCAGGGACTGAGCGACGTCGAGTTGCGCAAACTGGAAGTGCTGAAACGCACCATCATTCTGCCCTCTCCGGACAGCCCGGAGAAAAGCGCCGAGCTGGCCGGCCTCAATGCAGAACTGGGTGGCCTGTATGGCAAAGGCCGCCACTGCCTCAAGAGCGGCGAATGCCTGAGTCAGCCGCAACTTTCCTCTTTGATGGCCACTTCCAGAGATCCGGAACAACTGCTGGACATCTGGCAGGGCTGGCGCGAGATCGCCAAACCGATGCGTCCTCTGTTCAGCCGCCAGGTGGAACTGGCCAACGAGGGAGCACGGCAACTGGGTTACCAGGACGTCGGTGAACTGTGGCGCTCAAAGTACGACATGCCGGCGGCGCAGTTCCCGAAAGAGCTGGATTCATTGTGGGGAGAGGTAAAGCCTCTGTACGACGCCCTGCACTGCTACGTGCGCGGCGAACTGGGTGAGCACTACGGTGAAGAGGTGGTGCCCCAGGACGGCATGATTCCAGCGCACCTGCTGGGCAACCTGTGGTCACAGCAGTGGGGCAATATCTACGATCTGGTGGCGCCTGCCAACGCCGATCCGGGCTTCGATCTCACCGAACTGCTGGCAGAACACCAGTACGATGAGATCAAGATGGTCGAGCAGGCGGAGCAGTTCTTTACCTCGCTGGGGTTCGAGCCGTTGCCACAAACTTTCTGGGACCGCTCGCTGTTTGTTGAGCCTCAGGATCGGGATGTCGTCTGCCACGCCAGCGCCTGGGATCTGGACAACGAGGACGACATTCGCATCAAGATGTGCATCCAGAAAAACGCCGAAGACTTTGTGGTGATCCACCACGAACTCGGGCACAACATCTACCAGCGCGCCTACAAGCACCAGCCGTTCCTGTTTAAAGACAGTGCCAACGACGGCTTCCACGAAGCCATCGGCGACACCATAGCCCTGTCGATTACCCCCAGCTACCTGCAGCAGATTGGACTGCTGGACACGGTGCCCTCCAAGGAGAGTGACATCGGCCTGCTGCTACGCCAGGCACTGGACAAGGTGGCGTTTCTGCCCTTTGGCCTGATGATCGATCAATGGCGCTGGAAGGTGTTCTCCGGTGAAATCACGCCAGAAAACTACAACCAGGCCTGGTGGGATCTGCGCGCCAAATACCAGGGCATCGCTGCGCCGGTGGCTCGCAGTGAAGCGGACTTCGATCCTGGCGCCAAATACCATGTACCCGGCAACGTTCCCTATACCCGCTACTTCCTGGCCCACATCCTGCAGTTCCAGTTCCATCAGGCGCTGTGTGAGACTGCCGGCTTTGAGGGTGACATTCACAGCTGCTCCATCTACGGCAATAAGGAGGCCGGTGCCAAGCTGAACACCATGCTGGAATCTGGCCTGTCTCAGCCATGGCCGCAGGCGTTGGCCATGGTCACCGGCTCAGAGCAGATGAGTGGTGAGGCCCTGCTGAACTACTTTGCGCCACTGCAGGGTTGGCTGGGGCAACAAAACCAGGCCGCCGGCCGCCAGTGTGGCTGGTAACCCCACCGCAAACCAAAGAACCCGGCGTCAGCCGGGTTCTTTTTTTAGGCTTTGATGTTGATACCCCGAAAAACACCGGATTCTCGCCTGCGCAAGAATGACCAAAGGCACAGACACTGGGTACCCGCGTTCGCTGGCACGACCGACCTACCCCGTCGCCCTTGCGAACGCGAGGGCCCAGTGGCTTTGATTTTGATTGAGGGAAAGACGCTGGGTACCCGCGTTCGCGGGCACGACGGAAGGCCGTTTTAAGCTCATTCGCACCGGAGTATTAAGGCGGCCACCACTACCGCCGCCAACACCTAACCCTCATCGTGTCGCCCTTGCGAACGCGAGGGTCCAGTGGCTTTGATTTTTGGTAGGAGCAGAAAAGCCACTGGATACCCGCATGCGCGGGCACGACGGAGGACTGCTTCGAGTGCGCAGGGAACCAACTGCAGCTTGCTTAGCGGAAACCACGGTAACAAACGGGCTACCGCACACCCTATCAACTCGCACCGTCGCCCTTGCGAACGCGAGGGCCCAGTGGCTTTGATTTTTGGTAGGAGCAGAAAAGCCACTGGATACCCGCCTTCGCGGGTAAGACAGAAGAGGGGGGGTCGCCCTTGCGAACGCGAGGGCCTAGTGGCTTTGATTTTTGGTAGGAGCAGAAAAGCCACTGGATACCCGCCTTCGCGGGTAAGACAGGGCGCTTAAACCATCAACGTTGGGCCAGGATGCGATCCAAATGATTGGCAAATGCTTGGCGGTCCTGTTGGCTCAGAGGCGGCGGCCCGCCGGTATCCACACCACTGGCACGCATGGTATCCATAAAATCACGCATGTTCAGCCGTGAGCGAATATTGCTGGTGGTGTACAACTCCCCCCGAGGACTTAGCGCCAAGGCTCCTTTCTCAATCACTTCGGCCGCCAGCGGAATATCACTGGTGATCACCAGATCCCCCGCCTCAGTGAGTTTCACAATCTCATTATCCGCCACATCAAAGCCTGCGGGGACCACCATGGCACTGATGTACTGCGACGGCGGTGTCCGCATGGCGTGGTTAGCCACCAGCTTGGTGTGCACTTGCGTGCGTTCGGCGGCGCGAAACAGAATCTCTTTAATCACCACCGGGCAGGCATCGGCATCAACCCATATCTTCATCGTTTTTGACCTGTTTCTAGGAACTCTGCGCAGGGTACAGCGCCGCCAGGTCCCAGGCAAACAAAAGGGGAGTCACCTCCCCTTCAATGATGTTGCTTTGGTCCAGTGTTAACTCTATTCGGCGGTGCGATACTTATGCAAAATCTGCCCAAGAGACTGAGAGCTATCAAACAACTCCTGAACGCTGACCGCCGATTGCTCTGAGCTGTTGCGTATGGCATTGGACTGACCGCGAATATCATACAACTCCGAAGCGATGTCGTTGGCCGCCGCCGTCTGCTGCTCAACCGCACTGACAATCTGAGCACTCATGTCCATCACCGCCTTGGCCGAGTCGGCAATGGCGGTCACGTCCTGACCAATCTCATTGATCAGTTCTCGGCTCTGATGGGCCTGCTTCAGGGTATGAGAAGTGATCTCAGAGATGCCCTGAGTTTCGGTCTGCAACTTATCGATCATCATCTGAATCTCGACCGTGGCCTGCTGTGTTCGGGAAGCCAGAGTACGTACCTCGTCGGCCACCACCGCGAAGCCCCGTCCCTGTTCACCGGCTCGAGCCGCCTCGATAGCCGCATTCAGCGCCAACAAATTGGTCTGCTCGGAGATGGCATTAATGGTGGTAATCACTTCGTTAATCTCGGTGGCCTTGGCATTGAGATTATTGACCGTTACCGATGCCGCATCGGTCTTGTCCGCCAGCTCAGTGGTTTCGATGATGGCGTTCTGCACTTTCTGATTGCTCTGCTCCACCATGGCACCATCCTGCTCCAGCTGTGCCGAAGTTTTCTGGGCCAGGTTGGAAATATCCTTGGCGGTAGCACTCATCTCCTCCATGGCCGTGGCGACCGAATCCAAGGAGCTGTACTGCTGATTGATCTGGCTTTCGTTGTTCTGGCTGTCCTGGCGGAAACCGGAGGCAGTCTGATTCAGAGTCGCCGAACTGCTTTTCACCGTACCCACCAACTCACTGATGGTGTCCATGGTCCGATCCAAGCCATGACCGATGATGCCGAACTCCTCTCGGCCCACATGAAAACCCAATCGAGAGGTCAAATCACCGTCCGCCAGACGGTTAATGGCCTGATTCATCACCCACAACGCGCCTCCGAGGAAGGTCGCCAGCCAGTAACACAACAGCGCCAGAGGAAGCAGCCATAAGGTGGTCAATCCCAGACTCGACAATGCCTCACTACGAGCCTGAGCTTCGGCCTCGGGTGCCGTCACTGTGAGGGAGGCCGCACCACCATCAAAGGGCTGGCTGACCGTAATGCGATCGCCGCGACGCTCGGTGGCTGTGGGAGCGGGAACCAGCTGAATCCCCTCACGGGCCATCAACCGGCTTCGAGCATCACTGTCTGCCGGCAGTTCGTTTAACACGGATACCACGCCCGCCAATCGTGCCTGAACCACTTGTTCAGACTGCAACTGGGCCTGCAACCGGGCATCGAGATAATGATTGGTGGCCATCCCCATTACAGCCAGTGCTGCCATCAGAAACAGCAGCCAAAACTTCTCATTCAATGTCAGCTTGATAAACAAGCGGTCAATGGTTCTGAATTCTACTTCTCTCATCCGCTGCCTCATTCCGCCTTATACTGGCGTTAACATTTGTCAGACTAAAACTGTGACCCTAAGTATGTGCCGGACAATACTACCTTTTAATTTATTTACAAGTCTGTAATCCCGATCACACATAAAGCGGGGCAATTTGTGGCCGCACTCACCCAAAGTACGGTTATTCCACAGCATTTATGTAATTGTTGTACACATCTGAAAGGATATTTGGGCAAACAGGATTCAGACCCAGAGCAAACACAACCGCTGTCACGGCACTATGGCTGTTATCGGCCTGTAACATCAGCAGCTTTAGCGCCAGCGCTGAATAAGGCTCAACAATCTGAATTTGTCTTTATATTCCAACTACTCACAGAGTAGTTTCCGGGCAGCATTGCGGTGCCAACCACACCAATTCAGGCAGTTGACTCAAATCCAGAGTGTCGGTTCTGTGAGCAATTACGGCATGAGAGCAGTGAGGTTGGAGATGGCTGAGCAAGGTTTTCTGGGCCTCGGGTTCACCGTGAACCAGCACCAAGGGCGGCGCCGAGGAAAACCGTCGATACCAGTGAATCAACTCCTGCTGATCGGCGTGGGCAGACAGGCCGCCGATGGTGTGAATTCTGGCCCGGGCTTCCACCGACTGCCCGCGAATTTTCAGCTCCTGAGCCCCATCCACCAGCAAGCGGCCGGGCGTACCGACAGCCTGATAGCCACAGATGATGATGTCCGCTTCCTGGCGCCATAAGTTGTGCTCCAGGTGACAGCGAATGCGCCCCCCATTACACATGCCACTGCCGGCAATAATGATCAAACCTCGATCTATCTCATTGAGGGCCATAGACTCTTCGGTAGTTTGCACAAAATTGACCTTGGTCAGCAGTGGATGCTGGCTGGGATGATGTCGCCGATACTGGTGAAATTCGGCGTCACACAGGTTGCTGTTGCGTACGTACACGCCGGTCGCCTGGGTGGCCATCGGGCTATCCAGATAAACAGACCAGCGGCTCAGATCCCACTCTTTGCCATACAGGTGAAACAGATACAGCAGTTCCTGAGCCCGACCCACGGAAAACGCCGGGATCAGAATGTTACCCTGGCTGGACTTCAGTGCCCGAGCGAAGATCGCTTTCAATTCGTCCAGCGTCTCCTGCCAGCCACGGTGCACCCGATCGCCGTAGGTGCTCTCCATCACCACCAGATCCGCCTGGTCAATAAAGCTGGGGTCCCGAATCACCGGCATGTCACAACGTCCCAGATCACCGCTGAACACCAACTTTTTGCGAAAGGAGCCGGAATTCAGCCACAGCTCGATGATGGCAGAACCGAGAATGTGGCCAGCATCGCGCAACTGAACCGTCACCGCCGGACTCACTTCCGTCAGTTGCTCGTACTCCAGATCCACAAACAACGCCATCGCCGCGTCCACATCCGCCTCAGTGAACAACGGCTCCAGCAATGACTCGCCTCGTAGTTGGCGTTTTTCGTTCGCCCGCTCGGTTTGTCGCAACTGCAGCATTGCCGCATCCCGAAGCATGATGTCACACAGTTCACGGGTAGCTTTGTGGGTAAAAATGGGACCATCAAACCCCTCTTTGACCAGCATCGGCAAGCGCCCTGAGTGGTCAATATGGGCATGGCTGAGTATTACCGCATCGATGTTGGAGGGAATGAAATCAAACGGCTCGCGATTGCGGGCGGCTTCCTTTTTTCCTCCCTGAATCAGTCCGCAATCCAGCAGCAACCGCCATCCATCAACGGTCAGCAAATGACAGGAGCCGGTCACTTCGCCGGCGGCACCAAGAAAAGCCAGGGTCATTGTCATTGTGCGCCCTCCCGGCGTCTTCTATCTCGCTGAGATGACAACCTAAAAACACTCCGTGTAAAGGCAGCCTACCTCTAATAGTGCGCCCCGAACCCCAATTAGGCAAATTCCACCTGCCGCGGCGGCAACACCGGTACCCCACATCATTCGCTGAACGGCAGGCCACAAAAAAGGCGCCGTTCGGCGCCTGCAGCTAAATTCAGGTGCTACTCAATCTTACGATAGGGATAGACACCACGAATATTGGCGTTGAAGAAGCTTCCCTGAGACTCGGCGCCGAGAAACGACTCGATCACCGACTCCGAAAGCTGTTGATAGCGGTAGGGGCCACCGTAGGTAAAGTTCAAATCAAGAATGCCACTCTTTGTCGATGCGCCATGGGAAGAAAACGCCGAAGACGCCGAGGGCCATTGATTGAACATGGGCATCGGTACCATTTGATCGGCCATCGCCAGCATTTCAGCAGCAATTGTTGCTGCCTGCCCGGGCGACTCCAGATAAGAGGTAACCAAGCCATGACCACTCACATCACTGTCGGTGAAATCCGCTTGGTAATTGGCATCAATCGACCCCAGAAGCTCACGGACTAACCCCATAATCGCGTCCGTATCATTGGTGATGTGCGCCACCATCTGCTCAAACTCGGTGCCGGCGTTACCGCCGACCGAATCCGCAGGATTGGCAATGCTCATCTGGGCCAGCATAGGGTAATCCCTCATGGGCCAATTGCCCGGGAAGGCATAGCCGCTGTACAACTCATTAAAGACGGCATTGCCATAGAAGTTACCCTGAGAGTGAGTCACCAAAATGGTTCTGCTGCAGCCATCCATTGTCCGCCTCAATGCCGAAGCCGCACCGAGGTAATCTCCCTCCCCCTGGATGCCTGGCGACACGGCAGCATAGGACTCGGCGATAATCTGGATCAACACCTCCTGATTTGGCACCAGCGTCAACACCCCACCGGTAATGACCTGGCTTAGCCCCTCCACCCACTTATCAAAGATGGTGGACGACTCGGCGCGATCTTGCATCTTTTGCTTCGCCACCTGTAAAAACTGACGCGTCACCGATTCACTCTCGTTGTAAGAACCCACAACCGCCCCGGCGCTCGGGTACTTATCACTCAGGTAACGCGTCTGGAATGCCTGCAATGCCAACCGGTTATCCAGATAGGCACTGTATTTGGTGAACATCCCATTGATGTAAAACAGACGCAGGGTATCGACCTGACGGGCACACTCAGCAGGTGCCGCCATGGTGTGGCAGCCAAAACACAGCAACAGGATAGCTAACGGAAATTTCATCATCACTCCTCCACCGGATTCATCTGTTGACAAGGAAGGTCAACCAGTACTGGCTGATAATCGTCACCCAATGCCTGATACAAACGGGACTCCGCTTCCAGATAGGCTTCCATTCGCTCAAAGGTATTAAAATAGCGGTGCTGGAAACCACTCACGCCCTGATGCTCGCCAGCCAGGCTGCGAAAACAGGCAGAGACAGTCAATAACTCATCCACAAGTTCGGCCGCCGCAACTGGCGTCACCTTGCTTTCAGCCGAAGTGGCCATCGACACCATCTGTTTATACGCCGACGCCGCCCCCAGCCCCGCCTGACGCACGGCTTCAGAAGGGCTTTCCATCACCACGGCAACTTCGTAGTCATCACGGATGCCGTTGAAGTTGCTGTCGATACCTTCAAGGCCTTGTTTGGCATCGTCCGAATCCACTAACGGCAGATCGGTGCCAATACCTGGATGGGTGAACACTTGCCACTGGCAGCAATCCCGCCCAGAATCCGGCTGAGCGAACCCTACCCCTTTAGCCAGATAAAATTGGTTGCCGAAACTCACCACCTTGCCCAACACGTAAAACCGTCCCGACCGCCATGGCTCAGGGTGGCCGATGTCGACTCTCACCCAATGGAACCGGCTTTTCGCCGGTGGGTGACCGCGACCGGGCAGTCTCGCAACCCAAAGATGGTTAGATTCGCTGACAATCTCACCGCGACGATAGTTCTCGTTGAAGCTGTAGGGGTCATATTCCGAAAAATCCAAGGCATAAGATGAAATGGAAAATATCATCAGAGCCAAATACAACATCCGTGTCATGTTTAGTCTCCTATAACGCACTCAAAATATTTGCCACTCTCCTGAAGCGGCATTGGAATAGCTTATGCGATCCACCTCCTTTCCCGAGATATAGAGTGAAATTGTTTCCTGGTCGTTGTTGAGAGAAAATGCCGTCGCTAGTGGCCTGACAGTAATCTCATCCAATGGTTGAATGTCTACCGAAGCCAGATAATCACTGCCATACTCATCCCTAAGCGTTATCACTCCCTTAAATGTGTAATGTAAAGATGAGTTAATAACCAACAATTCATTGTCATTATCCGCCCCATCCGGGTTAGCCAGTACCCTCTTAATCGACAGTGACTCTATTTTAGAAGCCGCATCAAATAGAGTCGTAAACAATGGAACATGATCAGACGCTCGTGTGTCACTGTTTCCCGCTACCGATACCGCTCCGGCAAAGACATCGGCAGAATTCACCATAGCGTGGTCTTTTAATGCCGGAGAGACCAGGATCTGATCATAAAGCGCCCGCTTCACCACATAGCCATCGTCGTAATTTAAAACATTGTCCTGCCTGCTCCCTGAGATTGTCGGGTTCAGACGGCTACGGTCCATACTGTCGATGGCCCTGGAGTTCAGTCCGTAGGTTACCGCATCCACCGACAGCAGTGATTCCGTTAGATTCTCCATAAACGAACCGGTGTTATTCTCCAGCTCTATTGTCGATTTCACACCATTTTCCAAAGTGTTCAGTGAAGCGTCATCGCCGGTGTCATTGAAATCGCCCAGCAGCACCACATACTGCTCTGCGCTGGATGACAGATAATCAACAATCTCCAGGCTGGCCCCTATTCGTACCGGCTCAGAAGTCAGGCGACCGTTGTAACGCGATTTGGCGTGATGATTCAGCACCACGATCTCATCACTCAACTCGGCAACCTCTAGGTACACTTTGAGCACATCACGCTTATCCGGAAAATTGGAAGAGTCGGGAAATAGAAAATCCAATTTGCCGGCATCGTGTGTATTGCCTGACTCCAGTCGATATTTAACGTCTTTTTTGATGACAAAAGCCAGATTTTGGTCGTCCGTACTTTGGTCATCTATAACAATGTTCCAGTCTTCTTCAGGAAAAAAATAGATCAGCGCCCTGCGGTCTTTCACCTCCTGTAAAGCCCACAGGTCAAAATCCGCCAATTCAATAACCTGACGAAGATGACTTTCTCGAACGGAATTAACACAGGCGGTTAAATATTTAATGTTATACGTTGCCACGGTTAACGGCTTTGCTTTCGCCCACGTTGAAATCACTAGTGATATAAAAGCACCAACCAGAATATGCCTATAGCCACCCATTCACGGTTTCCCCAATGCCAATTTACTTTTTATAAGTCTTTCTTATAAGTTGCACAGGAGGGCCTAATAAATACAAGGCAATTATTGATTGCATTACTTTTTCAGCGAGTCCATTCAACCGTACTCAACAAAATACGAAAGGTAACGTTTACTCATCCTCGCCTGCCGACCACCGACATTGGATTAAAATCCTATCAAATTGATATTTAATCACTTTATTAAAAATCCCCCCCATTCATTGATTGAGTAACTCAACCTATATTTAGAGGCGGACCAGCAGCTGCCAAAGACAAAGGCTTACACCACTCAGGGTGATTCCCCCACAGTCAAATCATCTGTGATGCCAGGATCTGTAAGCTGAAGCGCTCCCTCGTCTCTCAACCCCGTTCCACTGTAAACTCCGGCAAAATAGTGACTTAATAATCAGAGACAATGTAACCAGCGGTGATCACCCCGAAGAACGAGGCTTGGACAATTTTTCGCCCTGCACATTTTCCCTGACTCAGGTATAATCCGCGCACTTCGAAATTTACCAACTGAATACAGGATGCCATGACCGTCGAAACCTTTGATCCCGGCAATGACACGCCAAAAGCGGTGCAACCGAATACCACCCACGCCACTAAGGTGGCCCCAGCCATGGGCCAGGGACGCGGCACCGGAACCCGCATCGGTTTCATCTCTCTGGGTTGCCCCAAGAACCTGGTGGACAGCGAACGCATCCTGACCCAACTGCGGACCGAAGGTTACGACGTGGTCAACTCCTACGACGGCGCCGACCTGGTGATCGTTAACACCTGCGGCTTTATCGACAGCGCGGTACAGGAATCCCTGGATACCATCGGCGAAGCGCTGAATGAAAACGGCAAGGTGTTGGTCACCGGGTGTCTGGGTGCCAAAGAGGACGAAATTCGAGAGGTCCACCCCAAGGTGCTGGGCATCACCGGCCCCCACGCCTATGAAATGGTGCTGGAGCAGGTTCACAATCACCTGCCTAAGCCGGAGCACGATCCCCTGACGGCGCTGATCCCGGATCATGGCGTTAAACTGACCCCACGTCACTACGCCTACTTGAAGATCTCCGAAGGCTGCAACAACCGTTGTACCTTCTGCATTATTCCGGCCCTGCGTGGCGATCTGGTCAGCCGTCCCATCGGTGAGGTACTGGATGAAGCCAAACGCCTGAAAGAGGCTGGCGTTAAGGAACTGCTGGTGATCAGCCAGGACACCAGCGCCTACGGTCTGGATGTGAAGCACAAGACCGGTTTCTGGAACGGCATGCCGGTGAAAACCCGTATGACCGAACTGTGTGAAAAACTGGCCGAGATGGGGATCTGGGTACGACTGCATTACGTCTACCCATACCCGCACGTAGACGAAGTGATTCCGATGATGGCCGAAGGCAAAATCCTGCCTTACCTGGACATCCCCTTCCAGCACGCCTCCCCCAAAGTCCTGAAGGCGATGAAACGCCCCGGCAAGGCCGAGCGCACGTTGGAACAGATCAAAAAGTGGCGTGAGATCTGTCCCGATCTGGTGATCCGTTCCACCTTCATCGTCGGCTTCCCCGGCGAAACCGAGGAAGATTTTCAGCTATTGCTGGACTGGCTGGAACAAGCTCAGTTGGATCGGGTCGGCTGTTTCAAATACAGCCCGGTGGACGGTGCCGTTGCCAATGATCTGGCTGAATTGATCGATGACGAGGTAATGGAAGACCGTTACCAGCGCTTTATGGCAGTGGCAGCCCGAATCAGCGCCGAGCGCCTGCAGGCCCGTGTGGGCACCGAGATGCGGGTGATTGTCGATGAGCTCAATGACGAAGGGGCGGTAGCCCGCGCCTATTCGGACGCACCGGAGATTGACGGCAAGGTGATTCTGGGAGGCGAATTTGATGTCGAGGTTGGCCAGATGGTGTGGGCCTCCATCGAGTTTGCCAACGACTACGATCTGTACGCCACCATCGTCCGTGACGACAATGACGAGATCGAAGACCTGGGCTAACCCTGGTTGCACTCCTTTTCCCAGGCCGGCTCTATGCCGGCCTGTTCATTTTTACGGATCGCTTCCGGCGTCAAGCCAAACCAACGCTGACAGCCGCGATAGAAACTGGTGACCTCATCAAACCCCAGTAACAAGCTGATCTCCATATGGGTCAAATGACACTGCCGCAGGTAGTGGCAGGCCAACTCCTTACGGGCTTCGGCCAATACCGTCTGGAACGGTTTCTTCTCCGAACACAGCCGCTTTTGCAGGGTCCTGGGACTGATCCCCATCCGCTGTGCCACATGTTCCTTATCCGCCAGCCCAGACGGCAAACTCTCAACCAGCGTGGCTTTGACCTGGCTGGCGGTCTCTGGCTGCGCATGCAGCTTGCGGATCAGTCGCAACAGGGTCGGTTCAAAGAACTGCCACATACCGTCATTCAGGGGTAAAAACGGGCGCAAGCAATCCTCGCGGCGGAACTCAATGGCGTTGCCATCACCCAGCTCCAATTCAATACCATGCTGGCGCGCCAATGCCAGTGCATCATCGCTAACCTCATGGAGGCGCAAGGACTGTACCGGTAACTCCACCTTGGTTGCCATGTAAGCCAGATTCAAAATCAAGTACCACTCGGTAACAATCATCGATACCGGCAAGGACGATACCGGCATGTCGGATACCACCTCGACTCTGACCCAGTCATCGGCTTCGGTTACTCTCAACTGCTGCGGCCCCAGCAGCCCTTTAAAGCGTTGCAGTCTGCGTATGGCAGACAGCAGGTCACTGCAACACAGACCCGCCATCATCGGCGCCGAGAAGTCATCGCTGTTGCATAACTGCACCAAAGTGCGAGCCAGATCAGCGGGCTCAAACTGTTCCTCCAGTGCCGACCACAGTGCCAGATATTGGTGGCTGTTAAGGCGAGCATCCGGATTGCTGAGCAGGGCGACATCCACCCCTGCGCGCGCGAACACCGGCTGAGGATCAATTCCCAACCTACTGAAAACACGCCTTAGTTTGGTATCCAGAGGAAACCGTTTGTCCGCCATCATCGCGCTCCGACTTACATTCAGTACCGGTTCATTCGATCAAAGTTACCGACAGAAAGCAACCATAATCGACGTGGGCCACCATTACCAGCCCGCAAAAAAGTAGTCTTTGAGATCTTAAATGAAATTTTATTACGAATGATGGTCACGAGTCACACAATGAACAACCGAGTAAAGCGATGTCAGCGAATGAAGACTGCCTCGAAGATCATGAATAATAATCACCATGATGTGCATATTTTATGACGTTAGATCAAACGCTTGCCTTTATTAATCCGTTCAAGCAGATATCATATCCCTATACTGTATTTTCTCACTGGCCACTGACCATCAGCAACGAAAAACCAAAATAAGCATATATAATTCAAACGTATATATGTTGATGCTCACACAATGTCCTGGTTCGCTGGCGTTCAAGCCAGTACTAAGAGACCACAATGGCCACTTTGTGAAACAGGTTTACCATGCTGATCAATTTGTCAGAAGAAATTCAACGGATCGAACCGGCCCCCCTCCGTCTACCTCTCACGCCGGTTGAAGGACTCACTGACACCATGACACCCATTACCATCGAGTTTCACCCAGATCACCAACCGACGTTGGAGCTGGCCCTGGAGCAGCTTCGCCAGACGCTTGTGCTGCAGCAACCTCATTCAATTAGCCACCATTACCAGTTCGTGGTGGCCGGAACCCAACAGTCGGCCAGCGACGGATCCAAGTCGCTGTTTACCGCCCTGGCCGCCGACAAATACAGCCAGCCTCTGCTGCAGCGCTATTTGGAAGCGGTCAACCGTTACAACTATTTCTGCGGTCCCAATCAGTCCCTGAACTTCACTGACAACCAACAGTGGGCCGCCTGGCTGATGACTCTGCTCGCGCCAATGGGGGTAGTTACGCCGGCCCTGCTGTGCGACGCCATCGCTTCTGGAATCCGAGGCCAGGAGCAGGAGTTTAGCCAGGCTTTGCACTGCTTACTGGCTAACAGCGATGACCCCAGGCTGTTTGCGCAGCTCAGCGCCTGCCTGCTGAGCCTACCCGCCGATGCCTGCCCGCCCGTGCTTGTGTCTCCCCCAAGAAGCCTGCATGACCCGCTGGATGATCTGGCGTTTGTGAATCACTTCCTGCGCCTGTACGCCGCCCACAGCCTTCATCACCGGCTTACGTATCATTGGCAAAGCCATGAACGAGGGTTGGCGAATCTCAATCCAGCCTCTGTGATTCAACAGGTTGAGGCGCAATTGGAACAGGCTCAAGGGGATCGGCTGGCGCAACTGACCCGAATGCTAACCGATGAAATTTGCCACGATGTGGCCACTGAGATACGGGCTATCTTCAGGGGAGGAATGAAGCCAGCCACCGCCGTGCTGTGGCCGTACTAGTCGAGATGGGCGGCACAGGTTGCGCCGCCCTCTAACCGGCGTTACGCCAATTTAAACTGGCTGACGACCGCCATAAAGCGGGCATTGGCATCGTTCAGGGCCCGCGTCTCATCCACCGTAGCTTCACCGCTGGCTGTCAATTCGGCCACCAGAGTCTGAATCGCGGTCATATTGCGCGACAGTTCATCAGACACACTGCTTTGTTGTTCAGAGGCCGTGGCTATCTGACTGTTAAGATCATTAATATGTGCCACGGATTTGGCGATTTCCTGCAGCGCTGTGGCCACCTTATCGGTGTTGCTGGTGGTCGCTTCACAGCTGCTGCGGGTCGCCACCATCGACTCGATGGCCTGCTCCGCTCCCTGGCGCAATCGCAACAGGTTCTCCTCGATCTCCGCGGTGCTGGAGCGAGTGCGTGCCGCCAAGGCGCGAACCTCATCGGCCACCACTGCGAACCCCCGGCCCTGGTCGCCGGCCCGGGCCGCTTCGATGGCGGCATTCAAGGCCAGCAGATTGGTTTGATCGGCAATCTCACTGATCACCCGAATGATGTCGGTGATTTTCGAGGTGTCATTCTCGATGTCGGTGATTCGCTGCGAGCTCAGCGAAATGTCACCGGAGAGCGCCGATACGCTGTCACTGGCGCCCGCCACTAACGTGCCGGAATCGGCAACCTGCTGATTGGTCTCATGGGTAAATTGTGAGGCACTGGTGGTATTGCGGGCCACATCCTGAGCTGTGGCATTCATCTCCTGAATGGCGGTGACTACCTGCTCTGTTTCCCGGCAATGGTCACTCAGGTGGCCGGCATTGGTTTGAGTCTGCTGTTCCAGCCGGCCAATGCTGCCGGAGATGGTTTGCGAAGACTGATACAACTGAGTCATTAACGACTGCAGATGAGCAATAAAGCCATTGATGCCATCGGCAATCTGGGCCAGATCATCATTGCCCTGCACCGACAAACGCCGGGTCAGATCGGCATTGCCCTGAGACAGATCCAGCACCATGGATTTCAATGCCAGCACCGGCCGATACAGTACGTTGAGTACCACCACCGCCATCACCACCGCCAGCACCATCATCACAGCCGAGGTCCAAAACGCCTCGGTGGCCGCCGCCGCGACCGAGGCGTACGCAACCGAGGTGTCCACCCCCACAATCAGGTACCAGCGCTGATTATTAATCAGCTCAATGGCGCTGGTATACGCCAGCTTGTCCACTCCATCGATGCGATACTGGATCTTGGCGTCACGCTCGTTCTGCATTCCCTGTTGAATCGCTTGCAGACCGGTATCGGACAAAGTATCGCCGACAGCAATCACCGGCGAAGTCGACGCCAGCGCCTTGCCCTGGGCGTCAACAATAAACGCCACTACGCCGTCACTGTGAATGCTGTTAACCGTATCGGACAGAATCGACAAACCGATGTCACCGGAGAGCACGCCATCACCCAGGTTGGTAACGATGGAGATCACCGGGTTGCCGGTCACCATGTCGTTGTAGATGCCGGTCAGTTCCGGCTCCGTCGACGCCCGTCCCTGTTTATACCAGCCTCGGGGCCGAGGATCGTACTTCGCGGGATCCGCCACTCCCTGCTTCCAGATGTCATCCTCAGCCACACTGGCAAAGGCACTGCCATCATCAAAAGCGAAAAACATCGAGTACAACCCCAAGCTGTCGGTCATCAATCGAGACACCGCCACATAGGCCTGATCATAGGTGCCCTGACGATAATGATCCGCAGTTGCAGACACCGCTTCAGCCCGGGTCTGAAACCATCGCTGCACCTGAGTCGCGTCCGATCGCACCCGCGCGCTCATCCTCATATCGATGGCCGCGGTAGTGTCATCCCTCAGGGTTACGTAGGAGAGGCCATTGGCGACCAACAAAGTAAAGGTGACCAATGCCACGATATAGAGGGTGATGCTCTTTTTCAGACCCAAGGAGTTCACAGATAGTTTCCTTAAATAACAAACAGTTCTTCGCCGTGGGGCACCGAATAACGAAGATGGAATTAGCCCGGTGGTTATAAATTAGGAACCAATTCCAAGCCGTGAACCCGTCGGCTGATTGTTAAAAATACAGCAGCAAACTATTGATGCAGATCCAAGTCTCTGAACAAAAAAAACGGCACCTGAGGGAAGGTGCCGAAAATCAATCTCGAGGACGTTGGCAGTGAATACAGACTCTCCAACGCCGATAACTCTACCAACCGGGTGTGACAGAACCATGGCAGTCGCAATAAAAAACGCCGCCCATTGGGCGGCGCAGTTTGGGTTGCTCAGAATCAGGCAGCCTGTTCCTCTTCCCGCAACGCCCGTCGCAAAATTTTGCCGACATTGGTCTTAGGCAGATCGTCACGAAACTCGATAATCTTCGGGATTTTATAGCCGGTAAGATGCTGCTTGCAGTGGTCTATGATCGCCTTTTCACTGACTCCTGGCTTGGCAACCACGAACACTTTCACCACTTCACCAGATACCGGGTTCGGCACTCCGATGGCCGCGGCTTCCACCACGTCATCGTGCATCACCACCACGTCTTCAATCTCGTTGGGGAACACGTTAAAGCCGGAGACCAGAATCATGTCCTTCTTACGATCGACAATCTTGAAGTATCCACGCTCATCCATGGTGGCGATGTCACCGGTGGACAGCCAACCTTCGGAGCAGATCACCTCTTCGGTGGCTTCCGGTCGCTGCCAATAGCCCTTCATTACCTGAGGGCCAAGAATCTGCAACTCACCGCGATCGCCATTGGTGATCACCTTACCGTCATCATCAATCAGACGAATGGAACACGAAGGCAGCGGCAACCCAATGGTGCCGTCATACCCCTTGCTGTCATACGGGGCTACCGACGCCACTGGCGCACTCTCTGTCAGTCCAAAGCCCTCCAGCAACCGCGAACCGGTCACTTTCTGCCATTTGTCGGCAACCGCGGCCTGCACCGCCATGCCGCCGCCCAGAGCAATCTTGAGCTTACTGAAATCGATCTCGTCAAATCCTGGGGTGTTCAGCAGTCCATTAAACAGGGTATTCACGCCGGTAATGGCGGTAAAGGGGTAACTCTTAATGGTCTTGATGAACAGCGGCATGTCCCTGGGGTTGGTGATCATCAGGTTGGTGCCACCAAGCTTCATGAAAGTCAGGCAGTTACAGGTCAAGGCAAAAATGTGATACAGAGGCAGAGCGGTAATCACCAACTCCTCACCTTCGCTCAACGTCGGGCCAATCCACGAACTCACCTGCTCAAGGTTAGCCACCATGTTCCGGTGCGTCAGCATCGCGCCTTTGGCCACCCCGGTGGTGCCTCCGGTGTATTGCAAAAAGGCCAGATCGCCGTTATCGATCTTCGGCTTTTCCAGCTCCAGTTTGGCGCCTTTATACAGGGCACTGCGCATGGAATGGGCATCCGGCAGATGATATTTAGGTACCATCTTTTTGACGTATTTGACGACAAAGTTCACCAGCGTCCGTTTAAACGGCGACAATTGGTCACCGAGTTTGGTCAAAATCACATGCTCAATGGGGGTCTCGTCTACCACCTCTTCCAAAGTTGAGGCAAAGTTAGACACCACCACAATGGCTTTGGCACCACTGTCATTAAGCTGATGTTTTAATTCTCGAGCGGTATACAGCGGGTTGACGTTGACCACCACCAGGCCGGCACGCAATACGCCAAACAGGGCCACCGGATATTGAATCAGGTTGGGCATCATTATGGCTACCCGGTCGCCTTTTTTCAGCTTCAACTCCTGCTGCAAGTAGGCAGCAAAATCGCGGCTGAGCCTGTCCAATTCGTTATAGGTAATCGATTTCCCCATATTGATAAAGGCAGGTTTATCCCCATAACGAGAGACCGATTGTTCGAACAGGTCCACCAGAGAGGCAAACTTATCGGCATCAATCTCCGCCGGCACCCCTTCCGGATAACTCGTTAACCAGACCTTTTCCATGTGTCGCTCCTTCTCCTGACGGCTTAGTCCTTTCCGCTTCTGGTATTTAATCAGCTGTATTAAACAACCGTATAAACGTGAACATCATCACATAACTGATTGAAGATGTCAGCCATGCCCAGCTAACAAATTAACCATTGTTGTGTTTTTTTTGGCCAGAACAGGCAGGGGGCTGGCAGAGGTTGTGATGGCAAATCCGGTTAATGACAGAGGAAATGCAGGTGTTTACGGCGAAAGCTACCGAATCATAAAAAAAGCGACATGCCAGCCAGAGGAATGTCGCTTTTCACTTCAATTTTAAGATTTTTCTTTTTTTTGCCGCTTTTAGACGCTTAATGCCGCCAGTTTCGCCGACGTCAACTCTCCGCGCCAACCACGAGTCACCACAGGCTGCTCGCTACTGGCGCCTAAACGCCACTTAAGATATTGATGCACCAGCTTCTTTGATGCCATTAACTCCTGCGCTACCTGGTGCTGTTCGCACACTTCCACCAGCGCCTTGCGGACCCGTTTCGCCGCATCTCTGAATGCCGGGTCGGCGCTCAAGGGATCCACCGGTTCCGGCGGGTTGGCCACATCGGCAGACGCGATGGCTTTGAGGATGGCGCGGCCGTGGCGCTGCACGTCCCGCTCGGTCAAACAATCCAGCTGAGTCAGGTAGCCCATGCTACGGGGCGCCCGTTTCGCCAGTTGCAACAGGGCAGCATCTTTGATCACAAAGCTCAGTGCCAAATCTCGCTGCTGCGCCACCTGCAGGCGCCAAGCCGCCAGTGACTTCAGAATCGCCAATTGTTCGGGCCGCAATTGATAGGCGTTTTTCACCTTCAGGTAGGCGGTATCTGGATTAACCGGCGACAAGCGCCCCTCGGTAATCCGCTCCCCCTCCTCCAGCAACCAAGGCAGACGCCGGGCATCGGTGATCTCTTTCGCCATGGTGCGATAGATGGTCAGCAGGTAGTAGACATCGGCGGCGGCGTAGTGCAACTGCTTATCCCGCAGAGGCCGAGCCAGCCAATCGGTACGCGCCTCGCCCTTGTCCAGTTCAATCTCCAGATAGGCGGCGACCATCTTGCCATAGCCCATGGCCACCCCTTGATTCAGCAGCACACCGGCAATCTGGGTATCAAACAGCGGCTTAGGCTGAACCCGCCCTTGCTGGGCAAAGATCTCCAGGTCCTCGCTGCAGGAGTGCAGAACCTTAACCACAGATTCGTCCGCCAGCAAATCCCAAAATGGGCTCAGATCGCTGATCGCCAGTGGATCCACCAACGCCAGAGTGGTGCCGTCGTAAATCTGAATCAGACCCAACTGGGCGTAAAGGGTTCGGGTTCGCACAAACTCGGTGTCCAGCGCCACGGCGTCGGCCTGGCGGCACTGGGCACACAGTTGCGCCAGTTGTTCATCGGTGTCTATCCACTGCCAGCACAATTCGCTCATCAGGATTGGTTCTCTTTCACTTCATCGCGCAGTTCACGGCGCAGAATTTTACCGACGTTGCTCTTTGGCAGTTCGTCCCTGAACTCAACCAGTTTCGGGACCTTGTAGCCGGTAAGCTGTTTACGACAGTGGGCGATCAGCTCTTTGTCGCTCAGGGCGTTGTCTTTTGCCACCACGAAGATCTTCACCAGTTCACCGGAGGCCGCGTGGGGCACACCGACCGCGGCCACTTCCACCACTTTCGGATGGCTGGCTACCACGTCTTCCACTTCATTGGGGAAGACATTGAATCCAGACACCAAAATCATGTCCTTTTTACGGTCGACAATGAAGAACTGTCCCTTGTCGTCCATGTAGCCGATGTCACCGGTAAACAACCAGCCATCTTCGGTAAGGACCTTGGCGGTCTCTTCCGGGCGCTGCCAGTAACCACGCATCACCTGGGGACCACGAACCTGAAGCTCACCGGTTTCTCCAGCCGCCACTGGCTGACCGTCATCATCGACGGCGCGCATCTCGGTGGAGGGCAGTGGCAAGCCAATGGCACCGGTATACTCGGTTTGATTGTAAGTGCCTGCCGCCGCTACCGGTGAACACTCGGTCAAGCCGTAGCCTTCGATGAGCGGCAAACCGGTCAGGGATTCCCAACGCTCTGCCACCGCACGCTGCACCGCCATGCCGCCGCCGATGGTCAGCTTAAACTGACTGAAGTTGGCTTCTTTGAATTCGTCGTTGTTCAGCAGCGCATTAAACAGGGTGTTAACCCCGGTCAACGCGGTAAAGGGGTATTTTTTAAGCTCACCAATAAACGCCGGCATGTCTCTGGGGTTGGTGATCAGCAGGTTCTGGCCGCCCTTCTTAAAGAACAGCAGCAAATTGACCGTGTTGGCAAACACGTGATACAGCGGCAACGGTGTAACCACCATCTCTTCGCCATCTTTGAGGATGGGGCCGAAATAGGCATCGGCCTGCAGCATATTCGCCAACAGCGAGCGATGAGTCAGCATCGCCCCTTTCGCCACCCCGGTGGTGCCGCCGGTGTACTGCAATACCGCGATGTCCCCACCGTCAACGTTGGGCTTGATGTACTGCAATCGCCGACCGACCGACAAGACCTTGCGCATGGAAACGGCGTACGGCAGGTGGTATTTCGGCACCATCTTCTTGATGTACTGCACCACAAAGTTCACCACAGTTCGTTTTGGCGCCGACAGGTGATCGCCAATCTTGGTCAGGATCACATGCTCCACCGGCGTGTCGTCGACAATCTGCTGCAGACTCTGACCGAAGTTGGTGACCAGCACGATCGCCTTGGCCCCGGCGTCGCACAGCTGGTGTTTGAGTTCTCTCGGGGTGTACAAGGGATTCACGTTCACCGCCACCATGCCAGCGCGCAGCACCCCGAGCAGAGCCACAGGATACTGCAACAGGTTGGGCATCATCAGCGCCACCCGATCGCCTTTTTGCAGTTTCAGCTCGTTTTGCAGGTAAGCGGCAAACGCCCGGCTCTGCTCCTCAACCCGGCGATAGGTCAGTACCGCCCCCATATTGATGAACGCCACCTGATCGGCGTACTGGTTGCAGCTGCGCTCGAACAGGTCGAGCAGGTTGCGAAACTGATCGGGTTGAATCTCTGCCGGTACATCGGCGGGGTAGCTGTTAAGCCATGCCTTATCCACACTGTTCTCCTTTCTCGAACAGGACTGCCTGGGTCTAAACGTAAACGAAGCCGGTCCATGGCGCGGGCTGGTTCGCCTCTTAGTCGCGACGGATCGCGGCGCATTCGTTACCGACTTCGTTGACTGTTACAAACGGTTTCAATGATAGCGTGATTCACACCAATGCCTAGTCTAAGCCGGTGTGTTCGCTGCTTTTTACATCAATAAATTGCAATATAAGCCTCAGCAGCTGCTGCGGCTGCTGCATATGGCAATGATGGCCCCCTTCGATCAACTCGAGGCGGGCGTCGGCAAACCAGTGTCGCCGGGCCTGCCAGGCCGACCGAAGCTCGTCAAAGCCACCCTGCCCCAGTACGAAGCAGGTGGGCGTCATCAATCCCTGCATCAAATTCTGCGCTTGCGCATCGGTCATCATCCAGGGAGAGCGCATTCGCAATCTCGGATCAGAACGCCAGCACCAACGGCCATCCGGCTGCTGGTGCAGATTACGCTGCAACAGCAGCCGCGCAGTCTCAAGGTCAAACTGGCCAGCCTTGGCACGTGCAGTCACCAGGGCATCAATATCGCGATAGCTGGCCTGGGAAGTCGGCTTGTCGCGGCTGGCAAACCCCTGGCGCATCTTCTCCAGAGTCTGTTCCGGTGCCGCAGTCAACGGCCCCATGGCCTCCACCACCATCAGCCGTGCTACCTGCTGCGGGTACAGGGCAGCAAACAGACTGGCGATGATGCCGCCCATGGAGTGGCCCAGCACCAAAACCGGACGTCGAGGCAACTGCGGCCACAGCTGATGCAGTTCATACAGGTAGTCCAGAAAGTGGTAGTAATTACCCTGGTGGCGATTCTGCGAATGGCCATGGCCGGGAAACTCCAGCGCCAGCAGCTGGTAACCCGCCGCCACCAGGTGCGGTGCCAGTGGAGCAAAACTGTTGCCGTTATCGAGCCAACCGTGCAACGCCACCACCAGCGGCGCATTCGGGTCCCCCCAGCGCAGGCCGGCCAACTCGATGCTGTCCAGGGCAAAATAAGTCTCTTCTGGTGCCGGCAAGAGTGCCATAGCAATCCCTCTGTTGTCTTGTGGTTTCACGGCTCACCACGCTGGTTGGAGCAGTTACTCTAATGTTAGATCTCGGGCTTGTAGAATTTCAGCGTCATACGGTCGGACTCGCCGATGGCCAGGTATTTCTGTTTATCCTGCTCCTTGAGACGAAGAGACGGCGGCAAAGTCCACACCCCTTTTGGATAATCCTTGCTGTCTTTGGCATTGGCGTTGATCTCGCTGCTGGCCGCCAACCGAAATCCAACTTTCTTTGCCAGGTCAATCATCTGCTGCTGATCCATATAACCTGACTCTGCCGGCATTCCGGGGTTAGCACGGTGTTCCACCACCCCAAAGACGCCTCCGGGTGTCAATACCTCAAACGCCGCTTCAAACACCGCTTGCAGATCCCCGGCCATGGCCCAGTTATGCAGGTTACGGAAGGTCAGCACCATGTGAGCACTGGCCTCCACCCCCAGACGGGTCGTGGTTGGTGGGTCAAATGTCACCACCTGCACCTTGTCATACAGAGACGGGGTTGCCGCCAACTTTTGCTGATAACGTTTTCCGGCACCAGCCCGGTAGCGATTGCGCGGGGTATCCTGTTTGGGCTCGGTCTCAAAACTGGCGGCGATGAAGGTGCCATTGTCACGAAGAAACGGCGCCAGGATTTCGGTATACCAACCGCCACCGGGCCACAGCTCGATCACCGTCATGTCCGGATGCAATCCAAAAAATTCCAGCGTTTGCACCGGGTGCCGGTACGGGTTGCGAGCCACATTAGCCTCAGAACGATGGTCAGCCTCGGCCCAGTGGCTCAGGTCGGCAGTGAAGGTATCGGAATGGGCCAGAGTGGCCAGTGGCATCAATGCCATTGCAGCGGCGAGCAACATCGGTTTCATCGGGGGTTCCTCCTTGGAACGGACGCGGGAAATCGGCGTAGAAGACAGGCTAATACCCTATCGCCGTGGTAGGAGATTGCAACGCTAAGTTGTTGCAAAATCTTTGCAAACGCCCAGGAAGACGCGATCAGACGTACAGGTCGACACCGATCATCGATTGCAATTGCTGCCGCAATGGCTGATTGACCATCTCGTTGTAGGTGGCAATGGCATTGGAGTTGGCGTGGTCATCCACTAAGCGGGCACGGCCTGCCTGCCACTGCTGCCAGGATTGGGCATCGGCAGGCAGCACCAGTTTAGAGGCCACCGATGTCGGCGCAGCCGCTTCCTCAGGCGCATGGTCGCGCTTGATTTTTGCATCCGGCCGGGCCGGAACTTGGCTAAGTAAGCCAACGGGCTGCATCACGGCATCCATCCTTTATCCATACGTGGAACTACTTGCCCGGCATCTTTTTCCAGGCCACGTTATCCCTCAGGTACACCGGCTCAACCTGCTCCAGCGGTTGTGCCAACCCCTGCTTAAACTGAGCCAGTGCCAGAGGCACCATCATCTTAGCACTGGGCAATCGGCAATCGCCAGCAAGCTGCAGGCGACCGTCATCCAGCAGTTGCGGATAGGTTTCAAAACCGGTGCCTACGGCCACCAGCCCCTCTCCCTGCATCAGTTCCAGCTGCAGTAACTGCTCAGGTGCGATCACCATCTCCTGCCCCTGCAGTACCGCCAACCCCTGCTCGGCGTCGTAGCGGGCCGCGTAGACTTCGCCCATTCGAGCATCAATGGCGGCGATCACTGAGGTGGCACCGGCATCAATGGCCCCCTGTGCCATGGCCGCCAGATTGGAGATCGGCAACACTGGCAACTCCGCCCCCAGCGCCAAACCTTGCATCATCGATGTGCCAATACGGATACCGGTAAAACTGCCCGGACCACGACCAAAACCGATGGCATCCAACTGGTTCAGCGCCAGTCCGGCGTCCTCCATCAGTTGCTTGACAAACGGCAGAATCTTCTGGCTGTGCTCGCGGGGGGCCTCTTCACACAAGGCGGTAACGGTGTCGCCAAGGATCAGCGCCGCCGAGCAGTTCTCGGTGGCGGTGTCGATGATCAAAATCTTTGCAGACATCAAACTTCTCTTAATCGTGCTAATGCGTTATCCAGCTCACGGGTACGCGCCATGGCGGGCAAGCTGGCAATAAACTGTTCGCCATAAGGGCGATGAACTAACCGGGGATCGCCGATCACCAGCACCCCTTGGTCTTGCTCGCTGCGAATCAACCGTCCGACCCCCTGCTTAAGGGCCAAAATGGCCTGGGGCAGTTGCACCTGACTAAAGGGGTCCTGGCCACTGCGCTGGCAGGCGCTGACTCTGGCCTGGGTAAGCGGATCATCCGGCGACACAAAGGGCAATTTATCGATCATAACACAACACAAGCCGCGGCCTCTAACGTCCACCCCCTCCCAAAACGCACTGGTTCCCAACAGCACCGCATTGCCATAGGCGTGGAACCGACTCAACAACTGTCGCTTGGAGTCCATGCCCTGCACCAGCAAAGGCCGCGACTGCCGGCGACTGAGCCGTTCGCCCACCTGATGCATCATGTGGTAACTGGTAAACAGCAGGAAGGTGCGGCCATCGGCGGCCTCGATAAGCTCATTGGCAACGGCCGCCAGGTGATCCGCCACCCCGGCTTCGTGAGGTTCGGGGAGGCCCCTGGGCACGCACAACAGGGCCTGTCGAGGATAATCAAAGGGGCTGTCAAGAATCAGAGTTTCGGCGTCATCCAGGGCCATCTGGCGAGTAAAATAGCCAAAATCTCCAGCCACCTGCAGGGTGGCAGAGGTAAAAGCCCAGGCGCAGTGGTACTGCTGATACAACTCGGTGAGTTTGTCACGCACCGACAGTGGACTGGAGACCAGAGCAAAGCCCTGCTTACGCCGCTCCAGAGTATAGGCCTGACTGGCATCGGGCTCGGCAAAATGCGCCAGTAACCCCATCAAACGGGCACAACGCTCAAAACACAGATCCGCCAACTCATCCCGCCCCAGATGATAGCCCAACTCCTTGTGCAACTCCTGCAACTGCTGTTCAAGCTCGGCCATGGCATCGGTGACCCGGGCATACTTCAGTTGCACCAACCAGCCGGGTGCCCCGTTGGCGTGTAGCGCCTCGCTGAGTTCATCCGCCTGGCGCTGCAGATCATCGGCGCGGGTATCCAGGCTTTTGCAGTCTTTGAGTTGCTGGTACAGCCGCCGAATATCCCGCGCAAGATAATGAAAGTTCGACGACGTTAGCCGCTCACCAAACCGATTTAACGCAATATCAGGCAATTGATGGGCTTCATCAAAGATCAACCAATCCAACTCTGGAAGCAGTTCGCCAAAGCCGCCCTCTTTGAGGCCGGAATCGGCAAAAAACAGGTGATGATTAATCACCACCAGGTCCGCCGCCATCGCCTTAGCCCGCGCCCGCTTCAGAAAACAACGGTCAAACTCCGGGCATTTGCGTCCCAGGCAGTTGTCATGGGTGGAGGTGACCTTGCGCAGAATCGGTGCGTCCTCCGCCAGCGAGTCCATCTCGGCCATATCGCCGCTGCCGGTGCCGTTGGCCCAGCTGCGAATTCGAATCAGCTGATCCATCTCGATGGGGCTCTGATTGTCGGTATCGGCAAGGTGACGGTGCAGATGGTAGTGGCACAGGTAGTTACTGCGTCCCTTGAGCAGGGCCACCCGAATGCCGCTGTCCAGCAGCGGCAACAAGCTGGGGAGATCCTTGAAGAACAACTGATCCTGCAGATTTTTGGTTCCGGTGCTGATGGCCACCCGTTTGCCACTAAGCAGGGCCGGCAACAGATAGGCAAAGGTTTTGCCTGTGCCGGTGCCCGCCTCGGCCACCAGGCGTTGACCGGGCTTGTGGTTGCGAGCAATTGCATGAGCCAATTGCTGCTGAGCCTGGCGGTAACTGAAGTTCGGCAGTTGTTCAGCCAGCAGGCCGTTCGCGGCAAAAGCCTGCTTGATTTTGTTGGGGAAACGGGCCATACGCCGCCTGAATAATGGATTCGGCAGCCATTATGGCACAGGCCGAAACCAATGCCCGCCTTCCTCTGGCCCGGTTGAGAAAAAAAACTGCCGTCAGGGTGTTGCAATCTCCCCGGCGCTCCTGTTAGCTTAAAAACACGCCACGATTATCGTGCACAAGAATTTAAGGAAACGTTCCAATGCTGAAGTTTACTGCGCTACACCACCATCACCATTCCAAGCGGTAGCCTTTGGCATTAACGCTGGAAGGCTGCTGTTTAAACGGCGCCCTCCAGCGGATTCAGAACTGAATACCCGAAAACCCTGGAGCCAGCGCCCAGGGTTTTTTCGTATCTACAGGACTGAACACATGACACAACAACGACTGCGCATCGCCATCCAAAAATCCGGCCGCCTGGCCGATGAATGCCAAACCCTGCTCAAGGGCGCCGGACTCAAGCTCAACCTGCGGGATCAACGCCTGCTGAGCCACTGTCAAAACCTGCCCATCGATATTTTGCGGGTTCGCGATGACGACATTCCGGGTCTGGTGATGGACGGCGTGGTTGATCTGGGCATCGTCGGTGAGAACGTCCTCGAAGAGGAGCGACTGGAGCGTCAGGCCATGACCCGACCGGCCGAATTCTCGACCCTGCGGCGACTGGACTTTGGTGGCTGTCGCCTGTCATTAGCCGTGGACAAGGACATGGATTACACCGGTCCCACCTCGCTGGCCAATACCCGCATTGCCACCTCCTACCCCTATCTGCTGGCCCGCTTTATGGATCAAGCCGGCGTTCCCTTCAGCGACTGCATGCTCAAAGGCTCGGTCGAAGTGGCACCCCGAGCCGGACTGGCAGACGCCATCTGCGATCTGGTCAGCACTGGCGCCACCCTGGAAGCCAATGGCCTGAAGGAGTGTGAGGTAATGTTTCGCTCCAAGGCAACCCTGATACAGAGCCAACGTCCATTGACGGAGGCCAACCAAGAGTTGGTGGACAAGCTGCTGACCCGCATCAACGGCGTGATTCAGGCCCGTGAAAGCAAGTACATCATGCTGCACGCCCCCAAGGCGGCCTTAGATCAGGTGGTGGCACTGCTGCCCGGGGCCGAAAACCCCACCATCCTGCCCCTGGCTCAAGACAGCGAGCGGGTCGCCCTGCACGCCGTCAGCTCCGAAACCCTGTTCTGGGAAACCATGGAACAGCTCAAAGCCCTGGGTGCCAGCTCGATTCTGGTATTGCCCATAGAGAAGATGCTGGGGTAAGGCATGCAAAGTTACAACTGGACTCAACTGGATCCTCAGACCCGCGCCGCCGTGCTGGCTCGCGCCGAGCAGGTACAAAATGCCAGCCTCAGCGAGTCGGTAACCGCAATTTTGCGCCAGGTTCGGCTGCAAGGGGACCAAGCGCTGGTGCAACTCAGTGAACGCTTCGACGGCCAGCGCCCGGAGCAACTGGTGTACGACAGTGACGAACTGGCTCGCCGCGGCGCCGGTATCGAAGACAGCCTCAAGCAGGCCATCGACACCGCCATCGACAACCTGGATGCCTTTCATCGAGCTCAGGCGTTCACCACGGTCGAGGTGGAAACCCAACCCGGAGTGCGCTGTGAGCTGCGCAGTGAAGCCATCGAGCGAGTCGGATTGTACGTGCCCGGCGGCAGTGCACCACTGGTCTCCTCGGTATTGATGCAGGCGCTGCCCGCCCGCATCGCCGGTTGCCGCGTTCGGGTGATGGCGACACCACCACCGGTTTCCGACGCCATCTGCTACGCCGCCTGGCGCTGTGGCATTCAGCAGCTGTTTCCGGTCGGCGGTGCCCAGGCCATCGCAGCCCTGGCCTACGGTACCGAAACCGTGCCTCGGGTCGATAAGATTTTCGGCCCGGGCAACCGCTTTGTCACCGAAGCCAAGACTCAGGTAAGCGTCAGCGGCACCGCCATCGACATGCCCGCCGGGCCCTCCGAAGTGTTAGTGATCGCCGATGACAACGCCAGCCCGGCGTTTGTAGCGGCCGATCTGCTGTCTCAGGCAGAGCACGGGGAAGACAGCCAGGCGATGCTGGTGTGCCTGAGCCAGCAGTTTGCCAACCAGGTCGATGCTCAGTTGCAAATCCAATTGTCCAAGCTGAGTCGACGAGCGATCGCCACCCAGGCCCTGGCCCAGAGCCGCACTCTGATCTGTGACACCCTGGCGCAGGCCTGTGACGTTTCCAATCGCTACGGTCCGGAGCACTTGATAGTGCAAACCGACGACCCGCGGGCACTGCTGCCCTCCCTGCGCGCCGCCGGCTCCATCTTCCTGGGCCGCTGGTCACCAGAATCTGTGGGCGACTACGCCAGTGGTACCAATCACGTCCTGCCCACCTACGGTGCCTCCCGCAGTGCTTCCAGCCTGTCGTTGGCCGACTTCTGCCGCCGTTATACGGTGCAGCAACTCAGCCGAGACGGCTTACTGGGACTAGCGAATACCGTGATGACTCTGGCCAATGCCGAAGGCCTGGATGCCCACGCCAATGCCGTGGCCCTGCGCCTGCAAACTCCATCAACCGCAAGGAGCGACTCATGAGCCTGGCCCAACGACTCTGTTGCCCACAGCTAAGGGAATTGACGCCCTACGCCTCTGCCCGGCGCAGTGCCAGCGGTGGCAACGTCTGGCTTAATGCCAACGAAAGTCCCTGGCGCAATGCCAATGTAGCCGGCATCAATCGCTATCCGGACTGCCAACCGCCGCAACTGCGCCAGGCCTACGCCGATTATGCCGCCATTGCCCCATCGCAAGTGCTGATCAGCCGCGGTGCCGACGAAGGCATTGAGCTGTTGATTCGAGCCTTTTGTGTGCCCGGCCAGGATAAGGTCGTCAGCCTGACGCCCAGTTACGGCATGTACCGCATCAGTGCCGAAACCTGTGGTGTCGACTACCAGGCAATTCCCTGGCAGCAGGGGTACACTCTGCCCCAGGCACTGGTGGACGCTGGGCGTGACGCCAAATTGCTGTTCGTCTGCAATCCCAACAATCCCACCGGTACTCTGGTGCCGACCGCCGAACTGCTGCAACTGGCACAGGCGCTGCCCGACACTCTGGTGGTCATTGACGAAGCCTACATCGAGTTCTGTCCGCAGCAGAGCCTGGCCAAGTCCATTGCCACCACTCCCAACCTGGTGATCCTGCGAACCCTGTCGAAGGCGTTTGCCCTGGCCGGGGCCCGCTGTGGCTTCGTACTTGCCAATGACGACATCATCGCCATGTTGGAAAAGGTGATCGCCCCCTATCCGGTGCCGGTCCCCGTTAGCGACCTGGCCCTGGAGACCCTGAGTAATTTCGGCATTCGCCGCATGCAGAGTCAGGTCAGTCAACTCAATGCCCGACGCCAGGCACTGATAACGGCACTGGACGCTCTGCCCGGCGTCGGCACCATCCTCGACTCCGCCAGCAACTTTGTGCTGTTTGAAGCCAAGAACGCCGACGCGTTACTGACTGAGCTGGCCGGCAAAGGCATTTTGATCCGCGCCTACTCGGCGTTGCCAGGCTGGCTGAGGGTCAGCATCGGCAGTGAATCGGAGATGGCCACCTTGATGGCCGCACTGGAACCCGCCCTACAACAACCCCGACAGGATGCATAACAATGAGCCAACAACCCATCCTCTTTATCGACCGCGATGGCACTCTGGTAGAGGAGCCTGCCATCGACAAACAGCTGGATTCACTGGAAAAGCTGGTATTTGAGCCCGGTGTAGTACCGGCCCTGCTGGCGCTGCAACAGGCCGGCTATGTGCTGGTAATGGTGTCCAACCAGGACGGGCTGGGCACAGACAGCTTTCCCCAGCAGGACTTCGATGCGCCCCACAACGCCATGATGGCCCTGTTCACCAGCCAGGGCGTCCGTTTCGATGAGGTGCTGATCTGCCCCCACTTTGATCAGGACAACTGCAGCTGTCGCAAACCCAAGCTGGGACTGGTTCGAGACTTCCTGACCCAGGGGCGTATCGACTTTACCCGCTCGGCGGTCATCGGCGACCGCAACACCGATCTGCAACTGGCCGAGGCCATGGGCATTGCCGGCATTCAATACGACCGTGACACCCATGGCTGGGACGCCATCGTTCGCCAGTTAACCCAGGGCGATCGCCGCGCCAGTGCCCGCCGCACCACCAAGGAAACCGACATCAACATCAGCGTCGATCTGGACAGCAATGGGCCGGTGTCGATCAACACCGGTGTCGGCTTTTTTGACCACATGCTGGAGCAGATCGCCACCCACGGCGGCATCGCCATGGAGCTGACCATGAGCGGCGACCTGCACATCGACGAGCACCACAGTGTCGAAGACGTGGCCCTGACCCTGGGGACGGCGCTAAAACAAGCCTTGGGCAACAAGCGCGGCATTGGCCGGTTCGGATTTGCCCTGCCGATGGACGAAACCCAGGCCCAATGCCTGCTGGATCTGTCCGGCCGCCCTTACCTGCGTTTCGAGGCCAGCTTCAACCGTGACAAGGTGGGCGATCTCAGCACCGAGATGGTGCCGCACTTTTTCCGCTCGCTGGCTGACAGCCTGGGCGCCACCCTGCACCTGTCGGTAAACGGTGACAACGAACACCACAAGGTGGAAGCGCTGTTCAAGGTGTTTGGCCGCACCCTGCGTCAGGCCATCACCATCGAAGGTGACCAGTTGCCCTCCTCCAAAGGAGTGCTGTAATGAGCCAGTCTCAACCGAAACGGGTTACCATCATCGACACCGGCTGTGCCAACCTCAGCTCGGTTCGCTTTGCGCTGCTGCGACTGGGCGCCGAGGTCACGGTCAGCCGCGACCCGGCGCAGATCCTCGCCAGCGACCGGGTGATCCTGCCCGGTGTCGGCAGCGCGCCGGCGGGCATCCAGGCACTGCGTGACTCCGGTGTCCTCGAGACCCTGGGCCAGCTAACCCAACCTGTACTGGGGATCTGTCTGGGCATGCAGCTGCTGGGCCAGAGCAGCGACGAAGGCCAGGCCCGGCTTACCGGCCTGTTGCCGTTTCGCTGCCGCAAGCTCAAGGCCGATGGTCACCCCCTGCCCCATATGGGCTGGAACACCATCAGCCCTGGCGACCACCCGCTGTTTGCCGACATTGCCGACGGCAGCCACCTCTACTTTGTTCACAGCTACGCCGTGGCAGAGTCGGAGCTGACCCTGGCCCGCTGTCACTATGGACAGACGTTTTCCGCCGCCGTCGGTCGCGGCAACCTGATGGGGGTGCAGTTCCACCCCGAACGCAGCGGCCCGGTGGGCGCCAAAATACTGCAAAACTTTCTGGAGATGCCATCGTGATCATCCCTGCAATCGATCTCATTAACGGCCAGGTAGTGCGCCTGAAAAAAGGCGACTTTAACCAGGTCACCCAGTTCGACACCGACCCTCTCGCTCAATTGCAGGCCTATCAGAACGCCGGCAGTCGCCAGTTGCATCTGGTGGATCTGGATGGCGCCAAGAATCCCGCCCAGCGCCAGCTGGCCACCATCACCGCCCTGGCTCAGGGCCTGGACGCCCCCCTGCAGGTCGGCGGTGGCATTCGCGATCGCCAGGAGGTGGAGTCGCTGCTGGCACTTGGCGTGGACAAGGTGGTGATCGGCTCCCTGGCTGCCCGAGAGCCCCAGACCGTTGCCGGCTGGATCGAAGCCTTTGGGCCAGAGCGCATCACCGTGGCACTGGATCTGCTGCTGGACACCGACGGCAACGCCCAGGTGGCCACCCACGGCTGGCAACAGGGCTCTGGCAAACTCATCGACGAGGTGATTGCGCCGTTGCTGCAGGCCGGACTCAAACACGTCCTGTGCACCGACATCGACCGTGATGGCATGCTCAGCGGCCCCAACGTGGCCCTGTACGCCCGGCTGATTCAACAGTACCCGCAAGTGTGCTGGCAGGCATCCGGCGGCATTGCCGAACTGGAGGATCTGCGCCAACTCAAGGCCATCGGCATTAGCGGCATCATCATCGGCAAGGCGCTGCTCACCGGCCGTTTCACCATTGAGGAGGCATTGGCATGCTGGCAAAACGCATAATCCCCTGCCTGGACGTGAAAGCCGGGCAGGTGGTGAAAGGAGTGCAGTTTCGAAACCACGAAGTAGTGGGCGACATTCTCAACCTCGCCAGTCGCTACGCCAACGAAGGCGCCGACGAGTTGGTGTTTTATGACATTACCGCCTCCAGTGACGGTCGCACCGTCGACAAAAGCTGGGTCAGTGCGGTGGCCGAAAGATTGGATATCCCCTTCTGCGTCGCCGGCGGTATCAAGACCATCGACGATGCCCGCCAGATCCTGGCCGATGGCGCCGATAAGATCTCGGTCAACTCACCGGCACTGGCCGACCCCGATCTAATCAACCGCCTCAATGACACCTTTGGGCGTCAGTGCGTGGTGGTGGGCATCGACTCCTGGTACGACCGCGACGGCGACAGCTACAAGGTGTACCAGTTTACCGGCGATGAAACCGCCACCCGCCAGACCCAGTGGTTTACCCAGGACTGGGCCGAAGAGGTGGAACGTCGGGGCGCCGGAGAGATTGTTCTCAACGTCATGAATCAGGATGGCGTACGCCGCGGCTACGACGTCGACCAGCTCAGCGCCATTCGTCAGGCCTGCAACCTGCCGCTGGTCGCCTCCGGCGGCGCCGGCACCATGGCCCACTTTGCCGAGGTGTTCAGCCAGGCCCGGGTCGACGGTGCGCTGGCGGCCTCGGTCTTCCACAAACAACTGATCGACATCATGGATTTGAAACACTACCTGAAACAACAAGGGATCGAGGTACGCGTATGACCACACTCTCTATCGACTGGAACAAAATGGACAACCTGGTTCCGGTTGTGGTGCAACACCACTACAGTGGCCAGGTTCTGATGCTGGGCTACATGAACCCGGAAGCGGTCGCGGTTACCCTGGAGACCGGCAAGGTAACGTTTTACAGCCGCTCCAAACAGCGGTTATGGACCAAGGGAGAGAGCTCCGGCAACGTGCTGACCCTGGTCAACCTGGCGACTGACTGCGACAACGACGCCCTGCTGGTGCAGGCGATTCCGGCGGGTCCCACCTGTCACCTCGGCACCACCAGCTGCTTTAGTGGCCTCGATAATCAGCCGTTTCTGGGCAAATTGGCCCAGGTCGTGGCCGAGCGGGCCGACGCCGACCCACAAAGCAGTTACACCGCCCAGTTGCTCAATGGTAACCCGCGCCGGGTGGCGCAAAAAGTCGGGGAAGAGGGAGTGGAAGTGGCCCTGGCGGCGGCCACCAACGACCGTGACAACCTGGTGGATGAATGCGCCGATTTGCTGTACCACCTCACCGTGCTGCTGCAGCAGCAACAGGTTCCTCTGCCCGAGGTGATCGCCAAATTGGCACAACGGCATAAATAGAGATTCAGGGAAATTGGAAAGGAAAAAGGGCAGCCATCGGGCTGCCCTTTGTTATCAATATAATAGCTTTAGACAGTAGTCTGGATACTCTGTTGGACATGAACGGCAAACAACTTCTTATCGGTTCCCTCATCAAAAACTTCGTCCAACAGCTTTTTCAAGTTCTCCTGCAACATCAGCTCCCGCTGCTCCAAGGTCAACCCATACTCGCTCATGGTCTGCTGAGGAACCTGCTAATGCTGCTCTGCCAGTATGGGATCGCTGTCCAGCGTATTAATGCACATCAGCATCTCGACCATCATTTACGCCTTTAAAGAATGGGCGTTGCCCCTTGAATAATTGGGTCTGTATTCGGAGAGTCGTCCTTAGGTTTAAGCCGTTTCCCAAACCGATTCAGACAGGATCTGCAGCTTGTCCAGCATGACGCTATCCGTTGCCATCTCTTGGCAGGGAGGCACCACCAAGGTAGTGATCTGATTCAGGGTGGCCTGGGGCAGCTTTCCTAGGGGCAGGTGCTCTATGCGGGTGGACTCCAACGGTGAGGTGGCCGCCTCATAGAGGATCACCTCATGATCCAGCGGATAATTCCGGGACAACTTCTCCACCAGCAACTTGATATACGCCTGATGAGTCTCGAAACGCTTCATGGACAGATCCCCGGCCACACCGGGCTGCCACAATATCAGCAGCGCGCTGGGATCGATGCGACGCTGATGAATCATAAACTGAGTGCACTCCATCGCCTGCTCGCCAGCGCTGGCAGGATCGATTTCCAGATCGGCATACAGGCAATCCGCCGCCGAAATCCCCGGTTCCATGTGAGCAGGAAACGCCTCAGCCCTAGCCAGGTCGATCGCCTTCTTGGAGATGCAGGAGAACACCGAGGGATGGCCGTAGAACACCGCACACACCTTCCGTCCCTTACGCACCTCCTCCATGATTCGCTCGGCCATCTCATCATAGGTCTGGCCCCGCGGCTTACCCTCACCGCCCCCTTCACCATAGAGATCCAGCAGACAGCGATACTCCTTGCTCATCTCCTTGATCCATTGTCGGCTAAGGTGATTGGCCATCGCCGCCAGCACCACATCTGCCTGCTCAATACAACTCTTGGCTCTGGGGGTAAGCTGACCCGCCAACCGCATCCCCGAGCCCACACAAACCAAACTGCCTTGTTTGCTCATCACTTAATCTCTTCAAATTTAAAAAATATAACCGGCTCGGGAAACAAGTCACCGCTGGCCATGGCGTCCCTATTTCAGTGGTGTCTGACCCAGCTCCGCCTGCAGGCTACACAGTCCCATCGACGGCTTATAAGCCCCTATATCCTTATCCTCCAGCACCGTCGCCACCCGGTTACGCCCTAGGTGCTTGGCCTGATACAGGCACTTGTCGGCGGTCATCAGCAGCTTATCCAGACTGTTCACCTTGTCATCAAGCCTGGCCACCCCGAAACTGGCACTGATGTCCAGGTTTTCGATGGCCACAGGCGCGATGATCCGCTCTAAGCCCTCGCGGCAGCGCTCTGACAACAGTCTGGCCTGCTCGATATCCGTATTGGGCAGGCAAATAACAAACTCCTCGCCCCCCAAACGGCCAAGAATATCCTTATCTCGAATGCTATTGCGCACCACCCTGGTCACCGTTTTCAGTACCCAGTCCCCCACTGCATGACCGAAGGTATCGTTGACCCGCTTAAAGTGGTCCAAATCAAACACGACCAAAGACAACGGTTGCTCCCGTCGCTTCGCCTCCGCCACCGCCTTGGTACAAGACTCCATCAAACTCACCCGGGACAACACTTTGGTCAAGGTGTCAGTCTCCATGGAGACCTTAATTTTGGCCTTCTGTTTTTGTACAAACAACACAGCCAACACCAGTATTACGGAGGCTGCTGAGAACCAAATAAGTAAAACACGAGTTTGCTCGAGTTTTGTTTCGGCCAATTCATTCTCCAATTGAAGTCTTTTATTTTGAGCCTCAATTGTCTTTAGTTGCCCCTCAATATCTGAAGCACTAATTTTTGCTAAATGAAAAACAAGCGACTTATCGTATAGATCCTTCTCATACTGTTTATGAGATTCAATCGACTCATTTATGTATTTAACATATTTATCCCAGTCTTTCACTTTAAGATAAAGGTTGGCGAGCACTTCAGACACTCTTGGTTTAAGGCGTAATATTCCAAACGCCTCAACTCTCTCATACGCCCACAAATAGTAACTTTCAGCGACATCAAAATCGGACAACTCCAAGTAATGATTTGCAATCGCCATTTCTAAATACACTAGGTACTCGTAATTATTATTTCTTTTCTCATTATAAAAAGCTATGGCTAAATGAGCGTCTCCTTCGCCTTTCTCAAGTTGACCCACCATTTTTAGCGTTTCCATTAGATCTGACGATAGAGGATCAATACCTTTATTACAAAGGTTGATTACGTCATTGACCTGCTCCAATACACTTGAGTAATCACCTGAATAAAAAAGAGATTCCACACGATCAACCCCTCCATAGCAAGCAATTCTTTTCGATTTAGTTTGGGTGCCAAGATCAGAGATTCTTTCTGCATACTTAAATGCTTGCTCATACATGTAAAGAGAAGAATAAACAGTGTATCCAGAGTGAAGTATGAGCATTCTCGGCATAGGTTCATCAATAAATTCGAGCAACTCCAATGAGGAAGATAGATATTTTAGAGCTTCATCCATATCATTAAGGTTGACAAAAATCTCTATCATTTGCTGATAATATCTTGCTTGAACTTCCGGCTTGGAAGTCTCCCAATCATACGATTGTAAAACTCTCAACCTTAATTCTTGTTCTTCATGAACCGCGTGATAATAAGCTTGGTACAGAATAAAGTACTCAAGCAACTCTGCATCCATTAAATCAACCTTTAACTTCAGCTCCTCAATTATTTTCTTTACTTCCTCTGGGGATTCATAAGCCAAGTTAGGAATTGACATCACTTGGCCTTCTAACTCGTTTTCAATGGCAACGGCTTGGCCTGCAATTATAATGCAGGCCAAAATAACAACGTGAATCAACATGTCCTTAAATGAAAAGGACAGCATCTTTCAATTTCCTACTTTTGCTGTACATGCGCAGCAACAATTATGAACTCTGGATCGGTAATTCCTGCTTCTTTAGCAATCCTTATTTTATCTCCAGACATAAATGCCTCAATTTGCTTTTCGTTCAGACCAAAATCCTTCATGGTTTTTACAGGATTCTTGTTATGAGCAGCCAGCAAGTCGGCATTGCAATCCAATTCGTTGATGTAGTTGAGCAGTGTCGACATGGTTTCCATTCCCTAAAGTGTAGTGCGATGCAGTAGCGGACCCTGACCAGGTTCAGACCCGGTTTCTGTGACCTTTTCAAATCATAACAATGGTCTATGACAAAGGTAAAGCCAATGCATAACATTTCATCAACATCGAGGGATGGCTCGTACAGGCCTGAACGGGTAGGAAAGCAACTGAACGGTAGGAAAGCAGCTAGAAAAAACCCCGGCAGAGCCGGGGCATGGTAGTACTGACTGTTTCATCCCTCGCGAGAGGTATCATCTCAGTCCGGCAATATATTGTTGATTATGTTGCCTTTATTGTTATCGGACGTCCTGCCACCCTCAATGCAAGGTGCCCCCCAAACGTCCACTTGGAGTGGTTAGTTGAACAGGTCGAACTCGCCAGACTCGATCTCGGGCTTCAGTGCCAGGTAATCGCTCTGACTCAAACCGGTGAGTTCAAAACCCAGAAACTCTTTGTGCTCCAGAAGGTTTACAGTATCAAGTCGACTACACATCTGTGCTTCGGCCTGCTCCAATGCGTCTTCTGCGCTATCGGCCACAACGTCGAACTGTTCGAAATGGAAGCCGATAAAGTTCTCTTCGGCATCGGTTTCGTTAGCCCGGCCAAACACTACGTAATCCATCTTATAATCCTTCAAGTCATATTCGGAGTATAAGTTATACCGTTCAAATTAAAATGAAAAGAACTTATTTAATTAATTTTCATTGATCTTAAAATACAGTCAGTTATAAAAACAAAGTGCAAAACGAAGCGTTAAGTCGATCACACTTTATCAGGTCAAACCATTTCAGAATTTACTTGAGCAATGTCAGCTTAAGTTATTGATTTTATATTTGGAGACTCAAAACAGCAACTCAAGCAAAGAAGATTAATTTCCTTATAAATCAGCACCTTGTGAATGGACAAGGATGTAAAGCGAATGTTTTTCACTATTATCGCCATCGATATGCCTTTATATATTAATGACATAAACAAAACCACAGCTGACCAATTCTGGTTATTCTTTTATTGTTATAATGTGATTCATTTTGAAAATGAAGTTATCCTTGTTGCGGATACACTCGATGCCGCACTGGGCATTACCATTCCTTTTATTTCACTGAATAATAATAGTTTTATTTCTTACCAGGGCAAGGTCAGCTGGGGAAACCACCGGCCTCGACACAAATTGGCATTTTCCCCTTGACACCTCAATGATAATGATTATCATTTAGATCAACTTCACTCGCAACTGACCTCTGGAGACCTGACTATGCTGTTTACCATTGATGCTCGTCTGGATCACAGCCCAAACCAACTGACCGTGTTCCATACCCTGACCGGACGCCCGGTGCTGCACCTGAATGAGTCAGAGTTAAGGGAGATGCTGGAGGCTGGCGATATCTGCATGCAGGAGCTCACCAGCAACGATTCCGGCACCTTGCAAAGCCTGGCCTGGGAACTGCTGTTGTTTCAAAGCGCTTCACACACCCGCCACAGTTCGCTGTCGAGCTTCCAGGCCTAGCGGCCGCTGTACCAGAAAAGACGCTGGATACCCGCGTTCGCGGGCACGACTGAGGGTTGATTAGGGTGCGAGGGAAACCGCAGCCTCGATGGCGTCCCCCTCAAGCAATCACAACTGCCCACCCTGCTCGTGTCGCCCTTGCGAACGCGAGGGCCCAGTTGCTTTGGTTTTAGGTTGGCCGCAAAAGCCACTGGATACCCGCGTTCGCGGACACGACTGAGGGTTGATTAGGGTGCGAGGGAAACCGCAACCTCAATGGCGTCCCCCTCAAGCAATCACAACTGCCCACCCTTCCCGTGTCGCCCTTGCGAACGCGAGGGCCCAGTGGCTTTGGTTCTCACTTGGTAAAAAGACGCTGGATTCTCGCCTGCGCAAGAATGACCAAAGGTGCAGACACCGGGTACCCGCGTTCGCGGGCACGACTGAGGGTTGATTAGGGTGCGAGGGAAACCGCAGCCTCGATGGCGTCCCCCTCAAGCAATCGCAACTGCCCACCCTTCCCGTGTCGCCCTTGCGAACGCGAGGGCCCAGTGACTTTGATTTTAACCTCGAGAAAGCCACTGGATACCCGCCTTCGCGGGTAAGACAGAAGAGGAATTGTCGCCCTTGCGGACGCGAAGGCCCAGGGGCTTTGGTTCTCACTTGGAAAGAAGACGCTGGATGCTCGCCTGCGCAACAATGACAAAGGCACAGACGCTGGGTACCCGCCTGCGCGGGCACGACGAAGGGAGATTAAGAGTAAGACGACAACGAACGGAACCCGGCTAGTACCAGCGCGCTTCCCCTTCGGGGCGGGTTTTCAGTACCTTCAGGAACCACATGTACTGCTCTGGATGACAGGCGATGAGACGCTCCAGTTGCTGGTTTAACAGCACCGCCTCCTCCTCTTTGCAGCAGGTCTCGGTCAGATCCAGCGCCTCAAACACCTCTACGGTCATCTGTCCGCGGCGCTGGTCGATGCCAACGGTCAGAGGCAACACCTCGGCGCCGCCACAGTTAGCCAGTCGACCAATAACCGGCAGCGTGGCTTTTGAGGTGGCAAAAAAGTCGGCAAAAATGCTCTTCGCCGCACCGTGGTCCTGATCCGGCAGGTAGAAGAAACTCTCACCACGACGCAACCCCTGAACCAGAGTGCGCAGGCCAGCGTCTCGATGATATACGGTACCGCCAAAGCGGCAGCGCTGACGACAACTGAACCAGTTAAACACCGGATTACGGTGGTGCTTCACCATTCCCATCATCGGCAGACCCCAACTGGACAAGCGGGCACCGGCGTACTCGATGCCCCACAGGTGTGGCACCAGAAAAACAATGGGCTTACCTGCGGCGCGAGCCGCTTCGATGTGCTCCAGCCCCTGAATCTGAATTCGTTTCTCGAGCACCTTGCGGGAGCGAAACGCCAGAATTCCCATGCCCATGCCCACCGACACAAAGCTGTAGATCATGTTGTCGATGATGCGCACCGTATCCGCTTCGCTCATGTGCGGGAAACAGGCTTTCAGGTTCACTCGGGCAATGCGAATCGGTTTTTTACAAAACGGCTTTACGAGCGGAGTCAGCCCTTTTGCCAACCAATGGCGCACCGAGTGCGGCACAAAGGCAAACAGGCACATCAATGCCACCGCCAGCCAGGAGGGCCAGTACCTGGGCGCTAACATTCGAGCTGAAAACTCAACCTCATAAGGCTGATTGGAAGAAAGAGTCGTTGACATTTTACCGCGATCGCTGTCCGTGTAACCGCGTTCACCTTACCTGAACCCCGCCAGACTCACAACGATTACCCCCGCTGTAACAGCGGTTGGCGGACAGGATGGTGGTTGTTTGTCCACTTCGGGCCCTTGTCACAGGCCAATGTCAGCAGTGTGTCAGCCCAGGTCAGCGACGGTAAGGGTCCGGCTCGCCGTCGGGGCGACTTTTCAACACCTTAAGAATCCACATGTATTGCTCTGGCCTCGGGGTGATCAGCGCTTCAATCTCTTCATTCATTCGACGGGCATCGTAAGCGGCATCGCCGGAGGGAAGATCGGTCATCGGCGGGCGGATGATCCCCTGAAATTTACCTCGACGGGCATCGTAGCTGGCCACCATGGGAATCACCACAGCGCCTGTGGCATCCACCATCTTCCCCAAGCCGGGTAAGGTGGCTTTATGGGTGGCAAAGAACGGCACATACTGGCTGCGTTTCATGCCATGATCCTGATCCGGCAGATAGTAAGCGCTGTGGCCTTCGCGAATGGCATCCAGCAACCGCTTGATCCCCGCGCCGCGCCCAAACACCTTGCCACCATAACGGCTGCGACACTTTTGCATCAGGTAATCCACCAACTCGTTTTTTTGCGGATTAACCATGGTGGTCATTGGGTAACCCCGTGATGCCAGCAACACGCCGGGAAAATCGATAAACCAGGTGTGAGGCACCATAAAAATCACCGGTTGGCCACTCTGCAGATACGGCATCAGGTGCTCTTCACCGATCAACTCTACATGGCGCTGCAGGTAACGTTCACTGCGCACCAACAACGTCGCACTGGCCATCAATGACATGCCGATGTGCCGATACATCTGATCCAGCACCCGATCCCGCTGAGCCTGATCCCACTGCGGGAAACACAACCTCAGATTCACCTCGGCGCGATGACGGGTCTTGGGCAACCCACGGCCAAACAGATAGCCAATGCTGCCCCCGACGGCATCTCGAACCCGGTAAGGAAACAACGCCAACACGGCGGCAATGACCACAAACAGCCAGACGCCCAAATAGCGGGGGTGAAGGAATCGCCAGCCAAATTGCGGCCGGTGTTGAAAATCGGTGGGATGTTTTGCGCTGGTCACTCAGTTTCTCGCCTGTCTTATTGCTTGACCGCCCCAAACCCTGAGTTTGAGGGCGGTCACCGGCCAAAGTGATCAGTGAACCACGGGTTCACTGAACCGGCCCTTTATCGACTTTAAATCGGACGACGAATTATAGCAGAGTCCTTAAGCGTTTGGCGTTACGCCAGTGTAGAAAAACTTAATTCATTGGTGAAAATCGGTTACGCAGGACGATGCTCCACCACGGTCGCCCGCAGCAAGTTGTCGTGAATCGGACAACGGTGGCAGGTTTTATCCAGAAACTGCTGCTTCTGCTCGTCACTGAGGTCGGCATCGATGTCCGCCACCACTTCAAACGACTTAAACCCAACAGGATCATCGCTCTCTTTACCCACCAAGCCAGCAGGGTTGAGAACGGCTTTAACGTCCACCTCGATGCCGCGTAACTCAAACTTCTCTTCCCGAGCCACCATCTTGCCGATGGTGGAGATGCATCCGGCCAATGAGAACAGAAACGTCTCCAATGGGTTGGCCCCCTCGTTGCCACCGCTGGGCTGATCGATGACCAGAGTATGGTCTCGAACCTGAGCCGTTACTTTCCAACCCTCAGTCATAGAGGAACGCACGTGGTAAATCTTGTCAGCCATGGCTACAAACCCTTACATTAGAAAAATCTTAACCATGCTATGCCAAGCCCGGAGCGGGTGCAAGTCTGCCTTTGACTTTATCGCTAGTGTGAGTGATCCTTTGTGGCCCGGATCACCTGAAGTAACCCCATGACACATCCTAAGGTCGGCATCGGCGTCATTATCCATCGAGACGATGGTAAGATTCTAATTGGTAAACGTAAAGGCAGTCACGCCCCCTATTACTCCATTCCTGGTGGCCATCTGGAACTGGGAGAAACCTTTGAGCAAACGGCGATACGCGAGGTGAAGGAGGAAACCGGCCTGAGCATTGCGGATCCCCGGGTCATTGCCATCACCAACAACCTGCGCACCTACCGTGAAGAGGGACAGCATTTTGTGTCGGTGGTGTTGGTGGCCCGACATGGCGGAGACACGCCGGTGAATTGCGAGCCGGACAAGTGCGAAGGCTGGCAATGGGTCGACCCGACCCAGTTGCCACAACCCCATTTTGATGCCAGTGAACAGAGCATCGCTTGCTACCTCAGTGGCAACCACTACCTGCCACAGAGCGAACTCTGAATCTTAAAGGGCTTTCATCATCCAGCAGTCACAACTGTTGTGGCCGCTGTTGCCCCAGGGGCCATCCAGTGCCTCAAAACCATGGCGACGATACAGGTTTTGGGCCTGACTCATGGGACCAAAGGTCTCCAGATAACAGTGGTGGAAGCCCGCTTCCTCGGCAAACGCCAGCGCCTGAGCCAACAACGCCTGCCCCACCCCTTTGCCGCGGCAACTCGGTTTCAGATACATCTTCTGCAGTTCGCAGGTTGACGGCCAATGGCACTCAAACGGCGCGATGCCAACGCCCCCCACAACCGTCCCCTCAAGCTCCGCCACCCAATAACCACTGCGGCGATCGGTGTACACCTCGCTGAGGCGATCCAGTTCCGGATCCTGCCAGGCGAACCCTGGGCGATTGGCGCCAAACTCCGTCAGCACCTCTCGTATTATTTCAGCAATCTGCTGGTCATCTTGCGGTGAAATCTTGCGAATTTTCATGACCCTGCCCTAATCTGAGTGAAGCTCACAAAACAGAATAAAGTTCCCGCTCTTTTCTTACCATCCATTCTATTCAGTTGGCAAATTTGTAAGAATGGCAATGAGACGTACAGCAAATGAGCCGGATTCACCCCTGGGCGGATCACACAAAAACGATACAGGTGCACAGACTCTAGGATGAAACAGCTTTCCTACGCCCTTGAGGACAATCAGGCGCTGACAAGGCTGCTCGACGCGCCGGAGCTGCATCAGGCCGCAGACGCGGCCCATGCCATGCTGATTCAGCTATACAGTGCCAGCCAGGACAGCTCCTGGTGCCGAGACATCACCGCCGCCCTGATCGAACGTTTTCCCGCAGCGCAACTGGTTGGCGCATCCACCACCGGTGAGATTCAGCAGGGCCGAACCCTGACCGGCCACACCGTGGTCGGATTCACCCTGTTTGAAGACAGCGACGTACACAGCCTCAGCCTGCCCTGTCAACGGGGCGAAGAACACGGCATCGGCCGCCAGCTGCGCAGTCAACTGGATCAGTTTGAACACGTGGCTGGCGTGCTGCTGCTGGCAACCACCATCTCAGTGGACGCCAATGATATCCTGGCCGAGTTGAATCGAACCCCATTGCCGTTTCCGGTGTTTGGCGGCGGCGCCGCCGACTACGGCACCATGAGTCAATCGTTGTTGATGCATCAGGGACGTTGCCTGGACAGCGGTGTGGTCGCGGTGGTGTTTTGTGGCCGTAATCTGCACCTGAGTCGCCACACCTATTTAGGCTGGCGACCGCTGAGCAAAACCATGACCGCCACCGAGGTCAAAAATCGTTCCCTGAAACTGATCGACAACCGCCCGGCCTTTGAGGTGCTTTCCCGCTACCTGAACATCGCCGACGACGACAACTTTTACCTGAACTCGCTGGAATTCCCGCTGATGATTCAGCGCAATCAGCAGCTCATCGCTCGAGTACCGGTCGGCGTCGCCCGGGATCGCTCCATCGAGTTCATCGCCGACATTCGACAGGGTGAAAAGCTACGACTCGGCTACGGCGATCCCAAATTGATCATTCGCGATGCGCAGCAGGTGCATCGTAGCATGGCTCAATTTGGCCCACAGGCAGTGTTTCTCTACAGCTGCGGTTGTCGCCGCTTCCTGATGCAAGACGATGTGGAATTGGAAACGCTGCCGTTTCAGAGCATTGCACCCACCTTTGGTTTCTATACCTATGGCGAGTTTTTTGCCGAACGCGGTCAGGTGGAGTTTCTCAACTCCACCATGGTGGCCATCGGAATGCGAGAGGGAGCAAAATCCGATCACCGCCGCCCTCCTCTGCAATCCGAACCATCCAGCATCGATGCGGCGATGGACGACCCCTACGCCAATCAGCACATTCGCATCATCGAGCGGCTGGTACACTTTGTCGATGCCGTCACCGCAGAGCTGCAACAGACCAGTGACGAATTACAGGAAGTGACCATCGTCGACAAGCTGACTCAGCTGCCCAATCGCTACCAGATGGATACCCTGCTGGCCCGGGAACTGGCCCATGCCCAACGCGCTCAACACCCGTTTTCGCTAATCTTGGTGGACATCGATCAACTGAGGAAGATTAACGAACGACATGGCCGACTGGTGGGCGATGAAGTGGTAGCGGAGATCGCCCAACTTCTGGCCACCCACACCCGCCGAACCGACATCGTCGGCCGCTGGCAGGGAGGGACCTTTATGGTGATTCTGCCCGACACCGAGTTGCAGGAAGCCAAGGTGGCCGCCATTAAGCTGTACGCCATGATCGGTCAGACCCACTTTACCCACGGTGACCATTGCTCGGCCAGCCTGGGAGTCAGCTGCCATCAGCCCGGCTTTACCCTGCACCAGACTCTGAACCGAATCAATCTGGCTCTGCAGCAAGCCAAGTCCGCCGGCGGCAACCAGATTCAAACCCAGGCCTAATCCACCGCCACCAGTCCCTGCTCCGTCAGCCGGAAACGGCGCTCGATCACGATGTGAGCGGGGGTTGCCATCGGCTCATCGTCACCACGTACCCGCATTGACACTCGCACTTCATCGGCGATCACGCTCAGCCCATCCAGGCCAATGCGATCACCGAGAAACACCGATTCCCGCGGCAACCAGTCACAGCCCTGAGCCAGGTTGGCGGACAGGTAATAGAAGCTGCCGCTGCCACCACCATCGAAGCGCACGATATCCACCAGATCGGCATTGCCATCGCCATTGAGGTCACCGCGGGCGGCCAGCATCTGCACATAGCCTTTAGAGGGCACCTGCACCAGCTCTCCTTCAATCTGGTGCAGTGGTGAGGGGGTGGGCTCACAATCCGGAACCGACGCACTCTGACAGCCTCCCAGCCCCAACAACAACAGCCAACACAGAGACCTCATGACTCGCTCCAAATCGCCAACTCATTACCTCCTGGCTCCACAAAGTGGAACCGACGCCCCCCAGGGAACTCAAAAATGGGTTTTACAATCCGGCCACCGGCGGCCCGAACCCGGTCCAGGCTGGCGCCGAGGTCGCTGCTGTGCAGTACCAGCAGTGGCGCACCGTCCGCCGTGGTGGCCACCTTGGGATTATAAAATAGCCCGCCACTGAGCTCCGGAGTGGTAAAAGCGCTGTAATCCGGGCCGTAGTCCTGAAATGGCCAGCCAAACGCCGCCTCGAAGAAGCCCTTGCTGGCGTCCAGATCGGCACTGGCAAACTCGATGTAGTTGATGGTTTCTGCCACCGGTTACTCCTGTATCAGCCATCGGCTGCGAATGCAGGCGGCCACGGTCTCCGCCCAGTGTTGATAGACCGGCGCTCCGGGGTGAAAGCCATCGGCAGCCATCACCTCGCCCCGAAGCGCCTGTGAAAATTCGATGCGATCGCAATCAGGTTGCTGCGCCAGCCACTGCTTCAGACTGCCGTCCAGGCTCAGCGCGTGCTGCCCCAAGGTCCAGCGCAGCGGCTGAGGCAGCGCCGGAAACTGACCCAGCGGCGGCATCGCCGATACGATCACCTGTTTGCACTGGTATTTGTCCCGAAGCAACTGCACCAGAGTCTGTTGCTGCCGAAGCCAACGACGTCGAGATACTCCTCGAGTAACGTCATTGACGCCCAGAGAGGTTACCACCACATCGAAGGGTTCCGCCCGGCGCTTACTCATGTAGCGCAGCATCTTAGCGGTGGTGAGACCACTGCGTGCAATCAATCGCCACTGCAGCTGATACTGGTCTTGCAACCGAGCCATCAACTGACCGCTCAACGCTCGCTGCTGCTGGTCGACGCCAACACCGGCGGCGGCGGAGTCTCCCAGCACCAAAATCCTCAACGGCCGCCCCTGCCCCAGTTCGCCACGACGACGGCCCCTGGCTTCCGGCAATCGCACGATATTACGCCGCACCTGTATGCCCTGATACAGCAACAATGGCCACAGCACCGTGGTGGCCAGTAGATACCTCATGATCGATTCCTTTCAAACCTATGGGCTACTATCTCTCTATCATATACAAAAAAACCCAGCCATCACGGCTGGGTTTTAACTTTGGTATGAACGGATCAGGCGTCAGCCGAATCCAACTCCAAGTCTTCGACTCTGGCTTTTAATTTTTGCCCTGGACGAAAGGTCACCACTCGGCGCGCACTGATCGGAATGTCTTGTCCGGTCTTTGGGTTGCGCCCCGGGCGTTGGTTTTTGTCCCTGAGTTCGAAGTTACCAAAACCCGACAGTTTCACTTGTTCGCCACTTTCCAGTGCCAAGCGGATTTCCTCGAAATACGCCTCTACCAGATCCTTGGCATCTTTTTTGTGAATGCCGAGAGTTTCGGTCAGGTGTTCTGCCATTTCGGCTTTGGTTAAGGCCATGATATCAGTCCCTCAACTGAGCGTTGAACTCTTTGGCAAGAGAAGCAACGATGGTATCAACAGCGTCGGCGATGTCTTGTTCTTCCAGCGTACGCTCGACGTCTTGCAAGGTCAGGGCGATGGCAAGGCTCTTTTGGCCTTCCTCAATTCCCTTTCCTCGGTATACATCGAATAAGTTTACGCCAACCAGTTGTTTTACGCCAATTTTCTTGATCAAGCTTGTTACATCTCCCGCGCCGATAGCCTCATCAACCACGATGGCGATGTCACGACGGCTGGCGGTGAACTTGGAAATGGCGCTGGCTTCGGGTACCTGGCTATCGGCGATAGCCGCTTGTTCGATCTCGAACACCAGGGTACGGCCGTTAAGACCCAGTTTCTTTTCATGCTGAGGGTGAATGGCACCAATCAGGCCCACCACCTTGCCAGCTTTGACAATTTCAGCGCTTTGCCCCGGGTGCAGAGCCGGATTGCTGGTGCTGCGGAAGCTGAAGGCATCGGCGTCATTGGTCAGAGCCAGCATCGCTTCTACGTCACCTTTTAGGTCATAGAAGTCGACAGCGCGAGCGGGCATCTCCCAATGCTCGTCGCTTGCCTGCCCGGCAATCACACCGGCCACCATCACTTCCTGACGAATGCCGTTTTCAGCCTGCTCGTCGGGAATAAACCGCAACCCGGTTTCAAACAGGCGCACCCGCGACTGCTGACGGGCTTGGTTATAGGCCACAGAGCCCAACAAACCCGTCCACAGAGACAGACGCATGGCCGACATCTCAGAGGAAATTGGGTTCGGCAGCACCAGAGGCTCAACCCCTGGATGCAGGCGCTCTTGCAGCTTAGGATCCACGAAGCTGTAGGTGATCGCTTCCTGGTAACCGCGATCCACAAACAGAGAACGAACTCGTTTCAGAGACAGATCGGCTTCACGGTGCTCTGGCATTTCCAGGGTAGCCACCGGGGCCAGGTTAGGGATGCTGTTGTAGCCGTAGATACGCGCCACCTCTTCAATGAGGTCTTGCTCGATGGCCATATCAAAACGCCAACTTGGCGCTTTAGCCTGCCATCCGCCGTCGACCACGCTGACATCACAGCCCAGACGAGTCAGAATTTCTGCCACGTCGTCATCACCGATGTGGTGACCCAGCAGGTTATCCAGCTTCTCGCGACGCAGGGTAATGGTGGCCGCCTGAGGCAGATGCTGTTCAGACACCGCTTCCACAACCGGGCCCACTTCACCACCACAAATCTCAACCAACAGTGCCGTAGCACGTTCCATCGCCTTGGCCTGAAGCTGAGGATCCACCCCGCGCTCGTAACGGTGCGAAGCATCGGTGTGCAGTCCGTAGGCACGGGAACGGCCCAGAATCGCCAGTGGTGCAAAGAAGGCACACTCCAGCAACACGTTTTGAGTCTCGCCATTCACGCCGCTGTGCTCACCACCGAAGATCCCCGCCAGAGCCAGAGGACCCTTGTCATCGGCAATCAACAGGGTATCGCTGTTGGGTTTGCATTCACTGCCGTCCAGCAGGGTCAGTTCATCACCCTCTTTGGCCAGACGCACCTGGACGTCGCCGTTAAGGGTGTCCAGATCAAAAGCGTGCATCGGCTGACCCAGCTCCAACATCACGTAACCGGTGATGTCGACAATGGCGTCGATAGAGCGGATACCACCACGGCGCAGTTTTTCCTGCATCCACAGCGGCGTCGGCGCTTTCACATTAACGTTTTTAATGACCCGGCCCAGATAACGCGGACACTGCTCCGGCGCCTCGACCTTGATGGTCACGCGATCATCAATGCTTGGAGCCACCGGGCTCACCTGTGGCTCGGTGACCGGCAGACGATTGAGTACGCCCACTTCACGAGCCAGGCCAGACAGGCCGAAACAGTCGGCGCGGTTGGCGGTCAGATCCACCTCGATGATGCTGTCATCCAGGTTCAAGAACTCACGGAAATCGGTACCGATAACGGCATCTGCCGGCAGTTCCAGAATGCCATCGCTTTCCACGTCGATGCCCAGCTCAGAGAAAGAGCACAGCATGCCGTGGGACGGCTGGCCACGGAGCTTAGCCTTTTTAATCTTGAAGTTACCCGGCAGGACGGCGCCCACCACGGCCACGGCCACTTTCAGGCCCTGGCGGCAATTTGGCGCGCCACAGACGATGTCCAGCAGCTCATCGCCGCCGACATTAACCTTAGTTACACGCAGCTTATCGGCATCGGGATGCTGGCCGCATTCAACCACTTCCCCGACTACCACACCGGAAAACTCGCCGGCAACCGCTTCTACACCGTCCACTTCCAGGCCGGCCATGGAGATCTGTTCGGAAAGCTCGTTGGTCGAGATGGCAGGGCTTACCCACTCACGCAACCAGGATTCACTGAATTTCATTGTCGGCCTCTTACTGGAACTGTTTCAGGAAACGCAGGTCGTTCTCGAAGAACGAACGCAGGTCGTTAACGCCATAGCGCAACATGGTCAGGCGTTCTACACCCATACCAAAAGCAAAGCCAGAGTACTTCTCCGGATCGATGCCGACTGCGGTCAGTACATTCGGGTGCACCATGCCGCAACCCAGTACCTCCAGCCATTTACCGTTCTTGCCCATCACGTCCACTTCCGCGGAAGGTTCGGTGAAGGGGAAGTAAGAGGGACGGAAACGCACCTGCAGATCTTCTTCAAAGAAGTTACGCAGGAATTGATGCAGCACCCCTTTGAGTTCAGCGAAGCTGACTTTTTCCGCCACGACCAGGCCTTCTACCTGATGGAACATCGGCGTGTGAGTCTGATCGTAATCGTTTCGGTATACTCGGCCCGGGCAAATGATGCGGATCGGCGGCTGCTGCTTCTCCATGGTACGGATCTGCACACCACTGGTGTGAGTACGCAACATCAGCTCAGGATTAAAGAAGAAAGTATCGTGCTCTGCTCGGGCCGGGTGATGGGCCGGAATGTTCAGGGCATCGAAGTTGTGGAAGTTGTCTTCCACCTCCGGACCGGTGCTCACAGAGAAACCGATCTCAGCAAAAAACTGTTCAATACGCTCGATGGTACGGGTCACCGGGTGCAGACCGCCAGCGGCCAGTTTTCGGCCCGGCGCCGTTACGTCGATGGCCTCTTCCGCCAACTTGGCGTTCAGGGCTTCGGTTTGCAGGGATTCAATGCGGGCATGCAGGGCGCGTTGTACCTGCTGTTTGCCTTCGTTGATCGCCTGGCCCGCCTTAGGGCGCTCCTCTGCGGACAGAGAACCCAGTGATTTCATCAGAGCGGTAATTTCGCCCTTCTTGCCCAGGAATTGTACCCGGATTTCGTCAAGCGCCTTCAGGTCGCTGGCGGCGTCTACCGCAGCCAAACCTTTAGCGACAATTTCTGCTAATTGCTGCATGATTGTTTTTTCTCTGTACCAACCGCGAATAAGGGGGGAGAGTTTCCGTGAAAACGGTAAATTGTACTGCATTGTCGACCCAAGCTAAACCGCTATTTATCGGCAAAACGGCACTATTCCCGGCTTAACAGCAGTTTTCCGCAATTTTGATTGTCTGTCATCCGCTGGTGGGCGGTTTCCACCTGGCTCCAGGGGTAGACGCTGTCCACGGTTGCCCTCAGCTCTCCCTCCGCCAGTGCAGCACCAAACTCGGCTTCAAAATCACTGATTAAGTTGGCTTTATAAGCCTCACTTCGGTTTCTCAGTGTCGACCCCATCAGGGTAATTCGTTTACTCAGCAACGGCGCAAAGTCCAGTTCGCCATAGCGGCCGCCGAGCATCGACAGGCTCACCAGCCTGGCATCTCGATTCATCACCTTGAGATTGCCCTTCAAATAGTCACCGCCGACAACATCCACGACCACATCGACGCCGGGACAGGCTTGTGGCCAGGGGCCGCTGCAGTAGTTTATGGCCTGATGTGCCCCCAGTTGGCGACAGTATTCGGCCTTTGCCTCGCTGGAGCAGGTCACCACCACCGTGGCATCGGCATGATGAGCCAATTGAATGGCGGCACTGCCCACCCCGGAGGCGCCGGCATGAATCAGCACCGTCTCTCCGGCCCGAAGTCCAGCCAGAGCAAACAGCGCCTGATACGCGGTTAAAAACGCCTCAGGAATGGCCGCCCCTTGTTCAAAGCTCAGGGTGTCCGCCAGCGCCATCACCTGGCCCGGTGGCACCCGGACCTCAGACGCATAGCCTCCACCATCCAGCAATGCCATCACCCGTTGGCCACGGCGCCAAGGACCGCAATCAAAGGCGATCTCCCCCGCCACCTCCAGACCCAGGATATCACTGGCCCCCGGAGGGGGCGGATACTGACCGGCGCGCTGCAGCAGATCGGCCCGATTGATGCCACTGGCTTTAACCCGAATCAGGGGCCAGTGGTCGGGGGCAGCCAGTAGCGGCACCTCTTTGGTGACTAACTGACCTTTCGGCCCAATTGTTATCGCTTTCATTAGCGACTCCCGATCATGAATGAGGAATGTTTGTGATCCACATCACCAAACCCATCAGAATCCCTAAAGGGAATTCACCAGGGTTCGATATCATTTGGAAGTTGTTGTATTTACTGCTTTTGAGAGCATACATGTCTGACTCTAATACCCTTGGTTGGCTGGATCGTCTACTGATCAGCCTCTCTCTTCGTGCAAAGTTCGCTCTGCTGGCGGTGTTCCCACTGCTGGGATTTCTGCTAGTGGCCGGTGCCGTACTCAGCTCGGTTGAAACCGAGTTGGTGCACGCTCATCAGCAGGAGCAACTTCAGCAAGCCGACCATATTGCCAAGGTTCTGACCGCCTTGCCGGTCGATGCCCGGCAACAGGCGCTGTCAAATCTGGGCGATGTCAGGCTAATGGCGCAAAACAGTGACTACACACTGGCACAAGCGGCCCGGTCAGGCAAACCCCTGGTCAACGGCAACCAGGTGCGAACTGCCGCCTTAATTGGCTCCGATCAGATGGTGGTGGTCAATGACAGCTTCAGTGTCAATGAGGAACTGATCCGCATCTTCAAACTGCCACTGATTCTGATAGTCTTCGTGGCGGCCTTTTGTACCACCTGGGCCGTGGTGGTTCGTCGTTTTGTTATCGGTTCCATGGACTTCATGCGCGAAGTGATGGCCAAGGCCTGTGCCAACGATCTGACCGTGAGCCTCGACTTTGCCCCCGGCCGGGATGACTTTCGTCCCCTGGCAAACTCCATCGATGCCCTCATCGCCACCCGCCGCAATGTGGTCAATACCCTGAGGGTGATCTCCGATAACATTAACGCCTCGGCTCATCAGGTGCTGAACCAGAGCCAGACCTCCAACGACATGGCCATTGGCCAACGTGAACACCTGGACAGCCTGGCTTCGGCCATGGAAGAGATGACCGCCACGGTGAAAGAGGTGGCGACCCACGCCGAGCACACCGCCGATGAGACCCGTCAGGCCAATGAGCAGTCTCAGCATGGCCATAAGAACATTCAGGATACCGTGACCGCCATTGAGGCACTGGTCAGTGACGTCCACAACGCTTCCGCCGCCGTCAATCAGGTACACAGCAACGCCGCCAAAATTGATGAGGTCGTCACCACCATCAATGGCATCTCCGAGCAGACCAATCTGCTGGCCCTGAATGCCGCCATTGAAGCGGCTCGAGCCGGAGAGCAGGGTCGCGGCTTTGCGGTGGTTGCCGATGAGGTTCGTACTTTAGCTGCACGCACTCAGGACGCCACAGTCGAGATTCAGAAGATGATCGAAGAGCTGCAAACTGGGACCCAGAGCCTGGAGCAGGTGATGGCCAGCACCGTCACCATGGCCGAGTCCGGCCGCAGTCTCATCAGTAAGACCGGCGAGGATCTACAGAAGATCACCGAACATTCGGACCGGGTTAATAGCATGAGTGCCCAGATCGCCACCGCGGCTGAGCAGCAGACCGCCGTTGCCAACGAGATCGCCGCCAACCTGACTCAGGTTCGCAACCAATCTCATGAAGTGGAGATGGCCGCTCAGGAGTCAACCGCCGGTTGCAATGAGCTCACTCGAACTGCCGATGACCTTAAAGAGCGCCTCTCTGGTCTGCGTACCTAAACATCATCAGTAATTCCAAACCGATATCAGCCTCGTCATCGACGAGGCTGATTCATTTTTGCGATCTTTTTCACCATTGTGGCTAGAGAACAGACCACTGTCCCCCTATCCTTTCCCATATTGATGCTGGTAAACTGGCGCTAAATCAGACAAAGGTATGACCTTTGTACAATGAGAGATCGGTGGTTCCCATCTCCGAGTCTCCTGTTGGCCCCCACTCGACGTAGGAAGATCAGATACGATGCTGAACCCGGCTGCCCTTAGCGCAGATGAAGCAAGCCGCTATCACACGCTCCTGCAAACCCACTCCGGCACCGAAGTGGCGCTGCGTGCCATTCGGCCCGACGATAAATACCAGATGCTGGACATCTACCCCACTTTATCCCCCCGCACTCTGTACATGCGGTTCTTTCGAGTGATCGATGCCCCATCACTGGAAGACATCGCCCGCTACACCACCGTGGACTTCGATCTGCAACTGGCGTTCGTCATTACCCTCGGGCCCGAACAACGCATGGTGGCCGCCGGGCGCCTGATTCGCGCTACCCCTCAATCCAAAGTGGCAGAGCTTTCCTGTCTGGTGGTTGATGATTGCCAGAATCGTGGCATTGGCAGCGTATTGGTGTCTGAGTTATTTAAAACCGGTCATTTGTGGGGCGTAGACCAAGTGATCGCTCTGGTGCACAGTGAAAACCACCCGATGCTCAGGCTACTGAAAAATCAGGGTTACCCCTGCGAGATGTTATACGACGAAGGGGAATTCACCGTCACTCTGGACATCAGTCAAGAGCCCTCCCAGGTCAACAGTGTCAGCTACCAGACCTCCATTGGCGCCATGCATCAGGCGGTATAACCACGCGCCTGCCAACGCTTACCGCGACTGCCACCACACTCACACCGTGTCACCCTGGCAAATGCGAGGGCACGCGGCTTGGGCATTTCCCCGAAGAAAAGACACTGGGTACCCGCGTTCGCGGGCACGACGGAAGGTGGGTTCGAATATTAAGGAAACCGTAAGCGAGATGGCGTCCGCCCTATCCCCCACAACCACCTCACTTCAACGTGTCGCCCTTGCGAACGCGAGGGTCCAGTGACTTTGATTTTAGGTTGACCGCAAAAGCCACTGGATACCTGCCTTCGCGGGTAAGACAGAAGAGGGATTGCCGCCCTTGCGAATGCGAGGGCACGCGGCTTAGGTATTTCCCCTAAGAACAGACACTGGGTACCCGCGTTCGCGGGCACGACGGAAGGTTGTTTGATGCTGTGTGCCAACTGCGCCTCCCTGCGAGCCAAATACCATACCGCTACCACCCCATCCTCGCCGTGTCGCCCTTGCGAACGCGAGGGCCCAGTGGCTTTGGTTTTAGGTTAACCGCAACCACAAAAAAAGAGCGGCAATTGCCGCTCTTGTTAATGTCTCAACCTGGCCGTTACTGGACCATTCCCATCATCTCTCGATACTGGTGTGCCTGGGCGTAATAAGCCTGGCGTTCCTTTTTCGCCATGGAAGAGGCCATGGGAATATCGGCTTTCAGAGCATCCACGGGGCGACCATTGATGTGGAACTCATAGTGCAGGTGAGCACCGGTTACTCGACCGGTGGCACCAGACAGGCCGATACGCTGCCCGCGACTGACCCGCTGGCCCTTGCGAACCTGAATCTTGGACATGTGCAGATAGCGGGTGCGGTATCGACCACCGTGGTCAATCACCACGTAACGGCCTGCATAAGGATGATTTTCCACGCGAGTGACCACCCCATCTCCCGCCGCCAGCAGCGGAGTACCACTGGGCAACGCCCAGTCGGTGCCATTATGCGGTTTTACTCGCCCGGTAACCGGGTGCTTGCGATGGCGATTGAAATGATCACTGATGCGGTATTTGCCATTAAAGGGCCGCGCCAGAAAGGCACGTTGCAGGCTGTTGCCATCGGCATCGTAAAACTGACCATCGGTATGGCGGAACGCATCCACCTCTTTACCTCTGAGCACAAAGCTGACCGCCAGAATCTCATGATTCCCGGTGGCCACGTCATCCACAAACTGGGAACGACGAACCACTCCGAACTGATCGCCAGCTCGCAGATCGCGGCGAAAATTCAACTTGTCCTTAAACAGGTTTTCAATCTCGGCCACATCGTTGGCATTCAGGCCCGCCTGCTGAGCTACTCGAGCAAAACTGCCTTTAACTTCACCATGAACGCCGGTGGAACGCCACTGGCCCTCGAGGCGAATCTCTTCCACCTCGTACTCTCCGGGAGCCACCTGGGTGAAACGCACCTTATGAGCCGGATTAAACACCAGTTCCAGTTTCTGTAGATCGTTATCGGCTTCGTCGAGCCAGAAGTTGAGGCGATCACCGACTTTCAGGGTATCGAGCGCCAGCACCGAGTAATCCGCCTCCAGCAGTTGATACATCTGTTTCTGACTGATGCCAATCAGAGAGAAAATACGGCTAAGATTGTCGCCCTTGGCGATCTCATAACTGAGGGTTTCCGGCAGGGTAACGCTGTCGAGGCTAACCAGCTCCGGAACCGGTTCGGTGGTGAGATCCGGCAGCACGATCTGGCCATGCTGAGACGTTGGCAGCAATGCGTACAGGGCAATACTGAGTGCGCCAGCCATTAGCCACCAAGGCTGAATGGCGCGAAAATCCAAAGCCTGTAACTTCTGTCGCACGGCTCACTCCATAACGATAATTCGTAAAATCTGCAGGACAAATTGCCCCGTCGCCCGGGGAATGTCAAAAAGGATGACCAAAGATCTGACCGGGAACACAGTAAACGGTTCCCATTTCAGGAGAAAAAAAGGATTAAACCGGCTTTCGCAGGATCAAATGGGTGTAGCGGCCCAAATCACGAAACACTGGCTTTTCCGAGTACTCCAGCTCCAGTTCCAGCAAACGGGACAACGACTGCTCCTGACGGCCTTTATCCCGCAGATAATCGTGAATCACCCTGACCCCCACCTGCCGTTCCAGCACCATGCCTGCGTCGGTCAACCACCGAATCACCTGCTGATTATCAAAGCCATGCCGAGGCGCCAACTTAACCTTCTTTTTACCGTGCACCATGGTATGACCCAGGTTATCGAAATTCCCGGCAACCAGGTTATGCATCTCCATGCCTCGATAGTTAAAGAACATCAGCGACAAATAGCCACCCGGCGCCACCTGCTCAAGCAGGCCGATGATGGTCTGCTGAGGCTGTTCCAACCACTCCATCACGGCATGACACAGCACCAATGAATAGGGGCCATTCGATTCGCTTCCCAGGCTCTGAATCGGTCCGTGATAGGTGGTTAGGCGATCGCTGACAGCCAATGCCTTTGCCCGGCTTTGTGCCTGCTGCAGCATCTCGCCGGAAAGATCGCACAGTAACAGCGGGTGACCCCGTTGAGCCAGTTGCAGCGACAACTGGCCTTGACCGCCCCCAGCATCGAGAACCGGGCAGGTGTCGGCCAGGTGTGGCAGGATATGTTGGGTCAACTCCCGCATCACCACCGCTTCTCGGATTTTTCCTTTGCTGCTGTCGTATATGTTTCGAGCAAATTTTGATGCCCGGGTGTCAAAGTTAACGTCTGCCACTGCTGCCTCTCACCGAATCGTTGACCCAAAGGGTGCCAACGCACATTGTCATTATCCTGCGGCAACTGTAAAGCGCCCAAAGGCCCAAGCGCCGCCATCGGGATAAAAACCGATCAACACTCCCGCCGCAACACCCGTAGGGATTCTGTTTGTATATCCATGGTAAATATGGGGTTAAAAATATGAGCTGTCGCATGTTTTTCCGGCAATGGCTTGGCTAAAATTAGCAAACCATAATAAAACTGATTCTCACTACCATGCACAGTCACAGTCTTCATCGCTGGCAACACAGCCACCAGTTTGCCCAGCAGCAGGAAAAGAACGAAAAACGCACCCTGTATGCGGTACTGATTACCGCCGCCATGATGGTGATCGAGATCGTCACCGGTTACCTGACCGGCTCCATGGCGCTACTGGCCGACGGCTGGCACATGGCCACCCACGTGGCGGCGTTTGGATTGACGCTGTTCGCCTACAGCTTCGCCCGTAAAGCCGCTAAAGACGCACGCTATAGCTTTGGCTCCGGCAAAGTGAATATCCTGGCCGGTTTCACCAGCGCGGTCGCCCTGGTACTGGTGGCGGCCATGATGGCCATTGAATCCATCTGGCGCCTGATTGAACCCGTGGCCATCGATTACAACAACGCCCTGATTGTGGCGGTTGTCGGCTTAGTGATTAACGTTGTCTGTGCCTATCTGCTGCACCAAGGAGAGGATCACCATCATGGCCACTCCCACGGACACAGCCACGGTCATTCCCATGGACACGGTCACCATGACCACGATCACGATCACGATCACCAGCACGGTCACTCCCATAGCCATGGACACAGCCACGACCACAACCTGTACGCCGCCTATCTGCACGTCATCGCCGATGCATTGACCTCGCTGACGGCCATCTTTGCCCTGTTGGCCGCACGCTATTTCGACATGCCCGGCCTGGATCCCATCATGGGGGTGGTCGGCGCGATCATCATTACCCGCTGGGGCTGGGGCTTGATAAAAGACACCTATCCGACCCTGCTGGATCGCTGCCCGAATGACGCTCTGGCGGAAAAAATCAGTCACCGCATTGAGGCGGATCGGGATAACCGCATTGCCGATCTGCACTTGTGGAAAGTCAGCGGGCACCACAGCGCCGCCATCATCAGTCTGGTGACCCACCACCCGCAAGATCCTGAGCACTATAAACAGTTACTGAAGGATGTGCCTGAGCTGAGCCACATCACCGTCGAAGTGCATCACTGCCACGACACCCCCTGCCTGGATTAAGCCCGGCCTGTGAACGCAATTTCGCGGCAGCCTGTCAGCCATTGACTGGCTGCCGCCCTACTCTGCAACGTTAAACGCCCTGCGCGGGCCCAGGTTTTCACCTTCGGCCTTGCCTCAGCCTGCCATGGCACCTACAATCCGCGCCAATCATGAAATCTTGGAAATGACTATGCAAAATAGCGTCGTGCTGGTGAAAGGGCGGGAGAAATCTCTGCAACGTCGCCACCCCTGGGTATTCTCCAAAGGGATTAAGAAGGTCAATGGCAACCCCGGCCTGGGAGACACCGTTGAAGTACTGTCCCACGATGGACGCTGGCTGGGTCGCGGCGCCTATTCGCCGCAATCCCAGATTCGAGTGCGACTGTGGAGCTTCGATGCCAATGACAACATCGATGAGTCATTCTTTCGTCGCCGCATTGAGCGTGCCCAGGCCGGGCGCGATGCTTTGCCCCGAGAGCACGAAATCAGCGGCTACCGACTGGTGGCGGCCGAGTCTGACGGCCTGCCCGGCGTCACCATCGATCGCTTTAATGACGTGCTGGTTTGCCAGCTTCTGAGCGCCGGGGCCGATGCCTGGCGGGACACTCTGGTCAAGGTATTGAGTGACCTGTACCCAGAATGTGCCATCTATGAGCGCTCCGATGTGGACGTGCGCAAGAAAGAGGGGCTGGCCCCCACCACCGGCCTGCTCAAGGGCGAACTGCCACCGCAGCCGATGGCGATCAAGGAAAATGGTCTGCAGCTGTTGGTGGACGTCGTTACCGGCCACAAAACCGGCTACTACCTGGATCAACGTGACAACCGTCTCGCCTCCAGTCGTTACGTCAAAGGTCGTAGCGTACTCAACTGCTTCAGTTACAGTGGCGGCTTCGGCACCTATGCCCTGAAAGCCGGTGCCTCGCACGTGGTCAATGCCGACGTTTCCGCTCCGGCTCTGGCTCTGGCCAAACAGAATGCCGAGCTCAATGGTCTGGACCTGTCCAAGGCCGAGTTTGTCGAAGCCGACGTATTCAAGCTGTTGCGAGAGTATCGGGATCAGGGGGTTCAATTTGACGTGATCATTCTGGATCCGCCTAAGTTTGCCGACAGCAAAGCCCAGCTGATGGGGGCCTGCCGGGGCTATAAAGACATCAACATGGTGGCCATGCAGATCCTCAAGCCCGGTGGCACCTTGCTGACTTACTCCTGCTCAGGCCTGATGGAATCCAACCTGTTCCAGAAGATTGTCGCCGATGCCGCCATCGATGCCGGTCGAGATGCGCAAATCATCGAGCGCCTGAGCCAGGCCGGGGACCACCCCATCGGCAGCGCCTTTCCAGAAGGCTTCTACCTGAAAGGACTGGCGGTTCGGGTCTGGTAATCGGAAACTGCACACCAGCAACAGGGGCCAGTTGGCCCCTGTTTTCGTTGTCTCTGGACTGGCAGTAACCTGTCATCCCTGCCCGGCAGAGCGGGCCAATGCCATCGCCCGAGCGGCTTCAACCCGAGGCTTGACCCAGGCTTCATTCAACCACAGCGAACCAAGAATCAACCCGCCTCCGACCATCAACCGGCCCCACTGCAGATTGTGCTGCCACAGCACCAGGTTCACCAGCAGTCCCGCCGGTACCAGCAGGTTATTCATAATGGCCAGTGCTCCGGCATCCACCTGGCATGCCCCCCGGTTCCACAAAAAATACCCGAGGCCGGACGCCACCACTCCCAACCACAGCAAGATACCCCATTGAGTCAGACTCTGTGGCAACCGGTCCGAGTTTCCCAGCATCAGATAAGCCGGCAGGGCCACCAGCAAGGCACCGACATAAAACAACGCGAATACCTGATGCTGAGGCAGCGTCTGCGACTGCTTCTCCATCCACCATTTATAACTGGCCTGGCCGATGGCAAAACAGAGGTTGGCGCCCTGTACCACGGCAAACCCGAGCAGGAAATCGGCATTGACCGAAGCGTATTTGATCACCGCCGCGCCCGCCACGGCAATGGCCGCCGTCAGCAGGTACCAGGGAGAGAAACGGCCATGAAGTAAGTCGTACCACAGGGTAACGTACACCGGCGTCATAACGGTAAACAGCAGCACTTCGGCCACGCTCAGATACTCAAACGAGTGGTAATAGAAGCCGTACATCACCCCCAGTTGGCAAGCACCGATGGCCATCAACACCAAACTCGAGGAGAGAGACAATCGCCGCGGCCGCAACCAGGGCAGCATCACCATCAATGCCAGAGCAATACGAACCAGCACCGAAAACCAGGGGTCGACCCGCCCCGCTAAGAATTCGCCAATCAGACTGAAGGAGAACGCCCACAGCAACGTCACCAGCATCAGGTAGCGCATCACTCCTCTCCGGCCGGGCGACGATCCACGTCCACCAGATGGTGACCGCTAAGCCAGTTTCGCCCCAGCAACAGCTTGTATTTCATTCGACTCCGGTCGCGAAGATTGACCCGCACTTCCCGAGTATGGCCGTTAAATGTCAGCGGCAATTCCACCACATAGCGAGATTCGGTGCCCTGAGCATTGCGTACCCGAATCACATCAACCACCACCGCAGCCAGAGATTGAGTCTGTCCCAGTTCATTACCGCTGGAAAAGCGCACTACCTTGCCGATGTTGTCGGATGCTCGGGAAGAGGAGGAATCGATTCGCACGTTGATGGCGTGCAAAGAGGTGGTGGCTGCACCGGTATCGATGCGGGCCAGATAGCGAACCGACGCCTTACCCAAGGTAAGGTACTCAACCGGTCCTACTACGGATTTTGTCATGCCGTGCCCCTGGCTGGCCACCATCCACACCACCGATGCCAATACTATCGCTTGGATGAATCTGGCCATATTGCTGCTGCGCCTTGAGTCTCTAAAACCGCTATTGTAGCAAGGGTTTGGCTTCGGGGCTTGTGCTAATGAGTAACCTCAGGTGTCGCTCCAGGGCCGACAGTTGTGAAAACTCCTGACGTTGCTGGGGACCTCGCCGGTACAGGCGATACACCTGAACGGTACCAGGCTCACCCGCCAACGTTTCGGCGGTTTCGCCCTTAGGATCCAAGCAAACGGCGTAGGGCAGCTCCCGTAACTTAGGCAACACAAACCAGCTTGCCACCCAACCGGGAATGGCGCTGATGTCCACCAAGTAACGTCCACCAGGATCGTTGAGGGCAGCGGTGGATTCCAGCGCCTTCATGGCCAGATGCGAGCCGGCCTTATCATGGGCAAACAGCAGCCAGGTCACCTCATGGTTCAGGTGACAGGGATGTCCGAACTGATCAGAAAATGCCGCATCCAACTGCTCGATACCGGCCGAGGCTGGCGCAATGAGCACACTCAAGATGACACCGATAAGCAGAGTCTCGCGCAAACTAATCCACTCTGAAACTGGGGAAAGGTTGAGCCTACAAGGGCGAAGCCAGCAACACCAGAACCTCAGACCAATTCGGCGAAGCGGATCCCAATCCCCCTCACTAGTGCCGCTTATGTTGAACCTGTTGGCTGCGATAAACCCCGGTGGCGATGGCCGGCGCCAGAGTCAACGAGTCCAGAGCCAGGCCCAACTTATCGTTATAAAAGGCCAACACCTCGGAAATCACCAGTGTCAGTGACTGTTGCTCCTCCTCAGCCATTCTGACCGCCACCCCCAGATCAAACGCCAGGGCCATATTGCAGTCCCCCAACGCCTGAACCTGCTCCTTAGTCAAAGTCGCCAACAGGCACAACCACATGGTGGCCACCTGTTTGCTTGGCACTTCCATCACCGGAGTCTGGCCGTCCTGAGCCCCCTGCGTCAGTCTGTGCTGATTGTGCATACTCCCTCCCGTCCGCTTATCACGGCTCTCTAATTTCCCTAAGATGACCGAATCACGTTACCCCAGCTACCGAGCATTGAAAAGCCAAATCCCCGCCAGCAACCGCCTTTTTATAAAGACAGTTCACACACTGACGCCCTTAAACCCCGCTTAGCTGGCGTTGTTAACAGGTGGCAGTTACACTGACGTCATTCCTTCCTGCCGAGTTTCACTGATGCTGTTTATCTCTGACATTCATGGCTGCCTGCCTGCGCTGGAACGCGCGCTGGAGTGGGCGCAGCGCAAATCATGCCGTCACCTTATCCTTCTTGGAGACGTTCTCAACCACGGTCCCCGCAACCCGGTACCCGAGGGATACAATCCCCCTGCCGTCGCGGAGCGCCTCAACCAATGGGCCGACCGGATTTTGGCGGTGCGCGGTAACTGCGACTCCGAAGTAGACCAGATGCTGTGTCAGTTTCCTTTGATGGCGGACTACAACAACCTGATGCTGGGTAGCAAACGCGCCTTTGTGACTCATGGTCACCTGTGGAACGACAGCCAACTGCCTCCCCTGGCCGACGGTGACCTGTTCTGTTTTGGCCACAGCCACATTCCTATGGCCCGCTGGCAGGAAAAGCGTTTGATGTTCAATCCCGGCTCCATCACCCTGCCAAAAGGCGGATTCGCCCCCAGCCTGGGTCATTTTGATGGTAAGCTTCTGACAGTCATGGATTTGGACGGCAACGTCATAGAGCAGGCAAGCATCGATGAATTTTGAACAGCTGATCGCCAAACTGCCCGAGTTTGGCCATAACATCACCATCTTCGCCAACCGCCTGGGGCTGGTTCAGGCGCAGCTGGAGGTGGATCACATTGCCCTACGGGTCACCGAAAAGAGCGATGCCGAGCACCTGAAAACTCAGTTCGAAAAACGAGGCACCATTCTGTCGGATAAGGTGATCAACGGTCGCCCGATCTACCTGATTGAGCTGGAGCAACCGCTCAGCGTCGGCCCCTGGCAGGTGAATGTCATCGAACTGCCCTTCCCCGATGGCCGCAAACGCCGTGATGGCTGGGAACACATCGAATTTGTCCTGCCCTGTGGGGCCGAGAACGAACAGCAGCTGATGAAGGCGGTCAAACAACTGCCGGTGATTACCGCCAAATGGCCGGTCATTGAAGACGGCACCCTAGAGATCGAGGTCAAATCCAGCGACTCTAAAGCCGATGACGAGCCGTTGCCTAACCCTTCGGTGTCGTTTAAAAGCAACTACCTCACCATCAAACTGCACCCCTATGACATTCGTCAGGTGATTGGCGCTCAGCCCGCGCCCGCTGCCAACTAAGGCCGATGCGTCTCGATGGCCTTGAGCATTCGGCTCAGGGCCAGCTCCAAGGTCTCTCTCGGGCAGGCAAAATTCAACCGTACAAACCCCGGCGCCCCAAATTCGGTGCCACAAGACAAACCCACCCCATGGTCGGTGAACACCTTAGACGGGGTTTCCCATCCCAGGGCGCGACAATCAATCCAGGCCAGGTAAGTCGCCTGCGGCGCCATCAGGGTCAGTCCCGCCACCGGCGACAATCTCTGTTCCAGTAACTGCCAGTTCTGGCCCAAATACTCAATCAGCGCATCGAGCCAGGGTTGGCACTGACTGAAGGCCGCCTCCATCGCCACCGCTGCCAGCACATTATGAGTGGCACAGCGCCCCTGCAACCACCCCTTCAGACTCTGGCGCAAATCCGGGGATTTGACGATGGCAAAGGCCATGGGCAGGCCAGCCAGATTAAAGCTCTTACCAGCCGATACCAGGGTAATGACCCGATCCTGCTCCTGCGCCAGTGCCGACAGCGAACGATGCCGATGCCCGGGCAGAATCAGATCGCCATGAATCTCATCGCTGATCAGCAGCAGTTGGTAGCGACGAGCTAACCGCAACAGTTGTTGCTGCTCGGCCTCGGTCCAGATGGTGCCGCCGGGGTTGTGGGGGTTGCACAGTATCAACCCTTGCATGCCATCGGCTGCGGCCTGCTCAATCTGCTCTAATGGCAAACGGTACTGACCTGCTTCCATCTTTAATTCAAAGGCCCGGCCACGAATTTTGAGGTTTTCTGCCACCTTACGAATGGGGGGATAGACGGGCGAGAAAAAACCGATGTCTGACAACTGTTGAGATTCCACCGCAAAATTCAGCCCCGGCACCACTGCCGGCAATGTCACCAACTGCGACGGCGTTGCCTCCACCTGCCAGCGGCGGAGTAACCACTGACACACCGCCTGCTTGGTCCCCTGAGACAACACCCCATAGCCAAAAATATCGTGTTTCAGCCTTGCCTGCAGCGCCTGCGTCACCGGCTCGGGAATGGCAAAATCCATGTCGGCCACCCACAGCGGCAGCACATCCCTGCCGGCGTACTTTTGCCACTTCAGGCTGTCACTCTGGCGACGGTCGATGTATTTTTCAAACTCCATCTGCGGCTTCCCCTTGTCCATCCACGACTTTTCTACATTCAGCCCCTATAATGCCGACTATCTTACTCAGTTACAGCTTTCTCTATGACATTGGATATAAAAACCTTCCTGAAAGGACTGGCCATGGGCGCCGCCGATGTAGTGCCCGGCGTATCCGGGGGTACCATCGCGTTCATTACCGGCATCTACGACACGCTGCTGGAAAGCATTCGCCGCATCAACCCCAGCCTGTTTGGTCTCTGGCGTCAGCAAGGCTTTAAGGCAGTATGGAATCACATCAACGGCTCTTTTCTGGTGACTCTGTTGTCCGGCATCGGTATCAGCATCGCGTCACTGGCCAAGGTGATCTCCTATCTGTTGGTGAATCAACCCATCGGCCTGTGGAGTTTTTTCTTCGGCCTGATTCTGATCTCCATTGTCCACATCGGCAAACAAATTGAAGGTTGGTCGCCGCAGTTGCTGCTGTCACTGCTGGTAGGCGCCGGCTTCGCCTACCTGATCTCGGTGGCCAACCCACTGGCGTTGGACCCGACGCCAGTCAATATTCTGATCGGCGGCATGATCGCCATCTGCGCCATGATTCTGCCAGGCATCTCCGGCAGCTTTATTCTGCTGCTGCTGGGGCTGTATGCGCCGGTGCTCGGTGCGGTGAAAAGCGCCGAGCTGACTACCATAGCCATCTTCCTGTGCGGCTGTGTGCTGGGACTGCTGAGCTTCTCTCACCTGTTGTCGTTCCTGCTACGCCGCTTTCACGGTGCCACGCTGGCGTTTCTAACCGGATTATTGATCGGTACTCTGGGCAAAATCTGGCCCTGGAAGCAAACACTGAGCTGGCGGGTAAATTCCAAAGGAGACCAGGTGCCACTGCTGCAGGAAAACCTGTTGCCGGGCCAGTTTGAGTCCATTACCGGCGAGCCCCATCAACTCTATCTGGCGCTGGCCTGCGCCGTCGTAGGCTTTATGGTGGTGCTGGTACTGGAGAAAGTGGGGCAGCGACACCATTAGCCCCCCAAAACCAATCAACATAAAAAAAGCCTGAGCACTGCTCAGGCTTTTTTATTGCGTCGAGATCAGCTGCGATTGCTGATCTTTTCTCGAATGTCATCCACGGTGGCCCCAAGACGAGCCAGAGCCTCTTCATCGGGAACTAGCTCTTCACACGGCGGCATCACTGCCGTGGTGTACTGCTTCATCGGCGCCCGGGCCAGATTTTTCAGGGCAACCCAGTCCATTCTCGGCTCAGTCACCGGCAAAGTGGCCGCCTCATACAAACACACCGGGTGATCTTCCGGGTAGTACTTCAATAGCTTATCCACCAGCACCTGCCGCTGCGACGCGTCCCCTTCAAAGCTGGTGCAACTGGTGTCGCCGGCAACCGCGATCTGCCACAGCACCATGTAACAGTGTGGCGTGGGCGGCACCTGAAACATCGACAGAAACCCGGCCTCAAAATGACTCATACCCCGATTACCGGGATCGATGTTCAAATCGGCGATAAGGCAATCGTCGGCACCGATCCCTGGATGGTTTTGTGCCGGCAGGCCCAGTGCCCGCACCTCGTTCACCGACCACTTGGAGATCGACGCAAACACATTCGGGTGACCGTACAAGGCCAGTACCACCCGCTGCCCGGCGGCCACCGCACTGACCACCTCGTCGGTCATCGCTCGATAGGATTTAGGCCGAGAAGATTGCTCATGGTAATGGCGCTGCAGCGAACGCGCTTTGGGGTTCAGCCCCTCGAGGTATTCCTCTGCCACCGGGTGCGCCACCAAGTAATAGACCTGATCCGCATGGCGAATCTGACTCTCGGTGAACTTACTGGTATGACGGGGAATGCTGATCCCCAGGCCCACCACATCCAAACGTCCCTGTGTCATGCGTAGCTTCCTTTAAAAGTTTGTACCTGATTACCGCCGCCGTCGCGAATCTCATCCAGCACCCGATCGGCCCTCAGGATCATCTCTGCCAGATCCCTCTGACGGTTGTAACCGCACACGCCAACGCTGACGGTAACAGCCTGCCTCAATTCCAGCTCTTCCGGCGGTATCGCTTCTGTCTCCAACCGAATCTGCTCGGCGATGGATTCCGCATTGGGCCGCGATACTCCGGGTAACAGCAGCGCCAACTGGTTACCGCCCAATCTGCCCAGCAGACTGTCGCTGCTGCCATGCCGGTCCACCACCTGGCTGATCCTGGCCAGCACATCGTCACCGACGCCATAGCCGTACTCAAGATTGATGTCCCTGAGACCGTCCACCTTGAGGATCAATACTGAGATGGGCGTGGACGGATCCAGTTTGGCGCACTGTCCGGCGGCGCTTTGCAGCCAGAAGGTGCGGCTCATGCCCCTGGTAATGGCATCGTAATGAGCCAGGTTGCGAAAATGGTCACGACTGCGTCCCATTCGGCGGTTAGTAATGAACATGCCCAGCAAGCCAATTACCACGGCGGCGCTGACGGCAATGACCCCGCGACTGCGATTGCGCTCACTCATTAGCTGCGCTTCCTGAGCCCGCTGCAGGGCCTGCGCTTCCTTGACCTGATTCTCCTGCTGCAATGCGTTCATCTCAATTTTTTGCACCGCAAAGGTGATTGAGTTGAGCTTTTTCAGATACAGCTCTTTCAGTTCAAGAGCCGCGGCATAATACTCCGCCGCCTGTTTAAACTCACCGGCGGCAAAACTGACTTTGGCCCTCAGCACTTCAATTTCGTACGACGATTTATCCTGAGCCAAGTACCTAAGTTCATTCGCGGAATCATCAATGTGCTCTCTGGCTAGAGCCAGATCGCCCTTGCCGAGATAGGCCTTGGCGTACAGCAGGTGCAACGAGTCTCTGGCGTAATCGATATTATTTTCAGTATAGAGTTGTTCAGAGTCCGCCAGGACAGTCAACGCTTCGTCGTATTTTTCAAAGTGGATCTTCACATCGGCGTAATACAGTTTCCACATGATAATCTCGTAATTATTACCATCCGTATGACACCGCTCACGAGATTGTTCTAGTTTCGCCAATACTTCTTTATAACTGCCTTTGAGTTTTAAAATATGCTGATCAACCATGCTTTCCATACAAGTGGATTCAGCCCCTTTCTGGCGATACAATTTCGCCCTTTCCATATAATAAGAGGCACTCTCATAGTCATCGATAAGCGTGTAATGATTGGCAATGGTGGACAACAGATCGAATTTAATCGCATCATCATCGACACGATCAATATATTTTGAGGCATCGAGAAAAAGCCGGATCGACTCGACAAACTCACCTAAGGCGGCAGCATTAATGGCCTGTATCTTGCTGCTGTAGATAAACTCTTTATACAACTTATTTTCCAGCGCACACTGGGCCGCCAGTTGCGCCCGCTCATAGGAGCGCCGATACTGCCCTACCCCTAAATGGCTCACTGCCGCCACCTGCAAGGCCTTACAAAACTCGTTGGGCTTCAGATAATTAAAGCGCTGCAACAACAACTCCGTTTGCTGCAGCGCACTCTTAGGATCTTCTTTTGCCAGATCGAAAAGAAACTCCAACTGCTGGCTTTTATCGTTAACATCATTCTCGGCAGACCATGCCGGCAGGGACAGGCAACAAACTAATACGACAAACCACACATAACGCATTTGCTGATATCCCAGGTTCACAATGTCACGATGTTAAATAAGCGAAGATCACCATCTAGACTCTTTAAAAATGAACGAAAAGCAACAATCCGTTCAGTGAAGAATCATCATCGCCGCTGGCAATCAGCTGTTCAATCTGCTGCTGACCTTCGGCTTCCAATTCAAATTCTTGGTATACCTGCTTCGGATCCACAGAGAAACGCTGGCTCAACTCCGCGTCCAAACCCAACTTGATTAACAACTGTTGTGCTTTGGTAGACATCACACACTCCTTGTGCAATTGAAAAAAGAAAAGATGTCTCCACATCTGGCCCGCTACAGCCTGAGAAATATCCCTATTTCAGGCACTCCTCAGAGCAAATGGCCGTCAGAGGTCGACATCTGGATGCTATCAACAAGCTCAGTGATGCTCAACCACTAAGTTGATTCTGAAATCATTTTTTCTGTTTCTCTGCCATCTTTGGAACCAGCAACTGGGGATCCAACCGCTCACCATACCAGTTGATGCGCCAGTCCAAGTGCGCACCGGTTACTCGCCCGGTGGCGCCCACTTCGGCCACTTCCTGGCCCTGGCTGACCCGGGTTCCCGGCGTCACCAGCAGCTTAGACAGGTGCAAGAATGTGGAGGAGACTCCATAGCCATGGTCGATGATCAGAGTACCGCCGGAATAGAACATGTCCGGCACCGCCAGGGTGATCACCCCGTCGGCGGGCGACACCACCCGAGTACCGGTGGGCGCCGCCACGTCGACGCCAAAATGAGGACGTTTAGGGACGCCGTTGTAGATGCGCTGGCTGCCGTACACGCCGGTAATGGGGCCGGTCAGCGGCCAGATAAACTGCTGCTGCCAGTACAGGGCGTCGGAGTCGGTGGCCCGCGCCTGCCTCACCTGGGCACTGTCTTTACGGGCCCGGGCGATGGCCTCGGGGTCCGGCTCCATGATGTTCTTAGCAATGCCTTCGATGCTCTGAGTCCGGTAACTGCGCTGACTGATCTCTATATCATGGGTGTCAGTGCCGCCGTTTGGGCCAGTCACTTTCAACTTGTGACTCAGGGGCGCGTCACGTCCGAAGCCAATCACCAGATTGCCATCGGCATCCACCCGCACCGCTTTGTCGTTCAACCACACCTGGCTGCCCGGGGCAACTTTAGCCCGAATTAACGAGCCCTGTGTCAACGCCCCCTGCAGCTCGAGAGCAGCAGTTTGTGAAGCAAAAACTGACAAAATAACAACAATCAACCTGAATATCATCGCACTTCCTTATAGGCGAAACCGAGCCCAGTCCGCTATTATAAGCGGCGCCTACACCCTTACAAGAGCATAAACGCCGCCATGAAAACCACATTGATAAAAAATGCGACCCTGCTTAACGAGGGCATTCGCCAGCAAAGTGACCTGCTGATCGATGCAGGACGCATCGCCCGAATCGCTCCCGCCATTGACGCCCCGGCCGGGGCCGACGTCATCGACGCCAGCGGAAAGCTACTCATTCCCGGCATGATCGACGACCAGGTTCATTTCCGTGAGCCGGGACTGACCCAAAAAGGCAGTATGGCCACCGAATCCCGTGCTGCGGTCGCCGGCGGCATCACCAGTTTTATGGAGATGCCCAATGTGAATCCTCAGACCACCAATATCGATGCGCTGGAAGCCAAATACCAACGCGCCGCAGAGGTGTCTGTGGCCAACTACGCGTTTTATCTCGGCGCCACCAACGACAACCTAGAACAGATCAAAAACCTGGATCCCCAGGCCGCCTGTGGCATTAAAATCTTCATGGGGGCGTCGACCGGAAACATGCTGGTGGACAACAAAGACACGCTGGAAGCCATTTTTGCCAACGCGCCGGTGCCGATCGCCACCCATTGCGAAGACACGCCGATGATCGACGCCAACGAGGAAGCGGCCCGGGCCAAGTTTGGTGACGCGGTACCGATGAAACTCCATGGCGAGATTCGCTCCCGCGAAGCCTGCATCAAGTCCTCGCGCATGGCGATTGAATTGGCGAAAAAGCACGGCGCCCGGCTGCATGTACTGCACATCACCACTGCCGAAGAGTTGGCCCTGTTTGAGGCCCATAAGTCTCTGGACAGCCTGAAAGGGGCCAACATCACCGCCGAAGCCTGCGTCCATCACCTGTTCTTCTCCGACGGCGATTACGACACGCTCGGCAGTCAGATCAAATGCAACCCCTCGGTGAAAACCGAACGGGATCGCCAAGCGATTCTGGACGCAGTAAAGCGCGATGTTATCGACATTATCGCCACCGACCACGCCCCCCATACCTGGGAGGAGAAGCAGAACACCTATTTCAAGGCGCCATCTGGTCTGCCTCTGGTACAGCACGCACTGCAGTCGCTGTTCGAACACTATCATGACGGTAACCTGAGCCTGGAAACCATCGTCCAGAAAACCAGTCACGCCGTGGCAGAACGCTTCAACTTGAAGGAGCGTGGCTACCTGCGCGAAGGCTACCATGCCGATCTGGTGTTGGTGGATCTGGATAAGCCCTACACGGTCAACAAAGACAACCTGTTGTACAAGTGCAACTGGAGTCCGTTTGAGGGCCGCACCTTCCGCTCCACCATCGCTTCTACCTGGGTAGGCGGCGTTCGAGTCTTCGATGGCAGTACCGCCACCAGCGAGCCGGTAGGCCAGCGGCTGCAGTTCGACCGTTAACTCCCTGCCGCGATCAAAAAAGCCTGAGCAATGCTCAGGCTTTTTTGTTTTCTCCGGGCCAGTCTACAACCGCAGCTTATCGTTACCATCGGCACTGGCAGAAACCGGGGCCAAACTCTGATGGTGCCACATGCCATTTTCAGGATAAGGCACCAGTTGCGCCTCAGTACCCGCCTGGCTCACCAGCTCCTGAATCGCCTTCCAGGTCTGCTGCCCCTGCTCTGTGAGTCGGTAGTGGTACTCGTACTCAGGCTTGCGGAACATCAGAATGCCCTTCAGTGCCGGTAGATAATCTTTCGAGGCATACTCCATCGGCAAAAACGCTTCCCTATGGTGCCCCTTAGCATCGACATAACTCACCTTGGTCATCACCGGTCCGGCCAAGTGCTTACCAACAGGCACCTTAAAGCAAAGTTCAAACTCGTCGGCCTCCACCGCTGACAGCACCTGCGTCGGCTGCAGGAACTGCTGTTCCGGTGGGGCACACACACAGCCGGCCAGCACGGTGACCAACACCAAAATCCAATATCGCATCAGCCTGCCCCCTAATCGACCAAGTAGTATTCCACGGTGGAAACTACTCTAACTTTTTTCACATGGGGGGTAGTTGAATCTCGGTCACGAATCGAGAAAATGCCCTGCTGAGCCCGTTTTATCTTCCCCAATGCACTGCTGGAGTCCTGAGCAAACCGCTCTGCCACTTCCCGTGCATTGCGGGTGGACTGCTCAATCATTTGGGGTTTCAGTTGGTTAAGCTCGGTAAACAGAAACTCGGTTCGCGCATTGTAATCTTCCGATGCCAGGTTGACCCCTTGCTTAGCCAGGGTAAACAGCTGCTGACGGGCCGTGATCACGGTCGCAACTTTGTTGGTGTATAAGGTGACGGTGGCGGTACCGCTGTAACGAAGCGGCGATTGCTCGGCACCATAAGACTGTGCCAGCTTGTCGGTGACTTCCGGGGTATTAAGGGTGATCTCGCCATCGCCAAAGCCCTGGCGCGCTAAAAACGCCCTCACCTGCTCCGCCTGTCGCTCCAAAGAGTCGTATACCTGAGTCAGGTCGTTATCGGCGACGGAGAAACGAATCGGCCAGATGGCAATGTTGGCGTCCACCTCTTGCTCCGCCAACCCTTTGACCACCACGGTTCGATCCAGCAGCTTAAATTGCTGCATTCCTTGACTCAAAATCAGTGCTGCCAGAGCCATGGCCACGGCCAAACTGAGGCCAAGAATTAAAGACGAGCGGTTAGACATCCTTTTCCTCCCAAAAGAGTTAGTTATATGTTTTATCAGGGTCTAAAGCCGTAGAGGCCACGACAGTTATATCATGGGCGAGCAGTTCATGCCTCCCCTATCCACGGGGCAGTCCCCGTTAAGGGGGATCACCGCCCCCTAATACTCAACAGCGACCACCGCATTAAAAAACAAAAGGCCAGCGATTGCGCTGGCCTTTAGGAGTGTGAGCATCATCAGAAAATCAGGTGTGCCATCAATGCGATCACCGGCAGCGACACCAGGGTACGCAACAGGAAGATAACGAACAGCTCAAACACATTGATTGGAATCCGGCTACCCAACAGCAGTGCACCGACCTCAGACATGTAGATAAGCTGCGTCACCGACATCGCCGCAATCACGAACCGGGTCATCTCATTGTCGATGCCAGCGGCAATCACCGAAGGGATGAACATGTCGGCAAAGCCAACCACCATGGTCTCAGACGCTTCCTGAGCAAAGGGGATCTGCAGCAACTCAAGCAGCGGTACAAAAGGGGCCCCCAACCAGGCAAACAATGGGGTGTATTCGGCAATGATCAGGCCGACGGTACCGATCGCCATAACCACGGGCAAAATACCAAACACCATGTCGACGGCATTTTTCACGCCCTCTTTAGCCACGCTCAGCGGGCTGTCAATTTTATCCACCGTCTCCAGGGCATTGAGATAGCCATAAGACAGGACGCTGTGACCGGCAGGGATCATCTCCGCATCCGCAGGACGCTTGCTGCCATCAATCAGCAGGTCTTTCTTGTTGCGCAGTGGCGGCAGGCGAGGAACCACCACGGCGACCACAAAACCGGCGATACAGATAGTGGCGTAGAAAGGCACAAACAGATGTTCCAGGCTGACCTGGGCAATCACCACCAGGCTGAAACTGATGGAAACCGCAGAGAAGGTCGTGCCGATCACCGCGGCTTCACGCTGGGTATAGCACTTGTCTTCATACTGCTTGCTGGACATCAGAATGCCGACACTGCCATCCCCCAACCAGGAGGCCAGACAATCAATGGCGGAACGGCCAGGCAGGTTGAACACCGGGCGCATGATCTTCGTCAATAGCGTACCGATCAACTCCAACAAACCAAAATGGGTCAGCAACGGCAGCAGCAAGCCGGCGAAGATAAATACCGAGAACAAAGTGGGCAGCAGGTCACCGAACACAAAGGCGCCGGTATCCCCACTGGTGACCATTTCTGGGCCACTGCCGGTCACCACCATGATCACAAAAGCCGCACCCAGCAGGCGAGTCACAAACCACAGCGGCGATACGTTCAACAGACCATTGAGAAAGCTGTTGTTGGTGACAAACGCCGGACGCAGCAGTTTAGTCAGGATGGTCAGCACCCCCATCAGAACCACTACCACGGCCACTACCGACGGCAAAGACTCACCGATAACGGACTTCAGGCCATTAGCCAAAATGGCGATGGGGATGGTCAATCCCTCTCCTGACATGACCGGAGTCATGAACAACAGAACCCCCATCAGGGAGGGCAGCAAAAACAGCAGCAGGTTTCTGCTGGTTTTCAACTGAGCGTCGTTTGTTGCTTGCTTGTGCATGGTTGTGCCTTTCATTCTTATCTTATGCGTCTGCCGGCCCCTGTGAGCCCTGCGCAGCGCCGAAATGCGATTCGTATAACACGAGTTGCTGCGCAGGTTAGCCCAAAGATGAGGGGTTGTAAAATATAAATTCTTCCAATTTGCATAAATATGGCGCCAAAACACCAATTAATATAAATAATGAATAAAAATTCGCTTTACCAGCAAGGTTTTGTAGCGGTTAATTTTTACACCTTATAAACAAAAAGGGCCCTGAGTTATCCTCAGGGCCCCCTCTTTTATGCGATCTCGCTCACGCTTTCAAGCGTCTTTGCAACTGATCCAACAAATTTGGTGGCACCCCTTTGATGGTCAGAGTGTCATTGCGCTGATCCCAGACCACCCGCTCCCCCAGATGATGGGCATCAAAACTCACCGATACCCCGCCGCCGGTGCCAGAGAACTTCTTCAGTTGCCGTAGGGTGCTTTGATCGCCGGGAAACGCCTCTTCCAGGTCATATTCACCGGCAGAAGTAAACTGGTAGAACTCTTCCGCACCATGATCGGCAAACTCATCGGCAATGTCTTTCAACTGCACTTCACCACCGGCGGTAATCTGAGTTTTGCAGTAATCAAACACCGCATCTCGACACTGCTGCTGTTCATCCTTATCCAGATCCGTGGTCGCCACATAGTCTTCCAGTGCCTGCACCAACTGCTTATTCTGAGTTTTGGTGTTGACCCCTTCGACACAGCCCATAAAGTCGAGGAAGAAGTCGGCTACCTTGCGACCCGCCCGGCCTTTGACAAAGGAGATGTATTTTTTCGAGCTTGGATCGGCCTGCCATTCAGTCAGATCGATACGCGCCGCCAGCTGAAGGTTCGACAGATCCAGGTGTTCGCTGCCGTGAACCTCCATCTCCTGAGACACGGAAACGCTCGGCTTAGGCGACATTAGGGCCACAAACAGGTAGTCACACGCCACATGGTTGTAGGCCGCCATCAGCAGGTAGCCCCCCTGAGCAAAATCGTATTTGGCCAACTCTTTCTCAAGTAATTGACTGGCCTGGCCGCTGTATTCCACAAATCCGAGGTTGCCAGTGCGCCATTGAGTCAACGCCTCTTTAAACGCCTCATTGGCCTCGCCATCCCCTTCAGGGACACCAAAATAGCCGAAGCCCTTACCGGCTTTAGCGGTGTAGAGACGATGCAGCTCCGCAAGCAGCTCATCCAGTGCATCTGAGTGATTCAGGGGTTGGGGACGCAAGCGGCAGCGCAGTTGGCCATCGGGTTCCCGCTGCACCGCATGCAATATTGCTTGTTCGATCTTAATCATCTTTTTCCTGGTGTTAGTGGTTAGCGTTCAGATCCGCTATTATACTGCGCCTTTAATTCAACATCACAGGAAAAGCCATGGCTATTCTGTCTAAATACAGCAACGACGACGTAGAAAGCTTGCTGAACGAGCTGATTCTGGTACTGGAAAAGAATGAGACCCCTACGGATCTCGCTCTGATGGTACTGGGAAATGCCGCCACAGACATCATCAACCGCAACATCGCTCCCGGTTCCCGCAAGCGAATTGCCGAGCAGTTCGGTCAGGCCCTGGCCGCCTCGGTCGACAGCCGCGCCGACGCCTGATTCACGGCTTTCGGTTCAGGGTACGCCCTGAACCGACACGGATTCGGCCACTCACACAAAGCCATAATCGCAGCGGCTAGCCGCACTCATTCCTGCCTGTAGAGCAAAAACCGTTTCCAAACCGGTAGATTTACACTAGCTTGCTGGTATAGCGCCTTTTTTCCGCTTAGGATATGGGCTCAAACTTAGGTAAATTACGACGTTCATGCACGCATCCGATCTGCAAAGAGACAAAGTATCCCGCCTGGTCACCTGGGGCCATTGGTTCGCCTTCTTTAATGGACTGCTGGCCAGCGCCATCGCCGTGCGCTACGTCAAGCTCATTGGTTGGCCCGACACCCTGCTGGCTCAGTTTTACTCAGTCATCACCCTGCTTGGCCACTTCTCCTTTGTCAGCTTTGTGGTTTTTCTGCTGTGTCTGTTTCCACTGACGCTGATTTTACCCTACTCAAAAATTCTTCGGGGTTACGCGGCACTGTTGGCCACGCTGGCTCATACGGTGCTGGTGTACGATATTCTGGTGTTCGACCATTACCGCCTGCACCTGAATCCCTTTGTGTTCGACATCTCGTTTTCCGATCTGCCACAGCTGATTAGTACCCCCTGGCTGCTGATTCTTCCTGCGGCCATGCTGGCGATACAACTGCTGGTCGCCAACGGCCTATGGAAACGCATCGAACGCCTGAACCGGCGTAACTGGGGCGGAAAGATTGCCACCGTGATGCTGAGTGCCTTTTTGGGCGGCCACCTGATTCACATCTGGGCCGACGCCAATGTGTACCAACCCATCACCAAAATGGATGAGATGCTGCCCCTGCACTACCCGGCCACCGCCCGCAGCTTTATGGCCAGTCGTGGCATTGTCGATGAGGAGACCCTGGCAGAGCGCACCTCGACGGCGCGCCCCACGTCACAGCTCAACTACCCGGTTAAACCGATGCAGTGCCAGGCCAGTGACTCGCCCGATGTGGTGATTATCGCAATCGACGCCCTGAGGCAGGATCTGGTCAATGAACAAACCATGCCCTACCTGAGCCAGTGGAGCCAGGGCAGCCATGTCTTCAGCCACCACTACAGTGGCAGCAACGACGCCGACCAGGGCCTGCGCAGCCTGTTTTATGGCTTGCTGCCCGCCTACGAAGACTCATTGCAGGCAGACCAGCATCAGCCGATCCTGACCTCGGTGCTGGCCCAGCAGGGCTATCGACTGAATGTGGTCGGCACCACTGTCAGTGCCAGCGAGCCGAAGATGGCGGTAATGTTCAAAGGCATGACCCTACACCCGGAGGCCGCCTTTGACTCCGCTGCCGATCGGGACATCAACAGCACTCAGCAGGCGCTGCAGCTGATGCAAAACGGCCACTCACCCAGCTTTACCCTGATTCAATATCACTCACCCTCGGTGTACAGCACCCCGGTCGGCTTCGTCGGCCTGCCCACGGTCAAACCGCAGATGGCCATCAACGAAGCCCAGGCGGTGCTGTTCAACCAGTATCGCAGCTCCATTCATTTCCTCGATGGCCAGTTAAAGCAGCTGCTAAGCCAATTAGACAGCGATACCGTGGTGATCATTACCGGCACCGACGGTCAGGAATTTACCAGCCTGGACAACCGATTGAGCCGTAACTTCTCCGACGCCACCCTGCGGGTACCGATGATCATCCGCTGGCCTGGGGAGAGCGGCAGAACCATCAACTACCGCAGCAGCCACTATGGTGTTGCACCGACGCTGCTGACGCTGCTCGGAGGCTGTACCAATAACACCCGAGAGTACAGCTCAGGCGACACCCTCTATAGCCCGTCGGACACCGACTTCTTAGTCGTGGGCAACAAGCGCTATTTCGCCATTAAAACCGACTCCACCACCACGGTCATCGACAACCGCGGCGACTACCGAGTCTATAATCGGCAAAATCGCCGCGTCCGCGACGCCAAACTGGACGCGCCGACATTGCTGAAAGTGATGAAGGAAAATCGCCGCCTGTTCGCTAAGTGATCGCCACCCGGGTTTAAGACAACGCCCCGTCCGCTCAGCGTCCGGGGCATTTTTTTGTCGGTTCCCTTGCGAGTGCTCATCAATATTGATGAATTTTGGCCGATTCGGCCGCCAAAACTTGACTACAATGGCCCCAAACCTAAGATGGTCTTGAACCACCATCATTTGCAAACTCGTGCGAAAGGACTCTCACGTGACTACAGACTCTGTCTCTTCAGACCCACGCACCGCCTTTGCCGCTTTTATGCAGCTTGAGGGGGAAACCCTCACCGTCAGTGACGATAATGGCACTCAACAATCGCTGTTGATCAGCCAGGTCAATCACAGCCAACTTCCCAACAGCCGCTTTGAAAGCCTGAGCGTGGTGCTTCAGGGCGACGAATCACTGGCGTTTGAGCAAGGGGTGTACTATCTCGAACATGCCAGCACCGGCAAACAACCACTGCTGTGCGTGCCGCTGGGCAACGGCAGCTACGAGGTCATTTTTTCCCGCGAGCGTGAGCCGGTTGCCACTCCATGAGCAGATAGATCTCATTGGTCTCGGTTTTAAGACGAAAGCCCAGACGCTCATAGAGCTTTCGAGCCGGGTTATTACGCTCGACATGAATGGTTACGGTGCGGTCGCTGCTCTGCGCCTCTTGAAACAGGCGCCGGAAGCAATGACTGCCAATGCCCCGGCCGCGATATTCGGGAAGTAGAGAGATGTCGACAATACGAAGCTCTGTGGACCAGGCATCCACAAACAGCCGCCCGATGGCCTGGCCATCCAGTTCGATGATGTCGAAGCGATCGCTGCAATAATGCTGTTGGTAGTGGCGATACTGGGCCTCGAATTGAGACTCGCAAAACGCCTGCAGTTGGGCCTCGGGCCACTGGGCCGCCGCCAGCTCCTGCCGGCGCACATCGGCATAGAGGCGACGCAAGAATGGCAAGTCCGCCTCACTATGGCGACGAAGAGTTAGGGGTAAGGTTGCGCGGTCGGTCATTAGGGACATCCTGTCTGAAATGAACGCTCACCTTACCCAATCGATGCAATGCAAACAACACAAGGAGTGTGAACATGTCAGAACCCTTTATCGGTGAAATCAAGATGGTGGGCTTTACTTTTGCCCCCAGAGGCTGGGCGTTTTGCAACGGTCAAATCATGGCCATTGCCCAGAATACTGCGCTGTTCTCCCTGCTGGGCACCACCTATGGCGGCGATGGTCGCACCAGCTTCGGCCTGCCGGAAATGCGGGGCCGGGTTCCGGTTCACTGCGGCGGCACCTCAGGCACAGGTCCCGGCCTGCCCACCTGGCGGCTAGGCGAACGCGCAGGCTCGACGACCCACAGACTGAACGTTTTGGAGCTGCCAAGCCACAACCACCAGATTCAGGGAAATAACGTCGCGTTTACCGGCACTGCCAATATCGAACCACCGGCGTCCAATGAGAGTGCTAACCAAGGCACGCCCAAGGGCAATGTGCCTGCCATTATCGGCACCACCGACCGGCCAACAAAGGCTTACTCCGACGCTCCCGACGCTGCCATGAAGGCCTTCCCGGCGACGGTCTCGGGCACCGCCGCACTCACCGGGCAAACCCTGCTGACCGGCGGCAGTCAGGCATTTTCCATTATGCAGCCGTCCATCGCGATGAACTACGTCATCGCCTTGATGGGCATCTTCCCGTCACGAAACTAACTCACTACTAAAACAGCAGCACAGCATCGAATGCGGGGCCAGGGAGTTGCCCCGCAGTTTGACCCAATACAGGATCACACCATGGACAGGTTTTCCCGGCTTAGCAGCCTGATGTTCGGCATTGCATTTTCCGCCTCTCTGACGGCGGCCACCGATGAAAATTTTGACGGTATTGCCGGTTCAGGCACTCTGCCAATCCCCTTTGTCCGCGGTGATTTCACCTTTGAACAAGGCCCCTCAGGTGGTTTTGATGCACTCGCTGGCACCGATGCCATCGCCAACGGCACAGGCCCGGGCAATAACAACATCAGCTTCAAAACCACCGACGGCAGCGAGTTTCAGCTCATTTCGTTTCAATTGGCATTTTATCGTGGCGATTACATCTATCGTATCGAGGGCTACCGAGATGGCGTCCTGATTGGCAGCGAAATCTTCGACCTAACCACCGCTCCAGACTACACCTTTATGACCTTTACCGTGGCGGGCTCCGACTTTGATAACGTCGACGAAATTCGCATCGAAAACAATCAAAATAACGAGGGCTTCATTGAGATCTACCTCGACACCATTGACGTAGAGCCAGCAATTTTGCCCGCCGCCGCGCCAGTCATTGGCAACCTCGATGGCGACAGCTTCACCTACACCGAAGGGGACGGCGCCCAGATCATCGACCAGGGCACCGCCGCCACGGTTACCGATGCCGACAGCGCCGACTTCAGCGGTGGTAACCTGACCCTGACCATCACCAGCGGCGAAGACGCCGCCGAAGATCGGTTGTCCATCGACACTTCCGGCAGCATCAGCCTGGCCGGCACCACCGCCGGCAGCAATGTTTCCGTCGGCGGCACCGTGGTCGGTACCCTGGGCAATAACATCGCCGCCGGCAACGACCTGGTGATCAATTTTAGCGCCAATGCCACAGCCGCCCGAACCCAGACTTTAGTGAGGGCATTGAGCTATGAGAACAGCGACACCGACAACCCCACCACCGGCGCCCGCAACCTGAGGCTGACCGTCAACGACGGCGACGGTAGCAGCAGCAACAACGACATTACCGTTACCGTTGCCGCCAGCAACGATGTCCCCGCGTTGTCGAACCTGAATGGCGACAGCCTCAGCTACCAGGAGGACGACGGCAAAGTGGTGCTGGATCAAGGCACCGCCGTAACCCTGTCAGACGTGGACTCGGCGGACTTTAATGGCGGTAACCTGACGGTCACCATCACCTCCGGCGAAGACGCCGGGGAAGACACCCTGTCGGTAGACACAGGTAGCGTGACCTTGGGAGGGACGACCGCCGGCAGCAGCGTCACGGTATCCGCCACCATTATTGGAACCTTGGGCAACAACATCACCGCCGGCAACGACTTTGTGGTGAACTTCAATGCCAATGCCACTGTGGCGCGTATTCAATCCCTGTTGCGGGCCCTCACCTACGCCAACAGCGATACGCTGATGCCCACCCCGGGGGCGCGCAACGTGCGCATCACCGTCAGCGATGGCGATGCTGGCACCAGTGCCAACCAGGATCTCACGGTGACCGTCAGCCAGGTCAACGATCTGCCCACCGCCGCCAACAATAGCCTAAATGTTAATGAAGGCGCCGCCACAGCCATTGCCACCTCGGAGTTTGGGTACAGCGACCCTGAAGGGAGCGATTTGGACCACGTTACCATCAGCCAGATCCCGGCCAGCGGCACCCTGTGGCTCGACAGCGACGGCAACGGCAGCCACAATGGCGCCGAAACCCTTGTCTCCAACGGCAGCACCGTCTCCAAGGCCACCCTGGACAGTAATCTGCTCACGTTTATGCCCTCAGGCACCAGCAGTGCCAGCCTGACCTTCACCGTCAATGACGGCAGTGACGACTCATCGGGCAGTTACACCCTGACCCTGAGCACCAACGCCCAGCCGACCGTCACCATTAACCAGGGAGCATCACAAGCAGACCCCACCAACGTCTCGGCGGTGGTGTTTGATCTGATCTTCAGCGAAAGCGTATCCGGTCTGACGACCTCGGACATCAGTGTCAGTGGCGACGTCAGTGCTAGCGTCACCGGCCTGAGCGGCTCTGGCAGCAGCTATCAGGCCACCGTTACCATCAGCAGTGGCAACGGCGATCTGCTGGTCTCCCTGCCCGCCGGAGTCGTCACCGATGCCGGCGGAGCCAGCAATAAGGCGGCCACCAGCACCGACAACCGCGTCAGCTACGATGGCATCGCGCCGGCAGCGCCCACCGGCCTGGATCTGGTTGCCGCCTTTGACAGTGGCAGTAGTGACAGCGACAACCTGACCAAACTGACCACCCTGTCCATCAGCGGCAATGGCGAAACCGGCGCCACCTTGACCCTGTTTGCCGACAGCAACGACAATGACCTGCTCGATGGCGGCGAAATCACCACCTCAACCACCGTCAGCGCCAGCACCTGGACCGCCTCCCTGGGCACGCTGACCGAAACCACCCACGCCATTAAGGCCTACCAAACCGACGCCGCAGGCAACGACTCAGCCATCAGCGCCCCGCTATCGGTGGAGGTGGATGCCACCGCCCCCAGCGGCCACAGCCTGAGTTTCAGCCAAAACCCGGTAATTGCCGCCAATAAAGGCGCCATCACCCTGACCTTCGCCGCCGCCGAAACCGGTGCCGAATTCAGCTACACCATCGGCTCTGACGGCGGCGGCACGCCACTGACCGGTTCGGGCACCCTGGCGTCAGCCACCGACAGCATTGGACCCCTGGATCTCTCCTCGCTGGGCGACGGCACGCTGACCCTATCCACCGTGGTCACCGATGCGGCCGGCAATGCTGCGACCACCGCCACAGACACCGCCACCAAAGATACCGAGATTCCCCTGGCCCCCACCGGGCTGGATCTGGCGACCGCCTCCGACAGTGGCAGCAGCGACAGCGACAACCTGACCAAGCAAACCACGGTCACCATCGCAGGCAGCGGCGAGACCGGAGCCACCCTCACCCTGTTTGTTGACAGCAACGGTAACGACAGCCTCGACGGCGGAGAAGCCACAGCGACCACCAGTGTCAGCGGCGGCGGATGGAGCACGGCCTTGGGTCCCCTGACTCAGGGCAGCCACAACCTCAAAGCCTATCAGACTGACGCCGTCGGCAATCAGTCCGCCGTCAGTACTCCGCTGACCATTGAGGTGGACACCGAGGCCCCCAGTGGCCACAGCATCGTCTTTGACCCCACAACCGTTAACGGCAGCAATGCCCAGTCGGTCCAGGTCCGCTTTAGCGGCGCCGAAATCGGCAGCCTGGCGGCCTACAGCATCGCCTCCAGCGGCGGCGGTACCCCCATTAGCGGCAACGCGACCCTGGCCAGTGCTACCGAGGCACTGGGCCCCTTTGATCTGACCACATTGACCGATGGCACCCTCACTGCATCGGCGACCCTGAGCGACGCCGCCGGCAACGCCGCCACGACGGTCAACCACACCGCCGATAAAGACACTCAGGCCCCTTCCGGCTACAGCGTCAACATCGATCAGGCCCAGATCAACGCCGCCAACGTTGGCGCCCTGAGCTTTACCTTCAGTGGCGGCGAAGCAACAACCCACTATCAGTACAGCCTCAGCAGCAGCGGTGGCTCCGCGGTGGTCACCGGTTCCGGTACCCTGACAGGAACCGGTGACCAGATCACCGGCATCGATGTCTCCGGCCTCAGTGACGGTACTCTGACCCTGTCGGTAACGCTCACCGACGCCTTAGGCAATGCCGGAACCGCCGCAGTAGATACCGTGGCCAAAGACGCCGTTGGACCGGTGATCCAGTCTCTGGTGCTGAACCAGGGCCAGTTTAAGGCCGGCGGGGTCATTACCCTGAGCGCCAGCTTTGATGATGTGGTAGTCCTGACCGGCAGCAACATCACTGCCAGCCTGACCATCGGCAGCGACAACCGTCAGGCTGCCTATGTCAGTGGTCATAACAGCAGCACACTGCAATTCAGCTACACCGTCCAGGCGGGCGACAACGACAACGATGGCGTCACGGTCACGGCCATTCAGACCAACGGCGATTTCGCCCGAGATGGCAACGACAACGACGCGGTGCTGAGCTTTACTGCCCAGACCGAACCCAACCTGCTGGTGGACACACAGGCGCCGGCAGCGGCGACCCCGGAACAGGCGGCCCAGGTACTCAACAGCGACAGCCTCACCCTGTCGCAAACCGGCTACAGCGAAGAGGCCATCACCATCGCACTGTTGGCGGACGCCAATGGCGACGGCATCGCCGACAACAGCACCCCACTGGCCTCGGATACCGTCAATGGCGGCCACTGGAGTCTGGATGTGGCGCTGAATCAAAACGCAGATCACTACTTCGTGCTGCGCAGCAGTGATGCTGCCGGTAATAGCACCGACCGAGCCATTGGCAACTACCAGGAAGATTCCACCCTGCCCGAGTCGCCGCTGGTGCTGTCACCGCTGGAAGATCTGTACACTGCGACGCCTCAGGTCGCCCTTCAGGGCAGTCACAGCGAAAACGGCATTACTCTGATACTTCTGGCAGACAGTGACAACAATGGTGTGGCCGACAACGACACCGCCATTGCCACCACTACGGTAAGCGGCAATCTTTGGCAGTTCGACCTGACCCTGGCCGATAACCAGGTATCTGATTACGTCGTACAGGCCAAAGACGACGCCGACAACCGCTCTGCCCAGGTGGGACTGGTGTCCCTGACTCACGATGACATCGCCCCGACCGCCACACTGGATACGGGCAACACCGCCACGGCCACGCCGATGATCGGCGGTGACTACACGGATTTAGGTGGCATTGCCAGCCTCAGCTATACCCTGACTGATCAAGACGGCCAGCAATTCGGTCCCTTTAATGCCGACAGCCTCGACTCAGGCCGCTGGCAGGACGATGCCATCGGCCAAAGCCTGGGCGACGGCGTGTACGACGCCGAGCTGACACCGGTGGATAAAGCGGGCAACAGCCAGGTCATCGCACTGGCACAGATTCTTACTGTCGACACTCAGGCCCCAGCCGACTACAGCGTCGACATTGTGCAGAATCGAATCGACGCGGATAACGAAACCGCCATGAGCTTCATCATCAGCGGCGGCCAGGTCGGCTTCAGCTATCAATTCCAGATCAGCGACGACAACGCCCAGACCATCGGTGACAGCGGTACCCTGAGCGCGGCCGAGCAGGCTATCACTAATCTGGACGTCTCCGCACTGGCCGAAGGCACCCTGACCCTGTCTCTGACTCTGACCGACGATGTCGGTAACCAGGGCGCCGACGCTCAAGACACCGTACTCAAGCAGTACAATGCCGCACCTGTGCTGAGTGGCACCCCGGCCACCAGTGTTGATGAAGACAGCCTGTACCAGTTCCAACCCCAACTGATCGATACCGATGCCGGGGACAGTCACCTGTTCAACATCAGCGGCCTGCCGATTTGGGCCAGTTTTAACAGCGCCAACGGCACACTCAGTGGCACGCCGGACAACAGTCATGTGGGCCTCTACAGCGACATCGTCATCGGCGTGACCGATGCCAGTGGTGCCAGTGACAGCCTGCCCGCCTTCTCCATTGAGGTGGTCAATACCAACGACCAGCCAATATCCGCCGACCTGACCCTGACCACTCAGGAGGACCAGTCGCTGTTACTGCCTCTGGTTGGCCAGGATGATGACGGCGATGCCCTCAGCTTCCGATTGGTCTCGGCACCGACACAGGGCCTGGCAAGCCTGCTGGGCCAGCAATGGCACTATGAACCGGAAACCGACTTCCATGGTGACATCAGCTTTACCATGGTCGCCAGCGACGGTAAGCAGGACTCCAGTCCCTTTACGGTACGCATCCAAGTGCTGCCGGTGAACGATCTGCCGGTCGCAGTGGACGACGACTTCGAACTGGATTACCGCGACGATGGTCAGTATCGCCTGGCGGTGATGGAGAACGACTCGGATGTGGACAACGATACTCTGACGCTGCTGCAAACCAGCACCACATTGGGCAATGCTCACATCGACGGCGACGCACTAGTGCTGAACCTGGACAATGGATTCAGCGGCAAAGTGGCTCTCCAGTACCTGCTCAGCGACGGCCAGGGTGAGCCGGTAGAAGCCTCGGTTCAGGTTTCTATTGGCGACACCGATAATGCCGGGTTGCCGATACTGACCCTGCCTGAGCCGGTGGAGGTCCAGGCGGATGCCCTGTTTACCCGGGTGGATCTTGGCGTTGCCACCGCGCTGGACAGTGCCGGGACGCCCCTGGCCGTCAGCCTCATTCGGGGCCACACCCTGTTCCAACCCGGCCTGCACCAGGTGTACTGGGAAACCACCGACAACGCCGGTCAACAGGCCAGTGCCAGCCAGGTGGTGAAGGTGCACCCAATGGTCAACTTCCATAAGGATCAGCTGGCAGCCGAAGGCAACACCATCCCCGTCGGCATCTCACTCAATGGCGACGCCGTCAGTTACCCGGTCACCCTGGCGTTAACCCTCTCCGGCACGGCAGTGGAGGGTGAGGACTACCTGATCAGTGCCAACGAGGTGCAGATTGACAGTGGCCGCCATACCAGCATAGAGCTAACCCTACTGGACGATGGTCTGGCGGAGGGGGATGAAACCATCCTCATCGGCTTTGGCGATAACATCAATGCCGGCAGCCGCCATCAGCATCAGGTTGTCATTACCGACGCCAACCTGCCGCCAGCCCTGACTCTGTCTGCTCAACAGTCTTCGGAGATGCGCATTGTACTGGCCCAAGACCAGGGCGAGGTGCAACTGATGGCTCAAGCCAGCGACCCCAACCCGGGCGACAGCCTGACTCTGGACTGGCACCACGACTACCCCGAGTTGGTGGATACCGACTATCAGGACCACACCCTGAGCTTCGATCCTGCGATGTTGGCTCCAGGCAGTTACCGCATCGAAGCCAGCGCCAGCGACGGCGAATGGACCGTAGAGCAGAGCCTGACTCTGACCGTGGTTGAGACCCTGGCCAATCTGGGCGAAGAAGACAGCGACGGCGATCTGCTGCCGGATAACCTGGAAGGCTATGGCGACGATGACAACGACGGCATTGCCAACTACCTGGATGCGCTGGACGACTGCAACCTGCAACCGGAACAGGTACAACAGCAAGCCCAATACCTGTTTGAAGGAGAAGCCGGGATCTGCCTGCGTAGCGGCGATATGGCGTTGGGCGGCATTCGCAACAGTGCCTGGTTGGATGAGCAGGATCCTCTTCCCGCTGATGACCAGCACCGTCTCCACGGCGGCACCTTTGACTTTATTGCCGTTGGCCTGCCGCAACTGGGCCAGGCCTACCGATTGGTGCTGCCTCAGCGCGAAGCCATTCCGGCCAACGCCGTGTATCGCAAGTACCGTGAATCTCAGGGATGGTATGACTTTGTCGAAGATCAGAACAACCAGGTTCACTCGGCTCAGGGAGAACCGGGTTACTGCCCACCACCGGGCAGCGCCCTGTGGCAACCGGGCCTCAATGAAGGCAGCTGGTGTGTACAACTGACCCTGACCGACGGCGGCCCCAACGATGCCGACGGAGTGGCCAATCATCGCATCAGCGATCCCGGCGGCGTGGCGGTGCCCCAGAGTAGCAACCTCGCCCCTCAGTTGACCGATGACGCTCAGACCATGATCGCCAACACCCGCCTGTTGCTGACCCCTCTGGCCAACGACAGCGATCCCGATGGTGACACCCTGGTCGTAATGGCAGCCCAGGCCACCCACGGTCAACTAACCCTACACCCGGATGGCACGCTGACCTATCAGCCGCCCGCCGATTTCCTCGGTGAAGATCGCATCGGATACAGCGTCAGCGATGGCATGGGCGAAACCGCCACCGCCCAGATCGTGGTGACCGTGGTGGCCAACGATGCACCACTGGCCATCACCGACTACGCCAGCACCGACGATCGCACTGCCATCACCGTCGACGTGCTCGCCAACGACCAGGATCCGAACAACGACAGCCTGGCCCTGATCTGGGCCGAGGCCGAGCACGGGCAAGTCTCCATCACCCCCGATCACACCCTGTGGTATCAGCCACAGCCCGGCTATCAAGGAGAAGACCGCGTGACCTATCGCATCCAGGATGCCCTTGGCTCAGAGGCGGAAGCGACGCTCATCGTCACCGTCGATGCCCATGAGCCCATCGTTGTTACTCAGACCAGCAGCGGCGGAGCCCTGAGCTTGTCGGGCGGAGTCCTGCTGAGCCTGCTGATGCTGCTGCGACGCCGACGGGCCCTGCTGGCATTGCTGAGCACCACCGCCATCGCCAGCACCGCCCAGGCCCAGTGGTCGCTGCACCTGCAAAGTGGCTACAGTCACACCGACAGCGACACACAGAGCATAACGGCCGCTCTGGAGGCTGCCGGGGTTCAGGTCGCCTCATTGAGCCAGGACACCGACACCTGGAGCTGGGGAGCGGAGTTAGGCTACCGGTTCCTGCCGCAATGGCAGCTGCGAGTCGGCTTTCAGGATCTCGGTGAATACCGCCTGAGCTACCGTGGAACCACGCTGGATCCGGAGTCGACGCAACAGCAACTGGCCACACTTGGCCCGACCTCGGCCTCCGGGGTTAATCTCGGCCTGCACTACCGCTGGTCGTTCACCCCGGACTGGGCCATTAACCTCGGGGGTGGTGCCTGGTTCTGGGACAGTGACATGGACAGCGTCTCAGCTTTGCAAACCCTGAGCAGCAGCGACAGCGGCACCGATTGGTTCAGCGACCTGAACCTGTCCTGGCAACTGAATCCAAACTGGTCTCTGGCGGCCGGCTGGCAACACTTTGAGCTGGACAACAGCGACATCGATAACGGCTTTGTTCGTCTAAACTGGGTATTTTAAACGCCAATGAAACACACCATCAAACAGGTGCATCATCAGGCCCGAGCTCTGATGCAACAGTTGGAAACCGCCTCTGAACAGCGTCCAGGTGAAATCAAGGCCTGGCAGGACGCCTACCTGACGCTCATGTGCGACTTGCTTGAGTTGCCACTGTTCCCCGAGACTTTTCTCGACAACGCCCACACCACCACCGCTCAGGGACGCGCCTGTTCTCCCCAGGTGGCGGCCCAGTGTTCGGCGGAGTTTATGCGAGTACAACAGTTTCAGCGGGGCATTCACCGGGCTATCAGGGATCTCGGCCAGCCCGAGCGACCTCTGAAGTTACTGTATGCCGGTACCGGTCCGCTGGGCAGCCTGGTGGTGCCGCTGCTACTGCTGTTGCAACCACGACAGGTGCAAGTGACGTTTCTCGACATTCATGCCGACTCCCTCGACCGCCTGACCCAGCTGCTGACCGCTCTCGAGTTGACCGACTTTATCGACGAGATCGTACACGCCGATGCTCTGGAGTGGACGCCAGCCGCCGATAGCCGTTATGACCTGATTGTGTCTGAAACCATGAAGGCGCTGTTCGAGCAAGAGCCGCAGATCAGCATCATTCGTAACCTGATCCGATGGTTGCACCCCGATGGCACCTTGATCCCACAATCGGTGGATCTCAGTGCCCACCTGGTGCATAGCCGAACCGATGCCCCCACCGAGCAGTGGTTGCCACTGGGCGTGTTCTTTCAACTCAATCGCCACTCGGCACAACAACTGGCCGCATCGACGGCCCCCCGCATTCATGGTCAGCTGGCGATCCCCACCCGTCAGCCGCCGCTGCAACTGGCTCTGGCCACCGACATTCAGGTATACCGGGACACCTGGCTGACCAATAACCAGTGCAGCCTGAATCTGACCCGCTATCATGCCCTGAATCAATGGCGACGTCTCGACCAGATTCAGTTTGAGTACCGCTGGGGCAGCGATCCGCGGTTTGAGTTTCAGTGCCAGGGAGAACCACTCCATGACCATCGTCTCAGCCCGTCTTCACACGCTTGATCCCGAGCTGTTTCAGGCGGAAATCGCCACTGTGGCCGGCTCCGAACTATGGCAGGATCACGTCAATCATCAGGACTATCGCGGCAGCTGGCAGGGGCTGGCACTTCGGTGTGGCCGCCACACTTTGCATAGCCATCCGATTTTGCAACTGCACCAATTGGAGGGCGTCAGCGACTGGGTGGATCTGCCAGTTCTAGAACGATTACCCTCATTATCGAGGTGGTTGTCAGAGTTTGTGGCTCCGGTAGGGGCGGCGCGTTTGCTGCGCCTGGACCCTGGCGCACACATTCTGCCTCACCGGGATCACGGGCTTGGGCTGGAGCATCAACAAGCCAGGCTGCATCTGTGCCTGGAGATGCCGGAAGATCTTAGATTCATTGTCGATAGTCAGACCGTGCCGATGGCGGCTGGTGAGCTTTGGTACATCAATGCCGATCTGCCGCATGAGGTCTGCCATTGCGGCCAGCGGCCACGCACCAGCCTGGTAATGGACTGCCAGGTTACCGGCCCCCTCAGGCAACTCATAGAAACTGCGCCGCTAATTCAACACCAACATCAATAACCTAAATCCAATCCAGTATTCGCAAAGGTCGCAGCCCCGAGTCATAACCAACGGATAACCGAATCCACTATCTGGCCACAACCAGTTATGATGCAAACCAGATTTACGCAGGCTATTAAGCAGTTCTTATTTGGTAATTGCACTCAGAAAATTAATGGCTTAGCTGTTCGAATCGCTGCACCCAGCGTTCCGCTCATCGAAGACGGCGCCGGGATCCGTTTCTTTGCTCAGGGAGCATGTATGTCCAACAAAAACACCCAGCAGATGGTCGACTGGATCGCCGTGGCCTTCGCCGCTTTTTGCCCGGCCTTCATCCTGGCGTTGCTGGCCGGCATCAGCTAATTCCCCTGGGCCAGGGACGGCCCTGTTTCCTGCCCGATACTCAAACTCCATCATTGCCGCTATAGTAAAGATTGCAGCCCTACTTACAGGATGTAATCTTTGGGATTTCGACTTTTTTACATAGGCTTACTCTGCACAAGCATGGCTCAGGCGGCACCGCTGCCAGGCCTCGAGGCTGCCGCTCGTCAGCAGTTAAACGAAGTATTTGCCACCACCGCCCTGCTGACCGATTCCGATGCGCTTAGATTGGGCTTTCTGAATTTTGATCCCAATGAATACCTGCCCATCGACAATCCAGATTTCGGCGATGGCAACTCGGTGGCACTGCGCAACGAACTGGAGGTCTATACCCTACCCTGGACCTGGAACCTGGGACGGTGGCAGAACTGGCAGTGGGGAGTGAAAGCCCGCCTGAGCTATGTCCGCAGCAAACAGGAGCTGTCGCTGTTTATCCTGGACGACCCCACTCTGGATCTGAATGACGACCGCATCTACTCGCTGTTCATTCAACCCGGGCTCAGCTACCCCTTGAGTTCACGCTGGCGCTTTCAGCTGGGAGTTGGCAGCCACCTGATGCGCTATGACAACGATTTCACCTTCCGCAACTCAAAGAGTAAGCAATTGCAGCCCGAGCTGGATGGCTCCTTGACCAATATGTCGGTCAATGCCTGGATGCTTCAACCTGAAGTCAGCCTGGACTACCGATTTGAACGAGGCCGCTCCTACTGGCATTACAAAACCAGCTTCAACTACCTATGGGGAAAGAGTTTTGATGTGGACCGCCCGGCATTGCAGGCCGACCCTGAGTCCTGGCGCTGGCTCAACGGCGTCTCCATGCGCCGCCCTTTTCCCGCCTTGATGACCCATCAGGATTATCGACTCAGCCTCAATCGCATCGACATTGGTGGCGACAGCGTGCGTCCCTTCGATACCCATCATTACTACGAATTCAGCGCCGAGTGGTTGTTGAATACCGAGAACCGCCTGCCACTGCTGGACAACATCGGCATCGGCCTGCTGCTGAATTACGGCAGCGCCCTCAAAGGGGCCAGCCTGATCCTGGTATACAACGTCGACTGACAAAAAAGCCGGCCACAGGGGCCGGCCGCAATCACCATCGTCCGCCGATCACACCACCAGGGCGTCGCTGCTCTCAAGCAGATGGAGAAAATCGTCGGTGGATTTAATCTGCAAGTCAATCTTGAACTGATCCGCCAGGGCATACACCGCCGGATTCACGTCCTTATCGGCGTCGATGGCCTGTTGCATCTGCTCATCAATGGCCTTAAAGCGCAGTTTATCCTCGGCCAATTTACGAACGCTCTCGGCGCTGAAGGCATCGGTGTTGATCTTAATCTGCTCGACCCGGTATTCGAACACTTCGGCGACCCGTTTGGAACGCAATTCCATTTTGGTTGAGAAGATGTCGGCCTTATCGAGCAGGTAAACCACGATGGTCGACGCGACGCCACTCAAGGTCGTCAGGGCGATCTCTTTGACGAAATCTGGCATTGCCGCCAGCGGCCCTTTGAGCAGGGTGTTTTCAAAGGTAAACACCGCAAAGGTCACCGCCGTTGCAGCAAACAGCTTCACAATGGCATCGGCCTTCTGCGCCCGGCTCATCTGCTCGCGGCTGCTACTCAGAATTTTGGCGGCCCCGATCAGGGCCGAGAACCCTTCGGAGATCACCTTCATGACGCTCTTGAACATGCCAGTAACCAGATCGGCCACCGCCTCGATCATCACTTTGGCAAAATTCTGCAGGAAATCTTTGGCGCCCTGAAGCAGCATTGGCAGCACTTGTCGCTTCAGATAGGCCATAACCCGAGTAAAACGAAACTTCAGCCCGTCCAGAGTAGACGCCTTTCCCACACCTTCGCTAAATCCATTCTGAATGGCATCGGTCACTTCAAACAGCAGCGGCTTGATGAACAGGATGATGGCATGACCAAGCGCCTGGTATCCGGTCTGCTCCGCAGCCTGACCGCCCGCCTTCTTCGCCACTTGCCACTTCTGCTCTTTGACATTGTGCAGCGCCTTTTCCCGCGCCTTATTCAAGATCGCCTGCTCAGACTCCTTCTGTTTCTGAACCCCCTCTTCAATGCTCTTATCGCTGTGCCGAGAGAGTTTCTTCAACTGCGTCTTCTCCTCCCTGCTGAGCTTCTCTCCGCGAGCCTGTTTAGACTCAAGGGATTGCTTCTGTTGCTGCATATCAGAGAAATTCTTGGCCCCTTTGGCCCGATTAAAGCTGTTGGAAATCTCAATAAAGTTATGATCGCCATCGGTGATGGCCATCAGATCACTCTCGGTCAGCAGCGCATTGTTGGCATAGTAGTCATTGATCTGCTTTACCGGAATCACATGGTCCGTATCGGAGGCTTTCCACTTATGGCCCTTGTTCTCAGCCACCGCCTGCTTCCGGTAGACCGTAATGCGGCTGCCATCCTCGTTGTACTCAATGGAGCTGTAAGCCTGAGTGTTACCCTTGAAATGGCGGTCCTTGTTCTGTTCAAGGTGCTTACGCTTCGACATGGTCTTGCGCACCTCCTTGCTGTATTCGCGAGGCTGACGCATCGCCTCCAGTTGCTGCTTCTTACTGACAGTGGTATCAACAACATGGATGTTATCGCCATAGTCAAAGCCCTGAATCTCCTGCCAGACCCGGCTGGCACTGACTCCGGTGCGATTCAGCTTGAGATCCTTGTGGCTGATGACTCCATCAAGAACGCTCAGCGCCAGCGGCGTTACCAGCTCCTCCATCAGGTTACTTTTGGACTCAAACTCCTGATAGATGTCATTCAATACCGCCAGCGAATCCTGCTGTTCATACAACTCCATATCAATCAGAATCCGACTGGCCTGCAACGGAGAGGCCCCTGACAAGGCCTTAGTGACCTGATTGACTTCAAATTTTATTTGCTGATGCTGCTGAGTCATGCTTGATCCTAAGCGGCCTGAATCTGTTGGGCTTTGTCAAACAGCGCTTGGGCAGCCTCGGTATCCCCGTGCACCACCTCTCCCTGTTCGCTCAAGTACGCCATCTGAGACATCTGCTTCAACACCACTGACAGGTTGAACAATGCCTGAAACTCCTCGATGTGAACCACCGGCAGCAGGCGAAAATCCAGCTTTTCGCGAAACAACTCCGGGGTCACTCCCATCTGAACAATACGCTGGGTATTGATGCCGTACTCGAATCGCTCCAACAGCGCCGCATAGTTGCTGATCAGGCGCTCAAAATAGAGCGCGACAGTATCGATGGATGTGACAACCTGGTCGATCTTCGCCAATTGCGCGGCCATCTTGGCGATTTCTTCATCGATACGGCAGACTTCATCTTTCACTTGTTGTAGCGATTCAGCCGCCTTCTTTCGAGAGAAGATGCCCAAGGTGAGAATCGACAGTGCCAGCTCCTTAAACGACAGGTTGTTAAAATCAATCTCAAACAGCTGCTGTTTGCTGCGCACGCCAGTGCCCGACGTCACTTCGAGGATATTGTCATCAAAGAACTCTTCGAAATGACTGCCGGCCACCCGAACGTTATGCAGACGATTCGCCAGCGCCACGAAACGGGGAAACTGCTGTTCGAAAATGCTCAGCTTAAAGCCATTGATGGCCTTAAGCTGGTTTTCTATCTCCAGGCTCTTGGACTGCACCGCCTCCTGATAGCTTCGCTGCTCCTTCTCAAACCGACGAATGGTTTGTTTGTGCAAACGCTCCGCTTCCAAGAACTTGTCTTTACCGGTCACCGCATTCCAGGCTTTTGAACAGCCCTGCGTAACCTTATCAACAACCGCCGATACTCCGCTGCTGACTGCGTTCCAGACTCGTCCCAGCATCTCAGGCTCCTACCATCTGGTAACCTTCGGCCACCATATCGTTCATGGCGGAGACCCAACGCTCGATCTTTTTAACTTCGTACTCTTCTAGCTCAAAGGCAGACGCCAGGCGCCCCATAAAGGCACGCTCATTGTCACAGATGGTGCTGTCGGCCAACATGATGCCGCACAGCTCAATCATCACCGCACGCTTATGCCCCACAGCCAGGTGCGTCAACGCCTGAATCGACCCCTCTATCTCCGGTTCAGCGGTTTTAGCCTGGTAGCCGTGCAGTTCACACTCATGGACGAACGACTGAAAAATCTGAACCTCTTCGGCCTTGTCTTCACCGTTCAACCCCATGGCAAAACGCGCCAGATTCAGAAAGTGTTTGCGATCGTTTTTCGCCAGTACATTAAGAAACATGCTTCATTACCTTATTCAATCTGAGTGCCGTGATGGCAAAAGAACACTCGCCGAAGTTAAAAATCAATACGGTTCGTAATTTCACCAGCAGCATTGTATTGATACTCGAATACAATATTTCCCTGGTCATCAAACTCTTCGCCCTTGGTCAATTTTCCATCAGAGCCAAAAGTCATTTGATATTTAAGCAGGCCGTCAGCAAAGGTCTGCGAGGCGACTTTTTTGCCTTGGTTGTAGATAATCTCGGTCACCTGATTTGAGGCTTTGTCCTCCATTCGAGTAACCTTGCAGTCACCCAGATGTTTAATGAAGTCAGCCGTCTCAACCTTCAATTCCTTGCCGTTCGCCAGTCCATTGGTCAACTCGATGGCGTTCTCGATCTTCAGTGCCTGAATCACCCCGGACAACTGCTCTATCACGCTGTGTTCGCTCTGCTTACGACCAAATTCATTCTGTTTCTGATTCCGCTCGCCCGCTTGCACCAGTTCATTCAATGCCCGCTGCGACTGTTGATGATGCTGAGCAATGCTCTCTGTCACGCCGTGCACCGCCAATGCATTCGCTTCGCGATCGATACCCATTTGCTTAAGCAATTCCTCTTTGGCATCAGACAGTTCACCGCCAACCTGCTGCGCCCCTTGCTGCACCTTCAGCGCCAATTCCTGGGTGTGTAAAGTCTGCGCTTGCTGAACACGCTCCTGACTATCGGCAACAGACTCGAGCAGTCGTTGTTCACTCTGGCGGTGACGCTCGGCCCCCTCCTGGTGCAACTGCTTCAGGGTAGCCACCAGAGCCGTGTCACTGTGCTTGAGCGCCTGATTTTGCTCAGCCAGAGTCTTCAGGACGCCGCGATTATCTTCACTGATGACCTTTTGCAGAGAGGAACCAAAGTTGGCGATCAACGAGGAAAGATTCCCCGATACCTCTTTTAATTGTGAGTCGGCATCAATTTGGTGCTGCATCTGTCGTTCTTTTACTGCATTCAACTGCACCACCAGATAGATACAAACAATAAAATTAATGACACAAAAACTGACGGTCGCAATGCCGATCTGAATTGAAGAAATTTCCATAATGACTACTTATTGTTCAATGAAATAAGGCGGGACAAGCCCATATAATGACGTAATGACCGTCGAAAAACAGTGATTTGAAATGTGTTTATTTCATTCCTTTTTCAATATCCGTTCTAACTCCGGCATACCGTACCAAAAACACAATTAGACCAGCCATTTGTTCTCCCATTCATACTCTCCTAGCGGTTGCGTCGCTACCACCGACGCCCCAGTCGGACTTTGCCGCTCAATCTGTTAAGCTGCATGATATGTATTCAGGGGCGACATGTCATCACTGGCTACATGAACATGTAAACTTTTCAGGCAGGTAGGAACCTTAAGCATGCGCGTAGACCAGAAACTGAGATATCGATTGATAGAGATCATCGCCCTATGGGAAGGCCGATTGACCACCAACCACCTGTGCCAGGCTTTTGACATTGGCCGCCAACAAGCGTCCAAAGACATCAACACCTACATTCGGGAGTTCTCTGGTACGACGCTGGTGTACGACCGTCAACTCAAAGGCTATACCCCGGGCGACGGCTTTAAACCCCAGTTCTGTGAAGGTCACGCCCACGAATACCTGCAACTGTTGGACAAACACGATGAGTTGGGTGGCATGTTGTCACTGACCCACATTCAAAGTGGCGGCACCCATGTCATGGATGCCCCCTCCCGTTATGTTGAACCCCACATCATCCGCACTCTGATTAAGGCCGCCCGCAACAACCTGACGCTGGAAGGCCATTATGACTCCCTGGCTCACCCCAGCCCAGACGACGATCCCGGCCGTCTTTTCGCTCCTCACACATTGGTTTTTAACGGTTTCCGCTGGCACGTTCGGGCATGGTGCGAGAAGAATCAGGAGTTTCGTGACTTTGTCATCAGTCGTTTTCGTGGCCAACTGAGCATCGAAGACAAACCCGCAGCCAAGCAGAAAGCCCAGGATGAGGAATGGAACACGCTGCAGGCCATCACCCTGATCCCCAACCCCAGACTCAGTCAACGCCAGCAGGTCATCATCGGTCGAGACTATGGTATGGACATGGACAGCCTGTCACTGACCCATCAGGTTTCCAAAGCACTGCTTCCCTATTACCTGCGCCGATGGGCAGTATCGGATCCCTACAACGACTCCCTACCTGCCGAGTATCAACATGTGGTGGTAGCAACCAGCTGATCAACAGCACCAAACTGTCATCAACGTCGGCAAACTTGCGTTTATCTGGTTGTCTACTACGCTCAAATCGCAACAAATTCACCACAGTGTGAAGGGTTGCATAGGATTCGCACACGCCAACGGGGCAATGTGCGACAAGGACGCAAGAAACCGAGGAGTAAATGATGATGAAATGGACAAATTCGCTGAGTTTGGCTGTCGTGCTGGCAACGGCTTGTGCTACCGCGCACGCCAAAGACGAAGGCTTTTATGTCGGGGCCTCCATCGGCTCGGCCAGCATTCAGCAGAGCGGATCGGATCCGGACATTGGCGATTTCGACTTCGATGAGAATGATTTTGCCTGGAAAATTTTTGGTGGCTATCAGTTTAACGGCCTGTTTGCGCTGGAAGGCGGTTACGTTGATTTAGGTTCCCCCTCCAGCTCTGGTACCAAAGTCGATCCCTATGGATTGGACCTGTTTGCCGTTGCTGGCATTCCTTTGGGGCCGGTTCGCGCCTTCGGTAAACTAGGCGGCATCTACTGGGATTCGGATCTGACCGACGATGGCGATAAGGTCAGTGACGACGGCTTCGATGTCGCCGCTGGCGTCGGGCTTGAATTTGAACTGGGCAGCTTGGCCATTCGCGGTGAAGTTGAGTACCTGGATGTGCTCGACGACACCTGGATGTACACCATCGGTGCCACCATCACCTTCTAAATCCGCCTTCGGTTCAGCAAGTCGTCATTCAGGCGACTTGCTGGTTTCGATTCAAAAATGCCAAAACTTCGATACACACCAATTCCGATGAGCAAGACAAACCACGCAACAGAACACTCTCTTTAATCCGTCGCCAACTGCTCTTTAACCAAACTGACCATCGCCTGCGCCGCAAAGGACAACGGCTGGTTACGGCGCCAGAACAGGGACAACTCCCAACTGAGATCGCTGGCAGCCAGGGGAATGCGAACTACCCCGGCGACCGCATGACGTTCGGCAATAAAACTGGGCAATATCATCGCTCCCGTGCCCGCCGCCACCAGGGCGATACCAAAATCGGGGTGGCTAACCCGAGTAACGTCCTTGGGAGTAAACCCAGCCCGAACACAGGCATTGGCCACCAATTCGTGCAGCACATACTCAGGTTCAAACAAAATTTGCGGCGAGTCCGCCAACTCGCTCAAAGTCAGTTGTGGGCGAACGGCCAGTTCATGTTGCCGGGGTAGAATCACCACCATGGGATCCTGACGAATCAACACTCCGTCAAATTCATCGCCAAAGTCGATGATACCGGTCGCCAACTCGATCTCACCTTTGAGCAAGGCGCTGGTTTGCTCCACCCCGCCCCTGACCATCAAATCCATGTGCACCTTGGGATACAGGTGTCGAAATTTGGCGATCACCGGTGCAAACAACTCAGCACTGCCCAGCGGGGCCAAGCCGATGTGCAGCTCACCGGAGGTCAGGCTTCGCTGGGCCGATAACTCCCTGAGCATCGCCCGCCGCACGTTCAACAGCTCTTTTCCATGTTGATACACCACCTGGCCGTAGACGGTCGGCCGCAGTTGGCTGCCGCGCCGTCCCCGTTCCAGCAACACCAAATCCAACTCCTGCTCGAGCTGACGTATGGCTTTGGACAGGGCTGGCTGAGTGATATGAATCGCTTCGGCAGCTTTCGCAAAGCCGCCATGGTCGATGATCTCCACCAGATAACGAATGACTTTCAGATCCAACTCATAAACCTTTAGTTATGCAATCCATAATTAATATTCATTATTTTTATATTGTTAGCAAGGCTACACTGTCGATCCATTGAAATTAAGACACACCCATATGACCCGTCATGCTCGCCCTACCCAGCCTTCCTACCACAATTCATCATCGCCCCAGGCACTGGGCAAACGCCTCTGCCTGACCCTGCTGCAAACCGCAGCACTCTGTCTTCTGGCCTGGCTCACCCAACAACTGGCGGTCTGGGTGCGCTTACCCTTTCCCGGCAGTGTCCTGGGAATGCTGTTGTTGCTACTGGCCCTGAAACTGAAACTCTGCTCTGAGCGCGCCCTGGCTTTGGGCGCAGCCTGGTTGATCGGCGATCTGATGTTGTTCTTCATCCCCTCGGTCATTGGCGTACTGAAGTACGATGCGTTATTTCAACAGTATGGTGCCAGTTTGATCGTCAGCCTGATCACCGGCTCCATGGTGGTTATCGCCGCCACCGCCCTGGTGGTGGAGCGTCTGTTCCGGTTTGAGCAGCGACGAAATCAACGGCTTTCACAGCAACCACAGAGCCATTAATGCCATGCCCCATATCAGCCTACTGGCTCTGATGAGCCTGCTCCTAACCCTGACCAGCTATTACGGCGCCAAAGCGCTGTATCGTCGACGGCGTCGATGGTGGTTAGCCCCCATTATCCTGGCCCCGCTGACGCTGATCGGTCTGGTCAGCCTGCTGGCCATTCCACTGCCGACTTACTACGTGTACACCCACTGGCTGATGGCGCTGCTGGCACCGGCGACCATCGCCTTCGCCGTCCCCATCTATCGGGAAAGACAGCTGATTCGTCAGTATCCCCTGACCCTGTCTCTGGGCGTGGCAACGGGGCTACTGTTTGGACTGCTGTCATCCTGGTGCACCACCAAGCTGTTTCCGATGCCTGACGATGTAGTCCACAGTGTGCTGGTTCGGTCGGTATCCACGCCTTTTGCGGTCGAGGCGACCACCGCCTTCGGCGGCATACCTGACCTGACCGCCATCTTGGTGCTGCTGACGGGGATCATCGGCATGCTGATTGGTGAACCAATATTGAAGTTGGCAGGAATTCGCTCAGCCCTGGCGCGCGGAGTGGCATTGGGTGCCAGTGCCCATGGCGCCGGCGCGGCCAAGGCCACAGAGATGGGCCAGCAAGAAGGCGTTATCGCCAGCCTCGCCATGATATTTACCGGCGTTGCCATGGTACTGAGTGCACCGCTGTTTGCCGCGATATTGGTGTAACGCCGTCATGGAAAAAGGCTCTGACCTAGACGATCAGAGCCTTTCTCTAAAATAAGTGGTCGGCCAGAATGGATTTTCTCCCGTCGGCCGGCGTCCCGGTCTGACCCTAAAGTGCGCAGCACTTTTTAGGGGCGGAGATGCAAAAAAGGCGTCAATCTCACGACTGAAGCCTTTTTCTGAATAAGTGGTCGGCCAGAGAGGATTTATTCCGGGCGGCGATCCGTCGGCCGGCGCTCCGGTCCGGCCCCAAAGTGCGCAGCACTTTTTAAGGGGCGGAGATGCAAAAAAGGCGTCAATCTCACGACTGAAGCCTTTTTCTGAATAAGTGGTCGGCCAGAGAGGATTTGACCCGGCCGGCGCCCCGGTCCGGCCCCAAAGTGCGCAGCACTTTTTAAGGGGCGGAGATGCAAAAAAGGCTTCAATCTCACGACTGAAGCCTTTTTCTGAATAAGTGGTCGGCCAGAGAGGATTTGAACCTCCGACCCCCGACACCCCATGACGGTGCGCTACCAGGCTGCGCTACTGGCCGACAACGCAAGCGATAATACCTTGTCCCGAAGGAAAAGCAAGGGCTGTAAAGTTAAGTGCCTCTTCTTTGGTCAATTAACCCCACCACGCACCACAACTTGTCCACAAAGCCAATCCGTTCGGCCGGCGCCCCGGTCCGACCCCAAAGTGCGCAGCACTTTTTAAGGGGCGGAGATGCAAAAAAGGCTTCAATCTCACGACTGAAGCCTTTTTCTGAATAAGTGGTCGGCCAGAGAGGATTTGACCCGGCCGGCGCCCCGGTCCGACCCCAAAGTGCGCAGCACTTTTCAGGGGCGGAGAGACGAAAAAGGCCCTGACCTAGACGATCAGAGCCTTTCTCTAAAATAAGTGGTCGGCCAGAGAGGACTTGACCCGGCCGGCGCCCCGGTCCGACCCCAAAGTGCGCAGCACTTTTCAGGGGGAGGAGGCATAAAAAAAGCTCTGTTTTTGCAAACAGAGCTTTTCTTGAAAATAGTGGTCGGCCAGAGAGGATTTAACCCGGCCGGCGCTCCGGTCCGGCGCCAAAGTGCGCAGCACTTTTTAAGGGGCGGAGAGACGAAAAAGGCTCCAACCTCTCGGTTAGAGCCTTAATCCTTGAATAGTGGTCGGCCAGAGAGGATTTGACCCGGCCGGCGCCCCGGTCCGACCCCAAAGTGCGCAGCACTTTTCAGGGACGGAGATGCAAAAAAGGCTTCAATCTCACGACTGAAGCCTTTTTCTGAATAAGTGGTCGGCCAGAGAGGATTTGAACCTCCGACCCCCGACACCCCATGACGGTGCGCTACCAGGCTGCGCTACTGGCCGACAACGACGCAAACAATACTCTGTCTCGGCAGAAAAACAAGCGCTGACAGGCCGACTGCGCTTTCTTTCACCAGATCACGGCTCAGTCGCTCAGATGATAACCAGGCTCCCGCCAATTAACCATCGGCACCCGTTAAGGGGTAATAGTGTGTCAGCACTTTGTACAACTCCGTTCCCTGACGCACACTGGCAGAGGCGAAATGCAGTACCGGAATCACATCCTCTGGCAAGCGCAACTCGCGGCTCTGCTGCCGTGAGGTGGCCAGCGCATCGAAATGCCAGATTCTGGCCAAAACCTGTTCGGCGCTGGCGGGCACCCCCAGCGGCGCCAGATACTCGATCTGACCACCACAAGGACTGTAGATGGCGCGGTAGTTCTCTAGCGTGCAGGCGTATTGTGGGATTTCCGGCAGGGTCAAATCAAACGCCCCCAGCACTCCACGATGCTGCAGGTAGCGAGCAATTCCCATGGCGTCATTGCGAGCCGCGGCCACATTCAGATATTCCTGAGACCCCAATTCCAGGGTAAACGCATCCACCATCACCGGCAGCGCTCGCCCTTGGGCGGCCATGGCCTCGCTCAGTTGCCACCACGGACTAAAGCTGGCTTCATCCAAGGCGCCGGCAAAGTCACTGGGAATCACGATATTCAGCGGAATATTAAACAGGTGTGCCCGCTCTTGAGCATAACTGGGCACATACAAGTGCCGGGCAGAGATAGGGCCGGTATGCAGATCCAGTACAATGTCGGCCTGCAGGGCCATCTTTTGCAATCTCAGCGCCAGATGCTGGCCACTTTTCACTCCAAAGGGCGATGCCAGTTTGGCGTCAATCTGCGCCGCCATCGCCCGACGCAACGCTGCCGCAACCTCGACTTCAGGGGCGTTCAAATGAGTTTGCACCAGCTGCTCAATCAGGCTGGCCTCAAAATGATACTGCCGGTTCCAGTTCTCTCCGGTGATGGGGTCGAACCGACCTAGAGTGAACTCTCCGCTTTTTTGGTTAATGCCCAAGGGGTTGGCCATCGGAACCAGGCACACATCCCCTTTAGGAGGATGAGCTTTGAACAGTTCCACCAGATGATGAATGACCGCATTGCCCTGCACTTCCGCACCATGAATGTTGGCCTGTATGTACACGCTGGGGGCCGCGCCGGTACCGGTGAAACGGATCACCGGTACCGTAATATCGGCTCCGGTGGCTTGCTGTCCTACAACAAGGGTGTCAGATGAAACGGTGGTCACGATAAAAAAGGTCCTGTCACAATGAGTCGGCAGATGGTTCACCCTAGGGCAGTCGAAGTCGAAAATCCACGATTTTTCCAGCCAGTCCCCCCGTGCAGCAGCGACCAAGAGACCGCCATTTAGCGCCTGCTGCGGTTGGCAAAAGCCGCGGAACTGATACACTTCAGCCAAGAAACGATCATTGTTCCCATGGCAGGAGTTCCCATGTCATTAGCAGACCAACTAATGAAAGCCGGTCTGGCCGATAAGAAATCGGTGCAGAAGGCCAAAAAAGAGAAGCACAAGCAGCGCAAATCCAAACAGGTTGTCACCGACGAGTCCAAGTTGGCTGCCGAACAGCGCCTGAAAGAGCAGCAAGAGCGCGACCGTCAACTGAACCAACAGCGCAAGCAGGAAGCCGACGCCAAAGCGATCGTTGCCCAGATCAAGCAGTTGATTGAAACCAGCGCTCAAGATCGCAGCCGCGGCGACATCGCCTATAACTTCAGCCACAATGGGAAGATCACCAAGATCTACGTCAACAAGGCTCAGCAACAGCAGTTGATTGCCAACCAGTTAGCCATTGTCGTTAAAGGCGACAGCTACGAATTGGTGCCTACCAAGGTGGCAGACAAGATTCACCAGCGCGACCCCAGCATCGTGATTGAACTGCCTAAGTCTGACAGCAGCGAAGTGGCCGAAGACGACCCTTACGCGGACTACCAGATCCCCGATGACCTCATGTGGTAAGTGGCGGATATTGCTGGCCTAATTAGTATTAGGCCAGCCAACAATCGATAAGCACTGTCACAGCCATCCCCCCATTTCCTAGACCTGGATCACAAAGCGAAATTTTGACGGTGCATCAAAATTTTGACGGTGATAGATTTCACAAAAATTGTATTCGCCAATGGATTTGGCAGAGTGAAATGTGAGATGAACCGGACACCGCTCGTCCTATTAGCACTGTTGCTACTGCCTTTTTTATTACGGGCAGCGCCGGTTAATATGCGCATTTCCTATTACGAAGACAGCCAGTCCAACCTGCTGGTGTCTGACGTGGTTCGCCTCGACCCGCAGCAATGGGTACCCCTTGATGGCCACATCACTCGCTTCGGAGTCTCTCGTTCCTCATTCTGGTTAAAAATCACCGTCACCAATCAAGCCAATACCCCCAGAAACCGACTGCTAGAATTTCGCTCCGCCACTCAAGATCAAATTGAAGTGTTTTCCGAGTTGGCCGGCCATTTCCGCATGGGGGATCAGCAGCCTTTTGACAACCGTCCCATCCAAAGCGTAACCCCGGTGGTAGAGATGGAGATCCCCGCCAACACCAGCTCCGTGGTCTGGGTGCGGCTCACCAACAAGCACGGGTTTTTCGAGCTGTTGCCCATCAACCTATACTCGCCGGAGGAGTGGCAACGGCACCAACTGCAACGTAACTTCCTGTACGGAATGTTCTTTGGCTCCCTGGGGATCATGCTGCTGTACGGCATGACCTTGTCGCTGATTCTGAAGAATCGCAACTTCCGTTGTTACGCCCAATACCTGATGGCGGCACTGGCCTGCACCTTTGTTTATTATGGATTTGGCTACCGGTGGCTGTGGCCAACCCTACCCGAAGTCAACTACTGGGCTTTGCAGATCTCCTTCACCGCCCTGATCCTTAGCGCTACCCGATTTGGGGTTAGCTTTCTGGAACTGAAACAGCAAGCCCGCACCCTCTATCGAACACTGCAGGTACTCAGTGGCCTGTTGATCGCCGCCCTGATTGCCACTCTGTCTGGGGTACCTCTGGGTTCGCTGACCCTGATGGTGCCCCTGTCGCTGACCATTTTGGCGCTGCTCAGCGGCTGCGCTGCCTTCGCCACCTGGCAGCGCCCCGGCTGGACCAACTCGCTGTTTTTCCTGGCCTGGCCCTGCTTACTGCTGTGCATCGGATTGAGCTTTACCAACGCCCTGGGCTGGATGCTGCTGCCATTCGACACCAAATACCTGCTGGCCTTTGTGTTTGCCTTTGAGATGCAACTGCTGGGCTTCCTTATCTCCCGCCAGTTCCACCAGTTGCAAACCGACTTGGTGATTGCCAAAACCAACGATTCGGCCAAAGTGAACCGCGACATGCTCAAGCGCAATCGCGAACTGGAGACCCTCAACCTAAAGCTCAAAGAGCAAGCCTACAAAGACTCCATGACCGGCCTGGCCAATCGCCGCAGCTTTCGCTATGAGCTGGACAAACTGGAGATTGAGGTCAGCAGCCAAACCCGAGCTCTGGTGTTGATCGATCTGGACCATTTCAAACTGATCAACGACCAAAATGGCCACCACATTGGCGATATGGCACTGAAGCACGCAGCCAGGGTCATCAGCCAGGCGGTGCAACTGGTGCACGGTCAGAGCTTTCGGGTCGGTGGCGAAGAGTTTGCTGCCATTTTGATGGCGCCGGATACCCAGGGGCTGATGGCCCAATGCGAGTTGATTCGACGTAAGCTGGCCTCCACCCCGATGCAACTGGATAACATGACCCTCAATGTCACCGCTTCCATCGGCATCAAATCTATCGACCCGGGTCAATTCCTCTCCTCCAGGCAGATCTATCAACTGGCAGATAAGGCGCTGTACCAGGCGAAAAAAGAGGGCCGCAACCGGGTCTGTGCCAGCGATGTCAACGCTCAGTTTGAGGTCAGCCCCACCCTAGCCTGATGTCGGGCACAAAAAAAAACGCGGACCGGGCCGCGTTTCTGCAATCAATGCGTTTTCCTTACTCAGGCACAATCCAATGCACCCGATGACTGGCCAGCTCGGTCTGAGCCAGTTTCGGCGTCAACCAAGGCAGCAACTCTCTCATCTGCTGCTCCAGCGTCCAGGGCGGATTGATTACGATCATGCCCGAGCCGGTCATGCCGTAATCCATGTTGTCGGCGTCGACGTTCATCTCAATCTGCAGGATATTGCGAATGCCGGTACGGGCCAATGCCCGCTCCAGGGTGGTGATCTCCTGACGGCGCACTACCGGGTACCAAATGGCGTAGGTGCCGGAAGCCCAGCGCTGAACCGCCTCTTTGATCCCTTTGACCAGATCTTTGTACTCGTTCTTGAGCTCATAAGGCGGGTCGATCAGCACCACACCGCGCCGCTCTTTCGGAGGCAGCGATGCCTTCAGACGCGCATAGCCATCCTCTTGATAGAGCTTTGCCCTGCGGTCACCACGAAACTCCTGGCGCAAACGAGGAAAATCGGTCGGGTGCAGTTCGGTCAACACCAGGCGCTCCTGTTCACGGGTCAGGGTCTTGGTCAGCAACGGGCTGCCCGGGTAATGGCGAAGCTCGCCATTGGGGTTGAGCGCCTTTACTGCCTTAAGGTAGGGGTGCATCGATTGCGGGCAATCCAACCCCCAGATGCGGGCAATGCCATCGACGTACTCACCGGTTTTTTCAGAATGCTCGGAGTGCAGATCGTAACGACCGGCTCCGGAGTGGGTATCGTGAACCACGAAGGGCTTGTCTTTGCGCTTCAGGGATTCCAGGATCAGCGCCTGAACGGTGTGTTTCAACACGTCGGCATGGTTACCGGCGTGGAAGCTATGACGATAGCTCAGCATAAGATAGGGCTCTTGAGTTTGGCAATCGGGCAAGTATACCAAGATGCACCGATGCAGGTGGATGAATCTTTGCATTGGCGCCAAAAAAGACGAACTTCGCCGTGCTGTTTATACTGTTAGTTTGGCTTTGGGCATTCTTTGTCAACATCACGGACGATCCCAGTGGGAGAGGACCATGACCAGACACTTTTATCTCGCCAGCAGCCTGTGGGAGCTGGAACAGATTGAGCGGCAACTGGAGCGCCAGGGATTAAGCCCGGCACAGATCCATGTGGTCAGTAATAAACCCAAACTGGCCGCCCGCTTTCATCTGCAAACCGCCTCGTCATTGCTGTTTCTTGAATTAGCCCACTGCACCCTAAAGGGAGCCAAAATTGGACTGCAGCTGGCCTTGTTGTGTCTGGCGGCCGCCAGCCTGTTTGATGTCGGCAACTCCGCCTATGGCTGGTCCCCCTTTCTGATGCTGGCAGCCATCCTGCTGGGATTCTGCATCTGGGAGGGCGGCCTGATCGGAATCAGTACCCCGGATCAGCTGTTGCGAGATTTTCACCGCCCCATCACCGGCGGCCAACACTTGCTGGTGGTCGACATCGAGCAGGCTCAGGAACCGCCCCTGAAACAGGTGATCAGCCAACACCCCATGCTGGCTCAGGCCGGCACCGGTGCCGGCGTCGAGTCAGGTGCGGTACGTCTTCAGCACTGGTGGCTGCGGCACCCTTTGTGGTAAAAGCGTTTATCATCGCACAGACAACGGCCTCCAGCGGCGCTACAGTGGCCGCTTCGGTGGTATTGCCGCCCCTCAAACTCAATAACAAGTACCGACCCTATGCAAAACCATTTCGACAGCCCGTTTGTGGGCACTCTGATTCGGGATCAGATCACCAATCCCAACATCATCGCCGGTGAGCACAGCTACTACTCCGGCTACTACCACCAACACAGTTTCGACGACTGCGCCCGTTACCTGATGCCAGACCGGACCGACGTTGACCGCCTGATCATCGGCCGTTACTGCTCCATTGGCTCCGGCGCCGTATTTATGATGGCCGGCAACCAGGGGCACCGAAGCGACTGGGCCAGCACCTACCCGTTTTTCTATCAAAACCATCCCGCCTTTGCCGGTGCCAACGATGGCTTTACCCGCGCCGGTGATACGCAAGTGGGCAATGACGTCTGGATAGGCTCAGAGGCGATGATCATGGCCGGAGTCCGCATCGGCGACGGCGCTATTGTTGCCAGCCGCGCCCTGGTGACCAAAGACGTGGCTCCCTACACCGTGGTTGGCGGCAACCCTGCCAGGGAGATTAAGGCTCGCTTCAGCCCCGAACAGATCGCATTGCTGCAACAGATGCAGTGGTGGCACTGGCCCGACAGCCAGGTGCAGCAAGCGATGCCGCTGCTGTGCAGCGCCGACATCGACGGGCTGTTTCAGTTGTGGCTCAGCTGGAAGGAATAACTCTGTCCTCAGCCGCTACTGAAATGGGTCAGGCGGCTGAGGTGAGTGTAATCGGACTCCAGCAGCATCAACAGCACCAGCACCAACAAGGCCAAAGGCGGCAACAAAATGGCATAGATCAACGCCAGCCGCTCCCACATCATGTGCATAAACACCGCGACGATCAGGCCGGCCTTTAGCACCATGAATATCAGAATCAAACTCCAGCGCAGCATGCCTTGCAGCGCCATATAGTCGACGCTGTAGGAAAGCGCACTGAGCACAAACAGCAGCCCCCAGACCTTAAAATACAGGCCTATCGGATGCTGAGCCGGTTGTTGCATCGCCATCATCGCCTCCCTTACCACAGATAGAAAAACGCAAAGATGAACACCCACACCAGATCCACAAAGTGCCAGTACAATCCGGTGGTTTCGACAATGCCATAGTCACCGCTGGCCAGGTAATCGCCGCGACGAACCCGATTGGCCACCACCAACAACAAAATCACCCCAATGGACACATGCAAGCCATGAAAACCGGTGATCATAAAGAAGGCCGCCCCAAACTGAGATGCCCCCATGGGGTTGGCCCAGGGCCGAACCCCCTCGCTAATCAGCTTGGTCCATTCAATGGCTTGCATGCCCACAAAGCTGGCCCCCAGAATGGCGGTAATCAACATCAACCGTGCCGCAATTACCGGCTTATGGCGATAGCCATAATTCACGGCCATCGCCATGGTGCCGCTGGAAGTAATCAAAATAAACGTCATGATGGCAATCAGCAGCAGCGGCACCGAGGTCGCGCCGACCTGCAGCGCAAACACCTCGGTTGCCAACGGCCAGGGCTCAGTGGTAGAGGTGCGGGCGACCATATACCCGACCAGGAAAGACCCGAACACAAAGGTGTCGCTAAGCAAAAAAATCCACATCATCGCCTTGCCCCAGGGCACGCGAAAGGTCTGTTTATCCGCCGACCAATCGGTCACAAACTGCCGAAAATCAGCCATGCTCAACTCCTAATTCACCGCAATGCCACACAGGGCCGCCAGAGTTTCATAACGACCAGGAGGCTGACTCACCAAGGCAAACAACGCACACCAGAGCCCAAACAGGTAATGCCAGTAGCGGGTCAACAGCCGCAACGACGCCCTCCCCCGCTGTGGTTGCCACAACTGGGGCAGCAGCCACGCCACCACCAGCAGCGCCGCCAGCAGATGCAGCGCATGCAAGCCCGTAAGCAGGTAATAGAAACCGGCACTGGGGCCACTGGTCAGGCCGAAGCCGGCCGCGGCAAAACTCTGCCAGACCGACCACTGACCACCAATAAACCCCAGTGCCAATACCAATGCCACCAACAGCGCCCAGCGTCCCTCCCCTTGCTGTTTCTTCAAGTACGCCAGTTGCATGGTCATGCTGGAGGCGAGCAATATCAGGGTGTTGATCCACAGCGGCTTCAGATCAAACAATGGCTGCCAGGGCTGCTCGGTCAATGGCTGCCAGTCTGGCGATTGAGACCGCATGATGGACGACAGCACAAACAGGAAGAACAGCGACGTAATCACCGCCAGCGTCACCCACAAGCCCACCGACCCGGCGCTACCGCGGCTCATGGTCGGCAGCTCTTGACCGCCCTGCTCCCAGGGCTTGGTCGCCAGCATTTGCAGCGGATTCATGCCCCACCTCCCGAGTTCGGTGCCAAGGGGACCTCGGTATCCGTTGGCGTGGTTTTCCCGGCCTGCCAGGGATCGGTTTGAGTCACCATGTCCTGCGGATGACCCGGCACGCCGTAGTCATAAGGCCAGCGGTACACCACAGGTAAACTGGGTCCCCAATTGCCGTGCCCCGGCGGCAAGGTCGGCGTTTGCCACTCCAAAGAGGCCGCCTGCCAGGGGTTGGCTTTCGCCAGCGGGCCACGGAAATAGCTCCAGGCCAGATTGAACAGGAACAGCAACTGAGCCACCCCGACAATCAGCGCCGCCACGGTGATAAAAGCGTTGATGGCATGGGCTTCCGGCGGAATAAAGTCATAATTGTCGTAGGCGTAGTATCGCCGCGGTAACCCCAGCACTCCGAGGTAATGCATGGGGAAGTAGATGGCCCAGGTACCCAGGAAAGTAATCCAGAAGTGCAGTTTTCCCAGTCCATCATGCAGCATGCGGCCGGTGATGCTGGGGTACCAGTGATAAAGGCCGCCAAATATCACCAGAATTGGCGCCACCCCCATTACCATATGAAAGTGGGCCACCACAAAATAGGTGTCTGACAGCGGCAGATCCACCACCACGTTGCCGAGAAACAGCCCGGTCATGCCGCCAAACACAAAGGTCAGTACAAAGGCGATGGAGAACAGCATCGGCACCGTCATCCGCACGTTGCCGCGCCACAGAGTCAGTACCCAGTTGTAGACCTTAATGGCGGTAGGCACGGCGATGATCAGGGTCGAAACGGCAAAGAAAAAACCAAAATAGGGGTTCATGCCCGAGACGTACATATGGTGCGCCCACACCACAAAACTGAGCACGCCGATAATGACAATGGCCCACACCATCATCCGATAGCCAAAGATGGTTTTGCGGGCATTGACGCTAATGAGATCCGACACAATGCCAAAGGCAGGCAGGGCCACAATGTACACTTCCGGGTGACCGAAAAACCAAAACAGGTGCTGAAACAAAATCGGGCTGCCGCCGCCAAACTCCGTCGCCTGGCCGAGAGAGATCAGCTCCGGCATAAAGAAGCTGGTGCCCAGCAATTTATCGAACAGCATCATCACCGCGCTGACAAACAACGCCGGAAACGCCAGCAATGCCATAATGGTGGCGATAAAGATCCCCCACACCGTCAGCGGCATGCGCATCAGGGTCATCCCCCGAGTGCGAGCCTGCAGCACCGTGGTGACGTAATTCAGCCCGCCCATGGTGGCGGCAACGATGAACACCGCCAGAGACACCAGCATCAGCACAATGCCGCCGTCCACTCCGGGCGTGCCCGGCAGAATCGCCTGGGGAGGATACAGGGTCCAGCCGGCCCCGGTCGGGCCGCCGGTAACAAAGAAACTGGCCATCAAAATCAATACGGCCACCAGGTAGGTCCAGTAACTGAGCATATTCAGAAATGGAAACACCATATCCCGCGCGCCCACCATCAACGGAATCAGATAGTTTCCAAATCCCCCCAGGAACAACGCCGTCAGCAGGTACACCACCATGATCATGCCGTGCATGGTGATCATCTGGTAGTAGGAGGCCGGGTCAATGAAATCGAACGTCTCGGGAAACCCCAGCTGCAAGCGCATCAAGCCTGACAACACCAGCGCCACCATACCCACCGCGATGGCCGTCAGGGTGTACTGAATCGCAATGGTCTTGTGATCCTGGCTGAATACGTACTTTTGCCAGAACCCCGTGGGCTCCGGGTGCGCCTGTTCCTGACTCATGGTCTCTCCCGTTGTTCACCGAGCCACCGCCCCTTAGGGCGACAACTGCTTCAGGTAATCAATAAGGGCCTGCACCTCATTTTCGGTTAGCGGCATCGGTGGCATCAGCGGCTGATAGCCCTGTACCAACTCCGCCGCCGGCTCCAGCATCGCCCGGCGCAGGTAAGCCTCGTCGGCCACCACCACCCGCCCGTCAGCCAGGGTGCGTTCACTGCCTGCCAGTCCCAGCCAGCTGGGGCCAATGCCGGCACGACCATCAAGGCTGTGGCAGGCAATGCAACCTTTAACCTGTGCCAGCTGAGCACCATCCAACTCGGTCGCCTCAACCTCGGCGGGCTCCGAAGGCGATGGACTGGCTGGCGAGGCCGCTGCCGGCTCAGCGGAATCCGTTGCGACGCCACCCCGCTCCTTGATGTAGGCGATGAGCGCCGCCAGTTGCAGTTCGGTGAGGGCAGCATAGGGCGGCATCACATTGGTGTACCCCTGCACCAGCGAGGCACCGGGATCGACGATGGCCTCGATCAGGTAGTCATCGTCCACCACGCGCTGCGAACCATCAGTGAAAGATTCCACCTTGCCATACAGCCCCAGCCAGCTTGGTGCCAACGGACTGGTTTCAAAGCCATGGCAAGCCAGGCAGCCCTGGGATTGAGCCAACGACTCCCCTTCGCGGGCCTGTGGCGACAGCCCGGCATTGGCCGCGGTCGCAGCACCTTCGGCAAAGGTCGGCAAGGCGGTCAGCCACTGCTGAAACTGCTCAGGCTCCTGAACGACAACGGCCCCTCGCATATTGAAATGCCCCACGCCGCACAACTCGGCGCAGAGAATCTCAAACTCCCCCAGCTTCACCGGTGTGAACCACAGCGACGATACGATGCCGGGAACGGCGTCCATCTTGTTGCGAAACTGAGGCACATAAAAGTCATGCAACACGTCCTTGGAGCGCAGCAGTACCTGAACCGGTATGCCGACCGGCAGGTGCAGCCGGTTACCGACCACCAGGCGGTCGTCCTGACCCGCGGGGTCCACCGGATCGATGCCAAAAGGGTTGTCCGGACCGATGCGCTTGATGTCGGTTTTGCCCAGCACGCCATCGTCTCCGGGTAAGCGGAACTGCCAGCTCCATTGCTGAGCCAACACTTCGACCTGGTGAGCCTCGTCGGGAACCGTGACGATGTCGGAGTACACATACAGACCCGGCACCAGCATGGCGGTAATGCCCACGGCAGTGAATCCGGTGAGCCACAACTCCAGGCGTTTGTTTTCGGGTTGATACTGAGAGCGGCTGTGGCGGCGATATCGAAACCGGTAGACGGCGTAGGCCATGAACACCACTACCGCGATGAACACCAAACCGGTAATGGCGAGGGTAATGCCAATGGTTAGGTCAATGTCGCTCCAGTTGGACGCAAGAGGGGGCAGGCTCCAGCCACCGGCGAAATGGAACCAAAGGGACACCAACAACAGAGCAATCAGCGCGATGGCAATGGTCATAGGCGACATCCAAAAACCGCTTGCAATGGAAGCCGAGGCAGAACTCTGAACTGCTTAGCGTTTCCGCCCTAGCGATAACCACTAAGACTAGAAGCAGAACCGCACTCCTGCCAATCAACGACGCGATCGGCACCACAAAAACGCCTTGGAATGTCGACTGAATTCGGCACATTAGCGCCAGTTTGAGAACACTGTGTTTGCCAAAATACGGCTAATATATCAACAACTCCGATGGAGCAGAGACCATTATCTGGTATCATTCAGGCCACTGAAAGCCGGCCGTAGAGCCACACCAACAACCATAAAATAAACTTGGTGAGCTTCAGTACTACCCTACAACCTCTAACAACAGGACAGTTGCAATGAGTCTTGCTGACACCGTATTGGCCGTTAACGACGATCTTCCTATCCGTACCGATAAGCCGGTCCACAGCGGCAAAGTCCGCAGTGTGTACTGGCTGACCGAAGCCGACAGTGCCCGCCTGATCAAGGAAAAAGGCTACGACGTCGCCGCCGATGCGCCGCTGGCGATCATGGTCATCAGCGATCGCATCAGCGCCTTCGACTGCATCTGGCATGGCGAGCAAGGCCTGAACGGCGTACCCGGCAAAGGTGCCGCCCTCAATGCCATCTCCAATCACTGGTTCAAGCTGTTCCGCGAACAAGGGCTGGCCGACAGCCACATTCTGGACATTCCTCACCCCTTCGTGTGGATCGTGCAGAAGGCTCGCCCAGTGATGATCGAAGCGATCTGCCGCCAGTACATTACCGGCTCCATGTGGCGCAGCTACGCCAAAGGCGAGCGCGAGTTTTGCGGCATTGAGATTGCCGATGGCCTGGAGAAAGATCAGAAGCTGCCGGAACTGCTGATCACCCCGTCAACCAAAGGGATTCTGACCGGCATTCCCGGCGTACCAGCGGTGGACGACGTCAACATTACCCGCTCTGACATCGTTAACAACTACTCCGCCTTCAACTTTACCAAGCTGGACGACATCGACCGCTACGAGCGTCTGCTCAAAGAGGGCTTCGATGTGATCAGCAACGCCCTGGCAGAGCTGGACCAGGTGTTTGTCGACACCAAATTCGAGTTTGGCTACGTCACCGACAGCCAGGGTCAGGAGAAGCTGATCTACATGGATGAGGTAGGCACACCAGACTCTTCCCGCATCTGGGATGGGGCCCAGTACCGCGATGGCGTGGTGGTGGAAAAATCCAAAGAGGGCTTCCGTCAGATGTTGCTGAACCACTTCCCGGATCCGGACATTCTGCTTAACAAAGATCGGATGGAGGAGCGCAGCGCCCTAGCCAGGGACAATGCCCTGCCAGAATCGGTACTGATGGATGTGTCCAGAACCTACATCGACATCGCCGAGAAGGTCACCGGTGATTCTCTGACGCTGTCTGCCAATCCCAAAGCGGAGATCATCGACATTCTGCGCAGTGAGTATGGCCTGATCGACTAACGCCAACGCTCTCCAGTCAGGCCAGCATCGTGCTGGCCTGAACTCTTGGGCCCTGCCCGTTCACCGTTACCCTCCGTCACTGACAAAGCCACTCCGATCCCGCCAAATCTGAGACCCGCATATAAGATTTTAATTATTTAGAAAATACTTATATAAATTGCAGCTACGGTTGCCTACCCTAGGGGCATGATTTCACCAGCAGTTGGTACCCCGTAACCATGATGACTTTTGCCACCGTCAAACACCCGAAAGTGCTGAGCAAGCAGGAGTTAATTCTAGCTACCGCGCTGCGGCTGTTTACCGACAAAGGCTATTTCAACACGTCAATTCATGACCTGCAGCGTGAAGCAGATATCAGCATTGGTGCCATCTACCACCATTTCAAGAGCAAAGAGGCCATCGCCGCAGAGCTGTTCCACCGTTTACTTGAGGCTATCGACACTCAGCTGGAGCAGATCCAACAGTGCCATCACAGCGCCCATGATCGTTGCCGCGCCGCTCTGGGTTGGCTGATGTCACTGAGCAACACCAATCCGGCGACCATGCAGTTTGTGCTGTACGCCCGCCATCGTGAATTCCTTCCCGATGAACCGCCCATCTGTTCATCGGTCCCCTTTATCCGCCTAAAAAGGATGATCGCCTCCGGCATAGATAACGGCGAAATCCGTCCGATGGAGATCAATGTCGCGTCTGCGGCCCTGCTCGGTGGTGGAATTCGGCTTATCCAACTTCAACTGGACGGCGTGCTTGATGGCCCCGCCAGCGATCACCTTGATCTTATCTGGGCATGTGCCTGGCGCTCGGTTGCCATGGAGAACTGAGATGCCACGCGGATTAAAACCAAACACTTTTACCCCGAAAACCGAACGAGCATTCGTTTTGTTTTTCCAACCCACAAAAAGGAAACACCATGAAACTCTTTAAATCCCTCTCCTTGTACGGTTTGACGTTACTGGCGGCGCTTGGGTTGCCGCTAACGGCACAGGCTGCCGCCACAGACGCCGACGCGCTTAAAGGAGTCACCAGCGGTAAGGCACTGTTCGACATCAACCTGAGTAACATCAATCAGGTGCCCTTATACCTGCAGGTGATCGGACTGACCCATGATGGGCTGGTAGAGCAAGGGGTAGAGCCAGAGTTTGTGATCGCTTTCCGCGGCGCCTCGGTCCAGTTCATCAGTAGCCAAGGCGGGGACGACGCCACTACGGCCATAAAACAACAGATCGCCAAGCGCGTAACTGAACTGGCCTCAAAAGGCGTAAAATTTGAAGCCTGTGCCATCGCCACCAACCTGTTCCAGGTCGACAACGACAGCCTGCTTCCCGAGATCAAGGTGGTCGGGAATACCTTTATCTCGCTGATCGGTTACCAGGCCCAGGGATACGGCACCATTCCGGTAATGTAAACGAAAGCGTCGAACCGGGCCGGCGACAGACGCCGGCCCGAGCCACAGAACTACACCTTAAACTGAGTCACAATCTGGCGCTGCTGCTCAGACAGCTGCTGCAACTCCTCGCTCAGCGCAGCCGACGATTCCGCCTCTCCAGTAATGCTGCGGCTGGCTTCACGGATGTTGGCGACATTGAGGCTGATCTCATTGGCAACGCTGCTCTGCTCCGCCGCCAGATTGGCGATCATGGCGCCATTATTCGTAATGTGGCCGATGTGATTGACGATCACTGCCAACGCGGCATTCATCGCTTCCACCTGCTTCTCTGCATCCAGCGCCTTGTCGTTACCGCTGCTGATGGCCGCCACCACGTCCCGGGTTTCTGACTGCAGCAGTTCGATCAGCTCTCGAATCTGGCCGATGGACTCCTGAGTACGCTCTGCCAGCCCGCGTACCTCACTGGCGACCACCGCGAAACCCCGGCCCTGATCGCCGGCCCGAGCCGCTTCAATGGCGGCATTGAGCGCCAACAAGTTGGTCTGCTCGGCAATGCCCTGAATGACGCCAAGAATCGACTCGATGTTCTCACTGTCCTGAGCCAGTTTATCCACCATCGGCATGGCCGCCGACACATCGCCCACCAGCGACTGCACCGCCAGGCTGGTGTGCTCGGCCACCTCCCGGCCCTGCTGCGCCGCATCATTGGCTTCATCGGCGGCAGTGGCGGCCTGGGCGGCGTTTTCCGACACGCTGTTGGCGGTCGCGGTCATCTGCTCCAAGGCGGTGGCCACCTGCTCCACCTCCAGAAACTGCTGCTGACTGCTGCCACTGGTTCGGGCTGCGATGACCGAGGCTCTATTGGAAGTCGCCTGACCGTTACTGACCGACTCGTCGATCAGAGACACCGTGGAGTGCAACTTCTCCAGAAACTGATTAAACCAATGCACCAGCACACCGACTTCATCTTTGCTTTCCACCACCAGCCGCTGAGTCAGATCCCACTCACCCGAAGCGATCACCTGCAGCCGCTTAGTGACGTTCCAGATGGGATTCACCAGGTAGTACGACGCCAACCAGATCAGACCTAAAGCCAGCACGGTGATCACCGCCGCCGCCAACAACATCTGCCACATGGCCTTGCGGTTATGTTCATCCACTTGAGTGTCCAGCGCCAGGGCACTGGCCAACACCTGCTGGGTCGGAGCACTGAATACCAGAGTCCACGAGGTACTGCTGCCCTCAAAGGTCACCGGGATTCGAGCGAACAACTGACTGTCGTCGCGATTCCAGCCAATGGCCGAACCGGTGGCGGCCAAACTAAACTTCAGATCGTCGCTAAGCTGCTGCGACGACTCCCCCAAACGACTGGCATCGCCGTCACAGGCAACAATAAAGCCGTCCTGGCTGATCAGCGCCACCTCGCCATTGCCATCGACAAACTCGGCGTCCACCGACTCAATCAGCGGCTGCAGGGTGGCCAGCGACAGATCGATGCCCATCACCCCGATCACCTTGCCATCGGCCTTAAGAGGCAGCGTCACCGAGGTAATCAGGTTGCCACCGGCCCCCACCTCATCCACATAGGGGTTGAGCACACACAGGTCGCCGGTACGGGCGGGACAATCGAACCACTCGTTCTCCGGCATCCCTTGTTTATTGAGCTGACGGTTGTGAATGGCGGCCTCATCGACGATCTGCAACTGCAACTCGCCGCCGTCGGCGCGATACCAATAAGGCGCAAAACGGCCGGCTTCATTAGACGCGGTCTCGGACTGGCCGATAAATGGGGCATCGCTGCCATTCAACGCATCGGGGTTCATCACCACATAGATGCCACGTACATCCGGATGCAGAGCCACCTGATCGGCGATGAACGCCTTCAAGTCCTGCCTCAGGCTGCCATCGGCCAGCCCGCGCTGCTGCGCCTGCTGACGCATAAATTGCAGCGACTGAACCAGCATGTCACCGCGAAACAGATGCCGTTCGATGACGCTTTTGACCATCTGCGCCTGCTGGGATGCCAGCGCCTCCACATGAGCCCGGGCGGACTGCCGCAGATTTTCAGAGGTCTGCTGTCGAATCAGGGTCTGAGTCTGACCACTGTCGTACAGAAAGAAACCCACCATGGCCGACAGGGCGATGATCAGGCACACCCCAGCCACGATGGAAAATTTATGACGAATAGAGATATTCTTCATTCAACAAGGTCCGGTCGCTCCCTTGTTGTCCTACCTGTTATTGCTCTCTCACCTGCAATGAACGACGCAGCATACGCCAAGGCCACTGTACATTAAAGCAATCTAATACAACGCGTTACATGAACACCAACTGGCTCACAGATCGAAAAAAACCTCGGTCAAGAGCTACAGTTTTATCCACCACCCATGCCTACGAAAAACCGCTCAATCCATCGACAACACCGTGATGTGACCGATGTGATTGACGATCACTGCCAACGCGGCATTCATCGCTTCCACCTGCTTCTCGGCATCGCTATTCATTTTATTTGAGCGTTTTCAGTTCATAATCAATTTCGAAATTTTCTGCGGCTATTCACATTGCTGGGGCGTTAATTAAGTTAGTTTTTCTTACCCACGGCGCCACACACAAAAATATAGACTATATCATTAAGTGGAATTACAGAGATTCAATTGATGACCCACCCAAAAGTAATACAAGAGGTCAATATTTCATTTCTTAGTTGATGGATGTGACTCATTATGCCGATTTCTTCTCGATCATCTCTAAATTTTGAATCACATTCAAGAATGCATTTCTTATTACGACCTTTCCGTCATTTTTTGCAGTTTTTTGGAGATGACAATCCGTCTTCATTGCAAATCTTTTTAAAGATTCGCTCTGACTCCATACGAAAAAACTTGTAGTTGTCACTGATCTGCATAACACCTGAGATATCGTATATTTTTGATAGCAGTACTGCCCTGTTATACAAATAATCTCTACCATTCCCACTGTAGTACCCCAAGGTCTGCTCCAACATCGCGAGCGCAGATTTATGACGCCCTATAGATACTAGCCTATCACTTTCCATAAGACTGCACTCAAGATACTCCACAGAATGCATCCCATTCAGCAAGGCAATGCTCATGCAGGATTTATTGGTTGCATCCAGCATCTCACCTCTTTTTACGCCTACTTTATTAGCATCTTCTTCTTGTGAGGCCTTGGGCATCATATAGTCGAAGTCAATGAAAATATGATACTCTGACAGGAGTATTTCATTTACTGTCTTTAATCCGATTATTTTTTTAAATTTGTCTACCAAACTATTATTTTTGTAGATTCCACCAACAACAATTTCCTCGTTTGCATCGGACTGAAAGAAACTGAGCTTCATCTGTCTTTCTGAGCTTAGCTCAACATCCATCTTTTTATTTATATCGACAATTGCTGAATGTGATTTCCAAGAATTACTCTTGCTCGGGCTGTAAGAATAGAAAATGTTAATCACTGGTACCAGGTTAATATGTTCATTTGTCACCTCTTTACCAAAAGCAGGGCTATGAACCAAGCCTGTTATCATACAAAGGACGATTGCAACCTCCTTCACAAACAACCTGTAAACATTAATAAGCTCATTTGACCTTTTACAAAACTTCATGCCGTCTCTTTAATAAATTATTCTTTTACACAAAATGATTATCTATCATACCTATTCTCAGCCAATTTCTTTCCATCATGGAAAAAACTTAACTAGCTCATCAGAATAAAAAATTAACTTTTTCCTAATCGCTTCTTGTTCAGGACGATCAAATTGCCGGCCTATACCATTTAGGTTTTGAGAAAGATAATCCAGTCTTTTAATATAGCTTTTATCCTGTAACAATTCCTGTTCTTGTAATAGAGTTCTCATCAGAGAATCAATGATCTTAATACTCTTTTCAATCTCATTTTGTGCGTTAACTGCTTTTGATAGAAGATTCAGCCTTAACAGCGAGCCCTCAATTTCTTCAATTATCATGGGCAATGGGTACCCGACTGATTCTCTTAGATGATTCATATAATCTAGATAGCCATCAACGGAAACTAAAGACTCAGAATATTTGCCACTGCCCAAAAAGTAATTGTATTTTCTTTTGGCGATTGCAAAATTAAACCGACCTACAGTAGAGGAAACTAATGGAGCGTAATGTAGTGGCCACGTATAAAATGAATCATCGTAGATAGACTTCGTTATTGATGCGCACTCAGATTGAGATAGACTGTAATTAATAAATTCGCTAGATCCTGCGCCGTAGTCATATAACAATTCGTATATTTCTGGTTGATAGCCATATAAGCCAGCACGTATATCATTATGGCATGCGTATCCATATTTATCCGTTAAGGCTTTAACATCATCTCCATTATCTTGATTTATATCAATAAGGATGACACTACTTGTTAAGGTTGCTTCAGGTAAGTCTATTGTGCACTTTAGAGCTTTAGAACATATTTTATGAAACTCTCCACACTCTCCGCCGACACATTCTGTTATGGTAGCTAAATACGAAATTTGTGAAACGTCATCAACCTTTATGAATAGCTCTCTTTCATCAATGATCCCTGCACTATATTTATCACCATATTTGAATGAGTCTATATTCTTCCAGAGCACGGCCTCTGTTACTTTGTGAGTTTTTGATGCAAACAGAATGAGTCTTTTGTCTTCCGCATGCAGATGACTAGATAGGAATAACGTTGCTAAGATAGTGCCAAGTAAGATATTGCGATTATTAAATTTCATTCTGTTATTATTTCTATAGATTCTCTTGCGATTTTTCGCAGCACCTTGAGACATTATCAAAGCACCAGCGAACACACAAGCGACATAGAAACGCCTGCGTTATCAATATGATTTTAATCACCTTTAAAATTCCTTTATGATTTAGATCACAAAGTTTTAATCCCTTAGAAAACCTCGCACCCCGACCCACAAAGGCAATTATAGGCCTAGCAACTTCTTCACCTTCTCCATATTCCCCCCCCTTCTTATCTGCAGGACATTGCTCAACAACCACAGTAAGTCAAAATTACAATCCTCAATGACACGCAAAGTCAATAGAGCAAATTCACAATAGCTTGCAGGTCTCTTTTACAGCCTATTATCGAGTCAATTAAATTCGCCACTGGGAATATGCAAATCTGTTCATATGCGCACCACACCATCCCCCATATCAGACATAAAACAGCCTAAATACTATAATGTTTGTTCAAATTGAACTGCTTTCTCTGTTCCACATTCAAAGATTATCGGCTCAGATAAATTTGTAGCTTTGTCCCTCATATGAAAATACAGCACACTCCATTATTGCCCGCCCTATACGATTACGACAACCCACCATATACAGTCTCTAATTCCATTAGGAAGCTAATCCAGTGTTTTTAGCCATGCGTCCAATTCATACACCAGAAGGACGATTTCAGCCCTCCGCACTACCGGACTGCCATCAAACGCTTGAGCAACGCCCTTCAATTCCAACAAACCCGTGGCGAATTTCAGAGTCTGGTCAGCCTGAGCCTGAACCGCAGCCGGTACCGGCTTGCCAGCGGCTATATAACTCCCTACTTCGGCCTTTAGCTGCTGGTATCGTGCCAACAGGCCCTCTACTGCAGCGGTAAAGTCGATTCCATTCATAGTTACCTCCCTGGCTCTGGGCTGCCAGCCGCAGCCTCTGTGGTTTGTGTCGGGGCGCGCCCCAGTTGACGCTCCAACAAGTCCCTTTGAGCAGGCGTCAACAGCTCATTACGTAGCCCGGGATCGGGCAGCAGCTGCTCCGGAGCACAGTTGTAGGCGATTCCTCCCACCTGAAATTGGTGAAACTGCCCTCACCTCTATACCCATCTCAGAGAACATAACGGCCTCCCAGCCAGGCCGTGACTCCTGTGTTACTACCAATAATGGGGCCACTTTCTTTCCGGCCTGCCTAAGCCCACTAAATAGCCATCATCTGACCATCGCCCATTACGCCAACGATCCAGTTCACAAACTGGCCTGGTGGTACGGAATCGACTATTTCGGGCCTTGAATCGACCTCCCTGAGCGATCAAGTATTGATTAAATTTTCTTTTGCGAAATGTTCAAATCGCAGAGGAAATGATGATGAAACAACAACTAACACAACGAAATTCGCTAACACTGTGTGCCAGTGCGCTGATTCTGATCCTGACCGGATGTGGCAGTGACAGCGACAATACCAACAGTTCGGATCCCAACCTGCCACCGGGCCCCGGAGCCATATCGGCGATTGCCGTTATCGGCGAAGACACTTCCATTGACGTCCTGGCCGAAGCCAGTGATCCGGAGGGCGACTCCCTCTCCCTGACTGATGCCAAAGTGGTTCAGGGCGCCGGCGAAGTACGGGTGAAAGACGACCTACTCTGGTTTGTATCCAGTGACTATGGTCTGGCGCAAGTGGAGTACACCATCAGCGACGGTAACGGCGGTAAAACCGTTGCCGTGGTGGATGTGGAGGTAAAAGCCAGTATCCAGGATTACGCCGGTACCGAAACCTGCCTGCGCTGCCACCAGGACAAGGTCAGCTTCAAGGAAACCGGACATAACTGGAAGTTCACCAAGATTGAAAACGGACAGGCACCGGACCTGCCCTTTACCTCTCTGGACGGGGCCTTCGATCTGTATGAAGGGGTCGAAAACAGCGCCGGTGTGCCCGAGAGCTGGAGCGACGTCAGTTACCTGCTGGGAGGCTTCCAACGTCAGGCTATTCTAGTCGATAACAATGGCTATATGATCAACGGCACCAAGGCGATGTTTGATGTGTTGCCAAAAGGGGAAACCCTGGACGAGTCTCGAGTGGTTCCGTTCGCGCCGGGTGCAGGTGGAGACGGCATGCCCTACACCTGCGGCCACTGCCACAACACTGGCTGGCGCGACTACACCTCGGAGCCTGGTGACGATCGTAACCACAACCGCCAGGATGGCCTGATTGGCATGGAGGGAACCTTTGCCCAGGCTGGCGTGCAATGCGAAGCCTGTCACGGCGCCGGTGGCGATCACGCCAAGAGCCCGAGCAAAGACAACATCGTCCGGGTGGCCCAAGGTCGTCTTCGCGCTGACCTGACTGCCATGAACCAAGCCTACGGCGAGCCGATCGCCTGCGGCGAATGCCACACCAAATCCGGTGAACGCTGGTACAAAGACGGTTACATGACCCCCTATGACGAAAAGTTTGGCGGCGACACCATCGGTGGCTTCGTTAAGGACTACTTCGAAGAGGGTCGCAATGCCGGAGATGCGCTGCTGGGCTACGATCCAGACACCGGTGTGGCAACCGGCAAGAAACGGATGTTCCAGTGCATTCACTGCCACAACCCTCACCTGTCGACCAACTTCCGCGACAAGCCCGGACACGAGGAAGCGCTGACAACGGAATGCCAGGATTGTCACCCGAGCGTGAAGTTCAACGATGGCCTCGGTGCCATGCATGGCGCAATGGCAGACTGTACCGATTGCCACATGCCTAAGAACTCCCACCTGTTCCGGATTGACCTGTCGGCGCCATCAGAGGACCCGTACCACTACGGTGAAGATGGCAAGACCCGTCAGCCCTGGCTGCGGCCGGTACAATCCTGTCAAGGCTGTCACCCAGAGGATTACGATGATCGAGCCAGCCGACTCGGCAAGGTTCACAAGTAATCTGTCACAATAGCGACGCATAGCCCAAAGCCAGCGACCGATCCGTCGCTGGCTTTTTCATTTGAATCACAACGTCATCAACGGCCATAAGCAAGGTGTCCAGATGAGTTTAGAATGAGTCCACGACACGCTCTGCACAGAGCCCACTTGACCCACCGCGGCGTTGAAGTCTACCCGTACCTGCCCGCTTGCCACCTTAGCGAATCACAGGATCCCGGGATACAACCAAAACCGACCGAAAGACTCAATATAAAATCTGAGTCTGCGGCAAGATCAGGCCAACTCAACCTTACTGAGAAACTCTAATTAGGCGGGCACGCATACTGGAATGGTGACATCTTCATCAACACCAACGCATGCAGAAAGCGTGAGTCTTATTCACCAGTAATTGTTTTTGTGCGGTGGTTTCCATAACCCATCAGTTTTAGCAAAAGTTATTGATTAATATTAATAATTCCAATGATAATGTCGCCTTTTTTCGGCTACATAAGACTGTTTGATTAAAGGATAATTAATGCGCAACCTGCTCAACATCGCTCTGCTTTGTGCTTCGGCCACCTTCGCCATGCAAGCACAGGCTGGTGACATTAAGGTGCTCAGCGCCGTTGTAAAAGATAAGAATATTGGCGATGCACACATCACCTGGCAACGTAATGGTTCAAGCTCCCAACAAGCGATAACGTCATCCAGAGGCACAGCCCATGTACCCGACGCGGTTGTGGATGATGCCGACACGACCATGATCATCAACAAGCCTGGGTATTCCACTCTCGTCGTTAAGTGTCCTTGTGATAACTTTACCTATGCTTTATCGCCGGTAATGCAGAGCTTAGACGGTCTGCGTGCAGTCTTAACATGGGGGGCGAGCCCTCGCGATCTGGACTCGCATCTGGCCTTTCCGGGTAACCATGTCTACTTTTCTAATAAGACAGGTGACGCGGTCAATTTGGACGTAGATGACACCACAAGTTATGGACCAGAAACCATTACCATCGAGCAAAAATACGATGGCCAGCGTTACGTTTATGCGGTTCATGATTACTCCAATGGCTCCAAGAAAAACTCCACAGCAATGAGTTTCAGTAACGCACGTGTTGAAGTGTATGTGGGCCAAACACTGATTCGCACTTATCGCGTAAAGCCTGATACGACAGCGACCAGTTGGGTGGTATTTGGTATTGATGAAGGAGGGGCCTTTCATGACATCAACCAATACCTAAGCCTGAGCCGGAAAGGGATGCAACAGCACTTGCACAGCTTGATTGCCGCCGACTCTTTTGAGGATCACTCGCTGATCACGCCTGCCATTAAGAAGGAAGCCAAACGAATCAATACGCGTGGCGAGTCTCTTTACCATGACAAGCGCTTAGAAGATGCCATGTACACCTTCCAAGATGCCATCAACCTGTATCCCTCTTATGGCCAGGCATACAGTAATCTCGGGCTGACCTACCAAAAGCTGAACCGTACCGCAGAAGCTCTGTGGGCCAACCGTAAAGCCATCGAATTGGCCAGCGGCAAACACAAAAACCGCGTTCAAGCGAGCAGCTACTACAACATTGCGCGCATCTATGAGGCCAAAGAGCAGTGGCGTGCCGCACTGGAAAACTTCCGCAAGGCTAAATCGCTGCGTCAGCACAGTGCTTATGACAACGGCATTGCCCGTATGCAGGAAAAATTGCAGTAACCCGCAAGCGTTCCCGACATCAAATCCATGATGTCGGGAACCTCTCTCAACGCATTGTTTAATTGGCAGGACGTTGTAATGAAGTTACGTAGCTTAATGGTCTGTTTATTGATTTTTCCTGTCACCTTGCTTGCCGCAGGCCCGGAAAAAGTGGCAACGCTTGATCGTGATCTTTGGCCTTATGCTATTGATACCCGCGCACAGTTTGATAAAGCCTCGAATGCCGAGATACAGATGCAAACACGGGTAATAAGCACTACGTCGTTACTCACAGAAGCGGACATCAAAGCATTCACAGGGCTGAAGACGGTCAATGTTACCGGGGTAAAAGAGTGGCTTGCTCGAACCCAAACCAGATTACTTGAGAACCATCAACACGCCTGTGGCAATGGCCCTAAATGCGCTCGAAACTGGCGAGAATTGCAGCAATTAAGCAAGGGTAATCTCGAGCACGATCTGGAAGCACGCTGGAAAAACTGGGCACAACAAAGCCAGAAGTTCCATCAACGTTACCTGTACGAACAGGTTCGCCTAGCGGCCTTATTCCCCCGCATCACCAGTGAAATCGAGCGGCTATCGAGTCAAGAGGTAAATGGCTTCGAGCTAAAAGACGGTGATTTCTTATTAACCTATGATGATGGTCCGTCACCTCATCGCACTGCACCGTTGATCCGTGCACTAAAAAAATACGATATCCATGCTTTTTTCTTTGTGCTTGGAGAGAGCCTCGATAGGATTAAACCGGCCGCGGATGCCTATCAGGATCAATGTTTGGCATCCCATGGTTATCAACACCAAAGCCACGCCAAATGGCCGGATTGGCAACAGTCACTGGCCGATACTCGAGCTGAACTGGCTGCCTATCAGCCTGGTCCTTATTGGTTTAGGCCTCCCTATGGTCAACGCCACCAAGCACTGCTAACCGATTTACAGCACCACAATGAAACAGTGATGCTTTGGAATATAGACAGCCAGGATTGGAACAAAAAACTATCTGAGCAACAAGTTGCCGATCGTGTCATTACCTTAATGCTACTCTGGCGCCGAGGCATCATTCTGTATCACGACATTCATAGTCGTGCACAAAACAATCTCCCCATGCTTAATGGCTTAGTCACTCAGTCCGATAGGCGTTGGGTCGATTGCCGTCACTTCTGAGTGCCGAGATAACTGAGATAGATCCGTTCCCGGTCGCTCAGTTCGATGTCACCAAACACCACAAAAAAGCCGGTGCAGAAGCACCGGCAAACAGGCAGAGAGCGTTTTGAAAACTAGGAGGGAACCGGGCGGCGATCCTCGATGACAATGCCATCGGCCGGCAAACTGCCCGGTGCCACCCAGGCAACATCGGCACCCAATTTGAGCATCGTCCGCGCCAACTCGGCCACCTCAGACTGCGGCAGTGGCACCTCGGCCGCCGGTTCGCACAACAGGGTCAACTGATCGTTGTGGCCCTGGCGCTCTACCAACGCTCGAATGCGAGTCATGCCGCCAACCTGGCTGCGCAGTTGCTCCAGTTGACGAGGATGAACAAACATCCCTTTGACCTTGGTGGTTTGATCCGCTCGCCCCTGCCAGCCTCGAATTCGGCCATTGGTGCGCCCGCACGGGCTGGGTGCGGCCAGCATCGACGACAAATCGCCGGTGGCAAAGCGCAGCAGCGGATAATCACCGTTAAAACTGGTCACTACCACCTCCCCCACCTCGCCGGCTGCGACAGGCTGCTCGGTACCGGGGCGAACGATCTCCACCAACAGATCCTCCGCCAGCACCAAATCTTCTCCAGGCCGAGTCTCATAGGCGATCAAACCAATGTCGGCGGTGGCATAGGCCTGCAACACCGTGATCCCAGCTTCTGCAAAGTCGGCCCGTAGCGATTCGGGCAGCGCCTCGCCGGTCACCAGCGCCATTCGAAATGACAACCGCTGACCCGCCTGTTGCGCCTTATCCAGCAGAATCTTCAGAAACGAGGGCGTGCCACAATACCCTTGCGGTTGCAGCCGGGCATTGATGGCTAGCTGCTGTTCGGTCTGACCCGGTCCCGCCGGAATCACCACGCAGCCACAGGCGCGGGCGCCGGAGTCGAGGATAAAACCGCCGGGACTGAGGTGATAAGAGAGGCAGTTCTGCACCCGGTCGCCTGGTCGAAATCCGGCAGCATAAAACGCCCGGCCCATGCGCCACCAGTCTGGCTGGTTGCATTCCGGCTCGCAGATGGGGCCCGGCGACAGGAACAATCGATCCAAGGCGACGCCTTCGGTCTCCATTCCGGCCAACGGCGGCTGGGCCTGCTGCAAGTCGATTAAGTCCGACTTACGGGTAATGGGCAACGTCGCCAGCGCCTGACGACTGCTGACCTCATCCACGGCGATGTCCGAAAGCAAGCGCCGGTAGTAACTGCTGTGTTCACGGAGGTGGCCCAAAAATTCTGGCAGTTGCGACAGCAGGTGCTGCTCACGATTATCGGCGTCCTGGCACTCTTTGGGGTCAAAAAATCCGTTCATGGCGCTCCCCTTACAACCAGCGCTTACGGCGCTTGTAGGATTTCAGGTTCTTAAAGCTCTTACGCTCTTCGTTACCGCCGCCCAGGTAGAACTCTTTCACGTCTTCGTTGTTAAGCAACTGCTCGCGGGTGCCATCCAGCACAATCTTACCGGACTCCATGATGTAGCCGTAGTCCGCCGCCTTAAGGGCATAGTTGGCATTCTGCTCCACCAGCAGCATGGTAATGCCCTGCTCCTTGTTGATCTTCTCGATGATGCCAAACACCTCTTTAACCAACAGCGGCGACAACCCCATGGAGGGCTCATCCAGGCAGATCATCTTCGGCCTGGCCATCAGCGCCCGACCGATGGCCAGCATCTGCTGCTCACCGCCAGACAGGTAACCCGCCAGACCGGTGCGCTCTTTCAGGCGAGGGAAATACTCAAACACCATTTCGATGTCTGCCGCCACCTCGTTGTCGCTGCGGGTATAGGCCCCGAGCTTGAGGTTTTCAATCACCGTCATGTCCTCGACGATGCGCCGCCCCTCCATCACCTGGAAAATGCCATCGCGCACGATGGCTTCCGGCGACTGACGGTCGATGCGCTGCCCCATGAAACGAATGTCGCCGCGGGTCACTTCACCATCTTCCGACTTCAGCAGCCCGGATATCGCTTTCAGGGTGGTGGACTTGCCGGCGCCGTTAGGGCCTAGCAGGGTCACAATCTGGCCCTTAGGCACATCGATGCTGACCCCTCTGAGCACCTGAATCACCTCGTCGTAGACCACTTCGATGTTGTTGATGCACAGGACCGGCTCCGCCACCTGGGTTTGTACTGCTGCTTGGCTCATAAATACTCCAAATACGATGTGGGAAAACTGCCGGGACGATCGGTCTGATCGCCCCAGCAACCGGGATCAGAAGCCCAGCCAGTCGTCACGGCGCTCCAGAGTCATCTGGCTGACGCGCTCAATCTGAACGTCACCGTTGTTGTAGTTGCCTTTATAGATGTTGACCTGGTTGACGCCGCGGTGGTCCTCTTTGGTCCAGTTGGCTGCCAGGCAGACTCCATCCAACCCTTGAGGCACCCAGTTTTCACGCACGTACATGCCTTTTTTGATGTTCTCGCCGGTGATGCCGCCATTGTCCTTGGCCCACTCCATCGCTTCTTTCATAAAGAACGCCGAGCACACGCCACGAATGTAATGGTGCAAGCGCGGCTGCTCACCGGAAGGGTCGGACATCTTGGAGACTTCACGCACCAGCTTCATGCCCGGTACTTGGTCGCTCCAGAACGGGTTCATGGTGGGGAAGATATAATCTTTAATCCCCTCGCCCGCGGCCTCAAACACCTTGCGGTCACCGCCCCAGATGTTGGACATAAACTGAATGTCGGTGCCAACGGTATTGCACGACTTCACCAACGACAGTACCGAGCCGCCGAGGTTGCCGATGTAACCGTAGTTGGTGCCGGAGCTTTTCAGGCTCAGGCACTGGGCTTTGAAGTCGCCGGGTTTCATGGAGATGACGACCGGTGGCTGAACCTCAAAGCCCAGTTCGGTGGCATAGGCAGCGCAAGCCGCCTTGGGCGCATTCGGGTAGGGGTGGTTGGCCCCGATGTGAGTAAATTTCGGCTTGCCGGACTTGCCTTTGCTTTTCCAGTCTTCGGCGGCCCACTGCACCAAGCCACGACAGGAATCGGAGTAAGACGCGCCATAGAAGAAGTTGTAGGGGGCTGGCTTCTTGGTGTTGGGATTCTTGCCCATAGGATCGGTCAGGTGGCCAGAGTAAGACGCCGAATAAACCGGAATCTTATCCTTGGCCACGAAGGAGATCAGCGCCTCGGTATCGGCGGTGCCCCAGCCCTGCATCGCCACCATGCCCTTACGGGACTTCCATTTCTTGTACGACGCAATGGCCTGAGGCACCTTGTAGGCGTAGTCGATGGTTTCAAACTCCAACTGGGTGCCGTTGATGCCGCCGTTGGCGTTGATGTAGGCCAGAGAGTCGCGCACGCCATCGGCATACACCTTGCCCACAAAGGCCGTGGGGCCGGACATGTCGGCCAGATGACCGACAAATACCGAGTCCTGTGCCTGGGCCGATGCGGCCATCATGGCCATGGCCACGGCGGATGAAACAAACAGAGTCTTGTGCATGTGAGTATCCTTTAAGTTCAGGCCAAAGGCCTGGCTGTCCTTAGACGCCCGAACGCGGCCACACCGGGGTTCGGGCAAGCGTGCTTACTGTCCACCGCCTCAGTAAGAGAAGGGATAAAACTTCCAGTAGTTTTTGATCTGCTGCCAACGGTGAGCCAGCCCTTCCGGCTCAAAAATCAGGAACAGGATGATCACCAGGCCGATGGCCATCTCTTTGATGTAGGCCAGACCGTCCACCACCATGGGGATGTTGCCCCAGTCAGTCATCTTCATCAGGCCAACACCGCCCTCCAGCGCTTCCGGCAGCAGCACCATAAACACCACCCCCATCAGGGTGCCCTTAATGGAACCGAGGCCGCCGATGATCACCATCGCCAGGAACTGCACCGACATGAAGATGGTGAACCCTTCCGCCGACACGTAGCCCAGGTAGTGAGCGTACAAGGCACCGCCGATGCCGGCGTAGAACGAGGAGATACCGAACGACAACAGGCGATACTTGTTGAGTTTGACCCCCATGATCTCCGCCGACAGGTAATGATCCCGCACCGCAACAAAGGCTCGGCCATCGCGGGAGCGCATCAGGTTGCAGCCCCAGATGAACATAAACACCAGCGCAAACAGGGCGATGTAATAGAACTTCTCGTCGGTATCAAACACCACGCCGAACAGGTTGATGGGCTCGGCCATGGAGCCGGCGCTGCCGCCGGAGAACCACTCGGCGCGGCCGAAGAAATCTTCGATGATGAACTGAGCCGCCAGGGTGGCGATGGCCAGATACAACCCCTTAATCCGCGCCGCTGGCATGCCGAACATCATCCCCACCGCCATGGTCAGAAACCCCGCCAGCGGAATGCACAGGAACACCGGAATGCCGAAGCTGGTGTTCATCCAGGCCGAGGCAAAGGCGCCGAAGCCAAAGAAGGCACCATGGCCCAGTGAGATCTGGCCGGTAAAGCCCACCAGAATGTTCAGGCCCAGGGCGGCAATGCCCAGGTAGGAGATCTGAATAAACAGCGTCAGATAGTAGGCATCCAGCACGAAGGGTGCCAGACAAGCCAGGGCGATGACCAGCGCGGTAAACCAGCGGATGGTGCGGGTTTCAAAAATGGTGTTGTCCTGCTTGTAGCTGGTGCGAAAATCGCCGCAGGGACGCATGGCCAGACTAGACATAACGCACTCCTTGTAGTGTCTGGATTGGGGTAATCATTGTCAGTGTCATGGTCTGCTCCTTAGATCCGCTCGATGTCACGGGTGCCGAAAAAGCCGTAGGGCTTAAACCAGAGGATCAGCAGCAGCACGTAGAAAGGCGCAATGTCGTACATGTTGCCAAAGTGCAGGTACTGGCTGTCGAAGAACTCCGCCAAGTTCTCCAACACACCGATGGTGATGCCGCCGACGATGGCGCCGACAATGGAGTCCAGGCCACCCAGAATCACCGCCGGGAACACCTTGATGCCAATGGCTGACAACGAGTCGGAAACGCCGTTGACCATGCCAATCACCACCCCCGCCGTTGCCGATACGGTGGCGGCAATGCCCCAACTCATGGCAAACACCTGCTTCACCGAGATGCCCAGGCTTTGTGCCACCTGCTGATCGAAGGCGGTGGCCCGCATCGCCAGGCCGTGCTTGGAGTGTTTAAAGAACAGGTAGAAACCGACCATGATCATCAGCGCAATCACGGTGCTCATCAGGTAGGCCAGCTCGACGTTAAGGCCAAACACACTGATGCTTTGGGTCTCAAACACCTGCGGGTAGCTTTCCGGTGCCACCCCGAAAATCCACTTGGTCAGTGACTGGAAGAAGATCGACAGGCCGATGGTTACCATGATCACCGAGATGATGGGCTCGCCGATCATCGGCCGCAGCACAATCATCTGCAGCGCCACCCCGAATAGGGCCATGAACGCCAGACTCATCAGAAAGCCGATGAAAAACGGCAGTTGCAGGTACACCAGCAGTGCCCAACATACCCAGGCCCCCACCAGCAGGAACTCGCCCTGGGCAAAGTTGACGATCTGAGTGGATTTGTACACCAGCACGAAGCACATGCCGACCACCCCGTAAAGCAGGCCCACAATCAGGCCATTGACGATCAGTTGCAGCAGCAGCTCGAAATTCATGAGGCTCTCCTTTGCTCAGTGTGCTCCAGGGACTCCACCAGCGTGGCCACCTGCAGCTGGGTTTCCACTCGGGTCTTGGTGCCATCCTGGAAGGTGATCACCGTATCGATGTCGACGTGGTCGCTGCCGCCGTAGATGGCGTCGATGATGTCGCCATACTTCTCGGCGATCACCCCTCGGCGCACCTTCCGGGTTCGGGTCAGTTCGCCGTCATCGGCGTCCAGCTCCTTATACAGCAACACAAACTTGTGGATTTTCTGCGCCTCAGGCAGGGTGGCATTGACCTTCTCCACCTCCTCAGACAGCTTCTGATACACCTCGGGCAAGGTGGCCAGATTGGTGTAGTTGGTGAACGCCAGTCCGCGCTGCTCCGCCCACTTGGAGACGATGCTGAAGCGGATGCACAAAATGGCCGATAGATAGGGGCGATTCTTACCCAGAATCACCGCCTCGCCGATGAAGGAGGAGAACTTCAGTTTGTTCTCAATGTACTGGGGTGAATACTGGATGCCGCCACTGGTATGGGCCAGGTCCTTGATGCGGTCGATCACCACCAGGTGACCGGACGGCTTGAAGTAACCGGCGTCGCCGGTGTGCATCCACCCCTCTTTGACGTCTTCATTGAAGGCATCGGCATCGCCCAGATAGCCGCAGAACATCCCTTCGGTCTGGGCCACCACTTCGCCCAAGCCTTCGGAGTCGGCGTTGATCACCTTGACGCTGGCGTTGTCGAACGCCACGCCGACGCTGTCGTAATCCACGTCATCGGCGTCGTGAATGGTGTAGGCGCCGCACATCTCGGTCTGGCCATACAGTTGCCGCAACGGTACGCCGATGGCCTGGAAAAAGCGGAAAGTATCCGGGCCCATGGCGGCGCCGCCGGTGGCGGCAGACTTGAGGAAGGAGAAGCCGAGACGATCCCGCAGCGCCTTCATCAGCAACCACTCCGCCAGGGTCGAGCGCTTGCCTTGATCCAGCGCCTGCTGGGCCCGGGTCATGGCAAAATCAAACAGCCTCTGCTTCAGCGGCGAGGAGTCCATCATCCGCGCCTGAACGTCGGCCAGAATCCCCTCCCACACCCGCGGGGCCAGCAGCACGAAGCTGGGGCCGATCTCCCGCAGGTCGGCCATCATGGTCTCCTGCTCCTCGACAAAGTTGACTACCTGGCGGGCAATCAACGCCTGACCGACGGCGTACACCTGCTCCATGATCCACGGCAGTGGCAGCACCGAGACGTAGTTGTCACCCGGGCTGCGAGGGTCGGCGCGCAGATAAGAGCTGCAGTGCTTAACAAAGTTACCGCCCTTGAGCAGCACAATTTTGGGTTTGGAGGTGGTGCCCGAGGTGGTGCAATAGATGGCGATGCTGTCGGGATCGGTGCGATCCACCATGGCGTCGTAGCGGCCCGGGTCCTGATGATCCTGGTCACGGCCCAGCTGATACAGCACTTCCACGTCCAACAGGCGGGGATCGTCGTACTTACGCATGCCTCTGGGATCGCAATAGACGATGTGCTTTACCCCAGGAATGGCATCGCCCAACTCCAACAGCTTGTCACACTGCTCCTCATCTTCGGCAATCACCACCGAGGCCCCGCTCAAGTTAAGCAGGTAGGCCACCTCTTCGTGCAGCGAGTCCTGATACACCCCGAGGGAGTAACAGCCCATGGCATGGGCGGCCACCTCTCCCCACACCCACTCAGGACGGTTGTCTCCCAGCAGGGCCACGGTATCGGTCGCGCCGATGCCCAGATGATCCAGCGCCAACGCCATCCATTTCACCCGGTTGTGGTAATCCAGCCAGCTGAACTCATTCCAGATGCCAAACTCCTTTTCCCGCATGGCCACGTCCTCGGGCCAGTGATTGGCGTTATGGCGCAAAATCTTGGGAAAGGTATTGAGACTGCCCATCTCAAAGCCGTTATCGGCCGCATTGCTTGCCTGGCTCATTAACCTGCCTCCTGCATCACTTCGTCCTCTTCCAGACCCAGATAGGCCCGCTTCACGTGCTCGTCGTTCATCACGTCGAGCGGCAAGCCACTGATCAGTTTCTTGCCAAAATCCAGCACCATCACCTCGTGGGAGATGTCCATGACCACACCCATGTCGTGCTCGATCATCACCACGGTGATGCCAAACTCCTCGTTGAGATCGAGGATGTAGCGAGCCATGTCCTCCTTCTCCTCCAGGTTCATGCCCGCCATGGGCTCATCCAGCAGGATCAATTTAGGCTTCAGCGCCATCGCCCGGGCCAGTTCGACCCGCTTACGCAGGCCGTAAGAAAGCGTCCCCGCCACCGCCTTACGCACATGGGTGATGTCGAGAAAATCGATGATCTCCTCCACTTCGCGGCGGTGAGCCAACTCCTCTTTTTGCGCCGGTGACGCCCAGTACAGTGGGCCGGTGAGCCAGTTGTTCTTCATCAGGTGATGGCGGCCCACCATGATGTTGTCCAGCACCGACATATGGCCGAACAGCGCCAGGTTCTGGAAGGTGCGACCAATGCCCATGTCGGCACGGTCGTTGGGCTTGAGGTGGGTGACATCGCGGTCGCCGAATTGAATCTTGCCGCTATTAGGCCGGTAGCGGCCGGAGATGCAGTTCAGCATGGAGGTTTTACCGGCGCCATTGGGGCCGATGATGGAAAATACCGCCCCGCGGGGCACCTCAAAACTGACGTCGGTCAGTGCCTTCACCCCACCAAAGGCCAGTGAGATGTTATCAACCTTGAGTATTGAATCGGTCATACCCGGACTCCTGATATTTGGGACGAGTGGGCATTGCTGCCCGAGCAGGCCGACGGCGCGACCTGTGACGTTAGCCCCTCGCCATCTTGCGAGGAGCCTGAGTGTGATTACAGGGCGTATCGAGCCGATAGCTGACCGTAGTAGGAGTTGGCACCAGAGTTATGCATCTCAAAGTTGCCAAACTCAAAGCCCACCGCCAGTTCCTTAGTCAGGTTATTGAATATGTTGACGCTCCACTGACTGTTGTCCACGTCGGACTCGTCGGTTTCCACCCGGCCATAGAGAAAAGTGCTACGCCAGGTTTCGGTCCAGAAGTGGCGATAGGCCGCCAGATAACCGGTGGTGGTTTCCACCTTTTCTCCTACCAGATCCGTGGCGGCGGCCACTCCCACATAACGGCCCAACTCTCCCTGGTGTACCTGGAAGCGGAAGTCGTCTTTATCAAACAGATTAATGCGACCGGCAATCGAGGCGCCGAAGGCGGTTTCGCTGTTACCGCCGTTGGTGTTCAGCTCACGGCCAATGGCGGCCAGAGAGACGTTACCCCAGTCCCCTTTTAGGGTGTATTTACCGATAACGTCAGGCAGGCTGTCATTGCTGGTATCACCGCCGAAAGACTCAGGGTTTTCCACCGACACCTCAAAGCCGCCGGTCTTGTAGCGCACCTGCCCCTGACGAATAAATGCCAGGCCAACAGTAGCGCCGGCAAAATCGGCGGTTTCGGGAATGGCACTGGTGTTCATCAGAGTCGACCAGGTCTGGCCGGCAGTCACCCCTTGATAATTGATGAAAGCGTGACGAATTCGGGGGTTGGCCGAGTTGGAGATCACTTCATTGCCGCCACCACCGTAAAAATCCATCTCGATGAAACCGGTCAAATCACCATGGATGTACTTGGTGTTAAAACGGGTTTCGTTGGCAAAGATGCGAAACTGCGAGGCGTCCTCTTCCAGAGGCTTACCGGTACCGATCCAGAAATCGCGATAGGCGATATCGCCGTCGACGTAACGGGCATCAACCTTGATGTACCCGCCGAAGATCAGTTTTTTATCGTTACCGAGGTCGATCTCATAGCCGGACAGTGCCGAGCCGGAAAATGCCAGTAAAGTTCCGGCGAGGGCGAATGATTTAGCGTGTGAAGCGAGCATGGTAAGTCCCCTGTTAAGTAGTGCCCTCAACATCGGGAAAAGCAGAGCCAGTCACAATTGGGAATAGGTATTAGTGAATCCGTCTTAATACGCAGGTCTTACGACTTAAGTCGAGGCCCATCCATGCCGGTGCAATCGCCAATCTGTGGTATTACTGGTAACAGAACAAAGTCGGCCCAGGGAGTTGGCCGACACCAAAGCATGAACTCGGGGAAAGGACGCATGTTTCCAAATTGGCTGCTGGTGGTGATCAGCGTGGGCTACATCGGCCTGCTGTTTTTCATCGCCTTTATGGGCGATCGCTACCGACATCGACTGGTGGCACGGCAGCAGCGACTGATCTACGCCCTGTCTCTGGGAGTGTACTGCACCTCCTGGGGCTTTTTAGGCACCGCCGGTCAGGCTTCGGTGGGGGATTTCTCCTATCTGCCGGTGTACCTGGCTCCCATTCTGCTGTTTGTATTTGGCTGGCCCTTTATTCAGCGACTGATTCGAGTCAGCCTGCGCCTGAACATTACCTCCATCGCCGATCTGCTGGCGGCCCGTTTTGGCAAGTCGCAGCGCCTGGCGGTGCTGGTGACTCTGGTGGCCCTCATCGGCACCCTGCCCTACATCGCCCTGCAACTGAAAGCGATCATCAACTCTTATGAGATTCTGCGCCAGACCCAAACCCTGGCCTCGTGGCAACTGGGGCTGGTGGTCAGCTCAGTACTGGCGGGCTTTACCATCATCTTCGGGGTCCGCGCCATCGACGTGACCGAGCGTCACCCCGGCGTCATGGTGGCCATCGCCTTTGAATCCTTTATCAAGCTGGTGGCCTTCCTGATTGTTGGCCTGTTTGTCTCCTACGTGGCTTTCGACTCCCCGGGGCAGATCTGGCAGCAATCGGTACAAGCAATGCCTGATGCGTTTGAGGTTGACGGCAGCCAACTGGTGTCCCTAACCGGATTAACGGTGATCGTGCTGTGCGCATTTTTGTGCCTGCCTCGCCAGTTTCAGGTCACCATGGCCGAGCTCAAGGACATCGACCACACCCGCTGGAGCCGCTGGATGTTTCCCCTGTACGTGCTGGTGTTTGCGTTCTTTGCCGCCCCTCTGGGTCAAGCGGGCAGCCTGCTGTATGGCGACTCACTGCAGCGGGACTCCTATGTACTGTTTCTGCCCGCCTACCATGGTCAATCCTGGCTGAGTCTGCTGAGTTTTTTGGGCGCCATCTCCGCCGCCAGCGCCATGGTGATCATCTCCACCATCGCCCTGAGTACCATGCTCAGCAACGAAGTGGTATTCCCGACTCTGTTCCGTCGCAGCGACGTGGAAAACACCGACTTCCTGCGTTTTCGCACCCGGCTACTGAGGGTTCGCAAGTTGCTGGTGATTCTGGTCATCGCTCTCAGCTACACCATGTTCCTGGTAGCTCCGCCGCACACCCTGGCGTCGCTGGGTGAAGTGGCCTTTGGCGCCATCGCTCAAATTGGGCCACCGCTGTTCGCGGCGTTTTTCTGGCGAAAAGTCAGCCTGAACGGCGTCATGGCCGGGATCAGTGGCGGCTTTGTCATCTGGCTTAGCTGCAACCTGCTGCCTCAACTGGGGCTGTACCCCCATCCCTTCGCTGGCAGTGACTACTCCTTCACCACCATGGCGACCTTGATGGGGCTCGGCATCAACGTCACCCTGATAGTGCTGGTGTCGCTGTTCCGCCGCCAGACAGTGAAAGAGCAGATGCAGCTGGAACACTTTTTCGAGCGCCCCGGCATTCATGACCGCAGCCCACTGAATCCAGGCAAAATCGATCCCAGAGAGTTGCAGTTGCTGGTCGCCCGGTTCATCGGCGACGATAAGGCCAGGCAGGGATTTGAGCGCTATTTCAGCCGTCACCCCCACAGCGACGCCCGTAAGATCAGCAGCAACCCAGATCTGGTGCTGTATACCGAAAACCTGCTGGCCACGGTGATGGGTTCGGCGTCGGCGCGACTGGTGATCTCCTGCGCCCTGCAGGGACGGGACATCGCCCTCAACGAAGTGGCGCAGCTGATGGAGGAAGCCACCAGTCAGCGCAACGCCGAAAGTCAGGAGGTGCTAAGACGCGCAATTGAAAACGCCTCGGAAGGGATCTCGGTGACCGATCACAACCTCAAGTTGGTGGCCTGGAACGAACGTTACCTGAGCCTGTTTCATTACCCCAAGGCGCTGATCTACCCCGGTTGCCCGGTGGCAGACCTGATTGAGTACAACCTCAGCCAAAGCATCGACGACCCGGCAATTGTGCGCCAGCAGGTCAACAAGCGACTGCGATTCCTGCGCCAGGGCAGCCGTCACAGCTCGGAGCGACAACTGCCGGACGGCACGGTCATTCGTATTGAAGGCAACCCCATGCCCGGTGGCGGCTTTGTCATGCTGTTCTCCGACATCACCGTCTACCGCCAGGCAGAAGCACTGCTGACCGAGAAGAATCTGGACCTGGAGTCTCTGGTGTCGGAGCGCACCAACAAACTGGCAATGGCCAACGAGCAGCTGGCCCGATCCAACGCCAAACTGGCCAACGCCAGAGAACAGGCGGAGCTGGCTCATCACAAAAAGAGCCAGTACCTGAAGGCTTGTAGTCACGATCTGCTACAACCGCTGTCGGCGGCACGGTTGTTCTCCTCCACGTTAATGGAAGACAATCAGTTACCTGAGCGCGCCCGAGGCCAACTGCAACAGATTGATCACTCTCTCAAGGTGGCCAATGATCTGCTGCTGGATCTCAACGAGGTCTCCCGCATCGACAGCGGCACGGTCGTGCCCAAAATGGAACCCTTCCCCCTGCAGGAGTTGCTGGACTGCCTGCACGGCGAATTTGACGCCATTGCCGACCAGCATCAGGTAACGCTGCGAATGGTTCCCTGCAAAGCCTGGATTCGAAGCGACCGTCAACTGCTAAGACGCATCCTGCAAAACCTGCTCAGCAACGCCTTTCGCTATGCCCATGGCGGCAAAGTACTGCTGGGTTGCCGCCATGGCGAGCAATTGGAGATTCAGGTGCTGGACACCGGCCCCGGCATCCCGGAAGACAAACAGCAGTGGGTGTTTGAGCAATTCACCCGGCTGGAAAACAGCCAGGGTTTGGGCCCCAATGGCCTGGGGCTGGGACTGAGCATCGCCAAAAGCCTGTCGGATCTTATGGGGCATACCCTGACCCTGCACAGCCGCCCGGGCCATGGCTGCGCCTTTTCACTGGCGGTCAATCCGGCCCCGTGCCGCCCACAAGTGGCAGCGGTAAATACCGATACCGTGACCCTGCACGGCATCAAGGTGCTCTGCGTCGATAACGACCCCAGTGTCCTGGCAGGCATGGTGGAGCTGCTGGAAAGCTGGGACTGCCGCGCCTTTCCCGCCCGCAGCCCGCAACAGGCGCTGCAACTGGTGGCCAGCCGCCAATACGATATCGACATCATGCTGGTGGATTATCAACTGGACAATGGCGAAGACGGCCTGACTCTGATGACCGAGCTGCAACGCCGGGCCCGGCGCCCATTGCCAGGAATACTGATCACCGCCACCACCGACGCGCCGCTGCAGGATCAGGCCCGAGCCGCCGGATTTGGGTATCTGAGAAAGCTGATTAAGCCCATGGCGCTGCGAGCCCTGATGAGTGCCATGTTGGTGAAGAGTCTGCAGCAAAACTACGCCCAGGAAACGGAGGTTCAGTAATCGGTGCCGCAATGACAGGCCATTGAAAAGTCCGGGTTCAGCCCTCCTGTGTTAGGCTTTTTCAACTCGAGTGAATAAAAAGGAGAGCCGATGACGTTTGAACTGGCACTGGTGGTGATCGCCGCCCTGGTCGCAATGGGCATATTACTGCATAAGCCCTCCTCCACCCTGGGGATCCCGTCGCTGCTGATCTTCATCGGCGTCGGCCTGGCCTTTGGCAACGGTGAGTTCAACTTTGTCTACGACAACCTGGCCCTGACCTCGTTCATCGGTGCCATGGCGCTAAACGTCATCGTCTTTGTGGGCGGCCTCAATACCCCGTTCAGCAACATTCGCATCGCCTGGCGCGAAGGGGGGATGCTGTCGAGCTTCGGGGTACTGTTCACCACCCTGATTCTGGCGGCGCTACTGCTGATCATCACCGACTTTCCTCCCCTGCACTGCCTGCTGTTTGCGGCCGTGGTCTCCTCCACCGACGCGGCCGCGGTGTTCTCGATACTGGAATCGAAAAAGCTCACGCTGAAGCACAACACCGATACTGTGCTTGAGTTTGAGTCGGCCACCAACGATCCAGTGGCGCTGCTGATGGTCACTCTGTTGACGGCCATTATTGTTGCCCAGGGTGCCCTACCCGATGCCCTGACCGTCACCACCTCACTGCTGCAACAAATCGGCGTTGGCATCGGTGTCGGCCTGGGCGTCAGCTGGATCGGGGTCCAGGCTCTCAATGCCATCAAGCTGGAGGAGTATGGCCTGATCCCGGTGTTTATCCTGGCCTGCTTCCTGATGGCCAGCTACGGCGCCGAGTTACTGGGTGGGAATATCCTGGTGGCTTCTTATGTGGCCGGAGTGATGTTTGGCAATCAACTGCAGCGAGGGCGGCAGGTCAGCAAACACTTCTTCAACAGCCTGTCCTGGCTGGCCCAGGCGCTGATGTTTATTATTCTCGGTTTGCAGTTCTTTCCCCGTTCGCTGCTTGACGATGCCCTCAGTGCCATTGTGCCGGCCCTGGCACTGATGCTGGTGGCACGGCCACTGGCGGTCTTTTTAAGCTATCTGCCGTTTCGTCGCGCCAGCAACAGGAAGAAACTGTTTATCTCCGCCATCGGTCTTAAGGGTGCCACCCCCATCGTATTTGCGCTGATTCCAGCCGCCGCCGGAATGGAGGGGGCACAGCAGATGGTGCACATGGTGTTCTTTATTGTGGTGATCTCGCTGGTGGTGCAGAGCATCGCCCTGGAGCCCCTGGCCAGGGTACTGAAGCTTAACCAGTGATCCGGCTGTGGCGATCTAACTCGCGACACTGGGCTGCAACTGCTTCATGGCAATCACCGCCTGGGTGCGGGTACGCACGCCCAGTTTCAGGAAAATGGCGCTGGCGTGGGCCTTAATGGTGGCTTCGGACAACCCCAGCTCGTTAGCAATCTGCTTGTTAAGCAATCCATCGGCAAACATCAACAGAATTCGGTGTTGCCGGGGCGACAGGCTGGCAATGCGCCGGGCCATGTCATCGTCGCCATCGCCGCTGAGGTCGACCCCCTGAGGCCACCACTGCTGCCCCATGACCACCGCTTCTACCGCTTCCAGCATCAGGGCCACCGGCTGCGATTTCGGCACAAAACCGGCGGCGCCGCAGCGCAGGCTCTGGGCTATGGTCTGATGGTCTTCCTGGCCGGAGATGACGATCACCGCCAGCTCAGGTCGCTGGCTGCGGATTCGAATCAAGGTGTTAAAACCATGGGCATTGGGAATGTTGAGATCGAGCAGCAACAGCTCGGCATCCGAATGGCTGTCTAACAGCTTGTCGAGCTCATCGATGCTGTCGGCTTCAAACAGCGACACCCCCTCAAAGCGGGCGCCCAGCACCGATGTCAGGGCCTGGCGGAACAACGGGTGATCATCAGCAATTATTATTTTATCTATCAGCTGCATGGTGGCTTCCTTGTCAACGACCTCTGTCATCAAAACGGCGCTGCCGACGCTTACTGCGCCGGTTCAGCCCTGATGGCGGAAACCACAAAATCAACCCCTTGATTCTATTCCACCGACTACAAACAACCACCCAGTCTACCGAAACCCTGAGCAATTGCCATTAGACCTTCAGCCTAGCCGGCCGAGGCGCCCTGAATGCTGACTTTCTGGCCCTCTCGCAGCCGCTCTGCCCCACGAATCGCCACCCGGTCTCCCGCCGCCAACTCACCCTCGATGGCCACCCAGTCGCCCTGACCGTCGCCCACCACCACCTGGGTTTTGTGGGCCACGTTGTCTTCATCAATCTTCATCACGTAGGAGCCCTGACGGCGCAGAATCAAGGCATCGCGATGAACGGCCAGGGTCTGCCTGGGCTGCTGCACCGGAATCGCCACCTTCACCAGCTCGCCGGCAGTCAGGTACTGCACGCTCTCCTCCGGCAGCGTCATTCTGAGCTCAAAGGTTTGACTGCGGGGATCCGCCGCCGGAATCACCGAGCGGATGGTGGCCTGGGTCAGGTAATGCTCACTGCTGATGGTCAGGGGCTTACCCCGACTGATTTTACTCAGGTATTTTACCGGCACGTGCAGGTGCACCTCCAGATGCTCGGTGTCCATCATGCGCAGCAAGGTGTCAGAACGATTGACGTCGGTGCCTTCACGCACCAGGCGCTCGGTGATCACTCCGTCGAATGGCGCTTCAATCTGAGCCCGATCCAATTGGTCATTTATCTGTTTGAGCTTCAGCCGGGCGATCTCCAGATCGGCATTGGCCAATTCGTATTTAGAGCGGTTCTCATCCAGCTGGTACTCGGCGGCGTTGTTGTGCGCCTGCAGGGTCACCAGACGCTCCAGCTCCCGTTTCAGGTAACGAAGATTAATTTCAGCCCGCTTAATCTGCGCCTGCTGCTCCAGTTGCGCCAGCTCCAGGGGAAAGGTGTCCATGGTCACCAGAGTATCCCCTTTGCTCACCAGGGTTCCCGGTTCCACTATCCAGGTCAGCTGACCGTCAACACCGGCGGTGACCATCACATTATTGCGACTGTATACCGTGCCCAGCAGTCTGGCCGTCGGCGCCAGATCCGTTTGCTTGACCTGGGCCACTTTCACCGGACTGGCCGGTGTCTGTGGCTCCGCCAAAGCCTGGGGGGTTAATGCCCAGAAGCCGCTAAGGATCAAAAGAAAAGAGAGTCGCATCATGGTCATTCCGCCTGTGTTTGGCTGGCTTGCAGGGGCGCGTTAGACGCCGCTACGGTATGTGAACAGGAGCTGCGCTGCGTCGCCAGAGTTTCCCCCAGGCGCAACAGGCTTGGCAGCAGAATCAGGGTAAACAAGGCACTGATCCCCATGCCACCGACAATCACCGTCGCCAGCCCCCGATAGATCTCAGAGCCGACGCCGGGCATCAGCATCAGTGGCAACATGCCGAACAGGCTGGTCAGGGTGCTCATGTACACCGGTCGGGCGCGGATGCGCACCGCCTGCGCCACGGCTTCGGCACGATGACAGCCCTGACGCTCGGCCCGGCGAGTCTGATCCACCAACAAAATGGCGTTGTTGACCACCAGCCCCAGCAGGATGATGAACCCGATCATGGTCAGCAAATCCAGTGATTGAAAACTCACCAGATTCAACAACCACAGCGACAGCACTCCGCCGCCGACCGCCAACGGCATGACCAGCAACACTAAAAAACTGTCGCGGGCCGATTTAAACAACGCCGTCATCAACAAGAACAAAATCAGCAGCGCCAGGGCGAAGTTCAGCATCATCTCCTCAATGGCCGACGCCATCTTGTTGGCGTTGCCACTGAGTTTAATGCTGGCCGACGGCGGCAGTTGTGCCTGCATCGCCGGCAGAATGGTCTCGTTCAGCGCCGTCAGCGCCTCCTCCATCGACATCTCCTCGGGCGGTGACAACTCCAGGCTGATGGTGCGCTTACCATCCACTCGCCTCAGCTGTGTGGGACCCACGGTTCGGCGAATGGTGGCCAGCTCACCCAAGGTCTGAATTCCCGCCAGCGGGGTGTATACCGGCAGCGACGCCAGCTCCTCCGGGGTACGCCAGTCACTGCCCCTAAGGATGACGTTCATGCGATCGTTACCATCAAAATACTCGCTGATGAACAGCCCGTCGGTATAGGCCCGCACGGTGTTGGCGACGTCACTACGGCTAAGTCCAGCCTGGGTAATGCGGCGATCATCAGGCACCAGCTGCAGTTCTGGCTCGGCAATGGCCAGCCCGGGGATTGGCCGAGCGCTGACACCAGGCAAATGGGTCTGGATGGCGTTGAGCCCAGCCTGAGCCGCATCGATCAACCCCTCCAGTTCAGGTCCCTGCAGGTTAATGCTGATGGAGCGACCATTGCCGCCCCCGGTAACATTGATCATCGAGCCCCGGAACAGAAACACCTGAGTGTCCGGCAATCCAGCCAGAATGTCGGCCTGTACCACGTCCATCAAGGCTTCCACCTCGGTGGGGTCATCGGCATAGATAAAGCCGCCACTGAAGCCGGCACCAAAGGAATAGAAGTTATAGCTTTTGATTTTGGGCAGTGTGTCACCTGTCAGGTGAGGCTGAATCCGCTCCCGCACCAACTGAGCCATCTCCTTGTCCACAAACTCCAGGTTGCCCCCCGGCGGCAGGCTGATGTTAAAAAAGAAACCATCGATGGGTGCCCGAGGCATAAAGTCGGTCTTGGGCAGCAACAACAGGGTGATGGCGATTGCTCCCCCGAGAAGCCCGCCAATCCAACCGGCCCGCCTCAGCGGGCTGGCGGTCAGCCACATCACGCCGAGGGTCAGTCGTTGCCAGTAGCGCTCAAACGGATCCCGGTCAGACACCCCGGCCAGCCAGTACTTACTGGCGATGGGCAACACGGTAATGGCGGTTACCAGCGAGGCGATCACCGCAATGGACAGGGTCAAAGCCAGATCAGAAAACAGTTGCCCCTCAATCCCTTGCATAAACAGAATCGGCAGGAAGATGGCCACACTGGTTGCGGTGGAGGCGAACAGTGCCCCGGTCACCTCCACCGCCCCCTTAAGTACCGCCTTACTGCTATCGATGCCAAGGCCTCTGAGCCTGACGATGTTCTCCTGCACAATGATGGCCGCATCCAGTACCAGGCCCACCGAGAACGCCAACCCCGCCAACGAAATCACGTTGAGGCTGCGCTCAAACAGGCTCAGGCCCAGAAATGCCACCATGATAGAGATGGGAATGGTGGTGGCGATGATCATGGTGGTACGCCAGCCCCGCAGGAATAGCCATAGGATGCCCAATGCCAGCGCGACGCCCAGGCCGAGGTTGCTCTTTACCAGTGTCAGGGCATTACGAATGTGTACCGACGAATCGAAGCTGAGATCAATCACCAGTCCGGCATCGGCGAGGGGGCCGGCATTGAGCTCATCGATGGCCAGGTTGACCTCATCCAATACGGTGACGGTATTGGCATCGGCACCTCGAGTCAGGGTGATGTAGTAGGCGGGCGCTCCGTTTCTTAGGGTAAAGCCAAACCTGTCCACCAGGGTGTCTTCCACCGTGGCGATGTCCTGCAAATAGATGGGGCGGTCATTCTGATAACCGACAATCATCTCGGTGATGTTCTCGATGTCGTACTGACCGACAAAGCGCACCGTGTACTGGCGACGACCGACATCGGCAAAGCCACCGGAGACGTCCGCCGCCCGAGCGATGGTGCTACCGATCTGGCTGACCTGAATGCCCATGGCGGCAGCGGTAAAGGGATCGAAGCTGATGCGTAACTCCCTGGGTCGACGGGAGTTGAGATTAACCTGGCCAATTCCCTGTATCCGCGCCAACCTGGGTTCAATCACGTCGTCGATGAGCTTCTGATACTGAGCGATGTCCTGCTGAGGGTTGTCAGGCAAAACCCGCACCAGCAGGGAGGCCGCATTGGGACCGTCGCGACCGCCACCGACGGCCACCACAGGTTCAAAGGCATCCAGCGGCAGCGGCGGCGCTTGGTTGAGGTTGTTGATCACATCCAGCATCGCCTGTTGCATGTCGGTGCCAACATCAAAAGTCAGGGTGATGTTACCAAACCCACTGTTGATGGAGGTGGTCACTTCGGTCACCCCGCGGGTGTTTTTCACCACATTTTCCTGAGGTTCGATGATCACCGATTCCAACTCTTCCGGAGCGGCACTGCGCCAGCCGGTAGAGATGGTGATTTGCGGCTGTTCGATGTCCGGAGTGAGCTGTATTGGCAGCTTCAGCATACTGAGGACGCCAAACAGAAAGATCAACGCCACAATAACCAGGACGGCGGCGGGATTTTTCAATGAAGAGCGGGAGAGATTCATACTTCGACCCTGAAGTTTTCGGCCAAGTATACTGATCCAGCCTTCGAGTCGTGTTATTAAAGTGTTTCAGAATTTAATTGGATGTTGCCATGACCCACTCTGCACGGATGCACTCTGTGGCCATTGATGCCCAGGCCCAATACTGGCCCGCATTTTTGAGTCCAATCCAGGCCGACGCGCTGTTTCAGACATTGACCCGCAGCTACGATCTGAATCAACGCCAAATACCGATGGCAGCTGGGGGCTACCATCGGGCCAGTACCGGTCAATTTTTATTTGCCGATGCCGAGCTTATCAACAGCGGTGCGCTGCCGCCGGTATGGGGACCTCGGGCCCCCTGGCCGGAAACGCTAGCCCTGATTCGCGACCAATTATCATCGCTGTTTCACTGTCGCTTTTCCCTGGCCCGCTGCGTCTACTACGCCAATGGAGATGAAGCCATGGCCTACCACACCGATCCGCCCGCCCTGGGAGATACCGACAGCATCGCCTCTCTGAGTCTCGGTGCTTCCCGTTTATTTGAGTTTCGCAGCCTAACCGATGCAAACGATGCCCTGACACTGACTCTGCAATCCGGCGACCTGTTGTGGATGGGGCCAGGTTGTCAACAACGGTATGAGCATGCGCTGCTGCCGCGTCCCGGTTGCCACCAGCCCAGATTGAACCTGACGTTTCGTCTGTTTGGCTGGTCTGGGGCCACAGCCGCAGATTCGACGCCGTCAGGCTAAGCGTTTGCGAGCCAGAATAAACAGATCGGTGGCCCGATGGCTGCCATCATCGTACTGCCGCCGCTGCAGATCCAACAGCTCAAAGCGTGGGGCCAGCCATTGCTGCAGTTGTTGTCCCTGATGGTAATGGGTGAAGACTCGGTCACCGGCGGACGAGGTTTGAAACCCGGACTGGGATGCCAGCCCCTCCATGGTGCTGAGGTAAAGCACCCCACGCTCACGCAGCGTGGCGGCGGCAGCGACAATCAACGCCTGAGCATCCAACGGAGACAGGTAAGGCAGGCAAAACGCCGCCATGATGCCATCAAGGCCCGGCTCCACCCTGCCAAGGTCTCGGGCATCCATGATTTCGAATCGGGCACCAGGCACATTCTGGCGCGCCAGAGACACCATGTTGGGCGCCAGATCTGTGCCCAGCAACTGCATGTCGGGACACTGCGCCATCAGATGACGAGAAACATTACCGGGCCCACACCCCAACTCAAGCACCCTCGGTGACGCCACCGCCAACGCCTGACAGAAGGCCAGGTAGGTGTCCCGGTACTGCTCCATCGCCATGTACTTGTCCTGATACTGGCTGGCCAGCTTATCGAAAGTACCGACGGTTTCCTGATACACGTCCATGGCGATCCTTGTTGTCTGCCAAAAGGGAGATGAGTGCCAGTATAGGCTCAGGCGGGTTCCGCAAACCAGCGCCTGCACCTGTGCTTAAAATACATCCACAGCAATGTTAATTAGAAATTCGTGATAAAGCCTGTGGAATCGCGATTTCAGCGGATTTAGGATGAGAGTATTGATTGAAAGTACTGATTAATGAGGCCCAGTTGAACACCTCCTACTCCACGGAATACGCCCCTGACAGCAACGGTTTCCTTAAAGGACACGGCCTGGTCGTGACTCTGCTGTTCGTGGTGGCCACCCTGCTGTCTCTTGCGGTGTCCGGAGTTATGATGGCCGGCCTAGTGGTGGCTGGCAGCATCAGTGTGTTCTTTCAGGTTCGGGATAAGGGCGATCACAGCATTCGCTTTGGCGACAACGAGATCAGCGGCATGATGGGCGAACTGGGCGACAGCAACGAGCGCGGTCGGTTGTCACTGAGTTTAAAGGAGATCGACATCGATCGCTCCTACCGCCGCAGCTGGCTCGATAAACTCTGCTTCAGCTACCGCATTCACAATCGCCAGGGTCGCAGTGTCGTCGTCAGCGGAACCCTGTTTGGCCTCGACCAGGCGCCGAAGATTCACCAGGAGATACTGACCGCCATTCGCCAATGGCAGATCGATAATGGCGGCATCTCGGCTTTCATCGCCTGAGCACCGCCTCGCCCCGAACCCCAGGAAAAGGACACCCTGATGACCAGACCATTCGCCCTGTTACTGCTTGGCCCATTGCTGGCGTCGTGCCCCAGTGTCAACGCCGAGCCGCGCCAATTAACCAGCGAAGCCATCCTCAACTGCGAGACCGGTGCCACTTCCCTGCGCGATGCGCATAAATACCATCAGCCAGACTTCGTCAAACCCCTGTACCGGCTGCAGGAGACCGAAGCCGCGATCCATACCGTCATCAATGCGGTTAAAGACGAGATGATGGATTACCGCTCCGAGCACACGGTGTACTATGAAATGGAACTCGAAGAGCTCGTCGACTCCTCCGGTGATCACAGCCAGCGTATTGAAGAGCTGCGCTCTCTGGTGGATGCCGCCTACCAGGCGCGGGAATACCAAGAGCTGGGGGTCACTTCCGAGTTGCTACCACGATTCCTCACCCGCATAGAGGCCCGCACGGCACAGCAAAAACAGGCCATTAAAGACAATGAGGCCTCTCTCGAACGGTGGATGAACAATCTGGTTGAGCAGTGCTTCACCGACGTGCAAATATCACCGGAACTCTATCATCAACATTGCCAATCCGATGATCCTTTAACCATCTGCGAAATGCTGCAAGCACTGCAGCCTTAAAGGACAGCAATCCCCCCGCTCGCCCGCCCATGGCGGGCCTGACTGCGTCATCGATAATCAGAGTTCAGTGTCAACTGAGAGTCAAATAGGAAAAAATGCGGCCCCAGCAACTCAAAAATATCGCCAATCAAATAACAACCATCGCAATACAAATACACTTCCACACCTTATTCACCCATGCCGTTCGCTCTATTTTAAATGGCGATAGCATTTTCCATTTATTGAAATTCCAATCCCTATTTATCCTATGACATTTACACTTCCGACCCGATACCAAAAAGCCAGAGTTGGTATTTAAATGCTCACCGATAGATCGGTCAAAACTCCCTTAGCCAAGCCGCTTCTCCGCGACCTCCATCATCGACACTCTGCGCCACATCACGCCGCCAGCGCCACCTCGTTGACACCGACAAAGCCGATAGGCAAGCTGTGCCGGTCTAACACAGCGATGCAATTTGCAGATCTCGCAACTGCCTTTTTTCGATTCCGAAAAGTTGGGAGGCTAACGACAAATCAACAACGCCAACTCTTTTTTGTCTCCCAAATCGAACATTTTTCATCTATTTTTCTCTGCCAGCAAAACCCTTAATTCCGCATTGCGTATTCTGCAATGCATATTCAAGGACCTCTCATGTTAGACAGACGTTCATTATTAAAAATGGCGGCGGGAAGTGCTGCCCTGACCCTCATTCCCAGCGCCACCTTGCTGGCTAAAACCGCAGGCAAGCGCCTGGCAATGGTGTTCGATGTACGCCGCTGCACCGGCTGCCTCTCCTGCAGTGTCTCCTGCTCCATCGAAAACCAGGTCGCTCCCGGCCGTGCCCGCACCCGGGTTACCCAGGCCGCCATCACCGGGGCCAATGGCACCACCACCCTGTCGGTGCCCAATCAGTGCAACCATTGCGAGCACCCCTCCTGTGTCGAAGTCTGCCCCAAACAAGCCACCTACAAGCGCGAGGAAGACGGCATTGTGGTGATTGACTACGACAAGTGCATTCACTGTCAGCGCTGTGTTAAAGCCTGTCCCTACGGCGCTCGCCGCAAAGACACCAAATTCAAAACGCCGCCGGAAAAATGCAATTTCTGTATCCACCGCCTGCAACAGGGGCTGCTGCCAGCCTGTGTGGAAACCTGCATCGGTGAGGCTCGTGTGTTTGGTGATCTGAATGATCCAAACAGCGACATTGCCAAGCTGGTTCGTGACAATTCGGTGTATGGCATGCTGCCCGACTCCGGCAATCTGCCCAATATCCTCTACATCGGTCTGCCTCAGCCCAGCGATGACAAGGGCATCCTCACTCTCAATCACCTGGACTGGCAACGATAGGACCTGAAGATGGACAGAAGAACCTTTATCACCCGCGCCGGACTGGTGTCCGCCGCCGCCGCAACCGGCACCGCCTGCAGCAGCCACACCGCTCCTGCGGCCCTCAAGGTCAGTAAGACCAACAAACGTTTTGGCAACCCTCTGCCAACCGAAGCCCAGTTGGCCGCCGACGGCAGCCTCAGCAAAACCGCCGGCATCCGCACCATGTACACCCGCTGCTTTACCTGCAACAACATGTGTGGCCTGCGGGTACGCATTGATGAAGCCAGCGATACCGTTCTCAAGGTCGGTGGCAACCCCTATTGTGAGGTCAACTCGGGCTCGCCATTCCCCCTGAGCATGCCGGTACGCGACAGCTACGCAGCCCTGGCGGGCAACCAGGGGCTGGAAAACCGCGCCACCACCTGCGGTAAAGGCGCCAGTGGCGTCAACTGCGTCGACGACCCGCGCCGGGTGACCCAGGTGCTGAAGCGCGCCGGTAAACGCGGTGAAGGCAAATGGATCAGCATCAGCTACGAACAGGCACTGAAGGAGATCCTCGACGGCGGCGACCTGTTTGGCGAAGGTCAGGTGGACGGTCTCAGGGCCATTCGCCAGTTGGACAAGCCAGCGGTACCCGGTCAGCCGGAGTTTGGCTCGGCAGCCAACCGCCTGTTTGCCACCTTCAATGAAGAAGATACCCTGCGCGGCAGTCTGTACGCCCGCTTCATGCGCCAGGCCTACGGCACCGCCAACCTGGTCACCAAGCACGCCTATTGCGGCGCCCCCACCGGCATCGGCTTCGGCATTGGCCTTAACCCTGGGCTGGAACCCGGACTCAGTGACATTGACTGGGACAGTGTCGAGTACGCCCTGTTCCTGGGAACCGCCCCAGGGGCCTCCGGCGCCAGCCTCAACCGTCTTGGCCGCGGCCTGGCGGATGCCCGCACCGACCGCAAACTCAAATACACCTGTGTCGACCCGCTGCTGCGCACCACCGTTGCCAACGATACGCGCGGCCAGTGGCTGCCGATCAAACCAGGTCGTGACAGCGCCTTTGCCTTCGCCCTGATTCAGATCATGCTCAGCGAAGGCTGGTTTGATGCCGAGTTCCTGTCGATCCCCAACGCCGAGGTGGCCAAAGCCAAGGGCGAAGTTAACCGCGCCAACGCCTGTCACCTGGTGGTGATGGACGAGTCCCACCCTGGCTACCGAAAACTGGCCAAGGCCAGTGACTTTGGTCTCGGCGGCGAAGAGCCCGTGGTCGTTAGCGACGGTCAGCTGGTGTCCGCAGACAAAGCCCAGAAAGGGGAGCTGTTCACCGACGCCAGCTTTACCGACGCCAATGGCCAACCGGTACGACTGGCCGCGTCCCTGGCGCTGCTGAAACAGGAAGCGGATCGCACCTCTCTGAGCGAATACGCTAACGCCTGTGGCATCAGTGAAACCGAAATCCGCCAGGTGGCCAAAGATCTGAGCCATCATGGCCGCCGCGCCTGTGTGGCCACCAACACCGGCGCCAACAGTGGCGATGCCATCATCATGGGCTGGCTGATTGCCACCCTCAATACCCTGATTGGTGCCCACGACGCCAAGGGCGGCGCCATCTACGGCAACGGCGCCTACTGGGGCTTTGAAGGCAACTACAACCTCGGTGGCTTTGATGGTGAAGTGGACACCAGCGAGGTGATCAACGTCTGTCGTGCCGGCGCCTACGAGGGCTCAACCGAGTACCAACAGAAGCTGGCTCGCGGCGACAATCCCTACCCCGCCAGCGACATGTGGCACAACCTGGTCCCCGGCTACGCCGCCGGCAATGCCGCCGAAGCCCTGACCGCCCATACCAACGGCAATCCTTACAGTGCCAAGGCTTTGGTGAACTGGCGCAGCAATGCGCTGTACAGCGCCTCCTCCATCAATCACAAGGTGGAACAGACGCTGGCGGATCCGGCTCGACTGCCGCTGTTCGTTGCCATCGACTGCTACATGAATGAAACCAACCGCTACGCCGACTATTTCATTCCTGATCGAGTGATGTTTGAAGAGTACGCCGCCGATCGCATGTGGGGCGCCTTCAATCTGGGCGTGGTCGCCGGAGCGCCGCTGGTCACCCCAAGAACCGTGAAAAATGCCGCTGGCCACCATGTGTGCATGGAGCAATTTGTGATCGACCTGGCCATGGCCATGTCACTGCCCGGCTTCGGTAAAGGCGCCATTGCGGCCGCCGACGGCCGTAAGGTCGACCTGCTTGCATTTGAAGACTGGCATGCCCGCTATCTGGCCAACGTTGCCGCCCAGTGCAGCACCCTGCCGGCGGTCAGCGATGAAGATCGTCAGTGGGCTGCGCTGGACTACTCCATGACGCCGCTGCGTTCACGCCTGAACGATGTAGAAGCCTCCCAGGTAGAAGCCTTGCTATCCCGGGGCGGGTACTACGAAAGTGGCGAACGCTACGACGGTGACTTCATTAATGGCGGTGGCGGCAAACTGCTGCAGATCTACAACGCCGATATGGCTCAGCTGCGTCATTGTCACTCTGGCGAGTACTATCCTGGCACCCCGGTATACCAACCAAACCGGTTCTGGAACGGTGACAGCTGGGAGCAGCACTGGCCAGTCAGCGACTACCCGTTGCTGTTCTCAAGTTACAAGCCAACCCTGCGTTCCAACTACTCCGCCGCTTTTGATCGCTGTGCCGAGCTAACGCCAACCAACTTCGTCTACCTGCACAGTGAAACCGCTGCGGCTCAGGGGCTGAAAAACGGTGATACGGTTCGAGTGATCAGTGGTAATGGCACCCCGGCTGAAGGGGTGGTACAGGCGGACAGTGGCGTCGCCAAAGGTGCCGTGTGCGTATCCCATACCTTTGGTCACAAGCAGGCCTATGGCGCCGACAGCCGCAGCATCGACGGCCAGGTTCTCGAGGGGCTACCCCATCGTGGCGGCGGTACCGCGGTTAACCAGATGGTGCCGCACGATCCAACCCGCCCCGGAGAAGTCAGCATGCTCAACGACTATTATGCTGGCACCAACTGCCGTCACGGCATTCCGGTGCGCATCGAAAAGGTGAACGCCTAAACCTTAATTCCATCCGCCAGCCCCGTCCTTAGACGGGGCTTTCTTTTATGGCTCTCTCACACCAAAAAGGGGAGCTCGCGCTCCCCTTAAACCTAATTGCGTTCAATTACAGCCGGTAGCTGAGGCTAACGGTAACGTTACGCTCTTCGCCGGGCATGCCGCCGAGGAACATCGCCTTGCTGTAGTAGGCTTCGTTGAACAGATTGTTGACGTTCACCTGCAGTTTCCAGTCCTGGGCATCGTAGCTCAGAGCAGTGTCTACCACGGTGTAGGCCGGTACGTGGCCATCGGGAATACCAAATGAGCTGGAGTGGGTGCTGCGCTCATCCACGTAAGTGGCACCCAGGCTCAGCTTCAGCGGGCTGGCAAGATCCAACCACTGCGCCGCATAGGTAACCCAAGCGCTGCCGGTGATCTTTGGAATCCCTTTCTGAGGCGTATCGAAGCTGTCGCGGTTAGGATCTTTTTTGTCGCGGGCGTCCTGATAGACACCGTTGAGGTTGATCATCCACTGCTCGTTGAGGTGGGCATTCAGGTCCAGCTCCACCCCCTTGGTTTCCTCTTCACCGTCATACAGAGTATCCGGCACGCCGGGCTGAGGGTTGTCCTCATCGTACAGCGGGTTGGTGTACTCCAGATTGGTCCTGGCACTCTCAAACACCACCAAAGAGGCCAGCATCTGGTCATCAAACGCCTTCAGGCGAATACCAAAGTCATTGCTGATGGACTCGGAATCTTGTCGGTCAGATTCATCACCGGCAATACTGCCCAAAATGCTGTAGGCGGTGCGGCCCTTGGAGTGGTTCAGGAACAACGACAGGTTGTCCGTCGGCATGTAGGTAATGCCGAGGTTATAGGTGACGCCGTTGTCGGTGGTGTCCTTCTCGGCCGTAGCGGCGGCGCGGCTGGCGCTGTATCTCGGGTCCACCCCAAAATGCTCGTAGCTTTGCTTAATCTCGTTGAACGCCACGCCGATGCGGGTGGTAAAACCATACTCCAGGTACGCCACATGCTGCAGACCCACGCCCCAGGCGCTGACGGTCTTGTTGTAGTTGGCGGTCAGCAGCGGATCGTAATCTTCGAAACTGCCGCTGCCCCAGTTGGGGTTACGAATGTCGTAGATGTACGGCAGGCTGCCCTGATAGATGAGGTTGCCCTCTTTATCGTAATTCTTCTTGTCGGCATCGTAGATGGAGTACTGCTTAAAGCGGATGTCACGATCTTCGTAGTTGGCGTTGACCAACAATTCGTTGTCGATGCCACCCAACTCAAAGTCATAGCGAAGGTCGGCGAAATACTGCCAGGATGACTCATCCGCTTCCACTTTGCGGTATTCCTGGCGACGGGCAGCGTAGGGATACAACACCCCGTCTTCCACCAACGGCGCCCGAGGGTCGGCGTTGATGGTGCCGCGACGGTCCCAATAGACGTAGTTGTAGGCACCGGTCTGGCGGGCAAAACCGGAGTCGTAGTTGCGGTATTGCAACTGCTGGTTCAAAAACAGATTCGGCGTGAAATCGATGTTATGGGTCAGTTTGAAGCGAATCTCTTCCCCTTCGTTGTCCTTGGCCATGGGCGAGATCAGATCGGCATCCCCCAGGTTAAAGGGTTCCAGACCATCGGTGGCCGCCAGCGAGTCGGCCAACTGCTGCCGCTGTTCGTCGGTCAGTTGCAGGCCGGTGCCGTCGGGATCGTTAATCAGATCTTCCCAGCTGACCTCTCCGGCACCCTTGCCGCCGACGGACTCGGCGTTGTAGATGCGGATCGGATGCCCGATAGAATCCACGGCAATGGCGTCTTTGATGTAGGCCACTGACAACATCAGATCCTGATTATCACTGATCAGGTATTTCAGCGAGGAGTAGATTTCATCCCGGTCGGTTCCGACGCCGCGATAGCCATCGCTGCGGGCGGTTTTCGCCACTACCCGATAGGCCAGGTTGTCGGTAATGCCGGCGGTGCTGTCCAGCGCCAGGGAATAGGTGTCCCACTGCCCCGCTTCCACGGTTACTTCGTGGCCAGACTCAAACTCCGGTTTCTTCTCAATCAGGTTGATGACGCCGCCGGCGCTGCCCATGCCGTACAAGCCGGTTGCCGGGCCCTTGAGCACCTCGATGGACTCGACGTTGGTCATAGAGCGAGTCGGGTTGAAAGTGTTGCCCAACCCAGCACCGCCGTACATGCCATCGTAGGTGTAGTTGGCCCCCAGGCCTCGAATCACCAGGTTGTCGCCGATGCCATAGTTGTTACCGGCCTGGGTCACGCCACTGATGTTACGCACCAGGTCCTGAAGGTTGTCGGCCCCCTGAGCCTGAATCAGCTCCTGATCCACCACCACCACCGCGGCGGGGGTTTCCATCAACGACATGTCCGATTTGGTGGCCAGACCCGAGTTCATCACTACCTGATTTTGACGGCCATACACGGTAATGGTCTCTGTACCTTCGGCCGTCGCGGCCTCTTGTGCCATCGCTACCGGGGCGGCCAGGGCCGAGGCACAGGCAACGGCCAAAACTGAATAACGAAACTGTTTCATCACTAACCTCTTCTTGATTTGGCGCGAATGGTAACAACTCTCATTACCATTTCAATTTGCACCATGAAGAGGCCAGGTCAGATCAGGCTAATACCATGATATAGGTGGGGTTTTATTGATTGAAAACAGAACGATTTCAGTAAATGCCTTTGATTAATTGTTAACAGAAGGTGAGAAAAGACGAGCCTCGAGGTGGATTCAAACGGCATTCAACACCAAGTTGCAACATAGTAAAGATTTGTTTGAATCGCACCTTAGCAGCAATCAAGATCACAGAGTCACCGCAAAATGCGACAGGCGGCACCACCGCGTTCAGTGGCGCCGCTCAACCTCACGCCATCAGTTCGTTAAGTTCAAACAACCCCTGGCGGCGATAGGGTTCCGCCAAGGCAAAACAGCTGTGACTGCCCAGGCCGGTGTGCAGGTGCAAGGCCTTGTCCATGGCTCGTTGAACCTCCCTGCCCTTGTGGTAATCGGATGGCAGCTCGGCAAACCCTGGGCATAAAGCCTGCTGTTCCTGTTCGGACAGACGCTGGCTGAAATGCTGACCGGAGAACGTCATCTGGCTGGTCAGACAGTCCATCGCCTGCTCTTTTTTCTGCCACACGGTCGCCAGCGACACGCTGCAATTGGGGCGAGACGGCGACATGTAGTACAGGGTGGCCACCGGGTGTGGAGACAGTTCCGGCATCGCCTCCAACCCATAGTCCCGTCCGGCCAGCGCAATGGCCTCCAGAATCAACCCCATGGCCGGACGCCGATCCGGATCAAGGTCCTCAAAGCTGTGCTGCGGGTCCTGGGTAATGATGATGTCCGGGCGGGTCTCCCTAATCACCCGGCACAGCGCCAGTTTGTAGTCGCGCCGAAGATCGACTCCACCGCGCTCAAAGCCATTAAAGAAAAGCTGCTCGACGCCGAGCACCTCCGCCGCCTGGTGCAGGTCGCGCTGCATCTCCGGCCGGGCCAGCATGATGGACGCAAACGAGTGGCCTCCATTGGCGGCGTTGATGGCCAGCGCCCCGCCGCACTCCACCATCTCCATGCCGTAGACGCCCAGCAGCAAGATTCGTTGACTCATGACACTCTCCTAGAATTGATATTGATAATTCAGTTGCAGGTTTCTGGGGATCCCCAGCGTCTGTTTCGGCGCCTGCTCCGAATTCGGCACCGACTTGCCGGGATCAAACACGGCGACGGTGTACTCCTCATCTAAGGCATTCTCCAGTCGCAACCTCAGGGTGTGGTGCTGGCCCCAGCGGTAGCTGCCTCCCAACTCCAGCAGCCAATAGTCGCCGGCATCGGCGGAATTACTGGTAAATTCGCCGGTGTAGGAGACAAACAGGTACAGGGAAAGGGCGTCGATGGGAGTGTGCTCCAGCCGGGTCGAAGCCAACCACTTCGGCACCTCTTCGATTTGCTCGCTGCTGCCTTTCTCTCGGCTGTCGGCGTAGGTCACATGCCCCTGCCAGTGCCACAGGTCACTGCCCTGCCAGGCCAGGTTAAGCTCCGCCCCTTGGGTCTCAACTTGGTTATCCAGGTTGTCGTACTTATTGTCCAGAACGCCGATAAGATCGTCGACCCGGCGCCAGAACAGGGTCGGTTCCAGCAGCCAGGCATCCTGCTGCCAGCTCAGGCCCAGGTTGAGGTTCAGGCTCTGCTCCGGATTCAGATTCGGATTCCCTTCTCGCCCCCCTTCCCATTCCACCGCGTGCAGCTCTTCGGCGCTGGGCAGGCGAAAACCGGTGCCGGCCGATGCCCGCAGCAACCAGTGGGCATTGACCCGATGTTCGCCGCCCAGGCTCCAGTTGAGGCTGTCACCGGCGGACTCGATGTCGCTGTAGCGCAGCCCCACAGCCATCGACGTGTCGGCAAGGGCCTTAAACCGCGGCCGGTATTGGGCAAACAGCGACCGTACCACCTCGGTGTCACTGACAAACTCCATCACCTCATCCTCGCCTCGGTAACTTTGAAACTCGGTGCCCATCAACCAGCTGTCACCGTTGTCCTGGGTCAGCTTGGCCGATAACTTCAGGCCATAGTCCTCAAACCCCCAGTAGCTGTTGTCGTCCACCACAGTCACTTTGCCTGCTTCATTTTGGTCGATGCGAGTGTAGTAACTGTCCCAACCGTGGTAATAGCCTTTGAGCAACAGTTGCAGTTGATCGCTGGCCAGGTACTGATACTCGGCGGTGTAGATCTGCTCCCGGCGCTCGTTGTTGCTGTCGATGGTGCCGTAGGTGCGCAAACGCTCCAGGTCGCCATGGTTGTACTGGGCCAATACCGTCAACTGGCTGGCATCGCTGATGACCCATCGCAGCTTGGTCCCGGCATTGGCGACGGTGTAGCCGCGTTTTTTGTCATCTGCGGCGGTCCAGTGAATGTCCTCATCCCGCCACAACTGGTAGCCCTCACTGGTGGTGGCCGAACCAAACACCGACCACTCCAGGGCATCCACGGCAGTAGTGTAGAACAGCGAGCCGCTGGCGGTCTCCAGGGTATCGCCACCCACGGAGACAGTGCCCTCGGTTTCGCCCTGGTAGTTTCGGGTTACGATGTTGATCACCCCGGCAATGGCTTCGGTGCCGAACACCACCCCCTGGCCCCCCTTGAGCACTTCGATGCGCTCGATGATGTTGGGGTTGAGGCTGTCCAGGTAGATGCCACCATAGAGGCGGTTATTGATGCGGTTACCGTCAATCAACCACAAAATGTCCTGCTTGCGCGAACCCTGCAGCGAGGCATAACCGGCGTCGTAACGCCCTCTGGCCCCGACCGCAAACAGGCCGGGAACAAACTGATTCAGCAGGGTATTGATGTCGCCCTCACCGATGGACTCAAACTGGTCGCGATCGATGACTACCAACTCCGCACCCAGTGCGGCCTGATCCCAGGCCAGGTTTTCCTCTAACGACCGATACTCTACGGTGACCACTTCGTCCACTTCCATGGCCACCGACGAGGCAGCCAACAACAGGGGGGTTAACATGTTTTCTCCAGGGGTTAGTTATCGGGCTGCGCCCAGAATGCGCACCTGACGTTGTCCGTCGGTGCCGGTATGAATCTCGGTGTCGACACGAAATGCCTGTCGCAACAGGGGCGGCGTCAGCACCTGCTCCGGTGTGCCGTAGGCCAGCACTCGGCCCTCTCCCAGCAGCAGCAAGCGGTCGCACCACTGGGCCGCCAGGTTCATGTCGTGAAAACTGGCGACCACCGACATTGGCCGCTGGCGAATGCGCGCCAGCGTGGTATAGAGGTGATACACATCCAGGTGGTTAGCGGGCTCGTCCAGTAGCAGCAGCGGCGTATCCTGCAGCAGCGCCTGAGCAATCATGGTGCGCTGCACCTGGCCGCCAGAGAGGCTGTCCAGCGGCCGTTGTCGCAGGGCCAGCAGTTCGCACTCGTGCAGCACCTGCTCCAAGGTGCCCCGGTTGCATCCCCTGGCCGGACTGGCGCCCAGCGCCACGGTCTGCTCGACCGTCAGTCCGCCGCTGGGCTGATTGTGCTGCACCAGAATCGACACCTGCTCGGCCCGATCCAGCGGGGCCATCTCTGCCAGAGAGGCGCCGGCGAAACAGACTCGGCCACGGCTCAGCGGCCACAAGCCGGCAATGCTCTTCAGCAGCGAGGTTTTGCCACAGCCATTGGCCCCGAGCAGCCCCAGCCACTGCCCCGAGGGCAGCTGCAGACTCAGATCCGTCACCAGTTGGCGGTGACCACGCTTTAACTCCAGGGTATTAAGCTCCAGCATCGGCCTGCCTGCGAATCAGTAGTAAAATCAATGGCACTGTCAGTACCGCCATGGGGACGGACAACGGCAACTCTTCCGGCGCCAGCAGCAAACGACACAAGCCGTCGACCCCAACCGTCACCATCGCTCCGAGCAGCGCCACCACAGGCAACCAACGTCGGTGCAAGCCGCCCACCCACATGCGGGCCAGGTGCGGCACCAACAGCCCCACGAAGCTAACCGCACCGGCGGCCGCCACCGACAGCGCGGTCAATACCAGAATCACCACCGCCACCGCCCGGCGCTCAAACAGGGGATGCAGACCCAAGGAACGGGCTTTGTCCTGCCCCAGCAACATCAAGTCGAGTTTTACCGTTCGCCATCTCAGCCAGATCATCGCCAGCGGCAAGGCCACCAGCAGCGGCAACGATCGCTCTAGGTCGGCGCCAGCCATGGAGCCCATTAACCAGCGCAGGATCTGCCCCAGGGCACGATCGTCTCCCAGCAGCATCATCAGGGTGGTGAGCGACGACCCCAGGGCGCTGATGGCCACTCCACACAGGATCAGCGCATAGGGGGACAGGGATAAACGGCCATAACTGGCCACCGACATCACCATGACAAACGCCGCCAGGGCCCCCAACGTCGCCAGTACCGGAGTGGGCAATGACCAGGCCAAGGTCAGACCGGTGACTGCCGCCAGGGCCGCACCGTTGGCAATCCCCAACAGATAGGGATCCGCCAGCGGGTTTCGAACCAGCGTCTGGGTAAGCGCGCCAGCCACCGACAACGCCGCCCCCACCAATGCCGCCAGCAACACTCGCGGCAGACGCATCTCGACAATGACGACTCGAATCAAGGGATCGCCGCTGCCGGACCAGACTGCCTCCCACGCCTGTGCCACAGGAACGGAGACTGCGCCTTGAGTCAGGGCCCACAGCGACACCAGCAACAATCCCAGCACCAACCACAGACAATGCACGCCAGTACCCGTACTCATGACTGCCACGCCATGACGGCCCGGTGAGCCTTATCGATGCCATCGATCATCCTCACTCCCCCCACCGTCTCGGAGAACGACAGGGTGTCCAGGTGCAGATGGCCAGAGTCGTACAGACTTCTCAGATAGGGAGATTGATGAAGAAACTGGCGTTTTTTGAGTTGCGGTGACCAGTTGGAGTCCACCATCAAGATGATCTCCGGCCGGGCGGCCAATACCGCCTCCCAGGAGAGATGACCCCAGGCACGGCCGATACCGGCACCGACATTAACGCCGCCGGCGGCCTCAATGAGCAGATTGCCGATGCCGCAACAGCCGGCCACATAAGGCAGTTCATACTCTCTTAACCACACCAGCATCCGCGGCGCCCGAGCCGGTGGGGTGGCAATCTCGGCCAGGCGCTGACGCTGGCTGGCGATCCAGGCTTCGGCCACATCTTCAGTACCAGTGAGACGACCCAACTGCCGCATATCGGTAAACACAGAATCAACGCCCACCGCCTCCGGCGCACACACCGATTCAAACAGGTAGGTTTGCATGCCTCTTTGCTGCCAGCGCTGCCTGGGGCCAATGCCCATGTCTCGGTAGGCACTGGCAAACCCAGCCACCAGCAAGTCAGCCCCGGACAACAGCACTTGCTCGGCACTGGGGTACTCCCGACTGAGCACGGGAATGCCCTCATAGGCGTGCTGCAGTTCCGGCTTTACCGCTTCATCCAGGTAGGCGGTCCCAATCAGCTTGGGCCCCAGTCCCAGGGTCAACAACGCTTCGGTGGCATGCTGGTTCAGCGCAATGATTCGCTCGGCAGGCCGATGCTGGTCCATCGGTTGGCCACAGTTTTGCCAAGACACTTCGCCCTGCGCGGCTAAGGAGGTAAAAAATAAAAATAACGTTATCAGGTATTTATGTTGCATCAAATCGCCCCACCAAAAAGTATGACGATCTTTATAAAGTTCATAACTTGACGATATGATCAAAATCAACAAAATGTGAAGAATTTAAAATTAGTATGTCGGCAGACTTGGGGAGAAAAACCATGGGAACAGAGCGAATTACAGTGTCACTGGACACTGAGTTGCTGACAGAACTGGACCAACTGGCCGATGACGGCGGCTACCGCAACCGCAGCGAGCTGTTTCGGGATATGATTCGGGAAAAACGCAAAGACAAGTTGCTGGAGACGGATCCCGGCACGCCCTGCATTGCCACGTTAAGCTACGTGTTTGATACGCGCAAACGCACGCTGGTGACACGGTTGATGGACAACCAACATATGTTCAATCGCATTGTCCGCTCGACCATGCTGGTGTGCCTGGATGAGCACTTTCGAATGGAATCCATCGCCCTGGAAGGCACCGCCGAGCAACTGCAGCAGTTTGCCAACATTCAGCTCAGTGAAAGTGGCGTTCTCAATGGCTGCCTGCACCTGGTTCCGCTAATGGCTGACGAAACTATTTGATTTATCAGCCCCTTTCAAACCCGGACAACCATTTCCGCCAAACGCTTTGCCTTCAAGGGCTGGAGACGCGATCAAACCCAATCCCTCTCCAGTTCACATCTTTTCGAAAAGCTATTGACTGCGAATTGTTATCATTTAGAATCGGTGCAAACCGATGAGGAACCGATGATGGATAAGCGCACAAAAAAGCAGCTGAAACGCCAGTCGAAAGCATTGAAAAAAGCCCTAAAGCACTCCTTGAAACAGGTTAAGAAAAGTGCCGCCAACGGCGTCATCGAACTCGACAAAAAGCAACTAAAGGCGATGGCCGACAAACTGGTGCAGGAGATGGTGAGTGAGCAGCCTCCGCAGCCTAAAGTCGTGGCGATTCGACCGCTGACTCAAGACGCCATGAGCTTTGCCCGTCGCCCTTACAAGAAGACCCCCTGCAAACGTTGCCCGGCATTGACGGGAGGCTTGTGTGCCTGCGCCATCAAAAAGCAAAAGCGAGCCGCTTAACCCAGACGTTTTTCTCCCCCTTTCGGGCTCCACAACTTCAGTTCTGAGGTGGGCCGTAGATCGCTGTTGACCTTCATCATCGCCATCGAACCCGTGGCAAACTTATCCAATTGGACGCCACCTAAGTGTTCGACAACCTGCTGTATCCCTGGATTATGCCCCACCCATATCTGCGTCTGTCCGGCACAAAACTTGCGCGCCATCATCGCCAGGATTTGTGCTTCACTGGCCAGGTACAATGACGGCTTAAAACTGACCTGCACATCCTCAAAAGCCTCACTGATGGCACTTGTGGTTAACCGGGTACGCACCGCATCGCTGCTCAAAATCCGATCCGGCACCACTCGCCAGCGCATCAGTTGAGCAACGATCTGCGGCAAGGTTTTCACACCTCGAGGGCTTAATGGCCGCTGCCAATCCGCCAATCCGGCCTGCTTCCAGCAGGACTTGGCGTGCCGCAACAGGATCAAACGCATACTCCTCCCCGAACCCAGACTCACACAAATAAGTGTAGATTGCCCACTGAGCGCGTCCGACTCCAGGTGACGCCGCGGGCCAAAGCCTCACACTACACAGACGCAAAAATAACGATTAACGAGGAATAACAACGGCCTTGTTTGAGTTATAAATGATCGCAGCTGCATGCAAATGCTGAAAAATGTGCCAAACTGTCACCGGCACACTCTGATGTGCTGAATATTATAGGAGAGGATATGAAATCCAAGGTATTACTGGTAGCAACCGCTGCCTCGGCATTGTTTCTTGCTGGCTGTGCCAACAACGACGACCTGGCCGCGCAGGTATCTGCTTTATCCAATAAGGTGGACTCCTTACAGGCTGACGTTCAGGCTGATCAGCAACGTCAGGATCGCGACATCAGTGCCGCCAAAGCGGCCGCCGATGACGCCGCAGCAGAAGCGATGCGAGCCAACCAGCGCATTGACAACATTGCGACTTCTTACAAGAAGTAAGCTCCGAGTGGGCTGGTTTACGGCCAGCCCACTACTTTAGGCACCCCAGAACGCTCATTCAACATTCGGGTCACCCACTCCTGATTGACATGATTCAGTTGGATCAGCCTCAGTTGGTCATCACTGAACTTAAGCGGCTTGTCGGTCTGAGCCTCCACGCTCAGCGGGTCGTGAACCTCCAGCAAAATCTCCCCCTGCCGTCCCCGAGCCACCTTCAGAGGTTGGTTGATAACCCGAACCGGCGTTTTAACCGGCACCATGGAAAACAACTCCTCGATGTCCTTGGGCCACAACCGAATGCATCCGGCGCTGACCCGCAGGCCGATCCCAAACTCCTTGTTGGTGCCATGAATCAGATACTGTCCCTGGGCAAACCCCAGCCGCAACGCAAACAGACCCAGAGGATTATCCGGCCCCGGAGGCACCACTCTGGGCAACTCGATGCCCTGCTCCAGGTATTCCTCGCGGGTACTGGCGGTAGGCGTCCAACTGGGGTTGGGATGCTTATGGGTGATGACAGTGTCTCCCAGCGGGGTGTCGTGGCCGATGCGGCCAATGCCTATGGGATAAACATGGACGAAGTGATCATCAAAGTAATACAGCCGCAATTCAGCCAGGTTAATCACCACCCCTTTACGAGGCACGTCTGGCAGCAACATGTAGGAGGGGATCTCCAATTCGGTCCCCGGTTCAGGTAAAAACGGATCCACTCCGGGGTTGAGCTCCATCAGAGCCAACAGGCCAACACCGTATCGCTTGGCAATCGGCGCCAGGTGCTCACCGGTCTTGACCACATGAGTCACGGAAAATCCCACCAGCCGATGACCCGGCTCGGGCAAGGGGTAGACCACCGCGGATACCATTGTCGACCAGCCTAACAGCACACACAGCCACAGTATGGCCTTTCTCATTGCCACTCCTCATCTCTACGGTCTAAAACCAGGCCCACGCAACACCCTGGCATCAAAAAGCCCGCCAGGAGCGGGCTTTTAATGGTAATCAACCGATGTGGATCAGGCAATCACTTCACTGGTCACCCGCTTTTCAACCTTCACGGCGCACACCTTGAACTCGGGGATCTTAGCGTGAGGATCCAGGGCCGGGTTAGTTAGCCGGTTGGCCGGCGCTTCTTCGAAGTGGAACGCCGTGAACACCACCCCTTTTTGAATCCGCTTGGTCACAAAGGCATTGAGTTCAATGTCGCCGCGACGCGTGGTCAGGCGAATCGGGTCACCATTGCCAATCCCCAAGCGCTCGGCATCGGCCACCGACAACATGGCGGTCGGGCCGGCCAAATCATTCAGGCCTTTGGTCTTACGGGTCATGGTGCCGGTGTGGAACTGCTCCAGCAGTCGACCGGTGGTCAGCACCAGCGGGTACTCTTCACACGGCAGCTCGGCGGCGTACTTAAATGGAATCGGTTCCATATAGGCACGTTCACCAATGGCAAATTTATCCACGTGCATCACCGGCATGCCGTCACACTGATCATCGACACAAGGCCACTGAATGCCATTGGTGCCCACACGCTCCCAGCGAATACCGGCGTACTGCGGCACCGCTAGGTTGATCTCGTTGCAGATCGCCTTTTCATTGCGATAGCGCCAGTTTGCACCCAGCGCCTGGGCCAGCAACTGAATGATCTCCCAATCATTACGAGCCTGCCCTGGTGCATTGACTGCCGCGTTGAGTCGCTGTACCCGACGTTCGGTATTGGTGAAATGGCCCTGCTTTTCTGCAAACGCAAAGGCCGGCAACACCACATCGGCCATCTGCGCGGTTTCCGTCAGGAAGATGTCCTGCACCACCAGCAGATCCAGTGCCTGCAGCGCTTTAATGACGTGCTTCTGATCCGGATCAGACAGAACCGGGTTTTCTCCCATCACGTACAGGCCGTCAACCTGATCCTCCAGAATGGCGTCCATCACCTCGGTCACCGCCAAGCCATTGACCGGGGACAAATCGGTGTGCCACAGCGCTTCGAAACGTTCGCGAATGGCCGGTTCTTCGATGTTCTGATACCCCGGCAGGTAGTTTGGTAACGCCCCCATGTCGCAGGCGCCCTGTACGTTGGATTGGCCCCGCAGCGGGTTGATGCCCGCCCCTTCTACCCCGATGTTGCCACACAGCAACTGCAGGTTGGCAATGGCCCGCACATTATCGTGACCTGTGGTGTGCTGCGTGATGCCCATGGCGTAATACACCGCCGTCTTGATGGCCGTCCCCATCAATCTGGCGATCTCACGCACCTGCGACGCCGGAACCCCACTGACCAGTTCCACTTGCTCCGGGGTATAATCAGGCTTCATCACCTCGGCTTTGAATGCCTCAAAGCCTTCGGTACGGCGAGCGACGTAGTCGTCGTCCTGCCAGCCATTCACCAGAATCTCTCGAGCAATGCCGTTCAACAGCATCACATCGGTACCGGGACGATGGCAGGCGTACAGTTGAGCATGCTCAGACAGGCCAATCCGCTTAGGGTCGGCCACAATCAAACGGGCGCCATGGTGACGAACCGCCTGCTTAATGTGAGAGGCGATAACCGGGTGAGCGGCGGTGGTGTCGGAACCGATAACAAAGATCAGGTCCGATTCCTTAATCGACGGAATGTCGTTGGTCATGGCACCACTGCCCACGGCCGCACGCAATCCGGATACCGTGGTGGAGTGACACAAACGCGCACAGTGATCGATGTTATTGGTACCAATCACACTTCTAAACAACTTTTGGAACAGGAAGTTATCTTCGTTGGTGGCCTTGGCAGAAGCAAAACCGGCCATGGCGTTGCCACCCTTGGCATCGGTAACCTCTTCGATTCTGGCGGCCACATAGCCGATGGCATTGGCCCAGGTGGTGGGCACCAGTTCACCGTCTTTGCGGATCAGAGGCTGAGTCAATCGTTCCTTGGACTGAATGAAGTCAAAACCGAAACGACCTTTGACGCACAGCATGCCTTCGTTGACCGGCGACTCCTCGACCCCGGTCACCTTGATGATGCGGTTGCTGTCTTCATCCACGTGCAAACGAATGCCACAGCCCACACCACAGTAGGTACAGATGGTATCTACGGTTTTCAGGGTTTGCTGGCGTCCCTGACTGCGATCGCGGGCATCGGTGAGCGCCCCCACCGGGCAGGCCTGGATGCAGGCACCACACTGGGAGCAGTTGGAGTTGGCCATCAACTCGCCGCCATCGAAGCACACCCGTTGACTGGGCTGGTCGTCTTTAAAGCCCAGTACCCCGTGAACGCCGCGTTCATTACAGGCCACCACACACTGACCACAACTGATGCAGCGGTTAGGATCCAGGTTAATAAACGGCGCGCTGCTGTCGATGCGTTTCTGCTGGGCCTTGCTGTAGTCCAGATCGGCATCGCTGATGCGGTATTCGGTGGCGTAATCTCTCAGTCCGCACTGGGTATTGACCTGACAGCCACACTCCAGACAACGGGCCGCTTCGGCAATGGCCGCCTCGGCGTCAAACCCGAGCTCCACTTCGTCAAAACTGCCCTGACGCTGAGCACTGGTCAATTCAGGCATCGCCAGACGGGCCTGCTTAGGCCAATGATCCAGAAAACGCGCTTCCACCTCTTTCAGTGATTTGGCTTTCTGGGAGTTAAACTGGGCTTTCGGGGCCTGAACCAGACCACTTTGCAAGAAGCGGTCAATGGCAATGGCGGCCTTTTTGCCATCGCCAATCGCCTCAACGGCCGTTGCCGGCCCCAGGCGAAAATCACCGATGGCAAACAGGTTGCCAATGCCGGCGTGCATGGTGGATGGATCCGCATCGGCGGTGGTCCAGCGGGTCAACGGCAAGGCTTCCCCACCCAGCTTGGCGGCATCGGAGGCTAGCAGTTCGGCATCCGGTTTTTGTGACACCGCGGCAATGACGGTATCAAACTCCATCCACTGAAACTCGCCGGTTGACTCGGGACGACGACGACCGGAGGCATCGGGTTCGCCCAACTTCAGGGTTTCGACCTTAACCTTGCATACCCGGCCCTGATCGTCGGCCAGGTTCTCGACCGGCAGAGACAAGAACTGGAAGTTAACTCCTTCCACTTCGGCCTCATGAATTTCGTAATCTTCCGCCGGCATGTCGGCCTTGGTGCGGCGATAGATGATGGTGACTTCCGCCCCCTGACGCAGGGCGGTTCGGGCGCAATCGATGGCGGTATTACCACCGCCAATCACGGCGACTTTGTTGCCTACCGATACGTCTTTGCCCAGGGTGAAATCCTTCAGGTAATCCACACCCAGCATGCAGCCTTGCAGATCCGAGCCGGTGTAGTCCATGGCCACCGCCTTCTGGGCGCCAATGGCCAGACACACCGCATCGTACTCCTGGCTCAACTGTTCCAGGGTAAAATCACGCCCGAGGCTTTGATTCAGTTCGATGTTCATGCCGGCACGACACATCAACTCAATCTCTTTATCCAGAGTCGCTTTCGGCAGTCGATACTCGGGAATGCCATATCGCAGCCAACCACCGGCTTGCGGCATGGCTTCAAAGACGGTGGCTTGATAGCCATTGTGAGTCAGGAAATAACCGGCCGAGAGGCCGGCAGGACCGCCACCAATAATGGCGACCTTTTTGCCTTTGGCGGGCGCAATGTCTGCCAAGTGGGCCTGGTCATTCAGGTCCAGATCGGCGGCGTGTCGCTTCAACTGCCGAATGGCCAACGGCTCATCCACCAGGGTGCGCCGACATGCCGATTCACAGAAGGCCGGACACACCCGACCGATAGACAGCGGCATCGGCAGCGTGTCTTTAATGGTCTGCACCGCCTTGGTATGGTCACCCTGAGCGATGTCGTACAGATACCCCTGAATGTCGACATCCGCCGGACAGGCGGTCTTACAGGGTGCCTCGCAATCGGCGGTATGATTAGACAAAATTCGTTTTAACGCCGCCTGGCGGGTCTGGGTCAGAGTCTCAGACTGAGTCTGTACCTCAATGCCAGCTTTTACCGGATGACGGCAACTGAGGGTCACCTCCCCATCAACCTCGACGGCACACAAGCCGCACGCTTCCTGCCCCTGGCCATTGGGGCCACCACACAGCGAAGGAACCTCGAATCCGGCCTGCCGGCATGCGTCCAGCAGGTAGAGGGATTCCTCAACTTCAACCAGTTGATTGTTAATGGAGATCTTTATCATTTTTGCTCTTCTTAAGCCGGCGTCAGCTGCCCCGGTCTACTTCTTCAGAGGTATCTGTCCGAGAATGAAAAAGCTGAATTCCATTCCTAACCAATTAGGCTACCAACCCGTCGGGTTGAGTTGAAGATAAGCTGAGCCTTTACGTGATCTCAGTCAAAAACGCTGCAAGAGGTAAGACCAATCTCAAGCCACGGTCACTGAAACAGCAAAAATGATCGCCAAAATCTGTCCGACCTGACAGGTCCGTCTGCCCTAGCGAATTACAGCAGCGACCACAGAGACAAAGACAGCACCAGGGTCATCAGAGCAGCGGCCCCCTCTTTTAGAGTATCGAATCGCAGATGGAAGCTCAGGGCACCGGCACTCACCAGCGCCAGCAGCAAGGCGCCGGCCGCGGGATACAGCCCTAGCAAGGCCGCACCGCTGAGTTCCAATGCCCCAACCATCGCCATGGCACTTCGACTAAGGCCGTAGGAGCGGAAATAGGCCAACTGAATCTCGAACACCTGTTTTTGCCATCCCAATAACTTGACTGAACCGGCCAACACGAAGAACAGGCCCAGCACCACCGACATCACCGTCACCATCATCATCACAGGCTGCCCCTCCCCGTCATTGTTATCCCATTGTGTTTTTGCATTGTCTGGTACTCCGATATCCAATCTTGCAACCAGACTATTCAAGTCGCATTATTATTTGTAATCATCACTATTAATAACCAGCATGAGCGACATTAATAATATAGACCTGAACCTACTGAAGTCTCTGCAAGCCCTGCTGTTGGAGTGCCATGTTGGCCGAGCCGCAAAACGGATGCATGTCACGCAATCGGCCATGAGCCACACCCTGGCGCGACTGCGCGATGCGCTACAAGATCCGCTGTTCGTCCGCACCAGCAAAGGCCTGTCTCCCACCCCAAGGGCGGTGCAACTTGGCCAGCAGCTGGAACCGTTGATGACGGAGCTGGTTCGCTTATTCGATCCTCCCCGGCTCGACCCGAGCAGCATCCTCTGCCGATACCGCATCCTCAGCCATGACTTCATCGTTCAGGCCTACCTGGCTCCGCAGCTAAATCGGATCCAGAGATTGGCCCCGAATATTGTGTTCGAGCTGGACACCCTTGGCTCCGAGGCCAACGATAAACTGGATCAGGATCAGGCCGATCTCATTATCGGTGCCGGGCTGGATGCTCGAGACCGCTTTATGCAGCAGCGACTGACTCAGGAACCTATCGACTGTGTCCTGGCCGCCGACCACCCCGCCCTTAAGCAGTGGCATCTGGAGTCGTTGCTGGCCTACCCCCACATCACTATGGGATTGTTAGCCGAGCGGGACGATCCGGTTTCCGTAGCCAGCGGCGGCGAAGCCCGGCGCCGGGTTGGCGTCATCACCCACAACCTGCAAACCCAACTGCCGCTGCTGGTCGACTCATCACTGATCGCCTTTTTACCCCGCTCTCTGGCTGCCATTGCCGAACGCCAATACGGCCTCTGCAGTCGACCCAGCCCGGTCACGCTGGCGCCGCTGATCATTCGGGCACTGTGGCATCAGCGACACCAACACGACCACAGCCACCGCTGGATCCGTCAGCAACTGTTTGAGGGCTTTAGTGAAGCTGCCGATCGCGGGTGACAGGAAAAACTGCTCACCACGGTTGCAAATCCCAAAATCCATCCCCATCTAAGATGGATACGAATACGCAGTTGGAAACAGGCTATGCACCAAGAGGATATTGACGTCATCGACACCGACGAACCCCAACCTACCGATATCGTGGTTGCCGGAGAGCAGCGGCCGGACCAACTGCATGTGATGCCGGTACAAAACCGGCCGTTCTTCCCCGCTCAGGTAATGCCGGTGCTGATCAAAAGTGGCGACTGGAGCGATACCCTGAAGGCGGTGGGAGAAACCGAGCACAAGATGCTGGCCCTGTTCTACAGCGAAGACTTTGACCACTCGGAGGGGAAATTCAATCCTCAGACCCTGCCTCAAACCGGTTGCGTGGTGCGAGTCCACCAGGTCAAAGAGGGGGATGATGGCGACATTCAGTTCATCGCCGAAGGCATTGAGCGGGTGCACATCGACAGTTGGGAAAGTACCAGCCACCCTTACCTGGCCAATGTCAGCTACCCGGAAACGGAACAGGATAGCGAAGGCAAGGAAGTGAAAGCCTATGCCATGGCGTTGATCAATGCCATTAAAGAACTGCTGCCTATCAATCCGCTGTTGTCGGAAGAGCTGAAAGATTACCTCAATCGCTTCGGTCCCAACGAACCCTCGCCGCTGACCGACTTTGGTGCCGCCATCACCACCGCCCCCGGGCCACTGCTGCAAGAGGTGGTGGATCAGGTGGCACTGCTGCCACGGATGGAAAAAACCCTGGCGCTGCTGAAAAAAGAACTGGATGCCGCTCGCCTGCACAGTGAAATTGCCGAAGAGGTAAATCGCAAAATCAGCAAGCACGAGCGTGAATTCTTTTTGCGAGAGCAACTTAAAGTAATCCAGAAAGAGCTGGGGGTAGCCAAAGACGACAAAACCGCCGACCTGGAAGAGTTTCAGGCCCGCATGCAAGGCAAAACCCTGCCAGAGGCGGTCGAGAAGAAGTTCAAAGAGGAGATGCAGAAGTTCTCGGTGCTGGAGTCCGGCTCACCGGAATACGCCGTCAGTCGCAATTATCTGGACTGGATCTCCCAGATGCCCTGGGGGATCAGCAGTACCGACAAGCTGGAGTTGAGCCAGGCGCGTACCATTCTCGACAAGCACCATGACGGCCTGGACGACGTCAAAGACCGGATTCTCGAGTTCCTGGCCCTGGGCGCCTTCAAAGGTGAGATCAGTGGCTCCATCATTCTGCTGGTAGGCCCTCCTGGCGTCGGAAAAACCTCCATCGGCCGCTCGATCGCCGAATGCCTGGATCGCCCCTTCTATCGTTTCAGTGTCGGCGGCATGCGCGACGAGGCCGAGATCAAAGGCCACCGGCGTACCTACATCGGGGCTATGCCCGGTAAGTTAGTGCAAGCGCTGAAAGAAGCGGAAGTGATGAACCCGGTGATCATGCTGGATGAGATCGACAAGATGGGCAGCAGTTATCAGGGTGATCCCGCCTCGGCACTGCTGGAAACTCTGGATCCGGAGCAGAACGTCAACTTCCTCGATCACTACCTGGACCTGCGCCTAGACCTGTCCAAGGTGCTGTTCGTGTGCACCGCCAACACCCTGGACAGCATTCCGGCGCCACTGCTGGATCGAATGGACGTGATTCACCTGTCCGGCTACCTGGCAGAAGAAAAGTTAGCCATCGCCAAACACCACCTGTGGCCAAAACAGTTGAAACGCGCTGGCGTCAAACGCAGCCAACTGAAGATTACCGATGCCGCCATGAAGAAAGTGGTGGTCGACTACTGCCGCGAAGCGGGAGTCCGCAGCCTGGATAAGGCCCTGGCCAAGCTGGTTCGAAAGTCGGTGGTCAAACTGCTGCAAGAGCCGCAGCAAAAGTTGTCTTTGGGCCTAAAAGCGATTCCCGAACTGCTGGGCCCTGCCAAGTTCAAGGCGGAGCAGACCTTGTGCGGCACCGGCATTGTCACCGGTTTGGCTTGGACCTCCATGGGCGGTGCCACCCTGCCGGTGGAAGCCAACAGCATTCACCAGCAAAGCCGCGGACTGAAACTGACCGGGCAGTTGGGGGACGTGATGAAAGAGTCCGCCGAAATCGCCTTTAGTTTCGTCAGCAGTCACCTGAGCCAATATGGCGTGGAAGAGGGGTATTTCGATAAACGCTTCGTGCATCTGCACGTACCCGAGGGGGCGACCCCCAAGGACGGCCCCAGTGCCGGCATTACCATGTCTACCGCCCTATTGTCTCTGGCCATGGGTCAGGCACCGAAACAGCACCTGGCCATGACCGGCGAGATCACCCTCAACGGCTATGTGTTAGCCGTAGGTGGCATTCGAGAGAAGCTGATTGCGGCCAAGCGTCAGGGGATCAAAGAGGTACTGCTGCCGGAAGAGTGCAGCGGCGACTATCAGGAGCTGCCTGACCACGTTAAAGAGGGACTCAAGGTGCATTTTGTCAGCCATTTTGACCAAGTGGCCAAGTTGGCGTTTGACTAACAAGATAGGGAGCCTCTGGCTCCCTTTTTTACAGCAGCCCAGTCTGGTAAGCCTTACTGACCAGGTTAGTGCGGTTCCTGGCACCGAGGATCTCTCGCGCTCGATCGAGGTGGTAGTTAACACCGCGCTCGGTCAAGAACAGCTTCTTGCCGATCTCTTCGCTCGAGTCTCCCTCCGCCACCATAGTCAAGATCTTGATGCAGTTGGGGGATAACAGCCCAAAATTGGCGATGGGATTAATGTCCTGATGAGCTAAGCAACAAAATAGAGATGAAAATTCCAACAGCAGATCGACCAATTCTTCGTGTTTATTCATTACATTTTGTTGGACTACGGCACGCCTCTGATCTGAAAACAGGTGGAAAATACCCATCCAGTCCTCCCGGCCCGTTACCGAATGGTAATAGGTTGCAGCACTACCAAAGCTGTATTTGACCCTCAGCTGTTCAGCGATTTTTTGACGTCGCCCATCGTATCCACCACCCGGAAAATGAAAAGAATCTCGATACAGCCTTGCCGAAGGCCTCGAGTAGAGAAAACTGCAATCTCCCCTGGAGAATCGATACAGATATTCTTCTCTGAACTGTAAAATTCCATCATCGGAAGCAATGGTGTAGCGCATCTTTTTTAGGCTACTTGGATTGCCGAAAAACAGCTTGCTATTGCGCCCGATACTCTCGGAAAAACTGTGTAGATCATCGGGCAGGATGCTGTAGTAGAAGCGTTCAAAGCCCAGAGGCTTGAGTTTCTTTAAGAACGCCTTGATAACCTGGCTGGTGACGTATTCACTATGCTGAGCCGGCACACCCACCCCCTCCTGTAACAAAAAAGGGAAGGGGAACACCCTCCCCTGAACTTCATTCTTATTCGATCGAGCTCGGCTTGTCAACGTGACAGGTCAAACAACTTTCCGGCTCTTTAAACTTGGTTTTCTCACTGTAGTAGTCATCTTTTGTTGAGTAAGCATCGCCATGCTTCTCCAGTGTCTGGGCATGACAGAAACCACAGGTCAATAACTCACCGTGGCTGTCCGGAGCACCGTTATTGCCATGGCACTCGGCACACTCCCAGGGTGCCATCTCTTCGACCACATGGCTGTTGGCGGCATTATGGCATGTGCTGCAGTCCGGCAGCTTCCAACCGAAGTGGGACTCGGTTAAAGGCGCGCGGGCTTTGCTGACATCTTTGATGCGGCTGGGGTCGATCTCCGGAGCATCAGCATCACATCCAGAAGATGCCTGCTGATTACCGTACTTATTGCTAAATGCAGCGCCTATGTAGTTGATGTACTCAGGACCATAGATGATCATCGCATCGCCGGTCAGGTGGGGGTCGTTGCCGCCGAAGGGCAAGCCGAACTTCATGTAGCCACGCCCCTTGGGGTTGTGGTTTTCATACTGTTCACCGGCACCATAGTGGTGAGCCCGATAACCCAGCACACCTGGTACTTTATTCATGCAAGCAGCCCGGAACTCATCGCCACCCATATCAAGGCGAGCAGAACACATCACTTTCTGATACAAGCCATGCTGAGCACCGGAGTCCATGTAGTTCTCCCACTCGCCGGTATGATGCACAAAACCACAAGCACCATTATTGGTGTAGGTCTCGTTGACGATGTTGCCCAGGTCATCCCGACCGTTAAAGCTGATGGCGGTAGCCACATATCCCTGTACATTGGCATTGGTGCTCAACCGCGGCCAGTAACTCCAGTCGATCTTCAGATCCGGGCGCTGCTCCACCAGTGACAGCCAGGCGTCCAGCTCGGTGATCACCCCGGGCTGATAGAGGTCGGTGCGCAGGTTGTGCGGGGTGACCTCAATGTTCTTGAACACCGCGCGCTTATTAGGCTCCAGTATCTCACCAGTAGCCGAGTACTTGGCCGGCTTAAAATCGATAACAATCTCGGGGATAATCACCTTGCCGCCATTCCCCGCCAATCGCTGCATCTCTCGCCGGTACTTGCGCTTACGAATCTCCATCTCACCGGGTTGAGCCGGTACCAGCACGATACTCATCTCGTTCTTGAGCGGCTGGTGATCCATGCGGAAGTAGATCTCCTCCTCCTTGTAATAGAGAGAATCCGTATCCCATCCCCCCTCCTTTTTCTCCCAAGAGCTAGGACCCACTAGGTACTTCCAGCCCTGTCCCAGAGTTTCGCCGATGTGGTCCGGGTCCACTGCTTCTGGCAACCCCTGGACCCCTTCGATCGAGGTGACGAAATAGGTATTCAGGGCGTCATCTTTTTCAACCTGAATATCCAGATCGTACTTCTTACCAACCCACATCAACAGATCCAGCACCGAACCTTTACCCTCGGCAAATAGATCAGGACGGATGGAGTCAATCTTCACCCCTGCCATATTAATGGCGGTAGGAGGGAGTAAGTAGTCAATCTTTAAGCCCTTTTTGGCAGCCTGTTCATCCATCTTAGAGTGGATTACGCCATCAACGGCTATATTCGATACGTATTGAGCGTTGACCGAAACCGGAGTATGAGCCTGATCCAAGGGAGAAAATCCCTTTACGATGGCCAACTGAATCACCTTATTGAGTTTTTTCTCATCCTCGCTAGGGCCACCAAAGACGTACTCCGGCTTGTCCACTGGCGGCTTCGGTTGCGGTGGCGTAGGTGTCGAAGCACTGTCATCACTGCCACATCCGCCCAGGACTACACTGAAAGCCAGCGCCGCCCAAATTGTATTGCGTTTCATCATCTCATCCTTACTGTCTGCAATAAGCACGGCAAGGATAAGAGCTGTCCCCATGCGTCGATACTGGCAGCAGCAACAGTATCTAAACCCGATGTGACCAAGATCCTCATCCGTGACCGGTTTTACCACTTCGGAGACAAAAAGCTCGCCACGGTGGAAACACCAAGGAGAGCCGCCGGCCCCTTTTTCATAATTGCAGCAGTCACAACACCCCATGCAGATAGGCTTTGCTGACCAGGTTGGCGCGATTTCTGGCCATCATGATCTGCCGGGCCCGATCCAGGTGGTAGTTAACCCCTCGCTCACTCATGTACAACTGCTCGCCAATCTCTTCGCTGGAATACCCCTGAGCCACCAATGACAGTATCTGAATGCAGGTGGGTGACAGCACTCCGAAGTTGGCCAGCGGGTTGATGCTTTTGAATGCCAGGGCATTGAAGGTGTCGGCGTACTGCTCCAACAAACCTCGACATTCTGCCAGCCCCGTCCCCTGCCCCAACGGCAATTGTTGACGCCCTTTGTCAGAAAACAGGTTAAAAATGCCCAGCCAGCCCGGACGTTCTGCCACTGGGTGATAAAAGGTCAGCTGGGCGCCGATGCCAAACCGCTGCTTCAATTGCTTGAGTTGCAGGTAGGTGCTTCGTCTTCGACCGGACTCCGTATCATCCGGCCACAGGAACGGATTGCTGCGGTTACGTGTTGATGGACCGGACAGCTGAAACCCCTGATCGCTTCGCGAAAAACGGCGCAGAAACTCATCCCGGTACAGCAAGATGGCATCATCGGACGCCACCGCATAGCGCATCCGTTTCAGATTAAACGCCCGACTGGCATTAAAGGTGCTGCAGCACCCCAGGGTATGAGCAATGGTGCTCTCATCATCTGGCACTATGGTGTAGTAAAAGCGGCTCAGCTCAAACGCCGCCAACCGCTCGATAAAGTCATCAATCACCCGGCGACTGGCCAGGTTGATTTTTTGTGCAGGCATCATCTTCTCCCCAGTAAAAGGGGCCTTTCGGCCCCTTCTGTTCAATCGTTTTTACTCAGTGTGCTCTCCCTTGTCTATGTGACATGTCAGACAGCTTTCCGGCTCTTTGAAGCGGGTCTTCTGGCCGTAGTAATCGTCTTTGGTGGAATAGGCATCGCCGTGTTTTTCCAGAGTCTGCGCATGACAGAATCCACAGGTCAGCAGCTCACCATGGCTGTCCGGCGCACCGTTATTGCCGTGACACTCGGCGCACTCCCAAGGGGCCATCTCCTCGACCACGTGGCTGTTGGCGGCATTGTGACAGGTACTGCAATCGGGCAGCTTCCAGCCGAAGTGAGACTCGGTCAGCGGAGCTCTGGCCTTGGTAATGTCTTTAATCTGGTTGGGATCGATCTCCGGCGCTTCGGCATCACAACCCGATGTGGCTTGCTGATTGCCATAGCCATTTCCGAACGCGGCGCCAATGTAGTTGATGTACTCAGGACCATAGATGATCATGGCATCGCCGGTCAGGTGAGGATCGTTGCCGCCAAAGGGCAAGCCGAACTTCATGTAGCCCCGGCCTTTAGGGTTGTGGTTCTCATACTGTTCACCGGCACCGTATTGATGCGCGCGGTACCCCAACACACCGGGAATGTTGCCATAGCAGGCATTGCGGTATTCATCGCCGCCCATGTCGGTGCGAGCCGAACACATGACCCATTGGTACAACCCGTGCTGAGCACCGGAGTCCATGTAGTTTTCCCACTCACCGGTGGTGTGCACGAAACCGCAGGAGCCGTTGTTGGTGTAGGTTTCATTAACGATGTTGCCCAGATCATCTCGGCCATTGAAACTGATGGCGGTGGCCACGTAACCCTGAACGTTGGAGTTGGTGCTCAGCTTAGGCCAGTAGCTGTAGTCAATTTTCAGGTCCGGGCGCTGTTCCACCAAAGACAGCCAGGCGTCCAGCTCGGTAATGACTCCTGGCTGGTACAGATCGGTACGCAGGTTATGCGGTTTCACCTCGATGTTCTTAAACACCGCCCGTTGATTGGGCACCAGAATCTCTCCGGTGGCCGAGTATTTGGCCGGTTTAAAATCAATCACGATCTCCGGCACGATCACCTTGCCACCGTTGTCCGCCAATCGCTGCATCTCTCGCCGGTACTTGCGCTTACGAATCTCCATCTCGCCAGGCTGAGCCGGCACCAGCACGATGCTCATCTCGTTCTTTAGCGGGTGATGATCCATGCGGAAATAGATCTCTTCCTCCTTGTAGTAGATGTCGGCGGTGTCATAGCCCCCTTCGACCTTCTCTTCCCACACGCTCGGACCTACCAGGTATTTCCAGCCCTGGCCCTGGGTTTCTCCCAGGTGCTGCTGATCCACCGCTTCCGGTAAACCTTCAATCCCTTCAATAGAGGTGACAAAGTGGGTATTCAGGGCCTCATCTTTCTCGACCTGAATATCCAAGTCGTATTTCTTGGATACCCACAGCAACAGATCCAGCACCGACCCGCGTCCCTCTGCAAACAAGTCCGGCCGCAGAGAATCTATCTTAACCCCTGCCATGTTGATGGCTGTCGGCGGCAACAGGTAGTCCACTTTCAACCCCATCTTGGCCGCATCATCAACCATTTTTGAGTGCACGACGCCCTCGACGTCGATGCTGGCAGCGCGCTTCTTGACCTCAGCCTTACTCATCTTGGCATCCAGCGGCGAAAAGCCTTTTACAATGGCAATCTGAATCACCTTGTTCAGTTTCTGCTCATCCTCACTGGGGCCACCAAACACGAAGTCGGGCTTATCCACCACCGGCGGCAACACCTCCGGAGGTAGTGGTGCAGAGCCACCATCATCGCTGCCACACCCGGTCAATGCCAGGCCACAAGCCAAACTTACCACCATTAACTTATTCTTAATCATCATCTAATCCTTGCTGTAAATACGGCAAGGTCAGAATAGGGAGTTGGTAGGTGGGGACACTGGCAGAATTGACAGTGGCAAAGCAAGATGTGACCCCCGTCCGGCCTCAGATCAAAAACCCAAGTACCATGCGACAGCGCTACAACACACCGTGTTGATAGGCCTTGCTGACCAGATTAGTGCGATTCCTGGCCACCATGATCTGACGGGCGCGGTCGAGGTGGTAATTCACCCCCCTCTCGGTGATATGCAGTTGTCTACCAATCTCTTCACTGGAGTAACCATCGGCCACCAAAGCCAGAATTTTGGCACAGGTTGGCGACAGCACCCCAAAGTTTATCAAAGGGTTAATACTGCGAAACGTCAGAGCATTAAAAATGGCCGAGTACTCTGTCAGTAACTCCGATAACCCCTGAGTTTGGTTGTTTATCCGCGCCAGTACGTCCTCCTCAGGCAGGGACGAAAATAACATGCACAAGCCGATAATATCCGGCCTGCTATCCACAGCAGTAAAGAACACCATGCGAGTCTGAATGTTGTGCCGTTGCTTCAGCTGTTTAAATCCCGCAATGCGGCGACTGGAAACCCACTCATCAGACCAAAGAACTGGAACTCCCAGCTTAAGACTGCTCCCATCTGCCCTGACCAGAGAGAAATCGCGAACCGCATAGCGCCGAATAAACTCATCGCGGTACTTTAGTATGTCCGAGTCTGAGGCTACGGCGCTGCGCATCCGTTTCAAGCTGAACACCCGCTTCCAATCCAAGGCCTGATCGCAATCGTTCAACCTGAGCCCCTTAGGGGTCAGGCTGGGCAACAGAGTGTAATAAAACCGGTCCAGACCCCAATGATTAAGCTGGCTGGTAAAATCATCAATGATGCGCTGACTCACTAACGTGGATAATTCACTGGCCATGATTCATCTCCCAAAAGATGGGGGAGCTCGCTCCCCCAATTGTTCACCACACAATGCCGGTTTACTGCTGATCTACGTGACAGGTCAAACAGCTTTCCGGCTCTTTGAAGCTGGTGTCCTTACTGTAGTAATCGGTTTTATTGCCGTACACATTACCGTGTTTGGTTAACGTTTGGGAGTGGCAAAAGCCACAGGTATAGCGTTCACCATGATTGGTAGGCGCGCCATTGTTACCGTGACACTCGGCACACTCATAAGGATCCATCTCCGCCACCACATGGCTGTTGGAAGGATCATGACAGGTACTGCAGTCCGGCAACTTCCAGCCAAAGTGAGACTCATCCAGCGGTGCTCGCGCCTGTGAAATGTCTTTCAAATTGGCGATGTCTATCTCGGGGGAGTCCATATCACAGCCTGAAGGCACACCGCTGTTGGTGTTCAGAGCGCCAAACGCCACTCCCAGGTAGTTGATGTACTCTGGGCCGTAGATGATCATGTTGTCACCGGTGAAGTGAGGATCATTGGCACCAAAAGGAACGCCAAAACTCATGTAGCCGGTGGGGCCATCATTCTCATACAACTCGCCCGCCCCATAGTTTCGAGGCCGAAATCCCTTGATTCCTGGCACTTTGCTCATACAGGCGCCGCGGTTCCAGTCTTCTGGCATATCCAGGCGCCCGGCGCACATCACATACTCATACAAACTGTTTTGAGCCCCACTGTCGGCGTAGTTTTCCCATTCACCGGTATGGTGAACAAAGCCGCACTCCCCATTATTTTTGTAGGTCTGATTGATGATGTTACCCAGATCATCCTTACCGTTAAAACTGATGGAGGTCGCTACATACCCCTGGACGTTGGCATTGGTGCTCAATCGCGGCCAATAACTCCAGTTGATCTTAAGATCCGGTCGCTGTTCAACCAGCGACAGCCAGGCATCCAGTTCGGTGATCACCCCAGGCTGATACAGGTCGGTTCGCAGGTTATGAGGCGTTACTTCGATGTCCTTAAACACCGCTCTTTGTCCCGGCTGCACCAATTCACCTGCGCTGTTGTAGTAAGGCGGCTTAAAATCGATCACGATCTCGGGCACGATCACCTTACCGGCATTGGCCGCCAGCCTGTCCATCTCCTTACGGTACTTACGCTTACGCACCTCCATTTCACCAGGTTGAGCGGGCATCAACACGATGCTCATCTCATTTTTAAGCGCCTGATGGTCAATGCGGAAGTAGATCTCTTCCTCTTTGTAATAGAGGTGATCGGCATTCCAATCACCACCACCGAATACCGGGTCAACTTTTGCCTCCCAGGTGCTGGGCCCGACCAGATACTTCCAACCCTGACCTTCAGTAGCCCCAAGGCGAGATTGGTCTACTCGCTCAGGCTCACCTTCGATGCCAGCGATCGAAGTGACGAAGTAGGTGTTCAGTGCCTCATCTTTTTCTATCTCGATGTCCAGACCGTACTTTTCCCCAACCCACAGCAGCAGATCCAGGACCGATCCCCGTCCTTCAGGAAACAGATCCGGGCGCAGAGTATCGATGTTCACCCCAGACATGTTAATGGCCGTGGGCGGCAACAGGTACTCCACCCTCATCCCCATATCCGCCGCCTGCTCATCCATCTTGGTATGAACCAGGCCATCAACGGGAATGATTTTGGTCTTGGACTGCGCTCCAACTTGAGCCGGCGCGTGCTGCCCTTGCGCGCCATCGCCTGCTTCAACAGGCACCAGACGTTTCACAATCGCAAACTGAATGACTTTGCTTAGGGTTTGCTCATCTCCGGTTGGTCCACCAAACACATAATCGGGTTTGACAATCTCGGGAGGAGTCACTTCCGGCGGCACAGGAACTGCAGCAGAATCATCATCACTGCCGCAGCCACTGAGCATCATGCTTATGGCGGCAGCTGAAATTAACCATTTACTTGTTTTCATCATCTTATCCTTGCAATGCAAAATGCAGAGCAAGAATAGAAATCCGATTAGTGACGTTTCACTAGGAGAAATGATAGCGGAATAGGACGCTGTGACCTGTCCCCGACAAAAGAGCAACAATCAACAACATCAATAAGAACCAGCCCCTCGATAATCGGCTTCGAGGCTACCGTTGGTTATTCAACTGATAGGAAAATACTGCCTCTCCATCGACAAGGCCTGTGTACTCACTGTATGACTGCACCTCGAAAACGGGCATTGAACTTGAGGCGACATCCATACCCGTTGATCAGATCACACCCTGTCGAAAAGCCTTGCTAATTAAGTTTGTACGATTACGGGCCATCAATATCTGCCTGGCGCGATCCAGGTGATAGTTCACTCCCCGTTCACTCATATACAACTGCTCGCCAATCTCCTCACTGGAGTAACCATCGGCGACCAGTGACAAAATTTGAATGCAAGTGGATGACAGTACTCCAAAGTTCGCCAGGGGATTGATGCTACCGAAGGACAGCGCCGTAAAAGTTTCACAATAGTGTGATAGCAAGTTTTTGAATTCACTGAAATCCTGATTCACTTTATCATTAACTTCATCCACTGACAGAGGAGAAAAAAGGTGACAAACCCCCAACCAACCGGGGCGCTCCGGTAACGGGTGATAATAGGTGGCCCGCGCATCGACGCCAAACCGCTGCTGAAACCGCTGAAAGCTCTTCAGGCGCCGTGATGGCAGCACATTACCGGGCCAGATAAAGGGATTATGCCGCTTTCGCAGTGCAGGTCCTAACCGAGCAAAAGTCTCGTCGCTCTGGGCATAGCGATGCAGATACTCATCCCTGTATTCCAGTATTGAGGCATCCGAAGCCACGGCAAAGCGCATTCGACGCAGGTTGACCATCCTACTGGCATTCAGGTTGGAGCAACATCCCAGAGTATCCCGAATCGAGTACTCGTCATCAGTGACAATGGCATAATAGAAACGATTGAAACCACAAGGCTCCAATCGATTAACGAAGTCCTCAAGAATGCTGCTACTCACCAGGCCGCATTGCTGCAATGCCATATCTTCTCCTCGAACAAAGGAGGCCACATAAGGCCTCCCGAATCATAGCCAAATTAACTTACCCACTACCTTGGATCAACGTGACAAGTCAGGCAGCTCTCGGGCTCCTTAAAATTGGCGTTTTCACCGTAATAATCCAGTTTATCACTGAAGGCATCACCGTGATGTTCCAACGTTTTGGCGTGACAGAAGCCGCAAGTCTGATCGCCGTGGCTCTGAGGCGCACCGTTATTGCTGTGACACTCGGCGCACTCCCAAGGTGCCATATCTTCGACCACATGACTGTTGGACGAATTATGGCAGGTGGTGCAATCCGGTTGCTTCCAACCGAAGTGCGTTTCAGTCAATGGCGCCCGAGCCTTGCTGATGTCCTTAATGCGGCTGGGATCAATCTTGGGCGAGTCCACATCACAACCGGAGAAAGGTTGACTGTTACTCCACTCACCGAACGCGGCCCCGGCGTAGTTCACATACTCTGGGGCATAGACGATCAGCTCATCGCCGGTCAGGTGAACGTCGTTGCCGCCGAAGGGATAGCCGTATTTGATGTACCCACGCCCCCTGGGGTTGAGGTTTTCAAACTTCTCCCCCGCACCAAAGTGACGTGCCCGATAGCCAATCTGGCCATCAACCTCACCAATGCAAGCTTCACGACTAAACTCGGGGCCCATATCCAGGCGGTTCTTACACATCACCGAATGGTACAGACCATGGGCCAGTCCCACATCCATGTAGTTCTCCCACTCGCCGGTATGATGAACAAAGCCACAAGCGCCGTTATTAAAGTAGGTATCACTGACGATATTCCCCAGATCATCCTTGCCATTGAAGCTGATGGCACTGGCCACGTAACCCTGAACGTTGGCACCGCTGCTCATCCGCGGCCAGTAATCCCACTGGATCTTCACTTCAGGACGCTGATCCACCAATGACAGCAGAATGTCAGTCTCGGTCAACACACCCGGCTGGTAGATGTCGGTACGCAAGTTATGAGCGGTAATCTCGATATCCTTGAATACCGCACGCTTATTGGGCTCCAGCACCTCACCGGTGTCGGCGTACTTGGCCGGCTTGAAGTCGATAATGACCTCGGGAATGATGTTCTTACCCCCGTAGGCGGCCAAACGATCCTGCTCACGCTGGTACTTTTGCCGACGAATGTCCATCTCCCCCGGCTGGGCCGGCATCAGAATGATGCTGACGTTGTTTTTCAACGCCTGATGGTCGATACGGACATAGCTGTCCTCCTCGTTGAAGTAGTGGCCAGTGGTACCATCAGTGAAGGGACCAAATGGATTGGCCTTCTTGTTGTACTCCCAGGCACTGGATGCATAGAGATACTTCCAGCCACCACCCTGAGTCTCACCCAAACGCTCAGGATCCACTTGCTCCGCGTCACCGGTGACCCCCTCAATAGAGGTCACCCAGTAGGTATTAAGGACGTCGTCCTTCTCAAACTGAATGTCCAGATCATAATGGTCAGCCGCCCAGATCAACATATCCAGCACCGAGCCGCGGCCAGGCTGAAACAGATCCGGTCGCACAGTGTCCAGCTTTACCCCGGCCATATTGACGGCCGTAGGTGGTAGAATCCAGTCCACCTTATATCCCTTTGCAGCGGCATCCTCTACCATCTTGGTAGGCAGCAGATCGCCATTTTCGATGAAGTAGCCCTCATGGACCTTTTCAGCACTTTCCCCTTCCTGCAATGGAGTAAAACCACCAACGATGGCGAACTGAACGGTCTTGTTGAGCGCCTTCTCGTCTTCACTTGGAGCCCCCCAAACATACTCTGGCTTGTCGACAACCGGTGGCTTAGGAACCGGTGGAGTCGAAGTGGAGGCACTGTCGTCACTGCCGCAACCACTGAGCATTACACTCAGAGTCATTGCGGTCATAAGCAAATTTCGTTTAATCATCATCTTATCCTTGCTGTGCATTAAGCAGCGCCAGAATAGGAATCCGAGGTGGGGGTATTCACTGGTATATCTGACAGTGCGGTGACAGCCTGTGACAAGCGCCCGCTCACCGTTCCAAAGTGTTGTTCGCAGAAGCGTCCGCGTTTGCGGTAATTAGACAAGATAAAGACGGCCCCACGAAAAGGGGCCGAAGTCTAGGGGAGTGATTTAACAACGGTCACTGAAATTACTCAAACCGCCTTGGACGCTTGGTCTTGATGGTTCGAATGTAACCGTGCCAGGTGGCGTAACCGAGAATCGGCATAATTAGCAACATGCCAAGCCCTGCGGTGGCAAAACCCACCGCCACTCCGATGCCAATAATGGCTGCCCACACCGCCATCACTCCGGCATTGTGGTACACGGCACTGACACTGGTGCTGATGGCCGTCATCATGTCCACCCGGCGCTCCATCATTACCGGAATCGAAAACGCCGACAGCGCAAATACCGTCACGGTAAATAGCGCGCCGAACAGGGTTCCAAGGCTCAGAAAGGGCAGAAACTGCTCAAAATGAGCATCTTGGTTGAGCGGATACAGGGCGTGGATCATCGCCGCCACCCGCATCCAGAAGATCATCATCACCGCCAGCAGAATGGCAAAGCCCCATTCCGATACCCGATTACGACGAATCGCCCGCATCGAGTGGAACAGGTTCGGTGTCTTACCTCGCTCAAGCTGCCAACTGACATCATACAGCCCAGTTGCCAGGAACGGCCCCACCAACATAAACACCACCAACGACGGCAAAATCACCAGATGGCTGCCCTGCAGAAACACCGCCACCCAGATGGCGAAGGTGGCCAGAGTAAAAACCATGCCATAGAACAGGCTAACGACAGGCGCCGCCACCACGTCCCTCAATGCCAGGTGCAGCCAGTGAAAAGGGTCGCGATAAGACAATTGATTATGGGGAATTACCCGGGCAAAGGCCGGTGTGCGGGTCGGAGCCCGAGGTCCGCTCTTGGGAACAGGCGCAGTCTGAGGCATAACTCACTCCTTACGGGCCAGCGGCCCACCTAACGTTCAATCTCCAGAGCTCGCCGACGTGACGCTCGCCAGCGGCCCTCTACTTTCAGCATAGTCGTTGTAGATGGAGTTAATACGTACAGGAGTGCAGTTTCGGTTGAAGGATCAGCTCACTCTTTGCTGGTCGGCCCGATACTCGGGCAATTCGGTTTTCAGGGCAAAATAGACCAGCAACACGATGGCAAACGGCGGAATAAAGGCAGAGAAAAATCCAACAATGGCACAAGCCAACGGTGAGCGAACCTTCTTTCTGGAAACGAAAAAGGTCACGATAAACATCACCACCGCAAACCCCATTAAGGGATGTGCACCAAACAGATTGCTGAAACTCATCTCTCCTCCCTTGCTCAGCAGAACCCCACCGCTTGCACCGCTCATTTAATCAACATTGTCGCAACAATATGAAAATAAACGGATATCTTAATGTCCTCGGTCACCAGAATAACAAAATTCCCGACTAAAATCCTCAGTTAACTTTCCTTGCTGCCCCAAGCTCACTGATAGCGGGCCGAGGTGATGAACTCATTAAAGGCTTCGCACCAGACAATAACCGTACTGAACTGTGACACATCAATTGTCGAAGGTACCGCCACAGTGAAATGACCAAAACCGGGAACCGGAGCCACGTGGACCATAGAAGCCTTCAGGCGCAAAAACTCCGCTTCGGTTTCTACAAAACGGGGAGACAAGTACAGCTGATAATTCGGACCTGGCGCCAATTCACCGCGCAGCGCGATGGCATCCGCCGCGATAAACACCGAGCCCTCCCCCCAATGCAGCAGGTCACTGTCGATGCGATTGCGATCAAAGCGGCCATTGAATTGGGCCTTGGCGGCAACCTGATGCACTTGCTCCAGGTCTGCGGGTACCGGTTTAGTCAATATGGGCAACCAGTAGATACCAATGGCAATCCCGACCACCAGTACCACCCAATGACTCACCAACCATCCTAACCATCTCATTGCGTCACCCTCTTCAAATCATTCCCCGCTTCTAGTATCAGACCCGATCACCAGGGCTGCGATTTCCACAAAAAGATAATTTTGTCATCCGCTTATGTCGACGGATCATTGGCGAGCGTCGGCCTTCATGTTAGCTTTCAGCCTAAGAACAGATCGCCCTAATATCAGGACCATATCATGCCAGGCAGTCAGCACCCTCACTGGTGGGACCTCAAACGCGCCTCTGCCATTCAGCGATTGCTGGTGTTTCGTACTTTTGCGCTAGCCGCTCTGGCCCTGTTGCTGCCCATTGCCGGGCTGCTTACCGAGCAGGCCACTGGCTACATCGAACTGATCCCAATCATCAGCCTGATGATTGTATTTCATATCGTCAGCCTGATTCGCTATCGCCACAAGACCATGGTCAGCACCGCCGCCATGTTAGGGCAGATACTGAGTGACCTTGCCTTTCTGACCCTGATTTTAAATGCCAGCGGCGGCGCAACCAACGCTTTCGTCTCCCTGTTGCTGCTACCCATTGTGTTTGCCGGCGTCAGCCTTGGCATCCGTTTACTGGGATTGGTGACCTTGTTGGCCGTGGCCGCATACAGCTATCTGCTGCTGACCATGCCGGAACACGCCATGCACATGATGGACATGAAACAGCACTTTGTGTTTATGGGCGCCAACTTCTTTATCTCGGCATTGGTCATTGCCCTGGTTGTCGGCGCCATGGCCAGGATGATCGCCGATCGCGAACGCATGATGGCGCAGCAACGAGAGGAGCAACTGCGACAAGAGCAACTGTTGGCGCTCGGGATCGCATCGGCTCAGGTCACCCATCAACTGGCAACGCCACTGAGCACCCTGCAACTGCTGTACGACGAACTCAAAGACAGCTACCCGGAAGAGGAAGCAGTGCAGGAGATGGCCCACCCTCTTCAGCAAGCCGCCAGCCACCTAAGCTATTTCCGCACTCTCGCCAGCGCCATTCGAGAAGGCAAACACCAGATTCTCCCCTGCGACGAATTGGTTGAGCAGTTGCAGGATGCCGTGCTGCTGCACTTCCCTGAGCAAACACTGCAGCTGCAGGCCACCAAGCTGGAAGGACAGATTCAAACCGATGCCATGTTGCTCCCCGCCCTGCTTAACCTGATTCAAAACAGCGCCCAGGCCAACGCCAAGACCGGCAACCAGATTTTGGAGTTGCGTGCGCAGACCGAGCCAGGGCAACTGCGACTGAGCCTTCGCGATCATGGCCCCGGCGTCGAAGAGCAGCGTCTGGATCGCCTTGGCGACGCACTGCAAAGCAGCGAGTCGGGCATGGGCATGGCACTAGTGCTCTCCAGCGCCAGCTTTGAACGCCTGGGCGGACGCCTGGCGCTGAGTAACCACCCGGACGGCGGAGCCATCGCCGACATCACTCTGAAACTGGAACCCTGCGCCGATGAAACTACTGATTGTTGAAGATGACGAGGCCTTTGCCAACGCGTTGTCGCGGCGAATGAAAAAGCAAGGATTCGAGACTCGAGTGGCCCACTGTGCAACCGAGGCGCTGTTACAGGCCCGACAATGGCAACCCTCTCATCTTTTACTGGATATGAAATTGGCATCAGAGAATGGCCTGGAACTGCTCACACCGCTGAGACAAAGCTTGCCTCAAGGCCGCATCGTATTGTTAACCGGGTTTGCCAGCATTGCCACGGCGGTTGAGGCCATTAAGCTGGGGGCGGATCATTACCTGGCCAAACCCGCCGATACCCATACCCTGCTTAAGGCACTCACCGACGAGCCAGACTCTCATTTGGACAACGCCGAAACGGACGAATTTGCCCCAATGTCGCCAGAACGACTGGAATGGGAGCACATACAACAGACGCTCAGCGCCCACGACGGTAACGTCTCCGCCACCGCGCGAGCGTTGGGAATGCACCGAAGAACACTGCAACGCAAGCTGCAAAAAAAGCCGGCGCATCGATGATGGCCGGCTAACACAGAGAATATCCTTGTTGCAGGAGGATGAGGCACAACCTGACTGTGCCATCACCGGTCCCAGTGTCTGACTAACGGTCCCATTCGCCAAGCGCTTTCCCGAAAACTGTGACAATTTGCCGCAGCCGGTTGACTCCCTACCCAGGCGCCAGTAGCTTGGCGATGGATAGACTCTCTCTGCGGCCCTTTACAGCTGCATGCAAAAGGACTGCACCATGAGCGCCACCCTTCGGGCCCCACTCACCAGTACGGAAATCTTACTTGGCCTGTTGCTGATAATGAGCTCATTGTGGCCACTGTACGCCAGGGCCTCTACCCTGAGTCCTTGCTACCTGGAGGGCCTGTCCGAGCAGGTCGAGTGCGGTGTATTAAGCGTACCGGAAGATTATCATGCCCCGGCGGCCACCCAGATTCAGCTCCACTTTGCCCGCATTGCGGCGATCAAATCGATTCCTGGCACCGCTCCACTGTTGGTGATTACCGGCGGTCCCGGACAGTCCGCCCTGGACGATGCCCACCAGTTTGAGCGTGTCTTTGCCCGAATTCGTCAAAATCGCGATCTGATCCTGATCGATCAGCGCGGTACCGGGCGCTCAAACCCGCTACTGTGTGATGAAGACACCTCGGTGGCACCACTGGCACTGGATGACAGTAACCTGGATATGACTGCGCTGATTCGCCAATGCCTGTCGCAGCAGCAGGCCGATGTGAGCCAGTACCACAGCCGCCATGCCCTTGAGGATTTCGAGCGCGTACGACAGGCGCTGGGAATTACCCGTTGGCACCTGTATGGCATCTCTTACGGCACCCGCATGGCCCAACTGTACATGCGCCACTACCCAGATGCCCTGGAAACCGTCACCCTGGATGGGGTGGTGCCGATGCAGCAATCGGTGCTCACCATCGGCTATGCGGTTAACCGGGCGCTGGATCAGGTGCTGCAAGAGTGCCAAAACTCACCCGATTGCCACCGCAACTTTCCCGACCTGAATGCCGACCTTATCAAGGTGCAACAGCGGCTGGAGACCAAGCCGGTCACGCTACCGGTGACCGATCCTCTGTCCGCACAACCGGCCACCTTTGTGGTTACCCGCAACAAATTCCTCAATGCACTGCGAATGGCGCTCTACGCCCCCAGCAGCCGTAGCCTGATCCCTCTGGTGATCCACGCCGCTGCCCGGAATAACTTCCAACCGCTGCTCGGAATGCAACAGACGGAGCCGAACTTTGGCATTGCCATGGGCATGCACCTGTCGGTGATTTGTCAGGAGGACTGGCCTCGAATGAGCCCCCAGGAGAAACAACAGCTCAGCCACAGCTCGGCATTTGCCGCCAGCATGGTGTCACTGTTTCAACACGCCTGCCCCGTCTGGGGGACCGCCGAACCCGAAGCCGAATTCAGCCAGGCGATAGACAGTGATATTCCCACTCTGCTGCTGTCCGGCGACAAGGATCCGGCCACCCCGCCCTCCTGGGGCACCCGGGCCCAGGCCGGGCTCAGAAACAGCAGCCACCTGATTGCCCCCCATGCCACCCACGGAGTCGCGTTTCAGACCTGTGCCCCCAGGCTGATTCAGCAACTGATTGAAACCGGTTCACCTCACCACCTGGACAGCGAGTGTCTGTCTCTGGATACACACCGTGCCTTCTACCTTAATGCCAACTCCGTCGAGTCCCCTCGCGAGGCCAACAAATGATTGAAGTCAAAGGGTTAAAGAAAAAAATTGGTCAGGTTCAGGCGCTGGACGGCCTGAGTTTCAAGGCCGAAAATGGCCAGATAACCGGGCTGCTTGGCCCTAACGGCGCCGGCAAAACCACCGCGCTGCGGACCCTATTCGGCTTGCTCCGGGCCGACGAGGGTCAGGCCCTGGTAAACGGCCTGGATGTGCAACAACAGGCGATGGCGGCCAAGCGCGCCCTGGGGCTGTTTCCCGATCCATTCGGCCTGTATGAACGACTGACGCCACGAGAATACATCCATTACTTTGCCACCCTCAATGGCCTGGGCTCCAAACAGGCTCACACCGCCGTGGATGCGGTGATCTCTCAAATGCAGATGCAGGACATCGCCGATCGCCCCTGCAAAGGCTTTTCTCAAGGCCAGCGGATGAAAACCGCCCTGGCCCAGGCCATCGTCCATCAACCGGACAACATTGTGCTGGATGAGCCCTCCCGCGGCCTGGATGTTATGAGCACCCGCATCCTTAGACGAACACTGAACGATCTGAAGCAGCAGGGGCACTGCGTGCTGTTTTCCAGCCATGTGATGCAAGAGGTGGCGGCGCTGTGTGACCAGGTCATCGTCATGGCCAGGGGCCGACTGATTGTTCAGGGAAGCCCTGATGAGCTCTGCCGGCTTACCGGACAAGCCAGCCTGGAGGAGGCCTTCATTCAACTGATTGGCACCGACGAGGGCATTGCGGCATGATGCGCAGAATCTGGATATTACTGGTTAAAGAGTTGAGGGACGCCATTCGCGATCGCCGCTCCATCCTGGCTGCCATGTCCTATTCCTTGAGCACGCCATTGATTTTTGCCGCCATTTTCATGTCGGTAATTCATGATGTGTCTGAGAAAGCCCAAGTGGTCATCCACATAGAGGGCGCCAGCCATGGCCCTGATCTTGTCCGTTTCCTGGCCAGCGCCGGCATCGTTGACGGCGACGATGCCATCGACATCACTCTGACCATTCCTTCGGCCTACCCGAAACAGATGACAGACGGCCTTCCGGCACAGTTGTGGCTAACGGCAGACAGCTCAGACAAGGATCTGCAGCAGCCGCTGGGCCAAATACGCCGAGTCATCGAAGCCTATTCCGCGGAGATGGCCGCCATTCGACTCGTGGCCCGAGGCATCAACCCCAAGGTGATACAGCCACTGCAGCTCAACTTGAAAGACCGCTCCACCAACCAGTCCAAATCCGGCATTATTCTTGGCGGCTTGTTACTGGCGATTATGCTATCGCTGTTTTTCTCCGGCATGAATGTGGCCATCGACACCAGCGCCGGTGAGCGGGAGCGCAACTCATTGGCGCTGCTTTTATGCCAGCCCATCGCCACTGCCGAGATCGTCGCCGCCAAAGCCGGCGCCGTCGCCCTGTTTTCCATTGGCGGTCTGCTGCTGACCCTAGTGGTATCGGTGTTGGCGTTTTCTCACGTTCCCTGGCAGGAGCTGGGATTCAGCCTCAATTTCGATCCTATCGCGGCGCTGATCATTGTCTTGGTGTGTCTGCCCATCGGCGTATTTGCCGCGACACTGCAATTGTATGTGTCTTTTTTTGCCAAATCCTTTAAAGAAGCACAAACCTATCTGACCATCATTTTGATGTTGCCCACCGCCATGATCATGGCGCCGGTGTTTGATCTATTTACCGATGTCCTGCGGTGGTTACCAATCTCGGGGCAGCAATTGGCCTTTACCGAAATGCTCAAAGGCGAACCTCTGCCTTTGTCTCAGGTCGCCTGGGCAACGCTGAGCACGCTGACGCTATCGGCGCTGCTGTTTTGGGCCAATGTCAGAGCGTTGAAGAGTGAGAAAGTGGTGTTTGCACTGTGAGCGTTTGCGACCGACAGACACTCGAAGTTGCCGAGTTTTTCTTGCGTTGAGCGACCCAGTGGATACACTTAGCCGCCCAATTTTGCCGAGGACGTCCCGATGAACCGCAAGAAAAAGATAAACTCAATTTTAAAAAAGAAGGCCAAGCGGGCCGCAGCCAAGACCAGCACCAACAAAAAGCCCAAGTACATTCCTAAGGGGGAAAGGGAGCAGCAGCAGGTCGACGCCCAACCAGATTCCGAGGCAGGCGCCGACTCAAGCCCATCAGAGTGACGCGCGAGTATTAACCAGCGCCAGGGCTTCGTCCCGGCTGGGAATGGAGCTTTGCGCCCCAACCCGGGTTACCGACATCGCCGCAGCGGCCTGACCAAAGGCCACCGCATCGATGACCGACTGCCCCTCCAGCAAAGCAGTCACAAAACCACCATTGAAGGTATCACCGGCCGCCGTGGTGTCCACCGCCTTGACCTCAAACCCGGCCAACAATTGCCCCTGCCCGGCCTGACTCAGCCAAACACCGCGCTTACCCATGGTAATCAGGACCATATCAATGCCGAATCTCTGGTGCAGCGCCTGAGCGGCTCGATCCGCATCGTCCAGAGTGTCCACGGCAATGCCGGTCAGTTGTTCGGCTTCGGTTTCATTGGGGGTGATGATATCCACGTGAGCCAGCAGGGCGTCAGGCAGCGCTTTTGCCGGCGCCGGATTGAGAACCACCTGTGTATTGGCGGCCTTGGCAATGGCTGCCGCTTCAATCAGGGTTTCAATGGGGGTTTCCAGCTGCATCAGCAGCAGTTGTGATTGCTCAATGAACTCACGGTGAGCCGAGGCCAGCTGTGGACTCAGGCAACCGTTGGCACCTGGCCAGATGCCAATGCTGTTTTCTCCCTTGTCGTCCACGTAGATCATCGCCAAACCGGTTGCCTCACCAGCAACGGCTGTAATCGCCGACACGTCCAGCCCGGTGGCCGCAAACTCCTGGGTCAACTGAGCACCGATGGCATCGTCACCAACGCAGCCAATCATCGCCACCTTTCCACCCAGCTTGGCGGCCGCTACCGCCTGGTTTGCGCCCTTGCCGCCACCGACTATCTGATAACGCTTCGCTTCAATGGTCTGACCGGGGCGGGGAAAGGCCGCCACCTGCATAACATAATCGACATTAATGCTGCCAAGAACGGTGAGTGTTGCCATCGGTTGCTCCAACTTAGTTACGGTACTTCAGGTGCCGACTGTTGATCAGCCAACACCAAACAGGGACTCGGCCACTGAATTAAACTGAAGTGTAAAATAGATAGGACAGATTGAGATAGAGACCCTGGCTGACGGCGTTACCGGTATCACAGTCCGCTCACGCGCATCGGTACATCAACCAATCAACGTCTATCCGCGGTTAAGACTGACCTTTACTCTGCTGCAGCTCTTTAACCACAATCTGAATGGCTTCAGCCATGGCCATCCCTTCCGAGGTCAACTCCTGAATTCGCTCTACCGCTTGCTGCTGCTGTTCGTGGGTCAAGCCCAACAGTTCTGACATCATTCACTCCTCAACATGTGGACCGGCATTTTACCTCAATCCGAAACCAATGACAGTAAGCCGAACAGACCCGAAACACGGGGTAATTTGTGACATCCGTTATTTTCTGATTACGAAATCATGCTGTGGCAACTTCATAAAGCACTTAATTCTGATCATTCGATTGCACTCAATGCGCGATTATCAAACTCAATTCGCACAAACATCATACCGGCCGCTTACTTTTTAAACGATCAGGAAATGTGAATGCCGTTTGAACGAGAGTTAAATACCAATGCGCCAAAAAATTACAAAATGAAGTTATTTATTTTCCTGAATCAACAACTATTTGTGCATAAATACACAGTATTTGAACCTTGTGTTGAATAGTTATTTGACCGATGTGATCGCGATCACCAATCGTGCAAAATAGTAACAAATATCAAACAGTAATAAGTTAAAGTTGAACGGCAATTTACAATAAAAAACGGGTCTAACTGATGAATAACATTCCAAAGATGAAAGCGATTTCGCTGGCGTTTGCCACTCCCCCTTCATAAGCACTTGGCGAATTAAGTATTACTGAAAATCCAATCTTAAATGCAAATTCAACCGCCGCATTATTGGTTGAATGTTATTAAACGGAAATACACGCAATGTTAAAAAAAACAACCGTTGCAATCGCCCTTGCCACGTTATTTAGTGCGGGTTCGGCCAGCGCTGTAACCTTTGAACTTAATGATGCCGGGGATTACGCTCGCCTCTATGGTGAAGTCGGTGTTGGCGGTCATATCGATACCAACCCCGATTACAACCACGATGAATTTTACGATACCAAAGGCTACGTCGACGACAGCTTCGCCACCATGGGCATGGAAGGCCAGCGTGGCAAATACCGCTATCGTCTGGAGCTGGACTACCAGCGCCGTAACTGGCTCGGTGGCGATGGTGAATTCGAACTGGCCATCGACAAAATGTACATCGGCTACGCCTTTACCGACCACCAGTGGATTGAGCTGGGTCTGACCGATACCGCCTTTGACGATTACGATCACTTTGGTGACTTCACCTTCAACAAATCCGTCGAAACCGGTGAAGCCGGCGATCAGGAAAACACCGTTAAGTACCAGGCCGATTTCGACCACCTGATCCTGGGCGCCTCCTACTCCTACGACGGTGAGCACAAGAGCGGTGCCCTGCAGGGTGACATCGTCAATGGTTACATTGGCTGGATGTCCGACTTCCTGTCGGTAGTCGTTGGCCTGGAAACCCGCGGCGGCTCCGACGGCGTCTCCAAATACGGTGAGCAGCAGCAAGTGGGCCTGGGCGTACGCCTGCAGGTAATGCCTAAGCTGGCGTTGGGCTTCAACGGCTTCCTCGAAGATGAAGATCTGGCCACCCGCAAAGCCGGCGATGTTTACCTGGGTTATGAAACCTTCCGCAACTACGGTCTGACCCTAACCTCCAAATACGATCTCAGTGAAAAATGGGAGATCATCGCTTCAGCAAACCACGAAGAGTATGAAGGCTGGGATCTGATCGGCCCGAATTACGACTACACCGAGCAGCCAGCAGAGTACGGAAAAGACCGCCGCTGGGGCAGTGTGGGCTTCAACTACCGTCCAGCCAAAGACATCGTTCTGTCCCTGGAAGGTCGCTTCGGCGAAGCCCCTGAAGCCGGCTACGCCTACGCGCGCATGTACTTCTAATCCGAGTCTGAATTAACTACATACAGAGTTTGCTATGAATAAAAGTATCCTCTCGCTGGCCGTTGCCAGCGTAATCAGCGTTGGCGCCCACGCCGGCGTTGAAGATCTGCTGATCACCGAAATGACCCAGGCCACTGATGCCAAAGTTGGAACGCTTGAGATCACCAATACCGGTACCGATCCCCTGAGTTTAACTGGCATCAAAATTGTCCAGCACTCCGCCAATAGTTATAACAATAACTACAACAACGAAATGTTGGATGCCGATGGAAATCCATTGCTGGCAGGCCGAACTCTTGCTCCCAACGCCTCCTTGGTGATTGTAGACAACCGCACTACCAAAGAGTTTAGAGAGTCCTTTGCCAAAGACGCAGACATTGTTGTGTCTCCATACGTTTCGGGAAAGCACAATAACCTGAATATCAACGGTGATGACGGTTTCTACATTGAGGTCGATGGTAAAATTGTCGATCGTATTGGAGCTGTAGAAAACAAAGTTAAGTGGGCAACCAATACGACTCTGCGTCGTAAACTGGCTGCTGACGGTACCACCCCGAAACAGTCAGCGACTTTCGATGAAACCCAATGGCAAAGCATCATGCCATTGAAAACCGATACTCTCGGTGAACCTAACCTGCCTGCCGCTGACGCTGAAGACATCATGGATATTTTCACGTGTCCTGCTAACAAGAGTGAACTGACCGCCATCAGCACTATTCAGGGCACGGGGCATACCTCTCCTTTGGTGGGCCAAGACGTTGCCGTAGAAGGCATCATTACTGCTAAAGTCTCTCTGCCCAATCAAGGCTTCTATCTTCGCGATCTGGAGTCCGACGGTAACCCTGAGACATCTGACGGCATCTTCGTTAGCACCAGCGCCGCTGGGAGTCTTGAGGTTGGTCAAACCATCTGTATCGGCAGTGAAGTGAAGGAAAGCGAAGGTCAAACTCATTTGACTGCGGCTGGTGACTTTAAGTGGAATGTGACTAACAGCAGCATCACTTCAACCACGCCAACCGTCGTAGAAGTCATGGAATCCGATGATGGTTCGTTCGACAACACCCTTGAGCGTTACGAAGGCATGCTGGTTAAACTGCCTGATGACCTGAATCCGCTCGAGGAAGGTAAGCAGGACATGCGGGTCACCCGCAACTACAGCTTCAACCACCACAAAGGCGATCACAAACGCAACAACATTGTGTTGGCCTACAAACGCATCAATGTACAGCCCAACCACCTGTTCGAAGCTGGCAGCCCTGAGTCCAAGGCTGCAGCCAAGCAAAACCTCGATTACCGACTGGTGCTGGAAGACGTTAAAAACCCAGCGTACAACGACGGCCAGGTACTCAGTTACTACCCCGAGTTCAACCGCGATGCTAAGGCTAACTACATCCGCATCGATGATAGTGTATTTAACGTTGAAGGGGTGATCAGTCAATACGAAACTGAGCACGATACCGCCACTAATAAGCCGGTATACGACTACAGCCTAACTGTCCTTAATGAGCTTCAGCCGACCACCGATAAAGAAAACCCCATCAACTTTATCCACAATATGGATCGCGAGGACTACCGGGATAAGAGCGAGAAATACGACGAGGTATACGAGCCAAAGATCAGCGAAGCTGTAGAGAAAGATCACTTCTCTATCCGCGTGGCCGGACAGAACCTGCTGAACTTCTTCAACTCTCCTTTCGGCGGTGATGCCAACCTCTACGGCCAAAGCCGTGGTGCCGAGTCTGAAGCCGAGTACCTGAAACAGAGAGAAAAACTGGTCAAAGCCGTTCAGGCCCTGGATGCCGATGTACTGGCGTTAATGGAAATGGAAAACAACGGCTTTGGTACCGACAGTGCGATTGCCGAAATGGTCAACCAGGTTAACGTGAAGTACGTCGATGAGAGAGCCCAGGGCTCCACCATTAGCGACACCTCCACCGAGAACCGCTACGTCTTCGTAGGCTTCGACCACAATGGCAACCAGAGACTGGATAACCTGGACGCCATCGGTAAGGACTCCATTGCCACTGGCATCATGTACCGTCCTGCTAAGATGAGCATCGAGCGCACCCGCGTGATTGACATGCCGCGCCAGAAAGCCCCCGCCATTGTCAATGCCCAGGGTCTGGACATGTATAACAAGGCAGGTGAAATTCTGGAAGACGGCGAGAACTACCACCGTAATGCACTGGTGGTCACCTTTGTCATCAACCAAACCGGTAAGCGCCTGACTCTGGCCGTGAACCACCTCAAGTCCAAAGGCTCCACCTGCTGGGAAGATTGGCAAGGCGTTGATTTTGGCGACGAAACCGTCTGGGACAAGTACTCAGCGCCTAACCCGGATCTTCAAGGTTCCTGTGCTGAGTTCCGTGTCTCCGGCGCCGTTCACCTGGGTGAAGAGATGGAAGGTATCCCAGGCGATAAAATCATCCTTGGTGACCTGAACGCCTATGGTAAAGAAGATGCGCTGCTGGTTCTGACCGAGAACCCGCGCAACAAGAAACTGGTTTCCGCCAGCCATACCTTCATTGGCTACAAGCCTCAGTTCAATGAAGCCGGCGCTCCAGCAAACATCACCAAAACCTATGGCTACGTCGATATCGTCGGCAAAATCCTTAAGGCGAAAGGTGAAATGCCTTGGAGTTACTCCTACAGCGATGTAGTGGGCTCTTTGGATCACATCCTGATCACCCCTTCTCTTGAAGATCGCGTCATCGACGCTGCTGACTGGCACATCAATGCCCCAGAAAGCGACATGTACAGCTACAGCAACAAGTACAAGAAAGTTGAAGGTACTGGAACCCATAGGTTCTACCAGGACGACGTCTTCCGTTCTTCTGACCATGATCCAGCGCTGCTCACCCTGAGCTACAAGCACGGTGAAGCCGATCCTGGCCATGCGGTACGCCTGCCTAAGCTGAAAAAAGTGATTCGCGTTCCTTACCAGGTTCCTGCCGCGGCCGGTGCCCAGAAAGGCGACGTTGCCACCATTTCACTGAGCCCAACCAATGACGAAGCCCGTCTGGATCTCAATCATATGACGCTGCCCAGCGTGGTACTGACTGAAGACAATCAGAGCCTGGTCAACTTCCAGGTGTTTGGTGCCCCATCGGCTTATTATCACGCCACCCTGACCCTGAAGCGCGATGGCAAAGTCGTCGAAGGTTCCAGCCAGTCCTTCGAGGTGAATGTCACCGGTCGCGACTCTCTGGTTGCGGACATCGTTGAAGAAAAGAGTGATGGCAGCGGCGGCAGCACCGGCTTTATCAGCATGCTGTCCCTGTTCGGCCTGGCGGCACTGCGTCGTCGCATTCGCAAATAAGTTCATCTCGACAATGAAGCGCCTGCCTTAAGGCAGCGCGCTTCGAGTCCTGGATTTTAAAGAGATACCATTATGACGATTAAAATAAACGCAGTGGCCGCGGCGACTGCTTTGGTTCTGGGCACCCTGTCCACGGCCGCCAACGCCGAACTCCTGATTACTGAGTATGTGGAAGGTGGCGGTTTCAACAAAGCGATTGAAATTTCCAACTTAGGCACCGACACCATTACGCTGGACGGTCATTATGAGCTCGCACATCACAGTGTGAATAGTAAAGGTGTCGCCGGTGAAGTACAGAAGCTAGCGCTCACGGGAACCCTGCAATCTAATAAAAGCCTTATATTTATTAATTCTGGGATAAGCGGTCCATACGCAACCAAGGATACTCCGGAAACCAAAGCACTTGTTGCCGCCATTAAAGCCAATAGCACAGCAGACAATAAAGTCATTAACTTTAATGGCAACGACTCCGTGGTGTTGCTGAAAGATGGCGCCGTCATCGACAGTATTGGTCAACTGGGCAAACCCTCCAAAGACGCATGGACAGAAGGCTCTTTCTCCACTAAGGACAAAACCCTGCGTCGTAAGACTAGCGTTACTACAGGTGATACCGACACTAGCGATGCCTACCCAGGCACTGGCCTTTCGCAATGGGAAGTTAAGGAAAAGGATACTCTAGACGGACTGGGCTGCCCAGGCGAGGATGCTTGCACTTCCACCGCAACCCCCGGCGTACTGCTGATTACCGAGTATATTGAAGGAACCGGCGCCAAAGAGCGAAACAGAGCCATTGAGATCTCTAACGTAGGTGGCACAGCCATCGACTTTAGCGAGGCCGAATATAAGCTAAATATGTTCTGGTCCGGCAGCGACACTAACGGTAAATTTCAAGATTTGACTGGAACCTTAGATGCCGGTGCCAGCATCGTGTTTTATAACTCTGATGCAGATGACGCATTGAAAAAAGTTGGCTCTTCATCTGCGACAACCTACTTCGATGGTGATGAGTCTCTCACTCTGACCAAAGACGGAGTGGTTATTGACAGCTTCGGTAAACTGGGCGATGCGCCAGAAGGTGGCGCATGGACAGATCCGAATAATGCGAATTTCTCCACCCAAGATAAAACACTGCGCCGCAAAGCCAGTGTTACTTCTGGCGACTCAAATGCAACTGATAACTTCCCTGGTACCAATAATGAGTGGGTTGTATTTGATGTAAATACCGCTGATGGTCTGGGCTGTGCTGGCGAAGAGGCATGCAGTACTACTCCGGTAGACCCAGATCCAGACGCACCTTGTAATAACTGTGCTGACATCACTGCGATCAAAGATCCCAGCACTTTTAATGGCGACATCTACTACAGCGATGTACTGACTGGTAACTTCAATACACCTGAAGAGCTTAAAAACGCCCTCTCCGCCATTATTGCGAAGGATCACGTTCAGCTTAGTTACAGCCAGGTTTGGACTGTGCTGACCCATGCAGACCAGGATCCAGGCGACGCCACTAAGGTTCGCCTCATCTACTCCGACACGCCTGTTGCTAAGAACAGCAACCCAGGCAGTTGGAATCGGGAGCACGTCTGGGCCAAGAGTCACGGCTTCCCAGATGAAGACCAGTGGGGCTATACCGATGCTCACCACCTGCGTCCAGCCAACCCCAACGTTAACTCAACCCGCAACAACTATGACTTCGGGGAGTGTGGTGACAACGGTGTAGAACAATCAAGTAAAGGCGCTCCTGGAAACTGCCTGGACACCACTAAAGGAGTTTGGGAACCTCGGGATTCAGTGAAGGGCGATGTGGCCCGCATGATCCTGTATATGGATACCCGCTATCAGGGCACCGATACTGCAACTACACAAATGGATGATCTGGTAGTCGTTGACCACGTAACTACCGGAGACGAGGACAAGCAGCCTCGAATTGGTACCCTATGTACTCTGTACGCTTGGAACACTTTGGATCCAGTTGACGATTTTGAGAAGAATCGTAACAACGAGGTCTACAAATACCAGGGCAACCGTAACCCCTTTATTGACCGTCCTGAATTGGTCAAAGAGGTTTATGGCGCCGCTTGTGGTGATGACCCAACCCCGACTCTGGAAGTAGAGGGTGAGATCACCGCTCCTGAAACTGTGACCGAAGGCTCGGCCTTCACTTTGGATGCCTCCGCACTGACCGCTGGTGAAGACAAAACTCTGACCTTCAAATGGGAACAAATTTCCGGCGAAGAGAAGACCGTTGTCGGCACCGAGGCGGTTCTGACTCTGACAGCGCCAATGGTGGATGCGGATTCGGCACTGAAGTTCACCCTGACCGTGAGCGACGGCTCCCTGGAAGCCAGCAAAGTAGTTAACCTGCCGGTGACCAACGTGCCTCTGACTCTGGATGTAAGCTTCGATGGCAACATCAAGCTGACCGAAGGTGACAGCACCACCATCACCGCAGTGATCACCGATGCCCCAGAGGGCCTGACCTACAGCTGGAAACAGGTCTCCGGTGACGCAGCCAAGTTCACCGCCACTGGCTTGAAGCTGGATGTCACCTCTCCGCAGGTCAACATCAGCCAGGCTCTGGTGTTTGAACTGACAGCAAGCAGCGATGACGACAGCTTTAAGACCACGGTTAGCATCGACGTTGAGAATACCGAAGAAGCTGGCTGGGTTAAGCCAGATGGCGCAGGTAGCTTCGGCGGATTCATCGCCCTGCTGCTGCCACTGATGTGGCGTCGCCGCCGGGCTTAATCCGGTAAGCCGATATAAAGCAGCACCGAGAGCACTCTGGGTGCTGCTTTTTTCATTGAACAGGCGTTGCCCTCTGTCTGCCTTTGGGTAGATGACGCTCTCTTCCAAGGGAGTCCCATCAAGGCAAGCGGCAGCGCTGTATCTGAATACTGAAGGATTATCATGAATCGTTCACTCCATCCTTCTACCCTGATTCTTACCGGCTCAGCCCTGGCCCTTGCATTGGCATTAACCGGCTGTGGTAAGGAACAAGTGGAAGAGGCTCCTAAGGTGACCGCATCGGCCGCCTGCTTGGCCGCTGGCGATGATTGCAAGCGCTTCACCCTGCTGCATACCAATGACCACCACGGCCGCTTCTGGCACAGCAAAAGAGGTGAGTACGGGATGGCCGCGCGTAAGACCGTCATCGACGGGATTCGTAAAGAGGTTGCCGAGCAAGGTGGTGAGGTGCTGCTGCTCTCCGGCGGCGACATCAACACCGGCGTTCCTGAGTCCGACCTCCAGGACGCAGAGCCCGACTTTATCGGCATGAACCACCTCGGTTATGACGCCATGGCAGTCGGTAACCATGAGTTCGACAATCCGACCACCATCGTCGATAAGCAGCGAGACTGGTCCAATTTTCCCTGGCTGGCGGCCAATATCTATCGCCAGGTCGACGGTGAGTGGCAACTCTATTTCGAACCCTACAAACTGTTTGACGTACAAGGCCTGAAACTGGCGGTGGTCGGTTTAACCACAGAGCAAACCGCCGATATCGGTAATCCGGAGTACGTACAGGGTCTGAAGTTCACCTCTCCCCAACAGGAAATGAAGGGCGTTCTGACGGAGCTCGAACAGAAACACCACCCAGACCTGGTCTTTGGCCTGACCCACATGGGCCACTACGAAAATGGCAATCATGGCAGCAATACCCCGGGTGACGTTGCTCTGGCTCGTAGCCTTGAGCCTGGTCAGGTTGAGGCGATCATTGGCGGCCACTCGCAGTTGCCTGTGTGCATGGAGGGAGATACCGGCGAGTACGTAGAAGATTACGGCCGCGATGAGCCCTGTAAGCCGGATCGCCAAAACGGCACCTGGATCATGCAAGCCTATGAATGGGGCAAGTACGTGGGTCGCGCCGACTTCGAATACTATGGTGGTGAGTTGCATCTGGCAAACTACCAGCTGGTTCCGGTAAATACCGCCACCAAGTTCGGGTCTATGTATCCATTTCAGATGCTGACTACCAGGGATCCGGAAACCCTCGAGCTGCTGCGCCCTTATCAGAACAAGGGCCAGCAAAAACTGAAGGAAAAGATTGGCGTTGCAGAGGAAGATTTCATCGGCAAACGTAAGGTCGTGCGTTATCAAGCCACTCCCCTTGGAATCATGATTGCCCACGCCCAGACTCAACTGCCTGTACCTGCAGACTTCGGTATCATGAACTCGGGCGGTATTCGCACCACCATCGAAAAAGGCCCGATTCGTTATCGTGATGTCCTAAAAGTTCAGCCGTTTGCCAACAGCGTAACCGTAACTGAGATGAAGGGTGACGAGCTGAAGAAGTACCTGTCGAAAGTCGCCATCAAGACTCGAGGATCTGGTGGCTTTGCCCACTTCAGTGGCATCAAGATGACCGTCGATTGCGTTGCCAGAGATGTGGATATCACATCGGTTGGTGGTAAGCCCTTTAGCTTGTCAGACACCTACCGGTTTACCCTCCCTAGCTACAACGCGGCAGGCGGTAATAAGTATCCGAAACTGGAGCAGGCTCGAAACACCGGCTTTGTTGATGCAGACATGCTGTATCAGTTCATCAAAGAGCATAAGTCTCTCAACCCAATGGACTACGACAAAGCGAAAGACGTTCGCTACATCAACTCCAGAAGTCCTTATGGCTGCGGTGGCTAAACCAAATCACAGCAGTTTCCTAAGCCTTTTGGGACCAGGACTCGGCTAAGCCAAGGAATGGCAACGCCGGCCTTATAAACAGCTCCTGACACGCTTTGAGCAATCAAAGCAAACCCCAAAGCCCAACCCACCGGTTGGGCTTTTCTTTATTCGCTCTAAAACCTTCCATCCGTCGTGCCCGCGTACGCGGGTACCCAGTGGCTTTCGTTCCTCAAACCACAACCGAAGACACTGGCCCCTCGCGTTCGCAATGAGCGAAGGTGCTATTGGGTTAGATTGGTGACTACGGATCGGCGCGGTGCATTTTTTCAAACCGCATAAACGAAAAAAGCCCCGACCAAAAGGTCAGGGCTATCGGCAGAGATCGATACTGCTCGTTGGCACCGCAACGCCAACCATCCCTCCGTCGTGCCCGCGCACGCGGGTACCCAGTGGCTTTCGTTCCTCAAACCACAACCGAAGACACTGGCCCCTCGCGTTCGCAATGAGCGATGGTGCTATTGGGTTAGATTGGTGACTACGGATCGGCGCGTTGCATTTTCTCAAACCGCATAAACGAAAAAAGCCCCGACCAAAAGGTAGGGCTATCGGCAGAGCTCGGTGCAGTTAGTTACCACACCAACCTCAATCATCCCTCCGTCGTGCCCGCGCACGCGGGTACCCAGTGGCTGTGCCTTTCGTCATTCTTGCGCAGGCGAGAATCCAGCGGCTTACGTTTTAGAACCACAGACACTGGCCCCTCGCGTTCGCAAGGGAGACACGTTTTGGGTGTTGTGGAACACTTGCTGCCGAGCCCGCCTCAACGTTCGGAGCTAACCGCTACAACCCACCTTCAAATAACCTCCGTCGTGCCCGCGCACGCGGGTACCCAGTGGCTTTTATTCTCCGCACTAAAAACCAAGACATATATGGACGCCCCTGCAACTGCAAGACTTTGATGAGGTCGGTTTGCGGACGTATATCCGGCGTCTGTTTTACCTTCTCGAGGTAGCGCCATAATGTGGTCCGAACCTGGCAGCCTACACGCTGGGACGACATTTACTGTCGGTCTTATTTCAGGCTCTTGCCAGGCCGGATTACCGTTTGTTCATCAAGGTTTGCAAACTCAGGTTACGCGGTACTCAATGCACCTCCCTGACTTCAGGGAGCTTAACTACTTGGTTACTGCAAACGCATGGGTCAGTTCAAACTTGTTGCCGCTGACCGTCATGCTCCAGGCTATTCGCGCCAACTTGTTCGCTAACGCCACTATCGCTTTGCGCTTACCTCGGCGCACTATTAGCTTGTTCAGCCATCGCCCCAGTCTGTCATTTCGGTTCGACACATGAGCAAATACCGCTCTCGCTCCGTGTATCAGCAACACCCTCAACTGCTTATTCCCGGCCTTAGTGATACTGCCTAACCGGGTCTTGCCTCCGGTACTCCGCTGCTTGGGAACCAGACCGCACCAAGCCGACAATTGCCGGCCATTAGAGAACTGAAGACCATCCCCCACTTCACTGACGAAAGCCGCCGCAACTATAGGACCGAATCCGGGGATGCCCTGCAGCAATTGATATCGAGGCTGCTGTTTACACAACTGATGAATATCCTGCTCTAGGGCTTTGATTTCCTCATCCAGAGCCCTGAGCTCACTCTGCATCCGTAGCAATAACCCCCGCATGACAACACTCAGGTCGTTATCACCGTCCTCTATCGTGTCAGGGAGCTCTTTCCTCAGCACCTTTATCCCAGTGCCGAAGTTCACACCATACTCCCCTGCTAAGCCGCGCATCTGACAAGCAAGGGCGGTTCGGTATTCAACCATCCTCTGCCGAACGCAGCGCAAAGCCTTTATGTCTTGCTGCTCGACGGTCTTTATGGGAACCGAGTGCAGCTTCGGCCGGAACGCCGCTTCGCAAATAGCTAACGCATCATTGGCATCATTCTTCTGCGCTGACACCATCGGCTTAACGTGTTGCGCGGGGATGAGCTTCACCTGATAGCCAGCCTGCTCAAGCCGCCTTCCCCAATAGTGGGAGCGAGCACAAGACTCCATCGCCACCAACGTTTTAGCAGGAAAGTTGCGCAGGGTATGAAGCAACTTCTCCCTTTTGACCTTGCGGTTCCATAGGATTGAACCATCCTCCTGCAGAACACATACCTGAAAAACACTCTTGGCTAAATCGATTCCAATGGCTTTAATAGACATGATGGACGCTCCTCTGGGAATTATGTTTCGCAACTTAATTCTGGCGCATTTGACGCCGTATCGTAGGGGGGCGTCCATCACATCACTGGGCCCTCGCGTTCGCAAGGGCGACGGTGGTTATTGTTAAGGTAAAAAGTAACCGAGCAGCGCTCTGTATTTTTCCAGGTTCAGAAACGAAAAAAGCCTGAGCGTTAACCCAGGCTTCTTCAAAATGTTGGCGGGCGAGCGAGGGCCGATGCGCAGCATCGCAGCCGAGGGAGGTGGAACCAGGGATGGCGACAGGAGGGATCCACCAAGGACGGTTCAAGCTACCGAAGGGACAATTAACCCTCAGCGCCCTAACAAGCGACTCGGGTAGTCCACTCCGAACAAGTCACTTTTTCAAACCGCAGAAACGAAAAAAGCCCGTAGCGTTAGCTACGGGCTATTTCGTTTGTTGGCGGAGTGGATGGACTCGATGGTCCGACACTCGGCACGCGACCAAACTGCGCAGCAGTTTTTGGGAGCGGTAGATAGCAAAAAACCCAGCTATTAAGCTGGGTTTCTTAAGTGTTGGCGGAGTGGACGGGACTCGAACCCGCGACCCCCGGCGTGACAGGCCGGTATTCTAACCAACTGAACTACCACTCCGCACAATCTGTGTAGACAACCGACGTATCGATTCTCTAAAAGGGAGTCTGACGATGACCTACTCTCACATGGGAACTCCCACACTACCATCGGCGCTACTGTGTTTCACTTCTGAGTTCGGCATGGGATCAGGTGGGGCCACAGCGCTATTGTCGTCAGACAAAAACTGTTATCAATTCGCACAAGCTGACTTTCTCGTTTGCATTCTTGCAAGCGCTTAACTATCTGGGATATCAAAACCCATTGGGTGTTGTATGGTTAAGCCTCACGGGTCATTAGTACAAGTTAGCTCAACGCCTCACAACGCTTACACACCTTGCCTATCAACGTGGTAGTCTTCCACGGCCCTTCAGGGGACTCAAAGTCCCAGTGAGAACTCATCTTGAGGCTCGCTTCCCGCTTAGATGCTTTCAGCGGTTATCGATTCCGAACTTAGCTACCCGGCAATGCCACTGGCGTGACAACCGGAACACCAGAGGTTCGTCCACTCCGGTCCTCTCGTACTAGGAGCAGCTCCTCTCAATTCTCAAACGCCCACGGCAGATAGGGACCGAACTGTCTCACGACGTTCTGAACCCAGCTCGCGTACCACTTTAAATGGCGAACAGCCATACCCTTGGGACCGACTTCAGCCCCAGGATGTGATGAGCCGACATCGAGGTGCCAAACACCGCCGTCGATATGAACTCTTGGGCGGTATCAGCCTGTTATCCCCGGAGTACCTTTTATCCGTTGAGCGATGGCCCTTCCATGCAGAACCACCGGATCACTATGACCTACTTTCGTACCTGCTCGACGTGTCTGTCTCGCAGTTAAGCTGGCTTATGCCATTGCACTAACCGTATGATGTCCGACCATACTTAGCCAACCTTCGTGCTCCTCCGTTACTCTTTGGGAGGAGACCGCCCCAGTCAAACTACCCACCAGGCACTGTCCTCAACCCCGATTCAGGGGCCTAAGTTAGAACATCAACACTACAAGGGTGGTATTTCAAGGTCGGCTCCACCACATCTAGCGACATGGTTTCAAAGCCTCCCACCTATCCTACACATGTAGGGTCAATGTTCAGTGCCAAGCTGTAGTAAAGGTTCACGGGGTCTTTCCGTCTAGCCGCGGGTATACGGCATCTTCACCGCAATTTCAATTTCACTGAGTCTCGGGTGGAGACAGCGTGGCCATCATTACGCCATTCGTGCAGGTCGGAACTTACCCGACAAGGAATTTCGCTACCTTAGGACCGTTATAGTTACGGCCGCCGTTTACCGGGGCTTCGATCAAGAGCTTCCTCCGAAGAGTAACCCCATCAATTAACCTTCCGGCACCGGGCAGGCGTCACACCGTATACGTCCTCTTACGAGTTTGCACAGTGCTGTGTTTTTGATAAACAGTTGCAGCCACCTGGTATCTGCGACCGCCAACAGCTTAGGAAGCAAGTTCCATCACCGTCAGCGGCGTACCTTCTCCCGAAGTTACGGTACCATTTTGCCTAGTTCCTTCACCCGAGTTCTCTCAAGCGCCTTGGTATTCTCTACCTGACCACCAGTGTTGGTTTGGGGTACGATTCCTTCTTACCTGAAGCTTAGAAGTTTTTCCTGGAAGCATGGCATCAACCACTTCAGTACCGTAGTACCTCGTCATCAGCTCTCAGCCTAATGTGTGTCCGGATTTGCCTAAACACACAGCCTACAACCTTAAACGCACATCCGATAGTGCGCTGGCCTAGCCTTCTCCGTCACTCCATCGCAGTAAGAAGAAGTACGGGAATATTAACCCGTTTCCCATCGACTACGCCTTTCGGCCTCGCCTTAGGGGTCGACTCACCCTGCCCCGATTAACGTTGGACAGGAACCCTTGGTCTTCCGGCGAGCGGGTTTTTCACCCGCTTTAACGTTACTCATGTCAGCATTCGCACTTCTGATACGTCCAGCATGCCTCTCGACACACCTTCAACCGCTTACAGAACGCTCCTCTACCATGCGCGCATCCTTAATACTACTCTCTACTCTCCCTCAACCATTGTTGAGAGCTTGATTGTCGCAAGCGACAATGAGCTGAAATAGCATTAAGTGATGCGCGCATCCGCAGCTTCGGTGTCTAGTTTAGCCCCGTTACATCTTCCGCGCAGACCGACTCGACCAGTGAGCTATTACGCTTTCTTTAAATGATGGCTGCTTCTAAGCCAACATCCTGGCTGTCTGAGCCTTTCCACATCGTTTCCCACTTAACTAGAACTTTGGGACCTTAGCTGGCGGTCTGGGTTGTTTCCCTCTCCACGACGGACGTTAGCACCCGCCGTGTGTCTCCCGTAATTGCACTCATTGGTATTCGGAGTTTGCAAAGGGTTGGTAAGTCGGGATGACCCCCTAGCCTTAACAGTGCTCTACCCCCAATGGTGAGATACGAGGCGCTACCTAAATAGCTTTCGAGGAGAACCAGCTATCTCCCGGTTTGATTGGCCTTTCACCCCTATCCACAAGTCATCCCCTAATTTTGCAACATTAGTGGGTTCGGTCCTCCAGTTGGTGTTACCCAACCTTCAACCTGCTCATGGATAGATCACCGGGTTTCGGGTCTACACCTTGCAACTCATTCGCCCAGTTAAGACTCGGTTTCCCTACGGCTCCCCTATACGGTTAACCTCGCTACAAAATGTAAGTCGCTGACCCATTATACAAAAGGTACGCAGTCACCGAACAAGTCGGCTCCCACTGCTTGTACGTACACGGTTTCAGGTTCTATTTCACTCCCCTCACAGGGGTTCTTTTCGCCTTTCCCTCACGGTACTGGTTCACTATCGGTCAGTCAGTAGTATTTAGCCTTGGAGGATGGTCCCCCCATGTTCAGACAAGATATCACGTGTCCCGTCCTACTCGATTTCACGTAAAGTTAGTTTTCGTGTACGGGGCTATCACCCTGTATCGCGGCACTTTCCAGAGCCTTCCACTAACACCCTCTACGCTTAAGGGCTAATCCCCGTTCGCTCGCCGCTACTTAGGGAATCTCAATTGATTTCTTTTCCTCAGGGTACTTAGATGTTTCAGTTCCCCTGGTTCGCTCCATACACCTATGTATTCAGTGCACAGTGACCACTTACGTGGCCGGGTTTCCCCATTCGGAAATCGATGACTCAAGTGGCTGTTACTGCCTAATCATCGCTTATCGCAAGTTACTACGTCCTTCATCGCCTCTGACTGCCTAGGCATCCACCGTGTACGCTTAGTCACTTAACCATACAACCCCAATGGGTCTTGCTTGATCTTTACTTCCCATTTTTCGTCGAACCTTTCGCTCACGGCGGTCATTAACGGACGTTAACTCCCTTGCTCGCTCAAGCTTCTTCTCAACTGGAAACCAAATCTCGGCGCAATACCGGATTTTGAGTTTGTATTAATCGATTAAACAACCAATACGTTAATTTATCGCCAGATATTCAAGGCACTTGCAAAAATTGCAAATATCTCGAGAAATTTATCAGCTTGTCCAAATTGTTAAAGAGCATGGTTTTAGTGAGCCGAGGCTCAAAAAAAGCCAAAGATAAATTCTTCAATTTAGCTTTGGCCTCTTGCCATTCTAAGTTTCTATCGAGAAGAGGTGGTGGAGCTAAGCAGGATCGAACTGCTGACCTCCTGCGTGCAAAGCAGGCGCTCTCCCAGCTGAGCTATAGCCCCCCAGTATTTTCTCGATTAAACGCCATGTAAAGATGCCAATTCGTTTCAATACAAGCAGCAATGTGAGGACGTTTGGTTAACCCAAACGACGAACACTGCGACGCCGCATTGAATCGAATTTGGTGGGTCTGAGTAGATTTGAACTACCGACCTCACCCTTATCAGGGGTGCGCTCTAACCAACTGAGCTACAGACCCATCTAAACTAGTCTTTTCGCTCCTGAATGTCGTTATGCTCATTGCTCCTCAGTCACATAGAAAACCTATGCTCTCTTCGTCGCGCTTCGCATGCCTAATTCAGAACCCAAAATCCTGCGTTCATTCGAAACTCTTACTTTCGTCAGACAATCTGTGTGAACACTCAACGCAAAACCGTATCTATTTCGTAAGGAGGTGATCCAGCCCCAGGTTCCCCTAGGGCTACCTTGTTACGACTTCACCCCAGTCATGAACCACAAAGTGGTGAGCGTCCTCCGCGAACGGTTAAACTACCCACTTCTTTTGCAGCCCACTCCCATGGTGTGACGGGCGGTGTGTACAAGGCCCGGGAACGTATTCACCGTAGCATTCTGATCTACGATTACTAGCGATTCCGACTTCATGGAGTCGAGTTGCAGACTCCAATCCGGACTACGACCGGCTTTATGGGATTGGCTCACTATCGCTAGCTGGCAACCCTTTGTACCGACCATTGTAGCACGTGTGTAGCCCATCTCGTAAGGGCCATGATGACTTGACGTCGTCCCCACCTTCCTCCGGTTTATCACCGGCAGTCTCCCTAGAGTTCCCACCATTACGTGCTGGCAACTAAGGACAAGGGTTGCGCTCGTTGCGGGACTTAACCCAACATTTCACAACACGAGCTGACGACAGCCATGCAGCACCTGTCTCACGGTTCCCGAAGGCACACTCGGGTCTCCCCAAGCTTCCGTGGATGTCAAGAGATGGTAAGGTTCTTCGCGTTGCATCGAATTAAACCACATGCTCCACCGCTTGTGCGGGCCCCCGTCAATTCATTTGAGTTTTAACCTTGCGGCCGTACTCCCCAGGCGGTCTATTTAATGCGTTAGCTTTGGAACCCACGCCTCAAGGGCACAGACTCCTAATAGACATCGTTTACGGCGTGGACTACCAGGGTATCTAATCCTGTTTGCTCCCCACGCTTTCGCATCTGAGCGTCAGTCTTTGTCCAGGAGGCCGCCTTCGCCACTGGTATTCCTTCAGATCTCTACGCATTTCACCGCTACACCTGAAATTCTACCTCCCTCTACAAGACTCTAGTTGACCAGTTCGAAATGCAGTTCCCAGGTTAAGCCCGGGGCTTTCACATCTCGCTTAATCAACCGCCTGCATGCGCTTTACGCCCAGTAATTCCGATTAACGCTCGCACCCTCCGTATTACCGCGGCTGCTGGCACGGAGTTAGCCGGTGCTTCTTCTGCGAGTAACGTCACAGCTAGCAGGTATTAACTACTAACCTTTCCTCCTCGCTGAAAGTACTTTACAACCCGAAGGCCTTCTTCATACACGCGGCATGGCTGCATCAGGCTTGCGCCCATTGTGCAATATTCCCCACTGCTGCCTCCCGTAGGAGTCTGGACCGTGTCTCAGTTCCAGTGTGGCTGATCATCCTCTCAAACCAGCTAGAGATCGTCGCCTTGGTGAGCCTTTACCCCACCAACTAGCTAATCTCACTTAGGCTTATCCAATCGCGAAAGGTGCCGAAGCATCCCCCTCTTTCCCCCGTAGGGCGTATGCGGTATTAGCCATCGTTTCCAATGGTTATCCCCCTCGACTGGGCAAATTCCTAAGCATTACTCACCCGTCCGCCGCTCGACGCCCAACAAATCATCCGAAGAATCTTTGTTGTCGTTTCCGCTCGACTTGCATGTGTTAGGCCTGCCGCCAGCGTTCAATCTGAGCCATGATCAAACTCTTCAATTAAAAAGTTTTTTGATTCCGAAGAATCGACTCAATGAATTACTGATTTTTGTTTCCACTTTAAAAAGCAGAACCAAATTGACTTGTATATAGTCACTCAGTGCAACATTGATATATGAGATATCAATCCTGCGCGAGTGCCCACACAGATTGTCTGACTAATTGTTAAAGAGCGTTGCTTGCCAGCTCGTTGGAGTAGCGAAGCGAGGTGCGCATCTTACGCTTTCCTCGAACCTCGTCAAGCGTTATTTTCAAAGGCTTTTCCGAGTGTCGAATTGTTGCTCAGTGCTTAACGAAGTAAGCCGCTGTGCCCCGTCGACAGGAAGCGCATTATAGGGGCCAAAAAGGAAAGCGCAACCCCAAAATCATCAAACCTCACCAAGCGCGCATTTATTAACCAGCGATGCTCAATTCGATGTCTTTCATGCCACATTGGAGCAGCTTATTGCTGTGATAAAACCCATTCAGCGGCTTGCCGAAGATCATCAACCACGACATCGGCTCCCTCGATGCGCTCCAGCGGTTTACCGCTTCGAACCAAAACACAGGCGCGGACCTCCGCCCGGCGGCCAGCTGCCATATCACTATTCTTGTCGCCAATCATAAAAGAACGAGCCAGATCCAGCTCATAGGCTTTTGCCGCCGCCGCCAACATACCCGGCTCCGGTTTGCGGCAATCACAATCACGAACATATGGCGCGTTGCCTTTATCTGGGTGATGAGGGCAATAGTAGACTGCAGTTAATGGAGCACCAGCGGTACTGAATTGCTCCTTCATCCATTGAGTCAAATGCGCAAACTGGGCTTCATCATAATAACCCCGAGCAATACCGGATTGATTGGTCACGACCACCAGAGCATATCCCGCATCATGCAATTGGCGGCATGCGTCCAGAACACCGGGAAGAAACTCGAACTGATCGATCTGGTGCACATAGCCATGGTCCACATTGATCACTCCATCCCGGTCTAAGAACACCGTTTTACGCATGCTTATTGTCCTGTTTTTATCTTTATCACTAATGCTTTGCTCATTATCGTCATTTAGAATACCAGCACAAGGCAATGACAGCCGGTTACCCCATTCACCGAGCTGAATTTGACCTGCCACTGAGGCGGCTGTCCAGGCTTTCTGCTACACTGCGCCGCAGTTTTACATTCCCAAGAACGGCTATGACTTTCTCTTCACTTTCTCTCCATCCCGCGTTGCTAAAAGCCTTGGCGGATCTTAATTATCAGGCCCCTACTCCGATTCAGGCTCAAGCCATTCCAGAGATCCTGGCAGGCAAGGACCTGATGGCCGGCGCCCAGACCGGCACCGGCAAGACCGCAGCTTTTACACTCCCTTTGCTGCACCAACTGCTCAATCAGGCACATCAAGGCGTCAGCTTACGCACCTTAGTCTTAGTGCCCACTCGAGAACTGGCTCAACAGGTATACCGCAATGTCTGTCACTACGCCCGCCACACTCCACTAACTGCCGTTGCCGTCTATGGCGGCACTAGCTTGCGTCCACAGATGGAAGCCTTGCAGGGCGGCGTCGACCTGCTGGTCGCCACACCTGGCCGGTTACTGGACCTGCTCTCCAAGCAAGCATTGTCCTTATCTCAGGTACAACACCTGGTGTTTGATGAAGCAGACCGCATTCTGGATCTGGGCTTTAAAGAGGAGATCACTCAGATTCTGGCTCAGCTTCCCAAACAGCGACAGACTCTGCTGTTCTCAGCCACCTTTGATGACAGTATCTTCAAGATGAGCCATCGTTGGCTTACTGATCCGGTTCATGTCGAAGTCGATAGTCGCAATAGCGCCGCCGTCAGCATTGACCAACACGTCTATGTGGTGGACGCGGACCGCAAACGGGAACTGGTGTCTTACCTCATCGGCAGTAAAAACTGGCATCAGGTGCTGTTATTCACCAAAACCCGCCAAGGTGCAGATGCTTTGGCTAAAGAGATGGTTAAGGACGGCATCAGCGCCGACGCCATCCATGGCGATAAGTCTCAAGGCGCGCGCGACCGGGCATTAGAAGGATTTAAACAAGGGACTGTGCGAGCATTGGTTGCTACCGATGTCGCCGCCCGCGGCATCGACATAACGTCATTAGCCTACGTCATCAACGTGGATCTGCCATTTATTGCCGAAGATTATGTGCATCGCATCGGCCGCTGTGGCCGAGCTGGCGCCACAGGCCTGGCCATCTCCCTACTGAGCCCGGGAGAAGAATACCTGCTGGAAGAGATCGAGGCAGTCCTGGATCAACGACTGCCGCAGCAATGGCTACCTGGGTTCGAGCCTGATTTCAGCAAGCCGGTAGAAGACCATCGCAAAAACAGCCGCACTGCCCAGCGTCGCCGCGTCAAGAAGCGCGCTCAAGGCGGCCGAACGGGAAACCGTCGCCGTTAAAAAGATAAAAAAAAGCCCGCTGAATCAGCGGGCAAAAACACTACTGGAGGGATGATCAGTCCTGCGTTTGAGCAGTCTGAGGGGAAGCCGACTCCGACGTCTCAGTGTTCTCCTTGGCTACAGGAGCCACCGTCCGCCATAAAGCACTCACCCACAAACCTTGATACGAACTCATCTCTCTTCTCCAAACGTGCTCTCATACGGGAGGAGAATTTACCTGCCGCGGCTAAATGAGTAAAATGAATAAATACCATAAATTGAATTCCATTTAGGCATGAACACATCCATCAAAGCACTGCACTGTTTCCTGATCCTGGTGAAATGCGGTAATTACACTCGGGCGGCCCAGGAGTTGTATCTGACCCAGCCAACCCTCAGCAAACTCATCCAACGGCTGGAAGAAAGCCTCGGCACACCGCTGTTATTGAGGAACAATCAAGGCATTCGCCTGACCCAGGCCGGCCAGCGCCTGCAACAATCAGCCACCGCCATCATTGGTCAATGGCATCGATTACAGGAAGATCTCAACAGCCTCGACTGCTTGAAGTCCGGCACGTTGCGCCTGGGCATCTGCCCGATGATGAGCAGCCTGGTGATCGAACTGCTGTCGCAATTCCGGCAACGTTATCCGGGCATTGAGCTGACCATGTCCGAACATGGCGGTTTTGGCTGTGAACAGGCGCTGTTATCCGACAGTCTGGACATCGCTTTCACCGCGCTGCCGGTAACCCATGCTGAACAGCTTTGCAGCCAACCCTTGACTCAATATCCTCTGTGGGCCTGCCTGCCCAAACGCCACCCTCTGGCACAAAAGACCACTCTGCAATGGCGGGATTTTCAAGATCAACCGTTTGTGCTGTATAACGAGGACTTCTCTCTGGCCCAATTGATTACCAGCCTAAGCCAGAAAGCGGGCATCAATCTAAACGTGGCCTTTCGTAGCGGCCAGTGGGACTTTCTCGCCACTATGGTGGAAAACAACATGGGCATCACCCTGCTTCCGGCCCCCATCTGCCACCGACTGCCGTCCAGCCAATTTGAGTTCCGGCCGATGGCTCCGGCGCTCAGCTGGGATCTGGCACTGATTTGGCGACAGTCTTTACCATTGACCCCTGCCGCTCAAGCTCTGCTTGCACTCACTAAAGAGCTGTCCTTCTCTGCCACACCTAAAGACGGCGCCTGACTCAGTGTGTCAGCTGCAATAAAATTTTGGCTATCATCTGACCCTGAGTGCCGCTAGCGGTCTTTCGCAGGCAACTTTTTATCTGCTGGCGCACGGTGGTCACTGAGACACCTCGCTCAGAGGCAATGATATCGACGGTCCTGCCCACGCATAAGCCGCTGCAGATTTCAGCCTCGGCCAGAGTCAAGCCAAACAGTTGCGCAATCCAGTCAGGCTGTGGCTTCGAACTCGAGGCACAGGGCTCGAAACTGACCAACACCCCACAGTTTTCTTGCAGCCCCCACACGCCAGTGCTGGACCAGGTCCAGGGCTTAACCGTCAGCCAGACAACCTTGCCGTTATAGCTCAACAGACTGCGCTTAGGTGTGGTTTGCCGCTTACCATCCACAAAGGCTACCGCTTCATGCAACAGGCGGTTGAAGGTCAACTGGTGATCGGTATTACGAAACCACAACTGCCCTTCCAGTCCCCGGAACAACCCGGAACGCTGTAAAAATTCGCCAGCGCCGGAGTTCTGATAGTGAATCGCCCCTTTTGCCGAACACAAAAATGACGGCGATGACTGTGAATCAAACACCGCGGTCATCTGATCGCACCGCGTCAGCAACGATTGCCGACGTTCGGCCATGTTCATCGCCTGCTCTATATGAGGCACATAATGGTTGGAAGCACGAATGTGCGCATCACTGTAATGGCTCTGGCCCTGGCTACGCATGAAGCCAAGTTCAGTGATCAATTGATTATCATGATGAATCAGGCAGCCGATGGAATGGCGAATGCCCCGAGGCCGCGCAAAGTCGCAGTAAATTTCTGACTGTAAAAACTGCTGGTCATCGTACACCTGATGACTGGGATGGAATCGGTTGTCCTTGTGAGGTAACAACGCCTGACTCCAGACATCCACCTGATAGAAATGATTTTGATAATCTTCGAAATGATTACCCTGAAACCCGTATTCAAAAAAGCCCAATGGCTGACTGTCCAGCGTATGTCTGGACATCAGGAAACAGTGACTCGAGTCGCTATGGCGGGCGATACGTCGTAGAACTTCCTGCCACAAGCGTGGCTCTTCGACAGCATGATAGATAAGTCTGATCAATTCCGTTTGCATTGAGTAGTTCAAACGATCTAGTTCATCTGTATGATTTTTATACCAGATGGTAGATGACAGTGAAAGAGTACAGAACTAAATTCAATCCATGGTTCAAAGGAAACGCCCACCATACCTTGAACGGCCCTTAGGGAAGCCACCGTGCTTCCTTTTTTTTCATTTTGCTTTTTCCCGTGACTTACCCCATCAGTAGCAGTACCCTATAAAAAAGGATATTGTATACAAAATAAGTTATGGACACTCTTTCAGCCACCACCGTCAACCGAGCCCTCCCCTATTCGAGCCTGATTCCGGCGCTGCAGCAGGCATTTTGTCAAGCCATCACCGCGCCCATGCGCCATCATCACGACATGGACAACCCCGGACACCGGGAAACTACCCTGCTGCTGATGCCGGCCTGGCAGGCTGGAGATAAGGTCGGCGTCAAACTGGTTACCGTCGCGCCGGATCACAGCCCCGCCATTCAGGGGATCTATCTGCTGATGGATCTTGCCAGCGGCAGACCGGAACTGATGATGGATGCGCCAGCCCTGACCGCCCGCCGCACCGCCGCAGCCTCGGCGCTGGCCGCCAGCTTTCTGGCTCCCACTCAGGCCCGCACGCTATTAATGGTTGGCACCGGAACCTTATCCAAGCAGTTGATACAGGCCCACTGCGCCGTACGTCCCATCGAACGAGTGCTGATCTGGGGCCGGGATTTCAACAAAGCGCAATGCCTAGCGCAGTCACTGCCACAGATTCACTGTCAGCCCATCCGCCATCTGGAAACCGGCTGCCGGGAGGCCGACGTCATCTCGGTGGCCACCCTGGCCCGCACCCCGTTAATTGATGGGCACTGGTTAAGGCCAGGGCAACATCTGGACCTGGTGGGCGCCTACCGACCGGACATGAGAGAGGCTAACGACGAAGCCGTGCGCCGCTGCCAACTCTTTGTCGATACTCGCCAGGGGGCATTGAAGGAAACCGGCGAGCTGGTAATCCCCCTGCAGCAAGGACTGATTTCAGACTCCGACATTGTGGCCGACCTGTTCGACCTATGCCGGAAAACGCACCCCGGCCGAACCGATGAACACCAACTCACCCTGTTCAAATCCGTCGGCCATGCTTTAGAAGATCTGGCTGCCGCCAAATTGGTAGCCAGCTATTGGAGACAACACCATGATCAATGAGGCTCATAACATGGTTCACCTGCACCGACGTCAGCAGTTAATGGCGAGCATTGGCCCCACTGGCGCCATCGTTTTGGTGGCCTACCCGGAGCGACCACGATCCAAGAACATCAACTATCGCTTTGTGCAGGATAAGGATTTTTTCTACCTGACCGGTTTCGAAGAGCCCGATGCCGTAGCCCTGCTTCGACCCGAGCACCCATTGCCTTTCATTCTGTTCAGCCGCCCCAAGGATCCCTACCAGGAGACCAGCTACGGTGCCCGAGCCGGTATTGAAGGCTGCATCAACCAGTACGGAGCCGACGCCGCCTACAGCCTAGATGAGCTGGCACAGCGGTTGCCTGAGTTGCTGGAGGAGAGAACCGACATTCTCGTCAGCGATGAACTGGATCAATACAGTGACTCGCTGTGGAAATGGTGTAACCAGCAGCGACGTAACGCCCGCTTTGATGAGGTCAAACACTGCCGCAGCCTACGGCCACTGGCCGGTGTACTTCACCCGATGCGGGTCATCAAAGATGGCCATGAAATCCAGAAACTGCGCACTGCCATCAATGCCAGCTGCTCGGCCCATCGCCAGGTGATCGCTCATTTGAGGCCGGGAATCAATGAAGCCGAATTGTCGGCCCAGTTTAATCTGGAGCTGGCTCGACATGGCTGCGTCAGTGATCCTTATCCCAACATCGTAGCCGGAGGCGAACGCGCCATGTGTCTGCACTACGATCATAATAATCATCGCCTGGAGGCCGGCTCCCTGCTGCTCATCGATGCCGGCGGAGAGTTTGGCCATTACAGCGCCGACATCACCCGAACCTACCCGGTGTCCGGCCACTTTAGTGACGCCCAACGCACCTTATACCAGCTGGTGCTCAGCGCCATTGACGCTGCCATTGCCCAGGCCCGCCCCGGGGCAACCTGGAACACGCTCTACGACACCGCCATGACCGTGCTCACCCGTGGCCTGATTGAACTGGGCATACTCAGCGGCTCAGAAGAACATGCCCTGACGCAGGAAACCCACAAAGCCTATACGGTGCACAAAACCGGCCACTGGCTTGGCCTGGACGTGCATGATGTCGGCCCCTATCGCGACCCTCAGGGGCAGTGGCGACAACTGGAGCCCGGCATGGTGCTCACCATCGAACCCGGACTCTATTTTTCCAGTCAGGATTTAAGCGTAGAGGCCAAATGGCGTGGCATCGCCATCCGCATCGAGGATGACATCCTGATCACTGCAACCGGATGCGAAGTCCTGTCCGCCAATGCCCCGCGCACCATCGATGAGATTGAAACCCTGATGGCCTGAGCCCTGGGCCCGACCCTAAAGTCGGGCCTTAAGTCGCTCTTAAGACTATTCCAAAAAACCAGTGCATTGAATCGAATTTCCCTACCCAAATTTCGCCGATTGTGTCAACCATGTAAATGAGAATGGTTATCAGCCCCCATTCCAGTGATCCCAGTCACAACTCCTCTTCAATGCTCGCGAGGCCAATACCTTTAAAAATCATTCTCATTTACATTCCTTTGCAGATTTCAGGCGCCCATGCCTATGTGTTGACCGACAGGAGATCGGAATGTTCGTTGCTAAAACCCCACTCTTTTTTGCCATTGCCTCAGCCTTGGGCACCCTGCCTGCCCTGGCCGAGAGCGCAGAGCCGGTGGATGAAAACATGGTGGTTACCGGGGTGACTTTCGATAACTACAAAGCCGACACGGCCAAGGGCGCCATGCGCGCTGATGTGTCGCTGCTTGAGACTCCGCAGTCGGTTACCGTGATTCCAGAGATCATCGTCGACGAACAACTGGCCACCACCCTGGGCGAAGTGCTGATCAACGATGCCAGTGTGACCGCCGGCTCTAAAAAGTGGAACCGTGAGGTCTTCAGCCTGCGAGGCTTCGAGCTGGACTCAGGCAGCGGTTATCTGCGAAATGGCCAGCAAGCCTGGTCTCACTATGTGCACCCCATAGAGACGCTGGAGCGCATCGAAGTGCTCAAGGGGCCTTCCTCCATGCTTTACGGCCAATCGGCTCCCGGAGGCCTAATCAACATGGTCACCAAGAAACCCACCGTCGAGCCGATGTACGAATTTGGCTTCGATGTGGACGAGTATGGATCCACCCGGTTTCAAGCCGATGCCGGCGGCGCTCTCAATGAAGCTCAAACACTGAGATACCGGGCAACACTGGTGAAACAGGACGCCGAATACTGGCGCGAATATCAGGATGGCAGCAGTCAGGAACGCGACCGCTTCCTCGGCGCATTAGCGCTGGAGTACGATCTATCGGACTGGGGCATGCTGTCGGTTCATTACGACCTGACTAAAGACAAGACCGGCATCGACCGCGGCGCCTGGCTGGATGACGACGGCAGTGTTATCGGTGACGACAGCACCATCTGGGATATGCCCTGGGCCTTCACCGACAACGAAGTCGAAAACTATGGCCTGGATTTGGATCTGTACCTGAGTATGAACTGGACCGCCACTCTGGGGTTCAATCATCAGATGTTCTCCCGCCAGCGACTGGACTCCTCTCCCAGCTACGATTCGTACATGCGCCTTCGAGACCAGGGCTATGACGACGGCCGCTATGAATACACCGCCTTCGATCGCTACGACGACTGGCAGTACAAAACCTATTACGCCGATTTCAACGGCACCGTAACCGCACTGGGAGCCGAGCATCAACTGCTGATTGGTGCCAATATGCTCGACTACTACTATGGCCAACTGCGAGACAAGGGCGACACCGAAACCTACATTCCCGGTCAATCATTGCCGCCACGCCCGGATCTGGACTACAACAATGACAGCACCAAATCTAAATCGGAATACAAGTACTACGGCTTCTATCTTCAAGACCTGATTACCCTCAATGAAAACTGGCAATTGTTGTTAGGCGGCCGTTACGACATTCAGCGCAAAGAGGGCAGCGGCAACGACAGCGAATCGTTCGTTCCTAAAGTGAGTGCCATCTACCACCCAGCAGAAAACGGTACCATCTACCTAAGCTACTCGGAGAGCTTCCAACCGCAGGGCGAAGTGTCCGACCCCAGAGACGCCAACGACGGCATGAACCTGGATCCGGAAACCGGTGAGTCATGGGAACTGGGCACCAAGTGGGAGCTCGCTGACGGACGCCTGCTGCTGGACGGCGCCCTGTTTGACATCACCAAAACCAATGTCACCACCACCGAAACTCTGGAAGGCAATCCGGAGTTCGACACTCGAACCACTCAAGGCGGTAAGCAGCAACATCGCGGCGCCGAATTCTCTGCGCAGGGGCAGCTGTCACAGCAGTGGTTTGTAATGACTTCGGTGATGTATCTGGATGCCCAGTACAAGAACATCACCACAGAAGACGGCGTCGATCTATCAGGCAACACGCCAGTGGATGCGCCCGAGTGGTCGGCGTCGGCCTGGACCCGATACAAGCTGAATGACCAATGGGCCTTTAATCTGGGTGCCTTCTACGAGGGCGAACGCTTTGCCACCCTCGACAACAGCATCACCAAGGATGCCTACGTTCGCATCGATGCCGGGGCCTCGTACAAGCTGACCGTCAAAGACGTAGAGATGAACCTGCGCCTCAACGTTGAAAACCTGTTTGATGAAAACTACATCGCCGGCGGCACCAACACCGATGCCACCATCGGCGATGGTCGGAACTTCCGCTTGTCGGCCCAGTTCGCCTTTTAACCCTACCCCAGCGACTCAGCAGGCCCCGGAAACGGTGGCCTGCTTTTGTGCCATAGAAAGGAGCCCCCATGCTGGCCAAGCTTCATCGATATCTCGCCGCACTGCTGGCCCTGCCGCTACTGCTGGTGATTCTCTCCGGGCTGTTACTGGCGTTGGTGCCACTGCTCACGCCACCTGCCACATATCCGGTCACACCACAGCAGATGCAAAATACTGTGGAACGCCTGCAACAGGATGGCCCCCTGAGGTTTGCCGTCGCCTTGCCGGACCATAACCTCGTCATGGTCAGCTATCAGGGTCAGAAAAGCCGCCAGTTCCGGGATCTGACCACCGGTGAACCCACACAGCGTCCCTGGCAGTTCCAGCTTTTGGGCTTTGCCAAGGGGCTGCACAAACACCTGCTTATCGACGCTGGCTGGTTAGTGGAAGCCAGCACCTGGGCGATGTTAGCGCTCACTCTCAGCGGACTGTTTTTGAGCCGCCCCAAATGGTCCAACAGTGCCATGGGATGGCACAACAGCCTGGGCTGGTACAGCGCCCCCTTGATGTTAGTCGTCGTCATTACCGGCCTGCTAATGCTGTATCAGGGCCATGGCCCCAAAGGCGAGTCGCCTCAGGTCAACCCGGATAAACTTAGCCTGGCGGAAGCATTCGCCCGACTGGAAACGCAACCGATAGCAAGTATGCGCATGGTTAGAGACGCCGCCGACGGTTACACCCTGGCCTGGCAGGACCCGCAGGGCAGGCGTTGGCAATGGCATCCGGACAGCGAATCACAGCCCAGTCAACAACCTACCCGCTGGGTACGGGTGCTGCATGATGGCAGCTTTGGTGGCCGGCCCGCCTCACTGCTGTACGCCCTGCTGTCGCTGGCGGCACTGACAATGCTGATTAGCGGCTTCTACAACTGGCTGCGTCGCTGGCGGATGGCCAGACCGGGCCCAACGGCCCAGGGCGCCAGTCACCTGGTGGCCTTTGCCAGTCAGACCGGTACCACTGCAGAGCTGGCTCGCCATACTGCGGAAACCATGACTGCCAGCGGCCTCAATGTGCAACTGGCCTCGCTGGCCAACCTGACACCCGAGGATCTCAAAGGACGGCAGTCGGTACGACTGATGGTGGCCACCAGTGGCGATGGTGACATGCCGGTGCAGGGGCAGGCTTTTCTAAAAGCCCTGTCGGGAGTTAATCTCAGCGAGGTTGCCTACTCTTTGCTGGGGCTCGGTGACAGCCGTTACCCTCAGTTTTGCCAAGCCGCCAAATCGATAAACCAATCCCTTCAGCAGTGCGGCGCCCACCTGGTACAGCCCATGCAGTTGGCCGATGGCGACCCGTCGGAGAGTTGGGGTAAGTGGATGGGAGAGAGCCACAGCGCACCGATGCCGACGGCTCAGACACACCCATTGACACTCATCCGCAAACAGCGGCTGGATAAGCAGTTGGGCGATACCCGAGAAACCTGGCTACTGCAGTTCTCAGTACCGCCGTCCGTCTCCTATCAATGCGGCGATCTACTTAAACTGCGTCCACCCGGCTGTAGTCAGGAGCGAGCCTACTCCATCGCTTCGGCGCCCGAACAAGGACCGCTCTCTCTGTGCGTCACCCTGCGTCAGTGGCAGCAGGACTCTGAAACCCACTATGGCGCCATGTCCTATGAGTTGTGTCGCCAACTGGATGTCGGCCAACAGATTCAGGGGCGTATTAGCGACAATCCCGGCTTTCATCTGCCCCGCGAGGACACTCCGGTGATCATGGTGGCCACCGGCTGTGGCATTGCGCCCTTTCTCGGTTTCCTGCAACAGCGACCCCAGGGAGACAACTGGCTGCTGTTTGGCAATCGTCATCAAAACGGTGATTTCTTATGCCAGGAGCAGATAGAGCAGAGCCTCACCCGTGGCGAACTCGACCGCCTGGATCTGGCATTCTCTCGGGATCAGGGTAACAAGGTTTACATTCAGGACCGGCTCCTCAGCGAAGGAGAGACCCTGTTGCACTGGCTTGAAGAGAAACACGCCGTGATCTACGTCTGTGGCCACCTGGCGCTTAGCGGCGGGGTCGACGCCACCCTGATCCAGCTGTATCAGGGCCAGGGCTTGTCCCAACGCCAGGCACAAACCAAGTTGTCACAACTGAAAGCCCAGGGGCGCTATCGGCAAGACGTGTTCTGAATCAGCCGGCGCCGATAAACTGCACCGACTCGGCCAATGCGGCCCGCACTGTGCGGGTAGCATTGGCCGGGGCCTCGGCAACCTCGTAACCAAAGGCGACGCCGAGCAAGATCCCCAACTCCGGATCCGGCGTCGCCCCTCACCGAGCGACGCTGCCGAACCAGAGCATCAAAGTCCGTCACCCATCGCCTCCCGTGGCACCCCTACCCAGGCTTCACCGATGACGGTCTGAGTACCAGACTGAGTCACCACCACTAACTTGCAGCGAGCTTGCCACTCTTCTCCCACCTGAGACAACGCCACCACCTCGCCGCGACAACTGACGACGTCGTAAAGGTGGGTCATGGCGGTAAACCGGGCTTTGAAGCGTCGAAGCTGCGCCTGAGGCTGCCAATTGGTCAGCATTCTGCCCAGGTAGGCCATGGACAGCATGCCGTGGGCAAAAACATCGGCCTGCCCCGCTTGTTGAGCGAAATCACTGTCGATATGGATGGGGTTGTGATCGCCACTGGCGCCAGCATACAGCGCCAATGTGCTTCGGCGGATGGCGGGCAGGGTCAATTCTGGCAACGCGGTGCCCACCGCGATGGAATCTGGCATGACGCTCTCCTTACTCATTGCAGTACACCAGGGTGACCTTGGCTCGGGCCACCGTTTCTCCGGCCCGATCCAGATAATGGTTTTGCAGCTCCACCAACTCCAGTCGCCCCCCTTTGCGGGCAACAATGTTCTCAATTTGAGAATGCACTTCGATACTATCGCCACTGTATACCGGCTTCTGGTAGTCAAACTCCTGGCCACCATGCAGCACTTTAGCGATGTCCATATCCAGCAGGGTCAACACTGGCCACGCCTGCGGCGACTCCAGATCCAGTGAAAACAGGAAAGTCGGTGGCATCATGATGCCGGGCAAGCCCGCCTCGCGGGCCACCTGCAGATCGAAATACAGAGGGTTGGTTTCACCGATGGTGCGGCTGAAAAATGCCAGTCTTCCCGCTTCCAGAGACACCCGAAAAGGGGCGAAGCGGTGTCCTATATGAGTGCTATCGAGCATCCATTGCTCCTTTTTTTGCCTAAACTTTACATAGTGCTGAACTTTAAACAAAAATCAAATGACCAATTTGCGCACCTAAGCCGCCATATTGCGCATCGATTTTCCTCAGCCCGCTCAAATAGGCAAGCAATGCCTTAGCGAATCACGTAAAATATCGCCCTTTCTAAACAGCAAAGAGCATTTCTACCATGGCAATTAACTGGTTCCCAGGCCACATGCATAAGGCGAGAAAAGAGATCGCCGAACTGATGCCACAGATTGACCTGATCATCGAAGTGCTGGATGCTCGAATTCCCTTCAGCAGTGAAAACCCCTTGGTTCCCAAACTGCGAGGCGATACTCCCTGCATTAAGATCCTCAACAAAAGTGACCTGGCAGATCCTGAGCTGACGCTGAAATGGCAGGCGTACCTGGAGCAGGAGAATGGCGTAAAAACCATCGCCCTGACCCAGAAAAACAAGGCTCAGGTTCGCAGCCTGTTAGACCTGTGCAAAACCACGGTACCGAAAACCCCGCTCCGAACCCTGATTCTGGGGATTCCCAATGTGGGCAAATCCACCCTGATCAACACATTGGCCGGACGTACCATTGCCAAAACCGGTAACGAGCCCGCGGTGACCAAGGCACAGCAGCGCATTCGATTGCCGGAGCACATCGTGCTGCACGACACCCCCGGGTTTCTGTGGCCAAAACTCAGCCCGGCGGCGTGTGGCTTCCGCCTGGCCACCACCGGTGCCATCAAGGACACCGTGGTCGAGTACGAAGAGGTTGCCCTGTTTGCCGCCGACTACCTGCGCAAAGCCTACCCGGAGCAACTGTGCCAGCGTTACAACCTGGACGAACTGCCCCATGACGACATTGCCGTTCTCGATGCCATCGCAGCCAAACGCGGCTGCATGCGCCGCGGCGGCGTGGCCGACCTGCATAAAGTCTCGGAGATCCTGCTGCACGAACTGCGGGCCGGCTCTCTGGGTCCCCTGACCCTGGAAACCCCGGAGATGGTGGAAAAAGAACAGGCGGAAGAACTGATTCGGGCCGAGCAGGAAGCGATTGAAAAAGAGAAAAAAGAGGAACTCAGGCAAGCCAAGAAGCGCAAACGCCGCAAATAGTTCTGGTGCCGAAAGGAATATTACAAAACCCGCACAGTGCGGGTTTTGTCTTTCTACCGGCCATTTAGGACAGCGGCTGCTCCATTTCGTACACGACTTCGGTCGCCAACTCCATCCGCGCCAGAATGGCCACTCTGGCATCCTCCAGGCCCTGGTTATAAAACCTTGCGCCAAGCGCCTTTATCATCAGATCCAGTAAGAACTCGGCTTCAAACTGTCCCAGCTCCAGATCCAACTCGTCAGTCAGATAATCCTGCAACTGGGCCAGTACCGGCGCGCGCTCTTCAGAGGAAAGGGAAAGCGGTTTCATCGAACACCTTCAACACATCGAAAAAAGCCACTCTACCATCGGCGCATTGCCAAAATCACTCCGGTTGCACATAACTGATGGCGGCGATCATCGCCCCTTGCGGATCCTTGAGCCAACAGAAACGGCCAATGTTGGGAATGTCCTCAGGGCCATACACCAGCTCACCCCCCAACTTAGCCACATTGGCCGCCACCTCATCCACATCGCTGACCGTCACGTATCCGGTCCAGGCGGTGGGCATCTGTACATCTGCGGCGGCCATGATGCCGCCTATTCCCTGCCCATCAACCTCAATCACATGATAAGTGCCTTGTCCCATCTCCATCGCCTTAAATTGCCAGCCAAACAACTGACCGTAGAAACGAACCGCGTCACCGGGGTCACTGGTGGTCAACTCATGCCAACTGACGGCGCCGTGAGTCTCAAATGCGGAACCCATACTGCTCTCCTTTCTGTGATGAATATCGGCTAAAGTGTAGCCAGTCGACATTGAAATGACTGAATATCCAGCTGAGGCACCCAATTCTGCTCAGGAGTTAATCAAACGAACCCATTGCCCCTTTACAGGCTCAACAGGATTTTCTATGATTCGCGCCGTTGGAGAGATGGCTGAGTGGTTGAAAGCACCGGTCTTGAAAACCGGCAAGGGTTTATAGCCCTTCTAGGGTTCAAATCCCTATCTCTCCGCCATATACCGAAAAGCCCGCCTAGTGCGGGCTTTTTGCTGTTCTGGATTCGAAGAAAGTGAGATAGGGTGCAGAACCCTAGTCAGGGTTCCAACGAGCGCAGCGAGTAACGCCGCAGGCGGCCGAACGCAGTGAGGGAATCAATCCCTATCTCTCCGCCATATACCGAAAAGCCCGCCTAGTGCGGGCTTTTTGCTGTTCTGGATTCGAAGAAAGTGAGATAGGGTGCAGACCCCTAGCCAGGGTTCCAACGAGCGCAGCGAGTAACGCCGCAGGCGGCCGAACGCAGTGAGGGAATCAATCCCTATCTCTCCGCCATACAAAGAAAAGCCACATTCCAAGTTATCGCGAACAAGCCAACCTAATTCGTTCGTGTGAGTTTACCCAATATGCACTAATCGTATGTTTAATTCAACCGCCAAAATGCGAATGATGCTTAATATGTTCAATAAACATCAGAATCTTATTTGCTATGTGTTTTCTCGAAGCAAAAAAAGCATACAGTATCAAGTCATCGGGTTTATACTCCATTTCTATTACCTTTAAAGCGCCTGAACAGATATCATCCTGGCAAGTTTCTAAAGGTAATATCGCAAGACCCAAACCAGATATCGCACCTGTCTTGGCAAGGTGCCCACTATTCACCTTAAAAGAACATCTTACCTTCTGAGTAATAAGCTCACCGTTATTATTTCTAAAAATCCATGGCTTTCCATTTACTGCTGTCAAACTGCTAATGCATGGAATATGTTGTAAATCGGTAGTCTGAAACGGTTTAGGGTGCTGTTCAAGTAGTTTAGGAGAGCCTACAACAACACTAGGCCAACGTTTAATTTCCCTCGCAACCAAGTTTGTATCTTCAAGACTGCCACGATGGAATTTTAAGATAACATCAAACCCATCGAATAAATCTTCCTTAGGGCTGACGCTCGTATCACAACACTGTGAGATAGATGGGTGTTGCTCACAAAAACTGACCACTGCATCAGCTAATACAGGTGAGTCTGGCATCAATACCCTAAGCTGCCCAACCACCTCTTGAGAGTGATAAGTTACCTCTTCGAGCGCATCGTTCAACTTACTCAACAACGGCTGTGTGAGCAAATATAAGTGTTCTCCAGCACTTGTTGGAGCAATTCTTCGGGTCGTTCTGTCAAGAAGTCGCGTATCAAGTCGCTCCTCAAGTAAACTGATGTGGCGACTGACATTAGAAGTCGGCAACCCAAGAAACTCGGACGCGCGTTTAAAGCTCATATTTTCATACACACAATGAAAAGTTTTAAGCCATTGCTGATCAACTCTATCAAGCACAACCCATTATCCCATTACATTGGATTAAGTAACTCATAATTCGTACTTTATCACCATGATTGAGTTTATACAATGCGTACCTTACTTTAAATAAAATAACTAAAGAGTTACTCATGAGTTGGCTTGAAGGACTAATACACAAAAGAAACGCAGTCAAAAATAGAAAGTCTAAAATACCAGAAGGTTTATGGAAAAAATGTTCTATGTGTAGCCAAGTTCTCTACTACAAAACTTTAGAAATCAGCTTGGACGTATGTCCCAAATGTAATCACCACATGAGAATGAAAGCACGTCGTCGACTTGATAGCTTCTTAGATTCGGGTATAAAGATGGAGATTGCAAGTCAATATGAATCGAGGGATACACTAGGCTTTAAAGATCAAAAACGATACATCGACCGCATTGCTTTAGCCCAGAAAGACTCAGGGGAGAAAGATGCATTAATTGTAATGAAAGGTGAACTCATGGGCTTACCTGTTGTAGCTTGCGCATTTGAGTTTTCATTTATGGCTGGCTCAATGGGCTCTGTTGTCGGCACGCGGTTTATTCACGCTGTCAACGCTGCGATTGATGGCAATTGCGGTTTAGTTTGCTTTTCTGCTTGTGGTGGTGCTCGGATGCAAGAGTCACTGATGGCTTTAATGCAGATGGCCAAAACTAGTGCGGCTTTGAATCAACTATCAATTGCTGGATTACCCTACATATCGGTACTAACAGATCAAACTTATGGTGGCGTTTCTGCAAGCTTAGCTATGCTTGGTGACATTAATATTGGTGAACCTAAAGCAAGAGTTGGTTTTGCAGGCCGTCGCGTTATTGAACAAACCGTACGTGAAAAATTGCCCGAAGATTTTCAGCAAAGCGAGTTTCTTATGGCTCATGGTGCCATAGATATGATTGTGGATAGACGCGATATGAGAAAACGAATTGCAGGACTTCTATCCAAGTTGACTAATACTCCCCTTGCAATGAACGATTACCAATAACTTCACTGCCGGTAAAAGCTCCTATTAATCCAAAAGTGTTTCGAAACTCTGACGACCAGGCCGGTTACAACGCTCAGTACTCACGGTTCCACCTACCTTCAAAACACCTTCCCGTCGTGCCCGCGCACGCGGGTACCCAGTGACTTTACTGCACTACGCCCAAAGACTCTGGGCCCTGGCGATCGCAATGAGCGACCGTGCTAACTGTTTTCATTCAGCTTTAAGCACTCCGCCCCTACGCAACTATGTGGACGAAAAACTCTGCAGCAGAAAGTCCAGAAACAGACGCATCCGTTTAGGCTGATAGCGGCGATCCATATAAACCACATTGAGGTTGGCACTGGACACCGACGTCGACGCACTGAAGTTCTTCATGTAGCCATCAAGCACCGTCACCAGTCGCCCGGCATTCAAGTCGGCTTGCACGTCAACGATGGATTTCAGCGCTATGCCCGCCCCCTCCAGTGCCCAGCGACGAATCACCTCGCCGTCATCAGAAAAACGTGTCGGCATCAGGGTAACCGCATCGCGCTGGCCCTGATTCTGAAAATGCCAGGTCTTGAGCTCCTCTTGGCTACGCATCATCGCCAGGCAGTCGTGATGGGCAAGGTCCTGGGGAGTTTCAGGTATGCCCCTTTTGGCCAAATACTCGGGAGAGACGCACAGCACACGGCGACTGGGAGCAAGGCGCCGACAGATCAGGTTGCTGTCCGACAATTCACCGTAGCGGATCACCACATCGATGCCGGACTCGGCAATGTTGGACAGATGGTCATTCAGATACAGGTACGGCACCACCCCCGGATACTGTTGGCAAAATTCTGATATCAGCGGCAGGATGTATTGCTTGCCAACATCTTTAGGAGCGGCGACTTTAAGCGCACCGCTGACCTCTGTGTGGCTATTTTGCAGCAGCGCTTCGGTTTCCCGGACATTGTCCAGAATCTCGACACAAGCCTGGTGATACAACCGGCCGGACTCGGTCAAAGACAGGTGCCGGGTGCTTCGATTCAGCAGCTTGACACCATAGTGTTTTTCAAGCCCCTGCAACCTGGCGGTTACCGATGCCGGTGATAGCCCCAGCTCCCGTCCTGCCGCCGCCAGCCCCTGGTGTTTAACAATGCTGACAAACAGCGCCATGTCTGAGAATTTTTCCATTTCGCCGATAATTCACAAATACCAAATACTGGATTCATATCTTACCCAATTATCAATCAAGACCAAACAAATATACTGAGCGACCTGGGCCTCTGCAGAGCGCCGTCGCCCACCACAGCGTCTGTGTTCTGGATTGCCAGTACAGGACGCTCAAACCATCGAATTCTTGCCACTCCACTCAGGTAACACCATGAATAAATCAGCCATGCCGTTTCAGGTCTGGATCCTCACACTGGCCGCCTTTGCCATCGGCACCGCCGAGTTTGTCATCGCCGGCATCCTGCCTCAGATCGCCACATCGCTCTCGATCAGTGAGGGACAAGCGGGTCACCTCATCACCGCCTATGCATTGGCCATCGTCGTCGGTGGTCCTTTGCTAACGCTCTACCTCGCTCGTTTTAACAAAAAGGCGGTATTGGCCGGATTACTGGTGCTGTTCATCGCCGGCAATCTGCTGTCGGCCATGGCACCCAGTTACCCTTTACTGCTTGTCAGTCGAGTGATCGCCGGCCTGGCCCAGGGGCCGTTTTTCGGTATCGGTTCGGTCGTCGCCGCTGGCCTGGTCGCAGACAGCATGGCCGGCCGCGCCGTTGGCCAGATGTTTGCCGGACTGACGCTAGCCAATGTACTGGGGGTGCCCGGGGGTACCTGGCTGGGCCTCCAGTACGGCTGGCACACGACCTTTATCGCAGTCTCTACGTTCGGCTTTATTGCCCTGATTTTCATTGTGATGACCATCAAATCCAACGGCCATACCGACGCCAAGCCCATCCAAACTCAGTTGAAAGCCTTTAAAAACCCGATGTTGCTGTCGAGCCTGGTCATCACCGTCTTTGCATGGTCTGGCTTTATGACCTTGTATGGTTACCTGGCCCCGGTGGCAATCCATACCACTGGCTTTAGTGAGCAGGCCGTTACCTGGCTTCTGGTCAGCGTCGGTTTCGGCCTGATCATCGGCAACACCCTGGGCAGCCACTCGTCGGATAACAATTTGCAGCGCGCTTCATTGCTGTGGTCGGTGGCGATGATCGCCTCACTGCTGCTGGTAGGGCGCTCCCTTGGCAACCAGCCGCTGTTTATCGCATCGACCTTTGTGTTCGGCATCGCCGCCTTTGCCAATGTACCGGCCATGCAACTTAGGGTCATGAATCACGGCGGTGAAGGCCAGGAGCTCGCCGCCACAGCCAATATTTCAGCATTCAACCTGGCCAATGCCTTTGGCGGCTTCCTCGGAGGAACGGTACTGGATGGCCCATTAGGGGCCGCTGGTATCCCCTATATCGCCACCCTGCTGCCACTGCTGGGCGTTATGCTTATCTGGAGAATGAACAAGCGTGAACGACCACAGTCTGTCCTCGATGCTCCGCTGTGCCGCTGAGTGGTGATGCAAAAATCGCCGCCTGTGGTGTTAATCCCGCTCCGGTTCACCTATCTTGTCTGAAACGGCTCACCAGCAAGGATGCTTATGACTGCACGCTGCCTATTATTGGCCCTGTTAGCCTGCTCACCCGGCTCACAGGCCATCTCCTTTTTCGACCCCATGGACGGCCAATTCGACATGGGGGAGTATCTGGCCAACAACGCCTATGGCTTTCTGCCGGTGCCCATCCTGGTCACCGAGCCTGCGGTGGGCTACGGCGGCGGACTGGCGGGATTATTTCTGCATGAGTCTGAGGCACAAAAAGAGCAGCGCCGACAACTGGCCGAGACATCGGTGAAGGGGGGCGCGCAACTGCTCACCCCGGCACTGACCGTGGTGGGCGGCCTGGCTACCGACAACGACACCTGGATCACTTTTGCTGGCCATCGCCGCAGTTGGCAACAAGATGCCATCCGCTACACCCTGATGGGCGGTTATGGTGATGTGCATATGACGTTTTACGGTCCCAAGGACAGTGATAAGAACCGAGGAGTAACACTGGCGATGGAGGGACCGGGACTGGTGCAAAAACTGCAGTTCCGCGTGGGTGAGTCAGCACTGCTGCTGGGGCTGTCACAAAAGCTGTTTGCCGCCGACTTCACTCTCGACGTGGCACCGGGCCAGGTTGTCGGAGATTTCATCAACCTGTCCCCCACCGTTTCCTCGCTCGGCCTACTGGCTGAACTGGATACCAAGAACAGTTTTCTGTTCCCCACCGACGGTTATCAGTACACCGCCGAGTACCTGCTGTTTCGCCAAGCGCTGGGGGGCGATTATGACTTCGATGCCTTGACGCTAAGCGCCATTCACTATTGGCCCCTAGACAAACGCTGGACTCTGGGCTTCAAAGGCGTCTATAAATCCGTCACCACCGATGAGGTTCGTTTACCCGCGCCAGCATACCCGGACATCGATCTTAGGGGCATTGCCCGCAACCGCTATCAAGGCAACTACACCGCCGCCATTGAAACCCAGATGATGTGGGAGGTCACGCCTCGCTGGCTGACCTCGGCATTTGCGGGATTGGGCTCCGCCACGGCCAAGGGACAGGATCTGTTCCGTGAGGACAACGCCTTCGCCTATGGAGTGGGGTTTCGCTATTTGATTGCCCGTCGCTACGGCCTGCGTACCGGTATCGATGTGGCATTCAGTGAGTTTGATGACGCATTTTACTTTACCGTGGGCACCGGCTTCTGAGTTCTCAGCGCTTAATTTATCAAGATTTGCATGCCTTAGCTCCGGCTCCAATGCTTTGCTCTCTAATCAATTACCTTGGCATCACCCGCTAAACGAACATATTTTCGAGGCTATTTTTTCGACGCCACGCCCAATAAACACCCAAACAATCTAATTTAACTAGAGTTTTAGTACCCTCCTGTTAGGATGAGTCGCCCTGCGTGCCTTATCAGAAACCGAAATCCCAACATGAATTCGGCCAATTGGCTGAGCAACTGCTTTGAATTCAAATCATAATTAAGCCATCGTCAGGCACCCAGAGGCTCCTGAAGCAACCCGGGCTGAGGCCCAGAAGTGAGGATGAATGACCAAAGGCATCGATAAATACAGCATCGACAGTACCGACTACACCGTCGGTCAGGACAATGTCCAAAAATGGGGCTTTGATGTCCATAACCCAGTATTTGGCATCAGCGCTGGCCTGATTGTCCTGTTCCTGCTGGCGACCTTCATCAGTGACGCCGCCACCGCCAAGGCCGCGCTGGACGGAATCAAATGGAAGATCATCAATAACTTTGACGGCCTGTTCCTGTGGTCCGGCAATGTATTTGTGATTTTCTGTTTGGCTCTGATCGTGTCTCCATTCGGTCGAATCCGTCTGGGAGGCACCGACGCTAAAGCCGACTACTCTTTCCTGTCCTGGCTGGCCATGCTGTTTGCCGCCGGCATGGGGATCGGTCTGATGTTCTGGAGCGTGGCCGAACCGGTAGCCTACCTGACGGGCTGGTACGAAACCCCGCTGGGCGTCGAAGCCAACACGCCTGAAGCCGCACGACTGGCCTTAGGGGCCACCATGTTCCACTGGGGCCTGCACCCCTGGGCCATCTATGGTGTGGTGGCGCTGTCACTGGCGTTCTTTACCTATAACAAGGGCCTGCCACTGTCCATGCGGTCCATTTTCTATCCCATCCTCGGCGACCGAGCCTGGGGCTGGGCCGGTCACATCGTCGATATCCTGGCGGTATTAGCCACCCTGTTTGGTCTGGCCACCTCGTTGGGGCTGGGGGCGCAGCAAGCCGCCAGCGGCATTAACCACGTGTTTGGCACCGATGGCGGCATCGGCCTGCAGATCGCGGTGATCGTACTGGTTACCCTACTGGCCGTGGTATCGGTATACCGTGGCATTGATGGCGGCGTAAAAGTGATCAGTAACATCAATATGATCATCGCCTTCGTGCTATTGATTGCGGTGGCCCTGATCGGATTCGCGGTGACCTTTGGTACCGTGCCGACCACCCTGATGGCGTATCTGGAGAACCTGATTCCCCTGAGTAACCCTCACGGTCGCCCCGACGAAGCCTGGATGCACGGCTGGACGGTATTCTACTGGGCCTGGTGGATCTCCTGGTCACCTTTTGTCGGCATGTTTATCGCCCGGGTGTCCCGCGGCCGCACCGTGCGTGAATTCATTACTGCGGTACTGATTGTTCCGACCGTGGTCACCCTGTTGTGGATGTCCGTCTTTGGCGGCATGGCCATCGATCAGGTGATGAACGATGTGGGTATTCTGGGCAGTCAGGGACTGACCGAAGTGCCTCTGGCGATGTTCCAGATGTTTGAAGCCCTGCCATTCAGCACCCTGCTGTCGGTCATTGCCATTATCCTGGTGCTGGTGTTCTTCATCACCTCTTCCGATTCCGGCTCCCTGGTGATCGACAGCATCACCGCCGGTGGTAAGGTGGATGCGCCGGTACTGCAGCGCATCTTCTGGGCCGCAATGGAAGGCGCCATCGCCGCCGCCTTGTTATGGGTCGGTGGCACCGAATCCATTCAAGCGCTGCAGGCAGGGGCCATCTCCACCGCATTGCCATTTACCGTGGTGCTGCTGTTGATGTGTGTCAGCCTGATCCTGGGCATGCGCACCGAACGCCGTTAATCGCTGACTGAGCGTACCAATAAAAAAGGTTGGCCTGGGCCAACCTTTTTTTATTCAACGCCACAACTGACCAATGGCCAGATCGGGGCTAAAGTGGTGTGCCACCTGAGCCTGAAACAGCTCGGCGGTGGCAATGGCATCGGTCAGCGCATGGTGCGGCTGGTACACCGGCAGGCCATAACGGCTGCGGGAACTGCCGAGGCGAACCGATTCATTCTGTTCTCTGCCTAACAACCGGCGCCAGTTCCACTGCCGCTTGTTGTGCTGCAAGTCCCACTCGATCTGCAGGGTATCGACCATAGGAAAGACAATCCCCTCCCCCAGTCGGGTCATCAGTGCCTTATCCAGGAACTGGCGCTCGATATTGCGGTAGTGAACCACCACCACCTTTCCGGCCAACGCATCCAGCACCTGGTGCAGAATACGCCGTAAATCCGGAGCATCAGACAGGTCGGAGTGAGTAATGCCATGAATCACCACCGAATCCTCCTGCAGCGGACTGCGAGGGCTAACCAGCCAATGACAGGCCTGGCGACAATAGATCCGCTGCAGATCAAACGGCACCAGGCCGATGCTGATGATGCTGTCATTCTCCGCATCCAACCCGGTGGTTTCGAAATCCAACGCCACAAAAGGCACCTCGGAGAGCTGAGTGTCGGCCGCTACCAGTCCCGCTCGAAAATAGTTACGCAAACGACCATCACGGGCGGTCTTGGCCTGCTCGGCAAAGCGCGCCTCCCAATCCTGTGTCGGGGTCGCCTCGCTGGCACGTCCAAACAGACGTCGAATCATTACGACTCCTTACTTGAAGGTATTGGCTTGATAGCGGAACTTGAGGAAGTTCTGAGCATTACTCAAAATCTGAAACGCGTCCTTCAAGTTTCTTCGTTCAAACTCAGACATGTTTTCCGGCTCAATATTATTATCGGCCTCGGTCTCGGCCTGAATATCCAGAGCCTGGTGGCGGATACGTACCATAGAGATGTACTCCATGGCGTCTCGTAGATCCTCCGCCTTACCTTTCGGCAAAATGCCGGCGTCGATGATGTCGTCCAGACGCTCAAACGAATTTTGCGACCGTGACCCCACTGCCAGTGCATGCACACGAATCAAATCCGCCAACGGCGCAGTGCCCCGCCGCTTCAGGTTAATGGAGTTGTTATGGCGGCCGTCTTTCTCCATCACGAACCCCTTAAAGAAGCCCAGAGGCGGCGTACGATTCAGGGCGTTGCGGGCCAGGCACGCCAGAAAACGATTGTTTTTCCGCGCCCGGCGAACAATGAAGCCGTTAAGTTGTTCGGCCCACTTCACCTTGCCATAGACGCCATCCAGGTCGAAGAAGATGGAACTGTTAAGCAGCGCTTTGGGGTTGGGGTTGTCAATCCAGTCGGCAAAACACTCCTCCCACTCCTTCTGGGTCATACGCCAGTCGGGATTGGTCGCCATAATGTCACCCGTGCAGTAAGCGTAGCCACAGCGAGCCAGAGCATCACAGACAAAGGTGGCCAATTGCTCGAAGTAGGCGCTGTGTTTGTCCGCGTCGTAATCGTCATCAAGGATGATGGCATTGTCCTGATCGGTGACGATCAGCTGCTCGTCCCGGGCCATGGAACCCAGCGCCAGAAAACAGTAAGGCACAGGCGGAGGGCCCAGCAGTTCCTCAGCCAACTCCAGTATCCGCTGCTTAAAACTGCGGCCGATCACCGCCATGGCGCTGCCGACCATGTGGGAGTTGGCGTCCTCATTGACCATGCGCACGAAACAGTCCTTGACCTGCTCAGACACGGTCTCCAGCTCATCGACACTTTGCTGCTGAAAGATGCTGCTGACCAGAAGCAAGCTGTTTTGCGACTCGTAGCGAACGATGTCGGTCACGTCGATGATCCCCAGTGGAGTGTTGTTTTTCAGCACCGGCAGATGATGGACGTTGTAGCGCAGCATGTACAACATCGCCTCATACACGTAGGCGTTGCTGTCCAGGGAGATGATGTCACTGCTCATCACCTCTGAGACCGGAACACTGGCTTGCAGCCCCTGGGCCAAGACCCGGTGGCACAGGTCTCGCTCGGTGATGATCCCAACCACACCACTCTCATCCTCGTCGGCCACGGTATCCGGATCAAACACCAGCAGCGACGACACGTTTTCATCGGCCATCTTGGCGGCGGCAGTCTGCACCGACTCCCCCATGAAGATCCAGGCAGGATCGCCGGTCAACAGCGTCTTGACCTTAGAGGTGGTCAAGTCATTGGCGTCCACCGTATTGGAGACGGTCTGCCGCAGGCGCGCCGCGTCCTCCACCTCGACAAAATCGGCGAAACTGTCGTGGGCTTCATACAGCTCGTGAAACAGGGCTTCGGGAATGCAGTACAGTAAGCCGTCTTCCAGCGCCGTTGCCGGAAAACGCACCTTGTTGTTGGTCATCAGCCCCAGTTGACCGAACAGCGCCCCTTCGGCCAGGCGGTTGTACAGTTCACCGTTACGACGGTACACCTCCACCACGCCGCTGCGCACCATATACAGATCGTGTATCGCATCACCGAACTGCACAATTTCCTGCTTTTCGCGCACGTAAGCGATCTCGGTCTGGCGGGCCACCTGGGCCACCACCTCTTCGGGCAGGGCATCAAAAGGGGGGTATTGGGATAGAAATCCCTGTATCTCAAATAGTTCAGCTTCCATGGCCTGCACTCAAGCGGGTTTTTATCAATCCTAATTGAAGTTGGAACATTCAACCAGTGCCCTCGAGGTTACGACACGGGGAACGGGATCCGACCGAGGTTGTTAAGGCGATAAAAATCAGGCAGGTTAACTGCATACCCCAGCAGAGGAGACAGGCCGTGAGCCACAGCGTAATTCAAAAAGGCATGGTTGCAGCCGGCATCATCAACATCGGTGGCGTACTGCTGTTTTCAAAAGGCTTCAGCAACGACGCCCTAACCCAGGCCGACCCGATGCTGTTTTCTTCCTTTGGCCTACTGTCCATCATGCTGTGGGGCGCAGCCTATCTGGCGGTTTCCGGCAGTTATCGGCAAGTGCCCTGGATCATGGCGGTATTTGCGCTGGAAAAACTGCTGTATACCCTGGCCTGGGGCCACTGGATGATCAACTACAGCCATGACCTGCCAGCCCTGTATCAGCAAGACTGGCTGGCCGGGACTTTCTTCAGCATCTATGGCCTCAATGATGCCCTGTTCATGCTGCTGTTCTTCTACGCCTTCATCAAGACGCGTCACTCCGACGTACGCCCCTCTCAGATCACCTGAGGATCGCAGCGCCCCGCTGAGCGGGGCGCGTGACATTACAGTGAGTAGAAGTAGTAGATTTGCGACTTCATGCGAATGATGATGCCGCGAATGACGTCCAGAAACGACATAAAGGCGATGGGCTTTTCACCACTGATCCAGGCCAGCCCCACCGAACCCACAGGCACGGTATAGCCCTCGGGCTCCTCAATCTTCAATCGTACAAAGTGGTGCTTGTTCTGCACATTGGCACCAGTGGTCTGGCGCACCGCCTCTTCACGACCGATGAGGTTCCCCTGAGATTCACCGGTCGCCTTCACGATGCCGGTCACTTCGGCCTTGAAGATGGTGCCCGGGTAGATGGCCGAAGCAAATTCCGCGGTCTGCCCCACCTTAATGTTGCGCATCGCCTGATGATTGATCCTCATCAACACGTACTTTTCATCGGTAAACATGTTGATGCGGGCCACCGCCCCCACGTACTGACCGGGGCGCAAAATGAAGTTGGTCATAAAGCCGTCATCCGGGGCATACACCTTGGTGGACTCCAGGTTCCAGCGATCCTGAGCCAGGGTCTGAATCGCTACATCCACATCCGCCTGGGCACTGGCCACCGACAACTGCGCCTGATCCACCGCCAGCAACGCTTTATCGGCACTGACTCTGGCTTTCGCCAGCTTCGCCTGCAACGCCACCTGCTGAGCCTGTGCGGCGGCCACTTTGTTGTGCTGCTCGTCCAGCAAACTCTCGGTCACCGACTGAGGTACCACCCGGTTCTGCTCGATGAAGCGGGTCAATTGCGCCTGTTTCCAGTTCAGATCTTCATCGGCAGCCTTGAGTTCATTGTCGATGATCTCTATGTCTTTGACCGCTTCCTGGTGTTGAGCCTGGCTGATGGCCACCTCTTCGCCAGCCATCTTCAGCGCCACTTGCTCGGACGCCAGATTGGCCTCGGAGCGCTCGACCGCAATTCGATAGGGTTCATCATCCAACTCGTAGATCAGCTGCCCCTGAGTAACGTAATCGTTCGGGGCCACATGCAAGGCTTTCACCTTGCCTTTAATCGCAGTGTTGCCGGGGCGGAGCTGCACATGGGGTGCCTGCACCACTGAACCACCGGACATGTCCATCGGGGTGTAGTTGAGCAAGCCCACCCAGACAAACAACAACCAACCGCTGCCGCCCAGGTAGGCAAAGCTCTTGGTGTAGGTATTCCAGGGCATGCCGATCATTCTCAGCAGGTAGATAAACAGTGCCCAAACCGCCAATCCCTCAAGCATGGTCGCCCTCCTTTAGCGGAGATTCACGCCAGATATCACGCACCCGACGCAGGGCACTTTCACCGTCGACAAATGCCAGAATGACCGCCAGGACCCACACCCAATGCCACACAAAGCCTATCCAGGTCAGTATGGTGATCAACCCAGTCTGATGATGTTTGCGATTATGGGCCTTACTGATAGGTAACTCGTGCAGCTTCCAGAACCCATACAGGGCCGCCGCAATACTGCCAACCAACACCACCGCCGCCACGACGTGCAAGGTGGTATCGGCGCCGGTTCCGACAAAAGGTGAACTCAATAAACTCATTGTGGTGCCAAACTCCCGAGTGTGTACTGTGCCCTGGCGCAACGCCGTTTCCCGCCGACTCAAGTCGAAGAAAACTGAGCAACACAGACAAAAAAGCGAAGAGGTTCAATCGGCCATGATCATGACCAATGATCTAACATGCGGAATACAAAGGTATTTTCGCCATCTCGAACCATCCTCTGTATCGATGGCAGACAATGTTACATTTTGTTACTGAACCAAGACTTAACTCAGGCGGGGAAATCATTAATGTCGGCTTAATGAACCGAAAGGTTGTCTGGTTCCGGCCATCCGCCAGTACGGCGGACGGCCGCGTTGCGGCTCAATCCAACTCAGACTCGGCCGCTTGGAGCTTGTCGGCATAGCCCTTGGGCGGTGGGGTCCAACTGCGCTCGGCTCGGGAGTGGCGCTCACTGCCCTCTTCCTGCATCGCTTCAACCAACAGCTCCTCCAGTTGCATAAACAGCTCACGATAATGAACACCGAAGCGATCCTCGTCGCTGGACTGCAACCAGGATTCGTACAACAGCTTATCGTGCTCACGATCCAGCTGTTCGTAGAATGCCCGCCGCTGCCGTACCCGGAATGGGTGCCCGCCCAGGGCAATCATCGCATCGGAGGCTAGAGTCAGCGCCGACTGCATGGTCTCCTTGATGACGTAATCCACGCCGACACTTCGCAGTGCATAGACATGGCCACGGTCATAACCGCGGGCAAACACTTTCACCTTAGGGTAGTGACGCTTCACGTACTCCACCAACTCAACCGATCGCTCCTTTTCATCCAGAGCCACCACCAGCATCGAGGCTTGTTCAATGCCGGCGGTATGCAGCAAGTCTGGCCGGGTGGCGTCGCCAAAGTAGCTCTTCACATTGACGCTTCGAAGAATTTCCACCTGAGCAGCGTTATGATCCAGCACCACGGTTTTGATGCCGTGGGCGATAAACATACGGTTGATGATCTGGCCAAAACGACCAATGCCAGCAATGATGACCGTCCCCGGCTCGTCGATTTCATCCGCCTCGCGATCGTTACTGCGCTTCTGATATCTGGGCAAAATCACCTTGTCATACAGGATAAACAATCCAGGCGTCAGGAACATCGACAGCGCCACCACCAGGGACAGCATCTGCCCTAAGGCTGGCGCAATCACGTGCTGCTGCTGGGTATAACCCAACAACACGAAACCAAACTCACCGGCCTGAGCCAGGCTTAAGGCAAACAGCCAGCGATCGCTGCCGCGAATCCGGAACACCAGCCCCAACAGGTACAACACCACCAGCTTTATCAGGATCACCGCCGCCGTCAGTGCCAATACGGTGCCTAACTGCTCCACCAGTACCGAAAAGTTGATGCCGGCACCGACAGTGATGAAAAACAGGCCCAGCAACAACCCCTTAAACGGTTCGATGTTGGACTCCAGTTCATGGCGAAATTCACTGTTGGCCAACACCACCCCGGCCAGGAAGGCCCCCAGAGCCGGCGACAGCCCCACCAGTCCCATCAGTGCCGCGATGCCAATCACCAACAGCAGAGCGGTGGCGGTAAAGATCTCGCGCAAACCGGAGTCGGCCACAAAGCGAAACAGCGGCCGACTGAAGTAGTGCCCGGCAGCCACCAGCCCAATGATGGTCGCCAGTACCACCAGCGCATAGGCCCAGCCGGGCAATCCGGCCACCAGAGACAGGTCATGATGCTCAACCGCCTGAGCCAGCCCTTGAGCCGCCTGCTGCAGTTCCGGCAGTGCCAGCAATGGGATGAAAGCCAGCATGGGAATGACGGCAATATCCTGAAACAGCAACACCGAAAAGGCCGAGCGGCCGCCGTCGGTTCGTCCCAAGCCTTTCTCGTTAAAGGTCTGCAACACAATGGCGGTGGAAGAGAGAGAGAAAATGAAGCCGATGGCCACAGCCGTCTGCCAGGCCAGTTGAAAATACAACCCCAGCGCCGTCATCGCCGCCGCCGTGAGGGCCACCTGCAGCCCGCCAAGTCCCAGCAGCCGGTGGCGCATCTCCCACAGCATTCGCGGTTCCAGCTCCAGCCCCACCACGAACAGCATCATTACCACCCCAAACTCGGCGAAATGCTGAATGGTGGCGGTCTCTTCGCCAACTAAACCCCAGAGGGGGCCGATCACCACCCCGGCAATCAGATAACCCAGTACCGACCCCAATCCCAACTTCTTAGCGATGGGCACCGCAATCACGGCGGCCAGCAAGTAGATAAATGCCTGCAAAAAATAGGCGGTCATGAACGCGGCTCCCCATCGTCAAAGCAAGAGTTACAGGTTTCCAGATCCAACAATGGCCGCCAATCAGTATCGTCTCTGACCAGGCTGGTGAGCAGCCGCTTCCAGCGCTCGATGTGCTGCCCAACCCGCAACTCCTCCACCGCGGTTCTGGCACCGAACAGCACCAACGGCGGCAGATATTGCATGCCAATCAGGCGCGCGGTCTGTTCCAGCGGCCGCAACAACTCCCGAATTGAAAAGTGATTGTAGCCCTGTTCCTGATAAGCGCTCTGAGCGCCTCCGGCGCTGACAACACACACCAATCGCTTACCATGCAGCGCGTCTCCGCCCTGGCCATAGGCAAAGCCATATTCCAGTACCAGGTCCTGCCACTCTTTGAGGATCGACGGAGTCGAGTACCAGAACAGCGGGAACAGAAACACCACCACATCGTGCTCTTTCAGCCGTTGCTGCTCTCGTTCAACATCGATGCGGTAATCCGGGTAGTCCCGGTACAGATCCACCAAGGTGACGCCATCAAGGCCATTGGCAGCCTGGAATAGCGGCGCATTGATCTCAGATCGGTGTGATGACGGATGGGCATAGAGAATCAAAACGGATTGTTGGTTTTGCATCAGTGCTTCCATGGCAGTGGGAATCAAACTCACACAAACGGTCGCCCTTCAGAGAGAGGCGGCGGCTTGCTCCCTATAACTATAATCGTGATATAAGAAGCATACCAATAACTTAGAATGAGGCGATCACAGTGAGCACAATAAGAAAAGCCTGCCACGCCGACTCGCCGCGCCTATGGCAGTTGCGCATCGATGCCATTCTCAGCGGCTGTCGCGGCCACTACCCGGAGTCGCTGCTCAAACGCTGGACTGAAGGCGAACTCACCACCGAGTTTGTGAATCACGTCCGCGATCATTTCTGGGTGATTGAACAGTCTCAGCGGATCATCGCCTCTGGCACCATCGACCTTGACTCCGGTAAGCTCGATGCCATCTTTGTCTGTCCTTCGGCCATGGGAACCGGCGCAGGCCGCAAAATGGTCACCCACCTGCAGCAGCTGGCTGTCGACGCGGGACTGGCTCAGATCAGCCTTGAAGCGACCCTCAATGCCGCGCCGTTTTATCGTCGGTTGGGATTTAAGGGCGAGACCACCAGCCTGTACCACAGCCCCCGGGGATTCAGCCTGGAGTGTATGGTCATGCACAAGCTCATAAGGAAAGCCGCGGGCACTTGCAGCCCGAGCATGAATGTACTCTAATGCCCTACCCGCATTTTCCAGCTCCAGATTATGACCCAGACTACCCGCGTTGATTTTCACAACTGGCACCCTCAACTCTCTAGCGCCCTGAAATACGTTGTCATCATGGCTCGTTACCAGCAACAGTGGCTGTTGGTGCGCCATCACCAACGTCAGACTCTGGAGATCCCCGGAGGTAAAATCGAGGCGGGCGAAACGCCCATCGAGGCCGCCCGGCGGGAGTTGTATGAAGAAACCGGCGCCACTGATTTCACCCTGGCGCCGATGGAGATCTACCGGGTGAATAGCGGCAACTCGGAGTCGAGTTTCGGGCTGCTGCTGACCGCAGAGATTCGCAGCTTGTCGTCGTTGCCCAAGGGCTCGGAGATTGCCGAGGTTCACCCGGTAACCCACCGCCCCGAGGACTGCGACATGACCTGGGCCGCCATTCAACCGGTGTTATTCGATCACGTCACTCGCCGGCAGCAACTGCTTGAACAGCTTGGGGCCTATCAGCACGTCATCTGGGACTGGAACGGCACTCTGGTGGACGATGCGCCGCTGGCCACCGACATTGTAAACCGCCTGATGGCCAGCCAGAACCTCGGCAGTATCAGCCTGGAACAGTATCGAAACGACTTCTGTCACCCGGTCATCGATTATTACCAGGGGTTAGGGTTCGATTTTAACCGTCTGCCTTTTGATCAGCTGTGTCAGCAGTTTGGGCAACAATACCGCGCCGGTCGAGACCAGCTGAAACTGCACAGAGGCAGCCGCTTTCTGTTGCGCTCCCTCAGTCGGAGTCATACCCAGTCGCTGCTGTCCGCCAGTGCTCAACACAGCCTGGAACAGTGCATCAGCCATCATCGCCTGGAGGGGCTGTTCGATTACCTCTACGGTCTGGATAACCACCATGCCGCCAGCAAGATCGATCGCGGGCGTGAACTGCTGCAGGTCAGTGGTATCGCTCCGGAACGGACGTTAATCATCGGCGATACCGATCATGACTGGGAGGTGGCCGACGCGCTGGGCACTCGACTCTGGCTCATTGCCGACGGTCATCAAAGTGAGGCCAAACTCAGCGCATTGCACGATACCGTCTTCAGCAATTGGCAACAGCTCAGCCCCGGTGCAGCGTGACCATTGCCGTTAGAATAACGCCAGGCGCAGATTCTCCACAATCAATATCAGGATCACAATCCAACTGAGCAGCGTGCCCCAAAAGCGGCCTAAATGATAGCCGCCATTGCCGCCGGTCAACCCCCAGGGATGAAGTATCCGGGCTACCAGCCAGATAAGGCCACAGCCGTGCAGTAGCCAGCCACTGGCACCATTGGACTCGGCCGCGATGAGCATCAACAACATCAGAGGCGCGTACTCCAACAGGTTGGCGTGGCTGCGGATCCGTATCTCCAGCGAGCGGTTGTCGCCGCAGCCGACGCCTATGCCGCAGGCACGGCGCATGGCCACCACTCGATAAGCCAGCACCATCATAATGGCGGCGGTGGCTGCGATATAAATTCCACTAATCATCAATGACATAAACTCTCTCCCTAAACCAATTACCCTATCACCATCACCGCGTACTGCCCAGCCTCTGCCGAAACATAAAAAAAGCGCCCAATGGCGCTTTTAAGGGGCATAAAACCGACTCAGTAGGACTCGGGTGAGTAATACGGCTTAAACAGGGTCAATTTAAACACACCGACCCCCAAGCGGAACATCAGCCACAGCCAGCTGAAAAACAGCAGGTGCCACGCCTCTAGGGCCCATACCAATAGCGCCCCTCCGCCAATGAGTAGCACCGAGACCTGAAACACGTTAATGACATTGGTGTAATGATCCTCGATAACGGTTTGGTAGGCTTCGGGCTTTTTCATCAAGGTCCAAACACCACCGCAGACCCAGAACAGGGCACACAATGACCAGAACCAGGGGCTGACCAACCCGAGAGGACTGATCAGCAGGCTGACGCACATCAGGATGTATGAAATTTGCGCATCGAGGCGCGCCATTTCGTTGCGCTGGGGAAATGGCAACAACCCAGGAACCGAATGGGTGTGGCGAGCTGACATCATACCTCCTTGTATAAACTGTCAGTGTTGCAACGGCATGGGTCGAAGATAGGCGGCATTGATTATCAAATCAACAGATAAAATCACGGTTTTACAATATCTTGAGAAACTAAAGTGAGGCTAAATCGCCAAGATTGTCGACCTAGAGCGAACGGGAATCCGAGCTATCGGCATGTCGATGAAAGTCGACGCCATTGATGTAGGCAGTGATCACCTGCTCCATCGCCTGCTCTTTGGGCCCAGCCAAAGGCATGCGAGTAACCGCCAAAGCCGCGTAGCAGAGGCCGTCTTTAGTCTGAATGCCGCGATCCACGATCTGCTGCAACAACTGCACTTTGTGGGCATCACTGATGCCTCGGTCGGCGGCAAGCAATGCCATGTTGAAATCGCCCTCCTGCAGCGCTGCACTCACCAGTTGCTGCAGTGCCTGGGCCTGCCGGTCGACCAGTTTATGAGCCAGGGCCGTCTGATACATGGCATACAGCCATTTCCGTTCACCGCTGTACTCGGGTTTATCCAGGCTGACATCGATGGGGTCGCGCCCCGCCATGACCAGGGCTTCCATCGCCTGTGCAGAGCCGCCAACGCTGCCTTGTTTGACCACCGTCGTTGCCCGCATCGCCGAGATGCCCAGCGCCATCACCGCCACTACGGCCAGCACATGATGTAGTTTCAAGCCAATTCCTTGTTGTTCATGCCACCGCGACCACTGCCGCCGGCTGTCATCTTCATCCCTGAAACTGATCGCCGAGCAACCCGCTAAAACATGCATTGCTAATTTAAGTCAGTCTACAAAGCCGTCGATGAGGATGCAAACGGCGAAACGAAATCGACCGCCTTTAGGGTATGAATGGCTTAAAGCTCTTCGAGGACAAAACGAGTCTGCCTATTGACAACGCTCTGCTTTGCGCAAAATTAAATCGCCCCGCTATCCCCGATTATCTCGAAACTCTGCCGGAGTCTTACCGACCCACTTTTTAAAATTTCGATAGAAGACCGAGGGCTCGGAGTAACCCAACTGCTCGGCGATGTCGCTGATGGGTAATTCGGATCCAAGCAGTAACTTGACCGCCCTTCCCCGACGTACCTTATCTTTCAACTCCAGAAACTGGTGCCCTTCTCGCTTCAGTCGCCGGCCAAGGGTGGCTACGCTGATATTAAAGTGACTGGCCACCATCTCCTGGCTCAGAGCTTCCAACTCCTGCTGGCCATCAATGAAGTCGCGTACCCGGGCACTGAGCGAGTCGTCTTTGCGGTAATGTGTCAGCAGTTGTTCCGGGCTGTTGGCCAAAAACGGTGACAAGGTGTCTGGGCTTTGCTGAATCGGCGCCTGCAGGTAACGCACCGGCATCACCAGTTCGGTGACCGGTGCATCAAAACGAACCGGCGCCTGTAACAGGGCTGACAAGTCGGTATCAAAGCTATGGCGGGAAAAAGAGAACTGAACCCGGCTGAGCAGCAGTGGCGAGTCAATCATCCAAGCAGACCAACGGTGCAGGATAATGCACAGGCTCAACAGCAAAAAACTGATGTTACTGTCATCCTGCCCGTTGACCATTCGTAACTGAAACCGAGCCTCTTCTCCCTGCTCCAGTAACTGCCACTGGTATTCATCGGACATCAGCCGAAAGTACTCGATCACCCGCAGCAGCGCCCGGCGCAGGTTGCGACAGCCAATGCTGGCATGACACATCATTCGAAAACTGCCCAGGCGCATCGGCTTACGTGCATAGCCGGAGGACTCATCATCCAGCCGCTGCCATAACTGCCTCAGCAGCGCCGCATAGTCACGGGCGTTCAACCCTCGGCCCTGCTGAAGCGCCTGCCAATCCAGTGCGTAATCCGCAAGTAAACGGTCGACATCCAGGCCTTGGCGCCTGGCGGCGGTGAGCGCACCAATGATAAAGGCGCTGTCGATCATCCCCTCCCTGGGGTATGCAGCGTGTCTGCTCTGGGTCATCTCCCTGCCCCGGTTATCCATACCCGCTAAGAGTATCACAACTCAATTGGGCCCAGGCAACTCCCCCTTCAACCAGGGCAATGGACACCCTAAGGCCTCAAGTCAGCAGTCCAAACACCGCCGCCAGTTTATCGGACGCTGACTGCTCCAGGCATTGATCCAGATTATCGACAAAAGAGGCGTTATGCTGCCGTTTCTTGGCGTAGGCGGAAAACAAGCCCACCACGATCTCTTGATCAATCTCACCACACTCAACGGCGATGCCCGCCAGATACGCCTCTATCACCAGCAGGTCCACCATAATCACCTGGAAGAACTGAATCGGTGAACGTTCAATTCCGAGAAGGAACTGATAATGGTACAGCTGATACAGCAGGAAATTGAGCAATACCTGTGGATGCTCGGTTAAAAATGGGCCGACTACCGACTTTGATTGTTCAAGCAGATTATCGAACGCTTCGGAAACCCGTAAAGCGTCCGAATCCCCTTTCAAGGACTGCTCGGAATCAAACAACGCCCCCGACTCCAACTCCAGCGCCTTTTCCATCTGGCGCATCAACGGCAGCTGAAACTGCATAAAACGTTTTTCTGAGGGTGTTAATCCCTTGAGGTTCTCTTTCTCTCGTCGAATCCCTGAAGTGAAATTCATCATTTGAGAGGAAAAGATGTTCCATTTATGCCCCTTCAGTTCCGGCAGTGTGGAAAACGACTTCCTCATCGAGCCATTCTCCGTAAGCCCTAGGTTTCTCTGTAAGATGGCCTCGACCTTCAGCGGATTCTCAAGATGAGCATCAATCTGATGATACGTGATCCCCAGAACAAACAATCGCTCGGGCAGACTCAATTGTTGATTGAGCAACACCTGAAAGCTGAAATCCCTCAACATATTGGCCCAATGAGGCAATATTCTCGCTGGAGTGCCACCCTTTTTATAATGGGACTTCAGAGATTCACTGCCTTCAACCAGGCTCAGCACCATGGCCTCGGGGTTAAACAAAATCTCTTCAGCCGCTGCGGGGCAGGACAGCGTCAGACTCAGTTCCAGTCGATCGCCGAAATACTGCGGCATTCGGGGGTATTGCTGGCAGGTGATCGACAAAGCCCTCTCACCCAGTCGCTTATGCACTTCGCACCAGCCCTGGTCATCCAGCATCGGACAGAGACCGCGATTATCCAGCTGGATATAGCCGTAATTGATGTCGTTGCTCTTCTCCGAAGGCATACGCTTAAAGTTCTCTTTTGAAAGCACTTTAATCACACTGTCAGAGGCTTTTCGGGTACCTTTAAAGGTCTTCTTATCCAGAGTGATGGTCCAGGAGTGGCAACAGTTTGAGGGGCACTGATCGCCGGTGCAGCGGAAATTACGAACAAAGGTGGGTTCAAAAATCTGGGGCGCGTGTTCTGTGGACATCGTCGACTCATTAGAAAAAAACGTATATCCAAAACGAATGCAATTTCTTTGCCAATCACCAGCCTAGTTTCCAGATCAAAAAAGCCGGGCATAAGCCCGGCTCTGGTTGGGATTGTTAATGCAAGGGTAATTAACCCAGCAGGCCCATCACCAGGTTAGTGTTCTGGTTAGCGCGGGACAGGATATTGGTACCAGACTGAACCAACAGCTGGTTCTTAGTCATTGCCGCACTTTCCGCAGCGAAGTCTGCGTCCATGATACGACCAGCAGCAGCAGTAGTGTTCTGGCTAACGTTGGCCAGGTTGTTGGAGGTATGCTCCAAACGGTTGATGTCGGCACCCAGGTCGGAACGGTGAGTACCCACGTTCTTGATCAGAGTATCGATTTCTGCCATTGCCAGTTTCGCATTGGCCTGGGTATCCAGATCTTTGGTCACTGCATCCTTAACCTTAACGGTACCAGTGTCCAGCTTGGTTTCCAGCTCTTCACCAGCACCAGCGCCAATCTGGAATTTCACACCGGTCTTCAGCGTGTCAAACAGCTTGTTACCTGCGTAAGTAGTGTCATCCTGAATACGAGCAATTTCAGTTTTCAGCTCACCGAATTCAGCGTTCAGAGCTTTCAGGTCGTCGGCAGAGTTCACGCCGTTGGACGCCTGAGTAGCCAGCTCTTTCATACGCATGGCGATGTCGTTCACTTCGTCCAGGGCACCGTCGGCAGTCTGCAGCATGGAGGTGGCATCGCCGATGTTACGCTGGGCAGTGTTCATGCCGGTCACGTTGGCGTTCAGACGGTTAGCAATCTGCAGGCCAGCCGCATCGTCGGCAGCAGAGTTGATGCGGAAACCGGTGGACAGACGCTCCATGGCAGTGTTAAGGCCATTGTTGCTCTGACCCACAGAGTTTTGAGCAACCAGGGATGGGAAGTTAGTTTGTACTGAAAGCATTGGGTTATCTCCGTGAGATGTGTTTTCTAAGTTCAATAATCAAAAGCGCCTGTATTTCAGGGATCTTTAAAATTTTTTTCCGCTTCCTGATAAAAAAACTCACTGCCATGGCCAGAGAATAAAAAAAGGTTCTTCGCAGATTAGCGGGAACTAGATACGAGAACGGCTGGAAAGGTTATTGTGTAGTCGCCAAACAAACCCAATAACCAACCAGCCGTTCTCGATGCCGAAGCTTACCTTGCCTGTCTCATTGTGGGAAGGGTTTTCCCCCACTCATACTGAGCTCCACCACGACACTCTTACCATCCATTTGACCCCTACGAACCCCGGTCGATGTCACTGTGGCCAGACAGTCACTCAGGTCCATGATGTTTCCTCGCGCACTGTCCAGGAGCGAGACATTCTTGGCTACCGCACCCTGCTATCGCTGCCGCTACGCCGACTTCGCTGCTCTGGTTGTGGAGTAACTACCGAGAGCCTCTCCTGGCTTGAACCCCATGCGCGGCAGACCAATCTGCTGATTCATTACATCGAGCACTTGCTTAAGCTGATGCCCATCAAGCACGTTAACGAGCTGACTGGTTTGCACTGGCACACCCTCAAGCGCCTGGATATGCGTCGCCTGACCCGAGAGGTGATAGAGCCTGACTGGAGCCAGGTGCGGCGGTTGGTCATGGACGAGTTTGCCCTGTTCAAGGGCCACCGCTACGCCACGGTCATCGCTGATGCCGATACCCATCAGGTGCTGTGGGTCGGCGAGGGCCGTAGTCGAGAAGCGATACGGCCGTTCTTCCTACAGTTGGGGGAGCACTGCCAGTACATCGAGGCGGTGGCCATGGATATGAATACCGCCTTCGACCTGGAGGTAGCGATGCACTGCCCAAACGCCGAAGTGGTCTATGACCTGTTCCATGTGGTGGCCAAGTATGGCCGGGAAGTGGTGGACCGGGTTCGGGTAGACCGAGCCAACGAGCTGAAGCAGGACAAACCGGCCAGAAGAAGGGTGAAGCGAGGTCGTTGGGTGTTGCTGAAGAATCGGGAGAACATGACCGGCAAGCAACATGCCTATCTGGAGGAGTTGCTAGCCGAGAACCGGTCGCTGATGGTGGTGTACCTGATGCGAGAGCAACTGAAGGAGTTGTGGTATGCCGACAGTCCCGATGTTGCTCTGAACCAGTGGCAGTTGTGGTGGCAGCAGGTCACCGAGAGCGGTATAGAGCCGCTAATCCGCTTCGCCAGGAAGCTCAAACCTTACCTCAAGGGCATCGTCGCCTCAGCCACTTATCGTCTGCATACCTGCAAGCTGGAGGGGATGAACAACAAGATAAAGGTCATCAAACGCATGGCCTACGGATACCGGGACAGCGACTACTTCTTCTTGAAGATACGAGCCGCTTTTCCCGGTAATGCGCGATGAACCTAAAAAAAGCCCCGCCAATGGCAGGGCCAAACCCGAACCGCTAAGGGTTACAACACGTACTTCAGGGAGAACATAAACCGACTCAGATCGGCGTCGCTGCCGTCGGTGCGTTCGTTCAGCGCGTACAGGTACTCTACGCCGACCGTGATCGGCTTCACCGGCGAATACAGCAGGTTGATGTTGCCGCTGTAGGAGGTTTCATTGACCGCCACCATGGGCGAGGTATCGTAATCCGCTTCCAATGCCGAGGCGGTAATGTTGGAACGCCACTTCTCATCCCACCAATGCTGGTAGGAGGCAAAACCGGAATAGGTGGTGATCGCTTCTACTTCGCCATTTCCCAGTACCGCGCCATTGACGAAGTTCAGTGCCATGTATCGGCCCGCCCCTTCGCCGTAGTTAGCCATGAATTTAATGGTATCCTTGCCGGAACCCACCGGAATCACCCCGGAGCCGCTCAGCGCCCAACCAAAGGTGCTTTCATCCATGTTGTCCTCTTCGTACTCCAACTCCCTCAGCAGCGCCGCCAGCATGAACTTGCTGTTTCCGGTTTTGAAGTTGTAGCGGGCAATCAGGTCCGGGATCAGATCCGAGCTGCTGGTCTTTCGAACGCCGGTGGTGTAATCGCTAAAGGTGCTACTGGGGTTTTCCAGAGCAAACTGCCAACCGCCGTTGGTGTAACGAATCTGCCCCTGGCGGGCGAAGGTGGTGCCTTCAGCGGCCCCAACAAAATCCAGCGCCTCGGGCAAAGCCCCCACATCTTGGAACGTGGTCCAGGTCTGTCCCACTAACCAGTTGTCGACACTGACAAACGCGTGCCTGAGCCGGGGTGAGTAACTATTGGACACCCGCTCATTGCCATCCGCATGGGTCAGAAAGTCCATCTCTACGAAGAATTTCAGCTTATGACCATCGAGGTCGTTAGTGGCGGCAAAGTTAAAACGGGTCTCCCTGGCATGGAAGTCGGTGACACTGGTGCCCCGAGCACTGTCACCATAAATGGCACCGGGTACATAGAACTGGCGCGAAATGTTGTTGTCATCCGGCGCCCCCTCGCTGTAGTTGCTCACCATCAGATCCGCCTTAACATAGCCACCAAAAGCAAACTCGGTGTCACTGAGGGATTGCAGGGATATGGCCGCCTGAGTGGCCGCAACGGGGGTCAGCAATGCCGCGACCGCCAGGGCCGTGCGATTAAGCAGTTTCATCATCATCTCCATGATTTTTTTGTAGTCCAACCCACTATCATCCATAGATAAACGGTTGAAAATTAGCCAAAGGTCGAAGATGATTCGACAACATTTTCCTGAAAGTTAAACTACGCCCTGATGACAATTGCCGTTTCAACCCCAACCTCAGGCCGCAACTCAGCCACCGTCGTCCGCCTTTCAGGCACAAAAAAGCCCCTGACGAGCAGGGGCTGTTTACAGTCTTTGGTTTCAGAGCCTAGTTGGCGCTGCCGTCCTGAGGCGCCATGGTAAAGCGCTTCATCCAGCCGAGGACATTGTCGTACCACTGCACCAGGTTGTCCTGATTCAGAATCCAGTGGTTTTCCTTTTCAAACACCAGCAGCTCCGACGGAATATTCTTACGCTGCAATACGGTAAAGGCCGCCAGTCCCTGCTCCAGGGGTACGCGGTAGTCTTTGGCACCATGGACCACCAACATCGGCGTACGCCAGTTGTTGATGTGGTTGACCGGATTGAACTTTTCGTAGTTGTCGGTGGCGTCCCAATAGCTACCGCCAAACTCATGCTCGGGGAACCACAGTTCTTCGGTCACCATCGAGAAGCTGCGCATGTCGAACAGGCCGGCATGGTTCACCAGGCATTTGAAGCCATCGGGCCAGTTTCCGGCAATCCAGTTCATCATGTAACCGCCGTAAGAGCCGCCGGCGGCGCAGGCGTTCTGGGTGTCCAGCCAGGGTTGCTGCTGCCCTACGGCAGCCAGGCCTTTCTGAAGATCTTCCAGTGGCTTACCGCCCCAATCCAGAGAGATGGAGTCGGTGAACGCCTGGCCGTAACCGGTCGACCCGTGGAAATCCACCATCACCACACCAAAACCGGCGGCAGCCCACAGCTGCGCATTCCAGCGGCTGTGCCAGCGGTTACCAAACGAACCCTGGGGGCCGCCATGAACCAGGAAGGCCACCGGGTATTTGCCACCCTTTTCGAAGTTCGCCGGTTTGATCCAGTAACCGTAGACGGTCTCGTTGTTCCAGCCTTTGAAGTTAAACTGTTGGAATTCACCCAGTCCCTGCTGGTTCAACAGGTCCTGATTCAAGTGAGTCAGTCGCGTCGGCTCACTGCCATTGAGACCCACCACATACAGATCGTTAGGTGACTTGAGGCTGTTGTGGGTATAGAACAGTTTGCCCCCCACCACTTTCACCAGGGCGTTGCTGCCCTCCTCCACCAGTGGCCGCTTATCGCCAAAGCGCACGTCCATGGCATAGATGGCCACCTGGCCCAGGTTCTGGGCGGTCACGTACAGGGTGTGGCTCTCCTCGGCAAACGCGATACCGGAGGCGCTGCGATCCCACAGCGGCGACACCTCTCGAGTTTCGCCACTGCGCAGATCTTTCAGCATCACCCGGAATCGATCGGCTTCAAAGCCCGGTTTGCTCATGGCCAGGTAGGCCAGATAACGGCCATCATCGGAAAACACCGGGTTGGCGTCCCAGGCCAGGTTAGACTCGGTCAGATTGACGGGCTCGCCGCCGGTGACCGGCACCTGCCACAGGTCATAGTTGGTCTGCCAGGCCTGATCGCGGCTGGGGGCCTTGGCACTGAACACCACATGCTTCCCGTCCGGAGTAAAGCTGACCTCCTCCATACCGGAGAAAGGCTTAGGCGGCATTTCGGTATCCAGGCCCGAGGTCACGTCCACCGGGGTAGACAGGCTCTCGCCCTCGATCTTGGCCACAAACAGATGATTGCGCAGTCCGTCGCCCCAGGTATCCCAGTGGCGTACCATCAGCTGATCGTAGTGGCGGCCCTTCTGTTTGTTCTTCTTTTGGGCATCCTGTTTGTCCTTACTGCAGGCCAGGGTGTCGCACTCCACATTGACCCGAATCTGCATCACCACCTGGCTGTTGTCGTTAGACAGCTTAAAGCCGTCCACGTCCAGAGGCAGGTTGGACAGCTGCACCGCTTCACCGCCGTCCAGAGCGATGGACCAGATTTGGCTGCTGCCGCTGCGACCACTGAGGAAAAACAGCCGTTTTCCATCTTTGGACACCACCAGGTTGTGTTCGGTGGATTTGTTGTTGGTCAGGCGACGCGGTTCGCCATCCAGAGTCTGCAAATACAGATCGGAACGGGCACCCTCGGCGGTCTTCTTCTTGACGCCATACACCACGGTGTTGCCATCCGGCAGCACCACGGTGGAGTGCAACTTACTCAGCCCGTTGAGTTGGTGGATATCAAATGGGGCCGTTGTCGGCGCCGCCACCACAGAGGCCGACAGCGCCAGCGCGCTGCTCAGCACAATACCGTGTTTCATTTTTGCTTTTCCCTTCGATGCGAAGTCCGGTCTATTGCCGGACTAAAAAGACGCCCACTGGGGTGGGCGTCATTGTTGTTATCCCTGCCTGGCAGGATTATTGACTCAATTTGGTGTCCATCTCTTCAATCTTGGCATGCCAGATGGCCGGCCCGGTCTGATGGACGTTATTGCCACTGGAATCCACGGCGACGGTGACCGGCATGTCTTTCACGTCAAACTCGTAGATCGCCTCCATACCCAGCTCTTCAAAGGCGACTACCCGCGACTGTTTAATGGCCTTCGCCACCAGGTACGCGGCACCGCCAACGGCCATCAGGTAAGTTGCCTTGTGCTTGGCGATGCTGTCGACGGTGGCCGGTCCACGCTCGGCTTTGCCGATCATGCCCATCAGGCCGGTCTGTTCCAGCATCAGATCGGTGAACTTGTCCATTCTGGTGGCCGTGGTCGGACCCGCCGGGCCCACCACTTCGTCGCCCACGGCATCCACCGGGCCTACGTAGTAGATAAAGCGGCCTTTGAAGTCGACCCCGTCCGGCAGCCCCTGGCCGGAATCCAGCAGATCCTTGATCCGTTTGTGGGCCGCGTCCCGGCCGGTGAGGATTTTGCCATTCAGCAACAGGGTGTCACCCGCTTTCCATTGCAGCATCTCCTCCTGGGTAATGCTGTCCAGGTTCACCCGTTTAACACTCTCACCCACCTCCCAGGTCACTTCCGGCCAGTCGGCCAGATCCGGTACCGGCAATTCCGCCGGGCCGCTGCCATCCAGAGTAAAGTGGACATGGCGGGTGGCGGCGCAGTTGGGAATCATCACCACAGGTTTTGAGGCGGCATGGGTCGGTGCCGACATGATCTTCACATCCAACACCGTGGTCAGCCCCCCAAGCCCCTGGGCACCAATACCCAGCTTGTTGGCTCGCTCGAAGATCTCCAGGCGCAACTTCTCTTCGGTGGTCTCGGCACCGCGAGCTTTCAGCTCGTGAATGTCGATGTGCTCCATCAACGACTCTTTGGCCATCACTCCGGCTTTCTCGGCGGTACCACCGATGCCGATGCCCAGAACCCCGGGAGGGCACCAGCCCGCGCCCATGGTGGGCAGAGTCTTCTCGACCCAGGCGGCAATGTCATCGGAAGGATTCAACATCACCATCTTGGATTTGTTCTCAGAGCCACCGCCTTTGGCAGCCACAAACACCTCGACGGTGTCACCGGCGACCATCTCTACGTGCACCACAGAGGGGGTGTTATCGCGGGTGTTTTTGCGCGCGCCTGCCGGATCGGCGACGATGGAGGCCCGCAGAGGGTTGTCGGCATTGGTATAGGCCTGACGCACGCCTTGGTCCACCATTTGTTGAACGGTCAGGTCGCTGTCCCACTGCACCTGCATGCCAATTTTGACAAAGCAGGTGACGATGCCGGTGTCCTGACACAGTGGCCGATGGCCCTGGGCGGACATGCGGGAGTTAATCAGAATCTGGGCAATGGCGTCCTTGGCTGCCGGGTTGGCTTCCCGCTCGTAGGCAGCGTTCATTGCGTCGACGAAATCTTTCGGATGGTAGTATGAGATGTACTGAAGAGCATCAGCCACGGAGCTGATGAAATCCTGCTTGCTGATCACGGCCATTAATCTACTCCACTGAGGCATCCAGCCCCATTTCACTATGCCTGTGTTTTTATTGTGGTTATCAAATCCGATTAATCATACCCCGAGGCAGCGGTAACGCGCCAGTGCTGTGCTCAGTCCGACAGCAAAACGGCAAAAAGCCATCCGACAACGGCAATGACCTGATGGCTTGCCGTTATACCGCGGCCGCCCGTGCCTCGGCGATGCCGCTGGCCAGTGTCGCCAGAGTGACCGGCTTGGTGAGAAACCCATCCATGCCGCAGTCCAGACAGCGCTGCTTGTCCTCGGTGGTGGCGTTGGCCGTCAGCGCCACTATCAGGGTGTCGCCTCCCCGGCCCAGACGAATCTGTCGGGTGGCGCGATAGCCGTCCATCACCGGCATCTGACAGTCCATCAGAATCAGGTCGAACGAGTGCTGCTGGCTGGCATCCACCGCCTGTTGACCATTAGCCGCAATCTGCAACTGCTCACAGCCCAGTTTTTTCAACATAATCTGCATCAGCTTCTGATTACTCAGGTTGTCTTCCGCCAGCAAAATCGACAGCCCCTTCAATGGCTGGGGGTTGGCGGCATCTTCGGTTTCAACACCACCACCAGGTACCGACTGCACCAGAGGTAGCGTCAGGGTCAGGGTAAAGCGGCTGCCTTTACCCACCTCAGACTGCACCTGCAACTCGCCGTCCATCAGCAGGCTAAGCCGCTTACAGATGGCCAGTCCCAGCCCGGTGCCTCCGAAACGCCGGGTTACCGAACCGTCCGCCTGGGTATAGGCATCGAAGATGTACGGCAGTTTATCACTGTCTATGCCGATGCCGGTGTCGGTCACCGCCAGTGCCAGGGTGCACAAAGCATCCTTTTGGCTGATAACCTCGGCCGACAACTGCACCTGGCCAGAGGGGGAAAACTTGATGGCATTACTGAGCAAGTTGCCAAGAATCTGTTCCATTCGGCCTTCATCCAGAGCCACGCACGGCGGCAGGTCGTCGGCCAGATCCAGCCCCAGCAACACCTTGTGCAATCGCGCCGTACCCTGGCAATGCGCATGTACCCGCTGCAGAAAATCCACCAACGCCGTTGGCTGAGGGTCCAGACTCAACTTTCCCGACTCCAGGCGGGAGAAATCCAGCACATCATTGACGATGTGCAACAGGCTCTGTGACGCGCCCTGCAACAGCAACAGTTGCTGTTGCCCCTCAGTATTTAAGCGACTGCGCTGAGCCCCCAGACACTCGACAAAACCGATAACCGCATTGAGCGGGGTCCGAATCTCATGGCTGGCATTGGCCAGAAAGTCACTCTTCGCCTGCAGTGAATGGCTGAGGCGGGTATTCAGATCTTCCGCCTGAATCTGCTTGTCGTGCAGGGCCTGATCCGACCGTTCCAGCACTCGAGCCAACTCCGCCAGTTCACTTTTCTGCATGCCTGTGCGAGGAAAACGCACCGCACCACTGCCCATGGCCGGCAACTGACTCACCAGCTCCGCCATGGGCCGACTGAGCCAGCGGTTAAGAATTCGGTAGATGGCCGCGAACGCCAGCAAGGAGAACAGCAAGGTCATCGATACCTGGCGGGCAACCTGCCATTGCAGATCCTCGGTATCCACCTCCATGGTGTAACTCAGCCAGGGCGAGGACTCGTACTCCAGTTGCTGACTGATGTACATGCACCCGTTGAGCAAGGGTGACAACCAATTCTGCTGCTGCGGACAGGCCACCGCCATCGGCTGACGGCGGTATTCGTAGCGACGCTCGCCATCCAGGCTGAACAGGGTCACCCCGTTCAGGTGCGGGAAATTTCGCAAGCGTCGATTAAACTCAATGCCAGCCTCGGCCTGATCCAGCATGACCACTTCGATCATGGTCGGCGCCACACTGCTGGCCACGCCGACAAACTGAGTTTCCAATGTCTGCCGATCCACCCGGTAGGTCCAGGCACTGCTGGCCAGCGCCAGCAGCACGAAACTCAGGAAGATCGCCGCGTTGAGCCTGACCGTCAGAGAGTTAAACATAAGGCCTCATCGCTCTACCGGCAGGTCGCGCGCCGACCAGTCCAGCCAGGAGCCATCATAGTGCATCACATCCAACCCGGCCTGGCGCATCAGGAAATACCCCAGTGTTGAGGCTTTGCCGGAGTAGCAATAGGTAATGTAACGTTGGTTTTTATTCAGCTTTGAAAACAGCAGCGCCAACTGCTCGGCACTTTTTATCCTCGGCTGACCGTCATCGCCCGGCTCATAGAAGGCGGTCATGGGGATGTTCACCGCCCCCGGAATGTGACCAAATTTGTCGGTTTCGGAGCGTTGTCCCAGATAGTCTGGCTCCGGCCGGTTGTCGATGACGGTAAAGTCCGGGTTGAAGCCAGCCAGTTGCGTCATCCTGGCGTTGGCCAGCACGTCGGGATTCAATGAGGGCAGATAGCGAGACGGCGACACTTGAGTCGCCTCGGTGGACAACGCCGTCTTGGGCAGCGGCGCATTCAGTAGGTAAAGCTGCGGCAGGCCATAGAGCTCCAGTACCCAGGCCAGACGCGCCGCATCCAGCAGTTGACCGTCATCATAAACCACGATGGCCACATCCGCCCGCGCTCCGGCCTGGCGCAGCCGTTCGGTCATGACCGAAATGGTTTGCGCCAACAACACCCCGTCGACCTCACGATAGGTGCTGCTGACCGGAAAGCTGATGGCACCCGGTCGATGTCCCGAACCATAGGCCTGAGGTTCGCGGGCGTCATACAGCAACACCGGCAGTCGCTGTTGCTGCCAACGCTGCCACTCGGCCAGAGACAGGGATTCGGCGGCCCGCACAGGCCCCGCCAGCAACAGCAGCAATGCGACCGTCAGCACTCTCCCCATGCCAATCTCCTTGTGGCTGATCTTCAACAGATTTCATCCTGAATCTTGAGTATAGTAGCCAAAAGTTCGCCAGGGTGTCACGCCACAATCATGCCCGCCGGCGCCACACAGTTTGTTCACCTTTTGCTTTCACGTGGTGGCCTTCTGTGTGACTCTATCAATAAGAACTCATCTGCCTTCAAGGAAAGAGTATGCGCAGTTTGTTGCTGTTTGTGTGTGTCTGCCTGTTCAGCGTCGGAGCCTGGGCGGCACCGGCACAGGATTTTGACATTCCGGTCGGAGACCAGACTCGATCGATGCTGGCACTGAGCCAAAGCGGCCCGGTGTATGTGGACTTCTGGGCCAGCTGGTGTGGCCCATGCCGACGGTCGTTTCCCTTTATGAATCAACTGGTACAGGATTTTGGCGACAAAGGGCTGACCGTGGTTGCCATCAACCTGGATGTCGACAAACAGGATGCCAATCGATTCCTGACCGAGTTTCCCGCCAATTTTGCCATCGTCTACGATCCGGACTTCGCCCTGGCCGAAGCCTATCAGGTGGGGGGCATGCCCAGCAGTTACCTGATCCACCGGGGTGAGATCATTGAGACTCATGTGGGGTTCAGACCCAAGGATGCCGAACAGACCCGCAAGACGCTGACGCGATTGCTGCCATAGACACCGGGAAAAGGGGCCGTCATGAAGACCACCACAACCCTGTTCATGTTACTGCTGCCAGTGCTACTGGGCGGATGCACCAACCTGGGGGTGAAGCCCTACGAGCGGGATCTGCTGGCTCACCCAGCCATGGCGCTGGAGGCCGATGCCATGGACAAGGCCTTTGACGATCACGTCTATTTCAGCAAAGAAGCCAGCAGCGGGGGTCGCAGCAGCGCCGGAGGGGGCTGCGGATGCAATTGACGCCGTTCAGCAACATCACCGCCGCCCTGGCCGTCGCCACCGTGCCGCTGGTGCAGGCCGACGGCCGCGTTGCCGGACTGGAACCGGAGTGGAACTTTGATGCCGCCTTCCTCTACTACAGTGAAGGCGCCAACCGGGTCGATGCCTACGAAGGGGTATTGCAAGCCACCCGTACCAATGCCGAGGATCAGGTACTGGGGCTCACCGGCACCCTGGACGTGCTGACCGGCGCCTCCCCCAATGGCGCGGTTCCGCAAAATCAGCTGCAGACCTTCACCCGGCCGTCGGGCAAAGGAGAGTATCAGATTCAGCCCGGCATACTGCCGCTGGATGACAGCTTCAAAGACACTCGGGCCCAACTGAACCTGCAATGGACCAGCCCGCTGAACCGGGCCATGGGCTACACCAGTGGCCTGCACATCTCCAAGGAGTATGACTACCTGTCGCTGGGCCTCAACGGCGGTCTTAGCCGCGACTTCAATCAGAAAAACACCACCCTATCCCTGTCCGGATCCGCCTTTTTCGACACCATTGAGCCCGAGGGGGGGACCCCAATCGGCTTATCGACCATGGCGATTCGCAAAGACTTCCCCAGTGAAGAGGCGTTCCAGGCCGCCTTCAATGCCACCCGCAGTGGCAGCGACGACCGCAAAACCACCTGGGATCTGCGTGTGGGCGTCACCCAGGTGATCAGCCGGCGATGGGTCATGCAGGCCAACGTCAGCTACGCCGAGGTCCACGGTTATCAGAATGACTTCTTAAAACTGCTGAGCGTGGTGGATGCCAACGGCACCGCTCAGCACTACCTGTATGAACGGCGCCCGGACAGCCGCAGTAAGGTGGCGTTTTTCTGGCAAAGTAAGTACCACTTCGGCCCCATTGCCGATATCAGCTACCGCTACATGAGCGACGACTGGGACATCGACTCCCACACGCTGGACGGACGACTGCGGTTTGAGTTTGGCCGCCACAGCCTGGAGCCCCACCTGCGTTATTACACCCAGACCGCCGCCGAGTTCTACCAACCGTTCCTGACCACCGCTACCGCGTTGCCACACTACGCCAGTGCGGACTACCGCATCGGTGAACTGGATACCTATACCCTGGGGATAAAATACGGCTACCGGCTGGACGACGGCCACCGAATGGCACTGCGATTGTCCTGGTACCATCAAGCCCCGGTGGATGGCGGCACCTCGAAACCCGGCCAACTGCAACAGCAGGATCTGTATCCAAGCCTGGACACCTTGATGCTGCAATCGAGTTACCACTTCTGATGTCGGCGGCCGAAAAGATCCCTCTGGGCCTGAACTGGCAACCTCAGGCTGGCCACTTCAGAGGCCATTTCGAAGCCATGGCGTGTCGCTGTGAACTGCTGATTCGCACCACCGCCCCCTCACGGGCCCGGGCGGTGCTGGCAATGGCAGCGTCGGAAGCCCTGCGGATACAGCACAAATTCAGTCGCTACAATCAACAAGGCGTGTGTCACCGCATCAATCACAGTCAAGGCCAGGCCGTCGCCATCGACGCCGAAACCCACGCGCTGTTGACGCTGGCCGACACCGCCTATCACCTCAGCCAGGGGCGGTTTGATATTAGCAGCGGTATCCTCGGACGCCTGTGGCGATTTAACCCTGACCAGACCATCCCCTCGCCGCAGCAGATTGCCCGCCTGCTGCCTTTGATTGGCTGGCACCAGGTTCAGTTTGACACCGACTCCATTACCCTGCCTTCTGGCATGCAACTGGATTTTGGCGGCCTGGGCAAAGAGTATGCCGTCGATCGCTGCGTTGCCCTTATTCAACAGGCCTACGCTGGCATTGAGGTGCTGGTCAATTTCGGTGGCGATCTCGCCACGACCGTCAATCCGGCCATGCCCTGGGAGGTGGGGGTCAGCCATCAGGCCCATGCTGGCGCGCCGTTTACCCGCCTGTCCCTGAGTCAGGGTGCGATCGCCACCAGTGGCGACAGCGAACGCTTCCTGATCCATAAGGGCCAGCGCTTGAGCCACATCCTCGATCCCAACACCGGCTGGCCAATCAGCGACGCGGCGGCCAGCGTGACGGTACAGGCCGAACGCTGCATCGACGCCGGCTTGTTGGCCACCCTGGCAATGCTGCAGGGCGAGCATGCAGAAGCCTTTCTCGACGCCCAGCAAGTCCGCCACTGGGTGCAACGACGCTGAGCCTCGGCGCCCGCGATCGTCGCCTCCCGCTGGCTGAACTGGTATCATCGGTCAAACACTAACCCTGCACCGCCGATAACCATGCCTCAGTTTGTCCGCCGCACCCTGGATTGGGCCTGCGACGCCCCGACCCTGTTCGCCCCCCTGCAACATCGCCCCTGGGCTATGTTACTGGACTCCTGCTGCTCCGATGGCGAGGGCCACCACCCCGATGCCCGTTATGACATTCTGGTGGCCGACCCGCTGGCCACCCTGGTCACCCGTGGCGCCCACACCGACATCGACAGCCCGGACGGCCACCAACGCAGTAATGACGATCCGCTGCGACTGCTCCAACGCGCACTGAGCCGACACCTGCCCTCACTGACCGACGCCCAGGACCTGCCCTTTATTGGCGGCGCACTGGGCCACTTCAGTTACGACCTCGGCCGCCGGTTTGAGCACCTGCCGGTGGCCGCCGACGACGACATCAACCTGCCGGAGATGGCCGTCGGCCTGTACGACTGGGCCCTGGTGTTGGATCAGCAGCTGCAGCGAGTCGAACTGATCGTCATCGGCGACGAATTGCACTGGCAGCGACGCTACCTGTGGCTGCAACAGTGCCAGCAGCAGCCTTCGGCCCCGTTCCGGCTGCAGCAACGCTGGCACCATGACAGCAGTCGCCAGCAGTACCTGGCCGCCTTTGAGCGAGTTCAAGCGTATTTAAGCAGTGGCGACTGCTATCAAATCAACCTGACCCAGCGGTTTCAGGCGCCCTACAGTGGCAGCGAATGGCAGGCCTATCTGACCCTGAGACAACATAACCAGGCACCGTTTTCCGCCTTTATCCGTCTACCGGAGGCAACCCTGCTGTCGGTATCACCGGAGCGGTTTCTGCAGGTTCAGGGGGATCAGGTACAGACCAAGCCCATTAAAGGCACTCAGCCTCGAAGCCATGACCCGCTCATCGACAATCACAACGCCCTGACGTTGGCCCACTCCGAAAAAGACCGGGCCGAAAACCTGATGATTGTCGACCTGCTGCGCAACGATCTGGGCCGGGTCAGCGCACCGGGGTCGGTGCAGGTGCCCTCTCTGTTTGCCATCGAGAGTTTTCCGGCGGTGCACCACCTGGTCAGTACGGTGACCTCAACGCTGGCAGACGGCATCAGCCACTGCGACCTGCTGCGGGGGGCATTCCCCGGCGGCTCCATCACCGGCGCCCCCAAGATTCGCGCCATGCAGATCATCGAGGAGCTGGAGCCCTGGCGCCGCAGCCTGTACTGCGGCAGCATCGGCTACCTCAGTTGTCATGCCAAGATGGACACCAGCATCACCATCCGCTCGTTGGTGGCCACCGGTCAACGCCTGTATTGCTGGGCCGGGGGCGGCATCGTTGCCGACTCCCGCGCCGACGCCGAGTACCAGGAGTGCTTCGACAAACTGGCCCGCATCCTGCCCGTGCTTGAGCCCGAAGGGGACTGATGCCAGCGGCGGCCACCGACCAAAGGCGGATTCCCAAGCGGGTCCGCCTTTGTTATGTTGAAGACTGAGCAGCCACAAGGAGCAGCCTGCCCGTGAACCGTCAGCAGTTTCTGTCCCAATTTGCCCTGCAGCCCATGGTCGCAGGCGAGAACCCGCTTCGCCGTCATCCGCTGGCACCCAGCTTCAAAGACGCCTCGGTTCTGCTGGCCCTGTGCGACAGCGACGATGGCCTGCAACTGCTGCTGACCAAACGCGCCAGCCACCTGCGTCACCACGCCAATCAAATCAGCTTTCCCGGTGGCAAAATGGACGCCGAGGATCGATCGCCCTGGCATACCGCCACTCGGGAAGCCTGGGAAGAGGTCGGCCTGAGCCCCAACGCCCTGACCCAGGTCGGCGCCCTGCCAGAGTTTCACACCATCTCCCGGTTTCGAATGCAGCCCCAGATCGCCTTTATCGAGCAGGATTTCATTCCCCGCCTGAGCCAGGACGAAGTCAGTGAGTGCTTCTTTGTGCCCCTGGCCCACCTGATTGAACCGGACAACCGCCGCACCGTCACCATTGAGCGCCATAATGGCAGCCATCCTGTGTACTTTATGTTCTACCAGCATCATCGAATCTGGGGCGCCACCGCCGCGGTGATCGAGCAGCTTATCCGCCACCTCGGCTACCCCAGGGCGCCAAACTGAGGCCAATGCACCACTTTTCTTGCAACCGCAGTGGGAATTCTCCCTTAAGCCCTTGAGAATCGAAGTCAGCAAGGTAAGATTAACGGTTCGAAGTCCGTCGGCCAGAGCGCCGACCCTAGACTAGTTTTTTATCTCGCTGGAGAGACAACCGAGAATGAGTGTGGCAACTATCGCTGACGTCTTAAAGGGCGTTCACGCCGTCGGTAGCGAAGTCACGGTACAGGGGTGGATCCGCACCCGCCGTGATTCCAAAGCCGGTATTTCCTTCCTGGCCGTTTACGACGGTTCCTGTTTTGATCCCATTCAGGGCGTGGTGCCCAATACCCTGAATAATTACCAGGAAGATGTGCTGCGCCTGACTGCGGGTTGTTCCGTAAAAATGACCGGTGAAGTGGTTGAGTCCCCAGGAAAAGGCCAGCAGTTTGAGATTGCGGTTACCGGCGTTGAAGTCATCGGCCTGGTGGAAGATCCAGACACCTACCCAATGGCGGCCAAACGCCACTCCATCGAGTACCTGCGTGAAGTGGCTCACCTGCGCCCCCGTACCAACCTGATTGGCGCGGTAATGCGAGTGCGTAACTGCCTGTCTCAGGCCATTCACCGCTTCTACCACGAGCAGGGATTCCTGTGGGCCTCGACCCCGATTCTGACCGCCTCCGACTGTGAAGGTGCCGGTGAGATGTTCCGGGTGTCGACGCTGGACATGAACAACCTGCCTCGCACCGACAAGGGTGACGTGGACTACGACAAGGATTTCTTCGGCAAAGAGACCTTCCTGACCGTATCTGGCCAGTTGAATGCCGAAACCTACGCCTGCGCCCTGTCAAAGGTGTACACCTTCGGACCGACTTTCCGTGCCGAAAACTCCAACACCAGTCGTCACCTGGCCGAGTTCTGGATGGTGGAGCCTGAAGTGGCTTTCGCCGACCTGGAAGACGCCGCCAAGCTGGCCGAAGATATGCTGAAGTACTGCTTCAATGCGGTACTGGAAGAGCGTATGGACGATCTGAAGTTCTTTGAGCAACGGGTAAACAAAGAGGTGATCACCCGCCTGCAGGACTTCGTCAAGGCCGATTTCGCCCAGGTGGATTACACCGACGCCATTCAGATCCTCAAGGACTGTGGTAAGAAGTTCGAGTTCGACGTGGAGTGGGGCATCGACATGTCCTCCGAACACGAACGCTACCTGGCGGAAGAGCACTTCAAGGCCCCAGTGGTTGTGAAGAACTACCCGAAAGACATCAAAGCCTTCTACATGCGCATGAACGACGACGGCAAAACCGTGGCCGCCATGGACGTTCTGGCTCCGGGAATTGGCGAGATCATCGGTGGCTCTCAGCGTGAAGAGCGCCTGGACGTTCTGGACAAGCGTATGGAAGAGATGGGCCTGCCTAAAGACGAGATGTACTGGTACCGCGACCTGCGTCGTTACGGCACCGTGCCTCACGCCGGCTTTGGCCTGGGCTTCGAACGACTGGTGAGCTACGTCTCCGGCGTGGCCAACATTCGCGACGTGATTCCTTTCCCTCGCGCCCCTCGCAGTGCCAACTTCTAAGTTGCCACGCGGCCAAAGATGAAAAAACCAGCCGATTGGCTGGTTTTTTTTGTTCGACACCCGGTGCTACTGAGTGCCACTGGCCACCTTGAGGTAAACCCATGCAAACAACGCCGCAAACAGCAATGCCGTTGCAAGCAGCTTTACCCATAACCACCTCATCCTTCCCAGCCTCCGCTGCAGTTCCTGATTGAAGTCAGCCTACCACATCGACAGCGACTGTAAGTGTTGCGGTATCACCCACACCGCGGCCCCGTCCAGTTACACTTGATTACAGATCCGCTAACAATGGCCTTTCCGTTTCGCAACCCTTTCCGGTATGGTATCCGCTGACCCTCTGTGGGTAACACAGAAAACCAACACAATAATAACGAATCAACCACCCGCCTCCGCGGTTCTTCCGGCGGGTGCTGCAACCAGCAAATTTCAAAAGGACGAAATCATGCTTCGACAAACTCTGGTGGCTTCGGCGATCCTGTTTTCTTTAGCCGCCTGCTCCTCCATGGAAACCAACCAAGACGTGACTTCCCAGACTCAGGCAGTGGCCCAGTTGGCCGACAGTAACCCACTGAAGCACAAAAGCACCCTGCAATACCAGGCTCCGGATTTCAGTGTTATCGACGACAGCCACTTCAAACCCGCCTTTGAAGCCGGCATGGCCAGCCACATGGCCGAAATTAATGCCATCGCCAATAACCCGGAAGCGCCAACGTTCGACAACACCATTGTTGCCATGGAGCGCAGCGGCGATCTGCTGAATCGCACCGCCAGTGTATTTTACAACCTGGTCGGCTCCACCGGTAACGATGCCCGCCAGGCACTGCAGACCGAAATGAGCCCCAAGCTGTCCGAGCACCAGGACAACGTCTACCTCAACAGCAAGCTGTTTAAGCGAGTGGAAGCGGTCTATAACCAGCGAAATGAACTGAATCTGAACCCAGAGCAGATGCGCCTGGTTGAGATCAGCTACGACGGCTTTGTGCTGGCCGGCGCCAAGCTCAGCGATGAGCAGAAGACTCAGGTTCGAGCACTCAACAAACGCCTGTCGGAACTGACCAACACCTTCGGCCAGAACCTGCTGAACGCCAGCCAGGACGCCGCCATTCTGGTTGATGATGTTAACCGTCTCGACGGCATGGCTCAGTCTGACATTCAAGCCGCCAAGCTGGCCGCCGACAAAGCCGGCAAATCCGGTTACCTGTTGACCCTGACCAACACCACCCGTCAGAGTGCGTTGGCAACACTGAACGACCGCGACCTGCGTGAACAGTTGTGGCGTGCGTCTGCGTACCGTGCCACCAGCGGCAAGACCGACAACCGCCCAGTGCTGCTGGAGATGGTGAAACTGCGGGCCGAGAAAGCCAAACTGTTTGGCTACGACAACTGGGCCGAGTACCAGTTGCAAACCAACATGGCCAAATCCCCCACCGAAGTGATGGACCTGCTGGGCTCCATGGCACCGAAAGTGGTAGCCAACGCCAGCAAGGAAGCCGCCGACATTCAAGCCATGGCCAGTAAAGATCACCCGGGCTTTGAAGTGAAGCCCTGGGACTGGCTCTACTACGCCGAGAAAGTTCGCCAGCAAAAATTCAACCTGGATCCGGCCGAAGTGTCTCAGTACTTCGAGTTCAACCGGGTACTGGAAGACGGCGTGTTCTTCACCATGGATCGCCTGTTCGGCATCAGCCTGAAGCCGCGCCCGGATCTGCCGGTTTATCACCCGGACGTTAAGGTGTACGAGATCTTCGATAAGGACGGCAGCAGTATCGGCCTGTTCTATGCGGATTACTTCGCACGCGAAGGCAAGCGTGGTGGCGCCTGGATGAATGTGTTCACCGGCCAGTCGCACATGAACGGCACCAAGCCCACCATCATCAACGTCATGAACATCAACAAGGCACCGGAAGGTCAGCCACAACTGGTGAACTGGGACGAAGTCACCACCATGTTCCATGAGTTCGGTCATGGCGTTCACGGCCTGTTCTCCGACGTCTACTACCCGAGCCTGGCAGGCACCAACGTCTCCCGCGACTTCGTTGAATTCCCGTCCACCTTCCAGGAAGACTGGGCCGCCAATCCGGAAGTGATTGCCAACTACGCCAAGCACTACCAGACCGGTGAAGCCATTCCTGCACCGCTGCTGAAAAAAGTGCTGGCCGCCGGTAAGTTCAACCAGGGGTACGACACCCTGGAGTACTTGTCTGCCGCCCTGGTCGACATGGAGTGGCATGCGCTGGATGTGGAGCACGCCGAAGTGGCCGATGTGGAAGCGTTTGAAGCCGCCGCGCTGAAAAAACACGGCGTCGATGTGGCGGCCATTCCACCTCGTTACAAATCCACCTATTTCGCCCACATCTTTGCCGGTGGCTATTCCGCAGGCTACTACGCCTACATGTGGAGTGAAATCCTGGCAGCGGATGCCTTTGCCTACATCCGCGACCACGGTGGCCTGACCCGTGAGCAGGGTCAGCACTTCCGCGACACCATCCTGTCCAAAGGCAACAGCCAGGACCTGATGAAAACCTACGTCGGCTTTAAGGGTGAGAAACCCAGCACAGAAGCTCTGCTGCAGCGCCGCGGCATCTCTCTGGCTAAGTAAGCGGTCACCCCCTAACAAACCGGCCCATGTGGCCGGTTTTTTTGTGGCTGAACGTCGCAATTGTGCATCGGGGTTTTGCCCAGGTTCAGGCACCTCTGCTATTCTGGGCCGCACAGGGTCACGGTCGACCCCATAACGGAGGAACTTTTAATGATTGTAATCACCCCCAACCGGGCAGCGGTTTCCTAACCACAGACTCCCTTGCCCGGACACGTTCCGGGGCACACGCCCCCGATTTCTCTAAAATCATGACGCCATGGCGTCAGGGGTACCATTATCATGAACCAAACACTGTCTTTGTCCCAACTGGGATGGCGACCCTATTTCCAACAACAACTGACTCTCGAAGAGCTGGAATGGCTGACACCGGTGCGCATCAGCAGCCACCACCGCAGCCAGGTTACGGCACTGGGAGAGCAGGGTGAGCTGACCTTACCACTATCGGCGCAGGGAGACCCCCTCACCGTCGGCGACTGGGTGCTGATTGATCCCCAGCACCGCATACAGCGACGGCTGAACCGGCAATCCCGGTTTCAGCGCCGAGCGCCCGGCAGCAAACTTGAGACGCAATTGATCGCCGCCAACATCGACACGGTGTTTGTGGTGTGTTCGCTCAATCACGACTTTAACCTGAATCGCATCGAACGGTTTCTGGCCCTGGCGAATGACGCCAATGTCCAACCTGTGGTGGTGCTCACCAAGGCGGATCTCTGTTCAGAGGTTCAGTTGCACCTGGCTCAGGTACAGCAACTGGATCCACTGCTGATGGTCGAGGCGATCAATGCGCTGGCACCCGACCACCTGGCTCGATTGAGCAGTTGGTGCGGTCAAGGTCAAAGCGTGGCACTGCTGGGTTCATCCGGGGTTGGTAAGTCCACCATCATCAATGGCTTGTTGCAACATCAGGGGCAACAGACTGGCAGCATTCGCGAACAGGACAGCAAGGGGCGGCACACCACCACCCGTCGCTCGCTGCACTTGATGAGCCAGGGTGGCCTGCTGATGGATACCCCGGGCATGCGAGAGCTGCAGATCAGCGATTGCGAGCAAGGGGTTAACGACACCTTTGCCGATCTGCACTCTCTGGCTCGAGACTGCCGCTTTAGCGACTGCCAACATCAGCAAGAACCCGGATGCGCGGTTCAGGCCGCCATTGCCGGCGGAGAACTGCCGCTGCGGCGACTGAAAAGCTATCAGAAACTGATGCGCGAACAGGCTCTCAATGGCGCGACGTTGGCGCAAAAGCGGGCTAAGGACAAAGCGTTAGGAAAGTACTACCAGCGCGTTCAATCGGCGAGCCGACAACAAAAGAAAGGCTATTGAGCCTGGGGATCGCCACGACGATCCCGTCAACAAAGAGCCGCCCAATGGGCGGCTCTGTTTGACCTCAATAGTAGTTGAGGTACTTCTTAGCGTACTTGCGCAACTTCTTGTTCGGTGCCGAAGCCGCAATCTCTTCAACCACCGGCCGATAGGCACTCTCTGCCGAACCTGCCAGAGCCTTGGCCATCCAGGCGTAAGTGTCGATGGTCAGCTTACCATCGTCCATCTCCGGTACCCGACGCTGCAACTGCTGCGCCAGAGTCTGCAGCAGGTAATCCGGATACAGGTGTTCAAAATGCACCCGCTTGGCGGCGATGCGCTGCAACTCCAGCTCATCACTCTTCATCATGTTAGCCAGCCGGTTTACCTTCAGCGGTTGCGTCGGATCAAAACCGGAAACATCATTGATAATGGGATTCCACTTCTGATGCTGAGTCAGCAAGGTCAGCCCCTGCTTGGCGTATTTACGCAACTTCTTCGGATACGGCTTCTGACTGTACTTCTCCAGCAGCGGCCGGTATTTGTCGTTACCGGAAAAGCCCAGCGCCTTGAGTAGCCAGGCACCATGTTCTTGATTAGCCTTTGAGTTTGACTCGGACGTTACTCGCTCCAGTTGCTCAGCGACGCTGTCGAACAACACCTCGTCACCGAGCCCGGCCCACTCCAGGCTGCCCGCCGCCTGGATCTGCTGCTGGCGATTGCCGGAATCAAACTGCGCCTGGTAGTAGGCCAGGTCAAACTCCTCGGCCGCCAGCAGTGGGCTCAGCAGCAGCACCATCAACCCCAGCCATTTCCCCAATCTGTTCATGCTTATCTCCGATTTGATTGCATCTACTGCGCACAGGGTAAACCAAAGCCAGCCCGAGTTGCATGGGAATACCGAAACATAATGTTCCAAATCAATAATTTCGACAGCCTTAACGGCTTAATGTACGATGTTCACCACAGTCACTGCCGATACCAATTCGAGATGGCCCCTGCACGTTCGTTGACACTGTTACTACTGATATTCTGGCTGCCGTTGTCGGCCACTGCGGTGCCCGCTCTGTGGCTCAGCGGCGGCTATGGCCCCCAGCCTGGAGACCGCCACCAGAGTAACAGCGCCATTGGCCTCGATTGGGTACCCTACCACTACGCCCGTTCGAACCGTCAATGGCTCTCAGTCGGCGCCTCGGTCGCAAGGCTGCACGCCCATGGCCAGCAAGGCAATGAGGCCTTATGGGCCCTGTCGCTGTTTCCACAGCTGACCTTGAACGGTCCTCTATGGGGCAATCAGCAGGCATTTTTCCAGGTTCGGGCCCTGGGGCCCACCTACCTGTCCGACACCTCTCTGGGCAGTCGCCATCAGGCCAACCACTTCGCCTTTCAGGCCCAGATTCTCGCCGGAATCCATTTCGGCACACGGCAACAACACGCCGTCGCCATTGCCTATCGGCACTATTCCAACGCTAACCTTAACCAACCCAATGACGGACTGGATGTTCCGTTCATGCTGTCGGTTGGTCTCACTCTTTAATCAAAGGACCCAACAATGAAGAACACGCTCTGCACCGCTGCCCTGCTGGCCTCCACTGTACTGGTGGCTCCGGCCACCATGGCCCGCGATGACCTGGTTCAGTTTGATATTCAGACCGCCATGGAACATGGCAAAGAAAAGCAGGTACTCAATGACAGCATCAAGATGGTGTTTGGTGAGGAGCACCAACTGACTCCGGTGCAGGAGTTCGGCGAATTCACCTCCAATAAGAAGACCAATGCCTTTGCCAAGTCGGATCAGACCGCCTGCAACTGGGCATTTTTGTCGGCGGTGAAATCCCTGCAGGAGCGAGCCGTCAAAAGCGGTGGCAATGCGGTGATCAACATCCGCTCCTACTACAAGAAAAATGACTTCCGCTCCGCCACCGAGTTTCAGTGTGGTGCCGGCACCATTATGGCCGGAGTCACCTTAGTGGGTGACGTGGTCAAACTGTAACACGCCCGGCGGGCGCCGAACGGTGCCCGCTTTGCCTACAAGATGTATTCCCACAGCGGCCCGCGTTTGCCGGCGGCGCGCAACATCGAAATGCTGTCACTTTGATCTTCATCCGGCAGCACCCAGCGCTGTTTCACCCCATGCAGTTGTTGCTGCAACACCGATTCATCAAACTCCGGGCTCAAATAGTAGCGCGGATGCAGTAGGTCGTCCCCGGGCTTAAGCTCTCCCGCCGCCAGCATCTGTTGCTGCAACAGGGTATCCGGATACACCCGCATGCCATAGAAGGGAAACAGCACCGTCGACGGCAATCGCTCGGCGTTGGCGATGGTGTCACTCAATGTCTGCCGAGTCTCGCCCCAGCCTCCCAGAATCAGAAAATGAGCCTGGTGAATGCCCAGATCTGCGGCCACTTCGGCGGTCTTCAATACCTGTTTAAACCGAAACGGCTTGCCGTAGCTGGCCAGGGTCTGATCCGACATCGCCTCGGTGCCAAACTCCAGGTGGGTCAACCCCGCCTGCTGATACAACGCCAGTTGTTGCCGACTGAGACGATGGGGGGCAAAGTAGGCCCCCCAACGGGTCGGCAGCCCCTCTTTAATCAGGGCACGGGCCAGAGCCTCGTTAAACTGCGGTTCGAGATTGAACACCGAATCGGTAAAGAACACATAATCGATACCATGCTGCTCCCAGGCCTGGCGCAGTGTCGATACGATCTGCTCCACCTTCAGAGTACGAACCCGGCGGCCATCGATGATCGGATAGCTGCAATAGACGCAGCGATGGGGGCAGCCCCGCTTAGTCTGAATGTTCAGCATGCCACTGTAACGCCAATAATGCGCCACCAGATCCGGCTCAAACTCCAGAGTAGGATCGTCGATGTGATGCTGGCGCGGCGTCAGGCGACAACCTTGCCCTTCAGGGATCACCAGCCCGCCGATGCCGGACACCGCACCGCCCCGCTCCAGCCCTTGCAGCAGTTGCAACAGGGTCTGCTCTCCTTCGCCAACAATGCCGTAGTCGGCCCCAAGGGCCTTGAGAATCCGCTCGGGAAACAGCGAATAGCCCGCCCCGCCCAGAATCACCGGTGCCCGGGTTCCACCGCGAATGGCGGCGACCACCTGAGCGTAGCCGTCGATGAAACTGCGCTGCTGTGTCAGGTCCACATCATCGACATTACGCAGTGATACCGCCACATAATCCGGTGCCAGCGCCGCCACGCGCTGCTGCAGCTCGGCTTCATTGAGCTGGTTCATGTCCAGCAGGGTAACAGTCAACTCGGGCCACTCTCGGTTGAGATAGCTTTTCAGATAACTCAGCCCCAGGGGGTAGACAGGGTAAGGGTTGGTAAATCGATTGGCGGATACCAGAAGCAGATGGGGCACAACAAAATCCCTAAATGGTGGGCAAAACCGGGGGCATAGCCCCCGGAAAAAGGTGGGTCAGGGGCGTTTGAATATCAGAGACGTATTGATGCCACCGAAGGCAAAATTATTAGACATCACCGCCTGGCACTGAATGTCACGGCCGCTGCCGGTGATGTAATCCAGATCACCACATTCGGGATCCAGTTGCTCCAGGTTGATGGTGGGAGCGAACCAGCCATCACGCATCATCTCAATGCTCCACCAGGCCTCCAACGCACCACAGGCACCCAGGGTATGGCCGACGTAGCTTTTCAGGGAGCTGATGGCCGCTCGGCCCATCACCGCCGCGGTGGCCTGAGTCTCGGCCACATCGCCGCGATCGGTGGCGGTACCGTGGGCGCACACGTATCCGATGTCGGCGGCACTCATGCCGGCGTCATCCAGGGCCTGTTGCATGGCGATGGCCATGGTGTCACGATTTGGCTGGGTAACGTGCATGCCGTCGGAGTTGGTGCCAAAGCCCACCACTTCGGCATAGATGGTGGCGCCCCTGGCCAGGGCATGCTCACGCTCCTCCAGAATCAAGGTGCCGGCGCCCTCACCAATCACCAGACCATCCCGATCGCGGTCAAACGGTCGAGGGGTGCGCTCGGGGGCGTCATTGCGGGTACTGGTGGCAAACAGGGTATCAAACACCGCCGCTTCAGAGACGCACAACTCCTCGGCGCCTCCGGCCACCATCAGCGTCTGGCGGCCAGCCCGAATCGCCTCAAAAGCATAGCCAATGGCCTGGCTGCCGGAGGTGCAGGCGCTGGAGGTGGTATGGACCCGGCCCTTAATGCCGAAGAACACCCCCACGTTCACCGCGGTGGTGTGGGCCATCATCTGGATGTAGCTGGTGGCCGTCACCCCGTTCATCTCGCCGGTTTCCAGCATCCGCCCGAAAGGGATAATGGGGTCGGTAGACCCTGTGGAGGAGCCGTAGGCCACGCCCATGGCGCCGCTTTGCACCACGGGATCGTTCGCCAGCCCGGCATCTTCCAGCGCCAGCTCGGTGGCTCGAGTGGCCATCAGCGACACCCGCCCCATGGAGCGCACCATCTTACGTTTGTAATGCGCCGGTTTTTCAAAGTCCATGACCGGCGCCGCCAGACGGGTATTCATCTGTGCCACCCGATCCCAGTCCGCCTGATAAACGACGGCATTCTTACCGGCACGCAGACGCGCCTGAACGCTGGCCCAATCCTGCCCCAAAGGCGAAATACCGGCCATACCGGTGACCACGACCCGCTTCACAGCATGCCTCCGTTGACCGACAGCACCTGCCGGGTAATGTAGCTGGCATCGTCGCTCATCAGGAAATCGACGGCGGCGGCCACCTCTTCGGGCTGACCGAAGCGACGCACCGGCACCATCTCTTTCAACTGAGCCTGGGGCAAGTCGTCGGTCATGTCGGTCTCGATCAACCCGGGGGCCACGCAGTTAACGGTGATTTTGCGTTTTGCCAACTCCAGCGCCAGCGCCTTAGTGGCGCCAATGATGCCCGCTTTGGCGGCGCTGTAATTGACCTGGCCGCGATTGCCCGCCACGCCGGACAGGGACGACAGGGTCACAATCCGCCCCCCTTTGCGCGCTTGCACCATCGGCATCACACAGGGGTGAACCACATGGTAAAACCCGTCCAGGTTAGTGCGCAGCACCTTGTCCCAACTGGCTTCGGTCATCGCCGGGAAGGCACTGTCATCACTGATGCCGGCGTTACATACCACGCCATAATAGGCACCATGGCTTTCAATATCGGCCTCGAGTACGCTTCGACAAGCCTCGCCATCGGCCAGGTCAAATTGCACCAAACGGCACTCGGCCCCCTTTTGGCGACAGGCCTCAGCCACCGACTCGGCCGCCGCCTGGTTGCTGTGATAATGAAGCACCAGCTCCACGCCATCATTGGCCAGGCGCTCGGCAATGGCGCGGCCGATCCCCCGGCTGGCACCGGTAATGAGTATGCGTCGTGTCATCAGGGTGTTCCTAAAAATTCATTAACGTTATTGGGTTGAAAGACATTGATTTTCGCACTGGCTATGGCGATCTCATCCTGGTGGATGTCACACTGAAACGACGCCATGCCGTCCGAGTCCTGATACAGCCTTTCTACCGTAATTCGATAGGGTTTTCCCAACTCAAAAGCGGGATTGTGAACCGTGTAACGACGGGTGCCCAGCAGAAAACCGATGCGCACTGGCCGACCTTGTTGATGCGCCTCGATGCCGGCCAGCGCCGCCACCGTCTGAGCCATGTACTCCATCCCGACCCACTCTGGGACCCGTTGCAGTTTGGCATCATAGAATGGCGATGTCTCACTCAGTTGCAACTGGCAACACAGCCGGTTGTCCTGATGACACACCAGTTCATCAATAAGGATCATCGGCTCATCATGCGGCAGGTACGCCGCCAGAGGGTGACTCATCAATTACCTCTCACAAGAAAAAATCAGGGCGATGTTACTGCCGCCAAACGCAAAAGAGTTGCTCAACAAATAGGCACCAGAGCGCGGCAACCGGTGAGATTCCTGGGCCAGCGACACCGGAGCCAGGGCACTGTCCCACTCCCCCCACAGTCGCTGCGGAGGCAGTTTGAGTTCGCTATTGCTGTCACTGAGCAACGCCCAGCACATGGCGGCCTCCAATGCGCCGGCGGCACCCAGTGTATGACCGGTCATCCCTTTGGTGCTGCTGACTGGCACCCGATCACCAAATATTCGAAACACCGCATCGCACTCCATGGCATCATTGAGCGGCGTGCCGGTACCATGAAGGTTGATGTAGCTGATGGCCTGCGGAGAGATCCGTGCCATGGCCAGCGCAGCGCGCATCGCCGCTTCGGCGCCGTGTCCCTGTGGGTGGGGGGCCGACACATGATGCGCATCGCTGCTCTCACCCGCGCCGCACAGGCGCACACCACCGGCTTCCCGAGTCATCACAAACAATACCGACGCCTCGCCGATATTGATGCCATCACGCCCCTGGGTCAGGGGGGCCCCCTGCCCCTTTGAGTAAGACTCTAGGGCATCGAAGCCATTGATGGTCAGCCTGCACAGGCTGTCACTGCCACCACAGATCACCGCGTCCACCTTGCCTTGCTGCAGCAGTCTGGCGGCCGCCGCCAGCGCTTTGGCCGCCGAGGAGCACGCCGTTGAAATGGTGTAGGCAATGCCTGGCAGGTTAAACCGCTCGGCCACAAACAGGGCACAGGTCCCCATCTCCTGTTTACGATAGTCATAACTACGCGCCTCGGGCGCCCGGTCATCATCGGCCCACAACGTGTTCTCATAGGCCTCGATGCCCGACGTTGAGGTGCCCAGAATCACCGCCAGCCGATCACGGCCATAGCGGTTGACGGCCTCCTGAACCTGGCCATCGATCTGCTCACAGCAATTGGCCAACATTCGGTTGTTGCGACAATCCCAATGAGCCAGCGATTCCGGCAACGGCTGGCTTAGGGCAGCGGCCTGCCCCACGACGGTAGCACGGTTCAGATGGAAGGCGTCGCTGCTGGCCATGGCACCGGCCTCGGCGGCAAGGATTCCCCGCAACAACTGCTCGGGAGTATTGCCCAAAGGGCTGAATACCCCCGGTTGCCCCAGTTTTACCCCGTTCATAATGACTCCTGGATCAGGGTGCTAAGGGTCATGCTAACCCCGTACAGATGGTGTTCAAACCGGCGCTTATCCGCCGGCCCGGTGATGGTCACCAGCGGCACGCCTTCGCTGCTGAGTTGGCGGCAATTCAGGCCGTCGCACTGCGACGTCAATTGAGCCGGTCCATTCAGGCGCGATGCCAACTCGGCCAGTGGCCGCTCCGACAGTTGCACCATCGCCAGCAACCAGGCCGGATCTAACCCTCCAGGCAACCCGTGAACCTCGGACTCAAGCTGGTTGTCACTCCACTGAATCACCAGACTGATCTGCCCCAGCCCACCGGTGGCGGCCAGCACTCGCCGGCCAGGCAGACGCTCATCCACGCCCTGCAACGCCAATGCCGGCAGCGTTGGATCGTCAAACGCCAACTGCACCCGCTGCACAACCCGCGTCGGGGCGATGTCGGTTGCCGCCGGCAACAGGCAGTAAGACACCGACGGACTCAAGCGGGCACACTCGCCGCCCGGTAATCGCATCGCACACCCGGATAACGCCAACAGCAACACCAGACTCAACCACCGCATCACTGGCATACCTCTACCAGGGCCGTCAACCGCCGGGCACTGTCCTTCACAAAGGGGTTATCTCGGTCCCAGGCGTAACCAGCCAGGATTGAGCACACCATCTGCCGAATCTTAGGGTTGGCGTTTTCATGGAACACCACGCTCTGAAAGCGGCCGTCGTACCAGGCTTTGACGTAAGTTTTAAAGGTGTCCACCCCCTCCTGAAGCGGGCGGCTGTACTCCTGTTGCCAGTCCACCGCTTGCCCCTGAAGTTGCCGATGCAAGACGTCGGCAGCCAGCACCGCCGATTTCATGGCAATGGTGACGCCGGAGGAAAACACCGGATCGAGAAACTCGCCGGCGTTGCCCAGCAGGGCAAAGCGAGGCCCCGCCAGACGACTGACGTTGGCAGAATAGCCTTGCAACTGATTGACCGGCTGATCGAAACGGGCATCAGCCAACACCGCCGCCAGGCTGGGAGTATCGGCGACCCAGCGCTTCAGCGTCTCGGCGCAGTCCTGATCCTCCTGCCCGTCAAAATACTCTGCCGATGCCACCACTCCTAACGACGCCCTGCCATCGGAAAAGGGGATCAGCCAAAACCACACATCTTCATAGTCCGGATGGACGGTGATCAGAATTTTGTTGCGATCGAAACCGCCCTGGGCACGATCTTCGATATGGGTAAACAGCGCCTTGCGGTTGGGAAAATCCGACGGCGACTCCAGTGATAACAATCTGGGCAACACTCGGGCAAACCCGGACGCATCCAGCACAAACTGACAATCGATTCGGTAATGACCACCGTCGTCGGTCTCCACCTCCAGCACGGCTCCGTGCTCCTGCATCTGCACCGATGTCAGTGAGTGGCCGTAACGAATCTCCACGCCCTGAGCGGCGGCCCCGTCCGCCAGCAGTTGATCAAACCTGCCCCGTTGCACCTGATAGGTGGTACCAGGGCCCGGAGAGAATTTATCGGTAAAATCAAACTCCGCATAACGTTGACCACGACAAAAAGCGGCACCATTTTTAAACTGAAACCCCGCCTGCTCCACCGCCTCGGCAAGCCCAGCCTGCTGCAGGTACTCCATGCACTGGGGCAACAGGCTTTCGCCGATGGAAAAACGCGGAAAATGCGCCCGTTCCAGCACCAACACCTGATGGCCCTTGCGCTGCAACAAGGCACTGGCGACCGCACCGGAGGGACCAGCCCCGATAATCACAACGGTGCGGCTTTCTTGTTCTGTCATTTTGATTCCTTTCTAATTTGTCGTTCGACAACCGGTGCCAACACCGCTGCCGTTAATAACCCCATACTCAGGCTCTGGCCAAAGGCAGCCAGAGGCGGGGTGCTCGACAACCCCAGCATGCCAAAGGCAGCCACCGTCGACAGCACACTGAGCAAGATAGCCAGGCTGCAATGCCCCCACTCCGATTTCGGGGTCGAAGCCAGGAACAGAGTCTGATCCAATGCAATGCCCAGCATCAATAACAATCCCAGCATATGAAACAGAGTCATGGGGATGCCGGCCAGCCCCCAAACGGCCGCCACCAGCAGCATGGCCGCCACCGGTGGTAACACCACCAACAGCGCCAGTTTCCATGGATGCACACGAGAGATCAGCAGCAGCGCCATAACCAGAATCAGCAGGGTGATCGCCATCAAAGCCAGTCGATAATGGGCCATGACCCGCCCGAGATCTTCAACGCGATCCAGGTAACGAACGCCCTCCCTCTGCGCCAGCGCCTTAAGCGGTGCCACATTCTGCACTCCGATCAGGAGCACCACGCTGCGCCACCCCGACGGGCCTTCGCCCAGCCACTGCAGTTTCAGCGGCGAGTTTCCAGGCTGGGCCAGCCATTGCGCCGGCGTCAGCACCGGCGCCTCGGCCAATTGCTGACTCAGGCCCGGCATGAACCCGGCCGCGAAACCGAGTTGCTGCAGCCCCTGGGCCAGTGACGGTGAAGCGTAAGCCCGGGCCAGCACCTGACGGCTGGCCTGTTGCCGGGCCAGCGATGGCAGGGTATCGGTCAGCAACGATGCGCCCTGCAACTGCTGCGAGGCGATCAAGGCCTGTAGCGGCGCTCGCAACGACTCTTCCAGTTGCAACAAGTGTTGCTCACTGTCGGCGCTCAGCAACAACATTCGGTGCTGCTCCGGCAGTGGCAACAACTGATTCAGGTGACGCTGCTGTTGCAGCAGCGATTCCGAGCTTTGCTGGAAATGACGCACGTCATCGTCGAAGCTCAAGCGCCCTAAGCCGAACAGGGTCACCAGTGTGAGCAACAACCACAGCCAGGGCGAACGGGTTAAGCGAGCGCCCAGCTGTGACCCGCGAGCGGCGACTCTGACACAGTAAGGATCGGCCGAAGGCTTGATAAACCCCATGACTGGCATCCACTGCACGGTCAAGAACGCCCACAGCAATCCGGCAATGGAAAACACCGCCATCTGCTTAAGCCCGGGAAACGGCATAAAAATCATCACCAGATACGCCAGGCAGGAACTCAGCAGCGCCAGCAGCATCGGCAACCTCAGGGCACGAGCCGACCGGCGAGCACTGTCACCAGGCTGGCAACTGAGGTGCAAGGTATAGTCCACCGCCACGCCCACCAAGGTGGTACCAAACACCAAGGTGATGGCATGAAGTTGCCCCAGCACCAGCAAACAGGCCGAAGCCCCCACCAGTAAGGCACTGCCAATCACCAGCAACAGCCAACCCAGCGGTGCCAGGCGCCGGAACACCACCAGGGTAAACAGCACCACCAACAGCAGCGAAGCGGAGCCAAGCCAGGTCATCTCCCGCTTGGCCTGAGTCGTGGCTTCGGCGGCGTGAAACACCACCCCCGCCCGAGTCAGAGTCACCTCGGGCCACTGTTCGGCCTCACCCTCGATGGCCTGCAGTAACCGCTGCTGTGCCCCGGGTTCAAACGCGGACTGCTGCAGTTGCCATTGAGTCAGCAGCAGTTGTCGCTGCTTCCAACTGCGGCTCAACCCTCGCGCCTCGGGCTGCCAACCCTCAATCCCCTGTGCCAGGGATTGCAGGTAGTCGGGGAACAGCAGCAAAGGGTCGCCCGCAATCAAGCCGGCGGCCGGGGTCACTCCCGGCGTCGACAAGGCGCGATACAGGCGACTAAGCCACTGTTGTGGTTCCTGTTGTTGCAGCTCACGCTGCTGGTCCGCCGTCAACAATCCAAACCGGTAAGGATAAAGAAACTGCCCCAACGATGCCATTCCGGACTCAGACGCCGATTGCAACACCGCACCACTGTGGCTCAGTCGTTGGCCGAGGCTGTCCGCCATGGCCGCAGCCATGTCACTGTCCGGGGCATCCAGCAACAGAAAGAACGTCTGTCCGCCGACACTGGCAAACCGATTCACCACTTCCGAGGCCGCCTCATCCTGATCCGAGGGCAGCAACGTGGTGATGTCAGTACTCATGGCCGGCCAGGAAAACCCCAACCGAACGGCGGTAACCAGCAGCAGCAACAGCAACACTGCCAACCAGCCAGCTATCCCTTGCGCCGGTGTCCAGCGGCGAACCGAATCAGAATTGGGCAAGCTCGCTCTCCAGCAGGGGCCCATCCTGGCGATCGCCGAACCGGATCACCGTTGGCTGGCCAGCAGAATCCGTCAGGGTCAAGGTGCCGATGGCCTGATGTTCACCGGTCAGTTCGATCTGCCGGAACAAGGTGGATAACAGGCTGTCCGTCGGGGTCAGGTGCAGTTGCCAGGCGTCCAGGTCGCCGCTGGCGTGCATCTCGAAATGGCGCGCCAGGGCATCGATATCGCCCCGCATCAGGGCGGTCATCACCGGCAGCATTGACGCCATTCCCGGCTGCTGCAAGCGCTCACCGTCCAACACCAGCTCGCCCTGACTGATTACCATGGTCTGAGGCCAGGGCGTGTGCTGTTTCCACACCACGCCGTGATCCGGCGCGATCAGGTACTCGCCTTCACTAAGCATCGGCGCACTCAAAAACGGCAGGGTTTTACTCTGGCTGAAACTGCCCCGCACCGGCTCAGGTTGCCCCAGCGCCTGCGCCAGGATCGTCAGGTCCAGGGCCTGACAGGAAAACGCCAGCGCGGTGAGCAGCAGGATTAGGCATCGAGCCATGGCAACAACCTCTGTTTCAATACCGGCGGCGACGCCAGGCACATCTCGCCAGTGGCGCCGTTAACTGCGACCTGAACCGTCTCGCCTTTGACCAGACGGCGGCCGCTGGCGGCATCGCATACTCGATAACGAATCCGCAGCCGCTGTTCCCACTCGATAAGCTCGGCGTAAACGTGCAGCTGTTGCTCAAATTCGGTCGGCTGTGGGTAACGAATCTTAACGTCGATGATCGGCCAACGGTAGCCGGATGCTTCCATCTGTCGATAGTTGTAATCCAGCTTGTCCAGCAACTCACACCGTGCCAACTCAAAGTAGCGCAGATAGTTGCCATGCCAGGTAATGCCCATGGGATCGCAATCGTGAAACGGCACCTTTACCTCGACTCTGGCAGAGACGATTACGGCCATTGTGGTACCTCCCAACGACGTCGCTGAATGTCCGCCATTGTCTGACGCAACGACTGCTCCAGCGGCCGGTCTTCGATCACCAGGTCGAACTCGGACGCCACCTGAGTGGTCAATTCGGCAATGCCGGTCGTCAGGGGAAGGCCGCCCTCCTGGCGTTGTCTCAATGTCAGAGCCTGATAGGACGCCAGTAACAACGCCGACGCCACCTGCTCGGTCAGGGTCAGCACCCGCAGAGCGTCACGGGCAGAGATGGTTCCCATGCTGACCTTGTCCTGGTTATGACACTCGGTGGAGCGGCTGAAGACCGACGCGGGCATGGTCTGTTTCAGCGCTTCGGCGGTCCAGGCCGAGGCCCCAATCTGAACCGCCTTGAATCCATGGTTGATCGCCGCGCGCTCTCCGGTCGACGCCGACAGGTTTCTCGGCAGACCGTTGTTAAACTTGGTGTCGACCAGGTGCGCAAGCTGCCTGTCCATCAAGTCAGCCAGGTTGGCCACCGCATTTTTGAGGCTGTCCATGGCGAAGGCGATGTGCCCGCCATAGAAGTGGCCGCCATGAAGGATACGGCCGGCGTCGCCATCGATAATGGGGTTGTCGTTGGCGCTGTTGAGTTCTGTCTCGATGGTCTGACGGAAAAACGGCAGTGCATCGGCCAACACGCCGATAACATGAGGGGCACAGCGCAGCGAATAACGGTCCTGCAAGCGCGGCGGGTTGGGATTACCGTCATTGCCCCCGAGATCCTGATAGATCCAATCGGCAACCTGAGCCTGACCGGGATGCGGTTTGGCTTCAAACAGCAGCGGGTCGAAATGGTAAGGGTTCCCCTTCAGGGCCAGAGAGCACAGGGCGGTCAACCGGGCGCAAAGACGGGCCAGGTAGTCGGCGCGGGAATAGGCTTCGCAGGCCACCGCCGTCATCACCGCGGTGCCATTCATCAATGCCAGCCCCTCTTTGGGTCGGAGTACCAGAGGTTGCCATCCCAGTTCGGCGTAGACATCCTGAGTCTCTCGAACCTGGCCCTGGTAATAGACCTGTCGTTCGCCAACCAGCGCCGCGGCGATGTAGGACAATGGCGTCAGATCGCCACTGGCGCCGACCGACCCCTCTTCGGGAATGCGCGGAATCACGCCCTGATTGAGCATCTCCACCATCCGTTCCAGCAGCGCAATGCTGACGCCGGAACGACCGATGCACAAGGAAGCCAGACGCGCAGCCAGAATCGCCCGGCCCTGAGTCTCATCGAAACAGCGCCCCATGCCACAACCATGGAAGCGGGTCAGGTGCAGCGGCAACTCCTGAACCAGCTCGTCTGGGATGGTAACCGTGCAGGAGTCGCCATAGCCTGTGGTGACCCCGTAGATCTCACCATCTTGCTGCAACAGGGTGTCAAGCAGATCGGCACTGCGCTGCAACCGTTGCCGCACCTCGGGACTGTCGCTGAGACTGACCCGGGCTCCTGCAGCGATGGCGTTAACCTGATTGATGGTCAACGGGCCCGCACCAAATTCAATCGGGGCGGACTGGGACAGTTGGCTTAACTGCGATTCCATCTGTTATTCCTTATCTACTAACTGGCCATCATCACGCAGCCAAAAATCATAAAAGTTGAACCAGTGCAACGGGTGTCGTATCACCTGTTGCTCCAGCTTACGGGCATAATGGTCGATGCATTCGCCAATACGCTGGTGGCGGGTTTTGCGCGGCCCGCTGAGGGGAGCCGCCAGTTTTTCAAAGTGCAGCTCCGGGGTCGGATCGCCGGGTAAGCCCAGCATTAGATACAGCGGGCAATCGAGCACCGATGCCAACACGTAAGGACCGATGGAAAAAGCCGCCGCTTGACCGAGAAAATCGCTGTAATGCACCCGACCGAAATTGGTGGCCGAAGTGCGGTCACCGGCAATGATCACCAGTTCGCCAGCCGCCACCCGCTCCTGCAGGACAATGGCGGTTTCCGGTCCCAGCTCATCCACCTGCAGCAACTCGACCTGAGAGCGGGGGTTCAATTCAGCCAATATGGCATTGAACTTCGCCGCATGACGGGTCAGGGCCAGTACATTGATGCGCTTGCGAAACTCGGACTCAGCGGCGGCCCTGAAAATCTCTATATTGCCAAAATGCGCGGTCAGGATCATCGCTCCCTGCCCCCGCTCAAACAGATCGACCATCAACTGCCGGTTGGGGAACTGGGCCGGGCCGACATTCAGTTTGCCACTCCAGGCATCCAGTTTGGTCAAGGCAGCCTGACCAAATGTCAGGAAGTGGCGGTAACTGGCCCAGTTGCCCGAGCCGATGCTCGGCAAGCCCTGGGCCTCACGGGCCGCGTTGGCCCGGGTCAGGTAGGCTTTGGATGCCTGTCTGGCCTCTGTGCCGGTCACAAAGAAATAGCCGATGATGAACGGCAGCACCGCCCGGCAAAGCCAGCGGCCACCATGGCGGTAGAGCCACAGCAGGGTTTTCAGTCCCCACATGGCACCGCGCTCTGACACCGTGCTCCAGTGCTTACGACGGCGCTTTCTGAACAGCAGTGACGGCAGACGCCACAACATGCCAAAGACCAGACGGGTGTGCATGCAACTGATTAGCCAGTTGTCTTCCAGGGCTCGAAAATGAGACCGTCCCTGTTCGGGGTAGATCACCGACGTTGGCTGCTGGATGATCGGCGTCCCCTGCCAGAACAATCGCACCAGTATCTCCGGGTCGAAGTCCATGCGGTCACCGACCCGCTGCTGTTCGATGACGTTGGCCACCGCGGCAACCGGGTAGACCCGAAAACCGCACATGGTGTCTTTCAGTTCCAGACTCAGGGTTTCCACCCATACCCAGACATGGGTCAGGTAGCGCGCCAGGTAGCGGTGCCGGGGCACCGACTCGTCGTAGCGGGGAATGCCGGTAACCACGGCGTCGGGCTGCCGTTTCGACAATGACAACAACTGCGGCAGATCATCGAGATCATGCTGACCATCGGCATCGACTTGAACCGCATGGCTGAATCCCTGCTGACGCGCCCACAGGATGCCGGTCTTCACCGCCGCCCCTTTACCGCCGTTGACCGGACGCCGAACCAGAGTCACCCAGTCGTGACGCGCGGCCAGCGCCTCTACCGCCGCCAGCTCTTCAGCACTGGAGCCATCGTCCACCACCACACAGGGCAACGCCATGGCCGCAAGCCGTTCAAGCACCGGCGCCAACTGCTGGCCATGGTTGTAGTGAGGAATCAGCAAGCAGGCGGTCATACCGACTCCGGCTCAAACACGATCCGACCACTGGAATAACGCTTTTCCGTGCAGAAGAAAGCAAACCGAACCCGACCCTCGTCGAGCCGTTCCAACTCCAGGGTCAGCTGTTGCCCGGGTCGCTGAAGCTGCTGAAACTTCACCACCTCGAGTCGGGCACAGCGCTCAGGCATGCCGTAGCAGGCCTGAGCCTGAGTGATGGCCCACTGCAACTGAACCACCCCTGGCAATACCGGCGCACCATTAAAGTGGCCGTTAAAATAATCCAGGTCTTCAGGAATCATCAGCGTGAATCGCGTCACACCGTCGACCTGGCGCTGTTGCAGCCACACAGGGTCAATCTTGGTCATCATGGAATAACTCCAGCAAAGCCGCCCTCGTCAGCTTACCTTGATGGTTAAATGGCAGGCGCTCAGGATAGCGCCAGCGTCTGGGCAAAGTCACCCGTTCAAAATGCCCAAGCAGGTGATCTTTCCAGCAAAGTGCCAACTGCCTGCCACCGAGATTGGCACGGGCCACCAAGCCGGCCTCGGTTAACTGCATCACAGCGCCAATTTGCGCACGCGCCGAGGGCAGCAACACCAAGGCCACCTGGGCGATCCATGGATGGCGCTCAAGCTCCTTTTCCATGCTCACCAGGCAGACCCGCTTTTCGGCGATTTTGACGGTGCGATCGGCACGCCCAAGCAGCTGCATCCCGTCGGCACTGAGGCTGACCCGGTCGTCGGTGCGATACCAGCGATCACCGTCGAGGTAGGGGGAACGAATCCACAACCGTTGCTGCTCACTCTTGACCTGGACACAGTCAAACGGCTGCCACAGCGGGTCCGGATGCTGTTCGCTGGCCCGGCGATGGGCAATACCGCCGGTTTCGGTGCTGCCATAGATCTCCACCACCCCTTGTTGCCAATGCCGGCAGCGCTCCAGCGCCGCATCGCGACGCAGGGGGCCGCCAGAACTGAACGCCATCACCGGCGCCGTCCCCTCCTGCAACTGCCAATGTTGCAGCAGTGACGGGCTGGCGACCAGGGCGGCAGGGGCGTGGTGGGCCAGCGCCGCAGTCAGCGTTTCCGGGTACAGCAGGGTCTCAATAACAAAGGGACGCCCGGCGCAAAATGGCCACAACAGCCGAAACAGCAATCCGTAGATGTGCTGATGGGACACACTGGCCACCATCGTCGATCGCGCCAAGGCCTCACCGAACTGTTGCTCCAGCTCATTGATTTCGGCTTCCAGCTGCGACAGGGACTTGTCCACCGCTTTGGCTTCACCGCTGCTGCCGGAAGTAAACAAGCGCAAGCGGCCGCCAGGGCGCCATACGACCTCCTCGAAATCGCAGTCTGCGGCCTGCCAGTGGTCGTCCATCTGCAACTGGTGGTGGTCCTCCAAGCGCTGCAAGGTCGATGCCTGGCCGTTGGCAGGCAGTATCACCTCAACGCCCAGCCCCAACAGCGCCAATAGGCGGATCAGGAAAGTCTGGGCATTGTCGCTGAACAGCAGCACCGACGCCGGAGGCTCGGTACCGAGACTGGCCTGCACCCTGGCCACCTGCCGGCGCACATCGCTCAGCAGGATCTGGCCGTCCTCGGCGCCGCGACAGACCACGGAGTCATCGGCAAACAGTCGCGCCGTCAGCGACAGGGTCATGCCGCCTCCTGGTACTTTGGCCGAATCAGCAACTCTGCAACCACCATCAGCCCCATCAGCCCGTAAGAGATCAGGCCGTTGTAAAGTGTCCAACACTCCATATCCCCGTAGATCACCGTGGCCGTTGCAATGCTGCCATTGACCACAAAAAACACGCACCAGGCCAAGGTGACCCGGCGCAGATAGGGCTGCGCCTGCGCCGGCAGATTCGGGTGCCGAAGGCGAGCAAACTGCTCCACCATCGACGGTGGGCGCCGCAACGACCAGCCAAAGGCAAGCAACATCAGGCCGTTGACCAGCACCGGATACCACAGCAGCACCCTTTCATCCCGGGTAAGCAGGTACAAACCAACCAGGCCTGCGCCCACCATGGGGATCGCCCGGCTTGAGCGGGGAACCATGGCGGCACGGATCAACAGCAGTGCCAATAGTAGAAAAGCAAAAGTCGGCCCCAATTGTTGCTGGACCGACACATACACTAATCCCGGGTACGCCACCAACAGCAGCGTCACCGTGATGGCAAACAGGGGCTTCATCAGGCGGGAATCAATTTTTCCAGTGCATCCAGAACGTCATTGACACTGCGAACGGCCTTAAACTCCTCAGGCTGAATCTTTACCCCTGTGGTTTGCTGCAGCTTGATCACCAGATCAACCGCATCGATGCTGTCCAGATCCAGGTCTTCATACAGGCTGGCCTCTGCGGTGATATCAGCGGCTTCAATTTCAAACTCTTCGACCAGAATGGCCGACAGTTCGGCAAACAGCTCTTCACGACGGCTCATGACTGCTCCCCTTGTTCAGTTTGGCTGCGAATAAAACCCGCCAGGGCCTCAACACTGGCAAAATGCGAACGGGTGTCTTCGGCATTGGGATCCAGTTTCACCCCATAGCGTTTCTTGATGGCCACCCCCAGTTCCAGGGCGTCGATGGAATCCAGACCCAGCCCTTCAATAAACAACGGGGCTTCGGTTTCAATGTCATCTACCGTAATCTCTTCCAGCTCCAGCGCGTCAATGATCAGCTGCTTTAACTCGGTAATTAATGGGTTCATTCTTTTTCTAACTCCGTATTAAATCTTTGTTCCATCTCGCGGGTCAGTCGCCTGACTTGCAACGACTCAGGCGCCCCCTCATCCGCGGGGCAGTCGATCGGGTCACCGACGTTCATGCTGATCACGAACCTCGATGGCGAGACCCTATACCAAGGCGTGCCCTTGGTCAGGGTCGTCGGGGTACAACGCAGGGTGATGGGCAATACCGTTGCCCGGCTCCCTAATACAATTCGGGCAGCGCCTCGCTGCATCTTGATGGGGGCGCCTGGGGTGGTTCTGGTGCCTTCGGGAAACACAATAATATTGTCGCCCTGCTGCAACTTCTGCCGGCTCAATCTTACCACGTCATCCGGACAATCATTGGCGATATAACCCGCGGCTTTGATCACCCATCGCATAAACGGGTTTCGCAATAACGATTGCTTGACGATGCAGTTGGTATGGGGAATCGCCGAAATCAACACCACCACATCCAGCAAGCAGGGATGGTTGGCGATGATCACCATTCCTTTGGCTTGCTGAAGCCGTTGCGGCTGGTCTATGACCACCCGAGTCACCCACAGCAACTCCATAAACCGCACGAAGAAACGAAACAACCAATGGACACAGCGCTGAGCACGCCGTTGCTTCTGCGCCGGGGCACCTGGCAGCAGCGACAGCAGCGGAAACAGACCGATGCCGGCGATAAGCCCACCCAAGCCAAACACGGCAAAACTCAAGCCGGTGGCGAGTATTCGATAGCCGTGATAGAGGGCCCGTATCACCGCAGCAGGCTCCAACGGTAACGCAGACGCTCCTGTTGCATAACCGCACCACCATCGGCACCACTGAGCAGTCTCAGCACTTGCCAGGGCACCGAGGTCAGTCGCGGGTGATCGGCCGGGTCGTCGGTGACCTCGGCCTGCAACCGCATCGAGGCAGACAGTGACAAGCGCAGCGACAGGGCCATGGCGGGTTGTTGCGGTTCGGACGCCGTCAGGAATCGGTCCGGTACCGGTTCATCCACATACACCACCAACACGTCGCGGTCGGCACTTAACTGACTCTGGCCCTCAATCAGGGCCATCAGCAGAGTATCGCTGCCTGCGGCAATGGAGGTGGATGGCTGGGTATTGGAAAAATGGATGCCATAACTGCCAGAGGCAAAGTTATGCACCGACTGACTAAAGCGAGTTGGCGATACCGCCTCACCGGCCAGCAGACCATCGAGCATGCCAACGGTCTGGCCGACTTCACCATGCTGGGACGCAAACACCGTCGGCAATGACTCCTCCCCGTTCAGCGGCTCTGCCACATACAGCGCCATCTTTGCCAGTCGGGTCAGGCGACGACGCTTCATCGCCGGTACAAACGGCAATGCCGGAGTTGATTCATCATCAGCACCGGGATAAATGGGCAGTTCGTTGGCAGAATTCCGGGTTGTCGATGTCCACCCCTGCCAACCCAGAACAGGGAAAGTATGTTTCATATCTCGTTGTAATTATGATTAAAGTCGTTATTCTGATTTACGCGAGCGCTACAATATCGTTTTTCGTCTACCCACACAAGAATGAGTAAACAAACCGAGCCAGAAATGACGCTTCCTACTCAGATTCATTCATTATTTTCATATAACGATCAACAGCTGCGAATTATTATCGGGGAATTTTTCGGCAGTCCAAATCGAAAGCAATTAAAACAAGCTCAGCGGGTCGCGGTGTTAAATCTATATAACCAACTCAATATTGACGGAAAATTCCCCGATAGCTGGTCAAAAGATATCAATGGCAAACCCTACTTTCGTGATCACTCCTGGCAATTGTCCATCAGTCACAGCGATCACTTCGTCGCCCTGGCCGTGGCCAGCCACGGCCCCCTGGGTATTGATTTGCAAACCCATGGCCGCCGGCGTCAATCACAACTGGCCCACTACCTGAACTGGCCCAAGCCACAGTTTTTCCATCGCTGGTGCCTGTACGAAGCGGCCTACAAAGCGGGGCTGGCTGGGCCGCGTCCGCTACAGGAACTGATTGCGGACACCGAGTTGTCGCCGTCCCCCTTTGCCGTTCTCAATGCCAGTGGCCACTGCTGGTCACCCCGTCCCAAGTTGTCTGCCGCTTTGATCACCGCGCCGGACTTGTCGACACCAGCTCTCTGTACTAGTTTGATAACAAAGTAAAAAATTCAATTCTGCTCGGACGCATCCCACTTCGATGAGGGCGCCATACCCATGCCGACGTTGTTTTTTTATTGTCTGCTGCTGCTCCTCAGCGGTTGTAATAACCTGTATTTTTACTCGCCTAAGACCCAGGAATCACCGCTTCTGGCCTCACAAGATCCAGGCTACCAGGATCACTGGCTATCGTCGCAGTCCGGCAACCGGCTTCATCTTCAATACCACTTTGCCGACACTCGCAGCGATCGGTTAGTGATCCATTTTCATGGCAATGCAGGCAATCTCAGTGAAACCGGAGAAAAGGTGCTGTGGTTGCTCGAGCACGGGTTCGACGTGCTGATGTTCGACTACTCCGGTTATGGCCATTCCACTGGCCGAGCGACCTCAGAAGCGTTGGCGCAGGATGCCGAAACGCTGCTGCGCTTTGTCAGCCGCAATCCCATGACCCGTCACAAAGAGATCACCATCATTGCTACCTCCATGGGCAGCGCCATCGCCCTGGAGGGGTTAGCCTTAACCGGGCTGGAAAACCACTTTAATCAACTTCTGGTGGACAGCTCGTTTGATCTTTACTCACTGCTCGCCCGGGATGTGGTGGCTGACTACCCAGGAGGCCGACTTTGGCGCCACCTGATTCCCTGGTTTGTGGATGACCGCGCGTCACCCGTTCATACCGCCATCCAACTCAAGCAACTGCCGGTCATCATCTCCCACTGCCGCGACGACCGCCTCATCCCTTACCAGCGGGCCACTGGGCTCTATGACTCTCTGCATACCAATAAGCAGTGGTGGTTACTGGAAAATTGCCAGCACGCCAGAGGCTTTACCAACGACTACCCTGGCTATCAACAGCAATTACTGTTTCGGCTTAATATGGGCAATACCGATCTTTTCGCCGACTCCGAATCGAAATCAAGCGAACCCACACGAACAACATCGGATAATTCGACGTCAATGGGGAATGACTCTTTTAGTAGTTCCCAGGCTAAATAATGCTGCGGGAACTGATGCTAAATATGCAGATTAAGTCTAAAAAGTATCGCTCAACCTAAATATCCTGCCAAAAATAAGAAATAAAAAGCGCAGCCATTAGCCGCGCTTTTTTTCATCTTATTCAGGTTAACATGATTGGCTTACGACACTATTCTCATGTTTTCAGACTGATCCGCGTGATATCCGGGACTCTGCCGCCTCATCGAGGCGGGCATTGCAGCACCTTTTAAGATGAGCCTGATGCTGCCACCGGTATCAAGCGCGCCCAGATCTGCGTCGATGGGCTGGCCTTATCTCGGTTCGCGCTGGCTATTCACGCTCATCCACGGCCACGCGAGCCGGATCCGGCGCCACCCATTGGCGCCGCTGGCCGGGTTCGGAGATCACATAACCCAACATGACACCGATGCAACTCAGGCCGATGGCGATGCCCACCGCTTCCAGAGCCCGGCTGGCAAACAGGGCCACCGCCGCACTGGCTGCGAAACTGATGCTAATTTGAATGCTGTTTTGTAACCCTGCGGCGGTCGCCGGACACTCTTTGGCGCAACGCAGGGCTCGGTTGACCACGATGGGGTACAGGGCGCCGTTGGCGGCGGCCAGCAAGCAGAACGGCGCAATCAAAGGCCAGATCACCGGAATCGACAACTGAGACACCACCAGCAGAATCAACGACGCCAGAGCAAACACCAACAACAGCTGTTTCAGCACCCAGGCATCACCACACTTCTCGACCGCCCGCTTGCCCAGATAACCGCCGGCCATAAAGGCCAGTGTCTGGGGAATGAATACCCCGGCAATGTCACCGGCACCGTAGCCCAGGGAAGTCATCACCTTAGGCAGGCCGGTCAGAAACGCAAAGAAAGCCGCCGATCCAGCACTGTAGATCAGCACATTGCCTAAATAATTAGGCCGGCGCAGCAACAAACCGAAATCGGCGGCGATGCCGGTGCTGACCGGCTGAGGCCGATCCGCAGGGCGCATCAGAGTTACGCCAAAACAGAGCGCCCCCATAACCGCCAGGGCAACAAAAATGGCTTGCCAATCAAAGCCATGCATCAGCACCACACCAAGTTGGGGCGCCAATGCCGGTGTCAACGCCACCAGTGGCATGATGGTGGCAAACAACCGCTGGGCATCGGGCTCGCTTTTCTCCGCGATCACCATCGCCTGCCAAATCACCGCTGCCGCCGACACGCCCAAGGCCTGTAACGCCCGCAGCAACAGCAGTTGCCAAATGCTGTCCACCACCAGAACCGCCAGCGACGACAGCACAAACAGACCTAAGCCCAACAACAAGGCATTGCGGCGACCGAAGCGGTCGGAGATCACGCCCCACAGCAGCTGCCCCAACGCCAGTCCGGCCAGAAACACCGACAGGCTCAGTGCCACCGCTTCGGCGCCGCTACCAAAATAATCCTGCATCCGCTCAAAGGCAGGCAGGTACATATCGGTGGCCACAAATCCCAGCATCGACAAGGCTGCCAGGTATATCATTTCCAATCGAGCCATCTTCATAACATTTCCAATCAAAATTATTAATCAATGGGGCGGCGCCTACCCCATACATATCAAGGGCTGCGATTGTAGAGTTCGTAATGAAGAAAATTAAACGATATAATCCACCACTATCGTTCAAAAAATTTGAATCGTATGTTTTCCAAACACACCTTGGTGATGCTGGACACCGTCGCCCGGCTAGGGAGCTTTACCCAGGCCGCCCAGCAGTTGCACAAAGTGCCGTCCGCCATCAGTTATAACGTCAAGCAGGTTGAGCAGGACCTTGGCGTCACCCTGTTTCAGCGACTTCCCCGTCGAGTCGAGCTCACGGAGGCGGGCCATCACTTCATGGCAGAAGCCCGCGTGATGCTGAGGCAGATGGAGGAGCTTCGGCAACAGACTCAGCGAGTCGCCAATGGCTGGCAACATACGCTTCGGCTGGCGCTGGATAATGTGGTCAAGCCACTGCGAATCACCGCGCTGGTGCGCGATTTCTACCGTCAATTTGACGATGCAGAACTGGTGATCAGCATGGAAGTGTTTAACGGCGTATGGGATGCCCTGGCAGACGGTCGAGCCGACATCGCCATTGGTGCCACGTCGGCCATTCCTGTCGGCGGCGACTTTGGTTTTCGGGACATGGGAGAGCTACACTGGCGCTTTGTCATGGCCCCCCACCACCCATGCGCCCAGGAGGCGGTGTTGACCCATCAGCAGCTGGAGCGCTACCCGGTGATCTGCCTGGAAGACAGCGCCCGCACCCTACCCAAACGCAGTAACTGGCAACTGGATAACCAGCGCCGACTGATGGTACCGGACTGGCCCAACGCCATTGCCTGTTTCATCGAAGGGCTGGGGCTGGGCTGCATGCCCAGCCACTATGCCGACCCCCTTATCAACCGGGGGTTGCTGGTGGAACGCTCGCTGCCGGATCCGCGCCGACCCAGCGCCTGCTGCCTGGCCTGGCGCAACGACGACAGCAACGCGTTGCTGGCCTGGGTCCTGGACTACCTGGGGGACAGCGAGCAACTGAACCGGGAGTGGCTCAGTTAAAGAGCCGCCTCAACCAAAGGCCGGGTGATAGGCAACCTCACCCGTTGGGACGCTTCCCTTCAGGCTTCGAGCCATAAAGTACTCGGGCGGAACCCCTGGGTAGGTCAGCGACGATTCCGCCACGAAGCCAAAGCGGCCGTAATAGGCCGGATCGCCCACCAGCACCACGCCGTTGACGCCTTGAGTGCTAAGCCGCAAAATCGCCTCATTGACCAGCGCCGAGCCAATACCCTGGCCCTGGCTGTCTGGCGTCACCGACACCGGCGCCAATCCCACCCAACCCAGGTTCTCACCATCAATGGTCACCGGCGACACGGCGATATGCCCGACCACTCGTTCCTGCTCCACTGCCACCAAGGACAACACCAACGCCCCCTGCTGGCGCAGCTTTTCCACGATCAGGTGCTCAGTCGGTTTCTCGCCCGGTTGGTGATGCGGATGGTCGACAAATGCCTCATAGGTAATGCGGCCGATGGCCTCGCTGTCGCCCCTGTGTTCAACTCGTATCTGCATAGCCCACCTCGCCAATGTTATTGTCCCCAAAGTGTACCTGAGTGGCCCTCGCAAACAATCACTTACACAGTTTTATCCGTTGCCTGGCCTTCGCTTTTACAGCGCCAGTCGCTTTTCCCTGGCCACTGAACAGCAGGGTCTGGTGTCGAACCCAGTTCAGGCCATCATGGATACGCCCTCTGTCGCAAACCGGTTTAGAAACCGTAAACAAGCTGTGGTATTTTTGCCGCTCCCCTGCGTCTATCCGCAACAATAAATTACAACAGGAACACCGCGTGTCATTTCGATCTCTTTTGCTAGGGCTGTCTCTGGTCGGTTCAGTCGCCATGGCGGCCGATCCATTGTCGGTTGCCTCCGACCCTTTCCGTCAACTGGATGAACTGCTGCCCACCCCGACGGTCTATCGAACCGCATCCGGCCAGCCCGGCCACCAGTACTGGCAACAGCAGGCCGACTACCGCATTCAGGTCACTCTGGACGATGCCAACCAGTCGTTGTCGGGTAAAGAGACCATCCACTATCAAAACCACTCCCCGGACCGATTGCGCTACCTGTGGGTTGCACTGGATCAAAATAAATTCCGCCAGGATTCTCTGGCCAACCGCATGCGAACGGTCGATGTTGCCCGCGAAGGCGACCAAGCCAATCGCATCGACATGGGCAGTTACCGCCGTGCCCTGAAGACCCAGACTCACCCGGCCGGTGTGACCCTGTCCCTGGTGGCCGATGGCCAGGGCCAGCCATTGCCTTATACCGTGGTCGATACCATGATGCGGGTCGATCTCGCCGCGCCGCTGGAACCGGGTCAGAGCACCGACCTCACCATCCACTGGCAATATCAGATTCATGAGCAAAAGGCCCTCGGGGGTCGCTCGGGCTACGAATATTTTGAGCGGGACGACAACTACCTGTACGAAGTGGCCCAGTGGTTCCCCCGCATGGCGGTGTACAGCGATGCCCATGGCTGGCATAACAAGCCGTTCCTGCGTCACGGAGAGTTTACCCTGGAGTTTGGCAACTACGACGTCAGCATTACCGTACCAGCCGACCACATCGTCAGCGCCACCGGCCAGCTTACCAACCCACAGCAGGTATTGACCGAGACTCAACGGCAGCGGTTACAGCGGGCAAAAACAGCCGACAAACCGATCAAGATCATTACGCTGGATGAAGCACTGGCCAATGAAAAGCGCCGGGCAACCGCCAATAAAACCTGGCGTTTCAAGGCCGAGAACGTGCGCGATTTCGCCTGGGCCTCATCACGCAAGTTCCTCTGGGATGCACAGGGTTTCAAACAGGGTGGCACCGATACCCTGGCGATGTCGTTCTACCCCGAGGAAGCGACCCCTTTATGGGACCAGTATTCCACCGCTGCCATCATCCACACGCTTGGGGTCTACAACCGCTACAGCTTCGACTACCCCTATCCGGTCGCCATCTCGGTTAACGGCCCGGTGGGTGGCATGGAATACCCGATGATCTCCTTTAACGGCCCCAGACCGGAGATCAATAAAGAGGATCGCAGCGACCGTACCTGGTCCAGGCGCACCAAGTACGGCCTGATCACGGTGATCATTCACGAAGTCGGCCACAATTACTTCCCGATGATCGTCAACTCCGACGAGCGTCAGTGGACCTGGATGGATGAAGGCATCAACACCTTTGTCCAGTATCTGGCGGAACAAAGCTGGGAGGCCGACTACCCTTCCAAAGGCGGCGAACCCCGCCACATCACCGGCTACATGAAGAGCGACGGCCAGGTACCGATCATGTCCAACTCAGAATCGATTCTGCAGTTTGGCAATAATGCCTACTCCAAGCCGGCCACCGCCCTCAACATTTTACGCGAAACCATCCTCGGCCGAGACTTGTTTGACTTCGCGTTTCGCGAGTATGCCGAACGCTGGAAATTCAAACGCCCCATGCCGGCGGACTTCTTCCGCACCATGGAAGACGCCTCCGGCGTGGATCTGGACTGGTTCTGGCGCGGCTGGTTCTACACCACGGATCACGTCGACATCAGCATCGACGACGTACGCCAGTTCAGCGTCAACACTCAGGATCCCGACATCGAGTCTCAGTGGCAACGTCAACAGGAACAGGACAAGCCGGAAACCATCACCGATCGCCGCAATCAGGGCATGAGCCGCTTTACTGACGGCAAACCGGAACTGTTCGACTTCTACAACGAGCACGACAAGTTCACCGCCACCAATGCGGATCGCAACACCTATCGCGAAGATCTCGACAAGCTGGAGCCTTTTGAGCGCGAGTTGCTGAAAGACGATCACACCGTGTACCTGCTGGATTTCAGCAACCGAGGCGGGCTGGTGATGCCGATCCTGCTTGAGCTCAGCTACGACGATGGCAGCCGCGAACATCTGACCCTGCCCGCCGAGATCTGGGTAAAGAATGCCAGCCAGGTCACCAGTATGCTGATTCGCCCCAAGGACAAACAACTGACTCAGGTGGTGGTGGATCCCCATTGGCAAACCGCCGATGTGGATACCAGCAACAACCACTTTCCGCGCCAAATTCAGCCATCTCGATTGCAGCTGTTTAAGGAGAAGAAAAAGAAAAACATGATGCAGAAACATCGGGAAGCCTTAAAGGGTGCCACTGAAGATAAAGGCCACTCATGAGACGGCTTGTGGCAACACTGTTGCTGGCGATGCTGGCTCTGCCCTGCTGGAGCCACCGCTACCACTTCGGCATGACCCAGATGACTCTGAGTGCCGATGGTGCCAGCCTGGAGATCGTCCACCGATACAGTGCCAATGACATGAGTGCGGCGCTGGCTCTGCAGGCCGATGAGGAGTTCGAGGGCAACGAGGCTCGGCTGCAGGCCTACCTGAAACAGCACTACGTGCTGCTCGACGGCGATGATCAGGTCATTGCCCCTCAGTGGGTTGGTCAGGAGTCGGACGTTCGGGATCTGTGGCTCTATCAGGAGCTGCCGCTCACCGACCGGTTGCGCGCGCAGTTCAGCCAGGGGGTTCGCGTCGGCGTCACCCTGCTGTTCGAACTGGAGCCCTCTCAGGTCAACACCCTGACACTGCAGGGGCAGAATTCGCTGCAGACATGGCAACTGGATCGCCGCCAACCGGCGGCCACCCTGCGCCTGAATCTGCAATGATCATTGGCCCGGAGTGCGAACCCGGGCCATTATCAGCGCATCCACGTAGTGGCCGTCCCTGAAGGCGTAATCCCGGGCACGGCCCTCCAGCTCAAATCCCTGTTTGCGATACAGTGCCTGCGCCACGGGATTGTCCGCATACACCTCCAGCTCGATGCGCCGCAAGGCCAGCCAGTTGTCGGCCAGATCCAGCAGGGCCATCAACAGCGCGGTGCCTATCCCCTGCCCTTGCACCTCCGGCGCCACCGACATCCCCAGGTTGGCCACATGGCGCCGCCGCGGTGCGGTGCACTGCTCCAGCGCACCGCTGGCTATCACCCGGCCATCCAGCTCCACCACCAGAAAGTGCACATGCTCCGGCGAATCCGTGATTCGCTTTTGCCACATCTCCTCGGTTGGGTAAGGCAGCTGCAGAGTATTGCCATAGCAACTGGGGGCCGACATGGCCTGGGCGATGTCGGCGGCATCGGCGGGTCTGGGGGCTCGAATCAGCATGCAGCGTTCCTCAATTGGCGCATCTCTTTGGGTTTAAGACCTCTCTTTCTCTCACGATTTCAAAGGCTTTACAACCACAGGCTGGGGTAACCCCTGCCTCTAAAGCAAAGGCAGGGGCAGTCGCCGGACGACTGCGCCAACGTCAACGGCTAGCCCTCGTCATAGGGGTTGGCCATGCTGGCCTTAAGCGAGTAGCCAGCGGCAAACGTCTCCATGTCGTAAGTCACGGCACTGAGAGTCCCGGTTACCCAGATGGCATCCCAGACGATGTCCTGAGGCAACCCCTGCGGGTAACTGACGTAGACGATCTGGTTGGTGGGCGGTGGCGGCACATGAATGCAGGCGCCGTAGTAGGGCACCAGCAAGAACTCAGTCACCAGTTCACCGTCCCCTTCCAGGGGCACCACAAACCCTGCCAGGCGTACCTCTTTGCCATTGAGTTCGCTAACCACCTTGCCGTAGGTCTGAACCCAATCGATGGGTGCCGACTCATCAGCAAACATCGGATGAATGGCCGCCGAGGGCGGCGGCGGCGGATTGTCTCGCTCCTCCTGAGGAATCAATGCGTCCCACTCCAGTACTCGGGGTTCCGCCTGAGCCAGCTGGCTCAGCAAGGCCAAAAAAGCCACTGCCAGATATCGTGCTTTCATCTACTCTCCTTACAACCTTTGAGTCAGGCCATCATTCAGGGTTTGACGATACGCCCGCCAGGCGGGCAACACCCCTGCCAGGCTGCCTGCTATCTGCACCGCCACCATCATCCACAGGACAGAGTTTGCAGGCAGACCCAAACTTAACTCCAACCCGTAATTGGACCGAGCCCACGGCGACAGGGCCAACACCCCGAGCTGAGCCAGCAGGTAGCCCAATAGCGTACCCACCAGACTAAGCAAGGCCGCCTCGCCCCACAACAACAGGAAAATGTGCCTGGGCCCGGCGCCCATCGCCCGCAGAATCGCCATTTCTCGCCGCCGCTCACCCAGGCTGGCCAGCAGTGTGGTCAGCATGCCAATCAGCCCCACCGCCACCACAAAGCCGGAAACAATCGCCAGCGCCCGCTCCCCTTGTGATAACAGCGCCCACAGTTGCGACAGCGCCAGTCCCGGCAAAATCGCCGACAGCGGCTCGCTGCGATTGGTGTTGATGGCACGTTGTACGCCAAGCAGTTGCAGTTTGCTGTCCAGTCCGACCAGAAATGCCGTCAGGGTTTTGGGGGTCAAATCGTACTCAGCCGCTTGTTCGCCACTCACCGCATAGCGGCGACTGCCCCCCTGCCAACCAAGGTGAATCGCCTCAATCGCCTCCAGGGAAACATGCAGGCTGCGGTCCACCGGTGTGCCCGTCGGCGCCAGCACGCCGACGACACGAAATGGCATCTCGTCGTGTTTGGAAAAACTGACCGATCCGCCAGCGCCGTGGGCCAACACCAGCTCATCTTCGAGCTGATAGCCGAGTTTAGCGGCCACTTCAGACCCCAGCACCACCTCGAACAAGCCGCTGAAAGGCGCTCCCTTTGCCAGGCTCAACGATTGCCCCTGGCCAAAGCGGTAGTAACGGAAATAGTCCAGGTTCGTCCCCACCACCCGGTAGCCTCGGTGTGAGTCTCCCAGGGACAAGGGAATGGTCCAGGCGATCCCTTTGGTGGAAGCCAGGCGCCGATAGGTGTCATAACCAATGTTGTTGGTGGCATCCCCAAGACGAAACACAGAATAGAGCAACAGGTTAATACTGCCGCTGCGGGCACCAACCACCAGATCGGTCCCGGAGATGGTGTTGGCAAAGCTCTGTCTGGCCTGAGTGCGGACCATCTCTACGCCAATGAACAGGGCCACAGACAAGGTGATCACCAGCAAAGTCAGGCCGACACTGGTGCGTCGGTTGGACAGGCTACGAGCCATCAAGGTCAGCATGGCAGTACCTCTGTGCCCTGGGCACCCTCGACAAGCCGATAACTTCGGTCGACCACTCGGCTTACGGCCGGGTCATGACTGACCAGCAACAGCGCCGAGCCGCAAAGCGCGCATTGCTCGGTCAGCAGCGCCAGGAATCGATCCCTGGCGGTCGGATCCAGGGCCGACGTCGGCTCATCCGCCAGAATCAGTCCTGGCGCACCGATCAGCGCGCGGGCGGCGGCCACCCGCTGTTGCTGCCCCACCGACAACCGGGTCACTGGCTGTGACAGCAGTGATTTATCCAGCTCCATCGCCTGCAGCAGTCGCGCCGTCTCCCCTTCGGCATTACCGGCGCGGTGACGCCGCGGCTTAGAAAATCGCAATGGCAGCAACACATTTTCTGCCACACTCAGGTAAGGCAACAGGTTAAATTGTTGAAAAATAATGCCCATGGATTCGGCCCGCAACCGATCCCGGGCAACGGCCGACAACGACCCAAGCGAGGTGCCGTCCACATCCAGTCGCCCCTGGTAGCCGGGCAGCACCCCGCTCACCAGATTGAGCAGGGTGGACTTGCCACTGCCTGAGGCCCCCTGCAGCAACACCCGCTCTCCCGGCTGCAGTGACATCTGCGCCACCTTCAGGCTGCGCTCGCTACCGGCCCAGCGGTAACTGAGTCCTTCAATGACCAATCGAGTCATGCCCCCCCCTACCAGTCGAGAGTGACATGCTGGCGATCCAACTGCCCGCCACCACTGCCCGTTGGCGTCAACCGTTGCACCGTCAACTGACTCAGCTCGGGAAACTGGTCAAACAGCCGCACCGTCACCTGGGTCAACGCCGCCGGGGAAGCACAGCGCCACTGCCATTGCACCTGCAGTTCCATATGATCCTGCGCCGATGGCTCATCCAGGCCCTGGGGGCGCTCGACAGACACGCCATCAGGCTGGCACTGGGCGTCCGGGGACAGGCTAAACAGCCGGTGTCCCGCCTCCAGGTTCGACAGCGCCTGAGCGACTCTCTGCTGCTCGTCAGCATTGGTCGGGGCGTGTTCAAAGCCCCACAGCGAGTGGGTGTCCACCTCCAGGCTCAGCTGCAGCAATTGCTGATCCTGAACCAGGGTTAATAAGCCTGCGCCATGAACATGGGCCTGATGGGATTCGAAATCATGGTGGTGCTCATGGTGGTGGTGCTCATGCTCCGATGCCCAACTGGACAGCGACATGGGGGCCAGGCACAGCACCAGGGCCATACGGCCGAATACAACTTGGGTTTGCATAAATAACTCCGTCTTGGGATTTGAAGATTAGGTTCAATCAGGACGGAGTGGCAGGAGGGTCGCGATTACCGCTGTTGCACTGAAACAGGTGCAGGGTTGGCCAAGACTCATTCGCGGTGACTGTCGCCACCATTGGCAGGGCCGGCCAGTGGCAAGACGGCGTTGCCGCAGCCTGAAACCAGTGATCGATCAGCAGCGCATGGGCACAAGGCACGCCGGCCTCATGATGGTGCAGCGACTCCTCCAGCCCCTGGCTGGCCAGCATCGACAGGCTGACTGTCCACAGCAGCAGCAACAGGGCGACCGCCCTAATGGGGAGTCGGGTCATCGGCACAGGCATGCACACATAATCAGGCTAAAAAGTTCTTAAAATAGTAGACGACTTATACCATTAGCGGCAGATCGGCAACAGCCCTGAGTTGTAAGCGGACGCGTCACCAGACGCCTCGACACGGGCGCCACAATGCAAAAAGCCCGGCTCGATGCCGGGCTTTTGACAGGCAACTCGCTGCCGTTTAACCGATGTGGGTCAAACCGCCCATGTAAGGGCGCAATACTTCTGGAATCTCAATGCGACCGTCAGCCTGCTGGTTGTTTTCCAGGATGGCCACCAGGGTGCGTCCCACCGCCAGGCCTGAGCCATTCAGGGTGTGCAGCAGCTCTGGCTTACCGGTGTCCGGGTTACGCCAGCGCGCCTTCATGCGACGAGCCTGGAAATCGCCCATGTTGGAACAGGAGGAGATCTCACGGTACTTGTCCTGGCTGGGTACCCACACTTCCAGATCGTAGGTTTTGGTGGAGCCAAAGCCCATGTCACCGGTGCACAGCACCACCTTACGGTAAGGCAGGTTCAGATTCTTCAGGATCTGCTCGGCATGACCGGTCAGCTGTTCCAGGGCGGCCATCGATTCGGACGGCTTGCTCAACTGAACCAGCTCAACCTTGTCGAACTGGTGCTGGCGGATCAGGCCGCGGGTATCACGACCGGACGCACCGGCTTCACTGCGGAAGCAAGGTGTATGAGCCGTCAGTTTGACCGGCATATCTTTGGCTTCGATGATCTCATCGCGAGCCATGTTGGTCAGTGGCACCTCGGCGGTTGGGATCAGGCTCAGGCGACGATCGGTGTCCTCTTCCAGCTGCTCGGTATGGAACAGGTCTTCACCAAACTTTGGCAACTGACCGGTGCCGCGCAGGCTGTCCGGGTTCACCAACAGCGGGACGTACATCTCGGTGTAACCGTGCTCCTGGGTATGCAGATCCAGCATGTACTGGGCCAGGGCGCGATGCATGCGGGCCACCTGCCCTTTCATCACGATAAAACGGGCACCAGACAACTTGGCGGCGGCCCCAAAGTCCAGGCCGTTGACGCCTTCACCGACATCGACATGATCCTTAATGTCAAAATCAAACTGGCGCGGCTCGCCCCAGCGGCTGACTTCGACGTTTTCATCTTCATCGGCACCGATGGGGCAAGAGGCGTCCGGCAGGTTAGGAATGCCAGCAACGATGCTGTCCCACTCCTCCAGCAGTTTGTCTTGTTCCGCCTTGGTGGCGGCCAGCTTATCGCCCATGGAAGCCACTTCGGCCAGCAATGGCTCGATGTCTTCACCGCGGGCCTTGGCCTGTCCGATCGACTTCGAGCGACTGTTACGTTCAGCTTGCAGTTCCTGAGTTTCGACCTGCAGCGCTTTACGCTGTTCATCCAGTTTGGTCAAACGAGCCACATCCAGGATGTAGCCACGAGTTGCCAGACGCTCGGCGGTTTGCTCGAGGTCGGCACGTAGGTATTTGCTGTCTAACATATCGCTCTTATTTTAAATTCGTGCATAAACCAGTTGCTGACCGCACAGCACCATCAACAGACAGAGGCCGACGTTCAGCAACACATTCAACATGGCTTTAATCCAGAATCCTTCCTGCATTAACAGAATGGACTCATTGGAGAAGGTCGAGAAGGTGGTTAACGCACCTAACATGCCAACCCCAATGAAGGCTTTCAAGGCCGGAGGCAGATCGGAAACGTCGCCCCACGCATAAAGCGCCCCCATGATCAGAGAGCCGATGCAATTTACCATCAGTGTACCAAAGGGAAAGCCAGTTCCGAATAGCTTTATGGCCATTAGTGATATGCCATAACGTGCGCTCGCTCCCACTGCGCCACCAAAAGCCACAGCGATCAGGTTATTCATAGCGTTTGTTCTCGCTTAGACGGTCTAAATCCGCCAAATGAGCCAGTTTTTCCTTAATTTTCCTCTCCAGCCCACGATCCGTTGGCTGATAAAATTGTTGCTGCGCCAGTTCCGGCGGCAGGTAGGCCTCGCCGGCGGCATAGGCTCCGGGTTCATCGTGGGCATAACGGTACTCGGCACCATAGCCCAGATTCGCCATCAACTTGGTCGGGGCGTTTCTCAGGTGCACCGGCACGTCCAGATGCCCAGTTTCCCTGGCGGCCACCCGCGCAGCTTTGAAGGCGGTATAGACGGCATTGCTCTTAGGTGCGGCGGCCAGATAGACGATCGCCTGGGCGATGGCCCGCTCCCCTTCGGCCGGCCCCACCCGATGGAAACAATCCCAGGCGTTTAAGGCGATCTCCATGGCGCGAGGATCGGCATTACCCACGTCTTCTGAGGCGATGGCCAGCAAACGTCGAGCCACGTACAGCGGATCACCGCCCCCCTCCAGGATGCGGCAGAACCAATACAAGGCGCCATCGGGATTGCTGCCCCGTACGGATTTGTGCACCGCCGAAATCAAGTCGTAATACTGATCGCCCTTATTGTCGTAGCGGGCGATGGGTTCACCGGCCACGTCCGCCAAATGCGACAGGGTCAGCGGCGCACCGTCGCTCATGTCCACCATCAGTTCCAGCAGATTCAGCGCTCGGCGGGCATCGCCATCCACCAGTTCGGCCAACGCCTGAGCCACCTGTTGTGGCAGCACCACCTGTTGCTTACCCAGCCCGCGTTCTTCATCCGCCACCGCCTCACAGACAATGCGCTTAATGGCGTCGGTGGAGAGCTTTTTAATCACGTACACCCGGGCTCGCGACAACAGTGCACTGTTGACCTCAAACGACGGGTTCTCGGTGGTGGCACCAACGAAGATCACCGTGCCGTCTTCGATAAAGGGCAGGAAGGCGTCCTGTTGGCTCTTGTTGAAGCGATGCACTTCGTCCACAAACAGCAAGGTTCGGCGGCCATGGGCCTGAGCGATGTCCTTGGCTTTGGCAATGGCGTCGCGGATCTCTTTCACCCCGGAGGTTACCGCCGAGATGCGCTCGACGTGCGCGTTGCTGTACTCGGCCACCAACTCGGCCAGGGTGGTCTTGCCGGTGCCTGGCGGGCCCCATAGAATCATCGAGTGAGCCTTGCCGGCCTCCAGTGCCTGTCGCAGCGGCTTTCCCTTGGCAAACAGGTGCTCCTGACCGATGTAATGCTCCAGCTTGCTGGGACGCATCCGCGCCGCCAGTGGCCGAAAATCGGGGCTGAAGTCCAGATTCAGAGTACTCATTGCCCGCGCTGATCGTCGATCTCGGTCCCCTCGGGGGCGTCAAAAACAAACATCGTATCCGCCAGAGGGGCAGTAGAGAAGTTGGTCAGTGCAAACTCACTGCGCACCGCCTGGCTGTCGGTCATGGCCAACGAGGTGATGGTCTCACCGGCAAAACACACCGACATCTTGCGCACATGACTGTCCTCGTCCTTGGGCTCGGCATCGAAACAATCGCCACGCTGGCTAAACTGGTAGCGTTGCCAGGCTTGCTCATCGGTACGGGTCAATATGGTCAACGGGGTCTGGGCAATGGCGTCGTCCTGACGGTACACCGACACCGATTCCATCAGCGGCTCATACACCCACACCGCCTCGCCGTCGGCCACCAACAGGCTCTCTTCCGGTGCGGTCAACTGCCACAAAAACCGGTCCGGCGCCCGCAGCGCCAATTTGCCCTGGCCGGTTTGAATCAGGTTACTGTCTTCGTCGAAGACCTGCTGCTGAAATTCGGCCTGAAACTGACTCAGGTTATCCAGTTTCTGCTTCAGGTTCTGCTGAGCATCGGCGTGGGCCAGCAGTGGCAACAATGCCACCGCGATTGCAATTCGTTTCATTCAACCTCTCACTGTCGTGCTGGTACCAGCACTTCTCGGTTTCCGTTGTGCCCCGGCGCGCTCACCAGGCCACTTTGCTCCATCTCCTCCACCATTCTGGCAGCGCGGTTATAGCCAATCTTCAGCTTGCGCTGAACACTGGAGATGGACGCCCGGCGTGACTCAATCACAAAAGCCACCGCCTCGTCGTAAAGTGCGTCTTTCTCAGCCTCGGAATCGGAACTCTCTCCCGGCAGCAGCACCTGTTCACCGCCGCTTTCTCCGGCCAGAATCTCTTCGATGTAATTGGGCTTGCCCCGGGCGCACCAATCTGCCACCACCCGATGCACTTCGTGATCATCCACAAAGGCGCCGTGAACCCGCACCGGCACACCGGTACCGGGCGGCAGGTACAGCATGTCACCCTGGCCCAGCAACTGCTCGGCACCCTGCTGATCCAAAATGGTCCGTGAGTCGACCCGGCTGGACACCTGGAAGGCGATCCGAGTCGGAATGTTGGCCTTAATCAGGCCGGTAATCACATCCACCGACGGACGCTGGGTCGCCAGAATCAAGTGAATCCCGGCAGCCCGGGCCTTCTGGGCGATTCGAGCAATCAGCTCTTCCACCTTCTTGCCGACGATCATCATCATGTCGGCAAACTCATCCACCACCACCACAATCGACGGCAACTTCTCCAACTCCGGCGGTTGCAGGTCCATGCTGTCGGTGGGTTGCCAGAACGGATCCGTCAACGGCTGCCCCTGCTGCTGGGCTTCCAGAATCTTGGCGTTGTAGCCCTTGAGGTTTCGCACCCCCATGGCCGACATCAATTTATACCGACGCTCCATCTCCCCTACACACCAGCGCAGGGCATTGGCCGCCTCTTTCATGTCGGTCACCACTTCGCACAACAGGTGTGGAATGCCTTCGTACACCGACAACTCCAGCATCTTGGGATCGATCATGATCAGGCGCACGTCTTCCGGAGTCGACTTGTACAGCAGGCTGACGATCATCGCGTTCACGCCCACCGACTTACCCGAGCCGGTGGTACCCGCCACCAGCAAGTGCGGCATCTTGCCCAGATCGACCACCACCGGATAACCGGAGATGTCCTGCCCCAGCACCATGGCCAGGTTCGACTTGGACTGCTCAAACTGTTCGCAGCCGAGCACGTCTCGCATAAACACGGTTTCACGGCTCTTGTTGGGCAGCTCCAGGCCGATCACCGACTTGCCGGGAATCACCTCCACCACCCGTACGCTCACCGCGGACAACGCCCGCGCCAGGTCCTTAGCCAGGTTGGTGATTTTAGACACTTTGACACCGGGAGCCAGATCCAGTTCAAACCGGGTGATCACCGGGCCGGGGTGAACATCCACCACCTTGGCCACCACATTGAAATCGGCCAGTTTCAGCTCCACCAAACGGGCAATCTGATCCAGCTCCTCCTGGGAGATGGGATTCTGCGCCTTATGGGGCCGGTCCAACAGTTCCAGCGTCGGCATCAGGGTCTGCGCTTCCATCTGCGCCGGCGTTAGCGCTTGCTGGTCTGCTGACGCCGCTTTCGGTGCCGGTGCGGGTTTCGGCGCCGGTTCCACCGCCCCGGCCTGCGGCTCAGGCGACAGTGCCGGGGCCTCGTCCGGGAAGGGTTCAGTCAGGGTCTCGGGCAGCAAGGGTTCCAGCGGGCTTAGCTTTGGTTCGGCCCTAGGGCCGTCCATCGCCTGTTTCAACGCTTCGGGCAAGGGCACCGACTCATCGGTGGCCGTCAGCGCTTCGTCCTGCTCCTCTTGGGGGCCGTACACCCGTTCGTCGTACCATTCGACAAAGCGTTTAAACCAGGCAAAACGATGCAGCAGCGGCACCTTATCCAGCCAGTCGGAGAGCTCGTCGTCGGTCGCCGCCGGCTCCGGTGCCTCTTCGGCCAATACCGGCCCGGCTCGGCCCGGCTTAGGCTGAGATGACGTGCGCTGCTTATGAGACTCGGCCACCTGCAGCAGCTCATCGGCATCACCGTCATCATTGCGGTCTCGGTTCATCAACCTCGACGGCAGTCGCCACAACCAGGTCACTGCGGTAATCACCCCGAAGCCGACTGCTTCCACCACGGTTGCCCAACTTAAGCCGGTAAACAGGGTAAAGCCGGCGCCGACAAAGCACAGCAGCAGCAGGGTGGTGCCCAGCAGGTTGAAATAGGGCAACATGGCATCGCGAATCACATCACCAATGACGCCGCCGGCAGAAAAGTAGTAAATGTCATCGGCATTCATCGACGCCAGGGTAGAAAACCCCAGTAACATCAACAATAAACCAACTATTCGAAGGGCCACCGAGAAGTAATCGATCTCGTCGATGCGGTAGCTGCGGCGAAACATCAGCCAGCCGGTTACCGCGGTCAGCAGCGGCACGGACCAGGCGCTGAGGCCAAAAGAGAAGTACAGCAGATCGGCAAGCCAGGCGCCCACCCGTCCCATGAGGTTATGTATCTGCCCGTCCCAGGCGGTTTGACTCCAGCCGGGATCCGCCGGATGGAAGCTGCCCAAGGCGGCCAACAGATACAGGGCCAGGGCGCAACAGACTATCAGCCCGCCTTCCAGCAACCGCTGAATCCCATTGAGGGTACGGGGCTGAATCGCTTGGTCACTCAAGCTCGTTACCTTTTATGCACTTAACTAAATTACGATAAAGAATACCATATCAGACAACGGTCGCTGATGCATGGTTATCTATACAGTTATCTGGGGGCGGCGATGCCGGCCGTCCCACCGGCAAAACTCGAACGGCTAAAACGAAAAAATGCCTCATAAAGAGGCACTTTTTGGGTAAACCAGAGCGGGACCAGGCTTAGGCTGGCACGCTGTGCTGGGCAATAAGTACCCGGCTGGTCTGTTTTACCTCTTCCATCACCACGTAGGTGCGAGTGTCTTTTACACCGGGCAGTTTCAACAGCGTTTCCGACAACAGCTGACGATAGGCGGACATGTCGCTAACACGAGTCTTCAGAAGGTAATCGAAGTCACCGGAGACCAGGTGACACTCTTGGATGTCATCCAGCGCCATCACGGAATGGTTGAATTTATCGAACACTTCTGGGGAATCGCGGTTCAGGGTGATTTCGACATAAACCAACAAAGAGGCGCCAAGATAATGAGGATTTACCAGTGCGGTGTAGCCCTGGATAAAGCCTTGACGCTCAAGACGTTTCACCCGTTCCAGGCAGGGTGTTGGGCTAAGGCCAACGCGCTTGGAGAGTTCAACATTGGAGATACGACCATCCTTTTGCAGTTCATTCAGGATGTTGCGGTCGATTCTATCCAACTCTTTGAGTGGCTTTTTCTTATTATATGCCATTATGTGCTTCCTTTTCCCTTCTTGGTTGGGATTTTATCCTAATAATGCCCAAATATATCGGAAGAAAAACTTCCGACTGAATAATATACTGATTCGCACCCGATAGCCACGAAAAAATCATATTCAGGCGCATAAATTCACTACATACGCCTATGGATTAGTATAAAACAACAAAAGGGGAAAATATGATCATCGGTGTGCCAAAGGAGATTAAGAACCACGAATATCGCGTCGGCATGGTACCGGCCAGTGTGCGGGAACTGACCCGTCGCGGCCATAAAGTACTGGTGCAAACCCAGGCGGGTAGCGGTATCGGCTTCGACGATCAAGACTACATCAACGCCGGCGCCGAGATCCTTGACAGCGCCGCTGCCGTCTTCGCCAGCGCGGAGATGATTGTAAAGGTAAAAGAGCCTCAGGCAGTGGAACGCGCTATGCTGCGTCCAGGTCAGATTCTGTTTACCTACCTCCACCTGGCACCGGATCTGCCGCAAACCCAGGATCTGGTGAACAGCGGTGCCGTCTGCATCGCCTATGAAACCGTTACCGACAATAAAGGCGGCCTGCCTCTGCTGGCGCCGATGTCGGAAGTGGCCGGTCGCATGTCGATTCAGGCCGGTGCCCAGGCACTGGAGAAATCCAACATGGGACGTGGCATGTTGCTGGGCGGCGTGCCCGGTGTCGAGCCCGCCAAAGTAGTGGTCATCGGCGGCGGCATGGTCGGCCGCAACGCGGCCCTGATGGCCGTCGGCCTGGGTGCCGACGTCACCATACTGGATCGTAACGTCAACGTACTTCGGGATCTCAACCATCAATTCGAAAACCGCGCCAAGGTGATCTACTCCACCGCCGAAGCACTGGAAAAGCACGTGCTGGATGCAGACCTGGTGATTGGCGGGGTCCTGATTCCAGGCGCGGCGGCACCAAAACTGGTGACCCGTGACCACATCAGCAAGATGAAACCCGGTGCTGCCATTGTCGATGTGGCCATCGATCAGGGCGGCTGTGTCGAGACCTCCAAGGCCACCACCCACCAGGATCCGGTGTTCATCGTCGACGATGTGGTGCATTACTGTGTGGCCAACATGCCTGGCGCCGTGCCCCGCACCTCCACCTTTGCCCTGAACAACGCCACCCTGCCTTACATCATTGCGCTGGCAGAAAAAGGCTATAAGCAAGCGCTGCTGGACGACGAGCACTTGCTGAACGGCCTCAATGTCATCAACGGTAAGATCACCTGCGAAGAGGTCGCCGAAGCGCTGAACTTTGAGTTCTTCGACCCCCGCAGCGAACTGACTGGATAAAAAACCTGACAGGGCAATCGAAAAAAGGGGGCAAAGGCCCCCTTTTCTTTTGCCCGTCAGCCCCATAAAATCCGGACAATTCCGTATAAAAGGATGGAGACCCTAATGAGCCAGGTAAAACACTGTGGCCTTTTAATTCTAGGTTCCGGCCCCGCCGGCTACACCGCTGCGGTGTACGCCGCCCGTGCCAACCTGAACCCGGTGCTGATCACCGGCATGCAGCAAGGCGGACAGCTGACCACCACCACCGAGGTGGAGAACTGGCCTGGTGACGCCAGCGACCTGACCGGTCCGGCACTGATGCAACGGATGCAACAGCACGCGGAGAAATTTGATACCGAGATCCTGTTCGACCACATCAACGAGGTGGACCTGAGCAATCGACCGTTCCGCCTCAAGGGCGACAGCGCCGAGTACACCTGCGATGCCCTGATCATCTCTACCGGTGCCTCCGCCAAATACCTGGGTCTGGACTCGGAAGAGGCATTTAAGGGCCGCGGCGTGTCTGCCTGTGCCACCTGCGACGGCTTCTTCTACCGCAATAAACCGGTGGCGGTGATCGGCGGCGGCAACACCGCTGTCGAAGAGGCACTGTACCTGTCTAACATCGCCTCGGAAGTGCACCTGGTGCATCGCCGCGAGGGCTTCCGGGCCGAGAAGATTCTGATGAAACGGCTGATGGACAAGGTCGAGAACGGCAACATTGTCCTGCACACCGATCGCACCCTGGATGAAGTCCTGGGTGATGAGATGGGTGTCACTGGCGCCCGCATCAAAGACACTCGCTCCGAGGCCACCGAAGAGCTGAGCGTGGATGGCGTGTTTGTGGCCATCGGTCACCAGCCCAATACCGGCATCTTCGACGGTCAACTGGCGATGAAAGACGGCTACATCCTGGTACAGAGCGGCCTGGAAGGCAATGCCACTGCCACCTCCGTGGCCGGTGTCTTTGCCGCCGGTGACGTGATGGATCACAGCTATCGACAGGCGATCACCTCCGCCGGCACCGGCTGCATGGCCGCCCTGGATGCCGAGCGCTACCTGGATGCCCTGGCGGATCAATAAGGCCGCCCCTTTCCACCTGAATCAAGAGGGAGCCGGTCTCCCTCTTGTTGTTTGTCAAAGAAGATTCTATGGACAAAGCGTTACAGCGCCAACTAAGCGGCTGGCTGCGTGGAGCCGCCCGGCCCGCCCGCAGCTGGCTGCTGCTTACCATCGGTTTCGGCATGCTGGCCGGCCTTTGCATCATCGGTCAGGCCTGGGTACTGGCCAACTTGCTGCACCAACTGGTGATTGAGCAGGTCGACAAAACCACACTCATTCCCGAGTTCCTGCTGCTGGCGGCACTGATCGCCGCCAAATCCCTGGCCCTGGCCGGCCGGGAAGTGGCCAGTTTCCGCATCGGATCGCTGGTCCGCCACAACACCCGCCAGGCGATTCTGGACAAACTCGACCGTCTCGGCCCAGCCTTTACCGCCAGCAAAAGTGGCGGCGCCTGGACCACCATGTTGCTGGAACAGACCGAGCAGATGCAGGACTTCTTCTCCAAGTACCTGCCACAGATGATGCTGGCCGGACTGATTCCACTGATGATTCTGGTGCTGCTGTTTCCCATCAACTGGATCGCCGGCCTGATTCTGCTGGGTACCGCGCCATTGACGGTACTGTTTATGGCCATCATCGGCATGGGTGCCGCCGACGCCAACAAACGCAACTTCCAGGCCCTGGCACGCCTGTCCGGCACCTTCCTAGACCGGTTGCGCGGCATGAGTACCATCCGTCAGTTTGCCGCCGCCCAGTCTCAGGCCGACACCCTACGTGATGCCTCCGACGAATTCCGCCAACGCACCATGGAGGTGCTGAGGATGGCATTTCTGTCATCGGCGGTGCTGGAGTTTTTTGCCGCCATCTCCATCGCCCTGATCGCGGTCTATTTTGGTTTCAGCTATCTGGGCCATCTGGATTTTGGTCATTATGGCGCCGGCATCACCCTGTTTACCGGCTTCCTGGTGTTACTGCTGGCACCGGAGTTTTACCAGCCGCTGCGGGATCTGGGGGCGTTTTATCACGCTAAGGCTCAGGCACTGGGAGCCGCCGAGTCCATCGTTGCCTTCCTGGACCATCAGTCCGAGGTCAATCAGGGTGACCGCGACCTGAAGGCCGGCTCGCCACTGCACGTCCGCGCGTCACAGTTGGTGGTCTGTGCCCATGATCATACGCCACTCACTCAGCCGCTGGACTTTGAGCTCGCCCCGGGACACAAGCTGGCGCTGGTCGGCCCTTCCGGGGCCGGAAAAAGCTCGGTATTGAAAGCCCTGATGGGGCTGCTGCCCTACCAGGGCAGCCTCACCGTCGACGGTATTGAAGTTCGGGACCTCGACCGCGACCCCTGGATGGGTCACTACAGCTGGTTGGGCCAAAATCCGGCCCTGGTGCACGGCAGCGTCCGCGACAACCTGTTGATGGGGCGCAGCGACATCGATGACGCCCGCCTGCAGCAAGCCTGTAAACGGGCCCACCTGGATCAGGCGCTGGCGCAGTTTGATCAAGGCCTGGAGCACAGGGTCGGCGATCGCAACAGCGGCCTGTCTGTTGGCCAGGCCCAGCGCATCGCTCTGACCCGCGCCCTGCTCAAGGATGCGCCCTTGCTGCTGCTGGATGAGCCCACCGCCAGTCTGGATCAGCGCAGTGAACAACTGGTCATGGACGGGTTGAGACAACACTGGGCCGATAAGAGCGTGGTGATGATCAGTCACCGCAATGACAGCCTCAATGAGATGGACACCGTGGTCACCCTGATGCCTAAGGAGCGCACCGATGCGTGATTTGCTGCCGTTCGTGGCCCTGTTCCGCCCGCATTGGAAACCGATGCTGCTGGGCGTGTTTCTGGCCATTGTTACCCTGTGTGCCAGCATCGGCCTGCTGTCGCTGTCGGGGTGGTTCCTGGCCGCCTCGGCCAGTGCCGGCCTGGTGGTTGCCACCCGGGGCCAGTTCAACTACATGTACCCTTCCGGCGGCGTTCGAGGCCTGTCCATTCTGCGTACCGCCGCCCGCTGGGCCGAACGGGTCGTCAGCCACGACGCCACCTTTCGGCTGCTAACGGATCTTCGCGACCGGTTCTTCCGGGTTCTGGCTCCCCTGACCCCGGCGGACCGCAGCGATCTGCGCGATGGCGACCTGCTCAACCGCATGGTGGCCGACGTTGATACCCTGGACCACCTGTACCTGAGGCTGATCTCCCCCCTGATTGCCGCCCTGGCAGCCATTGCACTGGTGTGCTTGCTGGTGGCCAGCTTTGATCCACGGTTGGCGCTGACTCTTGGCGCCGTGCTGTTGAGCCTGCTGGTACTGCTGCCGCTGTTGTTCTACCGCCTGGGCCGCCGTCCCGGCCAGCAACTCGGTGACAGCACCCGCCTGCTGCGGCAGCAATTGGTGGATCTGATCAGCGCTCAGACCGAACTCAGTGTCTACGCCGCCACCACCAACCAGCGGCGAAAGATTCTCTGCGCCGAAAACCAGTTGATTGGTGCCCAGGCCCGTCTGACCCGGGTGACGGCCCTGTCCCAGGCCCTGTTGCAACTGCTCAACGGCTGGACTCTGGTGCTGATGCTGTACCTGGCCGCCGATCAAGTGGGCAGCGCCGCGCCTCCGGGGCCGCTGCTGGCGCTGATCGCCTTTGTGACCCTGGCCAGCTTTGAAGCCCTGATTCCCGTCGCCGGCGCCTTTCAGCACCTGAGCCACACCGTCAATGCCGCCCAGCGACTGAAACCGGTACTGGAGCAGCGCTCCAGCGTCCGCTTCGGCGATGCCCCCTGGCAGCAAGGTAGCATCACTCTGGACAATCTCCATTTCAGCTACCCAAACAGCCCCAACCCAGCCCTAAATGGCGTGTCGCTGACCCTGGCTCCAGGCGAAAAGATTGCCCTGGTGGGCAAAACCGGCTGCGGCAAATCCACCCTGCTCAGCCTGCTTAGCCGCGAATGGCAACCCCAGTCCGGTCAGATTCGCCTCAATGACACCCCGTGGGAATCGCTGTCCGAAACCGCCCTGAGGCAACAACTCTGCGTGGTGGAGCAGCGGGTGCACGTCTTTAATGGCAGCCTGAGAGACAACCTGCTACTGGCCAGCCCCGGAGCCGACGATGCCCGGCTGATTCAAGCGCTGAGCCAGGTCGGACTGACTGCGCTGTTGGACGGAGATGGCCTGAATCAGTGGCTGGGAGAGGGTGGCCGTCAACTTTCCGGTGGTGAAGCCCGGCGCATCGGTCTGGCCCGCGCACTGCTGCATCCGGCTCAGGTGTTGTTGATGGATGAGCCTACCGAAGGCCTGGACGATGCCACCGAGGCCGAGGTGCTCAAACAGTTGTTGCAAGGAGAACGCAGCGTCATCTACGTCACCCATAAACAGGCGGGACTGGCGCAGATGGATCGGATACTGAACATGGAGCAAGGGCAACTTCGGCCCTGAAGAAGAAACAACGAGGGCGCCGGCAGGCGCCCTTCGCTTTTGCGGCGGATTACATCGCCTTATCCACCCGGACGCTGCCCCCTTGAAGGTACACCAGTCGCACCTCGTCCCCAGCCTGGAACAACATGCTGGGATCCCGGTCCTGCAGCACCATCAGTTGGTCACCGGCCTCGGTCTTAACCATCAACTCCACCAGCCGAACCTGCCGCACCTGATAGGCCGGGTTGTTGTTGTGTACCATACCGGCCCCCAGCAGCGCGCCGACCACGGTTGCCACGTCCTTGCCCGAACCTCCGCCAAACTGGTTGCCAATCAGGCCGCCCACCAGGGCTCCGCCAAAGGTCTTCCAGCCCCGATTGCGATCCTCGATCAATTCATCCTGCGTCACCTGGCGTACCGACTCTACTGTGGCATAATCCACCTTCTGAACGGGCACCGCCTGGTTGCGATTGTAAACCTGAGCCTGGGCCTGAACCGTAAACAACAGCACCAAAGCCAGTAATCCTCGTTTCACCCACATGATTTTTTCGCTAACTTTAATAGATACACGGTTTAATAGTACGCCTTATGGTTAAAGTTGTCCGCTACCTGAATACTGAAAGTCATTGGTTTCCTACTCCGCAGGAGGCCCTTAATGACCCCAATGGCCTGCTGGCCATCGGCGGCGATCTGTCACCGGAGCGTTTGATCCAGGCCTATCACAGCGGCATCTTTCCCTGGTTCAATCCCGACGAACCCATTTTATGGTGGTCGCCGGATCCCAGGGCGGTATTCCGGGTGGCGGATCACAGCCCCGGTAAAAGCCTCAAGAAGAGCCTGCGCCGGGCGGGATGGCGGATGAGTCTCAACCGGGACTTTGCTGCCGTCATCGATGGCTGCGCCGCCCCCAGGGCCAAACAGGACGGCACCTGGATCAGCCCGGCCATGCGTCAAAGCTACCTGACCCTGCACCAGATGGGGGTGGCCCACTCCATCGAAGTCTGGGATGGCGACGCACTGGCTGGCGGGCTGTATGGCCTGCGTGTCGGCGGCCTGTTTTGCGGCGAATCGATGTTTCACCGCCAGACCGACGCCTCCAAAGTGGCCTTCTGGGCCCTGAACCATCACCTGCGCCAGTGTGGCATCCACTGGATTGACGCCCAGGTTCCCAACGCCCACCTGGCTAACCTGGGAGCCCAAACCCTGTCGCGGGATCGATTCCTCAACCTGTTGGCCAGACACCGGGATCAACCGGTCAACGCCAGTCAGTGGCAACCTCAGGAGATTGAGCTAGATGTCTGAAGTCAGCCGCCTGCCCCTGGGGCTCAGCCAGCCGTTCGACTGCAGCTACCGACCGGAGAAGAAGGAGCAACTGCTCATTGTCCAGAGCAAGATGACGCCAGCCCACTTCGAGGGACTGATGCGACTGGGGTTTCGCCGCAGTGGCAGCGACGTGTATCGGCCTCACTGCCCAGAATGCCGCTCCTGCCAGCCAGTCAGGGTCGATGTGGCTCGCTTTCGTCCCAGTCGTTCACAAAAGCGGGTTCTGGCCAGAAACCGTGATCTGACCTGGACTGAAGTGGCCGCTCCCACCGAAGAGCAGCGGCGCCTGTATCACGACTACATTCGTCTGCGCCACCACGACGGCCCCATGTATCCGCCCACCGACGAGCAGTTCAACCGATTTCTGCCGTGCCCCTGGTTGCCACAACGTTACCTCGAAGCACGACTGGACGGAAGGCTGGTGCTGGTGGCGGTCACCGATGAACTGGAACATGCCCTGTCGGCGGTCTACACCTTTTTTGCCCCCGAGCTGGCCCGGCGCTCCCTCGGGGTACTGGGCATCCTCAAACAGCTGGAGCTGGCGCAGCAGCAGCACAAAGCCTTCCTGTACCTGGGATACCAGATCGATGAATGCCGAAAAATGGCCTATAAAACCCACTATCACCCCTATCAGGTGCTGGTTACAGGGGGCTGGCAAGCCATTGATTAATAAAACATCATCACCGGTGTCTGTGCCACTTTCCAGGGCTGCATCCAAAATCTGTGCCCGCCATCGGGGCAAACCGGGCACAGGCTAGCGTTGTGGCGTATAGTTGGGGCAGGTGTAAGCGTTTGACCATTGCTGACCAAAGCCGCTGAAGAGGCTGATGAAGCGCGCATTTCGCCACTGATGGGTATATCTTTACAGTGGCCGGTTTTTACGGCATGATACGCCCGATTTTTGTTTCGTAACAGGATAACCATTTAATGGCAAAAGAAGACAGTATTGAGATGCAGGGGACCATTTTGGAAACCCTACCTAACACTATGTTCCGTGTTGAGTTGGAAAATGGTCACGTTGTTACCGCCCACATCTCTGGTAAAATGCGTAAGAACTACATCCGTATCCTGACTGGTGATACCGTTACCGTAGCTCTGACTCCTTACGACCTGACCAAGGGCCGCATCGTCTTCCGCTCCCGTTAATCGTCCGTTTCGACTGCGCGATTCACTCGCGCCACCGACCGATTAAAATAAAAGCCCAGCACAACGCTGGGCTTTTTCGTGTCGGAACAGCACGCCAATCAGGCTTCGGTAACGGCGCTGTCCTCGCTGGAGTAATCGAAGCACAGTTCGTCCGCTTTAACGCTGACGCTGACCTCGCCGCCCTGCTGCAGTCGACCAAACAAAATCTCGTTGGCCAAAGGCTTTTTCAGTTGCTCCTGCACCAACCGGCTCATGGGGCGGGCCCCCATGTTCTGATCGTAGCCCTTCTCTGCCATCCAGACCCGAGCGTCCTCGTCCACGGTCAAGGTCACGCCCTTGTCGTCCAGTTGCGCCTGCAGCTCCACCAGAAACTTATCCACCACCTTGGCGATTACCTGCATATCCAGGTGATTGAACCAGACAATGGAATCGAGGCGATTGCGGAATTCAGGGGTGAACACCCGATTGATTTCACTCATGGCATCCAGGCTGTGATCCTGCTGCCGGAAGCCGATGGACTTGCGCACCGTCTCCTGCACCCCGGCATTGGTGGTCATCACCAGAATCACATTGCGGAAGTCTGCCTTGCGACCGTTGTTGTCGGTCAGGGTACCGTGATCCATCACCTGCAACAGCAGGTTATAAACATCCGGGTGAGCTTTCTCAATCTCATCCAGCAACACCACACTGTGGGGTTGCTTGAGCACCGCATCGGTCAGCAGTCCACCCTGGTCGTAACCGACGTAGCCAGGAGGCGCGCCCACCAGACGACTGACACTGTGGCGTTCCATGTATTCGGACATATCAAACCGAATCAACTCAATCCCCAGCAATCGGGCCAGCTGGGCGGTAATCTCCGTTTTCCCCACCCCGGTCGGTCCGGCCAGCAGGAAGTTACCCACGGGCCGATCTTCGTTGCCCAGACCACTGCGCGACAGTCGAATGGCGGCCGTCAATGAATCGATGGCCTGATCCTGGCCGAACACCACCAACTTGAGGTTACGATCCAGGTTGGCCAGCAAATCCTTGTCCGAGGCCGACACCGATTTTTCGGGAATGCGGGCGATTTTGGCGATGATGGTCTCGATGTCGGTCACCGACACCGTCTTCTTGCGCTTTGACGGCGGCAACAACGCCATCCGGGCCCCGGCCTCGTCAATGACATCGATGGCCTTATCCGGCAGATGACGCTCATTGATGTGCTTGGCCGACAACTCGGTGGCAGCGGTCAACGCCGACTGGGTGTAACGTACGCCATGGTGCTGCTCATAGCGCTCTTTCAGGCCCTGCAGAATGCGAATGGTCTCCGGCACGCTGGGTTCGACCACGTCAATTTTCTGGAATCGGCGTGCCAGGGCACGATCTTTCTCAAAGATCCCCTGAAACTCCTGATAGGTGGTGGAGCCAACACAGCGCAGTTTGCCGCTGGACAACAGTGGCTTCAGCAGGTTGGAGGCATCCATCATGCCGCCGCTGGCAGCACCGGCACCGATGATGGTGTGAATCTCATCAATGAACAGGATGGCGTTTTTACGCCGCTGCAGTTGCCGCAGCACCGCTTTGAAGCGTTTCTCAAAGTCGCCGCGGTACTTGGTGCCCGCCAGCAGCGAGCCCATGTCCAGGCTGAAGATGATGCAGTCTTTCATCACCTCCGGCACCTGCTCATTCACAATCCGATAGGCCATGCCTTCGGCAATGGCGGTTTTACCGACGCCAGCCTCACCCACCAGCAACGGGTTGTTTTTACGGCGCCGACACAGCACCTGAATCGCCCGTTCCAGCTCAGAATCCCGGCCAATCAGCGGATCAATCAGGCCCGCCTGAGCCTGCTCATTCAGGTTGGTGGCAAAATTCTCCAGCTTCTCGCTGCCCTCGGCGGACTCCTCGCCCTGAATCTCGTCCTGAGGGCCGTCATTGCTGGCATCGAGTTCGTCGCTGCCGCCTTTGACCACGCCATGGGCGATAAAATTGACCACATCGAGGCGGGTCACATCGGATTTGCGCAGCAGGTACACCGCCTGGGACTCCTGCTCGCTGAAAATGGCCACCAATACATTGGCACCGGACACCTCATTGCGGCCGCTGCTCTGGACGTGGAACACCGCCCGCTGCAGCACCCGCTGAAAACCGAGCGTAGGCTGAGTCTCACGCTCCTCGTCGTCCTCGGGGATCAGTGGCGTTGTCTGCTCAATGAAGCCCTCTATCTCCTGCTTGAGGGTCACCAACTTGGCGCCGCAGGCTTCCAGGGCTTCTTTGGCTGCCGGGTTATCCAGCAGGGCAAGCAGCAGATGCTCCACGGTCATAAACTCATGGCGGCTGCTTTTGGCCCTTTGAAACGCGTTATTCAAGGTCAATTCGAGATCTTTGTTCAACATATAGATTTCCCCTGAGTTACGTTGCACATGCCTGTTAGACGCGCTCTGTTGAGCACAACAGAGGGTGGTCGTTTTCACGAGCGTAGCGATTCACCTGGGCAGCCTTAGTCTCGGCCACGTCCAGGGTATACAAACCACATACGCCTTTTCCCTGATAGTGGATCGCAAGCATTATTTCCGTTGCTTGTTCAACTGTTTTCGAAAAATACTTCTGCAGGACCAGTACCACAAAATCCATGGGGGTGTAGTCGTCGTTGTTCAGTATCACTTTGTACTGAGGGGGTGGCTCTACCGCCTGTTGTTGAGATTCCTTTTCAACAACAAAATCCGTTTGGCTCTCTCTGCTCATAGTAAAAGCGTAGTCACTCTGGGTCGATTTGTTGAAGATTATGCGGTAATAAAGTCTTGACTCCGATGTTATCCATTTGTTAATAGATAGGGAGTCAACATCATAGTTGGCCGCTATGTTTCATTCCTATCTCTGTTATATGGGTGAAACCAGACGATTACAAGACGATTCAAGACAATGGAAGGAAGTCGAGGTATGGCTAACGGAACGGTTAAGTGGTTTAACAACGCCAAAGGATTCGGATTTATCTGCCCTGAGACTGGCGGCGAGGACGTGTTCGCGCACTACTCCACCATCCAGATGGAAGGGTATCGCACGCTGAAAGCTGGCCAAACTGTGGAATTTGAAATGGAGCAGGGTCCGAAAGGCATGCACGCTTCAAACATCACTCCCGCCAAGTAACACCTGGCCGGAGGCCGAAAAAAAGCAGACCCGAGGGTCTGCTTTTTTTATGTAAGCGGGTTTATCAGCCTCGATCACATGTTATCGATGATGGCATCGCCAAACTCGGAACAGCTCAGCAACGTGGCATCGTCCATCAAGCGGTCGAAGTCATAGGTCACGGTTTTGGCGGCAATCGCCCCTTCCATGCCGTTGACGATCAGATCCGCCGCTTCGATCCAGCCCATGTGGCGCAACATCATCTCACCGGACAGAATCAGAGAACCCGGGTTCACCTTATCCTGACCAGCGTACTTAGGTGCGGTACCATGGGTGGCTTCAAACAGTGCCACACCATCGCCGATGTTGGCGCCAGGCGCGATGCCGATGCCACCCACTTGCGCCGCCAGGGCATCGGAGATGTAATCGCCATTGAGGTTCATGGTGGCGATGACGTCGTACTCTGCCGGACGCAACAGAATTTGCTGTAGGAAGGCATCGGCGATCACGTCTTTAATGATGATCTCTTTACCGGTCTTGGGGTTGGTCATCTTGCACCAGGGGCCGCCATCAAGCAGTTCGGCGCCAAACTCGCGCTGGGCCAGCTCATAGCCGAAGTCCTTGAAGGCCCCCTCGGTGAACTTCATGATGTTGCCTTTGTGCACCAGGGTCAGCGAATCGCGGTCGTTGTCGATGGTATACTGAATGGCCGCTCGCACCAGGCGCTCGGTACCGGCCTTGGAGATCGGCTTGATGCCAATGCCACAGTTGTCTTCGAAACGAATCTTGGTGGCGCCCATCTCTTCGGTCAGGAACTTGATCACCTTGTTGGCATCGGCGGTACCCGCCTGCCACTCGACGCCGGCGTAGATGTCTTCACTGTTCTCGCGAAAGATCACCATGTCGGTCAGCTCAGGCTGCTTCAGCGGGCTTGGGGTGCCGCTGTAATAGCGAACCGGACGCAGGCACACGTACAGATCCAGCTCCTGACGCAGGGCCACGTTCAGGGAACGGATTCCGCCGCCCACCGGGGTGGTCAGCGGGCCCTTGATGGCCACGGCGTAGTCCTTAACCGCCGCCAGCGTCTCCTCAGGCAGCCAGGTATCGGCGCCGTACACCTGAGTGGATTTTTCGCCGCAGTAGATCTCCATCCAGTGGATCTTACGCTCGCCGCCATAGGCTTTTTCGATGGCAGCATCCAGGACTTTTCGCATTGGCGGGGTCACATCCACACCGATGCCGTCACCTTCGATAAATGGAATGATGGGTTCATTGGGAACGTTCAGCGCACCGTTGTCGGTAACCGTGATCTTCTGACCTTCGGCAGGAACGACAATCTTTGACTCCATGTTATTCTCCTTTTTCCTTGCGCTTGATGTGCGGCCGACTCGGCGACCGGCAGTTTGAGCTTTGTCACAATTCGCCGTCATCATAAAACATTCCGCTTGGTTTAGAAACGGCCAGCCGGTGAACTGTCCGCCAGTATTCATCAGCCCCGCGTCCGACTCCATTGCACCTTGGTCTAGTCCCCGGACGCAAAGCCCGGTACACTGTTCCCATGCAAAAACAACGCCCAGTCAGAGCCGCCAAGCGGCCTGGACAGCGACCTGCGCCACGACCGAAACGACCTCGTGGCCCCCGACAGGTTCTGCTGTTCAACAAACCTTTCGACGTCTTGACCCAATTTACCGATGACGCCAATCGAGCCACCCTCAAAGATTACATTCCCGTCGAGGGGGTGTACGCCGCCGGCCGCCTGGACCGGGACAGCGAAGGCCTGCTGGTACTGACCAACGACGGTCAGCTGCAGGCAAAACTGACCCAGCCGGGCAGAAAAACCAGTAAAACTTACTGGGTCCAGGTGGAAGGGATTCCCAGCGATGATGCCCTGACCCAGCTGAGCCAGGGGGTCACCCTCAATGACGGTCCGACCCTGCCGGCCAAAGTGGAGCGCATCGACGAGCCCGCCATGCTGTGGCCCCGCACTCCCCCCATTCGGGAGCGCAAATCGATTCCAACCTGCTGGCTGGCCATCACCCTTATCGAGGGACGCAACCGCCAGGTAAGGCGCATGACCGCCCACATTGGTCACCCCACTCTGAGGCTGATTCGCTATCGAATGGGCAACTGGACCCTGGACGGTCTCGACAGCGGCGACTACCGCCAGGTTTAAACAACAGCGACTCGACGCCAACGGACATTTTTTGATTGGCCCCTTGAAGCCATTCGCCAATAGCCCCATATGGCCAATTCATGGTAAAATCTGCGCCCGCGCACCAATGGGCGCATTTTTCTTTTTGCACTTACTCTATTCGGAAATAGCGTGTCTATGTCAGATAACCGTTCCAAGAAGGTGATCGTCGGCATGTCCGGCGGCGTTGATTCCTCCGTGTCTGCCTACCTGCTGATGCAGCAGGGCTATCAGGTCGAAGGCCTGTTTATGAAAAACTGGGAAGAGGACGATACCGATGAGTATTGTGCCGCCGCCCAGGATCTGGCCGATGCCCAGGCGGTGTGTGACAAGCTGGGAATCACTCTTCACAGCATCAACTTTGCTGCCGAATACTGGGACAACGTGTTCGAGTACTTCCTCGAGGAGTACAAGGCGGGTCGTACCCCCAACCCAGACATCATGTGCAACAAAGAGATCAAATTTAAGGCGTTCCTGGAGTTCTCTGCCGAGGCGCTGGGGGCCGACTACATCGCCATGGGTCACTACGTCCGCCGCCGGCAGGCCGCCGACGGCCGCTTTGAAATGCTGCGGGGCCTGGACGGCAACAAAGATCAAAGTTACTTCCTGTATACCCTGAATAGCGAGCAGGTCGGGCAAACCCTGTTCCCCGTCGGTGATCTCGAAAAACCGGAAGTGCGCCGCATCGCCGAAGAACAAGGGCTGGTCACCGCCGGTAAAAAAGACAGCACCGGCATCTGCTTTATTGGCGAGCGCAAATTCACCGACTTCCTGGCCCAGTACCTGCCCGCCCAGCCCGGTGACATCGAAACCGTGGACGGCGAGTGCATCGGTACCCACCAGGGGTTGATGTACCACACCCTGGGCCAACGCAAAGGGCTGGGCATCGGCGGCATGAAAGAGTCTGGCGCCGAGCCCTGGTATGTGGTCGACAAAGACCTGAAACGCAACGTGTTGGTGGTGGCTCAAGGTGCCGATCATCCAAGGCTGTTCTCCAACGGCCTGGTGGCCAACCAGCTGCACTGGGTCGACCGCCTCGGTCCCGCCGACGGCAGCAAATTAAGCGTTAAAACCCGTTATCGCCAACAAGATATTCCTTGTTCCATCAAGGTATTGGATAATGGCGATCTTGAAGTCCTGTTTGACGAGCCGGTCTCCTCCGTGACTCCGGGCCAGTCTGCCGTGTTCTACGACGGCGACGTGTGCCTGGGCGGTGGCATTATCGACGCAGTCATTCGTTAACGGAAACTGAGATGCAAGAGAACCTGCAAGCACGCACCATGGCTTTTGCCGCCCTGACCCAGGCCATCTGGCAGGTGCAACAGCTGTCCCGCTATGGCCGGGTGGACGACGACGCCATGGCCATGAGCCTGAACGCCATCCTGATCACCGATCCGGACAACCCGGAGGACGTGTACGATCGCGACCGCCTCAACGCCGGCTATCGCACCCTGGTGGATCAGATTGGCGACGGCAATCGCAAAGACGTCGATTTGACTCGCTACATCGTTGGCATCATGGCGCTGGAACGCAAGCTGGCCAAGAATCCGTCGGCCCTGAGCATGCTGAGCGAGCGCCTGTCCCAGGTAAAACGTCAGCTGCACCACTTTGAGATTACCGATCCCCAGGTGCTGGCCAACCTGTCTTCCATCTACAGTGACGTCATCAGCCCTCTGGGGGCCAAGATTCAGGTGGTCGGCAACCCGGAGCAGCTGCAGCAGACCGTCAATCAGAACCGCATTCGAGCCCTGTTGCTCGGCGCGATTCGAGCGGCGGTGTTATGGCGACAACTGGGCGGAAAACGGCGGCAGCTGATGTTTGCCCGCAGCGCCATGGTCAAGACCGCCATGCAGGCGATTAAATAGAATACTCATAAGATGCGCCGGGCTCCCTCGGCGCATCTTCATTATAACGAACCGTTGCCCGAGCAATGGTCACACTCTCTGACTTTGTACCCAAGGAGATTTACATGGAGCTGTCCAGCCTTACTGCCATCTCGCCCGTTGATGGCCGTTATGGAAGCAAAACCGCCCCTCTTCGTTCCATCTTCAGCGAATTCGGCCTGGTAAAATACCGGGTTCAAGTGGAGATCAGCTGGCTGAAACTGCTGGCCGCCTGCCCGGACATCGCCGAAGTGCCCTGCTTCTCCGAACAGGCTCTGGCGACACTGGATGCCATCACCGCCAACTTCAGCGAAGCGGATGCCGCCCGAGTCAAAGAGATCGAGCGCACCACCAACCACGACGTCAAAGCGGTAGAGTACTTCATCAAGGAGCGCATCGCCGACTGCGCCGAACTGCATGCCATTAACGAATTCGTCCACTTTGCCTGCACCAGTGAAGACATCAACAACCTGTCCCACGGCCTGATGCTGACCGAAGCCCGGGATCAGGTGCTGCTGCCTTATTGTCAGCAACTGGTGGACGCCATCAAGGATTTGGCCCGTCGTTACGCCACCATCCCGATGATGGCCCGTACCCACGGTCAACCCGCCTCCCCCACCACCATGGGCAAGGAGATGGCCAACGTCGCCATTCGTCTGGAGCGCCAGGTAAAACAAATCGCTGAGGTAGAGATCCTCGGTAAACTGAACGGTGCCGTAGGCAACTACAACGCCCACCTGTCTGCCTACCCGAATGTGGACTGGCACCACCTGTCCGAGCGCTTTGTGTCTGGTCTGGGCCTGACCTGGAACCCCTGGACCACTCAGATCGAACCCCACGACTACATCGCCGAGCTGTTCGATGCTTTCGCCCGTTTCAACACCATCCTGCTGGACTTCGACCGCGACCTGTGGGGCTACATCGCCCTGGGTCACTTCAAGCAGAAAACCGTCGCCGGCGAAATTGGCTCCTCCACCATGCCACACAAGGTCAACCCCATCGACTTCGAAAACTCCGAAGGCAACCTGGGCCTGGCCAATGCCCTGTTCAGCCATCTGGCCGCCAAGCTACCGGTGTCCCGCTGGCAGCGCGACCTGACCGACTCCACCGTGTTGCGTAACCTGGGTGTCGGCGCCGGCTACAGCCTGATCGCCTACCAGTCCACCCTCAAGGGGATCAGCAAACTGGAAGTGAACGAGCAGAGCCTGCTGGATGAGCTGAACAGCAACTGGGAGTTATTGGCCGAGCCGATTCAGACCGTCATGCGTCGTTACGGCATCGAAAAGCCGTACGAGAAGCTCAAGGAGCTGACCCGGGGTAAGCGGGTCAACCAGCAGATCATGGCCGAGTTCATCGATGGCCTGCAACTGCCGGACGGCGTCAAGGCGGAGCTGAAGCAGTTGACGCCGGCCAACTACATTGGCCGCGCGCACGCCTTCATTGAGCAGTTTTAACCTGCCACACTGCCGTCAACGCCACCACTAAGGTGGCGTTTTTCTTTCCTCATTCCATTAAAAACTTCGTCTAGGCTAAACAGAACGCTTTTTTTCATCGGAGCCCCAGATGAACTCCCTGAAGCCTCTGCTGTTTAGCCTGCCGCTACTGCTCGCCTGCTCCCCGGAACCGCAACCACAACGCGCCGCCGCCGTCAGGCCGGTAAAGCTGTTCACCATCACCGACGCCCAGCGCAACCAAGTCTATGAATTTCCTGCCGTGGTGGACGCTTCCCGGGACGCCGCTCTGAGTTTTCAGGTCAGTGGCCTGCTCAAGGAGCTCAACATCATCGAGGCTCAACAGGTTCAGGAAGGTGAACTGCTGGCCAAGCTGGACCAGCGGGATTTCCTCAATAAGCTGGCGTCGGCCCAGGCGGAGTATGACAACGCCGAGCGGGAATACCGACGACTGGAGCAAGTGGCCTCCAAGGGACTGATCTCCCAAAGTGATCTCACCAAGCAGCTCTCCGCCCGCGACATAGCCAAAGCCAACCTGGGGATCGCACAGAAGGCCCTGGATGACAGCGTACTGCACGCGCCCTTCTCTGGCACCATCGCCCAGGTGCCGGTGATCAACCTACAGAACATCACTGCCGGAGAGCTGGTGGCTAAATTGATCGACACCCAGGAACTTGAGGTAAATTTCAATGTTCCCTCCAGGCTGATTAAGTCCGGTCAGCCGCCCAAAGTTGAGGTGATCATCAATGCCGACCCGGAGCGACGCTACACCGCCCGATTCAAGGAAATTGGCCTGATTGCCGACCCCAGTTCCCAGACCTATCCGGTTACCTGGCTGTTCACCCCACCGAAGGGCAAACTGATACTGCCTGGCATGCTGGCCACGGTCGAAGCCTCGCCCCCCGGAGCTGGCAGCACTACTCTGGCCATCCCGCTGGAGGCGGTTCAGCAGCAGGGAACCCAAACCTATGTGTGGCTCTACCAGCAGCAGAGCGGCTCCGTCATCCGCCGGGATATCCAGGTCTCCGATGGTGTGGGTGACCTGGTGCCAGTCAGTGCGGGACTGGCCATCGGCGATACCATAGTTGCTGCCGGCGGCGCCTATCTGGCGGAGGGGATGGAGGTGAAACCATGGCAGGATTGAACCTGGCAGAGTTCAGCATTCGCAACAAGGTCTTCAGCGTTATCCTGATTATCCTGGTGTGCATGGGAGGCTGGAACGCCTACCAGGAGATGCCCCGGCTGGAGGACCCCGACTTCACCATTCGAGAAGCACCGGTGATCACACTTTACCCCGGCGCCAGCCCCGAGGAGGTGGCCGAAGAGGTCACCGATCCTCTGGAGCAGGCGATTCAGGAGATGCAGGAAGTGGACTACCTGGAGTCCACCTCATCGGACGGGGTATCGGAGATCAAGGTCAACATCAAATATGAATTCTCCAAGAGCAAAGACGCCCTGAGTCTGGTGTGGACCAAGCTGCGCAACAAGGTGCGCGATGCCCAAACCGACCTGCCCCCTGGCACCTACGAATCTGTAGTGGTGGATGACTTTGGCGACGTCTACGGCCTCTATTACCTGATCACTGGCCAGGGATTTTCCGATGCGGAATTGCGTCGCTACGCCAAGCAGTTGCAGAGCGAACTGCTGCAAGTGGAGGATGTGGCCAAGGTGAGCCTGGGCGGGGAACGCAGTGAGGGAATCTATGTGGAGATCTCCCGGGCCCATGCCACCGCCCTGGGACTTAATATCAACAATATCTACGCCACTCTGGAGAGCCAGAATACCGTCAGCAGCGCCGGTGACGTCAAGATTGGCGATAAACGGGTAATCATCTACCCCAGTGGCAACATCGATTCGGTGGAGTCCATTCGCAACCTTCAGGTCTCCTCCACCGCAGATGGCCAGGTGGTCTACCTCAAGGACATCGCCAATGTCTGGCGCGGCTATCAGACCCCCAGAGATCACAGCTACCGCTTCAATGGCCAGCCTGCCGTCGCCATGGGGATCTCAGCGGTTCAGGGTAGCAACATCGTCAAGGTGGGCCAAGCGATAGACGCCAAGCTGGCGGATGCGGAAAGCCGCCGCCCCTGGGGCATGGAGGTCAACCAGTTCTACCATCAAGGGCAAGAGGTGGCGGCTTCTGTGCAGGGGTTTGTGGCCAACGTGCTTATCGCACTGGTGATTGTGGTGGTGACCCTGCTGCTGTTTATGGGCCTGAAGTCCGCTGCGGTGATCGGCGCCATCTTGCTGCTGACCATCGCCGCCACCCTGGCCACCATGCACATCAGCGGCATCCCCATGCACCGCATCTCATTGGGGGCATTGATCATCGCCCTGGGAATGATGGTCGACAATGCCATTGTGGTCACCGAAGGAATACTGGTGGGGATGCAGCGAGGCACAAAAAAACTGGCCATAGCCAAAAACATCGTTACCCAGACCCAGTGGCCATTGCTGGGAGGCACCCTGGTGGGCATCATCGCCTTTGCCCCCATCGGCTTCGCGCCCGGCGACACCGCCGAGTACACCGGCCACCTGTTCTGGGTGATCCTCATCTCCCTGCTCTACAGCTGGCTATTTGCCCTGACCCTGACGCCCCTGTTTTGCTACTGGCTGTTTAAAGAGCAATCGCCGGACAGTGATGCCAATGCTGGCGACGGTGCCTTTACCCGAGCCTATAAGTCCAGCCTGACACTGGCCCTGAAGCTACGTCTGTTGGTGTGTGCCGGAGTGGTGGCGCTGTTCATCGCATCGGTATGGGGCTTTCAGTTCGTCAAGGACGGCTTCTTCCCCGCCTCCACCACGCCTCAGATGGTGGTGGATTACTGGCTGCCCCAGGGGAGTGACATCGAACGCACTTACCAAGACTTGGCCGCGGTCGAAGCCTTTATTCTGCAACAGCAAGGGGTGAAGTCGGTCAACGCCACCATAGGTGCAGGAGGCCTTCGCTACATGCTGGTGTACTCGCCGGAATCGGAAAACAGCGCCTACGGCCAGCTGCTGGTGCGCCTGGATGACTATCGGCGCAACGATACCCTCATCCCCAGGATTCAGAATTACATTGACCAAAACTTCCCCAATGCTCAGGCCAAGGTGTGGCGCTTTGTACTGGGGCCAGGAGGTGGCTCCAAGATCGAAGCTACCTTCAAGGGACCTGACCGGGCCGTGCTCAGGCAACTGGCGGATCGAGCCAAGGCCATCATGATTGCCGATGGCGGCGCCATCGCCATCAAGGATGACTGGCGCCAACCGGTTAGCGTCATTGAACCCATCTACTCGGAATCGGAAGCCCGGCGAGCCGGCATCAACCGGGAAGACCTGGCCATGGCGCTGTTGACAAACTTCTCCGGCCGGCAGATCGGCACCTTTCGAGAATTTGATGATCTTATCCCCATCTTCGCCCGGGCGCCGGCACTGGAACGAGTCGGCATCAAGGGCATCCAAAATATTCAGGTACTGAGTGCCAGCACCGGCCAGACCGTACCCATTGCTCAAGTGGTTGAAGAGTTTCGCACTATCTGGCGTGACGGGCAGATAAAGCGAGAAGACAGGCTGTGGACCATCAAGGCCCAGAGCGACCCACTCCCCGGGGAGCTGGCATCGGATCTGCTTACTCGCATCAGGGCTCAGGTGGAGGCGATCCCCCTGCCCAACGGCTACAGTCTGGAGTGGGATGGAGAATTTGGCGATTCCACAGAATCTCAGCAGGACCTGGCCTCAGTGATTCCTCTCGGGGTGATGTTTATGGTCGTCATCGTGTTTGTGCTGTTCGGCACCGTTCGCCAACCGGTGATCATCTGGCTGGTGGTGCCACTGTCCCTGATCGGGGTGGTGGCTGGCCTGCTTGCCACCTCTACACCCATGGAGTTCATGGGGATCCTGGGGCTGCTCTCCCTCTCCGGTTTGCTGATCAAAAACGCCATCGTCCTGGTGGATCAAATTGATCTGGAGATTGCAGAGGGCAAAGCCCCCTATCAAGCGGTCATCGACGCCTCCGCCAGCCGGGTCCGGCCGGTGATGATGGGGGCCCTGACCACGGTACTCGGGGTACTGCCGCTGTTTTTTGACGCCTTCTTTCGCTCCATGTCTGTGGTCCTGGTCGGCGGACTGTCGTTTGCGACCCTGCTGACGCTAATCCTGATTCCCGTGTTGTACGCCCTGTTTTTCAACATTCGAACCCCCGCCCCCTGAGCGTGTATAATCCGGGCCTGCCAAGCTGGCCCGGACTCTTTCTCAAGGACACCTATGTACTCGCTGCAACCTGACGCCCTCGACGCCATTCGCCACCATTGGCAACAGCGGCCGCTGTATATCCCCGCCGCCTTTGCCGATTTCATCGACCCGCTGGAGCCGGATGAACTGGCCGGCGTGGCTCTGGAGGAAACCGCCAGCAGCCGCGTCATCATTCAACAGCAGGGTCAGTGGCGCGCCGAACCCGGACCGATTGAGGATTTCAGCCGCTTCGGCGACCAAGGCTGGCAACTGCTGGTGCAGGCCGTGAACCACTTTGTTCCCGCCGCCGCCGAGCTGGCCAGCGCATTTCGCTTCCTGCCGGACTGGCGCTTTGACGACCTGATGGTTTCTTTTGCCGCCCCCGGAGGCGGCGTCGGCCCCCATGTCGATAACTACGACGTCTTCATCATTCAGGGCCAGGGGCGGCGCCGTTGGCAGGTGGGCAACCGTGGCCCCCATCGCCCCAGAGCGGGACACAGCATCATGGCACTGGTGGAGGATTTTGACGCCATCATCGATGTGGAGATGGCTCCGGGCGACCTGCTGTATATTCCGCCGGGCTACCCCCACTGCGGTCAGACTCTGGTGCCCTCCCTCTCCTACTCGGTGGGGTTTCGGGCTCCCAGTCAACAGGAGCTCATCGGCCAATTGGCTGACTGCCTGCAGGACCAGGACCTGGGCAAGCGCCGATTTATCTCCAACAGCGAGCCGGCCCAACCGCAGCGCATCAGCCAGGCGCACCAACAGGGTATGGCCAAGCTGATCAGCCAACTGGTGGCCGATACGGCCACCCTGGGGCCGATGCTCGGCACCCTGCTCAGCCAAAACCGCTTCGAGCTGGATCTGCAGCCACTCCAACCCCCATTGTCACTGTCGCAACTGCAACACGCGCTGCAACAAGGCCAGCACCTGCAGCGGGTAGGCGGATTAAAGTGCCTGCAACTGGAGGGCGATGACACCAGCCTGTTTCTGGACGGCCAGCGTTGGTGCCTGGCCAACGGCCTTGCCGATGCCATCACCGATCTGGCCCGGCATCATAAGCTGGAGTTCCCCATGCTAACGCCCCTGCTTAGCAATCCACAGAGCGCCGCCGAATTGCTGCAGTGGGTCAACCAGGGTTACTGGTATCTGCAAGACAACCACTGAGCACAAAAAAAGGGAGCCGCTGGCTCCCGTTTTTATCAACCCTGATGGGCTAGTCTGCCAGTAGCGCCACGGCAATGGCGCCGGTGTTGCTGTAGCGCTTTGACGGTACCGCCTGGCCGTTTTGCTCAACCTGGAATTTCAGGTCATGGCCGTAAGCCTCGTAAGTGCGACGGTCTTTTAACGCTATCCGGTACTCCCCTTGATCGGCGTTGAACACCAGATGGATGGGGGCAGAGGTGTAGTGATCATTGGCCTCAGGATGGCTAATGAAAGGATTGATGTAACGCAGGGTCACTACCTGCTTGCCCTGCCCCAACTCAATGGTTTGTTGCTGCCGAGATACCGCTTCGCCGTTGACGTTCATCGCCTCAAATCCCAGTGGCAACTGCAATGTTGCGGCCGAAGTGGTCGCCGAAGCCAGCAGCAGTGCCGCACCAAGCATAAGTTTGTTCATGTTATCGTCTCCCTGATACCGGTTTGCGGGCCCGGTGTCCGATGCCATCAGGCCCAGTCCCTATTAGATCTAACAGAAAATGTGACATTGATCACATTTTGATTTGCAATTAACAGCAGAATCTGAGGTAAATCGCCCCAGTCATGACCATGACTGACTGCCAGCAATCGCAATCACTGCCTTGATGCCCATTAGATTGACTAACAAACACAGTTCATCCTGAATGAATATGGTAGGAGGTGCAGAGGCGGGATCGATGACGTGGCCATCGGAAAGGAAAGGATAAAAAAAGGGGAGAGCCCAAAGGCTCTCCCAAATCGTGCAGGAATTGATTGTTTCAGAGCTTACTTGGCGTACTTAGCCGCTTGCTCACCGGCCAGGCGACCGAAGGTGACGATGTCAGAGATGGCGTTACCACCCAGACGGTTGGCACCGTGAACACCGCCAGTCACTTCACCGGCACCGTACAGGCCAGGAATCACCTTGCCTTCAGCGTTCAGAATCTCAGACTTGTTGTCGATCTTGACGCCGCCCATGGTGTGGTGAACACCTGGAGTCACTTCGATGGCGTAGTAGCTGCCTTCGTTCAGTGCGCGAGGCAGTTGAGGACGCTCGAAGTCACTGTCTTTACCGGCTGCAACCAGCTCGTTGTAACGGGCAATGGTCTTCTCCAGGTTGTTACCGTTGATGCCCTGGGAATCTCCCAGCGCTACGGCAGATGCGTTGCTAGGAACCACACCCAGACCGATGTACTTCTCAATCTTCTTCAGAGAGTGACGTACAGAGTCATCGAAGATCAGGAAGGCAGTTCCGCCGGTTTGCTTCAGAATCGCCGCCGCCGCTTTGTCACGGGTGGTGATTTCATTGACGAAACGCTTACCTTCACGGTTAACCAGAATGGCACCGTTACCGCGAACCGCTTCGGTTACCATCACACCACCGGCCACAGACAGAGTTGGGTGAGCCTGGATGTACTTCAGGTCAACCATGTCAGCACCCGCTTCGGCCGCCACGTCCAGACCGTCACCGGTGGCACCAGGTTGGTTGGTGGCTTTAAAGCCTTTCAGCTTAGGATCCAGCTTGGACACGCGTTCGTTGTTCTTACCGAAACCACCGGTTGCCAGTACCACGGCGTCAGCTTTCACCCAGTAGTAACCGGTGTACTTGCCTTTCACCAGCATGCCTTTCACTTTACCGGCGTCGTCTTTCAGTACTTCAACACCGCGGCTGTTCATGCGCATGTCGATGCCACGCTTAACGGCGTTATCGTACAGAACCTGAACCACGTGAGCGCCGACACCAGCACCACCGGTAGGACGGTGAGTACGGTTTACAGACGCGCCACCCATGCGGCCCACATCGCTCAGGTCGGCACCCATGTTAGTCATCCAGTCAATGGAGCCGGCAGAGTGCTCTACCAGTACCTTAACCAGGGCAGGATCGTTGATGTTACGGCCACCTTTCATGGTGTCTTTGGTCATCAGCTCGATGCTGTCTTTGATGCCCTTAGCCGCTTGCTGCTTAGTTTCTGCAGCGTTCATGCCGCCGGCGGCCAGTTTGGCGTTACCACCGATAACCGGCTCTTTCTCAATCAGCATTACCTTGGCGCCATTATCAAACGCCGATACCGCCGCGGAGAAGCCAGCGCCACCGGAGCCAACAACCAGCACATCGACGGTGTCACGAGGGGCTGCAGCCAGTGCTGCCTGACGATCGGCCTTGTCTTTGTGCAGCTCGGCGATGCTAGGCTCGTGACGCTCCCACTTGCCGCGGTACGGCATGTCGAAGTCGAAGCTGTGGCAGGAATCACAGTAGTTCAGAGATTGCTGGTGACCGCTGTGGCAAGAGGTACAGGCTGGCTCACCCGGGAAGTGAGAGTCGTGAGCATTGTAGTGCTCATGCTTGGTGGTTTCAGCAACCTCTTTCAGGTCACCGTGGCAGGACACACACTGGGCATTTTCATGGCTCAGGTTGTCATCGGACAACTCCATGCTTTCGGTGTGACAGGCATCACACTCCATGTTTTCACCATGAAAATCGGCCAGATTATCGGCAGCGAAGGCGCCGGTAGATAGCAGGCCGGACACCAATACCGCACCAATGGAAAGTGCATATTTGCGAGCGTTCATCAATATCTCCTAAGTGTATTTAGCAATCCGATAATTAACGAGTAACACGGACAACCAATAAAGTGCTTAAAATAAAGGCTGTGACCAAACATTCAGTACGCAATTTATTTCAGCTTTCTTTTGATACCTATAATTGAGTACTCAAAACTCAGATTCAAGTGCCTTGAACAGAACTGGAGATCGGGTCACAACCGGCCGTCAAGGCCATGCACAACTGCATGATACACAAGGGCGCTATGCAGTTTTGCATAGCGCCGCGCCAAGCCGATCAAACAAAAGGGCAAAAATTGGAAGGCGGGCAAAAAATACGAAATGAGATAAATTCAAAAAACAAATTTGGTAATGGATCACATAACAACATTGAATCTTTCCTTAATCTAGCCAGCAAATAATCCCCACTCTAAATAAAAAGGGTTTTAAGATGAAAAAAAGCATTATTGCTTCTTCAATGCTGCTGGCACTAATGGGTTCCGCTGCTGCTCAAGCTGAAATGCCAACCTTCTACGGCGCCATGCGTATGGCCGTAACCAACGCCGACACCGGCTTCGCCTCCAACCCTGGCGGCGGTGAAGGAACCACCATCGAAAACGATTTCTCCCTGGTGGGCATTAAAGGCACCGTTGGCCTGAACGACGCCCTGGATTTGGTCTACAAAGCCGAAGTGATGGTAAAAGGCGATGACGAAGCCAATGGTTCCAACCCGTTCTCCTCTCGTGACACCTACCTGGGTGTGAAAGGCGGCTTCGGTGAAATGACCTTCGGCCGCATGGGCCAGGCGTTCTGGAAAGCGGAAGGCGGCATGGATCAATTCAACGTCACCAACACCGATATCAACCGTCTGTTCTCCGGTAACAGCCGTCACGGTGACATGATCAGCTTCACCACTCCTTCTCTGGGTGGCGTTACCGTTATCGGTACCTACCAGTTGGAAGACGATGCCTACGGTGCCGACGCCGATGTTGAAGGCGATTTGTACTCCGTTGCCGCCCTGTACGGCGACAAAAAACTGGCCAAGAAAAACTACTTTGTGGCCGTGGCCTACAACGCCGGTATCGGCGGCGACGAAGCCTACCGCGTAACCGGTCAGGTAAAACTGGGTCAGGTAAAACTGGGCGCCATGTTCCAGGACACTCAGGATCTGAACCACAAGAACCTGGATGGCAACGGCTTTGCCATCGACGCCAGCTACCCGCTGACTGAAAAACTGAGCCTGAAGGCCCGTTACGGCCAGGACGACTCCGGTAACGGTAAGTACGCAACCAATGTTATGGGCAAAAACGGGATGAACCTGAACCCTGAAAAAGGAGAGGACCGCATTAAAGATGTAACTAAAGCGGAAGTCATCAACTACGCCGTAGGCTTGGATTACAAACTGAGCAAAGCCGCCAAGGTTTACGCTCACTACAGCCGCTTCGAAGCGGAAGTCGCCACCTCCCAAGATCGTTACGACGAAGGCGACAACATCTTCTCCATGGGTCTGCACTACAAGTTCTAAAACCACTTGCACTGACTCACAAAAAGGGGCCATACGGCCCCTTTTTTTCATCCCTGACTGAGTCAAATTCGCGACCTCGAGCACACCCCTGCCGACCGGCCTTAGGTATCATTCCGGGCTATGAAATATTGTCTGCTTTTGCTTATTGCGTTTTCGGGCTTCGTCAGCGCCAATGCCGACCCCGTCATCTTCGGTGTGCACTCCAATACCGCGCCATTGGAGTGGCGCAACAACGGTGTCGACCAGGGATTTCACGTTGAGCTGATGTCCCGCATCGGCCAGTTGACCCACCGTCAAATCCGGGTGCGACGAAAATCGTTCCAGCAGCTGGTACGGGACGTCCAGAACCCCGACAGTGACATCGACGTCATCGCCGTAGTCAGTCCGGTCAGCATCAACCGCACCCTGCAACAATCCGACCCCATCTACGCCACCCACGCTAAGGCTTACACCTTGCAGGGAAAGAGCTTCATCAACAACTGGCAAGATCTGGCCAGCAAGCGGGTTGCGATCAAGGTTGGCTCATTTGTGGATGTCTACCTGCAGGGCCACCCACAGAACTTCATCCGTATCGATGTCGACCTCTATGAAACCGGCTTTAAGATGCTGCTACAGAAACGGGTCGACGTGGTTCTGGCAGAGAACTTTGTGGCACGGCGACTGCAACCCCACTATCCTTCGGTTCGAAGTGCCAGTGATCCGTTGATTTTCGGCGCCTTTAACTTTGTCAGCAACGACAAAAATGCCGAACTCATGGGGCAGATCAACTCGGCCCTGAGACAACTGAAACTGTCTGGCGAGTACGATCGGCTGGTCAACAAGTGGTTTGGTACCGGGCGAGAGAAGGTGGATCTGATCTCCACCCAGGAGAAGGTGATGTGGTGGGCGCTGTTCGTGGCGACCCTGGCCGCCACCGGCATGGTATTTACCTGGTCCATGAGCCGACGACTGCACAAGCGCACCCTGGATCTGGACAGCGAACTGGCCCAGCGCCGCGCCGCCGAAAAGCAGATTTCCCAGCTGTCGGAACAATTCCAATCGGTGCTGGACGGCATTCCCCATGGCGTCATCCTCTACGACCGCCAACAAACGCGGCTGTGGAGCAATGGCAAAAACATCGAACTGCTGGAGTCCAGTGCCCTACTCAATGCCAGCGGCCTGCACTTTCAACTGGCGCCGCTGCTGCGGCTGGTGCTGAACACTCAGAAACCTCAGGTGCGCGAACTGCATCAGGAACAGCGCTACTGGCAGTTGCAGGTCCACCCCATCGGTGGTGAACAGGTGGTGGTGCTGCTTGAAGAAACCACCGAACAGCATCAGCTGCGCCAGGCCAACGATCAGGCCAGCCGCCTGGCCTCACTGGGGGAGTTGTCCGCCGGCATCGCCCATGAAATCAACAACCCCACCGGGCTGATTGTGCATGCCATCGCCCTGTTCAGTGAGGCGATGCAGGATCTGAAACCGGCCATCGAGCACTACCAGCACCAGGACCCCTTCTGGCTGATCGCCGGCCTGGAGCCACAGCGGGCGGTGCTGGAGCTGGATCACGGCAGCCAGACCATCGAAGAGGGGGCCAGGCGCATTAGCCGCATCGTCAATGACCTTAAACAGTATGCCCAGCCCGAACAACATCGCAATCACCAGGCCCTGAACGTCAATGACGTCATTCAGGTGTCGCTGCGGCTGACCGCCAACCAGGTCAAACGCTTCAGTGTTGAAACCCACCTGACCGAGCCCGGCCCGCGGATCTATGGCGACGCCCAGCAGTTGCAACAGGTGGTGATTAACCTGATTCAAAACGCCTGCCATGCGATGACTCGGGACAGCGGCAAACTGATTCTCAGCAGTGGCATCGAACAGGAGATGGTTTACATTCGCGTGGCCGACAACGGCTGCGGCATGGACCATGCCACCCTGCAACGCATTAAAGAGCCTTTCTTCACCACCCGCCGCGCCATTGGCGGCAGCGGACTGGGACTGTCGGTGTGCAGCCGCATCGTCAATGAACACCACGGCGACTGGCAGGTTCAGTCCAGTCCGGGGAAAGGCACCACCATGACTCTGCTGTTTTCCGAGGAGCCCAGTCAATGAAACTGGCAAGAAATCTGCTTTTGGTCGATGACGAGTCGCAGTGGCTCAGAACCCTGTCCATGACCCTGAATCGACTGGTACCGGAAGCCAATGTGGACACCTGTGTCGACAGCCGCCAGGTCATGAACCGCCTCGACACCAAAGACTACGCCCTGGTGCTGCTGGATCTGACCATGCCATTTCACTCCGGTGAGGAGTTGCTGGAATCGATTCGCAACCAGTACCCCAATACCCGGGTCATCATCGTCACCGGAGTCAATGAGGTGGACACCGCCGTGCGCTGCATGAAACGAGGCGCCTACGATTACTTCATTAAAACCGGCGATGTGGACGACCTGGCGATCTCGGTTCGCCGGGCACTGGAAGTGGTGGGGCTGGAGCGTAGCTATCAGCACGTCAAAGACAGCTTCCTCACCAAGGAGCTGAGCCAACCTCAGGCCTTTAACCACATCCTGACCTGTGAGCCGGCCATGCTGGATCGGCTGCGCTACCTGGAGGCGTTGGCCATCAGCCCGGAGCCGATACTGATCACCGGCGAGAGCGGCAGTGGCAAAGATCAATTCGCCAAAGCACTGCACCTGTTGAGCTGTGCCGATGCGCCCTTTGTGTCCATCAACCTGGCCGGCCTGAACCTGTCCACCATCGAGGCCACCCTGTTTGGTCAGATTCGCGGTGCCCTGGGTGCCGATGAACCCGCCCGGGCCGGATTGGTGCACAGCGCCGCCGACGGCGTGCTCTACCTGGATGAGATTGGCGATCTGCCGCTGGAGGCCCAGAGTAAATTGCTGGACCTGCTGCAGCACCGTCAATACTACCCTCTGGGCAGCGATCGACCTCAGCCGGTGCGGTGCCGAATTGTCGCCTCGACCCAACACGACCTGCTGGCGCTGAAGCAGGCGGGTAAATTCCGCAACGATCTGCTGTACCGGCTAAGGTCCCACCGCATCAACCTGCCGCCACTGCGGGATCGCCCCCTGGACCTGACCATGCTGATCAATCACTTTATTGAGATGGCGGCCAACGAGATGCAGCGGACGGCGCCGTTGCAACCTCGGGATCTGGCCGACAAGCTGCGTGGCTACCAGTTCCCTGGCAACCTGCAGGAGCTGAAAGGGATGGTGTTTGATGCGGTCAGCCGCAGCGACGACACCCACCTCAATGTGGCCCCGTTTCTGGAAGCCATCAACGAACTCAATGGCTCGGCGGCGCCCATCGACCAACAGTTGCGCTTTCCCGATAAGCTCCCCACCCTGGCCGAGGCAGGGAAGGCGCTTATCGACGAAGCCATGAGCCGCACCGCCAACAATCAAACCGCCGCGGCCCAGATGCTGGGAATCAGTCAAAGCGCCCTGAGCCGGCGCATCGCCAAGGGGGAGTGACCCCCGAGGCAAAAAAAAGGGAGCCACTGGCTCCCTGTCTGGTTGCTGTGCACTCAGCCTTGCTGCTGCCAGTAGCGGTCGGTCATGTGCATGGTGGCCATCGACTCGGCTCTGGCGATCATCAGGTTGGCAAACTCCACCTGCGTCTTGTCTTGGGTGGTGCGCAGAATGTTCTCCGCCTTCAACTGCCAGTTCAGGGCAAAGTGACGCAGCGCCTCTCTGGCGTCCGGAATGTTCTGAGCATCCAGCAGATCCGTCGGCAGGTCGCCACTGATCACCCAGAAACGACGGCTGGCACTGCCATTTTCCTGAATTTTCCAAAGCGTCACGAACGGGGGCAGAATGCGACTGTCCTTATCCAGCACCTTACCGGGAATCAAGCCCTTCTCTGCCATATGGCGATTGGCCTTTTGAAACTGCTCACGAATCCAACGCTGTTCCTCGGTGCCTTGTTGTTCTGTCATTACCTCTTCCTTATTTATTTCAGCGTTTACCAGTCAAGCCTTAGGCTGATGCCTTCAGAGTGTGATCTATGTCAACTTTGCTTGCCATCTTTGCCACTAAGGTACCGTGGTTCGACTTGGCGCACCCGGTCGTCACTGGTATGGTTGCGTCCATAATCACATATAAGAAGGCCTGAGACCAAGGCCAAACTGCACAGGGAGCAAGCTAGTGGCTATTTTTGAGCACATCTCTTTTGACGGGCACGAGCACGTCATGTTCTGTCATGACCAGGCCTCAGGCCTGAAAGCGATCATCGCTGTCCATGACACCACTCTGGGCCCTGCAGTCGGCGGATGCCGTATGTGGCCCTATGACAGCGAAGCGGACGCGGTCAACGATGTTCTGCGTCTGTCCCGGGGAATGACCTACAAAAACGCCCTGGCCGGACTGGAGTTTGGCGGCGGCAAATCGGTGATCATCGGCGATCCCAAATCCGACAAATCCGAGGCCCTGTTTCACGCCTTCGGCCGCGCCGTGGACTCTCTGGGCGGACGCTACTACTCCGCCGAAGACGTGGGCATCAACACCTCCGACATCATGACCGCCCACGAAGTCACCCCCTATATGTGCGGCCTGGAAGGCCAGAGCGGCGATCCTTCGCCGTTCACGGCGCTGGGTACCTTCCTGGGCATCAAGGCAGCGGTAAAACACCAACGCGGCCTCGACAGCCTGGAGGGGATCAAAGTGGCGGTTCAGGGACTGGGACACGTCGGCTTCGATACCTGCCGCTACCTGCACGAGGCCGGGGCCGAACTGGTGGTCTGCGATCTCAGCGCCGAGCAACTGGACCGCGCCGCCACCGAATTTGGTGCCACCATCGTCGGCCTGGACGAGATCTACAGCCAGGCGGTCGACGTCTATTGCCCGTGCGCTTTGGGTGCCACCATCAATGACGCCACCATCCCCCAGCTTAAGGCCACCATCGTCGCCGGCTGCGCCAACAACCAGCTGGCCGAGCCTCGCCACGGCGAAGTGCTGAAGCAGAAAGGGATTCTGTACGCGCCGGATTACGTCATCAACGCCGGTGGCATCATCAACGTCTCCTTTGAGAAGGACTACGACGCCGCCAAGTCAGACGCCAAGGTGCGCAAAATCTACGATACCCTGCTGACCATCTTCCGCAGCGCCGAAGAACAGGATCGGACCACCGGCGACGTGGCCGATGTCATGGCCCGGGAGATCATTGCCAAGGCCAGAGCCTCTAAAAGCTAAAAGGCCTTGTTGGCGAGAGTAAACCGATGAGTCGCGATGTGCCTAAAGCACGTCGCCCTATTCTGTCTTACACCATCATTCCACCAATAGTGCCGTTCGGCCTCCGACTCCTTCTCGCTATGCCAACCAGTTAAAGTGGCCGCATCATCAAGATGCGGCCGTATGGGCAGTTATGGCGTTAGAGGTACGTCAATCAATGACGGCTGGGCCGGTGAGGTGGTATCTGAAACCAGTCCAGGAATGGTACAAGGATCGGTAAAGTCATGTTCATGACCAGAACCGCCGATCAACACCTCTTCAAATGTTGCCAAAGGCTCGGCATTACCCGCGCTGCCCACGGCAGGAATGCCCGCCAGAATTGTGATACCGGTCGCGGGATCATGACCAATGGGAACACAAAGCTCAGGATGGTCGAACTTATTCTGCTCATGTGCCGCATGCCAATCCGTCATTCCGGTTTCCATCAACTCGATCACTGCCGCCTCACGTTCCGGGCTCAAATCGATAACCCGTAATCCTGCGTCCAGGTTCGCCAAATTCATATTGGGGAAGCCAAGACTGATTGCTGGACTCAGGCCGCCAATACCTTTGTAGAATTCAAAGACCTGGTGGAGGTTCATCTTCGATCCGGTATGGAAATACGGGCCGGTGAACTTTGAATTCCTCAAGTTTGGCGTTTTATGTGCACCATTCCGAAGGACAAACTCACCAGGGATCACATCAGGGGCACAATTCGCATTCGGGTTGTTGTTCGGTTCACCATTCCCATTGCCACTACCGACCAAACCTGGTCCACAGGCGAGTGTCAGACTGAAGGGAACCGGAGTCAGATCGGTCACCCCAAGGCCATTGACCATCATCGACGTCGGAAGCTGCAACGCTCCGGGTCCGGTACCACCACCAAGCGCAACCGAAATACCGGTGATCTTAGCGCTGTCAAAGGCTCCGTCCACTAATCCTCCAGCCGCAAGGATTGCCAACTGCTCTTTCAGCTTACTGAACGACAGAGGTACACCGCCTTCACGCCAGCCCACCCCCAAGTCTTCCGCACTCGGGCGCACAGCGATGTTATAGAACCCGGCATCATAGACTGCCGGTGCACCATCAAACTTGATCATCCGTTCGGTAAGTGCCGCCGGCTCCTCTCGACGTAACTGCCCCGCAGGAATAAAGGGCTCCGGAGGCGGTGCACCAAACCCCAGGGTGGCAGCCACCGTCGCACCGGTAAAGGTCGGATCAAAATGGCACACGGTACAAGCCGTGGCTCCCGCCTGAAAACGCCCCAGCCCTTCCCAGATGTTCAGTATTGCGGCTTGAGCGGCCTCACACTGGGGAGTGCCTGCGGTGCCATCGCACAGACCGATCGCGGTTCCGTTTTCCAATGGCACTGCCGGCTGATTAGGGCCCAGTCCGGCTTGGGATCCCGCCGTGGCCTTGTCATGAATAAACTCGGCAAACTTCAGGGTGCACAACTCGGTGGCTACCAGTTCCTGGGCAGCACTGTTATTCAGTGCAACCAACTCGATGCACTCATCCAGGTTGAGGCCCACATTCTCCAGCCCCCCGGCACGGTTGCCATTGGCAGGGAAAGGCGCCCCGACATCAACAGTAACGGTGCTATTTCTGAGGGTATTGGTAATTAGCGTGCCCGGAGGAATAACGCCACCGGACAGCAGATCGACAATGGTGTTGTCGGTGACCAGTGTGGCCTCATACGCCTGAATGGCCAGTGCAAAAAACATGGCAAAATTCAATTCCATCAGGGTACGGTCTTCACTCCCGGTCGCCGAGCAATTAACAGGAGCGACGACGGTGACAAAATTATCATCCGCATCCAGACAGATATCGCCTCCGGCCCCGTCTCCCCAGAATCGTTGACTAAACGTGGCGACAATGAAGTCACGATAAGTTTCGATGCCGTGAGTGCTCAGCCCACGATTAGTGGTGCCTTCCGTTGTGCAATCCGTTAGCCCTCCCAATAGTGAATCAGAGCATGAAACCAGCTGGTTAAACAAAGGCTTGGCATTCACCATCTTCTTACCAAGAAAATGATTCGGTCGCCCGACATCGCTGCCGCTCAGGTGGCCGACCATCTCCAGAACACTCTCGATGGGCCCCATGGCCTGAGAAGCTAGGGAAGAAAACGGTACATTCATGCGCTCATGGGCAATCGTTACGCCAATCGGAGCCACCCCTCCCGAGGTGTAAACCCTGACCATCGCGTCTGGGTCTCGAAAGCCCAGTGTGTTGACGCCGTTAAAAAACAGGTCGGCGCGGCCATCAAAAAAGCTGCGTTGATTGAAAATCGTATTATAAACCGACTGGGTATTACGGGGTTCGACATGACGGGTGGTATCAGGAATCCCGACCGCATTGGCAGTAAAATTCACTTCAAATCCGGGGTCCAGTGAATCTAAAGTGCCCAAGTCTTGACGCCCGGCACTGCCCCCCGCCCCTTCAGGAAAGACAGGGAAAGAGGTCGCCGTCGCGGAATCACAATCGGCCGCCGCCAACGCAGCGTCTTTACAGTGCAGGCCAACGAACGTAATGGCTCGAGGCCCCTGTGAAGACGCTATGTCGTTGACATCAGATCCATCCATAATCGGAGCAGGCAGCAACGCCGGGGCCCCGGTAAGTGGATCATCAACCAGATTGCCATTGGCAGCCAGGACGGCAGCTTCGCTTACCGCAAAGCCCCTATCGCTGCCGGCTCCCCCGTAGTTACTCAAGCTTAGCGTACCATTTGGCCCGACAACCTGATGACTAAAATCTTCACTGAAGCCAGCGATGTCATTTACGCCGCCTGCTGTCCTACGAAGGCCGGGACTCATTTGGTTGCTTATGCGGTTATCGGCCCCCGAACTAAAGTGACAAGATGCACACGCCGTAATGCCATCGGACCCGGTCTGCATATCAAAGAAAGCCGCTTTACCAAACTGTTGCAACAGAAGTTGTTTGCCTTGTTGGGTAATTGGGGCTCCCCAGTCGGCATTGCTGTACCCAGGACCAGACCCATCCAGCAAGCCCAGAGTATTAACATCCGGGACTCCCATGGTCTTAAGCGGTAATACGGCGAACGCTGGTGCCGCCGCCAGGTTCATCGACACTAGGTAGGCGATGAGTCTGGCTGTTTTGCGAATACGGCCGACTCCTGCACCGGAATAATATTGTGGTCTTTCGTTACCCGTTCTCATTGTATTCTACCTCATACAGTGAATGACCCTCACAGTGCATGAGGGCCACAAAACATCTTCGAGTAAACATGAATCGCTACAGGCAGTTTCAGAGATAGTTCATCCCCCCATCAAATCCAGATTTTTCAGTGCAGAAAAGTATAGATAGAATTCTAATTTCCACCCGCTCACAACCACTTTTATCTTGCAAGCGACTGACAAAGAGAGCGAAGTTTTTTCACTTCTGATGCCTGCGTCGCCGCCAATAAGAAAAACAGGCCATTTAACCGGCTCAAACCATGACGCAAGAAGCCTAACTGAGTGCCGCTGCGAATCGCACCAAAGGGTGGATCGAAAGCAATCTCTGGGGGCGTTCAAAACCTGACTGTCATTAACCTTTGAGACCTACGTCATTGAATGCGCCACTTCCCCGGCATACACTCACTCGAGACTTAAATTCAAGATATTGATAAAAAAGACATTCACTCATAACGATAGCCCCATGTGGCGGCCGAATCGCTAAGGCGTCGGACGCAAAATTTAAGGATGAAGTAATGAAACCTGCCCTGCTGCTGTGCGTGGCCCTGCTGCCCCTGCACGCCGTTGCCAACACCTCCTCCCACAGCGTCGAGTACCAGATGGATTTTTCCGTCATGGACAGCGATCGCAGCGACATCACCCATGAGCTGAATGATGTCGGCAGTGCCCACAATACGCTGTCCTACCGCTACGCCGTCACCGATTGGATGTCGGTGGGCGTCGGCTACCTGTGGGGCGACAGTGACGACTTTGCCCTGTTCCCCGTCGACGCGTTCACCGATTCCAAACTGGAGTACCAGGGCATTCAGTACAGCGTCCGCCTGCAACTGCCACTCTCACAGCGCAACCGCTTGTACCTGCAGGCCAATGGCCTGGATTTCGACTACGACGTCTTTGATGACGGTGAGGTCGTTGGCAGCGACGACGGCTTTGATTTCGGCCTGTCGGCGGGTTGGCGCTACGAATGGGACATCGGCCTGGGCATGAAAGTCGGCTACGACTATCAGAAGCTCGGCGACCACATCGATATTAAGGGGATCAGCGTCGCCCTTAGCTATCGCTTCTGACCATTTCCTCTCCCGAACGCCGTGCCCGCCTGGACACGGCCCCCATTCACTCCCGCAGCTAACCGTTTATCGCCGATAATGGCCCTTGGTCGCATTGACCGGCAGCGCGGCCCTGACCCGGCTAATCTGCTCCTGACCCTGTTTAATGGATTAAGGAGCCGACCATGAATCCCCTCATCACCACCCTCTCTGCCGCCCTGCTGACGTTCAGCCTCTCTGTTGCCGCCACCCCAGGCGTCGAACTGATTCAACTCTATAACCAGGCTGCCCAGGGGGATGAAGACAAAGTGGATCAGGCCTACGACCAATTCAGTGAGCTTATCCGCAACGAAGGCGAGACCCCGCTGACCCTGGTGTATCTGGGCGCCAGCGAAACCCTGAAAGGTCGTGACACCTGGCTGCCCTGGAAGGCGATGGGCTACGTCGAGTCCGGCCTGAGCCGCATCGATCGTGGCCTGAGCCTGCTCAATGAGCAATCGTTGCCGCTGGCTCAGCAGCCTCGAATCCAGGGGCTGCCCGAGAACTATCTGGCCCGGGCCACCGCCGCGGTTACCTATACCCAGCTGCCAGGCATGTTCAATCAATTCGACAAGGGCTATGACCTCTACCTGGTGTTGCTGGAAGAGCCGCAGTTCCAACAGCAGCCCTTTGCCGCCGTCAGTTGGATCTACCACTATGCCATCGCCGCCGCCCTCAAAGCCGACGACGACTACCAGGCCAGATTGTGGCTCAAGCGAATGCAGCAACAGGCACCACAGCACCCGGACACCCTGGCCGCTCACGCCTTGCTGGCTAAGGGGTAATCCGATGCTGCGTTTCGATGAACTGCACAAAACCTATGGCCATGGCCAGCAACGGGTGCACGCCCTGCGCGGGGTCAGCGGTCAGATTGACGCGTCAGAGATGGTGGCCCTGTGCGGCCCCTCCGGCTCTGGCAAAAGCACGCTGCTGAACCTACTCGGCCTGCTGGACCGTCACGACGCCGGCGAGATTCGCTTTAATGATCAGACTCTGCCCTCAGACGCCAGGGCGGCGGCCCTGTTTCGCCGCCAGCAGATGGGCTTTGTGTTCCAACGCTTCAATCTGGTGCCGGTGATGACCGCCGAAGAGAATGTCGCCTACCCCCTCTATCTGGCTGGACTAAGCCGAGCCGAACAGCGCCGCCAGGCCCGCAGCATGCTCACCGAAGTAGGACTGAAATCGGTACTGGATCATCGCCCCGATCATCTCTCCGGCGGCCAGCAACAGCGAGTCGCCATCGCCCGGGCCTTGGTGCACCAACCGGCGCTGGTGATCGCCGACGAACCCACCGCCAGCCTGGACAGCGACAACGCCAACCTGATCATCGATATCATGAAACGGCTGGGACACCAACGGGGCACCACCTTCATCATCGCCACTCACGACTCAAGAATGGCCGGCCGTTGCGATCGTACCCTGTCGCTGCTGGACGGCCAGATGCACAGGGAGGCCAGACAATGGGCCAGCTGACAGCACCTCTTTTCCCCTACTCATTCAAACTGGCGGCCCTGAATCTGCTGAGAAATGGCCGCCGCAGCAGCCTGGCGGTGATCATTATCGCCATCGCCGTCTTTGCCCTGACCAGCGCCGGCGGCTTTGGCCTGTTTACCTACCGGGCCCTGCAGGAAGCCACAGCCCGGGACAGCGGCCACCTGACCCTCAGCCAACCGGGTTACTTTGAACAGGATGAGGAGATGCCACTGAGCAATGGCATCGACAACAGTCAGGCGCTCATCCAGGCGCTGTCTGACAACCCGGAGATCAAGGCGATTCAGCCTCGCATCTACTTTACCGGTTTGATCTCCAACGGCACCACCTCCACCATCTTTATGGGGATCGGGGTGACCGCCCGAGAGTTTGAACTCAAAGGCCCTTTCCTGGATATCCGCCAGGGCCACGCCCTGACCGCCATCGACTCCCCCCGCTATGATGCCGATGCGCCCCAGGTCATGCTGGGTCAGCAACTGGCCAGCAGCCTCAGAGTTGAGCCCGGAGACTGGATCACCTTGCTGTCCACCACCAGCGAAGGCGCCCTGAACGCCCTGGACTTTCAGGTCCATGGTATCTACTCCACCGGGGTGCCGGATCTGGACAAACGCCAGTTGTATCTGCAACTGAATTCGGCCGCAGAGCTGCTGGCCAGTGATCGCATCAGTACCCTGTCGCTGTTTCTTCACCACACCGACGCCACCGAATCGGTGCGCCATCAGGTGCAACAGAGCCTGGCTGAGCAGCAGCGCACCCTGGAGGTGACCCCCTGGCAGGAGCGGGCCTTTTTCTACCGCGGCGTCAAAAACCTGTATGACCGCATTTTTGGCATCATGGGGCTGGTCATGGCGCTGGTGGTGTTCGCGTCCCTGTTCAATACCCTGACCATGTCCGTCAGCGAACGCACTCGTGAGATTGGCACCCTAGCGGCCATGGGCACCCTGCCAATGGAGATCGTCAACGGCTTTGTCCGTGAAGCCGGCTTACTGGCGCTGCTGGGCAGCATCGCCGGCGCCCTGGCCACCGCCTTGGTCAGCGTGTTTCTGCTGCTGGTTGAGGTGCAGATGCCGCCACCACCGGGACGCAGCAATGGCTACCCGCTGCACATCCAGTTCTCCTGGGAGCTGGTGCTGATGGCCACCGTCGGCGTCACCCTAATCTGCCTGCTGGCCGCCTTTCTGGCCGCCCGTAAAGGCGTCCGCACGCCCATTACCGAGGCCCTGACCCATGTATAAACTCCTCTGCTCATTGACCCACTCTCTGCGGTGGCTGGCGATGCTTCTGCCTCTGGCTGCCATGGCGACTCCGGACCGCACGCCCGCCGAACAACTGCGCATCGCCGACGGCTATCGCCTCGATGAACAGGCCTCCAAAGTGGTCACCACCGTGAGCCTGTTTGAGAATGACGTGCTCAGCAAGACCCGCCGCTATCACGTCTATACCCGGGCCAACCATCAGTCTCTGGTGCTGTTCAAATCCAAGGCTGAAGCCGGCCAGAAGATGTTGATGCTGGAGGACAACTATTGGCTGCTGATGCCTAAAAGCCGCCGCCCCATTCGCATCACTCCGATGCAAAAACTGCTGGGTGAAGCCTCGGTGGGCGATCTGTCCACCTTGACCTGGAGCGACAGCTACCAGGGGCAGTGGGTCAGTGCTGAACGGATCACGCCGCCCCACGGCGCCGCCATCGACTGTAACCGGCTCAGCCTGACCGCCCGCTACCCGGGTGCCAGCTACCGCCACATCGACCTGTGGCTAGCGAAAGACAGCGACTTCCCGGTGCGGGCGGATCTGTATCTGCACTCCGGTAAACTGGCGAAACAAGCCTGGTTTGAACCAGGGACTCGAGCGCAGAAACCGGCGGTGATCGCCATGACTCTGCTGGACCGCATTCAGCCCCACAAACGGACCCGGGTGGAGTATCTGCAGATCACTCCCGCCTCATTGCCAGACAAGTACTACAACCCGGCCTACTTGTCCCGCAACAGCCTGTCGGAGCTCTGATGCGCGCTCTGCCACTGATCCTGTTGGGCACCGCCCTGCCGGCCCAGGCCGATTCGCTGCGACTGGACTGGGACTGGCAACTCAGTGCCGCAGGACAGCAACCGCGAAACAGCGTGCTGTTTGCCGAACCGCAACAGGATCACCGCCACTCCGTGGACGCGCTGCTGGAGCTGGAATTTCAGCATTCTCAATGGCTCGGCAGTCTGGCTCTGCGCACCAACAACCTGGTCGCCAGTGACGACGCCGAGTTGGATGCCGATCTGCTGGTGCGGGAGCTGACCTGGCAAGGCAGCCTGAGCAGCGGCGACCTGACGCTGGACCTGACGCTGGGAAAATCCCGCATCGACTGGGGCGTCGGCTACGGCTATCGCCCCCTGGACATCTTCAAAGGTTATCGCCGTAACCCCATCGGCATTCAGGTTGAAGAGGGCGTCGGTGCCGCCCTGCTGTCCCATTTCGACCTGAATGGCGAATGGACCCTGATCTACACCGACTCCTCCTGGGTGTCGCAAACCGGCACCCCACTGGAGCAGGCGAGCGAACAGCAGGGCGTAGGCCTGCGCCGTTACTGGCTCGACGGCGATCAGGAGTACCAGCTGATTGGTTATTATGACGATGTCCGCCATGGCCTGCTTGGCGCCAGCTGGGTCAACGTGCTCGGCCTGGCTTGGGAGCTGCACGCCAGCGCCCTCATCCAACGCCACTACTATGGCTATCAGCTGCCCGACGACCCCTACCAACCCGCCATTCTCAACCATCAGCAAGGGGCGGGGCAGGCGCTTGTTGGCTTTACCTGGGCCAACGAAACCGGCCACAACGTCATCATGGAATACTGGTACGACAGCCGCAGCTGGAGCCAGTCACAATGGCAACTGGCCCGGCAACGGGCCGTCGACCACCAGGGCACGCCTTGGCAGCCCCTGAGTTACAGCTACGCTCAGGGCTACTGGCACGCCAACATTGTCCGCCACAACCTGCTGGCGCACTGGAGCCTGGACAGCAGCGGCTGGCACCACTGGGACTGGAGTCACTCTTACCCTTGGTTGCAGCAGCTCACTCCGACTCTGGATCTGCTCTACGCCCCGGAGGATCACGGCCTGATCGCCACACAATGGCTTAGTTGGCAGGCCATCGACGACGGCGATAACAGCCTGGTCGTCGAGCTGGCCGCTCGCTTTAGCTGTGGTGCCAGTGACTCGGCCTACCACAATCTCCCGGATAAGCGTATGATTTTGCTAAATCTGAAAGGACGATTTTAATGAACGACGTGCACATCGGACGCTTTCATCGCGACAATTTGAAATCCTTTGGTTTCACCGCGCTGTTTTGCTTTGTCATCGCCATAGCCACCTATCAGCTGTGGCCCAGTGCCTTTACCGTGCACCTGCTGATCAGCTATGGCTATGGCCTCAGCGGCTTTGCCGGTAGCCGACTGATCATGACTCTGTGGCCCAGCCTGAATCAACGCTGGACCGTTCTGGGTGCCGTTTCCGGAGCCATGAGTCTCGGCTCTGTCAACGCCTGGTTCTGGCTCAGCGATGCCCCTGGCTTTGACTCGTTTGACGGCATGAAACCGGTGCTGATGCTGGCTCTGCTGTTCACCGTCACCTGCTATTACTACTACTACTCCAAGGCTCAGAAGGCGATCATCGAGCAACAGATGGAAGCGGCCCGCCGACGCCAAAGCGAACAGGAGCGGGCCCTGGCCCTGAGCCAACTGGCACAGCTGCAAAGCCAGATTGAGCCACACTTCCTGTTCAATACCCTGGCCAATATCATGGTGCTTATCGACACCGATGCCGACAAAGCCAAGCGAATGTTAGAACGGCTGACCCAACTGCTGCGCACGACCTTGAAAAGCAATCGGGCTCAGCAAATCGGCGTCGACGAAGAGATCAGCCTGATCCGGGCCTACCTGGAACTGCAACAGATTCGATTGGGACAGCGGCTGAGTTTTGATATTCACTGCGACCCGGCGCTGATGGGCCACTCATTGCCACCGCTGTTACTGCAGCCATTGGTGGAAAATGCCCTCTACCACGGCCTGGAGCCCCAGGAGGACGGCGGCCACATTCAGGTATGCCTGAGCCAGCAACAGGACCGGGTACAGTTGTTGGTCAGCGACAACGGCGGTGGTCTGCAACATTCTGGCAAAACCCATCAAGGGCAAGGGCTGGGCCTGAGCAATCTCCGAGCCCGACTCAAGGCCCTGTTCGACGGCAAAGCCTCTTTGTCCATTGTCGAAAACGCCAGCGGCGGCGTCGACAGCCGGGTGTCCCTGCCCCTTACTGAACTGTCCTCACTGCCGGAGCCCAGCCATGACTGAGATTGTCACTGCCGTCATTGCCGATGACGAACCCCTGCTTCGCCACCATCTCGATCGGGCCCTGGCCCAGATCTGGCCGCAACTGCAGATCGTCGCCAGTGCCGCCAATGGCCAGCAGGCTTTAGAGGCCATCCACCGCCATCAGCCGGACGTGGTGTTTCTGGACATTCGCATGCCCAAGCTCGATGGCATGGCACTGGCCGGGCAATTGGCCCGCCTCAGCACTCCACCTCTGGTGGTGTTCACCACCGCCTATGACGAGTATGCCCTGCGCGCATTTGACAACAACGCCGTGGACTACCTGCTAAAACCGCTGTCGGACGAGCGTCTCCAGCAGGCCTGTCACAAGCTGCAGCAACGGCTGGCCAGTCAGGCCGCACCTGCGCACGACCACGCCCGCCTGCAGCAACTGATGACCCAACTCAGTCAACTGGCACCGGCGATGGCCAAGCCGTTTCTGTCGTGGATAAAAGCCAGCCGCCAGGAGGAGATCCACCTGATCGCCATCGACGATGTGCTCTATTTTAAGGCCGACGACAAATACGTGTCGCTGTTCACCCGTGTCGCGGGTGAAACCCCGATCGAGTACCTGATCCGCAGTTCGCTGAAAGAGTTGTTGCCGCAACTGGATCCGGACTGCTTCTGGCAGATTCACCGCTCCACCATTGTCAATGTGGCCGCCATCGATCGGGTAACCAAGGAGTTCGGTGGCAAACTCAAGGTACAGATCGGCCCTCACTCCCTGGCCGTAAGCCGCAGTGCCCAGTCGTTATTCAAAGAGATGTGAGGCTGCAACGACTGCGATAAAATTCCGCGGTTGGCCGCTTATGGTCACGGCCCCTGTGACAGCACCCGGTGGCAATGGTATCCTAGCGCCCTCACTGCAACCGACTTAGCTCTTATATGCCTCAACTGACACAACCTGGACACGCCGATCTGCACCGCTGGCTAGAAGCCTTGCAGGTGGAATTTTACCTGTGTGGCGCCTGCGACGGCTTTCACCTGACCCGCCTTCAGGAGTGCCCCGGAGTATTTGACAGCAAGCTGGAACTGGCTGAAGACCAGAGCCTGATCCAGTTCAGTACCTCGATGGAACTGCGTCCGGCGGCGCTGTTTAAGCTACACAGTGAGTTGGGCGAACTTAACCAGCGCTTCGGTGATCTGAAACTGTTTATCGAACTGCTGGATGATACCCTGCCGAAACTGATCATCAGCGCCCAGGTGCGTACCGCCGCCGGCCTGAGCGAAGCCCAGTTCAACGATTTTGTCAGCCATCACAGCCAGCAACTCCAGACCCTGCTGGCCTGGGTGCATGAGCAAGGCTATGCGCTGCTGGAGGGGGACGACGACGAGTTGCCGGCCGAGATCGAGATTGAGCTGGGTCAACAGCATCAGCTTCACTGACCCGGCGTTCAACCACAAAAAAAGGCTCCCCAGGGAGCCTTTTTTGGTTGCCGGCAGAGTTAGCTGATCTTCGCTGCCACCAGCGCCTTGCCGGCGTCGTTGGCCAACCGCAAACCCTCGCCATCGCGCTCGATGGTGCCAGTGCAGGGCATCAGCACCGGACGCTGAAACTGGAAACTGGCCTGAGTCAACGGCTCGTTAACGCTGGCCAGCATCTTGGCCACCAGGTACATGCCGTGAGCGATAGGGGCGTCAAAACCGAACGGCTTGGCGGTCAGACGATGCAGGTGGATAGGGTTGTAATCGCCGGAGATCGACGCATATCGCCGAGCATCAGCCTCTTCCAGCGCAATCTGGCCAATCGCCTTCCAATCGTAAGCGATCTTGGGTTCACGGGCAGGGCGTCCGCGTTTACGCGGCCCATCCAGCTTCAACAGGCAGCGGCTGACATAACGGGCCACGCACTGACCGGCCACATAAAATTCGCCAATCAACTCAAACTCCAGTCCCTTGATGGTTTCCTGCTGATCACCGACCTTCAGGGTGAAGTCGTAGTCCTGATCCAGGCTCAGGGGCTGCAACAGCTCGAAGCTGACGCCGAGGTGAATCATGCCGAGGGGTTTCACCGGCACATCTCGCTGAATCAATAGCATCAACTGCACCGGCTGAGTGGCCACAAACAGGTAGCTCAGCGGCAGGCTGCCCGAGGCGAACCCACAAAAGGCGTTGTACTTCTCCAGCTTGCTTTGATCGAATCGAAACCCGGTAATCTCGATGGCCTTTTCAGGCAATTCTGCAGGCACGGCGCGCTTCATAATGGCGCGGGCAATCAGGGGGATCGAAGCAGGGATCTGGTTAGCATGGTATTGAAGCACGGCGTTTCCTTGAGGGGGCATAACAATGCCTGACAGTTGAATCTACAACCCACTAGGATACCGATTTTCCCGGACCACATGGACAGACCAGTATGAATTCAGGGGCTAACGCCCCGTCAAAATGCGCGATGAGCCGCTAAATTCTTCAGCTTGGCCATGCTGGCTTCATTCAGGGACAAGCGGTCTTCCGCCTGCTCCTGCATCCAGTCAAACATCGCCTTCACCGCGGGGGTGTCTTTGCGATCCGGATGACAGACCATGTAATAGCGTTGGCCTGCGGGCACGAACGACTCTATCGGCACCACCAGGTTACCGGCCTCCACCTGAGGGGCGACCATGTTCCAACGACCAATGGCGACCCCTTGTCCGGACATGGCCGCCCGGTACGACAGATCGGCCCGGTTAAACACGAAACCGCGATCCACCGACAATCCGTCAATCTCTGCCAGGCGAGCCCAGTACTGCCATTCGGTATAAAAACCGGAGCCCTGCCAGGCGGTCTCATCGTGCAACAGCAAACAGTCGGCCAGCTTGCCCGGGTTGTTCCACAGGTCGTGGTTGTCGGCGTACTCCTTGCTGCACACCGGAACCAGGCTCTCCTCCATCAAATCTTTACCGAACAGACCGGCACTGAGGTGATCGGAGTAGTAGACGGCAATGTCCACCGACTCGTGCTGAAAATCCGTGGCCCGAGACTGGGCGCGCACCTGCAGCGTCAGGCGGGGGTATTTACTGTGCAAATCCCCCAGTCGCTCCGCCAGCCAACAGCGGGCGAAGCTGTGGGGCACGGCGATGCTCAGAGTGGAGGAAAAATCCTGCTGCTTCAGGTCCCGAATGGCGATCTCCAGCCCCCCCAGAGACTGATCCAGCTCCGCCAGCAGCCCGGCGCCCTGCTCGGTCAATTGCAGCCGACGGTTAAAGCGCAGGAACAGCTTGAATCCCAGCTGCTCTTCCAGTTTCTTGATGCGATGACTGACCGCAGATTGGGTCAGGTACAGCTCTTCCGCCGCTTTGGTGAAGCTCAGGTGGCGAGCCGCACACTCGAAACAGTGCAAAGATGACAATATGGCGCCGTTCAGCATACCGACCTCGGATTAATATGATTAATTCGAGGATAATAATAATTCGTTGGTCGACATTGGCAAGGCTAAGTAGTATCAACCCATCGACAGCGGGACAGGGCTCACAAAACAAGTGTGTGTGCCCATCGAGTTAGCGCTTAGACATCCCAGTCGAATGCGGCCTTTCGATGCTCCCTTACCTTTCGAAAGGCCGTAACATATTGCACTCTGAGCGGCAATGGAATGCCAGCAGAGTCGCAATAACCTCGCCCCGCCTTACCCCTTGCTGTTTACTAAATCATCAAAACAACCTAAGCCAGATTAAATCCATTCACCTCAAGATGTGATGGTGATCGATTTTTCATCAGCGCCAACCCCGGCGTGGTCACCTTTTAACCAGTCAAAATCTGATGCAGGGCTTCCAACGGATGCCGTGGCCGCTGCTGTTGATAACGTTTAACCTGGGAACGGCAAGAGTAGCCTGATACCAACACCTCTTCGCTGGAGGCCTCAATGGCCGGCTGCCACGACAAGCGGTACAAATCCTGGGAAATCTGCAGATTTGACTGCTCATGGCCAAAGGTACCTGCCATACCGCAACAGCCGCTGTTCTGGTTGTGTAACCGCGCGCCGAAATGGGCAAACACCTGTTGCCACTGGGCCACCGCCTGCGGCCGCAGACTATTCTCGGTACAGTGGGTCATCAACCTGAAACTCAGGCCACTGCTGGCCCGCTCCGGCCAGCGCTGCAACTGGGTCACCAGAAACTCATTGAGCAGCCAGACTTTAAAGTCACCCCTGGCCTCTCCCAGCACCTGATCGTACTCATCCCGGTAAGTCAGCACCAACGCCGGGTCCACCCCCAGCAGAGTCACACCGTAGCTGGCTACCCGGTTTAAACAACGGGCACCCCGAGCGGCGGTAACCGCAAACCGATCCATAAAGCCTTTGATGTGCTGTGGCTTGCCATTGGCAATAAAGTCCATCACCCGCACCCGGTAGCCTAACTGCTGCAGCAACTCGGCGGCCTTGACCACCACCTCGGCATCGTAATAACTGGTGAAGGGATCCTGCACCAGCACCACGGTGTTGGTTCGCTCCTGCTCCGACAGTTGAGCCAGCTCTGCCTCATCCAGACGCAGCGACGGTGGCAGACGCTGTGCCAGCGGTGGTACCGACAGCGCCGGCGTATCCACATAACCAAACAGGCGTTGCGCCATCCAGGCAGACAGCGGGTTCTGGGTCAGGCGATTCACCAGTCTCGGCGCCTTGGCCATCCACACCAGGGCCCCTTCGATGCCAGCTACCAGGTGGTCCTTGGCCGGACGCAGGTAACGCTTGTGATACAGATGCAAAAACTCGGCCCGAAAACTGGGCACATCCACCTTAACCGGACAGCCGCCAGAGCAGGCTTTACAGGCCAGGCAGGTTTGCATCGCCTCATACACCTCCACCGAGAAGTCGTCTTGCTTATGACGGCTCAGGGTCGCCTTAATCCGTGACCGCAGTGACGCCATCGGCACCGATTTCAGGTTGGCGGTATCCACCCCGTCGTTGGCCAGCAGCCGCAACCATTCACGCATCAGGGTGGCCCGCCCCTTAGGCGACCACACCCGGTTACCGGTGACCTTATAGGAGGGGCACATGGGGCTGTTGCGGTTGTAGTCGAAACACAGGCCATTGCCGTTGCAACTGATGGCTTTATCAAACTGAGCCCGTCCCTCGACCGCGATCTGGCGGTCAAAGCTGCCCCGTTTGATCTCGTCGATGCTGTACAGATTCGACTCGCTCTGCAGCGGCGCACAGATCTTGCCAGGATTGAGTTTATTGTCGGGATCGAACCAGCCTTTTATCCGGCGTAGGTCATCAAACAACTCGCCAAACACCGCCGGGCCATATTCGGAGCGCACTCCTCGCCCATGCTCGCCCCACATCAGGCCACCGTACTTTCGAGTCAGGGCCGCCACTTCATCGGAGACCTGACGCAACAGGACTTCGTCGGCGGGATCGCACATGTCCAGCGCCGGGCGCACATGCAGCACCCCGGCATCCACATGCCCAAACATGCCATAGCGAAGCTGGTGACCGTCCAGCAGCGCCCGAAACTCCATGATAAAGTCGGCCAACTGCTCCGGCGGCACCGCGGTATCCTCGGCAAAGGCGATGGGTTTACGGGCCCCCTTGGCGTTGCCCAAAAGTCCCACCGCTTTCTTACGCATCTGGTACACCCGGGCGATCTCGGCCGCCTGATCGCACAGGCGATAGCCCAGCACGCCATTGCCTTTACCGGACAACGCCGCGATCAACTGCTGCACCTTGGCGTCGACCTCATCGGCACTGCCGGCAAACTCCACCATGTTGATGCCGGCCATGGCGGCGTCAAAGGCGTTGGGCACCAACTCGCCCACCGAGTGCCAGATGACGTCCTCCTTGGCCAGTCCCAGTACCGTGGAATCGATGGTTTCCACCGCCGTGGCCTCAGCCTGAACCAGGCTGGGCGCATGCCGCAGCGCCGACTCGAAGCTGTCGTAACTGATGTTCACCAGCCGGCGCTGGGCCGGAATCGGAGTCAGATCAACCTTGGCACTGACGACAAAGGCCAGGGTGCCTTCACTGCCGCACAACAGTCGGGTCAGATCCAGCACGTCGGTGTCGGCATCATAGACGTGGCGCAGATCATAGCCGGTCAGGAAGCGGTTAAGCTCGGGAAAGGTATCGCGGATCTGGGATTGCTTCTGCTGGCACAGTGCCAACACCGCCTCCGCCAGCTGGCGGGCGCGACCCCCGAGGGCAGCCCGCGCCTCGGCATCCCAGGGTCCAGTCTCCAGCAGCGAACCATCGTCCAGCACGGCGGTGATCCCCAGCACATGATCCGAGGTTTTGCCGTATACCAACGAGCCCGCGCCGGAGGCGTCGGTGCTGATCATTCCCCCCAAGGTGGCGCGGTTGGAGGTAGACAGATCCGGAGAGAAAAACAGACCGTGAGGCCGCAGGGCATCGTTGAGCGCGTCTTTGACCACCCCGCTTTCCACCACGGCGGTGCGGCCGCTGGGGTCGATGTGCCGAACCTGGTCGAAATAGCGGCTGGTATCCACCACCACCCCAAAGTTCAGGCTCTGGCCATTGGTGCCGGTGCCGCCGCCACGAGGGGCAAAATGGATCTGCCGAAACGCCGGCGCCTGAGCCAGGGTCATGAGCAGTTGCAGATCGCCGCAATCTTTGGGGAAGACCACCGCCTGCGGTAGGAATTGATAGACGCTGTTGTCCACCGCCATGCTCAGGCGGGTGCCATAGCGGGCGTCAATATCGCCTTTGAATCCCTGTTGGAAAAGCTGCTCTAAGTAATTTTTATAATGCGCATCGAGTCCTTGCGCCGTCAGCAATGCTGGGATCATTCGACTGCCTGTCCCTGTGGTGCGAAAGTGTCCCCCATGATAATAAAAAAGGGGCCGCTTTAGCAGCGGCCCCTTAAGTTATCTTAGAATTTACCAGACTTATTTCTTAGGCAAGGTCTTGCCCAGGTACAGCCAGGTTTCGATAACGGTGTCTGGGTTCAGGGACACCGAGTCGATGCCCTCCTCCGCCAGCCAGGCGGCGAAGTCTTCGTGATCCGAAGGACCCTGACCGCAGATGCCCACGTACTTGCCACGAGCCTTGGCCGCTTGAATGGCCATGGACAGCAGTTTCTTGATCGATGGGTCACGCTCATCGAACAGGTGGCTGATGATACCGGAGTCGCGATCCAGACCCAGACCCAGCTGAGTCATGTCGTTGGAACCGATGGAGAATCCATCGAAGTGATCCAGGAACTGGTCTGCCAACAGGGCGTTGGAAGGCAGTTCGCACATCATCTGCACCTTCAGACCCTCTTCGCCACGTACCAGGCCGTTTTTACCCAGCTCGGCAATTACGCCCTCGGCTTCACCCAGAGTCCGGACGAATGGAATCATGATTTCTACGTTGGTCAGGCCCATCTCACCGCGAACCCGCTTAATCGCTTCGCACTCGAGGGCGAAACAATCGCGGAAGCTGTCATCGATGTAACGGGACGCGCCGCGGAAGCCCAGCATTGGGTTTTCTTCTTCAGGCTCGTAACGCTCACCGCCGACCAGGTTGGCGTATTCGTTAGACTTAAAGTCAGACAGGCGCACAATCACCCGCTTCGGGAACACCGAGGCGGCGATGCAGGCCACGCCTTCCGCCAGACGCGCGGTGTAGAACTCAACCGGGTTGTCGTAACCGGCCATCAGTTCGTCGATTTCCGCCTTCACCTCGGCTTCCTGAACGTCGTAGTTCAGCAGCGCCTTCGGGTGCACGCCGATCATGCGGTTAATGATGAACTCCAGACGCGCCAGGCCAATGCCTTCGTTAGGCAGGCGACCGAAATCGAAGGCACGATCCGGGTTACCCACGTTCATCATGATCTTCATGGGCAGTTCAGGCAGGTCGTCCACCCGAGAGGAGGTCAGGGAGAAGTCCAGTTTGCCGGTGTAGATGAAGCCGGTGTCGCCTTCGGCGCAGGACACGGTCACTTCACTGCCGTTTTCAATCTTATCGGTCGCATCGCCACAGCCTACAACCGCAGGAATGCCCAGCTCACGGGCGATGATTGCCGCGTGACAGGTACGGCCGCCACGGTTGGTCACGATGGCACTGGCACGCTTCATGATCGGCTCCCAATCCGGGTCGGTCATGTCGGTAACCAGTACGTCACCCGGTTGAATCTTGTCCATCTCTTCGATGGAGTCCAGTACCTTGGCGGTACCGGCGCCGATCTTATGCCCAATGGCACGGCCTTCACAGACCACGTCACTGCTGCCTTCCAGGGTGTAGCGCTCCATCACCTGAGCGTCTTCATTGGAGCGAACGGTTTCAGGACGGGCCTGTACGATGTACAGCTTGCCATCGATGCCGTCTTTGGCCCACTCGATGTCCATTGGACGACCGTAGTGCTTCTCGATGATCACCGCCTGCTTGGCCAGTTCCAGCACCTCTTCATCGGTAACGGAAAACTGCTTCTGCAGACCGGCGTCCACATCGACAATCTCAACCTGCTTACCGTGAGCCTCGTCACCAGAGTAGATCATCTGCACCAGTTTGGAGCCCAGGTTGCGACGCAACACGGCTTTGTGACCGGACAACAGCGTTGGCTTATGCACGTAAAATTCATCAGGGTTAACCGCACCCTGCACCACCATCTCGCCCAGACCGTAAGCAGAGGTCACGAAGACCACATCCTCATGGCCAGACTCGGTGTCGATGGAGAACATCACACCGGATGAGGCTTTATCGGAGCGAACCATGCGCTGAATACCGGCAGACAGCGCCACACCACGATGGTCGTAACCCTGGTGTACACGGTAGGAGATGGCTCGGTCATTAAACAGTGATGCGAATACGTGTTTGATGGCGACCATGATCGCATCGATGCCACGTACGTTCAGGAAGGTTTCCTGCTGGCCGGCGAATGACGCGTCCGGCATGTCTTCGGCGGTTGCAGAGGAGCGTACGGCGAAAGACGCATCTTCGCTGCCACCCTGATTCAGTTCTGTGTAAGCCTCAGTGATGGCCGCTTCCAGGGCAGGCTGGAACGGGGTATCAATAATCCACTGACGAATCTCCGCACCGGCTTTTGCCAGGGCATTCACGTCGTCCACGTCGAGGGTGTCCAGAACGGTATGAATCTTCTCGTTCAGGCCACTTTGCTCCAGGAATTCGTCATAGGCTTCAGCCGTGGTCGCATAACCACCTGGAACCTGCACACCCGCGTTCGCCAGGTTGCTGATCATCTCGCCGAGAGAGGCATTCTTACCGCCAACTCGGTTGACGTCGTTCATGCCAAGTTCCTGATACCAGAGTACGTATTGGGTCACTGTTCTGTCCTCACAACCTCAGATTTATTATATGCCCCTTCCTAAGGGGTCGCTGGCATCATACACTTCCCCCCAAGTAGCGCAAAAGCCTAATTATTCTGTAATTTTATTACTACAAGAGGCCTGTATGACCCGCAAAGTATTCTACATTTCTGATGGCACAGCGATTACTGCTGAGATATTTGGACATGCTGTTTTATCGCAATTTCCAGTTGATTTTGAGCAGAAGACCATCCCTTTTGTTGAAACTCTAGTGAAAGCTGAGGAAGTCAGAAACTTAATTAATGATTGTTTTATTACAACGGGCGAACGGCCATTAATCTTCCATTCCATTGTTAATCCAGAGATTCGTGCCATCATCTACTCCTCCGAGGGCCTGGACTACGACTTTCTCAATACCTTCGTGGCACCACTGGAACAGCAACTGGGGATCAAGGCCGAGCCCAAGGCGCACCGAACCCACAGCATCGCCAACGACTCCTACGATGCCCGTATCGACGCCATTCACTACGCCATGGATAACGATGACGGTGTCACCCTGAAGAATCTGGAGGAAGCGGATGTGATTCTGGTGGGCGTCTCCCGCTGCGGCAAGACCCCATCCAGCCTCTACCTGTCGATGCAGTTTGGCATCAAGGCGGCTAACTACCCCTTCATTGCCGAAGACATGGAGAACCTGAAACTGCCGACTGAGCTGAAAAAACACAAGAAGAAGCTGTTTGGCCTAACCATCAACCCTCAGCGTCTGCAGGAGATTCGTCAGTCACGGCTGGCCGACTCCAAATACGCCTCGGCACGTCAGTGCCGCATGGAGATCAAAGAGGTGGAGTTTCTGTTTAAGAAAGAGCGCATTCCCTTCCTCAATACCACCAATAACTCGGTGGAAGAGATTGCGACGAAAATCCTGTCAAAGACCGGATTGGAAAGAAGTATGTTCTGAACCATCAAACCGCCACCGGAGCCAACGGGCTCCGGTGGCGAATTCCATTAATGCTTGTGTTCCGGATAGTAACCGGCCAAGCCTTCGATGGCACTGGTCAGCGACTTGGCAAACTTAGGGTCGGCGTTCTGCTTGGCCTTCATGGCGGCCACAATCACCGCATGATGATCCATTAACCGCTTCTGGTAATCCTTCTGGCTGCTCTTGACCCGTTGAGTCAAGAAATAATCGCTAATGGTCTCGATCACCTTCTGGGCGTGTTGTTCTTTATTCATCACCCACCGCACCATCTGATTCTGCGACTGGGCATCGCTCTTGCCACTGAGCTCGGCCATCATCGCGGTGGCTTTGGCCACCGTCGCCGCATCCTCCAACATCTGTTTTACCCGGGCATGATCATCGTAAATGCCACAAGGCACCTGACAATGAGACCAGGCCAGCGGTGACATCAGCCCCAGGCACAGGCTCAGCAACACCATCATCTTTTTCATCGTTCGTCTCCTTTTTCCATGCAGTGAGAGAGCCAGGCACCAAAGAGCAACCTCTTCAAACCCGTGCCTTTTTACTCTCCCGAAACCGAATTCCCTTTGCAGTATGGCTTGCCAGCGCCGGGTCTGCCGAAAAAACACCCTCATTCCCGCTGTCCTGTTCATGTCGGCATTACCACGGCACCAGCCCGGCTCAATTCAGCTCCACCACACCGTGAATGTCACCCGTCTGAGCTTCGACCAGCTAGCCTAGCACGTCGCCCCTGAGACTGGCCGCGTCACTGACAGGCAGAGCGACAGGGTCAAACCGCATCAGCTTGCCGCTGTCGCTGCTCCCGACCAGTGGCATCAAACCCAGGCCGATCAAAAGCCGTCTTGCCAATGACACATCAACACTCCTCTGTTGGTTCATAGCTCATTGGCGAGGCACCGCTCATCCGTGCATTTGTTTGCCAAATCTACTGCGACCACTTTTCACAACCGTTGGCTGCTTTGCTTTCATATCAATTTAATAGAACTACAAAGCGCACACAAATCAGACGAAAACCTCCCAAGTCTGTACATTCTACCACCATCCCGACAGACACTAACGCTCCCCGGGCCAGCTGCGACGGTCGTCTTTGCCAATAAGGCGGTCACCCCAGGCCTGGGAGCCTTTGCATCAACGAATGAAAATCAGTACCATCCGCCGAAATGAAAATAGTTATCACTCAAGAGCTCGTGTGCCTAAGACCAACGCCTCGTCCGGCAAGCTAATCGCTTACCGAATTTTCCTCGCTTTCATCGTCGGCTTTGCCGTGATTAACAGCATCGGCATCCTGTTATCGCTGCTGCTCCCCGGCGACCGCCTGACCAACATCAGTTGGATTAACCTGCTGGCGTTTTTGGCCTTTACCGCCCTCATCATGTGGGTGTTTCATGAACCGTCACTGAAACGCATCACTCGGGTACTGGTGTCGCTGCTGATCTCCAGCGCCCTGATTTCTGCGGCGGTGGTGCTATGAACGGCTTCAGAAAGTCCATGGGCGGGCTGCACACCTGGGCTGGAATACTCTTCTGCTGGGTCATGTACTTTATGTTTGTTACCGGCACCCTGGGCTACTTCGATGATGAGATCGACCTGTGGATGCAACCCGAACGCAGTGCTCACATCGATGCCCCGTTTGAGCGACGTGTCGAAGCCAGTTACCGCTACCTCAATGAGCACGCACAAGGGGCCGAGTATTGGTACCTGTTCCCCGCCGGCGGGCGCCACGCCACCGCTCCAGAAGTCTCCTGGCGCCTGCCCCCATCAGAGCAGCCTCAGCCCCGGCGGTTTCGAAAACAGATCGACGCCATTGACGGTGGCGAGTTGCATCAGCCGGCCCGAGAGACCGGTGGCGGCCAACTGCTGTATAAGATGCACTACAAGTTGCATTATCTGGACAGAACCATCGCCTTCTACTTTATCGGCGTGGTCACCGTGGTGATGTTTCTGACGGTGGTGACCGGCGTCGTCATTCATCGTAAGTTCTTTGCCGAGATGTTCACCTTTCGTCCCCATAAAGGCCTGCGTTCCACTCTGGATCTGCACAACCTGCTCAGCGTATCGTCACTGCCGTTTCACCTGATGATCTCCTACAGCGGTCTGGTATTTATGATCAGCTCACTTCTGCCGCTGATCGGCTTCGGCGGCCTCGGTTTCGATAGAGACATCAGCAAACAGGAGCTGGCCAAACTGCGGTTCCGACCGCAGATCGAACGCAGTGGCCAGGCCGCCCCCCTGCTGCCTGCCGAGCGGCTCACACAATTAATTGCCCGCTACGGCGATGCCGACCGAATTCGCAGCATTCAGATTCAGGCCCCTGGAGATGCCAATGCCCGCATCTACGTGCGTCAATTTGACGGCATTGCCACCCGCTCGGCAACGCTACTGGAGTTTGACGGTGTCAGTGGTGAGCTGTTATCCCAGCGCTCCCCTGCCCATAATTCGGCGGTCGAAGCCGGCCAGATCCTGCTGTCTCTGCACGAAGGTCAGTTTGCCGGACCACTGCTGCGTTGGCTCTACTTTATCGCCGGCCTGGCGGGCGCCGGCATGATCGCTACCGGCGCACTCCATTTCGTGCAAAAACGACGCCTGAAGCAGCGCCAAGCCGGCCCGGCAGCCGGAATACGCCTGGTGGAAAGACTGAATGTGGGCATCCTGGTTGGGTTGCCGATGGCCATCGGCGCTTACTTGATTGCCAACCGGTTATTGCCGCTGGGCCTAGCGGAAAGGGCGGACTGGGAGGCCCACAGCCTGTTTATGGTCTGGGGCCTGGCCCTGATTCATGGCCTGATTCGCTCGCCAAGCAAATCCTGGTCCGAACAACTGGGGCTGGCCGCCGTCACCTGGCTGGCGGTGCCCATCATCAATGCCATGACCACCTCGAAGCACCTGGGTCATACCCTGGCCAGCGGCCAGTGGTTGTACGCCAGCATCGACCTGGGCGCCCTGACGCTGGCGGCAGCCTGCCTGTTCGCCGCCGTGCGGCTGCAGCGGCGGTCACTCTCTGATTCTCGACTGACGGTACACGCTTGATGATCTCCCTGTCGCTGTTCTTACTGATGTTCATCGCCGTCTCGGCCCTGGCGCTGGCCATGCCCAAACACCATCGACAACTCGGGTGGCGCTGGTCGTTGACTCCCCGGCGCCAACGGGCATTGCGGGTTGTGGCAACCGCCGCATTGGGACTGACCCTCGCCGGTCTCACTTCGGTGTACAGCGTTGGCATTGGCCTGACCCTGTTCATGGGGCTGTTGGCGATCGCCATCAAGGCGGTGGCGCTGCTGCTCAGCTTTGGTCCTCCCCGCGGCCGTTCCACTTAAGCCAATGATATTGCGGCGTCCCGCTTAGCCACTCTGCCAACCAAAGCCAGTCATCGAGACTGGCTCGCCTTCATCGACAGCGGCGGGACATCGCTAACCAACCCGGTAGCCAGCTTCAAAGACCGGGGATGCCATCAACCACTTCCCGCGCACCGCCTCAACTGCCAACTCCAAATAAATCAAGGCAAATTCAAAAATAATTCGGAAAAACCGAATCGAAATGCGATTAGAAACGGGTGATTATCACCGCCGACTTTATTTACAGCGTTATAACTAAATAATATTATTGAGCCATGGATAACAAAAACCAATTACTCAATAAATAAAAGGAATGATGATTATGAATCAATTAGTTAATAAGCGGGTTTCGGGCAAAACCATGGCCGGTGCGGCGGTGGCCGTGGCCCTTGGCATACTGTCGCTGTCGACGTTTTACACCGTCGACGAAGGCCATGTCGGCATTGTGAAGCGCTTCGGTGAAGCTCAGCAACAGGTCAATCCAGGGTTGCACTTTAAAATTCCACTGGCCGATCAGGTACAAAAACTGGAGATTCGGACTCGCAAGAACGTCGAAAAGCTCAAAGCCGCCACCCATGAGCAGATGCCGGTGGACATCGATGTCTCCATCAACTGGACGGTGATCCGCTCGGAAGCCTTTGAGCTGTATCGCAACTACGGTGGTCTGGATCAGTTCGAAAACCGCATTCTCGACCCGCGCCTGCGCTCGGCAGCCAAAGATGCCATCGCCCGCTACAAGGCGGAAGAGATTGTTCAGAATCGCGGTCAGGTGATCGGTAAGATCGAAGAGATCGTCATCCAAACCATGAAGGAGTTTCCGGTCAAACTGGACAGCGTTCAAATAGAGAATCTGGGGTTACCGCAGAAATACCTGCAGAGCATCGAAACCAAACAGACCGAAAAAAACCTGGCGGCGGCGGAAAAACACCGCCTGGAGCGCCAAAAACTGGAAGCGATGCGGGAAGTCAACACCGCCGAAGCCAAGCGCGATGCGGAAAAGGCTCGAGCCGACGGTAATGCCTACGCCATCACCACCGAAGCCCAGGCAGAATCGGAGGCGATTCGCATCAAGGGTCTGGCAGAGGCGGAAGCGATGCAAAAGAAGGCCGAAGCCATCAACCAAAGCCCACTGCTGGTGGAGTACGTCCGCGCCCAAAACTGGGACGGCAAGATGCCCTCGACCATGATGGGCGCCGATCAAAACGTGCTGTGGAACATGCAGAGCGTTAAACGCAACCCATAACTCACCCCACCACCGCCGAACCGGCTAGGCCCACCGGCCCGGTTCGGCGGCCATTTCGGCCCATTTATTAACCAACTTGTCGCCCAATGGGTATTGTGCCTTACCTAACGGCCAAGATTCGGTATAATCCGTCAAATTAGTTGCAAACGGTGACCTGTACTCACCCCGTTGTAGGCACGCATGACATTTAAGACCGATGAATTACGGACCACGCTTCTGTGCAAGGTGATTTCCCCTGCCGAGCTGGCCAAAGAGTTTCCCTTATCCGATCCAGCCGCCGAAGCACTGCTCAGTGCCCGTCGCCAGGTTGAGGCCATTCTCAGTGGTGAAGATTCCCGCCTGCTGGTCATTATCGGCCCCTGCTCCATTCACGACGCCGACGCCGCGCTGGATTACGCTAAGCGCCTGGCCGTGTTGCAGAAAGAGCTGGCCGATGACCTGATGATCGTCATGCGTGTGTATTTCGAAAAACCCCGCACCATCGTCGGTTGGAAAGGCCTGATCTCCGATCCGGATCTGGACGGCAGCTTCAGCGCCAACAAGGGCCTGCGTCAGGCACGAAAACTGCTCACCGACATCACCGAATTGAAACTGCCCATCGCCACCGAGTTCCTCGATATGGTCAATGGCCAGTACATCTCCGATCTGATCACCTGGGGCGCCATCGGCGCCCGCACCACCGAAAGTCAGATTCACCGCGAAATGGCATCGGCGTTGTCCTGTCCGGTTGGCTTTAAAAACGGCACCGACGGCGGCATGCAGATCGCCATCGACGCCGTCCGCGCCGCCCGAGTGCCGCACATCTTCTACTCGCCGGACAAAGACGGTCAGATGTCGGTGTACCGCACTCACGGCAACCCCTTCGGACACATCATCCTGCGCGGCGGCAAGTGCCCCAACTACGACGCCGAACACGTCATCGCTGCCAGCAACAAATTGTCTGAAGCGGGCATCAGCCCTCGATTGGTGGTGGACTTTTCCCACGGCAACAGTCAGAAAGATCACCGTCGCCAACTGGATGTGGCCGCCGATGTCATGGCCCAGATGGCACAGCCGCACGGTGGCATGATTGCCGGTATCATGGCGGAGAGTTTCATCAATGAAGGCAACCAGAAAGTGGTCGCCGGCCAACCGCTGACCTATGGTCAGAGCATTACCGACGCTTGCCTGAACTGGCAGGACAGTGAAATCCTGCTCAAAGATTTGGCCAAAGCCAGCCGCGCCAGACGGCGCCGTTGTCCCTGAGGCTGACGCACTCAGATCCGATCAGAAGGGGCCACCACGCGTGCCCCTTTGTTTTTGATTAAAATTTGCATAAAGTAGTGGCACTATAATTACAAGGACCTACGCCACCATGGATCAGCCTGACCGCTCAATCATCATCGCCGACGATCACCCCCTTTTTCGCCAGGCGCTGAAACAGTCATTGAGTCTGTTCATGGCAGACACCCGCTGGCTGGAAGCCGACAGTGCCGACACCCTGGAGCACTGCCTCAACCATCACCCCGACGTTGACCTGATCCTGCTGGATCTGCAGATGCCCGGCAGTCACGGCTACTCGACCCTGATCCACCTGCGCAGCCACCACCCGGCGATTCCGATCATGGTGATCTCTGCCCATGAAGACACCCAAACGGTCGCCAAGGCGATGCACTATGGCGCCCAGGGCTTCATTCCCAAATCGGCCCAGCCTCAACAACTGGCCGATGCGCTGCAGCGGGTTCTGGAGGGCGACATCTACCTGCCTCAAGGTATGGAAAACCTTAGCGAAGCACAGCGAGACGACGACGACATCGGCGCCCGCCTGGCCGAGTTAACCCCGCAGCAGTACCGAGTATTGCAGATGTTTGCCGAAGGCCTGCTCAACAAGCAGATCGCCTATGAACTGGCGGTCTCCGAGGCCACCATCAAAGCCCACGCTACTGCCATCTTTAAAAAGCTCGGCGTGCGCAACCGCACCCAGGCCGTCATCGCCCTGCAGGGACTGGATATGGACAACCGTCCGGTCTGAATCCAACAGCCAGCACCGCGGGCCCGCCGATTGCGGGCCTTTTTGTTCCCCCAAAAAAGCGCAACCAGTAAATACAACACCGAAAAAACCAAAGCTATAACAAGCATTGACAATAGAAGTTATGATTAAATTTCAAATAGTTAAAATGAATTAGCGTTCAAATTGAGATCACACAAAATCAAAAGTGTAAGATTTAATTGCGACTATTTGATCGAGGTCATTCTTTTTTCAGCCTGACTGAGTCCATCATACAGCCATGGTGAATCCGGTGACTCAATCACCCGCAGCACCATAGCTATCCAAGGACATCAGGAAGGCAATGAACCCAGGGGTTTTCTCTCTCCCACCCCCAAGAGCAACGGCTCATCCCCTTCCTGTTCGGCCAGGTCACCGTGCCCGGCCCAACTCGTACAGAGATCAGGAAACACGATATGAGACAACAACTTTTCGCCTGCACCGCCCTGACACTGGCATTTTCCGTTCAGGCCAGCCCCGACCTCGACCGGCTGTACGGCCCGGTAATGCCACCGGCCTACATCAAAGCCTACGAAGTGGACAATCACCACAACATCGCCCTCAACCCCTATCTGCAGGTGGGCAACGATCAGCAACCGCTGATTCTGGATGAGGGGGAAGGCTACGTCTGGGTTATCGACGAAGCGGGCAACTTCATCATTGCACCGGAAGTCACCACCCCTTGGGGCACCAAGTACCCGCAGGGCATGATGCGCATCGAAGATGGAAAACCCAAAAAGTGGGGCTACAAGGAAAAATACGGCCACACGGCACTGACCGGCGGGGCCAAGGCCCGCATTGGCGGTGAGCTGGAGATGGAAAACGGCCAGTGGTACCTCAATAACAAATCTGGCCGCTACAACAAACTGCGCCCGGGACGGACCGAAACGGCACTGCACAACGCCGGCGAAATGCTGATTCGCATTGCACCGCAGATCGACTCGCTCAACTACGAATACCTCAAGGACTACGGTCCGGCCAAACCGGTCTCCATGGCACAGATGGAGGACATCGAATGGCATTACCTCATCGATACCGACTTCTTGTGGGACGGCGAAAGCAAGCAGTTAGGACAACGATTTGTTGACAAAACCCCGTTCATCGACTGGCGTGCCAAGGTGAAATTCAAAGAGGGTTTCTACATGGATACCGAGGACCGGTTCCTCAAGAGCCGTGACGAAATCTTTCGGGTTCGCATGGACGTCAGCAAGGTGCGTAAGTCCAAATTCACCCACAAGCTGCGGGCCGATAGCCTGGATAAACTGCGACCAATGATCAAAGGCGAAGGCGAAGTGGATGTCTCCCTGGGAGGCGATCAGTACAGCCTGTCTACCGACGTCGGCTTTAACATCTTCGAGTTCGATTTCTATGGCGCCAGCAATCAGGAGATCTTCGACTACCTGATGTTTGCCAACCCGAAAGCCTACAAGCAATTGACGCCACTGATGCGCCACGGTGCCAGTAAGGTGCTGAAAACCGACATCATGCGTCAATCCAAGTACAAGGGCTGGATCAACAGCGGTCCGTTCAAAGGCCAGGAAGTAGAGATTCAGATCTGGAAAGCCATCAAGGACCCCGGCCAGTTCGGCAAAAACGGTCAGTATGGCAAGCCCCTGCTGCTGGAGATCGGCTTTGAAGGCAAAACCGCGAACCGGGCCGAGCTAGACAAACTCAATGACTGGCTGTACGCCAAGCTGAAAGCCGCCGGCCTGCTGGCCAAAGACCAGTCCCTGTCAAAAACTGAAATCGCCTTTCAGGTCAGCAACCGCTTTCACGCCAAAGCCAACCCCGCCAAGCCCGCGACCAGCAAACCCGTCGGCATCGCCCAACTGGATGGCACCAAGGCACGCAACCTCGATGGCAGTGTGAACGTTCGTACCGGCAACGACAGTCTGGTGATTGCCGGCAACAGCGCCATCGCCGCCACCGTGTATCAGACCCGCCATCAAGATCACCCTCTGAAGGTCGCCGTCATTGGTGCTAACAAGAACCAGACCCTCGCCAAAGCGACCCTGGTCGGGGCTAAGGATGGACTGTTGGTGGCCGTTGCCACAGGCTCCCGCTATGACACCGCCAAAGAGCGTCAAAAACTGGCCGCCCGCCTCGACGGTGGTAACGCCCTCAAAGGCTATGAGCTGTTGGGCGACAGTGCGGTGAATTACCTCAAACCGGTGATCAAACAACACATCGACACTCAGGCACGAAGCAACCACCTGTACTACTGGGCCGGAACCGAACTTTAACACTCTCATGGACAGGAAGGTGTCCCGCCGGGCACCTTCCGCCAACACAAGGATCTCATTATGACCACACGCACCCTTAGCCTGGCCGCCCTGAGCCTGGTAACGGCCATCGCCTGGCCGGCGTTCAGTGCCGACTTGGACCTGACACTCAACGACCACCCCATTGACCAGAACACGCTGTGGTTTGGCCACATCAATCCAGACACCGACACCATCGTCTCCGCCATGATGGCGGCCAAAATCTACGGTGGCCAGGCCCGCAGCACCGGCAAGCTCAATAAAGAAACCCAGTACGTGCTCGACACCCTGAAGCTGGACACGCCGCCCCTGGCCACCAACCTGGCCGCAGCCAACGTCGCGCTGGTGGACTTTAATCAAACCACGCAACTGATGCCCGGCGTCAATCAAAACAACATCCAGGCGGTGATTGATCATCACGCCCTCAGAGACAACCCCATCGCCCTGTCCTCGCCCATCAGCATCAACATCAAGCCCTGGGGCTCCGCCGCCACCATCATTGCCGATGACGCCGAGCGCCACGGCATTGCCCTGTCAAAGAGTGACGCCGGACTGCTGCTGGCCGGCATCCTGTCCGACACCCTGAACCTGAGCTCGGCCACCACCACCGAACGGGATCGGCAACTGGTGGCCAGCCTGTCTGCCACCGCCGGTCTTGATGCCGATGAGTTTGCCGCCAACATGTTTAAAGCCAAATCGGATCTGTCCGACGTCAGCGCTTACGACATCGTGGTCGGGGACTACAAAAACTACAGCATCAACGGCAAGAATGTCGGCTTTGGGGTTGCGGAAGTACTGAGTTCCGACGAACTGCTGGGGCGGGTCGAGGAGTTGCGCCAGGCGCTGGGTAAGGCCCGAACCAGCCAGAAACGCGACCACATCTTCTTTGCCATTGTGGATATGCAGAAGAAAACCGCCTACGTGATCACCGAAAATCGCGCCGATGAAAAACTGGCCAACAAAGCCTACGGGGTCAAAATGGATAAACGGGGACTGTTCGTTCTCAGCGACACCCTGTCACGCAAACGGCAGATGATGCCTGCCATTAAAGGCGCCTTGTCGAAGTAACTACAATGACAGCAGGAGGCTGGCTCCGGCCTCCTGCCCTGCCGATTTGAACCGGGGTCAGCGTTTAGACTCGGTGAAGGTTACACCACCGCCAGTACGTCCTCGGCCAACAACCGAGCCTTGGGCAGTCCATGGTTATAGTCTTCCCCCTGTTTGTGATAGCCCATGGCCAGTGCCACTTCGCAGACGTGGCCATCCAGTTCTGGGGCGAACTCCTTGCCGATCAGTTCGGCATCCACCCCTTCCATTGGCGTCGAGGCGATCCCCAACCGGGCCAGTACGTGCAACAAGTTGCCCAGAGCCAGGTACACCTGGGCCTTAGTCCAGCCACCATTGAAGCCCTGGGCGTCGGTGTTGGCTTCGGCAAAGGCGTAGGCCCCCATAAAGGCATCGTACCGCTCCGCCGGCAGGTGACCAGAGCGCACTTCCGCATCGACCCGCTTGCTGTACTTTTCTTTAGTGAATTTCGGATCATAGGCCAACAGGATGGTGTGCGACGCCTCTTTGGCATGGGGCTGATTAAATTGGTGCTTATTAACAAAGGTGTTGTGGAATCGCTGTTTGGCCTCGTCACTTTCCAGCACAACAAACTTCCACGGCTGAGAGTTGATGGAGGACGCCGACAGGCGCAGCGCTTCTTTGATAATGGCCATGTCGTTGGCCGAGATGCGCTTGGATGGATCGTATTTTTTGGCGGTATAGCGGGCGTTTAGATCGGCAATAATCTGCTGAGACATGGTCTGCTCCGTAACTGGGTGAATTCATACATCAATCAATGACGGAGAGTATATTGGTCAGCCCGGCGAACAATAAACCGGCCGCCACCATAAACAGTTTTCGTTTTGAATTGATAATGGCCCAGGCCGTTGCCGTGGTTACCGCAAACCAAGGCGCCGGTCGCCCTGGTGACCCGGCACGCGTTGGTAACGGACACGCCCCGGCCCGCCTCACTGGGGGGTAGTGCCAAACCACTGCTGCAGTTGCTGCGATGCCCGCTGCCAATGGGCACTGGTAACGTGAGCCGCCACCGTCGCCAATGCCACCGTCAAAGCGCCTAAATCATCACTGAATCCCACTCCTGGCGTTAAATCCGGAATCACGTCCATGGGCAGAATCAGGTAACCCAACGCCGCCACGATTACCGTCTTGGCCTGGGTCGGCGTTTGCGGGTCGGTCAGGCAGAAATAGAGCACCAACGCCTTTTCCACCGCTTCCCGGCCAATGCGAACGGCATAACGGCGCAGGGTGTCCCAGAACGAGTCTTCGCTGAAGTACTTTGCATAATCGTCCATCACTTGCCTCGAGGTTCACACGTTGTTGTCAATACAAGGTATACTACGCTATTGCGACGGAAGGTGGCAGCGCCCGCGCCCTTTCTCCGGCCCACAATCTAAGGTAACACCATGAATTTGAAACAAGAGCTCCAGCAACTGAATAACCGGCTGGATAAAGTCCGTCGTAAACTGAATGCCGCCCACGAGCGCGGTGACGTGGCGATGATCGACAAGTTCTTTGAAGAAAGCCAGGCTCTGACCAAACAGATCGACAACGTCAAGAAGACCCAGACCCGTCAAATCAGCCAAAAAGGGAATAAGGTCAGTAACCTGCCTTTTAAACGCGTGCTGACCAAAGAGGAGCAGGCGGACATGGGCAAACTGAAAAAATCGGTCCGTGGACTGGAGGTGGTTCACCCGATGACCGCCCTGGGCCGCGAAATGGGCATCAGCGAAGTCACCGGCTTTGCCCCGAAGAAGTTCTGACCCCAGGCCATCGCCCCCAAACCCGCGCCGGCTCAATGCCGGCGTGGTTGTTTCTGAGCCCAGGCCCGTTTTTGAGCCAACAACGCCTGAGGATGCCGTTGGACTTTCACGCGCCAATGCCACACTCTGAGCCCTTGCCCTGAATCTGTGAGACCCCGCCATGTGGATCGCCTTTACCCTGCTCGCCGCCTTTGCCCAGTCGTGGCGCAATGCCCTGCAGAGCCAGCTCAGCAAAGAGGTCAAGGTCGCCGGAGTCACCCTGGCGCGTTTTCTGTACGCCGGACCGCTGGCGCTGCTGTACCTGGGGACACTGCACCTGTGGCGCCCGGCTCCGCTGCCACAGCTGTCTTTGCCGTTAACCGGCTTCATTGTCGGGGCGGCGGTGATGCAGATAGTGGCAACGGGCCTGATGGTGCGGCTGTTCCAGATGAAGAACTTCTCCGTCGGCGCCGGACTGGCAAAAACCGAAGCCCTGATGGCCGCCATTCTCGGCACCCTGCTGTTTGGCACGCCCCTGTCTGCACTGGGCTGGCTTGGGGTCTGCGTCGGCGCCGTCGCCGTGGTGCTGCTCAGTGGCCGCGGTCACTGGCGCCAGTTGTCGGGGACGACCCTGGTGATCGGCCTGGCCTGTGGTACTGCGTTTGCACTGACTTCACTGTGGATTCGGGAAGCCAGCCTGGTGCTGCCGCTGCCCTTCCCCCACCGGGCCGCCTGGGTGCTGGTACTGGTGATCGGCCTGCAAACCCTACTGCTGCTGGGCTACCTTGGCCTGCGGGACAGGCCGACTCTGATGGCGCTGTGGCAACGCCCCAAAGCCACGTTTCTGGTCAGCCTGTGCAGCTGCATCGGTTCCATTGGCTGGTTTTCCGCCATGGCCCTGAACGCGGTCCCTTACGTCAAGACCCTGGGTCAGATCGAGGTGTTTTTTACTCTGGCCATCGCCGCCTTGTGGCTAAAGCAACGGGTGCAACTGAAAGAAGCGGCCGGGCTGGTGCTGATCGCGGTGGCTGCCATCATCGTCATGTGGAGCTAGGCTGTCGCCGCCCTTACAGCGCCCCTTTCAGCTCCTGAGCCAACCAATCAATAAACTGCTGCACGCCTCCCGAGCGGGCCGGATCAGTCAATGATAACGCCACATACTCGACCCGAGTTTCCACAAAGCCAAAGGGCGCAATCAGGTGGCCCCGCTCCATATCATCCACCACCAGAGAACGCGGCCCTACGGCCAGGCCGAGCCCGGCGACGGCGGCCTGAAGGCTGAAATAGAAGTGATCGAAATAGCGCTCGGACTCCGCCAGCAAGGGTTGACCGGCCAGCGCCTGCCAATCTTCCCAGGCATGAGGTCGGGTACGACTGTGGAGTAAGGTTGTTGCCCCATCACGGTGTCGCAACCAATAGTCGGGGTGGCACACCAAACCAATGCTCTCCCTGCCAAGTGGACTGACCCAATAATCCTGGGGCCACTTAAAGTCAGAGCGCCGAATGGCCAGATCCAGCCCCTGGGCCACCATGTCCACCGGTCCTCCCGCCGTAGAGAGGTGCACATCGGCAACCTGAGACTGCTGATAAAAGCCACTCAGGCGGGGCATCAGCCAACGCATGGCCAACGACGGTTCGCAGGACACCGCCAGGCTGGCGCCTTCCGGCTGCCGCATGCGTTCATTCAGCCCCTGCAACTGGGTCAACATCACCGAAGCATGCTCGGCCAGGTAGCGCCCCTTATCGGTCAAAAATACGCGCCGATTTCGACGCTGAAACAGCGCCGCCCCATAGTAGTCTTCCAGCTGTTTTACGGCGCGACTGATGGCCCCATGGGTGAGATTCAACTCCTGAGCAGCCTTAGTAAAACTCTGGTGTTTGGCGGCAGTACAAAATCCGATAAGGGGTGCCAGAGGTGGAAGGTTTCTAAGCGTCATATGCGTGAGATTTATTCACAGTATTTGCGTGTATTATTCGCTTTTATCAGCCGCTTTTCCAGCCAATAATCATCAGCCCTAACCCTACAAGAGACCGACATCATGATCATTGACCCTCAACTGGCTCTGGTGACTGCCATCATCGCCCTGGCCATCATCAGTCCCGGGCCGGATTTCGCCGTCACGGTGCGCAACAGCCTCGCCCAGGGACGACGCGCCGGCCTGGCCACGGCCGCCGGCATCGCCGCCGGCGTATCGGTGCACATCGGCTATACCGTGATGGGGCTGGGTTACCTGATGTCTCAGGCCATCTGGATGCTGGAGCTGATTCGCTACCTTGGCGCCGGTTACCTGATCTGGCTCGGCATCACCGCCCTACTGAGCCAGCGCCCCGCACATGGCGGCGCCACGTCAACCGACGAGTCCGTCTCGATTGCTCACTGGACCATGGCCAAACAGGGGTTTCTGTGCAATGCCCTCAATCCTAAGACCGCCCTGTTCTTCGTGGCGCTCTTTACTCAAGTCGCCGATGCCGAGGCCGGACCGAATCAGCAATTGCTGCTTGGACTGGTTATCGCTCTGGGCCACCTGCTGTGGTTCTCCGCGGTGGCGATGCTGCTGACCACTGCTGGCGCTCAAAAGCGTCTGAGCCGCATCGAGACCGGACTCAATCGTATCATCGGCGTGGCGATGATCGGCCTGGGCACCCGACTGGCCCTGGCCGATTAACCGAGCACGTTCGCGACAACGGCGCCGTTACAGCAACAGTCGCACCTCTACCCGCCGGTTACAGCCCAGCTGGTCGTTGTCAGCACGGCTGCACACCGGGCTGCCTTCTCCGTAACCCACGGATTCCAAGTGCAGGTCCGGGCGCACCTGGGCGATAAACTCTGCCACGGCGTTGGAACGGCGCCGGGACAAGCCGAGGTTGTAGTCCGTGCTCCCCAAACGATCGGCGTGGCCGGCCACGCCGATGCCCAACTGGCCCTCCCGTTCCACCATCACCAGCAACTCCAGCAACGCCTGCTTATGCTCCACCGACAACCGATAGTGATCCAGTGGATAGTGCAGCACCAAGGTCAGCCGCTGCGGATCAAAGGCGCAGGCTTGAGTCAGGGACTGCTGCTCGGTGGACTCGGCCTCCGTCGCCACCGCTGTTACCGTCAGCAAGCGGCCACGATCATGATGGCTGAGTTGGTAGGCCGCTCGTTCACGGCTGCTCTGCTTATACAACGCCTGGCTGTCCATGCAACCAGCTAACGCCGGGGGGGCAGAGACGGCGGCCATCAGCACGCCGACAGCCCAAAAGTGCGTCGATATTGTCATTCCAATCGTCCCGTTTCTTCGTTCAGCATCTGCAAAATGTACTTGTACACGTCCGGCCCCTGACTGGCGTGATAGATGTTGCGTTCACCCACGCAGTTGTAGAAACCGTTACTCTCTTTATCCAACAGAAAGTCCACGCCGATGACCCCGGCCTTGACCGAAATCGACTCGCCATGGCGACCGGTTTTGCCGCGCATGTTGTCAAACAGTTGTTGGCATAACCCCGCCCCCACCAACATCTTCAGATAGCGGTTGGTTTTAATCCCATTGTAGGTTTTGGTGTTGTCATGGCCGTCGGAGAGCACAATAAACACCTGGTCCGGATTGAGGTTGGTGGCCTCATCGGACACCACCGCCGCCCTTAGCATCCCCTGCCAGGAGTAGGTACCGGCATTGCGGGCATTGGCGGTCATGGTATTGAGCTCTGAGAGGAAGTGGTCGTAATCCTCGGTCAGGGGAATGTCATGAAAGTTCTTTGGGTAGTAATAGCTGTAAGACTGGTAGTAACTGGATGCCGCCGGCTTGTCCTCAAACATATGCGCCACGGTGTCGGTGACATTGTCGTAGATGTCCATGTTGTACAGCGTCCGCGAACCGCCGACCTTACGCACACTGAAGCGGTTAAAACCGATCAGGGCGATGCGGCTCTTGTCCTGATTGTACTTGTTATACAGCTTAAGCTGATCCACCACCCGCGACAGGGTGTCTTTCACTATGGTGTATTTCTTCTGGCCATCGGTCCAGGTCCAGTTCATCGAGTAACTGAAGTCGACAATCAGGTACACGTCCACCGGCTTAGGCAGGTAGCGCTTGGACAGGGAACCGCCCTTCAGCTCAAACTGCTCTTTGATGCCGATGGAATCAAAACTAAGCCAGCTGTCGTAGCGGGAATGCACCTGCACATCGGTTTGCATCGACGGCGCCAGCTCCCCTGCCTCCTGCATACAGCCACTGGCGTAGGTGCAGGCATCCTGACCGACGCTGACACTGAGGGCACCGACGTTGTCCTTGATGTAGAAATCGACAATCTGCTGTGCCAGCTGTTCCGACTGGGTCTGGGTGGCCTCATGCTGGGCCGCCACCGCCAGGCTGGCCACCTCGGCCGCCTCCAGCAGACGCGCATGGGCCAGCATCTGCTGAGCCAGGTGCATGGCAAAGGCAAACAGCATCATCATCACCGGCAGCATGCCGACAAAGACGATCATCGCCGCCCCTCGCTGTCTGGGTAATGCTGAACGTTTCATCAGAACCTCGCGTAGGAGATGGAGCTGGCGACGATGTTAAACGGGTCGCCCTGAGACACACCGATGAGATTAAAATCGGTTCGGTAACACAGCGACACCTGGTAGATTGGCAACTTCCGAGCCTTGGAAGTCAGCGGCGACAGTGGATCCATGCCACTGTGATTGATGGAAGCAAAGCCACAGCCCTCCCGGTTGCCACTGCTGCGCACCGCATAGGACGCCGCTGGCGGTGCCGGAATGTACTCCTCCACCACCACCACCAGGGCACTGGCATCAAAACTGGCCATGGATCGCGCCAGGCCGGCGGCGACAATGGCCTCAATGTCACTGACCAGGCTGGCGCACTTGCTGGCGTCATTGCCGTTGGTGCCACACATCTGGCCCTCATCATCGAAGAATTGCCGCCGCTCCGACACCAGGGTCACTGCCGAGAAGGCCGCCCGATCCAGAGCTCCCTTTTTCGCGACCGCTATCATGTAGTTGACCTGCATGGCGAAGAAGCCAGACAGCACCAGCAACACCATCGCCAGCTCAACGGTAAACACCCCTTTGCTGTTAGCCATCGCAACCACCCCAGTACTTGAACTTACAGCGCTGATACTCCTGCACCGCCACCACCTCGCGGTGCACCCGCAGCTCGGGCAGGTAGACGTTAAACATCGGCTGGTAACGGTAATCCACCTGGTACACCGCCACCGAGGCATTAAGGCCGGAGCTGGAGGCCTGGGCGCAGCTTTGCAGCTCAGCGTCGCCCTGACTGCACTGAGCCAGCGCCGACAGATCGGAGAAATAGACCACCTCTGCCCGTACCGCACCCAACTCCTCACTGCTCATCCACCATTGGATGCCGTTCTCCCGCAACGCCTGCAGCAAGGCATACTCGTAATCCGCCACCACGGTAGAGCTAAGACTCCCCTGTCGTTTGGCGGCATTCACCGCCGTCGCCAACGCATGATCGGTGGCAGCCATGGCGTAGGTCAGGACACAAAACTCCAGCCAGGCCAGCACCATCAGGATCAGCAGCGGCAGGCCCAGCGCGGCCTCCACCGCCACGGTTCCCCGCTGACGCTTCACAGCGCGACCTGCTGATGACAGCTGGACTGGGTCACCACAAAGGCACGGGGCTCGCGCACCTGAGCCAGAAACTCGCTGGCCTCGCCGACGGTATCGAAATCACCGACACAGTAGCGATACCTGGCCTGGACCTGCTGTTCAAACAGCGAGCCGTAACGCTGAATAAAGTCGCGGCGCATGCCCCGGCTCAGCGGCCGGTCCCAGGAGGTCACCTGAACGCAGAATCGCTTGTCCTGGCCGTCAGCGGGCACGGCGCAGGCAGCCGGGCCCTCGCCGGACTGAGGCCGCGGCGCGGGTTCAAAAGGTTGAGATGGTGGCGGCGCTGGGGCGGTGGCCCCTGGGGAACTCGAGGCCGGTGACGGCGGTGACTTGCGCCACAGCACCGGCTGGCTGTCGGCGGGCAGCACCCCGGCCATCAGCGCCTGCAACTGGCGTTTGGCCTGCTGCTCGTCATCGCGGTGACGCAACACCTCCAGCGCCAGCAGCGGCCGCTGCGCCTGAATCGCCGCCACAATCAAATTGGCGCGAATGCCGCCATCCTCCGGGTGGCTGAGGTACAGGGGCTGCAACAATGCCAGCGCCTGCTGCGGGCGCTGCTGCATCAGGTACACCACCGCCTGATTATTCTGCACCTGCAGGTCGCTGGCTCCGAGGCGACGGGCCTCCTCAAACTGGTCGATGGCCTGTTCAAACTGCTGCTGGGCGGCACTGGCCCGCCCCAGCAGCAGCAGGGTCTGCACCGAATCGCCACCGGCCTGGCGATACTGCTGCAACTGCGACTCACACTGCGACCACCGTTGCTGCAGACACTGTATTCGGGCCAGTGCCAGCCGCACCTGTGGCTGCCGTCGCTCCTGCTCGCTGAGCAGGGTGGTGTACAGCTGGGCCGAACGCAGATCCTGCTGATCCAGGTACAGGCTGATCAGCCGCTGCTTATACTCGGGCCGCTGGTTCAAGTTGGCCTTGTAGTGGGCCACCAGGCCAACCTGATTGCCCGACGCCAGCAGCAGCGCTTCCCGGGTCGCCAGCGAGTCCTCGACAGGGCGACTGGCACAGCCGGCCAGGATCAGGGCCAGAAACAGCCCGGTTACAACGTTATGCATGGCTCCACCTCAGGGTTAACTCATCATTCGGACGATGCCCGGCGCGGCGATCAGCACCACGATGGGCACCATGATGAACAGGATCAGCGGAATCGACATCTTGGCGCCCAACTTGCCGATCTTCTCCTCCAGGTTCATCATGTTGATCTCGCGAATGTCCGTCGCCAAAGACGACAATACCGGCCCCACCGATGAGCCATACTGCAGGCTCTGCACTATGGTCATCACGAAACTCTGAGTTTCACTGGTGGGCACCAGCTCGTAAAATTCATTGATGGCTTTCTCGATGCCGACCACCTTGGAGCGCTCCACCGTCACCCGCACCACCCGGGCCAGGTGCGGATCCACCATCACCAGCTCACCGGCCAGGTGCGCCAACGAGGCTTCGATGGTCATGCCGGTGTGGACACAGACGTTCATCAAGTCCAGCAGGAAGGGCAAACGGCCGCTGATCTGACGAATTAGCCGCTTGGCTCGCATCTCCAGGTACAGATCCGGCACGACCAGAAACCCCACTGCCGACAGGCTGATCAACAACACAAACCGGGTCGAACTCAAATGGCCCCGCAACAGCAGATACAGGGCAACCGCCAGTAGCACCACAAACGGAATGAACTTCAGAAAGTAGTAACTCTGCGCCACCCAACGCGGATAGATGCCGGCGGCATGGAGCTTTTTCTCTACCTCGCCCTGATTGAAACTGAAGGGGGACACCAACCGGTCCCACCACTGGCCTCGCACCGGCTCTGAACCAGCGTTGCCCAGCAGCGAATTGACACTCCAGCGAATGGCAAACCGCTCCCAGACTCGAACCCCGACCCAAGCCAGCAACAGCGCACACAGCAGCGCCACCAGATAGAACCCATAGGGAGGCAGGCCAGTCATCTATTCCACCCCCCGCAAAATCCAGGCGATGCAGGCAAAACCGATCAGTTCACTGATCAGCACGTAGTAGAAGATCGGCTTGCCGCCCTCTTCGAACATCACGAAATGGTAGTTTTCCGGGCTGGTGTACTTGAGGATCAGCAAGAAGATCAGCGGCAGCGCCGCCACAATTTTGGCCGACGCCCGCGCCTCGGAGGTCAGGGCGCTCTTTTTCTTATCCAGGCTGCGGGCATCGAACATCAGCCGGTTGATGCGATTGATCACCTCTTTAAGCTGGCCACCCCGGCTCAGGTTCAGGCGAATGGTGGAGACAAAGAAAAAGTACTCGACATAGGGAAACGACGCACCACTGCGCCGCAGTACGTCATCGGGATCCTCACCAATCAACAGCCGCTCCGACATCAGTTTAAACTCACGGCCCACCTCATTATCCAGCTGCTCCCCCACATACTCGAAGGCGTGCACCACGCTCTGGCCTGCCGACAACGCACCGGAGAGGATGTTGAGGGCATCGGGGAAATCGTCCTGGAACCGCGCTTCGCGACGCCGTTTCAGTTGCAGCACAAACACCACAAATGCCAGTGGATACCCCCAGCCCAACACCAGCATCAGGCTTTGATGCAGCAACATCTCGTTGAGGGCCACCAGCCCCCCGGTGGCAACGCCGGCAAACAGCAACAACTTGGCTCCGGGCTTGGGAGCCATCAGTTTCAGCAACGCCTGCCAGTGCAGCCGCAACCGGGTCTTCAGGCTGGCATCGAAGCGGGAGGCATCGATCACCATCCGCGCCACCGCCATCGGCTCGCCGCCCCGCTCCAGGCCAATCAACTGGTTGAGCCGGCGCTCACTGCAGCGGCGGCGCCACCACAGCCACAACAAGGCCAGCAGCAACACCACCATCCCCAGGCTGATCATTCAAAGATCTCCCGCAACTCATTCTCCAGCCCAAAGAAGCGAGCCCGCTCATAGATCACCGAGCGGGTGGACAGACCCGGAGTGCGAAAATCGCCCTTGATCCGGTTGCCGGAGAAGCCATCGATGCCGGTCTCAAAACGGAAAATGTCCTCGAGCACCACGCTCTCCCCTTCCAGCCCCACCACCTCGGAGATGTACATCACCTTACGGCTGCCATCGTGCAGGCGCTTAACCTGGACAATGAGGTCGACGGCGCTGACGATGGAACGACGAATGGCCGCCAGTGGCAGGCTGGCGGTGGCCATCATCACCATGCTTTCCACCCGGGCAATGGCATCGCGGGGGCTGTTGGCATGCAGGGTCGACATCGAGCCATCGTGGCCGGTATTCATCGCCTGCAGCATCTCAAACGCTTCGGCGCCGCGGCACTCACCGACGATGATGCGATCCGGGCGCATCCTCAGGGCGTTGATCACCAGTTCGCGGGCATCCACGGCGCCGGTGCCCTCGACACTGGCCTGGCGAGTTTCCAGGCGCACAATATGGGGCTGCTGCAGCTGCAGCTCGGCGGCATCCTCGATGGTCACCACCCGCTCCCGCTCGCCAATGAAGGCCGACAACGCGTTCAACAGCGTGGTTTTGCCCGAACCCGTGCCACCGGAGATCAGCACATTGCACTTGCAGTGCGAGGCGATGGAGAGCAGTTTGGCCATCTCCATGGTCAGGGCGCCAAACTCCACCAGGTTCTCCATCTTGATCTTCTGCTGCTTAAACTTGCGAATGGAGATGGAGGTGCCGTCGATGGCCAGCGGCGGAATCACGATGTTGACCCGGCTGCCGTCTTCAAGGCGGGCATCGCACAACGGCTTGGCTTCATCGATGCGCCGACCGACGTTGGAGGCGATGCGCTTGGCGATGGTGTTCAGCTGCTTCTCGTTGACGAACTGCACCTCGGAGCGCTCGACCTGACCACCAATCTCGATAAACACATCGTTGGGACCGTTGATCATGATGTCGGAGATGTCGTCGTTCTCCAGCAGTACCTGCAGTGGCCCCAGGCCTTTGAGTTCGGCGAACAATGCCCGCACCAACTCCATGCGCTGAATGTTGGTGACCTGCAACTGACGCTGATCCACCAACAGATCCACCGACAACCGCAACTGCTCCTGCAGCTCCTCGTGGCTGACGTCGGCGATACTGGCGGCGTCGATGGCATCGAAGATCTCATCCCGCAGATCGATGTAGATTTTCTTCAGCACACTCATCGTGACAACCACCTCAGGCCACGACCGCCATACAGCCGCTTACCCGCCAGCTCATCGACGATCACCGCCAGAGTGCGGAGCAACTTGCGTGAACTCCAGAAGCCGTCGCCTTTCTGAATCAAGCCCTTTTCCAGCCCCGGCTCATAGGCCAGCACCAAGGCCGACTCCATCTTAAGCTTGTCGCGAGCGTCGGCCAGTGACAACGCATAATCGCCGTTGGGGCGGGACTGATTGAGGATCACCTGATGCGGCACCTTGTCCAGCTTGCGCTTCATCTGCTGATACGCCCGCAGCGCCGACACCGACGGGTCCAGCACCAGGAAGATGCGGTGATACCGCTCCACAAAGCCCGGATCGTTGATCTCATCAAACAAGGTGGCCGGTACCGAATCGACGATGAAATTGTAATCCTGAGCCAGCTGCCGCGACAGCTCCAGCAGGTTGGCACCGTGAAACCCGACACAGCTGTTGACGCTCTCCAGCATCAGGCTGTCGGCACGGTCGTTGACCCGGTTGAGGTAGGTGCGAGCGATGGAGGCGTCAATCTCTTTGTGGCTGAGGTCGGCACTGTTCTGGCGCACCTTCAGCCCCTCGATCCCCAGGTAAAGATCGCTGCTGATGGCACCGTTATCGTGTTCCACCAGCAAGGTGGGCAAACCGGCCTTGGCCGAAAACAGATGCACCAGGGCACTGCTGACGCAGCTGACACCAACGCCCCCCTTGCACCCCAGAACCAGAATCCGCTTGGCGGTACGGACCCGCACTCCGGAAGCCGTCGTCCCCGGACGACGAAGCTCACCAATGCAGTGAATCAGGCCATTGAGGTTGCCCTCCCACAACAGGTAACGGGCCCCTTGAGACTCCACCCAATTTTTGAGCCTGATGGAATCCATCAGCCCCAGAATCACCACGTTGATCTGCACATCCAGCTGAGTGGTGTTGGCTTCCACCACCAACCGCAGTTCATCCTCATCGCAATGACGCAGATCCAGCACCAGGTTGCGGCTGCCGTTGTCTTTGTCGGCCCAGCTTCGTATCGACGCCAGCACCGCCTGAGTCAGCGGTTTTCCAAAGCCCTCGATGGCGTAGATTTCAGTGACTTTCTCCAGCAATTCACTGTCGGCAGAGATCACCAGATCCCCGCATTGGCGCACGGTTTTTTTCTCGGTGGCGCCGGCCTTAAAGATACTGCTCAGGTTCATGGTTGCAGCCTCCTTGGCAAGGGGTTAACCAGGGTATGGACCCGGTTGTGCTCCAGCGAACAGCCAAAGCGGTAATCCTGAGCCGATTTGAGGCTGACCACGCCACACTGCTGGCCCTCGATCAACAGGTAGTCGGCGTCGATGGTCAGGGCATCGGTCCCAGTGGACGCCGCTGGCTTCAGGGTCACCGACCGGGGTGACAGGCCCGCATCGATGGCCGCCTGTTTCAGGGCCAGAGCCAGAGGCCGAGCGCCGGGTCCAAAAGTCAGGGTCAACTCCAGACGATCGCTGTGCTGGCGCAACGGGGTCAGAAACGCGTGTGCTCGCCGATGAGCACCGGGTAAGCGTGCCGAAACTATCTGCAACTGGCTTTCCATCTGCCGAACCGTCACCCGGTTGGGCTCCGACATGGGCACCGAACAGCCGCCCAGAAGCAGTACCAGAATCAGTATCATGGGCTTCATCTGAACCCTCCTTCGGTCAACAGCGGTTGCAGGGCCTGGCGTTCAGAGCCATTGAACTCCAGCCCCAGCAAACGCTCGATGTCGCTGCTCCGTTGCATCATCGGCAACCGAATCTGCTCCGGCGAGGTGGGTTGCACCAGGTTGACGGTGGCGACGATGATCAGCTCAGTTTTGCTGTAATCAGACTCGGTACGGCTGAACAGGCTTCCCAGCACCGGAATGTCTCCCAGCAACGGAACCCGTGACAGCAGCTCGCGCTCCTCGGAGGTCAACAGCCCCGCCAGCACGAAGCTCTGGCCGTCTTTCAGCTGCACCGTGGTGTGGGCGCGGCGGGTTTTCAGGGCCGGAATGTTGGCCAGGGTGCCTTCGTAAGAGTTCTTGGCATCGACGGAGCTGACTTCAGGCATTAACGACAGACGAATGTTGTCCGAGTCCATCACCTTGGCAACGATGTTGAGTTTGATGCCGTACTCCTTGTAGGTAATGGAAACGGTATCATCGGTCCGAACGGCGATGGGGATCTCGCCCCCCACCAGGAAGCTGGCTGACTCACCGGAGATCACCGACAAGTTGGGCTCGGCCAGTACCTGGCCCAGGGTCTCGTCCTTCTTGGCATCGATCACCGAGATGATGTCTTCGGCGGAGAAATCCAGCAGGTAATCCACAAACTGGCCGGTATCGGCGCCGGCGGAGCCATAACTGACACCCAGCTGGCTAAGCAGGCCACTGGAGACTTCGGCCACGGTCAGCTTGACGTTGATCTGTTCGGTGGCCAGTACCTTGAGATTGTTGATCACACCGCGAAACACGCTGGTGCGGCCAAATTCCAGGTTGGCCAACTCATGACCATTGCTGTCGTTGACCACCACTTCGTTGACCTGCACCTCTTTACTGAGCATCTCCCCAACCAGCTCGTACACCGACTGCTTGACCGTCTCGCTGGAGACCGTGCCTTCGAGCACCACCTGTTCCAGCACGTTACGGATGGTGATTTTTTCATCCGGATAATGGGCCGAGATCAGCTGCTCCAATACCACCGGATTGAGATTGACCACCAGAGTGTGGTTAGCCAGTTCATTGCCGGATTCGTCGTACAGGATGATGGTAGACAGACCAGGACTGACACCAAACACCACCACTCTGGAGTTATCCACCACCTTGTAGTCGGCCACCTTGGCGTTGGACACAAACACCGTATCGATGGCGGTGGTCGATCGCAGCGTCGTGGCTGCCCCCTGATCCAGGTTGAGAGAGCCCGCCAGCACTTGCCAGGACAGCAGGGTGGCAAGGATGGCCATTGTGCTCATGTGCCAACTGAGTCTCATTGTGCCTCCCCGGCCCGCATCTCACGCACGCCACTTAACCGCTCAATGATGTCGCTGCTTTTCACCGACAGCGTTTTGCCGGTCAGGTGGGATGGCACCAGAGTGATGTCTCCCAGTTTGCCGGCCATCTCCAGGTGCAGAATCTGCTCTACCGTCAGGGCAATCAACAGGCTGGCACTGGGGTGTTCCGATTCACCGGCCTCGACCGGAGTGCTGAGCACCTGAATCACCTTGGCGTCATCGACAATCACTCGACTGGTGATGTCCGCCATCTCGGCGTAACCGGCTTCCTTAATGTTATGGGTCGATGAGGTAGTGGACACAAAACTGACGCGATCACCCACGGCAATGGGCACAGTTTCGATTATTTGGTTGTCGTTAGACGAATAGAAATAGGGAACGTACTTATCCCCGATGGACAGAACCAGATAACCGGCGTCTCCTGGGTTGGACACCATTTCCGCCGACAAGAACTGTCCTGATTTGAAATCACCAGCAAACACACTTCCCTTGGTAAGATTCAACGACTTTGCGGTTGGAATGTTTTTACTCAGCACCTCATTTTCATTCAGTGAAAAAAACTCTACCGATGCTGGTGAGATCGATTCCGCTCTCGACACATCGCGGCTTAACCTCGCCACCTCAACCACTTTTATTGGCGATTCCGTCGCATTAAGTTTCGGTGCTGGAGTAATTAACATCCCCTCCAGGGAGAAGATGGTAAACAGTACCACTCCAAATATCATCAAAAAAATTAATAACCTAGTCATGGCATCTACTAAAAAGGAGGGGTGGCCTCCTCTCTGCTCTTATTCGATATTTGGTTCGGCTGCCGGCAGGCTGATTGAATGACCAAGCAGACTGCCGGAACCACCTGTGCCGAAATGATGGTCGGACGATACTTTTTTGACAACGTTAATTAGTTGGCAGTGCCTGCCGAAGTCATGTTGCCCTGAATCGAAGTGATGGCGCTGGTCAGTGCGGTTTTCAGGGAGCCGTCATTGAATACGACCAGAATAATCGCCGACATGGCAACCGCAATAATTGCGTATTCCACCGCCGTCACACCGCGCTCGTCTTTAATATATTGACCAAATGAAAGGTAAAATTTAGATTTGATAAAATCGAACATAATCAGGTTTCCCGAATTTAATTTGGCTACAGTGAGTTAGTATTGCTTTGCCGTTCCAATACTAGGGTTTTATCTCAAACCTGACATAGCGTTTTCTGCTTATATTTTTATAAGAAAAAATGAAAAGAATTTGTTAAAGGCTGGTTTCATCTTGCCGATACCGTATTGAATGCCATGGTACTTAATGGGGTGGAAAAATGTCGTTACTTGTATTAGGGGCACTCAGCCTGATAGTGATGATGTCTGACATCAGGAAAAGAAAAATATCAAATATAACAGTGGTTTTAATTGGAGTAATTACTGTAATTATTACCCTTGTGTCCGATTCCAAAACGATAGACCAGCAGCTATTCCAGGCAGCAATTACAATTGCTGTCGGCTTCTTATTAACCATGCTAAATATATTCGGCGCCGGAGACAGTAAATTACTGGCCGCTTACTCCCTTGGCATTAGCCCGGCACTCTACCCTGGCGTGCTGTTTGTGGTCTGTGTGCTCGGCGCACTGATTGCCATCGTATTGTGGCTGAGCAATCGACAGCAGCTACGCCAGCGTGGCGTCCCCTATGGGCTGGCCATCGCCCCGGCCGGGTTGGCCGCAGTGGCACTGTCTGCCATCGGCTAGCCCGACAACTGAGCAAAAGCGAAATTATCACTCTAGAATCAAAAGGAGACTCAGGAAGGGTAATGACAACGGGTAGGGAAAACACAGCCATCAGTACTGGTCTTGGCACCGACGACCGTCAACGGGGCGAAAGATGAAACACTCTATCGATGTTAAGTTCCTGAAAACCTTTGCTTGTGTCGCCGACAAGCGCAGCTACAGCGACGCCGCGGCCACCCTGTTTATGACTCAGCCGGCGGTATCACAACACGTCAAAAAGGTCGAACAACACTTCGGGAAACGGCTACTGGAAAAAAGTGCCGGTCTGCGACTGACCCGCGAAGGGCAACTGGTGTTCCTCTATTCCCAGAAAGCGCTGCGACTGCAGGACGAGATGATGAGTGAGTTCGCCAAGCTGAACCAGCAGCAGTCCCTGAGTATCGCCTTCGATGACGGCCTCAGCCCGGATCTGGTGGTGGCCATCGCTCGAGTGCTGTCTGAATTGAGCAGCCTCAATTTGACCATGACTCGCTTCAGTGGCCCGCTTGCCGCCGGCCCTGAGGAGCGGGACCTGCTGCTGGGGATTGGTCGCACAGCGGATCAGATACCGGCCCGGGACATCATGCTGGAGCGGCCACTGCTGATGCAACACGGCAGTGCCGCCGAAGGCAATGACACCATCAAACGGGTCTTCTATTCCAGTACCCTGGAGCAGAAAGACGTCAGCGCCATCGCCGCCGATCACGGCCTCAACATTGGCGATGACTGCCTGTGGGTGCAGGCTACGGCGGCCCCCCTGCTGGAAGACGGCGGCAATCAATCGGAGCAGTTGCTGATCGCCCCGCCCTGGTCACTGCCGGCGCCGCAAACGGCCACCGAGCTCAGCGATCATCGGGTCAACTTCTATCTGCGGGCGTCACAGCAGTTTCGCAAGCATTTCGACATGTACGATCTCACCGACCGAATCCTGACGGTGGTGACCCAACACAGCCACAGAGAATGACCGCCAGGTTCAGCGCAGCCCCCCTCGAGCGGCCATGGCTCGGGCATAGAGGTACAACAGCAAGGCAACAATAAAAATCACTGCGGTGAACCCCAACGAAAATGGATCCCCCATCACCGCCATGCCATCGCTGATGCCATAGTTGTGCACCGTAGTCACCATCATCGCCAACCAGGACACCAGCAACACTCCCACGGCACGACGGGAGCGCAGCAACAGCAGCAGAGCCCCAAGCACGCCCCCCCACACCGCCAGCGCCCAGCAGGCGACCACCCAGGACGGCAAAGCATAGAAAAATGCCAGTTGTTCCTGAGTAAACTGGGCCATGTAGTCCTGATGCCGGGTCTGGGTCATCAGATAGTCGAAGGCCCCAGCGGCATTCCACAGCAAGGCCAGTATTGCCACCAGCCACAGGTGCCAGGGGGTCGATGCGGTTGTTGGTGTCATCACGCACTCTCCTTAGTGGTATCACTCGGGCGTCGACGGCCGTCAGCGTGCCAGCCAGTCGCTGGCCAACGTCGCCATCATCACCTTGTCCAGAAAGCGGCCATGCCGAAACCCCGCCTGGCGAAGCACCCCTTCGTGGACATACCCGGCTTTTTCATAAGCCCTGACTGCGGCGGGGTTGCTGGCAAAGGCGGTCAACTCAATGCGGTTCAGACCCAGCTGCCGGAATCCGTATTCGGTCACCAACCGGGTCACCTCAGTCCCCAGTCCCCGCCCCCAGTAACGCTTGTCACCGATCAGAATAAAATACTCGCCACAACGGTTAAGCTGACTGATGCCTACGATTCCAGCATAGCCAATCAACGCACCGCTGTCCGGGCACTCAATCGCCAACGACACGCTGCCGCGTTCATCATTAACCTGAGCCAGCCACTGGGCATACTGGGCCTGGGACTTGGGCAGGGAGAAACTGGACAGGCTGTACTGCACCACCTCCGGGTCACAAGACCAGAGGTAGAACTCGGCCGCATCCTCTACCCGCAGGCTGCGCAGACGCACCCCATTACCTTGAATCATCATACTAGTCGGTGACTCCCAATCGATTATCGCCCACCGAGCAGGCCACCACTCGCGACAAGCTGGCCAGGGGCAAGCCACTCTCATCCTGCCAGCGATTGAAGACGGCCTGAGCCTGACTCTGGCCCCGTTTTGAGGTGGGTGACGCATCCAGTAACTCATGAGCCTTGAGGTAGGCGATGATGTCTCCGGTCATCAGAAAGGTGTCGATGCCGACACTGCGCAAAAAATAGGGGCCGGTGTTACCGCCAAGTCGACTCCCGCTCCGTTTCAGCTCCGCCCACAGGCCGATGACATCGCGGCTGTCCCACTGACGCAGCCATTGGCCGAAGCTGCCATGCTCCTCCGCCAACGCCTGCACCATCTGGGCATTGTCCATGATCGCCTGCATCTTCTTGCCATGGCGAATCAAGGCCGGATCGCTGGCTCGCTGATCCAACTGCTCCGGTGACATCAGCAGCAGTTTCTGTGGGTCAAAGCCCCAGAATGCCTGCTCAAACGCGGGCCATTTGTTGTCGACCACTCGCCACACAAATCCGGATTTAAAGATCTGGGCACTCATGGCCGACAGCAGCTGGGCATCGCTTAGGGACGCCGCCCCATCGCCGGTCAGGGGCAACAAGGCGGTCAAGGCCGCATCGCCCCCTTTACGTTCGGCGGCCCGCTGCCAGAGCGCCTTAAAGGGTTCCTGTTTACTCATTCCGTTTCACGATTTCCTGATTGAGCCCCGCCTTCGATCGGGGACGACTTAATCTTGCTCCGACACCAGCGCCGACACCATGGCGCGAAGCGCCGCCGGTTTGACCATTTTAGCCATGTAACGGTAGCCACGTTCGGCCACCTCCTGCTTGAGCTCCTCACGGGTATCGGCAGTGATCAGCACTCCGGGCACCTCGGCACCGTAGCGGCGACGAATCTCATCCATGGCGTCCAGGCCATTGCGATGGTCATCCAGATGGTAATCCGCCAGCATGATGTCCGGTTTGAATCCCTTAAGCCCCATCTCGATGATCGCTTCTTCCAGGCTTTCCGCCAAGGCCACCTCGCATTGCCAACGCTCCAGCAAGGTGGACAAGGCTGCCAGAATCGCCGACTCATTGTCGATGCACAGCACCCGAACCCCCTGCAGCGGACTCAAAGACACCAGCTTGGGCGCACTGCGGGCCGGTACTGGAGCCGAGGTCACTGGCAAGGTTACCGAAAACATTGACCCCTCCCCCAACGAGGAGCGGACTTTCAGGGTATGACCCAGTACCTTGCTGATGCGATCCACAATCGCCAGTCCCAGGCCGATGCCCCCCACCCGGGCATGCAGGTTCAGTTGTTTGAATTCGTAGAAGATCTCCCCCAGCTTATTGTCGGCAATGCCACAGCCATTATCCCACACCTGGATCTCCAGTTGTCCGCCATGCAAGCGGGTTCCCATCACCACCCGCCCCTTGGGGGCGTATTTCAGGGCGTTAGTCAGAAAGTTCTGCACAATTCGCCGCAACAGGTTGGGGTCGGTGTTGATGCTGCAGGAACGCAGGTGGGCGGAAAAACGCTGACCGTTGCTGCTGGCCAGGGCCGAAAACTCGGTCACCAAGGGCTCGAGGATGTCCATCACATTGACGTCACTGCGGTTGACCTCCATGGTGCCGGACTCCAGCTTGGAGATGTCCAGCAGATCCGCCAGCAGATCGCCGGCGGTATGCAGAGAACCAGACACGTTCTCCACCGTCGGCAACAGCGCCCGATCCAGCTTCTGGTGCTGTGCCAACGCCGCCGTGAACAGCCGGGCGGCATTCAATGGTTGCATCAAATCGTGGCCAATGGCCGCCAGGAATCGACTCTTACTCTGGTTGGCCTCCGCTTCCGCTTCCTTGGCCAGCCGCAATTTCTGGTTCAGGCTGGCCAGCTCCCGGGTGCGCTCCTCCACCCGGGCTTCCAGGGTCACGTTCAGCGCCTGCAACTGCGCCTCCTGCTGCCGAAATTCGGTGATGTCGGTGAAGGTCATCACGAAGCCACCACCGGGCATGGGATTGCCCCGAATGCTGATCACCCGGCCATCCTGACGGCGGCGTTCGGAACTGTGGGCGCTGCCCTGACGCATAAAGTGCACCCGTCGATTGACGTGCTCCTCGATGCTGCCGGGGCCGCAATAGCCTCGCTGGGCGTTGAACTCGATGATCTGCTCCACCGACATCCCCAGTTGCAGGAAGCCGTCCGGGTAGTGGTACAGCTCCTGGTAGCGCTTGTTCCAGGCCACCAGCTTCAGATCCTGGTCCACCACACTCATCCCTTCATAAGCGTGTTCGATGGCACCGCGAAGCATGTCCTGGGACAATAAGATCTTGGCGCTGGCTTCGTCCATCAGCGAGAACACTTCGTCCAGGGCCAGATCCCGGCCCCGCAACACGCTGTCCATCACCAGGTCCGCCGACGATGCCCCCAGCACGCTGGAGAGCAGGCGCTCGGTATGGGCGATCAGCTCCAGGGGGGCACTGCGTCCCCAGGAGCGGGAATCGACGCTGGAGGGACTGAAGTCGGAAAAGCTCTGATAGGCCCGGGTCGGCCCCACAAACCGCGATGCCAACAGCAACAGATCGTGCTGAGTGACCACCCCCAGTAACTTGCTGGTGGCCCGGCGCTCCTCCGGCAACTGCACAAAGGCACTGGTCTGAATCCGCTCCGCCACCCCGGCCCGGAACACCATCGACCCCACCACGTAAAACAGGCCATTGGCCAACAGGGCCAGGAACAGGTCCACCACCGTCTGGCTGACTCCAAACACACTGGTCTGCTGCCCCAGTTCCGGCTGCAGCATCACCACAAACCACAGGATGAAACCGATGGTGAGGCCGCTAAGAACACCATTGCGGTTGCCGCCTTTCCAGTACAGTCCCCCTACCAGCCCCGGGGCCAGCTGAGCGAAAGCCCCGAAGGCCAGCATTCCCAACCGTGCCAGCGACTCCTGCGAAGTGATGCTCTGGTAGGCCAGCAGCCCCGCCAGCAGCAATAAAATGATGGTGATGCGGCGAGTGTTGAGCAGCAGGTTGGAAAACTGAGAGAAGTTTTGACTGCGAATGCGCCCGGAACGCAGCAGCAGCGGCACCAGCCACTCGTTGGACACCATGATGGAGATGGTCACCACCGCCACGATCACCATGCCGGTGGCGGCCGAGATGGTCCCCAGCAGCGCCACCACCGCAGTCCAGAAGTGACCGGTGGCCAGCGGCAGACTGATCACCATGGTGTCGGCGGCGGCACCGTCGGGCAGCAATAGGCCGCCAGCCAACGCCAATGGCACCACAAACAGGCTGAAAATGATCAGGTAACTCGGGAATAGCCAGCGTGAACGTTCCACCGCCCTGGGCTTATCGCACTCCACCACCATGACATGGAACATTCGTGGCAGGCACAAAAATGCCGCCATGGATAACACCGTTTCCGGTAACAGTCGCTGCAGGTGCAGGTTGTGGGACGTCTCGGTCATCAGCCCCTGGGCCCGAGCCTGCCCCAACAGGTCCCCCAGGCCATCAAACAGGCCAAATACCACCAACAGGCCGACGCCCACGAAAGCGGCCAGCTTCACCAGCGACTCAAAGGCGATGGCCAGCATCAGCCCGGGATTGTGTTCGGTGGCGTCCAGCTTGCGAGTGCCAAACAGGATGGCAAACACCGCCAGCACCGCCGAGATCAGCAACGCCAGGATGTCCCCTTCGATGGCACTGGTACCAGGCTGAAACAGGCTAAAGCTGAGCACCATCGCCTTCAGTTGCAGGGCGATGTAAGGCATGATGCCGAACACCGCAATCAGGGTCACCAGGGCCGCCAGTAGCTGAGATTTGCCGTAACGGGCGGCAATGAAATCCGCCACCGAGGTGATGCTTTGCTGCTTGGAGACGGTTACCAGTTTTCGAATCACCCCGAAACCGACGGTAAACAGCAAAATGGGGCCGATGTAGATGGGAATGAACCCCCAGGGATCGGTGGTGGCCTGACCGACGGTACCCAGAAAACTCCAACTGGAGCAATACACCGCCAGCGATAGGCCATAAACCCAACGCTTGACCCGACCCGGAATCTGGCGGATATAGCGCTCGCCTCCCCAGGCGATCAAAAACAGCAGACTCAGGTAGCACAGGGCGGCAATGCCGATCAGCAGGGTCGAATTCATGTTGTTATTCTCGTTATTCCTTCAACGCTTATCATGCCAGCTCAACCAGTTAGCGCAAAGTCACCGCAGGCAACTATGCTCAATTAGCTAGACCAATGTCTAATGGTTGAACTCCGGCCATCTTGCAAAACTCACAGTCAACACGACATGAATCAAGAGAAGGATTCCTCGATGAGCACGCAGTCTCTCTATCCGGTGAATGCCGACTTCGCCGCCGGCGCAAAAGTGAACGAAGAACAATACCGCCGCATGTATCAGGAATCGGTGGTCAATCCCGAGGGCTTTTGGCGTGAACACGGTCAACGCATCAGCTGGTTCAAAGACTACACCAAGATCCGCAAAGTCTCCTTTGATGACCACAACCTGTACATCAAGTGGTTCTACGACGGTACCCTTAACGCCTCCTACAACTGCCTGGACCGTCACCTGGACAGCCGCGGCGACCAGCCGGCGATTATCTGGGAAGGGGACGACGCTTCCGAACAGTTAATCCTGACCTACAGCCAGTTGCATCAGCAGGTCTGTGCCTTTGCCAACGCCCTGCGCGGCCAAGGCGTCCAGCGCGGCGACGTGGTCACCATCTACATGCCCATGGTGCCGGAAGCCGCAGTGGCGATGCTGGCCTGTGCCCGCATCGGCGCCATCCATTCGGTGATTTTCGGCGGTTTCTCCCCCGACTCCATCGCCAGCCGCATCATCGACGGCAAGTCCAAGGTGGTGATCACCGCCGATCAAGGGGTTCGCGGTGGCCGGATTATTCCGTTGAAAGCCAACGTCGATGCCGCCCTGGACAACCCGGACGTCACCACGGTCGAGCGGGTGATCTGCCTGAAGCGCACCGGAGGGGACATTCAATGGCAGCAGGGACGCGATATCTGGTGGCACGAACTGATGGCCGTCAGCTCTCCCTATTGCCCCGCCGAAGAGATGGGCGCCGAAGATCCGCTGTTTATCCTGTACACCTCCGGCTCCACCGGCACCCCCAAGGGCGTGCTGCACAGCACCGGCGGCTACATGGTGTACGCCTCCATGACCCACGAATACGTGTTTGATTACCGCGATGGCGAGATCTACTGGTGCACCGCCGACGTAGGCTGGATCACCGGTCACTCCTACATGGTGTACGGGCCGCTGGCCAATGGCGCCACCCTGCTGATGCACGAAGGGGTGCCCAACTGGCCCAGCCCGGCCCGAATGGGCGAGATCATCGATCGCCACAAGGTCAACATCGTCTACACCGCGCCGACACTGATTCGGGCCCTGATGGCCGAAGGCGAAGCGCACTTCGACGGTTTTGACGGCAGCAGCCTGCGGGTGCTGGGCTCGGTGGGGGAACCCATCAACCCGGAAGCCTGGCGCTGGTACTACGACGTCATCGGCAAAGAGCAGAACCCCATCGTCGACACCTGGTGGCAGACCGAAACCGGCGGCATCCTGATTTCGCCGCTGCCCGGAGCCACGGATCTGAAACCCGGCAGCGCCACCCGGCCCTTCTTCGGTGTGCAACCGGCATTGGTAGACAACATGGGCAACCTCATCGATGGCGCCGGTGAAGGCAATCTGGTGCTGCTGGATTCCTGGCCCGGGCAGATGCGCAGTGTCTACGGCGATCACGACCGTTTTGTTCTGACCTACTTCAAGACCTTCCGCGGCATGTACTTCACCGGTGACGGTGCCCGCCGCGACGAGGATGGCTACTACTGGATTACCGGACGAGTGGACGACGTCATCAACGTCTCCGGCCACCGTCTCGGCACCGCCGAAGTGGAAAGCGCTCTGGTGGCCCACCCGGATGTGGCCGAAGCGGCCGTAGTGGGCTACCCCCATGACATCAAGGGCCAGGGGATCTACGCCTACGTCACCCTCAACAAGGGCACCGAGGAAACCGAAGCCCTGCGGCAAACCCTGCGCCAGTGGGTGCGCTCCGAGATTGGCGCCCTGGCCACGCCGGACCTGATTCAGTGGGCTCCCGGACTGCCCAAGACCCGTTCCGGTAAGATCATGCGCCGCTTCCTGCGTAAGATTGCCGCCAACGAGGTAGGCAGCCTGGGTGATTCCTCGACCCTGGCGGATCCAACGGTCATCGACAGCCTTATCGAAGCCCGTCTGAATCGCAACGAATCCTGATAACGACCTATCGTTACCCTTGCCCGGCCCCACCTCGGTGGGGCTTTTTTCTGTCTGGTCGCCCGCCCCTGGTCATAAAAGTGTCACAACGCTCGCCTACCCTTGCCAAGTCTCCTTCAGGTAACCGGCTATGTTTGCTGTTTTTAAAACTTTTTTTCTTCTTGGCTGCATCAGTTTTGGCGGCCCGGCAGCCCACATCGGCTACTTCAGGCGGGCCTTTGTAAGCCAACGCCGCTGGCTCAGCGACCAGCAGTTTGCCCAATTCGTGGCCTTAAGCCAGTTCCTTCCCGGCCCAGGCTCCAGTCAACTGGGGTTCGCCATTGGCTATCAGCGCCGGCGGTTACCCGGGGCCATCGCGGCCTTCGTCGGCTTTACCCTGCCCTCGGTGCTGCTGATGTTGATGCTGGCCATGGCCAGCCACCAATGGCAGGACAGCCACAGTTTTGTCGCAGTGGTTCACGGACTCAAACTGCTGGCCGTGGTGGTGGTGGCCGATGCAGCCCTGGGGATGTTCAATAACTTCTGTCGCCATCGGGTCACCGCCTCCGTGGCCATCCTCAGTGCCGCGGTACTGCTGATGGCTCCGACTCTGGCAACCCAGGTGCTGGTGCTGCTGACGGCGGCGCTGCTGGGGGCCCGACGGGGGCGAGCGACTCCGGCCTACGAAGCAGTCAACGGGCACTGGCGCTGGAGGCCATTGCTGCTGTTTGCCGCCCTGATGCTGTTGCCACTGGCGCTTCCCGGCCAACCACTGGCACAGCTGTTTGGCCAGTTCTATCAGGCCGGCACCCTGGTCTTTGGCGGTGGCCACGTGGTATTGCCACTGTTACAGCAGCTGGTTGGAGACACCCTGAGCCCTGAGCAGTTCCTCGGCGGTTACGCCGCCGCCCAGGCGATGCCCGGCCCCATGTTCACCCTGGCCACATTTCTGGGGTTTCAGTTGTCACCGACAACCCCGCTCATCGGAGCCCTGCTGGCCACCATCGCCATCTTTCTGCCGGGGTTTCTGTTGCTGCTGACGGTGTTGGGGCGCTGGCAATCCCTGGCCTGCCATCCCCGTTGTGCCGGAGCCATTGAAGCGGTCAACGCCAGTGTGGTCGGCATCCTGATCGCCGCCCTGTACGACCCGGTGTTTGTGTCCTCAGTCGCGTCCGGGCAGGATATGGCCCAGGTGCTGCTGGGATTGGCGCTGCTCAGGGGCATGAAAATGCCCATCGTGGTACTTGTGGCTGGCTTTTTACTCATCGGCGTGGTGCCAACCCTAGTGTGATCGCCCCGTCACTCCGGCTGCGGGTAGATTTTGCACTTGCGACAGGGGGCGTCGGCATAACCCAGGGTGAACTTACACCGCGGACAGGGGCGCTGCTGAGGCGGCTGCACCACCAGTTGCGGCTTCGGTGGCGCCAGCACCCGCTTCAACACCACCCCCAGCACCAGGGCTATGACCGCCAGGCCGGCTCCCATCATCCAATTCATACTGCGTCACTCATCATCTTGGTGGCCATGGCCGCTTCTCTGTGCGGCTCAGGGTAGCCCCATTGGGCCCCAGCTGTCTGTGACCGGTGGCTAACGGCCATAAAAAACCCCGCCGAAGCGGGGCAAGGACGGAAGGAGCCATTAACTGAGACTGGCACCGGACGCCAGTACCACCCGGTTGCGCCCTTGCTCCTTGGCGCGGTACAACGACTGGTCCACTCGTTTGATCAGTTGGTTGAGGCGCTCGCCCGGCAACGTCTGCGCCACCCCGAAACTGGCGGTTACCGAGGTTGCCATCGGCATCTGCTCGATCAATGCACGCAGTTTTTCTGCCAACAGACCGGCGCTGGCTTCGTCGGTGCCCGAACAGATCACCAGGAACTCCTCGCCGCCCCAGCGCCCCAGGTGATCCACCTTACGCACGTTCTCCTTCATGCTCTGGGCAACCTGCACCAGCACCTCATCCCCGATCTGGTGACCCAAGCTGTCGTTGATGGCCTTAAAGTGGTCCAGATCCATCAGAATCACAGAGAAAAACTGCTGATAACGCTGATAACGCTCCATCTCCGCCAGCATCAGCTGATCGAGGCGACGACGGTTGTGAACATTGGTCAGCACGTCGGTAACCGACATCTTTTCGATGGCTTTACGATCGGTGATGTCGGTGGCCACCTGCGAGAAACCGATCACCTGACCTTTACTGTCCAGTTCCGGAGTGATCACCGTATCCACCCAGTACTCCTGGCCCTCTTTGTGCAAGTTCCTCAGTTCTCCGCGCCAACTCAGGCCGTTGGACAGCGCCTGTCGAATCTCCTGGTGCTGCTGCAGCGGGTTCTCTGGGTGGCGAACCACGGCGTGGGTTTTGCCCTTGAGCTCCCACAGCTTGTATCCGGAGGTCTCGCAAAACGCACTGCTGGCCTGAGTGATTCTGCCCTGGGCGTCGGCGCTGCTGGTAATCACATGCTGATCCAGACGCTCGGTGGTTCGCCTCAGCTCCCCGAGAGTATCCTGTAATCGGTTCTGCAAGTGCGCCGGAACCACTGCTGCCACCCAGGACAACGGAAAGGAGATCAAAATAACGCTGCCGGCAATCAACAGTGCCGCCAGAGTATTGGCTTCCATCATCTGGGTCAGCGACTCCCGGGTGGGCGTCATGATCACCTTGAGCTTTTCGCCGTTATCAAACAACTCATCGATGCTGAAGCTGTGCACCTGAGTATTGCGACTGTCACTGCCTGCCAGTATTGCCGGCGCCAATGCCGGCATCATATCGAACAGGGTGCTGCGATTGGGCAGATAGCGACTCCAGGATTGAGCCGAATTCGGGCTGACCAGCACCTCCCCATCGCCATCCACCAGCAGCACTTCGAAATCCACCGCCCGGGTTAACTCCTTGAGCATCAGCTTGGCTTCGGTATTGATGATCACCATTCCGGCAAAGCGGTTGTCCACATAGATCGGGGTCGCCACCCGGAACGTCGGCCGAATCGGCTGCTCCAGGGCACCGTTTTCCCTGTTCAGATCCAGTTTGGAGTGCCAGTGCTGTCGCGCCGGCAGATGACGGGTCTCGGCAAAATAGTAGCGCTGACTCTTATTCTGCAACCGATCCGGGCTGATCAGAGCCGGGTTGATGTCGCCGCGCCGACGATCCACTCGAACCCGTTCCATGCCGGAACGATCCAGATAACGGACCTGCATGTACTCTGGTTGCGACCGAGCCGACATCAGGAACAGATTGTTCATGGCCTGCAACCGCTCCTCAGAGGGGGCATCGATGTACGCCAGTGTTAGCGGGTTCTCTGCCAGGGCGGTCACCATCGACTCCAATGACGCCACCGAGGTACGCAGCTTTTCCAGTTTCAGGTTTTTTTCCGCATCAAACCTGTGCTCTACCGACTGGTCGATGTTGGTAGACTGCAACCGATAGTTGATCAGTGACGACAACAAGGCCACGGCAATGCCGAACACGATAAAACACACCGACAACAGCAGGTAACTGTTACGGTTGCTCAGCGACCGCTTGCTCAGCCACCGGTTGATAAAGCTCTCTCTACTCATGAATCGAAACCAGTCCGCTGCACCCAATAAGGAGGCATGCTACCGCAAACGCCGCTAACTGACAGTGGTCCGCGCTGTGGTCGTTTCGGCCCGGGCCACGGCCCTCCTTCGACGCCCTACCGCATTTGCGGTCAACGCAACAGTCCCATTTTGGGGGATTCCTGGCCCCATTTCGCCCCATATTGGCCTCTCGGTAGCCCCACCTCGAAGGCGTTGACCAAGGAATTCATAAAAAGTTAAAACGCGATCACAGTCAGACTTCACCCCAATGCCGACGACTGGCGGCCAATTGTTGGTCATTTGAGTCATCAAAGCGATCCCCGACGAGGGCCCCGATTGATAATTGCTTGCTGGAGGTGTAGAAAGAGAAACACGATTCTTCGAAGGCGAATTCGCAATGTCCAAGATCAAAAACGAAAAAGCGTTACTGAAGAAAGCGATGCAGATAGGTGAAGCCTACGCCGTCAAGGCAGGCTACCACTCTTTCAGTGGCACCGATTCGGCGGATCAGAAGGTAGAGTGCATCTACCGTTTGCTGGTGCACGACAAGCTGCTGACGCCCCTGCCTCAGGAGCAGGAAAACGGTGTCAACATGAAGCACCGACTGGTGAAATGGATCGCCGGCAAACTGCCCAAAGACCACCCCCTACTGCAATAATTTCCCCGGGTGCGGCTTGCCGCACCGTCTTCACTGTCCAGCGTACGGCCAACAGATTGATGCAACTTCGTCCATACCAACACGCCTCGGTTCAGGCGGTGATTCGTCACTTTCGTCTGCACCAGAGCCCGGCGCTACTGGTGCTGCCCACAGGTGCCGGAAAAAGCGTCATCATCGCCGAACTGGCGCGATTGGCCCGGGGGCGGGTGTTGGTCTTGACCCATGTACAGGAGTTGGTGGAACAGAATCACAGCAAGCTGGTGGCCATGGGCCAGAATGCCGACATCTTCTCCGCCGGCCTGGGTAAGAAGCAAGCCGATGGAAAGGTGGTATTTGCCTCGATTCAATCCCTGGCCGCCGCTCCTAAGGCCTGTAACCAGGCCTTCTCCATGGTGATCATCGACGAGTGCCACCGGGTCAACCTCAGTGGCGACAGCCAGTATAAACAGGTGATTGATGCCCTGAATCACGCCAATCCGTCGCTGAAAATACTGGGGCTGACGGCCACCCCTTATCGGTTGGACCAGGGCTGGATCTACCAACAGCACAGCAACGGCACCCTGCGTAGTGCCGATCCTAAGCCCTTTAAAACCTGCCTGTTCGAGCTGCCCATCGGTCAGTTGATCAAGGAAAAGTTCCTGACTCCGGCTCGCATCATCGACGGCGCCGTGGCCTCGTTGCTGCTGCCCAGCGACAACGACGATCCGGACACCATGCTGATCAACCAGGGCCGAGCCACCAGCCTGATCTGTGATCAACTGGTAAAGCTGGGGCCGCAGCATCAAGGGGTGCTGGTGTTTGCCGCCTCGGTACGCCATGGCGAGGAGATTGTCGGCAAACTGCCTGCCGGGGACAGCGCCCTGATCACCGGCGCCACCCCGGGACCGGAGCGGGACACCATCCTCCATCAATTCAAGCAGCAGAAACTCAAGTACCTGGTCAATGTCTCGGTGTTAACCACCGGTTTTGATGCCCCGCACATCGACCTGATCGCCATCCTGAGGCGTACCGATTCGGTGGCGCTGTTCCAGCAGATGGTGGGGCGGGGACTGAGGCTGCATCCGGGAAAGACCGAGTGCCTGGTGCTGGATTTTGCCGGCAATGGCTATTCGCTGTTTTCTCCGGAAGTGGGCGAACCCAAGCCCAAAGCCGACGCCAGTGTCGTCGAGGTTCCCTGCCCCAAATGCGGTCACCACAACCATTTCTGGGGCAAGGTGGATGACAACGGCTGCATTCTCGAGCACTTTGGCCGCCGCTGCCAGGCATTGATCGAAGACGGTAACACTCAACAGCAGTGCGATTTTCGATTTCGATTCAAAGAGTGCCCTAACTGCCTGGCCGAAAATGACATCGCCGCTCGCCACTGCCACCAGTGTGATACCGCCCTGGTGGACCCGGATAAACGCCTCAAAGAGGTATTGAAACTCAAGGATTACCTGGTTCTGCGCTGCGCCGGCATCGCCTTTAGCCCGGTCCAGCTCAAATCCGGCCAGGCGGGCGTCAAGGTCAGTTGGTTCGACGAAGACGGCACCGAGGTCAGCCAACACTTTGGCTTTACCACTCCGGGTCAAAAAGGCGCCTTTTACCACAACTTTGCTCGCATGCACCTGCGTGCCCCGGGCACGCCTCTGCGACTGCCGAACGTGGAGGCGATTCTGGCCTCGGCGTCACTGTTTCGCCACCCCGACTTTGTGGTGGCCCGCAAAGAAAAATACGGCTGGAAGGTGATCGAGACCCTGTTTGACTATCGAGGTCGCTACCGGAAAGCCGATAGTGCTTATTAGTGATACCGATTGAACTGTGATAACCCCATATAAAATAAAGAAAATTCGTTTTACAGTATAAAAAACCCAATTTAGCGTTAGCCGCAATGTATGGTATAAATTAGTCAGAATTTTGATGGAGAACCCCATGTTTGTTGTCATTTTTGGCCGTCCCGGCTGCCCTTACTGCGTTCGTGCCAAACAGATCGCCGAATCCCTGACCGAATCCCGCGAGGACTTTAAGTTCCGCTATGTGGACATGCACGCCGAAAGCATCAGCAAGGAAGATCTGGAAAAGACCGTCGGTAAACCGGTTGCTACCGTGCCTCAGATCTTCATCGATCAGGAACACGTTGGCGGTTGCACCGAATTTGAAGCCTACGCCAAAGAAAATCTGGGCCTGTACGCCTAACCGCACCAAGGGCGGAAACAGGACGTTTCCGCAATGCCCCTTCAACACCGAGATCCCTCTCACACTCTCACAAATAGAAACGATTATCATTTGCAATTGGTGGCAATTCAAGCGACACTGACCACTCTCATCCCATTCCAAGGAATCGACCGCTGTGCCCCACATCGCCACCCAAGCCAGTTCAGAGCGATTACTGATCCTTAAGCAGGCGTTTTTCAACGGCATCGTGGCGACACTGGCCAGCATCGGCCTGGGATTTGGCTTTAAACTGTGGCTGGCTCAGTGGGTAGCCAAGTCGGACCTCGCTCTCTATAACACCGTCATCGACGTCATCTCGCTGTCGCTGATCCTGTTGACCGGATTCCGTTCCTCGATGGTGGTCAGCTACAGCCAGACCCGCAAAGACCGCGATATCATCAACATCTTTCGCATCAGCTTAATCCTGATGGTGCTGCTGACTTGGGGCTTGGTCATCCCTTACATCAAGCACCGCCTCCACATCGATGTGGGCTATTTCGAGCTGGTGGGGGTCATCATGGCCATGGGACTGAAGGTCTACGCCAGTAATCTTCTGGGAATGTACCGCCTGTACCACCTCAGCAACCGTTTTACCTGGATAGAACCGCTGGCCAACATCGGCTTCTTCCTGGTGTTGTGGTTTGGGCTGCAACTGGGCGCCATGCAGGCCCTGTTTTACAGCATGATTCTCTCCAGCGGCAGCACCGCCATCTACATGTTGCGTCAGCGGCGCAAGGTGATCGCCACTCAACCCATTGGCAAAGTGCAGATGGAACCGGCGATGGTGGCCTATGTGAAGAAGAGCTTTACCGCCGCCCTTGAGGCCGGTGCCAGTATCCTGATGATCTACATCACGGTGCTGCTGACCATTCGCGACTTCAGCATCAGCGAATTGGGGGACTTTCAGGTGGTGATACGGCCGATCCTGACCTACATGACGCTGCTGTTCGTCTTCCCCATCTACCGCTTCGTGTTGCCGGAGTTAACCCATTGTCTTCGCGATGGCGCTCATCATCAGGTCGAGGCGATCAAGCGCTGGGTTTTTCGATTGTCAGGAACGGTCGGAGTCACGTTCTTTGCTATCACCGCCCTGTTTGGTGACACCCTGATTGGCTGGCTGTTTCCCGAAGAGTACGCCCAGGCGGCGCCGGTGCTCACCCACCTGGCCCTGTTCTTTGTCTTTATGATGCTGAACGCCTACCAACTGGCTTACATTAAGGCCAACGGCCGTTTTACCCTGAGCCTGGCCATTCGACTGACCGGCATTGTCACCCTGCTGATCAGCTACAGCATCCTAACCCTGCTCACCGACAACGTGGTGGCGGTGGTGATTGCCCAAGGCTGCGGCTACGTGATGATGTTCGTTCTGTCGATGTTCGCCGAACACCAGCTGCAGCGGCGCCACACTGGTTCCGGGCTGCAAACCGCTTAGGCGACCAAGGCGCAGCGGCTCCCGGACTCAACTGCGTTTAATGCGAACTACCTTCATCACCTCGACCTCAAATCCGGCGACACTCTCCACATCGGCGTAGTAAGTCAGATTGACCCGGGCCCCTTTCAAACTTTGGTAACGCTGTTTGCGCTTATATTTGAAGGCCACAGAGTGGCCCTCCAGCATCAGGGTATTGCTGATCCAGTCGCCGCTGTCCCGCTGCACGTGAGACACCACTTTCATAAACTCGGAGTGAACCAGTTGCCGATGCCGCTGAGTCAGGGCCGTGGGGTCGGAGGCTTTCATCAGCACACCCTGGTCAGTTGATCGGCCAGGGTCAGGCAATGACGGCGCAGGGTATCGATCACTTCAGGGTCGATGTCGGTTTTTTGCTCCAGCTCAGTCTTCAGTGCCGCCGCCTGTTGTTGAAGCGCCTGGCCAGTTTCGGTCAGGGCAATCACCTTGCGGCGTTCATCCTCACTGCTGACGGTACGGGTCAACATCCCTTTTCCTTCCAGGCGCTTAACCACCGGGGTCAGACTACCGGGGTCGAGCCGGGTTTGTCGGGACAGTTCGGTCAGGCTGACCCTGTCCTCCAGCCACAGCGCCTGCATCACCAGATACTGACCATAGGTCAGATCAAATCGCTCCAGCAGAGGCCGGTACGCTCGAGTCAGCGCATTACTGGCGGTATAGAGGGCAAAACACAGGTTGTCTGACAATTGCGGTTTCATAAATTCTCCCGAGTGAAGCTGCATCATACCCGTCCGCAAGCATTTCTCAAATAATTAGCGCGCAAAACATTTGTACTCAAACAGTTCATGCGCTACAGTGGCGACATTAGTTAGCGCGCAAACCAATTGCACAACAGTCATTAAGGATAAACCATGAACAGCCACATGATTACTCTGGCCAGTCGCCCGGTAGGCCTGCCTACCGCTGACAATTTTCAACTGCAGTCCCAGGAGCTGGCGCCGCTTCAACCCGGGCAGGTACTGATTAAAAACCTGTGGATGTCGGTCGACCCTTACATGCGTGGCCGTATGATTGACCGCAAGAGTTACATCGCCCCCTTTCAGCTGGGCGAGCCACTGGAGGGCGGTGCCATCGGCGAAGTGATTGAGTCCCAACACCCGGATTTTTCCGTCGGCAGTCATGTCAGCAGCATGCTGGGCTGGCGCAGCCACTTCATCAGTAATGGCGACGAATTGACCCGCCTGCCTGACACTCCGCTGCCGCTACAGAGTTTCCTCGGCATTATGGGCATGCCCGGCATGACCGCCTGGGTCGGACTCAATCGCATTGCATCGCTCAAAGCCGGCGACACCGTCTTTGTGTCGGCGGCATCGGGTGCTGTCGGCAGCGCCGCCTGTCAGATCGCCAAACTGGCAGGCTGCACCGTCATCGGCTCCACCGGCTCGGCCGAAAAAGTAGCCCAGTTGAAACAGCTGGGTGTGGATGAGGTGATCAACTACAAGCAGGTGGCCTCCCTCAGCGACGCCATCGCCACCGCCGCACCACAGGGCATCGATGTCTATTTTGAAAATGTCGGCGGCGATCATCTCGAAGCGGTGTTGAACCACATGAACGATCATGGCCGCATCGCAGTGTGTGGCATGATAGCCCAGTACAACGACACCGAGGCTCAACCCGGGCCGGCCAACCTGGCCAACCTGATCATCAAGAAGCTGAAGATGGAAGGCTTTATCGTGTTTGATCACTGGGATCATTATGGCGAATTCGCCGCCCAGATGGGCCAGTGGCTTGCCGAAGGAAAAATTCAGGCTCAGGAAACCGTTTATCACGGACTGGACCAGGCAGCCAATGCCTTCATTGGCCTGTTTGAAGGCAAAAACAACGGCAAGATGCTGGTGAAACTGGCCGACTAACCGCCGTTTGCCCGGGGTTGGCGCCACTCCCTTCCGGCGCCAACCCCAACTCAGTGTTATGCTTACTGGTACGGGTCAGGGAATGTCGCGCCAGTGGAGGAGGGAATAGTGCATCACCATGCGTTGATCAATGCCTTAAAGGCCAGCCAAAACTGGATTAACCAGTTCAATCACGGCAATCTCGACTACTGCGTCGCCAGCTACACCGAAGAAGCCCAACTCGAAGTGATTCCCATGGGGCGCTTCGAGGGACGCGAAGCCATTCGCGAATTCTGGCAGGGCATCATGCAATCGGGCGCCGCCGACCTCTGTTACCGCAAAACCTGGCTGAAACTCATCGATGACAACAATGTCCAGCTGGGCAGCGAGTGGTCAATGAACATCGGCCATGGCATCATCACCTTGGAACAGTGGCAACGTCAGGCCGACGGCCACTGGAAACTGACCCACGATGCGTTTGAAATACTGGAGCAATACTAATTCCCCCTCTGCCCCACAGTTGCAACTTGCTTCAGCTGCCGCTAATTTAAAGGGCTGACGCTTCGACCAAGGATCGACATGGACAGTTTGCAATTCACGCAGGTCGCCCCACCCAACGACAACGAGATCGCGGCACTAAAGCAAGGACTGACCGGCTTTAACGATGCGGTCAGTGGCAGCCTGCAACATGAAAAAATTGCCTGCTTCATTAAAAACAGCTGTGACGACATCGTTGGTGGCATCGCCGGTGAGGTAAAGCTTGGCTGGCTCCATGTCGACGGCATCTGGGTTCAGGAGTGCCAGCGACGCCAGGGAGCCGGCTCGCGGCTGCTTGCTCAACTGGAGGGGTACGCCCACGCCAAAGGCGCTCACGGCATCCACATCAAAACCACCAACTTCATGGCACTGGAGTTCTACCAGCAACACAGCTACGAAGTCTTTGCCAAGCTGGAAGACATGCCTCCGGGTTATGTCAGCTTTTTCCTAAAGAAAGAACTCAACGCCCAGATGTAAGTCATCGCTACTGCGACAGGCCACCATCAACGTCGTCCAGGCAGGGCGTCAAAGAACCGGTACCCAGCAACCAATCAGTGAGCGGCCAGGTAATGTTAAAGTTGACTCGATTCATTCGTTTCGGGTGATGATGCAGTCGATGGCGCTCACGCATTCTGGCCAAGCACCCTATTCGGAACAACCGGTGAGTCGCCGGCAGATGCCAGCAGAAGTGGCTGACCTCGTACCACAGGTAGGCGGCCACCGTCGTCGCCAGCCACAGCCAACCACTGTTGGCCCCCAACCATGCTGACAACAACAGTCCAACCGCCGCATTGCTTAGGCTGATCACCACAATCAGATACAGTGGAAACAGCACCACCCGCCAATCGCGACTGTCCCGACACAGCAGATCCTGGTGAGTGAAAAAACGATGATGATCGCCACTGTGACGTTGATAAAACAACGGCAGAATCCGGGTCCGCCGGTGCCCGAGCCAGCGATGAGCGACGTACTCAAGCACATTGGCGATCAACAGGGCCACCGCCACTGTCCACCATTGCCACCCCGACACCGACTCCAGTTGTCCCAGAGCCAGGGCGATCACTCCGCTTCCCAGCAGCGCCACAGCCGCCGCATGCCAAGGCCCGCGGTAATTGGCCGATATCCCCTGCCGGTAGTGTCGCTGAAAAGCCCGTTGCTGCTCCATCGTATCCATGCTGGCGATTCCCTTTGCTATGCCCGATCGCTCAAGCTAACGGCATTGCCACCAAACTACAACCGCCGGAAAAATCATCAATGAACAAAACTAAAATAAAACAGGCACTCACTATCGACGACCGCGCAAACTCCAATGCCCATTGCCACGGCGCATTCACTCATAAGACCTTTCCATGGCACAATCTGTTCAAAACACCCCAACAAAGTGACATAATACCCCACCAAAATGGCATCAGATTTACAAATAAAACCATTAACAACAGATGTTTAGAGTAATTCGCTAAGGCGTAAATGGCAGGTGGCGCGGAGTCGTAATGGATTATCAACAAGTTGAGCTGTCAAAGGTACAAGACACAGCCAAACAGTGGCTGCCCGGCCTGCAGCTGCTGGAACGCTCCCTGGGGGCCCACGCCCTCATCGCCTTCCTGGACCACGACGATGCCCTGCAGCCTCTGCTCGCGTCCCCGGCCCTGGCTGAGGACGAACAGCGTCAACTGATGCAGGAAGTCACCGCCAAGCGGATCACCGAGACGGCCTTTACCACGAGCATGACTCCGACCGACGCGGTGCCTGCACCGCAACTGATGATTGAGCTGTTCTTTCCCACTCAGGCCCTGTTCGGAATTCTGTGCCTGTGCACCGGCAATGACTCCCTGCTCTGCGACGATGCGCTTATCTTTGCCGACAACCTGGCGGGCCGCATTCAGCGGGACCTGGCCCGGTTGCAGCAGCACAGCCTCAGCCAACTCAATCAGCAACGAAGCCAGTCTACGCCTCCCTCATTGCCGACACTGCAGGCATTCATCAACAGCATCGAAGGCCATATCTGGATCAAGAATCTGCAGGGCGTCTATGTCTGTGCCAACCACAACGTCAGCCGTGACTGGGGCACCTCCCCCATCGGCAAAAACGACTTGCAGCTGTTTGGGCCCGAACGCAGTGCCATTTTTGATGCCGCCGACCGCAACGCCATCCGCAGTGGCAAGCCCATCGTCACCGAAGAGTGTGCCGATGCCGATGACTCGGATCAGAGCCGCTGGCTGGAAACCACCAAGAGTCCGGTGATTTCCGAGTCCGGTGAGGTGGTGGGCGTCATCGGCATGACCCGTAACATCAGCCAGAGAAAGGCGTTTCAGGATCAGTTGTCCCTGGCAGCCACGGTGTTTGCCAACTCGGTCGAAGGGGTCCTGATTACCGATCGCCACGGCACCATTATCGAAGTCAATAACGCCTTTACTGATATTACCGGCTACCGACGTGAGGAGGCGCTCAGCCTCAACCCCCGCATTCTCAAATCCGGCCGTTACGACACTGGCTTCTACGAAGCGATGTGGCAATCCCTCACTCAGGAAGGCCAATGGCAAGGTGAGTTGTGGAACCGCCGCAAGGGCGGCAGCCTCTACCCTCAGATGACCACCCTCAGCGCGGTGTACGACGACCACCAACGCATTCGATATTACGTGGCGGTGTTTGCCGACATCTCGGAGCAAAAGCAGGCCGAGGAGCGCCTGGCCCACATGGCCTACCACGATCCGCTCACCGGACTGCCCAACCGGGCCAAGATGCAAGCGGAACTCAAGTTGGCCATCGAGCGGGCCGAAGAACACCATCAGCAGATGGCGGTGGTGTTTGTCGACGTCGACCATTTCAAACTGATCAACGACAGTGCCGGCCACCTGGTGGGAGACGAAGTGTTGTGCGAAGTCGCCAAGCGGCTGAAACAACAGGTTCGCCAGGTCGATACCGTCGCCCGGATCGGAGGGGACGAATTTGTGGTGCTGCTGTCGGGCATTTCCGATAGCCAGGCGGCCACGGCGGTGGTCAGCAAACTGATGGCCCTGTTTGAGCGCCCGATAGTTCTGGGCAGTGGCGATCAGTTACGCCTGACCTCCAGCCTGGGCATCGCCCTGTACCCCCAGGACGGCCACGACAGTGACACCCTGCTGAAACACGCCGACAACGCCATGTATCGTGCTAAACAGCAGGGACGCAACAGCTTCTCGTTTTTCACTCAGGCACAGAATGAGCGTTCATTGGAGCACCTGAAGCTGCAGAGTGATCTCCACGATGCCGTCGCCAACCACGAGTTGCGCCTGAACTATCAGCCGCAATACGAACTGGCATCAAACCGCATCGTCGGCATCGAAGCGCTGATCCGCTGGCACCACCCCAGACTGGGGGTGCTGGCGCCGGCCCGGTTTATCAGTATTGCCGAGCGCATGGGGCTGATCACCGACATTGGCCTGTGGGTGTTGACTCAAGCCTGTCATCAGGCCAGCCAATGGCTGTCTCAGGGCTTAGAGTTTGGCCGAATTGCGGTGAATGTCGCGGGCCCGCAACTGTTACGGCGGAACTTTACCAGCGAGGTTCAGGCGGTACTCAAGCAAACCGGCTGTCCGGCCAGTGCTCTGGAGTTGGAAGTCACAGAAAACTTCCTGATTCAGAACCCCGATGACGCTATCCGCAACCTGGATCAGCTTAGAGCGTTGGGAATCCACATCGCCATCGACGACTTCGGGACCGGCTACTCCTCCCTCAGCTACCTGAAGCGATTGCCACTGACCACGCTGAAGATCGATCAGAGCTTTGTTCATGGCATCAGCGTCGACAATGACAATCAGGTCATCGCCAAAGCGATCATCTCCATGGGCAACTCTCTGGCTCTGAATGTCATTGCCGAAGGGGTGGAGACCAGAGAGCAGGCGCAATTCCTGGCTCAAAATGGCTGTCGCCAGGCCCAGGGCTTTCTGCTCAGCAGGCCGGTCGGAGAATCGGTCATGCAGAAGCTGTTGACACAACAGCAGACCTCGCCGCTGGTGTAACGACTTAGTAGAAAGCGGCATGGCGTCCAACATCGTCCTGCCGGTCGAAGCCCATGCCCGGTGAGGATCAGGCCCCTCAGGCTAGATCATGATGCCAATGCTGCCTAAGGCAATAAACAACACCGACAGAATGAAGCACTCTCGAATCACTATCTTCATCATCTCTCCTCACGCCAAATGGGTACCCCCCAGCCCCTGACGAGCCAAAGTTTGCAGCCGAAGGCCGTCCTTCCGCGCCCGTTCTCTTAGGCAGAAGCCCGGCTTAACTGAACCGCAAAGCACCGAAGCCTGACACCCGCGGTGGCAAAACGGACTGACCCTGGCAGGCCAAAATTCGATGGCACGACTCAGGGAGTGGGGTCTCAAAGTTCGCCAGAGCGCATGGGTTACCATCGCCTGAGAACCAAGGACTCCATAATGACACAAAAATTGATTAGACATCAAATTAAAACAGGGGCAGAAGTGCATATAAATGCAAGTAACAACGGTGATTTTTGATAAAATTGCGTTCGAAACGACTCAGCAATGAATAGATATAGAAGTCTTCGTTTGACCTCAAATTAAAACATCAACACCGGTCGCTGCGGGCTCTGTGAACCTAAAGCGACAAATTACGGTTGGGGAACGCCAACACCATGCTGGCGGCTGCTCAGCTGTTCGAGAGGATTGAAGTGACGGTTAAACACCGCCCATCGAGGAAAAAAGCTCGGAGGGCGACGGCCCTGGCGCGGCGACTGTGGCCGCTAACGGACACTGCGGCTATACACCTCCAGTCCCCGGTCCAAAGACGACAACCAGACGGTCAGAGACTGATGACCTCGCATCAATTCCACTTCGACACTGGCCCCCTCAGAAGCCAGTCCGGCCAACTTTAGGTCTTCGCGATTAAAGGCACGCTGGCCATCTATGGCCAGGATCACATCACCAGGCTTAACGCCCTGGCGACTGGCTTCGCTGTTGGAATAGACACTGCCCACATACAATTGATTCGGCAAACCAGCCCTGGCCAAGGCACTGCCATAAGCCTCACTGGACACCGACCGCCGCGCCTGCTGCCAGATCGCCAGTCGTTGACGCTTCAAAGAGCCGTCGAAGGCCCAGCCTTCGGACAGCGCCTGGTGCTGTAACGCCTGATCCAGCGCCATTGCTTGCTGAATCTGAGCCAGTGCCTGCTCGGCCATGCCCACCTCATCACTTTCGGGAGTCGGGGTCTCGGTGGCCGGGGGGGCGTCCACAGCAACGCTCACAGCCGTCCGATCGGGACCACGCTCCGACGGGGCAAGGCCGGCCAGTGGAATATCATGACGCTCGGCGATGTGGTACACCACCGCCATCAACAGCGCCAACTCCTGATTCAACAGTCGGTTTTCCTCCTGCAGCAACTTTAACGCCGCAGGCTCGGGAGCCGGGAGTTCAACCACCGGCGCTACGGAAATCGTCGATTCAAGCACGGTGGCGCCAAGCGCCCCCAGCAACACTCCGGCCACTCCCCAGCTCAGTGACTTCTGCACCATCCCCTCCTTCACCCTCGGGCAATTAACCCCAGTAAAACAAAGGCTGAGTCACATTACAAACGGGATATAAACAAGATTTTTCGAAGGGAAATCAACCGCAGTCACGACTCAATCAGATGAGACAGCCTGGCTTGATCGCCGGACTCATCCAACATCACCTTACAAATTCTAAGGCGATAATGACGAATCAGGTCTCGGTGGTGGGGGTCTTCAGCGACGATGCGCTTCAAGTGCTGATGCCAATGATCGACGTCCTGAGTGCTTTGCCAAAACGACAGGCTTAACAACCGATGCTCATCCATCATGCTCTGGAAGCGCTCGATGGAGATCAGCCCCGGATGCTCATTGATCAGCTCCAGCAGTTGACTGGCTAGGGCCATTAACGCGCCCTTACCGGTTTCGGTGGGATACACCTCAAGAATTACCGTTATCATCATCGCTCCCTGCTCGGGGTCACCCATAGGTGACCCCTGCTCCTCGAGGCTGCTTCTGTTTGCCCGAGGCCAAAATCAGCGCTGCGCCGTCAATTGGCACAGCTTGACGATCACCTCGACCGCCTGCTCCATTCCCTCTAAGGTAATGAATTCGTGCTTACCATGAAAGTTAAATCCTCCTGTGAACACATTGGGGCACGGCAGTCCCTTGTAGGACAACACTGCCCCATCGGTGCCACCGCGAATCGGCTTGATGTCGGGCTCGATACCGCAACTGCGCATGGCATCTTCCGCCAGCTCGATGATGTGCGGATGGGGCAGCACCTGCTCTTTCATATTGCGATAGCCTTCCTGCCACTCCAGTACACAAGGCATTCCCTGAGCGGTAAAAGCCTGAGCCTGGGCCTCCAGGTAGGCTTTACGCAGATCCAGGGAGGTCAGGCAGAAGTCCCGCACAATGTAACTCAGGCTGGCTTCGGCAGTACCACCGTTGATGGCGACCAGGTGGTAGAAACCCTGATAACCGTCGGTGTGCTCTGGCGTTTCACTGATGGGCATCTGCTGATGAAAACGAGTCGCCAAAGTCAGGGCATTGACCAACTTGCCTTTGGCAGTCCCCGGGTGAACCGAGTTACCGGTAAATCGCAACGTGGCACTGGCGGCGTTGAAATTTTCGTACTCCAACTCCCCCACCGGACCACCATCGATGGTATAGGCCCACTGGGCGCCAAATTTGGCTACATCAAACTCACTGGCTCCACGGCCAATCTCCTCGTCGGGAGTGAATCCAATGCGAATGTCACCATGAGGGATCTGCGGGTTGGCCTTAAGCACCATCATGGCGGTGATGATCTCGGCAATACCCGCTTTGTTGTCGGCCCCCAACAGCGTCGAGCCGTCGGTGGTGATTAAGGTCTGCCCCTTGAGGCTGGACAGTACCGGGTACTGAGCCGGGTCCAGGCGATCACCCTGCTCGCCAAGCGCGATAATGCCGCCATCGTAATCTCGAACAATCTGAGGCTTAACGTCTTTACCCGAGGCATCCGGGGCGGTATCCATGTGCGCCACAAAGCCGATGCAGGGCACCGGAGTGTCGATGTTGGCCGGCAGGGTCGCCATCACATAGCCGTTGTCATCCAGGCTGACGTCCGTCAGGCCCAGAGTCAGCAACTCGTCATGCAGCGCTCGGGCCAGAACCCACTGTCCCTCAGTACTGGGCAGCGACTCACTGGTGGCGTTGGACTGGGTGTCGAAGGTAACGTAATGCAGGAATCGATCTAACAGCTTTTCCATAAGGACTCTAATCTGGCTAGGGGCAAACGCCCATTATGCCAGCGCTCAAGAGCCACTGGGGGTGCGTCAGATCACGTCTGTGCCAACGCAACCTAGTCTGAGTGCGCTCGAACCTGCCTCAGACAGTGCGCCATGACCTGGTTGTTGTACTGGTGGACCACATTCTGAGCATTAAATAACTGGGGTAACTCCAGTAGCAGCACCAGAGCGATCAATCCCAAGCCCCAGGGCTGCGGCAATACCAACAGCAATAGGAGGCCCAGCAACATCATCGCCAGATTGAACATGCCACGACCCAAACGCCTCAGGTAGAAGTGGTGCAACCCGGCAACAAAACACCAGTTCAGGGCGGCATAGGTATCCGGATCTTTTACCAACTGCCGCTCCATGGCGTAGTATCGCTGCCGCTGAGGGTCACTCAGCGTCCGAATCTCCTGCCTCAATTGCTCTTCCTGTTGGCGCAGCTGTTCACTTTGCTGAGTCATGGGTACTCCCTGGGAATCGGGTCATGAATAATATGGGGACAATCCGGGTCACTGCAGCGACGAATCCGCTGCCAACCGAGCACAATGCCACGGCGGGCACCGAAACGCGCAATCGCCTGACGGGTGTATTCCGAACAGCTGGGCTCAAAGTTACAGCTGAGATTAAAATAACGCCGGGCACCGCCGCCGCGCTGATAGCGACCAATCAGGGCAAGGCACAGCCGTTGCCCCAAGCCTAGCGGCTGTTTCAACGAGTGCGACCCAGAGTCACGATCACCGCTTCCCGCTCCCAAAACAGCAAAAAGCGCTTACGCTCGATGACCTGAAACACCAATTGCCAGCCGGCGGCGGCTTCCTCGTTGAGGGTCGCTTCCACTTTTTTCAACGGCAGGCCACTGGAACCCAGCAACAGGGTTCCGCAGCCGCCTTCGGCGATGTGAATCACTTTGTATTCGCTAAACTGAGACATTGTATTTCCAGACTAAACCACGATGATGGTTTAAATTACTCGGTTCAAAATACAAAAATCAACTGCGATAACAAATAATTACACATCAAGAAACCAAGGTCACATTCGCCACGGTCCAACCAGGGCCAGGACCGAGGCTCCCCGTTCAGATTCGGCCTACAATAACAGCTGTGGCGCGGCCGCCAGCAGTTGGGGGGTGGACAGGGTCTGACTGGCAGCGCTGAAGCTGACCTGATGCATTCGCGCCGACCACTCATTAATGGCATCGGCGCCACCGAGAGCCCAGGAATCGGCAGAGGCGGTAGTCACATCCACAACCTGCTGCCACTCCTTGGCCACCTGCGACAGGGCAAACAGCGTCACCCCCTGTTTATCGATCACCGCCTGCAGTTGCGCCACCACCATCTTCATCTGCGCCAGGGCCAGGCTGGCCTCATCCAGCTTGGCCCAGGCCGATTGCAACTGTTTGAGCAGCGACATCGCCGTTGCCGACAACACCACCTCATGAACCGTGTCCTTGGCAATCTGGGTGCTGCCCTTGGCAAAAGGCTTGATGGGATCCTGCTCGGTGGCCAGTGCCACACTGACATCAATGGCGGTGGCCACCACGGTAGTGCCCATGGACAGCGCCGAATCCGTCAGCTTTTGTTCGCTCTGATCGAAGGCATCGTTCAATTGCGCCACCAAGGCCATCAGCCGAGTCACCTCGGCCTCGTCGGCGCCTTCGATGGCTGTGGCAATCGTCGCCAGTTGCCTGACCAGCCCCTCACCGTCGGCAATGTAAGACACCACCTCATCCACCACAGAAATCACTTTGGGAACCGGGTTGTCCGGTTCACACAGGATGCCGACCACCTCCTGCTGGGTCTCGATGTGCTTACTGAACAAGTTGTGAATCTCATCGGCCTGAGCCACCACTTGTCCATTGAGCAGCCCCTCGTAATAGGCCTGCCACAGCAGCTGTTGCCACTCCTCAAACCGGGTCACCAGGGTGCGGTTTTCCGGCTGAGTGCTAATGGCAGGCGGCAAACGCGCCTGCTGTACGGCGATCAGAAAATCATTCACGCTGATCAGGTGATTCAAAATTGGAATAACCGGTAATAACTGGGCCATTGGAACCTCCGTCATCTCAGGCTGGTGAACCGCCGGGCGATCCACCAGACCTGATAGGGATTAACTGTGAAAGGGAATTAGCTCGCTGGCAGCGAGGCGATCTGAATCCAGTTGTTGTCCTGAAGGGTCTGGCCCTGATGCATCCACAATTGACCGATATTGTCGGTGTAATAGACCTTATCGGTGTTGCTGCTGAAGACGCCAGTCGCGATGTGGTTGAAATTGGTGGCCTGCGGCGGCTGAGCCTGAGCATCGACGAACCACAGAGACTGATCGTCGGCACTGATGATGAACTGGCTGCCGTTGCTCAACTGGGCTCCGTTGGAGACCTTATCGGCACAGAAGCGCGGTGCCCCGTCAGCGGAGGCATCCAGGACGTAAGACTTCTGGTCAATATCGATGAGTCCCAGCTGATTGCCGTTACTGGTAACACTGGCGTACTGCGTTTCTGACACCAGGCTCCAGCTGTCGTTAAGGTACACATACAGCAGCTGGGAGTTGTTGGCCAGGGCGTACACCTTACCGGCGGCCACTGCAATCTGGGTCGCGGCATCGGGCCCCGGCAGGGCTGCCAATTTACGCCAGTCGGTGCCACTGCCGCTGTATTGGTACACCTGGCGATCCTCCTGAGCCTGGTTGATGCAAATCAGCGTCTCCCCTTCAACAGCAATGGCGGCCACCGCAAACTCTGAGATAAAGGTCCAGCGACCAATGTCAGGGTTGTAGGTTTTCACCAGGTAGGTGGGCGGCTTGGGGTCCGGGTTGACCGAGGCCCCGTCGATGGGCGCCCCGTCAATGGCGGCAATCATCTTCGGGCTGGCGACACAGCTCAGCACCGAATCCGGCAGAGACGTCCAACGGTTATCCGCATCCTGATACTGGAACAGCTGCCCGGACAGGCTGACACAATAGGCGGTGTTATCCACCGCACTGAAGCTGGTGGGGCTGGTCAGTTGAATGGCATTGGGCCAGATGTAAGCGGTCAACCCCTGCAACACCGAGGCGGCGCCGACAATCTCGTTCCACTCCTGCTGGGCCTGTTCCAGTTCACCGGCATCCAGATCCGCCAGCGCCACGCCGATGTCATCGGCCAGGGTCTGGTACAGATTTTCCAGGGTGGTCAGTTCCCGCTGGGCCGCGGTATTCATGGAAGAGAACCCCTGCACCTGAGTGCTGAAGGCATTGATCCCCGCCGCCACGGCCGAATCCTCTTTTTGCCACAGTTCGTCGTTTTTTATCTTGCTTTTCATCACCGCAATCTGGCCTTTCAGGGTCAGGATCTCCGAGATGGCAAAATAGGCACCGACGGCACCGGCGCCCATGGCAAACCAGCCAAAGGGGTTCCAGAAGTTGGCGACTCCCACCAGACCCAGCGCAATGGCGGCGGCCGCCGCAAAGCCCAGGCCGATGATCTTACTGTTGTCTTTGCTGATCTGCTTGTTGAGATCCTTGATCTCCTGCACCAGGCCGTCAATCTCCTTGGCATAGGCGTCACTGAGCTTCTTCAACACACCGGTGTTGGCCGCTTCCACTATGGTGACTGCCGCATTCTGAAGGTTGCTGCCCAGAGTTTCCATCTGGGTTTTAAGGGTGTTGATGTCTGGTAACTCGGCTCCGATCAACGCTTTGAGCTGAGCTAAAGTTTGCTCGTACGCCGGCGTGCCCGGCTCCTGAGCAGACAAGATGGTGAACTTGGCCGCCACCGATCCACTGATGGTCTGAAAGGTATTGGGCACCGACACCAGTTGGGAGAAGATGCTGGCAGACCCGGAGCTGGGATCGGTATTGATCCAGGCCCCCGCCTGCCCCTGGAACGTGGCCACCTGACTCCTGAACAGGTCATAGGACTGTTGCAGCTCTGGATTATGAATGCCGGGGCCGGGATCCGGCCCGCGGAAAGTCACGGTGGGCAACTGTGCTTCGGTTAGCGAGTACACATAGGCTGAGATGGCGGCAACACTGAGTACCGACGCCGACGATTGAGCGGCAACCGCCATGGCCACCTGACCCAAGCGAGTTTTAGGCTGACTGGAGACCAGAGTCAGGGTCGCCGAGGTCAGCATCGCCTGGCTGGTTTGTGCCATGCCTTTGGCAGCAGAGATCTCTTGTAGATTTGACATAAAAATGGACGTCCTTATCAATCAGAAAAACACTTCGACCGGCACCACACCCACCAAGCCATACTCCCTGTGCTCGGTGCGCCGGCCAAAACCCAATAGAGTGTAGTTAATCCTGTTTGCGGCACGACCGTGCCGGTGCCAACACGGAACCACGACCGGGCAAACGCTTCCGTGGCTGCCTAGGCGGCAATAGCGCTCAGTGTATTGATAAGGCGATGTTTATTATTTAACTTTGCCGATGTGCAAACTGGAAAGAGACGGGGTAAGGGGCCCGGAACGAGCGCATCTCTTTCGTAAATCAGGGCGATTGTCTGACAGTCTCCATCCCAGCGTGAAACACCAAGCCGATGGCATCATCGCCACCGGCTTCCTCGACGATTAGCTCACCAGTTGCAGATCCGCCAACTGCTTATACAAGGCGTTTTTCGCCACCAACTCCCGATGGGTTCCCACGGCAGCGATGCGGCCCTGCTCCATCACCACAATGCGGTCGGCGTTAACCACTGTGGCCAGGCGGTGGGCAATGATCAAGGTCGTTTTGCCCTTCATCAACTCATCCAGCGCCAGTTTCACCTGCTGTTCACTGGCCGCGTCCAGGGCACTGGTGGCTTCATCCAGCAACAGCACCGGCCGGTCGGCCAGTAGCGCCCGGGCAATGGCAATACGTTGCTTCTGACCACCGGACAGGCGCACGCCCCGCTCTCCGAGATCGGTGTCATAGCCGTTAGGCAGAGCCTGAATAAACTCATGGGCCCGGGCCGCGCGACAGGCCGCTTGCACCTCTGCCAGGGTCGCTTCGGGACGACCATAACGAACGTTCTCCAGGGCACTGGTGGCAAAAATCACCGACTCCTGAGGCACCAGGGCAAACTGTTGTCTCAGTTCGGTAGGCGCCAACTGCTGAATGTCGATGCCATCCAGCAAAATCCGTCCTTGCTGGGGCAGATAGAAGTGCTGCAATAGCTGAAACAGCGTCGACTTACCCGCACCACTTGGGCCCACCAACGCCACCCGCTCACCGGGCTCAATGGTCAACGCCAGATCCGACAACACCCGTAGGTTTGGGGCACTGGGGTAGGCAAACCCCAATCCCTGCAAAGCCAGATGCCCCCGAACCGGCGAAGGCAGCGACCGCGGCGACGCCGGAGCCACAATCGAGGGCTGGGTATTGAGCAACTCCATCAACCGCTCGGTCGCCCCCGCCGCCCGCTGAACCTCACCGATCACCTCACTGATGGTGGCCACCGCTCCGGCAACCATCACCGCATAAAACAGAAACGCGGTCAGTTCGCCGGCGCTAAGGCCACCGCTGAGCACCTGAAGTGCGCCCAGCCAGGCCACCACGGTGATGGCGCCGATGCTCAGGCTCATCACCAATGCAATCAGCAGTCCGCGGTAGTAAATCCGCGAGGCGGCGGCATCGATCACCGCCTCAACCCGGCTCTGGAAGTGAGTGCGATCCACCTGCTCATGGGTATAAGCCTGAACGGTATGAATCTCGTGCAGGGTTTCATCGACGTAGGCACCGATGTCCGCCACCCGATCCTGACTGTCCCGGGCAAAGGTGCGAACCTTGGCCCCAAGCACTTTGATGGGCACCAGCACCACCGGTACGGCAATGGTCACGTACAGCGTCATCAACGGGCTGGTCACCAGCATCATCAGCAGCCCCCCCACCAGAGTCACCGACGAGCGCAGCGCCATCGACAGGCTCATTCCCACCACGGTCTGAATCACGGTGGTATCGCTGGTAAACCGGGAGATCACCTCTCCGGTACGGGTCGATTCGTAGAAGTCCGGCGACAAGGTCAGCAGATGCTGGTAAACCTTGGAGCGAATGTCGGCACTGACCCGCTCCCCCAGCCACGACATCAGGTAAAAACGGAAAAACGCCGCCGCCCCGCCCACCAGGTTGATGCCCAACACCACTAACATGATCTGGTTGAGACGTTCACCGTTGTCGCTGAGGAAACCTTCGTCCACCAGCAATTTGACTCCTTGCCCCAAGGCCAGCCAACTCAGGGACCCCAGAGCCAGGGCAACGCAGGCCGCCGCCACCCGGCGGCGATAGGGTTTTAACAGCGTACCCAGCCAGGGCAACACCGCGGTCACGCGACTTTTCTTCATGCAATTCCAATCTATTCAAAGGCATTCAATACAGATGCGATTGAACCATCATAAACAAAAACCGGCCCCTGTTGGGGCCGATATCCTAGTCGTTCAGTAACGGGCTGTGTCTGTCGGTGTCGTCAGGCACTGCGGGCATGCCCATGGCCTTTGCCATCGCCGGTCATCCAACTGACGCTGTTCAGATCCTTGCCACCAATGGCAAAAGCCTGACCAAATCCCTTCACAAACAGGCCCTTACTGGGCTTAAGACAGTAGAGGTTAAAATCCGCCAGTTGAGCCAGATTGTCGGCAATCTCACCGAAACGTTGCGCCAACGCCGCTGCCCCTTGGCGAAACACCGGGGTGTCGCGCTCAATCAGTTCGGCAGTCACGTCAAAGGTCAGGCGTTTACGACCATAAATGGACTTAGCACTGGCCTCGTCCTGCACCATCATTACCGACAGTTGCTTGTTCACCTTAAGGTTCATGCCATGGCGAGCGATGTCACTGACCATGATAAAAAAGCCCTGTTCGCCTTGAGCAAAAGGCGCATAGCTGACATTGGGCTGTCCATCCGCCCCCAGAGTTGCCAGCATCAGGGTCTGGCAGGCCGCTTTAAACTCTTCCATCTCCGGCAGCAGACGTTCCTGCAACCGCTGTTGTTTCTGATTATCCATAACAGGTCATTTCCTATAGTTATACGGCCTTTGGTCACTCATAAGGCAGCGACAACCGCCGCTGCCCCAGTGCTCAGGCAGCAGAAACAATCTGCTGCTTCAATGCGGTAAATCGTTGTACCTGATCCGCCAGCAACAACCGTTTTTTGTCTCTGCCCAAGTAGATCTTGAAGATAATGGCTCCAGAAGCATCGAACATCTGAATGCTGTGACTGTCACTGCCCATAAAGGGTTTGCTCACCAGCGCCACCTGGGCCACCGCGTCCAGCTTCAAATGACCGTGAAGCCCCTCCCCTTTGGTCACCAGGTTGTAGTAACCGTGGCCAGGCTTGCCTTTTGGAAAACTGCCTTTAAATTCGAAAATGCTGCCGGCAAGGCTGACAATGGTGGTCATCGGTCCCCACTCCGGCAGGTCCGCCATCAGCGCATCCAGCTGCTCACGCGGCAACACCGTGCCCATGTCATCCGGCAGGGAGGCCACGACCTCAAATTCAGACACGCCCAGTTGGGTGGCAATCTGACCCGGCATGGTGCTGGGATTCTCATTAATGATATCGGCAACAGACTGAGCTATATCACTCATGCACTTTTCTCCATAGAAAGGGGGTTGGTATCAAGGTAACTGAGCAGGCCATTGCACAGGTTGACCTGCCAAAAACGGCCCGCCAATGTAAAGGCCACCGCAGTGTCTGACACCCTGGCCAGCCCACGCTGCTGCCACTGGGCAAACAGTGGCCGGGCATGCTCATAAAGATCGTGTCCAAGCAACCGCTGCGAAATAACGCCCTTGTCGCAGGCGCCAACCAGCTGGCTCTTGAGATGAGTTTCAGATTTCGGCAACAACACCATGATCGGCCATTGCTGCTGTTCAATACTCGATTGGTAGCGCTCCAGATCCCTGGGCTGCATCAGGGCAAAGCCCCCCAGGTTGCCGCCGGCCCCTGCCCCCAGAGGCAGAATTTCAGCACCGGCCTTGACCATGGAGTTGTACAAACTGCGCTCACGGTTGTCCTGAGACCAGTGGCAGCAACTGAGCCGCTGAAAATGATGCCTTTCCATGAACTCATTGCCGTATCGGTACATCTGCGACTTGGTGGCCGTGTCTGCGGGTGGCGGCGCCGTGCCTTTTTCGCACTGCTCCAGCATCGGCGTCCCTTTCAGGTCAATCAACTGATACAGGTCGACACCGCTGACGTTGGTGGCCAGCATGTCGTCCAGATCCTGTCGCCAGATGCGGTCGCTTTGATGCGGCAATCCAAACAACAGATCGATGACGATAGGGGCCAGCCCGGACTGGCTCAACTCGGTCAGGCGAGCCATCACGGATTCTCGGTCGTCCAGGCGCTTGGCCGCCTTACGTACCTGAGTATTGAAACTCTGCACCCCAAAGGAGAAACGGTTAAAGCCCCCCTCCAACGCCCCGTTAAACTTGGCATCATCAAACTTGTTGATGCGCCCCTCCAACGTCAGCTCACAGTCACTGGTCAGAGGAAAGTTCGCCCGCAGTGCCTGCCCAAGCTGTTTCAATTGCGATGCCGACAGATCGGTCGGTGTGCCACCGCCGATATAGACCGCATGAAAAGGCGCACTCTGGGCATACTGAGTCCGGCCTTTACGTTCAATCTCCTGCAGCAAAAAACCGAAATACTGATCCACCAGTTTGCGACTGGAGGCGTACTGAAAAAAACTGCAGAAGGTACAACGCACCCGGCAAAACGGAACGTGCACATACAGGGCCCGGCGTTTATCCGGGGTGGCACCGGCACTCAACAATGACGACAAACGCTGCTGGGCCTGCTCTGGCGCCAAGGGTGGCATACCCGGCCCACCGGCATGGGCACCGCGTTTTTGCTCAAACGCGAATTTCAACGGCTCCGGCGTATCCTTGCCGGTCATCAAGTCATCCATGGTAGGGGTGAAAGGCATCTCAACTCCAACGAATTCAACCAATTACCACCAGGGTCAAACTCCTACCGCTCGCGAGAGTAAGTGACTGACGCCAATGCTATTTCTTGGTTTTGGTAACTCAATGACCACGGACTCTACCGGAGATTGAGATTTAGATCAAATGCGAATCATTTTTATTTGCACTAGCAATGTCATCCATTCTATTATCTGTGCATCGTTTGTATAAGGATCCCAGGTTGTGACTCCCAATCGTTATCTACTGTCTGCCGTTACCGCTGTGCTGATTCAAGGCTCGGTTATTGCTGCTATGCCTGTGGAAGCCCCCTTGGTGATGCAGTCGGGTCAGGTCACCACGCAGATCAGCCTGTCATTGGCAAAAGCGGTAAATACCGCCGACGCCCAACCGGAGTCAAAACCTGAGCCGAAAACCAAACCTGAGCCCAAGCCCAAACCGGAGCCCAAACCTGAGCCCAAGCCCAAACCTGAGCCCAAACCCAAACCGGAGCCCAAACCTGAGCCCAAGCCCAAACCTGAGCCCAAGCCCAAGCCTAAGCCGGAGCCCAAACCGGAACTGAAGCCAGAGCCCAAGCCACAACCGGAGCCCAAGCCTCAATCCGAGGCGACAGCCCCTCAGGTTGCCGCTAAGCAAGGGGTGATGGATCTGCCGGAACTGGTGAATCAACCCTCATTTTTAACGCCACCGAAGCCGCCACACTACCCAAAATCCGCCCGCAAGCGCGGCCAGCAGGGGGTCACCCTGGTGGAGGTGTGGCTCGACAGTCTGGGGGAGCAGGTCAAGCTGGAGATCATCCAGAGCAGTGGTCATAACAGCCTCGATCGGGCGGCACTGGCAGCCGTTCAAAACTGGCAGTTCGCCCCGCTGTCTCATGGCTCGACCGCAAAGGCTTCTCGAATCCAGATCCCAGTACGCTTTGCCTTGAATTAACAATAATCCCTTAGGAGTTCGCCCCCATGGCGCCGTTCGAAACCTACCTCAACCACCTGGGCGTCATGGCCTGGCCTCTGCTGTGCTGCCTGACCCTGACACTGATCATCCTGATTGAACGACTGGCCAATGTGGCCATTAACGCCCCCTGGCGGGACCGCTGGCTTAAACGACTCGACTGCCAGAATCCACTGGACTGCCCGGCACTGGAACAACAACTCAGCGGCCGCCGCAGCCTGTTGTCCCGAGGCACTCAGATGCTACTGGGCCACGCCAGTCAGGATAAGGCGTTACGTGAAGAGATCGCCGGCCTGTGGCTGCTGAAACAGAAACGGCAACTGATGGCTGGCCTCAAAGTCCTGATGGTGATCGGCATCATCAGCCCGATGATGGGATTGTTGGGCACCGTACTGGGCCTGATCCAGATGTTTCAGGAGATCGGTGCCAGCAACGGTCCGGTGACACCGGCTCAACTGGCGGATGGCCTGGGGCTGGCCATGTACACCACCGCCGCCGGGTTGATCATCGCCCTGCCAGCTGTCGGCGGGGCTCACCTGCTGACCCTGTGGGCCGAACGCCAGTTGGGGAAAACCGAGCACGTGCTCAACCGCATCAACCTGTGGCTATCCGGCATCGCACCGCGTTCGCAACAGGAGATTGCGGCATGATTCGGGTTCCTGAGTCTGCCGCCGACAGCGCTGGCGCAAGCGTCGACTTAACCCCGCTGATCGACATCATTTTTATCGTGCTGGTGTTTTTGCTGTTAACCGCCAATACCCGCCTGCTGGCATTGCCAGTGGACGTCCCCGAACAGGCGGAGTCGGCCCTGGGCCCGGTCAGCGAAGACAATACCCTGGCTGTCAATGTTCTGGCCGCCGATCCTCATTACGCACTCAACCAAACCCCTTACCGAGACTGGGAGGAGTTTAAATCTGCGTTTCTGGCCGCCCACAGCCAACACCCGGACTACACCGTGGTGGTGGCCGCTGACAAACACGCACCCATCCAACCCTTGATGCAACTGCTGGCGTTAATGCAGGCCCGGCAGATTGACCAGACCCAGATTCTGATGGAGGAATAACCATGAATCGTCACTTTCCCCTTACTGCGGTTTCCCTAATATTCGGCGCCAGCCTGAGCCTGTCTGCCCTGGCCGCCGAACGCGTCGTCAGTGCCGGCGCCGCAGTCACCGAGCTGGTGGTGGCACTGCAGGGCGCCGACAAATTGGTGGCCGTTGACGTCACCAGCAAGGTCCCGGAAGGGATGGAGATTCCCATGCTCGGCTATCACCGAACCCTGTCTGCGGAAGGCATTTTGTCCATGAACCCGGATCTGCTGGTGGGCAGCGACGAGATGGGACCGGACGCCACCCTGAATATCATCCGCCAGGCGGATGTGGAAGTCGCCAGCCTGCCGGCGGCTGAAACCCCGGACCAACTGCTGACCAACATCGATACTTTGGCCGGGTTGCTGAACTCCCAAGCCACGGCGCCCACGCTGAAGGCCAAAATCAAGCAACAGGTTACCCGCATTGACGCAGCCAAAAACCAATTGGGTCGCTCCCCCCGAGTGGTGTTTGTGTTGCTCCGGGGCGATCGCGGTGCTCGACTGGGTGGCAACCACACCCCGGCCGACATGCTGATCAACCTGGCCGGGGGCACCAACGTGGCTGGCTTTGACGGCTACAAATCTGCCAACGAGGAAACCCTGTTGGCCCTGGAGCCGGAGATGATTCTGGTCACCAAACCCAGCATGGACGATGACGATGCCGCTAAGGAGCTGATCGAGTCGCTGCCGCTGCTGGCGCACACTCCAGCAGGCAAAAATGGTCACATCGTCAACCTGCCCGCCAAGGCCCTGCTGGGTGGCCTGGGTCCCAGCGCCCTTGATGCCGCAGAGCACCTGGCTCAGCAAATGGTGGAGATCCACTGATGGACCAAGCCCGACTGTTGTGGCTGCCACTCATCGCGTCATTGATGGTGGCCAGCCTGTTGTCAATTACCACCGGGCCCCTGGCCATTGACCCTCTGGACAGCCTGAGGGCGCTGTGGGCCACCATAGCCAACACCGAGGTCACCTCACTCAAACCTCATGAACAACTGGTCATCAGTAACGTGCGCCTGCCACGCACCCTGCTGGCCATCGTCATTGGCGCTTTATTGGCGCAATGTGGCGCGGTGATGCAGGGACTGTTTCGAAACCCGCTGGCGGATCCCGGCATCATCGGCGTGGCCTCGGGGGCGGCACTGGGCGCCGCCATCTCCATCGTCATGTTTCCGTTTGCCGGCGACTACCTGGTGCCGGTGGCCGCGTTCCTGGGCGGGCTGGCCACCACCCTGGCGGTGTATCGTCTGGCCCACAGTCGCAACGGCACCTCGGTGACCCTGCTGCTGCTGTCCGGGGTGGCCATTGGCGCCCTGACCGGTTCCGGCATCGGCTTTCTGACCTTCGTCGCCGACGAAACGGCCCTACGGGATCTGACCCTGTGGCAGATGGGGTCTCTGGCTTCGGCCCAGTGGCACAGCATTGGACTGTGTCTGGTGGCCTTTGTCATCCTGGCCTGGCAATTTCAAAAGCACGCACAATCCCTCAATGCCCTGCTATTGGGTGAGGCGGAAGCCCGTCACCTGGGTGTGGAGGTGGAGAAACTGAAAATCAAACTGATCATGCTCACCGCGTTAGGCGTAGGCGTCAGTGTGGCCGCCGCCGGCATGATTGGCTTTATTGGATTGGTGGTTCCCCACCTGATTCGCATGATCATCGGACCGGATCATCGCACCCTGCTGCCACTGTCCGCCGGTCTGGGCGCCGCCATTTTGTTGCTGGCGGATCTTGGCGCCCGCACCTGGATGGCACCGGCAGAGATGCCTGTGGGCCTGGTCACCGCCATTCTCGGCGCGCCGTTTTTCCTGGCGCTGCTGCTTAATCAACGCAACCGGTTGGGGTAAACATGGATTTTCTGCATATTCAGGGGCTGGATGTGGCCGTGGGCGGCAAGCCACTGCTGCAAGGCATTACCCTTGCAACCCAACCTGGGCAATTCACCGCCCTGCTCGGCCCCAACGGGGCCGGTAAAAGCACCCTGCTCAAAGCCGTCTGTGGCGAAATCGGTCATCAGGCCGGTCAGATCCAATTTCTGGGCCGCCCCATGGAGCAGTGGCCTCGAATCGAACTGGCCCGTCACCTGGGGGTGTTGCCTCAGCACAACAGCCTCAGCTTCCCGTTCCGGGTCAGAGAGGTGGTCGAGATGGGGTTGTTTCCACTGAGTGCCGGTGCCAGTGAGTCCCGAATGATCGTCAATCACGCCCTGGAACAGGTGGACGTTTGCCATCTGGCAGAGCGTCGCTACCCGACCCTGTCCGGCGGTGAAAAACAGCGGGTGCAACTGGCTCGGGTACTGACCCAGCTGGCCCAAGCCAGTGAACCGCCACTGCTGCTGCTGGACGAACCCACCTCGGCGCTGGATCTGTCACAGCAACACCGGGTATTGGCGTTAGCCAAGGCACTGGCAAAAGAGCAGGGATTTGGAGTCATCGCGGTACTGCATGATCTCAACCAGGCGGGGCGCTATGCCGACCACCTGGTGGTACTGGACAACGGCGGCATTCGCTACCAGGGCAGCGCCAATGAGGTACTGACCGGTGATCAGGTAGAGTCGGTATGGCACTACCGTCCCACCATCGTCAACGACCCCAAATGGGGGACTCCTGTGGTGCTTTGAAGCGCCCCGGTTCCTCTCCCTCAGGGCGAACGGCGCACGTCGGTCGCCCTTTTTGATCCTGCTCGGCCGTGACAACGTCGCTTCGACCGGCCCGATTCGGCGCCAATGCACCGACCTCGAATATCAACAAGGATCCAGGCCAACTCGGCACCGCCAGAATGGTGGCATAAAAAAGCCGACCCCGGATTACGAGGTCGGCAAGCGTACCCAGGGGTACTGATGAACTCCAGCCGTTGCGGCCCTGCCTATTCGAAAAAAAAGCCGGTTCTGGCAGCGAACCGGCAAAGCACCTAAGGGAAGGCAGAAACGGTTAAGGGGTCTTAATTTTAAAGAAGATGGCGTACAACACCGGCACCACCACCAGAGTCAGTACCGTCGCAAAGCCCAGGCCAAACATGATGGTCACCGCCAGCGAGGCAAAGAAGGCATCAAACACCAGCGGGATCATTCCCAAAATGGTGGTCAAGGCGGCATTGCTCACCGGTCGTACCCGGCTGATGGCACTGTCGACGATGGCCTGATAGGGCTCCTTGCCACTTTCAAGCTCCAGATTGATCTGGTCCAGCAACACGATGCCGTTTTTCAACACCATGCCGCTGAGGCTGAGCAGCCCCAGCAACGCCGTAAAGGTGAAAGGCTGATTGGTGACCAGCAGACCGATGGTGACCCCGATCAGTGACAAGGGTACCGTCAACCAGATCACTGCCGGTTTGCGGAAGGAGTTAAACAACACCACGGTAATGATGAACATAAACAGGTAGCCCATCGGCAGAGAGCCGAACAGCGACGACTGCGCATCCAGGGTCGACTCGTATTCACCGCCCCACTCCAGCTCATACCCGGCAGGCAGCACCAGAGCTTCCACCTGAGGACGAATCCGTTTAAACAGCACATCGGCGGTCTCGTCGCCCAGCACATTGTGATCGGCCATCACCGTGATGGTGCGCTTGCGGTCTTTGCGCTGAATCAGCGAGTCGGTCCACACCAGATCGATGCTGCGCACCACCTGTTGAATCGGCACATAATGCTGCAGGGTCGGGCTCCAGACCTTCAAATTATCCAGGGTGGCATAATCATCGCGGTACTGCTGCTCCAGCCGGCTGACGATGGGCAGCATACGGGTACCGTCCCGGAACATGCCCACGGTGCTGCCACCAAAGGCCATCTTCAGTGTCTGGGCCACGGCTTCATTGCTGATCCCTAAACGACGGGCCTGAGAGTCGTCCAGCACGGGCACCAGCTCCTTGGTACGTTCGCGCCAGTTATGGCGAACCCCGCGGGCGCCGCCATCCTGATTGAGAATGTCCTCAACCTGGGCCGCCAGCTGTCGCAGCACGTCGGGATCGGCACCGGAGAGACGGGCCTCAATCTTCGATTTCGGTGACGGCCCGAACTCCATCAGTTTCATCTGAAATTGCGGCTCGACAAACTCCTTGGGCAGTTGCTCATCCAGTACCCGAGCCAGTGCCATCATGTTGTCCTGATTGTCGCTGCGAATCGCCAACTGCGCATAGGAGGCATAAGACTGCTCCGGCGCATAGGTCAGGGTGAATCGAGGCAAGCCCTGGCCGATGGTGGACGCCACAAACTCCGCTTCCGGTCGCAGCAAAATGTACTGTTCAACCTGCTTGACCATCGCCTCGGTTTCACGAATGTCGGTCCCTTCGGGCAACCACATGTCCAGGTAGAACATCGGCGTGTTTGACGGCGGGAAGAACGCTTGTTTGACCAAGCCAAAACCCGCCACGGAACCTGCCAGCAGCAGCACCATCGCCACCATGGTGGTCTTGCGGAATTTCAGCGACCAGCGTAACAGGCCGCCAAAGATCAGGAATACCCGACCTTGATAGGGGTCCTTACTGTCCTCCTGAGTCGACGGCGCAGATAACAAGATGTCCGCCAGGAACGGTGTCAAAGTCAAGGCGGTTACCCAGCTCAGAAACAGGGAGAACAGCAGGACGTAAAACAGAGAATTCATGAATTCACCGGTGGCATCCGGTGACAGCCCGATGGGGGCGAAGGCCACAATGGCAATAATAGTGGCACCCAGCAGTGGCCACTGAGTCTGAGACACGATGTCCTTACACGCCTCGAGCTTGCTCTTGCCCCGCTGCATGCCAACCAGTATCCCTTCCACCACCACGATGGCGTTATCCACCAGCATCCCCAGGGCGATGATCAAGGCGCCCAGAGAGATTCGCTGCAACTCAATGTCGGCGTTTTCCATCAGGATAAAGGTACCGAGCATGGTCAGCAGCAACACCGATCCGATGATCAGGCCACTGCGAAGCCCCATGGTAAACAGCAGAATCACGATGACGATGGCCACCGCTTCCGCCAGGCTTAGCAGGAATCCGTTGACCGAATTCTCCACCTCCTGAGATTGGTGATAAAGCGGATGCAACTCGATGCCAACCGGCCGGTCCTGCATCAGTTCCGCCATTCGCTGGTCCACCGCCTGGCCCACCTCCACCACATTGACGCCGTCGGAAAAGGCAATGCCCAGACTCAGGGCCTGCTGACCGTTGTAGCGCATCAGGTGGGTGGGGATCTCCTGGAAGCCCCGGTGCAGGGTCGATACGTCACTCAGGCGCACCAATTGACCAGAGTCACGGCCATGAATGATGGGATCGATGCTGCTGCCCACCGAGCTTGGCCGCAGGAACAGCGATTCGCCATTGATGGTCATCTGGCCGGCATCCAAAACGGCGTTTTCCTGGGTCAGCAGATTCACCACCTGACTCATGTCCAGGTTCAGCGCCGCCAGCCGGGTCAAGGACATCTCGATGAACACCTGCTCCTGCTGCTCGCCATCAATGCTGACCTTGCCGACGCCCTCCACCAGCTCCAACTCCCGGCGCAGGGTATCGACGTACTGCTTCAGGTCATCGAATTCATAGCTGGGACCGGTCACCATATACAGCACACCGTACACGTCACCAAAATCATCGATCACCGCCGGAGTGCGGGCCCCCGAAGGCAACGACGGCGCCAGATCATTGACCTTACGACGCACCTCATCCCAAATTTGCGGCAGTTCGCTCTCATCGTATTCCATCTTCATGGACACGGTGATCTGTGACAGGCCCGGCGCCGACGTAGAGACAATCTTATCCACATAAGGCAAACGACGAATCGCCTTTTCAATGGGGTAGGTCAGTTCCTCCTCCACCTCTTCGGCGCTGGCGCCCGGATAGGTGGTGACCACCATGGCATCTTTAATGGTAAATGCAGGGTCTTCCAGACGACCCAGGTTCAGAAAAGAGTTGGCGCCGCCAATGGCCAGTATCAACAAGAATAGCCAGCTGATGACTCGGTTTTTAATGGTGTATTGGGCGATATTCATGTATCGGATCAGTCCTTGTTGACGACGGTAACAGCTTTATTGGGGCGCAGTTTCGCCAAGCCGGAGGTAATAATGCGGTCGCCTCCGGACAGGGCGCCCATCACCAGCGCGCCCTCCTGAGACATCTGGGCCACTTCAACGGTCGTCGGCTCGGCGGCCTCTCCCCGGACCCGCCAAATCTGAAATCGATTGGCTGAATCCGTGGCCTGCAACGCCGTCAGTGGCAAACGATAGCCACTGGTCACCGGCAGTCCGGCCGCCTTCAGGTCGATGCTCACTTCAGCGGCTTCACCAGGCAACATCTGCCACTGCGGGTCATCCAGGGCCAATTTGGCCACATAGGCTCCGGTCTGCGGATCCAACCGTAACGAGTGCTCCAGATAGCGCATGGCAATGGACTCCGTCTGGCCTTTCAAGGTGACTTGAGGCTGATAGGTCATGGTCGGAGCGATGCTGACCGCATGGCTTAACAAGGTATCGGGAACCTGTATCTCAACGTCGATACGATCACGGCGATACAGGGTCAGCACGGTTTCTCCCGGAGCGGTGGTTTCGTGGGCCTGCTGTTCCAGGGTGTCAACAATGCCATTAAACGGCGCCCGCAACTCGGTGTAGCTCAGTTGTGCCTTCGCCGAATCCAGGCTGACCCTGGCCAGACGCAAGTTGGCGTCGATCTCATCAAAGTCAGACTGAGCCATCAGCCCCTTGTCCAACAGTTTAGAGGCTCGCTCCCACTGCTTTTGCAGCAACTGCTGCTGAGCAGTGGCATCCTGCAGTTGTTGGCGCTGAATGGTGTCATCCAGCCGAGCCAGAATCTGCCCCTGCTGCACCTCCTGGCCGGGCAATACCGCCAGACTGACCATTTTGCCTTCGATTCGAAACGCCATTCTGGTCAGCTCCGCCACTGCGACCTGGCCATTGAAACGACGTTCCAACAGGTGTTGAGGGGTATCCAGAGTAATGGTCTGAACCAGTTGCGGCGCCTGAGACTGGTGCTGCTGATCCGATCCACAGGCGGTCAGTGCCACGATAGACGACGCCACCAGGGCCCACTTGAATGCTGTTGTCATGTTAAATTCCCCGCTCTCTTTCCCACACCCGTACCGTCTGCCCCGAATGCAACCGGTTGGCGCCGGCGGTGACAATGCGGTCACCGGATTGCAGCCCGGACTTGAGAGTACCGTCGTGGTTGAGCTCTACCTGGATCGCCTCCAAGGTGCTGTGCTGCGGATCGATGCGCCAAACCTTGGCCTGCTGACCAAGTTGGCTGATGAACGCCCCTTGGGGCAGAGTGACCGGTGTCATGGCGTTATTGAAACGATTCAGCTCCACCCACGCGGTCATCCCGGTGAGGGCATTAACCACTTTGGGACGCGGCATAATCAAGGTGATGCGGTAGCTATTGGTATCGGGATCCGGCTGAGAGGCAAACTCCTTGATGCGGGCATTGGCGTACCGCCCCGGGTGGCCACTGAACACCACACTGGCATTGACTTCGCCACCCTGACGCAGATCCTGACCGTACTGCAGCGGCAGGTTAAAGCTGACGTCAACCTGATCGTTGTTCTCGACACTCATCACCACCTGATTGGCGGCCATCACTTCGTTGGCGCGCGCGAAGGTCATCGATACGTAGCCACTGAATGGCGCCCGAATTCGAGTGTCATCGAGATCGCTCTGAGCTTGGACCAGGCGGGCCTTGGCCACCACCCGATCGGTCTGGCTGCGGTCGAACTGGTCCTCGCTGATCAGTTTTTGTGCAAACAATCGCTGATCCCGCTCGGCACGAATGGTGGCCAGCTCAAACTCCGCCTGTCGCGACTGAACCGCCAACCGATAATCGGTGGGATCCAACTCCGCCAGCAATTGGCCCTCAAACACCCGCTCGCCCATGCGCACATACACCCCGCGCAGCTCACCGGGAATTCGAAATCCCATCTGTGCATGCCGGCTGGCCTCGATTTCGGCGGCAAACGGCAAGGATTGCACCTGTTTGCCAATCACCATCGCCTTTACCGGCTGCACCAGCGCCGGTGGCGACGGCTCATCATTCGACTGACTCTGAGCCTGAGAGTAGGCATAACCGGCCCAGGCCATTACAATAACGGTCAACAGCGCCAGGCGCCGATGCCGTTTCCCGAGAGGATTAACTGCAGTTTTAAACATTGAAACCACGCAACACCATAAAGACTAATTTACTATCCACGCGTATAGCCTATATACTGCACAAGCGGATAGCAACACTTACTATACGAATGTATAGCAAGTAAAGTATGGCTAATTCGCCAAGTTAGATGAGGCTAATAAGTGAGAAGCAATGACAGCTAAACGATCCGGTAGACAGAGTGCCAACTCGGCGCAGCAAACCCGTAAGCAGATTCTGTGTGTTGCAGGTGATCTCTTTGTCGAAAAAGGGTTTGATCGGGTGTCGGTCCGTGAGATAGCCGACAGTGCCGGGGTATCTCATGGTCTAATCCGCCATCACTTTGGCAGCAAGCAGCAGATCTGGGAGCAGATTTGTGACCTGGTGCTGCAAGACGTACTGATGCAGATTAAGACCATCCTATCCGAACTGGATCCCAACCTACCGGCCAATGAACGCTATTTTTCGCTGATTACTCGATTTCTGGCCACCCAACTGTGCGACCCCCGACCAATGCGGCTGATGGTCGATGCCGTCCGTGACAACGAAATGTTGTTTAACTACTTTCAGGAAGCGCCGGCCGACATTGAGGAGTTGTTTGACTCGGAACTCAGGGCCGTGCAGGCACAAGGTTACCTGGAAGGGATGAAGGTCAAAGAGATGAAGTGGCTGATCTGCATGTTCACCGACGCACCGGCCACCCTGGCACCACTGCTGATTGACGTATACGACACCAGCCTCGACAAGGCCAGGGTCCAGCACTGGATGCTCGCCTGCCAACTGTTGGCTACCCCTCTGGGCATCGCCAATGACAAACTCCCCAAGCCGGACAGTCTGGAAGAGGTGGCCTTGCCCTGGAGTCGCTGCATCACCGACGGCCGCAGCGATCCGTGATCCCCTCCTGGGCCCCGACGTGCGGGGCCCGGCGGTTACCACTGACCGCGATCAATCCAGGCTCTTCTTAAACCGGGTGGACGCCAGTACCAGGCCGAGAACGGTAAAGCCCGCCAGCCACAGGGTGTCCTGCCACATGGCACCGAGATCCGATCCCCGCAGCACCACACCGCGAATGATGCGCATGAAGTGGGTCGCCGGCAGCACTTCGGCAATCCACTGGGCCGCATTGGGCATCGCTTCGTAAGGGAACATAAACCCGGACAGCAGAATGGAAGGCAGCAGCACAAACACCGTCATCTGCATCGCCTGCAACTGAGTGGTTGCAATGGTGGAGATCACCAGCCCCAGGGTCAGGCTGGCAGCAATAAACAGCAGGGTGCCCCACAAAATCTGGCTCACTTCACCATTGATTGGCACCCCAAATACCAGCACGCCCAGGCCGAGAATGATGGCGACCTGCAACAAACCAATGAAGATATAAGGGATGATCTTAGCCACCATCAGCTCCAGGGAGTGCACCGGCGTAGTGATCAACAGCTCAAGATTGCCCCGTTCCCGTTCGCGAACGATGGCCGCCGAGGTAAACAGGATCATGGTCATGGTCAATATGACCCCCAACAACCCCGGCACAATATTGACGGCTGACCGCCTCGAGGGGTTGTAAAACAGTGCCACCTCAAAGGTTTTCTCCTGCACTCCGGAGAAATTGGCCATCTCGGCAATGGGCATAGACTGGAACTGCAAGATCGCCGAGCTGACCATGGTGTCGCTGCCGTCCACCAGCCACTGCCCTAACTGGCGCCCCTGGGCAGCCCGTTGATTCAGATCCGCTGGCAACACCAGCGCCGCCCGAATACGCCCGGCACCGATGGCGTCCTCCGCTTCGGCCACCGTCGCCAACCGCTGTTTCACCTCCACCACCTGAGTCGCTTTCACTGACTCGGTCACCACCCGCCCCAGCGCCGACTGGCTTTGATCCACCACCGCCACCGGAATGTTACGCACGTCAGTGTTGATGGCAAAACCAAACAGCAGCAGCTGAATCAAGGGAATCATCACCACCATACCAAAGGTGATTCTGTCCCGGGACAATTGGCGCAGTTCTTTAAAAACAATGGCTTTAATTCTAAAAACGCTGTTCACTGCCGCCCCTCCCCGGTGCAGGTAACAAACACATCCTCCAGGCTGGGACGGGCCAGAGTCAGCCCCCCCTGACGCAGGGCCGGCTGCTGCTGCCGCAACCACTCGATGGGGTCTTCAATGGCCTTATCCACCAGCACCCGCAATCGAATGCCCAACTGGGCGGCGGATCGTACCTGGGGCAACGGCAACAGCTGCTCTTTTAATTGTCGTAAGCCTGCCGCTTCCACCTCCACCACCGACACCCCCATGTCGTTCATCAGGGTTTCCGGGGCGCCGTCGGCGCGAACGATGCCAGCCTCCATGATCGCCAGGGCGTGACAGCGCTCCGCCTCATCCATGTAGTGAGTGGTCACCAGAATGGTGGTGCCGGCATCGGACAGATCAAACAACTGCTCCCAGAATTCACGGCGATTCTCCGGATCCACCGCCGAGGTCGGCTCATCCAGAAACAGCAGATCCGGCTTATGCATCGTGGCTGCCGCCAGCCCCAGCCGCTGCTTCTGGCCTCCACTCATGCCGCCGGCCCGCTGCGCTGCCAGCCGGGTCAGGCCATAGGTGGTCAGTTGCTCATCGATTCGTCGACGCAACTGCCGATCGGGCATGCCATAGATCTGACCGATAAACTGCAGGTTCTCCCTGGCGGTCAGATCCTCGTACAGGGAAAATTTCTGGGTCATGTAGCCGATGCGCAGCCGCAACGCCTCCGCCTGTTTGGGAATGGACAGTCCCAACACCTCGACACTGCCTTCACTGGGGCTCAACAGGCCGGTCAACATGCGAATGGTGGTCGACTTGCCGCACCCATTGGGGCCAAGAAACCCATAAATGCTGCCGGTAGGCACATTCAGGTTCAAACCATCGACGGCTTTGAAGTCGCCAAATTTACGCACCAAGCCGTCGGCCCTAATGGCGTAATCACTCATGGGGCATCTCCACCTGAGCGGGAACGCCAGACGGCAGATGGCGGGCTGACTCGGGCAGACTCACCTCGGCCAGGTACACCAGCCGGGCCCGATCCTGCTCATTCAACGCGTAATAAGGGGTAAAGGCTGGCTCGGTGGCAATCCAACGAATCTGGCCTTGATAGCTCTGGTCATCGCCGTCCACATGCACCGTCAACCGGGTACCGGCACTGAGCTGAACCCGATAAGGCTCGGGCACATACACGCGGGCAAAGGGGGTCATGTCAGCCTGAATGGCGGCAACGATGCCATTGGTGGGCACCCGCTCACCGATGTTGTAAGGCAGGCTGTCCAGAATGCCGTCCCGGGTTGCGACAACGGTCAAATCGCTGAGAATCTGCTCCTGCAACGCCACCTCCGCTTCACTGGCCTGCAGCGCCGCCTGAGCCTGAGTAATGTCCTCGACCCGGCTGCCACGGGTCAGTTTCGCCAGGGTTTCTCTGGCCGAGTCCTGATCCGCCTTGGCCGCATCCCGGTTGGCCCGGGCGCTGTCCAACGTTGCCATGCTGGCGAGCTTCTTTTCCACCAGGGTCAATGCCCGCTCCAGGCTCTTCTCCGCCTCCAGCAGGGTTGCATCCGTCCTCTCCAGAGTGGCTTGTGCGGCCGCAATGTCTTCCGGGCGCTCACCGTTGGTCAGTCGCAGCAGGTAGGCTTCGGCTTTGGCTTGCTCGGCCTTGGCTCTGGCCACCACCGCCAGCTGCTGTTTATCGTCCAGCACCACCAGAATGTCGCCGCGACGGACAAACTCCCCCTCTTTAATTGGCCGCTGACGCACGATTTGATTGGCAGTCGCCGTCAGGATCACCCGATCCCTTTCCAGAGTTCCCAGCGCCTGTGACGGCACCGAGTCGGTGCAGCCTGTCAGCACGACGGCCATCATTACTGCAAACAGTTTCCATTTCATAGGGGTACGCATCTCCGAACAGGGGTTGACTACCAGTCTACGAAAACCGGTTCAATACACCACAACGTCAATTCTCACTGTGAGTACAATTTGATGAATTTTCAAGCGTGACAATGAGTAAAGCCTTTGCTCGCGCGACCGACACCCCGTCCGTCAGCGTTGAGCTCAGGCGCCGCGATCGGACAGAGTGGGGGGGCGTGCATCAGGCTGGCGACAGAATGAAGGGAGAGGTCGTGCTGAGGACCCGGCGATGGCCGGCCTCGATGGGCCCGAGATAACAACACCAACACGCGTCAGAACATCGATGCCCATCGGCTCAGAGCTCGGCGTCGTCGGGTCGGCTGCGGCTGTGGGCTTCCTGCAACCATACCCTCAGGTTGTTGCCGGTCAGCAACAGCAACACCACCGCCACCATAAACACCAGCAGGCTGCCTTTCCAGAGCGAGACTATCGCCAACCCCAGGCCAAAAACGAGAATAAAAAACTGACTGAACAAACCCCCTCCTTGCGCCCCATGAGGCTAGCGTGTCGTCCCACCCAGACCGACGCACGGCCGCTCCCCGGCTCACTCCGTTAGACCGGACTAACCCATAATAATTTCATCGCCCGGCCTGTTTTCTTGAGCAACCAGGCCGCAACCACTTGGGCCTCAGCCATACCGCAGTCAGGGGGCCTGATTCACACTTTCACACTGTTTATTCGACTCTCGTGCAATAACCCGGGCAGATCACAACGTGGAATCAGGTTCTTACCTAATATCAGCGGCACTATCACTCCTTATTTAGCAACAGTCATGACCATTATTGAAGCCCTGACCATCGGGCTGGGGTTGAGTTATGCCGCGGCGCTGCTTTACGCCAGTCAGCAACGTTACGGTGCCTTGGCCCTACTGGGGACTCTGGTCCTCGCGGTGCTGATCGCCAACCAGGCCAGCCTATGGCTGGCCGTCGCCCTGTCGGTGGCGATCGCGGCCGCCCTGCATCGCAGCCGCTGGGGCCAACAATGGCTCACCGAGATCGATGCAGAGCGCCTACGACTGCTGTGCCAACACACATTGGCACTGTCGATGCTTATTGCCGCCATTCAGTACGGAGGTCATCTGTGGTTTCTCGAACAGGGCCAGACACCGCCCCTGCCCCGTCCGGATGTGGTGGATGCCTTTTTGCCCGTCGCCGGCGGGCTGGGGCTTAGGGGCGCCATGGAAACCGGCCAGCTGGATCAGCACCATCCGGCCGCCATGGTGATGCTGGCTTTGGTATTACTGACCGGGCTACTGCTGAAACGGGCGTTCTGCGGCTGGGTGTGCCCACTGGGACTGGCAGGAGACTATCTGCACCGACTCGGTAACCGGCTGTTTCCCGCCCATCGCGGTGTCCCGTTATGGCTGGACTGGCCTCTGCGAATGATCAAATACCTGCTGGCATCGGCACTGGTGTATCTGGTGGTCGTGGCGCTGCCGGCTGCGGCGCTGCCTGGCTACCTGAAAAGTTCGTACCACATCATGGCCGACGTCAAGATGGCACAGTTTTTCGTCGCACCAGGGCCGCTAACTGTGGCAGCGATGTCGATCCTGATTCTGGCGTCAATGTGGCGCCGACAGGCGTTTTGCCGCTACCTGTGCCCTTACGGTGCCCTGATGGGATTGCTCAGCTTGCTGAGCCCTATGAAGATTCAGCGTCAACCGAATCGATGTCTGAACCACAGCAAGGGCTTGGCCTGTGACAAATGCAGTCGGGCCTGTCCTGCTGGCATTGCCGTGCATCAACAGCGTCGAATTCACAGTGATGAGTGCCAGGCGTGTCTGCGTTGCGTCAGTGCCTGCCCCAAGCGAGCTCAGGCGCTGTCCCTGACCCTTGCCAACCAACGACCAGTGGAGGCCACCAGCCTGTTTGCGCTGCTGGTCGTCACCCTGTTGCTGCTGCCTCTGGTCGCACAGTTGTTTGGTTTATGGCACAGCAACACCGATCCGATGATTCGAATGCAACTGATGCAGATGCTGGATCGGCTTGGCATGTCATGACTCAGGACTAACGGGATCCGCAACGGCTCTGGCACAGAGCCGCGTACACCCGCGCGATCCCCTGTTCATCGAGGCGGTGCAGATAACGGTCCCAGGCCAACTCTGCCATCACCTGAGAATCACCGGTCATCGAGTCTTTCCACTGAACCAGCTCGACGATCTGCTCTCGACTCAGATCGCGTTGCCCCAGACAGCGTAACCCCTCTTCCAGACTTAACATCGCACCCTCTCCTTTTGTTCCGTCACTACGAGGCCATGGCGCATTCGGATCACCGGCTGCGATGATGACCACTGTATTGAGCATAGCCTCTGTTTGAGAACTCAGGGCGCGGGGCGGCGGGGCCAATGCGGCTGCCACGCCCTGTCGCCTGACCCGATAGGGGAGTTTTTTTGCTCAACCTTGTAACTCATTGCTAAAATTATCATTTTCAAGCACTCCCGAGCATACCCATGACCTTCGCTGCACGAACACTGTTGCTGGCATTACCCCTGGTTATTGCGGGCTGCGCCACGCCCCTGCCCCAGGTAAGCCAAACCGAGTCCTACGCCCTCGCACCGGATACCAACCAACAGGCTTGGGAGGCCATTCGAACCCTGCAACAGGCTCATCCCGGCCAATCCGGGGTCTACCCCATCAGTGATGGCCGTGAAGCCTTCATCGCCCGACTGCACGCCGCCACCGATGCCCAGGCCAGCATCGACCTGCAAACCTACATCTATCGGGACGATGATACCGGCCGTGCGGTGCTGTGGAGCCTGTGGCAAGCCGCCGAACGCGGAGTCCGAATACGGCTATTGCTGGACGACATGCAGACCTCAGGCAACGATGAAGCTCTGGTATTGCTGCATCAGCACCCCAACATTCAGGTTCGGCTATTCAACCCATTTACCAAGCGCCAATGGCGAGGCCTGGAGTTGATTGGCAGTTTTGACCGCACCAACCGGCGCATGCACAACAAGGCCTTTATTGTCGACAACAGTGTCGCCATCACCGGCGGCCGCAACATTGGCGACGAGTACTTCGATGCCAGCCATGACGTCGCGTTCGGCGATTTCGATGTGCTGCTGATCGGTCCGGCGGTCATCGACATCAGCACCCAATTCGATGACTACTGGAACAGCGACTACGCCATTGCGGTCGATGCCCTGCTCGACGCTCAGCCGATTGCCAACCGGGACGACATCACTCGCACCTTTGAGCAACGCATCGAAACCGATAAAAAACAGCAACAAGCCTACATCAACAGTCTCTACCAAACCGAGCTGGTCGCTCACCTGGAGCGCGGGGAGCTGCCGCTGTACTGGTCTGATGCCCGGGTCATTGCCGACTCCCCCCACAAAGCCAACAGTGACGGAACCGAATCCAGCCTGATGGTGGACGCGCTGGAGAAAGAGTTTCGCCACTCCAGCGACTCGCTGTTGCTGGTTTCGCCCTATTTTGTTCCTGGTCAGGCCGGGGCCGACAACCTGGTAGCCATGGCGGAACGCGGGCTGTCGATCAGCATCATCACCAACTCTCTGGCGGCCACCGATGTGGTGGCGGTACACTCCGGCTATCAAGGGTATCGTCGGCAACTGCTGAAGGCCGGCATCGCGCTGTACGAAACCAAGCGTCGTCCCGGGGTCAAACCTGGCAGCTGGGCGGCCTCGTCACGGGCCAGTCTGCATGCCAAAACCATGGTGTTTGATCACCGCACCCTGTTTGTTGGCTCCTTCAACCTGGATCCCCGTTCTGCCCAGATCAACACCGAAATGGGGGTGCTGTTCGACTCACCACAACTGGCTGAGCTGATGACCCAATCGCTGTTACAACAGCTTCCAAAGTTCACCTACCGCCTGAGCCTCGAGGATGACGAGCTGCGCTGGCACGACGACCAAAACGGCACCGTGCTCACCACTGAGCCCGACGCCAGCGTGTGGCGACGGATGGGCGCCTGGTTGATGACCTGGCTGCCCATCGAGGATCAGCTTTAACGCCTGTCGAAGGCTAAAACTCGGCACCCCTGGCCATTTTTTTCGCCCTCGCCGACGCTGGCGAGGGCGGCGCAGAACTTTTATTTTGACCCCCATCACGCTTTGGCTGTGACCCCGGTCTCCGTGCCACAACACAGCTCCCCCCACTTTTGTGAGATGACTCCGATTCATCGCCACTCAACCCTTAGTTTTCATTTCCCGACGACAAATATTTTCATTTAATACCCTGCGGTTGAGAAAGTTTTGTCTGTGAAGCCATCACGGTGGTCCGGTTCTGTTTTCCCTACTCTGTGCCCATCAAAACACGCAGTAGCACTTGGAGAAACCATGTCGAACAGACGCTCATTCCTCAAACTGGGGGCTGGCATTGCCGCAGGAAGCCTGACCGCCAGCATGCCGGCACTGGCCGCTCGGGGAGAGGCACAACACTGGGACGAAGAGGTAGACGTTCTGGTGATCGGCTCAGGCTTTGCAGGCCTGTCCTGCGCCCTGAACGCTCAGCGTCAGGGCCTGGGAAAAGTACTGGTACTGGAAAAAATGCAAGTCATCGGCGGCAACTCCGCCATCAACGGCGGCTGGTTTGCGGTACCCAAAAACCCGATTCAGTTGGCTCAGGGCATCAATGACGACAGCCCGGCCGAATTGGTCAAAGATCAGATGATCTCCGGCCGCGGCATGGCCAGCGAACCGATGCTAACCAAAATTGCCGAGCACGCCCTGGACGCGTACCACATGTGCATCGATGCCGGCGTCGAGTTTCGCAACAACTTCAACATTCAGGTAGGCGGCCACAACAAGGCCCGCGCCATCCGCACCAAGCACGGCACCGGCGGTGACATCACCACCAAGCTGTACGAAGCCGGTGTCAAAGAAGGGGTCGACTACCGACTGCAGCACTACATCGAAGACTTCATTCGAGTCGACGATGAAGTTCAGGGTGTGGTCGTACGCCGGGGCTATCGATTCCCGGATCAGAAAACCGGGTCACTGCTGCGCATTAAGGCCAACAAGGCGGTCATCTGCGCCTCCGGGGGCTTTACCCGCAACATGGCCCTGCGCGCCGCCGTGGATCCCTCTCTGGATCCCACCCTGGACGGCACCAACCATCTCGGTGCCACCGGTGAGGTGATGCTGTCCGCCATGGCTCACGGCGCCCTGCCGGTGCACCTGAACATGATCCAGACCGGTCACTGGGGCTCACCGGACGAAGGCGGATTTGGCTGGTCCAACGCCCTGCTGTCCATCGGTTGGCACCAAGGCATGTCCGTCAGTGTCCTTAGCGGCAAGCGCTACATGAACGAACGCGCCGACCGCCTGACCTGCTCCACCGCCATCATGAAAAACCGCTATCAGGACGGCACCCCGGCCTACCCGCTGGTGTTCTTCAACTATCAGGATCATCCCGATGACGATCGTGTGGTTCGAGCCCTGCGCGACAAGATGGCCTGGAAGGTCGATAGTCTCGAGCAGCTGGCCCAGCAGTTCAATGTGCCGCTGGCCGAGCTCAAGCAGACCGTGGCCGAATACAACCGTCATGTTGAGCAGCGCACCGACCCCGACTTTGGCCGCAAGATGGACACCGCCCGGGTACTCAAAGCCCCCTTCGTGGTCTCCCGCATCTGGCCCAAAGTGCACTACTGCATGGGTGGCCTGAAAACTGACCTGGATGGCCGGGTTTTGGATGGGCGCACCATGAGTCCCATCAAGAAGCTGTACGCCGCCGGCGAAGTCACCGGCGGGGTTCATGGCCACGCCCGTCTGAGCTCAACCTCCTGCCTGGAGTGTCTGACCATGGGGCTGATCGTGCCCACCACCATCACCGCTGACGCCTGAGGACAACAGCATGAAAACAGTACTGTTAACCCTGGCTCTGGGTTTGGGAATCGCCGTCACCGCTAACGCCGGCGACCTGGTCGCCGTCAAGGGCAGCATCAAGGGACGCGACAACCATCAATTCCTGTATGAAGACGGCTGTAAAGCCTGCCACTCAGGATCGGCAAAGAAATACGTCGACGACAGCGCCTGCCAGGATTGCCACGGCAGCATCAACGACATTGAGATTACCCGCGAGTTGGTGCTGGAAGAGGCCAACCCGCACAACAGCATTCACTTTAATCAGGGCGCCAGCTGCCTGGCGTGTCACGCAGAGCACCAGAAAAAAGCCCCTGTGTGCTCCGAGTGCCACCGCACCTGGTTTGACGTGATGTAACACCCCTGGCACCGGAGTGACTCCGGTGCCATCCAAAACAAAAAAGTACCATTCCAATAGGATGAAGATGATGAAAAAACTTGCTTTGCTAATCGGCGTATTCTGCTCCGGCTCTGTCCTGGCCAACGCCCACCTGGAGCACGCCCAGCTGCCTTACCAGCAAGCGACTGCCATCCCGTATGACAGCACCCCGTACTCGCCACAGGACACCATGCCTGAGCAGTGTAAAGATCCGATGGTGATGCAGTACATCGCCGACTGGGAGGCCGGTCGCGTCGACTTCAACACCATTCAGTCCAACGACTCCATTGCCAAGGATCAACGCTTCTGTAAGACCATGGACGACGACGGCAACATCATGGAAGCCAAAGACTGCAAGCTGGAAAATGCCCCCGTCGGCTACCTGTGGAAGGAGCTGTCCGACGCCCCAGTGGTTATCGGCATCACCAACGGCGGCCGCTCTGATCATGCCCCCCATTTCCACGGTCAACCCGAGTGTTACTACGCGGTATCCGGTCGTGCCCGCACTCTGGCCGACGGTCAGTACAAGTGGATGGAAAAGGGCCAGTACTTCTACATTCCTGGCAACACCATCCACAACACCCCGATCACCGATGAGCAAGGCTTTGGCGTGATGTACTGGTATCCGAAAAACGCCCACTTCGACGGTTTCAAATACTACTGGCGCAAAGACGTGAAGAACCTGCGCGTGGCCGAAGAAGCCTTTGACCGGGTTGACGCCCTGCGTAAAGCCGCCATGGATCTGGGGCCTTACGGCACCAACCAGGACAAATTCGAAAAATAAACAACCCGAACCATGTTTTGGAGCCGGTATTGCCGGCTCCCTTTAAGGCAGTGAAATAATGAACAAGCTAACCAAACTTTCTCTGGTGGCAGCGGCGGTCATGCCCCTGCTGACCACGCCAGCTCAGGCTCAGGAACAAGACGGCATCAGCGTCGGCGGCGCAGTCCGGGTCAACTACGGCATGAAATTCTACAGCGATGCCTCCAAAGACAAAGGCGGCGACCTGAGCTTTGACATGGCCGCCATCAAGTTTAACGGCAAGCATGGCGACTGGGGCCTGGCGTCCGAGTACCGCTTCACCTCCAGCACCGATTACATCAAGTACGGCTACGGCTATTACGACGTCAGCCCGGAATGGCAGCTGCAGTTCGGTATTAACAAAGTCCCCTTTGGCAACCGTGAATTCATCTCCAACAGCTGGTGGTTCGGTATCCCTTACTACCTGGGCTTTGAAGACGACCATGATGTGGGTCTGAAAGCCACTTTTGATGACGGCCAGTGGCACACCGACCTGGGCTTCTACAAGAACCCGGAATACGGCGCCTCAGAAAACAAGCGCTACGCCACCGATCTGTACACCGGCACCATCAACGGCACCGACTACGCCAACGAAGAAACCAATCAGCTGAACCTGCGCCAGACCTATACCCTGAGCCATGACGGCGGCAGCACCACCATTGGTGGTTCGGTTCAATGGGGCCAGATCTACAACAGCAAAACCGAGAAAAATGGCGATCGCTATGCCATCGCCGCGCACCTGGACTCCAGCTTTAACGGCTGGAACATTCAACTGCAGGCCATGCAGTACGAATACGATGCCGAAAATCAAGCCGGCGTCGACGGCAATAAAATCGGTGTATCGGTGGTCAGCTGGCAATATGAGATCGCCTCCAAAGGCCAGGCCTACAACTTCAACATCGCCAAAACCATCCCAACCAGCTGGGGCAGCGTCAAGGTATACAACGACTTTGGCATCATGACTCCGGATACGGACGACGACAGCTTTGACAACAGCTACCAGAACGTGACCGGTGCCGCCATCGCCGCCGGACCGCTGTACATCATGGCTGACTTTGTCATGGGCCGTAACATGACCTTCTCTACCGAGATGGACGACCACGTGGGCCTGGAAGAGGCTGGCGACGGCTGGGATCAACGCATCAACATCAACTTCGGCTACTACTTCTAAGCCAAAACACCGTCATCAACCACATCGCAAAACGGCACCTCAGGGTGCCGTTTTTTTACCGTGCCACAACTAAAGCAAGCGACGCTAGGGACGCTGCTGCATCTGCTGGCAGTTACGACAGCTGTTAAAGCTGTCGCGATGATTCTGATAGTACAGATGCACCCTCATGCCAATGCGCTCAAACGCTGCCAGTGTCAGCGGCTCCCGCCACTGATAGGGGCTGAACACCTTTTTCAGTTGCCGGAACAACGTCTGCCGCTGTTCCTGCAGATAACCTTCGTCAATAAGCCGACTTTCAAAGGCCGACAACGCGCCACTGAGATAGAAGGTGATCGCTTGAGCAAACTCGCGAATCTCATCCTCGCTGGCCACTAGCTCCCCTTCGGCCACCGCCTGCCCCAAAAAGCCGGTAATGCTTTGCCAGAACTGATTGATCCTTTGCTCAAACACCTTCACTTTCTCCGGGCTGGCCAGCCGCCAGACCATGGAGTTCACCGCCACCTGACGCACCAGGTTAAAGGTGGGAGAAAAGTGCGTCGCTTCAAAGGTGAAGATAATCGGCATCAACACCTTCTCGATGGGGGTCAGATCAGGATACTGACGCTCAAAGGCCGCAAAATGATTGGTGGTGGAGTTACGCAGAAAACAGCACACCAACAGATCTTCCTTACTTTCAAACAACTTGTAGAAAGTGCTGTTAGACAGCTCTGATTCTTTGCTGACCTGTGACAACTTAAAGGAGATCAGGCCCTGCTTTTCGATCAGGGACTCTGTCGAATCAAGCAAGCGCTGACAACGCTCAAGCTGAGCCTCGGAATGGGGGCATTGCATACGTTCACTACCTATAGAGACGGCATCAAACAGCCGCCGCCATTGTACTAAAAACCGGGTTAACCCAGACCGCAGCAGGTCACATTTGCCACATTAACCAGCCATTTCCCATTCACTTGAGATCACAAATAAACCCAATTCAGTCATCGAAACGGCAAACCTCTGGCAACCCAGGGGCGCTGAATCAACAACTCAAACAAAATCACCCCATAGCACGCCGACTGAATGGTCCACCAGGCCGTCACCGACACCGGCAGGCTCAACACCAACGCCAAGGTCACCGGGCCATGAACCGGCAATCGCCACCACAGGCCACGACTCTCGGTGGCCAGAGGCAACGACGGGATCAGGGCAATCAGCCCCAGCACCAGCACTCGCGCGCCTAGACAGGCGCCAATGGCCATCGCCATGACCCAATAACGCTCGGTAAACATCGACAGGGTCAGACTGAACCCCAGCACCAGCACCAGGACATCGGCCCACAACCGGGCCCCCTCGGTGATAAAGTCGCGACTGCCGGCGTCGATACGAGGAGACAGCAGCAACACCGCCACTGCCGCGGTCACCACCCCGGACAAACCCAGGCCCCATTCCGCCCCCCAGAACAGCAGGTAGCTCAAGGGCAAGAGCAACCGGGGAAAGCGCGCAAGCAGCGGTCGCATCAGCCAGTGCGCGCACCAGGCCAGTATCAGGCTAGCCAGCATCAGCCGAATGAAGTCCCAACTCAATGACAACGGCTGCAGTTGCGATAACGACCCCGCGGCGATCAACAACATCAGTCCCACCACCGCCAGCATCTCTCCCCACAACCCTTCGCCCTCCAGCAGCACCAGTAACCCCCGTTTGTGCGGAATCAGCAACGAGCTCCAACTGGGATCCGCCGCCGCCAGTAATACCCCGGCGATCAGTGCCGACAGCAGCGGAAATCCGGGATGATCTATGCTCAGGTACAACACCATTGCCACCGTCATTGCCGTCACCGCAAACACCAGGCTGGATGGAATCACCACCCAGGGCCACAAGCGGGACAATCGCCGCCGGGAGATGTGCAGCGCCCCCTGAACCATCAGCCAGGGCAGCAACAGGAAATAGATCCCCTTAGCCAGGCCCGCGGCCGTCACCCCGGTTTGCCAGCCAAAACCGGAAACCGCTTGCCCTGCCAGCAGCCCCAGCAACAGCAGCAGCGGGTGACGCGCCAACAGCTCCAGTCGGGCCGTCGCCACCACCGCCATAATGGCAGCCAGGCCCAGTAACCAACTCGGCTCCAAAATCGCACCTGAACCTTAATTAGATAATTGATTTACCTAAGCATAGTAGGCATTTTCACCGCTGCACGGCGGTGGCATTGCCCGGTCCCCGCCCCGCACGTCCAGCCGACATCCCGGCCGAATCCATGGCTCACAGTCCGACAAAGTTGCTTGAAGCCTCTCTGCTGGCAATGACGCGGTCGAATTCAGCTCCTAAAACCAACACAAACTGGGAGCCAGCGCTCACTTTGCCGCCAACCCCGGCAGTTGTGAGCATTTTGAGGGTCGAGTCGTGACCGCCAGGTTAACGAAATGGGTCGAGTCCACCCAAACCACAACCAAACCATCGGCGATACGCCCGGCCAGCACCGGCTTTTGGCCCTTCTGGCGGGCTCAAAACCGGCCTCAAATCATGATGACATTAGAATTACCAAAGTAATCCAACCGCTTGAAGCAGTAATTGACGAAGATTATCGAAACATAAATTGGTGTTTTCAGCCGAGTTTGATTGTGTAATTCAAATTCAATAAAGGCCAATATTTTGCCTTTAATTGACATTATGTTCGTAATTTTCCTACACATTTCAAGGCGACAAAACAAAATAGCCTTCGGCAAGTGAGTTTTTAGATTAAAGAGGATCTAATCAGGTTCAAAAAGTAAAATTCACTTTATTGAGCGATATTCAACCCGCAGTCTGGATAATGACAACCATTCACATTAAGAACCGCTAAAAACGAAACATTATAGATTCCGAATGCATGGCCAAGCCATTGATTCTAAAGGATAAAAATAAGTTGTGAATTTTTCGTTTCAAAAGCCAGAAAAAAAGTGTGATCGCCATCACTAGCCACGGTCGCACAAAAATGGCATGGATCACAAAAAATCATCAATTGGGATGAGAAACTCATTCCCGATTGCTACTAAAATGTGAAGTTCATCAACATTGATTTGGATCAATTTTCTTTCCCGCTTTCCGCTATTGAATACGCTACCAATTACTAGCGTTCAGCTGTGGATTAATAATTTTCAGTTGACGTAGTGAAAGTGAAAGAAAGTAATCATTCCTCAATAGAAGGGAAAACGGCGTGAATCTCATACAGACCATCGCAACGCTCACACCGATTATTTCGGTACTTGTATTCTTGGTGCTATTGCGCATGCCTGCTTCAAAGGCAATGCCAATCTCTGCAGTATTAACCGGTTTAGCAGCTGCCTTCATCTGGCAGATGGATACCACCATTCTTGGTGCATCCGTCGTCCAGGGTATGCTTGATGCGATAACCCCGCTGACCATCATCTTCGGTGCAATCTTCCTGCTGAAGACTCTGGCAGCTTCCGGCGCCATGGATACCATCCGTGCGGGCTTCACCAACATCAGTGCCGATGCCCGTGTTCAGGTCATCATCATCTGCTGGCTGTTCGGCGCCTTCATTGAAGGTTCTGCAGGCTTCGGTACTCCAGCTGCCATTGGCGCTCCACTCCTGGTACTTCTGGGTGTTCCGCCACTGGCTGCTGCCGTTGTTGCGCTGATTGCTGACTCCACTTCAGTTTCCTTCGGTGCCATCGGCCTGCCGGTACTGTTCGGTATGGACAAAGGTCTGGACGCCGGTGGCGTTTCCATGGCCGCTGAGCAGATCGCTGCACTGGGTGCCAACGCAACCTTCGCTGACTACGCTCAGCAGATTGCCATGCACATGATCACCATCGATCTGGTGACCGGTTCACTGATTCCTGTGGTACTGGTTTGTGTACTGACTGGCTTCTTTGGCCGCAACAAGTCCTTCGCTGAAGGCCTGGCCATTTGGAAGTTCGCCCTGTTTGCCGGTCTGGCCTTCACCATCCCAGCCTGGCTGATCAACTACTTCGCCGGTCCTGAGTTCCCATCCGTTATCGGTGCTCTGGTTGGTATGGCTGTGGTTATCCCTGCGGCTAAGAAAGGCTTCCTGCTGCCAGCCAAGCCTTGGAATGACTTCGCTGAAAACGACGGCAAAGCCGCGTCTGCCACTGCGGGCCAACCACAGGCTGCTGGCGCCGACGTCACCAAGGCCCAGTTTTCCCAAGCCGCTGCCTGGACCCCATACCTGGTAATGGCCGGTCTGCTGGTACTGTCTCGTGTTGTTGCCCCTCTGAAGAGCTTCCTGCTGAGCTTTAACATCAGCTGGCCTGGCCTGATGGGCACCTCCCTGAGCTCCGGCTTCAAGACCCTGTACGCACCAGGCGCCTTCTTTGTCGCCGTGTGTATCCTGGGCTTCTTCATCTTCAAGATGAAGCCAAAGGCCTTCACCGGTGCGTTCACAGACTCTTGCAAGTCCATGATCCCAACCATCATCTCCCTGGGCGCCTCGGTTCCTATGGTGAAGATCTTCCTGAACTCCGGTGAAAACGCCGCAGGCCTGATGTCCATGCCTAAGGCGCTGGCTGACCTGCTGGCCAACACCATGGGTGCCGTTTGGGAATGGACCGCGCCAATCGTTGGTATCTTCGGTGCCTTCCTGTCTGGCTCCGCCACCTTCTCCAACATGATGTTCTCCGGCCTGCAGTTCTCTGTTGCCGATAACATCGGCATGAACCACGCATTGGTACTGGCCCTGCAGGGTATCGGTGCTAACGCCGGTAACATGATGTGCGTAATGAACGTGGTTGCCGCCGCTACCGTTGTGGGTATGGCTGGCCGCGAATCTGAAATTATTCGTAAAACCATGCCTGTTGCCCTGGCCTACGCCTTCGTAGCGGGTACCATCGCCTTCTTCTGGGGCGGGTTCTAACACCTGCGCCAGAGATGAAAAAAGCCGGACTAAAGAGTCCGGCTTTTTTATTGCGAACCATAACCATATCACTTCATCCCCGGCGCCCTGATTAACACTTTTTACATTTACAAAAATAAGAAAATTCGAAATTCAATTTATATAACAATACGTAGATGGTCGAATTTATCGACTGTTGCATAAAAAGCTCACCCCCACACCCACAAATAATCCCCCCCGGTTTCACCTCCCCTATTGGCTTCATGGTGCCAAAATCAGATTTTGTGCACACATCCAATCAGCGCAGCGCGACGAACCTCAAACCCAACGTACCACCCCTGCCGATGAAGGGCATTCCATTTTCCATTTCAGAAAGCAAGGCGACAGGCAAGCTTATCGAGTCGAAGCTCGCTTGGTGATTCAATCAGGCAGGCTTGCAGCCATGGGCAACAAGCGTGCTCTGAAAACCGACACTGCCTCGACCGCCAGTGGCAAAGGACCACTCGCACACCTGATGCTGCCGAGTCTATTTCAGGGAAGACCGGCGTTATCACAGATCTCTCAGGCAAGCGTTATCAGGCAGTAAGCAGCGGTAACCCGGCGAAGGCGCCCCCCAGACCAGGGTCAATCAAGCGGCGCTGATAAGGCAAACCCAGTGCAACAAAAATCACCATGGTGAGCCGCGCCGGCATCTGCAGCGCTGGCGAATACCCCTGTGCCGTTCCCCCAGCAACGGCACGCCCCTGTGCTGGACTTGGTCGGTGGGCCACGCTCGACCATCGGCCGCCTTGTTGAGCAACTGCTCTGTTGCACCTTTAAGAGAGACCGCAACCAACCCCGGCAGCCATCAAGAATTATTTTCGATAATTTTGTTCACTTGCACAAAAACCGGGGTCTTTTTTAACTCTATATTCGGTCATTCGTCCAAAGATGTAGAAATGCCCTTATGGCATAGTATTGATGTTGAATAAATGTGATCCAGGTGCGGGCTATACCAAGTGCAATAAATATTTGTTCAAATATTTAACTCCCTTGGTACACAATATAAGGGTATAAAAAAGTGCTAACTGCTAACTACAGTGAACTGGCTAACAAACTTAACCAGATTCTAGACCAGGACCGCGTTCACACCGACTACCTTCGCCGGGTAGCCTGGGGTACCGACGCTTCTTTTTATCAAAAACGTCCACAGATCGTTGTTCACCCGAAGACCGAAGCTGAAGTGGCGGCCTCCCTGGCGGAGTGTCATGCCAATAAGACTCCGGTTACCTTCCGTGCTGCCGGTACCGCCTTGTGCGGTCAGGCCATCTCCGACTCCATCCTGATGGTTGCCGGCAGTGGCTGGGACAAGTACGAGGTACTCGATGGTGGTGCCCGCATGAAACTGCAGGCCGGTGTGATCGGTGCCAAGGTCAACCAGGTGCTCAACCCGCTGGGGTGGAAGTTTGGTCCCGATCCAGCCACCATCGCTTCAGCCATGGTGTCCGGTATTGTGGCCAACAACGCCTCAGGCATGAACTGCGGTACCCACCACAACGCCTACCGCCTGATTGAATCGGCCCGCATCGTTATGGCCAACGGTTTCGTACTCGATACCGCCAGTGAAGCCAGCCGCAAAGAGTTCGCCGCCAAGCACCCTGAGGTGATCAAAGGCATCGAGCAGATCCGCGACGAGATTGCCGCCGACGAAGAGATGACTGCGCGCATTAAGCGTAAGTACTCCATCAAGAACGTGACCGGTTTCGGCATGAACTCCTTCGTTGATTTCCATGACCCGTTCGACATCATGCTGCGCCTGATGGTGGGGTCAGAGGGTACCCTGGGCTTCCTGTCTGAGGTGACCATGAAGAGCGTGGTGAAATCCTCCCACTCCGCCTCTGCCATGGTGTACTTCGACTCCCTGCGTGGCGCCTGTGAAGCGATTGTGGAACTGCGTAAAGACGCCTTTGACGAGACCAACGCCGCCGAGTTGCTGGATAACTTCGCCCTGAAAGCGGTCGCGGCCTCCAAGTACCAAACCCCAGACTTCCTGAACGACATCCACAAGGACGTCACAGCGGTACTGTTCGAAACCTTCGGCATGAGCCAGGAAGAGATCGACGCCAACATCGCCAAGATGACCGCCATCATGGCCAAACACGGTCTGTACAAGCCGGCCGAGTTTACTCAGGTAGGCTCTGAAATCGCCAATATGTGGGCCATCCGCAAGGCGGTATTCCCTCTGGCGGGCTCCATGCGTCCGGCGGGCACCTCCTGCATCATCGAAGACATCGCCTTCCCTATCGAAGTGCTGCCTCAGGCCACCATCGATCTGCAGAACCTGTCTTTCGAACACGGCTACAACGACGCGGTGATCTACGGTCACGCCCTGGAAGGCAACTACCACGTTATCTTCTCTCAGGACTTCAGCACCCAAGCCGAAATTGATCGTTTCGATAACTTCATGGCAGCGGTCGTTGAACTGGTTGCCACCAAGTACGATGGCTCCCTGAAAGCGGAACACGGTACCGGCTTCGGTATGGCCGCCTTCGTTGAGAAGGAGTGGGGCAGCAACATCTATGGCATGATGAAGCGGGTTAAGAAGGTGATGGATCCGTCCGGCATCCTCAACCCGGGCGTCATCATCAACGATGACCCACACTGCCACTCTAAAGGGTTTAAGCCACTGCCTAAGGTGCACGATCTCATCGACAAGTGCATCGAGTGTGGTTTCTGCGAGCAGCACTGTGTCGCCCACAGCCTGACCATGTCACCCCGTCAGCGCACCGCCGTTGCCCGAGTGATGAAAACCTTGGAAACCACCGGCAAAGAGCCGGAAGTACTGGCGGATCTGCAAGCCAACTACCGTTACTACGCCATGGACACCTGTGCCGCCGACGGCCTGTGTAAGCTGGGCTGTCCCATGGGCATCGACACCGGTAAGTTCATCAAGAAGCAACGTGCCAAGTACGCCACTTCCATGGACAAGAAGATCGCCAACTTCACTGCCAACCAGTACGACAACCTGGAAGGGGTAGCCCGCTTTGCGCTGGGTGCCACCGACATTGCCCGTGCCGTGATTGGCGAAGGTGGTATGGGCGCGGTCACCGGTCTGGCGCGCAAGATCATGCCTGGCATGCCGATTCCTCAATGGACTGAAGGTATGCCTAAACGTGGTAAGGCCCTGCCTGAAATGTCCACCAAGGGTGACACCAAAGCGGTGTACTTCCCTGCCTGTCTGAACCGCATGCTGGGCACCGCGCCAAGCAACAAGGATCAACGTTCGATTCCTGAGACGATTAAGTCTCTGTTCGAAAAAGCCAACATCGAGATGCTGTGCGGTGAGAAACCTCAGGGTCTGTGCTGTGGCCAGTCCTGGGAGTCTTACGGTCACGACGAACAGGCGGATCGCAAGTCTGACGAGCTGTCCAAATGGCTGCTGGAAGTCTCCAACAACGGTGAGCACCCGATTCTGGTGGAAACCACCGCCTGTCTGGAGCGGATGCGCCGTGCCTGTGACAAGCGCCTGAACATGCTCGGTCCAGAGGAGTTCGCCATGCAGTTTATGGTCGACAAGCTGGACATCACCAAGATCGAAGAGAAGATCGCGGTGCACCCAACCTGTACCTGTCGCAAGATGGGCATCGTCGATGACCTGGTTGGCCTGGCCAAGCTGTGCGCATCCGACGTTGTGGTACCAGAGCGTGACAAGGTTGGCTGTTGTGGTATGGCCGGTAACCGCGGCATGAACTACCCAGAGCTGAACGCCCACGGCCTGCGTAACCTGAAAGCGGAAACCAAAGACAAGGGTTGCACCAGTGGCTACTCGGTGTCGGCCACCTGTGAGATCGGCCTGACCACTCACTCCGGCATTCCGTACAAAAACATCCTGACCCTGCTGGACAAAGCGTCCAAGGCCAAAGCCTAAGCGGTCCTGAGATGACAAAGGCCACCCTCGCGGGTGGCCTTTTTTTTCGGATAACCGTTCGCTGAAGGGCTCATATCGACGTCACACAGCTCAAGTCTCTTCAGGCCCTTACCATTGGCTTACAACGCCGCTATCTCCCTCTTATGGCCGCGTATTGGCCCTGTGTCAGAGACACGAGCTCGTCGGGAGCCAACTCAATCTCCAAACCCCGCCGTCCCCCGGAGACAAAAATCGTGGCATGGGCCTGTGCCGATTCGTCCAGCAATAGCGGCAGTCGCTTTTTTTGCCCCAGGGGGCTGATGCCGCCGACCACGTAGCCGGTGGCTTTCTCTGCCATCTTAGGATCGGCCATGGCCAAGCGTTTGGCTTTCACGGCCTTAGCCAGGGCTTTTAGATCCAACGACCCGGTTACCGGCACCACTGCCACATACAGTTTGCCACCGTCGTCAGCAGCCAGCAGGGTCTTAAACACCCGCGCCGGGTCCTGCTGCAGTGCATCGGCGGCCTCCAGGCCATAGGAGGGACTGGCGGGATCGTGGTGGTATTGATGGAGTTGATACGCCACTTTGGCTTTCTTGGCGGCATTTACGGCTGGGGTCATAGTGGATCGCTGTTGAGTCAATCAGGACCACCCAGTATGCCACACTCACGGTCTTCCTCGATCAGAGTGGATCACAAATCTGCTGCCTTTGATGACCCGGGCAGCATAAGACGACCTATTTTTGTTGCTAAAATAGGCTTTACGCCCTCATAAAGATTAACAGAACGTTATATTCTTTTTATATTCAAAGTTCAAAAACAATAAAGATAATTCAATATTGAAATACTGAAACCTCCCCATTGAAATTGTGACCCACAGTCAGGAAAAAAGACAAAATAGAATATAGGATTTGCTCATTCTCTCTCCCAGGCAATATCAATGAATAGCAAGCTCAATAAGCTGGATTACTTTACGCTGAGTGTGTTTGTCGAGTTGTATGAACAGCGCAGTGGCATCGCGGTGGCGCGTCAACTCAATAGCACCCAACCTAAAGTCAGTCGCGCCCTGACCTGCCTTCGCGAAGTGTTCGAGGATGAACTGTTTGTCCGCCAACAATACGGCATGATCCCGAATCAACGAGCCGAGTTTTTTTACCCGATGGCCAAGGAACTGGCCCGCCAGTACCAGCAGTTGTCCCAGGCTCTGGCCCACGATTATACCCAGAGATGGGAGGTCAATATCGCCGCCCAGGAGCACCTGTTCCGACTGATGGTGGATTGCCTGAACCAAACCCGCGCCGAACTGGGCAACGGCTTCGGCTACAACCTGCACCCCTGGACCCCTGATTCACACAAGCAGATCAATCTGGGGCAACTGGACTACTGCATCTCGATCAACCCCAAACACTCGGATTCCGTGGACTTACACCACATTGGCACCGTGAAAAACTACTTCCTGGTCGCCCGTAAAGGCCACCCGGTGTTTGAACAAACGGTGTCACTGCCTAACCTGCTGCAACACCCGATGGTGTTGTTTAACTATGCCTTGAGCAGCCTCAAACATCACCGCATCGAAGTGGCGGCCCAGGAGCTCGGTTGTGCCATCGAGGTGGCCATGAAAACCTCCAGCATGTCACTGCTGCTGGAACAGCTGGCCCGGACCGATCACATCAGCATTCTGGCGTCGGTGTTCGCTCTGGAAGCGGTCAAGGAACGCAGCGAACTGGCGTATGTCAACATTACCGACTACTGGAGCAAACAGGTGTTGTCACCTCACAGCACCAACGAGTTCCAATTCTATCTGGAAAGCAAAGGCAGCGCCGACAGTCGTTTAACCGAAATATTTGCCAGAAACCTTCGGGATAAAATTTTTACCTTGCAATCAAAGCAAGATAGTGAACAAACTTATTAAAAACCCATTTTCAATATACCTTTTACCTTATTGAATACTGAGTTGTTCATTTTTAATAAAACAGCAAGCTCGGAAGTGTAAATTTATATTTCAGGTGAAGGAATCGATAATTATTATTATCTTCATCTTTCTACACCGTCTCAACACCCATAAAAACGCCACCCGAAAAGGTGGCGTTTTCCTTCCATCGGTTCACTAATACTGATAAGCAAACGTCAGTGTGTACTCACTGCCGGCATTCTTCCAGAATACGCGGTGATTCTCCTGCTCATATTCACTCTCTTCGCCCAACAGGTTTTTCACCTTCAACTTGGCCGACAGCGAGTCGGTAGGATAGAAGCTGTAGGTGAAATCCAGCGAGTGAAACGGCTGCTCATAGACGTCATCCAGCCCCCCGGTACCGGCATAGGCGATGCGCTCGCCAAAGACGTTGTACACCAGGGTTGCCGAGTGCATGGACCCCGGAGAATCAAAACTCAGCTGCAGGTTGGCCACGTACTCGGAGTGACCGGTCATTCGGCGGGCCGTGTTGGTGGGATCGATGTTGCCTGAAGGCGTGATCTTGATCTCTGAGTCGCTCAGGGTCAGGTTACCAGCCACAAACAGGCCATCGAGAATTTCACTGCCTTCATTAAACACCCCAAGACGCTGAAAGAACTCGGTTTCAATTCCATAGATCCAGCCATCTTCGGCGTTTTGGAAGGTCAGCAAGGTGTCCTGTTCAGTCACCACCTGCACCGACTCAATCGGGGCATCGAAACGCTTGTAGAAGCCACCTACGCTGAGGTTGCTGCCCGACTCCAGGTACCACTCCCAACGCAGGTCAAGGTTCTGAATGTCCGAGCTCTGCAAGTCGGCATTACCGATCATATCGAAACCGGTGACCGGGTCCTGAAATCGCACCGGCGCCACTTCACGCAAATCCGGACGCACCAGGGTCATGCTGTAGGCCAGTCGCAACTGCATCTCGTCATTGAGGGTCCAGGTTGCCGCCAATGACGGAAACCAGTCATCTTCACTGGTGGCGTAATCGGTGATCGCGTTACGGCCCCCCTCATCGGACACCTGCCCCTCCTGAGTCAGTGGCAGCACCAGCTGACGGAAATCCTCATAACGAACCCCACCAGTGATTCGGAACACCTCATCGAAGTTCCAATCGAAGCCAAAGAAGGCGGCATCGTTCATCTGAGCGGCAATGTAATCGTCGGTCTCAGAGGTGGTATCCAGCAGGGCAAAACCATTGTCTGGATTAAACAGGTTGTCATCGCCGAACACCTGTCCGAACTCGCCGGTCAGATTCTCACTCTGGTAACGGGATGCATCAAAAGACAGACGCGTGGAATACGAGGTTCGAGCCCGCTCAAAGTACTCATAGCCACCGGACAAGCGCAACACCGACTCCCCCAGTTCAATGGGCAGGGCCAGCTCGAAACCGTAGTTCTCGGTATCGTCATCCAATCGGCTATAACGATACACTGCGGCGTCTGAGCGGCGGGCCATGGAACGACTGGCAAAACTGCCGTCGTCATTTTGTACCACCGAGTATTTGTAGTTCAGCTCATTGGGCGCATCACGCTCGGCACGGGCGTCGGTGTACTGCCAGCTGGCCTCCAGATCCCACAGAGCTGGGAAATAATGCTGGCCACGAATCTGGTTGCTGATCAGCGTTCGTTCTTCATAGTCAATGGCATAGCGCTGCAACGCCTGATCTTCACTGATGGTATCCAGGGTTTCATCAATGGAGACTCGAACATCGTCAGAGGTATCCCTGAGGTAGGTGCTGAACGTTTCCAGCTTATGATCCTCGGTCAGCTCCAATCCCATGTTCCACATCGCCGACCACTGCACGATGTCATCGGTGCCTTTGGCGATCGAACTGGCGTTCAGCTCCCCCTCCTTGTTGACCAGCTCATACTCTTCCTGCTCATAGTTCTCGGTCTGTTGCTTGTAATAACCAGCGCCGACAAAACCAAGGATATAGTCACTGCCGGCATCCAGATCAAAGCTGTCACCAAAGGCCAGGCTACCCCGAAAGCCGGGACTGCTATCCTTGGCCTGCACCGTCATGTCGCGATTCATGTCCTGAGCCAGTTGCCGGTTTATGGCGATGGACTGATCCGCATCGCCAGTGACCCGAAAAATGTCAGTCACCGACACGCCACCATAGGTGTTAAACGCATCACTGATGCTCTGCGGCATCGCTCGAGTGCCGTCGTCCTTGCCTTGCCAGTCGTCACTGCCGCCGGAATAGGTCAGGCGATCGTTGGAGTGCAAGGAATTGTACTGGCCACCAACCGACACTTTAAAGAAGGTGTCCGCCGGAATCGATTTGGTTCGAATGTCCACATGCCCGCCGCCAAAGGTGGCTGGCGTATCCGGTGACGCCGATTTTTGCACCGATAACGACTGAATGATGGCCGCGGGAAACATGTCCAGCGGAATCACACTGCGGGTCGGGTCCGGAGAGGGCACCTGGGCACCGTTCAATGAGGTGCTGGAGTAACGCTCTCCCAGACCGCGTACGTAGATAAACTTGCCGTCTTTCAGAGTCAGACCGGTGACCCGACGCAGCGCTGCGGCGGCATCGCTGTCGCCGGTACGGGCGATCTGATCGGCGCCCATCAGGTCCGCGACCTGGGGCGATTCCCGGCGCTCTTCGGTCACCTCAGAAGCGGTGCGCTGGAGGCGGCCGGTAATGACGATCCGCTCAATGGGAAAGTCGTCGGCACCACTGGCCTCCTGTTCGGCCCAGGCCGGCGCTGCCGCCAGGGCTGCCAGTACCGCCAAAGACGCCTGGCTGATGTTGAATGTTGATTGGGTTTTCATTGTCAGACTGTCCTGTGTCCTGATCGGCCAGGTTGCCCCGCTGCCTGTGGCAGCGGGACAACCCAGAGTGGATTGGGTATGCATGATGACGGTCAGGCCGCCCCGGCATTACGGCTTAAATGCCCACCCTTCAGTCCAGTCGGTGACACCATCAAAGGCGCCGATGTAATCGGTGGCATCAAAGAAGGCATCACCACTCATGTCTTTCCCCGCCCCCAGTGCCGGCGAGCCGACGGCAGGCATGCCCTTGGTCAGCATCGCATCGGTCAGGCTGTTGCCTTGCTGAGCCGTCCACCAGGCCGTGGTCTCATAGCCGTCGTCCTTAATGGCCTCGACACAGTCGATGATGCTGTGGGTAAAGGTGATGTCGCCACTCTGGGTGTTGGCCCAGGTGTCGTCGCCGTCGATCTCCAGGCACTCACCGGTATTGGCGCCGCCCTGGATAATCAGGTTGGCCAGGTGCGCTCCGGTCGCCACCCGCAGAATCATCCCTTCGGCATCATCGGAGCCGTTGTTGCCTTGGGCAGGCAGAATGGTGACGTTAGACAGGGTCGGCTGTGACATCGGCAGCCCCAGCGGGTCCGACTTGCTGCTGTCCGCTTCGATCCCCCGGTTGGCATTGTTGTCTTCCTGAGTGATGAACACGTACTGAGCCTTACCGGTCCAGCCATTGGTCCAATCCAGAGAGTCATCGAAGTTGTCGGTCAGGTACACGTACTTCAGGTTTACCGAGCCGCCCCAGAACTCGACCCCATCATCGCCATTGGCATGAATCTGAATGTGGTCTACCTGGGTGTTGGCCCCCACACCGGCAAAGCTGATGCCGTTCATCTCTTGAGTGTCATTGATTTTAAAGCCGGCGTACTTCACCACCACGTAGCTAAGCTGACCGCTGCTGTCGCTGCTGTCGTTGCCGCCAAAGCTGTGATTGCCGACCTCAAAGCCCTGATCGCAGTTGTCCAGATCCGGGCACTTGTTGGTCGGTGCATTGCCCAGCAGTACCAGACCGCCCCATTGACCGCGGTCGGTCGCCAGCCCGGTCACATCCTGTTCGGAGGTAAACACGATGGGTTCCTCGGCGGTTCCCTGGGCCATGATCTTAGCGCCGCGGCTGATGACCAGGTAGCTGTTGCTGGTGCCGTACAGCTCCACCCCCGCCTCAATGGCCAGGGTGGCGGAGTTGGTGTTGTCATCACCAATGACCACCGCGCCGCCGTCCAGTTTGTATTTGACGTTGGTGCCCGCCAGCAGGGTCAGGCTGCTGGTATAGTTGCCTTGCAGGGTGCACACCAGGTCGATGCCCTGTATCAACGCTGCCGATGCGGCATCATTGCTGGTACCCGCCGGGCAGGACGTCAGTGGCTGTTGAGTCACCGGCGCATCGACCTCATCGTGAATGTCGGTGGTCCACCCGAGCGTCCAGTCGGTGCTGCCATCAAAGGCCCCAATGTAATCGGCGTCCACCAGGCGCGAGTCCAGGTTCGCCAGATCGGTCTTACCACCGGACAGGGCCGGAGACGACGGATTAGGCTGGTAATCGTTCAGGTCTGCCGCCACCGCCAGGTTGCCCTCCTGCCCCAGGAACCAGGCCTGGGTGTCGAGGATAACCACATCGCTGTCGTCCTTGCTGCTCTTGAACGGCTCGACACAATCGATAAGGCTGTGACTGATGCTCAGATCGCCGCTGTTGGCGTTGGCCACGGTCGAGGCATCATTCACCTCCAGACACTCGCCAGTATCGACGCCGCCCTTGACCAGAGCGTTGTAGACGCTGCCGCCGGTGCCAACCCGGAACAAAATCCCTTCGGCATCGTCATCGGAACCATTAGTGCCCCCCGCCAATTGCAGAGTCAGGTTAGACAACACCGGCATGGATACCGGCGTGTCGGTGCCGCTCTTGGAGCTGTCAGCTTCAATGCCTCGGTTGGCGTTGTTGTCTTGCTGACGAATAAACACATGCTGCGCCGAACCACTCCAGCCGTTGGTCCAATCAAAGGAATCATCCAGGTTGTTGGTCAGCACCAGGTGATTGACTGAGACGTTACCGCCCCAGAACTCGACCCCATCGTCATCGTTCATGTGAACCTGAAGATAATCGACGCTGGTCCCGGAACCCACACCGGCAAAGCTGACGCCATTGAGTTCCTGGGTGTCGTTGATTTTGAATCCCGCAAACTCTACTCGTACGTACTTAAGCGTACCGGAATTGTCTTCGGTGTCATCGCCACCAAAGGCATGGTTGCCCACTTCAAAACTCTGATCACAGCTGCTGAGATCCGGACATTTATTGGTCGGCGCATTGCCCAGCAGCACCAGCCCACCCCATTGACCGCGGCCGGTTTCCAACCCCAGGCCAGACTGCAGGGAAGTAAAGATAATGGGCGCATCAACGCTGCCCTGGGCGTTGATTTGAGAACCGCGACTGATCACCAGGTAGGCGTCACTGTTACCCAGGATCTTGGTGCCGGCTTGCACATTCAGCGTGGTCTGATTCTCATTGTCTCCGCCGACAACCACGGCCCCGGACAACTCCCAGACCACGTCGTTGCCCAGAGTCAACTGGCCATTGGCAGCCCCCTCGGGACCAATCAACGTCCCCTCCAGGCGCCAGACCTGCTTGCCATCGACCGCGCCGATGCTGTCGCTGCGGCTGGCGAAACCACTGTACTTGTCGGCGATAGGGTCGCTCGGGTCAACCGGATCCGGGTTGGTGACCGGTGGCTGAGCGGTATCACCACCGGTGTTCAGGTTGATGTCTCCACCACAGCCCGCCAACAGCAGCGAGGTCGTCAATGCTCCAACAGCAAAACGCTTATTCCATTCCATCTTTTTCTTCCCCAAGAACTCAGAGTCCTGTTTACGGTTCTGTTTACATAGTGCTTTGGGAAGCTAGACAGAAATTGTGACAATCCCGGTACGATTTCATGTCACTAAGGCTGCAGCTTTGTTGCCCATTTGTGTCACAACGAAACGACCGCCAGAAACAAAAAAGACACAAAAATGCAGCATCGGGCTGCTAGAAATAGCTCAAGTCAAAGGCTTGCGGCCCCAACAACGGTACGTCGCAGCCCCGGCCGGTGGCCGCTCAAGGTCATCACCGAGCATCACTTTGATGACTGCCTTTTCGATGTCTCGGTCCGTCGCGGATTTCTTCTCAGGTTTCGAGTCGGCGGCTCGAGTGAATGATCATCAAGGATCGCCTTGAACCGGTGCCTGGCACCGGTTCCTTTTTTCTCACTGCGGGACATTTTGTCCCAGCCTGATGGTTATTCCTTGTAATCCTTGTTCTATAAAGGTTTTTTATGTTGATCCACATCCCATCACTTCGAATTCACATTTGCTGAAAACCCATCACAGATCAACCATGCCCGCAGACGTTCCCTTGGGCGCTGCGGCCCGACTGTGCATCCATCGCCGCAGCGCCATTTTTTTCGGAGTTTCCCATGGCGTATCGTGCCCTGATTACCGGCCTGCTGTGTTTTGCGACCCTGTCGGCTCATGCCATCGAATGCAAAGCCAGTTATGGCGATGGCCAGGTTGAGTTCAAATTGGCAACCGGCAGCCCTGGCGAGCTGGGCCTGCTCAAAGCCCTGGCGGAAGACTTTAATCAACGGCATGACAGCCGTCTGTGCTGGGTCAAAGCCGGCTCCGGCAAGTCCCTGTCCCTGCTGAAATCCGGCGACGTCGATATGGTTATGGTGCATGCCCCCGCCGCCGAAAAACAGGCCGTCGAACAAGGCTGGGCCACACAGCGCACCCTGATTGGCAGCAACGAATTCTACCTGGTGGGACCCAGCTCGGATCCCGCCGAGGTTCGTCATGCACGCAGCATCACCCAAGCCTATCAGCAGATAGCCGATAGCTCGGCGCTGTTCCTGTCCCGGGGCGACAACTCTGGCACTCACAAGAAAGAGCGGATGATTTGGGAGAAGGCCCAGCGTTCGCCTCAGGGTCAGTGGTACCGGGTCACCGGCAAGTTTATGCGCGCCACCTTACGTCAGGCCAATCAGCAGCAGGGCTATTTTATGACCGACAGTTCCACCTGGGTGGCAGAAAAAGCCAACCTGTCAAAATTAAAGGTGCTATTTGCCGGCGACCCCATCCTGGTCAATACCTACCACGCCCTGCGTGGCAGCCAGGGAGACGCCGCCGCGATCAAACTGTCCCAGCACTTTATCGATTTTGTCGGCTCCGAGGCCGGCCAGTCGATTCTTACCCAGTACGGTAAAGCCGATCACGGCGCCGCCATGTACACCGGCATCGCCGATACCACTATCAGCCACTAAGCGGCTGCACCCCTTCGCTCCGGCGGGTTGTCAGGTTTCTAATCACCTCCTGCGCATCCCGCCCTCTCTTGCCAAAGCTGGTGGATCACTGAACCCAGCCCAAAAACTGAATTTTATTTTCATAACATTGCGCCAGAGCATTAAAATGTCAGAGTACAACTGGCATTATCTGCCCAAACTTATAGGGTTCCCCTGATCAGGCTCGAGTGTTAATGAACGAAAAATTGACCAAATCAGAAGAGAAACAACTAACTCAGGTTTTGGACGAAGCGGCCCAGTTCGGCGGCATGACGCTGATGCAAAGTCGCGGCTATCTGGCCCACATCCACTGTTTTCCACGGACCATCGATCCGGGCGTGTGGAGTGCTCACATCGCCAACATGAAACCGGAAAAAGAACTCTGGCCTTTTGAGAACAAGACCATGGAGATGCTGTTCACCCTCTACAACCAGCTGCATAATGAAGTGGTGGAAAAGGGCCAAGTACTCTCCCCCCGCTGCCAGCCACTGCTGGAACAGGTGAAGGCACGCACCATTCCCCAGGATTTGCGCCACTGGTGCGCCGGCTTTATGACCGGCTACATGGTGCTGCGTGAAAACTGGCAGGAGATCTGCGACTCGGAGCAGTTACAAGAGGTCGAATCCTGCAGCCACATGATGGGGTACCTGGCCACTCTGGGCAGCGAAGAGGAACATGCCCTGGCCTGGCGCAACGAGCAGGCCGAGCCAGAGCCACAAATGCTGCTGGAGGCCATCGCCGAAGCCATGGACTACATGCACGGCTGGTCGCAAATGGAGCTGGATGACAACAACCAGCCGGTCAACGCCATGATCAATCCAGACTCCGGCAGTCACTGATCGACCTCACAACGCAAACAGGCTGCCAATGGCAGCCTGTTTCGTTTCCAGCACGACTCGATTACACCGGCATTCGCTTCAAAGGGTTGCGTTTCAGGTAATCACACAAAAACTGCATCAGCGCCCGCTGTACCTCGGGCAGAAAGCGCTGTGCCGGATGCAGCAGCCACACCGGCACTGCTGGTGGTTCATAGTCACTGAGGACAGGGCGCAGGGCGCCGGTATCAAATGCCCGCCACAACTGAAAATCCGCCAGTTGCACCACCCCACGGTCCGCCTGCGCCTGGGCGCGAATGCACAGGCTGTCGTTACTCTCGAAGTCGCCATCCACCTTGACCGGAATCCGATGGCCCCCCTCCTGATACAGCCAGGAGCGCGGCGTACGGTGAACGTTATTGATCAAACAGTTATGATCTGCCAGATCCGCAGGATGCTTAGGAGTGCTGTTTAACGCCAGGTACCCCGGCGAAGCCCCGGTCAACATCCGCATGGTGGTTAACTTGGTGGCCACCACATCCGCATCCGGCTGTTTACCGGTTCTAATGGCAAAGTCATAGCCCTCCTGAACCAAATCGCATTGCCGGTTCAGCAGCCTCAGTTCGATGGCGACCCCGGGGTTTTCCCGACCAAACTCCGCCAACGCCGTTGGCAGGATCGACTGACCAAACAGCACCGGCGCCACCAGTCGAATGGTGCCGGCCAAACCATCGCCGGTCTGAGTGCTGCCGTACAGCCCATCCACCTCTTTACAGATGGACTCCATCTTAGCCAGGTAGCGCTGCCCTTCGTCGGTCAGTCGCACCGAGCGGGTGGTCCGCTGCAGCAACTGCACTCCGAGATGACGCTCCAACTCGCTGACCTGCCGGCTGACCGCCGACGGCACCAGGTTTAACGAGGATGCGGCGGCGGAGAAACTCTGTTGCTCCAGCACCGCTCTGAATATCCGTATCGATTTTAATAGATCCATCGTTGCCAGAATTAGAACAATTGATTGTTTAATAGATGTCTATTCACATTTTGGACTCAATCAAGCGGCCATAGCAATAGACAAATGAAAATATCTGCCCGGCCCACTACCAATGGGCCGAACTGAACACATTGTGGCTGGCCAGCGAATGTTGCTGCAGGAACGTGCGCAGTTGCGCCGCCGGCATGGGTCGACCATGCAGATAACCCTGGGTATAGTCGACACCGACGCTGTGCAGATACTGCAGTTGATGGCGGGTTTCCACCCCCTCCGCCACCACCTTCAATGCCAGCGTGTCTGCCAACTGACAGATGTGCTCAACCAGAGAGCGCTTCAACGACGGGGCTTCCACCCCGCAGACAAAGGAGCGATCAATCTTCAGAATGTCGACCTTGAGGTTCTGCAGCGACTCCAGGTTGGAGAACCCAGTCCCAAAATCATCGATGGCGACCTGGAACCCCAGGTTGCGCAATCGTTTAACCTGCTCAACCAGGTTGTCCATATCGTCAATGCGCTTCTCGGTCAGTTCGATGGTGATCCAGCCATACAGGTGCGGCGGTAACAACCGGGTCAGCAACCGCTCCATATGGCCGGTGGCGATATCCTGGGGAAACACATTGATGGCAACGCGCATTCTGCCCAACAGCCCCAGTTGTTCCAACTCCAGCAGGCAGCCTCGGGTCACCTGTTCGGTCAGGTGGGCCGTCAGGCCACACTGCTCCACCACAGGAATGAAGTCATCCGGCGGCACCGGTTGGCCATCGCTTCGCTGCCAACGACACAGTACCTCACAGCCACTGACGAGGCCGCTGCCGGTGTCCAGTATCGGCTGGTAGTGAAGACTCAACTGCTGCGGATTGAGGCCATTGCGAACCTGCCTGGACAAACCGTACAGATGATCATGGCAGGCGGCCCCCAGCAGGTAGAACAGCACCACGCTGCCCGCCAATAAGGCGATGATGAGCAGCGTCGCCAGCCACTGGCCTCGAAAGTAGCCCTGAATGTCCACCGCCGCCACTATGCATTGCAACTGCTGAAAACAGAGGCTTTTAACCCAAAATCCCTGCTCCATCCAAGAACGGGGCGCCAGATCAAACTCCAGCCGCTGCAACCGGGTCTCGTCCTCTCCATAGACCCGCACCTGGCGGCCGCTGCCATAGTCGTAGCTGGAATAGTGCAGCCACGGCAACGAGCCCTCCAATTCCGTGTCAGGATAGTCTAAAAAGACCAGGAAATTATCCACCCTTACGGTTCGCCCAAACACCACAGAGGAGAACAGTGGCACCCGCTCATTGATGGTGAACGAGGCCCCGCTTCGAAACTCGACGTCCGGCTTGGACAAGGGCACAGGCACCTCGAGATGACCCTCGAAGGAGTTGCAGACGATGTGGTCCTTGTTCACCAAAGAAAAGTAGGTCAGGTACTTGGCCTGGTAGTCGGCCCGGCGCATCGCCAGAATCAGCGCCTCATTGCACTCGGGAGTAGGAAACTGGGCATTGAGGGTCATTACCGACTGCAACACATCGGCACGAATGCCCTGACTGACCCCTTGCATATTTTGCATCACGGCGGTTTGATGGGCGCTCCACGACTGCAACAGGCACCACAGGATCACTGGCAAGGTCAACAGCAGCGAAGTAACCGCCATCAGCGCCGACAACTGGCGCCTGCTCAAACGGGCTTGCATATCAGTACTGCTGTTCCTTAAGCTCTGCCGGCACCGGCGAGGAAGCGGGCAACCCACCGTCATCGGAGACCCAACCGTCCCGTCCATTGCGCTTGGCCGCAAACAGCGCCTGATCCGCCCTTCGAAACAGGGTTTGCTGAGTGTCACCCGCCCGCCACTGCGCCACGCCAACGCTGACACTGACTCTGTGGGAAACCGGCGAGGCCGGATGGGGAATGTTGTCACGTCTCAAGGCGGCAATCATCGCCGTTACCACCTGCTCGGCCGCTCGCAGATCACAGCCATCAAGCAGCACCGCAAACTCCTCGCCACCAATACGGCACAGGCTGTCGTTGTTGCGGTCGACCACGCTTTGCAACAGTTGAGCCACCTTGCGCAGGCAATGATCGCCATAATCGTGGCCGAGGTTGTCGTTGTAGAGTTTAAAGTAGTCAATATCGATAAGCACCAGGCAGAATCGGTTGCCATGGCGACCGGGTTGAGTCACCGCTTCAGCCAACACCTTATCGAAGCCGCGGCGGTTGGCGACATTGGTCAGTGGATCGAGATAGGTTTCCTGTTTGAAACGGGCAATCAGTTTCAAGTTTTCGGTGTAGCGATCCATTCCGAAGAAGTACCATTTGCGCAGGAAATGGGCACTGAGCAGCACCAATACCGGAAACTTCAGCACCGACAGATAGGTGGTCACCGACTGGAAGCCACTGTAGAGGTAGGTCAGGTAGACGAAGGACAGCATGATCATCGAGGTGCCGATGGCCAGCATGGTGCGACTGGTGTACCAGCCAATCACCATCGACAGGCATCCCAGCACAAAGATCTGCTTGGTAGACTGAAACTCCATCCAGCTTTCAACAATATTGATGGACAGAGTACTCCAGGCCAGGCCACAACAGGCGGCCAGGCCAACCCGAACCCAGCGACAGGCCGGTCTCACCTCACTCACTTGAGTCTTGAACAGCAGAATCAGCATCAAACAGGCCAACAACTGCGCGGCGGCCAGCCCCTGCGACCTGGCCGAGTAGCTGTTCAGGTGCAAACAGTAATTGGCAAAAAACAGTGCCTGGGTAATGAAGGTCGCCAACAACACCCACTGAGTTCCCTGGCGAAAATTACGGGCCTGAATCGCCTCGACAACCTCTTGGTAACGCCGTTCAGGCATCGCTGTTCACCGGTACTCACCCCATCTGGTCTCTGCTGGCCCCGAAAGGGCGTTGATTGGGCCGCAGTGTACCCCAGAGGAATTTCAGTGTGCCTTGTTTGGACTTTGACTGAATCTTAATCAAAATGACGATTCTGGTCGCCATTCCAAACCAAAGTGAATTTTTTTATTTTTAATCAATACGTTGATTCTATAAGCTAGGGCAACTCCGTTCTGACGCTTCACGCTGCGACGGTAAGGGGGTCGCCATAACCCCGTACTTCGGCCATGGCAACCGCCCTAGTCGGACGAATCAGACTGCTGAGCTTTGGCTGACTGAATCATGCCGGTGATGCTGGACCCCTGAACCAGAATCGAGAACACCACCACAGAATAGGTCATCACCAATATGATCTCTTTGATGTCTATGCCCTTCTGAGGTACCACCATCACCCCGGCGGGCACCGACATCGCCATCGCCAACGCCAGGCCGCCCCGCAGCCCGCCCCAGGTCAGAATCCGCTCCGACAGCGGGTTGTAATGCCGAAAACGCCGAAAGCCTAGATAGCAGGCCTTGACACTCAGGTAGCGCCCTGCCAGCACCACGGGAATCGCGATGACCATCAATATCCAGTCCTCATGATGAAACTGATACTGCAGCATCACCATGCCGATCAGCAAAAACAGTACGCTGTTGAGAAACTCATCCACCAGCTCCCAGAAATGATCCAGATTACGCTGACTCTCGGCGGAGAAGCCGGTATGGCGAGTCCAATTGCCGATCATGATACCGGAGACCACCATCGCCAACGGACCGGACACATGGATCGCGTCCGCCAGCACATAGCCGCCGGTGGGAATGCCCAGGGTCAGCAGCAACTCCATGGAGTGATCGTCGGTGGCGCTGATCAGCAGATGAAACACCCACCCCAGCACCAGACCATAGAGGATGCCGCCGCCGGCCTCCTGTAAAAACAAGCCGGCGACCCCAGCAACCGTCGGGGCCTGGTTGTCAAAAGCGACAGTAAACAGGGTGACGAACAACACCAGCCCAAAACCATCGTTGAACAGGGACTCGCCCTCGATTTGAGTGGCGATCCGTTTAGGAGCATCCAGCTTCTTGACGATGGCCAGCACCGCGATGGGGTCCGTGGGAGAAATCAGGGCGCCAAACAACAGGCAATACACAAAATCGATGGGGATCTGCAGCAGAGCAAACAGCCCGTACAAGGCCACGCCAATGAACAAGGTCGAAATCAGGGTCGCCGCCAGCGCCAGTGAGGCGATCTCCCACTTCTGATCTTCCAAGTTCGGCAGCTTGATCCCCAAGCCACCGGCAAACAGCAGGAAGCCCAACATCCCTTTGAGCAGAAAGTCTTCGAAGTTTAACTGGCCAAGATAGGTTCCGGCCACATCGCGCAGGTAAAACCAGTTCTGGTTACCCGCCACCACAATCAGCAGTGACAACAGCAATGCGCCCGCGGTAATAGCAATGGTGGGTTGCAGATGGCCAATTTTGCTGTTGATAAACGCAATCAGCATCGCCAACGCCGCGATGGCACACAGGGTGACGTACACCGTCATAACCGTTCCTTTTGTCTGTCGATGACCGGCGTGCCGCAGGCGACCGCCTCATCGCTGTCCATATTGAGGCCGCAGTGTAGTGCACTGGCAGGCAATTTACAGTCAGGTACTAAAGTAAACCGAAACAACGGCGTAAAGCCAACGGCACAAGCCTCACCTTCGACTTGCCCTGGCTAGCGAAACCAACCGGCGGCCACAGCGTAAATATCCACATTCGCGATCCAGATCCGCGCTGACCACGGCCGCTGTGATCCAGCCCTCGGAATTCACCGGCTTAATCCTGCATTTTAATAATGGATATTCGCATATAGGAATATATCAATGAAAAGAACTGACACACTGGATGTTTCCCGCCGCCAGTTGCTTCGCACTGGCGCCGCCGGCACCCTGCTCACCGGGCTCACCGGTGGCTTCGCGTTTGCTCCGGTTATGGATGCCATTGCCGCCGAATTGCCCAAAGTGGATCTGCGTACCAACACCGGCACCTGGGTGCCCACCACCTGTCAGGGCTGCACCTCCTGGTGCGCCAAACAGGTGTACATCATGGATGGCCGTGCCATCAAGGTTCGCGGCAACCCTTACTCCAAGATTCACGATACCGCGGGTTGTCCACGCCAACACCTGGGATTGCAGATGGTCTATGACCAGGACCGTCTGAAAACGCCGATGATGCGCACCAACCCGAAAAAGGGCCGCCACGAGGATCCCAAGTTTGTGCCCATCAGTTGGGACAAGGCCCTGGATATGCTGGCCGATCGCATTCTGGCACTGCGAGAACGTGGTGACAGCCACAAATACGCCCTGCTTCGCGGCCGCTACTCCCTGGCCCGAGACCTGCTGTACGACAAGATGACCAAGATCATTGGTTCGCCCAACAACATCTCTCACAGCGCCATCTGTGCCGAAGCCCATAAGATGGGCCCCTTCTTTCAAGACGGCAACTGGGGCTACAACCAGTACGACGTCAAGAGCACCAAGTACATTCTCTCCTTTGGCGCCGATCCCATCGCCTCCAACCGTCAGGTGAGTTTCTACTCCAGTGAATGGGGCAACACTCTGGATCGCGCCAAGGTGGTGGTGGTCGACCCTCGCCTGTCAGCCTCCGCGGCCAAAGCCCACAAGTGGATCCCCATCGAAACCGGCCAGGATTCGGCTCTGGCACTGGCCATCGCCCACGAAGCCCTGGTTGCCGGGCTGTGGTACAAACCCTTTGTCGGTGACTTCAAAGATGGCAACAACCACTTCGTCGCCGGCAAGCAGATTGAAGAATCCCTGTTCGACGATCGCTACAGCCACGGCCTGGTGAAGTGGTGGAACCTGGCCCTCAAAGACTACGGTGCCGAATGGGGTGAGAGCATCACCGGGGTCAAGGCCGCAGAGATTCGTACCATGGCCAAAGAGATGGGAGCCGCCGCACCCGCGGTGCAGGTTTGGACCGCTCGAGGCGCCATCATGCAGACCCGCGGCACCTACACCTCCATGGCCTGTCATGCCCTCAACGGCCTGTTCGGTGCCATCGACAATGAAGGTGGCCTGTTCCCGTACAACAAGGCACCGCTCAACAAGTCCTTCCCCGACGCCGATGACTATCTGGATGACATCGCCAGAAAGGGCAAAAAGCACGAAAAAATTGACCAGCGCGGGCGTCTGCAATTCCCGGCCATGAAGAAAGGCAAATCCGGTAAGGGCGTGGTCACCAACAACGCCGCCGACGGCATCATCAACGCCGACCCCTATGAGATCGAGGTGATGCTGGCCTACTTCAACAACTTTGCGTTTTCCGCGCCGGAAACCGAGCGTTGGGAACACGCCCTGAGCCGAGTGCCCTTCATGGCGCACGTGACCACCAACATTTCCGAATTCAGCTGGTTTGCCGATCTGCTGCTGCCCGCCAGTCACCACATGTTTGAAAAGTGGGGGGTGCTGGCGGCGGCAGGAAACGGCGTCAGCCATGTCTCGCTGCAACGACCCAGTATAGAGCGGATGTACGACACCCGTCAGGATGAGACTGAGGTGCCTTACCTGCTGGCGAAAAAGCTGGCGGATAAAGGCTTCGACAATGCCTGGCGCTACATCAATGAGCAGATCGTCGATCCTGAGACAGGCAAGCCCGCCAAGGACTCGGAAGAGTTCGCCGAAATTGCGGTGAAATACGTCACCGCCCCGCTCTGGCACAACGATGCCTCCAAATATGGCGAAACCCTGTCCGGCTGGAAAGAGTTTGTGGAGCGCGGCGTCTGGAACTCTCACCCCTATGAATACCGCAAGCGCTGGGGCAAATTTAAGACCGAGACGCACAAGTTTGAGTTTTACAGCGTCACGCTCGAGCACGCTCTGGCCAAACACGCCAAGCGCCACCACGTGTCCATTGACGAGGTGGTCAAAGCCTGCGAATACACCGGCTTCGGTGAAAAAGCTTTCGTGCCTCACTATCAGCAGCCGGTTCGCGACGGCGATGCCACCACCTTCCCGCTGCTGCTGGTGGATCACAAGTCCCGACTCAGCCATGAGGGACGCTCGCAGAACAGCCCCTGGTTTTATGAGTTTGGCGATCTGACCCCAGGGGATGAAGCCCACCAAGACGTGGCCAAAATCAACCCGGTGGACGCCAAGACTCTGGGCATTAAGGATGGCGATAAGATCCGCCTCATCAGCACCGTCGGCGAGTTGACCTGCGTTGCCAAACTGTGGGAAGGCGTGCGCCCCGGCAGCGTCGCCAAGGCCTTTGGTCAGGGCCACTGGGCATACGGCCGCCACGCGTCGAAGGAGTTTGGCATCACCCCGCGCGGTGGCAGCAACAACGCCATTATCCCCGCCCGTTATGATCGTTTCAGCGGCGCCTCGGCCTTCTATGGCCACACCCGTATCCGTATCGAAAAAGCGTGAGGTAACAACAGATGAAATTTGGAATGGTTATCGACCTGCAAAAATGCGTAGGTTGCGGCGGCTGTGACCTCGCCTGCAAGACGGAAAACAACACGGCAGATGGCATCCAATGGTCCCATCACATCACCAGGACCGAGGGAACCTTCCCCGACGTTCGCTACAGCTATATCCCTACTTTGTGCAACCATTGTGAGGACGCCGCCTGTGTCAAAGTGTGCCCCAAGGGTGCCATGTACAAAGCGGACAACGGTCTAACCCTGCAGGATAACGACAAATGCATCGGCTGTCGTCGCTGTGAGCGAGCCTGCCCTTATGGCGTCATCAGTTTCAACAAGCAGACCCCGCACCACTACTGGCAGGACGACCATGCTCTGGTGGCTGGCGGCACCGTCTCTCCCAAAGAGGTGCTGATGACCTCCGGCGCCCACCGGTCTCCCCACGAAAACCCGGAGCGCGGTGATACCTACCCGGTAACCCGTCCACGCCGAACCGTGGAGAAGTGCACCGGCTGTGATCACCGCCAGGCCGTCGGTCTGCAGCCCGCCTGTGTGGACGCCTGCCCGGCCGGTGCCCGGGTCATCGGCGACTTGGACGACCCCAACAGCGACGTCTCACGGCTTATCAAGCTGCACACGCCGATGCAGCTGAAACCGGAAGCGGGTACCAAACCCAGGGTGTATTACATTCGCAGCTTTAACGTGCACACGGTTTAGGCCGCCAATACCGGCAGCGGCCCCGGTCGCTGCCCTTTCTCCTCGCAACCCACGGTCTTGCCACCATGCCACTTGTGACCCACTTGCTGTCTCAGCCGCACTCGCAGCAGACGCCTCAGCACCGTGCCATTTGCCGCCAATTGCAAGCCCAGGGCCTGGATCTCATCACCACCACGGACGATGACCCTGCTCCGGGCAAGCCACTGTTGCGACAATTGCAACGGGCACAGATGGTGATCGCCGCTCCGTCGGCACCATTGCTGCAGATCGCCGTTGCCGCCGGTTACTGTGCCCGCGCCGGTATCCCCTTGATTGTGCTGCAATCCGGCAACCTCTCTCTGGATCCAAATCTGACGGCACTGGCCAGCCGAGTGATTGTGTTCCGCCAGCCCCATGAGATACGGCTGTTTGATTGACCATCTTCCATAGATTTCGAAGTAAAAAATTTCCCCCAACAATCAACGATCATAAAGGAATGAGTAACTGAACATTTCACTGACCTATAGCAAGAAGGACGAACCCAACAGCGGGTACCGCTCTATCACCGACCAGATCCGCCTCACTTCTGGATAAAGTCCCAATAATTCAGTAATCTGCAAAATCTGGCATCTTACAAAAAACTCATGCTTGATGATGCTTACAGTGGGTTTACCCTGTTCATATAGTGCTTTCCCCTTATGAAAATGTATCCCTAAAGGGGCAGGCATAGCGCACAACATTGCATCTAGAGGTATCTGATTTGGATTTTCAAACAACAGGGCTGCTAGTGCTGCTCCCGATTCTTACTGTCATCGCGGTTCAAGGTTATTTCAGGTACCGAGACAAATCCGCATTAAATTCACTTCAAGAAGAACTGGATAAGATCAAAGATAAAACCAGCCACCTTTGGCAATACGAAGCCATTGTGGACGCCGATGAAGAAGCCAAGAGCATTAGAGAAGAGGTTGCAGCCTGGGAGAAACAGAAAAAAAGAGCAGTAGAAAAGGAATCAGAAGATGCTCTGGCAAAAGGAAAAGCGGACGTCGCCCGCATTATCGCAAATGCCAAAAGCGACGCATTGGACATAGAACGATACGCCCAACAAGACAGACAAAGCCTCCTAGACGAAGCAAAGAAAATCCGACAAGAAGCCAAAGAGGTTCGAGAGAAAGCCACTGCCAGAAATAAGGTTGCAGCTGAAAAGGCGGCCGAAATCGTATCCGAAGCACACACTACCGCAACCGGCATCGTCGAGCAGGCTCGAACTCAGGCAGAGAACATAGCCGGGAGTGCTATTGAAGCCAAAGAACACGCTGAAAGCTACGAAGCAACCGCCAGTGCAATGCGCAACCTCATAGATGGCTATGGAGATGAGTACATCATTCCAAACCACCACGTTCTTGATGACCTAGCCGAAGAATTCGAGCATAAAGACGCCGGGAAAAAACTTAAAGAGTGCAGACAAGTAACCAAATCCATGGTCGTCGCAGGTAAAGCGGCTGACTGCGACTACGTTGAACCAAAGAGAAAGAAAACCGCCGTTCACTTTGTTCTGGATGCTTTCAACGGAAAAGTAGACACCACCATGACCAAAGTTAAAAAGGACAATTTTGGAAAACTAACGCAAGAGATAAAAGATGCTAACGCTTTGGTCAATCATCATGGCGCAGCCTTCAGAAACGCTCGCATCACCGACACCTATTTACAAGCCAGAATCAACGAACTGAAGTGGGCTGTCGCAACCGAAGAACTGCGATTGAAAGAGCGCGAAGAGCAACAGGCAATCAAAGCAAAAATCAGGGAAGAAGAGCGGGCTCAGAAGGAATTTGAGAAAGCTCAACGAGAAGCAGAAAAAGAAGAACGAATGCTAGAAAAGGCGATGGAAAAAGCTCGGAAAGAACTGGCTAAAGCCAGTGAGGAAGAAAAAGCTCGCTATGAAGAGCAACTCGCCGAACTACAAACGAAATGGGAAGAAGCAGAAAGCCGCAACCAGAGGGCCATGTCGATGGCTCAGCAAACCCGTACTGGGCACGTTTACGTGATATCGAATATTGGCTCATTTGGTGAAAATGTGTTTAAAGTCGGAATGACACGACGATTGGAACCGATGGATCGAGTCAAAGAGCTCGGCGATGCTAGCGTGCCTTTCAATTTTGATGTCCACGCAATGATATACAGTGAAGACGCGCCTCGCTTGGAAAATGAACTTCACCGTAGATTTGGCTACTGTCGCATGAACCGGGTCAACCTTCGGAGAGAGTTCTTCAAAGTGACCCTTTCTGAGCTTCGACAGGTAGTTGAAGAGCTTAATATTGAAGCACACTGGACAATGAAAGCTGAGGCTGCACAGTATCGCGAATCCTTGGTTATCGCGAAGGAAGAGCAAGAAGCGCTTCAGGCTGCCGTCATTGCCTAAGTTTTTTTGAAACCCCTCTTTCCCAACTAATCATCCTGCCCCCGCATTATCGGGGGCATGCTCCCCCGGCACCAACTCCCTCTTAGCGCACCGATTTTCCGGTTATCCATTTCAGCCGCCATATTTTCAGGATATCGACTATGACAGCGAACTGGGGGTGTACCGCATTCGCGAGCAGGTCTCCAGCTCGACCACCTACAACGACAGTTCAACCAGCACCAGCAACTTCCAGTACCGGCTGCAAGTGACCAGCCACACCCGCTTTCACGCAACCGCCCAGGTGAGTAATCAGGTACTGGGGATCATCTCAACCGAAGCCTGACCGTTTAAGGAGAATTTAAATGGCGTTAACCATTCCGAGTATTGAATTGGCCTCCGGCATTACCCTGACCAATGCCTGCCTGGCCATCACCCAGTTAAACACCAACAACACCACCAGCCTGACCCAGACCCTGGACGACCACAACCAGGTGCAGGAAACTCCGGGCGGCCAGTACACCTGCGCCTTTCAGGTCGGCATCTTCGCCAGCGAACAGGCCATCAGCGACCAGCTACCGCCGGTCGACCTGCTACGTGACGGCCGCACCATCCGGGTATTCCAGCTCAACCTCAACGACCCCGAGTACCAGCAGATGACCCCAAGACAAGCCGCCTACCAGTACCTACAAAGCCTGCAGGAGTTCAGCGGCAGCTCGCCAGTAATAGAATTAGAAGCGTAGAAACTCCCGGGCCAGGCCCGGGAGTTTCCCCTGGTTAGTCACGACGATTCTTGTTTGAGAACCGACCGATTTTGATGGAAATGTCACCAGTTTTAATGCTGGTGCCAAGCAGCGGAATGACGACAAAAATCAGTCCGGCAATCAGATATGAAATTGGAATATCCATTAGATGATTTCCCTAAAAGTTAGGGCAGATCAAACCAGCTATGGAAAGGTTGATCCGCAGTTAAAGACAGAAATGGGTTGAGAGCCCGGCTACTACATCGTGTGCTTTGTACACCGATGACTACAAGATATGTTGGTTAATCTGCTTTAACAAGGCCTTCAAATGTGGGTGTTTTGTGGATAAGAGTGTGAATAACTTAAACAAGAAAAAGACCGCATCTCCGAAGCCGCTGTCGCCACTGCTCTCGCCAAAAAGCAACCGTTAATTCAAAAAAAAACAAGCGTCTAAAAAAAACACTTGGCAGTGAACTGGGTGGTTATTTTTGAGTCAGATCGCAGGTCAGATCGGAGGGGATTTTAGCCAAACTTCACCAGTTGCGGATATTGACGCCATGGTCATTAACTCATAAAGTGGTCTCAAGCCAGCTATGGAAAGGCTTGATAGTTTAGTTTCTGAACAAGACGCTAAACGCAACTGCAGACCGCTTGGTCGGCAGTGGGAACCCCGGGGTGAGATCCGGGGTTTTTCTTTATCTGCGATACACCCACCAAATCCTTCACCTAGAGTACTTATCTAGTGCTTTGGGTAAGTTCAAGCGAACCTCATCGGCGTGGAAAACAATAATCTTTACCGTTTCAACCTGAACATGAGGTGCAGTTCTAGCGTCCCGCATTGCACCCAAAATGAACATGGCAATTTGAATAATTGGTAGCAGTACTTCTGAGAAAAACCACAGAGAATCAAGCATAGTGCCTCCTAGTAATTGGTATGGAAAGTAAGCTCACCCATCGACAATGAGTGCTCTATCTCCGTTAGGGCGTTTTGCCCTACTTTCGAGATGACTGTTCTGTGGATGTCTCACGTGTGAGACAAATGCAGTCAATTTATCTATAGGGACACCTAATTCGCCCTAGCCCCAACTAACACCAGTCCATTAGATTGGAATGCTCTCCGCACCCAAACGCAGCATTAACGCCAGCAACTGTCTAACGCGTTAGACAAAAGCGAAGATCAAAAAAAGGCGAGACCATCACAGTCTCGCCTTCACCAGTAGGCAACCGCCCTACCCCAAATTTCTCATTTTATCCGACGCCTTTTCTCATTCTTGGCGGCGCGCTACAGAAATTCAGGCACAAAAAAAGCGCCCCTCGGGGCGCCTTTTTCAAGCCAACGCGACATTAAGCGCGTTTAAAGTCCAAGTGGGTAACTTTAGGCTTGTAAGGGTGACGCTGCATGTCCTGCACCTTCACCTTCACTTCTTTACCGTCAACGTTCAGAGTCAACTCGGAAGTGTAGAAAGACTCACTTTCTTGAGCTTTCAGAATAACGTTGTGATCCAGCTCGATGGATACAGCGGCTTCTTCGCCACCGTAGATGATGGCTGGGATCTTGTCCGCGTGACGCAGGCGGCGGCTCGCACCTTTGCCCTGGTCTGCGCGTACTTTAGCTTCGAATACGAAAGACATGGTAATACCTTATTTTCAGATAAAATAATGCCACTGCTTGCGACCAGCAGTGGCACTTTGCAAAAAGCGGACGGAGTTTATCACGGGGCCGCGGTTTCTCCAACGACTTTCGGGAGCAAACCGGATTGGTTACCAGCGCCGCACTCGACCGGTATCCACATGGACAAAGCCCGAGCGGGGATAGAAGCCCACTCCGCCACGCTTAAGCTCCAGCGCCGCATTGCGCAGATCCTTGAGTTCGACCCCGGGGATGGCGATATCAATGGCCATGCCACGAGTGTGGTAGCTCTTCTTAGCCACCCCTGACGACTTCCCCGCCAGCATGGCATTGGTTTTCGGGCTGCGATAGCCGGAAATGATCTCGATGCGATTATCAGTACCCAAGCTTCGTTGCAGATCATACAACAGGTTAAACAGATCCTGATCCATCTGAGTGACTTCGCCGGTACGGTGATCCCGCAGCACCTGATTAAAGCTCTGCAACGCCTGAGGGTCATACTCTCCCCCCATCCAGAAGGTATGATTGCTGGTCTCACCGGTATGGCGATTATAGAAGCTCAGACTTTTCGGAGTGGAGCGGCTGGCCAGGGCGACCTGGGGCAGTTGGCACAGTACGGCCGATGCCCCCAAGCCCAACATCAGGCGGCGGCGCAAAAGATCACAATGCGTCATTATAATACTATCCAGTGCAGCGAAGACTCGAAGAGGCAAGGCCCCCTTCCCTCAGTTGGTCGACACGCTAACGGTTATTTTTTGCACTGGCAAGTTGGTAAATCTTCTGCTACCGCTTACAGATTTGGGGTAAACATCGGATTCAAAACGGGGTTATCGGCTGAGCTGGTGGCCCATGGCGATGGTCATTTTGTGATCGAGATCACCCTCCTGATGATACAGGTCCCGTCGATAGCGGGGTTTGTGGTCCTGGCCCATCCAGGCACTCCAATACACCAGGTACACCGGTAGCGGTCGCTGCATCTTAAACCACTGGGTGGCATTACTGCGGCGAGAGCGAACAAACCTGGCCTCACTGATGTCGCCGTACTGCACCAGTTGCCGGGCCAGCAAATCCGCATCCTGAACCCGGACACACCCGGAAGAGAATGCTCGGGAGGGCTTGTCGAACAGGCTTTTTTTCGGAGTGTCGTGCAGATAGATGGCTTGATTGTTGGTCAGGTGGAACTTGTAACGACCCAGAGCATTGCGGTTGCCCGGGCGCTGGCTGAGCCGAAACGGGAACCGGCCATAGCTGGCCTGCTGCCACTGCTGCGGCGTTTTCTCGACCGGGCTCCCTTGCCAGTCATAGGCGTCGAAATGCTGCTGGGCCAGATAGTCGCCGTTGCGGCGAATCTTGGGAATCAGGTCCTTGCGCACAATCGAGCGCGGCACGTTCCAGCTGGGATTGACCACCACACTGACCATCTCGGTGGCCATTCTCGGGGTTCGGCGGCTGTTGCGACCGACAATGACCCGGCTCTGAAACCGCTGCCCCTCTGGAGTGACCCAACGCAGAGAGAAATCGGGAATGTTAACCAGCAAGTACTCTTGGGCAAACCAGCGACGGTCGTGACTCTGCCGCAGAATGTTTCGAGCTAATCGTTGGGCCCGCACCGCCGGAGACATGGACAGCCACGAGCGGGTCTTTGGCCCGATCACCCCATCGGCAGCCAATCCATGTCGACGCTGAAACCGCTGCACCGCCGCCACCAAGTCGGCATCGTACTCCTGCCCCAACACCGGCCCCTGATAATCGTTTAACAGCTTCAGCACCACCCGGATTTGCTCCACCTCCACATGGCGCTGGTGTGGCTCAATCAGGCGGGTGGCGTTAAAACGAGGCCAATTAAGATGCACCATCTGCTGCAACTGTTCCACCCAATGGCGAGCCGCCAGATAGTCGCTGCCTCTGGGTTCGAGATCGATCACCAGTTGAATCAGGCGCTGCTGGCTGACGGCAGTGGCCAGTTCAAAGGCGCTGCCTTCCGGGCTGGTAAGGTGAAGGGGCATCTGGCCGAGTTGATCGGCGCCGATGGGACGGGAAGCCATCGTTTGGTTGAACCCCTGAATCAACAGGTAAGCCTCGGTCAGCAGCTCGCTCTGTTGCCTCAGTGTCAACGCCTCCTGATTCAGCAATCGCTGCAGCTCGTTGAACTGATGAGAAACATTGGCCGCCGCCATGAAATTCACCTGCTTACGCAGCTCCTGGCCCGCCTGACGCTGAGCCGGATTGTCGAACCACAACGGCGCCGCAGTGATGCCGGAAGACACCAAGACCAACGCCAGTACTAACCACCACACTCGTCCCACTGCTACCCCCTTAGAGCCGGTCATCACTCCACCTTGACCGTCGGGCCTGAATCCCATCCTGGGGGCGCCAATTATGTCGCTGTTATCGAAATCGGCGTTGCCGGCAGCGACGCTGATTTCTCGCATTCAGCAGTAAGTATGGCAACAGACTGGGGAAATCATCGGAAAAAATCACAAAGCTCAGGATAGAGCACTGAAAAAAAAGGCCCTTTGGCATGAACACCTGAGGGCCCGGGATTTCAAGGTCAAAACAATAACAAGGGAGCGTTCAAACGCATGCGGGCCACTGTAACGGCAGCAGGTTGCAGTTTCATGACATTCAGCCTGACACCTGTCCCAACTTGCCATTAAGGAAGGTCAACCAGGACTCGCCTCGCTGCGACTGCCCATGTTCAGTGGCGTTGACCGCCGCCTCACGGGCCCGGTGATACTGTTTTAACTGATAGTGAGCATTCACCTGCGCCAGATACAGTTCCCCACGACGATCTGCCAGAGACTCCACCAACAGCGCCTGATCCAGCACCACCAAAGCCCGTCGATGCTGACGCTGTTGCATCAGCAACTGGATCTGTGGCCATAACAGCGCCGGACGCTGCGCCGCCGCGGTTTCCCAGGCCTCAATGGCCAGTTGCCACTCCCGCGCGGATTGCCAGTAACGAGCCAGTTGCTGCAGCTGCTCCGCCGACGTCGCGATCAGGCCCTGCTCCAGGTAGTGCTGCAGATGACGGGCGGCCAACTCCGGCAACCCCTGGCTGGCAAACAGCTGCACCAGGGTCAGATGATCGGCGTCACTCTTTAGCACGCCGCTGCGCTGTGCCAACGCCGAAGTCACCAGGGCGGCCTCCACCCGGTTTTGCTGCAGCTGAGCACTGATGCTCTGGCGCCACCAAGCTAGGCGCGTTGGCTGCAACGCCAGCAGCGCCTCCAGCGTCTGCTCCGCCGCCGCCCATTGCTTCAGGTTCCACTGGGCGGTCAGGCTCAACTGCCGGGCCACCAGCACTGGGTTGCGAGAAGCCTCATCGTCGCCAAGCAGTGCCAACGCCTGCGCTGCCGCAGTCTGCACTTGCGGCCACTGCGCCAGCCTGGCCTGAGCTCTCGCCAGCCCGAGATGCCATTGGGCGATTCGAGCATCCTCATCGACCTCGCTGCGGCTGGCAATCAAGGCCCGATAATGGACGATGGCTTCATCGAAACGCTCCTGACTCAGCAGCAATTGCGCCAGTTCATGTTGAGTCTGGCGCTCGCTGAGCGGATCCAGCCCGCCGCTGTCCAGCGCCCGTTGCATCTGCGCAATCGCTTCCGGGTAGCGCTGCGCCGCCGAGTACAGCCCCGCCAGCATGCGGCCAACGTAGGCCGAGGCATCCGCCGACGAAGGTGTCAACGACTCCAGCAGTTCAATGGCCTGCTGCGACTGGTCCTGCTCATACAACTCATAGGCTTTTTGTAATTTGGCGGCCACAAAGGGACTGATGGCCGCCTGCAGCGGCAAGCTGCAGAGGCAGATCAGAACCAGGCACAATCGTCGTATCACTGTAATCGAAACTCCAGTTTAAGGGTTTGCCCCGGTTGTGGCACCGCGTTGCCATCCACCATCTTGGGTTGGTACTTCCAGCGCGCCAAGGCCTTAACCGCCGCCTGATCGAACACCCGCACCGGTTGCGATTCCATCACCGCTATCTCGGTCGGACGGCCGTCGGCAGCGATGGTAAACTTCATCACCACAAAGCCTTCGGCCCGCATCCGTTTCGCCCGTGGCGGGTACGCCGGCTCGACCCGATACAGCGGCATCGCCTGACGATCCGATTGGCTAAACCCGGGCTTCCCCGGCATGGATACCGTCAGGCTGCCAACGTCAGACAACGCCATCGGCGCCAGGCTCGGAGGCATGGGCCGGGTCACGTCACTGCTGTTTGTCACCGTCGCGGTGGGCAGAGGTGGCAGCGGCGGCGGCGGTTCAGGCAGAGTGCGCTGCCGTCGTTCCAGCCGCTGCGGCCGTTCAACCATGGCAATAGTGATAGGCTCCCTGGTCGTCGCCGTGGGCGCCTGAAACCCACTGCCCCCCACCATCCAGGCCATCAGACTAAACAGCCCGGCCGTAACCGCCAGAGCAATGACACCATAGGCCAGCAACGACTTCATGGTGCCGACTCCGTTGCCAGGGCGATATCATCAATGCCCGCCGCCTTGGCCGCGTCCATCACCTTGACCACCATGCCATTAAACGCCCGCTCATCGGCCTGAATCACCAGAGGCGAGTCCGGTTGATCCACCTTCAGCCGTTCCAAATTGGCCTGCACCCGTTCCACATCCACCTGACGGGAATCGATGAAGATCTGATTGTGATCATTAATGGCCACGAACAGGCCGGCGCCGGCCTGGGAGGCTCCCTGGCTGGCCTGAGGCCGGTTAACGTCGATGCCAGACTCCCGCACAAAGGAGGTGGTGACAATAAAGAAGATCAGCATGATGAACACCACATCCAGCATGGGGGTAAGATCCACTTCCGCGTCTTCTTGAGTGTCGGTTTGTCGTAACAGTCGCATCCTACTCTACCTCTTGCATGTTGATCGCCAGTCGCTGCAGAGTGCGTTGACAGCCTTTCGTCAGTCGGGCATGGACAAACAGGCCCGCCAATGCCGCCACCATGCCGGCCATGGTCGGCAGCGTCGCCATGGCGATGCCCGCCGACATCATCTTAGGATCGCCGGTGCCGTTGGCGGCCATCACCTCAAACACCGAGATCATGCCGGTCACCGTGCCCATCAACCCCAACATGGGACAGATGGCCACCAGCGCCTTTATCAGACTCAGGTAGCGATGCAGGCCCCGTTCGGCCCGGGCCAACAGCCCCTGACGCTGCGCCTTGGCATACCAGGACAGGTGCTCCTTGCGCTGCTGCCACGCCCGCAATGCCTGCCGCTGCTGGCGAGGAAAGCCCAGCAGCAGGTAGCCGATGCGTTCGGCGATCAGAAACCAGGTCAACAACACGCACCCGGCCAACCCCCACAACACCGGCCCGCCCTGAGCCATAAACCGGCTCAGCCACTCCCACCAGGCGATCATCAGGCGGACTCCACCGGGCTTTGTTGCTCGGCATGGTGCGCCACCAGCGCCAGACTCTCTTTCTCCAAGATGCTGCGAAGGGTTCGCACTCGGGACGACAACAGGTTATGGGCCAACAACAACGGAATCGCCGCCATCAGGCCAAGCACCGTGGTCACCAGTGCCATGGAGATGCCTCCGGCCATGATCTTGGGGTCGCCATTGCCAAACTGAGTAATGGTCTGAAACGTGCCGATCATCCCGGTCACCGTCCCCAGCAGCCCCATCATCGGTGCGATGGCGGCCATCAACTTCAACATCGACAGGCCTTTTTCCAGACCCTGCTGCTGGGTGACGATCGCCTCGGTCAACTTCAGCTCCAGAGTGTCCAGCGGTTGATGACGATGTTGCTGATACACCGACAATATCCGTCCAAGCGGGTTGTCCGACGGCCGCTGCGGCTGCGCCAACTGACGATTAATGCTCAGCTGAATCCGCACCAGTGTCTGTGCACGAAACAGGGCGATGCCGCCGCCGATGGCGAGCAACACAGCGATGGCCTTGCCAACCAATCCCCCTTGCTCAAATCGCTGCGCCAGGGTCGGCGTGGTCTGCATCTGAGTCAGCAGCTCGCCCTTAGCCGGATCCAGCAGCAACGGCTGCCAACCGGTCGGCGTGGGCATTGCCGCCCCCTTCGGCTGACGCGGATACACCGATACCAGGCCACGCTCAGGGGTCAGTTGCAGGTAACCTTGCTCGGACACCAGGTTAAAATGGCCCAGGCGCCATACCTGCTGGTCGTGGATCTGGCCCTGCTTATCTGCCACGGCCAAGGTCACCGGTCCAACCCGTTTCGACGCTTCGATATCGGCGTTGATTACGGCCATCATCTGCTGCAGTTGTGGCAACGACGGCAGACGGTCGGTGTTCGACAATCGCAGCGCCAATTGCCGCTGTTCAGGTTGTAATAGGCTACCCGGTCCCTGGGAGAGCTGCCGCTGAAGCTCGCCCCCCGCCTGACGAACCACCCCGTAAAGCTCCCCGAGGCTGCTGCTGGCCAGGGCCAGCTGTTTCTCGGTATCGGCCAGCGCCCGCTCGTTGCTGGCAAAGGCCTGGCTCAGCGACTCGACCCGTGCCTGAAGCTCACTCAACGCCTGCTGCTGGTGCTGCAACGACTGCTCAGCCTGCTGATGCTCGGCCAAAAAACGCGCCTGGCGCTGCTGGTTATGCTGCTGCTCCTGAGCCAGCGCCTGCTGACTGGACAGGTTCAGCTCAGTCAGTGGTTGCGCCGAAACCGTCGCCGAAATCAGTAAGGTCAATCCAATCAGAGTCACCTTCATTGTTGCTCCTCCCCTACAAACACCGGCACGCTCATGAGCTGGGGCACCTGTTGCCCCCCGGCCACCCGGTAAGCCTGCTCTAATTCACTGAGCGGGTGATCCTCAATCACCTGCCAACGCCGCTGCTGGGGATGCCAGCGCCAATAGAGGCTGCCATCCAAATTTCTGGCCAGCAGGGTCAGTCGCCCAAGGTGCAACAGTTCCACCTCCCTGGGGCCCTCCCCGTTGAAGCTGATGCTGTCGCGATACACCGCCACCTTGCGGCCATACTCCAGCTCAATTTGATAGGCTTCGAGGAGACGACGAAACTTCTCGGCGTCGGCGACATCGGCGCGAGACATCAGGGCGCGGAGCTCAGCCAACCGCTGCTGACGCAATGCCACCTTGATGGGCAGATCGTCGGCGATTCTCAATTCGAGATCCGTCAGCATCTGATACATCAGCGGCACCAGCCCAGTACGGGTGGTATCGATGCCGTCGATCTGCGCTTGCTTGTCCGTCAGCTCCCGCTGCTGATCCTGCACCAGCGCCTGCAGGTGGTCATGGTAGACCTGAAGGTTCTCCAGCTCCTGAGCCAGCCGCTCGGTTTCCGTGCGCATCTCCAGGGTGTCATCGGCGAGGCGCTCCACCTGCTGCTGAGTCGCTCTGCCTTGTTGCTGGAGTGCGGACTGGGTCTGGCGGGCCTGCTCAAGGGACTCGCCGGCCTGGGCACTGGCAACCAACGCCAGCCAAGCCAATGTAAATAGGGTGTGAATGGGCTTCATGCTCTCTCTCTGGGGTTCCCCGATCGGCATCGGATGGTGACAGAGACCCCCTAGCATCTCAATGAAAATCATTCTCATTTTAATGACCCGGATCACAGTTCAAATAAGATCGGCTAAATCGCATATTAAGCACGGTTTTACCGACCCTGATTCGAACCGCATAATGCTTCAATAAGTAAATGATTTTAAATGGAATGTACTATTTGATGGCGGAAGTTATCTTTCCTGTCTGGTTTCTGAAGGCCCGTGAGCCAACTCACAGTCACCATTAACAAAACCGCATACACTTCAAAACGCTTAATGTTCCCAAAGCATGTCATGTTGCGCCAGCTCCCCTTAGTTGGCGCTTTCTTTTGCCCGTCGAATCGACCAAGTATCCAGCAGTCAGCCGAACAGAGTTCGATTTTCTCCTATGTTTCAGGTATAAAGCCGCTCCTTAGCGACAATCCGAGACTAGTATGAATCGCCAACAACTGATCCAATTGATGGCTGAACGTAGCGGCCTGAGCAACAGCGATTGCCAGAAAAGCCTGAAAGCGCTACAGGAGAGCATTACCCGAGCCCTGCATGAGGGCGAGAAGGTGTATCTGCCAAAGATGGGGGTGTTTGAGATTCGCCATCATCTGCCCAAGACCGGTCGTAACCCGCAAACCGGCGAGCCGATGGAAATCCCATTTCGAACCAGCGCGGCGTTTCGCCCCAACGACAGCTTTAAAGCCGCCATTCAATAACCAACGGTCACAAAAAAAGCCGTCTGAAACAGACGGCTTCAACCCTTGCTTGCGGCCAGGTTACTGCATCAGCTCGCGGATGTACTTCACCGGCGCCGAGCCGTAGCTCAGGAAGGTTTCATGGAAACGCTGCAGGTCAAACTGCTGCCCCAGTTGCGCCTTATTCTCTTCACGCCAGTCGTAAATCTCACGGAAGCCGGAATAGTATGAGGTCAGTTGTACCTGACTCAGGGTCGCCCGACGCCACTTCTGCGCCGCTTCCTCCTGCTGCTGGAAGGCCCCGTCCACCATCAGTGACATCGCCCGCTGCCGATCGATGCCCTTCACCTGAATCTCGTAGTCGATGATGGTGTTGGTGATCACCCGCAGGTTCCATTTCCAGTACATCAACCACAGCTCCGGCTCGTAGCCGCCATAGCCCTGCTCCAGCATCACCCGCTCGGCGTACACCGCCCAGCCTTCGATCATGGCGCCGTTGCCAAACAGGCTCTTGATCAGGCTGGGGGATTCATTGGAGTACACCAACTGAGTGTAATGACCGGGAATCGCTTCATGGATATTGAGAATCTGCAGGATCCAGTGGTTGTACTCGCGCAAGTAGCTCTCGGCCTGTTCGTCACTCATGCCATCCAGCGGCGTGACATTGTAGTAGGTGTTGGCGTGCTTATCGTACGGACCCGGTGCCGAAATCGAGGCACCGGCAAACCCGCGCATGTAGGCCGGGGTTTCCCTGACCACCAGCGGCTTCTCCGGATCCAGGGTCACCAGTTTGCTGTCGTTAACAAACTGCACCAGCTCCGGAATCTGTTTGCGCACTTCGCTGACAAACTCATCACGCTGAACATGATGAGCCGACAGGTGATCGATCATCTGCCGCACCGCCACCAGCTCATCGGCAGGCATGGCGGTATTGGGGAAATACTTGGGCCACAACTGCTCGGTGATGGTCACCATCTGCTTCTGAGCTTGAGACTTGTCCGCCAGCGCCTTCTGATACAACTGCTTGGCGGTCATGCCCGCCTGAATGTCGAGGGCAAACTTCTCTTCATACAGGGCTTCACCGATGCGAAACGAGCGAGCCCCGTCCTTCTTGAGCTGGGCCACCTTGGCTTCCAGCCAGCCGATGTGGCTCTGAATCGCCTGCTTGGCGATGTAGAAACGCTGCTCAAACAAGGCCTTTTCCTGGGCAGACAGGCCGGAGTCCTGCGCCATGGTCAGCATGGCATCTGAGAACACCGTCAGGGCCCCCTGATTCTGAAGCAACGCCAGTTCGGTGTGTTCCAGAGTCGGATGACTGATGTTGGCCCGGGCGGCGCTGTAATAGTCTGGCACCAACTCCATGCGAGCGAGGATCGCCCGCAAACGCACCTCGTCGGCGGCGTAGGGCTCATTCATCAGCCGGGCAAAGGGACCGGCCACATTGTAGTTGGCCGGATTCCACTGCCAGGATTTAAAGCGGGTATTTTCCCATTCCATCTTATCGAGCACATTGGTGATCAGTGCCAGGTCGATGCGGGCACCACTGGTCAGGGGTTGCTGGGCAAACGGCGCCAGCCTGGCCCGCCAACGGGCCACAAACTGAGCCTCGGAGGCCCGGCTCATGGCATCGGGAATCTCCAGTTGTTCGGCATAATCGTAGAAGCCACTGTACAGTGCCCAAGTCGGCGACTGACGCCACAGATCCTGAACAAACTCCTGGCCCACCCTATCGAACTTTGCCGATTGGCACTCGGCCAGACAGGGAGCGGGAGTGGTAACTTCGGCAGTAGGAGACTGGCAGCCCGCCAGGCCGACGGCGGTTAGCAGCGCCAGGGCGGCGATTTTCAATTTCATTATTATGACTTCCCTGAGTCTGATGGGGGATTCTCAGGGGTCAGTAAACCATGAATCCGGGGTCGATGTTAGCCCCGGTTAAAGTTGGTAACAATTTGTTGAAATGACTTGATGTTCCATAACTTAGACCGCAGCGCCAACAGACCCAGACACAACAGAAGATACAGCGCCGGCTCATACCAGCCGGACTTCACCGACCACCAAAAGTGCACCGGTGCCAGCAGTGCCACCAGGTAGACCCAGTTATGCAGTCGCTGCCAGCGACGACCCAGCCGACGCTGCATGCCCTGAGTCGACGTCAATGCCAGCGCCGTCAGAATCACAAGCGCCAGCATGCCCACCACGATGTAGGGGCGCCGAACCACTTCGGCCAACAGCAGCCCCCAGTCCCCCAGCAGATCCAGTGCCAGGAAGGCCCCCAGGTGCAGCAGCGCGTAGGCAAAGCTCCACAACCCGATCAGCCGCCGCACCCGAACCAGCGCTCCCAGCTTCCACCACCGCGCCAGCGGCGACACCAGCAAGCTGGCCATCAGGCCATGCAGGGCACCCATGCCCAGGAAGTGGATCACATACTGCACCGGATCACCGCCGGCGGCCCCCGCTTGCACTGCCACCACCAAATACAGAAGCGGTAGCAGGAAACACAGGTGCAACAGGGATTTCAGCGCCAGCAGCCGGCCTTTAGTGAGCCTCATCAATACCACTGCCTCATGTCCAGATCGCCATACATGCCCGCCACCTGTTCACCGTAGCCATTGAACAGTTCGGTGGGAATGCGCTTGGCCGACAGCAGGCCACCGGCACCGATGCGACGCTCGCTGGCTTGAGACCAGCGGGGATGATCCACCTGGGGGTTCACATTGGCGTAAAAGCCATACTCATGGCTGGCCAGCAGGTTCCAGGTGGTGGGTGGCATGGTTTCCACCAGGCGTATGCGAACAATGGATTTAATTGACTTAAAGCCATACTTCCATGGCACCACCAGCCGAATCGGTGCGCCGTTTTGCGGCGGCAGGGTCTGGCCGTAGAGGCCGACGGAGATCAGGGTCAGCGGGTTCATCGCCTCATCCATTCTGAGCCCCTCCACATAGGGGTACTCGATGCCTCCCCCCACAAACCGCGACGCCTGCCCCGGCATCTGTTTCGGGTCGTACAGGGTCTCGAAGGCCACGTACTTGGCCCGGCTGGTGGGGTTGGCCTTCTTCAGCAACGCCGACAACGGGAACCCCAACCAGGGGATCACCATCGACCAGGCTTCGACGCAGCGTAAGCGGTAGATGCGCTCCTCAATGGGCAGGGATTTGATGAGCTCGTCCACGTCCAGAGTCAGTGGCGTGTCGACCTCGCCTTCAATGGACAAGCTCCAGGGCTGGGTTTTCAGTCCCTGGGCATGTTTGTACGGGTCGGTCTTGGCGGTGCCGAATTCATAGAAGTTGTTGTGGGTAAGGATCTTATCCTCGGGCGTCAACTCATCGCTGATGCCGTAGTTGTTGCTGGATACCGACGTCAACGGTCGCCGCGGCGCCATGGCATCCGTGTCACTGCCCTGGCTAAACCAGTCCAGCAACCCCGCCTGCACATTCAGTGGCACACTGGCACTGATGGCCCCCAACCCCAGCGCTTTGGCGATCTGACGCCGGGCCCGAAATACCTCTTCGGGGGTCACGTCGTTGTCTTTGAATCTGTCCCACTGTGGCTTGCGAAAGAATGTCATTGCGCTGTCCCTATTTGCTACTTACCCCTGTTAGACCTTGATAACGGCTAAAGCATTTCAACAGCTTCTCAATTAATTGAAGCATCGGTGAGGGGGCGAGACCAGGGGCGACACTCAGTTCAGCAGGTCTTCCACCTCCAAACACTCCAAAATATAGCGACGCAACGCCTCCAACAACCAGGCCGGGCAGGACTGTCGCTCTTTGTAGGTCAAATAATACCCGGGCTCGCGAGCGCCATTGCCGATGCCCTGATGAAGACGACGGCGGATTTGGCTGGGTACCAGCCGCACCTTCAAGTTGTCGTTGGCCCTTAAAAACTCCACGGTGCGGCGGCCACCGGTAAAACTGAAGCTGTCCCGGTGCCCCAACATGCTCACCAGCTCATCCAGCGTATTGACCCGGGCACGAATGTTCAGTGTACGGCCATTGAGCTTGGCAAAATCCTCCATGGGGTCCTGATTATCGTTAAAGGAGGCGCACTCGGTCACCACAAAGGGGTAATCAAAGATCACCTCTTCGAACCGGTCAAACTGCTGCCACAGAGGGTGAGTTTTATCCGCCACCACGCAGGTGTTTTTTGAAAAAGCAATGAACTCGGACTCCGCGCCCTTAACCGGTACGGCACTGAGATAGATTCCGAGATCGATGGCATCGGAGTTGGTATCAGTGTTGAGACTGCCGCTCCAGATTCGCAGGCTGATGTCGATCTCTTCACCTTGGCTGCGCGCCGCCTCCAGCAGGTAATTGGTCAACCCGTTGCTCAGGGTCGCCGGCACCGCCAGATTGACCTTCTGCCGCTCTTGCTTAGCCCGTCCCTGATTGCCCATCACCACCGGCACCATGCGATCCAGATTGGCTTTCACCGACTCCATCAATGGGTACAGCTGCACCGCCAGTGGCGAGGGTTCAAAATTGTACTGCCGCCGAATAAACAGCTTGTCGTTGAACACTAAGCGCATGGCACTCAGGCTGCGACTGACCTTGGAGGGCAGCACCTCCAATTCGCTGGCCACCGCCTTAGAGTTCAGATATTTCCCCAGATAGACAAACACCTGAACATCGAAGAACGACAGACCTCGAACCTGTTTATGCAACTGTTCCAACGTTTCCATTTTCACCTCTGAGCACCCTCTTTTGGGGTTTATCAAGCCGCTCCAGGCTCTGTTAACAGAGTTTCGGATTTGGAGTCGGCGAGTTCCAATTCCTGCATCATCACAACATCTTGCCGGCTTCTCAATGCCATCCGCCAGCAAAATACCGAACTGTGAACCACACGCCCACCTGATGACGATATCACGATCGCAAAATGCGCAATTGGCATTTCCACCCAGTAGAATCCCACGGTTCGATCTTGCCGTCGGCTTTGGGCTGGACAGCGGCATGTCGGCGGCGTAGGTTTAACCACATGGATCGCCCACGGCTCGCCACTGACGGGGAGCGGATTAAGGATGACACGCTTATGGCTTATCACCCCAGAACCATTGCTCCCGGCCCTTTGATGTCCCTGCGCCACGTATCAATGAAAACCTACCGGGTCAGTTTTGATGCCACCATGCCAGAGCCTGACCAACTGAACGAAGCGATGGCTTGGATCACCCCGTTCATCATCAAAAAGCCCCCGTTTCAGCATGCCCATGTTGGCTTTGCCATCCTGCACCGCGGCGTCGAGCGGGACTACCTGGTGGTGTGCTACTGGGCCAATCACAACGAATGCCTGACTCAGGTTGCGGTGCGTGATCGCGACGCCGATGGCCACTGGCGTCTGGCCGACAACGAGTCCTTCTGTGTCTGGGACATGCAAATCATGGCGTTTGAGCGTGATCAGATGGTGAAACACGTATTGACCCCGGCCCAACCGGCGTTGACGGGCTACCTGGGGCTGCACCTGAGCATTGATGGCAAAACCGACGGCCACTGAGGCGAAAACCAGCAGTTGCACCAGTGCCGCTTGCGGGCCCTGGCTGTCAATGACACTCTAGTCACTCACTGATTTAATGTTGCTGCAGGTGCCATGTTTACCGACCCTCTCGTGTTAGCCGCTCTGGGCGTTACCTTTCTCATCGCTGTGGCCATTGGCTGGCTGGGGCAGTCCAACGGCCGGCGACAAGCCGAACACCGGTCGGTAACCCTGGAAGCCACCAATGAACAACTGGCGGAACAACTGGAACGACACGACAACCGCCTGCAGCATAAAGAACAGGAGCTGAATCAACTGCACAGTGCCCTGGCGGACAGCCGCGCCCGGGAGGAATCCCTGCGTCATCAAGTGCAGCAGGCTCTGGACAGCGAAAAGCGCCTCACTCTGCAGTTTGAAAACCTGGCCAACCGAATTTTCGACAACAAAAGCCAACAATTGAGTGAGCAAAGCCAGTCTCAACTCAGTGCCGTACTGACCCCGTTGCAGCAACAACTGGATGGCTTTCGCAAACAGGTTCAAGACAGCTACACCTCGGAAGCCAAAGAACGTTTCGCCCTCAAGCATCAGTTGGACGATCTCAAGGCCATGAACCTGAAGATGAGTGAAGATGCCCTCAACCTGACCAAAGCCCTCAAGGGCGACAATAAGGCCATGGGCAACTGGGGCGAAGTGGTGCTGGCACGATTGCTGACTCAGAGTGGCCTGAGGGAAGGCCACGAATACGACACTCAGGCCGCGCTGAAACAGGACGACGGCAAACGCTACCAACCCGATGTCATTGTGCACCTGCCCGACGACAAAGATGTGGTGATCGATTCCAAGGTGTCGCTGTTGGGGTATGAGCGTTTCTTCAACGCCGAGGACGACGACGATCGTCAGCGCGGCCTGAGAGACCACCTGGCATCAGTGCGGGCCCATATCAAAGGCCTGTCCGACAAGGACTACCAGCAGCTTAACGGCATTCGAACCCTGGACTACGTATTGATGTTCATTCCGGTTGAACCGGGCTTCCTGGCCGCCATTGAGTCGGATCCAGAATTGGTAAATTTTGCCCTGGAGCGGAACATTTTGCTCACCAGCCCCACTAATCTGATGGTAGCCCTGAGAACCATCAACAACCTGTGGCGGTTTGAGTACCAGAGTCGCAATGCCCAGGAGATCGCCGCTCAGGCGGGAAAAATCTACGACAAGCTGGTGGGCTTTTCCGATGACCTGCTCAAAGTGGGGCGGGCACTGGATACGGCTCAGGGCAGTTACCAGAAAGCCCTGGGCAAGTTCTCCTCCGGTCGCGGCAACCTGCTTCGTCAGGCGGAGCAGATGAAGCAACTGGGGGCCACCACCAGCAAACAGCCGCAGGCGGCCCTGGTGGACGACGCCCTCAACCCGATGCTGGATCACAGGGACGCGGTTGACACAAAAGAGTAACCCTACCTGGACTACACTGAGTCCTGGTGGCAGCAGAAGGACGAACTATGGCCCGGATTGGCTGGATGATCATCACACTGTTTTGGGCTGGCTTGCTGTCGGCCCAGCCGGTCTTATCGCCGCAGCAACAGCACTATCAACAGGCGCTGGCGGCGCTGAAACAGGGTGACAACGACGAGTTCCGCCGGTTACGAAACCAGCTCAAAGACTACCCGCTGCTGCCTTACCTGGACTTTGAACACCGCTCCAGCCAGATGCATAAGCTGACCGCCCAGCAGGCGGTGGAAATTCTCTCCTCCCTGACCGATACGCCGCTGTATGACCGCTTTAAACACCGCTACCTGGTTCAGGCGGGCAAACAGAAGCGCTGGTCGATCTTCCTCAGCATCAGTCCTCAACCTCCCCGTAACACCGATCTACGCTGCTACTATTACCGAGCCCGGCTGGCTGAAGGGGACATCGACACCGCCTGGTCTGGCGCCCATGATCTGTGGCTGACCGACCGCAGCCTGCCGGATGCCTGTACGCCACTGCTGCGTGCCTGGCAAAAAGCCGGCCAGCGCAGCAACGAGATCATCTGGCAGCGAATGCTGCTGACCTTTGAAGGCAATCAAGGCCAGCGACTGGCGTACCTGAACACCCTGCTGTCCCGCAGCTGGCGCGAGCGCGGCGACCTGCTGGTTCGCCTGTATCAACACCCGAAAGAGATTCGCCAGCGCACCACCATCAAACGCCAGCATAAACAGGCACAGCAGATCGCCGCCGTGACCCTGTACCGACTGGCGCGTCGTGCTCCGGAATACGCCCTCAAGCATTACCTGCGCTGGCAGGGGCAGCTCGGTGAGCATGAAAGCAAGGTTCGGACCCGAATCGTACGCTATGCCCTGGCCGATAACCTGTGGACCCCGGAGCTGGCGCAACTGATGGAGTCCTTCCCACAAGACGAGTTGATCGTGCTTCGCACCCGCCAGCTGATCGCCCGCGGCGACTGGCAGGCCATCAACCACTGGCTGGCCCGAATTCAGAACACCGAAGCCGACGACTGGCAATACTGGCGTGCCCGGGCCATGGAGGAACTGGCCCTGACCGAGGAGGCCGATGCCGCCTACCGAGCCCTGGCCAAACGCCGCAGCTACTATGGCTTCCTGGCTGCGCAGCGGCTGGGGCTGCCCTACCGCATGAACCAAACCCTGCCTGAGGATGATCCGCAACTGACCGCCAGGGTGTCGACACTGGCGTCGGTACAACGCATTGGCGAGCTGCTCGCCCTTGACGATCACCGCGCCGCCCGCAGTGAGTGGCGCTGGCAACTGCTGCGAGCCAACAAGACGCAGCAGTGGGCCCTGACCCGACTGGCGTATACGCAGGGCTGGCACTACCTGAGTGTCCAGGGCACCATCACCGCCAAGAGCTGGGACGCGGTCCCCTGGCGTTTTCCCGACGCCTACGGCGATGACTTTTCCCACTTTGCCCGCCAGCAACAACTTGACGACACCCTGCTCAGGGCCGTTGCCCGAAGGGAGAGTGCCCTCTACCCGCTGGCCCGCTCCGGTGCCAATGCCTATGGCCTGATGCAACTGCTGCCCACCACCGCCAAACAGGTGGCTCGCCAGCAAAAGCTGCGCTATTCCGGCGCCCGATCGCTGTATCAGCCCAGATTCAATATTCAGCTTGGCAGTGCCTACCTGAAACAACTGATGGATCAATACCAGGACAACCGCATCCTGACGGCTGCCGCTTACAACGCCGGTCCCAGCCGGGTTAAGCGCTGGCTAAAGAACAGCGATGGCAAGTTGGCCATGGATCAGTTCGTGGACACCATCCCCTACCGGGAGACCCGGGACTACGTCAAAGCCATCCTCAGCTACCAGTTAATCTATCGAACCCTGCAACAACGGCCCTCGGACCTGGTGAGCCAAGCGGAATGGCAGCGGCGCTACTAAAGCCTCCCACGCCGATAAAGCTGAACTATTCTTGTTGAAGCTGAATCAACAAGGAGTGTTCGATGCCGCAATCTCTGGAACCGGTGATTCACCAGTTACAACAGGTGCTGCTGGACAAACCCGTCGCCATTCGGCTGGCCCTCACCTGCCTGATTGCCCGAGGGCACCTGCTGATTGAAGACCTCCCCGGCATGGGCAAAACCACCCTGTCCTATGCCCTGGCTCGTACCCTGGGTCTGAGCCACCAGCGGGTGCAGTTCACCGCCGACATGCTGCCGGCGGATCTCATCGGCGTGTCCATTTACACCACGCCAAAGCAGCAGTTTGAGTTTCATCCCGGCCCCCTGTTCAGTCAGTTGGTGCTGGCCGACGAGGTCAACCGCGCCAGCCCCAAGACTCAGAGTGCCCTGCTGGAAGCGATGGCCGAAGGCCAGGTCTCCACCGACGGCATTACCCGGGCATTGCCGCAACCCTTCTTTGTCATCGCCACCCAAAACCCCATGGAGCAATCCGGTACCTTTCCCCTGCCGGAATCGCAGCTGGATCGCTTTATGATGAAACTGAGCCTGGGCTACCCCAGCCTGGAAGCGGAAAAGCAGCTGCTAACCGGTCGGCATCTGGCCGACAGTGGTGACCGCCTCAGCGCCCTGATGGGGCCGGCGCAGCTGCAGCAGCTGCAGCAACAGGCCGACCAAGTCGGTGTCGCCGATATGGTGCTGGATTACCTGCTTGAGTTGATTCAGGCCAGCCGCAATGGCCATCAGGGCACGACGCCACTGTCCCCGCGCTGCAGCCGGGCACTGTTGGCTGCCACCAAGGCCTGGGCCCTGCTGCACGGTCGCAGCTTTGCCGTGCCGGATGACGTGCAGGCGGTGTTTACCGCGGTCACCGAACACCGGCTCGAAGCCGGTCATCATCGCGGCAACGGCCGGGCCCAATCCCTGCTGGAGGCGGTTAACCCGATACGCTGATGACTCTGTCGTTCTGGCGGCGGCCGCCGCTGCAAGCCTGCCCGCAACGGACCCTGAGCCACAATGACATCCTGATTGTGCCCACCCGTTTCGGGGTGCTGTTTCTGGCGCTATCTCTGGTGCTGTTCCTGTTTGGCTCCAACTACCAGAACAATTTGATACTGATGTTGGCATTTCTGATGTTCAGCCTGTTCAGCTCCTGCCTGCTGATCTGTTACCGCAACCTGGCCGGAGTCACCCTTCGCCCTCAACCTGCGTCCGGCGTCCACGCCGGTGATCCGGTGCACTTTCCCATTAACTTGTCCGGCAGTGGCCACAACTACCACCTGCAGCTGAGGTTTGTGCAAGGGGACAAACAACAGTTGCACGCCCTGTCCGCCACTCCCTCCCGACTGGACGTGCCCTGGCCCTCCAGCCAACGAGGACCGCTGACTCCGCCTCCGCTGATCATCAGCAGTCGTTACCCCCTTGGCCTATGCCGAGTCTGGAGCCGCCTGACCCTGAATCAGACGGCCTGGATCTGGCCGCGCCCCCTGACCGAGGGCACCCCGGCGCCGCCCCAATCCCGGCCGAACCAGGGAGAGGACCGCCAATCAACAGGCGACGAGTTCGAGGGGCTCAAACCCTGGCAACGGGGCCACAGCCTCAGTCGGGTTGCCTGGAAGCAGCTGGCCCAGCAGCGAGGAATGCTGATCAAGCAGTTCGACGGCCCCAGCCCTAACCCGCAGTTGCTGACGGTGGACAGCCAGCACCCGCAACTGGAGCAACATCTCAGCGAACTGACCGGACGGCTACAGCAACTGCACCAACAGGGGATCCCCGTTGGCCTGTCCACCCCTACCGAGACCCTGATGCCGAAACTGGGCCGGTCGCACCTGCATCATTGCCTGACCCTACTGGCCCGAGTGGAACCCCATGATCCCTGAGCCAACCCTGACCACCGTTGCCCTGCGCCAGACTCAGGGCTGGCTGCTGATGACTCAGCAGATGCTGGTGATTCACCTGATCGGTATGGTGCCGAATTGGGCGCTGGCCATCGTCAACCTGTCACTGCTATGGAGCCTGGCCATCTTTCTTGGCAAGGTTCGGCGCCCTCCAACCTGGCTGCTGTTTACCCTGACCCTGACGGTTCTGCTGGCGCTGATCCCCATCTATCTTCAGCAGGGCATCGCTGTCACCCTGGGGATCATGATCGCCCTGAGTTACTGCCTCAAATCTCTGGAAGTACGCAGCCGCCGGGATATCCTGACCCTGGTGTTGGTGGGCTTTTTCCTCATCACCCTCAGCCTGATTGAACAGCAGTCCTGGCTAAAACTGATGTCAGCCCTGGCGCTGTTTATCCTCAACGCCACCATACTGCTGAGCCTGCATCGCCCCATGAGTGCCCCCCACAACCTGAGAATGAGCCTGAAGCTGGTGCTGGGCAGCCTGCCAATGGCTGTGATTCTGTACCTGCTACTGCCACGATTAGAACCGCTGTGGCAACAACCTGTGGGTGGCCGCGCCAGCACCGGTTTAAGTGCCGAGCTGGCCTTGGGGGAGATCGCGCTGCTGACTCAATCCAATGAACCGGCCTTCAGCGCTCGCTTTACCCGGCCGCCTCAAGACCGTGACCTGTACTGGCGGGTGTGGATTCAGTCTCACTTTGACGGCCAGGTATGGCGGGCACAACCCACGCTGCCCCGCCGTTCACCGAATCACGAACAGGGGGACAGTCACCACGGCTACCAACTGCTCGGCTGGCCACAAACGGAGTTACGAATCCCCAGCCTGGCAGGCAGTCACAGTCGGGATGCCTCTCTGGGGCAAATCAGCGGCGATCTCTGGCAAAGGCTGTATCAATCCGGCTCACCGCAACTGACCTTTCGCTGGCAGCCGGGTCTCGCCCCCACGCCGGCCAAGGCCGGCCTGGACTACCTGCAGCTTCCCGAACACACCAATCCCAGGACCCTGGCCTGGGGCCAACGGCTGCGCTCAGAGGGCCTGGCCCCCAGAGCCGTGCTGCAACGACTGCTGATCTACTTCCAGCAGCAACCCTTTGTCTACACTCTCAGGCCGCCCGCCACCGGCCGCCACCAGGTGGATGACTTCCTGTTCACAACCCAAGCGGGATTCTGTGGCCACTACGCCAGCGCCACCGTGACCCTGTTGAGGGCGGCCGGAATTCCCGCCCGCCTGATCAGTGGCTATCAAGGGGGACGCTGGTTGCCGGACGGCCGGCTGATGGTGCGCCAGCTCAATGCCCACGCCTGGGTGGAGTTCTGGGTCGAGGGAGCAGGCTGGCTGCGCAGTGACCCCACCCAGCAGGTATCACCGGACCGCATCGAGCAGTTGGGGCAGCAACGGCTGTTCCAGGCGTTGTCCTGGCCGACGTGGCTGCAAAACCCTGCCCTCACCGATTCCATGAACGCCCTGCTGGACCGCCTCGATTACCAGTGGCAACGCAGCGTGCTGGAGTTTGATAAACAGCAACAGCGGCAATGGCTGGCAGAACTGCTGGCCCACAGTGGCAGCCACCACATCCTGCTGCTGACCGCCGCGGTGCTGGCGACGCTGGCACTGATTCAACTGGGGCTGGCCGGCATGCTGCCTCGGTGGCGACCACCGGCATGGGAACTGCTGCTGTGGCGACAACTGCGCCACCTATTGACTCGGCGGGGCCTGAGGGTAACGGCCAACGCCTCCATGACCTCGATCATCCACGACGCTGCCATTCGCTGGCCCGGCGCCGCCGCCGACCTGGGGGCCTTTCAGCGCCGATTTGAGCAGTTACGCTATAATCCAAACCCGGCTGGCGTCCCCCGGGGCCGGCGGCTTCTGTGGCACCGACTGCTGCGGATTCGACGCCACCTGGCCCGCGCCGCTGCCGACGAGCGAAGGTAGCCATGGCGACTCAGTGGTGATGCAGGTCGGCATCAATGTCTTTGTCGGTGAGTGATTCCGGCACGTCAAAGCGCCACTTTGCAAACCAGAGCCAAGCCGAAACGGCAACCAGTACAAACGTCAGTGTCAGGGTGAAATGAATTAATCCGGTAGTTGCGGTTGAAAATGCTGACATAAACACCTCCCTTTTGCCCGAGGATTACGGAACAAAACCCAGTGACTTCAATCATGTTGGCGCTTTCCAAGTCGATAACGGCAACCCGTTGGTTGCGATTGCAACGGCATCAGCCGGGTGCTGACAAGCAAGCTGTCCATAAACACAGCCCTTGTTCTACCTTGACGTTAAACCAAATAATTAGGCGATACTGCCTAAATTTTAACCAGCGAAAACACCGGCGGACCGGAGCGAGCGGCAGTCACCAGCTAACCACTGATGAGTACGGCTTGGTTAATTGGCGTATTGCACGCCGCTTCAGGAGTGGAAATCCGTCATACCTCGCTGTAAGGCCACCGGTTTTGGAGACCGTCGCATAGGCTCGGTCACTCAATGGGTTAACGGTTATCTGTAGAAAAACAGTGCATCGCAACGGCCGTTTCCGATGGTTTCAACGCCGATTTACGCAGTGACACTGCCACACGAGACTGACCTGTGCCCGCTTAGGCCGGCGGCTTCAGTGGCAGCGGCTGCTGCGAATTCGCCGCCATCTGGCCCGCCCCCTGCCGACGGGCGGGAATAGTGGTGTATACTCAGCGCAAACCCTTTAAAAGAAAACAGATTGATGACTGACGGCCCAACTCTGCTGTGGCACGACTATGAAACTTGGGGCGCCAATCCAGCTCAGGATCGCCCGGCGCAATTCGCCGCCATCCGCACTGACCTGGATCTGAACCCCATTGGCGACCCCATTGAACTGTTCTGCCAACTGCCGGCTGACTACCTGCCCAGCCCAGAGGCGATGTTCATTACCGGTATTACTCCACAGCGAGCCAACCGCCTCGGCGACGTCGAAGCCCAGTTTATCGCCAAAGTTGAAGCCCAGATGGCCCAGCCAGGCACCTGCACCGTGGGATACAACTCCATCCGCTTCGACGATGAAGTGACCCGCTACACCCTGTATCGCAACTTCTTCGACCCCTACGCCCGCGAATGGCAGAACGGCAACAGCCGCTGGGACATCATCGACCTGGTCCGCGCTTGTTACGCCCTGCGTCCCGAAGGCATCGAGTGGCCACTGCGCGAAGACGGCAACCCCAGCTTCAAGTTGGAGCACCTGACCGCGGCCAATGGCCTGGACCACGGCAACGCCCACGATGCGGTGTCCGACGTGGAAGCCACCATCGCCCTGGCCCGACTGATCAAAACCCATCAGCCCAAGCTGTACGACTGGTTTTTCTCCCTGCGCCGCAAACAAGCGGTCTCCAAGTTGGTGGACGTACTGGCGATGAAGCCGTTGCTGCACGTATCGTCACGTTTTCCCGCCAGCCAGGGCTGCGCCACTCTGGTGATGCCGATGGCCTGGCACCCGGACAACCGCAATGCGGTGGTGGTGGTGGATTTGCACCAGGACATCACCCCGCTGCTGGAGTGGGACGCAGCGCGACTGAAACAGCGACTGTACACCCCCAGCCGGGAACTGGAACCGGGGGAACCTCGAGTGCCGGTGAAGCTGCTGCATTTCAATAAGAGCCCCTTTATCGCGCCGGCGGCCACTCTGGAAGATCAGCAGGCCGAACGCCTGGGCCTGGACAAACAACGCTGTCGCGACAACTTCGCCCTGCTGCGTCGCCACCATCAACAGGTTCGTGAAAAGCTTACCGCCCTTTACAGCGACGACCGCGACGGTCGTGACGACCGCGACGGTCGTGACGACCGCGACGTCGATCAGCAGTTGTACGGCGGCTTCTTCTCCGACGCCGATCGCAGCCAGATGGAACTGATACGCGCCACCGCTCCGGAGCACCTGGCGGCACTGAACCCGCAATTCAGCGACGCGCGCCTGGCGCCGCTGCTGTTCCGCTACCGCGCCCGCAACTACCCCTACACCCTGTCGGAGCAGGAGCAAAAGCGTTGGCAACTGCACTGTCAGGAAAGAATCAATGACCCGGAATACGCCATGAAGCTGGAGCAGTTAGTGGAGACCCATCAACAAGATGAGACCAAAATGGCGTTGCTGAAATCCCTCTACCACCATCTTCAGTCACTGTAAATCTGAGAAATGTCGCCCACTTCCCCTATATTTGGAAGTGGGCGTGATCGTGATCACATCAGATTGATCAACAACTCCCTAAACTGTAATTCAGTTCCATAAATTGAGGATTGAGGATGAACAACCGTTTTAACGACGCGTTAACTCAATTGCCCAAAGCGCTGGCCGACGCGGTGTCGCCAATGCTGACGGACCATTTTGCCGGACACCTGTCCGCTGAGCAGTTAAAGGAATTAAGCGATCAATCCGGCCTGTCTGGTACCGAGCTGTATCTGGCACTGCTGCCCATTGCCGCGACGCTTTCATACGCGCCCATCTCCAATTTCTTCGTTGGTGCCATCGCCCACGGTGAGTCCGGAGACATCTACATGGGAGCCAATATGGAGTTGGTGGGCGAAGCCCTGTTCCACTCCGTACACGCCGAACAGTCTGCCATCAGCCACGCCTGGCTGGCGGGGGAACAAAAGCTGGTTGGCATCACCGTCAACTACTCACCGTGCGGGCATTGTCGTCAGTTTATGACTGAACTGAATAACAATGACAATCTCACCATCCGTCTGCCGGAGCAACCGCCTCAACCCTTGACCCACTACCTGCCTTACGCCTTCGGGCCAAAAGATCTGGGCATGGAAGATGGCCTGCTCGATGGCAATGACCACGAGATGACTCTGGACAGCGACGATCCGCTGGTACAACGTGCGTTGCGGGAAGCCAATGCTTCCTATGCCCCTTACAGCAACACCCCGGCCGCCATCGTGCTGGCCACGGAATCGGGCCAGGTGTTCGTCGGCCGTTACGCCGAAAACGCCGCCTTCAACCCCAGCCTGCCCCCGATGCAGATGGCCATCAATGCCATGGCCCGTCAGGGCATCGGCTTTGACCGCATTCATCGCGCCATTTTGGTGGAAGGTGACAAGGGTCAGATCAGCTTCCTTCACAGTGGCAGCGACGCCCTGGGCACCATCAGTCAGGTCCAACTTGAAACCTACAAAGCACAGAGTTAAAACTCGCAAACTTCAGGTGGCCCACCGCCGTCTGAGGTTTCTGCGAGCCGCTTCGGCGAAACCATCAACAAACAGCGCTGCCTAGGGGCAGCGCTTTTTTATTGCGGTTGGCACTGTCAAAAGACGGTCAGGCGTATCCCAGTGCCTGAGCCGCCACCACCACCACGCTGGAGATCACGAACAGCATCAACATAAAACGCCAGATAAAACGAAGCCAATCGGTCCAATCGATGCGACACACTCCCAGCGTGGCCATCAGCGATGCCGAGGTCGGCACCAACACATTGGTAAAGCCATCCCCAAGCTGAAACGCCAATACCGCCACCTGACGACTGACACCAACAATGTCCGCCAGCGGTGCCATCAGTGGCATGGTCAGCGCCGCCTGCCCCGACCCCGAGGTCACAAAGAAATTAAACACCGACTGAAATACCAGCATAAACCAGGCGGACAGCATCTCTGGCATGCCACCGATGGCAGTACCGGCACTGTGCAAAATGGAGTTAAGCACCGACGCTTCGGCCGGGTCACTGCCCCCAAGAAGCAATAAGATACCCTTGGCTGCGCCCACCAACAGTGCCGGTGGCAACATCAGCCCGGCGCCCTCTTTAAAGGCATCGGCGGCGTCGTTCATGGTCATGTTGTTGAGTTTAAACAGCACCGCGATGAGGGCGGTCACCACCCCCATGGTGAAAAACTGCGATGCAATTTCCGGGATATACCAGGCGTGCACGACTACCCCCCAGATCACCCAGATGACGGTCGCGACCACGGTGAGCATCACCAGGCCATCGCCCAGATTCCAACGGCTGTCTTTCAGATCCGGTTGCGGTGCGTCCCGCAGCGGTTGATCGGAGGCATAGCTGTACGAACGGCGCGGATCGGCCTTTACCCCTTTGGCGTACCACAGGGTAAACGCGATGCCCAGCAGGGTGAAACCGAGCCACAGCGCCATGCGAAGATCCGCTCCGGACAGCACCGGCACGCCGCTGACTCCCTGGGCGATGGCCACCGAAAATGGATTCATCCAGGATGCGGCAAACCCCACCTGAGTCGCCACATAGGTCACCATCACCGTGGTGATGCCATCGTAGCCAAGACGGATCACCAAGGGCGAAATGATGATGGCAAAGGCCACCGCCTCCTCGCCCATACCAAACACGGCACCGCCTAACGAGAACAACGCAAACATCACTGGAATAAACAGCGACTCATTGCCCTTGGTCTTAGCGATGATGCGCAGAATGCCATTATCGATGGTTCCAGTTCGCATCACGATGCCAAAGGCACCGCCGATGATCAGCATAAACATGATCACGCCGATGGCACTGCCCCATTTCGAGCCGGAAACCAAGCCTTCAAAGGCGAAGTTAAGCAGGCCGACACCGCCGCCCCCTTCAAACAAGCCGACGCGGTTGTAGACAATCTCGCCATTGTCATCGGTGGCATAGGCAAAGGACGCCGGGTCGATGACGGTTCGGGTCTTCTCAACCCCGTCCATGGCATAGGTGGCAGTTTGAGTATCAAAACTGCCTGCCGGAATCAGATAGGTGGCGGCAGCGGCCAGCACACCAATCACAAAGATCAAAATCAGGGTATCCGGCATCTGCCAGATTTTGCTGCCCGGCGTGGTTACGGCGGTGGCTTGAGTATCGCTCATGATGGTATCGCTATGGCGTGATGGTCACTGTGGGTAATGGCAGCGATGATAGAGGAATCTTGGCCAATGAACACCCTTTAACCGGTAAAATCGTGACCATTGCGAATTTAAACCCAGATTGAGTGCATAACCATTTATTTGCATTGCTCAAATCTTGGCCGCATTCCAGAGTTGAGGCAAACGCCACTGAGCAAGGATGGTGGGTTCTGGTCATCAACAAGACGACGGCCACCGCCCCTCTCGATGGCGTCCTCCTGGCCAAAGATCAAGGGTCAAAAAGATCAGAATACCGGGAAAGCGGCAACGCCTTGTGAGCGTGACGGGCCACGGTTCCCGGTAATGGCTGACGCCGCGTTGTGATGTGGCTTGCGACTTTATTTGCGCTTGGGAAGACGCATCTTCAGCGACGACGTATCGAAGCGACTGCCACCCAGACGCTGCACATCGGCGTAAAATTGATCCACCAATGCCGTCAACGGCAACTGAGCGCCATTGCGCCGCGCCTCATCCAGGGTGATGCCCAGATCCTTACGCATCCAGTCCACGGCAAAACCAAAGTCATACTCATCTTTGAGCATGGTGGCGCCGCGGTTGTCCATCTGCCAGGATTGCGCCGCCCCCTTTCCGATCACCTCCAGCACCTTGTCGCCATCCAAACCGGCTTGCTGAGCGAAATGCATCCCCTCGGCCAACCCCTGCACCACCCCGGCAATGCAGATCTGATTGACCATCTTGCACAGCTGGCCGCTGCCCACCGGGCCTAACAACTCGGCACAGCGGGCGTAGGCCTCCATAACGACACGGGCACGCTCAAACGGTTGTGGCTCGCCACCGGCCATCACCGTCAGCACCCCATTCTCGGCCCCAGCCTGGCCACCGGACACCGGTGCATCCACAAAGCTCACCGAGCGCTGGTGCGCCACCGCAGCCAACTCTCGGGCAACATCGGCCGAGGCGGTGGTGTGATCCACCAACACCGCGCCCGCCGCCATGGCTCCCAAGGCACCGTCGTCCCCGAGCACCACTTGGCGCAGATCGTCGTCATTGCCAACACACACAAACACCAACTCACATTCTTTGGCTGCCTCGGCCGGCGTCATAGCGTACTCACCGCCATAATGCTGTTGCCATTGCTGAGCCTTGGCGGTGGTGCGGTTAAATACCGTCACCTCGTGCCCGGCTACCTGAAGATGCCCGGCCATGGGGTACCCCATGACGCCCAATCCGATAAAGGCCACCTTAGCCATCGCTGTCCCTCTTTGATCAAGTGCTTAACAAGACTCCCATTGTGGGTCAGCGGCAAAGAGAATGCGAGGCCTTCAGCCCCAACATTCATCCATTTGATATGGTGACGCTTTATATGCTCCATTCCACCGGTTGGCTCGACACCGGGAACACCTTTTGCAATGGCACTTTGTCCACGTCGTAGAACCACACCTCCACCAGGATCTGCGCCTGGTCCACTGCGGCCATGACCTCGGCTTCAAAGCGGCCATTATGAACGCCGCCACTGGCCAACCGGCGTTGATAGTCGGGCTGATACCCCTGGCCATTCGCTTCGAAATGGGTGTAGAGCGACACAAATGCCCGCTCCTCTGCTGCCAGAGACACCACCACCTTCAGGCTGCTGGCCCCTTCAAAACTCATCTGCGGCGACGCCACCAGATCGGCGGTGAGCATCGGCCCCGGCTCCGCCGCCGGGTCGTCACCGGGCTCGGCTTCCGGCTCCTCTTCCGGCTCATCCTGAGGTTCATCCACCGGTGTGGTCGGAGGCTGTGGCGCTGGCGTCTCGCTGCCACCACCGCCGCCGCCGCCACACCCAGCCAGCAACACACTCACAAACAGCACGGACAACAGGTTGATGATTTTCATAATTCAGTCCTCGTCTCAGAATCAGTTAAACAGCTTGACGGCATTGGCGTTGTCGCGGTGGTACCAATCCAGATACTGGCCACCGTCATACTCGATGTACTGCTGAAACTGGGGATAGGTTTGCAGCAGGTCCTGCTTCTCCGCCGGGTAATGCCAGCTCTGCGGGAACTGCAATCCCCAGGGCAAACTGTTGCTGTTGCGGTAATAACGGTTGCTGCCCGGGTTACTGTCGTCATCAAAGGTGCCAAAATAACTGCTGCTGCCCAGATCCGTGGGTGGAAAATCCGCCAGATGAATCTCTAACTGCCGCCCCGGAGGGGTGTCGAAGCCGGTGCGGTAGCGGTTCGGGCTGGCAAAGATGAAAGGATCGTACGGTGCCGCTGGCATCGCGTTGGGGTCAACCCCTTCGGCAAACACCAGGGTCAGCTGAAACTGGAACTGCAGGCCATCATCACAGCCCGCCTGGGTTCGGTAAAAGCCACACCCCACCGTCACCTCATCGAACAAATCTTCACTGATGATCAGCACCGCGTCGCTCTGGCCAGTCTCCAGCACCGTGCTGGTATCGGCGGCCACGCCGTTTTTCAGGTATTCCAGTTGAGCCACATCGATGTTGCTGCGGCTGATTTGCGGCAGATGAATGGCAAAGCCGCTGTGCATCTCCGCCCCCAGCGCCTGCAACTTGCCATTGATCACCACCTTGGTGACCTTGGCCAGCTGGGTGTATTCGGTGATCTGCAGATCCATCACCACGTCGTTCATGTCGTAATCGGCCTCGAATGGCCAACGATCCTCAAAGGCGATGCTGGCGAACTCGCCCTCATTGGGGTAGGTCTGAGTGGTCGAACCCGGGGTGCTTATCGCCACCGCGTAGTCTTCCACCTCGCCGTCTGCCGCCCCGCCTTTGGGGCCCAAACCGGTGTCCGAGGCGATGCGAAATCGGGCCTGGGTGACGCCGCCCAAGGCGGTTGCCGGCACGGCGATGGCAATGCTGGTACTGCCCAGTTGCAGTTCCCTGTCGGTGATCACCTGCTCATCGGCCCCGGCAAACACCCCGTCCTGGTTCCAATCGATGAACCCCTGCAAATAGCCGATCTGTTGAGTGACCTCAACCTGAATCACGGCGCTGGTTCCGGCTTCAAAGGCGGTGACAAACGCCACCCCGTCTTCATCGTCCAGGCCATCGAGGTCATCGCTCCAGGGCGCACTGAAACCGTCGCTGTCCGCATCCGCGTTCGCCCCCAGTATCGGCCCCTGGCTACCCAGGGCATGGCGAGCGCCGTTGTCTTCCATACGGGTGCCATAGCTGGCCGGGGCATCGCCGAAGTCGACGTTAACGGGGATCACGTCGGCACTGGCGCAGCGGGCACCGTCGTTGGAGGAGGACGCCGGGCCATAGGCGAAGAACTCGGCGCTGGCATCCAACTGCTCCGGATTACGCAGGTCAATACGGAAGATATGGCCATCCTGATTTCGGCTCAGATAGTAGTAGCCGCTTTTCTCAAAATAGCCGGCGCCAAAGGTACCGGTAATGCCACTGTTGCCCAACACCTGGCGGGAACCATCGGTGATATCAATCTGATACAGGTCGCCGCTGCTGTTATCCACCGCGTACAACTTCTGGTTACTGGGGTGAAAAGCAAAATCGGTCAACACCATGCTGGTATCGGCGCCCACCACCTTCTGTGCCTGTAAATACTGCGGCGAGGTCTCGTCCAGGGACACCGAGAACAAGCCGTGGTTCCTGTGATAAATCCAATAGGTATCGTCATGCACATCGCCGACGAAAAAGTGCACCCCGGAAGGCAGACCGGTCACATTCAGGGCGGTGGCCTGATAGTCCGAGTCCACCTGAACCACATCTTTCAGGTGTTTGCTGAAGCCATAGATATAGCGATCGGTTTCATTAAAACCGATGCCATTGACGTTACCGGGAATCCCCAGATCATCACTGAGTTCCTCGTAGGCGCCGGTCACCAAATCCACCCCGTACACCACCGTGTCTTTCTGAAACAGATACGCCTCGGTCGGGCAACTGGTAAACGCCGCCCCCTGAGCCTGAGTGGCGAGCATCGCCCCTAGCAACCACCATTGATTTCCCATTAGCACTCTCCCGTTAGCAACATGACAGTGCTTAAGGAAAAATCATGCCAAACTTATAAGGCCATGTTATTCATCATGAAAAAATTGAAAGAATGAATTGAATTGCATTCTGCAATAGCGTCTCAGAGGCCATGGCATGACAATTCGCAAACCGAAGCGGTTGATTTATGCCTTGAAAAATCAAACAATAATAAAAACTAATATATCAACAGCGATAAAATACCGTTCAGTATTATTATCGAGCCGATTACACCTCAGGGAAAGAGTATGAAACTGCAAATTGAAGCGGTGCGTGCGTTTGTCGCGGCTGCCGAAAATGGTTCATTTACCGCCGCAGGAAGGGAATTAAAAAAGACCCAGGCTGCCATCAGCCAGCAAGTTCAGAACTTAGAAATTGATCTCGGCTTTGACCTATTTAGCCGCCTCGGAAAATACCCGGTATTAACCCCCAAAGGCACCCGATTATTGAAAGACGCCCGCGTCATGCTATCCCAGGTAGAGCACTTCTCCGAACAGGCGAGGGCCATGGAGGGCAATGTCGAGCCCAGCCTGAGACTGGGCGTGGATCCCCTGGTCTGCGCCCCGGAATTGGTCAACCTGGTGTCGGAGTTTGCCAACACCTTTCCCCACATCGAACTGTCGCTGTTTCAACAAAACAGTCTGTCGCTATCACAGAAACTCAAAGATAATCAACTTGATGCAGTGTTGGGATTGTTTCCTGAGCGGGACAACATCGGTTACTCGGCCGTCGATGCCTTCCAGGTTGCCTGCCATTGGGTCGCCTCGCCACAACTGGCAGAGTCACTGGGCGACCCCATCAGTTATGGCGCATTGTGCCACTCGCGATTGCTGCTGCCCACCAATCTACCGGACCGGAGTCTGAACCCGATGACCGATCAGATCCAGGTATGGGAAGTGGAAGACATCAATACTCTACTCAGCTTTTGTCGCAGTGGAATAGGTATTTCATGTCTACCAGACTTTGTGGTTCAGCATGACCTTAATGCCGACATTCTGCGTCAGGTGCGCTTCGATTTCGACCGGATTTCTAAATTCAGCTGGCGCGCGACCATGCTGTGGCATAAAGGCTACAAATTCCACGAAGCCGGCGAGTGGATATTTAAAAAGCTTACCGAATTAAAAATCAAATAATCGTCTCATCAAATTTGATGATTTAGGGTTGCCCCTGAATCCCCCACCGAAACATGACTGCCATTCAACTCACCATCGCAAGGAAAAATCACCCCGGTTTCCTACCCCAGCCGGCATAGGAAACCGGAAAACGCACCCAAGGCGACAAAAAATGCCATCAACGCCGACTTAGCCCCGCGATACCCGCAGCCACTCAACCATAAGTCTTGCTAATAGTATCTATTTTTCTGCTGCCACAACAATCAAATAACATTGCTGCCGTGTACCTATCACAACTCATTTAAAGTTATAAGGAGATGACCATGATTAAGTCTATTGCCAACCTGCAAGCCCTGATGCACAGCCTGAAACAGGACCAGCGCGGTGTTACCGCCATCGAATACGGCCTGATCGGCGTGGCCATGGCTGCCGCCCTGGCGACTGTGCTGGGCACCACCGACGGCCAGTTCCTGAAAGAGCTGACCGACGCCTTCACTGGCATTGCAACAAAACTCAGCAACGCTAACACCTAATCAGTAAGGCGAGATGGAATGCTATCTGTGGTCATCGGCCTCAACTCGGTGTGGATAGCGTTGACGGACGTCCGCCTGCGGCGGATCTCCAACCTGCAGACCGGCCTGATGTTGCTGGTCTGCGGGACTCTGGCCCTGAGTAGCGGGCAGGGATGGGTCGGCCTGCAAAGCCTGGCTCTGGCCTCTGCCATCGGCGTGGTGCTGTTTGTTTTGGGCGTCTGGGGCGGCGGCGATACCAAGTTGTATGCGGCCATGGCCCCCTTGTTTAGCCCCACTGAACTGCTGTACGCCAGTGTGTGGATGATGGGATTTGGCGGCCTGCTGGCCGTGTTTTACCTGATTAAATATCGATTGATCAACCGGAGCAAGGAAGACCCCGGCTTACCCTATGGCCTGGCCATACTGCTTGGCATGGGATTCCAGCTTCTGATCTCTGCGCTAACCTCTTAACCCAGCTGCGGCGAACAGATTATGAGTTCAAAAGTCACTTTTGCCATTGCCTTTCTGGCGGTGGTGTTCGGCCTCTATGGCATCCTGGATCGGATCGGCGGCAACGACGCCCCGGCCACCCCGCCGGAGCCGGTGATCAAGATGATCACCCTGTGGCAAGCCACTGTGCCCCTGGTGGCGGGACAACACCTCAACCAGGGCGACCTGAAGCGCCTGAGTTTACCCGAAGCTGACGCTCGTCAACTCGGTGTCGACGGCGATGTCACCCTGACCCTGACCCCAAGTACTCTTGTCAGCACGGCGCGACACGCCAACGACTGGGTGTTTCCCGAGCACCTGAGTCAGCCGGACAATCCCGGCTACCTGGATCTGCTGACCAGCGACGGTATGACCCTGTATCCGTTAAGTATCTCAGCCAAGAACTTGATTGATAACTACATTCGCCCCGGTGATTACATCGACATTCTGGCGGTGGGCTCCCCCCACACCAACCTGTCCAACGCCACCGTGGAGCTGACCAATTTCAACGGCGTCCACGCCGGCCTGCTGCTGCAGCGGGTCAAGGTGCTGGCCCTGGACAACCAATCCGATGCCCCCATTAATCCCAGAGTCGACAGCGCCGGCGCTCTGGAGGCCATCGTGGTGATCGAAGTGGCGCCGGAATCCCTGGCCAAGCTGTCGTTGGCACAACGGACCATGTTCATCGAAATCTACCGCAGCCAGCAACAACACCCAATCCCCGACGCCGATGTCAGCGACGTGATCGTCAATTACACCGGCGTCAAAGAGCTGCGTGGCAGCCAGAGCCAAACCAGTCTGCCGGAGATATTCTGATGTTGATTTCCCCCCGCTCCCTGTGCCTGTTGCTGAGCCTGGTGCTGCTGCCCTGGATCACTCTGGCCGCCGACCGCGCCCTGCCCCTCAATGACGCCGTCAGCCTCGGCTTTGACAGCGACGTCGGCACCGTGTTCATCAGTCAGCCCAGCATCGCCGACTACAAGGTGCTCGATAACCGCCAGGTGGTGGTATTTGGCCAGGCGCTGGGCCAGGCCCGACTGATCGTCTACGGCAAGCAGGGGCAGATACTGCTATCCGAACTGCTGCACGTCGATCTGGATCTGGCGCCGATTCAGCGTCAGCTGTCGCTGCGCTACCCGGAATTGTCGATTCAGCTGGATGCCGTCGGCGAACAGGTGGCCATTCGAGGCACGGTATTTACCACCCAACAACGGGATGAGATCTACGCCCTGGTGGCCGGCTTGCTCGGCCGCGAGCGCATCGACCGCTTCAGCGAAACCGAAGTGCTGGAGTTCGATAACGGCATGAAGGAGAGTGGCCTGGCCACCTTCCATCGCCTGTATACCTATCAGGGCATTGTCGAAGGCCTGACTCTGGATCGCCCGCAGCAGGTGAACGTTAAGATTTCGGTGGCCCAGGTCACCGACGAATTCAACGAAACCATCGGCGTCGACTGGTCCTCGGTAGGCCAGTTGCCGGGCACCTTTACCTTTGACGACTTCAAGGCCGCCGATCTGTCCACCATCATTACCGCCCTGGGAGACGATTCTCTGGCCGAAGTGCTGGCGGAGCCAAACCTGACGGTGATCTCTGGCGAGTCCGCCAGTTTCCTGGTGGGGGGCGAAGTCCCCATCATCGTGACCAACAGCAACTCCACCACGGTAACCTTCAAGGAGTTTGGCATCGGCCTGGATCTGACCGCCAAAGTGCTCAGCGATGAACAGATTCGACTGCAGCTGGCGCCCGAGGTCAGTGCCATCGAAGGCTACGTGCGCTCGGTTGGCATCGAAGTGCCGCAGCTGAGTTCTCGCCGCGCCATGACCACCATTGAGCTGGGGGACGGCGACAGCTTTATGCTCGGCGGCCTGATGAACAGTGAAGAGATTGAAGAGCTGAGCCGAGTGCCACTGCTAGGAGACATTCCCTATCTGGGCAGCGTATTCCGCAAAAGCACCACCACCCGGCGCAAAACCGAACTGGTGATCATTGCCACCGTCAACCTGGTCAAACCCAGCTCGCCAGACAGCCTGGTGCTGCCGCACATTCAGCGCTCCAGCACCCTGAGCCGCTGGTTCAACATAAAAAACCCCACCAATGGCAACGACACTCAGCAACAGGCGTTGACTCTGGATCTGCTGCAGCGCGGAGGCTTTATCCAATGACCCATCCATCCTTGCTTGTGCCCCTGGCGCTGCTGGCAACCCTAATGCTGTCGTCCTGTGCCGATCACGCCTACGACGCGCCGGGCAGCGAAGCGCTGGTGTACGCCGAGACTCACAGCTTTGCCATCGACGTCGATGCCCAGCCGGCGAACGGGCTGTCGCAAAAGCTGGTGGCTCTCAGCCATCAGTTTGATGCCGATGCCAGCGATTTTACTCTGGCCCACCAACCGGGCTGGCAAGGTCAGGCGAAGCGACTGCGCCAAGCCCTGATCGACGGCGGCCTCAACCCACAGCGCGTTCAGGTTCGGTCCGACGCTCACCTGCCTACGCCGCTGCAACTGACGGTGCAACTGTGGCGCACGGCGGTTGAACCCTGCCGGCCACATCGATTGGATCAGCCCTACCCCAGGCTCGGCTGCGCCACCAACGCCAACCGCATCACCCAAACCATGAATCCGGCCAACCTGTCTCAGGGAGAACACTAGTCATGTTTGATCTCGCCAAAGCGGTCAGCGCATCGACCAAGAAAGAGCAGCAGGACACCGGCCCCGGTGGCTGCAGCCTGTTCTATCAAAGCCCGGAAGTTCATGAGTTGATCGAGGAGATCTGTCGCTTTGAGGGCTGGCCGGCGCCGGAGTGCCAGCGGGAGTCCCACTCCAGGATTGCGGTGGACAAGTTGCAGGATCTGGTGATTCTGGAGTTGAACCAATCCAATGATGTGGTGGCCGATGCCCGCCGCTTTGCCAGCCAGATGCCCAACAAGAGCGGCATCGTGGTGGTGGGCAAGGAGAACGCCATTACCACCTTGCGCGAACTGAAGGCGATGGGCTTCTACTACCTGTTTTGGCCGGTAGACAAAAAAGAGTTCACCGATTTCCTGCGCCACGTGCACAGCAATCAGAAAAAATTCTCCGGGGTCAGCCAGAACCGCAAAGCCAAGCGCATCTCGGTGATCGGCACTCGTGGCGGCACCGGCACCACCCTGATCGCCACCGAGCTGGCCTCGGCCCTGGCCGGCTCCGGCGCCGAAACCCTGTTGGTGGATCACAAATACCTCAACAGCAACATCGACATCATTTTGTGTCGCAAGGACATCATCAAGACCGATGTCAAGAACATCGCCGTGCAACTGCACGAGCTGGACGAGGATGCCGCCTTCAGCTACCTGACGCCCATCAGCAAACGGCTGCACCTGCTGGGCCTGACCGGCAACCGGCCACAGAAAGATCTGATGGAGTTCAGTCACTCCATCGGCGACCTGCTGCTGCGCCGCACCAATTTCATCGTCGAAGACTATTCCGCCTCGGTCGACTTCCCTCTGGATGTGGCGGTACTGGCCAAGCGCAGCGACATGGTGGTACTGGTGCAGGAGCCCTCGGTGACCTCGCTGCGCAATGCCCAGCGAATCATGGAGCAGCTCGGCAAAATCACTCTGCCCAATGGCGCCGAAACCCGGCTGCTGACGGTGGTCAATTATCATCGACCCGACGGTGCCTTCTCCCTCAACCTGCAAGAGATGCAGCAGTTTCTGGAGGCGGAGATCGACATCGTCATTCCGTTTAACAAGCAGTTCGCTCACATGGTGCTGGAGGGGCGGCGATTGCATAAACAGGAGAGCGGCAAACAGAAACCGCTCACCGCCCTGTATCAACTGATCAATGGCCAACTGGCCCCCTCAAGGACCTCGCCCCTGAGCCTGTTCAAAGAGGTGTTTAAACGATGAGCACCAGCAAGGCGATCTACGCCGATTTTCGCACCCGCATCTTCGAAGTTCTGGACGCCAGTGCCATCTCCGGCATGGACCGCCAACAACTGACCGGCCAGATAGAGGGCGCCGTCGGCGTGCTGGCCAACAACTACCCCAGCCCGGTTCCGGCGGTGATGCGGGCCGGCCTGGTCAAGAACCTGGTGGACGAACTGGTGGGACTGGGGCCGCTGCAGCCACTGATGGAAGACGACAGCATCACCGACATCATGGTCAACGGCGTCAACGACATCTTCTTTGAGCGCGGCGGCCGCCTGCACCGCTCCGAGTTGTCGTTCGTCAACGAGCAGCAGTTGGTGGAGATTGCCCAGCGCATCGCCTCCCGGGTCGGCCGGCGGGTGGATGAGTCCTCGCCGATGGTGGACGCCCGCCTGGATGACGGCAGCCGGGTCAACATCGTCCTGAAACCCATCGCCCTGGACGGCACCACCATCTCCATTCGCAAATTCCGCGAGCAGAAGATTGGCCTGGAAGACATGGTGAAGTACGGCACCCTGTCCGAGCCGATGGCCCGAGTGCTGATGATCGCCGCCCGCTGCCGTCTCAACGTAGTGATTTCCGGTGGTACCGGCTCGGGGAAAACCACCCTGCTCAATGCCCTGTCCCAGTACATCGCCGAAGATGAGCGCATCCTCACCATCGAGGACGCCGCCGAACTGCGGATGATGCAGCCTCATGTGGTGCGACTGGAAACCCGGGCTCCCAGCGTCGAGAACACCGGAGCCATCACCCAGCGTTCTCTGGTAATCAACGCCCTGAGGATGCGGCCCGACCGCATCATCCTCGGCGAGTGCCGCGGCCCGGAAGCCTTTGAGATGCTGCAGGCCATGAACACCGGCCACGACGGCTCCATGTCGACCCTGCACGCCAACTCGCCGCGGGATGCCCTGGCTCGAATTGAATCGATGGTGATGATGGCCAACCTCAACCTGCCGCTGACCGCCATTCGCCGCACCATCGTCTCTGCCGTTCATCTGATTGTCCAGGTCAGCCGCATGCGTGACGGTTCTCGAAAAATCACCAGCATCTCCGAAGTGGTGGGGTTGGAAGGCGACAACGCGGTGATGGAGGAGCTGTTCCAATTCCACTCCGATGAACACCAGGCCAAGGACAAAATCAGCGGAGAGTTCGTCTCCTCCGGCCTGATGCAACGTTCGGTATTGATGAAACAAGCCTCCTACTACGGTCTGCAGGAGGAGTTGATGGAAGCCTTCCATAGCGGGGTGCCGGCATGAGTCTGTACATCGCCTGCCTGCTAGGTGGCCTCGCCCTGTTGCTGTATGGCAAGACCAGACCCGATCCCAAAGCGGCGTTCCTGAAGCCGGAGCAACAGGTGCAGGAAAAAACCCCTTTGGCGGTCAATCTGAAAAACTTGGGAAAATCCCGCCTCTACCTGAAACTCAAAGAACTGGCCGATCCCGCCCTGGATCTGCTCGGCGACGGAGCCTGGATCAAGATTGGCGCCTTCCTGACTCTGGTGTTCTCCGGCGCCACCTTTGCCAATCAGAAGTGGCTGCAACTGCACCCACTGCTGCTGCCGGCGCTGATCACCCTGGCGGCCTTCATCTGGGGCTGGAGCTTTATGCTGCGGCGCCGTAAAACCAAGTTTGAAGAAACCTTCCCCGATGCCCTCAACATCATGATGAGTGCGGTCACCGCCGGTGACAGTGTCACTCAGTCCATCACCTACGTCGGTAAGACCCTGGACAACACCATCGGCCGCGAATTCAAGCACGTCGGCGAGCGACTGAAACTGGGCGAACCCCCGGAATCGGTGTTCAAACGCTCCTGCAAACGCTTTCCCTACCCCGCCTACCTGTTCTTCGTGGTGACCATCCGCGCCAACATGACCCGGGGTGGTCAACTTAAAAACGTCATGGCTCGCCTGATTCGGGTACTGGTGGACTCCCGCGCCATGGAGAAGAAAAAGATGGCCCTGACCTCGGAAGCCAGACTGTCGGCCAAAATCGTCGCCGCCCTGCCGCTGGCGTTCATGGGGATCATGCACCTGATGAACCCCGATGACCTGCAGTTTGTGCTGTTCCACCCCGATGGTCGCTGGATTCTGTTTTACGTGCTCGGCAGCGAAGCCCTGGGCCTGACCATTATCTGGCTGCTGGTGCGGGGAGTGCGCTGATGGTGTATCTGACCCTGTTTATAGCCTTCAGCCTGGCCCTGGCACTGCTCGCCACCCGGGCCATCAACCAGCGGGCCCGGGAAGCCCGCATTCGCCAATACCTGACCCCAAAGGACGGCAGCGCCATCAGTTGGCTGAACCAGTTCCTCGGCACCCTCGGGCAAAACCAGCAAAAAGAGGTGCAGCAAAAGCTGATCGAAGCCGGCATCTACCAAGGCTCACTGGCACGCTACTTCATGCCTGCCAAGTACGTGCTGCTGGCATTGACGCTGTTGACCGTGGTGCTGGTCGACCTCAGCCAGACCAACAAGATCCTGCTGGCCGCCCTGTCGCTGATCACCATCATCGTGATGCCAGACCTGCTCCTGGGGCTGAGAAAAAAGTGGCTGATCACCAAAACCGCCCGCCAGTTGCCCTACATGCTCGACATGATGGCGGTGTGCATTCAGACCGGCATGACCATCGAAGCTTCATTCCGCTATCTGGGCGAGGAACTGCAGGCTTTCGACAAGGACCTGTGCTACCAGATTCGTCGCACCTCCGATGCCGCCAGCATCAAGGGACTGGAGAAGGCCCTGCACGATCTGAGCGAACGTCTGCCCACCCCGGAGGTGCGCAGTTTCGCCTTTACCCTGATTCAAAACCTGCAGTACGGCACCTCCATCGCCAAGGTGCTGGGCGACCTGTCGGAAGACATGCGTCGAATGCAGGTTCTGAGCATGGAGGAGAAGATTGGCAAACTGTCGGCAAAGATGAGCATTCCGCTGATCCTGCTGATCATGTTTCCCATCGTCATTCTGATTCTGGCACCGGGTATCTCCCAGTTAATGATGGAGTTTGGTCAATGATGCGCGTAACCCTTCTGGCGCTGTGCGTCGCCCTCGGCGGCTGCGCCGCCACCGACGTCCGCAAAGACCCCGAAGCTCAGCTGACCGCCGCCGCCAACTACGGCGGCCTGATTCAGCTGTACAAATCTCAACTCAGTCAGCAACCGGATCAGCCTCAGCTGCTACTGAAACTGGCCCGCAGCTACTACCTGAATCACGATCTGGAATCGGCCCAGTTCTACCTCTCCCACTTAAGCGACCTCGGCAGCGACCTGCCCGAGCAATACTTGCTGCAGGGGAAAATTCACGGCGATCGTCAACAGTATCAGGCTGCTTACCTTAACTATCAGAAGGCCGAACAACGGGGACTGACAGAGTCCGAGCTGGCCTTGCGTCAAGGGGTTGCCCTGGCGCAGCTTAAGCGCTTCGACGAGGCCGAACGGGCCTTCAATCTGGCCCGGCTCCGAGGTCACGATGAAGTGGCGGTGAAAAACAACCTGGCGATGCTGCAGATGCAGCAAGGGCACTACCAACAGGCGGTAGCACTGCTGGAGCCGGTGTACCGCGCCCACCCGGACGTCCCCCAGGTGCAAGCCAACCTGGCGCTGTCGCTGGTAAAAAATCATCAACTGGAACAGGCACGGCGACTGTTGGCCAGCCTGTATCCGCAACAGCCACTGGCGCCGCTGATTCAGCAGCTGCAACAGTTGTGAAGGTGACTCCATGATTCGGCGACCCAACAAGCAAAGAGGCGTACTGAGCATCGAGTTTGCCCTGGGCGCCTTCGTGCTGTTTCTAACCACCTTTGCCATCTTTGAGATGAGCCGGTTTATCTACATCATCAACCTCACCGAGGCGGCACTGTCGGAGTCGGTGCGCGACACCAAGGTGTTCGAATCCGAACGCATGAACCTGTCCTACAGCCAGCGCCTGTCGGCCATGTTCAGTCAACAGGGACAGGTGTGGCACAGCCTGGTTGAAGTGAATCGCTATCACTTCAGTCGCCATGAATACCCCAGCCTGCAAGCACTGGAAGACAACACTCCCAGCGTCAATTGTCCACGCTGTCCCATCGTTCAAATCGAACTGAGTTACGACTATCAACCGGTGTATTTCGTCGGCGCCGTGGGCAACCGCACCATTCGCCGCTCGCTGCTGTCGGTTCAGGAACATGAGGGCTGGCAAGATGCACAATAATCACCAACGAGGCGCCTTTGCCATTGAGATGGCCTTTGTACTGGCGTTTCTGGCGATGCTGTTCCTGTTCAGTACCGACCTGTCACAGCAGTTGCTCAACCGCACCCGCCTCGACCGGGTCAGCTATTCCCTGGTCAATGTGGTCAAAGAACGCACCCGTTTCTACGCCGGCCGAGAGCCGGTCAGTCAGCAGGATTTCGATCAACTGACCCAGATCGCCGCCCGACTGCTGGCACGGGAAAGCCTTGAACTTTCGAACAGCTTTGGCATCGCTCTGCAATCCCTGGTGGATGGCCAACCAATGCGCTTCAGCAACAGCTACCTCGACGCCCTCCCCTGTCTTCCAGAGCAGGACATTCAGGCCCTCTCCGAACTGGTGCCGGAAAACGATGCCGGCAAGCGCTACCCCCTGTACCAGGTGACGCTGTGCCTGAACTCACAAGCCTGGTTCGATAAGGCCGCTGGCGACCACCTACTGGCTTCCAGCTCAACCATGGTGGGCCGCTGATGAAGACCCGGATAACGCGACAACGGGGCGTGGCAGCCATCTATCTGGTATTCCTGTTGATCCCTCTGTTTGGCATGGTATTTCTGGCCATCGAGGGCACCCGCTACATTCAGAAGAAAAACCGGTTGGCGGACGCCGCCGAGGCGGCAGCACTGGCGGTGTCCATCGCCAACCGCAGCGCTCCCGGTGCCGGCGGCCAGACACCTCAGGCCTACGCCAACCACCTGGCCGAGCAATACGTTCGCGCCTACGTGCGTCACATCGACGCCGTCGACCAGCTGCAGGTGCAAAAAACCGAAGGCACCGAGGTGATCGAAGAGGAGGAGATGGAATACATCCAGTACCGGGTCACCGCCACCACCCAACACCAGTCCTGGTTCGCCAGCGACGCCATTCCCAGCTTTGCAGCCAAAGAGCAGATTGCCAACCGGGCGGTGGCCAAGAACTACCCCATCAAGCAGGAGCGCAATCTGGACATCGTGTTTGTGGCGGACTTCTCCAACTCCATGAACCGCGGCTGGAACAGCTACAAAACCAAGATTCAGGTACTGAAAGAGGAGATCAACGCCATCACTGCCAGCCTGCTGTCCTCCCAGGCTAAGGCCGATGGCTTCGATCACCGCGTCGGCTTTGTGCCCTTTAACATGCGCACCAGCGAGCGCATCGGTAACAGTCAGCGCTGCATTACCCAACTAAGATACCGAAACAAGAGTAACACCAGTACCGAGGTCAACTACGAGTCAGTCCACTGGCAGCACTGGGGCAACTACTCCTACAACGACGCCTACTACTGCGCCAACAACTACAACAGCTACTACTGCCATGGCCGCTCCCGGGCCGAGGCCCGCACCGTACTCAAGGTATTCGATGCCGCCAAAACCGAAACCGGCAACTCAGACGCCTACTATCTGGACCCCTTTGATTTCATCGCCTTCCAGAAATCGGTCAATAAGGTGTTTGAGAAAAAGACCAGCCGCGCTCATCTGCACCCCAATCAATATCAGAACCTGTACGGCTGGGGCCTGTGCGAAACCGACTTTACTACCCTGGAGCTGGCTAAAACCCCACCCAAAATCAATAGCATGGATGCCAACGGTTATACCGCGGTATTTCAGGGGCTGATGCGCGGCGCCCAGGTGCTGGCGGATGGCATCCCCTCGGCAGCCGCATCCGAAGCGGTCCAGGAGGAGTACAAACGCCGGGCCAAGATGATCATCATTCTCTCCGACGGCTCCGAGCAACCGTTTCACGACACTTTCGGCAAGCTGGTGGACAAGGGGTTGTGCACCACCATCCGTGACAAATTCAAAGGCAGTGACCTGCCGTTGTACATCGGCGTGCTCGGCATCGCCTATCAGGCCACCGAGCAGCGGGCGTTTGAGCGCTGCGCCAATGAAGTGATCGACGTCAACCGCTCCGGTGATCTCAAGAAGAAAATTGAAGAGCTGATCGCCAAGGGTGCCCGCACCGATGGCATCAGCCGTCTCTACTACCGACATTCAGGGTAACGGACTATGAAAATCCCTCTGTATCTGCTCTCTGTGGCCCTGCTGGCCACCCCGACCCTGGCCAGCCAGGATCCGAACTCCCGCCTGCAACAACTGTGTGCGCTCGACGACTATCAGATTCAACACCGGGTACAGATTGAGCAAGCCAGCATCATCGGCAGCAACCGCGACACCCGCCTGCAGATCAGAGAACCGCTGGCATCAGACCCGGCTCTGCCGGTCCCCAGCCAGCCCATCGACCTGGGCCAGGACTGCCTGGAGTTTCTGGGCGCCGAAGGCCTGCTTAACACCGATCCCCTGGCCCGCATCTACTTTGATTTCGACCGCAGCGATCTGACTCCGGCGTCGGTGGCAATTCTGAAAGAGGTGGCCCAGAGATTAAAACACGCCCCCCGGGCCATCGCGGTTACCGGCCACACCGACGACCGTGGCAGCGCCAGTTACAACCAACAACTGGGTCTGGCCCGGGCCGATACCGCCAGCCGTGCGCTGGTAGAGATGGGGGTCGACGAATCCAACCTGGACAGCACTAGCGCCGGCGAAAGTCAGCCCTGGAAAAGCAACGACAGCAGCGAAGGCCGGGCCGCCAATCGTCGAGTGGAGATTCGCCGCGACTGACCCGCCCCAAACACAAAAAACGGCACCAATAGGCGCCGTTTTTTTTCATCAATGTGCCAGTTAGCAGCCGCTAAGGGTAATGGCCTGACGGTGGAATACCGACCACTTAGAAGCGGTGAGTAAGAGAAAGAGTATCCATCATCTAGCCCAAGGATACCGGGAAAAAGACGACACCTTTTTGCAGGTAACAGCCACTTTTCCCGGTAATACACGGTGGTTCTGTGTTGCTGATTGTTAGTTTTTCTCTGTCGCCAGCCCTCCCTGTTGGTTAAGGTTTTGGGCCTCGCCAAAGTTGGTGTCAAGGTCAGTGGTCGTGTCGGTTTCTTTGGCGATGGTTAAATAGACGCAGGGCAGCACGAACAGCAGCAGCAGGGTGCCCACCACCATGCCGCCCACCAAGGTGATGCCGATGCTGTTACGGGCGGCGGCGCCGGCGCCGGTCACCAGCACCAGCGGGAAGTGCCCCAGCACGGTGGCAAAGGTAGTGATCATGATGGCGCGCAGTCGTGTCTGGGCCGCCTGGCGCACTGCCTGCAGTCGGCTCAGTCCCTGGTTTTGCAACTCTTTGGCAAACTCCACCACCAGAATGGCGTTGCGAGCGTTCAGCGCCACCAAGGTAACCAGGCCAATCTGGACGTAGATGTTCATGGTGGTCAGGCTTAAGAAGCTGAAGCTTAACGCACCGCTTAGCGCCAATGGCACCGAGCCGAGCAGCACAATCCAGGGCAACCGGAAGCTGTTGAACTGCACCGTCAGCAGCAAGTACACCATCACCAAAGCCGCACCGAGTACCGACAGCAAACTGCTGCCTTCGCTGCGAAGCTGGCGGGAAACGCCGGCATAATCCACTTGGTAGTGCGCTGGCAGAAGCGCCTCGGCAGCCTGTTCCAGCGCGGTTAACGCCATGTCATTAGTGACGCCAGGAACGATCCCTCCCTGAATGCGAAAGGCCCGTTGCTGGTTAAACTTGCCCAGCGTCTTGGGGCCCGCCTCGGCGGTGAGGGTGGCGATGGCACGGAGGGGAATCCACTCACCACGATCATTAACCAGGGTCTGATCCATCAGGTCTTCTGGATTGAAGCGGGTGCCGATGTCGAGCAAGGTGATGACTCGATAGGACTTGCCGTCACGGTCGAAGCGATTAACGAACTGCTCTGAGTTCATCGCTTTGAGCTGATCACTGACGCTTTGCATGGTCAGGCCCAAATCCGCCAGTCGATCGTTATCAAACTGCAGCCTGGATTGTGGCAAATTCACTTTAAGATCGGTGGTCACAAACATAAACAGGCCACTGTCATAGGCGGCGGCCAGCAACTGGTAGGCATAACCTTCCATACTTTGGTAGTCGTCGGCGCTTTGTACCACTATCTCCACATCAAACTGACCCGCTGTCGGCAAGGCTGGGTGCAGCACCGGCAGCACGCTAAGGCCGGACAGGCTACGAAGACGCTGGTAAATCTGCGGCAGCATCTCATGGTCGCTTTGACTGCGCCGTTCGAAGTCCACCAGGCTGATGCCACCGAACCCGGAGTTGGGCGTCAGCACCTGCCAGATGCTCTCATTGCCTTCCACCGACGCCAACACATCGACCACCTGGTCCATTTGGGCATTGGTGTAGTCGATGGAGGCGTGCGCCGGGGCTTCGACAATCAGCAGCATGCCGTTTTGATCCTCGGCAGGGGCGAGTTCTTTCTGTGACAGCAGGTAGAATGGCAGCATCATCAAGGCAAACAGGGTCGCCAAGGTCAGCAGTTGCGGGCGGTAGCCGAAGCAGCGGTCAAGCACTCGGCCATAGCCGGCTTGCAGACGCTCAAACTGGGTATTGACCCGAACGCTCAGGGAGGTCTGCCCCGCCTGAGTGGCGTCGGTCTGACTGCGGAATACTCGGGCGCTTAAGATGGGCGACAAGGTTAAAGCCACCACGCCGGAGATGGTCACCGCGCAGGCTAAGGTGAAGGCAAACTCCCGAAACAGGCTGCCGGTTAAGCCACTGACAAAGCCGATGGGCAGATAGACCACCATCAAGGTCAGAGTCATGGCAATAATCGGCCGCAACAGTTCTTTGGAACTGGTGAGTGCGGCCTCGATGGGCCTGTGCCCCTGGCGTATATATCGAGCGACATTTTCTGCCACCACAATGGCGTCGTCGACCACCAGACCCACCGACAGTACGATGGCCAGAATGGTGAGCAGGTTTAACGAAAACCCCATGGCCCAGATCACCGCAATGGCGCCAAGAATCGACAGGGGAATGGTCACCAGAGGCACGATGGCGGTGCGCAATGAGCCCATCAAGGCCATCACCACAATGCCCACAACCACCACGGTTTCCAGCAAGGTGATGACAATCTCCTTCAGGGCTTGGCGCATATAAGTGGTGCCATCGTAGGCGATGTTAATTGCAAGGCCATGGTCCAGAACCCCGTTAATCTGATCGAGCATTGGGTAGAGATCGTCACCAATGGCGATCTCATTGGCACCGGGTTGTGGCCAGACGGCAATGAACACCTGCTGCTGTTTGTCGACGCGGGTGGTTTCTGAGCCGGTGCTTTCGCCAAGCTCAACTCGGGCGATGTCCCCAAGGCGAACCACAGTGCTGCCGTCGTTTAACAGAACCAGATCTCGAAACGCCTGAGGGGTTTTCAGCAATGAGTTGCTCAACACGTTGATCTGTTGACTGGGGTTTTCTGTTTTGCCCAATGTCGCCAATACGTTATTGGCCTCTAGGGCTTGCCATACCTGGTGGGCGCCCATGTTAAGAGCTGCCAGGCGAATTGGATCCAGCCAGATGCGCATGGCCGGGTCGCGATCGCCATGCAGACCGATTCGCTGAACGCCGTCGATGGCGGACAGGCGTGGGATCACCTGCCGCTTTAAGGTGTCGGTTACCTCGGACCGAGACAGGTTGCCACTCGCCACTGCCAGATAGAATACGGCGCCGGAGCGATCGGCGCGCTGCACGGTAATTGCCGGGTCTTCGGCACTGGTGGGAAACTCGTAGCGGATTTGATTCAGTTGGGACGTCAACTGAGCCAGTGCCTCGGTATTATCGGCGCCCTGCTGCAGCCACACGGTCACCAGACTCTGACCGGCCGTGGTTTGCGAGTCCACATAATCGACTCCGGGCACCGTCATTGCTACCCGCTCGATGGGGTCGGTGATAAAGCCCTGAACCACATCGGCGGAAGAGCCTTCAAAGCGGGTGGTGATCACGAAAGAGGCACTGTTCAGCTGAGGGAATTGCAGCACCGGAATTTTGGTCATCGCCAGCAGGCCACTGAGAATCAGCAACAGGGTAATGACCAGGGACAGGGCTGGCTTTCGAATAAAGATGCTCATCCGTGATTACTCCTCGTGTTGAGAGAGTTGGCTGCCGATTTCAGGCTGTGGCGAAGGCGGCGCAATATTCACCAGCACACCAGGGTAGAGCTTAAAGGCGCCATTCGCCGCCAGTTGTTCACCACCACTGAGGCCTTGGCTGAGCAGGGCGTAGTGCTCGAACTGGCGATACAGAGTCACCGGCTGGCGCTGAGCTCGAATCGCATCGGGTTCGGCTTCAGAGTGGTTTAGCAGATAAACAAAGTTGCCATAAGCGTCGCGCTGAACGGCTTCCAGTGGCACCTGTTGCAGTGACCGCGGTGCACCGTTTGGCGCAATAACCCTGACCGCCTGGTTGTGGGTCAAGTCATGCTTTTCAGGGAGACGGCTGCGGTAGCGCTGTGTACGGGTATTGGTGTTGATGGTGGTGTCACTGGCGATCACCGTTGCCGTCATCGGCGGGGCGTTTTGGTACTGCCCACTAATCGTCACTTCGGCGCCCAAGGGAAGTTTGGAGTAAAACTGAGGAAGCTCAAATTCGACCCAGGTCCACGGCTGGGTGCCACTCAGAGTGCCGATTTGGGTGTTGGCGTTCAGGTAACTGCCCGGCTCCAATTGAAACAAGCCCACAGTGCCAGCAAACGGCGCTCTGAGGGTTTTCTTATCGATGGTACTTTGCAGCAGATCCAATTCGGCTTCGGCGATCTCCAGTTCGGCGATCAGTTCATCTTGTTGCGACTGGCTGGCGGCCTGAGTTTTTTTAAGAGCCCGAATCCGCTCGAGCTTCAGCTTGGTGTGCTTGAGTTTGGCTCGTGCTGAGCGTTGGCGGGCCAGCTCTTCGCTGATCTCCAGCAGCAGCAGCAGTTGCCCCTTTTCAACCTGTTGCCCTGGCTTGACCGCAATCTGGCCGACTCTACCAGCAAGTTCGTTGCTGATCACCAGATGCTCAGGCATCACCACTTCGCCCATAACGGTGAGCTGTGGCTGATGCTGCACCGTGTGTGCGGTGGCTGACGTAACGGTCTCAGAGTGTTCGGGAAAGTGCTCAACCATGGCCATGGCAGAGCGAATTTCAAACGCTTTATAAGCGGCAAACGGAGTAATCAATAACGTGGAGATGAGCAAAGTCCCACCCCAGCGGCGTAGTTTAGTCATGATGGCCTCATATTAAAACTCGGGCAGCACTACGGTTTAGGTTAAGTAGCTGACCACCCTGAAGTTAAAATATGCGAGTCTAGTGTTGCCGACCCGGCTGCCATCTGTGTCTGGGAAAGATCACAAACTTACACCCTGGAATGCTCGCCCTTAGGCGGTGCACATTTATTACGCTCTCGCGTACCATCAATCGCTCATCGCTGTATCGCATTCAAATTGTCACCGCCAACCGACTTGTCCCTTGGTTGGGGCAAGGAAAGTCTAATTGAAATGGCAACCCGTTTACAACATTGACATTTCCCCTCAATTGCTAACAGCCACACCACCACCATAACATTCACTTTGAATCATGCCGCAGTTACAGCAACTGCCATCAACTGGGACAAGCCGTCACAGGCCACGCCAACCGGCGCCTTGGCAGCGCCCCCTAACGAGCCAAACCTGGACAGTCGGCGCAGCGGCAATAACCCGCCCCAAACACAAAAAACGGCACCAATAGGCGCCGTTTTTTTTCATCAATGTGCCAGTTAGCAGCCGCTAAGGGTAATGGCCTGGGCCACTTTGTCTGCACCGCTGGGGCGGGTCAGTGACAGGTAACACTGAGTCGCCTTGGCTTTGGTCACCATGGCGTTGGAGCTTTCACCGTCCACCAACGAATCGAATCCGGAAGGTACTACCACCACCTCGGTTTCCATGGCATCGCCCACTACCACAAAACCATCAATGTCCATCATGCCGTGGAGGTTATGGGGAGTCAGCTTAATGGTGCCATGAGCAGAGGACACCAACTCGACGTTGTTGTCGTCGTACAAGGCCTGGCTGGTGGCCGCATTCATATCCAGCCCCTCCAGCTTGAACTTGGTAATCACCAGCCGCTCCGCTTCGGTAAAGGCGCCGGCAAAAGCGTTCAGACTCTGCTGTCTGGCTTCTGAGGAGGGGGCAATCAATGATGGCGCCGCCACCACCGCCAACACCGCCAGCACCACGATAACGATAATCAGTTCAACCAGGGTAAAGCCCCGGGGCTTAGCAACCACGTATGCCATCTAAGAACTCACATTGGAAAGGAAAAACAGGGGGCACCGGGCGGTGCCCCTTTGAATCAGGCTTTCTTAAACAACAGAGAGCCGTTGGTACCACCAAAGCCGAAGGAGTTACACAGGGCGTACTCCAACTCGGCCTGACGCGCAACCGGACCGACGAAGTCCAGATCGCAGCCTTCATCCGGGTTGTCCAGATTGATGGTCGGTGGCACCTGCTGATCACGCAGGGCCAGGATGGTGAAGATCGATTCAACCGCACCGGCGGCCCCCAACAGGTGACCGGTCATGGATTTGGTGGAACCCATCATCAACTTGTAGGCATGTTCGCCGAACACCGACTTAACGCCGTTAACTTCGGCGATATCACCGGCAGGCGTAGAGGTGCCGTGGGCGTTGATGTAACCCACCGATTCTGGCGCCACACCGGCGTCATTCAGGGCATTGGTCATCGCCGCCGCCCCACCACGACCGTCACTCGGTGGTGACGTCATGTGGTGGGCGTCGCCACTCATGCCAAAACCAACCAGTTCGGCGTAGATCTTGGCACCGCGGGCCTTGGCGTGCTCGTACTCTTCCAGCACGATCATGCCGGCACCGTCACCGATCACGAAGCCATCGCGGTCTTTATCCCAGGGACGGCTGGCCTTGGTGGGCTCGTCGTTGCGGGTCGACAATGCCTTGGCTGACGCGAAACCGCCCACCCCCAGTTCGGTGGTGGCCATCTCGGCACCGCCGGCAATCATCACGTCGGCATCGCCATAGGCAATCATCCGCGCCGCGTGACCGATGTTGTGTACACCGGTGGTACAGGCAGTGGTGATGGCGATGTTCGGGCCAGTAAAGCCGTACATGATCGACAGGTGACCGGCAATCATGTTGATGATGGTGGATGGCACAAAGAACGGTGAGATGCGGCGCGGGCCGGATTTAACAAACTGGCTGTGATTGGCTTCAATCAACTGCAGTCCGCCCATGCCGGCACCGATGGCAGCACCGATGCGATGGGCATTAGTGTCGTTCACTTCCAGTCCGGAATCCTTGAACGCCTGCATGGACGCGGCCATTCCGTACTGAATAAACAGGTCCATCTTGCGGGCATCTTTCTTGGAAAGATAAGCCTCAATATCAAAATCCTTGACCGAGGCAGAGAAGCGGACAGCGAATTCGCTGGCATCGAAGTGGCTGATGGGCGTGACACCACTCTGACCGGCCAGTACGTTGGCCCAGGTAGTATCAACGTCATGGCCAACTGGGGTAACCGCCCCAAGGCCTGTGACCACAATGCGGCGCTTGGTCATTTTTATTCTCCGTCAGAAACAAAAACAGGCGGCCCAAGCCGCCTGTTTTAAAATTCGTCGGCTTACTGGTTAGCCGTTACGTAGTCGATCGCTGCCTGAACGGTAGTGATCTTTTCTGCTTCTTCGTCAGGAATCTCAGTATCGAACTCTTCTTCCAGAGCCATTACCAGCTCAACGGTGTCCAGAGAGTCAGCACCCAGGTCATCAACGAAAGAAGCTTCAGCTTTTACGTCGTCTTCTTTCACGCCCAGCTGTTCGATAATGATCTTCTTAACGCGTTCTTCGATGTTGCTCATAGTCTTCGCTTTCCTATTAATTTTACGCCATTGCGTAGAGTTGCGAGTAGTTTATTCGATTCGTCTGACAATGCAAGTCACGCTTTTGTGGTCAAACCACGGAGATGACTTCATTTAGCCGAATTTCGCTTCAAATTAGCTACTGGATCACGGTTTCAGCCTAAATTAGGCCATTACCATTCCGCCGTTGACGTGCAGGGTTTCGCCTGTGATATAGCTTGCACGATCTGACGCCAGAAATACAACCGCATCAGCAATTTCTTTGGCCTGACCCAAACGGGCCACCGGCACCTGGCTCATGATGGCTTGTTTCTGGTCATCATTAAGCTCTTCGGTCATGTCGGTCTGGATGAAACCCGGAGCCACCGCGTTGACGGTAATGCCACGGCTGGCAACCTCTTTGGCCAGCGACTTGGTAAAGCCCAGCAGACCGGCTTTAGCGGCACAATAATTGGCCTGGCCGGGGTTGCCCATGGTACCCACCACGGAACCAATGTTGATGATTCGACCGGCGCGCTTTTTCATCATCGCCCGCAGTACCGCCTTGGAGGTGCGGAACAGGGAGGTCAGGTTGGTGTCGATGATGTCGCACCACTCCTCTTCCTTCATCCGCATCATCAGGTTGTCACGGGTAATACCGGCGTTGTTCACCAGAATATCGATATCACCATGTTCGGCCTTAATCGCCGCAAAAAGTTCCTCAACGGAGCTCTGTTCGGTCACATTAAGGACCATACCCTGGCCATGAGTCCCCAGGTACTCGCTGATGGCGGCGGCGCCGCGCTCGCTGGTGGCGGTGCCGATCACCTTGGCGCCGGCAGCCACCAGAGTTTCGGCAACCGCGCGACCGATGCCACGGCTGGCGCCGGTTACCAGGGCCACTTTTCCGGTCAAATCGATGCTAATGGTCATGAGAAGTTTATTCCTTATTATAACGCCGCAGCTAAAGTTGCTGGACAGTTCAGCGCCGCAGCGGAGATCGTCTTGTTAATTCGTTTCGCCAGACCGGTCAGGACCTTGCCCGGCCCGCATTCGTAGGTAGTTTCAATCCCTTGCTCAGCCATGGCGTTGATGGTTTCGGTCCAGCGAACCGGGCTGTACAGCTGTCGAACCAGTGCCTGACGAATGGCATCGGCATCGGATTCGGCGGTCACATCAACGTTGTTGATCACCGGCACCTCTGGGGCACTCAGGGTCAGATCATTCAACGCCAGTGCCAGCTTGTCGGCAGCAGGCTTCATCAGGGCACAGTGAGACGGCACGCTGACCGGCAGCGGCAGCGCACGCTTGGCGCCGGCTTCCTTACACAGGGCACCGGCACGTTCCACGGCGTCTTTTTCACCGGCAATCACCACCTGACCCGGGCTGTTGTAGTTCACCGGCGACACCACCTGCCCTTGAGCGGCCTGCTCACAGGCGGCAGCAATGGCGTCATCATCCAGGCCGATAATGGCATACATGGCACCGGTTCCGGCTGGAACGGCATCCTGCATCGCCAGGCCACGCAGTTCCACCAGTTTAATGGCGTCTTTAAAATCCAGTACACCGGCACACACCAGGGCGGAGTATTCACCCAGGCTGTGGCCCGCCATGGCCGCTGGAACCGCGCCACCGGCCTGACGGTAAGCGCGGTACAGCGCCACACTGGCGGCCAGCAACGCAGGCTGAGTACGCTGGGTCTGATTCAGATCCTCGGCCGGGCCCTGGCTAACCAGGTTCCACAGGTCATAGCCCAGCACCTCTGAGGCCTCGGCAAAAGTCTGACTGACGACCTCGTTTTCTGCGGCCAGTTCGGCCAGCATGCCAACGGTTTGGCTTCCCTGACCGGGAAATACGAATGCAAATTTAGACATGATGAATCCTTAGAATTTAACCAGGGCCGAGCCCCAGGCAAAGCCGGCACCAAAGGCTTCCAGCAACAACACCTGACCGCGTTGAATACGGCCATCACGGACCGCCACATCCAGGGCGATCGGCACCGAAGCCGCCGAAGTGTTGCCGTGTTCGGCCAGGGTCAGTACCACCTGGTCCATGCCCATGCCCAGCTTTTTGGCCGTAGCCTTGATGATGCGATAGTTGGCATTGTGGGGAACCAGCCAGTCGATCTCCGACTTGTCCATCTGGTTGTCCACCAGAGTCTCTTCCACCACTTGGGCCAAGCGGGTAACGGCGTGCTTAAACACGTCATTGCCCTTCATAAACATGTATTCCTCTTCGCTGGTTGCGCGAGGGGTCTTGCTGCGAACCGGGTTGGCCGCTTTTAGCAGTGGGCCATGGCGACCATCCGCATGGATGTGGGTCGACATCACGCCGGGCTGCTCAGAAGCACCAACCACGGCGGCACCGGCGCCGTCACCAAACAGGATGATGGTGGAGCGGTCATCCGGATCGCACAGGTCTGCCAGGGCATCGGCACCGATCACCAGCACCTTCTGACAGGCACCGGATTTCACGAACTGATCCGCCACTGCCAGGGCATAGATAAAGCCACTGCAGGCCGCCGCCACATCAAAGGCAGGAATGCCCTGAATGCCCAGCATCGCCTGCACTTCACAGGCCGCAGACGGGAACGCATTGGCGGCACTGCAGGTGCCACAGATGATCATGTCGATCTCGGACGCGTCCACCCCGGCCATCTCCAGCGCCTTTACCGAAGCCTGATGGCTCATGTAGGACACCGTCTCTTCGCCGGTGGCGATATGACGCTGGCGAATGCCGGTGCGCTCCAGGATCCACTCGTCGGTGGTGTCCACCATTTGTTCCAGATCGGCATTGGTGCGGATCTGGGTGGGCAAGTAGCTCCCAGTACCTAAAATTTTTGTATGCATAGGAATATCAACAGGATTTTTCTAGTAGCACCGACTCGAGTCGAGCTTTGATTTTGCCAGGCACCTGCCTTTGAACCTCCGTTATGGCCTCTTCGATGGCACGCAAATAGGCCATCTCATCGGCGTTCCCGTGGCTCTTTACCACAATATGGCGCAATCCTAACAGACTAGCACCGTTATAGTGGTCGGGGTTCATTTGCAAAAAAAGCTTTTTTAATCGCCCTTTCAGCAGCCAGCTCAAGCAGCGGGCCACCAGATTCTGATTCACCGACTGTGCAATCTGGTGCATCAGCAGGCGGGCGATCCCTTCGGTGGTTTTAAGAGTGACGTTGCCGACAAAGCCATCGCAGACGATCACGTCCGCGTCACCGGTAAAGATTCGGTCGCCTTCGACAAAGCCAGTGTAATTGATGTGGGGAGTACTCTGCAGCAACCTTGCTGCTTGCTGAACCTGATCGTTACCTTTGATCTCTTCGGTACCGATGTTAAGCAGGGCCACTCTCGGATTGGGGTTGTCCGCGACCTGTTCCGCCAATACGGCCCCCATGACCGCAAATTGAAACAGGGCTTCCGAGTCGCAACAGGCGTTGGCGCCCAGATCCAGCAGGTAGACCGGCTGTCCATGCATGCTGGGTAGTGCGCTGACTAAAGCCGGCCTGTCTACCCCGGGCAGGGTTTTGAGTACCACCTTAGCCATGGTCATCAGTGCACCGGTATTGCCGGCACTGACGCAAGCGTTGGCCTGGCCATTGGCCACCAGGTCCAACGCCAACCGCATCGAACTCTGCTTCAGTCGCCGCAGGGCATGCAAGGGCTTGTCGCCCATCTGCACCACCTGCTCGGCATGCAAAATCTGCAACCGAACGGATTCGGACGCATGATGCTGACGTAACAGAGAGAGAATCTCGGGGCGATCGCCCACCAGAATAAGATGCAGGTCGGAATAAACCGACAGCGCCTGCAAAGCTGCAGGCACTGTCACATGGGGGCCGTGATCGCCCCCCATGGTATCTAACGCTAGGGTTAGATGAGTCAAGATGGCATCAACTTACTTGTTGATTACCTTCTTGCCACGGTAGTAACCGTCGGCAGTCACGTGGTGACGACGATGAGTCTCACCAGAAGTCGCGTCTACAGACAGTTGACACTCAGACAGAGCATCGTGTGAACGACGCATACCGCGACGTGAACGAGTCACTTTACTTTTTTGTACGGCCATGGCCCCAATCTCCTAATTACTTACTTTTAAGGTTTTGTAACACCGCAAAGGGATTCGGACGCTCTTCTTCAGGACTGACGGGTGGCAATTCACCCACGACGATCTCAGTTTCAGGACGGCTGCAATCAGCCAGATCATGCATAGGCATCATCGGTACGGCCAACAACAACTCGTCTTCCACCAATTCCTGTAGTCTAATCTCGCCGTGCTCATTGAGTTCGACGGGATCGTAAGCATCCGGGAGCTCTTCGACCTGTGAATCGTCGGTCACAGGACTGTATGCGAATTCAACTGCGATAGGATGCTGAAAAGTTTCCATACAGCGCTGACACGTCAGAGTGAGCTCCGTCACAGCCTTCCCCTTGAGGTAGACTATCCCCTGGATGTCAGTGCCGCATTCAACGGACACTTCAGCATCAGTGCAATCGCCGGAACTCACACCAATCAAACGCTTCAGGTGCTTGGCTCGAAGGATACCTTCATAGCTAAGACCCCGTTGAGCAGCTCGTTTTGGGTCGAGCGATACCGGAATTTGAACATTCTGCATAGGGCGCGCAGTTTATAGATTGAGTTCCACAGAGTCAAAGAATATTTTAGACCCTGAGTTCCCATTCGGACACGCTGTAATCAGCGCCCCGCCTTAGTTTACTCGCCACATCAACATCACCACAACCCGGTCGATTCCACTGATCGCCTCTTTTGTCCCTATTCAGTACCCCGCTCTCACTCCTGACCCTGTTGCCGAGGCCGATCACAAAGCGGGTAAAATGGCCCCTCAGAATCCAATTCGGCCGAATCTGTGACCATTTTCTATCGAAGTTTGCCCCGGCATTGAACCAGATCAAAAACCCACCATTCGCCCTTATGGTGATTTCGAATCTCATCTGCTAGTCTTGCGGCCTGAAAATTTGTATCAACTTTTGAAGTGTCATCATGAAAAAGCCGCTTATCCTTGGCTCCACCTCACCTTTTCGACGCCAGATTCTCGAAAAACTGAATCTTCCTTTCCGTTGTGAAAAGCCTGAGGTCGATGAAACCCCACTGGACGATGAAACCGCCTACCAACTGGTGATGCGCCTGGCCGAAGCGAAAGCCCGCGCCGCTGGCCAGAGCCACAACGATGCCTGGGTCATCGGTTCCGACCAAGTTGCCGTCATCGACGATGAGATTCTGGGTAAACCCGGAACCCACGACAACGCCGTCGAACAACTGCAGGCCGCCAGTGGTAAGAAAGTCACCTTCTATACCAGCTTGTGCCTGCTGAACACCGACACCGGTGAGAGCCAGGTGGATGTGGAAACCTTCAAGGTCTACTTCAAAAACCTCAGCCTGAAGCAGATTGACGCCTACCTCAATGCCGAGCAGCCTTATAACTGTGCCGGCAGCTTTAAGAGCGAAGGACTGGGCATCGCCCTGTTCGACCGTCTCAGCGGCCGCGATCCCAATACGTTAATGGGGCTGCCATTGATTCGCCTGACCGAAATGCTGCAAGCGGAAGGGTTCGACGTGCTGCGTGCCCAGGCGGACCTTGCCTCCTGAATGCAGTCATGATAAACCTGTTCTGATTAACTTTTAGTCAGAACGGGTTTATGGAACAGCGATTCACCTCATTTCAGGAATTTTACCCCTTCTATTTAGGGGAGCACCAAGATCGCCGCTGCCGCGTGTTGCACTACATCGGCTCGACACTGGTGTTATTGACCGCCGGCATTGCCGTTGCCTCGGGTCAATGGCTGCTGCTGTTGCTACTGCCGCTGATTGGCTATGGTTTTGCCTGGGCAGGCCACTTTGGTTTTGAAAAAAACCGTCCGGCCACCTTTAGCTACCCCTTCTACAGTTTGCTGGCCGACTGGGTGATGCTCAAAGACGCCATCACCGGCGAACTGGAACCCAAACTCAAACAGCTGCAGGCCCTTAAACACAAGCCAATTCGGTGAAACCTGAGTCATTGGTCCCTGAGCCGAAAACCGGGTTCGCGAGTCGGCTCGCAACGGCATCATTGACGCTACCCTCATTCACCAGCAATAAGATACACTGACGCCCTTCCCGAACTGCACGTATCTGAAATCACCATGAGCCAAGCCCGGACTGGCAATGCCTTGGCGGCATTGTCTTTTGTTCTATGGGGCATTTTGCCTCTGTACTACCACTTTCTGCCCCAGGCCAACATGAATGAGCTGCTGGCGATCCGCATCATTACCTCGGTGCCGGTGATGCTGCTGCTGATTCGATTGCTGAGTCGCAAGCCGATGCCACTGACGGCGGTGGTGGCAGATCGTCGCTCCCTGGGGTTATGCCTGCTGGCTTCCCTGTTGATGTGCGTCTCCTGGTACAGCTTTACCTACGCCCTCACTCACGGACAGGTACTGGCTGCCAGCCTGGGGTTTTTCATCAACCCCCTGGTTGCCATCGCCCTGGGGGTGTTCTTTCTGAGCGACCGGCTGTCGCCGGCACAGTGTATTGCGGTGGTACTGGCCACCCTGGGCATCGGCTATCAAGTCTATCAATATGGCGAATTGCCGTGGATCTCTCTGCTCATGGGCTGCTTTTTTGCTCTGTATGGACTGGTAAAAAAGTACATCCGCTATGACTCCCTGACCTCGGTGGCGGTGGAGGCGGTACTGTTAACCCCGCCGGCACTGGCGTTTCTGCTGTACGCTCAGGCCACCTCAGGCTTATCGTCCCTTGGCGGCAGCACCAGCACCCTGCTGCTGTATCTTGGCGCGGGTCCCATCACCCTGGCGCCGCTCATTTTGTTCACTCTGGCCATCAACCGCACCTCGCTGACCATGGTAGGGCTGATGCAATACATCGAACCCAGCCTGCAGTTCTTGCTGGCCACCGTGCTGTTTGCCGAGGTGTTTGATCAAGTTAAAGCCGTCACCTTTGGCCTGATCTGGCTGGGGCTGTTGCTGTGCTCGGTGGAAGCCCTGACTCAGCAGCGGCGGAAACGACGGCTGCACCCTTAGACCCTGGTCACACTAAATCCGCCGATGAGGTTCAAAGTTTTTCCATTGCACCCCCCTTACCAGCGACAGGGGTGATAGGGTTTACCGATTGCTATTCAAGGAGTGGATGTCATGATCCCCAAGCTGGCACTGCTGGTGGCCTTCAGCATCTTCGGCCTGATGCCCCTGTATCTGCCGCTGATGCCCGGTGCCGACGTGGTTGAACTTATCAGTCTGCGCATCGTATTGAGTGCCGTACTGCTGTTGTCACTAATGCAGTGGCAAGGACAAAGCCAGCGAATCCTGGACGCCTGTCGCCATCATCGGCCGGCACTGCTGCGCTGCGCTCTGGCGGCCCCGTTACTGGGCGCCGGAGGCATGCTCTCCACTTGGGCTTTTAGCCACAACCAGATTCTGGCCGCCAGCATGGGGCAGTTTTTATCACCGCTGCTGTCGATGGTGCTGGCTGTGGTGGTGTTTCGCGACTGCCTCAGCCGCATACAGTTGCTGGCACTGATGCTGGCAACGGTGGCCGTGGTGATCCAGTTCCACAGTCATGCCGACAGCGTGGTGCTGGCATTGGTGCTCGGCGGTTTGTTTGCCGCCTACGGCGCCTTAAAAAAACAGGTACAACTGGATACCCTGACGTCATTGTCTTTAGAACAGCTGGTGGTGCTGCCGCCGGCACTGCTGTATCTGGGCTACCTGTGGCTCAACGGCGACTCGGTGCTGCAGCAAGGGGACGGTGCCCAGATTGCCTATCATCTCGGCTTTGGTGGCCTGATTCTGACCGCGGTGACTCTGGTCAACTACGCAGTGAAGCGGATCAGTTTCTGTCATTTCAGTTTGATGCAGTATTACGACCCCAGCCTGCAGTTCCTGGTGGCGGTGTGGATCTTTGACGAGACCTGCCACCCCAATCGTCTGCTCGGCTTTGTACTCATATGGGGAGGGCTGGCTGCCGTTATCGGCACCGAGTTGTGGCGGCGGCACCGGCGCCCGTCATTGGCCAGTGCACCAACCAGTTAGCAAACTCACCAACAGTTAGTCAATTGCCGCAACATCTTGTTAACCCCACCAATATCCTGGCATCCTCATCGGCTAACCCATTGATTTAAAAAGCCTCATAACTTTGGCACAGAGCCTGCATTTCCGACGCTAACGTTCGACTTCAGCAACCAAGGAACCGTGCTATGAATTGCCGCCTGTCTGTGACTGCCCTGTCTCTGATCCTCACCCTGACCGCCTGCGGCCAGGCTCCTGCCAACGACACCGGCGCCGACACCACCGAAACGGCCCAGACCAGCGAAACCGACCAGAACATCGTCACCCTGCCGGTGGAGACCCGGGATGTGGTCACCGGCACCGTCGCTTCCTACTACAGCTCTACCGCCATCTTAGAAGCGCCGGAAGAGGCGATGGTGGTCAGTCGGGTCCCCGGCATCATTACCCACATCGCCGTCGAAGAGGGCGACAAGGTGGTCGCCGGCCAATTGCTGGCCAGCATTGAGTCCGAGCGCTACCGCTACAACCTCAATAAGGCTCAGGCCGAACTGGACGTCATCGATCAAGAACTGAACCGTTTGAAAAAAATCGCCAACAAGCAACTGGTGAGCGAAGAGACCATGGCCAAACTGGAGTTCCGTCGCCTGTCGGCCATCGCCGATAGGGATCTGGCGGCACTGCAATTGAAAGAGTCCAGGGCGGTGGCCCCCTTCGATGGCGTGGTGGCCAAGCGACTGGTCAAGCGCGGCAACATGGCCGAGCAATACAAAGAGCTGTTTTACGTGGTGCGTCAGGATGAACTGCACGGCATCCTGTACTTGCCGGAACAGGAGCTGAGCCAGGTGCGCAAAGGCCAGTTGGCCCAGTTGATCCTCGGGGCCAACGATCAGCGTTTTGAGGCGCAGGTGGAACGCATCAGTCCCATCGTCGACAGCGACACCGGCACCTTCAAGGTAACCCTGACGGTGCCCAATGATAAAGGACAGCTGAAAGCCGGCATGTTTGCCAAGGCCAAGCTCAAATACGACAGCCACGACAATGCTCTGGTGATTCCCAGAACCGCGCTGCTGCGTCAGGATCAGGGCCATGCGGTGTACGTCGTGGAAGAAGGCAAAGCCCATCGACGCCAGGTTGAGCTGGGATTTGAAGACGAAGGCCGCATCGAGATCCTGTCCGGCCTAAGCCTGCAGGACAAAGTGGTGGTCCGCGGTCAGCATCAACTGAAAGAGGACGCCCACGTCGAAGTGATCGAGCCTCTGCAACTGGCCCAGCGCTAAGGGTTCGGCATTATGGGAATCATTAATACCTCAGTAAAACGGCCGGTCACCGTTTGGATGTTCATTTTAGCGGTGGTGATGTTCGGACTGGTGGGCTTCAGCCGCCTGGCGGTCAACCTGCTGCCTGACATGAGCTACCCCACCCTCACCGTGCGCACCCAATACGCCGGCGCCGCCCCCGCCGAAGTGGAGCAGTTGGTCAGCAAGCCCATCGAGGAAGCCATCGGCGTCGTCAAAGGGCTGCGCAAGGTCTCCTCCACCTCCCGGGCCGGGTTATCCGACGTGCTGCTGGAGTTTGAATGGGGCACCGACATGGACCTGGCGGCCCTGGACAGCCGGGAAAAACTCGATGCCATTCAACTGCCGCTGGACGTCGACAAACCCCTGATCCTGCGCTTTAACCCCAATCTGGATCCCATCGTCCGGCTGGCGGTCACCGCCGAGGACAGCGCCCAGGCCAACCTGGTGACACTGCGCACCTGGGTCGAAGAGGAGCTCAAACGCACCCTGGAAACCGTTCCCGGTGTGGCCTCGGTGCGCCCCTCCGGAGGCCTGGAGCAGCAGGTACAGATCCTCATCGACCAGCAGAAAATGGCCCAGCTTGGCCTCAGTGTCGAGCAGCTGATTGAACGTATCCGCAATGAAAACATCAACCTGTCCGCCGGCAAACTCACCGAGGGCGATCAGGAACTGCTGATCCGCACCCTCAATCAGTTCCAGAACCTGGACGAGCTGCGGCAACTGATCGTCTACCGCGACGGCCAGCGCCAGGTGCGGCTGTTTGAGATTGCCGAGGTTCAGGACAGTTTCAAGGAGCGCGACAACATCAGCCGCTCTGCCGGCCAGGAAGCGGTGGAACTGGCCATCTACAAAGAGGGCGATGCCAACACCGTGGCGGTGGCCCAGGCCCTGAAACGCAAGCTCGAGCAACTGCAGCCCGACAGCCGTTACCCCATCACTCTGCTGTACGATCAATCTCGCTTTATCGAAAGTGCCGTCAGCGAGGTGACCAGTGCCGCCCTGATCGGGTCGGTGCTGGCCATGGTAGTGATCTTCCTGTTCCTGGGCGAACTCAAACCCACGTTGATCATCTCGCTGTCGATCCCGGTGTCGGTGATCGCCACCTTTAACCTGATGTACTTCGCCGGCATCAGCCTCAACATCATGTCTCTGGGCGGCATCGCCCTGGCGGTAGGGCTGCTGGTGGACAACGCCATCGTGGTGCTGGAAAACATCGACCGCCGCCGAGCCCTGGGGGACGACCTGCAGCAAGCCGCCCGCACCGGTACCGAAGAGGTCAGCGGTGCCATTATCGCCTCCACCCTGACCACTCTGGCGGTGTTTGTGCCGCTGATCTTCGTCGACGGCATCGCCGGCCAGTTGTTTGCGGATCAGGCCATGACCGTGGCCTTCGCCCTGATCGCCTCACTGCTGGTGGCCCTGTCCGCCATTCCGATGCTCTCTTCCCGCAAGGGCATTACCCTGCGCCCGCCAGCACCGACGGCCCCCAAACCCCGAGCTGATACTCGGCTGGGGCTGGTGCGCCAGCGCGCCGCCACGGTATTCAGCTTTCCATTTGTGCTGCTGTTCTCCTACCTGCCGAACCTGCTGATCGCCCTGGTCCTGATGCTAAGCCGGCTGCTGCGCCGAGTCGCACGACTGCTGTTCACGCCAATCCTGTGGGCCTTTAATGCCCTCTACGCCGGCCTGACCTGGTGCTACCCGAGAATGCTGAGGCTGGCGATGTCCGCCCGCTGGTTGACCCTGGCCCTGGCCATTGCCATCACCGGATTTGCCGTCACCCTGGTGCCGAAACTGGGCATGGAGCTGATTCCGCCAATGAATCAGGGCGAGTTCTATCTGGAGGTGCAGCTGCCACCGGGCACCGAAGTCGGCCACACCGACCGGGTGCTCGACCATCTGGCCACGGCCATTGTCGACGATGCCGATGTGGAGCAAGTCTACTCCCAGGCCGGCAGCGGCGGCCTGCTCAGCTCCGCCTCACAGATCGGCGGCGAAAACTGGGGCCGCCTGCAGGTGGTACTGGCCAATGCCGGCGCTCAGCCCAGAATCATGGCCCAGCTTCGTGCCGTCGCCAGTCGCATTCCGGATCTGGAGTACACCGCCCAGTCGCCGGAGCTATTCAGCTTTAAAACCCCCATGGAACTTGAGATCAGCGGCTACGACCTGCAGCAGCTGAAACAGGCCAGCCTGATGGTGGCTCAAGTATTGGGTCAGTCCGGCCGCTTCAAAGACGTGCAAAACAGCCTCAAAGAGGGGCAACCGGAGCTGACGGTGCGTTTTGACCACAGCAAGTTAGCCACTCTGGGACTGACCGCGCCAAACGTCGCCAACCGGGTGGCATCGGTGATCGGCGGCAGCGTGGCCTCCCGCTACACCGTGCGCGATCGCAAAATCGACATCCTGGTGCGAGCCCTGCCCAACCAGCGGGATCAAATGGACGACCTGGCCAGCCTGATCGTCAACCCGGGCTCGGAGCACCCCATTGCCCTCAGCGCGGTCGCCAACATCAGCGAAGAGATTGGCCCGGCGGCCATCAACCGCATCGCCCAGCAGCGGGTGGCCATCGTCTCGGCCAACCTCAGCTTTGGCTCCCTCAAGGAAGCGGTAGCCGATGCCACCGCTTTGCTGCAACAGCTGCAACTGCCCGCCGGCACCAGCATTCAGTTTGGCGGCCAGAACGAGGAGATGGAGCATTCGGTCAACTCGCTGTACATCGCCTTGGCCCTGGCCGTGTTTCTGGTGTACCTGGTGATGGCCAGCCAATTTGAATCCCTGCTGCATCCCCTGCTGATTCTGGTGGCAGTGCCCATGGCTCTGGCCGGCAGCGTCTACGGCCTGTGGCTCACCGGCACCCACATCTCGGTCATCGTCTTTATCGGCCTGATCATGCTGGCGGGTATCGTGGTCAACAACGCCATCGTGCTGGTGGATCGCATCAACCAACTGCGCGGCAGCGGCCTGGATAAAGCGCAGGCGATTCAGGATGCCGCCCACTCTCGACTGCGACCGATCCTGATGACCACCCTGACCACCACCTTGGGACTGGCACCGATGATGATTGGCCTCGGCGACGGCGCCGAGATGCGCGCACCGATGGCAATCACCGTCATCGCCGGCTTGCTGCTGTCGACCCTGCTGACGCTGGTGGTGCTGCCGGTGCTCTACAGCCTGTTCGACAACAAACACTTTGCCACGGAGGCTGCTCATGACCAGTAACCTGACCGCCCTGGCCCTGAGGCGACCGGTAACCGTGTCCATGGCCTTCATCGCCATGCTGCTGATGGGCATCGTCTCCAGCCGGTTGCTGCCGCTGGAGATGTTTCCCGGTCTCGACATTCCAGAAATCATGGTAGAGGTGCCCTATCAGGGGGCGTCGCCACAGGAGGTGGAGCGCAGCATCACCTCGGTGCTGGAGGAGTCGCTGGCCACCCTCAGCGACGTCAAGGCGATGCGCTCCACCTCGACCGAGAACGGCGCCTTCATTGAGCTGGAGTTTGACTGGGGCAGCAGCCTGGCCACCAAAACCGTGGAAGCCCGCGAGCGGCTGGACTCGGTGCGCCACCTGTTGCCCGAGGACGTAGAGCGGGTGCTATTGCGTCAGTTTTCCACCGCCGACATGCCCATCTACACCCTGAGGATCTCTTCCGAACGGGATCTCAGCGGTGCCTACGACCTGTTGGAGAAACAACTGAAACGGCCACTGGAACGCCTGCCCGGCGTGTCTCAGGTGACCCTGTACGGCGTCGACAAACAGCGCATCGAGATTCGCATCGATCCGGATCGGCTTACCGCCAGTGGCGTGCCGGCCTCACTGCTGCAACAACGATTGAATCAAGAAAACTTTGTCATCAGCGGCGGTAACCTGCGTACCCAGCAAACCCTGTGGCAACTGTCGCCCAAGGGGGAGTTTCGCAGCCTCGATGAGATCAAGCAGTTGATTCTGGCGCCCAACATTCGCCTCGGCGATGTGGCCAGCATCGACTACACCCTGCCGGAGCGCATCGATGGCCGCCACCTCAACCGGGCCTATGCCATCGGCCTGGACATCTTTAAGGAGTCCGGCGCCAACCTGGTGGAGGTCGCCGCCCGGGTGACCAAGGTCATCGATGCCACCAACGCCAATCCGCAGTTTCGCGGCATCGAACTGTTCTCCATGGACGATCAGGCCAAGGGGGTCAAAAGCTCGCTGCATGATCTGCTGATGGCGGGCCTGGTGGGCGCGGCACTGTCGTTCGGTGTGCTGTTTCTGTTCCTGCGCAACGTGGCCATGACCCTGGTGATCGTGGTGTCGGTACCAATCTCCATCGCCATCACCCTGGCTGCCATGTACCTGATGGGCTATACCCTCAACATCCTGTCGATGATGGGGCTGCTGCTGGCGGTGGGCATGCTCATCGACAACTCGGTGGTGGTCACCGAGTCGGTATTGCAAGCCCAGGAACACCGCGACGATGGCGATCGCCATCAGGCGATACTTGATGGCGTCAACAAGGTGGCCCTGGCGGTACTGGCCGGCACCCTGACCACCATCATCGTGTTCCTGCCCAATATCTTTGGCATCAAGGTGCAGATGACCATGTTCCTGGAACACGTCGCCATCGCCATCTGCATCTCACTGCTGGCATCACTGCTGCTGGCCAAGACCCTGCTGCCGCTGCTGTTGTCCCGGCTTGGCCGCATTCGTCTCGGCTCCCACAATGCCCCCAAGGGCCAACGCCATTATCAACGCGCCCTAAGCTGGTGTCTGAACTGGCCAAAAACCACCGGCCTTATCACCCTGCTGATCCTGGCCAGCACCGCCCTGCCCGTCAGCAAGGTCAACATGGCCGACGACGACGACGCCGAAGATCGGCTTTATCTGCGTTACCACCTGGAAGGCCAGCACGCCCTGGCCGTCACCGAAGGGATGGTCAACCGGGTGGAAGAGTACCTGTATGCCAATCAGCAACAGTTGGGGTTTGACAGTGTCTACAGCTACTACGCCACCGATAACGTCGCCACCACCCTGATCATGAAGGAAACCCTGCCAGCGGACATCGAAACCATTAAGCAGACCATTCGCGACAACATGCCGAGGCTGACCGACGCCAACCCGGAATTTGGCTGGAATGGCGGCAACAACGCCGGCATGCGGGTCACCCTCACCGGACGCTCCACCACGGTGTTGATGGAGTTGGCCGACCAACTGGTGCCGCTGTTTCAGGACATCGACGGCCTCGAGGACGTTCGCTCCGACATCAACAGTGGTCAGTATGAACTTCAGGTACAGTTCGACCGCCAACAACTGTCGCGGCTCGGCATTGACATGGCCGATGCGGCTCAGACCGTGGCGCTGGCCGTCAGAGGCGACAACCTGCGATCCTTCCGCCACGATCCCAGTGGCGAAGTGCAGATTTTCCTGGCCTGGGACCGGCAGTGGCGCCAGTCACTGCAACGACTGAAGCAGTTGCCGCTGGCTCGACATAATAACCGGGTCTATACCCTGGAGATGCTGGCCAGCATCACTCTGGAACCCAGGTTGCAAGAGATCAAACACTACAATCGCCAGACGGCCCTGACCATCGGCGGCAACGTCGAGGACAGCTCGATGGATGAAGCCAAGGCGGCCCTGACTCAGGTGCTGGACTCATTGCACTGGCCCGAGGGCTACGACTACCAGTTTGGCGGCGGATTCCGCCAGCAAGAGGACGACCAGGCGGTAATGATCACCAACATGCTGCTGGCCATCGCCATGATCTACATTGTAATGGCGGCGCTGTTTGAGTCGCTGTTGCTGCCCACGGCGGTGATCTCGTCAATCCTATTCTCCATCACCGGGGTCTTCTGGACCTTCTTTATTCTCGGTCAGGACATGTCGATGATGGCGATGATCGGCATCCTGATCTTGATGGGGGTGGTGGTCAACAACGGCATCGTGCTGGTGGATCAGATCAATCAGCGGGAACCGGACATCGACAAGCTGAAGCAAGCCATTGTCGATGCTGCCGGATCGAGGCTGCGGCCGGTGCTGATGACGGTAGCCACCACGGTGCTGGGTCTGGTGCCGCTGGCGCTGAACGATACCCGACTGGCCGGCGGCGGCCCCTCCTACACCCCGATGGCGCTGGCGATCATCGGCGGGCTGCTGTTCTCCACCGTTACCAGCCTGTTTCTGGTGCCTTACTGCTACCTGTTGCTAACCCGAATGCGCCATTTCTACGCCCAGAAAAGCGCCCGCATCAAACAATGGAGCGACGGCGCCCTGCCCAGGTGGCTGTAAGCCATTGCCGTGTTGTTGTATCCCGATGGCCAGTTGTTCCCCTGGCCAGTTTGGAGAGGCCTGTGCCTCTCCTTTTTTTCACCACGGCATTAACAATGCCTAAAAACCAATATTAAGCACTTGTTTAAGCTATAAAAAATTACAGCTGTCGTTAGAACAGTCCGCGCTGATTTATCGCGTTTGATTCTAATTCCATAAAAATGGAAATGTTACCCTTGCCGCCAATCAATATTACCAATAGTTATAAAAAGGCATTTCCTTATGCGCTCAAACCTTGTTGCGTTGGCTGTCGCAGCGAGCATTACAGCCCCTCAGACCCTGGCCTCACAGGACAAGGTCGAAACCATCGAGGTGATCGGCTCCCGCATCGCCCTGCGCACCGCCACCGACAGTGCGGCCCCCATCGACATCATCAGCGGTGAGCAACTGCAGGCCACCGGCATGACCGAAACCGCTCAGGCACTGCAGTTCGCCGCGCCCAGCTATGCCTTTCCGTTCTCGTCGGTTACCGACGGCACCGACGCCGTGCGCCCGGCCAATCTGCGCGGCATGTCACCGGACCACACCCTGGTGCTGGTAAACGGCAAGCGTCGCCACGGCTCGGCGCTGGTGCACACCAGCGGCACCGTCGGCAAGGGCTCCTCCAACGTCGATCTGAATGCCATCCCCATGGCTGCCATCAAGCGGATTGAGATTCTTCGCGATGGCGCCGCCGCCCAATACGGCTCCGACGCCATAGCCGGGGTCATCAATGTGGTGCTGAACGATGCGGATCAGGGCGGCAGCATCGCCACCCAGATAGGTCAGACCTACGAGGGGGATGGCGAGCAGGTTCGAATTGGCCTTAACCATGGCCTGAGCCTCGGCGACGACGGCTTCCTCAACCTGTCACTGGAGGCCCAACAGAAGAACGCCACCAACCGGGCCGGTGCCGATCCCCGTCAACAATACCCAACCCTGGCCGATGGCAGCCCGGATCCCCGCGAGGCGAGCTTTGATCGCAACAGCCACCACATCGGCAACAGCGACTACGACAACTACGGCCTGTTCGCCAATGCCGGCTACTCCCTCGATGGCGAGGACAACCTGTATGCCTTTGGCGGCATCAGCCAGCGCGAATCCAAATCCGGCGCCTTTTACCGCCGCGCCCTGGATGGCCGCAATCTGCCCGAGATCTATCCGGACGGCTTCCTGCCTCAGATTAACCCGGAAATCATCGATTACTCGCTGGTGCTGGGCTATGAGTTTGCCCTTGGTCAGTGGCAACTGGACGCCTCCGCCGGCTACGGCAGCAACAGCTTTGAATACCGGGTGGTCAACAGCCTCAACGCCTCACTGGGACCGAGCAGCCCCACCGAGTTTGATGCCGGCACCCTGTCCACCGAAGAGCTGAACCTGAACCTGGACGCCTCTCGCTACTACGAGTTTTACAACGACTCCGAGCTGGTGGTGGCCCTGGGCCTGAGCTGGCGCAACAGTGGTTACCAGATAGAAGCTGGCGACGAGGCGTCCTACCTCAAGGGCGACTACCAGAATAAATCCGGCGGCAGCCAGGGCTTTAGTGGTTTTACGCCGCAATCGGAAGTGGACGAGGATCGCCACAACCTGGGGCTGTACCTGGAACTGGAAAATCAGTACAGCGAACAATGGTACTGGGCCGCGGCGGTGCGTTTCGAGGATTACTCCGACTTTGGCACCAACACCAGCTGGAAACTGGCCGGGCGCTACGACATCACCGACAACCTGGCCCTGCGGGCCACCACCAATACCGGATTCCGCGCCCCCAGTGTGCAGCAACTGTACTACACCAGCATCTCCACTTTTTTCGACCCGGATCCGAACACCGGCGAGTTTGTTCCCAGGGAGTCGGGCACCTTTAATACCCTGTCCCCCATCACCCAGGCTCTGGGCATCGATGAACTGGAGCCGGAGATCTCCCACTCCTACAGCCTGGGACTGGTGTACCTGACCGACTTTGGCCTCACCGTCACCGTCGACGCCTATCAGATTGATGTCGATGATCGCATCATCCTGTCCGGCTCGCTGGATAAGGACGCCTCGCCCGCCATCGCCGCCCTGTTCGAGGGCACCAATGCCGAGTCCGGCCGCTTCTTCCTCAATGGCCTCGACACCCGCACCCGGGGTATTGATGTGGTGGCATCTCAGGACATCGATCTGGGCCGCTGGGGCGACCTGGAGGCCAACCTGGCTTACGCCTACAACAGCACCGACATCGAACGGGTGAATCTACCGGCCATCCTCGACGCCCAGGAAGCGGCACTGTTCGATCGTCGCGAGGAGATTCGGCGTACCGATGCCAACCTGCATCATAAAGGCAATCTGGGCTTTAGCCACCGCTACGGCGATTTCACCAGCCACCTGAGGTTTAACTATTTTGGCACCTACACCGTGGGTTACTCCCAAAGTGAGGTCAAATACGATGCCAGCTGGACCACGGATCTCAGCGTTCGCTATCAGGCCACCGACGCCATCAGCATTACTGCCGGCGCCCAGAACCTGTTTGACACCTACCCGGAGAAACGGCCCGACGACAACAACTTCAACGGCATTTTCCAGTATCCGGTCACCAATACGCCCTATGGCTTCAATGGCGGTTACTACTTCGTCGATCTGACCTACAGCTACTAAGTCTACGACAAAAAAACAGCCCGGCAGTTGCCGGGCTGAGTGGTTAAGGAAGGATGCCCAGCTCATAGGCCTTGGCCGTCAGATGGATTCGGTTTCTGGCATTGAGGCAGGATTTCAGATTGTCCAGGTGATAATCCACTCCACGGCTGGAGAGGTTTTTCAGCTCGGCAATCTCTTTGGTGATGTACCCCTGAGACAGCAGTTTAAGTATCTCCAGCGCCTGCTCCGGAATCAGCCCCGAATCAAACCAGGGGTTGAGCTCCTTGAAGTAGCGCCCACACATCTGGTGATGAAACCGCTCCAGCTCGGAACGAATCTCACTTTTCCTGTGCAGGGCAGACCGCTCAAACGGTTCCGACTGCTGGGCCGAGGTCAGAAAAAAGAAACCAAAAAAGCCCCGCCTGACCCTGTCCAGCACACCGGTTCCCATCTCGGCATTCACATGGTGGCTGGCCATCAGCTTTAACAGCGCCTGATTTTTGCGCTCGCCGCAGCGAGGCTGATAAAACTCAAACTCCTCAGACGCCTCGTAGTGATAGCATTTATCCTGTTCCGCATAACGTTTGAGGTACTGCTCGATGTAGGGCAGTGTTGCCTGATCCCCGCCTAATACATAACTCTTTCTCAGCATCCTGGCTGGCGAGTAGGTTTTGAAATCCACTTTGTTGGCAAACTCCATATCCAACTCATCTTCACTTTCGGGAAGATAAAACAGGGTGTAGTAGAAGGAACTGATGCCGAAATCAGCCAGAGCAGTCACGAACGCCTGCTCCTCCTCCACCCTTAATCTGCCTCGCTTCATAATGCCCCCTTGACTCGAGCTGCGACTGCCCCGAGCGACCTCGAGGCAGTCGATTTTTTTAGGGCTATTTTCCGCCTACCAGCACATCCTGCTCGTTGTTATGACAACTGACGCAAGAGTAAGGATCGGGGAAGGTGGCACTCTGACCTTTACCCAACTTTTCGAAGGGGTGAGCCGTGAAATTCGCCTCGATGGCATCGCCATGGCCAACCATGTCAAAGTGACAACGGTAACAGCCGGCTTTCTGATCGTGGCCCTTGGGCGCACCGTTATTGCCATGACACTCGGCACACTTAGCCGGTTCAATCAACCTATCGTCCGCCAACGTCGGGTGTTTGCCGTAGTCCATGTCCTTGGCAGTATGACACATGCCGCAGTTTGCCACCTTCCAGCCGAAATGCGACTCGGACAATGGCGCCGCAGGCTCAAGAACACTGCCTCGGGTCAGGCGATAGGGATCACGCTCATCCCCCTGCACAAACTCCTGCACCTCGTAGTAGGAGCGATAGAAGTCGCCGTACTGGAAGACCATCACGTCCGGATTGGCCAGCACCGCCATGTCACCGACAATGTGCGGCGAATAGTCAAACGGCGTCTGATTCAATTTCTGATAGGGCGCCCCCTCGCTTTCAAACAGCATCTTATGGCTCCAGTTGTAGTTCCAGCCATAGAAGCCACTGGAGTAGAGGCCATCGATGTCATTAATGGCGTAGGTCTCCACCGTGGTATTGGTATCCAGAGACGGCCACAGGATCAGGCTGCCGGAATGACCGGGGACGTCGTTGAGGGACAGGGCCACATCCGCCATGGTCACCACACCATCGTAGTAGTAATCCGGGCGCAGATTATGCGGCGTCACTTCCACGTCACGAATCACGTAATCCGGTTTGTAGTCCCAGCAGATGAAGCCTTCGATACCGCAACTGATGAACATCCCTTCCATCACAAAACCGGTGTGATACATCGGCTCGCCATTATCATCCAGTTGCGCTTCGGAGCGCTCTTCGGTGAACTCCGACTCGTAAGGGTTGGCGCGGTTGTACTCCTTGATATAGCGGGTTTCAAACTCCATGTCACTATTCAGACGCATGCGGGTCTGCACCTGAATTTCAGAGACGATCACCTTGCCGTCGTTGTCGTTCAGGCGGCTGATCTCCTCCTGCTGCGCCTGGTGATAGAAGTCCACCTCGTCCTGGGGATAGGGGGCAAAACCAATGTTCATTTTGTGCTTCACCAGGGTCTCATCCGGCCTGAAATAACCGATGTGTTCCAGCCCCCAGTTGTTGGCTGCGGTTTCATCACCGCCATCGTAGTCTTGGGCGGCCATCCAGTTACCTTCACCATTAACGGTGATGTCGAAACTGCGCCGCTGCGGGTCCCACTGGTACTCCAGGTTGACCTCACAGTCCGCCGGCTTGCCCCAGCGGTCGCAGATCTCCTGCTTGCGGTTCTCGGCGGCATAAACCAGGGCATCCAACTCGGTGAAGTTGCCCGGTTTGAACATCTTCACGTACTCGTTTTTGATCGACTCACCGCCATGGTGCTGATCCAACCACTGCAACACCTCGTCACCGCTAATCACGATGGGCCGAGTCGCCGGCGGCGTTATTACCATCCCTCCCGGGTAGAAGTAAAAACCGCTGCCCTCATTCCAATACAGATTGAAATTTTTGCCGGCCATGGTGTGGGTGGGCCGGGGGCCAAATACCCGTTCGGCGGGACGATCGGGATCCACCACCGGCGGTTTCGGTGGCTCAGGAGCATCATCGTCGCTGCCACCACAGCCGGTCAGCACCGATGCCACCGCGGCGCACAGTAGCCATTTTTGCGTTTCTCTCATCATCATTATCACCTTTTTTATAAATGGCCTTGCGGCCTTGAGGCGATAATAGGAGGCAAAAATATACAAATAACCCGGCATTTACATATTGACTTTTGTTCACCGAGACGGATTGAGGGCCAACTCACATCGAATGCTGCGAAGGTTCACAGAATCAACTCCCCGATAGCCACAATCATTGAGTACCAACGATAAAGCGGCGCCTGCCCTTGCCCGAATGGATCATTGCGGCGTGCAGTCAGCCAACAACAGCAGTGAACCCTAGCCCGAGCCTACCCAGCACTGAAAAACGATGCTATTTTCAACAATCCCCCCCCTCAATCTGGATGAGTCACTATGCGCAAGCTGCTGCTGTTCGCCCTGATCTGTGCCCTGCCCGCCAGCGGCGACGATCGGTTTAAAGATGTCGAAATTCAGGCGCTCGAACTGGCCCAGGGGGTGTACATGCTCACCGGCAGTGGTGGCAACATCGGTGTCAGCGCCGGCGAGGATGGCGTGTTGATCATCGACGACCAGTTTGCTCCCTTGGCGGATCGCATCGCCGCGGCCCTGAAAGCCATCAACCCCAGGCCGGTCAAGTACCTGTTGAATACTCATTATCATGGCGATCACACCGGCGGCAACGCCGAGTTTGCCGACCAGGCCACCATCTTCGCCCACCACAACGTGCGGCTGAGACTGGCTCAGGACAGCCAACTGACAGACGCCCACCTGCCGGTAGTCACCTATGGCGACGGCATCACCATCCATTTCAATGGCGAACGCCTGCGAGTGGTGCACCTGCCCTCCGGCCACACCGATGGCGACAGCCTGGTGCGCTTTGATCAGGCCAACGTGGTACACATGGGGGACCTGTTCTTTAAAGACACCTTTCCCTATGTGGATCTGAAAGGCGGCGGCAGCGTCGAGGGCTACCTGAATAACGTCACCACCGCACTGAGCTGGATGGACGACGACACCCGGGTCATTCCCGGCCATGGCGGCCTGGCGACCAAGGCGGATTTACAGAACTTTCAAAAAATGCTGCTAGACTCAATAAGATGGGCTAGAAAGCAACCGATGGACGCGTCTTTGCAGCAGTGGCAGGCAGCCTTTCCCGAATCCCTCCACACCTGGAGCTGGCGCTTCATCACCACCGAACGTTGGGTAACCACGCTGTACGAGGACAAAGCGCGCATCCATGATTGAACTGCTGCTGTTGATCGTTGGCATTTTGATGGTGGCGATGGTACCGGTGTACCTGGCCGCCATTCTGATCCGATCGCCCACACCAGGCATGTTCATCGGCATCATTGCGGTGGCGGTGGCGTTAACCCTGATCGAGTTGTCACTGCGACAGGTCGAGGGCCAATGGGGATGGGTGGTGGGGGGCGCCTTCGCGGCGGTCAGTTTCAGTCTGCTGTTTGCCACCAAAACCTGGCGCGGAATGCTGTTGGCAGCGGTATTATGCGCCACTTACGCCTACGGCACCGAGCACCTGTTGCACGGCAAAAGCCTGGGGGCCAAATTGACCGCCCAGGCCAGCATCGCCCAACAACAATTGTGGCCGAAATGATGACTCAGCGGCTCAGAATGGCCTGAACCCGAGCCAGATCTTCCGGTGTATCCACCCCCGCCGGCGGCGTTTCCACCGCCCGGGCCACGTGAATTGACTCACCGTAATACAACACCCGCAGCTGCTCCAGCGACTCAATCGCCTCCAGCGGGCTTGGTGCCCAGTTCACATAGCGACGAATAAAGCCGGCTCGATAACCGTAGATCCCCACATGCCGCAATGCGCCCGGGCTGACTGCCGGCCCCTGGGCAAAGGCATCACGATCGTGAGGGATGGCGGCGCGGGAGAAATACAGCGCTTTGCCATCCTCGGCGCACACCACCTTGACCGCATTGGGATTGAACATCTCATCGCAGTCGTCAATGGCCACCCCCAAGGTGGACATCGGGGTACCACTGGCCACCAGGTTATCCGCCACCTGACGAATGTTTGCCGCCGGGATCAGCGGCTCATCGCCCTGAACGTTGACCACGACCTGATCGTCGTCCAGTTTCAGCAGCGTCACTACCTCCGCCAGCCGTTCGGTACCGGAGTTGTGATCGGCGGAGGTCATGATCACCTCGCCACCGAAGGCGGTCACCGCCTGCTGCACCCGAATGTCATCGGTAGCCACCACCACCCGCTCGGCACCGGATTGCTGAGCTTTTTCGCACACCCATTGAATCATCGGCTTGCCGGCGATGTCGGCCAGCGGCTTACCAGGAAGACGGCTGGATGCATAACGCGCCGGAATCACCACCACAAAGGACATGGGTTATTCGCCTTTCATCTCGGTGGCGCGGTTTTCCAGCAACACCGGAATGCCGTCGTCGATGGGGTAGACCAAGCGATCGCCCTTACAGGTGAGGGTTTGCTCGGCTGCGTTAAACTCCAGTTTGCCTTTGCAGACCGGGCAGGCAATGATTTCCAGCAATTTTGTATCAAACGCCATGTTGTTATTCCTTCAGTCGTGACAGCAACGCGCCGTCAAAATCTTTCGACAAGCTAGCAGCAACCGGCAAGTAAAACCAGTTGGGCTGCGCAAAAGCGCGGCATTTAACCGCATCTTTTTCAGTCATTAATAGGGTTTCAGCCGCCGGGGTCAATTGCCTCAGCTCGGGGGCGGTATAGGGGTGGTGATCGTCAAAAGGCACGCAGCGTACCGGCATCAGTCCCTGGTTTTCCAGCGAGGTAAAGAAGCGTGGCGGATGGCCGATGCCGGCCATGGCAACGATGTCCCGATCCGCATCGAACGCGCGATCACTGCCGTCCACCGCCCTCAGCGGCAGCGGCTGCAACTGCATCGAATACTCACCGGGCTTGGCGGTGCCGCCGTTGCAGATCACCAGATCCACGCTGGCTAACCGGCTGACTGGCTCCCGCAACGGGCCCATAGGCAGTCGATAACCATTGCCAAAGCGGCGTTCGCCGTCCACCACCACCAGCTCAACCTTGCGGCCCAGACGGTAGTGCTGCAGGCCGTCGTCAGACAGAATCACGTCGACCTCGGCACGCTCCAGCAGCATCTGGGCAGCGGCGATGCGATCTGGCCCTACGGCCATGGGCACTCCCGTTCGCTGAACGATCAACCTGGGCTCGTCTCCCACCAGCGCCGCGGGTGTGTCACTGGCGACCCACTGTGGCCAGTTGTCCGCTTCACCGCCATAGCCTCGGGAGATAACCCCGACCCGCTTGCCCTGCGCCTGCAGTAGCTCAATCAGGTACAGCACCACCGGTGTCTTGCCATTACCACCAACACTGAGGTTGCCCACCACAATCACCGGTACTGGCAATGTGACGGATTTCAGCAGCCCCATCGAGTAAGCCCAGCGCCGCAAGCCGCTGATCACGATGAACAGCAGGGTAAAGGGCGCCAGGACCCACAGCAGCAGGCTGCCCTGCTGCCAGGCGCGCTCGAGCCAGTTACTCATTGTCACCAAACTGCATCTGATGCAATTGACTGTAGACGCCGCCTTTAGCCAGCAGTTCGGCGTGGCTGCCGCGTTCGATCACTTCGCCCTTATCCACCACCATGATCACATCGGCGTTTTCGATGGTCGACAGGCGATGGGCGATCACCAGCGAAGTCCGACCCCGCTGCAGGTTATCCAGTGCCGCCTGAATGGCGCGCTCAGACTCGGTATCCAGCGCCGAGGTGGCCTCATCCAGGATCAGCACCGGTGCATCGCGCAAAATGGCCCGGGCAATGGCGATGCGTTGACGCTGGCCCCCGGACAGCAGGATGCCGTTTTCACCGACCATGGTATCCAGTCCCTCGGGCAGATCCCGAACGAACTCCATCAGATACGCCGCTTCGGCGGCGGCTTCAATCTGCTCACGGCTGCAGTTGTCGCAGGCGTATGCAATGTTGTTGGCGATGGAGTCGTTAAACAGGGTCACCTGCTGCGACACCATGGCAATCTGGCTACGCAAGTTACTCAGGGAATACTCATTCACATTGACGCCATCGAGCAGCACCTCGCCCTCGGTCACATCATAGAAGCGTGGCAGCAGGTTGGAAATGGTGCTCTTACCAGAGCCGGAGCGCCCCACCAGCGCCAGGGTCTGACCGGCCCCCACCTGCAACGACACATTGCGCAGGGCCGGCTCCTCTTTGTTGGTGTTGGGATAACTGAACGTCACATTGTTCAGTGTCAGCTGTCCCTGTACCCGCTCCACCTGATGAGTACCGCTGTCGGCGGCATCGGGCTTGTCCAGTACCGCAAACACGGTGTGGGCGGCGGTAATGCCTCGCTGGAAGTCGGCATTGACCTTGGTCAGGTGCTTCATCGGCTGCATCAGCCCCATCATGGAGCCAATGATGGTGACGAAGGTGCCCGGAGTCAGGGTCTGCAACACCGAATCAAAACTGGCCACAAACAACACCACACCGATGGCACCGGAGCCAATAATCTGAATGATGGGCTGGCTGATGGCCTGGGCGGCAGACAACTTCATGTTCTGACGCCGGTTGAGGTTGTTGATGCGGGCAAAACGCTCGGCTTCGACCTCTTGACCACCAAAGGCAATCACGTTTTTGTGGCCTTTGATCATCTGTTCCGATGCCGTCGTTACCCCGCCCATAGCCAGCTGAATCGCCTTGGAGACCTTACGGAAACGGCGGCTAACAATGGTAATCACCCAAGCCACAATCGGGCCTACCATGAAGAAGATCAGCGACAACTGCCAGCTCTGATAGAACATGATAAACAGCAAGCCGATGACGGTGGCACCGTCTCGCACCATGCTGACCAGGGCACTGCTGGAGGCTCGGGCGACCTGCTCGGTATCAAAGGTAATGCGGCTGATGAGATCACCGGTGCTCTGAGTATCGAAATAACTCACTGGCAAACTCAGGTATTTATTGAACACCATCTGGCGCATGTTCTGCACCACCTTCTGGCTGACCCAGGCCAGACAGTAAGTCGACACAAAGTTGGCACTGCCGCGAATCAGGAACATGCCCACCACAATCAGCGGTGCCATTCGCAGCACCTCGCTGCGTCCCTCGTTGAGGCCACTGTCGATCAGCGGTTGCACCAACCAGATCATGCCGGCATCGACCCCACCGTAGATCAACATGCCGACGATGGAGATGATAAAGGCGGTGCGGTATGGCAGCACATAGGGCCACAAGCGTTTAAACGTGGCCCAGGTTTGGCCTTTCTCTGCGCGTTGGGGTTTGGCGCTCATATCTTTAACCATTCACAAACTGAATCAGACATTCTACCGACTCCCCTGTGGGATACCAATATTAACTCGTCAACCGCTTATTTATCGGCCATTTACCAAGGGCGGTGATTGTACCAATAGGGGGCCAGTTGCTCCCGAAAACTCATCATGGTTGCCCCGTCGGCCCCGAAGTGAGCGCTCACCTGACCGTGGTCACCGGTTACCCACTGCTGCGCCCCAAGGTTGTGGTAGCGCGCGACCACCTCGGGATGGGGAAACGCCCAGCGATTGCGCCATCCTGATGGGTGCACCACCCATCGCGGCCGCACCTGCGCCAACCACGCTGGACTGCTGGAGCTGCGACTGCCGTGGTGGGGCGACACCAACAGATCCACCGGAGCCACCGTCATTCGGCGCTCCGCTTCGTGCTCGATATCGCCAGGCAGCATCACCCGATGGCGGCCATCGTCGATCACCAGCACACAGGAACCGTTGTTGCCGGCCATGGACTGTCGATGCCAGCTCAGGCTCAGTCCCTGCCACCGCTCGGGGGCCGACAAACACCCCGCCCCCTCGATCACTGCCACCTCGGGCCAGTAAGCCTGAATGACCCGACGACCACCAGCATGATCATTATCACCGTGACTGAGCACCAGATGATCCACCGCAACGATGCTGTGGCCAAGCAAAAACGGCTGCAACACCCGCTCGGCGTAACTGAACCCGGAGGGATAAGCGGCGCCGGTATCAAACACCAGCGCCCGCCGGTTACGCTCCACCACCACACTCAGTCCCTGACGCACATCCAACACATGCACCCGCCAGGGGGCGTCCCTGGTCGGAAGGGCCGACAGCAACAGCGGCAACAACAGCAGCAGCGCCCAGGTGCCACTGTATGGTAGCGGCCTTCGCCACAGCAGCAGTGACGCCGACAACGCCAACGCCGCCGCGACCGGAGACAGGCTCCAGCCCAATGCCGCCCCCGGCAACGACGCCGCCAGGGTGGCGATGTTATCCAGCGGCCACAGCGCCGCGTCGGCCAACCACAGCACCTCATCGCCCGCGGGGCCGCCCAGCCACAACCACAACGCCGCCGCCAGTGTCAGCGGCAGAGCCAGCAACGACACCCAGGGCACCATCAACAGGTTGGCCCACAAGGCATGGACCGTGACGCTGCCGAACCAGCCCAGTTGCACTACCCCCAGCATCAACGTCAGACCACACTGAATCCACACCAGGGTGGCGACCTTGCTGCGTATTCCCAGCGGTTTTAACCACAGCAGCAATAGAATGCTGGCCACCGCGGCACAGGAAAGCCAATAGCCCGGCGCCAGCACCGCCAGCGGATCGAACAACAGCAGCAGCGCCATCGCCCGCAGCAAAATCTCCCATGGTCGCGCCTGGCGGCCGGTTGCCAGCAAGGCCATGCCGGCCAGAGTCATTATCAGGGCGCGCTGAGTGGCCAACCCCAGTCCCGCCAGCAGGGCGTAACCGATCACCACCGTTGCCGCCAGCATCAGAATGACACCGCGGCCCCTGCCCGAAGGACTGGGCAACAACCGTCGACTGGCCCAGGCCAGCCCCGACACCACCAGCGCCGCTACCAGGGTCAGGTGCAGCCCTGAGATGGCCACCAGATGAGTCAGTCCGGATTGGCGCAACTGCCGCCAGCGCTGATCACTCAAACCAGTGCGATCGGCCATGGCCAGGGCCCGAATCAGGTCCCCTCGGGGCAAGGATGCGGTGGCCTGGTGCAACTTATCCGCCAGGTGCTGGCGCCAATGAACGCTCCCCTCAAGCGGTTCAAAACCTTGAATCCGGCCGGTGGCCACAATTCTTCGGGAAAGGTAATGGCGACGACTATTCCAGCTAAACTGGTTTAATGTGCCTGAGGGCGGTCGTAATGTAACATCCAGTCGGTAACGTTCACCCAGTAGCCAGGGAGCCGGTCCCTGATGGGTCAGAGAAACACGATTCGGATGCTGTATCTGCAAAGGGGCGCCATCAATCTGCTCGACCTGCCATAAAGTTCGCTGGTATAGTGCGGCGCGGGTTGGCAAAGACAACAGGGTGGCCTCCACCTGATGCCGGCCCGTTTGCAAGGGTTGTTTCGGGTCAATCAACGCACTGGCTTGCCAGCTAAACCAGCAGACCCCCATCAGGACTCCGGCCCACAGCGGCTGGCGTCGCACCAGCACCAACGCTGCGACGATGAGGATTATCCGTTCCAGAGCAGGTAGCAACTCTGGCCATATCAGCCCGGAACTGATGGCCGCTACCCAACCGATTAGAAAACTGTTCACCTGACACTGTTTAGGCGATTGTGGACCGCTATGCCAAAAAAAACGATTAAACGGCTGATGCCGAACCCAGAGAAACTGAGACATCATAAACACCTGAGAATGTTTGGTGATGTCATCGATCGACCGGGGCTGTGGCACCTGAACCGCCGCTCCGCTGCCGGCGCGCTGGCGGCGGGGATGTTTGTTGCCTGGGTTCCGGTGCCGTTTCAGATGATTCTGGCGGCGGCCGCCGCCATTCTGCTTGGGGTCAACCTGCCGTTGGCGGTTGCCACGGTCTGGTTCACCAACCCGGTGACCATGCCATTTATGTTCTACCTGGCCTACCTGGTTGGTGCCTCGATGCTTGGCATGGAAGCGGGCCATTTTCAATTCGAGCTTAGCTGGGAGTGGCTGGAAACCAGCCTGGGACAGATCGGCGAACCCTTCCTGCTCGGCTGCCTGATTCTCGGCATCGGCAGTTCGCTGTTCACCTATCTGGTGATCAACAGCCTGTGGCGTTACTCCATTCTGTTCAGCTGGAAGAAACGCCAGAAGAAACGCAACGGCAACGGCAACGGCAACGGCAACGGCAACGGCAACGGCAACGGCAACGGCAAACGCTAATCCGATTCCGAAAATAAAAAAAGGCCGCAATCGCGGCCTTTTTTTGTCGAGCTGTCACCGTTAACCCAGCGCCTGAGCCGGCTCCTGTTTGGCCGCCTTCCAGGCCGGGTACAGCGACGCCAGCACCGTGACCACGAAGGCCACACAGGTGACCGACACCACGTCAGACAGCATCAATTGCGATGGCAGAAAGTCGATAAAGTAGACGTCTCCGGACAGCAGTTTAACGCCCAGAGCCTGCTCCAGAGCAGCAATCAGATCAGACAGGCGCCACGCCAGCGCGCTCCCCAAAGCCGCACCGATAATACAGCCGGTCAGCCCGGTCAGTGCCCCCTGAATCACGAAAGCCCCCATCACCGCTTTGCGACTCAGCCCCATGGTTCGCAGGATGGCGATCTCCGCCTGCTTGTCCTGCACCGCCATCACCAAGGAGCAGATAATGTTAAAGCTGGCCACCGCCACCATCAGCACCAACACCAGGTACATCAGGGTTCGAATCAGCTGAATGTCGGAATACAGGTGTCCCTGAGTGCGGGTCCAATCGTTCAGGTACAGGTAGTGGCTTTGCTCATAGCCCACGGCACGAATCACCGCCGGTGCCGCAAACAGGTCGTCGAGCTTCAGTCGCAGCCCACCGACGCCATCGCCAAATCCACGAATCTCCGACGCCACCGCCAGGCTGGTGAAGGCCATGGTACGGTCAATCTCTCCTCCCAGGTCGAACAAACCGGTCACGGTAAACACCACCCGCTGCGGCGGCCGGCGCCCCTGAGACTGGGGCCTGGGCACCATCAAGGTCACGCGTTGCCCCACCTCCAGCTTAAGCTGCTGCGCCAGCGCCTTGCCCAGCACCAACGGCTTGCCTGGAGCCGACAGCGACTGCCAGGCTTCGGGACTCATGTAGTGGTCGGCTTCTGAAACCTGTTGCTCCCACTCTGGCACCACTCCGCGTACCGACACCCCTTTGAGTTTGTCGCCCTTTTGCAGCAAACCCTCGACCAGGGTAAAGGGCGCACTCGCCACTACTTCGGGGTGGGTTGCCGCCTCGGCGGCCATGGTGTGCCAGTCCATGATCGGGTCCTCGACCGCGATCATCTCCGCATGGGGCACCACCGCCAACAACCGCTCCTTCAGCTCGCGCTCAAAGCCGTTCATGGCCGACAGCACCAGGATCAGTACCGTCACGCCCAGTGCCACCCCGACAATGGACGACACCGAAATGAAGGAGATAAAACGGTTGCTGTGACGGGTACGCAGAAAACGCCATCCCAAGCCCCACACCAAGCTGATGCGGTTCATGAGCCCTGAACCTGCTGCAGACGGCCACCGTGCATCGCCACCTGCCGATCCAGCCTGGCGGCCAGGGCGGTATCATGGGTCACCACCACAAACGCCGTGCCCTCCTCCCGTGCCAACTGCCGAATCAGCTCGTACACCTCTTCGGCGGTGGTCTCGTCCAGGTTGCCGGTGGGTTCATCCGCCAACACCAGCGCCGGCCGGTTAACCAGGGCCCGGGCAATGGCCACCCGCTGGCGCTCACCGCCAGACAACTCCGACGGCTTGTGTCCGAGTCGGTGACTGAGTCCCACCTTCTCCAGCAAGGCTTCACCGCGTTGGCGCGCCACGGCTTTCGATTGACCGGCAATCAATAATGGCATGATCACGTTTTCCAGAGCACTGAACTCCGGCAGCAAATGGTGGAACTGATACACAAAACCCAGCTGCTGATTGCGCAACTGAGTGCGAGCGCCGTCACTCAGGGCAAACAGATTCTGACCCTGAAACACCACCTCCCCTTCGGTGGGGGTGTCCAGAGTACCGATGATGTGCAGCAAGGTGCTTTTTCCAGAGCCTGAGCTGCCGATGATCGCCAGCAACTCGCCCGCCGCCACCTGCAGGTCCAGATTTGACAGCACCCGAGTGTCGAGTTTGCCTTCGCGGTAGACTTTTCCCAGCTGCGTGCAGCGCAGCAATGGCTCACTCATATCTCAATGCCTCTGCGGGTTTAATCAGGGAAGCCCGCCATGCGGGGTACAGGGTTGCCAGGTAACTGAGTAACAGTGCCCCGGCCACAATCAGGCCAATTTGGCCGTAGTTCAAAATCACCGGCAGCGGCTGACCCGGAGGCAATAACCAAATGCCCAAGGCCGCCATCAATGGTTGCAGGTTAAAGGCCAGCAACAGTCCCGCCAGGGTACCGATGGTCACCCCCAGCACCGTACTGGTCATTCCCTGCACCGAAAACACCCCCATCACCGCCATCGGTCCCAGTCCCATGGTTTTAAGGATGGCGATGTCCGAGGTTTTATCGGTCACCATCATCACCAGCGCCGACACCACGTTGAATGCGGCGATGGCGATGATCAGCGCCAGTAGCATCGCCATCATGTTCTTCTCCATCTTCACTGCGCCGAACAGCTGCCCGTACTGGCTGCGCCAGTCGTCGACCCGGTAGCTCCCATCGAGCTTAGCGGCCAGATCCGCCGCCACCAATGGCGCCGCAAAGGCATCGTCCAGGTACAGGCGAATGGACTGCACCTTGTGTTTGCCCATTCGAGTCAGCTTGGAGGCGTCATCGATGTGAATGTAAGCCAGGCTGGCATCCACCTCCGCCCCCAGCTCAAACACGCCGGAAACGGTGAAATTCCGTTGACTGGGCAGGCGCCCCACCGGGGTATACACCGCCCCGGTGGCCGACAGCACCCGAACTTTGTCGCCCACCATCACCCCGAGGCGATTGGCCAGCTGGCTGCCGAGAAAAATTTGATATTCGCCGCCCTGCAGGGTGTCCCAACTGCCAGTGCGAAAATGGCGACTGACCGCCGACAGCGGCGCCTCCAGCAGCGGATCGACCCCCAGCACCTGGGCTCCTGCCAACTCCGGGCCCGATTGAATCATCGCTTCGGTACTGATCAGCGGCACCGCCCCAATCACATGGGGCTCCTGGGCCAACTGATTGGCCAGCAGCGTCGGTTTATTAAGCGGCGCGTCGGCACTGACCACCACCTGAGGTACCGCCCCCAGTAAACGGGTCTTCAGTCGCCCCTCCAACCCGTTCATCACTGCGCTGACCACAATCAGCGCGGCCACCCCCAGGGCGATGCCGGCGACGGAAAAAAAGGTAATAAAAGAGACGAACTGGGTGTCTTTACGGGAGCGCCAGTAGCGAAGACCGATAAATAGGGATACTGACGGTGACATTTAACCATTTGCCAAATAGATAAGTTATCGGATAATAAAGTTATTCACCCCTATTACACAAGCGCCGGTCATGACTAACGAGCAACAAAGCTTTTTCAGCGTCCCCTGTGACTTTCTGCTGCTTGCGGATCCCCTGGAGCCGAGCCAGCGATTGACCGACAAAGAGGCCTTGCTGGCCATGATGCCAAAAGCGTTCCGCTTGATGGCGCAGGTCAACGACGTCGAACAACGCTGTCTGCCCCTGATGAACAGCCTGGCACAGCACGCGGCCGAACTGGCGGAGTACCTGAGCCTGCAGAACAAGAAGATTGACCTGGTGCTGCAGATGCAACTGGCCCAGAGCAGCGACGCCCACTATCGCTGTGATGGCGTCCGCTTTGGTGGCAGCGGCCTGGTGGCTCGCCACACCAGTGCCATCGAGGTCGGTAGCATTGTCGAAACCCGGGTGTTACTGTTGGAACAGAGCGTTGCCATCTACGCCATCGCCGAAATCACCGACTGCCAGGCCGACGACGATCAGTTCTTGTGGACCATGGACTTCACCAGCATCATGGATGCGGATCAGGAGCAACTGGTGCACGCCAGCCTGCAGATCGAACAGCGGCAACTGCGCGCACGGGCCCAGGCCCGTCGCCAAAATGACGCCTCTTAACCCCCACGGTCGCAGCCTTGGCTGCGGTTGTCTACACTAGCCCCAAACCAATCAGTAAGCTTGATTTATGAGTAGTTTCTCTCCCCTTGCCCCGGCCAGCGCCGGTGCAGGCACCAAACGTCGCCTTACCGGACTGATCGGCAGTGCCCAGTCTCTGACCATCAGCCGCCTCGCCGGCCAGCACGCCGGCATCAGCTTACTGATTACGCAGGACACCCCCAGCGCCCTGCATCTGGAGCAGGAGTTGCGCTACCTGTGCCCGCACTTGCCGGTGACCCTGTTTCCGGATCGGGAGGTGCTGCCCTACGACAGCTTCTCGCCCCATCAGGACATCGTTTCACAGCGGCTGGAAGCCCTGTACCGCCTGCCGACCATGACGCGGGGGCTGGTGATCGTCCCCATCAGTACCGCCCTGGTGCGGCTGCCGCCGGTGGACTACGTCGGCAGCAACGTGCTGTTGCTGGAGCCTGGGCAGACCATCCACATCGACACCCTGCGCCATAACCTGACACAGGCTGGCTACCACCACGTGGAGCAAGTATTCGAGCACGGTGAGTTCGCGGTAAGAGGCTCAATCATCGACCTGTTCCCCATGGGCAGTGATCAGCCTCTGCGGCTGGATCTGTTCGACGACGAACTGGAGGCGATCCGCACCTTCGACGTCGACACTCAGCGCAGCGGCGGCTCTTTAGAGCAGGTGCGGCTGCTGCCGGCACGGGAGTTTCCCACCCACGCCAAAGCCATCGAGCGATTTCGCAGTCAGTGGGGACAGCACTTTACCCGCATCAGCAATGAGAGCGAGTCGGTGTATCAGCAGATCAGCAAAGGATTGATGCCCGCCGGGGTGGAGAGCTACCTGCCGCTGTTTTTCGAGTCCACCGCCACCCTGTTTGATTACCTGCCAGAGCAAGTGCAACTGCTCACCAGCGGCGACATTCAACAGGCCTGTGAGCAGTTCCTCAAAGACGCTCACAGCCGCTATGACAACTATGGGGTCGATCCCCTGCGACCGCTGCTGGCGCCGCCGCAACTGTTCCTGCAAACCGAAGAGCTGTTTGCCCGCATCAAGCCCCATGGCCGCATTCAACTGAGCCGGGCAGTCAGTGAGATTGCCCGCGAGCCCAAAGCCGCGGTGGCCGCCATCGGTGACATCGCCGTCAATCACCAACTCAAGCAGCCGACCCAGGCGCTGAGCGCCCGCATGGGCGAGGTCAAACGCACCCTGTTCAGTGTCGAATCCGACGGTCGTCGCGAAGCGCTGCTGGAACTGCTGCGGCCACTGAAACTGAACATCGAATCGTTCGCCCACCTGGATGACTTCATCGCCGCAAGCGCTCCGGTGGGACTGATTGTCAGCCCGCTGGAACAGAGCGTGGTGCTGGAGAAAGAGAAGCTGGCGCTGATCTGCGAAGAGGAACTGCTTGGCGGTCGGGTTCGCCAGCGGCGCCGCCAACGCAAAACCGTCAGCTCCGACACCCTGATCCGCAACCTGGCCGAACTCAAGGTCGGCCAGCCGGTGGTGCACCTGAAGCACGGGGTCGGCAGTTACCAGGGGCTGCAAACCCTGGACGCCGGCGGCATGAGCACCGAATTTCTGGTGCTGGAATACAAAGACCAGGCCAAACTGTACGTGCCGGTCAGCGCCCTGCACCTGATCAGTCGCTACAGCGCCGGCGAAGACAGCGAGGTTCAACTCAACCGTCTGGGGAGCGAGGCCTGGGACAAGGCTCGGCGCAAAGCCGCCGAGAAGGTGCGCGATGTGGCCGCCGAACTGCTGGATGTGTATGCCCGCCGCGAAGCCAAACCCGGGTTCGCCTTTAAGCTGGATCAGGCCGACTACCAGAAGTTTTCCGCCTCATTCCCGTTTGAGGAAACCGCCGATCAGGAAGCCGCCATCGACGCGGTGGTGCGCGACATGCGCACCAGCAATGCCATGGATCGACTGGTGTGTGGCGACGTGGGCTTCGGCAAGACCGAAGTGGCCATGCGCGCCGCTTTTGTGGCGGTCAACGAGGGCAAACAGGTGGCGGTGCTGGTGCCAACCACCCTGCTGGCGCAGCAGCATTACGAGAATTTCAGGGATCGCTTCGCCGACTGGGCGGTGCGCACCGAGGTGATGTCCCGCTTCAACACCGCCGCCGAACAGCGCCAAGTGTTGAAACAGCTCAGTGAGGGCAAGGTCGACATCGTCATCGGCACCCACAAGTTGCTGCAGTCCGACATCAAGTTTACCGACCTCGGCTTGCTGATTGTGGATGAAGAGCACCGTTTCGGCGTCCGTCAAAAAGAGCAGATCAAATCGCTGCGGGCCGAGGTGGATATCCTGACCCTGACCGCCACCCCAATTCCGCGAACCCTGAACATGGCCATGTCCGGCATGCGCGATCTCTCCATCATCGCCACCCCGCCGGCACGACGGTTGTCGGTCAAGACCTTTGTCCGTCCCAAGCAGGGGGATCTGATCCGCGAAGCCCTGATGCGGGAGATTCTGCGTGGTGGTCAGGTGTACTTCCTGCACAACAGTGTTGAAACCATCGACGATTGCGCCAAAGAGCTGGCCGAACTGGTTCCCGAAGCCCGTTTTGCCATCGCCCACGGCCAGATGCGCGAGCGGGAACTGGAAAAGGTGATGAGCGATTTTCATCACCAGCGTTTCAATGTGCTGGTGTGCACCACCATCATCGAAACCGGCATCGACATCCCCAGCGCCAATACCATCATCATCGAACGGGCCGATCGATTCGGCCTGGCTCAGCTGCACCAATTGCGAGGCCGGGTCGGCCGCTCCCACCACCAGGCCTACGCCTACCTGCTGACCGCCGGTAAGAAGATGACCAAGGACGCCAAAAAGCGCCTTGAAGCCATTGAGCAACTGGAGGACCTGGGCGCCGGGTTCATGCTGGCCACTCAGGATCTGGAGATTCGGGGTGCCGGTGAACTGCTGGGGGACGAACAGAGCGGTCACATCGCCAAGATCGGCTTCAGCCTGTACATGGAGATGCTGGAGCAAACCGTGGCCGCCCTCAAGGCAGGCAAAGAACCGTCATTGGATCAGATCCTGGCGGAGCAAACCGAGCTGGAACTGAAGATCCCCGCGCTGCTGCCGGAAGAGTACATTCCCCACGTCAACACTCGCCTGGCCCTCTACAAGCGTGTCGCCTCCTGTCAGAATGACGACGAACTGATGGAGACCCGGGTTGAGCTGGTGGATCGCTTTGGCACCCTGCCTGCCGCCACCGAGAACCTGCTCAAACTGACCCGGTTCAAATTATGGGCCATGGCCCTGGGGCTGCGTCGCATCGATGCCCACGCCAAAGGCGGCAGCATTGAATTCAATCAAGACACAATCGTCACTCCGGAAACCCTGATAGGTTTGCTACAATCGGATCCGGGACGCTATCGAATGGATGGGCCCACCAAATTACGTTTTCAAGGCGACCTGCAGGATGCGGCGTCTCGCCTTGATGCAGTGGAGCAGTTGCTCAAGCTATTGGACAAACGATGATCAACCTGAAAGCACTCACCGCCGGCCTGATGCTGACTTTGGCGTGTTCGGCCCCACAGGCCGAAGAAGCCACCTGGTTTGAGGTCGAAATTGCGGTATTCCAGCGCCCGCAGACGACCACCGAAACTTGGTCTCAGGAAACCACACCGGTTAAAACGGCCGATACCCTGGATCTGCTGGGGCCGGCCATGATGCCGGATCTCAGCGCACTGGAAGAGGCCCTGAACCCCTGCGACAGCAGTGATTGGCTGAGCCAGCCAGAGAACTGCCAGCCGCAACCGACCGAGCCGGCAACGATTCCAAGTCAACTGCCCGCAACCGTTACCGCTCTGGAAACCGGCTCCCCCCTGTCTGGTGCACCTTTCCTGCTGCCGGCAGAGTCACTGCAGTTCAACGACGCCCTGGCGAAACTGCGCCACAAAGGGGCTCGGGTTCTGCTGCACAGCGCCTGGCGCCAGCCGGTATTCAGCCGCGGCAACAGCCAGGCCTACCGGCTCTACAACGGCCGAAATTTCAGCGACCGTTTCTACGCCGACGGTCGCCTGCGCCCACTCACCCCCCCCCTGGGGTCGGTATTTGACTTCAACTTCTCAATGACGCCGCCCACCGCTCAGGCCGAGCCGGTGTGGGAACTCGATGGTTGGTTACGCATCTATCTGAACCATTTTTTGTTTATCGATACGTCATTGCAGCTGCGTGAAGAGGGAGAGCGGCCGGTGCCTGGCCTGGAATCGATGACAGTCGCGACCCCAGAGGCTGATCAATCGACACTCGTTGCAGCCGAAGATGGCGCCACTTCGGCGGCCACTGAGCCGTTTCTGAACACCATCGAACTGCGCCAAACCCGCCGGGTTCGCAGCCGTGAGATTCACTACTTCGATCACCCCAAAATGGGGGTGGTTATTCAGATTCGACGCATGACTCAACCCAGCGAGATGGAGCCGGCAACCGCAGCCACCCCCCTGGTCACTCGGTAACCTCGAAATCCAGGTACAGGTCGGTGCCGTCATAATCGGACACCAGCACATCGGTCACCTCTGCCTGAGGTGGCCCCTGATGGGCCCAGTCCAACATGGCGTCCACCGCCCTGTCAGCCCCCTGGGCCAGCATCTCAACGCTGCCATCATCCAGGTTACGAACGTAGCCGGTAACCCCGAGACGCAGCGCCGCTTCCTGGGCCGACGCCCGGTACCACACTCCCTGAACCCGGCCACTGACCTTCACCATCAAACGCTTCATAGCATCGCCCACCCTCAAGTCGATAACTTCACTATAGCAGCTATCCCGGCGGTTAGAATTTTCCCACCCAAACCACAATAACGTCTTGATCGGCGTCGTTTTCAGCCAAGCACAGTCCAACCCGGCATCCGCAGACACCGAGTTCGACACGACCGAACGGAGGAAGGGGCAGACACGCTCCGCCCAGGCTCAAGCGCTCTTAAATTCTGCCAGCGCTTTCAGTTGACGGGAGATGTCCTTAAATTTGTGGGTTTGAGTGGTGTCCCAGATGACGGGGTAGAAGGGCTTCATCTCCGCTTCAATACGGGAAGTGTCGAGCACCTCATCATGGCGAGCCAACACACACAGGCAATGATCGCGGTTCTTTTTACGGAACTCGGTGACGCACTTTTCCTTGATGTCGCGGTACTCTTCCGGGCGATCAATCCGCCCCTCCATGTTCTCTTCCGGCCACAAATTGGGGTTGAACACCACCGATTTCATGCCGGTCAGGAAGGCAATGCGCTCGGCCCAGAAGCCTCCCAGGCCGACGCCGACAATCAGCGGACTGGGGTCATCGCTGTAGCGTCTCTGTTTATCCACCTCTTTCAGCAGGTGCTGCATATCATGGCGAGGATGAAGGGTGGAGTAACTTATAAAACGCACGTCTTCGTCAGCAAACTGAAGTTGCAGAACTTTTTCGTGGTTTCCAGGGCTGGTGGCGTCAAACCCGTGCAGGTAAATTATCATAGTAAAACCATTCCATTAGCTTGGATCCACTATAGCCATTGGCAAACCGCAAGCAAAGCACTCAAGATGATCTGGATCACGGTCGGGCCCATTTTGCCAACTCGAACGGCCGTCGATAGTGATAAAGATGCCATAACATCAACGTCTTGCTTCATATGCCCGATGAAAACCATTCAAAGACGAAATTGCCGCCCACCCCATAAGGGGGTTTGCGCTGGTGAAACCGGCTCAGGTTGACCACCATCTTGTCGGCAGCGGCGCAGGCAACATTTTATACTGTATCAGGCAGGTCCGATTTTGCTTTTCCTCCTGCTGGGGTACCATCAGGGCATTCGCCACAACGCACCATTCAACAGGGATACCGTTATGATTAGCGTGTTCGATATGTTCAGTATCGGCATTGGCCCATCCAGCTCCCACACCGTCGGGCCGATGCGCGCCGCCAATCGCTTTATCGAAGCGCTCAGGGCGCACCATCAGTTTGAGCACACCACCGAGCTGCAATGCGAACTGTTTGGCTCTCTGGGCCAGACTGGCAAAGGCCACGGCACCGGAAAAGCGGTGGTACTGGGGCTGTTGGGGGACCAACCGGAAACGGTTGACACCGATTCTGTGGAACAAAAATTGGAGCAGGTCGCCAGCGGTCAGCGTCTGTCTCTGGACGGCGAGCGCGAGGTGGCCTTTACCCGCAATCAGGGCATTACCTACCACCGCCGCAAAACCCTGCCTCAGCACGCCAATGCCATGACCCTGCGGGCCCTGGATCAGGGCCAGGTGCTGTATGAACAGACCTACTTCTCCGTCGGTGGCGGCTTTGTACTGGACAAAAGCGAGATCGCCCAGCCGCTGGCCGTCAGCAGCGGCCCGGCACTGCCCTACCCCTTTGATACCGCAGCCCAGTTGCTGCAACACTGCAACGACAAAGGCCTGTCCATCGCCTCCTTGATGATGGCCAATGAGAAGGTGGTCTGCGATGAAGCCGAGATTCGCCGTCAACTGTGGCAGATCTGGCAAACCATGAAGGGCTGCGTCGAGCGCGGTTGCCGGGAAGAGGGCATACTGCCCGGCGGACTCAAGCTGCGCCGCCGCGCCTCTACCCTGTATCGGCGTCTGGCCGCCGAAGGCAACAACAGCCGCGATCCGCTCAACGCCATGGACTGGGTGGATCTGTTTGCCCTGGCGGTTAACGAAGAAAACGCCGCCGGAGGCCGGGTGGTGACTGCCCCCACCAACGGCGCTGCCGGCATTCTGCCCGCGGTGCTGTGCTACTACGACAAGTTCATACAGCCGGTGGACGAAGAGATCGCCTGTCGCTACCTGCTGACCGCCGCCGCCATCGGCATTCTGTACAAGAAGAACGCCTCCATCTCCGGCGCCGAAGTAGGCTGTCAAGGTGAGGTGGGTGTGGCCTGCTCCATGGCCGCTGGCGCCCTGACCGAGATCATGGGCGCCACACCGGCAGTGGTGGAGTGTGCCGCCGAAATCGGCATGGAACACAACCTGGGCCTGACCTGCGATCCCGTCGGCGGCCTGGTGCAGGTGCCCTGCATCGAACGCAACGCCATGGGCGCGGTCAAGGCGATCAACGCCTCGCGACTGGCCTGCCGTGGCGATGGCCAGCACAAGGTCTCACTGGATAAGGTCATTAAAACCATGTGGGAAACCGGTCAGGACATGCGCACCAAGTACAAAGAAACCGCCAAAGGCGGCCTGGCGGTTAACATCGTCGAATGCTGATGGCCTAAGCCACAGACCTACCAACACAAAAGACCGCCTGCGCGGTCTTTTTTCATCCCCATCTCATCTGTAGACACCCAATCCATCTCATCTAAAGACACCCAATTTATCTCCTCCCCTCTTTCTTTAGACACCCAAACTAAGCTGCAACGCTCCACGGCATAACTAAGGCCTTTACTGGAGTGATGTACGGATTCGGTTTACAGTCACCGCCCTCGTGCACTCATCTGTAGACACCCAATCTATCTCCTTCCTTTTCTTTAGACACCCAAACTAAACTGCAACGCTCCACGGCACGACTAAGGCCTTTACTGGAGTGATGTACGGATTCGGTTTACAGTCACCGCCCTTGAGTGAAGCAGATTTTTCAGGCCAGGTGAGAAAATGGACCATAGAAAGCCCCCCTCTGAGCAGCATCAAAGGTTTACAGGATTGTTTAGGTTTCTGATTGAAGTTCGGCTAAGCGCCAAAAAGGCGCTGGGCGTTTCCAGTCCCCCTAATTCGGTGCATGCCGTCGGTTTGCCGACAATGTCGCAGACTATGCAATCGGCCTGCTAGGTGACAGAATTGATACTCGAACCCTTCAGTTAGCTCCATCCAACTATCGAAATCAATCTCTAGCCGTTGAAGTAACGTTCCACTGGAGACAGGAATGATACCGTCTTTCCCCTGTTTGATGACTCGGCCGGTAAACTCCACAAGCTCCAGATAATCATTGAGATGACAAGGCAGGGAATGTGAATTTAACTCTTTGGTATCGAAAGGTTTTAACCGCTCAGGTTGCTTACCTTTCAGGGCCGCCCGAATGCGCATCTGAACACTGGTAAAATCCGACTGTTCCGGTGTTTTTGCGATACCAGAACGGATGGGATTAAGATCAACATAAGCCATGCAAGCCAGCAGCGCTTGTTCATCGAGCAGTGCCTGAGACTTAAAACGCCCCTCCCAGAATCGGCCGCTGCATTCGTCCTCTTTATTAGCCTCCCGAGCAATGTATTCGTTGAGTGAACGCATAAACCAACTTAAGTCTGCCAAGCGACTGCGATAGAGCTCAGCCTTACGCTCCAGCAGATTAAGGTCGGCAGAAGAAAGAGCTTCCTGCTGCTCGTCATTACAATAGCGCCGAGTGAGCTCAGTTCCGGCAAACAGTCGATGCCAACGGCTGAACACTTCACGCATGCTCCAGACAGTGGCTTTCTGTGTCTCCACGTGCAGCACTACATGAGTATGGTTGCTCATCACGGCAAAGGCACACACCTCAATAGCAAATGACTGAGTTAATTGAAGTAGTCTATTTTCAACCCAATCACGGCGGTGTTCATAACTGACACCAGTGTAGGCATCAACGCCACAAAGAAAACTGCGGCGGACACAGCGACTAACACAGTGGTAAAAGGGGGTATCCTGCAGCGACACCTGCTGCTTTCTGGCTGTAGGCATGGTTTCATCCTTGAAACGAACAAAAACACAGTGTAGTTGATGTCAATAGGGGCAATGCTTAGAGTGGGTGTCTGTCTTTGAAGAAGTTAAAGCTGAATGTCTAAACAGGCCGCTACAGAACAACAGTTGGCGCAACTGCAGTTGCCACTGATACTGCAACCCAGTACTGATAGCGTGGGTAAACTTAACCGCACAGGAGTGTTGGTATTTCTGGCTATTTTGCTGGTCGCAGGCTGGTTCACATCTCATGTTGGGGTTAATTGGGGCTATCTGAGTATCTTCCTCTTCTTCTGGTCGCTAGGCGTGTTACCCATGCTACTGAATGCGATGGCTCTGCGTCGCCTTTCCGGAGCCTGGCACATCACCTTGGATGAGCAAGGCTTGCAGTGGCAATCCCCGAATGAGCACTTTGATGATTCCTTTTTTCTTCCTCTGGAACAGATCGATTGCATTGGTACTGAGTTGACCCCTGGTGCTAAAAATAACCTGCATTATCAAAAGGTCATCGTCTTGACCAACGGTCATCGCCTGCACCTTGCCAACAGAGCAGCCATTGATATGGAGCTTATCTATATCGGCCTGGAGAAACTGGGAAAGCCATTTCGTCTTACTCATATTGATGAGGTTTTGCCAATCACCAACAACGTCCCCAGCTTTAATTCCGCTGCACCCGCGCCCAAATCGACACAAGCTGCCCTCTAAATATGAACCACCAGAGCCTTTTCTCCCTCAGAAGGACCGCTTTAATCTGGGTGTCTTTTTATAGCCGTTCTAAAAATAACCTGCATTATCAAAAGGTCATCGTCTTGACCAACGGTCATCGCCTGCACCTTGCCAACAGAGCAGCCATTGATATGGAGCTTATCCATATCGGCCTGGAGAAACTGGGAAAGCCATTTCGTCTTACTCATATTGATGAGGTTCTGCCAATCACCAACAACGTCCCCAGCTTTAATTCCGCTGCACCAGCGCCCAAAAAAACGACACAAGCTGCCCTCTAAATATGAACCACCAGAGCCTTTTCTCCCTCAGAAGAACCGCTTTAACCTGGGTGTCTTTTTAAAGCCATTTTTAAAGCCCTCCCAGAAGGGTCGCTTTAACCTGGGTGTCTTTTTTAAACTTTAACCTGGGTGTCTTTTTTAAAGCCAGCCCCTGTAACCAAAATGCCGCTCAGGTGAAGTGAGCGGCATTTTAGTCATTCGGGTCTGTTGTTCTGAGGCTTGAGGCTCAGTCGATGTTCAGATATTTGTGGGTTTGTACCGATAAGCGCCAGTTGCGTTCAATGCACACTCGAATCGCCATCTCGGTTGCCCGTTTCTGAGTCGAGATGGGTTGCAGGCAGATCTGTGGCTGACGCGGCAAGGCCACGCCCTGCAGCAATTGATCCAGCTCCTCGATGTGCTTCTCTAGCGCCACCGGGTGCTTAATTTCGTCGGCCCGCTGCAACGCCGACGTTAGCACCGGCAATCCGCCTTTCATATTGATTTTCGGCGATACCGTCACCCAGGTATGGTCATCGACCTTGACTTCGGCACAGCCGGAGGTCTCAATCTGACAGCGCCACCCGGCCTGATGCATCTGCTCGGTGAGTGCCCGAAGGTCATACAGGCAGGGTTCACCACCGGTAATCACCAGGTGACGTGCCTGAAAGCGGCCATCGGTAAGCAGAGCCACTAACTGCGCCACTTCATAGCTCGCCCAACGTGGTGCATCGCCACTGATGCCGATGACTCCTTCCCGAGCCACCTCATCGGCGTCCTTTAACTCCCAGGTATGGCGGGTATCGCACCAGGGACAGCCTACCGGGCAGCCCTGCAGTCGCACAAATACCGCCGGCACCCCGGTAAACTGACCTTCGCCCTGGATGGTCTCAAACAGCTCATTGACCGGTAAACTCATCGCCCTCTCCTACTCCAGCTCAGCGGCAGGCGCAGGCAGTTCGGTGCTCGGCCAGGCATTCACCACCGCTTTGACCAGGGTCGCCAGTGGAATGGCAAAAAACACCCCCCAAAAGCCCCACAGTCCACCGAAGATCAGCACCGACACAATAATGGCCACCGGATGTAGGTTTACTGCTTCAGAAAACAGAAGCGGTACCAGCACGTTACCATCCAGTGCCTGAATGATGCCGTAGGCCAGCAGCAGGTAACCAAACTGCGGCGTCCAGCCCCACTGGAACAGGCCCACCATCGCCACCGGAATGGTCACCACGGTTGCACCGATGTAGGGGATCAACACCGACAGGCCGACCACCAACCCCAACAGGGCTGCGTAGCGCAGATCCATAAACAGGAACGTCAGGTAACTGGTCACACCGATGATCAAAATCTCTATCGCCTTACCACGAATGTAGTTAACGATTTGGCCATTCATCTCTGTCCAGACTTTCTTAGCCAGCTCACGGTTGTCCGGCACGAAACGGCTGAAGCCCCGCAGCAACTCACGCTTATCTTTGAGGAAGAAAAACACCAGCAGCGGCACCAAAATGGCGTACACCGCCAACGCCACCAGATCGATCAGCGACCCCAAAGACACCTGCAAAACCTGCTGTCCCCAGGCCAGCAAGCGGCCGTTGAGGGTTTGCATCAAGTCGTGAATCTGCGATTCGCTGATGAATTCCGGATACAACTGCGGCAGGGTCAGCACCTGCCCCTGAGCCCAGGAGAACATCTCCGGCAGTTCACGGGCCAGACTGATCCCCTGATTCCAGATTTGCGGCAACGCCACCAGGCAAAATAGGGCCATGGCACCGACAAAAGTCAGTAACACCAACGAGGCCGCCAGCACTCTGGGCATGCCGCGATTGGCCATCTGCGCCACCGGCCACTCCAGCATGTACGCCAATACAATGGCCACCAGCAACGGGGTGATCAGTTGACCGTAAAAATAGATAACGGCAAACCCCACCACCAGAATCATCGCCAGGGTCACCGCCTGGGGATCAGAAAACTTCTCCTGGTACCAGCTACGGACCAAATTCCACATTATGCTAACAACCTTATCGTTTCATCATCTGTCAGGAGCACGTAACTGCACCAGAACCCTGGTACCATCAAGCCGCGTCACCGTAGTTTCAAAGCCCTGCTTTTGTGCATATTTTGGCACATCCTGCACGGCGCCGGGGTCGGACAACATCATCAACAGTTGCTGTCCCGGTGCCAGACTCATCAACGCCTGCTTGGCTTTAACAAACGCCAGCGGACAGCGGTGCATGGTTAAATCCAGCGGCAACATGGTCTCTCCCGTTATTTTGGCGGCCATTATCCCGTGCCCCGAGGCAAGTTACAAACACCCATCACAATTAAATGATGCAACACTGTGAGCCGGGTCCTATCACTTCTAAATCCGCAGCCACCATTGCCCCTGGCGACACTTACCGCTCATCAACTGCCTCTGTTTGCTGGTAAAAAATGTTAAAGCCCGTGGAACCTGCGGGCCGATGTGGCAGACTAACCCTTAATGGACAGTGCCTAGCCGAACGCCGGCGCTTACAGGTACACTGTCGAGATTGTCATAAGGGGAACCAGGCACACGTGACCAAAAAGCTAAAAACTCTCTGCGCTGCCGCTTTGCTAATGGCCGGTCTGGGCACCACCGCCACCAGCATGGCCCAGCCGGAACTGCCGGAACTGGGTACCGTCGCTGCCAGCACGCTGTCTATTGATAAAGAAAACCAGATTGGCGATTTCTACATGCGGATGCTGCGTGGTCAGTTGCCGGTGATTCACGATCCGGTGATGACCGAGTACCTGAACGACATCGGCAATCGCCTGGTCGCTCAGGCCGACAACGTCAAAACGCCGTTTACCTTCTTCGTGATCAACAGCACCGAATTGAACGCCTTCGCCTTTTTCGGGGGCCACGTTGGGGTACATACCGCCATCATCGAAGCTGCCGACAACGAAAGCGAACTGGCCTCGGTGCTTGGACACGAAATCTCCCACGTCACTCAGCGCCACCTGGCACGCTCCATTGAGGCCCAGAAGAAAACCGCCCCGGCCACGCTGGTGGGGGTCATCGGCTCCATCATTCTGGCCATGGCGTCTCCGGAGGCGGGAATTGCCGCCCTGCAGTCGACCCTGGCCCTGAGTCAGCAGGCGTCCATCAACTACACCCGCAGCAACGAAAAAGAGGCGGACCGCATCGGCATCAAGACCATGGTGGCCGCCGGGTTCGATCCCAATGCCGTTCCCAGCTTCTTCGGTAAGATGGCCGCCAAGTACCGTTTTGCCAGCAAGCCGCCACAGATGCTACTCACTCACCCCTTACCGGAATCCCGGATTGCCGATGCTCGGGCCCGGGCGGCGCTGTACCCCTATCGGCCGGTGCCGGAAAGTCTGCTGTTCCACCTGGCCAAGTCCCGGGTTCAGGTCCGTTACAGTAACCTCAACAAGGATCATGCCCTGTATCTGTTCGAAAAGCAGACCAGCAACGGCGATCCTGTACTGCGCGATGCCGCCCTGTACGGTAAAGCCCTGGCGTTACTGGCAAAAGACCAGCCGAAACAGGCCGAAGCGGTGATTCGTCCACTGCTCGACGGCGCCCCCAATAACCTGTTTTACCTGGACACCACTACCGATGCCCTGATGGCACAAGGCCGGGCCAAAGAGGCGGCCGAGATCCTGAGAAAGGCGCAGAAGATTCGCCCTAACAACGCCGTCATTGAGCTCAACCTGGCCAACGCTCTGATCGAGAACGGTGACTACGAGCAGGCCCGCACTATCCTCGAGCGTCAGGTGGTTCTGGATAAGGACAGCGTGGTGGCCTACGACCTGCTGTCCACCACCTACCGTCAGCTGAACATGGTGGCCAACCGGCATATGGCTCAGGCGGAACTGATGGCCTTGTCTGGCGGCTTCAGTCAGGCCATCGAGCAACTGCAGTTTGCCTACCGACAAACCCGAAACAACCCGTTGCAGAAAGCCCGCATCGATGCCCGCATCAAAGAACTTCGTCAAGCGGAGCAGGAGCTGAAATCACTTTAACTCACTGTCATGGGCCCGTAGAATGGGCCCATTGAGATCCAGATCACAGGACGATCCCCATGAGCAACCCTACCCAAATTTGGCACAACCCCCGCTGCTCCAAGAGTCGCCAGACTCTGGCACTGCTGGAACAGCAAGGCATCACCCCTGAAATATTCGAATACCTGAAGACCCCGCCAACACAAGCCCAGCTTGAGCAGGTCCTGGCGTTACTGAAGCTCTCTCCTCGCGCGCTGATGCGCACCAAGGAGGCAGAATACAAGGCTCAGGGTCTGGCCGACGCCAACGATGCGCAGTTAATACAGGCAATGCTGACCACCCCCAAACTCATTGAGCGCCCCATTGTGGTTCACCAGCAACGAGCCGCCATTGGCCGCCCTCCTGAGCAGGTACTGGAGATTCTGGACTAGATGGCACTGTCAACTTCCACCCTGCAACGCATCGCTCTGAGCAGTTACCTGGCCAGCCTGGTGTTCATTCCTCTGTGGCAACTGGGTCTGAGCCCGGACTTAGGTTATTCGCTGGGTTTCAGCCTGTTGATGCTGCTGCCGCTGATACTGCCACTGCCCGGTATGCTAAAAGGAAAGCCCTATACCCATGCCTGGTCGGGCTTTATTGCCTGCTTGTACCTGCTCTCCAGCCTCACCCAGTTGTGGGTGGGCGACAGTCACCGCCTGTGGCCACTGATCGCCACGCTGCTGTTGCTGACCTGGCTGATGGCGAGCAGTTTTTTTGCCAGATCACGCGGTAGGGAGTTAGGCTTAGGACTTAAGAAAAAGAACGCCAGCGACTGAAGGCTGGCAAGGAGGCAAGATGATACGGAGTTCGATCCCGGCGGTACTGCTGATCCTGATCACGGGTTGCGGCGGCAGCGGTGGCAGCAGCCCCGAACCCTCCCCCTTGCCTCCGCAAGCGGCGATAGAATTTACCCAATCCGAATCGGACGACGGCTCGGTGGCGATCATTGCCAGCGTGGATGGCGTCCTAAGCCGCGATCTCAGTTACCAGTGGCAGCAACTGGCCGGCCCCGCCATCGACATCAGTAATCCTCGCTCGGCACTGGCAGCATTCGATGCGCCAACGGCCGGTGATTATCAGCTTAAGGTAACGGTGACCGACCGCGCCGGCAGCCAGCTCAGCAACACCCTGACCCTGGGTGTACCGGCCTTTAACCCAGTGCGAATTCGCGGCGATCAGGTGGTCTCCCGCGGCGGAAGGGTCTCCCTGCGCCTGGGCCGAAGCGGCGACAAGAGCCAGCCACTGACCCAGATTCAGTGGTCTCAGGTGGGCGGCCCACCCATTGCCGATATGAACAGCGACGATCCTGAGCTGCTTACTTTTACCGCCCCTTCGACTCCAAACAAAGACTCGCTGCTGACCCTGAAGGTGATCGCCAATGATGCCGGCACCGTCATCACCGATCACGCTTACGTCTGGGTTACGGACCAACCCAGTCCTGTGAAGGATGCCCTGTTTGACACCCCGCTAGCTCAAGTTCAGGCCTGGAACCCCTCCTCGCCATGGCAGTCGGCTCTGGAGCGCTGCGTCTATAGCACTCAGTTGGCCGGCAACAACACCTGCCAGGTGTCGGAGCTGCCGCTGATTGGCCAGCAGACGCGCCAACCGTCGGTGTCCGATGTCATGAACCGGGTCGTAGTGTCCCACCCCTGGATGGGCGATGCCTTTCAGGCCTTCCTCCAGCAGCGCGACCCACATGGCGATTTCCGCCAGCTGCTGGCATCGGTGTCGGCGGTCGTCATCAGCTACGACATTCGACCGTCATTTTACTGGGTCGCCACCGGTGCCATCTACCTGGACCCCAGCGACTTGTGGCGCCAGCCCTGGCAGCAGGCCAGCATTAACGAAGACCCCGACTACCGCAGCGGTTTTGGCAATGAGCTGAAGTACTTGCTGCCGTGGCGATACGTCAAAGACAACCAATACGCCAGCACCTATTACCCGCCGTACCTGGAACAGAGCCGCAGTTTCGATCAACTGGAAGGGGATCTGGCCAGCCTGCTTTACCACGAACTGGCCCACGCCAACGACTTCTTCCCGGTCGATACCCTGGATGCCATCAATGCCGACACCCTGCTGCAGGAGTATTACTCTCGCAGCGCCGACGGACAACTGGTGTCGGATCAGCTCACCAACAGCCTGCCGCTGTCCAGCAGCCAGATGTTTGAGCTGGCGAAAGTGCAGTTTCAGGGACAACCGGCCAGCGCCATCCAGAAAGCCTATCGCCCCACGGACGTCAGCGGCTTTTTCAGTCAGGACCGCGCCAGCGACGACTACAGCTATTTCACGCCAAGGGAGGATCTGGCCATGCTGTTCGAGGAGGCGATGATGAGCCACCGCTACGGCATTCTCCGGGACGTGGCAGTCACCGACAAACCCAGCGCCATCAATGGCGATACCATCATCGTCGACTGGGGTCAGCGAGGCCGCATCGGCGAAGCAAGCCTGCTGCCAAGACTGGATCTGGTGCTGCGGCAGATTTTGCCCTCGCTGGACCCAGACCGCCTGATCGAATCGCTGCCCGCCACACAACCCATGGCGGCAGGACAAAGCTGGAACGCCAACCTGGTGCTGGGACCGGCCGCCAAAGTGCAGCGCATCGGCGCCGCTGCCGCCGGAGAGAGACCGCCACTGACCGGGCGCCGCCACTTAGGAAAAGGGCCGGACTGGAAGCTGTCCGAACGCTGAGTATCGGGATCAAAAAAGGCCGCCAAAGCGGCCTTTCTTACCAGAAGCGACGGCACAAAGCGGCTACAGGTGCAGCGTCTCTTTGACAAAGGGAATGGTCAATCGGCGCTGCGCTCGCATCGACGCCTTATCCAGGCGATCCAGCACATCAAACAGGGTGCGAAGATCACGCGCCAGTCGCGTCAGCAGGAAACGGCCAACGTCTTCGGGCAACTCCAGGCCACGGGCCTTGGCCCGTCGCTGCAAGGCGGTCAGCTTCTCTTTGTCGCTAAGAGACTGTACCTGATAGTGCACCCCCCAGTTCAGGCGCGACACCAGGTCCGGCAGCAGGAAGCCCGCCTGCGACGCCGGCGCACTGGCAGAGACGATCAACCGGCAGTCCCCCTGTTCGTTGATGCGGTTGTACAGATCGAAGATCGCTTCTTCCCAGAACGGGTTTCTCGCCAACTGGTCGATGTCATCCAGACACACCAATGACAGGTTTTCCAACCCTTCCAGCACCGCCGGCGACATGCTGGCATGGATCCCCAGAGGCAGGTAGAACGCCTGCCGATTCAATTCACGGGCGTGGGCACAGGCCGCATGCAACAGGTGAGTGCGGCCGGACTTGGCCTGCCCCCAAAGATAGGTGACCGTTTCCCCCTCCCCTTCAGCGACTTGGCGAATCGCCTCGAGCAGCTGTTGATTGGCGGCAGGGTAATAGCTGCCGAAGGTCTCATCATCGGGCAGGTAAACGGGTAACGACAATTGAATGGGTGAACTCGCTTTCACGTACGGCTTGGCTTCCTATCGATTAACTGTAACCAGTGTAACACGACCGGGTTATGCACCCAATTTCACTGGTCACCTAACCAGCGATATCGAACCTGATTGACCAAATCATCATCAACCGGCAACCGTTCAACCTTGGGCTCCAGATTCAACATCTCTTCCAGCGCCTGCTCCGAGCCCACCACCTCCAGCGAAAAGCTGACCTGGCGGCCCTGAAGGGCACTCACTTTGACATTGGACACCGCGCTCAACCCTTTCAGGTATCGTTCGACCGCCACCAGCTCCGACATCTCGCCGCGAATCTCAAACACCAGCGTCTGTTGCTCCTGCTCACCGCTGGCAACGGTGGCGTAGCGGCGGGCAAAGTAGCGTGCCAACTCCTGTTGCAGTGCCTCGAGGCCATTATCCAGACTCGCGGCTCGGCCATTTTTCTGCATCACGCTGCGACGCACACTGGCATAGCCATAGCGGTCCTGCGACTGGCTGGCCTGGTAAGGGTACAAGGCCAGGTTGTACTGCCAGCCCTCCTCGTCGGGCCACACTTGAGCCAGCATAAAGAAATCGGCCGGGTAACGCTCGCTGGCCAGGGCCACCGGATCGACAAAGAAACCCCAAACGTCGTTGATCCCCACATTGATGGCATCTTCCAGATCCATCAACGGCAATGACAGTGGCAATCCCCGCAGCCCCGCCTGCTGTTGCCAGCGCTGCAGTCGCTGTGGGTCCCCTTGCTCAGACAGCAGTTGCCGCTCGCCCTCCTCATCTTCGATGGCAATCCAGGACAAAGTCAGTGGCCGCTGTTTGCCCCAGATCGGCAGTTGCCTGGCCTGCATCTCTTTAAGCAACAAAGACGCATCAAAGCTGTACTGCAGCATCAGTGGCTCGCCCTGATAGCCAAACTGAGTCACGTACCGGGTCGGATTGGTCAGCATCCCCTTCAACCTGGGGTCGGACTCAATCTGTGCCTCTCCGGTCAGTTTCACCAGAGTCTGAACCAACGCCTCATTGATCTTGCTTTGCCGCTCCGCCCGAGTGCGCGTCTCCACCTGCACTTCGGCCTGGTAGAGGTTGGTCACCTCCACCGCCTGAACCAGGGTCGATAGCATCAGTAAGGGCAGCAAAAAAAGCAGTCGTTTCACGTAGGTTCCAAAATCCATGCATAAGTGTCGCAAAGTGTACCACAGCCTTCGGCAATGCAAATACGTCTGTGGCACTGGCACCGAGACAAAACCGCCGATAGAAACCCATGCAGACCAATCCGGCCTAAGCCGGTCTACTGCAGCAGCGACAACATACTGCTGGGCAGATTGATGGCCTGGGTCAACATCGCCGTGGCGGACTGCTGCAACACCTGTCGCTTGGCCAGCGACGCCGACTCTTTGGCCATGTCCACATCCTGAATGCGAGAACGACTGGCAGAGACGTTCTCATTGATGTTGGTCAGGTTAGAAATCGTGTGGCCGAGTCGGTTCATGGTGGCACCGAGGGACGCCCGAGAACTGTCCACCGCTTTCAAGGCGTCATCGATGGCCACAATGGCCCCCTGAGGGTCTTTGGTCAGGTCGATGTTACTAATGCCCAGGTTGGCCGAGCCAAAGGTCCCCAAGTTGAACACCACCTCCTCATGGGCGTTGGCACCAACTTGAGCCGAAACCTCATGCCCGCCCTCGCCAATCTCTGCCGAGTAATTCTCGATGGCCACTTCAGTAATGCTGGGGTCGCCACTGGTGTCCCAATTGGCGGAGTTAAAGTCTGCCTGCGTGGTGTCGTCGTCACCGGAAACGTAATACTCCTGAAACGAAGTCGCCCCATCACCGCCGCCGGTCTTCCCCTGCATGGCGTTCTCCAGCTCCGGTCCCACACCGGTGGCATCGAATCCGGCCAATGAGCCGTTGTCGGCGTTGGTCAGATCCATATTGGTATTGATGAACTCCTCGAACTTGGTGGCCGCGCCGCCGCCCCCGGCGGCCCCCAACTCGGTAAACAACGCATTCACATCGGCCCAGCGACCGGCCGAGGCCGTATTCAGGGCCGCATTCAGGGTTGCTCCTCCGGCTAACTCGCTGTTGATGGATTTGTAACCGGCCTCCCCCAATTCACTGTGCATGTAACGCTGAATCACATAGCCACCGGAATACGCTCCGGCGTTTTCCAGTGCCGTGCCCGGGTTGGCGTTGCTGTTGCGCTTGGCATTGACTTCACCCCAGATGCCGTTGATGCCGAAGCTGGCGATGTCATTCTTGAGTCGATCGTCGGCGCCTCGCATCGCTTCGGCGCTGCCCTCAGAGAACCAGGCAGGCATGTTGCCCCACTCGGCAAAATTCACCCCCTGAATGGCGTGAGTCATTTCATGCAAAATCACCTCATCCAGCTCCAGGGATCCCCCACCACCGGAGGCGCCGAAATCGTCCAGATCGATCACCATGGTGAGATTGTAGGCCGGCCCACCGCCACCAGGAACCTGTGACTGAACATAGGCCGCGGTGCCACCGGCACCGTCCACATTTTCCAAATCAATTTTCAGGGTTGCCCCTTTGCCATCCAGGCCAAGATGGTCTTTGATCAACTGCTCCGATTCATACAGCCAACTGGTCGCCAGGCTGTTGACGATGTCTCGCTCCTTGGTATCGATACGACTGGCACCGGTAGACTTAAACAGCCGCTTACCCCCAAAGGTGGTGGTCTCATTGGTGCGGTCGATCTCCGACAACAATGCCTTGGCTTCTTTCTGCATGGCACCGCGATCCTGATCGGTGTTGGAACCGTTGGCCGCCTGCAGGCTAAGGTCTCGCAGCCGAAACAGCATATTGGTGACCTCTTCCACCGCGCCTTCGGCAGTTTGCGCCATGGAGATGGCATCGGTGGCGTTTTTTATCGCCACCGTGGTGCCATTAATTTGCGAGCTCAACCGGTTGCTGATCTGCAACCCGGCGGCATCGTCTTTGGCACTGTTAATTCGCATTCCCGAAGACAACCGCTCCATGGAATCGGCAACCCCGCCGCTGTTACGCCGCAGCAGATCCGCGGTAAACATCGCCGTAGTATTTGTTGCAATCCGCACACTTCCCTCACTTGCCATCAACAACTATTGGCTCAAACTGCTATCGGCTGCGAGTTGATCTTCTTTATAAAAAACAGGCACCAAGAAGCTGAAATGACCAGGCGATCAAACTCTCAAGCGAGTGAGAGAAAACAATTTCACCACAGCCTGATTACAGCCCGGCAGCGCTCGCAACTTTGAATCAAATAAATCAATTAGTTAAAGATGAAGTGACCCATGCCGATAACCGAGCATCAGGCCGGCATCAGCAAGGAGTTCCCATGAATGTTACCCAACCAGGTCCACACACCCCGTTTATCAGCGCCACCCAGGGCGATCAACGGGTCAACATCGGGCCGGAGACGGACACTGCTGTTACCAAATCCACCGGCAGCAATCGGGATATGGTCACCATCTCCGATGAGGCCCGGCAAAAACTGCGTAATGAAAAGAGCGAAGAGAGCGACAACAGCGGCGACTCTCCGGCCATCATGAAGATCAAACAAACCATTGAGATGCTCAAAGAGAAGATCAAGGCGGCGCAGGAGCAGTTGGAAGCACTGAAGCAAACCGATATGGATGAAGAGCAGAAACAGAAGCTGCTGGATGGAAAACGTCAGGAGATCATGATGCTCAACAGTGCCCTGTCAGAAGCCAATGCGGCACTGACCGAAGCCAGAGAGAAAGAAGCCAAGCAGGGGGGCTAGCTCGGCCAACAATAAAACAACGGGCCGGTCATCGACCGGCCCGTTTCAGTCGTCACACCATTAATGTTGCAGGTGGCCCAGATCCTTGGGCAACAGCAGGTTGAGCAGGATGGACACCACCGCACACAGGGCGATGCCCTGCAGGGTAAATTCGCCCATGTTGATGGTCATGCCACCGATACCAAACACCAGGGTCACGGCCACGATCACCAGGTTGCGAGGTTCGGCCACGTCCACCTTGTTGGTGATCAAGCTGCTCATGCCAACCGCCGCAATGGAACCAAACAGCAAAATCATGATGCCGCCCATCACCACGGTGGGGATGGTTGCCAGTATGGCACCGAACTTGCCGACCAGAGACAGTACCACCGCCGAGACCGCCGCCCAGGTCATCACCTTGGGATCGTAGTTGCGGGTCAGCATCACCGCGCCGGTCACCTCAGAATAGGTGGTGTTTGGTGGCCCGCCAAAGCTGGCTGCGGCCATAGTAGCCACACCATCCCCGAGCAGAGTGCGATGCAGGCCAGGTTTCTTGACGTAATCCTTACCGGTCACGTTGCTGATGGCCAGCATGTCGCCGATGTGCTCCACCGCTGGCGCCACTGCCACCGGAATCAGAAACAGGATCGCTTCCCAGTGGAAACTGGGGGCGGTAAAGCTGGGCAAGGCAAACCAGGGGGCGGCCGCCACGGCACTGAAATCCAGGATGCCGGCAAAATAGGACAGGGTGTAGCCCACCAGCACCGCCGACATGATTGGCAGCAACCGCAGCATCCCCTTGCCCATAACCGCCACAATCAGGGCGGTGAACAGGGTCGGCAGGGCGATCATCAGCGCCAGGCTGGTATCGTAGGCCTGAACGTCCCCCTGCTTGCCCAGGGCCATGTTGACCGCAACCGGGGCCAGGGTCAGACCGATCACCATGATCACCGGTCCCACCACCACCGGCGGCAACAGCTTCTGAATCGCTTTCATGCCCCCCACTCGCGCCACCTGAGACAGCAGCACGTACACCAGACCGGCCGCCATCAGGCCGCCCATGGTCGCCGACACCCCCCACTGGCTGACGCCGTAAGAGATGGGAGCAATAAAGGCAAACGACGATGCCAGAAACACCGGAACCTGGCGCTTGGTCACCAATTGAAACAACAGGGTACCAATGCCCGCGGTAAACAGGGCGACGTTCACGTCCAGTCCGGTTAACAGGGGCACCAATACCAGGGCGCCGAACGCCACGAATAGCATCTGAGTACCCGCCACCACCTGTCGCCAGGTTGCCGGTACCGGGGTCTCTCCCGAAGAAACAGCCTGCTGCTGCATACAAACCTCATTATTATCATGTTATTACCCGCACTTCATCGCCCCATCTAGCGAGCAGATGGGTGGATGTGATGTCGGGTTGTTAGGGTACGCTTTGGTACTACCGCCAGGTGGCAGCCCAAAATCGATGTTGTTCTGGGTCTAAAAAAACGGCGCCATCGGCGCCGTCATTGGAATTACTTGGTACCGAAGATCTTGTCTCCGGCGTCTCCCAGTCCCGGGAGAATGTAGCCCTTTTCGTTGAGGCAGTCGTCCACAGATGCGGTGTACAACTCAATCTCAGGGTGCGCTTCTTCAACGGCTTTCAGGCCTTCAGGGGCCGCCACCAGGACCAGCACTTTAATCTGCTGACAACCACGCTTCTTCAGCAGATCCAGAGTGGCATTCATGGAGCCACCGGTCGCCAGCATCGGATCCACCACCAGGGCAATACGCTCCTCGATGTTGGACACCAGCTTCTCGAAGTAAGGAACCGGCTCCAGCGTCTCTTCGTCACGGTAGATGCCTACCACAGACACCTTGGCCGCAGGGATGTGCTCCAGCACACCGTCCATCATTCCCAGACCGGCACGCAAAATAGGCACCACGGTCACTTTCTTACCCTTAATCTGGTTAACGCTGATAGGGCCATTCCAACCGTCAATTTCGACGGTTTCCATCTCAAACCCGGAAGTCGCTTCGTAGGTCAGCAGAGCGGCAACCTCTTTCGCCAGCTCGCGGAAACGCTTGGTGCTTACATCAGCAGCGCGCATCAAACCCAATTTATGTTGAATCAGCGGGTGCTTGACCTCAGTGACTTTCATTCTTTTCTCCGGACAGTGATCGACAGGTAAACAGCGGAATCATAGCGGCAAAACTCCAACCTGAAAAGCCCCACCTCAACCCGCATGACAAATCCGTGACATTCAGCACAATTAGCCCGAAAAATACCGCGTTTTTTTTTGCCTGCGGCCACCGACGTGACTGGGATCATAAAAACTTGGGCACAAAGGCAGCAGCTGGTAAAATGCGCGCCAGAACATCAAACGTCGACAACGGCGATAGCTATAAAAAACCTACAAAAAAACAATGAGGCCTCTGTGAATAACCCCGATTCCCTGAGTTATAAAGATGCTGGTGTTGATATTGACGCCGGTAACGCCCTGGTTGATAACATCAAATCCGCAGTAAAACGCACCCATCGTCCGGAAGTCCGTGGTGGCCTGGGCGGCTTCGGCGCCCTGTGCAGCCTGCCGGAAAAATACAAAAAACCCCTGCTGGTCTCAGGCACCGACGGCGTCGGCACCAAGCTGCGTCTGGCCATGGATTATCAAGGACACGGTACTGTCGGTATTGATCTGGTGGCCATGTGCGTCAATGACCTGATCGTTCAGGGTGCCGAACCGCTGTTTTTCCTGGATTACTACGCCACCGGCAAGCTGTCGGTCGACACCGCCACTCAGGTGGTCAGTGGCATTGCCGACGGTTGTGAGTTGGCCGGTTGCGCCCTGATTGGCGGCGAAACCGCCGAAATGCCGGGCATGTACGACGGCGAAGACTACGATCTGGCCGGATTCTGTGTCGGCGTGGTCGAGGAAGCCGATGTGATCGACGGCAGCAAAGTGGCCCCCGGTGACGCACTGATTGCCCTGGGCTCCAGCGGCCCCCACTCCAATGGCTACTCACTGATTCGAAAAGTGCTGGAACGCATTGACGATCCCCGCGGTGAAACCCTGGACGGCGCCCCGCTGATCGACGCCCTGCTGGCGCCCACCCGCATCTACGTCAAATCCACCTTGGCCTTACTGGAGTCCCACTCGGTTCATGCCATCTCGCACATCACCGGCGGTGGCTTCTGGGAAAACATTCCCCGAGTGCTGCCCGACGATGCCAAAGCGGTGATCGACGGCAGCAGCTGGCAGTGGCCGTCGGTGTTCAACTGGTTGCAGCAGGTGGGCAACATCGAGCAGCACGAAATGTACCGCACCTTCAACTGTGGTGTCGGACTGGTCATCGCCCTACCGGCGGAGCAGGCCGACGCCGCTGTGGCCCTGCTGAACCAGCACGGCGAAACCGCCTGGGTCATCGGTTCCATCGCCGCCCGTGATGGCGACGAGCCACAAGTCATCATTGAGTAAGGCCCGATCATGACCCAACGAATCGTAGTGGTGATCTCCGGCAGCGGCAGCAACCTGCAGGCGATCATCGACGCCTGCGCCACTGCCCCCTTCCCCGGCCAGGTGGTGGGCGTACTCAGCAACAAGGCCGATGCCTTCGGCCTGACCCGTGCCCGTAACGCCGGCATCGAGGCGGTGGCGCTGACGCCAGAGCCCGGTGAAGCCCGAGCCGATTACGACCGGCGTCTGGCGGCGGAAGTGGAACGGATGCAAGCGGATTTGGTGGTACTGGCGGGATACATGCGCATTCTGAGCCCGGGCTTTGTGCAACAGTTTCAGGGCAGGATGGTCAACATCCATCCGTCCCTGTTGCCACGCTACCCGGGCCTGAACACCCACCAGCGGGCACTGGACAACGGTGACCAAGAACACGGCTGCAGCGTCCATTTCGTTACCGAGGAACTCGATGGCGGACCGGTGATCCTGCAAGCCAAGGTACCGGTGTTCGAGGATGATTCCGAGTCCACCCTGGCGGAGCGAGTGCACACTCAGGAGCACCGCATCTACCCGTTGGTGGTAAAATGGTTTTGCGAAGGCCGGCTGTCCATGATCGACAACCAAGCCTGTCTGGATGGAACAGCGTTGCCCCTGCAAGGGTACGCAAGCGAGGAGTAAGCCCACACCATGGCGACCCACCTGAAAAGCGTTATCTGTGATATCGATGGCGTGCTGATGCACGACAACCAGTTGATCCCCGGCTCCGACCGCTTCATTAAGCGACTGGAAGAGCAAGGCAATCCGCTGGTGCTGTTGACCAACAACCCGGCCCAGACCGCCAAGGACCTGGCCAACCGCCTGGGCTCCGCCGGCATCACACTGCCAGAGAGCGCGTTTTTCACCTCCGCCATGGCCACCGCTCACTTTCTGCGCCACCAGCAGGGCAACAAAGCCTACGTCATCGGCGAAGGGGCGCTGACCCACGAGCTGTATCAGGCCGGCTTCACCATCACCGACATCAATCCGGATTTCGTGGTGGTCGGAGAGACCCGCTCGTTTAACTGGGACATGATTCACCGCGCCGCCAGCTTCATTGCCAACGGCGCCCGTTTCATTGCCACCAACCCGGACACCCACGGCCCCTCCTACAGCCCGGCGTGTGCGGCTCTGTGTGCCCCCATCGAACGGATTACCGGCAAACGGCCGTTCTATGTGGGCAAACCTTCGTCCTGGATCATCCGCAGCGCCCTGGATCACCTCGGCAGTCACTCCGGCGATACGGTGATCATCGGTGACAACCTCAACACCGACATTTTGGCCGGAGTACAGGCGGGACTGGAAACCATTCTGGTGCTGTCCGGCGTCACCCACATCGAAGAGCTCGACAAGCACCCGTTCCGCCCCAACCACATCTTCCCCTGTGTGGAAGAGATCGACGTGCTGTAACCCGGAACACCATCACAACAGGGTGGCCATGCCACCCTTTTTTTACGCCTCGAATACCCGCTTACAATTCGCGCTTGCCTGAGCCGGACCGACAGGCAATGATGGCATCGGGACGCATTCAATGCCCCGAAAACTGAACAGAAGATTCAGCCTCAATACACAAGGACTCACAATGAAACTGCTTCCATGGCTTGCCACCGCCCTGCTCTGTGCCGGCTGCGCTCCGATGCCACCCACACCACATGGTATCGATGAAACCCGCTTTCGCGCCGACATCAAAGAGCTGTCTTCCGATCGCTACCAGGGGCGACTGCCCACCACCGAGGGGGAAACTCTGACCCTGGCTTACCTGGAGAAACAATTCAAGGCCATGGGCCTGAAGCCGGGCAATGGCGACTCCTACCTTCAGCCTGTGCCTATGGTGACCTACACCGCCGGCACCGGCACCGAACTGAGCCTTGGCAATCAGGCGCTGTCGATTCCAGAAGATGCGGTGCTCAACAGCTTTCACGACGCGCCGTCCCAGACTCTGGATGCCAGCCAGTTGGTGTTTGTCGGCTACGGCATCAATGCGCCAGAATACGGCTGGAACGACTATGAGGATGTCGATGTCCGTGGCAAAACCGTGCTGATTCTGGTCAACGACCCTGGCTTTGCCACCCAAGACCCGGCCCGATTTAAGGGCAGCACCATGACCTATTACGGTCGCTGGGATTACAAATTTGCCGAAGCCGGACGTCAAGGGGCCAAGGCCGCCCTGATCATTCACGATACCAAACCGGCCTCCTACCCCTGGCGCGTAGTAGCCAACAGCTGGACCGGCCCCCAGCTGGATCTGGCCGACAGCCGCGATCCCCACCCCAACCTGGAGGGGTGGATTCAAAAGTCGGTGGCACAACAGCTGCTCGAGGCCGAGGGCTACGACCTGGATGCCCTCTCCGCCCGCGCCACTCAGCAACCCGGACACCTGAGCCTGAATGCCGTGGCCCACGCCCGCTACCAGCAAAGCGTGGCCTACGCCACCAGCCACAATGTGGTCGCGGTGCTGCCCGGTAGCCAACGGCCGCAAGAGACCGTCAGCTACACCGCCCACTGGGATCACATCGGCATGCACAATGGCGAGATCTACAACGGCGCCCTGGATAACGCCACCGGCGTGGCCGGCATCCTCGAGATTGCCCGCCAGTTTGCCAGCGCACCGACGCCCCCCAAGCGCAGTGTTCAGTTCATTGCCGTCACCGGTGAGGAGCAGGGCCTGCTGGGATCCCGTTACTACGTCGACAACCCCACCACCGCTCTGGACAAAACTGCCGGTGTGTTCAACCTGGACTCCACCAACGTCTATGGTGCTGTTAAGGAATTCACCGTCATCGGCCTGGGCCAGTCGCAACTGGACGACTATCTGGGTGACGCCGCGCGGGTTCAACAGCGAACCCTGGCTGCCGAGTCCCACCCCGGTGCCGGCGGTTTTTTCCGCTCGGATCACTTCTCCTTCGTCAAGCGCGGCGTGCCGGCGGTGTTTGCCGGTGGTGGCAGCACCCCCAAAACCGAGGCACTGGCAGCCTACCGCAAGCAGATGAAGCAGGAGATGAAAGGTTGCTACCACAACAGCTGCGACATCTACCGAGACAACTGGAACCTGTCTGGTGCCCTCGAGGACATCGAGGTGTTCTATCGGGCGGGAGCGGCCCTGGCCAACAGCGACCAATGGCCAGGCTTCAAACCAGAAAGCGAATTTTACTCATTGCGACCAGCCAGTTAGGCTATCTACCACAGCTTGCTCAGGGCGGCGCCTGCGCAGCTTGAGCATCTGCGGTCGATGAACGGCTCACGATAAGGACACATTATGTTTAAAAAACTCCTGGCCTCCGTCGGCATTGGCGCGGCCAAAGTCGACACCCAACTGGACGATGCGGTGCTGATGCCCGGCCAGCCCTTCTCCGCCACCATCGTGATTCAGGGGGGCGACGTCGACCAGCAGATCTCTGGCCTGACCCTGACGCTGATGACCGAAGTCAAAACCGAAGTGGACGATCACACTACCTATCAACATATGGCGCTGGACAGCTGGTCACTCAGTGACACCATGACCATCGAAGCCGGTGCCACCTATGAACTGCCATTCCAGGCCAACCTGCACCCGGAAACGCCGCTGACGGGCATCGGCGGCCGCCGCAACCGCAGCCGAGTATGGTTGCAGACCGGACTGGAAGTGGACATGGCCATCGATCCCAGCGACAAAGACATGCTGCTGGTGGAGCCCGTGCCGGCAATGCAAACCCTGCTGGATGCCATGGAGCAGAGTGGCTACCGGCTGCAAAAAGTCGACGTAGAGCGGGGCCATCTCAACGGTCAGGGCTTCAGCAGCGTCAGCGGCGCCTATCAAGAACTGGAGTTCGTGCCTTCCGGCCTCAGCCTGTTCGGGGTTAAAGAGGTAGAGATCTCCTTTGTGCCTCAGGGCCAACAGATGCACGCCCTGATCGAAGTGGATCGCAGTTTCCGTGGCGACAGCTACCGCAGTCTGTCCTGGGACGCCGCCACGCCGGTCGCCAGTCTGATGGAGCAGCTGAAACGCGCCATCGGCTAAACCCTGTCCAGCTGCCACAACGCCCGCTTAAGCGGGCGTTTTTTTTGGTTATCTATTCATCTGCGAATGCTATGGCGGTTGCCGGTTGGCAAACTCCGCAATTGCTGGCAATGTGAACAGACTGTCCCCAATCCCGCCGCAGAAGGAGTGACCCTCACCATGTGCAGTATTTTCGGCATCCTGGACCTGAAGTCCCCCGCCAGCGAGCTTCGCGCCCTGGCCCTGACCCAATCCAAGAAGATGCGCCACCGCGGCCCGGATTGGTCTGGCATCTATTGCGACGATCAGGCGATCCTGGTTCACGAACGGCTGGCCATTGTCGACATCGATAACGGCGCCCAACCGCTGTACAGCAAAGACGGTAACCTGGTGCTGGCCGTCAATGGGGAGATCTACAACCACCGCGAGCTTCGCCAACAGCTGGCCGACGAGTACGAGTTTCAAACCGGCTCCGACTGCGAAGTGATCCTGGCCCTGTATCAGAAATACGGTGAGCAGTTTCTGGATCGCCTCAATGGCATCTTTGCCTTTGTATTGTGGGACAAAGCCCAGCAGCGCTACCTGATTGGCCGCGACCACATCGGCATCATTCCGCTGTACACCGGCTTCGACGCCTCAGGCAACTTCTATGTGGCTTCAGAGATGAAAGCCCTGGTACCCCAGTGCCGCCAGATTGACGAGTTTCTTCCCGGTCGCTACCTGGCCAGTTGGCTGACAGGCCCCCGCGACTATTATCAGCGCGACTGGAAGGCCTTTGCCGAAGTGGCCGACAACCCCGCCGACGTCACCGCCCTGCGACAGGGGCTGGAGGACTCGGTCAAACGTCAGCTGATGTCGGACGTGCCCTACGGGGTGCTGCTGTCCGGTGGCCTCGACTCCTCCATCACCTCGGCGCTGGCAAAAAAGTACGCCGCCCGTCGCATCGAAGAGGATGAATCCAGCCCCGCCTGGTGGCCGCAGCTGCACTCCTTCGCCGTTGGCCTGGAGGGCTCGCCGGATCTCAAGGCCGCCGCCGAAGTGGCGGCTCACATTGGCACCGTCCATCACCAGGTGACCTTTACCATTCAGGATGGCATCGATGCCCTGACCGACGTCATCTACCACCTGGAAACCTACGACGTCACCACCATCCGCGCTTCCACGCCCATGTACCTGATGGCCAGGAAAATTAAAGCGATGGGCATCAAAATGGTGCTGTCCGGCGAAGGGGCCGACGAACTGTTTGGTGGTTATCTCTATTTCCACAAGGCGCCGAACGCCCAGGCCTTCCACGAAGAGCTGGTGCGCAAAGTAGGAAAACTGCACCAGTTTGACTGCCTGCGGGCCAACAAGGCCATGGCCGCCTGGGGCATCGAAGCCCGGGTGCCGTTCCTGGACAAGGAGTTTGTCGACGTAGCGATGCGCATGAATCCGGCGATCAAAACCATTACCGAGGGTCGCATCGAAAAGCAGGTACTCAGGGAGGCGTTTGCCCACTACCTGCCGGAATCGGTGGCCTGGCGCCAGAAAGAGCAGTTCAGCGACGGTGTTGGCTACTCCTGGATCGACACCCTCAAAGCCTATGCCGCCGAGCAGGTCAGCGATCAGGAGTTGGACAACGCCCACTACCGCTTCCCCATCAATACCCCGGACACCAAAGAGGGCTACTTCTACCGCACCCTGTTTGAACAGCACTTCCCCGGCGACGCCTGTGCCAACTGTGTGCCCGGCGGTAAATCGGTGGCCTGTTCCACTCCAGAAGCGCTGGCCTGGGACAAGAGCCTGCAGGGCTTGGCCGACCCCTCCGGGCGCGCCGTGGCCAATGTCCACAACGACGCCTATTGATTCCCACACACCGAAAGCCGCCACGGCTTTCGGTTTTTTTTAAGTAAAACCAAACCGATAACTTCGAAGCCCTCCCACAGCGCCGCAGCACAGCCTCAGGCGCAACAATAAATCGGGTTCGAATAATTCTCTTTCGATGTCATTTTTGTTACCTTTTCGACACATTTTGGGTTCTGACCACCAGTGCACGCCAGTAACAACAATGATTCAACGACTATGGCAGCTGGGACGCTACATTCGCCACGGATGGCAATGGTTTATTCTGATACAAATTTTGAGCCTGCTCGGCATCAGCCTGGCATGCTGGCATTCGATCTCCAACGGGCTGGACAGCCGGCTGGAGAGCATAGTGCTGTCCACTCAGGACTACTACCGCCGCGCCTCCGGCGAGCTCGACACCCTCAGCCGGGAGATCGTCCCCAACCGCTGCGATAAAGACGCCCAGTACCGCCTGACCCAGGCCGCCATCCGCTCCAATGCCTTCGACTACCTGGCCTACCTCAGCGACGAAGCCGGCTATTGCCGCGCCGCCAATAACCCGCTGTCACCGATGTTTATCGGCGAACTCCTCGACAGCCAGAGCGGGCCGATCTGGATCGGCAGCGATGACCGCGCCCTGGTGCCTCACCAGGTGTTTATCGCCCAACTGGCGCCGGGAACCTACCTGATCGGAGTGGCCAAAACCGTCCACCTGCTTGAGCGGCTGTTCTCCTACCACTACCAACGGCTTCAGGCGCAACTGTCACTGTACGTGGACAATCGATTGCTGTATCAGCAAGACAGCATCGATGGTCAGCCCCTACTGACCATGCAGCGCCAGTTGAGCATTGGCAATGTCCGCGCCGACATCAACTATGTGCCCCAGCCCCTGCACGCCATCTGGATGGAGTGGGTCATCTACGGGATTCCCCTGATGCTGCTGCTGGGGATGAGCATGCCGGCAATGTTGGTGTATCGACGTAGTCACAAAGGGGTCTTCCTGGACGATTTGAACCTCGCCTATCGTCGCAATGAAATCTACCCGGTGCTGCAACCCATTGTTGACGCCCGCACCCGCCAGCCTGTGGGCTATGAATTGATGGCCCGCTGGCAGCATCCCACCATGGGCCCCATCACCCCGGACACCTTCATTCCGATGATGGAGCGCTTCGGGCGCCTGGATCAATTGCTGCAAGAGCTGACCAGCCAGGTGCAACGACAGCTCCCCAGCATTTGCTACCTGAGCATCAACCTGTCGGCCAACCAACTGACCCACAGCCTCAGGGATCCCGCCAGTTTCATTCTCGAATTGACCAACCGGCTCGGCATCCTGCCACAGCAACTGATGATTGAGATCACCGAACGTGAGGCGCTGGACTACGACAACCCCAGCCTGCTGGCCACCCTGATGGAACTCAAGCAGGCGGGGATCAAGCTGGCCTTCGACGATTTTGGTACCGGCCATAACGGCATCGCCTGCCTGAAGCTGTTTGCCCCGGATTACATCAAGATTGACAAGAGCTACGTGCATACCATTCACAGCGACGCCATTCAGGGCCCGGTGCTGGACTCCATCATTCAGCTGGCCAACACCATGGGCATCGGCATCATCGCCGAAGGGGTGGAAACCGAGCAGCAACGCCAGTACCTGCTCAGCCGTGGCGTCATCCATCAACAAGGGTTCCTGTACTCCAAACCAAAGCGCGCTGGTCACATTTTCGCCGCCGAAGACTAAGCCATTGCCGTAACTGTCAATCCGGCAACTGCTGCAGAACAAAGTCAATGAACTGACGGACACACTGGCTTAAGTAGCGGTGAGACTGATACACCACGTACATATTGCCTGAGGGGATCTCAAACTCGGGAAACAACACCCTCAGTTGCTGCCGTTCAACATAAGGCTCAACCAGAGGCCTTGGCAGCTTGGCGATCCCCACTCCGGCCACGGCTGCTTCAATCAGAAGCTGAGTGGCGTCCGCAGCGTACCGCCCTCGAACCGGCACATCCAACTGTTGCTGTTCCGATCGAAAGTGCCAGCTTTGCCCCTGAACGGCATTGCCCCATAACACACATTGATGATCCGTCAGTTGCCGGGGATGGACAGGAGCACCATGGCGAGCCAGATAATCGGAGCTGGCACAACACACGCTGATCTTAGGGAGCAGCCGTCTGGCCACCAAACTGGAGTCACTCAGTACACCGGACCGAAACGCCACATCAATCCGCTCTTCAATCAAGTCCACCTGATGGTCGGTAAGTTTCAGCTCAATATCAACCTCGGGGTATCTCATCAGGAACGCGTTGATCCAGGGTTGAACATACATAACGGCAAAATCCAGCGGTGCGGTTATTCGCAACCGGCCCTTGGGGTATGTCTGTGCCTGGCTGACCCATTGATTGGCCTCCTCAATGCCCAGCATGTGCTGATGACAATGACGAAAATACTGCTCTCCGGCATCGGTTAGCGACAACTTCCGGGTGCTACGATTCAGCAGACGCACGCCCAAATTGGCCTCCAACTGCTGTACTTTGCGGCTTACCGTGGTAGGCGGCATGGACAGCAGTTTTCCGGCCCCCACAAAGCTGCCCGCTTCAACCACCCGCACAAACACATTCACATCATTGAGGTTCACCACATTTACCTTCAAATATGGGATAGAGAAGTTCAATTATACCATCTAATCATATAATCATTTGCTCTCTACACTGTGGTCATTACCCGTACAGAGAGCTACCTCCATGAGCCGTCAACTGCAACAGATTCGTTCAGGCCAGACTCATCCTCCGGTCGCCCATTACATCTCGCCCAGCACCCTCACCCAGTTGAATCCCTTCGTGTTGTGGGATCACTTCATGATTACCAATACCATCGAAACCGCAGGGTTTGGGTTTCACGGCCACTCCGGTGTTGCCGCCATCAGCTACCCACTGGTAGGTGACATCGAGCACACCGACAGCAGTGGTCACAGCGGCCATCTGTTTGCCGGTGGCATCCAGATCATGAGTGCAGGAAAAGGCGTGATTCATAAAGAGGTCGTGCATCCACAGCAAGGCCACGCAGAAGCATTCCAGCTTTGGACCCTGCTGCCACAACAGAGTGCCGAGATGGGTTCCGTGACCTACGCAACGGCTCAAAAATCGGCCTTACCCGTGGTCACTGATTCAGGCTCCACCACTCGAGTGCTGATAGGAGAGCATCAACGGCAGCGCAGCCCAATTCAGCACTGCATCGATATGACCTACCTTCATATCACCATTGACGCAGGCGCCCGCTGGACACACCAAAGTCCGGAGCTACACGCCACCGCGTTTGTGTTTTGCCGATCCGGCCGTCTGTTGGTCGGCGATGCGCAACTCAAGTCCGGTCAACTGGGCGTATTCCGCGCAGGCAGTGAGCACATTGAAATCGAGGCCACCGACGTGGCCGCCGAGTTTCTGTTGATCAGCGGGCAACCGCTGACACAGCCGATAATCAGCAGCGGCGCCTCAATTCACTCCAGTCAGGAAAACCTGCTGGCTGGCACCAATGAAGTACAACGCTTACTACAGGCTTTGCGCCACAACACACCACCCACAGAGAGGTAATCCCATGACAAATAACACATTTTCCCCAAGCAATGCGACGCTGTTGCTGATCGATCATCAAGTGGGCACCCTAGGTTGGGTCAAGTCCAACTCCCTGGATGAGATTAAGCGGCATACCGTCGCCCTGGCCCGATCGGCCATCGTCACCGGCATGCCGCTCATTCTGACTTCCAGCCAGGAGGATCAAGTTCAAGGGCCACTGTTTGACGAACTGATTGACGCCGCCCCAGAGGCTTACGCCAGTCGAGTTCAACGTGCTGGCATCGTCGACGCCATGAAGGACGCCAATTTCGCCAATGCCGTTTCCGCCACCGGTCGCAACAACCTGATCATTGCTGGCATCACCACCGACGTCTGTGTGGTCTACCCGGCGATCACCGCAGTACAGGCGGGGTATAACGTCCAGGTCGTCGTCGACGGTTCCGGCTCTCCGACCACTCTTGCCGACGAAACGGCGTTAAGGAGGATGGAATCCCACGGCATCACCCTGACCACCACCAATCAGTTGATCGCCGAACTGGCTCAGGACTGGAGCAGCGACAACGGTCAAAAGCTGATGCAAGTGCTGTTTGAAGAGGTGTTGTCCAAACAGGGGGGATAGGTTAACCGCTCAGCGGTGAACGTGATCAAAAAAAGCACCGCCGAAGCGGTGCTTTGTCTTTACAGGGTATTGCAGGATGTTGAATCCGAACCTGGCAGCCACAGTGGCTGCCAGCCAGGATTTAGAAGCTGGCGCTGGCCCACAGCCACAGCTTATCGGTATCGACTTTGATGTCACCGGCATCGTACATGGCGTACTTCACACCCAGGGTGTAGTTCTTAGCCACCTTGGTGGTGTAGCTCAAATCGATTTCGCTACCGAAGTCATCGGCAGAGGTACCTTCATCGGCAGTAAAGTCGTGGTAGATCACCGCGAACTTGCCGCCCAGTGCCTTACCGGACACGCCACCGTACAAGTCCACCAGACCCTCTTTCGGGGTGGTCAGGAACTGATCTGCCCAGCCGTTAAACTTGTGCAGCGTCGCCAGAGGCGTGCTGAAGCCGTACTCACCGCTGTCGGAACCCAGCACTTCGTAACCCAGCTTGGCGGTCAGGCCGGCAAAGGTCGCCGCACCTTCAATCAGGTAGTAGTCGGCTTCGTAACCGGACGCATCGTCTTCCTGAGTGGCGTATTCCAACTGGTACTTAACCGGCAGTTCACCCAGCTTGGTGCCGCCGGCAAAACGCACACCGTAGGTGTCCAGACCGTTGTCGGTGTTGTTGTCCACTTCCAGCAGGTAGGCGTAGGCGCTCAGTTTACCGAAGGCGGTGTTGTAGCCGATGTTAACCAGGTGATCCTGGGAATCGACGTCTTTCTCTTCGGCGAAGATGCGGTTGCGCTGATTGATGTAGACGTAGTTCAGGGTCAGGTCTTTGGCCGGAGTCAACAACAGGTTGACGCCATCAAAGGTCTGACGATCCTGACGCCAGCCAACGTGGCCAACGAAGCGGTGGTTATCCAGAGTCACAACCTGACGACCCAGGGTACCCTTGAACATGCCACGCTGATAGCGCAGGAACGCCTGGTCCAGCTCGGTGGTGTTTGGATCGGCAATCACCGAGTACTCCGGCTTGTTGCCAATCTTGTCGTTGTAGTCGTTGACACCGAAGGCATCGCGGGAGTCTTCAAACTCAATCAGGGCAGAGAAACCCTGATAAGCGGCCGTTTCCATGGTCAGGCGGGTACGCAGGGTCAGGGCATCGGCGTCTTTGAGCGCGTTGTCCTGGCTGACGTTTTCATAACGCAGGCGGGCATCCAGCTTGACCGTGCTCTGGGCAACCGCGTCGGCGAGGGACGCCGGCTCAGCGGCAACGGCGGCGGTGGACAGAGCCAGCATAGGCAGAGTTGCCAGGTAGCGTAGTTTCATTTTCATCTCCTGTTGTGACATTCCCAGGGGGCAGTCTCTGCTGCCCCTCTTGTGGGGTGTAATTAGCGTGCGGCGACGTTATCGGCCTGCGGCAGGTGGCAAACGCGGCATTGGTACAGGTTGCCTTTCACCTTGCCTTCGACGGTGTGGCTCACCGGCAGCGTGTTCTTCTTCGGCTTGTGGCAGCTCATGCAGCCATTGCGCTTGAGGTTAATGGGGTAAGTCGCCTTGTGCGGAATCAGCGGCGGCTGGCCGGCAAACACATCGGCAACCACGGCCTTTTTCGGGTAGTTGGCGATCTCGGCTGCAGGAACCTGAGTATTCACTACCGTGTCACCACGACGGGATTTAGCCTCATTCTGAGGGGCGTCGGCGGCGTTCATCTGACAGCCAGCCACGATGAAGGCCGCTGCTACCATTATGATTTTTGCTTTCATTGGTCTCTCCAGAGGTGCCGCTCGGCGGCACCTTCCCTATTCGATTAAGCCTTGACGATTTGAACCGGACACTTCTTAAAGTCGGTCTCTTTCGACATCGGATCCGTGGCATCCAGCAGCAGTTTGTTGACCAGCTGCTTGGCATCGCAGAACGGCATGAACACCACCCCTTCAGGCATGTCGTAGCGGCCCTTGGTTTCGATGCGGGTGCGCAGTGAACCGCGAGGGCTGGACACCAGCACTTCGTCGCCACGCTTGAGGCCACGCTTGGCGGCGTCTTCGCTGCTCATGTACACCTTGGCATTGGGGTAAGCGGCATTGAGCTCATCCACACGCCCGGTCATGGTGCCGGTGTGCCAATGCTCCAGCACTCGACCGGTACACAACCACAGGTCGTAGTCGGCACTCAGGTCTTCCGCCGGTCCTTCATAGGGGTTGGCAATGATCATCGCCTTGCCATCTGGCTTACCGTAGAACTCGAAGCCACTGCCTGGCTTAACGTAAGGGTCCAGGCCCTCTTTGAAGCGCCACAGAGTCTCTTTGCCATCAATCACCGGCCAGCGCAGACCTTCACCGAAGTAGTCATCGAAGGCACCCAAATCATGCTGGTGACCGCGAGTAAAGTCGGCGTACTCTTCAAACAGGCCTTTCTGCAGGTAGAAGCCCAGAGACTTGGACTCGTCGTTGTACTTGCCTTTGCAGTCAGAGACCGGGAACTTGTCCACCACGCCGTTACCGAACAGCACGTCAAACATGGTCTTGCCGCGGTATTCCGGCTTGGCAGCCAGCAACTCTTCCGGCCATACCTCTTCCATCTTGAAGTACTTGGAGAACTCCACCACCTGCAGGACGTCGGAGCGGGCTCCGGGCACCGGCTTCACCAGCTGATGCCAGTACTGGCCACGACGCTCGGCGTTACCGTAGGCGCCCTCTTTCTCCACCCACATGGCGGTAGGCAGTACCAGGTCGGCCATGGAAGCGGTCACGGTCATGTAGGAGTCGGACACCACAATGAAGTTTTCCGGATTCAGGAACCCTGGCAGGGTCTCTTCATTGATGTTGGGGCCGGCCTGCAGGTTGTTGGTGACCTGGGTCCAGTAGCAGTTCAACTTGCCATCTTTGAGCATGCGGCTCTGCAGCACCGCGTGGTAACCCGGCTTTGGCGGAATGGTGCCTTCCGGCAACTGCCAACGCTTCTCGGTAATGTCGCGATGGGGCTTCTTCATTACCACCATGTCGGCAGGCAGACGGTGGGCGAAGGTGCCGACTTCACGGGCGGTACCACAGGCAGACGGCTGACCGGTCAGGGAGAACGGGCTGTTACCGGGCTCGGAGATCTTGCCGGTCAGCAGGTGAATGTTGTAGATGGAGTTGTTGACCCAAACACCACGCACGTGCTGGTTGGCGCCCATGCACCACATGCTCATCACCTTACGCTTAGGATCGGCGTAGGCCTTGGCGATTTTCACCAGCGCATCGGCGTCGACACCGGTCTTTTCAACGGTGTAATCCAGGGTGTAGGTGCTGAGGAACTTGGCGTATTCCTCAAAGCTCATCGGCGTCATCTTCTTAGCCGACTTCTGATTCTTGGCCGCCTTTTCACGAGGGTGATCCGGACGCAGGCCGTAACCGATGTCGGTGGTCGCCATGGCAAACTTGGTGTGCTTGTTGACGAACTCTTTGTTTACCGCATCGTTTTCGATGATGTAGTTGGCAATGTAGTTCAGCAGAATCAAGTCGGTCTGAGGCTTGAAGATCAGGCCGGTATCGGCGATGTCAAAACAGCGGTTCTTATAAGTGGAGATGGCGTGAATCTGCGCGCCAGGATGACCCAGGCGACGCTCGGTGACGCGGTTCCACAGCACCGGGTGCGCTTCGGCGGCATTCGAGCCCCACAGCACGAAATCATCGGCATGCTCGATGTCATCGTAACAGCCCATGGGCTCATCGATGCCAAAGGCACGCAGGAAGCCGACCACCGCCGACGCCATACAGTGACGGGCGTTCGGGTCGATGTTGTTGGAGCGGAAGCCTGCCTTCATCATCTTAACGGCGGCATAGCCTTCCCATACGGTCCATTGACCGGAACCAAACATACCGATGGAGCTGGGGCCCTTTTTCTTCAGGGCCGCTTTCCATTTGTTCGCCATGGTTTCGTAGGCGCGATCCCAGCTTACCGGAGTCAGTTCGCCGTCTTTGGCGTATTGGCCATTTTTCATCCGCAGCAGTGGCGTAGTCAGACGATCCTTGCCGTACATGATCTTGGACAGGTAATAGCCTTTCGCACAGGCCATGCCTTTGTTGACCGGGCTGTCCGGGTTGCCTCGGGTCGCCATGACCTTGTTATCGCGGGTACCCACCATAATGGAGCAGCCCACACCGCAGAAGCGGCAGGGCGCCTTGCCCCACTCCAGGTCATCCTTGCCTTCGGCCGCATTCACCGTGGTGACCGGCAAGATGGCGCCGGCAGCGGTAGCGGCTGCCACCGCCGCATTGGCTTTAATAAACTCGCGTCTGTTCAAGCTCATATCATCCTCTTGATAATTATTAGAGTTGTTCTACACGGTGATAGGCCAAGCCGGTGTTAATCACTCCGTCTATGGCGCCTATCGCTTCAATTGCTGCATTGGTGCTTTGCTGGCTGTCGCTTTCCAGAGTGACGACCAGCTTGCCGTCCTCTGTCTGAGAGTGCAGTTCACAGCCAGAGATCTGCGCCAGGGCCGGTACGACCTCAGGCTGTGCCTCTTTATGGCAGTGGACCACCAGGCCGCTTATGTGAATAGATTCTGTCAAGGTGTTCACCAACTCGGTTCCAACAAGTTAATAGTGATGGTGTTTTTTTGACCCTGGAGTAACCATACCCCTTAGGGGGTATTCCTTAAGAGATAGGGGACAGGTCGAATTTCTGGCCAAAAAGAGAAAGGTTATTTTTTTAACATTTGATTAATATGAGAACTAAGCCCGAACCTCATTCGTGAGCGAGTGCGCAGAAATGAGGTTCTGTGGCCGGGATCACAGCCGTCTGGGCGGCCAGCTTTATGGCTAAAACGAGTTTGGGGTTGTCGTCTTGGCAGCGCAGCCAGAAATGTCCTGCCACTGCGATGGACTTGAAAAGCAATCAGGACGGGCCGTGCCGAGTAACAAAGCCAAATAGGCGAGACGGAAAGTCTGTCAATTCAAGCATATGGACATTCAAATTGGCGGTTACATTTTTTTCACAACATCAACGCGAGTGGATTTTTTTCGACAACAAATATGATAAGTTGAGCCTCACAGTGGAGGTTCCCAAAGGACGATGAACCTGAGATGAGCAAACTGAGGTGGCAACTTGGACGCTTGATTCGATTGGGATGGCGCTACTTCTCGATCACTCTGGCCGTGGGCTTGATCTTCAGCATTGCCCTGGGCCTGATGAACCACTCCAACACCATCAACTCCCGCCTGTCTCTGGGCCTGTCCCTGTTTGAAGCCTATTACAATCACAGTCACAATGAACTCAGCCAATTGGCTCAAACGGTGCCCTGGGGCATCTGTAATGCCAACTCCGAACGGGAACTGAAGCGGGCAGCCAAACGCTCCCACTACTTTGACTATCTGGCCACCATGAGCGACGAACAGGGGTTTTGCCGCGATCAGGACCTGATCATCGCCCCCTCTACCGCCTTTGATGTGGTGGCCTCCGGGGCTGGCCCCATCTGGATGAAGAACGACAGTCATCACCTGCAGTCCTATCAGCTGATGGCCATTCGGCTCGAAGGCAACCGCTACCTGTTCGGCATCAGCAAGAGCCGCCGTCTGATGAAACTGCTGTTTCCGGAAGAGCAGTTTTTGAGCCACTCGCTGATCACCCTCAACTACAAACAGGAAACCATCATCACTCTGGGCAGCAGCGTCCGCACCTGGTTGTCACAAGAATACCGGGATGGCCGCGGCGACCTGGAGATCAGCCTCTACCTGCACCCCGAACACCTGTTGATGGCCATGAAACAGAACCTGGCGATTGGCGTACCGGTATCGCTGTTTGTCGCCCTGACCACCACACTGTTGCTGCTGTATTGGCGCAGCTACCATGGCCTGCACCCGGAAGACTTGCTGGACACCTTCAGCAATCGTGAAATCTACCCGGTGTTTCAGCCCATCGTCGATGGCCGCGACAAGCGGGTACTGGGGCACGAACTGCTGGCCCGATGGCAACATCCTCAGCTCGGCACCATCCCCCCCGATGAATTCATTCCACTGCTGGAATTCCACCATCAGTTGGACAGGTTGTTGTATGAATTGGCCCCTCAATGCCAATATCAGCCCGAACAGCACGGCTACCTGAGCATCAACCTGGCCGGCCAGCAATTGCTGAGCGAGAACCGCAACCTGGGGGATTTTCTGGAGCACCTGAGTCGACAGATCGGCATCGAGCCCAGGCAACTGGTGGTGGAGATCACCGAACGTGAAGTGCTGGACTTTCAATCCGCCCATTTTCAGAGAACCCTGTACGACATTCGGCAGCGGGGCTTTAAGGTGGCCATTGACGACTTTGGTACCGGCCATAACGGCCTAGCCAGTCTGAAGGTATTTCAGCCAGACTTCCTTAAGGTGGATAAAAGTTTCGTGCAGATGGTTCAGCATCAGAGCGACACTCAGCCGGTGCTGGACTCGATTCTGCAACTGGCACACCGGCTCGACATCACCCTCATTGCCGAAGGGGTGGAAACCGAAGCCCAGCGCCAGTACCTGTTGGCCCGAGGCGTCACCCGCATGCAAGGCTATTTGTTTGCCAGACCCGGTCCGCTGGACATTTCTCAGCCAAAAGAGCAGCAAAACCGCCATCGTCCCTCCCGCCCGCAGCCGGATTCCACTATACTAGCCGGCGATCTGGCCACCAGGCAGACCTGAATTAGGTGAAAAAATGAAAATTTGTGCGGTTGAATTAAAAAGTAACGAAGCCATTGTCTGCATCCTTGGCTTGGATCGGGGTCTGTTTAATGTGGCCGAATGCCGCGCCCGAAAGCTGACCTTGAATGACGGCACTGCGGTCAAGCCGCTGAAAGCGTTTCAGGCGGAGTTCGCCAAGCTGGTCAGCGACTACAAGGTCGATAAAGTGGTCATTCGCGAGCGACCAATGAAAGGCAAATTTGCCGGCAGTGCCATCGGCTTTAAGATGGAAGCGGCCATGCAACTGGCGGAAGGCATCGATGTGGAAGTGGTCTCCGGCACCGCCATCAAAGAGAGCCTCAAGCGTCAGCCGGTGGACATCGGCATGAAAGAGGTGGGCCTGAAGCAGTTTCAGGAAAACGCCTTCGCCACCGGCTATGCCTACCTGAACATGAAGCGCTAACCCCTTTTAGCGTTGCTGACTCTCCGCCCGGCCTGTGCCGGGCGGCGTCGTTTCAGGGCGGGCTCAGAGGCGCTCACCGCGGCCAAAGCGGTAGATCAGCTGAGTTGCCAACAGGTCGTCAGTGGTAGAAAAACGGGTACTGTGGAAGTGGCGCCAGTCTGCCTGTAACGCCCAGTTCGGGTGCAGCTGCCAATGCAGTCCAAGACCACCGTTGACCTGAAACGTCTTCTTATCCCGGTCCTGATCCCGCAGAGTTTCCCCAATCCCCGCCGTCACAAACGGCCGCAGGCGACTGTCGCCATTAAAGTAGTACTGCACATCGGCGCTGTAGTTTTCATAGGTGAGCTCCTTGCCGGTAATCTTTTCATTGAGATCGGTCCTGGCGTAGCTCAAACGGGTCGACCAGCGCGGCGAGAAATACAGTCCCAGGCTCACCACCGGTACGCTGCCACTCTCGACGGCCCAGAAGTCATCCGGGTTCAGCTGCGCCATCCCAACCCCCAACCCGACAATGCCAAAATCCACCGGGTCCTCGGCGTGATGACTGGCGGAGCCTCGGGAAGAGGAAAGCTCTCCGGCCTCGCCACTGCTGCCACCAAAGCGGTACCTGAGCCCCAGTTGCACCTGAGTATCGCTGCGGCTGTTGCCCATGGGCACCTCGCTGACGGTCATGTAACCGGTACCCGCCTTGATCACCTGCCGCTCAAACAGGCTATTGATGCCCCGCCCCAGCGCATCCACCGGGTCAAGGAAGAACAGCGCGGTGTCCCCCAGAGTCTGAGACCCCCACACTTTACCCCCCTGGGCCCAGATCGCCTGCTCGGTCTGAAACGCCCATTCCCCATACACCCAGCCCAACACCGGTGTAACGACGATATCCTGAATGGAGGGCACCTCGGCAAACGCCTCCAACCCATATTCCCAATAGAAGGTCGACATCAGGAAGGAGTACATAAAAGCGTCCCACTGCCGGTAACCGGACTTGCGGGCCACCTGGTAATAGACACCACCAAAATAGGTATGGCCCACGTAGTTGATCTGCCAGTTATCCCGATCCCACACCGGTCCCTGAGAGACGTTATCCCACCACTTGCTGAACGGCTTGGCGTTGTCTTTGTCCCAGTTGGAGATATCCTCCGGCAGCAGCGCAATCACCCCCGCCACCCCAACGCCATACCAGGCCAGGGACTTGGTTTGTGACCACAGCCGCGCCTGGTCTTCCCCATGGGGAGCATCAAACAGCGACACCCGATAGGGATCGTCGTACGCCGACGGTGACACCGCCTTCTGCTCCCAACTGCTGTTGGTGACCTGCGGCCGGTACAACTCCTCGGACTCGGCCAACACCAAGCCACTCCACAACACCCCTATCATCGCCACGGCCAGCCATCGACATCCGGTCCCTGCCATCACCTTAACTCCCTGAAATTCAGCGTTGATTTCATTATAACCAGCCACAACAAAGTGGTAACGTTTTTCTCTGACTCCAGCAACACCGATTCGGCCACCACAAGCAGACCCAGGCAGAAGCGGGTATACTGTCAGCAACGTCGCCAGATTGAGTAACACATTGAATATCCTGATTATCGAAGACGAGCCCGCCATTGCCGATACCCTAATCCACGTCCTGGAGATGGACGGCTACGACAGCCATTGGGTTGCCAGCGGCGGTGAAGGGCTGACCTACCTGCGTCAGCAGCACGCCGACCTTGTGGTTCTGGATGTCGGTCTGCCGGACGTCAGCGGCTTCGAGTTGTGTAAAACCATCCGTGGCTTTTCCGACATTCCGATCATCTTCCTCACCGCCCGCGACGACGTCATCGACCGTGTGGTGGGGCTGGAGATCGGTGCCGACGACTACGTCACCAAGCCCTTCAGTCCCAGAGAGGTGCTGGCCCGAATCAAATTGCGCATTCGCCCCCGCGCCGCCGAGGCACACAGCACCACAACCACCGACGGCGAACTGATCAGCCACAATTTCGATTTCAACTGCAATGGCCAGCCTCTGGGCCTGACAGCGGTGGAGTTCAAGATACTCAGCAAGCTGATCGAGGCTGGCCCCAGAGTGTTGAGCCGCGAGCAGTTGATGATCGCCGCCGACATGGCTGCCGATGCGGTGTACGAGCGCAACATCGACTCCCACATCAAAGCGATTCGACAAAAACTGAAACCCGCTGGGCACGACGCCCGGCTGCACACCAAGCGCGGGTTCGGCTACTACTACCAGAGGGCGGCACCATGAGCCGCTGGCCCCGTATTCCTCTTGGACTGCGCCTGTTTCTGCTGTTTTTTGTCCTGGTGGCAATGACCGCCTACTTTGTCAGCAAAACCGTGATTCAGGAGGTCAAACCGGCCGTACGTCAGGCCACCGAAGAGACCCTGGTGGACGTGGCCAACCTGCTGGCCGTGCTGGCACAGCAACCGATGGCCGCCGGTAACCTCAACCAGAGCCGGTTTGCCGAGCTGCTGAGCACCTATGGCCAACGACAGCCACAGGGACGACTGTGGGAGTTTGGCCACAAGACCATCAACCACCGCATCTACATCACCGACCGCAATGGCATAGTGGTAGCCGACTCCTGGCAACAGGACATTGGCCAGGACTTTTCCCGCTGGAACGACGTCTACCTGACCCTACGGGGCCAATACGGCGCCCGCAGTACCGCGCTGGATCCCGATGACCCGCTGTCCACGGTGATGCACGTCGCCGCTCCCATCATGGATAACGGCGCCATCATCGGCAGTGTCACCGTCGCCAAGGCCAACCGCTCTGTTCAGCCGTTTATCGACCTGTCGAAACAAAAAGTGGCGTTTTGGATGCTGATGATGACCCTGCTGGTTCTGCTGGCCGGCGCCCTGGTCGCCTGGCGTATCAACACCGCCCTGAGCCGATTGATCCATTACGCCAATCATATGGGACAGGGAAAGCCGGTGACCAAACCCCGTTTTCGCATCTTCTACGAATACGGAGCACTGAGCGATGCCCTGGAGCAGATGCGCAACCAGCTGGACGGCAAGCAGTACGTAGAGGACTATGTTCAGACCCTGACCCATGAACTGAAAAGCCCGCTGTCCGCCATCCGTGGGGCCAGCGAGATCTTGCAGGCACCGCTGCCAGCGGACAAGCAAAACCGCTTCGCCGGCAATATTGAACGTGAAGCCCGCAGGATGCAGTCGCTGATCGATCAATTGCTGCAACTGGCTCGACTGGAAAAGCTGCCTCAGTTGGAACAGGTTGAGCCGGTAATGCTGGCGTCACTGGTGGAGGAGGTGATTGCCTCCGCCGCCCCAAGGCTGACCCTGAAACAGCTCCAGTGCCAAGCGTCGCTGCCCGGCTCGCTGCAGATTCAGGCAAACCGGTTCTTGCTGCGCCAGGCCCTGTTTAATTTGATGGACAACGCCCTCGACTTTGCCCCTTCGGGCGCCAGCCTCAGCTGGCAGGCCCAGTGCGACCATGGCAGCATTGCGCTGTCCCTGTTCAATCAGGGGCCGGCCATTCCCGACTACGCTCTGCCTCGAGTCCGAGAGCGGTTCTTCTCCCTGGCACGCCCTGATGGCGCCAAGAGCAGCGGACTTGGGCTTCACTTTGTGGAACAGGTTGCCACTCTCCATGGCGGAGAGTTGCAGCTGAAGAATCATCAGGATGGCGTTCTGGCGACCCTGCGGCTACCGTCTCCATAAACTCTCCACACAGGCTCCATACGCGCTCCACACAAGGGTTTTACTCTGCCTGTACCCCACCAGGAGAGTGAATATGAAACCCATAATACGCAATGAGATGGCCATTAAATTTGGCGTGGTGATACTGCTGTTCCTGATGCTGCAGATACCACTGATGATGATCGACAGCCTGATTGCTGAGCGCAACCTGCGGCAGCAGGAGGTCAAGCAGGAGATCGCCCGCAGCAGCAGTGGCCCCCAGCAGTTCATCGGCCCGCTGCTCGTCGCCCGCTATCAGGAAACCGTCACCCTCGAAGGCCAATCCCACCAGGTCAGTCGGCAGGCCATCGTGTTACCGGAACGCTATCAGTTCCAGGCCAATCTCAATAGTTTCGAGAAATACCGCGGCATCTACACTGCCCGCCTGTATCGGGCCGACAGCCAGGTACAGGGAAGCCTGAACCTCTCCACGCTTAGCGATCTGCCCAAGGACAGCATCGAGTCGCTGGCTTTGGTGGTGGCAGTCAGCGACAGCCGCGGCATCGGCGCCATCGACACCCTGACCCTCGACGGCCAAGCCTATGACGTGGAACCCGGCACCGAGTTGCGCCAATGGCCACAAGGGTTTCATGCCCCCTTGCCGCTGTCGCTGCTGCAGCAACAGACACCGCTCGCGTTCGAGTTGGCGCTGCAACTGCAGGGAATGGGGCAACTGGAGGTAATGCCGGTGGGAAATGCCACCGAGGTCACACTGTCCTCACCCTGGCCACACCCCAGCTTTATCGGTGACTACCTGCCGGTGAGCTCTGACATCGACCACTCCGGTTTTCGCGCCCACTGGGTAACCAACAACTTCTCCACCAACATTCGCCAGCTGTTCACCCTGTGCCTGCAGAGCTCGTCCAACTGCGGTCAGCTGAATGCCAGGCAGATGGGTGTCAGCCTGATCGACCCGGTGGATCACTATCTGAAGTCCCACCGGACGGTAAACTACTCACTGCTGGTGATCACCCTAATATTCGCCAGTTTCTTTCTGTTGGAGCTGTTTCAAGCGCGGCCGATTCACCCGATCCAATATGGCTTCGTCGGTCTGGCGCTGGCGCTGTTCTATCTGCTGCTGATTTCACTCAGCGAACACATTGGCTTCAACCCCGCGTACCTGATCTCGGCACTGGCTTCCACAACCTTGCTGGGGGTGTACGTTAGCGGAATGCTGCCGGGACGGCGTCAGGGAGGGGTGTTCTCGGCCTGTCTGTTGGCGCTGTACGCCATGCTGTTTGGCCTGCTTCAGGCGGAGAGTTACGCGCTGTTAATGGGCAGCCTGCTGTGTTTTGCGATATTGAGCCTGGTGATGGTGATCACCCGCCATGTCAATTGGTACCAGAGGCAATCGACCTCTGCGAATGCTTCCGCGAAGCTTACCCCTGATATTCAGGACTGACTTCACCCTGACCCCAATCGTCACTCAAACCACCGGGAGCTGGCGCTCCCGGTGGCAGCAACCTAGAGGATCGGGGTCATCTCCAAACCAACACCGATGCGGTTGGTCTTAACGTTGTAGTCGATCAAACTTTCTCCATAGCCATAGAAGTACTGCACATAGCCACGGACCTTGTTCCCCAACGGAAAGGTCCACCCCAGCTCCGCCGAGCCACGGTTGTCTTTCACATCCAGGTTATTTCGGAACTGGCCCATGAAGGTGTGCTCTTGATACTTGTACAGCACCCCTAACTCGCCATAGCCCAGGTAGTCGGTGATGTCCGGGTTATCATCGCCGCGGCTATCCTCGGGAGAGGTCTTTTCGTCCTCTGGCAAGCGATACCATCCCGTGGCCGCCACGGTCCAATCGCCGCGTTCGAACACCGCCGTCCCCACCAGACGATTCCAACTGCGACTCTTGTCGCCGTTTTGACCATTGGACTGATGGTTGATGCCAAAGCCCACGACCGGCAACCGCCAGTCTCCCAGCTGCCAATCCACTTTTTGTGCCCAGAACAGCTCTGGCTCGTGGTTGGTCTCCCGAAACGGCGCCGAGTGGTCGGTGTTGTATGCCTGCCACCAACTTTGGTTGGTGTAGGCAAAAAACAGCCGACCGGAGTCAGAGAACAGTGGTACCGTCAGCGGCAACTTGAAACTGAACTGAAATTTGATCTCCGAACGCTGCAACGGCAACTCTTCAGGGTCAAACGGCGCCTGATTCGGTGTGTCGTTATAGGTAAAAGGCAGGATGTAATTGTGTCGGTGCGCTGTGAGGCTGAAATCGGATCCAGCCACCTTTTCCTCATCCTCGATGCGCTGTTCCAGCGCCGACTCCTGGGGCTCGCTGACGTCAGTGTCGCGACGCTGTGCCGCCAGGGTATCGGTCTCGATCGGCTCAGCGCACTGGGCGCGCAGCTCAGCCACGGTGGTGTGTGCCGTCGCCGTTTCAAGCGCCTGCAGCAGGCACTGCTGCTGTTGCGTCGCCAGCGGCGCAGCCGCCATCATCGCCAGAGTTAAGCCCATTGCCCATCCTTAGCATTGTAAAAATTTGATATCAGAGTATCAAAAACTCGATTCAAACATAACAGTCACTTAAGCCAAACTCCGACGAACAGACACAAAAAAACCGGCCAACGGCCGGTTTCATCACTCCCAGGTGCGTTACGCCCTGAGATCTTTCACCAGCCGCTCGATGACCTGTGCCTGCTGGCTGATGCGATCCACATTGCCGGCGGAATCGCGAATCATCCCCACCACGTCATGGGACTGGCTGCGCACTCGCTCCAGGCTGGAGGCGATCTCCGCCGCCACACTGCCCTGCTGGGTCGCCGCGGCGGCAATTTCGGCGCTGCGATCGGAAATCGACAGGTTCAGGGCACTGACCCGCTCAATCTCATCGTGGACGCCGCTCATCAGGGTCTGGCTCTGATGGGCGTTGTCCACCGTGCTGTCGGTGACCCGCTTCAACCCCAAGCTGTGTCCTTGCAGCCCCTCGACCATCCCCTGAATCTCCACCGTGGCCTGCTGAGTCCGGCTGGCCAGGGTTCGCACCTCATCGGCAACCACCGCAAACCCGCGCCCCTGCTCACCGGCCCGGGCCGCTTCAATGGCCGCATTCAGCGCCAGCAGGTTGGTTTGCTCGGAGATGGCGTTGATGGTGGTCAGCACCTTGCCAATCTCGACACTGCTGGCATCCAGCTCCGCCACCGCCTGACGCGCCTGCTCAATCTCCTGTGCCAGGGTACCGATGGCACCTCGGGTGTCATTCACCTTGCGCTGCCCTTCATTGGATGCGTCGGCCGCATCTTGAGTTTGTGCCGAAGAGTCTTCGGCATGCGCCGCCACCTCCCGAATGGAGGCCTCCATCTGCACGCTGGCGCCAGCCAGGCCGTCGATCTGCGATTGTTGGTCCGCCGCCAGCAACTCAGACTGCTGGCTCATGCTGGCCAGCTCCTCACCAATGCTGGACAGCAGCGATGAGGCGTTGCGCATCTCCAACACCAACTGTTGCTCACGCTCGGTAACCCGATCGATGGTCACCGCCAGCAGGCTGAACTCATCCCGGACCGGAATGTAGTTCAGTCGTTGCTGCAGATCGCCATCGGCCAGGTTCTGCAGGGCCCGATAGGTACTGAACATCGCCCCGCCAATAAAGGTCATAACGTAATACGCCACCATTGCCGCCACCACCACCAGCAGTGCCAACAGCGTCCATTGCCAGGCCGCCAGCTGTAACAACAGGCCGGGCTGTGGACTGGCCACCACCCGGTATCCCTTGGCGGAGCGGTCTGGCTCCAGAGTCAGACCGCTGCCCTGTAACCGTTCGGCCATCTCGGTCCGATTCAGGTCGGCAGCGGCTAACAGCCCCTGCACCAGTTGCTGTTGCTGAGCCAGAGCTTGGTCGGCACGATGGTCCGCCTGCCGTATCAGCACCGAGGAAAAGAACAGGAAAGCCACTAAAGGCAACAGGAAAATGAGGTAGAATTTTTCTCTCAAACTGAGGTGGATCAGCCATTTGTCCACCCAGCGAAATGCGACTTCTTTCATTCTGAGACCCACAGAATCTGCATGAATAACCGGGCCAACTGCGCTTATGGATGCGCATATGCCAACCCATGTAGAACACAGCCAGTATAATCATCCATAAAGATATTAAAAGGATGTTATCACCTGGACTTATGGGTTGGCGATTTAACGCTCAATTGTTAAAAGACTGCCCCAGTCGCTCCACCCACCAATCGATGGCGTCTTTGACATCATCGGTGGAGTCGATGATCGCCCCCAGCCCCTTGCCCCCCTGACGGCGATCGATGGCCGCGATCAGCGGTTGGCCGGTTTTGCCGTCTCTGACCAGCAGTTCAATGGTGCCGCCCCCGACGTTGGTGTATTCACCGGTGACCACTTTGGACAGGGTGGAGATCCCCAGTCCCACAGGTAACACAGTACTGGTCACCGCCAAAATTGGATTCGGCGTCTCGATGTTGGTCAGGGCAATGCTCATCCTCAGGGTCGAATCATCCACCTCGTCCACCAGCGTGAAACGGCCATCGAGCTTTGCCACGATCGCCTCGGTGATGTAACCGGTCAGCTCATCCACTTGCTCGGTGGTGATGCCGGTGTCCTCGTCCACCACCACCCACACCTGCTCCAGAGCCAGCTTATCGTAGCCATTCAACCGCTGTTGCAATTCGGCCACTGAGGTGATGGTCGGTGCCGCCCACACCAGATCCACGCCCCCTTGCGGGCCGGGACGAAAATCCTCAAAAGAGCTAAACAGGGCATCATGCTGAACCAGCCTCTGGGCACAAGCGGTTACCAACAACACCGGCAGCAGCAACAAAAATCGTTTCATCGAATTCTCAGTGAATCAACCATCAGTGGCGGCAGTTTAACAGGAGTAATTCCAAAATAAAGCAAGAGTTAAGCCGGGTTAGAACACGCCACTATCCCGCCACTGCTGAAGAAAAAACAACAGGATAACCACAAGCGTCAGGAGGATGACTAGGGTGGTACACAGAGCCTCGCGGGTGGTCGCCTCGCGACTGCGACGCCCGGCTTTGTTGCGCTGCCCACTCATGAGCGCCTCCCAATGATCCGAGCCCCGGACAGAAAACGGCGCCCCCTGGCCCGAAGCTCCAGCATCAGGGTCAAGAACCGCCCCAGCGGGCAAAACAGCCGGCACCAGAAATCGCTGACCACAAAGGCCCCCAGCAGACTCAAGGGCAGCAGATACCACTGAACGCCCAGGCCATCGAGAGAAAACAGCATCGAAAACGGCTCGTAGGCGCCCATGGCCGGGGTCCGCGACAAGAAAATCAGCATCAGTGACAACCACAGCAAGCCGTTGGCCAGCCATTTGGCCCGACGCTTCAATGCCGGATGCAGCGCCAGGTTCAAGCCACTGATGCGCTGTAGCCACTTCTGAATCTGGTGAAACGGGCACAACTGGCTGCAATACAGATTTCGTCCCAGCAACAGGATCGCGCCTAAGGTACCCGCCAACATGATGTACCACAGCGGCTGCTGAGCCGGAGATGGGAAGTAGCCCAGCAGCATCGAGCCGATCAGGCCGATGGACAGTGCCGAGTTCAACCAGTAGCCAATCAGCACCACCGATGCCGCCGACAGCACCCGGTTGTAGCGCCCCTGATAAGCTCGAGGGACCCGACGGCTCAGGGCCGCCGCCACAAACAACAACACCGCCAGTAACTCCTTCAGGCCAAAGTGCAATTCAGGCTCGGCCCAGGATCGCGTCAACCCCAGCCCGGCTGCGGCCTGATGGGCTCCCTGTCGAATGCTCGACGTCAGCCCCCGGGAAGTCAGGGTCGCACCGCTGAGCGCATCCACCCCCTGCCCCAGCAAAAAATCACTGTTGGCCATGTGGCCGCGAAACTGGCGCAAAAACTTACCGTCGGCAAAACGAAACAGGTATCCCGGCGTCTCTTTATGCGACACCAGTCGAGTATCCTGTACCCGCCCCCGCTCATCCAGAATCACCGCACTCACCAGAGGCCCGCCGTAGCCCTGCCCCTGCCCCAGGCTCACCGTCATCACCTGGTTCCCTAACGTTACTCGATACTGCTCGCCAGAGGCCTCCGCCAGTCGCTGAATCTCGGCACCAGGAAATACCCCTTGCAACGGCAAACGGTGATCCGGCTGGCGCCACACCAACCCCACCACCAAGGCGGCCAGCAGAGACAGCCAACACAGGCGCTGTAACCATGGCAGCCTATTGGTATCCGCCCGCGACGCGTTGCTGCCGCGGTTGTTCGATTGCTTCATCGTCTTCTCTTATGAAAACGGCCCCCATGGCCGGCATGGAGACCGCACAGGCTCACTTTCTCGCCGGCAGGACCCAATGGCGCACGGTTAATACCGTGACCATCAGTGAGGACAAGCCAAAGCACAACAAGCCCATGGCGCCAGACTGGGGCTCCCCTTCGGCAAAGGACCCCCAGGACCAGCCCACACACACCCACAGCAGCACAAAAGCCAGCCAAAGACCCAGGTTGGCTTTCCAGTCCAGGGCAAAGGTGCACCGCAGCCTCAGGTAGCCCCACAGCGCCGCCGTGGTGCCCATTCCCATCAAGTACCACATCAATCCCATCATCGCTTGTTCCCCTTAACTAAAGTCGCCACTGAATCCGCTGACCCAGAACTTCTCAATCGCCTTTTCATCGTTGACGTTGCCATAACCGAACAGGATGTCCGCCTGGGTCATCATGCTGTGCACCATGCCACCGGTGAAGGTGTTGGAGGCATCGATCAGGCGGTGATGCCAGAAGTCCGGCTTATTCCAGGGACAGGCGGCGATACAGATGCCACAGTCACCGCCATTCTCGGCCCAGAACTTGAAGCACTTCTTGGAGTCGCTGTAGAACTTCAGCACGCCCTTGTGGTTTTCCCAGCAGTACTCTGGGTTATCGGAGCCGTCGTAGGCGGGCGCCATGGTGGGTTTGTCATCCATGCAGATGGCACCGGAGGGACAGGCGTCACCGCAACGCTTGCAGTGCTCACAGAACGAGATGATGCCGAAGTCACGGGGCTTGTCGTAGGCCACCTCATCCAGGTCCAGATCGGTATACACCTTGCAGATGCGCACCCGAGGACCCAGGTTGGGCGCCACCAGGGCGCCATTGCGAGCGCCTTCACCGAGACCGGCTGAGATGGCGTAGGCCACCGAGTTGCCCAGGTCGTTGCCGGAGCCCACCGCTTGATAACCCAACTTGCGCAGGAAGTGGGCCATGGAGCCGGCGATCAGGCAACTGTTGCTGTAGCCCATACCAGCGGTGGAGGAGGCGGGGATTGCCGGTGCGGTAGCCATCGCCTCGTAGTCCATCTCTACCAGCATCACGATCACGCTCTTGGGCTCGAACGGAAAATCCTCCTCCCAGGTGAGCGCCTGCTCCGAGCGCACGTCGTAGATGGGATCGTAATCCCAGCGCTTGTCGCGCTTACAGATCCCTACCCGCACCGCCCCAAAGGTCTTGGCGGCAGTCTTAATGGCACTGATCTTCTCGACCGATCCCTTGAAGGGATAGCGATGCTCATCCACCCCGGACTGATCCCAGCCCAACACACCGCTATTGGGAATGCCGGCAGACTGCAACGGCGCCATGACATCCTGGCCATGCCAGCACGCCTGCTCCAGGGCGAAGTCCAGCTGGGTGTAGCCCGGCTTGCTGTTATCCGCCCGCTGGTGGGCGGTGGCAAAACGGAACATCCCCTGCTGGAAGTTAAACGGGGTCTCACCATTGCGGGTGGGGCCGCCACTGTCCTGGCTGAAATTGAGGTTGCGCTCCGGATGCGCTTCCACCAGCGCCTTGCTGCAGGCGTAGGTCAGCAGCACATTGCGCTGGTCAAACGGCTTGAAGTCAGCAGCCAGCGGACGGGGATAGCCATCCAGCTCCACCCCCTCCATCTTGTGCTTCAGCCAGGCCCCGGCACCGGCCACTGCGCCCACTCCGGCAACGGCGCCGGCGCCCAGTTTCAGAACCTGGCGACGACTCTCATCGACACCGACTTCCGGTTTATCACTCATGGTTACCCCTGTATTGAATAAACAACATGTAAATACGTTGGCAAACACTCTACACCCAATATCTAACCCTATTTAAAAGTTCGCTTGAAAAACACCTTTGCAAATTAAGCAAAAAAGAATCACCGCAGATAAAGATCAAACTCACATAAAGCATTAATGCTGACCAATAGAATGAGCACCGAATAGAAACGCTCACCAAAACAGTAAGCCAAACATATTCAAAGCCGAATTAAGTTTATGAGTTAATTCAAAACTCGGCATCAGCAACAAAATAAATTAAAAAATAACTCGACCTAATTCATTTATATCAGTATCGAGGAACCAATGATGAAAACGCTTCCCCTTTCTTTCGCTCTGACTGCCATCATGGCCAGCTCAGCCTTTGCCGCCACTTCCGGTTCTCACTATCCCATTGGTGGTGAAGGGGTCATGGCCGGCACCCCGCCGCCTCCCGGTGTCCATTACCGTATGTACAACACCTGGTACAGTGCCGATAAACTCACCGACAACAACGGCGATGACACCGGGCTGGACGTCGACATTGACGCTTACGTGCAGCTGCACCGGCTGGTGCATGTCACCGACAAAAAGTTATTCGGCGCCAACTGGGCCTACAATGTGATCGTGCCAATGGTGCATGAGAAATTCAGTTCCGATGCCTTGGGAATCCACGACAACACCAGCTTCAGCCTCGGCGACGTGGTTCTGGAACCGCTGGCGCTGTTCTGGTACGGCGAGGAGTTCGACGCCTGCCTAGGTCTGGCGGCGATCGCCCCGACTGGCGACTACGACGCTCACGACGCCGCCTCTGCCGGCATGGGATTCTGGAGCGGCATGCTGACCCTGGGCGGCACCTACTACATGGGCGACAACCGCTCCTGGAGCGCCAGCATCCTGACCCGCACCATCTACAACGGCAAGCAGGATGACACCAACATTCGCCCCGGCGCCGAGTTTGCGGTTGAGGGGGGCATCGGCAAGCAATTTGCCCTCAATGACCGCTGGCTGGCTCGCCCCGGCATCAGCTACGGCGCCAGTTGGCAGATCAGCGATGACAGCAAAGACGCACCCGGCGTGGTGGCTGACCATCACAAGGAGAGCTACAGTGTCGGCGCCGAGCTGAACCTGATGTACCTGCCCTGGCATCTGCAGGGCAACCTGCGTTACGCCACCGAGTTCGGGGCAAAGAACACCAGCGAAGGCAGCTCGGTGGTGTTTACCCTGACCAAATCATTCTGATTCAGGACTCAGGGGAAGTGCGCTTCCCCTGAGCCTCGATATCCAGCCCCTCTGGCGCCATCTGCTCAACTTGTTGCTGCAACCGCTGATACTCCCGTTGAACGAAATCAAGAGCCAGACTCACCTTGTGAGACAAAAAGCGGCGGTAGGAGTACAAGCCCCAGGTGTTGACCTCGCAACAATAACGGCCAGCAAACAGCAACTGCAACCGACCACTGTGAATCTCCTCCATGCACATCACCAACGGCGCCCAGACCACCCCCATGCCCGCCACCGCCGCCGAGATGCACAAGCCATTATTCTCCGACTCGATGGGTCCATCCACTTCGATGCAATGGTCATTGCTGCCATCGTTCCACATCCACAGGTTGCCCGGCTTTACGCCCTTGGGTGACATCAGGCAAGGATAATCCACCAGTTGCCGCGGATGAGTCAGGTGCGGATGAGCGGCAATAAACTCCGGGCTGGCGAGAAAACCACGCTGAAATGAGGCCAGCTTTCGCCCCACCAATGACGAGTCCGGCGGACTGAACTGACTGATAAAGATGGTAATGTCGGCTTGAATGTCCATGGGGTTTTGTCGGCTTTGATAGGAGAGGAATTTCAGCCTTAATTTGGGGTACTGGTCATAAAACTGCCGCAGTGACGGCACCATTAACTTGTTCACAAAATCGATTGGCGCCGCAATAACCACGTCGCCCTCGGGCTCCTGCTGCATTCTGCCGACCGTCAACTCCAGGGTATCGATCTCCGCCAAAATGACATTGGCCCGCTCGAGCAGCGCCTCACCCGCCTCAGTTAATGCCAGGCTTCGAGTGGTTCTCTCTAATAAACGGCTGCCGAGCTTTTCTTCCAATAAAGCTATTCTGCGGCAGACTTTTGATACCGGAATCCCCAATACTCTGGCCGCTTCACTCTGGCTGCCATATTCAATGACAGCAATAAACAAGGCAAGATCATCTGTATTCATCACGCTCTCAATACGTCACTGTGTGAATAATGAATTATCGGAAGTTGCAGAGCGGACTTTCGTGATCAAGTCCCGGCTTTTACTTTTCCTTGGCTCAATCCATTGCGCTTCACCTCACCGCTGAAATTTACTAGGACAAACCACACATTTCGATCTGCATCCGCCCTCCCAAAATAAGCAAAAACCCATCAACAACCGTTGTTTTATGAGTATTTTAAGTCTCCCTATAAATGGGAAAGATCACAGTTTTCTTCTAAGGGCAGATTTTTATCATTCAGGGTCCGGTTTTCACCTTTTGACCATTCAAAAAAACAACAAAGATCCTCTCCATTAACCATTCCATTACGGCGAGGCCCAAGTGTTGGAAACCAAGTGGTTCACCCTGCTTCAGCAAATTCATCGAATCTATAACGCTGAAGAACGCTATCCGCAAACCGAAGCCCGGTTGATTGATACCTTTCAGTCAACGCAGCAACGGCTCACCGACATCAATAATCGCGACCACAGCGACGACTGGATCGCCCATGAAGCCTTCACATTGGTTGTCAGTGAACTGCTGACCAGCGGCGAGCTCGCCCTCCCCGCCCTCAATGAGCTGTTTGAGCTGTTGATGAGCGTGAAATTACCTCGTCTGGCGCTGATTCTGGTCAACCATTCGGCATCCCAGCTGTCGGCAGGGGACGTGCAGCTCAAGCGTGCTTTAGCACTGTTTCAACTGGGGGAGCGTGAGTCGGCCCGCCAATGCCTGCAAGACGCGTTGAGGCTGATGCCGGATAACCACCTGTGCCACTTCCACCTTGGCTACCTGGAGGTGTGGAGCGGCGAGATGGAGCAGGCGGTGACCGCATTCAATCGCTGCCTCGAGCTGGCACCGGACTATGCCGGCGCCCATCAGAACCTGGCGGGCTGCCACTACCAGTCCTCGGAGTTTCAACTGGCCATCGACAGCTGCCAGCGAGCCCACCAGCTGCAACCCGGCATTGCCGCCACTTACATCACCGCCACCAGTGCCTGCATCGCCCTGGAGCGATTCGACGACGCCGACCAATGGCTGCAACGGGCCCAGGCCTTCAACTTCTCCTCGGCGGAATTTGTGCGCCTTGACGGACTGGTGGCTCACTTCCAGTCTCGGCATCAGCAGGCCTGCGAGTCTCTGAGTCAGTACCTGCAGCTGCATCCCACCAGCTATGACCTGATGGCCATTCGCGCCCGCTCACTGCTGGAGCTCAAACAGTGGCACGCCCTCATCGACGACACTCAGGCGTTGCTCAAGCTGGATCCCTTCGATGAATGGTGCCTGGAGACGCTGTTCCTGGCTCATTTCAACACCGGCCAGTACGCCGACGCCGAGCGCGCCATGGCCGAACTGGGCAAGCAGTTCCCGGCCTACAAACTGCGTCACCAGCAGCTTGTCGATGAGATTCGCCAACAGCAGGCGATTCCGGTTCAACTCAAATAACAACCACCAAAATAGGGGAAACTCAATGACCAAAAAACGGCTGAGCGAGGGTGTTAACGACGCATCTCGCCGGACTTTCCTGAAGATGGGCGGCCTGGCTGCGACCGGCGCCACCTTAGGCGGTGCCGCCGCCGCGGGCTTCGTACTCGGTCGCGACCCCGACGCCAATGTCGGCTGGGGACGCACCGAGGCCGGGGCCGACATGTTTATTAATCGCCAGCCCTTCCAAGTGGAGATCGCCCCGTCCCTGAAACCGGTCGGCGACGTCATTCGCCCTGACTGGGGGGACTTTCTGTTTAATCGGGCCGGGGCCATTGCCCATGCCATTAAGGAGGGCTGGGATCCAGCCCAGGGATGGCAGAACTTTCCCGACAGCCGGGTTCGCGCCTACTACGCCCAGTACCCGGATCGCTGGCAGGAGATGCTGCAGTCCTTTAGCGCCCACAAGATTCACGATGACAACAAAGAGAAGCACCGGGATCGCTTTGCCCTGGCCTGGGCGTACGACGCGTCCTGGCACAAGGGGCTGATGACCAGCAATTTTCCCCCTAAGCCCCAGGGCCATCCGGATCAGGATGACTTCAAGTGGGTAAAACGTGAGCCGGTGGAGTTCCAGTCCCCAGCCCATGCCTCGAAATTGATCAAGCAGATGGCCAACAAGTACGGCATGACCCACGTGGGCATCGCCAAACTGGACCCCGCCTTTGTGTTTAAAGGAATGATGCGGGGCATGAAGGAGTGGGGCGATGAGATTCCGGCTCACTGGAAAAACGTCATTGTGTTTGGGGTACCCATGAACTGGGATCCCATGTACGCCGCCGTGGGCTACTCCACCTCCAAGGAGGCGTATTTCCGCGCCTCCACAGCCGCCGGCCTGATGTCGGCCTTTCTGGGGGAACTGGGCTACGCCGCCCGGCCACAATGGCCTGGCATCGACTATGAAATCATTCTGCCCCCCATTGCCATTCAGGCCGGGCTGGGCGAAAACGCCCGAAACGGCATTTTGATGACCCCGGAAGTGGGACCCAATATTCGCCTGGCGGCGGTGATCACCAACCTGGATCTGGAAGCAGACAAGCCGGTGGATTTGAAGATGAGCCACTTCTGCGAAGACTGCAAAATCTGCGCCGATTCCTGCCCCAGTGGCTCCATCACCGACGCCGACGCCCCGGACACGGTGGAACGCGGCTTTCGTAAGTGGGACTTTAATCAGGACAGCTGCTGGCGCTTCTGGAACCAGGGCCCCAGCGAAGGCGCCAAGGGCTGTCGCGTCTGTATCGCGGTGTGTCCTTACACCCGCAAGAACAACTGGATTCATGCGCTGGTGAAGAATCTGGAGCCCCGGGACCCCACCAGTATCACCCGCACCACCCTGTTGGCGATGCAGCACAACTTCTTCTATTACCCTGACGCGGAGAACTATCACGCCGACTGGTCCGGCGGCAACTTTGCCAGCTATCACGAGCCACCGGAATGGATGCGCTCTGAAAACTACCTCAAGGTTGAGAAAACCTGGGATTACGACGGCAACTGGGAGGCCTTCTGATGTTTCCACAATCCACACTGCTCGACCCTCTGTTCTGGATGCTGATGGGCGCCACCCAGGTGCTGGTGTTTGCCGGCGCCAACCAGTGGTTTAAAGAGTTGAAATTAGGTATGAACGCCTGGAAATGGGGGCTGGTGGCCGGTTACTGGCTGTCGCTGGTATTGACCCTTGCCGGCGCCTTTACCCTGATGGGAGAAAACGAGGGCAATGCCGGCTGGTACCTGCTGGGCACCGTTGGTCTGGCCCTGGTGGTTGCTGGTGTCGGCCTCGGTAAATGGCTGCTGTACATCCGCCCCGATCAGCGCTGATTCCTTTCACTTTGCGGGGCTGGCTGCCAGCCCCGATAAGGCCCATTATGAAACCCGGATCCCCCCTCTCCTACTCCATCGAACGACTGGCCAGCATGGCCTCGCTGCTGATCCTGCTGGCCGCCTGGTTCTTAGGCGGCCTGCGCATCGCCGACCAGCAACATCAGCAACTGGCCAGCCTGCTGCCCGCCTCCCTCAGCCTGCAACAAACCGCAGCCGACCGCTTCGCCGTTGTTACCAAGGACGGGCAGCAGCATGGCTGGTTAACCCTGGGGCGCGGCAATGGCTATGGCGGCACCACCACCCTCGCCAGCCAGGTGTCCATGAGCGGACAGGTTCAACAACTGGCGGTGCTCGGCATCAAAGACACCCGCTCCTACGTGGATAAGGTGGTCGACGCCCAACTGATACAGCCGCTGCTGGGACAACCGCTGTCCGCAGCCATCAACATCGATGCCATCAGTGGCGCCACCATCACCTCCAATGCGCTGCTGCATGCCGTGGCAGCGGCCCACGACAATGCCCGGGCCGCCCTCGACGGCCGGCCGGCCCCCAAGGTGGCGAGCTCAAGCATGACTCTGGGCTGGGTCGACCTGCTGGCCGTCGGCCTGTTTGTCGCCGCCATCGGCATCAACCGCTCCCGCCATCGCCACAAGACGCGCTGGCAATGGGCACTGATGCTCACCGCCTTGATCAGTCTCGGGTTTCTCTCTGCAGCACTGTTCTCTTCATCGACTCTGGGGATGCTGATCGCCGCCGACTGGCTGCACGGACTGGGCTGTTACACCCCGCTGCTGTTACTGACTCTGACTTTGGGGTACCTGCTGTGTTTTAACCGCAACCTCTACTGTCAGAGCCTGTGTCCCTTCGGCACCGCCCAGCAATGCCTGGGCAAACTCGGGGGCGCCAAAGCCGCCAGCCCCAAACACAGCCTGTACCGCTGGTTTCCGCGACTGTTGCTGTTGACCGCCTTGAGCCTGGGCCTCTACTACCGCAACCCGGCCGGTTTCAGCTACGAGCCGTTCGCCATCCTGTTTGGCTTCACCGGTTCCTTGACCCTGTTTGCCCTGACGGTGGTGGTGTTGCTGACCTCGCTGCTGATTCATCGCCCCTGGTGCAAGACGCTGTGCCCCATTGGGCCGCTGACGGAATACCTGATGTTCAACAAAAACTGGATTCGCAAAACCCTCAAGAGCCGCCGTCGTCGAGCCCGGCGCATCGCCAGCCGAACCCTGGAGTAACCCCATGAGACAAAAAGCCATCACCGTGTTTTATCTGTTATCGGCACTGCTGATTATGGCCAACCTCAGCGCTCAGGTGCAGCGGCAACACGCCTCCAGTGCAGCCACTACACCAGAGCTGCGATTTGTCTACAGCGCCGCCGAGACGCCGAAACAGCACCAACAAAACGAGGCTCTGAAGCACACGGTCAGCGACTTCCTCGACAGCGAGTCTGAACTGCTGGAGTACTACCACCAGGGGCAGCAATAACCTGCCCCTTCCTAGCCATCACCGTGACACCGACAAAGGGAGCCAAACCATGAGCCAAGCCTTACGCCCATACTCACCCCAGTCCCCTGAGCCCACTGCCGAGTTAAGCTCAGTGCCAGCCGCCGCCGGCATCGGTCCGCGTCTGGCCAGGCTGCGCGACCAGTTCGGCTTTGCCGACCTGTGCTACTACTATGACCTGACCACACTGGATCAATGGAGCGTCGGAGGGCTGGAGAAAGCGAAACTCATCAAGAAGATGACCAAAAGGCGCAACCTGTTCACCAGTTCGGTGGCCGCCCGCAAGCTGTGGCAGGATCAGAGCCGCTGTTACCACAGCGCCGAAGAGGATCTGCAGGCGATGTTTGACCGTCCCTGTCATCACTGGAATCTGGGCCCCAGCCAGGGCCCGCTGCGAAAGTCCCTCTACCGCCACGGTTATCAACACAAGCTGACGCTGTCGATTCCCTGCCCGCTGGCAACGGCCATGACCGGTCGCTTTACCCTGCTGTTTGCCAATGGCGACGAGCATCAGCAAACGCTGGACAGCCTGGAAGCGCTGACGGCCGAACTTAGATTGACCAACCTGCAGCTGTCTCTCGACTATTCCCGCGACATTAACCCACTGGTGGATTACAACATCATCAGCCCGGTCTCCGCCTACGTCCTGAAGTTACTGGCACAGGGCCACAGCCGCGACAGCATGGCTCAGACCATGAACCTGACTCTGCGGGGCATCGATTATCACATCGGGGTGCTAAAACAATCGCTTCAAGCCAGCAACATCGCCAATCTAATCGACAAGGGCAACAAGGTCCGACTGCTGTAGGTTACTTGGGGATCGCCACCGCGTGGCGACTCATGCTGCGAAATTCGCTGGGGGTCATGTTGGTGTGATGGCGGAAAAACTTGGTCATATTCGTGGCTTCGACAAAACCGGTGTTGGTGGCGATAGTGCAGATAGACAGGTCGCTGTACGCCAGCAGTCGCTTCAACTCCAGCAAGGTGCGTGAATCCAGCATCTGCTTGGCCGACAAGCCGGCATTGTCCTTGGCCACCTTATTCAGCTGTTTGACGCTTTTCCCCATTCTCTGGGCGTAATCGCCGACACTGCGGCTGATCTTAAACCGGGTTTCAATCAGCTCGATGAACTGCCTGAAGGCGGCATCGGCGCTCAATGAGTCCGAGCGGTTGGCTGCCTGGCGCTGATGGCGAACGACGGTTTTCAGCAACACAATCCGCAACAAGCCACGCACAATCTCGGCCTCAAATTCAGGCACCGGCAGCGAGTACTCTCGAAACAACTCCTCAAACAAGGCATCGACGCTGGGGTCGCAATGCTCAATACAGGAGACCTGAGAGTAAGCGTTCACCAACTCCTGCTCGTAGCCGTCATTGACACCATTACCAAACAGATCGTCATCAAAGGTAATCAGATAACCATCGATGTGTTCATTCAGTTCAAAATAATGAACCTGATACTTGGACAGACACAGCAGGGTGCCAGGCTGCAGCTTATACAGTTTGTAATCAATGAAGTGCTCGCCCTCGCCCTCGGTGATGTAGACCAGGGCATTGAACTGAATCCGGTGCGGTAACCGGAACGCATCCCGTTCCCAGGTCTCCAGAAAATTCCGGACTTTGTAGATAGAGAAGTTGATCGGCTTAGGGCCAAACTCTGAACTTACCGATTTAATCTCTGCATCAGCCATTGGAAGGGTCTTTAGCAATAATCACGACCTGAATTATAACAAAAATTCACCAGCGTCAGGACTCAGGCCCCGGTTCTGAGAGCCCGGTCGCGTCCCCACAGACCGCGCGCCATCAGAGATGGTGGCGTCCTGAGCGCTGCCAGGACAACCCAGATGCCGGCATCGATGACGCCAACCTGGCCACGTCGCCCGCGGTCAATTGATGGCCATAATGACAGGACAATGCCTCGAGGTAATGTGCAGGAATACGGCGAGCCTGGCGCAGGCCATACAGGTGACTTAAACGGGTCTGCGTCTTTAGCGCCAATGAAGAGCAAGGAATCCCCCGCCTGGCCAACAACCTGAAAAATGCCCGTCCGTCCATAATGATTCCTGAATTCGCCAAAACACGCCGGCATTATCACCATCGATGATGACAATCCGGTCTCAGAAATACGTCGCGTTTGTCATAATTTACCAGCCATCAAAAAGGCCGCCTTGCGGCGGCCTTGAGGTTAGTACGGTAAGGGCGTTACAGTACCGGCAGGTAGGTCAGAACCTGGCGGTCGCGGCTCACCTGACCGTTCAGCAGTTCTCCAATGGTGGTGCCAGGGAACGGCTCAGTCGCCAGCGAATCCGGATTGGCAACCATCCATGCGTCGATCTCATTGATGCGCCGAATCAGCGCCAGAGCCAGCACGTTCTCTGAAGTGGCTACGTAGTTACGGCCGTTCAGCACGATGCTGGCCTCGGTGGCCAGTGCCGGACCATCCAAATGGATGCCCACGTGTTCACGCCACAGACGGGCTTTCTGCTCGCCGCGATAATCGCTGTCCCAGGAAGCATCCACCACTTGATACAACATCATCTCCAACAGATTACTTCGACCTTTAGGAGCGCCTTGAGACGTTGCAAAACCAAAGAACGATGCCACCGAGTTGGGGTAGCTTGGCAAAGCCTCAATACTGCTGTTAACAAAGTCCGCACCCTGAGGCAGGAACTTCTCCAAGTCATCATTTTGATGACAAGCATTCACTAGGGTCAGTGCATCATTGGCACCAAATCCGATTCCATCGCCCACGGTCATTTCACACAGCATGTCAGTGAACAGAGTATGAACTTCAGGCAAGTCAACAAGCGCATTGTAGGACCGGCCTGAAGTGCTGCGATTCGTCGTCCGGCCGACCAAAGCGCGAACGGCCAACAACTTGTCCGGCCACACTCCCAGCACATCACGCTCGTTGACATAGGGATGATCCGGCGAACTGATCGGTGCCTTTAAACCGTTCAGCAATCGGCCACCCACAACTGCCTCAACAGTCAACTGCGACTGAAACTCAGGCTTGAGTCCACTCCAAACCGCTTGTCCCATCTCGGCAGTCTTGTTGCTCAGATGAGTCAATACTTCTCCAGGTTCCAGCCCCAAAGAGGATCCATACCGTTCTTGGAACTTTGACAAAGACATTGAATCAAAACGTTGCCGACGGCCGTCCTTCCAGTTCAGGAATAGGTCAACGGTTGCGTCTTTTTCTCCCATCAAGGTCAAGAAAAACTCGGCGGCACGTTGCTCAGCCCGACTTGCGGCACAATACCAGGCATCTTCACCTTGAGAAGCCAGTTCCTCGCAATTTTTTACCCAAAAATCGGACGGCAAGTTAAATTTTTCCTCAAGCTCCCCTCGCCGTGCCGAATCTTCGATAAACTGACGAATGTCATTGAACAGCGCTTTTCTCGACAATGCATAGCTTATCGCCTGATCTTCAAACAGAACCTGCCTGTTATGGCGCAAGTTCATGGTTTCGTAGCTGTCCTGATAACGATCAATGTAAAACTGAGCGATCTCATCCAGATCCGCCCCCGCATCACCACGGTTGCAGTTGGAGTTCAGTGACACATGGCCATCAGTACAGAAGGCGTAGGAGCGCAATTCGTTATCCTGAGCCACATTGTAGAGGGCACCAAAACGGGTTTCGCCGTTAACGATGCCGTTTCGCAGTTCCTCGCGACGCTTGTCGTCTTGCACTTTCAGAGACACAAACTCACCAGTTTCAGTTTCCACCTCACGGGCATAACCGAAGCGCAGTGCGGCCAGATCATAGGGTTCAAAGGTGGTGGCGAAGCGGTTGACGTTGTAATCCATCTGGCTGGAGAACTCGGCATTGGCCGTCAGCCCGGGATAACCGGCATCGGCAAACGCCTTATCCATCGCCTCTAGTTGCGCTTGAGTAAAGGTATTGTCGTGATCTCGGCTACCAGCGAAGTTGTGGCGCAAACCAAAGGTATGTCCCAGCTCATGAGTCAGAGTCCCGGCGAACGCCTGGGCCGCCAGCTTGGTGGTCAGCTCATCCTGCAGCGACACCGGCATCTTCTCAAACGCAATCAGCTTGCCACCGACACTGCCATCGACCCACAGTTCTGGAGTTTGCCAGTCAATCTCATGCCCCTTGATACCCGCTGGCAATTGCCGAGTAGATCCCCCGGTGGCATAAACGTTATCCACGTGCATCATGGAATGTTCGGACCAATAATCTTGTGTGCTCTGCTCAAACTCCGCCAGCGCGGTAAAAGAGTTGTCCTTTGGCCGGACAGGTAGGGCGGGCGCGCTAACCAGCAAAGCATGTTGTGGCTGCTCGTAAGCCGCTTCTGCTTCGGCAGACACCACCAATTTAGGACTGTCACTGACCTCAGCCGCCTTCTGGTATTCCACTCCTGTTAGCGCTGAGGTGGTATCAGCATCCAGCTTGCCACGGTTGTAGTCCAGGCGTACCTGGCGGTAGTAACGCACCGCCCCTTGCTTAAGGTTGGAGCTGTACTGGTTCACCCGGGCACTGACGATCTCGCCGGTCAGAGGGTTGGCGGCAGACGGGCCGTAGCCAGCCAGACCATTGTCCAGTGGCTCATCAAACAGGGTGATGTTGCTGTAACGCAAGTCACCGTGGTGCTTATCGTTAGCCTGCGCCAGCTTCACTTCCGGGAAACCGGTCTTGAACATGGCGTTTTGCAGGTTGATGGCGGTCACCGACTCATAGGCGGCGTCCAGGAACGGCTTGTTCTTCGGCTCAAAGAAGTTGTTACTCAGATGGTAAGTGACACTCTCCTTGGCCGGGTTGAAGCGGTTCATGTAGGTGCGCACGTAACCGTCGACACCGTCGCTGTCGGTGGCATCCCGGTAGTTGTGGCTCGAGGTGAAGAAGCCGTAGGTGCCTTTCTCATCTTCACTGTAGGGCAGCGCCTTATAGTCGGCGCTGGCCAACTGATCCACCGCCACGATGGAGATAAACTCGGTAGTAGAGAAGGACAGGTTATCCAGACTGCCACGGTAGAATTGATTGATGCAGCTCATGCTGGCCTGATAGGTGTGTTCAATCTCGAGGTTGAGCACTCCTTTGTCCAGATCCATCTCATAACCTTTCCAACTGGCATCTTCCAGCAGACGGGGCGTTCCAACCTCCTCGACGCACTCACCAAAGGTGAACAGATCATTGATGTTAAGCTCGGCCACTTTGGGCTCAGAAAAATCCGGTACAAAATAACGCTTCTGATCCCAGGTCAGGTTGGCGTCCTTGTTCTCCTGCTCGACGTTGATGCACTCACGCCATTTATCTTCGGTGCACTTAAAGTCGATGTACTTTCCAGGAATAGTCAGAATCGGAGCCAGGTTCATGTCGGTATCCCAGCGGGTGTCATGACCCAGGCCGATGGTATCGCGGTCAATCTGACGAACCTGAATGCCCTTAGCGGTTCTTCTCAGGGTCACCAGCTTCGGGTCCCCCTGAGTGAATCCACGAATCGCTGCCGCATAACGGGGCGCCTTGCCGACGCTGCGAATATACAGGTACTGACGCTCCGAAGCCTTATCAATATCGGCGGTAGAAACCTGCCTTATATCCTTCGGAAACTCTTTATAGGGTTCTTCTCCTGCGCCACAACCTGACAGCGCAAATACGCTGGCGATGGCCAGGAATAATACTGACTTTCTCATCTTTCCCTCATTGCTTATCTGCATTTATAGATATTTGGTAACGGACATATAAAAGGTGGAACTTTTCTTGTTGTAGAACTCAAACCCCTGATAAGAAGCACGCTCTGGGTTATAAAATCTGCCGCTGTTGTTATGACCAATGGCCACTACGGTCGATGGCATAAACTCCCATCCCAGTTCCTGGGCAAAAATAAAGGAGTCATCCAAACCTTTTCCATAGTAATTTTGGGCCCAGCGGTAGCGACCGTTGACTTCGATGTACCAGTGTTTAGAGAACTGCCACAAGCCGTCGGCCACCAGGTCAAACTGGTGTTCCGTTAACACCTCTTCTCCGGCGGTTTTGTATTTATAGCTGTTGTATTGATACCGAGGAGACAGATAAAAATTCCACGCCTCATCCGGAGTCCAAAACAGGTAAGACGCCAGCCTCGGCGCGTATTCGAGTCGCTGCTTATCGGATAGGCGACTGCCGGGCAGATACACCCCGACACTGCCCTTAACCGACCAGGTATCGTTTATCTGGTGCAACGGCGTGCGAAACTCAAAAAACGGGTCGTAAAAGCTCGGCTCCTGCCCATGCAGAGTTTCCTGCTCACCGCCAACCGTTAGTAGCCATTGACCAAAGTCGGTTTTATAGCTGACGCGAGCGTCGAAGTTAAACGCCTCAAATGAGTTGATACTCTCTGAGCTGTAGCTGTTTCTGGCGTAACCGGCGCTGACATAGCCCGACCAGCTGGACTGCTGATCCTGCGAGATGTCGTACTCGATGGCCGCCTGGGATCCCCCAGACAGACACAGAGCACTGAGCGCCAGCCACGCCCTGGCCCGACCAGTACAGTTACGGCGACGCAACTGGGCCGGGGACGGTGCTGATTGCATATCATCCAACCTAAAAATTAATTCGAATTATGATTGCTGTATTGGAAAGTTAGTTTTCCAGTCAAAACTGGATAACTAAGAAGGACAGCCTTTTACTGGCTTAATCCAATCCAAAAGAATGGAGTGTGGATTTTTCGCAGAAAGAGTCGGCTTATTGCAGTGATAAAAATAGCTAACCAAGCCATAAGCAAGGAATATGAAGAGATAAATGGGAACGTCGATTTCCACACTTTGAGACTCATACTCATTGCTCAAGCCTGAACTTGAATACAATACACTTTTTGAAGGTGCATTGGGTTTATTGCATTGAGCCGAAAATCTCTGAGCCCCTTTGAGTTGACCTGATTCTATATCTAAATTACAGGCAGCTAATTTAGCCGTGCCTTGGTCTGCATAATCCGAATAAATAGACAGGCCGGTGAAACTCAAAAGAGTCACCATCAGCACCGCTATAATTATTCGGACGTTCAACAACACCAACACCAACATGTAAATATTTATTGCCACATTTTACTGATGACAATAAAAAGTAAAGGGACCCGAATTCTAATCATGTAAAAAATGACAGATCAAGTAAGCAAAAGTAAGAATTCCGAGAATTGTATACAACAAACTGAAATTTGTGGCTCAGCCTACACTTTTGCCATTAACAATTTACACCCGCCGCCACGCAAACCAACACCGACATCACCAGCAACTCACCAAACCCTAACAATTAACCTTTGTCTTTCTCAGTGTAAATTCACTTTCACCGACCCGATCACGATAACCCCACCGGGCAGGAACACTTTCTTCCAACTCGTTCAGCTTGGCTTCAGCTCATTCCATCCCCCCAATTCCCACTTACCACTTATGAATAGAACCGAATGATTCGCGCATAAAAAAACGCCTCAAGCAGAACTTGAGGCGTCTTAGGGTCTGTGGGGTTCTGAGTGGCGTTTAACGCTCCCAGTACGCCTCTTCCAGGCTGTCCTCACGCTCGGGCAGTGCCCGAGACAGGCGAGGTGAGTGCTGAGCCAGCACTTCGTAGCTGACCCGGTTGGCGTATTTGCAGATCTGAGCAAACGAGGAGTAGCACAGGCCATCGAAGCGGTGCTTGCTGGAGGTCGGCAGGTTGGTTCTGTGATAGAAGTTGGCCGCCATGTCATGCAGCAGTGCCGACAAGGCGCCGTCACCGGCACCGTTGGTGTTACGAATCTTCTCCGGCCCGCCCATGAACGGGGCGATGTGCGAGAACACCTTCAGTGGCTCGGCGCAATCGCTCTTACGCATCGGGCGGGAGAACTCGTAGTGATTGAACTCCGGAATGGAGCCTGGCAGCAGGGTGTGCGACGTCTCGCGCTTGGTCTCTTCGCTGGTGTAACCCGCCATATACAGCCCCGCCGGTCCGGCGGTGCACAGCACCAGATCACACCAGTCCAGCGCCTTCTCACACGCCAGCAAAATGTCTTTTTCGCCGGTCAGCGCTTCCGCCTCTTCCTCGTTCATGGCCAGCACCGTAACGTGCTCGGCAATGAAGGACTGCCACCACTGCGGATCCTCCTCGATCAGGAAGCGGGTTCCCAGCGTCAGCACCACCGGTACGCCCGCCGACTTGGCGTACTCGATGGCCGCCATAGCCGCATCGGTGATGGGATCGCCGCCGGCCCGCATCAGGTAGGCGGTCAACACCAGCGCCGCACCGGACTGAACCAGAGCCTTATCGATGTAATTCGGGGTCAGCTTATCCATGGCACCTTTGGAGATGGCAAAGGTGCGCTCACCACAGTCGGAGATCAGGGTAAAGCAACGGCCGATGGGGCCTTCTACCGGCTCCAGATGGTCCAGATCTACCCGTGAAGAGGTGTTGCACAGATAGCGGTAGGCGTAGCTACCAATCAGAATATTGCGACTCATCACCCCAAACAGCACCGAACGGTCGTCGGCCAGGGTGGAGTAGTTGTGCAGGGTGTTGCCGATGGTGCCACCAGCAAATTCATTGGAGATCAGCGCCCGCTGCTTCAACTCGTCGTACAGAGCATGAGCAGTGGCGTCGTCGATCAGCATCGAGTTGCCCTTTCGCAAACCATGGCGGGCGATGAAGTCATCGTCGACCTTGGCCTCAATGTCCACCAGAGTCTGGTCAATACCGGTGATGTGGGTATGTTTAGGACGAATTACCGGGTTCAATTCATTGGTGAGGGGGTCCCGAGCATCTACCGGAAAGTAGTGCTTGGACTTGCGTTGGCCAGGGAATTTCATTGCGCGTCAACCGTGCTGATAGCGAATCATCCATGCAGTGTAGACCCCGCCTCGCGCCTGCGCGCGCCTTGGCAGGACTGCCCGAATCCGAGACGCAAAGTGCGCCCCGGAATGGCGGGCGATTCTAGCAGTTGACCGTGGCAATTACCAGTTCTGCATCTCCTTCTGAACCAGTTCACTCATCATCGCGATGTGATCCGGCGCCGCATTCAGGCAGGGAATAAAGTGATACGCCTCGCCTCCGGCGGCCAGGAACTCACTCTTACCCTCGATGGCGATCTCCTCCAGAGTTTCCAAGCAGTCCACCGAGAACGCCGGGGTAATGATGTCGATGGCCTTGACGCCCTGCTCAGGTAAGGCTTCCAGGGTCTCATCGGTATAGGGCGTCAGCCACTCCTCTTTGCCAAAGCGGCTCTGGAAACACACCATCCATTGGCCTTCAGACAGGCCCAGCTTGGCCGCCACCAGTTCACCGGTGCGCAGACACTGAGACTGGTAGATGTCCCCTTCCTCTACGAAGCGTTTTGGCACCCCGTGAAACGACATCAGCAGTTTCTGGCCGCGGCCATGCTGATTCCAGTGTGTCTGAATGCTGTTGGCCAGCGCCTCGATGTAGGCGGGGTTATCGTGGTAGTCACGTACCATCCGCAGGTGAGGGAAGGTCCGCATGCCAGCAAACTCGCTGGCAATGGCGTCAAACACGGCGCCAGAGGTGGAACAGGAGTACTGAGGGAACAACGGCAGCAGCACCACTTTGTCGCAGCCCTGCTCCAGCAACTCATCCAGGCCCTGGCGCATCGACGGCGCGCCATAGGTCATTCCCAGAGCAACCGGCACCGCCTGCCCCAAATCTTGTTGCAGGCGCGTTTGCAGTGCCTGCTGCTGTTCACGGGAGATCACCATCAACGGTGAGCCGCCCTCCTGCCACACCGATTGATAGGCCTTGGCCACCTTCTTCGGTCGAAACCGCAGCACAATGCCATTGAGAATCGGCTGCCACTGCCAGCGCGGCAGATCGACTACGCGCGGATCACTGAGAAACTGCTTCAAGAAAGCACGCACGGCGGGGGCGGTCGGGGCCTCAGGCGTGCCGAGGTTAACCAGCAGTACGCCGGTCTTGGTGTTTTGCATATCCCTGATGTCCATCAAGCTGAGAGTGAGTTCGCTGTTATACGAAAGGCATTCAATTCCGTTCAGATTATCACTCTCATATATAACAAAAAAAGCCCGCAAAAGCGGGCTTTTTATCTTAATCACACTTCGCGGCCGACCCCAGTCGACGGCGACTGCAGCTGTTTAAGCCAGCAGGTCCGCAATCTTGGCAGACACATCGGCAACCGCTTCGGTGCCGTCCAGGCGATGGTACTTGTTCAGGCCCGCTTTGGCGGCATCCTGGTAGTAGTCCACCAGTGGTTTGGTCTGCTCGTGGTACACCGCCAGACGCTTACGTACGGTGGTCTCTTCGTCGTCGGCACGGATCACCAGGTCTTCACCAGTGACATCGTCCTTGCCTTCGGTTTTCGGTGGGTTGTACACCACGTGATACACACGGCCGGAACCCGGGTGAACACGACGACCGCTCATGCGCTTCACGATCTCTTCGTCAGCCACATCGATCTCAACCACGTGATCCACCGCCACGCCATTTTCTTTCATTGCATCCGCTTGAGGCAGAGTGCGAGGGAAACCATCCAAAAGGAAACCTTTTGCACAATCGTCCTGAGCGATACGCTCCTTCACCAGACCGATGATGATCTCATCGGAAACCAGCTGACCGGCGTCCATCACCTTTTTGGCTTCCAGACCCAGTGGCGTACCCGCCTTGATGGCGGCTCGCAGCATGTCACCGGTGGAGATCTGCGGAATTCCGTATTTCTCCATCATAAACTGGGCTTGAGTTCCCTTACCGGCGCCCGGCGCTCCCAACAGGATAATGCGCATTGACTGTCCTCTCTTAGTTTCGTTTACCTCTGATCCGGCGATCTTGGCACAGCCATGGCGAGATGTGAAGGGCAGTTAAGGTAGACTTTCGGTTAATTCAGGGCTGAATCAGGCACTAACAAGCGAAAATGATTGAGTTTTATACCTTTACGGTAATTAGGCTCAGTGGCAGGCAGGCATTCAATGGCGCTAAAAACAGGCAAGCCGGTGAATCACCGGCTTGCCGCAGCATGACGTTTTCACGCCATTAATACAACAAGCTGTACAACTTTTTGCGGTATTGATTGGCGATGGGATCGCCCTGCCCCAGGGCATTAACGATGTCCATAAACACTTTGCGAGCCTCACCGTCGGCAACGCTCAGATCCCGTTTCAAAATCACAAACAGAGCAGACAACGCCTCCTCCTGCCGACCGGCTTGATTGTAAGCCACCGCCAGAGCCACCACGGCATTGACGTCGTCCGGGTTTGCATCCAATTTAGCCTGCAAAGCCCGAATTTCTGGCGTATCCGCCGCTTCCAGCGCCAACTCCAGCTGGGCCATCAATGAGGTGTACTGGCCATCCTGATCCGCCAGGGCCACCGTTGCCAGCAACGGCTCGGCATCCGATGCCCGCCCCAGTTGCAGGTAGGTCTCGGCCAGAGCCAGTTTCACTGGCCCGTTGTCCTCCTCCGTCTGAGCCTCGCGCAACAACGGCAGTGCCTCGGCAAACTGCTGCTGCGCCATCAACTGCTGCGCCTGCTCCAACTTGAGTTGCCACAGCTTCGGCAGGTATTTCTCCAGCAGTTGATCCACCATGGCATCGGGTTGAGGCCCGGCAAAACCGTCCACGGTCTGCCCCTGGTTCAGCACCAGCACCGTTGGCAACGCCTGAATGCGGAAGTACTGAGCCAGCTCCATCTGCGCATCGCAATCGACATTGGCCAGCACAAATTGCCCCTGGCGTTCATTGGCTAACTGAGTCAGACGCGCATTGGTGGGGTCACACTCAGGAGCCTGACGGGAGAAGAAATTCAGTACCACTGGCCGGCTCTGAGACGCCTCGACCAGTTGCTGAATATTTTGGGCATTCGCTTCGATGATGGATGCTTCCATGTACGGATCCTAAATGGCCGGAGCAGCGCTCCGGCTGTGACTGTCAATATCGGTTATTTGGAGAGTTCCAACCACAGGCTGTTCAGCTGAGTGACGAACTCGGACGGATCGTCCAGGCTGCCACGCTCGGCCAACATCGCCTGAGACAACAGCAGTTCCGCCCACTTACCAAAGCGAGCCTCATCCTGCTCCTGCTCTAACTTAGCGACCAGGGGATGGTCCATATTAAGCTCAAATACCGGTTTTACCTCAGGTACCGGCTGTCCCATGGCCTTCATCATCTTCACCATCTGGCTCGACATGTCGTGCTCGGAGGTGACAATGCAGGACGGAGAGTCGGTCAGGCGTTGAGACAACTTCACCTCTTTCACCTTATCACCCAGGGCGTCTTTAAAGCGGCTCAGCAGACCTTCGTGCTCCTGAGTGGCTTTTTCCAGTTCGGCTTTCTCCTCCTCGGAATCACCCAATTGCAGGTCGCCCTGAGTCACGGAGATGAACTGCTTACCGTCAAACTCGGTCAGGTGGCTCATCAGCCACTCATCGATGCGCTCGGACATCAGCAACACTTCGATGCCTTTCTTACGCAACAACTCCAGGTGTGGGCTGTTCTTGGCCGCCTGATAACTGTCGGCCACGATGTAGTAGATCTTGTCCTGGCCCTCTTTGGCCCGCTCCAGGTAGTCGGTCAGGGACACGGTCTGTGCATCGCTGTCGGTATGGGTAGAGGCAAAACGCAGCAGCTTGGCGATCGCCTCGCGGTTGCTGTAATCCTCTGCCGGCCCCTCTTTCAGGACATTACCGAATTCGTTCCAGAACTTCTGGTACTTGTCGGCGTCGTTCTTGGCCATCCGTTCCAGCATGGTCAGTACCCGCTTGGTCATGGCGGTGCGCAGGCTCTGGGTCACCTTGTTGTCCTGCAGAATCTCACGGGACACGTTCAATGGCAGATCATTGGAGTCGAGCAAGCCGCGAACAAAGCGCAGATACTGAGGCATAAACTGCTCGGCATCGTCCATGATAAAGACCCGTTGTACGTACAGCTTGAGGCCGTGCTGGCGATCGCGGTTGAACATATCAAACGGCGCCCGTGACGGGATGTACAGCAAAGAGGTGTACTCCTGCTTGCCTTCAACCTTGTTGTGTACCCAGGTCAGCGGATCTTCAAAATCGTGGGCGATGTGTTTGTAGAACTCCTGATACTCCTGCTCGGAAATGTCAGACTTACCTCGGGTCCACAGCGCCGTGGCCTTGTTGACCGCCTGCCACTGGCCTTCGGTAGCCGCAATGGTCTCGCCATCCTGCTCACGCTCGGGCTCACCTTCCTGCCACATCTCTACCGGAATGGAGATGTGATCGGAGTACTTGCCGATGATGGACTGCAGGCGATGGCCGTCCAGAAACTCTTTTTCGTCATCGCGCAGATGCAGGATGATGTCGGTACCGCGCTGAGGCTTGTCGATGGTGGCCACGGTGAAGTCGCCTTCGCCCTGAGATTGCCATTCGACCCCGTCGCTGGCGGCCTGTGATGCACCTCGAGAGCGCACGGTCACCTTGTCGGCCACAATAAAGGCGGAGTAGAAGCCTACCCCGAACTGTCCGATTAGCTGGGAATCTTTGGCAGAATCACCGGACAATTGGGAGAAAAAGTCAGCGGTGCCAGACTTGGCGATGGTGCCGAGATGCTCAATCACCTCGTCCCGGCTCATGCCGATGCCGTTGTCACTGATGGTCAGGGTTCCGGCGCTGGTATCGACGCTCAGGCGAACCTTGAGTTCACCGTCACCATCGTAGAGGCCGGCATCGGACAAGGCTTTGTAGCGCAGTTTATCGGCGGCGTCGGCGGCGTTAGACACCAGCTCGCGCAAGAAGATTTCCTTGTTGGAATACAGAGAGTGGGTCATCAGCTTCAGCAGCTGAGAGACTTCCGTCTGAAAGCCATGGGTTTCCTGTTGCACGGACATTCTGTTGTTCTCCTAGGGTTCGCTCAATCAATGTCGTCTTACAATCAGATGGGGACGACCAGAGCGAATTCAAGCAATTCCCGGAAGAAATTAGGAGATCAGCCACAGACTGGCGTTTTCATAGACAGCCCGAGACAATGGCACCACCTGCAGTCGCTGGCTGCCGACAGCGATGGAGGTTCCCAGCCGCGAGCATACGGCACCGTTGATGGCCTGATCATGGGCTTTCAACAAACGACAGTCGTGCCAACTGTCCTGCAGCTGCAAACGGCCACGGCTCCAACAAAACGGCCCACAGGATTCCACCATCCGCTCCATCGCCGCGCTCATGTACACCGGGCTGCGGTCACGACGAACAATGGCCAGGGCGCTGTCGTTGTCGATGTGTTCCGATTGCCATTGACTCAGGCGTTCATGAACCAGATCGGCGATACTCAGGGCCGATTTCATCGCCATTTTCATGTGATCCGACAGCACCCCGAACGCCTGCTGCTCCTGGGCGGTATATTGCCGACAGCGGGCAGGCCGGTTCATGGCAAACACCGCCCGGCTTAGGCTGGCATTAAACACCTGGCCAATGGCAAAATCCGCTTCCATCTCGGTGTACCACTTCTTGACCGGGCTCTGTTCCAGCTTTTGGCGCAGACTCATGTCCATGCAGATGCTGGTGTCCGGCAAGGCCCTCGCCTTCTGATAGCAAGGGTCACATTCAATCTGCTCCAGATACTGAAACGCCAAATCATCAATGCCATGAGTGCCGCACAACATATGCAAACCCTGACCGTTTTGACGGGCACTGGATAACAGGACTTTTGAGTTACCAAAGGTGGGAGAGATCTGCTCCAGCAGCGCGCTCCATTGGCCGTCCACGGCACAATCGTACGCTCGCTCGATCAGATCGAAGAGTTTTTCGTCATCCATAACGTCGTCCCCAAACACGCCTCAATCTCAGGGCGCAAACTTCACCAATATTTTTTACATTTATTAACACACTGTCACAAACAGTGTAGACAGACAAAAAAAATCCCGCCAGTAACAGCGGGATTTTTTATACAAAAGGTGCGACCTAAGCTTACAGTTCTCGGCGTCCGCTCAGTGACAGTGCCAAGGTGGTACCATCGACGTACTCCAGCTCGCCGCCCACCGGAACCCCGTGGGCAATGCGGCTGACGCGCACCGAGGTGTCTCGGCACATATCGGCAATGTACTGGGCCGTCGCATCCCCCTCGACCGTCGGATTGGTGGCCAGAATCAGCTCCTGAGGGCGTTCTTCCAGCAACAGTTGCTCCAATCGATCCAGACCGATCTCGTCTGGCCCGAGGCCGTCCAAAGGCGACAGGTGTCCCATCAGCACAAAGTAACGGCCGTCGTACTGACCACTGGTCTCAATTGCCAGCACGTCCGCCGGCGATTCCACCACGCAGATCTGCCCGGACTGGGCGCGCTTGGGGTTGTCGCAGACTGGGCACAGCGGCTGCTCGGTGAAGGTTCGGCAACGTTGGCAGTGGCCAACGTCGGCCATCGCTTCCGACAACGCCTGCCCCAGCTTATGGCCGGCGGCGCGATCCCGCTCCAACAACTGAAACGTCATCCGCTGCGCCGAACGCGGCCCAACCCCTGGTAGACACTGCAGGCTTTTGATCAGCTCATCAACGAGTGGACTGAACTTCATTAGAACGGCATTTTGAAGCCAGGAGGCAGGCTCATGCCGCCGGTCAGAGCGCCCATTTTCTCTTTGGAGGTCTCTTCAACGCGGCGGGCTGCATCGTTACAGGCCGCGGCAATCAGGTCTTCCAGCATCTCTTTGTCGTCTTCCATCAGGGAAGGATCGATCTCAACGCGGCGAACGCTGTGGCTGCCGGTCATGGTGATCTTAACCATGCCCGCACCGGACTCACCGGTCACTTCCATGTTGGCGATTTCAGCCTGTGCCTGCTGCATCTTTTCCTGCATCTGCTGGGCCTGCTTCATCAGGTTGCCCATTCCACCTTTACCAAACATATTCGGTTCTCTCTATACTTACTGAGCCACAAAGGGGCTATGTTAACGGATTCAGCTCCGTTGGCGAATACTATTTGTTACTCCGTCCGCTCAGAAACTCAGACTGGATCACTTATTCTCAGCCTGAGTGTAGCTGATGGACTCATCGATTAACTCGGCATCCAGCTCTGCCATCATCCAACTGACGTGGGGATCATCCAGCAGGTTCACCTTGGCCTCGGCCAAGCGCTCTTTATGCAGACGGCGACGAATCTCCAATGGCGTCTCCCGCTGCCGATCCTCACCGATCTCAATCTTAAGCTCGATGGGTGCCTGCCACACCGCCACCATTTTATCGCGGATCTGGCCGACCACAGACTCATGCATTAAATGACGCTGTTCAGGCTTAAGCAACAGACGAATGGTGTCCCCTTGTCGATCCATCAGCGAGTTAATGGCCAACTGCCTGGCACGGGCCATCACCCCAAGCTCAAAAATCGCCTGGTACCACTGTTGATCGTCGGCGCGGCCGCTGACATCCGCAGCAGCAACGGTGGCGGCCGTCGGTTCGACTTCCGGCTGAGGCGCTTCCGACTGTAGCACTTCCGACTGAGGCGCTTCCGACTGTGGCACTGAAGGCGGTGGTGCCAATGGCGACACCTCGGTACCGGACTCCACCGCAGGCGCCGTAGCAGCCTCAGGGGCCTGAATCGTCACTGCTGGCGTCGATTCGTTATCCCAGGGCGGCGCCGAATCGGCGTTCGACTCCGAAGGCGCCGACACCGGCTCTGTCACAGGCTCTGGCACCGCGTCCATTGGCGGTTGCGACCGGCTGACAGAGGGCTTTGGCGGAATCGGTCTCTGGCTTCGGGGTTCAGCCCCCGCCTGGGGGCTTGGCTTTTTTGACGGGTTATCCTCGGCAGGTCGAGACCGGGCCGCCAGCCGCTCGCGATTGGCCATGGCCCGTTCTAAAAGGCTCATGGGCGATTCGGCGGCCGCTGCCGGTTGCGCTGGTGGCGAGTTCGGCGCCTCGTCCCCTACCACTGCGGGCTGTGGCGGCGTCGGGCTCAATGCCTGGGCCTGTAACTCTTCCATCTGTTGCGCCGCCGACATCGGCGCCTCGGCATCGTCATAATCCAAATTGCCATGCAGCTGTTGCGCCTGCATCATCAGCATCTGCTGTTCGGCAGCCAACACCTGCGGATCATCACTGCCCGGCGCCTGCGACGACGGCGCCGCAGTCCCCAGCTCAGCATCGGGCTCTGACTCTTGCGCCTGCACAGCGGGCTGGGGGGCGGGTTGCGGTGCCGGTTCAACCGACTGCGCCGCAGCAGGCTCAGACTGCGCCGGAGCCTGTGGTGCCTGGGGCTCTGGCCGAGCCGCAGGCGTAACCGGCAATCCGGGCGCCAGAGGTTCAATCTCGGTTACCGGTGAAAATGCCAGTGTGCGCAGCAAGGTCATCTCCAGCCCACTGCGTGGCTCCGGTGCCAACGGCAGATCCCGGCGACCTTCCGCCAGCATCTGATACCACAGCTGAACCTGCTCGCGGCTCAGGCGGGTAGCCAACTGCAACAACGCCTGCGAATGGGGCTGCAGTTTACTGGCGGTAACCGAAAACTGGGTCATGGCGACGTTGTGCAGCAACTCCAGCAACTGTTTGAGCAGCTCATCGTAATCCGGTGCAAACTGGTCGATCTCGGCCAGAGTCGACATCACCCCCTGCAGATCGCCGGCGACCAAAGCATGCAACAGGTTCAAGCTGTAACTGCTATCCAAAGTGCCGAGCATCGCCTGCACTTCCGCCAGGGCAATACCACCATTGCCATGGGCAATGGCTTGATCGGTGAGGCTCATGGCATCTCGAACACTGCCATCGGCGGCTTGTGCCAACAGGTTCAGCGCCTGAGGTTCAAACGCCACCTCTTCCCCTTTAAGGACGGTCTCCAGGTGAGCGGCGATTTTTTCGCTGGACAGGCTTTTCAGATTGAACTGCAAACAACGGGACAGCACCGTGACCGGCAACTTTTGCGGATCCGTGGTGGCCAGCAGGAATTTAACGTGCGGTGGCGGCTCTTCCAGTGTCTTCAGCAGGGCATTGAAACTGTGACGAGACAACATGTGTACTTCATCGATCAGGTACACCTTGAAGCGGCCACGGGTCGGTTGGTACTGGACGTTATCCAGAATTTCGCGGGTGTCGTCTACCTTGGTGCGCGATGCCGCATCGATTTCCATCAGGTCGACAAACCGCCCCTGACTGATCTCCTGGCAGGCACTGCAGGTACCACAGGGCGTGGCGGTGATCCCCTGTTCGCAGTTCAACCCCTTGGCAAACAGCCGGGCGATACTGGTTTTCCCCACCCCTCGGGTGCCGGTAAACAGATAGGCATGATGCAGACGATCATGCTCAAGGGCGTTGGTGAGGGCGCGCAACACGTGTTGCTGCCCCACCACCTGCTCGAAATTGGCCGGGCGCCACTTACGCGCCAGAACCTGATATGCCATGGTGATTCCCGTAATCCAGTGGAGGCGGATCGCCTCATCAAGACAGAGAGGTTACCACGGGAGAGCAGGCACAAAAAAGCCGGGCATCAAACCCGGCTTAGCTGACAGACTGTTAATCGCCTTCAAACTCACAGAGTTTGGTAATTGTCAGTCCCAGCGCTTCCAGCTTCTTCTCACCGCCCAGATCCGGCAGAGAGATAACAAAAGCGGAGTGATCAACTTCGCCGCCCAAGGAGCGGATCAGCTTCACGGTTGCTTCGATGGTGCCACCGGTTGCCAGCAGGTCATCGACAACCAACACCTTGTCACCCGGTACGATGGCGTCAACGTGCAGTTCCAGCGTGTCCTGGCCATACTCGAGTTCGTATGACTGGCCGATGGTTTTGCGTGGCAGTTTACCCGGCTTACGTACCGGAACAAAACCCACGCCCAGAGCGATGGCCAAAGGCGCACCGAACAGGAAACCGCGAGCTTCAGTACCGACGATTTTAGTGATACCGGCGTCGCGGAACTCTTCAGCGAACAGTTCAATGGACGCGGTAAAAGCCTCGGCACTCTCCATCATGGAGGTGACGTCACGGAACATGATTCCTGGCTTCGGGTAATCCGGTACGGTTTTGATGCTGTCTTTGATCAGCGTCAGTTTATCTTGGTTCATGGTTACGGCTTTACCATTTCGCCACAATTGTGGCGGCAAAAACACAATAAAAAAGCCCACTTGCTGAAATAAGGTTCAGCAGATGAGCCTTTATGACTACTACCTTTTTCGGCTATAGCTTAAGCAGCTTTCGTTTTGGTTGCAACAGACGGATGTAACATTTCCGCCGCAATTAGTGCTAACTTTTGTTCTGTAAGTGGTTTTTCCAACCATACCGGCACACCACAATCATCCAACTGCTCCATAAAGTCACGGCCACTCTCGGTGGTGAGCAGAACGATGGGAATGCGTTTGTAAGCGGGAATCTCTCTTAACATTCGGGTCAAATGCGCTCCGTCCATCATCGGCATCACCTGATCCGTCACCACGCCGTCGATGGCTTCATTTTTCGCCAGCAACAGCGCCTGCATGCCATTTTCGGCGGTCATTACCATCATCCCGGCCTCGATCAGCGCCTGCTCAATCTTCGCTCGACTGGCGGCGTTGTCGTCCACTACCATGATTCGCTTGGTCATCCTTCGCACCCAACATCAATTATCATGGGCGCATGGTACGAAACCCCATCCAAGGGTGATGTGCTGCCGATCACAGCGGTTGCAGAGATTTCGGCGAAATCTGATTAAGTTTGAAACAACTTCACCGCCAATTCAGCCTAGATTCAGTAGCGGTCGCAAATTACCCCAAGGGTTTGACCACCACCCCACAACGGGCCAACTGCCCCAGCATCTGGATCACACCCTGCTCAATCACGTCGGCAGCAAACTGATCAAACTGCTGCTGCATAGCCTCGATGATCGCCGCCAGAGTCGTCGGTTTGTCCACCGACAACTGAGCCAGCAACGCTACGGTCATGGCATTGACCGCCATAAAGGCAATCTCCAGCTCCGGATTGCGATACACCAGCAACAGAGTCTCAACCGGTTCCAGCTCACGCTGATGCGCGGCCGCATGTTGAACCGGATAACGGTATTGACCGATTTCGGCGACTTGATTCAACAGCAGCGGTGTGGTCACCAGGTCGTCCTGCACCGATAGCGGTTGCTGATGCTCTGCCTCCGGCATCACATCCAGTTTCAACTCCAGATACTCATAATGCGCCAGCTCTCTCATATAAGGAGGATCATTCGGCTGCAGTTGTTTCAGCCCATCCAGATAAACCAGGAATTCGGCCGCTATGTCCACAAACAGCGGCGAGTGACTGTCATGGTGAGCGAAAAAGCGTTCCCGCAGCGCCCGCCAATCGGACTCGCTGTACAACGACTTCAAAACCGGAAACCCACTGTCGATGAAGCTGCCGACGTTGTTCAGCATCAGCTCCCGGTAGACCGCCATCCGCGGAGCCGGAACCCGCTGCGGCGCCGGTTGCTGGGGATCACGAATGTGGGCCATAAACTCCTGCTGCAACGCTTTAAAATCGATCATGCGCTCTGTTTCACTCCTTTAACGTCGGCGGCAATCTCGTGGATGCGATCAATTTCACCCACCAACTCCGAGGTTTTCGGCAGGTTAAAGTCCCGCTCAAGCAGGGTGGGGTGAATGCCGTGAAGCTGGTAGGCCCTCTGCAACAGTCCCCACACCGGGTCATTCACCGGCGCCCCATGGGTGTCCACCAGAAAATCATCCGCCTCTTTATAATGCCCCGCCACATGATAATAAGCGGTACGACTGCCATCGATCCCTTGCAGAAACTCATCGGCATCGTAATTGTGGTTAATGCTATTCACATAGATGTTGTTCACGTCCAGCAGCAGTTTGCAGTCTGCTCGTTTGAGCACTTCATTGATGAAGGTCACCTCCTCCATCTCAGCCCCGGGCTCGGCGTAGTAGGAGACATTTTCGATGATCAGCGGCCGCTCGATGATCTCTTGCACGGTCCGAATGCGGGCCGCAACGTGATCCACCGCCTCTTCGGTGAAAGGGATCGGCATCAGATCGTACATATGAGCATTCCCTGAGCAGTAACTCAAATGCTCGGAATACAGGTCGATGCCATGGGTATCGAGAAAGCGCTTCACCTGTTTGACAAACTCGATGTCCAAAGGCGCCGGGGCACCGATGGACAGCGACAGGCCGTGACACACAAAGGGGTACTGCTCGGTCAGCGAACGAAACTTGCGTGCCAACCGGGGAGGCACCTTGAGCCAGTTCTCTGGAGCCACCTCCAAAAAATTGATGGATGACGGCAGGCCCTCGGTCACAAACTCCTCAACCATCTCTCGCTTTAATCCAAGCCCGGCCCCTGAGATCATCGCCTTTCTCCTCATTGCTGTTCACGTTACTGCGGTGTGATTGTTTGAGATTGCTCGCCATTGCGCACTGAAGTTTTCTCGGCTCCAATCTTCAATGGCGATGAATCTGATTCTGAACACCGGATAGCAGTGAGGCTGACTCACGCCAGCCTCACTCGGTGTGTCAGAGCATCTGTATGGCGTTAGGCTGCGCCACCGCACTTGCCTTCACCACACTTACCTTCGCCGGCTTTCTTTTCGCCGCCGCACTTGCCTTCACCACACTTACCTTCGCCGGCTTTCTTTTCGCCGCCGCACTTACCTTCACCACATTTCCCTTCGCCGGCTTTCTTTTCGCCGCCACACTTGCCTTCACCGCATTTCCCTTCGCCGGCTTTCTTTTCGCCGCCGCATTTGCCTTCGCCGCATTTCCCTTCGCCGGCTTTCTTTTCACCGCCGCACTTACCTTCGCCACACTTACCCTCTTTGTGCTTGTCACCATCCAACTGGTAACCAGAGGTCAGTTCTTGAGCGGCAAACGGGTTCGCATCGGCGGCATTCGCGGCCATGGCAGTACCAGCAACACACAGGCCCAACGCTGCTGCAACAGTGGTTTTTTTCATTGAATTCATCTTAATACCCTTCCTTTCATATCTCGGATGCTTAAACCATTGTTAACCCAGCGTCGTATTTCGCTGGCTTACGATAAGAGACCCAGCCACATCAGGATCTATTTCACAATATAACAACTTTTTTTGATCTTGCTGCTTTATTAATCAAGAAACTCCTGTTAGGGATGCTGAAAATGGCCATAACTGCTACACTCCCGCGCCTGAGTTTTAATCCGTTTTGATGGTCATGAGAGTCGTATTAGCACCAATGGAAGGGGTCATGGACCCATTGATGCGCCAGGTTTTCACCGAGATTGGTGGCTATGACCTGTGCGTCACCGAATTTGTCCGGGTGGTAAATCAATGCCTTCCTGAAAAAGTGTACCGTCGACTGTGCCCTGAACTGGCCCAGGGGGGCGCCACACTGGCCGGCACCCCGGTGCGGGTTCAGTTGCTGGGGCAATCCCCTGAGTGGATGGCGGAAAATGCCGCCTTTGCCTCAGAACTGGGCTCTCCGGGCATTGATCTTAATTTTGGCTGTCCAGCTAAATCCGTGAATCGCTCCAATGGCGGCGCGGTAATGCTGAAAACTCCGGAACAGCTGCACCAGGTCGTGAAAGCGGTGCGCGCCGCGGTACCGGCCCACTTGCCCGTTACCGCGAAAGTGCGCCTCGGCTGGGACAGTTGCGACAACGCCATGGAAATTGCCGATGCCGCAGCCAGCGGCGGCGCCGACGAATTGGCCATTCACGCCCGCACCAAGGCCGACGGCTATCGGGCCGAGCGAATCAACTGGGCACGGATTAAGCCCATCGCCCAGGCCCTGTCGATTCCTGTGGTCGCTAATGGTGAGATCTGGAACCGACAAGATGCCCTCAACTGCCTCGACCAGAGTGGCTGCCAGGACATCATGTTGGGTCGCGGCGCCCTGGCGGTGCCCAACCTGGCGAAAGTGGTCCGGGGAGAACAGGCTCGGTACGACTGGCACCAGGTGGTGGCGTTGATGGCCAATTACGCTCAACGGGAAATCGATGGCGAGAAATGGATCTATTTCCCCAATCGAATCAAGCAGTGGCTGCGTTATATCATCATGCAGTACCCGGAAGCCGAACCCTTTTTCTGCCAGTTACGGGTACTAAGGGACGTCGATGAGATCATCGCCACTCTATATAAAGAGGGAGAACGGGCTCAGCGCGCCCTCGCCTGAGTCCCCGTCACCAAACTCAATAACGCCTCTATATATAGAGGCGTTTTTTTATCTTTCCTCAAACCCGTCGTCCTTGCGAACGCCGGGGTCACCTCCTCCATCCCGTCACCCTTGCGAACGCGATGGCCCCCCCCTCCATCCTGTCACTCTTACAAACGCGAGGGTCACCTCCTCCATCCCGTCACCCTTGCGAACGCGAGGGTCACCTCCTCCATCCCGTCACCCTTGCGAACGCGAGGGTCCAGTGGCTTTGAATTTGATTGTGAAAAAAGACGCTGGGTACCCGCGTGCGCGGGCACGACGGAGGGATGATTAAAGTGCGAAGGTAACGAACGACACCGAGCGTTGCTGAAACCACGGTAACGACTCAATTACCTCAAACCCATCCAACTCGCACCGTCACCCTTGCGAACGCGAGGGCCCAGTGGCTTTGAATTTGATTGTGAAAAAAAGACGCTGGGTACCCGCGTACGCGGGCACGACGGAGGGATGATTAAAGTGCGAAGGTAACGAACGATACCGAGCGTTGCTGAAACCACGGTAACGACTCAATTACCGCAAACCCAACCAACTAGCACCGTCGCCCTTGCGAACGCGAGGGTCCAGTGGCTTTGAATTTGATTGTGAAAAAAAGACACTGGGTACCCGCGTGCGCGGGCACGACAGAGGGATGATTGGGCGTTGAGTGGTAACCACCAATGCTGAGCTCTGCCGTCGCTACGGTAGAGCAGATTTACCGCAAACCCATCCAACTCGCACCGTCGCCCTTGCGAACGCGAGGGCCCAGTGGCTTTAAAACCTCAACTACACTGGGTTCCTCTCATCAGCCACCGTCTTCAACGGCCACAGAAAACGAAGCCGGGTTGCCGAGCGGCGTTTGCACCAGAATACTCAATGTCCCTTCGGAGCGGCCATTGGGGTTTGTTTCTCGCTCTACCGTAAAACTAAAGACCAAAGGAATCATCGAGTTGCTACTGCCCATGGTGTATTGGGTCGCACCAACAAGCTCACCATTTGAGGTCGACGCTGTAATCGTGGTGCCGTAAGGCAATGGGTTGTTATTCGCATCAGACAAAAACAGCAGTACGGTCTCCTTGCTGTTGGTGACCAGATCCAAGGCACTGACCGGGTTTAAACTGCCCCCACTTCCCCACTGGCGCAGTTTGCCGTACGGCACGCTGCCAGACATCACCAGCGTCAGGTTGCGGCGCAGGTGCAACTGCGCCTTAGCAAGGTCCAGGCCGGTATCCACGCACTGTGACGATGCCTCGGGGTGGCACAGCAAACCGGTATAGACACCGTCGACCCCATCAAACGCCTCATCACCATCGTAATCGACAAACTCCTCATTCACCGCACCAGCTGGGACACTGCCTACCGCAGCCAGGCCGTCCGCCTGGTAGTTGCGATAGCGCCCGTCCTCGTTGTCATCCATAAAGGCCTCAGTCAAATCCACGAAGGTCTCCGGCGCACCATCAAACAGGCCATTGCCGTTTAGATCGACAAAACTCTCTTCACCAATCAGCATTGCCATGACCGTTGCCCGCCCCGGACGAGGCTCGGCAATCACTGAACCAACACCTTGGTAGTGCGCCTCCAATGTGGCCCCTAAACACGGAGGCGTGGCATCACTGCCATCAGGACACACTGCTGCTGCACCGTCATAGAAGGGCCTGGCGTTCTGGCTGCGCCACTGCACCGAGCAGCCGCCAGACGGATTGGGGCGATCATCCTTAGGCCCGGTGATGCAACTGCCATCGATGGCGCCGCCTTCGGCTCGAAACGTCACCGCAGTGCCGTCGGGTACCGGATTGTTAAAGTGATCCGCCGCCAGCAGGTGAATGTCCACCTCCTGACTGTCAATACTCAGCGCTTCCGGGTTCAGAACCGACGCACTCAAGGAGGTGCTGTTGTCGTCGGCCAGCCCGGTGGTTATCACCAGGTTATCCGACACATTGGCTATCACGATGTCGCGGTTCTGCGGATCAGACCACAAGGCGAATACCTTCACCGGCGTGGCCACCGTGCCTGCGCCGACGGTCACCGCCACCTCGCCGTTGGCATCGGTATCGCCCACGGCGTACTGAGTCAGTTCGGTGCTACTGTTATCGATATTGGGGCAATCGGTCAGATCCTGAGGCAGGGGGTCCGGGCTCAGACTCAACCCGCCAACGTTGGTACTGAGCTCAAAACAGAGTCGTTGCTGGCCGGCAGGGTTGCCACTGCGATCCAACAAGCGAAACCGCACCACCGAAGTTTCGCTGCGCAGGCCTCCGCCCTGAATGCCACCGGTGCCCTTCAGCGCCAGCAAGGAAGACGACACCTCGAGAAACTGCAATGAGCCGATGGCCGCGGCACTGACCTCCACTTCGGTCTCTCCCACCACGGTACTGCCGCCGGTCTTGGCGCTGACCGAGATCAAGTCCTGCCCCTGACACCCCGCCGCGCGGTAAGTGGCCAGGCCCACGCCAGCGACCGTCGTAATGGGTGTATCGATGTGTGCCAGCCCTGCCGACATGCATTGGGAACTCAACTCCAGTTGCAGAGGTTGATCCAGTGCCAATGAGCCGTCGCCATTGAGAATGCGCACCTCGATAATGGTGCTGCCGCCGGCAGGCAGGGCCCCCTTGCCCAATCGGGTTTGAACATCCAGATCCACACTGACCCGTCCTACCTCAAACGCCAGCGTATGAGACTGATTTTGCAAGCTTACGGTTAACTCTCCGGCCCCCACATCGCCATCGGCATAGAGATCCAGCAACGCCCGCCCCTGCGCATTAGTGATGGCAGTGCCCGCCGCCGGGCTGACGGCGCCGATGCTGGTGGTGGCACTGACCAGGCGCTGTGCCAGAGGTTGAATGCCACCGCTTTGAGTCACCTCGATGCCGATGATCCCCGCCCGGGTGTTGGTAATATTGGTGGTACTGGTGCAGGCCTCGAAGTTCTTCAGGTTACGATCCCAACCAGGACTGTCCTGGCAGTCGTACAGCTGCACCTGGATATCGGGCACCACCAGTGCCGGATCGATCTCATCCCCTAAGGTGACAAAACCGAGGCGCGCACTCTGGCCATTAAAACTGGCCTCCAACTCTGCCGCCCCCTGCACACTGCCGGCCTGCAGTAAAATCGAGGCTCGACCGTCGCTGTCGGTCAACGCAGTGCCACTGGCCGGTAGCAAATTTCCAAGGCCACTACTAAAACTCACCACTCGGGACACCACTGGTTGCTGCTGCTCATCCAGCACCCTGACCGAAATCAGCCCGGGCTCGGCGGCAGATACCCGCGTCGTCGGATTGCCACTGACGCTGCCTGTCAGTGTCAGCTGCAACTGCCCACCCACCGAGCCATCACCGGCATCATCCCCCAACGAGGAAAACGACAGACTCTGAGACAGCGTGGTGCCCTGATGCTCGGCACTGGCAAACACCAATCCGGCTCCGGCGCTAACGCCGGGCAGCAGCGTCACCTGAGCAATGCCATCGGCATCAGTCAGTGCGGTTCCCAGTCCCGGATTCAGAGCCCCGACACTGTCCAAGCGAAAGCTAACCAGAACAAAAGGTTGCGGCTCGCCGTTATCGGTGATTCTGGCCCGCAGACGACCAACGCCACCGGCACTGACAATGCGGACATCTGCACCATCGGCACCCACAAGCGACAACGTCATCGCCAGGCTGGCAACGTTAAAATCCCTGCTGGCCTGGGCCGAAGTGCCGTAGCTCACCGACACCTGACCGCTGCCTTTAAGGCTGCCCGCCGGCAACAGCAGCCGCGCCTGTCCCTGTTCGTCAGTGGTCATTTGCGCATCGATGGGCTGCTCCATGGCGGAAGAGGTGGCCGAGAATGCCACCGCCCGCCCCGATACCGGCAAATTATCTGCCAGCAGCAAGGCGGACGCCTGCACCGATTCTCCCTGAGGAATCTGCTGAATGGGATTACCCGACGAATCGAGCAGTTGCAAACTGAGGCTATAGCTAGTAGGGGAAGACTCTGAAGTGTCCTCTTGAAGGCCACTTCCACCACCGCAACTCACTAACAAAATCAGAAATAGGCAGACAAAAATCTGGCGAGGGGCGAAATTCATCTCATGACTCCCTGTCACATTAACGGCGCATTCCATTATCCATCCGTTATCATTAAGACTAATCCGTTGTCACGAGTTCGCCACCATGAACCCACATCAAAGTCACTTTGAGCTAAACTCGCCTCATATTTCTACAATTGCCCTCTTTTTTCCGGCAGCAGAATCTTGCTAGGCTTAGGCCGCAAATAAAAAATAGAAATTATCAAAGGAAGTTGCATGTCTGAAAAGATGCAAAAGAAAATGGGTCTAACCGCCAAAATCTTGATCGGTATGTTAACCGGTATCGCCCTTGGTGGACTCCTGCGGGTGCTGCTGCCGGGCAACGAGGTGGTCGAGACCTATCTGGTGGATGGCCTGTTCAGCGTGGTGGGGAACATCTTTGTTTCCTCACTGAAGATGCTGGTGGTTCCACTGGTGTTCGTCTCACTGGTTTGCGGAACGGCCTCACTGTCGGATCCTGGCAAACTGGGGCGCCTGGGTGGAAAAACCCTGGCGTTTTATCTGACCACCACCGCCATCGCCATCACCCTGGCCATCACCCTGGCCATTCTGGTTCACCCGGGGAATGCCTCCATGGCCGCCGAAGGCCTGGCCTTTGACGCCAAGGCTGCGCCACCACTCAGCCAGGTTCTGGTCAACATTGTGCCCAGCAACCCCATCGACGCCATGGCCAAAGGCAGCATGCTGCAGATCATCGTGTTTGCCATCATCTTTGGCGTAGCCATCTCTCAAAGTGGTGAGCGCGGCGCCCGCATTCGTGATTTCTTTGAAGACATCAATGCCGTGGTAATGAAGCTGGTCACCATTCTGATGCAGCTGGCCCCCTATGGTGTGTTCGCGCTGATGGCGAAACTGGCCCTGACACTGGGACTGGCGACGTTCGGCAGCGTAGTAAAATACTTCTTCCTGGTGCTGGGCGTGTTGTTCCTGCACGGCCTGGTGACCTATCCGACACTGCTGAAGGCGTTCACTGGCCTGAGTCCGATCACCTTCCTGAAGAAGATGCGCAGCGTTCAACTGTTTGCCTTCTCCACCGCCAGCTCCAATGCCACGCTGCCGGTCACCATTGAGAACGCCAACTACCGCCTGGGTGTGCACAACAACATCAGTTCCTTCTCTCTGCCTCTGGGTGCCACCATCAACATGGACGGTACTGCCATCATGCAAGGCGTAGCGACGGTGTTTATTGCTCAGGTGTTTGGCATGGACCTGACTCTGGGTGACTACGTGATGGTGATCATCACTGCCACCCTGGCATCCATCGGCACCGCAGGTGTACCCGGTGTTGGCCTGATCATGCTGGCCATGGTGCTCAATCAAGTGGGCCTGCCCGTCGAAGGCATCGCCTTGATTTTGGGTGTGGATCGTTTGCTGGATATGGTACGTACGGCCGTCAACGTTACCGGCGATGCCGCCGTTACCGTGATTGTGGCCAAGTCCGAGGGCGAATTTGAACAAGAGGTGTACGACGACCCGTATGCCGGTTCACAACTGATGGGCGATCGCGAACCCAGCAACGCCGCATAAACACCAATGCCTCCATTTTCTCCTCTAATTGGAGAAAGATAGTGAAAAAAGGGCCCTTCGGGGTCCTTTTCTATTTGCACAGCTAAAACCTCAACTACACTATCACTTAAGTGGCGACAACGGAGCGTCGCCAACAGGTAGGTGACGGCCTGACTCAATGCCAGCAGCAGCCGATGACTTGCGATGTCAACTATCGCCGCAATACGGTATGCCCGTTGGCACAGCAGCGCCGATCCACAAGGAGGGACGCCTGATGCAAAGAGTACACATTTTGTCGGTTTGGGAGCGCAGCTGCCAACTGGTGATTGAAATCCACAACCACATTGTGGACGACATACGTACCGACATGGGGCAGCAACTCTCCACTACCGTCATCGCCATTTCCAGCCAACTTGCCCACTGCTACGAAGAGCAAACGCCCTGCGCCAACAGCCTAATGATCGCCAACGGTCTGCTCGGCCAGTTGAACGCCCACACCGAACTGGCCCGTCAAACTGCCATGGTTGAGCAGCACGTAGCACACCACTGGATGCAGGAGATCAAAACCCTGCAAAACCTGATTGGTTGCCTGCTACCACTAGGAGTTCAGCCTCCCAAGCATTGCCAGGTGTAAGCCGAAGCCCTAGCGCCTGTCAAAGCTCCTATTGGGTTACATCGACACTCACCACAACGATCTTTAATCCTTTAAATCTCGGCGTAGCGTTGATACCTCTCAGTCACAAGCCCGAGCCACTCACCAACCCCAACCGTGTCGCCCTTGCGAACGCGAGGGCCCAGTGGCTTTGGGGTTTATTACCAATAACAGACGCTGGATTCTCGCGTACGCAACAATGACGAAGAGCAAAAGACACTGCCTACCCGCGTGCGCGGGCACAACGCCCAAAAGCAAACACAACAAGAAAGAAGATAAAGCTCACTTATTTTCGCTCCATTCCAACTCCCCCCTGCAGAGATAAAAACACAGGCGACACCAATTGACATTACTTCAAAACACAATGAGAATACCTCTCATTAGCAATATCATTACAAAAATATAGCAAGGAGATGGATGTGAAATCAGTAACAGGCTTAGCGGCTTGCAGCATCTTGCTGGTTACTCCCACGTTAGCCGATGACAACCAGGATATTGAAAGAATTGAGGTTGTTGGTCAGCTTAACCGGTATTCAGCCACTAAGACCGACACCCCCATTATCGAAACTGCCCGCTCAATTACCATCGAGACCCAACAACAGCTCATTGATAAAGGGGTTCTGAGTCTGGATCATGCCTACAACTACAGTGCAGGCGTCACCGGCCAAACCTATGGTTTTGCCACACGGGGCGATTGGATTAAAGTCCGCGGCCTGGATGTACCTCAGTATCAGGACAGCCTGCAGTCGCTGTTCGGCAACTACAACAATACCCGCGCCGAAATTTATACCCTGGAGCAAGTAGAGATCCTCAAAGGACCCGCGTCCGTCCTCTATGGCAAAGGCTCTCCCGGTGGTCTGGTCAACGTAGTTAGCAAACTGCCGAAAGACACCAACGCCCACGAAGTCCTGTTGGAATACGGCAGCTTTAACCGCACCCAGTTCGCCTTCGACTCTACCGGCAACCTCAACGACGACAACAGCCTGCTGTACCGGTTTGTAGGCCTGTACCGCGACAGCGACACCCAGATCGATGACGTCGAAGACAACACCTGGGTGGTGGCACCGTCTCTGACCTGGCGTCCCAGTGACGACAGCGAGATCACCCTGTTGGTGAACTACACCAAGACCGACAGTGATCCCGCCGCTCAGTTCCTGCCCATTCAAGGTACCCTGCTGCCGTCCCCCAATGGCAAAACCATCGACAGCAGCACCAATACCGGCGATCCTGACTTCAACAACTACGACTCCGAAACCCTGGCCACCACCGTATTGGCCAGCCTGGATCTCAATGACTACTGGCGGTTAGGCTTTACCGGTCGCTACACCGATGCCGAGGCGGATTACCGCCAGGCCTGGACCAGTTTTCTGCCCAGCAGCAACCCCTTGTTTATGGGGGCCGACCGTTTCATTACCCTGCCTGACGGCAGTCTCTACAAAGATGGCCTGACCCCGCGGACTTTTTACATCAGCGACGCCAGCTCCGAACAAAAAGCCGCCGACCTGCGCCTGTTTGGTCGCTTTGATACCGGCGCTTTGGAGCATGAACTGTTGCTGGGCATCCAGTATCAAGACGTGACCACCGACAACGATGGCGCCCGAGCCTATGCCGTCGGCGCTGCTCCCGGGACAGAGCAGTACGGCGATACCTTCTGGCAAAACCCTTTCAACCCGGTGTACGGCAGCAACCTGCCACCGATGGAGCTGCTCAACGCCCTGTATAAAAACAACCCAAGCACCACCAGTAAAGACTTGGGGATCTACCTCAGTGACCAGATCTCCTACAACAACCTGACCCTGACTCTGGGGGCGCGCTTTGACGACAGCGAAACCAAGGCGGCGGCCGGCACTCAGAGTGACGATGCCGTTAGCCTCAGTGGCGGACTGATCTACAAGCTGGCCAACGGCCTGGCACCCTACGTGAGTTACGCCGAGTCCTTTAATCCGGTGATTGGCGACGATGGCCGTGGCAATGCCTTAAAACCTCAGGAGGGCGAACAGATTGAGCTGGGCATTAAATACCAGCCCATCAACTTCCCCGGGTTGATCACCCTGGCCTGGTTCGACATCAAGCAAACCAACCTCAATGATCCCCGAGCATTGGTTGGTGAGTATCAGCAGCAGCAAGGCGAAGCCAATATCACCGGCTGGGAGCTGGAAAGCCAGGTAGAACTGGGTGACTTCACTCTGGAAATCAACGGCAGCAAGCTGGATACCGAAAGCGCCGAAGGCTACCAACTGCCGAGCGTACCGGAGTATCAGGCATCAAGCTGGCTGGGCTACCGCCCGTTCAACCTTGAAGGCTTTAAGTCTGGCCTGGGTGTCCGCTACACCGGTGAAAGCTACGGCGGCGCCGATCTGCATAAGACCCCTTCGTACACCTTGGTGGACCTGATGCTGGGGTATGAGTGGGACCAGTGGGACTTTACCGTGAATGTTCGTAACCTGACCGACAAAGATTACTACGCCACCTGCTTGTACCGTGGTGACTGTTTCGTCGGCGACGAACGCACCATCAATGGCCGCATCAAGTATGTTTTCTGATCTTTGGCTAACCGAAGTGGGAGCGGGGCCAGCACTGCTGGCCCCGTTGCTGACCTTTGTCGGCTTGGGGCTGGTCTATCTGCACTGGCGACGCCGAAGCGGCTCTGCTGCCGTGCTGTGGGTCGGCTGGGGCAGTGTCATGCTGGCGACGCCATTGTGGGTGCTGCAGGTAGGTCCGGAATTTGGCGTGATCTATCAGCTGATCACCATCAGCGCCTGTGCCTGGCTGCTGACTCTGTCCAACCTAGAACCTAAGACTCACACTGAGGCGCCCCAGCGGCCACCTCAGCCTTACTCGGTTCCATGGCGCGCCCTGGGGGCCCGGACAATAAACGGCATCGTGTTGTCCTCCCTCGCCAGCGCTTTGCTCACTCTGGCGGTATGCGGGCTGCTGCCCATGGATGCAGCCAACCAAATGGTGATCGCCGCCCTGCTGTTTCCCTGCCTGTGGGCCGGGTTGGCAAGCTGGGTCTGTGCCAGTGACCGCTTCTGGCGCCATGCCGGCCTGCTGACGCTCATCAGCCTGTTCAGTGTGGCCATTGTGATGGGAGTGCAATGATGAATCTATCGACCGCCCAGAAAAAACTGGCGCTGTCCCACACTCGAGTGGGCGTGATGATGGCCGCCTTGCTGTACCTGATCTGCCTCACAGGTACGCTGCTGGTGCCCGCCGAGGAGTGGAAACGCTGGCAGCAACCCGAGGTGAGTGAATACTCACACCTTCCTCCGGAATCCCTTCAACAGGCCATTAATGACTATCAGAGCAGTAATGATGCCTCACCGGAGTCGTTATGGGTGGTGTTTCCCACCTCTGGGTTACCTCGTACCCACCTGAGCGACGAGGAGTCGGAATGGTGGCTGGATCAGCAAGGCATCCGCCAGCAACCGGTTAACGAAGGGGTAATTCACACGCTGAGCGAACTGCACACCCACCTGCTGATGCCGGGGCAAGCCGGCGTGATCATCGTGGGGATTCTCGGTGTCTTACTCACCAGCCTGATTCTTTCCGGACTCATCAGCCATCGACGCCTGTTTAAAGACGCCTTTCGCCTTCGCCGAGGCAGCGGGCCTCAAAGCCAGATTGATCTGCATAATCGTCTGTCGGTATGGGGAGTTCCGTTTCACTTAATGATGTCCGTTACCGGTGCCTTCTTTGGTGTGGTGACTCTGTTGATGGCGCTGGCCATACCGCTGATCTACGGCGGCAGCCAGCAGGCGCTGATCGACCAAGTCTACGGCAGTGACCCGGTACTGGATGCCGATGTCACCCCCATAGATGCCACCAAGATTATGCACACCATGACCGAGGTGGCACCGGATGCCAGCCCGTTGTATCTGGTTTGGCAACAGCCAGGAACCCGTCAGCAGTTTGTTGAAGTGGCCGCCACTCTGCCCGGGCGCTTGATCTACTCCGAGATCTACCGCTTCACGGTATCCGGCAGCTATCTGGGTAAACAGGGGATGTCCGACGGCCCATGGGGTCGACAGCTGATTTACTCGGTTTACCGCCTGCATTTCGGCCTGTTCGATGGCCTCGGAGTCAAATTGGCCTACCTGGTACTTGGGCTGTCACTAACCGTTGTCTGTGTCAGCGGCATCAGCATCTGGCTGCGCAAACAACCCAGAAGCATCAAGCTGCAAAGCCTATGGGCAGGCTGGGTCTGGGGCGTACCGCTGTCTCTGGTCTTTGCTGCCCTCGGTGACCACCTGCTGTCGATTCCTCCGCTCGGCTGCTTGCTGCTTGGCTTGGGGCTGTGCCTGTTGTGGAGCTCGGTTCAGACCCGTCACCCGGGTATCAAACTGCAACGGTTGCTGGCTCTGTCATTGATCGTCTTGCTACTGGGCTACGCATTGACTCACCAGGGATGGACTCACAATGGTGCGGCCGTCTGGCTGAATTTGGGGTTGCTGGGTGCTGCGCTATGGCTGTTAATTCGCAATCGTCCGCAGCACTCTCCAACCCGTGAGCAACCGCAACCTCAGCTGGAACGGCTGTAACCCCTATCCTGTGGGCCCCTGCGAACGCGAGGGCCCATATCCTCCAACCACCGCCGTTGCGAACGCAACAATGACTAAGAGCGAAAGACGCTGGGTACCCGCGTGCGCGGGCACGACGGAGAGATGGTTGGACCTTGAGTGGTAATCACCAATGCCGAGCTCTGGTCGTAGCCACGGTAGAGCGGATTTACCGCAAACCCATCCAACAAGCACCGTCGCCCTTGCGAACGCGAGGGCCCAGCGGCTTTAAGCCGCCCCCAAGATCCCTTTCCTATAATTACGAACTCCTAAGGAAGGGAGCAAACAGGATGAAACAGCCCTGCGTCTACATTATCACCAATGACCGAAACGGCACCCTGTATATTGGCGTGACCTCCAATCTTATTAAGCGAATTTGGGAGCACAAGAACCAGTTTATCGAGGGGTTTTCTCACTCTCATCAGTTAACCCAACTGGTGTATTTCGAAACACATCAATCGATGTATCAAGCCATAACTCGAGAGAAACAGTTAAAGCACTGGAAGCGAGAATGGAAGATTCAACTGATTGAGCAGGAAAACCCTTATTGGCAAGACCTGTGGGAAACACTGATGTAAGTACTTACTTGCCAAAAAGCAAGAGACACTGGGTACCCGCGTGCGCGGGCACGACAGAGGGAGGGCTAACCTGCAGCGGTAACAGAAACGACTGAGGGATGGTTGGACATTGAGTGGTAATCACCAATGCCGAGCTCTGCCGTCGCCCCGGTAGAGCGGGTTTACCGCAAAAACCACCCCATTAGCACCGTCGCCCTTGCGAACGCGAAGGCCCAGCGGCTTTAGGGTTTCTTACCAATAACAGACTCTGGATTCTCGCGTTCGCAAGAATGACCAAGAGCAAAAGACGCTGGGTGCCCGCGTGCGCGGGCACGACGGAGTAATGATTAACGTACTGAGGTAGCGAGAGAGGCGGAAGGATGGTTGGTTGGAGGTTCAGTGGTAACCACCAATGCCGAGCTCTGTCGTAGCCACGGTAGAGCAGATTTACCGCAAAACCATCCAATCAGTACCGTCGCCCTTGCGAACGCGAGGGCCCAGTGGCTTTGGGGTTTATTACCCATACCAGACTCTGGATTCTCGCTTTCACAACAATAACCCAGAGCGAAAGACGCTGGGTACCCGCGTGCGCGGACACAACCATCAAAATCAAAAGCAGACATAACGGGCATAAAACGAAAGGCACAGGGTGCCCACGTTTGCGGGCACGAAGCAGCGAACACATAGCGTGCAAAACGCTAGGTGCCCGCGAATGGCTACATATAGCGCTGCACCATATCATGGTGGGCGGCAATGGCTTGCTGGTACTCCAGCTTCAACTGCTGCAGCAGATTAGCCACAGTCGGAATGTCTTTAATACTGCCCACCCCTTGGCCGGCAGACCAAATCTCCGCCCAGGCCCCCTTCTGCTTATCCCCCTGATTCTCTCCGGGAGTTAACTCCTGACCAAAGTCGATCTCGGTTTTCGGCGCTAGGTTTTCCGGATCGTAACCGGCATTGCGAATGCTGTCCTTGAGGAAGTTCGCCGCTACCCCAGACACGTTTGGGGTATAGAGAATGTCAGCCGACATCGATTGCTGGATCATCTTTTTGTGACCCTCGGCCGACATCGCTTCCTGAGTGTTGATAAACCGGGTTCCCATGTAAGCCAGATCCGCCCCCATCTGCTGGGCTGCGGCAATATCCTGACCACAGGAGATACAGCCAGCGAGCAGCACCGTCCCCTGGAAGAACTGTCGTATTTCCGCCACTAACGCAAACGGACTGGTGGTTCCGGCGTGTCCGCCAGCTCCAGCGGCTACGGCAATGAGACCGTCAACACCGGCAGCCACGGCCTTTTTGGCATGGCGTACATTGGTGACATCGTGGAAAACAACCCCGCCGTAGCTGTGAACCTGCTCCACTAACTCCGATACCGCTCCAAGAGAAGTGATGATGATCGGTACCTTATGTTTCACGCACAAAGCCAAGTCGTCCTTCAACCTAGGGTTAGAGCCATGCACAATCAAGTTGACTGCATAGGGCGCCACCAATGCTCCGGGTTGCTTTTTGGCCTCCACCAGCGCGAGATTAATCTCTTCCAGCCACTGTTCAAAGCCTTCGCTGGTGCGCTGATTCAATGCGGGGAAACTGCCGACAACCCCGCCCTTACAGGTTTCAATCACCAGTTCCGGACCCGACGCCAGAAACATTGGCGCTGCAACTGCAGGCAATTGTAAGGTGTCCTGCAGCAATGTTGGCAGTGACATAATGGTTCTCCTGATATGGTTCTAACCGTATTGTTACCACGGTCGTCCTGCTGAGCAAGTTTTGCGCAAAACTGCTTATAAATTCGTACGCTTTGGTTATGGCGTCAGGCTGCTGTTATACTCCGCCGGTGACTCACCACTTGAGAAGTAAACCATGTCCCTGACCCAAGAACAGATCGATAATTTCTACCGACAAACCAGTAAAGAGCGTTTTGCTCAGTTCCTGGAGCAGGTCGCAGAGCATAAAACCCTGTGGACCCTGGCCAATGAGCAGGGCTGCGTGTTAGTGGATACCGGCGAAGAACAGTGTTTGCTGCTGTGGCCCCATCAAGACCTGGCGGAAAGCTGGGCCACCGAAGAATACGCAGGCTGCCAGCCCATGGGCATTCCACTGGATGACTTCCTCGACAAGTGGGTTCCCGGCCTGTCAAACGATGGCTACGACGTTGCCTTGGTACCGACCCGTGCCGGTGAAGGCGAAGTGATGTCAGCCAAAGAGCTGGCCGCTGAGCTTCAAGGCGAATAGGTTTCCAAAGAGCCCAGCAATGGGCTCTTTGCTTTTTCCATGACCCACTCAAACAAAGAACGACCTAGTTTTTTTGATCGCTACGGTGACTGGATCGCCCTGGCGATGTGGCTGTTGCTGGCGCTATTCCCCATCCTCGCGATTCCCATTGTGCTGATGATGATCGGCTTCATGATCTACATCTGGGTTAAGTTATAACCCGCATTGCGCCCTGAGGGCATTACTTACCGACTTCCCTCGCCGCCGAAGTGCCCCTTTTTCCCTTGAGCCAGAGAAACGAAAGACGCTGGGTACCCGCGTGCGCGGGCACGACGGAAGGATGGTTGGACATTGAGTGGTAACAGAAACGACTGAGGGATAGTTGGACGTTGAGTGGTAACCACCAATGCCGGGCTCTGCCGTAGCCACGGTAGAGCGGACTTACCGCAAAACCATCCAACAAGCACCGTCGCCCTTGCGAACGCGAGGGCCCAGTGGCTTAGGGGTTTCTTACCAAGAACAAACACTGGATTCTCGCATTCGCAACAATGACGAAGAGCACAAGACGCTGGGTACCCGCGTACGCGGGCACGACGGAGGTTTTATTGATTGCTCGGTGAGAGCTGCACTCCCCTGCGGCAACCGGTGCCGCCACACTCACCAACCCCAACCGTGTCGCCCTTGCGAACGCGAGGGCCCAGTGGCTTTGGAGTTGAATGTGAAAAAGACACTGCCTACCCGCGTGCGCGGGCACGACGGAGAGATGGTTGGACCTTGAGTGATAATCACCGATGCCGAGCTCTGGTCGTAGCCACGGTAGAGCGGATTTACCGCAAAAACCACCCCATTAGCACCGTCGCCCTTGCGAACGCGAGGGCCCAGTGACTTTGAAGTTTATTACCAATAACAGACTCTGGATTCTCGCATTCGCAACAATGACAAAGAGCAAAAAAACGCTGGGTACCCGCGTAAACCGGTACAGCTAAAAGGGCTCTACAAAGTTAGCCGCGGTTCAATGAAGTCCAAAAAGGCACGAATTCGACTGGGAATGGCCGTAGTGCGATAGTAAACCGCATTGACCAACTCTCGATCAGTATGCGGCAGAGTCTGCAACTCCAGCAGCTTAACCAGACGCCCTTTGGCCAAATCATCTTGGATCATAAATGCCGACAAACAGGCTATTCCGTTGCCCATCAACACCAACTGTCGAAGCACCTCGCCATTACTGCTGCTGATGGCCGGACGGATCTCTCCCACCTCCGGCAGCGGCCACACATTAAGCGCACGAGTACCAACAAAACCCAACAGCCGATGGCTCAATAACTGCTCAACGTTTTCAGGGATTCCGCACTGAGCCAGATAATCCGGCGAGGCTACCAAATGCAGCGCACTGCGCCCTAACTGTCGGGCATGCAGACTCGAGTCCGTCAAGGGTCCAATGCGAATCGCTACATCACAGCGCTTCTCCAGCAGGTCCACATAACCTTCATTGGAAGTCAGCTCCAGCTCTATCTGTGGATACTGTTGCTGAAACTCCGCTATCAGCGGCACCAGTTGATGCTGAATAAAAGGACTGGCAGCATCGACTCTTAATCGGCCAGACGGGGTATCCAGCCGACTCTGAAGCTGAGCCTCGGCGTGCAGCAACTGCGCCATTCCTTGCCGCACTTCATACACAAATTGGCGCCCCTCTTCAGTCAGTTCCACCCGCCGAGTGGTTCGATTAAGCAGCGTAACGCCCAACTGCTGCTCGAGTCGGCTCACCGCTCTGGACACACGGGCCACTTGAATGCCCAAGGCATCAGCGGCGGCAGAGAAACCTCCACTGTCGACCACCGCCAACAGCAATTGCAGATCATCTGAACGGGATTTCATTGCATTTTCAACAAAAGTAATTTCATAAAGGAGTCGTTTATCGCAAAAGTATAAGCCGGAATAATCGCCGTCCACAACTTAAGCGTTACACGCGGAGATTCTCATGCCTCTAGCTTTATTCGCACTGACTTTAAGTGCTTTCGCCATCGGAACGACCGAATTTGTTATCGTCGGCCTGGTACCAACCATAGCTTCAGATCTCGGGGTCTCCTTGCCGTCAGCAGGGCTGCTGGTCAGCCTGTACGCGCTGGGTGTGGCCGTTGGTGCCCCGGTTCTCACCGCTCTCACCAGCCACTGGAACCGCAAACACCTGCTTCTGGCTCTAATGACCCTGTTCATCATTGGCAATCTGATCGCCTGGCTGTCACCGGGCTACAACACCCTCATTGCGGCCCGAGTCCTGACCGGCCTGGCCCACGGAGTTTTTTTTTCCATCGGCTCAACCATTGCCACCAGCCTGGTCAGCAAAGATAAAGAAGCCAGCGCCATCGCCATCATGTTTACCGGCCTGACCGTTGCTCTGGTCACCGGAGTACCGCTAGGCACCCTCATTGGCCAGGAGTGGGGCTGGCGAGCCACTTTCCTGGTGGTGTCCGCTCTCGGTGTGATTGCCCTGCTGGGTAGCGCTGCATTGATCCCTGCCGACCTGAAACCCGGCGCCACCGCCAGCCTGCGGGATCAAGCCAAAGTGTTGGCTCAGCCTCGGCTGGTGCTGGTGTACCTGATCACGGCTCTGGGCTATGGCGGTAACTTCATTCTGTTTACCTACCTAACCCCCATTCTCGAGCAGGTCACAGGAATCAGCAGTCATCTGGTGGCACCAATGATCCTGTTGTATGGCGCCTCCGTTGCCATTGGCAACCTCTGGGGCGGAAAACTGGCCGATACACATGGCCCCATCAAAGCCTTAACCGTAATGTTTATCGGTCTGGCGTCGGTACTGCTGCTGTTTTCTCAAACCGCTTACCACCCCATTAGTGCCGGCCTGACCATCATGATCTGGGGAGCGTTTGCGTTTGGTAATGTGCCCCGACTGCAGGTATATGTCGTGCAACTGGCTGAAAAACACCTGCCCAATGCCGTCGACGTGGCATCGGGATTTAATATCGCCGCATTCAACCTGGGAATCGCACTGGGCGCCGCCGCCGGCGGTCTCATTGTCGACAGCGGCAGTTTGATGGACACGCCGTGGATCGGTGCCGCCGTGGTATTGCTGGCACTGGCGCTGACCCGTCTCAGCGGTGCATTGGATCGAACTGAGCACTCCACCGCTGTGCAACCACTGCGCTAACCTAACCACCACCCCGTTCACAGCGTCGTCCTTGCGAACTCGAGGGTCCATATCCTTCACCCCGTCGCCCTTCGAACCCGAGGGCTCATATCCTCCACACTGTCGCCCTTGCGAACGCGAGGGCCCAGTGGCTTAGGGGTTTCTTACCAAGGACAAACACTGGATTCTCGCGTTCGCAACAATGACGAAGAGCAAAAGGCGCTGGGTACCCGCGTTCGCGGGCACGACGGAGGTTTTATTAATTGTTCGGTGAGAGCTGCACTCCCCTGCGGCAACCGATGCCGCCACACTCACCAACCCCAACCGTGTCGCCCTTGCGAACGCGAGGGCCCAGTGGCTTTGGGGTTTCTTACCAAGAACAGACTCTGGATTCTCGCGTTCGCAACAATGACGAAGGGCACAAGACGCTGGGTACCCGCGTGCGCGGGCACGACAATCAAAATCAAAAACAGACACTACGAGCAGAAAGGCAAGATACTGAGTACCCGCGAGCGCGAGCACGACGATCTAAACCCAAAGCAGAGTACAGCGAAGGTAAGAGCGATACTCAACTGCTACGCTGTTGCTGCTGCACCCGCCACAATGCAGCGTAATGGCCATCGAGAGCCAGCAGCTGTTGATGACTGCCCTGCTCGACCACCTGGCCCTGATCCAGCACCACAATCTTATCGGCATCCACCACCGTCGAGAGTCGGTGCGCAATCACCAAGGTGGTCTGTTCACGGGCAATCTCACTCAGGGCGGTTAAGATATGCTGTTCAGAATGGCTGTCCAGCGACGAGGTGGCCTCATCAAACACCATGATTGGCGGGTGCTTGAGAATGGCCCGAGCAATGGCCACCCGCTGCTTTTCTCCACCTGAAAGCTTCAAGCCTCGCTCTCCCACCAGGGTCTGCGCACCGTCCGGAAGACGGGCAATAAACTGATCCAAGTGGGCCAAACGAATCGCGTTATCCACCTCTTCATCACTGGCCTCGACCCGACCATAACGGATATTCTCCAGAATTGAGGTGTTAAACAACACCGTATCCTGAGGCACCACCCCGATGGCACGCCGCAACGAGGTTTGTGAGACCTCACTCACCGACTGGCCATCGATGCGTATGCCCCCGTCAGTGATGTCATAAAAACGGAACAGCAACTTAAACAACGTCGATTTGCCGGCACCACTGCTGCCGACAATGGCCACTTTTTGTTTTGGCTCAACCCGAAAACTGACCCCTTTTAGAATCGGTCGCTCCGGGTGGTAATGGAAATGCACATTATCAAACTCGATGGCCCCTTGGCCCACTTGCAACTCGGTCGCATCATCAGCATCTTCCACTCCGGGCTTTCGACCCAGCAGGTCAAACATCTTCTCGATATTGGCCAGCGACCCCTTCATTTCCCGATAGACAAAACCAAGGAAATTCAGAGGCATAAACACCTGCATCATAAAGCTGTTGATCAGCACAAAATCACCCAGGGTCATGTCACCGTCGACCACGTCCGATGCCGCCAAGACCATGGCCGCAGTCATGGCTACCGCAATGATCAGCGCCTGACCGCCGTTTAACGCAAACAACGACAACCGGTTGCGACGCCGCGCCTGCTCCCACTGCGACAACTCACTGTCATAGTGGCGACTTTCGTGTTCTTCATTGGTGAAGTATTTAACCGTTTCAAAGTTCAGCAGGCTGTCAACGGCCCGAGTGCTGCTCTGGGACTCGGCCTCATTGACCTGACGAACAAAATCGGTTCGCCATTCGGTGGCAACCACAGAAAAACCGATGTACGCCACTACCGCCAGCAACACAATCAGCGCAAAGCCGATGTGGTAATTCCACCACAGCAACCCCACCACCAGGCCAATCTCCAGCAAAGTTGGCACAATGTTGAACACCATAAACCGCATCAAAAAACTGATGCCATTGGTGCCCCGTTCGATGTCCCGCGAAACACCGCCGGTACGGCGCTCTAAATGAAAACCCAGATCCAGCTTATGGAGGTGACGAAACACCTTGAGTCCGACCCGGCGCATCGCCCGCTCGGTAATGCGGCCAAACAGGGTGTCGCGAAGCTCACCAAACAGCACGTTGGAGAAACGCACCAGACCGTACGCCAGCAACAACGCCAACGGAATCGCAGTCGCCGCCGGCACCTCACCAACACCATCGAGGTTATCGACAATGTGTTTGAGGATAAATGGCAAACCGACGCTGGCCACCTTAGCCCCCACCAGACACGCCAGCGATAACCCAAGGATCAGTCGGAACTCCAGCAGGTAGGGCAGCAGTGACTTCAACACGCCAAAATTAACACTGGAATAGGGGGTAACCGACTTGTATCGACGACTCATGGACTCTGCCTGCTGATAACCGATTGTAAACAAGCCATATTATCCGTGAACTGCAGCGAGAATTCGCCCTTTATGTGATCTTTCTTTCATCCTGAATAAGAAAAAATGCCGCTCCCGGCCGCATCCTTAAAATTCACTGCTAGGGTTAAACTAGGCCTTCAGGGTAAAAGGACTTATCCATGCTTAAATTGCACCATCACGGTGCGGCCAGCGGCGTTACCGGCTCCTGTCACCAACTCTATCTGGATGATCAGCACTCCATCTTGGTGGACTGTGGCCTGTTCCAAGGCGACGATTTGGAGCGGCGTTCCCCCGACGGCCATCATATCGATTTCGATCTCGATCAGGTCCAAGCTCTGATCGTGACCCATTGTCACATCGACCATATTGGTCGCATCCCCTACCTGCTGGCGGCGGGATTTCGTGGGCCGATCCTCTGCAGCCAGGCCAGCGCCTACCTGTTGCCGCTGATTCTGGAAGACGCCATTAAATTAGGGTTTACCCGGGATCGAACTCTGGTTAGCCGCTTCCTGGACCAGATTCGCGCTCAACTGCAACCACTGGATTACCATCACTGGCACGCCCTGCCCTCTCCGGCCATCGGCATGGTAAGGCTGCGCCCGGCGGGGCACATATTAGGCTCTTCCATCGTTGAGGTAGCCCTACCCAACAAGAAGCGGATTGTTTTCAGCGGCGACCTTGGCTGTTACAACACACCACTACTGCCTGACCCGGATGCGCCCGAGTCTGCCGACCTGCTGGTACTGGAATCCACCTATGGCAACCGCTGTCACGAACACCGCGCCGAACGCAGCCAAAAGCTGAAGCAGATTCTGCAATCCACCTTGAAAAATGGCGGCGTCACCCTGATTCCGGCATTCAGCATTGGCCGAACTCAAGAGCTGTTGTATGAAATTGAAGATCTGCTGTTTCACCTCAATGGCGACCAAATCATGGCTCAAGTTCCCATCATTGTTGACTCGCCTCTGGCCGCCAAAATCACCTCCAGTTACCGCCAACTGCAGCACCTTTGGGATAAAGAGGCCCGGCATAGAATCTCCAGCAGTCGCCACCCGTTGGACTTTGACCACCTGATCACCATCGATGACCACCGCCAGCATCAGGCGCTACTGAATCGCCTGCAGGTCAGCGCCGAGCCAGCCATCGTGATTGCCGCCAGCGGCATGTGCAGCGGCGGACGCATCATTAACTACCTGAAAGCGCTGGCGCCGGATCCTCGCACCGATATCGTGTTTGTCGGCTATCAGGCCAAGGGCACCCTGGGGCGGCGCCTGCAGCAACTCAGCGCGCCCACGGAGGTTGAGATTGATGGCCAGCTCACCCGGGTAGAAGCCAGCATCCATACCCTCAGTGGCTACTCCGCCCATGCCGACCAGCCGGATTTGATTCGGTTTGTCTCCAGCATGGCGTTTCCTCCCAAATGCATCCGGCTGATTCACGGTAGCCCCGTGGCTCAAAAAGGGCTCGCCAACTGCCTTAAACGCACCTTTCCCGGCATCAAGGTGGAACTGGCCGCCACCCTGGCCAGCGCTCCGGTCAAAGCCAGTATCAGCTCGACGTAAACGCAACAAAGAGCGAAAGACGCTGGGTACCTGCATGCGCGGACACGACACACTCCACCCCGTCGCCCTTACGAACGCGAGGGCCCAGTGACTTTGACTTAGAGGGTAAAAAGACGCTGGGTACCCGCATTCGCGGGCACGACGAAGGGGTGGTTAAAGTACGATTGGCTGCCGCATTACCGCTCTCTATTGGCCACTTTAGAGCGATGATTGACCACAAGCCCATCCCATTCGCACCGTCGCCCTTGCGAACGCGAGGGCCCAGTGACTTTGGGTTTTCTTAACAAGAACAGACGCTGGATTCTCGCGTTCGCAAGAATGACGAAGGGCGAAAGACGCTGGGTACCCACATGCGCGGACACGACACACTCCACCAAGTCGCCCTTGCGAACACGAGGGCCCAGTGGCTTTGGGTTTTCTTAACAAGAACAGACGCTGGATTCTCGCGCTCGCAACAATGACTAAGAACGAAAGACACTGGATACCCGCATTCGCGGGCACGACGGAGCAGTGATTAACGTACTGAGGTAACGAGAGAGACGGAGGGGCAATTAGTATGGCACCAGCCCTTCTGGCGACCACAGTTCAACTTAACCCACCCCACCTCGCTCGTGTCGCCCTTGCGAACGCGAGGGCCCAGTGGCTTTGGGGTTTCTTAACAATAACAGACGCTGGATTCTCGCGTTCGCAAGAATGACGAAGGGCGAAAGACGCTGGGTACCCGCGTTCGCGGGCACGACGGAGCAGTGATTAACGTACTGAGGTAACGAGAGAGACGGAGGGGCAATTAGTATGGCACCAGCCCTTCTGGCGACCACAGCTCGGCTTAACCCACCCCACCTCGCTCGTGTCGCCCTTGCGAACGCGAGGGCCCAGTGGCTTTGGAATTGATTTCCTAAAAAGACGCTGGATTCTCGCGTTCGCAAGAATGACAAAGGGCGAAAGACGCTGGATTCTCGCGTTCGCAACAATGACTAAGGGCGAAAGACGCTGGATTCTCGCGTTCGCAAGAATGACAAAGGGTGTAAGACGCTGGATTCTCACATTCGCAAGAATGACGAAGGGCGAAAGACGCTGGGTTCACGCCTGCGCGGGCACGACGGAGGGATGATTTGCCCATTGAGGTAGCGAGCAATCTTGATCTCGACAACAAGCCTAATGATAGCCTTTCGGCTCCCAATACGATCTCAACTTGTATTTCAGCGGCAACAGGCACTATGTTTATTGGCTTCGCAATTCAATATCACCATGCACGTTCAAAGGAGCTGAACTATGCGCATACTGAACCAATCATTGCTACTTGGCACCCTTACCCTAACCGGCATAACCGGATGCAGCTCAACCATCCACGAAGTCGACACACTCAGCGACACCCAGCAGGTTATCAGTGTCGATGCCAAGCAACGCTTTCTTATTTCCGGCCAGTCTAGCAGTGGCCAATCCATTACCTGCACCGAGCCCAGCCCCGATGTGTTCTCGGTATACAGCTCGGCCGTCGAAGCCAATGTTGATGTGGTTGAGGAAGTTACTGCCGCCTTTAAATCAGTCAACAGCGAGAATGGCGCCACTATCGGCATTCGCTCGCAATCCATTCAGCTGCTAAGGGATGCCGGTTTTCGGCTCTGTGAAGCCTACGCATCGGGTGCCATCGACGAGTCTCAGTATTTTGCCATGCTCAGCAAATATCAACGCTCAATGGTGGCCCTCATCGCTATTGAGCAACTGACCACCAGCCAGCCTCGCTCTCAAATCGCCATTGCAGCCAACGCCACTCTCAATCTCAGCGATAAAATTGCCGATGCAAAAGCCAATAAAGACCAAGCCCTTAAGGACAAAGCGGCCGCAGAGACTACGGTTGCAACCGAGCAAGCCGCACTGGATGAAATAGCCAAGGCCATTACAGGCGATGCTGATACAGTATGTACCACCCCCACCACCGACACCCAAGCGAACTGCGACAAATACAGCGCTCAAAAAACGAAGCTGGTCACGGCCAAATCAAACCTGACCGTGCAAACCGTCAATTACCAGGATCACCAAAAGGTCTTTGATAGTCTCAATGGCGCCATGTCGATGGCCACCAATACCTACGCCCAGGCATTAGGACAACAGTCCACCACGGCGGGCACCTCTTCTTCTGATCAAGTGGCACTGGTCGTAAAGGATCTGGCAGAGAGTGTGCTACTGGATGAAGTGCTGGTTGCTTGCACCAGCAGCGTTATTGCGTCATTTGATGCATTTGACGGCGGCAATAAAAACCTCGGAGCACCCAATATTCCCCAGAGCCAGATCAGTAATTTTATCGACAACTGTATGTCCATTGTTCGCCAACGAGCTAACCCAAGCACGCCTCAGGTCGCTCAAAAAGACAACAGCACCAATCTGTAGTACACAATCCTAAACGCCGCAGAGGGTGTGAACAGCCACCTCTGCGGCACTGAAAAACCGGTTGGCACGACGGAGTAATGATTAACGTACAGAGCTAGCGAGAGAGACGGAAGGATGGTTGGAGGTTCAGTGGTAACCACCAATGCCGAGCTCTGCCGTAGCCACGGTAGAGCAGATTAACTGCAAACCCATCCAACTAGCACCGTCGCCCTTGCGAACGCGAGGGCCCAGTGGCTTTGATTTAGAGGATACAAAAAGACGCTGGGTACCCGCTTGCGCGGGCACGACGGAGGGATGGTTGAAGGTTAAGTGGGAACGACCGGTGCTGAGCTCTGCCGTAGTCATTGGAGAGCAGGCTTACCGCAAAACCATCCAACTAGCACCGTCGCCCTTGCGAATGCGAGGGTCCAGTGGCTTTGGTTTAGATGACAAAAAGACGCTGGATTCTCGCCTGCGCAAGAATGACAAAAGGTAAAAGACGCTGGGTACCCGCGTGCGCGGGCACGACAGAGTAATGATTAACGTACTGAGGTAGCGAGAGAGACGGAGGGATGATTAGTATGGCACCAGCCCTTCTGGCGACCACAGTTCAACTTACCCCACCACACCTCGCTCGTGTCGCCCTTGCGAACGCGAGGGGCCAGTGGCTTTGGTTTAGAGGATACAAAAAGACGCTGGGTACCCGCATGCGCGGGCACGACATACTCCACCCCGTCGCCCTTGCGGACGCGAGGGCCCAGTGGCTTTGGTTGAGAGGATAAAAAAGGACGCTGGGTACCCGCGTGCGCGGGCACGACGGAGTAATAATTAACGTACTGAGATAGCGAGAGAGACGGAAGGATGGTTGGAGGTTAAGTGGTGACGACCAAAGCCGAGCTCTGCCGTAGCCACGGTAGAGCAGATTAACTGCAAACCCATCCAACTAGCACTGTCGCCCTTGCGAATGCGAGGGCCCAGTGGCTTTGGTTTAGATGACAAAAAGACGCTGGATTCTCGCCTGCGCAAGAATGACAAAGGGCAAAAGACACTGGGTACCCGCGTGCGCGGGCACGACATTGCAGGATCAAAAAACGCGGCCAAGGCCGCGTTTTTTAAAGTAAGGAACTCAATCAACCCAGGTCGACTGATTTCAGGTACTCTTTGAACTGATCTTTCAAGCCTGAGTGACGCAGCGCGTACTCGACATTGGCTTTCATGTAGCCCAGCTTATCACCACAGTCGTGGGACTTACCGGACATCTGAAACGCTTCCACGCTTTCCGATTCCATCAGCATGGCGATAGCATCAGTTAACTGAATCTCATCACCTGCTCCAGGAGGCGTCTTCGCCAACAGTGGCCAAATGCTGGCTGGCAATACATAACGGCCCACTACGGCCATGTTGGAAGGTGCGACTTCAACGGCTGGCTTTTCAACCACCCCTTTCATCACCACACTCTCGCCGGGACGCAAGCCGGACGCATCGCAATCGGCGATTCCGTACTTAGAAACATCTTCCACCGGCACCGCCTCGACCATAATCTGGCTGCGACGGGTGTCAATGAAGCGCTGTTTCATGGCAGCCAGATTTTCAGTCTGCTGATTTGCAGTGTACTCATCCAAAATCACGTCTGGCAGCACCACCGCAAAAGGGTTGTCACCCACCAACGGCTTAGCGCACTGAATGGCATGACCCAGACCTTTAGCTTCACCCTGACGCACGTGCATGATGGTCACGTCTTTCGGGCAGATGGCCTGAACGGCTTCCAGCAACTGCCGCTTTACTCGCTTCTCCAGCGTCGCTTCCAGCTCGAACGAGGTGTCAAAGTGGTTCTCAATGGCATTCTTAGAGGCGTGGGTCACCAGCACGATCTCTTTAAAACCGGCCTCGACGCACTCATTTACGATGTACTGAATCAGCGGTTTGTCCACCAAAGGCAGCATCTCTTTGGGGATGGCTTTGGTGGCTGGCAGCATACGAGTGCCCAAGCCGGCAACGGGGATTACAACTTTAGAAATCATAGTAATACTCAAAAAAATAGATCGTGCCACTCACGGCAGCAGAACCTTTGCTGCCGTTGAGCTAATACAAGCCAGGCTTTGCTTTTGCTACCGATTTAGTCACTGCCAAACAAGTCGCGGGTATACACTTTGGCTTCTACGTCTTTAATGTCGTCAGTGAGACGGTTGGCCACAATCACATCAGACACCGCCTTAAACTCCTCCAGATCGTTGATCACACGGGAGTTAAAGAACTCGACCTCTTGCAATACTGGCTCGTACACCACCACTTCGATACCCTTGGCTTTGATGCGCTTCATCACGCCCTGAATGGAGGAGGCGCGGAAGTTATCGGAGCCGGCTTTCATGATCAAGCGGTGAACACCGACAACTTTCGGCTTACGAGCGATAATGGCATCGGCAACAAAATCTTTGCGGGTGCGGTTGGCATCAACGATGGCACCAATAATGTTATTGGGCACATCCTGATAGTTGGCACGCAACTGCTTGGTATCTTTTGGCAAGCAATAACCGCCATAGCCAAAGCTGGGGTTATTGTAGTGATCACCAATACGAGGGTCTAAGCACACACCCTCGATAATTTGGCGGCTGTTTAAGCCATGAGTCTCGGCGTAGGAGTCCAGCTCGTTGAAGTAGGCCACTCGCAGTGCCAGGTAAGTGTTCGAAAACAGCTTGACCGCTTCAGCCTCGGTGCAATCGGTAAACAACACCTCAATGTCTTGCTTAATCGCACCTTGTACCAACAAACTAGCAAACACTTCGGCACGCTCGGAGCGCTCGCCAACGATGATTCGAGACGGATACAGATTATCGTACAGCGCCTTACCTTCACGTAAGAATTCCGGCGAAAAGATGATGCTGTCGCAACCAAACTTCTCTTTCACGGATTTGGTGTAGCCCACAGGCACTGTGGACTTGATGATCATCACCGCAGTCGGGTTAATGGCCATCACATCCTGAATCACCGCCTCGACAGAGCTGGTATTAAAGTAATTCGTCTGCGGGTCGTAATCGGTCGGTGTGGCAATAACCACGTACTCGGCACCGGAATATGCCGCCTGTTTGTCCATGGTGGCGGTAAAGTTCAGAGATTTGTTGGCCAGAAAATCTTCAATCTCGGCATCGACGATGGGAGACTGCTTGTTATTCAACATGGCTACCTTGTCGGCAATAATGTCCAAGGCGACCACTTCATGATGCTGGGCCAGCAACATAGCATTGGACAGACCGACGTAACCGGTTCCTGCAATCGCAATTTTCATCTACTTTAATCCAACACTTTCAATAAATTGCGAGCAAGCCAATCGCCACTCACAACAAAACAAAGGCCGGCCATCTTAACAATGCGCCAGCCACTAAAATGAGATCTTTACCCAAAAACAACCGCTAAAGAGGGGTTACTTATAGCCATTGGGGTTATTCGATTGCCAGCGCCAGGTATCGGCGGTCATGGCATCGACACCACGCTTGGCAGTCCATCCAAGCTCAGCCTGGGCCTTGGCTGGGTCGGCATAACAGGCGGCAATGTCACCAGGACGCCGAGCTACCAGTTGGTGTGGCACTGGCTGGCCGCTGCCTTTTTCAAAGGCCGACACCATCTCGAGCACGCTGTAGCCGGTTCCGGTACCCAAATTGTAGATCACCACTCCCGGCTCGGTTTCGAGTTTATCCAACGCCTTGAGGTGGCCGATGGCCAGATCCACCACGTGGATGTAGTCACGTACACCGGTGCCATCGACGGTATCGTAATCATTGCCAAACACCGACAGATGCTCACGTTTACCCACCGCCACCTGGCTGATAAAGGGCATCAGGTTATTGGGAATGCCGTTGGGGTCTTCTCCAATCAAACCACTTTCATGGGCCCCGACCGGGTTAAAGTAACGCAACAGGGCAATGTTCCAGCGGCTATCGGACACGTGAAGATCCTGCAGTACCCGCTCAACCATGTACTTACTGGTGCCATAGGGATTGGTGGTACCGCCCACCGGGAAATCTTCGCGGATCGGCAGGGTGGCCGGGTCACCATAGACGGTTGCCGACGAGGAGAACACCAGATTGAATACGCCGGCTTTGGCCATGGCCTCACACAAACTGAGGGTACCAGTAACGTTGTTCTGGTAGTAGCGAACCGGCTGGGCGACGGATTCACCCACCGCCTTCAAACCGGCAAAGTGCACCACTGAACCGATATCGTGGCAGGCAAACACTTGCTCCAGCAGGGACGAGTCCAGAATGTCGCCCTGATAAAAGGTCACACTTTTGCCAGTGATCCGCTCTACCCTACGCAGCGACTCTTCACAACTGTTGCTGAGGTTATCCACCACCACTACGTTTTTATCTTGGTTCAGCAGCTCTACCAGGGTATGACTGCCGATGTAACCGGCACCGCCGGTGACCAATACCACTTTAGACATTCAATTCATTCCACATTATTTTCACACAGAATTCAGTACAACAGGCCACATAGACTATAGCCCAATGTAATCAGGCAACGGAGGTACTGACATTTGGCATCGACTGGACCACTTCGATGAGAGCGGTGGTCGAAATGGAAGGGGTTCTAGGGAGATAAATAACCTGGCACAAGTCGGCAAGATCGTCGAACTTACCCTGCCAATCATCGCCCATCACTAGAGCATCGGCCTGATAACGCCTGATGTACTCACGCTTAAGCTCGAGGGACTCTTCAATAAATACCTCATCAACACAGGCCAGCGCCTTAATGATGCGACAACGGTCAACTTCACTGCAGATAGGATTACGGCCCTTCTTGGTGAAGTTCAGTTGGTCTGAAGACACACCAACGGTTAGATGACCACCCGCTCGCCTTGCTCGTTCAAGCAGACGCAGATGGCCAACATGAAACATGTCGAAGGTCCCAAAAGTAATAATTCTCATAATCCACTTTAACTCAACAGACAGTCCACGACCCTGTGACTGCATTGCCCATCGACCCTGCCCACTAACTGTGAAGTCAGGCTATGTCTAACATCCCGTAACTGGCTGGGGTTTGCAAGCTGATGCGCGATGGCGTCAGCCAGTTCCCCAGGGCGTTCTACCACGGTCGCCAACGGCTTGTACTGGTTCAACTCCGGCGCCATTCTCTGCTTCAAGCGAAACTTCAACGGCCCCCGGTAGGTCCAGCGCAGATGATAAAAGTCGCACCATATCACTGGTTTATCCAGTGCGGCAAACTCCAAAAGAGTGGATGATGCATCGCTGACCAGCAGATCCGCCACCGACATGTAGGTAGTAATGTCCTGATCCGCCACCGGCACCAGGTGCACATTGGGGGATTTGGCCCAATCGTGCAGCCTTTTGCTCTGGTTACGGTAACGCTTTTTAGTTAGCGAAAAGTAATGCGGCTTGATGATCAGATTGTATGCCGATAGGTACTGTGGAAAGTCCAACGGCAGCGCTTCGATGCTGCTAGGAAAAAACGTCGGCGCATACAACAATGTAGGCTTGGCAGCATCCAACCCCAAAGTTTGTGTCAAGCTTTCGCCGTTATCGGCGTTAACGATAGAATCCAGTTTGGCGTAGCCGGTATCCACAAATCGGTGTTTAGGATAGCGTGCCTGTAGCTGACGCAGTCGATGCTCTCCCTCGACAAAGCGAACATCGACCCGCCCCTTGGGCATATCGAAATAGCAAGCCTTGGGACCAATACCATGTTGCATTAAGGCCACTTTGGTAGCATCCGGTATGGCGGAGAAATGTTGCTGAGTATTGCCAAAGATAAACCAGTCTGGCTGATGCTGATGGCACAAGGCCTCCACCTCTTCGGCACCATTTACCCAAAACACCTCGATACCAGTTGCAGCCAAAGTCTGCCGGTAACCGGGCATCAACTCCGGGTCGATGTAGTGGCAGACAAAACGAACCTCACCGCCCCGAGCTTGCCACTCCTTGGCAACCGGCAAATACTGAGGCAAGTAATAGGGGTATAACAATTCAAAAAACAGCAACCTTGACGTCCTAAGGGTCTGTAGAGTTCGGTGAGTGACAGCCACATTGCTGCCACACTGAATTAGGCTGCAGAATCAACCCGAGCGACTTCATCGGCAATGGTTTGGGCCAACGCTCGAACCAGAGCCTCATCTTCGCCTTCCACCATCACCCGAATTAACGGTTCGGTGCCAGACTTACGCAACAGTACCCGGCCACGACCGGCCAGTTCGTGCTCGACATTAGAGACCGCCTGTTTTACCGACTCCGCCTCCAGTGGCGTAGTATTGCCGGAGAAGCGCACATTGATCAGTACCTGGGGCAGCATGGTCATGCCAGATCGGGCCTGTTCCAAGGTTTGGCCGGTTTCTGCAAGCACCTGCAATACCTGCAGCGCCGCGACAATACCATCACCAGTGGAGGAGTGATCCAGAGACAAAATGTGGCCTGAATTTTCACCACCCAGTGTCCAGCCTTTTTGTTTCAGCAGTTCGACCACATAGCGATCGCCAACTTTGGAGCGAGCAAACTCAATGCCGCGCTCTTTCAGAGCCAGCTCCAGGCCCATGTTGGCCATCAGAGTGCCGGCCACACCACCAAACTGGATGCCTTTTTTCTGCCAGTGTTTAGCCAGGATGAACAGAATGATGTCGCCATCAAGCTTGGTACCGTCACCGTCGACCATCATCACCCGATCGCGCCATCGAAGGCGATACCGAAATCAGCACGCACTTCAACGACCTTTTTCTGTAGCGCATCGAGGTGAGTGGCACCGCATTGAGCGTTAATGTTAGTGCCGTTGGGCTCGTTACCAATGGTGATAACCTCGGCACCCAGCTCAGTAAAGACCGGCGGCGCCACGTGATAGGTGGCGCCATGGGCGCAATCCAGCACGATGCGCAACCCTTGGAGACTGTATTCGCGGCTGAACGTCGCCTTGCAGTATTCGATGTAACGACCGGCAGCATCGCTGACCCGAGTAGCGCGTCCCAGTTGTTCAGACGGTACGCAGTCCATCTCTTTGTCCAACCAGGACTCGATCTCCAGCTCCACCTCGTCGCTGAGTTTGGTACCGTCCGCGGAGAAAAACTTGATGCCATTATCATGGTAGGGGTTATGGGAGGCGCTAATCACCACACCGGCTTCGCCACGGAAGGTACGGGTTAGGTAAGCCACCGCTGGCGTAGGCATTGGCCCAAGAAAAGCGACATCGATACCGGCAGCGACAAAGCCCGCCTCCATGGCCGACTCGAGCATGTAACCGGAGATGCGGGTGTCTTTACCAATCAGCACCCGACTATTGCCCTGGTTGGCTAAAGCCTTGCCAGCGGCCCAGCCCAGTTTCATTGCAAACCCGGGTGTAATCGGGGCCTTACCAACCAAGCCACGCACACCGTCGGTACCAAAGTACTTTCGAGACATAAAAATTCTATCCGTTAAAACCCGGTCTGCACCCTGCACGACCTAAATACAAAAATGTCACTCCACACACCTGTGCACAGCGACCAAATAAGAAAGAAACTACATACTAACATTAATCACTGACATACCCACGACACCATGTCTGTCGAGCTTTAGCTTTTGACCGCCGTCCCCCCCCTTCGTCATTCTCGCGAACGCGAGAATCCAGCGTCTTTACCTTTAACCTCAGTCTCAGGTAACGCAAACACTACCCGGCAACCTCAGCTATCCAACCAACCTACCGTCGTGCCCGCGAACGCGGGTACCCAGCGCCTTCCCGCCCCTCGTCATTCTAGCGAACGCGAGAATCCAGCGTCTTTGCCTTGAACCTCAGCCCCGGGTAACGCAAACACTACCCGGAAACCAGAGAACTCTAACCAACCCACCGTCGTGCCCGCGAACGCGGGTACCCAGCGTCTTTAGCTTTTGACCTAAAGGCTCTTGACCTTAGTCCTTAGCCTTTCGTCATTCTAGCGAACGCAAGAATCCAGCACCTTCGATCTTGACCGACGTACCCAGGCCTTTAACCTCAGTCTCAGGTAACGCAAACACTACCCGGCAACCTCAGCTCTCTAACCAACTCACCGTCGTGCCCGCGAACGCGGGTACCCAGTGTCTTTGGCTTTAGCCCTTAGCTCTTAGCTCTTAGCCTTCACCCTACTCCTCAAACAGCTCAGCAGGAACCTTCAATACCACCTTAACAACATCGCCAGGCTCACCAACAGCCCGACCGGTAACATGAATCTCACCAGTTTCAAAAACAGCCACATGCCCGGCAATCAGCTCTTGCAGCTCAAGCTCACCGCTAACATCAAACAACTGGTAGTCGTCTTTATCGCAGTAGTCACCACTAGGGGTTACATCCCCTCCGGCAACAACCGCAACCCCATCACTGCCTTCAACCACCACATGCACATCCACTACCCGTTGATGGTTTTCGGCAAGCACAGGTACCGATGACTCCTTAGTGACATACCGAATCCCAATAGCCTTAATGGCCGAACCCGGTACCTCAAATAAACCTCCCGGAATCTCATCCAAAGACAACACATGGCGAATGCACTTACCAACTTCTTCAGGCAAACCCGAGCACGAGGAAAACTCAAACAACTGCATAACACCTCCTCTTAAAACCGAACCTTGAGCACCAAAGAGCTCCAGATGAAATCATCCTTCTTACCAGACGCTGTAACACCATCATTTTCGAAGGAAATGTCAGTGCTGGTCCAATTTAGCTCACCAGACAAGGCCCAGCGATCACCTAACAACCACAGCACACCACCGCCTAACCCATACCCCCAACCAGGCTCTTCACGGTCGTATCTAGCCGCACCGCCATAAAAGCTAATGGCCCACTTTTCTGCAAACTGATAACCAAACTCTGCAACACGCCACATCATTAGGTTGCCCGTTGCGCCTGAACCCATAATGTCATCCGGCACATACTCTATAGCCGTACCCATGCTCCAGGTATCAGAAACTGGTTTAAACACCCCAAACTGCAAATTAGGGCGAACACTGCTATCTGTACCTGTATCGGCATTATCCTGATAGAGGTAAGTACCTCCCAGACCAGCCTGAAATGCCCAGTCTGCCATAGCTAAAGGCGATGCAATCAAAGCCACCACTAGAAATAAAGCTTTCATCATTACCACCCTAAGCTGATTTCACCACGAATAAAATTGTCGTCATAGACTGTTTGACCACCATAAACCCGGTAACCCCAGTCTTGATCATTCCAGCGACCAAAATAACGGATATCCAACTCTCTGGCTGTTGTATATGTTTGCGCCGAGTTATTGTTATCATTTTTCATCTGGCGATAGACAAATTCATACCTATCTCTATACCCGCGCTGCCAACCAAGTTTTACCATGTTAGCAGTACCCGGAACACCATCTTGATCATCACGATTATTAGCGAACCAATGCCCCATGCCGACACTATCATTGGTGTAACCATTTTTATAAATATAATGGTTATACCAAGCATTCTGCCATTGAGTGAATTCATAGGTGAACGACCAGTCTCTACCTAAAAAATACTCTGGAAGAAACGGAATGCTAAGTCCACCCGAGACAGCGATATTACCCAGTCGCCAATTAGAATGACTTGCGGTATCCTCGCCGGCATATTCACCATAAATAGAGAAAGGCGTATCACCTTGAAAATTCAAGCGAGTAGTAATCGACGCTTGTTGGTTTCCAAACTCACACAAGTTTTTCTGTTCAGACTCGCAGTCATCAAACCCATCTGATGCATTATTATCGTTTGATACTGGGTCCCAAAACGCATCCCAAATCGAGCTTAAGCTCACCTCACGAGATCCACCACCAAACTGCATAGTTCGGTTTGCTCCAATAGTCCAGCCTTTAACAGGCTCAATACTCAAATGGGTCATCAAAATGGCAGGGCGACCAGACTCGACTTCATCTCCATACAAAATCGTGTCATGTTCCTCTAGACGGGTAACTGATACTTCATAATGCAGGTTCCACAAGTTCTCAAACGCTACAGGGTTACTGATCCCCACCGAAAAAGAAGGGCGCCCATTTGTGGACATCAACATTGCAGAATCAGAGAACGGCGACAACCAATGCTCTCGATAACCAAAATCCACTTGGAAGCTATCCCAGCCGATAGCAATGTAAGAATCAACAGGCAAAAGGTCATCAGCACCATCTTCACCATCAAAAGCTAGTCCACCTGCAGAAGCAACCAACCAATCTGAGTACATATACTGCGCTGAGGCTGATACTCGATAAAGAGAAGAAGCCGTCTCGCCTCTACTGTTCGGTAATATCTGTTTATGATCGGGATCTGCGGCTGCTGCCACAGATATTTCAGCCCTTTGAACGACACCACTTTCTTCGTATGGCAATAGTTCATTATTAATCTCATAGTACAGCCCTGGAACTTTCTCTCTAATAAGCTCAAGGTAATGCCTTACTTGCTTAACATTGTATGGCCTCTTTAAAGTGGGAATATCAGAGATGACTACGAGTTGTTCTATTCTCCCATTCAAATAGTCATCCTGAAGTGAAATAAATGCCGAGGAAGAAAAAGCTTGGCCACTAAAAATAAGACTTAAAAAACCCACAGCGCATTTGTACACACCTGATGATACAGGAAGAATAGGAGTTAATATTTTCATAAATACCTAGGGAACTAAAATGAAAGCTCTTGAACCGTTTCCCAATCCACCATCTTTGCAGCTTCACCAAGGGATACGAATTCATTTTCATCCATTATTTTTGATAATTTTCCAAACGCACCAGAAATACCAACATAACTCTTAAATCTGCGTATTGCATTTAGACCTGACAAGACTGGCTGGTTAGAATCGAAGTCTCTCGGATGAAAATAAGTCATTACATAACTGTCGGATGAAAATGCCCTTTCCAAATAGAACTTTGGGAACAACCTAAAATAACCTCCACCAGAATAAATAAACTGCTTACCTAAGATTTGTCTGGTATTTATCGGAAACTCTTTAAGTTTATATCCATTGCTTTCAATTAGGAAGGGCCTATCCAAATTCACACTTGAAAGACCTCCATGAGCTCGCTTTGCTGGAAAGACTGAACTATCTATCTCTATCCCATTTTCAGCGAGAGCTTCAAAAGCCCATAAGTTTGATTCAGTAATAGAAAATCCTGGAGCTCGATAAGAAATTACCTTTTTACCTACCGCGTCTTCCAGTAACTCTATAGACTTCTTAAGATCATATCCAAACTGTTTTCTATCCTGTTGATAGGCCAATTGATGAGCATAAGAGTGACTTCCAATTTCATGACCTGAATTGGAAATCTTCCTAATTACACCTGGGTAATTTTCTGCAACCCAACCTAGACAAAAAAAAGTTGCTTTTTGGTTCTTTTCGGAAAGAAGTCCGATAATCCGGTCAACACCCTCTTCGAGTCTAGATTCAAAACCAGACCAAGAATCAACGCTTTGTGTTGATGAGTTATCTAAGATATGAAACCAATCCTCAATATCAAAGGTAATAATTTTCATTAGAAAAATTTCTTCCCAATCGCCAAAAAGGTATTTACGTCATCTCTATTAGGAAATTTATAATATGAACCATTTTCTTTTGGGTTAGGCATTGTATTCATGTCTCCGTCAATGATTCTTGATACGGATTCGATTATTGCTTCCATACCGAGCCTTTTGCTGTATTCAATAAGAGCAGACTGCGACATATCTCCAATCTCGATCTTCTTTTGAACGTGAATTGGGCCACTATCAATACCTTCATCTACAAAAAATACTGACACACCGGTGTGGGTTTCATTGTTTTTCAAAACCCAGAAGCTAGGCATTAACCCACGATATTTAGGTAACAAAGCAGTATGAAGATTCAAACAACCATGTGGTGCCAAATCTATAAGCGGTTTTCTGAAAATCTCATTTCCTGCAATAGAAATAAGCAAGTCGGGTTTTGCGCCTTCTATTGCCCTTAAAGATTTATCGGAATTAATCGAACCCTGTAAAAAAATCTCATCAACGTTATGTCGAGATAAAACTTCTCTTACAGAACGAGACTTATCAAATTTGCTACGGAGAAAACGTAACGAATATCTAACAAAAAAATTCCAGCCGAATATTTCTAAGGACTTTTTAGCTTTTTTTAAAAAACTTTCTTTTTTACCAAAAGGCGAAACACTACTAACTACACATCCAGTTACGTTTACACCGTTAGGTAAATTATTAAATAAGTAATCCAGATTTTCAGCCAAGTAAAATGGATCATCCTGTGTAATAATAACTACGTTCATTACTTTACCTTAAAATCATAAATAGTTGAAAATATAAATTTTGGATATGCTGGCAATCTATTTCTAGTATGTTTTTCTTTAATGAATCGATAAGGCATTCTAAGGTGAAGCCTATTAATGATATCAGGATAATAATTCTGTGAATGTTGAGTTTGATGAATAAAGCCACCACAAGTAACGAAAGTTGTTGCTGAAGATATACACTTACTAGCAACTAAAGCAAACTGTTCTTGACGAGGACAACCCATACCAACTAAAACTACATCAGGTGATAATCTAGAAATATCAGAGCATACACTGCTATAACTTTCACTTTGAATATAACCATCTCTATACCCAACAATATTCACTTTAGGGTAAATACTTTCAATTAAATTTGTGAAATTTTCTATTTCCTCAGTGCGTGCTCCAACGATATATATTTTTTTCCCACTCGCCGCACATTGTTCAAAAAACGGACCGGCTAAAGACGTGAAATCAAAACTAAATCGATTTAGTTTTTTCCCTGTTAGAAACGAAAACCAACTAGAAGCAAGCATCCCATCACAAAAATAATAGTCAACCTTGGACATCGTCTCATTGTTCTTTCTCAATGAAATATAATTTACAGGATTAATAAAAGATATCACTTTACGACCATCTAGCATCCAGCACACAATATCTTTAGCACTGACACTGTGTTCCCCAACTAATTTATTAGTAATTTCCATGGCATTCAAATATTAATTTCATAAAAAATAGATTTATCAAAAAATTCGCAAAACAATTACTATTGAACTTTTACTCTAGTTTGAGCGAGAGCAAATTAACAACAAAAATATCGTCTGCAAAATCTCCACTAAAAGTTAGCTATTCGCGCGGTGAGTCAACCCTCTATCTTGCATTAGCAAAATAACCATGCCCATAAAGAAAAAAACACTGCTAAAAGAAGATACCGAAAGCCCATTCAAAAGCATAATACATATTATTGATAATATTGTATTTATAGAATAGCCAGATTTACTAAGAGAATTAAAGACAAAAAACAAAACAAATATTAATCCCATAAGTCCATGGTCAAATATCATCCTTAGAATAAAGGAGTGAAAGACTACAGAATATGCAATACTCTGTTCGGGATCACTAAACAACAAATAGTAATATGAAAGCCTATTTGCTCCTTCGATCGATAAATTTGTTAGAATGGGGTTTCCAAATAAAAATTCAACAAAATTCCAACTTGAAATTTCAGAAACGAAAACTGATAAAAATACAACCCTATCAATCTCTTCTATACTCATAGAACCTAATCTATAAATGAACAATCCCATAATCGCGGGTACAAATATAGATAGCAATATTACTTTCAGATATTTTTCAATTCGTTCATATCCAAAATTAGTAAAATACATCACTACCAAAAATACAATCAATCCAGACCTAGAGCCACTTAGCAGGCATATTGTTCCTAATAGAAAAATTCTAAACAATCCCACTCGTTTCTTATTGTCCAATAAAGAAACAAAAAGCATCATAGGCAGCATCAATTCAAAATTATTTTCAGTAAACACTCCGGGCCGGGTAGTATTGCCAATTATCAACCAAAAAATATACTTAACTAAAAAAACAAAACAAAGAAAATAGAATGCTCGTCTTATATCTGACTGACTGAATACTCTCTTCCCTATTGCCATTGATAATATAAGAATATACACAAAAGGTTTAAAGGCGATAAAATAATCCTTTAAACTAGCAACATCTTCTTTAAACTCAAAAATATATACAGCGTACAATAGGTATAATAAGCTTAAAGAGGCATAAATCAAAGCACTCTTATTGATTCTATTGAAACTAATCAATATAACAAATAAAAAAACAACCTCGAATATTGCCTTTGAAGGTAACGGATTATATTCTAAGTATGTAAAAAATGATGTAAATGACAAAACCAACAAAAAGAGTATTACAATGACTCTTTGAAGGCCGTAGTCAACTCTGTTTTTTGACTTGACTAACATTAATATGAACCAAATATAAAGTCAATTTAAACTTTGCTAGACATTCCAGTCATGCCGAAGAAATTCTTCAACTTCAAAAGAAATGATCTAGGAAAAGTGATAATTATAGAAACCATAACAGTGGTTTTAATACAAGAACCAATTCTATTTATGTCTAATCCATTAATTAAATATTTTAATGAATTCTTGTACTCTCCTATAATTGCATAATCAATAGCAACTTTTCTGCTCATTAACCCTCTATCTCGCTCATAAGGAATACTAAGCTCTCTAATTTTATCTTCTAAACCAGGTAAATCTGAATTTATAGAGTCGCGTCCTTCGTTTAATAATCTTTGGGAGAACAAAAAAGCAATGATTTGATGGCTATGCCTCTGACGTACAGTAAAGAACACCCTTCTGGTTAAAGACCCAGATCGAAATCGATAATTATACAAATTATCTTTTATTGATACCCCCTTACCAACACTCAGTAATCTGGCTATAAAATCAAGATCCTCTCCATTACAATCATGAAAATACGGGTTAAAACCACCAATAGACTTTGCAGCATCGGTGCGAACTAAAGTGGAACTACAACAAACACTCATCCCGTTCCCATTTAATATCGAGTCAACGATATCGTCATTGGATGATTCTATTAAATCGAAACCAATAACTCTCCCAGATTCATCAATCCTATTGCAACTAGTCGAAATGAACACATAGTCATCATTGGAAGCCAAAAAATCGACTTGAATTTTTAGCTTTTCGACTTCCCATGAATCATCTGAATCTAGAAATGCAATAAAATCTCCGTTGGAGATAGATATCAAGTTCCTAATAGTTTCTACTTTACCTAAATTCTCAGAATTTTTATAAAGAGTGATTCTTGAATTTTGCTGACTCAAGCTTTTTAAAATCTGATAGCTGTCATCAACTGATCCATCGTCACAAACTAATATCTCTACATTTGAGTATGACTGGTTCAATACACTTAAAACAGCTTCTTCAATAAACGATTCACAGTTGAATACCGGAATCAAGACACTAACTAAAGGTTGATTAACCAAAGGGTTTTGCCTCCAATAGATTACTAGATCCTGCAAACACACCTAATTCGAAATTTAAGCTCAATAGACTTTTTAGTGAGTGATCAGAATCTACACCAACTGCTCTAAATTCTTTCCTTCCTACACTCATCGCGTAGTCCGCGAATTTAAAATCTCCACCGGTAACCTTATCAGAAAAGGAAATTCTACAAGATGGTACATTATAGGCATCGGCCAAGATAATCCCATGTAATGAACTAGAAACTATATACTCGCATTCACACAATTCATTTATAAAAGCTTGAACATCTTTAGTTTCAACATCAATAACTTTAATCCAATCAGGAAGTTCTCTTTTAAAAAACAAATTATTTTTATCAACAAAGTGCGGAATAACACCTAATTTATATCTTTTGTTCTCACTAATATTAGTAAAAAAACGAGGCAATAATAATGCTGGATCTCCAAAGACCTTAGGAGTATCAATTCCCAGAGATTGAAGCCTATTTCTTGTTAACGGACCTCGAACTGCACATACTTTCTTTGGCTTTCTAAATGGAACAGCATCCTTACTAATCAAACCACTACCCCAAATGGTCGTTCCAGTATTGGCTAACTGAGCTACCGAACCAACACATGTGATATAATCGCCTTTGTAGTTATGCGGAACCCATTCAATATCAGCACCTTCGGTTATAGCATTGACGATGTCAAAATTAAGAGCATCACCAATATTATGCCTTTCTTTCCACCAAAATAACTTTATTGAATTCTCTTGTTTTGCAACAAAATTAGAATGAGTGAAAGTGGCTTTTTTTACAACATTTTTTAAATAAGGTAGCATTTATCGACCCAATAAAGATTTTAATAACCGTACAGCGAAGCGATTTAGAAAATTATTGCAATGCAATTTTTCAGCTTCAATTTTGCAGTGTTCATAAAAATTAGAGACATCTCGTGGTAATTCATCCATATCAACAAATGAAGACAAATTATCTTCATGTCTTCTATATAAAGCTTTGGATTTCAAACTATATCTAAATTTTCCTAGCGATAACATCCTTATCCATAAAGACCACTCGCCAAAGTTACGATAATTACTATTCCAGCCACCGCAATCCTTCATTACACTAGTCTTACAAATCATTCCTGGACTTGAAATAAAATTATTCAAACAAATGAGTTGATTATTAAATGGTGACTTTATAATCTGCTTCCAATCACTCAATGCAGTGTTTTTACTATTCCCTTTACTATCAATTATGACAGAATTACACCACACGGCTACTATATCATTGCTAAAGTCTTCAATTAAAAGCCGCACATGATCCTTTGGCAATAAATCATCTTGACCAAGGAAAAGAACATACTCTGAGCAGACTGATTTCAGAGCATCTTGATTTGAGGCCATCAATCCTAAATTTTTTTTTCTAGAAATAATTTTTATAGCATTTGACTTTTTGGCTACTCTTTCAACTATCTCCCTAGAAGAATCTGTTGATGAATCATCTACAATCAGTATTTGTAATTCGCCTGAGAAGTCTTGATTTAATACAGAAACTATAGTTTCTTCTACGTATTTCTCACCATTGTAAACAGGAATGATGACGGTAATGTCATTTTTCAATATTTAACCTCTTTAAGAAAATGTATAACATCATACCCAAATGAATTACGCTGGTTATAAAGTATGATATAACTGCTGAGTTTTCATTCCCTAAAACCGAAAAGCAATATGTAAACCCAATAAGTGATACGGCCATAATTAATTCAGTAAAAATTACCAGTTTCACCATTGCTTTTGCTACTAATATATATCCAAATAACCAAGAAACAGACTTTATCGTATTACCAGCAAGTTGCCAAGGTAACATTTCGCCTATTGGCAAAAATTCTGGGGTATACAAAATTAATATCACATAGTCTTTTAGCACATATAATACCAAAGAAGATAGGATGGCAATTGGCAATACTATCCATATAGCCTTTTTTAATTCTGTGCTAACCTGTTTCCTATTTTTAGCAGCTGATAAGGCGGGTAGTAGATAAGTTGATAATGAAAGAGTCAAAAATGATAGTGCCACTTGAGATAACGACCAAACTCCTTGCCATATACCAGCAACATTAGAAGAAAACTCGTCAGAAACAATGCCTCTAACGGTCACAAGAGATAAATTTGTGACCAATATTGTTGTTACCGTGATTAAAGAGAACCGAAGCAACTCATTGTACTTCCCAGTTTCGACATGGAATCTTAAAAAGGACTGAGTTAAACACCACCTAAACTGATGTGATACAAGGAGCATAACAAAAAATATTAATATATTAAATGTCAATATGGCCATGATGACGCCATATATCCCCATCACATACCCCATTAATGACACTAATATTAACGTTGATATCGACTGCCCAATATTTAGGTAAATGTACTCTCTAATTTTCCTCAGGCCATTTAAATAGGCCATATACAATGTATTGACAATGCAAAATGGAATCGAGAGAATCAATATAAAAGGATATGAGTTAAAACTTATAGATTCTAAGAAACTCTCTATTCCAGAATAGAAAAAAAAGTAAAAAAGCAATGATGTTATGATCCACAGAATTACAGAAATTCTTATCGCCGCTGAAAAATAACTAACCCTTTGTTCTTTATCTAAGCTATCTATTGAAGATGTATATTTTGTAATTCCAGTTTGTAAGGCATTGCCTGATGTTGTCTGCGCTATCGTTAAATAGTTCTGAATGTTAGCAAAAGCAGCTACACCACTCGGCCCTCCGACAACAGCTACTATTTTCATTATTAAAAACTGAGAAATAGTTTTAATTAAGGTGGCAAATAGCGACAGAATTGAAGTCCGAAAGATATTCATAAGGTACCAATGAGTTTAGCTGGGTTACCAGCTATTATACTGTTCTCCTTGCAACTTTTAGTTACAACTGAACCTGCCGATATTATAGAATTCTCCCCAATCGTAACTCCTTTTAAAATTCTCACGCCATTCCCTATAAAAACGTTATTCTTGATTATAATGTCTTTGGATTTTATAGTTTTCGGAGAGAACCTGTTGGATGGGTTAAGGTCGTGAAAATCAGAGCTAATTAGTTCAACCGATCTTCCGACCAAACAGTCACTCCCAAGTTCAATTTTTGATTGAAATGCTACAATAGACAATGAGTTATTAAACTTACAATTCTCTCCTATCACAACTCGACTAGAACTATCTCTTGCTTCTATATATGAATAACTACTAAAAAATTCCGGACTTGATTCAACCCCGAAACTAACATTCTCAGAAACTTTTATTTTACCAACACCTTTAAAAATAACAGGTTGCTCGCAACATCTAAATGGTATTCCAACATCGCTAAGTAAATGATAGAGTATGACCCTTAATCTAGAATAGAGTTTGCACAGAGCTCTAGAAACGAAGTATTTTATTCTCACAGGCTATTTCTCAGTTATTCACTAGAATCTAAAACATAGCTATTTACTACAGATATAACTTTATCTACTTCAAAACTATCCATTGTAGGGTCTAGCGGTAGAGACAGCACTTCAGCGTGAATCTTGTCAGTTAACGGTAAGCTCAAATTGTTGTAGTCTTTATACGCTTCTTGTCTGTGTGGAGGGAGAGGATAGTGAATTAGGTTTTGAATGCCGTTCTTATTAAGATGGCTTGCAAAATCTTCCCTATCTTTAACTCTAATAACAAAGAGATGCCATACATGCCCTAGTTCATCATCAACATAAGGCAGTTCGATAGCTTTGTTTTTTATCTGCATCAAGTATTTTTTAGCGATTCTTCTGCGCTTATCAGACTCTTTGTTCAGATAATCTAACTTTACGTTTAAAAATGCTGCCTGCATCTCGTCTAAACGGCTATTTACTCCCTGATACTTATTTACATATTTGACTTCTGAACCATAGTTTCCAAGGGTTCTAACTATTTTTGCTAGCTCTTTGGAATCCGTAACGACTGCACCAGCATCCCCCAGGGCTCCTAGATTTTTCCCTGGATAAAAACTAAATGCTGAAGCATGTCCCCATGAGCCACACCTCTTACCTTCAATTTCTGCTCCATGCGATTGAGCGCAATCTTCTAAGACCATTAGACCTTTGCTATTTGCGTAAGCCATAATCTCCTTCATCGGAGATATTTGTCCATAAAGATGAACAGGAAGAATAACTTTCGTCTTCTCTGTATACACGGCCTCGATTGACTTAATATCGAGATTATATGTCTTGCTATTCGGTTCTGCAAAGACTGGCACTAGACCATTCTCAGATATCGCTAATACAGAAGCAATATAAGTATTCGCAGGAACAATAACTTCGTCGCCCTTTTTCACGACTCCCATCTCAATCCAAGCTTTTAATACAAGTGTTAAAGCATCTAGGCCATTAGCAACACCTACAGCCTCTTTTGCCCCACAAAACTCAGCAAATCGGCTTTCGAAGGACTTAAGCTCTTGTCCCATAATGTACCAACCAGAGTCAATCACTCTACTTGCTGCATTAAGTAAATCGTCCCGATATTGACTATTAATTCTTTTTAAATCTAAAAATTTAACCATCTTGCAATACCAATTCATAAAAATCGTGACAAACAGCTCTACCACCGAACCCCTCTTTTTGAGAAATTAGGCCTTTATTCAAAAACATACCATTATCTTCAGTAGATATTCCGAAGCTAAAGTATTTTCTATCGGAATAAACTTTTTCAATTAGATGCATCAAAATCATATCTAATGCGCCAACTTCTCGACCCAGTTCACTTGAAGCTAAATATTGAGTATGAGCAACATCGCCCAATTCATAAACAATCGTTCCAGCGACCAATTTTTCATCATGTTTTGCTACATACAGCTTTATTTTTTCTTTAAATCTAGAGTGAAGCAGTTCTAACTCATCGACACTATGAACTGGGCTAGCCTTAAATTTAGACAGAACTTCAGTTAATAAAAGATGATAGCCCTCGAAGTCGGAACTTTCTTCGATTGTCACGCCACTTTTAATCGCCTTTTTAACAGACCTCTTTCTCAAACTACTTGTCTTAGGAAGATCCTCTCTAAAATCAATAACGGTTGAAACATCCCTCCTATATAATTTAAATCCAAGCTTATAGATGGCATATAAATCTTCTTGAGATGGATATTTATGAAATATATAAGGGATTGCTTTATATAGAATTCTATTTATACCTTCCTCTCGATACTTTGATACTATAGAAGACATAATGTCTTCTACCATTTCAACTTTCAGATCATTACCATATATCAACCCTGAATATGTTAACCCCTGATGAGAGACGATTGTGTTATCTACCTTACATGCGGGAAAGACAGCAACTGGTTTATTTTTAATATAAATAATAAGAGAATGGTCTTCAAAGCGATCATAGTGATAAGTCCAATAATCAACCAAATGCAAAAAGTTTCCATTTTTAGATTTGCTTACAACTAAATCCCAATCTTTATTTAGAGATTCTGAAAATGAAACCAATTCAATCATTTTAATCTTTGCCCAATTTTCAATATGTCGTTAGGATTAAATTTCTTACAGTCAATTTCTAAACGTTTTACTATTAGAAGGCCGTCTTTTATCTTAATCCAAGCACCATTTTCATCCAGGTTTACTACGCGTCCAATAGTACATTTATATGTTCTTTTTTTTAACTCATAATCAGTGACCTCGAACCTCTTTCCCTCGACCTCTATCATTGGAAGGGGATACGGCCTAACCAACGCCCTAAATAATAGAGAGATTTCATGAACTGTTTCGTTATAATCAATTAGGCAATCATCTAAATTTCGCCTTGGAACCCAGGTCGCTTCCTCAAAATTTTGAACAGTTTCTACAATCTCACCATTAATATATGATTTTACAACACCACCGAGATTATTTAGTACGATAGCATTGCAATACTCCATCACTTCCTTGGCATTCTTCGTATTATCACTGAACGAAAACTGTTTGATGATCGGACCATTATCAATATTCTTGTCCATCAAATGAACTGTTACACCAAAATCTTCTTCACCATTAAGAATCCCCCAAACAACCGAGTGAAGCCCTCGGTATTTTGGAAGTAAAGAATAATGAATATTAATATATTTTTTCTTTTTCAACTCATACTCAGAAACAACTTTCTGATAACCTGCACAGACCACATATTCTGATTCAGCGCAATTGAGATCATTAATAGCTACATCACAGTCCCTTATTAATTTCGAGACATTAATATCAGTTGAATATATTTCTATTCTATTAAATTCCTTTTGTAATGACTCTAGAGCAGCTACAGCCCCCCAACCATTACCGGCTAGGCATATCATTTAATCAACTCCAAAAACTCATCATAAGAGCGAATATAGTCTTTTTCATCATAGTGCTCACTAGCTAAAACTAGCAATACACAATCATGACTAAAGTCAAACATTTCATGCCACTCAAAAGGACCAATGACCAATCCTTCTGCTGGATTATCCAACAATACTGTCTCTTTTACTTTCCCATTGTCCATTTTGATTTTGCACTGCCCACTGACACAGACTGCAAACTGTTTCAACTCACGGTGCGCATGAAAACCCCTTGGGGTTTTTTCGTCTAAAGAGTAAATATAGTAAGCCCTCTTAAATTCAAAGGGAATACTATTTTTCGACTCTATGGCTACGAGATTTCCTCTAAGGTCTCCTATCTTATTTAGCTGAATTTTATTAAATGTACTCACTTTTATTCCTCACTAAATCAGACAAATACCTACCATATGTATTCTTCGACATTAATTGGGCTTGCCGCATAACCTCTTCATCACTCAACCAACCATTTCGCCAACTAATTTCCTCAAGACAGGCAATTTTGTACCCTTGTCGCCTTTCAATAGTTTCAACAAAATTTGCGGCTTCAAGCAAGCTATCGTGGGTTCCGCTATCTAACCAAGCAAAACCTCTACCAAGCATTTCAACCTTGAGTTCTCCTTTCTCAAGATATGCTCTATTTACACAAGTAATTTCTAACTCACCACGTTCTGAAGGCTTTACGTTTTTCGCAATTTCAACGACACTATTGTCATAAAAGTATAATCCAGTAACAGCCAGATCTGATTTGGGCTTTACAGGTTTTTCTTCTAACGAAACAGCTCGATTAAACTTATCAACCTCTACGACACCGAACCTCTCAGGATCTTGAACTCTATATCCAAATATTGTAGCTCCAGACTTATTTTTAGCTGCCTCAATAAGCCTCGGTGAAAAACCTTGCCCCCAGAATATGTTATCACCTAAAATAAGACATACATCATCATCGCCAATAAAATCCTCGCCAATTAGAAAGGCTTGAGCCAAACCATCTGGGCTTTTCTGAATTTTGTACTTCAAATTGATTCCAAAGTCACTACCATTACCTAGTAATCGTTTAAAACCGTCCTGATCTTCTTCTGTGGTTATTAATAATATTTCTCTTATGCCTGCTAACATCAAAACAGAAAGCGGATAAAATATCATCGGCTTGTCATATACAGGCAACAATTGCTTAGATACACCTTTAGTTATAGGGTAAAGTCTTGTTCCAGAACCGCCGGCCAGAATAATTCCTTTCATTAACTGTTCCTACCTAAACGAGTTGTATTATATGATCCGTTCAAAATTCTTTTCCACCAACTCTCATTATTTAGGAACCAAATAACAGTTTTTCTCAATCCAGTTTCAAAAGTCTCACTAGGTTGCCAATTTAGTTCATTGGATATCTTAGTGGCATCGATAGCATATCTAAGATCATGACCTGGTCTATCCTCAACAAATTTGATTAGCTCTTTATAAGAACTCATTCCATCAAGTTTATTAGGAACCAACTCATCTAAAATGTCACAAATAGCTGTTACAACATCGATATTTTTTTTCTCATTATGTCCACCGATGTTATAGGTCTCTCCCACATTACCTTTTGTCAATACTTGATACAATGCGCTTGCATGATCCTCAACAAAGAGCCAATCTCTAATTTGACCTCCATCTCCGTAAACAGGAAGTTCTTTCCCGTCAATCGCATTTAAAATTATTAATGGGATCAATTTTTCAGGAAAATGATAGGGCCCGTAATTATTCGAACAATTAGTAATTATAGTAGGCAGACCGTATGTTCTTTTCCATGCTTTTACAAGATGATCTGAAGATGCTTTAGACGCTGAGTAAGGACTGCTAGGATCATATGCAGTTTCCTCAGTAAATAAACCATCACAAAAACCTAAATCACCATAAACTTCATCAGTAGAAATATGGTGAAATCTAAATTGGTTTTTATCGATTTCTCCCAATTGATTCCAATATTCCTTACAGACTTCTAATAGAGTGTAAGTGCCAATAATATTTGTTTCAATAAAATCAGCAGGGCCATCAATAGAACGGTCTACATGACTTTCAGCCGCGAGGTGCATGATTGCATCTGGCTTTTTTTCAAAAATTATTCTTTTTAAATTTTCACGGTCACAAATATCAATTTGTTCAAAATAGTAACGATCAGAATCATCAATCGAAGCTAAAGACTCTAGATTACCTGCATATGTGAGTTTATCAACATTAATAACAGAGTCATTAGTGTGATTTATAATATATCTAATTACTGCTGATCCAATAAAGCCAGCACCACCCGTCACAAGAATTTTCAATTTATACCTCTAATAATATATTCATCGGTCAGTGACCCAATACTATTAATTAAATCTATTCAAATCTGTCTTTTTGACCTTATCCAGGTAACAACTTTCCAGATATTTAATATTGCTTTACTGTACGCCATGAATAGAAATATAAAAAATAGAAACATAATCCATTCAGGTATACTGGCGATTTCCCCAATAATTCCAAATATAACTATGAGCGCCGATATTAATGTAATAGTAAAAAGAGATTGATTAGAGCTGAGCCCCGCCCTCATACAAATATGGTGTAAATGGTCTCTATCCGGCTTGAACGGACTCTGCCCTTTTCGAACTCGCCTAATCATAATTGCAGCCATGTCCATCAGCGGAAGAGCTATTATCCACAAGGCTGTCACTGGTCGAAATGCAGGAGTAGAACCTTGAGAGCCAAGAACCAATAGCCAAACGATGGTAAGCCCAATGAGCATAGAACCTGCGTCACCCATAAATATTTTATTTACTCTTTTTGAAGGCCACCCTAGGTTGAACATCAAATATGCTAAAATTGCAGATATAAATAGTATTGGTATAACCCAAAAAATGCTATTACCTAAGATAAATAGGATTACTAAACCTGAGAATGAAACAATACTTAACATCCCAGCGAGACCATCAATGCCATCTACCATGTTAAACGCATTAATAGCACCAATAACGGCGACAATTGTAACTAAAATTCCAAGGTGTCCCAAACTAAATTCAAAAAATCCGAATATACCACCTAGTGTCTCCAAATATAGGTCAGCTCCAAAGATCATAATACAAGCTGAAAGTGATTGAACCGCCATTCTATATGAGACAGGTAGGTCATTTCTATCATCCAATACACCTAACAATAGTATTATTGCTGAAGATAATAGATATAAATTTATTAGTGTACTGTTTGGAATAAATATTTTCATCGCTGTCATAACACCAATGAAAATTGAAATACCGCCAACTAAAGGAATAGCACCTTGATGGTGCTTTCTCTCGTTAGGCTTATCGACCAAGCCTGTTCGATAAGCAATCGGCTTGGCTAGCCTTATAGATAAGAATGATGCGAAAAATGCCCATAATGTAGCTGCAAAGACTTCCATTAACATAGCCTATAAATAAGTGGTCTAATTAACTCTACTTAGAACCATTATAAAAATGACGGAACACTACTAAGCAGACACCTAATATAAATCCAATAAATGTACCAAACACACAGATTATTGCGCGCTTTGGTTTTAATTTCTTTTCAGGAATAACCGCCATATCAATTGTTTTAAAGATGTATTCGTCCCGAATCTCAGCAAACATTTTCGTTTTACTTTGCTCTTCGATAAGTTGATATAAAACGGATTTCATGTCAGCTACGACTGTATGCCTCAATTGTTCTTTGAGATATTTAATGCTTTTGTCAGCTTCCGACAAATCCCGCATTCTCATCTCATCATTAATATCTGAAATTATCCAATCTACCCAATTCTTTGCTAATGTAGGAGACAGAAAATCTATTGATACTCGAACCATCCCAGTGTTTTTATCAACACTTACAGACATTATCTCCAACATCTTTTCTATTGCTTCCTGAGCTGTTGGCTCCGATGTTCGATTTATTGTTGCCTCTCTGATCCAGCTTTCGTTTTTTTCATCATATATACTAGGATCAAGTAATACTCTATTAGTGACTTCATCCCAGCCATTGCCAGCCATCAAAGGAATTAGAATATCATGCCTATAGATAAATTTTGATAGGAAATTTCTTGACCTTAAAACCTCTATAGACAGAGTGACCTTATCAATGTTTCCGCTAGAATTTAAGTTTATTCCAGCCATAGCGGCTAACCCGCCAAACTGGCCCGCAATTGAAGGAATACCTGAATTCTGCTCAGAAGATGCTGGCGATAACAACACTTCTGATCTATATATATTTGGTAAATTCAGAGATATTGTAATTGCAATAATCGCTGATAAAAAGGTAATTATTAAAACTATGTACTTTCCAGACCAAATGGCATTTAAAACTTCTTTTAAGTCAATTTCATCATTTCTCTCTATATCGGTACAGTTGCTATCTGTACTAAACCGAGCGTCCTTTAAAGTTTTGTTTACCATTAAAGTTATCCTAATATGAGACTAACATTTTTAGTTCTAACAATATTCAATTCAATGTCAATAAAATTAGAACAGTTAGTATTAATTTTATTTAGTCACACAAGTCACAATATATTTAGAGCTGATAAAGCAACTGCGGAATTATAAATGATGTTAGTCACCTGACTCCAAAGCGTTAAGTTATCTTTGTAGTTAGTATCCAAAGGTACAATCACTGTATCACCTGGTTTCAGTGACTGTTTACCACCGAACCAGTAGGAGTTTTCTGGGAGCATTACCGAACCATCGGCACGCACGACATAGGTTCTTTCGTCATCTGCGCGCTGTGTGGTGTTACCGGACATACGCATGTAGTCTTTGAGGCTTAATGCAGTATCAAAGCGATGGGATGTCGCATGTTGCACTTCGCCCATAACTGCCACCACTTGGCGCATCGGTGGGATATATAGAAGGTCTCCGGCTTCAACATTGAAATTCCGATCAAGCTCCGGGTTCATGATCCCTTCAAGGTCTATCACCAATCGTCCTACCGGCTCAATCTGTTCCAATTGAGTCAACATAGCGTCGGTATCGGCCACCGAAGCAAAGGCGCCTTCTTGAGACAAGGTGCGATTTGCAATCTCTTTTCTAAGAGAGGCAGTAACTCGCTTAATCTCCAGCGCTTCCTGCTTTTTCATTGATTCGCGGGTAAACACAGCGCCATACAGGTAAGCATACTCGGTAAAGCCTCCCGCACGCTCCACCACATCTGCCAAGGTTTCGCCACGCTGAATGATGTAGGTGCCAGGGAATTTCACTTCACCACGAATCTCAATGGTTTCATTAGCGGCCCACGCAGGCTTGGTCAGCACGTTCAAGCGGTCTTTACTGACAAGGTTCAGGTTCTGATCCTGATCCCCGTCCATCGCTTTGGTCAGATCCACATTCCAATGCTCGATGCGCATACCCTGAACATTGTCGTAGTAGGTGCGAGATAACTCAGCATTGAGTAGATAGGCACTCTCTTTAAGCCCACCGGCAAGCGCCACCAGGTCCATAACCTTGGCGCCGTTTATTAGCGGGTAGTTATCCGGGTAACGAACGTCACCGGTAACGCTCACTTGCGCAGAGCGGGTCTGAGAACGGGACTGAGACTGGAGTTTTGCCATTACCGGGAACAGCAACTCACGGCGGCTCATTTGATCAGATAGATTAATTAACTCTGGATGATTAAACAGCCCCAAGAGCATAAGATTGGCCAGTGCCAGATCCTTCTCTTTATCCACGCTAGCAGATTCAGTAACCGCGACACCAGCCACAGAGCTCATGTGCTTTTTATCGCTAATCTGTTTCAGCTCTTGATCTTCAAGTTGCTGGCTGTTCTTTTCTGCCAAGTATTGGAGAGTCTGATCGCTCTTTACTTTGTTGAAGAACTTACCCAGTTTACGGCGATCCAGTGCTTCATCGCGGTCGGCAAAGACAATGAGCTTATCATTGGCGTTCAGAGCTAAATCGTCGGCGCCGCCTTTGGCTGTAATCGCCTGCAGCAGATCAAAACCTTTTACCTCAATGTCACCATTGATACTGGTCTGCCGAACCACCAAGGCCATATTGGTATCGCTGTTCCAGGTCAGATCGGCTTTTACCGAACTTAGAACGTCGCTAATGCGAATTCCAGGGTACCACTGGTACTGACCAGGGCGGTTTACCTGGCCAATCAGAGTAATCGAGCCAATATATTCATTGGAGGTAGAACGCACCACCAGCTCATCGCCGCCTTTGGCCTTAAGAGACTGGCCTTGCTTACCGGTAAGGTCTACTTTCAGCACCTCTTTCAGGTAGTTACTTCCATAACGCTCAACAATGGAAGCAGCTGGGTAAGCACCGGGCTTAACCCCGCCGGCCATGGCAACCACCTGCGCCATAGTCTCGGTGCCTTTCAGCTCATAGATGGCCGGGCGCAGCACCTCACCAGTGACCGCAATGGTTTCCCCCACCGGTGGCACGAATACTACGTCGCCAGACTGAAGACGCACGTCATTGGACGCATCGCCCTTCATCAGCAAATCGTACACATCAAAGGTTGCCACTAGGGTTCCGGCGCGCTTTACCTGAATATTGCGCAACGAGCCAATAGTTTTAAGGCCCCCCGCCACAAACAGCGCTTGAGATACGGTAGACAGACTGCTGACGGTGTAAGAACCGGGGTTATAGGCATCACCGGCCACGAAGATACGAACGGAGCGAAGCTCACCCATGCTGACATGAGCGGTCTGGCCAATCATCTTTTCGGCAACCACGGACTTGATTGCCTGCTGCAATTCGCCATAACTCATGCCAATTACAGTGATGGGCTCCATGCCTGGTACATGGATGTTACCGAGGCGATCCACACTCAGCTGAAAGCTCTTGCTCTCTTTGCCATACAACTGAACGTTAATGGTATCGCCGGGACCGATGCGGTAATCCGCCGGCACCGGAATGTCGGAAACCGGGGCAAAAGTGGTCGGCTGGCCAGCAAACAACTCGTAGCCAAACGGCTTTAAGCCTTTGACCGGCGCCACACCGTGCACCTCAGCTTTAGGTTGAGGAGTGACCTCTCTGGGGGTAACCACCGGCGTTTCTGGCTGGGCAATTGGCTGGGAAGTGGTGACTGCACCACCAAGCATGGAGGGATCGATGCCATACTGCTGCGCCAAGCGGCGCTGTTCAGCAAGGGGCAACTGCTTAAACTGGTCCATCATCTGAGGGGTGACTGAGACCGCAGCAGCCTGAAAGGCGCTGGCTGACATCACCAGGCAAAACAGTGACGTTTTAAGTGTATTAATTAATGAGCGTTTCATGTGTCCGTATCTGAATAACGTACTGCTGGCTTCATTGCGAAGTCCGCAGTCAATGATGAGAGAGCGAGTTGGCGGGAGCCAGTCGCTTACTGTCCCAAACCTGATACCAAAGGCAGCACAGGCACCCCAGAATTGTTGCGCAATCGCGCCGTTCAAAAAAGCACCAACAGTTAGCAATCGCTAACCAGCAAATCATTGTTTTAATTTAAAAAACAAATAAGAGAGAGTTTTCTTTAGATATAGCTCCGCCCATACATTCTGGCTAGTCAATACCACTAAAGAACCCAATTGTAGAAAAGCAAAGGCGGCTATGCCCACCGCAAAATAAAGCGGTTTACGCGAAGCGATCACCAATAGCCAGGTCGTTCAAGTTGGCTTCCACCATCTGAACCTGACCCAGCAATTCCAGCAGCAGTTTACAGCGTTTACGGCCGACAGTCTCATGGAATATGGCCTCGACCCTTGCAAACGGTCCCTCTTTAATCTGTACCCGCATCCCGGTTGAAAACTGAGGTTGATTCAACTCGGAAACTTCAGTCTCGATTTGGCTACAGCGCTTACGCAGTGCCCGTACCAGCGACAACTCCACCGGCAGCACTTCGCCGCAGGTCTTGATGATCTGGGAGGCTCCAGACAAAGAGAGGATGTTACGAACCGATTCCTGATAGGGGTCGAACCGAATAAACAGATACCCGGGAAACAGCGGCGTAGAAGCAGCTTCGGGCTTTCCGGGTTTACAAGGAGGAGTAAATACAGGTACAAACACCTGATAACCACGACATTCCAACTGTTGTTGCAGCTGTAACTCGGCGCGAGGTTTACTGCGAAAAAGATACCATCCCAACATGATTATTTGCTAACGCCCGCGCTATCAATCGAACTCAATTCAGCGTCGATACTATCAAGAGATTTCGGGCGTGTCCGCTTCAATTTTTGGTTTAACAGCATACTTTTTCAATCCATCAACAAAATGAAACACAGCAGTTCCCAACTACTCAAAAATCCCAACTCAGAACCAATGAATTACATTGGCGGTTAAATTAGGAACGTCTAATCGGTTATTCACCGATATACCACTACGACATTTCATTTTGTTATCTTTCTATAAGCGTAGCTAACCACGCCGTCCACATAATGTCGAGCATGGGTACAACATTCAATCACTTATCTGTAAGCCTTTGTCAGCGCTCCAGCGCCGTCAGTGGCACATCGATAAGTTGTTCCTGGTTAATGAGGGTAATTAATAGGCGACAACGCTTATCATCGGCCATCTCATGAAACAGGGCCTCTATTTGGTTGAAGGCACCGTAACTGAATCGTACGGCCTCTCCCACCTTGGGCACACTATCCTCTATGTCCAGCACCAACTCCGGGTTAGCCTGGCATCGCCGACGCAGCGATACCACCAAAGCCAACTCTACCGGACGTATTTCTCCGGTAGTGCGAATAATGTCAATCATGCCAAACAGCTTCAATACGGGCGCAAACGAGGCACGATAGGGATCCAGCCGAATAAACAGATATCCAGGAAACAAAGGCGACATAATAGCAGAATCGTGCGGGCGACTGCGTTTCAGCACTTGTGGCAAAAAGGTGCTGTACCCCATTGCCTCCACTTGCTTTGAAACGGTCTGTTCGGCGCGGGCTCGAACTCTAAATAGATACCATTGGAGCATAAACGGTCCTTGTCTACTCAGGTGCATCATTGTCCGAAGGGCATTCCTTGTCGCTTCGGGAAGGGGCCAGAAAGAACTAGCCCAGACAAACCATTCTGCCACGCTTACCGGTGCAATCCCAGCAAAAAAAGCGGAAGTGAGAGCATGCTCAATTAAGTGTTTATAGCCATATCGATATGCCAACATTGCTGAATGACATTTCCTGACACACTCCCATTACGCAGACAACGGTTTCTGGCTTCCTTACCAGATTCAACATCTTCAGCAAGCTGAAATCAAATTCACCAGTTATTTGTCCCTGCAAACGCTCTCAATTTCAGCAACTATCGCCCTTCAAAGCCGCAGCAAATAAGGCTTCCACATTGACTTAACGGGTTAAGAAAGTGTATACAAGTGCATCCCTCCGCTTCTGAACAATCATTACACTGGTGGGGCGCCTGATAATCCGCAAAGGAAACGGGCTTTTTCTGTTTAAAATGCAAAGAAGGTTACATACTCAATGAGCGCAGCGAAACCGCAAGCCGGAACGATGCTGGGACACCCTAAGGGCCTGTTCCTGCTCTTCACCACAGAGCTCTGGGAACGTTTTAGCTACTACGCTATGCGTGCCATCCTGGTGCTATACCTCGTCGACCAAGTTAGCAACCAGGGCGGTCATGGCCTGGGTTGGACTCAAGCCGATGCCCTCTCCCTGTATGGTACCTTTACCGGTCTGGTTTACCTGACACCGCTTATCGGTGGCTGGTTGGCCGATAACTACCTGGGCCAACGTAAGGCTATCTACCTGGGCGGTGCCTTGATGGCAGCCGGTCAGTTTATGCTGGGTACACCACACGCGTGGGTTCCTGGTATGGAAACCGAGATGTTTTACCTGGGCCTGGGTACCCTGATTCTGGGTAATGGTCTGTTTAAGCCAAACATCTCCACCATGGTGGGTGACCTGTATGAAGAAGGCGATCACCGCCGTGATGGTGCTTTCACTATCTTCTACATGGGCATCAACGTCGGTGCATTCCTGTCTGGTATCATCGTAGGCTCCGTTGTTGAAGCCTATGACGGTAACTTCCAGGCCGGCTTTATCTGCGCCGGTATCGGTATGGTCATCTCCCTGATCATCCAGTTCCTGTTTGCTCAGCGTCTGCTGGGTGACATCGGTACCGTTCCTGCCGCCAAGCTGGAAAAGCAGCAGGCGACTGAAGCTCGTAAAGAGCCACTGACCAAAGTTGAGCGTGATCGCATCAAGGTGATCATGGTGATGGGTCTGTTTACCATCGTATTCTGGGCAGGCTTCGAGCAAGCCGGTGGTCTGATGAACCTGTTCACCAACGACTTTACCGACCGTATGATCGGTAACTGGGAAGTTCCGACTACCTGGTTCCAGTCTCTGAACGCCATGTTCATTGTTATCTTTGCCCCGGTTATTGCGTCCATCTGGGTTCGCATGGGCGACCGTGAGCCGACTTCACCCGTGAAGTTTGCTTTGGGTCTTATCCTGCTGGGTATCGGCTTCCTGTTCATGATGGGTGCCGTAATCGAAATGGGTGGCGACGCGAGCGCTAAGTCCTCCATGCTGTGGTTGGTAGGTGCTTACTTCTTCCACACCATGGGTGAGCTGTGTCTGTCTCCAATCGGCCTGTCCATGGTGACCAAGCTGGCTCCGCTGCGTATCGCTTCTCTGATGATGGGTGCCTGGTTCCTGTTTGTTGCGATTGCTAACAAGGTCGGTGGTGTCATCGGTTCCTTCATCGGCCACGGTGGCGAAGCGGAAGAGCAACTGGCTAACGCCATGTCCATCTTCTCCGGTATCGCAATCACCGCCGCCGTTTCCGGTATCATCCTGTACTTCATGGCTGACAAGCTGGTTGACTGGATGCACGGTGCTGAAGACGCTCATCCTAAATCTGAGGAAGAAGCGCTGGAAGAAGAGGTTGCTGTTACCGCGGATCACGAAGGTATCAAAAGCTAACTCTTAAGTTTTGTTTGCAAAAGCCCGGCCACTGAGCCGGGCTTTTTTGTGAGCGTTGGTTGGGGGGGATGTTTTTTTCTTTATCGTCGTGCCCACGCAGGTCGGTACCCAGTGCCTTTGCCCTTTTGTCATTCTTGCGTAGGCGAGAATCCAGTGGCTGTTTCTGCGGTCAAAATCAAAGTCGCTGGGCCCTCGCGTTAACAAGGGCGACACGGTTGATGAGTTGTAGGGCGGCAGGATTAGTGGTTGCCATCTATATCGGGTTCGCAAAGCGTAAACTACGACCTTCCGTCATGCCCGCGGACGCGGGTATCCAGTGGCTTTGCCCTTTTGTCATTCTTGCGTAGGCGAGAATCCAGTGGCTGTATCTACAGTGGAAATCAAAGTCACTGGGCCCTCGCGTGCGCAAGGGAGACGGTGCGAGTGGGGAGAGTTGGTGCTAACTGAGTCGTTATTGAGTTATCGGTAGAGCTCAGTGCTGATCGTTACCCTCGTATCCCAAACATTCCTCTGTCATGCCCGCGGACGCGGATATCTAGTGGCTTTAACTTCGTAAGGTCAAAATCAAAGTCGCTGGGCCCTCGCGTTCGCAAGGGCGACGGTGCAAGTTGGTTAGAATGGTGGAAACCGAGTAGCTCTGCGGTTTCAAAAAAGATCGGTGCTGATCGTTACCCTCGTACCTCAAACATCCCTCCGTCATGCCCGCGTACGCGGGTACCCAGTGGCTGTTTCTACGGTCAAAATCAAAGTCACTGGGCCCTCGCGTTCGCAAGGGCGACACGGTTGGATAGTTGTGCGGACGGCAGGATTAGTGGTCGCCACCTGTATCGGGTTCGCACAGCATAATCTACGACCTTCCGTCGTGCCCGCGTATGCGGGTACCCAGTGGCTGTTTCCAAGTTCAAAACCAAAGTCGCTGGGCCCTCGCGTGCGCAAGGGCGACACGGATGGATAGTTGTACGGACGGCAGGATTAGTGGTCGCCATCTGTATCGGGTTCGCAAAGCGTAATCTACGACCTTCCGTCATGCCCGCGCACGCGGGTATCCAGTGGCTGTTTCCACGGTCAAAGCCAAAGTCGCTGAGCCCTCGCGTGCGCAAGGGCGACGGTGCGAGTGGGGAGGGTTGGTGCTAACTGAGTCGTTTTTGGGGTATCGGCAGAGCTCGATGCTGCTCGTTACCCGCGTACCTCAAACATCCCTCCGTCGTGCCCGCGTATGCGGGTACCCAGTGGCTGTTTCTACGGTCAAAATCAAAGTCACTGGGCCCTCGCGTGCGCAAGGGCGACACGGTTGATGAGTTGTGGGGCGGCAGGATTAGTGGTCGCCATCTGTATCGGGTTCGCAAAGCGTAATCTACGACCTTCCGTCATGCCCGCACACGCGGGTATCCAGTGGCTGTTTCTACGTTCAAAATCAAAGTCACTGGGCCCTCGCGTGCGCAAGGGCGACACGGTTGATGAGTTGTGGGGCGGCAGGATTAGTGGTCGCCATCTTTATCAGCTTCGCACAGCGTAAACTACGACCTTCCGTCATGCCCGCGTATGCGGGTACCCAGTGGCTGTTTCTACGGTCAAAATCAAAGTCGCTGGGCCCTCGCGGGCGCAAGGGCGACGAGAGAGGGGGTATCGCTGGCCCTCGCTTGCGCAAGAGCAAGGGTGCTGGGGCCTTGGCGAATGGGCAGGTTAAATTAGCTGATGGATTCGACCTGAATGTAGGCGCCCTGATGCAGGGTTTCATTGAAGCCGGAAAACTCGTCATTGAGCAGTTTTGGCTTTAGGGCCTTGTCGCCGCCAAACAGTACCAATTGAGTGTCCGGTTCAAGATTTCGAGTGATTGAAGCGCAAACCAGGGGTTTATCGACCAGAGATCTACCGGAACGCAGCATCATGGGGTTGAGATGGTCACCCTGGCGCAAGTAGGCCTTAATCTCACTGCCAACGATTGCCAATGAGATCTCGCGACTTTGACTGTCGTAGGTAAAGAACCCCAACTGAACCGGCACATCCAACCCGGAGTCTGCCACCTCTTTGGCCAGGCTGTTCAGGATAAACTCGGACTTCATGACCAGTTGCTGATCACGCTTACGTCGCCGTCTCAGGCTATTAAGGTAAGTTTGCAGCATCAGGCTGACAAAGGCCGCCTGGTGGTCATCGGCCGGCATATAAGCAATAAAGCCGCCAATGCTATGTTCATTGAGCTCAACATGGCTTACAAACCACTGTGAGATCATCGCTTTACTAAGAACGCTGTAGCGAGCTAGACAACCCGAACGGGCCACCTTGGCCGCCTGAAAGATCAATTGCTGAGACAGCACTGCCACACCCGGATCAGAAAATGCCGTTAAATCGACCTCAGACACCTCTCTTGGCTGCATCCGCCGCCGCTCCATCCCCGGACTAAGAGCATGCTCAATGGCATGCTGCAGTGCGTTGAGATCGGTAATGGGCTTATCGAACGCGGCCATAACAAAGGGGTAGCGACTGCGCGCCTGGGCATTGAGGACATTCTTAGTGGAGATGATGATCACCGGTGGCGGGTTATCGATTTCGCTCATGGCCCGAAGCATGCCCGCGCCATCCATTCCCGGCAGGTGAAGGTCCAGCAGAATAATGTCTGGTCGTCGCCCAAGGATTTTCCCCAATGCCTGACCCGCGGTTTCTGCGCAGTCCACCTGTAATCCAGAGGGCTTTAAAAAACTGACGATTCTGTGGGAGCAGTGTGCCTTACCCTCGATCAACAGGGCCGTTTTAGCGCTAAGATTCATTATTGTTATCCTCGAGCACTTCATCGCGAGTGCTCTGTCCATTGTGCAATAAAAAGTGGCAGACCAACTCGTCTGCCAACTTGCAATGGCTCCCCCCCGACCACCGTGCACCGTGGTCAACGCTCCTCTACTGTCTACTCGATCTCGTCGAGGTACTCCTCCAGCAGGTCGTCGTCTTCTTCCTGGATGGGCGGATTGCCATCATATAGGTTGTATGCAATGTACTGGTAGTAACCCTCTTTTACAAATACATAAGGATCCAGAGAGTTATCCAGTATCGACTCCTGATCAACCAACCTGGCTCGAGTAGACAGTCCATCCAACGCCCAATGGGCTGCCGTCTGCCACAACGCAAAATTGGCGTAAGGAAAATAAAGCTTATCCACGAAGTCACCGACTTCGTCCCGTACCGTGGTGGGGCCAAATACCGGCAGCATGATGTAGGGGCCATCGGCAACGCCCCAGTAACCCAATACTTCGCCGAACTCATCTTGCTTACGTTCCAGCCCCATATTACCGGCCACGTCAAACACACCACCAATTCCCAGGGTGGTGTTTATAACAAACCGCCCAGCCGCATTGGCGGCCCATTTGCCTTTGCCCTGCAACAGGTTGTTCACCGCACTGTAGGGTTCGTCAAAGTTCTTGAGGAAGTTCTCCACTCCCAATTGTGCGCCCGAAGGCACATAATCGATGTACAGATACACCGCCGGACGGAACAGGTACTTGTCGAGAACGTTGTAGTTGAAGTCCCACATTGCCCGGTTAAAGGGTTCCCATGGATCACGGGGATCATGGTAGTCGCTTTCTTGAATCTCAGGCGCGGCCTCTTCGGCCAGCACGACCTGAGGGGCCATCGCTAGCCACAACATGCTGGCAACAGCAGATAAGGGCAAACCCGATTTAAGAAACTTGTTCAATCGTCGATATCCTAAAGGAGGCAAAGTAAAAAAACTTGAGAACCACTTATTGGTTACAATGCGCTCGGGATCTTATTGAATCCTTTACGGAGTTTAGTCGTACATGGCCATAATGCCCACTTCTCCCGTTGGTTCGCCTGCCACGGCGACCGGCGGTCAGTCGCAACCCTTTCAGTGGGCTACGACCCAATCCCACAGTTCAGGTCAACTGAATATCACGATTGCGGGACAAAGGCTGGCCATGGAACCGGCCCCTCAACTCCCCGCGAGCGCACTGCTGCTGCTCAAGCGGGTAGACCGGCAAAACTATCAGGGCCGTACTTTATCACTCGCGCATACGATAACAAATCCCACATTGTTAAAGAATGTAGCAAATAACCTATTTAATACATCAAAACCCATTGATTTGATGATTAATCAGCAGGGACAACTGTTGTTGCGATCCAGCGGAAAGATGTTAATGGACGGCTTGCCCGCGTCGTTAGCAGGGCCTTTGGTCGGCAAATTTGAGACCCAGCAAGGGCAACGTAAGCTAACTCTGTTTCGAGCCGGAGAGCCCTTTGCCCTAAAGCTGCTGTCACCTACCACGCCTCAGGCCAACGATGCTGTTATCGGTGGTCACAAGCCTCCCACCTCTGGTGGCAGCCTGTTGGAATTGCTGCGGCAGCAACCCGAACTCAAAGCGCTGTTGCCGGTACTGGCTCAGCGCCTTGGCAGTGACACCGGTGGAGAGAAGACCCTGATGCCATCCCTGGCACAGTACGCCTCTCCGGCGCTGCTAAAAGGGTTGTTTGCCGCCTTGGGCAGCCTGCCGGCCGCCAGCAGCGCCACACCGATGGGCACTCTGTTGGCGCTGTGGCTCCACCTGCAGGCACGTAAAGGCCGACCGGCGTCCGACTCGAGCCCTCTGGCCGCCTTGAGTGAGTCCACCAAAGCAACCACCGCCGCCGGCATCGCCGATCTGTTTAAACAGATGACCGAGTTTCAGCGTCAGAGCCAACTGGATGGGGACAACCAGATTCTTTACTACGCCTTTCCCTACGAGCAGGAACGGGTTCAGCGAGAACTTCAACTGGGCCTGGCACGTTATCCCGAGGCCGGTGACAACGAGTTCTGGCTGCTGACCTTACGCTTTGAGCTCAGCCTCGGCAACCTGTTAGTACGTGCTCGCTATCAGGATGACACCCTGCAGATGTCGCTGGTTACCGACAGCCGAACATTGGCCCACCGAGTCGATGAGCAGGTTTCCACTCTGGTGCATCGATTCCAGGACCATGGCCTGCAAACCACGGTGCCACGCTGTCAGGTTGGTGAAGTGCCGGACTCGATCGCTCAACCCGCCAAACGCATGACCTATGGAGCCATGGGACGATGACCAGCAAGCAGAAGAAAGCCGTTGCCCTACAGTACGATCAAAAGCAGGCGCCCAAAGTGGTGGCCAGCGGTGCCGGCGATCTGGCCTATGAGATTGAACAGGCTGCCATCGAAGCCGGCATCCTGGTTCACGAGGACAAGCAGTTGGCCGAGGTGTTGTCCAAGCTGGAGATTGGCGAAGCGATTCCCCCGGCCCTGTATCTGGTCATTGCGGAACTCATCGCCTACGCCTACATGCTGGAAGGCAAATTCCCCGAACAGTGGCAGAACATCCACCAAAAAATCGACTTTAAGGCCTAACCTCACTCCTTCCATTCCATCAGCATCGTCGCCCTTGCGAACGCGGTGGGCTATACCCTCTACCCCGTCGCCCTTGCGAACGCGAGGGCCCAGTGGCTTTTGTTAGGTTACGGTCAAAATCAAAGACGCTGGGTACCTGCGTTCGCGGGCACGACAGTCAAAATCAAAAGCGGCACGAAGGAGGATGTTTGAAGGTGTTTTGGTAACAGTTAGCACCGAACGCTAAAGCGAGCCCAGCCATATACGTTACACAACACCCCTACCGCGTCGCCCTTGCGAACGCGATGGGCCATACCCTCTACCCCGTCGCCCTTGCGAACGCGAGGGCCCAGTGACTTTTGTTGGGTTACGGTCAAAATCAAAGACGTATATGGACGCCCCTGCAACTGCAAGACTTTGATGAGGTCGGTTTGCGGACGTATATCCGGCGTCTGTTTTACCTTCTCGAGGTAGCGCCATAATGTGGTCCGAACCTGGCAGCCTACACGCTGGGACGACATTTACTGTCGGTCTTATTTCAGGCTCTTGCCAGGCCGGATTACCGTTTGTTCATCAAGGTTTGCAAACTCAGGTTACGCGGTACTCACTGCACCTCCCTGGCTTCAGGGAGCTTAACTACTTGGTTACTGCAAACGCATGGGTCAGTTCAAACTTGTTGCCGCTGACCGTCATGCTCCAGGCTATTCGCGCCAGCTTGTTCGCTAACGCCACTATCGCTTTACGCTTACCTCGGCGCACTATTAGCTTGTTCAGCCATCGCCCCAGTCTGTCATTTCGGTTCGACACATGAGCAAATACCGCTCTCGCTCCGTGTATCAGCAACACCCTCAACTGCTTATTCCCGGCCTTGGTGATGCTGCCTAACCGGGTCTTGCCTCCGGTACTCCGCTGCTTGGGAACCAGGCCGCACCAAGCCGACAACTGCCGGCCATTAGAGAACTGAAGACCATCACCCACTTCACTGACGAAAGCCGCCGCAACTATAGGACCGAATCCGGGGATGCCCTGCAGCAATTGATATCGAGGCTGCTGTTTACACAACTGATGAATATCCTGCTCTAGGGCTTTGATTTCCTCATCCAGAGCCTAGTTCTCTGCATTCTCAACAATAACCCCCGCATGACAACACTCAGGTCGTTATCACCGTCCTCTATCGTGTCTGGGAGCTCTTTCCTCAGCACCTTTATCCCTGTGCCGAAGTTCACACCATACTCCCCTGCTAAGCCGCGCATCTGACAAGCAAGGGCGGTTCGGTATTCAACCATCCTCTGCCGAACGCAGCGCAAAGCCTTTATGTCTTGCTGCTCGACGGTCTTTATGGGAACCGAGTGCAGCTTCGGCCGGAACGCCGCTTCGCAGATAGCTAACGCATCATTGGCATCATTCTTCTGCGCTGACACCATCGGCTTAACGTGTTGCGCGGGGATGAGCTTCACCTGATAGCCAGCCTGCTCAAGCCGCCTTCCCCAATAGTGGGAGCGGGCACAAGACTCCATGGCCACCAACGTTTTAGCAGGAAAGTTGCGCAGGGTATGAAGCAACTTCTCCCTTTTGACCTTGCGGTTCCATAGGATTGAACCATCCTCCTGCAGAACACATACCTGAAAAACACTCTTGGCTAAATCGATTCCAATGGCTTTAATAGACATGATGGACGCTCCTCTGGGAATTATGTTTCGCAACTTAATTCTGGCGCATTTGACGCCGTATCGTAGGGGGGCGTCCATCACATCACTGGGTACCCGCGTTCGCGGGCACGACAGTCAAAATCAAAAGCGGGCTTACCGCAAACCATCCCATCAGCATCTTCGCCCTTGCGAACGCGAGGGGTCATATCCTCCACCCCGTCGCCCTTGCGAACGCGATGGTCCCAGTGGCTTTGGCAAAGTAAAAATCAAAGACGCTGGATACCCGCGTTCGCGGGCACGACAGTCAAAATCAAAAGCGGCACGACGGAGGATGTTTGAAGGTGTTTTGGTGACAGTTAGCACCGAACGCTAAAGCGAGCCCAGCAATATACGTTAAACAACACCCCCAACCGTGTCGCCCTTGCGAACGCGATGGGCCATACCCTCTACCCCGTCGCCCTTGCGAACGCGAGGGCCCAGCGGCTTTTGTTGGGTTACGGTCAAAATCAAAGTCGTATATGGACGCCCCTACAACTGCAAGACTTTGATGAGGTCGGTTTGCGGACGTATATCCGGCGTCTGTTTTACCTTCTCGAGGTAGCGCCATAATGTGGTCCGAACCTGGCAGCCTACACGCTGGGACGACATTTACTGTCGGTCTTATTTCAGGCTCTTGCCAGGCCGGATTACCGTTTGTTCATCAAGGTTTGCAAACTCAGGTTACGCGGTACTCACTGCACCTCCCTGGCTTCAGGGAGCTTAACTACTTGGTTACTGCAAACGCATGGGTCAGTTCAAACTTGTTGCCGCTGACCGTCATGCTCCAGGCTATTCGCGCCAGCTTGTTCGCTAACGCCACTATCGCTTTACGCTTACCTCGGCGCACTATTAGCTTGTTCAGCCATCGCCCCAGTCTGTCATTTCGGTTCGACACATGAGCAAATACCGCTCTCGCTCCGTGTATCAGCAACACCCTCAACTGCTTATTCCCGGCCTTGGTGATGCTGCCTAACCGGGTCTTGCCTCCGGTACTCCGCTGCTTGGGAACCAGGCCGCACCAAGCCGACAACTGCCGGCCATTAGAGAACTGAAGACCATCACCCACTTCACTGACGAAAGCCGCCGCAACTATAGGACCGAATCCGGGGATGCCCTGCAGCAATTGATATCGAGGCTGCTGTTTACACAACTGATGAATATCCTGCTCTAGGGCTTTGATTTCCTCATCCAGAGCCTTTAGTTCGCTCTGCATTCTCAACAATAACCCCCGCATGACAACACTCAGGTCGTTATCACCGTCCTCTATCGTGTCTGGGAGCTCTTTCCTCAGCACCTTTATCCCTGTGCCGAAGTTCACACCATACTCCCCTGCTAAGCCGCGCATCTGACAAGCAAGGGCGGTTCGGTATTCAACCATCCTCTGCCGAACGCAGCGCAAAGCCTTTATGTCTTGCTGCTCGACGGTCTTTATGGGAACCGAGTGCAGCTTCGGCCGGAACGCCGCTTCGCAGATAGCTAACGCATCATTGGCATCATTCTTCTGCGCTGACACCATCGGCTTAACGTGTTGCGCGGGGATGAGCTTCACCTGATAGCCAGCCTGCTCAAGCCGCCTTCCCCAATAGTGGGAGCGGGCACAAGACTCCATGGCCACCAACGTTTTAGCAGGAAAGTTGCGCAGGGTATGAAGCAACTTCTCCCTTTTGACCTTGCGGTTCCATAGGATTGAACCATCCTCCTGCAGAACACATACCTGAAAAACACTCTTGGCTAAATCGATTCCAATGGCTTTAATAGACATGATGGACGCTCCTCTGGGAATTATGTTTCGCAACTTAATTCTGGCGCATTTGACGCCGTATCGTAGGGGGGCGTCCATCACATCACTGGGTACCCGCGTTCGCGGGCACGACAGTCAAAATCAAAAGCGGGCTTACCGCAAACCATCCCATCAGCATCTTCGCCCTTGCGAACGCGAGGGGTCATATCCTCCACCCCGTCGCCCTTGCGAACGCGATGGTCCCAGTGGCTTTGGCAAAGTAAAAATCAAAGACGCTGGATACCCGCGTTCGCGGGCACGACAGTCAAAATCAAAAGCGGCACGACGGAGGATGTTTGAAGGTGTTTTGGTGACAGTTAGCACCGAACGCTAAAGCGAGCCCAGCAATATACGTTAAACAACACCCCCAACCGTGTCGCCCTTGCGAACGCGATGGGCCATACCCTCTACCCCGTCGCCCTTGCGAACGCGAGGGCCCAGCGGCTTTTGTTGGGTTACGGTCAAAATCAAAGTCGTATATGGACGCCCCTACAACTGCAAGACTTTGATGAGGTCGGTTTGCGGACGTATATCCGGCGTCTGTTTTACCTTCTCGAGGTAGCGCCATAATGTGGTCCGAACCTGGCAGCCTACACGCTGGGACGACATTTACTGTCGGTCTTATTTCAGGCTCTTGCCAGGCCGGATTACCGTTTGTTCATCAAGGTTTGCAAACTCAGGTTACGCGGTACTCACTGCACCTCCCTGGCTTCAGGGAGCTTAACTACTTGGTTACTGCAAACGCATGGGTCAGTTCAAACTTGTTGCCGCTGACCGTCATGCTCCAGGCTATTCGCGCCAGCTTGTTCGCTAACGCCACTATCGCTTTACGCTTACCTCGGCGCACTATTAGCTTGTTCAGCCATCGCCCCAGTCTGTCATTTCGGTTCGACACATGAGCAAATACCGCTCTCGCTCCGTGTATCAGCAACACCCTCAACTGCTTATTCCCGGCCTTGGTGATGCTGCCTAACCGGGTCTTGCCTCCGGTACTCCGCTGCTTGGGAACCAGGCCGCACCAAGCCGACAACTGCCGGCCATTAGAGAACTGAAGACCATCACCCACTTCACTGACGAAAGCCGCCGCAACTATAGGACCGAATCCGGGGATGCCCTGCAGCAATTGATATCGAGGCTGCTGTTTACACAACTGATGAATATCCTGCTCTAGGGCTTTGATTTCCTCATCCAGAGCCTTTAGTTCGCTCTGCATTCTCAACAATAACCCCCGCATGACAACACTCAGGTCGTTATCACCGTCCTCTATCGTGTCTGGGAGCTCTTTCCTCAGCACCTTTATCCCTGTGCCGAAGTTCACACCATACTCCCCTGCTAAGCCGCGCATCTGACAAGCAAGGGCGGTTCGGTATTCAACCATCCTCTGCCGAACGCAGCGCAAAGCCTTTATGTCTTGCTGCTCGACGGTCTTTATGGGAACCGAGTGCAGCTTCGGCCGGAACGCCGCTTCGCAGATAGCTAACGCATCATTGGCATCATTCTTCTGCGCTGACACCATCGGCTTAACGTGTTGCGCGGGGATGAGCTTCACCTGATAGCCAGCCTGCTCAAGCCGCCTTCCCCAATAGTGGGAGCGGGCACAAGACTCCATGGCCACCAACGTTTTAGCAGGAAAGTTGCGCAGGGTATGAAGCAACTTCTCCCTTTTGACCTTGCGGTTCCATAGGATTGAACCATCCTCCTGCAGAACACATACCTGAAAAACACTCTTGGCTAAATCGATTCCAATGGCTTTAATAGACATGATGGACGCTCCTCTGGGAATTATGTTTCGCAACTTAATTCTGGCGCATTTGACGCCGTATCGTAGGGGGGCGTCCATCACATCATTGGGTACCCGCGTTCGCGGGCACGACAGTCAAAATCAAAAGCGGCACGACGGAGGATGTTTGAAGGTGTTTTGGTGACAGTTAGCACCGAAAGCTAAAGCGAGCCCAGCAATATACGTTAAACAACACCCCAACCGTGTCGCCCTTGCGAACGCGAGGGCCCAGCGGCTTTTGTTGGGTTACGGTCAAAATCAAAGACGCTGGGTACCCGCGTTCGCGGGCACGACAGTCAAAATCAAAAGCAGACACGACAATCGAGGTCAAAGACGCTGGGTACCCGCGTTCGCGGGCACGACAGTCAAAATCAAAAGCAGACACGACAATCGAGGTCAAAGGCGCTGGGTACCCGCGTACGCAAGAATGACCAAAAGCGAAGAGCGCTGGATTCTCGCGTACGCAAGAATGACCAAAAGCGAAAGTCGCTGGATTCTCGCGTGCGCAAGAATGACCAAAGCGAAGGACGCTGGATTCTCGCGTGCGCAACAATGACCAAAGCGAAGGGCACTGGAGAAGGGGCAATAAAAAACGGAGCCCTAGGCTCCGTTTTTTGAATCAGGCGTTGGGTGACTTATGCAGGGTCACCAGCAGCTGCGCTTCCGCCATGGGAATTTCGCACTCTTTAACGATCTCGTCGACACCGGCCCCCAGCTCCACCATTTTCATGGCTCGGCTGTAGAGTCGGGCATCGGGATCGTTATGAGACAGCTCATCCTGTCTGGCTTGGGTATGGGCCAGTTGCTGCTCGATGGTTTTCACCTTACGGCCAACCCCGAGCGCACCACTGCGCAGCTCATTGAGCTCGCGACGCAAACCATCACGTTGACGCTCAGCCTCTTTCAGCAATAACGTCAACGCTTCAAATTTGCGTTCGATCCCCTGGGCCTGTTGGCGGCTTTTCCACCCAAACAGCAGAGCCGCCAGAGACACCGCAGCCGCAGCCCCAGCAAGGATCAGCGCTATCACAGGCCAGAGATCTCCTGCCACTCTTCATCGGTCAACAACTTGTTGAGATCCACCAGAATCAGCAACTCGTCATCGCGATGGCTTACACCCTGAATGAACTTGGCGCTCTCTTCGGTGCCCACGTTCGGCGCCGAGTCGATCTCGGAGGAACGCAGGTAAACCACTTCCGCCACGCTGTCCACCAGAATACCCACAACCTGGCTCTCGGTTTCGATGATTACGATACGGGTGGTATCGGTCACGTCGGCCTGAGGCAGGGCAAAGCGGGAACGGGTATCGATCACCGTAACCACGTTACCGCGCAGGTTGATGATTCCCAATACGTAGTGCGGCGCACCCGGTACCGGCGCGATGTCGCTGAATCGCAACACTTCCCGCACCTGCATCACGTTCACACCATAGGTTTCGTTATCCAGGCGGAAGGTGACCCATTGCAGTACCTTGTCTTCACCTTCGGTGGTTTCTGCCACCGCTGCGCGTAATTCACTCATCCTATCAGGACTCCTTTACGGTAATATCTAAACCAGCATCAAGCATGCGTATCAGCTCAGGAACGTCGAGCACCACGCATTTCTTATCCCGAACAATGCCCGCCAACCAGGGCCGTTTCGATGAAGCCTGCTGCTGCCAGTTTATCTCTGACTTAGACAGCGGCTCCGCATCCAACAACGATTCGCAGGCCAGCGTCCAGGGGCTGTCCCCCAGGCGCACCAGATACTGATAATCGTAATCGGCGGTATTGGTTTGTGGTCGATCGGCCAAAAACCACTGGCCGCTGTCCACCACATTCAATTTTCCATCTTGAGCATCCAACTGCACCCCCAGCACCCAGTTCGGGCTGCCGGGCAGGTGATTCAGCTTGCTCAGGCGTTTAATTCCGCCCAGTGTAAGCAACGGTACGGCAATCACCAAGCCCGCCACTTCGAAATACAAACACTGAAACTCCTGCTCCAGTTGCTCTCGCCAATCGGCTTCGTCGGCCGGTTGTGGTTGCTCCTGAACCGAGGCAGAGATCTCGGACTCGACCACCGGCTCTGATGCCACCTTAACCGATGACGGTTGTTGTTGTACTTCAATCGCCTCTTCAACCTCAGTTGACGGCAAGGGTTCCACATCCGCAACAGCAGGATGTTCAACCTGAGCCTGCTCCAGCAATTGGCTGAGGCTGGCTTTCTGGACCTCATCCAACTCCGGCTTCGGCGGGGTCAGCATGACGTCAAAATAATCTACTAGGGCCTGTTCTGCCGCTTTAGACATGGAGCCCACCTTGTTGATCCAGCAACGCGTCTAACAGTTGATCATAGGCCTTGACGCCACGACTGCCGGCATCGAAGTGCGATGGCGGCAAATGTGCCTGGCTGGCGTCACGAAAACGCGTGTCCACCGGAATCACCGAATGCCACAGGTCTTTCGGGTACTTCTGTGTCAGCGCGGTCAGCGCCTGCAATGAAGCCCGGGTGCGCTTGTCGAACATGGTCGGCACTATGGTAAACGGGTATTGGGTTCCCCGCGACCGCCCGACCATCTCCAGGGTTCGGACCATTCTATCCAGTCCCTTGAGCGCCAGAAACTCAGTTTGCACCGGAACCACGATGCGGTCACACGCTGCCAGCGCGTTGATCATCAACACCCCCAGCACCGGCGGGCAGTCAATCAACACCGCATCATAACGGTGGCTGACCATCTCCAGCACCCGCTTAAGGATCAACCCCATGCCGTCTTTGGTGCCCAGGGTTCGATCCAGGGTTGCCAACGCCGTGGTGGCCGGCAACAGATCCAATTGCGGTACGCTGGTGGGGACAATCACCGCCTCAACGTGCTGACGCTCGATCTCTTCATGATAGCGAAACAGGTCAAACAGCGAACCCGGCAGTTCATCGGGATCCACCCCCAGGTAATAGCCCAGAGACGCCTGTGGGTCGGTATCGACCGCCAACACCCGGTAGCCGCGCTTCACCAGAAGCCCGGCCAGGGTAATGACGCTGGTGGTTTTGCCTACCCCACCCTTCTGATTCGATACGGTCCAGACCTGCACGGACTTCCCCAGTTGCTAGTGCCGCTTAGCCTATGGCTCGCGGCTGATTTTTACCCCACCATGGGGTTGAGCATAGGTGGTGACACCGGCGTCATCGGTCGTCAAGGCGACCGGCTCACCGGTTTCCTGAGCCTGTTGATGACGACGACGAATCTCCTGTCGCTGACGTTCCAACTCCCGCCACTGAGTCAACTCGGTGGCCAGAGTTTGCAATTGCTGTTGCTGCTGCTCGGTAATCGACTGCTGGTTAACCAACTGCTGCTCCAATTCGGCAGCCACATGGTGCTTATCCACGGCCCAAAACAGGCTGACGCAAGCCACGGTGGCCAGCACGGCCATCAGGTACCCATTGAGCTTACAGCGCCAGCCGCAGGTCATCGGCGCCCCACCTCTTTAAGGATGCAGTCGGCCATCTTGTCCAGGGGAATGGAGCAGCTGGAGATCTGTTCGACCGCCACCGCCTGCGGCATGCCGTAGACCACGCAACTGGCTTCGTCCTGGGCCCAGATATTGGCCCCTTCCCGCTTGAGCATCCGCGAGCCTTCACGGCCGTCGGCCCCCATGCCGGTGAGGATGACACCCAGCACATCGCCTTTGTAAATTCGGGCCGCCGACCCAAAGGTCACGTCCACCGAGGGTTTGTAATTCAGCTGTTCACCGCCGTCGCGAATGGTCAGCTTGGCGGCGCGGTTGGAGCCGTCGATCAGCATCTGTTTGCCGCCGGGGGCCAGATAGGCGCAGCCGGGCTTGAGCACTTCTCCGCCCTGGGCTTCCTTAACCGAAATCTTACACAGGCTGTCCAGTCGCTGGGCAAAGGCCGGGGTAAAGGCCGCCGGCATGTGCTGCACCAGCACGATGGGCAATGGGAAATCCGCTGGCAACAGGGTAAGAATCTTTTGCAGGGCAACCGGGCCGCCGGTGGAGGTGCCGATGGCCAGAAGCTTATAACTCTTGCCGCTGGGCCTGGACGGCATTTTCACCGCCCCCACGTCACTGCTGGTGCCGGTGCGCAGCGCCGGCCGCGGCGCGGTGGTAGCCGGCTTGGAGGCAACCGCAGTGCGACTGCTCAAGGTCGAGCGCGGACTGGCCGGAGCCGGAGTCGGCCGGCTGCTGCCCAGGCTGCGACGCGACGCGATGGCACGCACCCGTTGCTGCAACAGGGCGATGGCATTGGCACGGTCGTTGGCAATGTCCTCGAAACGCTTTGGCAGGAAGTCGGCGGCACCGGCCTCCAGCGCTTCCAGCGTGGAGCGCGCGCCCTCGTAAGTGAGGGAGGAGAACATCAATACCGGCACCGGGTTAGTGCGCATGATTTCGCGCACCGCTTCGATGCCGTTCATCTGCGGCATCTCGATGTCCATGGTCACCACCTGCGGACGCAGGCGGCGTACTTGCTCAACGGCTTCGCGGCCGTTGGAGGCGGTACCTACCACCTCCAGCAACGGATCTGCGTTGATGATTTCCGATACGCGGCGACGAAAAAAACTTGAATCGTCTACCACCAGTACTTTTATCGACATACCTATCCTTCGTTTACTCTACCGACTGCTAGCGTCTTGCGTGTTGCTTCAGCAGTCCAGGTACATCGAGAATCAGGGCACAGCCACCGTCAGAGGTGATGGTGGCACCGGCCATGCCGGGCGTACCGTGAAGCAGTGAACCCAAGGGTTTAATCACCACCTCTTCCTGGCCAATCAGGCCATCCACCACGAAACCGACCTGCAGGGTGCCGATGTGGACGATCACCACATGGCCCTGGTCTTCGCGCTCCACCCGGCCGGGGCCATTCAGCAGCCACTTGTCGAGGTAGAACAGCGGGATCGCCTTTTCACGCACGGTCACAGTCAACTGACCATCCACCACATTGGTCTTGCTCAGATCCAGGTGGAAAATCTCGTTGATGCAGGACAGCGGCAGGGCAAAGATCTGCTCACCCACTTCCACCATCAGCGTCGGCATGATCGCCAGCGTCAGCGGCACCTTGATCTCAAGGATGGTACCGGTGCCCTTGCTGGAGTCGATGTGCACCGAGCCGTTCAACTGAGTGATGCGGGTCTTAACCACGTCCATGCCCACACCACGGCCGGAGATGTCGGAGATCTCGGTCTTGGTGGAGAAACCGGGGGCAAAAATCAGGTTGTAGGCGTCCTGGTCGCTCATGCGGGCGGCGCCATCCTCATCGAGAATACCGCGGCTGATGGCAATGCCTTTGAGCCTTTCCGCATCCATACCGGCACCGTCATCGCGAATGCACAGCAGAATGTGGTCGCCCTCCTGAGAGGCCGACAGCAGGATGTTACCCTGACGAGGCTTACCATTGGCTTCGCGTTCGTCCGGCATCTCGATGCCATGGTCGACGGCGTTACGCACCAGGTGCACCAGTGGATCGGACAGCGCCTCAACCAGGTTCTTATCGAGGTCGGTATCCTCCCCCTCCATGGTCAGGGCAATGTCTTTGTTGAGGCTGCGAGCCAGATCGCGAACCACGCGCGGGAAGCGGCCAAACACCTTTTTGATGGGCTGCATGCGGGTCTTCATTACCGCACCCTGGAGATCGGCAGTCACCAGATCCAGGTTGGCCACCGCTTTGCTCATCTCTTCATCTTCACGCTCGATGCCGAGGCTGACCAACCGGTTACGCACCAGCACCAGCTCACCGACCATGTTCATGATGTCATCGAGGCGAGCGGTATCTACCCGGACCGTGGTTTCCCCACTGGGGGCGTTCTGGGTTTTGGCCGGCGCCTTTTTCGCGGCGGCTTTGGCCGGTGCAGGCGCCGCTTTGGCCACCGGGGCTGGGGCGACAGGCTGAGCGGCAGCCGGTTCCGGGGTTACCGCAGCCGGGGCCTGGCCCTTACCGTGCAACTGATCCAGCAGCGCCTCAAACTCGTCATCGGTTATGTCATCGGACGCCGATGCTTCGGCAGCCGCAGGAACTTTGCCCGGCGCGCCCCCTTTGCCGTGCAGCTCATCCAGCAGGTTTTCAAACTCATCGTCGGAGATCAGGTCGCCGGAAGCGGCCGCCGGTTCCGGCGCCACTTCGGTGGAGAACTGCCCCTTGCCATGCAGGTTATCCAGCAAGGCTTCAAATTCATCGTCTGAGATTTCGTCTCCGGTGCCGATGTCGGCAGGGGCGGAGTCACTGGCTGCAGACGCGGTGGGCAGAGGCGTGCCGCGTTGGCTGTCATCCAGACCACTCATGATGTGCTCAAACTCGGGCTGAGTCATGCTGTCGATGCCGCCGCCATTGAGCGAAACGGGCTCAGGCTCGACGCTTGGCTCTGGCACAGGTTCAGCGGCCGGGGCCGGTGCCGGGGCACTGACCTCTGCGGGCTCGGGAACCGCTAATGGCGATGGGCTGTTGGGGTCGGTGATCGCTGCCAGAGTCGCCAGCAATTGTGGATCCGCTGGCTCCAGCTCATCACCGGCCTGCACCAGGGCAAACATTTCGTTGACCGTGTCCAGAGCCTGTAAAATCACGTCCATCAGCTCTGACGTCATCTCCAGCTGGCCATTGCGCAGCATGTCGAACACGTTTTCGGCGCCGTGACAGGCGTCGACCAGGTGGGTCAGACTCAAGAAGCCCGCCCCGCCTTTTACTGTATGGAAACCCCGAAAAATGGCGTTTAACAGGTCGCTGTCGGTGGGGTTATTTTCCAACTCCACCAGCTGCTCCTGCAACTGTTCCAAAATCTCACCTGCTTCAACCAAAAAGTCCTGCAGGATTTCGTCATCTATGTCAAAACCCATCGCCTAGCTCCTAGAACCCGAGGCTGGAAAGCAGATCGTCAACTTCATCCTGACCGTTCACGACTTCCGCTTTGTTTTCCGAACTCACTACTGGGCCTTCCGCCGCTGCCGTGTCGACAGTCTGACGGTTTACGTCTGCCTGCTCACCGAAGACGGTCAGCATCGACACCAGATTCTCTTCCACTTCTCGCACCAGGTCGATCACCCGGCGAATCACCTGCCCGGTGAGATCCTGAAAATCCTGAGCCATCATAATCTGGTTCAGGGTATCGGTCACCTTACTGGCATCGGCGGCGGAGGTAGACAGCATGGTGTCCATTTCGTGGCACAGCGTCTTAAACTCGCCCAGCTCAATCTGCTTATCCATCAGCTTTTGCCAGCCGGGTTGCAGACTCTGAATCCGCGACTGCATCTGCGACACCAACGGCATGCCATCATCCAGCGCATCCATGGTGCGGTTGGCCGCCTGCTCGGTCATCTCGATAACGTAAGTCAGGCGCTCTTTGGCATCGGGAATCTCGTGCTTGGCGAGGTCCGAAATGCGGTCGTCAAGTTGGAAGTCCTGCAATGCATCGTGCAGTTGACGAGTCAGTTTACCGACTTCATCGAACAATTTTTGATTCAGTGGCGCGGCCGCCATCTGAATGAGTTGGTTCGCCTGCTCTACCTGGTCCTGCTCTAACAAAGCCACCAGTTCACGGGCATCTTCCAACGAGATATAGGCATCCTGTTGCATATGCTCTCCCTGCGACTTTTAGTTAAGACGGTCGAATATTTTTTCCAACTTCTCTTTTAGGGTCGCAGCAGTAAAAGGTTTAACGACGTAACCGTTTACACCAGCCTCGGCCGCCATCACGATCTGCTCGCGTTTGGCTTCGGCGGTTACCATCAAAACAGGCAGGTGCTTCAGATTCTGGTCTGCGCGAATGGCACGCAGCAGGTCAATCCCCTGCATACCCGGCATGTTCCAGTCAGTTACGACAAAATCGAAATCGCCTTCCTTCAGCATAGGAAGGGCAGTATTGCCATCGTCCGCTTCGAGAGTGTTGTTAAACCCCAGGTCACGCAATAAGTTTTTGATGATCCGACGCATTGTTGAAAAATCATCAACGATCAGAATCTTCATGTTTGTGTTCAAAACATCCTCCAGCCGGGGTATCCCCATCGAGCCAATAGTGCAGAGCGCATTATTAATCTAAATTCTATTGTTGCCAACTTGATAAGCGACTTTTAAGGCGCATCATTGCCTGACTATTGATCTGGCTCACTCGTGATTCACTTACCCCAAGCACCAGACCAATTTCTTTCAAGTTGAGTTCTTCATCGTAATAGAGCGACAAAACCAGCGCTTCTCTTTCAGGCAATGTTTTAATTGCGGCAGAAAGCGCCTTTTGAAACCGTTCCTGAGCCACCTGCTCAAAATTGCGTTGCGGCGCATCTTCATCAACAAAGCTATCGGCCGGCACGCCCAAATCTTCAATGCCGACCATTCTACCCATGCTGGCTTCATTTAGCATCTGATGATATTCAGCAACAGGTACGTCCAGATGCTCGGCCACTTCGGTATCGCGGGGATCCCGACCGAGGCGTTTTTCCAGCTCGCTGATGGCTTCGGTGACCTGACGGTAGTTTCGATGAACCGATCGTGGCACCCAGTCGCCACGACGAATTTCATCCAGCATGGCACCGCGAATACGGATGCCGGCAAAGGTCTCAAAACTGGCCCCTTTGCTGCCGTCGAAGTTCCTGGAGGCTTCCAGCAGGCCAATCATGCCGGACTGAAGCAAGTCATCCAGTTGCACACTGGCCGGCAGACGGGCCATCAGGTGATGGGCGATGCGCTTCACCAGCGGGGCGTAGCGCTCGACCAAGGAGGTTCGGTTATCGAACTGGGTGTAGGCGGCCGCCTTATTCACCAACCGCTTCCCCGTACATATTGCGGCGCACCAGGCGTTCGACAAAGAACTCCAGATGCCCTCCGGGGTTATCCGGAGTTGGCCAACTCATCACTTTGTTGGACAGCCCCTGGTAAGCGATGGACGCCGGGGCACGTGGGAAGGCTTCGACCACGACCCGCTGTTTGCGGACGGCCTTACGCACGTTTTCATCAAAGGGTATGGTGGCCACCAGTTCCAGGGCCACATCGAGGAAGCGATCCGTCACTTTCGACAGCTTGGCAAACAGCTCCATGCCCTCCCGCAGACTGCGGACCATGTTGGCCACAATGCGGAAGCGGAATACGCCGTGCTCCCGAGACAAAATCTTAATCAGGGCATAGGCATCGGTAATGGACGTGGGCTCGTCGCACACCACCACCATCACCTCCTGCGCGGCCCGCGAGTAGCTAAGCACCATCTCTGAGATGCCGGCCGCGGTATCCACGATCAGCACATCAAACTCGTCTTCCAGCTCGCTGAATGCGCGAATCAGGCCCACATGCTGAGCGGCGGTTAACTCCACCATCTCTTGAGTGCCCGACGCTGCCGGCACGATGAATACCCCTTTAGGGCCTTCCACCAGCACTTCCGACAGGGTGCATTCGCCGCTGATCACGTGCGACAGGTTGTGCGTTACCCGCAGTCCAAGCAATACGTCCACGTTGGCCAGGCCCAGGTCACCGTCGAGCACCAGCACCTTCTGGCCTTTCTGTGCCAGTGAGGTTGCCAGGTTAATGGAGACGTTGGTTTTGCCCACGCCGCCTTTGCCGCCGGTCACCGCAATCACTTTCACCATCTTTTGCTTTTGCTGTGCCATCTTTCTTAGTCCGCTCGCCTGATCCTGCAAAAACCATCTATTCATAGCTGCCCGCCATACTCTGTCGTTGTTCGGGCTCGCCCCATTGCTGCGGTTGGTCCAGGACCACCGCGCGTCGCGCCAAGTATTCGGGTTCGGCGGTGCGAAGATCTTCAGGTACTCGTTGTCCATCAGTAAGGTAACTGATTGGCAAGGAATTTTGAATCAAAACGCTCAACGCCTCTCCGATGTTATGGGCCTCATCCAGCTTAGTGAAAATGCACCCTGCCAGGGAGATGCGGCGGAACTGTTCCACCGTTTCCTTGAGCACCCGATACTGGGCCGTCGATGACAACACCAGGTAGGGGCGGATGGGCAACCGGGTCGCTGCAACCAGGTTATCCAGCTGTTCCACCAGTCGCATGTCCCGCTGGCCCATGCCAGCGGTATCGATCAGAATCAATCGACGGCTGCGAAGCTGATACAGCACATTTTCTAACTCTTTCACATTACTGGCACTTCGCACCGGACAGCCCATGATTTTGCCATAGGTAGCCAACTGTTCTTTGGCGCCAATACGATAGTTATCGGTCGTAATCAGCGCAACTTGATCAACTCCGTACCGAGCTGCGAAGCGTGCCGCCAATTTGGCCACTGTTGTGGTCTTGCCCACACCGGTTGGCCCCACCAGTGCGATGACGCCGCCCTGGCTCAATGTCTCTTCCGAAGTCTGAGTCAACTCGCGGGCAATCAGTTGTGGCAACTGAGCCAATGCGTCATGCAGGCTCAGGTGCTCCGGCACCATGGAGGCGAAATGATCCGCCACACTGCGGTGAAAACCGTTGTCCCGAAGCTTCTCCGCCAGCATCGCTCGCACCGGCTCGCGACGGGCCAGATCCTGGTCCATCAGGTTAGAGACCTGGTGCTCCAACAATTGACGAATGGACGCCATCTCATCGCGCACTGCCTGCAACTCCTGCTGACCGCCGCCACGGTTTTCCACCGGACGGGGTTTCGCCTGAGCCTTGGGCGCCGCCTTAGGTTGCTCCGGTCGGCCAAAGGCTTCCTTGGCCCACTCCGGCAATGCCTCATTGCGACGCCCCAATTGCCGCGGCTGCTCCTCTTCGAAGCTTCGCTGCTTCAATCGCTGCTGCTGACGCTCCAGCAAGCCACGCAGGCTGTCGCTGGCAGCATCGGCCTCAGATTTGCGAGGCTGGCGGTCGTCGCTGACCAGCGGTTGTTTCGCCGGGCTGCGCAGCGGCGCCTGTTGGCGCGGCGCATGGGTCGGGGCTTTCATCCCCCCCAGGGAAACCGTATCTTCGGCCAGCTTACGGGATAACATCGACGGAGCCGGAGCAGTAGACAGATTCAGTGACGGATTACTGGCGCCACTGTGGTCATCAAAATCCACGGCCGCCACAATTTCGACGCCGCCGTTGACCTTTTTATTGGACATGATCACCGCATCGGTGCCCAGAGTCTCTTTGACTTCGGCCAGCGCGGTGCGCATATCCTTGGCAAAAAATCGTTTTATCTTCACGTTGGTTTACTCCCCGCTCCTCGGGTTACTGGCCCACGGAGTGGACGATTCGAATCTGTTTATCATCCGGTATCTCCTGATAGGACAGTACCCTCAGGGATGGAATCGTATGTTTCACAAACCGGCTCAGTGTGGTTCTCAATACGCCAGAGGTCAGCAGCACGGCAGGCTCTCCCACCATCTCCTGCTTCTGGGCCGTTTCTGACAACGACTTCTGCAGGCGCTCTGCCAGCCCGGGCTCCAGGCCGCTGTTATCACCGTTGCTGGATTGTAATGACTGATGCAATATTTGTTCCAGCTCAGGTGACAAAGTAATGACGGGTATTTCGGACTCGGAGCCGTTTATCTCCTGAACAATCAGACGTTTCAGAGCGATACGCACCGCCGCCGTTAACACTTCCGGATCTTTACTCTTTGGTCCGTACTCCACCAGAGTCTGCACCAGGGTGCGCACATCCCGCACCGGTACTCCCTCGTTGAGCATGTTCTGCAGTACCTTGACGATCACGCCCAGAGACAGCACTTCAGGCACCAGGCCATCCACCAGTTTGGGGGAATCTTTGGCCAGGATATCCAGCAACTGCTGGACCTCTTCGTAGCCCAGCAACTGCGAGGCATTGTTGGTAAGCAGTTGGCTAAGGTGGGTGGCCACCACCGTCGCCGCATCCACCACGGTGTATCCCAGGGTCTGGGCATGGTCACGACGATCAGAGTTGATCCACACCGCTTCCAGGCCAAACGCCGGATCGGTGGTGGTCTGGCCCTCCAGTTGCCCAAACACCTGACCCGGGTTGATAGCCAGTTCGCAATCATGGCGAATCTCGGCTTCACCGATGGCCACCCCCATCAGGCTGATGCGGTAGGCGTTCGGAGCCAGGTCCAGGTTGTCACGGATGTGGACGGGCGGAATCAGGAAACCAAACTCCTGTGACAGCTTTTTGCGCACCCCCTTGATGCGAGCCAACAGCTCCCCTTTCTGTGCCTTGTCCACCAGAGGGATCAGGCGGTAGCCCACCTCCAGGCCGATGGTGTCGACCTGATTGACGTCGTCCCAGCCCAGCTCTTTGGTTTCTGCCTCGATGCGCTCGGTGGCGGCGGTTTCCTGTTCCTGCACCGCCACTTCGTTGGCCTTCTGACGCCGCTTATGGGTCCAATAAGCCAGACCAGCACCGCACAAGCCAAAGCCCAGGAACGCCAGCTTCGGCATGCCCGGCACCAACCCCATGACAATCAACACCCCGGAGGTCACCATCAGCACCTTGGGATCGTCAAACATCTGGCTGACCAGGGTCTCGCCCATCTTCTGGGATTCGTTCTGGCGGGTAATGATGATGGCGGCGGCGATGGACAGCAGCAACCCGGGAATCTGTGCCACCAGGCCGTCACCAATGGTCAGCAGGGTGTAGATCTCCAGTGCCTCAGCAAAGCCGAGCTGGTGCTGGGTCATGCCGATGACGAAGCCGCCGAGGATGTTGATGAACAGGATCAGGATGCCGGCAATGGCATCGCCTTTCACGAACTTGGACGCACCGTCCATGGCCCCGTAGAAGTCGGCTTCTTTGGCCACTTCGCCACGACGCTCGCGGGCCTGCTCCTGGTTGATCAACCCGGCGTTAAGGTCGGCATCGATGGCCATCTGCTTACCGGGCATGGCGTCCAGGGTGAAGCGAGCGGTCACTTCGGAAATACGACCGGCACCCTTGGTGACCACCACAAAGTTGATGATCACCAGAATCAGGAACACCACCAGACCCACGGCATAGTTGCCGCCGATCACCACCGAGCCGAACGCCTCGATCACCTTACCGGCGGCATCGCCGCCGTTGTGGCCCTCCAGCAGAACCAACCGCGTAGACGCCACGTTCAGTGCCAGCCGCAGCAAGGTGGCAATCAGCAGCACGGTAGGGAAGGCGGCGAAGTCCAGCGGGCGCATGGTGTAGATGGACACCAGCAACACCACCAGAGCCAGAGCAATGTTGAACGAGAACAGCATGTCCAGCAGCAGCGCCGGCATGGGCAGAGTCACCATGGCCAGGGCCGCCAGCACCATCAAAGGTGTACCGGCTCCCTTTAGGAAGATGCCGTATTTTTGGAAAAAGCCGGACAGGCTGGACTGTAGATTCATGTTCCGTCTGATTGTTGACGCCGAGCGGGAATGCTAACGAATAAGCAAGGAGTATACCAGTCACCGAACGCCTGCACAGCGCCGACGAGGGATGCCGTGATAAAAAACGGGATTTCAGCACTATAGAGAAAAAGATTAAGTGAATTTTACTGCCATTAATCTTGATGGCCATCGTGTTGCTGACGCTGTCACTCAGCGGTGTTCGAGCACAATACCAAAGTCGCTGGGCCCTCGCATTCGCAAGGGCGACACGGTTGATGAGTTTTGTTGGTTGCAGGTGCCGTGGTCGCCATCCATGCCGGATTCGCATGGCTTAAGCTACGACCTTCCGTCGTGCCCGCGCACGCGGGTACCCAGTGGCTTTGCCCTTTTGTCATTCTTGCGTAGGCGAGAATCGTGTGGCTGTTTCCACGGTCAAAACCAAAGTCGCTGGGCCCTCGCGTTCGCAAGGGCGACACGGTTGATGAGTTTTGTTGGTTGCAGGTGCCGTGGTCGCCATCTTTGTCAGCTTCGCACGGCGTAAACGACCACCCTCGGTCGTGCCCGCGCACGCGGGTACCCAGTGGCTTTGCCCTTTTGTCATTCTTGCGTAGGCGAGAATCGTGAGGCTGTTTCCACGGTCAAAACCAAAGTCGCTGGGCCCTCGCGTTCGCAAGAGCGACGGTGCGAATAGGCAGGGTTAGTGCTAACTGAGTCGTTATTGGGCTAAGACAGGGCTCGGTGCTGATCGTTTACCCACGTACCTCAAACATCCCTCGGTCGTGCCCGCGTACGCGGGTACCCAGTGGCTTTGCCCTTTTGTCATTCTTGCGTAGGCGAGAATCGTGTGGCTGTTTCCACGGTCAACATCAAAGTCGCTGGGCCCTCGCGTTCGCAAGGGCGACACGGCTGGAGAGTTGTGCGAACGGCAGGGGTAGTGGTCGCCATCTTTGTCAGCTTCGCACAGCGTAAGCTACGACCTTCGGTCGTGCCCGCGCACGCGGGTACCCAGTGGCTTTGCCCTTTTGTCATTCTTGCGTAGGCGAGAATCCAGTGGCTGTTTCCACGGTCAAAACCAAAGTCGCTGGGCCCTCGCGTTGGCAAGGGCGACACGGTTGATGAGTTTTGTTGGTTGCAGGTGCCGTGGTCGCCATCTTTGTCAGCTTCGCACGGCGTAAGCTACGACCTTCCGTCGTGCCCGCGCACGCGGGTACCCAGTGGCTTTGCCCTTTTGTCATTCTTGCGTAGGCGAGAATCGTGTGGCTGTTTCTAAGGTCAAAGTCAAAGTCGCTAGGCCCTCGCGTTCGCAAGGGCGACGGTGCGAGTAGGCAGGGTTAGTGCTAACTGAGTCGTTATTGGGCTAAGACAGGGCTCGGTGCTGATCGTTTACCCACGTACCTCAAACATCCCTCGGTCGTGCCCGCGTACGCGGGTACCCAGTGGCTTTGCCTTTTTGTCATTCTTACATAGGCGAGAATCGTGTGGCTGTTTCCACGGTCAAAACCAAAGTCGCTGGGCCCTCGCGTTCGCAAGGGCGACGCGGTTGATGAGTTGTGTTGGTTGCAGGTGCCGTGGTCGCCATCCATGCCGGATTCGCATGGCGTAAGCTACGACCTTCCGTCGTGCCCGCGCACGCGGGTACCCAGTGGCTTTGCCCTTTTGTCATTCTTGCGTAGGCGAGAATCGTGTGGCTGTTTCCACGGTCAAAGTCGCTGGGCCCTCCCGTTGGCAAGGGCGACACGGTTGGAGAGTTGAGTTGGTGGCAGGGGTAGTGGTCGCCATCAGCATTAGGTTCGCACAGCGTAAGCTACGACCTTCCGTCGTGCCCGCGCACGCGGGTACCCAGTGGCTTTGCCTTTTTGTCATTCTTGCGTAGGCGAGAATCGTGTGGCTGTTTCCACGGTCAAAACCAAAGTCGCTGGGCCCTCGCGTTCGCAAGGGCGACATATTGGGGCATGTCACTGGCCCCTCGCGTTCGCAAGGGCGACATATTGGGGCGTGTCGCGGGGTCCTCGCGTTCGCAAGGGTGACATATTGGGGCGTGTCGCTGGGCCCTCGCGTTGGCAAGGGCGACGGGGTGGGAAACCGAGGCTAGTCCGAATCAGGCTTTAACGGATTGCCATCGCTGTCCATCTGCAGTTCGTCGGGGATCGGCAGAGTGTTGGGCAGTGGCACTGGGCGGCCGCTGCGGCCTTTCTGGAACTGTTTCAACTGGAACACATAAGCAAGAATCTGTGCCACTGCGGTGAACAAGCCGTCTGGAATCTGCTTGTTCAGTTTGGTGGAGTAATACACCGCCCGCGCCAGTTGTGGCGAGCTGATCACCGGCACCTCGTACTCTCGGGCGATCTCGCGAATCTTCAGCGCCACCTCGTCGGTGCCCTTGGCCACCACCAGCGGTGCCCGGGCCTTGGCCTTGTCGTATTTCAGTGCCACCGAGTAGTGCGTCGGGTTGACCACCACCACATCGGCCTGGGGCACCTCACTCATCATCCGTCGCTGAGACATCTCCCGCTGCAACTGGCGAATCCGCCCCTTGACCTCGGGTTTACCCTCGCTGTCTTTATGCTCATCCTTGATCTCCTGCTTGGTCATCTTCAGCTGCTTGGTGTGGTTCCAGATCTGATACGGCGCATCGATGATCACAATCAGCATCAACGAGCAGCAGAGAATGGTAAACAGCTTATTGAGCAGGGACACGGAACCGGCAATGGCGCCAAAGGTGGTGCCGGTGGACAGTGCCATAATGTCTTCAAAGTAGATGGTCAGCAGCATCCAGGCCACCACCGCCACTACCGCAAACTTGGCCACGGCTTTCACCAGCTCCACCACGGCCTGCACCCCGAACATTCGCTTAAAACCATTGATAGGGTTAAATTTATTCATTTTCGGGGCCGCCGCCTTCCAACTGAAGGTCATGCCCCCCAGCAGGGTGTTGCCCACAAAGGCGGCCACGGTCAGGAACACCACGAATCCCAGCACCGGCAGCCCTACCGCCATCACAATCTCGCCAAAGACCCGGGTCATCTCTGACACGTCAAACACCTGGGCGCGATTGCGACTGAACAGTGACGTCGCCAGCGAAATCATGCTCTGGGCGATGGCCTGACCAAAAATCATCATGGCGATGGCGGCCCCCATCAACACAAACGCGGTGCCCATCTCTTTGGATCGGGGCACCTGCCCTTTCTCCCGGGCCTGCTGGAGTCGTTTGGGTGTGGGGTCTTCGGTTTTTTCCTGATCGCTGCTGTTTTCTGCCATCAGGGCGCCTCACACTGCAGCTTGAGAATGTCACACAGGGTGGTCTGGCCATGCTGCCAGGCCGCCTCGAAGTGAGGCATGAACCCGGACAGGGACAGCCACAGAATCAACAGCCCCGACAACATGGTAATGGGAAAACCGATGGCGAAGATGTTCAGCTGCGGCGCGGCCCGGGTCATCACCCCAAAGGAGAAGTTGATCAGCAACAGGGCGGTGGCCGCCGACAGGGCCAGCGTCAGGGCACCGGCAAACATCAGGCTGCCCCAGTTGGCCAGATCGAGGAAATTCTGCGGCACCATCCCTTCGCCAATGGGCAGGGTTTCAAAACTGGCCACCAGCATGCGGATCATCATCAGGTGGCCATCCACCAGGAAGAAGATCAGCGTCGACAACAGCAGGAACAGTTGGCCTACCAAGGGGACCTGCTGGCCGTTACTGGGATCCACCATGGAGGCAAAACCCAAGGAGGTCTGCATGCCGATGATCTGACCGGCCAGAATGAAGGTGTTCAGCACCAGCATCGAGACGAAACCGACGCTGATGCCAATCAACAACTCCTGGGCGGTGATCAGAATCGCCTCAGCAGACAGCAGGTCGATGCGGGGGGCCATGGGCAGAATCGGCGCCACTGCGGCGGTGATCACCACCGCCAACGCCATACGAATTCGGGCCGGAACGGAACTGCCACCGATGGTCACCATCACCATCAGCATGGCGCTGATGCGACACAGGGGCCACAACAGTCCCCTGAGCCAGTCGAAGATCACCTCCAGCGGCAACTCCATCAGCCGATCACCGCAGGTATCCGCTCCACCAGCTCAAAGGTGAACTCCATCAGCGTCCGAATCAGCCAGTGACCCAGAAACGCCAGGGTCAGCAGAGTCACCAGCAGGCGAGGAAGAAACGACAGTGTCTGTTCGTTGATGGAGGTGGCGGCCTGGAACACCGCTACCACCAGACCAATCAGCAGACCGGGAACAATGATGGCCGACACCATAATCAGAATGGTGTACAGGGCATGGCGGAACAGGTCGACGTAGGCTTCTGGGGTCACGGCTACACCCCGAAACTGTTGGCCAGGGTGCCCATCACCAGGCTCCAGCCATCCACCAATACAAACAGCATGATCTTAAACGGCAGTGATACGATCATCGGTGACAGCATCATCATCCCCATGGCCATCAATACCGAGGCCACCACCAGATCGATGACCAGAAACGGCAGGAACAGCATAAAGCCGATCTGGAAGGCGGTCTTCAGTTCCGAGGTGACAAAGGCCGGAATCAAAACCCGCATCGGTGTCTGTTCCGGCGAAGTCAGACCGGTGGTGCCGCTGATCTCGATAAAGGTGTTGAGGTCCGAAACCCGCGTCTGCGACAACATAAAGGCTTTGATGGGCACCGAGGCACGATCCAGTGCATCCCGGGCCGTCACCTGCTCCTCCATGTAGGGCACCACGGCATCGTCATAGACCCGGTCCATCACCGGCGTCATGATGAACAACGACAAGAACAACGCCATTCCCAGCAGTACCTGGTTTGACGGCGTCTGCTGCAAGCCCAGGGCCTGACGCAGAATCGCCAGCACCACAATAATGCGGGTGAAGCTGGACATCAGCACCACCATCGCCGGCAGGAAGGTCAACAGGGTCATCAGGCCGAGAATCTGCAACGAGACGGTGTAGTCCTGACTGCCGTCGGCATTGGTGGTGACGGTAACCGCAGGAATGCCCGCCTCCGCCAGAGCCAGCGACGGCATCAACAGGGGCAGCAGCAAGGCCAGCCAGGGAAGCCAACGATTCACGATTTCTGCCCCTTGCTGACTTTGGCAAACACCTTGGCAAACTCCGGTGGTTGCGGCGACTCGATGGGAGTGTCCAGCTTATCCAACAGCTGGATGCCACCGGAGCTGACGCCGATCAAATACTGTTGCTCGCCCACTTCGATCACCGCCACCTTCTCCTTGGTACCCAACGACATGCTGGCGATAAGACGAATCTTGCCCACCATCTTGGTGGGCAGGTTCATTTTCCGGGCCATCAGTGCCAGCACCACGATCAGGGCCACCACCCCAAACAGGGTGGCAATGGTGGTGGCCAACTGGTCGCCAGCAGACACCGGCTCGGCGGCGGCGGAGAAGCTGGCCGCCAACAGCAACAGAAGAGTTCGCATGGTTATTTCAGCTTCTTGATTCGCTCGGTCTGGCTGATCACGTCGGTGAGACGGATACCAAATTTTTCATTGACCACCACCACCTCGCCGTGGGCGATCAGGGTGCCGTTAACCATCACGTCCAGCGGTTCACCGGCAACGCGATCCAGTTCCACCACCGAGCCCTGGTTTAGCTGCAGCAGGTTACGAATGCTGATGTTGCTGCGTCCGACCTCCATGGAGATGGTGACCGGAATGTCGAGAATGGAATCGAGCTTTTTGCGTTCCTCTTCGCTGAAACTGCGCCCGGCGGGTTCGTCAAACGACTCCAGCTCTACGGGTTCAGGCTCGGCCTGCTCCGCCAGCGCCGAGGCCCATTCGTCCGCCAGTCCGTCTTGGTTAAACAGGTCGTCGTCATTACTCATCTTTTGGGCTCTCTTTCAGCTGTTCTAACATGTTTTCAGTGACATCACTCACCCCTTGGAGGCGGCTCTGTACCATCTGCAATTCGGTCTTGAAGCTCTCTGGCCGAGGGATTCGTTCGGTGATTTGAATCGCCTTGTGATCGCCACTGCGACCGAGGCGCCCTCGGAAAGTCGGCAACTCTTCGACCCGCACCAACATATTTTCCGGCATATCCACCGGAATGATGTCGCCGCTCTTCATCTCCATGATGTCGTTCAGGGTGACCTGAGTCTCCAGCAGGGTGCCGGAAAACTCCACCGGCACGTCCAGGATCTCTTCCTGCAACGCCCTGGCCCATCGTTGGTCGGTATCCTGTTTGTCCGACTGAACCCCGGCATCCAGCAGTTCCCGAATCGGTTCGATCATGGAATAAGGCAAGGTGATGTGGAAATCACCACCGCCGCCATCGAGTTCGATGTGGAACGACGACACCACCACCACTTCAGTGGGGCTGACGATGTTGGCCATGGCCGGGTTCACTTCCGAGTCCAGGTACTCGAACTCCACATCCATCACCGGTGACCAGGCTTCTTTGTAGTCCTCAAACACAGTCTTTAGCAGCAACTGAATGATGCGCCGCTCGGTGGGGGTAAACTCCCGGCCTTCAATTTTGGCCTGAAAACGGCCATCGCCGCCGAAGAAATTATCCACCAGAATAAACACCAGCCGGGCTTCCATGGTGATGAGGCCGGTGCCTTTCAGCGGCCGGAACCGAACCATGTTGAGGCTGGTGGGAACAAACAGGGTATGGACGTATTCGCCAAACTTGATCATCTGCACGCCGTTGATGGAGATCTCGGCGGAGCGGCGCATCAAGTTAAATAAGCTGATCCGCAGGTGACGGGCAAAACGTTCATTGACCAGTTCCAGCGTCGGCATTCGACCCCGGACAATGCGATCCTGAGACGAGAAGTCATAGGTGGTGGCACTGTCACCACCGTCTTCTATGACCTCGTCTTCGACCTCATCCACACCGTGCAGGAGGGCATCAATTTCGTCTTGGCTAAGCAGATCGCTCATTCAGAGTCTCTTATTGCATTACAAATCCGGTGAACAACACACGTTCCACCAGAGGTTTACCGGTAACCCCTTGCAGGGTCGTTTTCACGTTCATCAACGCCTGGGTGCGCAACTCCTCTTTGCCTTCACGGCTGGCGAGTTGCTTGGCGTTGGAACCGCTGAAGGTGGTCAACAACGAGTCTTCTATCAGCGGAATGTGCTTCTTGACCAGATCCTGAGCGGCATTGCCGCGAACCTGAATCTGCACCTTAATCTGCACCAGATAACTGCGCTTGTCACCGGGCAGGTTAAACAGAAACGGTCTTGGCATGCCGACATAGAGCGCATCGCCCGGCGTCAGGGGCGTATTCAGCTCCACCTGTTCACCCTCGGCGTCTGAGCCGTCGTCACTCATCACCATCACCGCCACGGCAACCGCCACCGCGATCAGGACTCCGGCTGCCGCAATCACGGCAGGCATCATCCATTTGGGCCGCTTTCCAGCCGGCTTCACTTCCAATTGCAGCGACTCTTCCGCCATCGTTAACTTTCCATCCTTCGTCAATCCCCATCAGGGTAACACACCGCGCTTTACGCGTAATAATCGATACCGCCGTCGGCATTTCGGCCGGTCATTTGCTGCACAGCCGCCAGCGTGTCATCACTGGCCTCTACCATGCCATCACCGAACCCTTGCTGACCATGCTGGCCCTGACCGTCTCCGGCCTCATTTCCGGCCTGACCCCCACTGCCATGGCTAATGTGAGTGTCGGCCAGGGTGATGCCTTGTTGCGCCAGCATCTCCCGTAATCTTGGCAACGCCTGTTCGACCATCTCCCGGGTCTGAGCCTGAGCCGCGTGCATCTGCACCTGGGCCTGATCGCCGTTCATCTGAATCTTCACTTGCAGGGCGCCCAGTTCCGGAGGATCCAGGCGAATCTCGGCCTGGCTGGTGCGGCTGTTGATCATCATCATCATCCGCTCTCGCAGCTCCGGCGCCATTCGCTCAGCCGCCACCGGCTGACGCAAAGCCGCTGCGGGATCGTGCTGCAGCTGTTGGTGAGCCTGAACCCGCGCCTCCGGCGTTCGAGCCTGCTGCAATCGCAGTTGCGGATCCAGATCCAGCTCGGCCGCCTCTGCCGCTTCCACGGCCGCGGCCGAGTTGGCCAACTGGGTGTCTGCTGTCGGCAGCGCCGCGTCGGCGGTCAGGGTCGCCGTGGTGCGTCCGGCAGAGGCGCCGGCATCGGCTTTGACCAGGTCATTGGCCCACTTTGCCAGCGGATCGGCATCGGCGTCACTGCCTGTCAGTTGTGGTGCCGTTGTGGTGGTGGTCGAACCGCCCTCGGCGCCAGAGGCCGAGGCTGCCATCCGGCCCTTGGGGGCCGAACTCAATTTGTCCTGGGCTTGCTTGAAGCCCTGAAGCTGGGCCAGCAGTTCTCCGTTAGCCTTATCGCCACCGGCGGATGCATCGCCGTCGCTGCTGCCGGCCTCGGCACTGCCCTTGGCTTGTGTTACTGGAACGGAGTCGGCACCAGAGGTCGCCTGGGTCCCTTCTCCAGCCACCTTGGCGGCCTGAGCCGGTCGACTCACCAGGGTCTGTGCCGCCGCAGCGACACCGTGTGGATCTGTGGCTTTACTCACGCTGCTCGCAGCCTGACTCTGGGCCGGGTCACCGCCGCCGTCGTCTTGAGCTGGAGTCGGCGCCGGCGCGGCGTTGGCCTGGGCCAGTCCGGCAAACGGAGAGTCGCTCGTCTTGGCGTCATCACTGCCGGCGACCGTCGACGGTTGTGGGTCAGTGGAGCCGGCGGCCACGGCCGTTTTCGTGTCGGCCTCAGCCTCAGGGTCGCTGTCACTGTCCCCGTCCTCGGGCTTGGCCGAGGCGGCGGTCACCGCCTCGCTGGCGCCCTGACCGCTGGTCTCGACCGGCTTAAGATCGGAAGCTGCCCCTGCGGCGACGGCTAACCCTGGAGCCTCCTCTGGAACACTGGCTTCAACCGGAGTCGCACTGCCCTTCGTAGCTGCCAAGACCGGGGCATCGTCGGCCTGGGGCTTGGTGTCTGTCGAGGCTGACTGAGCCGCCTTCGCCTGCTCGGACGCTGAGGTCTGCGGGTGACTGTCGTCATTGCCGACCGGGGTGGCCTCGGTCTGTGGGCGCCCTTCCACCTCGGCCTCGTTGTCCTCCCCGGTAATGGCCGAGGCAGGTTGTTGCCGCCCCGGTTGAAGCAGGTTTGCCGGGTTAAGGGAATCCTTGCCGCTTTTGGCCGCCGTCTCGCCGTCTGCCATCTTGGTCTGGTCGCCGTTGTCGCTAGCATTGGTGCTCGAAGGCGCGGCATCGCCGCCCTTGGTCTCGGTGGCTGCGACCTCAGGCTTGGCGTTGGCATCGTCGGTTTGAGACGGAGATTTGACGCCGGACTCGGCCTCGGGAGATTCAGTGGCAACGGGGGCTTGCGATGAGGTGGCGCGGTCACCACTCTGCTGTTGAGAGGCCGAAGCCAGGGCGGCGCCAAACCCTTCCCCTTGTGCCTCGGCGGCCGGCGTTGCCGTCGGTCCGAGTACGGAGGAGGAGGTGTTTACAGTCAGGCGTGCGTCCATAAGCAAAAAGGGTCCATCGAGTAAGCCAAAATCAGTGCTGATTTCTTTGCAAACTCTATGCCATTCGTTAGGCGCGACTTCGCAAATATTGCTGAATGGCAAACTCGTCCAACTCGGCTTGCTCCCGCTTCTCTGCGCGGGCCGCCCGGCGCTGATGTTCCTTGTCGATCAGCAGCGCCAATGCCTTCTGTTTCTGCTGAATCAACTGCCAATGCTGCTGAAACTGCAGCACCGCTTCGTCGGCCGCCTGAATCTGCGTATGCTGGTCATTGATGGCGCCATCGAGCTTGGCAATAAAATGGTAATACTGCTGATAGTGGTTGGCCGCCACCAGGGTGCCGGCCTTCTCATCGGCCTGCTTGACGTAATCGAAGCGGTACGCTTGCAGTTGCTTTAACTGTTCCCGCAGGGCATCGGCCTGAGAGCGGGCACTGCGCAGCTGCAGCTGGGCCTTTTCCAACTCCTTGTCTGCCAGTTCCAGTACCTTTGCCAGTTGTTTGGGATCCGCCATCGGCTAGCCTCAGACTTTGCAGTTGGCCGCCAAGCGGGCCAGCTGTTCCAGACTTTCGGTGTAGGAGGCCGAGCGCTTCATCTCCTGGCGCAGGAAGGCGTTGAATGCCGGCTGCATGGCAATGGCCTTATCGACTTTCGGGTCGGAGCCTTTGGAGTAGGCGCCAATGGCGATCAGATCTTGGTTCTGGCGGTAGGCCGACCACAACTGCTTCACCATCACCGCCGCAGTCTGGTGCAGTTGCTCGGTCACCATCGGCATAACCCGGCTGATGGAGGCTTCGATGTCGATGGCCGGATAATGGCCGCTCTCTGCCAGTTGCCGGGACAACACGATGTGGCCATCGAGAATCGCCCGCGAGGCATCGGCAATGGGATCCTGCTGATCGTCCCCCTCGGTGAGAACGGTGTAGAAGGCGGTGATGCTGCCCTGCCCCGGGCCGCCATTGCCGGCCCGCTCCACCAGCTTCGGCAGTTTGGCAAACACCGACGGCGGATAACCCTTGGTGGCCGGCGGCTCACCGATGGCCAGGGCAATCTCTCGCTGGGCCTGAGCATAACGGGTCAGCGAGTCCATCAGCAGCAGCACGTTTTTACCGCAATCGCGGAAATACTCGGCGATGCGAGTGGAGGTTTCACAGGCCCGCAGCCGCATCATCGGGCTGTTGTCTGCCGGTGCCGCCACCACCACCGAGCGGGCACGCCCTTCCGGCCCCAGAATCTCTTCGATGAACTCTTTCACCTCTCGACCCCGCTCCCCCACCAGGCCCACCACGATGACGTCGGCGTTGGTGCCTCGGGTCATCATCCCCAGCAGCACCGACTTACCGACACCGGAGCCGGCAAACAAGCCCATGCGCTGACCTTGGCCTACGGTCAACAGGGCATTGATGGTACGCACACCGGTATCGATGGGCTGAGAGATGGCCCGCCGGGCCATGGGATTGAGAATGGGAGAACTGTGAGCGGCGCGTTGGCGGGTTTTCAGCGGTCCCTGACCGTCGATGGGTTCGCCATTGCCATCGATCACCCGCCCCAACAGTGCCTCGCCCACCGCCAGGCCGCGGCGGCCGCCAATGGGGGTGACCCGGGCTCCGGGCAACACCCCTTTCATCTCTTCGATGGGCATCAGGTACAGCAGTTGGTCATCAAAACCCACCACCTCGGCCAGAATCTCGCCGCTGAGGGTATCGATGCTGCACAGGGAACCAACCGGTGCCCGGCAGCCCACCGCTTCCAGCGTCAGTCCCACCACCCGCAACAGTTGGCCACTGGCCACCGGTTTCTGGCTGGCAACGTTGTGTTGCCAGGCTCGAATCCGCTGCTGAAGCCGGTCGCTACGCAGGTCCATGGTGATCGCCCTGCGGCTCAGGGCCGACAGGCTCCGCTTCGGCCTCGGCGGCGCCTGGCGTCGACTGGGCGGTCTCCACCTCGGTGTCCGGATCCGGCTGCGACGGCATGGACTCGGCACGGGGGTAGTCCGGCTCATCCACCGGGGAGCGAGGTTGGTTGATAAACTGATTGAAAATGGCGTCGATGCGCTCGGACAGCGGCATCTCAACCCGGGAGCGCTTGGTGTGCACCTGGACACTGCCCTGGGTCAGGCTGGGTTCCAGTTCCAGGCGCCAGTCGCGCCGGGCCAACTCCTGTTCGCCGTAGCTGAGTTTTACCAATTCCAGATCCGGTGCCGACAGGCGAATGGTGATTCGCTGCTCTTGGCTCGGCAACGCTTCAACCGCCTGGCGCAGGGCCAGCAACAATGGCTCTGGCTGGGTTTTGACTTCACAGCCGATCACCGCCCTCGCCAGCTGTTGGGTCAGCTCGATCAGCTCCTGCTCGACCTGGGAATCCACCGCCTGCAGCGGCGCAATCAACTCATTGAGCAGGGCATCCCACTGTTGCATCTGCAGCGCAATCTGCTTTTTGCCCTCTTCCAACCCCTGTTCCAGGCCTTGGGCAAATCCTTGCTGGTGCCCCTCTTCCAGCCCCTTGAGCCGCCCCTCTTCGATCCCTTTCTGAGTGCCCTGCTCGATGCCGGCGTCATAGCCTTCCTGCTGGGCATCGGTGCGAATCGCCTCAATCTCCGCCAGTGTCGGCGGCGCCGGCAACTCTTCCGGCTCGGGCTCCGGCTCGGCCGGAGCGGTGTGCCGGTTCACCGCGTTGATCTGAGCACGGTCGCTCACCTGAGTCACGTCAGGCAACTGCCACTGCTCGGCATCCCCCTGTTGCAATTGCGACTGGAGGTGGCGAGTGTAAGCGGCGCGGGTCTCGTTGCTCATGAATTACAGGAACTCTTCGCCACCGGCACCACCGAGAACAATCTCGCCAGAGTCGGCCAGGCGACGGGCAATGGACAGTACCTCTTTCTGGGCCGATTCCACTTCCGACAAGCGTACCGGGCCCATGGCCTCGAGGTCGTCGCGCACCAGGTCGGCCTGGCGCTTGGACATGTTGCCGAGAATCTTCTCCTTGAGCTGATCGTCCGCACCTTTGAGGGCGCGAATAAGCACCTCTTGCTGCATCTCCCGCAGCAGCACCTGCATCGCCTTGTCGTCCATGTCCGACAGGTTTTCGAACACAAACATCAGATCCTGAATCTGCTGACCCAACTCCTCGTCGGTGTCGCGAATCGACTCCATCAACTGGCCTTCCATACCGGTGTCCAGGTAGTTCATGATGTTGGCTGCCGCCTTCAGGCCGCCCATCTTGGCTGCCTGGGCGCCCGCCTGGCCGGCAAACTGTTTCTCCATGATGTCGTTCAGCTCCTGCAATGCCGCCGGTTGGACCTCTTCCAGGTTGGCGATACGCAGCATCAGGTCCAGGCGGACCCGCTCGGTAAACTGGCCCATGATCTGAGCCGCCTGATCCGGCTCCAGGTAGGACAGCACAATGGTTTGGATCTGCGGGTGTTCGTTCTGAATGATGTTGGCCACTTGGCGGGCATCCATCCATTTCAGGGAATCCAGACCGGTGGCGCCATGGCCCATGACGATCTGGTCAATCAGGTTACCGGCCTTGTCTTCACCCAAGGCATGGGTCAACGCCTTGCGAACAAACTCCTGGCTGTTAAGACCGATGGAGGAGAATTTCTTAATCTGCTCCAGGAACAGCCGGTGCACCGCGGTGACCTTGTCCTGGCTGAAGTTAGACATGCCCGCCATGGCCATGCCAACCTTCTGCACCTGCTTGGGCTCGAGATTTTTCAGCACCTGGGCGGCATCCGATTCCGACAGGCTCAATAAAAGAATCGCGGTCTTTTCGATACCGTTTAAATTTTTAGGGTCAAACTCACCCGGTGCCACCGGGGCGACGTCGGTCAAATCAGGCATCGTCTTCCAACCAATGTTTAATTACCTGGGTCGACAGCTCAGGTTCGTTGGCCACCAGGGCCCGAATGGCGCGCAGCATGTCGTCTTCTTTGTGCAGATCCGGCAACAGAATCGAGCCATCGTCGGCGTAACTGTAATCGCCTTCGCTCTGAGCCAGCATGCCCAGAGTGTCGGCGGCGTATTGATCTTCAATCTCGGCCAGCTCTTCACCCGGGGACAGCGCCTTGGTCTTGTCACCCTGAGGATCCAGCAGCCGTTTCATCATCGGTCGAATCACCGCCAGGACAATGACGATGATCACCAGGGCGCCACTGCCAAACTTCACCAGACGCCAGAACAGCGGTTGTTCATACAGAGGCAGTTCCGGCGCTTCCAGGGATACCCCTTCGGCAAATGGAATGGTGATGACGTCGACCATATCACCTCGACGACCGCTGAAACCGATGCTGCCTTCCAGCAACCGCTGCAGGTTGGCCAACTCCTGTTCACTGCGAGGTTGCGGCGTTGCCACCTCGCCCTCTGCCGCCGTACCCAGGGTGTAATCCACCGCCACCGACACGGTAATGCGGCGCACAACCCCAACCTGCTGACGCACGTGGCTAACGGTGGAATCGAGCTCGTAGTTGCGGGTGGCTTCGGAGCGGCGGCGATTGCTGCCGATCACCGAGGTTTCGCCATTGGCATCCACCTGCTGAGGAATGTCGGAATTCATCGGCGGCTGGTTGGTGAGGGCACCGGGAATGCCGATGGCATCTTTGCCATTCTGGTTGTCGGTGATCACCATCTCACTGCGCAGTGACGGCAGGTCCGGATTATAGCGCTTGGAGGTTTCCTCCACGGCGGAGAAGTCCATGCTGACGTCCACCTGGGCGGTGTAGTTGCCGATGCCCAGCACCGGGATCAGAATGGAATCGATTTTGCGCAGCAGCGCCTGCTCCTGCTGAGACTCCACTTCCAGTTCGCGACGGGCGCGGCTGGAGATGGCATCCTGACTGCCGGAGTTCAGCAGACGACCATGCTGATCGGTGACGGTCACTCGCGACGGCGACAGCTTATGCACCGCCGAGGCGACGATGTCGACGATGGCATCCACTTCGGTCTGGCGCAGTTCGGTATTGCGGGTCAGGCCCACCACCACGGTGGCCGAGGGCTCTGCCTGCTGACGGGCAAACACGTTGGTTTTCGGCAAGGCCAGAATCACCCGGGCCCGGCTGACGCTGCGCAGCTCTTCGATGGCGCGGGCCAGAGTCTGTTCCTGAGTGTGCTTGAGCCGGGCCGATTCCAGTCGCTGACTGACGCCGAAGCCACTCTCCTGGTTCAGATAATCCTGTTCGGTGGCGTTGGCATTTTCCAGCCCAGCCCGGGTCATGCGCAGACGGATGTCGTTGTACTGGTCTTCCGGCACCGAGATCACATTGGCTTCCACCTGGTACTCGATCTTCTGCTGATCAAGAAAATCCAGGGTTTCCACCAGTTCGGCGGTTTCCATCTTGCCCAACGGCCGGTAATCCGGTTCCTGGGCCCAGATGACAATAAACACCACCAGCAACAGACACACGGTCAGCGCCAGGATCAGCGACACCTGACGCAGTGTATCGGTACCGGCCAACGATCCGAATGGACTGGCTTTATTTTCTTCGACGGCCGCGGTATCACCGCCCTCTATGGGCAATGCCGCGTCGTTCCCCAATGCCAACTGGGTTGACTGATTCGCCTCTGCCACGCTTTTACCTTAAGCCCATCAAACGGGCATACTCATTATCTCTTTATAGGCTTCAACAAGCTTGTTGCGAACCTGGATGGTCGCCTCGAAGGCCACACCGGCCTTCTCTTTGGCGATCATGGTGTCGGACAAGGTCACGCTGCTGTCACCCAGCTCCAGCCGGGTAGACAGATCCGAGGCATTCTTCTGTAAACCATTTACGTGATCGATGGCATTACCCAGCAGCGCTTCGAAGTCGCCGCTTGGGCCAGCGGTGGGCTGCAACGCACCGGGCTGGGCTTCCAGCGCCAGTTGCTGCATCTCACTCAGCATTGGATTAGAGCCAATCTCCATCTCGAGCTACTCCTTACCGTTCTTCATCATCATTGTTGTAATAAAACCTCGACCAGGGCACGCAGTGTACAGGCTTCACGCCGGCAATTCGATCCCCATGTCTCTCATCTTGGCCAATTTGTACCTAAGGGTACGGGGACTGATCCCCAGTTGTTCGGCCACCGCCTTGCGGCTGCCACCGTGGTGGTTCAGGGCATCGACGATGATCTGATGCTCCTGCAGTTTCAGTTCGTCGCCGAGGCTGTCCGACTTGACGTCGACCACTTGAGCCACCGGCACCACCGGCGCACTGCCGGTATCGATGAACAGGTCATCCGCTTCAATGTTCTGACCTACGCAGAGGATCAGCGCCCGCTGAACCACGTTTTCCAGTTCACGGACGTTGCCTGGCCAGCTGTGCTGCTGCAGTTTGATTCTGGCGGCGTCGGTCAACCGCGGCTTGGCAGCACCGGGGCGGCCACTGCAGTGACGGCCAATCAGGTGCTCAGCCAACGGCACGATGTCGCCGGGGCGCTGGCACAGGGGCAACCAGGTCAGCGGAAACACATTCAGGCGGTAGTAGAGATCTTCGCGGAACTCACCGGCGGCCACGGCCTGCTTTAGATCCCGGTTGGAAGTCGCCAGTACACGAACGTCCAGGCTCAGAGTCTTGCGACTGCCCAGACGCTCCACTTCCCGCTCCTGCAGCACTCGCAGCAATTTGGACTGCAGGCTGAGGTCCATCTCGGTGATCTCATCCAGCAGGATGGTGCCCCCCTGGGCTTGCTCAAACTTACCGGCGCAGGCGGTAACGGCACCGGTAAAGGCGCCTTTTTCATAACCAAACAGCGTGGCTTCCAGCATGTTTTCCGGAATCGCCGCACAGTTGATCGCCACAAAGGGGGCGCTGGCGCGAGGCGATTGCTGGTGCAGGTAACGCGCCAACACCTCTTTGCCTGAACCACTGGGGCCGGCAATCATCACCGAGGCATCGGATTGTGCCACCCGCCCTGCCAATGCCAGTAACTGCTGGCTGGCCGGGTCGGCGGCGATGGGCTGGGGCACCGGATCCGGCGTCGGCATCAGATAGCGCTCCACCTGGTGCAGCAACACTTCAGGCGCAAACGGCTTGGCCAGGTAATCACTGGCCCCGCAGCGCATGGCTTCGACGGCGGCGTCGATGGTGCCGTAAGCGGTCATTAACAGAACCGGCAGTTGCAAATCTTTGGCCCGAATGGCTTTTAACAGGGCGACCCCGTCCATGCCAGCCATCTGGATGTCGGATATCACCATGTCCGGGCGCTGACGCCCAATTTGAATCAAGGCTTCCTGGCCGTCTCCGGCTTCCAGGCACTGGTAGCCGCCCAGCATCAGGGTATCCACCAGAGCTTCTCTCAGGCCCAGATCATCTTCAACGACTAAGATGGTGTGCTTACTCATGCACGTTGTTCCTCTTGCTGTTCCAGGCATGGAAAGGTCAGGGTAAATTGGCTGCCCTGTCCGGGCAGTGACGCCAGGCTGATGGTGCCATCGTGAGCCCGGCAGATGGAATGCAATACCGCCAGGCCCAAGCCGGTGCCGTTGGCCTTAGTGGTGTAAAATGGCGTCATTGCCTGTTGTTGTTGCTCCTGGGTCATGCCGTTACCGTTGTCGGCCACCTGAATCACCGCCCGCCCCTTGAGTTCAGACACGGTGATGCGAATGGCGTTGGCATTGGCTTCCAGAGCATTGTTTATCAGATTTTGCAGCGCGCCCTGCAGGGCAGTGACATTGGCTTCGATGTGAGGCGATGCCTGAAACACCCAGCTGAGATCCGCCTGGCGCTGCTGCAGTGCCGCTTCGCAACTGGTGGCCAATTCCTGAATCAGGTCGACAACCGACAGCGGTTCCAGCTTCTGAGTGTGGCCGCCACGGGCAAACAACAACAGATCATTGACCCGCTGCTCAAGCTCACCCAAGCGCGCCATCAGCTTCTGCTGGAACCGCGCCCGTCCAGCGTCATCCAGTTTCGGACTGGCCAGGTTGGCACCGTACAGCAGTGCGGCAGACAAGGGAGTACGAATCTGGTGCGCCAGCGATGCCGCCATCTTTCCCAACGCCGACAAGCGCTGCAAGTGCGAAACGTTGTGCTGCATGCGACGGGTTTCGGTCAAATCGGTGAGCATCACCAACTGGCCGGACTCCGGTGTCAGAGAGCGGGTTTTCAGGCTGACGCGTTTGCCATTTTTTAGCGACACCTCATGACCATCGTCCGCCCGCGGCGCAAAGGCCGAGTCAATAATCTGACGCCAGGCTTTGCCTTGCAGTGGCTGTTCCAGCAGCTCACAGGCGGCGGGATTGGCCTGCTCAACCACGCCCATCTCATCCAGCAGCAGCACCCCGGCCGGCAAACAATGCATCAGGTGATTCAAGCGACTTTCGGCCTGACTGCCCGCCGAAGGGGCATCAATAGAAGCTAGGGTGGATTGGCTGACCGCCATGTAGTCATCCTGTCAAAAAAACGTAAATCTGAACGCGATGAGCGAATAATGCATGAATTATGCCAAGCACTGGCATTTAAAAGGACGGTAACAGGATAGGTAAAAAGTGGCGTTGGAGCAGCCTTGTTCCATTCATTGTGTGATCTGGGTTAAATTCAGCGCTATCAACAGCTTGAACATGGGGAACAAGATGGCATTGTTGCGACACCGATCACGGTTTGCTGCAAATTTGCGCCAGTGATGGACTGAGTCAGAGCGGAAATTATGTTAACAAACCAGGAAGAAGCGGAAACCAAGCGGCAATGCTGCCGCCGGTCCTCAGGCTTTGCTCAGGCCGTATTTGCGCATCTTCTCCACCAGAGTGGTGCGGCGCATGCCCAGCATCTCGGCGGCCTTGGCCACCACGTTGCTTTGCTGATCCAGAGCCTGGCGAATCATCTCCACCTCCAGCTCCGCCAACATGTCCTTGAGATTGACGCCGTCTTCGGGCAGTTCCGATGAGAACTTCTGCTCTGGCAGTTCGATGCTCTCTTCGCCGGAGAACAGTGCCGCCAGCGCGTCGCGCTCCTGCAACTCTTCCGGGTATTCCGGAGAGTACTGAGGCACATCCACATGGCGATACTTCAGTGGCAGGTCATTCACGTCTACCAAGCTGTTGGGATAGAGAATCACCATCCGCTCCACCAGGTTTGACAGTTCGCGCACGTTGCCAGACCAGGGGTGCGCCACCAGAGATTCCACCGCCCGCAGGGTAAAGCGCACGGCGCCTTTGCCCTCGCCTTCCAGGCGGGTCACCAACTCCTGCAGCAGCAAAGGAATGTCTTCTTTGCGCTCGCTCAGGGCCGGCATCTCGATAGGGAATACGTTAAGTCGGTAGTAGAGATCCTCACGGAACTGATTTTTCTCAATCATCGACTCGAGGTTTTGATGGGTGGCGGCAACGATTCGCACGTCCGCCTGCAGCGGCTTAGTGCCACCGACCCGCTCAAAGGTCTTTTCCTGCAACACGCGCAGCAACTTCACCTGCATGTGAGCCGGCATGTCACCGATTTCATCCAGAAACAGGGTGCCGCCTTCGGCCATCTCAAACCGGCCTTTGCGGGTACCGATGGCACCGGTAAAGGCCCCTTTCTCGTGACCAAACAGCTCGCTTTCCAGCAATTCGGCCGGAATGGCACCACAATTGACCGGAATAAAAGGGCCGTTACGGCGCTTGGAGAGGTAATGAACGTTGCGGGCCACCACCTCTTTGCCGGTACCCGACTGACCCAGCACCAACACGGTAGCCTCGGTTTCGGCCACCTGAGCCATCAGGTGTCGCACCTCGGCGATGCTTTCGCTGCGACCGACCAGGCTGCGGAACAACTTGGTCTGATTGGCACTGGTGGGGGCAAGTTCATGACGGGTACGGTTGTACACCTGGCAGTAGTGCAGCATCTCGGTGAGCTGAGCATAGCTGAAGGGCAGCGCGATCTCACCCACCAGGTTGGCAATCTCCAGGGGACGGGTATCCAGACACAGAAACGGCTGGTGCGGAAAATCACGCAACAATTGCACTGCGGTTTCGCTGTCGGTCTCATTATTATGACCGAAGATCACACTTCTGTAGCGTTCTGAGTCATTCAGTCGCATCGGGAGTTCGGCCATTTTAACTGACTCGACCTGCTCTCCCAGGAAGTTAAGTAAAAAGCTTAGTTGTTGGAGCCGTTCCGGGTCCCAATCCACTAATAATATGCTTTGTTCTGTTTGCATTACTTATCTTCCGGCCATACCCGCACTAATTAGCAATTCAAGCGTAGCTAATTGAAAATCCGAATTAAAGCACTCACTAGAGGGTGCATTAACTGCCTGAGCAGCATTTCTTGTCCGGTTATTGTAATGAGAAAGTACACTTTAGCAAGCGACCTGGGTTTCTGACGGTTAATAAGCGGCCAAGAACCCAGTTTGCTTAATTCTAATTATGCGGGCTGCTTAACATGATGGTGTTCGGCAGGGATGGCATCCCAGCCCTCTTTCACGGTTTTCAGCAGATCCACGACTTCGTCCACAATGGCGCTGTCGTTGCCGGCGTTGGCTTCGGCAATGCGCCGCAACACGTATTCGTACAAAGAGGCCAGGTTATCGGCAATCTCACCGCCTTTTTCATGATCCAGAGAGGCTTTCAGGTGAGTGATGATCTCCATGCTGCGGCCCATCAACTCGCCCTTCTTGGCCACCTGGTTGGTGTCAATGGCCATCTTTGCCTGAATCAACTTGTCAATACTGCCCCCCAGCAGAAGCTGGACGACCTTGTGAGGCGACGCTTCGGCTTTTTGGCTGTCAACGGACACCTGACGGTAAGCTTTTAAGGATCCACGCATGCTACTTTCCTAATTCTACGTTCTGGTAAATTGATACTTGTTGGCGGCCCTTGCGGTAGCCCCCCAACTCACTTCGTTGTTTGTCCAGCTGGCGTTTACTCTGTTGCGCCAAGCCTCGAGAGATGTCCAGTTGCCGTTTGATCCACTCCCTATCCTGAGCCAGTTCCGTCTCCAGCAACTGGGCCAGGCAGGCGCGCCGCGCTTCGATCTGCTGATTCAGCTTAGGCAAAAGCTCATCCCTGGCTTCCATCTCTGCGGCATCAATCTCTTCCAGCAGATCCGAAATGGCGTGAGTGATCTGTTCCAAAGATGATTGATTCATGACTTCTTGGTAAATCCTGGCAGAGCATCAAATCGGGCAGCAAGGTCGGCACTCTGAGAGTTCAGCGAGGCGACCGCCGCATCCATGGCATTGAATTGCTTATAGAGGCGATTTTCATAGGACTTCATTCGGGTCGCCAGGCTGGTCCTGTCGTCTGCAATTCGCTCCAACTGGTTTTTCAGGGTGGTATCCCGACTGGCGATGATGCCACCGGCTTGCACATAGGCATCGACCGCCGAATCCAGTTTCGAGGTCAGACCGGTGTCTTCCTTGGTGAACATCTCTGCCAGGGCCGCGCCGTTGTCTTTGACCGACTCTTTGAGCTTGTCGTCGTCAATCTCCAGCTTACCGTAGCGATCGCTGGAGACACCGAACATCGACAGTGACTTGGGACCGTCACTGGTGTCGTAGACATTACCGAGCAGGCCGCGCATCTGGCTCTGAATCGCCCTGGGCAGCGCATCCCCCTGCAGGGCGCCGGATGTCTTGGTGTTGGGATCGTAGGCCGAGAGGTTACTGACGGTGGTCATCATCTCGTTGTAGGCTTCGACGAAGGCCTCGATGTTTTTGATCACCGCATCGTCGTCGTTGCTGATGGTGATCTTGGTGGACTCACCGACATCGGCCTTGGTCAGATCCAGGGTAACCCCCTGAATCGCCTTGTCCAGGGTGTTGCTGCTGGAGGTGACCTTAAGGCCATCGATGGTCACTATCGCGTCTTTGGCAGGCTGAATCTCGGTGGTGGCATTGAACACGTCGGTCAGGCTGGTGTCACCACTGGCGGTGACGGTAATCTGATTTTCGGTACCGGTTTTGTCGGAGCTCATCACCAGGCGGCTGCCGGTATCATCGGTCACGATGGTGGCGGTGATGCCAACATTGTCTTCAGAGTTGTTGATTTTCTTCATTACATCCTGAAGAGAATCGTCGGCATCGACACTGACGCTAAAACTCTTGCCGTTGACGTCCAGGTCCAACGAGCCAGCGCCCAGGTTGGTGGTGACATCGGCCACCGGCCCGGAGCCCACCTTCTGGTTTTCCGCCAGCTGTTCCACCACCACGTTGTAACTGCCGGTAACGGCGGTGTCATCGGCTTTGGCGCTGAGGAAGTCCACCTGGTTGCGGGACACCTTGCGCTGATTAAACTCGGTAGGGTCGGACAGTTTCTCCAGGGAATCCTGGAAGGTAGTCATGGCGCTTTTGATGCTGCCCACGGCGGAGATCTCCGCCTGGACCGTCGCCTCTTTCGAGTTGAGCGACGCTTCCTTCGGCAGCTTCTCTGTATCAACCAGCGCTTTTACAATGCCATTGATGTCCAGGCCGGAGCCCAGACCTACCGCCGTTAAGCCCATAATCTTACCTCTGTTCTATCCGGTCACCACCGAACGGTTAAATTTCTTCTTTCATCAACAGTCCGCTGGCTTCGGACATTCGAGCGGCAAGTTCCAGCACCTCTTCGGCAGGAATTTGCCGGATCACTTCCCCGGTCTTGGCCTCGACCACCTTGACCACACTGCGGTCGGTTTTTTCGTCGATGTGAAAGCGAATCTCTTTGTTCATTGAGTCAAAAAACTCATTCATACCATGAGTGGCTTGAGCAATCCGGTCATCTTGGTTCTGTTTTGACTCATTGGCCTCTTCCGCTTTGGCGGTCGCGGTCACCGCATCGGCGGCCACCGCTTCGGCTTGGCCGGCCTTTTGTAATTGCTGCTCAGCCGACAGTTCTGGTTTAACCGCAGATACTGCAACTGGCGTGCCAACTGAGTTGATCAATGTGCTATCCATGGTCCCTTCCTCGATTCAGATAGCGGTAAACAGGGAGGTCGGCCCTCCCCGGCGTAACTCTGGGTCCTTGTGTGGCTTTGACGCGTCCAACTGCGACGTTCAACACTTTTTCCCTTGTCCCCCCTATCATCGGCCCGGCACAGAAAAGCTTTAGGTTTTTTATTGAACCTTTGAATTGCAGGCATAAAAAAACCCGGGCAAGACCCGGGCTTTTGTTGCAGTAAGTAGAACTTACAGCAGAGACAGTGCCGCAGATGGCAGCTGGTTGGCCTGAGCCAGCATCGCAGAGGAGGACTGAGACAGAACCTGTTGCTTAGACAGCTCTGCAGTTTCCTTCGCGAAGTCAACGTCCTGAATACGACTACGGGCGTCAGATACGTTGGTCTGAATGTTACCCAGGTTGTTGATGGTGTGGCCCAGACGGTTTTGAATCGCACCCAGGTCAGCACGCTGAGAGTCAATCTGCGCGATGGCGGCATCGATGATGCCGATGGCATCCTGAGAACCGTCGGCGGTAGAGATGTCCACAGAGGCGATGGAATCAACGGTGGAAGACGCAGAAGCCAGGTTGAAGGCTTCGGTGTCAGCGCCGTCGAAGCTGAACTTCTCGGTGGAATTCATGACTACGGTACCCACGGCGATGGTTGGGTTAGCAGCGCCCTCGGTCAGAGTCGCAGTGGCACCACCGTGGTTGGTCATGTCAGCGGTCACGTTACCGGCGTTGGTATCGGAGATGTCCAGAGAGATGTCATCGCTGGAGCTCAGTTTCAACTCGCTTGGGTTGTCGGAATCGAAGCTGGCGGTTACGCCACTGATGCCGGCGGCGTTGATCTGGTTAACCAGGCCTTCCAGGTCGTTGGGGTTGAAGTTGGTGGCGTTCACGGAGGTACCGTTGATGTCCAGGGTCAGAGTCTCACCGGCAGAGGTAGAGGCGATGTTGGACAGGGTAACTTCGTTCTTCACTTCGGCGGTCACGCCCACACCGGCGGCAGAGGTCGCGGTGTTGATGGAATCAGCAATGTCTTTAGAGCTTGCATCGGCGGCGTAAGTGATGGCGGAAGTTGAACCGCTGGAGGTGGCAATCTTGAAGTTGTCACCAGCAACCACTGCGTCCATGCCGTTGGCTGCGCCAACTACGAACTTACCCGCAACGGTACCGGCAGCGTCAAACTTGTGGTTACCGATAGATGCAGCGGAAGTGTTGCGCAAGGCAATGCCGATGGTTTCGTTGGCGCCGGAACCGATCTGGAAATCCTGAGAACCGTAAGAGCCGTCCAGCAGCTTCTGGCCACCGAATACGGTGGTGTCGGAGATACGAGTCAGTTCGTCTTGCAGAGCGGTGATCTCTTTCTGCATGGACAGACGGTCTTCGGAAGAGTTCGAGCCGTTAGCAGACTGCAGGGACAGGTCACGCATACGCTGCAGAATGTTGGTGGATTCCTGCATCGCACCTTCAGCGGTCTGAGCGATGGAGATACCGTCGTTGGCGTTACGCATTGCCACATCCAGACCGTTGATTTGGCTGGTCATACGGTTGGAGATCTGCAGACCTGCGGCGTCATCTTTCGCAGAGTTGATGCGCATACCAGAAGCCAGACGCTCCATGGAGGTTTTGGTGGCCATGCTGGCCTTGTTCAGGTTGCCTTGGGCCTGCATCGAAGTGACGTTGGTGTTTACACTTAAAGCCATGATGTCTTCCTCATTAACTCGGGCGTTATTGCCATATTGTCGCGCCGAGTTGTATGGCGCGTCTTGGTTTCAATTAGGGTATCGGCTGAGTTTTCAGTGGCTTTAGATCTTTTTGCGATTTTTTTCCACCGGGGGAGAGGAAGGGATTTTTCCTTTACTTTACATAGTGTTAAAAACAAATTCCGGGCACAAAAAACGACCATCGATGAAAAGTGTGATCCAGCTCTCTTCACCAATGGCCGTTGTGGTCGCCGAACGGCGAATCAAACGAAGTCAAACAGGGAGGTACCGCTCATTTTGCCGAACGTTTCCGTGAGCGCGTTCATCGCCAGAGACTGGCGCTCAAACTCCGAGATGGCGGCGGCATAATCCAGATCTTCCAGCGTCGACTTGACGCTTTCCGACACCAGTTTCATGTCACTGTGCTGATTTTCGTAAGTCTCCAGCGCCTTCATGCGGTTACCGACTTCGGCACGGACACCGGTGGCATGGTTAAACACCTCGCCCAGGTCTCCCAGTAACTGCGCATACTCTGCCTGGGCATTGGGGCCCGTCAGCCCTTCGTGCGACTCCAGCATGCTGATGGCCCGGTTCATGACCGTAAACACGTCCCGGCTCTCCTGCTGAGCCATGGTCAGGGAGTCGCCGATCTGCGGATCGCCACTCAGTGTCACCTCCACCCCCTGAAACGCAATGGGCTGAGTGGGATCAAACGCCGTCGGCCCAGACACCAGGGTGCCGCCATCGTCATAGACTTCGTAAGCCACGTTACCGGCACCGTCGTTGACGAAATCAAACTGGTAACTGGGTGCCTGGGTCAGCGCCGGATTGACCACTTCCGCCGACTCGATAAAGAACTTCTCCGACATGGTGGCATTGGCGTAATCCGCCTGATAGGCGCCACTGGCCACCGGCACATTCATAAACACTTCGTTGCCCGGATCATTCACCGGCACCGACACCCCATCGCCGACCATGGCGGTACGCTGACCGGAGTTGCCGACGTAGGTCACCACTCCGGCCTGCTCCACAAACGGCTTGGTGTCGCTGTCGGTGCCGGCAAACAGGTAATTACCGGACTCATCCTGACTGTTGGCCAGAGACAACAGCGAGTCGAGGTTGGCTTTCAGGTCACTGGCGTGCACGCGACGGTTCTCCAGAGACAAAGAACCATCGTTGCCTGCCAGCATGATGTCACGGGCGTTCATCAGCAGGTTTTCGTAGGAAGCCAGGTGAGGCTCCTCCTGGCGCAAACGGTTGTTGGCCAGGTTGATGTTGGCTTCGTACTGACTCAACATCGCCGACTGCTGTTTGAGGTTCTCGATGGCAATGTTGGCCACCGGATCATCCGCTGCGGTATTGATCTGCTTGCCACTGGACAACTGTTGCAGAGTCCGGTTGTTCTGAGACTGCAGGTTGGTCAGGTTGTTGGTGTTCAGGTTATAGAACTGAAACGTTGAAACGCGCATCCGCTCCCCCTATCGCAACGAAGTAAATAGTGTATCGAAAGTCTCTTTTGCTACCGTCATGATTCGCGCAGAGGCTTGGAATGCCTGTTGAAACCGCAGCAAGTTGGCTGCCTCTTCATCCAGGTTAACGCCGGACTCCGACTCAACCCGGTTCTGGGCCTGGGAATACACCGCCTGGGCTGAATTCATGCCCACCTCGGCGGCGGCGGCCTGACTGCCGACCTCGGTGATCACCCCCTGGAAGGTATCAATCAGGGTCGACTTGCCGCCATCCAACAACTTGATGTTGGGAATCTTACCCATTTCAACAGCATTGGCGTTGTCGCCAACGGCAAAATCCAGGTTCATGGTAAAGCCGCTGCTGGCGGTGGTGTTGTTGTCGATTTGTACCTCAAAGCCCATGGCACTGACGGTATTGCCGGTGTAAACGCCGTTATCAAGCACGGTGCCATCGGGGTCGGTCACCTGATAGGTGTTCTGCCCGGGGGGCACCGACAGGGGGTTATTGGGGGTCACCGACAGGCTCACCTCGCCGGACGGGAAGTTGGCGTGGGTCCGATCCACGGACACCAGCGAGGCTTCGCCGTCGCCGGCACTGGTCTCCAGAGAGTAGCCGGCGGCGGCCAGCAACTTGGGGTCCTCGATCTTCAGGTTCAGCCCCTTGGCCGCGTTGGCGGTAGGCATCAGGGCCCATTTATCGCCGGCCACCGGCGCTCCGCCACTGGTGTCCATCACCACGCTGAAGCCTTCCGCCGAACTGTAGCGCGTCGGGTCGGTGGGATCCTGAACCAGGGTGGAGCTGACGCCGAACTCGTCGGTTAATTGATAGTTAGCCCCGTCAAAACTCATGGTGTATTTGCCACCGGTGAGCTTGTCGACGTCGTCGATAAACACGCTGGTTTGAGTGCCACCGGCATTGTTACCGGAACTGGCACTGCGACCAATGGACATCTCCGGCGCATTGATGTCGGCAAACACCTGCTGGCCGACATTGCCATAGAGGTCAAAGCCATTGGCCTGGGTGCGGTTCATGGCATCGGCGATGCCGATGGCCATCTTGCCCAGATCCCGTTCCGCCGGCAGCAGCACGTTGTCGCGGTAATCGGTCAACGCTTGCAACTGGCCGCCAACATCCCGACCATCCAGGGTGATCTTCTGACTGCCGGTATCGATGGTGTAGCGTAATTCATGCCGCACCGGATCGCCGTCGGTGATGCCCAGTTCGAGTTGATTGGGCCCGGACACCAACATGGCCGTCCCGCCCATCATGATGCTCTTTACCCCCAGTTCCTGTTCAATCACGTTCACCTGGGTGTAATCGCTGAGTTCGGTGATCAACTGGTTCTGATAATCCAGCAGTTGAAGGTCTTCACCGCCCACTTTTTGCAGCTGACTGTTGATGTCTGCCAGCTCTTTGGTGATGGCATTGACCCGGTCCACCGTCGTGATCACCTGCTCGTTGGTCTGACGCAACTGGCTGGTGAGGCTCTCTGCAACGGTATCAAAGGAGCCGGACAACTGACCCAGGGCCACCAGGACGTTATCTCGGGCGCTGAGATCATTGGGAATATCGGCCATGTTGTTGATGGCGTTGAAGGCGTTATTCAGCGAGTCGGGAATGGCGTCACCGGACACCGAGAACACCTGATTGAGCTCATCCGCCTTAATGTAGCTGGTCTTGGCGTAGGAGAGTTGGCTTTCGCTTAGATGCAACTCCCTGGCGGCATAGCTGTTATAGACTCGGCTAACGTCAGCCACGTAGGTACCGGTTCCGGCGAAGTCTCCGGCAATAAACAATGACTGAGAGGTTCGCTGTTCCGCCACCTGGCGAGAGTATCCAGCCGTTCCGGCATTGGCGATGTTGTTTGACGTGACCTGAAGCTGCTTCCTGGTCGCCATTACACCAGAACGGCCAATGTTCATTAAATCAGACACTAATTACTCCCCTTTGGCACCAAGCTGGTGTCGGTCATCAGACGTTTCATCACCTGTAGCACTTTGTCCGCATAGGCGGGGTCGGTGGCGTAGCCAGCCTGCTGCAGCCCCCGAATAAAGCCTTCATCGTTGCCGGCATCGAGGGCATCGCGATACCTGGGCTTATTCACAAACTCGACAAAATCGGAAAAACTGTCGGCAATGTCGCCGTACACTCGGAATTCAGAGCGCCGTTTCACCGGCATCCCCTGCTCCACTTCCAGCGCATTGATGGCCACTTTGTCGCCCTGCCAACTGCTGCCCGCCTTGATGTTAAACAGGTTATTGCTGCTGCCTTGAGCGGCAGGCAACACCTTGCGCCCCCAACCGGTCTCTAGCGCCGACTGGGCCACCAGCAGTTCCGGGCTGACCCCAAGCTTATCGGCCGCAACCTGGGCATGAGGCATCAGGCTGTCAACAAAGCTGCGCGGCTGGCTGAAATCCGGTTCCGGGTTGGCCGCTGCGGCCAATGGCGGCCGTGGCAACGCCGGCTCGACCTTTGGGGCCGACTCGGCAACGGCAGAGACGGAGGACGTGACAGGCGCGGCCGCCATGGCCATGCCAGCCTGGCCTCGCAGTGCCGACGCAGGCGTCAGTGCATCGTCACCGCCCAACTGGGCCACAATCAGATCCGCCAGCCCCAACGCCCCCTGGCTGGACAGTTCGGACACCAGTTGCTGGTCCTGCATATCCTGGTAGAACTTGCTGGTCTGACTGTTAAAGGGACTGTCGGACTCCAGCACGGCACTGGCACTGCGCATCTCTTTGAGCATCATCCCCAGGAAGATGCCCTCAAACTGCAGCGCCACCTCTTTGAGGCTGGCATTGGGATCCGATTGAGCCTTTTGGCGCAGATCGTCCATGGCGGCCAGGTCCATGTAGTGGTTGGGGTTTTGCTTTAAAGGATCCACCGCCATCCCCTAGATGATCACCAGCTCGCCGCGAAGCGCGCCGGCCTGAGATAACGCTTCCAGGATCGCCATCAGGTCTGAAGGCGCGGCGCCCACCTGGTTGACGGCCCGCACCAGTTCATCCAGGGTCACGCCGGGATCGAACTTAAACATGCGCCGATTGGACTGCTGCACATCGATGCTGCTGTTCGGTGTCACTGCGGTCTGACCCTGGGCAAAGGGGTTCGGCTGACTGGTTTGCAAATTCTCGGAGATGGTCACCGTCAGGCCGCCATGGGTGATGGCTGCCGGCAACAGGCGCACATTTTTACCGACGACGATGGTTCCGGTGCGAGAGTTGACGATCACCTTGGCCGATTCATCGGCGGGCTCCACATTGAGGTTTTCCAGCGTTGCCAGGTAGGCGACGCGCTGGGACCGATCCCGGGGCGCCGAGACCTGAATGGAGGTGGCGTCCTGTGCTCGGGCAACGCCGGGCCCCAGCAAGCCGTTGATGGTGTCTGCCACTCGCTTGGCGGTAGAGAAATCCGGCCGCTGCAGGTTAAAGGTCAGGAAGTCACCATTGGCGAAGGGGCTGGGGACACTGCGCTCGACGATGGCGCCGTTGGGAATGCGGCCCACGGTGGGGGTATTCTGAATCACGCTGGAGCCGTCGGCACCGGTGGCGCTGAAACCGGACACCACCAGGCTGCCCTGTGCCAGTGCATACACCTTGCCGTCCGCCCCTTTTAGAAAGGTTTGCAGCAGGGTGCCACCGCGCAGGCTCTTGGCACTGCCGACGGAGGAGACGGTAATGTCAATCTGCTGGCCGGGCTTGGTGAACGGCGGCAGCTCGGCGTGTACCGCCACCGCGGCCACGTTTTTCAGCTTGGGACGGGCACCGGGCGGCAAGTTGATGCCGAAGTTGGACAGCATGGTGGTAAAGCTCTGCTCGGTGAATCGGCCTTTCTCGCCGGTGCCGGGCAGACCCACCACCAGTCCATAACCCACCAGTTGGTTACTGCGAACCCCTTGCACATCGGAGATGTCCTTCAGGCGCAGCGCCTGCGCGGCGGGGGAAGCCAGAACCAGGGCCAGCACGGCAACAAACAGTCTCATATCACGCTCCCTAGAAAGGCCACAAAGGCCCATTGAAGAACGCGGCCAACCAGCCGGTCTTCTGCGATTCGGCAAAGGTGCCGGTGCCGCTGTACTGAATGCGGGCGTTGGCCACTCGAGTGGACTCGACGGTGTTGTCTGGCTTGATGTCGCGGGGGCGAATCAACCCGGTCAAGCGAATGTACTCTTCGCCGTCGTTGATGGTGATCCATTTCTCACCGCGAATCACCAGGTTGCCGTTGGACAGCACCTGCAACACGTTGACCGAGATGGAGCCATCGAGGCTGTTGCTCTGATCCGCATCCGCCTCCTTGGACAAGTCCAGTTTCTCTTTGTAGTTCAGGTCGATGGTCTGGCCATTAATGGTGATTGGCGCACCGCCAGCACTGATGGGGTCTAGGCTCATGGAGTTGTCTTTGGACATCTCGTTGGTGGCACTTTTCTTGGCCTTGGTGGATTCCACCAGATTCACGGTGATCACATCACCGACCCGGTGAGCCTTAATGTCGGAGTACAGCTCGTTGGAGAAGGTATCCTGGTAGATGGAGCCCGTGGTCACCACCTGAGTTGGCGGCAGGTCCGGATACACCGGCGCATAGTAGGGATCATCGGGCAGCGGGCCGCCCGGGGTAGTGCATCCGGCCAGCGCCAGCAGGCTGGCGGCCACAATCAGGACTCTCATCACGGCTCCTTACAGCTGCTGGTTGAGGTTGGCCAGCATCTGGTCAACGGTGGAGATCACTTTGGAGTTCATCTCATACACCCGCTGGGCTTCAATCATGTTCACCAGTTCTTCGGTCACATTGACGTTGGAAGTCTCCAGTGCCCCCTGGCGAATGGAACCCAGGCCGTCGAGGCTGGGCACCCCGGCAATGGGGGCACCGCTGGCACCGGTTTCCAGAAACAGGTTCTGACCGATGGGCTCGAGGCCGCTGGCATTGACGAAGTTACTGATCTCAATCTGACCCACCACCACGTTCTCTGCCACGCCCGGGGTGCGAACCGACACCTCCCCCTCGGCCGAGACACTGATGGACTGAGTGTCTTCGGGAATCACAATGCCTGGATCCAGTACGTAGCCAGAACCCGGGGTCACCATCTGCCCCTCTTCGTCCAGAGTGAACTGACCGTTACGCGAGTAAGCGATGGTGCCGTCCGGCATCTGAATCTGGAAAAACCCCGGACCATCGATCATCAGATCCAGGCTGTTGTCCGTGGTCAGCATGTTGCCCTGAGAGAAGATTCGCTGGGTGGCCGCCACCTTGGTACCCGCCCCCAGGGTCAGACCGTTGGGCAGCTCGGTGTTCTGGGCACTGATGCCGCCGGCCTGGTTGATGGTCTGGTACAGGAGATCTTCAAACACCGCCCGGCTTTTCTTGTAGCCGACGGTGCTGGCGTTGGCCAGATTGTTGGAGATGTTGGCGATTTCTGTTTGCTGGGCATCGAGGCCCGTCTTGCTAATCCAAAGTGCCGGTTGCATGTTGCTGTCCCTTTAATCTGGTTACACCCGCAAGAGTTTTGCGGCTGACCTGTCATTCTCTTCTGCGGTTTTCATCATCTTCAGTTGCATATCAAACTGGCGCTGCATCTCAATCATGCCCACCAGTTCGTGCACTGGACTTACGTTGCTGCCTTCTACGGCACCACTGAGCAGTTCCACCTCGACATCGGTCTGATAGGCAGCCCCTTCCAGGTTACGGAACAGGCCGTCTTCGCCCTTGGTGAGTGAAGTCAGAGGCGGATTCACCAACTGCAGCTGGGCCACCTCTTCCATGGCATTGGCCGGCGCCCCCTGGGGACGGACGGTAATGATGCCGTTGGAGGCAATCTCAACCTTCTCGATGGGCAGCGGCAACAGGATGGGGCCATTTTCTCCCATGATGGGTTGCCCCTGAGAGTTCATCAGCAAGCCACTCTCATCAATCTGCAACGAGCCGTTGCGATTGAGCGCCTCTTTGCCTTCGGCATCTTCCACCACGAACCAGCCTTCATTCTTGATGGCAACGTCAAGATCGCGATTGGTGGTTTGAATGGAGCCGGCATCGAAATTGGTGGCCGGACGCTCGGTCATGGCAAACACTCGAGTCGGTAAGCCTTCACCGTATGCCTGCATGCTGCGGGCCTGATGCAAGTCTGCCTTGAACGCATCGGTGCGGGCATTGGCCAGGTTGTTGGCATGCACCCCGAGGGCATTCATGTTCTGGCTGGCACCGGTTGCGGCGATGTAGAGCATGTTATCCAAAAGTGACTCCAATGAGGACGCTTGCTGTGGTTAGCCTGGATAAATGCAATTGCTATGCCAAAACGAAAGGGGCGGTTTTATGGCGGTTCAGGGGCGGTTAAGAAAAATCGACGGCCGGGAGGGGAAAAGGGTTGCCGCCCCGATGGCCGGGGCGGCAATCTGAGATTATCGGATTTGCAGGATGTTCTGTTGCAGCTGGTTGGCAATGTCCAGCGCTCGGGAGTTGGCCTGGAAGTTACGCTGAGCACTGATCAGATCCACCAGCTCGGTGGTCAGATCGGTGTTGGACTGCTCCAGCGCCGCGGAGTTAACGCTGCCAAAGGTGCCGGTGTTGGGCTCACCAATCAGCGCCTCACCGGAAGCCTGACTCTGCTTCCAGGAGGTGTTGCCCTGCTGAGACAACCCCTGCTCATTGGCAAATCGGGCCAGGGCCACCTTACCCAGCGCCACCTCGGTGCCGTTGGAATAGGTGGCAGCAATAAGACCGTCAGAGGCAACTTCGACGTTAGTCAGGCGGCCCACGGTGGCGCCATCCTGCTTCAACTGAGTCACTTCAAACGATGAGGCGTACTGAGTCGGGTTATCAAAGCGCAGCTCTACCCGCTGAGTGCCATCGGCACCGGGGCCGATAACGCCGGCACCGGTATTGCCCAAGGCCACACTCTGAATCATGGTGGGGTTCGAGCCGATGTAGTTACCGGTGTCGTCAAAGCTCAGCACGGCACCGGTGTGGCCGGAGCCGTTAACCGCCGCCACATTCTGCCTATCGGTACCACCGGGAGGCAGGGTGATCACGCCGTCGCCGTCGACGTCCTGATCCCAGGTGCCGTTGGTGGTGGCACCACCGGCGTCACCAATATTGACCGGCTTGTCGTCCATGGTCATGAAGGTGATCCACTGGTTGTTGTTGTTCAGCGCCCCGCCCGGTGGTTTAACGAAGTACTGGGTCATGATGTGTGGCTCACCCAGGGAGTCGTACACCGTCACCGAGGTGGCGTTGTTGTAGGTGGTGGGATCCGCGGCATCGAAGTTAGCCGGATCATGGGTCACATCCCCCGCCGGCAGGTTCATGGACATGTTGACCAGAGAGGTTTGGGTCGGCTGACCGGCGGTCTGCGGGATCTGCACCGGAGTGGTCGTGGAGATGCTCACCGACTGCACCGAGCCGTCATCGTTTACCGGCAACGCCATCAGGTAGTTGCCCTGAGAGTCCACCATGAAGTTCTGATCATTGAGCTTAAAAGCACCGGCGCGGGTGAAGCTGTAATCCTGGGAGCCAAACTCCGAGGTGGTGACAAACATGCCGTTGCCGTTGATGGCCAGATCCAGGGCGTTGTTGGTGAACTGCAACGAGCCCTGGTGGAACTGCTGTGCCACTTCGGAGGTGGCCACACCACTACCCACATTGGTCTTGCTGTTGGTGAACAGCGAGTTCGAGTAGACGTCGGCAAACTCCGCCCGGGATTCCTTGAAGCCAATGGTGTTGACGTTGGCAATGTTGTTAGAAGTGGTATCCAGATCCTTCTGGGCGGCGTTCAGGCCGCTGAGTGAGATATTAAAAGACATGCTTTTTCCTCTTGATTACCCTTCTGCGACTGCCAATACATCAGCAAGCTTGATGCCGCCAACACCGCGCAGATTAAGGACTGTATCGAAATTTGCTCCGCCCAGCGTGACACTGCTGACGTGGGCGTAGGTAAATACGGGCAGGGTCTCGGTCTTGCCACCGACCAGGGCCTCTGCGGTAAAGCTGTAGTTGCCCGCTGGCAACTTTTTGCCATCGGCATTGTTGCCGTCCCAGTTGAAGTCGACGTTGCCGCCGCTGCCCGCAGGCACCTCCAAGGTGCGAACAATCTGCCCGGCCGAATCCTTAACCTTGACGGTCATGGTGCCGGCGCCGGCAGGGGCGGCAATGACACCGGCAACCGGGTTAACGCCGTCGCTGCTGCCGGTATCCGAGGGGATCAACACCTTCTGCCCCACCAGGCTGCTGGCTTCCAGCGCCTGGGAAGAGGTCATGGAGGCGTTCATGTTCTTGATCTCTTCGTTGAGGGTGCCAATGCCATCGACGGTGGCAAACGACGACATCTGAGAGATCATCTGATCGTTGTCCACCGGCTTAAAGGGGTCCTGCATCGACAACTGCTGTGACAGCAGGGAGAAAAAATCTTCCTGGGTCAGCGCCTGGTTGTTATTGCTCTCCGGCAGAGAGGATTTGTCCTCCCACTTCAGGGAGTTGAGGTAGTTATTGTCGATCGTGCTCATCGTTTACCTCCTACCGTCCCAGTTTCAGGGTTTGTTTGGCCAGGGTCTTGGCGGCGTCGGCCACTTCGACATTGGCCTGGTAACTGCGGGACGCCGAAATCATGTTGGCCATCTCCTCCACCACATTGACGTTGGGCTTGTAGATGTAGCCGTCCTCGTCTGCCAGAGGGTGGTTGGGAGAGAACTCGCGCACCAGGGGCTTATCGCTTTCGACGATGCCCTCAATCTTGACGCCGGCAGCCGCCTGCTGCTGGGCACTGAATTCATCCAGTTGGGCGGCAAACACCGGTTGCCGGGCCCGGTAAGTGTCACCGGCACTGCTGCTGACACTGTTGGCGTTGGCGATGTTACTGGCGGTGGTGTTCAGTCGCACATTCTGTGCCGACATTCCCGAACCTGCTACATCAAATATGTTGAATAAGCTCATGGTTATTCGCCCCTGATGGCCTTACGCATTCCCTGAAACTTGCCGCCGAGAAACTCCAGCGTCATCTGTTGCTCCAGGTTGTTCTGCATGAAATTGTTGCGTTCCACATTGAGATCCACGGTATTGCCGTCACCGGTATCGGGCTGCAACGGCACCCGATAAGCCAGACCGGCGGTCGGCTCCAGGCCAAGATCAAAATGCTTATCGTGAGTCTTGCTCATGGACAAGCCACCGCTCTGGCCACTCTTGGCCTGATTCAGTGCCTGCTCGAAGTCGACATCCTGAGCCTTGTAGTTAGGGGTATCGGCGTTGGCGATATTGTTTGCCAGCACTTCGGCCCGCTTGGAGCGAACGCCAAGTGTGTGCTGGTGAATGCCCAGGGCTTTGTCAAACGATATGGCCATTGTTGCCTCCTAAAAACAGTCTTGCCCTAGAAAAGCAAAAGGCGTGCCAATGGCACGCCTTTTAAGGAGGTGAAAGTGGGTTATCGCTTTCTATGTATGATTCCCGCTGGGAATCTGAGCATTTCAAACTGATCGGTTAAGCCGGCCAGAGACTCGGACGCCCCCAGAACCAGATAGCCCCCCGGGTTCAAAGCGGCAGCAAATTGCCGCAGGATCTTGCCCTTGTCCTCCGCCGAGAAATAGATCAGCACATTGCGGCAGAAGATGATGTCGAACTTACCCAGCAGCGCGTAGCTGTCGAGCAGGTTAAGCTGACGGAAGTTCACCATTCGGCGAACCTCATCCTTCACTTTCATGCCTTTGGCCGACGGCTGAAAGAACTGTTTGCGCCGCTCCGGGGACAAGCCTCGGGTCAGTGCCAGTTCATCGTACTCGGCGGCCTTGGCCTGATCGAGAATCTGAGTGGACAGATCGGTGGCGACGATGTCGATGCCGGACATCAGCATGCCGGGACGCTTCTGGCGGGTCTCCTGGGCGATCATCGCCATGGAGTACGGCTCCTGCCCCGAGGAGCACGCCGACGACCAGATGCGAATCGGCCGGCCCAGCTTGGCCAGTTCCGGCAGCAACTGCTCAGACAGCAACTGATAGGGGTAGTTATCACGAAACCAGAAGGTCTCGTTGGTGGTCATCGCTTCGATCACGGCCATGCGCAGCTTGCTTTGTTCCGGGCGCATGGATTGCTTGACCAGTTCAGACAGGTTGGCCACCTGAAAGGACTTCATCAGCGGACTTAGGCGGCTACGTACCAGATACTGCTTGTTATCACCCAATACAATGCCGCACTGCTTCTGCAGGAAGGCGGCAAAGGTCTGGTATTCAGTAGGAGCTAAGGTTTTCGTCGGCACCGATTCAGGCCTCTTTCAAATAACGGTCAATGGCGCCAGCCAGCTCGTCGGGGTTAAATTTGGCAATAAAGTCATCTGCGCCGACTTTTTTCACCATGGCTTGGTTGAACACCCCACTGAGGGAGGTGTGCAGAATCACTTTCAGGGAGGTCAACTTGGGGTTATCCCGAATCGACGCGGTCAGAGTATAACCATCCATCTCCGGCATTTCGATGTCGGAGATGATACCACCAAAGACCTCGTCGATGTCCTCTTTATCCTTCACCAGCTCTTCCAGCCGGCGCAGCGCTTCGAGACCATCTTTCGCCAGCTCGATCTCCAGTCCCAGAGGCTCCAGGGCGCGCACAATCTGCTTACGGGCCACGGCGGAATCGTCCACCACCATGATACGGCGTTTGCGCTCGGTGATGGGACTCAGGTTGGCGGCCACATCGTCACTGATGTCGGTCTTGGCCGGCGTGATCTCATCGAGAATCTTCTCAACATCCAGAATCTCAACCAGTTCGTTGTTGAGCTCGGTGACCGCGGTCAGGTAGTTGCTCTTGCCGCTTCCCTGTGGCGGTGGCAGGACGCTGTCCCAGTTGAGGTTGACAATCCGCTCCACCCCGGCGACCAGGAACCCTTGAACCGAGCGGTTATACTCGCTGATGATAATGAAGCTGTTTTCGGTGTCCTGCACCGGACGACCACCGATGGCGGCAGACAGATCGATGACCGAAATGGTCTGACCTCGAATGTGAGCCACACCACGAATCAGGCTGTTGAGCCGTGGCAGCAGGGTCAGTTTAGGGCATTGCAATACTTCCCGGACCTTGAACACGTTGATCCCAAAGGTCTGCCGGCCATTTAGACGGAATAACAGGAGTTCAAGGCGGTTTTGACCAACCAGCTGGGTTCGCTGATTTACCGAATCTAAAATGCTAGCCATCGAAAGATGTCCTTATTAAAACTAAAACAAAGGCACAGTTATTGCTGTAAACCCAACTGACAAATTGTTGGCGCGAAAACTTTTGCTATGATGCGACTGCGTTGTATCAATTTCCCCAACCGTGTTCAAGTGTAGGTTATCTCTAATCCGGTCAAATTACATGAAGCTGTGTTTGTTTTTGCTCTCTCTGCTGTCCACATTTTCCGCAATGTGTGAGACCTCTCTCGCTCTGATTCAAGAGACGGCTGAGGGCTATGTACAGAACACCCTAGGCTCTGATCCACAAGCCAGAATTACCGTCGAAGCCAACGAATTGGATTCACGCCGCCACTTCGACAACTGTGAACAGCCATTGCTGGCCCAAGCCCCGAACAGCAAGGCCGGAGCCCGGTATGTGACGGTGAAAGTCAGCTGTCCCGGCCCCGCTCCCTGGCTGGTGTATGTCCCGGTTCAGGTGACCATTGAATACCCGGTGGTGATCGCCACCACCACTCTGGGGGCCAATACTGTGATCGACGACACCATGCTGGAGGTTCGCTATGTGAATTCCAACAGCATTCGAGGCAATCATTTTAGCCACCCTGATGAGTTGAATGGTGCACGGCTTAAACGTCGAACCGCCGCTGGTCAGGCCATTTCACAACAAAACATCTGCCTGGTGTGCAAAGGCGATCCGGTGGTGATTGTGGTGAACAACGACAACCTGTCCATTCGCACCAGTGGCGTTGCACTCAGTGGTGGCAGCCTGGGAGAATCGGTACGAGTGCAGAACAGCAACTCCCGACGAATGGTAGAAGCTTACGTCTCTGCCATTGGCCAAGTGGAAGTCAAAATGTAAAATAACACTAAAGCTTTCTGTGCAATGGCCGATAGGTCTTGTAGAACACCCGTTTTTACCCCTAACCGACGGAGCCAACACGATGGCTATCGACATTAACAAACTCAGCAGCGGCACCGCCAGCCTGCAGCCGGCAAAGCGCCAGGTGAGTGCGGATGCTCAGCCTAAGAGCACCAGTGCCAAGCCCTCTGCCAAAGGGGATGAGGTTATGCTGACCCAGGAAGCCCAGCAACTGCAGCGCGCTGAAAAAGTGATGCAGGAGACCCCGGAGGTCAACAGCGCCAAGGTTGAAGCGCTGAAACAGCAGATCGCCGAGGGCCGCTACCATGTGAACCCGGACAAACTGGCCAGCAATCTGTCCAAGTTTGAAAGTGAACTGACCGGCCGTGGTTAATCCAGAACTTCTGCAGTTAATCGATGCCCAGCAAGGGCGTCTACAACAACTGCAACAGCTGCTGCAACAAGAACACCAGGCTTTGGTGGAGCGAGACGCGGATGCCATCGAATCGCTACTGCGGGAGAAGCTGGCACAGCTGGACGCCATTAATGCGGCAGACACGGCTCTGGCCGGCCACCCGGATGTGGCGCAACTGGCCAATGATGCCGAGGCCCGTCAGGGCATTGAACAATGCCGTTCGGTGCTGACGCAATGCCAGATGTTCAATCAACAAAACAGTCAGCTGGCGGACCAGACCCTGGCCAGCCTCAGTCGGCTGCAGCAGATCCTCAATAGCACCAAAAGCGCCAACTCTCTGACCTATAACCAGTCAGGCACCACCAGCAGCGGCAACCGCCTGGGCAAGGCCATCAAGGCCTGATCACCCGGCGCTGTTTCGCCGCCCCCCTAGACATCACCGTTACCGACTCTGTCCCCTGGCCCGAACCAGATCCTGAGGCTGCCACGCGGTGTAACTGGCACCGGTCTGCAACCGGCCGATGGCCTGCTCCCGCTGAACCTGCTCCACCAGCAAACGGTCTTCCTTGCCATTTTGCTGGGGCCACCAGCTTTGCTGATCCTGTTGTCGGCTCTGCAGGGTCAGTCGATCCCCGACCCGCACTCCATGACGGCTGCCCAGGTTAAAGGTGACCCGCTCGCCGTTAACCGCCAGCACCCGGCCGTTTAACGGGCGGCAGCGCAGGGTGGCATCCAGATCCTGGGCCATCTGAGTCACGGTCTGACGAATCTGCTGACCGTATTCACTGTTCCAGAACTGACTGCTGGCGATGTTGACGGCATCGGTGCGCTCGTAGGGCCAGTCGCCCTGGGCCCGGTAGCGGTTTTGCCACACCAACTGGCCACTGAGACCGTCGTACACCGACAGATCGGCACCGAAGTAGCGGTTACGATCGTAAGAAAACCAGCCCAGAAGCGGCTTGTGGGGGTCCACCGTCACATCATCGATTCGCACTACCGCGATGTACTGGCTGTTGTCCTTGATGGTCAACTCCTGCGCCCAGGCCCCCTGATACTGTTGATTGAGCTGATTCGAATCAAAACTGATGTCCGGGCGCAAATGGGCAAACAGGGAACGCGCTTCCCCATTAAGGGTGTTGGCCAGTAAGCGACTGACCGCGGCATCAAACTCATACAGGCTGCCCGGAACCAATTGCTCCCGGTGCACCACCTGCGCCCGAGGCACGGTGATTGCCTGACGGAATCCGGCGCCGTCGCACTGACTGCCGATACTGCGAACGTCGGCCTGCAGCGTCACTTCCAGAACGTCGTCACGAACGTGTTCGGCAATCACCTGATACTGACCGACCTGGCTCAGCGGTTCGCTGCCCTGACTCAGCACCCCGTTATTGAGAGTTTCCACCACCATGGTGTCGCCACTGGCCTGGCTCAGGGCGTTGTTGATCGCCTGCTGACGGGCCTGTTCCATCCCCTGCCCCGCCACGGGAGCGGTTCCGGTTAATGTCGTCCATTGTCCCCAGGCTGGCATGCCCAGACAGCCGGCCAGGAGCAGAGCGGTGGTTCGCCGATTGATCATCTGTCGTGTTCCTCGATGCAGTTGGCGTAAATAATGCAATGCTCGTGCCGACAATGGCAATTAAAGCCCTGGAGTTTTAGGCCGATAAGCCATTAACAAACGATGCGCCTGACAGGCGCCCTTAATACGGAGACAGTGATGAAAGCGGCTATTGGTGTTCTGTTCCTGCTACTGACGGCCTGTGCTGCCCCACCGGAGCCCCCATTGCCGGACTACTCCGACAGCGGCAAAGGTTTGCCGCACAGCAGTGCCCTTATTCACCTGTCCGCACGCATTGCCGAAGATCTGGAGCGCAACCACGACCTGTTGAATAAACGACAGCTGATCGCCGTCACCACCCCGGTGTGGCTGAACAACATCAACGCCAGCGGCCGCTTGCCCCGGCAACTCGGTGAAGGGCTGTTGTCGGCCCTGCACCAGCGGGGCTTCAACCTGGTGGAGCTCAACAGCAGCAAACAGATTCGGGTCTCTGAGCAGGGCAACCTGATTCTCAGTCGCGATTATCAGCGCCTGGAGGCCAATCTGCCGGTCAATCAGGTGCTGGTTGCCACCCTGAGCCAGGACAGCGATGGGGTCATCATCAACACCCGGCTGGTGGACATTGCCAATAACCGGGTGGTATCGACCTCTCAGGCGTTTCTGTCCTGGCAGGAGTCCGCCGGCTATCTGGAGCCCAGCTACAGCGTGACGGAACAGCAGGGTCAGTTGATTCGCGATGAACAACCGGGTCGCACCCCGGTAAGAGAGGTTACCCCATGAGAAGCTGGATCCTTGCCGTCGCTCTGGTCATGGCCGGTTGCCAGAACAACGCCTACGTCGAGTACGAGACGGTGGCCCCAACCTCATTCCCAATCCTGACCGCCAAGGGCATTGCTCCGATCTCGTCGCAACAAGGAGACACGCCCGCTCTGCGCCAACAGCAGGCGATGCGAGCCGCCAAGTTGGATGCCTACCGGGAATTGGCGGAACAGATCTACGGAGTCAGGGTGTCGGGTACCAGCGCCATCGATCAGCAACTGCTGCAGGGGGATCGATTTGAGACTCAAATCGACGGCCTGGTGCGCGGCGCGGAAGTGGTTCGAATCTATCCGGTGGGGGACAATTACGTGGCGGAATTGAAGCTGGATTATGAGAAAGTCTGGCAACTGTTTCAGCAGGCGCCGAAACAGCGAATAAAAAGTGTGGTGTACTACTGACACCAAAATCGAACACTCTTCCCACAAAAACCCCACAAAAAAGGAGGCCATCGCCTCCTTTTTGTGATCTGGGTTCGAGTGCGCTCAGTTGTTAATCAAACCTCTGCCACTCTCCCCGCTCGATTTTTGTAAACACTCTGCGCAGTAACTTGGCCATATTCAGGTATCGGGCCGACGCGCCGAAAGGGGCGATTTGTTCACCGGCCGCCACCATTTTCGAGCGCAAATCATCACACCATACCAACAAAGGCTTAGGCAAGGGTTGTTGAGACCGCCAGCCTAACCAGAACAGTCCCTGCAGGGGTAAGCTCAATAAAAACAAGCCACTGGCTATTGCCTGGGGCAAGCTGGTGGCCCCCATGGATTGGTACTGAAGCCAGAAGCAAAACACCGCAATTGGAGGCATGACTCGAATCGCCAACTCGGTGGCACGGATGACCCGATGCTCCGGAAACAACGGCGCCAGCTGGGCGGCTTTCGGCCACTCCTTCATGTAGTCATTGCCACATCGCAATGTTTCAAAAAAGGTCATGCTTCACTCTCCTATGGACAACGCGAGACTGATCACAGATTTGTTAAGTGTAACACGTCCTGATTCTGCTTCTTGAGAAAAGTTCGGGTAAAATGGTCATACCTTTTTTACGAGGGTGGCTGCAATTCAGCCGAATAACCGCCGATTCCCGTGGCCGAGTTCACGTTCTTCAGCGGTCTATACTGTATTGGCTTACCCTCTTCAGTCGCTATCGACTTATACGCCCAGAGTGCGTAGTCGGTTGTTCGCATGTATATCACTTAGGTGTTTGAATAATGAGCAAACTTGTTCTGGTTCTTAACTGCGGTAGCTCCTCTCTGAAGTTCGCTGTAATCGATGCTACTTCAGGTGACGAGTATCTGTCCGGATTGGCCGAATGTTTCAATCTGGAAGACGCGCGTATCAAATGGAAGCTGGATGGCAACAAGGGCGAAGCCGCTCTGGGTGCCGGCGCAGCCCACACCGAGGCTCTGGACTACATCGTAAACACCATTCTGGCCAGCAAGCCAGAACTGGCTGAGCAACTGGTTGCCATCGGCCACCGTATCGTTCACGGCGGTGAGAAGTACACCAAGTCCATGCTGGCCACTGACGAAGTGATTGCCGGTATCGAAGAGTGTGCCGCCCTGGCTCCATTGCACAACCCTGCTCACCTGATCGGTATTCGTGCTGCTAAAGCCGCTTTCGCCGAGCTGCCTCAGGTTGTGGTATTCGATACCGCGTTCCACCAGACTATGCCTAAGACTGCTTACGCATACGCCATCCCACAGAACCTGTACCGCGACCACGGCATCCGTCGTTACGGCGCCCACGGCACCAGCCACCTGTTCGTTTCCCAAGAAGCCGCCAAGGCCCTGGGCAAAGAGGTGTCCGACACCAACGTCATCACCTGCCACCTGGGTAACGGCGGTTCCGTATCCGCCGTTCGCAATGGCGAGTGCGTTGACACCTCCATGGGTCTGACCCCGCTGGAAGGCATCGTAATGGGCACTCGCTCTGGTGATATCGACGCTAACGTCGTGTTCTACATGGTGAATAACCTGGGCTACTCTCTGGACGAAGTGCACAACATCCTGCACAAAGAATCCGGTCTGCTGGGCCTGTCTGAAAAGACCAACGATTGCCGTGGCATCGAAGAAGGCCATGCGGCCGGTGACGAAGGCTGCACCCTGGCTCTGGAAGTGTTCTGCTACCGCCTGGCCAAGTACGTGGCTTCCTACACCGTGCCTCTGAAGCGCGTTGACGCCATCATCTTTACCGGCGGCATCGGTGAAAACTCCATGCTGATTCGTGAGAAGGTACTGGAGCACCTGGCCATCTTCGGTTACGACGTCGACGCCGAGAAGAACGCCGCTGCCCGCTTCGGCAACGAAGGTGTTATCACCAAAGACGGCACTCCAGTTGCGATGGTTATCCCAACCAACGAAGAGTTCGTCATTGCCAGCGACGCTCTGGCTCTGATCTAAATGCTGTACACTGAGCCACGGAAGTGGCTCAGTTTCTTTTAAGAGGTATATTATGTCTCGCTCTATCATGTTGATCCCAGTGGGTACTGGTGTCGGCTTGACCTCCATCAGCCTGGGTATGGTTCGTGCACTCGAACGCCAGGGTGTTAAGGTTAACTTCTTCAAGCCTGTTGCCCAGCAACGTCCCGGCGATACCGGCCCGGAACGTTCCTCCACCATTCTGTCTACTTCCCCTACCATCAATCCACCAGAACCTTTTGCCATGGAACACGCGCAGCAGCGCATCAGCTCCGGCGATACCGATGTGCTTCTGGAAGAGATTGTGGCTCGAGTGAAGTCCGGTGATGAGGAAACTGAAGTGCTGATCGTGGAAGGCCTGGTTCCTACCCGCAGCCATCCGTTCGCCAACACCCTGAATGCCAAGACCGCCAAGACTCTGGATGCCGATATCGTGTTCGTTATCAATCCAGGTGCCGATGGTGCCAACCAGGTGCAGAAGCGCCTGGAGATCATCGTCGATGAGTTTGGTGGTAAGAAGAACAAACGCATTCTGGGCGCCATCATCAACAAGATCGGTGCGCCGGTCGATGAGCGAGGCCGTGCCCGTCCTGATCTGTCTGAGGTGTTTGAACACGATCAGGTCGTTCGCGGTGACCACGCCGACATCTTCCAGCTGTCTGCCAACTCTCCAGTGGGCATCCTGGGTGCGGTTCCTTACAACCTGGACCTGGTTTCGCCACGGGCCTCCGATCTGGCTAAGCACCTGGGTGCCCGCCTGATCAACGCCGGTGAAATGCACAGCCGTCGTCTGCGTCGCGTCAGCTTCTGTACCCGCGCCATCCCTAACATGGTTAACCACCTGCAAGCGGATACGCTGCTGGTTACCTCCGGTGACCGTTCCGACATCATCGTCTCTGCCTGTCTGGCTGCCATGAATGGCACCAAGATTGGCGCGTTGATGCTGACCGGTGGCTACGAGTTGGAGCAGCAAGTTCAAGATCTGTGCGCGCAAGCTTTTGATACCGGCCTGCCGGTGATGATGGTTGACACCAACACCTGGCAGACCGCACTGAACATCCAGAACTTCAACCACGAAGTGCCTGTGGATGATTCCGCCCGTATCGAACTGCTGCAGGATTACGTTGCCGGCCACATCGATCGCAAGTTCATCGAAAACGTTGCCAGCGACTCCAAGCGTGAAAACCGCCTGTCTCCGGCCGCCTTCCGCTACCAGCTGACCGAGTTTGCCCGCCGTGCCGGCAAGCGCGTTGTGCTGCCAGAGGGTGACGAGCCACGTACCGTGAAAGCCGCCGCCATCTGTGCCGAACGTGGCATTGCCAACTGCGTACTGATCGGTAACCCGGAAGAGATTCGTCGCGTTGCCGGTCAACAGGGTGTCACCCTGGGCGAAGGCATCGAGATCGTGGATCCGGATCTGGCCCGCGAGCGTTTCGTGGCACCGATGTGCGAGCTGCGTAAGAGCAAAGGCCTGACCGAAGTGGTTGCCCGCGAGCAGCTGCAAGACAACGTGGTACTGGGTACCATGATGCTGGCTGAAGACAAGGTCGATGGCCTGGTGTCCGGTGCGGTTCACACCACAGCCAACACCATTCGTCCACCACTGCAGCTGATCAAGACCGCACCGAATGCGTCTCTGGTGTCGTCGATCTTCTTCATGCTGCTGCCTGATCAGGTTCTGGTTTACGGCGACTGCGCCATCAACCCGGATCCGAATGCCGAGCAGCTGGCCGAGATTGCGATTCAGTCCGCCGATTCCGCCAAAGCCTTTGGCATTGAGCCTCGCGTGGCCATGATCTCCTACTCCACCGGTAGCTCCGGCCAAGGTGCAGACGTAGAGAAAGTGCGTGAAGCCACTCGCATTGCTCAGGAGAAGCGCCCAGACCTGGTGATTGATGGCCCACTGCAGTACGACGCCGCCATCATGCCAAACGTTGCAGCCTCCAAGGCTCCGGACAGCCCGGTTGCCGGCCAGGCCACCGTGTTTGTGTTCCCGGACCTGAACACCGGTAACACCACCTACAAAGCGGTACAACGTTCCGCCGACCTGATCTCCATCGGTCCAATGCTGCAAGGCATGCGCAAGCCGGTGAACGACCTGTCCCGTGGTGCTCTGGTTGAAGACATCGTCTACACCATCGCCCTGACAGCGATTCAAGCTAACGCCTGATAGCCGACCGGTCTGAAATAAGCCGCCCTTTGGCAACGAAGGGCGGCTTTTTTTATTTTTGCGTGATCCCAGCCTGCTTCCATTTCGTTTTGAGTCATTGATGGTGTTTCAGACAAATACGTGATCACCTCTCACATTTGTCTCGAGCTTAGGTAAAGTTGTTCATTTATCAGGCCAATATCGATATATTGAGAATATCGCGTTATACATTTAGCAATACCGTTTTGGTCCAGATTTTTGAACCATCCTCAAAAAGTTGGCTAAAGTTTCTGAAGACCAAAGAATTACTCTACAAATATGAATTAAGGAATCGAGATGTCTGACAACAAACGCTCTGGATGGAGCCGGTTATGGCAACAACCTAAGTCAAAGTGGTTACTTGGCATTCCTGTAGGCGCTTTCCTGGCCCTGGTGATGGGCGGAATCGGTGTCTATGGCACTCAAGTTGTCCTGCACGCTACCAGCACCGACGACTTCTGCATGACCTGTCACTCCAACCACTCCCTGCGGGATGAGGTTATGGCATCCAGCCACGGCAACAACAGTGTCGGCATCACTGTGACCTGTGCTCAGTGTCACCTGCCTCCAGGCGGCTTCGAGTACCTGGTGAAGAAGATCATCGTCTCCAAAGACATCATCGGCTACATGACCATCAAAGATTTCAACACTCAGAAGTGGCTGGATGACAACCGTAAAGAACAGGCCGATCTGGCGCGCGACTACCTGCGCTCCATCGATTCCCGAACCTGTACCAGCTGTCACTCCAACATCTACGAGAACCAGCCTGAGTCCATGAAGAAAGTCGCGAAGCGGATGCACGCCATGAACTTCAAGAAAGCGGAAGACAAGCGCAAAACCTGCATCGACTGCCACAAAGGCGTGGCTCACCCCTACCCGAAAGGCTAACGCCGACCCGGCATTCGCAAAGCAGACTCGCTGCGAATGCCTGGCGACCAGCCACAAAAAAGCCCGCCAGATTCTGGCGGGCTTTTTTTTTGACCAAAGTGAAAACCAAGATCAAATAATTTTTAAGATCAGCAACTTACGAAGTAGTCATCGATCTAATAACAGGCTTGTCCACAGGTTTTGTGGATAACCCACAACGATGCACCCAAAGGCGGCGGCTCAGATCAGACGATGCTGAAGGCCACCAGAGGGCGGGGGGTTCTATTGTTGCAGACTCTGCTGAAGAACCATCTCTGTATAGGAGATTAATCCAATTACCTGGTGGTTATCAATCACCGGGGCCTGATTTATGCCAAATTGTTCAAAAAGACGAGCGCAATAGCGAATGTCCATGTCCGGGTGAACCGGCAGCACTGGCTTGGACATGATCTCATAGAGGTTAACCCGATCGGCGGCTTTATCACGGGCCATGACCTTCTTGCCGATGTCCGACAGCAGCACCAACCCGTATTCATCGTGTTCATGGCGTTTATCGATGATCAGGGCCTCCGCATGCTGCTCACGCAGCACTGCCAGTCCTTCGGCAACGGTTTTTAAACCATCGAGCATGATCCACTTTTGGGCCATGACATCTTTCACTTTAATTAGCTGGGTATTCATAGTTCCTCTCCAACCCGCTCAGACAGGCTTTCAATCTGGTGAGCAACACCCACCACGTCTTCAATGTCCAGTTGCAACGCAATGCCGGTCCCCGGTGAGCTGTCGAACTCGCCAACCTTAGCGATACACTCCAGAATATTGCGGGCCAAATGCTCTTCAACCACAAACAGCAATACATCTCGCTGCACTTCCAAGTGCAACCCGAAAAAGGTTTTCTTAGGCTTCAGGCCTTCGCCTCGAGCATGGTTGATCAGGGTAACACCGGTCGCTCCCGCCGCTCGGGCCGCATCCACCAATTTGTCACTCTTGTCCTCTTCCGCAAAAGCGATAATGAGTTTAAAACGCATGATTTACCTCGTTTGAATTCGTTGCAGCAGCGCGATGATCTGGGCATACCCCATCACGCTGATAATAGGAAACAGGCTGGCAAAAGCAATGAGGCCAAATCCGTCAATCATCGGACTGCGTCCGGGGATGGTGCTGGCCAGGCCCAGTCCCAAAGCGGCCACCAGGGGCACGGTCACGGTTGAGGTGGTAACCCCGCCGGAGTCATAGGCCAATGGGATCACGCTCTTGGGCGCAAATGCCGTTTGCACCACGACCACCATGTAGCCGCCAAGAATGTACCAATGGATGGGATCGCCGACGACAATGCGGTAGCTGCCCAGAGCGATGCCCACCGCCACCCCCAGGGCCACCGACAGCCTTAATCCCATGGGACGGATGGTACCACCGGAAACCTGCTCAGCTTTAATGGCAACGGCCAGCAGCGACGGTTCGGCAATGGTGGTAGCAAAACCGATGGCGAAGGCGAAGGCGTACACCCAGTAGTAGTCCTGCCAATGACTCTGACCACTCACTCCGAGAAACTCCGGAGCCGTCAACTGGCTGGCCATCAACTCACCAAGGGGAAACAGCGCCCGCTCCAACCCGACCAGAAACAGTGCCAGACCCAGAATAACGGCAACAAAACCGGCCAGAACCTGCTTCAGGTGCGGCACCGGGCGACGTAATACCAGATACTGGAACCCGAACAACACCGCCACAATGGGGACCACGTCTCCCAGAGTATCGATAAGGGTCTCGAAAATGGCCGTTAACCAATCCATGCGCGCACCACCCCAAACATCAACACAAACTGCACCGGCAGCAGAGAAGCAAAGGCGATTAACCCAAAGCCATCGAGCATGGGGTTTCTGCCCTTAATGGAGCTTGCCAACCCCACCCCCAGGGCCGTTACCAAAGGTACGGTAATGGTGGAGGTCGTCACGCCACCGGAATCGTAGGCGATGCCGATGATCTCCTTGGGGGCAATCATGGTCAGCGCCATGACAATGACATAGCCACTGATGATCAACCGGTGCAAAGGCCAGCCTTTGAGAATACGGACAACCCCAAGCAGAATGGCGCAGCCCACCGACAAGGCCACCACCATCCTCAATTGAGTCGCATAGGATTCCTGAGCCTCGACGGTGTTCGCCAGCATGCCTCCCAGTGCCGCTACCTCGGCCGCTTCATCGGCAACGGCAATGAGGGCCGGCTCGGCCACCGTGGTTCCAAATCCCAGCAGGAAAGCAAACAACAACAATGGGATCAAAGCCCCCTTGCGGGCAAAGGCCTGGGCCAGGGTTTCACCAATGGGAAACAATCCCATCTCCAGCCCAAATACAAACAGAGTTAATCCAATGACCACCAGGCCCATACCCAGTATGATGGTCAGCACGTCCGGTAAGGGCTGCTGCAATACCGCCAACTGAAACAACGCCACCACCAACACGATGGGCAACAAATCCCGGCAACTTCCCAATAACGCCATTAACGCCCGATACACATATGCTCCTGCAATTCCTATGCTTTTGAGATTATTAGTACATTCTTACAACATTTCCCTTGAGGGGTAAGCCTGAATTTGCTGGGAAGTGAATAAAAGTTGATCGAGATCGCGATTTTCCCGAGGGGTTGCTTAAAAACCCCCCACTTGAGCACTTTCACCACATGTACGGATGAACGATTGTTCAATGGGTTTGATTTACGGACGCTTTTATGCGGTGATAACCCATCTGGTCGTAACGACCGGGTTTGCATGGCGATTTCTAGAACCCACAGGGGGACGCTGTTATGATGTGGCGTTCGACTTTTTGGCTACACAGGGCTAAGCGTGTATGACAATCAGAACGTTATGGACGCTGTTGTTCATCACCGTATTGCAAGGCTGCAGCGACGCTCCCGGCCCGCAGCGGCTGCCCGAGCACGTTGCTTTGGATCTGTTCACGGCCATCTATGTGGATCAGGATACCAACAAAGCACTGCCGCTTATCGGTGGCGAACTGCTGCCACTGTTTCACCACTATCGCCTCGCCAGTCAGATTCAGCGCCAATTGTTTGGCTTGCGTCTGCAGCAGGCTGAGGTGGAACTGTCCAGCACCGATGCTGACTTCTTTCGACGCCGAAATCAGAATATGAAGGTCACCATCAAACTGAGTGGCCTCAAGGGTGACAGCGTCTGGCAGGATTTACGCCAGGTTCAGGTGGAGGTGATCGATAACCGCTGGAAGGTCACCAAGCTGATTAACGATCCCTGGCTAACCAATGGCTAAGTTCGAATCAGCATAAAAAAACCAACGCCTTGGCGTTGGTTTTTTTATTCAGGTCGCAGCCGGGATTAATCCAGGTAAGCGTCCTCATCCAGATCGACAGGAAGCTCACCGGCTACTTCATCCTGTACCTGATAATACGCTTCTTCGTACTCTTGCATTTCCATAAACCCGCCTTACTGCTGAATACCAACGGCACCACAATTTCTGTGATGTGTGTAGCATAAGTGTATCACGCAGGCGGGCCTGGCTCGAACAAAACACCACTTCTGCGACATTGAAGGAATCTTTCAGCCAAAGGCTGCAAGTTCGGGGCTAATCACAGCAAACAGGGTTAAAAACGAAGTTTTATTTCATCAGTTTAAACGGTAGCGAAACACCTTCAGCCCTTTATCAGGATCGCTTTCAGGGAAACTGGCGGGGTTGGGCAACTGTTCGACAAAGCTCAGTTGAGGGGCAGACTCGGCGACCTGCTGCTGCAGGTGAGCACGACTCAGCTCCGGCGCATTCAAACACAGCAAGGCTTCTCCCTGTGCCGTTAACAATTCGGGCAGCCGTCTCAACACTTTGGGGTAATCCTTAGTGGCGATAAAACTGCCGTGCTGAAAGCTCGGCGGATCCACCACAATCAAGTCGAAAGGACCGAGTTTCTTGAGTTTGCCAAAGGTCTTAAACAGATCATGGGCCAGATAGCGCACTCCGGCTTCCAGGCCATTGCGGGCGTGGTTGCGCTTGCCTACTTTCAGGGCTCCGCCACTCATGTCGAGGTTCACCACCTCTTGGGCCCCCCCTTGACGGGCGGCAACAGAAAAGCCACAGGTGTAGGCAAACAGATTCAGTACTTTCTTGCCCTCGACATGGGTCCGAACCCAGTGACGGCCTGCGGCCATGTCCAGAAACAGGCCGTGGTTCTGGCCACGCATCAACTCAATGCGGTACTCGAGGCTGCCTTCGTGGACCCAATGCGGCTCGGGTACCTGCCCTTGCAGCAGCTGAGTCTGGGCCGGTGAACTGGCGCGGTTTTGCCACACCAGGTTCATCGGGGTGGCGTCCCCCTGCTGCTGCCACCACTGGGTGATTTGCTGTTGATACTGCGCCACCGTTTCCGCCGGCAACGCTCTGAAGGTGGTCAGCAACAGCACCGGTGGAAACCAGTCCACGGTTACGGCTTCCAGACCGGGATAACACTGCCCTCTTCCATGAAACAGCCGCTGAACCTGATCCAATTGAGGCTGATCAGGCAGGTGAGGCAAAAGTGAGGTCATGCGGTTTTACTCTTTATTGCAGAGGTTCTGACCGGAGGGCCGGTCAGAGTAACATTTATGGCCACGCTGCTGGTTTGAGGTTCACCTTCAAGCAGAGCCGCCAACCAGCGGCCTCCGTGAGACGACTCCAGGCCAATCTTGACGATCATCGTCAGGGGCACCGACAACAACATGCCGACCGATCCCAGCAGCCAGCCCCAGAAGATCAATGACAGGAAGACCACCAGGGTGGATAGCCCCAGGCCACGGCCCATCATTCTGGGCTCGATCACGTTGCCCATGAACATATTGACGCCAACGTACAGCCCCGCCACCGTGGCGGCGGCGCCAGGTCCCAGCTGAATCAACGCCAATCCCAGTGGTGGCACGGCGGCAATGATTGAGCCGATGTTAGGGATGTAGTTGAACAGGAAAGCTACCACCCCCCACAGAATGAAGTAATCCACCCCCAACAGATACAAACCAAAGCCGCAAATAAAGCCGGTGCCGAGACTGATGAGGGTTTTGATGGCCAAGTAGCGATTGACCGACTCCAGGAAGCGGTCAATCTGCTGCATGCGCATTTGCGGGTCATCCAGGGCATAGTGCAGTTTTCTTGGCAGGCTTGATGCTTCAAACAACATGAACACTACGGTCAGAACGATCAACAGCAAGTTGGCCATCACCGCCCCCAACCCCGATAGCATATCGGTTGCCAGGCTCATCACCCGCCCGGGATCGAACTGTTCCTTGAGTACCTCTACGGAGACCGGCACATTGAACCGCGCCGCCAGGTCCACCAGCGTCTGAAACTGGCCGGTCAGCTGTTGCCGATAATGGGGCAATTGAGCGGTAAAATCGTTGATGGAGCTGCCCAGTAGCGCCCCCAGCCAGGTGCCCAGCAATACCACCAGCAACATCACCATGAAGATGGCCAGCGCCTTGGGCAACCGGAAACGGGTCATCAGGCGAACCAACGGGCTGCAGACGATAGCGATGAAGATGGCCAGCAAAAACGGCACGACAATGGTGCTGGAGAGTTTGATGCCGGCCAGCACCACCACCAGGGAAGCGCACACCAGCAAACTACGTTGAAATGAACTCATAGACACTATCTAATAGGGTACAGAGATCACAGTATATCCTGTTATCTGAAATAGATAAGCCTCTTAATGAGGCAAAACCGCATCCACAGGGAGAGACGATGCCAGAACAGCGCTATTACTGCAGTTTCGGAGCGAACCTCGAGCCCGAGGCCAATGCCGTACTGGCTCTGCAGGCCCTGAGCCGACGGTTTTCACCGATCGTCTTAAGCAGCATCATCAAGACGGCTCCCGCCGCCATGGAGAGCAAACATCCGTTTTTGAACTTCGCCTTCTGGTTTGACAGCACAATGAATGCGGATGAAGTGAAATCCCTGTTCAACCAACTGGAGACTGAACAGGGGCGAGACCGCAGCGATCCCGAATGCAGCATCAAAGACCGGCCTCTGGATCTGGATATTCTGTCGGTGAACCAGGCACCAAGCCCAGCGCAGCACCCAGAATATCTGACCCCTTTACTGCATCAACTGGCTGGTGACGCTGACGTTCCGGCCGGCATCTGCCTGGCACAGCACGGATTAGAGCTTGGCCACCGAGCGGCCACCATCCACCGGGATCCGGGCTCCGGTCATATACGGGTTGTTGACCAGCATCCATAACGCCTGCCATATGGGCTCCAATCCCCCTTCGACCTGAAGCAGAGTTCGGGCAAGAATCTGCTGTCGGTAGGCCTGAGAATGCTCCTCCAGAAACAAGATCGGCCCGGGCTCAATGCTGTTGACTCTGACTGCCGGCGCCAAAGATCGCGCCCAGGACTGGGTCAGGCTGTCCAATCCCGCCTTAGTGGCGCAGTAGAGGCTGTACTCCTCGTTCGGATGATGGATGTAGATGTCGGTCAGGTTGACGATCTGCCCCTTGGCCACCTTCAACCGTTCATTCAAATGCATCATCAACAAATACGGTGCCTGCAGGTGTATTTGATGGCACTGGGTCAGTTGGGCTAAACCGGCTGAGGCCGTGTCGGCATCGGCCTGGTACACCGAAGCGTTGTTGATGAGCAGATCGACCCTGTCGGTCAGCGCCAGAATTTGCTGACACCAACGTTCGAGCGCGGCAGAATCTCGAAAATCGACCTGAGTCAGGTGCAAGGAAGATTCGGCCGGCGTACTGATATGGCTGGTGTGGTACTGGCCAAAGACTCGATATCCTCGCTCAAGCAGTTGTTCTGTCAGGTAACGGCCTAAACGTCGTCCGACCCCAGTCACCACGGCTACTGGCTGCATCTCTTTGAACTCCCTTTAGAAATCATGCGTATACTTATACTACAACTGGGTCACCTCTGGCGTGGCTATTTGTGACCTGATGGTGTGGCAGGAGGGGAAGATGAAGATAGTGATCAGTGGTGGCAGCGGCTTTGTTGGCCTGCAATTGCTTAAACAGTTGCAGCCCAATCATCAACTGGTGGTCATCAGCCGCAACCCGAAAGCGGCCAAACACACGCTGAGCCAGCAGGGGGTCGAAGCCGAATGCATCGACATTGATGGTCTGGTCTGGCAAAAGGACGTTGATGCGGTCATCAACCTGGCCGGAGAACCGATTGCCGACAAACGTTGGAGCAGCGCCCAAAAACACCGTATCTGCGATAGCCGTTGGCGCCTCACCCAAACGCTGAGCGACTGGATTCTGGCTCAGCCAACGCCGCCTTCGGTATTCATCAGCGCATCGGCCATCGGAATCTATGGCAATGACAATCAGGCTGTGGATGAGAATACTCCCCTGACGGTCAACGACGCCGATTTTGCTCAAAAGGTGTGTCACACCTGGGAAACCCTGGCCCTGCAGGCCCAGGGGCATACTCGGGTCTGTCTGCTGCGAATCGGGCTGGTCCTGGGGGAAGGTGGGGCACTGAAAAAGATGTTACCGGCGTTTCGAGCCGGACTGGGAGGCCCCATCGGCTCGGGCGAACAGATGATGTCCTGGATACACATTGACGACCTGGTTGCTGCCATCGGTTTTCTGCTGATCAACCCAGAGTCCAGAGGTGTGTACAACGGCACTGGGCCACTTCCGGTCAGTAACCGCTTATTTACGCGGACTTTAGGCAAGGTTTTACACCGCCCCGCGGTGGTGCCGGTTCCGGCACTAGCTTTAAAGCTGGGACTGGGAGAGATGTCCCAGTTATTACTGGAAGGGCAGCGGGTGCTGCCAACCCGGCTGCAGCAGGATGGGTTTGAATTTCACTACCCGGGGCTGGAGGGGGCACTGACGCAACTGCTCCAGCCCCCCCTTCGTCCGCGAGTCGACGATTAGCCCTTTAGCAGCGCCGCACACTGATTGGCAAGCAAGCGCCGGCAGGCGATCATTCCCAAAGCTCCAATCAGCAGTGCTCCCAAAGCGGGAATGATCACCCACCATAGGGTGTGGCCATTGACGACCAGATTGAACACCTGGCTCTTGAGCAGAGCCAGGGTCAACTCGGTAACCACCACGGCCAGCACCCCGGATACCGCCCCCATCAGTAAGAACTCCCAGGCCACGGCCCTTTTGAGCAAGCTGCCACGAGCACCGAGGGTCCGCATGATCGCCAACTCCTGCTTGCGCGAGGACATGCCCGCTTCTGTCTGAGCGATCAATACCATGGCACTGGCAACAATGACTACCAGCAATACCAGGGTCAATGCCAGAGAGACTTGATCGATGACATCACGCAATTGCTCGATAATGGCACCAACATCGATCACCGACACGGTCGGAAAGCGCTGTATCAGATCCGAAACCAGAGTCGGATCCCCCTCAGGATGTTTGAAACTGGCGATGTAGGTTGCAGGGAAACGACTTAGATCTTCAGGAGGAAAGATCATAAAGAAGTTGGGCTGCATGGTTTCCCAATTGACCTTGCGCAAACTGGTTACCCGAGCATCGACCTGCTGGCCATCGATGGTGAAAACCAAGGTGTCTCCCAGTTTAACCCCTAGTCTCTCGGCAACCTGGGACTCCACCGAGACCTCGGCTGCGGCATCGGCTCGAAACCACTCCCCTTGTTCGATGGGGTTATTCGGTGGCAACTGGGTTCGGAAAGTCAGGTTCAGCTCTCGGCCGATCCCCTGGGGACCACGAGGGTTTTCTGACTGTTGTTCCCCTTGAGGCTGGTCTTCCTTGGTGACCGGCCGTTGAACTTGCTCGCCATTGATGGCTGAGAGGCGGCCTCGAATCACTGGATAGAAGTCGGTGGCGTCCACATTGCGGCTGGCAAGAAACTCGCCCATTGGCGTCAGGTTATCCGGACTGATGTTGATCAGAAAGTGATCCGGCGTGCCCTGGGGCAACTGTTTCTGCCAATCGGCCAGCAGATCCTGCCTTAGAGCCAGAATGGTCAGCAGTAACACCAGAGAAACTGAAAAGCCGACCAGCTGAACGGCATTTTCTCTGGCTCGGCGCCGCAACCCGGCCACCGCCAGTTGCAATGGCGTGCCGGTACGCATGCCCAATTGCCGGCCCCAATGCAGCAGCAACCAGGCAACCGCCAACAGCAGCACGGCCAGCACGGCGCCACCGAGCAGCAGCACCCCTGTCATCACCGCATTGTCACTGTACAGGTAAGCCAGCAGAGCGAGGGCCACGACCGACACCACCGCATTCAGCCAGCCCTGCCAACGAACCGGCCCGAGATCCTTTCTGAGCACCCGCAGCGGCGGGATCGCCAAAAGCCGAAGCAAGGGATAGAGGGTAAAGCCAAACCCGGCAATAACGCCCGTGGCCGCTCCCAACATCAGCGCTCTGCTCATCGAAGGCGTGGCCTGGACCAGTTCGGAGGGCAACAGTTGCACCATAAAGGTCGCCGCCGTCACACCCAATGCCAATCCGAGGCCAATGCCCATCAGAGTCACCAGGGCCAAATGCATGACAAAGATGCTGCGGACTTGATTGTGACGGGCCCCCAGAGTCTTAAGCATGGCAACTGCATCGTAGTGCCTTTGGCAATAGCGCTGAGTCGCTACTGAGATGGCGGCACAGGCCAGGGCAATGCCCAGTAACGCGGTTAACAGCAGGAACTGCTCGGCGCGAGCAATGGCCCGGGAAACCGGAGACTCATCACTGCGGACGTCTACCAATCGCTGACTGGAGGTCATGCGGGATTTTAACCAGCCGGCGTAGGCCTGAATGCTGTCGGCCTGACCGACGAACTGATAGCGCCAACTGAGGCGACTGCCTGGCTGCACCACCCCGGTTGCAGCCACATCGTCTAAGTTCATCAGAACCACGGGGGCAGACGCAAACAGGTTAAATCCACCATCAGGTAACCGCGAAATGGCCCGATCGAGCGTAAAGCGGCTGACGCCGATCTCGCCCTGCTTGGTGTCTGTGAGCCAACCCGCTAAGCGACTGTCTAACCACAGGCTGCCGGAAGCCGGCAGTGCGGTGGGCGCCTCAGTTACCAACTCGACCTGTCCGCGTAACGGATAATTTTCCGATACCGCCTTTACCGTTACCAGTTGAAATCGGTCACCGGCAAACAGCATCGACTGAAATTCCAGGGTGGTCGCCACTTCCAGTCCCTGCTGACGAGCTTGAGCCAACCATTGAGGATCGACTTTCTGGGGGCTGGTTAATACCCGGTCTGCGGCGAGGAAGGTGCTGGCCTGTTTTACAATGGAGGCCTGAAGCTGGCTGGAGATCAGGGCTAAGGCGGTCACCGCTCCAACGGCGAGAATCAGGGCGGCGGCGATCAACCGCAGTTGTCCATGCATCAACTCGCGGCGAAATAGACGCCAGGCCAACGGAAACATACTCATAGTGCCTCCAACTGACCACCGTTCATTTGGGCTCTTCTCTGGCAGCGCTGCGCCAGTTGCAGATCGTGAGTCACCAGCACCAAGGTCGAATGGTGCTCTTGGTTCAGTTCAAACAGCAGATCCTCGATGCGGCTGCTGTTGGCCTGATCCAGATTGCCGGTGGGTTCGTCGGCAAACAAGATGTCTGGCTGGCTGACGAAAGCTCTGGCAATGGCAACCCGCTGCTGTTCGCCCCCTGACAATTGATTAGGAAAATGATCGAGGCGATGAGACAGTCCAACACGCTGTAGCATGGTTTCCGCCACGCTTCGAGCGTCGTTGGCTCCGGTTAACTCAATAGGCAGCATGACATTTTCCAATGCTGTCAGACTCTCAACGAGCATAAACGACTGGAATATAAACCCTACTTTCCGGCCTCGCAGTTCTGCTCGCTGCTCTTCATCCATCTGATGCAAAGGTTCACCAGCCAGCCACACCTCTCCTTCGGTGGCATTATCTAATCCGGCCAAGAGTGCCAGCAGGGTCGATTTCCCCGCTCCAGAGGGCCCAATGACGGCAATGGACTCTCCTGACTTGACTTCCAGGCTCACCCCTTTGAGGATCTGTAGTTCACCATCTAAGGTGGGCACTCGCTGCTCCAGGTTGGATACCTGGATAGCATAGGTTTTGTTTGATTCAGGCATGGCTATGACTTTTCGTTCCTTATTTATTGTATTTATACTGCTTTTTCCATCCGCTGGTCGCGCTAACAGTGTAACCATTCTTATCTTAGGTGACAGCCTGAGTGCAAGTTATGGCATGGATGAACTGGATGGTTGGGTACACAAGATGAATACGGAGCAGGATGATTTTCGGCTCATTAATGCCTCGGTAAGCGGCGAAACCAGTGGTGGTGCCCTCAGGCGTCTACCGGGATTACTGAACGAATATCAACCGGATTGGGTGTTCATTGAGTTGGGGGGGAATGATGGACTGCGAGGTTTTCCGACTCCAATGCTAAAAGAGAATCTGGGGAAAATTATCGATGCCTCAATCTTGGCGGGCAGCGCAGTGATGCTTTCTGAAGTTATGGTCCCGCCCAACTACGGGCCCCGCTATGCGTCGATGTTTAGTCGCGTTTATCGGGATCTCAGCAGCGAATATGATGTGCCACTCATACCGTTTTTTATGACCGAAATCGCCCCTAAGCCCGAATTGATGCAACGAGACGGTATTCACCCAAACCAAGCGGCGCAAGATGGCATTGTGGATTTTCTGAGGCCCTATTTTGAAACCCATACTTTGCCATAGCGAAAAAACGGCAAAAAAAAACCACCCGATGGGTGGTTTTTTTCTCTCTCATCGAGAGAGCTTGCTACGGCCACGATTCAGATTATTCACTCTTGGCCAGAGCAATAAGGCTGTAACAACAAATAAGTGGCGTCCCCTAGGGGATTTGAACCCCTGTTACCGCCGTGAAAGGGCGGTGTCCTAGGCCTCTAGACGAAGGGGACCCCGGACTTTCATCGTTTAGACTCCGATGACACGAGCTGAATAAGTGGCGTCCCCTAGGGGATTTGAACCCCTGTTACCGCCGTGAAAGGGCGGTGTCCTAGGCCTCTAGACGAAGGGGACCCTGGACTTTCACCGTTTAGACTCCGATGACACGAGCTGAATAAGTGGCGTCCCCTAGGGGATTTGAACCCCTGTTACCGCCGTGAAAGGGCGGTGTCCTAGGCCTCTAGACGAAGGGGACCCTGGACTTTCATCGTTTAGACTCCGATGACACGAGCTGAATAAGTGGCGTCCCCTAGGGGATTTGAACCCCTGTTACCGCCGTGAAAGGGCGGTGTCCTAGGCCTCTAGACGAAGGGGACCCTGGACTTTCACCGTTTAGACTCCGATGACACGAGCTGAATAAGTGGCGTCCCCTAGGGGATTTGAACCCCTGTTACCGCCGTGAAAGGGCGGTGTCCTAGGCCTCTAGACGAAGGGGACCCTGGACTTTCACCGTTTAGACTCCGATGACACGAGCTGAATAAGTGGCGTCCCCTAGGGGATTTGAACCCCTGTTACCGCCGTGAAAGGGCGGTGTCCTAGGCCTCTAGACGAAGGGGACCCTGGACTTCATCGTTTAGACTCCGATGACGAGTTAAATAAGTGGTGGAGCTACACGGGATCGAACCGTGGACCTCTTGCATGCCATGCAAGCGCTCTCCCAGCTGAGCTATAGCCCCACTTCATTCCAACCTGAGTTGGGAATAAGTGGCGTCCCTTTCGGGATTGTGCCTTGTTACCGTCGTGCATAGAGAGTGCGGTGTTACACCGGCCTCACTGCGGACCATAACAAAAACAAGTGGCGTCCCCTAGGGGATTTGAACCCCTGTTACCGCCGTGAAAGGGCGGTGTCCTAGGCCTCTAGACGAAGGGGACCCTGGACTTCATCGTTTAGACTCCGATGATGAGTTAAATAAGTGGTGGAGCTACACGGGATCGAACCGTGGACCTCTTGCATGCCATGCAAGCGCTCTCCCAGCTGAGCTATAGCCCCACTTCATTCCAACCTGAGTTGGGAATAAGTGGCGTCCCCTAGGGGATTTGAACCCCTGTTACCGCCGTGAAAGGGCGGTGTCCTAGGCCTCTAGACGAAGGGGACCCTGGACTTCATCGTTTAGACTCCGATGACGAGTTAAATAAGTGGTGGAGCTACACGGGATCGAACCGTGGACCTCTTGCATGCCATGCAAGCGCTCTCCCAGCTGAGCTATAGCCCCACTTCATTCCAACCTGAGTTGGGAATAAGTGGCGTCCCTTTCGGGATTGTGCCTTGTTACCGTCGTGCATAGAAAGTGCGGTGTTACACCGGCCTCACTGCGGACCATAACAAAAACAAGTGGCGTCCCCTAGGGGATTTGAACCCCTGTTACCGCCGTGAAAGGGCGGTGTCCTAGGCCTCTAGACGAAGGGGACCCTGGACTTCATCGTTTAGACTCCGATGGCGAGTTAAATAAGTGGTGGAGCTACCGGGCGGTGCGACGTTTCGCTCGAACCGTGTCGGTATCTTCACGCTGCCTTCGCACTCTGTGAGTAACGCGGGCAAATAAGTGGTGGAGCTACACGGGATCGAACCGTGGACCTCTTGCATGCCATGCAAGCGCTCTCCCAGCTGAGCTATAGCCCCACTTCATTCCAACCTGAGTTGGGAATAAGTGGCGTCCCTTTCGGGATTGTGCCTTGTTACCGTCGTGCATAGAGAGTGCGGTGTCACACCGGCCTCACTGCGGACCATAACAAAAACAAGTGGCGTCCCCTAGGGGATTTGAACCCCTGTTACCGCCGTGAAAGGGCGGTGTCCTAGGCCTCTAGACGAAGGGGACCCTGGACATTGGTTCCGAAATCACTTTCGAAACAAAAGGCCGCATCGGATGCGACCTTTATAAACTTGGTGGAGCTACACGGGATCGAACCGTGGACCTCTTGCATGCCATGCAAGCGCTCTCCCAGCTGAGCTATAGCCCCAAGCCTTAGACACTTTTTGGGAAGCATTCCCTGAGTGCGTGGCGCATTGTATGGATGCCCCCAAAATGTGTCAACCGGTTTTTCAGGAATTAGCTCTGTTTGCTATAAATTCCACCGCCTTGTTGATTCTGGCTACAGCCCTTGTGCGACCAATAAACAACAGGGTTTGATCAAGGCCTGGGGACTGGCCTGCACCGGTCACGGCAACGCGCAACGGCATACCCACTTTGCCCATGCCTACTTCCAATTCAGCCGCAGTATCCTGGATAACCTGATGCAGGTTTTCTACCGTCCAGTCCTGCAAGGCTTCCAGCTTGGCTTTTACATGCAACAACGGCTGCTCAGCAACAGGACGCAGGTGTTTCTTGGCGGCGGCAGGATCAAAGTCGTCGAAATCTTCATAGAAATAGCGGCTGGCTGCGGCCATCTCCTTCAGAGTCTGACACCTTTCCGCCATTACGGTCACCAACTGAGACAGCTGTGGGCCATTTTCAGTATTGATGTTCTGATCCTGCATGTGCCAGCGGAGCTGCTCTGCTACATAGTGTGGATCCATGCTCTTCATATAATGCTGGTTCAACCAAAGCAGTTTATCGGTATTAAATGCTGAGGCGGATTTGTTGATGGCCTCCAGGCTGAACAACTCAATCATCTCCTGACGAGAGAAGATCTCCTGATCACCGTTAGACCAGCCCAGCCGCACCAAATAGTTCAGCAACGCCTCCGGCAGATAACCGTCATCACGGTATTGCATCACACTGACCGCGCCATGACGCTTGGATAACTTGGCTCCATCATCACCCAAAATCATCGATACATGGGCAAACTCAGGAACCGGAGCCCCCAATGCCTTGTAGATATTGATTTGTCGCGGTGTATTGTTGATGTGGTCTTCACCACGAACAACCTGAGTAATTCCCATGTCCCAGTCGTCTACTACCACACAGAAGTTGTAGGTTGGCGAGCCATCAGTACGACGAATGATCAGATCATCCAATTCAGTATTCGCCACTTCGATACGGCCGCGAACGTGATCGTCAAAGACAACTGTCCCTTCCTGAGGGTTACGGAAGCGAATCACATAAGGAAGGTCCTTGTCATCACCATCACGGCACAAACCGTCGTAACGCGGCTTCTCACCATTGGCCATTTGAGTTTCACGCAACTCATCCAAACGCTCACGAGGACAATAACATTTATACGCTTTGCCTTCGGACAGCAACTGGTCAATCAATTGATTGTAACGGTCGAATCGTTTGGTCTGATAGTAAGGCCCTTCTTCCCAGTTCAGTCCCAGCCACTCCATTCCTTCCATAATGGCATCGATGGCTTCCTGGGTTGAACGCTCAAGATCGGTGTCTTCAATGCGTAACACAAATTGGCCACCCTGGTTGCGAGCGTACAACCAAGAATAGAGAGCAGTTCGGGCACCACCGACGTGAAGATAACCGGTTGGGCTGGGAGCAAAGCGAGTTTTAACAGTCATAACCTTCTCTGATTCTGTCGAATACTGATTTCTGCCACAGAAAGGCAGATAGAAAATCGCGTTATTCTAGCAGCCCGTCAGCGCTTCCCCCAAATATGATTTACCCTGTGTGTGTAAGAGGCGGTCGAGGCCGGGCTCAAGCGCCCACCTGCCCGCAAGAAACCAACGTGATTTGCAGGGTGAGACCGCCGACACGGTCATAAAAGCAACAACCAAAAGCGCAACTTGCATCGTTAATGTTCGTTGCGTTCAAATTGCCGTCAGGCGGCGTGTTTCGGGGAGAAATTTATTGACACTAAAACACTGCCCCCTATAATACGCCTCCGTTGCTGAGGGCGATTAGCTCAGTTGGGAGAGCACCTGCCTTACAAGCAGGGGGTCACTGGTTCAAGCCCAGTATCGCCCACCACTTCTTCAGCACGACAATTTGTTGGCAAGCCACAGATTACTGTGGGCGATTAGCTCAGTTGGGAGAGCACCTGCCTTACAAGCAGGGGGTCACTGGTTCAAGCCCAGTATCGCCCACCACTTATTTCGATGAGTGGCTTAACGCCATTTGTCACCACAGTTTGCTGTGGGCGATTAGCTCAGTTGGGAGAGCACCTGCCTTACAAGCAGGGGGTCACTGGTTCAAGCCCAGTATCGCCCACCACTTACTTCGATGAGTGGTTTAACGCCATTTGTTACCACAGTTTGCTGTGGGCGATTAGCTCAGTTGGGAGAGCACCTGCCTTACAAGCAGGGGGTCACTGGTTCAAGCCCAGTATCGCCCACCACTTACTTCGATGAGTGGTTTAACACCATTTGTCACCACAGTTTGCTGTGGGCGATTAGCTCAGTTGGGAGAGCACCTGCCTTACAAGCAGGGGGTCACTGGTTCAAGCCCAGTATCGCCCACCACTTACTTCGATGAGTGGTTTAACGCCATTTGTCACCACAGTTTGCTGTGGGCGATTAGCTCAGTTGGGAGAGCACCTGCCTTACAAGCAGGGGGTCACTGGTTCAAGCCCAGTATCGCCCACCACTTACTTCGATGAGTGGTTTAACACCATTTGTCACCACAGTTTGCTGTGGGCGATTAGCTCAGTTGGGAGAGCACCTGCCTTACAAGCAGGGGGTCACTGGTTCAAGCCCAGTATCGCCCACCACCGTTATCAAAAAAGCGAGTCAACTGACTCGCTTTTTTTGTGCCTGAATATTGGCATTGGCAAGGGCCTCATCGCCTTTTGTGCTCCTTTCCACCTTACAATAAAGCGAAAAATCATCGGCCCACGCTTCACTTTCGTACTAGGTTTAAATTAACCTCACCCGGAGATGAATCATGAGCAGTATCTCTCAGTCCGCATCCCAAAGTAGCATTGCCGAGTACCTAAGGCATGTGCAGGGCGTCGATGCCGACGCTGCCGATGCCGAGGCCGCCGCCATTATCGATAACTTTGAACGAATGAAATCGATGGGATACATCAAAGGTTGGTGCTTTGATGAAGGCGGACACCTGGATCTTATCCCCTCGGACACCATAGTCAGAATTTTTGGCGACGAATAGGTCATACCACGCTGCTTGATGGTGACCCCTTCAGGGGCGTTGCAGAGGGCGCTTTACATTTGCCTTGTTTCAGCTCAATATATAAACATAAAACTTTATAAAAGACGAAGCGATGGACAGCCGCCCCTACTACACCTTTGGCGTAACTCTGTTGATCACCCTCATCAGCGTGTGCGGCATTGCCATGCCCTACCCTATCCTGGCGCCGCTGTTTCTGGATCTTCAACACCCGATCAGTCAGTTTGCCGGTATTCCGGAAAAGCTGCTGTTAGGTGCGGTGCTGGCCATCTATCCCATCGGCATTTTGATTGGCAGCAACTATCTGGGTGCCTGGTCCGATCGACTCGGTCGAAAACGCGTACTCACCTGGACCATGCTCGGAGCAACACTGAGCTATGGGCTGACCGCCATCGCCATTCAACAGGGCAGTTTTCTGCTGTTCACTGCCAGTCGGCTATTAACCGGCTTGTTTGAGGGAAACCTGAGCATCGCCCGAGCCATTGCCGCCGACCTGCACCCTAAAATCGACCGAACCCGAGCCTTTTCCTACCTTAGCGCTATGGGGTATGCCGGATACCTCATCGGCCCGGTGGTTGGCGGCTTTTTGCTGCCGCTGGGCGCCAGCCTGGCATTCTGGGTGGCGGCAGCGGCCTGTGCGGCAGCCACCGGGCTGATCTTGCTGGCTCTGCCCAAAGATGCCCAAACCCGACCTCAGCGACAGGGCTCCAGCCTGAGCCTGCTGAAACACCCCCAGTACCGAGACTTTTTTGTGTGTTACCTGATGCTGATGCTGGCACTGAATGGCTTCTACGAATTTTATCCGGTCTGGCTGGTGGAGTTCCGAGACTTCAACAGCGAGCAGATCGCCTGGGCCACGGTATTACTCACCTCAGCCATGATCGCCACGGCCGTTATGGCAACCATGAAGGTAAAACGCTGGCTGGGGCTGGTTAACGCCGGACTTGCAGGAATTTTGGTGTACGCGATAGCGATCGCCAGCTTTCCTTATGGCGGTGGCGATTACCTGGCCAGCTTTATTGCCGCCGGCATAGGCATTGCGCTGTTTAACGCTATGATGCCGAGCTACCTTTCGGAACACGCTCAGGACAGCCAGGGCCAGGGGCAACTAATGGGACTGCTGACGACGGTATTTTGTCTGGGCAACGTGATTATCGCCATCGTCGGTGCCGCCCTGGCACTGGTGGATACTCGACTGGTGTTAATGGCCAGTGCGCTACTGGCCGTTTTCGCCTCACTGCTGTTCTGGCGCCTGGCTCGCTCTGCTTCTTTGGAGGCCGAACGGGCCCACACCAATGCCTAAGCCAGGTAGCGAGCCGACAGATGATTGAGCAACGCCTCGGCAGACAAGGGCTGACCGGTCATGTTGAGGCAAGACTGGTTCAGGTCGGCGCCACCGCCATGTTGCCAAATTCCAGCCTGCAACTGCTGCCGTACCCACTGACCACGAGCCGCTGGCTCGCGACGCCACTGCGGGGACTGTCGTAATCCGGCAAACACCTGCGCCGCCGCCATCGCCCCGAGGGCATAACTGGGGAAATATCCGAATTCACCGAAGCACCAGTGAATGTCTTGCAGGCAGCCGTCTCGATTGTTGTCTGGGCTTACCCCCAGCAGGGTCTGCATTCCATGACGCCAGGCACCGGGCAGATCAGACAGGGGCAGATCGCCACTGAGCAACGCCTGCTCCAACTCCAATCGCAACAAGATGTGGGCCGGGTAGGTGACCTCATCGGCCTCAACCCGAATCAAACTTGGCTGAACCCGACCAATATGAGCGCCTAAATTGTCGGCCTCCAAGCCAGGGTGGGCTCCCCAGTGACGCTGCAGGAACTCCGACAGCCACTGAATGAAATCCGGCTCTCTGGCCAATTGCATCTCAAACGACAACGCCTGGGCTTCGTGCAAAGCCGCGGATTGCACCCGAGCCATCGGGGTATGGTGCCAGCGTGCAGCAATGCCCTGCTCGAAACAGCCGTGGCCTGCCTCATGGATCATGGAATAAACGGCAGACAATGGCTGGCGATGATCGTAACGGGTAGTAATGCGCACATCTGACGGCACTCCGGCACTAAAGGGGTGGGTACTGGTATCGAGGCGACCGCCGTCAAGATCGAAGCCCAGGTGTGGTAATAATGCCTCCAGAGCCTGTCGCTGCTGATTCACTTCGACCTCAGGCAAAGGCACCACACTTCGGACACGGCTGCGCTCAGACGCTTCAACAATCAGACCCGGAAGGCGAGCTTTCAGAGGCGCAAACAGCTGGTTAAGTTGCGTCAGGCTGATGTCCGGCTCAAATTTGTTCAGCAACCCCTGATACAAAGGCACCTGCGCTGACGGGCGGCGGATCTCCGCCTCCTCCTTCAATAACGCCAATACTGGCTCAAATGCCGTTTTGAACAGAGAAAAGTCATCCTCTTTTCTGGCCTGGCGCCAGCGGTTTTCACAGGCCACGGACAGTGTCACCCTGCGGCGCACAAACTCGTCGTCCAGCAGGGTCGCATCCCGAACCCGGCGCGCCATCAACTCCAGCATCCGCCGCTGGCTGACCGACAACGGCAACTGACCCAGTTGAGACAGAGTATCGGGCAGGCCAGGATCGCGCAGCCTCCGGTTGATCACCAGTTGCAACTCGGCCATGGCCTCGGCTCTGGCCCCCTGGCCACGGTCACTGAGCAGGGTGGCTTGATCCCATTCCATTAACGCCATAGCGTGCTCTAAGTGGGATATTCCTGAAAAATGTTGCTCCAGATCACTCCATGAACGTGTCATTGGTCTACCCCTTTCAAGTTAGAGTCAGAATTCTATAGGCGTGAGCGCATTTGTTTGGCATAGTAATAAAACATTGATATTAATTCTTCAAAATAACAAGAATTCGTTATGGACCTCCGTCAACTACGCAATTTCGTTACCGTCGCCGAGCAGAGCAGTTTTACCCGGGCTGCCCGTATTCTGGGTGTCGCTCAGCCGGCTGTCAGCACGGCCATCAAAAAACTGGAGACCGAGCTGGGACTGGTGCTATTGCATCGCCAGGACAAGCGGGTTCAACTCACTGCCGAGGGACAGGAGTTGCTGCCCCACGCCAAGGAGATTCTGTCCCGGGTTGAGCTGGCAGAATCGGCCATGACCCGGCTGCAACAACTGGGTCGGGGTGAGGTGCGCATCGCTCTGCCAGGGATGATCGGTTCCTACTACTTCCCTGCCCTGCTGATGGCCTTCCATCATCGCTACCCGGAACTGAAACTGTCGCTGATTGAAGCCGGTACCCGGGAGATTCAATCGATGATCGAGCGGGACGAGATCGACATCGGTATCGTTATTGACGGAGACGCTCAAACCACGTTGGAAACCATTCCACTCACCAAAGAAGAGATGATCGTAGCCTGCAGCCTCGACCACCCACTGGCGGAGTTGGAGTCGGTGAATTTTGAAGACTTCATGGAACATGAGTTGGTAATGTTTAAGCGCGGTTATTATCACCGAGAGCGCATGGACCAACTGGCGAAGGCCCATAACCTGGAACCTCAACTGGCGTTTGAGACCAACCTGATTGAGCTGATTCGCTCCATTGTTCGTCAGGGCTTTGCGATCACCACGGTGCTGAAAATGGTGGTGGAGAATGATCCGCAGATTAAGGCCATCTCCTTTGAAGAACCATTATTTATGGATCTGCATGTGGCCTGGAAACGAGGCCGGGCACTGACTCAGGCCGACCGTACCTTCCTGGACTTCCTGCTTGAGCAACGAGACACCGAGAAATCGCTGTAATTCGGGCTCCGGATGCGGTCAGACGACCGCATCTGGCTGATTTTCCGGTGCTGCTTCGGCAAACGATGTCATCTGGCGACAACGGCGAACAATGCCATTGAGCAAGGGGTATTCCTGCATGGGCACATTGAAACGCTCGGCATTGTAGACCTGTGGGACCAGGCAGACGTCGGCCATAGAGACCTCATCACCGACGCAAAACAACCCGGAGGTCTGCTCCAGTTGCAACTCAAAACCGGCAAACGCGGTTTTGACCCAGTGCCGATACCACCTCGCCTTCTGAGCGTCATCCACCCCCAACTCCACCGCCAGATACTTTAACACTCGCAAGTTATTCAGCGGGTGGCAATCGATGGCGATGTTTTGTGCCATCGCCCGAACCTTGGCTCGAGCCGTGGGTTCATCCGGTAACAACGGCCTCTCCGGATAGGCCTCATCCAGATACTCAATGATCGCCAGAGACTGATTCAGAATCAGATCGCCATCCTGCAAGGTGGGCACCAAATGGTTGGGGTTCAATACCCCATACGCCGGCAGGTGCTGCTCTCCGCCGTTTTTAATCAGGTTTACCGAGATGTTTTCATACTCTAGCCCTTTGAGTGCGCACGCTATCCTTACCCGATAGGCGGCACTCGAGCGCCAGTATCCGTACAATTTGAGCATCGGCAATGATGACCCCTTAAGACTCAATCAGTCTCTGTTCTATAGCACCAAAAATGGAATCTTGCCTTAAATCAAACATCTCAATTCTAACGACATCGCCAAATTGCATAAACGGCGTCACCGGCTTGCCCTGTTCGATGATCTCCAGCATCCGTTTCTCAGCCAGGCAGGAGGAGCCAGCACTGCGGTCGTAGTTGGAGACGGTGCCCGAACCGATGATGCAACCGCTGCCCAAGGGTCGGCTCTTGGCGGCGTGAGCAACCAGAGTCGGAAAATCAAAGGTCATGTCGACACCGGCATCGGGGCGGCCAAAGCAGTCGCCATTGAGGTGGGTGACCAAGGGCAGGTGAACCTTGCCGTCGTACCACTGCTCCCCCAGCTCATCAGGGGTAACCGCCACCGGAGAGAAGGCGCTGGACGGCTTCGACTGATAAAACCCAAAGCCCTTGGCCAGTTCAGCGGGAATCAGGTTGCGCAGGGACACATCGTTGACCAGCATCAGCAACTTGATGTGGTCCGCGGCCGCCGCAGTATCGACGCCCATGGGCACATCGTCGGTGATCACTGCTATCTCGGACTCGAAGTCCACCCCCCAGTCGGTAGTGGGCATGCGAATCGCCTCGTAGGGGGCCAGGAAGGTGTCCGATCCCCCCTGGTAGATCAACGGATCGGTCCAGAAACTCTCCGGCATGTCGGCACCGCGAGCTTTACGCACCAGTTCGACATGGTTGACGTAAGCGCTGCCATCGGCCCACTGATAGGCTCTGGGCAGCGGTGAATGGCACTGAGTCTGATCGAAATCAAAGGCGTCACTGAGCTCGCCCTCGTTCAACTGCTGGTAACGCTCCTCAAGCCGGGGCGCCAACTGCTGCCACTGATCCAATGCCTGTTGCAGGGTCGGGGCGATGTCTGTCGCAAGGACGGCTTGACGAAGATCCCGACTGACCAACAGCAGCTCGCCATCGCGGCCGCCACGGTTCAAGGTGGCTAATTTCATATGGATTTCCTTATTCTTTTACTTGCCAACTGCTGGCGTAATCCGGGTTTTCCAGGGCCTGGGCGGCCTCGGACAACTGCAGCGGATCCCGTGTATCGATCATCACCGCCACTTCATCGGTGAAGGTCTTCTTGTGAGCCAGGCCGGCGGCAAATGCTTTGGGGTGGGGCCCATGGGTAAAACCACAAGGGTGGAAAGTCACCATGCCCGCTTCGATGTTATCGCGACTGAAAAAGTCGCCGGCATGGTAAAACAACACCTCATCGTAATCGTCGTTGTTGTGGTAAAACGGCACCTTCAAGGCTCCTGGATCACTCTCGATGGGGCGCGGCACGAAGGTGCAGACCACGAAGCGACTGGCCACAAAGGTGGTGTGAGCCGACGGCGGCAGATGATAGCGATGGCTCATCAACGGACGAATGTCGCGCCAGTTGATGCGCACCGGAGCCAAATCACCGTGCCAACCAATGGCATCAAGGGGATTGAACGGGTAACGAACTTCGGACAGCGCATCGAGACGCTTAACTTTAACCGTCCAGGGCTGTTCATCCTGCTGAGCCAGAAATGCCTCATTGATGCGGGGCATGTCCAGCATGGCCGGGTCAAAGATGGCGTGGGGACCAACGATGCCTTTATCGGGCAGTTGAAAGCTGTCGCCACTGGCCTCAATCATCAGGATCTGCAGCGGCTCCAAGACCTCCAGTCGCCACATGGTCGAGCGCGGCAGCATCAGGTAATCACCGGTTTCCAGTGTCAGATGACCATAGTCGCAATAGAGTTCAGCGCGGCCGGCGTGGATAAACAGCAACTCGTCACCATCGGCATTGCGCATCAGCTCGGTCATGCTGCGATCGAGGTGCCACAGCCGCATCTGGCAATGGCTGTTATGCAGAAATGCCGGCACCTGCCAGGGGACCGAATGGCGTTGCTGCTGGCGATTGAGATCCAGCGCTCTTGGCCTCAGTGGCCCCTGCCAATCACTCCAGCCTGTGGGCGGGTGACGGTGATGGAAATGTGCCGCCGGGCCGAAGAAACCGGCCCGGCCGGCTTCCCGCTCATAAATCGCCTGTTCCGGCAGGTCAGCGTGGGCCTGGCGGGAGACCGTGCCCTCTTTGTGTGGAAATTGGATCCATTTACGCATAGCGCCCCCCAAGGTTTGTGGAAATCGGGGCTCGAACGAGCCCCGCCGCTCAGATCACGCCACGGCGAATCTGATCTTCCTCGATGGACTCAAACAGAGCCTTGAAGTTACCTTCACCGAACCCTTCGTTGCCTTTGCGCTGAATGATCTCGAAGAACACCGGCCCAATCACGGTCTGTGTAAAGATCTGCAGCAGAATGCCATCTTTCATCGGCGCGCCATCGATGAGTATACGCAACTCCCGCAAGCGCTCTTTGTCCTCCTGATGGCCCTCGACCCGCTGATCAATCTTCTCGTAGTAGGTATCCGGGGTTGGCATGAACTCCATGCCACCGGCACGCAGGTCGGCCACGGTCTGATAGATGTCTTCGGTGGTGAGGGCGATGTGCTGAATGCCCTCGCCCTTGTACTCTCTGAGGTACTCTTCAATCTGCGACTTGTCGTCGGAAGACTCGTTGATGGGGATGCGAATCTTACCGCAAGGACCGGTCATGGCCCGGCTGACTAAGCCGGTCAGCTTGCCCTCGATATCGAAATAGCGGATCTCGCGGAAATTGCCAATGCGCTCGTAGAAGCCGGCCCATTTATTCATGTTGCCCTGGAACACGTTGTGGGTCAGGTGATCGATCTCTACCAGTCCCTTATCGTTGCTTGCCAACGCCTGTTGCCATTGATCGTAGAACTGGAAGTCCACATCGTAGATGCTGTTGCTGCCGTAGCGGTCGACAAAATACAGCGTCGACTCGCCGATGCCCTCGACCGCCGGAATGTTCAGCTCCATGGGGCCGATGTTGCCTTCAAACAACCTGGCACCATTCTCCAGGGCATGAGCCAGCGCCTTGGCGGAATCGGCCACTCGCCACGCCATGCCACACACCGACGGGCCATGTAACGCCGCAAATTCGGCGGCCTGAGAGTGAGGCTGAGCGTTAATGATGAAGTTGATGTCGCCCTGGCGATACAGCCATGCCTGCTTACTGCGATGCTTGGCAATCTCGGTAAATCCCAGTAAACCGAACAGTTGCTTCAGCTTATCAACCCCCTCGGCATCGGGGGCGGTGTACTCCACAAACTCAAACCCATCGGTTCCCAGTGGATTGTAATCCGTTATCGCCATGGTCTTCTCCCTTGTTGATTGCGCTGTGGCTGCTCGGCCTTCTCTTTTCTGAGCCGATGCAGGGGCTGCCGATGGCCTGTGGCACACCGGAAACGGTTAACCAAACGCTAACAAAGATTGAGCTTCGTGACAGGGGTCACAGAACGGTTAAAGCAGGCAGGAGATGTCACCCCTGCTTTACAGGGGTGACATTTACATTTACTGTCAATTACTTACGCTTTTTTCCGATACCGTATTCGCGGAGTTTATTGGCAATGGCGGTGTGAGACACGCCCAGCTTTTTTGCCAACTGACGAGTACTGGGGTAAGCGGGGTAAAGCCGGCGCAACAGGCTGGATTCGAACTGTTTTACCGCCTGCTCCAATGACCCCTCAAACTCTTGATCGAAGTAGCCAAAGCCCTCGGTCCAGGCGGGCAGTCTCAGGTCCTCCGGCTGCAGTTCTCCCATGCCCTCGGCCATGGACACCGCCCGAAAAATGGCGTTCTTCAGCTGGCGCACGTTGCCAGGCCAGGCGTAGTTGCGAATGTAGTCGCGACACTCTCCAGAGAGCTGACGGGCCGGGCTGGCCAGTTGCTGGCTGTAGTGCTCCAAAAACAGCTCTGCCAGCGGCACGATGTCACTGGGGCGCTCCCGCAGCGGCGGCAGCATCAGGTTGAGGACATTGATGCGATAATAGAGATCTTCGCGGAACTGGCCCTGCTGACACAGGTCGGACAGATCCCGCTGACTGGCACAGATGATGCGAACGTCAACGGCAATCTCTTCGTCATCCCCCACCCGGCGAAAACAGCCATCCTGAATAAAGCGCAGCAGTTTTACCTGCAACTGGGCCGACATGTCGGCCACCTCATCGAGAAAAATGGTGCCGCCATCCGCTTGCTCGATGACCCCCTTTTTCACCGGCTGTCCCGGCGCCGACGCAAACCCGAACAGCTCACTCTCGGCCACGGCATCGGGCAAAGAGGCGCAGTTGATCACCACAAAGGATTTCTCGGCGCGCAGGCTGGCGTCGTGGCACGCCCTGGCCATCAACTCCTTACCGGTGCCGGTTTCGCCGCTGATCAGCAATGGCGCTTCCAACTGCGCCATGCGCCTAGCCTGCTCCAGCACTGCCTTCATCTTGTCGCTCTGGGCCAGAACGGTATCAAAGCCGGTCAGTTGGTTGCGCAAGGCATTAAACTGCTTGCCGACGCGGGACGGAGATTTAAGCACCACCACCGCCCCGGCCAGCGAGGTCTCTTCACGATTGCCCTCCGGCAGGTGGATGGGGAACATCTCCGCCAGGTAGTCGCTGCCTTGTACCTGCACTCGAATCGCCTGAGGCAAGACTTCGTCGCTCTGCAGCCAGCGCTGAAAGCCAAAGCCCTGTACCCAGTTACTCAGTGGCTGATTCAGTACTTCGTCCCGCGGCGTCCCCAGGACTGCCACCGCAGAGTCATTGGCCATGGTCACCTTAAGGCGGGTGTCGATGGACAACACCGCATCCGGCAAGGTGCTCAACAGAGTCTCCAGAGCATAGTGCTCTCGCTCAGAAGGCATAAAGGGAACGGTGCGTACATCCTTTACGGCTTCAATTTTACGCAGAATGGGCAGCAACACACTGAGCTCGTCAAAGCTCAATTCCGGTAACTGCAGGTAGATGTAGCCCTGACTTTCCGCATCGATGGCATTGACGTTGATCTGGTGCTGCTCCAGCACTTCCAGTATCTCCCGGGCCAATCCAATGCGGTCGTCACAACTGACTTCCAAGCGCATAAAAAGGTTCCTAACTTACTGTTCACTAATGGACACATCATACCCTGTACCGTCTCGGGAGACCACGGTGTCAGTATTTGTTTACAAATTTGGTGCACAAAAAAGCGCCGCTTTAGGCGGCGCTGTTGAACTCGGTGTGTTGGGCATAGGCGCCAGGGCGCTAGTCCAGTTGCTGGTCGGTCTTGGCCGCCATGATGAAATCGTTGCGATGCAATCCGGAGATGGCATGGGTCCACCAGGTGACGGTGACCTTGCCCCACTCCAGCAGAATGCCGGGATGATGAAACTCCGCTTCGGCCAGCTCCGCCACCTTATTGGCAAAGGCCCAGGCCAGTTTGAAGTTCTTAAAGGTGTACACCCGCTCCAGTTGCATGACGCCATCACGCACTTCGGTATGCCAATCGGGGATTTGCGACAGCAACGCTCCCAGTTCCTGGTCGCTGACCTGGGGAGCACCGGCCTGGCAGGCTTCGCATTTCATTTGAGATAATTCAGACATTGTGTCGGTTCCTTTTTACACAGCTTGTTGTTTTGGCGGAAATTTAGCAGGATGAAGCCCCAGCTCCTGCGCCTGGGCCACCAGGGCCATCACATCCAGATTGGCGATGTCGAACAGGGCATCTATGTCATCGAGGACATAGTACAAGGGCTGCATGATGTCGATGCGGTACGGCGTGCGCAGGGCATCGATAACGGACATGGGCTGGCGCTCAGGCTTGTCCGACAGGGCGTAATGAGTCTCACCGGGCGACGACAGGATGCCACCGCCATAGATGCGCAACCCGTCATCGGTGTTGACCAATCCAAACTCGACGGTAAACCAATACAGTCGGGCCAGGTACACCCGTTGCTGAGGCGTTGCCGCCAGCCCCAGCTTGCCATAGGTATGGGTAAAATGAGCGAAAGCCGGGTTGGTCAGCAGCGGACAGTGACCAAAAATCTCGTGGAAGATGTCCGGCTCCTGGAGATAATCGAACTCGGCCCGGCTGCGAATGAAGGTCGCAACGGGAAAGCGCTTTTGCGCCAACAGCTCAAAGAAGTGCTGAAATGAGATCAGCGCCGGCACCTGTGCGGTTTGCCAGCCCGTGGCCCGTTGCAACACCTGGTCCACTTCGGCCAACTGAGGAATGCGGTTCAGGGGCAACGACAATTGCTCCAGCCCCAACAGGTATTCCGGGCAGGCGCGGCCTTCGATGCAGCCGAGCTGGCGTTCAATCAGCTCGCTCCAGATTCGATGCTCTTCTTCAGGGTAATGAATGACTCCCTGTGCGTCCGGTTGACGGGCGCTGTAGCTGGATCCCTTCATGACACCTCCTGGGCCAAACCGGCCGTGAGCGGCGCCAACCCCTGGGTCAGATCCGCCAGCAGATCATCGCAGTGCTCCAGGCCGATGGAGAGTCGAATCAGCGTGTCGGCGATGCCAGCCCTGGCGCGATCATCGCTGTCGTAGGTGGCATGGGTCATGGAAGCCGGATGCTGCACCAAAGATTCGGCATCCCCGAGGCTGACCGCGATCTTGAACAAAGACAGTCGATTAACGAAGGCCACCGCCTGCTCAAAATCGGCCTTCAGCTCCAACGCCAGGACACCGCCACCTGCCCGCATCTGAGTGCCAATCAAGGCCTTGCCGGGATGACCATCCAGCCCGGGATAGTAGACTCGGGTGACGGCGGGGTGGCGCTGCAGAAACTCTGCCACCACCTGGGCGCTGACGCTGTGGCGCTCCATGCGCAGAGCCAGGGTCTTCATGCCGCGAAGAATCAACCAGGCATCGTGGGGCGACAGCACCCCGCCAATGTCCTTAAGGCTGCGACTGCGAAGCAACTCCAGGTGCACCTGATCGGCGCACACCACCCCGGCAATCACATCGCCGTGGCCATTGAGGTACTTGGTGGCGCTGTGCAAAACGATGTCGATGCCCTGGGTCTTGGGCTGCTGCAACAGCGGCGTCATAAAGGTGTTGTCCACCACCGAGATCAGCTGGTGCGCCCGGGCCAACGAGGCCACCGCCGCCAGATCGTACACCGCCAGGTGAGGGTTCACCGGTGTCTCCAGCAACAGCATGCGGGTGTTGGGCCGAATGGCGGCACGAATGGCCTCGATATCGGCAAAGTCCACCGCGGTAACCTCGATGCCAAAGCGCGGCAACTGCTCACTGACCAGTGAATGGGTGCAGCCATAGAGGCAGGTGTTGCAGATCAGATGGTCGCCCTGATCCAGCAAGCCCAGCAACACCGCCGACACCGCCGCCATGCCGCTGGCAAAGGCCACGGCACCGTCATAGCCTTCCAGTTCGGCCATGCGCCGCTCGAACTCGGCCACTGTCGGGTTGCCCAGACGGGTATAGATCGGACCCGCCTGCTCGCCGGCAAAGCGGGCAGAACCGGTTTCGACTCGATCGAAAACGAAGGTGGCCGACTGGTACAGAGGTGACACCAGCGCCCCTTGAGGTTCCTGAAGATGGCCGGCATGGATCACCGCCGTCTCCGGATGCATCTTTGAAGCCATGTTGCTTAACTCCCCGTAATGCACCCTGTAGACGTTATTGTGGTGGGTGCAGGTTTCTCTCCCTAACATAATCCAGCCACCCGCCGGCAACACCTTTTCGCCTAAAAACCCCCCACCAGGGTTGTAAATTATTTGTTACATGACTGACGTTCGCGAGCCTGCCTCAACGCCTTGGCCGACAGTGAGGTCAGCTCGGACAGCAGCTTGCCCTGCAGGGTCAGCAGCCTCGGCCTGGCTTCGGTCAACGGCAGGGGCCGACACAGCTTCTGTGCCTGGTAACCCAGTCGGGCGGTCAACAGGCCGGCGCCCATTCCTTGAGCCAGTCGGGCAGACAACTTGCCGGTCAGTTCCGCCGACAACATCTGGCCACCGAGATCCACCATCAGCTCGCTGCCGCCGGCGTAAATCAGGTTATGCAGCATCTGCCGCACCAGAGACACCCGCCCCAGGTACCCGGGTTCCACACCATAGAGTTTGGCCAATTCGTCCAGCATGCGCTGGTTGCGCCACAGCATCAGCGCCATGTCCAGCACCGCCAGTGGGCTGGCCGCCAGCATGACCGCCGCCTGCGCCGAGTAGCGATAGATGATCGCCTCCGCTTGTTTATCCAGCGGCGCCACCACCGTCGACTCTGCCAACGCCAGCAATTCGGCGTCACTGTGATGATCCTGCACCCGACTCTGCCACTGGCGCCAGTTGTCGTCACACTGCGACGGCAGGGCCAGGCGAAGCTGATCCAGCAACGGCGCCGCGGCGCCCATCTGCTGACTGCTTAGCAGCGGCTGCAGCTGCTCCTGAAGGTTGGCACGCCCCCGCAGCTGTCTGAGCCGAACCCACTCTTTGACCGTCAGACGCACCAACCCAGCCAGGGCCAGTGAGAAGAACAGCGCGTACAGGGCAAACAACCACGGGCTGGTCTGCCAGGACGCCTGCAGGGTCAGGCCGGCTTCGGCCAGCACCAGAGCCAAACCGGCGCCCAGCCATACCTTAGTCCACACCCCCACTCGGGCGGGCCTGGGTGGCTCGGTGGACAGCAGGGCCGAATCCAGCGACTCCTCGGCCTCTTCAGGCAAAGCCTGCAGCGGCTCTACCGCATCAAACTCCTGGGATTCCTGAATCGGTTTCATTGCATCTTGTCTCCTAATAAAAACTGCAGCGCATAGTCCAGCCTCATGTGCGGCAAGGCGCTGGCCGCCTCAAAGACCGGGGGCGAGAAGGGGCGAAAACGAAATCCCTGCTGCTGCCAGAACTCTCGCTCTGGCAAACGGGTGGGCACCTCTCCGGGAAAGCGCACACAAGACTCGCCATCCAGGGCACGACCGGAGATCACCGCTTTGGTAATGCCATCGCGCTCCACCTGGCCCTGGCGGGTGGCATTGATGGCACTGAGTACCAGAGTTTCCATCTGAGTGCCAAAATAGCGCGGCTGGCGGCGGCTGCCCTTCATCAGGTTGTGCATTAACTGCAGCAGGTTGTGGTGCTGATCCACGGTGACATGATCCGCCTTGGTTGCCGCAAACAGCACCCGATCGATCTTGGGGCGGAACAACCGCCCCAGGGTACTTCCCGGGCCGTAATGAAAGCTGTGACTGAGGGCTTGCAGGGTATGCGACAACTGCTCGACCTGATCCCGTCCCTGGTTCAGTGCGGTCAGACAATCCACCAACACCACCTGGCGATCCAATCGGGCGAAATAGTGGCGGAAAAACGGCTTCACCACCTGCTCGCAATAGGCGCTGTACCGTTCGGTCAGGCGCTGTTTCAGCGGGCTGTCCTCGGCCAGCGCCGCGCGCATGGCTGGGGGTAACGGAAACCACTCCAGTACCGGAGCGCCTGCCAGCTCGCCGGGCAGCAACGCCCGGCCCGGCTGCAGCAGGCTGGCGCCACACTCGCGCTTGAGGGTCTGCAGCAGGGTGGCGTAGTCCCGGGCAACCTCGGCAATCACGGTGTCGGTTTCGTCACTGCTGAGCGCCGCAACCCGGGCACACCAGGACTGGGTTTGACTTTGCCAGGCCGGTCGCTGTAACTGTTGCCAGATGTCGTCGCTCCATTGGTCAAAGGTTTGCTGCAGCAACGGCAGATCCAGCAGCCACTCGCCCGGGTAATCGATGATGTCCAGATACAGGGTCACCGGCCGACCGATCTGCCCCGCCAGCCCCTTTTCCGGCAGGTACCGAAGCGCCAGTCGAATCTCACTGATGGTGCGGGTTGAGGGCGGCCATATCGGCGGCGCTTGCTTCAGGCAGTCTAGGGCGCCGGTGTAATCAAACGGCTGCAGGGTCAGATCGGGCTGGCGGGCAATGCGGGCACCGAGGAACCGCTGCTGCTCCATCACCTGCCAGGCCGGCAGCAGATGGGACTCGCCATGCAGCAACTGATTCACCAGCGAGGTGATGAACGCGGTTTTCCCGGCACCGGAGATGCCGGTCACCCCGAGACGGACGTGGCGATCCAGTCCGCGCTGAGCGATCTCCTCCAGTTGATTACCTAGCTGTTTAACCCGATGTTTTAAAGGATTCATAGGCGTGTATCGTGATCCATGGCTTGGTCGGCAGGGGCCGAACCGACACCAGTCAGAACGGCAACGGTCCGACTGCTGGGCAATCGGACCGGGTGTCATCAGAGGTTATTGATTTCTCGTTTCAGGTGGAAGGCATCCGAGGTGACGTGTTTTTCCAACCGCCTGAGGCGCAGTTCCAGATTTCGAAACCGGGTACTGACTTCGTTCATCGCCTTCTTCGGCGAATCTCCGGCCTGCCAGACCTTGGTTTTCAGCTCATTGTGGTGAGTGCTGACGGGAGTTACCCCCTTGTCCAGCAGGACCCAGGCGATGATGTACAACAGCAGCGGCAGGCTAAAGACGCCGGTCAGCAAAATGGCCGACAGAGTCACGATTCGAACCAGCCAGACTTCCAGGTTGAAGTGCTCGGCCAAGCCGGCGCAGACTCCGGCGACTTTGCCTTGATCCGGCAGACGCACCAATTGACGTTTCTCATGCTTCATGTCGGGTCCTCCACTCCGGTGACTCCTGGTCAAGAATCGACTCCAGGGTATCGATTCGTTCCCCCATCTTGTCGGCTCGGGTCAGCAGTGCATTGAGCTGTTGATACTCTTCATCACTGAGCCCTTGTGCCAACTGCTTCTTACTGCGGTAATGCAGGATGAGCCAGATGGGAGCCACGATTAACAAAAAGATAATCAGTGGCGCAATCAGTAAACCCATTAATTCTTCCATTCCGACTCCTCCCTAATTAGTCCTGCTTCTTCTTGAGCTTCTTCTTCATCTGCTCAAGTTCGTCGCTGATTTTCTCTTCCGCGGCCAGGGCGGCAAACTCGTCTTCCAGGCTGCGGGGCTGAGCCAGCTCGTGGGCTTCCACTTCCGCCTCCAGGGTTTCGACCCGGCGTTCGTACTGTTCAAACTTCATCATGGCGTCGTCGATCTTGCCGGTATCCAGCTGACGTTTAACGTCCAGGCGAGATGACGCGGTCTGCTTGCGCATGATGATGGTCTTCTGACGGGCGCGGGCATCGTTCAGCTTCTCCTGCAGCAGGTTGATCTCCTCCTTCAGGCGCTCGATCTGCTCTTCCACATGCACCAGTTCCCGCTTCAGGGTCTCCACCAACTCAACGCACTTCTGCTTTTCAATCAGTGCGGCTTTGGCCAGATCTTCACGGTCCTTACCCAATGCCAGTTCGGCTTTGCTCTGCCAGTCGTCGACCTGAGCTTCGGCCCGTTCGATGCGGCGCATCGCCTCTTTCTTCTCTGCCAGCACTTTGGCCGAGGTAGAACGCACTTCAACCAGCGTGTCTTCCATCTCCTGAATGATGAGTCGTACCATCTTTTCCGGATCTTCTGCTTTGTCCAGCAGGGCGCTGATGTTGGAGTTAACGATATCGGCAAATCTTGAAAAAATACCCATAATTAAATTCCTCTGAATGTCTAAATTGGCCCTCGTGACTGTATTTATTACAGGAAACGTGCCAACTTTTCCTCATCGCTAACCACTTGTTTTAAAGCGAGTTTTTCTGAGGCTTTATTTTGAGCAAGGGACGCCCTATTATGAATTCCACTAATAATTAGTAAATCACGCTACATCAGGGACCGATGACCAACTCTTTCAAGCAAGACAATTTAATTGGCGAATCCAATGCCTTCCTCTCCGTGCTGGACCATGTGTCTCAGGCAGCACCGCTGGACAAACCGGTATTGATCATCGGCGAACGAGGCACAGGTAAAGAGCTGATTGCCAAACGTCTGCACTTCCTGTCCCAGCGCTGGGAACAGCCTTACATCACCCTGAACTGCGCCGCCCTCAATGAGAATCTACTGGAAAGTGAGCTATTTGGCCATGAATCCGGTGCCTTTACCGGGGCAGGCAAACGCCACGAAGGACGCTTTGAGCGGGCGCATAAAGGCAGCCTGTTTCTGGACGAGTTGGCCAACACCTCCGGCTTGGTGCAGGAAAAATTACTGCGAGTCATTGAGTACGGCGAGTTCGAACGGGTCGGCGGCGCCCGCAGTGTCCGCACCGACGTGCGCCTGATCTGCGCCACCAACGAGGATCTGCCTGCCCTGGCCGAGCGCAGCGAGTTTCGAGCCGACCTGCTGGACAGGTTGGCCTTCGATGTCATTACTCTGCCCCCACTGCGTGAGCGCACCGACGACATCCTGCATCTGGCTGACCATTTCGCCATCAATATGGCTCGGCAGCTATCGATGTCGATGTTCCCCGGCTTCACCAGCAAAGCCCAGCAGGCACTGCTGGAGTTTGACTGGCCCGGCAACGTCCGTGAACTGAAGAACGTGGTGGAGCGCAGTGTCTACCGTCACAACAACGACGCCCTGCCGGTGCATCAGATCATCCTGGACCCGTTTGAGTCCCCCTGGCGACCCGCGCAGAGAATCAAGACTCAGGACCGACAACCGGCCGCGGCCTCAGCCACTGCAGCCGCCGCAGAGGTCGCCACGCCAACCAGCCCGGCCAGCAACCCGGCGCCGGTGTTGCCACTGGATTTTAAGGACACGGTACAAAACTTTGAGGTCAACCTGTTGAAACAGGCGCTGGAAGAGAGTCAGTTCAACCAGAAACGTACGGCAGAGGTACTGGGACTGAGTTACCACCAGCTGCGGGGCATCCTGAAAAAGTATGATCTGTTATGAAATCAAGCTAATGATCGCCAGCCCCAGCTTTGATACACTAGCCGGATCGCATCGACGTCAGTTAAAAACATGGCTAACTTTCGTGCTCTCGCACTGCTGCTGATTCTGGGCTCACTGCTCGGATGCAGCAAGACCGACTCCTCCCTGACATCGGGGCTGGTGTATTGTTCTGAAGCCAATCCAGAACTGTTCAACCCGCAGCTGGTCACCTCCAGCAGCACCTTGGACGCCAGCTCCAAGCAGATCTACAACCGTCTGCTGGGGTTTGATGACATCAGCGGTCAGCTGGTGCCTGAGCTGGCCAGCCGCTGGGAGATGTCTGAGGATGGCCTCAGCTATCGCTTTACCCTGCGCCAGGACGTCTGGTTTCAAAGCAACGATCGCTTCACCCCAAGCCGGCCGATGAACGCCGATGATGTGTTGTTCAGTTTTTTGCGCCTCATCGACACCAATCACCCTTACCACCGGGTGAATGGCGGCCAGTACCCCTTCTTTCAAAGCATCGAACTGGCCGACAACGTGCGGGCGCTGAAGCGATTGTCTGACCATCAGGTTGAGTTTCAACTGCATCAAGCGGACGCTACCTTCCTCACCAACATCGCCACCGATTTTGCCGTGGTGCTGTCGGCGGAGTATGGCGCACAGTTGCAACGGCAGCAGCGCATGGAGGAGATCGATTACCTGCCCATAGGTACCGGTCCGTTCCAGCTGGTGAACTACCAGAAAAACCAGTACATCCGTTACCGGCGTCATCCCGACTACTTCGGTGAACCCGCCGGCGTCGACCAGCTTATCTACGACATCACCCCGAATGCCACCAACCGCATGATCAAGCTGATTGGCGGCGACTGTGACGTGGCGGCACTGCCTCAGGTGGGGCAACTGTCGCTGATGCAGGAGTACAACGACCTGCAACTGGAGGCTCAGCCAGGGTTCAATGTGGCCTACTGGGCGTTCAATACCCAGAAACCGCCGTTCGACCAGTTGCCAGTCCGCCAGGCCCTGGCCATGGCGGTAAACCGGCAGAAGATCATGCAGGCGGTGTATCACAATACCGCCGCTCACGGTCAGGGGATGCTGCCTCCGATCTCCTGGGCCTATGAGGACCGTGGCACCAGCCTGCCCTACAACCCGGCGCTGGCCAAAGCCCAATTGGAACGACTGGGGCTGGGCACGCTGAGCTTTGATATCTGGGCGCCCCCCATCAGCCGCAGCTACAACCCCAATGCCATCAAGACGGCCGAACTGATTCAACAGGATATGGCCGCCATTGGCGTGCAGGTGCGCATTGTCAGCTACGACTGGAACCTGTTTACCAGCCGGTTGCGACAGGCGGAACACGATACGGTGCTGCTGGGCTGGAACGCCGACAACACCGATCCGGACAACTTCTTTACCCCGTTGCTGAGCTGCAGCGGACTGGTCTCCGGCACCAACCACGCCCGCTGGTGCAACGGCGACTTCGATCGGCTGCTGAGCGAGGCACGTACCAATGAAGACCGAGCCCAGCGACGCATTCAATATCAACAACTGGAGCAACATGTGCAACAACAGGTTCCGGTGCTGCCCCTGGCGCATGCCACTCGAACGCTCGGGCGAGTCCGCCAGCTTCAGGGACCGATATTGACCACGGTCGGCGGTATCAAATTTGCCCAGGTTAAACGGGTCGAGTAATGCTTAACTACCTGCTACGAAGAATTAATCTGTTTGTCCTCACCACCCTGATGCTGTTTGCGGTGGTGTACGCGGTCACCCTGGCGCTGCCGGGTGAGTTGGCCAGCAACCTGTCTGGCATCGCCGACCCCACCGCAGCCGAGATGGCGCAAATTCAGGACGACTACAACCTGAATCACGGCCCGGTGCTGGGGTACCTCTCCTACGTGGTAAAGCGGATCAGCGGCGACTTCGGCGTGTCTCTGAACTCCGGCGAGGCCATTGCCGACCAATTGTTGCAAGTGCTGCCAGCCTCGCTGGAACTGGGAATATTGTCTATCTTCCTGGCGCTGCTGATTGGTGTTCCCATTGGGATGCTGGTGACATTGAGCCGCAATGCCACTCTGCAACGGTTGGTGATGACCATCACCCTGCTGGGCTTTTCGGTGCCGGTGTTCTGGCTTGGGCTTTTGCAGATCATCACCTTCGGTATCCAGTTTGACTGGCTGCCGGCGTCCGGGCGCATCAACCTGATGTACGACATTCCCGACTTCAGCGGCCTGCTGCTGATCGACATCCTGCTGTCGGATGCCCCCTGGCGCGGTGCGGCCATGATGGACGCCTGGGCCCACCTGATTCTGCCGATGTCGGTGGTCATGGTGTTGCCGCTGACCATCATCATCCGCATTACCCGAGTCTCGCTGGCGGAAGAGCTGGATAAAAACTACATTCGAGCCTTGGAAGCCCGAGGGATCTCCCGCTACCACCTGATCATGAATCACGCCCTGCCCAATGCCATGGCCGGGGTGATTCGAGTGCTGGGCCTGCAATTGGGGCCCATTGCCAGTTCAACCATCATCGTCGAGTTGCTGTTTTCCTGGCCCGGCGTTGGTGCCTGGCTGGTGGCCGCATTGCGCCAAGGCGATTACACCGCCCTGCAGGGGGGGGTACTGGCCATCTCCCTGTTCATCGTATTCCTGAGCATCTTGTTCGACATCGCGCACACGGCGCTCAACCCCATCAGCCGGAAAGAGATCTATGGGCGAAATTAACATTTACTACGAAGAGAAAATCCCCTCTTTGTGGCAGACCATCTGGGACAGCTTTACCCGCAGCCCGTTGGCGTTGATTGGCCTGTGGTCGATGATGCTGATCCTGTCCATGAGCGTACTGGGACCGCTGATTGCCCCCTACTCGGCCTCCTACCAGGATCCCAACGCCCTGCTGGTGCCGCCCTCATGGGCCGATACCGGCACCGTGGAGCACTTCCTGGGAACCGATGATCTGGGCCGGGATCTGTTTTCCCGTATTCTGCATGGCGCCCACCTGACCTTTGGCTACGCACTGATCATCGTGCTGTTGTCACTGGTGTGCGGCTTTCTGATTGGCAGCCTGTCTGGGATGACCAAGGGACTGAAAGCCAGTGTCCTCAGCCACCTGTTGGATACCCTGCTATCGATGCCGTCGCTGGTACTGGCGATCCTATTTGCTGCCGTCTTGGGACCCGGGCTGTCTAATGTCATCTGGGCCATCGGCTTGTCACTGGTACCGCGCTTTGTGCGTACCATCCACAACGCGGTTCATGAAGAGATGCAGAAAGAGTACGTGGTCGCCGCTCGCCTCGACGGCGCCACCGCCTGGCAGGTGTTTTACGACTCGATTCTGCCCAACGTCTGGAACCCGGTGGTGGTGCAGACCACCCTGGCGTTCTCGGTGGCGATTCTGGACATCGCAGCCCTGGGCTTTATTGGCCTGGGTGCTCAGTCCCCCTCTCCGGAATGGGGCGCGATGATCGAACAGGGTCTGGATAACCTGCTGACCGCCCCCTGGACGGTCACCATGCCCGGGCTGGCGATTCTGTTCAGTGTACTGGCAACCAACGTGGTCGGCGACGGCCTGCGCCACGCCTTGCTGGAGGGTCGCCGCTAATGCACCTGCTTGATATCCGCAACCTCAGCATTGAGCTGGATACCCCCCACGGCTGGCTGGTGGCGGTGGAAAAATTCAGCCTGACGCTGCAGGAGGGCGAAATTCACGGCCTGGTGGGTGAATCTGGATCGGGCAAGAGCCTGTTGGCGCAGGCGATCATGGGCATCACCGACAAGCGCACTCGAATCATCGCCGACCGTTTAAGCTGGCGCGGCCAGGATCTGCTGACCATGTCGGTGAAAAAACGGCGCCAATTGATGGGCCGGGACATCGCCATGATCTTCCAGGAGCCGGCGTCGTGCCTGGATCCCGGCAGCCGAGTCGGTGGCCAGTTGATCGAAGCGATGCCAACCCCGGAGGGCGTACCCTGGTGGCGCCGCAACCGAGCCCGCAAAGAGCACGCCATCAAGCTGCTGCACCGGGTTGGCGTCAAGGATCACCAGCGGGTGATGCGTGCATTCCCGTGGGAGTTATCGGAAGGACTGGCGCAAAAAGTGATGATCGCCATGGCGGTGTCGCACCGGCCCAAGTTACTGATCGCCGACGAGCCCACCACCGGGCTGGAAACCGCCACGGCGGCTCAGATCTACCGGCTGCTGTCACAGCTGAACCAGACCAAGAGCGTGGCCATCCTGCTGATCAGCCACAACCTCAACTCGGTGGCACGTTGGAGCCACAACCTCAGCGTGCTGTATTGTGGTCAGATGATGGAATCCGGCAGCGTTAAGACGCTGATCAAAGATCCGTTCCACCCCTACACCAAGGCGCTGCTGGCCAGTACCCCCAGTGCCAATATGTCCCTGCTGCCCAAACACCACCTGGATACCCTGGACGGCATGATTCCCCCGCTGCAACACCTGCCCATCGGCTGTCGACTGGGGCCTCGCTGTCCCTATGCCCGCAAGGAGTGCGTCAATCCGCCTCGGATTGCCACCAAGAGTGGCCACGCCTATCGCTGCCACTTTCCCCTGAGCCAAGAGGAGGATGCCCAATGACCGCCCCATTGCTTGAGGTGAAAGAGCTGTCGAAACGCTTTCCCGCCGGCTACCGGCGTTTTCGCAAGGTGTACGACACCGCCCTGGAGCCGATCTCTTTTGAGCTGTACCCCAATGAGACTCTGGCCTTCGTCGGCGAAGCCGGATCCGGACGCACCACCCTGGCCCGCATCCTGGCCGGCGCCGAAGATCGCAGCAGTGGAGAGATTCTGCTGGAAGGCAAACAGCTGGAGATGCACGACCATAAGCAGCGCTGCAGCCTGATTCGAATGATTTTCCAGGACCCGACCACCTCGCTCAACCCCAGGTTGCGGATTCGACAACTGCTGGAGGAACCGCTGAAGTTCAACACCAGCGAGAGCAAAGAGGAGCGGCAGAAGACCGTCAACCGAGTGCTGAAGAAGGTGGGCCTGTTGCGTGAACATGGCGATTTCTACCCGCACATGATCTCCCACGGCCAGCGGCAACGGGTGGCCATCGCCCGGGCCCTGATGCTGTCACCGAAGATCATCATCTCCGATGAGGCGCTATCGGGGCTGGACTCGTCGCTGCGGGCTCAGTGCGTGAACCTGTTGCTGGAACTGCAGCAGAACCTGGGGCTGAGCTACATCCTGATGTCCCACGACCTCGGTTCTGTGCGGCACATGAGCGACCGGATGATCGTGTTGAAACGGGGCAAAATCGTCGAACAGGGTCGCACCATGGAGGTGTTTGCCAATCCGCAGCACGATTACACCAAGCGCCTGATTGACGAGCAGATGCTGACCATTGAGCGTCAAGTATGACTGTGGTTCTGCACTCGACCCTCACCTGCCCCCACTGCCAGTTTCAGGCACACGAAGTGATGCCGACCGACTGTTGCCTGTGGTTTTATCCCTGCCCAAACTGCAAACAGATGCTGACCCCAAAGGCCGGCGACTGTTGTGTTTTCTGCTCTTATGGGACGGTTTGCTGCCCGCCGGTTCAACAAGGGCTATGCGGCTGCTCTAAAAACTAAACAAGGAGCCTTTCGGCTCCTTGTTTCAACCCGGCATCCGAACTGAGTTCCGAAAATTCTCGAACTGGAACTCTGATGGTGACACCTACTGACTGCACATTTCCACACTTTCCCCTACCTCTAAACGGCGAATGCAGCGGGCCGGTGACCCCGCCATCAGCGTCAGCGGTTCGACATCCCGGGTCACCGTTGAGTTAGCGGCAATCACAGCGCCTCGACCGATGGTCACCCCCTGGGCTATCACGACACTGCCGCCAATCCACACATCGTCTTCCACCACGATGGGGCGACAGATGGTCTGCCAATTCCGGCGCTGGTGATAATCAAGGGAATGACCGGCGGTATAAAACTGACAATTGGGGCCAACCATCACATTGCGCCCCAGGGTAATGCGCGCGCCATCGAGCATGGTCACCCCCATGTTCAGGAAACAGCGCTCCCCCATCTCGATGTGACGCCCAAACTCGCAATGGAACGGCGGCGTAATCCAGCAGCCCTGCCCCAGAGTCATCAATGACCGAGACTCCTGCTGCGCCTGTTCAACACTCTCCGCGTGGTTGATTCGTTGCTGAGCCTGATAGGCCAGGTGTTTGATGCCGTTGATATAGGAATCACCGCCATCGTAATCCAAGCCCGCCAGCATCTTTTCGTATTCGGTCATTGCAGTCACTCTTCAACATTCCAAGGCACGGTGGTACCCGCCACCAACAATGGGATCATTATGGCGTTGAACTGATATCTACAAAAGTGAATTAATGTCCGTTATGATTTTCCAAAATGGAATAACGTATCGACGCCGCCATGTCCTTTGAACAACTGTCCCGACTCGATCTTAACCTGCTGATCTGCTTGCATGTGCTGCTGGAACAACGCAGCGTCACCAAGGCGGCTCACAAGCTGCACCTCAGCCAATCGGCCATCAGCAAAAGCCTGTCTCGCCTGCGGACGCAGTTTAATGATCCCCTGTTCCTGAGACAGTCCCATGGGCTGGAGCCTACCCCTTACGCCCGAAACCTGGCAACGCCGCTGAAGCAACTGCTGGGCGCGGTTGAAGCCCTCACCACTCCCGGTGACTTTCAGGCCAGTCGCAGCGAGCGCTGCTTTATGATGGCGATGGTCGAGACCATGTACCCTCTGCTGTTGCCACAGTTTCTCACCGAACTGCAGCAGCAGGCTCCCCTGGTGACCATTGACGCCCGAACCTGGGCCAGCGACAGCCTGGAACGATTGGCCCGGGGAGAGCTGGATTTTGGCATTACCGGCAAAGACATCCACTTTCAGGATGCTCGCCGAACCCTGCTGCCGCCAAAGGGCATCGTCTATGAAGAGTTGTATCGGGACTCACACTGCTGCTTGGTGCGACAGGGCCATCCGCTGTTACACCGGAACTGGGACCTGGACGCCTACCTGTCGGCCCGGCACCTGCAGGTGCGCTGCGATGAGCACGAACATTGGCTGCTGGATCTGAAGCTGGCGGAGCAGCAACGAAGCCGGACCATTGCCATGCACGTGCCCGATTTCAACAGTGCCGCCAGCGTTTGCGCCCATACCGACCTGATACTCACCGCCCCCGGCCGCTATGCCCGGCATATCGAGGCAGGGCTAAACCTGGTCATTGTGCCATTGCCAATGGCGCTTCCGCCCATCTCCTATACGCTGTTCTGGCATCAACACCATGACAGCGATGCCGGCCACCGTTGGTTCAGGGAGCTGATTCTGTCCCGATGCCAGCAGTCAACGCCTGAGCCATAAAAAAAGGAGCCGTCTGGCTCCTCTTTCACAAGGCGTCATGGTTTAGTCGCGGAAGTTCTCGAAGTTGTCAACGTGTGATGAGTAACTGTCAGCTGAGACTTTCATCAAATATGCGTTGCCCAACCCACACTAACAGGATGTTTTTTAAGTAACTATTTCGCCTAACAGCTTAAGCCTTGTACAATGGCTGGCAACAATGAGATGTCTGGAGCGTAAGATGATTGAGCAGATTTGCCAAAAGCGAAATATCACGGAGTTAGTTCATTTCACTGACGTACGCCACCTCCCAAGTATTGTACGGTTTGGCCTTTTGCCAAGAAACCGCCTTGGTGAAGTTCAAACAGAAACTTATCCAAACGATGAGCACCGACTAGACGGCCACCCCGAATCGGTCAGTCTCTCAATCTCATTCCCAAACTGCATGATGTTTTATAAATATCGGCATAAAAATCAGACACCATATGCAGTGGTATGCCTACAGCCAGCAGTTCTCTGGCAATTGAACTCCGCCTTCTATTCAGACAATGCTGCAAGCGCCGCTATGAGTCGGCTTGCTCCCAATAGCTTGATGACGCCAGCAGCTTTTAATGCGCTGTTTGATGAAATGGAAGGAGAAAGGTCGCGCCAAGAGCAACGCCTTCTGAGCAATCACCCTACCAATGTTCAGGCGGAAGTTCTTACCTTTGCGCAAATTCCCCCCCAATACATTACTCGTATTGTTTTTAATAACACCAAAATCGAACAACAATACCGTCCGCTCTTGCAAGGTAAGCCTACGGCAGTGCATGGTTACAGCTCAGATTTTTTTGGTTCACGTTCATACATGCTTGAGTATTAATCAATGGCGATCAGACCAGTTTTCATCCCAGCTCCTAACGGCCAACTTGGCGTTGTGGAAAAAATGCTCGACTTCAAGTGGGTTGCAGGTATGGCTGTAACCCAAAAGCAAAAGTCGATTCGAGAACTGCACCAAACAGCTTCAACTGTCGGCATCTCTCCTGTATTGGAAATTTCGAGTAAATCTGAGAGCGAGCTAGGGCAAAAGCTCAGTGCTTTTAATTTGACTTTCACAACTAAAAAACACAAACAAACGTATACTGTGGAATCTGCCTTTCAGGGGAGCAAAGTATTCGAAAATGGTGGACCATTTATTGACCTGATGACAGCTAAACCCAAGGACGCAAAGCGAGACATTAGGCTCAAAGAAGCAGGAAACCTAGTAGGCTTTAACTTTTTAGGAAAATCTTTTCCACCTGAGCCAAAAACCTTTTTCTATGACTGGCTATATATCAACGCCCTTTGTCAAAACAGTGAACTAGCTGATCAAGTATGTGATTTTTCAGGCTTCACAGATATTGAGTTTAACCCAAAAAAATCTATCAATTGCCAGGGGTACGCAGCAGCTCTATACCTAAGCCTAAAAACAAACAATAGGCTCTCGCAAGCATTAGCATCTCCGAGTGAATTCCTACGAATAACTCGTGAGCAGTATAAGAATCAGCTTCGAGCAACTCCCATTCAAAACAAGATGTTTTAATCAGCCAACCCAGAGACTTTAAAAGCTATTCATTAAATACATACCCCCACTAAGCAGTACTTATGAACCTAGTGACAGAGAAGGCTACACAGAGAAAGTCATGGTAACCAGCTGCTTTGATTTGATAAAGTACTCAAACCACAACATCAGCGGAATAAGGCGACATGGATAAGAATCGAAGCTTGATTGAAGTCTGTTATCAGGGAGAAGCAGGTAAATCGAACATTCGGACCCGAATCTTTGATGGCGAAATTTATGTATCTCTTTCTGATACGCTGCAAACACTTAGCAGAGAAAATGCGGTCATAGACCCAAAACATCGCCCCTCATCCTTAACCAATCGCTTAAAACGAGTGATCAACACTCTCGAAGCAGATGAGTACCGGAACGTAATGGTTGATGACCCACGTTACAATCCTGGCACTGATGACCCCAGACACTCTAAGATGCCTGACACGTTCATCAATCAAACCGGATATCTACGAGTACTTGCCGGTGATACAAGTGAGGCTGGAAAGTGTTTTCAGAGATGGTTGTTCCGTGATGTGATACCTACGATATACAAGCATGGCGAATACCCCGCTCCAGTAGACACTTCCAAATCACTTTTGGAACAATCTACGGCTTTGCTTGTTCGCCTTGCTGAGGACCTGAACCAAAATGTGCGAGAAACAGAACAATTAAAGCAAGATATGGCTGGTATCAAAGATCGCCTAGCCGTTATAGAAACCGTTCAGTCTCCAGGATCTAGAATGATTTCTCTGAATTCTCGCTTAATGGAACTCAATTTAAAGTTAGATGATTCTCAGATGGCTCATGCAGCTGCATTATGCGACAAGCTCAGAGCTGAAGTAGTCGGCCCTTGGATTGAATGTCCTAAAGGTGGTGGGAGATACGACAAGCAATTTGAGCAATCAATCATAGATACTGCAATAAAACAATCACGTTAAGCAACCTTTTACATATTGAAGCTGATAGTTAGATTTAAAAACGGGGAGCCAAGGCTCCCCGTTACTATTTGCGCCAATCGGAGACTAGTCACGGAAGTTCTCGAACTGGAACGGCTGCCCCAGATCCGCTTCCCGGGTCAGGGCCATCACCGCCTGCAAGTCGTCACGCTTCTTGCCGGTGACCCGCATCTTATCGCCCTGAATCTGCGCCTGAACCTTAATCTTGCTGTCTTTGATGGCCTTAATCAGTTTCTTGGCCACGGCCTGCTCGATGCCCTGCTTAAACTTGCAGTTGCGGGAGAAGGTTTTACCACTGTGAACCGCTTTCTCGTCCACCTCCATGGCCGACGAGTCCACCTTACGCTTAGCCAGGCTGCCGCGCAGAATGTCTTCCATCTGCCGCAGCTGAAAGTCGCCTTCGGCTTTCATGATCACCACCATATCGCTCAGCTCGAAGCTGGCTTCCACACCGCGAAAATCGAACCGGGTGGTCAGCTCTCGACTGGCATTATCGACGGCGTTACGTAACTCAACGGCATCCACTTCAGACACGATGTCAAACGAAGGCATGGTTTACTCTCCATAAACTGAGGCGGTGGCGTTGACCGGCCACCAGAAATTAAGCTGTTGATGTGAGTCAGAGTTTACTCTCTCTGGGGCCGGAGACAATCACCTCGAGGTAAAACTCTGACCTGGAAAGCCTCGCTCAGGAGTGGGATTTATGGCCGAGGATCGCTATTATTGCCCCCATGATGATTTTGACCTCCCCCAGCCCGCAGCAGCGACAATGGTTTCGATTCAGCCTGTTATTGGTGATCGGCGCCTTCTCCTACCTGCTGTTTGGCGAACCGAGTTACCCTCAGCCTTTCAGCCACACCGACAAGCTGGGCCACCTGGCCGGGTTTGCCACCCTGGCACTGCTGCTGCACCTGGCGTTTGACTGGCCCAAGAGCTGGCAGTTCGCCGTACTGGCGCTGTACGCCGGCCTGGTGGAACTGGTGCAGTCCTATCTGCCCTACCGCCAGGCCGACCCCATGGACTGGCTGGCCGACATGGCCGGAGTGCTGATGTTCCACCTGTTTCTGGCGGCGGTACGACGATGGCAGCGACCCTAGCCATTCTGGGCGGCGGTGCCATTGGTCAGTTGCTGGCGATGGATCTCTGCCAGCAGCAGCACTCGCCGATATTGCTGACCCGTCCAGACTCCGCCACCGGGATCATTCGGCACCAAATGCAGCGCCTGGATGGCTCCGTTCAGCATCACAGCCTGCGCCACGCCCCCAGCAACCAGCCTCAGCACTGCGATGCCGTGCTGGTTACCACCAAGGCGTACCAAGCGGAAGCGGCTCTGGCACCGGTGCTGGCCTGGCTGCCCGCCTCGACCCCCATCGTACTGCTGCACAATGGCATGGGCCCGCAACAGCGACTGGCACAGCGCTTCCCCACTCACAACTGGTGGGCTGGCATGCTGACCGACGGTGCCCTCAAGCGAGGGCCGCACTCGGTGAGTCATACCGGCCAGGGCGTGCGTTACCTGGGGCCGCTGGCCGGACAGGGACGGATGCCCGAGGCGGTGACCGACATCGGCTTTATCAGCGAAGCGACCATTTTACCCCGGCTATGGCAAAAGCTGGCGGTGAATGCCCTGATCAACCCGCTGACCGCCTGTTATGGTTGTGCCAACGGCGAACTGATTCGCCCCGGTTATCGAGCCGAGTTGCAGCGGCTCAGCGACGAGTTAGCGGCAGTGGCCAAAGCCGAAGGCATTACAATGACGGCGGAGCAGATCCTGACATGGGGCCTGAGTGTGGCCGAGGCCACCTGCGGCAACCGCTCATCGATGCTGCAGGACATCGGCGCCAACCGCAGCACCGAAATTGATGCCATCAGTGGCTTTGTGGTGGAGCGGGCCCAGGCTCATGGCCTGAATGCCGACGCTCATCAGCACAACCTGACCCGGGTCCGTCAACTCAGTAACCGCGCCCAGGCATAAAAAAAACCGCCAACAGGCGGTTTTTTTTCGGCATCGACACGCTTAAGGGCGGTATACCTTTACGTTGTCATAGCCCTGCTCTTTCAGGTACAGCGCCTGCAACTTACTCATGACGCCGCGATCGCAATACAGCAGATAGGTGCGGCTCTGGTCCAACTCCTTAAAGGCGGAACCCAGCTTGAAGAACGGCAGAGTCACCACATCGACACCGTCCATCAGCAGCGGTTTCTCCTCTTCCTCTTCCGGCGCCCGAATGTCCAGCACCACGGCACCGGCGGTCGGCGTGTCCACGGTTTCCATCTCGGTCACCCGAGCCTGTTCCTCTTTTGCCACGTCGCGAATGTCCATCACTTTGGTCTCCGCCATCACCCGTTCAATCAGGTCTTCAGAAAACTTGGCTTCTTCCGCCTCGATTTTTGACAACACCGCCTTCACCGTTGGCTTCTGGGAGATCACGCCGCAGTATTCCGGCATTGCCGCCGCGAAACTTTCGGTGCCAATCTGGCGGGCCACGTCGATGATCTCCTGCTTGTCCCAGGTCACCAGCGGACGCAGAATCACGGTATCGGTGACCTTATCGATGACGTTGAGGTTGGTCAGGGTCTGGCTGGACACCTGGCCCATGGCTTCCCCGGTCACCAGGGCAGGAATGTTGAACCGCTGAGCCACTTCACTGGCCACTCGCATCATCATCCGCTTAAGAATCACGCCCATCTGGCCGTTGTCGACCCGCTCGAGGATCTCTTCCACCACGGGTTCAAACGGAACCGAGATGAAGCGCACTTTGTGCGAGGAGCCGTATTTGTGCCACAGGTAATAGGCCACCTGCTTAACCCCCTGCTCGTGGGCGGCGCCACCGAGGTTAAAGAAGCAGAAATGGGTCCGAGCGCCACGCTTGATGCACTGGAAGCTGGACACGCCAGAATCGAATCCGCCGGAGATCAACGACAGGACGTCTTCCTGGGTGGCAATGGGGAAACCGCCCATGCCATCGTGACGCTTCTCCACCAGATAGAGTTTGTCGTCTTCGATTTCCAGGCCGATCACTTCATCGGGATCCTTGAGGCGAACACCGGCCGCTTCGGTATGCTGGTTCAACCCGCCACCGACGTAACGCTCCACCTCCAGTGAATTGAAGTCGTGCTTGCCGCGGCGCTTGGCGCGTACGCAAAAGGTTTTGCCTTTCAGGCGCTCGGTGAACACCGGCAGAGCATGCTGAAAGATGTCGTCGATGGTTTCAAAGTTGTACTGACGCACTTCCAGGAAGTGGTGGATACCGGGCATGTTTCTCAGGGACACCACCAGCTTGGCGGTATTGTCGGCATCATCAAGGCTGCTGGTCGCACTGATGTGATCCCAGTTAAAACGCACGCGCACGGACTCGTCGGTTTTCCGCAGCACGTTGCGAATGTTGGACTCGAGCAATTTACCGAAGCGCTTGCGCACCGATTTGCTCTTGATCATGATCTCGGGATGCAGCTTGACGATAAATTTCATGAGCTTCCTGTACAGGCAAAAAAACAAAGCGCGGCATTATACCTGAGCTTAGGGATTCGGGAAACAACCAGGAGATGGCCAAAACCACATTTGAAGCGAGAGTGGGCCGAAGAACACCGCGTGTCTTCGGCCCGGAAACTACTGGATTGCCGGAATCTCTTCCGAAAGTTTAGGCTTACCCTGAGTGATCGCAATCTCGACCCGGCGATTTTTGGCCCGGCCTTTGGCATCATCGTTGCTGACCAGAGGCTGACTGTTGGCCTTGCCAATGACCTCCATCCGCAGCGGGTCGAAGCCTTCCACCTTGATCATTTCATGGGCGACCGATACCGCCCGTTGCGACGACAACTCCCAGTTAGAACGGTATAACTCGTTCTGAACCTTGGCGTTATCGGTATGGCCGGTGACAGTAACAATGCCTGGCACGTCTTTCAGCAGGTCGGCCACCGCTCGAATGACCGGCCGGAACTTTGGTTGCAGAAACGCGGAGTTCGCCGGAAACGCCCCCTTCTCACGAATGCGGATAACAATCTGCTGCCCGAGGGATTCGATCTCGATGGCACCGTCTTCGACCTGCTCCTGCAGTTGCTGAGCCAGCTTTTTCGCCAGCGCATTGGCACTGGCCTGAGTCTGAGAGGACGCGCTGGTGTCTTCACTGGCGCCGCCCTTTAATTTGCCGTCGTTGCTCTGCTCGCTGCCTGCCACCGGATCGGCACCGGGCTCAACGTCAAGGTGATTCTTCGTGAACTCAATGGTTTGCTGGTTGATGACTTCGATGGGTGTTGGTTCGGGGCGACCAGGGCGAAACTCCTGAGCAATCACCGAGGTTCCCTTGGGAATGTCCTTCACCTCCAGCTTATTCTGTACCCCGAACGCGTACTTCATCGAGCCGGCAATCTGCTTAAACTTGAGTACGTCCATCTCAGAGAACGCCAGCAACAGCACGAAGAAGCACATCAGCAGGGTGCTGAGATCGGCAAAGGTGGCCATCCAGGCGGGGGCGCCGGGGGCGACTTTCTTTTCCGGTGGAGCGGCGTCGTCACCGCCTGCGCTAAGCGTCATCTGTGGCGTCTACTCTTCGGTGGTGGAAATTTTTCGCTGATTTTCATTGAGGTAATTCTTCAGGAAGCCCTCGATCACCCTGGGGTTCTGGCCATCCTGAATCGCCAGCACCGCGTCCATGATCAGACGGCGATTGAGCATCTCTTCGCTCATCCTCAGTTCCAGTTTATCGGCAATGGGCGCCGCCACCATGTTGGCAATGATGGCACCATAGAGGGTGGTCAGCAAGGCGACCGCCATGGCGGGTCCGATGGACTTGGGATCGTCCATGTTATTGAGCATGGCCACCAGGCCGATCAGGGTGCCGATCATCCCCATCGCCGGGGCAACGTCAGCCAGGGCGCGAAAGATACTGGCGCCGAACTGATGGCGCTCGATGGTCAGCCCGATGTCCTTAGACAGCGCCTGACGCACCACGGTGGCATCGTGGCCATCCACCAGCAGGTCGACCGCTTTCTGCATGAAGCTGTTGCTGATCTCCGCCTCTTCCAGAGCCAAAAAGCCGCCCTTTCGAGCCGAATCCGCCATCACCACCGATTGTTCAATCAAGGCTTCGGGCTTGTCCAGCTTGAACATAAAGGCTTTCGCCGCAATTTTTACCGCACCGAAAAACTGGCCGATATTGAACTTCATCATTACAACGAACAGCGAACCGCCCACAACAATGAAGATAGACGGGAGGTTGATGAAGACCCCAGGGTCACCGCCATTCATCATTGCCATAACGATGAAAGCAAAGGCGCCAAGAAGGCCAATAAGGGTCGCCAGATCCACGAAATCTCCTGAAGTGTCTGAATTTTCGGCTGTCCCCGAGGGGAACATCGATTGCCTATTGTCTTTATCGGTCCGTCGCAGCGCAAGTTTAATGAAATTTAATGTTAAGCGGCCACTGTCATTGATTCGACGGGCACAAACAAGTACCTTTGTGCAGCAATTCAAGGAGCCTATCATGGCAAAAAAACCGGACAATCTTAGTTTTGAACAAGCTCTGGCAGAACTGGAACAGATTGTTGCCAATCTGGAACAGGGAAATGTGCCGCTGGAACAGGCACTGAAGCAGTTTGAGCGAGGGATTCACCTCGTACGAGCGAGCCAGCTGAAATTAACCCAGGCCGAACAAAGCGTGCAGATGCTCACCAAGGATGAGGAAGGCAACGCGCAACTGGTTCAGTTCGATTCTCAGGAGTAACCATGCTGAGCGCCGCTCTGACTCAGTACCGTCAACGTGTTGATCAACACCTAATTGCCCATTTTGACCGACTTCCCGATTGCGCTCCGCGCCTGCTGGAAGCGATGCGCTATGGCACCCTGCTCGGTGGCAAGCGCGCCAGGCCGTTTCTGGTGTATTCCGTCGGCACCATGCTGGGCGCCGAAGAGACCACTTTGGATCCGCTGGCCGCCGCGGTGGAGTGCATTCACGCCTACTCGCTGATCCACGACGACCTGCCGGCCATGGACGATGACGACCTGCGTCGGGGGCAAGCCACCTGCCACATCGCCTTTGATGAAGCGACCGCCATTCTGGCCGGAGACGCACTGCAGACGCTGGCGTTTGAGATTCTGGCCAACTGCGAGCTGCCTTCGGAGTTGGAGCCAAACCGCATCGCCATGATTCGAGTACTGACCCGAGCCTCTGGCTATCAGGGAATGTGCGGCGGCCAGGCGATTGATCTGGCCTCCACCGACAGCCGTATCTCTCTGGAACAATTGACTCAGTTGCACCGGCTCAAAACCGGCGCCCTGATGCGAGCCAGCGTCGAGATGGCCACCCTGGCGGTGGCCCAACTGGCACCGGAGCATAAACTGGCACTGACCGAGTACGCCGACGCCATCGGCCTGGCGTTTCAGGTTCAGGATGACATCCTGGACATTACCGCCGATACCGAGCAACTGGGCAAACCCCAGGGATCGGATGCCGATGCCAACAAGAGCACCTTCCCGTCATTGCTGGGACTGGACGGTGCCTGTGAAGTGGCTCAGAGTCTCCATCAAGATGCCCTGACATCGTTGGCCAAATTGCCATACAATACCGACCTACTTACTGACTTTGCTCGCTATATTATCGAGCGCGGCCAATAAACAAGATAACAAAGAAGCGACCGTCACAATGAGTTTGGATCTGAACGATTATCCACTCCTGGCCAAGGCTGAATTGCCGTCAGACCTGCGCCAGTTGCCCAAAGCCGAACTGCAGAACCTGGCCGATGAACTGCGCCAGTATCTGCTGCGCTGTGTCAGCCACTCTTCCGGACACCTGGCTTCAGGCCTGGGGACCGTGGAACTGACTGTCGCCCTGCATTACGTTTATAACACCCCGTACGACCGTCTGGTGTGGGACGTCGGCCACCAGGCCTACCCTCACAAAATCCTCACCGGCCGAGCCCGGCAGATGCCGACCATTCGCCAAAAGGGTGGCCTGCACCCCTTCCCATGGCGAGAAGAGAGTGAGTACGACACCCTGAGCGTCGGCCACTCCACCACCTCAATCTCTGCCGCGCTGGGGATGGCCATTGCCGCCGATCGCGAAGCTCAGGGACGCAAAGTGGTGGCGGTCATTGGTGATGGCGCCCTGACCGGTGGCATGGCCTTTGAGGCGCTGAACCACGCCGGAGACATCCACAAAGACATGCTGCTTATCATCAACGATAACGAAATGTCGATCTCCGAGAACGTCGGTGCCCTGAACAACCACATGGCCCGGTTGATGTCGGGCCGCCTGTATACCACCATTCGAGAAGGGGGCAAGAAAGCCCTGGCCGGCATGCCACCGATCAAAGAGTTGGCCCGCCGTGCGGAAGAGCACCTGAAAGGGATGGTGGTCCCCGGCACTCTGTTCGAAGAACTGGGTTTCAACTACATCGGCCCCATCGACGGCCACGATGTCGACGGCCTGGTGGATACCCTGAGCAATATGCGTAACCTGAAAGGGCCGCAAATTTTGCACATCATGACCAAGAAAGGGAAAGGGTACAAACCGGCGGAAGAGGATCCCATCGGTTACCACGGGGTACCGAAATTCAATATTGAAGAAGCCAAACTGCCGAAGTCCAAACCGGGACAACCCACCTTCTCCAAAGTGTTTGGTGACTGGCTGTGCGACATGGCCGACGCTGACGACAAGCTGATGGGCATCACCCCGGCGATGCGCGAAGGCTCCGGCATGGTGGAGTTTTCTCAACGCTTCCCGCAGCAGTATTTTGATGCGGCTATCGCCGAGCAACACGCGGTTACCCTAGGCGCGGGCTTTGCCTGCGAAGGCTATCATCCGGTCGTGGCCATCTACTCGACCTTCCTGCAGCGCGCCTACGACCAGGCCATTCATGATGTCGGCATTATGAACCTGCCGGTGCTGTTTGCCATCGACCGGGGCGGACTGGTGGGCGCCGACGGCCAGACCCACCAAGGCGCTTTCGACCTGTCGTTCCTGCGCTGTATTCCCAACTTCACCATCATGGCTCCGGCGGATGCCAATGAGTGTCGGCAGATGCTGTACACCGGCCATAAGATGGATTCTCCGGCCGCCGTCCGTTACCCAAGGGGCACCGGGCTGCCGGTTGAGATTCAGTCAGAGATGACCGAATTGCCCATCGGCAAAGCGGAGATTCGTCGCCAGGGCCAGGGGCTGTGCATCTACAGCTTCGGCACGCTGCTGCCCTACGCGCTCGAAGCCGCGGAAAAACTGGACGCCACGGTGATCAATATGCGCTTCGTGAAGCCATTGGATGAGCAGATGGTGCTGGAGATGGCCGCCAGTCACGACCGACTGGTGACGCTGGAAGAGAACGCCATTATGGGCGGCGCCGGCTCTGCGGTGCTGGAATGCCTGAATCGCCACAAGGTGGCCAAGCCGGTGTTGCAGCTGGGACTGCCGGATCGCTTCATTGAGCAAGGCACCCAGGAAGAGATGCACACCGAACTGGAGCTGGACGGCCCCGGCATACTGAAACAGATTGGTGCCTACTTCGGCGACTGATCCCCCTCAGCCTGCATCAGCAACCGGAACCGGCTCCGCCGCTTCCGGTTTTTTATTGCTCTAACGACGAAAAATGAGAACGCTCAATTCTGATTTTTAGTCTTTTTTTCCCCTCTTCTCGATGGCAAAGTGTTGGTCTTTACCGTGATGAAACCACCATGCCACTGGACGCCATACTGTGGGACTACGACGGAACTCTGGTTAACTCGGTTCCCAAAAATATCAATATTACCCAGTCCATTCTTGCCGACATCGCCCCTCACCTGACCGGAGCCAACCTGCCCCATTGGCTGCAAAGTGAATCCGCATACCACCACGCCAATCACGCCGCGCGCAACTGGCAGGACTTATACCAGAACTACTATGGACTGAGTGCCCAAGAAACCACCGAGGCTGGCGCCCTGTGGGCCAAGTACCAACGCAGCAACACCACCGAAGTGCGCCTGTTTGAGGGGATCGCCAGCCTACTTCACTCCCTGACCAGCCTGCCCCACGGAGTGTGCTCACAAAACGACGCCAGCACCATCTGGGCGCTGCTGAAACGGGAAGGGGTAGACACGCCGTTTCATAGCATCATGGGATACAACGATGTAGAGGGTGGTCAGCAAAAGCCTCACCCGGCCGGAGGCCTGCAATGCGTCGAGGCAATCTTTGGCGCCAAGCGGCCTCGGCAACTGATGTACATTGGCGATCATCAAGGCGACGTTGAGTTTGCTCGAAACCTGAATCAGGCACTGGGGTCGGATTGCAATGTTATCGCGGTCACTGCGGCCTACAGCGGGGCGACGCCGCAGCGCTGGCAACAGCAACCCGACCACGTTGCCGACACGCCACAATCCCTATTGTCGATATGCCAGAGTTACTTGTAGTTTCCCCAAAGGCAGGATCAAAAAAGCCGGTCAGCGTGGCTGACCGGCTTTGTCACTGCGCGGAAAGTTAACTCAACAGCGGCATCGCAGTGGAGAACTTCTCCACTTTTACCAATGACTCATTAGAGAGGTGCCGACATAGCGAGACTGACGCCACAAAATGAACCACCAAGCCGTAACCCGATTACATCAACAATCAAAATGGGCGATCCAGATCGACTTTTAAACTTTGATTTTGAAACCCGCATTCTCTGTAGATCGGTCAAAGTACCAGCCTCAAATCTGAGTAAACTATTATTTAAGTTTTAAGTTATTGGTAGTTATCAATAATGGCTTTCCCTTGTGGTTGGGCTTTATACAAATTTAACGACACACCTGTATTCGTCTCTGATATTACTCCATTAAACCCAATGAGTTCATTAGAGTATTTTGACTATACATACCTGTCGACATCCGAACAGAAATTTAAAACGCAAGCCGCATCCATATTTAATCGCTTAAGCCGTCTTAACCGTTCCGGCTTTAATGTGATGATTGAGGACAATCTGTACCGGGTTAAAGTTTTTTCCATTAGCGATCCAAGCTCCAAGGATCCGAATGGCGTGCTGTTGACCTTCTTTTCCGCCGACAGGTGGGGTCAGGCTCCTCAACTAAGTAGCTCAGAGGCCAAGCGCCTGTTAGCCACTGCTACTCAGCAATGTCCGCTCAAGCTCAAGAGCAAAACCCGTGAGATCATCAAACTCACTGCAATGGGTCTGAGGGCACAAGAGATTGCGGATGCCTTAAATTTAAGCAGCCGTGGGGTGGATTACCACTTGGATATCGCAAAGAAAAACTTTGGTGCCGCCAATAAGGCCAATTTGATCTTTTTGGCGACGAAAGCGGGCTGGATTTAATCTGGCCAATTTAATAAAAATCAATACCATTAATTAGTAGGGGATGTTTTGAATATAATCAAAGCCGGCAAGAAAGCGCTGCCATTTATTTTGGCTTCGATACTAATCGGGTGCGGTGATTCTGATGAAAGTGCTATTTCTCCAAGCCCAGATAAAGAGCCTCCGAAGCATGATAATTTCCATCTGGATATCGAACCCAACAGCCAATTTACCCAGTCCGTCAACATCTACTTAGGTCGATGGTACCCCTGCTCCACCGAACACCCGGAAATGTGCATCGACGCCAGCAAAGCATTGCCACTGCAACAATACAGTGCCAACAAGCACAACAATGCTCTGACTCGAAATGACGCTCTCGATATCTTTACCGTCACAGCTGAGCAGTTACGCCAGTTTGCAGCACAGTCGGCGCAGGTTCCGGTTAGGGCCGACCTGTTTGCCAAAAACCAGTTCTCCATTCTGGACGTGATGCTGTACGTCAGCGCCAAGAGAGACGATTTTGAGTTAACCCTGGGAGAGTTCGACCCCAGCCTAGGCACCTACCCCTTCAGCGTTTCCTACGATTACGATCGCGACGGTGTTTTTGACGCAACCCTGGATGGCCAGGAGAACGTCAACAGCCCGGATTGGTACGCCGCATTCCTCTACAATGGCGGCGAGTTCAAACGCGCTACCGGTCTTCCCTCCCATGAGCCACTGTACGACCGCCTGGATGAGTTCCTGATACGTGACGGCCTGCACATTCGAATTCAACCTCAAGCCAAGCAGATGACCGAGCGACGCCAGCAAGTGCAAGCGGCAGAAGTGGCGCGACTCAAAGCCAACGGCGGCGTCCCGGTGCTACCCCAGTTGCGAGTCAACTTCGGTGATGGCCGCGGCTATGTCACTGTGGCCACCGATGTTGAAGTCAAACCCTTCAACCTGCGCCCGGATCTGTTCCAAACCGGCACCCTAACCATGGCCGATGCGCTGATGTCTGCAGTGGAACAGCACAGTGTCGACATTGAATTCACCTTCTGGCCCAGCATGTCCACCAAGGCCGATGTTGACTCTTACGCGGTATCGGTGATCGATGGTCAACGAGCCGGTGGCCTGGCTGGCTGGGCGTTCACCAGTGGCGAACTGGACAATGAATCTGACTTCTTTTACGGGCCGGAATGGCCCTTGGCCAGCATGCTGGTCGCCAATGACCAAGCCGGCGGCGGCCCCTTCTTTGGCAAATGCCCCTGGCTTACTAAGCAGAACGCCGGCAAGCACACTCTGGAGACGGCTCAAATCTGCATCGATAACTGGTTTGGAAAGTTTGGCGGCAACAACATCCACCGAATGACCGACACCGGCATCATGCGTTACCCGAAAGAGTCAATCTCGTTCAAATGGCACAATATCATGTACGACAAGTTCGAACCGGCTCACCGCAATCAAGTGAACGATGGCCGCTTTGAGGTGTTTGATATCAATCAAGCAGTTGCTCCCCTGAACAACCAGCATTTTGGTTGGGGCATCGCCGACTGCGGCCAGTGCCACAGTCTGGACAACACCCACCTCCAAGGTGACTCACCGGTTCTTGCGGATGTGGTCGAGCCCTACTATTGTGCCTCTTGCCACGGCAGTAACGGTGCCCCCAAAGGACACGGCGAAACCGCACGTTGCTTCTGGTGCCACTCCGAACAGGAAGCGATGGTGAATCACGGTGATGCCTCAAGGTGGAAACGGGTGGCCGAGATCTCCTGCTCCGGCACGACCACGGGAGGAACCAGCCTTGATGGCCTCAGTGGCTCCTGCGCTGACCACGTGGGCAAATACATGCCGGTGCATGATGCGGCAGACAATGACTCCGGCTACACGCTTATGGAACCCAACCAGCAAACCCGGGGCAACTCCGACTGGGCCACCAGTCAGACATTCCCAGACCCCTACTCCTGTGCCACGTGCCATCCATCCTCATAATTTGGACCTGGCTGGTCCCCTCATTGCCCGGCTTGATAATGCAATGAACGGGGCCAGCCCGTCGACTGGCCAAGCCTGTCTGTCCCCAGATTAAGACCGGGGTATAATTCGTTACCGGAGCCAAAGACTCATCCAATCGAGATCATCCGCCATATGAGTGAAGAAACACAGTCGCGCCGTAAAGATGAAATAGCAGCAGTCGCAGCTAAGTTAATAAAGCAACAGGGTCACTTAAAGTTCTCTCTGAACGAGCTGGGTAAGCTCTGCGGTGTTCCAGCCGGCACCCTCTATCGAAGCTTTAATTCCAAGAGCGATCTGTTGGTGTACCTCTTTACTCAGGTGGTACGAACCCAATCGGCGCTGTTGTCACACTTAAGCCAGTTGCCGATAAGTGCCAAAGAGAAAATGATCTGTTTTGCCTGCTTCCCCTATTACTATCGTAGCGTCAACCATGACTTGCTGGGCCTGACATTCAGTGGCGCCAACAACGTCTTGATGCGGGATGCCGATGAACAGCTGCAGACAGAGCTCCGCGCAGTTTTTGCGCTTATGTTCAGTCAACGCGGATCGTGGTTTCACTCCTTTCTCGAGCAAAACCTAATTGCTTCGCCACAGCCATTACTTCGCACAATCCAGAAGCGTCTGACACTGCTGTCACGGGGTGGCGCCATTATGGGAGGGCATGCCTACATCCCGGAAGACGAATACAACCTCAATGACATGATTGAATTTGCGGCAGAAATTTTGGCCCCTCTGGAGTGGGGGCCAGGACAGGAAAAGATGGAGCATCATCAGATTGTTGTGGCACTAAGAACCATCAGTGACGCCTATGGCGGCCATGAATCACTATAAGCAGGATCAAAAAAGCCGGTCAGCGTGGCTGACCGGCTTTTTGACTGGCCGCAGGGGTTAGCCAAAGAACAGCCGCCACAACCAGCTGCGATCAAGATCTTCTTTGCACTGGTTGTACTGGGCCGCGTACCGTTTTGAGCGACTTTCAACCTTGCGGGAGGTCTTCACCAGCCACTGTTTGCTCTTGTAGCTGCCGCGCTTATAGCCTCCCCAACCCTCGTGGTAATTCAGGTACTGACGGTAGGCGTCCCACTTGGAAACCCCGTTGATCTTATTGGATTTATAGATATACCAGCCCATGAAATCCATGGCGTCGTCAAAGTCACTGCGGCTGGACCAGTTGTTGCCGGTTTCCCGGGCATACTGGTCCCAGGTGACGGTTTTAGCCTGGGCGTAGCCGTAGGCACTGGACGCTCGACCGATGGGGATAAAGCCCAGGAACCACCTCATGGGCGGCTGCGCATTGTGCTTAAACGAGCTCTCCTGATACATCATGGCCATCGGCACATGCACCGGCACCCCCCACTTCTCGCGGGTATTTTTGGCCGCTTTGTACCAATCTCGATTTTCCGTAAAAATATTGCACAAATTTTCCGGATCCCGCGGCGGCGGCGTGGCACAGCCCACCAAGCCGGCCAGCACCAGACCGCTTAAGATAAGCCTTATTAATCTTATGTTTAGCATCATGAACCAGTAAAAAGCCCTGAAAGTACCGATTTTGCCCTCCCCGTCGGGGAAATGCCACCGAGGCAGCAACAAAATCCAAAGTTTTGATTTTCACCCGGGCTGTCAGCCAAAGCTGACAACCGGGATCGCATTTGTTGAAAGTGACGCCAACGCAACCCTTTACAGCGACCAGAAACGCTGCTTAAATGCGCCCCTTTCGTATTAACCCAGTAACAAAAGATGTCAACCGAGCTGTATCTGGTTTATCTGACGACGGTCATTGTGCTGTTGATCGCCCCCGGTCCCATGACCCTGCTGACCCTGTCGACCAGCGTCCGCTACGGGCACCGCAAAGCCCTAGCCACCGTATTGGGTTCCAACCTGGCCGGCCTGGTGCTGATGATTCTGTCTGCTACCGGCATCGGCGCACTGATCACCAGCAACGCCGCCCTGTATGAAGTGTTGCGCTACGCCGGCGCCGCTTACCTGCTCTGGCTGGGTTTCTCTGCCTGGCGCTCCCGCCCCAGCGAAACTCTGGAATCGAGCTTTACCTACCGCAATAGCTGCAGCTTCAGCCTGTTTAAACAAACCCTGTTGGTCGGCCTGGCCAACCCGAAAGGTCTGATCTTCTTTGCGGCGCTGTTTCCCCAGTTTCTCGATGCCAGCAAATCGATGCAGCCACAGCTGCTGATTCTGTGCTCCACCTTCACGGCGGTGGACTTCGTGATTCTGAACCTGGTGGCCTTTGGAGGCTGCCGTCTGGCGAACCGATTGTGCAGCACCACGGCGCAGCGCCGTTTCAACCGCCTGTGCGGCCTCACCTTCATCGGTCTGGGCAGCGTTATGGTGATTGCCTGAGTCCAGGCTCCAGGCAGCAAAAAGGCCGCTTAGCGGCCTTTTTTGATCAGGGCTCAAAATGGCACTGAGTCTGTTCCTGTTTCCACACCACCGGCTGCCAATACTCTGACGTCGAGTCCGGGCCCTCCTCCCTGGCCTCAAACCTGGCCCCGAGGTGGTATTCCACCCCGGCCTCAACCCTGAGGGTCAATTCTTTGAAGTGGCGATCTCGCAAACTAATGCCCAGGCGAGGGTCGTCAATCAGCTCCACCACCCTCAGAGTATGGGTTCCCGGGGTGAGACGGTAACTGGCTTTGGTCACCACATTGGCGTCATCGATGCGGGTCACCACCGCTCGAAACAGATTCTCGGTTTCCGAAGGCTGATGAAAGGTCGACAGCTTACCGCACAGCCCCTGCTGATCGTCATGACTGGCGCAGGCGGTCAAGATCAATGCCACGCTGCCTAGCAATACTGTGCGCATTCTGTCTCCCGTTCAGCCCTGGAAATAGTGTTTCAGATAGGCTTCGAAGGTACCGGTTTGCTGCTGTTCCAGCTGCCGCTGCCGCTGCAAGGACTGGCTTACCTCATCCTGCAGGCGCCCTTCCGACAAGGTGGCGTAGTCCCTGGCCAACAGATTGACGTTGTGTGCCTTAGCCAGCGCCATTGCCGGGTTATCCAGTTGACGATGCTCGGCCATCAGTCGCCCGGACAGAGTATGCTCGGGTTCGGCGATAGCCGGACGCCATAAGGTCAGGGCATCCTGGTACTGGGTATCCCCATTGAGGCCATCGATGACATCGGCAATCTTCGACCAGCGATCGAAACTCTGCTGCAACCACTGAGCCAGGCCAATCTGCTCGCCACAACCGGCCTCCAGCAGCAGTCCGGGCTTACGCCCCTCAATCACCACCGTCTCGAAATTGCGCTGAGTCTGCTCCTGGCAGGCATCGGTCCAGCACGGGCTGGGCAACAGCGCACAATCCAGCAGGAACAGGTCCAGCAACAGAATCTGATCGCGACCGATCCCCAGCGGCTCAAATGGGTTCACATCCAGCGTCCGCACTTCGATGTACTCTACCCCGGCGCGAGCCAGCGCATCGGAGGGGGTTTCGCCGCTATGGGTGGTGCGTTTCGGTCGAATGGCAGAATACAACTCGTTCTCGATCTGCAGGATGTTGGCATTCAGCTGCAGCAACTGCCCCTCCTGTTCGATGCCCAACTTGGCAAACTGAGCCGACGGCAGAGTAATGGCTCGCTTCAGATCGGCCACATATTGATCCACCGAGTTGTACCGAATCTGCAGATTGGCTTGCTCGCTGTTGGTGTAGCCCAGATCGCTCATGCGCAGTGAGGTGGCATAAGGCAAGGTCAGTAGCCCAGACGGCAAGGTGTCAAACTCAAAGGGCACGTCGCGCCCCTCAAGGAACGACGGGCACAGCGTCGGTGACGCCCCAAACAGGTAGGGCAAGACCCAGGCCTGGTGGCGGAAGTTGCGAATCAGGTGGAAATACCCGTCTGAAATCACCTCCTGGCTGTCGCTGCCCTTGAGCCCCTTCCACAGCGCTTTCGGCAGGGAAAAGTTAAAATGAACACCGGCAATGGACTGCATTTTGGCACCGTATCGGCGCTTGAGTCCTTCACGGTAGAGGGTTTTCATTCGACCGACATGGGAATCCCCATACTGGGCGATGGGCACGTCTTCGTGATGATCGATGAAGCAGGGCATGGACTGTGGCCACAGGTACTGACCATCAATACGTTCACTGACAAAGTGGTGAACGTCCCCCAGTTCGGCCAGCAGTTGATCAACGTTGTCATTCACCCCGGTGATCAACTCAAGCAAAGACTCCGAAAAATCGGTGGTGATCCACTTGTTGGTGAGTGCCGACCCCAGCACCTCTGGGTGCGGATCCCTGGCCAAGGCGCCCTGCGGAAGAATGCGCAACGCTTCACGCTCAATGCCCCGTTGCAGCTTCTGCAAAGCTTGTCGACCTTCCCCTTGGGCCAGGCGACTCAGATTCTGTTCAAATTCCGTCAAGGCAGATTCTCGCGTGCGTGGGAGGGCCAAGCCCTCCGTTAAATTAGAAAAAAACGATTTTACAGTGTCAGTGGCGTTACGTCATAGCCCAAAGCGGCCAATGGCGCCTCAATGGTGTTTTTATCACCAACCACCAGAATGATCATCCGACTCAGATCCAGCTCCGTTCGCGCCAGTTGGTTCAATTCATCCAGGCCGATGGTGTTGATCAGTGCCCCTTGCTGGGCGACGAAGTTCTCCGGCAGGTGATAGCGCTGCAGCTTACCCAGGAAGCGGGCTTTCTGACCGGGAGTTTCAAACTTGAGGGCATCCGACTGAGTCACCGAGGCCCGCATGAAATCGAGCTCCTGCTGAGTCATGCCGTTTTCGGCAAAACCGGTTAGTTCAGCGAGCAGCTCGTGCACCGACTCGGCAGTGACGTCGCTACGAACGCTGGCTCCGGCCACAAAACTGCCCAGCTCTGGTCCACCGCTGAAACTGCTGCGTGCACCATAGGTGTACCCCTTATCTTCACGCAGGTTGAGGTTGATGCGGCTGTTGAACGCGCCGCCGAGAGGGTAATTCATCAACCCGGCTTTGAAGTACTGGCCCAACGCATCGAACGCCAATCCGCGCCGACCGACCTTAATGACCGACTGAGCCGCGCCGGGTTTGTCCAGCAGATAGATGACTGGCCCCTTGGTCTTCGGCATCTGCGCCAGTTTGGGCCATTGGCTGGCCTGGCCCTGCCAGTCTGCCAACCAGTTCAGCTTGCTCATCAGCGCGCGCTGGTCCATATCGGAGACGGCGACCACACTGGCGTTGCCGCCGCGAAACTGCTGCTGATAGAAGTCTTTGACCTGCTCCAGAGTCAACGCGGATACCGTTTCCAGGGTGCCGCTCAGGGGTTTGCCCATCGGGTTGTCGGCGCCAAACAGCAGCTGGCTCCAGGCGGTGCTGGCCAGCCAGCCCGGATCATTGGCTTGGTGCTGCAAGCCTTGCAACTGCTGCACTTTAACCCGCTCGAAATCTTCCAACCGGAACGCCGGTTTAAACAGTCGTTCCTGCAGCAGAGCCAGGGTCGCGTCCAGGTTCTGGGTCAGGGCGCTGACGTTCACGTAGGTGCGATAGCCGGAGGCCGAGATGGAGATGGAGGAGCCCAACTTTTCCAGCTCTTGCGCCATCTGCTCGGTGGTCATGGCCTCGGTGGACTCGTCCATCATCGCCGCGGTCAACTGGGCCAGGCCGGCCTGGTTGGCCGGAGTCAGTCGCTGCCCCCCTTCCAGGGCGATAAGAATTTCGGTAGTGGGCGTTTCAAGGCTTTGGGTACCCACTACCTCGATGCCATTAGCGAAAGTCTGGGTCCACAAACCCGGCACTTTCAGCTGTGGCGCCGGACCGGCCGGCGGCACCAGGCTGCGATCAAAGGTATCGTTGATCTGTGCCGGCACCACTTTCTGGGCGTGTGCCAGGGTAGCTGGATCGATTAACGCTGGCGCGATGAAGGTGGGTTTGGCGGCGGCCAATTCCGTTTGCCCCGACGGCACCACACTCATGATCACCGCGTGCTGACCTTTGAGGTAGGTATTGAACACCCGCATCACGTCTTCGGCGCTGACATTGCGATAGCGCTCCAGATCCGACTGCAGCAGATCTGGCTCACCAAAGAAGGTCTGGTTATAGGCCAGCGAGGTCACCTTGCCGCGGACACTCTGCAAACCAAAAATCGTGCCGGCCTCATGACCGACCTGAGCTTTCAGCAGATCTTCTTCGGTCACTCCCCGCTGCTCAAATTCGGCGATGGACTGACGAATCACGGCTTCGATGTCCGCCAGTTTTGGCATCTTGGCCGGATTGGCCAGCGCATACAGGGTGAACTCGCAGGACAACTCTCGGCAGGGGTGGCTGACCCCGGCTTGTACCGCTAATCCCGCTTTCACCAGATTCTTATAGAAGATGGAGGTTTGACCGCCGCCGAGAATATCGGCCAGCAGATCCAGCGCCGGCTCGTCCTGATGGCGGGCATAGACGGTAGGGAAAGAAAGATAAATCAACGGAAGATGAACCTTATCCTCCAGCGTCAGGTAACGATCTTCGGAAAGCTGGGCGGGCGCCTTTGGCGCTTGCTCCACCGCCGGTCCCCGAGGGATGGGACCGAAGTACTTCACCACCCACTGCAACGCCTGTTGACGGTCGAAGTCGCCGCCAATGGTGAGGGTGGCATTGTTGGGACCGTACCAACGGGCAAAGAAGGCCCGCAGATCGTCGACACTGCCGTTATCCAACTCCTCCATCCAGCCAATGACCGGCCAGGAGTAAGGGTGCCCCTGAGGGTAGAGTGCCTGCTGCACCAACTCATTGAGACGACCATAGGGCTGACTATCGACCCGTTGACCGCGTTCGTTTTTTACCGTCGCTCGCTGTACTTCGAACGCCTGCTCGGTGACCGCCGGCAACAGGAACCCCATGCGATCGGCTTCCAGCCACAGCATCTTCTCCAACTGATTGGCCGGAACGGTTTCAAAGTAGTTGGTGCGATCGCTGTTGGTGGTGCCATTCAGGGTACCGCCGGACTCGGTCACCAACTGAAAGTGTTGTTCGTCGGCTACGTGTTCTGAGCCCTGAAACATCATGTGCTCGAAGAAGTGAGCGAAACCAGACTTGCCCAACTCTTCCCGAGCCGAACCGACGTGATAGGTCACATCCAGGTGCACCAAGGGATCGGAACGGTCCTGATGCAGCACTACGGTCAGGCCATTTTGCAGCTGGAACTTTTCGTAAGGAATTGTGATTTCGGCCTGCCGCGACAGGTTCGAGCCCAAATAGGTGACGCCTGACGGTACTGACGGCGGCGGTGTTTCGGATGCGCATCCGACCAACGCCAATGCCATGCACAGGGCTAACGGCTTAAATAGCTTCACTGAATTCCCTCCTGATACCGGCTGAGATGCGGATCGCAGCCAGCCTAGATGCTTGAAACTACCCCCAGTGTAGTTAGGGCAATCACCAAGTATCGAAAAAATTTACCTACGAATATCAGAAGACTACTAGATAACAGTGAAAACCGGAACCATCCCGCCAGTAAGGGGATTGCATCCCCTACCACTGGCAGCCAGGCCAGCAGCAGACTCCATACGCCGTATTGGCGTACCTTGGGAATCAACCATTGGTGTTTGTCGTCCAACAGCGAGGCTGGAGATTTTCGTCTGCTGGCGAGGTAACCGAGAAGGAAGCTGGTCAACGAGCCCAGAGTGTTGCCGATGGTCGCGACCAGAACAAAAGCCAACCAGGGTTCAGGGGTGTGTTGTACCCAGTAGGCCAGCAACAACTCGGAACCGCCGGGGGCCAGGGTCGCCGAGATAAAGGCGCTGGCAAACAGGCTCCAAAAGGCCGTTACCATTGAGGGGCCGAATTACTCGACCGTCTCGGAGGGGATCATCAGCGCCTTAAGCTCTGAATTGTTGGTCAACATGTCGGCCAGAGTGTAGTTATCCAGTGTCGACAAGAACGCCTGGGTGGCTTCTTCCAATACACTTTTCAGTCGGCAGGCCGGCAGGATTTTACAGTAGGGTTCGCCACAGTTGATAAGCTGCAACGGCTCCAGCGCACGAATCACCTGGCCAAGGCCAATCTCTTCCGGCTTCATCGCCAGACAGATGCCGCCTTTCTTTCCGCGGACGGTCCTGACAAAGCCTGCGTGTCCCAGCTTATTGATCACTTTAACCATGTGATTACGCGATACGCCGTAAGTCTCCGTCACCTTAGTGATGCTGGTCAGTTCCCCTTCAGGAAGGGTGGCCATGAAAAGCAGAGATCGAAACGCGAAATCGCTAAAACTGGTGAGTTGCAAGTTACCTCCAAAGCTCCCCGAAAGGGAGGTGAATCTGACATCAAAGCCTCAGAGTGAAGCCCGATGGCGAAGCCTAAAAGCGCTGTGCCTGTAAACAGCTGTAGCGGTCGATTCGAGTTTCCTGAACCGTTTCACCGTTGCTGCTTTGATACTGATGACGGTAAACCATGCCGAGATCCAATCGCTTACGGTAATAGCTGCTGCTGCAGAAGCTGTTGACCGTCTCCTGACTGTGATTTTCCACTACCGCGCCAAAGGCGCCAAGGCGGTGGCTGTCCAACTGGCGGTAATGCATGATCATCACGCCATCGTCATATTCGGCATTAATGAAGTTGGGGTTCTGGCTTTGACCGATGCCGCCATTGAGATCCCGCACCAGTTGCTGGCTCTCTTTATCGAGCCAATCGGGCACGGTATCGAACCAGGCGTAGCCCGGAACAGCAAGCAGAGACAGCAGTAACAGTAAGCGCATAATTAAACCGGAAAATCCCCAACGGACTAATGCTACACCCGATTGGCTAAATAAAAAGCCATATCGGCGAATATTTACACACAACTAACACCAGGGACACAAAAAAACCACAAAGGATGATGGTCAATGTTCGTTCTGGTAATTAAATCACTTCAGCGTTCGGTGCTTCCCAAAAACTCGTCCGCACCGGAAAGCGCTAGTGTAATGATTCTACCGGTAATCGGCATCACTTTTTACTCTCATTGGGGCGAAACTGTCGTATTCATCATTCAGGCCGGCTTGTGACGATGGCTGAAGACGCCAGCGCGGCCTGCCGCAGTCCCGACGGAGTTCGTTGTTGATTGCGTTATAATTAAACTATTGGTATCAATAAATAATCAGCTTTACCGCCAGACACTGTCCAGAGGAGCTTTGGATGATCGGACGACTGTTTCTGCTACCCATCGTACTGTCGCTGCTGTGGTGCCTGTTCCTGACCGTGAACGGGTACAGCTTGAAGCAGGGGAAAAAAGGCTTTTACGGGATTTTCGTGTTTTGCGGGCTGGTGATGGCGTTCTTCACCCTGATGATCTGGGTGACAAACCCTTACTAAGGTATTGGATGGGTTGAGGCGTCGAAAACAAGCAGCACTTTTTCCGCCTGAGCAACAATCCTGACAAGCGCGCATAAAAAAACCCGAGCATCAGCTCGGGCTTCTTTATTAAGATGGCGCGCTCGGATGGGTTGAGACGGAGGAAGAAAGCAACGCTTTCGCCGACTCAACGCCGAAGGGCTGTGCCCGCAGGCCGGCAATCCTGACAAGTGCGCATAAAAAAACCCGAGCATCAGCTCGGGCTTCTTTATTAAGATGGCGCGCTCGGAAGGATTCGAACCTTCGACCGCCTGGTTCGTAGCCAGGTACTCTATCCAGCTGAGCTACGAGCGCGCAATGGCGGTGAGGGAGGGATTCGAACCCTCGATACCGATCAAGGTATACGCCCTTAGCAGGGGCGCGCCTTCAGCCACTCGGCCACCTCACCATTTTGACTTATTTCACTGGGCTTAAGTCGGCCCTTTGTGTCGGCACGTTGGCTAACACAGGTGGCTATCATACGGTTTAACGGGGAGAAGTCAAACCCCAAAAACCAAACAAATTCACCCGCTTGAACTGATTGCTTAACATTCCATCCATTTGCCCCTAAAACGGCCGAATCCCCGCCTACTTGAGCACAGCAATTTGCCGTGCCGAGGGTCTGGCCTGGCTGCCCCAATCACGAAAAACAGTTGCAAAGGCAAAATCAGGAACCCGGAGGCCAAAACAGGAGCAAAGGCAAAAAGACAGAGACAGAGACTGAGACAGGGGGGCGTCGTCACTACAGGTGCAGACCCGTAGACCCATAGACCCATAGACCCATAGACCCGAAGGCAAGTAGGCACGAATCCTGATTAGCGCGCATAAAAAAACCCGAGCGTCAGCTCGGGCTTCTTAATTAAGATGGCGCGCTCGGAAGGATTCGAACCTTCGACCGCCTGGTTCGTAGCCAGGTACTCTATCCAGCTGAGCTACGAGCGCGCAGAAATCACATTGTAGTCAATTTCGTGAAATACGAAGCAACTTTATAAAATATGGCGCGTCCGGGAGGATTCGAACCTCCGACCGCCTGGTTCGTAGCCAGGTACTCTATCCAGCTGAGCTACGGACGCACATATTTGGCTTTGACCTGAGGTTAACCTCAGTATCGAAACAATGGCGCGCTCGACAGGGTTGAGGCGGAGGAAGAAAGCAACGCTTTCGCCGACTCAACGCCGAAGGGCTTGCCCGCAGGCCGGAAATCCGACCAACAGCGCCCTTGCGCTTAAGGGCCTGAGCTTGCTCAAGCATCATCAATATGGCGCGCTCGGAAGGATTCGAACCTTCGACCGCCTGGTTCGTAGCCAGGTACTCTATCCAGCTGAGCTACGAGCGCGCAAATCGGTAGTGAAGAATGGCGCGTCCGGGAGGATTCGAACCTCCGACCGCCTGGTTCGTAGCCAGGTACTCTATCCAGCTGAGCTACGGACGCACATTATTCATCAAATTGTCTTCCCTACTGAGGGAAAATAAAAGCCGCGCAAAGCAATGCGCGGCTTTCAATGTATGGCGCGCTCGGAAGGATTCGAACCTTCGACCGCCTGGTTCGTAGCCAGGTACTCTATCCAGCTGAGCTACGAGCGCGCAATGGCGGTGAGGGAGGGATTCGAACCCTCGATACCGATCAAGGTATACGCCCTTAGCAGGGGCGCGCCTTCAGCCACTCGGCCACCTCACCATTTCGACTTGGTTTATTCGGGGTAAGTCGCCCCTAGCCACCGTTCGCCGAGTCATCCTCAGCTGCGGTGCGGGGCGTATATTACGTTGTCGCAGAAATATGTCAAACGCTTTTTCCTGCGCCACAAGTCAATTGCAGCGTTTTTGGCCAAGCCGAGCTCATTTAAGGCGGTAACGGCCAAAAACTCAACTATTGAACGCTAAAAACAGTGACCAAGCCGGGGAATAACCCTGCGGGCATAAAAAAACCGACGCAGTTGCGTCGGTTCTTTTTAGAAGTTTCCACCCTGCGGAGTGCCGTCTTTTTCGGCTTGAATCCGCATGTAGATCTCTTCGCGATGAACGGAAACCTCTTTGGGGGCATTTACACCAATACGTACCTGGTTGCCTTTTACTCCCAAAACGGTAACGGTAACTTCGTCACCAATCATCAAGGTTTCGCCTACGCGGCGAGTCAAAATCAGCATTCTTTCGCTCCTCTCTCTTCAAGTCCACCGCTCCTAGCGACGGAATCTTGCAGCGCTATTATAAAGTTAGCCTAGATTAATTCTACCCACATCGGCAGATATTCTCAGTCTTCGCCCAATCCAAATGAACTGTGAAGGCTTCGGACCGCAAGCTCAAGATACTTCTCATCGATGGCAACGGAGATTTTTATCTCTGATGTGGCTATCAAATGAATCTTAATCCCTTCCCGCCCCAAGACCTCAAACATCTGCTTAGCAATACCGGTGTGGTACTGCATGGATGCTCCGACAACGGACACCTTGCAGATGTCTTGGGTTTCTATCAGCTGGTCAACTCCCAGCTCTGGCATCAACGGTTCGATCAGTGATTTTGCCAGAGTAAAGTCATCCCGGTGAACCGTAAAGGTTAAATCAACCGAATCATTCGCCGCTGACGACTGAACGATCATGTCGACCTCTACTTTTGCCTCCGCCAATGGTGAAAAGACGGTGGCGGCAATCCCCGGCTGGTCCTTTAACCCAGTCAGAGTAATGCTGGCTTCCTCGCGGCTAAACGCAATGCCGGTTACACAGGCATCAGATTGGCAATGGCTGTCATAGTTGATCAGAGTGCCCTCTCCTTCCTTGAAACTCGACAACACCCGTAACGGGACCCGGTGACGGCCGGCAAACTCCACCGACCGTATCTGCAGCACCCTAGCGCCCATGCTGGACATCTCCAGCATCTCCTCAAAGGTGATGTGATCCATTTTACGAGCCTTAGGTTCTACCCTTGGATCAGTAGTATAGACCCCTTCGACGTCGGTGAATATCTGGCATTCATCGGCACCAATGGCTGCGGCGAGTGCCACCGCCGTGGTGTCTGAGCCCCCCCGGCCTAATGTGGTCACTTCCCGGTGGGGACTGACCCCCTGAAAACCGGCCACAATGGCAACCTGTCCCAGGGCCAGGCATTCACTCAGCCGCTGCTTGCAGACGTGGGTGATCTCCGCCTTGCCGTGATGGCCATCGGTATCAATCCCTACCTGCGACGCCAGCAGCGATAATGCAGCGATTCCCCGCTTCTGCAACGCCATTGCCATCAAGGCGATGGAGATCTGCTCGCCAGTGCTCACCAACATATCCAACTCGCGCTCACTGGGCTTGGCGGATACTTGGGAGGCAAGCTCCAGCAGGCGGTTGGTTTCACCGGCCATCGCCGATAACACCACCACCACTTGATGCCCTTCCCTTACGGAGCGGGCGATGCCATCGGCGACCGCCTCAATGCGATCCAGGGATCCCACCGAGGTGCCGCCAAACTTCTGGACAAATAAAGCCACGACTTACAGCCGCTGAGCCAACCAGTCATTGACGGTCGCCAATGCCGATGGCACGGCGGCGACGTCGGTACCGCCGGCTTGGGCCATATCAGGACGACCGCCGCCTTTACCACCGACCTGTTGGGCCACCATGTTCACCAATTCACCGGCTTTGACTTTGCCGGTCAAATCTTTGGTCACACCGGCGATCAAGCTAACCTTGTCCGCTTTCGAGACGGCCAATACCACGATGCCTGAACCCAACTTGTTCTTCAACTGGTCCAGGGTGTCACGCAGCGACTTAGGGTCGGCCCCTTCCAGGTTCGCCACAATCACCTTAACGCCGCCAATCTCGATGGCCTGATCCGCCAGTGATGCACCGGCATGAGCTGTCAGCTTGGCGTTCAGGCGCTCTACTTCTTTCTCCAACCAGCGGCCTCGCTCAACCATGGTGCGAATGCGGTCTGCCAAATTATGGGAGTCGCTTTTCACCATAGATGCCAGGTTATCGAACTGCTCGCCCAGCTGGTGCATGGCCTCGATGGCGTACTGGCCGGTAATCGCCTCGATGCGACGCACACCGGCGGCAATGCCACCTTCGGAAACAATCTTAAAGAAACCGATGTCGCCAGTGCGGTTGACGTGGGTTCCGCCACACAGTTCGGTGGAGAACTCACCCATGCCGACCACCCGCACTTCATCATCGTACTTTTCACCAAACAGCGCCATGGCGCCGGCTTGCTTGGCATCGTCAATGTTCATCAGTCGGGTCGAGACATCGTGGTTGGCGCGAATCTGATCGTTCACCAATTTCTCGATGGTGCGCAATGTCTTGATGTTCAGCCCTTCGAAGTGACTGAAATCGAAACGCAGGCTGTCGGCGGCTACCAATGAGCCTTTCTGGGTAACGTGCTCACCCAGCACCTTGCGCAATGCAGCGTGCAGCAGGTGGGTCGCCGTGTGGTTCAGCTTAATGGCCTGACGACGGTTCTCATCGATGGCGGCAGTCAACTCCTCACCAACGTGAATCTCACCACCGGAGACGTAGCCCACGTGCAGGATGGCGTTGCCAGCCTTACGGGTATCGGTAACACTGAAGGCACCGTCGGCCATCAGCAGTTCACCACGGTCGCCGCTCTGACCGCCGCTTTCGGCGTAGAATGGCGTGGTGTCCAGGATCACCTGTCCCTCTTGACCTTCCAGCAGTTGCGATACCGACTCGCCCTCTTTGTAGATGGCAATTACCTTGGCGGCCTGTTCGGTCAGCTCATAGCCACTGAACTCGGATTCGGCATCGATGCGCAGGACTTCGTTGTAATCCACACCGAACTTGCTGGCTTGCTGAGCACGCTTACGCTGCGCGGCCATGGCGTCATCAAAGCCCTGCTGGTCAATCTTGACTTCGCGTTCGCGAGCGATGTCAGCGGTCAGATCAGCCGGGAAGCCGTAAGTGTCATAGAGTTCAAATACCTTGGCACCTGGAATGGTGTCACCATCGAGATCCGTCAGTACCTCTTCCAACAGTGCCAGACCACGATCAACCGTGCGCAGGAACTGTTCCTCTTCGGTCTTCAGTACCTTGGTGATCACCGGCATCTGGGTGTTCAGCTCGTTGTAGGCCGCGCCCATCAACTCAGCCAGTTTCGGTGCCAGACGGTGGAAGAAAGGAGCCCTGGCCCCCAACTTGTGGCCATGACGGACGGCGCGGCGGATAATGCGGCGAAGTACATAACCACGACCTTCGTTGGAGGGCATAACGCCATCGGCCAGCAGGAACGCACAGGAGCGGATGTGGTCGGCGATCACCCGCAGTGAGTTGTTTTCCAGATCCGATACGTTCAGCAGTTGCGCCGATTGCTTAATCAGGCTCTGAAACAGATCGATTTCGTAGTTGGAATGCACGCCTTGCATGATGGCGGCGATGCGCTCAAGCCCCATGCCGGTATCCACCGACGGCTTGGGCAGCGGATTCATGGTTCCGTCGGCCTGACGGTTGTACTGCATGAATACGATGTTCCAGATTTCAATGAAGCGGTCGCCGTCCTCTTCTGGCGTGCCGGGACGGCCGCCCCAGATGTGGTCGCCGTGGTCGTAGAAGATCTCGGTGCAAGGACCACAAGGTCCGGTATCACCCATCTGCCAGAAGTTGTCGGAGGCGTAAGGTGCGCCTTTGTTGTCACCGATGCGGATGATGTTGTCTGCCGCAACGCCGATCTGATTCAGCCAGATGTCGTAGGCCTCATCGTCGGACTCGTAGATGGTGACGCACAGCTTCTCTTTTGGCAGCTTCAACTCTTCGGTCAAAAACTTCCAGGCAAAATGAATGGCATCCACTTTGAAATAATCGCCGAAGCTGAAGTTACCCAGCATTTCGAAGAAGGTGTGGTGACGGGCGGTGTACCCCACATTTTCCAGGTCGTTATGCTTACCACCGGCGCGCACACAGCGCTGCGAGGTTGTGGCTCGGGTGTAGTTGCGCTGCTCGGCGCCCAGGAACACATCTTTGAACTGGTTCATACCGGCATTGGTAAACAGCAATGTCGGATCGTTATGGGGAACCAGGGAGCTGGACTCCAATACTTCGTGGTTCTGGGTGCGGAAATATTCCAGGAAAGCTTCCCGAATTTCAGCAGTGGTCATACGCATGCGGTCATCCTGAAAAAACTGATTGAGTGACGTTCGACAGCCACCTACCCACTGTGGGTGAGGCCGCTGCCCATACAAACGCTCAATTATATCCGCAAGGAAGGTCTGCAAACCAGTAAAGAAGGGGAAATTACGAAAAATTAGCCGTGCTGGCGCAATTCATCAAAGGCAAACTGAATCTGCTCCGATTCAAAACCTCGCCCCATCAAAAAACGATAGGCTTTCTGGCGGCTAGCGTACTGCTCGATGTCGTTGCGTTGATAACGACGCTCAGCCACAGAGAGGCAGGCTGCCCACCAGTCCAGCTCCTGTTGCTGCAGGGCGGTTTCGATCAGGGAAGAGGACACGCCTTTGGTTCTCAACTCCTGGCGCAGGCGGTTGGGGCCGACACCACGGTGAAAGCGACTGCGCACATAGCCCATGGCAAAACGGGTATCATCCAGGTAGCCCCAATCCTGAAGCTGCTCCATCAATGGTGCGTCTTCTGAAACAGAAAAGCCGCGTTGACGCAGCTTCTGCACCAACTCGGCTTTTGAGTGATCGCGGCGGCTGAGCAACCCCAGCGCCGCGTGTTTGGTCTCTTTGTCGCTCAGAGCTTACTCTCCTGCCGGAGCCTCGGCTTCGGCGCCTTCAAACTCATCTTTAGCGGGTTCGGCTTTGACCAGCAGCATGGCACGCAACTGAGTCTCGATCTCTTCGGCAATGGCCACGTTTTCCTTGAGGAAACGGATGCTGTTGGCCTTACCCTGACCGATTTTCTCGCCTTTATAGCTGTACCAGGCGCCGGACTTTTCGACCAATTTGTGCTTCACGCCCAGATCGATCAGCTCGCCCTCTTTGGAAGTGCCTTCACCGTACAGGATCTGGAACTCCGCCTGTTTAAACGGTGGAGCCACCTTGTTCTTCACGACCTTAACCCGGGTTTCGTTACCCACCACTTCGTCACCATCTTTAATGGCACCAGTGCGGCGAATATCCAGACGGACGGAAGAGTAGAATTTCAGGGCGTTACCACCGGTCGTGGTCTCGGGGCTGCCGAACATCACACCGATCTTCATCCGAATCTGGTTAATGAAGATGCACAGGGTGTTGGAGCGCTTAATGTTGGCCGTCAGCTTTCGCAGGGCCTGAGACATCAAACGGGCCTGAAGGCCGACGTGGGAGTCACCCATCTCGCCTTCGATCTCCGCCTTTGGTGTCAGGGCGGCAACGGAGTCGACAATCACAACATCGACGGCACCGGAGCGCACCAGCATGTCACAGATCTCCAGCGCCTGCTCGCCGGTGTCCGGCTGAGACACCAACAACTCTTTGACGTTAACACCCAGCTTCTCCGCATAGATAGGATCCAGCGCGTGCTCGGCGTCCACAAAGGCACAGGTCTTGCCCATTTTCTGCGCTTCGGCGACAACTTGCAGGGTCATGGTGGTTTTACCAGAAGACTCAGGACCGTAGATTTCTACAACCCGGCCGGCCGGCAAACCGCCGATGCCAAGCGCCACATCCAGACCCAGTGAACCGGTGGAGATGGACTCGATATCCAGGGTGGTGGCGTCACCGAGACGCATGATTGAGCCTTTGCCAAACTGCTTTTCAATCTGGCCCAGGGCGGCCGACAGGGCGCGCTGTTTGTTGTTGTCCATTGCAAGCTCCACTCTAAAATTCAATGGGTCGTTCTGTCATTTGTTGGGGTCAGTATACTGTATAGTCATACAGTATCAAGAGTTGTTTGCCATCTAGAGGCGAAATTCAATAACGGGTATCATAGCCGCTTCACTGAATTTGACTAGCAGGAACCTTGTGAGCACCCAGTCCGCGGCCCTTCAGCACCACACGCCCATGATGCAACAATACCTGACCCTCAAAGCTGAGCATCAGGACGTTATTCTGTTCTATCGTATGGGCGACTTTTATGAGCTCTTTTACGACGACGCCAAACGGACCGCGCAGCTGCTGGACATCACCCTGACTGCCCGAGGCAAAAGCGGCGGTGATCCTATCCCCATGGCGGGGGTTCCCTACCACGCGGTAGAGGGCTACCTGGCCAGGCTGGTGCAGATGGGCGAATCGGTTGCCATCTGTGAACAGGTGGGCGACCCCGCCACCAGTAAGGGGCCGGTAGAACGCAAGGTGGTGAGGATTGTCACCCCGGGCACCGTGACCGACGAAGCGCTGCTGACTGAACGACGCGATAACCTGGTGGCCGCGGTCTATGAACACCAGGGCCAGTATGGTTTTGCCACTCTTGACATGACCTCGGGCCGCTTCTTCCTCAATGAACTGGCGGACGACGATGCCCTACTGGCCGAACTGCAGCGAGTCAGCCCGGCAGAGCTGCTGTATTCCGAATCGTTTCCCGGCAAGGCGCTGCTGGAGTCCTGCCAGGGATTGCGGCGACGACCCGAGTGGGAGTTTGACCTGGCCACGGCCCGCAAGCAGCTCACCAGCCAGTTTGGCACCCGCGACCTGGCAGGCTTTGGCGTCGACAACGCCGCCAAAGGGTTGTGTGCGGCGGGTTGCCTGCTGCAGTACGTCAAGGACACTCAACGCACCGCCCTGCCTCATATCCGCAGCATCAGCCGTCAGCAAAACGGTGACTGCATCATTCTTGATGCCGCCACCCGCAAAAATCTGGAGCTGACTCACAACCTCAGCGGTGGCCACGACAACACCCTGGCGTCGGTACTGGATCGCACCGCCACCGCCATGGGCTCGCGACAGTTGCAACGCTGGGTGCATCAGCCACTGACGCAACGCAAGCAGCTGAACCTGAGGCTGGATGCGGTGGAGGAGCTGCTGGACAGCGGCCTGTTTGTGGAGCTGTCTGAACTGTTGAAGGCCATCGGTGACATCGAACGGGTACTGGCCCGGCTGGCGCTTCGCAGCGCCCGGCCACGGGATTTTGCCCGGCTTCGCAACGCCCTGACTCACTTGCCAGAACTCAAAGCAACCCTGGCGGACAGCCACAGTCCTCGCCTGGGACAATTGATCACCCAGTTGGGGGAGTTTCCCGACGAACTGGCTCTGCTGGAGCGAGCCATCATCGACAACCCGCCGGTCCTGATTCGGGACGGCGGCGTTATCGCCCCTGGCTACGATGCCGATCTGGATTACTGGCGGGATCTGTCACAGGGTGCCACCGACTACCTGGCCGAGCTGGAACAGCGGGAACGAGACAACACCGGTATCGCCACCCTGAAGGTGGGGTACAACAAGGTGCACGGCTACTACATTGAGGTCAGCCGGGCCCAGTCGGCGCTGGTCCCCGCCAGCTATGTGCGTCGGCAAACCCTGAAAAACACCGAACGCTTTATCGTGCCGGAGCTCAAGGAGCACGAGGACAAGGTGTTGACCAGTCAGGGCAAGGCGCTGGCACTGGAGAAGCAACTGTATGAGCAGTTGTTCGACCTGCTGCTGCCGAAACTGGCCGATCTGCAGGAGTTTGGCTTTGCCTGCGCCGAGCTGGATGTGCTGCAGAACTTCGCCGAACGCGCCCAGAGCCTGAACTACTGCCGCCCGCAGCTGACCGATGACGCCGGAATCCACATCGAAGGGGGGCGTCACCCGGTGGTGGAGCAGGTGATGAAGGATCCCTTTATCGCCAACCCGGTCGCGCTGGCTCCCAGCCGCCGCATGCTGATCCTGACAGGGCCCAACATGGGCGGTAAGTCCACCTACATGCGCCAGACCGCCCTGATCACCCTGATGGCCCACATTGGCAGCTTTGTGCCCGCCGATGGCGCCCGAATCGGCCCGGTGGATCGGATCTTTACCCGCATCGGCGCATCGGACGATTTGGCCTCCGGCCGCTCGACCTTCATGGTGGAGATGACCGAAACCGCCAACATTCTTAACAATGCCGGGCCCAACAGCCTGGTACTGATGGATGAGATTGGTCGCGGCACCTCCACCTACGATGGCCTGTCCCTGGCCTGGGCGGCGGCCGAGTACCTGACCAGCAAAAGCCAGTCGATGACGCTGTTTGCCACTCATTACTTCGAACTTACCCAACTGCCGGACGTGCAGCCCGGTGCCGTCAACGTACACCTGGACGCGGTGGAACACGGTGACACCATCGCCTTTATGCACGCGGTTCAGGATGGCCCAGCCAGTCGCAGCTATGGCCTGCAAGTGGCTGCCCTGGCGGGCGTGCCCAAAGGGGTGATTCGCCAGGCCAAACAGAAGTTGGCGCAGCTCGAGCAGCAGGAGCACCAGGGCGGTCATACGCCGCAGATGGCCCTGCCCATAACAGGAAGTGAGCCGGACTCCCATCCGGTGGTAGAGATGCTGGAACAGGTTGATCCTGACAGCCTCAGCCCCCGACAGGCTCAGGATCTGCTGTACCGGCTCAAGCAGGAGCTGAACTGAGACAAAAAAACGCGGTCATCTGACCGCGTTTTTTCAATGCACTTAAGGGCAATGCCAGTCACTGTCGAAACAGTGCCTCGCTTGAGAGACCCTGAGCTCCCAGCAGATCTTTGAGCCGGCGCAACGCTTCCACCTGAATCTGACGAACCCGCTCCCGGGTCAGGCCAATTTCACGGCCGACGTCTTCCAGGGTGGAAGGCTCGTAGCCCAGCAGCCCGAACCGACGTGCCAAGACCTCACGCTGCTTGGAATTCAGCTCATCCAGCCAGCGCACCACCGAGTCCTGAATGTCATCTTCCTGAACCCTGACCTCCGGGCTGGCCCCATCGTCGTCGGCGATGATGTCCAGCAGCGCCTTATCGGAGTCGCCACCGATGGGCGTATCCACCGAGCTGATCTTCTCATTCAGCTTAAGCATCTTACTGACGTCTTCCACCGGTCGATCGAGCTTGGCCGCAATCTCATCGGCGGTCGGCTCATGATCCAGGCTGTGGGCCAGTTCACGGGCAGTACGCAGATAGACGTTGAGCTCTTTCACCACATGGATAGGCAGGCGAATGGTCCTGGTCTGATTCATGATGGCCCGCTCAATGGTCTGGCGGATCCACCAGGTGGCGTAGGTTGAAAAACGGAACCCGCGTTCGGGATCAAATTTTTCAACGGCACGAATCAAGCCCAGATTGCCTTCTTCGATAAGATCGAGAAGTGCGAGCCCACGGTTGTTGTAGCGACGGGCAATTTTCACCACCAAACGAAGATTACTTTCAATCATTCGATTGCGGGATTTAGCACAATCACGCTGCGCACGGCGAGCGTAATAGACCTCCTCCTCTGCGGTTAGCAGGGGTGAAAACCCGATCTCGCTCAGGTACAACTGAGTTGCATCGAGGTTCTTTTGCAGATCATCCTGAACCAGTTGATCTACTGCGGATTCATTTGCCTTGCGGGTCTTATTCGATCCTTTCTGAGCCGATTCAGTCCCCAAAACCGCATCGTCTCGATCGATTGCCACCGCAGCGGCACTGCTGTATTGCTTGTTATTCCGACTCATTGGCCAGTCTCCCAATTTGTCCCAAACCACATTGATTAATTCACGGTAAAGCCTCCATATACCTTGACGTCCCTTCAAAAATTACCGCTTAGGGAGATACCGTTCCGGATCCACGGGCTTACCTTTGTAGCGAATCTCAAAGTGCAATTTCACTCTGTCGCTGTCGGTTTGTCCCATCTCTGCGATCCGTTGACCGGCTTTCACTCCCTGTTGTTCGCGTACTAAGATTTTCTTATTGTGGGCATACGCACTTAGATAATCATCACTGTGTTTAATAATTATTAACTTGCCATACCCTCGCAACGCACTTCCGGCATACACCACCTTGCCTTGTGCCGAAGCCACAACAGGCGTTCCTTCCTTAGAAACAATGTCTAACCCTTTTAGCCCTTGCCCGGAATCGGAGTAACGCGCAACCACCTTTCCGGAGGTTGGCCATCTCCACCCGGCCACTTTTTTGGGCAGTTGAGAGTTTAACGACCTGTTAATAAATTGTGAGCTTCTTGTTGAAGCATACTCTTGAGAATTTTTGGGATCAACCGATTTAGTGTTTTCTTTTTGTTTTTTCGAATTGGTAGTACCAGATGTGGATTGACGAGCATTCACAGTGGTTTTCACTGTTTTTGGTGGTTTGGAGGTGGGTCTTGCTGCTTTTTTGACCGGCTCTAAATCAAGCCACTGCCCAACGTGTATGGTGTAGGGCGATCCCAGTGAATTGTTCTTTGCCAATTGGCGGAAATCGGTTCCCGACGCCCAGGCGATGGAATAGAGGGTATCCCCGGGCTGCACCTTGTAGCGTTTTTGATTGACGCTGCCTTTGACGGTGTCCCGAAACGTCTTGCCTGTGTATAAAGTTTCCACAGGCGCCGGGTTGGACGCCTGAAAACTGCAGCCGGCAGAGATCATCACCAACACAACCAGACAAAGACGAGTTAAAACAGGGCAATTATCGCACACAAAAACAATCCCAAAATGATCCAGCCTATCCAGGCATAATGAGCAGGCAGACGCCCGGTTTGCCGAGCAACCCAGGCCACCAGGTAATAGCGGCTGGCCCGACTGATCAAGGCAGCTACTGTAAACGATAGCAGCGAAATCCCACTGGCCCCGGCCGCCAATGTCGCCAGTTTATAGGGGATGGGCGTCAGCCCGGTTACCGCCAGTACCCAGGGGCCCCATTGCTGAAACAGCCCCAGGGTCTGCCGCAACTCCTCCTGGTAGCCCCAACGCTCCACCAGTGGCATCACCCAGACCTGCATGCCCCAGCGAGCCGCTAGGTAAGCCACCAGGCCACCGACCACCGCCGCCAACGTGGTTACCGTCGCATAGTACCAGCAACGGCGAGGTCGGGCCCGGCATAAGGGCGCCAGCAACAGCTCCACCGGTACCGGCAAGATAAGGCCTTCCAGAAACGCAAACGCCGCCAGTGAGCGGCGGCGTAACGATGAAGCACCCTTATTCCGTTGCACCGGCAACCAGAGGCACAAAGCGCACCCCTTCCAGCACTTCGCTGACAAAGCGATCCCCCTGACGGGTGATCAGGTGCAACACCTGTTCATTCTCTCCCAGAGGGATGACCATGCGGCCACCGTCGGCCAGTTGCTGCAGCAACGCTTGCGGCAATTCCCGTGCTGCGGCCGTCACAATGATGCCGGAAAACGGCGCCCTCGCCTGCCAGCCCTGCCAGCCATCGCCGTATTTGAAGGCGATGTTGTGCAGATCCATCTTCTTCAACCGTTGTCGGGCGGTGATCTGCAGGCTTTTGATGCGCTCAACGGTGCACAGCTGCGGCACCAACTGCGCCAGAATGGCCGACTGGTAGCCAGAACCGGTGCCAATCTCCAGCACCGGACCCGGTTGCAGTCCGGCCAGCAGCGCCTGTGTCATGCGGGCAACAATGTAGGGCTGAGAGATGGTCTGCCCCTGACCGATAGGCAGAGCGGTGTTTTCCCAGGCCCGCTGGGTCAGCGCCCCCTCGACAAAGCCCTGACGGGGCGTGGTAGCGATGGCATTCAGCACCCGGGCATCGGCAATGCCCGCTTGCTGAAGTTGTTGAGCCAACCTCTGACCGTAAGCCTGCGCATTGCCGATCATTGCCAGTCACCCATCCAGTTCTGTAACCCCGCCAACTGCTCGTGTGCCGTCAGGTCAACAGTCAGCGGAGTGATGGAGATGTAACCGTTGGCCACCGCATCAAAATCGGTGCCGTCACCGGCATCCTGCTGACGACCGGGAGGGCCGAGCCAAAAGATATCGCGGCCGGCCGGATCCTGAGTCCGAATCATGCCTTCGGCTTTGTGGCGAGCCCCCAACCGAGTGACTTTCACCCCCTGAATCTGTTCCGAAGGCAGATCCGGCACATTGATATTGAGGATCTGATCCGATGGCAACGGGTGTTGCTGCAGGTGCTGCACCAGCTTGACGGTAAACTCAGCGGCGGTCTCGTAATGGCGCATGTCCCGGCCTACCAAGGATACGGCAATGGTCGGCAGCCCCAGGTGACGCCCCTCCATGGCCGCCGCTACGGTACCGGAGTAGAGGGTATCGTCGCCAAGGTTGGCACCGGCGTTGATGCCGGAAACCACCAAGTCCGGCTCACCGTCCATCAGTTCCCGAATCGCCAGATGAACGCAATCGGTCGGCGTACCATTGACGGCGATGTAGCCATTTTCAATGGTCTGAATTCGCAATGGATTGGTCAGCGTCAGCGAGTTACTGGCACCACTGCAGTTGCGATCCGGGGCCACGGTGGTGACCTCGGCGATCTGCGCCAATGCTTCAGACAAGGCCCGGATACCCGGGGCATGAACGCCGTCGTCGTTGCTTACAAGAATTCTCATAGTGAGCTATTTTTATCCATTAACCGATTGATTTTCAATACTCTGTACATCTTGATAGCGGAGTATTTCCCGCAATACCGAGGTGGCATAGGCCCCCGCTGGCAGCACGAACTTCAACGTCAGGGTCTCGGCATCCTGCTGCCAGTTCATCCCTTGAGGCTGTAACAACAGCGGCCGCCGCTCCTGCTTCATTCGCGCGGCTTCCAATCCGGCCACCAGTTCAGGCCAGCGCTGCAGCTGTGACTGCTCAAACTGATCGGCCTCGTCATCGCCGTAGCGAGCGCTGCCGGCCATGGGGGCAGACAACCTCAGTTCGCCACGAGCGAGACGATCACCGAGATCGGCATCACCGACCTCGGACTTAAAGAAACTGCCGCCGGCAGGCATCATCAGGGTGTCGCCGGGCAGCAGCGCCAATCCGTGACGCTGCAGGCGCTCCGACACCAAGTGATTGAACAGGAAACTGCGGGCCGCCGACAGATACAGGCTGCGCTTATTGCGGTCCTTGACCCGGCGTCCGGAAAACATCTCGGCAGCCCGGGACACGTTGCGGCCACCATGGCCAAACCGCTGTTCACCGAAGTAGTTGGGCACACCGGTTTCCCGAACCTGCTGCAACCTGGCTTCAAGGCCATCATCGGCCTTCAGCTGCCTGAGAGTCAGGGTAAAGGCATTGCCCAGCAGCGCCCCCACCCGCAGCTTTTTGCTATGCCGCAGGGCCTGCAGTACCTGGATGCTGTCGTCATTGAGGCTGTACCAGTCCGGTGTGTCCTTGCCAGGAATTCGCACCGACAGCCATTGAGTGGTGACACCGAATTTGTCTTTGAGGCCAGCCCAGGACACGTCCATGGCCTTAACGCCGGCGAACTCCGCCAGCTTTCTGGCCAACTGATGCGTGGTCATCTCCCGTTTGCGAATCTGCAACAGATGGTGTTCGCCCTGACCATCGGCGCTGAAGGGTAACAACTCGTCGACCTGGAAATCTTCCGGCTGACTGCGCAGCAAGCCGCTGGCGGTCGGCTGACCATGAAGAAAGTGCCACTGCGGCAGCGAATAGTCAGACACGATTCAGCACCACCACAGCTTCAACGGCAATTCCTTCGGCCCGCCCGGTAAACCCCAGTTTTTCGGTGGTGGTGGCTTTCACATTCACCTGAGACAACTGAGCCTCCAAATCGGCACTGATGTTACTGCGCATGGCGTCAATATGAGGCGCCATCTTCGGCGCCTGGGCAATCACCGTGACGTCGAGGTTGCCCAAGCGGTAACCCTGCTCCTTGATTAAAGCATAGCAATGACGCAGCAGTTCCCGGCTGTCGGCGCCCTTGAAGCGGGGATCGGTGTCGGGAAAATGATGACCGATGTCACCCAGCGCCATGGCCCCCAACAGGGCGTCGCTGACGGCATGCAGAATCACATCACCGTCGGAGTGGGCCAGCAGCCCCTGATGATAGGCGACCGGTACACCCGCCAGGATAACGGGGCCTTCTCCACCAAATTTGTGTACATCAAAACCGTGACCGATGCGGATCATTACAGCTCCTTTATCAATAATTCAGCCATCCTGAGATCGTCAGGGTGGGTAACTTTCATGTTGCTGATGCACCCTTCCACCAGGGTCGGCTGCCAGCCAACACGCTCCATGGCTGAGGCTTCATCGGTGATGGCAGCCCCCTGTGCCAGCGCCTGTGTCAGCGCCTCGCGCAGGGCCACCAGGGGGAACAGCTGAGGGGTCAGTGCGTGCCATAATCCCTGGCGCTCGACGGTATGATCGATGTCGCCGGCGTTGTTGGCGCGTTTCATGGTATCGCGAACCGGCGCCGCCAAAATGCCCCCTTGGGCACCGGACTGCTGCAGCAGGCGAGTGATGTCCAACTGACGCAGGCAGGGCCGGGCGGCATCGTGCACCATGACCCAGGCATCGTCATCGTCGATGGCGTTGAGTGCCGCCAATACCGAGTCGGCCCGCTCGCCGCCTCCATCGACCCGGCGTATCCTTGGATCGCCGGACTCCGCCAGTTGCTCAAACAGGGTATCGCTTGGGCTCAGTGCCACCACCACCTGACTGACGTCCGGATGGGCCAGCAGACGAGACAGGGTATGAGACAGGATCGGGCGACCGTCGAGGTTGAGGTATTGTTTGGGCAGATCAGCACCCATGCGTTTGCCGATGCCGGCGGCAGGCACGACGGCATACACTTTATGTTGTTGTTGTCGCATTTAAGCTCCGAAATGACCGGGAGGCAGGCGTTATTGACCGACGTCGGATGAGGGGCGCTTGATGACTCGGAAGAACTGTTCGTCACTGCCGACCATACCCAGCTCGTTGCGAGCCCGCTCCTCCACCGATTCCAGACCGTTACGCAGATCGGCGATCTCCTCACGCAACATCTGGTTGCGCTGCTCGAGGTCGAGATTGTTGTCACTCTGTTCGGCGATCTGCACTTCCAGCCGACGCACTTCGGCGTAGCCATTCTCACCGCTCCAGAGGCGGTATTGCAGTCCCACCAGGGCCAGCGTCATGATTATCAGCAGTACTCGCATCTCATCCACCCGTACGTTGATGTCAGAGATCTTGACCTAAGGTGAGGGAAAAGAAAAGAAAAAAGCCAACAAAAAAGCCGCCCGCAGGCGACTTTTTGCATTTTCAATCACGACGCAGGAATTAGCCCTGACCGTTGATCTCTTTCAGACCGTTGTAGGCCACTTTGCCTGCCAGCTGCTCTTCGATGCGCAGCAACTGGTTGTACTTGGCAACCCGGTCAGAACGGCACAGAGAGCCGGTCTTGATCTGACCCGCGGCAGTACCAACCGCCAGATCGGCGATGGTGGCGTCTTCGGTTTCACCGGAACGGTGAGAGATAACCGCAGTGAAACCGGCATCTTTGGCCATCTTGATGGCATCCAGAGTTTCGGACAGAGAGCCGATCTGGTTGAACTTGATCAGGATGGAGTTACCGATGCTGTTGTCGATACCACGCTTGAGGATCTTGGTGTTGGTTACGAACAGGTCGTCACCCACCAGCTGAATCTTGTCGCCCAGGATCTTGGTCTGGTAAGCCCAGCCATCCCAGTCAGACTCGTCCAGGCCATCTTCGATAGACACGATGGGGTACTGTTCAGTCAGGTTGGCCAGGTAGTCAGAGAAACCGTTAGAATCAAAGCTCTTACCTTCGCCGCTCAGAACGTACTGACCGTCTTTGTAAAACTCAGAAGCGGCACAATCCAGTGCCAGAGTCACGTCTTTACCCAGGGTGTAACCCGCGGCTTCAACGGCTTCTTTGATGATCGCCAGAGCATCGGCGTTAGACGCCAGGTTTGGTGCGAAACCACCTTCGTCACCCACGGCAGTGTTCAGGCCTTTGGCGCTCAGCACTTTCTTCAGGTTGTGGAAGATCTCGGCACCCATGCGCAGCGCTTCACGGAAGTTCTCGGCGCCAACAGGCTGAACCATGAATTCCTGAATGTCGACGTTGTTGTCGGCATGCTCACCACCGTTGAGGATGTTCATCATCGGAACTGGCATGGAGTACACGCCAGGAGTGCCGTTGAGTTCGGCGATGTGAGCGTACAGAGGCAGGCCTTTGGCAGACGCGGCCGCTTTGGCTGCTGCCAGGGATACCGCCAGAATCGCGTTGGCACCCAGGTTGTCTTTGTTCTCGGTACCGTCCAGATCCAGCATCGCCTGATCCAGGCCACGCTGATCCAGGGCATCGAAGCCCAGCAGTGCAGGAGCGATCTTGTCGTTCACGTTGGCAACGGCCTTGAGTACGCCTTTGCCCAGGTAGCGAGACTTGTCACCGTCACGCAGTTCCAGGGCTTCACGGGTACCGGTAGAGGCACCAGATGGAGCGCAGGCCATGCCAAAGAACCCACCTTCCAGATGCACTTCGGCTTCTACGGTTGGGTTACCACGAGAGTCCATGACTTCGCGGCCGACAATCTTAACGATCTTTGCCATTACATTATTTCCTATACAGAGTTTAAAAATTAAGTCCGGCCACCGCTCCCGGCAGCCGGACAGGAATCTCGCTCTCTAGTTTAGTTCGCCTTTCTGGAACTCACCCGCCGCCTTTACAAAGCCGGCAAACAGAGGGTGGCCATCACGCGGCGTGGAGGTAAACTCCGGGTGGAATTGTCCGGCCACAAACCATGGGTGCGCCGGAATCTCGATGATCTCCACCAGTTTCTTATCGGTCGACAGTCCGGCAAAGGACAGCCCCGCTTCCTCCAGTTGCTTACGATATTTGTTATTCACCTCGTAGCGATGACGGTGACGCTCGACACAGGTATCACTGCCGTACAGTTCGGCAACCTTGGAGCCTTTTTTCAGGTGACACAGCTGGGCACCGAGACGCATTGTACCGCCCAGATCGGCGTTTTCAGTGCGTTCCTCTACATTACCCTCTTCGTCGACCCATTCTGTGATCAAACCCACAACCGGATGGGTTGAATCCGGACGGAATTCAGAGGAGTGGGCGTCTTCCATGCCGGCAACGTTGCGGGCAAACTCGATCAGCGCCACCTGCATACCCAGGCAGATCCCCAGGTAAGGTACCTTGTTTTCGCGGGCGTAACGGGCAGCCATGATCTTGCCTTCCACACCGCGCTCGCCAAAGCCGCCGGGCACCAGAATGCCATCCAGGCCTTCCAGAATGCTGGTGCCTTTGGCTTCCACATCCTGAGAGTCTACGTACTTAATGGTGACGGAAAGGCGGTTTTTCAAGCCACCGTGTTTCAGGGCTTCGTTGACCGACTTGTAAGCATCCGGCAACTCGACGTATTTGCCGACCATGCCGATGGTCACTTCTGCGGTTGGGTTGGCTTCTTCGTAGATCACCCGCTCCCACTCGGCCAGGTCCGCTTCCGGACAGGTCAGGCCAAAGCGCTTGGTCAGCAACTCGTCCAGACCCTGAGATTTCAGCAGCGCAGGAATCTTATAGATGCTGTCGACGTCTTTGAGGCTGATTACCGCCTTCTCTTCGACGTTACAGAACAGCGCAATCTTGCGGCGCTCGTTGGCCGGAACCACCCGGTCACTGCGACAGATCAGCACGTCTGGTTGAATACCGATGGACAGCAGCTCTTTCACCGAGTGCTGAGTCGGTTTGGTTTTCACTTCACCGGCGGCAGACAGGTACGGCACCAGAGTCAGGTGCATGAACATGGCCCGATCACGGCCCAGTTCTACCGCCAGCTGACGCAGGGCTTCCAGGAACGGCAGCGACTCGATGTCGCCGACGGTGCCGCCCACTTCAACGATGGCCACGTCGTGGCCTTCGGCACCGGAGATCACACGCTCTTTAATGGCGTTGGTGATGTGGGGAATGACCTGAATGGTGGCACCCAGGTAGTCGCCACGACGCTCTTTGCGCAGAACGTCGGCGTAGATACGACCGGAGGTGAAGTTGTTGCGCTTGCTCATCTTGGTACGGATGAAGCGCTCATAGTGACCCAGGTCCAGATCAGTCTCGGCACCGTCTTCGGTTACGAACACTTCACCGTGCTGGATGGGGCTCATGGTGCCTGGATCGACGTTGATGTACGGATCCAGCTTCATCATGGTCACGTTCAGACCACGCGCTTCCATAATGGCGGCAAGAGACGCTGCTGCAATGCCTTTACCCAACGAGGAAACCACCCCGCCCGTCACGAAGATATAATTTGTAGTCATGCTGAACCTGAGAATTGAAGAAACTAACTAGTGGGAGTTCACTATTCGGACGGGATGACAGTATAACAGAGGCCAACTAACAGAACAATTGAGAACTCACGGTTCTCGACGTTTTAGTTGCTGCCAATACTGCTCCAACTCCTCCAGGCTGTGTTGCTGCAGGGCACGGCCTGAATCGGAGGCCAAGGCTTCGACGCCACGGAAGCGCCGCTCGAACTTACCGTTGGCGCGGCGCAGGGCCTGCTCGGGGTTCACCTTCAGGTGGCGGGCCAGGTTGGTAACCGCAAACAGCAGATCGCCAATTTCATCTTCGACCCGATCCGAATCCACCGCTGGCTGATTGACCTCAGCCAGGACCTCGTCCACCTCTTCATGAATCTTGGCCACCACCGGCGCTAGCGCATCCCAGTCAAAGCCTACCGCCGCCACCCGCTTCTGGATTTTCAGAGCCCGATTCAGCGCCGGCATCGCCTGAGGAATGTCGTCCAGCACCGAATGCTCGCCCTTGTCCGCCCGTTCGGCGGACTTACTGGCTTCCCAGTTGGCTTTCAGTTCGGACTCGGGAATGGCTGCCTCGGCAAACACGTGAGGATGACGCCGCTCCAGCTTATCGCAGATGCGACGGGCGACCTCTTCGAAATCGAACCACTGACGCTCCTTGCCCAATTGGGCGTAGAACACCACCTGAAACAGCAGGTCGCCCAGCTCTCCAGGCAACTCATCCCAGCTCTGACGCTCAATGGTGTCGGCCACCTCGTAGGCCTCTTCCAGGGTGTGCGGCACGATGGTGGCAAAGTCCTGCTTGAGGTCCCAGGGACAGCCACCATCGGGGTCCCGCAACTTGGCCATGATGGCCAGCAATCGATCCATCTGGCTCACAGGCGCCCTACCTCCAGCACCCCAGGGATCTGGCTCAGTCTGGACACCAGTCGGGTCAACGAGTCCATGTTAAACAGCTCCAGCTTCAGCTCAATGGCGGCGGTGTGCTGCTTGGCATCACTGTGACTGCGCATCTCCAGTACGTTGGATTTTTCGTTGGCCAGCAGGGTGGTCACGTCCCGCAGCAAACCACCGCGGTCATTGGCGATGACTCGAATGGAGACGGTGTAGCCGCCGGAAACGCTTTCGCCCCAGACCACCTCGACACCCCGCTCCGGGTGTTTGCCCAACAGGCTGGCCAGCTGTTCACACTCTTCCCGGTGCACCGACACACCGCGGCCCTGGGTGATGTAGCCGTAGATGGGATCACCGGGCAACGGTTGACAACACTTGGCCATGTGAGTCATCAGGTTACCAACGCCATTAACCTCAATCTGACCCGAGCTTTGGCGGGGTTTGGTGGGCGGCCGGCTGACCAGTTCCGCCAGCGCCTCTTCGTCACTGTCCTGTTCTCGCTTATGGCGGCTTTGAATGTGGTTGATCACCTGGTTGAGGCGAATGTCGCCGCCACCGATGGCCGCCAGCAGATCCTCCAGGGCGTGCATGTTAAACCGCTGCACCGCACTGTGGGCGTCCTCGAGCTTAAGCCCGTGACGCTGCAGTTCGGTCTCCATCATCTCCTTGCCGGCGGCGGCATTTTTGTCTTTGTCTTCCAACTTAAAGAAGTGGGCAATCTTGGCCCGGGCGCGGCTGGTTTTGATGTAGCCGAGGCTGGGGTTAAGCCAGTCACGCTTCGGGTTCGGCTGCTTGGCGGTGATGATCTCCACCCGCTGCCCGGTCTCGACAATGGTGGTAAAGGGCACGATGCGGCCATCAATTTTGGCACCGATGCAACGGTGACCCACCACCGAATGGATGTAGTAGGCAAAATCCAGCACGGTGCTGCCGGCAGGCAGATCGACCACGTCGCCGCGAGGAGTGAACACATAGACCCGGTCTTCAAACACCTGGCTGCGCACCTCGTCCACCAGGTTGCCGCTTTCCACCACGTCTTCCTGCCACTGGAGGATTTTTCTCAGCCAGTTGATCTTCTCCTCGAAACCGGAGGATTTGCCCGACTGTGGCCCCTCTTTGTACTTCCAGTGCGCCGCCACCCCCAGTTCCGCATCCTGGTGCATCTGTTCGGTGCGGATCTGGATCTCGACACTCTTGGCCTGCGGGCCAAGCACCACGGTGTGGATGGATTGATAGCCATTGGGCTTGGGGGTGGCCACGTAATCGTCGAATTCGTTGGGCAGGTGGCGCCATTGGGTATGCACGACCCCAAGGGCGGCATAACAGTCCTGCAGGCGCTCGGCAATGATCCGCACCGCCCGCACATCGAACAGTTCGGAAAACGCCAGGTTCTTCTTCTGCATCTTCTTCCAGATGCTGTAGATGTGTTTCGGACGCCCGTACACCTCGGCGCGGATGCCGTCGGCGTCCAGTTGCTTCTGCAGGCCGGAGACAAACTCTTCGATGTAGTTCTGCCGGTCGATGCGTTTCTCATCCAGCAGTTTGGCAATCTCTTTGTAGGTATCCGGGTGCAGGTAACGGAACGACAGATCTTCCAGCTCCCATTTGAGCTGGCCAATGCCGAGACGGTTGGCCAGTGGCGCGTAGATGTCCCGTACTTCTCGGGCCAGCACCACTCGGGTCTCTTCGTCGGCGTTTTTGACCTCCCGAAGCATGACCACCCCTTCGGCCAGTTTGATCACCACCGCCCGCACGTCTTCCACCATCGCCAGCAGCATGCGGCGCAGGTTATCGATCTGCCCTTCGGAGGCGCTGATGCCGGTTCCGGTCTGCAGGGTTCGAATGGCGTCCATCACCTGAACACTTTTGATCAGCGGCAACAGGCGCTCGCCAAATTCGGCCTCCACCTGCTCCAGCGTCAGTACCTGTTCATCGATGCAGGTAAACAGCAAGCTGGCTTCCAGGGTATCGATGTCCATGTTCAACGGCAGCAGAATCTCCACCATCTCCCTGGCTCGAATCAGGCAGGCGTCCACCACCTTCGTATCGACGTCAGTGAGGTTCTGGCAATAACGATAGGTGGCTTCCAGCTGTTGCTGCTGACTGTCACTGAGTGCCAATTGCTGCAGCCACTGCTGCAGATCAACCTGTTGTTCTCCAAAATGGATCTGACGAACGGAAACCATGGTGCGTGCTCATCCTCTAACTGGCCCAACGGCTTGGGCATCCTGGTGTGGCTGTCGTCATCATTGACGACCCGTGGCCCCGGGGATCGGCTCACCCCGGCAGCAATCTATCCTATTGCAATTCAAAGAGTGCCATCGACTCCAGATGCTGAGTATGCGGGAACATATCCACCAGTCCAACCCTTGTCAGACGATAATTCTGCCCGGTGAGCAATTTTGCATCACGGGCCAGGCTGGCGGGGTTGCAGGAAACGTACAGCACCCGTTTCGGCTGCCAGGTACTCAGGTGGGCCAAGGCGCCCACGGCACCGGCGCGGGCCGGATCCAGCAGCAACAGGTCCACCGGTTGCAACCAGGGAGCACTCAGCTCCTCGGCATTGAGATCGGCCTGATGAAAGCTGAGGTTCGTCAGCCCCAGTTCGGCGGCCCGGGCATTGCCGCGCACCACCATCTGCTCCACCCCTTCGACGGCAATCACCGCCTTGGCCCGTCGGGCCAGCGGCAGGCTGAAATTGCCGACACCGGCAAACAGATCCAGCACCACATCGTTGGCCTGGGGAGCCAGCCACGACAGCGCCTGGGTCACCATCTGCCGGTTAACCGCGTCGTTAACCTGAATAAAATCCCCGGGCAGGTACGCCAGCGGCAACTCAGGTTCACCGTTGCCGATGGCAAAAGGCGACAACGGCAGACCATCGAGGCGGGTGATCGCCTCGTTGCCGTCAATCAACACCGTCAGCTTGTGGGAGCTGGCAAACTGCTGCAACCGCTGCCGGTCCGCCTCGGCCAGTTTCTGAGTAAAACGAAAACAGGCCAGGTTGCCGTCATCGGTCTGGGTCAATTCGATGTGCCCCAGTTGGCGGCGGGCTTTCAGGCTAGACGCCAACTGTTTCAACGGCGCGATCAGGTCGCAAAACGGCGCCACCAGCACCGGACAGCGGTCGATGGCGACAATGTCGCGACTGCCTTCCTGGCGAAAGCCCAGTTGCAGGGCCCCCTGATCCATCTTTACCGCCAGTCGAGCCCGGCGGCGGTAGTGCCAGTCGGCGCCGACGACCGGCTCCGCCACCTGGTCACAGTGGGCGTCCCCCAGCTTGCTCAATAACTCAAGCAGCGACTGCTGCTTATGGCTGCGCTGGTCGGCCACACTCAGGTGCTGCAACTGGCAACCGCCACAACGGCCAAAATGGGGGCAATCCGGCTCGATGCGTGCCGGCGCGTCGTTAAGCCGCTTTACCACTTTGCCGACCGCGAAGCGCTTTTTCTGCTCGGTCAGTTGCACTTCAGCCTGCTCTCCCGGCAGCAAGCCGGGCAGAAACACCACCTTGCCCTGATACTCCGCAACCCCCTGACCTTTGTGATCGAGACGATCGGCACTGAGGCGGATTTTTTTAGACAACTTCTTTAATTTATTGGACTTAGGGGTAAAAAACTGTGCCATAGAAAGGTCCGTTGATTACAATAGGGGGATCGTGACACGTCTTGGCCTGTCGGGGTTCCCCTGAAAAGCTGGAAAATCCAGCGGCATTAAGGGATAACAATAGCCAAACATACTTAGCGGAGCATTGTCCCACAGATGAATGGGGTCACCAAATACAGTCTCAGGGCCTGGGTGCTGGTGTTGGCACTGGCACCCACCATATTGATCGGCGTGCTGCTGGGCAGTTTCTTCACTCTGACCCGTTTTTCGGAGCTGGACCACTCGCTGCTGGTGCGCGGAAAGAACATCGTCAGCCCCCTGGCCATGGCGGCCAGCTATGGCCTGAGCACCAGCAACCGTGACTACAGCCAGCGGCTCATCGACATGATCCACAAGCAAAACTCGCTGTTTGTGCAGTTGATTGCGATATTCGACAACCAAAATCAGGTGTTTGCCACCAGCCAGTACCGGCAGAATTTCGACCTGATTAAGCTGCCCATCAACCGGGATCTGACCGAAGGCATCAACATCGAGCACATTGGTGACCATGTGATCATGCGAGCGCCAATCTACACCCTACCGACCCCGGCAGTGGACACCAATTTTACTCCTCGAACCCAGCTGGGTTACATCGTACTGCAGATCAACAAACATGAAGCCCTGGTCAGCCAATACCGGGGCGCAGGCTGGGCCTTCATCATCGTCCTCATCGGTGTGCAGCTGAACCTGCTGTTCACCTTCCGGCTGATGAAAAATGTCACCCGCCCCATCACCGACATGGTGACGGCGGTGGCCAAGATTCGCGAGGGCAAACTGGATACCCGGCTGCAGGGGGAGCTGATCGGCGAACTGGATCACCTGAAGCGAGGCATCAACGCCATGGCCTCGTCCCTGGCGGAATACCACAACGAGATGCAGCAAAACATCGATCAGGCCACCTCGGATCTGCGGGAGACCCTGGAGCAGATCGAGATTCAGAACGTGGAGCTGGACATCGCCAAGAAGCGGGCCCTGGAGGCCAGCCGGGTCAAATCAGAGTTCATGGCCAATATGAGCCATGAACTGCGTACCCCCCTCAATGGCGTCATCGGCTTCACCCGCCAGCTGCTAAAGACCCCGTTGCATGACAACCAGCGCGACTACCTCAATACCATAGAGCGCAGCGCCACCAACCTGTTGTCCATCATCAACGACATCCTCGATTTCTCGAAGCTGGAAGCGGGCAAGATGGTGCTGGAAAAGATGCCGTTCGCCCTGCGGGAAGCGGTCGATGAAACCATGCAACTGCTGTCCACCGCCGCCGCCGAAAAGGAGCTGGAACTGGTGATCGACATCGATGAGCGGGTCCCGGACAGCCTCAATGGCGACGTGATGCGACTGCAGCAGATTCTCACCAACCTGGTCAACAACGCCATTAAGTTCACTGACAAGGGCAGCGTGCGCCTGCAGTTGGATGCCGCCAAGGAGACGCCGGAACGGGTGCTGATCCGCGGCGAAGTGGCGGACACCGGCATCGGCATCAGCAAAGAGCAACAATCGATGCTGTTTCAGGCCTTTGGCCAGGCCGACAGCTCCATCAGTCGTCGCTTTGGCGGCACCGGTCTGGGGCTGGTGATCACCAAACGACTGGTCAATCACATGGATGGCCAGATTGGCTTCACCAGCAGTGAAGGCCAGGGGTCCACGTTCTGGTTTACCCTCAGCATCGAAAAGAGCCCGTTTACCATCTCCGACCCGCTGATTCTGGAACAGGTCTATGGCCAGAGCGCGCTGGTGTTTGAGCCACGGCTGCTGACCCGTAACAACTTGGTGCAACAGCTGGACAGCTGGCACATCAAGGCCACCGCCTGCGGCAGCAGTTCGCCGCTGCAGCAGCACCTCAACGGCCAACACTACAATCACGCCCTGATCGCCTGGCGCAAGCTCAAGCCCAGCGACGGCATGATGGAAACCCTGTCGGTGATCCGCAACCACTGCGACAACCTGGTGCTGCTGCTGGACAGCAACAACAGCGAGGTGGCGAACCAGATGGCCGGCCTGGGCATCGATCATTGCCTGACCCTGCCCATGAGCGAGCGACGGCTGTTCGCCAGCCTCACCAATAAAGACGCTCAGCACCTGCCGGCGCCTCAGTTGCCCATGCCCCTGGGCCGGGACAAAAAGGCGCTCAAAACCCTGGCCGTGGACGACAACCGCGCCAACCTCAAGTTGATCGATACCCTGCTCAGTGAACTGGTGGAGGAGGTCGACACCCTCTCCTCCGGCACCCAGGCGATCCAGCGGGCCCAGGAGCAGGAATACGACATCATCTTTATGGACATTCAGATGCCGGACATCGACGGCATTCAAGCCACGCAGCGAATCCGCCAGCAATCCCGCAATACCCGTACCCCGATCATCGCCGTCACCGCCCACCTGCTGGGCGCCGAGCGTGAGCAAGTACTCGCCAGCGGCATCGACGACATCCTGACCAAACCCATCGACGAAGAGGGATTGGAGCAGGTCATTGACCGCTGGACCTCCACCGCCAGCCCGGTATTGACTCAGGTGGTGGACTGGGAACTGGCACTGACGCAATCCGGCGGCAATAATGAACTGGCCAAAGAGATGCTCAAGATGCTGATGGACAGCATTCCGGAAACCCGGGAGCTGATCGACAACCACCTGCAATTGGGGGATCGCACCGCCATGCTGAAAACCGTCCATAAGCTGCACGGCGCCACCTGCTACTCCGGCGTGCCCGGGCTGCAGAAGCTGTGTGCGGATCTGGAGTCACAACTGAAGCAAGGCAACAGCACCGCCCAGCTGGAACCGGAAATTCTTGAGTTACTCGACGAATTAAACAAGGTAGAATCCGCGGCCGAAACCATACTGGCCGCCTAATTGGAATCCATACATGAGTAAAGCACCCGGCTTTTTCAGCCGCATCAAAGCCCTGTCTCCCGAGGGCAAGCGCTTGTTCGCCACCGCCCTGGCGGAGCGCATGCTGCCAAACTTCCAGCTGTTTTGCGCGGCTCTGGACAACAACGACCACGCTCAACTGCAGTCGTCCCTGGATCTGTTATGGGAAAGCTGTTTCAGCCGGCGCCTGAAACTCAGTTATGAGCTGCAGTTGGAGAAACTGGAGGCGATCACCCCAGAGCCGGACGACCACGACATGTACGGGGTCTACCCGGCCATGGACGCGGTGGTCGCCGTCAGCACCATCTTCATTGCCATGCAGCAGAAGATCGAGGACGACCTGATCAACGTGTCCAAACTCTCCAGCTCAACGGTCACCAACTACATCGAAGTGGTGGAAGAGCCGGAGCTGGAAGGCAAAGCCCTGGATGACTTCATCTTTGCCCATGAGATGATGCAGCAGGAGAAAGCGATCCAGCAGCAACTGCTGGAGTGGGTCGAATCGGAACCCAACATCGACGACATCAAAGAGATGCGCCGTGACATCCGTCAGGCGGCCACCTCCAACATCGGCATCAGCCTGGGCTGATGCTTGACGCCGGTCCCCCGGGGCCGGCGACTACTCCTCCAGCGACGCCTCCACCCGCTCAATCAGTTCATCCACATCAAACTCGCTCAAGCTGGCATCGATGTCGGTGCAGATGTCCATCACTGGCTCCAGGCAGGCCAGGGTCATCGGCTCAGACCAACGCAGCGACGCAATACTTGGCAGCATCGCCTCAAACACCCGCTCCATCGGCATCTGCACCATCTCATCCCGAAAGCTGTAGTTATTACTGAACAGAGAAAAGCCCCGCTCCACACAGGTAACCAGATTGAGGCAGTGATGAATCTCCTCATCGGTGGCCTGCAACTCCCCGAGAGTGCGGGCCCGCTCAAGAAAGTCGCAATTAAGCTGATACCAGCCATCCAGTAATTTTCGGGTGGTGGCAATACGGTGATGGGACGCGTGCTTCCAGACACAGGGCATGGCCGCCAAAAACTGCACTCCTGCCGGGTCCATGGCCTGACGCGCACGGTGGACCCACAGCAACTGCATCGCCATAAACCGCTGCTGAAAGCTGGCAGGATAGAGGGCAATCTCCTGAGTCGCCTTGACGCCCCACTTGCCAATGATGCGGTTAAACAAGGCAACGGCGATGTCCTCACGGCTGGAAAAATAGTTATACAGGCTATTTACCGGACAATTGGACTGGCGAGCCAACTCAAGCAAACTTAAGGAGAAAAGCCCGTGTTCGACTATCGCTATTTCGGCGGTATTTAATATCGTACTTATTCTCTTTCTTTTTAATTCAGCTCGAGTCATCTCTGCACCAGATCACAAATAAGTTGGGGAAAGTATTCATAAAAGAATTACCGTTTTCTGTTAGCTAACCCACAAATAAAGCCCGATATAATCAGAACGCGAATTCGGTCACATCTCGCTTTATAAAAGTAAAATAATTCCCCGGTTTCCCGGCCGGTGTCGTCACAGTTACCCATCGCCAGTCTCCCTATTCTAGTCACCACACACGGCACTATCGCCGTCGACTCAACGGAGACCCTTATGAAGCGCATCCTCACTCTGGCCGCCGCCTCGCTGCTGGCCCTGACCGCCCAAGCCGCGGACTTCAGCGAAGGCAAGCATTACATTGACCTTAAAGATCAGGGCTTTAACGCTCCAAACCAGGTCGTTAAAGTGTATTCGACCAACTGCCCTTTCTGCTACAAGTATGAAAAAGCAGTGATGCCAAATTACATTAAAAATCTACCTGAGGGGGTGGGTTACGACGCCTATCACATCACCACTAAACCACCGTTCGGTAAAGAAAAAGCAACGGTAGTGGCGGTAGCGAAATCCCTGAGCGACAAGCAGTACAAAGCCGTAAAAATGGCATATTACAAGCACATCCATGACGATAAAATAAAATTTAAGAGCCCTGAAGAAGCCATCGAGTTTGGATTGAATGCCGGTGGCATAGATGCCTCAACCTTTGCCGCTAAAAAAGACAGTGACGCCGTCATCACTCTTCTGAAGAAATGGGATCAGGGCCTCAAAGTTGCCAAGGTTAAAGGCATTCCTGCCATTGTTGTCAATGGTCGTTACCTGATTATTACCCAATCGATCACCAGCATGGCGATGCTGGATGAACTGACCGCCGATCTGCTGGCTAAATAGGGAGCCCCACCATGAGTGTAATCAGCAAAGGCTGGCAGGATCTCAGCCGCTCTCCCCTGCCCACCCTGGCCCAGTGGCAAAACCAACGTTGGTTGTGGCTACTGATGAGCGGCGCGGCGCTGTTCCTGATTCTGTCGGCCATGGGCTATTTCCAGTGGTTCCTGGAGATGGACCCGTGCGAGATCTGCGTCTACATCCGTTTCAGCCAGATGTGCATCCTGTTTGCCGGGCTGATCATCGCCATCCAACCAGGAAACCCTCTGCTCAAGCTGATCGGTCTGGCGCTGGCGTGGTACGCCGTAGTCCAGGGCATGATCTGGTCCATCGACCTGGCCGGCCTGCACGACTCCTCCCATGCCCTGGATGCGGTGATGGCCGAAGGCGGCGACCTGTTTGCTGCCGGTGGCGGCGGCGGTGCCTGCTCCACCGAACCGACCTTCCCACTGGGACTGCCGATGCATGAGTGGTTCCCCTACGAGTTCCAGCCTTCCGGCATCTGTGGCGAAGACGACTGGAGCCTGCTGGGGCTGAACATGGCCCAGTACTGCATCATCGCCTACGCCATCTTCATCGCCGCCCTGGCGCCGGTGACCGCCGGCTGGATTCACCACCTTAGAACCAAATAACTCAAACAGGTGCCCCACGATGGGCACCCCACTCTCTGGAGAAACGATGATGAAAACCCTCAATGCCACGCTCGTGGCAGCGACGATGGCCTGTGCCTGTCTGCCGGCCCACGCCGGCATGCTGGCGGTAGAAGCCGGGCTGATGGACTGGGGCAGCCAGGCCGAAGACCATTTCGGCAAAGGCAAGAGCGAAAACAGCTTCATCAAAATCAAGGGCGCCACCGGCAACGCCTTTGGGGATCTGTACGCCCATGTGCAACTGGAAGACGTTGAAGACAGCGAGATGATCGGCTCGGAGATCAACATCGTCGGTCAGATCAACATCGGCCAGTCGGATTTCAACTGGTACGGGCAGGTGTTCAATAAGCAAAAGCCGGTGTGGTCGGAAACCAACACCCTGCTGGGACTCAGTTGGGATAAAACCTATGACAATGACCTCTATGCCCAGCTGGCCGTCGCCGGCCACATCGTGACCGCCGACTACAAGCATTTCGATGGCGATTTTGAAGGCGGCTTCAACGGTGGCTATGTCATCTACACCCTGAGCAAGGGGTTCAGCCTCGGCGAACACGCGTTCAGCATGGTGTGGTGGCAAGAACACTACTTTGGCCGCGACGACCTGTACCTGAGCCTGTCTGGTGACGGTGAAGACTTTGGCCTCAATGGCTCGGCCATCCTTCGCTGGCACGCCACCGATTCTCTGTCGGCCTCTCTGACTTACAAATACGCCAACAACAATCTGGGCAAGGAGGGCTTCCATGACGGCCTCTTCTACGGCCTGCAATACACCTTTTAAGCCTCGACGAATGACTGGAGAAACACCATGAAAAAAACACTGATTGCCACCTCCCTTGCCATGGGCCTGCTGGGCCTGAGCCACGCCGCCATCGCCGGAGGCGACTGGGCCGATAAATACCTGACCACCGTCGCCACTCAGGGGGAGATCGGCATCGTGAAGGTCAACCCCTACGATTTTGCCCCGTTAACCGCCGTCATCGACCTCAATGGCTTCAGCATCTCCGACGTCCAGGTCCGCATCGAGCCCAAGAAAGGCGGCGCGGTGATCCAGTACCCGGTGTCCGACAGTGCCATCACCACCCACAACGGCATTCCGGTGTTTGGCCTGTACGCCGATTACAACAACACCGTGTCGGTGGAATACAACAAAGACGGCAAGCGCATCAAAGAGCAGTACAAGATCAAGACCGCACCGGTCAAGCAACTGCTGTTTGATGGCCAGACCCGCTCCTTCCCGGAAGTGGACGTGGTCAAGGTGGATAAGCAGTTCAAAGACCGCCTCTACCTGGTGAACCACCTGGGTGCCGACGACCAGACCCAGGGCTGGGACAACTACCCCATCGTGTTTGTCACCGACACCGCCGGTGAAGTGCGCTGGTTCATGGATTGGGACAAGGTCTACGATCAGGACACCACCAAGGGGATCGCCATGGGCTTCCACCTGGCGGACAACGGTGAGTTGTACTGGGGTCAGGATCATTACTACGCCCGCTACGACATGCTGGGGCGCAAGGTGTTTAAACGCGATATGCCTCGGGGCTTTACCGGCTTCTCTCACGCCATGCTGGAGATGCCCAACGGCCACTACCTGCTGCGAGTCGCCAAGAAAAAATACCTGCGCGAAGACGGTAAGCGCATCGACACCGTTCGCGACCACGTAATCGAAGTGGACCAGACCGGCAATGTGGTTCAGGTATGGGACTTCAACAAGATCTTCGACAACATGCGCGATGATCTTTTGAAAGGACTGGATTCCGGTGCCGTGTGTCTGAACGTGGATGAAAGCCACGCCGGTGAAACCATGGACATCGAGCCGGACGCCCCGTTTGGCGACCTGCCCGGCGTCGCAGCCGGTCGCAACTGGGCTCACATCAACTCCATCGATTATGACCCGAAAGACGACTCCATCATCGTCTCCATGCGTCACCAGGGCACCGCCAAGGTCAGTCGCGATGGCGAAGTGAAGTGGATTTTGGCCGCCAACAAGGGCTGGGGCAAACTTTCCAACAAGGTGCTGACCCCGGTGGATGCCAACGGCAAACCGCTGGATTGCAACATGAACACCGGCACCTGTGACAACACCGACTTCGACTGGCCCTGGACTCAGCACACCTCCTGGCTCACCAGTCGCGGTACTCTGGTTTCCTTCGACAATGGCGACGGCCGTCACTTCGAGCAACCGGCCATGCCGACCATGAAGTACAGTCGCGGCGTCGAATACAAGATCGATGAAGACAAGATGACGGTGCAACAGACCTTCGAGTACGGCAAGGAGCGAGGCTACGAGTGGTACTCGCCGATCACCTCCAACATCGAGTGGCGCGACGACAAGAACAGCTTCTTCATGTATTCCGCCTCTGCGGGCCTGTTTACCGGCAAGCCTGGCAAACACTTCATCAACGAAGTGACCGAAAACGGCAAGGTCAAAGTGGAACTGACCGTTAACTCCATGGCCAAGACCGAGCCCAGCTACCGGGCGCTGATCGTCGATCCTAAGCAGCTGTTCTAAGCCGCCAAGGGCCGACTATCAGCAATAAAAAAAGCCAGTCGCAATCGCAGACTGGCTTTTTTATTGAGCAAGGGAGTTGGCGGTATCTACAATCCGGGAAAGACGCGAGCCAAGGCCTGCAGCCACACCAGGGCAAAGATACCGGCAATGATGTCATCCACCATGATGCCCAGTCCACCATCCACCTGCTTATCGAAGAAGCGAATCGGCCAAGGCTTCCAGATATCAAACAACCGGAACAGGGCAAAACCGATGATCAGCCAGATCCACCCGGCCGGTGCCGCGATCAGGGTGATCAGCATGCCGACGACCTCGTCCCAGACGATGGCTGGGTGATCGTGCTCGCCCATGTCCTTGGCGGCCTTACCACAGATGTAGATGCCGGCGGCCGAGAACAGGATCAACGTCATCAGGTAGGGGAACAAGCCCCAGTCCTGCATCAGGAAATAGAAAGGAAATGCCGCCAGGGTACCAAAGGTACCGGGCGCCTTGGGCGCCAGCCCCAATCCGCCCCCCAGAGCCAGGAAATGCACCGGGTTCTTAAGGCTGAGTCCTGCAAAACGTGTCATTACTTCATTCCGTTAAAAGTGTTGAAAACCCGTGGGGGCGTCGCTCTCCACTTCACCATTTCGGTAGTAGTGGATCCCCTCCCCGGCCCGAATCTGACCAATGCAGGTGTGGTTGACGCCGGCCTCGCCCAGGGCCGTCATCAATGCGCCCTTCTTGGCTTCCGGTACGGTAAACAGCAACTCATAATCCTCGCCCCCGGCGATGGCCACCCGCTGGGCCTGCTCCAGTCCCAGGGTCTCCACCAACGCCGAAGACAGCGGCACATCGGTGATCTCCACATGGGCCGAGACCTCCGAGGCCTTGACGATATGGCGCAGGTCACCGGCCAGGCCGTCGGAGATGTCCATACAGGCACTGGCGATGCCACGCAGCGAGCGGCCCGCCAGGATTCGGGGCGTCGGTCGCAGATGACGGGTCACCAGAAACTCGCGGTGATCGTCACTGGCGGTCAGATCACCGTGCAGAATCTTCAAACCGGCGGCGCTGTCGCCCAGGTTACCGGTGACAAAGATCCAGTCACCCGGCGAGGCACCGTGACGGTAGATCCCCTGCCCGGCGGGGACATGGCCCATGGCGGTCAGGGTGATGGTCAGCGGTCCGCGGGTGGTGTCACCGCCCACCAGGGCGATGCCATAGTATTCACAGATCTGATTCAGCCCGGCGGCAAACTCCGCCAGCCAGGGTTCATTGCTCTCCGGCAGGGTCAGTGCCAGGGTCAACCAGGCCGGATCGGCGCCCATGGCCGCCAGATCAGAGAGGTTGACCGCCACCGACTTGTACGCCAGCACCGCCGGCTCAATCTGCTTGAGAAAGTGAATCCCCTCCACCAGGGTATCGGTGGTCACCACCAACTGGTTATTGTCGGGAGCCCGCAATATCGCGGCATCGTCACCGATGCCAAACAGCACGTCCTTTCGCTGGTTACCCCGTTGGCAACCCTGGCGAAAGTAACGCTCAATCAACTCAAATTCACTAATCGCCATATAAAAACGGCCACATTTTTGGGATGTGGCCGCTCCATTCAATATTGCATTGCCGGTTATCGCTGCAAGGCGTTAGCCAGCTTATCAAGCACGCCGTTGACAAACTTGTGGCTGTCGTCGGATGCAAACGCTTTCGCCAGTTCAATGGCCTCGTTGATGGCCACCTTGTAAGGCACGTCATCACGGTAGAGCAACTCATAGGCGCCCACCCGCAATACCGCCATCTCGATGGGGTCCACTTCCTCCAGCAAACGTGCCAGATAAGGCTTACAGCGCTCATCCAGTTGCTTGCAATGGCTGACTACGCCAACCAGCAATTCGCGGAAGTAAGCCACATCAACGCCGTCGGTTTCCTGCTCGGTGAGGAAGTGATGCTCGATGTTGGCCACATCATTTCCGCTTAACTGCCATGAATAGATGGCTTGCACCGCCAAACGGCGGGCTTTACGACGCTCTGAAGGCTTCACGTAATTCTCCTGATGTATCCGTCGCTTAAATGTTCTTAAGGACGTTAACCATCTCCAAGGCGCTCATTGCGGCCTCGTGGCCTTTGTTGCCAGCCTTGGTGCCGGCACGCTCAATGGCCTGCTCGATGGTGTCGGTAGTGAGGACGCCGAAGGCCACCGGAGTATCAAACTCCAGCATTACCTGTGCCAGTCCCTTGTTGCACTCTCCGGCAACGAAATCAAAGTGTGGTGTACCACCACGAATCACCGCCCCCAGGGCGATGATGGCGTCAAACTCGCCGCCTTTTGCCAGCTTACGGGCAACCAGAGGCAGTTCGAATGCGCCAGGAGCACGGACAATGGTGATATCATCATCATTGACTTGTCCAAGGCGCTTCAGGGTATCGATCGCCCCTTGAACCAGGCTCTCTACAACAAAGCTGTTAAAGCGGCCAACCACCAGTGCAACCTTGGCACCCTTGGCTTCAATGTTTCCTTCGATGACTTTCATTATTTGTACCCAAAAACAGATTGGTAGACGCCCCACACCGGTGGCGGGGCGAAAAGTGGCGTAATGATAGCACAGCCGTCAGCAAAACCTTAATGCCGACGGCTCACAATTATTCGCCGATGTATTCGGTCACTTCCAGGCCGAAACCGGACAGAGAGTGATACCGTTTTTGACCCGACAGCAAGCGCATTTGAGTCACCCCGAGGTTGGCCAGGATCTGCGATCCCACCCCAACGGTACGGGAGGTGCCAAAGGGCTTGCGTTTAGGCCCCTGTTCGCCGGCGTCTTCAACCGCCAGGGCTCGAATTCGATCCAGCATCTCGTCGCTGCTCTGGTGGCGCCCCAGCAGAACCAGCACGCCGCCTTCATCACCGATGCGGCTCATGGCTTTGTCCAGTGACCAGGCACCGCTGCCTCCGCGCTGGGAAAACAGCAGATCATTGAAACCGTCGTGCAGGTGAACCCGAACCAGCGGGTTGTTGCTGACGTCCCCCTTCACCAGGGCAAAGTGGGCTTCGCCGTCGATGGTGTCACGGAAGCTCACCAGCTCGAAATCGCCGAAACGGGTCGGCCAGTGACAGCTGGACTCACGCACGATGGTAGTTTCATTGTTGTTGCGGTATTCAATCAGGTCGGCAATGGTGCCGACTTTCAGATCATGTTCCGCGGCAAACAACTCCAGTTGTGGACGACGGGCCATGGTGCCGTCTTCGTTGAGAATCTCAACGATGACCGCCGCCGATTCGAAGCCCCCGAGACGAGCCAGATCCACCGAGGCTTCGGTGTGACCGGCTCGGGTCAGGACGCCGCCCTGGCGGGCGCGCAGAGGAAAAATGTGGCCCGGCTGAACCAGATCCGACGGCCCGGCGTCTTTGCCGACGGCGGTCAGGACGGTGACGGCGCGATCGGCGGCGGAGATGCCGGTGGTTACCCCTTCGGCCGCTTCAATGGAAACGGTGAAGGCGGTGCCGTATTGCTCGGTGTGGCGCGATACCATCGGCGGCAGACCCAGGCGATCACAACGCTCACCACTCATGGGCATGCAGATCAACCCGCGCCCATACTTGGCCATAAAGTTAATGGCGTCGGGAGTCACCGCTTCGGCGGCCATGATCAGGTCACCTTCATTCTCACGGTCTTCATCGTCCATCAGGATAACCATTTTGCCCTGACGGATGTCTTCGATGATCTCTTCAATACTATTCAGTGCCATCTTGCTGACCTTGTTATTTTAAAAATCCAGATTTCGCCAACATCTCCATGGTGATGCCACCGGACTCCTCGCTGTCTGTTGCAGGCTGCATCAATCGCTCCAGGTATCGGGCAATCAGATCCACCTCCAGGTTGACGGTCGAGCCGGGTCGCAGTTCACCAATGGTGGTTTCCTGGACGGTATGGGGGACTAGGGTAAGACGAAAACGATTACCGTCGACTTCATTGGCGGTCAGGCTGATGCCGTCGATGGTGACCGAGCCCTTTTCAGGGATGTAGCGGCCCAGGCCCGCTGGGGCCCGCAGCCAGAACTCAATGGCGCGACCACGGTCGCTGATGCTCTCTACGGTTGCCAGACCATCCACATGGCCACTGACCATATGACCGCCCAGGCGGGTGTTGACGGTAACCGCCCGCTCCAGGTTGACCGACTGGCCCACCGCGTAGTGGGCAAAATTGGTACGGGCCAGGGTCTCTCCGGACACATCCGCCACGTAGCCGTCACTCAGCTTGGCAACCACGGTCAGGCACACGCCATTGGTGGCAATGCTGTCACCCAACTGCACGTCCTCCAGTGGCAACTTGCCACTGGCCACGGTTACCCGTAAATCTTCACCGCGGCGCTCTAACTGGCGCAACTGGCCCACCGCTTCGATAATGCCTGTAAACATCTATGACTCCGCGCGCACCAGGGTCAGGCGCAAATCGGCACCGACCCGGCGAACGTCTTTAAATTGAAATTCGGGCACCTGTGACATGGCGGTTAACTGGGGCAAATTCAAGACCCCACGACCGTCACTGCCCATCATTTTCGGTGCCTGATAGAAAATGATCTCATCCCACAGCCCGGCTTGAACAAAAGCCCCGGCCAGGGTCGCCCCGGCTTCGACCATCAGGGTGTTGATCTGACGTTGACTCAGTTCGGCCATCAGCGCATGAAGGTCCACCTTGCCGGCGACAGACGGCCCTTGCCAACAGGCCACATGCTCGGGCCAGTCGCAGCCATACTCCTGTGTCGAAGCCAGCAGCACCGGCGACTCAATCTGGGTCAATTGCAGCCCGGGTCGCAGCCGAGCCTGGCCATCGATCACCACTCGCAGCGGCTGCGACCAGTGGGCCGGCAAGTTCACCGATGCGGGCAACTGTTCGGGACGCACATTCATCGAGGGGTTATCCGCCAGCACCGTACCGGCGCCGGTAATCACCGCCCCGTGACTCAAACGCATCAACTGAACGTCGCGGCGGGCATCGGCAGCGGTGATCCACTTGGACTCACCGTTGGCCAATGCCGTGCGGCCATCCATGGACGCCGCCAACTTAATCCGAATGTAGGGACGCCCCTTGGCCATGCGGCTGATAAAGCCCGGGTTGAGTTGACGCGCCTGGGCCTCCAATACTCCGGAGACCACCTCAATGCCGGCCTGCTTCAGCATCGACAAACCACGACCCGCCACCTGAGGGTTAGGATCGACCATGGCGGCCACCACCCGACTGACCCCGGCCTTGATCAAGGCTTCGGCACAGGGCGGGGTGCGGCCATGGTGCGAGCAGGGCTCCAGGGTCACGTAGGCCGTGGCCCCCTTGGCCCGCTCACCCGCCTGACGCAAGGCAAACACTTCGGCATGGGGCTCGCCGGCCTTAGGGTGAAACCCTTCGCCGACGATGGCGCCGTCTCTGACCAGCACACACCCCACAGCAGGGTTGGGCCGGGCGGTAAAACGGCCGCGCCGGGCCAACTCGATGGCCCGGCGCATAAAGGAATAATCGTGTTGTGAGCCGTTCATTTATCGTTATTTTTCCAGCTTGGCGATGGCTTCACCAAATTGCGACAAATCTTCAAAGGCGCGGTACACCGAGGCGAAGCGAATGTAGGCCACCTTATCGAGGGCAATCAGTTGTTCCATCACCAGGTTGCCGACCATGTCCGAGCCCACTTCCCGCTCGCCGGTAGCCCGCAGGGCTGATTTAATCTTAGTCAAAGACTGTTCAATCGCTTCTGCCGACACCGGTCGCTTCTCCACCGCCCGTTGAATACCCCGGCGCAGCTTCTCTTCGTCGAAAGGTTCGCGGGTGCCGTCCTGCTTGATCACTCTGGGCATCACCAGCTCGGCACTTTCAAAAGTGGTAAATCGCTCATGGCAGGTCAGGCACTCACGGCGCCGACGAACCTGATGACCTTCGGCCACCAGTCGGGAGTCGATCACCTTGGTGTCCGTCGTAGAACAAAATGGGCAGTGCATGGCGCCTCCGGCAGGTCCCTTTTACCAGGACAGGTAAACTGACTGCTAAGAATACCGGATTTAGGGCTTTAGGTTAACAATCAGGGCGTTTCTTCACAGCTGAGTTTGATCTCCATCCGCTCTGAAGGAGCAATTCGTGACGGATGCGACTGCCAATGGTCCCCTGAGAGGCCAGCATCGACCCCGAGGCGGTACAGCGGCAGCATGTTCTCCGGTCCAAATTGCAAGGGTTCGAAGTCCAATGGATAGCTCTGGGGGATGGCGGCGTAACAAAAACCCATCTGTTTTGCCGCCGCCATGCGATAGACCCGCAGCAAGCTTTCATTGACCCGATACTGGTTGCTGTCATACGCAAACTGAATGCCGTTGGCCAGAGCTTTGCCATTGGAGGGGTGCTGTCGCTGAAACAACAGTTGGTGATTCACCACCACCCATACCCGCTGCTGAGCCCGGGGCGGCAGTCGAAACTGGTCTACCATGAAGGGCCGCAAAAACAGCAAATCCCAGGCGGAATCGTGATGCATCTGATAGTAAGTGCTACCGGCGACGCCGACCGGGAAATAGCGAGCCTCGAAGGCACCGGGAAACGCCGATGCCGCCTGCAACACATCTCGATAGTAGTGGTAACGATCGCTTCGGTCGCTGGCGGCGATGGCACCAAGATCCCAGAACACCGGCACACCGGCATCGGCATTGGTGGTCCCCACGTAGAGTCGCCGCCCCTGACGGTGGCTCGCTGCCACCTCATCAATCATCCCATCGGTGATAAAATGGTCGATCAGCGCCCGCAACTTGTCGCTGTCATACGCCGAACGGCCAAACAGCGCCCCGAACGGGTTGAGATAGCCAACAATGGCCGAGGCCGGTTGTTCGGCATAGGCCTGCTTCAGAGCCTGATCGTACTTCGGCCCCAAAAACGCCACCGTGGCCACCAGGGCGCCAGTGGAGATGCCGGTGACGACCTGAAACCGCGGCCGGTCCCCCCGCTGCTGCCAACCGGCCAACAAGCCAGCATTCCAGGCGCCGTAGGCACCGCCTCCGGACAACACCAGGTGATCCACTCGAGTTTGAGTCAGTGCAATGACCGGCGGTGGATTTGGGTTCGGGTCGGCAATGGCGCCAAAGGGCAGATCCTGTTCATGACCCGCAGGCAGGGGCGCAGGCCGGCTGGCACAGGCTTGCAGACACAGTGCCAGCATTGCCGCCAGCCAGATGTTCGAGGTCATTGTTGTTGCTCCACAAAAAAGCCCATCCTCAGGATGGGCTCAGTATACCGAATCGGCGATTAACGGTAGACAGGTTTAGTACGGCACAGGGCCAGCACCTGCTGCTGCACCCGCTCCACCACGGCTTCGTTGCCGAAGTCATCCAGGATGTCGCAGATCCAGCCGGTCATTTCACGGCACTCGGCCTCATTGATGCCACGACGGGTCAGCGCCGGTGTACCGATCCGCAGACCGGAGGTCACAAACGGGCTGCGGGGATCATTGGGAACCGAGTTTTTGTTGACGGTGATGTTGGCCCGCCCCAGGGCGGCATCGGCGTCTTTGCCGGTAATGTCCTTGTCGATGAGGTCCAGCAGGAACAGGTGATTGTCGGTACCACCGGACACCACCTTGTAACCGCGACTCATAAACACGTCCGCCATCGCCTTGGCGTTGACCACAACCTGCTTCTGATACTCGGCAAACTCCGGCTGCAGTGCCTCTTTAAAGGCGACCGCTTTAGCGGCAATCACATGGCACAAAGGCCCGCCCTGACCGCCGGGGAACACCGCCGAGTTGAGCTTCTTATACACGGTTTCATCACCGCAGGCAGACAGAATCAGGCCGCCACGGGGACCGGCCAGAGTCTTGTGAGTGGTGGTGGTAACCACGTGCGCATGAGGCACCGGGTTAGGATAAACCCCCGCCGCAATCAGGCCGGCAACGTGGGCCATATCCACAAACAGGTAAGCCCCCACCTCATCGGCAATGGCACGGAACTTAGCCCAGTCGATGATGCCGGAATAGGCGGAGAAGCCAGCAATGATCATCTTCGGCTGATGCTCTTTGGCCAGAGCCAGCACCTCGTCGTAGTCGATTTCACCGGTTTCCGGCGTGATACCGTACTGCACGGCGTTGTAGATCTTACCGGAAAACGACACGCTGGCACCGTGAGTCAGGTGGCCACCATGGGCCAGGCTCATGCCCAGAACGGTATCGCCAGGTTGAAGCAGAGCCATGAACACCGCCGCATTGGCCTGAGAACCGGAGTGCGGCTGAACGTTGGCGTACTCGGATCCAAACAGTTCATTGGCGCGGTCAATGGCAAGCTGTTCGGACACATCGACATACTCGCAGCCGCCGTAATAGCGTTTGGACGGGTAGCCTTCGGCATACTTGTTGGTCAACTGGGAGCCTTGGGCTTCCAGTACGCGAGGGCTGGTGTAGTTCTCGGAGGCAATCAGCTCGATGTGCTCTTCTTGGCGCGTGCGCTCCGCCTCCATCGCCTGCCACAACTCGGGATCGAAATCGGCGATGTTCATTGTTTTGTCCAGCATCCATGTCTCCTGGTGTAGGGGGTTATTTTTTAGGCGCCACTATATTACTCCTGTGTGACGGCGATCCCAAGTCCAATGACACCGACCGAGTCGCTCTCATAAACGAACGCAATGAAACGCCCATCGAACTCTATCCATTGAACCGTTGCCAACCGAGGAGAAATGCGCGAGGCAGCCCCACCAGAACCGGACTGCCCGCGCCGGAACCGCTTAGCGGCTCTGAGTCGGTACCCCCTGACCCACACCTTTAATGGCATTGTTCTGATCCAGGTACACCAACCGAGGCTTGTGGCTGGCCGCTTGCTGGTGTTCCATCTGCACATAGGCACAGATGATCAACCGATCTCCGGGGCTGGCTTTATGGGCCGCAGCGCCATTGACCGAGATGATGCGCGACCCCCGCTCCGCTTCGATGGCGTAAGTGGCAAAGCGCTCGCCATTGTCGACGTTGTACAACTCGATCTTCTCGTACTCCAGAATGCCGGCGGCCTCGAGAAAGTCCCGGTCGATGGCACAAGAGCCTTCGTATTCCAACTCGGCGTGGGTCACTCTGGCCTGGTGCAATTTGCCTTTCAGCATCTCTGTTTTCATCGCTTGTATGTTCCTTGGTTTAGAGTTCTTCGGGGCCGAACTGGCGGCCCCTTTGTCAGGCGTCAGGCGGTTCTGAACTGCCCCAATGTGTGTTGCAGGCGATCCGCCAGCTGCGTCAACTCGGCGCCGGAGAGGGCGGTCTGCTCAGAGCCGGCCAACACCTCTTTGGAGGCCAGGTTGATGCCTTCGAGATGCTGCCCCAGATCCTCGGCGACCGCCGCCTGTTCGCCACAGGCACTGGCAATCTGCAGGTTCATCGACGCGATGTTGCCCACCGCTCCCACCACCTGCTCGATGGAGGTACGCGCCTGATTCGACTGTTCGACACAGGCGGCAATCAACTGGCAACTGTTCTGAGTCGCACTGCCCGCTTGCTTGGAGCGATTTTGCAGCTGCTCGATGATGGCAACGATGCGGCTGGTGGACTCCTGAGTGCGACCGGCCAGGGTACGAACTTCATCCGCCACCACCGCAAAGCCGCGGCCCTGATCGCCGGCCCGGGCGGCTTCGATGGCCGCATTGAGCGCCAACAAATTGGTTTGATCGGCGATGTCGCGAATCACATCCACCACCATGCTGATGTTGGCAGAATCCTGCTCCAGCTCGCCGACCAGGGCCCCCGCCTGCTGTATCACCGACTCCGCCTGCTGAATGCCCTCGATGCCCTGAATCACCACCGTCATCCCCTCATTGGCGTCCTGGGTTGCCGACTCGGCAGAGTGAGAGGCCTCCTCGGTATTCCGAGCCACCTCGGCCACGGTGGACTGCATTTCGGTCATGGCACTGGAGATGGACGCCACTTGCAGTTGCTGCTGACGCATCCCCTCGGAAGTTTGCTCAGACACCGAGCCCATGGCTTCGATGGAGGCCCCCAACTGATTAGACGCCTCGGTGATCTGGGCCACCAATGCCGCCAGGCGGGACTGCATCTCCAGGCTGTCCTGCGCCAACTGCCCCAACTCGTCGTCGGCAAACTGGTTCCGGCTCAGTACATGGGTCAGGTCGCCCTTGGCAATGGCTTCAATCAGGTTGCGTACTCGAGCCAGAGGGGTGCAGATCTGCCGCACCAGCAGCATGCCGGTCACCAGCATAAACACCAGCATCACCGCGCCGCCGAGGGCGATCACCCAGTACATGGTCACCACCGATGCCGCGCTGGCATCGGCCTCCTCATCGACGAAGCTCTGGTTCAGTGTCACCAGGGCCTCGATGGCATCGATCAGCTCCAGATAGGCAGGGTAACTGGCCATGATGGCGGAGTTGGCGTCTTCATAACGATCCTGGCTGATCAGCCCCAGAAACGGCTCATTGGCCACCAGGTAGGCCCGCCAGCTTTGCTCCATCACAGAGAACGCCTGCCGATCCGCCTCGTTGGCCAGGGTCGCCCGATAACGGTCGAGGTTGTCGTCCATGGACAGCGCCATCTTCTTGCCTTCCAGCACCCACTCAGGCATGTCCGGATCCCCGGCGTTGGACACCAGCGAAAAATCGTACTTGCGGTAGTCGATAATGAACGCCCGCATGTCTTCGGCCTGCATCAGGCTGGGGATGGTGGTGGTGTTGAACGCGGTAATGGTGGCCGCCATGGTGGTGGCTTGTCGAGTGACAATGCCAATCAACACCGCCATGGCCAGGGCGATTAACAGATAGGCCAGGGATATCTTATTTTTTACACTGAGATTATTGAGTCGCACTCCAGGCTCCTTGTGGCGCAGTGGTAGTCAAAATAGAGAAATAGAGAGATGTCTCGAGATGCACGACAGTCTTAACGCCGAAGCCTAAACCGGCCGCCAAGACTTCGGCAGTCAATGCTGCACCGAGCGAGAGAACAGGTGGATGATCAGCGTTCCCGCCACGATCAGCCCCATCCCCAACATCGCCGCAGCATCCAAAGGCTGTTTCAGCCGCCACCACCCAACGCCGGCCACCAGCACGATGCCGGCGCCGCACCAGATGGCATAGGCGATGCCCACCGGCATCACCCGAACCACCTGCGCCAGCAACGCAAACGCCACCAGGTAACCACACAGGCACAACAGCGTCGGCAGCGGTTGTGTAAACCCCTGGGTGCGCGGCAGCAAACTGGTGGCAGACACTTCGGCAATGATCGCCACAAGCAGGCAGAGGTAGGCCATGGGATTACGCCAGCAAAGCCCGAATCCGCGGACCGGTGTCCTGCAGGTACTGATCGGCTTGATCAAACACCCCCAGCATCTTGATAAAGCCGTGGATCACCCCTTCATAGAGGCGGTACTCCACCGAGACCCCGGCGGCGGCCAGCTTGTCGGCATACAGGCGACTGTCGTCGCACAGCGGGTCGTACTCGGCACAGGCGATCAGGGTTGGCGGCAGATCCTCATGACTGCTGGCCCGCAGCGGTGAGCAATAGGGGTGCAAACCATCGACCGGGCTGCGCAGGTAGTGATTCCAGTAATAGCTCATGCTGGCTCGCTGCAACAGGTAGCCTTCGCCGTGATTGATGGCCGACGGCGTATCCCAGCCGTACTGCACCGCCGGGTAAACCAGGACCTGGCAGGCCAGACGCGGGCCATTTTCATCCCGCGCCCGCAAGGCCACGGCCGCCGCCAGGTTGCCGCCGGCACTGTCGCCAAACACACCGATGCGCCGTGAGTCCAGCCCCAGTTTTTGGGCATGCTCAAACACCCAGCAAGTGGCGGCATAGCAGTCGTCCATGGGGGTCGGGAATTTGTGCTCAGGCGCCTTTTGATAGTTCACCGCCACCACCACCGCACCGGTGTGGTTGGCCAGGGCGCGACTGAAGCCGTCGTTGGTTTCAATATTGGACACCATCCAGCCACTGCCGTGGAAAAACACCAGCGCCGGCTGCAATTCGGCACTGGCGTCGCCCTCGAGCGGCCGGTAGATTCGAATAGGCAGATCGGCGCTGGGGCCGGGAATGAAACGATGTTCCACCGCCGCAACGGCGGCCGGCTCTCTGCAGGGACTGTCACTGGACAGCTCCAGATGACGGGCCTCTGCCGGGGTCATCTCTTCGTAGGCTTTGGCGCCGGAGTCACGCACCTGCTGCAAAAATTCATCGACCTTGGGATCTAATGGCATAACGGTTTCCTTTAAGCGTGCACCGCCGTGTAGTCACAGCGAAATCGAGTGCGCCACCCCAACACCTGCCAGCCGTTGAACGGCCTGGCGGGGTGGCGCGAAGTAAAAATGTCGTCTGTCTGACCGGCAATCACTTGGGTAAGCGAATGTTTAGGATGAGAGGATCGCTTGTGCGTTGATGGACAATCACCGGCAGACAGACAACAAAACCAAATTCAATCGGCCAACCTCAGGCGGCCGGCCCCTAGGCCGGATCGCGCTCCCGGTTGGCTGCGGTGGTGACCGCAGTTTCCTGCACCCCTGTGGTGCCCTGAAGGCGAGGACGATTGGGCTCCATGGCCGTCCGGGGTTCGACTTCATTCATCGATGCCGCCGACCGTTTTGCCAAATCCTGATACTCCTGGGTATTGAGGCGCTTCCATTCCAGCTCCTGATCCGAGACCGACCGGACCGCTTTTGCCGGCGTCCCCATCAGCAACTGCCGGGGCTGGCCCTGAAAACCGGCTTTGACGAAACTCATGGCGGCGACGATGCTCTGTTCGGCCACCACGGCCCCATCCATCACCACCGCATTCATGCCCACCAGGGCCTCTTTGCCGATAACGCAGCCATGCAGAATGGCGCCGTGGCCAATGTGGCCGTTCTCACTGACGATGGTGTCGCGGTCGCTGTAACCATGCATGATGCAGCCGTCCTGAACGTTGCACCCGGCTTCCAGGATCAGGCGGCCATAGTCCCCTCGCAGCGATGCGGTCGGACCCACATACACTCCAGGGCCGACGATGACATCGCCGATCAATACTGCGGTCGGATGAACATAGGCGCTAGGATCAACGACTGGAATAACACCTTCAAATTCATAGCAGGGCATAAAACACCTTTAGAACCTATGACGTAACAACACTGAAAACAAATAAATAAAAATCGCAATAATAAAAAGGGCGTGACACTACTTTGGTGCACCAAACGCATTGCGAATGGAAATAGAGCACGCCAACAGCTGCCTTAAAACAACACTCAAAAACAATCAAAAACAACAGTGAAAATCTAAATAACTAACGCCACTCAACTAAACCAAAATTCAAATAACAACAGTCAGAGTCGTCTGCATCCACTACTCTAAAATGGACACAATTATCACTCCATTTCCAAATTTGAGTCTTTACCCTCGCGCCTGGATAAAGCGCCTTGGTTAACCGGGTTTTAAATCGAGTTAACCGCTCCGGCTCGCCAGGAATCACACTTCGAATAATGTGTCGGCAGGCCACCCCGGTGGTACTCACGCCGTGCAGGTTCGGCTTGGGATGGCCAAACTTCTGCGCATAGGCCCAGTCCACATGCTGAGGGTGATAATCACCGCTGAGGCGATACACCAGGGCCTGATTCAGTGGCACCTGTTCCGTCACTTCAAAGTCCGGCTGCCGCTGCGGAATTTCGACAATGTCGCGGGGCGCTTTCGGACCGCCAAAGCCGCCGTCATACAGGCAGCAATCCCAGCTTTCATTCGTGAACAGCAGGGTGCCATCCTGATTGCGGGTTTCACCGATGTGCTGGGCCAGGCAGCCTCGCCCCTCACCGCGGTCGTACAACCCCTTCAGCAGCACAGTGGTACTGAGTTTGCCGGTCACCAGCTCCGGAGTCAGTGGCCGATGTACCCGAAAATCGAAGCCCCAATGCAAAGAGCCGCCCCACTCAAAACCAAAGTCGATGGTTTTGGTGACTTCACTGTCCACAATTGGCATGGCACAGAAGGTGGGCAGCACTTTCAGATCTTGTTCATACACATATTCAAGGTCGGTCTTACCATCACTGCCGGCACCGCATCCCAGCCCCAGCAGCATCAAGTCCCTGACCGTATACTCATTAATAAAAGGCCCGTATGTCTGGCCTTGCATCTCCAGCTTTAACGCCATGTCGAAACTCCTTCTATCGAACGTCTCCGCCCTCTCCACCAGACAGCGGATCAACGGTGGCAACCGGTGCCCTATCGACACCGACTGCCACCACGGACATGCAAGTCGGTTACTTGCCCGCCCAGACCGGATCGCGCTTCTCAGCAAACGCCGCAGGTCCTTCCAGCGCATCTTCAGAATGCAGAACCGCCGGGTAGTGCTTCAGCGCACCGCTGCGGGTGTAGCGGTAGCCCTCTTCGACGGTCATTTCACTGGTGGTACGAACCACCTCTTTCAATGCCGCCACGGCCAGAGGCGCGCTCTGAGCGATTTGCGCTGCCAGTTCACGGGCAGAGTCCATCAGCTCGGCGTTGCTGACGACGCGGTTGACGATGCCCCAGCGCAGCGCTTCTTCGGCATCCATACGGCGACCGGTCATCATCATCTCGTTAACGATGGCCGGTGGCAGCAGTTTTGGCAGACGCAGCATGCCGCCGCTGTCTGGCACGATGCCCAGCTTGGCTTCGGGCAGAGCAAAGCTGGCGTTATCGGCACAGACAATCATGTCGGCACCCAGCGCCAGTTCAAAACCACCGCCGAAGGCGTAACCATTGACGGCGGCAATCACCGGCTTGTCCAGGTCAAACAGTTCGGTCAGACCGGCGAAACCACCGGGGCCGAAATCCGCATCCGGCGCTTCGCCTTCGGCGGCCGCTTTCAGATCCCAGCCGGCGGAGAAGAAACGCTCGCCCGCACCGGTGATGATGGCAACTCGAAGCTCAGGATCATCTCGGAATGCCAGAAAAACCTCGCCCATTTCAAAGCTGGTTTTGGCATCAATGGCATTGGCTTTAGGCCGATCCAATGTAATTTCCAAAATGCTGCCATTTCGAGTTACGTGCAATGATTCGCTCATGTTCTTACTCCATTAAGAGTCAACTGATGACTCCATCCACTAAATTAAAGATTACTCTTTTTCACACAGGAGATTTTTTCTAACTTTGCCGGTGCACGTTCTTGGCAAATTCGGCAATAGCTCAACAAAAGAAGGCACTTTAAATTTGGCCATCTTTTCTGCGCAATAGTTAATAATATCCTGCTCATTAATATCTGCGTCGGGTCTCAGCACCACAAAGGCTTTAATGGCCTCATCACGAATCGAGTCTTTAACGCCAATAACGGCCGCTTCAATCACTTTCGGATGCGCGGTGATGATGTTTTCAATCTCCATGCAGGAGATATTTTCTCCCCCCCGCTTCACCATGTTGCAACTGCGGTCGACAAAGTAGAAAAACCCTTCTTCGTCCACGTAGCCGGAATCGCCGGTTCTGAGCCAGCCATCCACGCCAATCGCTTTGGCGGTGGCCTCCGGTGCCTGATAATACTCCTTGAAGATGGTCCGCCCCGGTTCGCCCTTGACCTGAATCTCGCCGATCTCGCCGGCGGCCAGCTCCTGGCCTTCCGGAGAGACAATACGAGCCTCATAACCAAAGCCGGTACGGCCGATGGACGGCCAGCGGCGTTTATCTCCGGGACGATCGCCGATGATACCGACGATGGTCTCCGTCATTCCCCAGGAGGTCAGCAAACGCACATTGAATCGCTCAATGAACGCGTCTTTCTCCTGCACGGGCATGCTCAGGTAGAACATCACCTCCCGCAAACGATGGTTGCGCTCCCACGGCTGCTGCGGTTGCATCATCATGGTGCGCATCATCAACGGGATGCACTCGGTCACCGTCGCCTGGTATTTGCATACCTGACTCCAGAAATTGCGGGCGCTGAATCTCTCCAGCAATACGAAGGTCGCCCCGGCGGAGAACGCCGCCATGGCCGCGGTACACTGACAATCGATGTGGTATACCGGCATGGCCGTCATATACACATCATCGCTGCGCAGGGCCGCCTGCCAGGCACTGTAATAGCCGGCAAAACGCAAGTTGTAGTGAGTGATCACTACGCCTTTGGGGCGTGAGGTGGTGCCGGATGTGAACAGAATCTCAGCGGTGTCATCCCAACCAATCTCAGACTCGGCAACGAAGCGGGTCGAGTACTGGCTCAGCAACTGAGCAAAGTCCCCAACGCCCTCGATGACTCCGCCGTCTTTGAGGTCGGTGACCAGAATCTGCTCGAGGTCCGTCTGAGCGCCGGCTCGAATCTGGCTGTAAATAGGCAAAAATTCGGTGGTGGTCACCACGCGTCGAATGCCACACTTTTCCGCCAGGTAGGCGCACTCATCCAGCAACCAATGGGTATTAACGGGCACCATCACCGCGCCAATTTTCGCCAGTCCGAACCAGCACAGGATGAACTCCACGCTGTTGTTCAGATGCAGGGCGACACGTTCGCCTTTCACCACTCCCAGGGCCGTAAACAGGTTGGCGGCCCGATTGATCTCGCCATTGAGTCCGGCGTAGGAGTACTGAGTGGCGTTTCCGGACGCATCTTCAAAAATCAACGCCGTTTTGTCGCTATGCAATTCAGCCAGGTCGTCCCAGGTCTGACGCAAGTTATGTCCGCTAATAATGTCCATTTGTTACCTTACAACATCAACCATCTGTGTGGATTTTGAAACCCTAATGACCGGAGTTCAGCTTGTCACTCTCCACCCTCCGGACACGTGATCTGCTGACGGTGTTTTACGCCTCAGGCGCCTTGTCAACCTTGGCCAGACCCTTGTCTGCCAATTCTGTGATCGCTTCATCGCTGTAGCCGATATCACGCAAAATGGCGGCGGTGTCCATGCCATGATCCGGCATGCCGCGCCAGATCTGACCCGGGTTGTTTTTAAACTTGGGCATCACATTGGGGCCCTTGCAGCGTTTGCCGTCGATGGTGTCCCATTCGGTAATGGACTCACGGGCAATATACTGCGGGTTAGACTCCAGATCTTCGGCGCTCAACACCTTGGCACAGGCGATCTTCAGTTCCGCGAAGCGCTTGCGCACCTCGGCCACGGAGCGGGCATTGATGTAGCTATCCAGGGCATCCTCGATCGCTTGACCATGAGGGCATTCGATGCGGTGAATCAGCTGAGTTCCTTCCGGCACGGCTTCGGTTCCCAGCAGGTGGCCCAGGCCAATGTCCTTGAACAGCTCTTCGATCTGGTTGGCACCGACCATCTCCATCACGATGTAACCGTCTTCACACTTGTACAGACCGCAGCCAGCGTAGTAAGGGTCGCGGCCCTTGTACTGACGAGGCGCCATCTGACCACCGTTGAAGTAGTCCATCATGAAGTACTGGCCCATGCGCAACATCACCTCATACATGGCCACATCGATGCTCTCACCAACGCCGGTTTCCTTGGCCTTGTGGAAGGCTGCCAGGGCCGCGGTGGTCACGGTCATGCCGGAGAAGTAATCGGCGGTGTAAGGGAACGCCGACATCGGCTGATCCACATCGCCGTTCTGCATCAGATAGCCGCTGAACGCCTGAGCAATGGTGTTGTACGCCGCCAGGTTGGTGTATTCATCGGTACCAAACTGACCAAAACCGGACAGGTGTGCCACAACCAGCTTAGGGTTGCGTTCCCACAGCAGCTCATCGGTAATGCCACGGCGAGCAAACGCTGGCCCTTTACTGGCTTCAATGAAGATGTCGGTGGTTTCCATCAGTTTCAGGAACGCATCACGGCCTTCGTCTTTAAAGATGTTCAAAGACAGCGCATGCAGGTTGCGTCGTGACAACTGAGGGTAGTTAGGCTGCACCCGAATGGTGTCGGCGTAGGCAACGTTCTCAATCCAGATCACTTCTGCGCCCCATTCCGCCAGCATCTGGCCTGCGAATGGACCGGCAATCTCGATACCGGAAAACACAACCCGAACCCCGGAAAGAGGACCAAATTTCGGTGTGGCTAATGTCTGTGACATGGTGATGTCCTTATGTAATGTGTCTCAAAATGGCAGCCAGGACGGCGCAATCGCGACGCCTGGCTGCATTGCGGGGATTAGCGGTACTCTTTCAGAACCGCACGACCCAGAGTCAGGATCTGCATCTCGTCGGAACCACCAGAGACACGATCCACGCGCAGGTCACGCCAGAAGCGGCTGATGCGATGCTCACCGGCGATGGCGTAGCCACCCAGTACCTGCATGGCAGAATCCACCACTTCAAAGGCTGCATTGGCGCAGTAGAACTTGCACATCGCCGCATCACCGGAGGTCATCATGCCGTTGTCGGCTTTCCAGGCCACGTGGTAGATCATGTTCTTCATGTTGCTCAGCTTGATGGCCATGTGAGCAAACTTTTCCTGAATCAGCTGGGTACGACCGATGGCCTCGCCGAACTGAACACGCTGGTTGGCGTACTTAGCCGCATCCTCGAAGGCGCAGTAAGCGGTACCGTAGTTGGTGCAAGCCACCAGGAAGCGTTCCATGTCGAACTCTTCTTTGACTCGCTGGAAGCCGTTGCCTTCACGGCCGAAGAAGTCTTTCTCCTCCAGCTCGACATCGATGAACTGCACTTCGCAGCAGCTGTCCATCTTCAGACCCAGTTTCGGCAGCTTGCTCAGCTTGATGCCTGGCTTAGTCATGTCGACAAAGAACTCGGAGAACACCGGCGTGTCGGACGCGGCATCGCGAGCCATCACCACCAGGTAAGGGGTACCGGCGGCGCTGGTGATAAAGCACTTGCTGCCGTTCAGGTAGATCTTGCCGTCTTTACGCAGGTAGTTGGTGGTCAAGCTGCCCACATCGGAGCCGGCACCGGGTTCGGTAATGGCCGAGTTCCACATCTGCTTACCGGTACCGCGCAGTGCCATGATCTTATCGATCTGCTCGTCGGTGCCTTCACGCAGCACGGTGGTAAAGCCTGCCAGTTGATACAGCACGTAGGTCGGGGCGCCCAGGCGGCCCAGCTCTTCCCAGATCACCGCCAGGGTGGTCAGGCCGGCGTCAAAGCCGTCATGCTCTTCCGGCAGCAACAGGCTATCGATGCCCATCTCAGCCAGTTCCTTAACGAAACGCTCAGGGTAGGTGCTGGTCTCATCGCACTCGGCAAAGTACGCTTCCCAGTTTTCACGCTCCATCAGGTCACGAACGCCTTTAACAAACAGTTCCTGTTCGTCGGTTAATCTGTAATCCATAATCAATACCTTCTAGTTACTTCTCTATTCGCGACGTAGGTCGTCACCCAAATGGAATTTAGTCCGACCACTTGTTCTTCTTGGCGTCCTTAAGGAAGGACGTAATCACCAAGATGTTGACAATCACCAGTGGTGCACCGCCGGCAATAATCGCCGTCTGCAGAGGCTTCAGGCCACCCAGAGACAGCAGCACGATGCCGATAACACCCACCAGAATGGACCAGCCCACACGAATCCACACTGGTGGCTCGTTGTCGGCATCCACACCCTTACAGGTGGACATGGCCAAGGTGTAAGAACAGGCGTTGATCAGAGTCACGGTCGCCAGGAAACACAGGATAAAGAAGCCCCACATGGTGATGGTGCTCATAGGCAGAGCGGCCCAGGTCTCGATGATGGCCCGAGGTGCGCCATGCTCCTGGATAAGCTGTCCCATGTTGATGAGGCTGTTGTGCATCAGGTTAACGGTGTTACTGCCCAGAATGGTCCACAGGAACCAGGTAGACGCAGTCAGGCCACCCACCATGGTCAGACACAGCTGACGCACGGTACGACCACGGGAGATCTTGGCCAGGAAGATGCACATCTGGATGCCATACACCACCCACCAGGCCCAGTAGAATACGGTCCAGTCTTGTGGCCAGCTGCCTTCACTGATGGAGCTGGTGTAGAACAGCATGCGTGGCAGGTAGCTGAGCATTACGCCCACGGACTCGGTGAAGTAGTTTACGGTGAAGCTGGTGGCGCCGATGAGCAGTACCCACACCAGCATGATGATGCTCAGGTAGCTGCGCAGGTCACTGGCAATCTTGATGCCCTTAGTCAGACCAAAGGCCACACAAACGGCGTTAAAGATGATCCAAACGGAGATAACGAAGGTATCGACTTCAATGGTACGAGGAATGCCAAACAGCCATTGGATACACTCGGTCACCAGAGGCGTCGCCAGACCCAGGCTGGTGCCCATGGCCAGAATCAGTGCAACCACATAGACGTTATCGATAATGGAGCCCAGAACGCCTTTGTGATGCTTGCCCAGAACCGGCTCCAGGGTACCACTGGGGCGAACCACATCCATCTTCTTCACGAACAGGAAGTAACCCAGGGCAACAGTAAAGAAGCCATATCCCATCCAGGGCAGAGGACCCCAGTGGAACAAGCTGTAGGCCACACCCAACTCTTTGGCCTGAACCGACATGGATTCCAGCTCAAAAGGAGGATAAGTCAGGTAGTAGTAAGCTTCCAGAGAGCCCCAGTACAGTACCGCCGCAGAGGTACAGGAGGCAAACATCAGGAAAATCCAACTTCCGGTACTGAATTCCGGCTTTTCCTGACCGAGGCGGTTATTGGCGTAGGGACCCCACACCAGCCAGGCCCAACCGATGGCCAGAGCGATCATATACCACTCAAATGCCCACCCCCAGGAGTGAGTCAGGTAGTGAAACACGGAACTGATGGCTTGGTTAGCCGCATCCAGGTCTCGCACAGTAAAATAGGAGAGCAAAATCACAATCAGCAAAGATGGGAAGAATATGGTTGGTTCAATCCCCACCTTTTTCGGCTGTGTGCCCTTTACAGCTTGTACACTGTCCATCCTAAAATCTCCATTCCAGTTACCTCGTATATTCTGGAGGCAACAAGTTTGATTTCTTTTATTTAATTGACCTTTTCACTAGACAAAAAGGTCTCCGTGACAACATCGATATTGATATTGACAATATTTACTTCGATTTATAATTTAGCTGGCAAAGAGGTCTAAATTAAAAGTACTTAAATACTCACTCTCTTAAAAATGAAATCAGTACTGCATCTCATTTATCAGAAATAATATTGAAGATTTATGTTGAAACGACCATTCCAGTCATCGCTGCTCTGCTCGAGGCCCAGGCTATTGCCACCCAGCCACAGAGTGTTCTTGGCATTGTAATAATCTACATAGACAAAGAAGCTCTTATAAGAGACAGAGAAACCGGTGGAGTTCAGGATTGAGTCATCGAAGCCCGCTTGATCCGGCTGCAATACACTGTAGTCGTTATAAACCGTAATTGTGCCCCAGCTCATTGGGAACTTCTTCGCAATATTGGCGGTCAGGATTTTGCCTTCGCTGGCCACTTCATAGAAGCCGGTCACGGCACCGATGCCAATTTTATTGGTATCGACACTGCCGTCGTCATACTGATCGAAGCTGTAGTCCAGGTACTGCAGTTGCAGACCCCAGTCGCCGTAGCTGAAATCACCGTGTGCGGCCCAGGTCAGGGTGTCACCGGACTCATTCTCAACACTGTTGTACAGTTGTCCGTACTCCAGCGATGCGCCCAACAGCAATTCGTAACCTTCACCGCTGAGACGATAGGACTGACGCAGGTCGAAGGTATTACGCTCTTCGTTATTGTAGGTGTTGTCACCGATGGTGCCCGAGCCCACGGTACCGGCGTAGTTCCGATAATCACTGCCGCTGTAAGTTGAGCCCTGGTGGAAAGAAAACTCAGTTTCCCATGGCCCTTTTACGTAGCTCAGGTTGGCACCCACACCCCAGTCATCTTCAAAACCCAGGTAGTAGTTCAGGCTGTACCACCAGTTGTGAGAAGCAAAGTTCTTGTTACCAAACGCCTTGTCAACCACACCCAGTTTGAAGGTCAGATCTTCGCTGGCATTCCAGTAAGCATAGGCGTACTTCAGGTAGTCGTAGGAATCGGTAAAGCGATACTCTGCCGTCACCCCGTAATCATCGAAGTTCTCGGAAAGTTTGATAGCGAACATATTGAAGTCAAAGTCGCCGGACGTGGCTTTTGACGTCTCACTATAATCTTTCCAATTGTAATTAACCCGAACATTACCCGCTACCTCAACTGCTGAAACTGATTGGCTAACCAGTAATAAAGCAATGGGTAAAGACATTATTTTCTTATTCATCCAAATCACCTCCATTTTAGGTTGATTGCATTATGCATATCGGATTTCAGGAAAAAACAGCCCCAGGTCACACTTCCCCTTTAGCGAGTAAGGTTAATACGAGCATTTCTTGAAGCTGGTCACACTTTGTCGGCCGATATTTATTTTTAGAGCAAAAATCACTCACCACAAAATGGCTCGAACGGTATTTTTTGTGACACAGATAACATTTGCACTGTTCGAACGCCGGTTTCGATTGCTCTCAAATCGGGTACGGCGGTATTAATTAAAAACAGGAAACGGCAGCACACAAAAATGCAGGAAATGAATATTTTTACTCCCACAAAAAACGGCAGTAAGTTTTCTTTTCACCGCTTTTTAAGTTTGCTTGTTTATACAGTGAGACTCACGAACAACATTCGAGATATAGCGCAAAAAACACCGCTATCCTCGCTATGAATTTCGGGTCACACACCTAAGGAAATAGCGCCAGGCGTTCACTGAATTGAACCCGGCTTAGCCTCAAACATTGCGAGAATCACACTGGAGAGACAATGAAAATTATTGCGTGTTACAAGCTGGTTCCTGAAGAGCAGGACATCGCCGTAACCTCCGACGGCGCCATCGATACCAGCAAAGCCTCCCTGAAAATCAGCCAATTTGATCTCAGCGCGGTAGAAGCGGCGGTACAACTGAAAGCCGCAGCCGGTGAAGGACACATCACCGCCCTGAGCATGGGCGGCAAAGCCCTGGAGAACCCAAAGGCCCGTAAGGACATTCTGTCTCGTGGCCCCGATGCCCTGACCATTGTGGTCGACGACAGCCTGCAACAATCGCTGCCCCATCAAACCGCGCACGTATTGGCGGCTGCCGCGGCCAAGTCAGAGTTTGACCTGATTCTTTGCGGTGACGGCTCTGGCGACCTGTATGCCCAACAAGTGGGCTTGCTGCTAGGCGAAAAATTGGGCCTGCCCACCATCAACGGTGTTAGCAAGATTCTCTCCAGCGACGCCGGCATCCTGCGGGTTGAGCGAGAGTTGGATGACGAGGTTGAGGTACTGGAAATTGCCCTGCCCGCCGTGGTCTCGGTTTCTGCCGACATTAACGAGCCTCAAATCCCATCCATGAAAGCGATTCTGGGTGCGGCCAAAAAGCCCACCACCACTCTGAGCCTGGCGGATCTGGCTCTGGAAGAGCAACCGGCAGTGGCTGAACTGGTCTCCATCAAGGCGCCGGAACAGCAACAGCGCCAGCGTCACATCATTGAAGGCGACGGCGACGACCAAATCGCCGAATTCACCGAGCTACTGCGTAAAGCCGCCAACTAATTGAGAGGAATTGAGAATGAGCAAACTGGCAAATGTATGGGTCTTCAGCGACGTTGACTCACGCCTACCGGAAGTGATCGCTGGCGGCTTGCAACTGGGTGACAAAGTCAGCGCCCTGGTACTGGGCAGCGATGCCGATGTCGCCATGGCTCACAGCCTTGGCGCCCACCAGGTCTTCCACCTGGGAGAGAAACCAGACACCCGCATCGTCGAAGACTACGTGGACACCATGATCCACGCTGCCGATGCCCATGGCCGCCCCGAACTGGTTCTGATCGGTGCAACCCGCCGTGGCAAAGCCATCGCCGCCAAACTGGGTGCCCGCCTGCAAGCCGGTGTCTTTAACGACGCCAGCGAACTGACGATTGCCGACGCCAAAGTAAAAGCCAAGCACATGGTCTACGGCGGTCTGGCACTGGGTGAAGAAACCCTGTGCTCTCAAACCGCCATCGTGACCCTGGCCAACGGCGTTTTTGAACCTGCTGCAGCCACTGGTGCCAGCGGCGAAACCGTGGCTCTGGAGTTTGTTGCTCCGAAACACAGCATCACCTGTGTCGAGCGCCGCCAAAAAGCCGGTCAAGGCGTGGATCTGGGCAAAGCCAAGCGCGTCGTCGGTGTTGGCAGCGGCATCGTCTCTCAGGACAACCTGAAAAAAGCACAAGAGCTGGCTTCACTGCTGGGTGCTGAAATGGGCTGCAGCCGCCCCATCGCCGAAACCGAGAAATGGATGGAGCGCGAACGCTACATCGGTGTCTCCGGCATCATGCTCAAGCCGGAACTGTACTTTGCCGTGGGCATCTCTGGTCAGATTCAACACATGGTGGGCGTCAACAGTGCCCAGACCATTGTGGCCATCAACAAAGACAAGAATGCACCGATTTTCCAGTACGCCGATTACGGCCTGGTGGGTGATGCCGGCAAGGTGATCCCAGCATTGATCGAGTCTCTCAACGCGTAACCATTGTTCATTGTCAACATTTTGGCCCAAGGACGGGCCACGGACGACTCAACCTGAAAGAGTAACACTATTATGTCTGAAGAAGCCTTTGACACCATCATCGTCGGAGCGGGGGTAGCCGGTTGCATCGCCGCCTACGTTCTGGCCAAGGGTGGAGCCGACGTCCTGGTCATCGAACGAGGCAACTACGCCGGCTCAAAAAACATGACCGGCGGCCGCCTCTATGGTCATAGCCTGGAGCGCGTCATTCCTGGCTTTGCCAGTGAAGCCCCCATCGAGCGCAAAGTCACCAAGGAGAAAGTGACCTTCCTGACCGACGACAGCGCCGTCACTCTCGACTACCACAACGGCCGCGATCAAAATGCCCTGCAGGAATCCTACACCGTACTGCGCGGCGAGTTTGACCAGTGGCTGATGGCCAAGGCCGAAGAAGCCGGGGCTCAATTCATCACCGGCATTCGCGTCGACAAGATTCTGACCGAAAATGGCAAAGTGCTGGGCGTGGAAGCCGATGGCGACGAACTCACCGCCAAAGCCGTCATCCTGGCCGAGGGGGTTAACCCGGTACTGGGCGAACAGCTCGGTATGGTCTCCAAGGTGAAAGCCAGTGCCATGGCCGTCGGTGCCAAAGAGCTGATTGAGCTCAGTGAAGCCCAGATTCAGGACCGCTTCAACGTCAGTGGTGACGAAGGCGCTGCCTGGCTGTTTGCCGGTTCGCCCTCCAATGGTCTGATGGGTGGCGGATTCCTGTACACCAACAAAACCACCGTCTCGCTCGGTGTCGTCTGTGGCCTTCATGACATCGGCACCTCCAGCAAAACCGTGCCGCAGATGCTGGAAGACTTCAAAAATCATCCAGCGGTTAAACCGTTGATCGAAGGCGGCAAGATGATCGAATACTCCGGTCACGTGGTTCCGGAAGCCGGCCTGCACATGGTACCGAAACTGGTGGATGATGGCGTACTGATTGTCGGTGATGCCGCCGGTTTCTGTCTCAACGTTGGCTACACCGTTCGCGGCATGGACTTGGCCATCGCTTCCGGCGAAGCCGCCGCTCAAGCCATTTTGACCGCTCGCGAAAACAGCGATTTCTCTGCAACTGGCCTGGGCAGCTACCAGACCCTGCTGGAAGACAGCTTTGTCATGAAAGATCTGAAGCTGTATCAGAAACTGCCCGCCTTTATGGAAAACCCACGCATCTTTAACCAGTACCCCAAGATGGTCGCCGACATCATGCAAGAGATGTTTACCGTCGATGGCAGCGACACGCCGCCGATTCGGAAAATGCTGATGAAGCACTGCAAAGAGGTGGGTTACCTCAATTTGATTAAAGACGGATTCAAAGGAGTCACGGCACTATGAGCAATTCAGTGAACGTCGACGTCAAACTGGGTGTGAACAAGTTCTATGTGGATGAAGGACACCCGCACATTGTCCTGAAAGACAACCCCGACATGAACGAGTTCAAAAAGCTGGTTAACGCCTGCCCGGCCGGTCTGTACAAGCTGGCTGACGACGGCACCCCCCGCTTCGACGCTGCCGGCTGTCTGGAATGTGGCACCTGCAAATTCCTGTGTGGTGACACCATTCTGGAAAAGTGGGAATACCCACGGGGCACATTCGGTATCGAGTACCGCTACGGCTAAGAATGCAGAGAGGCAAAGAGATTTGCCTCTCTTATTTCTATAGTGAACGGTCACTAAATACGTTCCTCTTAGAAGGGGGGCAAAACTAAATAGACCGTTCCCAGACTGAATCACAGTCAACCACCACTAAATTAAGCAGCAAGAAACTGTAATTTACAGTACAGAATAAGCACTAAGAGAGACATTAAATTCAGTATTTGTTAGATCATACACGGTTAGCAATGAAGGGTTTTGATAACCTCTACTGGATTGAGTTGACACTGGAGTGACACGATCGGTTTTTAAGCAACACAGCAATGGAAGAGCTAATTATCACCACTATTTAGGGACAATAAACTCCACCGTCTTTCTGTGCAGAATTTGAGGGCACATAATGAAAAATGCGAAAAAATTCGATGACATGGAGTTTACCCCACTCCACAGAAAGATCATGCTCTGGGGCAGTGGCGGCCCCTTCCTAGACGGTTATATCCTGGTCATCATCGGCATCGCTCTGGAACAATTGATTCCACAGATGCAACTGGACTCCAACTGGATTGGATTGGTGGGCGCATCGACTCTGGTCGGTTTGTTCGTCGGCACCGCCCTGTTCGGCTACATCGCCGATCTGTTCGGCCGCAAGTTGATGTTTCTGATCGACATCATCGCCATCGGCGCCCTGTCCATCGCCACCGTTTTTGTCTCCTCCCCGATGGAACTGGTGATCATGCGCTTTCTCATCGGCGTGGTCATTGGTGCCGATTATCCCATTGCCACCTCTATGGTTGCCGAATTTTCTCCGACCCGACACCGAGCGTTTACCATGGGGTTCATCGCCCTGATGTGGTACGTCGGCGCCACCTGTGCCAACGCCGTCGGCTATATGCTGTATGACCTTGAAGATGGCTGGCGCTGGATGCTGGGCAGCGGTGTCATTCCCTGTCTGGTCATTCTTCTGGGCCGCTTCCATCTGCCGGAATCCCCCCGTTGGCTAATGCAAAAGGGCCGAATCGAAGAGTGCAAACAGGTGATGGCCACCTACTTTGGCAAAGAGATCGCCCTGGATGTGGAGGAGAAAAAGCCCACCCGCTACCGGGATATTTTTGAAAAACGAAACCTCAGAATGGTGATATTTACCGGCACCATCTGGAGCTGCCAAATCATTCCCATGTTTGCCATTTATACCTTTGGGCCGCAAATTATCGGCTTATTGGGACTTCACGATGGCAAGGACGCGGCGTTAGGAAACATTCTGATCAGCGCCTTCTTTATTGCCGGCTGCGTTCCCGCCATGTACTGGCTCAACTCCATCGGCCGCCGGCCACTGCTGATTGGCAGTTTCGCCATCATGACTGCCGCCCTGGCGGTATTGGGCATCGTTCCCAACCCCGGCATCGGCCTGGTGATTGCCGCCTTTGGCCTGTACGCCTTTTTCTCCGGCGGCCCCGGAATTCTGCAATGGCTGTACCCCAATGAACTGTTCCCCACCGAGATACGCGCCTCCGCCGTCGGTGCGGTCATGGCCTTCAGTCGCATCGGCACCATTCTGTCCACCTATGCTCTGCCGCTGTTTATGGCCAAGTACGGCGTGTCCATGACCATGCTGATGGGGGCGGTCGTCTCCCTCGTTGGCTTCTTTATTTCGGTCACCATGGCACCGGAAACCCGAGGGTTGGCCTTGAATGAAACCAGCTCGGCAAAATTTGGATAAGGTGTCTCTATGCCAATGAATAAAATAAACATACTTTATAAATAGAGTGGTTATGTAAATAATCAAAGCTCCATTTATTTATAGCAAATTAACTTATAATAGGCCTGCCGGATACACTGACCGGACAGGCCTTGCTCGCCTCTAAAACAATAAAGAAACAAAGAGCACAAATACCTACAACAAATAAAAATAAAATTACCAAACAAAAAACGTGACCCAAAGTGTATTTTTATTAGTCACAGACAGGTAATGTCCACTCTCGAAATTAGTTAAAAATAGAACAAAACCTTTATTTAACTCACAGACGAATAAGGACGACGCGCTATGACTGATAAAATTGAAACGCCTAAATTCGGCCCACTCACCGGTGTTCGAGTGGTCTTTTCCGCCATGGAGATTGCCGGTCCTTTTCCCGCCCAGATGATGGCCGAATGGGGCGCCGAAGTGATCTGGATAGAAAACGTCGCCTACGCCGATACCATTCGCGTACAGGAATTCTACAGCCAGTTTTCGCGTCGTAACCTTCACAGTCTGTGCTTAAACATCTTTTCCGACGACGGCAAAGCGGCTTTCCTGAAACTGATCGAAACCGCAGATGTCTTTATCGAATCCAGCAAAGGGCCGGCGTTCAGTCGCCGCGGCATCACCGACGACTTGTTGTGGCAACACAATCCCGCCCTGGTGATCGCCCACCTGTCCGGCTACGGCCAATGGGGCGAAGACAAATACATTAACCTGCCTTCCTATGACCACATTGCCGGTGCCTTCAGTGGTTTTCTGATTCAAAACGGTGAAAAAGACCAACCCATTCCCCCCTTTCCCTATACCGGTGATTACATCAGCGGCATGACGGTACTGAGTTCAGTGCTGGCCGCCTTGTACAACGCCAAGGCCACCGGCAAAGGGGAGAGCATCGACGTTGCCATGTACGAAGCCCTGCTGCGAGTCGGTCAGTACTACATGGTCGACTATTTCAATAACGGCAAACTCTACCCCAGATCAACACGCGGCAAGGATCCGACTCAGGTCGGCTGTGGCGTATACAAGTGCAACGACGGTTACATCGTCATGGACCTGGTGGGCTGGAAACAGATTCAGGGAATGCTGACGGTCATGGGCGAAGATCATCTGCTGGGCAGCGATGACTACCCAGAAGGGATTCAGGGGATTCGGGCCGACAGCCCGGCAGCCGACTACCTGGAGGAAAAACTGGATCAGTTCTTCGCTGGCCGCAGTATCGAAGAGTGTGAAGCCCTGTTTGCCGAACTGGTGGTTGCCGGGACCCGGGTCCTGACCATCCCGGAGCTGGAATCACACCCACATTACGTCGCCCGGAACAATTTCATTGAATGGCAAACTCAGGACGGCGATACCGTCAAAGGCCTCAATGTCACTCCAAAATTTAAAAACAACCCGGGTAAAGTCTGGCGCCCCATGCCCAAACGCGGCATGGACTCGCGCAGCATCATGTCCGAATTGGGTTACTCCGACAGCGACATCGCCTCTCTGATCGAACAGGGGCTGTTAAAAACCGACGATCAGTAAACCGGTTTCACTTTCGCAATGCAGTCGGCCAGGGACGGCCACCCCTTGATGGCATCAACGGGGCTGCGGACGTTACGACTTCAGGAGCCCTGACTCCTATTGAGAGAAGATGAATTATGGCTATCAAGCTCGAAACTATCGGCCAGACCTACGGCCCGTATCATACTGACTATGACATCACCCAGTTGATCGTGTTTGCCCTGGGCAGTGGCGCCGCCAGCGACGGCAAAACCGACCTGGACTGGGCCTACGAACAAGATCTGCGGATTAACCCTGTGTATCTCGCCACCATCGTCGCCTCCGATAAGGTCACCGCCGACATCGATTTTGGCTTTGACTGGGCCGGCATTCTCCATTGGGGAATCGACATGCAGATTCACAAACCGCTGCTGGAAACCAGCGGCACCCTGTCCACCAACATCACCCTGAATGCCCTGTATGACCGGGGTGAAGGACGGGGCTGCCTGGCTCAGAAGATTGCCGAAACCTACGACCAGCATGGCGATAAACTGCTGACCATCGATAACTGGGACTGCGCCATCTACGATGGTGGTTTCGGGGGCGAAAAAGCCCCCAGAGACATCGTCGAGATCCCCGACCGCCAGCCGGACTATGAGATCGACGAAACCCTGAGCCTCAACCAACCGGTGATCTTCCGCCTGCTGGGCAACTATCACCCTCTGCACGTTGACTGGGACTACGCCCAGAAGTACGGCTATGATCGGCCCATCCACATGGCGCTGGCGGTATCAGGAATGGCCTGTCGCCACATCTGCAATACCCTGCTGGAGCGCCAGCCACAACGGTTGACCCGGTTCAAGCTGCGCTTCACCGGCGTCAGCTATCCCGGCATGACGGTTACCACCCAGATCTGGCGCTGGGACGATCACTCGGTTCGATTCCGGGTGATCGATAAAAACAACCCAGACACCGTGCTGCTTAATTTTGCCCTGGCAGAATGGCAGTGATCCCCAGGGGCGGGAGTCACTCCCCGCCCCAGTTCTGCCCGACCGGGCACATTGTCCCCCTAACCCGCTTTGGAGAGCAGCAGTGAGTACTATTCCGTCTACGGAGGCACGCCTCGGCTATGGTGCGTCATCCCTTTTGCCGAATATCGACACCTTCAAGTTTTTTGGCGCCTTTACTCTGGTGTTGCTGGGCACAGTGCCCATGCTGCTCTACCCAGACAGTTCAAAAACCCTGATTTTCTCCCTGTTCCAATTCATTACCCAGGAACTGGGCTGGCTGTACATCATGGCCGGGATCGGCGCCTTCCTGTGGTGCCTGTGGCTGGCTTTCGGCCCCTATGGCAACAAGGTATTGGGCAGTACCCCCGAATACTCCGACTACAGCTGGGTGGCGATGCTGGTGTGTGCCGGTGTCGGCTCCGGCATCATGTATGGCAGCATGCTCGACTGGGCCCACTTGTCTAACCTGGGTATCAACGGCACCGAAGTCGGCAGTGCCCAGGCCAAGGAATGGGCCTCGGCCTACGCCATGTTCCACTGGGGGCCCATCGCCTGGGCCATGTACGCCACCCTGGCGATTCCCATCGCCTACTCGTTTCACGTGAAGAAAACCCCGGTACTGAACATCTCCCAGTGCTGCCATTTTGTACTTGGGGATCGGGTTAACGGCCCGGTGGGCAAGGTCATCGACATTCTGTTTATGATTGGCCTCATTGGTGGCGCCGCCACCTCATTGAGCCTGGGCGCCCCGGTGATTGCCGCTGGCATCAGTGTTCTGACCGGCATTCCCAATGGCCTGCAGATGGAAGTGCTGGTGCTGTTTTTGGTCACCGCGGTGTTCGGGATGAGTGCCTTTTTTGGCATTAAGCGCGGCCTGCGGGCCATGTCAGACATCAACGTGGTGCTGTCGGTGGCACTGCTGGCGTTTGTGCTGCTGACCGGGCCGACGGTCTTCACCATGGAGATGGGGGTCAGCACCCTGGGGCGGGTACTGTCGAATTTCGTTGCCATGGCCACCAATATGGATCCCATTGAAAACTGCGGCCTGATCTCCAACTGGACCGTGTTTTACTGGGCCTGGTGGGCCTCGTTTGCACCGTTTATGTCTATTTTTATTGCCAAAATATCCCGCGGCCGCACCGTCAAAGCCACCATACTGGTGACCCTGGTGGCCGCCTCCAGCGGCTGTGCCGCCTTCTACATCATCTTCGGCAACTTTGGATTGCACCTGCAGCTGTCCGGTCAGCTGGACGTGGCCTCCCTGGTTACCCAGTTCAAAGGCGGTGAGGTGATCGTACGAATGGCCGAGTTTCTGCCGTTAACGCCGCTGTTCATTGGCACCTTCTCACTGGTGTGTGGCATCTTCCTGGCCACCACTTATGATGCCGTCAGCTACGCCCTGTCCGCGACCACCACCGCCCACCTGACTCCGGACCAGGAGCCGGCCCGTTGGAATCGTCTGTTCTGGGCCTTCGTGTTAAGCCTGCTGCCGCTGGGCATTATGGTGGTCAACGGCCCGCTTGAGGTACTGCAGACCGCCACCATCATTTCGGGACTGCCGATCATGGGGGTCGTCACCCTGGGAATCGTCTCCTTCGTCAAAGAAGTGAAGGCCACCGGCTGGGCGCAATCTCGCTGATTCCCCCCCCTTGTCGCCGGAATCCGGGCTCTGCTACTGGATTCCGGCGCACGACCCAGTATCATAGGCGCCATTCCAATGACGCTCGCCAGCACGCTGGGGAACTCCGGAGTCAACCACCGGAGCCGGCCTGACTGGCACTGATTGATTTTTGATATAGGAAACTCCATGGCACAGTTCATCTATTCCATGCTCAGAGTGGGTAAGGTGGTTCCACCTAAGCGCCACATCCTCAAAGACATCTCACTCTCGTTCTTTCCCGGCGCCAAGATCGGCGTACTGGGTCTGAACGGTGCCGGTAAATCCACCCTGCTGCGGATCATGGCCGGCGTCGACACCGAGTTTGAAGGGGAAGCCCGGCCGATGCCCGGCATCAATGTCGGCTACCTGCCTCAGGAACCGCAGATGGATCTGGAAAAGACCGTCCGCGAAGTGGTCATGGAAGCGGTCAGCGACGTGGCCGGCGCCATCGCCCGCCTCAACGAGGTGTACGACGCCTATGCCGCCGAAGACGCCGACTTTGATGCTCTGGCCAAGGAGCAGGGTGAACTGGAAGCGCTGATCGACGCCAAAGACGGCCACAACCTGGATAACGCCCTGGAGCGCGCCGCCGATGCCATGCGCCTGCCAGAGTGGGACGCCAAAATTAAGGTGCTGTCCGGTGGTGAACGCCGCCGGGTGGCCCTGGCCCGTCTGCTGCTGGAAAAGCCGGACATGCTGCTGCTGGACGAACCCACCAACCACCTGGACGCAGAGTCCGTAGCTTGGCTGGAACGCTTCCTGGAAGAGTACCCGGGTACCGTGGTGGCCATTACCCACGACCGTTACTTCCTCGATAACGCCGCCGGCTGGATTCTGGAACTGGATCGTGGCGAAGGGATTCCGTGGGAAGGCAACTACTCCTCCTGGCTGGAACAGAAAGAGGCCCGTCTGGAGCAGGAAGCCGCTCAGGAAAAGGCACACATGAAGTCAATCCAGAAAGAGCTGGAGTGGGTGCGCCAGAACCCCAAAGGCCGTCAAGCCAAGAACAAGGCCCGTCTGAACCGCTTCGAAGAGTTAAACAACACCGACTATCAGCGCCGTAACGAAACCAACGAGTTGTTCATTCCGCCGGGTGAGCGTCTGGGTGACAAGGTGCTGGAGGTCAATAATCTGACCAAGTCCTACGACGGTCGGGTGCTGATCAACGATCTGTCGTTTTCCGTTCCCAAGGGGGCCATCGTCGGCATCATCGGTGCCAACGGTGCCGGTAAATCGACCCTGTTCCGCATGCTCAACGGCAGCGAAAGTGCCGACAGCGGCAGCATCGAACTGGGCGATACCGTCAAGATCGCCTCCGTGGATCAGTTCCGTGACTCCATGGACGACAGCAAAACCGTGTTCCAGGAGCTGTCCGGTGGCCAGGACATTCTCAAGATTGGCAGCTTTGAAATTCCGTCCCGAGCCTACGTCAGCCGCTTTAACTTCAAAGGCACCGACCAGCAGAAGCGCGTCGGCGAATTGTCCGGTGGTGAGCGCGGCCGTCTGCACCTGGCCAAGCTGCTGCAGGCCGGCGGTAACATGCTGCTGTTGGATGAGCCCACCAACGACCTGGATATCGAAACCCTGCGGGCACTGGAAAACGCCCTGCTGGAATTCCCTGGCTGTGCCATGGTGATCTCCCACGACCGTTGGTTCCTCGATCGCATCGCCACCCACATCCTCGACTACCGGGATGAGGGGCAGGTTAACTTCTACGAAGGCAACTACAGCGAATACCGCGAGTGGATGAAGAAGACCCATGGCGCCGACGCCCTGGAGCCGCATCGCATCAAGTACAAGCGCATCGACTGATCCCCCAAGGGCCGCCACGGCGGCCCTTGCTCCTCTCCAATAACCACAAACTAGATTTATCCCATTGTTTTAACTGAACAACTTTCACATCAGCACTCCCCCTCTCTGACCGAAATATCTTGCCATTAGCAAACAGAAATCCAATCTGAGTTCACCTGTCACGACCATGAAAGTGTTATGCTAGTGCTCTGAATCGATCACTGCCGTCGTCACGTCGATGACGGTTCCTTACCTCGTCCGCTTCGTCCAACACCAGACAGGCCGATGCTAACCGCCCGTCTCAGATCGGTACCCGGACGCCGATGTAAGGGGATCAACCTGAATTTGGAAGCCTGTGACTCCCCGGCACAGCCCCAGGAATGGACACCTCGCTTCCCTCGATTGCTTTAGCGGTGAATGACATATGAACTACAGACTGACCCACGAACAAGAGCTGTTTGTCCAAGGGGTACGCAACCTGATGGAACGGGAAAACTGGGAACCCTATTTTGCGGAATGCGATGACACCAACACCTATCCGGAGCGGTTCGTCAAAGAGTTGGCGAACATGGGTCTGGACAGTCTGCTGCTGCCCGAGGAACACGATGGTTTTGATGCCGGCTTGCTGACCCTGACCGTGATCTGGGAAGAGCTGGGCCGCCTTGGCGCCCCCACCTACGTGCTGTATCAGATGGCCGGTTTCTCCACCTTCCTGCGGGAAGGTTCCGAAGAGCAGATCAACAAGCTTCTGGCGCTCAGGGGCACCGGCAAACAGATGTGGAACTCAGCCATTACCGAACCGGGGGCCGGCTCTGACGTGCGCAGCCTGCAAACCAGCTACCTGCGTAAGAACGGCAAGATCTACCTCAACGGCAGCAAGTGCTACATTACCAGTGCCGCCGGCGCCGCCTACCTGGTGGTGATGGCCAAAGACGCCACTTCAATGACGCCGGTGTTCTCCGAGTTCTTTGTCGACATGAGCAAGCCTGGCATCAGCGTCACGCCACTGCCTAAGCTGGGCCTGAAGATGGACAGTTGCTGCGAGGTGGAGTTTGACCAGGTGGAACTGGAGGAGAGCGACCTGTTTGGTACCGAAGGCAACGGCTTCGAACGGGTCAAGGAGGAGTTCGACCTGGAACGCTTCCTGATCGCCTGCACCAACTACGGCAGCGCCTACTGCGCCTTTGAAGATGCCGCCCGCTACGCCAATAAGCGAGTCCAGTTTGGCCAGCCCATCGCCCGGACCCAGTTGATTCAGGACAAATTTGCCCAGATGGCCATCAACCTGAACAACATGAAAAACATGCTGTATCAAACCGCCTGGAAAGCCGACAACGGCATGATGACCGCCGGTGATGCCGCCATGTGCAAACTCTACTGCGCCAAAGCCGCCTTCGAGGTGGTGGACGAGGCGATGCAGGTCTTTGGCGGCTCGGCCATTACCGGTGAGCACCGCATCAGCCGCTTCTGGCGCGATCTGCGGGTGGACCGGGTCTCTGGAGGTTCGGAAGAGATGCAGCGACTGACACTGGGGCGGGCGGTGCTCAAAGAGTACGCCTAACACCGTGTTCAAAGGGTGACCGGGTTGGCGATTCTGCGGCCTGGTTGCTGTTTCTGCTCTGAAGTTAACCCTATACTCAGGGTATCGACATCAGGAGCACGAAACCGATGGAAGAACGGCGACACTTTACCCGGGTGCAATTTATGGGGCCGGCATTATTGTGGCAGGGCCAACGGCAGTGGTCGACCCGAGTGCTGGATCTCAGCCTGCACGGCATTCTGTTGGCCAGACCCGAAGGGATGACCGTAGAACTGAATCAGACCATGACGGTGCATGTGCCGCTCAGCGACACCGTCACCATCGAGATGCAGGGCGCAATCCAACGGATCAACGCCCAATCGCTGGGGCTGGTGTGGGACAACATCAACGTCGACAGCCTGATCCATCTGCGCCGGCTCATCGAGCTGCACAGCCCCACCTCCATCGACAAGGAGTTGGAAGAGCTGTGGATGGAGATCTGAACCCCCTCTGCCGCCGCCAAAACGCTTCGGGCCAGATCGACGTCAAATCGCTTCCAGCGCCTGCTCCAACTTAGTCACCCCGATCACCTCCATGCCGGCGATCGGCTGCCGGGGCACATTGCCTTTCGGCACGATGGCGCGGGTAAAGCCATGCTTGGCGGCTTCATTGAGGCGCTCACCGCCGTTGGGTACCGGCCGAATCTCACCGGACAAGCCCACTTCACCAAACACCACCAAATCTCTGGGCAAGGCATGATCCCGAAAACTGGAGACCATCGCCAACAACAGGCTGAGATCGGCACCGGTTTCGGTGACCTTGACGCCACCCACCACATTGGCAAACACATCCTGATCGGACATCTGCAGGCCGCCATGACGGTGCAATACCGCCAGCAACATCGCCAGCCGGTTCTGCTCCAGTCCAACGGCAATCCGTCTGGGGTTGCCCAACTGGCTGTGATCCACCAGCGCCTGCAGCTCCACCAGCAGCGGCCGGGTTCCCTCCCAGATCACCAGCACCACCGAGCCCGGTGCCTGCTCCTCACCGCGAGACAGGAAAATCGCCGACGGGTTGGCCACCTCTTTCAGCCCCTGACCGGTCATGGCAAAGACCCCCAGTTCATTGACGGCACCAAAGCGGTTTTTGTGACTGCGCATGGTGCGGAAACGGGAATCGCCTTCGCCATCGAGCAGCACCGAGCAGTCGATGCAGTGCTCCAACACCTTAGGCCCGGCCAAGGAGCCGTCTTTGGTAACGTGGCCCACCAGGAACATGGCAACGTTATTCTGCTTGGCGAAGCGGGTGAGATAGGCGGCACTCTCCCGCACCTGGGCCACGCTGCCCGGTGCCGACTGGACGTCGGCCATGTGCATCACCTGAATGGAGTCGATCACCATGATCGCCGGTTTCTCTTTCTCGGCGATGTGGCAGATCTGCTCCACCGAGGTTTCCGACAGCATTTTCAGCTTATCGGTGGGCAACGCCAGTCGGTTGGCCCGCATCGCCACCTGCTGCAGCGACTCCTCACCGGTCACATAAATGGCGTTCATGCCCTGGGACAGCCTGCACATGGTCTGCAGCAGCAGCGTCGACTTACCGGCCCCCGGGCTGCCCCCAATCAGGATGGCCGAGCCGGGAACGATGCCGCCGCCGAGCACCCGATCCAACTCACTGAAGCCACTACCGAACCGAGGCAACTCTTCCAGGTTGATCTCATTGAGCAACTGCACTCCGGCTGACGCAGCATCGCCGGCATAGCCGCTGAAACGATCGCTGCGTCCTTTACTTGTCGCCCCCAGACGCACCTCCGTCAGGGTATTCCAAGCGCCACACGCGTTGCACTGCCCCTGCCAACGCGGATGATCGGATCCACAGTCGTTGCACACGTATGCCGATTTCGCCTTTGCCATTTTGTCCCTCAAGCGCTGCTCTTAACCTTGTCTTCTGGCTGGATTTCGGCCCTCTCTGCTCTTACCACTGCACCAAAGCAGGCAAAAACTGAGAGCCAACCAACCGCTTATGCATCGGATTATATACGGCAACCGCCTGAGGGGTTACACTCTAGCGATCAGAAGGTTGAATTTTGTTCCCATGGAAGACCATAACGATCTTATAAATCAGCTCATTCCATTACTGCAAGACGCCAGTTTTGACAGCCTGCTCGACCAGGCAACGTCCCACCTCAGCAGCTCCGACCGCTTTCTTGTCCGCATGGAGTTACGGCGGCTGAATCAGGATTGCCAACGGAAAATCGACCTGAGCGGCCACTGTGCCCAGGAGACCCGCGAGGTGGAGATCTGTGGGGTCAGCCACCGCCTGGATGAAGAGGCCGAGCAGTTTTTGCAGCAACAGATCGAGCTGTATGAGGGGCGCTATACCGTCGGGGCATACGAGGCGCTGCTGGAGTCCCTCAAGCCCGACAGCAACGACCCGGCCCCCCTCGACTCGGACAGCGACCAACCGGCCCGGCCGCCGCGCATGGATCTGCTGCCCATGGGGCATTACATTCGCCGTCGGGAAACCCGCCACACCTTCTCATCGCCCATCACCCTGTGGCAGCCCAATGGCGCACCGGTTTCCGGACGCACTCAGGATGTATCGATTCGGGGTGCCAAGATTAAAACCCAGCGGCCCTGGGTACTGGATCCGGCCCAGCCGGTGATTGTCAGTTTCACCGAGATCGCCAGTGAGTTCACGGTGCCGGAACTCAAACACGGCGTCAGCTACCAGGTGATCGACACCCAGCCGGCCGACGATCACACCCAGATACGGCTGAGACGGGTGGACAATACCCCCAGCCTGGATCAGACCTTTGAGCGGATTCTCAGTGTCAGTCGATTGCGAACCCGCCCCGAGCTCAACCATCTGCTGTCTACGGCCAAAAGTCGTGGCTATGAGCGCCAGTACCTGCCAAGGTTGGCGTCGGTTCCCATTGCCATGTCACTGAAAAGCGGCAAATTGCAGCCGTCCATGGCGCTGCAAACCGAATCCAACCGCAACCACCTGAATTACTGGCTGGATGAACGTGGCCACAGCCAACTGTGCTCGGCCCTCACCGAGGAGCGTCTGGCCAGGCAACTCAAGCACCCTGGCGAACTGGCTCACCAGTTGTTGTTCAGCTTTGTCCACCACCATGACAACCACAAGCTGTTCTTCTCGGCGACCCTGTTTGAACTGGAGCGGCAGCAGATGAGCGCCTGCTTCTTCAAACACGCCAGCCGCAAGAGCGGATTCCGGGTCCACCGTGTTAACCTGCATGCCATCAGTGAACGGGATAAAGAGTGGGCCAGTCATTCGCCGGTCAACGGCCGCCCCAGCGACGCCCTGGTGCGGCAGCAGATCAACGGCATGTCGCTGTTGGTGCATCTGAGCAGTCAGGCCCCTGGCGACCACAGCGGTTTTGCCGACTACGACTCCGACTGCCACATCAACCAGCTGCGCCAGTTTGGCCAGAAGCGAGTGTCGGACATGGATCCTCGCCCCCTGCCCTGCCAACAACAGGAGCTACGGCGAGAGCCTCGTTTCTCGCTGCAAACCCGAGTGCTGGTCACCCACAAGCGCGATGAGATGGTGGCCCTGTCGGTGGATGTGTCACCGCGAGGGCTGAGGCTGGATATGGAGCAGACGGTGGACCTGCCGCTGCATGACACCCTCAAACTGGAGTTTCCCGAGTTGCAGCCACTGGCGGGTAAACTGAAGTTGAAACAGCTGCCCTATGAGCTGGTGCGCAGCCAGCAGGACGGCAAGACCCTGCACCTGAAAGCGGTGGAGGACGAACCGCACTCCGGAGTGGTGTTCCTGTCTCACCTGCTGAGTCAGAACCGGGATAAGATGGTGCAGGTCGGCAGCCAGATTCAACATCGTCAGCTGTTGGAAGGGGTCAAGAACTTGGTGCTAAAGCGCTTGTACTCTCTGCCGTTTTTCATTCACAAGCGCCAAAGCAAGCTGCACGCCAACCTGGCTGGCAACAGCCTGCTGCCCAGTCCGGCGCTGCAGTCGCTGACCGACCTGCACGGCCTCAACCTCGACGCCATCCTCAACAATGAGGTGGTGCACACTCAGTACGATCACATGGCCCGCAGCCGCAACGAGGAGCCGGCCTGGCAGTCGACTTTGGTGCTGCACTGGCCACCGGAGCGGGACCAGCGCCAGGTATGGGCTTTGTCTGAGATTGGCAACTCTGATCAGGTTCGGCTCAAGCTGGCCCAATTGCATGGCGACGGGCACCTCAAGGTCGTCAGCCTACAGCTGGACCGGGCACAGAAACCGGATCTGGATTACTTGCAGGCCGAACTGGCCGCCATCAGCACCCACGCCCTGCACCGGGCCAAAGAGCTGGAAGAGATGCTGTGGCAGATCGCGGTCATCGGTGAACTGCGGGACATCACCCCTGAGTTTCTGCTGCAATATCGCCTGCCCATTGAGGCTGCTGCAACCAGCTAAGGACATTAGGAAACAGCTCGGCGGCGGCATCCCTATGGGTCAGCAGCCCCGCATGGTCGTAGTCTCGGCGAAAGCCCTGACTGCGGCCAAACACCTGGTACTGAGCCTGTCCTGCCAAGCCGCACTCCTGCATCAGGTCATGCACATCTCTGGGATTGCCCAGGGCACGATCGCCGGCTCCGGCCGCAAACCAGGTCACCGGCCAGCGCCCCTGGCGCACCAGCGTTCGGGCCGCATCGCCGTAATCGAAACCATCGCGCTCGTCCAGCCACTGGCGCTGGCTGATCCAGGGCAGCGAGTCCAGCAGGAACCGGGTTGACTGATCATCCATGCCGACCCGTAACCGTTGCAGCGGCAGGTAACCCAATTTCTCCCCCAACCAGGGGAACAACCGTTTCCACGCCAACTCGATCTTCAACAACCGCTCCGAACTCCAGCTGCGCACGGTACGCTTGGAGGCAAACAGCGACAGCGTCTGCACCTGGCGAAGCAATTGCGGGTAACGGGCCAGCGCGGCAATCATCAATACCCCGCCCCAGGAGTGGCCGACCCAGTGCACCGCCCCGCCGTGGCGCTGATGCAGCCACTGCTGAACCAGGGGCAGTTGTTCACTGATGATCTCGTACTGGCCATGGCTCTCTTTGTGAGCCAGGGGCGGGTGGGACAGGCCATGACCGTAGCAGTCCAGCACGTACACCAGATAGCCCTGATCCGCCAGATAACAGCCCAGCCCCTTGCCTTTATCGCTGTAAAACACTCGGCCGTTGCTCATGGCGCCGTGCACCATCAGCACCACCCCTTTGGGTGGCGACTGCGGGGTCAGCACCTTGAGGTGCAGGCGGCCGTTCCGATAGTTCAGATAGTCGGATCCCTGACTGTGTTGCATGGCTCTCTACTGCTCATTAACTGCGAGGCCACTGATTAGACCAGAAAAACGTGAGCTAGATCAACATTGCCAGCACCGCATCCAACCCTAATTGGCTCAAATGGGCGTCGGCTCGGGCCGCCACCGCCGGCTTGGCCCGAAAGCCGACACCCAGTTTGGCGGTCTCCATCATCGGCAGATCGTTGGCCCCGTCTCCCAGCGCCAGCCACTGGCTCGGTTCAATGCCATACTGCTGCCCCAGCCGCCGCAGAATCAGCGCCTTGGTCTGGGCATCGACGATGGTGCCGGTTACCTCGCCGGTCAGGCGCCCGTCTTGTTCCTGCAGATCGTTGGCCTGAAAATAATCCAGCTGCAACTGCGCCGCCAACACCGAGGCGATGCGATTAAAGCCGCCTGAGGCCAGTGCCACCCGCCAGCCCGCCTGTTGCAGGTGAGTCACCAGCGTCGTCAACCCCGGATTCAGCGGCAACTCGGCGGCAATCTCATCCAGTACCGATGCCGGTATTCCCGCCAGTTTGGCCACCCGCTGACGCAAGCTCTGCTCAAACCCCAGTTCACCGCGCATGGCCGCTTCGGTGACAGCGCTGACCTCCTCGTAAACGCCACCGGCGCGGGCGATCTCATCGATGCATTCGATATCGATGGCGGTGGAGTCCATGTCCATCAGCAACAAGCCGGGCCGAGCCAGCACCGGGCCGTCGGTAGCCAGACACAACAGCTCGCCCTCAACCACCTCGGGCAAAGAGGTCAACGGCTGTTGCAGCGGCCAGCGGGCGACCTGATAGCCAGCCACCTCACTGCGCCAGGCGTTCGCCAGCGACACCCCCTGAGGCAGTGGGCTGGCTTCCAGTGCGGCGACGCTGCGACAGATCAGCAGCAACTGCCAGGGGTGGCTGACGGGCGTATGGCAATCGGGGCGACTCATTAGACTTCCTTTCGCTTAGATTTTCAGGGAGGTAACCTTGTCGGCTGTTATTTTTCAACCAGAGTGGTTAGGATCACAGAAGGATGAGCCGGTCGCAAGGACAACCATGGCGGGAACGAATACCCACATAAAAATCAGTAATAAACGCCTGGTGGTCTGGCGGGTACTGCAGGTGATACTGGCGGTAACCCTGATGGTGATCACCCTCAACCTTTGGCGTCATCATCAGCATCAGGGCCAGCAGCTACTGAACCAGCAGGCCGGTGAGCTGGCCACCCAGCTGGTGCAATACGCCGCCATCGGCGCCGCCCCGGCACTGGCCAAAGAGGACGACCAACAGCTGGACTGGTTGGTGCAGCAACTGATCAAGGATCCCCGGGTCCTGTCTGCCAGCATTTTCAGTGATGAAGGCCAGCGACTGGCGCAGGCCCAAAGCCTGTTTCCTGAGTCTCAACTACCGGAAGCGGAACAGTTGGAAGCGGCGCTCAAGCGCTATACCCCCTTTGTGGCCACCATAGAGCAACCTACCGGCACCCTGGGGTTTATTCGCATTCGGGTCAACACCCAGCTGTTCTTCCTGGACAACCGCCGACTGGACAGGGACCAGCAACGCCAGCAACCGCTGATGTTGTTGATGGCCGGCCTGGTAGGCTATCTGCTGGCTAAGTCGCTGTCGGCCAAGCGCGCCGCCATGAGCAGACTCAACAGACAAAAAAAAGCGGCCCCAAAAGGGCCGCCTTTATCTCGGTAAACTCAGGCTGAGTTACAGCAGAGAGTCCAGAGTCATCACGATCATGTCGTTGAAGGTGTTCTGACGCTCTTCAGAGGTCGTCGCTTCACCGGTACGGATGTGGTCAGATACGGTCACTACGCACAGAGCGTTGGCGCCGAATTCAGCCGCAACGCCGTACAGGCCAGCCGCTTCCATCTCTACGCCCAGGACGTTCATCTTTTCCATCACGTCGAACATCTCTGGATCCGGCGTGTAGAACAGGTCCGCAGAGTAAACATTACCGATCTTAACCGGAATGTTGGACGCTTCGGCAGACTTCACTACGTTGGCCAGCAGGCCGTAGTCCGCGATGGCGGCGAAATCGTAGCCCTTGAAACGGGTGCGGTTTACGCCGGAATCGGTGCAGGCACCCATACCGATGATCACGTCACGAACTTTAACGTCGGTGCTCACGGCACCACAGCTGCCTACGCGGATGATGTTCTTCACACCGTACTCGGTGATCAGCTCTTTGGCGTAGATGGAGCAAGATGGGATGCCCATGCCGGAACCCATAACGGACACTTTCTTGCCCTTGTAGGTACCGGTGAAACCCAGCATGTTACGTACGTCAGTCACCTGCTCGACGTTTTCCAGGAAGGTTTCGGCGATGTACTTAGCGCGCAGAGGATCCCCTGGGAACAGTACGGTTTCGGCGAAAGCGCCGGCTGGTGCATTAATGTGCGGAGTTGCCATTATTATTGACCCCTTGTTATTTCATCAGTTAATTCAGGAAAGACTTACCGTAGTCCATCGGTTCCAGCCCAAGATAGCTGGCAATGGACTGGCCGATATCGGCGAACGATTCGCGGTGGCCCAGAGAACCGGGCTTCACTGGCTTACCAAACGCCAGCACAGGCACGTGCTCGCGAGTGTGATCGGTGCCGGTCCAGGTTGGATCGCAACCGTGATCGGCAGTCACCAGTACCACGTCTTCATCACCCAGTTTTTCAATCAGTTCTGGCAGACGCTTATCGAAATACTCCAGGGCATTGGCGTAACCATTAACGTCACGACGATGGCCGTAGGAGGAGTCGAAATCCACAAAGTTGGTGAACACAATGGTGTTATCACCGGCTTCGTCTACCTGCTCGAGGGTGCGATCCCAAAGCGCTTCCAGGCCAGTGCCCTTCACCTTTTTGGTGATGCCGCAGTTGGCGTAGATGTCGGCAATTTTGCCCACAGACACCACCTGGCCTCCGGCCGCCTTGTGCTTGTCCAGCACGGTCGGCGCTGGCGGCTCAATGGCGTAGTCGGCCCGGTTACCGGTACGGGCAAAATCAGCGGCGCCAGCTCCCACAAATGGACGAGCGATTACTCGACCAATGGTGTAGGGCTCCAGCTCCTCGCGGGCGATTTTACACAGCTCGTACAGACGCTCAAGACCAAAAGTCTCTTCGTGGCAGGCAATTTGGAACACGCTGTCAGCGGAGGTGTAGAAGATCGGCATACCGGTACGCATGTGCTCTTCACCAAGCTGTTCCAGAATGGCGGTGCCCGAGGCGTGACAGTTACCCAGGAAACCGTCCAGACCAGCACGTTCCAGGATCTTATCGGTCAGCTCTTTCGGGAAGCTGTTCTCTTTGTCGTGGAAATAGCCCCACTCGTAAAGAACCGGCACACCGGCCATCTCCCAGTGACCACTGGGAGTGTCTTTTCCCGATGACAGTTCGGAGCAGTAACCGTAAGCGCCGGTGACGGTGGCATCCAGGTTCATGCCCGCAGGCACTTCACCGGTGCTTTCCTTGGCGGCGTGCACCAGGCCCCAATTGGCCAGGTTTGGCAACGCCAGTGCGCCGGAACGGCCCACTTCGGCCTTGCCATCGGCACACTCTTTGGCGATGTGGCCAAAGGTGTCGGCACCGACGTCACCGAACTTGTCGGCATCCCCTGCGGCACCAATGCCGAAGGAGTCCATCATCAGGATAAATACGCGTTTCATCTACTTTTTCTCCTTAGCTGCCGCGAATGGTCTCGTACACATCCGGAGTGGCCTCGTAAGACTCACCCAGAGTAACGGACTGGCGCAAGGCGGCCTCCGCTTCCAGGAACTGAGCGTCATCCTGAGCGTGAACCATGGCGATAGGCGTGCTGCTATCGAGAGTTTGACCCAGAGAGATGATGTTGCTCAGACCCACGGCGTAATCGATGCCATCGGTTGGCAGGCGGCGACCGCCACCCAGACCGACGACAGCCAGACCCATGGCCCGGGCATCCATCGCAGTGACAATGCCACTGTGTTCAGCATAGACGGGACGGATAATCTGTGCCTGAGGCAGGTGAACATCCATCTTGGTAATGAAGTCGGTAGGACCACCAAGGCCGGCCACCATCTTACCGAAGATCTCTGCCGCCTTACCGCTGTCCAGCGCCTGCTGCAGCTTGGCTCGGGCATCGGTGGTATCGGTCGCCAGTTTACCCTGGACCAGCAGCTCAGCCGAGAGCGCCATGGTCACTTCGTGCAAACGTGGGTTGCGATATTCACCGGTGAGGTAACGCACCGCTTCACGAACTTCAACCGCATTACCGGCACTGCTGGCCAGAGTTTGGTTCATGTCGGTCAGCAATGCAGAGGTGGCGACACCGGCGCCGTTAGAAACGTCGACGATGCTCTTGGCAAGATCCTTAGACGCCTCATAGGTTGGCATAAAGGCGCCGGAACCGACTTTCACATCCATTACCAGTGCGTCCAGGCCACAGGCCAGCTTCTTGGAAAGAATGGAAGCGGTAATGGCGGCGATGGACTCCACGGTAGCGGTAACGTCGCGAATGGAGTAGAAGCGCTTGTCGGCGGGTGCCAGGTCACCGGTCTGACCGATGATGGCGACGCCGGCTTCTTTTACAACCTTGCCGAAGGTGTCGTTGGTCGGAGTGATGTTGTAGCCAGGAATGGACTCCAGTTTATCCAGAGTACCGCCGGTGTGGCCCAGGCCACGACCAGAAATCATTGGAACATAACCACCACAGGCGGCGATCATGGGGCCAAGCATCAGCGAGACCACGTCACCCACACCACCGGTGGAGTGCTTATCGATAACCGGGCCATCGAAATTATGGTCGTCCCAATTCAGGACCATACCGGAGTCGCGCATCGCCTTGGTCAGCGCAATGCGCTCATCCATCGGCATGTCTTTGAAGTAGATTGCCATGGCAAACGCCGCAATCTGACCTTCGCTGATGCTGTTGTCGGTAATCCCCTGAACGAAAAAACGGATCTCCTGCTCGCTGAGCGGCTCGCCGTTACGTTTTTTACGGATAATCTCTTGAGGTAGAAACATCCTTTGCCTCCGGTGCATGCCGATGCCAGAGGGGCATCGACATCATCTTATTTTTGAGATGGATTCGAATCGGTTGTGTCGTAAACTTACTAAAGCTGACTCAATAGTAGACAAGCTTTTGGCAAGTTCCGGCGATCCGGATCACAAATATCAACGCAGATGTAGATTAGTAACCTTTAGAATCGGCAGGTGCGTCGGCCAGTTCCAAGGTGTGCAGCAAGCTGTTCAGCAGGCTGGAAGCACCGAAGCGGAAGGTACGGGCAGAGGTCCAGTCGTCACCCAGGATGCTGGCAGCCAGATCCAGGTACTCACCGGCTTGCTCGGCGTTGCGAACACCACCAGCAGGCTTGAAGCCAATCTTGGTGTTCTTCTCTTTGATCACGGTCATCATGATGCGAGCGGCTTCCAGAGTCGCGTTCACAGGCACTTTACCGGTAGAGGTCTTGATGAAGTCGGCACCGGCATCGATGGAGATCTCAGATGCCTTGCGGATCAGGGCTTCCTCTTCCAGTACACCGGTTTCGATGATCACTTTCAGCAGCACATCGCCACAGGCTTCTTTACAGGCTTTCACCAGATCGAAGCCGACCTGCTCGTTGCCATCCATCAGGGCGCGGTATGGAAATACCACGTCCACTTCATCGGCGCCATAGGCCACGGCCGCTTTGGTTTCAGCTACCGCGATGGCGATGTCATCGTTGCCGTGAGGAAAGTTGGTTACCGTGGCAATCTGAACGCCTTCGGCACCGATTTCACGCAGGGTCTTACGGGCAATGGGGATGAAGCGGGGGTAGATGCAGATGGCAGCGGTATTGCCAGCCGCGGTCTTGGCGTTGTGACACAGATCGATCACTTTCTGATCGGTGTCATCATCGTTCAAGGTGGTCAGGTCCATCAGTTGAAGTGCACGTTGTGCAATCGCTTTAATATCACTCATGGTGAGTCTCCCAGATCTAAATTTAACTAAAAGCAGTATAGAAAAAGATTGGTCACTCGCACGTGGCTAAAGATGATCATAAAACCTATTAATGGCAGGCAGAGATACATGAGGTATCTTAGCGCAGGAGGTTACCGCTCACATGCCGTGACGCGGACTTGGTTCCCTGAAGAATCGAAAGAGCGACCTTGGTCGACCCTTGGGCGAAAAATCCATTTTCCCGCAGTAACAAATTCAACAACGGCAGCATCATGGCAGCAGTGGATGCAGATTACAACCGCCTTCGGCAGGAAATGTTGATTTATTACTAACAAAATCGTGACTGAACGCCAACGCCAGCCAAGGGACGGTGACTGACGGCGAAATTCAGACAAAAAAAAGCCCCGAGTTCAAAGACTCGAGGCTCATTTTCAGCGTAACTTAGAACTTGTAAGTTATCGCGAAGTAGTGACCGAAGCCAGTGGTGTCGCCACCAATGCCGCCGTCTTCAACAAGCGCCATGTTGTAGAAGTACTTCAGGCCGTAACCGGCAGCAAAGCGATCAGAGTGCCAGTAGATGCCGTGGAAAGATTCCAGAGACTCTTTAGCATTCAAGCCGTTGCCATCAATCTCATCAGCACCAAACTTATAATCGTTGTAACCCTGGTAGGAGATGAAGCTGCCGTTGTCGAAGAAGTAGAAAGGCTTGAACCAGTTGAAACTGATCATGTAACCATCCCAAGAACTTTCGTTGTCGGCGCCGTAGTTTTCATCAACGTAGCGAGCGTAGAAGTTCAGGCCCATTTTGCCGAACCAAGGTACCATGATGTCGGAACCCACACCCCAGTAGCTGTCAACCAGAGCGTTGTCACCAACGTTCAGTACGTTCGCCAGGTAAACCTCTTGAACTGGACCAAAAGACAGGTCTTTACCGGTCAGGGCGTCCAGAGACATACGAGGGGCCAGCTTCATGAACATGTTATCGCTGTTGTCACGATCGTCGCTGTCAATACCCAGTACGTCGAAGTAATCAACGTAGCCGTACAAATCGAAGATGCCGGAACGACCGCCGAATTCGAATTCCAGGTAAGTGGTGTCTTGTGCGCCAAATGGGATGCGAGCATCCACAGACTGCATCAGGTTAAACTGCATCCACTTGTAGTCGTTCTTGTGGATATCGCCGTCAGAGTAATCGGCAGCGAAAGCGTTCAGTGAAAGGGCAGCCAGAGCCGCACCAGCCAATACTTTTTTCATCATCAACCCCTGTATTAATACAGATTATTAAATATTGTTTTCCAACATCCTTGGAACAGGGCGCATTTTATCCGACCCACCCACAGGCACAATCACTAGCTACACGTTTCCGGTTAAAAGAAAGTAGAAATATCAAAAAGCGTGATCCAGATAACACTTCAGCGGCAACTTAATAGACTTTTTGACATACTGTCGTAACGAACCCCCGCATTTCATCAATATTCCAGTTTAGTTGTAAAATTACATAATGAATTGTGATTAGATTACTTATTGAACGATTTATGATCTAATGTCACTAAAAAGCCGATCAGAATGAAAGCAATCAACACACGAAGATAATTCGGAAGAAAAACCCGGTTTCCAATCCGAAGGGTGATAAGTTGAAAATTAGATACCAATTTGTGGCTATTTTTTAGTCTCCGCCATCGCCCTCAGCGCTCAATTGATCCCGTCACCGAAGGCCGCGACGGCAATTAACTCTGGCACTCTCGCCTCCAACCACCTCAACAGCTCCGACCACAAGGCCCATTTCCTGCCCAGTCAGTAGTAAAATGTCTACAAATTGTTCAGCCACGGAAACGGTCATAAAAAAAAACGCCCCGAAAGGGGCGTGTTCAACTGTGCCATCACCTCAGAAGTTGTATCGCAAGCTGTAGATAATGGCGTCATGGTAGGCGGCGGTACCGAGCTTATTGTCGGCGTAACGATACTGCAGGCCACCGGTCAGGTTGTTGGGCAGGTGCCACCACAGGGCCACGGCCCCGTTCCAGCCTACCGACGCCAACTGGTACTGGGTGCCGTTGCTGCGGAACTGATCATCGCGGGCAAACTCGGTTTCATGCCAGTTGGTGACCGAAAACTTCTGCTCGCCGATGGCAAAGTCGTAGCCGAGCACCCACCCCAGCATGCCGCCATTCCAGCCTGAGCCGGCAAACGACTGCTGCTCATAGTGGCCGCCAATAAAAGGCTTAAACCACAGGCCGAAGTCGGTGAACACGTCGTAACTGACCCCCAGCACCAGGTTCTGATCAAAGAAGCCACTGGAGGACTCGGTGAAGCTGTAGAGGTGACCGTAGGCGTTCCAGTTACTGCTGCCCAGGTTATAGGCCAGGGTGCCTTTGGCGGCGATACGAAAGCCATCGGTGGCAAAGGCCTCATCGGAGAACTGGCCATCGTTGGAGTTGGTGGGATTTTCGAAATCGATAAAGCCGTAGACGTCACCCCAGTCAAATCCGGCGCCGCCCTCCAGCTCGATGTAGAAGAAGTCCTCTTTCGGCCCGCCGCGCCCGCCAATGTCGGGATTGGTGCGGTCCTCGGCCTTATCGGTCCAGTCCAGATAGTTGATGGACAGATCCATAAAACCATAAAACTGCTCGGCCGCCACCGGCAGAGTCATCAGCCCCGCTGACAACACCGTCGTTGCTATTGCTACTTTCATCATCCACTCCCATTTCCTTAGAGTATTTACCAGTTACCCTGGTACCGATGATGCCCGGCCAAAACAGCAAAACCGACTGCCAGGAGCCGGGATATTTGGTTTATTACCCACCGCTTAACGAGTAAATGGGAACCGTCGGTTGCCATACTGCAGATAAACAAAAGGCCGGACACGAGGTCCGGCCTTCCTGAAGCACACTAGTGCGTAGCGCGATTACAGGGCCAGGAACAAACCAGCCAGAGTCGCACTCATCAGGTTGGACAGAGAACCGGCCAGTACCGCACGCAGACCCAGGCGAGCCAGGTCGTGGCGACGGTTTGGAGCCATGGCACCCAGACCACCCAAAAGGATAGCAATGGAGGACAGGTTCGCAAATCCACACAGAGCGAAGGACAGGATAGCCTGAGTACGGTCGCTCATCACAACGCCGTCAATCAGAGCTTCGCCGCTCAGGTACGGTGCCAGGTTGATGTAGGCAACGAATTCGTTCACTACGATTTTCTGACCGATGAAGGAACCGGCAACAGTGGCTTCACTCCAAGGCACACCAATCATGAAGGCCAGTGGGGAGAAAGCGTAACCCAGGATGATTTCCAGAGTCAGGTCAGGCATGCCGAACCAACCACCGATACCACCGATGATGCCGTTGATCATGGCGATCAGACCGATGAAGGCCAACAGCATGGCACCTACGTTCAGAGCCAGTTGCATACCGGAAGAGGCACCGGCCGCGGCAGCGTCCAGAACGTTAGCAGGCTTGTCGTCGGCTTCGCCGATGTCATCCATGTCCTGCTTGGCTTCTTCGGTTTCAGGCACAATCAGTTTGGCCATCAACAGACCACCAGGGGCAGCCATGAAGGAAGCGGCAATCAGGTACTCAAGTTTCACACCCAGACCGGCGTAACCCGCCAGAACAGAACCGGCTACCGACGCCAGACCACCGGTCATGATGGCGAACAGCTCAGACTGAGTCATGGAGGCAATAAACGGACGAACAACCAGAGGCGCTTCGGTTTGACCCACGAAGATGTTTGCAGTCGCAGACATGGACTCAGGACGAGAGGTACCCAGAGCCTTCTGCAAGCCACCACCCAGAATACGGATGATCCACTGCATCACACCCAGGTAGTACAGCACTGCAATCAGGGAGGAGAAGAACACGATGATTGGCAGAACGTTGATGGCAAAAATGAAGCCAACTTTGAACTTGGCCAAATCACCAAACAGGAAACCAATACCGTCGTTCGCGTAAGAGATTACGTTGGAAACGGCGCTGGAGATATCACCCAGTACGTCCTTACCGAAAGGAACGTACAGTACAAACGCACCCAGGGCAGCCTGGATGGCCAGAGCACCACCAACGGTGCGCAGGTTGATCGCTTTGCGATTTGTCGAAAACGCAATGGCGATCGCGATTAGGGTAGCCACCCCTACTAAGCTCATCAGTATACCCATGAACCCATCATCCTCTTGTTAAATTTTATAAATTATGTCGTAAAACAACTTATCATCCGGTCGGAATTATACTGTTCCAAAAAACAAAAATCGCTGTCCAGATCAAATTTTTCGACCATAAAACAGGCAAACGACATATTTATCTTACATATCAGTAATTCAGATACACACTTTGATAGCCACATTACAGTCGAACAGGAATTACGGCTGCCAGTTCGTAAAGTGGGACAAAAGCCAAGGCTGCTCGGTGAAAATTTACACCAAACGGTTGAAAAAGCGCGAGTTGTTGCGAGCTAACTGCTCAGCGAGCGCATCTGAAGGTAAGTCTAGAAGCTGTGACAGGGCTTGCAACACCGATTGCACCGAGGCAGGTTCATTGCGCTTTCCCTGCTGTCCGCACAGCGGCATATCCGGTGAATCGGTTTCCAATAACAAAGCGTCAACAGGTACGCTGGCGATGGCCGCACGGGTTTTTGTGGCTCTGGCGTAGGTAATGACGCCGCCAACCCCGAGCCGATAGCCCCGACGAACGTATTCCATCGCCAGTTCACGGCTGCCACTGAAACCGTGAATCACCCCGCGGCCGGGCAGCGAATGCCGGTCCAGCAGCGGCAACAACAGGTGATGGGCTTTGCGGACATGGAGCAGCAGCGGCAGCTGCGCCTCGCTGGCCACCACCAGGTGCCGTTCCAGCAACCGCTGTTGTTCAGCCAGGTTCAGTGGCGAGTTGACCGCATCCAGGCCACACTCGCCGATGGCCACACAGCCAGGCTGCTGCAGCCCTTGCGGCAACGTCTCCACCTCCGTCAGGCTGTGTTCGCTGGCGAAGCAAGGGTGAATGCCAAGGCCGTAGCTCACATTGGGGTAGCGCCCCGCTAACGCCGCGACTCTAGGCCAGTGCTCGGCGGCCACCGCCGGCACCACGATGTGTTCCACCCCGACCAACGCCGCCCGCTGCAGCACCGCCTCTCTATCGGCATCGAAACACTCGAAATCGAGATGACAGTGACTGTCAGTCAGCATCACGACCGGAGTCCTGTGGCTCCGCCATGGTCACCACACAGCTGCGCTTATGCTTGGGGTTGAGGCCATTGGCATCACACCAGCTGCAATAGGCCTGCCACCACCGCCGAATCCATCCCATCTGCTCTCTCCATAAAAAAGGACAGCCGAAGCTGCCCTTAGTATACCCTAAGCCTTGTCAAAGCCGAGGCTTAGTGCTCGCGGGTCTTGTGGAAACGGATGTCAGGGTAGCGTTCCGCGGTCAGATTCAGGTTCACCATGGTCGGGGCGATGTAGGTGAGGTTATCGCCCCCATCCAGCGCCAGGTTGGCCGAAGCCTTACGACGAAATTCATCCACCTTACGAGCATCCTCACCGGACACCCAGCGAGCCGTAGCCACGTTGACCGCCTCGTAGATCGCTTCCACCTTATATTCGGCTTTCAGTCGGGCCACCACCACATCAAACTGCAGTACCCCCACCGCGCCCACGATCAGATCATTGCTGTCGATGGGCCGGAAAACCTGTACCGCGCCCTCTTCAGACAGCTGAACCAGGCCTTTGAGCAGCTGCTTCTGCTTGAGAGGATCTTTGAGACGAATGCGGCGGAACATCTCAGGAGCGAAGTTCGGAATGCCGGTGAATTTCATCACTTCGCCCTGACTGAAGGTATCACCGATCTGAATGGTACCGTGGTTGTGCAGGCCGATGATGTCTCCGGGGTAGGCCTCATCCGCGTGGCTGCGGTCGCCGGCCATAAAGGTCACCGCATCGGAAATGGACACATCTTTACCGATGCGAACGTGGCGCATCTTCATGCCCTTGCTGTATTTGCCGGAGCAGATACGCATAAAGGCGATGCGGTCCCGGTGCTTAGGATCCATATTGGCCTGAATCTTAAACACGAATCCGGAGAACTTCTCCTCACCGGCTTCGATGGTGCGTACGTCGGTCTCGCGCGGCTGTGGCGTCGGTGCCCAGGCAGTAAGGCCGTCCAGCATATGATCCACGCCGAAGTTACCCAGGGCGGTACCGAAGAACACCGGGGTCAGATCACCGTTATCGAACATCTCCTGATCAAACTCGTTGGACGCCCCCAGCACCAACTCCAGCTCGTCACGAAGCACCTCTGCCAGTTCGGTGCCGATTTTCTGCTCCAGTTCCGGGTTATTCAGGCCCTTAACCACATCCAGGTTCTGAATGGTATGGCCTTGACCGCTCTGGTACAGAATCGCCTCATCACGGTGGATGTGGTACACCCCTTTAAACTCCTTACCACAGCCAATGGGCCAGGTAACCGGAGCGCATAGGATGTTGAGCTCGTTCTCCACCTCATCCATCAGCTCCATGGGATCACGAATGTCGCGATCCAACTTGTTCATGAAGGTGACAATCGGCGTATCACGCAGGCGGGTCACTTCCATCAGCTTACGGGTCCGGTCTTCCACACCCTTGGCGGCATCGATCACCATCAGGCAGGAGTCCACTGCAGTCAGGGTACGGTAGGTGTCCTCGGAGAAGTCTTCGTGTCCCGGCGTATCCAGCAGGTTGACCAGGCTGTCACCATAGGGGAACTGCATTACCGAGGTGGTTACCGAGATGCCCCGCTCTTTCTCCATCTCCATCCAGTCAGACTTGGCGTGCTGACCCGACCCACGGCCTTTTACGGTACCCGCCTTCTGAATCAGGTTGCCGTACAGCATCACTTTTTCGGTGATGGTGGTTTTACCCGCATCCGGGTGGGAGATGATGGCGAAAGTGCGCCGTTTGGCCACTTCCTGCTGGTGCGTAGACATGAAAAACCCGCCGCTGAAAATCAAAGGCGGGCATTATATCAAAAGCCGTAGCTCAGTGTAATCAAGGATCACCGCCCGGCTGCGACCACAAAAAAGCCCGCTCACAAGGGAGCGGGCTTCGAAATGACGAGGGCTGGCTCAGTGGGCCTGCTCCTGCTCTTCCATCAGTTGTTCGGCGATCTGGCGCATCTCCATGATGGAGTAGCGGTGCTCCACAAACTCGTAGACGTTGGTGGCCAAAGACAACTTAAACAGGTTCAGCGCCGCGCGTGGCTGGCCTTCCATGCGGGCCTGCTTGCCCATGTAGAAGTAAGCCTCACACAGACGCTCGGCCAACTGCTTCTGGTGATTCAGGTCCTGGCGCGACGCAGCCAGCAACTGACCGCCGTCGATGTCCCCCAGGTAGTACGCCACCAGTGCCGCTCCCCAGCCATCACCAATCTGGCTGCTGTGGGCGCGCAGTTGCGCCTTAGCCTGAACCGGATCCTGCTGGTACTCGGCCAGGTACAGCCACAGTGCCCGGTAGGCATCGGACTGGTCGCGCTGGTAGAACTCATTTAAATCGTCCACAGCCAGCATAGGGCGGCTGCCATAGTAGAGGGCAATGCCTCGGTTCAGATAGGCGAAATCGTAGCCGGGATCGAGCTCCAGTACCGCGTCAAAGGCTTCATAAGCCTGATCAAACTCCATCGCCTGAGTCAGGTAGATGCCCATGAAGTTGTAGGCATCAGGCAGATCAGGGCGTAACTGCAACGCTCGAGAGAAATCGATTCGAGCCAGAGTTCTCAGGCCAACGCTGTCGTAGAGCACGCCGCGATCGTACAGAAACCGTGCCCGCTGCTCCTCGGTCAGTTCGGCAGAGATCAGCACTTCGCTGATCTTCGCCAGCGCCACTTCCAGGTTAGCGTCAGGCTGCAACGGCGTCACCAGCATCATCTGGCCATTACCGGACTCGGTCTCACTGTTGGTGGAGGCGCACCCGGCCAACCCCAGGCTGACGAGGACCAAAACCAGCCAACGTTTACTCAAACTCATAGAACCGTCCTTAGGACCCTTTGCCGGTGGCAAGGGGTAAAACATGCATTTTCCCATTGTAGTGGGGCACTGTCGCAAACGCATTAAATATTTGTCTGCGCAAGAAAACTGTTCAGATTAGAGCAACGAACGGCCGCCAAGTTCCATAAAAAAAGGGGAAGCCTGTTGGCTTCCCCCTCTGTGGTCGCGGCGACTAGTGATTATTCACCTTTCGCTTCGCCACCTTTGTCTGCCTGAGCTTCCTTGATGGACAGACGAATGCGGCCCTGACGGTCCACTTCGACAACCTTCACGTCCACTTCCTGACCCAGGGACAGGTGATCGGAGACGTTGTTCACGCGCTCAGCGGTAATCTGAGAGATGTGAACCAGACCGTCTTTACCCGGCAGGATGTTTACGAAGGCACCGAAGTCAACGATGCGGACAACCTTACCCTGGTAGATACGACCCTCTTCCACGTCGGCGGTGATCGCTTCGATGCGACGAACGGCTTCGGCAGAAGCGGCGCCGTCGGTAGAGGCGATTTTCACGGTACCGTCATCTTCGATCTCGATGGTGGTGCCGGTCTCTTCGGTCAGCGCACGGATGTTGGCGCCACCTTTACCGATCACGTCACGGATCTTGTCCGGATGAATCTTGATGGTGGTGATGCGAGGCGCGTGCTCAGACAGCTCGGTACGGGCCGTCGGCAGTGACTCGTCCATCACGTTCAGGATGTGGATACGGGCTTCGTACGCCTGCTTCAGGGCAGTCTGCATGATCTCCTGGGTGATACCGGAGATCTTGATGTCCATCTGCAGGGCGGTGATGCCGTCACGGCTACCGGCCACTTTGAAGTCCATGTCACCCAGGTGATCTTCATCACCCAGAATGTCAGACAGAACCACGTAGTTGTCGCCTTCCTTCACCAGACCCATGGCGATACCCGCCACAGAAGCCTTAATCGGCACACCGGCGTCCATCAGGGCCAGAGAGGTACCACAAACGGAAGCCATGGAGGAAGAGCCGTTGGACTCGGTGATCTCACTCACTACACGTACGGAGTACGGGAACTCCTCGGCGGTTGGCATCACGGCCATCACACCACGCTTAGCCAGCTTACCGTGGCCGATTTCGCGGCGCTTTGGAGAACCGATCATGCCGGTTTCACCCACACAGTATGGAGGGAAGTTGTAGTGCAGCATGAAGCGGTCAGTACGCAGGCCGCTCAGCTCGTCGATCATCTGAGCGTCACGCTCGGTACCCAGAGTGGCAGTTACCAGGGCCTGAGTCTCACCACGAGTGAACAGGGCGGAACCGTGAGTACGCGGCAGAACACCAGGCGCCACAGACAGGGCACGAATCATCTTGGTGTTACGACCATCGATACGAGGCTCACCGGCCAGAACGCGGCCACGAACCACGGTCTTCTCCAGGCTGCCCAGTACGCCACCGATCTCCTGAGAGTCCAGGCTCTCATCCGCAGCCAGCAGTGCTTCGACGGTCTTGGACTTCACCGCATCAACAGCGTCTTTACGCTCCATCTTGTCGGTAATGCGGTAGGCGGCACCCATGTCGGCTTCCGCCAGTTCGGCAACCTTGGCAACCAGATCTTCGTTCTTCGCAGGCGCGGTCCAATCCCATACTGGCTTGCCGGCTTCGGCCTTCAGCTCGTTAATGGCATTGATCACTTTCTGCTGTTCCTGATGACCAAAGACCACGGCGCCCAGCATCACGGATTCAGACAGCATGTTGGCTTCGGATTCCACCATCAGAACCGCTTCGGAAGTACCGGCAACCACCAGATCCAAGTCGCTTTCAACCAGTTCGGTAACAGAAGGGTTCAACAGGTATTCGCCGTTCTGGTAACCCACGCGGGCACAGCCGATAGGGCCATCGAACGGAATGCCGGAGATGGACAGTGCGGCGGAGGCACCGATCATGGCAACTACGTCAGGAGAGATCTCAGGATCAACGGAGACAACGGTGGCAACCACCTGGACTTCGTTCTTGAAACCGTTAGGGAACAGAGGACGAATAGGACGGTCGATCAGACGCGCGGTCAGGGTCTCGCCTTCAGAAGGGCGACCTTCGCGCTTAAAGAAACCACCTGGAATCTTACCCGCTGCGTAAGTTTTTTCCTGGTAATTCACCGTCAGAGGAAAGAAATCGCGGCCTGGATCGGCTTGCTTTTTACCAACCACGCTAACCAATACGGTGGTATCACCCATGCTTGCCAGAACGGCGGCATCTGCCTGACGGGCGATAACGCCAGTCTCCAGAGTGACCGTGTGACGGCCATACTCAAAACTCTTAATGACGGGATTCACTTTATGTGTTCCTTAACTGTGTTTTTAACCTTAAATTTCGTCGCTTAGTATACTGCAACCAAGCAGGAATGACAGGTGTCAAGGAGCAAAAGCAGAAAAAAGACCACTGGCTCTGAATCCGTGGCTAAAGCGAGGTTTTACTGAGGTTGTTAGCGGTTCCCGATCGAACCAGAAAAACGAAAAAGGGGACCCAAACGGGTCCCCTTTTTACCGGAATTGCATCTATTAGCGACGCAGGCCCAGCTTAGCAATCAGCTCAACGTAAGAAGCTTGGTTCTTACGCTTCAGGTAATCAAGCAGTTTACGACGCTGAGAAACCATGCGCAGCAGGCCGCGACGGCTGTGGTGATCGTGGATGTGCTTCTTGAAGTGGCCTTGCAGATGGTTAATCTGGAAGGTCAGCAGCGCAACCTGTACTTCTGGAGAACCAGAATCGTTTTCACCACGGCCGAAATCAGCCAGAATCTTTGCTTTCGCTTCAGTGCTTAGTGACATAACTATCTCCGATAAACAAATAATGCCGGAGCCAATCACTAATTCAGCTCCAGCGGGACGGGCATTCTAGCGACCTGAGCCGCTAAACTCAACCCTGCCTGACGTTAATCAGGCGTTTGGGTGCCACCAGGCCGTCGGCATCGATCTCACCGATGCCGACGAACACCCGCTGGCTGCCGACGGTCAGGCGAACATGGCCTTCGTCCGGAGCCTTGGGCACCTGAACCGGCTGGCCCTGCATAATGTAGCTGGCCACCACCTCGTTCATGTTCACTTCCGGCAAGGTCATTACCGCGGTGTCCATGGGCAACAGCAGTGGGTCAAGCAGTTCGCTGGGCTTACGGCCCTGATCCAATGCCTGCTGCAGCAGGTTTTCCAGCTGCTCCAGGGTCACCATCCGCTCATAGGGGTACCCTGCCACCTGGGTACGACGCAGCACTTTTACGTGCGCTCCGCACCCCAGCAGCTCACCCATATCATCGACGATGGTACGGATGTAGGTGCCCTTAGACACGTGCAGATCCATCTCCACTTCATCGCCTTCAAACCGGATCAGCTCCGCTTCGTAAACGTTGATGGGGCGTGCCTCACGTGGCACTTCGATGCCCTGACGAGCGTATTTATACAACGGCTCACCCTTGTACTTCAGGGCGGAAAACATGCTGGGAACCTGCATGGATTCGCCGCGGAAGTGCTCGATGGCCTTGTTGATCTCACCCAGGCTGGTGGTAACCGGCCGTTCTTTGACCACTTCACCGTCCGCATCGGAGGTGGTGGTGCGAACACCCAGCTTGGCGACCACTCGATAACGCTTGTCCGCCTCCAGCAGGTACTGAGAAAATTTTGTGCCTTCACCAAAGCACAGCGGCAACATGCCGGTCGCCAGGGGATCCAGGGCGCCAGTATGGCCAGCTTTGGCGGCATTGTAGATGCGTTTTACCCGCTGCAGCGCATCGTTGGAGGTGATGCCCGCTGGTTTGTCCAGCAGCACAATCCCATCCACCATGCGGCCGCGCATGCGACGTCTGCCCATTACTGCTGTTCCTCGTCCGAGTCGTTGCTGCCGTGTTTATCGGCCTTGGCCTGATCCTCGGCGATGACCTTGGTCACCACGTTGGTCATGCGAATGCCTTCCACCAGCGACTTGTCGTAGGCGAAGCGCAGCTCCGGAATCGCGCGCATGTTGCGCAGCGACGACGCCAGCAGGGAACGGATGTAGGGCGCCAGCTCAAGCAAGGCATCCATTTGCGCCTTAACCTGCTCAGGTTCGCTGTCCAGGAAGGTTACGAACACCTTGGCGTAGTTAAGGTCACGGGAGGTCTCAACTTCGTTGATGGTCACCATGCCCAGACGAGCATCTCTGACTTCACGCATCATGATCGTTGCCAGCTCTCGCTGAATCTGTTGATTGACGCGTCGAGTTCGACTGAATTCTCTAGCCATAACACCTTAATCCGGGGAGGGTTACCCCTCCCCTCGTTGTCATTACAGGGTGCGTTGCACTTCAACGACTTCGAAGACTTCGATCTGATCGCCGACCTTCACGTCATTGTAGTTCTTCACACCGATACCACATTCCATGCCGTTACGAACTTCCTGTACGTCATCCTTGAAGCGACGCAGGGATTCCAGCTCGCCTTCGTAGATAACCACGTTGTCACGCAGTACACGGATAGGGGCGCTGCGCTTCACGATGCCTTCGGTCACCATACAACCGGCCACGGAGCCAATCTTAGGCGACTTGAACACGTCACGCACTTCCGCCAGACCGATGATCTGCTGCTTGAATTCCGGAGCCAGCATGCCGCTCATGGCAGACTTCACTTCGTCAATCAGGTCATAGATCACGCTGTAGTAGCGCAGGTCCAGGTTCTCGGTATCCACAACCCGGCGGGCAACGGCATCGGCACGGACGTTAAAGCCGACCATGATGGCGTTGGACGCCGCCGCCAGAGAGGCGTCGGTTTCGGTCAAACCACCCACACCGCGACCAATGATGTTCACCTTCACCTCGTCGGTGGACAGCTTCATCAGAGAGTCGGCAATGGCTTCCAGGGAACCCTGTACGTCGGCCTTCAGGACCACGTTCAGCTCGGACACATCGCCTTCCTGCATGTTGGCGAACATGTTCTCCAGCTTGGCCTTCTGCTGGCGTGCCAGCTTCACTTCGCGGAACTTGCCCTGACGGTGCAGCGCCACTTCGCGGGCTTTCTTCTCGTCACGAACCACGGTGGCTTCGTCACCGGCTGCCGGAACACCGGACAGACCCAGAATCTCAACCGGAATGGAAGGACCGGCAGTCTTGATCTCTTTACCGTTCTCATCGCGCATGGCACGTACACGGCCATACTCCAGACCACACAGCACGATGTCGCCCTGGTTCAGAGTACCTTCCTGTACCAGTACCGAAGCGATTGGACCACGGCCCTTATCCAGACGGGACTCGATCACCACGCCGCGGGCCATGCCCTCTTTGCGTGCGTTCAGTTCCAGAACTTCGGACTGCAGCAGGATGCCTTCCAGCAGTTCGTCAACGCCCATGCCGCTCTTAGCAGACACGTGAACGAACATGTGCTCACCGCCCCAATCTTCTGGAATCACTTCGTGCTGAGACAGCTCAGTCTTAACGCGATCCGGATCGGCACTTTCTTTGTCCATCTTGTTGACGGCAATCACCAGAGGCACACCGGCCGCTTTGGCGTGTTGAATCGCTTCAACCGTCTGAGGCATTACGCCGTCATCGGCCGCCACCACCAGAACAACCAGGTCAGTGGCTTGGGCACCACGGGCACGCATGGAGGTAAACGCCGCGTGTCCAGGAGTATCCAGGAAGGTGATCATGCCGTTACCGGTTTCTACGTGGTAGGCACCGATATGCTGGGTAATACCACCGGCTTCACCATCGGCCACTTTGGCACGACGGATGTAATCCAGCAGGGAGGTCTTACCGTGGTCAACGTGACCCATGATGGTCACAACCGGCGCGCGAGGCTCGGTGGTGGCATCGGTGTCACGATCGGACAGGATGGCATCTTCCAGCTCATTTTCGTTGCGCAGGATGATCTTGTGACCCATCTCTTCACACACCAGAGCGGCGGTTTCCTGATCGATCACCTGGTTGATGGTGGCCATGGCGCCCATCTTCATCATCACCTTGATGACTTCGGTGGCTTTAACCGCCATCTTGTTGGCCAGTTCGCCAACGGTCACGGTCTCGCCGATCTCCACGTCGCGGGTCACTTTCTCGACCGGCTTCTGGAAGCCCTGCTGCATGGAAGACGGCGTCTTGCCACGACCACGGCCACGACCGCGTGGGCCACGGGCGTTACGATCCTGAGTATCGGCCGCTTTCTTCTTCTTACGACGACGACCGCGCTCGGCCTGAGCGTCAGACGCATCTTCGGCAGCACGGGCGGCAGTGGAGGTGGTGACATGGTAGTCAGCCTGCTCGCGGGCTTTACGCTCCGCTTCTTCAGTTTCCCAGCGTTTGGCGTTTTCTTCCGCCAGTCGCTTGGCCTCTTCCGCTTTCGCCTTGGCTTCCTCTTCCACCTTACGGGCGGCTTCGGCTTCCTGGGCGGCCTTCAGCTTGTCAGCTTCTTGGCGAGCGATGTCATCTTGGGCCTTCTCTTTCGTGGTCAACTTCTCTTGCTCCTCGCGTTGGGCTTTTTCTGCAGCCTGACGCTTTGCTTTTTCTTCGGCATCACGCTTGGCTTTCTCTTCCGCTTCACGCTTGGCTTGTTCTTTGGCTTCACGCTTAGCCCGTTCCTCTGCCTCAAGGCGTGCCGCTTCTTCTGCGGCCTGACGGGCTTCCTCTTCCTGGCGCTGCTGCTCATCAACGGCACTGCGTTTCACGTAGGTGCGCTTCTTGCGCACCTCAACTTGCACATCCTTGGACTTACCACCGCCGGCGTTAACGCTCAGAGTCGAACGTTTCTTACGCTGCAGGGTCATACGGGTCGGCTCGTTACTGCCGCCGTGTTGATCGGCCAGGTGGCTCAGCAGGGTTTGTTTCTCCTGCTCAGTCACGCTGTCGTTGGCACTCTTTTTAATCCCGGCTTCGGCGAACTGGGCAACCAGACGATCAACCGGTTTTCCTACTTCACTGGCCAGTTTTTCAACAGTCAAATCTGCCATATTTTCTGAATCCTCCGTTGATCGGCTTACGCCTCGTCGCTGAACCAGCAGATGTTGCGGGCAGCCATGATCAGCTCGCCGGCCTGCTCTTCGCTCAGCTCTTCAATGTCGCTCAGGTCATCGATGCCTTGCTCTGCCAGATCTTCCAGGGTGATGACACCACGGGAAGCCAGAACAAAGGCCAGATGGCGCTCCAGGCCTTCCAGGTTCAGAAGGTCTTGTGCCGGCTCGGCGCCGTCCAGGGCTTCCTCGTCGGCCAGCGCTTTGGTGGTCAGTGCCGCTTTGGCACGCTCACGCAACTCTTCAACCGCCTCTTCGTCCAGGCCGTCGATCTCCAACAGCTCCTGGATTGGCACGTAGGCGATCTCTTCCAGGCTGGTGAAGCCCTCTTCGGCCAGCACTTCGGCGAACTCGTCGTCGATGTCCAGGTTGTCCACGAACAGGGTGATCAGCCGGTCGGATTCTTCCTGATGCTTGGCCGCCATCTCATCGGTGGTCATCACATTCAGTTCCCACTCGGTCAGCTGCGACGCCAGGCGAACGTTCTGACCATTACGGCCAATGGCCTGGGCCAGGCTGTCCGGCTCAACGGCAACGTCCATGCTGTGGGCGTCTTCGTCAACCACGATGGAACCCACATCCGCAGGCGCCATGGCCTTGATCACGTACTGGGCCACGTTGTCGTCCCACAGTACGATGTCGATGCGCTCGCCACCCAGCTCGCCGGATACCGCTTGAACACGGGCACCACGCATGCCGACACAGGCGCCGACCGGGTCGATGCGCTTGTCGTTGCTCTTCACGGCGATCTTGGCGCGAGAGCCTGGATCACGGGCGGCGCCCATAATCTCAATCATCTCTTCGCCAATTTCCGGCACCTCAATGCGGAACAGCTCGATCAGCATCTCTGGCTTGGTGCGGCTCAGGAACAGCTGAGCACCACGGGACTCAGGACGCACGGCGAACAGCAGCGCACGCACCCGGTCACCGGGACGGAAGTTCTCCCGAGGCAGCATCTCTTCACGATACAGGATCGCGTCGGCGTTGCCGCCCAGATCCAGAATCACAGAGTCACGGTTGACCTTCTTGACCACACCGGTAACTAGCTGGCCTTCTTTGTCACGGAACTGCTCGATGATCAAACCGCGCTCGGCTTCCCGTACTTTCTGTACGATAACCTGCTTGGCAGTCTGGGTGGTGATGCGGTCAAACTTCACCGATTCGATCTGCTCTTCGACGTAATCGCCGGCGACAATGCTGTCGTCTTCGTACATGGCACGCGCCGCGGACAGAGACAACTCTCGGGTTGGCTCTTCCATCTCGGCATCGTCTTCCAGCACCAACCAACGACGGAAGGTATCGAACTCACCGGTCTTCTGATCGATCTCGACACGAACTTCGATCTCGATTTCATATTTTTTCTTAGTAGCGGTCGCCAAGGCCGTTTCCAGGGCCTCAAAAATCTTTTCACGCGGCAGTGCTTTTTCGTTAGATACCGCTTCGGCGACAAGTAAAATCTCTTTGCTCATGGGTCAGCCTCGTTTCACCCTGAAACTATCAGAACTTAGCTACCAGGTGGGCTTGGCGCACGTTTGCTAAAGCCACTTCCTGATCCGTACCTTTCACTGACAAGGTGATCATCTCGCCCTCAACGGCGGTGATCAGTCCCTGCAGCTTGCGTTTTCCTTCAACCGGCATATTCAGAAGCACGAAGGCCTCCTCACCGATGAATTTTTCATAATGTGCCGGCGTAAACAGCGGCCGTTCGATCCCAGGAGAAGACACCTCGAGGTTGTATTCGGTGCTGATGGGATCTTCCACATCCAGCACCGCTCCGATCTGGCGGCTGACTTCGGCACAGTTGTCCACTGTGATGCCATTTTCGTGGTCGATAAACACTCGCAATGTGGAGTGCGAACCGGCACGAACGTATTGAATCCCTACCAACTCAAAACCCAGGGCTTGAACCGGTTCTTGCAACATCTCGGTTAAGCGTTGCTCTAGCGTAGCCATCGCGCCTCCCCCTACAAACGAAAAAAGGGCATAAAGCCCTGTTATCTAACTAGCCATACCAATAGAGGTAATTAGATGGTTTATCCAGGATACCACCATGTAATTGCCCCATCGGTGTGCTCTTAGCCAATCCCAGAGGACAGATAACAAAAAGCCCCGAGCTCAAACGGGGCTAAAGTGCGCTGTACCCTGTTTAGGATGACTGATGTCATCGAACTGCCCACAGGGGAACAATCCACCGCCTCCGTCGCGGCCTTCTCGGTATCAATACCCATCAAGAAACTTGATCACGGAGAGAGCTGTTGTGCGTTTCCGCACTGGCCAAAACAGGAGTGAAACCTCAACCATTTTAGCCCATGAACACCAAACGCGTCGGTCCCCATGAATCAGCGGCACTTATTATACTGTTGCGCCTTTATACACGCAACCCAAATGCCGGGCTGTAAACGTGAAAAAGGCCGATTTAATAATCGACCTTTTTAATTGGTGCCGAGAGCGGGACTTGAACCCGCACGTCCATAGGACACTACCCCCTCAAGATAGCGTGTCTACCAATTCCACCACCTCGGCTAAATCTGTTACTGCGGCAGGTTGTCCTGCACTGGCTGCTCCACTTCGATGGTTTCGAAGTCGCTGGTCACCTTGCCTTTATGGGAAGACATGTTACCGATAGTCAGACTCAGTACAAAGAACAACACGGCACAGACTGAGGTTGCGCGGGTCAGGAAATTGCCTGAACCGGTAGAACCAAACAGGGTTCCACTCGCGCCGGCACCAAAAGAGGCACCCATGTCCGCACCTTTGCCCTGTTGAATCAGCACCAGGCCGATAATTGCTGCTGCAACCAACAGGTAAGCTACCATCAAAACCGTATAAAGCATCGTCGCTTATTCCGCATTCATTGCAATGCTGCACAGTGCCAGAAACTCGCTGGCATTGAGGCTCACACCGCCAATCAAACCACCGTCCACATCAGGCTGAGAGAACAGATCCGCCGCGTTACTGGGTTTCACGCTGCCTCCGTAGAGGATTCGAATCTTCTCGCCGATGAAGGGCGACACTTCAGATAATCTCTGTCGAATGAAAGCATGCACTTCTTGTGCTTGCTCGGGAGTGGCACTCTTGCCGGTTCCCACCGCCCAAAGCGGCTCGTAGGCGATAATGGCATTATCAAAGGCCATTGTCCCGACTTTTTCGATGACCGCGTCCAATTCGCCGGCAATCACTTCAAAAGTTCGGCGGGCTTCGCGGGCCGCCAGGGATTCACCCACACACAAAATCGGCGTCAAACCCATTTTCTGTGCCGTGGCAAACTTATTTGCCACAATATCGCTGGTCTCACCGTACATACGACGTCGTTCGGAGTGACCAACAATAACGTAATTACAACCGAATTCCCGCAGCATAGAGGCCGATACTTCGCCGGTGTATGCGCCGAACTCATGATGGCTGACGTTCTGAGCGCCCAAGCGCACCAGACGGCCATCCAAGCTTTGCTTACTCTGTTCGAGCAGCTTGCTTGCGCTTTCCAGGTACACTGTCGGAGGGCATATCACCACTTCAGCAGAGTCGTCTTTTAAGCGGCCAAATTTTTTAACCAGCTCTTCAGCCAACTGACGAGAACCATTCATCTTCCAGTTGCCTGCGACCATAGGGCGTCGTAGTGCCATACTTCTCTCCTGTGAAAGCGGGCGAGATAATAACGAACCCATATTTAAGTTACAAGTCCTCGCCCGGCAAAATCTGGCTTAAGCCGTTTAACTGCTTTTATTTTATTCGTTGAGTCGCTGCCAAGACCTGCAGCACGTCCCAGGTTTCCCGTACGTCATGAACCCGTACGATGCTGGCGCCGCCCTGGGCACAGAGCATGGCCCCGGCCAAACTGGCAGCCAGACGCTCATTGACGTTGCGATCCAGCAGGCCACCGAACATCGACTTGCGGCTGAGGCCGGTCAGCAGCGGCAACCCCAGAGACTGGAACTGTGCCAGTTGCGCCAGCAACTGAAAGTTGTGCTCCTGAGTCTTGCCGAAACCAAATCCGGGATCAAGCAGCAACCGCTCCTTGGCCAGACCGGCTTGCTCACAGGCCCGAATACGCTGGGCGAAAAACGCCATGATATCAGCAACCAAATCCTGATAGCTAGGCGCACTCTGCATTGTTCTCGGTTGCCCCTGCATGTGCATCAGGCACACCGGCACCTGCAGATCGGCCGCGGCGGCCAGGGCGCCCGGCTCCTGCAGCGCGCGCACGTCATTGATGAGACCGGCACCGGAAGCCACCGCCTCCCGCATCACCTGCGGCTTGCTGGTGTCGATGGAGATCACCACATCCAGCTCGGAGCCGATGGCTTCGATGGCGGGAATCACCCGGTTCAGCTCCTCTTCGACGCTCACGTCCGGTGCGCCCGGGCGGGTGGACTCACCGCCGATGTCGAGAATGCTGGCGCCGTCATTGACCATCTTGCGGGCCTGCGCCAAAGCGGCGTCTACGCCATGAAAGCGGCCGCCATCGGAAAATGAGTCCGGGGTGACGTTGATGATCCCCATCACCTGCACCTGGCTCAGATCCAGTGTGCGACCGGCACAATCGAGTGTCATTATCGCTCTCCATAAAAAAGTCCCGCCAGAGGCGGGACTTGATTGTAACCTAAAAGACGAACTATTTCGCCGGTGCTTCGGTGCCGTCGATGTCGGTGGCCGGCTTGTCGTCGGCAGCGCTGTCGCTGGCTTCCACCTTGGAACCTCCAGACGGGGTATCGTCAGAGCTGTCGCCCTTGCCCCACTCCGCCGGCTCGCGCACTTCCCGTCGGGCCATCAAGTCGTCAATCTGACGGGCATCGATGGTCTCGTACTTCATCAATGCGTCGGTCATGGCGTGCAGAATGTCCATGTTGTCTTCCAGGATGCTCAGGGAGCGCTGGTAGTTACGGTCGATGATGTCCTTGATCTCCTGATCGATCATCATCGCCGTTTCATCGGACATGTGGCTGGCCTTGGCCATAGAGCGACCCAGGAATACCTCACCGTCTTCTTCGGCGTAGTTCATCGGCCCCATGCGAGTCGACAGGCCCCACTGGGTCACCATCTTACGGGCAATGTCGGTGGCCCGCTCGATGTCATTACTGGCCCCGGTGGTCACCTTATCGGCGCCGTAGATGATCTCCTCGGCGATACGGCCACCGTAGAGGCTGGACACCATGGACTCCAGGTGCTGCTTGGAGTGACTCCAGCGATCCTGCTCTGGCAGGTACATGGTCACACCCAAGGCTCGACCACGGGGAATGATGGACACCTTATAGACCGGATCGTGCTCAGGTACCATGCGACCGACAATGGCATGACCGGCTTCGTGGTAGGCGGTCATCTTCTTCTCGTCCTCGGTCATCACCATGGAACGGCGCTCGGCCCCCATCATGATCTTGTCTTTGGCCTTCTCAAACTCCTCCATGGACACCAGGCGGCGATCGCCACGGGCAGCAAACAACGCCGCTTCGTTCACCAGGTTGGCCAGGTCGGCACCGGAGAAGCCAGGGGTACCACGGGCAATCAGGTCGGCTTTGACGTCTTCCGCCAGCGGTACCTTGCGCATGTGCACCTTGAGGATCTGCTCACGACCACGGACGTCCGGCAAACCAACGGTAACCTGACGGTCGAATCGACCGGGACGCAGCAAGGCCGGATCCAGTACGTCTGGACGGTTGGTGGCGGCGATGACGATGATGCCCTCGTTGCCCTCAAAGCCATCCATCTCTACCAGCATCTGGTTCAAGGTCTGTTCACGTTCATCGTGACCTCCACCCAGGCCGGCGCCACGCTGACGACCGACGGCGTCGATCTCATCGATGAAGATGATGCATGGCGCGGATTTCTTAGCCTGATCGAACATGTCACGGACACGGGATGCACCCACACCCACAAACATCTCAACAAAGTCAGAACCGGAGATGGTAAAGAACGGCACCTTGGCTTCACCGGCGATCGCTTTCGCCAGCAAAGTCTTACCGGTACCCGGAGGTCCCACCATCAGCACACCGGTAGGAATCTTACCGCCCAGTTTCTGGAACTTGGTGGGATCACGCAGGTAATCCACCAGTTCGCCCACCTCTTCTTTGGCCTCGTCGCAACCGGCCACGTCGACGAAGGTGGTTTTAATCTGGTCTTCGCCCATCAGGCGGGCCTTGCTCTTACCAAACGACATGGCGCCTTTGCCACCGCCGCCCTGCATCTGACGCATGAAGAAGATCCATACCCCCACCAGCAACAGCATCGGGAACCAGGAGATGAAGATCTGCGCCAACACGCTGGGTTGCTCCGGTGGCAAGCGGGTGATGTCGACCTTGTGCTTGATCAGGTCGTCGATCAACTTGTCATCGTAAGCCGGCATGTAGGTGACAAACTGCTCACCATTGCGAGTCTTACCAGTGATGGTGATGCCATCTTCCTGGAACTCCACCGCGGGTACCTGGCTATTGCTGTACGCTTCAACGAAATCGGTATAGCTCAAAGCGTTCCCAGCCCCATTAGTGGGGTTGTAACCCTTAAATACCGACATCAATACGACAGCGATAACCAGCCATAAAATCAGATTTTTCGCCATATCACTCAAGGTAGGGAACCTCGCAAATTCCTTTGATTATCTTAGCAAGCTTACAACTTGTAGCCGCTTGCCACAATGTAGACCTCGCGGGAGCGCGCCCGGGAGGAGTCTGGTTTACGAATTTTTACAACTTTAAAGGCTTTACGTACTTCAGCCAGGTATTGATCAAAGCCTTCGCCCTGGAACACCTTAACGATGAAACTGCCGTTGGCCGCCAGCACCTGATGGCACATGTCGAAAGCCAGCTCTACCAGGTACATGGCGCTGGGTTGGTCTACCGACTGGGCTCCGGAGAAGTTGGGCGCCATATCCGACATCACCACATCCACCTTGCCATCACCGACCCGTTTCAACAACGCATTGAGCACCGCTTCCTCGCGGAAATCCCCCTGCAGGAAATCGACTCCGGCGATTGGGTCCATCGATAAAATGTCACAGGCAATGACCTGTCCTTCGCTGCCAATCTCCTTTACGGCGTACTGAGACCAACCGCCGGGAGCCGCACCGAGATCCACCACGGACATGCCGGGTTTCAACAACTTATCTTTACCCTGAATCTCTTCAAGTTTAAACACAGCTCGGGAACGAAGGCCTTTTTTTTGCGCCTCTTTCACGTACTGGTCATCAAAATGCTCTTTCATCCAGCGCGTCGAGCTGGCACTGCGCTTCTTTTTACCGGCCATAATTCTCCAGACCGTAGTAGTGAGGATTTAATTACCAGGAAGTTTATCATCTTGGTAAGAATTAGTATTACGCTATAGATGGCGTTAGAATACGCGCTTTTCAAGTCCCCAAACCAAAATGAGTGGCCCAATGAGTCAATTAACTACCAAGCAGAAGCAGTATCTTAAAGGCTTGGCCCATAGCCTGAAGCCGGTAGTCCTGCTGGGCGGCAACGGTCTGACCGAAGGCGTAATGGCCGAAATTGAACTGGCTCTGGCACACCATGAGCTGATCAAGGTCAAGGTGGCCAGTGAAGACCGTGATGCCAAGCGCGCCATCATGGACGCCATCCTGCGCGAATCCGGCGCGGCTCAGGTTCAGGTTATCGGCCATATTCTGGTGCTGTACCGCGAATCTGAAAAGTGCAAAATTGAGTTGCCGAAAGCCCGTTAATCCGGTCTGTCAGCCAGTCTCAATAAAAAAGCCGCGAAGTCGCGGCTTTTTTTATGCGGGGTCAGTGTACACCTAAACCCCGCGGGCGAGTCCTCGAGATTACTTGTATTGGACCTCGATGATCTCATACTCCACTTCGCCACCCGGGGCTTTCACCACCACCAGGTCGTCCAGCTCTTTGCCCACCAGGGCGCGGGCAATGGGGGAGTTCACGGAGATCATTCCGCCTTTCAGATCCGCTTCATCATCACCAACAATGCGGTACGTCACCTCTTCGTCACTGTCGACATTCAAAATGGTCACAGTGGCGCCGAAAATCACCCGGCCATTGTTGGGGATCTTGGTCACGTCGATGATCTGCGCGGTGGACAGCTTGCTTTCGATGTCGCGAACCCGAGCTTCACACAATCCCTGCTCTTCGCGGGCCGCATGGTACTCGGCGTTCTCTTTCAAATCACCCAGCTCTCGTGCTTCTGCGATGGCTTCGGAGATCGCTGGACGCTTGGTGTGCTTCAGATGCTCCAGCTCTTCTCGTAGCTGCTGGGCACCGACAACGGTCATTGGAACCTGGGTCATAATCTGCTTCCGTCTTATCCGGCCAAACCGGGCCCCAGCCAATGCACGCATTGACCTGCCAAGTTGAATTCCGGGTATTGTAAATAGGGTGTTTTGGTTCTGGAATAGACCGATTGTAATAAGAAAACGTCGGCAGGTCATCCCTGCCGACGTCTCAGTATCGCCAAAAAAGCGGGGTTACTTCAAACTGCGCTGATGCAGCTCCTGCACCGAACTGACCTTACCACGGTCATCGGCGGTATGGGCCAGGCAAGTGGCAAAGCCGGCATTCATGGTGGTGGTGTAGTTCACCTTGTGCTGCAACGCCCCTCGACGAAGGTGTTTGGAATCCTCGATGGCCTGACGGCCTTCGGTGGTATTCACGATGTAGGTGTACTCGTCGTTTTTGATCCGGTCCAGGATGTGGGGACGCCCTTCATGGATCTTATTGACCAGTCTAGGGTTAATGCCCGCCTCTCCCAGCGCAACGGCGGTGCCGTGGGTGGCATCCAGCTCATAGCCCAGCTCAATCAGCTGGGTGGCCAGATCCGCCACTCGGGACTTATCGCCCTGACGAACCGACAACAGGGCTCGGCCGGATTTCGGCACGTCCTTGATGGCCCCCAGTTGCGCCTTGGCGTAAGCCTCGGCAAAGGTGTCACCCACGCCCATCACCTCACCGGTGGAGCGCATCTCCGGCCCCAGCAGCGGATCCACGCCGGGGAACTTGTTGAACGGCAGCACCACCTCTTTCACCGAGTAGTAAGGTGGAATCACCTCCTGGGTGAAGTTCTGCGCCTTGAGGGAAGTGCCCGCCATGACCCGGGCAGCCACTTTCGCCAGCTGCACCCCGGTGGCCTTGGACACGAACGGCACGGTTCGAGCGGCGCGAGGGTTGACCTCAATCAGGTAGATGGCGTTGTCCTTGACCGCAAACTGCACGTTCATCAGACCCACCACACCCAATTCCAGCGCCAGCTTGCGCACCTGCAGCCGCATCTGGTCCTGAATCGACTGGCTCAGGGTGTAGGGAGGCAGAGAGCAACCGGAGTCGCCACTGTGAACGCCCGCCTGCTCAATGTGCTCCATGATGCCGCCGATGACCACGTCGACACCGTCACACACCGCATCCACATCCACTTCGATGGCGTCATCGAGGAAGCGATCCAGCAGTACCGGTGACTCGTTGGACACGCTCACCGCTTCATTGAAGTAGCGGCGCAGATCCTGCTCGTCGTAGACGATCTCCATGGCACGACCACCCAGCACGTAGGAAGGGCGAACCACCAGCGGGTAACCGATGCGCTTGGCGTCAATCACCGCCTGCTCCATGTTGGTGACGGTGCTGTTTTCCGGCTGCAGCAACCCCAGGCGTTCTACCGCCTGCTGGAAGCGTTCCCGGTCTTCGGAGCGGTCGATGGCGTCCGGGCTGGTACCGATGATCGGCACGCCGGCGGCTTCCAGATCCCGGGCCAGTTTCAGTGGCGTCTGACCGCCGTACTGAACAATCACGCCTTTCGGCTGTTCAACCCGCACAATCTCCAGCACATCTTCCAGGGTCACCGGCTCGAAGTAGAGGCGGTCGGAGGTGTCGTAATCGGTGGACACGGTTTCCGGGTTACAGTTGACCATGATGGTCTCGTAACCGTCTTCCCGCATTGCCAGTGCCGCGTGCACGCAGCAGTAATCGAACTCAATGCCCTGACCGATGCGGTTGGGGCCACCACCAATCACCATGATCTTGTCATTGGTGGATGGCTGCGCTTCGCACTCCTCCTCGTAGGTGGAGTACATGTAGGCGGTGTCGGTGGAGAACTCGGCGGCGCAAGTATCGACCCGCTTATACACCGGCAGCACCTCAAGGCGCTGGCGCAGCTTGCGAATCTCGCCATCACTGATCCCCAGCAACTTCGCCAGGCGGGCATCGGCAAAGCCTTTGCGTTTCAGCTTGCGCATGAAGCCAGCGTCCAGACCGGCAAAACCCCGTTCCTTGACCTGCTCTTCCAATTGCAACAGCTCTTCAATCTGAACCAGGAACCACTTATCGATGCCCGTCAGCCGATGGATGGCCTCCATGGACAAGCCGGCGCGGAAGGCGTCGGCCAGGTACCAGATGCGATCGCAACCGGCCTCCTGAAGCTGGTAGCGAATCTTGGACAACGAGTCGTTGTCGTCCAGATTGACGATGGGGTCCAGACCGGTCATGCCGGTCTCCAGGCCGCGCAGCGCCTTGTGCAGCGATTCCTGGAAGGTTCGGCCAATGGCCATGACCTCGCCCACCGACTTCATCTGAGTGGTCAGGCGGTCATTGGCGCCGGCAAACTTTTCGAAGTTAAAGCGTGGCACCTTAGTCACCACGTAATCGATGGACGGCTCAAACGACGCCGGGGTGGTGCCACCGGTGATGTCATTTTGCAGCTCATCCAGGGTGTAGCCCACGGCCAACTTGGCCGCCACCTTGGCGATGGGGAAGCCGGTGGCCTTGGACGCCAGCGCCGAGGAACGGGACACCCGTGGGTTCATCTCGATGATCACCAGACGGCCGTCTTTCGGATTCACCGCCCACTGAACGTTGGAGCCACCGGTTTCGACACCGATCTCTCTCAGTACGTTCATGGAGGCGGTTCGCATCAGCTGATACTCTTTGTCGGTCAGCGTTTGCGCCGGCGCCACAGTGATCGAGTCACCGGTATGGATGCCCATGGGGTCGAAGTTTTCGATGGAGCAGACGATGATGCAGTTGTCGGCGCGATCGCGGACCACCTCCATCTCATACTCTTTCCAGCCAATCAGGCTTTCATCAATCAACAACTCGTTGGTCGGGGACAGATCCAGACCATTGGTGCAGATCTCTTCAAACTCTTCACGGTTGTAGGCGATGCCGCCACCACTGCCGCCCATAGTGAACGACGGGCGGATGATGCAGGGGAAGCCCACCTGCTCCTGAACCGCATTGGCCTCCTCCATGCTGTGGGCGATGCCCGAGCGTGGGGTTTCCAGGCCGATGGATTTCATCGCCACATCGAAGCGGGCACGATCTTCGGCCTTATCGATGGCATCGGCAGTGGCGCCAATCATTTGGACGCCGAACTCTTCCAGGACACCGTGTTTCTCCAGCTCCAGGGCGCAGTTCAGTGCGGTCTGGCCACCCATGGTGGGCAACACCGCACACGGGCGCTCCTTCTCGATGATTTTGCGCACCACTTCCCAGTGGATGGGTTCGATGTAGGTGGCGTCGGCCATCTCCGGATCGGTCATGATGGTGGCCGGGTTGGAGTTCACCAGAATGACCCGGTAGCCCTCTTCACGCAGAGCCTTACAGGCCTGGGCGCCAGAGTAGTCAAACTCACACGCCTGGCCAATGACGATGGGGCCCGCGCCCAGAATCAGAATGCTTTTTAAGTCGGTACGTTTTGGCATTGTTCTATCTCTTCACGCTCTGTTATTGGGCCGCGTTGCGGAGTTGCATCAGTTCGATGAAATGATCGAACAGCGGTGCCGCATCGTGGGGACCCGGGCTGGCTTCAGGGTGGCCCTGGAACGAGAAAGCCGGCTTGTCGGTTCGGTGAATCCCCTGCAGGGAACCATCGAACAAGCTCTTATGGGTGGCTTTCAGGTTGGTCGGCAAACTGGCTTCATCGACGGCAAAACCGTGGTTCTGGGCGGTGATCATCACCTTGCCGCTGTCCAGGTCCTTGACCGGGTGGTTACCGCCATGGTGGCCAAACTTCATCTTCAGGGTCTGAGCGCCGGAGGCCAAGGCCAACAGTTGATGCCCCAGGCAGATGCCGAACAAAGGCGTATCGGTTTCCAGCAGCGACTGAATGGCACGGATGGCGTAATCACAAGGCTCCGGATCACCGGGGCCGTTGGACAGGAACACCCCATCCGGATTCATCGCCAATACCTCGGCCGCCGGCGTCTGGGCCGGAACCACGGTCACGTCACAGCCACGATCCACCAGCATCCGCAGAATGTTCTGCTTCACGCCGTAGTCGTAGGCCACCACCTTGTACTTCAGTGCGTCTGCCGGCGTATCGCTGGGCAGTCCGCCCACCAGTTTCCAGCTGCCATTGCGCCAGTGGTAAGGGGCGCTGACGGTGACTTCCTTGGCCAGGTCCATGCCTTTGAGGCCAGGGAAGCCCTGGGCCTGTTGCAGCGCCTGGGCGGCGTCGGCCGCTACTCCGGTCATGATGCAGCCGGCCTGAGCGCCCTTCTCCCGCAGAATGCGAGTCAGTTTGCGGGTATCGATATCCGCAATGCCAACCACATTATGCTGTTTCAGGTACTCAGACAGGGACTGTTCATTACGGAAGTTGGATGCCAGCGCAGGCAGGTCACGAATGATCAGGCCGGTGGCGTGGATTGCAGAGGATTCAACGTCTTCGGAATTGGTTCCGGTGTTACCGATGTGAGGGTAGGTAAGAGTAACTATCTGACGTGAATAGGAAGGATCGGTCAGGATTTCTTGATAACCAGTCATAGAAGTGTTAAAAACGACTTCTCCGACAGCAGATCCGTCGGCACCTATGGAAGTACCGGTGAAAACTGTGCCATCCTGGAGCATTAATAGGGCAGTTTTGTTCAACTTGACCTCCCACCAGAAGAATTATAAGTTATTGTTTTACAATGATTTAGGGTAAACCTCTTCAACTCGCCAAACTCAAAAAGTGAATTTTTGACAAATTCCGGCGATTATAGCGACCAAAGTCACATTTGTATATAGCCAAACAATAAAAAAGGGCTAAAAAGCCCTAATTTTATTTTAAATCCAATACTTGGTGCATGTCGTACAGGCCATTGGGCCTCTGAAACAGCCATTGTGCCGCCCGCATGGCGCCATTGGCAAAGGTCATTCGGCTCGAAGCTTTGTGGGTGATCTCCAGCCGTTCACCGATGTCGGCAAACAGCGCCGTATGCTCACCGACGATGTCGCCGGCCCGAATGGTGGAGAAGGCGATGGTGTCGCGGTCGCGCTCGCCGCTGATGCCTTCACGACCGTAGATGGCACACTGCTCCAGATCCCGGTTCAGGGTCTCGGCAATCACCTCACCCATCCGCAACGCCGTGCCCGACGGGGCGTCCTTCTTGTAGCGGTGGTGGCCTTCGATGATCTCAATGTCGGTGTAGTCGCCCATCACCTTGGCCGCCGTTTCCAGCAACTTAAACAGCAGGGTCACCCCCACCGACATATTCGGTGCCAAGACAATAGGCAGATCCTGCGCCAGCTCGGCGATGCGCTCTTTCTGATGGCTGCTGAAGCCGGTGGTGCCGATGGCAATGGGTTTGCCGTGCTGGGCACACCAGGCGGCCATCTCCAGGCTGGTTTCCGGGTTGGTGAAATCGATAAGCACATCGAAGTCATCCACCACCAGTTCCAGTTTATCCACCAGGGTCACGCCGACGGCACCGTGGCCAATCAACTCACCGGCATCCACCCCCAGCAAGCTGGCACCACTGCGCTCTATGGCCGCACCAAGACGGATCTGAGGGTGCGCCAGGGCGGCTTCAATCAATGTGCGCCCCATACGGCCGCTGGCCCCGACAATGGCTACTCGGATCTGTTCCATCTGTTACTGCTCCCAATCGGCTCTATGCATCTGGATAATCATATGATTATTGACCGCCGACATAAAGATCTCTGTCCCATTTCGCAGCCCAAAAAAAAGGGAAGCAACCGCTTCCCCTTATGACATTATTTAATGTCCAGCAACTCGACTTCGAACACCAGTGCCGAGAACGGTGGAATGGCACCACCTGCACCGCGCTCGCCGTAGGCCAGCTGGTGAGGGATGTACAGTTTCCACTTGGCACCCTTGTTCATCATCTGCAGCGCTTCGGTCCAGCCTGCAATCACGCCGCTGACCGGGAACTCAACCGGCTCACCGCGATCCACGGAGCTGTCGAACACGCCACCATGGGTGAAGGTACCGTGGTAGTGACAGCTCACAGTGCTGTTCAGACCCGGCTTATCACCTTCGCCTTCGGCGATGATTTCGTACTGCAGGCCAGATTCGGTGGTGATCACGCCATCACGCTTGGCGTTGTCAGCCAGGAAGGCTTCGCCTTCGCCGGCGGCTTCCGCAGCCTTGGCTTCGCGGGCTTCAGCCAGACGCTGAGAGATAACCGCAAACGCCTGCTGCAGCTCGGCCATTTCAACCAGGCTGTCTTTGCCTTCGAAGGCATCGGCCAGGCCCTGCTGAACCGCAGAGATCTCAATACCTTCAAAGCTGTTGGCGGCCAGTTGCTCACCCAGCTGACGGCCTACGCCGTAGCTTGCTTGCTGTTCTACTGTGTCGAACTTCATGATGTATGTTCCAGTATGGAAAAAACTGCTGCGGAGTGTACCACTTGTGGGGCAATTAATACCAACGCAATTGAGTCTCTTTTGAGCGCCCGGAACCAGGCCGGGCGGTTCCATCTCAGCGACGGCAACGAGGCTGAATTCCGGCGCTTTTCGCCTGACGATACAGCGGCTGCACCTGCCCCTGCAGTCGCTCCAGATCCGAGATGCGGGTACTGTGTGACGGGTGGGTCGACATCAGTTCCGGTGGCGCATTGCCACCACTGGCTTCGGCCATGTTGTGCCACAGTGCCACCGACTGCTGCGGATCGAAGCCGGCTCTGGCCATCAGATCCGCCCCCATCACGTCGGCCTCACTCTCCTGGGTGCGGCCATAAGGCAGGGTGATGCCCACCTGTACGCCCAGCCCCAGGCCGGCCATATACAGATCGCGATTGGCGGTGCCCTGCAAAAATACATCGGCGATCTGCAGCCCGGCATTGCTGAGCTGGGAGCGGGACACCCGCTCGTTGCTGTGGCGCGCCAGCACGTGCGCCACCTCGTGGCCCATGACCGCGGCCAGCTGATCCTGGTTTTCCGCCACCTCCAGCAAGCCGGTGTACACGCCGATGTGCTTGCCCGGCAGGGCAAAGGCATTCACCTGCTCGGAGTCAAACACCACCACCTCCCACTCGGATGGCGTGTCGCCCAGGGCGGTGATGATGCCATCGGCCACACACTGCACGTAGGCGATAGTGGCCTTATCGGTAGCACGGGTTTCTTTTTCCTTGATCTGGGCAAAGGACTGGTCCCCCATCTGCGCCATCTCCGAGCCGGAAAACAGCAGCATCTGATCCCGCCCGGTCGGCGACTGATGAGTGGCACAAGACGAAAGCAGCCCCAACAGGACCACAGCGCCAAGCTTTCGCATAATCTACTCCATTAAAAAAGGGATGCGTGTGCATCCCTTAATGTTACCCCATTCGCTGGCGGGTTATAAACTCACAGCGCCAAATGCTGGTCTAAGAAGCTGAGCATGGTTTTGTAGGTGCTGATTCGATTCTCCTCATTGAACAGGCCATGACCCTCTTTGTCGAGCTCCAGCCACTGATAGGCACGATGGTGCTTATCCAGAGCCTCTCGCAACTCCTCGGCGTGCTCGATGGGCACCCGCTCGTCGTCACCACCGTGAATCAACAGCAGCGGCACTTTCAGCTTGTCGGCGTTGTACACCGGCGAGAACGCCTTCATGTTATCGCTATCCGCACCGATCACCTCCCGCAGGTAGTTCACCCCGAATTGGTAATCCGGAATGTCACCGACCTCGTACATCAACTCCAGATCATAGACTCCGGCAAAACCGATGGCGCACTGAAACAGATCCGGTGCCAGAATCGGCGTCTGCAGGGCGGAGTAGCCACCGAAAGAGCCGCCGTAGATGCAGACGTTGTCTTTGTTGGCCACCCCGGTGTCGATCAGGTGTTGAGTGGCATCAATGATGTCGTACTGAATCTTGCTGCCCCAGTTGCGGTAGCCGGCCACTTCGTAATCCAGGCCATAGCCACCGGAGCCGCGAAAGTTAACCTGCAACACCGCCATGCCGCGACTGGCAAACAGCTGCGACTCCCAGTTGTAACTCCAGTAATCCCGGACGCCATGGGGGCCGCCATGAGGGTTGACCAGCAGCGGCAGATTCTTGGCCTCGGTGCCCGCCGGCACCGTCAGGTAACCGTGAATGGTCATGCCGTCACGAGCGGTAAAGCTGATGGCCTGCACCGTGGCCGACTGCTTAGGGTCCACCCAGCCGCGACTGTTCAGCAGCAGGCTGACGCTGTTTTTCTCGGTATCAAACAGGTAGTAGCTAATCGGATGGGTGTCACTGTAGGCAGCGACGATGGCCAGTTTGCCATCCAGGGTCTGGCTGGTCAGCGACACCTGCTGGCCAGGAAAGGCCGCCAGCAGGCCTTTGAGGCGCCGGCTCTCCGGCCGCTGTTTATCGATAAACACGTAGCTGGGGTAACTGGACTCCAGCTCCAGGGCGTACAGGGCCCGGTCTGCCACCGACAGCCAAGGCTGTGAAGGATCCACGGTGTCATCACGATAGATGAGCGTGCTGGTGCCCTTGGTCAAATCCAGTTTTTTCAGCCCCTGAATGCTGGCATCGGTGTTATCCAGCACATAGACTTCGTGGTCGCTGGCAAAGGCCACCGGGTTCACACTGCCCCGACCGTGATTATTGGAACCAAACAGTGTCCACGACTCGCCGCGTTTGTTGCGGTAGTAGATCTGGCCCTCTCCGTGCTTGTCGGTGCCGGTAACAAACCGCACCTCGCCCCTGGCGTCGGTGAGGAACTGGGCAAAAGACACCGGCGCATAGGCAATCTTCTTGCGCTTACCGTTGTGAATGTTGACCCGGAACACGGTGGCTTTCTTGTCCTGCTTGGCGCCCATGGGCACCGAGCTGATCAGCACGTGATCCTCATCCTCCGGCAGCGGGTCAATCATGAAACCCCAGGCTCGAATGGCACCCGCAGCACTGCTGAGACGACTACCTGTGGTGTTCTTGGTCTGCTTATAGCCAAACAGATACTCCGGCTTGTCGCCGTCGTAATCCACCGCCATCATCTCACCGTGATACTGCGGTGCCTCGGTCCAGCCTTTGAGGTATTGCTTGGTGACCACGATGCGGTCATTGCTGGCCCAGTAGTAGCTGCCCACTTCGGCTCGCATCGGGAAATAGATGGAGTGCAGCGGCTTGCGGGTCTGGGTTTCCAGAATCACCACCCTTCGCTTGCCGTCGACCTTGGTCATCAGCGCCAGGCGATCGCCCTTGGGGGACAGCTTAACGGAGTACGCCTGGCTGGATTTGGCAAAATCTTCCACTGGGATCTGAGCCGCCAGTGGCAGGCTCAGCGTCAGCAGCAGGGTAAGTATCATCCTTGACATCGAACAGCTCCAAAATGGGAATGATTTAAACGGTAACGTTAGTGTAATGTTAAGCGCGGCCGAAAAAATAACAAGCCCAACCTGACCGCCATCGAATTTAAATCACAATAAAATGAATAAGTTCCAAGACATCGGCTCGGCCGTTCGAGCCGTTTCTCAGGCCATAAACGCAACAAGGCCGCTGTAAACAGCGGCCTTGGAAATGGCACTCGATGTGCGACGGCAGCGTTAGCTGGTCAGGTCATCGAAGAACTTCTTCACCCCATCGAAGAACCCTTCCGCCTTGGGGCTGTGCTTCTTGGAGGAGCCCTCCAGGGTCTGATCGAACTCCCGCAGCAACTCCTTCTGACGCTCGGTCAGGTTCACCGGCGTTTCGATGATCACCTTGCAGATCAGGTCGCCGACGGCATGGCTGCGCACCGATTTCACGCCCTTGCCACGCAGACGGAACATGCGCCCGGTCTGAGTCTCGGCGGACACCTTCAGGTTCACCCGGCCATCCAGAGTCGGCACTTCGATGTCGCCGCCCACCGCGGCGGTAGAGAAACCGATTGGCACTTCGCAGTACAGGTTGTTGCCGTCCCGCTGGAAGATGGGGTGATCCTTGACGTGCACCTGCACATACAGGTCGCCTGCCGGCGCCCCCATTTCACCCGCTTCGCCTTCGCCAGACAAGCGAATGCGGTCTCCGGTATCGACACCGGCCGGAATCTTCACCGACAGGGTCTTGGTCTTCTCGACCCGGCCCTGACCATGACACTTGCTGCACGGATCCTTGATCACCTTGCCCTTACCATGACAGGTCGGGCAGGTTTGGTTCACCGCAAAGAAACCCTGGCGCATCTGCACCTGGCCCTGACCGTGGCAGGTGCCACAGGTCTGAGCGCTGGAGCCCTTCTTGGCGCCGCTGCCATGACAGCTGTCGCAGGTGGTCAGCACCGGAATGCGAATCTCCTTGGTGATGCCCTTAACGGCCTCCTCCAGGGACAGCTCCATGTTGTAGCGCAGGTCATTGCCCCGGCTCGGGCCGGAACGGCCACCGCCACGACGACCGCCGCCAAAGATATCGCCAAACACGTCGCCGAAGATGTCGCCGAAGTCGCCACCACCGCCACCGAAACCACCGCCGCCGCGGTTCGGATCGACACCGGCATGACCAAATTGATCATAGGCGGCGCGTTTTTCAGAGTCGGTCAGGATCTCGTAGGCTTCCTTAACCTCTTTGAAAGATTCTTCGGCTTGGGTGTCGCCCGGATTGCGGTCCGGGTGGAACTTCATAGCCAGGCGCTTGTAGGCCTTTTTGATGTCTCGCTCGCTGGCATCTCTCGCCACACCAAGCACTTCGTAGAAATCGCGTTTGGACATATCTCTAGCCAATAGTTGTTTCGCAAAAAACGGGCGATCGGTGGTACCGAACGCCCGTTGCTTTCATTCAGGTCAAAGGACGTCAGACTTATTTCTTGTCGTCTTTCACTTCTTCGAACTCAGCGTCAACCACGTCGTCTGCTGGCTGAGCCTGCTGTTCACCGGCTTCTGCACCACCCTGAGCTTGCTGGGCCTTGGCCTGAGCAATCTCCATCAGCTTAGCAGAGGCTTGAACCAGCTCCTGGGTCTTGGCTTCGATGGCTTCCTTGTCGGAACCCTTAGTCGCTTCCTCAACCTCTTTGATGGCTGCTTCAATCTTCTCTTTCTCGTCAGCAGGCAGAGCCTCACCGGCTTCTTCGATCTGCTTACGGGTCGCGTGAGCCAGACCGTCAGCCTGGTTGCGGGCCTGAACCAGCTCTTCGAACTTCTGGTCCTCTTCCGCGTGGGCTTCGGCTTCGTTCACCATCTTGTTGATCTCGTCCTCGGACAGACCGGAAGACGCCTGGATGGTGATCTTCTGCTCTTTGCCAGTGCCCTTGTCCTTAGCGGACACGTGCAGAATGCCGTCGGCATCGATGTCGAAGGTCACTTCAATCTGTGGCAGACCACGAGGTGCCGCCTGAATGCCTTCCAGGTTGAAGTTACCCAGAGACTTGTTGGCGCCGGCTTGCTTACGCTCACCCTGCAGCACGTGGATGGTTACCGCAGACTGGTTGTCTTCGGCGGTAGAGAACACCTGCGACTTCTTAGTCGGAATGGTGGTGTTCTTCTCGATCAGTGCGGTCATGACACCGCCCATGGTTTCGATACCCAGAGACAGAGGGGTTACGTCCAGCAGCAGTACGTCTTTCACGTCACCGGCCAGTACACCACCCTGAACCGCGGCACCCATGGCAACGGCTTCATCCGGGTTCACGTCTTTACGAGGCTCTTTACCGAAGAAGTCAGCCACCGCCGCCTGAACTTTAGGCATACGGGTCTGACCACCCACCAGAATCACGTCCTGTACATCGGACACGTTCAGGTCGGCGTCACGCAGAGCCACTTTCAACGGCTCCAGGGAGCGAACAATCAGGTCTTCAACCAGGGCTTCCAGCTTGGCGCGGGTCACCTTGATGTTCATGTGCTTAGGACCGGTGGCGTCTGCGGTTACGTACGGCAGGTTCACTTCGGTCTGCTGAGTGGAAGACAGCTCAATCTTAGCTTTTTCAGCGGCTTCTTTCAGGCGCTGCATCGCCAGGGGATCGTTCTTCAGGTCGATGCCCTGCTCTTTCTTGAACTCTTCAACCAGGTAGTTGATCAGACGGTTGTCGAAGTCTTCGCCGCCCAGGTGAGTGTCACCGTTGGTGGCCAGTACTTCAAAGGTCTTTTCACCTTCTACGTCGTCAATCTCGATGATGGAGATATCAAAGGTACCACCACCCAGGTCGTATACCGCGATGATGTTGTCACCGGTGTTTTTGTCCAGACCGTAGGCCAGGGCAGCAGCGGTCGGCTCGTTGATGATGCGCTTCACATCCAGACCGGCGATGCGGCCGGCGTCTTTGGTCGCCTGACGCTGAGAGTCGTTGAAGTAAGCCGGTACGGTAATTACCGCTTCAGTCACTTCTTCACCCAGGTAGTCTTCGGCGGTTTTCTTCATCTTCTTCAGGACTTCCGCAGACACCTGAGGTGCAGCCATCTTCTTGCCTTGGGCTTCTACCCAGGCATCACCGTTGTCGGCTTCAACAATTTTGAACGGCATGATGTCGATGTCACGCTGAACCACTTCGTCTTTGAACCGGCGACCGATCAGTCGCTTAATGGCAAACACGGTGTTGTGCGGGTTGGTAACAGCCTGACGCTTGGCGGGTTGACCTACTAAGGTTTCATCATCGGTGTAAGCAATGATAGAAGGAGTAGTACGGTCGCCTTCCGCGTTCTCAATTACTTTTGGCTTGTCGCCATCCAGGATAGCCAAACAGGAGTTAGTGGTACCCAGGTCGATGCCGATGATCTTGCCCATCGAAAGCCTCCAAATGCGTTTAAATCTAATGCGAAAATTTGCGATAACACCTATTTGGGGTTGCCGCCTCAGCCTTTCAAGGGCGACGGCTAAAAAAATTCCCCGCTGATGTCAGGGATATGGGGGCAGGGTCTGAGATTCCAATGGTCATCGGCAAATAATTTGATCTGACGCTTTGCAACTCAAGGATTGTATACAATATAATAATTGCCATTCCTGTGGTTTCGTTAATCAAGTCGTGTTTCGAATGGTCAAAAATCAGCGTCGTGCGGTTCAGTATGGAGCCGCAGCGGTATTCGCCTGGTCCACAGTGGCCACCGCCTTTAAGTTGTCGCTGGGCTACATGAGCCCGAGCCAGTTACTGCTGTACGCGGCACTGTTCTCCTGCATCGCCCTCAGCCTGATCGTGATACTGCAGAAAAAGACCCACCTGCTGCGGGCGCAGTTGCAAGCCACGCCCGGGCGCTACCTGCAAAGCGGGCTGCTCAACCCCTTCCTGTACTATCTGGTGTTGTTCGGTTGCTACGACCTGCTGCCGGCGCAACAGGCCCAGCCACTGAACTACACCTGGGCGATACTGTTCAGCCTATTGGCCGTGCCGATGCTGGGACAGAAACTGCGCCGCTGGGATTTGATGGCCGCCCTCATCGCCTACGGCGGGGTGGTGGTGATCGCCACGGGTGGCGACTTGCGCGGTTTTCAGGTCGAGAGCTACCTGGGCTACGGCCTGGCCCTGCTGTCGACCCTGTTATGGTCGCTGTACTGGATCGTCAACACCAAGGACAAAGGCGACCCGGTGGTCAGCCTGCTGCTCAGCTTCATGGTGGCACTGCCGTTCATCATCGCCACCAGTTGGTACCGCGACGGCTGGGCAATGCCACAATGGCAGGGGATCGCCGGCGCGGCTTACGTCGGCCTGTTTGAGATGGGGTTTACCTTCGTATTGTGGTTGATGGCCCTGAAAAGCGCCGAGCGCACCGCTTCCATCACCAACATGGTGTTCCTGTCACCGTTTCTGTCGCTGTTTTTTATCGCCACTTTTGTCGGTGAAACCATTGCTCCGGCGACCTTCGTCGGCCTGGCGTTAATCGTCTCCGGGTTAGCCACCCAGCAACTGGGGCCGCGACTGGCGCAAAAAACCGCCGCCAACGCACCCAAGCCGGAGATCGACAGTAGTCGCTAATCGCACCACTGCTGACACGCCGCCAGCAGGGCTGCCAATGCCGGCTTAGTACTGGCGCTGGCCGGCAATGTCAGGCCGATGCGGCGGAACATGCGCGGCGCCTGAAGCCGCACCTGGGTCAGATCGGCGGCGGTCTCCAGCACCCCGGTGGGCAGAAACGAGATGCCAATGCCGGCACTGACCAGATGGCGCACCTGAGTTTTGTGCTGCGCCTTGGCCACCAGGTTAACCGCGAAGCCCTCGCTGGCCAGCAGACTCAGGGTTTGCTGATGGGCCTCGCACACCACGCATTCGATAAAATTAAAATCATTGAGATCGGCGATGCCCACCGCCTGTTGCTGCGCCAGAGGGTGATGGTTAGGCACGCACAGTACGTAGTCCTCCTCCCACAACGGCACAAACAACTCATCCTCTTTCTTGAACACGTCCAGGGTGATGCGCGCCTGTGCCGCATCGTCGTCGTGATCCAGCAGTTCGAAGCTCAACTGCGGCGATGCCTGGCTGCAATGGCTCAGGAAGCGAGCATAGGTGGCCGGACTGATGTCATGAAAATTGCCCAGTGCCAGCGGCAGAGTGGCCTGCTGGCTGGCAAACAGCCGACTCATCTTTTCCATCTGCCCCAGAGACTGCAGCGCCAGCGGGTACAACTGATGGGCCTCGTCGGTCAGATCCACTCCACGCTTGTGACGCACAAACAGCGCCACCCCCAACTCCGACTCCAGTTGCTTGATGGCCGATGACAAACTGGGTTGAGACACAAACAGCCGCTGCGATGCCGACGTTATGGAGCGCTCCTCGAACACCGCCACAAAACTACGCAACAATCGTACATCCATACAAAATTCCTATGTTAACCCTCAGTGATCAAGGACGAGTTTCGCCGCCGCAGCTGAACATCGCCCAGAATCAGGCCCCCCCGCGGCAAATCGGCTTATCACCGATGATCGTCTTGCCATAAGTTTACCCTATGTCAGGCAGAGAAAATTAATATTTTAAGACTATGAATAGCCTCTCTATAGTAATCGCCATCGCAACGGCCATCGCCTTGCTACCCTTAGACACAGCTTTTATTGGAGAACCCCTATGTCTCAACCTCTGATCGTGATTACCGGCGCCAGCTCCGGCATCGGTGAAGCCACTGCCCGCACCCTGTCCGCCCAAGGCCATCCGCTGTTGCTGATCGCCCGCCGGGTCGACAAGCTGGAAGCCCTGAACCTGCCCAACACCCTGTGCCGCAAGGTGGACGTCACCGACCGTGACAGCTTTGCCGCCGCCATCGCCGACGCCGAAGCCCAGTACGGCCCGGTAGACTGCCTGGTCAACAACGCCGGCGTGATGCTGCTGGGCGACGCCGACTCCCAGGATCCGGCCGAGTGGCAGAAGATGCTGGACGTCAACGTGATGGGCCTGCTCAACGGCATTCACCTGGTGTTGGCCAAGATGCGTGAACGCAAGTGCGGCACCATCGTCAATATCAGCTCGGTGGCCGGTCGCAAGACCTTCCCCAACCACGTGGCCTACTGCGGCACCAAGTTTGCCGTTCACGGCCTGTCGGAAACCCTGCGCGAAGAGGTGTGTGGCGACGACGTACGGGTGATCACCATCGCCCCAGGCGCGGTGGAAACCGAACTGCTGGGTCACACCACCCGCCAGGACATCAAAGACGGTTACGGGGAGTGGAAAGACAGCATGGGTGGCGTGCTGGCCGCTCAGGACGTGGCCAACGCCATTGAATACGCCTATCGTCAGCCACAGAATGTGCACATTCGTGAAATCGTACTCACCACCACCCGCCAGCCGGCGTAACGTCCGCTCGCATTGGCGCCGCCAGCTGTTGGCGGCGCTGTTGCTGCTGTCACCGGGGTTGGCCTGCGCCGCCGGGGATCTGGACGCGGCTCGCCAACGCCTGACCCCGGCCCTGCAGCGCATGCCCGGCGGCCAGTTGCCGCAGCAACTGCTGCTGCTGGCGATTAAGCAGAGTTACCGACTGGAGCTGTGGGGCAGTGACGCCGACGGTCACTGGACCCGGCTGCGTACCTACCCGATCATGGCCTTCAGCGGCGGGCCTGGTCCCAAGCTACTCGAGGGTGACCTGCAGGTACCCGAGGGCGTCTATCGGCCGGTGGCCTTCAACCCCAACAGCCGCTACCACCTGTCACTGAAACTCAACTACCCCAACGCCTTCGACCGGCGCATGGCCCTGAACGATGGCCGTCGGGACCCCGGCAGCAACATCTTTATCCACGGCCAGGAGGCGTCCAGCGGCTGCCTGGCCATGGGCAATACCGTCATCGAAGAGCTGTACTGGCTGGTGTCGGTGGTGGGCCTTCGCGACACCCGAGTGGTGATCACCCCGGTGGATCCTCGCCGTACCCCACTGCGACGCTGGCCCTCCAGTCCGAGCTGGACCGACGACAAGTACCGGCGCATCGAAGCGGCGGTGGCCGAACTGCAGCCACAAAAAAAGCAGCCATAGAGGCTGCTTCATTCCGCGGCAAGGCCGATCAGGCGGTGGTGTCGACGCTGGGCTGTTCACTGCCTTTGGAGATCATCACCATCGCCGGGCGCAGCAGACGGCCATTGAGTTCGTAGCCTTTCTGCATGACTGCCATCACGGTATTGGCGGCAAACTCTTCCGACGGTTGCATCGCCATCGCCTGGTGCTGATCCGGATTAAACGGCTGACCCAGTGGATCAATCTCTTTAATACCAAACTTATCCACGCTGCTCAGGAAGCTCTTGCGAGTCAGTTCAACCCCTTCGATCAGAGGCTTAACCGCCTCATTGTCGCTATCGGCGGTCTGCAAGGCTCGCTCCAGGTTATCAATAACCGGCAGCAGTTCACCGGCAAACTTCTCCAGGGCAAATTTACGGGCTTTTTCCACATCCTGTGCACTGCGACGGCGAATGTTCTCCATTTCGGCATGGGCACGTACTACGCTGTCTTTCTGGCCATCGATGGTGGCTTTGGCGGCCGCCAGCTGTGATTCCAGTTCCTCAATGCGGGCGGCGTGTGGATCCTGCTCGGTTTCAACTTGCTCTTGTTCCAGTTCAACCTGTTCTGGCTGCTCCACTTTTTGCTGCTCGTCGCTCATTTCAACTCCGGCTAAAATACTCTGTTACCATTGGCTCTGAGCCTATTATGGGGACTGATTTTGTGACTTCAAGGGCTAACGGAGCAATATCCCGGTCGCGAAGGACAATCTGTGCCTGAGCGGCGGCCTCAGCAGTCCTGAGGTGACAAACCGGCAATCCCCGTATATCGTTGACCTAAGTAGAGTAACCCGTCCATGGGGCGCACCTGACCGCCCAATCCGACACGAGACCAACATGCAAACAGCATTTAAAACCATCGGCCTTATTGGCAAACCTCGCCACCAGGGCGCCAACCAGACTCTGGCGCAACTGTTTTACTGGCTTAATAAGCAAGGCTATGAAGTGCTGATCGAATCCGACATCTCCAGAGAGCTGGGCTGCGACAAGGCCGAAGCCGTGGAGATGACTGAGATTGGCGAGCGCTGCGATCTGGCCATCGTGGTCGGCGGTGACGGCAACATGCTGGGGGCGGCACGGGTACTGGCCCGCTATGACGTGGCGGTACTCGGGGTCAACCGCGGCAACCTGGGGTTTCTGACCGACGTCGACCCGGACCAGTTTAAAGAAACCCTGACCAAGGTCCTTGGCGGCGAGTTTGAGACCGAGCAGCGCTTTCTGCTGCACACCGAAGTCCATCGCCACGGCGAACAGAAGAGCCACAATGTGGCGGTCAACGAAGCGGTTCTGCACGCCGGTAAGGTGGCGCACATGATCGATTTCGAGGTCTACATCGACGGTCGTTTCATGTACAGCCAGCGCGCCGACGGCATGATTGTCGCCACCCCCACCGGGTCCACCGCCTACTCGCTGTCGGCGGGCGGCGCCATCCTGACCCCGAACCTCAACGCCAACATTCTGGTGCCGATGTTTCCCCACACCCTCTCCTGCCGCCCCATTGTGGTAGACGGCGACAGCGAGATTACCCTGCGCGCCTCCTGCAGCTCCAGCTCACCGGAGCTGGAGATCAGCTGCGACAGCCAGGTTACTCTGGCCTGCCTGCCCGGCGATGAGATTCGCATTCGCAAGTCCCCTTACGCCCTCAGGCTGATCCACCCCAAGGGCTATAACTACTTCGAAGTGCTGCGCAGCAAACTGGACTGGGGCAGCAAACTGTTCTGATCCCTCAAGCTCAAAACTCGATGGGCTGACCATCACGCAGGAAGGCGCCACTGGGGCCATGATCGTCCAGCGTCGCCGCCCAGGTGATCCAGCGGGCCGCGTCCGCCGGATCCCGGCTGGCCTGAGGCCCGCCCATGTCGGTGCGGGCCCAGCCCGGACACACGGCATTGACCTTGATGCCGTCATCGGCGGTCTCTGCCGCCACCACCCGGGTCAAGGCATTCAAACCGGCCTTGGACACCCGGTAGGCGGCCTGATGCTGCCCCATCTCCGCCAGCGAACCGTAACCGGAGGAGACATTGACGATGCGGCCATATTGGCTGGCTCGCATCAGCGGCAAAATCATCTGGCACATCAGCATCGCCCCGGTCAGGTTGGTGTCCAGAGTCCGCTGCCACTGTGACAAGGTAATGGCCGGCAATGGCAGCCCCTGATCCAGCATAATGCCGGCGTTATTGACCAACACCTCGACCCCTCCGTACAGCTCGGTCAACCAGGCCGCCAACTCCTGCACCTGCTGTGGCCGGGTAACGTCCAGGGCAAACGGACTGGCCTCACCGCCCTGACTTCGAATCGACGCCGCCACCGCCATGGCGTCCTCATGCCGCCGGGCACAGGCCACCACATGAAACTCCTGATCGGCCAACTGATGGGCCACGTGCCAACCCAACCCCCGGTTACTGCCTGTCACCACCGCAATCATACGGACTCTCCCGTCAGTCACCGCCAGTGCGGCCCTTTGAAAACATAGGAAGAGTTACGGCGCTGTACAACTTTTTGCCATTGGTGCTTTACTGAACAGGGAAAATACATATACTGTTATTTCATACAGTATGTCTATTCATACAGGGCAGAGAGATGCTGACTCAACTTACGGTTTCCAATTTCGCCATCGTTAAATTCCTGGAGCTGGATTTTCGCCAGGGCATGACCACCATTACCGGGGAAACCGGTGCCGGTAAATCCATCGCCATCGATGCCCTGGGCCTGTGTCTGGGTGCGCGAGCCGAGGCGGCCATGGTTCGCCCCGGCGCCGGCAAAACCGAGATCAGCGCCTGCTTCGATGTTCGGCGCATCGATGCGGCCCGCCGCTGGCTGGCAGACAACGACCTCGATGACAACGACGAGTGCATTCTGCGCCGTAGCATCAGCAGCGAAGGCCGCTCCAAAGCCTGGATCAATGGCCAACCGGTCCCTCTGGCGCAGCTCAAAGCCCTGGGACAACGGCTGATCACCATCCACGGCCAGCACGCCCATCAGGGGCTGCTGCAGAGCCACACCCAGCTGTCACTGCTGGATCAATACGCCGGCCATCAGGCCTTGCTGCATAAGTGCAGCGACGGCTACCGGCGCTGGAAACACCTGGATAACGAGTTAGCTCGGCTGCAACAGGAGCAGCAGCAGCGCCAGGCGCGCCAACAGTTGCTGGAATACCAGGTACAGGAACTGGACGAGTTTGCCCTCGAACCCGGCGAGTTCGAAGCCATCGAATCTGAGCACCGTCGCCTGGCCAACTGCACCACGCTGATGGAACAGAGCCAGCGGGCGGTGTACCTGCTCAGCGAAGGCGAAGAGGTCAGTGCCGTCAGCTTGTTGCAGCAGGCCATTGCCGAGGTGGAAACCCTGGCCAGTGACGATAAGGCCCTGGAACCGGGGCTGGCGTTGTTGCACGAAGGCTTGATCCAGTTGCAGGAGGGCGCCAACGAACTGGCCCACTACCATCAATCGCTGGAGCTGGACCCGCAACGTTTTGACGAACTGGAGCAGCGCCTGTCCAAAGCCATGACTCTGGCCCGCAAACATCAGGTCAAGGCCGGCGAACTGGCACAGCTGCATCAGACCCTGGCGGAAGAGCTGCAAAGCCTCAGCGCCAGCGAACAGCGGCTGGATGAACTCGACGGAGAGCGGCAACTGGCCATGGACGCCTATCTGCAGGCGGCCCAGCGCCTGAGTAAAAGCCGGCAACGCTACGCCAAAGAGCTGAACAAGTTGGTGACCGCCAACTTGCGTGAACTGGCCCTGCCCCACGCCAAATTCCAAATCGAGGTTCAGTTCGACGACGGCAGTGTGTCTCCGGCCGGTGGGGATCGCATTCAGTTTCAGGTCTCCACCAACCCGGGCCAACCACTGCAACCTCTGGGTAAAGTGGCCTCCGGTGGTGAGCTGTCACGAATCAGCTTGGCGATTCAGGTGATCACCGCCAAGAAGGTCTCAACCCCGACCCTGATCTTTGACGAAGTGGACGTGGGAATCTCCGGCCCCACCGCCGCCGTGGTCGGTCGAATGCTGCGCACCCTGGGAGACGCCACTCAGGTATTTTGCGTCACCCACCTGCCTCAGGTTGCGGGCAACGGCCATAATCACATGTTTGTCAGTAAGTCCACTAAGGGCCAGGTGACCGAAACTCAGATGGCGGCACTGTCGAACGACGATCGCCTCGACGAATTGGCGCGCCTGCTGGGTGGGGACAGCATTACCGAAAATACGCTGGCCAATGCCCGCGAATTATTGATGGAACCTCAACCCCGGGCCTGAATGCCACTCGGCGCAACATCGTGCTGATCGGGCACTCACCCCGATCACACCCCACCCCGAAACCGCGATCCAGATCGCGGTATTTCCGCACGTTATTCTGATTTTTGCCACTCAAGTCGCCGATTTTGCTTCTTTTTTTACATAAGTAGTATTCTCGCCATTTTCTGTAATTTTCACACAAAAATAGGTGCCATATCACACAAAGCCTACCTATTTAGCGTTATTTTGGCCCCAGATAGAGATTTTATTTCACTTTGATAGGAGACTGGCCATGTCAGTTGCAAAGTTCTTCATCCCATCAGTTAACACTCTGGGCACCGGCGCGGTAGACTCCGCCGCCGACGATATCGCCGCACTGGGTTTTAAACGCGCTTTGGTCGTAACCGATAAGGTTCTGGTTGAAGTGGGCCTGGTTGCCAAGGTGACCGCCAAGTTGACTGCCAAAGGGGTGGAAACCGTGATTTTTGACGGTACTCAACCTAACCCAACCGTGGGCAACGTTAACGCCGGTCTGGCGCTGCTGAAAGAGCACGACTGTGATTTCGTTATCTCCCTGGGTGGCGGTTCCCCACACGACTGTGCCAAGGGCATCGCCCTGGTCGCCGCCAACGGTGGCAGCATTGCCGACTACGAAGGCGTGGATAAGTCTCCCAAGCCACAGATGCCTCTGGTAGCCATCAACACCACCGCCGGTACCGCCTCAGAAATGACTCGCTTCTGCATCATTACTGATGAAGAGCGTCACATTAAGATGGCCATCGTCGACAAGAACACCACTCCTCTGCTGTCGGTGAACGATCCTGAGCTGATGCTGGACAAGCCTAAGGCGCTGACCGCGGCAACCGGTATGGATGCACTGACTCACGCTGTGGAAGCCTACGTGTCCATCGCCGCCAACCCCATCACCGATGCCTGCGCGGAAAAAGCCTTTACCCTGATTTCCGACAACCTGCGTAATGCGGTTAATAACGGTCAGGACATCGCTGCCCGTGATCAGATGGCCTACGCCCAGTTCCTGGCCGGCATGGCCTTCAACAACGCCAGCCTGGGTTACGTGCACGCCATGGCGCACCAGTTGGGTGGATTCTACGACCTGCCACACGGTGTGTGTAACGCCATCCTGCTGCCTCACGTACAGGCATACAACGCTCAGGTTGTACCAGAGCGTCTGGCCAAAGTGGCTCAGTTTATGGGTGTCGACATCAGCGGCATGACCGACGAGCAAGGCGCCGAAGCGGCTCTGGAAGCGATTCGCGCTCTGTCCAAGGACATCGGCATTCCAGCCAACCTGACCGAGCTGGGCGTGAAAGAGGAAGACATTCCGACTCTGGCAACCAACGCCCTGAACGACGCCTGTGGCCTGACTAACCCTAAGCAAGCCACCCACGAAGAGATTTCTGCCCTGTTTAAAGGTGCACTGTAATCCCACTCCCTCCTCATGAGTGAACCCAAGGGCCGGCATTGTCGGCCTTTTTTATCTCTGTCTGCCGGCGACCAACGAGCGGTGGGGAACCATAGCGACCTTTACGAGTCTCAGTTTGGTAACATTTTCCCTTTGTGCCACTTCAAGGCTGGGGTATCATCGGGGCTCACGTTTAGGGGACAAAAACAAACAGCATGAAGCAGTTCAAACACTTGTTACTGGCGGCAGTGGCCGCAGTAACCCTCAGCGGATGTTCGGTTTTCGACTGGATGGTGTACAAGATTGACATCCCGCAAGGCAACTTCATCGAAGACAATCAGGTTGAAAAACTGCGCATCGAAATGACCCGGGAGCAGGTTGAGTTCATTCTTGGCCGTCCGGTACTGCGCGACAGCTTTGCCGATGACACCTGGTACTATGTGTACCAATACAAAAATGGCCGCACCAACGAACTGACCCGCAAAGAGCTTGTGGTCAGCTTCCGCGACGACAAGGTAACCCAGATTACCGGTGACTACACCCTGTCGGAGCAATTCAATACGCCATTGAACGACTCGGCGCTGACCACCCCAGAGGTCACCACGCCTTAACGAAAAAGCCGGCATCGCCGGCTTTTTTGATCCCGGTCTTTGCAATCCCCCGCCCAATTAATGAGAATGGTTCTCATGCTCAATTAATTGGACACGCCCATGACCCCCATCTCCATCATTGGCTGCGGCTGGCTCGGCCTGCCCCTGGCCCGACATTTTGCCGATCTCGGCCACCCGGTGCTTGGCAGCACCACCCGCAGCGAAAAATTGCCCCTGCTGCGCCAGGCCGGCATCACTCCGCATCAACTGCAACTGACTCCAAGCAGCGACCTGGACGGTCACCCACTGCTCAATGCCCGAGTGGCGGTGATCACCATTCCCCCTTCCAAAGGGGATGGTAAACCTCAGTTCTACCTGCGTCAGATGGCCCACCTAGCGGCCGCCATCGAGGCGTCGGCCATCGATAAGCTGGTGTTCATCAGTGCCACCTCGGTGTACCCGCAAAACAACAGCGAAGTCACCGAGGCGGATGCAGAGCGGATTGAGTCCCCCTTTAGCGACTGTCCCTGGCTGGACATCGAGGCCTGCTTTACCTCCCTTAAGCACGTCAGCACTACCGTGGTGCGGTTCTCGGGCCTGATTGGCGGCGAATACCAACCGGGGCGTTACTTTTCCGGGCGCGAACTCGGGGGGGCCGACGATCCGGTCAACATGATTCACCGCGATGACTGCATCGGCATCATCAGCGCCATCGTCGAACAGGGCGCCTGGGGCGAGGTGTTTAACGCCAGTGCCTGTGAGCACCCCAGTCGCCGCGAGCTGTACAGCCGCTCCTGCGAACTGGCCGGACTGGCACCGCCAATCTTTATCGCCGATCCTCGCCCCTACCGGCTGGTGAACTGCGATAAGGTCAAGCGTCAACTCGGCTATCGGTTTCGCCACCCCAACCCGGTGGATGCCCTGGGACTGGACTGAGCCCCAAACACAAACAGGCTCCCGAGGGAGCCTGTTTTCATGCCATCGCAGCCAACCTAGCTGGCCTTGGGAGCTTTCGCTTGTTCGGCGCGACGTTTGCGCACCTCTTTAGGATCGGCAATCAGTGGCCGATAGATCTCGATGCGCTCACCGGGTTGTACCTGGTAATCGGCCTTAACCTGACGGCTGAACACCCCAAGCTTGTTCTTGGTTAAGTCGATTTCCGGATGACGAGCCAGCATGCCACTGTCACGCACCAATTGCTCGGCGCTGTTGTCCGCATGCGCCTGCACCGAAATCACCGTTGCCCCGTCCGGCAAGGCGTACACCACATCCACAGAAAACCCTTCAGCCACGGTAAACCTCCTTGGCACGTTCGGAAAACGCCATCACCATATTTTGAGCCAGGTCGTTAAAGATCTTACCGAAGGCTTTCTGCGCCACCGGATTGGCAAATTCAAACGACAGGCTCAACTCCACTTTGCAGGCGCTGTCGGTCAGCGCCTTAAAGCTCCAGTCGCCCTGCAGACTGCTGAACGGTCCCTCTTTTAACTTCATCGACACCTTTTCATTCAGGGTCAGGCTGTTAATGGTGGTAAAGCTCTGAGCGATGCCCGCTTTTTTCACCGCAACCGTGGCAACCATCTGCTCGGCTTCGTGGCTGTGTACCTCGCCCCCCACGCAACCGGGAAGAAACTGCGGGTAAGACGCCACGTCGTTGACCAGGTCGTACATCTGCTGCGCACTGAATCGAACCAGTGCGCTGCGGTTTATCTGCGGCATTCACTCAATCTCCCATCAATAATCTGCCGCCATTGTACCAATCCAACGTCTAAGGTCATACCAAATCTGTCTAAGACGGGTATAATGGTGCGCCTATGGCTAAGAAAAATTCAAAGAAATCCAAGCCCACCTCCTCAACCATCGCCCTGAACAAAAAGGCGCGACACGAGTACCACATTGAGGAGAAGATTGAGGCGGGTCTGTCCCTGCAGGGATGGGAAGTTAAGTCCCTTCGGATGGGCAAGGTAAACCTGACCGAAGGCTTCATTCAAATTAAAGATGGCGAGGCTTACCTTCACGCCTGCACCATCACGCCGCTGAACACCGCATCCACCCACGTGGTGGCGGATCCACTGCGCCTGCGCAAGCTGTTGCTCAAGCGCCGGGAACTGGATCGCCTCATGGGTCTGGTGGAACGTAAAGGCTACAGCATGATCCCGACCGCCATGTACTGGAAGAAGGCCTGGGTGAAGCTGGAGTTTGGTCTGGGCTTCGGTAAGAAGCAGCACGACAAGCGTGATGACGCCAAACAACGTGACTGGGACCGTGAAAAAGCCCGGGTCATGAAGGGTTCCAACCGCTAACCGCTTAAACCTTGCCCAGCCTGGGCTTGGAGCCAGCGCGCTTTCGGTGGTATACTGCAGTTTCCTGGGGTCGATTTTGGATTCGACGGGATTCTTGAAACCCAAGGTGCATGCCGAGGTGCGGTTGGCCTCGTAAAAAAGCCGCATTTAAATAGTCGCAAACGACGAAAACTACGCAATCGCCGCCTAAATAGCGGTTAGATCGCCTACCTCCAACCCCCCGCCTATTGGGTGAGGAATCAGGTAGTCAAGCCATATAGGATCGCGTGGCGTCTTCTCCAGTAGACAAAGCGTTAAAACTAATCTGGATCGCCCTAGCAAAGCCTGCCGCTCGGCGCTGCGAAGGGTTAACTAAAAGAGTCGGCTAAGCATGTAGTACCGAGGATGTAGGTTTTTCGGACGGGGGTTCAACTCCCCCCGACTCCACCAAACATCTGAAAAAGCCCACCGCAAGGTGGGCTTTTTTTATGCTTATAATTCAGCACTCTGTCCTACGCAGCACATATTCCGTACTTAGGTAGGATATTATGAAGCACATCGAAGCGATGTGCTTGCAAGGCATCGTGGAATAACTTCCAGTTCGACTGAAGAAAAGCTGGCTTGTACTCAAACTTCTCATCTTCATCATCCTGGCTCTTCTCTTGACCAATCGCCTCATGTTTCCAGGACCCAATTCCTTTAGGTATGAACTCGATATTTTCACTACCAAAAGAAAACGCGCCCTGTGCAATTACCTCGAGCCACTTCTCATGACGTTCCTCGCCATCGTCCATATCGAACTCTAAAAGCAGGTCACTGATGAGATTACTATCCGCTTCTGGCAACCCTGATTGAGCTTCTAGACTCATTGAAACGTCACCCTCCAAGTAGCATTGAATAGCTCGGCACATCGCGTCTGCAGCATCGCAGAAGATTTGATGATTATCCCGACTAACAGTATGACCGAGACCATCAATGTAGTTCCATTTCAGGTAAGGCCTGTCCGGGTAAGATAGAGACGCCCCATGGCCCAAAGGAGAGGTTTCATTGACAAAGTAGCTACTAATTTTGTCAAACAGACTTTCATCCTTTTGGGGTTGAATAATCTCAATATCTGAAACTTCGTTGACTTTATGAATGACCCCAGCAAACCCTTGGTGAGCAAATGTGTCAGCATAAACATGCAACGCAATACCTAATCTAAACAGAGCATAAGGTTTATTCTTGTCACTCACTGCCCCCTTGAGCATATCTCTAGCCGGGGGACTATCTGGCCGACAAATTAACTTGTCGATAAAATTTCCTTCTGGATTTGTTCCAGCCTCCATACCTCCATTTCCTGGCAAGAAATGAAACGGAATCCAGACTTGGTGATTTGCCAATTCCAAAGAATTGCGATAATCCAACATCTTATGGGCTGAAGATATACGGTGGTACATAGCGCCGTTATCAAATCCAATGGCTCCGCCATTAGTCGCTTCATCGACATACTCTGCTGAGTAAGCTACGAGGTGTGCCTCAGGATGAGACATCCCAGCTAAACGACAAACGACATAAGTTAAAGTGTGATGACCATCTATCTGCATAATTTCTTCTCCTTGAAGTTACACAGGGATCAATTTACTTTTTTAAGGGCCTCATTGTTATGACTGGCATCAACGGACAACCATAAAGTCGGCACGATAGTAGTCAGTTAACTCCGGGTAGTGAACTAAGCCAATGGTAGCTAATTCTCTAAGTGATGTAGAAACATTAGAGCCATTGCAGGCAGATCCGGCAGCTCTTATGGCTTATCAGGAATGAAGCATCAAGCCTTGAGGCTTACCTCTCTGCTCATACGCCAAATCAAGTGCTTTTCTGTCAGCTTTACGTCGAGTTTCTTCAACAAGACTAACCACCAACTCACCTGCTGTGCATGACCGTTGTGTCAAGTATTACCAACAGTGTCGGCCTAGAAGCCAGACTGCGCATTCCGAGCCCAATTTCTTCATCAGACTGCGTACACGAAAGCGGCCTATCTAATGCCCTTGAATACATACCATAAACTCCTAGCTTCGACTTCTGAGCAGGTTTTCTCATAACCTCCTCCATCTGACACTGACTAGGAGGCCAACATGGCAATCACTGGATACTACCGCGTCAGCACCCAGAGCCAGAACCTCGATGCCCAACTGCAAGAACTTTCAGGCTGTGACAAGGTGTACCGGGAAAAGATTTCCGGAGCCCGACAACACCGCCCCCAGCTTGACGCCATGCTCGACTATGTCCGAGAAGGCGACACCGTAGTCGTAACCAAACTCGACCGCCTTGCCCGAAACACCAAGCATCTGCTTGAGATCAGCGACTACCTCACTAACAAGGGCGTCGCCTTGAAGATCCTCAATCTGGGCATTGATACCCCCCCACTGGCAAGCTGATGCTGACTATGATTGGAGCCGTTGCCGCCTTTGAGCGGGAGTTGATGAAGGAGCGGATCGCAGGCGGCATTGAGTCTGCAAAGGGTAAGGGCACTAAGTTCGGAAGACCCAACAAGGTGAAATCGCTCACGAAGGAGGTTGCAAAACTTCAAGCACAAGGGTTGAACAAAAGTCAGATAGCTCAATCACTTGGAATAAGCCTGAGTACGGTGTACCGTTCAACCAAAAGGTAACCATATCAAAGGGCTTCGCCCTTTCTTTCTCTAATCGTAGATATGGGGAGCAACAATTTTGAAATCAGGAGAGCAGGCGTGTGAGTAAACGAAGAACCTCAATCCCTGAAAAGGTGAAGCAGACCCTTCGTGAAGAAGTTGGGTTCGGGTGCCCAGTAAAGGGGTGCGGAAATCCATACCTTGAGTACCATCACTTTGATCCACCTGTTCATATCGCTCCCCACAACGATCCGAAGGGGATGATTGCTCTTTGTGCTCAACACCATAAAAAAGCCGATGGTGATGCCTACACAATCGAACAGCTTCACGAGTTGAAACAGGATAAGGCGAATGCTGCACACGTTCGAGGTAATCTTGACTGGTTGAGGCATGAGATGCTGGCCGTAGTAGGTGGCTCGTTCTACTACGAAACGCCTGTAATACTTGAAATGGATGGCGTTGAAGTCATTTCGTTAAAGCGTGACACCGATGGTTACCTCCGCCTAAGCGTAAACATGTTAAGTCTCTGTGCAGAGGATCGCCTCGTTATTGACCGAAACTCATGGGAAAACATTGGGAAACCATCAGATCTGAGGAGCCCCCCACAAGGTAAGGAATTAGAAGTTCGCTACCCCAACGGGGATTACCTTCATGTGAGATTTATAGAGTTGCTATCTCAGGCTCATGCCGACAAGCGATACAACAGCCACCCCCTTAGAGAACAATCAGCCTTCAGCTATCCAATTACCGCAGTAGAAGTCAATTTAGTCATCGAGGGCACTGGTATTGAGTTCAACCCCAGAAGCACTAATATTGGATTTGGTACCATGACCGACTGCTTTCATGCCCATTGCGGCACTGCTATCACAGTATCGAATTCAGGAATACCGTGGGCTCAGAACCCTGTTGTCAAAAAAGCTCCAATAATAGAGACGGAATCCGGCGGAAACGTCATCAGAGTGGACTTCAGAACCCGATAAGGCCGCTTACTTCGGGTGTTGAAAAGAACCAATGTCCTGCACCATAAAAAGTTGTTAAACAACTGAATAGTAAGATATAAAAGCAATTAAATATCGGTATAAGTAGTGTGTATCGTGCACTCAAAAGTAATACGGGGGAGTAACTCCCCACTATTAATAAGGAACAAGCTGATGAGCAATGACAAAGCATCGGGGGCATTCGACACTAGCCAGATAAATGCCAGTGATTATCATGAGAGCGACTTCTTGGACACATGCAAGAAGCACTTTAAGGCAATAGGCCGTGAAGCGTTAGAGAGTGCCTTTCGCCTCTACTTCGCTCTAGACAGCAAAAGCTGCACTTCCAAGCATAAGGCCGTTATTTACGGGGCCCTCGTTTACTTGGTGGCCCCAATAGATGCCATTCCAGATCTCACCCCTATGCTCGGTTTCACCGACGATGCTGGTGTACTCGGAGCGGCTCTGTATGCCATCGCTGATTCGATTGACGATGATGTTAAAACACGAGCAGACGAAAAAGCAGGCGAGATTTTCGACTCCGACGAAAACTAACTTCATCTATAGGTACTAACAAAATGGATGGTGATGTGGCCCTTCTACTCAGGCTATCCCCTTACATACTGGTGCTGTACGTAATATACCGCCTATGCCGCAATCCAAAACGATGATGATAGGCAGTAAAAGGATGATGCTTATCACATAGACTCCTATTCATCACTGTGCCACAACCCACGCACTAAAAAGCCAGTGTGGATAGGGGGTTAGGTATCGGGGCTGAATCGACCCCGACTCCACCAAACATCTGAAAAAGCCCACCGCAAGGTGGGCTTTTTTTATGTCTGATTCCCCCTATCCTGGCTGCCGTCACAGCGAAACAACAATGCATCCATCTCCATCCACGCCGCCAGCACCATCGGGCACTCAAACACCCGCTGCCCCTTTGGGTGACGCAAGCGGTGTTCGGTCAACAGGCCATAGCTCAGTAACTCCTTCAAGGTGCCATCGGCCCGTTCGATGGGCCAGCGCTGCTGGCGCATCAGTTGCTGGTGAGTGGTAATCGGCTGCTGATACAGGGTAGCAATCAAGGTGGCGGCATCGGCACTGGGCAGGCGCATGGCCAACTGCTGTTGCACCTGGCGGTGCGCGCTCAGCACACAGTCATCGAAACGCGCACTGATGGCCACGCTCCAGTCCAGCGCCCGCTGCCAGAAGGCAAATACCCCTTGCCACTGACCGTCTTCCAGAGCGGTAGTGGTGTCGAAATAGCCCTTATGACGCTGGCTGAGTCGATACAAAATCGGGCTGACAAACCGCCCCTCACTGGCCATCGACAACCGAAACAGGTGATCACACAGCACCCGGTTCACTCGACCGTTGCCGTCGTTAAACGGGTGCAGGCAGATAAACTGTGTGGTGCAGGCGATGGCCTGACCGATGTTCCAGAGCGACACCTCTCGCACGTACTGGCACCAGTCCCCCACCAACCGATGTAGAGTTTCTGGCGACGGTGGCACCCAGTTGGCACTGTCCGGTGAATGGCCACCAATCCAGTTTTGCACCTCACGAATGCGGCCGGAACGTGGGTGATGGGGATCCAGCGTATGGTGCAGCTGACACAGCAAGGCTTGAGAGAACGGTTGCCCCTGTAATAACTCGATGCCACGAAGGTAAGCCTCGGCCTGCTCATGCACCGATTCCGCCAGCGGATCGGCGGTGGCCAGCCCGGCGGCAATCAACCCCAATCGGCGTCGGGACACGGTGCGCCCCTGCTTCAGGCACACGCCGCCGCCCAGGTAACGGGCCAGAAAACGGCTGTAATCGAACGCCACCGGTAACGGCGCTTTGGCAAACGTCGGCGCCCGGGGCGCCTGTTGAAACGGAATTCGTTGTTCACTCAATCCCGGCGGAATGAAGCACTGATACTCAGCGTGGGTTGCCGGCCAAATCTTGGTTAGGTACATAGTGTCTCAGGGTGCTAAAACGGGGCCGTGGTGGCGACCCCGTAAAGTGGTTATCCAATCACAGTGAGTAGCCCACCAGCCGACTCTCAAATCCGAACATCTGATTGAAAGACTCGTAGCGACCGCCGGAGCCCCAACCGCCCTTGCCATACACCTGGGCATCGCTGTTCAGGCAGTAATGGCCGGCGCTGTTGCGACCCACCGAGTTGCGCACGTAATTCACATTCCAGGCGCGATCCACCTCCACCACCATGCCGGCAACCGGCTTGGTGGGGTAGCTGTCGGTGATCACCTCATTGCGGGAGAAATCCGGTATTACCGTGTCATTGCTAAAGCAGATCTGAGCACTGCGACTGCGTTTGCACGGGCCGATGGCACAGCCGCCCCGGGACACGTCCAGGCGCACACTCTTGTACCTGGGGCCCTTGTAAGTGATGTGTTCGAGGCGATCCATGCACTGGCCGCCATTGATGCCATCGATGCAGGCCGAGTCGTTGGGCAGTTGGCACTTGCCCCACTCGCTCTGCTCGGCGCAGTAGCTGCTGTTCATCACCACCAGCGCCTTACCGGCATCGCACATGCCAGACTGGGTCTGGTTGTTGTAATAGAACTGCTCTCCCAGGGCATCGGCGGTCATCAGCGCCGGTTCGTCGCCCACGGTCTGGTTGTCCAGCATCCAGCAGCGTTCGCGAACCTGAGCATCCAGGCGACTCCAGGTGGCCAACTTGTCGCGGTAGACGGGATAATTGGCGAATACGTCGTAATGGCTGTCACCGCTAATGGGCGCCGGAATCGGGTATTCCCGGTCGGTACTCTTCACCACCACCAAATCGTTGTTGTCCGACTCGGAAAAGCGCTGCAAAACGTCCATCAAGGCGTTGGGGTGCTTGAGGCGCAAGATGTTGCTGCTGTCACTGCCCCCGAGCTGAGTCACCAGCACTTCGAAGCTGTACTTCTTGTACTCGTTGTTGATACTGGTGCGCTCGCTGGTGTCAAAGTTGCCGTCGGCGCCATAGGCGCTGAGCTTGGCTTTGAGGCCGGCGGTGGTGGTCTTGGTTTCGCTGTAGGTCTCGCTTTGATTGACGATGCGAATGGTCGCCAGCAGCTCCCGCCCAGTGGTAATGGAGTCGATGTAACGGTCACCGCAGCCTTTGCGGAACTCCAGCTTGCGGCCATCCACCAGCTGCTGCACATTGTGGCTGGCCATGCCCATCACCTGGGCTGGCTCGGCGCTGAATTGATTCTGATGATCGGTAAAGCGAGCCACAATCACCGAGGTTTCGGTAACCTTCTCGGTTTCCGAATACAGGGCTTTACGGCCTGAGGAACCAAAGCTAAAGCCGCCGAATTTCAGCCCCAGGCCACCGGACTTCTCCAGTCCCAGGCTGCGCTGCAGCTTCTCGTAGGTATCCACCTGGGTGAAACTGAAGTTCTGCTCATTGATGCGCAGCGGGTAGCCGTTAACCCGAGCGTCCCCCTGAGCCACCCAGCAGTTGCTGCTGACAATGGGCTCGCCCTTGAGGGCATCAATGCCCCGCCCCAACATACCTCGGGCCAGCGCCAGCTCACCGCCGCTGTAACCGGTACCGTTGGCGCTCTTCAGTCGCGTTTGCCTGGCCGCTATCGAGGCGCTGGCAAGCAATTGTCGGCTCAGCGCCACTGCCGGCAGCGTCTGAGTACTGCCACTGACGCTGGGGTTGACCACGTAATAGGGGCTGATCTGATCCCTAGAGCAACCGGCGCTGTTACAGGCTTCCACAATAAACCGCACCGGAGTGTCGCCATTCGGCCCCGGGTCACTGGTGCCGGTATCGGTGCTGGTGCTGGTGTCTTCGGCCGCCGCCAGTCGCTGCACCGAGGCAGCGCCCAGATTATGGCTAACACTGCCCGCCTGGCTGCGGGTGGCAATCAGTTGGCGCCCGTAGCCTTTGGACTGCTTATAGACTTTGTAGCTAAAGCCGTCACCAATGCCAACGCTGTTGGACGCTCCCCAGCTTAACGTCACCAGATCCGAGCTATCGGTCTGAGCCACATAGAGCTTTCGCGGCTCGCTGGGCGGCAGCGGATCCGGGTCCGGCTCGGGTTCATCACGAGTATCACTGTCGAGGCTGTACAAGCCGGCCTTGGAGGCCGGGCCCGACCAGCCCCAGCCCTGTTCGACGCCTTCGGCCAGTTGCTGAAAACCAGCCTGATCTTCATAAAAGCCGCTGTCGACGTCGCCGCCGTCGGGCAGCCCGGTTGCCTGAGCGCCGAGGCTGAGCCCCGCCAGAGCCAGGGCCAGTGCGTTCGTCCTAAACATAAATCCTGTCCTTGTGGTTGTTAGCGGCAGAAACCGTTCTGCCGACACCCTTGGCGCACAGCGCCGGGCATTCAAAGACGAAACTTACCTGAGTGCCAGCGATGGCTGATGACAGCCCAGGCGCAGACCGCGGCCAAACCCAACCCGAATCCAATTCAATCGATACCGAAAGCACCGAGCTCAAGCCTCAGGGCAGTGTCTCACGACCACCGAAATAAATGTGGCACCTGGCGGTTAAAGGCAGTAGTTACAACCAGTTACATGCGATGGCGACTTCAAAGGTAGGAAAGAGACACAGCCCCTCTGCCAGGGGGCGGGGCACTGACAGTCAGCGCTGTGAGCTAAAAACGAAGGTGCGGAACGGAAGATTGCCCTAGCAACAACGCTGCAATCGCTCCCGCCCAAGACGAAAAATGCCTACAGAATCGATGACCCATCGCTGCCACTGCGACACTGCCGATTCAATGCATCGAAAATTTCGTACCGATCAACGGCCAAAGAGAATGGAAATGCGGCCCAAAAACCGCAATAATGGATGCAAATGATAACTATTAGCGGAAGCAAATGTCGTCGTCGCTGAAAAAGTTGAAGAAGTTGGCCAAAGCCGGCCGCACTGCCACAGCCAAGCCAACTCGCATCTTGCCGGGCCCGTCGCCCCAGGTGCGCAGTGAACTGCTGTCCATCACCCAGGATGCCGGTCTGTCTGCCGCCCGGGAATTGATGGGCCCGCTAAATCCGCTGTTGTCGTGGTTTAATGAGGGCGGCAACCTCACCTTTCGACCGATGAACTCAACCGCCCAGGCGCCTCAATCCAGAGCCGTCACCAACAACCTGTCCCTGGCCCGCCTGCCACTGAAATCCCCTCCCTGCAAGCGCTGTCCAGCCAAGATGGGCGGCATCTGCAACTGCGCCCGTAAAAAATTCGCCCTATAATCGGAAAATAGCGGTGAGAAAAAGGCATAGGCAGCGCCAGTCTACTGCCCGTCAATAGGAACAAGAACGACCTTTACGCCCCGAGGGCACAACGATGCGACACTGAAGGTCGCAGGAAGAGTGACAATCAGGCAAACGCCAACGCACGGACCATGGTGGGACCGATGGCTCGCTTCAGCGCCATCATTGCCACCCCTTTCACCAGGGTCTTAGAACCGTTTTTCACCGCATTTTCGACAAAGGCGCTGCGCTGCTGGCTGCGTAACCAGCCATGGCTCTCAACGGTCTCCAGTAATGAATCGGCATCGATCTCATTATGATCAAACACAATCGCCACCGAGCCAGCGTAACGCTTATGGGTTACACTCAGTACCGCGTCAATCTCTTTAAGTTGCTCAATCAGCTCAGCCACTTGCTCAGGGTGATTGAGAATGAACTCGGATCGAACCCGCAGGCGACGCTCGGTCTTGTGAATGTAGGTACTCATAACAACATCCTGAATGAGATTGATTACCATTTATACTAGCTTGTTTCTTACAGGAAAACAACGGAAATTCTTTGATCCAGGACAGGTTTTTGGATGCTTTTTCGTGTGAGAATCCGCTTTATTCTTCCTGCCACTAGTTGATTGATATTTATGACCGAATGGACTTCAGAAGTCTTAAAACTGAGACAGTGGGTGCACGTCGCCCACCACATCCCCGGGCGCATAAGACTGAAGTTCAACTCCACGCTGATCACCCAGATGGCGCGATTTAAAGCCGAAAAAGCGATGGAGCAGGCCACCCAGTTTCCGCCATTGAAACGCTACCAACTGAACACCAGCAGCAACAGCCTGATCCTGGAATACGATCACGGCGTAATTTGCCCTGATCTGCTGGATCAGCTGTTTAGCCCATGCGAGCAGCAGGCCAGTAATGCCTGCACCACACTGATCACCACCTTAACCCCAATTTATCAAGCCGGAGTCAATCACAATGAGTAACAAGGACGAGCAAAACATGGCGTACCCTCCTTACGGTTACCCCCATATGCACCCCCATTATCAACACCCGGCGATGTACCCCTATCCGCCGCACATGCATCAGCCAATGTACCCACACATGCAGCAGCAGATGCCACCTCAAATGCAGCAGATGCACCAACAGATGCATCAGCAGCAGGTGCCCCACGGCCATCACCCCCACTACGCTCAACCGCCGCACCAGGGCCAGCAGCAAGACTCCGGCTTTGACCCACTGATGGCTCAAGGTCAGCAGATGCTGGAAGGACTGATGGGCGAACAAGCCGGTATTTTCAAAGACCTGATGCACAAGCTGGGTGTGGACGACAAAGAGTTCTGGAAAGGGGCGATGATCGGCGCGGCAGCGGCACTGATCCTCAGTAACGACAACGTCCGTGGCAACCTGATGAACCTGGTCAGCGGCGCCGGCGACATGCTGAAAACCGGTACCGATAAAGTCAAACAGACCGCCACTCAAACCGCCTCCAGCGTCAGCGACAACGTCTCCATGACCAGCGATGTGTTTAAGGATACTTTCGCCGCCGGTAAGGCCGGGTTCAAAGAATCCGTAGAGCGTCATCGTCAACCCGAGGCCGCCAAGGCACCGCAAGCCGCCGCGCCACAGGCCGAGGCCCCGGTAGCCGAAGCGGACGCCGGTAATGAGTAATGGCTCCAACCAACTGAGCCCGGCCAGCCGCACCATGATCGCCAGCGCCTTGCTGGGAGGCACGGCATCGGCGGTATCACAGTGGTCTCAGTACCAAAATGGCGAACTGGCAGTGAACGACATGACCACCAAGGTGCTCAAGGACGCGGCCAAAGCCGGTCTGGCCGGTGGCGTGGCCACCGCCGTGGCCGGACAGATGGCCGGCAGGCCGGTGTTGTCTCTGGCCACCGTGCTGTGCGCCGGTGCCGCCAGCCTCTACCTTATTGACGAATTAATGGAAAATCGCAATGAACAAGACTCCTAATCCCTATTACTACCCTTACGCTCAGCAGCCTGTGCAGTCTCAGCCTGCGCCTTACCAGAGCCAGAACTCCCGCACCCACCTGCTGACCGGGTTGGTCGCCGGCGCGGCCGTGGCCTACCTGCTGTCCAACAAGAAAGTGCAGCAAGGCGTTGCCAACACCGGCACCAAGGTGTGGTCAACGGTTCGTGGTGAAGTGGAAGAGCTCAAGGAGCGCCTGGAAGACACCCAGGCCGAACTGGAGTACTACCGCAACCTGCATAAGGAAGACTGATGACTCACGTTGTGGTCAAACACCACATTCCCGGACGCGTTCGCTTCAGGCTCGGGGCTGCCCAGCCCTTAGAGGGTCTGTCGGAGTGGCTGCGACTGGGACTGCTGTCGGTGCAAGGCGTACAATCGGTTCGGGTCAACGAAGCGGCCCAGTCACTGGTTGTGAGCTACGACGCCGACCTGATTCAATACCAGCAAATCAGCGAACGGCTGCAGCAACTGGACTGGCAACAGGCGGTTCAGGGCGACAGTGAGCACCAGTTTACCCGGGGTGACATTGCGCTCAATACCCTGGGTCTGCTGGCCGCCTGCTTCATTCCCAAAGGCTACGCCGCCGCCTCCACCCTGACCCTGATCGCACCGACCCTGAACGAAGGGGTCGAGCAGCTCAAGGACAAGAAGCTGGGCGTGGAGGTGCTGGATGCCATCGCCATTGGCCTGTCGGCCTGGCGCGGCGATTACAAGACCGCCATGCTGACCCAGACCCTGCTGTCCACCGGTGAGTACATGGAGCAGGAGACCAGTCGCAACAGCGATAACCTGCTGGCGGAACTGATGCAGCCGAAGCACAGCACCGTATGGGTAGTCCGTGACGGCCAGGAGCAACAGATCAGTTCCGAGGCACTGGTGCTCAGCGACGAAGTGTTGCTGGGACCGGGTGACATGGTGCCCGCCGACGGTCACATTGTCGACGGCACGGCCCTGGTGAACCAGGCCAGCCTGACCGGTGAATCGGTCCCGGTGCGCCGGGAAGACGGCGCCTACCTCTATTCCGGCACCGCCATCCACGACGGTAAGGTCAGGATGCGCATCGACAAGGTCGGCAGTGAAACCACCACCGCCCAGATCGCCGCCATCATCGCCCAGTCTCTGGGCGAAAAGAGCCAAACCCAGCTGGCGACTCAGGAGATGGCCGAACGACGGGTGAAAATCACCCTGGCCATCGGTACCGCAGTCTTCGCCATGACCCGGGATCTGGAGCGACTGGCGTCGGTATTCCTGGTGGACTACTCCTGCGCCCTGAAGCTGTCCACACCGGTCACCTTCAAGTCGATGATGTACCGTGCCGCCAAGCAGGGTCTACTGCTTAAAGGCGGCCGTGCCATGGAAAACCTGGCTCAGGTCGACACCTGTGTGTTCGATAAGACCGGTACCCTGACCTATGGCGATCTGGAAGTGACCGACGTGATCTGCCTGCGAGAGCAGGAGAACGCCAAGGAGTTGCTGGCCATGGCCGCCTCGGTGGAGGAGCACTGCAATCACCCGCTGGCCCAGGCCATCGTCAACGCCGCCAAGCACCACGCCCTGCCCCATATCGAGCACGGCGAAGTGGATTACGTCATCGCCCATGGACTGAAAAGCTCCATCAATGATCATCCGCTGGTGATTGGCAGCCGCCACTACCTGGAAGCCCATGAAGGGGTCGACTTCAGCAGCCTGGAGCAAACCATCGGCCAGTTGGAGTCGGAAGGGAAGCATCTGCTGTTCATGGCCAATGAACATCAGCCCATCGGGGTGATCGGTCTGCGGGATACCCTGCGCCAGGAGGTGCAGCAAACGCTGCAACAACTTCGCGACAGTGGCATTCGCAACCTGGTGCTGCTCACCGGTGACACCGCCTCCAAGGCGCGTCAGTTGACCGAGGAACTGGGTTTCGACCTGTACTTCGCCGAAGCGACTCCGGACAGCAAAGCCGAAGTGGTGGACAAGCTGCAACAGCAGGGGCACAAGGTGCTGTTTGTCGGCGATGGCGTCAACGACGCCCCGGCCTTGTCTCAAGCGGACGTCGGCCTGGCCATGGCCACCGGTACCGACCTGGCCCATCTGGCGGCTGACGTGGTGCTGTTGCAGGACAACCTGTTGGGCATCGCCCAGGCCCGGCAACTGGCACAGGAGGCGATGACGCTGATCAACAGCAACATTCGCCTGACCGAAGTGGTCAACAGCGGCATCATGCTGGCCGCCGCCATGGGCTGGCTCAATCCGGCAGCCAGTGCGCTGTTGCACAACGGCACCACCCTGGCGGTGCTGACCCGGGCCATGGCAGCCCGCAACGGCTAACCGAAAACCCGGATTCAAAAAGCGGCGCACAAGCGCCGCTTTTTTTTGCCGATTTTCCCCATCAGAATCGGCGCCGAAAAATTGCGCCATTCGAGCAATTTCCCACCACCCCTTCAGCGATGTGACAGCGGGTTCTCGAGACGACTGGTCAGACCGCGAAAAACGCGAAATGTTGTTGCTTGATCATCTTTAAAATCCGGTTGTCGAGCACAAAAAGCCCGCCAAATGTCGCCACCATCACACAAACCTATGATTAAGAAGGGTAAAAACGCTTATTCCTTAACAAATTGGATAAGCCGGCCACACTAATCTTGTAACTTTACAAGTAAAAACTTTCAATTTGAGTGCCAAAATGTGACATCTCTATCGGAAGTCTGTTCAAGTGTGATTTATCATTTTTCGTCCTATTTCTAACGGTTGATGTTTGCGATGGCGAGTTCCTCAGACCAGGTAAAAACAATAACGAAGGGCCTAGATGTGCCCATTGCCGGCCAGCCCCGGCAACTCATTGAATCCAGCCTGAGCCCATCCCACGTAGCCCTGCTTGGCGAAGAGTACGCCGGGCTCAAACCCACCATGATGGTGGAGGTGGGTGACGTGGTGAAGAAGGGCCAGCCTTTGTTCGAAGACAAAAAGAACAAAGGGGTGATCTACACTGCGCCCGCCAGTGGCGTGGTGACCGCCATCCACCGGGGGGCCCGCCGGGTGCTGCAGTCAGTGGTGATTCGCATCGAAGGCGAAGAGGCGATGCAGTTCGATGCCTACGACGACCTGACCTCACTGTCCCGCACCCAGGCACAATCCAACCTGATTCGCAGTGGCCTGTGGACCGCCCTTCGCACGCGTCCGTTTTCCCGGGCTCCGCAGCCGGGCAGTGCCCCGGCGGGCATCTTTGTCACCGCCATGGACACCAACCCTCTGGCGGCGGATCCCCGAATCATCATCGACGAACAGGCACGCGCCTTTGCCGATGGCCTGGCGGTACTGACGGCACTCACCGACCACAGCGTTCATCTATGCCATGACGATCAAGGCAGCCTGCCTGGGCACGACCTGCCTCGGGTCGAGAGCCATCGTTTCGGTGGCGTCCACCCGGCCGGGCTGGTGGGCACCCACATTCACCATATCCTTCCGGTGAGCCTGGAGCGCCAGGTGTGGCACATCGGCTACCAGGACGTCATTGCCGTCGGCAAGCTGTTCACCACCGGTGAGCTGTACACCGACCGAGTGGTTTCCCTGGCCGGACCCAGCGTTGCCCAGCCGCGACTGGTTCGAGTACCTCAGGGGTCAGAGTTAACGCCACTGCTGCAGCAGGAATTGAAGCCGGGATTCTCCCGAGTGGTGTCCGGCTCACTGCTGTCTGGCCACACCGCCGCCGGCCCACGGGATTTTCTGGGGCGTTACCATAACCAGATTTCCGCCCTGACCGAGGACACTCAGCGCCAATTAATGCCCTGGGCCCGTCCCAGCCGTCAGCGGTTCTCCATCGCCCGGGCGGTTACCTCGCTGTTCACCCGCAACAAGAAATTCGACCTGACCACCCACTCCGGCGGCTCCAAGCGCGCCATCGTGGCCTATGGCCAGTTCGAAAAGGTGATGCCGCTGGACATTCTGCCGACCCTGCTGCTGCGTGACCTGATCTGTCAGGACACCGACGAAGCCCAGGCCCTGGGGGCATTGGAGCTGGACGAAGAAGATTTGGCCCTGTGCACCTTTATCTGCCCGAGTAAATACGACTTCGGCAAAGAGCTGCGCACCTGCCTGGACATTATTGAGAAGGAAGGGTAATGACTGATCACAACCAACGTGGCCAGGACGCCTACTACGCCCACGGTAACTCCATGAAGGATTACCTGCGCTCGCTGTTCATCACCTATGCCCGGCCGACGTCGGGTAAGGTGCACGTTCGCGATGGCATCGACGTAAAACGCACCATGCACGTGGTGATGCTGTGCCTGATGCCAGCGATGCTGTTTGGCATGTACAACCAGGGGCTGCAGGCTCAACTGGCGCTGCAAGCCGGTGCGACCGCCGCCGATGCCTGGCAACTGGGCGTGTTTAACGCCCTGTTCGGCCCCCTCGGCCAGAACAGCTCCGCCGTGGCACTGTTTGGCTACGGCGCCAGCTTCTACCTGCCTATCTACGCCACTGCACTTCTGGTTAACCTGTTCTGGGAAGTGGTGTTTGCCCGGGTTCGGAACCAGGAGCTGCACGAAGGCTTCTTCGTCACCTCCATGCTGTTCGCCCTGGTGGTGCCAATCTCCACCCCGTTGTGGATGGTCGCCATGGGCATCAGCTTTGGTGTGGTGATGGCCAAAGAGGTGTTTGGTGGCATGGGCTGCAACTTCCTCAACCCCACTCTGGCCGGCCTGGCGTTCCTGTACTTCGCCTACCCCACTGTCTTTGGTGCCAGCGGTCAACTGGTGGCCGTGGATGGCTTCAGCGGCGCCACCACTCTGGCCCAGGCGGCAGCGGGCAAAGTCCCCTTTGCCGACTACCCCTGGTATCAGGCTTTCAGTGACGCCGCCTGGTGGGATGCCTTCCTCGGCTTCACCCCTGGCGCCGTCGGTGAAACCAGCACCCTGGCCCTGCTGATTGGCGGCAGCCTGTTGATGCTGTCGAGCCTGGCCTCCTGGCGCATTGTCGGCGGGGTGTTCATCGGCATGGTCGCTACCGCCACCCTGTTCAACCTGATTGGCTCCACCACCAACCCCATGTTCGCCATGCCGTGGACCTGGCACCTGGTTAGCGGTGGTTTTGCCATCGGCATGCTGTTTATGGCCACCGACCCGGTCACCAGCACCTACACCCGTAAAGGCCGCTGGGCCTACGGTGTACTGATCGGGGTGATGGCGGTATTGATTCGGGTCATCAACCCCAAGATGGCCGAAGGCATGATGCTGGCGATCCTGTTCAGCAACCTGTGGGCACCGATTTTCGATTACCTGGTGGCGCGAGCCAACATCAAACGGAGGCAGGCACGCAATGGCCTTTAATAAAGATTCTGTGCTCGGCACCATGACCTTCAGTGTGGTGTTGTGCCTGCTGTGTTCCTTTATGATTACCGGCACCGCCGAAGTCCTGAAAGAGCGCAAGCTGGTCAAAAAACGCAGTGAGCTGAAGCGCTACGTACTGGTGGCCGCCAACATTGAGGGCGACGTCGAAGAGATGTTCGACAAGCACGTCACCCCGGTGCTGGTGAACCTGGACAGCGGCAAGGCCGCCGACCTGAGCGAAAAAGAGATTCTCGACTTCGATGACCGCATGGCAGCCATCAACCCGGATACCTCGATCAAACCCAAAAAAGATCTGGCCCGCATCAAGCGCCGCGCCAATCAGGCCCGAGTATTTAAAGTCGTCGACGATAACGGCCAGTTGACCAGCGTGGTAATGCCGATTCACGGCAAAGGGCTGTGGTCTGTGGTGTATGGCTTTGTGGCGATTCAGCCCGATCTCAACACCATCGAAGGGCTGGTGATCTCCGAGCATGGCGAAACCCCCGGCCTGACCGATTTCCTCAAGGATCCGCAGTGGCTGAAGGGCTGGCACGACAAGCAGATCTTCGACGACAGCGGCAAGCCGGTACTGGCAGTGGTCAAAGGCGGCGCCAAAGCCGGCGACAGCCACGGCATCGATGGCGTCAGTGGCGCCACCAAAACCGGACGCGGTTTGCAAAAAGCCGTGCGCTTCTGGTTCGGCCCCGAAGGCTACCAGACCTTCCTGAACACCCTGAACAAGGAGGCCTGAGGTGAGTAACGCAACCAAACAGGTTCTGACAACCCCGATTTTTGCCAACAACCCGGTCGCCATGCAGGTGCTGGGGGTGTGCTCCGCCCTGGCGGTCAGTAACTCCATGGAAACCGCCGTGGTCATGACCCTGGCGGTAACCTTTGTACTGGTGTTCTCCAACCTGATTATCTCGCTGATCCGCAAGATGATCCCCAACAGCGTGCGCATCATCGCCCAGATGACCGTCATCGCCTCGCTGGTGATTGTGGTCGACATGGTGATGCAGGATGTGGCCTATGAACTGTCGCAGAAACTGTCGGTGTTTGTTGGTCTGATCATCACCAACTGCATCGTCATGGGGCGGGCGGAAGCCTTCGCCATGAAACACGGCCCACTGATGTCAGTGGTGGACGCCCTGGGTAACTCCATGGGGTACGGCGTGATCCTGATCGGCGTCGGCTTTGTCCGCGAACTGCTGGGCAGCGGCACCCTGTTCGGCTACGAGGTGATCACCACCGCCGAAAACGGTGGCCTGTACCTGGCCAACGAGATGTTCAAGATGCCCCCCAGCGCCTTCTTCCTGATCGGACTGATGATCTGGGCCATCCACGTCATTCAGCGCAAAAAAGGCTAAGGAATCTCCATGGAACATTACATTAGCCTGTTTATGCAGGCGGTCTTTATCGACAACATGGCGCTGTCGTTCTTTATGGGCATGTGCACCTTCCTGGCCGTGTCCAAGAAGGTGTCCACCTCCTTTGGCCTTGGCGTCGCAGTCATCGTGGTTATGGCGCTGGCGGTACCGGTAAACCAGCTGATCTACGTTAACTTTCTGAAACCGGGCGCCCTGGCCTGGGCCGGCCTGCCCAACCTGGATCTGAGCTACCTGAAGCTGATCACCTTCATCGGCGTGATTGCCGCCCTGGTGCAGATTCTGGAGATGGTACTGGATAAGTACGCGCCGGCCCTGTACCAGACCCTGGGGATCTTCCTGCCGCTGCTGACGGTCAACTGCGCCATCTTTGCCGGCGTGATCTTCATGGCCAACCGCGATTACAACATGACCGAATCGGTGGTGTTTGCCCTGGGTTCCGGCACCGGCTGGGCTATGGCCATTGTGCTGCTGGCAGGCTTGCGCGAGCGGATGAAGTTCTCTGCCATCCCTGAGGGGCTACAGGGAATTGGCATCACCTTTATTTCCACCGGATTGATGGCGCTGGGCTTTATGGCCTTTGCCGGCGTCTCTCTGTAACCGAATCACCAGATTAAGAAGGTAACGCAATGGAAATGGCAATCGGCATCAGCATGTTCACCGTGGTGGTGTGCCTGCTGGTCGCGGTGATTCTGTTCGCCAAAAGCAAACTGGTCGCCAGTGGCGACGTCACCATCGGCATCAACGACGATCCGAACAAAACCGTCACCACCCCGGCCGGCGATAAACTGCTGGGCGCCTTGGCGGGCCAGGACATCTTTATCCCCTCCGCCTGTGGCGGCGGCGGTACCTGTGGTCAATGCCGGGTGCATGTGAAAAGTGGCGGTGGTGAGATTCTGCCCACCGAACGCGATCACATCACCAAGAAAGAGGCCAAAGAGGGCTGTCGTCTCGCCTGCCAGGTGGCCGTGAAAGGCGACATGGAGCTGGAGCTGGAGGAGGAGATCTTCGGCGTTAAGAAGTGGGAGTGCGAGGTGGTCTCCAACGACAACACCGCCACCTTCATCAAAGAGCTGCGTCTGAAGATTCCGGAAGGGGAAGAGGTGCCGTTTAAAGCCGGTGGCTACATTCAGATTGAAGCCCCGGCGCACCACGTCAAGTACAGCGATTTCGACATTCCGGATGAGTACCGTGATGACTGGGACAAGTACAACCTGTTCGAGCTGGAGTCTCGGGTCGACGAAGACGTACTGCGTGCCTACTCCATGGCCAACTACCCGGATGAGAAAGGCCTGATCATGCTCAACGTGCGCATCGCTACGCCGCCGAGCAACGACCTGCCTCCGGGCAAGATGTCGTCGTTCATCTTTAACCTCAAGGCCGGCGACAAGGTCACCATCTCCGGACCCTTTGGCGAGTTCTTCGTGAAAGAGGACAGCGATGCAGAGATGATCTTCATCGGCGGCGGCGCCGGTATGGCACCGATGCGCTCGCACATCTTCGATCAGCTCAAGGGCAAGCACACCAAGCGCAAAATGAGCTTCTGGTACGGTGCCCGTTCCACTCGGGAGATCTTCTATCAGGAGGATTTCGATACCCTGGCGGCCGAGAACGACAACTTCGAGTGGCATGTGGCGCTGTCGGATCCGTTGCCGACCGATAACTGGGACGGCTACACCGGCTTCATTCATACTGTGCTGCTGGAAAACTACCTGAAGAACCACAAAGCCCCCGAGGATTGTGAATTCTACATGTGTGGACCGCCAATCATGAACTCCTCGGTGATCACCATGCTTAAAGAGCTGGGTGTCGAGGATGAGAATATCCTGCTGGATGACTTCGGCGATTGATCTTCGTGGGCAGCCTTTTCGGCTGCCCCTTTGTCTGTTAAGGAGCAGTTATGACGGCCTTTATTGCCACCTTTTGTCTGATGTTGCTGGTGATTCTGATCATGTCGGTGGGGTACCTGTTTCGGCGCAAATCCATTGCGGGGTCCTGCGGTGGCCTGGCCGGAGTCGGCATCGACAAAGCCTGCGACTGCCCCGAGCCCTGCGACAAGCGCAAAGCCAGGATGGCCGCCGAAGCGGAGCAGCAGCGCCGCCAACAGTACCTGCAACAACGGATTTTGTAACCCCTCGAGGGCTTGCATAAAGATTCAGTTAATTCAGCCGCTTGGCCTATACTCCCACGGGCCTTTTTTTGCTAACATTCCGGCCATCTTTGTTCGCTGTTGCTCACCCTGACGTCAACAGCGTTACCAGCCGGGAGTCGAAATGAAACCCTTGTTTGCCCTGATGCTGGCCGCCCTGGCCGCTCAGGCATCTGCCGCCACCGTTGATCTCAGCATCGAGCTGTCCCTGCCAGGCAGCGACCCTATGACCCTAAAGGTCAGCCCCGAAACCAACGAGTGGGCCCATTACCCACTGGGCGACTACCAACTCTCTATTCGCCCCAGTACCGATGCAGAACAGGCCGAAGACATCATTACCGTCGACGCCATCCTGACCCAGGGCGCGGGCAACAACACCAACCAACTGTTAATGCCAGCCATTACCGTGCTGTCTGGCGATAAGGGCGCCATCGAATTGGGCCAGCCCCCCCGCTCGGTCAATTTTTCCGTCAGCGCCACTCTGGCAGACTGAGCCCCCGTCTCTGTAGGAGCGCCGACCATGGCCAAACCCAACAAAAAGGCCCCGGGTCGCTCGGTCGACGTGGTGTGCAGCAACTGCAACCACAAGCTGTACCGCTACAAAAAGGGCGGCAATGGTGCCCTGGTAAAGTGCTTTAAAGAGCGCATCAGCGAGGACTACACGGTCACGCCCTGTGTGTGCCCGGGCTGCGGCGCTACTTTTGCCCGAGACACCCTGATCCGGGGGACCCCGGCGTTTAAGATGATCGGCGGCAAGGTACGAATGAAATAGGACGGCAAAGACGACTTTGCCATGGCTGAATCTCACTCAAGCAACCGACACCCCTAATAATCACTTCCCCGTCTGCGCTGTCGCCGCCCTTGGCATAAACCATTGCCCCTTAATGACGACTGAGGACAATTCGAAGACAATGAGAGCCAGATCTCACTTCGCAACAATTGTTTTCATTTTATTACCTGATTGTATTTCTTTTTCTTGTTTACCTTTGCCTAAATGATTCATTGGTGATAGCGTTTCGCGTCCAATATTAACTTCATGGCGAAACTTTAGAGCCGACTAATTTACAAAAATATAATTGTAATAGGCCTAAAAAAGGTAAACACAATGAGAACTGGCTTACTTTTAGTCGCTCCCATTTTATGGGCTGCGTCTTTTTTGGTGCATGCCGAAAATATTCAGGACCGGTGGGTTACCCCTGAGAAAAGCCGCTGGTCTGGCTTTATTAGCTTCGACTACACACAAAACAAATACAGCGCAAACGCATATCTATCTGAGCGGATATATTCTGGTACCGCCATTATTCGATACGCGCTTAATAAAGACTCCCGGCTCCAGGCGGTAATCTCCGGCTATCATTCAGACGACGGTGACGACTACGGCAGCCAGGGTGACTTCTGGAATGACACCTCCCTGTCATGGTCAGAAAATAATGTATGGAATCCGACAGATAGCGTAACAATGAGCACCGAACTGCGGGCTATCTTCCCCACTTCCAGGCTGTCGCAACGGCAGGATCTGGAGTTTTCTGTACGGGGTGGAGTGCGATTCAGTTTCGATCTCAGCGAATACGTAAAGGGGCTTTATATAGGCAACAATATAAGGCTAAGAAAGAACTTCCATGAATACGAAAGCGCGGGTGGTCAGCCGATGACCGAATATCAACTCAGCGACTTAATCACCATGGATTACTTTTTTGCAAAACGATTCAATTTCAGTGCTTACATTATCGTTCGCCAGAGCTGGAATTACGACGGTGGAGATTTCTACCCTGACCTGATTCACGGGGAAGAGTTCGGTTATCAGTTATCCGACAACATCGACCTCGCTTTAGGTATGACCAATGGCATTACCTATTACAACCAAGCACGCGGCACGAATCCAATTCACGATCTGATCGATTTGGACAAAATGAACTTTTATTTCGTCGCCAACTACCAGTTTTAAATGAACAGGAACTCACTCATGTTTAAAAGGATAGCGATTGCCGTCGCCATCAGTGCCGCATTGGCGGGCTGTGGCACCGAAGAGCGGCCCTATGACGTCTATGAACGACCGGCGGAAGAGATCACCACCGCCTCTCTGGATACCGAATCCCTCTGGCTGTTTATGCCTTCCACCGGCGCCGCCCCTCGCTACGCCATGACTCAGCGTGGCTTCTTCCAGGGCGATGCCAAACTAGTCACCCTGCGCTTTGACGAATTCAACGGCATCTACGCCGAAGAGGTGGACCGCGATAAGCTGTCCATGGATAGTGAGAGCCGCTGGGATGCCGACATCAACAAAGCCCCGGTATTGAAGATTCCCGGTGAATTCCGTGAATACCGCTGTGCCCTCAACGCCTATGATGAGTGCACCAACAAGGAAGAGATCAACCTTGATGAAGACCGCAAGTGGACCGATGCCACTCACTTTGTTCCCGACTACGAAGGGATCCAGGCTCTGGCTCAGGACAGCCTGACCTGGTACACCTCCAGTAATGTTGAAGAGACCGCAAGCGCTCGCATCGTCTCGTACGAGTACAAGCCAGAAGAGGGCATGATCAACGTTGAGGTTGAACGCACCTTTACCGCCGATCCTGAAGACCAGTATCAGTTTGGCTACGACTTAAATAATCTGTCCTTTAAGACCCGCTTCTTCTACTCACTAGTCAAGCTGGACAAGCTGATCACCCCGGATTACCAGCCAGTCTACTATCAGGGTCGGGATCGCTCCTACTATGGTTTCTTTAACGACAGCAAAGAGCAGCGTACCGCGACCGGTGAACAGGACGTTCAAGGCAGCGTCTATAGTCTGCTAAACCGCTTCGCCCCAAGCAAGTCCAGCATCGACTACTACCTGAGCGACAGCTACCACGAAGGGGGCAACGAGCTGTACAAGCGCGTTACCATGGAGAGCATTACTGACATCAATAAGTCGCTGGAAGGTACCGGTGTACCACCCATCCGCATCGTTAACCCTAACAGCAAGGCTGGTATCCACACTGGCGATCTGCGCTACAACGTGCTGAACCTGATCACCGACCCGGTGGACAACGGCCTGCTGGGTTACGGCCCGTCCGCCACCAACCCGCTGACCGGCGAAATCGTTCACGCCCACGTCAACCAGTACGCTGGCGTCATTCGCAGTGCCACTCGCTCTGTATGGACCCAGCTGGTGATGCGCTACAACCGCCAGGAGATTGTCCGTCCTGATGAGTACAAGCCAGAGCCAGAGACTTCAGAGGGCGGAACCGATACCTCAGCGACCACTCCAGAGATCGTAGCGCCTAAGATTGGTGATGACGTAGTGGTGCGCAGTGTTAGCACAGATGAGATCGAGCAACTTCTTAACCGAGGTGATGATCACGGCCTGCACCTGCACGAACACAAGCATGACTGGAACACTGCCAATCCGGATCTGGCTACTCAATCCTTTAACAAGCATCAAAAGCGTCTGCAAATGCTCTCCGAGCAAAACGCTTTTTCCGTCGAGTTTATGTGGCTGAGCACTCAACAGAAGGGTCTGATCAAGGGCATCAACTATCTGGAAGGTGGCTACTTTGCTAACGAAGAAAACACTGAGCTGAAAACCTGGGACGATCTGACTTCCGCACAACAAACCGAAGTCAGCGACGCCATTGCCGAGCACATGTTCCGCTCCACTCTGATTCACGAGCTGGGTCACAACCTGGGTCTGCGCCATAACTTTATGGGTTCCGTAGATAAGGCCAACTTCTACTCTGAAGAGGAAGCCAAGGCCAAGGGCATGGACAAAGTCCCCGCTTACAGCTCCATCATGGACTATGCGGGCTCCGTTTTCGATGAACTGCCTACCTATGGTAAGTACGACATCGCTACCTTGCGCTTTGGCTATGGCCGTCAGGTAGAGACTGAACTGGCTACCACTGTCGACAACGAAGAGACCGGCCTTCCAGAAGTAAAAACTGAGAAGAAGTACCTCTCTGTAGCAGATCTGGATGCCAACCTGGCTAAGGACTTCAACGCCTACCCAACCGGTATTGTTCAGCATATGCGGGACAACTACATGGAAACGGACCAGGTCAAAGATCTGGAGCTGGGCGATAACCAGACTCTGAAACTGGCTCAATTTAACTACTGTACCGACGAGCACACTACCACCTCAGTGCTGTGTAACCGCTTTGACGAAGGTACAGATATCAATGAGATAACCAAGTTTCGAATCCAGCGTTACCACGACAGCTATGACACCATGAACAAGCGTAATGGTCGTCAAAGTTTCCATCAGTTCCACCAGTACAACTATTTCCTCAGCCGCTGGGATCAGTTCCTGCAGATTCGTGATGTTATTGAAAACGTAGAAGAGATCGACTATCTGTTTGCACGTTATCTGGGCATTAGCGAAGAGCGTAACTCCCAGGGTCAGTCCATGAAACAGATCTACAACGCCAGCTGCCGTTGGAAGGACTACGACACCCTGTCTCCTGGGCTGAAGAACCTCTGCACCACCTATGAGGCGTCTCGAACTGCGGCCCAGTTCTTCATCGATGTGATGACTGAAACCGACAAGGTGTGTGAGATCGAAGAGATTGCCACTGGCGTAGAAAACCGGGTGACCTTCCGGACTCTGTCAGATCTGTGGAAGGACTACCGTGGCCACCCCGCTGTCTCCAAGAACCGCGACATTCCTACCAGCTGTTTTGACCCTGAACTGGTGACTGCCCTCGAGGGTGAAAGCAACCCCATTAAGGTGCGTTCCGAAACCAAAGATGGTCGTATTGAAGCCAGCCTGCAGGCCAACAACCCTCACCAGAGCTCTGTGACCTCTGTTGATCTGCTGGGTACCTGGCCTGACAAGTTGCTGGCCGCCCAGATGCTGGTCCGTCGTGACAGCCCCTATGTGGATACAGAGAACTCCAGCCTGGCACTGCTGGATATCGACTATGACTCCCGTGAGTCCTATGCTCAGCTGATCTACAACCACCTGTCTTACCTGACCGGTAGTGAGCAGTTCAATCCACCTAAGTTTGTTGATAAAGATGGCAAAACCGTTGAAACCGTTCAGCGCTATGTGCCTAAGCTCACCAAGCTGATGGACAACTCGCCCTCCTACCTGTGGCCCATGAAGCGCTTCTTCCGCCTGACCGCTGGTGATGAGCTGCAACACTGGTTCGACCCATCCATGCCGGATGTACCGACTCCAGCATTCAATGCTCTGCTGAAGAACCTCAGTGACTATGGCCGCATGCCGGGCCTGGGCATCAACGACAGTGCCGAGCACCTTGTTGATTCTCTGGGCATTTACCAGGTATCCCCATACATCGACACCACAAATGCCATTACTTTCTCCTGGAAAGCGAAGAAGTACGTGATCATTCCACGTCGTAATGAGCTGGCCAATGCGATGGCTCGTCGTGCCCTCTATGGTGAACTTGAACCTCAAGAGCAGTACCTGAATGACGGGCTGCCGTCCGAGCTTGAAACTGCCATGAGAACCATGTTTAAGGACACCCAAAGCACAGCGGAAGCGTCTGTTGTCGCAGTTGGTGACAGCGAAGCCTTGACCGCTTTGAAAGAAGATGGTCTGGACGCAATTACCGGACGAACTACATGGACTGGTGCCGTAATCACCCCAGCCAGATTCCAGTCTTACAAGGAAAATGGCAGCACCTGTTACCGGGTCCTGGTTGATGGCGAAAGCGACGAGCAGCGCCTAACTCGCAAGTGCAACACCAATGGTGGTCTACGCTTGGCCAGTGCCGCCATGGATAACCTAGCGGACGACCGCGTTACTATGCTGTCCCAGTGGTCCGGTGTATATGGAGGCAACCTTGCCTTCTGCCGCGCCGATGACAAACTGAAGAACTACATCGATGTCTTTGACTACGAGCCCGAGGTTCTTCACTTGTGGGCTACCAAGAAGTACGAAGCTCTGCGCCCCGCATTCTTGCAGTTGCCAGTGCTTAACCCTTAAGAGTTAACACTCCAAGCCGGCCCCTCTGGGCCGGCTTTTTTTTTGCTCAATGATCCGCGATCGACTCAGCCCGACTTTGTTGCCCGCACCAACAGGTTTCTCGGGGTCATCTGCCTGTCGCAGAAGGTGCTGATGTCCACCTCATAGCCCTGCTCTTCCAGGTAACAGACCCGGTCCAACACCAGCCACAGCTCCAGGGGGCGGCGGAACAGCTGGCGCACCGTCTCCATCTGCTCCAGCACAGGCAGCCGCGACTGCCCCTGGCTCAGATAAGGCTCAAGCTCAGGCCCCTCCACAGGCAACGCCAGCCCTTTGCGCTGCGCCGCCCACTGGCAAAACGCCTCAAACCCGTCACCGAGCAGCGACTTGGGCACGTTGGGCAATGGCAGGTATTGGTCCTGGCCCGTCAACTGACGCTGCAGGCAATCAAAGCCGAGGCGATAACTCAGCTCCAGCTGCCGCTGGCGCTTTACATGCCCCGGGGCAGTAACGGTTTCCTGCAGCGGCATTTTCAGATCCAGCTTACTCAGGTTCAGATCCCGCGCCTGGGCCGCTTGCGATAACGGCCGATAACGATCACTGCGGATCAGGTGATAACAGCAGGGGGAGAAGGAGATGGCTTCGGTTCCGGCCCTGGCTCCATGGCGCAACAATGCCACATGAAGATCGCCGCAGGCGTGCAGCGCCACCGCATGCTGGTGTTGCTTAAGATGGTTGGCCGCCGAATCGTCAAAGGCGTCGCCATTAACGAAGGTCATCGGCAAACCAAACCGGGTCGCCAGAGTCTGGCCCTCTTCACACAGACCGGCTTGCCACTCCAGGCTGACCACAGGCTGGTCGCTGGTGGCGGCCAGGGCGCGACCGAGATGGCCCTTACCGGCACACCACTCCAGCCACGGCCGATGACGTTCGGCCAAGGCATCAGAAAACGCGGTGATCTGCTGCCACTTGCGACCGGGGATCTGCCAGTCGAGACGGGCCGGATAGGCCTGGGCAGCCCCTTGAACCGGGTTGGCCTCAGCCAGCTCGGTCAGTTCCGCCAGCCAGGGCAGCACCGGCGATAGCTGCGCCTGCAACTGTGCGGCATCCTGACGCAGCGCCGTTAACTCCGACAACGAGTGCTGCTGCAACCATTGACACAATGCCGGCTCCTGCCAAGGCAGTGCCAGGCAATCGAAGGGCACAAATTGCCAATAGGGTTTAAGCTCCGCCAGCAGTTGGCTCAGGCGCGTAAAGCGATCAGAGTGAGACATATTCAGGGTTCGGTGACTAAGAGGGCGACGATTGTAAAGGCTTAGGAGGCAAAGATCCCCTGTTACCTTCGCCGGTATTGAGCCGGGTCACCCTCAACCGCCGACGGCTCAGGCCGCCTGGCCGTAGCGCTGCTCCAGATAGGCAATGATGTCACTGGACTCCAGCATCCACTGGCTTCCCTGGGCGTCATCGATGCGCAGGCAGGGCACCTTGACCTTACCGGCGTTGTGTTCCAGCTCCTGACGGAACTGCGGGTGACGATTCACATCCCGGGTTTCGATGGGCAGGTTGAGGCGATGCATGGCCCGGCGCACCTTGATGCAGAAGGGGCAAGCATAAAACTGATACAGAGACAGCGACCGCAACTCTTCGGCAATTCGGGCCTGCTGCTCCTCGGAGCGTTTCATTTTACTGCCACGGGTAACGATGTCCCCAAGGGCAATGGCCCGTCCCAATCCTTCGCGTACAATCTTAACCAGCATGAATGAGTCCTATTCGGGTTTTAACTGGCGCCATTGTACCCCGAACCCAAACAAAAGGGCAGAGATCACAAAATCCATAAAAACCAAACGGGGCGCACAAGGCGCCCCGATTCTGATTTCGAACCTCACAATGCCGGCGGCCGCTCCGGCAATTGCTGAACATGCAGATCCATCTGCGGGAAGGGGATGCCGATGCCGGCGTCATCCAGCGCCTGCTTGATGTTGGCCATCAACTGGAAATAAGCGTCCCAGTAGTCTTCGCTCTTCACCCAGGGACGAACCACAAAGTTGACACTGGAATCCGCCAACTCAGACACCTCCACTCGATAGGCAGGGTCCTTGAGCACGTAGTCACTGGCTTCCACCACCTGACTCAGCACCTCTCGGGTCTGACGCAGGTCGGCGTCATAGGCCACCCCAATCACCAGGTCGATGCGGCGAGTGTCCTTGGCGCTGTAGTTGACGATGACCCCGTTAATCACCGCGGCGTTGGGAGCAATGATCTTCTTGTTGTCCGGAGTAATCAGAGTGGTGGAGAAGATGGAGATCTCCTCAACCACACCGGCAGCGCCAGCAGCCTCGACGTAATCGCCCGCCCGGCAGGGGCGGAACACCACCAGCAGTACTCCGGCGGCAAAGTTGGACAGCGACCCCTGCAATGCCAGACCGACCGCCAGGCCGGCGGCACCCAGTACCGCCACCAGCGACGCGGTCTGCACCCCGAGCTGCGCCAACGCGGCGATGAAGGTGAAGGCCATGATAATGGTGGACACCAGCGCACCGACAAAGCCAACCGCAGTGGCTTCCACCTTGCGCCTTTCCATCATCTTGCGAACCATCGAGGCCACTATTTTGCTGACCCAGCGACCCACCACCACAATCAGCAGTGCTATCAGGATTCGCATCCCGTAGGCCATCGCCAGTGCCGGCAACTGCTCTAACCATTGTTCCATATCATCACTCTCCTTTGACTAATTGCAGCCGAATTGGCCGTGCCACCACTTCCACGCGGCGGTTCTCGGCCAAACCGGATTCGGTTTCCAATTGGGATACGGGGTCGGTCTCCCCCAGGGCATGAAGGGTCAGGCGGCGGCGACTGATGCTGTAACGCAGGGCCAGCACATTGGCCACCTCGTCGGCGCGGGCCTGGGACAGCGCCAGGTTAACCTCGCCACTGCCACGCTCATCGGCGTGGCCCTTGATCAGCAACTCATGGCCTTGCCACTTAGCCAGCCAGGGCTCCAGCTTTTGCAGCTGAGCGTCGGACAGACGTGCGGACTGGCTGTCGAACAACAGCACCAGGATTCGATCGGCAGACACGGCGTCGGAGGGGCAGCCATTGCCGCTGCCCAGAGTCGCAGGCTCACGCGGACAGGCATCCTTACCATCCGGGATGCCATCTTCGTCTCTGTCCGCCGCCCAGGCTCCGGCGCTCAGTACGAGGCCAAAACACAAGTATTTGAAATTGATTGTCATCTTTTCCTCCACGTCCCTGCAGAAAAGATAGCTCATGGTAACACTGTTTGGGTTAAAACAACCGCCTTTGAATGGGTTGGCCCTTGGGGTGGTAAGCACTGACCGAGATGGGATCCGCCAGTGGCGGCGGCATCTGCCCCTGCTGCAGCCAGTTGCGGGCGGCAGCGCCGCGAACCAACACCGGCATTCGATGGTGGTAGGCCTGCAAGGATTCGGTGGCAGCCTGAGTCACCAGCACCAGCGCCCCCTGTGGCCGAGCGGGGGTCACCGGCCACCACAGTCCGGCAAAACTGAACAGGGGTCGCCCGGTGGCAAAGCGATAGGGCTGCTTGCGGGCCCCTTCGGTTCGCCATTCATACCAACCTGAAGCCGGTACCAGGCAACGACGGTGGGCGTAGGCCTCTTTGAACAGCGGCTTCTGTGCCAGAGTTTCACTGCGAGCATTGATCACCGGTCGCGACAACGACGGGTGAGACAGGCCCCACTGCAGTTGCCGCAACTGCAGCCGGTCCTGGTCCAGAGTCACGCCTGCCAGCAACTGAGAGGGGCGAATGTCGTCGCGCGCATCCAGCTGGAAGCTCAGACCATCCATCCCCAACTGCTCGCGGCTGTCAAAGCCGGTGGCCTGACTGAAAAAGCGGCCACACATGAGGTTACTGACCGAACCTGGGGCCACCATCGGCCAGGTACAGAGATTCAGCGGCGGTGTTTTGCCGCTTCAGCACCCGGTTTCGATGGGGAAAGCGGCCAAAGCGTTCGATGATGTCCCGATGCAATTGCTGAAACTTCAGGGTGCCCTGAGCTTCCTGCAGCGCCACTCCCTCGAGCCCTTCACACATCGCCGTCAGCAGGGCCACGCCATCGGTTTGGTCCTGCAACGACTCGGAGTGTTGCAATGGCATATAGAAGAACTGTTTCTCGGACAACGCCAGGGCGCGATCCTGCCCGGCCTCGATTCCGCTTTTACACAGAGCCAACGCCATCTCGTCTCCGGCAAAGGCCAGTGACGAGCCGCGGTACAGGTTTCGGCTAAACTGATCCAGCAGGATGATCAACGCCAGCCGTCCTCGGGGCTCCTCGGCCCAATGGTCCAGTTCACCCTGCAGGGCCCGAGCATGCAGATCGCCGAAATGGGTGCGAATCTCTTCGTCAATCACCTCGCCGGCGCCAAACCAAAGCTTGCCTTTCGGCTGCTTCGGCAACCCCGCTTCCAACTCCCCAAACCAAAAAAACAGCACCTGACTGATCTCAGGATTCATGCGGCCTCCTTTGTTTGCCGTTCAATACTGCCTACTTATAAAGCAAAAAACGGGCCGATTATCTCGGCCCGTTTTCGGAGTTACTTGTCTTTGCCCGGTGGGTAGCCTTCGAGGATCGCCATCACCACTTTGTTGACCTGCTCGGTACGTTTTTCCGGAGTCAGGTTCTTTTTCACCGTATCGGTGCCACTGCCACGCCACAGCAACTGCTTACTCTTGGCGTCGATGATGTCGACGATCAGGGTGCCCTCTTTGTACTCCCGCACCCGAGTATCCGCCTGAACGCCGGTGCCCCAGTAGGAACCGCGACCGTGGTAGTAAGGGTAATAGCCGAAGTTGGTGTAAAAGGTATCCACATCGATCTTCTTCTCCACCTGGGTCAGGTAGTTCACCAGCACCTGGGCATCACTGACCGCCACCTGCTGCAACCCAACACCACTCAGTTGATCCGCCAACGCCTTGCGAATACGGCGGTCATTCAGGCCGTCCATCTGGTACTTAGCCGCACCGGTATCGGCACTGGCTTCCACCCAGGCCCAGCGGGTGTAATCGGCAAAATTCACCTGCTCATCGTAATCGTACTCTGTACTGACCGAGCTACAGCCCGCCAGAACCACGACCGCCAGCATCGCACTCAGTTTTTTCAGCATACAGGGCTCCGTTTCATTACTGTCCTATGTAACAGACCTTAACACACTCAATCCAGTTCCCTAAACCCGTCTCATTCAGCGGCAAGTTCAGGTTCAGCTTATTGCAACTACACTAAGTTGTAGTTGCTGATACGGCCATAGCAACGATGCCGCCAAACGGCGCCATTCAGTATGAATTCGATTAGTAATCAACACCATCGTTGGAGAGCCCACCATGACCCGACTCCTGATCTGGCTGACCGCCAGCCTGACTCTGATCTTCAGCCTGGGCGCCAGCGCCGCCTCCAAGACCGAAATTGACGCCAAGGTCGCCGGCGCCTTGCAACAGCTGTACGCCGACTCACCGGCCGCCAAGGAGCTGGCCGGCAAAGCCCATGGCATTCTGGTGATGCCAGAGGTATTAAAGGCGGGGTTTGGCATCGGTGGCGAATATGGGGAAGGGGCGCTGCTGATCAACGGCAGCACCCACAGTTACTACTCCACCGCCGCGGCATCATTTGGGCTGCAGATTGGCGCCCAAATCAAGAGTCAGGTGGTGATGTTCATGACCGCCGATGCTCTGGCCGCCTTTCAGGACAGCAGCGGCTGGAAGGCCGGTGTCGACGGCAGCGTCGCCCTGGCCACCCTAGGAGCCGGGGGCACCTTTGACAGCAACACCCTGCGCCAACCGATTATCGGTTTCATCTTTTCCAACAAGGGCCTGATGTACAACCTGACCTTTGAAGGTGCCAAGTTTACCCGGATTGAACGCTAGTCCAGCAGCAGCTGGTTCAGGTGCCTGGGAAGGTCGGCCACCAGTTCCGGTGTCAGTAGCAATCGTTCCCGGTCACCGCTTTCTGCCAAAATCCGACTGACGGCGGCGGCCATGCCCCGGCCGGTGCGGGTGACCTCAGCGTGCAGGTAGACGCCATCGCTGGCCGGCACCAGGGCCAGCTCCATCTCCTCGATGCGGCCGCTAAACTCGCCGCTGCGAGGCTGATAGTGCAACATCTGCAGGTAAGGGGCGGCAACCCTAGCCATGGAGGACACCGCTTCGGTATGCACCAACGTCTGCACAAAACCCAGTTGTTCCACCTGGTGCAGCAATTCGGCCGCCAGCGGCTCAGGCACCACCTGCAGATAGTCCCTGTCTTTCGGATCCACCGCCTGACGAATGTCCAGCCCTGTGGCCAGCCACACCTTGGTCTTCCCCAGGGTTAACGGAGTAAACTCGGGCAGCACAAACTCAATGGGCAACTCCCACTCTTCTCCCGCCGCCACCTTAAAGGCATCGGCCAGTTGAAAGTGAGCCAATTCCACCTCCAGGGTTTGAGCCTGTCCCTCCTCCACCTGCTCATAGCTGCAATGCAGGGAAAAATAGACGCCATGAATCCGTTGTCCGACGTTTCCGGCCTTGATTCGAACCCGCGCAGATACGCTTTCTCCCGGGAAATACCGCTCTTTTTGCAGCAAGGTATCCACCTCGCATGACCCCATTCCGACGGCAGACAGCAAACGATTGAACAACGACATGGGCGAGGTTTTTCCTTTTTTAGCAATGAATTTGTTAAACTGACAGACCCGTACTTGATAAGCCGCAAGATATGATCTCTAACCAAGACTCGCAACTGGTATATAGCACCGACATCGGCCGCATCGACCAGGAACAAACCAAAACCGCCCCCCCCGCCGGCGATGGCTGGGTTCGCATTCACCTGGATCGCAAAGGCCGTAAAGGCAAAGGAATGATGATCGTAAAGGGGCTAGGCTTAGAGGATAAAAAACTCAAAAAGCTGGCTGCGACACTGAAGAAAAAACTGGGTGTCGGCGGCGCCGTCAAAGAGTTCGACATCGAGATTCAGGGCGACAAGCGGGACCAACTGAAGCAACTGCTGGAGCAGCAGGGTTTCAAGGTCAAACTGGCCGGAGGTTAAGGAGCAGTCCATGAACAGTCTGAAAAACCACCTGTTGATCGCCATGCCTTCGCTGCAGGATAAGTATTTTAAGCGCTCGGTCACCTATCTGTGTGAACACGATGAGGAGGGCGCCATGGGACTGATCATCAATCAGCCCATCGGTCTGGATCTCGATGACCTGCTGAAAAAAATGAAGCTGCAGCAGGACGATTTCGTGCTGCCCACCAATCTGGCCAACCAAGTGTTGCTGGGTGGTCCGGTCACCCCGGACCGTGGCTTTGTGCTTCACAGTGGCCCCACCCAATATGCCAACAGCCGCCGCATCAACGATCAACTGACCGTAACCTGTTCCAAGGACGTGTTGGACAGTTTTGGCAGCGACCAGGCCCCCGAGCAGTACCTGGTGGCGCTGGGCTACGCCGGCTGGGAAGCGGGTCAGTTGGAGCAAGAGATTCAACAGGGATCATGGCTGACCATTCCGGCGGAACCCGAGTTGTTGTTTGATGTGCCTCATAAGCAACGCTGGGAGACCGCGACCAAGCGGCTGGGTATCGACATCTGGCAGTTATCCGGGGAGATTGGCCACGCATGAATCAGACCATTCTCGGCTTCGATTTCGGCACCAAGGCCATCGGCCTGGCCATTGGCCAGAGCATTACCGGTACCGCCCAGCCTCTGTGCGGCATCAAGGCCAACGACGGCATTCCCAACTGGGATGAGATTGGCAAGATCATCAAGGAGTGGCAACCACAGCTGATCGTGGTCGGTCTGCCCCTGAACATGGACGGCACCGAACAGGAGATGACCCTGAGGGCGCGCAAGTTTGCCAACCGCCTCCATGGCCGCTTCGGCATCGAAGTAGTGACTCAGGATGAACGCCTGACCACCACCGACGCCAAGGCACACCTGTTTGAGCGCCGTGGCTTTAAAGGGCTGAAAAAAGACAGCATCGATGCCACCTCTGCGGCGCTGATCGTCGAAGACTATTTCGAGTCTCAATACCAGTAACCGTAAACAGCAAAGGGGCCAAATGGCCCCTTTTTACATCTTAGCGCTAACCTTATTCGGGCTTCAGCAGATAGCTCCGCAGTTGACCATAGTCTGCCTCCATGGCATCACTCAGCAGCGGCTTCACCGCCGCCTCGGCCAGGGCCTGGGGCAACGGCAGGTCCAGCTCCAGCAACTCATCCACCGACTCTTTGAACTTGGCAGGATGGGCGGTACCAAGGAACACGCCCACCTCATCTCCCTTCAGCGAACAGGACAGCGCCCGGCTGGCGATGGCCGCGTGGGGCTCGGACAGATAGCCCTGCTGATGCAGCGCCTGCAGCTGCAATTCACACTCGCGCTCAGACACCGCCGCGCCCTCAATGGTCGCCAGCGGCCAGCTATTGGCGCGGCACAACGCTTCCACTCTTGGCCAGTTATTGGGCGCCGACACGTCCATGGCGTTGGAGCGAGTGGCCACGGTGGGGTTCACCTGCCAGTGGCCGGAGCGCAGATAACGGGGCACCGTGTCGTTGCTGTTGGTAGCGGCAATAAAGCGTTTTACCGGCAAGCCCATGGATTTGGCCAGCAGACCGGCAGTGAGGTTGCCAAAGTTGCCACTGGGCACCGCCACCACGGCCTGGCGACGCTTGGCCGCCGGCAGCTGGGCGATGGCCTCGAAGTAGTAACAGATCTGCGCCAGCAACCGAGCGATGTTGATGGAGTTGGCGGAGTTCAGACCGATAGCCTGCTTGAGTTGTTCGTCCTCAAACGCCTGCTTCACCAGCGCCTGACAATCATCGAAGCTGCCCTGCACCGCCACGGTACGAATGTTGCCACCCAGGGTACAGAACATCTTCTCCTGCAGCGGGCTGATGCGCCCCTGAGGGTAGAGAATCACCACGTCGATGTTGTCCAGGCCGAAGAAGGCATCGGCCACCGCCGCGCCGGTGTCACCGGAGGTGGCGGTTAAGATGGTCAGTTTCTCATCACCGGCCAGCTGCGACAGCGCCCGGGCCAGGAAACGGGCCCCAAAATCCTTAAACGCCAGGGTCGGACCATGGTACAGCTCCAGGCAATACTGGTGGTCGCTGGCGGCCACCAGGGGGCAAGCAAAGGTAAAGGCGTCCCGCACCAGCGACTCGACATTCTCCTGGCCCAGTTCGTCCGCCAGCCAGGCGCTGAGAATGGCGACGCTGCGGTCGACAAAATCCATCTCCAGCACGGCGTCAATGTCATCAAACGCAGGCAACTGAGACGGGAAAAACAGCCCCCGGTCACGACCCAGCCCCTGGCGCACGGCCTGGGAAAAGCTGACCTTCTGCTGCGGGTGTTTCAGGTTATACAGTTCCATTTCAATTCTCGCTTGTGTAGATGACGCCATCGGATGCCAACCGGCACACATGGGCAAAACCCCGGGCATTGGCCAGGTAGCAGTGATTCAGGTAGTGGTGTGCCCGTTCGGCACTGTGGCGGTCGCGGCACACCGCGAACAGGGTCGGGCCGGAGCCGGAGATGCCCACCGCCTCGGCGCCCAGATCCGCCAGCGCCGACTTGGCCGCCAGAAACCCGGGAATGTGCGGCGCCCGGTAGGGCTCTGCCAGTTCGTCCGTCAGCACCGACAGCGCCTGCTGCTCATCCTGCCGGTAGCAGGCATCCACGAAGGCGGCCAGATTCTGGCCAAAGGCGATGCTGGTGGCCTTGTCGTACTGATCTGGCAGCAACGCCCGCATCTTGGCGGTCGACAGGCTGATGCCGGAGTAGGCCACCACCCAATACCAGTTGCTGAATTCCGGCAGCTTGCGGGCGTAGTCCGCCACCATCAGCTGCAGCCCGCCCAGGTAGCTGGGTGCCACGTTGTCGTAGTGCACCGAGCCGGAGATCTTGCCTTCCAGTTGCCCCATCAGATGCAGCAACGCCTTGGGCTCGAGGGCATCGTCGAAAAAGCGATTGAGGGCAGCACAGGCCGCCACCACCGAACTGGCACTGGAACCCAGCCCGCTGCCCACCGGCAGGTTCTTCTCCAGCGTCAGCTTCAGCGGCACCGGTGCCAGGCCACTGGCCTCGAAATAGGCGGCCATGGCCTGGTAGACGATGTTGTCCCGCTCATCGGCAGGCAGGACATCGGCGTAGGGGCCCCGACATTCCAGGCCGGCCTCCGTGGCCGCCTCGACGCTGACCCGATCCCCCAGCACGCTGCCGTCCACCGGCAACAGCGCTGCCCCAAGCAGGTCAAAGCCGACGCTGACATTGCCCATGGAAGCCGGCGCGTATGCAGTGATTCTGGCCATATTACGCCTCCTTCTGCCAAGCTTGAGTGCGCAGGATGTCGGCAAACACCCCGGCGGCGGTCACCGCAGTACCGGCGCCGTAGCCACGGAGTACAAACGGCAGCGGCTGATAGTAGCGACTGTAGAACGCCAGCGCATTTTCCCCCCCCTTGATGGCATACAGCGGGTGCTCCGGCCCCACCGCCTGGACCGAGACCTTGCAGCCGCCGTCATCGTCGATGGCCCCCACGTAGCGCAGCACCTTGCCTTCGGCGCGGGCGGCAGCAACCCGGGCGGCCACATCGGCATCGGCCTTGGGCAGGTTAGCCATAAAGGTGTCGGTATCGCCGCTGGCATCGAACGCCGCCGGCAGCACACTGTCCACCTGTATCTGATCCATCTCCAGCTCAAGGCCGGCTTCCCGGGCCAGGATCAATACCTTTCTGGCCACATCCAGGCCGGAAAGGTCCTCGCGGGGATCCGGCTCGGTAAAGCCCTTGTCACGAGCCTGGGCCGTGGCCTGAGACAGGCTGATCCCCTCCTCCAGCAGTCCGAAGATGTAGGACAACGAGCCAGACAGGATGCCGCCGAAGCTGTGCAGCTGATCACCGGCCCGAATCAACCCCTGCAGGTTGTCGATCACCGGCAGGCCAGCACCGACATTGGTTTCATACAGGAACTGGCGCCGCTGCTTGCGGGCCACCTGGCGCAGTTGCTGGTAATACGCCATGGACGCGGTATTGGCTTTTTTGTTGGGGGTCACCACATGCAGTCCGGCGTTCATGGCATCCAGATAGCGCTCCGCCAGGGCGTCACTGGCACTGCAGTCCACCAACACCGGGTTGGTGAGTTTGGCGTGATGGGCAAAATCAAACAGCGCCTGCAGCGCCATCGGCTCGTCACAGCGACCCAGTTGATCGCGCCAATCCTTCAGATCCAGGCCTCGAGCATTGAGCAACATGGTGCGGGAGTTGGCGATGCCACAGACTCGCAGGGCCACATGCTGGTCACTGAGCACCTGCTGCTGTTGCTGAATCTGGCTCAGTAACTCGGCGCCTACCTGGCCACAGCCCACCAGCAACACATCCACAAACAACCGGCTGTCGAAGAAGTTCTGATGGCAGATGCGCATGGCGGCCGCCGCATCCTCATTGGCCACCACCGCCGAAATGGCTCGCTCGGAGCTGCCCTGAGCAATGGCGGCAATGTTGATGCTGGCCTGCGCCAGGGAGCGGAAGAACCGCGCCGCCACCCCTTTGCGGGTCTTCATGCCATCGCCCACCAGGGTAATGATGGCGTGGTGGGGCATCAGCTCCAGCGGATCGAGCATGTCGCTCTTCAGCTCCAGGGCAAAGGTCTCTTCCAGGGCCTGCACCGCCCGCTCTTGATCCGCCTGCTCGACGCAGAAGGAGATGGAATACTCCGATGAGCTCTGAGTGATCAGGCTCACGGACACTCCCGCCAGGCTCATGGCCTCAAACACTCGGGAAGCCATGCCAACCATGCCCTTCATCCCCGGGCCGGAGACGCTGATCATGGTCTGATCCGCCAGGTGGCTGACCGCCTTGACCGCATCACTGCCGGCGCCATCCTGATGGATCAGGGTGCCCGGAGCTTGTGGATTGAGGGTGTTGCGAATGCGACAGGGGATCTGATGTTGAGCGATGGGAGAAATGGTTCGGGGGTGAAGGACCTTGGCGCCGAAGTAGGACAGCTCCATCGCCTCCTTGTAACTCATTTCGGTGAGCAGGCGGGCATCGGGCACCAAGCGGGGATCGACGCTGTAGACACCGTCGACGTCGGTCCAGATCTCGCAACTGTCAGCGTGCAAACAGGCCGCCAGTGCCGCCGCAGAGTAATCGGAGCCGTTACGCCCCAGGGTCACGGTCTGCCCCAGCTCGTTGCAGGCGGTGAAGCCAGGCATCACCCAGAAGCGGTACTCCCCCACCGGCAACGACGCCAGTCGCTGACGGCTGGCTTCGATGTCCACCTGGGCATCCAGCGCCTCACCGCGGGCCACCAGGTAACGACGGGGCTCCAGCAGGGCACAGCGCTCACCGGCCCCCTCAAGCAGTGCCATCATCAGGTGCACCGACAGGCGTTCGCCCACCACCATCACCTCGGCGACCACCTCATCCGGGCAGCGACCCAGCAATGACACCCCCTGCAGCTTCTGCGCCACCAGCTCCAACTCCTGTTTCCACAGTTGCTGCAGTGCTTCACGGGCATCCAGGCTCAGTTCGGCTCCCTGGCTCAGCTGATTCAGTTTGTCCTCTACCGGTGCCAGCAACTGGTCATCAAAACCGGCTACCGCCTGACGAACCGCTTTCTCCAGGGCGTTGGTCACCCCCTGAGGAGCCGACAGCACCAATGCCAGGGAAAACCCTTCGACGCTGTCTCGTGCCAGTTGTGCCACTTGAGCAAACCGCTCTGCATTGGCCAGGGAGGAACCCCCAAACTTCATCACCTTCATCGTGCCTCTCCTGTATGCCCTAACCCTGAAACGAAGAAAGCCCGCTCAGGGAGCGGGCTTTCTAATATTCGGATGGTGTCTATCCAGATACTATCAGCCCGCCCCGCCACCGGTACCGGTGCCAGTAATCACAGTAATGGTTGTGATTAGAGCCGCGTGAATTAGCATAGTATTCTGAATAAACTCCTAAAACTTGTCCTTTTAACTTGGCTCAGATGGCCCCCTTGAGTCAAGGGTTATTTTTTCAGCGCCTTGTTGATGTCGCCGATCAAGGTGTGGGCCATGGCCACATCCCGTTGATTCGCCAGCCCCAGTGTGTCCTGAAGCCACAGCCGCAGTGGATCATCGTCATCGAGACTCAAGTCATTCATCAGGGTTATGGCCCGGCGTTTCAGTGCCGACAGTTGTGGCACTTCCGCCTGCCCCTGCGGCTCGGGCAGCGCCAGCTGAGAAAATTCATAGGCGTATAACATCGCCGCCTGGGCCAGGTTTAACGACGGATAGGTATTGACCAGCGGAATGGTGGTCAGGCGATCCGCCAGCGCCAGATCCGCATTGCTGAGGCCGGATTCCTCGCAGCCAAACACCAGCCCGACCCGGGATACTGCCGCTCCCAGTTGCTGCACCTGAGTGACCGCTTGGGCCGGGGTATACAACGGCCGCTTATCCCCACGACGACGGGCAGTACTGGCGATCACCAGATCCAGATCCGCCACCGCCTCGGCCAGCGTTTGATGCTGGGTGGCATTGCTCAGAATCTCCTGACTGCCATGGGCCACCCAACTGGCCTCATCGCTCAGGTGGGCCTGTGAGGCCACCACTCTCAGGCGCTCAAAGCCCATGGTTTTCATCGCCCGGGCCACCGCCCCGACGTTTTCGCCCCTGGCGGGCGCCACCAGAATAAAAGTCAGTTCCACAATCTCTCCTCGCGTTTGCCGCCAGAGTAGCGAAATCCTCACCATAGGCAAGCCCTAAGCTTGATGGCATCGCCACAAATACCCATCTGACGCAGAGTACAGCCGAATAGTCATCAACGAATGAATGAGTTAGGTTAAAGAGTGGACGATGGACAGCGCCAACTTTGAGTGGGTTACAGGAGTACCAGCATGGATCAGGGAACGCCCAAACGGATCGCCTATCGAATTTTAACCGGCTTTGACCAGCATTACCGGCTGTTTTCCCGCATCAACGCCGGGGCACCGGAACGCTTTCTCAATGCCGACTGGCACGGGGTTCAGCGGGCTCAGAAAGAGCGAATACGCTACTACAGCCGCCGAGTCTCGGAAACCGTGGCGGTGCTGATGCGGCAGTTGGACAGCCCCACCATCTCCACCGAATTGTGGCGGGCCACCAAGACCGAATACAGCCAGCTGCTGCAGGGGCACCCACAAGCGGAACTGGCTGAGACCTTCTTTAACTCGGTGTTTGCCCGGCTGTTCCGGCACCGGGGCCTGGACAACCAACACCTGTATATCCACACCAGTTGCGCCCGCCGTGCCCCCTTCGCCCCCCACCTGCTGTGCTATCGGTTTGCCCTGCGCCACGACCCCACAGCCGCATTCAGAAAGGCCATTGGCTATGCCCGGCTGCAGCTGAAATTTGCCGATCTGGACGCCGATCTGACTCGACTCGAGCGACGGCTGGCGACCCTGCTGCAACGCATCGACGCCCACGACGTCGAGTTTCTGAAACCGGTGTTCTACCGCAACAAGGGCGCCTACCTGATTGGCCGTCTCATCGGCCGCCGCGGTGAATCGCCGCTGATTCTGCCGATTCGCCATGGCGAAGGCGGTCTGAGCATCGATGCCGCCATTACGCGCCAGGACGACTGCTCGGTGATTTTCAGCTTCACCCGCGCCTACTTCATGGTCGACACCGATCGGCCGGCGGCGCTGCTGCGCTACCTGCGCCACCTGATGCCCAACAAATCCTGGGCCGAACTGTACAGTGCCATCGGCCTGCAGAAACACGGCAAGACCGAGTTCTATCGGGACTTCCTCAGCCACCTCAATCACAGCAGTGATCAGTTTGTCATTGCCCCCGGGATCAAGGGGATGGTGATGAGCGTCTTCACCCTGCCCTCCTACGACGTGGTGTTCAAGCTGATCAAGGATCGGTTTGCCCCACCGAAGGAGAGCAACAAGGAGGAGGTGCAGCAGAAATACAACCTGGTTAAAGAGCACGACCGGGTCGGTCGCATGGCCGACACTCAGGAGTTTCGCAATTTTGCCTTTCCCCGCCACCGCTTCAGTCCGGCGCTGCTGGAGGAGTTGCTGGAAGTGGCGCCGTCCGAGGTGGAGCTCGATGGCGACCGGGTGATCATTCGCCACCTGTACATCGAGCGACGCATGACCCCTCTCAACCTGTTTCTGGACGGTGCCGAAGACCTGGAGATTCATCACGCCATTGGCGAGTACGGCCACGCCATCAAGCAACTGGCGGCGGCCAACATCTTTCCCGGTGACATGCTGTTTAAGAATTTCGGTGTCACCCGCCACGGCCGGGTGGTGTTCTACGATTACGATGAAATCGATTACATGACCGATTGCAACTTTCGAGTCATCCCCGAACCCCGCTACCCGGAAGATGAGATGGCGGCCGAACCCTGGTATTCCATCGGCCCCAAGGACATCTTTCCGGAGGAGTTCGGCCGCTTCCTTCTGGGGCGGCCAGCCATTCGCAAGAGCTTTATGGCCCAACACCGGGATCTGCTGGATGCCCGCTACTGGCAGACTCTGCAACAACAGATTCGCGACGGCCAATACCCGGAGATCCGCCCCTATCGAGAGTCCTGTCGACTGTAAATGCCAGCCACAGCGGGCTCAAAGGCAAAAATGTTGGCTCAATCATGGTGCCGGGACGGTGAAATCCGTATGATTTGGGCCTTTCACACCGAATTGTTTTGGAGACCCGGATGAAAATTGCTGCGAATACCGTAGTAACCATGCACTACCGCCTGCGTGATGGTGACGGTGAACTGATCGAAGATTCCTTTGATGGCCAGCCTATGCAGTACATGCACGGCACCAATAACCTGATCCCGGGTTTGGAAGCGGAACTCAACGACAAAGCCGCTGGCGACAAGATGAGCGTTAGCGTCGCCCCTGAGCAAGCCTATGGTCCTTACCAGGACGGCCTGAAGCAGGAAGTGCCTATGGCCGCCTTTGCCGGTGTCGAAGACATCGCTCCTGGCATGCGCTTTATGGCAGAAACCGATCAGGGCCCGACTCCGGTCACCGTGACCGAAGTCAAGGACGACACCGTTGTGGTTGATGGTAACCACCCTCTGGCTGGCGTTACCCTGAACTTCGATGTCGAAGTGGTTGAGGTTCGCGCCGCCACCGAAGAGGAGATCGCTCACGGTCACCTGCACGCCGAAGGCGGTTGCTGTGGCGGTGGTTGCTCTGGTGAAGACAAGGGCGACGACCACGAATGCTGCGGCGGCACCGGCGAGTGCGGCGGCGAAGGCCATCACGGCAAGGGCGGTTGTGGCTGTCACTAAGCCCAACTGACCTGAAAAAAACGGCAGCCTCGGCTGCCGTTTTTTATGGCTGCTCCAGCGTCATTCAGCCCTCGGTACCGGGCACCACCAGCAGGTGGCTGCGCATGCGGTGCAAAATCGCTTCGGCGGTATTTCCGATAACAAATCCCAGCAAGCCCCGGCGCTGCCTGGCACCGATGGCAAAATAGCCGACGCCCAGTGTCGCCGCCAACTGCGGCAGACACTCACTGGCGTCCCCCACCTGCACATGAATCTGCTCCTTGGGCAATGCCAGGGACTCCAGCAGCAACCCATGCTTGCGATACACCTCCTTGAGCAGGTGGCGAGTGTCGATGATCTCCAGATCCCGAACCACCCTGGACAGGCGAATCACATAGGCCACGTGCAGTTTGCCGCCAGTCGCCTTAACCAACTCTCTGGCCGCATGCAATACCTGCTGATTCAGCCGTTGCTTGGCCTCACTCCCGGATCCCAAATCCAACGCCGCCAGCACATCCTGGCCCTGAGCCGGCTGGTGATCGGTCAGCAGCATCAGCGGCACCCGGGTTCGACGAATCAGGTGCCAATCGGTGGGCAGCAGATGGTCACTTTGCCGGTAGGCCTTCACCACCATGGTAAAGCCGTTGTTCACCAGCTCACAGATGTCATCGGCGATGCCCTTGGCCCAGCGCACCGTGGTCGGTACGCTCTGCCCCAGGGCGGTCACCCTGTGCCTGAGAGCGGCACTGCGGCTGGCCATCAATTCCGACTTAATGCCATTGACCACCTCTTCGGGCGTGCCTTCCATGACCGACAAAGGTTCATAGCAATAGCCCACCACCTCGGCCTTGGCGCTCAGGGCCTGGGCTAGCTCCAGCCCCTTGTTGATGGCATCAAACTGCTGTTCCTTTTCCGGTGCAACAATCAATAACTTCTGCATAGTGCCCCCCCATTGATTCAGACCAAAAGAGCAATTCCCTCTCTTTAGCCTACATGGCTGGGTTTCAACTTGCAGAATTTTTGATGTTTTTTCCACCGAACGAGGTCTGGCACCAACTCAGAGGAGCATGACAAGGCGCCCCCGAAGCGGGGGCGCGCGCAGACGGCTTACTCGCCGCGAAGGGTTTTGGCAACCTTCTGCACCGCCTCGTGGGCGTGCTGTTCACTGGCTTGCTCACCGGGCTTCAACTCCAGATCGGCGCGCTTGTGCAGGCCGGTCATGTCTTCGGCAATGTGCAGCCAGTCCGGATGCCAGTACAGGGTGGTTTTCTCATCCACCTGCCAACGATGAACACCGCTGTCCTTACCCTGATAGTTGATGTTGCCCGGTTCATAATCCATGGTATTGCTCTCCGATTAAAAAGACTCGAAATAAGCGTAGCGCCATTTTTCGCCCTTAAGCCAGATCCAGCTCATGAATACCGATACCGCGGTCATCCGTGCACGGCCATAAAAACGACACAACCCGGCACCAGGGCCGGGTTGTGTGCAGACTCATCGCCGTTACGGGAAGGCGGGCAACATCCCCAGCAACGCCAACGATTCGCATACCATCACCAGCACCCCGAAGCCCAGTACTCCGTACAGACGGCCGTTGCCGCCTGCCACCCGGAATGACTGACTCTGGCCACGTCGACGCAGCACCAAAGCGATGGCGCAAGGCAGAATCAATACGAAGATGCTGGCCAGCAGAGAGGCATAGCCAATGGCGACAATAAAGCCATCGGGAATGGCCACCCCAAGAATCATTGGCGGCAAAAAGGTGATGGCACCGGCGATGGCGGTATCCCGACGGCTGTCCCCCAGGCCACACTGATCTTTAACGAAATCCAGCAGACCCAGAGCCACCCCGAGGAAGGAACTGGCCAGGGCAAACTTGGCGAAGAAACTCAGCAGGGTATCGATGAGGTTGCCATCGACCGCATCGCCCACGGCCGCAATCAGGGCACCGACGTTACCGCCATTGGACACCACTTCACCAAAGTCATCCCGGGAGACGGTCCCCAGAATCGCCAACTGCCACACCGCGTAGATGGACAAGGCCAGCACACTGCCCACCAGAATAGCAGAACGGGATTTGACGATGTCCTTGTTGTAGTGCTTCACAATGCTCGGCACGGTGCTGTGATAACCAAAGCTGATGGCCAGCACCGGAATGCCCAGCCAGATGTAGGGCAGAGTGTCTGCCATACCCGCCGCCGGAAACAGCTTGTCGGCGCTGACTTCGGAGGCCAGCATGCCGGTGGAGGTGATAAAGGCGATGACCATGGCCCCAATCATGATGGTGCTAACCCGGTCTACCGCCCGGGAACCCAGCAACACAATGCCACCGAGCACGATGCCGAAAATCAACCCCGCCTGCCAGTTGGCCAGAGACAAGCCAAAGCCGGCATTGAGGCTAGAGGCCAGAACCGACGATCCGCCGGAGATGTAGGCGTAACAAAGGATGTAGCTGACGAACCCCACAGAGCACAGGGAGGCAATCACTCCGGGCTTACCCAGAGTATCCTGAGCCATGGTGGCGTAACTGGCGCCACTGCGGTAGTTCATGTTGGCCTCCGCCAGATACATGGCGGAGCTGTAAGAGCAGAAGCAACAGATGGCCAGGATGATCATCGACCAGCCAAACCACATGCCGGCACTCATCACTGGCAGGGACAGCATGCCTGCCCCAATCGCCGTACCGGCAATGATCATCGCCCCACCCAGAACACTGGGTGAAGCCGATTTCGTTGATGTCGCTAATACAACTTCTGACATCGGTTACTCCACTTCTTTAATTGTTATGGTGCCGAGAGAATCAAGCTTTGCAGCCTATCCCGCTCCGCGTCGGATAAATTCTTTAATGTGTTTGAGCAACGAGTGATGGTGGCAATGCTGACGTTCAATGTTGCGGCGATCTGACGTTGGGTCAACTCCCCGGCCAGTAATGCCCGGAACACCGCCAATCGGGCACCGATGGCTTCACGTTCATCCAGGGTTAACAGCAACAAAAACAACGGCGCCAGAGATTCCTTTCGGCCTTGCTCAGCGATAAGTTCCAGCGCCTTATCCCAATACTCAGATTCCATAAAATGTTTACTCCACATGTAATGCCGTAGCATTACACCGTTACAGCAGGACAAAAGCGAACGCCATTCCGAAAATCTGCGAAGTCGACGACACTTTCAGACACAAACGAGAGCTTGGTCACAGGGGCGGTTTGGCGTTATTATTCACAGCGGAACAACATACTTAGGGAAAACATAACAATGACAAGATGTTCAATGCTGTTGGCCGCCCTGCTCGTCTCCACCAGTGGCAGCGCCATTGCCGAAGGTGCTTTTAACAGCGCCGACGACGCCATCGCCTACCGGCAACACGCCTTTGGGCTGATCAAAGAGAACTTTGGTGACATGTACGCCATGGTCAAAGGGAAAAAAGAGATGGACGCCGACGCGTTTCAGCGCCGGGCTCAGCACCTGTCTCTGTTGAGCCAGATCCCCTTTGAGGCGTTCAAAGTACCGGGATCCAACAAAGGGGATACCGAAGCCCTGGCCTCCGTCTGGAGCGACAGCGCCAAGTTCGATCAGATCGCCAAAGAGTTCCAGAGCGCGTCTGCCAACCTGGCCAAAGTCAGTGGCAGCGGCGACGCCAAGGCGATCAAACAAGCCTTTGGCGCCACCGGCAAGGCCTGTAAAAGCTGCCACGATCAGTTCAAGCAGGACTGATAACCACAAAGGGCTGCCCATGGCAGCCCTTTGTCGGTAAGTGATTGCTTCACCATAACGGCAGTATCAGCCAATACAGCACGGTTCCCCCCACCAACACTAAGGGCACCAGCCAACAGATGGGCGCCACCGCATTCGAGCGTCGACCGCCGGCGGTCATGCCGTAACCGGTGATCATCGCCTCCACCAGATTGACCCCATTGATTCGATAAAACACGATGGCACACAGGTGCATCAGCACGGTCACCACAATCAGGTCAAAGAACCAGTGGTGCAGGCTGGTCATGGTCCCGGCCAACGCGCCACTGACCGATGACGACAACGGCCCTTCCGCCAGAATGTCATCGGTGGCGAACAAACCGGTCATCACCTGCGCCATCAGCAACAGCATCATCACCACCACCATATAGCCTCCGGCCGGATTATGACCAAAGTAGGGGCGTTCATGGGCATGCCAATTAAAGAGGTAGTGCAGAACCGCGCCAGGACGGCGGACGAAATGATTGAATCGGGCAGTGGTGGTACCGATGAATCCCCACAACAGGCGCACCATCAACAGCACCATCAGCAGGTATGCACAGGTCATGTGCCACTCCATCATCCCCTGTTCGGCTGTGAACCAACACAGAGGCAGGAGCGCAACTGAGCCCCAGTGGAACAGCCTAACCATGCCATCCCAGATCTTAACCTTCACCATAAACTCCTTGGAATCCGGTCAGGCAAGGAGATTCAAAAATGCGGTCAATTAACAGTCAAACCGCGGCACTCCTTCGCCCTAAATCCAACCCATAATGCGCTTGTTTCGGTTATCCCTCAAGCAGAAAAGTGGGTTTTTTTAACCTAAGTTGAACCGGTTGGATAAGTTTGCAGCATTCACCAAAAAGGTGATCGAGATCACTTTACCCGCGCCCAGTGGTAGGGGTAGTCTGAAGTTGAACCTGATTTTGGGTTAACAGAAGGGGAACTCTATGAGAATTGAAATTACCAGCAAACACCTCACCGTTACCGACCCCATTCGTGAGCGCATCGAGAGCCGGTTTGAGAAACTGGAGCGTCATGAAGTCAACCTGATTACCCCCCATGTCATCATCACCCAAGAAGGACCCGAGTTTCAGATTGAAGCCTCTATGGGCATTCCCAGCGGTAAACTGTTTGCCAAAGCGTCTCATGAGAACCTGTACAACGCCATCAACCAGATGGGACAACGCCTGGAACGTCAACTGAATCGACACACTCACAAAGACCAGTCCAAGCGTCATATCAAGCCTGCCGCCATCGAAATCGAGGTAGATGCAGAAGAGGCGGAATCCGCCGCCTGAACGACCCCGGGTTGAGGTTTCGACCCACATAGGAAAGGAGTGGCGCCGGCAAACAGCTGGCGCTTTTGGTTTATTGACAACCGCACCAACAAGCCGCTAGTGTAAGCCCATGCAAACTCTGCCACAGCACGACCTGTTTATTTTCTTTTTTACACCCCCCAAATAGGGAGGCGGGACTCGGGTGTCAAAAAGAAAGTAACCAACCCAAGCAAGCCTCCCCAGCCGGGGAGGCTTTTTTGTATCAGCCGCGCCATGGGCTCACTAAACCGAGGATGAGATGGACCTAAATAAAATCAGAACCGACATCAACAACGTCGATGGCGAACTGCTGTCCCTGTTGGCCAAGCGTCGCCAGCTGACACTGAATGTGGCCCGCAGCAAAGAGATTGACCTGAAACCGGTACGGGATCAGGAGCGGGAGCAACAACTGCTGGAGAAACTGGTCGCCCTGGGCAAAGAGCAGGGGCTGGACGCCCAGTACGTAGTGCGGCTATTTCAAACCATTATTGAAGACTCGGTATTGCGCCAACAAGCCTGGTTGCAGGGACAACAGAACACCTCTCAGGATCTGGTCACCGTCGCCTACCTTGGAGCCAAAGGCAGCTACAGCTACATTGCCGCCCACGGCTATTTTGCCCGCCGCGACCATTCACTGGTGGAGCTGGGCTGCCCCAATTTTGATGACGTTGTGCAAGCGGTGGAGCGCGGCAATGCGGACTACGGCATTCTGCCCATCGAAAACACCTCTTCCGGCTCCATCAACGAAGTCTATGACCTGCTTCAGCAGACCCACCTGCAGATCGTCGGCGAAACCACCGAAACCATCGGCCACTGTCTGCTGACCCTGCCTGGCGCCGATCTGTCGGCCATCTCCACCATCTATGCCCACCCCCAGGTGATCTCCCAGTGCAGCAATCACCTGCGGCAGTATCATGGCGTCAAGCTGGAGTACTGCGCCAGCTCCGCCCACGCCATGGCGCAGGTGAAAGACAGCCAGGACCCCACCCGCGCCGCCATTGCCAGCAAGGCCGGCGGCGAACTGTATGGCCTGGAGCCCCGCCAGGAGAAACTGGCCAACCAGGCGGAAAATGAGAGTCGCTTCATTCTGGTGTCCCGTAAAGCCAAAGACGTACCGGTTCAGGTACCGGCTAAAACCACCCTGATTATGGCCACCGGCCAGAAAGCCGGTGCCCTGGTGGACGCGCTGCTGGTGCTGAAAAACAACGGCCTGATCATGAGCAAACTCACCAGCCGGCCGATTCCTGGCAACCCCTGGGAGGAGATGTTCTACCTGGACATTGAGGCCAACATCAACAGCGATAATATGAAGCAAGCCCTGGCAGAGCTGGTGCCCATCACCCGCTTCATCAAGATTCTCGGCTGTTATCAGAGCGAGCGCATCATGCCCACCGAGCTGGAGTGACTCAGCATGTAAACACAGGCCGCCATCTGGCGGCTTTTTTTATTCAAAACATTCATTTCAATGAAATAGCCAGCCCAGGTTACCGGTCTATTCTGCACTGACAGTTTTCCAAGGACGGCATGCCATGTTTGCTCTGGCCGAGCGCCTGATGGCGCAACTTACCTTTCGATTCAAGATCCTGCTACTGACTCTACTGCTGCTGCTGCCGTTACTGGCACTGTTGCTGCCCTTTGCCACCCAAAAACTGGCCCAGCTTGAGCACATTCAACAAGCACAGAGCACCCGCCAACAGCTGCTGGCACTGCAGCCGTACTGGCAGCAGCGATGGCGGTTCGATGAGGCTCGCCAACTGGCGCGCTTCAGTGACGCCCCTCTGCCCGCCACACCAGCCGCAGCCGCGTCGATGCCTGAGCCGCTTAACACCGAGCTCAGCAGTGACCAGATCACCGACGTGGACACCGTCGTTCAATGGCTGTCTGGCCAGACCAACCAAGCCGGCCTCGCCACCTTTATCGACGACCCCATGGCCCTGGCACTGTGGTCCCACGGCCACGTTAGCTGGCAACTGGAGTTGGCGCAGCTGAGCGGTCTGATACGGGCACTGCAGCAACAGGGGCGCTTTACCCCAGAGCTATACCTGGCTCTCAGTGCCCAGCTCGAACGCCTGAACCGTAAGTTCAAAGGACTGAACGGCGCCATGGGGTTCGCCGCCGAGGCCAGGCCCGATCGCTGGCAACACCTGGATCCCTCGGTGCAGATACGCCAATACCTGGACTGGGTGCAACGCCATTTCATCGATGCCGATGAGGTTGACCCCAGCCTATCGGCGCCGCAACAACAAACGGCGTTACTGCAACGCCTAAGTGCCACCCACGAGCAGCTCGATGGCCTTATCGCACGGCAATTAACCGACGCCAGAGCTGCCATTCAACACAGCCTGTGGCTGCAATCCGGCCTGCTGGCGCTGTCACTGCTGATGGCGGTATGGCTGATGACAGGCTTTTATCGACAGATGACCGCCATGGTGGAGGCCACCCGTGACGCCGCCACCGAGTTTGCCCAGGGCAACCTCAGCGCCCGCATCACGCTGAGCGGTCGGGATGAACTCAACGAAATTGGCCGTCAGTTTAACGCCCTGGCACAGGCCACCCGAACCCTGGTGACCGACACCCATCACGCCACCGGCGCCGTTCGTCAGCAGAGTGAGCAGATGCAGCAAGCCGCGACCGATGCCTGTCAGGCTACCGGCCGCCAGGATGCGATGCTGGCCAACATTCAGGATGCCAATGGCCACCTGGCGCACCACGCCCGGCAGATGGCCGATGAGACTCGTCACGATGTGGATCGAGTCCAGACGTTGAAACATCAGATGCAACAGGGGCTGTCGCTGATGACCGATGCCCGTCTCGAGGTCGAGGGAGTGAGTGCGCGTATCCATCAGGCTCACAGCATCACCGACCAGCTGGATAAGACCACCGAACAGATCGACTCGGTGGTCAGTGAGATTGCCCAGATTGCCGAACAAACCAATCTATTGGCCCTCAATGCCGCCATCGAAGCTGCCCGGGCCGGCGAACAGGGGCGAGGATTTGCGGTGGTCGCCGATGAGGTTCGCACCCTGGCCACTCGCACCGCCGGCTCAACTTCGGAGATTCGGCGGATGATCGAAAACGTCACCTCCACCACTGCCGAGGTGGTCACCGCCATGGGACTGTCCACCGCTCAGGCCAACAGCGCCGATGAGCGGGTTCGGCGATTGGCCGACGCCCTGCAAAGCCTGGAGCAGGGCCTGACCGGCATTCTCAACAGCAGCGATCGAGTGGCGGAGCGCTGCCGGAGCCAAGTCAGTCTCACCGAGCAGGTGCAGCAATTGGTGAACGACAGCCAGCAGCAGTTGCACAGCGCCATCGCCGCCGGTGAGCAAAGCAGTGACAATAGCCGCTCGCTGCAGCAATTGGCCGCGGCGCTGGATCAGCAACTTCGGCACTACCGGCTGTAACGGCAGAAACAAAAACACCGGGCCAGGGCCCGGTGTTGATTCGGTGACTTTGGATCTTTTGGGCCTCAGCCCTCGGAGCGGTTGTCGTTGGCGCTGAGCAACATGTTGCCACTTTCACTCTGAAACTGATTGGCGAAGTCACCAAACCAGTCGGCGATGTCGTTGAACTGAGCCTCAAAGCCGGCTTTGTCGCCATGCTCCAGCATCTTCAATGCTTCCTGATAACGGTCCATATAGTGCCGGGCCCGGGCCAGGGTATCTGGCTGAGAGAAGATGATGTCGCCATACAGCTTGGCGTCCTGTGCAAACAGGCGACCGACCATCGCCAGCTCCAGGCGGTAGATAGGCGAACTGAATTGCAACAGCTGATCCAGATCCGCCCGCTCCCGGCGCAGGTGAGCGCCATACACAAAGGCGGTAAAGTGGCGCATCGCCTGCACCAGTTGCATCGCCTGATCGTGTTCCGCCGCCGACGCTTCATGGATTCGGGCGCCCCAGATGCGAATCTGCTCCAGCAACCACTGATAGCGGGCTTCGTCGCGGCCATGACAAACCACCACCACCTGTTTGGCCAGGCTGGACAAGTCCGGGCCAAACATCGGGTGTAAGCCGACCACCGGCCCCTGATGCTTACCGAGCATGGCCGCCAGCGGCGCTTGTTTGATGCTGGTGAGATCCAGCAGCACGCACTCCGGTGGCAATTCAGGCAATTGTGCAATCACCGCATTGGTATGGTGAATCGGCACACTGACCACCACCACTCCGGCACCATCGAGAATGGCATCGGCGTTGGGCCAGTCGTCCTTATCCAGAATCCGTACTTCGTAGCCGGACAGGCGGAACAGCTGGCTGAACAGGGTTCCCAGCTTACCGGCACCGCCGACGATGACGATGGGGCCGACATCGGGGTTGATGCATTTAAAGCCGACGTCATTCTCGCTGGCATAAGACTCGCGCATGATGCGCCGCAGCAGATCTTCGATCAACTGCGGAGGCACTCCCATCAGGGTGGCCTCCTCACGACGCTTCATCAACATCGCCGCTTCCCGCTTCGGCGCGTAGATGGGCAGGCCCTGCTCGTGCTTGATGCTGCCCACCTCGCCCACCAGATCGAGGCGGCGACGCAACAACGTCAGCAGCTCTTTATCGACCTCGTCGATGCGGTCCCGCAACCGGTCCAGTTCCTGACTGCTTCGTTCTGCCATCATTGACCTCCAAAGCGCGTCGGCAAGATTGGCGCCAGTTCCCGGGCACCCTGGCGCAGCAGCTGCTCGGTGTCGTCCCAATCGATGCAGGCATCGGTAATGGATACCCCATATTCCATCTCCTCCTTCGGCAGCTCCGAGGATTGATTGCCCGCCTTCAGGTGGCTCTCCAGCATGATGCCTATGATCGAGGTGTTGCCCTCTTGAATCTGGTTGAAGACGTTTTGTGCCACCAAGGGCTGGCGGCGGTGATCTTTAGAAGAGTTGCCGTGGCTGCAATCCACCATCAGGCGGGAAGTCAGCCCCGCCTCATGCAGTTGGCGGGTACACAGCTCGACATTGACCGAGTCGTAGTTTGGCTGCTTGCCGCCCCGCAGAATCACGTGACCGTCCGGGTTGCCCTGAGTCTGCATCAACGCCACCTGCCCGGCCTGGTTGATGCCCATAAAACGGTGGCCGCTGGCGGCGGACTGCAACGCATTCATGGCCACGTCCAGCTTGCCGTCGGTGCCATTTTTAAAGCCCACCGGCATCGACAGCCCCGAGGCCATCTCCCGGTGAGTCTGAGATTCGGTGGTGCGGGCACCAATGGCCGACCAGGAGAACAACTCCCCCAGGTACTGAGGGCTGATGGGATCCAGGGCTTCGGTGGCCACCGGCAATCCCAGCTCCGCTAGCCAGATCAGCAATTCACGTGCATTGCGCAGCCCCTTCTCGACATCGAAGGAGTTGTCCATGTCCGGATCGTTGATCAACCCTTTCCAGCCCACGGTGGTGCGCGGCTTTTCGAAATACACTCGCATCAGGATGTACATCTGATCGCTGAGCTCGTCGTGCAGGGTCTTCAGCTTCAGGGCGTACTCTTTGGCCGAGGCCACATCGTGAATGGAACACGGGCCGGTTACCACCAGCAGTCGGTTGTCCCGCTTGTGTACGATGTCGGCGACCTTGGCGCGGGCGCCGTTAATATATCGATAAGCCTGCTCGGAGAGGGGCAGCTGCTGTTTCAACTGCTCAGGGGTAGTCAGGACCTGTTCGGACTGAATGTGGATATTGTAAATACTGTCCTTTTGCATTACTGCTTCTCCAAGTAGTACCTATCTGTGGCTTATTAACGATAGGTTTGTGAACCCAACCGGTGCTGCCGGCCTGAGTTCAATGTGCCTTGTCTACTGTGAAGATGCAAGTAAATGCTCATCTGTGAGCAAATTCGTGTTCAAAGGGTTATAAAACGAAAAAAGCCCGCCATAAAGGCGGGCTTTTCCTGCTTCGAGACTAAATAAAATTTAGCCCAGACGCTCGCGGATACGAGCCGCCTTACCAGTACGTGTACGCAAGTAGTACAGTTTGGCACGACGAACGCGACCACGACGCTCCAGTTTGATGCTTTCTACCAGCGGAGAGTGAGTCTGGAACGCACGCTCTACGCCTTCACCATTAGAGATTTTGCGAACTGTGAACGCAGAGTGCAGGCCACGGTTACGCTTAGCGATAACTACGCCCTGGAAAGCCTGAAGACGGGTTTTGTTACCTTCGGTTACGCGAACCTGTACGGTAACGGTGTCACCAGGGCCAAATGCAGGTACGTCCTGCTTCATCTGCTCTTGTTCAAGCTGCTTGATGATATTGCTCATAATGTCTCTCTTCCTAGATTAAACTGAAAACTCTAACGCTCGTCCTGCCCCTGTTGGGCGGCAAACTCTGCAAGCAACTGGGCCTGCTCGTCAGTCAGAGCTAGGTTGTCAAGTAACTCGGGTCGTCGCTGCCAAGTGCGTCCAAGGGACTGCTGCAGGCGCCAACGCCGAATTGATTCATGATTGCCGCTTAATAACACTTGCGGAACCTGCTGACCGTCCAGAACTTCCGGACGGGTGTAATGAGGGCAATCCAGCAGACCTTCCGAAAAAGAGTCCTGCTCTGCCGAAGCTTGCTTGCCCAACACCCCAGGCACCAGCCTGGATACGGCGTCGATCAAGTTCATCGCCGGCAGCTCACCACCACTGAGAACGTAGTCACCAACGGACCACTCCTCATCAACTTCCGATTGGATGATGCGTTCATCGACACCTTCGTATCGACCACACACCAGCACCAGGCGTTTGTTGCCGGCCAACTCCTCCACACCCGACTGGGTAAGGGGACGACCCTGAGGCGACAGGTAGATCACCTTGGCCTCATCACCCGCTTCGGCTTTCGCCGCACGGATGGCATCACGCAGGGGCTGCACCATCATCAACATCCCAGGACCACCGCCGTAAGGCCGGTCATCCACAGTGCGATGTTTATCATGGGTGAAATCGCGAGGATTCCACGTCTGCACTCCAAGCAAGCCGTTTTTCACGGCGCGACCAGTAACGCCAAACTCGGTTACGGCACGAAACATCTCGGGAAACAGGGTAACTACCCCTAACCACAGTGCGTTCGGTTGTGCCATTAAAAGTTGGGATCCCAGTCAACGGTAATGTGTTTTTCGGATGTGTTCACCTCAATGATGAACTGTTCCGGGACAAAGGGGACCATACGTTCCCGTTTGCCAAAGGCGTCTTTTGCGTTCGCCTTGATCTCCAGTACGTCATTGGCGCCGGTTTCCAGAATTCCGGAAACGGTTCCCATGTCGTAGCCTTGCTGGTTAACAACTTTACAGCCAATCAGATCGCGCCAGTAGAACTCGTCTTCCGGCAGCTCAGCCAATTGGTGAGCGAAGATAGAGACGTCGTTGTTGGTGTACAACGAGGCCGCATCGCGGTCTTCAATCCCTTCCAAGCGGACAATCAGGCCGTTATTCTGACGACGCCAATCCACCACTTTTACTTCTTGTTGTTGACCACCATGGTTGATCAACCAAGGACGGTACTCAAAGATACCCTCTTTATCATCGGTAAAGGAGGTGATCTTCAACCAGCCCCGAATGCCATGAGGTGCGCCAAGGCGCCCGACTAACATTAGTTCTTGCTGACTCATCAACTTACCCTACCAATACCCATTAAGCCGCAGCTTTACGGGCGTCCTTAACCAGAGTAGCAACACGGTCAGACAGAGACGCGCCCTGTGCAACCCAGTGATCTACACGGGCCAGGTCCAGGCGCAGCTTTTCAGCTTGGCCGGTTGCAACTGGGTTGAAGAAACCAACTTTCTCGATGAAGCGGCCATCGCGCTTCATACGGCTGTCGGCAACAACCACTTGGTAAAACGGACGCTTTTTGGCGCCGCCACGAGCTAAACGAATGGTTACCATACGGTAATTCCTCTAATGGTGTTTATAGCAATAGAATTGGGGCCGCAGGGGCCCCAAGGTAGAAAGCCCGCCGATTTTACCTGAATGCATCCGCAATGCAACCATTTCGACGGGTTTGTAGCCACCACACTGGAGTGTAGCAGCTGTTAAGACGGCAATTATCAGCGAGGCATCTTCATTCCGGGGGGCAACATGCCGCCCATACCGCGCATCATCTTCTTCAGGCCGCCGCCTTTCATCTTCTTCATCATCTTCTGCATCTGGGTAAACTGCTTCAGCAACCGGTTGACGTCCTGCAACTGAGTGCCGGAGCCGGCGGCGATGCGACGCTTACGGGATCCCTTGATGATGTCGGGGCGAGCGCGCTCCCCCGGCGTCATGGAGTTGATGATCGCTTCCATCCGCTTGGTCATCTTGTCGTCCTGCACCTGAGACAGGGCTTCGGTAGGCAGCTGGCCGACACCGGGCATCTTCTCGAGCATGCCCATCATGCCACCCATGTTGTGCATCTGGCGCAGTTGATCACGAAAATCAGTCAGGTCAAAACCCTCCCCTTTCTTGATCTTCTTGGCCAGTTTTTCTGCCTGGGACTTATCGACCTTACGCTCCACCTCTTCGATCAGGGACAGCACATCCCCCATCCCCAAGATGCGCGACGCCACCCGATCTGGATGGAAGGGTTCCAGGGCATCGGTCTTTTCACCCACCCCGAGGAATTTAATCGGCTTGCCGGTAATGTGGCGAATGGACAAGGCGGCACCGCCACGGGCGTCACCATCCACCTTGGTGAGGATCACCCCGGTCAACGGCAGCGCTTCATCAAACGCCTTGGCAGTATTGGCCGCATCCTGACCGGTCATGGAATCAACCGTAAACAGGGTCTCCACCGGATTGATGGCGGCATGCAGCGCCTTGATCTCGTCCATCATGTCGGCATCGACGTGCAGACGACCGGCGGTATCGACGATCACCACATCGATGAATTTCTTACGGGCGTGCTCCACCGCGGCATTGGCGATGGCGACCGGCTTCTGGCTGACGTCGGACGGGAAGAACTCCACCCCGATGTCGGTAGCCAGAGTCTCCAACTGTTTGATCGCCGCCGGACGATAGACGTCGGCACTGACCACCAGTACCGATTTCTTTTCTCGCTCTTTCAACAGCTTGGCCAGTTTACCCACGCTGGTGGTTTTACCGGCACCCTGCAGGCCCGCCATCATTACCACCGCCGGTGGCTGGCTGGCCAGGTTGAGGGCTTCGTTGGACTGGCCCATGGCCGCTTCCAGTTCACCCTGAACAATTTTAATGAAAGCCTGGCCTGGGCTCAGGCTCTTGGACACCTCGGTGCCCACGGCCCGTTCGCGCACCTTGGCAACGAAATCGCGGACCACGGGCAGGGCCACGTCGGCCTCCAGCAACGCCATGCGCACTTCGCGCAGGGTGTCTTTAATGTTGTCTTCGGTAAGACGACCACGGCCGCTGATATTTTTCAGCGTCTGGCCTAAGCGTTCGGATAGATTCTGGAACATCGCCTGCTGCATCGGTTAATGGGGAGTCACCGCATTATAACGGCGTGCCGATTACAAACACAAACCCACCCCGGCGCACGGGTCTAGCACTCACCGAGGTCAGGGCCGAGTTTGATCCGGGCCAAACAAAATGCAATTCAGCACCGAAAATGCGATTTCAACCGCTGCCCAAACTTAATAGTGCATGATAAGCTTGAGAAAATAGGGTAATTACCCACTGAATTAACGATGCAATAGGTGAGGAACAAGGCATTATGGAGTTTTTTGCCATCAGCGCGATTTTGGGTTACGGCGTGGCCTTTTATCTGGTTGCCAGCAAGCTGCTGCACTCAGACGGCCCCAACCGTAAGCTGGCAACCATTGCCGGCGCCGTCGGGGTCCTCAGTCATGGCGCCGCCCTGACGCCCATGATTCTCGAGAGCGGCGGCCAACACTACAGCTTGGTGAACACCGCCTCTCTGGTGATGCTGATGATCACAACCGCCATTACCCTGATGCTGCCACGCATCAAGGTGATTGTGGTGGTGCCTGCAGTATACATCTGTGGCATTTTCGGGGCCGCCGGCATGGTGCTGCTGCCGCAAAATGAAGGCTATCTGTTTAACGATCCGGCGCTGTTCACTCACGTGGGCACCTCGTTGTTGTCCTACGCGGTGTTCTTCATCGCCGCCCTGTACGCCATTCAACTGGCCAGCATCAACCGCCGCCTCAAGGATCGTAAGCTGATGCTGGAGTCACCACTGCCGCCGCTAATGACGGTAGAGAAACAACTGTATCACCTGATCATGATCGGCTTTGCCTTGCTGACCTTCGCCCTGGCCACCGGGTTTATCTTCCTGGAGGGGTTCTTCGGCAGCGGTCAGGCCCACAAAGCGGTGTTCGCCTCGGCGGCCTGGCTGGTGTACGGCACCATGCTGTATCGCCACCGTACCCGCGGCATGCGCATCCGTAGCGCCATCATCTACAGCATGACCGGCGTGGTTCTGCTGACCCTGGCCTACTTCGGCAACCGCCTGGTGCGAGAACTGCTCATCGGTTAATGCCCGCGGCCGCCCTTGACACGGGGCGGCCATTTCCTAATTCTAGGACCTTAACCGACATAAAGGATTGCCACCTCTTGGACGACATATCCACCGACAGCCTGCTGATAGTGCTGGCTGTCCTACTCTTCCTCTCCGCCTTCTTCTCGGGCACCGAAACGGCGATGATGTCGCTGAATCGGTACCGGCTGCGACACCTGAGCCAACAGGGGCACAAGGGAGCCCGACGGGCAGAACGTCTGCTGGAAAGGCCGGATCGACTCATCGGCCTGATCCTGATCGGCAACAACATCGTCAACCTGGCCGCGGCCTCGCTGGCCACCATCGTCTGTCAGCGCTGGTTCGGTGCCTGGGGCCCAGCGGTCGCCACCGGGGCCCTGACCTTCATCGTACTGATCTTCGCCGAAGTCACCCCCAAGACCCTGGCAGCCCTGTACCCGGAAAAACTGGCCTACCCCAACAGTGTGATACTGCGGCCATTGATGACCCTGTTCTACCCTCTGGTGTGGTTGGTGAACAGCATCAGCAATGCCCTGCTCTCCGTCGCCGGGGTCCGCACCCTGCGTGGCGATGGCGACGACCTGTCTGCCGACGAGTTGCGCTCGGTCCTCAATGAGGCCAGCGCCATGATCCCACGCCGCCACCGGGAGATGCTGGTGTCGATTCTGGATCTGGAAAAAGTCACCGTCGAGGATGTGATGGTGCCGCGCAATGAGCTGTATGCCATCGACATCAACGATGACTTTAAGACCATGATGAAGCAACTGACCCACAGCCCCCACAGCAAGGTGTTGCTGTATCGGGATAACATCGACGATGTGGTCGGGTTCCTGCATCTGTCCGATCTGCTGCGACTGATGGCCAGGGAGCAGGGGGTAACGGACAAGGCCACCCTGCTGCGAGAAGTACGAGAGATCTATTACGTCCCCGAAGGCACGCCGCTGAATGTACAACTGCTGAAGTTTCAGCGTGCCAAGGAGCGACTGGGGCTGGTGGTGGATGAGTACGGTGACATTCAGGGGCTGGTATCGCTGGAGGACATTCTCGAGGAGATCGTCGGTGACTTCACCACCGGACTGCAGCCCGCCATCAGCGATGAGATCAGCAAACAGGACGACGGCAGCTATCAGGTGGACGCCAGCATCAACATTCGTGACATGAACCGGGAAATGAACTGGCACTTCCCTACCGATGGCCCTAAGACCCTCAATGGCCTGGTGCTGGAAGCACTGGAAGATATCCCTAAAGAGCACACCAGCCTGTCCATCGGCCCCTACCAAATCGAGGTACTGGAGGCCAACGAGAGTATGGTCACCACAGTCCGAATAGAACCTAAATAGCCATTAGGGCAAGGCCCTCAAAAATCTGAACTATACTAAAAGGCCGGCGTCCCGAAAGACGCTGGCCTTTTGACTGTCAGGGAGGATAGGCGATGCAAGGGTGTTTATGGTTGGGCCGCTGTGGCCTGCTCGGGCTGGCACTGATGACAGCACCGCTGCACGCCGACAGCCAATGGGTCACGGCGCCGACCCTGGCCTACCAGGATCCCAATTTCACTCAAATTCCCCTGACTCTTGAGCAGCGCTGGGGCGGCGGGCCCTGGTATACCCAAACCTCGGTCAGCCTGACCGAATCCCACCTGCCCCAACTGAATCAGCCCACCGAAAACGGCCTCGGCGCTCGCATCGGCGGCGGCCTCAAACTGGGACCCGTCAACATCTCTCTCGACCTTCAGTACCAGCAACAACGGCAGCAAAGCCTGACCGTATTGGGGTTTCGAACCGAAGTGAATTTCTAACCCACGCCCCCGGCTAACTGAGCACCACCGTTGCCACCGCATAGCGGCGCTCATCCGCCAGGCTGATGTGGGCATCGGTCGCCCCCAACGCCTGCATCCGGGCCAGGGCACCGCCGCTCAGGTGCAGCTTTGGCGCACCATCGTCGTTGTGTCCCAGCTCGATGTGCTGAAACGATACGCCTCGTCCAATGCCGGTACCCAGCGCCTTACCCACCGCTTCCTTGACCGCAAAGCGTTTGGCCAACAACCGAGCCGGCGCCTTGCTGGCCGCCAGTTCGCCCCGCTCGTTGGCGGTAAGAATGCGATCGGCAAAACGCTGACCGAGGCGCTGAAATTGCGCCTCGACCCGCTCGATTTCAACAATGTCGGTGCCCAGCCCCTTAATGGTCATCAGATCCCCTGACGGCCTTCAAGCATCAACCGGCGCATGTCTCGCACCGCGGTCTCCAGGCCGTCGATGGCCGCCCGGGCGATGATGGCATGGCCGATATTCAGCTCATAGATCTCGGCAATGGCGGCGATCGGCTTCACATTGTGGTAGTTCAGGCCATGACCGGCGTTCACCACCAGCCCCTGGGCGGCGGCATAGCGGGCGCCTTCGGCAATGCGGGCCAGTTCCTGCTGCTGGGCCTCTTCACTTTCTGCATCGGCATAGGCGCCGGTATGAATCTCAATGTAAGGCGCCCCCACCTTAACCGCCGCATCGATCTGCGCTTTGTCAGCATCGATGAACAGCGACACCTTGATGCCCGCGGCTTTAAGACGCGATACCGCGTCCAGCATCTTATCCAGCTGACCGGCCACATCCAGGCCACCTTCGGTGGTCAGCTCTTCCCGTTTCTCTGGCACCAGGCACACGTAGACCGGCTGTACACCGATGGCGATGTCCAGCATCTCCTCGGTCACCGCCATCTCCAAATTCATGCGGGTCTTCAGGGTCTGAGCCAACACCTGCACATCGCGATCGACAATGTGACGGCGGTCTTCTCGAAGATGGATGGTGATGCCGTCGGCACCGGCGTGCTCCGCCACCGCCGCCGCATGCACAGGATCGGGGTAGTCGGTGCCCCGAGCCTGACGCAGAGTCGCGATGTGGTCGATATTGACACCCAGTAAAATGCTCATGATGTGCTTGTCCTTGGTCTGGTTTTTCTTTGAAACAATTCCCGGCTGCGCAGTGGTTTGTTGCCCAGCAGTGGCTTCAGCAGGGTACGCGCCAGATGCTTGGCTTGGTGCAGGTGCTGGGAATCACTCAGTTGCTGCTGCTGCAGTGCCAGCAACATCGCCCCCAAATAGCCGCGGTCGCCCGCCACCGGCATAAAGCCGTGCTCAGCCACCAGGCTGTAGCGACCTTCGGCCTGCAGCGGCTCGCCACAGGCATCCTGGCTCAGCAAGGGAGCCACCCCGAGGTAGTCCAGTAGCATCCATTCAAAATACCGCAGCACCGCTTCGTTGCTGTCGGTGGTGGCCAGTGTTAACAGGCTCTGATGGTAACCTTGGTACAACGACGGGCACGCTTGTAACTCAGACAGTAACCGGACTGTCAGCTCGTTACAATACAAGCCGCAAAACAACTTCTGCCCCTGCAGTGGTACGGGCAGGCTCAGGGTTTCGACACTTTTGAGAGTTTTCAGTGACCCGGTGCCGGAAAGAAGAATTTTGAGAGGTTGAAACGGTTGCAGGGCGGCTTTGGTCAGGCCGCCCTGTTTTCCGCTGCTGCGAGCCACCGCCGCCACCTTGCCATCCTGCTCGGTCAGCAAGGTGATCAGCTGGCTGCGCTCACGATAAGGGCGGGCGTGCAGCAGATAGGCAGACTGCCAACCCGCGTCCAATCAGTCGTCCCCGTACCCCAGGCTGCGCAGCGCCCGTTCGTCGTCCGCCCAACCGGATTTCACCTTGACCCAGGTCTCCAGGTACACCTTGGTCTCGAACATGTTTTCCATCTCGATCCGCGCTTCGCGGCCGATGGTACGCAGCTTGTCGCCCTTGTTGCCGATCACCATCCGTTTCTGGCCTTCACGCTCCACCAGAATCAACGCGTGAATGTGGAAGGTGCCCTTTTCGTCGACCTTGAACTGCTCGATCTCCACCGTGGCGGCATAGGGCAGTTCATCGCCAAGGAATCGCATCAGCTTTTCACGCAGAATCTCCGAGGCCATAAAGCGCTGGCTGCGATCGGTGACGTAATCTTCAGGGAAGTAATGAATCGACTCCTGGATGCTGTCCAGAGACAGCGCCATGATCGGATCCACGTTGCCGCCCTTGCCGGCGGCCACCGGGAACACCGCATCAAAGTCAAACTTGCTCTGCAACTCCTGCAGGTGCGGCAACAGCTCCTCTTTGTCTTTGATCTGATCAACCTTGTTGATCACCAGGGCCACTTTGCGCCCCTCGTTGCCTTCCCGGCCAAGCTTCTTCAGCACCATCTCGTCGTCCGGGGTCCACTTGGTGCCCTCGACCACAAACAGCACCAACTCGACGTCGGCCAACGAGGTGGCCGCCGCCCGGTTCATCAACCGGTTGATGGTGCGCTTCTCTTCGATGTGCAGCCCGGGGGTGTCCACAAAGATCACCTGGCGAGGGCCTTCGGTGTGAATGCCCATGATTCGGTGCCGGGTGGTCTGCGGCTTACGGGAGGTAATGCTGATCTTCTGCTTCAGCAGACGATTCAGCAGGGTCGACTTGCCCACATTGGGGCGGCCGACGATGGCAACGAAACCGCAGTAGGTGGTATCGGTCATACTTTCAATAACTCCAGGACCTTACCGGCTGCGTCCTGCTCCGCCTTGCGTCGCGAGCTGCCTTTGCCCAGTACCGGGTCGGTCACCTCGCTTACCAGGCAATGCACGGTAAACTGTTGGTTGTGGGCATCACCGGTTACGGTGACCACTTCGTAGTTAGGCAGCGGCTTCTTACGCGCCTGCAGCCACTCCTGCAATCGGGTCTTAGGATCTTTCTGCCCGGCGCCGGGCACAATGGTATCCAGTCGCTGCTTCCACAGGCTCAGCAGCAGCGGCTTGCACACCTCAATGCCGTCGTCGAGGAACACCGCCCCGAGAATGGCCTCCACTGCGTCGGCCAGGATAGAATCCCGACGGAATCCGCCGGATTTCAGTTCACCGGCACCGAGGCGAATGTAATCGCCCAGGTTCAGCTCACGGGCGATTTCGGCCAGGGTTACCCCCCGCACCAGCGTGGCCCGCATGCGGGTCATGTCGCCTTCCGCCGCTTGCGGAAAACGATGGTACAACTCCTCGGCAATCACCATGGACAGCACGGCATCACCCAGGTACTCCAGTCGTTCATTATGACGACTGCCGGCGCTACGATGCGTCAGCGCCTGTTGCAACAATTGAGGCTGCTTGAACTCATAGCCAAGCAGTCTCTGTAAACGATTTAAATCAGCCACAGCTAACCTTTATTGTAATCCGCCAATGCGATTAAAGCGCACGCCGGTAGGCACCCATCCGGGCAGGACACTGCTGCTATCGCGGTCAAACTCAAAGGAGATCCAGATTCCGGTGGCCTGGCCAACCAGGTTTTCCTCGGGCACAAAGCCCCAGAAACGGCCATCGGTACTGTTGTCTCGGTTATCACCCATCACAAAGTAGTGGCCTTCAGGCACTACCCACTCGCCGGTGCGGCGACCCTGCTGCTGATAATAGTAGCGCAGCGGTTCCGGCCGGCGGGGATTGATCAGAGTATCGTGGGTAATGCCCATCAGATCTTCTTTCAGACGCAGCAACGGCGTGCCGTTTTGCGAAAACTCACCACTGTTGACCTTGGCACTATTGATGGCGGTCAACTCGGGACAAGGAGACACCCCAGCCTCACATTTAGGCTGGACGAACAACTGCTTGTTGCGATACACCACCTTGTCGCCCGGCAAGCCGATCACCCGCTTGATGTAATCAATGCGAGTGTCTTTCGGGTATTTGAACACCACAATGTCGCCGCGTTGCGGCTCATTGTTGTCCCAGAACTTGTAGCGGAAAACCGGATCGCGCAGACCGTATTCGTGCTTGTTCACCAGAATGAAGTCCCCCACCAGCAGCGTCGGCATCATCGAGCCGGACGGAATCTGGAAGGGTTCCCACAGGAACGAACGCAAAATCAGCACGAAGGCGATAACCGGGAAAATGGACTTGGAAGTTTCCACCAACCAAGGTTCCTGGACCAGCTTTTCCTGGGCGTCCTCCGGCAGTTCGCCAGAGGTTTGCTGGCTGGCAAAAGCCAGTTTTTCCTGGCGCTTTGGCGCCAGGTAAAAATGATCGAGTAGCCAAACCAGACCAGACCCGAGGGTGATCAACACCAGGATCAGTGAAAACATTGCCGCCATCTGCGCTTATTCTCCTACTTTCAGTACGGCCAGGAAGGCCTCCTGGGGAACCTCTACGTTACCCAGTTGCTTCATCCGCTTCTTGCCCTCTTTCTGCTTCTGCAGCAGCTTCTTCTTACGGCTCACGTCACCGCCATAACACTTGGCGGTCACGTCTTTGCGCAGCGCTTTCACGTTGCTGCGAGCCACAATCATGCTGCCGATGGAAGCCTGAATGGCAATGTCGAACATCTGCCGCGGAATCAGTTCCCGCATCTTTTCCACCAGCTGGCGGCCGCGGAACTGGGCGTTCTCTTTGTGGGTGATCATCGCCAACGCATCGATACGCTCGCCGTTGATCATCACATCCAGACGCACCATCTCCTCTTCCTGGAAGCGGGTGAAGTTGTAATCCAGCGAGGCAAAGCCACGGCTGGTGGACTTGAGTCGATCGAAGAAGTCCAATACCACTTCCGCCATCGGCAGTTCATAGGTCACTGCCACCTGGTTACCGTGGTAGGCCATCTTAGTCTGAACCCCGCGCTTTTCGATACACAGGGTTATCACATTACCGAGATATTCCTGTGGAACCAGAATGTTGGCTTCGACAATCGGCTCGGCAATGGTTTCAATGTTGTTCAGTGGTGGCAACTCAGAGGGGTTATCCACCAACAGGGTTTCCCCCTTGGTGGTAGTCACCTTGTACACCACCGTCGGCGCGGTGGTGATCAGATCCAGGTTGTACTCCCGCTCCAGCCGCTCCTGAATGATCTCCATGTGCAGCATACCCAGGAAGCCGACCCGGAAGCCGAAGCCCAGTGCCGATGAAGTTTCTGGCTCGAAGAACAGCGATGCGTCATTCAGTGACAGCTTGTTCAGGGCGTCACGGAAAGACTCATAATCCTCACTGGAGATCGGAAACAGACCGGCGTACACCTGCGGTTTCACTTTCTGGAAGCCCGGCAACACCTCTTCGGTGCCGTGCTTGGCGGTGGTCAAGGTATCGCCCACCGGCGCACCGTGAATCTCTTTGATGCCACACACCACCCAGCCTACCTCGCCGGTATTGAGGACGGTGGTGTCTTTCTGCTTCGGGGTAAAGATGCCGAGACGATCGACGCCCCACACCTGGCCGGTACTCATCACCTTGATCTTGTCGTTCTTCTTCAGAACGCCATTTTTAATCCGCACCAGCGACACCACCCCCAGGTAGTTGTCGAACCAGGAGTCGATGATCAGCGCCTGCAGCGGCGCCTCCGGATCCCCTTCCGGTGGTGGAATCTTGTCGACGATGCACTCGAGCACCTCATCGACACCGATGCCGGTCTTGGCCGAACAGCGCACCGCTTCGATGGCGTCGATGCCGACGATGTCTTCAATCTCTTCCGCGACCCGCTCCGGATCCGCCTGCGGCAGATCGATCTTGTTGAGGATCGGCTGCACCTCAAGATCCATTTCGATGGCGGTGTAGCAGTTCGCCAGAGTCTGTGCTTCTACCCCCTGACCGGCGTCCACCACCAGCAGGGCGCCTTCACAAGCCGCCAGCGACCGCGATACTTCATAGCTGAAGTCCACGTGCCCGGGAGTGTCGATGAAGTTCAGCTGATAGGTTTCACCGTCCTTCGCCGTGTAATCCAGAGTCACACTCTGTGCTTTAATGGTAATGCCGCGCTCACGCTCAATGTCCATGGAATCGAGCACCTGGGCTGCCATCTCACGCTCTGACAAACCACCGCAAACCTGGATCAATCGATCGGAAAGGGTCGATTTACCGTGGTCGATGTGGGCGATGATACTGAAATTTCGAATATGCTTCATCTAGTCCGCTTCTTGCAAAAACTACAGGAATAAATTATCTACGATAGCTATAGGGGGGGGATTTTAACGGATTTTGTGCCCGGCGGCTATGCATCCGGGCATTGCAGGCACAGCGCAGCGGAAAAACCGTCACCGAGCACGGGGTCGCAGACTAACCGGGCGTTGTCGACACCCCCAGCACCCTGAGAATCCGCGGGGTCGGCGTGAAACGATGCGACAATCCCCGGGCCAGCAAAAAGCCTCCGATGGCCAGTCCGATCCCGGCCAACAGCGACAGCCACTCAGGCCCGCCCCACACGGCCCCCAACCCGGCCCCTAACAATAAGCCTAGCAGGGGCAGCAGATACACCAAGGCGGCGGCCGTAATCAGTTGCTGCTCAGGAATACCGAGGCTGACCTGAGTGCCCACCGACAGCGGTTTGCCGTACGTCAGAGTCAGGCGTTGGGCTTTCGCGGCCACCGCCTTGGCCACCACACCGGAGCCACAGGTGTCCGCTTCGTGGCAGTGGCCACAGGCACTCTGACTCTGCCAACTGACGGTTACCCGGCCATCGGCACAGGCTTCCACCCGGGCCAGAGCCTCGATCATTGCTCCCCCTTGGCGGGGTAGATGGAGTTGGCCACGTTACTGAGGCTTTCCACCGGTAGCTTGCCCACCGCCACCACTTCAACCTCTCCATGACGGGCCGACGCCAGGGATAAGCCGCTGCCGGTCGACAGGTTTTCCGGCATCTCAATCTGGCCGGCCAGGCCGATGTACACCGACATTTCAGTCAGGCCATCGCTGAGGGACAAGTATTGAACCGGATCATTGACGCCAAACAGCCGGTGCTGATCCACGTGGGTGACTTCGAAACCTTGAGGCAACCAACCGAAACGCCACTGGGGTGCGTCTGTCGCCGATGCCGATGCCAATACTGGTGGCCACACCTGTCCCGCCAGCTCCGACAAAATCGGCGGTGGCTCACTGAAGGTCACCAGTTCGATCACCAGATACTGCTCCAGCAACTGGCCGTCGGCATTGATGGTGTCGATACGCAGTGGCAGACCGGATTTCACATCCAGCCACAATTGATAGCTGTAACGAAAACGGTCGGTAGAAACAATCCGAATCACCTGAGAGGTGCGACCGGCAATGCGATCACGACCGCCCATGGCCAGTTGATAGAACGGCGTAAACGCTTCCACGCCGGTACCAAAGGCCGGTGGAATAAAACCACTGATGCGGGCGCTGCGCACCGAATAGGGTTTGACTTCATGCTCGAGGTAAGTCACCTGGTCGTCCACCCGCACCACGTTTTTCAGCGGGCCGTTGAGGTGCTCCAGGTAAGCCACCTGATGATCATCCACCACCCCATGCAAGTAACGCAGGGGCCGGATGTGATCCATCTGCAGGTGAATGAGAGAGTATTGAAAATGGGATTGAGAGAGTGCTTGCTGCATCCGCTGCAGCCAGCTAATGGCGGAGTCGCCAGTCGCGGCATGGGCTGGCAGTACCAGCAACCATGCCATCAGGAACCATATTTTACGCAAGCCTTGCCTCGTTACTGTTGGCCTTGGTCATTATCCGCCACATTATGCCCTTTCAGGCGCTGCTGCAACAGGTGGTCACGCAGATAGGCATTGACCCGGCGACGCTGTTCCTGTGCCTGCTGCTCCGTGCTTTGAGCCTGACGGGCGGATGGGGTATTCGCCTGGTAGCTGGCCGGAGTCGGCGCTCCCATTACCGGCAGAGTATTCAGTACCGGCAGCGGGTTGTTTTGCTGCTCTGCACCGTACTGCTGCACCCCAACGACGGCAATGGCTGCCACGGTGGCGGCAATGGCGTACTGACCGAAACGACGGGACAGCTCCACCACCTTGCCCTGCAGGGCCTGAGTCCGCTTAGTCTTGGATTTCGGAGCCAATACCGTTGGCTCCTGCTCCAGAGCCGCGGCCACATTGGCGGCGATGTTCAGATCCATTTGCTGAGGCAGTTCGTTTCGCATCGCATCCCCGATGAGATGGTAACGATCCCAGCTCTGTTGCATCGGTTCATCGTTCAGCCATTGCTCAAGTTCCCGATCGCTTCCCTGACCGTCCACCCAAGCCGATACTGCTTCTTTACGTTCTGTACCCATGGTTCACCCTGATTGATGCTACCGTTCTAATAACGGTTGAATACGCTTATCAATTGCTTCCCGCGCCCTGAAGATTCGGCTTCGCACCGTCCCCACGGGACACTCCATTACAGTGGCAATCTCTTCGTAACTCATCCCTTCGAGCTCCCGAAGGGTAATCGCCACTCTTAACTCTTCAGGCAGTGTTTCGATGGTATTGAACACTACCTTCTTAATCTCTTCTGACAGCAGCTGGCGTTCTGGCGACGCGTCTTCTCGCAGTGCATCGGCACCGTCATAGAACTCCGCTTCCTCGGCATCCACATCACTCGCTGGTGGACGCCGCCCCTGGGATACCAGATAATTTTTAGCGGTGTTGACCGCAATCCGGTACAGCCAGGTGTAAAACGCACTCTCGCCACGAAAATTGGGCAAAGCCCGATACGCCTTAATAAACGCTTCTTGTGCTACGTCGGCGACATCGCCCTGATTCTTCACGTAGCGGCTTATTAAGTTGGCCACCTTATGCTGATACTTCATTACCAGCAGGTTAAAAGCTTGCTTATCACCTTGTTGAACGCGTTCGACTAGCTGCTGGTCGCTGTTTGGCTCACTCACTTAAGAGCTCTCTCCCATAACTAAACTGCTGATTTTGCTTTTACTCGTCTCCGCGCACTTTAATAGACTGCGTCTTTTGGTAAAAGTTCGTAAAAAATTGTGATCCATTTTAAATTTACACTCTCTGGGACCGATTCTTTGGCCCTGGCCCCCGAAACGAGTAACATAGTGGCCAAATTTCCAAACCCCATGATACCTAATGAAAGCCGGGATTGAACACAGCACAGACGTTTTGGTAATTGGCAGCGGCGCCGCCGGACTGACGCTGGCCCTGAAACTGGCCAAGCAATGCCAGGTAACGGTCGTTGCCAAAGGCAACCTCGCCGAGGGCTCCACTTATTACGCCCAGGGTGGAATCGCTGCCGTATTTGACGAAGATGATACCGTTGAATCCCATGTAGAAGATACCCTTATTGCCGGTGCGGGGTTATGTGACCGGCAGGCGGTGCAGTTTACCGCCCAAGAAGCGCGGGCGGCCCTGGAGTGGTTGATTCGCAAAGGCGTCGACTTCGACGAAGAGGAACACGACGGTGAATCCCGCTACCACCTGACCCGCGAAGGGGGCCACAGCCACCGCCGAATTCTGCATGCCGCCGATGCCACCGGCAAAGAGGTGCAGTTGACGCTGGAGGAGCAGGCCCATCGCCATCCCAACATTTCGCTGCTGGAACGCTACAACGCCGTCGACCTGATCACCACCACCAAGTTAGGGCTGGCCGGCGACACGCGAGTGGTGGGCGCCTATGTCTGGAATCGCCAGCAGGAACACGTCGAAACCATTCGTGCCCGTTTCGTGGTGCTGGCCACCGGTGGTGCCTCCAAGGTTTATCAGTACACCTCCAATCCGGACGTCGCCTCCGGGGACGGCATCGCCATGGCCTGGCGCGCCGGCTGCCGAGTGGCCAACATGGAGTTTAACCAGTTTCACCCCACCTGCCTGTACCACACCGAAGCGCGCAATTTTCTGCTGACCGAAGCGCTGCGCGGAGAAGGCGCGCTATTGAAGCGCCCCGATGGCAGCCGCTTTATGCCCGACTTTGATCCCCGAGAAGAGTTGGCCCCGCGGGATGTGGTGGCCAGGGCCATCGACTTCGAGATGAAGCGACTGGGCGCCGACTGCATGTTCCTGGACATCAGCCACAAAGACCCAGCCTTCGTCACCAAGCATTTTCCGACCATTTACCAACGCTGCCTGGACCTGGGCATCGACATCACCCGCCAGCCGATCCCCGTGGTTCCGGCGGCGCACTACACGTGCGGCGGCGTGATGACCGACCTGGATGGCAAAACCGATATCGACGGCCTGTATGCCGTTGGTGAAGTGGCTTACACCGGCCTGCACGGCGCCAACCGCATGGCCAGCAACTCCCTGTTGGAATGCCTGGTGTTTGCCCGTGCCGCCGCCCGGTCAATCTTTGCGAAACTGGACAGCACCGACCTGCTGGACAACATTCCCCACTGGGATGAAAGCCAGGTCACCGACTCCGATGAGCACGTGGTCATCGCCCACAACTGGCATGAGCTGCGACTGTTTATGTGGGATTACGTCGGCATCGTTCGAACCGACAAACGACTGCAGCGGGCGCTGCGCCGGGTGGAGATGCTCAAAACCGAGATTCACGATTACTACTCGGACTTTAAGATCAGTAACGATCTGTTGGAGCTGCGCAACCTGGTGCAGATTGCCGAGTTGATCATCCGCTGTGCCATGAGCCGCAAAGAGAGTCGCGGTCTGCATTACACCCTGGATTACCCCGAGCAACAATCGCAACCGACGCCCTCTATTCTGACTCCGGACGCCTGAGCCGGGACGCCAACACAATGCGACACAACCGGCGCCAGTCGGTTGTGTCCAACTGCGACCGCCGCAGCCACCACAGCCGGCGGTCCGGGCCAATCACCAGCATCACCGCTCCGGGTAACACCAGGCTCCAGCTGCTGACGACGATGGCCTCACCGTTATCCAGCCGGACGCCCTGCCCCAGTTCATTCAACGCAAAGCCCGGCGGTCGCTCTTTGGGTTTGAACAGCGGCAACGCCAGCGCCAGCATGGCCACCAGCCCCTGCCACAGGATCTGGGCCGGCAGGCGGTTGTCCGGCCACCAGAACAGGCTGAGCAGCACCAGCAAACTCAGGCACCACGGCAGCGGCGCCCATTGGTAACCGGGGGCGGGAAACAGATAGCGGGGAAGGTCGTCCATGACCGGCTCGTCGCTGAGAACCCGGACTGCACACAGGCCGGGGCCAGGGATCAGCGTAGCAGTTCGCGGTTACGCTCAAGGATCAGCGCCACCATGGCGGCCAACGCCGGATCGTCACAGCGTTCGTGGCCCATGAACCAGGCAAACAGCTCGGGATCATCACAGGTCAGCAGCCGCTCGAAATCCGCCTGCTGCTGCGGCGCCAAGTCACTAAAATGCTGCTCAACAAAGGGTTCCAGCAACACATCCAGCTCCAACATGCCCCGGCGACAGGCCCACTTCAGGCGCGCCACGTATTCCCTGTTCTCGGTCATTTTTTATCCTTAACGGCTTTGGGTACCACATTTAATGTGTACCAATAATACCCCAAGGCCGCCAGTGAACATACCGCCATGCCGATCAACATCGGCATCGGCGATTGCGGATGACTCAGACTAAGCAACACACCGGACAGGGCCCCTGAAATAAAGCGAATGGCGCCTCCCAGGGCCGACACCGATCCGGCCGCACCATCAAAGGAGTCCAGTGACAACGAGGTGGCGTTGGCCGACACCATCCCCAGAGGACCGACCATCAACATCACCGGCAGCACCACCAACCACAGTGGCGGAGCGCTGAGCGACGCCGCCAGCAGCGCCAGCACCGCGCCAACACCACTGATGGACAAACCGGTGGCCAGCATCTTCAGGGTGCCAAACCGGGCCACGTAACGGGCATTGAAAGAAGTCAGCAGCATCATCAGGATGATATTGAGTCCGAACAGGTAGCCAAAGTGCTCCGGTGCCACGTCAAAATAACGAATGTAGACGTAGGAAGAGCCGGTGATAAATACGAACAACGAACCGGACACCAGGGCGCCGATCCCCAGGTACATCATGGTTTGTCGGGTCAGGATGATGCGCCGATACAGCCCCAGTGCCGAACTCAGATTGAGGCGGTGGCGCTTCGATGCCGGCAGGGTTTCGCCGATGCGGGTGGCGATCAACACCACCAGCAACAGTGACAACAGCGCCAGCAAATAGAAAATCGCCCGCCAGCCACTGTGGGCCAGCAGGTAACCGCCAACGATGGGCGCCGCCAGCGGCGCCAGGTTCATCACCAGCATGACGAAAGACATGGCCCGAGCGAACTGTTCCCGCTGAAACAGGTCCCTCAGGATGGCCATCACCACCACCGACCCGCCGGCGCCACCCAAGGCCTGCAGCACCCGAGCGGCGATCAGCCCCTCCACCGAACTGGTAAAGGTGGCCAGTATGCTGGCCAGGGCAAACACCCCTAGGCCCCCCATTAGCACCGGAATGCGCCCCAGCGCATCGGTGACCGGACCATAGAACAGCTGACCGACGGCAAAGCCCACCAGAAAGAAGCTGACACTCATCTGGGTCAGGGACACGGTGGCATGGAGTTCATCGGCAATGGCCGGGATGGCCGGCAGGTACATGTCGATGGCCAGCGGAGTCATGCCGGCCAAGGCGCCCAGCAGTACAATCAAGGCCAGGCCGGTGGTTTTAGAAGTTTGGGTCATCGATACAGTCTTAGGGCCGGGCCCGGGGAGGGCCCGGCCATCATTTAAAACGGCTGAAGGCAGGCTCTTTGCCGGAGAACAGCGCGGTAAAGTCGGTTTCCAGGATCCGCTTCACCGCCGGATGCTGAATCATCCGTTCGGCAAACATCACGTGGTATTGTTCGGTGACATCGACCGTCTCGCCGATCAACTTAACTCCCTGGGCCAGGATCTCTTCCCGGTACAGCGTCGGTGCAACGAAAATCCCCTGACGGTACATGCCAAAGGCCTTCATCATGGCAGCATCGTCGAACTCACCCAGAATCACCGGTGACACCCCTACCTCGTCGAACCAGCGCAGCAACTGCTGACCCAGAGCGGTTTTACGATGGGGCATCAGAATGCGGGATCCATCCAGGTTGGCCGGGAAGCGGCCCTCGACTTCGTCGACGGAGAAAAAGCTAATGCCGGTTTCCCCTAACTTCTTACTGAGGATTTCCGGGTACTTCAGCGACTCAGAGTCACTGCCGGACACCACCATATCGAGCTTGTGCTGCGACAAGCGCTCCATCAGGTTCTCATCGGTGGACTCGTAACAGCACAGATGGATGGAACCGTCATCGGGGATCACCGACAACAACAGTCGGCTGGCCAACGCCTTGGACAGGGCATCGGAGTTGCCCACCTCAAACAAAATGGAGCTGTCCTGATTGTAATTCAGCAGGTCCAGCATCTCGTAGCTGAGGCTGAACATCTTGTCCGCATAACGAAACACCAACTCACCGAGGTCTGATGCCACCAGTTGCCGCCCCTGACGGCGAAACAGCTTGCCCCCCAGGCGGTGCTCCAGGTGACGGATCTGGCCGGTAACGGTCTGCGGCGTCAAAAACAGCGCCTCGGCGGCTTTAGTGACCGAGCCCTTCTTGCGGACCATCCAGAAGTAGTACAAGTGGTTGTAATTAAGATGCGCCATAACAATCGATTCTGCCCCAACAGGGAGAATCACTCCTTAAATAGAAAAACATGTCGAGGAAACGACTCTATATCCAGGCCAGGTACCGTCGGGTACCATGGTAAATCAGGCAGCCTTAACCGGGAGTTAAGGACTCATTAATGCGTACGTCAGCCTAACACAAAGCCTGAAGCAACAAAGAGCTAAATTTGTAAGTTCCGGTTATCAATCGATACTCGAATACACCAGAGTCTGGCACAGATTCAGCGTCCCAAAAGCCGGGCAGATAAAAAAACGCCCGGCTAGGCCAAGCCGGGCGTCGCGCTGTAACTGGGACTATACCGAGAACGGATAGGCGATGGGGTCGTGGTGCTGATAGCCCTCAACCTGAAAGTCATCCAGGGTGACCCAGGTTTCCAGATCCTCCAGCGACTGAATCGCCGGGTTGATGATCAGCCGGGGCGAATCGTAGGGCTGACGTTTCAACTGCACGTCGGTCATCGGTCCCAACTGATCCTCATAGATGTGGGCATTGACGATCTTGTGGTAGGCCTTACCCGGCTTATGGCCGGTGATTTGCGCCACCAGCGCCAACAGGGTAAACACCTGCACCTGGTTGAAATTCAACCCCAGCGGCACATCGCAGGAGCGCTGATAGGACGTCAGGAACAGTCGATCTCCCACCAGTGAAAAGGTGTGGGTATGCATGCAGGGACGAAGGCAGCCGAGGTGAAACTCGCCCGGGTTATAAAACGTCAGAATCTCACCGCGATCGTCCACACCTCGACGCAGATCATCGATGATCTTGCGCAGCTGATCGATGCTGCGACCGTCCGGCCCCTGCCAGGCCCGGCCTTGAACGCCATAGACCCGGCCCATGTCGTCCTCGCCTTGGCGATGCGGATTGGCCAGCCAGTCCGCATTGTCATTGGCGTTGGCGTTCCAGGTATTGCAGCCGATGGCCCGAAACTCGGCGGCGCTGCTGTAGCCTCTCAGATAACCCAGAAGTTCGGCGATGGCCGCCTTCCAGTAGCTCTTCCTGGTGGTGATCAGTGGAAAGGCATTGCCACCGACGTCGTACTCCAGATCGGCATTAATCAGCGTCAGACACCGTTTGCCGGTACGGGCGTTTTCCACCCAGATGCCCTCATCGACTATTCGCTGACACAATTGCAGATACTGCTTCATGAATCGACTCGCCCCTCGTGGTTGTATGGGTCAAAAAAGATGGAGATCACTGGCTTTGCTTTACTGGCCGAAGAATCAGGTACAGGCCATAGGCCAACATCGGCAGCGTCAGCAGTTGCCCCATGGAGAAGCCCCAATACAGGCTCATATGGGCATCGGGCTGGCGAACGTACTCGATCAGGAAGCGAGCACAACCATAACCGATGAGGAACATCCCGGCGACCGCGCCCGGCTTGTCGGTACGACGCTTATACCAGGCCAGCAGCAGGAACAGCACCAGTCCTTCCAGAATCGCTTCATACAGCTGCGACGGGTGCCGCGGCAGCGGTCCGGCCCCGGGGAAGATCATCGCCCAGGGCACATCGGTCACCCGGCCCCACAGCTCGCCGTTGATGAAGTTGCCGATCCGACCCGCTCCCAAGCCGATGGGAATGGTGGGCGCCACCAAATCCGCCACCTGCCAGAAGGTACGCTTCTGGCGCTTGGCGATGAAGATCATCGCCGCAATGACCCCCAACAGGCCACCGTGGAACGACATGCCCCCTTCGGTAATGCGGAACAGGTACAACGGGTCTTCCAGCAGCCATTGCCAGCCATAGAAGAACACGTAACCCAGCCGGCCCCCGAGCACCACCCCCAGAAACGCGTAAAACAGCAGGTCGGAGACCTGATCGCGGCTCCAGGTGGAACCGGGTTTGTCGGCATGGCGGTTCAACATCGCCATGGCCCCTAAAAAACCCACCAGGTACATCAGACCGTACCAGCGCAACGCCAGCGGGCCGATCTCAACGATCACCGGATCGATGTGGGGGAAAATGAAGTAAGACTCAGTCATGATGGGTTCTTCTGTTCGTTCGTCGCCCGGTTAAACCGGAAAAGTGGTCGTTAGAATAAAGGGATGTGCCGGACTTTGCCATGCCCGGCCTGAAAAACAGCGCCCAGAGGCCGGCGCTCGTCAGAGGTCCTGATACAGCTCCGCCAGACCGTGGTCGTCCATCCATTGACGGGCCAGCAGTCTCACTTCGGTGCACTCTCTGGCCTGCAACAGGGCCACTTTCAGCGACTCCAACTGCGGCGCGTGCAGATGCCGAACCAGGTGGTGAATGCGCCCCAGGCTGCGGCGGTTCATGCTTAACTGACGCAGCCCCAGAGCCATCAGAATCAAGGCTCCCTCGGGCTCACCGGCCATCTCGCCACAGACACTGAGCTCACTGTCGCCCACATTGATCGCCACCTGCGCCAATGCCTGAATCACCGCCGGATGGTAGTGGCTGAACCGATCTGCCACCTGGGCGTTGTTTCTATCCACCGCCAGCAGGTATTGGGTCAAATCGTTGCTGCCAACGGAGAAAAAGTCCACCAGCGGCCGCAGTTGTGGCAGCAAATAGATGCTGGCCGGAACCTCAATCATCACCCCCACCTGCACCGGTGCCAGGGATCGATCCAGCTCCTCCTCCAGCTCCTGTCGCGCCTGCTCAATCAGCTTGCGACTCTGGATGACCTCATCCAGGTTCGACACCATCGGCAGCAAAATGCGCAGATTGTTGGTGCCGACGTTGGCCCGTTGCATCGCCTTGACCTGCACCAGGAACAATTCGGGATGATCCAGGGTCAGTCGAATGCCGCGCCAGCCCAGAAACGGGTTGTCCTCACGAATGGGGAAATAGGGCAACGGCTTGTCACCACCGATGTCCAGGGTGCGAATGGTCACCGGCTTATTGCCCAGCGCCCGTAGCACCCGCTGATACGCCCGCTCCTGAGTCTGCTCGGTGGGGAAATGGTTTTGCACCATAAACAGAGTTTCGGAGCGATACAGGCCGATTCCACCGACGTAGGCGGGGTCCAGCTGCTCTCCTTCCGCCACCAGGCCGGCATTGACCTGCAGGCAGACCGCGATGCCGTCCTGAGTCTGACAGGGCTGGCTGAGGCCACGCTCATAGCGAGCGTCTTTCTTAGCCAGAGACGACTGAAAACGGTGAAACTCCTGCACCACGGTCTCCGCCGGCTCCACCAACAGTTGACCCCGGACCGCATCGAGGATGGCCCGTTTGCCCGCCAATGCCTGCATCGGCAGGCCCTCGAGACCAAACAGGGCTGGAATCGACATCGCCCGCGCCAAAATGGCAGCGTGAGAACTGGCCCCCCCCTCGACGCTGATGATGCCGGCAAGCTTACTGCGCGGAACCTCTGCCAGCATGGTAGCGGTGATCTCATTGGCCATCAGAATCACCGGCTTCACCGGCGGCTTGCCGCTCTGGCCGGGGCGGGCCAACTGGCCAAGAATGCGCTGACCGAGATCCTTGAGATCCGAGGCCCGCTCTTTCAAGTAGTGATCGGTCATGGCCTCGAATCGAGCCACGTAGCTGACAAAGGTATTGGCCACCACGGTTTCTGCCGACCAGCCCTCGTCACAGCCGGCCATCAGATCCTGCTGCAGCACCGGATCGGCGATCAAATACTGGTAGATATCGAAGATGGCGCTGATCTGAGACTCCATTTCGCCGCTGAGGCGCCCACTCAGCGCGGTCATGTCATCCTGAGTGGCCAACAGCGCCCGCTCCAGACGCAACCACTCTTTGTCACTGCCCTGGCCCTGCATGGGTTTGACGTTCAGTGACAGCCGCGGCCTGGCCAGCAAAATCTCGGCATCGGCGATACCGGGACTGGCCACGGTCGCCCCCCAGCGTTTGGGGGTGGAACTGGCCAACTCCGTGGCTTCGCGGCTTTGGCGCAACTCAGGCACCAACTGCGAAGCCAGGGTCACCAGAAACGCCTCTTCCTCTTCATTGAACTGGCGGGCCACCTTCTGCTGCACCACCAACACCCCCAGCACCTTGCTGCGATGGGTAATGGGCGTGGCCAGAAAAGCACGAAACTCGTCCTCTTCGACCTCGGGCAGGCGCTTAAAAGCAGGGTGGGAGGGCGCATCCGCCAGGTTGATGGGTTCCTCTCTGCGCATCACCATGCCGACGATGCCTTCACCGGCATTGAGGCGGGCACGACCAATGGCCTGGGCCGCCAGTCCATCGCTGGCTTGCAGGATCAATCCTTCGCCGTCCACCAGATACAGGGAGCAACAATCGGTGTTCATGGCACCACGGGTCTGCCGAACCAGTTCCGCCATCGATTGCTCGATGGAGTCGGCATCCGCTACCCGCTGCACGATAGTACGCAGAGTGGTTATCATCGGTTTCTTCTTCGCCGTCTTGCCCTAAAATTTCCATCCCGGTTGCGCTTAGTATGGTCGCTGCGCTCCTGAAATGGCATGGCGACAGGTGAAAATTCCTTCATCACCTTTCTGTACACGTCTCGCTTGAAAGAGACAACCTGCCGTACTGGATACCAATAGCTTACCCAGCGCCAGTCATCAAATTCCGGGTGGCCGCTGCGGCGCAAGTCAATGCGCTTTTCATCGGCAACCAACTGCAAAAGGAACCATTTCTGTTTCTGGCCAATGCACACAGGCTTGGAGTCCTGCCGCACCAGGCGCTTGGGTAGCCGATACCTTAACCAGGAACGGCTGCTTGCCAGCACCTTTACATCCTCTTTCTGCAACCCGACCTCTTCAAAAAGTTCCCGGTACATTGCTTGTTCCGGAGACTCTCCCTGGTCGACTCCTCCCTGAGGAAATTGCCACGAATGTTGGCCAAAACGACGAGCCCACAAAACCTGACCACGTCGGTTGCAGATGATGATCCCGACATTGGCCCTGTAGCCTTCATTGTCGATCACGTTGTCATCCGATTGAATTTTAACTTGATGTGATTGTTCCACAGATTACCCCATGGGAGCAAACCGGAAGCCGCCAGCACTGACAGTGGGTAACTTGTAAAATTATTCACAGTTATAAACAACCCAAACCAGTGAGCAAGCCGACAGACAAAAGTTATCAACCGCATCTGTGGATAAAGCTGTTTGTAAATCGGTATGCGGTGGAGATATCCTCGAAAGACGCACAAATCTTGCACCAGCGATTTGGGTTGAATCAAATTTATTCCAATCTAAAACAAATACTTACACACTAACAAAAACGATCCCACGGCAATTGGCGAACGATCGCTTAAAATTTGCACCGCCGCACTATTGACGGCAGTTACCCGATTATGGGTCGGCTTTCGATCCTCAAAGCGGCCCTGCCTCGCCAGTTCATTCCACTGCCTGTGGATCAATCTTGGAAAGTTATCCCACCAATCTGTGTATAACTCTGTTAAGAAAAAACGAGTAACTCAGGGATAACCTGAATAACTTGATTCATAAGCCCTCGAACCTCCTTGCTATTATTTTTTATTTTCATGAACTTAGCCTCATTTGCCGCGAGTTTGTGGCCCCGGTATTGGTAACCCCAAAAAATCTGTACAAAAAGTCACCAGCCACAATTATCCACACCATGAACCTCAATTGAGAGCCTCTGCCATTAAGGGTACAATCCGGCCATGATTACCGTTCCCTTTGTTCCCGAAACCGAATCCCAACTGCTGGAGCGCGCCGAAGCCATTGCCGGCTGGTCCCTGGGTGAACTTGCCGACGCCCTCGGTGTGGCGGTTCCCGCCAACTTGCTGCACCACAAAGGCTGGGGCGGGCAGCTGCTGGAGCGCTACCTGGGGGCCGATGCGGGCTCAAAGCCAGAGCCGGATTTCTCCCACCTGGCCATTGAGCTAAAAACCATTCCGGTCAACAGCAGTGGCAAACCGCTGGAAACCACCTTCATCAGCGTCTGTCCACTGACCCGCCTGCAGGGCTTGCGTTGGCAACAGAGTCCAGTTTTCCACAAGCTGCAGGCCATTCTGTGGATACCCATCCTGGGGGAGCGGCAGATTCCGGTGGCCAACCGCTTGATCGGCATGCCGGTACTGTGGCGCCCCTCGCCGTCTGAATGGCAACTGCTGCAGCAGGACTGGGAGGAGATCATCGAGCGGGTCGCACTCGGCGAAGTGGAATCGATCACCGCCCGCCACGGCGAAGTGCTGCAGCTGCGCCCCAAGGCCGCCAACAGCAAGGTACTGACCCAGGCCATCGGTCCGGGCGGCAGCCGCATAGAGACCCTGCCACGGGGCTTCTACCTTAAGATTCCCTTTACCCACGCACTGCTGCAACGGCACTTTTCTGAACCCGAATGAAAAAGCAGCGGGAAAGTTGACACAGGTTTGGGTTAAAGGGGTAAAACTTGTATAATGTCTCGTTATTACAAATATAAACAGTTTTGCTGGGAACCTTTCGGCAAGGCCATCTCGTTTTTACACAGAGTAAATTGAGCTAGAGTGCAGTCGCGGCAACAACTTCAAAAACTGATCTTTGCAATCATCGCCTGGTCACTGGCGATGATGGCTTACGTCACTTTCCGCTATGCCCAGGGCGATGAACGCCCCTATTGGGCCATCACTGCGGCCGATCTGACCACACTTTCCATCTACATGGGATTGATTTTCGGCTGCCTGCACTGGCTGTCGAACCTGATCACCGACGTCAGTGGCATCCGCCGCCTGCCCTACGCCTTTATTGTCGCCTTCAAAGGCCTGTTTCTGCTACTTGGCGCCCTGACCCTGGCCTACATCACCAACTGGTTGAACTCCTGGGACAACTCGGAACAGTTCGCCGCCACCAGCCAGATTCTGACCGCCCATGTGCTTAACGCCCCGTCCGCGCAAACGCTGATCGCCTACCTGGTGCTGGTGCGCACCGGGCTGGCCTTCATCGAGCAGATGGGACTGTTGGTGGGTCCCCGGGTACTGCTGAACATCGGCATGGGCAAATACCACAAGCCGCGTTACGAAGACCGCACCTTTCTGTTTCTCGACATGGTGGGTTCCACCGCCCACGCCGAAGCACTGGGCGACTACCGTTTCAGCCGCCTGATTCAGGACTGCTTCGATCTGCTGTCCGATGTGGTGACTAAAAACCAGGGCGAGATCTACCGCTACGTCGGCGACGCCGTGCTGATCAGCTGGCCGCAGCGTCATCGCTCTCGCGCCCGCCTGTGTCTGAATGTGTATTTTGACTTCGTCCAGACCCTGTACTGGAACCGGCACTATTTCCAAAAAGAGTACGGCTTTATGCCCAGGTTCAAAGCCGCGGCCCACGGTGGGCAAGTGGTGGCAGCGCTGGTTGGGGTGTACAAGCAGGAGATCAGTTTCTTCTCCGACGTAATCAACACCCTGGCACGGCTGCAGGATCAGTGCGGTCCCCTCGGCTGCCAGATGCTGATCTCGGATCAGGTCAAAGAGTCTCTCGATGACGAACACAGCTATGAACTGCTGTCGCTGGGGCCGATTCGCCTCAAAGGCAAACAGCACGAAGTGGAGGTGTTCTCGGTGACTCGAACGTACGCCACCGACGACTCAGACTGCCCATCCGAGCAGTTCTGAGTCCCGGTTCAGGCACCCAAGGGGCGCCCTTGCCTAATGGTTACTCGCCCTTGCTGGGCAGCAGATCCCCGATCATCTCTCCCAGGGTGCGGAACGTTTTCAGACGGCTGGTGGTCTGTCGCCACACCAGGCCAATTTCCCGAAACGCCTGCTGATCCTCCAGGGCATAGGTCGCCAGTTCCGTTCCCTTAAGAATGCCGGAGTCGATGGCCATCTGTGGCAGGAAGGTACTGCCCAGACCGGAGTCCACCATCTGCACCAGAGTATGCAGACTGGTCGCAGCAAACGGATTGATCTTTTCCCGGTTCTGCAGGTTGCAGGCGCTGATAGCATGACCAGTAATGCAATGTTCCCGCTGCAGCAGGAAGATGCTTTCATCGGGCCAGTCTTCGTATTCCAGCTTAACCTGATCGGCAGCGTCTTTGTGAATCACCACCTGGAAGGGATCGATGCCCACCGCCATGGTATGGAAGCCCGAGGTGTCCACCGGCAATGCCAATAGCAGCAAATCCAGTTCGCCATTACCCAGCATCGACAACAGGTTCTCGGTGGTGTCTTCCCGCAACAACAGGGTCAGATCCGGGTACCGCTGCTGCGATTCCTTGACCACCCGGTTAAGCAGAAACGGGGCAATGGTGGGGATGCAGCCCAGCCTCAAGGTCCCGCTCATCGCCTCACCGGCACTCTGAGCCAGATCCGTCAGTTCCTGAACCTGAGCCAGCAACTCACGGGCACGGCCCACCACCTCTTCACCGGTGGCGGTGAACAGGAAGGACTTGTGGTCCCGCTCAATCAGCTGGCACCCCATCTGCTCCTCCAGGTTCTGGATTCCGCTACTTAGGGTGGATTGACTGACATGGCACGCCTTGGCGGCACGATTAAAGTTCTGGGCCTTGTGCAGGTGAACCAGATAATATAGGTTTTTAAGACTCGGCAGTCTGCGCATCGTTCGCTCCGGAACAATCGATTGGTTTAATCTATTTTATTCGATTCTATTATGGAACACACCCCTTATAATGTGCTCAGTTTCACACGACAACCGCATTAAAACTGGGTGGCATCGAGACACTTAGCACTGATTGCCGTCCAATTTAACCGTTTTAAAAAGGAAAGAAACCATGTCTGTATTAGTTGGCCGTCCTGCTCCTGACTTTACCGCCGCCGCTGTTCTGGGTAACGGTGAAATCGTTGAGAACTTCAACCTGAAAACCGAAATCGAAGGCTCTGCAGCCGTGGTGTTCTTCTACCCACTGGACTTCACTTTTGTGTGCCCATCCGAACTGATCGCCTTCGACAAGCGTTTTGAAGAGTTCCAGAAGCGCGGCGTGAAGGTGATTGGTGTGTCCATCGACTCTCAGTTCAGCCACAACGCCTGGCGTAACACCGCCATCGAAGATGGCGGCATCGGCCAGGTGAAGTACCCACTGATCGCCGACGTTAAGCATGAAATCTGCCAGGCCTACGACGTAGAGCACCCAGAAGCCGGTGTGGCCTTCCGCGGTTCTTTCCTGATTGATACCCAGGGTGTGGTTCGTCACCAAGTCATCAACGACCTGCCTCTGGGTCGTAACATCGACGAGATGCTGCGCATGGTCGACGCCCTGAACTTCCACGAGACCCACGGCGAAGTGTGCCCGGCTCAATGGGAAGAAGGCAAGAAAGGCATGGACGCATCACCGAAAGGGGTAGCCGCGTTCCTGTCCGAGAATGCCGACGACTTGTAAGCTGATGCCTTAGTCGCACCTCTAAGCGCGACCTAAGACAGAAACGGGGCCCTCAATGAGGGCCCCGTTGTCGTTTCTTCACCATCACGCAATGACTAATCGGCGTCCCCCACTAAGGCGGCATCCACCAGGTCGTCGATGGTCATCTGAAACGCCGGTACACACTGCTCCATAAACCAGGACACCTCGGGCATGGTGTCGATAAAGGGCGCTAAAGCGGCCAACACCTTGCGCTCGGTCCCTTCAAACTCCATATTGCCGGCCCGCAATTCCGCCAACGCCTTGGTGTACGCCGACAGCAGGTCCGCCGCCTTGACGAAACGGGCGGTCTCGGCATCGTCTTCGTGCTCGATAAGCCCCTTGTAGGTGGACTGAAGCGGCTTGGGCACCGTCGTCACCAGCATGTGCGAGGCGATGGCTTCCATCTCCCGACACAGTGCCAGCATCCGTTTGTCGCTGTATTTGATGCCGCTGTTGACGTCCTCGGTCAGCACCTCCGCCGAGTCGTGAAACATCGCCACCACCGCCAGGTGGTTGGCATCCACCTTAGGCTGCTCGGTAAACACCTGGTTACGAACCTCCCCCAGGGCGTGAGCAAACATCGCCACCTGAAAGCTGTGTTCTGCCACGTTCTCCGCCCGGGTCGGATTAGACTTACCCCAGCGGTGAACGTTCTGCATGCGTGACATCAACGCGAAAAAGACCGGCTGCACAGTAACTCTCCCTCACAAAAAAGGCCATTCTCACCCATGCTAGGGGCGGCTACCCACCGGCGCAAGCTTTTCCCGCCTCACTGGCGGCGTGCTCCCCCACTTCATCGGCGTCATGCAGGGTAAACCGACACCGAATCTGACTGCCGCCCAACAACTGGCTGCGACCAACGCTCAACTCTCCCTGGTACTTGCTGACGATGCTGCGCACGATCAATAAGCCCATGCCCACTTCGAAACGGTTGCTTTTGGCGACGGTGGCGGCGTCGTTGAACTTATCCCGCTCCAGCCCGGGTCCGGAGTCGGCAACGGTCAGAGACACCTTACCCGGCCCGGATTCACGAACGGAAACGATGATTTCACCGTCATCCGGGCTGGCCTTGAGGGCGTTGTCGATCAGATTGTCCAGCAAGGCTTCCACCATGGTGGAAGGCAGGGCCACCAGCCCTTCACGGGACAGGCCCCTGAGAGTCAGGCTCTGGCCACGGGCCACCGCCGCCTGATAGTGGCGGGCACAACTGAGGGCGGCCTCCCGATACAGGTTGCTGTAGGCCAGCTCCGCTTCCAACGGACGATCGAGGTCATTGAGGGCGCTGCCGTTGGCCATCAAGCGTTCGGCCCGCTTCAACTGCAGCCGGGCTTTCTGATTACCCGGACCGGAATCGGCCAGCTGATCCTGGACCGAATGCAGGTATTGAATCATTCGCTGCGACAACTGGGCGATGGTGGAATGACGCTGCAGCTCCGCCTGAACCAGTGACGTCTGGCTCTTGGTTAGCGCGGTAACGGTGGAGTGCAACTCCTTAGGCATGCTGGAGGTGGCTGGCAGGGTAATGTTAGGCCAGCTCTGTAAGCGTCGGCTGAAACGCCGCAGCGGACTCATGTTGATCCCCACCACCACGCTGCACATCAGGATGGTCAGCGGCGTCAGCAGCATCATCTGGGTGCCCCAACTGGCCCACATGGCACTCTGCAACACATCCCGGCCGAGGGAGTTGGGATAACCCACCGTCAGGTACAGCTGCTGTTTGACGCTGTAGATGGTAAAGGTGCGCCACTGCTCCTGCTGAAAACTCTGATCGGAAAATCCGGCATTGATGTTGTGAAACGCCCCACCGTCCTCACAGGGTAGGCCGTTGACACTGACGCACTGACCCTGCTGCCAGACCTGGTACTGAACCAGCGGGGTGTCGGCGTAGTCACTGTGTTCCGATAACAACCAGCCCTGGCGCGCGGTCAAGTCGAGCTGGACGAAACGCTCCCGGGCCTGACGGACAGTGGCCTGAACATCTCCGGAAGGGGTTTCATTGATCAACTGCAGCATGATCCTGGCTCGCTGCGCCAGGTTGCCATCATAGACTTTCTGGTAGTAGCCCTTGGCGGTCCACAGGGCATTGATAAACCCCAGGCCGTTGGTGACCAACAGCAATATAGCCAACCAGACAATCAGGTTACTGCGAATTGAATTCATCCTTGACCACTTTAGTTAGGTTCCCCGCTAAGGGTAAACGGTAACGCACCAACTTTCTGTTGATAAGCGGCGCATTCTGCCAGTAATTGATGCAGAAATCGTCGAAATAGATCACAAATCACCGTTTTGTGTGAATTGGGTTCAGAAAAGTTTTCCTATTTCCTGGCTCTACTGAGAGCAAAAAAAATTTGCTCCCGTTCAAACCCTTTGCCAACTTACGCCTGTCTTACTTATCACTACTCACTCAATTCAAGGAGCGCCGGTGAACCAAACAGCCCCCACGCTTGATGCGGCCACAGACAGCCTGAACCAGGATGTTCGTCTGGCCCAGCAAGGCGACAAGCGCGCGTTTGCCAGGCTGTACCAGCAACTGAGCCCCAGGGTCTATGCCCTGTGTTTACGACTCAGCGGTCGGGTAGCCTGTGCCGAAGAGGCAACCCAGGAGGTGTTTATCCGCCTGTGGCAAAAATTGCCTCAATATCGGTTCGAAGCCCGCTTTACCACCTGGTTGCACCGGCTGACTCTGAACCACACCCTCAACTACCTGAAGGCCCAGCCTCAGCTCACCGAGCTGACCGAAGCCGAACAGGAAGACCATCAGGGGATGGAATCACTGAACCTGGTGGACCGGCTGCTACCCCGGCTGCCGGCCCGCGCCCGACAAGTGTTTGTGCTCCACGCCATCGAAGGCTACCACCACCATGAGGTCGCCGAACTGCTGGAGATCAAACCGGGCACCAGCAAAGCCCAATACCACCGGGCCCGCCAACTGTTACAGGAGATGCTGTCATGAGCCACAAACTGGATGACTTGCTGGACGATCTGCAACCGGAGATCACGCCGCAGCGCGACTTGTGGGCCGGTATCGAGCGACAGCTGGACCGGGCACCAGTGGAACCGAAGGCCCCGAAGCCGACCGCCCGACCATGGCTGCCCTGGGCCATGGCGGCCAGCTTGCTGGTGACCAGCCTCGGCAGCTTCTGGCTGGGCCAACAGCAGGGCGGCAATCAGGATCAGCAGTTTCAGATGATGCTGCAATTGATGGCCAATCAGCATCAGCAGCAGCGACAACGACTGCAAAGCCGGTTTGAGCTGAGTCAGTTCGAAACCGTCAACGACAGCCAGTCCGATGCCGAAGGTTCGGGCATTCAAACCCTGAGAGACGCCGCAGAACAACTGTTCGGTGCCCTCAAACAAGACCCCTACAACCCCGACCTGCTGGAGCTGTGGCTCTGGGTACAACAGCGGGAACTGGAACTGATGCAAAAACAGCAGCAGCGCCAACAACGACTTCACCACCTTTAGGAGAACGCCATGAAACACATTATTTTGGGTGCCACCCTGTTCGCCACCTCAGTCTCCGCTCTGGCTGGGGAAGCCATTGATAGCCGCATGGATGCAGACGGAATCCGCACCCTGAACCTGATCGTTCCCCGCGGCGACGTTACCCTGACCGGAGGCGACCACAACCAGATCAGCATTCGCGGTGAACTGGATGACCAAGCCGAGCGTTGGGTGTTTGAGCGAGACGGCGACACCCTGGTGGCTGAGGTCAAAATGCCACGCAACTGGCGGGGCAACAACGACGGCAGTCGCCTGACCGTGACACTGCCCAGTTCCATTCGCTTCAAAGGCGAAGGGGTCAGCACCGACTTCAATCTCGCCAATCTGCAGCGCGGCCTCAAGATCAACAACGTCAGCGGTGATATCTCTCTGGAACGCATCCAGGGCGAGATCGACGTCGAGGTGGTCAGCGGTGACATCAAGGCGCACGAACTCTCCGGCGAGATTGAACTGGAAACCGTCAGCGGCGACATCGATGCCAGTGGCCATCAAGGCAGCGGCAGTTACGAATCGGTCAGCGGTAACGTCACCCTGGCGCGCGGCGGCCACGAAGTGGAAGTGGAAAACGTTTCCGGCGACATTCAACTGAGCCTGGACCGGGTTCGCGAGTTGGACGTGACCAGCGTCAGCGGTGACATTCAGGTCACCGTCGCCGCTCTCGACACCGGTGCCGAACTGGAGTTTGAGACCGTCAATGGTGACACCTCCCTGGCCTTGCCCGGCGATGCCTCGGTACGAGTACGCCTGGAAACCGGCCCAGGTGGCGACATCAGCAACAGCCTGACCCAGGACCAGCCAAACCGCGGCAAGCACGTGGCCACGGAGAAATTGCACTTTGACCACAACGGCGGCAACGCCAAGGTGGAGATGCAAACCGTCAATGGCAGTCTGAGCCTGTCGCCACTGTCCCTGAAATAACCCACAAAAATCGGTGATGGCGGCAGAATCTGGTATTCTTGCCGCCATGAACCTATCCCCCCCTGACACCGCCGCTCCACGGCCGGATTGGACCAAGCTGGCTGCTCAGATTAAATCCTGGGCCCGGGAACTGGGCTTTGCCGATGTCGGCATCACCCGCCTGAACCTGGCCGATCAGCAGCCCGCCCTGTCCTCCTGGCTCAACAACCACTATCACGGCGACATGGAATACATGGCCCGCAACGTGGCGATGCGCACTCAGCCTGAGTTATTGCATCCCGGCAGCATCACCGCCATTGTGGTCCGCCTCGACTACCTGCCCCCCAACGCCGGTTTTGCCGACGCACTCAGGGAGGGGGAGCGAGCTTACATCAGCCGCTACGCCGGCGGTCGCGACTATCACAAGCTGATGCGCAATCGTCTCAAGCAGTTGGGCAACCGCATTCGCGAGCAGATTCAGGACTACGATGGTCGCCCCTTCGTGGACTCGGCGCCGATCCTGGAACGACCGCTGGCCAACCAGGCCGGGCTTGGCTGGGTCGGTAAGCACTCACTGCTATTGAGTCAGGGCGCGGGCAGTTGGTTCTTCATCGGCGAACTGCTGACCAACCTGCCACTGCCGGAGGATGCCCCCCATCAGGGCGACTGTGGCAATTGCAAAGCCTGCATGACCCTGTGCCCCACGGCCGCCATTGTCGAGCCCTACGTGGTGGATGCCAAACGCTGCATCTCCTACCTGACCATCGAGTCGGACTCGGCGATTCCCGAATCCCTGCGCCCGGCGCTGGGCAACCGCATCTACGGCTGCGACGACTGTCAGCTGGCCTGTCCCTATAACCGCGACGCTCCGCTGACCCAAGAACCGGACTTCCACACCCGTGGCCCGCTGACGCACCCTAAGTTGCTGACCTTGTGGCACTGGAGCGAAAGTGAGTTTCTCAGCGCCACCGAAGGCTCTCCCATCCGCCGCATCGGTTATCGACGCTGGCAGCGCAATCTGGCCGTGGCACTGGGCAACGCCCCGGCAGCAACGACCATCATCGAGGCGCTGACTCAAGGCTTGGGGCGGGTAGACAGCCTGGTGGATGAGCACATTCGCTGGGCCATCGATCGTCAGCAGCAGCGACTGGGGCAGTTAAGCAAACAGCAACAACGGTTGATTCGAGTGGTGGAAAAAGGCTTGCCCCGCGACGCCTGAACGCACCCCGTCGGCTCGGCTATGCTAGAGTGTTCAATCAGTTTCGACTGAAATCCGCTGAATCGGGACCCCATTATGAATGCCCTGAATGACCACCCTCGCCTGCTGGTGCAGCAGGTGCACGAATTGGCAGAGTTCATCGGCTTCGAAAGCCGCAACAAGTATCAGATTCTGACCGGCGATCAACAGCCGTTGGCCTACGCTGCCGAACAGAGCAGCGGTTTGCTGGGAACCCTGGCCCGCCAGGCGTTGGGCCACTGGCGCCGCTTCGACCTGGTCTTTTTCGATAGCCGACGTCAGCCTTTCATGCGTGCCCATCACCCCTTTCGCTGGCTGTTTCAGCGGCTGGAGATCAGCGACCATCAGGGGGTCTTCCTCGGGGCGATTCAGCAACGCTTCTCGCTACTGCATAAAAAGTTTGATCTGCTGGATGCCCAGGGTCAGGTGGTGTTACAGGTGGCGTCGCCGCTGTGGAAGCTGTGGACCTTCCCCTTTATGGATGGCCAGCAGCGACAACAAGCCCAGGTGGCCAAACGCTGGTCCGGCGCATTCTCGGAACTGATGACCGACAGAGACAACTTTCTGGTGGAGTATGAGGCCAGCCTGCCGCTACATCTGCGCCAACTGGTACTGGCGGCGGCGCTGTTCATTGACCTGCAGTATTTTGAGGCCAAGGCGGGAAACTGACCCTAACGGCTACAACAGCATGCTGTCACCGATGGGCACAAACTCAGACGCCGACTCCATCAGAGAGTGGGCGGTCAGAGACGGCACCCCGAACACCATGGCCTGCACCCCGTAATCTTTGCGGATCTTGTTCAGCAGCATGTCAAAATCGCCATCACCGGACAGCAACACCACGGTATCGACCTTGGGCGCGGTTTCCATCACATCGATGGTAATGCCCACGTCCCAGTCTCCCTTGGCCGACCCGTCGGCACGCTGAATAAAGGGCTTGAGTTTGACATCAAAACCGATGTGTTTGAGGGCATCCTGAAATTTGCGCTGACCGTCGTCCCCCTTATGGGTCGCGTACGCCGTCGCCGATACGATGTTGCCCAACTGGCTCAGGTGTTGCCACAGTCCACGGTAGTTAAACTGACGACCAAATGCCTGACGACAGGTGTAGTAGATGTTTTGTACATCCACGAAAACAGCGATGCGGTTCAAAGGCGCTCTCAACGATTCAGGAGATAAGTCACTAGACTAACGAATATTCTCCATTGGTGACAGCACCCTTGGGCAAAATTCAGACACCACCACGACAAATGGCCCCCGGCACTGCTTAAACTCTGTCCAAACAGTGCTTCGGGGGGGTTGCCGTTTCGGCAACGGCGATAAATACTGGTTCGGTGCAATACCAAATTGACTGCCCACTGTTGCCGCAATGGCCACGGCTCAGTGCGCAATCACATTGGCATTCAAAGGAGGCCCCCGTGGAGATGAACCTGACCCTCAATGAGACTCGCATCATTGGCTGTTTATTGGAAAAAGAGACCACCACCCCAGACCTCTACCCGCTGTCATTAAACGCCCTCAAAGGCGCCTGCAACCAGAAAAGCAATCGCGATCCGGTGCTGTCCCTCAGCGACAGTGAAGTCAGCCAGACCCTGAATCAACTGATGGATCGCCGCCTGGTCAGTGAAGAAGGTGGCAGCCGCACCAGTAAATACAAACACCGATTCTGCAACACCGCCTTTGGCGGCCTGTCACTGACCGATAAGGAGCGGGCATTGGTGTGCGTGCTGCTGCTGCGGGGGCCACAAACGCCGGGTGAACTGCGCAGTCGTACCAACCGCTTGGCGAGCTTCAACGACGTCAACGACGCCGACGCCGTATTAAAAGGGCTGGCGGAAAAACAGATGGTGGTGCAACTGCCCAGAGAAGCCGGCAAACGGGAAGCCCGCTATGCCCACCTGTTCTCTGGCGACGTCTCGATGACCACCACCGCCGAGGTGATTGCCGACGACAAGGCTCGCATTGACGATCTGGAGCATCAGGTGATGGTACTCAAGGCCGAGATCGAACGGCTCAATGGCGAACTGGCCCGGCGCTGATGGCAGCGCCGACAGATTAATCCAGTACCGAGTGGCGCCCCCAGGGAATTCGGCGCCGCTTCTGATCCCGAGTCAGTAACCACAGCACCCAGCCAATCAACACCACATTGGACAAGGGCACCGCCAACCACACCCCCTGTACGCCCAGCCACAGCGGCAGCAACAGCAAGAAGGGCAGCTGAATCCCCATGTTGGCGAAGGTCACCCAACTGGCCCGACGGCCGTCGTTCACCGACTGAAAGTACGCCGCAATCACAAAGATCACCCCATCGAGATACAGTGCCCAGGTGTGCCACCTCAGCCCCTGGGTCGTGGCCTGCAGCAACGCCTGGTCATCGCGGTTAAAGGCATGGGTAAACAGCGCCGGGAACAACAGAAAGCCGATGGAAAACACCAGGCCACTGAACAGCGTCAGGGCCAGCGCCCACACCAGCGCCCGTTGCATCTGTTTCAGCCGACCGGCCCCGAACAGGTAACTGAGCAGAGGCTGAACGCCGTTGGCCACCCCCTCCGCCAGCAGGTAATACAGGGTGCACAGGTAACCGACAATGGCGAACGCCCCCAGTTCGGTGGCTCCGCCATAGCTCAGAAACTGGCTGTTGTGCACGGCGGTGATAAAACTGAAATAGAGGTACATGGCCCAGCTTGCCAGCCCCAGGCCCAGAATCTGTTTGGTCTCCCGCCAGCTGAGGCTCAGCCGGGTCAACGACAACCGCACTCGACACAGCGGCGAGTGAAAATAGCCCAGTCCCAGCACCAACACCACCGCCTGAGCCAGGGCGGTTGCCAGCGCGGCGCCGGTTAACTGCCAGCCCCACAGAACGATAAACAGATAATCCAGGCCGATGTTGATCAGCGCACCGACACCGATCAGCACCGTGGCCAGGTTGGGAGCATCGTCATTACGAATCAAAAACGGTAAGGCAATGCCACCCAGCGCCACCGGGCTGGCCCAGATCAGCACCTGCAGGTAGTCTTCGGCCAGGGCCAGCACCGGCCCCTGAGCTTGCTGGAGCCGAAACAGCGCCTCCCCCAACCCGGCCAGCATCACCCCGCAGGCGATGCCCATGAGCAGCAATAACCACACCCCCGCGGCCAGCCACTGGCTGGCGGCGGGCAAGTCGCCTTCGCCACGAGCAATGGAGCTCAGGGCACCGGCGCCAATGCCCACCATGATGGCCACCCCATAGGTAATGCCGATCACCGGCCAGGCGATGTTGATGGCACCGAGGCCGTCGGCACCGATGACCTGGCCGACAAAGATGCCGTCCACCAGTTGATAGAGGCCACTCACCAGCATGGCGGCGACCGTAGGAATAACAAACCGCCAGAACTGGCGGCCTAATGCATGGGTCATCAAGGACTCAATGGTGTGGCGCTAGGGTGGCACCAGTCTACCAGTCGACGCCTTTACGTGCCTTAATTCCCGCCTCAAACGCGTGTTTCACCGGTCGCACTTCAGACACCGTGTCCGCCAACTCCTCCAAACGACGGTGCACCGCCCGGCCGGTAATGACCACGCTCTGCTCCGGCGGCCGGTTGGCAATGGCCTCCACCACCTCGTCCAGATCCAGGTAATCGTAATTGGTCATGTAGGTCAGCTCATCCAGCAGCACCAGATCGACGCTGGCATCAGCCAGGGCCGGTTTCAGTTGTTGCCACACCGCCTGGGCCGCCTTCGTGTCCGCTTCCCGATCCTGCGTCTCCCAGGTGAAGCCGGTGGCCATCACATGGAAATCCACGCCATGCTGCTCCAGCAGTGACCGCTCACCGCAGTCCCAGGTACCCTTAATGAACTGGCCAACGACGCAGCGTTGGCCGTGGCCCACTGCGCGGGCGACGGTGCCAAATCCGGCGGTCGACTTGCCTTTACCGTTACCGGTCAGCACCAGTACGATGCCTCGCTCCTCCTGAGCACTCTCCACCTTGGCATCGACTTTCTGCTTCACTTTCTGCTGTCGCTGCTGGTGACGTTCGTCTTTGGTGGTCATCCTTTCTCTCGCATAATCTAGGGGAACAGGCCCGTCAGTGTGGCGCGAACCTGTCGGGGTTTCAAGGTAGGTTCCCACAGTCATTTCCAGCGAATTGACCGATGGGCTACAGGGTGCAGCACTCCGCCTTCAGGTAGTCGATCACTTCATCCAGGGCATCCATGTCCACCTGACAACGCAGGATTCGGCCTTCACGGGTCTGCTGCACCAACCCGGCCTGAATCAACCGGCTCAGGTGGTGACTCAGTGTTGAACCGGGAATGCCCAGCTGCTGTTGAACATCACCGACGGTCATACCGGTCTTACTGCCTTTGACCAACAACCGATACACCGCCAACCGAGTCGGGTGCCCCAGCTCCGACAACCGTTGAGCCACCGCTTCATCACTGATCATATTTGCTCTCCTGTGGTTTTGAACAATTCTATAGTCGTCGAAATTGATAGCCAAGTCCCCAGTGAGCGATTTACTTGCCCGGTCATCGCTATCGGCTATGAATCGATAACAGCGGCCAAAAAAGTTGCAACAGGGGCTATTCAGTGGCCGCCGCCTTAGCTAAGATAGACGTCTAAACGGATAAATGTCTATTTGAAGTAAATAGGGACGGCATCATGGCGACAACACTGCAACACCTCCTCGAGCAACGCATTCTGATTCTCGATGGCGCCATGGGGACCATGATTCAGGGCCATCAACTCGAGGAGGACGACTTCCGGGGCGATCGCTTCGCCCAGTGGCCCTGTCAGCTGAAGGGCAACAACGATCTGTTGTCACTGACCCAACCGGAGATTATTCACGGCATTCATCGCCAGTACTTGCTGGCCGGCGCCGACATCATCGAAACCAACACCTTCAACAGCACCACCATCGCCATGGCCGATTACCAGATGGAATCGCTGTCGAAGGAGATCAACTACGAATCTGCCAGGCTGGCGCGCCGAGCCGCCGATGAGGTGGCCGCCGAGACCGGCCAGCCTCGCTTCGTGGCCGGGGTACTGGGCCCCACCAACCGAACCTGCTCCATCAGCCCGGACGTCAACGACCCCGGCTACCGCAACGTCAGCTTCGATCAACTGGTGGACGCCTTCAGCGAGTCCGCCCGAGCGCTGATCGACGGCGGCGCCGATCTGCTGCTGGTGGAGACCGTGTTCGACACCCTCAATGCCAAGGCGGCCCTGTTTGCCATCGATACGCTGTTTGAGTCACTGGGACGCTCCCTGCCGGTAATGATCTCCGGCACCATTACCGATGCCTCCGGCCGCACCCTGACCGGCCAAACCACCGAGGCGTTCTATAACTCCCTGAATCACATAAAGCCCGTCGCCATCGGTCTCAACTGTGCCCTGGGCCCCAAGGAGCTGACCCCCTACGTCGAAGAGCTGTCCCGCATCGCCGACTGCCCGGTATCGGCCCACCCTAACGCCGGCTTGCCCAACGAGTTCGGCGAGTACGATGAAACGCCGCAGCAGATGGCCGACATCATTGGACAATGGGCTGCGGAAGGTTGGCTCAACATCGTCGGTGGCTGCTGTGGTACCACGCCGGAGCACATTCGAGCGATTCGCGACGCGGTGTCGGCACATCCGCCCCGGGCATTGCCGCAGATTCCGGTAGCCTGCCGGCTGGCGGGGCTGGAGCCCTGCACCATCGGCGCCGACTCGCTGTTCGTCAACGTGGGCGAGCGCACCAATGTCACCGGCTCGGCCCGGTTCCTGCGGCTGATCAAGGAGGGGGACTACGAAACCGCCCTGTCGGTCGCTCGCCAACAGGTAGAGAACGGCGCCCAGATCATCGACATCAATATGGACGAAGGGATGCTGGATGGCGTCGCCGCCATGGAGCGTTTCCTGAAATTGATCGCATCGGAACCGGAGATCGCCCGAGTACCGATCATGATCGACTCTTCCAAGTGGGAGGTACTGGAAGCGGGACTCAAGTGCATTCAGGGCAAGGGGGTCGTCAACTCCATCTCCATGAAAGAGGGGGAAGCGGAGTTTATTCGCCAGGCGACGCTGATTCGCCGCTATGGTGCCGCCGCCATCGTGATGGCCTTTGATGAACAGGGCCAGGCCGACACCTACCAGCGAAAAGTGGAGATCTGCACCCGCGCCTACCGAGTGCTGACCGAACAGGTGGGGTTCCCCCCTCAGGACATCATCTTCGATCCCAACATCTTTGCCATCGCCACCGGCATCGAGGAGCACGACAACTACGCCGTCGACTTCATCGAAGCCTGTCGTACCATCAAGCAGACCCTGCCTCATGCCCTGCTGTCTGGCGGCGTCTCCAACGTGTCGTTCTCTTTCAGGGGCAACAACCCGGTCAGGGAAGCGATTCATGCGGTGTTCCTCTATCACGCCATCCACGCCGGGCTGACCATGGGCATCGTCAACGCCGGTCAGTTGGCGATCTTCGACGACATTCCCGAAGCGCTGCGACAGCGGGTGGAAGACATCGTCCTCAACCGGCGCCCCGATGGTACCGAGCGGCTGCTGGCGGTGGCCGATGACTACCGCGGCGACGGCAAGCAGCAGCAGGACCCCAAGGATGCTCAGTGGCGCAGTCTGCCGGTGAATAAGCGGCTGGAGCATGCCCTGGTTAAGGGCATCACCGAGTTCATCATCGAGGACACCGAACAGGCACGGCTGCAGGCCAAAGAGCCCATCGAAGTCATTGAGGGCCCGCTGATGGACGGCATGAATGTGGTGGGGGATCTGTTCGGCGACGGCCGCATGTTCCTGCCTCAGGTGGTTAAATCTGCCCGAGTGATGAAGCAGGCAGTGGCCCACCTGACGCCCTTCATTGAAGCCTCCAAGAAAGAGGTCAGCTCCGCCGGCAAGGTGGTGATGGCCACGGTCAAAGGGGACGTGCACGACATTGGCAAGAACATCGTTGCGGTGGTGCTGCAATGTAATGGCTACGAGGTGGTGGACTTAGGGGTGATGGTGCCGGTGGAGAAGATCATCGAAACCGCCATCGCCGAAAACGCCGACGCCATAGGCATGTCCGGGCTGATCACCCCGTCCCTGGACGAGATGATTCACAACGTCAAAGCCTATCAGAAGGCCGGGCTGGATATTCCCTGCTTTATTGGCGGGGCCACCACCTCCAAGATCCATACCGCGGTAAAAATTCATCAGCACTACCCGGCCGGGGCGGTGTACGTCCCCGACGCCTCTCGAACGGTGCCGGTGGTGGCCAAACTGATCGACCAGAGCCAGCGCCGGGCCTTCGTGAAGGAGGTCTATGCCGATTACGCCGAGCTGAAGGCCAAACGCGAGGCCCAGGGACGACGCAAAACCCTGGTCAGCCTGCAGCAGGCCAGGGACAACCGCAATCAGATTGACTGGGATAAGTACACCCCGTTTGCCCCTCAGCAAACCGGCATTCGCGTCTTTAAGGACTACCCGCTGGAGGATCTGATTGAGCGCATCGACTGGACACCGTTTTTCCGCAGCTGGGGCCTGCATGGCCGTTACCCCGAGATCTTTGATCACCCCAAGGTGGGTCAGGAAGCCCGGGAGTTGTACGACAACGGCCGCACCATGCTGACGAGCCTGATGGAGGAGAAGTGGCTGAGCGCCGCCGCGGTCATCGGCCTGTTCCCAGCCAACAGCGTCGATCACGATGACATCGAGATCTATGAGGATGAATCACGGCAATCCACCCTGACCACCCTGCATATGCTGCGCCAGCAGATCGAACGGGCAGGCAACAACAACTTTGCCCTGTCCGACTTTGTGGCCCCCAAAACCAGCGGCAAACGGGACTTCATGGGCGCCTTTGCTGTCACCGCCGGCATTGGCATCGAGCCTCACATCGCCCGCTTTGAAGCCGCCGGCGACGACTACAGTGCCATCATGCTCAAGGCGCTGGCGGATCGGCTGGCCGAGGCCTTTGCCGAGCGAATGCACGAGCGGGTCCGCAAAGAGTTCTGGGGCTATGCAGCCGACGAGCAGTTAGACAACGGCGATCTGATCCGTGAGCGTTACAAGGGCATCCGTCCGGCGCCCGGCTACGCCGCCTGCCCGGATCACACCGAAAAAGGGCTGTTGTGGCAATTGTTGCAACCGGAGCAGCGCATCGGCTTAGCGATCACCGAAAGCTACGCCATGTACCCAACGGCAGCGGTGTCAGGCTGGTACTTCGCCCATCCTGAATCCCGCTATTTTGGCGTCACCGACATCGGCGAGGATCAGCTCGAAGACTACGCCCGCCGCAAAGGCTGGAGTCTGGAGCAGGCTAAAAAATGGCTGGCGCCGCTGCTGCATGGCTAAGATCAGTTTTGCCTCAGCGCCAAACTGTCCAGGTAGAAGTCGAGGGGGCCATTCAGGTCCTCCAGGCTGAGACCTTCAGGACCGGCATGCAGCGCCAAGGCAAAACCATGCAGGTAATCCACCAACAGACACAGCGCCTGCTGTTGCTGGTCTGGCGTCAGTGCCAATGGGGCCAACGCCTGCTCAAATCGCTCACCAAAGACCTGTGCCGGGCCGGTACTGGTCATGGACAGCAGGGTCTGCAGCAGGCCACTGTGATCGGCAAGCAGCTGCAGATAACTTTGGCTCAGGCGGGTCAACTCCTGCCGCCAGTTCTGGCCCTGTTCGGGTTGATAGACACTCGACACCAGGGTGCAACACAACGACTCCAGCAGCGCTGCCTTGTTGGGAAAGTAATGGTATAACGCCATGACATCCACCTGAAGCTGCGCCGCCAAGGCGCGCAGACTGGGGACCTTGCCCTCGCTCAACAACAGCCGGTGTGCCTGTTCGATGATCCGCTCTGCCGACAACCCCGACTGACTCGACAGCGGCCGGCCGCGCCGTTTGCCCTTGACAACCATTGATGCTCCTCTCTATGCTTCACCCAACAATTCTACATTGTAGAATTAGTGTCATTGCGTTGCAAATGGGTAAGGAGCATTTATGAATACCGTCTATCTCGGAGTCAGCCTCGATGGTTACATCGCCGATCGTCAGGGAGGCCTGGAGTGGCTGCACAGCATCCCTAACCCAAATCACGATGACTTCGGCTTTGCCGACTTCATGGCCCGTGTGGACGCGCTGGTGATGGGCCGAAACACCTTTGATACGGTGCTTGGATTTGACTGCCCCTGGCCATACAACAAACCGGTCTTCGTCGTCAGCCGCACCCTGACCTCGGTGCCTGACCACCTCAGCGACAGGGTGCAGTTGATTCAGGGAGAGCCGGTTCAGATCTGTAACGAACTCAAAACGCTGGGATACAGCAACCTCTATATCGATGGCGGCGTCACCATACAGCGCTTCCTGCAGGCGGGGCTGATCGATGAGCTGATTCTGACTCAGGTGCCGGTGTTGCTTGGAGGCGGCGTGCCCCTGTTCAATGAACTGGAAACGCCACAGCAGTTTGAGTTGGTCGGCTCCGAAGTGCTGCTCAATGCCCTGGTAAAAAGCCACTATCGACGCAAACAGCCCCCTGTTGACACCAGCACCGAATAACCTCGGCACAGCAAGCGCTACGACTTCGGCAACAGCCCTTCCAGCAGGGCCGCCGCCGGAATCGCCCGACAGCCACTGGCATTCTGCCCACACCACAAGGGTGAAAAATCGCTGCTGTGCTGAGCTTCAGCCAGTTGCCTCAGGGCAGTAATGGCCCCACTGGCATGGGGAAACGCCGGCACTCCCTCCGGTCGGGGCCCCAACTCCCGAATCACCCGGTTGACAATGCCGCGGGCCGGGCGACCGGAAAACAGCGTAGTCAACGTGGTATGACCGGCCGCTGGGCTCTGCAGGGCCTGACGGTGGAGTTCACTGGTTTTCGCTTCATCACAGAGCAAAAATGCGGTGCCTACCTGCACCGCCGAGGCCCCCAGCTTCAGGGCAGCAGCCACGCCCTGGCGATCGGCAATGCCACCGGCGGCGATCACCGGCAGTGACACCGCCGCCGCCACCTGAGGCAGCAACGCCATCAAACCGGATTGCAGGCTGAGATCTGAGCGAAGGAAGTGGCCCCGGTGACCTCCGGCTTCCAGTCCCTGAACAATGATGCCATCGGCACCGTGAGCCTGCAGCCACAGCGCCTCCTCCACCGTGGTGGCTGACGCGATGACCTTGGTGCCCCAGCTCTGCACCCGCGACAACAGCGCCTCATTCGGTAGCCCGAAATGAAAACTGACCACCGCCGGTCGGTACTCGGCTATCACCGCCGCCATCTCGGCACTGAACGGCTGCCTGGCGGGTCCCGCGGCAAGCCCGTCGGTGCTGCCGCCAAACTGCTCAAAATAGGGTTGCAATCGATGGCGCCAACGCCGCTCGGCCGAAGCCGACGCTGCCGACGGTGAGTGGCAGAAAAAATTCAGATTGACCGGCGCGTCGCAGACCTCGGCCAGGCGTGCCAACTGCTCACTCAATGCGGCAGGCGTTAACATGGCACATGGCAGAGACCCCAAGCCACCGGCGTTGCTGACCGCCGCCGCCAGTTGGTAATCCTGAACACCGGCCATCGGCGCCTGAATGATGGGATAACGGGTGTGAAACAATGCAGCGCTCGACATACTCACTCCTTGTTGTCGACAAAGCGAAGGGCCTTCCTGCCCCAGCGGGTGCACCACCAGAAAACGGTGCACGCAATCTAGAGTGATGGAATTGCAGGGAAAATTCACTAAATCAGGAAAAAAAGTCCGCGTTGGTGCCAATGTTGCTGAATTTGTCAGCCCGGGCGGCAATAGGTTGCAGCAGTGTTTTTTAAAATCTGCTAGTCTGCGGCAAGAATCATTTCAAGGACACCCCTATGCGAAGCAAGCTTGCCCTCGCCGCCATGGCGCTGCTAATGGCCATCAGCGCTCAGGCCGCCGATCAAATTCTGACTCTTGAGGATGGCCGCCAGGTCATTCTGCGAGACGACTTTACCTGGCAATACCTGGCCCCGGCCAAAGAGCCTCAGCTCGACAGCACCCCGAAGGCCGGCAACAGCGCCCCCGTGGCGGCCATTCCGGTGAGCAGTGCGCCGCCTAAAGTCGCCACCAGCATACCGGCTAAACCCATGTCCAGTGGCGTAAAGGTGGTACCAGGGCAAGACAAAGACGTGATGCAGCTGTCGGACTCAGGCGCAGACATCCTTCTGGGCCACGCCAGCTACGAAGGCGGTGAACTGGTGATCTTCACTGCCATTACCAACCAAGGGCGGCAATCGATCGTTGAGATTGACCTCAGCATTCGAGTCATGGATGAACATGGCCAGATTCTGGCCGATGATACGGTTCCGGTATGGCGCTCCATCAAACGGATGGCCGATACCTACCTGCGTCCTGGCAGCAGCAAACCCGGGCTGGTGATTCGAATTCCGGTGGAACAACGGGAAGTCTACCAATTGAAAGTGGAAGTGGACGATCTATCCACCCGCTAACCCGCCATCGCAACAACGGCGCCTCGGGCGCCGTTGTTGCTGTCCTTTAGCAAGATCAAAACCGCTTCACCACGCTGAAGGCACCCCGAACCTGTCCCAGCTCATAGCCTCGAGCGTGGTCATCGGGATAGAGGCTGTCGATGGCCTCTGCCAGCTGCGGTGCCACATTGGCGCCATGACACGTCAGGCAAGGCCCCTGAATGCCGATGGCTTTCATCAGCCGATACTGCTGTTCATCGTACTGGCTGGCCAGTAATTCAGATACCGGTTCACCGTCGGCATGGCGCCGTTCAAACGCGAGCAGACTCTGACGCTCCCAGCCATCGGCCGCGCCCGCCTGCGGGTTTCTCGGCTTCAGGCTGAGGCGTTTAATCTGCCAGCCGCTGCGCGCCTCCAGTTCGGCGGCCATCTGCGGCGCCTGCTCCGCGCACACCGACACCGCGGCAACCGGCCCTCCTTGCTGCATCGCTTGCATCAGTGCCGGTTTCAGGGTGCCGGCAAACTCGGCAATCAGTGCCAGGCCTTTCTCCTGCAATGCCTGCTGTTCCAGCGGCTCTGCCTGCCCCTGCAGTGGCAGCAGGGTTGCAGCCAACACTACCCAGGCGCACCTTACACATTCCTTCGCTGTCATCGTCCCTTTCCTTGGTCATTGGCTCACAGAGCCTGTTTAATTAATTTAGATATATCTTATCAAGAAATTTCTAATTAACAATCTTCACCGGGAGGATATCGATGCCAGAGAATCAGCGCCGCTGCCAGCAACAACTGGTCTTTCAGAATAAACACCCCGGTTCCATTCAGCAGCGGAAACTGATCCTCCGGGTTCCAGCCTGGCACGGAAAACAGAAAACTGAGCGTCCCCAAGGCCGTCGCGGCGATGCCAGCCACGCCGAGACACCCCAGCACCCGACTGACGGGGAAGCAAACAATCAACCCCATAAACAGTAACTCCACGCTGCCAATGAAATTGGAGGCCCCCTGGACATCCCACAGATCGTAGGTCCAACTGAACAACAGATTCGACTCCATCAGTCGAACGATGCCCTCCGCTTCGTAGCTGTGAAATTTAAGAAAGCCGATCCACCCCATCACCAGCACAATGCCCATCATGGCCAGGTGGGTCATCAGCCCTTTGCCAGCTTCAACCCAGGCGAACCGTCCGGACTGATGCCCCAGATCCACAAACAGATACCCAGCCACCGCCAACATCGCCAGGTATTTGATCAGCCCCTGACCGGCCCCAAGGTAGGGAAAGCCCCAGCCCTCGACAAAAATCGGATTGGTAAACAGATACAGCAGATTCAAGCCAAAAATCACCATCGCCATCGCTGCCCCAAGGAAGGCCTGACGCCCGCCCCACAATCCCGTCAACACCAGCACGCCTGCCAGCACCTCCGCCACCATCATCAACAGCGCCAGAGTCTTCAGCGGCAGCCACTGCAACAACGGCGCAAACAGGCTGCTGTTGGACAACCAGTAGTCGCTCATTTTCAGCTCGGAGGGGGTCAACTTCAGCCCCCCCAGCCAGATTAAATACACAGACAGCACCAGTACCAGGTAGCGCCGAAGGGCCTGCTCACTCAGGCGGAGACGGGAAAACGCAGCAATCACATTCATCAATATCAGTCCATGGGTCACAATTTCAGCGCGCCAGCGGCCCGCTCGTTGCGATAACAGACCGCACTCGAACCGCGGCCATTTCATCGCTGCCGCGGCTTTTTTTGCTGCGGGTCAGAGCGACGAAATGAAAACCGTTCAACTTCAGTGTAACAATCTGAAAATTAAGCTAATTAAGCGTTTATCTCCTTGAGGAAAAATGCCGATTAATTGAGCATTATAAAAACCAGCGCGGGTGACATGCTTTTTTCTTATCCGAGTAGCATTTTCGTATCCTCCCGTTTGAAAAACCGATACAAAGAGAGTAAAACCAAAACCGAAAACAACAGAAGTGACCACCACAGAGTCACTCAGCAAGATAAAAACCCAAATATTCCAACATTTTCGCAACAAAGGTGTTACCCGTGCAAAAGACGAAAGGCCTGTTAGGCAACATTGGCATTCAGGTGGTCATCGCCATGATCATCGGTACCCTGGTGGGTATCGCCATGGGAGAAAGTGCAGCGGTATTTGCCCCGCTGGGTAGTATCTTTATTCATCTGATCAAGATGCTGGTGATCCCCCTGGTGGCCGTGGCCATCATCAGTGGCGCCGCCGGACTGGGTAACAGCCACGCCGCCGGTCGCGTCGGCCTAACCACCCTGGGCTTCTTCGGCCTCACCTCCGCCGTGGCGGTAGCCCTGGCCCTGGCCATGGGTGAGATCTTTCAGCCGGGCATCGGCATCGACTTCTCCTCCGTCAGTGCCATGTACGAAGGCAACCTGGCTGCGAAGGGTGAACTGCCGACCTTCTGGGCCACCATGGTGGGCATGATTCCCACCAACGTCTTCTCCTCCCTCAATGACGGCAACATCCTGCAGATTCTGGTGTTCTGCCTGTTCTTCGGCATTGGCCTGTCTAAAGTGGAAGCCGCCCGCTCCCAGCCACTGATCGACGGCATCAATACCGTTGTCGATGCCTTCGTATGGATGATCAACGTGGTCATGAAGATCGCTCCCATCGGCGTCTTTGGTCTAATGGCAGAAGCGGTAGGCACGTTCGGCTTTGCCGCCTTGAGCACGGTCATGAACCTATTCCTGGTGTACGTGGCCACCATCCTGATTTACGGCTTCCTGTTCTACCCGGCAATGATCAAAACCCTGACCCGAATCCCGGTCAACAAGTTCATCTCCGCCATGAAGAAGCCACAGGCCGTGGCTCTGTCCACCGCGTCCTCCATGGCAACGCTACCGGTCACCATGGATGTGTGTGAAAAAGAGCTGGGCATTCGCAACTCGACCTCCAGCTTCGTGCTGCCTCTGGGCGCCACCATCAACATGAGCGGCAATGCCATCTACTACGGTCTGGTGGCGGTATTCTTCGCTCAGGCATTCCATGTCGACCTGGGCTTGGGGGCGTATGTCGCCATCATCCTGACCTCCACCCTGGGTGCGGTCGGTCAAGCCGGTGTACCTGGCCCCTCCTTCCTGGTGGTGGCCGTGCTGCTGGCTGCCGGCATTCCAATCGAAGGCCTGCCGCTGCTGTTCGCCCTGGATCGTATCTTTGACATGATCCGTACCGCCCTCAACATCACCGGCGATGCGGTCTGTGCCGCCATTGTCGATGAGATGGCCGGTGAAGCCCCCCAGAGTCAGCAACAGGATGCCATCGACCTGAGGTAATCCAACTACCGGTTAGACTCTGTTCAGGCCACCCTTGCGGTGGCCTGTTTGTTTTTTATGCGAGCGATGATAAAGTGAAACACTCATTCTAAACAGGTGTTTTAAAAGTATGGACGCTTTCAAACGGGACTTTCCCATTCACACCCCCATTCGCGTTGCCTGGGGTGAAATGGACGCCCTTCAGCACGTCAACAACGTGGTCTACTTCCGCTATTTCGAAACTGCACGTATCGATTTTTTTCATCAAATCGGCCTGATGAAAGAGATGCAGGCGACCGGCATCGGTCCCATTCTGGCCCAGACCCAGTGTCGCTTTAAGCGCCCGGTGACCTTCCCCGACACCCTGCACGTTGGCACCCTGATCAAGGATCTTCAGGATGACCGTTTCACCATGGAGTACCACATCTTCAGTGAATCGCAGCAATGCATCACCACCATCGGCAGTGCCGAGGTAGTGGTGTTCGACTTCAAAAACCAGTGCAAAGCCACGCTGCCCGCCGCCATTCGGGCGCAACTGGAACAATACAGCGCCGGCTGACCCGCCCCAGTCAGGTGGCCGCCGGCTGCCTGGCTGCCCAGCGACGACTCCAGCTCCTCGGTCTCCCTCCCCTCGGCAGCCAAGTATTTCCGTCATCGACTTCATCATTGGCCGCTGGCGGTCGCCTTACACTATTCCTGCATCGAAAAAACATGTTAACCAGTTGAAATACAGCAAAAAAACACCAATAAATTGCTGGTAAGCCGCGTCATAGTTGATACCATTCATCGCGCAAATTCACCTCGCCGTATCGACATTGAGCCAGCAGGGACTCCATGAAGCAGTTTGATAAACAGATCCTTATACCTCTCTCTCCCACCCAGCCCGCCAGCCTCAAAGCCGCCCTTGAGCGCTACCAGGAACTACTGGCGTCCGAGCAGGCATTTCGGCAAGAGATGGGGTTGATGCACAACGTCGAATTTGTGGCCAGTCAACCGCAGGGCCATCGACGCTTACAACCGGACGATGCCGGCAAGATGGAGCGGCTGCTGGCCTACGCCATGACCTGTGTGCGGGGCGGGATGCCCGCCCTGGTGAGCGACGACGACGAGGTTTATTTCAGCGAGGCGATCCTGTTTGCCGCCGCCCTGGGCCACCCGGAGCTCAAACCAACCCTGATAGCCACCGCCGAGGCGATGGTGGCCTTTGCCCGCCGCCGTAACGACAGCAGCGACATGTGGCTGGACGACTGCCACCTGTTCGGCCTGGAAGCCCTGTACATGCTGGCGGTGGAGCACGACGAATGCGCCTGGCTGCTGGCCGGCTTCTTCATCCCCTACTGGGACAGCGAACATGAGGACTCCCACGACACCCTGATGGCCCTGCTGGTTCAGGCCTGCGGCTGGAGCCGCGACCTGCTCAACGCCTATATCTACTGTGACAACCCCCAGGTGCGCCGCTCCTTCAACCAGCCGGATAACCATGGAGATCTGGCCGATTACCTGCAACAACATCCGCAGGAGTACCAGTGGTTCTGCGACCAGTTGAGTCAACGCCTGATCACCCGGCCACTGCTGGCCTATCATGACGAACACAGCCTGGATGAGACCCAGCCGGTATTGGGCTTCTTCCATACCATGAGGGCCGAGTGGCCGGTGGCGGCCGACCCCTACGACCAGGACCAGTGGCAGGATGAGGTCAACCTGCAACCCTTTTTGAACGGCAACATTGAAACGGCGGCGCTGGCCCTGCATCAGAACATCGAGCAGAACGCCAACGGCCCGTTGGTGGTGGTGGCCGAGGCGCACCAGGACAACGGTGATGACAGCAGTCAAGGCCCACTGTTTGATGACCAGTTTGGCAATGCCCTCAACTTTATCGGCGGCCTCGACCAGGGACCGATGCTGCGCGCCTATGTTCAGGGCGAGTTGGATCAGGACAGCGGCGAGCGCTTGCTGGCACAAGTGCCTGAATTCGATTTTGGCCGCATCGGCCGCTATGAGTACGGCGGCGCCGAGGCCTTTCAGGAAAACCTGGCCCTGTGGCTGAGCCGCCCCTTCGCTCAGGACGATGTGGTACCGACGTTCCCCTACTACTTCGAACGGTTGCTGAGTGAACGACGCGGTGTCGACAACGAACTGCGTTTGTTGGATCTGTTTTGGCGCCTGCTGGGGCGGCCGCAATTCCCCCGGCGAATGGCAGATACCCTGATTCAGGAGTTCGGTCACCTCAGCGAAACCGAGTATTGCGACCGTTACCGGCAGGATCTCAATAGCGAACAACAGCAGCACCAGGCACTCCACGAAGACCTCGAGTGCCTGTGGTGCGACGAGCTGGAACTGAGCGAGTTTGCCGCGCTGGACCAACGCACTCGAGCTCACCCCAGTCTGCTGGCGCCGGAACAATGGCCACAGACCCTGGGTGCCGCCACCTATGCCGCCTGGTGTGCCCAGGACATTGCCGTCGCCGACGGCGCCGCCGGCCGAATGACCGCCTGGCTGGATCAGCAGTTGATGCCGCTGCTGTGCCAACAGTTAGCCGAATACAGCAAAGACGACACCCTGCCAGCGGAACTGCAACTCTACCTCACCGACAACGAACCACAGCCGTTTGACCCGGCTCGACACACCCAGATGGCGGAACGGCTGGTCGCCATTCTGCACCATGACGGCGGCACCCTCGGAGATCGAATCACCGATCGGCAGCCCGCCTACGCCCTGCTAATGCACGATGACGGCTTTCAGTTTGGCCTCCATTGCCTATTCTGGCTGCACATTGCCAGCTGGCTGGACCGAGTCCCGCTTCGGCTCGAACGCCTGAGCCAACGACTGCTGCAACTGCTGCTGACCCTGGCGCCGCAAAAAGTCATCGGCCTGCTCAGCAAACCCCACTCCGACTACCCCCTCTATCAGGGCATCAACGATGTCGAAGCGGAGCACACGCTGCACCGTCAGCTGAGCAAGTGTGGCGTCAGTGACTGCGAGCTGGAGGTGTTCCGTCTGTGCAGTGACCAGCAGCTGGCCTGCTACCGGCCGGCCGATGCGCGCTTCTGGCAACGCTATGTGGCGATGCTGGACCACTATGGTGAGGCACGCCCCGATGACAGTTCCATGCTGGGCGCCAGTGCCTGGAACCAGTATCAACAGATGCTACAGGTACTGCGCAGGCGCGAGGATCGGGAGCGACTGCAGTTCTACCAGGACCTGATGAGCCGCCACCCCGAGGCGGTTCTGCCCCAATGGCTGGAGGAGGAGTTCACCCAGGCCCTCAACGGCTACCTGATCAGCAACACCGAGGTGGAGGAGGATCTGGACTGGCTGGAGCAACCGGCCCGTCGTCGCCAGATCGCCAACGACACTGCCGTAGAGGTGCTGGCCTACCTCAATGGCGACCGGGAGCGACAACAGGTGCAGGCAAAACTGGCCGCCACCCTCAGCCGGGAACTCAACGCCAGGACCGATGCCGAGAGCCGGCTGGGGCCGCAGTTCTATTTATGGGGGCTGCTGGACCAGGATCGCAGCGACCGCCTATTGACCCTGCTACTCAACCACCATGTCTCTGCCCTGAAGCTGCTGGCACCAGAGCCGCTGACCGACCTGTACGTGGCCCAGTTGATCCGTCAGGGCGAGTTGCCCCTGGAGCAGCGCTGGCAGCATCCGCAGGTGGGCCACATCACCATCCGTGACCCTCAGGCTCGCAAGGCGTTGATCCACCGGGCCGCCGAATGGGCACTGCAACGGTTGTCCACGCTGGATATCCCCGAAGGGGTGCGAGTGGCCTTTGCCTTCCAGTACCAGGTCGATGACTACCTGAAGACGATCGCCAGCCAACAGGCTCTGCCGCCAATGAGCCCCTACCTGTGCGGCAAAGATCGGCTGGCTCTGGCTGAGCGACTCGGGCAGCTGGGTCACTCCCGCCCTGGAATCAAGGGGCTGCTTCAAGACACCTCGGTGCGGGTTCGGGCGCTGGCCCAACGCCTGCTGGACAAAGAATGACAGGACCATCAATGACATCCCCTGTGATTGCCATTTATCGAGATGGCGGCTGCAACCAGCTGCGGGTGCTGACGCCGGTCGATCACAACCGCCAGCGGCTCATTTGGCAGGCGGAGCTGCTTGGTTCCGAGCACAAGGTCCTGATCGCCGAGCTGCTGGACACCGATCATCTCGTGGTGGCCGACGAATCCGGACGGCTGTTTTTCGGCGATATGAGAACTCAGCAACTAAAACCAGTTCAGGCCCTGCCGGTTCGGGGCCTGAGCGGTGGCTGCTGGCTGGATCGCGACCAACGGCAGCTGTGGTATGCCGCCGATATGGAGCGGGAGCCGGACGCGTTTGAGTCGCCGCGATTAATGGGCTGGTCGCTGCCCGACTGGCAGCTGATCGCCGATCTGCCACTGCCGGACTACATCAATACTCAAAGCCTGACTCGGCGCAATGACGGCCGTTTTCTGTTCTACAACCGCGGCCGTGGCGGCGATCCGGCTCGCCGCCACGGTTTCTACTGCTGCAACCCCGACAGTGGCGACACCGAGTTTCACCCTCTGGATTCCCGCCCCTTTCCCGAGGTGATGTATCACCACCGGGTGATGACCATCCATCCGGGACTGGAACTGGCGCTGATGCCCTGCATGGATACCCTGCCTCTCAACGCCCATCGCCTCGGCTACGGAATGCAACTGGTGGATCTGATGGAGTTCACCATCCTGTGGCGCCAGCCGGTGCGTTACCTGAGCCAGCCGCAGTGCGACTGCGATGCCGAGGAGTTTGCCACCCTGATAGCCCACGCCAGGGGAGAGTCCGTGGATGCCGATGACCTGGAGCAGGCGCTGGAGAGCTTCACCGAAGCCCTGGGGGACCTGAGGCTCAGCCAGGATGGTCGCACCCTGTGGCTGCAGTGGCTGGATGGAGCCGTGCAACAGCTCAGCCTGAACACCGGCCAACAGTTTGCCCTGGGTGACAGCCGGCTTTACCGTCCGAAACCGCAGCCAGACCATTTTCATGACCTTAACAACCCATTGACCCATCTCAGTTACCCGGCCTGGTCCCAGGCCCTAACGCCACTGGACGACGGCACCCTGATGACGGTGAACATGGACTACCAACAGCTGGATATCGGCAACCCGATAACCGACCCTGTTAGCGGCACTGTGTCGGTTCCCAGCCGCGTCTGCCCCCAGCCAGAGCTGGTGATGAGCGATGAGCAAAGGTTGGCCCATACTCAGGCGGGCAAACTGATCATCGAAGTCGGCTACCTGGCCCTGGCCGAAGATCGGCTGCAAGGGGCCAGGGAGTGGGCGCACCTGGTCGGCCAACTGCCTGACAGTGCAAAGGGAACCCGACTGGAGCCCAGCTTTTGCGACGCCGACGGCAATCAGGCCAACGAGCTTGAATTTGCCCGCGCGGCAATTCAGGCACCCGGCGGTGCCCAGTGCCTGGCCCAGGCAATCGAACTCCTCTGCCACAGCCCTCAGGCCGCTAGGCTGCGCAGCGGCGACAGCAAGCCCGCCCTGGCCGATACCGTATTGGCTTTGGCAGAGCACAGCATCGACCATCTGCCGCTGTTGGCAGCGTACTTCAATGTCATCGACGGCGAGCATTGTGCCCAATTCCATATGGAACACACCCTGCCGGTGATCGACAGCCTCTACAACCGCGGCTTATTCAAGCGACGTCACTATCGCCGTTTCATTCGGGCTTTGCCCTGGCCATTCAATGGTAAGGAATACTGATCATGACCTTCCCCTATCGCCTGAAATCCCTCTCCCTGGACTACGTAGGCGCGATTCAGATACAGGTTATCGAGTCGACCGAACCGCCGCAGGTGCGTTGGCAGGGTGAGCTACCGGGCAGCGAAGACTCCGACATGAAACTGTTGCAACCGCTGGATCAGCACCGATTCGTGGCCGTCACCGATCGGGGTAAGGTGTTTCTCGGGGATGATCGCCAGCGCACTGTCACTCCACTGGCGGATCTCAGCTGCCGCTACGACTCCGGCGCCTGGCTGGACACCGACACGGGGCGACTGTGGCTGGCGGCGGATTTTCGTCATAAACAGCTCAATGGTTACCGCCTGCTGGCGCTGGATTTGAACCAGGGCACTGTGGTGGCCAACTGGCCCATCGACGACAGCGAGCATGATCTCACCACCTTGACCCGTCGCCACGACGGCCAGTTTGCCTTTTATGGCCGCAACAGCAAGCCGGGTTACAAATTCCGCCAGCACTGGATCCACTGCCTCAATCCCGGCAATGGCGATCAGCAACGAGCCGTACTAGCCAGCAAACCCACCCCGGTGGACGTCACCGTTCGCCCCTGGCTCTATCTGGACCGGACTCGAGGGCTGGCGCTGATGCCCGGGGCCGATCGACTGATTCAAGTGGATGAAGACCGGTTCGCGTTTGAGCTGCAGTTGCTGGATTTGAACCAAGGCGAAGTGCTGTGGACCCGGGAAGTCCGTCATCTGCACCTGGATCAGGTGGAGAGTGACCATTACCATCCGGAGTTGCGACAGTCCTTATCTCGCATCGCCTCTGGCCAATATGCCCATACCGACAACGACGCTTGGCAGACACTGCTCAGTTGCCTGACCGGTGCCTGGTTTGACCCGACTCAGCCGGAGATCTGGCTGGGCTGGCAGGACGGGACGGTACAGAAAATCGGTCTCGACGGTGAACGCCGCTCCCCCCTTTACCGGGTGGGAATTGAGGATTCGCAGGGCAACTGCCACTCGCCGATGCCGTTCGATCATGACCCACTCGCCCCCAGCGGCCGCCAACAAGACCGGTTAACCCTGAGCTACGGTTTCGAGTGCGATGAACACCTAGAAGCCCGCCTTCCAAAAACCATGGAGGCCGCACCTCTCGACCAACGAGACCCACAATGGCTGCCCTGCCAACGCCGCGCCGGCTTACCACTGAGGATTCCAGCATCACTGCAGGCCCAACCGGGCCCCAGTGGCTGCGTTCATATTACCAGTGGCGATCTCCATTGCGCCGAAGGGCGCCAACAGGCCCTGGAGCAATTGCTGGCGCTGCTGCCCGCGTTGCAACAGCAGCTAGGTGGCCCCCAGGAGAGCCAGTCAGGATGGCTGGGGCGACTGGTGGGCAGGCTAAACCCCAAACCCGACGCCACCGTACGCCCCCTTTACCTGGCCTTCAGCGATGGCCTGGGCCGCACCCAGAGTGAAAAACAGTTTTTCCATGAGGCAGTGCACCACCAGGCTTGTGCGCCCCTGATCGCCCAGCTGATTGACAGCGTCAGCCGCTGGCCCTGTGCCGCAACCCTGGAAGGCCATGGCGGTGAGCCGCTGCTTGCCCATGCCGCCTACAGCCTGTGCCTGAACAAGGCGTACCTGCCGCAATTGGCCGCCTATTTTTGTGCCATGGGTGGAGGTGAAGCGGTGTCCCCGTTTCACATCAATCACACCCTGGCGGCAATTCGCGAACACCATGCCGACACGCCGGAGCTGGCCACCTTCCTGGCCGCGGTACCCTGGCCCTACAACGACAACACCTTTACCAAACCCGAACGCGACCCCTATGACGACTGGGGTGAGGACGACTGAGTCCCCTTAGCACAACGGGGCGCCGGTGGCGGCGCCCTCGTAACCACACCAGAGAACCCCATGATTACCCTGATAAAAGACCTGTTCTATAAAAACCAGTTCTCCCGCGACGATGCGCCCCTGGATCGGGATCGCTACCTGTTGGGAGTGATGCTGCTGGTCACCGTGCCGCTGCTGCTGACCCTGAACGCCCCCCTGCATAGCCAGCAACTTTGGAGCGGCCTTGGCGGCGGCGCCATTGAGGCGGTGGTGGTCTCCTGGGCCGGCCTGTTTGGCGGCATCTGGCTGGATCCCTTGTTTATGATCGCCAGCCTCATGCTGGCCAATCGTGCCTTCGGCAAATGGTGGGCGCTGCCCATGGGGCTGCTGACCTTCCAAGCCACCATCGGCCTGAGCCTGATGCTGCGAATGTTCTCCTTTCCCAGCCAGCCACCCAGCTTCCTGATCACCGGCCAGGGGGCATTGATGGCGGTTTGGGCCCTGCTGCAACTGCCCATCCTGTGGCGCAAGCCCGCGCTCAGCCGCCAAAACCCCGGACACCCGCTGCTCAAGCACAACCCGGATTGCCACAAGGAACAACTCTCCCCCATCCACTACTTGTGGCGCTGCCTGCAGTTGGGACTGGCCAGCAGCCTGATCATCGCCCTACTGATGGCGGTGGCAATGACCGCTGACTATGAGTTGGCCGACACCGCCCAGATGCTCGCTCGAGGGGCGACCGTTATCGCCTATGTGCTGTCGTTTGTGCTGTTGATGCAACGGCTGCGCAATCTCGGCTGGCAACCCAAGTTCTGGCTGCTGAAGGCATTGCCGCTGTTTGTCGCCTTCAGCGCACTGCAGGGGCTGTGCTATGCCTACGAGTACTTTGGCAATCCTTGGTTGTTCTTGGTCGTTCAGTGGTTGACGCCGTTGGCGATGGTGGCGGTCGCCGTCTTCAGCCTGCACCTGATGCTGCAGCCTGCCGCCAAGGCGTTGCCAAAATCGGCCCGCAGCTGAGCACTGCAACCGCAAGCGGCACCCTGCACCTCTTTTTCACCGGGCGCTGGTATACTGGCGCCAGCAATGATTGAGGAGAGCACCATGAAACACCCGCAGATGCTGGCTCTGGCTGGCATATTGGCCCTCAGCGCACCGGCCCAGGCAGGCTGGGACGAACTGAAAGCCAAAGCCAAAGAGTTGGGCGAGCAAGCCGCCGACGTTAGCAAGGAAGCCTGGGAGACCACCGCCGATGCCAGCAAAGAGGCCTGGGATGCCACCTCGGAGTGGAGCAGCGACACCTGGGATGCCTCCTCAGAGTGGGCCGATGGCGCCCTGGATCACGCCGGCGAGTGGAGTGACGACGCCCTCGAAAAAGGCAAGGTCTGGGCCAAGCAGGGAGAGGCGAAACTGGAGCAGATGCTGGAACCGGACAGCCCGCAACAAGCCAGGGATGCATTGAACACCATGTCAGAAGTCACCCTGGTTCGGCTGTTCAGTGAACATCCCGAGGTCAAACCGCTGTTTGATGAAGCCTACGGCTATGCGGTGTTCGATTCGAGGAAGTTTTCGCTGATGCTGCACACCAACGGTGGCTCCGGGGTTGCGGTCAACCGCCACAGCCATAAGCGTACCTACATGAATATGTTTGGGGCTGGCCTGGCTCTGGGGCTGGGGGGCAAATTCTATCAACAGGTGATGCTGTTCGAAGACCAGACCCACTTCGATAAATTTGTTCACGATGGCTGGGAAGCCAGCAGTGAGGCCGGCCTGGTGGCCTGGGATGAATCCGCCGAAGTCAGTGCCAAGTACAACGGCGGCATGGCCATCTTCGTGCTGAATGACAAGGGCATCCTGCTCGATGCCAATGTCACCGGTAGCCGCTACTGGCAGGATTCAGACCTGAATTAAAGACAAAAAAAGGGCGGAGAAGACTCCGCCCTGATTCCCTATCCGTAATTGACCCTGGCCGGGGTGTCGTGTGCCTCCCAGGCCCGCTGATACAACTCGCTGGATTGCTGTTTAAGCCTGCTGATTCGCGCCAGCTCAATCTCTGCCAAGTCCCGCTGCTGCTGGGCAGCGTGTCGCTCAATCTCCTGAATCTGAGTATAAATATCGTGCTCGGCACCGCTTTTAATGGCGGCAATGTCCGCCAGGTGAATCTGAACCTCGGCCACCAGCTTAGATTGCGGCAGGCGCACCAGGACGTTCATGTCGCGATAGCCGTTGGCCTTGGGAGTCTGAAACCGGTTTTTAACCTTCACCACCTGTCCGTGTTGATTCAGGTGGTGATAGGCTCGCACCACCCCTTCCACATTTGACGCCACTAAGGTGGTGCGCGCCAGATCCGTGAGTAAACGAACGTCACCATCCAGTTTCCCCTCCAGCTTTGCCAGCGCGCGCTCTCGACTCTTCACATCGGGGACACTGGCTTGGGTGGAGGACAGGTAGGCTACGCGATGAGTCAGCATGGCCAGTTCGTTTTGGGCCATCTGCGCGTGTTGATACAGGTTTTCGAAATCTGTGGTCGGCTGAATTACCGAAGCATACTCCTGGCTATTGATGGCCATCAGTTCCGGCAGGCCTTTCTGGGCCTTACTTGCGCGCTCCAGTCCGGGGAGCTCGGTCAGAGATTGATTGAGAGACAGCGGCGTTGCGGCCTGAACCGGGGCTTGCCCGACCATCAGCATCATTAACGCCGTTTTTAAAAACTTACCCATTCTGACTCCTATTCCAGAGAAACGAGTCCACCGACAGGTGGGTGGACACTACTAGCATCTGGGCCAGCTGGGGCTTTTTCAACCTCGACGAGGTCACAAAAAAACCGCCAGCCTTAAAAACTCAGAGTCTTCAACGGCTGGCGGAGTTCCTACACCTTACTGAAATCCTTCGATTAGTCAGCTTAGATTCAGTATTGCGTCAGAGTGTGACCCGATAACACTAGCCTCCGGGCTTAAAGAACAGCTGACTGAACGGATTCAGCGCTCGGGCCAATCCCGAAGTAAAATGCAGCGGCGCATCAATGGCCGCCAGACACAAGCAGCCATTCTCCGAATAGGGCGCATGCTCCACTTGATCATCACACTGAATCAGATCGCCGGGATGAAAATCGCCCCGGTCATCCGAGAAAGTACCGTCGAGCACCAGGGTCCACTCCAGCCCTTTGTGGGCATGAGTGGCAATGCTGCCGCCGGGTTCCATGTAGATAAAGTTCAGTTGATAAGGCAACTGATGTCCCTGAATGGTGGCGCTCCAAAGTCGGCTCACCACTCGACTCCAAGGTCCGGCCCGCGCCACCAGCGTCGACAATGCCGGCGGAACCGAGACCGTGCGCCCCTGAAACTCCAGCTGGGTCGGCGAGCGGGTCTCGACATCAGGCTGCGCCGACGCCGGCTCTTCACTGTCCAGCTGTGCCAGTATCTGGTCCAGATCGGCGTCGTCAAACGCCTCGACATCGGATGCCGGCATCAACGAGTGGCTCGCCTGGCGCTGTTGGCACTGCTGCGCCAGCTGGCTGCATTGCGAACAGGCCCCCAGATGGACCGACACCATAATGGCCTGTATATCATCCAGGTCGCCCTGAATGAATTGCTCAATCTGAGCCAAGGTTGGATGACGTTCAGTCATAGCCCAAAGCTCCTTTGTTAAGGCGTAACGCCAATTTTTCCATCGCCAGCCGCAGCCGGCTCTTCACCGTGCCCACTGGCAGTTGCAGATGCTGGGCCGCCGCCTGGTGACTCATCTCTTTCAAGTACACCAGCGACACCACCTGACGCTGATTTTCCGGAAGGTTGGCCAGTAACTGATGCAAGCGCTTTTTCTCCGTCGCCAACTGCAGCAGACGATCACTGTCATGGGACTGGGGCGCCGGCTCGCTGTACAGGTCGTCGGAGCTCACCAGCACCGGCCTGGACAGCTTCTGTCTGCCGAGGTCAAAACAGCGATTGCGAGCGATGGTGTAGATCCAGGTGGACACATTGCCCTTGTCCACGTCGAACCGGTGCGCCTTTTGCCACACCGCCAGCATGGTGTCCTGAGCCACCTCCCTCGCCAGCTGATCGTCACCGACCTTTTTATAACAAAACGCGTGCACTCGATTTGCGAAATGCTTAAACAGCATCGCATAAGCGCGTTTGTCTCTGTCGTTGGCAACCTGAATCATCGCCTTGGACAGGGCTTGGGGGGAGGGATCATTATTCGGCGATTGCACCATACCAGTCTCAGGTTGGTTGGTTGAAGCCGAGGGCGCGACGCCTTGCATTGAGCGCTCCTTGTGGTTGCGCACTCGCCTCACAAACGGTTGATTATGAATCATACCAGCTTCCTTTCTCACCATAGGTCAACGAGCAGATACACGCAATACGAGTGACGCCTTAAGATGGATCACTGCGATCGATAATGGAGTGAATCAACGACACCGCCATCTCCGACGACGGCCGAGTCAGAATGTGAGCTTTGGCCTCGGCATCAATGGGCAATAACTCCAACCACCTCAACAGGCACCATTGCAACGGCCGCCGTTCGGCATCGGGATACAATGCACCGATCTCCGGGTATTCAGAAAGCAATCGAAGCAGGGCTGACTTGATGCCGTCATCCTCGTTCGCGCCCCCGTCAACCCAGATGGGTACCGGTTCACACTGGGCCCAGCGCAACCCGTCGGCATCGGTTCGCATCTGGCTCAGCCTTACCAATTCGATCCCCTCCACGGTGATCCCCAGCAACCCGTCCTGCAGCTGGTCAAAATCGACGATGTTGACCAGAGTCGCCAGATTAAGCACGTTACCGCCGGCTTCCCCCTCCACCAGCATGCCCATGGCAAAGCCATCGGGTCGGCCGGCCCGCTCACGCACCATGCGCAAGTATCGGGCCTCAAAAATTCGCAGGCTCAACCGTCCCTCGGGGAACACGTGAGCATTAAGGGGGAAGACTGGAATCATTTTCTCGTGGTCGCGGCAACATAGGATAGCGTTCACTACGTCTGGCGCCGGCAAGTGGTTCACCGAATTCCCTGATCCTGAGGCCAAAAGCTTCGTATAACCCAGTATCTTTGGCCCCAGGAGTCACCATGCAGCCCTTAACACTCCCCAATGGCTGGCGCAGCCAGACCCGCCGCTTGTTGGTCGACAGCGTGATTTTTCAGTTGTTTTGGTTGGCAAGCATGTGGGCACCAGCCGCGAGCTGGCAACTGCCCGCCTTGCTGATCTGGGCCTGGCTGTCCCCCTTGGGGCGACACCAATGGCTCTCGGTTCTACTGCTGGCCAGCCTGGGTATTGTCGTCGATGGGCTGTGGCTGAGCAGCGGCTGGTTAGTTCTGTTCGAGCCTGGCCCCTTGCTGGCTGGCGTGCCTCTGTGGTTGGCGCTGCTGTGGCTGGCCTGTTGCCGTTACCTGTTGATATTGGTAGCGAGCATTCACTGGCCTCTTTGGGCTCTGAGCCTGCTCGGCGCCCTGGGAGGGCCAGCCAGTTACGCCGCAGCCACCAGCTTTGGCCATGCCAGCATTCACTGGTCGCAACTGGCCGTCAGCCTGCCGTTTATTCTGTGGTGGGCGCTGCTACCACTGTTGATTCACCGCCTGGGAGAAACGCCATGACCCGTTATGCCCTCATCCCCCTGACACTGTGGCTGGGGTTGCAATCCGCCTCAGCCCTGGACCGCATCGGCCAAAGCACGTTCTCGGTGCTGTTTTGGGACATCTACACCGCCCAACTGTTTAACCAGGAGGGCCGCTACCTGGGCCTCACTGGTCCGCTGCGGCTGTCGCTGACCTACCACAGGCAGATCGATGCCATTGAACTGCTCGAGGCCACCGAATCCCAGTGGCAACGCATGGGCTATCAGGATGCCGCCAGCCAACGGTGGCTGCAGCAGATGGGCCCCTGCTTTCCCGACGTCGATGTTGGTCATACCCTCAGCTTCTATCTGGCCGAGGACAGCAGTGCCAGCCTGGACTGGAACGGACAACGACGTTGTAACTTTGACAGCAGCGAAGGCAACCGCCAGTTTCTGGCGATCTGGTTGTCTCGGGACAGCGCCGACCCGGGCTTTACCCGGCAACTAACCGGGGCGCAAGGAGGCCGACCATGATTCGCGTGCTACTGATTACGCTACTGCTGGTGGGCTGCAGTCATGACCTCGAAACCTACCGGGAATGGCAACCGCCAATGAGCCTGGAAACGTTCTTTGACGGCGAAGTGATGGCGTACGGCATGGTCACCGACCGCTCCGGCGAGGTGGTGCGCCGCTTTCGTGTTCGCATCGACGGCCGCTGGAGCGGCACACAAGGCACCCTGGATGAGTATTTCTTTTATGCCGACGGCGAGACTCAATTCCGGCAATGGCGTATCGAACGTCTCGACGATGGCAGTTATCGAGGCCAGGCCGACGACATCATCGGCGTCGCTCACGGGCGAGTCAGCGGCGCGGTATTGCACTGGGTCTATGACATGGAACTGAGCACCGATAGCGGCGACTGGCAAGTCAGCTTCGATGACACCATGGTGATGATAGATACCAACCGCATGTTAAATCGGGCAAAAATTAAGAAATTCGGCATTACTGTAGCCGAGGTGTTTTTGTCTTTTGAGAAAAAAACAGCGGCTCAAGCCGCTAATTTCTGATCTGCGGCCACGGCAGCGGCGTACTGATTCGGGCTTATCGAAAACTGGAGCATAACCATGAAAGCCCTACTTAAAGCCACCCTGGTGGCAAGCAGCTGTCTGTTAATTGTTGCCTGTGACGATGATGATGACGATCCCGTGGTCATAACCCCTCCCGAACTCACCATGAGTTATGTTCGGGTGATCCATGCGTCGCCGGATGCCCCGAAAGTCAACGTGCTAGTCGACGGGAATGCGGTACTTTCCGATGTCGATTACCAGCAAGCCTCCACCCTGTTGCCTCTGCCCTCAGGCAGCCACAACATCAAGGTCGAGGGCATCCTTGCCGACGGCAGCACCGCCACGGTATTCGACCAAACCCTCACCCTGGATCCCAACATCGAGTACAACGTCACCGCGACTGGCTTAGTGGCCAGCCTGCTGGCGGGCTCTGGTCCCACTCCCTTTGCCCCGGTGATTGTTCCCCGCAACCTGCTCAGTGAAGACCTGACCATGTTGCGGCTGCAGGTGCTGCACAGCGCGCCCGCCGTCGGCCGGGTTGGCGTCCACGTCACCGGCGCCGACGACCCACTCTCAGCCGCCACCGAGTTAACCGAACTGAGTTTTGGCGAGTTCACCCCGGACCCGGTGATGGTGGAGCCCGGCACCTACCGAGTTCGCCTGACCGACCCCGATGATCCCAGCGTGGTGGCCTACGACAGTGGTGCCCTGGCGCTCACCGATGCCGCCGACCTGTTTATTGCCGCCGTCGCCAACACCCAGGCTGGCGCGGCACCGGTTAACCTGCTGGTGGCCGACAACAGCGCCGATGAAGCTGGAAACGATGCCGCCATCATTCAGGACAGTCAGTTAATGGCCGGGCTGCGAGCCACCCACGGCATTGCTGCGGTCGGCGGTGTCGACATCTGGGTCAATGGCCAGGCTCCGGATGCCGCGTCCCCCCTGTACAACCTGACGTTCGCTAACACCACCCCGGCTCAGGGCTTCCTGAGCCTGGATGCCGACAGCTACCAGATACAGGTTGCCGCCAACGCCACCTCCACCGTGCTCATCGACATTCCCGAACTGACTCTGGCGGCCGGCACCGCCTACAGTGCCATTGCGGTCATCGACGCCATGGGGATGCCGACGCTGTGGGCGGTAGAGGAAGACCTTCGAGCCATCGCCACCGAAGCGCGGCTGCGGGTGTTTCACGCCAGCGCCTCGGCGGGCAAGGTGGACATCTATCTCAGCGCCGACATGATGGCCGACGACGGTGACATCAAACTGGCCGGGGTGCCCTACCTGGTGGAGTCCGGCATCCTTGGCATTCCCCCGGGCAACTACTACCTGTTGATTACACCGGAGAATACCCCTGAGGTCATCGCCGTCGGACCGGCAATGCTGGAGCTGCAGACTGGCATGCGTTACACCGCCATCGCAGTGGACGATCCGAACAACACCACCGGGCTGGCAACCCCAGGGATCGACATCGGGGTGATTACCTTGGATGGTCTGGCACCCTAACCCGTAACTCTGACGCCCATCCTGGGGGAGGCCGGTGGTCTCCCCCTTTTCTTTGCGCCCCGCCGTCCTTGAAGCTGTTCAGAATTACACCTGTTATGCTAGTGTTTGCTGTTCGCCAAACAGAGAATAATCATAAGGAAACAGGATGTTCGCTTTCCAAAGGCTCACAGCCGGGTTGTGCCTGCTGGCCAGCTCGATGACCGTTGTTGCCACCGACAGCGGTGACTTTAACGACACCAACCTGCATCAGCACATCAAGACTCTGGCGTCAGACCAGTACGGCGGCCGCGGTCCTTTGAGCCCGGGTGAACGCCTCAGCATCGACTACATCGCCGGTCAGTTCAAGCAACTCGGCCTTGAGCCCGGCTATCAGGGCCAATACCTGCAACCCGTGCCCCTGGCTCAGGTCACTGCCGATCAGGCCATGACCCTGACCGTCGGTGAACAGCAGTTTAAAGTGGGCAGCGACTTCACCGCCCGCACCCATCAGATGCGCAGCCAAATCGACCTGAAACAATCCGAACTGGTGTTTGTCGGCTACGGCATCAATGCGCCCGAATACCAATGGAACGACTATCAAGGCCTGGACGTCAAAGGCAAGACGGTGGTGATGCTGGTCAATGACCCGGGCTTTGCCACTCAGGATCCGACCCTGTTTAAAGGCAATGCCATGACCTACTATGGCCGCTGGACCTACAAATACGAAGAGGCAGCCCGCCAGGGGGCCGCCGCCGCGCTGATCATTCACCAGACCGATGCCGCCGGCTACGCCTGGGGCGTGGTGGAAAACTCCAACACCGGCAGCAAATACACCCTGGTGGACAAGCAGGGCAATGCCGATCAGTTACCGGTGATGGGCTGGCTGCATCAGGACGCCGCCAAGCGACTGTTTGCCGCAGCGAAGCTGGACCTCGATGCCCTCAGTCGCCAAGCGGCCGAGCCCGGCTTTAAAGCGGTGACGATGAACCAGAAGGCCAGCCTGAGCTTTGCCAATCGCAGCACCCAGGCCACCTCCCACAACGTGCTGGCCATCCTTCCCGGCAGCGAGCGCCCCGACGAAGTGGTGATGATTCACGCCCACTGGGATCACCTCGGCACCAACGAAAGCGATGGTCACATCTACAATGGTGCCATCGACAACGCCACCGGTGTCGCCGGCGTTCTGGAACTGGCACGGGTGCTAAAAGCCCGGCACGCCATCGCCCCGTTTAAGCGCACCCTGATGTTCACCAGCTTCACCGCCGAGGAAACTGGCATGATTGGCGCCCAGCAATTTGCTGAGCATCCTCCCATTCCCACCAAACAGATGGTGGCCTTTCTCAACATCGATGGCATGAACGTCGGCGACCAGTTAAGCTACATCCTTCGTTATGGGGATGGGGTTTCCGAACTGGAAGCCTACCTTGAAAAAGAAGCTGCCAAACAAGGGCGTACCGTTAAGCCCGACCCTCGTCCTCAGGCCGGATTGCTGTATCGCAGTGATCATTTCGCCATGGCCAAGCAGGGGGTTCCCGGCCTGCTATTCATGAGCCTGGGCGATAACGATCCGGACTACATTCCTCACCGTTACCACAAGCCGGCGGACGATTACGATCCTCGCTGGTCGCTGGCGGGAATGAAACAAGACCTGGCGCTAATGGCCAACCTGGCCGCCGAGCTGGCCAATAACTCGGACTGGCCCAAGTGGCTGGAAGAGTCTGAATTTAAAACACGTCGAGCCCAAGACGGGCGTTAAGGAGATCGGGTGAGCAGTCACTCTCTGTCAATGAGGCACGTCGGCCTGACCGCCGGCTTTGAACTCAAACGGTTATTTCAAACCAAACGGGGGCTGCTGTGGTTGCTGGCCTTCGCTCTGGTGTGGGGACTGCTACTGCGTTACCCCATACTGCAAGCCAGCGACCTGCTGAGAAACCCGCAGATGCAGGAGTTTGTCACCGCCCTGCTCGGCGACGGTGGCATCGCCGTCCTGTTTGACTGGCCTCACCCGGAACTGGCGGTGTACTGGGGACTGGCTCTGCTACTGTACCCCATGACCGCCATCGGCCTGTGTGCCGATCAGATGGCCTCGGATCTGCAGCGCGGCACCCTGAGATTTCTGACCCTGCGCAGCAGCCGCGATAGCCTGTTGCTGGGCCGTTTTCTGGGACTGATGCTAATACAGATGGCGATGGTCATCAGTTCGGTCGTTGCCACCCTCGGTCTGGCGCTCTACAACGGCGATACCCAGCTAATGTCTCTGCTGAGCCATGCCCTGTTGATCAGCCTTAACCTGATGCTGGTGCTGCTGCCGTTTACTGCCACCATGGCCCTGCTGTCGCTGATCGCCAAGTCCGGACGACAGGCCGTGGTACTGGCCAGCCTGTTCTGGCTGTTCACGCCGCTGCTGATCGGCCTGCTCGCCATGATCTACGCCCCGTTGGAGGCGCTGCGCTTCCTGGTTCCCGGTGGCCAACTCGGCGATCTCATCGGCACCTCACCAGGCCAGGCTCTGTCGCTGGCCTGGCTGCCCGTCGCCCAAGCCCTGCTGATGCTGGTGCTGGCCCAGATGACCCTGAAAAGGACCGCCTTGTAATGTTGATTCACGCACAGCAACTCAGTAAAAGCTACGGCAGCAAGCTGGCCCTGGACCGCGTCGACCTGAGTCTCGATGGCAGCGACAGCATCGCCCTGGTGGGCCCCAATGGCGCCGGAAAAACCACGCTGATGTCGTTGATTTGTGGTTATCTTCAGCCCAGCAGCGGTTCGCTGACGGTACTGGGGCACGCTCCGGGCAGCAGTGAACTGCTGGGGCAACTCAGCGCCTTGCCTCAGGATGCCCAACTGGATCCCGGCTTCAGCATCGGCATTCAGTTGCGCCACTTCGGTGCCCTGCAGGGCATGAGTAAAACCGAGGCGGATAAGGAGGCACGGCGGGTATTGGAGCTGGTGCAACTGGCCGATACCTTTGCCAGTCGACCCCAGGATCTCAGCCACGGCATGCGCAAGCGGGTCACCATTGCCCAAGCGCTGATGGGCCAACCCAGGCTGGTGTTATTGGATGAGCCTACCGCTGGCTTGGATCCGGCCAACGCCCGCGCCGTCCGGGATCTGGTCAACAGCTTGCGAGGCCAATGTCATTTTCTGATCAGTTCTCACAACCTGGAAGAGCTGCAGAAGATGTGTGACACGGTGCTGCACATCGAACAGGGCCGCATCAGCCAGACTCTGGAGGTTCATGGCAGTCAAAAAGACGCCATATTGACCCTGACCCTGACCCCGCAGTCTGGCACGGAGGCCGACCATTGGCTCAGACAGTTGCCGGGCGTCCGCGAAGTGACTCACAAGGGGCAACAGGAGTTTCTGCTTCGCTACGACGACAGCGCCCACCCCCAGTTCGACATCGAACTGCTGCAAGCGTTGCACCGACAGCAGCTGGAGTACCGGCAACTGAGCCGGGGCCTGAGCCTGGAAGACCGGTTGTTTAACTGAACCGAGACGCTCGACTGCAACAACAGCGAGGCCCCTAAACAGGGGCCTCGTCATTTTCTGTCGGCTCAACTCCTGGCTCGAGCGCACGTCGATGCTCGGCCGTTGAGACAACGACTCGGCGTCAATCCAGTCTCGCCGTTACAGCTCAAACCGCCCCCCCAGATACCAGGTCTGGCCAAAGGCCGGCCATACCGTGGACGACGAAGAGCCAGTGGCGACGTAGTGATAGTAGGTTTCATCAAACAGGTTGTTAACGCCGCCGTACAAGGTCAGGCCATTGGCCATGGCATAACGTACACTCAGATCGGTGGTTTCATAACTGTCCACCAGTTCATCCTCGGGCTTGTCGGCTTCATCAAAGTAGTTGGAGTATCCGCCGGTGTACTTGTATTTCACGCCGGCGCTCAGGCGCGGTGTGAAATCATAGTCTACCGTTACCACCACCTTGTGTTCGGGCACTTTCTGCAGACCGCTGTCGCTCCAGTCAATCTGCTTGCCTTCCTCAATCAACGCCTTACCCTGACTGTTGTATTCGGTTTTGCCTTTGGACCAGGTGTAACTCTGGGACAAGCGGAACTGGCCCAGGACCTGCTCGGCAGAAAAATCCACGCCGTACCGGCGGGTCTTCAACAGGTTCAGCGTCTTCTTGTCTTTCTTGTAACTCTTGTCTGCAATAGGGCTTTCAATTTTAACCCGGTTGAGCTCGTTATCAGTCTCGGTCAGGTACGCGGTCATCGACAGGAAGGTGCTCAGAAAATAGTCCCGCATCCCGATTTCATAGGTATCGTAAATCTCATCGTCGGCTTCGGTGGCCACAAAGACGTGATTTTTAGGGTCCACATAGACATCGTCGGTCATCTGGATGCCATCTGGGGTGGTGAAACCACGCTCATATCGGGCAAACAGCCGCCCTGTGTCCGAGTACAACCACGCCGACGACAGTTCATAGGCTTGATTTCGACGCTCATTTTTATGCCTTACCGAAGTGCCGGCACACTTGGAACTGGCGCATTCAGGCTTAGCGGTAATCCAGTCGGTCGCATCAAAACGAATACCCTGAGTAAATTCAAAGTTGCCAACTCGATTCTTGTTATGAACGAAGATTGCCTGAATCTCCTTTTCATAATCAAAGACGTTATAGGTATTTTGCTTGTACTTAGGCTGGGTCAGGGTTGCCTCCTGGTTGAGAAGATCTAACCCCACCAGCAGGTTATGATGATCAGCATAGCCCCAGTTTAGCTTCAGTTTGGCGCCCTTGGTCTGGTAATCCATGTCTTTGTCTTCGTAGTGGGAGTTTCGGTAATACCCCTTCTGAGACACCAGATCGGTCATCAACGACAGTGAGTCACTGAAATTAATGCTATGGGATAACTTCAAGCCATCGGATTTGCGATCGCTCTGGTTATAGCGACGCTTCACTTCATAGATGTACTCTCCGGTTTCCTCGTCATAGCCGACAGTCACCCGGGTTTCATCGGGAACGTAGTTACGGCCGTACTTTTTCAAATTGTCGGCACTGACATTGAAGACGTACTTTCCATCCTCTTCATAGTGGCTGTACTTCATTGACAGCATCTGATTGTCGGTCAATTGATAAGCAGCACCAAGGCCGTAATATTCGTTCTTCTTGTAGGTATCTTTAAAATAGAGATCGGAGTTTTCAGCGGAATAGTTGGCCTGCAAGACCAAATCATCGGTTGCCTGAACACCAAAATTCCCTGACCAACGACGTTGGTTTTCAGAGCCATATTCATAGCTCACCGAGTTTTGAGGTTTCTTCATCCCTTTCAGGTTGGTGGTAATATTGATCACTCCGCCGGCAGTACCGCTGCCGTACAATACCGCCCCCCCCCCTTCAATAATCTCAATTTTTTCAATCTGGTCGACAGGAACAATGTTGTAGTCGGTTTTATAAGGGTGCTGAGTCAAAATACCGATTGGCGCACCGTCGACCATGATTTGAATATTTCTACCGGCGGTTCGGCTGCCCTGGCCTCGAATGTCAATCTCACCATAGCCCGTCTTAGAGACATTGATTCCGGGTACATCATCCAACACCTCAGACAAACTTTCGTAGCCCTTGTTCTCCATGTCTTCACGAGAGATCACTCGAATGTTCTTGGTGGTACTGATTGCTTCAATTTCAACGTAATCTGCGGTCACCGTACTTTCGTCCAATGCCACTTCATCCGTTGTCGAAACATGACTCTGCTCAGTTTGAGGCTCGGCATACACCTGGATGCCGCTGGAACAGATCAGGCCGATAAAAGTACCGGCAACCGTTATTTCCTTGAATTTCATATATGAAATACTTCCTGGAATCACTCAAAAGTTAGGGCTACGTTGGCGTGTTTCCTCGGCGAAACACGCCGCGGTTCCAGGCACTACCCTGCTAATACCCCCCGTTATAGTGAGCAGCATTACCACAGCAACAGTGCCAGAAACCGTAACAGAACACGGTTTGCTCCATCGATCATGGCAACAGACACAGCAAACGCGACGCCACTATACACTCAAACGCGAATGATAAACACTACCAAACGCGTATCATTCTCATTTGTCGAGCAGTGTCAAAAAATGACCTCGACTCCATGTAAAAAGATTTACCCTAATAAGCCCAAGCGGCTATCAAATCCTCCAGTATTAATACGCAAAACCGCATATACACCCTTTTGCATTTTGCGTTAAGCCAAGCGCAACCTTTGCCTCTCATATAGCGCCAGAAGAAAGAAAGCATGGACAGAAACAGTCAAATTAAACGCACCTTCTCACTGACTCAAAAGACAGCGACTGGTAACAAAAATGTAACCACGGCGTAAATTGAAGGTTCTTTACCGATATTCAGTCAGGATGGATGCAGATTCAAATTTGTGAGAATGAAAACGATAATGATTCACAAATAGGTTGACAGATTCAAGGTTCAAAGTTCAAGATCGCCTGAATTATTGGCTTAGGAATTCAGCAACGTCAGTTGTTCGTAGACACCTAACATCGATTAAAGACAGACTCCCAATGCATTTATATCCTTTAAATAAACGGCACCAACCCTGCCTGCCTCAGGCAAAAAGGCGCCCGCTGCTTACTCTGATTTTCAGTTTGCTGGTTTGTGGCCACAGTCATGCTGATCCAGCCACACTGGATAAAACCGTTAAAAACGATATCGCAGTTGGTCATCAGACCCAACGTAGGGAAAGCGAATGGGATCAACAGCGCAAACAGCTCGAACTGCAGTTGCAACAGCTCACTGAGCAACACGACACTTTGAAAAAAGACGTCGACAGCCTGCTGTGGAGCAATGCCCAAAAATCCGATACGGCGGCAAGCCTAAAGCAAGACATCGCCAGTGCAAGTCGACTGACTTCAGGGCTGGATCCTGTTATCGACGAACAGGCTCAAAAAGCGGCACAAGCGGTTCAGACCAGCCTGCCATTTTTGCAGCAAGAGCGGCAGCAACGACTGCAACAATTCAACCACTGGCTGGACGCGCCATCGACTGAGCAAGCAGAGAAGCTGGAACGATTGCTGGAACTGTTCACCATAGAAACGCAATTCGGCCACACCAGTGAATCCTGGCAGGAGACCATCGAACTCAATGGTCATCCCCTCACCGTCCAACTGCTGAAGGTCGGCCGACTTGCCCTGTATTATCAGACTCTCGATAAGGCGCAATGTGGTGTTTTTAATCCGAAAACGCTCAGTTTCGATCCCTTACCCAGCGACTGTGTCGCCCCTATGAAAAAAGCCATTTCCCTGGCCAACCATGGACGCAGTGCCGAACTGGTGAGCCTGCCAATCGGAAGGATTACCCTGCCATGAAACGCCTCTTAATCATCATGTTAGTGAGCCTTTCCTGCATCAACTCCGCTTGGAGTGCCGATCTACGCCAGGCTCAGGCCAATGCCGAAACGGCTTTGACCCAACGCAAAGCTCAGGATAGCGAATCCCAACAACGCATTACCGATCAACGCAACGACCTGCAGCAACGCATTCAGCGCCTTCGAGGTGAAATTAACGCTCTGAAACTGAAGAAAAAACAGGAGTCTGTTCGCAGCAAAAATCTGGACGCCGAACTGCAGCAATTAACCGGCCAGCGAGACACGTTGGAAAAACAGGTTGGCCGCATCGTTGCCATCGTCCGTACTGCCGCCAAAAACCTGCGCCAACTGGCCCTGGCATCGCCTTTTTCAGCAATGACCCCCCAGCGCATTCAACACCTCGATCTGTTGGCTGACGGCACCCAATTCCCGGACATTAATGATCTCAATAGTCTGTTTCGCTACTTCAATGATGAAATCACCCTCAGCGGCGAAGTGGGCCTGCACCTGGTCAACGTCACCGGTCGGGATGGCACCATCACTGAACGGCAGGTACTGACAGCCGGGCCCTTTATGTCACTGGTGCTGTCCGGCCAACACGGCGAGCCCATTCTCTATGACGCCAACACCCTAACGTTCAGAGAGATGCCCTCTTCACCGGGGTTCATGTTGCAGTGGGCCCTTGACCGCTATTTGGAGGGAAAAAGTGACGTTCTGCCGCTGGACCTCAGCGCCGGGGCTGCTTTGGATCAGTTGCGCCGTACGCCCTCATTGTCTGAACGCATCCTGCAAGGGGGCCCCTTGGTCTGGCCCATCGTCTTCATCGGCTTGCTGGGCTTAATCATCGCGGTGGAGCGCGCCTGGTTTTTGAAGCGGGTGCATGACAATACCGACAGCACCATGAACAAAGTCAATGCACTGGCCGGTGAGGGCCAATGGCAACAATGTGACCAGATGGTCGCAAAACGAAAAACATCGCCGGTCTACAACGTGTTGCGCACCGGGCTGGCCGCTCGAAGCGAGCCGCGAGATGTCCTAGAGAGCATTCTTCAGGAAGCGATTCTTAAAGAACTCCCCAGACTGGAGCGGTTCCTGCCCTTCCTGGCCATGCTCGGCGCCGTTACACCTTTGCTGGGTTTGTTAGGCACGGTGACCGGCATGATCGATACCTTTGAAGTGATCCACATTGCCGGTACCGGCGATCCGAGAATGATGTCTGGCGGCATCTCCACCGCCCTGATCACCACTATGCTGGGATTGGCCATTGCCATCCCCATCATGCTGCTGCATTCGGTCCTAAACCGGCAGGTTGAGCACATCATCGGTGACATGGAAGAGAAAGCCGTCGCACTAACTAACATCATTCAGCGTGAAGACCTCAGCCTGCGCACCCCCGCTCTCTCGGCAGAACCGGCATGTTAACGGAAGTACTTGTCGGACTGTACGACTACGTCAGCACTGGCGGCACAGTGATGATTCCCATCATGCTGTGCTCCATGCTGCTGTGGTGCCTCAGCCTGGAGCGACTGTTCGCCTTCTACAGGCTGGAGCAGGACGACCTGAGCCTGGACTCCGCCATATCGATGATACGCCGAGGGGACTGCGGTCCGAACCAGGCCGGTGTTCGCCGTGACTTGGTGCGATTCCTAGCCCCCCATACTCCGGCGACGGCAGCAGAATTTCAGGGGTTGTTGCAACAATACCGACTTCAGACTCAGCCTAAATTGGATAAAAGAATTGGCTTGATTGCCACTCTGGCCGCCATTGCCCCACTGCTGGGGCTGCTGGGCACCGTTAATGGCATGATCGCTACCTTTGATGTCATTGCTCTGTTTGGAACCGGCAACGCCAAAGCCATGGCTGGCGGTATCTCCGAATCCCTTATTACCACCCAGAGCGGACTCACCGTGGCCATTCCGGGGATGTTTCTCGGGGTCATCCTCAACCGCCGTGCCCGACGCCTGAGCCAGACGCTCAACGAAACCATCAGTCTCTTACAAAGGAGCAGCCAGTGATACAGATCAGAGACTCATTAAGACGGCGAAAGGCCACCCCGGAAGTGAACATCTCACCTCTGATTGATCTGGTGTTCTTGCTGCTGATCTTCTTTATGGTCACCACCAGTTTTGTGAAAGAAACCGGCATCGACATCAATCGTCCCAATGCCGAAACAGCCGTCGTTTCCAAGCAGCAGGCTATTCTGGTCGGCATCGCCGACAACGGCGAAGTGCATTTTGACGGCAAGGCCATCGACATTCGAAGCGTTCGACTGCTGGTCGCCCGAGCCGTCGCCGACAAACCCGATGCCGATGTGGTTGTCGTCGCAGACAAAGCCGCTCCTACCGGTATCTTGGTTCGAGTGATGGATCAGTGCCGTCTGGCGGGTGCCGAGCGGGTCAGCGTCGCCACTCAAAATAAGGGTGAGCGATGATCTTGCATCACAAGTGGCTGCCGCTGGGCTTGGCTGCACTGCTGGCCATGATAATCAATTTGCTGATATTTTCTCTTTTGCCCGGGCTTCGTACGCCGCCAAGAAGCAGTGACCAACTCATTCTGGCCCGCCCCATTTCCATGGTAAAACTGGAGCCCATGAAACCGGCAACGCCACCACCACCCGAGCAACCGAAACCGCAACAGGCTCCGCCTAAACCCAGGCTGGCACTGCCCATTGATACCACACCAATACAGACCAGCTCACTGAGCCTGAAGGCTGATCCAGGGCTGCCAGAGCTGGATACCCGCATCTTCAAGCCCACTCCGGGCGACCTGGTATTCGGCGAAGCTCAATTGGATAAGCCGTTAATTCCTACTCACAATCAGTCCCCCATCTACCCGTTTCAAGCCAAACGAATGGGACTGACCGGCAAAGTCAAAGTGAAGTTTGTGGTGGAAAAAGATGGCACCGTCGGTGAGATGGAAGTGGTCAGCGCGACGCCGCCCAATGTCTTTGATAAAGCGACCCTCGATGCGGTCAGTCGCTGGACCTTCAGGCCCGGAGAAATCACCGGTGAAGCGGTGCGCGTCAACGTTACTCAAGTCATTAACTTCAATTTGAATAAATAACCCCCTATGCCAATGCTCATTTCACTCCGTTCTCTCTGGCCTTTGGCAGTAATGCTCGTCACCGTGCCCGGCTACGCTCAGGCCAGCACCTGCAATGCCCAACCCAGCCCCTACATCAACCAGGCGCTGACCCGGGCCTCACTGTTTCTGGAACAGGAGAAACCGCAACAGGCATTGCGGGTTCTGTCCACCACGTCAGAAAAAGCAGCCGACGCCAGTCACCACCTACTGGAATTCCACCTTGGTGTTCAACTGGCGCAACATGACCAGCCGCAACAGGCTCTGATCCACTTTCGCCACGCCTCTCAATTGTGCGATTCCCACGCCGGCAGTTGGCAAAACCTCGGTCGGCTAGCGTTCGAAACCGGACACTTTGATGAAGCCGCCACGGCCCTGGAACAGGCCTTCCGGCTCAGTGGTGAACAGCGATCGGATCTGCGCTATTTTCAGGCCTTGGCCCGATACAAACAGCAGCATTGGCAAGACAGCCTGACACTGAGCCTGGAGCTATTGTCGAGATTTCCGGCACAAAGAAAGCTGGACTGGATAGAACTTGCCGCCGCCGCCGCCGATGCGGCAGACAGACGCCCTCAAGTTATCGATACCCTGTTCCCTTTGGTCCCAGCCATGGGAGGCTCACCCCGCTTTCGCCGCTCGCTGGCCAGCCTGCTGGTTCAAGAGCAACGTTTTTCCGAGGCGATGATCCAGCTAAAAGATCTGGATCATATGGGAGTCATTGATCCCTCCGAACTGCGAATTCTGGCCGACATCTGCCGCATGGAGGAGTTACCCCTGGATGCCGCCGGCTATTACCATCGACTGGCAGCACAGGAGCACTCGGCAGAACTCACGGAAAAAGAGGCTGAAAGCTGGATTGCCGGATTCCAACCTCAGCGCGCCAGAATGGTACTAGAGCGCGAAGTGGCGCACTGGGACACTCCCAGGTTGTGGTTGCTGACCGGCCAGTTGCGCTTTGATGACGGCGAGTTAGAACCGGCATTAACGGCCTTTCGGCGGGTGCTGACACACACACCTGACCACCGATATGCCTTGACCATGACCGGCTACATTCTGTTTCTTCAGGACAAACTGGACGCCGCTTTACCCTGGCTGGACAAGGCCGCTGACGATCGCCCGGGCAATCAGGCCGGCGCGCTGCGCGACTACATTAAAGAGTTGCTTGAGTATCGACAGCGCCACCAGCAACTTACCGCTGCGCCGGCTCAGAGTCAGGTTCGGCCGTCAACGCCGCCGTCCCCAGATAACAAAGCCGGTACAGGCAATGGCGATGGCCATCAGCGCCACCAGGCTCATCAACCACTCCCCCACGGGGCCGAAGATGCGACCAGTATGCAGTGACAACAACAGACGCTCGACACTGATACCAACGCCCTTGCCGGCCAGCTCAGCCGGCAACTCAGCCCCCTGTGGCAACAACCCCTTGCTGACCAGCTGCGCGTCACTGCGTTGCGGAGCCTGTTCCATCCACCAGTCCAGGGCCCAGGCCTGCCCCTGCTGATCCAGCAGCAACGGCCTGCCCTGGTCATCCAACCCCAGAGACTGTATGCCAGCGCCGTGCGGCAACCGTTCCACCAACTCACCTTCCCGGGTCAACAGATACAGCGCTTGCCCATCCGCCGCCAGCATGACCTCCGGTGTGGCGATGGCGGCAACCAGGCCGCCCTGCAACTCGGCCACCTTGCCCATGGGCGTTATCAGCGCCTGCTCAACCTGATACAGCGGCAGGGACTCAATCGCGGTCACTTTGGGTTCAGGCACACCGGCGATGCGATACCACAAGGGGGCGGTCAATGAGGGTTGATCCAGGCCAATGCGATGGCTGTGCTGCAGCAGCAAGCCGGTGGTCGCCAGCAGCAGGATCCAGACGCACACCAAAATGCCAATTTTGCTGTGCCAGCGGGTCAAAGTTCGGGTCTTCATTGAGTTACATGGTCAGCCAGGTATAACGCCATCTTAGCGGTTCGGTTCATGGCATGCACGGATAAGGTCGCGCCACTGATGCCATCGATGCTTCGTGACAGGCGCTGATCCTGCAACGAGGCTCCCGAATATTGGCGGGTAAAAGCCTCTCTGTGGATCTCCCAGCCCCGGTGCTCCCTGAATACCAGTACCTTGGCTTGTACTATGACACCAGATTCAACCACATAGCCAAAGGTTATGGGTTTGTCCTTGCCGATGGATTCGAGCACCCAGGCAGAACGGCCCTGCCGTTGCCAGTAGCGCACCCGAAGCTTGGCGTACTTCTCCCCCATCAACTCGTTCAATTCCGATTTCAGGGGCCCTTTCAACCACAGAGTGCGCGTTTCCGGCTCGGCACCGTCAAACGCCTGAGACAGGAATGCCTCCTGACTCAGGTACTCGGTGGAGGCCAGTGCCCCCCCACTCATCATTGCCAGCAGCAATGTCCAAAAAGCAAACAGGGGGCCTCGGCCCCCTTTTTTCAACATCAGCATCTTAGAAAGAGTAGCCTACACCCAGATTGAAACCATTCTGGTTTTTGTCGTTGTCGTTGTCCTGCCACTGGTAGTCGGCCTTGAATACCACCTGAGGGTGGATCCAGTAGTTGACACCGATATCGGTCTGAGCCTTGGCGCTGTCAGCACTGTCACCGGCTTGGTTGTCCCAGGTGCTGTAACGGGCAAACACACCCAGCTCTTCGGTGACCTTGAAGCTTGGCTCCAGGTACCAACCGTTTTGCTCATCGGCACCGATGGACTTAGGACCATCACCGTCGAGCATCCACATGCCGTACAGGCCACGCAGACGGAATGCCTCGTACTGCCAGTCCACGTGAGCTTCCAGCATGGTGGCACTGCCAGCATCGGCATCCAGAGACTGGGTTATGTCAGCCTGGTACTGGAACGAGCCGCCCACGGTCAGACCAGGGATACCAGCGTAAGAGACCGCAATGGTCGCCGCCAGATCTTCGGCGTTGGCCTTGGCCACTTTCTGACGACCGGAACGGATGGAGTATTTCGCGTCGGCATTGGTTTCCAGGCCACTGTGTACAAAGCCTTGCAGGGTAACGCCGTTATCCAGGCGGCCAATCAGACCGGTACCCGCTTCCCACCAGGTGGTCGGCAGAATGTACTTTTCGACGTTATTACGCTCGACACCATAGAAGGTATCCGGTTCGTGGGTTTCGTTCAGCAGACCCACAGGCAACAGGAACAGACCGGAGCGTGACGTCAGGTTAGAAGACAGATCCCAGTCGATGTAGGCCTGCTCCAGCTCCACTTCACCGGGCTTACCGTCGCCAGACAGGGAGTGCTCCAGTTCCACTTCAGAGAAGAAACGGATGGTATCGGTAAACTCGTAACCGAACATCAACACGAAACGGTGGAAATCAATCTCACTTTTGTCGCTGGCCCCGCCTTCACCATTAAGGTTGTTGTAGTGCAGCTCGCCGTAGCCACCGATGGTGACCTTATCCAGCGCGCTGGAGCCCGAATCGCTCTCAACCGCTTCTACGGCGGCTTCAACCGCTTGCTGATTGTCTTTAACTTGACGGCTCAGCGCTTCGATGGCTGCGGCTTGCTGCTTAATCAGCTCCTGCTGTGCCTTCAGTTGTTGTTCAACGCTGTCGGCGGCAAAGGCGCCATTTGCAGTCAGTGCCAGCGCAATGCCGGCTACCAGTGGCTTGAGTTTCATGTGCATCATCTTCCCCGGAGGTAAATTGGCCAAAACGGCTCTTCTCTGAATTTTCTGAAATGATAGCCATTTTCATTACCATTACCAGTATTTTTCACATTTTTTTTACCCCTCAAACCACCAACTGCACCGCTGCCAACCTCAAATAGCACACAATTCACCGTGTTTTGATCACACTCTGCGTTAGGCAGAGTAAAAACAACAAAATATCAGTCATATGAAAAGAGTCATTCAAACTGCATATTCGGATATACAAAGGTGATCCAAATCTCATTCAGACCAAAATGCTAATGCCTCCCTCAGTAAGAAACTCAAGGTTAACTCCATGATTAAGCACGATTAAAATAGACCCCCCCCAGGGTGAACAGCGGCATTACCCAAGACGCCTCAGAGGCTGAGAAACAACATTCATAAAATTCAGCCAGGATTCAGGCCGCTGCTATCATCATTGACAGGGTAAATTCTTTGTTAGGAGTGTTGCATGTTGCGCACCACGTTGGCCCTGATGTTGGCCACCCTCTCCCTGGGCGTTATGGCTCAGGACTACATCATCTACCCGGCAGCCGGTCAGGACGCCGAGCAACAGAAGCAGGACAAAATGGAGTGCCAGGCCTGGGCTACGGAGAATACCGGGGTAGACCCGGTGCAACTGGCCAGCCAACCGGCGCCCGCCAGTCAACAAACCGGTGGTGAGCGCGCCCGCGGCGCCCTGGGCGGTGCCGCCGCCGGGGCGGCCATTGGCGCCATTGCCGGCGATGCCGGTGACGGTGCCGCCATAGGCGCCGGAGTGGGCGTATTGCGAGGCGGGGCCAAGCAGCGGCACGCCGCTGCCGCCAATCAACAGGCACAAGCCAATGCCCAAGCCGAGAAAGACAGCCAGATGGCGATGTACGGCCGAGCATTCAAAGCCTGCATGGAAGGGCGTCAATACACGCTGCAGTAACGAGCTGGGTTCAGGCCAATCCCATGGCCTGAACCGCCACATACACGCAGATGGCCAGGCCGGCGGTAACCGTCAGGGAGCGAGCCATGGCCCAATCGGCCAGGTAACACAGCGGATGCAGGAGCCGGGTCAGCAGAAACCCCAATGCCGCCGGCGACAACACCGACTCCGCCACCCCGGCAAAATGGGCCACGGCAAACACCGCACTGTACAGGGCCAGTGCCTCCCAGGCATTGGCCTGAGCCGCCCAGACTCGGGCGCCAGCACCAGTCAATTCACGAGCCTGCAACCTGGGGTGATGGTTATCCAGATGCCCCAACTGCCGCAACTTCATGACCCCACCTGCGGCAGCCAACCCATAAGGCAGCAGCGCCAGTATCAGCCACACCCACAATGACGTTGCCATCGCAGCCCTCCCTCATTCACCATCGCTTGTTAAGCCGACTCAGGCCGGAACATGGCGGGCTTCCAGCTCTTCATACAGGCTGACAAACTGTCCGGTCAGTTTGTGCCCTGGGGCCAGATGGATCAGTGGCAATTGTTGATGGTGGGATTCTTTCATCTTTACCGAACTGCCCAGATAGGTCGAAAACAGCGGCACAGTATCCTGGGCCGCCAACTCAGCCACCAGCGTCTGAGGCAACCTGGCTTGAGGGTTAAACTGATTCACCACGATGCCTTCCGCTTCAAGCTTGCCGTTGTGATCCGCCTTTAGCTCCAACAGGTTGTCCATCAGTCTGGAGATGGCCTGCGCGGAAAACCCATCACAATCAAACGGAATCAGCACTTTATCTGCTGCTATCAGGGCCGACTTGGAGTAAAAGTTGAAATTGGGCGGGGTATCGATGTAGATGCGGTCAAACTCGTTATCCAGAGTCTTTAACGCGTCCCGAAGTTTGTAGATTTTATACCGCATCTCCAACTCCCGCTCCAGAGTCGCCAACGCCGGGCTGGCGGGCAACAGGCTCAGGTTGTCAAACGGCGTCTTGTGAACAAACTGCTCCGGTGCCGGCATGGAGCCAAACCAGCCGACGGTTTGCTTAAGCAGATCCGCCACCGTCTTACCCTGCGGCAGGTTGGCCTCGTCCACTCCCAGGTAATGGCTGCTGTTGCCCTGAACATCCAGATCCACCAGCAGCGTTCGATAGCCCCTGGCCGCACTGATGGCAGCCAGGTTAACGCTGATGCTGGATTTGCCGACTCCGCCCTTCTGGTTAAACACCACCCGTTTCATTGACTCTTCCTTAAGCGTTCAATTTTCAGTCAATCTTACGGTACCCTTGCATCAAAGTCAGCCCTTGCGACGGTTAACTTTCGCCGCCCCTGGCCATCGAACCCCCGTAGCCAAAAGCAACCCGGGCTCACGGCCACCCACCCAGAAAACCGCTACACTGAGCAACAGACTTTGTCAGTACGCGATAACCACGATGAGCAAATTTCGAGAGTTTTCCAAACGACGCTGGGAAAGCGCCGATCTGGCCACCGATCTGGAAGAGTTTATGGCTCGGGATATCAGCATCCACAGCCTGTTCCGAGGCGCCACCAACTTGTCTCAGGTCACCAACCTACTCACCCAACTGGTGCTGGCCGAAGAGCCGGAGTTGCTCAGAGAGCAACCGTTGAACACCGGCACCCTGCTGCAGATGCTCAGTCTCGGGCTGCGCCACATGGTGATCAAGAGCCTGTCTGATGGCCCATTGAGTCAGACACAACACTTAATCTGCCTGCTGGCCCGCCACGTCGCTCAGGCTCAGTCACAACAGCCAGAGCACCCCAGCTACCAGGCCATCAGTGAACAGATACTGGCCCTGTACCAACAATGGGATGAGGCGATGCGGCAGCAGAGAGCCTCTCAGCGAAATATGATGCGCTAACAAAAATGCACAAAAAAACGCGGCCAGGCCGCGTTTTTTATTGCTGCTTACAGCGCCCGAATGATGCCGCCTTCCACTCTCAATGCCTGGCCGTTCATGGCACGGTTGCTGGTCAGATACACGGTGGCATTGGCCACCTCCTCCACCTGGACAAACCGCTGCAACAGGCTGGTGGGCTCGTGATCAGTGAAATAGTTAGCGGTCAATTCCGCCACCGGTTTCCCCTCTGACTGCGACAGGGTATCAAAGTAATTTTCTACCCCTTCGGTCCAGGTTGGGCCGGGCAGGACCGAGTTTACGGTGACGTCCTGGCCCTTAGTCAGTTCGGCCAACGCCCGTGACAGCGAGATCAAGGCGGTCTTGGTCACCGAGTAGTGCACCATCTGTCCCAGAGGCTTGATGCCACACTCGGAAGCGATGTTGACGATGCGCCCATAGCCCCGTTGCTGCATCTGCGGCAACAGCGCCCGCGCCAGGCGCACCGCGCTCATGACGTTAACGTTGAAATAGTGCATCCACTCGGCATCGTCGATGGCCTCAAACGCCTTAACTTCGAACACGCCGGTGTTGTTAATCAGGATGTCGACCCCGCCCAGTTCCTGCACTTGAGCCAGCAACTGCTCGGCCTGTGCCGCGTCCGCCAGATCCGCCGCCACCGCAAACACCCGGCCTTCGCATTGCAACTCGTCCGCCAGACGATCGGCCACCTGCTGACTGCGTTGCTGGTCACGGCCATGGATCAACACCTGAGCCCCCTCCTTCAGATAGGCTTTGGCAATGGCATGACCAATTCCTGCGGTTGAACCCGTTACCAAGACTCGCTTATTCTCTAACTGCAGCTGCATTGTTACCTCGAATACCAGGGAAGATGCCACAAGTGTAGTTGCTGCAAATACCATCAAAAAATTATCTTTGATAATATTTTTAATTACATATATTTATGGATTATCGCTATGGACAGCGTGTTTGATCTGTTTTCCGGCCACAGCCAAGAATACGCCCGCTTTCGCCCGGACTACCCTGAATCGCTGTTTGAGCACATCAGTGGTCTCTGCCAGCAACAGCAGCGGGCTCTGGATATCGCCACCGGTTCAGGACAGGCGGCTCGGGCACTGGCTGATCACTTTCAGCAGGTGTTGGCCGTCGACGTCAGCCTGGCTCAACTCCGGCACGCCAATTCGCACCCCAGGGTGCGGTACCTGGCCGGCCGGGGCGAGCAGATTCCGGTTGCTGACGCCAGCCTGGACCTGATTACCGTTGCCCAGGCCCTACACTGGCTCAATCTGCCGCGGTTTAACCAGCAGGTGCACCGCACCCTGAAACCCGGCGGGGTGTTGGCGGTGTGGTGCTATGGTAACTGCCACGTTACCCCGGCCGTGGATGAGGTGGTCGCCCACCTGTACCAATCGATTCTGGGGCGCTACTGGTCTGCACAGCGACGCTGGGTCGAAAACGGCTATCGGCATCTGAAATTACCGCTGCTCCCACAGGCCACCAGGCATCTGCAGATTGAAAAATCCTGGACCCTGGCCCAATTTTGCGGCTACCTGCAAACCTGGTCGGCACTGCAGCGGTACTTGAAGACCCATACAGAATCCGATCTGAAACCGGTCTGGCAGGCCCTCGCGGTTGCCTGGGGCGATGCCCGCAGCACCAAGGTGGTGCGCTGGCCACTGACCCTGAGGGTCACAACAAACCCAGGTTGAACTTCAGGCTGGGCTTGTCCTCATTGCTGACCACAATCAAAAACGGCCGCCTGAGGCGACCGTCTTAAATTCGTTGTTGTGATTCGATTAGCGCAGCAACTGCGCCAGTTCGGTTTCCAGCCCTTGCGGTGTCTGGCCTTCGATGCGGCCAATCTCTTTGCCGCCCTGACGCACAATGAAGGTCGGGAACGCAATCACCTGGACCCCCTCCATCAACGGCGTCTCTCCGGCGCTGCCTTTCTTATCGACACCAACGTAATCGGCGGTGATATTGGGGTTATCGAGGATCTTCAAAATCTTCATCATCCGCGGCACCTGTTGCTGGCTGACCTTATCCCAGGTTCCCAGTACCGCCAGAATTTCCACCTTGTCCTCCCGTTTTACCAGTGGACTCAGGGCTTCGGTATTGACCTTATAGGCCAGGTATTCCCGCCCCATGGGGATCATTTCAAAGATCAACTGCTGGCTGGTGAGCTTCCCCACCAATACGGCATCTTCCATGGGCACAGCGCCATGTGGATTGTTGCCTTTGAGCCCATCCATGCTCGCATTGCCATTACCCATGCCTGGCATCGCAGATACACCACTGCTCATTACCAGAGCGCCCAGAATCAATCGTTTCATCATTGCAGATACCTTCTAAACGCCAACAGTCTGCTGCCCCTTGCGGGACAACCCATATGCTACCTATCGTAGAACATTAGGTACGTCAATGGCGCTTTGGTTCTCGATTTAATGCAACTAATTTTCATTTAGTGCAGTGGATCACAAAGCCGCCGCCGCCGCGGAAACAAACCCTTCTCAGAATCCTCGCCAACACCGGGCCGAGAGGCGGATCATCCCCATCCTCGAATCACTGTGGTACCCTTTGGCAAATTTTTTCAGCGGACACCTCCATGGCCAAACACTCCTCCCTCAGTGAAAAACAGTTCTGGATTCAGCGACTCAGTAAATCCAGCCTGAGAGCCTTGCATGTGTTAGGCATCATTGGAGCCAGTGGCGGTTTTTTCTACAACGTCGATAAATCCCTGTGGCTGCCCTGGTGGATACTGGCCATGAGTACCGGCCTGATCCTGATGGTGTGGGAGGTGGTGCGCTCGCCACTGTGGCTGGTGCAGATGAAGGGGGTGCTGACCCTGCTGAAGGTGGTCTTGGTGGCGCTGTGCTATCCCCTGCCCCAGTATAAGGTGGCGCTGTTTTGTACCGTGGCCTTGATCTCGGTGATCACCTCCCATGGTCCCGCGGGCTTGCGCCACTACTCAATCTGGCACCGGCGTCGCATCGATGGCCCTAAAGAGGTCAAGGGCTGATTCCCGCTGCCTTGCTCACCCGCAAGCCGTTATACTGGGCGCTCCTCCCTTATCAAGGACGCCCACATGCACAGCAACCTCTCCCCCGCGGCCTTTCTGATCGAACACCAGGCCCTGTTTGATTCGCTGCCGCCAGGCCCGGTTCTGGATCTGGCCTGCGGACACGGACGTAACACCCTCTACCTGGCTCGCAAAGGCATTCCGGTCTGGTGTGCCGACCGCAATCCAGAGGCACTGGCCGCCATTGCCGCCATCGCCGAAGCCGAACGCCTGCCCATCGTCTGCTGGCAACTGGATCTGGAACAGCCCGATAGCGCCCCTCTGGCCGGCCGCCAGTTTGCCGCCATCGTGGTCTGTCACTACCTGCACCGGCCGCTAATGCCGGCACTGCAGGCAGCGCTGCTACCTCAAGGAATTATTTTCTATGAAACTTTTCTCAGCCAACAGGCTCAAATAGGCAAACCCAGTAACCCTGACTTCCTGCTTAAGCCCGGTGAACTGAAACAACACTTTGCATCTTTGCAGCCCCTGCATTACGTTGAAGGGGAGCATCAACAACCGCATCGCTTCAGCGCGCAGTTGATCGCCAGAAATCATGCCCACTAAGGAGACGCCGTGCTGCAGTGGTACCCAGACAGTTATCGCATCGGGATCGCACCGATACTGACCCTGTTGATGGTGTTTTTTGCCATCGGCGTTCGCGTGCTGATACCCGAAGGTAATACGGCGTTTCAATGGCCCCTGAACATCGCCATGGGCTTGATCGCCCTATTGCACCTGTATCTGATTATTGACGATCGGGTCATGAAACGGGGAGATGCGTTGATCTACGGCCTGGTGCACATCTGCATGGCCTTCACGGTATGGATTTTTGCCCTGATGGTCGTGACCGGCAACGACCTGTTTTAAAACACCGCTAATGGAAATGCCCCGGTCTAAAAGGCGAGCTACGCCAACCAGCCACTGCCCACCTCGATAACCCGGGCACCACTGAGCTGGCGCTGCCAATCCTGATAGCGCTCTGCGGATGCCACCACCAGCACATTCTGATCCGGCGCCAATGCCGTGGGCAGGCAGGCACGGCGCTGAGCATCGCGGCGGCACAGCTCGTCGAGGCGCTTCGGCAAGTCACCGTCAAACCACAGCGCATCGCACTCCTGCATCAACATCGCCGCCTTCAGCGGCAACAGATCCGGATCCACCTCGGCGGACAGCAGCAGCGCCCAGCCAGCTTCGGCCTGCTGCTCCATTGCCTGCTCGAGTCGCGCGTCGGTCTGATCATCGAAACCCAGGCCATTGCGGCTTAAGAAGCGCTCCCACACTCGGCGCCGTTGGACCAGTGGAATCCGATAGCGGGCCTCGGCCATAAACTTGGCCAGCGGTGATAAGGACGATGGCAACAGCGACTCCAGTCGCCGCCGCAGCTCTTTCACCAGTACCGGCGCGCCCCCTTCACTGCCGATGGCCACCACCACCGGGCTGCGATCGACAATGGCCGGGGTGATTACCGTACAGGCGCCCGGATCGTCCACCACATTTACCCAAGCCCCCTGCTCTTTTGCCAGCACACTGATGCGGCGGTTCAGGTCCTCGTCGTCGGTGGCGGCGATCACCCCGTCAAAACCGGGGATCAGGTCATCATCGAAGAGTCGGGATACCCAGTGAAACCCCTCCTGCTGCGTCTGCAACTCGGCACACAACTGCGGCGACACCAGGGTAATGGTCATCTCACTGCGTCGCCACAACGCCAGTTTACGGGCAGCCACTTCGCCCCCGCCGACGATCAACAAGCGCTTGGCCTTAGTATCAAAGAACAGGGGGAAATAACGCATCAGCTCTCCATCGGCAACTGCCGGTTCATCCAGTCACGACGACCGCCAATCAGCGAATACACCTGGGTATAGCCCATCAGGTTCAGATTCACTGCCGCCAGTACCGAGCGATAACCGCCGCCACAATAGAGTACCAGGACCTGATCTTTGTCCGGGTACAGGGACTCAATGTCTCGCTCCATCACACCGCGGCCCAGATAACTGGCATTGGGCAGGCGGTCGCGCTGCCACTCGTCCTGCTCGCGCACGTCTATCAGCTGATGAGGATGGCCGTTGGCCTGCCAGTTAAGAAGGGTATCGATGGAGAGTTCTTTCACTTGCGGCCGAAGGGAGTCGACCAGGGCATCAAAGCCAGGATTGTGTTTCATAGCAACCTATTTCTGGGGCAAGCCCCCGCAACGCCAACAGGTTTCGAAATGACCATCATTCTGCTCGTCGCAACTGGGACACTGCCAGGGCGCCTGACTCTGATGATATTGTTCCAACACCGCATTGGCTTTATCAAAATGACGACGTTGCACCAACAAACCGACTTCCTGGCTGTCTATGGGAAGCTCACCGGTGCCTCCGGCCAGGGCTTCCCCCAGCAGGCGTACCATTACTCCCTGTTGCTCCAGCGCCCCTTTCAAGGCATGGGCTTCCAGGGCATTACTGGCCCGGTACAACTCTACGAAGCTATCCATAATCCATTCCTCGTATAAACTCGGCCCCATACACAGTCCGATTTTCCGTTACCAAAATCGGCATCGCGACCGAACAGGGTGCCTCACCTTAAGGATATTTCAATCCTTAAGGATGCACCTGAAATCCGGCCACTTGGGCACTCCCTGATATTCGCTGCGCTTCGACATCATCTACAAATTGCTAACAAAAAGCCACCCCGAAGGGTGGCTTTCAACAAAATTACCGTTAACTGGCTGGGAGTTACGGCAGCAGGCTTTCCTGGTCGGCGCCCTCTTTCTCAATCACTACCGGCATCATATGCTCCCGGGTCAAGCCCAGCTTGATGGAGGCATAACTGGCCACATAGATGGAGGAGAAGGTACCAAAACCAATACCCAGCAGCATCGCCGTTGCGAAGCCATGAATCATCGAGCCACCCTGAATAAACAGGGCGATGACCACAAACAGGGTGGTGCCCGTGGTGATAATGGTCCGGCTCATGGTCTGAGTCACCGAGGTGTTGACCACGTGCTCCGGGCTGCCCTTACGCATCTTGCGGAAATTCTCCCGCACCCGGTCAAACACCACGATGGTATCGTTGAGCGAGTAGCCCACCACCGCCAATACCGCCGCCAGTACCGTCAGGTCAAATTCCAGGAAGAAAGCGGAGAATACCCCCAGCGTCACCACCACGTCGTGCACCAACGCCGCCACGGCACCCAGTGCCAGACGCCACTCAAATCGGAACGCGACGTAGGCCAGGATACAGATGATGGCGGTCAGAACGGCCAGGCCACCCTGCTCGGCCAACTCTTTACCCACCTGGGGGCCAACAAACTCAACTCGCTTGATGACCGCATCACTTTCCAGGCTGCGAGCCGCCTCTTCGATACGGACCACCATCTCGTTGCCTTTACCGGCCTTGGGTGGCACGCGAATCAGCAGGTCGGTGGCAGCGCCAAAGTGCTGCACGATAACGCCTTCAATGCCCTGAGCTTCCACCGCTCTGCGCAGTTCGGCGGTGTCTTTCGGCTGTTGGTAGACGATCTCCACCACGGTACCACCGGTGAAGTCCAGGCCCCAGTTGATGCCCCGGGTCGCCAGAGAAACCACCGAGGCGATCATCAGCAGCACCGAGATGGCGCTGATCACCCGGGCATGGCGCAGGAAATCGATCGTTTTATTTAGGGATAACAGTTCAAACATCGGTTTCCACTCCTTAAATCGACAGCTTCTTGAGACGTTTACCGCCCCACAAAGCGTTCACCACAGCACGAGTACCGACAATGGCGGTAAACATGGAGGTGGCAATACCGATCATCAGGGTGACGGCAAAGCCCTTCACCGGCCCGGTGCCCACGGCAAACAGAATCAGCGCCGTCAGCAGGGTGGTGATGTTGGCATCGGCAATGGTTGAGAAGGCGTTGGCGTAGCCTTCATGAATCGCCTGCTGGACACTGCGTCCGGCCTTCAGCTCTTCACGAATACGCTCGAAGATCAGCACATTGCCGTCCACCGCCATCCCCACGGTCAATACGATACCGGCAATGCCCGGCATGGTCAGGGTCGCGCCGGGAATCATCGACATCACACCGACCATCAACACCATGTTTGCCACCAGGGCGCCCACGGAGATCAGACCAAATTTACGGTAGTACACCGCCATAAAGAAGATCACCGCCACCAGGCCGGAGATCATCGCCGCCAGGCCGTTGTCGATGTTTTCCTGACCCATAGAAGGACCAATGGTGCTTTCCTGAACGATGGTGATTGGTGCAATCAGGGCGCCGGCACGCAGCAGCAACGCCAGCTTTTGCGCTTCCTGAGGCGTATCCAGGCCGGTGATGCGGAAGCTGCGACCCAGGCGCGCCTGAATGGTCGCGGTGTTGATCACCTCTTCGTGCTTCTCGAATTCAGGCGAGCCATCTGGCTTGCGCTTACCGGTGGACTTGTACTCGATAAAGACCGTGGCCATGGCCTTACCGATCTTGTCACGGGTCCAGTCCGCCATCTTGTTGCCACCGGTGGCATCCAGGTTGATGCTCACCTGAGGCTGACTGGTTTCACTGAAGCCGGACTGGGCGCCAGTGATGTGGTCACCGGTGAGAATCACCCGCTTATCCAGCAGTACCGGACGGCCATCAGCACTTTCAAACAGTTGAGAACCGGCAGGAATCTGGCCGCGAAGGGCAGCACCGAGGTCGGCCCCTTCAGACACCATACGGAACTCCAGGGTTGCCGTAGCACCCAGAATCTCTTTGGCACGAGCGGTATCCTGTACCCCGGGCAACTCCACCACGATGCGGTTGGTGCCCTGTTGCTGAACCACTGGCTCAGCCACCCCCAGCTCATTCACCCGGTTACGAAGAATGGTGATGTTCTGCTGCAGCGCGTACTTCTGCACTTCCGCCAGGTAGGCTTCGCCCATGCTGACGTGCAGCGTCATGTCACTGTCATCAAACACCAGGTTGGGATTGCGCTGCTTCAGAAAATCCTCGGCCTTAACCAGGGTCTCCTGGTCGCGAAAGCGAATCTCAATGCTCTTGGCGCCGGCACGAATACCGGCGTAGCGCAGACGCTGCTCGCGCAGATCGGAACGGAAATCGGTAACCAGCTGAGTTTCCTGCTTGCGAATCGCTTCGCTCATGTCCACTTCCATCAGGAAATGCACACCACCGCGCAGGTCCAGGCCCAGCTTCATCGGGCTGCCGCCCAGCGCCGCCAACCAGTCCGGCGTTGCCGCCGCCAGGTTCAACGCCACAAAGTAGTCGCTGCCTAACTCGTTGGCCACCAGAGCCTTGGCTTTGAGCTGATCCGGTGCGCTGTTAAAACGCAGCAGGATCTGGCCATTTTCCAATTCCGCCCGCTTGATGGTCAGGCCGTCGTCCTCGATCACCTGCTGCAAACGCGTCAGGGTCGTCGGGGTCACCTCGGCGTTGCGGCCGGCGGAGATCTGCAGGGCAGGGTCTTCACCAAACGCATTCGGCAAGGCATAGAGCGCACCAATGGCGAGGATAAACACCACCATCAGGCTCTTCCATAAAGGATATTTATTCAGCACCGCTGTGCCCTCTTAATACGATCTTACAGAGATTTCAGGGAGCCTTTAGGCAATACCGCTGAGACATAGCTCTTCTGGATAGTCACTGTGGTGTCTTCATTCAGAGCCAGTACCACAAAATCGTCATCTTCTTTGATCTTGGCGATCTTGCCCACCAGGCCACCGTTGGTCAGCACCTCATCACCCTTGCTCAGGGAGCTCATCAGTGACTTGTGGTCCTTTACGCGCTTGGCTTGAGGACGGTAGATCATGAAGTAGAAGATCAGACCGAACACCGCCAGCATGATCAACATCTCTACACCGCCACCCTGGGGGGCCGCACCGGTTTCAGCGTATGCCTTTGCAATAAACATATCGGTTCTCTTTTAGTTATCAGTTAATCAATCAATTACAGGCGGCACAGGGCGGCCTTGCTTGGAATAGAACGTCTCGACAAAGTCGTCTAATTTACCTTGCTCGATGGCGCCTCGCAAACCTTCCATCACTTTCTGGTAATAACGCAGATTGTGAATGGTATTGAGGCGCGCACCCAGAATTTCGTTACAACGATCAAGATGGTGCAAGTAGGAACGGCTGTAGTTCTTACAGGTGTAACAATCGCACTCGCTGTCCAGCGGGTTGGTATCGTCACGGTGCTTGGCGTTGCGAATCTTCACCACCCCTTCGGCGGTAAACAGATGGCCGTTACGGGCATTGCGGGTCGGCATCACGCAATCGAACATATCGATGCCGCGACGCACCCCTTCCACCAGATCTTCCGGCTTACCCACGCCCATCAGGTAACGGGGCTTATCTTCCGGAATCTTCGGACAGATGTGCTCCAGAATGCGGTGCATGTCTTCCTTGGGTTCGCCCACGGCCAGACCGCCGACGGCGTAACCGTCAAAGCCGATGTTCATCAGCCCTTCCAGAGACTCATCACGCAAATGCTCGTACACGCCACCCTGAATGATGCCGAACAGCGAGTTCGGGTTCTCCAGTTTATCGAAGGCATCTCGGGAACGCTGAGCCCAGCGCATCGACATCCGCATCGACTTTCCGGCTTCCTCTTCCGTAGCCGGATAGGGGGTGCACTCATCAAAAATCATCACGATGTCAGACCCCAGGTGATACTGGATCTCCATCGACTTTTCCGGATCCAGGAAAATCTTGTCGCCGTTGATGGGGTGACGGAAATGCACGCCGGCTTCGGTGATCTTGCGGATGTGACCCAAAGAGAACACCTGGAAACCACCGGAATCGGTCAAAATCGGTTTTTGCCAATTCATGAAGTCGTGCAGGTCACCGTGCTTCTGCATGATTTCGGTGCCCGGACGCAACCACAGGTGGAAGGTGTTGCCGAGACAGATTTCGGCGCCGGTGGCTTCAACCTCTTCCGGGGTCATCCCCTTGACGGTGCCATAGGTGCCCACCGGCATAAACGCCGGAGTTTCTACGGTGCCCCGTTCAAAGGTCAGTCGGCCGCGACGGGCGCGTCCTTGGGTGGTGATCAGATCAAATTTCATTTCTACCTCTTGCCAGATAAACAGTCTGACTGAATAAAAGCCCTGGGGCATTGAATACACAATGTGGATTAAGGTGCCGGTTTTCAAGGGAGGACGGTGATTTGCGGAGAAAAAGATCCAATTTGGCACCCGAATTGAAACCACGGGAAACAGCGCGCCAATATTTCAACAAAATCCCCTCAACAATCCCCGATTAAACCGGTTAACTGTAACCGGTTCGTTCTTGATAGTGAGGCCGGTCAGCGAACTGACCAATCCGCGTCGACCCCAGCATCGACACGGTTATTGCGAGTGAGTCTAGCCGATCTGCCGGAAAATTAATCCAGGCAATCCTCCTGGCTGTGAAGCTTCTCATCACGATTGATGAACATTGCATCGCCATAGCTGAAAAAACGATACCGATTATCAACCGCATGCCGATAAGCCGCCATCACCTTATCCTGGCCGGCGAACGCCGACACCAGCATGATCAAGGTGGATTCGGGCAGGTGAAAATTGGTGACCATGGCATCCACCAGCTGAAAGCGGTAACCGGGATAGATGAAGATGTTGGTGTCGCTGGCAAACGGACGCAGTTCGCCGGTTTTTACCAGCGATGCCTGAGCCGCCGACTCCAATGATCGCACCGAGGTGGTGCCCACCGCCACTACCCGGCCACCGTCGGCCTTGGTTTTGACGATGGCATCCACCACGTCCTGAGGCACTTCGGCCCACTCGGAATGCATATGGTGGTCTTCGATCTTGTCGACCCGTACCGGCTGAAAGGTGCCCGCTCCCACATGCAGGGTCACGTAGGCAAAACGCACCCCTTTGGCCTTGAGCTTGTCCAGCAGGCGATCATCGAAGTGCAGACCGGCCGTCGGCGCCGCCACCGCACCGGGGCGACTGTTGTACACGGTCTGGTAACGCTCGCGATCGGCCTCATCGTCCGGGCGATCGATGTAGGGAGGCAACGGCATGTGACCGATGGCATCGAGAATGCTGAGCACCGGCGTACTGCCTTGAAACTCCAGCTCAAACAGCGCATCGTGACGGGCCACCATGATCGCTTTGACGCCCTGCTCAAACTGCAGTTCGGTGCCCACTTTGGGAGACTTGGAGGAGCGCACGTGGGCCAATACCCGATGGGCGTCCACCACCCGCTCAACCAGAACCTCGATCTTGCCGCCACTGGCCTTCTTACCGAAGACCCGCGCCGGGATCACTCGAGTGTTGTTAAACACCAGCAGATCACCGTCGTGGAGTTGATCCAACAGATCCGGGAACTGTCCATCCACCAGATGGCCGCTGTTGCCATCCAGATGCAACAGCCTCGAGGCGCTGCGCTCGGCCATGGGAAAGCGGGCGATCAGCTCATCGGGAAGGTCAAATTGAAAATCAGCAACCTGCATTGGTATCAGTCTCATTCATTCGCCGTGAGGCGGGGGGGCAGTAGTCTAAACCCATTCAGACCCGGGATCTAGCCTACGGCACCGGGATGACGCGGTCTTTTTTGTCCACAACTCATCCAATCCGTGTTCAGCATTTCAACAGCCACGCCCCTTCTCAAAACTTTACCGTGTTACCACACTCGTTGACGTCCCGGTCGCTACACTGGCACTCCCGAGCTGCTGGAGACCCCGATGATGGCTAAGGTGAAGCCACTGCGCTGACCCATCCCGACTTTGACCGGGCCGACTCTGGTCGGCCTTGCCCCGCCCTGCTCCGGCCGCTAAGGTAAAACCATGACTCAGGCATACGGACCCTCATGAACTTTCTTGCCCACTTGCATCTGGCGGACCTGACTCAAACCAGCCTCGCCGGCGCCCTGGCCGGAGACTTTGTCAAAGGTCGTTTCGATGACCAGCCCGAGGCGCTGAAACAGGGAATCTGGCTGCACCGTCAGATAGACAGCTACATCGATGGCCACCCTCAGCTGCTGCAGCTGAAATCACGCTTTCCCGGCCACTACCGCCGCACCTCGGGGATTCTGCTGGACATGGCCTTCGATCACCACCTGGCTCGCCATTGGCAACAGTACCACCCACTGCCATTGCCCCAATTCTGTCAGCATAGCTACCGAATCCTGCTGAGCGACCCACAACTGCCCCCTCAATGCCGCGCCCTGGCCACTCACATGTCCCAGGGTGACTGGCTTGGCAATTACGCTCATCACGCGGGGCTGACCCGGGCCATCACCGGCATCGCTCAGCGCCTGTCCAGGCCACAGCTGTTGCTGGGAGGCGAACAGGTGCTGACGCAACTGGAGCCGGAGATTCTCGACACCTTCTCCAGCCTCTACCCGCAGATCATCGACTTCGCCACGGATGCCTCCGATGGTTATTCACGGCGCTGACTCGACTCGAACGGATCGCCGTGCACCTCTTTTTCGGTCAGCCACAGGCGGGTATCAAACTCCAGTTGATGGTAATCGGGCAGCATATGCAGGCACAGCTGATAGAAGCCTTTGTCGTGTTGCTTATGCTTAAGGTGCGCCAGTTCATGAACGCAGATCATTCGCAGTAGCGGTTCCGGGGCGCGCTTAAACAGCGCCGCAATGCGAATCTCATTATGCGTTTTGACCTTAGCCCCCTGGCGGCGCTGCACATAGCTGTGAGTGCCCAGGGCGTTGTGAATGACATGCAGACGGGTGTCGTACTGCACTTTATTCACTACCCCGGCTTTTTTCATGTGTTGCTGTTTCAGCTGCAGCAAGTACTCACGCAGTGCGCCATCGTTGCCCACCTGATGCAGGCTGGGGTAGCGACGCCGAAGCCGTTCGCCCAATAGCCTCTGGTCCAGTAGTCGAGAGACCTGCTGCACAATCTCCGCCGGATAGTGGTTCAGGTAGGGCAGCGAGCGTTCGATTACAGCCATTCGTTCATCACCACATGGGTGGTGATTTTCACCACCGTCGGCAGGGCATCCAGCTCGGCGCGAATCTCGTGCAATCGCTGCATCGAGTCCATCTTGACGAACACCAACAGGTCGATATGGCCGCTGATGCCATGACAGGTGATCACCTCGGGGATCTGACGGATGTTATCGGCAATGTCTTTGCAGCTTTTGTCTTGATGAATAATCTCGAAGTAGGCGCTGATGCCTGACAGCATCGACTGCTGCAGTTGCGCCCGGTAACCACGAATCACGCCGCTTTGCTCCAGCTTTTTAATTCGCTCCGACACCGACGACCGGGCCAGGTTAACCTTGTCGGCGATGGCCGCCACCGGTTGGCGGGCATTGAGTTTTAACTCCGCCAGAATGGCCTGGTCAAAGCGATCCAGTGACGATCCCATGCTGCTACTCCTAAGGCATCTCTGCCGACGATTCGTCGGCGAACTCCGATAATCTGACTGGTAATTCCGACACCTAAGGCGACAGATTGCAAGTACAATTTCTATATTCCATGCCTATTGAAGACCCATTATGACGCATTTAAAAGGAAGCATCGGCCGCTGGCAGGGTGTCGGCTTGATCACCACTTCGCTGCTGGGCACCAGCGTATTTATTCTGCCCCAGGTGACCGTCGACATCGCCGCCTCAGGCGCACTGTGGGCCTGGGTGCTGCTGGTTTTGGTGATCCTGCCGGTGGCCTTGGTCTTTGCCGAACTGGGCAAACGCTTTGCCAATGCCGGCGGCCCGTCCCACTTCGTACATCGGGCCTTTGGCCGCCGACTGGGCACCACCGTTGGGGTGCTGTTCCTGTTTGCCGCGCCGGTTGGCACCCCGGCGGCCATCATGATGACGTTCGAGTTTATCCAGCCCCTGCTGAACCTCGACGGCGGCGCCTTGTTGGCGGCCCAGCTGGCCATGCTGGGCCTGCTGTACCTGATCAACATCGGCGGCATTCAGCTGTCCAGCGTGCTGCAACTGGGTCTGACCCTGGCGATTCTGGCGGTGGTCATCGCCCTTGCCATCGGCGCGCCGCTGCCCCAGGCCAGCCATCTGCAACCCAGGGTAAACACCGACGTCTGGAGCGCCTTTGGCATCGCCCTGTGGGCCTATCTAGGCGTCGAGGTGGTCAGCCACCTGTCGGAAGAGTTTAAACGGCCTCGACAGGACTTTGTTCCCGCCATGGTCATCGCCACCCTGTTGGTGGCCGCCGTGTACCTGGTGTGCACCCTGATGGTGCTAGAACGCCCTCATGACAGCACATTGGCCATGGTCAGCCTGTTCAATGACCGCTTCGGCCAGGGCGGCGAATGGGTCATTGGCCTGCTTGGCACCGCCGCCGGTTTTGCCACCGTCAACACCTACCTGGCCTCCATGTCCCGACTGGCATGGCGACTGGCTCAGGACGGGCAACTACCTGCGGGGTTTGGCCGCCTGAATCGCCACCGGGTTCCCACCTTTGCCCTGGCAATGCTGCTGGCCGTCGTGGCGCTGTCGCTGTCGCTGGCCCACGGTTTTGGCTGGCAATTTGAGGTACTGCTGGAATGGGTTAACGGGGTGTTTGTGATGATCTACCTGTGCTCGATGCTGGCGGCGCTCAAACTGCTGAATGGTCGCTTTCGACTCAAGGCGCTGTTGGGGGTTGGCGGCTGTTTGCTGTTTGCCTGGTCGCTGGGCTGGGGCATGCTGTATGGCGTTGCCATCTTTACGGCCGTGTGGCTACTGAGGCGACGATCCGCTGTCGACTGCCATTCTCAGGCACTCTCTTGAAGCACTGAGGAGAAAAAAAGAGGGGTGGCCGCAAGATCCACCCCGAAGCACAAGCAACGTAGCTAAATTGGAAGGATGCCCCCATAGCCCGGGGGCCTGGCCCCCACAGGAGCCAGATGGCCAACGGTCGGGGACTGCCTTGACCGTTGCCCGCGGCGCCGACTGCATGGCAGCACCGCAGGATGGAGCAGCGAAAGCGATACCACAGGCTTTCGCATTGCCCCGTCACCGAAGGCGACGGGGACACCATTAGCCGAACTGGTTCATGGTGTTGTCTTTGCCGGAGGCCTTCAGGGCCGCCTCACCGGAGAAGTACTCCTTGTGATCATCACCGATATCGGAACCGGCCATGTTCTGGTGTTTAACACAGGCAATGCCCTGACGAATCTCCTGACGCTGTACGTTCTTGACGTAGCCCAGCATGCCCTGCTCACCGAAGTATTCCTTGGCCAGGTTGTCGGTAGACAAGGCCGCAGTGTGGTAGGTCGGCAGAGTGATCAAGTGATGGAAAATACCCGCTTCCCGGGCCGCATCGGCCTGGAAGGTGCGAATCTTTTCATCGGCCCTGGTCGCCAGCTCGCTGCTGTCGTACTCGGCACTCATCAGATTGGCGCGGTCATAGGCTGACACGTCTTCCCCGGCTTCCTGCATGGCATCAAACACCTGCTGACGGAAATTCAGGGTCCAGTTGAACGACGGGCTGTTGTTGTATACCAGCTTGGCGTTGGGAACGACGTCACGGATGCGGTTCACCATGGCGGCAATCTGACCCACGTGTGGCTTCTCGGTTTCAATCCACAACAGGTCGGCACCGTTTTGCAGCGAAGTGATGCAATCCAGAACCACCCGGTCTTCACCGGTGCCTTTGCGGAACTGGAACAGGTTACTGGCCAGGCGCTTAGGCTTAAGCAGCTTGCCGTTGGCCTTCACCACCACGTCACCATTCTGAATGTCTTCGGCGCTGTTAACGTAGTCGCCATCCAGGAAGCTGTTGTACTGATCCCCCAGATCCCCGGGCTCGTTGGTAATGGCGATCTGCTTGGTCAGGCCGGCACCCAGTGAGTCGGTACGGGCCACAATCACGCCATCATCCACACCCAGTTCCAGGAAGGCATAGCGAACGGCGCGAATCTTGGCCAGGAAGTCTTCATGAGGCACGGTAACCTTGCCGTCCTGGTGACCACACTGTTTCTCATCCGACACCTGGTTTTCAATCTGGATGCAACAGGCACCGGCTTCGATCATCCGCTTGGCCAGCAGGTAGGTGGCTTCGGCATTACCAAAGCCGGCGTCGATGTCGGCCACAATCGGCACAATGTGGGTCTGGTGGTTGTCGATCTGAGACTGAATCTCGGTGGCCTTGCTGTCATCGCCAGCGGCCTTGGCCTCATCCAGGCTGCGGAACAAGCCACCCAGTTCACGGGCATCGGCCTGACGCAGGAAGGTGTACAGCTCCTCGATCAATCCCGCCACCGAGGTCTTCTCATGCATCGATTGGTCCGGCAGCGGGCCAAAGTCGGAACGCAGAGCGGCAACCATCCAACCTGACAGGTACAGGTAACGGCGATCGGTGCTGTTAAAATGCTTCTTAATGGAGATCATCTTCTGCTGACCGATGAAACCGTGCCAGCAGCCCAGAGACTGGGTGTACTGGCTCGGATCATTGTCGTAGCGCTCCATATCGGCACGCATGATGCCGGCGGTGTATTTGGCAATGTCCAGGCCGGTCTTAAATTTATTCTGGGCCTTCATACGGGCGGCGTATTCCGGGCTGATGGCGTTCCATGCATTGCCCTGTGATTCGATCAGCGTCGCCGCGGTATCGATATCAGATTGATAAGTGGACATATTCATACTCCTTGAAATTCAGTGCTTCTTAAGAAATCGTATCTTGCGTCAAAATCTGATAGCCCGGCAGCGTCAGGAAGTCGGCCAGCTCATTCGAGGTGGTCAGCTCCTCAAACAGCGTGGAGGCTTGCTCAAAGGCGCCGTTATCAAACCGCTCCTCCCCCAGCTCCTGTCGAACCACTTTCAACTCCTGCTCCAGCATGGCGCGGAACAGAGCCGGGGTGATCAACTGACCGTTGTCCAGGCTCTTACCGTGTTTAATCCATTGCCAGATTGAGGCTCGAGAGATCTCGGCGGTGGCGGCGTCTTCCATCAATCCGTAGATGGGCACACAGCCGTTGCCGGTGATCCAAGCTTCGATGTACTGCACCGCAATGCGAATGTTGGCTCGCATGCCGGCCTCGGTGGCCTGCCCCTCACAGGGTTGCAGCAACTCTTTGGCGGTGATGGGCGCATCCACATCACGACTGATGTGCAACTGGTTGTCCATCTCCGGTCCGATAAACTCGTTAAATACCCCCATGGCGGTATCCGCCAAGCCGGGGTGGGCCACCCAGGTGCCGTCGTGACCGTTGCGGGCTTCCAGCTCTTTATCCTGAGTCACCTTGTCCAGCACCTTCTGCTGCAGCTGCGGATCCTTAGCCGGAATGAAGGCCGCCATGCCCCCCATCGCCAGGGCGCCCCGCTTGTGACAGGTTTTAATCAGCAACCGGGAGTACGCCGACAGGAACGGCTTCTCCATGGTCACCTGCTGGCGATCCGGCAATACCCGATCAGGGTGGTTACGCAGGGTTTTAATGTAGCTGAAGATGTAATCCCAACGGCCGCAGTTCAACGCCACGATGTTATTGCGCAATTCATAGAGGATCTCGTCCATCTCGAATACCGCCGGCAGGGTCTCAATCAGGCAGGTCACCTTGATGGTGCCTGGCTGAAGACAGAACTTCTCCTCGGTAAAGGCAAACACCTGGGCCCACCAGCGAGCCTCCAGGTGACTCTGCAGCTTGGGAATGTAGAAATAGGGACCCGACCCCTTTTTCAACAAGGTCCGGTAGTTGTGGTAGAAGTACAGGGCAAAGTCCACCAACGCCCCCGGCAACGGTTCGCCATCAAACAGGATATGATTTTCCTTCAGGTGCAGGCCGCGCACCCGGGCGATCAACACCGCCGGATCCTCGTTGAGCTGATAGTGCTTGCCGTTGCCCGGATTGGTAAACTCAATGGTGCCCTCTACCGCATCCTTGAGGTTCTGCTGCCCTTCGACCACCTTTTCCCAGCTCGGAGCCAGGGAATCTTCGAAGTCGGCCATGAACACCTTCACCCGGGCATTGAGGGCATTGATGATCATCTTGCGGTCCACCGGACCGGTGATCTCAACTCGGCGATCCTTCAGATCATCGGGAATACCCAGAATTTTCCAGTCGCCCTCACGAATGTCTTTAGTCTCAGGCAGGAAGTCGGGCAACTGGCCCGCATCAACGATGGCCTGCCGCGCCTCTCGGCCCGCCATCAGCTGATTGATCGCCGGTGCAAACCGACTGCCGAGTTCTGCCACAAATGCCAGAGCCTCTTCAGACAAAATCGCTTTGTATTCCGGCTTTTGAGGGCCGATAACCTGAATCCCTTGCGCTAACTCTGTAACCTGGCTCATATGACGCACCTCCAGTGCAACTTTCATTTGTAACTATAAAACCACTTAACCTTGCCAACAGTTTAGACGATCATTGGTTAAGTTTTGCCCTCATCGACCTGTATTAAACCTGCACCAGCCCCATTTAAAGATCAATAGCCAATTGATGGTTTTTTTACATACCAATTTTAACTCACTGAAAACAAAGACCTTTAGGTTAGAACAAACACTTTAAACGCCAGTTTTAATTATTTGATTGAATTTAGACTAAGGTCGTATTCTACCAAGGTCTAAAATTGTTGTTGCTTTACAACATTTGAAATATATCGGCGTACAAAAATGCCAATAATTGATTTTTAATGATGAATTAATAGGGAATGATTGATTTATTCAAAAAAATTAACTATCGACATTATTGCAACCAAGCTATTGAAAATAATAGAAAATAAGTAATCACAATGGCCGGCACCCCAACATTGAAGCTCGGTAGTGTCAATTTGAATGGATGAGACTTTCATCAAAAAATCTGAATGCGTGTGACGTAAGATAACGTCTAAACCGCCCCCTCTCCCGACCGCCAAGCTCGGCCTGGCCACAAAAAAGCCGCAGACCCGGGTCTGCGGCTTTGTGAACCGATTCTAATGCAACTGGGGCATTAACCGGCCTTGGTGACCCTGCCTTTGACCTTTTCTCTCATGGTTTGCAGCAGGTAATAGAACACCGGTACTAACAGGGTTCCGACCACCCCGGCCATCAACATGCCACCAAACACCGCATAACCTAGGCTATTGCGACTCTCGGCACCGGCACCGGTGGCCACCACTAGGGGCAATACCCCCAGGATAAAGGAGAAGGCCGTCATCAATACCGCCCTAAACCGCATCTTGGCCGCGGTGACAGCGGACTCGACAATGCCGACGCCCCCCTCTCGCTGCTGTTTGGCAAACTCAACAATCAGAATGGCGTTTTTCGACGCCAACCCAATCAGCAACACCAAACCAATCTGGGTATAGAGGTTAACCTCGGCCCCGGCCAGCCACACATAAGTAAAGGCCCCCAGGATCGCCACCGGCACCGCCAGCATCACCGCCAACGGAATGGTCCAGCTTTCGTACTGTGCCACCAGGAACAGGTAGGTGAACACCAGCGCCAGGCTGAAGATCAACGGCGCTAGGTTGCCCGCTTTGATCTCCTGGTAGGTCTGGCCGGTCCAACTGAAACTGTAGCCGGCAGGCAGATTGCCGGCGGCCACCCGCTCCATGGCCGCCACCGCTTCACCGGAACTGTAACCCGGAGCCGGAATGCCGTTGATGATGGTTGAGCCAAACAAGTTATAGCGGTTCACCACCTCAGGTCCCAGAATCGGCTCCACTTTCACCAGGGTCGACAACGGCACCATGTCACCGGCGGCGGTACGGACGTAGAAACGGCTGATGTCACGATCGGAGTTTCGATACTCCTCCTCGGCCTGCAGCATGACCCGGAACACCTTACCGAAGCGGTTGAAGTCGTTCACGTAGTTCCCGCCGAGCTGAGTCTGCAGGGTTGAGAATATTTCGCTGAGGGGGATCCCCAACACCTTGGCCTTGTTGCGATCCACGTCCACAAACAACTGTGGCGTATCGGCACGGAAATTACTGAAGGCCACCGCGATCTCCGGCTGGCCATTGGCCTCGATGATCAGTCCTCGCATCACCTGCGCCAATTCGGCGGCACTGCGGCCCTGGTTGTCCTGCAGTACAAACTCAAAACCACCGACGTTGCCCACGCCCGGCAGCGGCGGCAAGGCAAACACCATCGCCTGCAACAACGGATTGGCGGCATACACCCCCTGCAGGGTACCCATGATCGCCTTATCGCTGAGCTCGGGTGTGGTTCGCTCCGACCAGTCATCCAGGGTCACCACCAACAAGCCGCCGTTGGACGACACCGAGCCACTGAGTACCGAAAACCCGGAAGCATGGATGACATTGCTGACCCCAGGCACTTGCAGGGTCTGTTCCACCAGCTCCGCCATCGCGGCCTCGGTACGGTTCAGCGAGGCACCATTGGGCAGTTGTATGTCCACCATAAAGGATTTCTTGTCCTCCGCGGGCACAAACCCGCTGGGCAAGACTTTACCCAACAGGCCGGTGGCCCCCAGGGCCAGGACAAACACCACCATCGCCATGGCACTGCGGCGGATCAGCGCCGAGACCCAGCCACTGTAACCATGAGTCAGGCGATCGAAGAAACGGTTAAACACCCCGAATGGGCCCTGTACCTTAGGCTGAGGCACCCGCAGTACCGAGGCACAAATGGCCGGCGACAGAGTCAGGGCGTTCACCGAAGAGATCAGTACCGCCACGCAGATGGTGACCGAGAACTGAGCGTACATCTGACCGGTGATACCGGGCATCACCGCCGTGGGCGCAAATACCGCCAACAGCACCAGAGTGGTAGCCACCACCGGACCGGTGACCTCCTCCATCGCCTTGATGGTGGCCGCCTTGGCGTCCAACCCCTCCTCTTCCATGATGCGACTGACGTTCTCCACCACCACAATGGCATCATCCACCACGATACCGATGGCCAGAATCAAGGCAAACAGCGAGATGGTATTGATGGTCATCCCCCCCACCAGCAGGAACACAAAGGTACCGATCAGGGAGACGGGAATGGCGATGCCGGGCACCAAGGTCGCACGAAAATCCTGAAGGAACAGATACACCACCGCAATCACCAGGGCGATGGAGATAAACAGCGTCTGCACCACCTCCTTGATGGAGACGGTCACAAACTCGGTGGTGTCATACAGGATCTGGTATTCCATGTCCTGAGGGAAGGATTGCGACAGCAGCGCCATCTGTTCGCGCACCGAGGTGGCCACCTCCAACGCATTGGCATCCGGGCTTTGGTACACGGCGATAATGGCACTGGGTTTGTTGTTGAGCTTTCCCTGGGCGTCGTAGGTCTGAGAGCCCAGCTCCACCCGGGCAATGTCACCGATCACCACCTTGGAGCCGTCTTCGTTGGAGCGCAACACCACCTGCTCGAACTCTTCCACCTCGACCAGCCGCCCTTTGGTTTGCAGGCTCAGCTGAAACTGTTGGTCGCGGGAGATGGGCGCCGCGCCGATTCGCCCGGCCGGAACCTGAATGTTCTGCTCCTGCAGGGCGTTACTGACGTCATTGGCGGTGATCGCCAGACTGGCCATCTTGCTGGGATCCAGCCAGATTCTCATGGCGTAATCCAGGCCACCGATGATCTGTACATCGGAGACCCCGCCCTGACGCGCCAGCACATCCTTGATGTTGAGGGTGGCGTAGTTGGTCAGAAACAGCGAGTCCAGGGTTTCCTGGGGGGCAACCAGGTTCACCAGCATCAGGAAGTTCGGGCTCTGCTTCTTAACCTTGACCCCCTGTTTGGTCACCTGCTCCGGCAGCCGCGGCAACGCCTGCTGAACCCGGTTTTGAACATTGACCTGGGCATCATCGGCATCGGTGCCCACCTCAAACGTCACCGTCAGCGAGTAACTGCCGTCATTGGCTGATTTGGAGGACATGTAGATCATGTCCTCGACCCCATTCACCTCGGCTTCGATCACCTGGGCAATGGTGTCTTTGACCACCTCGGCACTGGCACCGGCAAAGCTGGTGGTGACATTAATCTGCGGCGGCGAGACCTCCGGAAATTCGGCGATGGGCAGTAGCGGAATCGACAGCAATCCCGACAGCGTCAGGACGATGGAGATAACGAAGGCAAATTTGGGCCTGAAGACAAAAAAGCGACTGATCATTTCGCCTCCTGCCCTTCAGCCTCGAAGGGTTGTACCGTGGCCTCAGTGGCGGTCACTTCGACGCCGGGGCGAATCTTCTGCAACCCTTCGGTCACCACCCGGTCGCCCGGATTCAGGCCGGCTTTGACTTCCCACTTGATGCCAAATTGTTGCCCCAATGACACCAACCGCTTCTCTGCCTTATTGTCGGCACCGATCACAAACACATAACGGCCCTGCTGATCCTGCTGCACCGCCGCCTGTGGCACCAGCAGTGCCTGCTCGGTTTCCGGCGCTTCGATGACCACGGTGACAAACATCCCCGGCAACACGAAGTCATCCGGATTCGGGAACTGGGCCCGCATTTCGACGGTGCCGGTAGCTGCATCCACCCGGTTGGCCACGTAATCCACCCCCCCCCGCTCGGCATACTGATCGCCATTGGGCAGACGAATGTGCAGCACCAGCTCCTCCAGCCGCGGCAGCGCATCCGGGTTGGTTCGAATCACCTTATAGGCATTGGAAAGTTCACGGGAGGAGACCTGGAATGTCACCCAGAACGGATTGACTCGCACCAGGGTCGCCAGGGTTTGCTGTGGGTCAACCAGATCACCCTGAGACACCAAGGCGGTGGAGATCTTACCATCGATCGGGGCCGTCACCTTGGTGTAAGACAGTTGCAACTCGGCGGCTTCCAGGGCCGACTTGGCCTGCACCACCTGGGCTTCGGTCTGCAGTTTGTCGGAAGTCAGGGCATCCATGTCCTTTGCGGAGATCATGCCATCGGGGAACAGTTGCTTACCCCGTTCCCAGTTGAGGATGGCGACGTCGCGGGCGGCTTCGGCCTGGGTCAGTTGCGCCAGTTGTTGGCCGCGCTCGGCCAGATAGGGAGAGGGGTCAATCTCAAACAGCAACTGCCCCTGCTTGACCTCGTCTCCCTCGACGAAGTGACGTTTCAACATCGGGCCAGAGACCTGAGCCTGAATGGTCACATCCTCACTGGCCTGAGTGCGCCCGACGTACTCGGCCCCGTAGGTGACCGGCTCCTCGGCAATGGTGGTTACTCCGACACTGGGTGCCTGTGGCGCCGGCTGTCCGGTAGGGGCCTTATTGCACCCGCCCAGCACCACCAGTGCCACCAAGCCAAACCACTGTATCCCTCTCATCGCGCTGCTCCTTGCCCGCCAGGCATAATCCAGATTGTCTGAACTTCGAGCATACCATAAGCATCACGACGACCAAGTTTAAGTCACTTAGAAATCGATATTTTTTAACCGATTCTATTAAAGTGCGGCCCCAACATCCCTGGCCAGTACTCCCATGTAACTGGCAAAGCCCAGCAGCAGGGTCACCCCGGCCATCCGGTGCATAGGCACCGCCGCCGCCCGGCCACCACTGAGTCGGGCCAGATAGAAAAACACCCCGGTCACCAGCGTCAACGCGGTCATCACCGGCAGATCTCGAGCCAGCACCTCCGCTGGCAACGTCACCCCATCCCCAATCAGCCCGGGAAAAGCCAGTACGCCCAGCAGGTTAAAGATGTTTGAGCCGATCACCGTCGCCAGCGTCATGTCGTACAAGCCACGGCGCACGCCGGCGATGGCCGCCGCCAACTCGGGCAGGCTGGTGCCAAAGGCGATCACCGTGAGACCAATCACCAGCTCACTGATGCCAAACGCCCGCGCCAGCTCGACACTGCCCCAGACCATCACCTGGGAACTGGCCAGCAGCAGCACCAGCATCAACAGGGTTTCGATCATGGCCCGGTGCTTGCCGATGGCCAGGAACTCGACATCCACCTCATCGTCGCTGTTGTGGCTTCGACCCAGGTAGATACCGTAAGCCACCATGCCCGCCAGCAACGCCAGCCCCTGAGGCCAACCCAGGTAGCCATTCCACAGCAACAGGTAGGCAAACAGCACCACCGCCGCCAGTATGGGAAACTCACGTTTTAGGAATTGACGACTGACCATCAATGGCGTGATCAAGGCACAGATTCCCAGCACTAAACCGGTATTGATGATGTTGGAGCCGATGGCATTGCCCACCGACAGCCCTTCGGCGCCATTGAGTGCCGCCACTGCACTGACCAACAGCTCCGGCGCCGAGGTACCAAAGGCAACAATGGTCATGCCAATAAAGACGATGGACAGCCCCATGTGTTTGGCCAGGGTCGCCGCGGCGCCAATCAGGCGATCGGCACTCACGGTCAGCACAGCAAAGCCACCGATTACGGCCATCAGGGGTAACAATAGAGAAGACACAATAAAGACACTCCGAGGGCAACGCACACGAACACCTCGCCCCCTGCCCTCGCCGGAGTTGAGCTGTTCGAGTCTCATCAATCCGTAATGCCACCTGATAGTGGATTACGCCGACAGTGCCAAGCCGACAGGCTGAGGATGTTGACACTGCCCCCTGCTTTAGCGCAGAGCGACTACTCCCCCGAAATCTGGAGCGGAATTATAGCCAGCGTCATCGGCAAACACCAGCCCTGTCCGGTGCCATCGACAACAAAAAATTCCCCTTGCCGGCCTCGCTCCTGAGCGGATTCGGAGTATAATTACTCGGTTCACGACCCGCGCCTTCCGGCGCCGCCTAGGAGTACCATGTCCAGCCACCGCCCCCTGCGCCTGACCCTCGCCCACATCAACGACACCCACTCCCAGTTTGATCCGACCACCCTGGCCCTGACGTTGCCAACCCTGGGTCAGGTACACGCCCCTTGTGGCGGTTATCCCCGACTGTCGAGTGCGCTGAATCAAGCCAGGGCGGATGCCCGCCATACCGGTCGCCAGTTACTGGCGCTGCACGCCGGTGACTGCTTTCAGGGTTCGCTGTATTTTTCTCACTACAAGGGTCGACTGAATGCCATCCTTAACAACCAGTTGGATCTGGATGCCATGGTACTGGGCAATCACGAGTTCGACCTCGGCAACCCGATGCTGTCGACCTTTATCCAAGGTTTGCAGTTTCCGGTATTGGCGGCCAACATGGATCTCAGCCAGGAACGCACCGACAAAACGTCACCGATGCGTGGCCTCAGCAACCTGTTGGATTACGATCCAGGGCAACAGCGGGGCCGTTACCTGGTTAAACACCTGGATGGCGAACCGGTGGCCCTGTTCGGGCTGACACTGGATAACATGCATGAGCTGGCCTGTGCCGACAACGACACCCAGTTTCATCCTTGCCTGGACGTCGCCCGCGCCACCATCGACGCCATCGAACATGCGGGCATCAATAAGATCATCATTCTCAGCCATCTGGGCTACGATCGGGATCTGCAGCTGGCCGAGCAACTGGATGGCGTCGCCGCCATCATCGGCGGCCACACCCACGTACTGCAAGGTGACTTTCAGAACCTGGGGCTCGGCGGCCGGGATCACTACGCCGTGGTCATCAACAATACCGCCGTGGTTCAGGCTGGCAGCAACGCCTTGTTTCTTGGGCAGTTGCAGCTGGATCTGGACGCAGACGGCACCCTCAGACGCGTCGATGGTGGCAATGCCCTGCTGGTGGGGCAGACCCTCAGCACCGACGCCGAGGGCCGTCACCCTTTGCCACCAGCACAAACAGAGCAAGCCCTCGCCTACCTGAGCCAACAAACCAACGTCACCCTGGCCGACAACGACCCAGCCCTTCAAACTCTGTTGCAGCAACACTACAAGCCAGCCCTGCTGGAATTTGAACAACAGATCATTGCCCGGACTCAGCAGCCCCTGCGCCACCTTCGAATTCCGGATGATCAAGGGGGCAGCCAGGTGGCACCGCTGCTGGCCAGAGCCATGCGCTGGCAGGCCAGGCAGTTGGGACACCAGGTGGACTTCGGCCTGCACAACGCCGGCGGCACCCGCGCCTCCGTCAATCAAGGGCCGATCAGCGCCGGCTGGGTCGCCGGCACCCTGGCGCCCTTTGCCATTGGCATCGTCAAATACCAGGTGAGCGGCGATGCCTTAAGAGCCACCCTGGAGTCGGCCATCAACAATGCCCTCAATAACGGTGTGGTCGGCACTGGTACCGGCAGCTACCCCTACGCCTGGGGGTTAAGATTCCGCTACGATGCCGAGGCCGACATGGGCCAGCGCATTGTGCAGCTGCAGTGCCGCCATCAGGGACACTGGGTCGATGTCGACGCCCAGCGGCAATACACCGGCGTCTCTACCGGTTATACCGCTGCCGGCAAAGAAGGTTACTACCCACTGGCCCACCAGCCCGAGCCGCCACTGGAGCTGCAGATCACCATTGCCGAAGCCGTGATCAACCACTGGCGTCATCTGGGCCAACTGGAGCCAGCAACGTAAGTCCGCAGAGGTCGGCGAAGAGTGACTCCCCGCCACGCGGCGCTGTTCCCTCTCAGCCAATGGCTAGCAAACTGATGAGCTAAAAGCCGCTTTGAAGGCACAAAAAAACCGGGCCAGGCCCGGTTTTTCATCCGCATCACACCTTAACGCAGCAGATCTTCCATGTCGTCGGTGTCCATATGGCGCACGTCTTTGCCTTTGACAAAATAGATGACGTACTCACAGATGTTCTGGCAACGATCGCCGATGCGCTCCAGAGCCCGGGCCGCCCACAACACATCGAGAATGCCGGGGATCGAGCGGGGATCTTCCATCATGAAGGTCATCAGCTGGCGAATCACCGCTTCGTACTCGCCATCGACCTTAACGTCTTCCTTGTGAATGCGGAACGCCGCATCCACATCCATGCGAGCAAAGGCATCCAGGGTTTCGTGCAGCATTCGTGCCGCGTGCCGGCCCATGGCTTCCATGGACACCAGCGTACCTTTACGGCTGCCGCCCTTGGTCTCCAGCACCGTGCGCCCCACCCGCACACAGGCATCACCGATGCGCTCCAGGTCGGCGGTGGTCTTGGAGATGGCCAGTACCAGACGCAGGTCCGACGCCGCCGGCTGACGCTTGGCGATGATGCGGGTACACTCCTCATCGATGGCGACTTCCATGGCATTGATCTTGCGGTCCGTGGCCATCACCTTCTTAGCCAGATCCTGATCCCCGGTTTGCAGGGAGTGCAGCGCATCATTGAGCTGCTGCTCCAGCAAGCCGCCCATGGCCATCACTTGGCTGCGGACATCCTCCAGCTCCAGATTGAACTGGCCGGAGATGTGTTTTCCCAAGTTATTGTTATCCATTGCCTACAATCCTTATCCGTAACGACCGGTGATGTAATCTTCGGTCTTCTTCTTCGCTGGAGTGGTAAACAGGGTATTGGTGTCGGCGTACTCGATCAATTCCCCCATGTACATAAACGCAGTCTGATCCGAGACCCGCGCCGCCTGCTGCATGTTGTGAGTCACGATCACCACGGTAAACTGATCTTTGAGGGTATGAATCAGCTCCTCAATGGTCAGGGTGGAGATGGGGTCCAGGGCCGAGGTCGGCTCATCCAGCAACAGCACTTCCGGCTGAATGGCTATGGCGCGGGCAATCACCAGTCGTTGCTGCTGCCCCCCTGACAGCCCAAAAGCGTTGTCATGGAGTCGGTCTTTGACCTCGTCCCACAGGGCGGCGCCTTTCAGCGAACGCTCCACCGCTTCATCCAGATCCCGGCGGTTGTTGATGCCCTGCAGACGCAGGCCATAGACCACGTTTTCATAGATGGATTTGGGAAACGGGTTGGGACGCTGGAACACCATGCCCACATTGCGACGCAGCGACGCCACATCCACATGCTTACCGTAGATGTCATCATTGTTCAGCAGGATCTGGCCGTCGACCCGGCAGCTGTCCACCAAGTCGTTCATGCGGTTCAAGCAACGCAGCAGGGTGGATTTACCACAGCCTGACGGGCCAATAAAGGCGGTAACCTGGTTTCGCGGAATCTTCATGGTGATGCCCGACAGCGCCTGTTTGTCGCCGTAATACAGGTTCAGGTTGTCGATGTCGAAGGCAGTCATCTCAGGCGACAGCTGTTTCAGATCCAGCGGCGCCGAGGATTTGTTCAAGGCTTCAATTGCAATCATGGTCATTCTCTCGGCTTAGTGTTCCAGGGAACGGAATTTTTCACGCAGGTGATTTCGCACCCCGATGGCAGTCAGGTTCAGTGCCACAATGACACTGACCAGCAGGAACGAGGTGGCGTACACCAGCGGCCGCGCCGCTTCCACGTTCGGGCTCTGGAAACCCACATCGTAGATGTGAAAGCCCAGATGCATAAATTTACGATCAAGGTGGACATATGGCCAGTTGCCATCCACCGGCAGGGTCGAGGCCAGTTTGACCACCCCCACCAACATCAGCGGCGCCACTTCACCGGCGGCGCGAGCCACCGCCAGAATCAAACCGGTCATGATCGCCGGGCTGGCCATGGGAAGAACAATCCGCCACAGAGTCTCGGCCTTGGTGGCACCCAGCGCCAATGAGCCGTGGCGAACACTGCTGGGGATTCGGGACAGGCCCTCCTCGGTCGACACAATCACCACCGGCAACGTCAGAATGGCCAGAGTCAGTGCCGACCAGATCACCCCGGGCGTGCCAAAGGTCGGGTTCGGCAACGCTTCCGGATAGAACAGCTCATCCAGCGAACCGCCCACCATGTAAACGAAGAACCCCAGACCAAACACGCCGTAGACAATCGAGGGTACCCCGGCGAGGTTGATCACCGCGATACGAATCAGCCGGGTCAGGCCGTTCTTGGCTGCGTACTCATGCAAGTACACCGCGGCGACGACACCAAATGGCGTCACAATCACCGCCATCAGCAGCACCATGAACACGGTGCCAAAGATGGCCGGGAATACCCCGCCTTCGGTGTTGGCTTCCCGAGGATCATCACTGATGAACTTGCCGATGGCGTGAAACCAGTGACCCACCTTGCCCATCAGACCCAGCTGATTCGGATAGGCCACATCCAGCACGCTGTCCATCGGCAGAGTCACCCGCTCTCCGCGCATGTCCCGCACCACGATGGCGTCCTCGGCCGCCTGGTCACGCAGATCAAACAGCCGCTTCTCCAGCACCAGGTAGTCCTGATTCAAGGCGGTACGCTTGGCATCGAGTTCCGCCAGCGCCTGTGCCGTCAACTGATGGTTCAGCTCCAGTTTGCGCTCATCTAGGCGCAAGCGCTCCAGTTGGTAGTTGATGCGACCGATGTCGACCTTCTGCAACTCTTCTGCCTGCTCATGCAGCTCGGCGGTCTTTTCAATGGCCAGGGCCAGTTGGGGCTTCAGCGCCTCACCGTCGTAGCGTTTGCCATCAAAGATCAGCTCGACCGGATAGCCGTAGAAATTGCCATTCTTGTTACGTTCGAACACGGCGATGTCGTCTGGCAGCGTCTGCGACTGAATGGTCGGCTCGATGATCCAGCGAAAATCCAGTGGCACATACTCTCGGTTGCCGGTCTTCACCAGGTAGCGAGTGATGAACTCCCCCTCGACTTCGAGTTCAATACCCGACTGCTGCAACCGCTCTACGGGCACCTGTTCTCTGTCGTAGATCTCGCCGATGACCCGCTCGACCTGACCGTTGTTCACCTGAAGATCGAACTGATACACCGGTGAAGGCCAGAAATACACCAGCCCCTTCCAGGCGATCATCAACAACAACCCCAGCACCGCAATCAAGCTTAGGCTCACGGCACCCGCCGTCATCCAAATCCAGGGAGAGCCCGATTTAAACCACTTACCCATTGTCTTATTCCCTTCCATTACAGGGTGCTGTACTTATCACGCAACCGCTGACGGACAAACTCGGCCAACGTGTTGAACATAAAGGTGAAAATGAAGAGCACGAAGGCCGTCAGGAACAGTACCCGATAATGCGAGCTGCCGATGGCCGATTCCGGCATCTCAACGGCGATGTTGGCGGACAGGGTGCGCATCCCCTCAAACAGGTTCCACTCCATCAGCGGGGTATTGCCCGTGGCCATCAGCACGATCATGGTTTCCCCCACGGCGCGGCCCACTCCCATCATCACCGCCGAGAAGATGCCCGGACTGGCCGTCAACATCACCACTCGGGTCAGGGTCTGCCAGGTGGTGGCCCCCAGTGCCAGCGAACCATTCACCAGGTGCCTGGGCACCGAGAACACCGCGTCTTCGGCAATGGAGAAGATGGTCGGAATCACCGCAAACCCCATGGCAATGCCCACAACCAGGGCATTTCGCTGGTCAAAAGTGATGCCCAGCTCATTGGTCACGAAACGACGGGCATCGCCGTCCATCAACAGGGTCTCTACCACCGGACTCAGCGACATCGCGCCCCAGCCCACCAGCACCAGCAACGGCACCAGCATCAGTTCGCGTAGCTCACCCCAGCGGGAGCTTTGAATGTTACGTGGCAGCGAGTGCCAAATCAGCGCCGCCAGCAACACCGACAGCGGCAACGACAGCATCAACATAAAGATGCCTGGCAGGTTGTCCTCCACTAACGGCGCCAGCCACAAGCCCGCCAGAAAACCCAGAATTACCGTTGGCAGGGCTTCCATGATCTCAATGGTGGGCTTGACAATGCTGCGCACTCGACCGGACATGAAATAGGCGGTATACACCGCACCGGCCAGTGCCAGAGGCGTGGCGAACAGCATGGCGTACAACGCCGCCTTCAGGGTACCGAAGGCCAGAGGCATCAGGCTCAGCTTGGCTTCGAAATCATCAGACCCGGACGTGGACTGCCACACATAAGCTGGCTCGGGGTAGCCCTCGTACCAGACTTTCTGCCACAACGCACTCCAGGACACCTCCGGGTGGGCATTGTCGAGATCGGCGAACTGCAACTGATTGCCAGACTGAATAGCCAATCCATTGCCACGAGGCGAAAACGCCATCATGGTCACCGCCGTGTCACCGAAGCGTTCGGTCAGCAGCTTGTTCTCGCTGGTGGTGTAAAACAGCTGTACCTGACCGTCGCTGGTGCCGGCGACAAAACTCTTGCGGAAAAACTCCGAGGCCAGGCTGGGCGTGTCAACACCGGTAGCGAATTCACGAATGCGCTCGAAGCGACGACCCTCTTTGCCAGCCACCTGAAACCACTGGGAGATTACACCGTTGTCATTGGCCACCATCAACGAACTGGCGCCGGCCAACAATTCAATATCGCTGATGCGGGCACCGGCTTCCGCCGCTTCCAGCACCTGCTCGATGTAGGGGGCATCGCCGTCCTCAACGTTCAGTACCGTTACCCGGTTACCGGCCAGAATAAACAAACGTGCCTGGTCCGGAGTCAGCAGCAGCTTGTCGATGCGCTCCGATGAACCCGGCAGAGGATAATCGTTTCGGGCCCACACCACTTCGTCGGTCAAAAAATCGACGTCGGCACTCATGCGGGTCAGCACCAGGTCATTGGAATCGGTGTCGCTCCAGATAAAGGTGCTGCCTTCATCGCCGGCGGCAAACACCAACTGATCGATGGCCTTGCCGTCACTCAGTTGCAATGCCTCGGCCCCAAGGGGATAACGCAGCTGCGGAGTCACGGTGCGAACATCATTGGGGTAGCTGATGGCAAAATCCGGTTGAACCACCCAGACACTGCCGTCATCAAACGCCAGGGCTGCGCTGCGCTCCGACGGGTTGCTGCGGGAAAACCCGGTCGCGCGAATGCCGGGCGCCGTGGGGATCGACAAGGTCGAATCCATGTTATTGGATGTTAATGAAAAAAACTGAACATCCCCAGAAGACGTGATACGGTAAAGGTATTCACGCTGCTCATCGGTACCCAGCTGCACCGTCGATTCGGTACCCGATAAGGTGGTGGTAAACCCCGGGGTCAGGCTGGCCCCTTTAAATACCGGCGCTACCACGTAGAGCAGATAGAAAAAGATCAGCAACAGGGCGATCAGCACCATGATGCCGCCCGCGGTGACACCGTATCTCGCAAGCCGGTCCTTTATCAGGCGCCGATGGCTCGCACGGTATTTGTCAGCAATCGTCTGTTCCATCAATATCCTCTAACAAGTGGGAGCAGTCGTTTTTGAATTGGTGTGGAGTATATGTCTGTTGTATGACACTTGTGTTACACCGACCTTCATAATTCGTTTTAGGAGCCTGTATGGAAAAGTGGATTTTGAGTGTAATCGGCGAGGATTACCCGGGTATTACCGAAACTCTGGCCCAGGCCATTCAAGACAACCAGGCCAACTGGCTCGACGCCAGCCTGCGCCGCATCGGTGACCGCTATGCCGGCATCATCGAGCTGGAACTGCCCGCCGCCAACCTCCAGGCCTTGAAACAGCAGTTGGGCACCATACGCGGCCTCAACATCGAGCTGCAGCGGGTCACCCCTAAGGTCACCCCAAGCCTGCAGTTCCACCTGGAAGTGATTGGCAACGACCGGCCCGGCATCGTTGCCAGTGTCACCGAAATCATCCGTGGTCACCGGGCCAACATCGACCAACTCGAGAGCGATCTGGACACTGCCAATCACACCGGAGTGCCGCTGTTTCGTCTCAATATCCTGTTAACCGCACAGGATGAGGAGCAACTGGATCGCATGGAGCAATCTCTGTTTACTCTGGGTGATGACCTGATGGTGGAGTACCAACGCATTAGCTAAAATCCAGCAAAAGTATCTGACATTTCATATCGATGACACTTTTCTGACAGAGAATGCTGCGCACACTCAATAAAAGGGACAGAAACGATGTCTGCGCAATCCCATTTTCCCTATACCGACAAAGAGCTCAGTTGGCTCGCCTTTAACGAGCGGGTGCTGCAGGAAGCGGCCGACCCCAGCGTGCCCGTGATCGAGCGGGTGCGTTTTCTTGGCATCTATTCCAATAACCAGGATGAATTCTTCCGGGTACGGGTGGCCGACGTGCGCCGCCAGATCCTTATCGACGAATCTAAGGGCGGCGGCGAGCGCGCTCGAGCCCTGCTGGCGGCCATCAATGCCAAGGTGCTGGCGCTGCAAACCAAGTTTGATGACATCTACCGGCAACTGATCCACGACCTGGCCCGGCGCAACATTTTCCTGGTTAACGAGAAGCAACTCAGTCCGGAGCAGGGAAAGTGGCTCAAGCGTCATTTCCGTGAACGGATTCGCCGTCACATCGTGCCGTTGATCGTCGATGAACATACCGAGTTGGCCCGCAGCCTCAACGACGGAACCACCTACCTGGTGGCCGGTATCCGCAAAGGCGAGCAAATCACCTACTGCCTGATCGAAGTCCCCACCCTGCAGGTTCCCCGGTTCGTGCAGCTACCGGCAGAGGGCAGCAAAAAACGTAAGACTCTGATACTGCTGGACAACATTATTCGTCATTGCCTGGAAGAGGTGTTTACCGGCTTTTTTGACTTCGATACGGTCGAGTGCTTTTCCATCAAGCTGACCCGGGACGCCGAGTACGACCTGTCCGATGAGATTGAGATGAGCCTGTTGGAAAAGATGTCGTCCGGGCTGAAACAGCGACTGACCGCCGAGCCCGTCAGTTTTGTCTACGATAGGGACATGCCCAGGCACATGCTAGAGATGCTGCAGGATAACCTCAGTATTGCCGGCGTCGACTCGATGATTCCCGGTGGTCGCTACCACTGCTTCCGCGACTTTATCGGCTTTCCCAATCCCGGCCGAGCCTACCTGGAAAACCCTAGGATTGCCCCAATGCGCAGTCGCCAGTTCAGTGAGTATGCCAACACCTTCGAGGCGATTCGCGCCGGCGACATCCTGCTTTATTACCCCTACCATACCTTTAACCATGTGACCGAAATGCTGCGCCAGGCCGCCTTCGATCCGGCGGTGCGATCCATCAAGATCAACATCTACCGGGTGGCCAAGCACTCCCAGATCGTCCATTCGTTGATCGAGGCGGTAAAAAACGGCAAAGAGGTCTCAGTGGTGGTGGAACTGCAAGCGCGCTTCGACGAAGAGGCCAACATCGAGTGGGCCAAGTTCCTGACCGATCACGGCGTACGCATCAACTTTGGCATCCCGACCCTGAAAATTCACTCCAAGCTTATCCTGATCAAACGACTGGAACAGGGGCAACTCAAGCACTACGCCCACATCGGCACCGGCAACTTCCACGAAAAGACGGCTAAGATCTATACCGATTTTGCCCTGTTCACCTGTCATGAGGAGATTTGCAGCGAGGTGGACAACGTGTTTGAGTTCATTGAACACAGCTACAAGAAGTTCAAGTTCAATCACCTGCTGGTGTCGCCGAATGACGCCCGTCGCAAGCTGTACAGCCTGATTGATCGTGAAATTCAGAATCAGCTGGCGGGCAAGCCCTCAGGTATTACGCTTAAAATCAATAACCTAGCAGACAAGGGGCTGATCAAACGCCTGTATGACGCCTCTCGCAATGGCGTCAAAATCCGACTGATCATTCGCGGCATGTGCTCACTGCAGCCAGGCATCAAAGGGGTGTCGGAGAATATTACCGCCATCTCGGTGGTGGATCGCTTCCTCGAACACCCTCGCATCATGGTGTTCAATAACAGCGGCGACCCCAAGGTGTTCCTCTCCAGCGCCGACTGGATGACCCGCAACATCGACAAACGCATTGAGGTGGGTTGCCCCATCTATCAGCCGCAACTGAAACAACAGATTATCGATATTCTCAACCTGCAGTTCAAAGACACCACCAAGGCACGCATCCTGGATAAGGCGCAGCAAAACCACTATGTGAAACGCGGCAACCGTAAAAAAATCCGATCTCAGATTGCCATCTATGATTACCTTTTCGACTATGAAAAAAGACTGACTCTTAAGACTCCCAGCCTATGGAACAGAAAATAGACAGTGGCAACGGCCGCATCCTGGCGGCCATCGATCTCGGCTCAAACAGCTTTCACCTCGGCATCGCCCGGGTGATTGCCGGTGACATTCAACCGATGCACCGTCTCAAACAGCGGGTACAGCTGGCGGAAAATACCGATGACAGCGGTAACCTCAGCCCCGAAGCCATGGAACGCGGCCTGGAATGCCTGAAGCAGTTCAGTCAGCGACTCAGCGAGATGCACTTCGACCAGATTCGCATTGTCGCCACCTATGCCCTGCGCCAGGCGCCCAACCGCTACCAGTTTATCGAGCAGGCCCGTGCCATCTTGGATCACCCTATCGAGGTAATCCCGGGTCGGGAAGAGGCACGCCTGATCTATCAGGGCGTCAGCCAAAACCAGATCATCGCCACCCCGACGCTGGTCATTGACATCGGCGGAGGCAGCACCGAACTGGTCATTGGCCAGGGCCACACCCCGGTCCAGCTGGAAAGCCTGTCCATGGGCTGCGTCAGCTTTCAATCTCGCTTCTTCGGCGAAGGCAAGCTGTCCTCAAAGCGGATGAAAAAAGCCATTCTGGCGGCCGAGCAGCAACTGGAGTTGCTGCAGCAACGGTACCTTCATACCGGGTTTGAGGCTGCCATCGGCTGTTCCGGCACCATTAAGGCCATCGCCTTGCTGCTCAATGACGGCGACCTCAGCGCCCCCATCAGCCTAAAAGCACTGCTGCAACTGGCACGCACCATTGGCGAACACGATCACGTCGATCAACTGCCGTTCGAACAACTGGCGGAGCTGCGGCGAAAAGTGCTGCCGTCCGGCTTGGCCATCCTGATTGCCTGTTTCAGGCAGCTTGATATTGAACAGATGCAGTTCAGCGAGTTTGCCTTACGGGAAGGGGTATTGAGTGAACTGGCAAACCAGGATGTTCATCTGAACATTCAGGCCAGGACCATCCAATCCCTGCAGCAGCGTTACCAACTGGATACTCATCACAGCGTTCGGATTCAGGCCAGCGCCCAGCAGTTGTACCGACAATTCAGCAACAACAAAAAACGGCTGGCCCTGTGGCTGGATTACGCCGCCGCCGTGCATGAAATCGGCCTGCAGGTAAACTACCGCGGCATCCATAAACACGGCGAGTACATTCTCAGCAATGCCAACCTGTCTGGCTTTAACACCGAAGAGCAGCAACTGCTGGCTTTCCTGGTCCGCTGGCAGCGAAAAAAGCTCAGCGGTTGCCAGTCTCCGCAGCTGCAGATGCTCAACAACAGCCAGCTTTGGCCACTGCTGATCGCCCTGAGGCTGTCGATCATGCTCCATCTGGGCCGACGTCATCACATCACCCTGCCACAATTGCAGCAGCAAGATAACACCCTGACTCTGACCTTCAGCGAACAACTGTCGGGCGACGACCTGCTGGTGGCGGATCTGGAGCAGGAGCAACTGCATCTGAAAGAGTTGGGCTGGCAGTTACAGTGGCAATGAGACTGGCTTCCTGAGCCCTGGGTCATCGCCGCAACCGCGCCAGCCACAGACACAAAAAACCCGCCGAGTGGCGGGTTTTTCATTCGCTAGCGCAGTGGCTTACAGGTTGATACCCAGCTTAGCCATGTCTTTAGCAATCACCACCTTAGGCAGTGGCACATAACCATCTTTGTCAACAATGGTCTGGCCCTGCTTGGACAGTACAAACTTCAGAAACTCCTGAGTCATCGGATCCAGGTCTTTATTGGGGTGCTTGTTCACGTACACGTACAGGTAACGGCTCAGCGGGTAAGTGCCGTTGGCGGCGTTGGCTGTGGTCGCATCGATGAACTTGCCGCCCTTCTTGGACAGGGGTACCGCTTTCACACCGGCAGTCTTATAGCCGATACCGGAGTAACCGATGGCATTGAGGCTGGTGGACACCGACTGTACCACCGAGGCAGAACCTGGCTGCTCGTTAACGCTGGCCTTGAAGTCCCCTTTACACAGGGCTTTTTTCTTAAAGTAACCGTAAGTACCGGAAACTGAGTTACGGCCGTACAGCTGCACGTCTTTGCCTGACCAGCTGGCACTCAGACCCAGGTCACCCCAACGGGTAACATCGCTGCCGCCACACTTACGGGTGGAAGAGAAGATGCCGTCGACCTGCTTGATGGTCAAACCGTCAATCGGGTTGTCCTTATGGACAAACACCGCCAGGGCGTCAATGGCCACCCGTACCGGTGTCGGCTTATAACCGAAGCGCTTAACGAACGCTTCCTCTTCGTTAGGCTTCATCTTGCGGCTCATGGGACCAAACTGAGAGGTGCCTTCAGTCAGTGCCGGCGGCGCAGTAGAGGAACCGGCCGCCTGAATCTGTGGATTCACGTTTGGATACAGGCGCTTAAACTCTTCCGCCCACAGGGTCATCATGTTAGCCAGAGTATCGGAACCAACAGAGGAAAAATTACCAGAGACACCACTGGTCTTTTGGTAAGTTGCCAGAGCCGGGTCGATGGCAGCTGAGGTAGCAGAAGCGAAAAGGGTTGCAGCGGCAAAGCCCAGTGCACTAGCAAGTTGTTTGATTTTCATTTGGATTACTCCAGTATTTTTCGTAATCAGGTTTCGTTGACGGCTGCCAGTATTGACCGCAAAGATGACACTTATGTGACTGCGACATGACCCATAGATGACACTCATGCCTGTTCAGTCTGCTGAACCACAATCAGGTTGGCAGGAATGGAAAACCCAAAGGTACTGCCCTTGCCCACGGTGCTACGAATATCCAGCTGACTGTTGTGGTGATTGAGGGCATGTTTAACAATAGCAAGCCCGAGGCCACTGCCACCGGTCTGGCGGGAGCGAGCACGATCGACTCGGTAGAACCGCTCCGTCAGTCGGGGGATGTGCTCCAGGGCGATGCCGTCACCGCAGTCCTGAACTTCAAACCGCCCCACGTCCCCCACACGTTGCCAGCTGATGCGAACCTCGGTGCCCGCCGGTGAATAATGCACGGCGTTCTGAACCAGGTTGGCACAGGCACTTCGAATCTGCAGCTCATCTCCGTACATGTGTAGCCCAGGCTCAATATTCAACACCAGCTGATGCTTACCGGCAGAGAGCGCCTGCGCCTCGCCATGGACTTGGTTGAGGACCTCGGTCATGTCGATGCGGTGCTCCGGATCCACCTGGGTGGAAACCTCAATCTTGGACAGCGTCAATAACTGGTCCACCAGGCTCTTCATTCTCTGAGTCTGATCGGTCATCGCCGACACCTGCTTGGCGTCCATGGCCGGCGACATGGCCATCATCTCTAAGTAGCCCTGCAGCACGGTCAACGGGGTCTTCAGTTCATGGGAGACATTGGCAACGAAGTCCCTGCGCATCGCCTCCAGTTGCCGCAGCCGGGTGACATCCCGGGCCAGCAACAGTTTCTGATTATCGCCGTAGGCCATAATCCGAATCTCCAGCAGCCTGGACTCGGACGCCGACGAGGCCATCTCGATGGGGTCGTCATAGTGGTTGCTGTGCAGGTAGGTAGAAAATGCCGGATAACGGATCAGGTTGTCGATGCGCTGACCCGCATCCTGAGGCCAGTGGATGCCCAGGTGCAGCTCCGCCAGTTTGTTGCACCAGGCGATCTGCCCCTCGTGCCCCATCACCACCGCCGCATCGGGAAGGGCTTCCGCCCCCTCACGGAAACGGGACAACAGCCGCGCCAGCTGCGAACGACGGCGGCGGTTTTTACCCTGCAAGCGATAGATGCCATTGAAAATCGGCTCCCAGCTGCCGCTGCCATGAGGCGGCGTCAGGCGGCGATCTTTCCACAACCAGTGCGCCAGTCGCGACAGGTGGCGATAGTGGTAGCCCAGCAATACCCAGGTACCAATCAGCAGCAGCAGGGTGAGCTGATCCAGCAGCAGTCCCAGCAGGCCCCACAATGAGAACCAGATAGCCAGACGGCCGGCAAGTCGGTAGCCAGAATACTCTTCAAACATTCAGTCGATAGCCTTGTTGAGTGACGCGTCCTGAAACGAAAAAACCCATTGCCTCGAAGCTAGCGCTACCGTCGCAATGGGTCAATCTCTGCGAGACCGGTTACACCTTGGTAGAGAACCGGTAGCCGGCGCCACGGACGGTCTGAATCAGACTGTCGTGACCATTAAGCTGTATCGCCTTGCGCAGGCGTCGAATGTGCACATCGACGGTGCGATCTTCCACGTAGACGTTGGTTCCCCAGACGTTGTCCAGCAGCTGTTCACGGCTGTAGACCCGCTCAGGGTGAGTCATAAAGAAGTGCAATAACCGGAACTCGGTCGGCCCCATATCCAGCAGGCTTTCATCGACGCTGACCCGGTGGCTGACCGGATCCAGCTTCAGCCCCCGCACCTCGATCACCTCTTCCAGCCGGGTGGGTGCGCTGCGCCTGAGCACCGCCTTGATTCGAGCTACCAACTCCTTGGGAGAAAAGGGTTTGGTGATGTAGTCGTCGGCCCCCACTTCCAGGCCACGAACCCGATCCTCCTCTTCACCGCGAGCGGTCAGCATGATGATGGGAATCTGGCGGGTGTGATCCTGACCGCGTATCTGTTTGGCCAGCTGGATTCCGCTGCCGCCAGGCAACATCCAGTCCAGCAACACCAGATCCGGGTAGGGTTCGGCCAGTTTCTGAACTCCCTGTTCAAAATCCTCGGCACTGACAGTCTGAAAGCCATGTTGGTCTAACACAAAGGTCAGCATGTCACGAATGGCAGATTCATCTTCAACAATTAAGATGCGGGCAGTCATTTCCTTCACTGTCCTTCCTCTGAAAAAACTGAGGTGATTATGGGTCAATCATATGACAGAAATATGACCATGTGACAGCCAGATTCAATAAAAAAGGGGCCTTAAGGCCCCTTTTTAGTGCGTTACACTGCTACCGGCGTCATCGTTAGAACTTGTGCTCAAGACCGATGCCGAAGTAGTCATCCGCACTGCTGGACGACTCCAGGTCGCGCTGGGTGTAGTAAGCAAACAGCTTGGTTGGCTTACCCAGTTTGTAGTCGACCCCGGCGGAGATCGCTTCCCCCTTGGTGTCCATGTCCTGGTACTGAGCCTTCAGGATTACCGCTGACAACTGGTAGCCGGCGCTGACCATAAAGCCATCCATGCTGTCTTTACCCGCTTCTTCCTGATCCTGGTACATGGCGCCCAGCTTCAAGTCACCGATCTTACCCTGAACCGTGGCCCGCAAAATGCTGTCGAAGCCCTTGACGTCGGTGTCGTAGGCAACGGAGGCGTAGATGGCCGACTTCTTCAGCTTGGCATCGCCGTACATGGCGGCGACGGAGAAACCATCATCATCGTTCTTCTGGCTACCGGATTCTTCGGCAACGTAGGTGGCACCAAACTTAATCCCGGCAAACGTGGGCGACAGGTAAGTCACCGTCTGCTCCATGCGGTTTTCACCCTTGAACAGGTTCTTGATGTCGCCCTGCAGGTCACCGAACAGATCCACCTTGCCCTGAGACTGCTTCAGCATGGTGTCATTGCGGCCCACAGCAACCTCACCGAAGGCCCCGCGCAGGCCGACAAACTGGTTGCGGGCTTCAAAGTTGTCCTTATCATCGGCGCTGGTGTTGACTTCATACTCGATGGTGTAGAACGCTTCCAGATCGGCGCTCAGTTCAAACGCCCCCTTGACTCCCAGGCGAGAGGCGTTGGAATGAACGCCGGTGCTGCTGTCACCATCGACATCGAACGCATCGACAGAGACGTTCAGCTTACCGTAAACGGTCACAGGATCAGCGGCAGCTGCGGTCATTGGCAGAACAGCCGCGATCACGACGGCAACGACAGAGGGTTTAATCAGGTTCATCTCAGGTTTCCTTTAAAGGTAGGATTTACTTTTTAATTGGCCGCAGTGTGCCAGCGAGATGTGACAGTTTTATTGCGTGTTTTAACAGCATTTAACGTTTTAGCGAATGGGGTTCGCGGCAAACTCGCGCAATCGACTCCGTCGGGAACCCGGCTTTGGGTTGCCACTCGAATCAGAACTCAATACACTGCCCAGCCATCCAACCCGCCTGAAACAGGACAACACCATGTGGTTTAAAAATTTGCTTCTCTACCGTCTCACCAAGCCGGTGGAGTGGGATGCCGACGCGCTGGAAAAGCAGTTGGAGCCCTTCATCTTCACGCCGGCGGGCAGCCAGGACATCAGCAAACTGGGCTTCGTTAAACCTCTGGGCAAGGTCGGGGAAAGCCTGGTGCATTCTGCTCAGGGCAACCTGCTTCTGGCCATCGAGAAAGAAGAAAAGATGTTGCCGGCATCGGTGATTCGCGAGGAGATGGAGCAGAAAGTCAGCCTCATCGAAGACGAACAGGGCCGCAAGGTCACCAAGAAAGAGAAAGACGGCATCAAGGATGAGATCGTTCATACCCTGCTGCCGCGGGCTTTCAGCCGCAAGAGCCGCACCCGCGCCCTGGTGCTGGCGCCACTGCAGTTGGTGGTGGTCGAAGCCACCAGCCACAACAAGGCGGAAGAGCTGCTGAGCCTGCTGCGCAAAGCCATCGGCTCATTGCCCATCGCTCCGGTCAGCATGACCGCCCTGCCGGAAGAGAAGATGACCGAGTGGGTCACCAAGAACCACGTCGGCGAAGGTTTCACCCTGCTGGACGAGGCGACACTGAAAAGCCCGCTGGAAGATGGCGGCAGCGTGGCCCTGAAACAGTTGGCCCTGGACAGTGACGAGGTGGCCGCTCACATCCAGCAAGGAATGGAAGTGACTAAGGTGGCACTGGAGTACCGGGATGTGCTGTCGCTGGTACTGCAAAGTGACCTGTCGGTTAAGCGCCTGAAGTTCAGTGAAGAGATTCGCGACCAGAACAGCGAGTTTGAAAAAGAGGAGCTGGCTGCCCGTCTGGATGCCGACTTTGCGCTGATGTGCGGTGAACTGACCGGATTCCTACCTGACCTGTTTGCCGCCCTCGGCGGACAGGAGCAGCAGGACAGCTGATTCACTCCACTCGCGAATAAGGGCAAGCCATCGGCTTGCCCTTTTTGTTGGTGGAGAGGCCGGCTAATAGGGCCAGTCGATGCCGGCCCAGGCACGAAACGCCGCCTTCTGGGCAGGACTGACGTCGGCTTGTGCTTCCAACACCAGTTTGCCCGGGTGCCGTCGCTCAGGCGTCAGGGACAGCGTCATTAACCGGTCACGACGAAACAGCGTCAGCGACACCGGCACATCCAGCGGCAGCTCTGCCAACCGATCCTGCCACTGGGACGCAGGCACCCTCATGCCGTTGATGGCGACCACCCGATCCTCGGTGGTCAGGCCCGCCTGCCAAGCGGGACCATCTCGGCGCACGTGGGTCACGGTCGCCAACCCCTGATCTTCGTTAACCTTAAGACCCAGCTCCGCCACCTCGTCTTGGTCCGAGCCCTTTCGTTGCAACCCCACCTGAGCCAGCATGGCATCAAAATCCAGTACATTGGGGCTGTCGATGGCCTGCTGCCACCAGGACTCAAAGCTAGTGCCGGTCAGCAAACGTAAGCCATCTTTAACGTCCTGCTCGGTAAACCCGTCAGGCAGGCGATGGTTCTGATACAAGTAGCGGTGCAGATCCCGATAACTCTTATCGGCGCCGGTGCGATCGATGATGGCCAGATCCAGGGCCCAGGAAGCCAGGTAGCCTTCCGAATAGATATTGACGCTGTGGTTACGGGCGTAATCCCCACCAGTGGCAATCCACTCGTTGAAACTGGCCTCCGCCACACTCTGCCACTGCCGTCCCGGCGTTGCTTCACTGCGTTCGATGCGACGGGCAACATCCTGCAAGAACTCCTCGACGGTGATCACCCCGGCCCTGAGCAGCAACTGGTTCTGAAAATAGCTGGTGGAGCCCTCCGCCAGCCACAACAGCCGGGTGTAGTTCTCCTGCTGGTAATCATAGGGCGTCAGCCCCGCCGGCCGATAAGCTTTGACGTTCCAGGTGTGCACAAATTCGTGGGAGGCGGTGGCGATAAACGGCAGATACTGTTCCCGCTTCCTGAAACTGTTGCGGGTGCGCTGGATCACCGTCGAGTTCAGGTGTTCGGTGGCGCCGCGGGCACCACTGGTGGCGTGAATCATAAACACGTAACGCTCATAAGGGTAGCCGCCCCACAGCGCCGCCCCCTCGGCCACCAGTCGCCGCAAGTCCTCGACGATGGCGTCAACGTCGTAGTTGCCCTCACCCCAAAACAACACCTGATAGTCACGACCATCAAGCGCAAAAGAGACCGACTGATGCACGCCAGTTTCGATTGGGCTGTCCACCAGCACGTCGTAGTTATCGGCCACAAACTGGTGAGGGGCCGGGCTGTCCATGCCGGAGACACTGCGCCACGCCTCGGGCACACTCAGCTCAACCCGCAGCGGCTGGTCTCGAAACTCGGGGCTATACATAAATACCCCGGACGCATCCAGGAAGCCGTGGCTGTCATCGATATGGCGGGAGCGGTCTCCCAGTTCATTGGCATACAGCTGGTAGCGCACTGTCACCCGGGTCGGGGCGGTCAGGGCGACCCGCCAGCTGCCCCTGGCCACCTTCTGCCATTCGAGAGGCTGGCCCTGGGCATCGGTCACCTGCAGCCGGCGTACACCGTCGGCCAGAGGCAACAACTGATAACGGCCGCTGCGCCAGTTGGGCATCTTGATCATCAGGGTATCGTGGTCGGTCTGGGGAAACTGCACCTCCACCTCGGCCAGGTGGTGCTGAGGCTGAGTGATGGCCAGACGGTAGTTCACCGACGCCGCCAGCGTTGAGGCTGGCAGCATCAGCAATCCCAGTATGAGTACAATGAGCTTGTGCATAGGTGTCCTTGTTATCGTTATCGCTCTCCTGAACAGCCCTCAAGTATAACAATTCCGGCAACAGAGTTAATCTCGGCGGTGACATGGATAAACGTTGTGAATAATTAAACCAATTTGGACAGCGGTCAAAAAACAGCCACGAGTATTTTGCGAACTTTTTTATTTATATTAAAAGGCAAGCGGCAATTGTGCTAAATGGATAAAGTCAGTGACGACTACGGCGGTGGCCCGCAGCGGCGACCATTCGCCACCCGCCACCAAAATCGACAAAAATTGGAACATGAGTACGAAAATGTTGTCATATCCAGTGAATAATCAGCCTTGCTGCGGGCTTAACAGGGAAATGCTCGCAGTTAAGTGCGTTCATTAAGAATACTTAAACTCACAATGTAGAAATAAAGAATCCCTTTACCCATTGGGCGCTTGCACTTATAACCAAAGAAGTTACGATACGTGTAACAGCCCAAATAACAATTGAGACTGAAGAAGTAACTAGGGCTCGCCGGATTGAAGGTAGCAACGTAAATGAATATGGTCACTGACGCCAAATCTCAGCTGGAGCATATGCAGAAAAAGCTAGATAAAGTACGAAATGAGCATCAGGAGCTCGAGGACGTACGTGCAAAACAGCTTCAGGGACTGATTCAATTTTCTATGCGTCTGGGCCTGTGCTGCAAAGGACAGAACCTGGAGCTGGACAACCGTCTGGCCAAAATCCGTCACCTGCTGTCCGACACCAATAACCTGGACACCGCCCTGCCAGAAATGGGCGAGCTCAGTCGCGCCCTGCAAACTCAGTATCAAAACACCCAACGTGACATTGAGCACAACCAGCAGGCGATGCAGCAACTGGCTCGCCAACTCTCCAGCCTTAGCGGCATTCCCGATAAGTTAAAGCGGGAACTCAAATACTACCAACTGGATATCCAGAAACCGATCCACACGGTGTGGGAGATCATCCCCCGGGTCGAGAAGCTGGTAAAATACTATGAGCAGTTGCTGCAGGAGCGGCTGGCCAAAGAAGACCGGATTCCCACCACCCCCAAGCACCGTCAATTGGCCCATGAGCTGTCACAGTTACTGGCGGAGATCGAGTTTCCCGGCCAGCACGGCGAGGTGATCAACGCCATCAAGGCGATGCTCAGCGGCGACGTTCAGGTGGATCAACTGCTGGAAGCCTACAGCCAGGTACTGAACATCCTGGTGGGGGAGATGGCCAAAGAGAAGAGTGCCTCGCAGCAGTTTCTCTCCGCCCTGACCGACTCGCTGTCGGTGGTGCGCCAGGCGATGAACGAAAACTGGCAAGCCTCCAGCAACAGCTACAAATCCAACAAGCTGTTTAATCAAAAGCTGAACAGCCACGTAGGCCAATTCAGTGAGAAGGTGGCCGCAGCCGAAGAGCTGGCAGCCCTCAAGGCGCAAGTGATCAATGAGCTGGCCTTCATTCGCCAGCAACTGAGCAAAAGAGACAATCAGGATCAGCAGGAATTCATGGCGATGAAGCAAAGCATGCAGAAGATGCAGGCTGAAATCACCGCCTTGGCCAGCGAAGCCGCCAGCTACAAAGACAAACTGATTGAGCAGCAACGCCTCAATCAGGTAGACGCCCTGACGCAACTCCCCAACCGGGCAGCATTGGATGAACAACTGAAGCGCTCCTACCGCCAGTTTAAGCGCTATGGTCACGATCTGTGGGTCACGGTGGCCGACATCGATCGCTTCAAAAGCATCAACGATAACTTTGGTCACTCTACCGGCGATAAAACCCTGCAGGTGGTGTCCATGGCCCTGAAGAACTCTCTGCGCAAGGAGGAGTTCGTCGCCCGCTATGGCGGCGAAGAATTTGTGGTGCTGTTGCCGGGCCTGGATAAAGAGCAGGTGCAGCAAGTGCTCAACCGAATTCGCGAGCGAATCAAAGCGATTCCATTTAAATTCCGCGATGAGCGCCTGTCCATCACCGTCTCCATCGGCGCAGCAAAAGTGGCTGCCAACGAGACCATTCAGGAGACCTTTGAACGTGCCGATGCCGCCCTGTACCGGGCCAAACGTCAGGGCAGAGACAAGGTGGAACTGGACGACTAACTCGAAATAGTTAGATACAACATTGAAAAATAAAGGCTATCCTCAGTGGGTGGCCTTTTTTAATGGGCTGCCCTGATAAGAAAAATGAAGGAGGTGCCTATGCAGGTACAGATCAGCCCTCGAGGAAGCCTGGTGCAGCTGTCTCAGCTGGAAGTGGAGCGGTTGCAGGAAAGCGCTGCCTCAGACCTTCACCAGCTCTACCGCAATTGCTCACTGGCGGTGCTGGCGTCCGGCATTCACAGTGACGACAGCACACAGCTGTTCCAGATGTTCCATGATTTTCGCATCCGCATTCTCCGCCGCGAGCGGGGCATCAAACTGGAACTCAACAACCCGCCAATTCAGGCCTTCGTCGACGGCGAAATCATTCGCGGCATTCAGGAGCACCTGTTTGCGGTATTGAGGGACATCCTCTACATCGGCGACAAGCTCGATAGCCTCAAGCACATCAACCTGACCAACTCCTACCACATCACCAACGTGGTGTTTGAAACCCTCCGCAATGCCAAAGCCCTGCCCCTGGTATCGGAGCCCAACATGATTGTCTGCTGGGGCGGTCACAGCATCAACCGCACCGAATTCCAATACACCCGCGAGGTCGGGTACGAGCTGGGACTGCGGGATCTGAACATCTGTACCGGATGCGGCCCGGGCGCCATGGAGGGGCCGATGAAGGGCGCCGCCATTGCCCATGCCAAGCAGCGCATCGACCACGGCCGCTTTGTCGGCCTGACCGAACCGTCGATCATTGCCGCCGAGCCCCCGAACCAGATCGTCAATGAGCTGATCATCCTGCCGGACATCGAAAAGCGGCTGGAGGCCTTTGTGCGTCTGGGCCACGGCATCATCATCTTTCCCGGCGGCGTCGGCACCATGGAGGAGTTACTGTACCTCATCGGCATTAAACTCAACCGTGACAACCACGATCACCCGCTGCCGCTGATTCTTACCGGCCCCAAAGAGAGTGCCGACTATTTCGAGGAGATCGACCGCTTCATCGGTACCACCCTGGGCGAGGACGCCCAGCAACACTACCGCATCATCATCGATGATCCGGTGGAGGTCGCTCAGCACCTGAAGCGGCAGATGGCGGTGATCAAACAGTACCGCCGTGACATGGGCGACTCCTATTCCTACAACTGGTCGCTGAAGATCGAGCCGGAATTTCAGTTACCGTTTCAGCCGGATCACGACGCCATGGCCAACCTTAAGCTGGTGCCACAGGTCAACAATGCGCTGTTGGCGGCGGATCTGCGCCGAGCGTTCTCCGGCATTGTCGCCGGTAACGTCAAACCGGAAGGGATTACCCAGATTCGGCAACGGGGTCCGTTCCAACTTCAGGGTGATCCTAGGTTCATGAAAAAGATGGACAAATTACTCGCAGCCTTTGTCAGTCAGGGTAGAATGAAACTCGATGGTACCTACAAACCCTGTTACGAGATTCGCAATGCCCGCCACAGCTCTGCTCATTGACGCCCTTAACCTGATCAGGCGCATCTATGCCGCCGTCCCCGACGGCGACACCGATGCCCTGTATCAACGCACCCAGGCCGCCTGTCAGAAGATGGTGCGCCAACATCAGGCCACCCACGTGGTCATGGTGTGGGACGGCGACAACAGCCACCTATGGCGCCAGAGCCTCTACCCAGACTACAAGGCGCACCGTTCGCCGATGCCCGAACCTCTGGCCGCCACCCTGCCCGACCTCAAAGCCAACCTGGCCAAGCTGGGCATCCGCTCCCTGGCCTGCGATGGCATCGAGGCCGATGACGTCATGGCCACCCTGTGTCACAAGATTGAACGCCGCGGCGGTCGGGTCATACTGGCGTCCACCGACAAAGGCTTCGTGCAACTGCATTCCGATAACGTCAGTCAGTGGCACCACTTCGATCAGTGCTGGCTGGACCGGGACTATTTTCTCGACCGCTTCCAGATGCCACCGGAGCGCATGCTGGAGTACTGGTCCCTGGCCGGCGACAGCGGTAACGGCATCCCCGGTATTGCCGGCATCGGCGCTAAAACCGCTCACAAACTGCTCAGCCAGCACCCCATCCAGGCGTTGTTTACCGAAGGCACCATCGAAGGCAAGCTGGGACAAAAGCTGATTGATGGCCATGAACAGGCTCAGCTAAGCTACAAGTTGGCCAAGCTGCGCACTCAGTTATCGCTGTCCGCCAGCCTCTCACAATTTCGGGTTTCGGCCCCCACAACATGAGGACCCCTTCCATGACCACCTTAACGTTGATCACCGGTGCCAATCGCGGCATTGGCCTGGAGTTTTGCCGTCAATCTCTGGCCCATGGTGATACCGTCATCGCCTGCTGCCGTCAGCCTGAGCAGGCCGAGGCACTGCAGCAACTGGCACTGGCCCACCCGAATCAGCTGGAGCTGGTGGCGCTGGAGCTGGGCGAACCGGCCCAATTTGAGTCCCTGTGCGCCTACCTGGGCGAGCGCAAGCTTGATCGGCTAATCTGCAATGCCGGCGTCTATGGTCCCAAGGGATTGCCTCTGGGTGAATACCAGGCGGATCATTTCGACCAGGTGATGAAGATCAACGTAACCGCACCGATGCTGTTGGTTCAGGCCCTGCGTCCTCACCTCGGCGCCGACGCCAAGGTGGCCTTGCTGTCCTCCAAGATGGGGTCCATCACCGACAACGGCAGCGGCGGCAGTTACGTCTATCGCGCCTCCAAAGCGGCCCTGAATGCCGTCGGCAAGAGCCTGGCCATCGATCTGCAGCCTCAGGGCACCAGCGTAGTGCTGTTTCACCCCGGCTGGGTGCAAACGGCCATGGGCGGCAGCAACGCCCTGATCACCCCCGAGGTCTCGGTACGGGGCATGCGCCATGTGCTGGAGCAACTGACGCTGATCGACAGCGGCAAGTTCATCAACTATGACGGCGTCGAGTTGCCCTGGTAAGCCCGTCGTCACTGGCCTGCCGATGTTAATCGGGCCGCAACACGCCGGCCCGGTACTGCCACCTCGGCGACCGATGACCGCCATATCCCCTTACATCCTGAGCTGGAATTGCAGTCACTTCGGGTTTAAAGTAATACTCTTGGCGCGGGGCGCATTGTCGCGGCCCGATTCCAGACACCCATCGCGTTCAAGGAAGTGAACATGCAAGCCCGTCGTCCCAAGTCCACTAACATGTTTAAAGTCATCGGCCTGATCGTCGGAGGCTACCTGATCTTTGCCGGTCTGCTGATCGCCCTGTACGAACCCAGCCCGGAAGACGCCAACGCCATGGACTGGGAAGATCGTCAGCAACTGAATCAACAGGTCATCGCCACCCTGTCCCTGGGCACCAGCAAACAAGAGGTGCTGCAGCAGTTGGGCGCCCCAAACTTCAATGACGCCCAGATCGTCAATGGCACTCAGGTTCAGCTGATTCGCTACCGCACCCATCACGTCAGCAGCGACGGCGAAACCACCCCGGACGAATGCACCCCGCTGCTGTTTGTGGCCAACGAACTGGTGGGGATCGGTGAACAGGCGGTGGCCCGTTACCAGAACGCAGACCGGCTTCAGACCACCGCCAGCCACTGAGGTGACTGGCAACAAAAAGCGCCCTGTTGGGCGCTTTTTTATTGCCTGTCTCGGTGCCTAGTCGGCGGCATTGGCCTTCAGATAGGGCACCCCATCTGACCACCAGGCCGGGGCAGGCGCCCCCTTGAGGTAGTGGTCAAAAAACTGCTTCATCTTGATGCTGTAATCCAGCTTGTTGGGGTACTGCTTGAGATGATGAGGCTCCCCTTCATACTGCAGCATCACCACCGGCTTGCTGGCCCGGCGCATGGCCATGTACAACTCCACGCCCTGGGAGTACGGCACCGCATCATCTTCATCGCCAAACATGATCACCAGAGGCGTATTGATGCGGTCCACATGGAACAGCGGGCTGTTCTCGATGTACAGGTGCGGCGCTTCCATCAGGGTCTTGCCGATGCGCGACTGGCCCGACTCGTACTGGAACTGGCGAGTCAGACCACTGCCCAATCGAATGCCGCCGTAAGCACTGGTCATGTTGCTCACCGGCGCCCCGGAGACGGCGGCGGCAAACAGATCGGTCTGAGTGATCAGATAGGCATCCTGATAACCGGCCCAGGAGTGCCCCTGAATGCCGATGGCGTCGGCCTTGGCGATACCGAGATCGATGATCTTCTGCACTCCTGGCAACATCGACGACAGCGACGACTGGCCCGGATGACCGATTTCAAAGCGAATGTCCGGCAGGAAAATGGCGTAGCCGTCATTAACGTACTGAGCGAAATTCGGCCTGTGATTCAGTGCCATCTGCGGAAAGTTATTCAGGCGCTGACTCATGAAGCGGTAAAAGTACACCAGCGTCGGCAGCGGTTTGTCGCCCTGGTACCCCGGCGGGGTAATCACCACCCCGGACAACGGCTGGTTGTCGTTGGAACGCCAATGCACCAACTGTGCCTGCCCCCAGGACAGCTCATCCAGTTGCTTGCCCAACTCACTGACTGCCGTTAAGCGGCTCACCTTGCTGTCGGTCGCCAGCAGATCCGGGTACAGGTCGTAGCGCTGCTTGCTGAACAACAGGGTATCGCTGTCTTGTGCCTTGGCCACAAAACTGATCTTGTACTCCCCCTGCTGGGCGGCTTGCAACGCGCCGGAGGTCAGGTTGAGCCGGTACACCCCTTCCCGCTTATCGAAGTCGTTGTAGCCATGTACCAGCAGCGGCGTGGCCATATCCTGGCTGTAAGCACGGGGGTCGGTGTCAATGGCCCGGTACTGCCATTGCTGCTGTCGCCCTGAGGTCAGCTGGCTCAGGCGCGCGTCATCCAGACGCCAGATGTCGAACTTGTCGTACACCAGTACCCCATTGCCGTCACTGAGCCAGGGGCCAAAGCCGTAACCCGGTGCCGGCGACGGGTAGTCATGATCCTCATCGGCAAAACCGGCTTTCGGCCCGCCACTGAGCAGTTGGCTGTTGCCACTGGCGATGTCGTGCCAATACAAGCGACCCCGGACATACCAGGCCACCGCGCTGTCATCCGGAGCCAGGGTCGGCTCATCGTCACTGCCAGCCTGGGTGATCAACATCCGGCGCTCACCGGTGTGCAGGTTCACCAGGTACCAGTCGCGGTAGAAGCCGGCCCAGGAGATCATCTTCAGGTAGGGGCGATCGCTGCTGGCCAGCAGGTAACCGCCGTTGTCTGCCACCTCAACGTCCGGCAGGTCGGCATCCGCCAGTTGCACAAAGCGCTGCTCCTTCAGATGCAGCACGCCGACGTAGTTGTGCTTACGCGCCTTGGCGTACTCTTTCATCTCGTTGGGCTTGATACGAGGATCGTCGCCGTGCCAGACGTTCAGAGTGGCCCGAGACAACAGGGTATCGACATCGGTCAACGATCCAGTATCGCGCAGCGCCTGAATCACTCCCTCTTCAGGCAGCGGCAGTTGGCGCCCGACAAACAGTCGCTGACCGTCACGGCTAAAGTGCAGTTTGCTGTGCTCGGTAATCAGCATGCCATCCTCTGGCATCGCCACCCGGTTGCCTGGCTTGGCGCCACTGGCCAGCCACAGCTCATGGGGCAACTGATGGCTTTGTTCCGCCTTCAGGTAGGCAACGGTCATGGCCACGTGCTGACCGGCTTCATCGATACTCAGGCTGGCGGCACCCCAGTCCTGTCGCTGCCACAGTACGGTATCGCTGCCGCTGTCCAGTTGTCGGCGCACCACGCCGTTGGCGATACCGTCGCCATGGCTGGTGCTGTACACCAACACATTGGCCTCGCGGGCCAGGGCAAAATGGCTGACATCGGCCAAAGACAATTCACTGCCCTGACTCAGATCCAGCAGCAGGGCCCGAGTGCCCAGCTTGTCGGTCTCAATGGCCGGCTCCTGCTGCTCGGACTGCTGCTCGTTGCTCTGCTGCTCCTTGGCCTCGTCGTCGCTGTCATCGGCTTTAAACTGCAGCACCAGGTAGCGACCGTCACTGCTGAAATCGGCCTTGGTCACCGCCTCAAACACTCGCTGCTCACCGGTTTTGGTGTTCAGCAAAACGCGGTCTACCGCCAGTTTGGCAGCCTTTTTCTTGCCAAGGTTTTCCCGCTCCCACAGCGGCGCCTTGCGCTCAAACAGGGCAAAAGCCCCATCGGCACTAAGCAGGGGATCGCTGCCGCGCTCCACCGTCCACATAGCCCCGTCGAGGCTGCGAACCCGACCCTCGGGCTCGCCGCGATCCGGTTGAGCCACAAAGGCCACCCATTGACCATTGTCGGCGATCACCGGATCTTTAAGGGACTGAAAATTCATTATTTGTTGCAGGGACAAGGGCGCAGCCACGACGGTGGCGGTGGCCAACCACGTCAGGGCGGCTAGGGGATGCCAGAACCTCAAGGGGGACTCCTTATAGAATTATTCTTCCTTTCGACCTTTCGCTAGCTGTAACCACAGCGTTAAAAAAGGTAAGATGGCGCCCGACTATGCTAACAAAGCCCCCGGTCTCTGTCACAAAATAGAGGGGCTGGCTCATTAAGTCCGAATCCCTTGCCTTGCCAATGACAGCACGCAAACCACAAGGGTTTGGAATCAGACATTGTGGAAGGATGTATCCATGTCTCAACGTAATATCACGGTAATCCCAGGAGATGGGATCGGTCCCGATATCATTGAAGCCACTCTCAAGGTCCTGGATAAGGCCGGCTGTGACTTCAACTACGAATTTGCCGATGCCGGGCTGACCGCCCTGGAAAAGCACGGCGAGTTGCTGCCGCAGAAAACCCTCAACCTGATTGAGAAGAACCGCGTTACTCTGAAGGGGCCGCTGACCACGCCAATTGGCGAAGGCTTCACCTCCATCAACGTGACTCTGCGTAAGAAATTCAACCTGTATGCCAACGTACGGCCAGTGCTGTCCCTGAAGGGCACCCAGGCCCGCTACGATGACATCGACATCATTACCATCCGTGAGAACACCGAAGGGATGTACTCCGGCGCCGGCCAGCGGGTCACCAATGACGGCGAAACTGCCGAAGCGATGAGCATCATCACCCGCGAAGGGGCCGAGCGCATCGCCACCTTTGCCTACGAACTGGCCCGCAAAGAGGGGCGTAAGAAGGTCACCGCGGTTCACAAAGCCAACATCATGAAATCCACCTCAGGCCTGTTCCTGAAAGTGGCCCGTGAAGTGGGTGAGCGCTACCCGGACATTCAGTCCGAAGAGATGATCGTCGACGCCACCTGCATGAAGCTGGTAATGGATCCCAGCCAGTTCGACGTGATTGTCACCACCAACCTGTTTGGTGACATCCTGTCGGATCTCTGCGCCGGACTGGTGGGCGGACTGGGCATGGCCCCAGGCGCCAACATCGGTAAAGACGCCGCCATCTTTGAAGCGGTGCATGGCAGCGCCCCGGACATCGCCGGCCAGAACCTGGCCAACCCTACCGCGCTGCTGCTGGGTGCGATTCAGATGCTGGAGTATCTGGGCATGTCCGACAAGGCTGCTCGCATCCGCAATGCCGTGCGTGACACCATCGCCGAAGGCGACCACGTCACCCGCGATCTTGGCGGCGAGTCCGGTACCAACGAGTTTACCGACGCCATTCTGGCACGCCTGTAACTCGCTTGCCGATCAAAAAAGGGGCCATACGGCCCCTTTTTTATTCATCGCTCCATCACAGGCGATACAGGTGCACGGTAATCTCTTCCCGATCGTGGTACAGGTGCTTGGCCTGCAAGCCATAGCGAACCCCGGCTTTGCGCAGCATCGTTGTCATTTCGTCGAAACACTCGGCCACCGCCTGGTAACGCTGCTTCATCGGCAACTTGAGGTTAAACACCGTCTCTTTGCACCAGCCCTCGATGATCCAGGTCGCCATTCGAGCGGCAACGCGATGAGGCTTATCGGCCATATCACAAACCATCCAGTGAATGCGCGGGTCTTCCGGCACGTACTTGAAGCCATCCTCCGCCAGGTGGGTCACCTGACCGGTCTCCATCAGGCTGTCGGCCATAGCGCCGTTGTCCACCGAATAGACGAACATGCCACGACGCACCAACTGATAGGTCCAGCCTCCGGGGCAGGCGCCAAGATCGACGCCATAGAGACCGCCACACAAGCGCTCTTCGGCTTCCTCTTCGTCCAGAAACACATTGAAGGCTTCATCCAGCTTCAGGGTCGAGCGGCTTGGCGCCTCACTGGGGAACTTCAGGCGCGGAATGCCCATAAAGAACGGTGAGCCGTTGTCTGAGCGGCTGTAGCCGACGTAGCCATTCTGGTTGTCGGTGAGAAAGAGGTGGATGCGCGGCATCTTGTCTTTCTCCTTGGCCGTCAGCAGCCCCTGCTTACGCAGTGCCTGACGCATGGGAACCGCCAGCTTCTTACAAAACGGCAGCACCTGGCGATAGGCATCGCCGTCGGCAGATTCCACCCACAGCAGGCCCGCTTTAGGCAGGCTCTTGGCATGCGCCAGCACCGCACCAACCCGATCGCCCACCGGCATGTCGTTAAGCTGACCCGCCACGCAGAACCAGCTGCGGGCAAAGATCAGCCGGCTGAAGTCCAGCTCATTGATCAGCCGCTCGGCGTCGCCGGCCTGGTAACACTCGAACAGCACAAAGCCGCTGTTGGCGTCCAGGCGGGAAAAGCCAAACACCTCCAGGGTGGCGGCACTGTCCTGAATCTCCGCCGCGCACTCCTTTTCAAAGCCGGGACGGCAATGCAGTAACACCGTATTCATTTCACTTTCTCCCATCGCCACACGGCAATGAACAACAACAACCAACCCAGCATCATCAGCAGGCCACCCATCGGGGTGATCATGCCGATGCCCTTGGTGCCCAGCAGCACCAGTGAATAGATGCTGCCGCTAAAACCCAGCATACCGGCGATCATCAGCGCACCAGCCCAGCCCAGCAACCGCGAGGCGTTCTGCCCCATCCACACGACGATGGCCATCAGCGCCAGGCAGTGGAAGAACTGATACATCACCGCGGTATTAAAGCTCTCCACCAGGTGCGGCGGTGCCACTTTTGCCAGTCCGTGGGCGCCGTAGGCGCCGAGTCCGGTCGCGATCAACCCGCCCAAGGTGGCACACGCCATCAATATTTTCCGCATCTCTATGCCTCTAACGTCAAAATAAACTGCCGGCAGGCCTGCGCCGCCCGGCTCAAATTCTCTGCCTCGGTCACTCCGCTGGCTTTTCTCGGCTTTAGGCCATGGTCGCCATCGGTCAGGTAGTTCAGTCGCACCGTCGGCGACAGCGTCACTTCGGACAACTCCTGACGGTTTCCGAAAGGATCCCGCTCTCCTTGCAAAATCAGCATCGGCACCCGCGCCTGCTGCACCGGCTCCAGCCGCCAGCGATCCGGTTTGCCTACCGGATGGAACGGGTAACCCAGCGCCACTACGGCATCGATGGGGTTCTCCAGTGCCCACTGGGCCGACACCCGACCTCCGAGAGACTTGCCCCCCAGCACCAGCACTCGCCCTGGCTGGCGGTAACGGGCCACCCACTCATCGAGCGCCTCCAGCAGGCGCGGCATTCTATCAGGAGGACGGCGCTTTTGCGTAGCCCGAATGGTCTGCATATAGGGAAATTCATAACGAATCACGCACAGGTCCTCTCCCGCCACCGCTTCAGCCAGGGTCGCCATAAAGGGGTGGTCCATGCCGGCACCACTGCCATGAGCCAGCAACAGGTAGTGGCGGGCATCGGGGTTGCCGTCTTGACGTATCATCATAGTGCCTCTTACTCCGGAGCGGGAATCGGGTCTGCCTGAGTCTCTTGTCGGAAGGTTTCCACCATCCACTCCCGAAACGCACTGATTTTACCTAGGTCTGACTGCCCCTCCTGGCACACCAGGTAGTAAGCATTCTTACTGGTCAGCACCTGGTTAAACGGACACACCAGGCGGCCGGCTTCAATCTCCGGCCGAGCCAACACCGAGTACCCCAGTGCCACCCCGTGGCCGTGAATGGCGGCCTGCAGCACCAGAGATGAATGGCTGAAGATCGGTCCCTGGTTTACGTTGGTCAACTCCACCCCCGCTTGCTTCATCCACGCCTTCCAATCGCGACGGGACATGTCGTGCAGCAGCGTATGCTGATTCAGATCCGCGATCTCCCGCAGCGGCTTGGGACCGGACAACAGTTTGGGGGAACACACCGGTACCATGCTCTCCGCCCGCAGTTTATCTGCCCTCAGGCCAGGCCACTTACCCCGGCCGTAATAGATGGCGATGTCCACGTCGTCAGACAAGGATCCCTCATCCATATCCACCGCTTTGATGCGCACATCGACCTCGGGGTGAAGTTCAGAAAAACGGGCCAGACGCGGCACCAACCACTGAATGGCAAAGCTGGGTGACAGCGACACCGTCAACGAACCGGTGGCGCTTCGGGCCAGCAGTCGCTCGGTGGCATCACTGAGTTGAGTAAACAGATCCTTAATATCCAGAAAATAGCTCTGGCCCTCTTCCGTCAGCAACAAAGAGCGGTTGCGGCGCCTGAAAAGTTTTAATCCAAGAAACTCCTCCAGCGCCTTAATCTGGTGGCTGATTGCGGCCTGGGTCACAAATAACTCTTCTGCAGCCCGAGTAAAGCTCAGGTTGCGGGCAGCGGCTTCAAATGCCTTAACCGCGTTGAGGGGAGGCAGACGGCGGGACATAGGGTTTCCTCGGGGTAAAAGGATAAGATTTTCTAATACCGAATATTATATTAAATCGTTTGTTATCACTATCCCGAAAGGCTATTTTTCACCCCGAAAACGAACAGACTTTAGACCTTCTTCCTAGGCATACAATGAGGCCGAACATGACTACTTTAAGCCTGCTAATCCCAACCGTCGTCGCCGTTGCCATGCACAACCCACTGGCACAACCTGAAGCCGTCGAGTTTGATGTGGCTGAGATTCATCAGCAGATCGAGTTGCGACTGGACCAACAGATGCAAGAGATGCAGCGTCAGCAAGCCAGCATGGATGTAGGAGAGACACTGGAACTGGCGACTCAGCCGGCTCCAAACAGCACCATTACCGAGTAACTCGGGCGTCGCAAGGAAGAAGTCCTGCCGTCGACGACGGCAGGAGCGACACTCAGTTAGGAGATGGCCAGATCCGGCTGATGCTTGATCAGGTCATCCAATGCCTTCATCTGCGCCAGGAAGGGTTCCAATACCGCCAGCGGTAAGGCACTCGGGCCATCGCACTTGGCCGAGTCCGGATCCGGATGCGCTTCCAGGAACAACCCCGCCAGCCCGGTAGCCAGGCCCGCTTTGGCCAACTCCACGGTCTGATGACGACGTCCACCAGAAGCCGCCCCCAGAGGATCCCGGCACTGCAGTGAGTGCGTCACATCGAAGATCACCGGCAAACCACCGCTGCACTCCTTCATGGTGCGGAACCCCAGCATGTCCACCACCAGGTTATCGTAGCCAAAGTTGCTGCCGCGTTCGCACAGAATCAGCTTGTCATTGCCGCACTCGTTGAACTTCTCCACGATGTTCTTCATCTGCCCCGGGCTCAGGAACTGCGGCTTTTTCACATTGATGATGGCACCGGTATCGGCCATCGCCTTGACCAGATCGGTCTGACGAGCCAAGAATGCTGGCAATTGAATGACGTCAGCCACTTCAGCCACCGGCTGACACTGTTCAATTTCATGAACATCGGTGATCACCGGCACCTGAAACTGGGCTTTGATCTCCTCGAAGATTTTCAGCCCCTGCTCCATGCCCGGACCGCGATAGGAGTGAATGGAGCTGCGGTTGGCCTTATCAAACGAGGCCTTAAACACATAGGGGATGCCCAGCTTGCTGGTCACTTCCACGTAGTGCTCGGCGACCTGCATGGCCATGTCCCGGGACTCCAGCACGTTCATGCCACCAAACAGCACAAAGGGCTTGTCGTTGGCGACCTCAATCTTTCCGACTTCAATAGTGCGATGTTGCATAGCTACTCTCTTCACTTGTCCGGGCAGAGGGCTTACCCCACTGCCAATGTTTGCAGTATCTGACCACAGAACCACGCCATGTACGTTCCCACAGCGTAGCCCAGAACCGCCAGTAGCACGCCCACCGGCGCCAGACTGGGGTGGAAGGCACTGGCCACGACCGGCGCGCTGGCGGCGCCGCCGACGTTGGCCTGGCTGCCCACGGCCATGTAAAACAGCGGCGCCTTAATCAACTTCGCCATCAATAGCATCAGGCTGGCGTGCACCAGCATCCAGACGCCACCTAACAGGAAGTAAACCGGCGACTCAATGATGGCCCGAATGTCCATGTGCATGCCGATGGTGGCCACCAACACATAGATAAAGGCCGACCCGATTTTCGACGCCCCCGCCTCCTCCAGCTTGGCCGCCCGGGTCATGGACAGAGCAATGCCGACGGTGGTGGCGATCACGATCAACCAGAAAAACTTGGAGTGCAGGCTGTAACGCTGCAGCTCCGGATAATTATCGGCAAAATAGGGCGCCAGCACATCGGCACCAAAATGCGCCAGCCCGGTGACCCCGAAGGCGATGGCACAGAAAAACATCAGGTCATTCAGGTGGGGAATGCGGGCGTGATTCGCCTCCCAATGAGACATCTTCTGTTTCAGAGCCTCGATGGCAGTGGCATCGGCACCGTTGGCGGCATCGATGCGCTTGGCCCGCCCGGCCATAAACAACAGCACCGCCATCCACAGGTTGGCGACAATCACGTCGACGGCGATCATCGCCGAGAAGATGGTGTCACCGACGCCGTAGATCTCTTTCATGGCGGTCTGGTTGGCGCCACCGCCAATCCAACTTCCGGCCACCGTGGTCATGCCACGCCAAACGGCATCCGGGCCATGGCCGCCCAGCAGATCCGGGAACATCGCCGAGGTCACCAGCAGAGCGATGGGCGCACCGATAACGATGCCCAGGGTGCCGGTGAAGAACATGATGATCGCCTTGGGACCCAATCGGGCAATGGCACGCAAGTCCAGCTTCAGGGTCAGCAGCACCAAACTGGCTGGCAGCAGGTAGCGCGACGCCACGTAGTACAAGGTGTTGTCCGAGCCGTCGATCACCTCGAAGCTGTTGAGCAGCGACGGGATGAAATAACACAGCAACAGCGCCGGAACCACGGAATAGAACTTGCGCCAAAACGGGTGGTGGCTCTGGTGGGTGTAGAACACCGCCCCCAGCACCAACATCAAAATACCCAGCACCGTGGCCGGGTTGGTAAACATAACCTGTTGCATAACTTCCTCTTTGTTATTATCGCCAGTCTCAGCCGGCTTCTTTTATTGCGATGGCGCCATCGGCGCCATCGTGTGTCCCTGGCCCCAAAGGGCGTTTGTGCCTTTCAGGTTGTGTCTCCAGTTAACTCATCAGGATCGGGGTCTTGCTCATCGCCACCTTGGCGATCATCCCCAGCCAGCCCAACGCGCCGAGAAAAGCGAGAACTTTAAGCAACTTACCCTGGCTCTTCATGGCAAAAACACCCAGCAGGATGTACGCCACCAGGCTCAGCAGCTTTTCGGTCAGCCACGGGCTGCTACCGGGAAACTGCTGAATCAGGAAACAGAGGCTGGCCCCGGACAGCAATAGCAGCGTATCCACCGCGTGGGGAGTGATCTTCACCCACTTGCGCTGCAGCATGCCTGAACCGGTCATGCTCCAGAAAAAGCGCACCGTCAGCAGGCTGACGCTGAGCAGAATGGTCAGCATGTGGAAGTGTTTGACTCCCGGGTAAAGAATGTCCATTAATTCTCCTTTCAGGCCGCGTTCCAACGGCCAAAACTGTAACGATCGCGACCGGCCAAATCCTGGCCGGTGCCAACCTCTTGGTACCCAAAACGGGTGAAAATCTCTCGTACTGCCTGACCTTGGCGATACCCGTGTTCCAGGATCACCGTGCCGCCATCATTGAGGAAAAGACGACCATTTTCAACAATGTGAATAATGTCGGCCAATCCATCCTCTGCCGCCACCAAGGCCGACAGGGGTTCAAAACGCACATCCCCTTGGCTCAGATGAGGGTCATCCGGCTCAATATAAGGGGGGTTAGACACAATCACATCGAACTGCTGTCCCTGCAGGGCGTCGTACCAATTGCTTTGCGCGATCTCCACCGTTAAACCGAGGGCATCTCGGTTATGGCGGGCCAAGGCCACCGCGTCCGCCATGCGGTCCACCGCATGCAACTGCCACTTAGGCCGTTCCGATGCCAGCGCCAACGCAATGGCGCCGGTTCCGGTGCCCAAATCCACCACTTTGGCCTCGTCGGCCAGTGGCAACGACAACACATACTCCACCAGCGATTCGGTATCCGGTCTGGGGATCAGGGTGCTGGGATTGACGGCCAAGGGCAGGGACCAGAACTCACGCACACCGATCAGGTGCGCCACCGGCTCTCCGGTGGAACGCCGCTGGAGCAGTGCCTCAAACTGACGCCACTGCGCGTCGGTCAGCGTTTTGTCCGGCCAGGTATACAGAAAACTGCGCGGTTTTTGCAGCAGGTGACACAACAGCAGTTGAGCATCCAACTGCGGCGTGTCACTGACGCCCTCCAGGCGGTCATAAGCAGCCGCCAGCCCCGCATCGATACGCATCTTAGTCTTCCGCCAGGGCGGCCAGCATGTCGGCCTGGTATTCGTGAAGAATCGGTTGCGACAACGCATCCAAGTCCCCTTCCATCACCTCCGCCAGGCGATACAGGGTCAGGTTGATGCGATGATCAGACACTCGCCCCTGAGGATAGTTGTAGGTACGAATTCGCTCGGAACGATCCCCGGAAGCCATCAGGTTGCGACGGGAACTTTGCTCCTCGGCGCGACGCTTTTCATCTTCGGCCGCCTGCAGGCGGGCCGACAGAATCGCCATCGCCCGGGCCCGGTTTTTGTGTTGCGAGCGCTCATCCTGGCACTCCACCACCACCCCGGTGGGCAGGTGAGTAATGCGGATGGCAGAATCGGTTTTGTTGACGTGCTGACCACCAGCACCAGAAGCGCGGAAAGTATCCACTTTCAGATCCGCCGGATTAATCTCGATGATCTCCGCTTCCGGCAGTTCAGGCATCACGATCACGGTACAGGCGGAGGTGTGAATCCGCCCCTGAGATTCGGTGGCCGGCACCCGCTGAACCCGGTGACCGCCACTTTCAAACTTCATCACCCCGTAGGCACCGTCGCCGGACAACTTGGCAATCACCTTGGAGAAGCCGCCATGCTCCCCGTCGGTGGCTGACATCAGTTCGATGCGCCAGCCTTTGGTTTCGGCAAAACGACTGTACATACGGAACAGATCACCGGCAAAAATCGCCGCTTCATCGCCGCCGGCACCGGCTCGAATCTCGATAAAGGCGTTGTGATCGTCTTTGGGGTCCCGGGGCAACAGCAGAATCTGCAGCTCATCCTCGAGTTCCGCCACCACGGTCTGAGCCTCTTTCAGCTCCTCCTCGGCCATCTCCTTCATGTCGGGATCGCTGAGCATCTCGCGGGCGGTGTCGATATCTTCTCCGGCTTGCTGATAGCGGCGAAACGCTTTTACGACCTCTTCCAGCTGGGAGTATTCTTTTGACAGGGATCGGAATCGATCTTGATCGGAGATCACATCGGGCTCGCTCATTAACGCCTGAACTTCTTCATAACGTTCGAGCAAGCCCTCTAGTTTTGCATATACGGAAGGCTTCATGATTTCATCTTAGACAAAAAACGCTGGGGCTAATTGTCGTTGATGGCGAGGGCCTTACGCAAGAGGTCTATTGAATTCAGATCACCGGCACGGGCCGCCTGAGACAGCGCCTGGGTCGGAGCGTGGATAAGACGGTTGGTCAGTTTGTTGGCCAATTCGTTCAATACCGACTCGGCATTGGCACCGGATTGCAGCTTAGCCATCGCCTTTTCAAGCATCTCCTGCTTGGTCGCCAGACTCTGGTCACGGTACTGCTTCAGGGTATCGATGGTGTCGAGACTGCGCAGCCAGTCCATGAACTCGGCGGATTGCTCCGAGGCAATCTGCTCAGCCTGTTCGGCGGCCTCCAGACGAGACTCCATGTTCTTCTGCACGATGCCCTGAAGATCATCGACGGTATACAGGTAGGCGTTTTCCAACTCACCCACTTCGGCTTCAATGTCCCGTGGCACCGCGATGTCCACCAGCAACATCGGTTGCTGACGACGGGCCTTGAGGGCATTTTCCACCATCCCTTTACCGAGGATCGGCAGCGGCGAGGCGGTGGAGGAGATCACAATGTCCGCATCAGGCAGGCACTCTGGGATCTGCGGCAGAGTCACCACCTTGGCCCCAAACTCCTCGGCCATGCCTTCGGCACGGCTGACGGTACGGTTAGCCACGGTCATCTTGGTCACACCGGCTTCTCTCAGGTGACGGGCCACCAACTCGATGGTTTCCCCTGCCCCCACCAGCAACACATTGGAATCACCCAGGTTGTCAAAAATGTGCTTGGCCAGGTTAACGGCCGCAAAGGCCACCGAGACCGCCGACGAGCCAATCTCCGTTTCGGTACGAATCTTTTTCGCCACCTTAAAGGTGTGTTGGAACATGCGATCCAGGGTATGGGATACGGTGCCATGCTGCTGGGCATTGCCAAAGGCCTGCTTAATCTGTCCCAGGATCTGGGGTTCACCCAGCACCAGAGAGTCCAGCCCGGCAGACACCCGCAACAGGTGTTTGACCGCCGCCTGATTCTCATGCAGGTACAGACTTTCACGAACCTCCTGCTCCGGCAGATTGTGGTACTCAACCAGCCACTGAACCAGAGCTTCACTTTCAGCACGGTTCACATAGAGTTCAGTACGGTTACAGGTGGACAGGATCACGGCCTCACCGGTAGGGGTTACCTTGGCGACGCTGTTCAGCGCATCGGCAAGGATATCCGGTCCAAAAGCCAGTTTCTCCCGCAAAGAAACACTGGCGGTCTTGTGATTGATCCCAATTGCTACTAACGTCATGGCTCTCCAGCTTCACCCCGAAAATTGAACTTGGGTCGAGACTTGGGCAATTCTATGCGCAAACACGCAACCTGAAAACAGGTTGAAGACTCTAAACAATGGTTATGTTGCTGATTGTGGTGCAGTGCACAAAACAGGTAATTTATGCTTAAAGGCCAAACTCAACTTTATTCTATTCTATTCATTTTACTGTGGTTGTCAGGCTGCGCAGTGGCGCCTCACGCCTCGAAAGACTCAGCTTCCCCTTCAGAATTAACCAGTTGGCAACTCAAAGGTAAGCTCGCCATTATACAGCCTGATGAGCGTCTGTCTGTGAACTTGCACTGGCAGCACCACAATAAACAGGACGATCTTAGACTGACCAACCTGTTTGGCTCAACCCTGTTGTTACTGAATGCCGATGCCCAAGGCGCCACCGTCACCTTCGATGACCAGACCTACACCGGCAGCAGCGCCAGCGAATTGATCGCCCGCCTCACCGGCTGGTCGGTCCCTCTGACCGAATTGTCCGGCTGGATTCTCGGCCAGCACACCCCGGAAGGGGCCCTGGTCACCATGGATGAACAGGGCTGGCCGGCCACCGTAACCCTGTCGCTGGCCCCCGGCGAAGCCCAGTGGCAGATGAGCTACCAGGGCTGGCAGCAGATCGACGGCTACCGAATCCCCAGAATGGTCAGCTTGCGCCAAGGTAACAAACGGTTAAAATTGGCCCTTTCTGACTGGCAACCGGAGTCCCCTAGGTAATGCCAACATCCAGCCGTAACTGGCCCGCCCCCGCCAAACTGAACCTGTTTTTGCATATCAACGGCCGCCGTCAGGACGGTTATCACGAGTTGCAGTCGTTGTTTCAATTCGTCGACCACTGCGATCAGCTGCACTTCACCGTTCGACAGGACGCCGACATTACCCTGAGCCCGGCCATCGACGGTGTCGCCAACGACGACAACCTCATCGTCCGGGCCGCGCGCCTGCTGCAGAGTCACTGCGACTGCTCCCTGGGCGTCGACATCGAACTGGAGAAGGTGCTGCCCATGGGCGGAGGCCTGGGTGGCGGCTCCTCCAACGCGGCAACGACCCTGGTGGCCCTGAACCGATTATGGCAGTTGAACCTCGGTGAAGATCAACTGGCCGAACTGGGACTGAGCCTGGGCGCCGATGTGCCGGTGTTTGTCCGGGGTCTGGCCGCCGTCGCCGATGGCGTAGGGGAGATTCTGCGGCCGGTGGAGATCGCTCAGCCCTGGTATCTGGTAGTGGCGCCCAATGTGGCCGTGTCCACCGCCGAGATCTTCCAGGCTCCGGAGCTGACTCGTAATAGCCCCAAGCTGGCTCAGCCGGAACTCAGACCCAGTCAATGGCACAACGATTGCGTTGGCGCCGTCATTCAACGTTACGGCCAAGTTGCAAACGCCTTGGGCTGGTTGATACAATACGCGCCGTCTCAAATGACCGGCACCGGTAGTTGCATTTTTGGTACTTTTTCCTCTCAGGAAGAAGCCTTGGTTGCGCTCGCCGATCTGCCCGATGAGTGGCGAGGATTCGTTGCTCGAGGCTGCAATCGTTCACCCCTGCTCGATCGAGCTTTGCAGCCCTAAACTGGAGTAGCGCTGCGCGCCTCCCAAACAAATTAAAATAAGCCTAGCCTGAGGTTAATACTGTGCCCGACATCAAGCTTTTTGCCGGCAACGCCACACCGGAACTGGCCAGCCGTATCGCCAACCGTCTGTATTGCTCCCTGGGTGATGCCGACGTAGGTCGCTTCTCCGATGGCGAAATCAGCGTTCAGATCAACGAGAACGTTCGTGGAGCCGATGTCTTTATCATTCAATCTACCTGTGCCCCAACCAACGACAACCTGATGGAACTGGTGGTTATGGTAGACGCCCTGCGCCGTGCCTCTGCTGGTCGTATTACTGCCGTAATCCCCTACTTCGGCTACGCCCGTCAGGATCGCCGTGTGCGCTCCGCCCGTGTGCCAATCACCGCCAAAGTGGTTGCCGACTTCCTGTCCAGTGTTGGTGTAGACCGAGTTCTGACCTGTGATCTGCACGCTGAGCAGATTCAAGGGTTCTTCGATGTACCGGTAGACAACGTGTTCGGCAGCCCGGTTCTGCTGGAAGACATGCGCGCCAAAGCCCTGGACAACCCGGTAGTGGTATCCCCGGATATCGGTGGTGTTGTTCGTGCCCGCGCCGTTGCCAAACTGCTGGACGACAGCGATCTGGCCATCATCGACAAGCGTCGCCCCCGTGCCAACGTGTCTCAGGTGATGCACATCATTGGTGACGTTCAGGATCGCGACTGCATCATCGTCGATGACATGATCGATACCGGTGGCACTCTGTGTAAAGCCGCCGAAGCGCTGAAAGAGCGGGGCGCCCGCCGCGTCTTCGCCTACGCGACTCATCCGGTGTTCTCCGGCAACGCGCCGAAAAACATCGCCGAGTCCGTAATTGACGAAGTGATCGTAACCGACACCGTGCCTCTAAGCGATGCCATGAAAGCCACCGGCAAGGTCAGCCAACTGACCATGTCTTCGGTCATGGCCGAAGCGATTCGCCGGGTCAGCAACGAAGAGTCCATCTCTGCGATGTTCGAGCACTAATCCATCGCCTCTGAAAGGCGAAGGTAGGCTGAACAAAAAGGCGTTCTGAAAAGAACGCCTTTTTTATTAAAAGCACGAAAATATGATTCAATTACCGCTTGTCGCGGGTAGTTATTCAACCCAGTCGAAAATGAATTCACCTCACTTACCGCAATGAAGTTTTTTCACATTTTATTAATGTTACTTTAGCGTTTCTGAATTCTCGCCAGTGTGATCTGGATCACCTGAACCGCCCCCCCTTTAGTGATACCTTCCCACCAGCCAAGGTCGGCTCAAAATCTATAAAATAAATCAACGAGTATCCAGTATGATGAAACTTCAAAAATCCTTAATTGCGGTCTCGCTGCTCGCTGCACTGACTGCCTGTTCCGACGACGACAACAACACACCAGCACCGGAAGTCTGCGGTGCCGACAACTGCACCAAATTTACAATTCTGCATACCAACGATAACCACGGTCGCTTCTGGGAAAATGGCTACGGCGAATACGGCATGGCAGCCCGTAAGACCCTGGTTGACCAGATCCGTGACGAAGTGGAAAGAGATGGCGGTTACTCCCTGCTGCTGTCCGGCGGCGACATCAACACCGGTGTGCCTGAGTCCGACCTGCAGGACGCCAAGCCCGATTTCATCGGCATGAACATGATCGGTTACGATGCCATGGCCGTGGGCAACCACGAATTTGATAACCCTCTGGACGTTCTTGAAAATCAGCGCGATTGGGCTGACTTCCCGATGCTGGCAGCCAACATCTACAAGGCCGACGGCACCCGCTACTTCCAACCGTACAAAATCTTTACTCTGGGTGAGCTGCGTATCGCCGTTGTCGGTCTGACCACCGAAGATACCGTTAAGATTGGTAACCCAGAGTTCATCTCCGAACTGACCTTCACTAAGCCTCAAGACGAGCTGAAGAAAGTCATTGCCGAGATTGAAGCGAACAAGAGCGCCGATCTGGTGTTCGCCACCACCCACATGGGCCACTACGCCAACGGCGACCACGCGTCTAACGCTCCGGGTGATGTTGCCCTGGCCCGCGCCATGCAAGAGGGTCAATTGGCAGCCGTGATCGGCGGTCACTCTCAGAACCCAGTATGCATGAGCGCCGACGGCAACAGCTACGACGCCGACTTTGCCCCTGGCAGCGACTGTAAGCCAGATCAACAGAACGGCACCTGGATCATGCAAGCCCACGAGTGGGGCAAGTACGTCGGCCGTGCTGACTTTGAGTACTACGGTGACAAACTGCACCTGGCCAGCTACAAACTGGTTCCAGTAAACCTGGCAGTATATGACGGTTACAGCCCGGCCAAAGACGACCAAGGCAACATCATTCGTGTCGAAGAAGAGATCAAGCCTGACGCCTTCGTGAAAGAAACTCTGAGACCTTACCAGGAAGAGGGGCAAGCGAAACTGGACGTCGTTATCGGCTCTACCGATCAAACCTTTGTTGGCGGCGACCGTAACGTGGTTCGCGCCCGCCAGGCAGCCATCGGTCAACTGCTGATCTCCGCCCAGCGCACCCACCCACAAATCACTGCTGATTTTGGCATCATGAATGGCGGCGGTATCCGCGCCGACATCGCAGCCGGTGACATCAGTTACCGTCACGTGCTGACCGTTCAGCCGTTTGGCAACGTGGTCGCTCGGGGCGCCATGAAGGGCAGCGAACTGACCTCCTACCTAGCATCACTGGCCACCATCGAAGGTGCCGGTAAGAACGGCGGCTACGCTCACTTCAGCAACATCGAGATGACGGTAAACTGCGGTGAGAAGACGGTAGAGATCGACAAGATCAACGGTGAAGACTTCGATGCCAGCAAAGAGTACACCTTCTCCATTCCAAACTTCAGTGCTGCTGGCGGTGACGGTTATCCTAAGATCGACGTGATCAACACCGGTCTGGTGGACGCCGATATTCTGAAAAGCTATATCCAAACCAACTCCCCGCTGAGCTGGGTCGACTACGAGCCTCAAGGCGAAGTTGAGTACATCAACAACGACGGCGGTTACACCGGCGGTTGTGGCGCAGCCCCTGCGGAATAACCATTCGGCCTGCCCGGCGACCACCAGGCTAGGACGCCCTTCCGGCCTAGCCTAATCCGCCGGGGAATTGGTCACAATCCAATCCGAGCTCTGCACTTCAGAGCTCGGTTTTTTTTATTCCATGCCTACCGACTTTCCCCGAACCTGAAAGCAGGCTGCAGCTGCTCCAAGCCATCCCGGCAAACCCCGAATTGAGAAGTTTGCCCGCAAAGTGGTAAACTGCGCTGCCTTTGACTAAAGGATATAGTCATTCATCTTGCCGCGAAGCGGCAGATCCTCAAGGAGAGAACCATGTCTGAATTAACGTTAGATGCACAACTGCGCGCTCATCATGGCACCGGAGCCAGCCGTCGCTTACGCCATCAGGGCGAAGTCCCGGGCATTGTCTACGGCGGTAAAGAAGAGAACGTTTCCATTACGCTGCCCCATAACCAGCTGATGAAAGCGCAAGAGCAGGAATCGTTTTACAGCCAGGTCATCAACCTGAAGCTGGATGGCAAAAGCGTACCGGTGATCGTTAAGGCACTGCAGCGTCACCCCTACAAACCGAAGGTGATGCACATCGACTTGATGCGTATTAACCGCAACGAGCCGATCACCGCCATGGTACCGATCCACTTCATAAATGAAGAGATCGCCGCTGGTGTTAAAGCCGGCGGAAGCGTCAGTCACCATCTGACCGAACTAGAACTGCGCAGCCTGCCTGCCGATCTGCCCGAGTACATCGAGATCGACACGCAGCACCTGGGCACCGGTGACACCCTTCACCTGAGCGACATAACACTGCCTGCCGGTGTCGAGTCGGTCACCCTGGCGAAAGGTGAAGACCACAACGTATCCGTTGTCACCATTCAACCACCACGGGGTGGTGAAGAGGACAGCGACGAACAAGGCGAGAGTCAAGAAGACAGTGAGTAACACCATCCGACTGATTGTGGGCCTGGCGAATCCCGGCCCCGAGTACAGCCGTACCCGCCACAATGCGGGTGCCTGGCTGGTGGAAGAGCTGGCACGCATGCACAATGTGTCCCTCAAAAGCGAAAGTAAGTTTTTCGGCCTCACCGGCCGAATTCAGCAGGGCGGCAGTGATCTGCGCCTGCTGGTGCCCACCACCTTTATGAATCTGTCCGGCAAAGCCATTGCTGCCATGGCCAATTTCTACGGCCTGGAGCCGGAGCAGATTCTGGTGGTCCACGACGAATTGGACTTGCCTCCCGGGGTGGCCCGCTTTAAGAAAGGCGGCGGCCATGGCGGCCATAACGGCCTCAAGGACACCATCAGCAAATTGGGCAACAACAAAGAATTCTATCGCCTTCGGATCGGCATCGGCCATCCGGGGGACAGAAACCGGGTGAGCGGTTACGTCCTGGGCAAGGCTCAGGAAAATGAGCAACGCGCCATGGATGACGCCATCGATGAAGCCTCACGCTGCATCGATGTTCTGCTGAAAGACGGCATCACCAAAGCAATGAATCGTCTCCACACTTTCAAGGCCGAGCCGGCCTGAGCGTTAACAGAAAGGTTTTCTTACCATGGGTTTTAAATGCGGTATCGTCGGCCTGCCTAACGTAGGCAAGTCCACCCTTTTCAATGCACTGACCAAAGCGGGCATCGAAGCAGCCAACTTTCCGTTCTGCACCATCGAGCCAAACACCGGTGTGGTTCCGGTGCCAGATGAGCGCCTGGACGCCCTGGCTGCCATCGTTAATCCAGAGCGGATCCTGCCAACTACCATGGAGTTTGTGGACATTGCCGGACTGGTAAAAGGCGCCGCCTCCGGTGAAGGATTGGGCAACAAGTTCCTGGCCAACATCCGTGAGACCGATGCCATCGGCCATGTGGTGCGCTGCTTTGAAAACGACAACATCGTTCACGTTGCCGGCGGCGTGAATCCCGCCGACGACATCGAAGTGATCAACACCGAACTGGCCCTGGCGGACCTGGAAGCGGTAGAACGTGCCCTGCTGCGCTTGGGCAAGCGCGCCAAAGGCGGCGACAAAGACGCCAAATTTGAAATTACCGTGCTGGAAAAACTGCAGCCGGTACTGGAAGAGGGCGGCATGGCTCGCTCGGTGGAGCTGGACGAGAACGAAGCCAAGGCCATCGACTACATGGGCCTGCTGACTCTGAAGCCCACCATGTACATCGCCAACGTCAATGACGATGGCTTTGAAAACAACCCTTACCTGGACAAGGTTCGGGAGATTGCTGCCAGCGAAAACGCCATCGTCGTGCCGGTTTGCGCCGAAATCGAAGCCGAGATTGCCGAGCTGGACGACGACGAGCGAGACGAGTTCATGGCCGACCTGGGCATCGAAGAGCCCGGCCTGAACCGAGTGATTCGTGGCGGCTACAGCCTGCTGACACTGCAAACTTACTTCACCGCCGGTGTCAAAGAGGTTCGTGCCTGGACCATCCCCGTGGGCGCCACCGCACCGCAATCTGCCGGTAAGATTCACACCGATTTCGAAAAAGGCTTTATTCGTGCCGAGGTGATCGGTTACGACGACTACATTGCCAATCAAGGTGAGTCCGGCGCCAAAGATGCCGGCAAATGGCGACTGGAAGGCAAAGATTACGTCGTCAAAGACGGCGACGTGATTCACTTCCGCTTCAACGTCTAATCGACTCTCTCACCCCGGCTTAATGCCGGGGTATTTTTTGCCCGCTCGAACGAAACTCGTCTACAATTTTCAGCGTCTTTACCGCCGCCATTGGTCAGGCAACCGTCACCGGCTGGCCACAGGGGAATCGAATCGTTCAATTTGCAGCCGAACGACTCACCAAACAAGAATTCCCTGAAAAAAAGCGGTTGACCCAATCTTCGGTTCTACGCATAATACGCCCCGCTTCCCAAGACGGGGAGAGAAAACAAAACGATGGCTACGTAGCTCAGCTGGTTAGAGCACAGCACTCATAATGCTGGGGTCGCAGGTTCAAGTCCCGCCGTAGCTACCATCCTTTTTTTAAGGTGGTATTCAGCGCAGCAATGCGCCATAGAAACCACGTTTGTTAAAGAAAGACGTTTTGTTGCTCTGTTGGGCTATCGCCAAGCGGTAAGGCAGCGGGTTTTGATCCCGCCATTCCCAGGTTCGAATCCTGGTAGCCCAGCCATATTTTTGAATGCTGCACTCAAAAAGTGCGACATTCACAGAAACTTCGGTTTCAAACCACTTTTAGTGGCTACGTAGCTCAGCTGGTTAGAGCACAGCACTCATAATGCTGGGGTCGCAGGTTCAAGTCCCGCCGTAGCTACCATTATTGCAATGATGAAGACACATCGACCTTTGGGTTCTACCATCAGGTCTTCATCGGCAAACAACTCCTGTGCGGGAGTGGCGGAATTGGTAGACGCGCTAGATTTAGGTTCTAGTATCGCAAGGTGTGAGAGTTCAAGTCTCTCCTCCCGCACCATTTAATTTGTTGGGCTATCGCCAAGCGGTAAGGCAGCGGGTTTTGATCCCGCCATTCCCAGGTTCGAATCCTGGTAGCCCAGCCATTTTAAAGAGGCTTCGTGGTAAAACGAGGCTGTTGCCAACGGCAACGACAATTTGTTGGGCTATCGCCAAGCGGTAAGGCAGCGGGTTTTGATCCCGCCATTCCCAGGTTCGAATCCTGGTAGCCCAGCCATATAAAGAAAAAGCCTGCTTTCGAGCAGGCTTTTTTGATCCCGGCGTCTGCTCCCAGGTTCGCGAATCCTGGTAGCCCAGCCATCTTTCAAAGAACCAGCCTTGTGCTGGTTTTTTTGATCCCGGCGTCCGCTCCCAGGTTCGAATCCAAGGGCGTGTTGACCTTTGGGGGAGGAAATTTGGCCGAGGGTGACGGCTACCAATCAAGGAGTTCGGTTGCAGGCATAGTGGTTCTACGTCCAAATCGAAGGACGCAGAGTGGTAGCCGTCAGTCCGGCCCCGAAGGGCGTCAACGCCCCCCCCCCCAATTATCCAATGTCACCCCGATTAAGAAAGCGTTGGCGCAAAGGACATCACCAAAGGCCAACACGGCCTACTGCCCAGCCATCTTTCAAAGAACCAGCCTTGTGCTGGTTTTTTTTGATCCCGGCGTCCGCTCCCAGGTCCAAACCCGGTAGCCCAGCCATCTTTCAAAGAACCAGCCTTGTGCTGGTTTTTTGATTCACGGCATCTACCCCAGGTTCGCGAATCCAAGGGCGTATTGACCTTTGGTGGTGGCAGGTTGGCCGAGGATGACGGCTACCAATCAAGGAGATCGGTTGCAGGCATAGTGGTTCTACGTCCAAATCGAAGGGCGTCAACGCCCCTCCCCTATCCAATATCATCCCGATGAAGAGAGCGTTGGCGCCAAGGCCAACACCATCTACTGCCCAGCCATCTTTCAAACCATCCGCCTTGTACTGGTTTTTGTTTCACGACACGTTCTGCCTGGATTCATACTTGAGAGCTGGCTGGCCTTTAATGCTGATAGCCGTATCAACGAGGCCGGAATAAGAAAGGGCCAGCATCGCTGACCCTGGCTGTGTCACCGCCGCGACGGTTTATCCGGAGCCGGCGCACCGGCAATGGCATACAACTGCTGGTAACGCTCACCGATGAGATTCAGTTGATACAAAATGAACGAGCCTCGATCGGCCTCACTGTCCTGAGTCAGCCGGTACATCGCCTGCCGGTTCGCTTCCAGCTCCGAAGACCAGTCTCCGCCCTTACCGGAAAACGCGCCTAATACCGCCTCAGAGGCATCCAGGAGTGTTTGTCTGACCAAGGCAGAGTGTTCGGCAGGCAGGTGCCGGCCTCGACGCGCAGCAGGCGCCAGTGCATTCAGGTGCGATTGAGTCTGCTTGTAGATTCGAATCAACTCGGCACTGTCACGGTGACGACTGTAATTGGGCTCCTGCTGCATCTGCTCAAAGCTGCTGGTCAGAGCCACCCCCAGTTCATAGGTAAAGCGCCGAGCCCGGGCCAGGGACACCGGGGTCACGTCTCGGCCACTGAAGGCATCCAGCACCAGTTTCAAATACCCATTGAGTTGCCCCACGGCTTGCTGCCGCAGTTGGGCCTGACGACCACCCTGCCACTGCGGCCACAGATAGCGATACCCCAGCAACACCAGCGAACAGCCCATCACGGTTTCCAATAACCTCAGAGGCATCACCGCCATCCCCTGGGCACCGATGTACTCAAACACCATGATCAGGATGACGGTCCCCAGCGTGCAGGAGTAGCCGTGATGCACCGGAATCAACGACAGGGTCGGCGGCACCAGCAGTAACCCCAGCAACAACGCCGCATTACCGGAGATGCCGGCCACAATCAGCAGCGCCGCCACCGCCAGCCCCACCAGTGTGCCCCAAATCCGTTGCCAGGCCCGGCGACGGGTATCCACAATGCCACCTCGCACTACCAGCAGCACGCTGAGCAGGGCCCAATAGCCCTTATCCCATTGCCACCACTGCACGATAGCCATGGTTACGGCCAACAAGATTCCCTGGCGCACCGCGCCGCGAAACACCGGCGACCGCCAACGAAAATGAAGCCGCCACTGGCGCCAATAATCCGGCCGATCATCCGGAGCAAACATTTTCCGTTGGTACAGCGGCGCTACCCGCTGCGCCAGTCGACTGATGCGCTGAACATTGGAAATGAAGTAGGGCGCTAGCTGGCTGAACTGGTGTTGCTGCAGCGGCTTCAAGGCTGCCACCAACGCCGCTTCGGCCGCCTCCAGACGCTCGTCGGCCTGCAGCGGCTGCAGCGTCATCAGGCCATCGGCGATGTGTCGCAGACGCTTGCTGGTTACCGCCACCCACAACCGGTAGCTGGGCAGCACATCTTCGACGTTAAACAGCTGCCGGCTAAGCTCTGGGTTGGGAATCGCCTGCAGCCTTTCCTGCAGATCGACTGCCGCCATAAACGCCTGATGCAGCTCGGGATTGAGTCGATTTCTGGATTTGGACACCCCCACATATCGGCGCACCAGTGCCAACTGCTCCGCCAACGGCAGATCAAATCGCTCCCCCAGCATAGGGTCTTCAATCCACTTCACCCGACTGGCCAGAATCACCGCCAGCCGCCGGTAACTCAGGGCCAGCGCCTGGCGCAGTGGATAATCGCCCTGCAGCCGGAACCACAGGTCGGAGAACAGCACCACCCACACGCAGTTAATCATTACCGCCAGGGCAAACAGCCACGGCGGCTCAATACCCACCGGCACCTGGGCCATGGCCGCCAGCACCAGCGCCGCCAACCCCAATCTTCCGGACAATTCATCCCAGGCCGCCAGGGAGCCAAACAGCACGCCCCCCACAAACAGCGCTGGAATCAGGCCCACGGGCCAATACAAGCCGATGCAGCCAAACACCAGCGCCGAGCCCCCAAGCAACGGAATCGACCAGCTCAGCCGATGCACCCAGTGAGCACTGGGTTGGTCGATGCCGGAGATAAACACCGCCGGAATCGCCAGCAATGACAATAAACCAAGTTGAAACCAATCCAGACACCAGGCCATCGCCAACCAGGCGGCCATAGCCAGGCTGACCCGCAACGCCAGGTTGACGTGGCCATTGAACCACCAACGACGAATGGCACTGCTCACGCTAGAGACCCATCGCGTATTTCATAACCTGATTTTTGATGGGGCCCGAATTCTGAGCCAAGGTCAGCCCCAGGTTGCGCAGCACCTTCAGTGGCATGTGATCATTGCTGAACATCAAGTAAAAGGCATCCATGGCAGATTGCATCGCCAGGTTATCCGGACGTCGGAACCGCTGATACCGGCCCAGTACCTTGCTGCTGTGCAGTGACTCGCCCCGTTGCAGGGCATCCGCCAGCACTTCCGCCAGCATGGCCACATCCTTAAAGCCCAGGTTGACGCCCTGCCCCGCCAGGGGATTAATGGTGTGAGCCGCATCCCCAAGCAGCACCACCCGATCTTTGTAATACTGTTTGGCGTGTTGGCGGGTCAGAGGGAAACTGGCAAAACGCTCAATCTCAAACTCCCCCAACCGCTCGGGAAAGGCTGCGACTATCGCCCGCTTCAGCTCCGGCAATGGCAACCGCTTCAACGACGCAATACGCTGTGGTGAGTCATACCAGACCAGGGAGGCATGCCGGCCGGACAAGGGCAACAATGCCCTGGGGCCGCTAGGAGTAAACTCCTGCCAAGTGCCGCTTTGCTGTGGCGCCTCGGTACGAATATTGATGGCCAGACAGTGCTGCCGATATTGCCAGCCGCTGACCCCAATGCCTGCCTGCTGACGCACCTGAGACTGAGCGCCATCGCACCCCAGCAGCAGTCGTCCCTGATAAAACTGACCATCGAGCTCGGCGTACGCGCCCTGCTGATCCTGCCAGTAGCGTTGGGGCCGGGCGCCGGTCATCAGTTCGATGCGCGGATGGCGCCGCAGCGTCTGCCACAGCGACAGCTGTAAGATTCGGTTCTCAACGATGTGCCCCAGGTGTGACAACTGCAGTTCAGCAGCGTCAAACACGATATTGGCCCCTTGCCATTCCCAGGTCTCGAGGGTGCGGTAAGGCGCGCTGCGCATCGACTCCACCCCCTGCCAGCCATCGAGCTCTCTCAGCAAGCGTTCGGACGCTTGGCTGATGGCACTGACCCGCAGATCCAGGGGCTGGGCTTCATCAAACTCCTCAGGGGCCTGGGCTTCAAACACCAATACCGTCAATCCCAGGTTCGCCAGCGCCAGGGCACTGGCCGCACCGACCATGCCCCCACCGGCGATCAGAATATCCACTTGCCGCATCTTTCTTCCCCGAATCAGAAACTGAATTAGGCCAATAATATCATGACCAAATCTTACCGGCTGTAACCGAATATGTGTTTGAGCCGCTTTTCACACACTCGCTTACACAGCCCCGCTGGCGAACGCTCAAAGCCACCTAGACTTAGCTCATCCACTGGTTAAGTCATCACCAAAAACAAAAGAGGTGTACCATGAACGTTGCCGCTGCCCTGTTGATTACCCTGCTGGCCCCGACCGCCGCCTTCGCAGCCACCGAGTCCGTCACTCGAGTGGACTACGCCCTCAACGTCTACGCCCCCAAGCTGCCCATGGTGACTCATACACAGTTGGAGATTGCCGCCGACTTGCGTCAGGACATTTTGCGTCAGTCCAACGAAGCTCTGGAGCAACAAGTTGAGCAGCAACAACGCCAGTTTGCTCAATCTGATGAAACGGTTATCTCACGGGCCAGCAGCCAGAGTGACCGCCAGAAAAGCCGTAATACCGCGTTATGATGGGAGTTTGCCTGTACATCAACTAGCCACAGCCGCGTTTCGGGTTTAGAATAGCCCGCTATTTTTTCTTTAGGCAACACGAGCGGCACTCTTTGATGAGCAAAAAACTGCACATTAAAACCTGGGGCTGTCAGATGAACGAGTACGACTCCGACAAGATGGCGGGTCTGCTGGAATCCTTTGGCAACTACTCCCTGACCGAAGACGCAGCCGAGGCCGATGTCCTCCTGCTGAACACCTGTTCCATCCGCGAAAAGGCACAGGAGAAGGTGTTTCACCAACTCGGGCGCTGGAGACCTCTGAAAGAGGCAAACCCTGAGCTGGTAATCGGCGTCGGTGGTTGTGTTGCTTCCCAGGAAGGCGACGCCATTCGCGAGCGCGCCCCCTTTGTCGACATCGTCTTTGGCCCGCAGACTCTGCATCGCCTGCCGGAGATGATCGGTCGCATTCAACAGGGTGAACACGGCGTGGTGGACATCTCCTTCCCCGAGATTGAGAAGTTCGACCGCCTGCCGGAGCCCCGGGCCGAAGGCGCCACCGCCTTTGTGTCCATCATGGAAGGCTGCAACAAGTACTGCAGCTTCTGTGTGGTGCCCTACACTCGAGGCGAAGAGGTCAGCCGGCCCCTGGGCGACATCCTGTACGAAATTGCCCAGCTGGCTGAGCAAGGGGTACGGGAGATCAACCTGCTGGGTCAGAACGTCAACGCCTATCGCGGCGAACAACACGACGGCGAGATCTGCAGTTTTGCCGACCTGTTGCGCTACGTGGCGTCCATCGACGGCATCGACCGCCTGCGCTACACCACCAGCCACCCGGTTGAGTTTACCCAGGACATCATCGATGCCTACGCCGACGTGCCGGAGCTGGTCGACTTCCTGCACCTGCCGGTGCAAAGTGGCTCCGACCGCATCCTGACCCATATGAAGCGCAACCACACGGCGCTGGAGTTCAAATCGATCATCCGCCGCCTGCGTAAGGTGCGTCCGGAGATTCATGTCAGCTCCGATTTCATCGTCGGCTTCCCCAACGAATCCGATGACGACTTCCAGCAGACCATGAACCTGATCCAGGAGATCAACTTCGACCAGAGCTTCTCCTTCATCTACAGCCCGCGCCCGGGAACCCCGGCGGCGGATCTGCCCGATGACGTCAGTGACGACACCAAGAAGCAACGTCTGTACATTCTGCAGGAGCGCATCAATCAGCAGGCAATGCAATACAGCCGTCGCATGCTGGGGTCGGTACAACGCATCCTGGTGGAAGGCACCTCCAAGAAGAACGTGATGGAGCTTCGGGGAAAAACCGAAAACAGCCGAACCGTGAACTTCGAAGGCGCCCCGGAGATGATTGGCAGCTTTGTGGATGTCGAGATCACCGAAGTCATGCCAAACTCATTACGTGGTATAGTGGTCAGAACAGAAGATCAGATGGATCTGCGCCGTGCGCTGCGTCCCGCTGAGATTCTTGCCAAGCGCCCCGCCGGCGAACCGGATGAGTTGGGCGTTGCCACTTTCCAGCCGTAATCGGAGACCGGCTTGAGCAACAAATTAGTCACCCATGATGTATACCTGGAGCCAGCCGACAGCGGTCGACTGGCTGCCCTCTGTGGCCCCTTTGACGACAACCTGAAGCAGATTGAACGCCGTCTTGGTGTTGAAATCAGCTATCGGAACAATCAGTTCCAGGTTGTTGGCCAACTGCAGTTTGTGCTTGGCACCATCGGCCTGCTTAAAGATCTGTACGTGGAAACGGCCCCGGTTAAAGGGACAATGCCGGATCTTGAACCGGATCAGGTCCATCTGGCCATTCAGGAGTTCGTCTCCCTGGAAGCCGAGCAGGACGACAGCGCCATGGGTAAGGAGGTCTTCTTTAAGACCAAGCGGGGCATCCTTAAGCCCCGTAATCCAAACCAGGCCCAATACATTCGCAACATCATCACCAATGACATCACCTTCGGTGTGGGTCCCGCCGGTACCGGTAAAACCTACCTGGCGGTGGCGGCGGCGGTGGACGCCCTGGAGCGCCAGGAGGTTCGGCGCATCCTGCTGACCCGTCCGGCGGTCGAAGCCGGCGAAAAGCTGGGCTTTTTGCCTGGCGATCTGGCCCAGAAGGTGGACCCCTACCTGCGGCCACTGTACGACGCCTTGTTTGAAATGCTGGGCTTCGAACGGGTCGAACGCCTGATCGAGCGCAATGTCATCGAAGTGGCACCGCTGGCCTACATGCGCGGTCGTACCCTCAACGATGCGTTCGTGATCCTCGATGAAAGCCAGAACACCACTACCGAACAGATGAAGATGTTTCTGACCCGAATCGGCTTTAACAGCCGGGCGGTGATCACCGGCGACATCACTCAGGTGGATCTGCCGCGCAACGTCAAATCCGGCCTGCGCCATGCCATCGAAGTGCTGCGGGACGTCGAGTCCATCAACTTCAACTTCTTCCAGAGTGGCGACGTGGTCCGCCACCCGGTGGTGGCACGCATCGTTGACGCCTACGAAAAACACGATCAGATTCAGCAGCGACAAAAGATCGAACAGGAAAAAGCCCGCAAACGTGAGGAGGCCAATGCCGATGGAACTGATTCTTGATCTGCAGCCTGCGGTAGATGGCTTTGAACTGCCGACAGAAGCACAGTTTCAACTGTGGGCTGAGGCGGCTCTGCAACAGCGGGAAATTGCCGAACTGAGCATTCGCCTGGTCAGTAGCGACGAAAGCCAGGAATTGAATCGCGATTATCGCGGTAAAGACAAACCCACCAATGTGCTGTCTTTCCCGTTTGAAGCACCACCGATGATCCCAACCGACCTGATCGGCGACTTGGTTATTTGTGCTGAAGTTGTTGAAAAAGAAGCAAAAGAGCAACAAAAGACCAGCTCCGACCATTGGGCGCACATGGTTGTACACGGATGCCTGCATCTGATAGGTTATGATCATATTGAGGACGAAGAAGCGGAACAAATGGAGGCACTGGAGCGTCAAATACTGGCGGGTCTGGGTATTGCCGATCCATACCGTGAACTGTAGTCCCCTCAATTTTTATACACAAACTAGGACACTATGAGCGAAGATAACCCTCCGTCGAGTCAAGGCTCTCCTAAAAAGAGCTGGCTGGATCGCATTTCACAGCTGTTTGGTGGTGAGCCACAAAACCGCAAAGACTTGGTTGATGTGATTCAGGACGCTGAAGAACGCGACCTCATCGACGAAGACACCAAAGACATGATTAAAGGCGTGTTGGAGGTGTCCGATTTACGGGTCAGGGACGTCATGATCCCTCGCTCGCAGATCATTGCCATCGAGAAAAACCAACCCGTCGACGGCTTCCTGTCCACCATCATCGAATCCGGTCACTCCCGGTTCCCGGTAGTCGACAAGGACAAAGACCACATCGAAGGGATCTTGCTGGCCAAGGATCTGCTGACCTTCGGCTTCACCGACCAGAATGAGCCAGTACAACTGGAACAAGTGATTCGCGCTGCGGTGGTGGTGCCTGAAAGCAAGCGGGTCGATGTCCTGCTAAAAGAGTTCCGCCAGAAGCGCTATCACATGGCCATCGTCGTCGACGAGTACGGCGGCGTCTCCGGGCTGGTCACCATCGAAGACATTCTCGAAGAGATCGTCGGCGACATCGGCGATGAGTTTGATATCGACGAAGCCAATCCGCTCAATATTCGAAAAGTGGGTAAGCAGGTGTGGTCGGTGGCCGCACTGACGCCGGTGGAAGAGTTCAATGACCACTTTGGCTGCGAGTTTTCCGATGACGAATTCGATACCATCGGCGGCATCGTTAGCCACGCGTTCAACCACCTGCCGGTTCGCGGTGAAAAAGTCATTCTCGATGGCTTTGAATTCAAAGTGGTGAATGCCGACACCCGACGGCTGCTGCAGTTGCAGGTTCGAACCGTCGACAACCAGGTAGTTCAGGGCGAATCCGCGGCCTGATGGAGACCCGTTTGTCTGTTCCGATTCAAATGATGCTGGCGCTGCTGTGTGGCGCCCTCACCCCTTTTGCCTTTGCTCCCTATGAATACAGCCTGGTATTACTGCCGGCGTTAATGGGGTTACTGTGGCTAACGGAACAGCGCTCTCCCCGCCAGGCTACCCTGCTCGGCTGGTGCTTCGGTTTCGGTCAGTTTGCCCACGGCATCGCCTGGGTCCACGTCAGCATCGACAGTTTTGGCGGCCTGCCACTGCCGGTGTCATTGTTGCTGATGGCCCTGCTAGCGGCCTATCTGGCCCTCTATCCCGCCCTGACTCTGGGTCTGCTCAACCGTTGGTGGCCGAACGCCGACGGCGGCCGGGTTCTGGCATTTCCGGCGCTGTGGCTGGTGGGGGAATGGCTGCGCGGCAAAGTACTGACCGGCTTCCCCTGGCTGTGGCTGGGGTACAGCCAGGTCGACGGCCCGCTGGCACCGCTGGCCAGCTCCTTCGGCGCCCTGGGCTTGGGACTGGTAATCGCCTTAGTGGCCGCCAGCTTACTGGCGTTGCTGCGCCGTCAGTGGTGGGCGCTACTGCCGCCAATCCTGACGGCTGTGGCGCTAGCCACTCTACCCGGCCTGAACACCACCAGTCGTTCCGGCGATGAGATCAGCGTCGCCCTGGTGCAGGGAAACATCCCTCAGAGTCTGAAATGGGAGCCGGACCAATTGTGGCCGACACTGCTGAAATATCAAGATCTCAGCCGTCCCTACATGGATGCCGACCTGGTGGTCTGGCCCGAGGCGGCGGTGCCGGCCCCGGAAGTCATGGTGGACGATTTTCTTAACAGCTTTGATCACGCCGCCGCCTTTCGCCAGACCCACGTCATCACCGGCATCATCAGTGCCAATACCGCCACTCGACAGTTTTACAACTCGCTGCTGGTATTGGGGGACGATCTGAGTCCGCATCGCTATCAGCCCACCGACAGCAACCGTTACCACAAGAGCCACCTGCTGCCCATCGGCGAATTTGTGCCCATGGAAGACCTGCTTCGCCCCATCGCACCACTGTTCAATCTGCCCATGTCTTCGTTTAACCGCGGTGATGCGGTGCAAACCAACCTCAATGCCGGCGGCGTCAATCTGGCTCCGGCCATCTGCTATGAAATCGCCTTCCCCGAGCTACTGCGGGCCAACATCACCGACAACACCGACCTGCTGTTAACCGTGTCAAACGACGCCTGGTTCGGGCACTCGGTCGGGCCTCTGCAGCACATGGAGATCGCCCGCATGCGCTCCATGGAGCTGGGCAAGCCATTGCTCAGAGTCACCAACAATGGCGTCACCGCCATCGTCGATGAAACCGGCAAGATGCAGGCTCAGTTGCCTCAGTTTAAAGAGGGTGTATTGCAGGGGACGGTCGCCCTGACGACGGGCACGACGCTGTTCAGCCGCTTTGGCCAGCAGTTGGCTTACCTGCTGGCACTGACTCTGCTGCTGATGGCCGCCGCCTGGCGACTCAGGGCGCGAGCATCTTACGGGAGAACAGCTGATGATCGCACTTAGGACAGGCCGGTAGCAGGTCCGGGTGGTTAAAGGTCATCTCATGGCCACACTTGTCGCACACCAGGATTCCCAACCCCACCACTTCACCACTCTCGTAGGTGCCGTGGTGCTTGAGGTCCTGGCCCAGTTCATGCCACTCCAACTGGCTCTTGTCGGTAATCTCCACCAACCATTGCCACAAGCTGTTTTCCAGCCCCAGAGTAAACAGACTGTCCGGTTGTTCCACCTCATCGGCGGCATGAAGGGCAAACTCGCCCAGATCGCGACGTAAAAACTGCTCCACCATCGCCAGTTCCGGCTCCGACAATCTCTGCTTCAACTGCAGGTAGGCACTGCTGTCCGCCAGCACCTGGCTGAGTTGCCCCAGGGTCAGATCCGGATCTTGCTGATACCGACGCTCCATCTCCTTAAGTAGAGACTCATACCGCTCAATCAATTGCCCTTGTTCTTGACGCATAGCCACCTCCGCAGCAGTCCACATCCGATAGAGAAATTCAGGTTCGGGTCTTACAGCTCGTACACAGACCTTTGATATCTTTGGTATATCACATTTTTCCAATTACGGATAACCCCGGCCGCAACCCGGGCGACCATGGCCAGCGTATCGCCCTTCGAGCCGGTGCATCAGCTCGGCTTACTCCGTGCGGTTGTGCATGGACAGCCACCAGTTAGAATTCGGCCACTGCGACGATTGGTATTAGGCCGCTCCTGCGTTATTCTATGCAGATCTTTATGAGCCATACTTGGCTCGAAATCAAAAAATCATTCGTGGATCCTGTCGTGTCGATGCAAGAGCAATACAACCCAAGCGATATCGAACCCAATGTGCAACGTCACTGGGCCGAAAACCAAACCTTCACCGCCGTCGAACAACCGGGCAAAGAAAAATTCTATTGCCTGTCGATGTTCCCCTACCCAAGTGGTCGCCTGCACATGGGCCACGTGCGCAACTACACCATCGGTGACGTGATCTCCCGCTACCAGCGGATGCAGGGCAAAAACGTCATGCAGCCTTTCGGGTGGGATGCCTTTGGCCTGCCAGCTGAAAATGCCGCGGTAAAGAACAAGGCGGCCCCGGCTCCTTGGACCTACGAAAACATCGACTACATGAAGCAGCAGCTGAACATTCTCGGCTTTGGCTTCGACTGGAGCCGTGAACTGGCCACCTGTAAGCCGGATTACTACCGCTGGGAGCAGTGGTTCTTCACCGAGCTGTACAAAAAAGGCCTGGTGTACAAGAAGACCAGCTCGGTCAACTGGTGTGACAACGACCAGACCGTACTGGCCAACGAGCAGGTGATCGACGGTTGCTGCTGGCGTTGTGATACGCCGGTAATTCAGAAAGAGATTCCACAGTGGTTTATTAAGACCACCGATTACGCCGACCAACTGCTGTCCGACCTGGAAGGCCTCGACGGCTGGCCTGAGATGGTGAAAACCATGCAGCGCAACTGGATTGGCCGCTCCGAAGGCGTCGAGATGACGTTCGATGTCGATGGCATGGACCAGCAGTTCACCATCTACACCACCCGTCCGGACACCGTCATGGGCGTCACCTACGTCGGTATTGCCGCCGGCCACCCTCTGGCAGCGATCGCGGCCGCCAACAACCCGGAACTGGCCGCCTTCATCGACGAGTGCAAGAACACCAAGGTTGCCGAAGCCGAGCTGGCCACCATGGAGAAGAAAGGCATGGCCACCGGCCTGTACGCCATTCATCCCCTCAACGGCAACAAGGTGCCGGTGTATGTCGCCAACTTCGTGCTGATGGACTACGGCACCGGTGCCGTCATGGCCGTACCCGCCCATGACCAGCGTGACTATGAGTTCGCCACCAAATACGGCCTGGAGATCAAAGGGGTAATTAAGCCCGCCGATGCCGACCTGGACATCAGCGAGCAGGCCTACACCGACAAAGGCATTCTGTTCAACTCCGGTGAGTTTGACGGCCTGGAGTTCGACGCCGCCCTGAACGCCATCGCCGCCAAGCTGGAAAGCCTGGGTCGCGGCGAAAAGACCGTCAACTTCCGTCTGCGCGACTGGGGCGTTTCCCGTCAGCGTTACTGGGGTGCGCCTATCCCGATGGCCACACTGGAGAACGGCGAGTCCGTGCCGGTAGACGCCGCGGACCTGCCGGTGATTCTGCCGGAAGACGTGGTCATGGACGGCGTGACCAGCCCGATAAAAGCGGACAAAGCCTGGCAGCAAACCACCGTTGGTGGTCAGGCCGCCACCCGCGAAACCGATACCTTTGACACCTTTATGGAGTCCTCCTGGTACTACGCCCGTTACACCAGCGTCGGCACCGACGACGCCATGCTGAATCCGGCCAAAGCCAACTACTGGCTGCCGGTGGATCAGTACATTGGTGGCATCGAACATGCGACCATGCACCTGCTGTACTTCCGCTTCTTCCACAAGTTGCTGCGTGACGCCGGCCTGGTCGACAGCGATGAGCCAGCCAAGCGCTTGCTGTGTCAGGGAATGGTACTGGCTGATGCCTTCTACTACACCGGCAGCAACGGCCAGCGGGTCTGGGTATCTCCCGCCGATGCCATCCTGGAAAAGGATGACAAAGGCCGGGTCATCAAAGCCACCGATAAAGAGGGCCGCGAACTGGTCCACTCCGGCATGACCAAGATGTCCAAGTCCAAAAACAACGGCATCGACCCACAGGAGATGGTGGACAAGTACGGTGCCGACACCGTGCGCCTGTTCATGATGTTTGCCGCCCCACCGGAAATGACTCTGGAATGGCAGGAGTCCGGCGTTGAAGGCGCCAACCGCTTCCTGAAGCGACTGTGGAAACTGGCCTTCGAGCACACCAGCCAGGGCGCAGCACCGCAACTGGATACCGCAGCACTGACCCCGGATCAGAAAGCACTGCGCCGTGACGTTCACAAGACCATCGCCAAGGTCGGCGATGACATTGGTCGCCGCCAAACCTTCAACACCGCCATTGCCGCGGTGATGGAGTTGATGAACAAGCTGTATAAGGCACCGAAACAGGACGACCAGGATCGCGCCCTGATGCAAGAAGCCCTGCTGGCCGTGGTGAAAATGCTGTCGCCCATCACCCCGCATATCGGCTTCCACCTGTGGAACGCCCTGGGCCAGGATGGGGACATCGATACCCAGCCTTGGCCACAAGCCGACGCCAGTGCCATGGTCGAAGAGGAGAAGCTGATCGTGGTGCAGGTGAACGGTAAGGTCCGCGCCCGTATTACGGTTGCCGCCGACGCCGAGCAGGAACAGGTTCAGCAACTGGCCCTGGGCGACGACAATGTCAGCAAGTTCACCGACGGCAAGACCCTTCGTAAAGTGATTTACGTACCGGGTAAGCTGCTCAATATCGTAGCAAACTAAGGAGAACGGGGTGCTCAGATCCTTTCTGACCGCTCTGCTGGCACTGACCATTCTGGTCAGTGCCGGTTGTGGCTTCCATCTGAAAAGTGACTACCTGATCCCGACGGAGCTGCGAAGCCTGCGTCTGGAAAGCTCCGACGATTATGGTGAATTGCATCGCCTGGTCAAAGAGCGGTTACGTCTGTCCAATATCGGCATCGTTCAGGAGCAGACCGCACCCCGCCTGTGGCTCGGCAACGACAACCTCGAGCGCTCGACCCTGTCGCTGTTTCCCTCGGGACAAGTGGCCGAATACGAACTGATCTACTCAGTGCGATTCAGCGTCACCCTCGAGGATCAGCCTCCACAGAGTTTTGATGTTGAAATTCGTCGTGACTACCTGGATGACCCCCGCACCGCGCTGGCCAAAAACCGCGAGCTCGACCTGCTGCTGCAGGAGATGCGTGCCCAGGCCGCCGATCAGGTTATCCGTACGCTCTCCACCATTAAGGTGCAGTAGATGCGAATTTTTGTCAGCCAGCTGAGCCAGCACCTGGCTCAGCTGCCTGCCGTTTTCATGGTCTTTGGCGATGACATTCTGTTGCGGGAAGAAGCCCGCGATGAGATCCGCCAGGCCGCCCGCCAGGCCGGCTTCGACGAACGCCTGTCTTTGGTGCAGGAATCCCCCTTCAACTGGAACGATCTGGCCCAGGAGTGTCAGTCGATGTCGCTGTTTTCCAGCCGTCGCCTGATTGAACTGGAGTTGCCCAACAGCAAGCCCGGCGCCGATGGCAGTGCGGTATTGTCCGAGCTTGCCGGTCAGTTGCAGGACACCATTTTGCTGCTCCACGGCCCCAAGCTGGCCAAGGAGCAAACCAACAGTAAGTGGTTCAAAACCCTGGACAGTCACGGGCTGTACGTTCAGGCACTGACGCCCGAAGGCCAGCACTACCTGAGATGGCTGCAACAACGCCTGCGCCATCATGGGGTCAATCTGCAACACGACGCCTTGCATCAATTTGCCGACCTGTTTGAGGGCAACCTACTGGCCGCCGATCAGGCCATGGCACAGTTGGCCCTGTTGGCCGGAAATCGCAGCGTCGGCGCTGACGCCCTGGGCAGACTGCTGCACAATCAATCTCGCTATACGGTATTTCAACTCACCGACGCCCTGTTGGCGGGTCAAAGCGATAAAGCGCTGACGGTGCTTAATCAGTTACGCCAGGAAGAGATCGCACCGGTCTTAATCAACTGGGCACTGGTGCGCGAGTTGCAGTTGCTGTGTCAACTGCAGCAAGGACAGCAACGGGGCAGCAACCTCAACGAACTGTTCAAACAGCAACGCATCTGGGCCAAGCGCCAGCCCCTGTACCGCAACTGCCTGCAGCGGCTGCCGCTTCCAAGACTGGGGCAACTGCTGGCCATCTGTGGCCAGCTGGAGCAACAGATCAAAGGCGACGGCGATGCCCCCTGGAGCGGCCTTGCCGAGTTGTGTCTGGGCTTCAACCCCCGTTACCCGCTGTTTCCTGCGCGATGAGCCTGACCGCGATCGGCCTGCTGGGCGGCACCTTTGACCCCATTCACAACGGTCACCTGACCATGGCCACCGACGCCCTGACGCAACTGCAGCTGGACGAAGTACGGCTACTGCCCAACCATCAGCCTCCCCATAAGGCCGCCACCGGCGCCAGCAGCGAACAGCGGCTGCAGATGGTCAAACTCGCTTGCGCCCCCCACCCGCAACTGAGCGTAGACGATCGTGAACTGCACCGGCGCCAGCCCTCCTACACCGTCGACACCCTGGAGTCATTACGACAGGATCACCCCGACGCCGCGCTGTGTTTCATTATCGGCATGGACTCCCTGAACAACTTTGCCCACTGGCACCGGCCCCAGCGTATCCTGGAGCTGGCCCACCTGGTGGTCTGTCGTCGTCATGACGTCGCTCTGGATCTGAGCCCCGCCGCTAAAGCACTGTTAACCGGGCGAATCACCGAAAATAATCAGTCGGTTAGGGACCAGTTACAGGGTCAGGTTGTGCTAACGACTCTGCAACCGCCCGCAGTCTCATCCACGGAGATTCGCCACAAACTGCAACAAGGACTGGCCGTCGACAGCCTATTGCCCGCTGCCGTGATCGATTTTATTCGGGCCCAGCGCCTCTATTTCCATGGAGTCGGTGGAAGCAGCAGGGTATAATGTCTGGCTTTGTGTCAAACCGAATTGGAGCCAGCAGTGACCCCTGTTGAACTGAAAGACTTTGTAGTAGAGAAAGCGGAAGAGCTGAAGTGTCGGGACCTGGTGGTTTTGGACATCAGTGACAAATCCACCATCGCCGATTTTATGGTGGTGTGCAGTGGTACCTCGAAGACCCACGTACGCGCCATTGCCGAAAACGTCGCCCTGGAAGCCAAGCGCATCGACCTGGCCCCTCTGGGCGTGGAAGGCAAAGAGTCCGGCGAATGGGTACTGGTGGATCTGGGTGACGTGATTCTGCATGCCATGCAGGAGCAAACCCGGGACTTCTACCAACTGGAGAAGCTGTGGTCCGCACACCCGGATCAGAAGTAATCCATGAAGATTAAGCTGATCGCCGTTGGCACCAAGATGCCAGCCTGGGTGCAGACCGGGTTTAGCGAGTATCAGCGCCGCTTTCCCCGTGACATGCCACTGGAGCTGATCGAGATTCCTGCCGGCAAGCGCGGAAAGAACGCCGACATCGCCCGTATCCTCGAAAAAGAGGGAGACGCGATGCTGGCAGCCTGTCAGGGGTGCAGAATCGTCACCCTGGACATTCCCGGCAAACCCTGGGATACCCCGATGCTGGCACAACAACTGGAGCGCTGGCAGATGGATGGTCGCGATGTGGCGATTCTGATTGGCGGACCGGAAGGGCTGGCCCCGGCCTGCAAACAGGCGGCGGAACAGAGCTGGTCGTTGTCCAATCTGACCTTGCCCCACCCTCTGGTTCGGGTCATTATGGCGGAAAGCCTGTATCGGGGCTGGAGCATCAACAACAACCACCCGTACCACAGAGAGTAATGCGTTTTTATCAACGTACCAAGATTCGCGACAATGCCGCCGAAACCGCCCTGTTTAAACGCCGGGCGGTGGCGTGCTTTGTCGGGGTAATCGCCCTCATCGGCGTACTGCTCAGTAACCTGTATGTCATTCAGGTCGTCGACCACAGCGAATACCAGACCCGCTCCAACGACAACCGCATTCGGGTTATTCCCATCGCCCCGAACCGGGGCCTTATCTTTGATCGGCATGGCACCCTGCTGGCGGAGAATCAGCCGGTCTATTCCCTGGAAGTGATTGCCGAACAGGCTCCTAACCTGAACCAAAGTCTGCAGTCATTGGCCCACCTGTATCAGATCCCTGAAGCCGAACAACAGGAGTTTCTGAAACGAGTTAAGGCCCAGAAACGCTTTAAGCCCACCACCTTGCTCAGCCAACTCAGCGAGGAACAAGTGGCGGAGTTCAGCGTCAATCAGCACCGCTATCCCGGCTTTCAGATCAGCGCCGGCCTGAAGCGCTACTACCCTTACAAGCAAACCCTGACCCATACCCTGGGTTACGTCGCTCGCATCAACCACAACGACGTTACCCGCTTGGATCAAGAGGGAAAATCGGCCATGTATGCCGCCACCAAAGACATTGGCAAACTGGGGATCGAGCGCTTCTATGAGGAACAACTGCACGGCCAGCCGGGCTTGCAGGAAGTGGAGGTCAACAGCCGTGGCCGCATTGTCCGTACTCTGAACACCACCGCGCCGTCGGCCGGTAAAGACCTGCAGTTGACCCTGGACTTATCGCTGCAACAAAAGGCAGAGCAACTGATGTCGGGCCATCGCGGCGCCTTGGTGGCCATCGATCCCCGCGATGGCGGCGTGCTGGCCATGGTGTCGAACCCCAGCTATGACCCCAACCTGTTTGTCCATGGCATCAGCGGCAAAGCCTACAGCGGTCTGCTCAACGACACCTCCCGCCCCCTGATCAACCGCGCCACTCAGGGACAGTACGCCCCCGCCTCCACCGTCAAGCCGATGCTGGCACTGGCGGGCCTGGAGGAGAAAAAGATCACCGAAAAGAGCCGCATCTGGGATCCCGGCTGGTGGCAAATCCCCGGCGTCGAGCGCAAATACCGTAACTGGAAGCGCTGGGGTCATGGCTGGGTGGACGTCTATGATGCTCTGATCAAGTCCAACGACACCTTCTTTTACGATCTGGCCTACAACATGGGCATCGATACCATCAGTCAGTACATGCTGCAGTTTGGCTTCGGCCAGTACTCCGGCATCGACCTGAAGGAGGAGTCGGCCGGGATCATGCCCTCTCGGGACTGGAAGCGGCTGCGCTACAAGGAGCCCTGGTACATCGGCGACACCATCTCGGTGGGCATTGGCCAGGGCTATTGGACCACCACCCCGCTGCAGCTCACCGAAGCGGTCACGGTGATGATCAACCGTGGCAAACACATCACGCCTCACCTGCTGAAATCCATGGGCAACGACGGCAACATGGACGCCATTCCCCTGTCCGAGCGCCCTCCGCTGGTACTGAGCAACGACAAGGCCTGGGACATCGTTCATAAGGCGATGATCAAAACCGCCAACAAACGGTTTGCCGACGCCTCATACACCGCCGCGATCAAAACCGGTACCGCCCAGGTATTCGGCCTGGCGGAAGACGCCAAGTATGAGAAAGACAAGATCGCCGAGCACCTGCGAGATAACGCCCTGATCGTCGGCTATGCCCCGGCAGAGAATCCCACCATCGCCCTGACGGTGGTGCTGGAGAACGCCGGTTGGGGTGGCGCCAACGCCGGCCCCATCGCCCGCGCCCTGCTGGACCATTACCTGGACCCGGCAGACTCCGATTCCGACCGCATAAAGACCGCCAGTAATCATGAATAAAGTACGCAAAGGGCCCAACATCTGGCTAAAGCTGCACATCGACCTGCCGTTGCTACTTGGCATTCTAGCGCTGATGGGCTTTGGCCTGATGGTGCTGTACGCCGCCAGCGGCCAAAGCGCCTTTATGCTGGAGAAGCAGCTGATTCGAATCGGTTTGTCATTGCTGGTGATGTTCGCCCTGGCCCAGATCAACCCGGAGGTATTCCGCCGCTGGGCGCTGCCGATCTTCATTGTCGGTATCATCCTGTTGATCGCAGTCGATCTGTTTGGTGAGGTCAACAAAGGTGCCCAGCGCTGGCTCAACCTGGGCTTTATGGAATTCCAGCCGTCGGAGCTGATGAAGCTGGCCTTTCCCATCACCATGGCCTGGTACATCAGCCGCTATCCTCTGCCCCCCAAAAAACGCTACCTGGCTGGTGGTGCCGCCATTTTGCTGCTACCGACCCTGCTGATCGCATCACAACCGGACCTGGGAACCTCGATCCTGGTGGCCGCCTCTGGTGTCTTTGTGCTGTTCCTGTCCGGCATGAGTTGGGCGGTCGTGGGGATGTGCATCGTCAGCGTACTGGCCTTTTTACCGGTACTCTGGTTCTACCTGATGAAAGACTACCAGCGCACTCGGGTTATGACCCTGCTGGATCCGGAAAAGGACCCGCTGGGGGCCGGCTATCACATCATTCAGTCAAAAATCGCCATCGGCTCCGGTGGCCTCAGCGGCAAAGGCTGGCTGGGTGGCACCCAGTCTCAGCTTCAGTTCCTGCCGGAGCGCCATACTGACTTCATCTTCGCCGTGCTGGGCGAGGAGTTCGGCCTGATCGGCGCCCTAATCCTGCTGGCACTGTATCTGTTTATCGTCGGTCGAGGCCTGGTCATCGCCTCACGGGCACAAACGCCGTTTGCCCGCCTGCTTGGCGGCAGCATCGTGCTGACGTTTTTTGTGTATGTATTTGTAAACATCGGCATGGTTTCCGGCATCCTGCCCGTGGTGGGCGTACCTTTGCCCTTGGTCTCCTATGGCGGCACCTCAATGCTGACATTGATGGCAGGATTTGGCATGCTGATGGCAATTCACACCCACCGGCGCTTTATCGGCCGCTAAAATGGATGACCAGGATGGCAAAAAGGCTCCTGATTCCGGCACTGCTGCTCTGCAGTGCCGCACACGCAACCACACCACAACAGCAATTCGTTGAGGACTGGACCGCTAAAGGTCTCAGCCCCGACTACCTGAATCAGGCCCTGGCCCAGGCTGAAAAAGACCCTGAGGTATTAACCGCCATCTCCACCCCTTGGGAAGCCAAACCCTGGTACCAATACCGGCAGCTGTTCCTGACCCAGGAGCGACTCGATGATGGCCTAGCCTTCTGGAAAACTCACCAGGACACTCTGGCCCGGGCGGAACAGCAATACGGCGTCGACGCCGCCATGATCGTCGCCATCATCGGCATCGAAACCCGCTATGGCCAGTTTACTGGTCGCTACCCGGTGCTCAACGCCCTCTACACGCTCGGGTTCTACTACCCGAAGCGGGCCAAGTTCTTCTCCTCGGAGCTGGGGCACTACCTTAAACTGGCCCAACAGGAAGGCTGGTCCCTGACCGAGGTCAAAGGCTCCTATGCCGGCGCCATGGGCTGGGGTCAGTTTATCCCCTCCAGTTACCTGGCCTATGCGGTGGACTTCGACGGCGACGGAAAGCGGGACTTGCTTAACAACCCGGTCGATGCCATCGGCAGCGTGGCCAACTACTTCGCCAAGCACAAATGGCGCCTGGGCGGCCCGGTGGCGCACGCCATCGACACCCCGTCGATAACATTGGCCGCCGCGGACAGCTGGCAGGGCAAGCCGTTGACCACCACCGTGGCCCAACTGAAAGCCAAAGGTGTCAACGTCTCCGGCCCCGAATCCGACACCGCCGCCATTCTGATGCTGCAGAGTGCAGAAGAGCAACAGCAGGCCTATCAGGTCTCCAGTAACTTCTACACCATCACCCGCTACAATCGCAGCCCGCTGTATGCCATGGCGGCCCATGAGTTCTCACAACGGTTACACGATGGCTTCTATCAATAATCGGCTTTGTCTACTGCTGCTGCCTGTCTTGCTGATGGTCGGCTGCAGCAGTGGCCGCTACCACATGGACCAGGACCGGGCGCCGAACAACGCACCGGACGTCAGTCAACTGGAGCAGCCCAAACCCAGGTATGAGCCGCCCAGCAAGCAGGGCAACCGCAACTACCAGGTATTGGGAAAGTCATATCAAGTGATGCCCAGTGCCAGTGGCTATATGGAGGAGGGCACCGCCTCCTGGTATGGCGCCAAATTCCATGGGCACCTGACCTCCAATGGTGAAACCTACGACATGTATGGCTTCAGCGCCGCCCACAAAGCGTTGCCGCTGCCGACCTATCTGAAAGTCACCAACCTGGCCAATCAGAAAACCGTGATTGTTCGTGCCAATGACCGAGGCCCCTTCCACGGCGATAGGCTGATCGACCTCTCCTACGCCGCCGCCTACCATCTGGACATGCTAAAACAGGGCACCGCCCGAGTTCGCATTGAGGCCTTGGCCACCGAAGCCAATCCGGCTCCGATGCTTCCCCAGGTGGCCACCCGACAGTTTCTGCAGCTGACCGCCGCCTCCAACGAGGCCGCCCTGATGCAGCTGGCGAAACAACTGGAGCAGCACTATCAGGTAGGCAGTCGCCTGGTTCGCCAGGGGGAACTGTATAAACTGCAGCTTGGGCCACTGCAGGACCCGTTCAAGAGTCAGCAGCTGTTGCAAACCCTCAAGCACGACGGCTACGACGGCGCATTCACGGTTTATGAAACTTTAGAGCCAAAATGAAACTTTTCTCCGGTCGGCGGGGTCAAGTGATATACTGCCCTTTCGGTGTTTCGACACTCGATTTGCATCAAACGTATAGGAATTCCAGTCAGATCATTATGAATAAACTCAAGCAAACGCTGTCTGCCGTAACCGGCCTTCTCTTCGCCACCTCCGCCCTGGCGGTGCCCAGTGTGGTTCCCAATGCACCAACGGTCAACGCCACCGCCTATGTGCTGATGGACTTCCAGACTGGTCAGATACTGGCGGAAGAGAACGCCTACGAAAAGCGCGCTCCAGCCAGTTTGACAAAAATGATGACCTCTTACGTACTCGGTCAGGAGTTGGCGCAGGGCAACGTTGCCTTGACCGACAACGTTAAAATCAGCAAGAAAGCCTGGTCCAAAAACTTCCCTGACTCTTCCAAGATGTTCATCGAGGTGGGCAAAGAGGTCAAACTGGAAGACCTGAACCGAGGCATGATTATCCAATCCGGCAACGACGCCTGTGTCGCCATTGCCGAGCACGTTGCCGGCAGCGAAGGCGCCTTCACCGATCTGATGAATGCCTGGACCGGCCAACTGGGCATGGTCGATACCCACTTCGTCAACGCCCATGGCCTGGACTCCACCGAGCACTTCACCACCGCTTACGACATGGCGTTGCTGGGTCAGGCACTGATTCGGGACGTACCGGAAGAGTACGCCCTGTACAGTGAGAAAGAGTTCACCTTCAACAAGATTCGCCAGCACAACCGCAACGGCCTGCTGTGGGACCGCAGCCTGGGTGTGGACGGCATCAAGACCGGGCACACCGCCAACGCCGGCTACAGCCTGGTAGCCTCGGCCGAGCGCGGCGGCATGCGACTGGTCAGTGTGGTGATGGGTGCCAAGAGCGCCAGCAGCCGCGAAGCAGAAAGCAAGAAACTGCTTAACTATGGCTTCCGTTTCTTTGAAACTGTGACCCCTTATAAAGCCGGTGATGAGTTTATCAGCCATAAGATCTGGTACGGCAGCGAACCTCAGGTCAGCCTGGGCGTACTGGAAGACACTCCGGTCACCATCTACCGTGGCCAAGCCGAAAAACTGGAAGCCAATTTCGAGCTGACCGAGGAGTTGAAAGCCCCCCTGACCAAAGGCCAGGTCGTCGGTAAAGTCTTCTTCCAGCTGGACGGCAAAGACATCGCCGAGTACAAGCTGGTTGCTCTGCAAGACGTGCAAGAGGGCTCCTGGTTCAGCAAGTTGATCGATTACATCAAACTGCTGGTGGCCAGCTGGTTCAATTAAGCGCCGCGGAATTCCTTGATGAGGCCTGCCATGCGCAGGCCTCTTTTGCATTGCCATACTTGAAATTTGATACACTGGCCCCCATTAAGCCAGCTGCCGTAATTTTGAGCCGGAGTTAGACCATGAACACCAAATTTGACGAACTGCTAGAGTTCCCCTGCCACTTTCCGTTTAAGGTCATTGGCCACGCCAGCGAACAGCTTCCCGATCAAGTAGTTGCTGTCGTTCAAGCCCACGCCCCTGGCGACTATCACCCGACCGTGCGCCCCAGCAGCAAGGGCAGTTACCACGCAGTGACCATCAACATCACCGCCACCAGCAAAGAACAGCTGGAAACCCTGTACACCGAACTTGGCGCAATCGACGGCGTAATCCGAGTTCTATAATGTGATCTACCTAGCATTTCCACTTTGCACAGGTATAATGCGACCAATCTCCCCTAACTTGGCGTGATAAAGGATTGGTCGCAAAAACACTGATAGTGCGTCGCCTGGGCCTGCAGCCCTATGAGCCGATCTGGCAGGCGATGCAACGCTTCACCGACACCCGCAATCAGGATAATGCCGACGAGTTGTGGCTGTTAGAGCACGCTCCCGTCTTTACCCAAGGTCAAGCTGGCAAGGCCGAACACCTGCTCAACACCGGCGACATTCCGGTGGTACAGGTCGATCGCGGCGGTCAGGTCACCTACCACGGCCCCGGTCAATTGGTGGCCTACCCACTGCTGAACATCAAGCGACTGGGGATTGGCGTGCGGCAACTGGTGACTCAGATTGAGAACAGCTTGATCGATCTGCTGGCGCCCTACCAGGTTGATGCCTACGCCAAGGCCGACGCCCCCGGAGTGTATGTCAACGAGCGCAAAGTGGCCTCCCTGGGGCTGCGCATTCGCAAAGGCTGCTCATTCCACGGCTTGGCTCTGAACGTCAATATGGACACCTCTCCATTTCTTCGTATCAACCCCTGCGGCTACGCCGGCATGGAGATGGTACAAACCGCCGATCTCGGCGGCCCACAAACGGTTTCAGAAGCCGGCGATCGACTGGCTGACATATTCTATAACAAGCTGGGCTACACCCAGCTGACCCTGTTAGAAGGATTACCGCATGAGTGAACGCCCAGAACGCCTGGTACCAGGCGTGAAGTTACGGGACGCCGAAAAACTGGCTCGAATTCCGGTGAAAGTGGTGCCGGTCGAGCGGGAAAAAATGCTGCGCAAACCGGACTGGCTGCGAGTAAAACTGCCCTCATCCAGTCAGAAAATTGATGAAGTAAAGGGCGCAATGCGAAAGCATGGGCTTCATTCTGTCTGCGAAGAAGCTTCCTGCCCCAACCTGGCCGAGTGCTTTAATCATGGCACTGCGACCTTCATGATTCTTGGGGCCATCTGCACCCGCCGCTGCCCCTTCTGCGACGTTGCCCATGGCCGGCCGCTGAAACCGGATGCCAATGAAGCCAAAAAGCTGGCTGAAACCATCCGCGACATGAAGCTCAAGTACGTGGTAATCACCTCGGTCGATCGCGATGACCTTCGAGATGGCGGCGCTCAACATTTTGCCGATTGCATCCGCGAGATTCGAGCACTGTCACCGCACATCAAGATTGAAATATTGGTACCGGATTTCCGCGGCCGCATTGACCGCGCCCTGGAGATTCTGGCCACCGAGCCGCCAGATGTGTTCAACCACAACCTGGAAACCGCCCCTCGGCTATACCGCAAGGCCCGGCCAGGCGCGAACTATCAATGGTCACTGGACCTGCTGAAGCGCTTCAAAGCGATGCACCCCGCCATTCCAACCAAATCCGGTCTGATGATGGGGTTGGGTGAAACCAATGACGAGATTAAATCGGTGCTTCAGGATCTGCGCGATCACAATGTCGAGATGCTGACCCTGGGTCAATACCTGCAACCCAGTCGCCACCACCTGCCAGTGGAACGCTACGTCCCACCAGCCGAGTTTGATGAGCTTAGGGAACACTCCCTACAGCTTGGCTTTACCCAGTCCGCCTGTGGCCCTCTGGTACGCTCCAGCTACCATGCCGACATGCAGGCTCAGGGAAAAGAGGTCAAATAGGGCCTGAGAAACAAAAAAGGAGCCAGGCGGCTCCTTTTTTAATGGGGAAAGCGGTAACTCATTATCACTGCATCTTCCCGACCGTCATCGGTGGGGTAGTAGCCCTTGCGGCGGCCGAGTTGGACGAAACCGATATTACGATATAGCGCCAGGGCGGACTCGTTGTTAGCCCGAACCTCCAGAAAACAGCACTCGGCCTGTTGCCGGTTCAATTCATCCAATCCTCGTTGCAGCAATCGCCTCCCCAGCCCCTGCCCCCTAAGGCCTGGTATCAAGCAGATATTCATCAGCGTGGCCTCACCCACCACAGTATGGGTAATGTAGTAGCCTGCCAGTTTGCCATCCACCTGCAATGCCTCGCCCTGATAACTGCTGCCCAGGCAACTGGCCAGCGTCGCCTGACTCCACGGGTATTGATGGCTCGACTGCTCGATAGCATACAGTTGGTCAATTGGCTGCGCCGACAACTTAACAAATTCAACGCTCATAACAGTTCCTGCATTGCCTGCCAGGCCTGACGCTTGCCCTTGACCGTCTTCAACTCAGACCACAGCGGTAGCGAGATCGTAGCGCCCTCGTGCTCAACGCCAAAGCTTAACAAGCGTTGCCCCTGGCTCAATGGGTCACCCTCGTTAACCAGAGTCACCTCTTCCGGCGAACACTGAAGCAACAGCAATAGATCCTGCAACAATGGACTTTCAGGATCCGCGCCCAACACACACCAGAGCGCTTCATCGCGCTTGGGCAAAACGGCTTTCGACGTTTCGCCATACTCGGCATTCAAACGCCACTGGTTAATGCCCAGCGCCCCCAGACACCGACTTCGAAACTGGTTTTGATTCACGCCACCGTCTCCTGATTCCTCGCCATGATAACCGCATCCTCCAGGATGCCATTGCGATACGCATAGTGGCGCATTGTTCCCTCTTCTGCAAAACCTAACTGACGGTACAGCGCGATAGCACCCGGGTTGCTGACAAACACCTCAAGCTCAATTCTGGTCACACCGAGCCAGTTGTCGCAGGTGTCGATCATCTCTTCCAGCATGGCGCGGGCAATCCCCTGCCGTCGGTACGACTGATCCACCACCACCCCCACCGTTGCAGCATGGCGGCGCCTAGGTTCATTCTGGTAAGTGGTTAAGCAACAGTGTCCCACCAACTGTTCATCGATACAGGCCACCAGACACTGCAAATCATTGCCCATATGCAGCACCCGGTTGCGCCACTCATCTTCAGAGATAAAAGGCGTGTGCAACGAGTTCTCGACGCAACTGCGCTGGCGATAGAGTTCGGCGACCTGAGCCAAATCACGGCTTATCATCGGTCGAATAGAGAGTTTAGGCATAACCAACACACTGACATCATCACAAGGAGACTCAGTGTATACCAATGAAATAGGATAGGTAATAACGCGGCAGTGCAGATACGAAAACGGCCCGCAGATTACTCTGCGGGCCGATTCTTAATGTGGCAGGGGTGGCAGGACTCGAACCCGCAACCATCGGTTTTGGAGACCGCTGTTCTACCAATTGGAACTACACCCCTAGCGAACGAGGTGAATTATACGTTCCCAGGTCGAAAGGTAAAGTTCTTTTTCGTTGAAAGTGAGCCGACTGACCAAGTATCCAGCAATCTGACTCAAAAGCTGGCAAATGCCCACTTATCCTTAGCCGCGAGAGACATCCACTCTGGGTTTGTGCAGAGAATCGCTGTCCGCGTCCTGCTCGTAACTGTCTTCAAGAATCGCCACTAACTGACGGCCCAGTTGCCCAGAACGCCAATGCTCACGCTCGCCCATGGATTCAGCGGATGTTTCCGGCGCATTTTCAAATTCATTCATCGCTACCTTTCCTCATTCCTTGTCACAGCATCAATACAAAGAGAACCACTGGCGACAAGATATACCACCTTCCCCAAGCATAGACCATTTGACCAAAGTCTAAGACGCCCCGCTTTTTATCCCTCGAGTGAACCTGAGCAAACAAACGACTCACCGCCTCTCCTTCCATCGTGGCCGCGCACGCGGGTACCCAGTGACTTTTATTCACCGTACTAAAAACCAAAGACACTGGCCCCTCGCGTTCGCAATGAGCGACGGTGCTGTTGGCAGGGTTGGTGGTAAACGGGCAGTGATTAAGGTATCGGCAAAGATCGGTGCTAGTCGTTGCGAACGTACCCTAACCATCCTTCCGTCGTGGCCGCGCACGCGGGTACCCAGTGGCTTCCATTCACCGTACTTAAACTAAAGACACTGAGCCCTCGCGTTCGCAATGAGCGACGGTGCTGTTAGCAGGGTTGGTAGTAAACGGGCAGTGATTAAGGTATCGGTAGAGCTCGATGCTAGTCGTTGCGAACGTACCCTAACCATCCCTCCGTCGTGCCCGCGCACGCGGGTACCAGTGGCTTTCATTCACCGTACTCAAAACCAAGACACTGGCCCCTCGCGTTCGCAAGGGCGACACGGTTGAAGAGTTGTGCGGGCGGCAGGGTTAGTGGTCGCCATCTGCATCAAGTTCGCAAAGCGTCAACTACGACCCTCCGTCGTGCCCGCGCACGCGGGTACCCAGCGGCTTTCATTCACCGTACTCAAACCAAAGACACTGGCCCCTCGCGTTCGCAAGGGCGACACGGTTGAAGAGTTGTGCGGGCGGCAGGGTTAGTGGTCGCCATCTGCATCAAGTTCGCAAAACGCCAACTACGACCCCGTCGTGCCCGCGCACGCGGGTACCCAGCGGCTTTTAAAACCACAAAAACGAAAAAAGCCCGTTCCTTTCGGAACGGGCTTTTCTCTTAATGGGAGTCTGACGATGACCTACTCTCACATGGGAACTCCCACACTACCATCGGCGCTACTGTGTTTCACTTCTGAGTTCGGCATGGGATCAGGTGGGGCCACAGCGCTATTGTCGTCAGACAAAAACTGTTATCAATTCGCACAAGCTGATTTTCTCGTTTGCATTCTTGCAAGCGCTTAACTATCTGGGATATCAAAACCCATTGGGTGTTGTATGGTTAAGCCTCACGGGTCATTAGTACAAGTTAGCTCAACGCCTCACAACGCTTACACACCTTGCCTATCAACGTGGTAGTCTTCCACGGCCCTTCAGGGGACTTAAAGTCCCAGTGAGAACTCATCTTGAGGCTCGCTTCCCGCTTAGATGCTTTCAGCGGTTATCGATTCCGAACTTAGCTACCCGGCAATGCCACTGGCGTGACAACCGGAACACCAGAGGTTCGTCCACTCCGGTCCTCTCGTACTAGGAGCAGCTCCTCTCAATTCTCAAACGCCCACGGCAGATAGGGACCGAACTGTCTCACGACGTTCTGAACCCAGCTCGCGTACCACTTTAAATGGCGAACAGCCATACCCTTGGGACCGACTTCAGCCCCAGGATGTGATGAGCCGACATCGAGGTGCCAAACACCGCCGTCGATATGAACTCTTGGGCGGTATCAGCCTGTTATCCCCGGAGTACCTTTTATCCGTTGAGCGATGGCCCTTCCATGCAGAACCACCGGATCACTATGACCTACTTTCGTACCTGCTCGACGTGTCTGTCTCGCAGTTAAGCTGGCTTATGCCATTGCACTAACCGTATGATGTCCGACCATACTTAGCCAACCTTCGTGCTCCTCCGTTACTCTTTGGGAGGAGACCGCCCCAGTCAAACTACCCACCAGGCACTGTCCTCAACCCCGATTCAGGGGCCTAAGTTAGAACATCAACACTACAAGGGTGGTATTTCAAGGTCGGCTCCACCACATCTAGCGACATGGTTTCAAAGCCTCCCACCTATCCTACACATGTAGGGTCAATGTTCAGTGCCAAGCTGTAGTAAAGGTTCACGGGGTCTTTCCGTCTAGCCGCGGGTATACGGCATCTTCACCGCAATTTCAATTTCACTGAGTCTCGGGTGGAGACAGCGTGGCCATCATTACGCCATTCGTGCAGGTCGGAACTTACCCGACAAGGAATTTCGCTACCTTAGGACCGTTATAGTTACGGCCGCCGTTTACCGGGGCTTCGATCAAGAGCTTCCTCCGAAGAGTAACCCCATCAATTAACCTTCCGGCACCGGGCAGGCGTCACACCGTATACGTCCTCTTACGAGTTTGCACAGTGCTGTGTTTTTGATAAACAGTTGCAGCCACCTGGTATCTGCGACCGCCAACAGCTTAGGAAGCAAGTTCCATCACCGTCAGCGGCGTACCTTCTCCCGAAGTTACGGTACCATTTTGCCTAGTTCCTTCACCCGAGTTCTCTCAAGCGCCTTGGTATTCTCTACCTGACCACCAGTGTTGGTTTGGGGTACGATTCCTTCTTACCTGAAGCTTAGAAGTTTTTCCTGGAAGCATGGCATCAACCACTTCAGTGCCGTAGCACCTCGTCATCAGCTCTCAGCCTAATGTGTGTCCGGATTTGCCTAAACACACAGCCTACAACCTTAAACGCACATCCGATAGTGCGCTGGCCTAGCCTTCTCCGTCACTCCATCGCAGTAAGAAGAAGTACGGGAATATTAACCCGTTTCCCATCGACTACGCCTTTCGGCCTCGCCTTAGGGGTCGACTCACCCTGCCCCGATTAACGTTGGACAGGAACCCTTGGTCTTCCGGCGAGCGGGTTTTTCACCCGCTTTAACGTTACTCATGTCAGCATTCGCACTTCTGATACGTCCAGCATGCCTCTCGACACACCTTCAACCGCTTACAGAACGCTCCTCTACCATGCACAACTAGTGTGCATCCGCAGCTTCGGTGTCTAGTTTAGCCCCGTTACATCTTCCGCGCAGACCGACTCGACCAGTGAGCTATTACGCTTTCTTTAAATGATGGCTGCTTCTAAGCCAACATCCTGGCTGTCTGAGCCTTTCCACATCGTTTCCCACTTAACTAGAACTTTGGGACCTTAGCTGGCGGTCTGGGTTGTTTCCCTCTCCACGACGGACGTTAGCACCCGCCGTGTGTCTCCCGTAATTGCACTCATTGGTATTCGGAGTTTGCAAAGGGTTGGTAAGTCGGGATGACCCCCTAGCCTTAACAGTGCTCTACCCCCAATGGTGAGATACGAGGCGCTACCTAAATAGCTTTCGAGGAGAACCAGCTATCTCCCGGTTTGATTGGCCTTTCACCCCTATCCACAAGTCATCCCCTAATTTTGCAACATTAGTGGGTTCGGTCCTCCAGTTGGTGTTACCCAACCTTCAACCTGCTCATGGATAGATCACCGGGTTTCGGGTCTACACCTTGCAACTCATTCGCCCAGTTAAGACTCGGTTTCCCTACGGCTCCCCTATGCGGTTAACCTCGCTACAAAATGTAAGTCGCTGACCCATTATACAAAAGGTACGCAGTCACCGAACAAGTCGGCTCCCACTGCTTGTACGTACACGGTTTCAGGTTCTATTTCACTCCCCTCACAGGGGTTCTTTTCGCCTTTCCCTCACGGTACTGGTTCACTATCGGTCAGTCAGGAGTATTTAGCCTTGGAGGATGGTCCCCCCATGTTCAGACAAGATATCACGTGTCCCGTCCTACTCGATTTCACGCAAAGTTAGTTTTCGTGTACGGGGCTATCACCCTGTATCGCCGGACTTTCCAGACCGTTCCACTAACACCCTCTACGCTTAAGGGCTAATCCCCGTTCGCTCGCCGCTACTTAGGGAATCTCAATTGATTTCTTTTCCTCAGGGTACTTAGATGTTTCAGTTCCCCTGGTTCGCTCCATACACCTATGTATTCAGTGCACAGTGACCACTTACGTGGCCGGGTTTCCCCATTCGGAAATCGATGACTCAAGTGGCTGTTACTGCCTAATCATCGCTTATCGCAAGTTACTACGTCCTTCATCGCCTCTGACTGCCTAGGCATCCACCGTGTACGCTTAGTCACTTAACCATACAACCCCAATAAGTCTTTCTGCTGGGTCTTTGCTACTTATGCGTCGTTGAAACTCTCGCTCGCTCAATCATTAACTACAGTTAACTCAATCGCTCGCTCGACTTTCGCCTCGCCTAAGCCGCAAATTCCTGCGCAGAACCTACTGAAATTGTTTAATACGATTAAACAACCAATACGTTAATTTATCGCCAGATATTCAAGGCACTTGCAAAAATTGCAAATATCTCGAGAAATTTATCAGCTTGTCCAAATTGTTAAAGAGCAAGTTTTTGCTAAAAGCAAAAACGCCAAAATCATCCGTTAGGATGATTTCAGACAATCTGTGTGAACACTCAACGCAAAACCGTATCTGTTTCGTAAGGAGGTGATCCAGCCCCAGGTTCCCCTAGGGCTACCTTGTTACGACTTCACCCCAGTCATGAACCACAAAGTGGTGAGCGTCCTCCGCGAACGGTTAAACTACCCACTTCTTTTGCAGCCCACTCCCATGGTGTGACGGGCGGTGTGTACAAGGCCCGGGAACGTATTCACCGTAGCATTCTGATCTACGATTACTAGCGATTCCGACTTCATGGAGTCGAGTTGCAGACTCCAATCCGGACTACGACCGGCTTTATGGGATTGGCTCACTATCGCTAGCTGGCAACCCTTTGTACCGACCATTGTAGCACGTGTGTAGCCCATCTCGTAAGGGCCATGATGACTTGACGTCGTCCCCACCTTCCTCCGGTTTATCACCGGCAGTCTCCCTAGAGTTCCCACCATTACGTGCTGGCAACTAAGGACAAGGGTTGCGCTCGTTGCGGGACTTAACCCAACATTTCACAACACGAGCTGACGACAGCCATGCAGCACCTGTCTCACGGTTCCCGAAGGCACACTCAGGTCTCCCTAAGCTTCCGTGGATGTCAAGAGATGGTAAGGTTCTTCGCGTTGCATCGAATTAAACCACATGCTCCACCGCTTGTGCGGGCCCCCGTCAATTCATTTGAGTTTTAACCTTGCGGCCGTACTCCCCAGGCGGTCTATTTAATGCGTTAGCTTTGGAACCCACGCCTCAAGGGCACAGACTCCTAATAGACATCGTTTACGGCGTGGACTACCAGGGTATCTAATCCTGTTTGCTCCCCACGCTTTCGCATCTGAGCGTCAGTCTTTGTCCAGGAGGCCGCCTTCGCCACTGGTATTCCTTCAGATCTCTACGCATTTCACCGCTACACCTGAAATTCTACCTCCCTCTACAAGACTCTAGTTGACCAGTTCGAAATGCAGTTCCCAGGTTAAGCCCGGGGCTTTCACATCTCGCTTAATCAACCGCCTGCATGCGCTTTACGCCCAGTAATTCCGATTAACGCTCGCACCCTCCGTATTACCGCGGCTGCTGGCACGGAGTTAGCCGGTGCTTCTTCTGCGAGTAACGTCACAGCTAGCAGGTATTAACTACTAACCTTTCCTCCTCGCTGAAAGTACTTTACAACCCGAAGGCCTTCTTCATACACGCGGCATGGCTGCATCAGGCTTGCGCCCATTGTGCAATATTCCCCACTGCTGCCTCCCGTAGGAGTCTGGACCGTGTCTCAGTTCCAGTGTGGCTGATCATCCTCTCAAACCAGCTAGAGATCGTCGCCTTGGTGAGCCTTTACCCCACCAACTAGCTAATCTCACTTAGGCTTATCCAATCGCGAAAGGTGCCGAAGCATCCCCCTCTTTCCCCCGTAGGGCGTATGCGGTATTAGCCATCGTTTCCAATGGTTATCCCCCTCGACTGGGCAAATTCCTAAGCATTACTCACCCGTCCGCCGCTCGACGCCCAACAAATCATCCGAAGAATCTTTGTTGTCGTTTCCGCTCGACTTGCATGTGTTAGGCCTGCCGCCAGCGTTCAATCTGAGCCATGATCAAACTCTTCAATTAAAAAGTTTTTTGAAGTCCGAAAACTTCGACTCAATGAATTACTGAATTAACTTGTTATAGTCACTCAGTGCAACATTGATATATGAGATATCAATCCTGCGCGAGTGCCCACACAGATTGTCTGACTAATTGTTAAAGAACGTTGCTTGCTAGCTCGTTGGAGTAGCGAAGCGAGGTGCGTATATTACGCTTTCCTCATCTCCCGTCAAGCGTTATTTTAAACTTTCTCAAAACTCTTGATTGACGGTCGCTTTTTCCGTTTCAGAATCTCTTCCATCCCTTCGAAGCGGACGCCTATGTTACTCGAATCCTAAACAGAGTCAAGTCGATTTCACTCCAACGGGGTTGAACGCTCAAATTCACAGCAATCGAATCAAAGAGTTATCGAACTCCGCTCAGCTTTAAGCCACAGCACAGCAGAGGTATGACTTAAAAGCGGCTTTTTGCTGCCGGGACATACAGTTTAGGACAGGAAGCTTCAGGCCGATGCCTGAAGCTTATAACTATTGAGCATAAAGGTTGGCCTTCTCATGCCAGACTCTCAATAAACCTCACCGCCAGAAAAATCACTCGATCAATTGGTAAACCACTTTAGTGGAACAGGCAACGGCCTGAACACTGTGGTAACAACGATCGACGACCCGCTTCTGTCGTAACTTCTGCTCTCCGCCTGCCGCCGTCGGCTGCTCTGCCAGAAGCTGGTTGATCTCCATGGTTTCGGATTGTTGCTGCAACTGACTGAGCAAAGCTTCTTGAGTATCGGCCTGAGCAATAACCTGAGGCTGAGGCACCGAAGACTGTGCCAACTCTGATAATCGCACCCCATAATGATTGGCACCAGCCGCCGCACTGAACAGCAACCCCACTAGAACCCAGTTAACCGTTTTCATAACTACTCCATCCGTTAGCTCGCCTATCTGAATAGATAGCAGTACCGGGGCTTCTCTTTTAGACCAAAAGCCCCGATACCTATGCTACGACGGAATAAGTTGAATGGTTCAGCCGTTACAGTTACTGCTGGAACTCAAACCCTTGCTCAGAACGGTGGAGAGTTATCGGTTTGCCCGGCAACAGGCGGCCACTGAGAATCGCCTGAGCAAGAGGGTTTTCCAGCCGCTGTTGAATGGAACGTTTCAGCGGCCTGGCTCCATAAACCGGATCAAATCCGGCTTCGGCAATCAGCCCTAATGCCTCTTCACTGATCTCAAGCTGATACTCTTTTTCAGCCAGTCGACGTGTTAACAACTGCAACTGAATCCGGGCAATCGCCTTGATGTGCTCCTGAGCCAGAGGATGAAACACCACGGTCTCATCGATTCGGTTTAGGAATTCCGGCCTGAAGGTCTGACTCAGCACGTCCATGACCGCATGCTTCATGCCTTCATAGTCACCGCCAGACTGGGCCTGATGCTGAATCACATCGGATCCCAAATTGGAGGTCATAATGACCACGGTATTGCGGAAGTCCACCGTCCGCCCCTGGCCGTCAGTCAGGCGACCATCATCCAGCACCTGCAACAGAATATTGAACACGTCTGGATGGGCTTTTTCCACTTCATCCAGCAGGATCACCGAGTAAGGCTTACGCCGCACCGCCTCGGTCAGGTAGCCGCCTTCCTCATAGCCTACGTAGCCGGGAGGCGCACCCACCAGTCGGGCGACCGAGTGCTTTTCCATAAACTCGGACATGTCGATGCGAATCATCGCCTCATCGGTATCAAACAAGAATTGAGCCAGAGATTTGCACAACTCGGTCTTACCCACCCCGGTAGGCCCAAGGAACAGGAATGAGCCGATAGGACGTTTCGGATCCGACAGACCGGCACGACTGCGGCGGATGGCATTGGCCACCGCCCCAACCGCTTCTTCCTGACCAATCACCCGGCCATGCAGCGCCGATTCCATCTTCAGCAGTTTGTCTCGCTCTCCCTCCAGCATCTTTGATACCGGAATACCGGTCGCCCGGGACAGCACATCGGCAATCTCAACATCGGTGACCTTGTTCTTCAGCAAGCTCATGTCCTGCATCTCGGCCTGGGCCGCCAGATCCAACTGCTTCTCCAGCTCAGGAATGCGGCCATACTGAAGCTCCGACATTCGGCTAAGATCACCGGCCCGTTTCGCGACTTCAAGATTCTGCCTAGCCTGTTCCAGTGCCGTCTTGATGTGCTGAGTCCCTGCCAGAGCCGCCTTTTCGGTCTTCCAGACCTCTTCCAGCTCCAGGTATTCCTTCTCCAACTCACCAAGCTGCTCCCGCAACAACTGCAACCGCTTCTTACTGGCTTCATCTTCCTCTTTGACCAGCGCCTGATCCTCCAACTTCAACTGAATGATCTTACGCTCGAGCCGATCCAGGTTTTCCGGCTTGGAATCGATCTGCATTCGAATGGAGGAGGCCGCCTCATCAATCAAGTCGATGGCCTTGTCCGGCAGTTGCCGATCGGACACATAACGGTGCGATAGGGTTGCCGCGGCCACAATGGCCGGGTCGGTAATCTCAACACTATGGTGCAGTTCGTAACGCTCTTTAAGGCCGCGCAAAATGGCGATGGTGTCCTCGACACTCGGCTCCTCAATCAGCACCTTCTGAAAACGTCGCTCCAGTGCGGCGTCCTTTTCGATGTATTGACGGTATTCATCTAGGGTAGTGGCACCGACACAGTGCAGTTCCCCCCGGGCCAGCGCCGGCTTCAACATATTACCGGCGTCCATGGCACCATCGGATTTGCCCGCACCGACCATGGTATGTAACTCATCGATAAACAGGATGATCTGCCCCTCTTCCTGGGACAGCTCATTCAATACCGCTTTCAGGCGCTCTTCGAACTCACCGCGGTATTTGGCCCCGGCCAGCAAGGCTCCCATATCCAGGGATAGCACCCGCTTTCCTTTCAGGCCCTCAGGGACTTCGCCATTAATGATCCGCTGAGCCAGGCCTTCGACGATGGCGGTCTTACCCACACCGGGTTCACCGATCATTACCGGGTTATTCTTGGTGCGTCGCTGCAACACCTGAATGGTGCGTCGAATCTCATCATCCCGTCCGATCACCGGATCCAACTTGCCCGCTTCGGCACGCTCGGTGAGGTCGATGGTGTACTTGGACAATGCCTGACGCTGATCCTCGGCATTGGCATCCTCCACGGTGTGACCCGCTCTCAACTTCTCAATGCCCGCTTCAATCTTATCGGCGTTGGCCCCCATCTGTTTCAGGGTTTCCCCCAAAGCATCGCCTCGTTCCAGCACCGCCAGCAAGAATAACTCGCTGGAGATAAATTGATCTTTGCGCTTTTGGGATGATTTGTCGCAAAGATTCAGAATCGCCACCAGATGACGGGACAGCTGCACGTCGCCGCCGGTTCCGGAGACTTTCGCCATCCTATCCAGCGCTTCGGTTAACTTGGATCTCAGCGCGTGAACATCCACGCCGGATCCCGCCAGCAATGGGCGTACGGTTCCGCCGTCCTGATTCAACAACGCCAGCATCAAGTGCTCAGGCTCGATGTATTGATGATCACGGCCCAAAGCCAGTGACTGCGCATCAGAAATGGCTACCTGAAATTTGTTGGTCAGTCGATCAAGACGCATACCCTACTCTCCAAAAACTGCCTTACACAAAGCAGAGATGGGTACGACTCGGGCAAATTTCAAGCGCAGGAACTGAATCAATCCAGCCAGATAAGGGACGCCTGACGACCACAGCGGCCATCACGACGGTAAGAGAAAAAGCGTTCCGGGTGTTGATAGGTACACAGACCGCTGAGGGTAACCCGGTTCACCCCCAATCGGTTAAGGCGCTGCTGCGCCAGCCGAGGCAGGTCGGCAAGATAGCGATCTCCGTGAACTTTGAAGGCCGTCGCCGCCTCAGCATCCACCGCCATAAACTGCTGGCGCACATCGCTGCCTACCTCAAACGCTTGTGGGCCGATGGCCGGGCCAATCCAGGCTCGAATCGCCGCCCCCGGACATTCAAACTCCGACAGCACCGACTCCAGCACACCATCACACAACCCACGCCAGCCAGCATGAGCGGCGGCTACTTGGGTGCCAGCCTCATTGCACAGCAACACCGGCAGACAGTCCGCCGTCATCACCGCACAAGCGATGCCGTTCTGGCAACTAAAGGCAGCGTCTGCCACCGGTAGCGCTGCCGTTGCCGGCAGGGTGACCACATCGGTGCCGTGCACCTGCTCCAGCCACTGCACCGGCTGTTGCAGCCCCAATCCCCGCACCAGCCTGTGGCGATTGGCATCGACCGCAGCCACAGCATCCCCAACGTGCGCTCCCAAATTAAACCCATCGAATGGCGGCAAAGAGTCTCCGCCAATCCGATCGGTATAAACGGCGCGCACGCCATCGGGAAGCACCCAATCAGGGACGTGCCACATCAGTACTCCATGCCTCGCTCGGCGGTGTCCTGTCGCAGCGCTTCGGTCAACTGCAGCATATCCTCAGGAACCGGGGCATACCACTGCATCCACTCGCTGGTCACCGGATGTTCCAGCTCCAGTTTTACCGCGTGCAACGCCTGACGGCGGAAGCCCTTAAGCACCTGTTGCAGTGCCTCGGTAGCGCCCTTAGTCGGACGAGGACGGCCTTGATACAGGGGGTCACCAACCAGGGGGTGCTTAATGTGGGCCATGTGCACGCGAATCTGGTGAGTACGACCGGTTTCCAGGCGCAGACGCAAACGGGTGTGCGAACGGAACTTCTCGGCAATGCGATAATGGGTAACCGCAGGCTTGCCAATCTCCGTCACCGCCATGTGGGTCCGCTTCTGCGGATGACGGCCAATGTTGGCGTCCACCAGGCCGCCGGCAGTCAGGGTACCGTGAGCAATGGCCTCATACTCACGGGTAATCTCCCGCGCCTGCAACTGGGCCACCAGATGGGTTTGCGCTGGCACCGTTTTGGCCACCACCATCAAGCCGGTTGTGTCTTTATCCAGTCGGTGCACAATGCCCGCCCGTGGTACGTTGGCAATCTCCGGACAATGGAACAGCAACGCATTCAATATGGTGCCATCGCCATTGCCGGCACCAGGGTGCACCACCAGATCGGCGGTTTTATTGATCACCAGGATGTGGTCATCTTCGTACACGATGTCCAGAGCGATATCCTGGGGTTTGGAGCTGACCTCCTCCTCCAGAGTGGCACGCACGGAGACCGCCTGATCCACCAGCACCTTTTCCCGGGGCCGGGTCACCACTTCTTGGTCCAGACTGACGTTACCAGCCAGGATCCACTCCTTGATGCGACTGCGGGAATAATCTGGGAACAGATCGGCTAACGCCTGGTCTAACCGCATACCAAGGTGCGTATCGTTAAATACGCCATTTAATTCAACGTGTTGGGTCATATACTCTCGATCCAGCTGTAAAAGCTCGAAATCACTCGCAGTTCTGATAGAATCGCTCCAACTGCAATTTTATCTCTTTTTGCATCAGAACTTCACGACAATGATAAGGAATTGGTTCATAACATGCGCAAACTAGCAGGTCCTTTGCTACTCGTCCTGGCCAGTAGCCTGATGATGGCCGGTTGCTCCACCAAGCAGAGCGACACCTACGTCATCGAAGACCGCTCACCAGAAGCCCTGTACACGGATGCACGCCAGGCGATGGAAGCCGGCAGCTTTTCCAAAGCAACAAAAATCCTCGAAGCGCTGGACTCTCGTTATCCGTTTGGCACCTACAAAACTCAGGTCCAGCTCGACCTGATCTACGCCTATTATAAACTAGATGACACCGCCAGCGCTCTCGCTAATGTGGATCGCTTTATTCGGTTGAACCCAACCCATAAAGACATCGATTACGTTTACTACATGCGCGGCCTCATCAATATGCAGGCGGACAGCTACCTGTTCCACGATCTGCTCAGCATCGATCGCACCGATCGCGACCCTGAAAATGCCAAGGCCGCATTCAAGGACTTTGAGAAGCTGGTCAAGACCTTCCCGGACAGCCGCTACGCCGCCGACGGGCGCCAGCGGATGATCGCCATTAAGAACCGACTGGCGGAATACTCCCTTCGCGTTGCCGAGTACTACGTCAAAATCGAGGCCTGGGTAGCCGCTGCCAACCGCGCTCAGCAGATTGTCGAAACCTACGCGGGCACGCCCGCCGTCGAACCAGCTTTGGAGATCATGGCCAAAAGCTACCATGAGCTGGGACAGGAAACCCTGAAACAGAACACGCTGACAGTGCTCAAAGCCACCTACCCGAACAATACGTTCTCCGAGTAGAGTGCTTAAGACACAAAAAAGGCGCCGAACAGGCGCCTTTTTTTATGGAACCGTCAAATGGCATCTTCGTTTTCTTCACCGGTGCGGATGCGAATCACCCGCTCGACGTCGGTGACAAAGATCTTACCGTCACCAATCTTGCCGGTACGTGAGGTATCGACAATCGCTTCGATCGCCTGATCCACCAGCTCATCGGCAATGACCAGATCAATCTTCACCTTAGGCAGAAAGTCCACCATGTACTCCGCACCGCGATACAGCTCAGTGTGGCCCTTCTGACGCCCAAAGCCTTTCACTTCGTGAACCGTCATGCCATTCACTCCAATCTCACCGAGGGCTTCACGCACATCATCCAGTTTGAATGGCTTGATAATCGCTTCAATCTTCTTCATCTGCCGTCATTCCTTGCTAAACAGGAGCACCGCTTCCCAAAAAAAACAACTGGGCCCATCAGGCCAGCTAAACTGACAGAAAGTGTAAGCGATTCAAATCAGGATAGGGAAGCCTGAAACGATGCCTTGCTGCAAATATCATGGATTGACCCTGATTGAACTGATGATCACGCTGGCCGTTGCCACCCTGTTGCTGACCACCGGGGTACCGGCCTTGCAACAACTGCTCGCCAACAGCCGGGCGCACTCTGCGGTGACCAGCCTATACCAGGATCTCAACTACGCCCGTCAACTGGCCATCGCCTATCAGGCCACAGTCACCCTGTGCCCGCTGTCGCCCTCCTCCCAGTGCGACGGCCAATGGCATCAGGGCTATCGAATCTTCATCGACAGTCCGCCCTGGCAAACCTACGGCGATGACGACGAACACCTGAAACAGCAACCGGCCATTGCCAGCCGAGACGCCATCAAGTTCTCGGCCAACGTCAATGCCATCCGCTTTGACGAAGCCGGTTTTACCGGTCAGAACGGCACCTTCTACTACTGCCCGGACAGTGCCAGCGCCAGCCACCTAACCGCCGTGGTGATCAGCCGCACCGGCCGCATTCGCCACCATACGCTCACCACTCCGGTCAGTTGCCAATAGCCAGCTAACGCGGCGTCAGCTGTTCCAGCGCCCTGGCCTGGCGAGAGCGAAACTTGCCCTTGTAGGGCACGCACTCCATCACCTGTGCAATTCGATTACCAGATTGAACCAGCAGCCTGCCTGCCAGCCCGGTCATCTGTTGTTCCAACCGGGCCGGGCGCAACTGATAATGGACAATGCGCTGATGCCCCGCCTCGTCCCGCAGCCAACACTTGTGCTCCTGGCGAGCGTCATTGCCGGACGCCAGCATCAGCAACACCAAGATGCTCCCCCCCTTCATCACCAACACCCCTCAGGCGTGCGTTCACCGGCATCGGACAGCTTCAATTCAGCACACTCACTGTCCGCCAGTGCCTGCCCCCCCAGAGCCGTCGCCTGTAAAGTGAAGCCATTGGCGCTGGCTTCCACCGCATCCACCGAAAAGCGGCCGCTGAGCGTTACCATAGGGTCGGCGCTGGCCCCAAGCCGGGTCATGTCTGCCACATAGGTATGATTATCCATGTAGTATTGCTCCTGCAGGTTCGCCATTCGGGTCAATTCCGACAACGCCTCAGCCCGGTATCCGGCCGCCAGCTGAATCTGGTAGGAGGGCAGAGCCATGGCCATCAACAGCCCGACAATGGCCACCACCAGCATCAGTTCAATCAGAGTAACACCCCGCAACAGCCTCATCAGGGTTGCCCTCCCAAGTAGTAGTAGATGTAGACTGGCAACAACGACTTATCCGGATCGCCACTGCCGCTGTCGGTCAATTCAATGCCATCCTGGCTCAAGTTGAATCCCCGCCCCACGCCCACCAGATAGACCTTAGGGTTCCAACTCGGGTCATCGGGATCCTCCGGCGGGGGTATCACGATCTGTGGCGTGTCCGGCAGGCGCGCCCCTAGCTCAATGTACCGGTGTTGGTAGCGGTTGATGCCATGATGCAGGTTCAGCACGTACAGCCGTCCTTGGCCCGCACTCAGGCAGGCATTGGCAGCGCCAGGTTCTCCCGGCATAAAGGTGGTAAAGAAAGCGTTGCCGGAAAGAATAACGGCGGCCGACAGCGACTTCTCTCCCGGAGCCAGCGCTAACTTCCAGCCCCTCTTGCTGCCGGACAACACCTCCTGAACCAGCCTGCTGTCATCATCGGTGGCGGCGCCGACCGGATCACTGCTGACATCAAACAGTTCCGCCACAGTTATTGCTGCCGGAACCGGTCTGTGACCATCACCACTGCCACCATCAAAACTGGCCGGATACAGGTGAGGATCTCGCAGCACGAACAGGTAGTCCTGAGTCGAAATGGCATTGGGGTGGGCACGGTTGCCGCTGCCGATCACCACCGCATCGTAGGGCAGATCGGTACGGATGACCCGGGTATGAGTCTGACCACCTTCGGTGACGATTTCGGTTTCCTTGAGCGTCATCTTGGTTTGGGCCACACTGACCTCATGGGTGAAGCGGCGATCGCTGTGCGCCGTGTCCCCGCCCAGATTGGCAAACCGAAACCCGCTCCAGGGGTGTTCGGCTCGCGTACCAGGCAAATCCAGCCGCCACACCGCCCCCCCGGTATCGGCCGCGTAGATGCGGTCAGTCAGCCCATCGCCATTGCTATCCAGAATCGCCACCCTGGCGGCGACGCTGTCACTGAACGGCACCGGTGTTACCAACGCCGACGCCGTCTGATTAACAAACTGATGCACCGGTTCACCGGTCTCGGCATCCAGAATCAGCACGCCGGTACCAACCGAATCCGCCGTCCCCACGCCGTTGGCGTCTTTGTTGCTGTCGTAGCCGGCTCCGACAATCAGCACCGGCCGAGCGGCAGCAGCACTCAGGTTACCCAGAGGATAGTCCGGTATTCGAGTCAATACCGGCTCGGACCAGGTTTGTCCCAGCACTGCCAACCCTGAATCCTGAGCGCTTTTCACCCACATCAACCGGGGTTGGTCCGGGTTACTGAGATCCAGGCCGTAATAGGCCCGTCCGCCCCGACGCAAACCGAAATACACCCACACCTTGTCACCCTGATCGGCGTCGATGTCCCCGTCGGCATCCAGATCCACGATCCAGGCCACCGGCGGACCGTCGACCCCGTAGACACTGTGACCGCCGGTTTGCGGGTTATGCCTCAGCAAGGGGGTCTGACCGGTAAATCGATAGGGCCGATAGCTCCAGCTTTCGGTGATGGTGGCACCGCCATCTTCAAACATGTGCAGGGCACCGGCATTGGTTCCCACCAGAATACGCACCCCTTTGTCGCCGCCGTAATGAATCGCCAACGGCTTGGAGTGCAGTGGATCCCCCATCAGATCTTCACGACGTTCACCGCTGAGGCCATCCTCATCCTCATCGTCCACATCCTCCCCCTGCAACCAACGCACCCAGTCACCCAGGCTGGCAAGGTCAATGCCACCTAAATCCGCCAGCAGGGATTCCTGACCACCGGCACGCTGCTCCAGGCTGCTCTGTGACAGTGCGACCAAGGTCCCGGTGACGCTGGCCGGCTCGGTGAGAACCCGCCGTTGCAACTGAGTTTGCATCGCTTCCAGCGCCCCCCCCTCCATCACCGAATTGCCATCGCCACCGCTGCTGGCCAGGGCACAGGTGGCCGCCGAGGTCCAATACGTACAGGCTGTCTCGGCAATATTGCCGCCGACATCGATGGCGGCCTCCCCTCTGGCATCGACCACCTGTCCCGAACCAAGAATGCGCAGCTTCTTCAGATTTCCCGCCCAACGCGGCCGGTCCGAGGGCAGAAACATGGAGTAGTACACCGAGTCCAGTGTCTGAGTGCGATCAAAACTGTTGGCGGCAATCGACGGCGAAGTGAAACTGGCGTCCACAGCCAGAATTTCGGAAAACACCCGCTGCAGCGCATTCTGCAGTGATAGCGCATCGGCGGCAGCAAAATACTCGCCGCCGCCGCGACGGGCGGTCTCCGCCAGCAGCGCCCCGGCACTGTCGATGGCATCCTGGGAAAAACCGATGGTGTAAGTCACCACACTCTGACGCCCCGAAGCGACGGCATTGATGTCCTGACTGTACAGATGCTCGGCCACCGCCGGCAGGTAGCTGTCGGCCCAGTCTCCGTACCCCAGAGTGCGGTAAGGATCGTACACCGACACCCGCTCCGACACACCGATCCCCAGTTCGGCTCTCAGAACTGCGTTGGCCGCCTCGTCTTTCGTGGGTGAACCGTCGGTAATCAGCACCACATAAGCCTGAGGCTGACAGGTGACAAAGGGGCTCAGATACCGACCGGAATCCGCAAAGGGTACCCCAAACACCGGCACCGTCCCCCCAAACAGCACCTCGCCGCCACTGAAATAGCGATACGCCTCAAACAAAGTTTCACACAGTGGCGTCCAGGTGCTGGCCGTCAGACCATTGATGGTACTCATCAGGCTGGCTTTGCTCGAAGGCGTCATCGGTTGAATGGCGCTGAGCAAACGACCGCCATGGCTACCGCTGAGCAACCCGTCGTCACTGCCGTTACCATTAAACACCGCCAGACCGAAATCCACCCCCGGGGTGCTCTGCACGATGTCGGTGATGGTGTCCTTGGCAATGGCCAGGCGGCTGCGAACCACCGGCACGGCGGTTTTTCGATAATAGAGGTAGTTCTCTGTAAACAGGGTAACGCTGTCGCCGCTGGCAAAGCCGGTCTGCGACAGTGAAGCATCGGCAGCGGCAACCAATTGCGCCGCCGACAGCGAATTATCGCTGCCATCGTAGGGCTGAGCCTGGTCAAGATTCCGGGGAAACCCGGGTTGGGAGAACGCTCCTTGAGGGTGACTGACCGCATTCACCGTCAACCGATCCCGCAAATCCTGCAGACAATCAAACCCCAACTGGCTGAGACTGCCTTGATTGTGGGCCTTTTTCAGGCTCGCCGGCATTGGGCGCCACTTCCAGTCGCGGTCGGCCCGACCGCCGCGGCGAAAACTGAGCACCACGTCGGTGTAATAGCCATTGTGTTGCAAGATACTGAGTCCCGAGTCCGACTCCGGTATCAGGCTACTGCTACAACCGTTCATGGTGGCAGGGAAATAACGGTACTCATCGCCGCGGTCCGGATCCGGCAGGTTGCCATTTAACTGCCCGCGCACGTAAAACAGCCGCCCCTGATCCAGGCCACCACTGTAGTCCTGATTCGCATCAAACGGTGGCGGCGCCTCCTCCTCTTCGGTGGACATCGAACCGGAGTTATCAAAGATGATCAACACCTGGGGGCGACTGTCACTGGCGACGGTTCCCCCATAGACATACAGCTCGGTGTCATCCGCCCCTGCCCAGGTCGCCCAGATCATCAGTGCCATCGAGAGTGCTCTCATGCTAATTCCCCACCACCAAAACCTGCTGCTGAACCCCGGTAGTGATGCTCTGCTGACCGCGCTCCCCCTTTCCATAACGCTTGCTGGAACTCACCTGGTTGATGCGGCAAACGAAATGGCTGCCGGCATCAGCCGCCTGCTGCCGCTGACACGGCCCTTCGGTAATAAAGCTGACACCGTGCTGTGCCCCAAACACCGCGTCGACCTCACTGACCTCAGCGCTGTTGGTCAGCAACAGGCTGTCGGCCCTGGCCAGACGCTGACGCTCGATAAAACCATCCAAAGCCCCATGCAGTTGCTGCAGCACCTGGCTTCGAGCCGCGCTGGCCACTTCGGCCTGAATCACGTTGCGGCTGGCTCCGGTCAGGGCCAGGGCGATCACCATCAATACCAGTAACAACAACGAACTGACGATCAGCACCGCTCCCCGCTCTGGTCTCATCCTGCCCCCTCGGCCACCAGTGCCGCATTTCGCACCATCACCGTGGTAGAAAACAGGCGCCGAGGAATGCCGTCGTCATAAGAAACCACCCCGTCGGGCAAGGTCAACCGCAACCTGCCGTCGCTGATGCCACCCTGATCATCATTGGCCGCCCGCACCACCAGATACACCGTCACTGCCAGTACCTCTACAACGCCATCCCACTGTGCTTCACTCATGGCAGACGCCGTTATATAGCTGTCCACCCGACCGTCGCCCAGGCTGTCCACAGCGAAGAGAAACTGCAACATCTCAACCCCCTCAACCAACTCCTCCTCCACCATGCCGCCATTCACATAGAGTTGACGCCACTTCAGAACCGGCATGCCATCGTCACGACGCTCGACGTAATAAACCCTGTGTTGCCACTGCCAGTAACGTCCCTGCACCAGAACGGGAGCCGGTTGATTGCCGGCAAACAACCTGGCCTGAGCATGATTGCTCACCAGGTAGTAACGGTTTTCACTCAACGCCGTTGCCGCCACATTCGGACCCAGTAGCCGCTTCACCTGCAGCACGTGGCTGCCCAACAGCGCCTGCTGAGTGCAATCCATCGAAGGCACCGCACTCTGGCGGTAACTCCAGATGGTCCGAAAATGCCCTCGGTCAGCGGGAACACTGGCATTGTTCTCCCCCAGACCGACGCAGTCGTTATTCACCACCGCATCGACACTCACATTGCGGGTGGTCAGAGAGGTCCCGGTTAGCCCGGCATAAAACCCCGCCTGAGACAGATCATCACTCATCAGCCGCAACGCCAGGCGTGCCGATTCCTGAATCTGGTTGTATTGGCCGGTGGAGGTCACCGAAATGGAGGAGCTGACAAATACCCCAAAAACGGCAGAGAGGACAAACACCCCCAGCACCATGGCGATCAGCAGCTCAACCAACGTCAGTCCCTTGACCCTGCTCATGGAATCACCATCGAGTCCAGGTAGACCTGTCGCCGTCGCGCCGTTGGCACACCACATTCGAATCGCCAGCCATCGGCCTCAGTCACCGCATCCACCCCCTGCTGCAGACCCTGCCAACTGACCACCACCCCGACTCGATTGCCGTCAATATGGATACATCCCACCACCTGAGCCAGCTTGCGATTTCCCTCCCCACTGGCCTCGGCCACACTCAACAGCCCCTGCTGCCACTGAAACCGATCCCACTGCCGCATCTGCTCGGCGTTGCAAGGAATAATGGCACTGGTATCTGCTAAGCAGGAAACGTCGGGTTGTGGAAGCAGTGCCACACCGTAGTGGCCCTGATAGGCGGCGAGTTGAGTGGGATTAAGACGCATGCGCTCCAATGCATCGGCCGCCATGTTCATGGCGCGGGCATGCTGAAAAGACTGAAAGCTGCTGCGTTTAGCGACGATGTGGAGTTGCAGGGTACCCAATAGGCCTACCGCCAGTACCACCACCGACACCAACACCTCAACCAGGGTGACACCCCATTGAGTATGACTGGCCATAACATCCTTGTGGCTGCCGTACGTTCCGTGTCATTAAAGCTTAAGACAGGCAAAAAAAAGCGCCACCCAGATGGGCAGCGCTTTCTTATAACTTCTGGGAACAGGCTTATCTCAGTTCAATAGGAACTTGAAAAACAATGTTTTCTTCTCGGCCTGTCGCTTCCTCGACGTCGGCAGCACCGAGATTCTGCAGCTCGGTCACCACCCCTTTCACCAACACTTCCGGGGCCGAAGCACCGGCAGTCACCCCAATGGTGGTCACCTCACTCAGCCACTGGGGATTGATGTCATCGGCACCATCGACCAGATAGGCCCGGGCCCCTGATTTCTCCGCCAGTTCGCGCAGACGATTGGAATTGGAGGAATTTTTCGATCCCACCACCAACACCAAATCGCAACGGGACGCCAACTCCCTCACCGCATCCTGACGGTTCTGGGTGGCGTAGCAGATGTCGTCCTTGCGAGGACCGGCAATGGAAGGGAAACGAGCACGCAGGGCATCGATCACCTCGGCAGTATCGTCCACCGACAGGGTAGTCTGAGTCACGAAATGCAGGTTGTCCGGATCCTGTACCGACATATTGGCCACATCTTGCGGAGATTCCACCAGATAGATGCCGCCACTGTCGTTGCTGTACTGGCCCATGGTGCCTTCCACTTCAGGGTGACCGGCATGACCGATAAGGACACACTCCTGCCCCTTACGGCTGGCACGGGTGACCTGCATATGCACCTTGGTCACCAGTGGACAAGTGGCATCAAACACCTTTAGTCCACGGGCATCGGCTTCCTTACGGACCGCCTGAGATACGCCGTGGGCACTGAAGATCACAATGCTGTTGTCCGGCACTTCGTGCAACTCGTCCACAAACACCGCCCCACGCTGGCGCAGGCTGTCCACCACGTAGCGGTTGTGCACCACTTCGTGACGCACGTAGATCGGCGGCTCAAACAACTCCAGCGCACGTTCGACAATGCTGATGGCGCGATCAACGCCGGCACAAAAGCCTCGTGGGTTTGCCAGTCGAATCTGCATAATCAGTCCTTAATTACGATGTCCAGCACTTCCAGATCGAAAATTACCGTCTGGCCCGCCAATGGATGATTAAAATCCACAGTCACCGAATCACCGGCCAGTTCCCGAATCACCCCGGGAACCTGATTGCCGTCCGGCGTATCAAACGCCATGATGGTGCCTTCACTGAGATCGGCGTCAGCGGCAAACTGAGCCCGGTCCAGGTGATGAATGTTATCTGGGTTGCGTTCACCAAAGGCGTGTTGCGGATCCAGCGAGAAGCGACGCTTCTCCCCCTTCTCCATCCCCTTGATGGCGGCCTCGAAGGCGCCACTGAGGCTGCCATCCCCCAGAGTCAGTCGCGCCGGTTTGCCGTGGGCCCGGGTGCTGTCCGCCACCGTACCGTCCGGCAGTTCCACATCAAAATGCACAAACACCTGGCTGTCACTGCCAATGGTTAACTGGCTCATGAGGCCTCCTTGGGCCGACGACCATCCAGCAAGCTGTCGAGGATCATCAAAACCGCTCCGACGCAGATGGCACTGTCAGCAATGTTAAATGCAGGCCAGTGCCAGGCACCGACATAAAAATCAATAAAATCGACAACATAACCATAGGCCAGGCGGTCGATAACATTACCGATGGCCCCGCCAATGATCAGCGCATAAGACAGATTCAAGCGCCACAGCGAGTGGGCCTGGCGACGCATCATCACCGTCAGGGCGATGGTCACCACCAAGGCAAAACCGGCAAAGGCCCAGCGCTGCCAACCACCGGCTTCCGCCAGGAAGCTGAACGCCGCACCGGTGTTATGCACATAGGTGAGGTTCAGGTACGGGATCAGCGGGATGCTTTCAAACAACTGGAAGTTGGCGATCACCGCCAACTTCGTAGCCTGATCCAGCACCAGCGCCACCACCGCGACCCACATCCACCGCAGGCCGCTTTGACTCCATGACTGTGGCATCATCTCTCCGTTATGCAAACTGTCGGCTTTCGCCTTCGCCGTCAACGTTGGTCACGCAGCGGCTGCACAGTGTTGGGTGAGCCTCCAGTGTGCCCACTTCTTCACGGTGGTGCCAGCAACGCTCACATTTCGCCGCTTCGGTCTTCACCAGTTTCACCTTCAGGCCAGCCAACTCAGTGTCGGCGGCATCACCCGCATCGCTCAGCGGGGCAACAGTCACGTTGGAGGTGATCATGGCAAAGCGCAACTCATCTCCCAGACGGTCCAGCAAAGCTTTCAGCTCGCCATCGGCGTACAGGGTAACGTCGGCTTCCAGGCGGTTTTTAACGCCATCGGCTTTGGCCTGTTCCAACGCCTTATTGAGTTCGGCCAACACCTCCACCAACATCTGCCACTCAGCATCGGTCAGAGCAGCATTGTCGGTCATAGGCGCCAGGCCATCGAACCACACCTGGGTAAACACAAATTCGCTGCGCTCACCTGGCATCAGTTGCCAAATCTCATCGGCGGTAAAGCTCATGATCGGCGCCATCCAGCGCACCATGGCCTCGGTGATCAGGTACAGCGCCGACTGGCAAGAGCGACGCGCCAGGCCATCGGCCTTAGCGGTGTACTGACGGTCCTTAATGATGTCCAGATAGAAGCTGCCCAGCTCGATGGAGCAGAAACGCATCAGCTTCTGAGTTACCGCCAGGAAGTTGTACTCCTCGTAGGCAGTCACAATCTCCTGCTGCAGCTGATAAGCCCGACCCACCAACCAGCGGTCCAATGCCACCATCTCATCCAGCTCGACCATGTCCCGAGACGGCTCAAAGCCACTCATGTTGGCTAGCAGGAAGCGAGAGGTGTTGCGAATACGACGATAGGCATCGGCGCTGCGCTTGAGGATCTCATCGGAAACCGTCATCTCACCGGTATAGTCGGTGGAAGCGACCCACAGGCGCAGAATGTCGGCACCCAGCTTGTTCACCACCTGCTGCGGGCTGATGACGTTACCGATGGACTTGGACATCTTGCGGCCCTTGCCATCCACGGTGAAGCCATGGGTCAGCACCTGCTTGTAGGGGGCCTTGTCCTTAATGGCAACGCCGGTCATCAGGCTGGACATGAACCAACCACGATGCTGATCCGAACCCTCAAGGTACAGGTCGGCTTCGGCACCTTGGAATTCGGGGCGCGCATCCACCACCGAGGCGTGAGTCGACCCGGAGTCAAACCACACATCCAGGGTGTCCAGGACCTTGTGGTACTGATCGGCTTCCTCGCCCAGCAACTCACTGGCGTCCAGATCCCACCAGGCCTGAATGCCGGCTTCGGCCACTCGGTCCGCCACCAGATTCATCAGGGCAACCGAGTTCGGGTGCAAGGCCTGAGTTTCGTTGTGAACGAACAGGGCGATGGGTACGCCCCAGGTACGCTGGCGAGAGATGCACCAGTCAGGGCGGCCGGCGACCATGCCTTCGATGCGGCTCTGTCCCCAGTCCGGGATCCACTGAACGTCTTTGATCTCTTCCAGGGAGCGTTCACGCAGCTTGGCCTGGTCCATGGAGATGAACCACTGTGGGGTCGCGCGGAAAATGATTGGCGTCTTATGGCGCCAGCAGTGCGGGTAGGAGTGACGGAACGCTTCGTGGTGCAGCAGCGCCCCCTTGTCCTTCAATACCTCAACCACCGCATCATTGGCTTTAAAGACGTGCTGGCCGGCAAACAGCGGGGTATCCGGCAGATAAACGCCGTTGTTGCCCACAGGGTTAGCCACTTCCAGGTTGTACTTGTTGCCCACCACAAAGTCTTCCTGACCGTGGCCAGGGGCGGTATGCACCGCACCGGTACCGGATTCGGTGGTCACGTGATCACCCAGGATCGCCGGAACCGTCATCTCATAGAAGGGATGGTTAAACTGCTGCAGTTCCAGGTCCTTACCCTGGCAGAAGCCCAGGTTATGGAATTGCTCGATGCCGGCACGATCCATCACATCTTTCACCAGGTCCGCCGCCAGAATCAGTCGCTCTGGGTGCTCACCTTCTACCTGTACCAGGGCGTACTGCAGATCGGCGTGCAAACATACGGCACGGTTGGCAGGCAGGGTCCAGGGAGTCGTGGTCCAGATCACCACCGACAACGGACCGTGACCAGTGTGACCTTCGGCGCAGTCAAACTTGTCTTCCACCAACTTGGCATCCACGGCCGAGAAACGCACGTCGATGGAGGGAGAGGTCTTATCCTCATACTCCACTTCCGCTTCCGCCAGTGCCGAGCCACAATCGGTACACCAGTGCACCGGCTTAGCGCCTTTGTGCAGGTGGCCGTTGTCGATGATCTTAGCCAACGAGCGGATGATCTCCGCTTCGGTGCCATAATCCATAGTCAGGTAAGGCTTGTCCCACTCACCCAGTACCCCCAGGCGAATAAAGTCGGCTTTCTGACCGTCTACCTGCTTATGGGCATACTCACGGCATTTCTGGCGGAACTCGGCGGCAGAGATCTTCTGCCCCGGCTTACCCACCTTACCTTCAACCTTCAGCTCAATTGGCAGACCATGGCAGTCCCAACCCGGCACATAGGGCGCATCAAAGCCCGCCAGAGTCTTGGACTTGATAATAATGTCTTTCAGAATCTTGTTGACTGAGTGACCAATGTGGATGTCGCCGTTGGCGTACGGAGGGCCATCATGCAAAATGAATGGCTTCGCTCCCTGACGGCTGGCACGAATCGCTTTATAAAGCGCTTTCTCGTCCCACTGTTTCAACATTTCCGGTTCCCGCTTGGCCAGGTTGCCTCGCATCGGGAAATCGGTTTCCGGCAGGTTTAGCGTTGATTTATAGTCGCTCATTGATCCTTTCACCATTACTCAGGCTAAAAGCTGTTAAGACACAGACAGCAGGCGTCGAGCCTGCTCCGCATCCTTGAAAATCTGATTCTTCAGGGCATCCAATGACTCAAATGCCCGCTCTTGTCGCAGGTGCTCTATCAACAGCACCTGCATGTGTTCGCCATACAGATCACCCTCGTAATCGAACAGGTGAACCTCCAGCTGGCAGCGGTTGCCCGCCACCGTCGGCCGAACGCCGACATTGGCCACCCCAGGGTATCGATGCCCCTGAGAGTCGATGGCCTGCACCGCAAACACCCCGCTCACCGGCGCCACCTTACGTTTCATAAGGATGTTCGCCGTCGGGAAGCCGATGGTGCGCCCCAGTTTGCGGCCGTGGGCAATGCGACCGGTGATCTGGTACGGGTAGCCTAACATCTGGTTGGCCAGAGTCAGGTTCCCCTGCTGCAGCGCCTGACGAATCAGTGTTGAGCTGACTCGTTGACTCGCCAGTTTAAAGCTGGCGGTCGGAACCACGTCAAAACCATGCCGCTGACCGGCCGCCGCCAGGGTATCAAAGCTGCCCTTTCGACCCTTTCCAAAACAGAAATCGTCGCCGACCACCAGGTATTTAACGTCCAGCTTTTGCACCAGCAACTGCTCGATAAACTGCTCGCTGCTGAGCTCGGCAAAACGACGGTTAAAGCTGACACACAGTACCCGCTCCACCCCCAGTGCCTGCAATCGCCGCAACTTGTCTCGCAATAAACTGATCCGGGCCGGAGCCCTATCGCCGGCAAAATGCTCCTGAGGTTGAGGCTCAAACAGCATCACCGTTACCGGAAGGTTCATGCTTTTGCCTTTGGCAACCAAAGACTTAATTACCTCAGCATGGCCCAGGTGAACGCCATCAAAATTGCCAATGGTCAATACGCACCGGCGATGCTTCGGGCGCAGATTGTGTGTACCGCGGATGAGCTCCATAGTCCTGCTTGGGCTTTTACTGTCGAAAATCGCCGGATTATACCTCAGAGTGGCGCCAGAATCAGCATTCAAACTGCACGCAAATCCCGCGGCCGGATCCCCATCACTAACAGCGTCAGCAGATACACCACCACTCCGGCGCCGATCAAGGCCGCCAGAGTCAGGGCGCGGGTAACAAACTCCATCGCCACCCACGCCGCTTCAACCGGAGACAGCCAGGCCACGCTGACCGCCATGATCACCCCGGCCACCAGCACCCGAATCAAAAACCCCCAGGTCGAGCCGCTCAGTTCAAACACCCCCTGACGCTTGAGGCCGCGATACAGCAGCAGCGCATTGAGTGTCGCCGACGCCGCGGTTGCCATCGCCAACCCCACGTAACCGAAGGGGATGGCCAGCAGCAGATTGAACCCCATGTTACTGACCATGGCGATGATGCCGTAACGCACCGGGGTCTTGGTATCCTGACGCGAGTAGTAGCCGGGTGCCAGCACTTTCACCAGCATAAAGCTAAGCAGACCGCTGCCATAAGCCATCAAGCTGGCCGCCGCCATCTGGCTGTCGTAGACACTGAATTCGCCGCGCATAAACAGCACCATCAACATCGGCTGGGCCAGGGCAATCAACCCCAGCGCCGCCGGCACCCCCAGCACCACCACGCTGCGAATGCCCCAGTCCATGGTCGAGGCGAAACCATGGCTACTGGCGTCGACGTGCTTACGGGACAGGGCCGGCAGGATCACAGTGGCAATGGCGATGCCAAACAGGCCGAGAGGAAACTCAAGCAGCCGGTCGGAGTAATACAGCCAACTGATGGAGCCGGTCATCAGGAAACTGGCGATCAGGGTATCGAACAGCAGGTTGATCTGGCTCACCGACACCCCGAACATCGCCGGTATCATTAAGGTACGAATCTTGGTGACCCCGGGGTCATGCCAGCCCCAACTGGGACGCACCAACACCTTGGCCCGCAGCAGAAACGGCAACTGAAACACAAACTGAATCAAACCACCGAGGAACACCCCCCACGCCAGCGCCAACTCCGGCTGGGCCAACTGCGGAGCCAGATACAGGGCGCAGCCGATGATGGCCACATTGAGGAACACCGGGGTAAAGGCCGCGACCGCAAATTTCCCAATGGTATTCAGAATCGCCCCGGACAAGGCGGTAAAGGTGATGAACCACAGATAGGGGAAGGTGATCTTCAACATCAGGCTGGCCATCTCAAACTTGGCGCCGTCCGGCTCGCCATTGACCCAGGCCACAAACCAACCGGTGCCAAACAGCGCCGCCAGAACCGGGGACGCCACCACCCCCACCAGGGTAACCAGGGTCACTATGGTGCCCAGGGTGCCACTGACCTTGGCGATCAACTGCCGCACCTGATCCTCACTGCCCTGCTGGCGATACTCGGTCAATACCGGCACAAAGGCCTGGGCGAAGGCCCCTTCAGCAAACAGGCGACGCAGAAAATTGGGAATTTTATTGGCCAGAAAAAAAACGTCGGCGGCGGCTCCGGCCCCCATCAGATTCGCCACGACCACGTCGCGAACCAAGCCGAGCACGCGGGAAATCAGGGTCATGGCGCTGACCACAGCCCCGGAACGCAATAACTGTTTACTCAATGAAATCTGCTCTTAACCTGAGACGGGCTCGACGAATCCTCGGTGATGCTAATAAATATCACCTCACGCCCCTGTTGCCCGACAAAAAATGCTGCTAGAATTGCGCCCCATCTTAAACTAGTTGGCCGGAAGAAAGCCAAACTTCGGAGTTTCTCCGAATTTTGATGACGCTTATTTGTGCGGTAAGATTGACATTACCCCATAAAAGCGGTATTTTCCACGGCCTTTGAAAATACGACAGCACCGTCTTTTAGGAGTTTGCCTTGGCTAACATCAAGTCTGCTAAGAAGCGTGCAATTCAATCTGAGAAGCGTCGCCAGCACAATGCTAGCCGTCGCTCCATGTTGCGCACCTATCTGAAGAAAACTGTAGCTGCTATCGCCGCTGGTGATAAAGCTGCCGCTACCGAAGCATTTAATGCCGTTATGCCGATCCTGGATCGCATGGCGACTAAAGGCCTTATTCACAAGAATAAAGCTGCCCGTCACAAGAGCCGTATGGCTGCTCAAATCAAAGCTCTGTAAGAGTTTCGATTGTTGTGATGTAAAAACCGGCCTTGGCCGGTTTTTTTTTACCTCCGATTTGCCTCTCCTGCCCATGATGCGGTTTTTTTGATACATTGCCCGGCCAAGGAACACTGATTACAAGGAACCCCATGCGCCTGACGCTGACCCTGTCTGCCGCCCTGCTGGCCGCCCAGACCGCCCTCGCCACCCCATTCTCCGATTCTGTGCTGCAGCACACCGAGGAGCTTCGCCATCATGCGATGGTCAGCCACCAATCCTGGCAGATTCTGGAGTCCCTCACCACCGAGGTTGGGCCCCGCCTTCCGGGAACCGACGGCGACAAGCGGGCCGTGGCCTGGGCCAAGCAGACCCTGAATGAGCTGGGTTTCGATCGGGTCTACGCCGAGCCGGTCACCGTTCCCCATTGGCATCGCGGCCACGCCAAGGCCAGCATTACCGCGCCGTTTCCGCAACCGCTGGTGATCAGCGCCCTGGGCAACTCCATCGGCACCCCAACCGCCGGTGTCGAAGCCGATGTGGTGGCCTTTGCCGATCTGCAGCAGCTCATAGACGCGCCGCGAGCCGACGTCGAGGGAAAAATCGTGTTCATCGACAACAAGATGGAGCGCTACCGCGATGGACGAGGCTATGGCCCGGTGGTCAAAGCCCGGGGAAAAGGCGCGGTCGAAGCCGCCCGTAAAGGTGCCGTCGCCATGATGTTGCGCAGCGTCGGCACCGACAGCCATCGCTTCGCCCACACCGGCATGATGCGTTACGCCGACGGCGTCACCCAGATCCCCGCCGCCGCCCTCTCCAACCCCGATGCCGATCAACTGGCTCGAATGCTCAAACGCTCGCAACCGGTCCGGGTGAATCTGCAATTGGGCAGCGAAGATCGCGGCCCTCAGACCTCGTACAACGTCATTGCCGAGATCACCGGCAGTCACTACCCCGACGAGATTGTGCTGATCGGGGCGCACCTGGACTCCTGGGATGAAGGCACCGGCGCACTGGACGACGGTGCCGGCGTCGCCATTGTCACCGCGGCCGCCAAACACATTCTGGAGCGGGGTAAGCGGCCCCAGCGCACCATTCGGGTGGTCCTGTTTGCCGCCGAAGAGGTCGGTCTGGTGGGTGCCAAGGCCTACAAGGCCGCCCATCAACAGGAGCTGGACAAATTCTACATCGCCGCCGAAGCGGACTTTGGCGCCGGCCCGATCTACCGCCTCGACAGCCGCGTCAATGACAGCGCCCTGCCGATGATGGATCAGGTGGCAACGCTGCTGGCCCCCTTGGGCGTCGCTCGCGGTGGCAACACCTCCTGGGGCGGGCCGGACGTCTCCATCCTGCCCGAAGCCGGGGTCCCGGTGGCCGGACTGGCGCTGGATGGCACCGACTACTTCGATTTTCACCATACCGCCGACGACACCCTGGACAAGGTGGATCCAGAGGCGCTGCGTCAAAGCACCGCCGTCTATACCCTCTATGCCTGGCTGATGGCCAATGCCCAGCAGCCACTGCGGCCGATACCTCCGGTCGAGTAAGCAACCACAAAAAAAGGGGCCTGAGGCCCCTTTTTCTATAACCTTGTCGCGGCTACACCTGGTCTCGCAAAAAAACCAGGGTGTTGGCATCGGATTGCTCGGCACTGAAGCGGTAGCCACCCTCGCTAAAGCCCTCCAGTTGCTGCAACTCAGTCACCTGCTCTCTCGCCATAAAACGCGCCATCATGCCCCGCGCCTTCTTGGCATAGAAGCTGATGATTTTATACTGGCCATTCTTAAAGTCCTTAAACACCGGCGTCACCACCTGAGCATTCAGCAACGCCGGTTTAACCGCCTTGAAGTACTCATTGGAGGCCAGGTTCACCACAACTTGAGAGTCCATTCCCGCCAGGGTTCGGTTCAGAGCATCGGTAATGGTACTGCCCCAGAAAGCATAGAGGTCCTTGCCACGAGGATTAGCCAGCTTAGTGCCCATCTCCAACCGATAGGCCTGCATCCGATCCAGCGGTTTCAGTACTCCATACAATCCAGACAAGATGCGCAGATGAGACTGGGTGTAAGCCAGTTCCTGCTCACTCAAGGAGGCGGCATCGAAACCGGTATAAACATCGCCATTAAAGGCAAAAATCGCCTGTTTGGCATTGTCCGCGGTAAAGGGGCGCTGCCACTGCTGAAACCGAGCCACATTCAGACCAGCCAGCTTGTCGCTCAGCTTCATCAGCGACGCCAGATCCGCCGGCGTCAGCTTGCGGCACACCTCAATCAGCGCCTCGGCCTCATCCAGCAACTCCGCCTCGCTGTAGCCATCACTCGGGGCCTGAGACTCAAAATCCAAATTTTTCGCAGGAGAAATAACCGCCAGCATAGGGCCCATCCATATTCAATTTGTCAGCCCTCACTATAACAACGCGCCAGCCACAAAAAAACCACGCCCTGAGGCGTGGTTTTCGATAGTGACAATCGCTAAATCATCGCCAGGGGTTACTTATCCCACACCCCTTTTTCCAGCTTACCCTTAAGCTCAGGGAAGCGGGCCGGATCAAAGCTCGGGGTTTTGCCGGCATCCAGTTGGTCGACGTAATCTTTCGCCAGCTTGATCGCCAGCCCGGACAGCGCCAGAATCGCCACGATGTTCACCACCGCCATCAGTCCCATGGAAGCGTCCGCCATATCCCAGACTACGGCCACCTTCGCCATGGCGCCAAACATCACCATCGCCAACACCGCCAGACGGAACAGCATCAACCCCTTTTTGGTGTTGCCATTGAGGAACATGATGTTGTTCTCGGCATAGCTGTAGTTGGCAATGATGGAGCTGAAGCTGAACAGAATAATGGCAAAGGCGATGAAATAGCTGGCCCAGCCGCCCAGCTCGTTGGTCAGAGCCAGTTGCAGCAGACCGATGCCAGAGGCATCACCTGGGTTATCCAGCACGCCGGACAACAGGATGATGGCCGCCGAAGCGGTACAGATAACGATGGTATCAACAAAGACACCGGTCATCTGAATGAAGCCCTGAGACGCCGGGTGCTTAGGATTCGGGTTGGCACTGGCGGCCACACTGGCCGCAGAACCCATACCCGCTTCGTTAGAGAACAACCCTCGCTTGGCACCGATGATCAGGGCCCCCAGGGCACCGCCGGCAAACTGCTCCAGGCCGAAGGCACTGTCGATGATCAGTCCCAGCGCCTCAGGCACCTTGCCCAGGTTCATCAGCACCACTACCAGGGCGACCGCCAGGTAAACCACAGCCATGATGGGCACAATGATCTCCGAAGCGTGCGCCACTTTCTTAAGGCCGCCAACGATGATCAGGCCGGTCGCCACCACCATAATCACACCCAGCACCATGGTGTCGATGCCGAAGGCGCCACCGATGGCACCGGCGATGGTGTTGGCCTGTACGGCGTTAAACACGAAACCAAAGGCGATGATCAGGAAGATAGAGAACAGGATCCCCATCCAGCGTTGACCCAGACCCTTCTCCATGTAGAAGGCTGGTCCACCGCGATAGAAGCCGTCCTCGTCCTCAACCTTAAACAGCTGAGCCAGGGTGGCCTCGATAAAGGCCGTGGACATGCCTAGCAAGGCAATGACCCACATCCAGAAGATGGCACCCGGACCGCCACCGACGATGGCCACCGCGATGCCCGCCATATTACCGGTGCCCACTCGGGCAGCCATGGAGGTACAAAACACCTGGAACGAGGAGATGCCGTGCTCGGTCTCACGACCATGGAACACCGAGTGAAACCCATGCCCCAGACGGCGGAACTGGATGAACCCCAACCGCACGGTGAAGAACAGGCCGGCAAATACCAACAGGTAGATAAGGATGTGGTTCCACAATATCGAGTTGATGGCGCCTGTGGCTGTAGCCAGAACGTCGTTCACGGCTTCCAGGGCAGACGCACCCGCAACTGCTGTAATAGTCATATTGGAATTCTTCTTTGTCGTTTAGCCGGTCCGATAGCGAACGGCTCACTATGAATGGATCTTTCCGTAACCAAATGGCGGCCTTTCATGGCCTTATCGCCCTTTTTATAAGGTAGTTATTGATTGAGCCACTGGGTATTTTTTCCACAATGGTTTAGGCGATGGAGCGGCACAGTAGCATAGGTTTCCGGAAAATTCGCGTGACCAGGATCACAACGCAACACAGCCCTATCAGTGGCGCAACAGACCCTCCACACTTAACACACCAAAAGCAAACAACGCCCCAACAAGATTGCCACCCGATTTAGTTACAACATCGAATGGGAGTCAAACTCGGCCATTTCAATTTAATTCAGCGTAAGTGGCTGCAAAATGGCGAAAAACAATCACAAAAACCACAAGAAATCACTGGCGATTACGCCTGGGAGAGCTACTGTTAATAGAGTTCGTACCCTAATGGTACGAATTCGCAAAACTAGTCCTGTAGATAAGGGAAAATCTGGAGTTAGATGATGACTAGAACACACACGCTGAGCCCTGTCGCTCTGCTACTGGCCGGCCTGGCGGTTATGCCAGCCCAGGCTAACCTGCAACCCTGGTATCTGGGGTTTGGCTTGGGGCAATCCAACTACGCCGGAGTCTGTCCGAAAACCTATGGCCAGACCACGGATTGTGATGACACCGACTTCGCCTACGACCTGTTCGCCGGTTACCTGTTTAACGACTATGTCGGACTGGAACTGGGATACGACAACCTGGGGGAAGCCAACTGGCAATCCACTCAGACCGGTCGTCGAACCGAGGCTGATGGCATCAGCCTGGGACTGGTGGGCAACTACCCGCTGACCGAGCGCTTTGACATCAATGCCGAAGTCGGCGGCTACTGGTATACCCTGGAAATCACACCGGAGCAGGCCCCGTCTCAGGACGACGACGATGTTTCTCCCTATTATGGCGTCGGGTTTGCTTATCACCTGACCGACAACCTGAAGCTGGCCGCGAAATACCGACATTATCATGAGATGGAGATCAGCAACCGCTTCAATACCGTCAGTGCCGATTATTACGGCCTTGAACTCAGCTATCGCTTCGGTAAACAGCAGCAGGCGCGCTCCATGACACCGCCGCCGCCACCACCACCGGCGCCGGCGCTGGCTCCCGAGCCGCAACCTCCGGTGGTTGCCTCAGTGGTCGCCCCGAGCCTGCCGGCAGCAGAGGCGGTCTATTTTGGCCTGGATTCCGACACTCTGGAACAGGATGAAGCCGGCAAACTCGATACAATCGGCGAATTCCTGAGCCAATATCCCGATTTTACTGCCACTATTGTCGGCCATGCAGATAAAAGTGGTAATGTGGATTACAATCAAAGACTGGGGATTCGGCGTGCCAACGCCGTCGCCGATTACTTTGCCGAGCGCTGGCAGATAGACAGCCAGCGCATGCAGGTAGACAGCCAGGGTGCCGACAATGCGGCCGCGGCTGTAAACCGGCCCGACCGCAAAGTGGTTATCAGAATTGACGACAAATAAGATCGCCTCAGGCCAGCCTTCGGGCTGGCTTACTGTAATTTTCTTACTTTATTGTTGGCAATTAGTACAAAATCGCATTTAATGGTGGGCCTGTCCGCCCACCCAGTTGTAATGGAAATAACACCTATGGCCAATGCTCTATCTCAATTAAAAGCGCTGACGACGATCGTCGCGGATACCGGTGACATCGAAGCGATCAAGCGTTACCAGCCTGAAGACGCGACCACCAACCCGTCGCTGATTCTAAAAGCGGCGCAGATCCCTGAGTACGCACCATTAATTGAAGATGCGGTAGCCTGGGCCAAGGCGCAGAGCAACGACGCCGACCAGCAACTGGAAGACGCCGCCGACAAACTTGCGGTCAACATCGGTCTGGAGATTCTCAAGATCGTTCCCGGACGCATCTCCACCGAAGTGGACGCTCGTCTCTCCTTTGACAGCAAAGGCTCGATCGAAAAGGCCAATAAGCTGATGCGCCTGTATAACGAAGCTGGTATCAGTAATGATCGCATCCTGATCAAACTGGCTTCGACCTGGGAAGGGATTCAAGCCGCCCGCCACCTCGAGGAGCAGGGCATTAACTGCAACCTGACGCTGCTATTTGGGTTTGCCCAGGCCCGTGCCTGTGCCGAAGCCGGGGTGTTCCTAATCTCTCCTTTCGTCGGCCGCATTCTCGACTGGTACAAAGCCAAGACCGGCGAATCTTACAGCGCCGACACCGATCCGGGCGTCGTTTCGGTCAGCGCCATCTACGACTACTATAAACGTCATGGCTACCAAACCGTGGTCATGGGTGCCAGCTTCCGCAACACCGGTGAGATTCTGGCCCTGGCGGGCTGCGATCGCCTGACCATCGGCCCGGGCTTGCTGGAAGAGCTGGAGCAAAGCTCAGCACCGGTCAGCCGCAAGCTCAGCTACAGCGGCGAGCTGGAAGCCCGCCCGGCCCCCATCACCGAGGCCGAGTTCCGCTGGCAGATGAACCAGGATGCCATGGCCACCGAAAAGCTGTCTGAAGGCATTCGCAACTTTGCCATCGATCAGAACAAGCTGGAAGCGATGCTGACTGAGCGTCTGGCGGGCTGATTCACGCCCTATTCCATAGGCTCCCAATTGGGGGCCTTACTGTTTTGAGAGGACCTGACATGAGCAACCTGACCTCGCTGCCATCCTGGCAAGCCCTGACAGAACACGCCGATGAGATCAAACAGAGCCATATGAAGGCGATGTTTGAGTCCGATCCAGCCCGAGCCCAGCGCTACGGCATCAGTGCCGCCGGGTTGCGGCTGGATTACTCCAAAAACCGCCTCAACGACGCAACCCTGTCACTGTTTGAACAGTTGGCCGAAGAGTGTCAGCTCGAGCAGCAACGTCAGGCGATGTTTGACGGCGTTGCCGTTAACCACACCGAACAGCGGGCAGTCTTGCATACGGCGCTGCGCAGCCACGACACCAGCCCCCTGCTGGTTGACGGCGAAGACGTTCGCGCCGAGATCGCTTCTACCCTGGATAAAATGGCCGCCTTTGTGGCCTCGGTTCACCAGGGCGAGTGGCGAGGCTATACCGACCAGCCCTTCACCGACATCGTCAGCATCGGCATCGGCGGCTCCTTCCTGGGACCGAAAATCATGGCCGAAGCCCTGAAGCCCTATTGGCGCAAAGGTCTGAACTGCCACTACGTCGCCAACGTCGACGGTACCGCCATCAGCGAAAAACTGAAGAAGCTGAACCCGGAAACCACCCTGTTTGTGATGTCGTCAAAGTCGTTCACCACCCAGGAAACCCTCACCAACACCCTCACAGCCAGAGACTGGTTCATGGCCAACGGTGGCCCGGAAGAGGCCATCGGCCAGCATTTTGTCGCGGTGACCTCCAATGTGCCGGCTGCCATCCAGTTTGGCATCGACGCCGACAACATCTTCCCGATGTGGGATTGGGTGGGTGGCCGTTACTCCATGTGGTCCGCCATTGGCCTGCCCATTGCCCTGCAGATTGGCTTTGAACAGTTCCGCCACCTACTCGACGGTGCCGAAGCCATGGATAACCACTTCAGGAGCGCACCGGTTACCCAGAACATGCCGGTGATGATGGCAATGATGGCGGTGTGGTACACCAACTTCTTTGACTCCGGCAGCCATGTGGTGCTGACCTACGACCACTACCTGCGGGGCCTGCCTGCCTACATTCAACAATTGGATATGGAGAGCAACGGCAAGGGCGTCGACAACCACAACCAATCGGTGGACTACCACACCGGCCCGGTCATCTGGGGCGGCGAAGGCACCAACGGCCAACACGCCTACCACCAGTTGATTCATCAGGGCAGCGGCATCATTCCCGCCGACTTTATCCTGCCACTGAACAGCCATAACCCTCTGGGCCGCCACCACGCCATGCTGGCCGCAAACTGCTTTGGACAAACCCAGGCTCTGATGGCCGGAAAAACCCTGGAGGAAGCCCGTCAGGAACTGCTGGACAAAGGCATCGATCCACAAGCCGCCGAGACACTGGCGCCTCATAAAGTGATGCCGGGCAATAAACCCAGCAACACCCTGCTGATGGACAAACTGACTCCGGCCACCCTCGGCGCACTGGTTGCACTCTATGAACACCGCACCTTTGTCCAGGGTGTAATTTGGCAGATCAACTCCTTCGATCAGTGGGGAGTGGAACTTGGCAAGGTACTGGGCAATTCGGTATTAGATGACCTGGAAAGTGCCACTCCCAAGTTGAATCAGGATGCCTCGACCGTCGAGCTGATTAAGATCTTCCGCAAAGGGGAGATTTAGACCGACGAATTCACCCCTTCAGGCGCAACCTTTTTGCAACATATAAGTTGCATACTGAAATCCGGCTATGGTATACCGGAATCACTGAGGCAAGCTGAGGAGGGGACCTATGGAAAGGTTGGATTACGGCTCACCACTGGGCACAGTTGTGGAAAAGCCGACTCGAACAAGGACCAACAAGAAGCGCAAGTGGCGAGAGATTGAAGCCTTGAAAGAGCGGCATCGTCTTGAAAAAGAGCTACAGGGAATCGACTTCTCATACGAGCCAGATTGGGAATCGATCGAAGCCTGACCCATTAAAAAAGCCCCGCGATGCGGGGCTTTTTGCTGCCTTCGACTGCGTTCTAGCCGTCGGCATCGGCCAGGTAATTGCGCAGATCTTCAAACTCCTGTTCGCTGCCGCGGCCGAACAGAGGATCTTCCACCAGTTTCGACGCCACCAGCTGATCCACCTGCTTCCAGTCGTCGTCATCAAAGCTGGCTTCGAGCATCGGCAGAATCTTGCTCTCCTCATACTCCAGATGACGGGTCTGCATGCGCACGAAGCGCTCAACGTCGGTAATCAACTTGTCCCGGGGAACCACGGCGTCATTGAGGATCATGCTCAGGGTGTCCAACAACTCCTCGGTGGCCACCCGCAATGACTGATGCTCCACTTCCAGTTGGCTGACCTGCTCTTCAACCCCTTTCTTTTCCAGATAATACCGATACAGGATGTCCTCCATCGGGTGATGGCTGGTATCGGCGTATTGAAGCAGATAGTGCACCACATCGCGGATCAAGGTCAGATTGACCTCCTGCCCCTCCCGCAAACTCTTGGCCTTGCCTGACAACACCCGTAGCAGGGTGAGAATGTGTTTGTGGTCGGTGTGGATCCTGGCCAGCATGGCATTCCCCCTAATAATCGCTTTAACTAATAGTAGTTAACTTTAAGTGACATCCAGTAACCCATCGCTGATTAACCTGAAGCTTCGTTGACTCAGATCAAAGCTGCCAGCAGATGGGTTTACGTCCCTGTTGCATCAGCCACTCGTTGGCTTTTGAAAAATGACCACACCCCAAAAAACCACGATGGGCCGAAAGCGGAGAAGGGTGTGGAGCCTTCAAAATCAGGTGCTTATCCGAATCCAGCGCCCGACCTTTTTTCTGGGCATGGGCGCCCCACAACATAAACACCACCGGGCGAGGCCCCTGATTCAACTCCGCCAGCAAGGCATCGGTAAACCGCTCCCAGCCCAGCCGGGCATGGGAGTGAGCCCGCCCCTGCTCCACGGTTAACACGGTGTTCAACAACAAGACGCCCTGCCTGGCCCAATCACTGAGGTTCCCCTGGGATGGAATAGCGAAATCATCGACATCCCGGTGCAACTCTTTGAAGATGTTCCGCAGCGAAGGGGGCACCTTCACGCCATCGGGCACCGAAAAACTCAGCCCATGAGCCTGACCGGGGCCATGGTAGGGATCCTGCCCCAGGATCACTACCTGCACCTGCTGCAGAGGCGTCAGGGTCAATGCCGCCAGCACCTGATCGTCTGCCGGGTAGACCGCCACGCCAGACTGCCTCAGGGTTGCCAGTCTGGCCTGCATCTCCTCGAAGTAAGTCTGTTGCCGCTCACGGTCGACAACCTCCTGCCAATCCTTGCCCATTTTCAGCCTCAGATTAAGAAAACGCAAAGCATAAACAACCCTTTATCATTGAGCAATTGATTCACTTGTCGCAAACCCCTAGGATCCCGGTACCATTCCTTAGCCAACCCAGACCATGAGACGGATCGGAGCCCACGTCAGTGCACAGGGTGGCGTTGAAAATGCGCCGCTGAATGCCGCCGCCATTAACGCCAAAGCCTTTGCCCTTTTTACCAAAAACCAACGTCGTTGGCAGGCCAAGCCGCTGACCGACGAAAGCATCCACGCATTCAAAAGCAACTGCCTTAACGTCGGCATCGCTCCTGCCCACATCCTGCCCCACGACAGCTATCTGATTAATCTCGGCCACCCAGATCCGGATGCGCTGGCCCGCTCCCGGGATGCGTTTGTGGATGAGATGCAACGCTGTCAGCAACTGGGACTGTCGCTGCTAAATTTTCATCCCGGTAGCCACCTGAGGCAGATTCCCGAAGCCCATTGCCTTCGCCTGATCAGCGACTCCATCAATCAGGCCCTGGACGCCACAGAGGGAGTCACCGCCGTCATTGAGAATACCGCCGGTCAGGGCTCCAACATGGGCCACCGCTTCGAACACCTGGCCGCCATCATCGATGCCGTCGAGGATCGCAGCCGCGTCGGTGTTTGCCTAGATACCTGCCATACCTTCGCCGCCGGGTACGACCTCTCCAGCCTCGAGGCCTGCCGGGCCACGTTTGCAGAATTTGATAGCGTGGTGGGTTTGAAGTACCTGAGCGCCATGCACCTCAATGGCAGTAAGTCCACCCTGGGCAGTCGAGTTGACCGTCACCACAGCCTGCAACAGGGGGAGATGGGCACGGAGGTGTTTCAGTTCTTAATGAACCACCCGGCCACCGATGAGATTCCCATGGTACTGGAGACCATCGACGACAGTTTGTGGTCAAAGGAGATTGAGTGGCTATACAGCCTGGAAAGGACAACCCGCTAAGCTGCCGGCTCAAATGTCAGGCAAAAAAAAGGCAGGTCAAAATATTGACCTGCCAAACTTAAGCAGCAAATGGGGCCTCAATTGATGGTGTCCCGACACAAGAAAACACCACCACCCCGACTTGCATTTAAATCAAACTGGATGAAACTGAAAACACTCACACACTGAATAAACACTTACCTGTATTACTCGGCGCGTTCATTGACTCTAACACTGATTGCTTAATCAACGAGGTGGCCATTTTGACCCCAATTGTCGTCGCCGACAAACGACGAATAATACTCCTCGAATTAATTTCACTCATCTGAAACTGCCACTCCGGTCTCATCTTTCCGGCAATGAAAATGTCATTATTCGGCCGCTGTCAGCGGTTACGTGATCTTGCCCGCACTGGCGTTATCATCGTCATTGCAAATAAGTGTCATTTCACCATCAAGCTGCTACAGTGAGCGCAATTTTTACCCAGCACTGCAGTAGGAAATACCATGATTGATTTGCGATCAGATACGGTCACTCAGCCGACTGAAGCAATGCGCCGGGCGATGGCCAGCGCGCCGGTCGGTGACGATGTGTATGGCGACGACCCCAGCGTGAATAAGTTGGAAGAGTCCGCTGCCGAGATGGCCGGATTTGAAGCGGCGCTGTTCACCAGCTCCGGTACCCAGGCTAACCTGCTGGCCCTGATGAGCCATTGTCAGCGCGGCGATGAGTATCTGTGTGGCCAGCAGGCACACAACTACCGCTACGAAGCTGGCGGTGCCGCCGTCCTGGGTTCCATCCAACCGCAACCGGTCGACAATCAGCCAGACGGCAGCCTGTGCCTGTCGCAGCTGGCAGCTCAGATTAAACCCGACGATTGCCACTTTGCCCAAACCCGGCTGATCAGCCTGGAAAACACCATCGGTGGCAAAGTGCTGCCGCTGGACTATTTGGCTGATGCGCAGTCATTTGCCTTTGAGCATGGCCTGAAGATCCACCTCGACGGCGCCCGGGTGTTTAATGCCGCCGTCAAACAACAGGTGCCCCTGACCCGCATCAGTCAGCACTTTGATTCGATGACCATCTGCCTGTCCAAAGGTCTGGCCGCGCCGGTTGGGTCACTGCTGATCGGTGACGAAGCCCTGATCACCAAGGCCAGACGCCTTAGAAAGATGCTCGGCGGTGGCATGCGCCAAGCGGGCATTATTGCAGCAGCCGGACAGTTGGCGCTGGAACAGCAGGTGGAGCGCCTCAGCATCGACCATGATAACGCCAGCCATCTTGCCCGAGAGTTGACGCAACTGGACGAGCTGAATGTGGATCTGTCTGCGGTGCAAACCAACATGGTCTTTGCTACCCTCAACCCAGCGTACGACCCGAAAGCCTTACAGCAACACCTGGAGCAACAGGGGATTCGGATTTCGGCAGCCAACCCCCTGCGCCTGGTGACCCACAAAGACATTGAACGAAGCGATCTGGATAAGGTGATTGTCCAGATAAAGGCCTTTTTTGCGAGAAACTCATAGTGAATTCAGATCGAAAACCCAGCGGCCAACTGCTGCTCAGAACCCTGGCGATGCCAGCAGACACCAACCCCAATGGTGACATCTTCGGGGGCTGGATCATGTCTCAGATGGACATGGCCGGCGGCCTGCTGGCCAAGGAGATTGCCCGCGGTCGCATCTGTACGGTCTCGGTGGACGGCATGACCTTTCACAAGCCCGTCGGTGTCGGTGATGCCGTCTGTGTCCATGGTCAGTGTACCCGAGTCGGCAACAGCTCCATGACCCTCACCCTGGAGGTCTGGGCCAAGCCGGTGCTCAAAGGCGAAAAAGATCGCTACTGCGTCACCGAAGGCACGTTCACTTATGTCGCCATCACCGAATCGGGCCGCCCGCGGACCGTGCCCCCTCAGGGCTGAGAATCTGACAAAGAAAAAGGGAGCCTGGGCTCCCTTTTTTTGGTTTGGCTGCTAGTGCAACTTCAGCTCCGGTCGCATGATGCGCTGCAGGCCATTGAGCGACATCAACAGCAACCCCTTGCTGACACCATGCAGGGCGATCAGGTGGCGTCGATACAATGAGGTGTAGACCAGCCGCGCCATCTTTCCCTCCACCGTCATGCCACCACCGACAAAGGACATCAGATTCCCCACGGTATGGAACTTGGACATGTTCACAAAGGATCCCAGATCCTTATACACATACCCCGCCAGCTTGGCCCGGGGATCCGCCATCAGCTTTTCGATGTTGTCCCCCACCAACAGCGCCATCTGCCGGGCCGTCTGACCCCGTGGCGGTACCCAGCTGCCGTCCTCCTGGGGACAGGCCGCACAATCGCCAAAGGCAAAGACGCGATCATTGCTCAGGCTCTGACAACTGGGGTGAACCATGATCTGATCCGCCTGATTGACCTCCAGACCCAAGGTGGCGAGGAATGGATGCCCCTTGACCCCGGCCGACCACAACACCATGTCCGAAGGAATGAATTGACCGTCGGCGGTATGCATCCCCTCCGGGGTCACTTCACTGATGCGAGTATCGGTTTTTACCCTCACCCCCAACTTGGCCAACTCTTTGGCCACGGCATCGCAAATGCGTGGCTTGTCGATACGAGGCAAAACCCGGTCTGTGGCTTCAATCAGGTTCACCTGCAACAGGTCTTCACGTATGTCGTAACCGTAACCTCTCAGAGTATCCGCGGCATGATGCATCTCGGCCGCCATCTCCACCCCGGTCGCGCCGGCGCCAACGATGGAGATTTCAAAGTGCTCCTGCTCCACATTGTGCTCTTTGGCGTAACGTAAGAAGCGGTGACGAATCTTCTTCCTCAGCGCCATCGCCTGTTCGGTCAGATCCAGAAAATCACAGTGTTCCTGCACTCCGGGAATGCCAAAATCATTGGTCACTGCGCCGACGCCGATCACCAGATAGTCATAGCCGATTTTTCTCTCCGGAAGGATCTCGGTGCCAAACTCATCCAGCATCGGCGCCAGTATCACCTGCCGGTCGATCTGGTTGAGACCCGCCAGCATTCCCTGTTCAAAGCGGTAGCCATTTTGAGAAGCGTGCATGCGGTAGTCCAGTGCGTTCAGCCCCTCATCGAGGCTGCCGGTGGCCAGTTCATGCAGCAGCGGCTTCCAGATATGATGATCGCAGCGATCGATCAGGGTGATCTCCGCCTTCCCTTTTCTGCCCAGTTTTCGTCCCAGCTTGGTAACGATCTCCATGCCGCCGGCGCCGCCGCCAACGATTACAATTTTGGTCATTGTGACACTCCACAGCGGGATTAGTTGAGCAACCACCAGTCGTTACAGCTCACTCCCCGGGGCCAAAATTCACCCCTGATCACGTTCTGCATCCTGGCAAATGTGACCCTCATCGAGCCGTCTGGCAGTCTAACAACGCCGTCATTCCCTTTCAAACAGACATTAATTCAACTTAATCCTTTATGATCAACCACTCATAGCTACAGAAATAGGCGATCGAGAACTCAAAATCCGCCTCGAGCCAGAAAACTCTGTCAGCAACAACTTTCAGTGACTGAAACTCAATGACGGGATTTGCGCGCCGAAAGTGGCAACCCTGGCCTCATAATCTAAAGTGGCTGAAATCAAAATAGAAAATGCCGTAGCTGCTTTTCTGAGCACGATCAGGCAGCGACGCTATCCCAAGCCAGGTAACAAGGTCAAACCAACCGCCGCTTGGTCAATGTACCACCGGCTGCAATGCCAGTAACTTACGAAACTCCGGTACCGTAACCGGTTTGCCCAGCAGGTAGCCCTGCATCAGATCACAGCCATGCTGACGTAACCAGCGCATCTGATCCTGATGCTCGACGCCCTCGGCAACGACCGTCAGTCCCAGGTTCTTGGCCAGACTGAGAATCGCTTTAGTCACCTTGCAATAATGCGGATCCCGAGGCAGTTGCTTGACAAAACTGTGGTCAATCTTAAGCACATCGAAAGGCAGTTGAGACAGGTACGCCAGCGATGAGTGACCGGTTCCAAAATCATCGATGGCAAAGCGCACACCCAGCGCCTTGATCTTCAGCATCGCCTGCTTGCCGGCCTCAAGGTTTTCCATCAGCATCGATTCGGTCAGCTCAAACTCGATCAACGACGGATCCACCTTGGTCAGCGCCAGCACCTCTTTCACCGAATCCACAAACTGTGGCACCACCAACTGCTTCACCGACACATTGATTGCCACCCCCATGCGCCGCCCTTCTCGATTCCAGCTTTTCACCTGCTCACAGGCTTGCTGAAGCACCCATTCACCGATCTCAATGATCTGACCCGATTGCTCAGCAAGTTCAATAAACTCATCCGGTGGGATCATCCCCAACTGGGGGTGCTGCCAGCGTAACAGCGCCTCGGCAGCACTGATGAATTCACTTTCACAACACTGTTGCTGGTAATACACCTTGAGCTCATTGCGCTCCAGCGCATATCGAAGATCCTGCTCCAACCTCAGTTTCCGTTGCTCTTTCTGACTCTGGGCTTCGGAGTGGAAACGGACTCGGTCTCCACCCTCATGCACCGCCCGACTAGCGGCGCAATCCGCATCCCGAATCAGACTGCCGGCATCGCGAATGGAACTTGTGGTCGAGGAGAATCCCTGACTGAGCGAGAAGAAAAACTGCCGCTCACTGCGACCGCACACCACGGGTTGCTGAAACGACGACTTCACCTTTTCCGCCAGGCGAGACACCGCTTCCGGGCGGTGACTCCCGACCCAGAGCATGGCGAACCGCGTCGACTCGAAGCGATACAATGCGATGGGTTGATCCGGCAATGACAGTTTCTGCAGTTGATTGCTGAGAATCTCGGTGGCCCGTATCAACACACCGTCACCACCGCCAAAACCCACTGCGGAAGTCACCCGTTGAAACCGGTCCAGATGCAACATGCCTACCACCAGTTCACAGCTCTGGTGAGTAAGCCAATAGTCGATGTCATGCTCGAAACGACGCCGGTTCGGCAACCCGGTCAGAAAATCATGGTTACTGCGATGTTCCATCAATTCCTGTACCTGCTGGGCCTCGGACACATCTTTTATGTGCATATGGATCCGCTCCAGCTCATCCAGCATCACCACTGTCACCGCCAGAGTCCGGCCATAAAATGTCAGCCTGTGTTCCTTCATCGGTTCCAGGCTGTCGCGATAATTCAGTGCCTCAAGCAAGGTGCGAAACATCTCTTTGGCGCAGTCAAAGCCCAGTTCAGCCGCTAAGCGATCAAAGGCCGGGTTGTGGTAAGTCAGAGTCAATTGATAGTCACAGGCCAGAGCCGGATCCGGGTTGTGTTCGGGGAACATGCTCAGCCGCTTGCGGCGACGATGCTCCCGCAAGAAGATCAACGACAGGAAGGCGATCAAGGCAATGGCCAGCCACAACAGCAACAAAAACTGCACCACCAGGCGCGTGGCCCCTTCGGTCGCTGTATGCACAAGTTGCTGATAATCACCGGCATCATTCATCAGCCCCAGATCGACGCCATCAAGCACTGACAACAAAAGCTCACTGATCTCAGCCAACTGAGGCAGGGATTCTGCGCTTTGGGGTGAGGCCGTCCACTGGCGCAGCTGCGATGACGCCAGTTGCAGCTCCTGAAACAGGGCCGCACGGTGTTGCTGCTGCTGTAACTCGGCCAGCAACTGAGTGCTGTGCTGGGCGGTGGACTCAATCTGCTGTTGCAAGCCGACGCTAATGCCCGCCTGTTCGGCATCCACCAGCAGCCCTTTGAGCTCCAGGACCTGATACCTCAATTGATGAATTCGGTTTAATTCGGGAATCTTGTGCTGCACCAGGTTGGCACTGGCATCGTCGAGACGCAATCCCATCTCCGACAGACGCCAACTAATGACGGTACCCGCCGCCATGATCACAGCAAACACCAGGGTCAATTGCCACTTCAGTGGCCGAGCAAAAATCCGTTGCATCCTTGCACCTCTTATCTCAAGGCGGGAGCCCTCCCACAGCCTATTTCCGATAAACCGGTTGCACCCAGAGCCTAGCCCGCATCCTGCGGACAGCGCCACCACGGCAGGTGGCGTACAACGACGATAGAATTGACCGCCTCTGCATCGGGGTTCTCCCCTCTGCGGCGGAATTTATTAGAGTGAAACGCGGGCAGATCGGCAAGTGTAAATTTAGTCAGCCAGGGCCAATAACGCCAAGATCTGGCCTCAAAAAAAATCACCAATCAATGACAAAACAGCAGGAACTAATACTTAAACATCAACAGCTTTAAAAATAGGGCGCCGCCCTTTTCCTACTCGAAAAAGGGCGATCTCCTACAAGGGCCTCCCGGGGCTAGCCAGCCGCGTCAGCTTGTCTCACCCAGCCCAGATCAGCCAGGATGGCGTAAGCGGCGGGAATCATAAACAGCACCAACAGCGTTGAAGCAAAGATCCCAAACACAATGGAGATGACAATGGGAATCACCACCTGGGCCTGCAAGCTGGTTTCCAACAACAGCGGCAACAAGCCCACGGCGGTGGTCAGTGAGGTCAAAAATACCGCCCGAAAGCGCTCGCGACTGGCCTGCACCACCGCTTCGTAGATCTCCTCTCCCGCTTGCAGGTGGTGGCGAATGTACTGCACCAGCAAGATGGAATCGTTGACCACCACACCAGCCAGGGACACAAAACCCAACATCGAAGGCATCGACAGGTCCTTACCCAGCAAGGCGTGGCCCCAGATCACCCCAATTAGAGCCATGGGAATGGCGGACATCACCACCAGTGGCTCCTGATAACTGCGAAACTGGAAGCTTAGGATGGCAAAGATGCCGAACAAACCGATGATAAAGCCGCGCTGCATGGAACTGGAGGTTTCCTGGGAGTCCTTAGAGGCACCTTCCACCACCAACCTGACACCCGGGTTGTGCTGCTTCACCTCAGGCCAAAACTCCTGCCGCAGCTGAGTCAGCACCTGCGCGGCATTGGCTTTGCTGTTATAGATGTTGCCCATCACGGTGATGGTACGCAGACCATCGATGCGCTGGATCCGCACGAACGAGCGCTGAAACTCGATGTTTGCCACTGCCGCCAGAGGAATCTGGCTGCCCTCGGCCACCAGCACCGGAAACCGGCTCAGGGCATCAATGTCACCGGCCTGGCGCTTATCCAGTCGCACCTGAATCTCGATATTTTCCGGTCCAACCTGAACAATGTCGGCATTCTGACCGAAAAATGCTGCCCGCAACTGCGCCGCGATCAGGTTGCCGTCGACCCCAAAGGTTTCGGCGCCTGGACGCAGGCTGACTTTAATCTCTTCCTTACCAGGACGCATGTCATCCAGCAACCCGGTCACGCCATCAAACTGGCCCAGATACTGCTGTACCTGAACCGACACCCGCTTTAGCTGTTGCAGGTCATCGCCCTGAAACCGCAACTCTATGTCGCGGCCGCCCGGCCCCATTTTCGGTTGCTGAAATGACAACGCCAACGGCGCCGCCAGCTCACCGGTGTGCTGACGCCATGCATCGATAAACTCGTCGATGCGGGTGTTTCGCACTTCCGCAGATAACATATCCAGCCTGACGGTCGCCACGTGGGGGCCGCTCTCACCGGCATCCTGATTGCTGTTGTAGTGTACCGTGGTGTGACGCAAAAGCGGCTGCGGCTCCTGCTGTTCCTGGGTAAAACGCTCGGCCACTTCGGCCGCCGAAGCGGTTATTCGATCCACCACCGCTTCGGTCTGCTTCAACGTCGACCCCGGTGGCAAAATCAACCTGGCCTCGGCCACATCGCCATCGAGCTCGGGAAAGCCAATGAACTTCACTGCGCCAATGGCCACCAGGGCAAACGAGACCAGCAGTAGGCCAATGATCGAGCCCACAAAGGCGTAACGGCGCGCCACCGCCCAGCGCACCGCCGGCACCAGTCGATGGTTGCGGAAATGCTCAAAGCCATCCTGAAAACGGCGACGCACTCCGGTCGCTTCACGCTCCTGCCGCTGTTTGTGCAACGAATGCCCCAGGTGGTTGGGCAGAATCAGAAACGCCTCGATCAGAGACAGACTCAGCACCATGATCAACACCGCCGGAATCGCCGACAGCACCGCCCCCATCTGACCGTCCAGAAACAGCAATCCACCAAAGACGCACACCGTGGTCAAAAACGACGACACCACCCCGGGCATCACCTTGTTAACACCGGCGATCACCGCCTGATCCACCTCCATGCCCCGGTCGATGTGGGCAGCAATGGACTCCGCCAGGACAATGGCGTCATCCATCATGATGCCGATGGCCATCAACAATGCCACCAGAGTCATGATGTTGATGGAGATGCCAAAGACACTCATCAGGAACAGGGCCCCCAGGAAGGCAACCGGTAAGCCAGCGGCTACCCAAAACGAGTACCGCAACGAAAAGAACAGCCACATCACCAGAAACACCAGGATGATGCCCTGGTAGCCATTACTGAGGATCATGGTCAGCCGATCCCACAATAACGACGACAGATCATTAGTCAGGCTCAAGATGATGCCATCGGGAATGCGGCTGCGCTCCTGCTCAATGAAGTCCACCACCCTATCTTTGACCTTGAGGGCATCTTCCGCTTCATTCTTACTGATGGTCAGCACCGCGGCCGGGTGGCCATCGAAATCAATCTTGGCCTCATCAAGCTCAAACCTGTCGGTAATTGTGGCAATCTCCTTCAACCTGACCACGGCACCGCTGTCATCCGAGGCCACCACCAACTCACCCAGTCCCTGAGGCGTTACCCGTCGCTCATCGAAACGAATCAGCAAGTTTTTCTGGTCGGTCTCAATGCTGCCGCTGGGAAGTTGCACGTTCTGCTGTGCCACCTTGTCGGCAATCTCCTTTACCGACAGTCCCAGCTGACGAACCTGGGCCTGGCGCAGCTCAATCCGAAGTTGGTGATCGGAAAACCCCTTGACCTCCACCAGTGCCACATCCGCATCCAGTTTAATCCGCCGTTTCAGATCTTCGGCGTAGGCCTTAAGCTGCGGCGGCGGCAGATCGGCACTGATGGCCACATCAATCACCGGTTCGGTCCACTCAAACTGCTGCACGACCGGCGGCTCAATGTCGGCGGGAAAATCTTTGATGGCATTAATCTGGGTCTGGACATCCACCAGGTTACGGCTGATCTCCGCGTTGTCATCCAGCTTCAGCATCAGGGTGGCGGCGCCTTCGAGCGCCGAACACTTGGTCTCGATGATGTCACCGATACCATCTACCGCGTCTTCCATTCGCAGGCACAGGCTCTCCTCCACCTCCATGGGCGACGCCCCGGGATAGGCGACAGAGGCACTGATGTACTTTGGGTCAAACTCGGGAAAGGTCTCCCGCTTGATACCGGGCAGGGCCTGCAGACCTATCAGCATAATGCCCGCCATCAGCAGGTTGGCGGCAGTGGGGTGACGACTGAAATAGGCGATCATGATTGCACCACTTTCAAAGACATGCCGGCAACAGCAGGAATCAGGTCATTCACCACCACCTTCATTCCCGGCTCCAGGTCGCCACTGATCGCCACCTGGGTGCCGCTGCGGAACAACACCGTCACCGGCTTAATCAACAGCCGCTGCTGATCATCCATCAGATACAGGTCGGTGCCCCGAAGTGCGTGTTCCGGCACCAGAAAGTGCTCCGCCGCCACTCCGGATAACCTGGCCTCGACGAACATCCCCTTGGTCAGAGGCGGTCGGGGTTTACCCTCGCCATAACGCTGTTTTACCTCCAGAATCACCCCAACGGTAGCTTGAGCCGGGTTCACGGCCTCACTGAAGCGGGCAACCGTCGCTGGCCACCGAGCCTCAAACTGACCGCTTTGCAGCATAACGCTGGCGTCCAGGTTTAATCTGGACACATCCGGCAGCTGTCCCTCCGGCAATGGCAGGCGCTGCCCTTTCATCAGGGTGATGAGATCATGAATGGCAACCTGAGCCTCCACCTCCATCACCTCCAAGCCATCGGCCTCGACCATCATCTGGCCATTACTGACCACTTCACCGGACTCCACCCCTACCTGGGCGATGCGAGCATCAAACGGCAAGCTGACACGGGTTTTGGATAGTTTGCGATTGGCGTCCTGCAACCTCGCCTCGCTGACTTTCAACTGCGCCTTAGCCACCTTGATGTCGTCAGGAAGCAGCGCCAGCTGGTTCTGCAGTTCCTGCACCAATTTTTTTTGCGACAGTACGCTCTGCTGCTGATTGTCCAGCTCAGAGAGAGAGGTCAGCCCCTGCTGTTGTAATTTTTGTTTGCGCACGAACTCTTCACTGGCCAATTGCAGCCGATTGCTTTCGATTCCCAGTGAAATGTCGGTATTCTCCCGCTGCTGCGCCAGCCTCGCCAATTGCGCCCTGGCACTGTTGACATCGGCCTCGGCCTGGGCGACCGCCAGCTCATACTCCAGCGGGTCGATGCGCACCAACTCGGTCCCGGCGGCCAGAAAACGGCCCTTTTCCAGCAACGGGTTGCGATACACCACCGCCCCACTGACTTCAGACAATGCCTGCCACACCAATTTCGGCGCGGCACGGCCATAACCTTTCACCTGCGGGGAAACTTTGCCCTTGGTCAGGGTCATCACCTCCACCAGGCGGGCATGACTGGCTGACGGATTCACCGGCGCCGACGGCCGCAGCTGAATGGCCAGCACCAGCACCAGTGCACCGATGGCGATGGCAGCCACCCCAAGCTGTCTCGGATGACGCCTGGCATAGCGGCCAAATCTGGAGCCGAGCTCAAGGCGAGTTAGCAGGGTATCGGGCATGGTAGGGTTACTCCGGTTGTTTCAGCAGGCCTGCTTGCAGCAAGGCGATGTTGTGTTCCGCCAGGCGGTGGTAAAAATCATCATCGACCTTGATTCCCTGAACCTTCAACATCGACGGCGGTGCCAGGAAGGGAAACACCATCAAACTGGCGAAGCTGAGCCTGGCCAGAGCGGGATCGACGCCGGGTTTGAGTCCGCCTTTGCCAGCCAGTTCCTCAAACATCAAATTTTCTCCATGGGAAAACACACCATGAATCAGTTTCTGCAGTTGCTGTACCTGGCCGGCGGAGCCCTCCATAGACAGCAAGCGATACACCAAGCGGGGAAAATAGGGGCTTTCTGACATGACCTGGTTATAGGTGCGCATCACCACGCTGATGGACTCAAAGTCCTCACTCTGCTGCGCCTGCAGTACCTTCTCGGAGATGGGGGCGACCGTTTCCGCCATCATGGTTTCGAACAAACCCCATTTATTGGCAAAATAGTATCGAATCAACGCGGCATTAACGCCGGCCTCTTCGGCAACCTGGCGGGTTGACACCTTTTCGTAGGGGGCAAAGGAAAACTGTTTACGGGCAGCGTCGATCAAACGCTGGCGGGCATCGGAGTCACCCACAGGTCGACCCTGTCGATTGGCCATGGCGGTACCTTAATATTCATCAGTCGATGAATATTAAGGTACTGTGACAACCTAAGGCACTGCAATAATTCATCTTAATATCGGCAATTGATGAATTAATCCAACTCGATGGTGACCCCATCCAGGCTACTGCTGCTGTCCCGTTCCTTGGAATGCAACTTGATCATCAACCTCAGGTCATTGGCGGAATCGGCATGATGCAGGGCATTATCGTAGCTGATCTGCCCCTGTTGATAGAGCGTAAACAACGCCTGATCGAAGGTTTGCATTCCCTGCTCGGTGCTGGCGGCCATCGCCTGCTTCAGCTCATGCAACTCCCCCTTGGCGATCAGGTCCGCCACTCTTGGCGTGTTCAGCAATACCTCGATGGCCACCCGCCGACCCTGACCATCGGCACTGGGCACCAATTGCTGGGCCATCACCGCTTTCAGGTTCAGAGACAGATCGAACAACAACTGGCGGTGCTTCTCTTTTGGCACCAGATGCATGATCCGATCCAGGGCCTGGTTGGCGTTGTTGGCGTGCAGTGTGGCCATGCACAGATGGCCGGTTTCGGCGAAAGCCAGGGCGAACTCCATGGTCTCCTGACTGCGGATTTCCCCGATGAGAATGACATCCGGCGCCTGCCTGAGCGAACTCTTCAACGCCGCCTCGAACGACTCGGTGTCCAGGCCCACCTCTCGTTGCGTCACCATACTTTTGCGGTGTTGATGCACAAACTCAATGGGATCTTCAATGGTGAGGATGTGACCGGCCTGGTTGGCATTACGGTGACCCACCATGGCCGCCAGCGAGGTGGATTTACCGGTTCCGGTGGCCCCGACCATGATCACCAGCCCGCGCTTCATCATCGCCACTTCGGACATGATCGCCGGCAGATGCAACTCCTGGGGGGTCGGAATGCGGGTTTCAATCAACCGCATCACCATGCCAGGATACTCCCGCTGCCAGAACGCCGACACCCGAAACCGCCCCAACTGCTCATCAAAGCTGTAGGCGAAGTTGGCCTCACGGTGCTGATGAAACTGCTGCCGGGTGTCGGCGGCCATTACCGCCTCCACCATCGAAAGCGCCTGCTCTGCGGTCAAGGGCTGATCCGTCAACGGCGTCATCACGCCATCGATCTTGGCACTGGGGGGAAAACCCACGGTAATAAACAGATCACTGGCTTTGCGGCTGACCATCTCGGTCAGCAGGGCGTTGATCTCCATATCGACTCCTACAAGGTACTGACGTTCAGCTTGGCCATCATATCCTGACGGCTAATGACTCCCTGATTGGCCAGCTTGGTCAGACTCTGTTCCAGAGTCTGCATGCCATGACTCATTCCGGTCTGAATGGCGGAATACATCTGCGCCACCTTGTCTTCCCGAATCAGATTACGAATCGCCGGTGTCCCCATCATGATCTCATGGGCCGCCACCCGGCCACCGCCGACTTTCTTCACCAGGGCCTGAGAGATCACCGCCTGCAGCGATTCCGACAACATGGTGCGTACCATGTCTTTCTCCGCCGCCGGGAATACATCCACGACCCGATCAATGGTCTTGGCCGCCGAGGTGGTGTGCAGAGTACCAAACACCAGGTGACCGGTTTCCGCCGCCGTCAGCGCCAAACGGATGGTCTCCAGATCCCGCATCTCCCCCACCAGAATCACATCGGGATCTTCCCTCAGAGCACTGCGCAGGGCGTTGTTGAAGCTGTGGGTATCGCGATGAACTTCACGCTGGTTGATCAGGCAATTTTTAGGCTGGTGCACAAATTCAATGGGATCCTCAATGGTCAGGATGTGATCCCGCCGTTCGGCATTGATGTAATCCACCATGGCCGCCAGGGTGGTGCTTTTACCGGAACCAGTCGGGCCGGTGACCAACACCAGTCCACGGGGAAAGGACGCAATCTGACGGAAAATATCCGGTGCATCCAGTTGCTCCAGGCTGAGGACAGTACTGGGAATGGTGCGAAACACCGCCGCCGCCCCGCGGGCCTGATGAAACGCATTCACCCGGAAACGAGCCAGGTTTGGCACTTCAAATGAGAAATCAATCTCCAGGTTCTGTTCATACTCCTTGCGCTGCTTATCATTCATGATGTCATACACCAGGCTGTGTATGGTGGCATGGTCCAGTTCAGGCACATTGAGGCGGCGAACCTCACCATCGACACGAATAATTGGCGCAACCCCGGAGGAGAGGTGCAGATCGGAGGCGTTGTGTTTTACACTAAAGGCAAGAAGCTCAGTAATATCCATTTATCTGACAAGAAATTAGCTGAAAATTATGACAACCATAGCAGACCAGTTGAGTCTGGCCCAGCAACGGATTGCACAATCCGCCCGGAACAGTGATCGCCATCCCGACCAGATCACCTTGCTGGCGGTCAGCAAAACCAAGCCGGCGCCGCTGTTGCAGCAGGCTTACGACGCCGGGCAGCGCCACTTTGGCGAAAACTACCTGCAGGAAGCACTGGAAAAACAACAGCAATTGGCCGAACTGCCGATCGTCTGGCACTTTATCGGCCCGATTCAGTCCAACAAGACCCGGCCTATCGCTCAGCACTTCGACTGGGTTCATAGTGTCGATCGGCTCAAGATTGCCCAGCGACTGTCGGAGCAACGGCCGGCGACATTGCCACCACTGAACCTGTGCATTCAGGTCAACGTCAGCCATGAAGCCAGCAAATCGGGCGTGGCCGCCGATGAGTTAATGTTACTGGCCGAACAGATTCATGATATGCCGAATCTGGCCCTGAGAGGCGTGATGGCCATTCCCATGGCCAGCGACGATCCTGCACATCAAAGGCAACAATTTAGTCAGGTTAAAAAGCTGTTTAATGAGCTAAAATCACGATTTAGTGGTATCGATACCCTGTCCATGGGGATGAGCGGCGATCTCGACGCCGCCATCGAGCAGGGCAGCACCATGGTACGCCTGGGTACCGCAATTTTCGGCGCAAGGAAGTAAAGTGACCTCTACTATCGCATTCATCGGTGCCGGCAACATGAGCCGCAGCATCATCAGTGGCCTGGTAAACGGCGGCTATCCCGCCGACGCCATCGCGGCCAGCAACCCCAGCCGTGGCAAACTGGAAGAGCTTCAAGACAGCTTCGGCATTCGAACCAGCACCGACAATCTTCAGGTCGCCGGGGCCGATGTGCTGGTACTGGCGGTAAAGCCACAGATTCTCAAATCGGTATGCGACCAGTTGAAACAGCTGGATCTCAGCCAGACTCTGGTGCTGTCCATCGCCGCCGGCGTCACGTGCGAGCGCATCGCCGAGTATCTGCAACAACCGGTACGGGTGGTGCGGGCCATGCCCAACACCCCGTCACTGCTGGGTTTGGGAATGACCGGCCTGTATGGCGCCCCCGGCGTTATTGAGCAGGACAAGACCCTGGCCTCGACCCTGATGTCGGCAGTGGGCGAGATCGTCTGGGTCGATGAAGAGAGCGGCATCGATCAAGTGATCGCCTGCGCCGGCAGTGCCCCTGCCTATTTCTTCCTGATGATGGAAGCGATGGAGCAGTGCGCCGTCGACAGCCTGGGTGTCTCCCCTCAGCAAGCCCGCAAAATGATTGAACAGACCGCCGTCGGTGCCGCCGCCATGGTCAAACACAACCCCGAATTGTCCCTGGCCGAGCTGCGTGCCCGAGTCACATCAAAAGGTGGCACCACCGCCAAAGCCATCGAACATTTTGAACATCAGGGGCTGCGGAAGACCGTCGACGGTGCCATGCAGGCCGCGGTCAACCGAGCCCAGGAAATGGCCGAACTTTTTTAATTTTTTAAACGGATTGTCATCCCATGAATGCAACTCTCTACTTGATCTCCACCCTGTTTAACCTCTACCTGATGGTGGTGCTTCTGCGTGTCTGGCTGCAATGGGCCCGGGCAGATTTCTATAACCCCTTCAGCCAGTTTGTCGTCAAAGCTACCCACCCGGTATTGTCCCCCCTGCGTCGCATCATTCCGTCGCTGGGCAGCCTGGATCTGGCAGGGGTAGTGCTCGCCTATCTGGTGGCGCTGGCGAAGTGGCTGGTACTGATGGCAATCAAGGGCGCCGCCTTTGATCCGATGACCTTCTACCTGGCCGCCATCAGCGTGGTCAAAGAAGCAGGCATGTTGCTGTTCTGGGTACTGATCATTCGGGCCATCATGAGCTGGATCAGCCAGGGGCAAAACCCCATCGAGTTTCTGTTTCACCAGATCACCGAGCCGGTGCTGGCCCCCATCCGCCGAGTGATTCCGGTCATGGGCGGACTGGATCTGTCGGTGATGGTGCTGCTGATTGGCATGAACTTCATCAACCTGTTCCTCGGTGATCTGCTGCCGCTGTGGAGAATCATTTGAGGCCAGTACAGCGGCAGGCCGATGGCCTGCTGCTGAATCTGTACATCCAGCCCAAAGCCAGCCGGGATCAATGGGTCGGGGTACACGGCGACGAACTTAAAGTCGCCATCACGGCCCCGCCGGTGGATGGTAAAGCCAATGCCCACCTGACCAAATTTCTCGCCAAGCAGTTCAAAGTCGCCAAAGGACAGGTGATGATTCGCAAGGGCGAACTGGGGCGTCACAAACAGATACAGATTGACAGCCCCAGGCAGATCCCCGAAGCCATTGAACAACTATTATAATAAATAGAGTCGCCAGCGGCTCATGGCCGCTGGCGACTTCTGGTATTACTACCGACATACACAGAAAGGAGCTCGTTATGTTTACTCGCTTAGGTGCAATGCTGGTTTTCGGCCTGGCCCTGTCCCTGCCCGTTCAGGCAGAGCAAAAGGTTCAGGTGGGGGACTACGCCATTCATTACGTCTCCTTTGGCAGCACCTTCTTAACTCCGCAGATTGCCAAAAACTACGGCCTGACCCGCAGCCGCTACATCGGCTTGGTGAACATCACCGTCAACGACACCAATAATCCGCAAGGTTCCATGGCAATTCCGGTATCCGTTAACGGCTATGCCCAGAACCTTATCGGCAATCAGAAGCAGCTGAGCTTTAAAGAGATTCGTGAAGGTGACGTGGTCTATTACATTGCTGAGATCGAGCACCGCAATGAGGAAACCTTTACCTTTAGCCTCGACATCAAAAACGGCACCGATCTGGACACCAATCTGCAATTCAAACAGAAGTTCTACGTCGACTGATATCGCGCATTGGCCAACGCTCGGTTAGAATCCCCAGTCCGAGCTTTGGTTTAAGTGATTCAGCCCATGAAACAGATTGTCCTGGCTACCGGCAACGCCGGCAAAGTCAAAGAGTTTGCCACCCTGCTGGCCGACTTCCCTATTCGCGTCTCCCCCCAGAGTGAGTTTGAGGTTCCCGAGGCCATTGAAGATGGCCTGACCTTCGTCGAAAACGCCATTATCAAAGCCCGCAATGCCGCTCAGGCCACAGGCCTTGCCGCCATTGCCGACGATTCCGGCATCGAGGTGGATGCCCTCAATGGCAAGCCGGGCATCTACTCTGCCCGTTTCGCCGGAGAACCCTCCAATGCGGAAAATAATTGGCGCAAACTGCTGCAGGAGATGGAAGGCAAGCCGGAACGCAGTGCCCGTTTTCAGTGCGTATTAGTATTTATGCGCCACGCCGAAGACCCAACCCCGATCATCTGCCAGGCCAGCTGGGAAGGTGAAATCCTCGATCACGCCCGAGGCGAGCAAGGGCATGGGTACGATCCTGTGTTCCTGGTTCGCGGCGACACCCGCTCTGCTGCCGAAATGGGAGCAGACGATAAAAATCGCCTCAGCCACCGTGGCAAGGCCATGAAGTTGCTGCTGGCCGAGCTGAAAGACAAGGGCATCATTCAATGATGCAGTTGCCACCACTGTCACTCTATGTCCATATTCCATGGTGTGAGCAGAAGTGTCCTTACTGCGACTTCAACTCCCACGGCCGTAAAGGTCCGATTCCACAGCAGCAGTACATCGATGCCCTGCTGGAGGATCTTGAGGGTGACCTCGACGGCGTTCAGGGACGACAACTGCACAGTATCTTTATCGGTGGTGGCACACCTTCGCTTATCGACAGCGACCAGATAGCCCGGCTGCTAGAGGGCGTCCAGAACCGAGTCGGCTTTGGGGCCGACACCGAGATCACCATGGAAGCCAACCCCGGCACCCTGGAAGCAGGCCGGTTTGAAGGCTATCGTCGTGCCGGTGTCAATCGCCTGTCCATCGGTGTGCAGAGCTTCCAGCCACAGAAATTGCTTCGACTGGGGCGCATCCACGATGACAAGCAGGCCCATGCGGCCATCGAAGCGGCCACCAGTGCTGGCTTTGAGCGCATCAACATCGACTTGATGCACGGCTTGCCGCAACAAAGCACAGAGGATGCCCTGTTCGATCTCAAGCAGGCCATCGCCCACAACACCGTCCATCTATCCTGGTATCAGCTGACCATTGAGCCCAATACCCAGTTCGCGTCCAAGCCACCGACTCTGCCCGACGAAGAGGTGCAATGGCAAATATTCGAACAGGGTCGACAGTTGTTGTTGGACGCCGGCTACCAGCAGTATGAAATCTCCGCCTGGGCCAAACCCGGCTACCGCTGCGACCATAACCTCAACTACTGGCGCTTCGGTGACTACCTGGGCATAGGTTGTGGCGCCCATGGCAAACTCAGCCTCCCGGCGGAAAGGCGCATTATGCGCACCACCAAAGTCCGTCACCCCAAGGGTTACCTCGACCCTGAACGCCGTTACCTCGACAGTGACACTAACGTCGCCCGCGACGACATGGCGCTGGAGTATTACATGAACCGGCTGAGGCTAATGGAGCCCATGCCTCTGGCAGAACTGAGTCAACGCACCTTGCTGACCCAGGCTCAGGTTATCGATACCCTGTCTGCCGCCCAAGCCAAAGGGCTGATCAGCATTGACGAACGGCAGATGCAGCTAACCACACTGGGACATCGCTACCTCAATGAACTGCTAGGAATGTTTCTACCAGAGTAACGTTCTGGTTTTGATGCAGGTTCAAACACGCTAACACTTTACGCGCGCAGCCACTGCGCGCTCAGTGCATCATGCCTCTATCCCCGTTTCGGTGGGGACAGGATCATTCTGCATGGAGAGCCACAGTGTTTGCCCCGACCTCAACCTACGCCACCCTGGCCATCGTGGCCGCCCTTAACCTGACGTGCGCCGCCGCCTTGGCCCATGGTGACGACCACCGCCACTCGGCAACCACCCCCTTAGCCACCCCGCAAAGCCCCGCCAATGCCCGCGCCGAAGCCCTGTATGAACAGATCTTCATGGAAAACGTGATGGCCAATCCTATCTCCCAGGCGTACCTGGGGATCAAACAGGATCAGGACCAATGGGACGATCTCAGCGAGCAGCGCTACCTGCAGGATCTAACCCGCAATAAGCGCCACCTGGCCACCTTGCAACAGCTGGATCCGGACCGGCTCAGCGGCCAGACCGCCTTAAGCTACCGGTTGCTGACCCAGCAGCTTAAAGACGACATCGACGACTACCGCTGGCGCCACTACACCTACCCGGTCAACCAGATGTACGGCTATCAATCCACCACCCCGTCGTTCCTGATCAATCGCCACCCCATCGACAACACCGACGATGCCAAGGCCTACATTCAACGCCTGAACGGCATGGAACGGCGTTTCGCTCAGGTGGTGGATCAATTGGAGATTCGCCGCCAGAAAGGCATCGTTGCCCCCAAGTTTGTGTTTGAGTACGTGCTCGATGACAGCCGCAATATCCTGACGGGCTCTCCCTTCGATGACAGCGGCCAGGAATCGATACTGTGGCAGGATTTCAACAACAAGCTCGATGCCTTGAACCTGGCCCCATCTCAACATGACGCCTTAATGGCCCAGGCCAGCTCTGCCCTTACCGGGCCAGTGCGACGCGGTTACCAACAATTGATAACCAAGGTACAACAACTGCAACAGCAGGCCAGCACCGACGATGGTGCCTGGAAGTTTCCCGACGGCCAGGCCTTCTATGCCCACGCGCTGAAACAGACCACCAGTACCGGCATGAGCGCCGACGAAATTCATCAGTTGGGGCTGGCTGAAGTCGCCCGTATCCACGCAGAGATGCGGTCAATCCAGAAACAGGTGGGCTTCAATGGCAGTCTGCAGCAGTTTTTCGCCTTTATGCGCACCGATCCTGGGTTTTACCTGAGTAACGACGCCCAAGGCAAGCAAGCCTACCTACAGCAAGCCGAGGACTATCTCGATGCCATGCAAGCCCGACTCGACTCGGTGTTTGGTATTAAGCCCAAAGCGGCACTGGAGGTGCGTCAGGTGGAGGCGTTCCGGGAAAAGTCGGCCGGTAAGGCGTTCTATCAGCAACCATCGCCGGACGGCAGTCGTCCCGGCTACTTCTACGCCAATCTGCACCAGATGGCGGACATGCCCACCTACCAACTCGAGGCTCTGGCCTTCCATGAAGGCATCCCCGGCCACCACATGCAGATCGCCATCGCCCAGGAGTTGCAAGCCCTGCCGAAGTTTCGCCGCTTTGGCAGCTACACCGCCTACATCGAAGGCTGGGGCCTGTACTCCGAATACCTGCCTAAAGAGATGGGATTCTATCAGGACCCCTACTCGGATTTCGGTCGCTTGGCCATGGAGTTATGGCGCGCCTGTCGGCTGGTCGTGGACACCGGCATTCACGACCAACGCTGGACTCGGCAGCAGGCCATCGACTACCTGGCCGACAACACCCCCAACCCACAAGGCGACGTAGTCAAAGCCATCGAGCGCTACATCGTTATGCCTTCTCAAGCCACGGCCTACAAAATTGGCATGTTGAAGATTCTGCAATTACGCTCCGACGCCCAACAACAGCTGGGCGACAAGTTCGACCTGCGAGGCTTTCATGATGTGATTCTGGCCAACGGCCCGGTTCCCCTGAATGTGCTGCAGCAACAGGTGCAGGCGTGGGTAAAAAATCAGGCCAGCTAGTCACTGCAACGGCCAATACTGGCTTGGTTGTTTCGTACAGCAAACAATAGAACGGCGGGATATTGGATACGACTGCCGCCGTTTACCAACAGACAGGCAAAGAAAAAGGGAGAGCCTTTCGGCTCTCCCATCTCTTTTTATTATATTGGGCTATTTTTTTGTTTTTTGACGCTGCCCATCGCCCGGCTACCACTCTTAAAGCTTTTGAGCTTTTTATTATGTAGGGTACAGAGGGTAATCCTGCCGCTGAAAAATGCCCCGGATCCGACCGGGGCCAAAATTCCAGATGATGGATTTCAATAATCCTGTGATGGTGAACCGCGAGGTCACTCTCCATCACAACAGCGAAACTGAACGGCTGGCTTATCGAAGGGGTCAATTTCAACAAGCTTCAATCTCGGCTGATGTGAAGCATTGTATTCATATCAGAACAATTGGCAAGCCAACCAATGTTAATGAACCAACATCAAGGCAACAACCCCGCATCAAATTGAGTTAAAGTCGAATCTACATGAGTTTAAAATCAACAGGTTACGCCACTTGGACGACCGGGATCACGCCATTGTTTTACCCTAAGAACAATGTTTCCAGAAATAGCTACAATAACAGCGCCAATTTTCGATCCCAGGGCGGTACCTCCCCTAAACTCTCCTTCACAAAGTCAGTAAACGCCCGCACTTTCGGAGCCAGGTTCTGCCGTCTCGGGTAAACCGCCTGCAGCGCCAGCGGGTGAGTCAGACTCCATTCGGTCAGAATCGGAATCAAGTCGCCCTCCTGAAGCTCGTTTTCCAGCAGATAAGTAGACAGGTAGACGATGCCCAGCCCCTTCTTAGCCACCTCTTTCAAGGCCGGTGCGTCATCCACCCGGTAATTGCCCTTCACCGGGATCTTCTTCTCATCACTGCCACGCTTAAACTCCCAGACCGCATGCTCGTACCACTCACTCTTATAAACCAAGCAGTTATGCTGAACTAAATCGTCGGGAGTCCGAGGCACGCCATGCTTTGCCAGGTAGTCTGGCGACGCCACCAGCACAAATCGGCAATCCATCAGCGGCCGGGCCACCATCCCCAACGGCAACTGTTCCGACATGGTCAGCAACAAATCCAGCCCCTCGTTGACCACGTCTACCTTGTGATCCAGGAAACTGATTTCCAGCTCCAGGTTGGGGTAGCGGGACATAAAGTCCGGTATCAACGGCATCAGGTGCATGGCACCAAAGGCCTGGGTTATGCCGACTCTAAGCACGCCACGAATCTCATGGTGCAGACTCTGGACGTTGGCCACCGCCGAGTCCACTTCACGGATAATCGACTCACCATGACGATACAGAGTCTCGCCAGCTTCGGTCAGGCTCAGGGAGCGGGTGGTACGCTGCACCAACTGCACGCCCATCTGCTGTTCCAACAAGCTTACCTGGCTGCTGACTTTGGATTTGGAAATGCCCAACCGTCGCGCCGCCGCAGAAAATCCCTGGGCTCGGACAACATGGGTGTAAATCACTATGGGTTCTAACAACTCTCGCATGACACTCTCCGGTTAACCCGTACATTGAACCCTTTTAGCCGACAAAAAAAAAGCGGCAATGCCAGGCATGCCGCAACAAGGGAGATTATTTGCCCATCAGAACCACGTTGACGCCAGGGATTGACCCTCGATCTTAAGCTGGTCGTATTTCTGCAACTGCGGCACCTGTTCCATCAGTTGATCTTCCATCTCATCCAGTTGCTGCCATTGAGTGCAGACCCGTTCGGCCCAGGCTTCAAAATGCTGTTCCTGTCCTTGAAACTGCTGCTCGATCTCTTCACCCATGCGCTCCATACGCTGACCAAACTCCTCCATCTTCTGTTCGAAACTGCCACTGTCACCGTTCATCATTTCCGCTCCCAGAGTCATCATCAGACTGCCCATGGACTGGGTGATCGCCTGCTCCAGTTGCTGCTCAAACTGCTGATCGAATTGGTCGCCAAACTGATCAAAGTCACCGGACACCACTCGATAGGAACCGTCTTCCCGTGCCACCTTTTGATTCACTGACTCGGCAATGGTATCCATCATCCCCTGCAAGCTGGCGGCGTCGATGCCCATCTCCTGCAACTGCACCGAAATGGTGTCCAGTGCCACACCGGCCATCCTCAGCGCCTCATCCACCAACTCCATGGTGGCTGGCATCTGCCGATAATAGGCCTGCTGAAACTGTGACAAGGCCCGACGCTGATCGCCGTCCAGATCCTGTACCTTGCCATCGATGACTAACTCACCGTCTTCAAAGCGATACAGGGTTTTGCCCTGCTCCTGCAATTCGAGCACGCTGTCACTGACTATCAGGTCGTGATTAAAAGAGAAGTTGCACTCGCTGGCGTTGGCCGCGGCACAAAACAAGGTAGAAGAAAGAAGTACAACGCCAACCTGGCCCGAAAATGTCATCGCTCTGCTCCATAAGTGTGAACTGAGAAATGCGATGCCAGAATCGGGCCAAAGATATTAACCCTTTTAATTCAAACGGTTAAAATAACTATCAATGAAGAAAAGTGGAGAAATAACCACAATTTGGTCGAAATAACCACCCGTTAGGCAGTTAGAAGATTGACCGTTCGAGCCGCTTGGCCATTAACTCCAGCATGCGGGTGCCCGCCAGAGAGTTACCGGATTCATCCAGCTCAGGAGACCAGACACAGACGCTCATCTCACCGGGGATCACCGCCACGATGCCACCGCCAACGCCGCTTTTACCCGGCATTCCCACCCGGTAAGCAAACTCTCCGGCACCGTCATAGAGACCACTGGTGGCCAGCAAGGCGTTAATCTGGCGGCTATGGCGCTCACCGATCAAGCGTCTCCCATCCAGGCTGACCCCTTTGTTGGCCAGAAAGAAAAAGGCCCGGGCTAAATCGGCACAACTCATGCGAATGGCGCAGTGATTGAAGTAGCTCTTCATCACGTCATCGACGTCGTTTTCGAAGTTGCCAAAAGACTTCATCAAATAACAGATGGCGGCATTACGGGCCGAGTGTTCATACTCGGATTTCGCCACCACCTTATCGGAATAGATATTGGGGTTTCCCGACAACTCACGCACCAACTCCAACATTCGATGCTTAGGTGCCGACAATCGTCCCTGCAACATGTCCGCTACCACCAGGGCGCCGGCATTGATAAAGGGGTTTCGGGGAATACCGTGCTCAAACTCAAGCTGAACTAACGAATTAAACGGATTACCCGAGGGCTCTTTGCCTACCCGGCTCCACATATCCTGCTCTTCGTACAGGGTCATCGCCTGCACCAGAGAAAACACCTTGGAGATGCTCTGAATGGAAAACGGTTCCAGGTAATCACCGGCTCCGATCACCCCACCATCGGCCCTGCATATGGCAATGCCGAGGCGGTTGGCCGACACCCCGGCCAACGCCGGAATGTAGTTGGCGACATGACCCTGCCCGATTAAGGGCAGGGCTTCGGCGTGGATGCTCTGCAACAACGCCTTGTCAGGCACTATCCCCACCAGATGTCGTACAACTCGGAGGTTTTCACGTCGCTGACTGGCTTATCGGCAAAAAAAGCTTCAATGGCCTGGCGATGGGCCTCGGTGCACTTACCCAACTTCTGGGTGCAGATAATGCCATCCCACTCTTTATGGCCGCCACCGGAGAAACCCAGCGCTTGCGGTTCGATCACTTCGGCGATCAACTGGTCGACCAAAGCATCAATCTGCTCTTCGCTGACGTCATCATTGAAACGCCAGCTCAAATCAAAGCCCAGTTCCTGAAACTCATCGATACGCATCTTCTTGCGCAAACGACGGCTACGGTTCTTGGCTGTTGGAATCATGGTCATCGGTGTCTCTCCTACTCGCTACGGGCGAAAATCAAATCCCAAACTCCATGGCCCAGGCGCTGGCCACGGGCTTCAAATTTGGTTAATGGTCGAAAATCCGGACGAGGCACAAAGGTCCCGTCGGCGGCGGTGTTGGTAAATCCGGGCGCTTCATTCATCTCTTCCAGCATATGCTCAGAGTAGTGCTCCCAGTCTGTGGCCATATGGAACACGCCGCCGACTTTCAATTTACGGCGCACGGTTTCAATAAACTCAGGCTGCACAATACGACGTTTGTGGTGGCGCTTTTTGTGCCACGGATCAGGGAAGTACAATTGCACCCGATCCAATGACTCATCTTTAATGCAATCGGCCAGAATTTCGACAGCGTCATGCTCAAACACCCGCAGGTTTTTGACCTCCTGCTCCTCGGCCGCCATCAGACAAGCACCGACTCCGGGTCCGTGCACCTCAATACCGATAAAATCTTTATCCGGTTCGGCCGCCGCCATTTCCACCAGCGACTTGCCCATGCCGAAGCCAATTTCCAGCACCACCGGGGCATCCCGGCCGAACTCTTCGGCCAAGTCAACCAAGCCGTTACCATGCTCTAACCCCATGGTAGGCCAGTAAATTTCCATCGCCCGGGCCTGACCTTTGGTCATCCGCCCTTCCCGTTTTACATAAGACCGCACACGGCGGTGATGCTTGCCCTCGGGCAGCTCTGGCTTTTGCACTTCAGTCATCTCAACCTTCTCGCGGTATGCCTCAGGCGTTACACTGTGACGCCGAAAAGCGGCAATTGTAATTTAGGTAGATAATCGATGGAAGCGAGCATGAAACCATTTTCTGAAAGGGTGATTGAGTGGTACCAGCTCGCCGGGCGTAAAACGCTGCCCTGGCAGCAGCAAAAAAGCCCATACAGAGTATGGATCTCAGAGATTATGTTGCAACAAACTCAGGTCACCACAGTGATCCCGTACTTCCTGAGATTCATGCAGCGCTTTCCGGACATCGAGTCTCTGGCTCAAGCACCGGTGGACGATGTGCTGCATCACTGGACCGGGCTGGGGTATTACGCCCGCGCCCGCAACCTGCACGCCGCCGCCAAGCAAATGCTGACAGAGCATCAGGGCCAGTTCCCCACCGACATCGAACGAGTCATGGCCCTGCCTGGCATCGGTCGCTCCACCGCCGGAGCGGTGTTATCACTGTCTCTGGGACAGACTCACCCGATTCTCGATGGCAACGTCAAACGGGTACTGGCCCGCCATCGGGCCATTAGCGGCTGGCCGGGTAAAAAAGCGGTGGAAAACGCGTTGTGGCAAACCTCAGAGCAATGCACGCCCAGTGAGGGAATTCAAGCCTATAACCAGGCGATGATGGACCTTGGCGCCATGGTTTGCACCCGCAGCAAGCCTGACTGTCAGCGCTGCCCCCTCAATCAGGATTGCCGCGCCTATCTCAGCAACACCATGGCCGAGTATCCGGGGAAAAAACCTAAAAAAGACAAGCCGGAAAAACACTGTCTGCAACTGATTCTGGTCCATGACAACCGAGTACTGCTGGAGCAACGACCGCCATCGGGGATCTGGGGTGGGCTGTGGTGTTTTCCTCAGTTTGAGACTCAACAGCAACTCGACGACTACCTGAGCCAACAGCGACTCGAGAATCACTGTCGCCCCTTGACCGGCTTTCGCCATACCTTCAGTCACTACCACCTGCACATTCAGCCACTGTTGCTGGAACTGACCTCAACCGCTGGCCTGATAGCCGAAGCCGGCCCGCGCTGGTTTTCCCTCAATGAGCCTCTGCAGGTCGGGCTGCCAGCCCCCACCGAAACCCTGCTGACGAAACTGGCGACCGGTGGCCTGAGTTAGTTTTCAGGCCCCGAATTTGATATAAAGACAGCAATCAATCTGCTAAGGATACGACCATGGCACGCACCGTATTTTGCCAATACCTGAACAAAGAAGCTGATGGCTTGGATTTTCAGCTGTACCCGGGCGAACTGGGTAAAAAGATCTTCGACAACATCTCCAAAGAAGCGTTTGGCCTGTGGCAGAAAAAGCAGACCATGCTGATCAACGAGCACAAGCTCAACATGATGAACCCGGAGCATCGACAGATGCTGGAAGGACACATGACCGCCTTCCTGTTTGAAGGCAAAGACGTCGAAATTGAAGGCTACCGGCCGCCGGAAAGCGAATAGCAATAACAGCCCGCAATGGCGGGCTGTTTTTTTATCAGATGGTCCGGGTCTGAAACAGGGCCCGGGTCGCAACCAGCCCCAGTGACAACCAAGCCAACATCAACACCAGCATCAGCCCGAAGCTAAAACTGGAAGCGGTCACCACGCTGAGTACGCCCATCACCGAGTCGTGGCCCACGTACAGCAGATTAGACAACCGGAACAGATCCACCGGATTGGCCAGAATCAGTCCCTTAACCCACAACTCCCCGCCTTCGGCGACGATCATCGCCAGCAGCACCAGGTCGTACAGCAGCACCAACAAGAACCACAGCAACAGTCCTACGGCCACCGCCCGCCCCTTGGTACTGGCCCACAAGCTGACCAGGTAACTCAGCAACAGGAACACCCAGGACAACAGGGTGGCGCTGGTAATAAACAGCGCAAACGCCGACATTACCGCCGCTGCCTGTTCGGCGCCCATACTCACCCCCATGGCAATCGCCGTCACCCCAAAGCCCAGTAAACAGGTCACCGCCAGAATGGCACCCTGACCAAGGAATTTACCCAACAGCAACTGGCCTCGACTGATGGGGTAGGACAGCAACAGCAGCAGGGTGCCCCCCTCCTGTTCACCCACAAAACTGTCGTGCCCCAACAGCAGGGCAATCAGTGGAATAATAAAGGCCGCCAGGGTCGCCAAAGCAGAGATGGTCGGTGCCAGCTGTGGCGCCACCAACTGACCGTTCACCGCCGATCCCAGAAATGCCACCGCCAATGACAACAAGGCGAAAATCAGCGAAGCAAACAGCAACCAACGATGACGAAAGCCGTCAATAAACTCTTTATGGGCAACGATCAGAACCGGGCTGGACATCAGGCCACCTCCTCAGCCAACGCCTGATGCTGGCAATCGTGATAGATCTGCGGCAACGACGGTGGCAACACATTAAAATCAAACACGCCATGTTGATGAATCAACCTCTCCAGCAAAGGCTTTCGCATGCCATCGGGAACCATGAATGCCTGTTCTATCGGGTCATAGAGCGCCGCCAACTGCATATCCCTGCCTGCCAGCCGCTCCGCTCCGGCCACTTCGACCCGGGTCGGCAATCGATGCTTCTGGCGCAGCTCCCAGATGCTGCCTTGTGCCACCGCCCGACCTTTGGCCAGTATCAAGGCACTGTCCAGATGTTTATCAATCAACGTCAACTCATGGGTACAGATGATCACCGCACAGCCCTGCTGCCGAAGGCCCGCCACCTGCTGATACAGCATCGCCGACGCCTGAGGATCCAGGCCGACGGTGGGCTCATCGAGGATCAACACCCTGGGCTTGGCCAGAATCGCCTGGGCCAGACCCAGCCGCTGCCGCATCCCCTTGGAGTAGGTTCTAACCTTTCGGGACTGAGCATGGGCCAATTGCAACTGCTCAAGAACCTCCTCCACCCGCTCGCCGCCAATGCCCCGCAAACGGGCAAAATAGGTCAACAATTCCAGTCCGCTAAGGTTGTCATACAGGCTGACATGTTCCGGCAAGTAACCGATGGAGAGTCCGGCGCGGTTGGCCGCCAGCGCAGGATCCTGGCCCAGCACCCTCACCGTCCCTTCATCGGGACGATTAAGGCCGAGAATCAACTTAATCAGGGTGGTCTTACCGGCGCCGTTGTGACCCAGTAACCCCAGTAGCTGCCCGTGTTGCAACTCCAGGCTGACGCCGTTTAAGGCGTTCACTCCGGAAAAACGTTTCACCGCGCCACTGACGGTTACGGCACTGTCTGTCATTGTTCATTACTCCAACTGGCAGACCTCTGCGGCTGCCATTGCCATTGCGGCACCATCTTGGGCCGGTGATCGCTGATTCCCGCGCTGTCTGCAGTTTGAAATTGCTGTTCCAGCCAGCGCAGAACGCTGACTACCGGGCTGTCCATCAAGAACCTCCCTTCCGGGTAGATCCAAAACAATCGGTCCAGGGCATCATTGGGACGATAGCTCTGGTCGCCGATGCCATCGCCATCCAGGTCCCAGCCAGAATAACTGCTCCAGAAATTTCCCACCCCTCGATGACTCCAGTCCAGCACATGCTCACCGACGTACTTCACCTGAACGGTGTTATGAATAAACAGGTTGTCATAGATGAGGTTACCCTCGCCCCCCATGGCCATGGAGATGCCTATCTGCGAGGACTGAAAGTGGTTGCTGCTGATCTCGTTATCACGAGCGCCATAGATAAAAACCCCTTTTCCCTCACCGTCAAACACTTCTGCAGCCCTGGGGTTCGACACTCCGGATACGTAGTTATGCCGAACGACGGAGTCATTCGTGATGTTCAGCAACACACCAAACTCTATGGCATCACGAACCCGGTTACCGATAACCTTGATCCGCTGCGACCCCATGATGGCGTAGCCGCCCACCACATCCCAGCTGTCATTGCCGCTGGCACCAGAATCTTTGGCGTACATGTAATGAACCGGATACTGCTGCTCACTCATGCGGTTATCATCGATGTCCACCCCGGAACAGGACTCCACATAGACACCATCTCGACCGCCAACCAGCCGGTTATTGGTGATGCGGGCAGGCCCCGTGCCTTTCAGGTAGATGCCGTCGCCCCGTTCGATCACCCGCGAGCTGCGATCCCCTTCGATGCGATTGCCCAGCAGCTCAAACCCTTCGCCCTTATCAAACCGAATCCCAAAACCCGGTCCCTTAAGCTGGGCATTGACCACCTGAATCCGGGAAACCTCTCGACCGCGAATACCAGCATCGAGTTGATACAGATCCGCGCCCCAGTTCCGAATGGTCAGGCCGTCGATGCGAACATCATCACTGGCAACAACAATGGCACTGCCCTGACCGCCAGCATCGATAATGGCACTGGCAGGGCCTGTCAGGGTCAGGGGCTTATCAATACGCAGTTGAGTACGATACACCCCTGGTGCCAGCGACAATTGGTCTCCGGCACCAGCCTGGCCCAGCGCCTGCTGCAACTGCGGCACGGTGGATACAGAAAAATGAGCGGCCTCACAGGTGTGAGGGAGAGACAGTAACAGACAAGATGCCCACAACAGCCAATGAGATAACCGGAAGCCACTCGAAATCATCGCCAACCCTTAGTGATTATGCTTGTGCCCATGGCCGCCCATGGTGCCAAGGTTATCCAGAGTCAGCTGGTCAAAACGCAGCACCTCGCCACCGTAGGAGTTGGCAAAGGCGTTGGCCACATTTTCAGAACTGAAACTCGCCAGAGTCGGGCCCATAGCGCCGTTGCGGGAGGAGCCGGTGACGAACCAGGCCTCGTGGGCATCCATAAAAGCCGAGTCGGCGGGCTTATCCCAATCGGTCTGAGCCAGGTCATGAACCCAGACTTGCGCCACCTGGCGCTGATTCTGGGGCTGAAGAATGAACTGGAACAGATCGCCGGTAGAGCAGAATGCCATCGCTGCCTGCTGGCCCTTGAGCTGAACCACCCCTTTCGGGCCAGGGTAGCGGGTAATGAACATGCCACACTGATGACAGCGTCTCTGCTCATCGATGTGGGTCACAGCGGCTTGCGGTGCCGCTACGGTCGGGGACTCCGCCTGTGACTGACCACAACCGGACAAAACGAGTGCAACAAGTAAAAATGGCAAGATTCGCATAACAACTCTCAATACGTCAGGGGGAGGAGACCTCCCCACTCTTTGATAATCAGATGGTGTAGATCTGACCGGCATACAACAGGAACAGACGCAGGCACATCATGCCACTCACCACACTGCCTCCTGTCAGATAGAATGCCTTGGCGGAATGCGCAAATCGTTGACCGAATGCAAAATTCACAACCAAAGGCAGGGCAAAACCGAGACCCACCACACCAAACCAGAACAGGCCGGACCAACCGCCCTGAGAAAACGCTCCGGTCGCGGCCTGACTGGTGGCATCACCAAAAATCAAACCACTGAAGAGCATAAACAGGAACATCCCTTCCACCGCCATGATCGGCCACTCGGCGCCATGCAACAGCTGCATCTCAGCGCTGTGAAGCGGTTCTTTAAACCAGGTAACCGCCACCATCTTGGCCATCGCCGTCCCCGCAGACAGACCAGAAACGATAAACAGCGCCGGCAGCAGTGAGGTATTGATGATAGGAAAGCTGATAAGGGCCGAGATCAGGAAGCCGGTATAGGCACACACCGCCACCGCCAGCACCAGTGCCAGCATCTCCATCGGTCGGCGCCAGGCCAGCAGACGATCCAGCCACGGAGCCAGCCAGGCCAGCGGCTCAATGGCCACCAGCTCATCCCGCAGGGCGATGGCCGCCATCACTGCGGCCAGAGGGATGTACACCATCAACACGATAACCCCGAGGGACATCACCGAGTTCAGGTTGTAATAGATAAGAATCTTCCAGAAAAACAGTGGATTGGTAAGATCCAGTACCAAACACAACATCCCCAGACAGATGGTGACAAACGCCACCAAAGTCGCTGCTTTCAGCAATGGGGTATTGCTGTGCTGCTGTTTATAGAAACGCAGCAGTAACGCCACACTCAGGGCACCACCGGAGATACCGGCAAAAAACAGGTATACGGCAATGGGCCAGGGCCAGGCGATGCCCTGGGTCAGCCCGGTGGAAAAATCGATTCCATTCATAATGGTTACACCTCAGGCTTGGTAATGGCGATGTAGTGCAGGCTCGGTTCGGTACCGAGGTGCGGCTTAACCCGGCTGGTATTTTTCACCGCCAACAGTTTGCTGACGTAGGAGTCCGGATCGTTGGCATCCCCAAACACCAGGGCTTTAAACTTGCACTGCGACACACAGCCAGGCAGCTCACCTTGGGCCAGCTTGCTGTGAAGACAAAAATCGCAGTTGTCAGCGACCTTGGTCTCCTCATTGATGTACCGCACCTTGTAAGGGCAGGCGGCGATGCAATATTTACAACCGGCACACTTGTCGGCATCCATGGTCACGATGCCGGTCTTAGGGTCTCGGTAAGCGGCTCCTGTTGGACAAACCATTACACAGGGGGCATTTTGGCACTGCTGACACGACACCCGTACGTATTTGCGCTGGCAGTTGCATTCGGTTTTACCGCAGGTGGGGCACACCGCTCCCGGCACCCGATCACTTTGTCGCTCCAGGGTCAGCCTCGCTACTCCTTGCGGCAGGTGATTGGCCTTGTTGCAGGCCTCTTTGCAGCGTCCACAGCCGACGCACTTGCTCTGATCAAACAGCATCACGTAATGTGGTCCGGACTTGGCCACTGCGGGATCCGTCGATCCGCATCCCGCCGTCGCCACAGCCAGAGAGCCGGCGCCCATGCCCTTAAGCAGGTTCCGTCTCGGTAAATCGATGTGTTTCACATCATCCTCCAACCATCTCTATCGTTATTATCTGCTGCGCCATCACTGCCCCCAGGCTCAGGGCTGACCAGTCAGTATTTTTGCCTGTGCCCGGGTTAGTGCATTGCCGATGGCCCGTCTCTGAGCCAGGCCGACATCGCCTTGCAACAGCCGCTGCCAATGCTCGATGGCCAGGTCATACTGACCCTGGCGGTAGGCATGGCTGGCCAGCAACTCCCGTGCAGTAAATTCAGTGTCATCCCGCTCCAACGCCGACCGAATCAGGCTGTTGACCTCCGGTGTCAGTTGACGTCCGTCGCGGTAATACAGGTATTTCGCTTTCAGCCCCAGCAAGTCGGGGCTAGTGCCGGACTGCGCCAGTAGCGCGTCCAGAACATCCACCGCCTCGGCGTATTTCCCCCCGGCGGCGTAGTCCTCCACCAAGCGCAACTGAGCCTGAGGATCCAAAGGATGCTGCTCGGCACTCAGTCGGCTTTGATTGATGGCGGCCTGAAGTAGGTAGTCGACCCGAACCTGGGGAATGGCACGATTCCAGTCTGAATAGCGCCCCAGGTGCCAATACAACAGCAGGGATGAGAAGATGAGAAAGGTCAGCATAATCAGGGGAGTCCCCTTGATTATCGAAGCATAGGCTGAGCCACTGGCAGCGTCGGTTGGTGCCTTCGCGTTGCCAATGGTAGGTAGCAGTGCAGTCAGCCGCAGGTGATAACCGATGATGAAGGAAGTCACCACCAACAGCACCACACTCATTGCTACAGCCAGGCTAATCATATCTGTCCTCTGCCCTTCCCGGATTCGAATCGACGTATTCGGATTATTTCTGATGGAACATGCCAGACATGCCGGCATTGCCCATGCCCATGCTCATTCCCATGCCTTGGTGGGACTGACCAGGCTTGTTGGAATCGATCAACTCGATCTCAAACACCACCGCCGCACCGCCGGGAATCACCCCCATGCCTTCGGTGCCATAAGCCAGTTCCGCCGGAATGGTAAAGCGGTAGGTTGAACCGACGGGCATCAGTTGCAGCCCCTCTTCCCAGCCAGCGATGGAGTTGATCAGCGCCACCTGTTTCGGCTCACCCGCTTCATGGGTATCCTGAAACACCGTGCCATCGATCAACTGGCCTTTGTAATGCACGGTAACCGCATCTTCGCGGGCCGGCTTGTCGCCCTGGCCCTGAACCAGCACTTCATACTGCAAGCCGGATTCGGTCACCGATACGCCCTCTTTGGCGCGGTTTTCATCGAGGTAATCCACCGAGGCCTGAGCCACTTCCGCCACCAGGGCGTCGCGGCGCTGTTTTTTCACTTCATTGAGCACTTTGGCCCGAGCATTCAGCACATCCACCAGAGCATCGTTATCCAGTTTCAGGTCACCATTCACCGCATCGGTAAACCCCTGAACGATCTGCTCCAGCTCCACATCCAGGCCGAACTCTTTCTGGGTCACAATCTGTCCATTGAGGTACTTCCCCAAAGACGCGCCGATGGCATAGGACTCTTGGCTGAGCGTCTGCTCCTGTTTGGCCACAACCGAAGTGCTGAAACACACGGCCACAGCCAGGGAAATCATCATTGGTTTTGCAATCATCTTCATCACGTTCTCTCTTGAACTCGGGAGTTAGTTTCAGGGTTAGGGCTTTTCAGTCGGGCGTCCTGACATTCGCCACCCATAGATGCCGTCGGGCATCTGTCTGACGTTGGTGTAACCCAGCTGCATCACCGAAAACGCCGCAATTTCACTGGCATTACAAAGACGGTTGGCGCAGTAAAAGATCATCTGGGCGTTTTTGTCTTCTGGCAGCAGGGACTTCCAGTCTTCGGTAAAGAAATGAACCGCTCCGGGAATGAAACCTTCTGCCCACAGCTCAAGGGTATTTACATCAAAGAAGTACACCTCTTTGTTACCGACCAGCTGTTCCGCTTCCTGCATGCTGATGTAGTTCAGTTCCATCCGGTAATCGTCGGCAGGCCGTATCTCGTCGGCGCCACCGGCCAGCGTCGACGGGGCCAGCAGGGCCAAAGCCAGAGTCGCCGCAGTCATGAGTCGTTGCATAGTCAGTTCCTTAAATCGCCCCCGACACTACGCCGGGGGCACGTCGGTATTACTGGTTGTAACCGGCTTCATCCATGATGGCCTGAGCTTCCTGAACGTAGATCCAGGCATCACTCATCATCCGCTTCGCCAGCGTCGGTCCATGGACACCCCAGGAGCCGTCTTTTTCAACCTTGGCAGCGGCTTCACGGGCCTTATCGACCATCATCAGCACCTTGGCCTTGTCAGAGACCGACAGGCGGGTCACATTCATCAGCTCATCGATGCGGCTGATCTGCTTCACCACCTTGGCGTGGGTCTCTTTCACTGGCTCCTGCCACTTCATCACTTCACCGTAGATCTCGATCTGGTCTTCGAAGTGCAGGCCTTCATCCAGTTCGGACTGGAACTGGCTGTGACAGCCTTTGCCGTTGACAACGGTCAGGTCCAGCGCCGAAGTACGGGCACAGGTCCACATCAGATCCAGGTAGGAATAACCCTCTTCATCCTGAGCCACGGTCCAGCCTTTGGTGGTCGCCTTGCGAGGCAGACCTTCCGGCGGATTCAGCGTCTTCTTAGTCGGGGAAACTTCGATGTTCCAGATGTGGGAAGCTCGAACGTTGTCGAAACCAGCCTGATCGTTGAACTGAATCGCGGTGAACTTCTCACAGCTGCCCATGTTGGGCATGTGGCAAGAGGTACAGTCGTTGTCGGCGTGAGGCGCCGAAGACTTGTGGAATTCAGCCTGGGCCTGGTGACAATCGGCGCAGTCCTTCTTGATCTTGGTCTTGGTGAAGCCAGACAGGTAGTTGCCATCAGTCACTTCATGAGGATCGTGACAGGTGGAGCAGCGCATACCCTTGTCATAGTGCTTGGAGTTGAACATCTGACCACCCTCGGTACCACAGGATGGGCAGGAGCCCTTCATCTTCACACTGAACGCATCTTCCGGCTTAGCATTCGGGCCTTCGGCCATCTCTGCCACGTAGTTGAAGCGCTGGTGACAGCGTTCACAGTTAGACGGCATGCCACCGCCGACACCGCCATCCAGGTGAGCACCGGCGCCGTGACACTCTTCACAGGAGATGCCTTTGGAGATGGTGTGTTCACGTAGCTTCTTCGGATCGCCGAGGGCGTCGAAAAACTCCTGCTTGTTCTGGAAGTCGAACTTAAAGGTATGGCACATCTCACAGTAGGAAGATGCCGGCTGGAACAGAAACTCTTTATCCTTCTTGGCACCATAGGAGTTCACCCCCCAGGTATCGGAGCCAGAATCACCAAACTCTTCCATAGTTGCCGGGAACTCAGGAATCACTTCCTTGATTTCGCGAGCCTTTTCTGGAGTCAGGAAGGTCAGCCAGTTAACCGAGAACTGATTACCACCGGCATGCAGGGTGCCGGTTCCGTCTTTCAGTAGACCATCTTTTACGTGGTAAGAACCGCGCACCAACCAGGCGTCAATGAAGCCGTACTTGGTTCGCGGAGTGCCGATTACTGCGTAGATGGAATCTTCGGTGATCCCCTCAGGCAGAATGGTCACATCGGTGCCAAACATCCCCTTGCTCAGATCACCACCGACCTCTTCCATCTCATCGGGGAAGCGAACCACTTTGGCGTGGCGGGAGCGTTTCCACTTCTCATACTGAACGCCGTGACACTCGCCGCACTTTTCTGGGCCAATAAACTTATTGGGATAGTCCAGAATAGACTTGGCACCCAAACGGTACTGAACCGCCATCGGGCGGCCATTCTTGGCACTGTAGTCCTCGGAATTACCGGTATGCAGATACTCTTCACCCCGGTCGGAGATGTGTGGCTTACCCACCATGCGGCCTTCCGGTGCATAGGTTTTGAACACCGGGTGGTTCTCAAACAGGAAGTCCCACAGCTCTTTCTCCTGCACAATGTAGTCGTGCAGGCTCTTTACGCCCTTCTTCTCCTCAGTGCCATCGGGGTTACCCATGATCATCTGAGCCTGAGGCGATTGTTTGTAGCCTTGGCTACTCTGAGCTGCATCGGATGCAGAGGCAGATCCTGCCGCACCAACACAGATCAAGGCGGCCAATGACGCCTTCAATTTCCAGCCTTTCATCATTATCTCCTACAAAAGGTTATTGTTCCTTGCCTGGTGCAGCCGTTCTTGCTGAGGCCGGCACCGGTTTCGAATCAATTCAATCCAAGAAACGCCGCTATAAGACCAGAAACGGACCGAAGGAAACCGGAGCTTAACCACAGTCACCACGCGCTTTAGAACTCAAACCTTGCAGTCAAAAATAAAGCCAAATAAAGTTAATAAATTCAATTGGATAAAAATAAATAAAAGCAATTCAATGATGATTAAAGAGGCCTTTTTGTCCTTCCTTCACCGGCAAAAAAGATCAAAAAACCGGGTGCAGTCATGGTCACTTCGAAGATTTAAGATTTGTGCGATCACCGTCACGGCAACAAAAAACCGCGCTTCCCCGAAGCGAAGCGCGGTGGTCACTCGGCGGAGCCTGACACTCCAGGTGGTGACGCTTAAATGGAATAGATCTGACCGGCGTACAGCAGGAACAAACGCAAGCACATCATGCCGCACACCACGCTGCCACCGGTGAGGTAGAAGGCGCGGGAAGAACCTGCAAACTTCTGCCCAAACGCAAAGTTCAGCAGCAAAGGTAAAACAAACCCCAGTCCCACCACGCCGATCCAGAACAGACTGGACCAACCGCCCTGTGAGAAGGCATTCATCGCCGCCTGGCTGGTGGCATCACCAAAAATCAGCCCACTGAACAGCATAAACAGGAACATCCCCTCTACCGCCATGATCGGCCACTCGGCACCGTGCAGCAGAGTCATCTCCTTGCTGTGCAACGGCTCCTTGAACCAGGTCACAGCCGTCATCTTGGCCATTGCCGCTCCGGCAGACAGCCCGGAAACAATAAACAACGCCGGCAACAACGAGGTATTGATGATGGGGAAGCGAATCAGCGCCGAGATCAGAAAGCCGGTGTAGGCGCACACCGAGATGGCCAGTACCAGCGCCAGCTTCTCCAGCGGCCGCCGAGTAAACATCAGTCCATCGATGATCCCCTTGAGCCAGCTCAATTGCGGCATGGCCACTAACTCATCCCGCAAGGCAAAGGCTGCCAGCAGCGCCGCCACCGGTATGTAGAACAGCAGCACTATCACCCCAAGGGACATCACCGAATTCAAGTTGTAGTAAACCAGTATCTTCCAGAAAAACAGTGGATTGGTCAGATCCAGCACCAGGCACAGCATGCCAAGACAGATGGTGACAAATGCCACCGCCGAAGCCGCTTTCAGCAGCGGCGTATCGCTGGTCTGCTTGTGAAAAAACCGGATCAACAAGGCGATGCTCAGGGCGCCGCCGGAGATGCCGGCAAAAAACAGGTACACCGCGATGGGCCATGGCCAGGCAATGGCATCACCAAGACCGGTCGTAAAATCTATGGCAGTCATAATGGTTACACCTCTGGCTTAGTGATAGCGAGGTAATGCAGGCTCGGTTCGGTACCGAGGTGCGGCTTGATACGGCTGGTATTTTTTACCGCCAGCAACTTGCTGACGTAGGAGTCCGGATCATTGGCATCGCCAAACACCAGCGCCTTGAATTTGCATTGCGATACACAGGCTGGCAACTCACCTTTGGCCAACTTGCTGTGCAGGCAAAAATCGCAGTTATCGGCAACCTTGGTCTCCTGGTTGATATACCGAACCTGATAAGGGCAGGCAGCGATGCAGTATTTGCAGCCGGCGCACTTATCGGCGTCCATGGTCACAATGCCGGTTGTGGCATCACGATGGGCGGCGCCAGTAGGGCAAACCATCACACAGGGTGCTTTCTGACACTGCTGACAAGACACACGAACGTACTTGCGATCGCAGTTACACTCGGTTTTACCACAGATGGGACACACCGCTCCGGGCACCCGGTCACTCTGACGCTCCAACGTCAGCCTGGATACGCCTTCGGGCAGATTATTGGCCTGGTTACACGCCTCCTCACAACGGCCGCATCCCACACACTTGGTCTGGTCAAACAGCATCACATAGTGGGGCCCTTTACCGTTCTGGGCACTGGGGTCCGTCGAACCGCACCCACCCGCCAGAACCGCCACGGATCCGAGCCCCATGCCCTGAAGCAGGCGCCGTCTCGGTAACATCATGTCGTTCACATCATCCTCCAACCATCTCTGTTTTTATGGTCGCGGTCCAAATCAGTCCCTAGGGCTGCTGTCTGGCCGCTAATTGCTTGGCTTGGGCGCGAGTTATGGCACTCTCAATAGCGCGACGATATGCTCCGCCATTGCCGCTATCGAGAATGACCTGCCAATGTTCAATGGCCGTACCGTACGCCCCCTTGCGGTAAGCCTGAGTGGCCATGAACTCTCGGGTGGTCACATCGGAATTGTCCAGCTCCAGGGCCTTGGATACCGCCGCTAAAGCCTCATTACCAAGTGTCCGGTTATCCCGGTAGTACAGGTACTTCGCTTTCAAACCAAGCCGTTGAGCACTCTCCCCATTCAGGGAGATAAGCTGTTCTATCACCGCTACCGCGTCGGCATACTTACCGCCAGACGCGTAACTGTCGGCCAGTTGCATTAAGGTGTCCGAATCCTGAGGCCGAGTATCGGCCTCCATCCGGCTCTGGTTGATCGCTGCTTGCAGCAGGTAATCGACCCGCTCCTGAACCACACCGCTGTTCCAGTCTCCATAGCGCCCCAGTTGCCCATACAACAGTGAGGATGAGAGGATGAGACTGATCAACATCCATGCCAGCCACCAGGGCGACACGCAGATGATCCCAAGGGCAGACTCTTCGGCTCCGGACTGGCACTGACGCCGGACTGTACGATGACTGAGCGCCACCGTGGCAGCCATGGCCAACAACACCAGTATCAGAGCGAGAGATAAGCTATTCATACCGGACAACCGCCTTGCTCAGGTTTGGGTCGATTCCCACAATTTATTGATGAGTCAGGGTTGGTGAGGTCACCATTCCCATACTCATGCCCATGCCCATGCCTTTACCCATATCAACCCCCTCATGGGCCTGGCCGGGCTTTTTGGTTTCGATTAACTCGATCTCAAAAATCACTGCGGACCCACCGGGGATGGCCCCCATTCCTTCCTGGCCATAGGCCAGTTCGGCAGGAATGGTAAAGCGATAGGTTGACCCTACCGGCATCAGTTGCAGTCCCTCTTCCCAGCCGGCAATGGAGTTAATCAGCGCCACCCGCTGCGGCTCACCGCTTTCATGGGTATCCTGGAACACATTGCCGTTGATGAAGGAGCCTTTGTAATGCACCGTAACCGCATCTTCCCGAGCCGGCTTAACCCCCTCTCCCTTGACCAGCACCTCATACTGCAAACCAGACTCGGTGACGGTGACGCCCGGCTTATCACGATTCGTAGCAAGGTAGTCTCGCGACTCTTCGCTTAACTGCTTCAGCAGCGCCGCCTGACGCTCATCCTGGCGAGTATTCAACAACTGCGCCCGCGCATTCAGCACGCCGACCAGGGTATCGTTGTCCATCTTCTCGACCCCATTGACGGCGTCATTGAAGCCGGCAATCAGCGATTCCAGATCCACATCCAGCCCGAACTCCTTCTGGCTGGCCATCTGCCCGGTCAGGTACTTGCCCATGGACGCACCGATGGCATAAGACTCTTTCGCCAGATTCTGCTGCTCAGCCTGGGCGCCCGCACTGAAACAGGCGCTGACCGCCAAAGACACCAATAAGGGTTTGATAATTAACTTCATAATCTGCTCTCTCATTCGCTCACTTCAGAGGACTCGGGGTTAAGGTTTTTCCACCACTCGACCGGACATGCGCCAGCCGTAGATGCCGTCGGGCATCTGCCTGACGTTGGTGTAACCCATTTTCATCACCGCGTAGGCCGCAATCTCGCTGGCATTACACAGGCGGTTGGCACAATAAAAAATCAGCTGGGCATCCTTGTCTTCCGGAAGCAACGACTTCCAGTCTTCGGTAAAGAAATGCACCGCTCCGGGAATAAACCCTTCGGCCCACAGCTCCAGCGTATTCACATCAAAAAAATAAACGTCTTTTCGCCCCACCAGCAGCTCGGCCTCCTGCATGCTGATGAAGTTCAGCTCCTGCCGAAACTCCTCCGCTGGCCGAATCTCATCGGCACCACCGGCCATCAGGCTCAAGGGAGCCATGGATAACAGCGCCACTACTAAAATTCCCATTGCTCGCATGCTGTGCCTCTCTTGCTACTCAAACAAAGCTGCCCCCGACACATCGGTGCCGGGGGCAGTCACGATTACTTGCTGTCGTAACCGGCGTTATCCATGATGGACTGCGCTTCCTGAACGTAAATCCAGGCATCGCTCATCATGCGCTTGGCCAACGACGGACCATGAACACCCCAGGAACCGTCTTTCTCCACCTTAGCCACCGACTCACGGGCCTTATCGACCATCATCAGTACTTTGGCTTTTTCGGATACGGACAGGCGAGTGACGTTCATCAGCTCATCGATGCGCTCCAGCTGCTTAACCACCTTGGCGTGAGTCTCCTTAACGGGCTCCTGCCACTTGGTGACTTCACCGTAGATCTCCATCTGGTCCTCAAAGTGCAGGCCTTCATCCAGCTCAGACTGGAACTGGCTGTGGCAGCCCTTACCATTGAGCACGGTGCGATCCAGTGCCGAGGTACGGGCACAGGTCCACATCAGATCCAGGTAGGAATAGCCATCCTCATCCTGAGCCACGGTCCAGCCCTTAGTCTTAGAAGTGCGCGGCTTGCCTTCCGGCGGGTTCAGCGTCTTCTTGGTTGGGTGAACCTTGATGTTCCAGATGTGGGACGCTCGTACGTTGTCGAAGCCAGCCTGGTCCGGGAACTGAATCGCAGTGAACTTCTCGCAGCTGCCCATGTTGGGCATGTGACAAGAGGTACAGTCGCTTTCGCTGTGTGGCTTAGAAGATTTGTGGAACTCGGCCTGCACTTCGTGACAGTCGGCACACTCCTTCTTCAGCTTGGTCTTAGTCACACCGGACAGGTAGCTACCGTCAGTCACTTCATGAGGATCGTGACAGGTGGAGCAGCGCATGCCCTTGTCGTAGTGCGCAGAGTTGAACATCTGGCCACCCTCGGTACCACAGGATGGACAGGCGCCCTTCATCTTCACAGTAAAGGCATCTTCCGGTTTGGCGTTCGGGCCTTCGCCCATCTCTGCCACGTAGTTAAAGCGCTGGTGACAGCGTTCACAGTTGGACGGCATGCCGCCACCGACACCGCCATCCAGGTGAGCACCGGCGCCGTGACACTCTTCACAGGCAATGCCTTTGGAGATGGTGTGTTCACGCAGCTTCTTCGGATCGCCAAGGGCGTCAAAGAACTCCTGCTTGCTCTTAAAGTCGAACTTGAAGGTGTGGCACACCTCACAATAGGACGCTGCCGGCTGGAACAGGAACATCTTGTCCTGCTTGGCACCGTAGGAGTTCACCCCCCACACATTGGAGCCGGAGTCGCCAAACTCCTCCATGGTGGCCGGGAACTCTGGGATCACCTCTTTAATTTCACGGGCCTTCTCTGGGGTCAGGAAGGTCAGCCAGTTGACAGAGAACTGGTTGCTGCCCGCGTGCAGAGTACCGGTACCGTCTTTCAGCAAACCGCCTCGAACGCTGTAGGAACCGCGCACCAGATAGGGGTCGATGTAGCCGTACTTGGTTCGCGGGGTTCCAATAAGGGCGTAGATGTAGTCCTGGGTAATCCCGGCAGGCAGCAGCGGCACATCGGTGCCATACATACCTTTCTTCAGATCACCACCGGCTTCCACCACCTCTTCAGGGAAACGAACGGTTTTAGCGTGACGGGAGCGCTTCCACTTCTCGTACTGGACACCGTGGCATTCGCCACATTTCTCCGGCCCAATAAACTTGTTGGGGTAATCCAGAATCGACTTGGCACCCAGGCGATACTGGGCCGCGCTGGGGCGTCCAACCTTTTCGCTGTAGTCTTCGGAATTACCGGTATGGAGGTATTCTTCGCCCCGATCCGAGATGTGTGGCTTACCCACCATGCGCCCTTCCGGTGCATAGGTTTTGAAAACCGGGTGGTTCTCAAACAGGAAGTCCCACAGCTCTTTCTCCTGAACGATGTAGTCGTGCAGTGACTTAACGCCTTTTTCTTCCTCGGTGCCATCGGGGTTAGCCAATATCATTCGAGCCTGAGGCGACTGTTTATAGCCCTGGTCACTTTGTGCGGCATCAGAGGCCTGGGCCGAGCCCACCGCTCCAACACAGAACAAGGCGCCTAAAGAAGCCTTTAATTTCCAGCCTTTCATCATTATCTCCTACAAAAGGTATTTTGTTTCCCGCTAGGTGACGCTCTTTATTCGAAGCTTTGTCACCAATTCAAGTCTGCTAGTGCCAAGAAACGTAAATAATGAAAACAGAAAGTTACTGGATAAATGTGGAACTGACGCACAAATTAACTTCAGTTTTTTTTGACCTCATACACACCACCCGCAATTACTAAAAAATACCAGCAAAAACAAAGACATAATCAAACCAAAGGCGAAGTGCAAGCTGGTGCTTTAATAGGTTTTTTTATTAAACAAAAGAAGATAAAAAAAGATAAAAAAAGAAAACAGCCAAGGAATAACCAAGAATAAAAAACATAATCACATCTAAAAAGGCATCAGGGTAAACAGTTTCGAACCCCAACCAAACTAATTACTTTCTTTGGTCACACTTTTAATTAATGCCTGCGGCACCGCTATTTTTTCAGTGCTAAGGTAATTCCATCCGTTCAGCGCCACGCTTTTCCGTAACTGACATTCTGTACCCACGACCTTGAGAGGCCAGTTGTGATTCCTGAGATCGGTCACTTTTTGCTAATTATCGCCACCTCACTGGCGTTGTTGATCGCCAGTTTCACCCTATTTTGGGGGCGGCCAATCGAAGCCTATCTGGCACGCATGACTCAGCCTCTGACTCTGTTAATGGCAACCTGTGCCCTACTGGCCACCGCCACTCTGGTGTACGCATTTCTGGTCAACGACTTCTCGGTAGCCTATGTCGCCCATCACTCCAATACCCACCTTGCCTGGTACTTCAAGGTCGCGGCCCTATGGGGAGGACACGAAGGCTCTATTCTGTTCTGGACGCTGGGATTAACCGTTGTCACTGCCAGAGTTGCGGCCGGTCATCACTACCCCAATCGCTTCGCTCCCAGGGCCAGCAATGTGTTGGCGATGATCAACTTTGGCTTCCTGCTGTTTGTGCTCTTTACCTCCAACCCCTTTTCCCGGCTGCTTCCGGAGGTGCCGGTCGAAGGGCGGGATCTTAACCCCATGCTGCAGGACATCGGCCTGATACTGCACCCGCCCATGGTATTTCTCGGTTATGTGGCCCTGACAGTACTGTTTGCTGGCGCCATCACCACCCTGCTCAGCCGAGGCAGCCATAATGGTGACAGCGGCTGGTTTCGTCGCTGGAATTTAATTGCCTGGTTTTTCCTGACTCTCGGCAACCTGTTCGGCTCCTGGTGGGCCTACAACGAACTTGGCTGGGGTGGTTGGTGGTTCTGGGATCCGGTGGAAAATGCCTCCTTTATCCCCTGGCTGATCAGCTGCGCACTGCTGCACACCTTGCATCTGAACCGCAGTGAGAATGCCATGACCCTGACCACCCTGTTGCTGTGCCTGTCTGGCTTCAGTGTCAGTCTTATCGGCACCTTTCTGGTCCGTTCCGGTGTCATTCAGTCAGTTCATGCCTTTGCCGCTGACCCCAATAGAGGCATGGGCATTCTGATCCTGCTGTTGGCGACCATCCTTCCCGCTCTGGTGGTGTTTGCGCTGCGTGCGCCACGGCTAAAACGGGGCACTCCGCTTCGCGGCGGCAGCAATCACTGGTTGGTGATGGTGGCGAGCCTGCTGCTGATAACCGCGGCGTTCTCGGTATTGCTCGGAACCTGTTACCCGTTTATTTTCAGCGCCATGGGACTCGGAAGCATCTCTGTCGGCGCTCCCTATTTCAATACGGTTTTCATCCCCATTGTTAGCCTGTGTGCCGGTCTGCTCGGCTGGGTCAGCCTGCCGCAGGCGACCTGGAGTATTCGCAACAAAATAGCGTTGGCTGTGATGGTTATCCTGGCCGCCACCGGCTTAGGCCTGTACCAGGACAGCAGTGCTCCGGTGTGGATGTGGCAAGGGTTCGTGTCGGCCTTCTGGATCGGCAGTTGCCTGCTCATTGCTGCGGCCCATCAATTTAAGCACGCCCGCCTGCGTCTGCACCTGCCCTCGACTCTGGCCCATGCCGGCGTTGCCGTATTCATTCTCGGCGCCACCGTTCTATCCAACTTTGAACAAGCCGCCATGGTCAGAATGGGACCGGGCAACGGCAAAGTGGTTGCCGGCCTGACCGCCGTGTACGAACAAACGGATCAAGTGGAACATCGGGCCTATCGCGCCATGCAAGGCACGGTGCGCATCGAAAACAGTCGTGAACACACACTGACCTACCTGTATCCACAACGTCGTACCTACATGGATGACATGAGCGAAATGACCATTGCCGGGGTTTACCACTCCCTATTGTCCGATCTCTACCTGTCAATGGGACCGGCGGTCAGCGACAGTGAATATCTGGTGCGCATCAGCTACAAACCCTGGGTTCGACTGCTGTGGATTGGCGGCTTAATCTGCGCCTTCGCCGGCGCCCTGGCCTGGCGGCGAACGCATCGAGAAACCCATCGGGAGTACCCACTATGCTGAAATACCTGACGTTAATACTGGTACTGCTGACATCCCCGTCGTTCAGCGCCGAACCCCTCAGTGGCGCCGAACTGCATCGGGCGGTCAATGCCATCGCCGCCGACCTGCGCTGCCCCTCCTCGGTGAATCTCAATGTACTGGAGTCTGAAGCCCCCATCGCCTATGAGCTAAAAGGCCAGATTGCTGAGCAGCTGAATCAGGGCAAAAGCCGTGACCAGATCATCGACTTCCTGGTGCAGCGCTACGGTGAACAGATTCATTACCAACCAGCCCTCACTGCCGGCACCGCCATGTTGTGGTTGCTGCCTCTGCTGCTGGTCTCCACCATCCTGCTGATACTGGTGTGGCCTCTACTGCGTCAACGCCACACTCAACACTGAAAACGGACTCTGCTATGAAACTACGTCCTCTCCTGCTGTCTCTCACCCTGGCAGCCTGCAGCCTGCCCATCCACAGCCTGGCCTCAAACCTGCCCAAGGTATACCCCACCGGTGAGCCCATAGAAAAACCGATGATCATGACCAAGTTCGTGGAATTCAGTAACGCCCGCAAACCACCGGAGCTGATCTTCGACGACCGTCAGGGCAAGCCGGTTTCCATGAACCAACATCGGGGCAAAGTCACCCTGATCAACATCTGGGCCAGTTGGTGTGGCCCCTGCATCAAAGAATTACCGGCCATGCGTCAGTTGGAACAGGATTACGCCCACAAAAATCTGAAGGTAGTGCCGGTTTCCATCGACGAACTGTCACCCGATGAGGTGTATGAAGTTCTGGCCAACTATCAGTTGGACGACATCGACTCTCTGTTCGATATGGAGCACAGCATGAACGGCGTCATGCCGGTCAATGTGGTGCCGGCCACCTATGTGCTGGACAGTAACGGCAACCTGGTCGGCTTTGTGCGCGGTTATCTGGACTGGGAAGACAAAGACGTAGCGCCCTATCTGGATCAGCTGATCGACAAGTACACTCACCTGGACACCGCCACTCAATAACCCGGTGTTACCATCAAAAAAGGCGGCCATGGGCCGCCTTTTTTGCTTCATCAATACCGATTTACATCGCCATGGTCGACTGCTTCATCCAGGCCACTGTATGACCATAGAACGGAATCACCCAGGCCGCAGAGTGCTCATCCTGATAGAATCGATAGAAGTACAGCGCCTCATCCGACAGGCTCTGACGACGCAGTTCACGATAATACGGCAGCGCCGCCGGCGTAACTACCTCGGGTTTGTGCAGATTGCGGGAGTTGGTCGATACCTTAAACACATCGATCTTGTGGTCACCGATATAGGCATCGTAACGGACAAACTCACCTTCGAAGTCGTACTTGATCGGCGACGTCTTGCAGTCTTGATCGGTAACGCAGAAAGACGCAAAGAACATCCCTTTGGAGTCATCCTTGTAAACCACTGAGATATTGTGGTCGACCCTGACCAACAGTTGATCATTTCGTGGGAAGTACAGATCGGCGCTGTACATATGTTCCGTCAACTCCCCTTGATGATAGGGAATGGTCGGCAGCTCAATGCGGTTGTACCGGATCCGCTGCTCCATGATCTTGGCCAGCTCAAAAAACACCGGCAGATCCATATTCACTTTTTCGGTGGTAGGGAAATTGATGTTGATGATGTCTTTGCCGGCGCACCCCTTTCCAGTTTCAAACCCAGGGCAGATCGAAATTGAGTCGGTATTACCATCCGTTAATGCAAACGCTTTATAATCGGCAATCACCGGTTGCACGTAGCTGCTGCCAAAATGGCGCTGCCAGCGAGCCAGCTCGGCATTGGTGGCCTTCGATGACGCCAGCACATCCGTCTGCCCCTTGGCGTTGCCAATCTTTAACTTGCCAGACTCAATCCAGACCCAATCACTCAAAGTGTTGCTGGCATGAATTCGAGGAAACTGCAGCACAAATACCAACCCTACCACCAGTAGTAGAGCCATGACCATCAACGCCATTCGAGTCCGCTTGGGGCTGGTCTTTGGCGGTTCCTGGGCCGGCGAAGTGGCAACGGCCGGAGCGACCACCAAGCCGTCATCATTGATCACCACCTGATACCCACGACGAGCCACCGTCTTCAAACTGAATTCCGGATAGGGTTCGAGCTTTTTTCTCAGAGTGCTGATGCATTGGATCAGGGACGACGGAGCCACAACCCGCTCGGGCCAGCCCACTGACAACAAATCTTCCTTGGTGCAAATTTCATGCTGCCTGACCACAAGGTGATGCAATACTGCCGACTCTGCAAAAGAGAGCTTCACCTCATCGCCGGAACGCTGATCAATCAGACACAGATGCTGATTGTCCAGCACAAGATAACTTGTTAGCTGCAAATGTTTCACCACGGCTGCCTAATTCAATTTCGTAAAAAAGAGCTGATCATTTTTACTCTCAATTCCAGAGCGCCAAACGCTCCCACAAGTCATTATGCCAACAGAGAAACCACTATCCTGTGATGGTTTTCTCAGAAACTAAGTCGCTGCAGAATCAATCCCTGATACTTCCATAAATGAGCCGCGTTCTGCCTCGAAAATGTCTCCCAGACTGACAAAAGCGGAGATTTTTTCAGCAAACAACTGGCCATTGAGTAAAATTGTTTGACTGCCACCGCGCAAACCCGTTTAATACGCCCCGTCGCCTCGATAGCTCAGTTGGTAGAGCAGGGGATTGAAAATCCCCGTGTCCCTGGTTCGATTCCGGGTCGAGGCACCATTTTCAGAGAAAGCGCTAACCGCAAGGTTGGCGCTTTTTTCGTTTCAGCGGGCTGTTGAAGCCCGAGCCGGGTGCTCAACCCGGTAATCTCACGGCGCTTCGCTTAGGCTGGGCGCCCCCGTACGATGACCTTGCCCTTCGGGCCATCGCAAGTCTCGAACCTGACCAACGCCGATATTTGCGACAACTTGAGGGCAAATTTCAGTCACAACCCGCAAAGATTCAGCAATCAATTCCTTCCGCGTCTTTTTCTGTTGACTTAAATCGGTGAAATCCGTTTAATACGCCCCGTCGCCTCGATAGCTCAGTTGGTAGAGCAGGGGATTGAAAATCCCCGTGTCCCTGGTTCGATTCCGGGTCGAGGCACCATATTAAGAGAAAGCGCTAACCGCAAGGTTGGCGCTTTTTTCGTTTCAGCGGGCTGTTGAAGCCTGAACTGGGTGCCCAACCCGGTAATCTCACGGCGCTTCGCTTAGGCTGGGCGCCCCCGTACGATGACCTTGCCCTTCGGGCCATCGCTAGCGATGTTACTTCGGTCGTACCTCCCTCCGTTGCCGGGTCGAGGCACCATATTTGAAGAAGCCCTGAACGACAGTTCGGGGCTTTTTTCGTTTAGCAGCTGTGCCAGCTGCATGTCCCTGGCCTGGGCGGCCCCGGTGCTTCCGGGTCGAGGCACCATATTAAGAGAAAGCGCTAACCGCAAGGTTGGCGCTTTTTTCGTTTCAGCGGGCTGTTGAAGCCTGAGCCGGGTGCCCAGCCCGGTAATCTCACGGCGCTTAGCTTAGGCTGGGCGCCCCCGTACGATGACCGCCGCAAGCGGCGTTACTGCGTCGCCGGGTCGAGGCACCATATTTGAAGAAGCCCTGACCTAGGCGGCCCCAACGAAAGTTCAGGGGCTATTTTCGTTTAGCAGCTGTGCCAGCTGCGTGTCCCTGACCTGGGTGGCCCCGTACGATGACCTTGCCCTTCGGGCCATCGCAAGCGATGTTACTCCGGTCGTACCTCCCTCCGTTGCCGGGTCGAGGCACCATTTTCAGAGAAAGCGCTAACCGCAAGGTTGGCGCTTTTTCGTTTCCGGGGGCTGTCGGAGTAGCCTAGGACGGCATAGCCGCCTGTTGGGGGATGGGCATTATGACCGGAATGTGGTTCGTCAGTTGCAGAAAGCGCTCTACCTGAGCTTTCTCCAAAACCAGCGTGGCAGTATTAATCAGGGGATGGCACTGAAACGCCTCCCCTTGCCATACCGATTCATCTAACCATAGCTCCACTTGTAACTCGGGATCGTTCACCAGCGCCAAAAGAGAAACACAACCCGGCCTCACTTTCAGGTACCTGGACAGCCGCTCAGCGGAAGCAAACCCCAGGCGGCTCAATGACAACTGACGGGACAACGCCTTAAGGTCCACCGCCTTATCCGCCGATGTGATCAGCAAAAAATGACGACGCCCGTAATTGTCTCTCAAAAATAGGTTTTTAAGCCGCTGACCAGGGCGGTGCAGCTGCAATCTGTCTGCATCGCAACAGGTCTCCAGCGGCGGATGTTCAAACTTCTCAAACTCTATGTCGTGGCTTTCCAGCAAAGACTCTATGTTCATGATTTTCGCGTCACGGTATCGGTCTTCATACCCTAAAGTGCCCCGAAGCCAGTGTCCACACGACTCCGCCATCACTCATAGGATGGATGATTTTCCATCAGGCGCTCGAGTTTATAAAAAAAACGGTTGACTCAGTCAGGGGAAATCCGTTTAATACACCCCCGTTGCCTCGATAGCTCAGTTGGTAGAGCAGGGGATTGAAAATCCCCGTGTCCCTGGTTCGATTCCGGGTCGAGGCACCATATTTGAGAAAGGCTCTGATGGAAACATCGGAGCCTTTTTTCGTTTCAGCGGGCTGTTGAGGCCCGAAGCCGGGTGCTCAACCCGGTAATCTCACGGCGCTTCGCTTGGTTCGATGACCGCCGCAAGCGGCGTTACTGCGTTGGACCTTGCCCTTCGGGCCATCGCAAGCGATGTTACTTCGGTCGTCCCTCCCTTCGTTGCCGGGTCGAGGCACCATATTTGAAGAAGCCCTGACCTAGGCGGCCCCAACGAAAGTTCAGGGGCTTTTTTCGTTTAGCAGCTGTGCCAGCTGCGTGTCCCTGGCCTGGGCGGCCCCGTTGATGACCTTGCCCTTCGGGCCATCGCAAGCGATGTTACTCCGGTCGTACCTCCCTCCGTTGCCGGGTCGAGGCACCATATTAAGAGAAAGCGCTAACCGCAAGGTTGGCGCTTTTTTCGTTTCAGCGGGCTGTTGAGGCCCGAGCCGGGTGCCCAACCCGGTAATCTCACGGCGCTTCGCTTAGGCTGGGCGCCCCCATACGATGACCTTGCCCTTGGGGCCACCCCCTGCGAGGTTACCCAGGTCGCGCCCTCCCCCCCTTCAAGATGCGAGGCCGTGAACGCTTCAGCGATGCCCCTTGATGCCGCCGTGCTTTGCCTTTAGGTTAATCATCACCAGACTCGAAGGAAAAGGACACCTTATGATCACCCTGTATGGCTACCCTCGCACCCGCTCGCTGCGCATCTCCTGGCTACTGGAAGAGCTGGGCCTGGATTGGGACTACTCGCTGGTGGACTTCTATCAGGGCACCCACCGGTCAGAGGCGTTTCTCGGTATCAACCCAGCCGGTAAAGTACCGGCAGTGACCGACGGCAATCTCACCCTGATTGAGTCTGGCGCCATCTGCCTGCACCTGGCGCAAAAGTATGGTCAGGACCGCCTGCTTCCTCAACCCGGCAGCGATGCCAGCGCCCTGCACCACCAATTGATGATCTTTGTCCTGTGCGAACTGGAGCAGCCGCTGTGGACCATAGGCAAACATAAGTTTGCCCTGCCGGAAGATAAACGCGTCAGCGCGGTGATCGACACCGCAGCCTGGGAGTTTGACAAGGCCTGCGAGCAGATTGAGCCCAACGTACCGGAACACGGCTTTCTGCTGGGCGATCAGTTCAGCGTCGCCGACATCCTGCTTACCCACACCCTCAACTGGGCCAAGGGATTCAAGCTGCCACTCTCTGAACGTCTGAATGACTATCGGGCCAGAGTCTCCGCCCGTCCGGCCCTGGCTGCCGGGTTGGCAAAAGAGAGTGCCGCACTGGAAAACTGAGCCGGATCTCAGCAGACAAAACCGCACAAGTGACCAAGGGGCGAAACTGTTTCAGTCTTTTCGCCTATTTTTCGGGCGGTGGTCAACTTTGCCTGATGTTTTTTTCAACAAAACACTTGCAATTCCTTCCAGTAAGAGTAATATGCGCGCCCTCGGGATCACTCTCCCTATTGGGAGGCAATTAGCGCCAAACAACGTCTGCCGGCCAGGGCGGCTATATGGGTTGTTGGTTGGGCTAACGCCTCATTATTTTGTATCGCAGCGCATCTGCGACAACCTGATTGGATATACATGTCTGACACCACTATTGATTTTGCTGGCTTAAATCTGCCGGCACCTCTGCTTGCGGCCGTAACTGACCTGGGCTTTACCGCTCCTACGCCTATTCAAGCGCAAGCCATCCCCTTCATGCTGGAAGGCAACGACATTCTGGGCGAAGCCCAAACCGGTACCGGTAAAACCGCCGCATTCGGTCTGCCTGCATTGGCAGGTCTGGACCCAAGCAAGCGCCATGTGCAGATGCTGGTTCTGGCTCCTACTCGTGAGCTGGCTATCCAGGTAGCAAAATCTTTGGAAGAATTTGCCGTAAACCTGAAAGGTTTGCGCCTGACTACCCTGTACGGTGGTCAGCCTTACGGTCCTCAATTGCGCGATCTTGAGCGCGGAGCTCAAGTGGTTGTGGCCACACCTGGCCGCCTGATGGACCACATTCGTCGCGGTAGCCTCGATCTGGAAAACGTAAAATGCTGCGTTCTGGACGAAGCCGACGAAATGCTCAACATGGGCTTTCTGGAAGACATCGAATGGATCCTGGAGCACCTGGACGACAGCGCCCAAATGGCCCTGTTCTCCGCCACCATGCCTCAGCAGATCCGTCGAATCGCCAACCGATTCCTGAAAGATCCTAAGCACGTTAAGATTGCCTCTAACGAGAATACCAAGGCCAACATCACCCAGAAAGCCTGGAAGGTGACCGGTGTTTCCAAGCAGACCGCCCTGGAGCGTCTGGCTGAAACCCTGCCTTATGACGCCATGATCGTGTTCGTCCGTACCCGTGGCGACACCGTTGATCTGGCCGCCCACCTCAATGGTCTTGGCTTCCGTGCCGCGGCCCTGAACGGTGACATGAGCCAGCAGCAACGTGAACACACCGTTGCCCAGCTGCATAAAGGTAAGATCTCCATTCTGATCGCCACCGACGTGGTTGCCCGTGGCCTGGATGTGCCTCGCATCACTCACGTTGTGAACTACGACCTGCCGATGGACTCCGAGTCCTACGTGCACCGTATCGGCCGTACCGGTCGTGCCGGTCGCGAAGGCGAGGCGATTCTGTTTGCCCGCCCACGTGAAATGCGTCTGCTGCGCAACTACGAGCGTCAGACCAAGGGCACCATCATTCCAATGGACCTGCCCAGCGCCGAAGAACTGGGACGCCACCGCGTTGGCCGTCTGCAGGAAGAGCTGGTCAAGTGTGTTGAAGAGCGTGACCTGAACGAGCTGAAAGAGATGCTCACCAACATGGCAGAGAAGACCGAGCAGGACATCCTGAGCCTGGCCGCCGCCCTGCTGTTCGAGCGTCAGCGCAAGAAGCCGCTTAAGCCAAAGCCGGATCCAGAGCCTCGTTTCGAGCGTCGTGACCGTGGCGATCGCCCGGATCGCGGTGAGCGTCGCGAGCGTGGTCCACGTCGTGAGAACATCAACTTCGATACCTACCGTCTGGCGGTTGGTAAAGAGCACGGTGCTCAGGTTAAAGACATCGTCGGTGCCATTGCCAATGAACTGCAGATGGAAAGCCGTCTGATTGGTCAGATTCGCCTGTTCGACAGCCACACTCTGGTGCAGCTGCCGGCCGACATGCCTCCTTATGCCAAAACCGATCTGCGTAAGGTTCGCATTCGCAACCGTCAGATTGACGGCCAGGTGACCAACGAGCAGATTCCACCACGCCCAGAGCGTGATGGCGATCGTCGCCCTCGCCGTGATGGGGAGTTCCGTGGTAACCGTGATGGCGAACGTCGTCCTCGCCGTGAAGGTGAATTCCGTGGCAATCGCGATGGTGAACGTCGCCCACGGCGTGACGGTGACTTCCGTGGTCGCCGTGATGGCAACCGTGACGGTGGCCAGCGTCGAGATGGCGGCCATCGCGGTCAACGCCCTCAGCGTGACTTCAATAATTAAGCCACTGTTTTAGCATCGGCTTTCTTTAGCTGATGCACAGGGTCTGATAAGCTGCCGTCCTTTATAGGACGGCAGTTTTTTTGTATGAAACACTGGATTCTCGCTTTTACCCTGACACTCAGTCAGCTGGCTCACGCCTCATTTACCGAAACCAGCAGCGATGTACTGGAGCTGGCCTTGCCGGCCGCCGCGGCCTCCATCGCCTACTTTGCCGAAGACGATACCGACGGTCTGTGGCAGCTCGGCTATAGCCTGGGAGCCACCACCCTGACCACCTACGGGCTCAAAGCCCTGGTGGACAAGGAGCGCCCCAACGGCGAAGACAACGATGCCTTTCCCAGTGGCCACGCCGCCATTACCTTCAGTGCCGCAGGCTTCCTGCAGCGCCGTTATGGCTGGCACTACGGCCTGCCCGCCTACCTGCTGGCCAGCTACACCGGTTACGCTCGCGTTCAATCAGATAATCATGAAGTGGTGGATGTGTTAGCGGGGGCAGCCATCGGCATGGCCTTCAACTATTTTCTGGTTAGCCCCCACCCCAACGTCGCCATCAGTCCATACTATGACGGCGACACCGCTGGCTTAGTGGGCCAGATTCATTTTTAGGAGAGCACGATGTTCCAACTGCATGAAAGACTGGCACAGGACTCTGTGCTGGTGGGTGAACTGCCCCTGTGCCAGGTTCGCCTGGCCAAGGACGCCCGTTACCCCTGGCTGATTCTGGTTCCCAAACAAAATGGCATCCGCGAAATTCATCACCTGAGCGTCGATGCCCAGCAACAGTTGATGAAAGAGTCATGCAACGTTGCCACCGTGATGGAACAGCGACTGTCACCGGACAAAATCAATGTCGCCTCACTGGGCAACGTGGTTGAACAACTGCACTTGCATCATGTCGCCCGCTTTCAGCAAGATGATGCCTGGCCGGGTCCCATCTGGGGTGCCCACCCGGGCGTATTAGAATCGGAACAACAACTTCAGGAAAAGCGCCAGCAGTGGCAACAGTGGCTGGCGCCACTGGAGCGATTTAAGCCGGCTTCCTAAGCCCTACTGAGACTTCTGTCGGCATTCGGGCTCAACACTGATGGAGCCGGACTCGGTGGACAACAGGCATTGGCCATCCATAATATTGGCCTGCAGCTTAATGTTGCGACCGGCCAACTCCGCCAGTGCGTTGAAGTCCTCATCGCTCAGGCTCCAGACACTCAGGTTGTCCAGGCGGCTGAGGTTGGCCTGGTTTTGCTGCCACCACACCTTGGCCGAGCGTTCACCATAGTTAAACAGCACCACTTGCCTGGCACGGCCGCAGGCCTTTTTCAGCCGTTTTTCATCCGGCTGCCCCAGTTCAATCCACAACTCAATCTCACCGGCGTTGTTTTTCAGCCACAGCTCAGGCTCGTCATCGGCGCACAAGCCCTTGGTGAACTCCAGCCGCTCCTCGGCGTACAGGCACCATGCAAGCAGTCTCACCATCAAACGACCATCGGTTTCAGAGGGATGACGGGCCAGGGTCAAACTCTGATTAAGGTATTGATGGCGGTCCATATCCGCCAGTTCGACGTGGGCTTTAAACACCGTCGCTTTTAGAGCCATGATTCGGGCATCCAGTTTCAGTTCAGAATAATCCGGTATTGTACCCACAAATATTATTTTTTGAGTGGGAACCCGCAGGCAAATTTTCTGTCTTATGTGCTGATTTCCTTAACAACCCTTGCATAATCAAGGCTGAGCCCTAATAGTAGATGGGACATTTTTCCGGAGAATCCAATGCGTACTCTATTTAAGATCGGCCTGGTTAGTGCGGCCGTGGCTCTGGCAGGTTGCCAGGAGCAAGCAAAAACCGAACAAGTAAAAGCTGACGCAGCGCCGGCAGCCACCGAGTCCCAACAGTGGGCCAACGAAGACCAAAAGACCGCCTACGCTTTGGGCGCTTCTTTTGCGGCCAACCTGGCTCAGAGCTTCGACCAGTTGAAAGAGCTGGATATCGTCATCGATAACGCCACCGTTCTGGAAGGCATCAAAGCCGGTCTGGAAGGCAACAGCAAGATGACCGAAGAGCAGTTGGCCGAAACCCTGCAAGCGTTTGACGCCCGCATCGCCAAGGTCGCTCAGGAAAAAGAAGCCGCAGAAGCCCAGACAGCCAAAGCCGAAGGCGAAGCCTTCCTGGCTGAGAACGCCAAAAAAGAAGGCGTTAAGGTCACCGAATCCGGCCTGCAATACAAAGTCCTCACCGAAGGGGACGGCACCAAGCCTGCCGCCACTGACACCGTTGAGGTTCACTACCGAGGAACCCTGATCGACGGCACCGAGTTTGACTCCTCCTACAAGCGTGGTGAGTCCATCAGCTTCCCACTGAACGGCGTGATCAAAGGCTGGACCGAAGGCCTGCAGCTGATGAACGTTGGCTCCAAGTATGAGCTGTACATCCCGTCCGAGCTGGCCTACGGCGAGCGCGGTGCTGGCGCCTCCATTCCTGGCAACGCCGCCCTGGTGTTTGAGGTGGAGCTGCTGGGCATCCCGTCTCAGGAAAAGCAGGATATCGGCCTGGAAGAGCACTAAGCTGAGTCAGCAACAAATGGGCGCCTGATGGCGCCTTTTTTTATCTCCTTTCCGCTTCATTATCTTAAAGGGAGTTGTGCCCATGTCCGTCACCCTCTACAGCGGCAAAAGCGCCGCCTTCGGCTCCGAAACCAGCGCCATCCATAAAACCGCAATCAGCCTGCCACAATACTGCTCCCCTCTGGGGTTGACCGAAGATGAGGTGGCCGATCCCCGCTTCCATGGCGGCAGCGATCGCGCCCTCCATTACTACCCGGCCGAGCACTACCCGTTCTGGGAACAGATGTGGCAATCACTGGCGCTGACGCCCAGCCCGACCCCGTTTCGCGGCGGCGCCTTTGGCGAAAACCTGTCGGAAACCGGCTGGACCGAACGTAACGTCTGCATCGGTGACCGCTTTCGAATAGGCGAGGTGTTACTGGAGGTCAGCGAACCGCGCTGCCCCTGCCATAAAATCAATACCCGCTTTGACTACAGCCAACTGGCGATGTTAGTGCAGCTGACCGGGCGCAGCGGTTGGTTTTTCCGAGTCATCACTCCGGGCGAAATCAGGCCGGGTGACCACTTGCAGCGGGTGCATCAGGATGAGCGTGGCCTGAGCGTGGCACGCTGCATGGAGATTCTCTATGGCCAGCAACGCCAACCGGAACAGTTACAGCGCCTGGCAGATCATCCCAAATTGACACAGGTGTGGCAAAATCACGCCATAAAATGGTTGGAAAACGAACAGGTTGCGGATTGGAGTCGACGCTTGTTCGGTCACCCAGCAACCAGCCAGTGAACCCTATTTAGCCGTTGAGTTGAGTTTGTGCTCAAATTCAACTTAGCGGCGACTCAAAAAAGCAGAACTTCGTTTTAAACTCTCAAAACTGTCGCTAACACAACTGGCAAAAATCCCGTTCACCCAACCTATTCAGTGGCTTTTTTCGTAATATTACCACGAATGGCGTTTTTTCCGTCAGTCACTTTCAAACCAAAAATCTCGTCAAATCGACCACTTTTCGAACGAAAGCCAAAAATAACGTGACCCAAGTCACACAAGCCAAGCTAAGTTAAACACGCTGCTTGAAGCATGGGTGGGGACGTTATAAGCCTGTCACATCAACTTTTATGACTGAAAGTTGCTAAAAGAAAATTACTACAATTCGCGAGGACTTGATGATGAAAGCAATTGCCTCTACTGCCGCGGCAGTAACTCTGGCTCTGACCTCCTTTGTCGCCGGCGCTGTGGACTTTAAGCCCGCTGTTGCCTATGACGTCACTGGTAAGTACGACAAATCCTTCAACCAAGCCGTATTTGAAAATGGTGTAACCAAATTCAACAACGACAAAGGCCTGAAGATCCGTGAGTTCGAACCTGCCAACGACGCCCAGCGCGAACAGGGTCTGGAGCGCCTGGCAAAGCGTGGCTTCACCCCCATCGTCGTTGTAGGTTTCATGTACGGCACCGCCCTGGAAAAGGTCGCCAAGAAGTACCCAGAAACCGAATTTGTAATCATCGATTCTGTAGTAGACCTGCCAAACGTGAAGTCCATCGTGTTTAAAGAGCACGAAGGCTCGTTCCTGGTTGGCGCCCTGGCAGCCATGAAGTCTGAAACCAAAAAACTGGGCTTCGTCGGTGGCATGGACATCCCTCTGATCCGCAAGTTCGCTTGTGGTTATGAGCAGGGTGCCAAGTTCGTCAGCAAAGACGCCGAAGTCTTCCAGAACATGACCGGTTCTACCGTTGCTGCCTGGAACGATCCAGCCCGTGGTTCCGAACTGGCCAAGTCTCAGTTCACCAAGGGTGCTGACGTTGTCTTCGCCGCTGCCGGCGGTACTGGCGTAGGTGTTTACCAAGCCGCGAAAGACGAAGGCAAGTTCGCCATCGGTGTTGACTCCAACCAGAACTACCTGCACCCAGGTGTGATGCTGACCTCCATGGTTAAGCGCGTCGGTCTGGCCACTTACACCATGTTCGAAGACTACCAGAACGGCAAGTGGGAACCGGGTATCCACGCCAACGGCCTGAAAGAAAACGGCGTTGACTGGGCACTGGATGACTACAACCGCTCCTTGGTTACCCCTGAGATGGAAAAGCAACTGACTGCCATCTCCGACAAGATCAAGTCCGGTGACATTGTTGTTCATGACTACATGAGCGACAACACCTGTAACTACTAAGTTACTGCTCCAAGCCCAGGGGCTGCGCCCCTGGGTTTCCCCTCCCTGCATCTCAGCCAGATCGCAAAGAGAACTCTGCTATGTCAGACCGAACTGAAAAACCGTTCGCCCTGGAACTGCGTGGCATCGATAAACGTTTTGGCGCAGTACACGCCAACGATCACATCGACCTGCAGGTCCCCGCGGGGACTATCCACGGCATCATCGGCGAAAACGGCGCCGGCAAATCCACCCTGATGAACATCATCTACGGTTTCTATGAAGCCGATAAAGGTGACATCCTGGTGGACGGTAAAAAGTGTGAAATCAAAACCTCGCGGCTGGCCATCGCCGCCGGCATCGGCATGGTGCACCAGCACTTCATGTTGGTGGACAATTTCACGGTATTGGAAAACGTCGTTCTGGGCGCCGAGGAAGGTGCTTTATTGGCAGGGAGCCTGACCAAAGCCCGTAAAGAATTGGCGCGTCTCGCCAAAGAATATCAACTGGATGTGCCTCTCGATGCGGTTGTCGAAGACCTTCCCGTAGGCCTGCAACAGCGGGTGGAAATTCTGAAAGCACTGTATCGTGGCGCCCGCATTCTGATTCTGGATGAACCCACCGGGGTTCTGACCCCTCAGGAAACCGATCACCTGTTCCGAATTCTGGACGCCCTGCGCGACCAGGGGGTCACGGTACTGTTGATCACCCATAAACTGAGGGAAATCCTGGCCGCCACCGACAATGTCTCGGTCATGCGCCAGGGTGCCATGGTCTCGCATGTGGTCACTAAAGAGACCAACAAGGAAGAGCTGGCAGAATTGATGGTAGGCCGCAAGGTTCGCCTGAAAGTGGACAAGGAAACCGCCAAGCCCAAGCAGACTCTGCTCAAGACCGAAGACCTGACGGTGGTCGACGATCGTGGTGTAGAACTGCTGAAGAAGGTCAACATCGACCTCAAGGCCGGCGAAGTGGTCGGCATTGCCGGCGTCTCCGGCAACGGCCAGTCTGAGCTGATGGAAGTGCTCAGCGGCCTGATGACACCCACCAGTGGCCAGGTCACCATTGGTTCCACCGTCATCGATGCCCAACACCCCAGCGATCCCAAAGCGGTTCGCGAACTGGGTGTGGCCCACGTACCGGAAGATCGCCTCGCCATGGGTCTGGTGAAGCCATTTACCGCCAAAGAATCCGCCCTGTTGGGCTATCACGAGCAGAAAAAGTACAACGGCGCTGTTCTGACCAAAACCAAGGTCATTGAATCCGAGTGCAGCCGCCTGATGGACGAATGGGACGTGCGTCCGCGCAACCCGAATCTGCGAAGCTCTTTGTTCTCCGGTGGTAACCAGCAAAAGCTGATCATCGCACGTGAAGTCGACCAGAACCCAGACGTGCTGCTGGTGGGTCAACCTACCCGAGGCGTGGACATCGGCGCCATCGAGTTCATCCACAAGCGGCTCATCGAGCTGCGCGACGAAGGCAAAGGGGTCCTGTTGGTCTCCGTTGAGCTGGATGAAGTACTGTCCCTGTCCGACCGCATCATCGTGATGTTTGACGGCCAGGTTGTAGGCGAAGTGGCCGCCGACAAAGCCAACGAACGGATTCTGGGCATGATGATGGCTAACGTCATCCCTGATGAACTGAAACAGGCCGATAAGGCCGAAGGAGATGCAGCGTGAGCGACTCCAAAATGCCGGCATGGGCCAACGTAGGCCTGATGCCGCTGCTGAACGTAACAATGGCATTTGCCGTTTCCGCCCTGGTGTTCCTGTTCATCGGCATCGACCCTGTCGAAGCCGCTGAAGTGATGCTGTACGGCGCCCTGGGTTACGAAGAGGGTATCGGCTATACCCTGTTCTACGCCACCAACTTCATCTTTACCGGCCTGTGTGTGGCACTGGCGTTCTCCGCCGGCCTGTTTAACATCGGCGGTGAAGGTCAAGCGTACATCGGTGGTCTGGGCGTGGGTCTCGCCTGTCTGGCCCTGGATGCCAGCCTGCCGTTCTGGGCCCTGCTGCCCATCACCATGATTGCCAGTATGCTGTTTGGTGCCCTGTGGGCCCTGATTCCGGCTTACCTGCAGGCCTACCGTGGCTCCCACATCGTGATCACCACCATCATGTTCAACTTCATCGCCTCGTCGCTGATGGTGTACCTGATGGTCAACGTGCTCAAGCTGGATGGTCAGATGGCACCGGTATCACGGATCTTCGAGCAGAGCGCGCAGTTGCCGTTTATGCATGAGATTCTCGGATGGTTTGGCATCGAGTTTGAAGCCTCTCCCCTGAACCTGTCATTCATTATCGCCCTGCTGGCCGGCGTATTCCTGTGGGTTCTGCTTTGGCACACCCGCTGGGGCTTCGCCATTCGAGCCCTGGGCAGCAACCCGACCGCAGCCCGGTATGGCGGCATCGATCCCAAGAAGCTGACGGTGATCGTCATGCTGATCTCCGGCGCCCTGGCTGGCCTGGTGGGCATCAATGAAGTGCAGGGCTACAGCGGTCAGCTGAAGCTGGACTTCGTCGCCGGCTACGGCTTCACCGGTATCGCCGTTGCCCTGATGGGACGTGGCCACCCGGTGGGCATCATCCTGGCTTCCATCCTGTTTGGTTTGTTGTTCCAAGGTGGCGCCGAGTTGGCGTTTGAATTCCCGGAACTGGATCGCAACATCGTGGTCGTGGTACAGGCGCTGGTAATTCTGTTCTGTGGTGCCCTTGAGTACATGCTCAAGCCGTACCTGGAGAAAGGCTTTGCCATGATCACCCCCAAAGCTCAGGCGGAGGCATAACCATGTTTGAGAATATCATTCTGATTCTGGACGCCACCCTGCGGGTATCCACGCCATTGCTGCTGGCCGCCATGGCCGGCATGTTCTCCGAGCGAAGCGGTGTGGTTAACATTGCCCTGGAAGGCAAGATGCTGTCTGCGGCCTTTGCGGCGGCAGCCACCGCCTCGGTCACCGGCAGTGTCTGGCTGGGACTGCTGGCCGCGATTTTTGTCGCCGTGTGCATGTCGATGATTCACGCCTTTGCCTCCATCACCCACAACGGTGATCAGGTGGTTTCCGGTGTGGCCATCAACATTCTGGCTGCCGGCCTGACCATCACCCTGGGCCGCTACTGGTTCGGACTCGGTGGCCAGACTCCAACCCTGACCGACGATCAGCGCTTCAACCCCATTCACTTCCCGTTTGCCGATGCCCTGGCCGACGTCCCGGTGATTGGCGGCATCTACTCGACCCTGCTGTCCGGCCATAACCTGTTGGTGTACGGTGCCTTTGCCCTGGTGCCCGTGTGCTGGTGGATCCTGTATCGCACCCGCTTTGGTTTGCGCCTGCGGGCGGTGGGTGAAAACCCGCACGCGGTCGACACCGCCGGTATCTCCGTGGCTTGGTTGCGTTACCGCGCCCTGATCATCGCCGGTATCCTGTGTGGTATCGCCGGTGCCTACCTGTCCACCGGACAGAACGCCGGTTTCGTACCGAACATGAGTGCCGGTAAAGGCTTTATCGCCCTGGCAGCACTGATCTTCGGCAAGTGGCGCCCGGTCACCGTGATGTTCGGTTGTCTGCTGTTTGGCTTCCTGGATGCCGTTGCCATCCGCCTGCAGGGTGTGTCTCTGCCAGGCATTGGCGAAGTGCCGGTACAGGCCATCGAGGTCCTGCCTTACATCCTGACCGTGCTGCTGCTGGCTGGCTTTATCGGCCGCTCCGTGGCCCCGAAAGCCGTCGGTACCCCGTACGTGAAGTCTCGCTAACAGCGACGTTTCCACGCTACAAAAACGGCGCCCGAAGGGCGCCGTTTTTTTAGGCCTGTGCCGAAGCGGGCCGCATCATCTCGCGGCCTCGGGTTACCCTGCACACCAGCACCCAGGCCAGGGGCAGTGCCATCATCAACGACAGCTGCTCCACCGCCGTCAGGCCGCTGGCACCAAAGACGCCGACCACGATCGCCGCCCCGGTCATCTGAAACAGGCCCAGCAGCGCCGACGCAGTACCGGCACGGTCGCCAAAGGGAGCCAGCGCACTGCCGGCACAGATGGCAATCAGGAACGAGAACGCGATGCTGGCGACGAACACCGGCCCCATGAAGGCCAGAGGCTGCATCGACTCTCGCAGGCTGTATTCGGCCACACCGGCCGCCGCCATCAGGATGACGCCCAACCACAACGACCGCTTCTGGCCGACGATGCCGACCATTTTCGGTGCGGTAAAGGCGGCAACAATGTTGACCACGGCGTTACAGCCAAACCAGATGGCGTAGCTGCGGGAATCCAGCCCCAACTCCACCATCAGGCGGGTAGGCGACTGCGACACATAGCCGATGATCATCGCCATCCCCAGCATTGCCAGCACCGCATAGAAACGGAACGTCGGCACCGACACCACGCTCATATATCGGCTCAGAGACAGCAAACGGCCTTCTGAGCGCGTTTCTGCGGGACGGGTCTCCGGCAACATCAACCACAGCAGCAAGCTCACCAAAGCGCCGTAACCGGCCATAAACCAGAAGTTGGAGGCCCAGCCCCACCAATGAGTCAACAATCCACCCAACAGCGGTGCCGCCGCCGGAACGATGCAGATCACCCCATTGAGGTAGCTGAACATCGGCTTGGACCGTTCAGCACCGAAGTGATCGCGAACACCGGCAAAGGCGGCCACCGACAAGGCACAGGCAGCAAACCCCTGTCCCAGTCGCGACAGCATCAACATCGAATAATCCGTTGCCAGCGCCGCCATGGCCGACGTCGCCACGTACAGCAGGGTTCCCACCAACGCCACCGGACGACGGCCATAGCGATCCGCCAGCGGACCGGCGACCAACTGTCCGGCCCCAAACGCCAGCATAAACATCGGCAGACTCTGTTGCACCCAGGCAACAGGCACCGACAGCGCCTCGGCCATCTCTGGTATCGCGGGTAAAAAGATGTCTATGGCCAATGGTGAAAACAACACCATCATCATAAACAGCGGCAATGGATTTCTTAAACGCATGCAAACTCCTACTTGATGATGGTCACTATTGTAGGGCTTGCTGGATATGAATTAAAATGACGAATAATCCTAACTGGATAGTCCCAAAAGGAATATCATGCTGCGCCATACCGATCTGAACCTGCTCAGAATTTTGCTGACCCTGATGGAGGAGCTCAGCGTCTCTCGCACCGCCGAAAAACTGTGTCTGACTCAGTCCGCCGTCAGTAAGCAGTTGTCAAGATTGCGACAGCAACTCGGTGATCCCCTGTTCGTTCGCCACCCCAAGGGGCTCACTCCGACTCCGAGGGCCCGCTCACTGGAGCCGAGGATTCGACAATGGCTGGCAATGGCCGACGACATCCTGGAACCCCAGGGATTCGATCCCGGTACCAGTCAGCGACGATTTCGACTGGCGATGACCGAGACCTGCTTCGCCACCCTGCTGCCACGCTTCCTCGGCCCCCTGATGAGCGAAGCGCCGGGAATCATGCTGGAAACCAAAACCTGGGACTCGGTGGGTCTGGATAAACTCTGCAGGGGCGAAGTGGATCTGGCGATCTTTCCCAGGGACAACGACACCCGCTCGCCTCACCCGTTTCACGTCTCCAGCCTGCCAAAGCAACTGGAGAGCATTGAGCTTAATCAAGATGATCACGTCTGCCTGGTGCACCAGCAGCACCCGGTATTGAAACAACCCTGGGATTTGGAGCAGTACGTCGGCCTGACGCACCTGAAAATTGAGTGTGAAGGCAGTGACTCCTGGCTGCTGGATCAGGTACTGGCGGAAACCGGCCACCACCTGGACGCGGCCATGCGCACCTCAGACTTCTACTCGGCCGCCCTGCTGTGCCAGCACAGTGAGCTGGCGTTTACCTGTACCCGCAGTTTTGCCGACCGGGTCTGTTCCACCCACAACCTGGTGCAATTGCCACTGCCTTTGAAAATGGCGCCGCTGAGTAATCTCTTGGGTTGGCCCGAGCACCTGTCCCGGGATCCGGCACACCGCTGGCTCAGGGAGTTCATCGTCGATCGCAGCACCGCATGGGAGCGGCCTGTCGCCTAGAAGCTCAAGGTTCACAGGCTGGCGTCGCGCAAGCCAGACCCGCCGGGTTATGTTGCTTTACCTGAGTTGGGTGTAACTGATCCACGGTAACAATCAAAGTTCGAGAGGCCAGATCCTCCCGAATCTGTACGGCGCCATTTCCGTAGCGCTCCGCCTCCTGATACAGCGCCAGCAACGACTCCCCAGAGGCCTGCCACTGACCATCGTACTGCCACACCAACCGGCACTGACCGTCACTACAGCGCTGCTCCGTCAGCAGCAACTGGGCTTCAGCCGATACCGAAAAGGCCGGCAGCAGCAATACCCCCATCACCCGTCCCATCCACTCTCTCATCCTCACTCCCCCCAGACTCGGCCCAATGCCCACGGCCGATTTCGCACTTTGACCGACGCTCCGCTAACCTCGATAATCAATATGCGGTTTTCATTACCGCCCGATGACATAATGACGACAGCGCGTCGGCTAACAACGTCTGTTAAGTCTAGGTCAGGGCCATGAGCCACACTGGAAATTTGTGTATAATCCGGCCCCATTGCCCTTTGGGCATAGGCACTCCCGCGGTCAGGGTCTTTATCGCCATCGCGATCGAGGGAGTGAACAAGAAAGATGGGGAGGTGGCTCCGTCTGACACAACCGAGAGTGACCGGTTTGATTCAGACTCACACAGGAGCACCAAACTTGTTGAGGGGAGGCAGAAGCCTTCTGCTAATCCGACTTCACTGCTCCCATTGACCGAGCAGTCCTTCAACAGGAGTAAGACACGCAATGCAATTTTTTGAAGGTTCTGAAAAGAAAATCGAGGTGGTTCTCCAACCCGGTCAACCTTCTTTGCGACAGCTGGAACAGCCGTTCTGGCACCAGATCGTTGCCAAAGCCAACGCCACCATTCTGTCGTCGGTGCATAACGACCACTGTGATGCCTACCTGCTTAGTGAATCGAGCCTGTTTGTCTGGGACGATCGCTTCCTGATGCTGACCTGCGGCACCACCACGCTGGTGGATGCGGTCATCAGTTTTCTGGATCGCTTTCCCAAGCAGCAGCTGGCCATGCTCAGTTACCAGCGCAAGAACGAGTACCAGTCTCACCTGCAGAAAAGCTCTTTCGAGCAAGACCTGCAGGCCCTGGATCGGCACCTGGACGGTTGCTGCTACCAACTCGGCTATCTGGATGGTCACCACAACTACGTCTACCACCTGGATCGCCCATTTGAGCCACCTCAGAACGATGCCACCGTCGAACTGCTGATGTATCACATCAATGGCGATGCCGCCGCCTACCTGCGCAGCAACAATCAGAGTCTGGAAGGGATTCGCCAGCGGCTGAACTGGTCGCAGCTGCTGCCGGGGTTTGAAGTGGGCGACTTCCTGTTTGAGCCCTTTGGCTACTCCATGAACGCCATCAACGGCGACCGCTACGCCACCATGCACATCACCCCACAGGAGAACAGCTCCTACGTCAGCTTTGAAACCAACCTGCCTCAGCGGCAGGCCCAACAGGTATTGGGTCATCTGCTCAGTACCCTGCAACCGGACAGCTACGATCTGATCAGCTTCAATCAGGAGCAGTTTCTCGATCATCAACCCGGTGTGGTCTGCATCGATCAGGCTCAGCAGGATCTCAGCTGCGGCTACCGTATGCGCTTTGCGCATTTCGTCAAGCCAACCTCAGCCTGTCGCAGCGCCACCCGTCTCTGAGTCGGCCCGCAGGATCAGGCTTGCTGATCCTGCGGTGTTTCCGCGCGCATGCGCCATAATTTGACCCGATTTTTCCCCTGTTGTTTCGCCAGGTAGAGTTGCTGATCGGCAATACGAATCAACTGCTCAAAATTGTTGAACTGTTTGCCTAGATCGACGCCGGGATCCACCAGGGCCACGCCAATACTGGCGGTCAGATGGCGCTTAATCATGGCGGTGCTTTTATTCAACGCTTCCACATGGTGGCGCAGCGACTCCGCCAGCTTCTCCATGGTATCGGCCTGTATCTCCACATAAATGATGCAAAACTCCTCACCACCGTAACGGCAGGCAATGTCCTCGCCTCGCCGGGCCATTCGTTTAATCTCTCGGGCCACCGTCATCAGGCACTCGTCACCGGCCTGATGGCCAAACTCATCGTTGTAGGCTTTAAAATCGTCGATATCCAGCATCAACACGGCACCACCGTAACGAGCCCGGCACAATCGGCGCCATTCGCGCTCACAGAAGTAATCCAGACCACGGCGGTTGGCCAGTCCCGTCAGGGCATCGGTCTGGCTGAGGTCTTGTAACTGCTGACGCTGCTTTTCAACCCGGGTAATCAAGCCATTGAAGGCATTCAACAGGTGTCGAAACTCCTTCACATACAACTTTACCGGCAGCTTACGGTAGTGCTGTTCCCGCTCCATCTGCCGCAACTGAGCACTGCCAAACTCGATGGGAGTGACAAACACGCGCCATAACAAGAAGTTGGTTGCAGGTAACAACACCAGTAGCAATCCAAAAGCGATCCACTCGCGCTTCTCTACCCCTCGGTTGACCATGGCGGCGTGCTCGATGGTGATCACCCAGCCACCGCGAGACAGCGCATCGTTTAACAGCAGATTGCGAACCGGTAGCGGCTCCTCGAAGCCGTTAATCTCAAACAGGCGAGGCAAAGCCTGATCGTCGATGGTGGCCGCCCGAACCTCAACCCGAATCCCCAGGCGATCGAACAGCTGGGTCATCTCCGCTCTGGGCAGAGGTTTCAGCAACAGCAGATAGCCCTTGCTGCATCCCTGGCCCTGGCCGGCACACACGGTAGAGGCACTGAAGCTGTACAACTGGTTACCGGAACGCAGCAGCCCGGTACGCTCCATGGCGGTTTCCGGCAACATCGCCGGCATCAATCGAGCCCGCACATAAGGCGCCCCCGCCGCCAGCAGGGGAAACTGCTCCGCCACCATCGGCTCACGGGCGCTGAATCCGGCCAGTGACAAATCCGGCTGATACAGCAGCGCCACCTCCTCACCGCGACTGAAAGTCAGTGGCGCCGGTTGCCCCGCCAGCGCCAGAGACGCCCAGTCACGATAACCGGGAGAGGCGGCCAGTTCGGTCACCACCATCTGCTGCTGAGTCAACCACTGCTGTACCGTCAGGGTTTCATGCCACTGCAATGCCGCCACTTCCCGTTCCAGCATCGGAATGATCACCAGCGCCCGCAGCAACCAATAACTGGCCACCAGCACCAACACCAACACCATGGACAGCAGCAACGCCAGACGCTTCAGGGTCATTAACCAGCCTTACGACAACAACAAAACCTCAGGCACTGAAACAGTAAATTCAGCGAAAAAGGATCCGCACTGATCCCCCCTCTCGGGGAAAACCAGACGGATCCTCAGCCTGCACCAATGTTATAAAGTGTGGCACGTTCACTGATTTTTGGCACAAAAATGAGCATCAACGCCCCTCTGGAGAGGCGTTGATGTAGGGAGGGGGTCAGGCGTTAAGGGTGCGGGGCTGGTAGAAGTCCTGATCGGCCAACAGATTGGCACGGCAGAAACCGGCCTGCTCCATGCGCGCGATGGTGGCGTCGACCATGGTCGGCGAGCCGGTCATCACCACCTTGGCACGACGACGCTCCAGCGGGGTCATCCACGCCAGTCGCTTCAGGGCCACATCCACCACATAACCTTGACTGTTGCTCCAACCCTGTGGCGGTTGCTCCAGGGTCAGATCCGCCATAAACCTTGGATCCGTCAGCCAGTGCTCCAGCAACGGCAACTCAAACAACTCCTGCTCGTCCCGGCCGCCCCAGCACAGATACACCGGCTGCGCCGAACCGGAGGCCAGGCGGGCCTCGATCAGGCTGCGCGACTGACTGATTCCACAGCCCGCCGACAGCACCACCAGGGGATCATTGTCCCAATGGGGCTGGTAGCTCACCTGACCATCCACCAGAATCGGTACCTCGCGGCGACTGGTCAGGGTTTCAATCACCTGATGGCAGGCAGCACCATCGGCAAAGTGCTGAATGTACAACTCCAGCTCGCCATCAGGTCGCGGGCAGTTGGCCATGGAATAGGGGACACACCAGCCGTTATCCAGACAGATCTCAACATATTGGCCCGCAGTGGCTGACAGCGGCTGTTGCGGCTGAAGGCGGACGTGGTACACGTCCTGATTGACCCGCTGTGCACTGACAACGGTGGCAGTGGTCGGCTGCATCATGACACCTTAATGAAGTACGCTTTGCCGCAGTCTAAACCGCCACCTGAGCCGCTGCACAGGGGCAACGCCAACAGTGTGATCCAGCTCGGAAGCTGGAATCGCTGCAGGAGGTTGTCAGCTTCACACTGTGATCTCACTCTCCCTACTGACCGGAAAAATAACCACCAACCTCGATCACCAGCACATACGGGGCGGCGCTGAGAAACGGGATCAGACTGGCCACCATCACCTTCCATGCCGGCCATCCACACCGATTCTGATGCAGCGAATAAAACAAGCCATAGAGGAAAAACGCCGGATACAGCAACACGGTCACCGACACGTAATAGCGCAGCAGCATCCGGGGCAGTTCCGCCAACGTCGACGGCAAGCTGAAATCCACCGCCCCGAGGGCCATTAACCAAAACATCATCTGAATGCCTAACGGCAGATACAGGCACGCTATCCAGGCTTTCAGCCAGGGGCGGCTGAGATCCCTATCCCGGTTCATGAGTTGAGCTCTCCTTACTCGATGCCTTCTTGTTAGGAAGGTTATTGAATTCCTGATTGAATACTACCAAACTGAGGCTGCTTTTGTTGACCCGCCCCATTCGAATAAGGTTCCCTCAATGCTCGATGTTGCCTGTGCTCTGATCTTTGACGGTCACAAACTCCTGCTGACCCGGCGTCACCCCGACAGCAGTCAAGGGGGCTTATGGGAGTTTCCCGGCGGCAAGCAGGAGCCGGGAGAAACCCTGCAGCAAGCGCTGGCCAGAGAGCTGATGGAAGAGCTGACCATTAGCCTGACCGTTGGCCCCAGCCTCGGCTGCAACGAACATCACTACGGCAGTAAAGGCGTACGCCTGCATGGATTTCTGTGCCCCTGGCAGCCACAACCCATCCGTCTCACCGGCAGCCATGATCAATGGCAGTGGCTCGCCCCCGAAGACGTGGACACCACCACCCTGGCCGCGGCCGATCTGCCACTGCTGCAGGCCCTTATCAACGCATTACCACAGGAATAAGGTCACAGCCTGACCATACTCCTCACTTCCGCCATTGACCTCAATGGGCTTTCCGCCTAGCCTTTGGCCCAGATAAATCAGAAGGGTATCTCCATGAGCAACGCGGTTTCCGATATCTTTGACCCCTCCCTATGGGAACAGGTCGAAGGCTTTAACTTCGAAGACATCACCTACCACAGAGCCAAAGATCAGGGCACGGTACGGATCGCCATCGATCGCGCCGACTGCCTCAACGCTTTTCGTCCCAAAACCGTTGATGAGCTCTATGTCGCTCTGGATCATGCCCGCCAATGGTCTGATGTCGGTTGTGTGCTGCTGACCGGCAACGGCCCTTCAGCCAAAGGCCAGTGGGCGTTCTCCTCCGGTGGTGATCAGCGCATTCGCGGCAAAGATGGCTACAAGTACGAAGGCGAGGAGGCAGGCAAGGCCGACGTGGCTCGCATGGGCCGTCTGCACATTCTGGAAGTACAGCGGTTGATCCGCTTTATGCCTAAAGTGGTGATTGCGGTCGTTCCCGGCTGGGCCGTCGGCGGCGGCCACAGTCTGCACGTGGTGTGCGATCTGACTCTGGCCTCCAAGGAGCATGCGGTCTTTAAGCAGACCGATCCGGACGTGGCCAGTTTTGACTCCGGCTACGGCTCCGCCTACCTGGCCAAGATGATCGGCCAGAAGCGGGCACGAGAGATCTTCTTTTGCGGCTTCAACTACAGCGCCGACGAAGCCTTTGATATGGGCATGGTCAACCGCTCGGTAGCGCACGCCGATCTGGAAACCGAAGCACTGCGCTGGGCCCGGGAGATCAACTCCAAGTCCCCTACCGCCATGCGCATGCTCAAATACGGCTTCAACCTGCCTGACGACGGCCTGGTGGGCCAGCAACTGTTTGCCGGCGAAGCCACTCGACTGGCCTACGGCACTGCCGAAGCCCAGGAAGGGCGTGATGCCTTCCTGGAAAAGCGCGACCAGGACTTCTCCGAGTTCCCCTGGCATTACTAAGGTAGATTGTGAAAAGGGCCGCTTTCGAGCGGCCCTTTTTTTATAAAAAAAGCGCCCTGACGGGCGCTTTGGGTCACTGCAAGTAATGATGATACTTAGAGTTTGTGGCCATGATGGGCCATCACCTTCTCAGGGGTATGGCACACGGCACAGGCTTCCTGGGCTGCCTGGGCCTGAGCCTTGTCGTCACCGAAATAGCCGCCGTTGCTGACCATATGAGACAGGGCCGCATCGGACAGGTACTTCTGGTGGCAACTCATGCAGGCGCCCACGTCCGCAGAGGCGTACCAGGTCTCGGCCACGTCCTTCTCAGTGACGGTGCTGGGCACAACCAGCGCGGCGCCGGCATTACGTCCCAACTCGAAACCATAATCCAGACCACTCCAGCCCTGCTCGGCTGAGTGACAGGTCATGCAATCGGTCTTGAGCAGGGTGCCACTGCCACCATGGCCATTATCATGGCCCTCGGCCTTGTGGGCCTTGTACATAAAGCTGGAAGACTTCAGGTAACCTGTGGGTTGATGATCCACCTCGACATCGACCAGTTTCTTGTCGTTGGTGTGGCAAGCGATGCAGTTCACTCCGTTGGAATCGTGGTAGAACTCCTTGGAATGACAGCCAAAGCAACTGGCTTCATCGATAATGGCCCGACGCTGTGGCACTTCGGCACCAGCCTGCCCCAGAATGGTGCGCACAGGCTCACTCTGCACATAGGCAGGATAAGCGCCTGCACTGGTGCAATCGGTCCGCACCGGGCTGTTGTCCTCGAAACACACCTTCACCACAGGCAGGATCTCCAGGGTTCTCTGGTTGATATCCGCGGGCAGATCCAGGCTATAGGTCATGCCTCGTTTCACCTTTTCGGTGGTGACGTGGAAGGTGCCATTGGCATAGGTGGTAGAGCCATCGCCTTTAAGACTGAAACGGCGGTGCTCATAGGTCGTGCCCTCGCTGAAGTCGGCGCCTTCCAGGGTCACCGACTGCTCGGGGTAGTCCTTGTCCACATCCCAGCTCACCACCATGTAGGGGTTGGAGTACCCCTGCTGGTAGACCTGGTCGATGGTCACCAGCCCCCCTTCTGAGTCAGTCACCTGAACATCAAACTCCAACAGGTTTTCTGCGTTAACTTGAATGTTGGATACCGTTACCTGGTAGCCTGCAGCCGCGTCATAGGGGGCACCATGTTGACGGTGATCCACACCACTGTGGCAATCGGTACAGGTCAACTCCGGGTTCTTGGCCGAGTTATGCTGCACCGGGCTGTCGGTATGACAGCCAATACAGGCGTTGGCATTGGCGTCTTTTAACCAAAGATCGACGTCGGCCAGAGAGCCATCCTCGACGTGACAAACGCTACAATCCATAAAGGGTTTGGTGGGGAAAGCCGGATAATCGAAAGCGTGAGCGCCGTGATAGCCCGAAACCGTATAGGGCATCGGTACGACATCACCCTGTTGGTCCTTACCTTGACGACTGGGCCCCATATGGATGGCGTGAACCATGTGCCCCAGCTCCACCGATACCCCCTCGGGATCAGAGACGATGCCGTTATGACAGGACTGGCAGTTCTCCAGGTCCAGGCGTCGTCCACCGTGGGCCTTGAGGCTGTCCGGCTGGTGACAGGTATAGCAACTCTCCATCGACACCAGTTGTCGGGTCTCCAGCCCTTGCTGAGTGCCACTGGCGGGAATCCAGTCATAATGGGCGTTCTCTGCCAGTTCATGGCCAGAGTCGTACTCAAACTGCATCTCGATGGCCAACCTCTGGGTCAGGGCTGGCTCGAAGGTCACACCGGCGGGATCCTGCCACTGCAGCAGATCGGTGTGGAAGGTGTAGCGGTAGCTGCCATCCCGATTATCCTGCAGGCAATCCGGACAGTCCTGCAGCTTTTCAAAGCCCTGCTCAAAGGTGGTCCCGGCATCATTGGTGGTCTCATTCAGCAGCGACTGCCACTGCTTGAGATTGCCATCCACCGCCAACTGGGCCACCGAGAAGCGGAAGTCGTGGAAGGGGTTGTGGCCATCCAGACCAAACAGGCCAACCCCCTGTGAATTGGTCAATTCAAACTCGACGCTGATGATGCCGTCGCGGTACATTGCCCCTGTTATCTGGGCTATGGCTTCTTGGGCCATATCGATATGCAGGCCAACACTGCCCGGATCCCCGGGATCCCCTGGCTGGCCCGGGCTGCCGGGCTGACCATCCTTACCATCGTCTCCATCCCCACAACCGCCCAACAACAGGGCAGAAGCGATCAACAGCGCCAAAGGTGCCTTCGGTGTTTTCATCATTATCATTCTCCGTTAGACCATCATCTCCGTGGTCGCAGCCATGGTATTGAGCCTAACGGCCACCAACCTTGACCAAGGTCACCCCGTCCCCCGCCGCAACAGGAAAGGCATTAAGACTGCCTGAGTAGTCACTTTTGGAGACTTGGACTACCAGGAGGCACAGTGAGAGCCAAATCCGCCATGAGCACCGACCAAGCCGGAGTAATAGCCAAATGCCGCAAAATGAATTATCGAATGTCGATTTTGGCAATACTGGTTTTTGACAGCCTGACGGCACCGGTTTCGGGGCGGGATCACGAAATCGACCAGAGTCGTCGATAAAAGATCACTTTTCTGCTTTCGGGCCATCGCCAATCACAGTCATTGCCATTAAATTAGCCCCCTAAGTGTTATCAGGAGGTATGGAATGTGAAAAAGTTACGCCACTGTACCCTCTTCCAATTGACGGTTTTTATTGAGGTGTATGAGCGTCTCAATGCCAAAGAGTCGGCCCAGAGTTTGGCCACAACCCCCGCCGCCATCAGCCGCGGCCTCAACGCCTTACGAGATGCCCTTGGTGACCCGCTGTTTATCCGCCGCCAAGCCGGGTTTGAACGAAGCCAGGTCGCCGAGCAGCTCTATCCGGTGCTCAAGCGGATGCAGCAGCTGTACCAAAACAGCCCTTACCCGCTCCGCCAGTCAGAACCATTGCACAAGCTCAGCTTGTTCAGCCTGGAGCTGTTTTGCCACCTGTACAATGGCAGCGGCATCGCGCCATTGGCCGAGCAGCTGGGCATCACCACCTCCAAACTCAATCGTAACCTGAAGACACTGAGACTGGTGTTTGATGACCCGCTGTTAACCCGGCAGTCTGGAGGCATGCAGCCCACAGAGGTTGGCCACGACCTCTACCCAATGCTGCGGCAACTGGTCATGCTGTGTGAAGAAGCCTGTGATACCGGCGATGCGCTACAGGATGGGAGTTCGGTAAGCCTGGCCATCACCACGGTGCCGCAACTGGCCATGTCACTGCCACTGGCATTGCAGAGCGCCGCCGAGCGGCACCAGGTCAAGCTGACTCTGAAAATGGATTACTGGAACCGGGACGCCATCAACCGCCTGAGCGGCAATGACGTGGATGCGGTGATCGCCTTTGAACCGGCAAACAGGGAGGGGATCCTGAGTAAAAAAGTCATTCAGATCCGATCCGGCTATCTGGTGGCCAGAGAAGGCCACCCAATTTGGGACCACCCTTGTCCAGACCAGCTGCTGAACTACCCACTGGTCAAGCTGGCTTCCCTGCCCTTCCCGGACAACCAGTCGCCGCTGGCCTGCTATGCCCGCTCTCAGGGAACCCATCTGGATGAACTTGCGACGGTACCGGATCTTGGCTGCGCCGCCCAACTGCTGCTCAACAGCCAGGGCTTTATCATCATCGGCATTCGCTCTGCCGTGGACTACCTGAAGCAATTTAAGGGGCTCAGGACTCAGAAGATGGGCTATCAGCAAGACAAGCAGGTGCTGGATCATTTTAGCCCACCCAGCACCTACCTATGGCTGAAACAGGACGCTCAAGGGAGGCTGGCCACTCCCCCCTGGCTGCAACGGTGCCTGGAAAACTATGTGCTGGAATCGCACCAATAATGGCTCGGCGCTGTGGCAGCCACGCAATAAAAAACCGACTCCGGAGAGTCGGTTTTTTTATGTCTGTGGAGCGGCTAACGGGAATCGAACCCGTCTCACAAGCTTGGGAAGCTTGGGTAATACCACTATACGATAGCCGCATCAGAGGCTTAGCTTATGCAATTCGATGGCCTGAACGCAACCACAACCACGCCAACCGCCGAAAAAAGCCCCGCATTGCGAGGCTAGGTTCAACACTGCATCGAAATGATTACTTCACCACTTCCATTTCAGCCAACAGGTTATCGGCACCGTCGAGGTACTTCATCACCCACAGCATGTAACGGCTGTCGACGTGGATGGAACGACTCAGTTCGTTGTTGTAACTCCAGTCGGCGGTGATGGATTCGTACACCCCATCAAACAGCAGCCCCACCAACTCACCACGGCCGTTCATGGTCGGGGAGCCGGAGTTGCCGCCAGTGGAATCCAGGTTGGACAGGAAGTTCACCGGCACGCTACCCAGAGATTCCTGCTTGTAAGGGCCGTAGACCTTATCCTTGATCAGCTGCAACTGCTTGGCAGAGGCATCGAACGGGGCCTCGTCGGTGGCCTTGGCCGCCAGGCCCTCCAGAGTGGTGAACGGCACCGCCACCAAGCCATCCTGTGGCGAGTACGGCACCACGCTACCAAAGGTCAAACGCAGGCTGGAGTTGGCATCGGCGTACACCGGCAGTCCCAGGCTCTCGTTGTAGGCGATGATCGCGCCCATGTAGTCGGGACGCACCTGCAGCAGCCGACCGGACAGATCCTTGGCCTGCTTTTCACGCTTCATTTTGGCGTCATAGGTCGCCACCGCGTAGCGAATGAAGGGGTCGTTGCTGGCCTGGAACTCTGCCGGCGTCTTGTTCAGCCACGCCAGACGGGTATCCACCTTGCCCAGATCGGTGGTGGCGTACATGGCGTCCAGTTTGCTGTCGAGCGCTTCGGCGTCAAACTTACCGGACAGGCCAAACACCCGATCCAGATCTTCCAGGTGCTCAGAAGCGGGCAATTGAGCATACTGGCCCAGTTGCAGCGCCAGAATCGCCTTATCCACCTCAACGTCGTAACGACGGTCGACCCGCTGCATGGCGGCCTCGATGCCGTCCCAGTCGCGCTCCTGATAGCCAGGCTCGCGCTCCAGATCCGGCTTCTGCTTCTCCTGAGACAAACGGTACAGGCGGGCAGCAATGCTGGTCATCTGGTTGTAACGCAGGTAACCAAGAATAATGTCACGATCCAGGTGAGCGTGATCCTCTTCGATCAAGGCGTTGAGCTGATTAATCACATCGCCATACTGCTTGGCCCGCTTGCTGTCGCTGTTGATCCAGTCCAGTAGCGCCTTCTCTTCACCCTGCTTCTTGGCCAGGATGCCGGTCTTGGCGTAGCCTTCGATCATTGACTGGAAGTTCTTGGCATAGTTGGCCAGGCTGGCCAGGGTGCTCTCATACTTGATCCGTGCATCACTGCCATCGGCAGAGGTGGACTTGATCAGATCGATGATCGCTTCCCGAGCCACCTTAGACTTGGGGTAAATGGCTTCGAAGTAGGTCTGAACCTCTTCGGCGGTGCGATAACGGTTGGTGCGCCCCGGATAACCGGCCACCATCACGAAATCGCCGTTCTCGACACCCTTGGCGGAAACCTTCAGGAACCGCTCCGGCTGGAACGGCACGTTGTCTTCACTGTAATCCGCCGGACGACCGTCTTTACCAACATAGGCACGGAAGAATGAGAAATCGCCGGTATGGCGGGGCCACATCCAGTTATCGATGTCGCCACCGTACTTACCCACGGACATGGAAGGGGTGTACACCAGGCGCACGTCGCGAATCTCCAGCTCCTTGATCAGGAAGTACTGGGCACCACGGTGAAAGTTATACACGTCACAGCGGTAATCCTTGCTCACCTCACACTCGGCAACCAGCGCCTTGGTGTTGGTTTCGATGGTGCTGTAATACGCCTCGCCATTATCGGCGCCCTGGGTACCGGCCAGTACCTTGTCGGTCACGTCCACCATCGACTCAGTCGCCCAGATTTTGTAACCGGGAACTGGCTCTTTCTCTTCCGCCTTGGTCTTGGCCAGGAAGCCATTCTCCAGGATGTTGTCTTCCGGAGTGGAGTGGTACTGAATGGCACCGTAACCACAGTGGTGGTTGGTGACCACCAGGCCATCGGGAGAAACAAAAGAGGCGGTACAGCCACCAAAGTTGATGATGGCGTTCATTGGGAAGGCGCCCAAATCCGACATGGTCTTGGCGTCAATTTCCAGGCCCATCTCCGTCAGCTTGTCTTCCAGAGCGGGAATTTGATAAGGCTGCCACATCCCTTCATCGGCCATCGCCGTCAGGGGCAATACGACCATGGCCGCAGTTAACCAAGATTTCATCGTTATGATCCTTTTCAGACTCCGTCTCTGAGGAAAGGTGAGCGGAGATTCCTTAGGGGGTTTAGAAAAGCCGCCCTGAAAAGGCGGCTGTTCTATGTTCAAAGTCACTGTATCACAAGCCAGCGAAGGGCATAACCTCACCGTAACATCATGATGCAATTTCGCCGTCAGGCTGTTCATCTGGCAAGGTTTTTGTGACTAACGTCCTGGTATCGGGCGCCGTCAGGCCAGTTGCGCCGCCACAATCACTGCCCCCAGTACGGTCACCAACGCCAGCGCCGGCTTGCCCCCTCTCACCTGATAGCCACCCTGGCCGGGCTGACGCAGCTTGATGGCCATCGCCACCGGCAGGAACACGATCAGCACCGCCAGTGGAATCGCCGCAAACCCCAACACCGCGATGAACCCTTCCGGCATCGCCAGGGCCAGGGTCAGTGGCGGCACAAAGGTGATCAACCAGGTACTGACTTTGCCATTGCGACGGCCACGCAGTTCCGCCAGATACTCAAACAAACTCAAGGTCACGCCGATGAAAGAGGTCACCAGCGCCAGATCCGCAAACAGGGTTACCAGGGTGCCGACCCGACCGGAGCCGGTGATCTGAGTCATGGCCGTCACCAGGTTGGCCAGGCTGTCACCCTCGGCCAGGGTTTGCAGTTGCGACACGCCCATCGGACCGAACACCGACAACAACCACAGGCTGTAGCACAGCAGCGGCAGCGCACTGCCCAGCAGGAATGCTTTTCGAAGTTGGCCGACATCGCCATTGAGGTACTTCACCAACGGCGGAATGCAGACATGGAAACCGAACGAGGTGAAGATCAGTGGCAGCGCCGCAATCAGGTAGTGACTGTTGCCCAGGGTGGCCTGCAGATTCAGGGCCAGGTTCGCCGGCTCACTCTGAGGCAGCAGCATCGCCACCAGAATCAGCAGCGCCACCATCTTCAGACTGAACAGGCCACGGGTTAACAGATCCACATATTTAACCCCAAAGGCGGCCACCAATCCCAAAGTACAGGCAAAGATCAAGGTCGCCGGGGTACTGTCCAGCGGCAGTGACAACAGAGATTGTGCTTTCAGCGTCACCAGTGAGGCGCCGCCGGTCAGGTAGGCAGCCGTTAAGGCGTACAGCAGAGCCAGGAAGCTGGCGGAGCAGATCAGCTGTCCCCAGGGCCCCAGCGCTTTGCCGGCCATACCGTGGAAATTCAGGCCGCAGCCCACCCTAAGGTTGGCTTCGGTCAGCAACAGCGCGGTGTAGCCAGACAGTCCCCAGATCAGAACCATCAGTGCCATGGCAGGCCAGAATCCGATGTGGGATACGGCGATGGGTAGCGCCAACATACCGGCGCCAATACTGGTGCCAGCAACGATCAGTGTTGCGCCTAAAAGCTTGCTATTCAAAATGGTCTTCCCGGTGTAAAAATTTGAAGTTACAACGGGTCAGGGAGAAAAGAGGAAGGACTGCGTCAGGTTGCACACACCACCTTGCCAATTGAATCCCGACCCGGTTGGTGTCGGTTCAATTAGCCCCAATGGCGTGGTTAGCGATCTATGTTACCGCTCTCCATGCCATTGAGGCTGGCAAAATCGAGCGATAAAAGTGATGGTTAATGACATCATCTCTACCTGAAAGCAAATGGCGGGTCTCCCGCAACCCAAGAAGACTAACAGCGTCCACCTTGGCGAAACAAGAGACCCGGCTCACATTTTTCCAGCTTCAGGGTGACAGGGATTGCTCCCCCCTAAGCGGTTACTCGCCTCGCACCGCGTCGATGGCCTGGGCCACCCGTCGGCCGTAGTCGGCATCGGCATCGGCAAACTGCGCCAGCATTCTTTGCTGCACCGGTGCAGTCACCTGAGACAAGGTGGCGGCAATGGTGTCGGCCAGGGACTGACGCTGAGCGTCGCTCATCAGACGGTACAGGTTGCCGGCCTGCTCGACGTTTTCCTCCTCGAAACGGTCAAAACGGTCCAGGTTGCCGTCCACCGCCAGCGGCGGCTCGGCATACTGCGGCTGTTGCTCCGGCCCCTGCTGAGTATTGGGACCGTAATTCACGCCGGACTCCTGCTGGGCACCGTGGTAAGGGCAACCGCCACCGGCCATCGCACCGCCGCGCTGGTAATGGTTCGGCTGAGCCGCATGGGGACAGTTCACCGGCAACTGGTTGTAGTTACCGCCGATGCGATAGCGCTGAGCATCGGCGTAGGCAAACAGACGCGCCTGCAGCATCTTGTCCGGTGATGCGCCGACTCCGGGCACCAGGTTAGAGGGAGCGAAGGCCGCCTGCTCAATCTCATTGAAGTAGTTTTGCGGATTGCGGTTCAGCTCCAGCACTCCGGCTTCAATCAGCGGGTAATCGCTGTGAGGCCAGACCTTGGTCAAATCAAACGGGTTGATGCCATAGCTGTCGGCGTCCTTCTCCGGCATGATCTGCAGATACAGCGTCCACTTGGGCGCCTGCCCATCGGCAATGGCCCCGTACAGATCCCGCTGGGCATGATCCGGGTCAATGCCCTTTAGTTTATCCGCTTCGGCATTGGAGAGGTTTTTGATTCCCTGCTGGGTCTTGAAGTGGAACTTCACCCAGAACCGCTCCCCCTGTTTGTTCCACAGGGAAAAGGTGTGAGAACCGTAGCCATTCATATGGCGATAATTCAGTGGAATACCACGGTCTGACATCAAGATGGTGACCTGATGCAGCGCCTCCGGATTCAGCGACCAAAAGTCCCACATCGCCTGGGGGTCTTTGAGGTTGGTAATGGGGTTGCGTTTCTGGGTGTGAATAAAGTCCGGAAACTTGATGCCGTCTCGCAGGAAAAATACCGGAGTATTGTTACCAACGATGTCATGGTTACCGTTTTCAGTATAGAAACGCACCGCAAAACCTCGAGGGTCCCGCTCGGCATCGGCACTGCCAGCTTCACCGCCAACGGTGGAGAAACGCACCACCACCTCGGTCTGTTTGCCCACCTCATTGAAGTGCTCCGCCAGGGTGTAACGGGACAGATCCTGGGTCAAAGTAAAGGTGCCATAGGCGCCACTGCCCTTGGCGTGAACCACCCGCTCAGGGATCCGCTCACGGTTGAAATGCGCCAATTTTTCAATTAAGTGCCAATCCTGAAGGCCAACCGGGCCACGTCGTCCTGCTGTCAGGCTGTTTTGGTCATCGGCGATGGGTGCGCCGTTTTGTGCGGTCAGATGCTGTGTCATGGTGTTGCTCCTTTGCGCCATAGCGCCATTCAATCCACTCATAGAGGCCGTGCCACATAACCCCCTCCTCAATCGTTAAAATCAATTATGGATGCCATTCCTAAAATATAAAAATGATTAGATTGGATATTGGTGTTCGTTTTTATCGATTACAAAAAAACAATCCAGCTGTGACAAAAACGCGTATCAACCGGTCTACTCTGAGTGATGAGCACAAAAAACGGAGATCCATCATGAAAACGTTACTGTTTACTCTGGTTACCCTGTTCTTCAGCTCCACAGCACTGGCCACCGGCGGCGGTGGCGGCGGTAACCCAGGTCCGGCAGCCGGGGTCAATATCTCGGCCTCACACTGTTTTGACGCCAACGCCAAACGCATCAAAGGCAGCGCCACCATGAAGAAAGAGCGTCGCTGTCCGGTCACCGGCGTGAATCAGATCGACCTGCTCAACTACAACAACTTCTATGGCAACAAGCCTAAGAATGAAACCCTGAGCATGATCCAAAAACGCAAGAACTAGCGTACCCTGATCATCTGAGACATCGGTTAGGGAGAAGCCAATGCAGCTGGTGATGCTTCATGGGCTCTACATGCACCACACCATAATGCGTCCCCTCGCCGCCCTGATGCGTAATCAGGGTTGGCAGGTGGACGGTTTCAGTTACAACAGCCTGGCCATCGACCCGGACGTGCTGTTTCGGCGCCTGGACCGGCGACGGCGCCCCGGTCAGCCCATGTACCTGCTGGGGCACAGCCTCGGAGGCGTGCTGATTCGCCAGTACGCCGAGCAGCATCCGCTGCCCCCGGGCTCCCGCTTGGTTACCCTGGGGTCTCCTCATCAAGGTGCCACAGTGACCCGGCAACTGCAGAAGTGGAATCTGCTGGGACTGCTGGGCAATGCCCATGAGCACGGCCTGCTACCGACAGAACGGCGAGATTACAATGCCGACACGCCCTTGGGCAGTCTTGCCGGAGACGCTGGCATCGGCATGGGCAAGCTGTTGGCTAACCTCAGTAACACCCCCAATGACGGCACCGTCACCGTCGATGAGACTCGAATCGACGGCATGAGTGATCACATTGTGCTACCGGTTAGCCACACCAGCATGCTGCTGTCCGCCGAGGTCGCCAGACAAACCCATCTCTTTCTGAGTCATGGTCATTTTCAGCATCAACCTGTTGAACAATAACCCCAATCCATCACAACTTACCGAATCATTGTCATTGCTGTGCTTAGTCACAGTCCCGGATCACAGTCTGTGAATCAGGTACAAAAATCGCCAGTTTCCGGACTTTTCTTACCTATTTTGAACCGGGGTTCAGCATTACTTTCACAGGTGCACAACTTATTGCGCTTCGGGCGCTCTCCCATGCCCAGGCGCCGACTGTGTCACCTACTACAGGGAAATGATGATGATGAAACTCCATGGGCCCAGTTTGCCCCTAAAAACCCTCAGCGCTGCCATGTTACTCAGCCTGCTAAGCGCATGTGGCAGTGACGACAACAATGGCAGCGATCCCGCCATGCCTGACAATACGCCTCCAGTTGCCAACCCGGTAGACGCCAATGCCACCATGGGCAGCAACAGCCTGATCGATGCCCTGGCCAACGACACCGATGCCGACGGCGATAGCCTGACTTTGGAGGCGGTCACCCTGTTCGACGGCCGCGGTGTGGCATCCATCAAGGACAACAAAATCTTGTTTGAACCGCTGGAAGTGGGGACCACCATCCTCAACTACAGCATCTCCGACGGCAACGGTGGCCAGGCCGCCTCCACGGTCACCATTTCGGTCTCCGCCCAGGCGCTCAGCTATGTGGGCACCGAGGCCTGCCTATCCTGCCATAACGATAAGAAATCCTACCTGGAAACCGGCCACAACTTTAAGTTGACCAAGGTTGAAGGCGATCAGGAACCCGTCTACCCATTCACTTCGATTTCAGGGGCGTTGGAGCAAATCGATACCAACAACACACTGGGTAATCCAACCAGTTGGGCGGACATCAGCTACGTCATCGGCGGCTACAAGACCGGTGCCATGTTTATCGATAACAATGGCTACATCATGACCGGCGACAAAACCGGTGCCGGCCTGGCCCCCAAAGGTGGTCAGGTTCCTTATATGTGGCCTTGGAACCCCGCAGACGCTCCAGATTCTCACCCCTATGACTACTGCGGCCGTTGTCACACCACCGGCTGGAAAGACTACACCGAAGGCAGTGGCGATCACCGCAACCTGAACCGCCAGGACGACATGCCAGGCATGGGCGGCACCTTTGCCCTGACTGGGGTCCAATGTGAGGCCTGCCACGGTGCCGGTCTGGCTCACATCACGAGTCCGTCCAAGCACAACATCGTCAAGCTTGCCGAGCCCCGCACTGTCGACGACTACCAGGCACAGGACATGGGCTTCGGCCAGGCCATCGCCTGTAACGAGTGCCATGTGACCGATGACACCGTGAGACGCTATCCAGACTATGTGACTCCTAACAACCAAATTTTCGGTGGCGACACTCAAGGTGGACGCTTGAAAGTGATGACCAGTTTCGGCCCTGAAGGCCGCCGGGATGGCCGTGGCGGCCGTCATGCGGGCACAACCCTGATTGGGGTTGACCCGGACACCGGTGAAGCCATGGGCAAGAAGCAGGGCTTTACCTGCGCGACCTGTCATAACCCCCACCAGTCTGAGCACAATCAGGACCAACCAGGCCACGAAAACGCCATGGTGCGCGAATGTAACGATTGTCACACCAAGGAGTTTGCCAACGCTCCAGGCAGTGACATCGCCGCCGCCGCCCACGAGTTCACCGCCAAGTGTACCGATTGCCATATGCCCAGCGAATCCCATCTGTTCAAGATCGATCTTGACGGTGCCAAGGACGATCCACGGCACTTCTCGGCAGACGGCGACTACATGAAGCCATGGCTTCGTGCCTATGACAGCTGCTCCGGTTGTCACGAGGATGACTATGATGAACGTGCCACTCGCATAGGCAAGATTCACCAGTAACCCCTGCCAGCCAGCGACAGCGCGTCGCTGGCTGATTTTTACCGCTTTTGGCACTTCCCCTCAAACCTGTCATCATTACACCAACAACAGTCACCGGAGTTCTTGTGGACAGCAGCGCCCCTATTCCCAACATCTGCTACCGTGCACCTTCTCAGGAAGAGTCTGGCATCGAAGTGCTGGATCTTGAACGCTTCCGAGACCGGCTCAACGACTACAGTTTCAACCCCTACCAACCGCACCGCGTCAGCTATTTTTGCTTCCTGTTCATCGATGAGGGCGAGGGAGAACACCTGATCGACTTTCATCGCTACCCCTATCGATCCGGCAGCGTCATTTTCGTCAATCCCAATCAAGTACATGCCTTCGATAGCGCCGATCGCCCCAAAGGAAAGATGATCAACATCACCACCGCCTTTTTCTCCGACAGTGCCTCCAATATTCGCACCTCGTACTTCGCCCCCTTTCACCAGAGCATGGCCGCATCACCGGTACTGTCCCTGAGCGACGACCTGAAAGACAGCTGCAAGGCGCTACTAACGGAAGTCAGAAAGGCCCAGCATGAGGGCGCCGATGATGACGTGGTCGTACAACTGCTGATCTCTTCGCTGTTGATCAAACTGGGTCGACGACGACAAAGCCACCTAAGCCACCTCAGTGAACATCAGAAGGAGCGATTCGACCTGTTTCTAACTTTGGTGGAGCAGTGCTTCCCCGAAGCCAGGGAGGCCAGTCACTATGCCGACCTGATGCACACCAGTTACAAGACGTTGAGTCAATTATGCAAAACATGCTGTGGCCGCACCGCCAAACAACTGATCGACTTTCGCACCATTCTGGAGATAAAGCGCAAGCTGGTCATGGATGGGTTATCTTCCCAGGAGATCGCGTCGGACCTTAGCTTCGAAGACACCAGTTACATGAACAAGTATTTCAAACGCCTGACTGGCCAGACCCCGGCGGCCTTTAAGCGGGACAACGAATGCTGAAGAACCGTTAAGGCCAATCAGCGCTTAACGCCATCACTAGGCAATTACTTGATATTGATACAGAAAAAATCTAGAGCCCTACTCCCCAATTCTTCTGGGCGCAGTCACACTTTCGACAGCAAGGTACGGTAACGGCAACTTTTCAGCCTTTACTGACCTGTTTCATCGGCAGCTCCAGCCACTATTTTCCCCGGTGCAAAACCTGGTGCACCCGCTCCCTTGGAGCCGGGCGCACCACTGTGTTAGCTACTGAAAGGAAATAATGATGATGAAACCCAATACGCTCAATGCGCCGATGAAAACGCTGGCAGCCACTGCCCTGCTCAGCCTGCTGACCGCCTGCGGCAGCGACAGCGACAACAACTCGGTTGCACCGCCTCCTCCGCAGAAGAACGCGGCCCCGATAGCCACTGCCGACACCGCCGAGGCCACCGTTGGCAGCCAGGTGATCATCGACGTCCTGGCCAACGACAGTGATGCCGATGGCGATCCCCTGACCCTGGACCGGGTTGACCTGGTAACGGGAAACGGCAGAGTCTCCATTGAGGACAACAAACTTCTGTTTGAACCGGAAAAAACCGGCGAGGCCAAGTTGGCCTACGAGATTAGCGATGGCCGGGGCGGTGAGGCGAGATCCACCGTCACCGTCACAATCGCAACCGAGCCAGCGGAGCAACTGAGTTATGTGGGCACCCAGACCTGCCTGAGCTGTCACAACGACAAAGAAAGCTTCCTGACATCCGGCCCCCCCTTTAAGTTGGCTAAGGTGGTCGATGGCCAGATGCCCGAGTACCCCTTCACCAACATCGCCGGCGCCTTGGAGATGATAGATGGCGTGATCAACCCGGGTGGTGCTCCCACCAGCTATGAAGAGGTTGCTTACGTGATTGGTGGCTACAAGCAAGCAGTTCAGTGGGTGGGTCTGGATGGCTACATAATCACTGGTGAAAAGGTGATCGGCAAGCTCGACGGAGATGGCTATATCTCTGATATATGGTCATTTGGAGAAAACCTGGGCCCCGAAGTCAGACCCTATCACTGTGGTCGTTGCCATACCACCGGCTGGAAGGACTTCACCTCCGCGGAGGGGGACAATAGAAACAACCATCACCAGGATGGCCTGGAGGGTATTCTGGGGACCTTCGACCAGACCGGCGTCCAGTGTGAATCCTGTCACGGTGCGGGCAGCGACCACATCAAATCCCCATCCAGCAACAACATAACCCGCCTGGCCGAACCTCGTACCGCGGCGGATATGAAGGCCGAGGACCAGGCCTTCGGCCAAGCGGTTGCCTGTGCCGAATGCCATACTAAAAAAGGCGATAAGACCTACCCAGAATATCTAACCCATTACACCGAAAAGTTTGGCGGTTACGCCGTCGGAGGCCTGATCCCTAAAGGCACAGCGGGCCTGGGGGGGCTTGGAGGTCGTATCGCTGGTGATGCGATTATGGGCTATAACCCGGATACCGGCGTGGCCGAAGGCAAGAAGCAAAACATGCACTGCAGTACCTGCCACGAAAGCCATATGTCTACCCACTTCAGGGACAAACCCGGCCACGAAGGCGGCTTGAAAAGAGAGTGTACCGATTGTCACCAGATGGAGTTTGCCAACGCCGAGGGAGGGAATGGCATGGCCGCTATGATTCACAGCAGCACAGATTGCAGAAACTGTCATATGCCCTCCCGGTCACATCTGTTCAAGATCGATATCTCTGCCCCCTCTGACGATAGCTACCACTACTCAGAGGACGGCGTTTACAGCCAGCCGTGGCTGCGACCTTCCGACGCCTGTCAAGGCTGTCATGCCGAAGACTACGACGCTAGAGCCGCTCAGATAGGCAAGATCCACAAGTAACGTCCACCAGCGGGTAACCGAAAGCCTAAAGCCGGCACCGAACTGATGCCGGCTTTGTTGTTTCCCCATGGCCGTGTTGGACAGCCTCGGTCCCCCCGACACGGGGCAAAAGACCGCCTCGAACCCCGGCTTTGATGCCCCCCATTCGAATGACTATTTTTAAACACGCGCCCGGCAGGCACTCTTTTGACGCTCAAAGAGGCGTTTTTAAGATCCATGTCACCGTTTCCAGATGGCGGCGATCACATTCCCGTCGCACGGTACTTTAACGGCAATTTTCAGGCCTGTTTCGACCTGTTTCAATGCCGAGTTCACCATTACTTTTACATGGACACGGCCTGGTTCGCAGCGGCGATAAGCCAAGCGTGCCGCCCTGTTACCTACTGTAGGGAAATAATGATGAACCCATTGCGGCCAATGCACCGATAAAGACGCTAACGGCCGCTAAAGTAAAACGAGTACACCTCTAAGGTACTCAGTTTTAAGAAGTGTCAGCGGTTTAAGCTGACACCTCTTTTTTCAACACCAATCCTCAATGCCTAAACCCAGCCAGTTGAGCTGCCTCCCTTGAGAAGCCTGATAGATGGATAAAATCGACAACATTCCCCAAATCACCTACGACAGCCCTCAGCTTCGTAAGGCTGGTATGGACATACTGGATCTGGAAACCTTTGTTCAGGATATCTGTGATCAGGGCGCCAACCCTTACCAACCTCATCGGGTCAGCCATTTCTGCCTCATTTTTGTCGAGCAGGGCGAGGGGCAACACCCTATCGATTTTCACTCCTACCCTTATGAATCTGGCTGCGTGATATTTCTTAATAAATACCAAATCCATACCTTCAACAGGGACAACAAAATCAAAGGCACGCTGGTACTAATGACCCGGGAGTTCTTCGCCGCTGGCGCCGCCAACATCCGCACCTCCTATTTTGTACCAGCGCATCAAACCCTGAGCGCCTTTCCGATATTGCCTCTCTCTGACGACCTCAACGAAAGCACCAGGGCGATGCTGAGCGAGATGACACGCGCGATCAAGGAAGGGCCGGACAGCGGCGTCATCGTACAGTTGCTGCTGTCAGCCATGTTGCTGAAGTTGACCAAGCTGCGGCAGGGCCACCTGGCCCACCTCAGTGAACAGCAGAAGGCGCGTTACGGAGAATTCCTGCGCTTGGTGGATGAGCAGTTCACCGAGGTCCGCGAGGCGAGCCAATACGCCCAGATGATGCACAGCAGTTACAAATATCTGAACCAACTCTGTAAAACCTGCTGCGGACACACCGCCAAACAGTTGATCGATTTTCGCATCATCCTCGAGATTAAGCGCAAACTGACCATGGACGGTCTCTCGGTTCAGGACACCGCCTTTGAAGTAGGGTTTGAAGACATCACCCATTTTATTAAGTACTTCAAACGCCACACAGGCAAAACCCCGGCGGCCTTTAAGCGAGAGCAAGGGGATTGAGGCTCAGCTGGCCTCCTCCGCTTCATGGCGATAGAGCTTCACCAGGTAGTAGATATCAATCACCACAATAAAGGCATTCACCAACATTACCGGGTAGGCACCGATGGCCCAGCCATAAAGAACAAACAGCGCCGCTCCCAACAGATTCCACCAGCGTAGCTTTTTAATGTCTGCCATCATCAGCGACACCGCGACCACGATGGAGGCCGCGTACCCTACCCACTCCCAAATCCAGTGCAATTCCATGGCTTATCCCCTATCGAAGTCCTGCCTTCATTGTAGTGGCAATGAGGCTCAAGTCAGCCACCATTGCACATCATCCCTCCTGATCCGGCCCACCAGCCCCATTTACCCCCACACTACGGCCTCGGTTCGCCCTGGGTCACAGATCCAAAGCCTACCCCGATCACACTCCCTTCACCCGGTATGTTAACGGCAATTTTCAGACCGTTGCCGACCTGTTTCCCAGGCGACTCCAGCAGTATTTTTCCTCCTGTACAAGGCTACTCACCACGGTTCCAGCTCGAACCGCTTGAGAACCCCGGCACCGTCACCACTGAAAACAGCAAGGCGCAGTCCAAGCCCGAACCGGTCGATGGCGCCAGACTGAGTTAGCAGAGTCACGATAGTCGGGGTGGTGAGGCTGCCAGAAACAGAACTTCGAGGAGCGAGCTGTTAGAATGAAACCAGTTCATCTTTAAATCAGAGGCTTCGTGGAGGTATCGGCTTCGAGTGTCGATGCCAGTTTAGTCATCGATAGCCAATGCCTTAGTGTTGGCAGAGAGCTCTTTGCCACCTTTCAGTAACAAGGCCAACCAATGGACAAATTCGACGACATTCCTAACATCAGCTACGGCAGTCCACTATTGGATAAGATTGGCATCGACATACTGGACTTAACACAGTTCCTCAACAACTTAAGCCAGCAGGGAGTCCATCCCTACGAGCCGCACCGCGTCAGCTATTTCTGTTTCATTTTTTTGGAACAGGGGAAAGGTCAACACTCCATTGATTGTCATTCGTACCCCTATCAATCCAACAGCATCATCTTTGTCAACAAAGGGCAGATACACGCGTTTGATCAACAAGACAGGCCCAAGGGTAAGCTGCTCATTCTGACACCAGAGTTTTTCTCAGCCGCCTCCGCCAATATTCGCACCTCCTATTTTGTACCGGTCCACCAAAGCCTGAGTGCTTTTCCCATTCTTCACCTCTGTCCGGGGTTAAAAGAGACCAGTCGAGCGCTATTGAATGAGATGAAGACCGCCTTAACTGAGGGGGCGGATAGCAGCGTCATTGTGCAACTGCTGTTCTCGGCCTTATTGATCAAGCTAGCCAAACAACGAGACCGCCATCTCGCTCATCTCAGCGAACAACAAAAAAACCGTTTTGGCGAATTTCTGCGCCTGGTCGATAACCACTTCACCGAAAGTCGGGAGGCAAGCCAGTACGCCCAACTCTTGCATACCAGCTATAAATCCCTGAACCAGCTTTGCAAAGTTTGCTGCGGCCACACCGCCAAACAGTTGATCGATTTCCGCATTATCCTCGAGATCAAACGCAAACTGACTTTGGGAGGCTGCTCGGTCCAGCAGGCTGCCTTTGAACTGGGGTTTGAGGACACCACTCACTTCATCAAGTACTTCAAACGCCACACCGGCAAAACCCCTGCCGCCTTCAAGCGAGCCTACGAGGGATAGCACAGGTTCCCCCAGCCCCGCCTTGGGCTCCAGCAAAGAAGCGTTTTAAATGCCCGTTTTTCATATGGATGGACAAAAAGCCAGCCAACTTTGCTACACTGCCGAGTTCTGTTTGCAATGAAATTCATCTGCCATGAACCACACCGCCATGATCGCAGCCCGGCCCGGCTCAAAACGCACCGCCACCTGGTTGTTTGCCGTATTCTTGGTGGTGGCACTGATGGTCGCGGCTATGAGTTGGGTCAGCGTCAGAACCGGTTTCATGGTTCAGGAAGACTCCGAGCAGATGGTCCAGCGCCACATTCCGGAGATGGAAGCCATCGGCGTGCTGCAGGCGGCATTGAGTCAACAGGTGAATCAGTTATACCTCTACTATGCCACCACCGATCGGCCCCCTTATCTCTCTCGATCCCGCGAGCTCAATCTGAGCATTAACCGCGGCATTGCCCACCTGCAAGATCTCGGCATCACCGCCCGTGACGCCACCGTTCTGCGTCAGAGCATTACTCAATTCAACCTTCATGCGGCCCAGTTTGACACCCAGATGAGCGGCCCCAGGGATTGGGATAAACTCCGTCAGACCCTGTCCGATGCACAACAGGTGGTCGACACTGCCCATGAGCAATTGAATCAATGGCAGACGAAGATCCGCATGGCCACCATGAACGACAGCGAAGCCGCCCTGTCTGAAGTCAACAAATTGTCACGTCTGCTGGTCGGCTTCAGCATCGCCATACTGGCAGTATCGGCCTTTGTCTTGATGACCTTGTATTTGCGGCTCAAAGACCGCGATCAACTGTTCCGTTTTGCATTTTACGACTCCCTTACCGGGCTACCCAACCGTCGAACCCTGACCCAGGATCTGTCTGATAACCTGCAACACACCGACGCTGGCGCCTTGATTCTGCTGCGGCTGGAGCGCTATGCCTTGCTCACCGGCACCTATGGTCACAGCTTTGGCGGCGAGGTTCTGATTGCCGTCAACCAATGGATTCAGCGACGCCTTAGCAACAGTGGTTGCACCACCAAGCTGTACCGCTTCGGTGAAGACAGTTGGGCAGTGACCGTCCATCACAGCCATCAGGCCCGTGAACTCAGCGAACTGGCTACCAAGCTGGCCCAACTGGCGGACGAACCGCTGTATGTGCAGCAACGGCTGTTGAACCTGAGCGGCAAGATCGGCATTACCCGCTACCCTCAGGACAGCAACGACAGCGATCAACTGATGCGCAACGCCGATGCCGCCATTCACAGTCTCAGCGGCAGCAACCAAAGCTACCGTTTCTACGACCGCGAACTGACCGAGCGAACCCAGCAATGGCTGGCCACCGAGGCCGCCCTTCGACACGCCATTCGCAACCATGAATTTGAGCTGTTCTATCAGGTTAAAATTCACGCCAAAACCCTGAAAATCGCTGGGGCCGAGGCGCTGATTCGCTGGCACCACAACGGCAAAACCATTTCGCCCGCCGAGTTTATTCCCGTCGCCGAGCAAAGCGGACTGATTGTGGCTCTGGGTAACTGGGTATTGAATGAAGCCTGCCGCCAGCAAGCTCAATGGAAAGCGGAGGATCGGCCGCTCTACCCGCTGGCGGTAAACGTCTCGGCTCAGCAATTTGCGGATCCAGCCTTTCCCCAGACCGTGTCCGACTGCCTGGCACGCCACGGCATCGACGCCCGCCTGTTGGAACTGGAGATCACCGAAGAGGTGGCCGCCGCCGATCCGCAACGCGTGGTCGAGACCATGCAACAACTCAAGGCGACCGGCGTCACCATTGCCCTGGACGACTTCGGCACCGGCTACTCCTCCCTGTCCTACCTGCAGCGCTTGCCCATCGACACCCTGAAGATCGATCGGGCCTTTGTCTCGGGTATCGACACCGTGGCCGACAACGCCGCCATCGTCGATATGATCCTGTCACTGGCCAGCCAGGGAAATCTGAAGGTTGTCGCCGAGGGAGTCGAAACCCAGGCCGAGTCACGACTGCTTAGGGAGAAATCCTGCACCCTGCTGCAGGGGTATTTGTACGGACGGCCGGAGCCAGCCCCCACTTTCAGTGAACGACTGAGTAACAGGCTGCCCAGCCGTGCCGCCACGGTGTAAGCTCGCGGCCGTCACCCATAGGCCGCTACGATTTTAACTCGCAGGACATCAAAATCACGTCAAAATACTGCATTTGAAATAACGAAATTGCGCTTTTGTTGTGCACCCTGAAGATCGGTGCCAAAGGCCTTTACCGCCAGCGACCCTCCTGAGTACAGTCCGGGTATTCCCTCTCCCACAGCAGGCATTCGGATCGGTCGATGAACACCTCTCTCGCACAGTTCCCCTCCCGGATAGCGGGGTCTTTGCCCCCATGGCAGCAGATACTGGATACCATCAAGCCGACCATCTTCCACCACGGCATTCAGGGGTTCTGGTTTCAGGGAGTCGCCCTTTGCGCCTACGACAATTATCACAGTAACTGCCGCAGCAACCTGTTTACCCCCCACACCCTGCGACGGGCTCAAGGGGTGCTGTGTTCATCGCCAAAGATCCGCCAGCTGCACCAGCACTACGTGAGCCGGGTCGCGACATCGGATCCCAACTTTGCCGCCGCCTTGCAGCTGCAACAGCCCTATTGCTATGGTCTGGATCCGGACACCACCAAGGCCGGCCGCCTGTTTCACAGTCATGGTATTCATCAGGTATTAAGCTGGCCGTTGCTTCAGACCGACTGCCACTCCTGGGCGGGACGCTTTACCCTGCTCAGCGACAACAGCATCGACACTGAGCAGCTAGGCAGTACTCTGGAGATCGCCCAAATGAAGCTATTCCAGCTTGGACGAGAGCGATTCAACCCCTACCGTCAGGGCCGAGTCTTCACCTCCACGGCGCTCGGAGTCCTGGCCCTGACCGCGCGGGGACTGCACAACCACCAGATTGCCGAACAGCTGCACCTGACGGTAAGAGGGGTGGAGTACCACCTCGAAGCGATGAGAAAAAAGCTGGCTGCCAGCAATCGTGCCAACCTGATCCACATCGCCCACCAACTGGAGATTATCTGAACATGCTCGTCCTCCTGGTCGAAGACAACCGCCTGTTAGCGAAGAATATTGTTCACTTTCTTGAGCTCAACGGCATCGACTGCGATTACGCCAGCACCCTGCACCAGGGGGGCGAATTGCTGTTCCAGCGCCACTACGATGCCCTGATACTGGATCTGAATCTGCCCGACGGTGACGGCGTTATGGCCTGCCAGCAGTGGAAAGCCCAGTGCCTGCCGACCCCAATCATCATGCTGACTGCCAGAGGCAACCTCAACGACCGACTCAAAGGCTTTGAGGTCGGCGCCGATGACTACCTGGTGAAGCCCTTCGCCCTGCCGGAGTTGGTAGCCCGCCTGAGAGTGATCGCCGAGCGCCGGCCGGCGCCCAAGGTGCTCACGCTGGGCGACCTTGAAATCGACTTTGGCAGTCATCAGGCCTGGCGCCAGCAGCAACCACTGGCGCTATCGAAAACCGGCTGGCAGATCCTGTCGCTGCTGGCCAGGCGTAGCCCGGAAGCGGTGGAACGAGAAGAGATTGAGCGTATGCTGTGGCCCGACACGCCACCGGACAGTGACAGCCTGCGCAGCCACCTGCACCTGCTCAGGAAAGTGGTCGACAGGCCTTTCGACAGCAAACTGATCCACACCCTGCGCGGCGTCGGCTTATGTCTCAAGGTAAGTCGCGATGAAACCTAAACTCAGCCTCAAGCGGGTCTATCAGGGCTACGGTCTTGCGTTCCTTGCCATCACCCTGGCCATCAACAGCATCATCCCCCTATGCATGATGTGCACCGGCATGTTTTCGATGCATGAAATCACCATGAATAACGCCGGTCAGGCCGCCGAGCAGTTGTTCAAAAGCAGCGGAAAAGCCTTTGTTACCGAAAACATTCAGGTGTTTGACCGTTGGCAATCGGTTCCCAGGCAGGTACGTGCCATCAGCGACTTTGTTCCGCCCAAACAGCCGCAGTCCATCCACTACCAACACGTCGATGGCCCCTTCATCGATGCCCTGATGCTGTATCAGGGCCAGGACCAACGTCCCTACTACGTCTGGCTGCACTACAATGCCACTCACGACCTGGTGTTTGCCCCTAAAAACATGACCGCCATTTTGCTGCTGATCGTCATGACCTTCGGCGTGGTCGCCAGCCTGGCGTTTTATATGCAGAGTCAAGTCATCACCCCGGTGCACCAGATCAGCCAGGCCATCAAGCAACACGACTGGCAAAAAATGCTGCCACTGCAGTTCCCCAAGCAGTGCTACGCCGAACTGCAGTCCATCGTTGACGCCCTCGAGGGCTCGATACGGCAACTGAAACAGGCGCAACAGCGGGAACTGAGTTTTCTGCGCTTTGCCAGCCACGAACTGCGTACCCCCATCGCCATCTGCCAATCCTCATTCGATATTCTGACCCTGCAGCAAGGTCAATTGAGCGGACCGACACTGCACGCTCGCCAAGCCACCGCCCAGATGAAGTCGATCACCGAAACCCTGCTGTGGATGATGGATCCGGACTGCAGTTCCATGGACCCGTCACCGGTGCACCTGAGCCAGATGCTGAGTCAGGTTGTCGAAGACCAGCAACACGCCCAGGGCAGCAGCGTTGCAGTCAACCTTAATGGTGACGCCACCCGACTGACCACACTGAAAGAGCCCCTGTCCATCGTGCTCAACAACCTGATTCGAAACAGCCTGGAACACGGCGCCGATGGCATCGACATCCAACAGCGGGGCAAATGCATCGTTATCAGCAACCCCATGGCCAACAATAACCACAGTGGCTTCGGCCTGGGATTGATGCTGGTCAAGCGTCTGACCACGCAACTGGAATGGCAGTTTGAGATCGACACCAGCGACAACCGCTTTCGAGCCTCACTGACGCTGCCCTGAGGTTGATTCAATCGAATGCACACCGGCGCCCTTTGGGCGCCGTTTTCGTTGCTGGTGGCCTATAAACAATCGACAACTGCGATTATTTAGTTGAATAAAAAATTGAAAAATATTATTTTGACGTTAATTTCACAAAGGCACCAAATCAATAAAAAGCCAAACCAGTCAAGTTCCACAGGTTTATTTAAACGAGCTCACAAAACCCAACACCACAGGTAAAAATGATTTCATTCACTGCCTTATTCCACACACTTTAATCACCGACAACCCAGTCCCGGAAGCATCTCCCAGTCCATTATTTTCAACCCGGTATTCTGACCAGGAATTTTCAGCTAGGAATCCCTCGGATGAACACCAAGTTAATCGCAGCACTGTCAGCATTGCTGGTGGCTCCCGCCATGTCAGCCACCTCTCTGGACCTGGGCTACAAAGCCTATACATCGGATACCCGAGACGACAACGCCGGCGCCTACAACCAACCTTTCTTAAAACTGAGCCACTTTAACAAAGCCGATTGGGGCACACTGTTTGCTTATGTAAAACTGGAGAATCCCGGCGAAGTTAAGGACGCTCAACACGGTGCCGACGGCAAATTAACGGTAAAATCTCTGGCCATTGTCGATAAACAGATTGGCAGCAGCAATCACAACCTGTGGATGCAAAACTTCCTGTCTTCAAATCGCACCGTTATGGAAGACAACCTGTATTTAGGTCTGACTACCAATCAAAAATTTAATGGTCTGTTTATTAACGCCGGTATCGGTATTAACTATTCCGCCGCCTCTTTTAGCCCCACCAATGCCAGCTTCGATGGCCTCAGTGGTGGTGCCGCCGTCATCAACGCCCGCTACCCCTTCGCCCTCGCAGGCCTGAAACACAGCCTCACCGTGAACTACGAAGGTCAATTCGGCCGCGATGACGAACACAAGCAGACTCTGGGCTACGACAGCTACGGTCATCAGCTCATCACCACCCTGAAAACCAACCTGACCGAGTCCCTGTACACCAAGCTGCACCTGACCCAGTTCGACAGCTGGGGCGCCACCCCCAACGACGGCATCGAGTACGGCATCGCCATCGGCATGAGTTTTTAAAGAGAGAGAATCCCTGTGTTAAAGAAAACCCTTATCTCCAGCGCCATCCTGGCCCTGGTCGTCGGCTGCAGCAGCCAGGTTGACAACCCCAGCGTCACCAGCGAAGGCAAGGCCTTTGGCAAACATGGCGAAATCCAGGTAAAAACCGAGGTCAAAGATGGCCAACTGGTGGACATCCAGGTTCTGAAACAGAACGAAAACAAGGTGCTTGCCGCCTCGGTCTTCACCGAGATGAAAGACGCCATGATCGCCAGCAACAGCACCGAGGTAGACGGCATCAGTGGCGCCACCATCACCAGTGGCGCCTTTAAGGAAGCGGTAGACAACTCCCTGGACGCCGCCGGTGTCACCCTGATTGCCGGGGCCGCCAAATCCAAGAAGCAGGCAGACGTCGCCACCGAGCAACAGTTCGATGTGGTGGTTGTCGGCTCCGGGGGCGCCGGATTCAGCGCCGCCATCACTGCCAAAAACGCCGGGGCCAATGTGGTCATCATCGAGAAGATGCCGACCGTCGGCGGCAACAGCCTGATCACCGGTGGTCAGATGAACGTCCCAGGCAACTGGGTTCAGAAACAGAAAGGGATCGAAGACAGCATCGAACTGTTCGTCAAAGACACCCTCAAGGGCGGTGACTACCTGGGCGATCCCGAGATGGTTCAGATTCTGGCAGAACAGGCTCTGCCGGCAGCCGAGTGGCTGCGGGATTACATCCACGTCGACTTCTATAAAGATCAACTGTTCCAGTTTGGTGGTCACAGTGTCAAACGCGCCTTGATCCCGAAAAACCACACCGGTGCCGAGTGGATCAGCAAGTTCATGGCCAAAACCGATGAGCTGCAGATCCCCATCCATACCCGTACCACAGCCAAGGCCCTGATTCAGGATCAGAATGGCCGGGTTATTGGCGTGGAAGCCGAGAAAAATGGCAAGACCATCAGCTACTTCGCCAGCAAAGGTGTGGTGCTGGCGACCGGTGGATTTGGCGCCAACGTCGAGATGCGTACCCGCTACGTCCCCGAACTGGATAACCGCTATGGCACCACCAACGCCCGCGGCATCACCGGTGACGGCATCGTGATGGCGGAAAAGCTGCACGCCAAGACCCACAACATGTCCTCGATTCAAACCTACCCCATCTGCCACGTGGACACCGGTGTGATCTCGCTGATCGCCGACTCCCGCTTCTTTGGCGCCCTGCTGGTAAACAAGGAAGGCAAACGCTTTGTGGAAGAGTTGGAGCGTCGTGACGTCATCAGCCGTGCCATTCTGGCCCAGACCAACCAGCAGGCGTATGTACTGTGGGGCAATGAAATCGAACAAGCCGCCAAAGTGGTGGGGGTACACAAAGATGAGTTCGAAGAACTGAACCGCAAAGGCTACATGTACAAAGCCGACAGCATCGAAGAGTTGGCCGACAAGTTTGGCATCGACAAGCAAGCGCTGATGGCCCAGGTAGGCCGGGTCAATCAGTTTGCCAAACAGGGCAAAGACCAGGAGTTTAACCACCGTGGAGGCCTGAAGACGCTGCTGCAACCTCCGTTCTACATGCTGGTTGCCAAGCCATCGGTACACCACACCATGGGTGGCCTGGTCACCGACACCCACACCCGGGTCATCGCCGACAACGGTCAACCCATTGAGGGCCTGTTTGCCGCCGGTGAGGTCACCGGCATGACCCATGGCTCCAACCGCCTGGGTGGCAACGCCATCACCGACATTACCGTGTTTGGCCGCCTTGCCGGTCAGCAGGCTGCCGCCAACTAACCCCGGTTTTTTACTCACCCGACAAGGCCGGCCCCTGAGGCTGGCCTTTTTCGTTTCAGGAACCCCACCATGAAGCTTCTTCCCGCCGTCTGCGCTCTACTGGCACTGCTCAGCCTGACCTCCTCTGCCGCCCCGCAGATGCGTCACATTGCCGGAGACACCATGGGCACCACTTACACCATCCAGTGGCGGCAACACGCGCCCGAGCACAGCCCAGCCCAGGTACTGATGGCCGTTCAACAACAGCTGGAGCAAATCAATGCCGGCTTGTCGGTGTTTCGACCCGACTCGGAGATCAGCCGGGTGAATCAGGCTCCCATCGGACAACCGATTGCAGTCTCGAAGGATCTGGCCAGCGTGGTTGCCATCGCCAACCGGATCAGTACCAATACCGACGGTGCCCTGGACATCACTCTGGGACCGGTGATCGAGTTTTGGGGATTTGGCCATCGGCCCCGGGATCTCAATCATAAGAATCGGGGCCAGTTAGAGCGCGCCCGCAGCCACACCGGCATGGAGGGGTTTACGCTGCAGCAGCGCACCCTGACCAAGCTGATTGCCGGCCTGGCTTTTAACCCGTCTGCCGTTGCCAAGGGCTATGGCGTCGATCGGGTCGCCCTGGTGCTGGATCAACTGGGCATTGACCACTACTTGGTGGAGATTGGCGGCGAAATCAAAACCCGGGGCCAGCCAGAGCCCGGCCGTGACTGGCAGATTGCCGTTACCCGGCCAGAAAAGCTGAGCCTGGCATTGCAGCAGATCGTACCTCTGAAGAATTTGTCGATGGCCACCTCGGGCAACTACGTCAACTTCATAGAGAACAACGGGGTACGCCTAGGACACATTATCGATCCCCGCAGCGGCTACCCCAGCCTAAGCAATACCCTGTCGGTGACGGTCATCCACCCCAGCTGCGCCATTGCCGACGCTTACGCCACGGCATTGATGGTATTGGACGCCGAACACGCCCTGACCATCGCCCAGCAACACGCCCTGGCGGTGATGATCATCGAACAATCCAGTACCGGCCCCCGCAGTCGCTTCAGCGAGTCGTTCGCGCAGCTGCTCGGCCGCCACTGAGACACAAAAAAAGCGCCCGAAGGCGCTTTACTCAGTTGCAGGGAAATGCAACGTCTTAGTGAGCACCACCGGCGTGCATCACGTCAATACCGTAGGTCTTGCCTTCGGCGTGACAAGTCCCACAGGACTCAACCGGCAGATCCGCGCTGGTAGAAGGCTCACCCTCTACGTAAGAGCCGTTACTCTTGAAGTGCGCCAGCGCCGCTGGGCTGGAGTGGGCGTGACAGGTTCGGCACGCTTCGGCGACAGGCGACAGGTAACCGTCATTGACGCCATCAAAGTTCAGATCCACGCCCAGGGCACGCTTGCCGGACGCCAAACCACCGTCGGCGGCAAACAGGGCGGTGTCATCCTTGTGACAGGCCACACAGCTGTTGGCCTGATCCGGATAGCCCTGAGTCGCCATGCTGCTGTCCAGGTGGATGGCCGGGAAGCCGCGGTTGTCGTCCCACAAACCGGTGTGGAAACGGTGGGCCACGGCAAACAGGTCGCGAGTGTGGTAGCTCAGACCATCGATGGTCTTAAACACCGGATTGCCATCGGCATCCACATCGTCGGACTTGTACTCAACCGCGGCGTGATAAGAGCCGCCCCAGGTTTCATTGTGGCAGTTCATGCACTGGTCAAACTTGAGGTTACCGTAGTGCTTGGCGTTGGCCAGGGTATCGTGGCAGTTGTTGCACTTGGCTTCGTCGGCAGTGATGCGATCCGGCTGGCTGAAACGGGACACCAGGGCATCGCTGCCATCGGCGTTGGCCAGGTTCCAGTAGGCGGTATCCATGGTTACCGCCACATAACCCACTTCATACTGAGGCTTGGTGTCATCGCCACCTTCATAGCACTCAATCAGGGCACCGTCTTTGCTGCACAGTGACAAGCGCGAAGCCAGGTACAGGCTTTGCCCATCCAAGTTCAGATTACCAATGGCCGACGCTTCCACTTCACCGGCAGCGGCAGCGGCCCCGGCAAAATCAACATCGGTATTCTTGGTGACGGTACCGTCGGCCACCACGCTGCCCACCATCAGGGTGGAGTACTTGGCATAAGGCCCGAAATCGAAACCATCGGCGACATCGCTGCCATCTTGCTGAACCGCCAGGGTCACGGTCAGCTTGTCCTGCATCTCGATGGTGCCATCCACGTCCACCGCTTCGCTGTTTTCGCTGTAGACCACGTTGACGACCTGGGCGGCAATGGATGCCGTCGCCTTGGTACGGTCGCCGACATTATGGGCACTGCTCATCCATTCGGTGGTGTGACAACCACTGCACGCCGCGGCGTCAATGCCGGCATGGGGCACCGCCAGCGAGTCGTCATTTCTGAAGTCGATGTGACAGGCCTGGCAGGCTTCGGCGTAAACATTGGTCTGCCAGCTTGGCTCGCCATCGTGACACACGGTACATTCGTTCAGCTCGGACGGGAATCCGATTTCACCGAACATCTCGTGGGCTTCGCCAGTCAGTTCTTTACCCAGAATGGTATGAATCTTATGACCACCGTGGATGGTGTGCACCATGGGACCAAAGTCGGCATTCCAGCCGATGGCCGGATCATCCTGGCCGCCGCTCAGTGCCGGGTTGTGGCAGGCAACGCAGTTTTCCACTTTCTGATAGTTGTGGTGGGCTTCGATGTTGGCAATGCGACCATCCTGCTCGCCGTGGCACTGAATGCAGGCGGCGTTGCTGACGGTGTCCTTGTCAGACTGAGCCAACTCGCCGGTGGCCGGAATGTAATCCAGCGGTGACGAGAAGATCTTATCGGCGATGCCGACACCGGCGGCATTGACCACGTTGTAGGCTCTCATGAACACCCGGTGCAGATCGTCGGCACTGGCAGAGGCCAGAATCACCGGCGCCGGCCCTTCGTGGCTCCAGGTTCCGGTGTAGGTGCCCGGGTTGGCTTCATCTTCCACCAGAGTACAGGCATTGACCTCATTGCCCCAGGACAGGGTTTTCCCTTCCGGGGTGCAATACATGTAATAACCGGCCTCATTAGCCATCACGTGGTTGACCCACTGCTTGGGCGCGCCACCGGCGTCGTTGGCCTGTTGATTCAATACATACAGCGCCACCTTATCCATGCCAAGGAAAGGCACGTCTTCCCCTTTGGCATTTTTTCCAGTCACGCTAAACGCGACCGAGAACGGTTGCCCGGCGGCAATGGCCAGGTTTTCGGGCAACAGGGTAATGGTCATCTCTGCGGCGGATTCAATGGTGTCGGCAAAGCTGCCTGCAGGCAAGCCCGGCTCTCCCGGCTGGCCCGGATCTCCAGGCTGTCCCGGAGCGCCATCCTTGCCATCGTCACCATCGCTGCAACCGGCCATCATCAAAGCCGATGCAATCAGTAACGCCAACGGTGCTTTTCTTGTCATTCTCATCATCATTTCTCCAAAAATGGAATTCGCCCTCTAAGTGGCTGGGAGAAATACTATTTGAAGTGGCTAAACCCTGAATTTGACCAGAGTCACTGTATTAGAAAACAGTGATGAGCACGCAGAAACACTGAAAAACAACCAACAGGCAGCACAACTGACTGATTGCGCAATTGTTATCAAAATGTATGATGTAATACCGATGCAGCTTTGGAATATGCGAGACAGTTTCACAGGCTGCATTTATGAAACCGGTTTTCAGCAATTCTGTCTGAGTATTTGAGGTAGAATGGATATTAATGCAGTTCGAGAAAGCCTCAACTGCTTACATTGCTGACTTATAAAGCGACAAAAATATTAGAATAAGTGACACTACTATCAATAAAATTGTATATATCGCTACGGCCTAGTCGTTTTCGAGTGAATAACAATAAACTTGCTGCATTAATTCTTGCTAGTTCTGTGATTCCAGTCAGACACCTGATTCACTCGATAACGTATAGTGCGATAAAAAGTAGGGCGAGCCCGGGCGATGGACAAATTACGAGACATCAACATTTTCTCTTTTCAGGTCTTCGTACTTGTATACGAGTCACTTAATTCCCTAAGTGTGGCTCAGACACTGAATGTACCTGCATCTAAAATAAGCCGCTGTTTAAATAGCTTACGTCATGCGTTGGACGATCCTCTGTTCCATCGCAAACAGTACGGCTTTGAACCCAGCGAAATGGCCACCCGCATCTATCCCGAGATGAAGCGGGTGCTGGAGTTGGCTGGTCAGGCATGCAGCCTCGGTCAAGAAGAGAATAATCGCCTGAAACAAGAGATCGTTATCGCCTGCCCTACTGGCCTGTGTATTAAACTGGCACAGTATCTTCAGGCAAGCGCAAATGAGAATAATCAGCATTTTACTTTTAATGTGAAACCGATCACTCATCATATTGATTCTGAAATTCAGCATGGGGATATTGATGTTGCCATCAGTTTCGAGAGTTCTACCGCTGAAGGTGTGCGCAGTCAGTTTATTACCGAAGGCAATGCGTTATTTGTGGTCGGTAATCATCAACACCCCATCTGGCAGCGCAGTATTCAACCTCAATTAAAAGAGATCATTGATTATCCGTTTATTGTCACCGACTGCCCTGCGTTTAACGACCGCATTGATCCCCTGGAAGTGTACGCCAACGACATCGGCCGCCATCTGAATATTGAAACCAAAGTCAGTGGCCTCACCGAACTGGCTGATCAACTGGAAACCAGTCGTGGGCTGACCTTTATCGGTCAGAAATACGCCGCCGAATTTATGGATCGTCTCAGTGACATCAGCATCCGCCGCCTGCCTCAGGATCAATTTGACCTGCTGCACCAGCGCATGGGCGTGCCGAACTATTACCTGCTCAGCCACCCAAGGCAACAGCAGATGCCGGAATGGCTGCTGTCCTGCATCGAGCAATTCATCATTAACTCCGTGGTGCTGCCGCCGATTGAATCCAAGGACTACCCATGACCAGCGTCAATATCGACAAATTGAAAGACATCAACCTGTTTGTTATTCGCGCCTTCTGTCTGGTGTACCAACACGGTAACTCCATCGCCGTGGCCGGCATTCTGGATGTGCCACCATCGAAAATCAGCCGCAGTCTCAATGCGCTGAGGCAGTCCTTTTCCGATCAGCTGTTCATACGTCGGCAGCACGGTTTTGAACCCACTCCACTGGCAGACAACCTGTACCCGATCCTCAGCCGGTTATTAGGCGAATCCGAAGAGATCGCCGCCATCGGTCACTACAAGGAGATGGATCAGCACAATAACCTGCACATCATCACGCCACCGCAGTTGGCCATCAACCTTATCCACAGCGTGCGCTGCGCCGCCGATAGCAACAACGATCCTCACAGCATTCATCTGAAGCTGTTCAATGACTCCACCCTGGATGAACTGGCTTCCAACCGCGCCGATGCGGTGATCAGTTTCACTCCGGCCGAGCGAGAAGGGATCCTGTCCAAGGCCATTGCCACCCCAAAGAAGGTCTACCTGGTGGCCCGTGAAGGCCACCCTATCTGGGACAACCCCAGCCTGGAGCAGATCGCCAGCTACCCCCATATCCTCTATGGCAACTCCTGTTACCCCAACAGCCAGTCGCCGATGAAGTTCTACTGTAAGCGCAAGGGCATCCCCTTCAAACTGGACTCCATCGCCTCGGACATGGCGGCCATGTCCAACTCGCTGCTGGAGTCTGACGCCGTGTCACTGCTGGCCTTCAGTTCTTGCGCCAGTTTCTTCCGCGACCTGAAAGGCATCCAGGCAATTCAACTGAGCTCGCGCCAGTTTGAAGAGTTGGTCAGCTTTAAGACCCCAAAGACCATCTACCTGTGGCTCAAGCACGATCAGGATGGACGGGTTTCCACCCCCATCTGGTTACAAAAGAGCCTGGAGCAGCACATTCTCCACTCCCTTGGTCAGGCCGGTTAGATGCTCCCCCACCGAGGCAACTGAACCCCGGTGGGCTCCCTTTACCCCAATGACCCACTGAATCCGCCGACAGAGGCAGCCAGATCAGTCCCTTTACTAGCGGCGGTATTCTGCCAGCACAATCCCGCCTATACTGGTCGGCCAAGCAACCGACTCATAAGAGGGAACCATGATCGACTCTCGCCCCTACCCCATTGGGCGGCTCCACACCCCGTGGAACGACGCCGAAAAGGCAGCCTGGCGGGCCAGCACCCGGATTCAGCGCAGTTATCAGAGTGAGGTGGTCAATGCCATTCGGGCCCTGGCCGATCGGTTCGAACTGCTGCAATACGGAGCCCTGTCGTACGATCCAGAACGCTACCCGCTGCTGGCCCTGAAAAGCCCAGGTTGGCATCAGGACAAGCCCACGGTCCTTATCAGCGGCGGCGTTCATGGCTATGAATCCAGCGGTGTCCATGGCGCCCTGACGTTTGCTCGCGAGCGGGTACAGGACTACCAAGACCGCTTCAACCTGATCATTGCTCCGTGCATCAGCCCTTGGGGCTATGAAACCATCAATCGCTGGAACCCGAATGCGGTCGATCCCAACCGTTCCTTCTACCCAAACAGTCCGGCCCAGGAGTCGGCGGCGTTGATGCGGTTGATTGAGTCGTTACAGGTCGAATTGCTGGCCCACATCGATCTCCATGAAACCACCGACACCGATGAGTTGGAGTTTCGTCCGGCCCTGGCGGCACGGGATGGGGTCGAATACGTGCCAGGGATCATTCCCGATGGCTTCTACCTGGTGGGGGACAGCGACAAGCCCGAGCCCGAGTTTCAGGCGGCCATGATCGCCGCGGTACGCCAGGTAACCCACATCGCCCCCGCCGATGATCAGGGCAACATCATCGGTTCCCCCCTGCAACAACCGGGGGTGATCAACTACCCCACCAAGAAGCTGGGCCTGTGCGCCGGACTCAGTGATGCCCCGTTTGTCACTACCACCGAGGTGTACCCGGACAGCCCCTCAGCCACTGCCGAGCAGTGCAATCAGGCACAAGTGGCGGCGGTCTGTGCCGCGCTGGACTACCTCAACGCCACAGAAGAGTAAGCACCCACATACCCAAAAGGCCGCACACGGCGGCCTTTTTTGAATCTCACCAGAGTCGGCGCCTGGGCCGATTTGTCAATGCAGTGTCACCTCATGCAGTTGCTGGGCAAACTGCTGCTCCAGGCCATCCAGCCACTCATAGCGTTTGGTGTACAACCGCCGCTTGCTGCGTTTCAAAGTGGCGGTGTCCTTTCGTACCGGCATCAGCGGCAGTTGAAAGAAGTGCTCATTCACCGGCTCGCCGCTGTGTTCCAGCCACTGAGCGTCGTAATCAAATCGCACCGCATTGCGCTTGCGGCCAATGTAGCGAGGAGACTGGTAGATATGCCCCTTGTTGGTCACCGCGTACACCTTCGCCAGCCCCAGTTGCCGCGCCAGCATCAACGCCAGCTCGACCACCAGCGATTTGGGTCTTAGACCGTGCATTCCCTTGGTCAATGCCCGAATCACCTGCTCACGATTCTCAACCCGGTTGGTGGGCCCCTGAACGGCCCCGATGTACATGACACCGCCATCGCGTTCGGACAGGCTGAAACTGATGGTGAACACCCGTTGCCCCAAGCTGTTTTTCAGGCTCAGTCCCAGGCCACCCTCCTTGTTCAGCCCCTGATCCAGATAGACCTCATAGGGCTGCTCCTCGTTATCTTGAACCTCCAGTAGCTTGATGCCATGACCGGTATAGATCGCTTCTACGCGAGAACCAAAGCGCTGCAGCAGACACTGGTGGTGACCATTGATCTCGTCGATACGACGCTCTTTGCCCCAGCCGATGCACACATAGGGGCGAAACGGCTTGCGCACGACTCTGGGGTTAATCTGCAACACCGGTTTCAGACACTCGGCATCCAGAACCCGGGTAACCCGGGCGATGTCCCGCGCATGCAGGTTACTCCAGACCAGGGTCGAAGCGACCCGAAACCGGCGTTTCAGCCCCCGGTGTTTTCGGTTCAGTGACCGCGAGAGCGACAACAACGCTTTTTGATTCTCCACTCGTTCTCTGATGGACACTTTTACCCCTTAGCTTGCGCGACACGAAAAACAAAGGCGCAAGGTTAGGAGAAATGGGGGCAGCAAAAATGTGATCCTGGGCCACCTCTGCAGGGCGCTGACACAGGCTGACAAACGCCCTGACAAACGCTTACATCAAGCGACTTGAACGGTGGGAAATTCGGCTGAAATCCGCAACGGGCGGATAGCCACATAGACGCTCATCCGCATGCCGGCGACAAAAAGGGCGGCTTAACGCAGCCACAATGGCTAACGCTGACTCAGGGTGATTTCAGAAAATGCTGAATTCGCTCCTGATACAGCTTATCCAGTGCCTCGGCCACCGTCAGAGTCTCGTCCCGATCCAGGTAGCGGTGCACCGCATTGACCACATAACGACGGGACTGACCATGCTGTTTGGCAAAAGCGGCACAATGACGGTTGAGCTCCCGCTCCGACAATTGCTGTTTCTGCTGCTGCTGAAACGCCAGAATCGCCGCATCCAGGTTGTGGTTGTGCTTAGCCAGCGCTTCGGCCAGTTGCCCCTGCTTGATGCCGTAAGTACGGCTGGCGTACACCAGCGCGGCCTTGAGGCTATCAAAACGCTCTCCAAACACCCGCACCGGTTGTGGCTGAAGCTGAGTCACTTCGATACGGCTGCCTTCCAACTCGTAGGCATAGCCAGGGTATTGGCTGCGACGATGGGCCTCTTCACCCAGAGTCAGGCCGGCGGCAATGCTGTGACTGAGTGAACGATCCAGCTGGGCCACCTCATCCTGATTCCAGCGCAGATAGACATTAATGGCCTGCTTATATTTGTTGGCCAACTTGGCCTGCACCACATCCCGGCGCTGCAGCAGCAATCCCATGGTGCAGCCTTTCAGCAGAGTCAGGCACTCCTTGCAGGCCGGCACCTGCAGGTTATCGGCGGCCTGCTGATGATCCGCAAAGGCATACCAATGGTCGCGGGGCGGCGCGAAATCCGAGTCGGTGGCGATGCAGCCGCAATAGAAGCAAGTGTGAAAGTGCGCGTCATCGGCGGCGCGCATGATGCGGTAACGCGGATCCAGTTCAGTCATTCACACTCTTATTGAGGCTTGAGGATGGGGCGGCCATTCTAGCCCAGAAGCGGCTCGCTTATCGACCCCGGTTCGATATTCCCCCCCGGTCCCCTCCAGCGCCGACACCCAGGTGTTTGACTTCGCCAGCCCTTGGCTGCGGCGAGCACATTTATCTTGATGCTCAAACAATTTGACATTACATTACTTTGAAATTCAAACAAAGTAGGTTTTCTAATGGAATTCGACACCCTGTTTTACGTCGCGCTGCAATCCAGTCTGGTGCTTGGCCTGGTGCATGGAGTTAACCCCTGCGGTCACTCCTGGTTAGTACTGGCTCCCTTCGTCGCCGGCAGCAAGGATGGCAAACACGTCTCCAACCTGACCGCTGCCTTCATTGTGGGCACGACTCTGGGCTGCCTGGCCATTGGTTTGGCTCTGGGTTTATTGTCCTCCGGGCTGCCGGAACAAGTGCTTCATATCACTGATATTGTCACCGCTATCATCATCATTGCCCTAGGGGCCATCCTACTCTGGCGCCCCCATTTGCTGCATTCTCATGACCACGACCATGACCATGGACATTGTCATGGGCACAGCCATGACCACGGGCATTGCCACAGCCATGGCAAACCCAAGAGTTTGAAAAAGGCCACCGCATTTGGACTGGCATCCATCGGCTTCGTCAACATGATCGTCCCCTGCCCCACGGTTGCCATGATGTACTCCTACTCCCTGACCGCTGCCAACACCGCCAACTCCGTGGCGGTATTTTTCATCTACGCCGTGGGTACTGGCATCAGCATGGCCGCGGTGATTTTTGCCATCTTTCGAGCCACCAGCGCCATGCGAAAATTACAAAAGCCTTGGATTGAACCCGCCATTATGCGCAGCGTGGGGGTGTTGACTATCGGGTTCGGTGTGTACACTCTCTACTCCAGCTACCTGTTTTAATTAAACAGCAGAGAGATTCAATGCCCCATCTTGACCAACTCAATCATGCCATTATCGAATTTTACGAAAAGCTCTCCTCATGGGAACACAGCGTGGTCAAGGAGATTGGCGTCACTTTGGCCCATGTCCACGCCGTAGAACTGCTGGGGATTCACGGAGCGATGCGGATGAAAGAGCTGGCCATGAAGATGTCAGTCACCACCGGCACCATGACGGTACAGGTCGATAACATGGTAAAAGCGGACCTGGTTAGGCGACGACCCCACGACACGGATCGTCGCTCTATTCTGGTGGAGCTCACCGAAAAAGGTCAGCAGATATACCAAAATCACGACGCGCTTCATCATGACCTGACCCAGCAAATTACCTCCGGGCTGGATACGACACAGCAGCAGGCGCTGCTCAATTGTCTGATACAAATGAACCGGGAGTTCTAACCCTAAGTCGCCATCAGCGCCGGTGATGGCGGCGAGCCTTGAGCATCTGCGCCAGATTGATCAGCACACAGGCGCCGTTCATCAAGGTCACCGGATAGGCCTCGATGGCCAGCCCGTATCCGGCCATGATCAAACACCCCAGCGAGTTAAAGGTCCGCAGGAAGTACACGTTGGCCGAAAGCAGTGACACGGTGATCAGCGCCGATCCCAGGTAGCCCATCAACTCAACACTCATACTGGGTCTCCTTAATTGCGGGAGAGAGCGGGTTGCCTCAAGGCCGCACAAGCCCCGGACAACGCACTCCTAAGTCATTACAGCGTCAAGCCACCCTGATGCAGGCGATACAGGGTTTCCAATGCGATCTGGGTCTCCAGCTCGATCCCCTCCTCCAGCGGCAGGTTGCGCTTACCCCACAGGTTTTCTCCGCGCTTATGATTGGCCGCCGCCGCACAGATGGTTGCGCCTCTAAGGCCGCGTCGATGACAGACGGTAAACAGCGCCGAGGATTCCATCTCGATGTTTTTCAGCCCCAGATCGATCAATTTCTGAATCCACTCCGGACTTTCACCATAGAAAGAGTCGTCGGTAGAGGTGATGCCCCAGTGCACCTTGGCGCTTTTATCGGTGCAGTACTCCTTGGCCACCGAGATCAGCTCCGAGGTCACCTCCAGATCGGCGATGGCCGGGAAGTTATCCGGTACGTAGAATTTGGAGGTGCCTTCATTTTTCATCGCGCCGGTAGTCACCACCAGATCGCCGATGTCGATCTCATCCTGAAGGGCCGCACAACTGCCCAGACGGATAAAGACCTTGGCCCCGATGTTGGCCAGCTCCTCCGCCGCGATGGCGGTAGAGGGGCAGCCCATGCCGGTGGAGGTCACAGAGATGCGAACCCCCTTATAGAAGCCGGTGTAGGTTTTGTGCTCGCGCTTGTGAGCCACCAACTCGGCATCGTCCAGGTATTTGGCAATGATATCGGTACGGAAGGGGTCACCCGGCAGCAGCACATACTCGGCCACATCACCATCAACCATACCGATGTGGTACTGACGAATGCCCTGGGTTTTTTCATCTTTGTTTACAACAGTCATAACAGCCCTCTTGGTCATCTGACGACCTCTGTGCGGTCTCCTTGGTCGAGGAGGAACCCTCCTCGCCGGCGAATCAACGGCTTCATCTTAGCGTCGGTCACCAGGGCCACACAGAGCCAGATGGAAAAGCTGTTTTTCCTGCTGAGAAACAACAAAAAAGGAGCCCTCAGGCTCCCGCGTGCACTCGACTTGCCTCAACGGCCTGGCGGGTGATTCAGAGATTCCCTGACCGCCTCGATCACCACCTTGAAGCGCTTCGGCAGTGCCTTGCGGGACGGGTAGACCGCGTACACCGGCATGGTCAGGTCGGTGCGCCACTCCTTGAGCAGTGGCACCAGTGGCTCGGCCCCGGCATGTTTGGGCAACAGGTAATCGGCGATGTAGCCGATGCCCAGGCCCGAACTCACCGCATCCAGCACCGTTTCGGCACTGTCGATGACAAAGTTCCCCGACACCGCCACATCCAGGTGTTGGCCGTCGCGGCAAAACGACCAGTTGTGATAGTCCCGGGTCTTGCTGCGATAAATGATGCAGTTGTGCTGACTCAGCTGGTCTGGATGGCTGGGCGCACCATGACGCTGCAGATAGGCCGTGGACGCCAGCAACACAAAGTCCACATCGTACAAGCGCTGGGCGATGTAGCCAGGACTGATCTGCTTGCTGGTGGTAAACCACAGATCCACGTCGTCCTCCAGCATATCGACGCGGCAATCCCCCAGAGTCACCTCCAGCGCCAGTCCCGGATAGCGCGCCTGCAGCGCCTGGGCAATAGGCACCATATAACGGGCCCCCAACGAGTGGGACATGGCAATGCGCACCCCGCCGGCAATCGCCTCTTTTGAGTCAAGCACCTGTTCGGTGGCCTGATCCATCACCGCGATCATTCGCTGACAAGACTCGGCAAACAACGCCCCTTCACGGGTCAACGTCAACTGCCGGGGCGTGACCTTAACCAGCTTCACTCCCAGGCGCTGCTCGAGATCCTTGACCTGCTTGCTGACGTGAGAGATCGACACTTCCAGCCGCTCTGCTGCCAGCGTAAAGCTGCCCGTCGACGCCAGCGCATCGAAGATGATCATCTGATAGGCATCGTATTTGCCGTGCTTGTTCATGGTTATCCCAGCTCCCCGATCGGAATCGGTTTCATAGTAGCGAAATCCCGCCCCATCTCTCCATGGCCATCACCGCAGTTGTGTCGGCAGGCACAAAAAAAGCGAGCCCGCAGGCTCGCTTTATACGCCGTCTGTGAATCGACGCCTCTAGTCTTGATAAGCGTCGATGGGCACACAGGCACAGAACAGGTTGCGATCACCGAACACGTCGTCGATGCGATTCACCGTCGGCCAGAACTTATTGTCGCGGGTGGCCTGGGTCGGGAAAGCCGCCAGCTCACGACTGTAAGGTCGGTCATCGAACCCCGGGTCCATGATGTCGGCCTGAGTATGGGGTGCGTTGCGCAGCGGGTTGTTATCCGCCGGCCACGCTCCGGACTGCACCTTGTCGATCTCATTGCGAATGCTGACCATCGCTTCGACAAAACGATCCAGCTCCACCTTGGACTCCGACTCGGTCGGCTCTACCATCAGAGTCCCCGCCACCGGGAAACTCATGGTCGGCGCGTGGAAGCCGTAGTCCATCAATCGCTTGGCCACGTCCATCTCGGTTACACCACTGGCCTCTTTCAGCGGCCTCAGGTCGATGATGCACTCATGGGCCACCCGATCGTTGCGACCGGTATACAGCACCGGATAGTGCTCGCCCAGTTTGTTGGCCAGGTAGTTACCGGACAACATCGCCACCTGGGTGGATTCTGCCAGGCCGCGATCCCCCAGCATGGCGATGTACATCCAGCTGATGGCCAGAATGCTGGCCGAGCCGTACTGGGCAGAACTGACCGCACCGTTATCCTGAGACACCAGCCCGGTTTTGACAATGCTATGACCGGCCACAAAGGGGGCCAGGTGCGCTTTCACACCGATGGGGCCCATGCCTGGGCCACCGCCACCGTGGGGAATGGCAAAGGTCTTGTGCAGGTTCAGGTGCGACACGTCGGCGCCGATGAAGCCGGGAGCGGTAATGCCCACCTGGGCGTTCATGTTGGCGCCGTCCAGATACACCTGGCCACCGTGGTGGTGAATGATGTCGCAGATCTCGCGCACCGTCTCCTCGTACACCCCGTGGGTAGAAGGGTAGGTGATCATGATGCAGGACAGCCGCTCGGCATGCTCTTCGGCCTTGGCCTTGAGATCGTCCATATCGACGTTGCCCTTGCTGTCGCACGCCACCACCACCACTTTCAGGCTGGCCAGCATCGCCGATGCCGGGTTGGTTCCGTGGGCAGAGCTGGGGATCAGGCAGATGTCACGATGGCTCTGACCCAGAGACTCCTGATACTCCTTGATCGCCAGCAGGCCGGCGTATTCACCGGAGGCGCCGGAGTTAGGTTGCATGCACATGGCGTCGTAACCGGTCACCTTCACCAGCCAGTCCGCCAGGGTATCCACCAGGGCGCGGTAACCCTTGGCCTGTGTTTGCGGGCAGAAGGGATGCAGGTTGGCAAACTCCGGCCAGCTGATGGGCAGCATCTCGGCGGTGGCGTTCAGTTTCATGGTGCAGGAACCCAGCGAGATCATGCTGTGGTTCAGGGCCAGATCCTTGCCCTCGAGGCGACGAATGTATCGCAGCATCTCGGTTTCGCTGTGGTAGGCGTTAAACACCTCATGGGACAGAATTTCATCCACCCGCACCAGCTGTGGCGACAACGGCGTGGCCGTCTCGGCGTCGATGGCGTCAGCGTCCAGCTTGGTGTCGTTGCCGGTGATCACCGCGTACAACACCTGCAGTGCCGCCGTAGTGGTGGTCTCATCCAGGCTGACACCGAAACGGCCTTCACCGTCGTGGCGCAGGTTGATACGAGCGGCATCGGCGCGGGCCAACAAGGCCTCGGCATCGTCAACCTCAAAGCTCAGAGTATCGAACCAGTTGTCGTTAATCAGCGACACGTCGGCCTGTTTGAGGCCATGGGCCAGCACCGTGGTCAAACGGTGGGTCCGCTCGGCAATGCGCTTCAAGCCGTCGGGGCCATGATAAACGGCGTAGAAGGAAGCCATGTTGGCCAGCAGCACCTGAGCGGTACAGATGTTGGAGTTGGCCTTCTCACGACGAATGTGCTGTTCTCGAGTCTGCATCGCCATCCGCAAGGCCGGCTTGCCGCGGCTGTCTTTGGAGACACCGATGATGCGACCCGGCATGGAACGCTTGTAAGCGTCACGGGTGGCAAAAAAAGCGGCGTGCGGGCCGCCATAGCCCATCGGCACCCCGAAGCGCTGGGCACTGCCCAGCACCACATCGGCCCCCAGCTTGGCCGGGGCGGTCAGTTTCACCAGCGCCAGCAGATCCGAGGCCACACAGACGATGCCTTTGTTGGCTTTCACGTCCGCCGCCAGTTGGCTGAAGTCGGTGACCTGGCCATGGCGATCCGGGTACTGCAGCAGCACCCCGAAGATGTCGTGCTCTGCCGCGTTCGCCGCCGGGCCTACCAGCACCTCGATGCCCAGGTGCTTAGCCCGGGTCACCACCACATCGATGGTTTGCGGGAACACGTTGTCGGCAATGTAGAACAGGTTGCACTTCTTATTCTTCGACACCCGTTTGGCCAGCGCCATGGCTTCGGCGGCGGCGGTGCCCTCATCCAGCAGCGAGGCGGACGCCAGATCCAGGCCGGTCAGGTCCATGGTCAGCTGCTGGAAATTCAGGATCGCTTCCAGGCGACCCTGAGCAATTTCCGGTTGATAGGGGGTGTAGGCGGTGTACCAGCCCGGGTTTTCCAACACGTTGCGTTGAATCACGTACGGCACGTGGGTGTTGTAGTAACCCATGCCGATGTAGGAGGTATACACCTGGTTCTGTTCGGCAAAACCTTTGAGGGTCGCCAGCGCGTCCACTTCGCGCTGTGGCTCACCAATGCCCATCAGGCCAGGCAGGCGAATCCCTTCCGGGACAATCTGGGCGGTCAGGTGCTCCAGGTTGTCAGCACCGATGGCCGCCAGCATCTCATGGCGCTGGGTGTCGGTGGGGCCGATATGACGGGGGAGAAATTCGTCCCCGTTAAACAGATGGGACAGAGACTGCTGCTCGCTCATTATCCAAAATCCTTGTTCTGCCAGCGTGGTAGGGTCGCGGCACAGATAAGAAGACAAAAGCCCCTCTGCGGGGGCTTTTTTTATTGTTGTTTATTCGTCGTCGATCACGGTCTGGTAGGCTTCTGCGTCCAGCAGACCGGCCAGCTCAGACTCGTCGGTGATTTTCACCCGGAACAACCAACCGTCGCCAAACGGATCGCTGTTGACCTGCTCGGGGGCGTCTTCCAGCTCTTCGTTAATGGCCACCACTTCACCGGTCAATGGCGAGTAGACGTCGGACGCCGCTTTTACCGACTCTGCCACGGCACAGTCTTCACCGGCATTCACGTCGTCACCCACATCCGGCAGGTCCACAAACACCATGTCACCCAGCAGCTCCTGAGCGTGCTCGGTAATGCCGATGGTGTACTCGTTGTCGCCCTCAGCACGCACCCACTCGTGGGAGTTGGTGTACTTGAGTTCAGATGGAATATTGCTCATTGTTGTGTTTCCCCATCAATGTGTCTTAAAACGCTTGTTTTCCATTACGTACGAAGCTGGGCTTGATCACGCGAACCGTTACCCGCTTTTTACGCATCTCCACTTCGACCTGTTCACCGACACTGCGAGGCACCCGCGCCATGGCGATGGAGTACCCCAGAGTCGGAGAGAAACTGCCAGAGGTAATGATCCCCTGCTGCTCAACGCCGTCGGCATCGGTAAAGAACACCTTAAGGCCGCTGCGAAGCACCCCCTTGTCGGTCATCACCAGGCCAACCAGCTTATCGGTTCCCTGAGCCTTGATGCCCGCCAGCGCATCACGGCCAATAAAATCACGTTCCTGGGGTTCCCAGGCCACCGTCCAACCCATATTGGCCGCCAGTGGATTTACGCTTTCGTCCATGTCCTGACCATACAGGTTCATGCCCGCTTCCAGTCGCAGTGTGTCTCTGGCACCCAGGCCTGCGGGTTTGACGCCAGCCTGCAGCAGTTGTTCCCACAGATCCGCCGCCTGCGCTGAAGGAACCATGATCTCGTAACCCGCCTCGCCGGTGTAACCGGTGGTCGCCAGGAAAAGATCGCCGGCCTGTACGCCAAAGAAGGGCTTCATCCCCGCCACCATCGCCTGTTGTTCGGCAGACAATACCAAAGCGGTGCGTTCGATGGCCTTCGGACCCTGCACGGCGATCATCGCCAAGTCCGGCAGCTCAGACACCGTCACCTCGAAGTCGGCCGCCTGACGACCGATCCACTCCAGATCTTTTTCCCGGGTGGCGGAGTTCACCACCATTCGGTAATGGGTGTCGCTCAGATAATAGGTAATGAGATCGTCGATGACCCCACCCTGGTCGTTGAGCATGCCGCCATAAAGGGCCTTGCCCGCCACCGTCAGTTTGGCCACATCGTTGGCCAGCAGTTTACGCAGGAAGGGTTTAGCCTGGTCACCGGTGATGTCGACCACGGTCATGTGGGACACATCAAACATGCCGGCGTCGGTGCGTACCTGATGATGTTCTTCAACCTGGGAGCCGTAGTTGATCGGCATCTCCCAACCGTGGAAATCCACCATCTTGGCATTGGACTCCAGGTGCTTAGCGTAGAGTACGGTTTGATTCGCCATCTGTGTTCCTTGTCTGGCTTTTTGCCCTTTTGTGATCAGGGTCTATTTTAGGGGTTGGGCGCATTATACCCAACCCTTCTGGTTTGTATACAATTTCACCGTAAGTTGGTGGTGGCAACCCCTAGGGCTTGCTCAATAAACTTCCGCTTTAATCCAGGAATTCGGTTAACCAGCGCCAATCCAATATCGCGAACGCCCTTTTTAACAGGATCTTGTCCTGCGAACAGCCACTTGAATCCGGACATGGCGGCGATCATCTCCTGAGCCGCCGCCTTGCGGGGCCGAGCGTAGCGCTGCAGCAACTTCAGGTCTCCAATATCGCGTCCTTTGGCGGCGGCGTCGTTGATCACGCTCACCAAATGCTCACTGTCGGCCAGCCCCAGGTTGACGCCCTGCCCCGCCAGCGGGTGAATGGTGTGGGCGGCGTCGCCCACCAGCGCCAGCCGTGGCAACACAAAGTCGCGGGCATAACGCATGGTCAGCGGAATGGCGAGACGATCACTGACCACCTCCACCTTACCCAGTGCCGCCTCACTGGCCAGGGTGATGCGCTGACAAAATGCCTCGGCATCGCATTCGGTCAACTCCTGTGCCTGCTCCGGCGGCAGAGACCAGACGATGGAACACTGGTTGGGATTCGGCAACGGCAACAACGCCAGCGGTCCCTGTGGCAGGAACACCTGGCGGGCGATGCCTTCATGAGGGCGGCTGCACTGTACCGTGGCCACCAGACCATGGTGACCGTAGTCGCGGAAGCTCAGGGGGACATTGAGTTGCTGTCGCAACCAGGAGTTGGCGCCGTCGGCGGCCACCAACAGCCGGGCACTGAGCATGCCGCCATCCGCCAGAGTGATCCAGGCCTCGTGCTCACCAAAGGCCACCGACTGCGGCGCACCGAAGAAGCAACTGATGTTGGCGTCGTGCTCCGCCTGCTGCCACAGGGCATGGGCAATCACCCGGTTTTCGATGATGTGGCCCAGATCCGGCTGCTGGTAATCGGCGGCATCAAACTCGATGTTGCCGATGCTGTCTTTGTCCCACACCTTCATGCCGGTGTAGGCCGACAACCGCTGCGCCGGCATTCGCTGCCAGGCGCCGAGCCGGCGCAGATACAACTCGCTGGCACGGTTGATGGCGCTAACCCGAACGTCATAGGGGCCGCTGGCCGCCTCCGGCTTGGCGCGGTCGATCACCGCCACCGAAATACCGGCTCGAGCCAACCCCAGCGCCGTGGCCATGCCCACCATGCCTCCCCCGACAATTGCGACCTGTACCGACTGAGCCATTACCATTGTGCTTTCCTTACTGACGAACCTTGCCCCATGGTCTGGGACACCAGTCCCTGCGCCAGGGTAGGCATCCAATCCATGGCCATCAGCCCCAGATTGCGACCCACCTGCAGCACAGGGTTGTTGTTAGAGAACAGCTTCACCAGGCCATTGGTGAGGCTGACGGTACGTTCCACGTCGGCCTGACGGGCGCACCAGTAGTCATCCAGTACCGAGAAGGCGCCGGGATCTGCTTGCTGCTGCAGGCTCAGCTGCAGTCGTTGAGACAGGGTCATGACATCGCGCAGGCCCAGGTTGAAGCCCTGGCCGGCGATGGGGTGAAGAGTTTGCGCGGCGTTGCCGATAAGCACGACCCGGTGATGCACCGGCTTGCTGACCCGCTGCAGGGCCAGTGGGTAGCTGGCGCGTTTGCCCACCTGCTCCACCGCTCCCAGCCGGAAACCAAAGGCACGCTGCAACTCGGCGGCAAAGGCCGCATCACTCAGCTGCAAAATGCGCTCAGCCTGCGGCTGACTGCGCACCCACACCAGCGAGTAACGGCCGTCGCTCATGGGCAGCAGCGCCAGCGGGCCTTCATCGGTAAAGCGCTCAAACGCGGTCGAACCAACGTTGGCCATGCGCACGTTGGCGATCACCGCCACCTGCTCATAGTCGCTGCGCTGCAGTGGCAAGTTCAGATGCTGGCGAACCCGTGACGTGCCACCGTCGGCGGCCACCACCAGCCCCGCCTTCAGAGTCTGGCCCGAGGTCAGACTCAGTTCGCAGTAGTCCCGATGCTGGCTCATCGACGCCAGCTGATCCGGACAATACAGCTGCACCTCGGTGTCGGCCAACGCCCGGTGCAGCACCGGCCCCACCCGCTCCAGCTCCACCACCTGACCGAGGGCATCCACCCCCTGTTCGGCGGCGCTCATCCGTACCTGGCCCCAGTGACCACGATCGCTGACATGAATGCGGTCGATGGCCGCCGCGCCACCGGCCAGCAAGGGCCACAGCCCCAGTTGCTGGTAGTGCTGCACCGACCCGTGGGCCAGGGCAATGGCGCGGCTGTCGAAACCCGGGTGGTCAGTGTCACTGACTGGCCTGGCTTCAATCAGTGCCACCCGCCAGCGACGCGGCGCCTCGCCGGCAGGGCTGAACTCCTGCTGCGCCAGAGCCAACGCCAGCGTCGTGCCGGCCATGCCGCCACCCACAATTGCAATATCAACCTGTTGCATCACATACTGTCCGTAGAGTGCGTCCACGGCGGCCAACGACCGCCGCAGCCTTTACATGGCCATGATGGCCTCAATCTCGTCAATCTCTTTGGCCACCGAAGCGGTCAACACTCGATGACCGTCCTCGGTCACCAGTACATCGTCTTCCACTCGAATGCCGATGCCTCGCCAGCGGGGATCGACTTCGGCATCGGGGCCAATGTACAGACCCGGCTCAATGGTCAGTACCATACCCGGCTCCAGCGGACGGCTGCGATCCGGACTGTGGTAGTCACCCACATCATGAACATCGATGCCAATCCAATGGCCCAGGCCATGCATGTAATACGCTTTGTAGGCTTCGTCGGCAATCAGGGTATCGACGTCGCCCTCCATGATCCCCAGCGCCACCAGGCCACCCACCATGATCTGCAACACCCTGTGGTTAGCCTCCTTGATGGAGACCCCGGGCTTGATCATCTCGATAGCGGCTTTCTCCGCTTCCAGCACCAGGCTGTACAGCGCTTTCTGGTCGTCGCTGAAACGGCCATTGGCGGGGAAGGTTCGGGTAATGTCGGCCGCATAGCCCTGATACTCGCAGCCGGCATCGATCAACACCAGCTCACCGTCGCCCATGGGGGCTTCATTTTCGGTGTAATGCAAAATGCAGGCGTTGTCGCCACTGCCAACAATGGTGTTGTAGGCCATAAAACGGGCCCCCAGCATGGCGCAGTGATGGGCGATTTCCGCCTCCAGTTGATATTCGAACATGCCGGGACGGCAGGACTGCATCGCCCGAATATGCGCCTTGGCACTGATCTCACCGGCCTGGGCCATCACCGCTACTTCCGCCTTCGACTTATGCAGACGCATCTCGTGCAATTGCGGACGCAGATCCAGCATCTGCGACGGCGATTTGAGACCGCGCCGGCTACCGCCGCGCAGCGTCGTCAGCAACTCGGCCACCACGGCGTCACCGCGGGCACACTGTCCCGGCAAGTAGCCCAATGTGTCACTGCCATTAACCAGATCCGGCAGCAACTCCGCCAACTGACCGATGTCATAGGCTTGATCCACCGCCAGTTCTCCGGGAGCGGCATCGACGCCGAGACGCCGACCGTGCCAGATCTCCGCCATCTTGTCGGTGGGACGAACAAACAGCACCGACTCCGGACTCTGGCCCGGACGCAACATCAACACCGCATCCGGCTCATTGAAGCCAGTCAGGTAGAAAAAGTCGCTGTTCTGGCGAAAGTGATACTCGGTGTCGTTAGAGCGAGTGCGCTCCTGGGCCGCAAACAGCAACGCCACGCTGCCTTGAGGTAGGGCCTGAAGCAACTGTTGCCTATGAGCAACGAAATCCTTGATTTCCATGGGCCTGAATTCCTATTCCATAGTTGTCGTTATCAATGCAGGGTTTTATCACCGGGCAGGGTGCCGAACTCCAGCAGGCATTTCCAGCAGGTATCGACGACGTGATCCACCAACACCGAAAAGCCCTCGGCATTCTCCTGGTTGTCTTCGACGTCAAACTCGACCTGAGTGATCTCACGCAAGTCACCCAGCATCTCGCCCAGCTCCCCCTTAACGGTATTGAAGGACGGCTGCAGCCGGGCCAACCCAAGGAAGAAGCTCTGAATCCACTCAATCAATGCTTCCAGCCGCTCCGACAGGGCTTCGTCTTCATCGGGCAGCAGTGGCTGGAACGGCACTTCCGGATCTTCGGACAAGCCGTTATCGATGCAGCGATAAACGTCTTTCATCACCTGCTCAAGTTCGCCGCTGAATGGCTGGCCATCATTGGCCAGCTCCAGGAAACTCTTCTGCCACCCTCGCTTGTCCAGGCGAATGCCGCCACAGACCAGGCCCGTCATCAGGCCGTGGAACTCACTGGGCAACATAGTCAGGTCTGACTTGTTCAGCGCCGCTTCCAGCTTATTCATCAACAAAGGTGAGTTACATTTCATGAGTTTAATTCCCGCATTAGAAGTGAGCTCATGCTATCACGGGCAACTGCAACGCTCCATATCTTCGCCCTTACCGCCAGGCCGAGATCGTCGCCGAATCCACGTCAGTCCCCGCCGCCGCCCGACGCCATGACAATGCCACTGGGCAGAAACCGGATTCCACAATCCACGCAGCCGCCACTATCTGTGCTAATCTAGCAATATCAATGCCATTGAGCCCATGACACGCCTTCGGCATTGAACAATTCGTCACGCCGATATACAGTCGGCAACCAGCCAGGTTACCGGGAACCAGAATGAGCTCCAACACCATTGAAATTACGTTACTTGAACGGGTATACACCATCGCCTGCCCACCGGGAGAAGAGGCCACCCTTCAACACGTCAGCCAACTGCTGAATCGTCGTTTCATGGAGCTGAAACAACGCAACGCCCTGCTGACCATCGATCAGCTGGCGGTAATGGCGGCCCTGAACCTGACCCATGAATTGCTCGCCTACCAGACCCGTGCCGATGAACAGCAACAACTAACATCGAAGCGAATTCAAGCACTTGAGAAAACAATTGCACAGGCTTTGTGCGATCGCGCAAAGGAGCGACCGAAATCGGTTGAGTCCGACTCCGAGCCACAATAGACTGAAGACGTAGGGTTAAGGCGCCGTAAGGGTTTTGGCTCTACACTTATTGAGCTCCCTGTGGTGTTCGCCAGTAGGTTATGTCCCTGGCCGATGCTTACAAACCAAGGGGTCACTGCTCGTTGCTATTGTGCAGGCTCGGCCAGAACCGAGAAGCCTACGGTGATGACAGCGATTCCGCCCTGAACCTACGGTTCATGGGCTTACGCCTGACAGCGGCATCTACGGGGAAACTCACGCCCATGCGGCTTCAAGTAATTGCACAGGCTAAGTGCAATGGTGCCTCTGCCACAATCGGCGTCCGCCATCCCCGTCCACTCGGCGGCTAAGGCTGGATTCAGGTACCGCCAGCTAGAATGCTCTACAGATACTGAGCTCCCTGTGATGTTCGCCAGTAGGTTATGTCCCTGGCCGATGCTTAAGATCCAAGGGGTCACTGCTCGTTACTATTGTGCAGGCTCGGCACGTACCGAGAAGCCTACGGTGATGACAGCGATTCCGCCCTGAACCTACGGTTCACGGGCTTACACCTTACAGCGGCATCAACGGGGAGCACCATCTCTCGGTACTCGCCTTCTTCCTGCTCCGGTTTTGCGGTAGGGTAACCTCACCCTCGATTCCATCGATCCCTGAATCATGACTTGTACTGATCCCCGACAGACGCTCAGGAAACAGCTGCGCCAGGCCCGCAGGGCCCTGACTCAATCCCAGCAGCGGCTCGCCGCGGAGCAACTGTGCCAGCGACTGAGTCAGCAGCCACAGATTCAACACGCCCGGGTTATCGCCCTGTACCTGCCCCAGGACGGCGAACCCGATCTGCAGCTTCTGACCCAAAAGTTATGGCAACAGGGGAAAACCCTGGCACTGCCGGTGATGCACCCGTTTTGCCGGGAGCGAATGCTGTTTCAGCGCTACGCCCCCGACACTCGACTCAAACCCAATCATTTTGGCATCGCCGAGCCCTACTGGAACCAAAGCGAACTGGTGTTGAAACATCAGCTGGAGGTGATGCTGATGCCGCTGGTGGGATTCGATGCACAGGGACACCGGTTAGGAATGGGCGGCGGTTTCTACGATCGCTTTCTGGCCGGGCCAAACCGGCCCCGCCACCTGATCGGCGTGGCTCACCAATGCCAGCAGGTTGCTTCGCTGCCGCCGCAACCCTGGGACATCGACATCGACGCCATCGCCACGCCTGCGCAGTGGCTGCAGTGTCAGCCAGGGCGTTAGTTCAGAAGTTGTAACTCAGCATCAGGGTCACCAGGTTGGCCTCGCTCGACTCCCCCATCACCTGGGGAGGCAGAGTAAACTGGCCAACACTGCCATTACGGGCATCCGCCAGCTGATACTCCAGGTTGACCGACAGATTCGGCATCCAGTTATAGCGGACACCGGCAATGTAACTGGTAGACTCCAGTCGCTTCCAGGCCTGGGATACCATCACATAAGGCTGCCACAACTCCAGGTGCCAGGCAGCGGCCACGTAAGCGGCATGCTGCAGTTTGTCGCGCTCAAACTCGGCCCACAGCTCCCACTGATCAAACTCATAGCGACCACCGAGAGAGAACACATCCAGCGTGTCGGGATCACCGCCCACCTCAAAATCGGCATAAAAGTAGGTGAAATTGAGCAGGAACCGAGCGCCGTGCAGCTTGAGGTTGATGCCGGCCTGCACCTCGGTTTCGATCTCCAGTGTCGACGGCCCGAAATCCACATTCTCATGGTTATGACCGCCATAAAAAGGATGCAGCTGCAGCTGCAGTTCATCGCCGAGGCTGTAGTTGTACAACAGGTCGATGCCATTAAAGGCGGTGATCCCCAGCATGGTGCCGTACACGTCGATGGGGGGCCGAGCCCAGGGGTAAGCGTTGCCCACGTAGTAGTACTCCGAGGCCACAAACAGCGGCAGTCGCAACCGGCCACCTCGAGCCTCAAGATTGTCGGTCAACTGCCAGCCCAGATAGCCCCACTCAAACTGAGGATCGGAAAACGTATCCTGCGGCCGTTTCACCACCTGTGCCGACGCCCGCCACGAGTCACTGAGCTGAGAATCCAGCTGCAACCCCACCGTGGTGTCACAATCGAAGCACCAGTCATCATCGAAGCGACGGTGAATGTACAGCGGCGTGGCGTTGTCGCTCTTGGCCGCCGACACCGAGGCAAATCCCGACAGCACCAGGTAATCATCCCATAAGGCGATGCCCGCCCAGGCCGGTCCGGCAACCAGTCCCAAGGCCATCATCAACACAACGTTTGCTGCTCTCATCGACCCACTCCCTGTTCGATATCGAGAATAATCCGCGCCCCCTGGGGCACCTGTTGCCGATCCACATAGGCGATGCCTCTTGGGTGGTCAGACAGCCACTGTAAGATGGCTTCGGAGGACGCCTCCCTGATGGCGTCTGGTGGCTGCCCCTTGCCAGAAAACGCCATCCGCGCCCGGCGGCTGTTGATCTGGGGGATGGATTTATTCAGAAAGGATTTGTAGAAGGTCTGTTTTTCCAGGCTGCCCTCGGGCCAGTCCACCAATTCCACCTTACCAAAGGCCTCGATGGATCTCAGCTTGCCCAAGTACAACATTTTGGCCTTGCTTTCGCTGATGGCGGGCATGGCATCATTGAGGGTGATCAGCACATAATCGCCACACAGGCCAACGCCTGGCCACATCAGTGCCAATACCAGCAGCAGCCTCCGGCCACCAATTGTCCAAGGTGTTTTCATCAACGCCCATCCTTGAGCAGCAAAATTGAGATTAGTTGCTAGGCTTTAGCTAACAGTATAGAAAGTTCTTCGACTTTTGCTGCTTGAGAAGGGATGCTCATGGCCGTCAGTCTGTCTTTGCGTGCGAAAATCCGCCTGTTGGTGGCCATACCGGTGCTGTTCTGCTCCATCATCTTTGGCCGTTACCTACTGTGGCAATACCAAGAGCTGCAGGACTTAAAGCAGATTGACGAGCGCTATCAGCTGATCTCCGATTTTCAACTGGGCATGTGCACCATGGATCAATTGCGTCAGCAGCTGATTCTGGCTCCTTCGGTCACCCACATGGCCACCCTGTTGTCCGACGCCCAACTGGCCAGAACCCGACTCGGCGACCCCGCCTTCAGCACCCTGTTTGAAACCAGCAGTGGCGATTTGTCCCTGCACCTCGAAGAGCTGGAGATGTTGATCGGCAGCCTGCCGGACCCGGCTCAGGGGCGGGATACCATCTGGGAATGGCTGACGCTGGTCAACGACTGGCAGATGGGCAGCCTGCGGCTGGTGGAATCCCTGCCGGTCGACGTAGAAAGCCGCATCGTCCGCGAAGGCATTCAAGCCTATAACCAACTGCTGTTTATGCAGGAGTATGCCCGCCAGGAGCAGGTGATCGTCAATGATGCCCTGCAACAGCAACACCTGCACCCGCTGATGCAGGCCCGGCTGGTTGAGCTGTCCTTGTTGCAACAGTCGGTTCTGGACAAATACCTGACCGTCTACGCCACCGAGGCCCAGATCAACCTGCTGTTGGATACCTTCACCGAAGCGGCGTTCACCTCGGGCAACGCCCTCAAGCAGCGATTGCTGAGCGGGGACTTTAGCGACAGCAGCGACCACAGCGCCACCGACAACCGCATGGAACTGCTCAGCCGAGTGCTGAACTCGGTACGCCAGGACATCGCCGCCACGGCGGCCTCGGCCTACGCGCACAGACAACAGAATTTCATCATCAATCTCACCATTTTGGTGTCGATGATGGTGTTGCTGATTTTAATGGCGATGCGCCTGTCCCGGCACCTTAACCGCGGCATCGAGGTGATCGGCACCACCATGAAAACCGTCGAGGAGAGCCGCGACTATGGCACCCGCATTCAACTGCCGGGCAACGACGAACTGACCCGCCTCGGCGCCACCCTCAACCGGCTGATTCAGGAGCGAGGCAGCTTCGAAGCCAGCCTGATTCAGGCCAAGGAAGAGGCCGAGCAGGCCAACCACGCCAAAAGCATCTTCCTGGCCAACATGTCGCACGAAATTCGAACCCCGCTGAACGGCATCATCGGCATGACCGACATCCTCAGTTCCACCAGCATGGACGGCGAGCAGATCGAGTACCTCAACACCATTCAAAACTCCTCGCGGGCGCTGCAGTCGATCATCAACGACGTGTTGGATCTGTCCAAGATCGAAGCCGGCAGCCTGGTGATCTCCCCCATCAAGACCAAGCTCAGCGAGCTGTTCTATGAAGTCGCCAGCGTCATCGCCCCCAAGGCAATGGAGAAACAGATTCAGTTCGATGTGGATTTCCCACCGGATTTGCCGTCTCACGTGATGATCGACGGCCACCGACTGCGACAGGTGCTACTGAACCTGCTCTCCAATGCCGTCAAGTTCACCAACGACGGCGAGGTACTGCTGTCTTGTCAGGGCCAGCGGCAAGCCGACAACATGGTGATGCTGACCATGTCGGTCAGCGACACCGGCATCGGCGTCGACGCCGACAAACTGGAGGACATCTTTCACCCCTTTAAGCAGGAGGACGGCTCGACCACCCGCCAGTTTGGCGGCACCGGCCTGGGGCTGAGCATCTGCCGCCAGCTCACCGAACTGATGGGCGGCGACATCGTGGTCTCCAGCACCAAGGGGGAGGGCAGCTGTTTCAGCGTTCGAATTTGCGCCGAAATCAATGCCAGTCCGGATGGGTATGGCAGCAACTTAAAGGGCACCAAAGTGCTGCTGCTCGACACCAACCTGAACTCGGCCAAACGCTACACCCGCGAACTCAACGCCTGGCACATGAGCGTCAACTACGCCAGTCGCCTGCAGGATGCTGAAACCCTGCTGAGGGACCACGACCATCACCAGTTTGATCTGATGATGGTACGTTACTCCAGCCTGAGCGACGGCTTGAATGATCTCAACCAACTGCTGACCCTGAGCCACCAGCCACTGCCGGTATTGGTACTCAACGATCTGTCATCCGGACTCACTCTGGGACAGATCAACGCCCCGACCCAGATGCTGATGACCCCGGTCCGCGGCGAGCGGCTGGCCAAAAACCTGCTGAAGCTGCTGAGTCAGGTCAAGCAGCCCATCCCCCACACACGCACTCCGAAACGGCGGGCCAGCGACGCCCCAGGGTACGCCAGGCACAGCCACGATGCCCACAATCAACTGCTGCTGGTGGAAGACAATAAGACCAACCAACGGGTGGCAGAAATCATCCTGAAAAAAGCCGGTTACCAGGTCACCGTCGCCGAAAATGGCCAGATCGCCACCGACTTGGTGCTAGAGCGGGAATTTGACATCATTCTGATGGATTGCATGATGCCGATAATGGACGGGTTCGAGGCCACCCGGCAGATTCGTCAGATCGAGGAGGGGCACAAGCGCCGCCGCGTGCCCATCATCGCCCTAACCGCCAGCGTCCTCGATGACGACGTTCGTGCCTGCTACGACGCTGGAATGGACTACTACGTACCAAAACCATTTGAAAAACAACAGCTTCTTAGCGCAATAAGCCGTCTCAATCCAGCCAATGCCGAGGCCGCCAACTAAAAAAATGTGTGCCAGGGCTTGAAAGCCGTTTCCCCAACCCCATCTAGTAAGTGTACCGGGCTGGTGCTCAATGGAGGCCAGTCCAAGGTACCGATACTTTCTATTTGTTGCTCAATTGAGGACACACATTATGCGTAGTTTTGATCTTGCCCCCCTGTACAAATCCGCCATCGGTTTCGAGCGTTTCGCCAAGTTAATGGACGAAGCCCAGCGCAGTGAAAACCAGAATGGCTACCCCCCATATAACATTGAATTGGTAGAGGAAAACCACTACCGAATCACCATGGCCGTGGCCGGATTTGCCGATCATGAACTGGCCATTGAAGTCGAGGGAGATACCCTACGCATCGATGGTACCAAGGCCAAAACCGAACAGAGCCGCCACTTCCTGCACCAAGGCATTGCCGAGCGCAACTTTAAGCGCCGCTTCAAGCTGGCCGACCACGTACAGGTCAGCAACGCCAATATGGAACACGGCCTGCTGCACGTGGATCTGGTGCAGGAGATTCCGGAAGCGATGAAACCGAAAAAGATCGCCATCAAGCAGCAAGGTCGTCTGGTTGACGCCTAAAACCTGACCCCATCGGGGCCGCTCCTCCCTGCGGCCCCGATAAGAAGGCTCACCCCAACCCCCGCCATTTGCAGCCACAACCACAAGTTTCCACCTCAATTCCCCTTTGTCTGTCAGACATCTATTTATCTCTGTGCCCTAAGGGAACTATAATTCGGGCAAACTTCCTGGAGATTGCCCCATGACACAAGACGAAATGAAAAAGGCCGCTGGCTGGGCCGCACTTGAATACGTAGAAGATGGCAGCATTGTCGGCGTAGGCACCGGCTCAACCGTCAACCACTTCATCGATGCCCTGGCCACCAAAAAATCCAGCATCGAAGGTGCGGTGTCCAGCTCCGAAGCCTCCACCGCCAAGATGAAAGCCCTCGGCATTCCGGTGTTTGACCTCAACAGCGTCGATGAACTGTCGGTCTATGTGGATGGCGCCGATGAGATCAATCCGCACATGGCAATGATCAAGGGCGGCGGCGCCGCCCTGACCCGGGAGAAGATCGTGGCCGCCGTGGCCAAAACCTTCGTCTGCATCGCCGATGGCAGCAAACAAGTGGACATTCTTGGCGACTTCCCTCTGCCGGTGGAAGTGATTCCCATGGCCCGCAGCTACGTCGCCCGCGAGATCGTTAAGCTGGGCGGTGACCCTGTGTACCGCGAAGGCGTCATCACCGACAACGGCAACATCATTCTCGATGTGTACAACATGAAGATCATGGAGCCGGCCAAGCTGGAAACCCAGCTGAATGCCATCGTCGGCGTGGTGACCAACGGTCTGTTTGCCGACCGCGGCGCCGACGTGCTGCTGCTGGGCACTCCGGAAGGGGTCAAGACCATCAAGTAAGCTCGAGCCGGTCACCTTCTGGGTGATCGGCTGCCACCCCCTCACCGTAAACGGTTATGGAATCCCGTTTTCAGGTCTACAAGGAAGATTGCGATGCGCACCCTAGTTTGTACCCTGGCTTTGCTTGCCAGCTTCAGTGTTACCGCCGCCAGCTGTCCGGACTGGCTCAACGTCAATAAACGCCGCCTGCACGACAAGGAGATGGTCAACCTGTGTGACCTGACCGCCGGCAAGCCGGTACTTATCGTCAATACCGCCAGCAACTGCGGCTACACTCCCCAGTTTAAACAGCTGGAATCGCTGCACAAACAATACGCCGATCAGGGCCTGGTGGTCATAGGCTTTCCCTCCGATGACTTCTTTCAGGAAGAGGATGACGAAGCCAAGACCGCCGAGGTCTGCTACCGCAACTACGGCGTCAGCTTTACCATGTTGTCGCCCATCTCCGTTCGTGGCAGCAGCGCCGATCCCATCTTCAAGGAGCTGGCTCGCCAGGGCGGTTCGCCAAAGTGGAACTTCTACAAATACCTGGTGAATCCCGCGGGACAGGTGGTGGATTACTGGGCGCCGACCACCAAGCCGAACGATGTGAAAATCGTCTCCGAGATAGAGCAATTGATGCACCCGCAAAACAGCATCTAACCTCAAACAAACCGAGCGCCTTGACGGCGCTCTTTTTTTGGACGATGATTAGACCGACCAATCAGTCGGCCAGCAATATATCGAGGAATCACCATGACCGAGCAACAACTCAATCAAGTATCGGATGATCATCAACGGATGCTGGATCGGTTTGCCCAACAGCGCGCGGCGTTTCAGCAGATGCCCATGCCCTCGGTAGAGGCTCGAATCCACAGCCTGCAACGGCTCAAGGCCGCCCTACTCGCCCATAAGGATCGCCTCTGTGAAGCCCTGAATCAGGATTACGACGGCCGCAGTACCCAGGACACCCTGATCTCCGACATTCTGCCCTGCATCATGAACATCAAGTACAGCTGCAAGCGGCTAAAAAAATGGGCCCGCCCCGAGCGCCGTCACGCCGGCTTACTGCTGTCGCCGGCCAAGGTCGAGGTGCATTATCAGCCCTTGGGCGTAGTGGGTATCGTGGTGCCATGGAACTTTCCGGTAATGCTGTCACTGGGGCCGCTGATCACCGCCATTGCCGCCGGCAACCGGGCGATGGTAAAGCTGTCCGAATTCACTCCCCACACCAACGCCGTGCTGGTGCAGATGCTGGCCAGCGCCTTTGACCACGACGAAGTGGCCTGCATCGAAGGCGATGCCAAGCTGGCGGCGCAGTTCACCTCACTGCCGTTCGATCACCTGCTGTTTACCGGCTCCACCAACATCGGCCGCCACGTCATGCACGCCGCCGCCGATAACCTGACCCCGGTCACCCTGGAGCTGGGAGGCAAGTCGCCGGTCATTGTCGGCCCGGACGTCGACATCGACAACGCCGTCGAACGCATGAGCTACGGCAAATGCCTCAATGCCGGCCAGATCTGTGTCGCGCCGGACTACGTGCTGGTACCCCGCGACAAACTGGACGACTTTGTCAGCAGCTATCAGAAAAACTTCTCCTTGATGTACCCCAAAGGGGTCCACAGCCGCGACTACGGCTCGGTCATCAACGACCGTCAGTATCAACGCCTGTTGGGACTGCTGGAGGACGCCACCGCCAAAGGCGCCACCGCCATTCCCTGCGCCGAAGGTCAGCACCGCGATGACAGCCGCCAGCGCCTCACCACCCACCTGCTGCTGAACACCACCGAAGAGATGACGGTGTTGCAGGAGGAGATCTTCGGCCCGTTGCTGCCGGTGATCCCCTACGACAGCATCGACGACGCCCTGGATTACATTCGTCACCGCCCTCGCCCATTGGCGCTGTACCTGCTCAGTTATGATAAAGTGCTGCAGCAAAAGGTCATCAGTGAAACCCACGCCGGCGGCATGTGCATCAACGACGCCCTGTTCCACGTCGCGGCAGACGACGCCCCCTTTGGCGGCATCGGCCCGTCTGGCATGGGTCATTACCACGGCATCGAGGGCTTCAAGACCTTCTCCAAGGCCAAAACGGTATTGACCCAGGGTAAGTTCAGCTCCGGCATTCTGATGCACCCGCCCTATGGCAAGTGGATTCAAACTCTGATTTTTAAACTTTTCCTACGTTAAGGAGACGGGGTGAGCGCGTCGAAACGTCAACAAATTCTGGATGCCGCATTGGTGTTGTTTGTGCAACAGGGGTTGGAGGGCGCGGCCACGGCCAAGATTGCCAAGGCCGCCGGAGTCGCCACCGGCACCCTGTTTCACCACTTTGCCAACAAACAGGAGCTGATCTCGGCCCTGTACCTGCAGATCAAGCAGCAGATGGCCGATACTCTGCCGCCACTGAACGCCGAGGCTCGAACCCTGGAGATGGCCTCGGCCATCTGGCAGGGCGCCATGAACTGGGCACTGACGCACCCGGATAAGATTCGCTTTTTGCTGGCCTATTACCAGTCGCCGTTTTTGACAGCCGAGGCCCGCAAAACCGCCAAGTTCGAGACCCTGGGCTTTGTGTTGGAGTTGCTGCAGATGGGCAGGAGGGAGGGCGTGACCGCCGACTATCCCGACGACCTGATGATGGAGGTGTGCCATACCCTGTTTATGACCAGTGCCGCCTACTTCATCGATCACCCTCAGCTCAGAGAGGATTCCGCTCACCAGCAGGCGGCCATGGCGATATTCTGGAATGCCCTGGCCAAGCCAGGACACCAGATCTAAGCCACTAGGACTTCAGGGCCGCCATCTGGGCATCGTGGCGCCCGGCCAGCAGTAACTGCGCCAGAATCGCCCCACACATGGCCCACATCATGTCGGACTGGGTGTCCCACTGATAGCCCTGAGTCCCGAGGAAGGCCTCCGCCGATTCACCGGTCCCCACAGCCACCCACCACTCGATCAGCTCATAGAAAGCCGACAGCGCCAGGGCAAAACAGACACACTGGAAGAACAACCAGCCTCCCATCTTAACCACTTGATTACGAACAAATATTTCCCGAGCCAACATCGCAGGGATAAAGCCCTGTGCCAGGTGGCCGACCTTATCGTAGTTGTTGCGCTGCCAGCCGAACCAGTCGCTGATGGTGTCGAACAGCGGCACCTCGGCGTAGGTGTAGTGGCCGCCGACCATCAGAATGATGCAATGCACCAACACCAGTTGGTACGCCAGCGGTGTTAAGGGGAAGCGCTTGAGCGTCGCCAGCAGGATGGCGGCACCGATCAAGGCTGGCAGCACCTCAAGGAACCAGGTAAAGGTGTCTTTCGGTTCGATGGCAGACCAGATGAGTACCGCGGAAAATATCGCGGCCCAGACAATTCGGGACAGGGTAGCAGTCATTAACACTATCTATTTATGCAATAAAATAATTGAACCTTAGTATAACCAGCAAATACGCTGTTCATAGAAAAAGGATTTAGGGTAAGGTAGTGGAATCCGCATTTTTGGCATAACTATTCACAGCAGCACGCCCGCGGACTCCAAGCCATCGTGACTTTCGCTGTATGGAAGCAGAACCATGAACCACTACTCCCTCGACAAAAGTAAAATCAAAATTCTACTGCTGGAAGGCGTTCATCCCCGAGCCATCGAGAGCTTTAAGCTGGCCGGTTACGATAACGTCGATGTCCTGAAAACCTCGCTGAGCGAAGAGGAGCTGATTGAGCGCACCCAGGATGTGCACTTTATCGGCATTCGATCGAGAACTCAGCTAACGGAAAAGGTCATCAACGGCGCGTCGAAACTGGTGGCCATTGGCTGTTTCTGTATCGGTACCAACCAGGTCAACCTGGAAGCCGCTGCCCGTCGCGGCATCCCGGTGTTCAACGCCCCCTTCTCCAACACCCGCTCGGTTGCCGAGTTGGTGCTGGGTGAGATCCTGTTGCTGCTGCGGGGCATTCCTGAAAAGAACGCCCTCGCCCACCGAGGCGGCTGGCTTAAGAGCGCCAGCGGCAGCTTTGAAGCCCGGGGCAAAATCCTCGGCATCGTCGGCTACGGCCATATCGGTACCCAATTGGGGGTGCTGGCGGAGAGCCTCGGCATGCAGGTGATGTTCTACGACATCGAAAACAAGCTGCCGCTGGGCAACGCCCGGCAGATGCCGTCGCTGCCGCAGTTGCTGAGCCAGGCCGACATCGTCAGCCTGCACGTACCTGAAACCCGTTCCACCAAGGATATGATCAACGCCGACACCCTGGCACACATGCGCCAGGGCAGCATCCTGATCAACGCCTCACGGGGCACCGTAGTCGACATTCCGGCCTTGTGCGCCGCCCTGTCCAGCAAGCGCATTCGTGGCGCCGCCATCGACGTGTTCCCGGTGGAGCCCAAGTCCAATGATGAAGAGCTGCTGACGCCACTGCGAGAGTTCGACAACGTCATCCTGACTCCCCATGTGGGCGGCTCCACCCAGGAAGCCCAGGAAAACATTGGCATCGAAGTGGCGGCCAAGATGGCCAAATACTCCGACAACGGCTCGACCCTGTCGGCGGTCAACTTCCCGGAAGTGTCTCTGCCCGAGCACACCGGCGCCAGCCGCCTGCTGCACATCCACCGCAACGTGCCCGGCATCCTGAATCAGATCAACCAGGCATTCGCCGCCAAGGAGATCAACATTCTGGCGCAGTTCCTGCAAACCAAAGGCGATCTGGGCTACGTGGTCATGGACGTGGCGACCCAGCATGCCGACGATGCCTTAGAGCAACTGGACGCCATCGACGGTACCATTCGCGCCCGCATTCTCCACTAACACCATCCCCACGCTAAGTCCCTTTGCAAAATGGGGACTTAGCGTGGTTTTTTTCCCGCCCGCCATCACTTAAACTTAACCGCCATAACCGTATCCCTATTGTAGGACTCGCCATGGCGCAGCTTATTCCCCTTACCCACCTGGGTATTGTCCGTTTGACTGGTGATGACACCACCGCATTCCTTCAGGGTCAGCTGACCTGCAACATGAACCAGCTGGAGCCCACCCACTGGAGCTGGGGCGGCCACTGCGATCCCAAAGGCAAGCTGCTGGCCAGCTTTCGCATCTTCAAACGGGATGCCGAGGTACTGCTGATCATGCCGCGGGACCTGATTACGGTGGATCTGCCGCAGATGCAGAAGTACGCCGTGTTCAATAAGGTGGAACTGAGCGACATCAGCGACCAGTTGCCACTGCACGGGATGCTGGGTGACGATGCCCTGGCCCAGGCCGATGCCCTGTTCCCGGGCAATGACACTCTGCGCCGTCTTGGCGACACTCAGCTGCTCAGAGACAGCCACAGCGCCCTGATTGTCGGTGCATTGCCCGATGCCCTGGCCAACCTGGATGCCGCTGACCTGTCTCATTGGCAACGCCACGAAGTGGCACAGGCCTGGCCAATGCTGACCCAGGAGCACAGCGGCGAACTGGTGCCGCAGATGCTTAACCTGGACGCCGTCGGCGGCATTCAATACGACAAGGGCTGCTACATCGGCCAGGAAACCATCGCGCGCATGCATTTCCGCGGTGGCAATAAGCGCGCCATGTACGTCGCCATGGGGCCGGCGCAGGCGCTGCCTGATGACAGCGAACTGCAGATGGCCATCGGTGACAACTGGCGCCGGGCCGGCGTGGTATTGAACCAGGCACTGGTGGACGGCCAGCTGTGGCTGACCACCATATTGGCCAAAGAGATTGAGGCGGACACGCGTCTGCGTTTAGGGGAGGTCGAACTGACACTGCAACCTCGCCCCTACCCGCTGTTTGGCGACAGCTAAGCTCCAGCCCCAACACAGCACAACGCCGGCAATTGCCGGCGTTGTGGTTTCTAAGACACGCCAAGGGTTTCAGAGCCGATGGCGGTAGCCCAGAGAAAAGGCGATGTCGGTGCTGTTGTCCATATTGAACACGTTCTCAATCATGGTGAATTCGATGGCGCCACGGGTCAGGTGGTAACGATACCCCAACAGAAATTCATGGGAGATTTCGTCCAGTTCATCCACCTCTTTGGTTTCACCGCTGTAGGCGTGGTACTCCAGCAGCAGGCTGTGTCTGGGGTTGAACCGATACTGGTAACTGCCCGCCAACATCCAGGCCCAGTCACTGAGCTCCAGTCCGCCAGAGGTTTCGGCGTTGCTGCTGTGGGCGGTGCCCACGGTGGCATAAAACCCATGGTTGCCGCCGGCATCGTAACGATAATTCAGCTGCAGCACCTGCTCAAACGAGCTCACCTCAAACGGTCCCGACGCCACGTAGTTATAGAATAGACCGATCCCCGCCGACAGCGCCTGAGGGCCATCGCGGTAAAGTTGATAGCCGGCGTAGCCACTTATCGCATTGTTGAGGGTCTCTCCCTTAAAATCCTCCAGCAATACACCGGGCGCTTCGATGTAGAAACGGTGTTTCGGCACGTCATCTCGGCCATTTTGCCCGAGGCCAAAAAAGTCATGAAACTTCTCGGTAACGCTGTCGAGGCCATTGTTGGCGGCGAAACGATACTGGTAGTTGAGTTCAAACTCCCACCGTTCGATGGGCGCAAATCGCACCCCAACATTGACTTCGTTATGATAGTAATCCATGACGTAGTCCGGGGTTTCGGCCCAAACACTGGCGATGGTGCCGTTCACCAGCCACTCCACCGTGCCGGTCTCCAGCACCTCGCCGCTGCGCAGCATCGGCGTGTAGTTCTGCGCTTGCAGTGGCGACTGGGCCTTCACAACCAGGGGCCCGTAGTCCTGAGCCCAACAGGGCAGGGACAGGCTCAGCAGTGGCAACAACCAGGCTAGTGTTCTCATCGGCTTCTCATTCCTTTGCGCTTCCCTAAGTCATAGTGCCCTGACGCTCTTGGGTTTTAAAGAGCTGATTTTGCAAAATAGATTTCTGATTCTGCTGATCATTTCCCGATCATCCCCAGCGCTGAATCATCCTCAGCAACTTGGTCTATAGTTAAGTCCAACCGGGCCATAAACCAGCGGAGGTCCCATGGAAATTGACCACCCGGAACGACTGGATGCCAACATCTTGCTGGGCATCGTCAATGAACGGCTGCGGCACGACTGCGACGACCTGGCCGCCCTGGAAGACGACCTGGGACTGTCCCGGCAACAGATTGAGTCTAGGTTAAAAACCATTGGTTTTCAGTATCAAGCCGATCAAAACCAATTCAAGTCATTTACAAAATAGGCCGGATACAGTGACCGAGATCGGCCATTTTGCCCGTTATTACTAAGGGGGTATTTGGCTGTGACGGTCGCAAAACCATACTGATTTTAAACCCGCTTTTGGAACGAGCCATGAGTCAGGAATACCACGTAGTCAGTCTGGCGGTTCACGCCAACCCTACCCATCAACAGCAACTGCAGCAGCAGATTGCTGAGGTGGCCGGCGCCGATCTGGTGGCGACCACCGAAGACCATAAGCTGGTCGTCACCCTGGAGGGCGACAGCCGCCAGGCGGTGCTCAATGGCATCGAGACCATCAATCAACTTCAGGGCGTCATCTCATCAGCCCTGGCCTATCACCAAGTCGAACAGTTCGAAGACGAGGACACTGCATGAGCATCAGCCGTCGTAAATTTCTAAAGGCCAACGCCGCCGTTGCCGCCGCCACCGCCGTCGGCGCCACCCTGCCGGTCAAGGTGGTAGAAGCCGCTACCGAAGCCAACCAGGAGATCAAGTGGGAGAAAGCCGCGTGTCGCTTCTGTGGCGTCGGCTGCTCGGTCATGGTGGGCACCAAGAATGGCCGTGTCGTGGCCTCTCAGGGCGATCAGGAAAGCCCGGTCAACAAGGGCCTGACCTGCATCAAGGGCTACTTTCTGCCCAAGATCATGTACGGAGAGGATCGTCTGAGCCAACCGCTGCTGCGCATGAAAAATGGCAAGTTCGACAAATCCGGTGAACTGACGCCCATCAACTGGGATCAGGCATTTGATGTGATGGCCGATAAATGGAAAACCGCCCTGAAGGCCAAAGGCCCAACCTCGGTGGGCATGTTCGGATCCGGTCAGTGGACTGTCTGGGAAGGCTACGCCGCCGCCAAACTGATGAAAGCCGGCTTCCGCTCCAACAACATCGACCCCAATGCCCGCCACTGTATGGCCTCTGCGGTCGTCGGCTTCCTGCGCGCCTTTGGTATCGACGAGCCCATGGGCTGCTACGACGACATCGAACACGCCGATGCCTTCATCCTGTGGGGCTCCAACGCCGCCGAAATGCACCCCATTTTGTGGTCACGCATGTCTGACCGTCGCCTGTCCAATCCGGGCACCAGCGTGCACGTGCTGTCGACCTATGAAAACCGCTGTTTCGAACTGGCGGACAACAAAATGGTGATGAAGCCGCAATCAGACTTGGTGATCCTCAACTACATTGCCAACTACATCATTCAAAACAAAGCGGTGAATACCGACTTCGTCAACAAGCACACCAAGTTTGCCGAAGCCACTCCGGACATCGGCTATGGCCTGCGGCCTGAGCACCCGCTGGAGAAAAAAGCCAAGAACCCCGGCAACGGCAAGATGAAGGGGATCAGCTTTGACGACTACGCCAAATACGTCTCCAGCTACACCCTGGAGTACGCCCATCAAATGTCCGGCGTGCCCAAGGAGAACCTGGAGCAACTGGCCAAGGTCTACGCCGATCCAAACACCAAGGTGATGAGCCTGTGGTGCATGGGCATCAACCAGCACGTACGCGGCGTCTGGGCCAACAACTCCATCTACAACCTGCACCTGCTGACCGGCAAGATCTCCGAGCCCGGCAACAGCCCGTTCTCCCTCACTGGCCAGCCATCCGCCTGTGGCACCGCCCGGGAAGTGGGCACCTTCGCCCATCGTCTGCCCGCCGACATGGTGGTGATGAACGACAAGCACCGCGCCATCGCCGAAAGCAAGTGGCAACTGCCAGCTGGCACCATCCCGGCCAAACCGGGCTACCACGCCGTCCTGCACAACCGCATGCTCAAAGACAGCAAGATGAACGTCTACTGGACCCTGTGCACCAACAACATGCAGGCGGGCCCCAACACCAACGAGGAAGCCCTGCCAGGCTACCTTAACCCGGACAACTTCATCATCGTATCCGACCCCTACCCAACGGTCACTGCCATGGTGGCGGATCTGGTGCTGCCCACCGCCATGTGGGTGGAGAAAGAGGGCGCCACCGGTAACGCCGAGCGCCGGACCCAGTTCTGGCACCAGATGGTTAAACCCCAGCCCGGTGCCAAATCGGATCTGTGGCAGATCATGGAGTTCTCCAAGCGCTTCAAGGTGGAAGAGGTCTGGGGCGATGAACTGCTGATGCAAAAACCGGAATACCGCGGCAAAACCCTGTACCAGGTGCTGTTCGCCAACGGCGTGGTCGACAAATACCCGCGCTCCGAGTGCAAAGGCCGCTACAACGATGAATCCGACGACTTCGGCTACTACGTGCAGAAAGGCCTGTTTGAGGAGTACGCCGACTTTGGCCGTGGCCACAAGCACGATCTGGATCAGTTCGACGTCTATCATCAGGTTCGCGGTAAACGCTGGCCGGTGATCGATGGCCAGGAAACCAAATGGCGCTTTAAAGAGGGCATGGACCCGTACGCCAAGAAGGGCTCCGACTTCGACTTCTACGGTAAGCCGGACGGCAAGGCGCTGATCATCGCCTCGCCGTACGAGCCACCGGTGGAGGAGCCGAACCAAGAGTACGACCTGTGGCTGTCCACCGGGCGAGTACTGGAACACTGGCACACCGGCACCATGACCAAGCGGGTGGCCGAGCTGGATAAGGCCTATCCTCACGCCAAGATCTACATGCACCCTCAGGATGCCAAGCAACGGGGCGTGAAACAGGGCGACGAAGTGGTGGTTTCCAGCCCACGGGGCGAAGTGCGCACCCGGGTCGAAACCAAGGGCCGCAATAAGCCGCCTCAGGGACTGGTGTTTATGCCGTTCTTCGACGCCCGTCAGTTGGTCAATAAACTGCTGCTGGACGCCACCGACCCGCTCTCGAAAGAGACCGATTTCAAGAAATGCCCGGTTAAAGTGGTTAAGGCGTAAGGGGAAGCACAATGAAAACAGCCATTATCATCACCACCCTGGTGAGCACACTGACCCTGGCCTTCGCGACCAGAGCCGCGGACGACGCCGTCACTCACTCCCTGCGCGGCGCCACCCCGGTGGCCGAACAGGGTGCGCCGGAGGCGGCGGCCCAGTATCCGAAAAAGGGCAAGTCCATCGAGCGGACCATGGCGCATCAGCCGCCGCTGATACCGCACAAGGCCAGCTACCCCATCAACCTGAAGCGCAACGGCTGCGTCAGCTGCCACGCGCCGGCAAAGGCCGAGCGGATGAAGACCACCGCCATCGACCCCAGTCACTACCTGGGCGACGGCAACCTGGACAACCGCTTCTACAACTGCACCCAGTGTCACGTGCCGCAGGCCAGCAACCGGGAACCGGACGTCGGCAATAACTACCAGAACTGAGTGATACTCCAGTCTCATTCGGGCGGCCTTCGGGCCGCTTTTTTGATCCTTGCCGCTAATGCGGCCGGGTGGCGATCAGGCTGGGTCGATCCTTTACCGACTCCAGCCAGGTCTTGAGTCGAGGGTGGTGTTTGCGCCAGCCCAGGCCGGGATGACGAAAATCCAGGTACTCCAGCAGGCACACCAACTTAATGTCCAGAATCGACCACTCTTCCGGCAACAACGACAGCTGTGACGCCAGGACCGTGAGCCCCTGATGAAGGGTATCCCGGTGGCGCTGATTCCAGAATGGCGACGCACTGCCTTCATCTTCGCGGCTGTGCTCAATCCGCAGTGCCACCGCCGTCTCCAGCAGCCCCTGCAACAGTGCATTCATTGACTGGCGGCCCCAGTGATGGGCCAATGGCAGGAACAGGGTCTGATTGCCCCACTCGGAGTCGAAGTAGCGACAGATAACGTCGCTGTCAAACAGCACCTGACGATCACGAATGATCAGGAAAGGGATCTTTCCCAATGGGTTGTGCAGGCGAGTTTCGTCGTCAAACGGGCTCCAGCGGATCTCGTTAACGCCTTCCATCGCCAGCTCCCGCGCCACCACTCGTGCCAGGCGGGCAAAGGGGGAGGCATCGGAGTAATACAGCATCATCACACTCACCTCCGGCCACCACTTAAGGCGCAGCGGCCGTTACCAGTATTTTTCCATGGTGATCTGCCCCGGGGTCCGGCGCAAGTTCTTCCGCAGCTTCATTCCTTCCAGTACCGCCACGGTATCGCGAATCATGTCCGGGTTGCCGCAAATCATGACTTGGCTTCGAGACGGGGTGATAGGGGTATCGGCGTAGTCCTGAATCTTACCCTGGGTGATCAACTCCGGAATCCGTCCCTGCAGCATGCCATCGATGCTCTCGCGGCTGACCACAGGCACAAACCGAAACTGCTCCGGGCGGGCGGCTTGCAGTGCCCGAATCTCCTCCAGGTAGGCCATGTCTCTGAGTTCGCGCACCGCGTACACCAGGTTAAAAGTCTCAAACTGCTCCCAAGTATCGTCGCACCTCAGCATCGACAGAAACGGGCCTACCGCGGTGCCGGTGGCCAGCATCCACATGTCGCGGCCCGCCGGCACTTCATCCAGCACCATGAAGCCGGTGGCTCGCTTGGCCACCATCAGCTGGTCACCCGGGTGCAAATCCTGCAGTCGCGGCGACAAACTGCCCTCTTCCACCGCCACCGCCAGAAACTCCAGCTGCTGCTGGGATGGGGCATTGACGTAGGAGTAGGCTCGCTGCACCCGCTCCCCCTCTTGCTCCAGCCCCAGCTTGGTAAACTGGCCGGCAACGAAGGGATCGGTGTCCGCCTCCACCTTGAGAGTGAACAGTTTGTCATTCCAATCAATACGCTCTACTACGGTTCCATTAACCCAAACGCTCATTCCATTGCCCCTGATTGCGCCGCATTATTGACCAGCATAACAGACTCCCCATAAAGAAAAACCCCGCACTGGCGGGGTCTTTAATCGGGCTCGAACCAAAATCAGGCCGAATGTTGAGGGCGGGCTTGTGGCTGAACCTCGGCCTCCGTCGCCGGTTCAGTCTTATCGACTATGGTCACCACGGCGGTATCGCCCACCACATTGGTGGAGGTCAGCACCATGTCGATGACCCGATCCAGCGCCGCCACCAGGGCAAAGGCTTCCACCGGCAGACCCATCTGGTGGATCAACACCCCAATCATCACCATGCCACCACCGGGAACGCCGCCAGCGCCCACAGACAGCAAGAAACAGGCGGTCACCAGCGACGGCAACTGCTCCATGGTGATGGGAGCGCCATAGGCGTTGCCCAGGAAAAAGGCCGCGATGGTGATGTAAATGGACACGCCGCTCATGTTCATGGTCGCCCCCAGGGGCACACCAAAGCCGGCGGTGGCCCGGCTGACGCCGATCTTATCGATCAGGGTACGCATGGTCACCGGAATGGTGGCGTTGGAGCTGGCGGTAGAAAAGGAAAACAGCACCTGCTCCTGGGTCTTACGACGGAACTCCGAGGCACTCATGTCGGTGGTCATCCCCACCACGGTCGGGTACACCACAAACAGCCAGAACAACAGCAACGACAGAATCAGCCCCAGGTAGCCCATCACCGACAGGAAGGTCTCTGCCTCCAGGGTCGCGCCAAGCTTCAGCATCAGGCAGAACACCCCATAAGGGGCCAGGCTCATCACCATGGTGATCAGGGTCATCATGATCTTATTGCCGGTGGCGAACGCTCGGGCCACCCCCTCTACCTCCTGACCCAGCTTCTTGATGCCAGCCCCCAGCAGCAGTGCCATAAAGATCACCTGCAGCATGTTGCCGGAAGCAAACGCGTCGATGGGGTTGCGAGGGACGATGTTGAGAATCAGATCGGTGATGTTTGGCAACTCGGTGGCCTTGATCTCGGCAGTGCCCATGGCCACCAGGTTGGCCCCGGAGCCCGGTTCGAACAGCAGCGCAATTGCCACCGCAGCGCTGATGGCCACCAGAGTATTGAGGATGTAAAGGCCAAAGGTCTTGCTGCCGAGACGGCCAAAGGCCTTGATGTCCGGCAATTCACACACGCCACTGACGATGGAGAAAAAGACCAGCGGCACCACCAGCAGCATGATGAGGTTTACGAACAGTTGCCCCCCCATGCTGGCCAGCCCCACCAGAGTCTGCTGGAAAAAGTCGACGTCACTAAGCACGAACTGAATCAGGGCGCCGAGAACCAGGCCACTGAACAGGCCGGTAAAGATGCGTTTGGAGAGCGAGTGTGATTGCATGATGATTTCCGATACTGCCGCCGGCGTCCTGCTCGTTGTCACGGTGCCTTTCCCTGGTACCGTCACTGTTGGCATCGCATCATACGCCCCCTACCAGCGAAATGGCAGCGGTTGCCAGCTCGTTAACAGTTGATTTATCCAATTACAAAGGCAAGTTCAGAGAAAACATCCAGCGCAAAACCGGCAAAACCCCAGTTTCATCCGCCAACGTACCGGTTTCAGCCAGCATAACTCACTAGGTGATCGAGATCACAAAATCACAAGTGCACTCAGAGGCACACTGCGCATAAATCCCATCACCTTGTTTTTTAACTGGCTTTAGGCTGATTTAACAGTGAGATCGTCGACCTAGGCCAGACCTGGCCGCAGATAAGGCAGTAACAACTTGGAAACATTGTCAACATCGGCAGAGCTCAGGGCGACTGACGGTGGTGACTGCCGAATTATTCACCCATCTGCACAGATAAAAAAACCGGGCAGAGTGCCCGGTTTTTGTCGCTGTGCGAAATCCTTAGCCGTTGGACTGAGGTCGCATCGCCGGGAACAGAATCACATCGCGGATGGTGTGGGTGTTGGTGAACAGCATCGCCAGACGGTCGATGCCGATGCCCTGGCCGGCTGTCGGCGGCAAACCATGCTCCAGTGCGGTAATGTAGTCGGCGTCGTAGTACATCGCCTCGTCATCGCCGGCGTCCTTAGCGTCCACCTGAGCCTTGAAGCGAGCATCCTGATCTTCGGCGTCGTTAAGCTCGGAGAAGCCGTTGGCCACTTCGCGGCCACCGATGAAGAACTCGAAGCGGTCGGTAATGAATGGGTTATCGTCATTGCGACGGGCCAGCGGCGAGATGTCGGCCGGGTACTCGGTAATGAAAGTGGGCTGAATCAGCTGAGGCTCGGCGGTCTCACCGAAGATCTCCTCCAGCAACTGACCACAGGTCCAGAACGTCTCTACCTCGACGTTGACCGACTTGGCAATGGCCGCCATGTGGTCGCGATCCTGTACCAACTCGTACGTCAGCGCCTGAATGTCGGCGTGATCCGGGTTGTAGTGCTTGATGGCATCCAGCATGCTCATGCGGGCATAGGTACCACCGAACTCGACGGTTTCATCACCGTACGGCATGGAGCTGGCACCCAGCACCTCAACCGCAACGGCGTGCAGCATCTCCTCGGTCAGATCCATCAGATCGTTGTAATCCGCGTACGCCATGTAGAACTCCATCATGGTGAACTCGGGGTTGTGACGAGGAGACAGACCTTCGTTACGGAAGTTACGGTTAATCTCAAACACCCGATCAAAGCCGCCCACCACCAGACGCTTCAAGTACAGCTCCGGCGCGATACGCAGGAACATCTCCTGGTCCAGGGCATTATGATGAGTAATGAATGGCCGGGCGGTAGCACCACCAGGAATCAGCTGCATCATCGGCGTTTCCACTTCCATGAACTGCTTGGACTCCATGAAACGACGAATGGCCGCCACCAGCTTGGAACGGATCACGAAGGCGTTGCGGGACTCTTCGTTGACGATCAGATCCACGTAACGCTGGCGATAGCGTTGCTCCTGGTCGGTCAGGCCGTGGAACTTCTCTGGCAACGGACGCAGCGCCTTGGTCAGCAGCTGGTACTCACCCATGTCCACATACAGGTCACCCTTGCCGGACAGGTGCAGCTGGCCTTTGATGCCGATGATGTCACCAATGTCCAGGCCACCGATGGCCTTCAGCTCTTTCTGCACCTCTTTGGAGGCGTACCCCTGGATGCGACCGCTGACGTCCTGAATGGCCAGGAAAGGACCACGCTTGGCCATGATGCGACCGGCGATGGAAACGATGTGGCCTTCCTCTTCCAGCTCAGGTTTGGTCTTGTGACCAAACTGAGCCTGCAGCTCGGAAGCCTTGTGCTCCGGGCGCCAGCTGTTGGGGTGGCCATTGGCAGGGCAATTTTCACGAATCGTAGCCAGTTTGGCACGACGTTCGGCAATCAACTTGTTTTCGTCTTGAACCTGTTCAGTCATTTTCTCTACTCAATCTTATAGGCCGGATTTCAGGCTGGCTTCGATAAAGCGATCCAGATCGCCATCCAGTACCTGCTGGGTATTGCGGTTTTCCACCCCGGTGCGCAGATCCTTGATGCGCGAGTCATCCAATACGTAGGAGCGAATCTGGCTGCCCCAGCCGATGTCGGACTTGGCGTCTTCCGCTGCCTGCTTCTCCGCGTTCTGGCTCTGCAGCTCCAGCTCATAGAGCTTGGCTTTCAACTGCTTCATCGCCTGATCTTTGTTTTTGTGCTGAGAACGTTCGTTCTGGCACTGCACCACGGTATTGGTCGGCAGGTGAGTAATCCGCACCGCCGATTCGGTGGTGTTCACGTGCTGACCACCGGCACCGGATGCCCGGTATACGTCGATGCGCAACTCAGCCGGGTTGATGTCGATGTTGATGTTGTCGTCGACTTCCGGGTAGGCAAACGCCGACGAGAAGGAGGTATGACGACGACCGCCGGAATCAAACGGCGACTTGCGAACCAGGCGATGCACGCCGGTTTCGGTGCGCAGCCAGCCATAGGCGTACTCGCCACTGAACTTGATGGTGGCACTCTTAATGCCGGCCACATCCCCTTCGGACAGTTCGAAAATCTCGGTCTTAAAGCCCTTGGCCTCCCCCCAGCGCAGGTACATGCGCAGCAGCATGTTGCACCAGTCCTGGGCTTCGGTACCGCCGGAACCAGCCTGCAGATCCAGGTAGGCATCGCTGCCATCCTGTGGCCCGGAGAACATGCGGCGGAACTCCAGCTTGGCCAGACGCGCTTCCAGCTCCTCGAGCTCGGACTGGGTCTCCAGGAAGCTGTCTTCATCTTCCTCTTCCACCGCCAGCTCCAGTAGCTCAGCCACATCTTCCAGACCCTGGTCCAGATCATCGATGGTTTTCACCACCTCTTCCAGAGCACCCCGTTCGCGGCCCAATGCCTGAGCGCGCTCAGGTTCGTTCCACACATCTGGCTGCTCCAGCTCGGCATTGACCTCTTCTAGACGCTCTTTCTTGGCGTCATAGTCAAAGGTACCCCCTAAGGAGATTTGTCCGCTCAGACAACTCCTTAATCTTGTTTTGAACCGGATTAATTTCGAACATTTCCGTCCTACAGATTGATGACACTATGCAAACCGGCAATTTTAACCGAAAGTCAGCGCCACTGCACCTATCGGGCCAAAGGAATTGAGCAGTTTTTATCCCGGTCAGCCGCCATCCCAATCGCAACCGGGACAGCTCATAGTGAATGGGTGAAAAAGCCAGCCAGCGCTGGCAATTGCCTTAACCCTTGGGGCATGATGGCAACACTCCAAAGGACGGCCAACAACGCAATGATATCCAAAGAACTTTTAAGCCTGATGCCGGTGCTGCTGACCATCTCCATGGCACTGCTGCTGCGCCGTACTCTGCTGGCACTGGGCAGCGGCCTGCTGCTGGCTGCGCTGATTCTGCACTGGGGCAGTCTCAGTGGACCGCTGCAGTACCTAGGCCATAACTTCATCGGCCAGCTGTATGCCGACGGCCAGTGGCAACGCTGGCACCTGGACGTCATCGCCACCATCGCGCTGCTGGGGGTGCTGACGCAACTGCTGGCCCGCAGCGGCGCGGTGGCCACCTTTGCCGACTGGCTGTTCCCCCGCATTCGCTCTCGGCGCCAGGCCAGACTGGCCGTGGTGCTGCTGGGATGGCTGGTGTTCATCGACGGCATCTTCAGCTGCCTGGCCAACGGCAACGTCAGCCGGCCGTTGAGTGAACGCTACCGCATTCGCAATACTCAGCTGGCTTACCTGGTGGACAGCACCGCCTCGCCGCTGTGCTCGATCCTGCCATTTTCCAGCTGGGGCCCCTACGTCATGACCCTGCTGGCCAGCATCAGCTTCCTGACGGTGCCGCCGCTGGCGGCATTTGTGACCATCGCCAGCTTTAATTTCTATGCCATCGGCACCCTGATGCTGGCACTGATTGTCGCCTGGACCAACCTGGGCTTTCGCGGTCCGTTGCCGGCGCCGGTTACCAGCTCCGTCGAAGCGGCGCCAGAAGGCTCCCCCTGGTTACTGGGACTGCCGGTGGCGGTGTTAATTTTCGGCAGCCTGCTCCTGGCTGTTGTCTCCGGCGCCCAGCGCAGTGATGGCAGTGACCTGCTGCAATGGCTGGCCAATGCCGACATCGGCGGCGCCATGCGCAACGCCTGTCTGCTGGCGGTCGCCCTGGCACTGGGGTTATTGCGTCGGCGCAAGCAGTCATGGCCAACCCTGCTGGTCAATGCCGGCCATGGCCTGCGTAGCGTCGCGGTGGCGCTGGCAATATTGATGTTTACCTGGATGATTGGCCGCGCCATCGGCGACCTGGGTACCGGCAAGGTGATGGCAACCTGGGCTGCCGCTCACCTGCACCCCGGGCTGTTGTTGCCGGGGATGTTCCTGCTGTGTGCGGTCACCGCCTTCGCCACCGGCTCCAGCTGGGGCACGTTTGCCCTGATGATTCCCATCGGCGCCGACATCGCACATCAGTTGCAGCCCGAACTGCTGCTGGCGGCGCTGAGTGCGGTCATGGCCGGCTCGGTGTTTGGCGACCACTGCTCGCCCATCTCCGACACCACGGTGCTCAGTGCCACCGCCAGTGGCTGCACCCCGGTGGATCACGTCCGCACCCAGTTGCCCCTGGCGCTGTTCACCGCCACCCTGGCCCTGCTGGGCTTCACCCTGGCAGGCCAACAGGTGTCACTGCTGATCATCTGGCCGCTGCTGCTGATTGTGATGCTGATGCTGAGCCAGCGACGGCGCCGCTCACTCAGCGAGGATCGATAAACTCCACCATCAGCTGAACACTGTCGTTGCCGCGCCAGTGATTGACGTCGAGCCGGTACGCCAGCTCGACCCACTGCACCGCGGCATTCGGCCACTGCTTCAGGTCGACATTAAAGGCGATGGCATCCAGCTGCAGACTGCCACAGGCGGTCTCCACCACCATCTTCAGGTGTTTGTGCCCCACCAGGCGCTGATCCAGCAGCCGGAACTGACCGTCAAACAGCGGCTCGGGAAACGCCTGGCCCCAGGGGCCGGCTTCCCGCAGCACCCGGGCGGTCTCCAGGCTAAGGCTGGCGGCGGCCAGTTCGCCGTCGCTGAGCAGCTCGCCGGTTAACTGCGACTCATCCAGCAATTCATGCACTGCCTGGTCGTAGGCCTTGGCAAACGCCGGGTAGCTCTGCGCCTTCAGGCTCAGGCCGGCGGCCATGGCGTGACCGCCAAATTTGAGGATCATGCCCGGATTGAGGGTATCAATGCGCTCCAGCAGGTCGCGCATGTGCAAGCCGGGAATCGAGCGAGCCGAGCCTTTTAATTCACCCTTGCCGGCATCGGCAAAGGCGATCACCGGCCGGTGATAACGCTCCTTGATGCGCGACGCCAGGATGCCGATCACCCCCTGATGCCAGTCGGCCTGATACAGCGCCACCCCCCAGGGCAGGTCGTCGTCCCGCAGTTGCAACGACTCCAGCGCCTGCACCGCCTCCTGTTGCATCTCGGCCTCAATTTCACGCCGCTCGGCATTGAGGCTATCGAGACGGCTGGCCAGCTGCCGCGCAGTCACCAGGTTGTCTGCCAACAGACACTCGATTCCCAGTGACATGTCATCCAGGCGACCGGCGGCATTGAGCCGGGGACCAACGGAAAACCCCAAATCCGAGGCCACCAGCCGCTCGGCACTGCGACCGGACACCTCCAGCAAAGCGCTGATGCCGGGACGGCAACGACCAGCACGAATCCGTTGAATCCCCTGCTGCACCAGCAGCCGGTTGTTGGCGTCCAGCGGCACCACATCGGCAACGGTGCCCAGGGCCACCACATCCAGCAGGGTCGCCATGTTCGGCACCGCAATCTGCTGTTGCTCGAACCAGCCTCGCTGTCGCAGCTGGCCCCGCAGGGCCAGCATCAGGTAGAACGCCACCCCCACGCCGGCCATCGCCTTCGAAGCAAACTCACAACCCGGCTGGCTGGGATTCACGATGGCATCGGCGTCTGGCAGTCGCTCCCCCGGCAGGTGGTGGTCGGTCACGATCACCGTCATGCCCGCGGCCTTGGCGGCATCGACCCCTTCGTGGGCGGAGATGCCGTTGTCCACGGTCACCAGCACCTCGGCCTGCATCCCGGCGGCCAGATCCACCAGCTCCGGGCTGAGGCCATAGCCGTAATCAAACCGGTTCGGCACCAGGTAATCGATCTTCTGTGCCCCCATCATGCGCATCGCCATCACCGTCAGGGCACTGGAAGTGGCGCCATCGGCATCGAAGTCCCCCACCACCAGAATCGCCTGCTGGCGCTGCAGGGCCTCCGCCAGCAGCGTCGCCGCCGCCTCGGTGCCTTTGAGGGTGGCCGGATTCAACAGCCCTTTCAGCTCCCGCTCCAGTTCGTGACCGCCACTCACTCCACGACGGGCATACAGCTGGCGCAACAGATCGGGCAGGTGGGCGGGCAGGTGGCTGTCATCGACAGTGGGGCGGCGAACAATCTTAGTCATGGGGCGCTACGTTCCGGAGTCTCAGCATGGAGGCAATAAAAAAGCGGGCCTGGGCCCGCTTCGGTCTGGGTATCTCAGCTTAACGGGTACTCAGCTGCATCTGCAAGCGTTCTGCCGGCAGATAACCGGGCACCAGGGTGCCGTCTTCCAACACCAGTGCCGGAGTGCCGTTGACACCGAAGGTGTTGCCCAGGGCGTAATGTTCGGCAATGGCCGAAGCCTTGTCGCAGTTGGCGGCCGGCAGCTTGTTGCCGGCTTTGGCGTCGCCCATGGCCGCTTTCGGGTCCTTGGCACACCACAGCTTCTCCATCTCCTTCCAGGCGCCACTGCGCTCACCGCCACGGGGGTAAGCCAGGTAGCGAATGGTAATGCCGGCATCCAGGTAGGACTGCATCTCGTTGTGCAGCTTACGGCAATAGCCACAGGTGGTATCGGTAAACACCGTCACCACGTGCTTCTCTTTCGGAGATTTGAATTCGATGGCGGTGTCGGCCACCTTCGCCAGCAACTCCTTACGGACGCTGGCCATGCGCTGCTCGGTCAGGTTGGCCATTTTGTTGTTCAGATCGTACACCTGGCCGTGAATCAGCTTGCTGCCATCTTCGGTGACGTAGAACAGTCCCTGAGGGGTCACCACTTCATACAGTCCGGCGATGGGGGCCGGGGCAATCGCTTCTGCCGGCATGCCCAGCTTCTGCTCCAGCGCCGCTTTGACTTCCGCTTCTCCCGCTGAGGCGGTACCCGCAACCAGTGCCAGCATACCCAGCAGAGAAAAAATCTGTTTTTTCATTGTTTATAAACTCCATGATGCCACAGCAGTATAGACCGGGCCTAGTCAGCAGAAATTACAGTATGGGGATAGATTCGCCAAGCCTCATTCACCCTCTAGGGTGATGTTGCTCATGTATTTTTTGTAACCTTGCTTGTGCCACATGGGTGTAAATCTGGGTGGTCGACAAGTCACTGTGGCCCAATAACAGCTGCACCACCCGCAGATCGGCGCCATGATTCAGCAGGTGAGTGGCAAACGCATGGCGCAGGGTGTGCGGCGAGATGGACACGTCAATCCCGGCGCGGCTGGCGTACAGTTTAATCCGGTGCCAGAAGGTCTGGCGCTGCATCAGCAAGCCGCGCTTGCTGGGAAACAGCACGTCGGAATCCCGCCCCGCCAGCATCACCGGCCGGCCCAGCTTAAGGTATGCCAGCAACAGCTCCAGGGCCGTTTCTCCCAGAGGCACCAGCCGCTCTTTGCTGCCCTTGCCCACCACCCGCACCACCCCCTGGCGCAGTCCCACCTGCTCCAACTGCAACCCCACCAACTCCGACACCCGCAATCCGGTGGCGTACAGCAGTTCCAGCATGGCGGCATCACGCAGTTCCAGCGGGTCGTCACGATCAGGCTCGTCCAGCAGGGCACTGACCTGATCTTCACTGAGGGTCTCGGGCAGGGTTCGGCTCAATTTGGGCTGCTTGATGCGGGTCATGGGATCGCGATCGCACAACCCCTGGCGCAGGGCGTAACCGTAGAAACGCCTCAGGGCACTGAGGCTACGGGCGGTGCTGGTCTTGGCCACCTGTTGCTGCTGGCGATGGGCCAGATACTGGCGCACCGGTTCGTCCGACACCTGCAGCAGCCCCAGCGAACGGTGCTGCAGAAACTCCCGGAATCGATTCAGATCACTGCGGTAGGCATTCAGGGTATTGTCGGACAGGCCCTTCTCGGCCCATAAGTGGTCTAAGAACCCTTCAATAACATCGGCATCAGACATGGTTAACACCTTGGATTACAAAGGTAAGCATTCCCCTTACCGAATAAAAAAACTCACTTACAAATATCTCTGACTCGGGAGACAACATTTTGTTAACCTGTGGCACCATAACGTAAAATTATGACAAAGGAACGCGACTATGTCGGTTTGGACTCGACGATTATTGCCTATTATCATCATCCTTGCAGCGCTGATTGTCGGGCTGGCAGTGATCTTCGCTACCAAAACTCAACCTGAGGTCAAAGAGCAGCGCAAGATCCTGCCGATCATTGAAGTCAGTGAGATTCGCAGCGATAACATCACCCTGAAGATGAAGTCCTACGGCGTGGTCCAGCCTCGTCATCAGACTCAGCTTGTGGCTGAGGTCAGCGGCCGGGTAGTGGCGCTGGATCCCAGCTTCATCGCCGGTGGCGAAGTGACCCAGGGGCAGATCCTGGCCCGCATCGAGCCCGCCGATTACCAGGCCGACCTGATGCAGGCCCAGGCCAACCTGGCCCAGGCCAAAGCGGTTCTCGAAGAGGAAATTGCCCGCGGAAAAGTGGCCGAGCAGGAGTGGAAGGGCGTCACCACCGGCATTCCACCGGAGCTGGGATTGCGTAAACCGCAACTGGCTCAGGAGCAGGCCAAGCTGCGCTCCGCCGAAGCCGCCCTGGCCCGCGCCCAGCGCAACCTGGAGCGCACCGTGATTCGAGCGCCTCTGGATGGACTGATCAAAAGCCGTAACGTCGATCTCGGCCAGTACGTCAGCCTGGGCGTGATGATGGGCGAAGTGCTGGGCACCGACGTCGCCGAAGTGCGTCTGCCCCTGGCCGCCGATCAGCTGCAGTTCATTAACCACCCTGACAATCCGGACAGCCCGGTCACCCTGACCCAGGCCAGTGCCACCGGCCCGGTACAGTGGCAGGCTCACCTGGTGCGTTCCGAGCAGGTGATCGATGAGCAGAGCCGCATGATCTACCTGGTGGCCGAGTTGCGCGACCCCTACAACAAAGAGGGCCGACTGGCTGCCGGGCCGCTGAAGTTCGGCAGCTTCGTCAACGCCGAGATCGAAGGCCGCACCCTGGACAACATCGTCCGTCTGCCTCGCCACAGCGTCCGCAACGGTGCGGTGATGGTGATCGACGACAACAATCTGCTGGAGCGTCGCCCGGTGGATGTGGTCCATACCGATCTCAACTCCGTCTACATTCGCGACAGCCTCAAGAAGGGCGAGCGCATCTCTCTGACCGCCCTCAACTCGTTCCAGGACGGCAGCGAAGTGAAGATTCTCGGTGAACCGGAGCCCGCCTCCAACGTCGGCGGCAGCCTGAGTGCGGAGGCCAATGCCAATGAGTGATATCGATACTCGCAACGGCATCATCGCCTGGTTCGCCCGCAACAGTGTTGCGGCGAACCTGTTGATGTTTGGCCTGTTGATCGGCGGCATCATCGCCACTTTCACCATCAACAAAGAGGTGTTCCCTCGCTTTGAGCTCAACCTGCTCAGGGTCTCGGTCGGCTACCCCGGCGGTGCTCCGCAGGAGATTGAAGAGGGCATCACCATTAAGATCGAGGAAGCGATCAAGGACGTCCAGGGGATCAAGAAAGTCACCTCGGTCGCCTCCGACTCCTCCGGCAGCGTCACCATTGAGGTGGAAGACGAAGCGGATCCCGCCGAGGTGCTGGATGAGGTCAAGCTGCGCATCGACACCATCTCCACCTTCCCCGAAAGTATCGAAAAGCCGGAGGTGTATCGCATCCGCCCGGAGCAGGATGTCATCTGGTTGTCCATCTACGGCGACGCCCCTCTGACCGAGCTCAAAGAACTGGCCAAGACCATACGCGATGAGATGACCAACCTGCCCTCGGTCAGCCGCGCCGACATCGTCGGTGCCCCCGACTATGAGATCAGCATCGAAGTCTCGGAAAACAAACTCAGGGAGTACGGCCTCACCTTTGAGCAGGTGGCTCAGGCGGTACAGCGCAGCTCCATCGACCTTCCCGGTGGCGCCATTCGCGCTCAGGACGGCGACATTCTGCTGCGCACCAAAGGCCAGGCCTACACCGACGAAGACTTCGCCCAGACTCTGGTGCTAACCCGCAGCGACGGCACTCGGGTGATGCTGTCGGACGTAGCCTACATCAAGGATGAGTTTGTCGAAGGCCTGCGCTACACCCGCTTCAACGGCAAACCTTCGGTGTTCGTTTCCATCAAGAGTGTCGGCGATCAAAACGCCCTGACCATCTCCGAGCAGGTGCGGGACAAGGTCGACGAGCTCAAGCAGGAACTGCCCGCCAGCATCGAGATCGAGCACTGGGGCGACGTCACCTTCTACCTGGAAGGGCGCCTCAACATGATGCTGGAAAACATGGCCATGGGCGCCCTGCTGGTGTTCATCATCCTGGCACTGTTCCTGGAACTGAAAGTGGCGTTCTGGGTGATGATGGGCCTGCCGGTGTGCTTCCTCGGCGCCCTGTTCCTGATGCCGCCCCTGGGGATGAGCATCAACCTGCTGAGCCTGTTTGCCTTCATCCTGGTGCTGGGGATTGTGGTCGACGACGCCATCGTCATCGGCGAGTCCGCCTACAGCGAAATTGAACGTCACGGCCACACCACCGACAACGTCATTGCCGGGGCCAAGCGGGTCGCCATGCCCGCCACCTTCGGGGTACTGACCACCATCGCCGCCTTTGTGCCCATGCTGCTGGTGCCCGGCCCCTTTGGGGTGATCTGGAAAACCATCGGTTGGGTGGTGATCCTGTGTCTGGCCTTCTCGTTGGTGGAGTCCAAGTGGATCCTGCCGGCGCACCTGGTGCACACCAAGCTGAAGAAAAAACAGCAACTGGGCTGGCTGGGCAAACGCCAGCACGCCTTTAACCTGTGGATTCGTCATCACATCGAACACAGCTACAAGCCGATGCTGGAGCGTTGCCTCAACCGCCGTTACACCGTGTTCACCGGCTTTGTCAGCGGCCTGATTCTGGTGATCGCCATGATGGCCGCCGGCCACATTCGATTCGTGTTCTTCCCGGACATCCCCTCCGACTTCATTCAGGTTAACCTGACCATGGAGCAGGGCACTTCGGAAAACAGCACCTTGATTACCCTGCAGCACATGGAGCAGCAACTGTCGAACCTGGAAGCGCAGTGGGAGCAGGAGTACGGCCAGACCATGGTCAAACACGTGCTGGCGGATCTGGACAGCCGCAGTTCCGGCTCCTTCTTCATCGAGTTGACCAAAGGCGAAGACCGGGTACTGGATACGGTGCAGATCAGCAACCAGTGGCGCGACGCCATCGGTGACCTGCCAGGGGTCAAGTCCATCGACATCGAAGGATCCACCGGCGGCGCCGGCGCCGACATCGCCTTCCGCCTGGAAGGCAAAGACATGGAACAGATGGCCGCCGCCGCCGCCGAGCTGAAACGGCACCTGGGCAGTTACGAGGGCCTGAGCGACATCAACGATAACTACTCCTCCGGCAGTCAGGAGCTGAGGCTGGCCATTAAGCCCGAGGCCGAATCCCTGGGGCTGACCCTGTCCGACCTGGCCCGCCAGGTACGCTACGGCTTCTATGGCTACGAAGCCCAGCGCATGCTGCGGGAAAAGGAGGAGGTCAAGGTGATGGTGCGCTATCCGGAGAGCGAACGCCGTAGCCTCGGCCACCTGGAGAACATGCGCATTCGCACCCCGGCCGGCGTCGAAGTGCCGTTCTCCGCCGTTGCTCGAGTCGAACTGGCGGAAAGCTACAGTGCCATTACCCGCACCGACGGCCGCCGCGCCATCACCGTGACCGCCCGTGCCGACAAAGCCATTGTCGAGCCCGGCAAGGTCACCCAGGAGGTCAGCGACCAGTTCATGCCGGAGCTACTGAAACGCTACCCCGGCGTCGATACCGAACTGGACGGGGCCAGCGCCGAAGAGAGCGATGCCCTGGTGAGTCTGGGGCAAGGGGCGGTACTGGCCCTGTTTGTGATCTTCGCCCTGATGGCGATTCCACTGCGCTCCTACAGCCAACCACTGATCATCATGTCGGTGATCCCCTTTGGCATGATCGGTGCTGCCATCGGCCACTACGTGCTGGGTCTGAGCCTGAACGTCCTGAGCCTGTGCGGCATCATCGCCCTGGCCGGGGTGGTGGTGAATGACTCATTGATCATGGTGGACTTCGTCAACCAGGCCAGAAAGGCCGGCATACGAGTGCGGGATGCGGTGATCCAGGCGGGCACCCAGCGATTCAGGGCCATCACCCTGACCTCGCTGACCACCTTCCTGGGACTGGCGCCCATCGTGTTCTTCGAGAAGAGCCTGCAGGCCCAGATCGTCATTCCCATGGCCACCTCTCTGGCCTTCGGCATTCTGTTCTCCACCACCGTTACCCTGATCCTGGTGCCCTGCCTGTACCTGATACTGGATGATTTCAAACGGGTACTGAAGCGCTTCTACCACTGGTGGTGGCGTCCGGCCGCCACCGAGTAATTCAGCAATATCCACAAGGGACCTTCGGGTCCCTTTTGTTTTGCCCCAGCGCCACCTTCCGGTTTGCCAGCCACCAATCCCTGGACTAGGCTTTTGAAAAGCCCTGTGTTTTTCAAACCAGACAGCCAATGGGAAAGGAATGCCCTACGCAACACTCTGCCTGCTATGGATGGCGGCCCTGCTGCTGGGGTGCCAATCGTCACCCCGCCTTCCGGCCGAATCCCAGAGCCTCAACGGCCACTGGCGGTTTCAACCCCAGATCGCCGTCGATGCCGCGCCGGCACAGCCGGAATTCGATGACAGCCACTGGCCCGAGATTCGGGTGCCAGGCAACTGGAGTAGCCAGGGCTTCGATACCCAGGGGGCGCACTGGTACCGAACCCGTTTTCAATGGCAGCCTCAATCCCAATCGGCCGGTCAGCGGCTCTGGTTTGAGGGCGTAGACTACCAGGCCGAGGTCTGGCTCAACGGCCAGTATCTGGGGCAACACCGCGGCTACTTCGGGGCCTTCTACTTTGACGTCGACACTGAGCTGAAACCCGGCGCCAATCTGCTGGCGGTGCGGGTAGACAGTCCGCTGGAATCCCAGCAGGGCGACTCCTGGTCGCTGCATAAGACTCTGATCAAAGGCGTATTGGGCCACCATGACACCCGCGCCGGAGGCGCCTGGAGCGATCGCGGTCAGGAGCGCAACACCGGTGGCATCTGGGGTCGGGTATGGCTGCAGCCCCAGGGGGAGGTGCGTCTCAACAGCCAGCGTTGGCACAGCCAGATCGACGCCGACCTCAGCCGGGGCCAGTGGCAATTAAGCTACCTCAGTGAGCAGCAGCATCTGGGCGAATGGCAACTGAGCCTGACTCCGGTTAACTTTCAAGGCCAGGCAGAAACCTGGCGCCAACCGGGGCAACTGCCCGCTGGCGACGGCCAGGTAACCCTGTTGATCCCCGAGGCCAAGCGGCCACTGTGGTGGCCTCGGGAACGGGGCGCACCGAATCTGTACCGATTGCAGGCTCGATTTGTCAGCGACGGCCAGACCCTGCTTCACAGCCAACAGACCGTCGGCTTTCGCAGCATCGACTACGACGGCCAACTGGGACGCTGGAGCGTCAATGGCCAACCGCTGTTTCTGCGCGGCACCAACTACATCGCCCATCAGTTCCTGTCTCAGGCCGATGATTCGCTGCTGCTGCAGGACCTGCAACTGATGCAGCAGGCCCACATCAACGTGGTCCGGGTCCACGCCCACCTGCTGCCACAACGGTTCTACGATCTGGCCAATCGCATGGGCATGCTGGTGTGGCAGGACTTTCCCCTGCAATGGGGCTACCAGGACAGCGACGCCTTCCACCGCGATGCCCAGAGGCAGCTGGCCGAGATGGTCGCCCAGTTTCATCACCATCCCAGCATCATCACCTGGTCGGCACACAATGAGCCGCCCTGGGACGCCGACTGGATGCGCTACCGCTATCAGGACTACCACCCCAAACAGAATGAACAGCTGGACCTGGCCCTGTACCAAAGCCTGCGACGACTGGATCCGCACCGGCCCAGCTTCGCCCTGTCACGCACCGCAGAGCACCCCTGGTATGGCTGGTACAGCGGCCACTGGACCGATTACGGCGCCCCGGCCAAGGAGAAGCTGATCACCGAATTTGGCGCTCAGGCGCTGCCCGATGCGCCGGTGTTGTACCAACTGCTGCAGGCACCGGCCGACTGGCCGGCACTGCCCGATGACTGGAGCCAGTGGCAATACCACAACTTCCAGCCCCATGAGACCTTTGAGCTGGCGGGCATCGAACCCGGCCCGAACGTCCTGAGCCTGATAGACAACACCCAGCGCTACCAACAGACCCTGACCCGCTTTGCTGCCGAAAGTTACCGCCGCCAGAAATACCAGCCGGTGGGGGCCATTTTCCAGTTTATGTTTGTGGAGCATTGGCCCTCCATGAACTGGGGCATCGTCGACTATCGCCGTAACCCCAAGCCCGGATACCAGGCGCTGAAGCAGGCCTACCAGCCGCTGCTGCCCAGCATCATGCACCACCGCGATCGTTTCAGCCGTCATGAGCCGGTGCCGTTGCCGGTGGTGATCATCAACGACCACCTGCATACCCTGCCCGGCAGCCAGTTGACCCTGACGCTGCACCAGGGCGACGTCGTCGTCGACCACCGCCAGCAGCAGCTGCACATCCAGCCAGACAGCGTGTTGGCGCTGGCGCCATTTCCCAACCGCCTGCTGACACCGGGCCGCTACCTGGCCCGAGCGACCCTGCATGACGACCACGGCCGCCACCTGGCCAGCAGTCAGTTCACTTTTGAGGTACAACCATGAAACCCCTACTGATGTTGCTGGCTCTGCTGAGTCTGAAACTGCCGGCCCAGATCCTGGTGAACCAAAGCGGCTACCTGGCCGCTGAACCGGGCCAGATCAAGGCCCCGCCCGGGCAGACTCTGCTGCTGAAAAGCGCCAGCAGCGATGGCATCATCGCCACCCTATCCCCGCCCGCCGACGGTTGGTTGTCATTGCCCATCGGCCTGGGGCCCGGCTGGTACCTGCTGGAGAACGAACAGCATCGCTCCGAGGTGTTTCCCATTGGCCTCGACAGTCAGAAGCAAAGCCTGATGTTGCTGCTGCGGGCGTTCCACTATCAACACGCCGGCCAACCCTTGCTGGATCCGGCCACCGGCCTGCGCCGGCCAGCCGCCCATCTTCAGGATGGCCGCCTGGCCCATGACGACGATCTGCATCCACAGGGACACTACCTGGACGCCAGCGGTGGCTGGTACGACGCCGGTGACTACGGCAAATACCTCGCCACCACCACCATCACCGCAGCACGGTTGCTGGACGCCGGTCAGCAAGCCGAATCGAGGGATCCCCTTCTGGCCCAGGCGTTGATTCAAGAAGCGCAGGTTGGTCTGGACTGGCTACTGAAGATGCAACGACTCGATGGCGCCTTCTACCGCAAGGTAGGCGGCGCCAGCTGGCCCGAATTGGTGCCGCCTCATCAGGATCGCCAGCCCAGATACATCTATGGCGTATCCACTCCTGACAGCGCCAAAGCCTCGGCGGTGCTGGCTCAGGCGGCCCGCCAGTTAATGCCAGCGCAGCCTGAACTCGGACAGCGTTACCTGGCCGCCGCCGAGTCCGGCTGGCGCTGGCTGCAAAGCCAGCCACAACAACGCATCGACTGGCACCCGGGGGACGATGGCGGTTCCGGTCCCTATATCTACAACCAGTGGGATCAACAGCCGTCGTTGCAGCACGATCGCGACGATCGTTTCTGGGCCGCCGCCGAACTGTTCCTGACCACCGGCCAGGCCGACTACCTGGAGTACGCCAGTCAACATCTGCCAACCACCATCGGCCTGTTTGAGTGGAAGGATCCCAGCGTCATGGGGGTGATCCACCTGCTGGCCAGCAGCCGCGCCGCCCCCCTGCATGCCCTGCTCAGTGAGCGCCTGCTGCAACGCTGCCGGCAACTGAAAACCCAGGCCGAGGCCAGCGAGTTTCGTATTGCTAATCAGCGCTTCATCTGGGGCTCAAATAAGATGGTGGCCGAACAGGGGATCCTGCTGGCCCAGTGCGCCAGCCTCAGTGGCGATCGCCGTTACCGGCAGCTGGCCTGGCATCAATGGCATTACCTGATGGGCCTTAACCCTTTCAATCAGAGTTTCGTTACCGGGCTTGGGGCCCGGCCGGTGCGTAACCTGCATCACATCTGGGCCAGGGCCGCTAAGGTTTCACCACCGGGCATGATGGTGGGAGGGCCCAATGAGGACAGTCAGGCCAGCATCGCTCCCAAAGGACAGGGCATGCTCAGTTACGTCGACGACGCCCGGGACTATTCGGTCAACGAGTTTGCCATCGACTACAACGCCGCCGCCATTGGCCTGATCGGGCAACTGCTGCATGGCCCCGGCCCACACCCGGCAGACACCGCTGCGAGTCACTGACAGTCCAGACTGTGATTGCAGCGATGGTGGCTGCAACCCGCCGAACGAGGCTGGGTGGCAAGGGAATCGGCCTGCTGATGCCGGAGTCGCTGCCACAGCGCCTGACGCTCGGTGGTCGAGGCCTGGGGCTGCCCCCCGGCGGAATGGGAAAACGGCAACGACTGGCAGCCACACAGCAGCGCGGCCAGGCAAACAGCGACAATGGGCATTTTTAGCATCGTGGGCTTCCTCCTTGATTCCCCGCGATCAGTATAGTCAAAGGAAACAACATGAAACGACGGATACGAAATCTCTACTCTCGTCTGGCTGGCCCGCTGCCCTGGACCATCACGGTTCGTATCGGTGTCCTGTGTCTGCTGTTCTGCCTCATCAGCGCCCTGCAGTTCTACCTGTTTTACGACCACATCCTCAATGAGCTGGCACAACTGCTGGCGTTTCAGCTGCTGCCCCATGAGCTGGCCGAAATCAGCCGGCAACTGCCCAACCTGCATTGGGCCCTCGCCGTCTGGACTGTGCCACTGTTGCTGGTCAACACCCTGTTTGCCGGCCTGGCGGCCCTGTGGCTCAGTCGCCGTATCGCCGGCCCCACCCTGGCCATCCGCTCGCACCTGCAGCGGGTGGGCAACGGCGATCTTCAGGCCCAACTCTCCCTGCGCCAGGACGATGAACTCAAGGAGGTGGCCGACGAGATCAACCAGGCCGTCAGCAAACTTCAGGTGATGGTCTGGGGCATTAAAACCAACCTGGAAGCACTGGAAGCCGCCAGTGAGGCCGCCGGCGAGGCGGATCGGCAGCGACTGCAGCAGCAACTGCAGGCCATCCGCATAAACCTGAACTGGTTCGAGACCCTGGAGCAAAAAAACAGTGATGAAGTGGATTCTGCTGTCCCTTAGCCTGATGCTGATTCCGACCACCTCTGCCTTACCGGCCCAGCACCGGGCGCTGATGGCGCTGTACCAGGGGGATGACACCACCGCCGCTCAACTGCTCAGACAGCAGGGACCACTGCACGGCGACTGGCTCTATCTGCAGGCGAGGTTAAGCAGCGCCGATGGCAACTGGTCACAGGCCCTGGATCAGTTTGCGGCCTATCTCAGTCAGGAGCATGACTCGGTGCATCGCATCGAGGCCCGTCACTACCACGGTCTGATTCGCCGCTATCGCCACGAGCCAACGCTGGGACAATACCTGCAGCTGCAGCGACTGCTGGAACAGGGGCAACCTCAGCACTTTCAGCGCCGCAGTCAGGTCTTCCTCAGCCAATTTCCCGACTCGGCACTCACTCCGAGGCTGGCCCTGCAGCAAGCGCTGGTGCAACTGGAATGGCACAATCAGCCACAACGGGCGGCAGAGCATTACCAAGCGCTGATGCGCCGATACCCGGACAGCGAAACCGCCCTGGAAGCGGGGCTGGGCTACGCCATCTGTCAGCTGTACCTGCAGCAACCCGCATTGGCCGGGCAACAGTTAACCCGAACCCTGCAACAACTGCCGCAAACGCTGCCCGGTGACTCACTGCTGCACCGGGTCTGGCAGCAACGGCTGGCCGCAGCACTGGCATTGGTGTCGCCTGCCGCCGCTCCAGCCCTCGACGACACCGGCGTAATCTGGGGCGCCGGCGCCCGCCTCAGTCTGGACCACCCGGTTGGCTCTGGCCAGGACTACCGGCCACTGTGGTATCACCTGCCCAAGAGCCAGTTGCCGCTGCAGCAATTGACCCTGTGGATCAGCCGCCACAGTGACTGGAGCTGGCTGCAACCGGATCTGCTCAGGGCCGCCAGTCGCGCCGGCTACACCCCCAGCATCGCGTTCTGGTATTTCGGTGACGAAATAAGCCCTGAGTTTGTGGAGCAACACCGCCAGGATTACCTGGAGACCCTCAGCAACCGGCTTATCCCCTTGCTGCAGCAGTTGCCGCAGGCCTACCTGCTACTGGAACCAGAGTTCAACAAAAACGGCATCGAACAGTGGCCCGGCTGGCCACAATTAATGCAGGAGGCGTTTGCCCTGATCCGCCAGCGGGCGCCGCAGATTCAGGTGGCCCTGGTTCTCGGCGACTGGGATCCGGTGGCACAGCCACCGTCGCCGCAACTGCAACAGGTGCTGGCCATGGGGGATTTTACCGCCGCCATGCTGATGGTCTCCCCCCACACCGAGTTGAGCCATCAGTCTCCGGACTGGTCCCCCTGGGTGCGCACCCTGCGCCTGAGCCAGCGGCTTAAGCAGGATCACAACAAACCCTTTATGCTGGCCTACAGCGCCCTGCCCTCGGAGCCCGGCTGGCAACAGCGGCAACAGGTTGAACTGCAAAAGCTGGCGCGGATTCTGCCCGCACTTCGCCAACAAAACCTGTTCTCCATCAACTGGTTTTCCGCCGTAGACGACCCGGGACAACAGGGCTGGTTTGCCGAATCCGAACCCCATTTCGGCCTGTTTACCCGGGAACTTAAACCAAAATCCGCCGCCGCCACCCTGGCGGCCATGGCGCCGCAGCGCCAGGACGACGCCCGCATCGTGGCACAGCGGCAGAGCCCACAGCACCTCAGCCTCAACTTTAATCGCTGGCTGCACTGGCAACTAACCACCAACCGGGGCCAGATCCTCAGCGGCGCCGGCGATCGCCTGCACCTGTCGTTGCCCATTGCCGGCCTCCACGGCCCGGCCACCCTGACCGAGCGCAACGGCGGCCAGCCGCTGCTGACCCTAACCCTGCCCCAGGGGGCCGTGCCGCTCACCCATAATCGCGGCCCTCACCCCATAGACCTGAGTCAATGGCAGCAACAACGACTGCCGCTGCGGCGACAGCCGAATGCCAGCGGACTGTGGCTGGAGTTGGCGTTGACCACACCGCTGGACGATGGCCTGTTCATAGGCCTGGTGGATGCTCACGGTTTTGAACGCAGCGCGCGGCTGCTTGGCTATGCCGATGCCGAACAGCACCGGTTCCGGGCTTACATCCCGCTTACGGAGCTGTCTTATCCCTGGCGTAAATACCAGCCCGACTCCGGCTTCCTGCATCACCAACGCCCGGTGGCAACCCCTCAGCTGATGCTCTCCAATCGCACCGCCACCCCGCTGTCCGGCACCGTGCTGAACTACGGCTGGTATTAAGAACCCGTTAGCGAGAGGAAAATTCTAACACCGGCTGACAACGGCCAGGGTGAATAAACTCATCCCCCAGCACCCGCTGCAGTCTCGACATTGGTGGCGGCGCCCGAAACAGCTTGCCCTGCTGCTTGTACAGCATCGACTGCAGCACCGCCGCATTGGTGGCCAGGGTCAGCGACTGATCATAGCCCGCGGTACGCTCCTTGCGGCCCTCGTACCAGCCCCGCTCGGGGTCGTACAGGTGGCGCATTACCCCCATCAGGGCGTCGGTGTACTCGGTGTCCCACAGCACCCACATCATAAACGCCGCCTTGGTGGACACCAGCGCCGCCTCGTTATGAAACTGTCCCTGGGCATCCAGGGTTGGGAACGGGCTGCCAAGACCGAAGACCGCGTCATAAACAAAATGGGGCGCCTCGCTGAGGATGTGCTCGGCCCGAGCGGTGTACAGTGCATCGCGACGCCAGCGCCGCTCCTGCACCAGATACAGGCTGTGGGCCTGCCGGGCCAAGTCCAGCCGACCGTAATCGGTATCGTCATCGTCATCGAGCTGGTCCCAACGATCCCAGTTAAACTCCATGCCGGCGTACCAATAAGGGGTCGGTAACAGCGGATCGATCACCCGATCCACCCTGGGATCACGGCCATCCACCAGCAGGGGCACCTGGTAGAACTGGCGCCGTTCATAGGGCTCAAAGCGGTCGGCCAGGGTCGGCATTTGGCCCCACAGGTAATACCCGTAGGCCGCGTATTCCTCGTACCCCAGCCGCCCTTCCTGCACCGGCAGCCAGCCTCCGTCCCGGTACTCGCCCCGGGTCAGCTGGCCGCGGCCATCAAGCAAGCGGCAGAAATCCCACCTCAGTACCACCTTATCGATGTACTCGGCAAAACTGGGGTAGTGACGGCGATACAAGTTCAGCCAGATCAGCAGCCGACCAAGATCGATGGCCGACCAACCAACGATGCCCGGCTGAGCCGCCGCATCCACCATCTGCCCGGACGCGGTGTGATAACTGCGGTTGGGCAGCACGCCGTCGACCAACGCCATGGTGTTAAGAAAATCCAGCAACAGTGACAGCCGCTCATCGAACTCTTTGGCTCCCACCTGCTCAAACTGCTTGGCCGTATGCAGTGCCGCCAGGTACTCGGCGACGTTGGCCATGGTAAACACCGGATAGCCGTCGATGGCCCCCACCAACCCGGTGGTCGGGTGAGTATTGTTGGCCACATAGCGCCAGGCCGTAGCCAGCCACTGACGCTGTTCCTCGGTCAGATCACCGTGGCGACCATGCCAGAACCAGTCGGAGTTAGCCAGGCCATTGTAGGAGTCCTGCACACCCCGCACCACCACCCCGCAGCCACCAATCAGGCTAGCCGCAATCAGGGCAATGGCGGCAGCTCTTGCAGCTGTGGCGAGACGGCAAACATTGGCCCAGATGCAGGCTAAACTCATCATTCAGCTCGGCATCCCAACGGCTGGGTGGGTGCCAAGGATGAGGCTCCGCCAGCTTGCCAAAGGCTTTGTAGCCCAGGGCTTCCAGCAGAATACCATTGTTGTTGGAGGTATAGGTGTTAATAAGGCCGGTGCCATTCTCATAGATTCCCTCATAAAACCCCTTCTCCGGATTGTACAAATCGGCAATGTGCTCAAACAGAACGTCGGTGTAGGGGGTATCCCACAACACCCACAGACCAATGGCCCCCTTGATGGACACCGCCGCGTACTGGGGCATGTATTCGCCCTTCTCAGAGATGGTGTTCCAGCTGTAGCCGTCGGTGTAGACGGTGTCATAGACAAAATAGGGCGCCTTATCCAGCTGGTGCTCGGTGCGGGCGGTAATGATGCCGGTATCCAGGTAGCGGGCTTCCTGAACCGCGTACACCCTCTGGGCGAAATCGGCCATCCACAGGTGACTGAAGTCTTCGCTGTCGGTCTGTTTATCCCAGGGGTGGTCCCAGGAGAATTCGATGCCATCCAGGGCGTAACTTTCGGTCACCACATAGCTGTGCGCCGACAACTCTCGGGGATCCCGTGAGTCATAGGGGATATCGATGCCATAGACGTTGATCAGATCGTAAGGCTCGGGTTTGGAGGCCCGCTCGGTATAGAACCCCCACAGCTGAAACCCCTTGGCGGCGTACTCCTCATACCCCAGTCGCCCCTCCTGCAGGTACTGGGTCGGCTGTCCATCGGAACCCAGGGCACCGAACATGGTGCCGTGCTCATCCACCACGTTGCAGAAATTCCATCTCAATATGGCCGCATCGATGCCCGGAGCGTGTTCCGGGTAGCGCTCCTTGATGATCCACATCCAGATCAGAAACCGCCCCAGGTCCAGGGCCGAATAGCCAATCTCGCCCGGGTTGTTGCCGTAATCCACCTTGGCGGCAGTCAGGGTGTTGTAGGCCTTGTTCGGCACCTCCCCCCGATAGAGGTCCAGGGTGTTGAGGGTCTTAACCATCCGCACCATCCGGTCATCAAACTCGCGCTTCCCGATCAGCCCCAGCTCCCGGGCCACCACCATACCCCCCAGGTAGGAGGCGGTATCCCACAGAGTGGTTGACGGGTAACCATCCACCGCATTCACCAGGCCGGTAGACGGTTGATAATTGTTTTCAAAATAGCGCCAGGCCACTCGAGCCATGGCCATCTCCCGTTCGGTCAGCGGACCACGACGAGGTCCGGGCACCGCCACCTCCGGCGGCTCTGGCGCCGGCCGTGCCACGCCGATGCCGTCACCGGGCTCGGTGGCCACCATGGCCTCGTTCGGCGCCTCCAACAAGGGGTTCGCGCACGCCGACAGCACCACCACACTTCCCACCAGCCAATTTCGCATGCTATTCCTCCTGCACCGCCAGTTGCACCAGCGCCTGTTGCCGGCCCACATTCAACAGCTTGCCCTCACGGATATACAGCAACGACTCCAGCACGATGCCATTGGTGTTGGCAGTCAGGGCGGTATTGGTTTCCTGAAGCTGTTCGTACCACCCTGAGTAGAAACCCCGATCCGGGCTGGTCAGCGGCGCGGCCTGGCTCAGTAACTGCTGGCTGTAGTCGTCCTGATACAGGGCATACCAGCCAAAGGCGGCCTTGGTGGACAGGCTGCGAAACTCAGACGCATCCTCTCCGGTATCGGTGGTGGCATGCCAGGGCTGGCCACTGGAGAACACCGTGTTGTAGACAAAATACGGTGGACGGTCGATGTTGTCTTCGCTGACGGCGGTCAGGATGCCGGTGCGCTCGAAACGGGCCTTCTGGGCCTGATAGACCCGCCAGGCAAACTCATGGGAGATGCGGTCCCAACCAAACTCCAGGCCATCTAAAATGTAGGATTCGCTGACTACGTAGTTGTGGGCCTTGTAGCGACGGGGGTCGCGCTTATCGGTAGGAACCTGAACCCCGTCGATCTCCACCATCTGCAGAAAGTCGGTGTACCTCAGGGCCTGAGACAGATCCTGCCCCATCAACGACAGCGACTTGGAGGCATACTCCTCGTAGCCGATGCGCCCCTCCTGAACAAACTCCGTCAGCTCATTGGTGACCCGAGCGCCGAACATCACCCCGTCCTGCAACATCGGCTGCAGATTCCAGCGGCCGAGTACTTGCTGCACTTGAGGGGTAAATTCCGGGTATTGCCACACCAAAATGTTGAACGGCACCAGCAACCGGCCGATGTCGATGGCCGACCAGCCAATGCCTCTGGGGTTGGGAGTGTTGTCATAGTTCACCATCGCCAGTGAGCGGGTGTCGTACACCTTATTGGGCAGCACATCATCAAACAGCGGCATCTTGCCCAGGCTGGACAAGAGCTTGCTGAGACGACCACTGAACTGATGGCGGGAGATCAGCTGCAACCGCTCGGCTGCGATGATGGCCATCAGGTAGGAGGCGGTGTCCCACATGGTGGTGGAGGGGTAACCGTCCACCGAGTTAGCCAGTCCGGTACCGGTCTGGGTATTGGCTTCAAAGTACTGCCAGGCGGTTTCGGCCCACTGCCGTTCCTGAACGGTAAGCGGCCGGGGCTGAGGATCAGGAATGGTGGCGGAGAAGTGCAGCTTATCCACCAGATCATTATTGAACTCCTGCTGCTCCAGGCTCATGACCAGAGTAAACGCCAACCCCAGTCCCAGCAGGAACACCAGGTGGTGGCGGGCATTAAGCACATTTTGTTTGAAAGCCATCCCTGCTTTCTCCTATCGATTATCCATTAGCAACAATCCCAGCACCCCTCAGGGCCTCAAGGCGCTGACGCCTCCGCGGGCGCCACATCCGGTCGCCAGAAGGCGGCAAACACCAGGCCTGACATGGCAACCACGTTATTCAATCCCCAGAAGGTATTGACGATCATGCCGCTGAGGGAGTGATCGCCGTACCACTGAAACTCCATATTCAGCCATCCCAGCACCAACGCCAGCAGGGTCAGTACCATCACCCCGGCCTGGGGCAACACCAGGTGGAAAAAGTTGCCCTCCTGCCGCTCCTTGGGGGTGGTGGGAAACTTGATCTGCCGACCTCGCAGCACGGTCCAGATCGCCCGCAGGTTCACCGGGAAAAACGCCAGATAATTGGCCTTACCCTTAAAGCCCGCCAGCCCCCAGGTGGCCGCCATGGTCGCCAGCTCATTCATCACGATAAACGGGATGAAATGCAGGTAAAACGACTGAGAATAGGCCGACACTGGCGCAATACCGGTGAGCAGGTAGACGATGGGTGACAGCAGGAACACCACGTTCCACAGCGCGCCGAGATAACTCCACACCGTGGTGGCGTACATCAACCGCTGCCTGAAGGTCATGCCAGGGCGAAACAGCGGGTTGTCGTTTTTGGCAATGTCCAGGGTGCCGCCGGCGTACTTAAACCGCTGAATCATCCAGGTCTGCAGGTCCTGGGGCGACAGCATCTTGGATTCCACCTGAGGATGCATCACCGACCTCCAATTTCGATCCGGGTCAGAATGCAGTACCACCGAGGTGTAGATGTCTTCAGAGACATGAAACTTATAGGGGGTAAACTCAGTATCCAGAATGGTCTGAGTATCCATCATCTGCTGCAGCTGCGGATTCAACTCCTGTTCTCCGGTCAGGGCCTTGATCTTCTGATCCTGCTGGCGTCGCTGCTTGTCGATGTTCTCAGAGTACGATTTCAGAGCCGCCTCCATCACCGCTTCGCGGCGGTGGATGGAACCGGCACCGCAGCAAAACGAGGCGTTGGCCCAGTTTCGCCGCCGCTGAATCACGTCGTAGAACATCTGTGGGTCATTGACGAAGGGATCCTGACCTATGGTCACCGGTCCGTATACCCGTTCCGCCAGCCGCCCCAGCCAGTGGCCCGGCGTGCCCAAACGAGCCTGCAACCACTGCGGCAACCGCTTGCCCTCGGGCAGATCGAAAAACCACTGCGGCGTCTGTACCCAGGCCACATCGGGGTCACGGAAATAGCCCAGCGTGTGTTCCAGTATGGTGGAAAAAGGGCGGGTATCGGCATCACAGATAACGATGAAATCGCCACTGGTCTGCTCCATGGCGTTGCGCAAATTGCCGGCCTTAAAGCCGACATTGTCTTCGCGGGTGATGTACCCCACCCCCTCCTCCTGCGCCATCGCGGCCATGGCCGGCCGCTTGCCGTCATCGAGGATGGCGATGCGAATGTCGATGCCATGGGGGTAGGTCACCGCCTTGGCATCGCGTATCGACAACCGCACCAGTTCCGGCTCCTCATCGTAGGAGGGGAAAAACAGATCCACGTGCAGCGGCCTGTCCTCCTCCAACGGCTGCGCCAGGCAGTCGTTGATGGTTTCTGGCGGCGGCCGTCGCGGGTAATCCCGGGTCTGCCACAGATTGATGCTGAACAGTACCAGGCCGATGTAGGCACAGGTTTCGGCCACGACCAGGGGAATGGCAAACCACAGCGCATCGTAGTTCAGGGAATCGGTCCAGCGCCACCAGATGTACCAGGCACCAAGAGTCAGGTTGATGGTCGCCAGCAGCTGAAACAACAGTTCCCGCGCCTGGCTGTGGGGCAGCGGCGGTGGCGGCTTCCGATCCTCGAAGCCTTCGAAATAAAAACCCATAACGGCCGTCCTTATGCCTGTTTGGTCATGCGAAAATAGTTACGTTGGTCTTCCCGCGAGTAGCTCTGGCTGTCCATCACCTGACCGACAATGCCCAGGCCCCGACCGCTGGTCAGCCAGGTACTGGGATCATCCGGGTTCAGCTCCAGCAGTTGTGGCTCGGTCACCCGTTGGCGCTGAGCCTCCGGCATGGCGATGCCCTCGTCCACCAGCACAATCTCAATGCCGTCGGCCCACTGCCGGTACCGAATCTCGAGACTGCCGCCGGGGCGGTTGCCATAGGCGTGCTCCACCACATTGTTACCAATTTCAGCCACCGCCAACTCCACCAGACCGGCGTCCTCCAGCGGCAAGGCCGACAGCTGGTACATGGCGGCCACCGACTTGGCCATCATCGCCACCACGTCGTAACTGGCGGTGCCTTTCAGGGTGATGCAGCATTCCATTGCCTTGCTCCCTAGGTTGTCATTTGGCGCTGATCAGGCAAGGGGGCGACTGCCAGCGCTGACGATTCTGAATTCGACTGTCACACAGCAATTCGTGGGCCCCAATCTCTTTGAGGGTAAAGTGGTTGCCAAAATGATCGATGCAGTGATCCTGAAAGATCATGCGATCGACGATGGCGGCGATACCGCTGACGTAGGTGTAATCGTCCACCGAGCTGTTCTCCAGTACCGCGCCCTTTTCGATGATGCAGTTGTGGCCGATCACCAGCGGTCCGCGCAGCTTGGCGCCGGTTTCAATGCGACAGCCATTGCCGATCACCACCGGTCCTTTAATATCCAGCATCTCCAGATCCACCACGCAGTTGATGCCCATGTGGATCCCCGGTGCCACCTCCCGGCCGGGAATCGGGTAGTTCTGCACCTCGCCTTTGAGGATGCTGCTGGTGACCTGCCAGATGTCGCTCAACTGGCCCACGTCGACCCACTGAAATTCAAACGCGGTGGCGTAGAATGGAATCTTCTGCCGCACCAGCTCCGGGAACAGCTGCGAACCGATGTCGTACTCCCCTTCGGCGGGAATGTAGTTGAAGATCTCCGGTTCGAAGATGTAGATGCCGGTATTGACCATGTCACTGACCGCCGTCCCGGTAGCCGGCTTCTCCTGAAACGCCAGTACCTGCCCCTGATCATCGGTTTGTACCACCCCATAGCGGTGCAGGGTGTCGGCCGCCATCCGTTTGGTGATGATGGTCGCCAGGCCGCCCTTTTGTTTATGCCAGGCCACCGCCGCAGTAAAATCCAGGTCGATCCAGGCATCGCCGCACACCACCACGAAGGTGTCATGAAAGAAGCCGGAGTTCTGCTGTACCCGGCGCATGCCACCGGCGCTGCCCAGGGCCTTGCCCACCAGTTTGCCCCCCTGCATCTCCCCCTCGTAGGAGTAACACAGGTCGACACCGTACTGATAACCGTCGCGGAAGTAGTCCTCGATCTTGGCCGCCAGATAGCAGGTGTTCACCACGATTTCATCGATGCCGTGCAACTTAAAGTGCTGCACGATGGACTCCATCACCGGCCGGCGCAGAATCGGAATCATCGGCTTGGGGATCATCTCGGTGATCGGCCGCACCCGGGTGCCCTTTCCCGCTCCTAAAATCATACCTTGCACGGCTTTCCCCCCTAGGCCTTCACCGCCTTCAAGGCGGCGGGCACATCGTCATGACACTCAAAGATTCGGTCCATGCGGGTCAACCGGAACAGCTCCTGCACCGCCCGCTGCAACCCCACGATCCTCAGCTCCCCGCAGTTGGGGGTCTTCAACACGGCCACCACCGCTCCCAGGCCACTGGAATCCATGAAATTCACCTTGGATAAGTCCAGCACAATCCGCTGATTACCCTCGGAAATTGCCGTCTCCACCCCGCTGCGAAACCCCGGGGCCGAGGCCGCATCCAACCGGCTCTGCTCCAGGCTAATCACCAAGTATCCATCTCGTTTTTCAGTTCGCATGTCCATCGCTTACTTCCTCTATTGTCCCTGCCATTCAATGGCCAGAATTGATACGTCGTCGTCAAAATCCGGACCGACATTCCATCGATCCAGCTGGGTCTTGAGGCTCTGCAGCTGGGTATCCATGCTCGAGTCGCGCTGCTGCTGCAGAGACTGAATGAAGCGGCTCACACCAAACTCCTCTTTGGTGGCATTGAAACACTCGGTGACACCATCGGAGTACAGATAGATGCGATCCCCCGGGGCCAGCTGCACTTCATAGGAGCTGTACTCCAGGTCCGGCAACATCCCCACTGGAAACCCATTTTGCGTGTGTTCAATCACCTCGGAAGAGGTCTGATGCAGCGGGCCGGGATGACCGGCCTGGCACAGTTTCAGCAAGCCGGTCTGCACATTCAGTACCGCATTGACCATGGTGAAATACTGGCTGTTGTCCCCCTGCGACTGGAAGCGATCATTGAGGGTCGCCACCACCTCGGCGGGATCGACGATCTCATAGAAGGGAGGCTGGGGCAGGTGTCGCTTCATGACACTGAAGCCCTTCTGCGACGGCGACATCACGTGTTTCAGGGTAAACGACAGCAACGCCGATGGCAGCCCATGGCCGGACACATCCAGCAAATAGAACGAGATGTGATGCTCATCCAGGCGGCGGTAGTCAAACATGTCTCCCCCGAGAAAGGCCGAACTGGTGGCCAGCCAGGAAAACTGCACGCCGGGCAACTCCTTTACCGTCGGCAACAGCTTGTGGTGCATCTCCGCCGCCAGCATCACGTCGTTTTCGATGCTGGCATAGGCCTTCTCCAGCTTCTCCTGTTTGCGCTGCAGCTCATTGTGCAGATCGATAAGCCTGCCGCCGGCGCGGATGCGGGCATTGAGCTCTGCCTTGGGGGCTTGTTTGGCAATAAAGTCGTCGGCGCCCACCTCCAGGCCGGCGATGATTCGCTCTTCATCGTCATTGGAGGAGAACATAATGAAGTACACGAAGCGCTCGACCTGCTGCTCCTGCTTCAGGCGTCGGCACAATTCGAACCCGTCCATGACCGGCATCGACCAGTCAGAGATCACCAGCTGTATGCTGGTATCGTTTTTAAGGATCGCCAGCCCTTCGGCACCGTCGGCGGCCTGGTGCACCTCGTGGCCAAACCGGCGCAACGCGGCAGCCAACACCATGCGAACATCCATGGCATCCTCAACAATCAATAGCTTCATAACGCCCCACATCCCTGTCAGCATTTTTCGCTGTGCTTAACTAACGCTAGTCGACAAAACCACAGTCGGCAAACCTGATTGCATTTTGAACTACACTTAAATAGCTAACTAGAACAGGGAGTAGGAACACTGCCATGGATAAGGCGAGTGGAATTTCCCGGGTACGAACCTGGGTGTGGCTGGGACTGGCATTGATCCTGGTATTGGTGATCTGGCGGCTGTCGATCTCATCACAGCAGTTGCAACACCAGCAACAGCAATTGCATCAGCGACTGCTGATCAACCGTCTGATTGAGCATCGGCTCGAGCAGTGGCGCGATCAGCCTCAATTGCCCTGGGCCGAGCTGGAGCGGCTCAGCCGTTACGGCTACCGTACCGAAGAGGTGGACCTCGATGAGTTTCTGGTGCTGTATCTGGTCACCCTAGCGCCGCTGCCACAGCCGCTGAGTGTCGACACCCCGGCACCACCGCCACCTCCATCGCTGACTGCGGATCCGGCACTGCAGCAGGCATTGACTCAAGTCAGTCAACAACAGCGTCAATTGCAACAGCAACAGCGTCAACTGCAACAGCAGCAGCACCGACAGCAACGACAACTGAGCAGCCTGAGCGAACGTCAGCAGCAGTTCGACGCCCGCTGGCAGCAGCAACAGGAGCAGCAGCACAGTGACGAAATCAGCGTCGTGCCGCTGTACATCAAGACCGAGCCCGCCCACGCCCGCATCGAGATTCTGAATATCAGCCCCCGTTTCGTTCAGGGACTGGCCCTGCCCAGTGGCCGCTACCTGGTGCAAGTCTCCGCCACCGGCTTCAACACCAGCAATCGCTGGCTGGACCTCAAGCCGCTGTCCAATCGCTACTGCATCAGCCTCAGTCCCGTCGATGCCCTACAGGGCCCAACTCCAGGCCAGCATCAAAGCGCCATCTTTGAATCGACCTGTGTCATCGACTGACGGGTTCCAGGGGTAACGGTTACCTGAGTAGTTGTTGTACTGCAAAGAGAAGGTAAACGGTCGCCAGTCGAAATAGCCAAAGCCATAGGTGAAATCCGGACTCCAGGGCTGCTTCTGGGCACTGTCCGGGTAGTAGAACAGCGAGAAATTCAAATACCAGTTGCCGGTGATGGTGTACTTGCATCCCAGGCTCAGGCTGCGGCCGTGCTCAAGATAAGCGTCCCCTTCGAGATCAAAATACTCCGGGGTATAGTGAAAGTCGGTCTGACAGCCCATGGCGGCATCGTCAAATATCGAAAACGGCCGCAGCCAGGGCGTCGGCACCGGAAACTTCCACCCCAAAGACCAGGTGCCACGACGGAAATAGGTGCTGCTTTCCCCGGGCTCCGGGCTGAATCGGTTGCCGCCGTAGTTGGAGTAGATCAAGCTCAAGGTATAGGGGCGCCAGTCGCTGTAGCCAAACACATAGGTGTAGTCCGGCTCCCAGGGCTGTTGCAGATCCCCATCAAAGTAGTGATACAGGCTGACGGTGGCAAACCAGTTGCCGATGGGGCTGTACTTGAAAGTCGCGGTCAGCGACGGGTTGGTACCTTCGATGCCGCCGACATTGTTGTCAGGGTCGGCCGCCATCACGCTGTCTTTCAGTGGGTAATAGGCAGCCAGACCACCAGACCAGCCGCTGTACCAGGGGCGTTGCTCATCCAGCCACTCGCCAAAGGGCAGAGCAAAAGAGCTGGACACCCCGGTCCAGACGCCATTCCAGCTCTCCGACGCGGGCGCAGCCTGAGTCTCAGCCTCCGACGCCATCGCCGGCGTCAGTGGCGACGACGACGATGGCGGTGCCGCCTTGGCGGCCTGCTGGTAAAACTCGCCTTCGCCCGCCACCACGCAAGCGGAACTCAGGGCCAACCACAGCCCTAACGCCAATCCCTGGCATATCGGCACTTTCACACTGAATGCTCCCCCTAATTCCTAGGGCCTAAATATTCCGGCTAATTTTTTGGTACAAATCAGAATCCTGTCCTAGCGTTAAAGTAACAACCTAGCCACAACCCAGGGAGGGGTTATGAGGGAGACTTTGACGGCGCTCATGGTCGAGCAGGGCGAACTGACCCACCAACTCAATCTCACCAATGGTCAGCACCTGGCCAAGCTGACCGCCATGGCAGAACTGTTACTCGACTCCGGCATGGATCTGTTTCAGCTTAAAGCCATGGAGCAGGAACTGATCCTGCATCAGGCCCTGGCCGCCAAGATGGCCGTCAAGCTAGCCATATCCAAACTCTGCTTACAGAAGTGTAGACCTAACACGCTGATAAGTGTGGTTTTTGCCATGTATAAAGAACATCAACGAATGCTCAGCCCCATGGAGCACCCCCATGGTGAAGACTTTATTCGCCGCAAGAGCGAGCAACTGCAGTGGCTGTGCAAGGATCTGCCCAACGTCGACTGGCGCATGATTCTGGTGGACGACGGCTGCCCGGAGCGCAGTGGCCAGTGCGCCCAGAAGCAGGTCGAGGAGTTGGAGCAGGGACACAAGATTGAGGTTCGCTTCCTCAGTCGAGCCATCGCTGCCAAAGAGGGGCCGGCGGCCTCTCTGACCTCCACCGCCGACAGCCAGAAAGGCGGTTCCATCGCCTATGGTATGTGGCACGCCGCCCGCACCGGGCCAACCAAGAACCACTTCATCGCCTACACCGACGCCGATCTGTCGACCCACCTGGGGCAACTGGGGCTGCTGGTGGACAACCTGAGCCACCACGACAACATCATCGCCTGCGGCTCTCGTCGCGAACCCACCTCGGTGGTGGTCAAACAGGGGATGCGCAACCACAGGGGCAAGCTGTTTATCTACTTGTGGAAACGCCTGCTGCCGCAACTGCACAACATCATCGACACCCAGTGTGGCTTCAAGATGTTCCGCAGCGAGTTCGTCACCCCGCTGACCCGGGAGATGATGGAAACCAAATTTGCCTTTGACATGGAACTGCTGCTGAAGTCGCAGCTACTCAGCCCGCACCGCATCGGCAAGGTGGCGGTTGGCTGGATCGACAGCGATGCCCTCTCCACCACCTCCGAGCTGTCCCCTTATCTGCCGATGCTGAAATCCATCGTCAAGATGTACCGTTTCTACGTGCCAGCGCAGCCGATATCCGATGAGTTTGCCAGCCTGATCGAGTCCATGAATGAATCCCAGTGGAACACCCTGGTTGAGGCCATGGCAGAGGTCGTGGATGATGCCGACATCGAGGCCATCTGCCGCCAGGAACTGTTCAGTCCGCTCAAACTGGCTCGGGAAGCCGGGGTACCGGCGTAAAACAGCGGCATAAAAAAACGCGCCACGGTAAGCCGTGGCGCGTTCTCAGCCATAGTGCCAATTAACGCATCGCCGGCTGCGGGCTGGCTTTGGCAAACAGGGCCACGAAGGTTGCCAGCAGAGTGGGCAGCAACCAGGCCATGCCCACATCATAGAACGGCAGGAAGTTCAGGGCATCGGTGTTGACACCGGCCGCCTTGACCCCATCAATGACACCAAACAGGGTCGATACCGCCACCATCATGATCAGGCCGGCACGCTCATTCTGCAGGTAGGGACGCACGAAGCAGAAGGCGATCAGCGCCATGGCAATGGGGTAGACCGCCATCAATACCGGAATGCTGATGGTGATCAGCTGGCTCAGGCCCACGTTGGCCACCACCGCGCAGAACAGCGCATTGATGACCACAAAGCCCCGGTAGCCAATCTTCGGCAGCAACTCACCGAAGTAATCGGAGCAGGCCGACAACAGGCCGATCACCGTGGTCAGGCAAGCCAGGGTCACAACCGCACCCAACATCACCACGCCATAGGCGCCGAACACCTGATTGACAAAGGTGGTCAGAATGGCACCACCGGTATCGGCGCCCGCCCCCAGCACCGAGCTGGTGGCGCCCAGGTAGAACAGTGGCACGTACACAAAGCTGAGGCCGACGGCGGCGATGATGGCGGCAATACCCAGGTACTTGGCCTGCTGACCGCTTTCAGTGATGCCCTTCTTGCGCAGCAGATCCACGATCAGCATGCCGAACACCAGCGATGCCAGCGCGTCCATGGTGCCGTAGCCCTCGAGGAAGCCCTTGGTAAAGGCGCCGCTTTCATAGCCGCCCTGGGCCGCCACGATGGGATCCTGAGGGAAAATAAATGCCGCCAGCGCCAGAATGGCAAACAGCACGATCAGCGCCGGAGTCAGCACCTTGCCCACACTGTCCACCAGCTTGCCCGGGAACAACGCCAGCAGCATGGCGATGCCGAAGAAAATCACCGAGTACAGCGCCTGAGTGGTGGCGTTATCGCCGTTGAGAAAGGGCACCGCCCCCATTTCATAAGCCACCAACCCGGCACGGGGAGCAGCAAACGCCGGACCAATAATAATGAAGATGGCACAGGCGATGGTGGCACCAATCCAGGCGGGCAGCTTGGCGGTGATCACCGGAATGCTGCCGCCGGCCTTGGCGACCGCGATCAGGCCCAGCAGTGGCAGTCCCACCGCGGTGCACAGAAAGCCAATCATGGCTGGGAAATAGTTGTCCCCGGCCAGGAACCCGGCCATGGGAGGGAAAATCATGTTACCTGCGCCCAAAAAGAACGCGAAGGTCATAAAGCCGACACTCAGGGTGTCCATTACTGTCAATCGCTTTTCCAAACTTGCCTCTTCTTCTCTCTTTAAACTTTCTGCTCGAAAGCCTTCACGTGTAAACTTTCGATTACAGCCAATTTTCTCTTATTGCCTCAGTCATTGAGGCTTTTCTAACCAATCGTTTGGTAAAAGCGAGTATCCCTGGTTGTTTTCTCGTTCTTTTTTCGAAATCGCGATTCAAGTCACCATCAAATCACAGCGCAACTAATACCATGCGCCATCGGTGAGCGCAATAGCCTCACCATGAAATGAAACCAAGTAACACCAAGCCGTTAACATTCATTGTGCGCACAAGCGCAGGGTTTTTACCCACAAATCTGGTAGAATTCGCCCCCTGTTCTGCGGCGGGCATAGAGATGGGCTTTACCTTTAAACAGTTTCATGTTGATGACGACCGCTGCGGCATGAAGGTCAGTACCGACTCCGTCCTGCTGGGCTGCTGGGCCAGGCTGCCCCAACAAGGGCGAATATTGGATGCGGGAAGCGGCAGCGGACTGCTGGCGCTGATGTGCGCTCAGCGCAGTGAGGCTCACATCGATGCGGTAGAGCTGGACCCGGCCGCCTGCGATCAGGCCACCAGCAACGTCAGACGCAGCCCCTGGTCAGACCAGATCGAGGTGATTCGGCAGGAACTCGGTGCATTTGCCCGCACCCAGACTCATGGCTATCACCATGTGATCAGCAACCCTCCCTACTTTGAAGCCGGAGTGGTTGCCCCCTGTCCCCAGCGGGCCAGGGCCAGGCACGGATTGCCCTTTAACCAGTTGCTCGACGCTCTGGTAACGCGCTTGCACCCGCAGGGACGAATCAGCCTGGTGATTCCGGCGACGGCCCTCGCCTCACTGCAACAGGCCCGGGCTGAACACGCGCTGCACCTGAGTCGGCTGACGGCGGTCAAAACCGTCGCCCGTAAGCCTGATAAACTGTATCTACTTGAACTTGCTCGCCAGGCCGTCACCTGTGAGCAGACACAGCTGGTCATCCACCACCATCAGGGGGTGTACAGCGATGAGTTCAAACACCTGACGGCCAACTTCTATCTGAATGGATAAATAACATGAGTTTCGACACCCTAGAGCTCGACAATCGCCTGATTCGGGCGCTGACCAAATCCGGTTATACCGAGCCGACCGCCGTTCAGGCAGAGGTGATTCCGGCGGCGATGGAGCAGAAAGACATTCTTGCCAATGCCCCCACCGGCACCGGTAAAACCGCCGCCTTCCTGCTGCCGGCCCTGCAGCACATGCTGGACTTCCCCCGCCGGGAGCCCGGCCACCCTCGGGTGCTGATCCTGACCCCGACCCGGGAGCTGGCCACCCAGGTCAAAGAGTACGCCGACAAGCTGATCGGCGATCTGGGCATTACTACCGGCACCCTGACCGGCGGTGTCGACTTCGATCAAGACAACCAGATGCTGGCCAAGAACCTGGATCTGCTGGTGGCCACCCCGGGGCGGTTGCTGGACTACATCGAGAAAGAGAAGGTGGCCTGCCGCGACATCGAGATTCTGATCATCGATGAAGCCGACCGCATGCTGGACATGGGCTTTGGCCCCAATGTGGACCGCATCGCCGCCGAAGCCCGCTGGCGTAAGCAATCGATGCTGTTCTCCGCCACCCTGGAAGGCAAGGGGATCGAGGGCTTTGCCCGCGAACTGCTGGACGAACCGATGCGAGTCGACGCCGAACCGTCGCGCCGAGAACGCAAGAAGATCATCCAGTACTACTACCGCGCCGACGATGCCCAGCACAAGCTGGCGCTGCTAAAGCGGCTGCTGGCGGATGAAGAGTGCACCAAGGCAGTGGTGTTTGTTCGCACTCGAGAACGAGTCGAAAAGCTGGTGGCACAAATGGATCGGGCCAAAATCCGCACCAACTGCCTCAAGGGTGAAATGCCCCAGGCCAAGCGCGACGCCGCCGTGGCCCGCTTCAAAGACGGCGGCATTCGCGTGCTGATCGCCACCGACGTCGCCGCCCGGGGACTGGACATCAATGGCATCACCCATGTGTTCAACTACGATCTGCCCCGCCACGCCGACACCTACGTGCACCGCATCGGCCGCACCGCCCGCGCCGGCGCCAAAGGCTGTGCCATTTCGTTGGTGGAGGCCCACGATCACCCTTACCTGGGTAAGATCGAGCGCTACGTTGGCGAGCCCATTCGCCGCCGGGTGATTCAGGATCTGAAGCCTCAGACCAAAGAGCCCAGCGCACCGAAGAAGAAAAAGCCGGCCACCAAGGCGAAGAAAGCCAAAAAAGCCAAGAAAAAATAATGTCCCATCGTTGTCGCCCACCCCGGTGGGCGACTGAGGTCCTGCCATGAGCCAATTGGTCTACGACATTCGCAACAGCCGCTACATCAACCTGACCGGCCGCTGCACCCTGAGATGCCAGTTCTGCCCCAAGCACAACGGCAGCACCGAGGTGCATCAGTATCAGCTGAAGCTGGATAAACAGCCGACAGCGGAGGAGATCATCCCCCTGCTCGGCACGGTGACCGACTTCGACGAGATTGTGTTCTGCGGCTACGGTGAGCCCACCCTCAACCTGGCGCCGCTGCTGGCCATCGCCCGCCACGTCAAAGCCCAGGGCGGCAACACCCGCATCAACACCGATGGCCTGGGCAACCTGTTCCACCGGCGCAACATCCTGCCGGAACTGGGAGAGTGCATCGACAGCCTGTCGATCTCCCTCAACGCCCAGGATCAGGCCACCTATGAACGTCATTGCCAGCCCAAACTCAAAGGCAGCTACGACGCCGTCCGTGAGTTTATTCGCCTGGCGCCGAGCTACATCGATTCGGTTTCGGTGTCGGCCATTGACGGCCTCGAAGGCGTGGATATCGCCGCCTGCCAGCGCATCTGTGACGACGCCGGTGTGGAATTCAAACACCGCCACCTGGACGTGGTCGGTTAGCGCCCCAGGCTCCATAGCCGACGGCACCTTCTGGTGATACAGTGAGCTACCTTCAGTGAATAACACGCAACGATGAACCATAAGCTGACCACCTTTCTGGACTCGATGCCGGAACTGCGCGGCTCCAACCGCAAGTTCGACATGCTCTGGCCACAGATTGCGATCATCATCTGTCTGACCGCAGTCGCCTTGGGCTGGGCCTTTGGCGTCAACCTCAAGCTTCAGAAAGAGCAGCTGGGTAACCACCGTTTTTCCGAGATTCAGTTGTACAGTGATCGCATCACCGATCGTTTGCTGTCACTGCAGAGCCGCGGCCAGGTGATCTCGCAGATCGGCGTGCTGCGGTTCCTGCTCAATGCGCCGGAACTGGACACCGAACAGCTACAGAGCTATCTGCAGGGGTTGACCGACAAACTGGAAGCGATAGAACGCATCGAGCTGTACGACAGCAACAACCAGGTGGTGGCCAGTACCCTCACGCCCTCGCCGCACTATCAAGGCCAGGCAGACAATCGGGAAACCCAGGGAGAGGGCCAGGCCCGCTACTCACCGCTGCTGATCGACACCGGCCAGCACCGGGTCTCTCACTGGCAGCGAGTGCCCGTACCCGCCAACCCCCATGGGGTCGAATACTCCGCCATTTATGCCGATCTGACTCCGGTGCTCAGCGCCTTCTATCGTGTCGACCAGATGGGAGAGATTCCGCTGATGCTGTTCGATATCGAGGGCAAAGCCTTTAAGCTCAGCCACACCGGTGGCAACGACCGCCTCAGCGAGCAAGACCAGCAGCGGATGGCCGCCCTGTGGCCGCAGATTCAGGGGCAGGAGTTCGGTCAGCTCAACATTGAAGACCGCAACTTTTTGTTCCTGCGGGTCAAGGCTGGCCATTTTGAACCCTTCTATCTGGTCAGCTACTTCGATGACCATGAACTGCTGTTGCTGGCCCGGGATCATCGCCGCATCGTCGGCTCCCTGGGACTGGTGCTGATTCTGTTCCTGTGCTGGCTCACCATTCAAAAGCACGGCCTACAGAAACAGCAGGGCCACTTCCAACTGGCGATGGATGTGGCAGAGCAGCTGTATCAGCACGCCGGCAGCACGCTGCTGTTCTCCCCCTCGGGCAAGCTGATTCTGGCCAACCCGTCGGCCCATCGCCTGCTGGGCCTGAAAGCCAGCGGCAACCAGGGATTGTGGTTCCACCAGTTATTTGGCAGCGATCGTGCTCAGCGCGGCTGGGAGCACACCCTGGAGAAAGGCCAATGGCAGGGGCAGTTGTCGCCAGGCGGTCAGGACCGCTCTCTGGCGATAGAGCTGCGTCACAGCAGCAGCAACAACCTGTTCCCACTGGTGATCGCCAACCTGCAGCCGGTTACCGATGATGAGAATGCCTACCGCTCCCTGACCCAGTCCCAGGTCGGGCTGGCACTGATGGACAATGAACTGAATCTGCAACTGTGCAATGCCAGCCTGAGGGAGTGGCTGGGGCGGGATGCGGATGACAACCGGCCGCTGCCACTCGACCGGCTGATCAGCCTGCCGGAGGGAATGGAGTTCAGCGATCTGCAGCAAAGTGTCGCTCGCGACGGTCTGTGGCAACAGCCGGTATGGCTCAAGACTCATCACCACGGCATGCAGCCGCGCCTGGCCAGCGTCAACCAGGGGGACGATAAGAGTCAGTGGATACTCACCCTGCAAGATCGGCAGGGCAGCGATGACGCCAGCAATCCGCCACTGGCCGGGTTCCGGGAGATGCAGTTGATGCATCAGGACGCCAGCGGGCCGGAAGCGTTGTTGAACCTACGCCAGTTCCGCGCCCGCCATCAGCAGCCGCAAAGCTGGGCCATCAACCAACGCATCGTGGTGCAGCACCTCAAGGAGTTGGCCCCCCGTCATAGCTGCATTGCCCAGTTTGGCGAAGAGTTGGTGGTACTGCTGAGCCAGAGCAGCACCAGTCAGGCAGAAACCCTGGCGCAGGGGCTCAATGAGCGCTTCGAGGACACCCCGGTGGAGCTGCGCATCAGCGCCACCTGGCTGGCGACGGGCCGCTCCCTGCGGGAAGGGTTGGCCCAATTGGATGACGCCAACAAGCGACTGCCCAGCGGCCACCCCATCAGTTGGGTGGGGGACCGCCAGCCGCCCAATGACGCTAGAACTTATACAGCAGAGTCATAGAGGTTTCGGTATCCAGAGACTCTTTGTCGTCTACTGGCTTGGTGGTGTGTTTGATATTAAATGCAAACTTCATCGCCAGCGCCCCTACCAGGTTGGCGGTAATTGACGATTCCGCCTTGCTGATGGTGGCGTTGCCGGACAGGCTCACGTCCGACGACAGTTTCTGTCGAAACTCGGCATTGTCGGAAAACGCCCACCAGAAATCCAGGTTGGCACGGGCAATGACCGAGGACTCGTTGTCCGCATCCGGTGCCTGGGCCGTATCCACCCGCTTGTAGCTGTAACCCGGGCCAAGTTCACCATCCAGGTGCATCTTATCGCCCTGGTAGAGACGATGACCGTAACCGGCGGCGACGGTCGCCACGTAACGGTAGCCGGAGAACTTATCGATGTCGTTAGACAGGAAGCCAAACAGGTAAGAGGTTTCGCTGAAGCGGTTGTTGGTTTGCGCCTCACCGTAATAGCGCTCTTTGGAGACCTGGTCCTCATCTTCGGTGTACAGGGTTTCCAGAAGGTAGCGGTTTTCAAACTGCCCCAGCCAATGGGTGTACTCGGCTTTGCCTTTTACCGTGGTGACTTCACTGTTCCCGGTGGTGCTGGAAAAACCAAACTCGACGTTTCCTGACGGCGCAATGGCCTCATCGGCGGCGCAGACACCGCAAGACACGGCCGCCATTGCGGTGGCCAAAAATAGCTGTTTCATCACGCATTCCTTTTTTACTGCTTCCCTAAATACGAGGCCGAACGTGTCCACCGGCCTCAATGGCAACAAATTTATCACAACTTGGGGCAAACGCCTCGGCAAATGATGGCTTTGTCGGCGCCTTTTCTGATTGCGGCATAAAAAAAGCGCCCTGCCAGGCAGGACGCTTCTTCAATCGAGTCGTTCAGAGACTTAGATGTGGACTTTAGGGTCCAGCTCACCGGTCTGGTAGCGCTTGTACATCGCCTGCAGCGACAGTGGCTTCATCTTGGAACCCTGGCCGGCACAGCCAAAGGCTTCGAAGCGATCGGTACAAATCTGCGCCATCGCCTCCATGGACGCCTTCAGGAATTTGCGCGGGTCAAACTCAGACGGGTTTTCCGCCAGGAACTTACGCACCGCACCGGTAGAGGCCAGGCGCAGGTCGGTATCGATGTTGACCTTGCGTACGCCGTGCTTAATGCCTTCAACAATCTCTTCCACCGGTACCCCGTAGGTTTCCGGAATGGCACCGCCGTACATGTTGATCACTTCCAGCCACTCCTGAGGAACCGAGGAGGAGCCGTGCATCACCAGGTGAGTGTCAGGAATGCGGGCGTGAATCTCCTTGATGCGGTCGATGCGCAGCACGTCACCGGTCGGCTTCTTAGAGAACTTGTAGGCACCGTGGCTGGTACCAATGGCGATGGCCAGGGCGTCCACCTTGGTGGCAGCCACAAAGCGCGCCGCTTCTTCCGGATCGGTCAGCAGTTGGTCGTGGCTCAGAATGCCCTCGGCACCGACACCGTCCTCTTCACCGGCCATGCCGGTTTCCAGGCTGCCCAGGCAACCGATTTCCCCTTCAACAGACACACCACAGGCGTGTGCAAAGGCGACGGTACGCTGAGTCACCTGAACGTTGTAACCATAGTCCGCCGGAGTTTTACCGTCTTCCCGCAGGGAGCCGTCCATCATTACCGAGCTGAAACCCATCTGAATGGAACGCTGACACACGTCCGGAGAGGTACCGTGATCCTGGTGAATGCACACAGGCACGTCCGGGTACTGCTCCAGCGCTGCGTTCATCAGGTAACGCAGGAACTGAGGACGGGCGTACTTACGGGCACCGGCAGACGCCTGCACAATCACCGGGCTGTCGGTGGCTTCAGCGGCCTGCATGATGGCACGCATCTGCTCCAGGTTGTTAACGTTAAAGGCAGGCACACCGTAGTTGTGTTCGGCGGCGTGATCCAGCATTTGGCGCAAAGAGATTAGTGCCATGGAAGGGCTCCTGTTATAGATGTAAGGTTTTTAAAGGCGCGCGTTCCTGCGCGCCTGATTATATTTATTGTATGGCAGCGGCGAGATTACGCTTTCGCCCGCTGCTCCAGCATGGCAACCGCCGGCAGGGTCTTGCCTTCCAGGAACTCCAGGAAAGCACCGCCACCGGTAGAGATGTAGGACACCTGATCGGCAATGCCGTACTTGTCGACCGCCGCCAGGGTGTCGCCACCGCCGGCAATGGAGAATGCCTTGGACTCGGCGATGGCACGAGCAATGGCTTCGGTACCCTTGCCGAACTGATCGAACTCGAACACCCCTACCGGGCCGTTCCAGACGATGGTACCGGCAGACTTCAGAATCTCCGCCAGGGCCGCGGCACTGTCGGGGCCGATATCGAAAATCATGTCTTCGTCGGAGACCTCGGCCACCGGCTTCAGGGTCGCGGTGGCGTCTTCGGCAAACTTGTCGGCACACACCACGTCGGTCGGTACCGGAATGTCACCGCCACGGCTCTGGGCTTCGCTGGTCAGCTTCTTGGCTTCCTCGACCAGATCCGCCTCAAACAGCGACTTGCCTACCGGGTGACCGGCGGCAGCGATGAAGGTGTTGGCGATGCCGCCCCCCACCACCAGCTGGTCAACGATGCCGGCCAGGGATTCCAGAACCGTCAGCTTGGTGGACACCTTGGAGCCACCAACAATGGCCACCATCGGCCGGGCCGGGTTGTCCAGGGCCTTGCCCAGGGCTTCCAGTTCACCGGCCAGCAGTGGGCCGGCGCAGGCAACCGGGGCGTACTTAGCCACACCATGGGTAGACGCCTGGGCGCGGTGGGCGGTACCAAAGGCGTCCATCACGAACACGTCACACAAAGCTGCATAAGCCTTGGACAGTGTCTCGTCGTCTTTCTTTTCGCCTGGGTTAAAACGAACGTTTTCCAGGATCACCAGCTCACCTTCGGCAACCTCAACCCCATCCAGATAGTCGGCGGCCAGACGCACCGGGCAATCCAGCTCGGCCTTGAGGTAATCCACCACAGGCTGCAGGGAGAATTCGGCGGCAAACTCGCCTTCGGTCGGGCGACCCAGGTGAGACATCACCATCACCTTGGCACCCTGCTCCAGGGCCAGCTTGATGGTCGGCAGAGACGCACGAATGCGAGCGTCCGAGGTCACTTTGCCCTCTTTCACTGGCACATTCAGATCTTGGCGAATCAGAACTCGTTTGCCGGCCAGGGCCAGCTCTTTCATCTTGATAACGCTCATTTTATTTCCTCGTAAAGTTCATAATCAAAATCTACTTCTGTGCCGACATTGCCAGGCAAGTGTCCAGCATTCGATTGGCAAAGCCCCACTCGTTGTCGCACCAGAGCAACAACTTCACCAGGTGACCATCGGCCACTCGGGTCTGGGTGCCATCGACGATGCTGGAGTGCGCATCGTGATTAAAATCACTGGAGACCAATGGCGATTCAGTATAGTCCAGAATCCCCCGTAATCTGCCGCTGGCGGCTTCGGCCAGGGTACGGTTAATGGTCGCTATGTCGACTCGCTGCTTTAAGGTCAGCGACAGGTCCATGGCCGTCACGTTGATGGTGGGAACGCGAACGGCAATGGCCTCAAATTTGTCTGCCAGGTGCGGCAGGATGCGCTCGATGCCCCGGGCCAGCTTGGTGTCCACCGGAATGATGGATTGACTGGCGGCGCGGGTGCGGCGCAAATCACTGTGGTAGGCGTCGATCACCTGCTGATCATGCATCGCCGAATGGATGGTGGTCAGTGCGCCACGTTCAATGCCAAAGGCTTCATCCAGCAGGGTAATCACCGGCACCGAACAGTTGGTGGTGCAGGAGGCGTTCGACACAATCCGATGCTCAGGCCGAAGACTGGATTCGTTGATGCCAAACACCACGGTGGCGTCCACATCCGGCGCCGCCGGATGAGAAAACAGCACCTTGCCGGCACCGGCATTCAGGTGCAGCTGAGCGTCGTCGCGGCTGCTGAGCTTGCCGGTACACTCCAGCACGATGTCTACCGCCAGTTGCCGCCAGGGCAAGGCGGCCGGGTCGTCGCAGTGGTATAGGGCGATGCAATCGGCCCCCACATGGAGACAGTCCTGCCCCAGGCTGACGCGCTGGCCAAAACGGCCATGGGTCGTATCAAACTGAGTCAGATGGGCGATGGCTTCCGGCGAAGCCAGTTCATTGATGGCCACAACCTCAATCTGTTCACGTAAACCGCTCTCGTAGAGCGCTCGCAAGGTGGAACGGCCGATGCGGCCAAACCCGTTAATGGCGACCCGTATTGTCATTATTCACTTAATGTTGATGCTGAGCGGACGCCATTTTAGCTCAGAACCGCCCCGCACCCAAAGGCTTAAGCGGCTATCGGCGCGCGCGCCGCCCCAATCCGGCCCCACATTAAGAAATCGGGCACCAGTTTACCCCAGCAAAACGAAAGGCAATAACACCAAATCACCATAACGGGTCAGCAGTCTCAACATTAGTCATCAAATTCGTAATAAAAACACAAAACAGTAGTAAATCGAAAATAAAAAAAGAGGGCCCTGGGGGCCCTCTCTGTGCATCAAACCGGGATTAGCGAGACCAAACCCAATCGGTGATTTCCTTAGGATCCACACCGAACTCTTTGATGTAGTTGCGGTGGTCAACCAGGCGCTGCAGCATGTCGGTGGTGATCTCGACGTGTTGAGCATCGGTGATCACGCCCTGCTGGAAGGCCTTGTACGCCATGTCGATCACCAGGTGGTAACGGGAAGTACCGTTACGAACACCCATATCGAATGGAGTGGTGGTGGAACCTTCTTCCACGTAGCCCTTAACTCGGCAACGCTGAATACCAGGGTAGTTGAACAGCAACTTGTGGATGGTGTTCGGGTAGCCGTGGTAGTTGATGACCACACCCTTATCGGCGGTGAAGTACTCATCCAGCAGAGTCGGGTTCTGACCGTACTTCAGGCTACCGATGCCGTCAGAAGTCAGCTCGGAGATGTTGACGAAGCGAATCTTCAGAGTCGGCAGCAGCTCACGAATCAGTACCAGAGCAGCCATACACTCCTGGGTCACGTAGTCACCGCAAGACGCCAGCACCACATCCGGGTTTTCGTCAGAAGCGAAGTCCCAGGTCATGATGCCTTCGTCACACTGCTTCTTGGCTTCATCCAGAGTCAGCCACTGAGGCAGATCTTTCTTACCGGCCACAATCACGTTCAGCTTGTCGCGATCGTCAAACGCCTTCTCGGTGTAGCACAGGGTGCTGTTGCCGTCGGCAGGCAGGTAGGCGGAGATGATGGTCGGGTGCTTCTCCAGCATCGCGCCCAGCAGGGACGGGTTCTGGTGAGAGTAACCGTTGTGATCCTGACGCTCCAGCAGCGAAGACAATACCACGTTGCACGCCGGTACCGGCTTGCGGAACGGTACACCCTGAGAGGCGTACACGTACTTACAGTACTGGTCACACATGGAGGACACGACTTGCGCGAACGCTTCGTAGGTCGGGAACATGCCGTGGCGGCCGGTCACGGTGTAACCGTGCAGCATACCGAACAGCAGGTTCTCGGACAGCAGTTCCATGACGCGGCCATCGCGGCTCATGTCCTGGTCCCACTCTTTGATAGGCCACTGCCAGGCACGGCTGGTTTCTTCGAATACCGCCTGCAGCTGGTTGGAGTAGGTCTCATCCGGGGAGAAGATACGCAGGTTCTTCTGCTCGGCGTTGAGACGGAAGGCATCACGCATCCACTGACCCATCTTCTGCATGGACACACCACGCTGACCACGCGGGGTCTCGGAGCCGTAGCTCAGGGCTTTCAGGTCAGGTTTGTTCAGCGGACGAACCACCTCACCACCGTAAGACAGAATCTGACGACCGATGCGCAGGTCTTCACGTGGGATCAGGCCTTCGATTTCCGCGTCAAACTTGAGGGCGCCATCTTCGCCGATGCTGTACAGCTCGTCGAATTCGTAGCTGGCCAGCCACTCGTTCAGCATGCTCAGATGCTTAGGATCTTTGGCGCAGTTGTTGATGATGACCTGGTGCGAGTCGCAGTTACCTTCCAGCTTCTTGCCATCGGCTTCTTTGGTACCGGTCCAGCCTTTGGCAGTGCGCATGGCGATAACAGGCCAACGCGGCTTGCACACGTCTTCGCCGTTGCGAGCGCGGGTCTGAATGTCGGTGATGATCTCGTAGGCACGATCCATGGCGTCGGCCATCTGCTCGTACACGTCCTGCTCTTTCTCGTCATCGACAAACAGCACTTCGTAGCCCAGACCGGTGAACTCCATGCGAATCTCTTCGTCGTCCATACGACCCAGACGGGTAGGACCGGAGATCTTGTAGCCGTTGATGTGCAGAATCGGCAGTACCGCACCGGAGTTCTTAGGATCGATCAGGCGGTTGGCGTACCAGGAAGCCGCCAGAGGGCCGGTTTCGGACTCACCGTCACCCACCAGAACCACGTTGATCAGGTCTGGGTTATCCAGGGCGGCACCGTAGCCGACAGCCAGGGAGTAACCCAGCTCACCACCTTCCAGAATCTGGCCAGGGGCTTCAGGGTTAGCGTGGGATGGGTAGCCATAAGCGGCAGAGAACTTCTCACAAATCTGTTTCATGCCCGCTTCTTTGTACGGGATGGTGTCAGGGTAGAAGTGAGACAGGGAACCTTCGATAAACAGGTTGGCTTGTACGGCAGGGAAGCCGTGGCCAGGGCCGACCAGGTACAGGAATGGGCGGTTGTGTTTACAGATAAGACGGTTGATGTGGGCGTAAACAAACGCGATGCCCGGGCAGGTACCCCAGTGACCCAGCAGACGAGGCTTAATGTCGTCGTGTTGCAGATCACGTTGAAGCAGTACGTTCTGCTTCAGGTAAATTTGTGCTACAGACAGAAAGTTGCTTGCGCGCACCAGTTTTTTTAGTGCACCAATTTCTTTCTTAGTTGCCATGTTTCGTTGCTCCCTTACAAGTGATGCTTAAAGTTACACCGACAAGCGGACGAATTTTGTGACACAGAGCATGCTTTTGTGAAATTAAATTACAAAACAAGCCAAAAATGTAGAGGACTTTGAATTTCAAGTTTGCTGAATAAGAGTAGCCCATCTGGTAAAGTTAGCGGGATTAGATTTGCGGACCTCAAAGATGAAATACAGCGACTTCAGCCTCTACCCCTACCTATGGGTTTTCAAACGCGACGACATGGGCGTGGACCCCGTGGATATGGACCAGATCAAGCCGCTCACCCCCAGGGCGGCGGACGAGCTCTGGCAAGCGCAAATCAGTAAAAATGGCAACCACTGCACCGACCTGAGAAAAGGCGACTGGGCCAAAAACCAGAACACCTGGACCACCGAGACCCGGTGGGACAGTGCCTTTGAGGCCGACGACCACGCCCTGCCCGAGGCGGTCGACGAGCAGCTGGAGTGGGATCCCAATACCGTGGTGTGGATCTGTTACGGCAGCGACCACGTGCTGGAAACCAACTGGCGGGTGTTCCGCCGCAACTGGAAGTGCTTCCTGTTTGCCGACGAAGCGGCGCTGGTGATCGGCAAGCGCCGCCAGCAGGCGCTGTTCTTTGTCGACGACACCCTGCTGCGCATCGGCAACCGCCCCAGCTAGGACGCTGCCGACAGTCAGACACAAAAAAACCGGCCGAGGCCGGTTTTTTCTTAGCTGACGCTCACCGTTACAGTGAGTTGGCCACCTCAACCACATTGGCGACGGTAAAGCCAAACATCTCAAACAGCTGGTCCGCAGGCGCCGACTCACCAAAGGTGGTCATGCCCACAACCTTGCCGTTCAGGCCCACGTACTTGTACCAGTAGTCGGCGATGCCAGCTTCGATGGCCACTCGCTTGGTCACTGCCGCAGGCAGTACCGACTCTTTGTATTCGGCGCTCTGAGCTTCGAACACGTCGGTGGCCGGCAGCGACACCACCCGTACCGCTTTGCCCTGGGCTTCCAGTTCGGCGGCGGCGTTCATGGCCAGCTCCACTTCGGAGCCAGTGGCAATCAGGATCAGCTCTGGCGCACCGGCGCTGTCCTTCAGCACGTAACCGCCCTTGGCGACATTGGCCAACTGCTCGGCATCGCGAGCCATCGGCGCCAGTCCCTGACGGGAGAACACCAACGCGGTCGGGCCATCTTTACGCTCGGCGGCGTGCTTCCAGGCGTAGGCGGACTCCACCGAGTCACAAGGGCGCCAGGTGCTCAGGTTCGGGGTCAGACGCATGGAGGCAATCTGCTCAACCGGCTGGTGCGTCGGGCCATCTTCACCCAGACCGATGGAGTCGTGGGTGTAGACAAAGATGGAAGGCTGCTTCATCAGCGCCGCCATACGCACCGCGTTACGAGCGTACTCCATGAACATCAGGAAGGTGGCACCGTAAGGCTTGAAACCGCCGTGCAGGGTGACGCCGTTCATGATGGCACTCATGCCGAACTCGCGCACACCGTAGTGAACGTAGTTGCCGGAGGCGTCATCAGGGGTGATGGACTTGGAACCACTCCAGATGGTCAGGTTGGACGGCGCCAGGTCGGCAGAGCCACCCAGGAATTCCGGCAGCATCGGGCCGAAGGCATTCAGGCAGTTCTGAGACGCTTTACGGGTCGCCACCTTGGTGGAGTTGGCCTGCAGGTCGGCGATGTACTCGGCCACCTTGGCATCCCAGTCGGCGGGCATGTCGCCGGCCAGGCGGCGCTTGAGCTCGGCGGCCAGCTCAGGGTGAGCGGCGGCGTAAGCGTCGAAACGGCTGTTCCAGTCGGACTCACGGGCACTGCCCACTTCGTTGGCATCCCAGGCTTGCTTCACTTCGGCCGGAATCTCGAACGGCGCGTGTGGCCAGTTCAGGAACTCGCGGGCGGCAGCGATTTCGGCGTCGCCCAGAGGGGCACCGTGGCAGTCGTGAGAACCGGACTTGTTTGGCGAACCAAAGCCGATGATGGTGCGGGTGCAGATCAGGGTCGGCTTGTCGCTTTCCGCCTTGGCCGCTTCGATGGCGGTCTTGATCTGCTCCGGGTTGTGACCGTCGACGTCACGAATCACGTGCCAGCCGTAGGCTTCGAAACGGGCGGCGGTGTCGTCGGTGAACCAGCCTTCCACTTCACCGTCGATGGAGATGCCGTTGTCATCCCAGAACGCCACCAGCTTACCCAACTTCAGGGTGCCAGCCAGGGAGCAGGCTTCGTGGGAGATGCCTTCCATCAGGCAGCCGTCGCCCATGAACACGTAGGTGTGGTGATCGACGATGTCGTGACCGGTACGGTTAAACTGCGACGCCAGCACCTTTTCGGCCAGGGCCATGCCCACGCCGTTGGTGATGCCCTGACCCAGCGGGCCAGTGGTGGTCTCAACGCCAGGGGCATAACCGTACTCAGGGTGGCCCGGAGTCTTGGAGTGCAGCTGACGGAAGTTCTTCAGATCGTCGATGGACAGATCATAACCGCTGAGGTTCAGCAGAGAGTACAGCAGCATGGAGCCATGGCCATTGGACAGCACGAAGCGGTCACGATCGGCCCATTCAGGGTTGCCTGGATTGTGCTTCAGAAAATCACGCCACAGTACTTCGGCAATGTCTGCCATCCCCATAGGGGCACCGGGGTGGCCGGAATTGGCTTTCTGTACAGCATCCATGGAGAGGGCACGGATAGCATTAGCTAGCTCTTTACGAGATGACATCTTGGCTCCAACTTCTATCTAGGTGGTTATGCTCTGTAATTCTGGGGGCATATTTTCGCCATTTGTGACCGCCTTAGCAAATCATTCCCATAAAAAAACGGCCTTTCGGCCGTTTATAGTGCTATTTCAGCGAGTCACTCGAGCAAATTCACTCAGGATTCCAGATAGGTATAGCCAATCAGCCCCTGTTCCAGCTCCATAAGCGCCTGCTCACGCACGTCCTCGGCAAGCCGACACTGCTCCAGTCGCTGCTGATAGCGGGTCAACATCCACTGGGGATCCAGGTTGACGTACTCCAGCACCTCATTGACCTGGGTGCCCTGCAGGTACTCCACCACCTCGGCATTGCCCCGCTCATCCAGTTTGATGTCCACCACGTCGGTATCGGCAAACAGGTTATGCATGTCCCCCAGGATCTCCTGGTAGGCCCCGACCATGAAAAACGCCACGTGGTACGGGTGCTCGGCACTCCATGTGGGCATCGGCAGAGTGGTTTCAATCCCCTGACCATCCACATACTGATCGATGGTGCCATCGGAATCACAGGTGATGTCCAGTATCACCGCCCGCCGGTCCGGCTTGGTGTCCAGCCCCGACAGCGGCAACACCGGAAACACCTGGTCGATGCCCCAGGCATCCGGCAACGACTGAAACAGAGAAAAGTTAACGAAGAACTTATCCGCCAGCTTCTCGTTCAGCTCGTCGATGATCGGCCGGTGAGAGCGGTTCTTGGGCGACAACTCCCGCGACACCTGATAGCACACCTGCAGGTGCACCTGCTCCGCCCACGCCCGCTGGGACAGATCCAGCAGCCCGTAGTTGTACTTGGCGTGCACATCCGCCAGATCATTCACCGTATCGTGGTAAATCTCCCCCAGGGCCCGAGCATCGGTGTGCTCACGAACGTCCTCCAGGGTCTGCCACATGTTCTTCAGCACCAGCGGTGCGCCGGTACCCGGCGCCGGCAGCGTCTCCGGCTCATAGGCCTCGACCCCGATCACATCGGCAATCAGCACCGCATGGTGCGCGGTCATGGCCCGGCCGGACTCGGAGATCAGCCTGGGGTGTGGCAGATGGTACTGGCGGCAGACGTCGCCGATGGCGTACACCACGTTGTTGGCGTACTCCTGCAGCGAGTAGTTCACCGAGCAATTGCTCTGGCTGCGAGTTCCTTCGTAATCCACCCCGAGGCCGCCACCCACGTCCACCGTGGTGATCGGCGCCCCCAGTTTGCGCAGCTCCATATAGAAGCGGCCGCACTCGGTCAGCCCCTTCTGAATGTCGCGAATGCTGGCAATCTGAGAGCCGAGATGGAAGTGCAGCAACTGCAGGCAATCGAGGCGATTGGCCTCACGCAGGGTCTCCACCAGCTTCAGAATCTGCGCCGCCGACAGGCCGAACTTGGACTTTTCGCCCCCGGACGCCTGCCACTTGCCCTTGCCCTGGGACGCCAGGCGGGCTCGCACCCCCAGCAGCGGAGTCACCCCCAGCTCGCGGGCTTCCTCCAACACCAGCTTCAGCTCCGACATCTTCTCGATCACCAGGAACACCTGGTAACCCAGCTGCTGTCCGCGCAAGGCCAGGCGCACGTATTCGCGGTCCTTGTAACCGTTACAGACGATCACCTGGGCGCTGTCCTGGGCCATCGCCAGCACCGCCAGCAACTCCGGTTTGGAACCGGCTTCCAGCCCCAGAGACTGGCCACCACCGGCCAGCAGCCCCTGCACCACGGTGCGCTGCTGATTCACCTTGATCGGGTACACCGCCAGATAATGGCCCTGATAGCCATAATCGTCGATGGCGGTGGTAAAGGCACTGCACAACCCCTGCACCTGGGAGTGCAGAATCTGCGGAAAACGCACCAGCATCGGCAACTGAGCGCCACGCTCCGTCGCCAGCTGCTCCGCCAATCGGGTCAGCGCTACCTTACACTCAGGTTCGGCGGGGTTGGGGCGTACCTCAACCTGTCCGTCGTCGTTTATCTGAAAATAACCACGTCCCCAATAGGGCACATTATAAAGATGCTGCGCATCTTGGACGCTCCAGCTCACGGGCGCTCTCCAACTAACTGACTTTAGCCAGACGGTCGACCAGGTATTGTGGCAGTGCAAAGCTGCCCACATGAATGGCCGGGTTGTAGTAACGGGTGTCGAGCTTCGCCGCCGCAAATCGCTGGCTTAGAAGCTCCACATCCACCTGCCGGGCCGCGGCATTGTCGCTGGCCCAGGCAAAACTCATGGCGCCACCGATGTAGGTGGGCACCGCCGCCACGTAGAAGTGACGATCCGCAAAATAGGGCGCCAGGCGCTGGTAGGTGGTCTCGGCTTCGCCCTGTTGCATAAAGGGCACGCCGTTCTGAGCCACAAAAATGCCGCCTTCGGTCAGGCACTGCTTACAGCCTTTATAGAAATCGGACTCAAACAATGCTTCGCCGGGACCGATGGGATCGGTGCAGTCGGAGATGATCACGTCGAACTGTTCCTGGCAGCCCAGCACGAACGCCTTGCCGTCATCGATAACGATCTCCACCCGAGGATCGTCAAACGCACCCTGGCTGTGGTTAGGCAGGTGCTGCTTGCACATCTCGATTACCGTATGGTCGATCTCCACCTGCACCACTCGCTCCACCGCCTGGTGTTTGATCACCTCGCGCAACATGCCGCCATCGCCGCCGCCGATGATCAGCACCTTCTTGGCACTGCCATGGGCCAGAATCGGCACATGGGTCAGCATCTCGTGATAGATAAACTCATCGGCTTCGGTGGTCTGAATGATGCCGTCCAGCGCCATCACCCGACCAAAGCGTTCATTATCAAAGATGATCAACTCTTGGTGCTCAGTCGGCGCACGGAACAACACCGTGTCCATAGCAAACTGTTGGCCATACCCCGGGTACAGGGTCTCTAGGTATTGGGTGTCACTCATGACGCTCTCTCCGAACCAGATAACATCCATGCTCCCACGCCGGGGCACAGAGACAAAGACAGTGTAGATACAACAGAGGTGACGGGTCGCGAGCGGGCCGGAACAGGCCCTGAAACAGGGGAGATGATCATAGATGTATTCCTATCCTACGGGATGCCGCTTCAACGCCAATCAGGGTTGAGCGGCTTACGCCACGAGAACCATAAAACCTCAGTCAGTTAATCGTAAGTATTGGGGCTGTTGCCACTGAGCGCTTTATACTCCCATTTTTCCATTTGCACCATACCCCGCCCGGCAATTTTTCCGGCCCTCATCGAGCCCCATCGAACCGGGCCACAACCCCGGCCAATTCGGCACAACTGGCAAGTTAAACTGACAAGCCCACCAAGATTCGGCAAAAAATATGCTGTACTTCACTGGATTTTGAAATCCAAACACATAAAATAGCCGTCTAGATGTAGATGCGTCTAATGTTGCGAGCTTGAAACCAAGGCGTCGCAGCGTCACTTTCCAGCATCTGCCCCCTGTTTCTAATTTGAGAGTTGATTGCCATGGCACGTCACCTATTTACCTCAGAGTCTGTCTCTGAAGGCCATCCGGATAAAATCGCGGACCAGATCTCTGATGCCGTATTGGATGCCATCCTGGCTCAGGACGCCAAAGCGCGCGTCGCCTGCGAAACCTATGTTAAAACCGGCATGGTCATGGTGGGTGGCGAGATCACCACGTCTGCCTGGGTTGATATCGAAGAAGTGACCCGTCAGACCATCCGTGACATCGGCTACACCCACTCCGACATGGGTTTCGACGCCAACTCCTGTGCGGTGCTGTCTGCCATCGGTAAACAGTCGCCAGACATCAACCAAGGTGTTGATAAAGCTGACCCACGTGAGCAGGGTGCCGGTGACCAGGGCCTGATGTTCGGCTACGCCAGCAACGAAACTGACGTACTGATGCCAGCGCCTATCACCTACTCTCACCGTCTGGTGAAGCGCCAAGCCGAAGTTCGCAAGAACGGCACTCTGCCTTGGTTGCGTCCTGACGCCAAGTCTCAGGTGACCTTCGCCTACAACGCCGACGGTACCGTAGCTGGCATCGATGCCGTAGTACTGTCTACTCAGCACTGCGACAGCGTTTCCACTGCCGATCTGCGTGACGGAGTGATGGACACCATCATCAAGCCCGTTCTGCCTACCGAGTGGATCACCAAAGACACCAAGTTCCACATCAACCCAACCGGCCGTTTCGTTATCGGTGGTCCCATGGGTGACTGTGGCCTGACTGGCCGTAAGATCATCGTCGATACCTACGGCGGCATGGCGCGTCACGGTGGCGGTGCCTTCTCCGGTAAAGATCCATCCAAGGTAGACCGTAGCGCAGCCTACGCCACTCGCTATGTGGCCAAGAACATCGTTGCCGCTGGCCTGGCCGACCGCTGCGAAATTCAGGTGTCCTACGCCATCGGTGTGGCAGAGCCCACCTCCATCAGCATCGAAACCTTCGGCACTGGCAAGCTGCCAGAAGAGAAGCTGATCGAGCTGGTTCGTCGCCACTTCGACCTGCGCCCATACGGCCTGATCGAGATGCTGAAGCTGGAGCGTCCTATCTACGCGCCGACCGCAGCCTACGGTCACTTCGGCCGTGTCGAGTTCCCTTGGGAGCAAACCGACAAAGCGGAAGCCCTGCGCGCCGACGCCGGCCTGTAATCCGCCCCGACAAACAGCAAGCCCCGGCCACGGCCGGGGCTTTTTCGTTTTCAGGGCAAACTAGGATACCCTTACTGCTCAGTTCTCACCCCGACACGGAGTCCCCAATGCGCCTGCTCACCACCCTGCTGACCCTCTGCACCAGCCTGCCCTTGTCTGCCCTGCCCCTGGATGTAGAGGAGCAACGAGTGGCCGATGTGGCCCAACAGCTGCCGCAGCTATTAACGCCACTGGCGACCAGCTTGGATACCGGCGTGGTACAACACCGCAGCAGCCGCAACGAAGCCAGCCTGAGCCAGGCGGCAGCCGACTCCGGCCAGAGGTTATGGCGACAGGCGGTAACACTGGTGCAGTCCGGCCACATGGATGACCGGCCCCTGTACTGGAGCCGGTTGCAACTGCGCAGGGACCTCAAGCAGCAAGCGCCGGCCTTTCGCGCCAGCGACGCCCAAACGCAGGCGGCAATCGACGGCTTTGAGCGCAGCTCCCGAGGCTTCGGCGACATCCACTTCGACGACGACGCCGAGGTGAAAATCCTGGTGACCGGCTTCGATCCCTTTTTCCTCGACCGCCACCTGAATCAGTCCAACCCCTCCGGCCTGGCAGCGCTGGCGCTGGATGGCCGCACCCTGACGCTCAACGGCCGTAAGGCACAGATTCAGACGGCGATGATTCCGGTACGGTTCGAGGACTTCGACCAGGGCATGATCGAATCGCTGCTGACCCCCTATCTGCGCCACCCGCACGTCGACATGGTGGCCACAGTCTCCATGGGCCGGGACGATTTCGATCTTGAGCGCTTTCCCGGTCGCAACCGCAGTGCCGCCGCACCGGGCAACCGCAATGTGCTCACCGGCGCCACTAAAGAGGCACCGTTGCCGCCACGGCTGTTGGACCAGCCGCTGAACGGACCGGAATTTGTGGAGTTCTCCCTGCCGGTCAGCGCCATGCAAAAAGCCGACGGCCCCTGGGCCATCAACGACAATCGCCACATCGCCACCCTGGAGAAAGGCCAGTGGCAACCGGACTCCCTGGCGCAACTGGATGGCCAAACCTCAGTGTCCGGTTCCGGTGGCGGCTACCTGTCCAATGAGATCAGCTACCGCGCCGTGTTGCTAGCCAATCAACTGGGCAGCCCGACGCGCGTGGGCCACATCCACACCCCGCGCATCGCCCAGTACGACCGGGAAACCGAAACCGCCATCGTCCGCCAAATTGAGGCGATGCTAACCCAGGCCATTGCCGCCCTTTAACCTTGAGACCCCCTGTTCCATGCAATACAACAGCTTAAAAGAGCGAGTCTTCGACGTCATCTTCGGCACCGACACCCCGGCGGGCAAGCGCTTCGACATAGCGCTGCTGCTGACCATCGGCCTGAGCGTGGTGGTGGTGATGCTCGACTCCATCGATGCCCTCAAGGCCCAGTGGGGCCCCTGGTTCCGCTATGCCGAGTGGGGCTTCACCCTGCTGTTCTCCTTCGAGTACCTGCTGCGATTGTGGGCCTCGCCGAAACCCGGCCACTACGCCAAGAGCTTCTACGGCATCATCGATCTGCTGGCGATTCTGCCCAGCTACCTGCAACTGCTGCTGCCTGGCAGTCAGTACCTGCTGGTACTGAGGCTACTGCGGGTGATGCGGGTGTTTCGAATCATCAAGGCGATTCGCTATCTGGCGGAAGCCAACATGCTGTGGCGCTCCATCAAGGCCTCGCTGAGAAAGATCACCGTCTTTTTCACCTTCGTGCTGCTGTTGGCCTGCATCATGGGCTCGATCATGTACGCCCTCGAAGGCCCGGCCAGTGGCTTTACCAGCATCCCCAAAGGGGTGTACTGGGCCATCGTTACCATCACCACCGTCGGCTATGGCGACATCAGCCCGCAAACGCCCCTGGGTCAGTTCATCGCCTCGGTAACCATGATCATCGGTTACTCGGTGATCGCCGTCCCCACCGGCATCTTTACCGCCCAGATCAGCCAGGAGATGAACCTGCACCGGGATCTGCGCCGCTGTGAAAACTGCGACCGCAGCGGCCATGACAACGACGCCCTGTTCTGCAACCACTGCGGCACCCAACTGGAAGAGCAGGTCTGATGGAGGCACTGACCCAGGCAATCGACGCCAAGCTGCAGTGGTGCTATCGCCAGGCCGAAGCCCGCCTTGGCCGCCGCTTCCCCTACCCCGAGGTCGGCTTCACCCTGCGGGGGATGAGCGCCGGGGCCGCTCACCTGGCCGACAACCGGCTGCGCTTTAACCCGGTGCTGCTGCAGGAAAACCCCCAGGCCTTTGTCGACGAAGTGGTGCCCCACGAGGTGGCGCACCTGCTGGTGTGGCAACTGCATGGCCGGGTTCGCCCCCATGGCCCGCAGTGGCAACGGCTGATGGCCGAGGTGTTTGACTGCCCACCCCGAACCCGCCACAGCTTCGACGTCAGTTCGGTAAAGCCGGCCACCTTTGCCTACCGCTGTGGCTGCCAGAGCCACCCACTGACCCTGAGGCGCCACAACAAGGTGCAGCGGGGCCAGGCCAACTACCAGTGTCGCCGCTGCGGCCAGACGTTGACCCCGGCCTGATCGTTGCCCCGTCGTCACCAACGGATTACCATCGCTCACTCCCGCTCGTATAAGAAAAAAAGTAATGAAAAAACTGCTCCTGTTGCTGTTAATCAGCCACACTGCCCTGGCTGCCCCCAGCAGCTTTCGGGCCGCCAAAAAACAACTGGTTACCCTCTATGCCAACCTGCCGGCTCAGACCTTCTATTGCGGCTGCGACTATCAGCAGAACGGCAAGAAACTGATCCCCTCCCTGGCCAGTTGCGGCTATCAGGTGCGTAAACAGGCGCCCCGGGCCCAGCGAATCGAATGGGAGCACGTGATGCCCGCCTGGGCCTTTGGTCACCAGCTGCAGTGCTGGCAGCAAGGCGGCCGCAAACACTGCCGCAAAGATCCGACCTTTAAACAAATGGAAGCGGATCTGCACAACCTGGTGCCGGCCATCGGCGAGGTCAACGGGGACCGCTCCAACTACCGCTTCTCCGACATGGGCCAGACCCCCTATCAATATGGTCAATGCCAGATGGTGGTGGATTTCAAAGCCAAGCAGGTGCAGCCGCCCAATCGCGCCCGTGGTGCCATCGCCCGCACTTACCTCTATATGCAGCAGCAATATCAGGTTAAGCTATCCCGATCTCAGTTACAGTTAATGCAAAGCTGGAACCGCCTCTACCCGGTCACCGAACTGGAATGCCAGCGGCACCGGCAGGTGAGTCAGCTGCAAGGGTGGCCCAACCCCTACGTGGCCCAGCAATGTCAATAAACGGAGCCTCATGCGAGTCCCAAGAATTTATCAGCCCGGTCCTCTAGCGGCCGGCACCACCGTGGCGCTGGACGCCGACGGTGCCAATCACGTTGGCCGGGTGCTGCGAATGCAGGCCGGCCAGGCACTGGAGCTGTTCAACGGCGACGGCAGCCAATTCGACGCCATCATTCGTGACAGCGGCAAGAAACAGGTGCTGGTGGAGCTGCTGACCCAACAGCAGATCAACCGGGAATCGCCACTGAATCTGCACCTGGGACAGGTGATCTCCCGCGGCGACAAGATGGAGTTCACCATTCAGAAATCGGTGGAACTGGGCGTCAACACCATCACCCCGCTGTGGTCGGAGCGCTGCGGCGTCAAGCTGCAGGGGGATCGGCTGGATAAGAAGCTGGCTCAGTGGCAGAAGATTGCCATCAGTGCCTGCGAGCAGTGTGGCCGCAACCGCGTACCGCTGATTCGGCCGGTAATGAAACTGCAGCAATGGATGGGTGAAGCCACCGAGGCCACCAAGCTCAACCTGCACCCCAGGGCCGATTACAGCATTCAGACCCTGCCGCAGCCCATGACCCGAGCCCGACTGTTGATCGGTCCCGAAGGTGGCCTCAGCGGCGACGAGATTGCCGCCGCCCGCGAACACCATTTTGTCGACATACTGTTGGGGCCCAGGGTACTGCGTACCGAAACCGCTTCCCTGACCGCCATTACCGCCCTGCAAACCCGCTTCGGCGATCTGGGCTAAAAGGAGAAACCCGTGATCAAACTCGGCATCGTAATGGATCCCATCGAGTCCATTAACATAAAAAAAGACAGCAGCTTTGCCATGCTCATGGCCGCTCAGCAGCGCGGCTATGAGCTGCACTACATGGAGATGAGTGATCTCTATATGGAACAGGGCCAGGCCATGGCCCGCATGCAGCCTCTGACGGTGCGCAACGAGGCGGGCAATCACTTCACCCTGGCAGAGCCGCAGGAGCGGCCACTGGCGGATCTGGACGTGGTGCTGATGCGCAAAGACCCACCGTTTGACACCGAATACATCTACGCCACCTACATACTGGAGCGGGCCGAGGAACTCGGCACCCTGATCGTCAACAAGCCCCAGAGCCTGCGGGACTGCAACGAAAAGCTGTTCACCGCCTGGTTCAGCGACTACACCGCCAATACCCTGGTGACCCGTCGGGCCGACAAGATCCGCGAGTTCCACCGCCAGCACGGCGACATCATCATCAAGCCGCTGGACGGCATGGGCGGCGCTTCCATCTTTCGGGTCAAGGCCGATGGCGACAACCTGGGGGTGATCATCGAAACCCTCACCAACCTCGGCAACCAGTACACCATGGTTCAGGACTACCTGCCGGCGATCAAACAGGGTGACAAGCGCATCCTGATCATCGACGGCGAACCGGTGCCCTACTGCCTGGCCCGAATTCCCCAGGGAGGCGAGACCCGCGGCAACCTGGCCGCCGGCGGCCGTGGCGAAGCCCGGCCCCTGTCTGACAGCGATTGGGCCATCGCCCGGGCCATCGGTCCGGAGCTGAAACGCCGCGGCCTGATCTTCGTTGGCCTGGATGTCATCGGCGACAAGGTCACCGAGATCAACGTCACCAGCCCTACCTGCATTCGCGAAATCGAAGCCGAGTTCGAGGTGGACATCACCGCCATGCTGTACGACGCCATCGAGGCCCGCCTGGCCAGGGCGTAAACCGCCCATAACCACACAGGCCGCCCCAGGGCGGCCTGTGTGGTTTCGCAGTGGCAAACCTTAGCTGCGATTGCCACTTAAGGGGTGGAACACCGCCTGCAACGACTCGATGTTGGCCCACTCCAGCTGCGGCCCCATCTGCCGTATCAACTCCATCACCTGCTGCTCGTCCAGAGCCGGCGAAAACAGGTAGCCCTGGGCATGATCACAACCAGACTTGATCAGGTACTGCAGCTGGTCATGGCTCTCTACCCCTTCGGCGATCACCGTGCGACGCAGGTTGTGGGCCAGATCGATCACCGAACTGACGATGTTGCGGTCGACGTCGGAACTGTCCAGATCACGAACAAAACTGCGGTCGATCTTGAGGATGTCAAACGGCAACTGTTTCAGGTAGCTCAGCGATGAGTAGCCGGTACCGAAGTCATCGATGGCGATTTTCACCCCCATCCCCTTGAGGCGCTCCATGGTGCTGAGCGCCTGATCCAGGTTCTTAATCAGGCTCTCCTCGGTAAGCTCCAGCAACAATCGGTTCGGCGGCACCTGCAGCTCATTCAGCAACTGCTCAATGCGATGCCCCAGGCTGGCATGCAGGTACTGGTGCGGCGACAGGTTCACCGCGATGTAAAACTCCTGATTGCCCGCCAGCTTGCTCAGCTTCAGCATCAACTGCATGCTTTTCTGAATCACCCAGTCGCTGAGGGCCAGAATCTCGCTGCTGCCCTCCAGGTCATTAATAAACTCCGACGGCATCAACAAACCACGGCTGGGGTGGTACCAGCGCACCAGCGACTCAAACCCCACCACCCGCTGATCTTTAATGGACAGAATCGGCTGCAGGCTGATGGCGATCTGCCCCTCCTCCAGCGCCACCCGAAGATCCGCCTCCAGCATCAGCTTACGACTGGCCAGTTCCAGCATCTGCTCATCAAACACCCGGTAGTTGGAACGGCCCGCCTGTTTGGCCTGGTACATGGCCAGGTCCGCCCGCTTCAGCAACTCCTCCGGCCGCAGCATCGGGTTATCACAGAACACCACCCCGATGCTGGTGGTGACGATCAGGGTATGGCGCCCCAGCTGCACCGGCTGCTGCAGCGACACAAAGATCTGATGGATGATGCGGTGAATGTTGGTGCCTTCCCCCAGACCACGGATGATGATGGTGAACTCATCGCCGCCAAGGCGGCAAACGGTATCCATGGAGCGGACGCTCTTCTTCAAGCGGTTGGCGACGGTCTTGAGCAACTCGTCGCCGACATCGTGGCCCAGGGTGTCATTGATGCGCTTAAACTCATCCAGATCCAGGAACAGCAGGGCAATCTTGTCATCGGTGCGCCCCAGGCTGCTGAGAGACTTGCTCAGTTCATGGTGCATCATGGTGCGGTTGGGCAGACCGGTTAGGGTGTCCATCATCGCCAGCCGCTCCAGCTCATGGGTATAGCGATCCACCTCTTCGTGCAGCTGCTCCAGCTGATTGGCGGCATCCTCGGCCGCCTGTTCCAGTTGATCCACCTCATCGGGAAAACCGATATGCGGTCGTTTCAGTTGCGCTTTGAGCTGGGAAAACTCCCGGCTTGGCAACAGCGGCAGCAGTTTCTGCAGTTGCTGAATCCGCCCCAGAGGCCGCCAGAACAGCACCCCGCCCACCAGCCCAGCCACCACGATGCAGATAAACACCAGCCCGGCCAGATCCCTCAGGTAGGCCTGTTGGCCCTGCTCCAGCTCAGTGACATCGGAAAACAGCAGCAGGCTGTGAAACGGATCCACCGGCCACACCACAAAGCTCCAGTGGCGGTCGCCCAGAGCCACCGCCTGTGGCCCCTGCAGCATCTGCTCGAACTCCAGTTGCCCGGAGGCCGCCAGCAGCCTCGGGTAGTTGGCATCACGGTTGGTCAGGCTCAGGATCGAGCGTCCCCAGGGGTTGAGGTTACTGGTCTGGACCTGGCCGAGAATCGCCATCTCCGAATCATGGTGTTCATTGATGATGGTCAGCACCTCTTCCAGCGGCGTCACCAGCACCAGCAGGTGCAACTGGCCACCGAGCACCACAGGAAACGCCGCATCCAGCACGCAGCTCTGGCGGCAGCGTTGTCGACTCAGGCGCTGCTCCGGCGTTTCAATGGCCGCCAGCCAACCGTCGGCGGGCAGCGGGTGGCTGCCGACCCGGGCCACCGGATTCAGCTCCATGTCGTACAGCGACAGCCCGGCCAATCCCCACAGCGGTTTCAATTCCACCCACTGGGCCCGCAACGAGGACTCCAGCGGCTGTCCCGCAGACCCATTCAAGCTCTGGGCCAGCTCCTGAGCCACCACCCCCAGCCGCCGCTCGATGATGCTCAGGGTCTCCTCGTAATCCTGTTTTAAAAACTCCGCCCGCTGCACCAGCATGGCATCCATCTGACGATCGAAGCGCTGCAACGCCAGATGGCCGAGGAAGCCACTGAGCACCACCATCATCACCATCAAGGCTATGACAAACTTCCAGCGCAAGCTGACAAAAGGCAAAGGGAGTGACGCCATCACCGTCCCCCCGGAAAAAGTAGACCCATTCCCAGCCCAGCTCGCAGGCTTTTTCGCTGTTCCATAACTGTACCTGCAATTGAAAACGTCCAAGTCACTTCAAGTGTAGAACAGCTGAGACCCGACACCGGATCGATCGACGCGAATGGGAAAGTTGGTCAAGGGCTTGCCGGGATTGGTATACTGCCAGCATCGCTTTTTGGACCCCTGCCATGACTCTGACCAACCCCAGCCGCTTAATTCGTAAGTACGCCGACGACTTCGGCCACCGCCTGTTGATTGTAAACCCCATGGCCGACGGCCTGATCCCCGAGCTGAATCGAGACGGCATCGAGGTCATCGCCTGCAGTCACGACTACCTGGTGCAGCGCCACCTGCAACAGTTGCAGGTGTCACCGCTGCATTTTGGTTGCCAGCCTCAACTCGGCGACCTGAGTCGAATCGACGCCGCCATCCTGGTGCTGCCCCAGGCCAAGGCCCTGGCCGCTCACCTGATGCAATGGCTGGCCAGCGTGCTGCCCGCTCACACCCCCACCTACCTGGTGGGCGACAACAAGGGCGGCATCAAAAGCGCCACCAAGGCAATGGCGGTGCATTTCGATCAGGTGAGTAAATTTGCCAGTGGCGCCCATTGCCAGATGATCGCCGGCCTAAGCCAACCGTGCGAGGCACCGGCCCTGACCGCTGACCAGCCTCGGGTCATCGATACCCAGCTGGGCCAGTTGCCCCTGTGCGCCCTGCCGGGCGTCTTCAGCCAGGGCGAACTGGACGCCGGTACCGAACTGCTGCTTCAGCACCTGCCACCGCTAACCGGCCGAGTGCTGGACTTTGGTTGTGGCGCCGGCGTGATCGGCGCCCTGATTAAACAGCGTGCGCCACAGACAAAGGTGGAGATGGTGGACATCAACGCCTTTGCCCTGGTCTGCACCCAGGCCACTCTGGCCGCCAGCAACCTGGAAGCCAAGGTCTACCCGTCCGACGGTTTCAGCGACATCGATGGTGAATTCGACCTGATTGTGTCCAACCCGCCGTTCCACCACGCCGGCAAACAGACCTTCGCCACCGCCGAGCATTTCATTGCCCACGCCCGTCGCCACCTGAAGCCCGGCGGCCAACTGGTGTTTGTCGCCAATCATCATCTGCCCTATGGCGATGCGCTGCAGGCGGCCTTTGGCCGGGTCAACATCATTGCCCAGGACAAAAAGTTCAAAATCTACGCGGATCGCAGAGTTTAAGCTTAAATTTTGGCCGAACGGAAAATGATTTGAATATTGCTGTTGACGGCCAACGGAATCTCTCTATAATGCGCCCCCGTACCAATGAGTAAATGCAGAGCAGATGTGGCGGAATTGGTAGACGCGCTAGCTTCAGGTGCTAGTGTCCGCAAGGACGTGAGAGTTCAAGTCTCTCCATCTGCACCACTCATTGATGTCACGATGCAGAAGTGGCGGAATTGGTAGACGCGCTAGCTTCAGGTGCTAGTGTCCGCAAGGACGTGAGAGTTCAAGTCTCTCTTTCTGCACCACTCTTTTTTGAGTGGTTGATAGGCCCACCGAAGTCTTAATTCGGTATCGCAACCGGTGAGAGTTCAGCTATGATCTCTGACAGCGAGCAAAAAATGTAATACGCAGATGTGGCGGAATTGGTAGACGCGCTAGCTTCAGGTGCTAGTGTCCGCAAGGACGTGAGAGTTCAAGTCTCTCCATCTGCACCAAATTTCGAAGCCCTGACCTTTTGGTCGGGGCTTTTTGCTATTCCCGTTTTAATTCAATCCGGTATACTCCCTAGACTCGCCAAATAATCATAAGTACCGGCGCGATGATAGCAACCGATTTACTCTATTTTGATCATGAGCATCAACTGCTGTGCGTGGACTTGATTCCCGAACGTCACGCGCTGGTTGAATTGCATGAACTGCAGCAGCTGCACCTCTCATCCCAGTACCGCGAATTCGCGTTTCTGGATCACGACGTGCGCAAAGCCCTGCAGCTGCTCAAGCATCAGGCCAAAGGCGCCAACAAGGGCCAGTCGCAGCGAATCCCCATCGCCCAACAGATTGACGGCAGCTGTCAGCTGAGCCTGTCCACCGACAAGATGCAGGTCACCGCCACCCTCACCTGCCCTCAGGGCGGCAGCAAAATCGGCTTCGCCGAACTGGTACAGGAACTGCAGCGCCTGGCAATCAAAAACGGTCTTCTGAGCAACAACATCAATGCGCTGCTGGCCAAAGCCGAGCACGGCACCCCGGGCGAGAGCATCAGTGCCACCATTGCCAAGGGCAAACCGCCGGTTCACGGCAAAGACGCCAAACTGGAGCGGCTGGTCAAGCTGTCACGGGAACGGCTGCTCAAACCCAAAGTGCTCGACAACGGCAAGGTCAACATGCGCGATCTGGGCGAGATCATCACCGTCAGCAACGGCGATGAAGTGATGCGCAAACACGAACCCCGCCCGGGCATTGACGGCTACAACGTCATCGGCGAAGTACTCAAAGCCAAACCCGGCAAAGACCGTAAACTCAAAGCCGGCAAAGGCACCATCGCCGCCCAGCAGGATCACAACCTGCTGCTGGCCACCACCGACGGCCAGCCCAAAGAAACCAAAGACGGGTTGGAGATTGTCGAAGTACTGACCCTGAAAAACGTCGACGTCGGCACCGGCCATATCCAATACCATGGCGCCATCGTCATTCAGGGCAACATCGAAGAAGACATGGAAGTGACCGCCGGTGGCGACATTACCGTCAATGGCTTTGTCGACAACGCCACCCTCAAAGCCGGTGGCGACATCATCGTCGCCAAAGGGGTCATCGGCCGTCAGCGCCCGGATGAGTCCCTGACCACCACCCTGGAAGCCCAAGGGCAGATTCACGTCAGCTTCGCCCAGTACGCCACCCTGAAATCGGCCGGCGACATCCACGTCCAGACCCAGCTGATTCATTGCCACACCCACTGTGGTGACAACCTCACCGTCGGCGTGGCCAATGGCAAGAAAGGGGATCTGGTGGGCGGGCGCGCCGTGGTGATTCACTCCCTCAGTAGCATCAACCTCGGCTCCCGGGCCGCCACTCAGAGCAGCGTTCGCGCCGGTGCCGGCATCACCCGCCTGCGCCACGCCGCCAAAGAGTATCAGCAACGCGAACAGGCACTGCTGGCCCAGAGTTACAAGCTCAGGCAGGCGATCAACAAGGCCACCATGGCCAACGACAAGAGCGACGAAGAGCGCAAAAAACTGGTGGAGCAGTTTACCCTGGCCCAGCAGCAAAACAGCGCCAAACTCAGCGAAGCCCAACTGCTGCTGGCGGAAACCGAGGAGCGCATCGAGTCATTTTTCTCCCGGGTCAGCATCAGTGCCAGCCACAGCCTGTTCCCGCAAGTGGAGATGGAGATCGGCCTGCAGAGCCTGACCACCGATCGGGAGTACGGCCCCTCTAAGGTCAGCAACGATGGCAACCATCTGAAAATCGACGCCATTACCAGCTAGCCAAGAAGCTAGGCCTCAGTTCCGGTGTGACGGTTTTCAGCTGGCACCGGAATTGCTTTACACTGGTATCGATCCACTCCGCCAAAATTTCGACACAAGGACCCTGACATGGGAAGCCGCAACACCCTGCTTCACTCGCCAACCCGATTCGCCTCGAGCCACACCCTGGCCTTATGGCTGCTGATCACCAGTTGCGCCCTGTTGTGGTTACCCCTGAACCTGGCCCAGTCGCTGTTTCTGCAACAGTGGATAAGCAGCTACGCCTCCTGGATTGGCCTGACCGCCGTCGCCAGTGGTGCCTACCTGGCCACCCTGGGACTGCGACTGGTGTTCGGTCAGGTGCTCAACCAGCGCTATCAGGGACAGATTCGACAGAAAGTGGCGGAGAAGATCCTCACCCTGGACAACACCGAACGGGCCATCCTGCGTGAGTTCGTCCTGCAAGGAAAAGGCAGCATTGCCATGCCGCTGAACCATCACGGCGTCAACGAGTTGATCGAATCTGGCATTCTCACCCGGGCGGGTGCAGTAGAAGAGTACGCCATCGAAGGACCGGTGGCTCCGCTGAAGATCACCGCGGCGGCACGCACCAAGTTGACCCGCAAAGTACTGCGGCTACCGGAAGGGCAGTTGAGCGACCAGCAGCGGGAACGGCTGCTGGCCAGTCGACCGGAATTTGCGGCGAACCTCAATCGCAGTGGCCGCCACGCCGCTTAAAAGGCTGCGGCCAGTTCATGCTCCTGTTCCAGCGCCAATAGCTGCTCTTCCACCGCCTTGATGACCCGCTCTCGGGACTCGCTGGTCAAGCCGACCCGCCAGTTCAAGGTGTTGGTGATCAGAGCCAGACTCTGATACAGCTTCGCCATCTCATCAAAATTCAGATTCTTGGCGATCATTGGATTGTTGATCATGGTGGTCGCACCGCGCTGACAGGCCACCATGGTGGCATGGGCCACCTCGATTTCCGAATCGTCGGACACCAGTTGCCCTTCGATTCGCGCCGCTTCCACTACTCGTTTCGCCGTCGAGCACGCTTGCTCAACGAACATCTGCATCTCCTGCAGCCGATAGTCACTGACCTTATCGACAATGCCGTGCGCCCCAGCCAGCGCATTGAACCCCAGGGTCCAGCTGGTTTGTTTGACGGCCATGGCACCGTACAGGTGCATCGCCAGCCAACGCTCGGCATGGTTGAGGTCGGCACTCATCAGCTCGGGCTGACGCTCTGTTAACAACTCAACGTGCTTGGCGAAGATCGCCACCAGCAAATCTTCTTTGCAGTTGAAATGTTTGTACAGAGTGCCGGCACTGCATCCCGCGCGGGGTGCCAATTCGGAGAAACGAAATGAAACAATGCCCTGTTCTTTAACCAGGCTTTCTCCCAATCTCAGCAGTGCCTGGTCCCGTTGCCGGAAACGCGCATGCACAGGCGAAGCCCAATGGCTCGAGTTAAGCCCTGACTTGGCTTCCTGCTCCATATACTAGAACTCCTTAATTTTTGAATCTAAAGCAACTGTACGCCTCTAAACTGAAACCGAATGTTAGCTACACCACGTTTAATGAAAGCCAGTAACGAAAATTTTGAAGGCCCGCACATTCAATAACAACAATTCGCCCTCAACGACAAAATGAAACCGCCGAAGGGCAACCGACTCAGCCCCGCCATCCGCCGCCTGGCGCCGCTTTGCGGGCCCGAAACGGGGCCACGTCACATCGCACTCAGACACCGGCATGCGGTCGATCCCAGTCTGCGACCGCCGGCCAGGGGCCTGCCACTGCGGTGGCCGAGAGACGGTGAAAATAGGAAATAACCGCAGTCATTAACAATTTTTCCCGTTTCTTAACCAAGAGCAAAACTAATTATCTGCAATTATCAAATGACAACCAATTTGTTTTTTTCGGCCAGATTCAGGCGCTCGCTTTTATTCTCACAATGATTAATTACTGTATTACGAGGATAATTCGACAACTTGTCCAGTGTCGCTGGCAATAATATATCGGCGGCAGTGCCCGCTCCTCCGCCGCCCTCGCCCGCCCCGACAAATCGTGACCAAATTGTGATAAATCCGTGAAACCTTGTTGAGATCCCCCTCCTAGACTGGAGTGAACCTTAACCCAGGAGACGGAAAACCATGACCCTCAAACCCCTCGCATTGGCCGCCCTGCTGGCCGTACCGGCCGCCGGCGCCCAGACCGTCAACGTTGAAATCACCAACCTGACTCAGGGCATCTACTTTACCCCACTGCTCGTCAGTGCCCACGACGCCCAATACCACCTGTTTCAATCCGGTACCGACGCCTCTGCCGAGTTGACTGCCATGGCCGAGGGCGGGGACATTGCCGGACTGGTGACCCTGGCCGACAGCATCGGCGCCGTTTCCGCCGCCAACCCGGCTCAGGGCCTGCTGGCGCCGGCGGCCAGCACCAATGCCAGCCTGGAGGTGGACAGCGGCATGGTGCTGTCGGTCACCGCCATGATCCTGCCCAGCAACGACGGCTTTGTCGGCCTGGACAGCTGGCCGATTCCCTCCGAGCCCGGCACCTACACCATCAACCTCAACGCCTACGATGCCGGTACCGAAGCCAATGACGAGGTGCTGGTCGCCGGCGCCGGTGGCGCACCCGGCACACCAGGAATGCCCGCCATTCCCGGCACCAATGGCGGCAGCGGCGCCAGCGGCGTCACCACCGAAGAACCCAACACCAAGGTGCACATTCACCGCGGCAACCTCGGTGACAGCAATGCCAGTGGTGGCATCAGTGACGTCGACAGCCGCATTCATCGCTGGCTGAACCCCGTCGCCCGCATCACTGTCACCGTACAGTAAGGAGGTCGGCATGAATCGCACGCTCCCCATCCTCACCCTGACCGCCGCCAGCCTGCTGGCCGGTTGCAGCGACAATGACAGCAACGCCATCATTCCCGCGCCGCAGGAGCCCGAGATGGCCACCTTCGAGGTCACGGTGATCAACCTGACCGCGGCTCAACCGATGTCGCCGGTGGCCGCCTACCTGCACAACGGCACCGCCAGTGGCTGGCGCTTCGGTCAAGCCGCCAGCGTCGAACTGGAGCAACTGGCGGAAGCCGGTGACGGCAGTGGCTGGCTCAGCCGTGCCACTGACAACGGCGCCTTCGCCACGGCCAGCGGTGACGGCATCCTGATGCCCGGGGCCAGCCAGACCCTGAGCCTGACCCTGGAGACCGGCAACACCCTGATGCTGACCGGCGCCACCATGCTGGTTAATACCAATGATGCCTTTGCCGGCATCAACGGCTGGAACCTCACCGATCTGGCGGTGGGTGACAGCATGACCGTCACCCTGCAGGTGTACGACGCCGGCACCGAAGCCAACTCGGAATTGGCGGCCACCATTCCCGGTCCGGCAGGCGGTGGCGCCGGGTTCGACAGCAGTCGCGATGACGTCGACTTCGTCGCCCGTCACCCCGGCGTGGTCGGCAATCAGGACGGCGCCGCCGACTCGGCTCTGGACGGCCGCCATAGCTTCGACGCCCCGGTAGCAAGATTGACTGTAATGCGAAGCCAGTAACCCCGGTCTACTCTGCTGTTGCCCCGGCGCCGCGCCCGAGGCAACGGCAACCGACTGGCAAGGGAGGCCGTATGGCACGATTACTGGTGATTGAAGACGATGCCGACATCAACGCATTGGTGTCCCTGCATCTGCAAGCGCTGAATCACGATATCCACCGCTGTCACGATGGCCACGACGGCTATCAGCAAGCCCGCCGTGGCGATTTCGACCTGATTGTTCTGGACCTGATGTTACCGGGGATGGACGGTCTGACCCTGTGTCAAACCCTGCGCCGGGAAGGCTGCAACACCCCGATCCTGATGCTGACCGCCCGCAACAGCGAGACCGACCGGGTGGTGGGGCTGGAGAGCGGCGCCGACGACTACCTCAGCAAGCCCTTCAGCGTTCGCGAGCTGCAGGCCCGGGTCAAATCCCACCTGAGGCGGGCCCAACTGACCCAGGCGCCCCCCAGCACCAGCCTGGTCAACCACGGCGATCTGCAGCTGGATCCGGAGCGGCGCGAACTGCAGTTGCAGGGCAAGCCGGTGGATCTCACCAGCACCGAATTTGACCTGCTGTGGTACCTGGCGCAACACCCGGGCCGGGTATACCGACGGGATCAGTTGCTGGAAGCGGTCTGGGGCTATCAGCACAACGGCTATCAGCACACCGTCAACTCCCACATCAACCGACTCAGGGCCAAGCTGGAGCACGATCCCGGCAACCCCAGGTACGTCCTCACCGTGTGGGGCATAGGGTACAAATTCAATGACAGGCTTTCGATTTAACTCGCTGTTTTCCCGGCTGGCACTGGTACTGCTGAGCAGTTTCCTGCTGCTGGCGCTGATGCTGGTATGGTTCAGCCGCCAGTTGGACAACAACTTTCAGGATGAGGTTACCCAAAGGCTGCACTTCTCCCTGTCCGAACACATTGTCCACGAAGGGCCGCTGTTTAAAGGCGATGAGCCGGACCCGGTGGCGGTGGAAAAGGCGTTCCACAACATGATGATCCTCGGCAAGGGGTTTGAGTTCTACCTGCTCTCCCCTACCGGAAAGGTGCTGAACTACTCGGCCCCCAAGGAGAAGATTCAACGCTTTACCCTACCGATGACCGCCATTCATGAGGCGCTGTCCGGCCAGGCCAGGTTGCCGCTGCGGGGACCGGATCCCCGCTCTGGCGATCGCAACAAGATCTTTTCGGTGGCGCCGGTGGTGATGGACGAGCGCCTGCAGGGCTACCTGTACATCATCATCAACGGCGAGATCTACGATTCGCTGGCCTCAGAGGTGGAAGCCAGTGGCTGGCTGCCACTGGCAATGCTGATGCTGATCAGCGGTGCCCTGTTTCTGCTGCTGACCACCCTGGGGCTGTTTGCCTGGCTGACCCGGCCCCTGAGTCGGCTCAGTGGCGCCATCAGCCAGCTGCAGCGCCAGGGCTTCCACGCCCCGGCGCTGCAGCTGGACAGCCGCGCCCCGGCGCGGGAGATTCAGCAACTGGAACAGGCGTTCAATACCCTGTCGCAGCGACTGCAGAAACAATATAAGAAGGTCAAAAGCGTCGATGAGATGCGGCGGGAATTGCTGGCCCACGTCAGCCACGATCTGCGCACGCCGCTGGCATCGCTGCAGGGCTATCTGGAAACCTGGATGATGCAGCACCGACAGGGCCAACAGCCCGATCCCACCTACATCGACATCGCCCACCAGAATGCCGGTAAGATCCATAAGATGGTGGACCAACTGATGGAGCTGGCGCGACTGGAAAGCGACCAGGTACCGATGCAGATGGAGTCCGTCGGCATCGCCGAGCTGGTTCAGGATGTGCTGCAGAAATACCGCCCCGCCGCCGAGGCCAAACAGGTGCTGCTGGATCTGCACCCCAAGGATCCCGGCCTGCAGGTGGTGGCCGACATCGAAAAGCTGGAGCGAGTATTCACCAATCTGGTGGATAACGCCTTGCGCCACTGCCAGGCCGGCGACACCATCACCGTCCGCTTTGTGGCCGCCAGCGACGCCCTGGAGGTGTCGGTCAGCGACAGCGGCATCGGCATCCCCGCCTCAGACCTGCCCCACATCTTCGATGCCCACTACAAAGCCGCCAACAGCATTCGCGGCGACAGCGCCCACAGTGGCCTGGGACTGGCCATTACCAAGCGACTGCTGGCCCTGCACCGCAGCCAGATTGAGGTTTCCAGTCAGGTACAGCAGGGCACCGAATTTCGCTTCCAGCTGCAATGGGCCTAGGGCGCTGACTCTGGGCACCAGCGGCCGCTGCCGAACGGCTGCGCCAGCCCTTCGGCCAGCAACAGCGGCCCAAGCGGGTGGCCATCGAGGTGGGCCTGAGCCAGCACGCTGCGATCGCCACTGCGGCGCTGCTGGCTCAGCACCAGCCGAGCGCCCTGGTCCAACTGCTGCTGCAGCCAGTAGCTCAGTCCCCGGGCCAGATTCCTCTCCAGCGGACAGCGGTCACTGAGCCCGGGCAAGTCCACATCCGTCAGAGTCACCCACTGCTCCGTCGCCGATGACGCCAGCTGCAACCGCATCTGCCGCTGCGGTGTCATCCCCAACACGGCCACCACCTGCACCTCTCCGGCCTCGGCACGAGTCTGCGACAACGGCTCGGGCGGCGGTTCCGCGGCCGAAACCGCAACCGACTCCGGCTGCGCATAGGGGCGATTAAAGGTGGTATTGAGGTTGCTGCATCCCGCCAACAGCAATGCCCCCCAGATAAGGGCTGTCTTCATGTCGCGATTCCCTGCTGGTGAAAACTTCACCATAGCCGAATCCCGGGCTGACGTCCTGCTCAATTCAATTTTTGTTGCCAATGAAACAAAACCTGCTATCCTTATTGCCAATATTGTTGCAGGTGAAACATAATGAGCAAATACATCTACCAATGGGGCCTGTACCTGGTGCTGGGGAGCGCCCTGACTTTTTCGCTGTTTCTGATCAGCTCCGATAACCAGGCTCCCTTTACCACACAGGCAGAAGTCCGAAAATCCATCGCCGAAATCGCCCCGGAAGTGTCGGCGGAGATCACCGCCATCGCGGTCAACAACGGTGACCATGTCCGCCAGGGCCAGTTGCTGATGCAACTCGATGACAGCCGCTATCAACTGGCCTTCAAGCAAGCCCAGGCCCAGCTGAAACAGGCTCGCCAGGATCATCAGGCCAAATTTGAAGAACTGCACGTCGCCGAAGCCACCCTGGTGCAGAAGCAGCAACAGGCCAGTAATGCCCACCTGAAACTGGATCGTCACCAGACTCTGGTCACCCAGGGCCTGGTCACTCAAGAAAGTGTCGACGACAGCCTCAACGCGGCCGCGGTGGCCGACTCGGCCGTAGTCGCCGCACAGGCTGACATTCAGCGGCTGCGGGTACAGCTGGCCGAACACGACGGCAACGCCGCCGTTGCCCTGGCCGAAGCCAAACTTGAAACTGCCCGGCTGGACCTGACCCGCACCCGCATCACCGCCCCCACCGATGGCACCATCACCAACCTGCAGTTGCGCCCGGGTACCTACGTCGGCAGCGGCACCGCAGTGCTGTTTCTGGTTAACGATAACGACAGCTGGATCAACGCCGACTTCAACGAGAAAGGCCTGGCGTTGCTGCAACCGGGGGCCAAAGTGCTGGTGGCCTTCGATGCCATTCCCGGGAAACTGTTTGAAGGGGCCATCACCAGCCGCGAACAGGCCATCTACGACGCCTCTTCCGAGACCAGTGGCCTGGCAAACATCACCAACGACAGCCGCTGGATCCGCGAACAGCAGAAGGTGCGCACCCGCATTCAGGTATCACAGCTGGATCCGCGCCTGTTCTCCGGCTCCCGAGCCAGCATTATGATTGATCGCTCCGACAGCCTGTGGGGAAGCGGCGCCCGGCTGTGGATGCAGGTAGTCAGTAATTTGCGCTATCTGTACTAAGGGGAGCCCCGAATGAAACGCACTACCGACTGGAACGAAGTGGGCCGCATTGCCGGTACGGTCACCCTGTGTATGCTGGCCGGCCGCTACCTGCACCTGAGCTCTCCGGTGTACCTGGCCCTGTTTCCGATTCTGTCGGTGACCAAGGCCCGCGATTACCGTTGGTCCGGTTTGATCAAGATGTTTCTGCCGGTGGTGGTTGCTGCGACCCTGGCCCTGTTGACCGTAGAGCTGTTCAGCGATCACCCCTTCATCGTCTGGAGCCTGAGCCTGGTGGGGTTCGATCAGCTTCGGCGCCGGGCCACCACCCCGGCCAAGCTCGGCGGCCTGATTCTGCCGACCTTTAACTGGATGATGATCGTGGTCTTTGCTCAGCAGCCCAGCTTCGTCATGGCGGATCGGATTCGAGAGATCGCCCTGAGCCTGGTGATCACCATAGTGGTGATGAAAGCGATGAACGGCCTGTTTCCCCGCACCAGCCAAGCGGCCGCTTGTGCACCGCCGCCGCAGCCGGTCAGCTATCGAGACCGACTCTGGTACCTGCTGTTACTGGGAGCCGGGCTGGCGTTTCTGATGATTGTCGATCTGATCTCGGCCACCTTCTGCATGGTGCCGGTGATCATCGCCGCCGCCCAGACCCGCAAGCCTGGCTACCTGGCGGTGATTCGGGCCCGCTTCACCGCCCAGGTTGGAGGCTGCGCCCTGGCCATGCTGTTTCAGCTGCTGCTGTTGTGGCACCAACAACTGGTGCTGTTTTACAGCCTGAGCGTTTTTCTGCTGGTGTTGGCCCTGGCCTGGCTCATCGGCCGCAGCCAGGGCGCAGAAAAAGATCTTCACGGCGACGCCCTGCTTGGGATAGCCTTACCCATTCAGCTGTACATGGGCACCACCGACATCGGCCTGCAGGACACCTTCCTGCGCGGCTGGCAATTGTCAGTGACCCTGTTTTTGCTACTGGCCCTCAGCGGGCTGATTTACGGACGCACACACCATGACACAGAGCATCACCTCAATCACCGCGCTGGATAACAGCATGACCTTTCTGATGAGCCTGGCCCAGAAGCAATACCGGGCCCTGTGCACTCAGCGACTGATGGCGGAATTCGATATTAGCCTGGAGATGGTAGGGGCAATGCGGGCGCTGCAACAGCTGGGCTGCATTCCTCAGCAACAGTTGGCAGACGTACTGAAGCGCAACCGCTCGGTGGCCAAACGGCTGGTGGACAATGGCATTAAACGAGGGTTGATTGAAGCCAGTAAGAGCGACACCAACAAGAAGGCGCGCATGCTGTCGCTGACCGCCGAGGGTCATCGTGTCAATGAGGCTTGTACCCCGGTGATTCAGGCGATATCAGAGGAGTTCTTTGCCGGCGTCACTCTGCAGGAACAGCAACAATTAATGGGGATACTGAAAAAGCTGGTGCGTGACGACGTCAGGGTGGATTGATCGGCCGGCACCGTCCTGGTGCCAACCGATCGGGGAGAGTTAGAAGCTCAGGCTAACCCGCTTCAATTTGGCGTCACCCTTGGCCAAACCACCGCTGATGATCTTATTGTCGTGACTGTGGCTGCCACAGCACTTGTGCGACGACGACTTGGGTTTGCAGGGGCGGCCCTGAGACGCCTCGGTCAGGGTCGAGACCGACACCGCTCCGGCCAGTACGTCAGACACCGTCGCCCGGCCGCGGACACTGTCCACCTGAATGCCGGCGCCCAGCAGTCGGGCCAGGGAACGTTCACCGATGTTCTTCAGTACCACCCGGGATACCCCCAGGTGACGAAACTGCGCCATCATCTTTTTCTTCTGCTGACAGCCGCTGGCATTGGCGTCGTTATCCAGAGTGTCCACCAGGGCGCCGCTGGCGTCGTAAATGGCGAATCCGGGGGCCTTGGCAAAGTGGCCGGCAACCCGGAAATCCGGGGTTACAGCAATCGCTAGAGTCATGTTATTCCTCACTTGAATCTTGTGGGTAGGGCAACGACGACTCCATCTCCAGGGCGTGACCCTGCACCAGGGCGCAGACCACTTTCTTTCTCGCTGAAGCCAGTATGTTGCCTAACGTTTGTCGTGAAACGCCCATCTCGTTGGCGGCCTGCTGTTGACTCATCCCCTCCATGTCCGCCAGTCGCATCGCTTCCAGCTCATCGGCACCCAGATCGATTTTCTGCAGCTGCTTACCGGGAACGCCGTTGGGCTTATACAGGCTGTAGGGAGCACGGCAACGCACATTGCGGGTCAGTTTTGGTCTTGGCATAACCACCTCGTAGTTGGCATTTGCCAATTACTCTACGCCCAGTTATTGGCATATGCCAGTTATAAAGTGAGTTTAGTGATCGCCGCCACGAACCTGGCTCAGGGCCGGGCCATTGCGATCTCAGGAAGTGGGGTGAATGTGCAGCTGATTGTGGCTGTGTTGATAGGGGTGACGGTGCAACACCCCTTCGGTCAGGGTGCCCTCCTGCAGCAACACGGCCCGGGTCGCCAGGGTACCGATGACGCCGGAGTCGTGAGACACCAGAATCATCGCCTGGGGCAGGCTCAGCAGGTGGGCCAGCAACCGTTGGCGGGCGTTGTCGTCCAGGCCATTGGTGGGCTCATCCAGCAGCAGCACCTTAGGCTGCATCGCCAGCACCGAGGCCAGGGCCACCAGGCGTTTCTCGCCCCCGGAGAGTCGGTGAGTAATGCGCATGGCGAAAGCTTCCATCCCCAGGCTGGCCAGGGTGCGCATCGCCACCGCCTTGGCCTGGGTCTCATCCAGGCCCTGATTCAGCGGCCCGAAGGCCACATCTTCCAGCACCGTCGGGCAAAACAGTTGGTCGTCGGAATCCTGAAACAGCAGCCCCACCTGGCCACGCATCGGCTGAAACTCCGCTTCGCTGCTGCAGCGCTGCCCCAGCAGCTGTACCGAACCGAAGCTGGGCTGACGCAGCCCCACCATCAACTCCAGCAAAGTCGACTTGCCGGCGCCGTTACCGCCCACCAGTGCCAGTCGTTCCCCGGCCTGCAGGCTCAGGTTCACGCCGGAGAAAACCGGCCGTCCGGCGTAACCAAAGGCGATCTCCTCAAGTTGGATCAACGGCTCGCTCATAACAGGTACTCCAGCAACAGCGGCAGCGACATCAGGCCACCAAAGGACAACAACAATCCGGTCTCAGCCGGGCACCAGGATTGCGGATTCAGCAAGTAAAACCGACCCTTGAAGCCACGGCACTTCATCGCCTGAGTGACTCGCTGCGACCGCTCCATCGAGCGCACCAACAGCATGCCCACCAACCATCCCAGGCTGCGCCAGCTATGGCGATTGGAGCGGGCCACAAACCCGCGCGCCCGCATCGCCGTACGCAGGCGCCGATACTCCTCCTGCAGTACCACCAGGTAACGAGCAGTAAACAGAAACAGGTGCACCAGTTTATCCGGCAACCGCAGTCGACCCAGAGCATGACCGAGCTGCTCCGGCGCCAGTGCCCCCAGCAACACCACCATGGCGATCACCACAATGTTGGCCCGCAAGGCCACCACCGCCGCCCGTTCCAGCCCTTGCAGACTCAGCGTCAGGCTGTGCCATTGCCACAGCGGGTCGCCGGGCACGGTAAATGGCAGCGTCAGCAGCAGCATGATCATCAAGCCTTCCAGCGCCAACAGCCGCCGTCCCAGGGTGCGCCAGTTGGTGCCCAGCAGGGCGGCCAGGGCCAGCATCAACGCCAACTGCAACAGCAGCGCCGGCAACTGGCTCAGACACACGGCGGTGACCGCCGCCAGCAGCGCGCACAGGGTCGGCAGGCGCGGATCCCGCGCCGCGGCCCAGGCGGGCCAGCTCGATGCCCCGGTCGCGGGCAGCAGACTCATCGGCGCCCGCGCCACCACATCAGGCCAAAGGCGATGCCAAAGATCATTCCCAGGCCGCCGACAATGTCAGACAGACGCGCCCGGGCCTCACTGGCCTGCAACTCCTGGCGCAGCGGCCCCACCTGGCGGGCGACGGCCTGCTCCACCAACTTGGCCAACGCATCCGCATCCAGGGCCGCATTCACCGGGGTCACAGGTTGTGGCGCCGACACCGTCGGCGCCGCAGTCCGCTGCAATGGCCAGCGAGCCTGATGGCCATCGCCAATCACCGCCACCACTTCGGTGACCTCGGCGGGCAACGACATCTGGGCAAACTCACCGTTGGCATCGGGCACCAGTGTCGCCACCGACTCACCGCTGCCATTATGCAGTTCGATGCGGGCGCCGGTGGCCGGGCCGCCGCCGGCAAAATAGGCGTTGCCGTGCAGGGCCTCGCCCTCCACGTAGGCAAACACCTTCAGCAGGTGGGCCTGACAGGCACCACTGACCAGCATCAACAGTGCGGCCATCATCGAAATTCGTCGTTTCATCATACTCTCCCAGCCAGCAGCAACTCAGGTGCTACCCGCTGCATAAAACTCAGTGCCGCCGCGGTCACCGCCGCCTCGGCCACCATCAACGGCAGATAGGTGAGCGCCACCACCTTGCCTGCCGGCAGGTATTCCGGTCCGCTGAGCAGCAGCGACAGGCTCACCATCACCGCGGTCAGGGCCACCGCCAACCCTCCGGCCAGCGCCCCCCACATCAGGGTGGCCCGGCCTTCGCTGGCGTGCAACCTGGGCGCGATCAGCGCCCCGCACAACAGCGCCGGCAGGGCGATGTTGGCGGTATTGACCCCCAACACCATCAGGCCGCCATAACCAAAGAACATCGCCTGCATCAACAGCGCAATCAGCACCGCCGGTACCGCCGCCCAGCCCAGCAGCACCCCCATCAGGCCATTCAAGATCAGGTGCACACTGGAGGGCCCCACCGGCACCGTGACCAGCGACGCCACGAAAAACGCCGCCGCCAACACCGCCGCCTGAGGAATGCGATCGTAATCCATGCGCCGGGTCGCCACCGCCACCGTGGCTGCGGTCACTACCGCACCGGTGATCAGCACCGGCAGCGACAACACTCCGTCAGGGATGTGTGCCATGGTTTGCTCCTACTTCATGTCACGGGCATTGACCCAGATCAGCGCCCCCAGTTCCACCGGTACCTTATCCCCTTCCGGGTTGGTCATCGGTGTTTCGGATTCCAGCAAGGCAGCAAAGCCCCACCAGCCGCCACGAGGCATGGCGTAACTGAACAGGCCATTGGCGTCGGCACGAATCACCTGGGTCACAAAGGCGTCGGCCGGGGCCTCAACGCTGCCGTCATTTTTCCACTCCACCTCAACCTCGGCGAACGGCACCGGCTGGCCATCCTGCTTGACGATGCCCTGAAACAGGTTGCCGGTCCACAACCCGAACGGCCGCACCAGGGGCTCAATCTCCACCGGGAAACCCACGTCGGCGTCCCAGCCCTCCTGATAGCCATAGGCATCGACCACCACCTTGGTGTAATGGACGATCATCTTGCCCTCACCCGGCTCCCAGTAAGGCGCCGGCTCGACATAGAACAGGTAGTCACCGGGGCGGGTAACCCGGTAGCGGGCCAGGTAGTTGGGTTGACCGTCGACCTGGTGCGGCACCAGCCGATCACGCAGGTCCTGATGCCCTGCCGGACCCAGCACGCCGAACTGCACCGGCTGGCCCATGGCCATGGCCGGGCCACGCTCCATCGGGTGGGTAAAGGTCAGGGCCAGCTCCAACTCAGCCGGTCCCTGGTCGGTAACTAGGCTCGACGAGGGAATCAGCTCCTGAAAATGGGCCGAAGTAGAACAAGAGATCAGCGCCAGCGCGGCCAGCAGGGTACGAGAAAAGCGGTTCATCAACACAATCCAGTATCAGGGTTACTGGAGAAAATATTACTCTTACGAAAATCTTCATACAATTTAATGGCGCAGTTTCTGCACAGGCTTATGTCGAATCTGTGACCTGAAGCATGAGTTAGATTCAGGCCTCTTCGGTACTCGACGAAGACCTGCCACCGTTTCGAAACCGCCTTCTAAAGCCGCAGAGTACCAATCAACGGACAACCGAGGGCAACAAGCACGGCCGTAATCGGCGATATCAATATGATATTTATTGTGAAACTGATTCATGCTGCGACAAGCTTCACTTCGATACAATTTGTGTTAGCTTGCAAAATAACCACTGTCCCCAAGGAGTCGGAGCACAGCCTATGGATCTCATCCTGGACAACAACGTCCTGACCATCAGCCCATTTTTTACCATCACCATAGGCATCTTTGTGCTGTTTCTGGGGCGGCGCCTCAACGCCAGCGTCGGTTTTTTGCGGGAGTTCAGCATTCCGGAGCCGGTGACCGGCGGCCTGCTGGTCTCTCTGCTGCTGACCCTGGTGTACCTGCTGACCGCCGTCGAGATCGAGTTTACCCTCAACGCCCGCGACGTGTTGCTGGTGTACTTTTTCACCACCATCGGCATCAACGCCAGCCTGGGCGATCTGCTTAAAGGCGGAAAACCACTGCTGATTCTGCTGGCAGTGACCATCGGCTACATGGTACTGCAGAACCTCACCGGCATCGGCGTCGCCGGCCTGTTTGATTTAGGCACCCCGGTTGGCCTGCTGGGCGGCAGCGTCTCTCTGATCGGCGGTCACGGCACCGCCATCGCCTGGGCCCCCTCCATTGGCGAACAGTTCGGCATCAGCAACGCCATGGAGATCGGCATCGCCAGCGCCACCTTTGGCCTGATCCTCGCCAGCCTGATGGGCGGCCCCATCGCCAAGTATCTGATCAACAAGCATGACCTTAAGCCAGCCAAACATGATCAACCCAATGTCGGCCTGGCCAACGACGACGACAGCACCATCAACGCCTTCGATTTTCTGGACGCCATCTTCGCCATCCACATGTGCATCATCGTCGGTTTCCTGCTCAACGAAGGGGTTGAGCAACTGGGTCTGCAGCTGCCTCTGTTTGTCACTTGCCTGTTTGCCGGCATCCTGATCACCAACATCATGCCCAACGGCTTTCCCCGCATCACCGGAACTCAGTGGCCGGCGCGCAAGCCCGCCCTGGCGCTGATCGCCGACATCTCTCTGGGCACCTTCCTGGCGATGTCGCTGATGAGCATGCAGCTGTGGACACTGGTGGATCTGGCCGGGCCGATCTTCGCCATTCTGAGCGCGCAGTTCCTGGTGGCCATCGCCATCAACCTGCTGGTGGTGTTCCCGGCCATGGGCAAAAACTACGACGCCGCGGTGGTCTGTGCCGGCTTCGGCGGCATCTCGCTGGGCTCCACCCCCACCGCCATGGCCAACATGTCGGCGGTGTCGCACAAGTACGGCAACTCGCAACTGGCCTTCATTGTGGTGCCGCTGGTGTGCGCCTTCTTCATCGATCTGGCCAACGCACTGATGATTCCCTATTTCTTGAGCAATTTTTAACGGCTTGATGAAAACAGGGGGCAAACAGGAAGGAGTGTGTCAAAGGTGTCGCCGCTAGGGAGAAGCGTCGCCCGCCTTGCGGCACAAACGCCACAAACGCCACAAACGAAAAAGGCCCAGTCTTTCGACTGGGCCTTTCTCTTAATTTGGTACCGAGAGAGGGACTTGAACCCTCAAGGTGTCACCACCGGCGGATTTTGAATCCGCTGCGTCTACCAATTCCGCCACCTCGGCTTAGTGGAGTTGCATTATAGACAGCTCAGCGTTGAGCGCAACCCCTTGCTGATTCAATTGCATAGAAATCCGCCGAACCGGGGCCAACGCCCCGGTCCAGCCGCCATTAAACCTTGAACTGACCCACCAACTGCCGCAGCTGATTGCCGGAGTGACCCAGCTGTTCGGAGATCTGCGCCGACTCTTCACTGGCGTGCACCAGTTCAGTCACGATGTCGCGGATGGAGACCATGTTACGGTTGATCTCCTCGGTCACCGAGCTCTGCTCGGTGGCCGCCGTGGCGATCTGGCTGGTCATATCATTAATCTCAGTCACCGCCCCGGACACCGCGTTCAGGCTGGTGGTGATCTCCGACGACGACTGCACCGTGGTTTCGCAGTTGGACTGGCTGTTGCCCATGGTCACCACCGCCTTGGACACCGACTGGTGCAGCTCATCCAGCATCTCTTTAATCTCGTGGGTGCTGGTCTGGGTGCGACTGGCGAGGCCACGCACCTCATCGGCCACCACCGCGAAGCCACGGCCCTGATCGCCGGCCCGGGCCGCTTCGATGGCGGCGTTCAGCGCCAGCAGGTTGGTTTGATCGGCAATGTCGCCAATCACCCCAAGCACACTGTGAATCTTGGACGACTGCTCACTGAGACGGTCGATATGCTGAGCCGCCAGGTCCACTTCACCCACCAGCTCGTTGATGGAGTTGACCGAGTTGCCCAGCTTGTCCTGGGCGGTGTTGGCGTCATCGGTGGCGGCCTGGGTGGCATCGGCCACCTGATTGGCGTTGCCAGCAATCTGTGCCGCCGCCGTGCTCATCTCGGTGACCGCGGTCACCACCTGCTCGGTTTCGTCGTTGTGCACCGCCAACTGCTGAGTAATGGTGGAGGTCTGGCTGTTGATGTTGTCCACCGCCATGCCCACCTGCTCGGTGGCATCGGCCACCTGGCTGATGGTCTCCTGCAGCTTGGAGGTAAACTGGTTAAAGGCCTGCCCCAACTGGGCAATCTCATCCTCACCGGTCACTACCAGCCGCTTGGTCAGATCCCCTTCACCCTGGGCAATCTCCTGCAGGTTCTCCAGCATGTCGTTCACCGGCCGCACGGTGCGGCGGGAGATGATGATGATGCCCACCACCGCCAGCGCCATGATCACGATGGACACCAGGATGTTGGTGGTGGTTTCTTTCTGAGCCATGGCTTCGGCATCGGACTTGAATGACACCACCGCGGCATCGATTTCATCCACGTAGACACCGGTGCCCAGCCACCAGCCGAATTCATCCAGCGGTTTCACGTAGCTGATCTTCTCAACCAGGTTGGCAACGCCGGGCTTCTGATAGAAATAGGAGGAGGTGCCACCGCCACGCTTGGCGGCGTTGATCAGATCAACGATAAAGGCGGTGCCGTTGGGATCTTTAAGGTGGATGAGGTTCTTACCTTCCACCTCCGGCTTGAGGCCATGGAACAGGTTGGTCCCGGCCATGTCGTACACGAAGAAATAGCCGCCATCACCAAACTCAATTTTGGCCAGGGTTTCGCTCACCACTTCCAGCGGATCACGACCGGGCTGAGCGGCAATCTGGTTGCGGACCACGCCAACGGCGATGGTCACCGCATCTTCCACCTGCTTGATCTTCTGGTCGCGAAGATCCTGGGTGAAAGTGGCGACCTGCTCTTCCAGCGTCTGAGTCTTGAAGTACACCGAACTGCCCGAAACGACCACGATGGTCATGATTAACGGCAACGCCGCCAATAACAACATCTTGCCCATTAATCCGAGTCGTTTCATACACTTTCTCCATTAACCACATAGTTATGTTGTGCGGGTCTACGCCCTTAGATGGCAACCATTGCCCCTCCCCGATCACAAAAACGTGTTCGAGGTGACTGAACTTCACAACCTTGTGATTCTGACGCCCGGATCTCCTGCCCCGGTTATAGCCCTGTTATCGGCTGGCAAGCACTGAACTTGATACAGATTCGGCCTGTTCGACCGTAAACGGCTGCCCGGTTCCTGGTCAGCATCACCGATTAAAACTCAATACATTGATAATAAAGAAATAAATCCCAGATCACCGATTCGAGTCAAGTACGACTAAAAGACTCAAAAAAATGGCCGTAAGAAGCTATCTACTTCTCAAAGCGACCCGAAACCGAAGCGAGTGTAATTTGTCACAAAACAGCCACCTACTGAAGCGAATCTCTCAAAATCACCAGTGACTTGTAACCCCACTCACAGAACCTCGGAGTTCTGTGCTTTCGGCGCACACCAGATTGCCAGCCGCGTGATCGACACCACAACTTCAGCCTCCGCCTCTATCTCTGATACACTGCTGCCAATTCAGTAATAAGGACGTTGTTCATGCACCCTCACGCCAATGCCCCCCGGGCCAGCCTCAAGCGTCGCCTGGCCACCTTGCTCTACGACAGCCTGCTGGGCCTGGCGGTGTACATGGCCTTTGGGGCGGTGTTCTTTATGCTGTTCGGTGCCCTGGTGTCGCAGGGAGTCATCAGCAACCCCGAGCAGCAGCATGCCATCGATATCCTACAGAGCAGCCCCGGCTGGACTCTGGCCAACGAAGGCTTCAAATGGGGTGGTGTGATGTTGTTTTTCAGCTACTTCTGGCAGAAAAGCGGCCAGACCATCGGCATGCGTGCCTGGCGGCTGAAACTGCAGAATATTGACGGCAGCTTAATCAGTTGGCACCAGGCACTGATCCGTCTCATCACCTCCGGCTTCGGGCTGATGGCCCTGACCATGGTCTTCAGCGACGACAAGCGCAGCCTGCACGATAAGTGGAGCCACACCGAGCTGGTAGAGCTGAGCATCGAGCAGAACCGCGCCCGCCTGGGGCAGTAACCTAACGCCACAATTTCCCGCTTGCCCTGGCGCCACTCGGCTACGCTTAGTGGAGTAAAATCAACGCAAAGAGGCAAAACACCATGGGCATACTGACCTGGATTGTGCTGGGATTGGCGGTGGGCATTCTGGCCAAATGGATCATGCCGGGCAAAGACGGCGGCGGCTTTATCATGACCACTCTGCTGGGGATCGTCGGCGCCGTGGTCGGCGGCTACCTGGCGACCCTGATGGGTTTTGGCGCCGTCACCGGCTTCAACATCAGCAGCCTGGTGGTGGCCACCCTGGGGGCCTTGCTGGTGCTGTTTATCTACAACAAAATGAAGTAGACCATCACCAAAAAAGGCGCCTCAGGGCGCCTTTTTTGATGGACCATACTGCTAGCGTTTCTGCAGCAAATAGATGGCCACCGCCGCGAACAGCATCGCCGGCAGGAAGGCCCCCAAAAACGGCGGCAGGTTGGCCACCAGGCTCATGGGGCCGAAGATCTCACTGGTCAGGTAGAATCCAAAACCGGTGATCACCCCCAGCAGAATCCGGGCGCCCATGGTCACGGAGCGCAGCGGACCGAAGATAAACGACAACGCCAACAGCATCATCACCGCCACCGTCACCGGCTGCCCCACTTTGCGCCACAGCGCCAGCTCGTAGCGGGTCGGGTCCTGCTGATTTACCTTGAGGTAATCCAGGTAATCCAGCAGGCCGCTGATGGACAACGATTCCGGATGCACCGTCACCACCTGCAGTTTGTCTGGGGTCAAAGTCGACTTCCAGCGGCCCTGTTCGCGATGGGTCACGGTCACCTGCGGCTTGGTCAGCCGAGTATCGGTGATGTCGATGATGCGCCAGGCATCGCCATCAAACACCGCCTGCTTAGCGAAGGTCACCTCATCCAGGTGCTTGTCTTTGCCGAAGTGGTAGATGGTGATGTTGGCCAGATGGCCGGTGTCCTGAACCCGGCCGATGTTAACGAAGCTGTCGCCGTCTTTGGCCCAGGAACCCCGGGCACCGCCAATCAGATCACCGCCGGAGATCTTCTGTGCCTTCATCTCACGGGCGGTGGCCTCTGACGCTGGCGCCACATACTCACCCACCAGCATGATGGTCAGCATCAGCGGAATGGCGGTCTTCATCACCGACATGGTGATCTCAAACTTGGACATTCCCGCCGCCTGCATCACCACCAGCTCGGAGCTGGAGGCCAGCATGCCGACGCCGATCAGCGCCCCCAACATGGCGGCGATGGGGAAGAACATCTCGATGTCTCGCGGCACCAGGAACAGCACGTACAGGCCGACATCGAAGATGTCGAAATCACCACGGCCGACGTAGCGCAACTGGTCGACAAACTTGATCAAACCGGACAGCCCGGTCAACACCAACAGACACAGCGCCGAGGTGCTGATGATGGTGCGGCCAATGTAGAGGTCGAGGATCTTCAGCATCACTTGGTCCTCACCAGCTTGGCGGCAATCTTCTTACCGGTTGGGCGTCCCTTGCCGACGAGAATGACCCCGATCACCAGCGCCGCCAGATGGATGCCCCACATGCCGAAGGTGGCGGGAATCACCTCATCTTCGATGGCCTTACGCCCGGCCATCATCAGGGCAAAGTACCCCAGATACATCAGGATCGCCGGCATCATCTTGGCAAACTTACCCTGACGCACATTAGTTCGGGCCATGGGCACCGCGATCAGCGTCAGCAGTGGAATCGCCAGCGGCACCGCCAGTCGCCAGTGGATCTCCGCCCAGGCGTGGGGGGTGCCCTCTTCCAGCAACTGGGTCATGGAATAGGCCGACAGCTTGCGCCGTTTCTTGTCCACCTCCTGCTCTTTGATCTCCATCTGGTAGGTATCAAAGGTGATCTGGTTGGACTCCGGCGTGCCCGAGAACATGTTGTAGCGGGTGCCCTGGCTCAACTGCAACCGCTGCGAACCATTGCGCTCCTCCACCATGGAACCGGCCTCGGCGATCACGATGGAGGTTTCACTGTCGGGCTTGTCGTTCGGTGGCAGCATGGCCACGAACACGTTCTCCAGCTTGCCCTTGGACAGGCCTTCGACGTAGATCACCGCCTTGCCATTGGACGCCTGCTGGAACCGGCCCTGAACCAGTGCCGCCAGCCCCGCTTCCGATTCCGCCTTCTCCAACACCTGGTATTCGGTCTCTTTGGCCCAGGGCGCCACGTTAATGGCGATCACTCCGGAGAGTATGGCCATGATCACCGCCAGCACCAGGGTCACCCGAGTCACGTACCACTCGGACACCCCCACCGCGTGCAGCACGGTCATCTCGCTGTCGGCGTACAAACGCCCATGAGCGAGCAAAATGCCCAAAAACAGCGATAAAGGCAGGATTAACGACAACAATTCAGGCATGTTTAAGGCCACCAGAGTAGCGATCAGCTTCCCTGGCAACTGGCCTTCGGCGGCATCCGCCAGAATGCGGACAAATTGTTGACTAACAAAAATGGAAACCAGCACAGCCAATACGGCAATCTGTGCTCTAAACGCTTCCTTCAACAAGTAGCGAAAGATAATCAAAGTCGGAGCTCAACTTGCAAACTTGTAATTTCTCTGGAAACGAGAAGTTATTTAAGTAAACTGGTTACTTTCAGATGTTTTTGTAACCAGCCCGGGCCTTCTGATCCCAGTGAAGGGAACAAGCAATACCGCAGGGAGTTTAGCAAAACCCACCTTGCAATGAAGCTTTCAGAAGCCGATAAAGGGACCATTATCTAACAATTAACACGCTTTGTCTTTACGAAACCGGGAGATGGCATGGAGTTCAGTGTAAAAAGCGGTAGCCCAGAGAAGCAACGTAGCGCGTGCATCGTCGTAGGCGTATTTGAACCGCGCAGGTTGTCCGCCGTAGGTGAGCAGCTGGATCGCATCAGCGACGGCTACATCAGCAACCTGCTGCGTCGGGGCGACCTGGAGGGAAAACCCGGTCAGATGCTGCTGTTGCATCATGTACCTAATGTGCTGTCCGAGCGGGTCTTGTTGGTTGGCTGTGGCAAGGAGCGGGAGCTGGACGAGCGCCAGTACAAGCAGATCATCGCCAAAACCATCAACACCCTCAACGAGACCGGCTCCATGGAAGCGGTGTGCTTCCTGACCGAACTGCACGTTAAGGGCCGCGACACCTACTGGAAGGTGCGCCAGGCGATTGAGACCACTCAGTCCACCCTGTACACCTTTGACGCTCTGAAGAGCAAAAAGGACGAAACCCGTCGGCCCCTGCGCAAGATGGTATTCAACGTACCGACCCGCCGCGAGCTGACCATCGGCGAAAAGGCGATCACCCATGGCTTGGGTGTGGCCGCCGGCAGCAAGATGTGCCGCGACGTGGCCAACATGCCACCAAACATCTGCAACCCGGCCTACCTGGCCAGCCAGGCCCGCCAACTGGCGGAGCAATACGACCGCCTACGGGTGGAAGTGATCGGCGAAGAGCAGATGGCCGAACTGGGCATGAACAGCTACCTGGCCGTGGGCCGTGGCAGTGAAAACGAATCGCTGATGACCGTGTGTCACTATCGCGGCGGCAGCGACGAACAGCGCCCCATCGTGCTGGTGGGCAAAGGCCTGACCTTCGACTCCGGCGGTATCTCCCTGAAACCCGGGGAAGGCATGGATGAGATGAAGTACGACATGGGCGGCGCCGCCGGTGTCCTGGGCACCATGAAGGCTGTGTGCGCACTGGGCCTGAACATCAACATCGTGTTCGTACTGGCCGGCTGCGAAAACATGCCCGACGGCAAGAGCTATCGCCCCGGTGACATCCTCACCACCATGTCCGGCCAGACCGTGGAGGTGCTCAACACCGACGCCGAAGGCCGCCTGGTATTGTGTGATGCCCTCACCTACGTCGAGCGCTTCGACCCTGAGCTGGTGATCGACACCGCCACCCTCACCGGTGCCTGCGTCATCGCCCTGGGCAAGCACGCTTCCGGCCTGCTGTCCAACCAGAACTCCCTGGCCCACGACCTGCAACACGCCGGCGATCAAGCCGGTGACCGCTGCTGGCGCATGCCGCTGTGGGACGACTATCAGGAGCAGCTCAAGAGCCCGTTTGCCGACATGACCAACCTGGGTGGCCGCCCGGCCGGTACCATTACCGCCGCCGCGTTCCTGTCCCGCTTTACCAAGAAGTACAGCTGGGCTCACCTGGACATCGCCGGTACGGCCTGGGAAAGTGGCGCCAACAAGGGATCTACCGGTCGTCCGGTACCGCTGTTGACCCAGTTCCTGCTGTCCAAGGCAGGCGAACTCGACGCCGAGTAATTGGTCTCGACACCGAATCAGGGCGCCGTTGGGCGCCCTTTTTTTATCGCCACACCACCCCGGTGCGACCGCCTGTCCCTGGCCGCATGAACCGGGTAGAATAACGCCTTCACCACCAGAGGAAGCCCCGCGAACATGGCCAATGCCACCTTCTATGTAATGGCGCCCGACGCCGAGCCGGATCACCTGACCCTGGCCTGCCTGCTGGCGTCCGACTGCTACCGCCGTGGCCAGCCGGTGTACATTCACTGCCAGGATCAGGGCCAGAGCCATGAGATCGACGAGAAGTTATGGCAATTTGACCCACAGCGATTCGTGCCCCACAACCTGGTTGGCGAGGGCCCCAGGGGTGGCGCTCCGGTGGAAATCGGTCATAATGACCAGTTCAGCTCAAAAAAACGGCCAGTTTTAATAAACCTGTCCGCCACTGTGCCGCAATTTGCGGTAGAATTTGCCCAAATTTTCGATTTTGTGCCGGCTGCAGACGATGCCAAGGTTCAGGCTCGGGAGCGCTTTCGCGCCTACCGACAGCTTAAGGTGGCCCTAACCACCCATGACCTGGCCAAGCAGCCGCTTTCGTTTTAACTGATTTCGGAACACCCATGGATAAGACTTACAATCCTAACTCGATTGAACAGCGCCATTATCAGCGTTGGGAAGATGCGGGTTACTTCAAGCCTCACGGCGACACCAGCAAAGACGCCTACAGCATCATGATCCCGCCGCCGAACGTCACCGGCAGCCTGCACATGGGTCACGCCTTCCAGGACACCATCATGGACACCATGATTCGGTTCCAGCGGATGCAGGGCAAAAACACCCTGTGGCAGGTCGGCACCGACCACGCCGGCATCGCCACCCAGATGGTGGTAGAGCGCCAACTGGCTGCTCAGGGCCAGACTCGCCAGGAGCTGGGTCGTGACGCCTTCATCGACAAGGTGTGGGATTGGAAAGCCGAGTCCGGCGGCACCATCACCAAGCAGCTGCGTCGCCTCGGCGCCTCTGTGGACTGGGATCGTGAGCGCTTCACCATGGACGAAGGCCTGTCCAAAGCGGTTCAGGAAGTGTTCGTGCGCCTGTACGAAGACGACCTGATCTACCGCGGCAAGCGCCTGGTTAACTGGGATCCGAAACTGCACACCGCCATCTCTGACCTTGAAGTGGAAAACAAGGAAAAGAAAGGCTTCATGTGGCACTTCCGCTACCCGCTGGCCGACGGCGTTACAACCGCCGATGGCAAAGACTACATCGTGGTAGCCACCACCCGTCCGGAAACCATGCTGGGCGACACCGGTGTGGCGGTGAACCCGGAAGATCCGCGCTACAAAGATCTGATCGGCAAAGAGCTGCTGCTGCCCATCGTTGGCCGTCGCATCCCGATTGTCGCCGACGAACACGCCGACATGGAGAAGGGCACCGGTTGTGTGAAGATCACCCCGGCCCACGACTTCAACGATTACGAAGTGGGTAAGCGCAACAAGCTGCCGATGATCAACATCCTGACCTTCAACGGCGACATTCGTGACGCCGCCGAAGTGTTCGACTTCAACGGTGAAGCCTCCGACGTCTACAGCGACGAGCTGCCGGCCAAATACCACGGCATGGAGCGCTTTGCCGCCCGCCGCGCCGTGGTTGCCGAGTTTGAAGAGCTGGGTCTGCTGGAAGAGATCAAAGACCACGTGCTGCAGGTGCCTTACGGCGACCGTGGCGGTGTGGTGATCGAACCGATGCTGACCGACCAATGGTACGTGCGCGCCGCGCCGCTGGCCAAAACCGCCACCGAAGCGGTGGAGAACGGCGACATCGAGTTCGTGCCAAAGCAGTACGAAAACATGTACTTCAGCTGGATGCGCGACATTCAGGACTGGTGCATCTCCCGCCAGCTGTGGTGGGGCCACCGCATTCCGGCCTGGTACGACGAATCCGGTAAGGTGTACGTCGGCCGCAACGAAGCCGAAGTGCGCGCCAACAACGACATCGCCGCCGACGCCGTGCTGCGTCAGGACGACGACGTGCTGGACACCTGGTTCTCCTCCGCCCTGTGGACCTTCTCCACCCTGGGTTGGCCGGACAACCTGGAAGATCTGAAGACCTTCCACCCCACCGACGTGCTGGTCACCGGTTTCGACATCATCTTCTTCTGGGTTGCCCGGATGATCATGATGACCATGCACTTCATCAAAGATGAAGACGGCAAGCCTCAGGTTCCATTCAAAACGGTGTACGTCACCGGTCTGATCCGCGACGAGAACGGCGACAAGATGTCCAAGTCCAAGGGCAACGTCCTGGACCCGCTGGACATGATCGACGGCATCGACCTCGAAGCCCTGGTTGAAAAGCGCACCGGCAACATGATGCAGCCGCAACTGGCCGCCAAGATTGAGAAGAGCACCCGCAAGCAGTTCCCTGACGGCATCGCCCCTCACGGTACCGACGCCCTGCGCTTCACCCTGGCCGCCATGGCCTCTACCGGTCGTGACATCAACTGGGACATGAACCGCCTGGAAGGTTACCGCAACTTCGCTAACAAGCTGTGGAACGCCAGCCGCTACGTGCTGATGAACACCGAAGAGCACGACTGTGGCTTTGGCGGTGGCGAACTGGAGCTGTCTCTGGCGGATCGCTGGATTCTGGCCCAGTACAACGACACCGTGAAAAACATCCGCGAAGCGATGGAAGGCTACCGCTTCGACATCGCCGCCAACATCGCCTACGAGTTCACCTGGAACCAGTTCTGTGACTGGTACCTGGAGCTAACCAAGCCGGTCCTGAGCTCCGGCAGCGACGCCCAGCAGCGTGGCACCCGCCACACCCTGCTGACTGTGCTGGAAGGGATGCTGCGGATGCTGCACCCGCTGATGCCGTACATCACCGAAGAGATCTGGCTGACCGTCTCTAAGCTGGTGTGCATCGAGGCCGACACCATCATGCTGCAGGAATTCCCAAGCTTCGACGCCGCCCTGATGGACGCCGACGCTCAAGCGGACCTGGAGTGGGTGAAGCAGTTCATCGTCGCGGTTCGTAACATCCGCGGTGAACTGAACGTGGCACCCTCCAAGCCGCTGAACGTGCTGCTGAAGCACGCCAGTGAGCAGGATCTGGCCCGAGTGGAAACCAACCGCACCTTCCTCAACCGTCTGGCGAACCTGGAGTCCATCGAGGTGCTGTCCGGCGACGCACCGATGTGCACCACCCAGCTGATTGGCGAAATGGAGCTGTTGATTCCTATGGCCGGCCTCATCGACGTGGCCGCCGAAGTGGCCCGCATCGACAAGCAGATCGCCAAGCTGGCCCAGGACGCCGAGCGAGTGGAGAAGAAACTCTCCAACCAGGGCTTCCTGGCCAAGGCACCGGAAGCGGTGGTGGCCAAGGAACAAGCCAAGCTGGATGAAGCCAAGCGCGACGTCAGCAAGCTGGAAGAGCAGAAAGAGCAGCTCAAAGCGCTGTAAGCTCTGACTCCAGAGACCAAAAAGCCACCGCATGCGGTGGCTTTTTTTGTGCCCGCTCCTCCGTCGTGCCCGCGGGTATCCAGTGGCTGTGCCTCTCGTCATTCTTGCGCAAGCGAGAATCCAGCGGCTTTAACGCCTTAGAATCAAAGACACTAGGCCCTCGCGTTCGCAAGGGCGACGGTGCTAGTTGATAGAGGTAGTGCGAACTGGGTGGCAATTACGGTATCGGTAGCGCTCGGTGCAATTAGTTACCACACCAACCCCAACCATCCTTCCGTCGTGCCCGCGCACGCGGGTACCCAGCGGCTTTGTTGCTCCAACCCAAAACCAAAGTCACTGGCCCCTCGCCTTCGTAAGGGCGACGGTGCTCATCGGCAGGGTTGCTGCTAAATGAGCAGTTATTCCGGTTTCGGCAGCGCTCGGTGCTGATCGTTACCCACGTACCTCAAACATCCTTCCGTCGTGCCCGCGCACGCGGGTACCCAGTGGCTTTGTTGCTCCAACCCAAAACCTAAAACACTGGCCCCTCGCGTTCGCAAGGGCGACCCGTTTTGAGTGTTGCGGAACACTTGCTGCTGAGCCCGCCTCAACGTTCGGAGCTAACCGCTACAACCCACTTTCAAATAATCTCCGTCGTGCCCGCGCACGCGAGTACCCAGTGGCTTTTTGCACCCAACCCAAAACCGAAGAAACTGGGCCCTCGCGTTCGCAAGGGCGACAGTGCGAATTGGATGAATTGGATGAATTGGTAGTATACCGGCAGTTATTCCGGTTTCGGCAGAGCTCGGTGCTGATCGTTACCCACGTACCTCAACCATCCCTCCGTCGTGCCCGCGTACGCGGGTACCCAGTGGCTTTGTTGCTCCAACCCAAAACCAAAGTCACTGGCCCCTCGCGTTCGCAAGGGCGACGGTGCTCATGGGCAGGGCTGGTACTAACTGAGCAGTTATTGCGGTTTCGGCAGAGTTCGGCGCTAATCGTTACCCACGTACCCCAACCATCCCTCCGTCGTGCCCGCGCACGCGGGTACCCAGTGGCTGTGCCTTTCGTCATTCTTGCGCAGGCGAGAATCCAGCGGCTTTAACGCCTTAAAACCAAAGACACTGGCCCCTCGCGTTCGCAAGGGCGACAGTGCGAATTGGATGAATTGGTAGTAAACCGGCAGTTATTCCGGTTTCGGCAGAGCTCGGTGCTGATCGTTACCCACGTACCTCAACCATCCCTCCGTCGTGCCCGCGCACGCGGGTACCCAGTGGCTTTGTTACTCCAACCCAAAACCGAAGACACTGGGCCCTCGCGTCCGCAAGGGCGACGGGGTGAAGACACTGGGCCCTCGCGTTCGCAAGGGCGACAGTGCTAGTCGATAGAGGTAGTGCGAACTGGGTGGCAATTACGGTATCGGCAGAGCACGGTGCTAGCCGTTGCCCACGTACCCCAACCATCCCTCCGTCGTGCCCGCGGGTATCCAGTGGCTGTGCCTCTCGTCATTCTTGCGCAAGCGAGAATCCAGCGGCTTTAACGCCTTAAAACCTAAGACACTGGCCCCTCGCGTTCGCAAGGGCGACGGTGCTCATGGGGAGGGTTGGTGCTAACTGAGCAGTTATTTCGGTATCGGCAGAGCACGGTGCTAGCCGTTACCAACGTACCTCAAACATCCTTCCGTCGTGCCCGCGTACGCGGGTACCCAGTGGCTTTGTTACTCCAACCCAAAACCGAAGACACTGGGCCCTCGCGTCCGCAAGGGCGACGGGGTGAAGACACTGGCCCCTCGCCTTCGCAAGGGCGACAGTGCTCATGGGCAGGGCTGGTGCTAACTGAACAGTTATTGCGGTATCGGCAGAGCTCGGTGCTAGCCGTTGCCCACGTACCCCAACCATCCCTCCGTCGTGCCCGCGCACGCGGGTACCCAGTGGCTTTGTTGCTCCAACCCAAAACCGAAGACACTAGACCCTCGCATTCGCAAGGGCGACGGGGTGAGGACACTGGACCCTCGCATTCGCAAGGGCGACGGAGTGAATACACTGGCCCCTCACGTTCGCAAGGGCGACGGGATGAAGACACTGGGCCCTCGCGTTCGCAAGGGCGACGGGATGAAGACACTGGACCCTCGCGTTCGCAAGGGCGACGGGGTGGAGACACTGGACCCTCGCGTTCGAAAGGGCGACGGGGTGGAGACACTGACCTCTCGCATCCGCAGTCAGCCCTCTTCTCCGGCGCACCTACCTCACTTTTTTCAAAATTCGATTTAAGTTTGTGGATTCAGGGGTCGCATTAGCCCACGGTAGTGGGCTTTTTTTACAGGAACTGGGATGCAGTCAGCCAACATGAAATTCGCCATCGATGATGGCTCCACCAACGTTAAAATCAGCTGGATCGAAAAGGGCCTGGTGCGCAGTGTCACCTCCCCCAACTCCTTTAGAAAAGACTGGAAAAGCGCCGCGCTGCTGAGCGACCGCAAGGTCTTCAACTACCAGATTGGTGCCACCAAATACACCTACGACGCCACCTCCGACAAAGCCCTGTCCACCACTCACGTGGCCTTTCAGTACGACGACCTGAACCTGCTGTCGGTGCACCACGCTCTGCTGCAAACCGGCGTAAAACCCGGCCCGGTCAGCATTCTGGTGACCCTGCCAATCACCGAGTACTACAAAGCCGACGATTGTCAGAAGAACGAAGACAACATCGCCCGTAAGAAAGCCAACCTGATGCGCGACATCAGCCTCAACAAGGGCGAGCTGTTTGAAATTGTCGACGTCGAAGTGCTACCAGAAAGCCTACCGGCGGTACTGACCACCCTGATGGACTCCGGCGTCAACGAGTTCACCAAATCGCTGGTCATCGACTGCGGCGGCACCACCCTGGACATGGGCGTGATCGTCGGTGAATTCGATGACGTGTCGGCGGTGTACGGCAATGCCGAAATTGGTGTGTCCATGGTCACCAATGCCGCCCGTAAGGCACTGGCCGCCGCCGACAGCGACGCCAGCTACCTGGTCGCCAACGAACTGATAAAGCGCCGCCACGACCGCGACTTCGTCAACGAGGTGATCAACGACCTGTCCAAAGTTGACTGGGTACTGGAGCGCATCGAAGACAAGATCACCGAACTGGGCGCCGCCGTTGCCTACGAAGCCAAAACCTTCACCCGCAACCCCAACCGCATCTACCTGGTGGGCGGTGGCGCCATGCTGATCGAAACCGCCATTCGCGCCGCCTACCCGACCCTGGGCGACAAGATTGTGCTGGTTCAGGAGCCGCAGGAAGCCCTGTCCCGGGAGATCTGCTGCTACCACGCCGCCGAGCCGGCCGAAGCGGTTTAATAAGGGCAGCCCATGCGCATTCGATGCAGCTTTACCCTGGAACCTGAGCTCCACGGCTCACACCAGTACGCCGTGGATACCCTGCGCCAATGGCAGCAGCAGGAGAAGGGGCGCGGCGACAGCAATGAGGTGGCACAGCTGCGCCGCAATGGCTTCCATCGCGACCTGTATCTGTCTGGCCTGTTTTTGCAGCAATTGTCGCCGCAGTTGCCTGCGATGCTGGCCCAGGCGTTGGTGGAAGAGCGGTTGCAGGGCCAGACCCTGACTCAACTGCTGGCCGCCAGCGGCGTCAGTGTCGATAGCGACGGCGGCGCCGGTCTGTCTGAGGGCCAGTGGACCAAGCTGACCTCGATGCTCAAGACCTCCATGGCGGCCCCCAAGGCCAGCACCGAGGTCAACCTGGCACCGCTGCAGCAACAGCTGGAGCAGCTTGCTAACCGGCCGCAACCGGCACAATCCGACAGCAACCTGTCCGGCGCACTGGCCCAGTTAGAGCAGCAACAGCAGCAGATTCTGGCCCAGCTGCAGCAGTTGGCCAGCCAGGGCAACAGCACACCGACGGCTCAGCCGGATGCGCATGTCGACCTTGGCAGCCAGTTTGTGGCACTGAAGCAGGGGCAGGATAAGTTGATGGCCCAGCTAAAAGCACTGCGCAGCCAGATCAGCAGTGGCAGCGTAACGCCGACTGCGGCCGATGCCGAGGCACCCAGCCTGGATACCCAACTGGCGCTGGCCAGCAAAGTGAAATCGAAAGGAATCTGGTAACGCGGCTACACCAGCCGCTTTTCGCCGCCGATGGTAACCCAGGGCACCGGCTTGCCGTCGTCCACCACCAGACAGTTGCGGCCTCGACTTTTACCCCGATACAGCGCCTTATCGGCCCGGGCCAGCACCGCATCGACGCTGTCGTCCTGAGGGCTGTGCTGAGCCAGACCGATGGTGACGGTAATCTGCTGGGGCTGCAACGGCGTCGCCGCTTGCTGGGCTGACGCATTCAGCGGCTGGCGCACCGTAAACGGATAATGGGCCACCATCTCCCGCACCGCCTGCAGCGCGCCGATACAGGCGTTACGATCACGACTAACGAACACCACCACGAACTCCTCACCGCCGAGACGAAACACCTTGCCGCCAGCGCCAACCCGCTCCAGCACCTTGGCCACCGCCCGCAGCACCTCGTCCCCGACGTCGTGACCAAAGGCGTCATTGAAATCCTTGAAGTGGTCAATGTCGACCATCGCTAGGTGGTAGCCTTTCGGATGGTCCAGCAGCATGCTTAACAGGCTGCGGCGGTTGCGCAAACCGGTGAGCGGATCGAAAAATGCCAATCGGTAACTGTGCAGCACCTGCAGGGTGACCACCGCTAGGGCAAACAAGCCAAAGCTGACCTCGGGCCCACATTCGGTATTAAAGCCACAGAAGCCAAACCCCATGCTCAGCAATGCCAGCAGCGCCACGCCGTCACTGGTTTCCTGACGGCGAATCAGCGACAACCCGGTAACCAGCAAGTACAGCGTCAGCAACAGCAGCGGCACCACCGGGGGCATACCCGGCTCCAGCGCCAGCAACTGCTGCATCCAGTACGAAGTTTGCTCAGGAAACTGCTGCAACAGGTTAAGGGCCACCACCCCGATGGTGGCGATGATCAGGTAACATTTCCAATTATTGGCTTCGCCGGTCATCTCCTCCGGCAGCCAGCTGAATACCATGATCAACAGCGGCCCCAGCAGGCACAACAACCAGAATGCCGACTCGGTATTGGTCGCCAGCTCAGGGTGCAGCCGCTGACTTTGCAGCAGCGAATAGGTCAACAGACTGATGAGAATGAGAAAACTGACTTTAGGTTGGCGGTACAGACGACTGACCATCCACGAGATGGGCAGCAGTAACCACGGCAGCAGCAGCACCCCCTGATGCACCAGCGGCTGTGCCTGAGCCACCCATGCCGGCAACAACGCCGCCAATACACCCAACAGTACAGGCAACAGCAGCTGCACTGAACGAAACACCATAAGGACATCCTATCCGATTACCACGACTCTGATGGGCCGTGTTTTGTATCCAATCTGTAAAGGGTAGTCGACTCTCGCCTAAGGGATAGTCAAAGGCATATAAAAACAGTGAGAAATGGCTTACGCCGCCACCCGGCGACGGCTGGGACGCCGGTTGAGAAGGCGGTCGGCCTTGATGCAGTTGCGGCCGGCCTGCTTGGCCTGGTACAGGGCCTCGTCGGCGCGCTTCACCACCTGGTCGACACTGGCATCATCGGCCCGGGGCTGTGCCAGCCCCATGCTAACGGTGATGGTTTGCGGTGCCACCTTAGGCGCCTGGCTGCGGCCTCGGCGAGCCACCCCGGCACTTTGCGGGCTGCGCACGTAAAACGGGTAGGCGGCAATCTCTTCACGAATGGCGTCCAGCGCCGCCAGGCAGCGTTTGCGCTCGCGGCTGCGAAACACGATGGTGAACTCTTCACCGCCATAGCGGTAGACGGTGCCGCCGGCCTTTACTCGAGTCAGCATCTGCGCCACCAGTCGCAATACGTCATCGCCGACGTCGTGGCCAAAGGTGTCGTTGAATTTCTTGAAGTGGTCAATGTCCACCATCGCCAGTTGGTAACGGCCAGACAACCCCTGCATCAGCGCATCCAGGCTGCGACGGTTGCGCACCCCGGTCAGCAGGTCGAAGAACGCCAGCCGGTAGCTGTGCAGTACCAGCAACACCAGCAGGCACAGCCCCAAAATGGTGAACATGGAGGAGGACACCCCAGGGGTGTCGAACTGATAGCAGGTCAGGCCCAGTGCCATCAGGCACAGCAGCGCCGCCGAGTCGCCTTTATCGCGGCGGCGGGTCTGAATCAGGGTGGAGATGACAAAATAGCAGGCCATCATCAGGGTCAGCACCCAGGGCAGCGGGTAGCCACCCAGCGCCGTTACCCAGGACGCCAGCCATTGGTGAGTGGCCTCGGCACTGGAGCTGAGCAGCATCGAGAACAGGGCAACCGGAGCCAGCAGCAGTGCGTAAGCGAAACCGTTATGACCGGTGGCGATCCACTTCTCCGGCATCACATCAAACAGGAACACCAGCAGCGGCGCCAGCAGGCACAGGCCCCAGAAAATAAGCTCGGTGTTGCCCTGCGGCAGCGGCACCTGCAGCTTCCACTGGATCACCAAATAACTGGCCAGCGACACCAGCACCATAAAGCTGAGTTTTTGCAGGCGATAGATGCGACTGACGATCCAGGCACTGGTCAGCAGCACCCAGGGCAGGTTTTGCATCAACCATTGAATTTCATTGCTGGACGACACCAGCCAGGAGGGTAGAAACAGCACACTGGCCGCCAGAAACAGCGCCAGACTCAACTGGATCAGGCGATGCGACATACCATGAGTCCTTGTAATCTCCGCCTCAAATAAACTGCCTTTTCAAAAACCTATTGTGACACCCACCTAAAATACCGCATCCGGTAATGGGATCTCCAGCAATAGTTGGCTTAAAGCGACCCCGAAAAGGCAAACTTTAAGCCAACCGATTCTAACGCTCGAATTTACGCCAGCGAGTTGATGCTGTCTTGGTACATCTGCAGCAGACGCTGGTTGTCGACCTCGACGCACACCTGCTGCGCCCGGAAGCAAGACCACTCGTCGTGATGGTAGAAACGCTCGTCGCTCTTCTGGATGGTCATGCCGATGGCCGGACCTTCGGTGACCACCCGTACCGGGCCTTTGCGCACCCCGAACAGACTCGGGTCGGCCACGTAGGCCACCGCTGACGGATCGTGCACATGGCAGCCATCGACGCCCACTTTCTCGGAGTAGAACTTGAGGTAGAAGCGGCTCACCTGCCAGATGAATTCACCCACTTCGCCGGCACTGTGGCGCAGCTTATCCAGGTAGTCGCCGGTAAAGAAGGTCTGGTGGGTTACGTCCAGGCCGACAATGGTCACCGGCCAGTCGGCGCAGAACACCTGATCGGCGGCGTGAGGGTCGTCGTGAATGTTGGCCTCGGCCACCGGTGACACGTTACCGCGATGGCCGCCTTCGCCAAAGGCCGCCCCCATGATCACCACCTCTTTAACGTTGTTAACGATCTCCGGGTCGTGCTGCAGCGCCAGCGCCAGGTTGGTCAGCGGGCCAACTGCCACCAGGGTGATCTCGCCGGGGTTCTCTCGAGCCATATCGCACATGTATTCGTGGGCCGGGCGAGGGTCGATGTTAATGGGGTAATCCAGCGGCACCTCCACCGTACCCAGACCATGCTCACCGTGCACCACCACCGTGGGACCGACCGGATCGCGAGTCAGCGGACCGGCGGCACCCTGCACCACCGTGGCGCCCATATTAAAAGTGTCGTTGATGTAACAGGCATTACGGGTGCAATCTTCGATAACACCGTTGCCGTACACCGTGGTGATCGCCACCATATCGACGTTGTCGTGGGCGTGGGCAAACAGCAGGGCCATAGCATCATCGATGCCCGGATCGGTATCAAAAATAATCTTTTGCGACATAGTAGACTCGTTTTTTATTCTTCTGCCCGAAGGCAATACCACAGAGATGACGCCATTATCGGCAACCCTCAGCAGGATTTCTGCGCGCTCTACCGCGTTTACCGGATAAGGTCAAATCTAAGACTTCATTGATGATTTGTATTATTCCACACTCTGAAACGAGAGTATTCTGTGGACACTGACAGCACAGAGTAACCCATAGATGGCAACCCTCGCCGGCCGCAACTACCTCAAAGCCCTGACCGCCCTCACCCTGGCGGCCATGGTGGTGTTCTGCAACCTGTACGTGGCACAGCCGATGCTGCCGATGCTGGCTGAGGCCTTTGAGCTGGACGCCGCCACCGCCAACTGGCTGCATGCCGGGGCGCCGCTGGCGCTGGCAATATTCCTGATCCCCTGGGCCATGGTCTCCGACGCCATCGGTCGCCGCCCCATTATGCTGTTGTCGCTCACCAGCCTGCCGCTGATCAACCTGGCCCTGCTCAACACCAGCAGCGTCGAGTGGTTCATTGTGCTGCGCATTGTTCACGGCATTATGCTGGCAGGCTTTGTGGCGGTGGCCGCCGCCTGGATGTCGGAAGAGATTGGCGCCCAGCGCCTGCCCGCCGCCATGGGCAGCTACGTGGCCGCCAACGCCATCGGTGGCCTCAGCGGCCGGTTGATCGGCGGCATGGCCAGTTACTTCGACAACTGGCAGGTGCCGTTTATTACCCTGGTGGTGCTCAGCTGCGCCGCCGCACTGATGCTCAGTACAATGCTGCCGCAGCAACGCAACTTTCAGCCCAGCACCACCTCGCTGCGCCACGCCGCCAAGGGGCTGATGGCCCACCTGAAAAACCCGCAGCTGCAACCGGCGTTCCTGATTGCCGGGCTGACCTTCGGCACCTTCGTTAACCTGTTTACCGTGCTGACGTTCCAGCTGTCTCAGGCCCCGTGGAGCCTGACCACCTTTCAGCTGTCACTGCTGTTTCTGACCTACCTGGCCGGCAGCATCTCGGCCCAGCTGTCGGGCCGCTGGCTGCGCTACTACACCGCCCCGGCGGGGATGCAGACCGGCGCCCTGTTCCTGATCATGGGCACGGTGATCACCCTGTCGGCGGACCTGCGCATCATCATTGTTGGCTTGCTGTTGTGTTCGGTGGGTTTTTTCCAGATTCACAGCCTGGCCTACAGCTGGGTGGGCAAAAACGCGGTCAAAGAGCGGGCCAAGGCCAGCTCCCTGTATTTGGTGCATTACTACCTGGGCGCCAGCCTCGGTGGCTTTGTGCTGTTGCCGATTTGGGAATACGGCGGCTGGCACCTGGTGGTGGCCACCAGCCTCGGCTGCTACGCGCTGATCGTGCTGCTGGCACACAAGCTGCAACTGGTCACCCGGGTCGCGCGCACCGCCTCCTGAGCCGACACCCCTGCCCCTGAACCAATGCTCTAACCGCTTACTGAGCCAGCACCCGCCGTTACTCTTTGCTACGCACCGTCAGCACGTCGCAGTCGACGCTGTGCAGCACCCGGTTGGCGGTGGAGCCCAGCAACCGCTGCAGGCCGGAGTGGCCATGGGTACCCATTACAATCAGGTCGATGCCCAGCTCGGTGACCGTGGCCTCAATCGCCTTGGCCGCCTTACCTTCACGCACCAGCACGTGGTCGTCGTCCAGTTGCATATCCTTGGCCAGCGCCCGCATCCGTTGCTGCGACTCCTGGCAGATCTCCTGCTTGAACCCCTTCAGGTGGCCACTAAAACTGGCCGACTCAAACAGGTAGCGCTCCGCCAGCGTCTCATCCACATGCAGCAGAAACAACTCGGCGCCATGATCGGCCGCCACCTTCATGCCCTTGGCAACGATCCACTCATTGTCACCATGAAAATCGAGCGGTATTAAAACCTTGCTGTAAACGCTCATTTCAAACCTCCCGCGATGGCCGGCTTCGGCGGCGCCAGTGTCAGCTTTGGCCACACAACAGCCCTAACCTGACCACGGCAACAGCAAAAACCCTGTTAATCCCCATTAATTGTAGGTGATTGAATCGACAGCGGCGCAATCAACAAACAAAGGGGAATTAGAAAACAGCCTTAGATGGCGGCAAACCGATGGTGCTAAAGGGGCCGCGAGCCAACGCCCACTTCCCCTGCCATTCACCGCCGAATCGGCGCTCGAAGCGCGCCTGACGCTTACTCTTTAATGCGCACCGTCAGCACGTCGCAATCGACGTGGTTAAGCACGCTGTTGGCGGTGGAGCCCAGCAGCCGCTGCAGGCCGGAGTGACCATGGGTACCCATAACGACCAGATCGATGCCAAAGTCGTTGACCACCTCTTCAATCTCGCGCGACGCCTTGCCTTCACGAATCAGTTGCCGTTCCGGGGCAATGCCCAGATCGCCGGCAAACTGGTTCAGACGCTCTCTGGCTTCACTGCGGATTCGCTCTTTGAACTCCTCCATCTGGTCGCCAAAGCTGACCGCCTCGAAGGTGTAGACCCCGGCCATGGGTTCGTTGACGTGCAGCAGGTACATCTCAGCATCATTGGCTTCGGCCATCTGTCGGCCCTTGGCCATGATCTGATCGTTATCACTGTGAAAATCCAGTGGCATCAATACCTTTTTGTATGCGTTCATCCTGATTCTCCATCGGTTAGTGAAACGGTACGAAGTGAATGCCTAAGCTAACACACTCATTCGCAGACCCTGCCCTCACCGCCATAGCACCACAGTGACCGTCGGCAAACCATGATCCTAATCAACGCCGGCGCCGCTACTTGGCCACCACAAACACAGGTGGTTTTTACCCGTGTTCGAACCCCAATTCGCCCTCACTGGCGTTTTCTTAGGCAAACGCCACCGGCAACGGCTTTTCACGCCCACAGAGCGGATGACAACGGGATTTGGCTTGGATATACTCAGCAGCTCAGTGGGCCTCATGCCCGCTAAACAGATAAGGCCCCTTAGCTCAGTTGGTTAGAGCAGGCGACTCATAATCGCTTGGTCGTGGGTTCAAGTCCCCCAGGGGCCACCATATACAGGAAGGCGCAGCCGGTTAGTAACCGCTGCGCCTTTTTAGTTTGTACTGCCCTTGGCGTAAATTGGCACCCCTGGATAGGCTAAATGTGCGCCCTCTGTTAAATAACATTTAATTGAGTCACCAAGCTAACTCCCACAATAGAATCGAACCATTCTCGTGTGCACAGTTAAGTCAAAGGCCTTTCGTTCAACGCCTCAAAGGTGTAGTAGTCTAATGGCTCTAAGTAAAATACAAGGCACCGTAAGACTTGAGGTGCTTACTGTATTCTATACTTCGGCTTACTATTTAGTCGCTTGTACTATCGCCATAAAGTGATTCCTTACCACTGCTTGGTGAGAGGTCCTAAAGGGAATGGTGTTGATTGACTCCCCGGGAATTCGAACCGTTGGATGATACAAAAACATCGAGCAATCTAGGTAGAAACGTGCGACAATTTCTCGCGCGATTGACCCAGAGGTTTGAAAATGAGCACTCCAGAACAAAAAGCGGCTGCCTGTCGTGATCTTGATCAACAACAAAAGCTACTATACTCCAAACGCGATACCGCACTAGTTGAGCGTCTTCAGGAAAGCTGGGATTTAATACAGATTAGTAACTTCCTAAATGAAGTCAGTTGTGGCGACAAGTGGAACCGGGACATTTTAAGAAAATGTATCAAGGAAGAATTCATTAATCGCCCCCTGACGGCAGGAGAGCACAAGTACTTGTCCGAGGAAATAGTACCTCAAAAGCCAGCCCACTATGGTAGTGCTGATTTTACATTCGCCGATTTGTTTGCCGGTATTGGCGGGATTCGCAAAGGCTTCGAAGCTATTGGAGGGGAATGCATATTCTCAAGTGAGTGGAATAAATTTGCTCGCAAGACTTATAAGGCAAACTGGTATTGCGATGATGAACATGTTTTCAACGAAGATATCACTGATATTACTCTCAGTAACAAAGAGAAACACCCCTATGTTTCTGAAGAAAAAGTGCTTGAAAATATCAGAGCTCATTTTCCAGGTGAACTTGACGTGCTTCTTGCCGGTTTCCCCTGTCAGCCATTTTCTCTTGCTGGTGTCTCCAAGAAAAACTCATTAGGTCGAGCACATGGTTTTGAATGTGAGACCCAAGGCACTTTGTTCTTTGATGTCGAAATGATCATCAAGGCAATGCAGCCAAAAGCTTTTGTTCTAGAAAATGTGAAAAACTTGAAAAGCCATGACCATGGCAATACATTTCGCATCATCCAAGAAACGCTGGACCGTTTGGGTTATTGGGTTGCGGATGTCGATGCCAAAGGCTCGCAAGACCCGAAGATCATTGATGGCAAGCACTTTACGCCTCAACACCGTGAACGTATTGTTCTGGTTGGCTTTCGCAAGGATCTGGATGTCCATGAAGGGTTCACCTTAAGGGACGTCTATGAGCATGCCCCTTCCAAAAACGAGTGGCCTACTTTTACCAGCATTCTCGAGAAAGATATTGATGCCAAGTACCAGCTAACTCCCCGACTCTGGGAATACCTTTTTGAATACGCGAAAAAGCATGCTGCGAAGGGTAATGGATTTGGTTTTGGACTCGTTGATCCAAAGAATTCTTCTGCTGTTGCTCGCACTCTGTCCGCCCGTTACCACAAAGACGGCTCTGAAATTCTTGTCGATTACAAAGGCTGGGATATGTCCCTAGCAGAAAGCGACTTCTGGAATGAAGAAAACCAAGAAAATCGCCCTCGCCGCCTGACACCTAGGGAATGCGCGCGCCTGATGGGTTTCGATAAGCCAGATGGAGCTGAGTGGAAAATCCCTGTTAGCGATACTCAGGCATACCGCCAGTTCGGCAATTCTGTCGTAGTACCAGTTTTTGCCGCGGTAGCTAAACTGATGAAACCCTATATCATGGAAGCGATTGAGGCAGATAAGAAAAATGCCATTAAGAAAGAGGCTGAACGGGCTCTTGCCTGATGGTTGACGTCCACCCAAAAGCGATTCGCTCAAAGAACATGAGAGCAATTCGCTCAAAGAATACGAAACCTGAAGTCTACATTCGGAAGTTATTGCACCGAATTGGCTTCAGATTTCGTATCCACCCCTCAAACCTTCCTGTAAAAGCCGATATTTTCTTACCCCGATATAATGCAGTGATTTGGATCAATGGATGCTTCTGGCATGCGCATGATTGTTACTTATTCAAGTATCCGACTACAAATCCTGAATTCTGGAGAGAAAAGCTCGATACCAACAAAGCCAGAGATGTTGAAAAGGCCAAATTAATAGCTCAATTAGGGTTCAAACAGCTTACAGTTTGGGAGTGCTCACTAAAAGGAAAGAAACGCATGAGTGAAGTAGATCTAATGGAACGTTTGGAAGAATGGATTTTAGCTATAGATTACAACTGCGAGATTGATAACAAAGGAATCAGAAGGCACGACAATTACATATGAACGCGCCTCTAGAAAACACACTCAACCACAATCTATATATCATACCATGCTATCGATTAATTTCTTCTTTTTTACATCCTTGCCATCTCCGTAGTGCAATTCCCTATGACAACTAGCACAAAGCGCTGCAACATTTTCCACACTATCATCGCCATTTTCTGATAAGTATTCTATGTGATGAACCTCTAAATAAACCTCACCATTGGGCTTCTTAAATAAAGCCGTAGTACAACCAGGCATTTCACACTTACCATTTGCTCTTAGCAAAGCATGCTTAACAACCATTGGATTTCTTTCAAATTCATCTTTTAGAACCTTAGATTTTTTTGGCTTTTTCTTTGCTTCTTTGGCCGCTTGTTCAACGATAGCCTTAATGCCTTTAAATCCAATTATGTTTTTTGCAGCATATACTTCGCTACCAATATTTCCAATTACAACCTCATCACCAATATCAAGCCAGTCTGCAATCAGTTCTTTACCCATCCTTTCTTCAGGCGATCTTCCCGCTGATGCCGCTCTTACAGAAGAATAATAAGAGGATACTAATTTATTAGTATGAAAATCACCAAGTATTATTAGCTCAATATCGCTGCGCAAATCAGGATCTTTTCCTGCAGCTTTTAGTGCACTTTTTTGCCCTCCATTAGGTACATAAGCCTCCTTGTTTTTATCCGTTTTGGTGACTTTTTTAATCCCAAAATTATCAAACACTTTATCCCACATATTATACCTTTCTCACTAACATAGTTTTATGATTAAAATTAAGCACATTAGCGTATTCATGAACATATTCAACAGCAACTTCAATTTTAAATTGCCATTATGAAGCCGTATAATATATCAAGAATGAAGTAGGTAATAAACGCCCCCTCACGGATTTTTCGTGGTTTTATTGACCACACTCAGGATAGACATACCGATCTCCATAGTCTTCCTCCCAACTAGCACCTTATTCATTTTCAGTAGCGACTGTATTATTTAATTTGGTATCAGAGATTCCAAAACTACTACAATGGAGCCCTTTTTCAACTGTATAATATATAATATATGATGAATGATGTGCTAGCCTTGTTTTATCTCGGCTAGATACACTGTACGTCACTCCTGAACGTATCAGCCATCAACCCGATTTAACGAACTCCCCCTCATCTAACAGCAATATCCAAGACTGCCCAGCAGGGCAAACCCTGAGTCCCGGTCTAAGATAAAAATTAAAAATTCCAGCGATGAATGCATCTTAGTGATTCAAACCTCGATTTAGCATCCTTATTTAAGTTTATTCCTAAATAATAGAACCAATTTGGTGGCGACGTTAATGCATGTGACAATCAACCTAATGACGCTTTTTCAACCTTCTTTAAGGTAAATGAAAAATCTTCAGAACTGAATGACTTATGCTACCAGCTCTGAAGAATATCTAAGCATCAAAGAAACAAACAATTAGCAAGTCAATAAACAGGACTCCATCCCTTAAGTACAACGGGCTTGGGTTCTCCTATCGTATTTTGTACTTCAATTATTTTTTCTCTACGCTTAATTTTAATCCTGAAAGTATTCGATCTTTCAGTTGAAGTAAATTGCACCGAATCACCAGGCTTTGCTCCCCATTTAGAAAGAAACTTGGTCATGTGAGTGATTCTGTATTCGTTTCTGGTACTTTTGGGGGGAGCAAAAGACTTTCCATTATAGTAAATGTAACGCATTTGCCATTGTTCACCATCAGCATCTATGCAAACTAACCAAGCGTCTGGGTTAAACTCTTCAAGTTCAAGTGCAGGGAAAAAATTAATAAGCTCTTGGTTTTTCTTCGGTACCACGATTCCAGCCTGATGCCCGCCGGTTTCGCCAGTATCATTTTTTGTAAGAACTTTTTCGTAAGATGTATTCATTTCACCTCCTTTGCGGGGCTTTCCAAAAGTGCCTTTCTAAAATCTTGTTCATCGCGAGTGCTAATTGGGATGGCTTCTTCCCCTAGCTCCCTTTTCCATAAGCTTCTTTCAACCATCGTTTCCTCAACAGTTCCCTTGTAGAAGAGGCGATATATTGTGACTGGTTTATCCTGCCCGCGACGGTGGGCCCTTGCCGAAGCCTGCATCTCTAATGCTGGGTTCCAGCTTTGTGTGTAGTGGATCACTATGGTCGCTGCAGTTATGTTAAGTCCAGCTCCAGCTGCTTTCGGATTTAGAACCAACACTGCAGATCCGTTCACTGACGTAAAGTTATCCACTATAGATTGTCGTTTTTCCTGAGGTGTAGATCCGTTAATCGAGTCCCAATAACTAACATGAACATTACGCTCATCGGCAGCTTTTTTGATCAGATATCCACAACAATTGTAAGCAGCAAATATCAGGACTTTCTTCTTGTTTCTAGTAGCCTCACTGAGTAATTGAATACAGAGCTTCATTTTTGGAGTCATCAGCGGATAGCTAGGATCAGGATGAAGCTCTACATGCTCTTCCCAATCAGAGATTCCAGACTTTTTAAGCCTTAGCCATGGGTGCGCGCAATAAATTGCTAACTGTCCAACAGCAACCAGTTTTCCAGCTGCACCATACTCAGCAATTGTTTCTTCTCTGATTCTTTCGTATTCCTCGATGGTTACAGAATCAAGCTCAACAGGAAGATCAACGTCAGTTCGTTTTGGCAGGTCATCTGCAACGTCCTTTACCTGACGCTTAAGAACGATAGTATCTGAAAAGGTACTCAGAGATTGAGCGCCTTCTTCTGTATCCGGATAAAAATCAGGAAATTCTTCTTTAGGCCCTAAGATGCCAGGGACTGCAAGATCAGCTAAAGACCACAGGTCCATAAGTGAATTTTCCACCGGCGTTCCTGTTACCGGTATCGTGTATCGCCTAGGCAGCGAGCTCAACGCAATACGCCTCTTTGCATCTGGATTTTTTACTGCCTGAGCCTCATCGCAAATGACATAGCTCCATTCAATACCTCTGAACAAGGTAACGTCATTGACCAGTGTATCGTATGTGGTAATGACAATGTCTGATCGCATTAAGTCTTTGTAATAACCCGTCCGATCACCTCCTCTATGCACCATAAGTGTGAACGAGGGTGCGAATCTATGCACCTCTCGACACCAGTTTGCAATCAAGGTTGTAGGGCAAACTATAAGAGCGGGGTTCTCTGAAGTAGGCTTATTTATAAGAAGGGCTGCAATTATCTGGAGTGTTTTCCCAAGTCCCATCTCGTCAGCTAGTATTGCTCCGCCAATACTATCGAGGGTCTCACTCAGCCAAGCTACTCCATGTTCTTGGTAAGGATATAAAGACGCATTCAATCCTTGTGTGACTGTCGGCAACGACATGGCGGCAGATCTTGCGTTAGCCTTTTCAGTAACGCTTGGAGCAACGCTTATCTCAATACCTTCTATTCCGTTTCGTATAAGGCTTAAAACTTCCGGATAACGCAGATCCTGAGGGTTAACCTCGAGCAGTGCATTGCAGACAACCTTAGGTACATCGTGAGGGAGCGGTTTAATCCGATTTCCGTCCAACAACCAGTTGTGTTGAATACTTAGACAAGGTAAAAAATGATATTGACCTGCCTTTCGAATTTTTGCCCCAAGAGACGCGATATACTTGCTCTGTTTCCTTTCAATATACAGGACGGGATTAAGGAGCCTTTCGGAGAACAAATAAGGTAAGTTTTCTGTTTCAAATTTGCGATAGTCATGTGCCAGCATGGATAGAGAATGATTCATAGTTTCATGATTCCCTTTAGCTCTTCTGGTGTAAGAGCTGGTTTGCGTCTATGAATGGCTCTGTGGCAATTCGGGCAAAGTGGAATCAGATCAGTTCTTGGATCATATGCTCTTGGTTGCTCGATATCTGCGATAGGTTCAATATGATGAACTTCTAGGATTGATGTCAGCTCTTTCCCGTAGATATCCTGGGTTACAAAGCCACACACACCGCACCTTTCTCCATGTAGAGATAAACAAAGTAAACGATTTCTGAGGCTCCGTTCTCTCTTTTGTATAAGGGTTGGAGTGAGAGTCCCTTCTACATCTGAATGAATGTCCTCAGGCCTTTCATCTTCATCCTCATACCCGATTAGTTCTGCCATTGCTGCAATTAGAGGAACCATCATTGAATTTATAGATTGTAAAATATCATCTGTGGACTGCTGATTAGATACCCTTCTAGTGACAGAAATCTTTAAATCTGGGGAAACCTGCCAGCCGGCTTCAGGTTGCAAACCGTTTATTTTCAGGTCAAATGAGCCCTTAAGCTTCTCGGTAAATGCATATGCAAAAGCATAGTCATCATGTGTAGCTCGATTTTGTATGTGTTCTACGCACGGTGCTGCATACGGGCCGAGCTTAAGTGACACAGTGTGTCGCTTAAGCCCAGCTGGGCGAATGGAAAATATTGGTCCACTGCTGCGATTGTAATTATAAAACCAGAATGAAAGCCCTTGGCGCGCTTCTGCTTGGTCCTGATAGCCACGCATCGTGGCTCCAGTTCTTTGTCTAATCTGATCCGTAATGGACTCTATTTCGTTGTTACCCATGGCTCTTGTTTTCAGGACTGTGAAGTGGGAATTTCGATTGCTCTGAGCAACTTCTTCAGGTTTGAAGATACCTCATCTCTAATATCTTCCCACATAATAGACAGCTCTTGATCGGTGTTCTTATGCTCGGCTGCAGCGAGAGCCCATAACAAGAGGTCGAGGCCTTCGATGGATACACCGGACTTTGTTTGGCTATAAACCTTGGCATAGAAATCATGCTGCTTATTCAGGTGTACACCAGTGGAGTGGTTAGTGTCTTTCTCACTGGTCAAGCAAGGCTCCCAGAGTGCGCCACTAGGTATCCCGTCTACTGGACTTACAAAGAGAGAATCAGGGCTAACATTGCTTTCAATTGGCGTAAGTATCTTTATACCGCGGCCTTTGTTGTTTGAGACAACAGCTGTTCCAGAATCCTCATCTACTGACTCGGCAGTTACTTTTAAAGTATTTTTCGTTTCGGAGATCGTTTTGTTGGAGTCTCCGTGTGATATCCCACTAGTTACTGTGACTGCCTGTTTACGGCGGTATCTACGATCAGCTTCTTTGTGAGCAGGTCCCAGTAATTCAATAAGGGCCTCCTCTAATGCAGGATCCAACAGGATTCTGCTCTTTTTAACATCGACCCGGAACGCATCATCTAGTTGATGGCCGAAATCAAACTCTACTCGGAGCAAGGACCAGTGTGGATCATCTGAGCGCCAGAGGCCTAGGTAGCCACCATAATGGATTACTCTTCCTTCCCGGTGAATATAAAAACCCTGGCCGCGGTTAGAGATTTTAGCGTGTTTTCTATTCTCTTCCTTTGTCATGTCTTTTGCATGAGGAAGAATCCAGGCTTTTACAATGGCATTGTGCACGCTTCCATCTTCTCGCTGTATAGGAAGAACAGTCAATTTATCAGGGAGTACCTGCTCAGATTTCTCAGGGTAGAAAGGGTTCCAATGTTCAACTTTGACACCGTTAACGGTGATGTTTACAGTGCGATGCTCCTTCTCTTCCTGGTTAAGGTACTTGTGAAAAATTAGAGCACAATGCTCAATTAACTTTGCTCTTCTGGTTCGAACGGCATTTTGTTCTTTGGTTCCGCCTGGCTCTTCATACGCCTTACTAAGAAGTCGATCACACTTTGACCAGACAACTAGAGTTCCAGAATCTCCACATAGTTCTTCAAAAATCTCTTGTTCATCTTCTGATACCGGCTCATCAAGCATTTCCCAAACATTAACATTCTCCACGTGCTCCAAGTCCCATGTGAGCTTAAGCAGTGGGCTGGAAACATCGGTTCGTGAAATCAGAGCGTACTTCAGACACACTGAACTCGAAGCGGTCTTCAGCCCAAGTCCAAACTTCCCCAATGAAGCCAAGTCTTCACGGATTTTTGCTCCGTATCTCATTGCGTTGTGAAGGCCGTCAGCGTCCATACCATGACCGTCATCGCCGAAGTAAACAAATTTGCGCCCGTCTCGGGTTAGATCAATGTTGATGTTTATGTTTGTGGCGCCAGCTGCAATGGAGTTATCTATGATGTCGGCAGCTGCTGTGTATAAGTCATACCCAGTATCTCGGAGGCCATGTATCAAGCGCGAGGGGTCTGGCTCGTTAACCATATCTCGGTGTTGGATCCTAGGCATAGTAGTCACTGAATCATTCATGTTCGAGCACCTGCAAATATCTGAATTTATAAAGCATATAGACTTGGCTATCCCTTGGCGATGAATCTGGGGACAGTAATGACCAGTCGTTACCGGTTAATCTACGGCATATCACCATAAATACCAATGAGTTACACCATGAAGGTGGCGCTTTACTGATGCGGATCAGCTGAAGGGGCTTCGAAAACGATGGGGAGAGAAACCGAAAAGGCGCAGCCGGTAACCACCGCTGCGCCTTTGTCTGGCTGGCCTGGCGGCAAACGCCAGGCACAAAAAATGCCGGCCTCAGCCAGCATTTTTGAAGTTCAAAGCGAGGCTTTGACTTACAGAGCTACTACGTTAGCAGCTTGAGGGCCTTTCTGGCCTTGCTCAGTTTCGAAAGAAACCTGCTGACCTTCAGCCAGGGTCTTGAAACCTTCAGAAGCGATGGCACGGAAGTGAACGAATACGTCAGCACCGCCGTTGTCTGGAGTGATGAAACCGAAACCTTTCTCTTCGTTGAACCACTTAACGATACCAGTAGACTTAGACATGATTAATCCTAATTTTTCAAAAAATAATTCGCATTATGCGCAGATATAGCCAAGAAATGAATTACTTATGTGAGCTAAAACTTATGATAGGAAAAACTTCATGATGCTGGATGCGTAAGCGTCCGGACGAAGCGTTCTAAAGCATAATATTGCGTTTCATATAAATAGGTCTGATTTCAGGCCGAGGCAGATGGTAACACACTTTCTTCACTTGTATAGCATTGTATCGATCTTATCGCGATCATTTGTCAGCTGCGGTCAAGAAAGCCCGGCGCCAGGCCGCGCCCACCCTCGCCATCGCCGTACTGCTCAGACCAATCACGGTGCAGACTGGCTAGCCCCGACAACCTCTCCTATAACTAAATCATCAGCCACCGGGAGAGAGCCGCCATGAAATCACCCACTACCGAACGCCGAGATCACGACCGCCGCAGCCACAAGGAGCGTCGCGGTGAAGTGCGCTTCGAAGAGGACAAGGCCGATCGCCGTCACCTGTCCGGCCGCCGCAGCGAAGATCGCCTCACCAGTAAGATTTACGCCTGATCCCTGCCGGGAACCGATGGCGCTCACAGGGCACTGCTGGCTTCGGTCGACAACCGCCGTGCATCATCGGGAATCAGCCCCGCCAACTCCGGGCGGCTGTGCTTGAGCTGAATGTAGCGGCAGAATGAGTCGCGCAGAAACTCGATCAGCCAGTTAGTCTCCTGGGAGCCGTAACGTGAGCGGCACACGTACAAGCGATAGAAGCCCTGAATGGCGCTGAAGCAGTCCGGCGCCTTCAGCAAGGTAAAATCGCTCAGATCCCGGGGCAGGCTGGCCACCGCCGCATAGGTAATGGCATTGGAGTAGCGCAGCATCTCGAAGATGCTGTGAACCTCCCCTATCTTCGACACCAGGTTCAGTTTCTGGTCGCGATCGCTCATCACCCGCTCCATCAGTGAATTGCCGTGGCTGTTCATGCCGCACAGGTCGTGCAGCAGCACCGGGTACATGGCCAGGTCTTCCAGCGCCACTGCGCCTTTTTGCGCCAGCGGGTGGTATTTTCGAACCACAAACACCCGGTAGCAGGGGTCCATCTCCACTTCGCACACGCCGGCGCCGTCGGCTGGCATCACGTGCACCCCAAAGTGCACCTCACCCTTGTCCAGATCCTGGAACGAATTCAGGTGCCAGTTGCGGGCACACAATCGGGCTCGGGGCATCTGCTTCTGAAACTCCAGAAACAGCGGCGCAAACCAGCCGGTAATGGTACCGTCGGCCACCACCGACAAGTCCCGCCGTACCGCCATCGGCTCGAAGTGGCCGGCGTGCAGCAGGTCTTCCTCAATGCGCACCACCAGATCGGCGGCAATGAAGCCTATCTGCTGGCAGCGCTCGGTGGGTTTTAAGCCGCTGCCGGTGCGCAGAAACAACTCGTCTTCAAACATCACCCGTAGGCGACGCAGCTGATAGCTGACCGACGACTGGCTCATGCCCAGCTGTTCGGCGGCCACGCTGGCGTTGCCGCACTTAAGCAGGCACAGAATTAACTGCAGATGAGCCACCGACAAATCTCTAACATTCTGGTTAATATTCATAGGCAAACCATTAATACTAATTTGGGCGGCAGGTGAATCTAAATTACGGTTAATTTGAGTTCTAATTCAATTCGCTTTTTTAATAAAGGGCGTATTTGGCCCACAGTTGTGATCGAGGCTTATTCGTCCACCGCCATGAACCAAATACGGCGACTGATTCCATCTGTTAATATGAGTCAGTAATAATCAGAACTTATAACCAGCCTCGAACAGCAGTTCGTCGCCGGCTTCTAATGCCCCGCCCCAGCTCTTTCTGTGTTTATAAGATGTTCCGACAAAGACTCTTTTATTAACGTGATACTCCACTCCGGTGATCAATTGATGCCCATAACTGTCATAGCCAAAGGTATTTTGATGATCATCCGACCGGAAAAATTGACCTATATAATAAAACTTACCGATCAATTTTGGCGTCAGCTTATAACCCAGCATCAAAGATGTTGCCATTCCACTGATCCCAGAGAAGCTTTCCTTGGTGGGCGAGAACGAGCCGTAGGCGTATTGCGCCCCCATACTCACGGTGCCGAGCAACTTGCCATAAGACAAATCGTAAGACAGACCCAGGTAGAAGTTCTCCTCCACCGCCGTGGACTTGGCCAGGGTAAACGACTGCAGCCACAGGTTGAACGGCGACTCGCCCAGGCCATAATCCAGTTTCATCCAGGTTTTGGTGGCCGGCCCCAGATCCTTACCCAACTGGTTTTCGGCGCTGTCGAGCGGGTTCTCAAACCGGAACCAGCCAATGAAGCTGCCCCAGTCCGAGACCGTCATGTGGTTGACCACCAGATAGCCCTGGTCGCCGAGGTTCTTATTTTTGTCTGCCGACAGCAGGGTGTCGTAACCCACCTTGACGCTGGTGCGCTGTACCTTCACATCGGCCAGTGCCGGCTGCGCCAGCAGCAGCCCCATCGCCAGGGCCAGCCCACTGCGTACTGTATTGATTCGCATCGTCTCTCTCCCTATTTGCGACCTTAAAACTTCACGCCCAGTTCAAACAGCATCTCGCCGCCGTCACGCTTGGTGGCGCCCCAGCTGTCGAGGTACATGTAGGAGGAGCTAAGCATCAGCCTGCTGTTAATGTGGTAGTCCACCCCCAGTTGCACCTGGTAGCCAAACTGGTCGTAGCCCAGGGCGGTCTGAAACTCGTCGTCGCGGTCGAACTGGGCCTCGTAGTAGCCTCGGGCCACCAGTGACGGCGTCAGGTTGTAGGCCAGCGCCACCACGGCCGCATAGCCATTGGCACCGTTGAAGCTGCTGTTGGCCGGGCGGAACGAGCCATAGGAGTAGTTAGCGCCCAGGCCAAAGGTACCGTTGAGGTTGTCGGCCCGAATCGAGTAGGAGCCGCCAAAGTAGAGGTTCTGTTCCATACAGGTGGTGTTACCCATAAAGAACGATTGCAGCCACAGGTTAAACGGGGTGTCGCCGAGGGCGTAATCGATTTTCAGCCAGCCTTTGGTGGTGGCGCCGGCATCGTCGCCTTGCTGGTTGTCGGCGTTATCCAGCGGGTTTTCCAGCCACAGCCAACCCAGGGCACTGCCCCAGTCGGCCAGGGTGGTGTGGTAATAGGCCAGGTAACCCTGGTCATACCGGTTGGGGTTTTTGTCTTCGGCATCCAGCAGGGTTTGATACCCCACCCGTACGCTGTTTTCCTGGTACAACACCTCAGCCTGGACCGAAACGTTCATCAAGGCGGTCGACGCCAGCGCAATACACAGTACAGTTGTTTTTTTCATTGTTGTTCTAGCCCCCGAGGGCCGTCGCAGACCCTCGGGGTGACTCTCCGACGGTTACTGACCAAACTGGCTGGTGGGGTTCACAATCAATGCCCGGTAGTGCGGGGTATTGGGCTTGTCTGACAGCACGTCGATCTCGACCTTGACCTTTTTGGTGTCGTAATCGATTTCGTTGATCTTACCCACGGTGCGCTCCCCCGGAGAGTACAGGTTGATGGAGCCACCAAATCCGAAGATGGTGTTGTGGTCTTTGCGGTACTCCACGTTGGAGGTGATCGGGCTGTACCACTCGTAACCGCGGTCTTTACCGTAAGACCAGGTCTGCTCCACCGTGCCCTTGGCTTCGTCAATCTTATATTCGACGAAGCGGCTGTACTTCATGCTGGGCAGTGCCGGCTGCTCCAGGCCGCGGCCATCGCCGTTATCGAACACCGTCAGGCGATGCTTGTCGTGGTTCAGCCAGGCGGTGTGCTGGGTGTAGGTAAAGTCAAAGCCTTGCTCACACTTGCCCTTAGGCGTGCAGGAGATCGCCTTGCCCTTGTGATTCACCGGCGTCAGCAACTTCGGCGCCAGCGCCTTGTTCCAGCCTTCAGACGGCGACAGGATCCACTTCACCTGCTTGTCGCGGCCAATCTTCATCACCCCCTGGTGTCGCAGCGACACGATGATGGAATCGTCCGCAGGGTCGTAATCCACCGAGTTGACGTGGGCCCAGTTGCGACCGGCACCCACGCCGGGAATGTCGCCATAGGGGGCGTCGATCTTCATCTCGGCGGTTTCACCCTGGTGGTCCATGTCGACGTTCAGGCACACCGCGCCCATGTCCAGCGCTTCCAACAGCGCATCGCGGTAGGGGTCGAGAATTTGTGGCAACACCCATACGTCCACCAGGTTGCCGTCCTTGTCCAACTCCAGGATGTGGTCACGTACGGTGTGTACCAGGTCACCCTGTTGGTTGACGTAGTTCGACTTGGCCGCCCGCACCAGTGAATGGCCGTTAGGCATCAGGTTGTGCTCGTGAGACGCATCGATGTAGCCGCGAGGCAAACGGCGGGAGTTAACGTTACCCAGCAGGGTAAAGGAGCCATAACGCTGGCCCTGCACGAAAGAGTAACCACCATGGCCGGTGTCATGGAACCCCATCAGGTAACCGCGCTTATTGATGTCAATGTCGGCGGCGTTGTAGACCGCGTCCTGGTTAAGCCACCAGCGCACCTCCCCCTGGGTGTCGACCACGTAGGTCATCGGCGGGTTTTCAAACGGCAGTGCCCCTTTGGCGGGCGAGGACTGGAACATGTCGGCGCTCTTGCCCTTTTCGCCGGCCCAGTGAATGTCGGAGCCCTGCTGGTTGTAGGTGTGCGAGTTCACCATGTACAGCCGGTCTTCAAAGCCCTTGGCCACGGTTTTCACCTTCACTTCCTGCATGGCGGTGATGTTGCGGTTGTCCAGGTAGTCGTTGCTGATGGCGCCGGTCAGCACCTGATAGGTCTCCGACACCGGCTTGCCCTGCAGCTGGTAAGACACGGTCACGGTGTTCTTAAAGTTGGCATACAGGCCAAACACCGGAATACCGTCGTAGGTGTTGATAGTCTGGGGCCCGACCGGATAGCGAATCGCCACGCCGTTTTTGCCTTTGCCCTGTACCTCAACCTTAACGTCGGTGGGGAACTTGCCACCCAGATCCAGGATGGCGGTCAGCGGTGAGTTTCCATAGGGGTTGACCAGCATGGCGCCCAGATTGCCCGCCGCCGGGGCAGGTTTAAAGCCTGCCGCATTCACCGTGGTGGCCAACGTCGACACTCCCAATGCCGCCACAACAGAAAGTGAAATTAAGTGTTTTTTCATAATAGTCATCCAGTTTTCATATTTAAGTCTGTTGCTGTCGACCGGCCGCACTTATCCAGCCCCACTGAATGGCACAGTGAGACAAAGAACAGTCATCGACAGCGGGTATAAAAAGGACGGGCGGACCCGCCAAGCAGTGCAGGGACGAGCTTATTGTTGTTTTTTGATGATGCTTTTAATCCAGGCAACCGATACCGAGGCCAGCGCCACCATAAACACGCTATAGGCAATCACGCAGTAGTCAGCCATATTCATGCCCAGCAGACTCCAGTCGTCTTCACCGCAAATACCGGAGGGCTGGAATTCATACGGGAACCATTCATTAAGCGGCAGGCCCAGTGGGAACGTTGGCTCGGTAGAGCAAGCGGCACCGCCACCACCGGCGGCAAACAGGTCGCCCCCCTGGCTAATGGCATCCGCCAGGGCGTGGGCGGTGATATGCAGTTGTTGCAGCTCAATGGACCAGGCCATGCCTCGCACCACCCCGTACCAGGCCAGCAGCAGCCCCAACGCCTTTAGAATCTGGTTGTCGGGCTTAATGGCAATCAGCAGGCCAGCAAAGAAGATGCAAAACTGGCTGAAACGGATGTAGACGCAGATTTCGCACGGGTCCATCTCCAAAAACCACTGGAAATAGAACATGGCCGAGAGAATCAAAAACGCCGCCGCCGAGCTCATCAACAGCCATATCCATCGCTGTCGCTGCCACAGCATCAGGGTGTCCATTGGAGAGGCTTTCAAGTCAGAAAAGCCTTGTTTAATGAGTTCCATACCGCCTCCTATTTCTGGGCCAGCTCGGCAACCAGGTCGTCCAACATGGTCAGCGAGGTAATGGACTTGGTGTTAATCAGGTATTTGCCATCCACCACCAGCGCCGGAATGCCCTGAATCTTGGCAATCTCCACCCCTTGATCCCACTGCTTGAGCAGCGCCACCACCGAGTCTGAAGCCAGTTTGGCGTCGAACTCACTGTGGCTGATGCCCAGCAGGTTAATGCCGAAGTCGATCACTTCGCCGGCGGTATCGAACTTGAGCTTCTGATCGTGGTACCGGGCGTAGTAGGCCATCTTCACTTTCTTGTACTGGTCCTGGCCCAGTGTTTTGGCCACCGCAATCACACTGGCTTTCTCTTTGCCAAAGGGCGGTTTAGTAGTGATGTGGTAGGCGTCGTACGTCATTCCTTCGGGCAGGTTTTTTACCATGTTTGGAATAACGCCCAATTCATATTTATAACAAAACGGGCAATTTACAGAATAGATTTTGACAACGGAATTAGGCGCATTAAAAGACTCAGATTTTAAAACCTGATAATGAACCCCCTCTTTATAATTAGCGGCAGAAGCACCAAACGCCATAACCATGGATAATGCGACAATGAGTTTTTTCATTTTATTTCCCAACCCTGTTTTAAGTGTTGAGTTCATTCTATGGTCGGATAAAAATCAATTAGTGATCTTGCTCACGACGAAAATTACATCAAAAATCCGCTTTCAATAATTCCAATGGAGTGCAGTATTTTCAGGTTGATATTAAATAATCTAATATCAGCAATTGGTATTTTACCGGGCACCAGCGCGCTGTGACACATCCTTGCCGAGCCCGAAATTCACGCCCACAAAAAAGTAAGCCATTCACCTCGCCAAAAGTAAGACAATGACTATACTCCTTGGGTCTTTTCAGACGTACCAACGTCACGCATTGAAAGGAGTATGTTATGAATTCAACCCTTTATCGCTTATCTAAAGGGTCTATATCAGCCCTACTACTCTCTTCCACTCTGCTTCTCTCCCCGTCCAGCTTCTCAGAAGGCAATGAGATGCTGGGGGATGTGGCCAACACCGCCGGCAATCAGATGTTAATAGAGGCCCTGCAACGGGGCAGCAAGATCCGCATCGCCGGCACCGGGCTGCACTCGCTGCCGGAAACTCCCGGCAGCATCAGCATTACCGTCAACAGCGGCGAAACCATCGAACGGGTTCTGTTGTACTGGCAAGTGTTCGATGAAGACACCGGCTATGATCTTGATATTGATGTGGAGCGGGTCGGCTCCGGCGCCCCAACCATGGTCACCGGTGAGGTGATTGGTGAGTATGTCGAAGGGTTTGGCGGCAGCCCCAGCATCTCGTTCTATAACGCCTACAGCGCCACCATTCGAGCCGACATTACCGCTTTAAACCTGGTACAGCCGGGCAGTAATACCCTGTTGATCTCTGGCCTGGACGACATCGCTCTACCCAATCCGGATTTTGGTGATGACGGTAAAAATGGTGCAGGCATCATGCTGATCTACAGCGATAGCTCATCCAATGCCCTGCAACTGAAAGATGGCCACGACGCCGCATGGTGGGAACGCAACTACCCCGGCACCGACAAGTTCTCCGAGACGCTGGGCTCAACCGTTCCAGTGCGGTTTGAGTTCGCCCCCAGCGGCAGCGAGCGTTTCGCCAACCTGTCGATGTTCGTCGCCAGCGTAGAAGGTGACGGCCAGACCGGTAACGATCGCCCCTCGGTGGTCGTGATTCGCGTGGGCGACAATCCGGCCAACGAAATTCGTGACGCCAACGCTCTGATGAGCAACCAAGGCGACGAGTGGGACGATTACATTCGTAACGTGCCCATTCCCGCCGGCGTCGATTTCATCGAGATTGAGATTCTGTCGGAAACCGATCCCTATGTAGACCCCCTCACCGTGCTGAACCCGGACGGCAGCAAAACCATCGATCCGGCGTCATTCGTCTGGGTGGCCGCGGGTTTGTCAACGCCTCAGGAGCAGCAAAACGCCTGTGAGTGTCGGCCAAAGCAACTTACCTTTACCTACGTCGGTGGCAGTTGTGCGGCCTCAGACAATGACCAAGGGGACGACTTCAAGTGCACCGGCGATCTCAACAACGCCGACAACATCAATGTGGCCACTTTCCAACACAAGTTCCGCCTCGATCAACCGCAGCGCGACATCCTGGTGCTGACCCCCAGCGTCGCCAAGGGCGGTAACCTGGTGGTGGTTGCGAACGGTACCGGTGGCCGAGCAGGACGCCTGCCGGCTCAGACCAAGCTGTTGCTGACTGCCGATGGCCTGCAGCAGACTCTGGATTTGCATACCTCCTGCTCAGTGCCTCTGAATACCGGTGATCAGTTCGGTCCTCTGGTCTTGCAGAGCTTTGTCAGCCGAGACAACTGCAGTAACGATTAACCCCCCAAAGGCGGAACAAATGGAGTTATCCGCCTACATTTGTGAAACATCCCCTCAATTCGACACATTCACTAACGCTTTGGCACCTGAAAAACCGCGTGTTTTTTGCCCACGCCTGTACCCAGGCTGAACGCACTAGGCTACTCTCTTCGCTGACAACACCCTGAATACAGGGGCACATCGTACCCAACCAGGACATCAGCATGAACCGACGACAATTCCTTATGGCGACCTCCGCCTCAATGGCCGCCGCTTCCCTGCCTCTCTATGCCAGCAGCAATCACGACACATTTCGCATTGTCGCCCTGGTGTTTGATGACTATGAAACCCTGGACTTGCACGGCCCCATCGAGATGCTGGGCCACATGAAAGGGGTCAACATTGAGCTGGTCGGCTCCCGCAGCATCATTCGCAGCTATCAGGGGCCAAAGGTCGTGGCCGACCTGGACACCAACCAGGTGCATCACTGCGATCTGTTTATTATTCCCGGCGGTATGGGGACCCGTGCCCTGGTAAAAGATGAAGTGTTTCTGGAGTGGATGACCCGGCAGTGTCATGTCTCCAACAAGGTCTTCTCGGTGTGCACCGGTTCGGCACTGCTGGCCTCCACTCCTCTGTTGGAAGGCTACAAGGCCACCAGCAACAAGCAGGCGTTTGAGTGGGTGCGTAGCCTCAACCACAAGGTACAGTGGCAAACCCGGGCCCGCTGGGTCGATGATCGCCAGTTCATCACCTCCTCGGGGGTTTCTGCCGGCACCGACGCGGCCCTGGCCCTGATCAGCCAATACCGTGGCCGTGCCGAAGCAGACCGCATTGCCACCCTGGCCGAGTATCAGTGGAACGACGACCCAAACAACGACCCCTTCGCCATTGACGCGTAAGCGAACGGAGTAAAAGCGACTACACTGATTCGGTAAGACACCTCGACTCGAGGCCAGCAACATCACGCTTAGGTGTACAAGGAGGTACCCTATGAATCGCCACTCTCTGGCTTTGGCTGTCAGCCTGAGCCTGACGTTCAGTCACTACCCCTTCACCGCCACCGCCCAGGCCCCGACACTGATGCTGGCTTCTGACTACCCACAGTCCCTAGACTTAAGTCAGTACCTGGTCAGCGAAAAGCTCGATGGCATTCGAGCCTATTGGGATGGCAGCACCCTATGGAGTCGCAGCGGAGAACGCATCCACGCCCCAAGCTGGTTTACCGCCCCGCTGCCGGCCATCGAACTGGAAGGCGAACTGTGGATGGGCCGGGGTCGCTTCCAGACCCTGATGTCCATAGTGCGCGACCAACAACCCGACGAAAAACAGTGGCGCCAGGTGGGGTTGTACCTGTTTGATCTGCCCATGGGCACCGAGCCGTTTCAACTGCGCTATCAACGCCTTCAAGCCATTGCTCGTGGCATCGACCGCTCCTTCATTGAGGTTGTTGAGCAGCGACCGATCAGCAGCCCCGATGCATTACAGCAACAACTGCAACTGGTAACCGAGTTAGGGGGCGAGGGACTGATGCTGCACCACAAAGACAACCTGTACCTGCCCGGCCGTTCCAGCCAACTGCTGAAATACAAGAGCTATCAGGATGCCGAGGCGGTAGTGGTGGCCCACCAGGAAGGCAAAGGCAAATACCAGGGCATGCTGGGCGCGGTAGAGGTAGAAACCCAGGATGGACGCCGCTTTCGCATCGGCAGTGGTTTCAGCGATGCCGAGCGCCAGAACCCTCCCGCCATCGGCACCGTCATCACCTACCGCTACAACGGCACCACCGACGCCGGCCTGCCCCGTTTCGCCCGTTACCTAAGGCCCCACCCGATGCTTTAACAGCTTTTGGGCACGCAGCAAAACCAAAGACACTGGCCCCTCGCGTTCGCAAGGGCGACACGTTTTGGGTGTTGTGGAACACTTGCTGCCGAGCCCGCCTCAACGTTCGGAGCTAACCGCTACAACCCACTTTCAAATAACCTCCGTCGTGCCCGCGCACGCGGGTACCCAGTGGCTTTCCTTGCACCTAACCAGACCCAAAGACACTAGGCCCTCGCGTTCGCAAGGGCGACGGTGCTACTGGGCCGGATTGGTGACGACTGATCGGCGCGGTGCATTTTTTCAAACCGCAGAAACGAAAAAAGCCCTAACCGTTAGGTCAGGGCTATCGGCAGAGATCGGTGTAGTTAGTTACCACACCAACCTCAATCATCCCTCCGTCGTGCCCGCGCACGCGGGTACCCAGTGGTTTTGTTCACCCTACTCAAAACCAAGACACTGGGCCCTCGCGTTCGCAAGGGCGACGGTGGTTATTGTTAAGGTAAAAAGTAACCGAGCAGCGCTCTGTATTTTTTCAGGTTCAGAAACGAAAAAAGCCCCGACCGTTAGGTCAGGGCTATCGGCAGAGACCGGTACTGCTCGTTGGCACCGCAACCCCAGCCATCCCTCCGTCGTGCCCGCGCACGCGGGTACCCAGTGGTTTTGTTCACCCTACTCAAAACCAAGACACTGGGCCCTCGCGTTCGCAAGGGCGACGGTGGTTATTGTTAAGGTAAAAAGTAACCGAGCAGCGCTCTGTATTTTTTCAGGTTCAGAAACGAAAAAAGCCCCGACCGTTAGGTCAGGGCTATCGGCAGAGCTCGGTGCAGTTAGTTACCCCACCAACCCCAAACATCCTTCCGTCGTGCCCGCGCACGCGGGTACCCAGTGGTTTTGTTCACCCTACTCAAAACCAAGACACTGGGCCCTCGCGTTCGCAAGGGCGACGGTGGTTATTGTTAAGGTAAAAAGTAACCGAGCAGCGCTCTGTATTTTTTCAGGTTCAGAAACGAAAAAAGCCCCGACCGTTAGGTCAGGGCTATCGGCAGAGACCGGTACTGCTCGTTGGCACCGCAACCCCAGCCATCCCTCCGTCGTGCCCGCGCACGCGGGTACCCAGTGGCTTTTATTCTCCGCACTCAAAACCAAAGACACTGGCCCCTCGCGTTCGCAAGGGCGACGGTGCTATTGGGTCAGATTGGTGACGACAGATCGGCGCGGTGCATTTTTTCAAACCGCAGAAACGAAAAAAGCCCCGACCGTTAGGTCAGGGCTATCGGCAGAGACCGGTACTGCTCGTTGGCACCGCAACCCCAGCCATCCCTCCGTCGTGCCCGCGCACGCGGGTACCCAGTGGCTGTGCCTTTCGTCATTCTTGCGCAGGCGAGAATCCAGCGTCTTACGTTCCCCAAACCACAACCAAAGACACTGAGCCCTCGCGTTCGCAATGAGCGACGGTGCTATTGGGTTAGATTAGTGACTACGGATCGGCGCGGTGCTTTTTCAAACCGCAGAAACGAAAAAAGCCCTGACCAAAAGGTCAGGGCTATCGGCAGAGATCGGTACTGCTCGTTGGCACCGCAACGGCAACCTTCCCTCCGTCGTGCCCGCGCACGCGGGTACCCAGTGGCTTTGTTCACCGTACTCAAAACCAAGACACTGGGCCCTCGTGTTCGCAAGGGCGACGGTGCTATTGGGCCGGATTGGTGACGACTGATCGGCGCGGTGCTTTTTCAAACCGCAGAAACGAAAAAAGCCCTGACCAAAAGGTCAGGGCTATTTCGTTTGTTGGCGGAGTGGACGGGACTCGAACCCGCGACCCCCGGCGTGACAGGCCGGTATTCTAACCAACTGAACTACCACTCCGCACAATCTGTGTAGACAACCGACTGCGTCGATTCTCTAAAAGGGAGTCTGACGATGACCTACTCTCACATGGGAACTCCCACACTACCATCGGCGCTACTGTGTTTCACTTCTGAGTTCGGCATGGGATCAGGTGGGGCCACAGCGCTATTGTCGTCAGACAAAAACTGTATCAATTCGCACAAGCTGTTTTCTCGTTTGCATTCTTGCAAGCGCTTAACTATCTGGGATATCAAAACCCATTGGGTGTTGTATGGTTAAGCCTCACGGGTCATTAGTACAAGTTAGCTCAACGCCTCACAACGCTTACACACCTTGCCTATCAACGTGGTAGTCTTCCACGGCCCTTCAGGGGACTTAAAGTCCCAGTGAGAACTCATCTTGAGGCTCGCTTCCCGCTTAGATGCTTTCAGCGGTTATCGATTCCGAACTTAGCTACCCGGCAATGCCACTGGCGTGACAACCGGAACACCAGAGGTTCGTCCACTCCGGTCCTCTCGTACTAGGAGCAGCTCCTCTCAATTCTCAAACGCCCACGGCAGATAGGGACCGAACTGTCTCACGACGTTCTGAACCCAGCTCGCGTACCACTTTAAATGGCGAACAGCCATACCCTTGGGACCGACTTCAGCCCCAGGATGTGATGAGCCGACATCGAGGTGCCAAACACCGCCGTCGATATGAACTCTTGGGCGGTATCAGCCTGTTATCCCCGGAGTACCTTTTATCCGTTGAGCGATGGCCCTTCCATGCAGAACCACCGGATCACTATGACCTACTTTCGTACCTGCTCGACGTGTCTGTCTCGCAGTTAAGCTGGCTTATGCCATTGCACTAACCGTATGATGTCCGACCATACTTAGCCAACCTTCGTGCTCCTCCGTTACTCTTTGGGAGGAGACCGCCCCAGTCAAACTACCCACCAGGCACTGTCCTCAACCCCGATTCAGGGGCCTAAGTTAGAACATCAACACTACAAGGGTGGTATTTCAAGGTCGGCTCCACCACATCTAGCGACATGGTTTCAAAGCCTCCCACCTATCCTACACATGTAGGGTCAATGTTCAGTGCCAAGCTGTAGTAAAGGTTCACGGGGTCTTTCCGTCTAGCCGCGGGTATACGGCATCTTCACCGCAATTTCAATTTCACTGAGTCTCGGGTGGAGACAGCGTGGCCATCATTACGCCATTCGTGCAGGTCGGAACTTACCCGACAAGGAATTTCGCTACCTTAGGACCGTTATAGTTACGGCCGCCGTTTACCGGGGCTTCGATCAAGAGCTTCTTCCGAAGAATAACCCCATCAATTAACCTTCCGGCACCGGGCAGGCGTCACACCGTATACGTCCTCTTACGAGTTTGCACAGTGCTGTGTTTTTGATAAACAGTTGCAGCCACCTGGTATCTGCGACCGCCAACAGCTTAGGGAGCAAGTCCCATCACCGTCAGCGGCGTACCTTCTCCCGAAGTTACGGTACCATTTTGCCTAGTTCCTTCACCCGAGTTCTCTCAAGCGCCTTGGTATTCTCTACCTGACCACCAGTGTTGGTTTGGGGTACGATTCCTTCTTACCTGAAGCTTAGAAGTTTTTCCTGGAAGCATGGCATCAACCACTTCAGTGCCGTAGCACCTCGTCATCAGCTCTCAGCCTAATGTGTGTCCGGATTTGCCTAAACACACAGCCTACAACCTTAAACGCACATCCGATAGTGCGCTGGCCTAGCCTTCTCCGTCACTCCATCGCAGTAAGAAGAAGTACGGGAATATTAACCCGTTTCCCATCGACTACGCCTTTCGGCCTCGCCTTAGGGGTCGACTCACCCTGCCCCGATTAACGTTGGACAGGAACCCTTGGTCTTCCGGCGAGCGGGTTTTTCACCCGCTTTAACGTTACTCATGTCAGCATTCGCACTTCTGATACGTCCAGCATGCCTCTCGACACACCTTCAACCGCTTACAGAACGCTCCTCTACCATGCACACAAGTGTGCATCCGCAGCTTCGGTGTCTAGTTTAGCCCCGTTACATCTTCCGCGCAGACCGACTCGACCAGTGAGCTATTACGCTTTCTTTAAATGATGGCTGCTTCTAAGCCAACATCCTGGCTGTCTGAGCCTTTCCACATCGTTTCCCACTTAACTAGAACTTTGGGACCTTAGCTGGCGGTCTGGGTTGTTTCCCTCTCCACGACGGACGTTAGCACCCGCCGTGTGTCTCCCGTAATTGCACTCATTGGTATTCGGAGTTTGCAAAGGGTTGGTAAGTCGGGATGACCCCCTAGCCTTAACAGTGCTCTACCCCCAATGGTGAGATACGAGGCGCTACCTAAATAGCTTTCGAGGAGAACCAGCTATCTCCCGGTTTGATTGGCCTTTCACCCCTATCCACAAGTCATCCCCTAATTTTGCAACATTAGTGGGTTCGGTCCTCCAGTTGGTGTTACCCAACCTTCAACCTGCTCATGGATAGATCACCGGGTTTCGGGTCTACACCTTGCAACTCATTCGCCCAGTTAAGACTCGGTTTCCCTACGGCTCCCCTATGCGGTTAACCTCGCTACAAAATGTAAGTCGCTGACCCATTATACAAAAGGTACGCAGTCACCGAACAAGTCGGCTCCCACTGCTTGTACGTACACGGTTTCAGGTTCTATTTCACTCCCCTCACAGGGGTTCTTTTCGCCTTTCCCTCACGGTACTGGTTCACTATCGGTCAGTCAGGAGTATTTAGCCTTGGAGGATGGTCCCCCCATGTTCAGACAAGATATCACGTGTCCCGTCCTACTCGATTTCACGCAAAGTTAGTTTTCGTGTACGGGGCTATCACCCTGTATCGCCGGACTTTCCAGACCGTTCCACTAACACCCTCTGCGCTTAAGGGCTAATCCCCGTTCGCTCGCCGCTACTTAGGGAATCTCAATTGATTTCTTTTCCTCAGGGTACTTAGATGTTTCAGTTCCCCTGGTTCGCTCCATACACCTATGTATTCAGTGCACAGTGACCACTTACGTGGCCGGGTTTCCCCATTCGGAAATCGATGACTCAAGTGGCTGTTACTGCCTAATCATCGCTTATCGCAAGTTACTACGTCCTTCATCGCCTCTGACTGCCTAGGCATCCACCGTGTACGCTTAGTCACTTAACCATACAACCCCAATGGGTTTCGCTGGTTCTTTTGCTCTCAGGTGTCGTTGAGTTTTTCGCTCGTGTCGGTCATTAACGGACGTTAACTCCCTCACTCGCTCAAATCTCGCCTAACCTGAAACCAAAATCCCGTCGCGAAACGGTCTTTTCGGGTTTGTATTAATCGATTAAACAACCAATACGTTAATTTATCGCCAGATATTCAAGGCACTTGCAAAAATTGCAAATATCTCGAGAAATTTATCAGCTTGTCCAAATTGTTAAAGAGCAAGTTTTTGCCATAAGCAAAAACGCCAAAATCATCCGTTAGGATGATTTCAGACAATCTGTGTGAACACTCAACGCAAAACCGTATCTGTTTCGTAAGGAGGTGATCCAGCCCCAGGTTCCCCTAGGGCTACCTTGTTACGACTTCACCCCAGTCATGAACCACAAAGTGGTGAGCGTCCTCCGCGAACGGTTAAACTACCCACTTCTTTTGCAGCCCACTCCCATGGTGTGACGGGCGGTGTGTACAAGGCCCGGGAACGTATTCACCGTAGCATTCTGATCTACGATTACTAGCGATTCCGACTTCATGGAGTCGAGTTGCAGACTCCAATCCGGACTACGACCGGCTTTATGGGATTGGCTCACTATCGCTAGCTGGCAACCCTTTGTACCGACCATTGTAGCACGTGTGTAGCCCATCTCGTAAGGGCCATGATGACTTGACGTCGTCCCCACCTTCCTCCGGTTTATCACCGGCAGTCTCCCTAGAGTTCCCACCATTACGTGCTGGCAACTAAGGACAAGGGTTGCGCTCGTTGCGGGACTTAACCCAACATTTCACAACACGAGCTGACGACAGCCATGCAGCACCTGTCTCACGGTTCCCGAAGGCACACTCAGGTCTCCCTAAGCTTCCGTGGATGTCAAGAGATGGTAAGGTTCTTCGCGTTGCATCGAATTAAACCACATGCTCCACCGCTTGTGCGGGCCCCCGTCAATTCATTTGAGTTTTAACCTTGCGGCCGTACTCCCCAGGCGGTCTATTTAATGCGTTAGCTTTGGAACCCACGCCTCAAGGGCACAGACTCCTAATAGACATCGTTTACGGCGTGGACTACCAGGGTATCTAATCCTGTTTGCTCCCCACGCTTTCGCATCTGAGCGTCAGTCTTTGTCCAGGAGGCCGCCTTCGCCACTGGTATTCCTTCAGATCTCTACGCATTTCACCGCTACACCTGAAATTCTACCTCCCTCTACAAGACTCTAGTTGACCAGTTCGAAATGCAGTTCCCAGGTTAAGCCCGGGGCTTTCACATCTCGCTTAATCAACCGCCTGCATGCGCTTTACGCCCAGTAATTCCGATTAACGCTCGCACCCTCCGTATTACCGCGGCTGCTGGCACGGAGTTAGCCGGTGCTTCTTCTGCGAGTAACGTCACAGCTAGCAGGTATTAACTACTAACCTTTCCTCCTCGCTGAAAGTACTTTACAACCCGAAGGCCTTCTTCATACACGCGGCATGGCTGCATCAGGCTTGCGCCCATTGTGCAATATTCCCCACTGCTGCCTCCCGTAGGAGTCTGGACCGTGTCTCAGTTCCAGTGTGGCTGATCATCCTCTCAAACCAGCTAGAGATCGTCGCCTTGGTGAGCCTTTACCTCACCAACTAGCTAATCTCACTTAGGCTTATCCAATCGCGAAAGGTGCCGAAGCATCCCCCTCTTTCCCCCGTAGGGCGTATGCGGTATTAGCCATCGTTTCCAATGGTTATCCCCCTCGACTGGGCAAATTCCTAAGCATTACTCACCCGTCCGCCGCTCGACGCCCAACAAATCATCCGAAGAATCTTTGTTGTCGTTTCCGCTCGACTTGCATGTGTTAGGCCTGCCGCCAGCGTTCAATCTGAGCCATGATCAAACTCTTCAATTAAAAAGTTTTTTGAAGTCCGAAAACTTCGACTCAATGAATTACTGAATTAACTTGTTATAGTCACTCAGTGCAACATTGATATATGAGATATCAATCCTGCGCGAGTGCCCACACAGATTGTCTGACTAATTGTTAAAGAACGTTGCAACCGAACCGTGGTTCCCGTTGCTGAGGCTGCGTATCTTACGCTTTCCTCAATCCCCGTCAAGCGTTATTTTCAAAGGCTTTTCCGAGTGTCGAATTGTTGCTCAGTGCTTAACGAAGTAAGCCGCTGTGCCCCGTCGACAGGAAGCGCATTATAGGGAGCCCCCAGCGGAACGCAAGGGCTATTTGCTGAAAAAAATTCAACTGGCTTTTTTTTGACCTTCAGGCGTAAAACTTACCTTTTTTGTGCTTAGATCACAGGCAAGCGCGTCGAAATCGGCTATTTATGCTACATGGGTCTACAAAGATGTGGACTGAATGTTGTTTAATTACGAAAATCAGTTTCACATTTAATAACTGCCAAGCCATTTTTATCAATTAAGGAAACGACCATGAGTAAAGTATTCCACCTTGGTTTAGACAAAGAGATGCTGCAGGGTGCCAAAGTGGCCATCGTTCCGGGCGATCCAGAGCGTGTGAAGCGCATTGCCGAGCTGATGGAGAACCCCACTTTCCTGGCGGCCACCCGAGAGTTCACCAGCTACCTGGGCTTCCTCGACGGTAAACCTGTGGTCGTGTGCTCCACCGGTATTGGCGGCCCCTCTACTTCTATTGCAGTGGAAGAACTGGCTCAATTGGGCGTGAACACCTTCCTGCGTGTCGGCACCACCGGCGCCATTCAGGATTACGTGAATGTGGGTGACGTTATCGTTACCAGTGGTTCAGTTCGCCTCGACGGTGCCAGCCAGCACTTCGCTCCACTGGAGTTCCCAGCCGTGGCCGACTTCGCCTGCACCACCGCTCTGGTTAACGCCGCCAACGAACTGGGTCACGAACCTCACGTCGGCGTTACCGCATCGTCCGACACCTTCTACCCTGGCCAGGAGCGTTACGACACCGTATCGGGTCGGGTCACCAAGCGCTTCCAGGGCTCCATGAAGGAGTGGCAGGACATGGGCGTTCTCAACTACGAGATGGAATCCGCCACCCTGCTGACCATGTGTGCCAGCCAGAAGCTGTACGCAGGTTGCGTTGCCGGTGTGATCGTAAACCGCACCCAGCAAGAGATCCCAGACGAAGCCACCATGAAGAAGACCGAGTCTGCTGCGGTTTCCATCGTGGTTGATGCGGCCCGTCGCATGGTTGCCGAAAGCTAAGCCGTTTCGGCTGCGCACATAAAAAAGCTTCGACCCTGGGGTCGAAGCTTTTTTTATCTCTGCGATTCCGTCGTCAGGCCTGAATCGACTGCTGCAGTTCGGTCAACTGCGCCTTAACCCATTTCGGATTGATTGGCCCCCAGTCGGTAATGCGATAGTGGCCGTCATTATGGCGGACGCCATCTTCGACAAACTCAATCTGCACCCCAAGACCCGGCAGCGCCTTAATAATGTCCTGCAGGGTTCGCCGTGGCCAGCCCAGACTCTTCATTAACTCCGGCACACTGGCCTTATCGTGTTGGTCGATCTCATGCAGCAACAGCAAACGGCGGCTGAAAGTTGGATTCAACATGGTGCGCTTTCCTTATTGTGGTTGCCATCCCGACGGCAACACCCTGACTAGGGTCTATCAGATTTCTGTGAAACCAACAATCAATGCTGGCCCAGAGTGACTGGGCCGGCACACTTTAGTGCTCAAAGAACAGGTAGTTCTGCCAACTCTTCATCCGCAGCAATACCCGGCGAATGATAGAGACGTGGGTAAAGGTGTCGGAGTAAACTGCGATCTCGGCGTTGGCACCATCGGGCAGATCGTACTGACTCAGATCGTCCTGAACCTTAACCTCGACAAAGGCCCGGCCATTCAGGCGGAAGCGCTCGGTGGTAAACAAGGTGCCCTGGGCCTGGAACTGGCCTTCACCAATGTTCGGCATCACCTGACTGACGTCGGCCTTGAATACCCTTCCCGGCACCGCTTCGAAGATCACTTCGGCCTCGAAGCCTTTGCGAATCTTCAGCAGCGACTTCTGGTTAAAGGCACCGATAAAGGCCGAATCCTGGCGGTTGATGAATACCATCACCGGTCGCAGCGGCAGCGGTACCGCCATCATTCCCGGGCGCAGCGCCACCTGGCTGACGTATCCGTCGGTGGGGGCCCGAACCACGGTCTCGCTGAGATCATATTCCGCCTTGGTCAGCTCTGCCTGGCGGGCTTTCAACTTGGCCTCGGCGGCCAGATAGAGTTGCTCACGAATGTCCAGTTCCGAACGGGTGAAGGCACCGCCTTTGTCGTAGCCCTCTTTGTACCTCAGGTACTCCCCCTTGGTGCGGTCGCGATCGGCGGTGGCGGCGCGGACGGTGGCGGTCTTCTCGCCCACCACTTCCCGGTAGCGGGTATCGTCGATGCGGAACAGCACATCGCCCTGCTTAAGCAACACGTTCGGCTGCACCGGCACTTCGGTCACCGGTCCCCGCACCGACGGCACAATGGGAGTGGTCACAAACACGTGCCGTGCCAATGGAGTAAACGGGTGGTTGTAGTTCATCAACAGCAACAGGGTGCCGATCAGCACCACGCCGCCCAGTACCGCGGTGGGCACGCTCCACTTGTTCAGCGGAATGTTGAATATCTTAAAGATGGCCACACACAGGGCGGTGTAGGTCAGGATCAATAACAGGTCCATATCATTGCTCCTTGTTGTTCATGTCGGCCACCTGTGCCTGCAGGCTGCTGAGCTGCTGCTCCAATTCGGCCACTTTGACTTCCAGTGCGGCTTCGCTCTCCGCCAGTGCCTTAAAGCCCCAGCCGCGCTCTTCGCGATACAGGGTGGCCCAGATCCACAGGAACGGCCAGATGGTATGCAGGGTAAACAGGCTGATCCAACCGGCGACGTGGATGGCGTCCTGGTGAGGGTGGTTGCGCTTTTTGGAGATTTCGTAGGGGATGTCGTGGATCACGATGACCCCGTAGAACAACACCAATCCCACAAAAAACAACAAACCGAGAGCAAAATAGTCCAAAAACATAAGGCACCTACGGTGAGTTAACGTTTTTTAAACATAACACAATCCGGAATACATACAGCACAAATATGACTATTCAAATGTGCGCTATGCCCTTGCCAAATGCCCCGCGTCGCAGTAATAAAAGTGTCTTGAAAACGCCATCAAATCTATCGATTAATTGCCCTACAACAACGGGCGTAGTTTGACTGAACAACGAGAGAGAATGTCATGAACCAAATTGAAGGATTTCAGGCTGCCGGTCGCTTCTTCGATGACAAACACTTTCCCCGGGGATTCGCCCGATCTGGCCATTTCACCCTGAATGAAGCCGCCTTGCTGGAACACTACGGACAGCGCCTGCGCGCCCTGGCAGAGGGCACTCAGACCCCAGCCAGCGCCCAGGAACAACAGTTCGTGGCCGTGGCCAAAGGTGAACGCCCTGCCGACAACAAGCTGGAACAGGCCTGGACCAAGTACATTGCCAAAAGCCAGCGTCGCAAGCTGTTTACCATGAGCTCCAAGGCGCCGGTCGCGGGCGAGGAGGAGGATGAGAGTGTCTCCGCCGAGGACGACGACCTCATCGAGTTAGACTAAAAAGAAAAGCCAGCATCATTGCTGGCTTTTTTGATCGTCTTGGCGGCGTTACAGGATGCGCTGACTGCGGCTTAACTGACGCCGCAGGTAGGCGATCTGTCCCTGGTGGTCGAGATCCTTGGGGCAGGTGTCCTGACAACCCAGCAGGGTCATGCAACCGAACACGCCATCTTCGTCGCCGATGATGTGGTAGTAGTCGTCGGCGCTGCGCGCATCGCGATCGTCCAGGGCAAAGCGGGCCACCTTGTTAAAGCCAACGGCACCGACAAAGGTTTCGCGCATCTGCGCGGTGGCACAGGCCGACACGCAGCAGCCGCACTCGATGCAGCGCTCTGACTCGTAGATGGCGTCTGCCAGAGCCGGGTCCATGGGGCGCTCCAGCCGGTGCATGTCTTCATTGGCATCGCTGGGCACCAACCAGGCCTGCAACCGCTCCGACAACTGGCGCATGAACTTGCCGGTGTTCACCGACAGATCGCCAATCAGCTCAAAGCCCGGCAGCGGCATCAGGGTGATCACGCCGTCTTTGTAGTTGCTGGTCAGGGTACGGCAAGCCAGCGTCGGCACCCCGTTAATCACCATGGCGCAGCTGCCGCAGATGCCGGCCCGACAGACAAAGTCGAACTGCAACGACGGGTCCTGCTGCTCCCGCAGTTGGTTGAGGGCGATGAACACCGTCATCCCCGGGGCTTCCTGTAACTGGTACTCCTGGGTCATCGGCTTTTCACCCGGCACCTGAGGGTCGAAACGGAAGATGCGGAACGTCAGGATTCGGCTCATGATAGCTCTCCTCGGCGCTGGTTCTTAGGCATAAATTTCTCTGGCAACTGGTAGTCCATGGTCTGCTGCTGGCGCTGATGTCGGTCCTCGAACCGGGCCGCAATGGCCGCCACCTCCGCCTCACGCTTGTCGGTATCCGGATGGGGGATGGCGTTGTTTTCACCGTAACCCCGATAGCCGGGTGGCAGCTCCATCGCCATCACGTCCAGATCTTCGTACTCCAGTCGCGGCTGGTTGTCCTCACCCCAGAACACTAACGACCGCTTCAACCAGTCACGGTCGTTGCGCTGCGGGTAATCCTCGCGGGAGTGGGCGCCACGGGATTCGGTGCGAGCCTCAGCAGCCAACGCCACCGACAGCGCCACCTTCAGCATCTTCTTAATCCGAATCGCCGCCACCAGCTCCGGATTGGCGTGACGCTTCTTATTCATCACCACCAGGTTATCGGAGCGGCGCACCAGATCGCGCAGCTCCGACACCGCCTTGGCCAGCTCGTCACCGCTGCGGAAGATTCCCACCTTGTCCATCATGATCGCTTCCATGTGCTCGCGCAGGGCAAACGGGCTTTCCCCCTCTTCACCGGCCAGCAATGCATCGATCTGTTGATTCTGAGCGGACACCGCCTGCTCACCCAGAGCATGGCTCCCCATAGGATAGCTCTGACAGGCGTCGGCCACGTACTCGCCGACGATCATGCCTGCCACTACCGTCTCTGCCAGCGAGTTGCCACCGAGGCGGTTAAAGCCGTGCATGTCCCAGCAGGCGGCCTCGCCCACCGAGAACAGCCCTTTGAGGTGCGGCGCTTCGCCCTGCTCATTGGTGCGAATGCCGCCCATGGAGTAGTGCTGGGTCGGCCGCACCGGAATCCACTCCTCGGCGGGGTCAATGCCGAGGAAGTACTGGCAGATCTCCTGCACCTCGCGCAGGTTCTTTTCGATGTGCTCGCGCCCCAGCAGGGTAATGTCCAGCCACAGGTGCGGGCCGTAGGGGCTGTCCACCCCTTTGCCTTTACGCATGTGTTCGGTCATGCGCCGGGACACCACGTCTCGCGAAGCCAGCTCCTTCTTCTCCGGCTCGTAGTCCGGCATAAATCGGTAGCCGTCTTTGTCGCGCAATAAGCCCCCATCACCACGGCACCCTTCGGTAGTCAGGATACCGACCGGTACGATGGCGGTGGGGTGAAACTGAATCGCTTCCGGGTTACCCAGCGCCACCTTGCCGGTTTCCAGGGCGATGCCCTGACCGGTGCCTTCACAGATGATGGCGTTGGTGGACACCGACCACAGCCGGCCGTAACCGCCGGTGGCGATGGTGGTGGTACGAGCCAGGTAGGCCACCAGCTCGCCGGTGATCAGATCCCGAACCACGGCGCCGTGGCAGCGCTCACCGTCTTCAATCAGGGCGATGGCTTCTTTGCGTTCGTGCACCGGAATGCCCAGGCTGATGGCCTTGTTGTCCATGGCGTACAGCATGGAGTGGCCGGTGCCATCGGCGGTGTAGCAGGTACGCCACTTCTTGGTACCACCGAAATCACGGGCGGTGATCAGGCCATGGGCTTCCGCCGGCTCGGTGATGGTGACCTCTTCGGCGTTGACAATGGCGGTGCGATCGCCCTTATTCACCCGGCTCCAGGGCACGCCCCAGGCCGCCGCCTGGCGCACGGCCTTAGGCGCCACCTGGGCAAACATCCGTGCCACGTTCTGGTCGCAGCCCCAGTCAGAGCCCTTAACGGTGTCATGGAAGTGAACGTCTTCGTTGTCCCCCTCGCCTTTGATGCTGTTGGCCAGGCTGGCCTGCATGCCACCCTGAGCCGCCGCCGAGTGGGAACGCTTGGCCGGGATCAGCGACAACACCAGGGTATCCAAGCCCCGCTCCTTACAGGCAATGGCCACCCGCAGTCCGGCCAGCCCGCCACCAATGACCAGGGCATCGGTATAGATCGTTTTCATTATTATTGTTCCTTAGTTGGGGCTGTAGGGGGTAACGGGGAGTGTCAGCGACTGGCCGACGATCAGCCAGGTCACCAGACTGGCGGTGCCGATCAGCAGCAGCCACAGGCCGATGGCCAGGGCCAGCTTCTGGCTGACGCCGCGGCTGACTTTGTCACCAAACCATTTCAGTGCCAGTCGGTATACGCCGATGACCGCGTGCAGCACCACCGCGGGCATCAACAACAGATAGAGCCAGCCAAAGCCCTGCTCGACGATGCGGTAAGCCGACTGGTTGGGACCGATGGCAGCGGGATCGAGCATCACCCCCAGCAGGTGCACCGGCACCAGGAAGAACAGCGAAAAGCCGGTGATCAGTTGCACCAGCCATAAGCGGGTGTCCAGGTGCGGAAAGGTCACCGCTTGCTGTTTCAACGCCTTCCATTGACGGTATTTCTGAGGGAAACGTCGCAGGGCGGTGATGGCATGAATCAGCAGCAGCACAAACAGAGTCAGTGCCACCAGTACGGTCAAGGCCGGAAAGCCGTGACCGGCAGGGTCGAGGAAACCCGCCTCGAGAATGCGCACTACCCGGTAAAACGCCTCTTTACCGAACAGAATGCTGGACTCGAAATGCAGGTGGAACAGCAGGAAGGCAGCCAGTGCCGCGCCGGATAGCCCTTGCCAGCGATCCAATCGCGCCGCAGTGCGACCGCTTACTCCTTTAGGGGTCATAGTCAAACCTATTATTGTTGTAGGGTCAGTACGAGGAGCAACAAACATAAAGTCCGAAACCGCACTCGTTAAGGAGTAAAGTGCCATCTATTGATCAAGATCACCAAGCCGAATTCAGCTCATGTGAAATCAATCACAAAAGCCCCGAATTCGAACAAAAGCTCGACGATTCTGCTATTGGCTAAAGGGTTAGACCGCTCGTTGGGTGCAGCCAAGGCCGTTGTCGCATACAATAAGCGCCATTCTCATAGCTTAGATACCGAGCACACTATGCCTTGGATTCAAATCCGCATTAACACCAGCGGCGAGCAGGCCGAAACCATTGGCGACCACCTGACCGAAACCGGTGCCGTCTCCGTGACCTTTGTCGACGCTCAGGACACTCCGGTGTTTGAGCCGATGCCAGGGGAAACCCGCCTCTGGGGTGACACCGATGTCATTGGCCTGTACGACGCCATTACCGACATGAAGCAGATTGTCGCCCTGCTGGAGCAGCAGCCCGAGCTGGGCCAAGGCTTCACCCATAAAGTGGAAGCCCTGGAAGACAAGGACTGGGAGCGGGAGTGGATGGACAACTTCAAGCCAATGCAGTTTGGCAAGCGGTTGTGGATCTGCCCAAGCTGGCACGAAGCCCCGGAGCCAGAAGCGGTCAACGTACTGCTGGACCCGGGCCTGGCTTTCGGCACCGGTACTCACCCCACCACCGCCCTGTGCCTGGAGTGGCTCGATGGCCTGGAGATGGCCGACAAGCAGGTGGTCGACTTTGGTTGTGGCTCCGGCATTCTGGCAGTAGCCGCACTGAAACTGGGTGCCAAGCACTGCGTCGGCATCGACATCGACCCACAGGCCCTGACCGCCAGTAACGACAACGCCAGCCGCAATGGCGTCAGCGATCGGCTGTCGCTGTACCTGCCCAAAGACCAGCCGCAACAGGTGCAGGCCGACGTGCTGATCGCCAACATCCTGGCCGGTCCGCTGCGGGAACTGGCGCCGGTGATCGCCGCGCTGGTGAAGCCCGGTGGCAAGCTGGCTCTGTCCGGTTTGCTGCAGGAGCAGAATGACGACCTTCGCAAAATTTACAGTCAGTGGTTCGAGCTGGATGACACCGCCTTTATGGAAGATTGGTGTCGAATCAGCGGCGTGAAGAAATAACGCCTAAAAAACGACCAGAAAATAGGGCCGCCGAAGTATGTGAGCACCCACTTACTTCGGCCAGCCTGTTAACATTGATGATCCTAGATCAATGTCAAGCAAAAAAATTACTTCTCGTACATTTATTAACCTTCCCACCACTGCCAAAAAGGAGTAACATGCGCTCCCTCGTGAACGTACGAGGAGATTTTTAATCATGCGCATTGGACCCTATCAACTGGACAACCAGCTGATCGTGGCGCCTATGGCAGGTGTTACTGATCTTCCTTTCCGAACGCTGTGTCGCCGATTAGGCGCAGGGTTAGCCGTGTCTGAGATGTTGTCATCGAATCCCAGGGTTTGGGATACGGACAAATCGCGGTCGCGGATGGACCACAGTGGCGAAGATGGAATTCGTTCAGTGCAAATCGCAGGTGCAGAACCAGAGTTAATGGCTCAGGCCGCCCGTTTGAATGTCGAACGCGGTGCCCAGATCATTGACATCAACATGGGCTGCCCGGCAAAAAAAGTGAATAAGAAGATGGCTGGGTCCGCGTTGATGCGGGAACCCGACAGAGTCAGCCGAATACTGGATGCGGTCGTAGGGGCCGTAGACGTACCGGTGACCCTGAAGATCCGCACCGGCTGGGATCCAGAACATCGAAATGGCGTTGATATCGCTCAATTGGCTGAGCAGCACGGTATCGCGGCCTTGGCCGTGCACGGTCGCACTCGACAGTGCATGTACAAAGGGCACGCGGAATACGACACCATCGCTGCCATTAAGCAGTCGGTGTCGATACCGGTAATCGCCAATGGGGACATCGACAGTCCGGAGAAAGCGCGTCAGGTCCTGACCGACACCAACGCCGATGCGATCATGATTGGTCGTGCGGCGCAGGGACGGCCATGGCTGTTTCGAGAGATTGACCACTTTCTTCGCACCGGTACCCAGTTAGCGGCCCCCAATCAGGAAGAAGTGCGGGGCATCATGCTAGAGCATCTGGATACCCTGCACGGGTTTTACGGCGACGAGCGCGGTCTTCGCATCGCCCGTAAACACGTGGGGTGGTATCTGTCGCATCAGCAGCAGGACGCCGTGCGAAGCGATTTTAATCGTTTAGAAAGTGCCACAGCGCAAGTCGAAGCGTTGACGCGTTTTTTTGACCAGGTTTAACAAATTTATTTGAAGAGCAAGGCAGTATGTTTGATCAGCAGAACTCCCATCCAGAAGCACAACTGACAGTAGGCCAAATCGAGACTCCTAACGGTACCGTTAAGCCTCAACTGTTACGCGACTCCGTTAAACGCGCCGTAAGCAATTACTTTGCGCAGCTGGACGGCCAAGAAGCCTCAGAAGTGTACGAGATGGTACTGTGCGAAGTAGAGCAGCCTCTGCTGGACATCATCATGCAGTACACCCGCGGTAACCAGACTCGCGCAGCCAACATCATGGGCATCAACCGTGGTACTCTGCGCAAGAAGCTGAAAAAGTACGGCATGAACTAAGAGCATTGCTCTGAAGTATTGATTCAAAAGCCCGCCCGGGAAACCGTGGCGGGCTTTTTTGCTTTGTTAACCCATATCACCAGCTAGGGGTGAACGGGTTAATCCCACTACTCTTCTCCCAAATAGTTGTCATTATTAGGGTTATGAGCATCTGCCCAGTCATCCATATCGGCATCGTTATTCGGATTATTAATATCCGACCAGATGTCCAATTCATCCTGTGACATTTCTGAGGTATCAGGCATAAAGCCCTCCTTGGTTGTTGGCAATAAATGAACTCGAAACCGGCAATGCAATCCTGGTCATTCCCTCTGCAAACGCCGAATCTCGAGACGAAAGTTCAAATAGGAACTTGGTGACCCTGGAGTACTGGGCACCGCCAACCGCTTCCCTGACGGAGCAATCAGCACCGGGTGGCGCCCTCGCCTGATGGTCCAGCCCTGGCGGTACAACAGTTGATGCACCAGCAAGTTAATGTCCTTATCTGTACTGTATCTTTTCATCGAGTAACTCCATTCGAGCCCGCAGCCAGCCACGCCATGGAAAACGAACTCTTCCAACGGGTGAATCAGGCTTGGGAAGCATCTGAATGAGCATGTGGGTAACGCTTGGCAAAGGCCTGTGCATTGAAGTCGATAGACTCCAATGCCGCCTCTACGCCAACCTCCAGAACCGGTGGGCTTTGAACCACGCCCTGACAGGCAGCGGAATTTTGATAGAAGCACCCTTGTGGATTCAGCATCAAATAGGACTGCCACATATCTTGGTTGTCTTCGATAGTGACAATGTCAGAAAACGCCGCATGCCGTTCAACATAGGCTCGATACTGGGAAGACGTGACCGTCAACTGGTGGGTGTAAACCGGCAGTACCCGCAGTAATTTCCACCGTTCAGGCTGCAACTGCACGACCATCGACGACATATCTTCTCGCCAATTGAAGGCATTAACGACGGTGTTGATCTTGACCGTTCCGGATGAGTTCGCTTGCCTGTAGGCAGACACAATGTCGCACGCGTTTTCAGGTGATAACCAGGCACCTTTCCGGTCTACCCGTCCAATGCTTTGCGCCAACAGGGCGTCCGACGTGTCCAAACTCAATCCCAGCATGTCTAAATGAGGGCCGATGCGGCGCATCATCGTTGTAGACAGCAGGTGGCCGTTGGTGATTATCGATGTACGAAACCCCAGGGACTTTGCCAGCAGTACGGCTTTGACAAAGCGTCCTCCCAGCATCACCGGTTCGCCACCCGCAAAGTTAATTCTGACCGCGCGATACCCCAAGGCCGTTTTCAGGGCATTACTGGTAAAGAAATAGTTCGACAGTTTACGTAACAGGGATTGGATATCCCCGAAGGAGTGATGTAACTCCGCTTGTGAATCATTGCCTTCCCAGGTGGCATAACAATACTCACAGCGGTAGTTACAGGTTTCGGTCATATGAAAGTTGATGACCATCTCATTCACGCTTGTCATAGTAAGCTCCGTTTGTTGATGACAAACGCAGGTTCACTCAGTGCAATGCACTAACAAGCCATTAATGAAAGAAACTACAGATTTCTGAACTGTTCCAAAAGGTCATCAAACTCAACCGCCTGTCTATGCGCTTTCTCTATATGAAGCCGCAGCGGTTCGACAGCATCATTATCCATTGAAGAGAGCAGCGTCATGGCCTTATCCAAGTCCCCTTGAAGATAAGCCAGCAACAGATTATCCGCCGGATTCATCGCCGCAGATTGGGCCAGGAGTGCATGCATTAAACTCAGGTTGTCTCCCAGCGCCAGCTGAGGCAGCACCGAAAACGGGTTAGGCAAGCGATTGTGGTATAGATCAAAATCTCCCGCCAGGGCCAGAGTAAACTCCCTCGCGGCAGAGCTACTGAGGGCGATTCCCATCAAGGAGTTGCTGCCTTCAAACATCGACTGAACAATGCCGGCGCAGTGTTGACGTTGAAGGGGCTCGGTAAATATGGCCTTGACCTGTTTGGGGTCAGGAAACACCGCGTTAAGCAGCAGGGCGTTGTACAGCACGGTCAACTGCCCGGGCGCCAGATACAGCTTTTTCCGCTGAACCTTTGACTCCTTCTCTACCTTTATCAAGCCATTACGCTCTAATGACATCGCTTTGTATTTCAACTGAGGGCTCAGCCCGGCCATGTCTAGATCAAACAGCTGCCTGATAGCTTCAGGAATCGTAAGGCGACTAGTCATAGCAGTACGCCCGCTGCAACAAAGCGCTCACATCAGTACGTTTCAGCGCCATTTCCCCAATAGACTCATTGGCAATGGCCTTGGCCATCTCAAACCAGCTGCTGCGCACGTAGCGACTCGAATAACAGTCGTGAGACTGTTGGCTGTACTGCACCACCACGCCGATGCAGTACCCGGCCCGCATCGCTTCCGCCAGAGAGGTGTGCACTGCCGCGTACGATGCCGCCTGGTTTTTGCGCTCAAAGATCTCCAACACTTCCCGGCACGACTGCTGCAAAAGCTGAGCATCATCGGCCCCAAATGGCATCTCTTTCGCCTGAAGTGAACCGCTCACCAGCATCAAGGCGACCAACAGGCCGCGTTTAAAGTCAGTCATCAGGCATTCTTCCATGGGTTTTGAGGGACATTCAGGCTCTTCAGTTTAGAAAGCACGCCTCCCGCATTGTCGGCAGTGCGATTCAAGTCATCGACCGAATCGACCATGTCAGGCTCTGCGGAGGCGACGGGATCGCGACCTTTGCCTTTGTTGAACACAGGAGGCAGCGGGGTCGCAGCATAGACAGTTATGATAATGATCAGGTTAGCGGCAAAGGTGACCAACTCCTGAGCTCGAGCAAAATCACTCAGCTGTAAAGTTCCCTGCATCCACAACACCCGAACCATAACGCCGAACAAAATGAAGGCCATGACCATTACACTGACGGCAACAACATGGACAAAACGGCATATTAACTGCCAGGGGGTCCAGTATTGCGATTTCCCTCTGCTGAAAAATCGCCATGTGACCAACCCGAGCAACAACAGCACCCCGATTTCAGACAAGTCCAGATCACTGATTCCAGAGGCATACTCAAAAAAAGTACCCGGTATCGCAACCAGAGAAACGATCGCTACCACTGCCAGGCAGAAATAAAGGACTAACGTCATCCCCCCGGCCACCAGGTGGCCCAGAAGTACGTCGAGGGTATTCAATATCGATTTCATTTTTCATCCTTGAAGAATGGGGTGGATCGGCCAAACAAAGACACAAGCCACTAAAAATTAATAATTTTTTTAATGGGCTCGTACTCTTGCACAGAACCATAGTCACTTCAAACCAATATTTTCGCCTTCGACTCCAATTCAGCAGTGGACCTCTACCAAAGGGATCCCGTGGCTCAGGGCATGGCTCTGAAGTATTGATTCAAAAGCCCGCCCGGGAAACCGTGGCGGGCTTTTTTGTATCCCACCAATTTATCTGCCTTTTTTCACTCCTACTGGGGTCAATCACTTACGCGCCTGGCAAGCATGCGCCCTTGTGCCCGGCCCGTTAGCGCCGTAGCTTGGATCGGGTCGACAACACCAACACCCCTGGGGTCGACAGCAGTGCGGTGATCCTGATGGGCCATAGCGCCATCAGTGGCTTTGTGCCAGAACCGATCGACGCTCACCTGTCCCAACCCAGAGCGTTACCTTGAGGTGCAGACCACAAACCCCAGGCTGCACCTTTTTTTTCTTACCCCTGTCGCTCCCAGTTCACCGGTGTTTGCCGTTATAATGAGGCCATTACACTGTGAGGACACGCCACAATGAGCGAACAACTGCCACTGATGCCCGGCTGCGACTTTGTCGAACTGTACAAAGTACTTAAGATTCAAGCCTGGGTCGGCTCCGGAAGCGACGCCAAACTGGTGATCGCCGAAGGCCTGGTGGAGGTCAATGGCCAGGTGGAAACCCGCAAGCGCTGCAAGCTGGTTGAAGGCGACGTGGTGGCCTTCAATGGTGAACAGGTCAGCATCGGCGCAGCCAGTGCCGACGCCCGCCCCGCCAGCAACGACAAACCCAAGGTGGCCAGGAAGAAACCTCGCCCCTCTATTCAGTTTTAACCATCGAGTAGGTATCCATGTCTTTTCCCAATGACCCCACCGGCGAACTGCTGCAACTGATGCAAGACGAAGGCATCGATCTCAGCCAGCCCTACATGCTGGACTTCTACGTGCTGTTTGCCGACGAAGCCAAGGGCCAACGTGCCGCCGAGCGGGTCCAAAAAGAGTTTGAGGGCTGTGGCCTGTTTCTGAACCACAACGAACAAAGTGGTGACTGGGAGCTGCGGCTGATCAAAGAGATGGTGCCTGAGCATGGCCCCATCAACGACATCGAAACCACCCTGCAGGCCCTGTGCAAGCAGTACAAAGGCAAGGTGGACGGCTGGGGCATGCTGGAGCCGGAAGACGACGACAGCGACGACGGTCTGGATTAAGACCGGCCCATAAAAAAACGCGCCCTTGAGCGCGTTTTTTGTGCCTGACCAACGGCCTTAGTCGCCCTGGGGCGCCTTCTTTTTGCCGAACGGCACATCACCGACGTCTTTGAGCACAAAGGCGGTCTTCTTGACCTTCTTCGGCGCCGCCGATTTGCGGGCACGGGCCGGTTTAGCCTTAGTCCTGGTCACCTTGTCGCTGGCCTTGGCCGGGGCTTTTTTCGGCTTCAGACCAGTAAACTTGGCCTCCAGCCCTTCCAGGGCGTCAAAGCTCAAGCTGTGACCGAGGAAGCTCTGCAGCGCCATGGCTGCCGCCCAGTCTTTCGGTCCCACCAGAGACACCGCGGCGCCACTGGCTCCGGCACGGCCGGTACGGCCGACCCGGTGAATGTACTCTTCCGAGTGTTTGGGCAGGTCGAAATTGATCACCAGCTGCACCTGGCTGATGTCGAGGCCGCGGCTGGCCACGTCGGTAGTGATCAGCAACTGCGCCTTACCGGCGGCAAACTCGTCCATGATGCGGTTGCGCGCCGCCTGGTTGAGATCGCCGGACAGGGCCAGAGTGGAAAAACCCTGCTCCGCCAGCCAGTTGGCCAGCCGCTCGGTATCGCCGCGGGTGGCGGTAAACAGCATCGCCTGCTTGTAGTCTCGCTGCTTGAGCAGCGCCATCAGCTGCGCCTGCTTGTGATCCAGGTGATCCGACAGCAGGAAGCTGTGGCTGATGTTGTCATGCATCTGCTGCTCGGCATCGATACGCACTCGGGCCGGGGCCGACAACAGATCGGCGCCAAACTCGTTAACCACGGCGTTATCCAGGGTGGCGGAGAACATCAGCGTCTGCCGACGACGGTGGTCGGCAGCCTTATGGATGGCAGTCAGCTGCTTGGAGAAACCCAGATCCAGCATCCGATCCGCTTCATCCAGAATCAGCATCTCCAGCCCCTTGAGCTCCAGGTGACCGTGCTCCAGGTGATCCGCCAGCCGCCCCGGGGTGGCAATCACAAACTGCGGATCCTTGGCCAGCGCCTTGCTCTGCTGGTTGAAGTCTTCACCGCCGAGGATCAGCACCCCTTTGACGTTGCTGCCGGCGGTGAGGCCGCGCAGTTGACCGTAGACCTGTTTGGCCAGTTCCCGGGTCGGGGCCAACACCACCACCCTGGGATCGCGCTTGCTGAGCGCCTTTTGCTTGATCACCCTTTGCATCGCCGGCAACAGGTAGGCCAGCGTTTTACCGGACCCGGTTTTGGAGGAGGCCAGCAGATCTTTTCCGGCGATCACCACCGGAATGGCTTGTTGCTGAATCTCAGTGGCACCTTGAAAGCCCTGATGATCCATACGTTCCACTAAGCGCTTATCCAAGCCCAGTTCTTTAAATTGCAAAGGGGTGTCTCCTGCGGGATGTCATAAAGCGCCCAGTATACACCAAACCCGGGCGGAAGTAGGCCATCAGCACCGCCATTGTGGCCCCGAACCCGCCAGCGGACAGAAGCCGCGACTATGGGCGCCATGGGCGCTGGTTATGACCCTGGCCACCATGGTTGTGGTGCCTGAGTCTGGCTGCTACTCTGCCAGCCTTCGTATTCACAACCAACAGCGCCATGTCCTTCGAATCTCTGGTTATTCTTCTACCTCTGTTTGCCGGCTATCTGGTCCCGGTAACCCGCCCGGCCCTGCTGACCGGCATCGATAAGCTGCTGAGTGCCATCGTCTATCTGATTCTGGCGTTAATGGGCCTGTCGCTGGCCCAGGTGGACAACCTGGCTGGCGAACTGAGCAGCATCCTGCAATTGGTGGCGCTGCTGATTGGCCTGAGCCTGGTGCTGAACCTGGCGCTGTTGCCGCTGGTGGATCGGCGCTGGCCCATGGCCCTGACCCTGAGCAACGGCCAGCAGCCGCTGGCTAAGATGATGCTGGAATCGCTGAAACTGGCGGCGGTGGTGATCGGCGGGGTGGCGCTGGGGCTGGTGCTGCCCATCGGCCATCATGCCATTGAGTCCGGGGCCAACGCCGCGTTGATGCTACTGCTGGGGTTGATCGGCATTCAGCTGCGGGCCTCCAACCTGGGACTGCGAGCCATTTTACTCAACCCCAGGGGGTTGGCCATTGCCGCCATCGTCGCCGGCACCTCGCTGCTGGCCGGGGCCCTGACCGCGCTGATCGCCGGGCTGCCGGTGATTCACGGCGTCACCCTGGCGGCCGGCTTTGGCTGGTATTCTCTCAGCGGCATCCTGATCACCGACGGCCTGGGACCGGTGATGGGGTCGGTGGCCTTCCTGTTCGATCTCAGCCGTGAACTGATCGCCATCGTGATCATTCCGATGCTGATGCGCCGCTCGCCGGCGTCGGCCATCGGCTACGGCGGTGCCACCGCCATGGACTTCACCCTGCCGGTGCTGCAGCAAACCGGCGGCGCCCCGGTGGTGCCGGTGGCCATTGTGTCCGGCTTCCTGCTGAGCCTGGCCAGCCCGGTACTGATCCCGTTCCTGCTGTCGCTGGCGTAGCCACGACAGCACGCTGGCCCGGCTTACAGCCGGGTCAGCTTGAACACCAATTCGTCCAGACTCGCCACCTGCTTTTTCACGAACCTGGGGTTGTCCGCCAGCACGTCGCTGCGCTCCAGCAACTCCACCTCAAACAGGCCCTCGCTGTGCTGTCGCACCCAGGACTCGGTCACGCTGAACGGCGGGCCGGACAACTGCTGCTGCGGGTAATCCAGGGTGATCAGCAATCCGGGGGTGCCGGCGGGCAGCAGGCTGGCCAGGTGCTGCCAGTAACGTTGCCGCATCGGTTCCGGCAAGGCGATGAGGGCGGCGCGATCGTAGAAGGCGGTCACCGGTTTGATGTGCTCAGGGCTAAGGGCAAACAGGTCGCCCCGCCACAGCTCGAACGGGCCGTCGCAGAAACGAGTCAGCTCGCCGTGAGTGTCGGAGACGGGCTCGAGCTGTTGTTCGTTAAAGAAGCTGCGCACCGCCGATTCACTGAGTTCGCTGCCGACGATGTCGTCGCCCAGCGACGCCAGCCAGACCATGTCCAGCGACTTGCCGCACAGGGGCACCAAAACCCGGCCCGGCGAATGAGAAATCGCGGGCCAGTGGCGTTTTAGAAAGGGATTTATGTCGTCCTGATGAAAGCCGATAAGCTGGCGGTCCCACTTATCGTGCCAAAATGCTGCGTCCATTTTTTTGCCAATCCTGCTAGAAACAAGCCTGGCACCTTAACGGCTCTGTCAGCGGTTGTACACTACCACTCCTGATCCAATACGATGCGAACCTTCTCCAGCCACTTGCAGTTGTCGCAACTGCAGGCTCGGCGAGACAGGTGTGCCGGGGTCAACTGGGCTTCGACATAGTCACAGGCCTGAGTCAGTTCACGGCGGAACGCTTTCAGGGGTTTGGTTTCGTTGGCCACCAGCTCGTCGTTATGGTTCAGCCATTTGCATTCCATACCCTGGTGACAGTAGATGCAGCGTTCGTCCACCGGGTTATAAAACACCGCGTGAGGACAAAAACGCACATCCATATTATCCCGCATTTTGTTGCGCGGATATTTTAACAATTCAATCAGCTCGGCGACTTTGGGCGCGGCTGCAACGTCGGCCATCTCTAGCCCTCCCGTGTTACAATGCGGATCCAATCATCACACAATCGAACTCGAATCCATTGATTTCGATCAAAGAAGTGAACGCTTCTATGTGGCGGTTACAAAGCTGAACAGGGAAGAAAAGCGTAACTTAATCGGACAAATCGTCACGATGGCCAGTAAAACAGGGAGTTCCATGGCAGACACGGCGCCGTTACAGCAATTTTACATCGCCGAAGAACAGTCGATTTATCTTCTTGGTCACCACGATGCCCAGAAGCTGAAGCAGTGGTTACGGCTGTGTGAAAAGCAGCTGGCCCGACTCGGCTACCGCCACATCCGCTTCGTCGGCAAGGGGGTGTATGGCTTCGTCTTTGCCGGTCGCCACCCCAATGGCCAGGAACAGGTGTTTAAATTCTCTCGCATCACCCTGCCCGCCCATCTGCAGGCGCGGCTGGAGGAGGAAGCCTGGATGCTGGAGCAGGTCGACCACCCCAACATTCCCAAGCTGATCCGCTACCAGCAGCTGAAACTGCAGGGGATCATGGTGATGACCCTGGCCCCGGGTCGGGATCTGGCCCAGCTGGCCCTGCGCTGTGGCCCCCTGCCCCTGAGCTGGCTGGCCCCCATCGCCCAGCAACTGGCGCAACTGCTGCGCTACCTGAGGCAGGATCTGCCCCGCCCCATCGTCCATGGCGACATCAAGCCCTCCAACCTGGTGTTTGATCCCAGCAACCATCACCTGTCGCTGATCGACTGGGGCTCGGCGGTGTTTGCCCAACAGGACGCCAGCGGCGAGCCCATCGCTCAGACCGGCCTGGGGGTGGGCGGCGAGCCGCTGCGCAGCAACGCTCGCATGGGCGATCTCTACTTCATCGGTGCCGAGCAGTTGGCGGGCAACAGCTCGTCGCCGCGGTTCGATGAACAGGGGGTGGCCGGCACCCTCTACTCGCTGGCCTCGGGACTGCCGGCCCGCTTCGGCAACAGCGTGTTGCCCGCCGCCAGCCTGGGGTTGCCCAAGGCCCTGGCAGACACCCTGGATGCCATGCTCAGCGACGACCCCATTCGCCAGCGCCAGGGCGGCGACCATTTCATCGACCGCCTGACCCGGGGCCCGGCCTGGCAGCCGCCGTCGCAGGCCGAGCCTGCCATCACTGCGCAACTGCCGGTGTGGGTACACCAGTTCGGTCACGCCATCGATACCGTCGCCTACAGTTCGCGCAAATCGTTTCTGCAGCAACACCTGAGCCCCGGCAGCCGGGCCCCCAGCGGCGATCTGCAGATCGACCGCTACTACCGCGATTACCTGGTGGGCATGGGCGACTGCGAAAAGGCGTTTGTCACCGCCGTAGGGCGCCTGGGCGAGTTTCCAATCCTGGGCGGGCTGGCGCTGCACTGGCACGGCGGCGGGGTCGCCATCGACTCCAGCCTCAACCTGTTTGACCCAACCTTAAGGGCCCCCTTTGCCCATGCGGTCAACAACCTGGTGCGGCTGGCCCAGTCGATTCCCCATCATGGGGTGTTCAAAGCCTGCTTCTTTAACGCCCGCGATACCCTGCACATCGAGCGGGACAACGACCGCTTGCCGTTTCAGCCAGCGCCGGAGCAGGCGATCCCGTTTGAGGTGGCCGAGGTGCCGGAGCTGGAGGACAAAACCCGGCTGCACAGCTACTTCGAAGATGGCCGCGACCCGGACGAAAACCTGTCCCTGCCCGCCGGCATCATGGCCGAACTGGGGCGCCTCAACGACATTCACCACACCGGCTGCATCATCTTCGAAGTGCTGCCCACTCACCTGAAACTGCACAGCTACCTGAAACTGCTGGATCCGCAGCGGCAACAGGAGTTCAGCCAGTGCCTGCAGCGGATCCTGGCCCAGGTCAGCCAGATCCAGGAACAGGGGATCTCCGGCTTTATGAAGCTGCCCTATAAGAACACCCGCCACTTCGTGCCCCGGCCACGTCATCCGGTGCACTACCTGACGCCGCCGCGCACCACCCTGGCTCGGCTGCGACAGCCCAAGGCATAAAAAAACGCGCCATCGGGCGCGTTCTTCTGTGCGGGGCAAGCCGGCTTAGAGATCGAGAATCATGGTGGCAAAGCTAAAGTAGATCAGCACCCCGGTGGCATCGACAATGGTGGTTACCAGCGGCCCGGAGGCGGTGGCCGGGTCCAGTTTTACCCGGCTGAGGATAAACGGCAGACACAGGCCGATGAGGGAGCCGGCCATCACCACCGACACCATGGCAAACGCCACCACCAGCGCAATCTCGGCGCCGCCGCGGAACCAGCCGAGGGCGAACACCGCCACCGCCATGGTCAGCCCCAGGGCACCGGCCACCAGGAACTCCCGCCCCAGTACCTTGGCCCAGTCCTTCATGTCCACCTCACCGGTGGCCAGGGCTCGCACCATCAGGGCCGCCGACTGCGAACCGGCGTTACCGCCACTGCCCACCAGCAGCGGCATAAAGAACACCAGCGCCACGTACTTGGCGATGGTGTCTTCGAAATAGGCGATGCCGGCCCCGGACAACAGGCTACCGAACACCAGCAGTACCAGCCAGAACACCCGCTTACGGTACAACTCCCAGCCGGTGACCTGGTTCATGGGGGCGTCCAGCTTGGCCACCGATGCACTCTTCTGCGCATCCTCGGTAGCTTCTTCCACCGCCGCGTCCATGGCGTCATCGTAGGTCACGATGCCCACCAGCCGATCGTCACCGTCCAGTACCGGCAGGGCCAGCAGGTCATAGTGACGAATCTTCTGGGTCACCTCTTCCTGGTCTTCATCGACCCGGGCGTGCACCACGCCGGTACGCATCAGGTCATCGATAAGGCGATCCGGGTTGGCCAGAATCAACTCCCGCAGCGACACCGTGCCCAGCAGTTTGCGATCGGCATCGATAACGTAAGTCTGGTAGATGGTTTCCTTGTCCGGCGCTTCCAGTCGCAGTCGTTTCAACGCCTTACGCACCGGCCAGTGGCCCTTGAGGGTGGCGTAATCCGAGGTCATCAGGGCGCCAGCGGTCTCTTCCGGGTAGCTGGCAAGACGGCGAACGTCCTCCCGCTCCGCCTGGGCCAGGCCGGGCAACAGGGTGTGCTGGTCTTCTTCAGACAGGCGGTTGAACAGATCCGCCCGTTCGTCCGCTTCCATCTGGGAAAACAGCGCCGCCAGATCGTTGCGATTCATGGTGCGGGCGATCTCCGCCTGAGCCAGTGGCTCCAGGTAGCCAAACAGGTTGGCGTGATCCGGCAGCGACAGCATCGACAGGAACCGGGCCGCCTGTTCGGCGGTAAATTCGCAGATCGCCGCCGCAATGTCGGCGGCATGAGCCAGTTCCAGCGTCGCCCGGGCGGACTGCTTGTCGCCGGCAATCATGGCGTGCTCTAAGGTGGCAAAAAGGGTGTCTTTTTGCATGCTTCGTCTCCAAAGGCTGGCTACGAAGCAGGCAGGGAGGGAGAGTATCCCTATGAGAAGTGGACTTCGTGGCCGTCAAACAGATTGTAAGTTATGGTTTTCGTTTCGTCCCAACTGGGACTACTCGGGCTTGGGTCCATTTTTGATTTACTCAAATAATTAGGCGCGCCGATTGTAGGCGCATTCATCAGCCACATCAAGACAATAGAGGCCCGGTTAACGCAATTGTCGACTCAGCCAGCCATGGATGCGGGTGATCAGCTCCTGATGGTCGTCCACCTGCTGGTAATCCAGGTAGTTGCGCCACTGCCGATAGTTGCGTTTGTTACTGCGACTGGCTTCGATGGCACGCTGTTTCTGCCCCGCTAAGGATAGCGGATGATCCCAGTCCGAGATCACATCCAGCACCGGCGACGGCTGCATCACCAGTCGGGCCGCCAGGGTGGGAACGTCCTGCTGCGGCCACTGAAACCCGCCAATGCTGACCAGCGCCAATGGCGGCTCCAGTTTGCCGTCCGCCAATTTGGCTGCCAGGGTGCCCACCACCTCCCCCTGGGCCAGCCAGACGGTGTCGCCACCCAGCACCTCACTGGGATCCTCGGGCAGGGTCGGCACCAGCCGCACCTGCCAACCCAGATCCGGCAACTGGGCGATCAGCGCCTGGGCCAGACCCGGGTAGGGGCTGCCTCGCTGGGGCTCCACCAACACCACTTCGGCCCGCACCCCCGCCAGGTTGCTGGGATACAGATTGGGCTCACCGGCCTGAGTCAGGCCACAAAACAACAACAGGGACAACAGTAAACGGGCAATCATATTCAGGCATCGGCAGCGTCGGTGGCGCCAATGTATCACTGCCCCGGGGCCTGACCCAAGTTGCTATCGCCAATTTTCCACCACCATGGCCTCGCTGAACCCGGGCTGACCGACGCCCCTGTTGGAGGTAAAGTGTTGCAAACTTAATCGTTCTTTCCTTGTCAAAGCCCTAAGTACAGATAAAATGGATGGTGATACCCGTGACTTTAGCGGCGCCGCATTCCCCCATCGACTAGGTAACTTAAGGGCCAATTATGAATCAGTTTTCCAGTGGCATTGCAGGTTGGCAGCATCGATTCCGGATCATTAAACCTTCTGGTGCCGGTCTGATTCTGCTGCTGTTAATGGTGCCGCTGCTGCTGTTGATGCTGCCGCTGGTGCTGCTGAGCAGCCTGGCGTTCTGGGCCATGAACACCGCCTGGCGTTACCGCCGCCCGGGCCGCACTCAGAGTGCCCGGGATACCGATGTCGACCATGCCTCAGGGGTGATCATCGAAGGAGAAGTGATCAACTCCCGCCAGGACTGACCCTAAACGCCGAGCCATAAAAAAGGCGACCCGAGGGTCGCCTTTTTGCTGAGCCAAATTGCCTATTCCGGCGTCACCACGATCATCCGTACCGCATCCAGCTCCAGCTGCGCCCGCTGCAGATGGGCGGTCACCATGCTGATCTGCTCACGCACCGCATCCAGCTCCGACGAACGAATGTTGGGGTTGACCGCTTTCAACGCTTCCAGACGGGCCAGTTCGGCCCCCAGTTGCTGCTCCATCTCACTCTGAGCCTGGGCCACCAGTTCGGTCATCTGCGCCTGGGCGTAGTCATCGCCCTGCTTGAGCAGCGGATGCAACACCGGCTGGCTGGCATTGACCAGCTTGCTGGCGGTATGGCGGTTCACCGGCATCAGCTGACGGTTGAAGCTGTCGAAAGTGACGTTGGGCGCCAGGTCCTTGCCGCTCTTATCCATCAACACCCGCACCGGCGTCGGAGGCAGGAAGCGACCGATCTGCACCTCGGACGGGGCGATGGCTTCGACCTTGAAGATCATCTCCAGGAACAGGGTGCCTGCCGGCAGCGCCTTGTTCTTCAGCAGTGCCACCGAGGTGCTGCCGGTATCGCCGCTGGTCACCAGGTCGATGCCGGACGCCACCAAGGGGTGCGCCGGAGTCAGGAACTGGAAATCTTCTCGCGACAGGGCGGTGTCACGATCGAAGGTCACCGAGGCGCCCTCTTCCGACAGTCCCGGGTAGCTGGGGAACAGCATGTGCTCGGTGGGCTTGAGCACCACCGCGTTTTCCCCCTTGTCCTCTTGAGACACCCCAATCACGTCCCACAGCTTCAGCATAAAGCTGATGAAGTCAGTGTCGTCGTCGGCCTGCTCCAGGGCCGTCACCAACTGTGCCGCCTGCTGACCGCCGTTGGAGTTGAGCTCCAGCAGCTTATCCCGACCGGCTTCCGCCTTGGCCTGGTGTTCGGCGTTGCGAGCCGCGGTGGTCTCGATCAGCGTCTCCAGGGCGCCGGCATCGGTTTCCCCCGCCAGCTCACTGCGCACCTGATCGGCAAATTCACTGTGGATCAGGTGGCCAGACGGGCAGGTGTGGGTAAAGGCGTTCATCCCTTCGTGGTACCAACGCAGCAGCGGCTGCTGCGCCGTGCCCTCCAGCAGCGGCACATGAATCTGCACCGTTTGGGTCTGGCCGATGCGATCCAGGCGGCCGATGCGCTGCTCCAGCAGGTCCGGGTTCAGCGGCAGATCGAACATCACCAGGTGGTGGGCAAACTGGAAGTTACGGCCTTCGGAACCGATCTCGGAACAGATCAGCACCTGGGCACCGCCCTCCTGCTGGGCGAAGAACGCCGCCGCCTTGTCCCGCTCCAGGATCGACATCCCTTCGTGGAACACCGACGCCAGAATCCCTTCACGGGTACGCAGGGCCTCTTCCAGCTGCAAAGCGGTGTGGGCCTTGGAGGCGATCACCAGCACCTTCTTGCTGCGGTTGGCTTTCAGGAACTCCATCATCCAGTCGACCCGGGGATCAAACTGCCACCAACTGGCGTTACCGCTCTCGCCTTCAAACTCCTGGTACAACTTTTCAGGGTACAGCTGGTTCATCAGTTTGATGTCGGTGCTCTGAGTGCCGCCGAGCATGCTGTTGACCCGCATGGCGGTGGCGTATTGCTTGGGCAAGGGCATCGGGTAGGTGTGCAGCTCACGGCCGCAGAAGCCACTGACGCCGCTACGGGTGTTGCGGAACAGCACCCGACTGGTGCCGTGGCGGTCCAGCAGTTCCCGCACCAGTTCCTGGCAGGCCAGCTGACGCTGGTCCTCGTCGCCAGACTGAATTCGACTCAGGGCATCGCTGATGTCGCTTTCCGCCAGCAGCGCCACCAGCGCCTGCTGTTCGTCATCGCTCAACGGCCGCTCCGCCAGCAGCGCGTCGGCGGCGGTCGCCACCTGCTGGTAACTGGTCTCCTCCTCGAGGAAGGCGTCATAATCGTAGAATCGGTCCGGATCCAGCAAACGCAGGCGGGCGAAGTGGCTCTGGTGGCCGAGCTGATCCGGGGTTGCGGTCAACAGCAGCACCCCGGCGATCTCCTGGGCCAGAGTCTCCACCACCTGATAGGCGCGGCTCGGGGCCGCTTCACTCCACTCCAGGTGATGAGCTTCGTCCACCACCAGCAGATCCCAGGGGGCGTCCTTGGCCTGGTCCAGGCGCTTTTTCTTGCGCAGCAGGTCCAGGGAGCAGATCACCAGTTGTTCGGTTTCAAACGGGTTGTCACAGTCGGCCAGCGCCTCGATGCAGCGCTCCTCATCGAACAGCGAAAAACGCAGGTTGAAACGGCGCAGCATCTCCACCAGCCATTGGTGCTGCAGCGTTTCCGGCACCAGGATCAGAATCCGCTCCGCCTTGCCGGACAGCAATTGCTGATGAATGATGTGGCCGGCCTCGATGGTCTTACCCAGGCCCACTTCATCCGCCAGCAGCACCCGTGGCGCGTGGCGGTTGCCCACTTCATTGGCAATAAACAGCTGGTGAGGGATCAGGCCGGCCCGCGGGCCCTGCAGGGCGCGCAGCGGGTTTTTCAGCATGCCGAAGCGCTGTCGCTGGCACAGGTAACGGGTAACGAAGTACTCCATGCGATCGATCTGACCAGCAAACAGGCGATCCTGCGGCTTATTGAAACGAATCTGGTGGTCGAGCATGGTTTCCCGCAGCAGCCCCACCTCATTGGTATCACTGCGGACGCCTTCGTAACTGACCAGTCCGTCCTGTTCGTGTATCGCGTCCACTTCCAGGGTCCAGCCCTCGTGGCTGGTGATGGTGTCTCCCTGGTTGAAAATCACTCGAGTCAGCGGGGCATCTTCCCGCGCAAACATCCGGTTGTCTCCGGTGGCGGGAAACAGTACGGATACCATCCGTCCTTCGACGGCGACTACGGTACCCAGTCCCAGGTCGGATTCAGCATCGCTGATCCAACGTTGTCCGAGAGAAAATGACATCGACTAAACGACTCCTAATATGGGCTAGAAGGCTGAAAAGGTGGCGTATGTTACCGGAACTGCGGCAGTGATTCATCCTCAATTTGTGCTAGCCAAAGTCGCCGCCTTCTGCCATGGTAGAACTGAAGCACGCGCAACGCTTAATCGCTATAGAACCTTGCCTTAAATCCATAAAGCATAGTGGAGGTGCCATGGTTAGGGATAAGAAAAAACGCTTTGTGCTGGATACCAACGTGTTACTGCACGAACCTCTCGCCATCTACTCCTTTCAGGAGCACGATGTGGTCATTCCCATGACCGTCCTTGAAGAACTCGATCAGATAAAAGACCGCCGTAAAGACGTCAGCCGCGACGCCCGCGTTGCCATCCGCACCCTCGAAGACTGCCTGGTGGATGCCTCACCGGAGGAGATCCTTCAAGGGGTACTGCTCAACCACCCCAACGCCCCCGACGACGAGTTGGGCACCCTGTCGATTTTTCCCGACCACCAGATTCAGTTTGCCAATCCGGTGGCCCTGCCCGGTGACAACAACGACAACCTGATCATCAACTCGGCCCTGTACCTGCAGCAGCAGAGCGACGATGAGATTGTGCTGGTCACCAAAGACATCAACATGCGCCTCAAAGCCAAGGGCGCCGGGTTAAAAAAGGTGGAGGACTACCGCACCGATCAACTGGTGGACGACATCCAGTTTCTGGCCAAGGGCTTTGCCGAACTGGAGGGCAACCTATGGGACCAGGTTAAGGAGGTCAGCAGCGAACAGCGCGGCCGCGAGGTCTACCACACCCTGGCCCGCAACGAGTTGGCGGAGGAGTCGCTTTACATCAACCAGTACCTCATCGACGACAGCAAGCTGTTCTGCGGCCAGGTCAAGGAGGTCAATGACCAGCAGGTACTGCTGCGGGACCTGGGCCAGGAACGGCTGATGGGCTACCACGCCTGGGGCATCAACCCTAAGAACGTCTATCAGGGCATGGCGCTGCAGGCGTTGCTGGACCCCAGCATCGACATGGTAATTCTCACCGGCCCGGCGGGATCGGGCAAGACCCTGCTGTCGCTGGCGGCCGCCCTGGAGCAGGTGGTGGAACAACGCCGTTACGATAAGGTCATCGTCACCCGCAATACGCCGGAGATCGCCGAGTCCATCGGCTTCCTGCCCGGCACCGAGGAGGAGAAGATGGCCCCCTGGCTGGCGGCGGTCACCGACACCCTGGAGGTGTTGCACAAGCAGGACGAAAGTCCCGCCGGCAGCCTGCAGTACATCATGGACAAGGCCAACATCCAGTTTAAGTCCATCAACTTTATGCGCGGCCGCTCGATTCAGAATGCCTTTGTGCTGCTGGACGAGTGCCAGAACCTAACGCCTTCGCAACTGAAAACCATCATTACCCGCATGGGCGAAGGCACCAAGCTGGTCTGCTCCGGTAACCTGGCGCAGATCGATTCCAACTACCTCACCGCCGTCACCTCCGGCCTCACCTACGTGGTGGAGCGCTTTAAGAACTTCGAAGGCAGTGCCAACGTCTACCTCAATGGCGTGGTTCGCTCCCGTCTGGCCAAGTTCGCCGAAAACGAACTCTGATCCCCGCGCCTGTTCCTGAACGGGACAGGCGCTAATCTCACCACAGAATCCCAACTGGACCAAAGCTTTGGTACACTGACCGTTCGATTATGGCGCCGGGCATGAGTTGCACACTGTGAAGACACCCATTCTCAACAACTACAACAAAGCGGTTTTCTATACCTACCTCGGGGTGGTGATCCTGTCGCTGGTGGTGGCCGCCATGGTGTTCACCAAGCAGAAACAGCAGCTGTTGATCGAAAAAGTGGAGCAGGTCACCCAGCACTCCCATCAGGTGGAGTTGCTGCTGGACGCCAGCATACGGGCGGTGCAAGCGCTGCAGGAGTTTACCGCCATCCACATGCGCAACAGCGACGCCGCCTCCATGACCCAGCTGCAGGTTCGGCACCAGTTTGTCAGCGAAGGCGACCGTTTCTCGCTGCGCCCGGATTACCGCAACGCCCGCAACACCTTTGCCGAAAAAGGCTTCATCTCAGGTAAGGGCCAATTGGAGGGGCGCTCGGAACTGTTCTACCGCGAACTCGACACCCTGTACCAGATGTCCCTGAGCCTGCCGGTGACCAAACAGATGGCCCCCAAGAGCGCCAGCATCTACTACCTGTCGACTCAGCAGATGATGTCCATCTACCCCTGGCCCGGCCCCGAGCATCAGTTCGAGCCGCAGATGTTGCAGAGCCCGCTGTTTGACATGGCCAAGCCGGAGAACAACCCGGAGCGCAAAGTGTTCTGGTCCGACGCCCACCGCAACGCCGAAGACAAGCTGGCCACCACCGTCGGCATTCCGGTGTACGTGGGTGACACCTTCCTGGCCGCCATCTACATGGAGCTGAGGCTGTCGACCCTGACCGAGCAGATTGAGCGCTACTTCGATCTTCCGGGCACGGTGCTGCTGCTGGACCGGGCCAACAACGTGTTGTCCTACCCGGACATGCACCTGGATGAATTGCCGCGCACCTATCACCTGAGCCAGCGCATTCCAGCGCAACTGCACAACGTGCCGTTGGAGCGGCTGCTGGACGACACCGACGCCAAGCTGATCAACGGCTACTACGTGCGCGCCATCAAGCTCACCAACGCCCCCTGGTCGCTGCTGTATCTGCAGCCAGAGCAGGAGGTGGTGGCCGATGCCTGGGAGAAACTGGAATCCACCTTCCTGATGGTGATCATCGCCCTGTCGCTGCTGGTGACCGTGGTCCACTGGCTGACCCGCCGCGCCTTCGTCAGCCCGGCCTCCAAGCTGCTCAACCACCTGGAAGACTGCGCCAACCAACCGACACCGCCGCCGAAGCGGATCCTCGAAGGCTGGGAGCCCTGGTTCCAGCTGATCTCCCGCACCTTTGAAGAGAATCAGCAATACACCCAGCACCTGGCGGCCCAGAATCGGCGCCTGGACAAACTGGTGGCCAAGCGCACCGCCCGCCTGCGCGAAGCCAATGAACGCCGTGAGCGTGACTTCTCGCTGATGCGCTCGCTCATCGACGCCATGCCGGAAGCGATCATGTTCAAGGACGTGGACGGCCGCTTCCTCGGCTGCAACCGCTCTGCCGAGACCCTGTTCGGCCACCAGGAGAGCGAATTGCTGGGGCTGTCGGTCACCGACATCCTCGACGGCGAGAAAGGCCGGCAACTGGCGGAGGAGGACGCCCAGGTACTGCGCGACCGAGTGCCGCTGCGCTACCGCGAGAAGAACGAATACAACGGTCGGGCGGTGCTGTACGACACCCTGAAACTGCCGTTCTACAACGGCCGCGGCGAACTGCTGGGGCTGATTGGGGTGTGGCGCGACATCACCCGTGAATCGGAACAGCAGGAGAAGCTGAAACAGTCGGAAGAGCGCTACCACCTGGCCATGGACTCGGTGGAGGACGGCGTCTGGGATTGGTACCTGGATGCCAACCAGCTGATCTGTAACCCGGCCTACTACACCATGCTGGGCTACGAGTCCGGCGAATTCCCACTGCTGATCGAAACCTACTACCGGCTGATGCACCCGGACGACCGGCAGCGGGTGGAGAGCTACATCGACGCCTACCTGGATGACTCCAGCACCCCGTTCAACATCGAGTTCCGCATGAAGGGCAAAGACGGCCACTACCGCTGGATTCTGTCCCGGGGTCGACTGGTGGAGCGTGACGACGAAGGCGAGCCAATTCGACTGCTCGGCACCCACAAAGACATTACCCAGCAGAAAGACAACGAAGTAATCCTGCTGGAGGCCAAACAGGACGCCGAACTGGCCAACGTCACCAAGAGCGAATTCCTGGCCAACATGAGCCACGAGATCCGCACGCCGATGAACGCCATCATCGGCATGATGCACCTGGCCCTGCGCACCGAGCTGACCGCCAAACAGAAAGACTACCTGGAGAAGGCCCGTTACAGCGCCGAGTCGCTGCTGCGGATCATCAATGACATCCTCGATTTCTCCAAGATCGAAGCCGGTAAGCTGGAGCTGGAACAAACCCGCTTCAGCCTCGATAAGGTGCTGGAACATGCCGTCAGCCTCAACTCGCTCAAGGCACAAGAGAAACAGGTCGATCTGCAGCTGTACTCCTCGGTCAGTGCCAACCTGCACCTGATTGGCGACCCCCTGCGTCTGGGGCAGGTGCTGATCAACCTGCTGTCCAACGCCGTCAAATTCACCGACCACGGCGAAGTGGAGCTGGGGTGTGAAGATCTCAAGGAGCACAACGGCCGCATCCGCCTCAAGTTCTGGGTCCGCGATACCGGCATCGGCATCGACGAGGACAAACAGAAGTTCCTGTTCGATGCCTTCAACCAGGCCGATGGCTCCACCACCCGCCGCTTTGGCGGCACCGGCCTGGGGCTGTCCATCAGCAAGCACCTGGTCAACCTGATGGGCGGCGATCTGAGTGTGCACAGCGTTCCCGGCGAGGGCTCCACCTTCAGCTTTACCATCGACGCCAAGCGGGTCGAGCAACCACCGCAGAAGACCCAGCTGATCTCCCCCCACGGCAATCAGCTCACCGCGCTGGTGGTGGACGACAACAGCACCGCGCTGCAGATCTACTCCACCTACCTACGGGACTTCCAGTTCCACGTCGATCTGGCCCAGAACGGCCAGGAAGCGGTCACCGCCATCAAGCAATCCAAACCGGAACTGGTGCTGCTGGATTGGATGATGCCGGACATGGATGGCATCGAAGTGGTGAACCAGATCGACCGACTGGTGGCCGACGGCACCCTGGAGCGGCGACCGGTGATTCTGATCATGACCGCCTTTACCGGCAGCTCGCTGTCGGATCAGGTGCAGCAAGGAAAGATTCAGGCGGTGATGCAAAAGCCATTCAACGCCTCGAAGCTGTTTGATGTGCTGATCAGCAACTTCTCCAACGACAACATCGAGTCGACTCCGGACATCACCCCAGAGCAGGATGCCCCGGCTCAGCAGGCCCACATCCTGCTGGTGGAGGACAACCTCATCAACCAGCAAGTGGCCACCGAACTGCTCAAGAGCGCCGGCTATCAGGTCAGCGTCGCGGAAAATGGCCAGGTCGCGGTGGATCTGGTCAAGGAGCAGGAGTTCGATCTGGTGCTGATGGACATTCAGATGCCGGTGATGGATGGCCTGACCGCCTGTCGCACCATTCGCGAATTTGCCAACGAACAGCAGTTGCCGATCATCGCCATGACCGCCCACGCCATGAGTGGCGATCGCGAAAAGAGTCTGGCCGCCGGCATGAACGACCACATTACCAAGCCCATTATCCTGCCGGAACTGTTCGCCACCGTGAAACACTGGCTGGGTGAGGGCGTCGAGACATGAGTAATGCCCCCATCGAGCCGCCGGCCAAGGTCAAAACCTACCGGCGCCGCCCGCTGACCCGTTACCTGCTGATCGGGCTGGGCAGCCTCTGTGCCGCCCTGGGGTTGGCGGGGATGTTTTTGCCGCTGCTGCCAACGGTGCCCTTCCTGCTGTTGGCCGCCGCCTGTTTCAGCCGCTCATCGGCCCGAATGCAGGCGTGGCTGTTCAATCACCGGCTGCTGGGGCCGGTGCTGCGCAACTACCTGGAACGGAAAGGGATGACCCGGCGTCAATTGTGGGGCAGCATCGCCAGCATCTGGTTTGGCATGGGGATCGCCATCTATCTGGCCCCGGTGCTGGCGGTAAAACTGCTGCTGGCCGGCATCGGCTTAGCGGTATCGGTGCATCTTGCCAGGCTGCCCCGTCTGCACGACTAACAACGTGACCCGGTTCACACTCCCCCACTTAGCCTCAATCACCGGCTTGAAGCCCGGCCCAAAATGAGAATAATTATCATTAACTGGTCATTGGCCAGGTAGGGCCGACTTCTTCCAAAACATCCAACCGATGTAGCCGACGATGCCACAGGTCGCCAGTATCACCAACATCGACATCCAGCCGATGGGGCTGTCCATGATCAAGTTAAACCAATGAGACATGGGAAACTCCTTGTAATACGTGTGAATACGGCTTCTACCCTACCCCATGCCTGACCGCCTCCCCATGATCCGGATCAAGGAGTGTTGCGCAAATGATGCACAGGAGTAATCAGCAGGTTGCCGAGCTCGACGAGACCATCAACCCCGCCCTGTCCCAGGCGCTGGAGCCCGTCCGCCTCAACGTCTGGTGGCTGATCCCCGGCGCCCTGTCGGTAGTGGCTGGCGTCATCGGCATGGTGCTGCCGTTGCTGCCGACGGTGCCGTTTCTGCTGCTCGCCAGCCTGTGCCTGGGCAAAGCTCACCCTGGCTGTCAACGCTGGTTGCTGACCCACCCCTGGCTCGGTCCGCCTTTGGACGCCTACCTCAATCGGCGTCCGGTAAGCCCCAGGCAGTTAACCCTGACCCTGATCAGCCTGTGGTTGGGCATGGGGCTGGCGATCACCCTGGCGCCGCTGCTGCCGGTGCAGTTGCTGTTGCTGAGCATCGGCCTCGGCGTCTCTGTGCATCTGTGGCGACGAGTCGGGCCAGTGCTGCCACAGGTTGAGCCCACCGGCAAAGACACATAGACTGGAGAAAACTCCGGGGCTTACCCCCATTGCGACAAGGATGCGCCATGCCCTCCCTGCTGGTGCGCCGCCTGCTTTCTGTGGTGGCGCTGCTGTTACTGTGGCCGGTTCACGCCGAGCCGGCCCCGACCTTCCTGACTCTGAGCCTGAGCGACAACGGCGAAGTGATGCTGACCGAGCCGCCCCTGGACACGCCGCTGCTGCTGGTCACCAGTTTGCCTGGCGGGCTGGGCTCCAACGACGTCGGCCTGGATCGGGGCCAGCTGGGCAGTCAACGGCTGGTGCAGTTTGAGCGCCACGGCGCCGCCCTGGTGCTGCGTCAGCTCAACAGTGGATTTCGCGCCGACTCGAATTCGGCCGCCGAAACCCAAGCGGTCAAACACGCCTTTGCCGAAACCATTCTGTGGCGGGGCCGCCTGGACCAAAACGGCCAAGCATCGCTAGACCCGTTGCTGCAACAGGATCTGCACGGCATCGCCGAGCGCCTGAGAGCCACCGAGCAGGGCCAGTTTCAACTGCAACCGTCACTGAGTTTCGTCGCCGATCAGGGCATCAAGGGGTTTGTCGATAACAGCGACATCGACATTCAGGTCAGCTTCACCGGAGATCAGGGCGGACCAGAGCTGCAGCGGGTTGCCGCCGATCCTTCCCGGTTGTCTCTGAAGGTGCGGTTCTCCTTTATCCGTCTGCCCGAAACACCGATGACCCCGGTGCCGTTCCACCCGCAGTCCGGCTTTTTTGCTTACCAGTTCAATGATTACAGCCAACCACTGTCGCAACCGCTGCAGGTGCGCTGGCAGCCCAGGCACCGGTTGCAGAAACTGACACCTGGCGCAGCGCCGTCGGCGGTCGCCAGCCCCATCGTCTACTACCTGGACAATGCCGTGCCCGAGCCGATGCGCACCGCCCTGTTGGACGGCGCGGAATGGTGGCGCAAGGCGTTCGAGCAAGCGGGCTTCCTGGATGCCTTCGAAGTGCGGATGCTGCCCGAGGATGCCGATCCCCAGGACATGCGCTACAACGTCATTCAGTGGGTTCATCGCGCCAGTCGCGGCTGGTCCTTTGGTGACGCCATCCTCGATCCCCGCAGCGGTGAAATCCTCAAAGGCCATGTGACCCTGGGGTCGCTGCGGGTACGCCAGGACGATCGCATCGCCCGCGCCCTCAGTGCCGGCTGGCCTGACCGGCAACAAGCGTTCGCCGATGCCCAGCAGTTTGCCCTGGCCAGGCTTCGGCAACTGGCGGCCCACGAGGTCGGCCACACCCTGGGACTGGCCCACAACTTTGCCGGCTCTGCCAGCGGCCACGGTTCGGTGATGGATTACCCCCATCCGAAGCTGAGACTGGAAAACGATCGCGTGCAGCTGGCCGGCGCCTACGATACCGGGCTGGGGGAGTGGGACTACCACGCCATCCGTTTTGGTTACGGCAACCCCAGCCGTCAGCACAGCCTGGCCGCCCAGGCCACCGAGCAGGGGCTGCTGTACCTCAGTGACGCCGATGCCCGGGCCCCGGGCAGCGCCCATCCGGCCGCCAACCTGTGGGACAACGGCCAGGACCCCATCGCCGAGCTGTCGCGGTTACTTCGAATTCGACAACTGGCGCTGACCCAACTGAATCCCGCAGCGCTGCTGAGCGGCGAGCCCGTCAGCGAACTGACCACCCTGCTGGTGCCCACCTACCTGCTGCATCGCTACCAGACCGAGGCTGTGGCAAGGCTGATAGCCGGGGTGGATTACGATTACGGCACGTCGAGTCCCCGTTGGGTCAGCCCTGAGCGCCAGCAACAGGCCATCGATGCCCTGATCACTACCCTGATGCCGTCGACTCTGGCCTTGCCGGAATCGGCGCGCCACTACCTTCAGCCCCACCCCGCCGGCTACCAAAGCAGCCGCGAGCACTTCGGCTCGCGTCTGGGCCCCATCAGCGATCCCCTGGGGATGGCCGAGGTGGCTGCCCGCCATTGCCTGACCCTGATGTTGGCCCCCGCACGCCTCAACCGACTGATGCAACAGCACCTCGACGACGATGAACTGCCCGGATTAACACAACTGCTGGAGCCGCTCGCCGAGGCAACGCTACTGGAGGGGATTGACGAAGGCCGCCGTGGCGCACTGCAGATGCGGGTCAACGCCGTTAGCGTCGATGCCCTGCTGAGCGCCCGCCACGACGACGACAGCGCCCCGGAGGTGCAAGCGCTGCTGAGTGCGACCCTGACCGACATTGGCGACCGTCTGCAGCGAAAAGCGCGCCGCTCCGACAGCACCGCCGCCGCCCATTACCGGCAACTGGCCGAGGTGATTAAGCGCGGACTCGGCGACGACAGCATTCGGGCCATCCCGGCGCCGCTGCCGCTGCCGCCGGGGTCACCGATTTAACCGCCGCCAACAAAAACGGGTCGCCGCAGCGACCCGTTTTTCTCTGTCTCGACGACTTAGACCAGCTTATGCCGCGGTGCCACCACGATGTTGCGATTGGCGACCCGCACTTCGTGGATCACCACCTCAAGGCTCTGGGACAAGCGGAACACCTGCTCACCGTCGAACTGGGCCAGCCCCTGATCCCCGACCAGAGTCAGCCTGGACTTGTCGTCAGTCAGCAGGGGCGCCGGCAGGAACACCACCGCGCCGTTCTCCTGCAACCGTAGCCGCACGCCGCCACGATTGATGTCGATGATCTCACCCACAAACACCTCATCGGTGCCGGCCTTCGGTGCCAGGTAACGGGCGAACAGCCAGTCACCCACGTCCCGCTCGCACAAGCGGTGCAACTTACGCATCGCCGTCAGGTGGTCAATCAGCGCCGCATCCGGCAGAGACTCTGGCGTGCCGCCCTGAATCACCGCCTTGAGCAGACGGTGATTAACCATGTCGCCGTACTTGCGGATCGGCGAGGTCCAGGTGGCGTAGCCTTGCAAGCCCATGCCGTAGTGGGCACCCGGCGTGGCCGCCATCTCGGAGAACGCCTGCATCCGCCGCAAGCGGGCGTCCAGATAGCCGTCGGGCTGAGCGTCCAGGGCCCGGCGCAACTCGCAATAGCCAGCCAGAGTCTGCAGTCGCTCGCCATCGAATTCGAGGCCATTGTCCGCCAGCATCTGCCGGGCTGCGTCTACCCGCTCGCTGTCCAGGCCGGCGTGAACGTTAAACACGCCGCCGCCGACCCGTTCCGCCAGCAGTGCCGCCGCCGCCGAGTTGGCCAGAATCATGGTCTCCTCCACGATGCGGTTGGCGATTCGGCGTGGCTCCACATGAATGGTGACCACGTTACCCTGATCGTCCACCTCGAAGCGGTAATCCGGGCGATCCGGGAACACCAGTGCGTGCTGTTCGCGCCAATCGATGCGTGCCTGAGCCAATTGATGCAACAAATCGATCTGCTCGGCGATCACCGCATCCTGTGGCTGCCAGGCCCCCTCCTGTCCCTCGAGACGATCCGAGACCTTGTCGTAGGCGAGCTTGGCGTGGGAAGCGATGGTCGCCAGTGAAAACTCGGCGTCACCGGCACTGCCGTCGCTGGCCACAGGAATCCGCGCCACCACCGCGTAGCGCTGCTGGCCTTCCACCAGAGAGCACAGCTCATCGGCCAGCTGCCGCGGCAGCATCGGCACATTAAAGCCCGGCAGGTATTGGGTAAAACCGCGTTTACGCGCTTCCACATCGACTTCGTCGCCGGCTTGCACGTACGCGGTCGGATCGGCAATGGCCACGTGCAGCCACCAGCCGCCCTGCTCCCGAGCCTCCACATACAAGGCGTCATCCATGTCCTTGGTGGACTCGGCATCAATGGTCACAAACGGCAGCTGGGTCAAATCCTGACGCTGGCTGTCGCCCGGGGTTTGCCACCCCTGAGGATCGGCCGGCTCGGCCTTGGCCAGGTCGTGTTTGGCCAACACCACCCACCAGGGCACATGGGGATCGTTGTGTGCCGCCACCAACTCGGTGATCTCCACCTGAAAATGGGGCTCATCCGGACGCAGCGGATGCTTCACCAGCTGGGCCACCACGTAGTCGCCGTTGGACAACTCAGAGCCCTTGAGGCCCTTGCACTTGGCCCGCATCGGCTCGCGCATCAATGGGTGATCCGGCACCACGTTGAGCCGCTCTTTGACGAACTTCACTCGAGCGATAAACCGGTCTAACCCCACTTCCAGCAACTGATCCGGTTCGGCGACGGGCTTGTCTTTTTCGGTTCTCAGTACCGCCGAGACCCGATCGCCGTGGACCACTTTCTTCATGTAGGCCGGCGGAATAAAGTGGCTGTCGCCCTTGTCAGTTTCCAAAAAACCGAAGCCACGCTCGGTGGCCTTGACCTGGCCTTCGACCGTGGGCAGGGTCTCTTTAATCTGTGCTTTGAGCTGCTGCAGCAGCGGGTTGTCCTGGAACATCCAAAGAATTCCGTGGTTGCCAAAAGGGAGTTAAGCCACCCCAGCCGGGTGACCCAAAGAGAGGCAAGTTTAAGGGATAAACGAGTCAATCACCACGCCTTTCCCCCCGGATTCAGACCCGGTTTTGCGGCTTGCCTTGGAGAAACGCGGCCAGGTTCGCCACCGCAATATTGAGCAGGTTCTGCCGCGCCTGCAGGGTGGCCCAGGCATTATGGGGAGTAATACTGCAGTTGGGCGCCGACAGCAACGGGTTGTCGGGCCGGGGCGGTTCGCTGCTGAGCACATCCAGGCCGGCGGCGGCGATGGTGCCCTGATGCAGGGCCCGGGCCAGATCCGCCTCATTCACCAGCGGCCCACGGGCGGTGTTGAGCAGCATCGCGGTGGGTTTCATCAGCGCCAGACGACGGGCATCGATCATGCCTTGATTGTCGTCGGTCAGCGGGCAGTGCAAGCTGACCACGTCGGCGCACTGCAATAACGCCTCCAGCGGCATCCAGCGGCGCCCTTCGGGCAGATCGGTTTTGCGGCTGGGCGTGGTCAACACCACCCGCATGCCAAAGCCCTCCGCCATGGCGGCCAGCCGACGGGCGATCTCGCCGTAGCCCACCAGCCCCAGAATCTGCCCCTGCAGCGACTGCAGTGGCCCATCGTAGAAACAGAAGTCGTCGCTGGCGCTCCAGTCCCCCCGGGCCACCCGCTGGTGGTGCCAGGCGACCCGGCTGCTGTGATGCAGCAGGTGCGCCATCGCCATCTGCGCCACCGACGCGGGGCCGTAGGCAGGCACATTGGTGACCACGATGCCACGCTCGCGGGCAGCCGCCACATCCACCACGTTGACGCCGGTGGCCAGCACGCCGATGTATTTGAGCTTCGGCAGCTGTGCCAGGGTCGAGGCCGTCAGCGGCGTCTTATTGGTCATCAGCAGCTCGGCCGCGGACGCCCGGGCCACAACCTGTGACGCCGGCGTTCGTTCATGCACCTGAGTCGAGGCCAGTGCCCGCAGCGGCTCCCAGCTCAAATCACCGGGGTTCAAGGTGTGTCCGTCCAATACCACCAATTGCTTCATTGCCGCTCCTCAGCCAGTTAATGCTTGGGGTCAGCGCTCATTAGAAACGAATCCGCAGGCCAACGCCATAGTCGAGATCCATCTCCAGATCCTTGCCGGGATAAAACACCGGCACCAGCTCGGCAAACAGCTCCACCTGGTCGATCTGCGTCGCCAGGCCAGCTTTGAGCCGCAGACCAATCTCCTCATCGTCGGTGTCGCTGATCATGCCACCGACACCAAAATACAACGCCGGATTGATGTTAGACGGAATGCGGCGGTCGACACTGACCGCGAAGCGCTCGACGCTGACCCCCACATCCCAGCCTTGAGCGTGCACGGTAACGCCGTTATCGCTGCCCAGTTGAATCCCCACCCGCGGCGACGCCCAGACCGGCGCAGCCAAGGTCAACCCCAACGCCATCATCAACCACTGTTTCATCTCGTTTGTCTCCACTGAAAAAAGGCGGCTCATTGTAGGAGTGGCGACCCTCGGGTCAATGCCGAAAAACCGAACCTCGCTGCGGCATTTCCACAGTGCGTTGTTTTTACAAATGAAGTGTCAGTACGCTTGGCCTGGCCACCGCCAATCGCGCCCAGGTCGTTAACCCAAAAAAGCCGTGGAAGCACAGAGAGTATGGACACAGCAAAAACACAAACGCCCCCTGATGGTGCGTCAGAGGGCGTCGGGTCTTCGAAAAGACAGATCGTGCAGGAGATGATGAGAGTCGGTTTGGAATTGCCAGCCGACGTGGTCACTGTACGACGAACTGGCACTGAATGCAAACAATTCTTATTTAAACCTTCTCGTTCAGGTACTGACCCGAGACGGGCTCAGACGGATAGTAGTGCTCTGCCACCGGATCGGAGGGCCTGGGCGTGTAATGCTGATCGATCTGCGCCAGGGTCTCGGCTCGACGAACGCTGTCGGCAAACGCCATCGCCTGCTTGACCTCACCACCGTCGTCGACAGAGGCACCGACCGCGGTCAGGTAGGCGTCCACGGTGGCCTGCTGCTGCTGGCGGGCACTGGCCGCCAGTATCACCTCTTTATTCTGCTGCAGCTTTTCCACCGGCGGCGTACCCGTAACCGCTGGGCGAAGAGAGGCATAACTGACTGTCATGGAGGAGATATTCATAAGCACCACTAAACAATGAGTTGAGTGACAATAATATCACTGCAGTGGCGGCGAATCATCTTGAGAGTGACTGCGGTTCCAGATTCGTTCAGCTTGGCGCCCCAGCAGCCAGAAGCCCGCCCCGGCAATGGCAAACAACAGCCCCTTGTGCAGGCTGTCCCAGAACTGCTCGAAGAAGCGGCTGTAGAGGTTGAGTATCAGAAACCCCAACCCATACAGACGCAGTCCGACATCCTCTCGCCTCAGGCCCCAAAGCATGGCCGCCACGCTCACCAGTGCCGCCAGCAGCGCCCAGGGCCACAGTTGCCACTGGGGCTGGGCTGACCACAACTGGGGATCATGGTGGTTGCCAAACAGGCTCAGCAACCACAGGTTGATGAACATCAGGCTCAGGCCGATGTGCCAGGTAGGTGCACGCAACGGCCGCCAGGCCGGACGCGACATGGCGCTAGCCGACAGCGCCAGCGCCGCCCCCAACAGGGCCAGGCGCGCCGGGGGGTTCATGCCATACCACAACGCCTCCCAACCCACCTGCTGCACCGAATGCACCAGTAGCCAGGTCGCCAGAGTCAGCAGGGCCACCGCCCAGATCAGCGACGACCTCAGCCACGCCCCGAGCCAGGCATACACCATGACCGCCGACAGCAGCCACCAGCGCCACACCGACTCGTCCACCGACAGGTAGTCTGCCAGATAGATCAGTGCCCCAGCGATGGCCGCCACCGCCCCCAGGAACAGGGCTTCAACCTGATAGCGGCGGCGGTGGTCCCGCCGCCGTAATCGCTGCCCCTGAATCAGCAGCCCCAACGCCAGCAGCGCCAGTCCAATGGCGCGCACCAGCACCGGCGCCTGAAACACGCTGGCGATCCAGTCGATCACCCGTTGATCCAGCAGCACACTGGCCACCGACACCCCCAGAGAAACCAGGGCCACCAGGAAGCTGTACCGGGCCAGCCGCCGCCAGTCGAAACGCCGCACCTCGATGGTGGCCGTTAACCGCCGCACGGTGTCGGCATCCAGCAATCCCTGTTGCTGCCATTGCTTCAGCGCCCGCTTAAGGGCATCCGCTTCCCGGTTATCCCAGCTCATGGCCGCTCCCCTGTGGCTGACTTATCTCAGTTTGCGTTCGCTGCGAACCACCTCCCAGGCGGCCTGAATGTCCTGGCTCTTCTGCCGGGCCAGGGTCATCATCTCCTCGGGCAGGCCCTGGCTGGCCAGCTTGTCCGGATGGTGCTGCGCCATCAGTTTGCGGTAGGCGCGCTTGATCTGGCGGTCGTCATCGTCGGCCGTCACCCCCAGCAGGCGGTAGGCGTCGTCCAGGCTCGGTCCCTGTGAGCCGCTGGCACGATAATGATGCTCCCCTTGCCACATCGACAGCATCTGTTCCAGCTCCTGGGGCGAGAACCCGAGCTGACGGGCAATCTCCGCCAGGATGGCGCGCTCCTTGTCGTCGATGCTGCCATCGGACAGGGCGATCTGAATCTGAATCTCAAGAAACATCCGCGCCAGATCCCGACGAAACGCCATCACCAGTTTCAACTGCTTGAGCCGCTCCTGCAGCGGATAATCGGCGGCCTTGCCTTCCCGGAACGCCGCCTGAGCCTCACGGCGAGCGTCGCCAGACAGCCGCAACTGGTCCATCACCGCCGAAGCCAGGGCGATGTCTGCCGAGGTCACCTGCCCCGACGCCTTGGCGACGTGGCCCATCACCGCGAACGTAGTGTGGAAAAACAGGTTCTGGCGTGGACCCGAGGTCGGGGTACGTCGTTTGTCCACCAAAATGTGCCCCAACCAGACACCAAAAATCAGTCCGGCAATGCGGCCAAAAAAGAACCCCAGCAAACCGCCGAATACCTTACCCCAAATCTGCATTTAAACCCTGCTCCAACTGTTGTAACCGCTGTGGCGTGCCTACGTCACACCACCGCCCTGAATAGATTGTCCCGCTGATGCGCTGCTGTGCCATCGCCCGCCGCAGCAGCGGCGCCAGGCCAAATCGGCCCGGCTGGCAGCCATCAAACAGCGCCGGCCGGTACAGGCCGATACCGGAAAAGGTCAGCCTGGGTTGACCCTGATCACTGACCCGCCCCGCCTGCAGCACAAAGTCGCCGCCGGGGTTGTGAGCCGGATTGGGCACCAGCCAAAGGTGAGCCAGGTCGGTTTCGGACAGCATCGGCAGCCGGTCGAACTCCAGCTCACAATAGACGTCGCCGTTGACCACCAGAAACGGCGCCGCCCCGAGCCAATCCAGCGCCTTGAGGATGCCGCCACCGGTTTCCAGCGCCTGCTGTTCATGCTGGTAGGTAATCTTCATCCCCCAACGGCCACCGTCGCCCAGCTGCTCGGGAAACTGCTGCCCAAGCCAGGCGGTATTGATCAGCACTTCGCGAATGCCCGCCGCCGCCAGTCGCCGCAGGTGGTATTCAATCAGCGGCGTCTGCGCCAGCGGCAGCAACGGCTTAGGGGTGGTGTCAGTCAACGGCCGCATCCGTTCGCCGCGGCCGGCGGCCAGAATCATCGCTTTCACACCAGCACCTCCAGTTGCTGGCGCCACTGGCGGGCCAGTTGCGCCAGCGGCCGGGTGTCATCATAGCCGTCGGCGGCCTCGATGACGTACTCCAGCACCCGCGGCAGATCCGCCAGGTAACCGGGTTTGCCGTCGCGATGGCACAGGCGGGCAAAGATCCCCAGCACTTTCAGGTGCCGCTGCAGGCCGGTCAGATCATACCAACGCTGGAACTGGGCCCGATCGGCACCGCCAAGCCAGCCCAGGGCCGACAAGCGCTGATAGTGACCGTCCAGCAGCGGCGTCAACTGTTCCGGCGCCCAGCGGACGTAACAGTCTTTCAGCAACGATACCGGGTCATAGGTCACCGGCCCCAGCACTGCGCCCTGATAATCGATGATCGCCAGGTGCTGATCCACCACCATCAAGTTACGGCAGTGGTAATCCCGGTGGACCCCCACCTGAGGCTGAGACAGGGCGTTGTCCACCAACAGATCACACAGTGGCGACCACAGGGCGTCGAAGTCGCGGTTCGGCTCCTGACCCAGGTGAATCTTGAGGAACCACTGTGGCAACAGCGACAACTCCTGCCGCAGCAGGGCCTCGTCGTAGGCTGGCAAAGGGCCGTCTTCGGTGGCGGTAATGGCACCAATCTGCGCCAACAGCGACAGCGCCTGAGAGTACCAGTTCGCCAGCGTCGAGGCCGACAAGTAGCGCTGCAGGTGGTCATCACCGAGATCGCTCTGGCACATGAAGCCCAGCTTAAGATTCGAATGCACTATCTCTGGAGCCGGTAAACCGGCCTGGTGGTAAGCCCGGGTCATGGCCACAAAGGGGGCACTGTTTTCCTTGTCCGGTGGTGCATCCACCGCGATGTAACTGTGACCCTGATGGGAAAAGCGGAAATAACGCCGATAACTGGCGTCTCCGAAGATCAGAACCAAATCCTGAATCGATGGACTAAAGCATTGATTAAGCCAGCCTTGTAGCTGATCTCGACGGCTATCTTGCATCTCTGCCCCTTGAATAGCCCAAAGTTGAAAATTGCTTTATCATACGTCTTTTGCGCGGGCGAAAAATGGTTTTCGTTTGCCGGTAAAATAATTAGGTTGTTTTAACCAATTTTATTAAGTCTCTGTCCAGCATACTAAACTCCTCTATGGCCAGTGTGGCGTCGGGAGAATCGGTCGGTTTAACGCCCTTTGGGGAGCGGTGTCCCGGCCAACGGACGGGGACTCTTTTGCAATGGTATAGGGAGCAGAGCGCCCCTGCCAATTGCAAACACTCCAAAAGGATAAAAATGCGCTATCAACTCGCAGTTGCATGTTGTTGCCTGCCCTTTGCGGCGTGGAGCCAGGAAGGACAGGTGCTGGTCCCGGACACCCAGTGCACCATTACCCTTCCCGTACCCATGATGGTCGACCCCAACGCCACTAATGATGAACAAGCCTCATCCGCGCCGGTGACCGTACGCGCCGATTCGAGCCAGGCCATCGCCGGCGTCTCAGCCAAGTTTCAGGGTGACGTCAAGCTGCGCCAGGGTAACCGGGCCATCAACGCCGACAACGCCGAAGTGCTGCAGCTGGAACAGAAAGTGCTGGCCAGTGGCGATCTGGTGTATCAGGACCCTCAGGTCACCATCACCGCTGACGATCTGACCGCCGACACCGACAAATACAACGCCACCCTGAGTCAGGCTAAATACTGGTTGCACGGCCAGCAGGTCCATGGTGACGCCAATGAACTGCAGATCACCGACGACAACAACATCGTCCTCCAGGGCGGTTCGTTCACCACCTGTCCCGCCGAGGTGCCCGACTGGGAGCTGAAGGCCGACAAGATCATCATCGACAGCAACGAAGAGTGGGGTGAGATCTACAGTGCCCAGGTGCGGTTGTTTGATACCCCGGTGTTCTACGTGCCTTACATGACGGTACCGGTGTCGGACAAGCGCAAGACCGGCTTCCTGTTTCCCTCGTTCAGTACCAGCACCAAAAATGGCGTCGACGTTAAGGCCCCGTTCTACTGGAACATCGCGCCCAACTTCGACATGACCATCACCCCCCAGGTGATGAGCTCCCGCGGCGTCTGGCTGGCCACCGAAGGCCGCTACCTGACCGAGCAAAACGCCGGCATCGTCAACCTGGAGTACATCGGCAACGACCGGCTCAGCAGCCTCACCGGCAGCCCGGATCGCTACGCCTATTCCTGGGAACACAGTGCCCGACTGGACAATGGCTGGCGCCTGCACGCCGACTACGCCACCATCAGTGACGACAACTATTTCAACGATTTCGACTCGGCCATCAGTGCCAGTACCGACAACCAGCTGAGCCGGGTGGGCGAAGCGTCCTACTTCCAGGAGAACTGGAACCTGGGCATCAAGGTGCAGGACATCAAGGTACTGGGCGACGATCAGGACCCGTTTCAGGTGATGCCGCAGCTGGCCTTCCAATACCGGATGCCGGCCTTCTATCAGGGGTTGGACTTCAACTTCGATACCGAGCTGACCAACTTTACCCACCAGGACAATCAACAGCTCAGTGCCCTTCGCTGGCACATGGAGCCGACGCTGACCCTGCCCTACCAGACGCCGGCAGGCAGCCTGACCACCGAAATGAAGCTGATGCAGACCTTCTATCAGCAGGACGTGCCCAGCAACAACAACGACCCCTTGTATCAGGACCTGGACCAGTTTGTCAGCCGGACTCTGCCCCAGTTCCGGGTGCACGGTCAGGCCAACTTCGAGCGTCAGCTGACGTTCTCCGGCAGCCCCTACCGGCAGACCCTGGAACCCCAGGCCCAGTACCTGTTCATTCCCCATCAGGATCAGTCTGACATCGGCGTCTACGATACCGCTCAGCTGCAGGACGACTACAACGGTCTGTTCCGCGATCGTCGCTTCTCTGGCCTGGATCGTATCGCCGACGCCAACCAGCTGACTCTGGGTGTCGCCACCCGCTTCTTCGACGGCGACAACCAGGAGAAGATGCGTTTCGCCCTCGGCCAGATTTTCTACCTGTCCGACAGCGAAGTCAGCCTGCCCAACGAGTCCAACCAGATTCAGCAATCCAGCTCGGCTCTGGCCATGGAGTTGGACATGCAGGCCGCTACCCACTGGTTCCTGGCCGGCTCACTGCAACTGGACACCAACGCCGGCGCCACCAACAAGTCGGAAGTGACCCTGGACTACCGTCCCGGCAACAACAAGCTGGTGCAATTTTCCCATCGTTATGTGCCGGAACTGGCCATCGACGAGGACACCGGTGAGTTCATCGACATCAACCAGTTTGGCTTCCGTACCACCTGGCCGATCGCCAAAGACACCTACTTCGTAGGCAACTATTACTACGACGGCAACCTTAACCGGACCGTCGAAAGCTATGCCGGCGTTCAGTGGGAATCGTGCTGCTGGGCCGTGCGCCTGACCTACGATCGTCACCTGAACACCAACTACAGTGACAGTGGCTTTACCACCATCAGTCAGAGGGACGACTACGACACCAGTTGGTCCCTGACCTTTGAGTTGAAAGGGCTGGGATCCTCCGGTCCACTGGGCGTCAGCGACATGTTGGATGAGGGCTTGTTCAACTACCGGCGCCCCTACTACCTCAAAAACTGACAAAACAAATGTGTTACAGTGCAGGAACCGTCGCTGAAGTCGAGGCTCTAAGCGATAACTGCACCGAAAAAAATGGATGAAGGATGAAGGTTCGCAATTTGATTATTAGTGCCGTGGCGGCGTTCGCCATGGCAGGATCCGCGCTGGCACAGCCACAGCTCTTGGATCGCGTCGCCGTATTGGTTAACGACGGCATTATTCTGGAAAGTGAGATCGACGAACGGGTCGAGAACATCAAACGCTCGGCGCTGCAAAGCGGACAAGCCCTTCCCTCCGACACCGCCTTACGCACTCAGGTGATCGATCGCCTGATCAATGAGAGCCTGCAGATGCAGATGGCGGATCGCATGGGCATGGTCATCAGCGACATTCAGCTGGATCAGACCCTGGAAAACATGGCCAAGGATCAGGATCTGACTCTGGAGCAGATGAAAGCGGAAGTGGAAGCCGGCGGCGACAACTACGCCCAGTACCGGGAAAACATCCGTCGCGAGATCATTCTCGGCCAGGTGCAGCGGGTACAGGTTCAGCGCCGTGTGCAGGTGTCTCCTCAGGAGATCGACGCACTGGTGAAGATGATTGAAGACCAGGGCCTGCAAAGCACCGAATTCAACATGGGCCACATCCTGATCAGTGTCGCCAATGACACTCCCAAGGCAGTGGAAGAAGCCCGTACCCGTGCCGATAAGGTACTGGCACTGCTGAACGATGACGCCGATTTTGCCAAGACCGCCATCTCCGCATCCTCCGGCCCTAAGGCCCTGGAAGGCGGTAACTGGGGCTGGATGAACGTCAACGAGATGCCAACCCTGTTTGCCGAGCTGGTGCGCGGCCGCAAAGCCGGCGACATCATCGGCCCGGTAAAAAGCGGCGCCGGTTTCCACATCATCAAGATTCTGGACACCCGCGGTCAGCAGATTCAGGAAGTGGACGAGGTTCACTCCCGTCACATCCTGTTGAAGCCGTCACCGATCCTGAGCGAAGACATGGCCAAGCAGATGCTGGATGACTTCCTCAAGCAGGTGCGCGATGGCGACGCCGACTTTGCCGATCTGGCCAAGCAATACTCGGAAGATCCGGGCAGCGCCGTCAAAGGCGGTGACCTGGGCTGGGCCGATCCCAGCATGTACGTGCCGGCGTTCAAAGACACCCTGGCGTCGCTGAAGCAAGGCGAATACAGCCAGCCCTTCCGCTCGACCCACGGCTGGCACGTGGTGCAACTGCTGGAGCGCCGCACCACCGATACCACCGCCAAGATGAACAGCGACCGCGCCTATCAACTGCTGTTCCGTCGTAAATTCAATGAACAGGCCAACGCCTGGTCTCAGGAGATGCGGGCCAAAGCCTACATCGAAGTTGTGGAGACTAAATGACCGTACGTATCGCGGTAACCCCGGGGGAACCCGCCGGCATCGGCCCGGACCTGGTGGTGCAACTGGCTCAGCAGGACTGGCCGGTTGAACTGGTGGTCTGCGCCGACCCTGACCTGATTATTGAGCGGGCAAAAATGCTGGGGCTGCCGATCAAGCTGCAGCCCTATCAGCCCGGTAAGGCCGCCCAGCCACAGCAGGCGGGCACCCTGACCATCGCGCCATTTTCAGTCAATGCACCGGTTAAATGTGGCGAGCTGAACGACAAGAACAGCAGCTACGTGGTGGACACCCTCAAGTTTTCCAGCGAGAAGAACATGAGCGGCGATTTCGCCGCCGTGGTCACCGGCCCGGTCCACAAAGGCATCATCAACCAGGCGGGCATCCCCTTCTCCGGTCACACCGAGTACTTTGCCCAGCAGGCCAACTGTCAGGACGTGGTCATGGTGCTGGCCACCGAAGGCCTGCAGGTGGCGCTGGTGACCACCCACATTCCGCTGGCGTACGTGTCCAAGGCGATCACCCCGCAGCGACTGGAGCAGGTCACCCGGATTCTGCACCGGGATCTGCAGGACAAGTTCGGCCTGGCGGATCCGCGCATCCTGGTGTGTGGCCTCAACCCCCATGCAGGCGAAGGCGGCCATCTGGGCAAAGAGGAGATCGAAGTCATTGAACCGACTCTGAATCTACTCCGAGCCGAAGGCATGAACCTGATCGGTCCCCTGCCCGCAGACACCCTGTTCCAACCCAAATACCTGGAAAACTGCGATGTGGTGCTGTCGATGTATCACGATCAGGGCCTGCCAGTGCTAAAATACAAAGGATTTGGAAAATCCCTCAACATTACCTTGGGATTGCCCTTTATCCGCACCTCCGTCGACCACGGCACCGCCCTGGATCTGGCTGGCACTGGCCAGGCCGATTCCGGCAGTTTCGTCGTCGCCCTGAATAAAGCAATTGAACTGACAAGTAACCACAATCGATGAGCAACAATGTTCATATGGGCCACCGCGCCCGTAAGCGCTTCGGCCAAAACTTCCTCCACGACATGACGGTCATCGACCGCATCGTCGCTGCCATTCACCCCACCAACGACCACACTCTGGTCGAGATTGGTCCGGGTCTGGGCGCCCTCACCCAACCGGTCGCCGAACAGGTGGACTGCCTGAACGTGGTCGAACTGGACCGGGATCTGGCTGCCCGCCTGACCGAGCAACCCGGCTGGGGCAAGAAGCTGAAGATCAACCAGGGCGATGCCCTGAAGTTCGATTTCTCCAGCCTGATTGAACCGGGCAAAAAGATGAAGATCTTCGGCAACCTGCCGTACAACATCTCCACGCCGCTGATGTTCCACCTGTTCGAGTACGCCGAGCATCTGGAAAACATGCACTTCATGTTGCAGAAAGAGGTGGTGCAGCGACTGTGTGCCGGCCCGGGTCACAAGAACTATGGCCGCCTGACGGTCATGGCCCAATACTACTGCAAGGCTGTCCCGGTACTGGAAGTGGGCCCTGGCGCCTTTACCCCGCCGCCGAAGGTGGATTCTGCCGTGGTGCGCCTGGTGCCACACACCGTCAAGCCCTACCCGGTGGACAAGGTCGAGGTGCTCAGCAAGGTGTGCCTGACCGCCTTCAACCAACGCCGCAAGACCTTGAGAAACAGCTTCAAGGGCCAGCTGGACGACGACGCCTTTGCCGCCATTGGCATCGACCCGACCCTGCGGCCTGAACAGTTGCCGGTTTCCGGATTCGTGGCCATCGCCAACTACCTGTGCCGCAAATAAGCTGATGCCCAGCCGACTCGCCCCCCTCAAGGTTGAGGTTCAGTGTCAGTACATTGAATCTCAATCCGATCCGGACCAGCAGCACTACCTGTTTCAATACACAGTGACCCTGGAAAATCGCCACGAACAGGCGCTGACCCTGACCCACCGCCATTGGCAGATCACCGACGGCAACGGCAGTCTGAATAAGGTCAGCGGCGAAGGGGTGGTGGGACAGACACCGACCCTGGCGCCGGGGGAGCGCTTTGAGTACAGCAGTTCGGTGGCCCTGGCGACACCGGTAGGCAGCATGACCGGCTTCTACACCCTGCTCAGTGATAACGGCGAAGTGCTGCAGAGCCCCATCGACCGCTTTCCACTGCGTAAACCCCGGAGTCTGCATTAAGCATGGCCAACTACTTTGTCGGTGACATTCAGGGTTGCTACGACGAGTTGCGTCGGCTAATGGACAAGGTCAGCTTTGACCCGGACCACGACGTGCTCTGGTCTACCGGTGACCTGGTGGCCCGCGGGCCGGGGTCGCTGCAGGTGCTGCAGTTGTTTCGCCAACTCGGCGATGCCGGTCGCACCGTGCTGGGCAACCACGATCTGCACCTGTTTGCGGTCCACGCCGGCCTCAAACGACCCAAACCCAAGGATCGCCAACAGGAGTTGCTGGACTCCGCCGAGTGCGACCAGTTGATTCAATGGCTGCGCCAGCAACCGCTGCACTGCCACCTGCCGGAGCACCGACTGTTGATGACCCACGCCGGGGTGCCGCCTCAGTGGGATCTGGACACCGTGCTGCACCAGTCCGCCGAGGTCAGCCGCACCCTGCAGTCGGACAACTACCTGGACTTCATCGCCCAGATGTACGGCGATAAGCCGGACCACTGGGATCCCAACGGCGATGACTATCAGCGCCTGACCTACACCATCAACTGCCTGACCCGGATGCGGCTGCTCCACCCCGATGGCCGACTGGATTTCTACAGCAAGGCAGGCGGCCCCGACGGTGAAGGCGAGCTGCTGCCCTGGTTCAGCCACCCCCACCCGCTGCTGGATCGTTATCGCATCGTGTTCGGCCACTGGGCCGCCCTGATGGGACGCACCCGCCATGCCAACGCCATCAGCCTGGATACCGGCGCCTGTTGGGGCCACTGGCTGACGTTCTGGTGCCTGGAAAACGACACCCGTTACATCGAACACGCCCATCGCAGCTGGGGTTAAATCGTCAAAATTTGGTCAAAGGTCAATCGAATATCGGTTCGGTTTTCCCGACCTCAGAACCGTAACTATTTACTGCAAACCCGCCTTCAGCTTGATACCATGATTTCGAATGGGGGAAAATTAAGCTAAGGACAATACTAACAATGAAACTAACGGTCTCGCTGCGCGTTATTGGCGGCTTCACGTTCGTCACCCTGCTGTTGCTGATACTGGGCGGCCTGTCTCTGGCCAGCATCAACAACGTCGAAGAACACACCCGTGTGTTCCAGAGCTTCTCGGTACCGGCCAAGGATAAGGTCAACGAAATTACTCAGAACCTCAATAACCAGTACATCGACATCCAGTCGGCGTACAACACCACCGACACCAGCCGCCTGACTCAGGCAGAATCTGGCCTCAACACCCTGGACTCCGAGTTTCAGCGCCGTTACCAGGAGCTGGTGACTCTGCTGAGCAGTCGCCAAAGCTTCGCCCTCAACACCGGCGACAGTGAGCAGCAGTACCAGCAGTTCCAGCGCAGCTGGCAGCAGATGCTGACCGACAAGCGCAGCCTGGTCACCCAACGGGCCAACCTGGCCGAACTGGTGGAAGAGATGGAAACCGCCGGCGATGATGCCAGCTCGATTCTGCTGGACATCATGGATCTGGAAGCCTCTGACAATCGCATCGAACAGCAGATGGCCGGCGAAGCCAACAACCTGGATACCGCCGTGGCCAGCATGGTGTCCATCGCCCTGGAGATGGACAAGATCAGCACCAGTGCCGATCTCGACACCCTGAGGCAAGAAACCGAATTCCTGCTGCGCAGTGTCGACTACCGCATCGAATCCCTCAAGAAAGACGCCGCCGAGGTCGGTCAGCAGGAACTGGTGACCGAACTGACCGACTACCTGACGCTGATGACCGACCAGCTCACCTCCGAACAAAGCCTGATCCAGCTGCAGGCGGAAAACCTGCGCCTGATTCAGTCCATCGATGCCCAACTGGCCAGCAGCCAGCGTCACTATCAGGCACTGATGGCCATCAGCCAGGACCTGCAACAGCGGCTGGCGACCATCAACACCGAAACCGGTGACCTGGCCATCGATTCGCTGCAATCTACCCGCACCGAGACCCTGGCGGTGATGCTGCTGTCCATCGTGGTCGCCACCTTCATCAGCGTGGTTACCGTCCGCTCCATCACCCGGCCTCTGGCCCACGTCAACGAGGCGTTGGCGGTATTGGCCGGTGGCGACCTGACCAAGCGGATCGAGATCGACAGCCAGGATGAGTTTGGCCGCCTGGCCCGCAACATCAATGCCCTGTCCGACAGCCTCAGAGAACTGATTCGCTCGATTCTGGAGCGGGCCGACCAACTGGCCGCCGCCGCCGAGGAAACCTCCGCAGTAACCGCCCAGACCACCTCGGGCATTCAGGAGCAATCCAGCCAGATCGATCAGGTGGCCAGTGCCACCAATGAACTGTCCAGCTCCGCCAATCAGGTGGCCACCAACGCCAACGACGCCCTGGGTGAAACCCAGCAAGCCGACGACGAAACCCGTCAGGCCCGGACACTGTCGGAAACCAACGGCCAGCTGATTCAGACCCTGGCCAATGAGGTAGAGCAAGCCGCCGGCGTCATCAACAAACTCAACAGCGACACCGCCGCCATCGGCAGCATTCTGGACGTGATTCGCGGCATCGCCGAGCAGACTAACCTGCTGGCATTGAATGCCGCCATCGAGGCAGCCCGGGCTGGCGAACAGGGCCGTGGCTTTGCCGTGGTGGCCGACGAGGTGCGCTCGCTAGCTTCACGGACTCAGGAGTCCACCACCGAGATTCAACAGATGATCGAGGTGGTTCAGGCTGGCGCCAAGGAAGCGGAGCGAGTGATGCAGCAGAGCCAGGAGCAGGCTCAGCGCAGTGTGACCACCACCGAAGAGGCCAACGCCGCCCTGGAAGCCATCAGCGACTCCATGGGTCGAGTGGTCAACGCCGGCAATCAGATCTCCCAGGCGGCCAGTGAGCAGAACACGGTGTCGCAAACCATCTCCGAGAAACTGGAACAGATCGCCACCATCTCCGAACAGACCTCGTCCGGGGCGGTGCAAACCGCCTCCTCAAGCCAGCAGGTGGCCCAGTTAGCGGAAGAGTTGCAGCAGCAGGTTCGGGAGTTCAAGGTGTCCTGATCCACGCTCAACACAATCAGGCGGCCACTGGCCGCCTTTTTTGTTCGCGGTTCCAGATCAAAAAAGAGCGACCGAAGTCGCCCTTTCAAAGTACAGAGGGAAAGGATCAGCCGCCGATGCGATCGTTGATGGCGCTGACGATGGTGCTGTCACCATGGCCGTGGGCACTGGCCCACTCCAACACGCTCTGGCCATCCTGCTCTTTGGCCTTCAATTGGGCCGCCGACAGTTTCTTCACCAGAAACACCCCTACGCCATCGGCATTGTTGGTCATGGCACTGCGAATCATGCTTTCGCCATTGCACTTAATGCCGTCGTAGATGGTGCGCACCTTGATGCGGGACTCTTTCAGTTTCTTGCGCAAACGGCTTTTATTGTCGGCTTGAACGTACTGACAAATATTGGCAATCAGCTGGTCGTTAGCTTGAACCGGGGCTACCCATGCCAGGCTCAACGCCAGGGCACCTGTTGCCACCAGACTCAATCTTGTTTTCATTTTTTGCCACTCCTTGTTACTTATCGTTATATCCGGTTACCTTTAGCTAACAGCGACAGGATACCGTAAGACCTGAACGATTCAAATTGAACAAGGGAGATGTCATAACAAAAATCGATGGATTAAACGTCGCTCACAATTCGCTCTAAGGTAACGAAATGCAGATCACAGCAATTGCGCTCATCGGCAGGGTGGATCTGTCGCTCAACCTCCTGCCAAGCCTCTGAATTATAATCGGGAAAACGAGTGTCGCCCTCTACCTGCATCTGCGCCAGAGTCAGGTACAAGCGATCTGCCCGCGCCATCAGGCTCGAATACAGCTGGCCGCCGCCGATGATCATCAGCTCCTCCTCAGACTCAAGCAGGGCCAGCGCCGCCTCGATGCTGGTCACCACGCTGACGCCCTCGGGTCGATAGTCCGGGCGACGACTGATCACCACGTTGTGGCGGCCGGGCAATGGCCGGCCAATGGACTCATAGGTGCGCCGTCCCATCACCACCGGCTTACCCATGGTCACCGCTTTGAAATGCTTCAGATCCGCCGGCAGGTGCCAGGGCATCTGGTTGTCCTTGCCGATCACCCGATCGGCCGCCATACAGGCGATCATTGAGATACGCATCATGAGTCCCTAAATGATTGATTTGGTGCGAAACAGCAACAGGCTCGGCATCGCCAGGCCAACGCTCAGCGCCCCCAGTATAAAGATGGTTTTCAAGGCGTTATACACCACCGGCATCAGAGTCGCATCGGTCACGCCGATGGCACTCATCTCCACCAGGCCGATGACGGTGTTAAAGGCAAAGGTGCCGGGAATCATCGGAATGATCGCCGCCACGCCGAACAACTGCATCGGCGCCAATGTTTGTCGCGACCATAAGGTAGACAGGCCGCCGACCGCAACGGCCGCCGCAAACGTGGCCCACTCAATGGGCGCCCCCCAGTGCATGCACACCGCCCGCAACATATGGCCGACCGCACCGGCCAGGGCGCAGCGCCACAGGAAACGACCGGGGACGTTAAACACCATGGCAAAGCCTACGGCGGGAACGGCGGCGTAGGCACCATTAATCAGTAACTGGATCAGATTCATAACCAGCCCATCCCGGTGAGTTGCATCGCCAGGGTAATGCCGATGGCCGCCGAGGCGGTCATCAACGTCGCCTGGCCCCAGCGCGCCAGGCCGACGTTGTAATGGCCCTTGACCATGTCACTGATGGCATTGAGCAGCGGAAAGCCAGGCACCAGCATCAACACCGCCGCCGCCATCGCCACTTCGGCGTCCGGGGTTGGCCACACCATGGCCGCCAGCCTGGCCACCAGGGTGGTAACAAAGGCGGTCGACGCCCAGTTGATCAACAGGTTGAAATGGCGTTTGGCCAGTTGCTGGCGCACCACCATGCCGATGCAAGAGGCCAGCACGGTCAACAGCACCGCGGTATCGTCGGCACCAAACAGATGGGCAAAACTGCCGCAGGAGGGGCCGATGATGGCCACCACCAACCAGGGGTTCCAGCTCCAGGGAGTCAGGTTACGCAGCTTGCTGCCCACCTGCTCGATGTCCAGCAGTCCCTTCTCGGCCATGACGCAGATGCGCTGCACCTCGCACACCATGGCCATGTTGAGGCCATGATCCCGCAGCCGCCGGGTGGTGGTGACACAACGCTGACGAAACAGGGTGGTCATCACCAGCGAATTGGAGGAGATGGACAGCTCCACGCTCTCCGCCCCCAGGGCAATCCCCAGTCGCTGGCCGATGTCTTCCACCAGCTCACTCTCCGCCCCCCAGGCCAGCATTAACTGAGCCGCCCGCACCGCCAGGCGGGTGACCTCATTTTGCTGTGCTATCTCCAAACTCGTTTCTCCCCAAAAACGTCTGTTACAGGCAGCAAAAAGGGGCAACGGGGCCCCTTAATTGTGAATCATCAACGATCAGCGCTGGTATACCACTTCGACATCGTAATCGTCGTCGTCCCAGTCATCGTCCCAGTCGTCGTCTTCCACGACCGGCTGCTGCATCTGATCCTTGTGGTGTTGTTCCCACTTGAATTCCACTTCGGCGTCGTCCACCTGATTCTCTTCCTCTTTCGGCAACGCGTTAATGATCTCCATCAACTCTTTTACCAGAGAATCGGTGCCGGTGCGGGAGATGGCACTGATGGTGCGAACCTCGCCTTCCCAGCCCAGGCCGTCAACGATGCTGGCCACCAAGGCGTCACGCTCCTCTTCCAACACCAGGTCGAGCTTGTTCAGCACCAGCACCCGCGGCTTGTCCGCCAGTTTCGGTGAGTAGCTTTGCAGCTCGTTGATGATCGCCTTGGCGCCCTCCACAGGATCGCTTTCATCGATGGGGGCAACGTCGATCAGGTGCACCAGCACCCGGCAGCGTTCCAGGTGCTTAAGGAAGCGCACCCCAAGGCCGGCGCCATCGGAGGCGCCTTCGATCAGACCGGGAATGTCGGCAATCACGAAGCTTTCGGACATGTTGGCCCGCACCACACCCAGGTTCGGGATCAGAGTGGTGAAGGGGTAGTCGGCCACTTTCGGCTTGGCGGCAGACACCGCCCGAATGAAGGTGGACTTACCGGCATTAGGCAGCCCTAACATGCCCACGTCCGCCAGCAGCAACAGCTCCAGCTTCAGTTCACGGTGCTCACCCGGGGTGCCCAGGGTCTTCTGCCGCGGCGTGCGGTTAACCGAGCTCTTGAAGCGCGTGTTACCCAGGCCGTGATAACCGCCTTTGGCCACCAGCAGTTTCTGACCGTGGGTGGTCAGATCCCCCACCAGTTCGCCAGTTTCTGAATCCAGCGCCCGGGTGCCCACAGGCACAGGCAGAATCTTGTCTTCACCGCGCTTGCCGGTGCAATCGGCACTCTTGCCGTTGGTGCCGCGCAGCGCCCGGTGACAACGTTCAAAGCGATAGTCGATGAGGGTGTTCAGGTTCTCATCGGCGATCAGAAAGACGTCGCCGCCATCGCCACCGTCACCACCATCAGGGCCGCCTTTAGGGATGTACTTTTCACGGCGAAAACTCACAATGCCGCTACCGCCGTCTCCGGCTTCAACCCGGATCAGCACCTCATCTACAAATTTCATCGCTTTAACCCGTTAGAAAATCTGTTTCTAGTATACCTTGGGATCGCCCAGGCCGCGAAGGCAACAGCCCTGCGGTGGCTCAGAAGGTATCTGTATTACGCAAAAAGCCCCGCCATTGGCGGGGCTTCGTATTCGGTCGGTTTTCGACTTACTCGGCTTCGATGCTTACGAACTTGCGGTTCTGCTTGCCTTTCACTTCGAATTTCACTTTACCGTCTGCAGTTGCAAACAGAGTGTGATCTTTACCGATGCCTACGTTGGTACCCGCGTGGAATTTAGTACCACGTTGACGAACGATGATGTTACCAGCCAGTACAGACTCACCACCGAAACGCTTTACACCAAGGCGTTTGCTTTCTGAATCGCGGCCGTTACGAGTAGAACCGCCAGCTTTTTTGTGTGCCATTTCTCAGTAACTCCGATTAAGCGTTGATGCCAGTGATCTTAACTTCAGTGAACCACTGACGGTGGCCCATCTGCTTACGATGATGCTTACGACGACGGAACTTAACGATCTTAACTTTATCGCCACGACCGTGAGTCACAACTTCAGCAACAATCTTGCTGCCATCAACATAAGGAACACCAACCTTTACGTCTTCACCGTTAGCAACCAGAAGAACTTTATCAAATTCAATGGTGCTGCCGGTTTCAACGTCTAGCTTCTCCAGACGAAGAGTCTGGCCTTCGCTAACACGGTGTTGCTTACCACCACTTTGGAAAACCGCGTACATAGTAAAACTCCGCTTCACACGCCGACCGCGCCTTATGGGGTCAGGGTGTGGCTTAAAACTTGTTGACAATGGGCGGGCATTCTACGCCAAGGACACAAAACAGGCAAGCACTACGATGAAAAAGATCGCAAAAGGATCCGACCATTTTGAGGATCACCGCAATGAATCGCTAAATGCTGCTGTTATGATTGCGGAATTTGGGTAGAATTCGCTTCCATACTGAGCACATTATACTTACAGCTGCCGATTTTGGCAGCCCAAAGCCGGATAAATTATGGACCTGAACGCCATCCGCCAATTGGCCGACAACGACATGAAGTTGGTCAACCAGATGATCTACGACCAGTTGCACTCTGACGTAGTACTGATTAACCAGTTGTCCTTCTACATCATCAACGGGGGCGGCAAACGCATGCGGCCACTGTTGACCCTGCTGGCAGCCCAATCGGTAGATTACCAAGGCGACAACCACATTCGCCTGGCGGCCATCATCGAATTTATCCACACTTCGACGCTGCTGCACGATGACGTGGTGGACGAGTCCACCATGCGCCGCGGCCGTGAAACCGCCAACGCCCTGTTCGGCAATCAGGCCAGTGTGCTGGTGGGTGACTTCCTCTACACCCGTTCATTCCAGATGATGACCGAGATGAAGAGCCAGAAGGTGCTGGAAGGGCTGGCCGAGGCCACCAACGTACTGGCAGAAGGGGAAGTGATGCAGTTGATGAACTGCAACGATCCCGACACCACCGAAGAAAATTACATGCAGGTGATCTACTGCAAAACCGCCAAGCTGTTTGAGGCCGCCACCGGCCTTGCCGCCGTGGTGGCGGAGCAGGATCCGGCCATCTGCGACGCCCTGGCCGATTACGGCCGCTATCTGGGCACCGCCTTCCAGTTGGTGGACGACGTGCTGGATTACACCGCCGAAGCCGACGAGCTGGGTAAGAACATCGGTGACGATCTGGCCGAAGGCAAACCGACGCTGCCGCTGATCTACACCATGGAGAAGGGCAACGACACCGAGAAGCAGATGATCCGCGCCGCCATCGAGAACGGCGGCACCGAAGAGATCGATCCGATTCTCAAGGCCCTGCACCACTGTGGTGCCCTGGAGTACACCATGCAGCGCGCCAACGAGGAAGCCGACAAGGCCATTGCCGCCCTGGCGGCCCTCAAGGACAGCCCGGCCAAAACCGCGCTGGAATCCCTGGCCCGCATCGCCGTGGACCGCCGCAGCTAAGAGATCGTCAATCAAAAAAGGCCTCCGATGGGAGGCCTTTTTTATTGCGGATTCAACGCCGGCTTTAGCCGTTCACAAAGGCCTCGCCCTTGCTGATGTCCCCAATCAGGGTATCCATCATTTCGGCCACGGCCTGCTGCTCAAACGCACTCAACTCACCGTAAGCCTGCACCTCTTCAACACCGTTACTGCCCAGCAGCACCGGTTGAGCGAAGAAGCGGCTGTGCTCGCCATTGCCTTCGACATAGGCACACTCGACCACCCCTTGCTCACCCTGCAAGGCACGCACCAGGGCGGTACCGAAGCGACAGGCTGCCTGGGCCATGGACAGGGTGGCGCTGCCGCCACCGGCCTTGGCTTCCACCACCTCGGTGCCGGCATTCTGAATGCGGTCGGTCAGGCTGGCGATTTCATCGTCACTGAAGCTGACGCCCTCAACCTGGGACAGCAGTGGCAAAATGGTGACGCCACTGTGGCCGCCAATGACATTGATCTTGACCTCATCCGGCTGCAGCCCTTTGGCCTCGGCAATGAAAGTTTCGGAGCGAATCACGTCCAGAGTGGTGACCCCGAACAGGCGGCGCTTGTCATACACACCGGCGTTTTTCAGCACTTCGGCGGCGATGGCCACAGTGGTGTTCACCGGGTTGGTGATCACCCCGATGCAGGCACCGGGACAAACCTCGGCACACTTGCCCACCAGGTTGCGAATGATGCCGGCGTTGATGTTAAACAGATCGGAACGATCCATGCCGGGCTTACGGGCAACACCGGCGGAGATCAGCACCACATCGGCGCCTTGCAGGGCCGGGGTCGGATCTTCTCCGGCAAAGCCCTGAGCATTGACGGCGGTAGGGATGTGGCTGATATCAACGGCAACCCCTGGAGTGACGGGAGCGATGTCGTACAGGGCCAGGTCTGTGCCCTTTGGCAGGTTCAATTTCAACAATAATGCCAGGGCCTGTCCGATTCCCCCGGCCGCACCGAGTACTGCTACTTTCATGGTGTTCTCCATCTATCCTTTGATGTGACATGGATCGCGTTTCTATTTCTGCGCCCACCATACCCAAACAGGCGTTTAAAGGCAATTTTACCAATCTCTTATTGACCCGGTCCCGCCGACGTGGTGAGGTCAAACATCCGCCGCCGGTTGCCTATCTTCAGGCAGTTAGGCAAAATGTGAATAACAACCAAGAAACAACGAGCTGACACATGAAGTCTACCCGAAACCAGGATGAGCTCATCCGCGTGTTTAAATCTCTGCTGAAAGAGGAACGATTTGGCTCCCAGGGCGAAATTGTGACCGCGCTGCAAGCCGCCGGTTTCAGCACCATCAATCAGTCCAAAGTCTCTCGGATGTTGAGCAAGTTTGGAGCGGTACGCACCCGCAATGCCAAACAGGAGATGGTGTACTGCCTGCCGGCCGAGCTGGGCGTGCCCACCGCCACCAGCCCGCTGAAGAACCTGGTGCTGGACGTGGATCACAACGGTGCCATGATCGTGGTGAAGGCCAGCCCCGGTGCCGCGCAACTGATTGCTCGCCTGCTGGACTCCATCGGCAAGCCGGAAGGCATTCTTGGCACCATCGCCGGCGACGACACCATCTTTATCGCCCCCACCAATGCCGACAACATCAACCACGCCCTGGAAACGGTCAAAGACCTGTTCAACTACAAGGGCTAAGCCAAACAACCCAAGAATTAAAAAAGGCCCGCTCAATGCGGGCCTTTTGCTGTTAGTGCGGAAGCTTAGCCAGCCGCCTGCTCCATAAAGTCCAGCGACGGTGCGAAAAACGCCGATCCGGTGACCGCCTGGGTAAAGTTAAGCAGGTGATCGTAATGGCCGTGGCCATCGCCGTGGATCATCGACTTCAGCTGAGCTTCGAAGTGAGCCGGCGTGCGGCAGCAGCTGATGAAGAACAGCCCCTGCTCCATCATGTCGCCGTAAGGCATGCTCTGGCGCAGAATCTCCATGGAGTTGCCATCGGCGTCTTTGAGGTTAGTACGCTTGATGTGACAGGTCAGCGGCTTATCCTGACTGGCGTATTCCTCATTCTCCACCTTGGTACGGCCAATGGTGTCTTCCTGCTGTTTCTGGCTGATGCTGTTCCAGCGCGCCATCTGGTGCTGATACCTCTGGGTATGGATGTAGCTGCCGCCGACAAAACCGGCGTCTTCGTCGCCCACCAACGCCACAGTGCGGCGATGGCTACCCTGAGGGTTCTCGGTGCCATCGACGAAGCCAGTCAGGTCGCGGTTATCCAGGTAGCGGAAACTGCGCACCTCCTCCACCAACTGCACCAGTCCCTTGAGACGGTGACACACCTCCATGGCGGCGATGTGGTTGATGTCGAGACGATCGGAACGGATATGAACGAAGATGTCTACCGGTTGCACCGGGGCTTTGCGGTCGTCTTGCTCGAAAGAGGGAAACGGCCGCAGCTGCTGTGGACGCGCCTCGGGGTAGAGGGTATCCCAATAGTTGGCCCCAATGGCCACAAATCCATTAAAGGCGGAATCGGCATTTTGATCCACCGAGGCCTGCAGCCACACAGCAATCTCGGCCAACACCTTACGCAGGGTCGGCTCGGCCTGATCTTCCGCATTAAACAGCAGATACAACCCATGAAGGTTGCCCTCTGCACACACCCCTCCCTGTTCGCGAGGCATATCGCTCCCTGTGTTTGTGGTCATCGTTGCTCCTGATTACCTAGAATACAAAATAATACCGAACAACATAAAGATATAATCGTCATCCTGTTAGGAAGCCAGTACTTTATCCCGCCGGCATCCGCCCAGTGTGCCTGATGGATCGCGCCCTGACTTTGCTCCAACGCATGAACTGGGGTGAACAAAATGAAAAACCGTCCCTTTTTCCGTCCCCGCCGCCGCCACTGGCGGCCGAAACACAAAAACGCCTTCCGAAGAAGGCGTTGTCAGGGTATCGACAGGGTTCGTGCTTAGTTGCTGCCTTTGACCGTCACGAACTCCGGATAGGCATCGATGCCACAGTCGGCGATGTCCATGCCCCGATACTCCTCCTCTTCGGTGACTCGAATGCCCATGGTCAGCTTCAGAGCCAGCCACACCAGCAGGCTGGCGCCGAACACCCAGGCAAAGATGATCAATGCCCCCAGGGCCTGAGTGCCAAAACCGGCATCGGCGTTGGACAGTGGCACCGCCATCAGGCCAAACAGGCCGCAGACACCGTGTACCGAGATGGCGCCCACCGGGTCATCCAACTTAACTTTGTCCATGGCGACGATGGAGAACACCACCAGACCACCGGCCGACAAGCCAATGACCCCCGCCAGCATCAGCGACGGCGACAGCGGGTCGGCGGTGATGGCCACCAGCCCGGCCAGGGCACCGTTGAGAATCATGGTCAAATCCGCCTTGCCCCACATCAGCTTACACACAATCAATGCCGCTACCGCGCCAAAGGCCGCTGCCGAGTTGGTATTGACGAAGATCTTGGCTACCGCCGAGGCGTTTTCCGCATCGGACACCAGCAGCTGGGAGCCACCGTTGAAGCCAAACCACCCCAACCACAGAATGAAGGTTCCCAGGGTTGCCATCGGCATGTTGGAACCGGGGATGGGGTGCACGCTGCCATCGGCACCGTATTTGCCCTTACGGGCGCCTAAGAGGAGCACTCCTGCGATTGCCGCTGCCGCACCGGCCATGTGAACAATGCCGGAACCGGCGAAATCCACGAAGCCCAATTCAGAAACAAAGCCACCCCCCCAGGTCCAATATCCCTCAACTGGATAGATAAAACCGGTAAGGACAACAGCAAACACCAGGAATGCCCACAATTTCATACGCTCTGCCACGGCCCCGGACACGATGGACATGGCGGTGGCCACAAACACCACCTGGAAGAAGAAGTCCGACTCCAGGGCATGATCCGCCCCCTCGGCCTGAGTGCCAATCAGGCTGCCCAGACTCGGCAACCAGCCCGCTTCGGCGTTATCGACGTACATGATGTTGTACCCCACCAGCAGATACATAACGCAGGCAATGGCATACAGACAGATGTTCTTAGTCAGAATTTCGGTGGTGTTCTTGGAGCGGACCAGGCCCGCTTCCAACATGGCGAACCCCGCCGCCATCCACATCACCAGGGCGCCGGACATCAGGAAGTAGAACGTATCCAGTGCAAATCGTAATTCGGTTACCGTGGTACCCAGTTTTGATAACTCTTCCATGGTTTCCCCCTCCGTTAAATCGCTTCTGCGTCGTGCTCGCCGGTACGAATCCGCACCGCCCGCTCCAGGTCATACACAAAGATCTTGCCGTCACCGATTTTGCCGGTGTGGGCGGCCTCGCTGATCACCTCGATCAGGTGATCCACGTTGTCGGCAGAGGTGGCGATCTCCAGCTTCACCTTTGGCAGAAAATCCACCTGATATTCCGCACCGCGATACAGCTCGGTATGGCCCTTCTGACGCCCAAAGCCTTTGACTTCGGTGACCGTCAGCCCTTCGACGCCGATGCCGGCGATGGCTTCCCGAACGTCGTCCAGCTTGAACGGTTTGATGATTACGCTAACCAGTTTCATGTCCAATCCCTCAACCAAAATCAGTTAACCAATCCTTTACAACTCCCGTGCCAAAAATTTATTTCTTTATATTTCAAAAACATGGATTAAACGACAAAAACGAGCAGCATGGTTATGCACCAAAATAAGCATGGTCATTCAGTGAGTGCCCCAAATTAGTGCAGCCACAGCCACAAAAAAGCCCCGCCGAAGCGGGGCTGGCAGTCACACCACAAACTCAGTCGGTTTTGCCCGGGTAATTGGCGTCCCACTGGGGCAGCACGGTTTTCTTAAACTCGGCCTTTTCGGCCCGCAGTTTCTCCATGTCCAGCCCGACCACCGCCTGGGCCTTGGCCTTGGTGGAGATGTCCGGCACCGGTACCTCGGCCATGACGCCGTTCATTGCCAGCACCCGCGCCAGCATCGCCCGGGCCTCGGCACTGCGCTCCAACGAGGTACCCAGTACCCGCATCGCTTCCGCCGGGTTGTGGGCATGCACCCCGTGTGACGCAATGGCGTAATCCCAACGCCACTGGGCATGGCGGATGGCGGTCAGCGCGTCCTTCATCTGCGCCTCGGTCGCACCGGCATCCCAGGCCGCTTTGGCCTCGAAATGGGCCTTGACCAACTGGTCTTCCGCCTGCAGCTTCAGATCATTGACCTGCTTCTTGTAACCGGCGATCACCTTCTCCAGGGTCTCTTTATCCTGGTCATGACAACGCTTACAGGTGAACTCGAACTGATCGAACGGATTGCCGACGTTGTGATCGGTAAATTTGCGCCCGTCGGCATTGGTGACCTTGGGCATGTGGCAATCGGTACAGGAAACGTCATTGCGGCCGTGAGGCCCGTTACGTGAAGTCTCGAAGCCGGGGTGCTGAGCCTTAAGCATGGGCGCCTTAGACAGTTTGTGGGTCCAGTCCTTAAACTGAATGGCGTCGTAATAGGCCTCCATCTGTTCCACCGAGGTGCCGTTATCCCAAGGGAACTTCACCATCACGTCGGGCTTGGTAAAGTAGTACTCCACATGGCATTGGCTGCAGACCATGGTCTGCTTGTCTGACTTGGAGGCGGTCTTCCACTCCAGTCCGGCGGTCTTCAGGGCCCGTTCGGCAAAGGGCACCGACAGCCTCAACTTAATCTTGTTGTCGTGGCAGTTGCCACAGCCGATGGCATTGGTGATCTGATCGCCGCCCTTGGCCCACTTGCCGTGGAAGTATTCCTTTTCCCCCTCGGTTTCAATCAAGCGTGGCACATCCGGACTCTTGCAGGACCAACAAGCCATGGGCATCGGCCCATCCTCTTTGGTCTTGGGTGCCCCGGTACGCAGGGTATTGCGCAGATCGGTAATGGTGTAGTGATGGCCCCGGGCCTTGTTGTAGTCCTTAGCGAAGCCATAGCCGGCCCACAACACCACCAGCCTGGGGTCTTCACCCAGCACATCCACGATCTCTTTGCTCTGCTCCGTCTGCTGCCAACTGGCATACTGATTCTTAAACTTGGCAAACTTGCTGCTGTCCGCCTCAGTGACCGCCCACGCCCCCATCGGGACACACAAGCCGACCAAAATGGCCATTCGTTTCATCCTGTTCACGATTGCGCTCCACTATTGGTTGTTTGTTTGAATCCAATTACTGCCCACTAAGAATAGATAACCTGAATTATTTCGCCTCCCCGGACGGCGGTGGCTTGTAATTCCAGCGACGAAGGCGATAGGCTTGGCGCACAGTCTCTAATTGTTGCCGCTCCATGACCCGAACCAAAAGCCTGTCGGCCACCGTGCTGTCGCTGATCGTCACCGTCATCTTTATCTTTGGTGGTCTGGCGGCGTTTTCCCTGATCACCCTGATGTACAGCGTCGATGACGCCAAGGCGATCAACGCCTCCGGCTCCCTGCGCATGCGCTCCTACCAGCTGATCTTTCTGGCCAACAGCGAAAGTGGCACCCTGGATAAGAAGATTCAGGAGTTTGAACAGATCCTCTACTCCGACGAACTGGGCAAGGCCCGCAGCTGGTACAACCCGCAAAGACTGCATCAGCAATACGATCAGGTGATGGCCAGTTGGCAGCAGATGAAGCGCTATGCGGTCAACGGCAATTCCCGCTCCTACGTCAACGAGGTGCGCCAGTTTGTTGACCAGATCGATGGCTTGGTGGCGATGCTGGAGCAACAGGCGGAAAACAAGATCATGCTGCTGCTGGCCAGCCAGCTGATGGGACTGTTTACGGTAATGGGCATGGGGTTCTGGTTGATGCGGGGCATCAGCCGGCGGGTATTGCACCCGCTGCAACAGCTGGAAAATGCCGCCCTGTCCATCAGCCGGCGCAAGTTCAATCTGGACCTGCCCAGCAGTGACTTCCATGAGCTGCAGACCCTCAGTGATACCTTTGAACAGACCGCCCGGGAACTGGAAAGCCTGTACAGCAACCTGGAACAGCAGGTAGAGGAAAAAACCCAGGAGCTGGAACAGGCCAACGCCGGCCTGCTGTTCCTGTACCAGACCTCACTGTGGTTCCACCGTGACCGCCTCGGCAGCGACACCCTGACCCAGGCCCTGGACCGGTTACGCAAGCACAGCGGCGCCCACGGCATTCAACTGATGATCGACGAACGCCCGGATCTGGACGTGGCCCTGGGTGACACCGGCCAGAACGGCCCCATCTCCACCCGCGAACCACTGATTTTCGAGCAGGAGCGCCTGGGCACCCTGTCGCTGTTCGGCCACCAGCCATTGCCGCCGCAGCTGCTGCACAACTTCACCATCATCGTTGCCCGGGCCGTATTGCTGGACCGGGCCTCACAGCAGCGCGAGCGCCTGTACCTGATGGAGGAGCGCGGCACCATTGCCCGGGAGCTGCACGATTCCATGGGCCAGGTGCTGGCCTACATGAAGATTCAGACCTCGTTGCTGAAACGCGCCATCTCCAGCGGCAATGATGAGCTGATGGAGCAAACCTTAAGCGAGATTACCTCCAGCACCAATCAGGCCTACCAGCAACTGCGAGAGCTGCTCAGTACCTTCCGCCTGACCATCTCCGAACACGATCTGCAAGCCAGCCTGGAACAGATGCTGGCGCAACTGGAGTCTCGCACCGAGTCTAAGCTGACCCTCAACTACGAGCTCAACTCGCCGTCGCTGTCGGCTCAGCAGCATGTCCATATTCTGCAGTTAAGCCGTGAAGCGGTGCTGAACGCCATCAAGCACTCCGGTGCCGATACCATTACCCTGCGCGCCTGCGCCGCCCTGGATCAGCAGATTGAACTGAGCGTGTGCGACACCGGCGTCGGCATTGAGAATCTGAAGGAGAGGGAAAATCACTTCGGAATTGGTATCATGCATGAGCGCGCCCGCAAACTGGGAGGCGACTTACAGTTTATCCCCAACACAGGCGGAGGCCTGTGTGTAAAAGTGACCTTCCGACCACAAGAGGAAACCACCCATGAGTGAGACCAGGAGCGTCATGGTCGTCGATGACCACCCGCTGTTGCGCCGAGGCATCTGCCAATTATTGACTCTGGATGACCGCTTTACCCTGTTTGCCGAAGTGGGGTCCGGGGTCGACGCGTTGGCGGCCGTCAGCGACGACGAGCCCGACCTGATTCTGTTGGATCTGAACATGAAAGGCATGTCCGGCCTCGACACCCTCAAGGCCCTGCGCCAGGAGCAGGTCACCAGTCACATCGTCATTCTGACCGTCTCCGACGCCGCCGAAGACGTACGCACCCTGATTCAGTCCGGCGCCGACGGCTACCTGCTCAAAGACAGCGAACCGGAACAGATCCTGGACCAGGTGGAGCTGGTGCTGAACGGCCAACAGGTGATTACCGAACGACTGCAGGCCTACCTGTTGTCCAGCAACGAAGAGAGCGACGGCTGGTGGCAGGAGCTGACCCCAAGGGAACAGGAGATCGCCCGCCTGATCGCCGAAGGGATGAGCAACAAGATTCTGGCCGAGAAGCTGTTCATCAGTGAAGGCACCGTCAAGGTGCACGTCAAAAACCTGCTGCGCAAAACCGATTGCCGTTCACGGGTGGAACTGGCGGTTAAAGTCCTTCAGGGCTGACGACGGCGGCCGGTGCCGAGAAAGGTGTGCCAGCTGCTCAGCAGTTGGCACAGGTCTTCCAGGCCACAGCAGGCCGCGCTTTCGGCATCGTAATACTCGATGTCCGGCTCCAGGTCATGATCCTGCTCCATGCCCAGGGCGGTGGCCTTCAGATCCACCTCCCCCTGCTCCAGCACCAGTGCCCACTCCCCCAGCAACAGCTGTCGCACTTCAAACGGGTCGCTGAGCGGCGCCTGCAGTTGTTGCAGTAACTGCTCCACCGCTTCGGGCCGATTCAGTTCCTCGGTCAGCAGCCGGCCGAAGGCTTCGTGTCCCATGGACATCTGAGCAAGACGCTCACCGGTCAATCCGGATTTGAACTCGTATTCCATATCAGGGTCTTAAAAATAGATTGAATTCGAAAGTGTAACCTACAGTGGCCCATAAGGCTGTCCACTGGCTGAACGCTTGGACATGAAACCGACACCACATTCCACTATCATAGTTAGCCAAATTGAATTGAGCAGTATCCCATGTCCGATTTAGAACACCGCATTAGCGAGCTGGAGTCCAAACTGGCCTTCCAGGAGATGACCATCGACAGCTTGAACCAGACCGTGGTTGATCTCAGCCAGCAACTGGAACGGCAGCAGCGACAGCTCAAACAGCTGGCGGAAAAACTGCTGAACGCCGGCCATAGCCAGATTGCGTCGGCGTCGGAAGAGACCCCACCACCCCATTATTGATGATGACAGACGCCACCACGCCACCCCCTCTGACCATCGCCCTGCTGGGCGAGGCGGTGCTGCGCCAGCCGGTTCGTCAGCTGAGCCTCCCCAGCGACGAGGCCAGATCCCTCAGTGAGCGTATGCTGCAACTGATGCTGAGCCGCAGCGGCGTCGGCATCGCCGCCCCCCAGGTACACCACAGCCTGGCCCTGATGATCATCGCCTCCCGACCCAATGTCCGTTATCCCCAGGCTCCGGTGATGGCGCCACTGGTGATGGTCAATCCCAGGTTGCTGAACCAGGCCCAGGCCTGCAACCAGGATTGGGAGGGGTGCCTGTCGGTGCCCGGCATCCGCGGCCTGGTCAGTCGTCCCGATTGGGTTGAGGTGGCCTACCAGGATCTCGACGGCGGCCTGCATCAACGCCGACTGGAAGGGTTCGTGGCGCGCATCTTCTGCCATGAGTACGACCACCTGCAGGGACTGACTTTCCTGGATCGGGTCGACAACAACCGCAACCTGATGGCCACCGAGGTGCTGGCCAGACAGATGGAGCAGCCTTAATGCGATCCCTTATTTTGCTGCTGATGACCCCACTGCTGCTGGCCGGTTGCGCCTCTCGCGGCCTGCTGGAGTCCTACCCTCATCAACTGGATGAGGTCAAAACCCAGCTCAGCCGTGACAACGGTCAGCCACTGGTGCCCCTGCAAAACGGCCTCGACAGCCAGGATGGGCTGCTGTACGCCCAAGAGGCGGGACGGGTGGCCCTTCTGCAGGGCGATTTTGACCAGAGCCGCGGCTATTTCGAACAAGCGATGGCACAGTACGACCAGCGGGACTGGAAAGCCATGGTCAGCCTCACCGATCTGAGCGCCCAGGCCGCGGCCAGCACGGTGTCCGATCAGCTGATCCCCTACCGTGGCCAGGCCTACGAACGGATCATGGTGCACCAGTATCAGGCGCTCAACTACCTGTTCAGCGGCGATCTTAGCGGCGCCACCGTCGAAGCCCGCCGCGCCGACCAGGCCCAGACTCTGGCGCTGCAGGCGTACCGCAACCGCGACGAGGTCAAAACCCTCAACAACGCCAGCATCAACGCCGAATTGTCCCGGCTCGACAGCCAGGGAGGCAGCGCCCTCAACTCCTTCCTCAACAGCTACACCCTGTATCAGAACGCGGTGCTGTTTGAGGCTCAGGGCGAAGCCAACGACGCCCTGATCGACATTCGCAAGGCGCTGCAGGCCTACCCGGACAACCAACTGCTGGGGGGCGAGTACGTCCGCCTCTCCTGTCAGTTGCAGATCGATTGTGACGGCGCCCGCAAACGTTTCGGCCAAGCCCCGGCCACCAAGGCGGGCCAGGGGCGGGTAGTGGTACTGGTGGAAACCGGCTTCGTGGCCGCCAAGCAGGCGATCACCATCCCCTTTACCATCGATGGCTATTATCAGCAGGTCTCCATGCCCACCTACCGCAGTCAGCGCCCCATCACCCAACCGGTGACCGTGCGCCTCAGCGGCGATCATCAATACCAGGGCCAGGCGGAAGTCATTGGCAACATGGACCATCTGGCGGTGCGGGCCCTGCAGGAGCAGTACCCGGGCATCCTGGTGCGCCAGGCACTGAGGGTGGCCGCCAAAGCCGGCACCAACCAGTGGGCCGAGAAAAAAGGCGGTGACGTCGGCGCCATCGCCATGCAACTGTTTAACGCCCTGACGGAGCAGGCCGACCGGCGCAGCTGGTTAACCTTGCCCCATCAGGCGTGGATGTGGCCCCATCAGGTCACCCCGGGTCAGTACCAACTGACCATCAACGGCAGCCCGCAGCCGATAGAGGTACAAGCGGGCAAAACCACCCTGATCTGGGCCGTACAGACCGGACCCCGTTACCGGATCCATTCCATAATTTTGTAAGAAGGAAACCGAAGATGAAAAGCTTGAAATTCGTAGTGGCCGTGGCGGCCATCGCCCTGCTCGGCGGCTGTCAGTCAAAGGTGGAGTACCGGGACGCAACGGAAACTGAAACCGTCACCGTCGACTTCGGCTCCTCCGATCTGCAGTCGGTGGCTGCCAAGATGGTGGACTCGATGCTGACCACCCCCTCGGTGATGGTGCTGACCGCCAATGATCGTCCCATCGTGTTTGTGGACAAGATCAAGAACAAGACCTCGGAGCACATCGACACCGAGTCCATCACCGACACCATCAGCACCCGTCTGCTGCGCAGCGGTCAGTTCCGCTTCGTCGACATGACCAAGGTCGAGACCGTGCGCAAACAGCTGGACTTCCAGAACAACGGTGGCCTGGTCAACCCCTCCACCGCCATTCAGTTTGGTCGCCAGATCGGTGCCCAGTACATGCTGTACGGCAACCTGTCCAGCATCGTTAAGCAGGACGGTTCCACCAAGGATGTGTACTACAAGATGACCATGCGACTGATGGATCTGGAAACCGGCCTGATCGAATGGGCCGACGAGAAAGAGATTCGTAAGCAGAAAAATCGCTCGTTCCTGGGACTCTAATCGGGCTGGAACACCCCGATAACCTGACCGGTACCCGCCTGCTTCTGGGCGGGTGCCTCGGCCTGACGCTGCTGATGGCCGCACTCAACGCACTCCATCACCTCCACGTTCTGTTCGAGGTATAACATGATGCTGTCCATGGCATGACATTGTGGACAGGTGGCACCGGCAATAAACCGCTTCTTCCGGTTGGATCCCATTGTCTGACTCCCATGCGTCGGCAGCGACCCTTGTGGTACACTGCGACCAATTCACTGTTAATGTCCGATCCCCATGATAACGCTAAATCAGGTGCAACTCATCCGCGGCGCCAAACGCCTGCTGGATAACGCCTCACTGACCATCTACCCCGGTCACAAAGTCGCCCTGGTCGGCGCCAACGGCTGCGGTAAAACCAGCCTGATGGCGATGCTGACCGGACAGGTGCAACCCGACGCCGGCGACCTGTATCAGCCCAAGGGCTGGCGCCTGGCCACCGTCGACCAGGAAACCCCGGCACTGGCCACCACCGCGCTGGACTATGTCCTCGACGGCGATCGCCACTACCGCCAGCTGGAGCAGGATCTGGTCAGTGCCCAGGACAGCGGCGACGGCCGGGCCATTGCCGCCAGCCACGACGCCTTCGAGGCCTATCACGGCTACCAGGTTCCAGCCCGGGCGGCGGAGCTGCTGGATGGCCTGGGCTTCGATCAACAGGCCCAGGGCAAACCGGTGAAAGCCTTTTCCGGCGGTTGGCGGATGCGCCTGAACCTGGCCCGAGCCCTGCTGATCCCTTCGGATCTGCTGCTGTTGGACGAGCCCACCAACCACCTGGATCTGGATACCCTGATCTGGCTGGAAACCTGGTTAAAGCGTTATCAGGGCACCCTGGTGCTGATCAGCCACGACCGCGACTTCCTCGACCAGGTGGCCGGCGAAGTGGTGCACATCGAACACCAGAAACTGAATCACTACAAGGGCAACTACAGCCAGTTTGAACGCCAACGGGCCGAGCAACTGGCGCAGCAGCAAGCCCAATACGACAAGCAGCAGCGGCAGAAAGCCCACATGCAGGCGTTTGTGGATCGCTTCCGCTACAAGGCCAGCAAAGCCCGCCAGGCCCAGAGCCGGCTCAAGGCACTGGAGAAGCTGACCGAACTGGCACCGCTGCACGCCCAAAGCCAATTCCACATCGAGTTTCGAGAGCCACAAGCCCTGCCCAATCCGCTGATTCAGATGGATAAGGTCCAAGGGGGATACGGTCAAACCACGGTACTGGAGCAGATCAAACTGAACCTGGTGCCGGGCAGCCGCATCGGCCTGCTGGGCCGCAACGGCGCCGGTAAGTCGACCCTGATCAAGCTGCTGGCCGGCGAACTGACGCCCATGAGTGGCGAGCTGTCGCCGAACCCGGCGCTGAAGATTGGCTACTTCGCCCAGCATCAGCTGGAAACCCTGCACCCTCAGCAGACGCCATTGCAGCATCTGGCCCTGCTGGCGCCAGATGCCACCGAGCAGCAACTGCGCGACTACCTCGGCGGCTTTGGCTTCAGTGGCGACAAGGCCCTGGAGGTGGTGGCACCGTTCTCCGGTGGCGAGAAAGCCCGGCTGGTACTGGCACTGGTGATTTGGCAACGGCCCAACCTGCTGCTGCTGGATGAACCCACCAACCACCTGGATTTGGAACTGCGGGAAGCGCTGACCCTGGCACTGCAACAATTTGAAGGGGCGATGGTGGTGGTGTCCCACGACCGCCACCTGCTGCGCGCCACCTGCAGCGAGTTCTACCTGGTGGATCAGCGCCGGGTCACCGACTTCAACGGCGATCTGGAGGACTACCACAGCTGGCTGATTCAGCAGGCCCGCAGCATCGATGACAGTGACAACGGCCCCTCCCAGTCAGAACAGCGCAAGAATCGCAAGCGTCAGGAAGCAGAGCTTCGGCAAAAACTGTCACCGCTCAAAAAAATCGAAACTGCCATCGATAAACGCATGACAAAGGCGCAAACTCGACTGACTGAGATTGAAGAGTCCCTGGCCGACAGTCGCCTTTACAGCGATGAGCACAAGAAAGCGCTCAACGAGCTTTTACAAGAGCGCGGCGAACTGCAGTCCTCACTCGAACAACAGGAGATGGAATGGCTGGACATCCAGGAACAGATGGAAGCCATTCGGGACGCCGCAAAGGAGCACCAATAGATGATTAGCCATGAAAGCCTGTGGCAATTTGGCGACAAGGTCTGGCAACAACCCCAGGCCCGTCAGCTGTGCCTGCTGATGCAGGACGAGTACCAGATCGACCCCAACCTGCTGCTGCTGGCCATCCTGATGGAACACGAACAGATGTTTCTCGACGGTGCCAAGTTCACCACCCTGCGCAAGGCCAAAGACGAATGGGAAGAGCGCATGGTCGGCCCCTACCGGCAACTGCGCAAGCTGGCCAAGTCCAGCCTGCCCGAGGACAGCTACCGCCAGATGCTGGAAGTGGAATTGGTGATGGAAAAACGCAGCCAACGACTGATGGTCAAAGCGCTGCAACACCTGAACGTCGACCCCGAAGGCGATAACCTCAGCGCCTGTTTGCAAGCCCACGGCCTCAACAACAGCGACCTGCCGTCTGAATTGTTGGGGCAATTGTCGGAGCTGTTCGACCTGGCCAGCCAGTTGTTTCACCAGCCCCAGCTAGCCGCCGTACGCTAGCCTGCCATCAGCCGGCCCCGGGCCGGCTGAAATTCTGTCACCAATCCGCTACTCTAACGAATTCGAACACTCAGGATTCGACCACACGGATGACTTCCCGATTTCAACCCAGCCGCTGGTGGCGCAACCCCCATCTGCAGACCATCTGGCCGCTGCTGACCAAGCCTCAATCGTTGCCGCTGCGGCGACACACCCTGGCGCTGGACGACGGCGACTTTGTCCACCTGGACTGGATGGGCCAACCGCAACCGCTGGCCCCGATCACGGTGATCCTGCACGGCCTGGAAGGCGACAGAGACTCCCATTACGTGCGGCGGATGCTGCACAGCCTGGCTCAACAAGACCAGGTCGGTGTGGTGGTGCACCAGCGCAGCTGCAGCGGGGTCATGAATGCCCTGCCCCGTACCTACCACAGCGGTGAAACCGGCGATCTGGCCCAGGTGCTGACCCACCTGACGCAGCGCTACCCCGGTCACCCGCTGCGGGCGGTAGGCTACTCGTTGGGGGCCAATGTGCTGTGCAAGTACCTGGGTGAAACCGGCGACGCCAGCCTGCTGGAGCGCGGCGTGGCGGTGTCTCCGCCGCTGGATTTGGCCGCCTGTGCCAGCCGCATGGAACGGGGCTTTTCCCGGGTCTATCAGCACTACCTGCTGAAAAAGCTGCGCCACAAGATTCACCAGAAACTGGCGGGCCCCCATGGCCCACAGATTCCGGTGACGGCCAGCCAGTGCCAGCAGCTGGTGACCTTCTACCAGTTTGATCATCAGGTCACCGCTCCGCTGCATGGCTTCGCCAGCGCCGACGATTACTATCGCCGCGCCAGTGGCAAGCAGTTCCTGAGCACGGTGCAACGGCCGCTGTTGCTGCTGCACGCCGCCGACGATCCCTTTATGACCGAGGCGGTGATCCCGGCCGCCCACGAGTTGTCTGAATCCGTGACCCTAGAGTTGTGCCCTCGGGGCGGTCATGTGGGCTTCATCAGCCATGGGCCACCGTGGCGCCCCCAGTTCTATCTGGAGCCGAGAATTCAGAGTTTCCTGAACCCAGCCTAGGAAAAACCGTCATTGCCGAAAAACCCCTCCTACACTGGAACAGAGGCAGTATGCAGGGGGAAGGCAGAATGAAACCAATAAAAATCAGTCTATTAATCGCATTTATTCCCGGCCTGGTGCAGGCGGTTAACTGGAGCGATGGCCCACTGATGGTGCGCTCCCAGGCCCCGGTAAAGTCGCTGGTACTGAGCCCGATGTTCCGGCCCGCCTACTACCAACCCGGCGGCCCCCAGATTGACGCCGCCTTCTACGCCGCCAGCATCTACGCCATCGATACCGACTACGTCATGGACTACTACACCATCGAGTACCGGCTGGGGATGCTGTGGAGCCCGTCGCAGCGGTGGCAATTTGGCTGGTCCATCGCCAGTCGCACCACCAACGACGCCCATCTCGATCAACTGACCCTGAGTTTCCATAAGCTGTTCGGCATCGATCAGAACGGCCGCGACCAGGTGCCGAAGCACCGCAGCTACCTGAGCATTCCCAAGGCCGACTTCGAGGTGGCGGACTTTAGCGGCGAGTCCATCGGCCGCCAGTATGAGCTCTCCATCGGCCGCTCCCTGTACAACCGCCATCGCCATAACCTCTCCACCACCGTGGTGCTGGCTTACGAAGACGACGACAACCCCAGGAGTGGCGGCGGCTGGGATGGCAGCGTGCAGCTGGACTACCAGTACGCCTGGGGCGACAGCGTGGCCTACCTGATGGGGGCCATGGCCTACACCGACGGCGATACCCTGTTCGGCTTCGAACTGGAAACCAGCAGTTGGCACTGGGGGCTGGGGTTCCGCCATCAACTGGCGCCGAGGCACCAGCTGTTGCTGGAATACAACGCCGCCGACGGCATCCTGCATAATCTGGGGCAATTTAAGAGCTCGGTGCATGAGATCAACGCCGGCTACCGTTACCACTATCGCCAACTGGCGCTGGAAGGGGTTATCATTGAAAACTTCAAATACCCGGACAACAGCGCCGACGTGGCGCTGGTCGCCAAACTACGGTACCAATTCTGACCATGCTGATTCCCTATGACGATCTGAAATCCGCCCTGTCTCCGGAAGCCTTCGCCAACCTGATCAAGGAGTACCTGTTGCAGCAGATTGGCGATCAGGGCTTTGACCAACTGGATGGCGACAGCGTCAGCCAAGCCCTGCCCCGCATCGAAGCGGCCCTGAAGCGGGGTGAGTTGGTGGTGGAATTCAGCGAGGAGGAGGAATCGGTGGCCATCCGTTCCGCCGAGTCTCTGGCCGGGCAGGACTGACACGAGAAACCGTCATCAATTCATGAGCATCGCCATTGACCCGCGGTCTGTAACACTTGACCTGATGGCGGTAACCCTTTTATAACAGAGGGCCAACAGCAGGGAAGGGCAAGGACATGTCAGCCAAACACCCCATCATCGCGGTTACCGGCAGTTCCGGTGCCGGCACCACCACCACCACTAAGGCCTTTAAGCACATCTTTCGACAGCTGGGCATCGAAGCGGCATTGGTGGAAGGGGACAGCTTTCACCGCTATACCCGTGCCGAAATGGAACTGGCGATTCGAAAAGCCCGCGAGGAGAACCACTCCATCAGCTACTTCGGCCCGGAAGCCAACGACTTCCCGGCATTGGCGTCGCTGTTTGACAGCTACGGCAGCAGTGGTGAGGGCCAGGTGCGCCGCTACCTGCACACCTTCGATGAAGCGGTGCCTTTCAACCAGATGCCCGGCACCTTTACCCCGTTCCAGCCGTTGCCGGAAAACACCGACCTGCTGTATTACGAAGGCCTGCACGGCGGCGTGGTTACCGACGACGCCAATGTCGCCGAGAAGGTCGACCTGCTGATCGGCATGGTGCCCATCGTCAACCTGGAGTGGATTCAGAAGATCATCCGCGATACCGGCGATCGGGGCCACAGCCGCGAAAAAGTGATGGGCAGCATCGTCCGCTCCATGGACGATTACGTCAACCACATGACACCGCAGTTCTCCCGCACCCACATCAACTTTCAGCGGGTACCCACGGTAGACACCTCCAACCCATTCAGCGCCAAAGACATTCCCAGCGATGATGAGAGCTTCGTGGTGATCCGCTTTCGAGGGGTAAAGGACGTCGACTTCAGCTATTATCTACAGATGATTCAGGGCAGCTTTATGTCCAGAATCAATACGCTAGTGGTTCCAGGCGGCAAAATGGGCCTGGCCATGGAGCTGATTTTGACTCCGGTGATAAAAAAATTGATTCAACAACGAAAACAAACCCTGATCACCGAACAATTTGAATTGGGGACCGGCAACAGCGAACAATAGCCAGAAATGACTCAAACTGACAAAATCTCCGTAGTGGAGTAATGGTGTTTGACCAAAAATGGCCATCTGGAGGCACACAATTAACCTGAAGTGAGCATTTTTTTTATTTAATATAAAAAACTTCGATCAAGGTCATAGTGCTTTGGACTAGACCTAATTAACATTTGAACCTAGAATTCTGAGTTGTTTATCTTTTCCTTACCAAACTGAGGGACAACACTTATGGCGCTTATCGGCAAGCCAAAACCGGATCCTACTCTAGAGTGGTTCCTCTCTCACTGTCACATTCATAAGTACCCAGCGAAGAGCACGCTCATCCACGCTGGCGAAGAGTCTGACACCCTGTACTACATCGTAAAGGGTTCAGTGGCTGTACTGATCAAAGATGAAGAGGGCAAGGAGATGATCCTGTCCTACCTGAACCAGGGTGACTTCATCGGTGAGCTGGGACTGTTCGAAGAGCAGCCCGAACGTACCGCTTGGGTTCGCGCTAAGTCTCCGTGCGAAATCGCAGAGATCTCCTACAAGAAATTCCGTCAGCTGATTCAGGTTAACCCTGACATCCTGATGAAGTTGTCTGCTCAAATGGCCAACCGCCTGCAGAACACTTCTCAGAAAGTCGGTGATCTGGCCTTCCTCGACGTTGCCGGCCGTATTGCCCAGACTCTGCTGAGCCTGGCAAAACAGCCTGATGCCATGACCCACCCTGATGGCATGCAGATTAAGATTACCCGTCAGGAGATCGGCCAGATTGTTGGTTGTTCTCGTGAAACCGTTGGTCGTATCCTGAAGATGCTCGAAGAGCAGAACCTGATTCAGGCCCACGGTAAGACCATTGTTGTGTACGGTACCCGCTAAGGAACACCGCCCTGACAATGGCATAAAAAAAACCTCGCCTTGGCGAGGTTTTTTTCTGTCCGGAAAACGGCGATCAACCGGCGTTGGTGGACTCGAAGATCTTGTCCGCCGAGGCCGCCACGAAGCCGCTGTACAGCGCACCGTCCGCCATGGGGTAGCGCAGGGCAAACTCATAGAAGCAGGCCGGAATCTCCAGCGCCCCATCGTTAAACGCCACCGCCACCTTATCGGCCATGGTGGAGGATTGCTCCAGCAACACCTCGGCACTGCCTTTGATTTCCCCCCCGGCGCTGTTGAGCACAAATCCCGCCCCCTTGAGGGCCTCATTGACGGCCTCCAGGGTGTCAAAGCCACTGAGGTCATTGACACTGACCGTGAAGTGGTTGGCTCTGAAACCAAAGGCCGACAACCAGGCGGCGTACTCGCTCTCCGCCAGCAGGCTGCGATACTGCTCCTGGGTCACCTGCCAGGGCGCGCCCCCGTACAGGTGCGCCACCTCGTCGGTGTAGCCCGGTGGCAGTTGCGCCACCAGTTTGGCCACGGTGGCCTGCAGCGCCTCGCTGCATTGCTCCAGCATCAGCTCGGAGATAAACACCTTAGGCTGACGGGCATCCGGATGCTCGTAATGACGGGCATACAGCTTCTTGGCTTCGAAGTGATACTCACCCTTGGCCTCGTAGCCCAACGCCAGGAAGTGCTGAGCCAATTTGTCGATGCCCAGCCCCGGTGCCCGGAAGGTACGGAACGCCACGTGGTCATTGATGATCGCCTCGCCCTTGCCCAGCAACCGATGAATGGCATCGGCACTGGGGCACTGATGCAGGTAGTCCTGCCACATGTGGTTAAACAGGGTATTGATGTCCATATCGCAAACGCTCCTTAAAGATCCAGACCCGGAGCCAGCGTTGCTGGCAGAGTGACTTTGTCCGCTTCCACCGACGCCACCGGATAGGCACAGTAGTCGGCGGCGTAATAGGCGCTGGCCCGGTGGTTGCCACTGGCACCAATGCCTCCAAACGGCGCCGAACCGGCGGCCCCGGTGATCTGGCGGTTCCAGTTAACGATACCGGCACGGCTGCGCGCCAGGAAATAGTCCCACTCACAGCGATCATCGGACAGCAGTCCCGCCGACAGGCCGTAACGGGTCCGGTTGGCCAGCTCGATGGCCTCATCGAACTCGTCGTAGCGAATCACCTGCAGCAGCGGGCCGAAGTACTCTTCGTCCGGCAACTCGGCAATGGCGGTCACATCGATGATACCCGGGTTAACCAGGCCAGTGCCGGGCACCAGTGGCGCCAGTTCGATCAGCGACTGACCACCCAGTTGCTGCAGACGCTGCTGCGCCTCCACCATCCCGGCAGCCGCCTGAGCGGAGATCATCGACCCCATGAACGGCTGAGGCTCGGCGTTGTACTCACCGACGCGAATCTTGGCCGTGGCCGCCACCAGCATCTCGAGGATCGCCTCCCCTTGTGCGGTCCGCGGCAGGTACAGGCGACGGGCACAGGTGCAGCGCTGTCCGGAGGAGATAAAGGCCGACTGAATGATGTCGTGCACCGCCGCCTTGACGTCGGCCACCTGGCGGACGATAAGCGGGTTGTTACCGCCCATCTCCAGCGCCAGAATCTTGCCCGGTTCGCCACCAAACTGTTGGTGCAACAGGTGACCGGTGCGGGAGGAGCCGGTAAAGAACAGGCCGTCGATGTCGATGTCGGACGCCAGCGCCTTGCCGGTTTCCAGCTCACCCTGTACCAGGTTGATGACACCGTCTGGCAAACCGGCCTGCTGCCACAGAGTCAGCATCAATTGCGCCACTTTCGGCGTCTGCTCCGACGGCTTCAGCACCACGGCATTACCGGCAATCAGTGCCGGCACGATGTGACCATTGGGCAGGTGGCCGGGGAAGTTGTACGGGCCAAATACCGCCACCACCCCATGGGGTTTATGACGCAGCACCGCACGCCCAGCCGGGGTTTCCCCCTCCTTGCTGCCGGTACGCTCGTGGTAGGCGGTAATGGACAGGCCAATTTTGCCGATCATCGCCGCCGCTTCGGTGCGAGTCTCCCACAGTGGCTTACCGGTCTCCTCGGCGATGGTCACTGCCATCTGCTCCTTGTTCTGCTCCAGCTGCCCCTTGTAGGCTTCAATCACCTGCAGGCGGGCGTCGATGCCCTGACTGAACCAGGCAAACTGGGCCGCTCGTGCCGCTCGAATCGCGTCGCTGACCTGAGCCGCAGTGGCGCTGTGGCCACGCCAGATCACCTCGGCGGTGGCCGGGTTAAGAGACTGCATCTCATGACCCTGCCCCTCGACCCACTGGCCATTAATAAAAAGACTCATCGGTTATATCCTTATCGGTTCAGTCCCAGGGCCCAGACTTTTGCCCCGTTGGTTAATCCCAGTGCCTTGGCATCGGCAGGCTTCAGGGTCAGTTCCCCGGCCTCGGCATCGATGTGGGCATTGGCTTTAATGATACTCAGCTGCGCCAGTTCGCTGCCGCAGACGATCAGGTTGGCGTCACTGGTGTGCTCGCTGACTTTGAGGGTATAGCTGGCGGATTCCCGCACCGCTTTGATTTGATCCCGTTGACACTCGACGGTCGGTCCGGCATCGAAGATGTCGACGTAGCCCTGGCAACGGAAGCCCTGATTCTCCAGCAACCGCAGTGCCGGACGGGTGTTGTCGTGCACCTCACCCACCACCGCCTGGGCCTCCGGGCTCAGCAGGTTGACGTAGATGGGGTGGCGGGGCATCAGCTCAGCCACAAACACCTTGTCACCGATGCCGGTAAGGTAGTCGGCAGTGGGAAAATCGATGCCAAAGAAGTGCCGCTCCAGCCACTGCCAGAACGGCGACGATCCGTCGCCATCGGAGACGCCACGCATCTCGGCGATCACCTTGTCGCCGAAGCGCTGCGGGTGGGCCGCCATCAGCAGGAAACGACACATGGACAGGAAGCGGCCATTGTCGTCTTTGCGCCAATCCGGCTTCAGATACAGGGTGCACAGCTCGGCGGCACCGGTGTAGTCGTTGCACAGGGTCAGGGTGCTGACTTCACGGCGAATCCCAAGTTGCGGCGAGACATGCACGTCTTTCCCCAACCGGTAGTGGTAAAAGGCATCTTCGATGCCCACCGCCGCTTCTATGGCACAGGTGCCCACCACATCGCCACTGCCGGTGTCTTCCAACACCATCAGGTACAGTTCATCACCGGGCACCTCCACCTGCCTGGCGAAGCTGCGCAGTGATCGCTGGATCTTGCTTTTCAGCAAGGTCTCATCGATGGGCAACGAGGTGAATCCGTGTCCGGAATCCTCAGCAATTTGCAGCAGGGCGGGGTAATCCCGCTCCGCAATCGGTCGTACTTTCAGCATGGCCGGTCTCCACTCCAGCCCGCCCCTGGCGGGGAGGGAGTTAGCCCAGTTTCACTTTGGCAACGGCTTTTTCAAAGCGTGCCAGGCCCAACTCGATCTCTTCGTCGCTAATGACCAGAGAGGGAGTAAATCGAACCACATTGGCACCGGCAACCAGGCACATCAGGCCTTCGTCCGCCGACGCCACCAGGAAATCTCGAGCGCGGCCGGCAAAGTCGTCATTCAGCACCGCGCCAATCAGCAGTCCCTGGCCCCGTACTTCGCTGAACACCTGGTACTTGTCGTTGATGGCATTCAGGCCCTCGAGGAATTTACGATGCTTGACCGTCACCCCTTCCAGGACATCCGGGGTATTGACCACGCCCAATACCGCGTTCGCCACCGCACAGGCCAGCGGGTTACCGCCGTAGGTGGAGCCGTGGGTGCCCACTTTCAGGCTTTCGGCAATCTTGGCGGTGGTCAGCATGGCCGCGATAGGGAAACCGCCGCCCAGCGCCTTGGCGGTGGTCAGAATGTCCGGCGCCACGCCGTAGTGCTGATAGGCGTACAGGTTGCCGGTACGGCCAACGCCAGTCTGAACCTCATCGAAGATCAGCAAGGCGTTGTGCTTGTCACACAGGGCCCGCACCCCTTCCATAAACGCCTGAGTGGCCGGAATGATGCCGCCCTCGCCCTGGATCGGCTCCATCATCACCGCGCAGGTGCGATCGGAGATCACCGCTTCCAGTGCCGCCAGGTCGTTGAACTCGATATGGTCGATGCCCTGCGGCTTAGGACCGAAGCCGTCAGAGTAGGCCGGCTGGCCGCCGACAGTCACGGTAAAGAAAGTGCGGCCGTGGAAGGCTTTGGTGAAGGCGATGATCTGATCTTTCTGCTCACCGCCGTTTTCCAGTGCCCAACGACGAGCCAGCTTCAGGGCCGCCTCGTTGGCTTCGGCGCCGGAGTTGGCAAAGTAGGCGCGCTCGGCAAAGGTGGCATCGGTCAGCGTCTTGGCCAACTGCAGGGCCGGTTCGTTGGTCATCACGTTCGACAGGTGCCAGAGCTTCTCACCCTGGTCTTTCAGGGCCGCCACCAGCGCAGGGTGACAGTGGCCCAAACAATTAACGGCAATGCCTCCGGCGAAATCGATGAACTCCCGGCCCTCCTGGTCCCAGACCCGGCTGCCTTGGCCACGAACGGGGATCACCGCAGCAGGGTTGTAGTTTGGTACCATTACCTGGTCGAAAAGAGCACGGTTTAGCGTTGATTGCATTGTCATAAATTCTCCTTGGTCTTTTGTTTTGCAGGGGATGCAAACGTGACCTAATTATCATTCTGATAACAACCAACCATATAAAATTGTAGCAATGCAGTCAAAACTGCGGGCTGGTACAGAAAACGGCCTAAAAAGGGTAATTATTCACCATAAAAGGCACTGATTTTTCCCGCTTTCGTTCACGAACATTATTTAAGCCGCTGTTTTTATAGACGTGCCGTGGCTTAATGCAAGTTATTAGCATTTAAGCGAAAAAACTTTCACCAAAGGCTGGTTTCACTTAGTCATGCAGCAAATACGACCGCCTATGCAGCGAAAAAACCCGCTTCAGGAACGTACCGCTGCCGTTACTCGGGCCTCAGGGATCTGATAATAGGCGGTGATCACCTCCAACCCCTCCACCTGCTTGATCACTCGACTGCCCAGTGTCAGGTACACCACCTCACCAAAAGCCCGGCTCAGGGCGCGCGCCTCGGCATCGCTGTTAAACCAGGGCGTCTGTAGCCCCTGCATCAGAGCAAGAAACCGGCCCTGATAGCCGATCCCCTGCAGAAAGGCCTCTGCCACTTTCAGGTGCTGCTGCAGGTGCCCGGCGATGGGCTGACAAGGCATCCGTAAGAACCGCACCCCCTCATACACCTCACTGCCGGACTCCAACCGTGCCTGGCTCAGCCAGGACTGGCGCATACTCTGATACAGAGTGGTGGCCTGACGGTGCACCAGAATCGCCCCCAGGGCAAACACACAGGAATACACCCGCGCAGTCTGCGGATCCAACTCCTCCAGCTTCAACCAATGGGCGCTGCGGGTCTTCATCAACCGGCACCAGCGCCACAGTTTGCGTTGATGAATTCCCTGGCTCTGGTTCGGTGACCAACTCCAATGCTCGAAGATCAACCCGGGCAACAGATTGCGCAGTCGCTCGTAACCGAGGTAGTTGATCGCCAGTTGCACATCCTGAACGTCATTGACCCGCCGAAAATCGAATCGATTGGAGTTGATGTGTCGAATCAGTGCCTTACTCAGCCAGATGTCCGCCTCAATCAGGCGACTGAGGCGGCGAATGTCGCCATCGTCGTCCAGCAACTCCTCCAGCAACTCCAGTTGAGTTATCTGAATGCCGAGATCCCGCTGCAGCCATTGCGGCTGCTCCAGGTGCCGATCCAGCTCGGCGGCATAGGCCCGATCAAAGAACAGCCTCAGCCGCTGCTCCTGCTCGTCCCGCTGACGGTTTCTCTGGATTCGCTTGAACTCTGCCGCCCGCTCCACCGCCAGTTTATGTCGCCAGACGAAGGCCACTTCGTCGTCCATGGAGGGCTTGTTGGAAAACACCGGCTCGGCCAGACTTTGGTATTGCCAGAACTGGCGTTCGAGGTTTTGCAGAACCTCAGGCTTGGGAAGATGGGCGTTCACGGAGTCTCGGTGTCGATGATTTTGTCCCATTTATAACATAAGCATTTACCGGAACCGCACTAAAAATCTGCATCAATTTACTCAATTTCAACTTCTTTTCCGGGGGGTTAGCGGCTTTTTCTGATCATTTTTCCAACACCCAAATCCGGCTGCAGCGCCCGTGACAGCTGGATTAGCAGCGGTTCACATGAAGCAAAAACCCTGTCGGATGAGTGGATTTCATTTACCACCACGAAATTGATCATGTGTCAATGCGGTTTGAATGTCGTAATCTTGACCCAATCCTCAATATAGGAAGTATGAAGATGGTTACAGGTATTCAAATTACACAATCCGCAACTGCTTCTCTGGTAGGCAGTATTTGGCTCATCGATAAGCAAGCACAGCAAGCCCGCTGCCTGGCCGCCAAGGACCAGTACCAAGCCGATGAAACGGTTTCTCTGGATCAACTGGGTGAGTTTGAGTACCGGGAGCTGCCGGTTGAAGGTCAAACCACCAGTGGCCGTGAAGGCGGTCAGCACCTGAACGTCAACGTGCTCAAGCGTGAAGTTCTGCAGCAGCTAATGGACGCCCGCGAGCGCGTCGAAGCCGGTGCCGCCAACGACGACGACCATGCGCTGCTGGCGGACAACGCCCAGCTGACCATTCGCGTCTCCGGCTATGCCGTGCGTTTCAACGCCCTGACTCTGGAACAGCAAAAGGACGTCATCACCCGTACCTTTACCCAGAGCATGTAAGTTCGCCCTGCGCGCTTACCCCCACAACGCCGCTCACCGAGCGGCGTTGTTGTTTGCCCCTGCCGTCGCCCACCGCCAACGTGATACACTCGCCTCATACAGAAATCCCCCCCATTTTCATCGCGTTAGAGCAGTGACAACCCTACGGAGCGGAAGCCGCATCATGACAGCCACACTGAAACCGATCGTCCAGCTGGCCCTGGCCGCCGCCATCGCCTACCTGGCTTTTGCCCTGATTCAGGTCGGCCAGGAGGTGCGTCAGGTTCGCCAGCAACTGCCGCAACTGGTGCAGCAGGTTCAGACTCTGGAGCAGAGCGTGCAAATCGGCCGCTGGCTGACTCTGGCGGAACGGGTGAATCAGCAACTGCCCGGCGCCCTCAAGCAAGTGGAAGCCGTTAACCGACAGCTGCCGGCGCTGCTGGAGCAGGTGACCCGGCTCCAGCAGCAGACGGTACCGGCGATCCTCAACGAGGTGACCCTGATTCGCACTCAGGTGATGCCGCCGCTGCTGACTCAAGTGGCGCTGATCAACGAACACAGCCTTCCGGCGCTACTGACCCAGAGCCGACAACTGCAGGACCACACCATTCCGGCGCTGCTGGCCCAGAGCCGACAACTGCAGGATCACACCATTCCAGCCCTGTTAGCGGAGTCCGCCGAGGTCCGTACCCTGACGCCCCAGGTGCTGGCTGAAGCACAGCGGTTGACTCAAGACGCCGAGCAAGTGGTGGCCAAAGCCACCGAAGGGGTGGTCCAAGGCTCGGTCAAAGGGGTACTGACCGCGCCCATTACCCTGATCAAAGACGCCAGTGAAGGCCTGACGGAAGCGGCAGAAAAAGACCTGTAACCGTGGCGGCAATCAGGGGTTAGGCGCCGACAACGGAATCTGACGCACCGTGTTGAGCACCCGCTGCTGCGGCCCCATACCGCCGAGTATCAACAACTGCTGCCCCAGCTTCAGGGCACCGCGGTGGTCCATCGTGGCCACCGCATCCTGATGGTTGCGCCAGCGGTCACTGGCCAGCTCATACACGCTGATGCGATCGCTGGGACGGGCGGCAATGCCATCGTAGCCGGTACCGTCGTAGTTGTACGGGGTCTCAGTACCACCGATAAACCACAGCTCACCGCGCTCGGGCAGGCCAATGGCGGCCATTCGGTATCGGGCCACACCGCTGTGATGCGCAGCCTGGCGCCAGTCGATGCGAGCCGGATTATCGGCATCAATCTCGCCCCGGTAACAGCCCGGTTCGGCGGCAAAACTGCGGCGCCGACTCTCGTGATACACCACTTTGGCACCGTCGCACACCACTAGGCTATTGCCGGCCAGGGCACCGGCATGGCCAAATACCGGCGTGCCCGGGTAGGGACTGGCCTGCTGCCAACGATCGGTGTGGGTGTCATACAGCTGCACCAGGTTGACGTTGCCGTCGTTATGCCAGCCACTGATCAGGTACAGGTAGCGCTGCTGATAAGCCACCGCTACCGCATCATCCACCGGCACCGGCATGGGCGCCAGCGCGGTATAGCGATTGCTGGCCACATCGAACCGCCATACGTCCGCCAGCGACACCTCAGAGTGGTCTGCCGCCACCGTGTACCCACCGAACACATACGCCGATTCACCGATGCCCACCGCCACCGACGCCAATCGCCCCGGGCCGGGTACCGGAGCCAATGACTGCCAACGGGAGACGCCATCCAGCGCCAGTGCCCAGGCCCGGTTGTGCACATCCCGGTGGTCTTTGTTCGACCCCAAACCATTAAAACTGAGCAGGTAATTTCGGCCATCGACGTGAACGCCAGCCACCGCGTTGTTACTGACCGGCTCAGGCATGGGGGGCAGCGACAGCGGCGCCGTCGCCAACAAAAGCGCAAACAGAGACATCCTTACCTCATACTGATGGTGCACCCCAAGGTGATCTTGGCGTGCCGGACAGGTAGAATGCCACCGCCCGACTACCCCCAGCAACCGCAGACAACGGATGACCGCATGCTTTTGATGCTCGACAACTACGACTCTTTCACCTACAACCTGGTGCAGTATTTCCAGCAGTTGGGGCAGCAAGTGGTGGTGCGTCGCAACGACCAGACCTGTCTGGCGGAGATCGAAGCGTTGGCGCCGGACTACCTGGTGATCTCCCCCGGCCCCTGCAGCCCCAATGAAGCGGGACTGTCGCTGGCGCTGGTGCGCCACTTTGCCGGCCGAATTCCGATTCTTGGCGTTTGTCTGGGCCACCAGACCATCGCCCAGCACCTGGGAGCCCGGGTGGTGCGGGCCCACACCGTAATGCACGGCAAAACCTCGCTGATCAACCACAATGGCCGCGGCGTGTTTCAGGGCCTCAACCAGCCGCTGAGGGTCACCCGCTACCATTCCCTGGTGGTGGACCCTGCCAGTCTGCCGGAGTGCCTGACGGTAACCGCCTGGTGCGACAACGCCGCCGGCGAGCAAGAGATCATGGGCTTTCGTCACCGGCAGTTGCCACTGGAGGGGGTGCAGTTCCATCCGGAATCGATCCTGACCGAACAGGGGCTGACACTGCTGAATAACTTCTTGAAACAAAACAGCCACAACTGAGCCGGCGCGAACTTTTAAGCTGCCCTTCAAGGTGTGATATAACCCACAGTTATCCCCCATGAAGGAAACACAACAATGAAAAAATGGATTGGACTGGGTTGCACGCTCAGCCTGGTGACGGCCTGCGCCTCGGTCACCCCCACCTTCACCGACCCCTCCCCCGCCACCGCCGTCACCCTGCCGGCACTGGCACCACTGACCGTTGACCAACCCCTGACCCTGAAGCGGATCATGGCCAACCCGGACTGGATGGGCAACGCCCCGCAAGACCCCAGCTGGGCCCTGGACGGCAGTGGCCTCTTTTACTGGCAGAAACAGGCCGGCTCTGAACTGAGCGTACCGTTTTTTGTGGACACGCAAGGCCACACCGAGGCCCTGGCCTACCCACAGTGGCACCGGGCCGAACACAAGCGCCTGAGCGAAGACGGTCGACTGGCCGCCTGGCTGTACGAAGGCAACCTGATGGTGATGGATCTTGCCGACGGTAGCCCGCGTCAGCTGACCCGGGACAGCAGTGCCCTGGATGACTTCAGCTTTACCCTGGACAACCAACTGCTGATCCGCCGTGGCAATAAGCTATTTCGCATCGATCCCAGCTCAGGCCTGACCCGGCTGCACAGCGAATTGGTGTTCGGCCAGAAACCGGATGCCACCAAGGTGCCGGACAGTTACCTGGCCCAGCAACAGAAGCGGCTGATCCGCTACGTCGACAAGCAGTACCTTGATGCCGCCGACAAGGCCCAACGTCAGCAGCAGCGCCAACAGGCGGATCCGACCCTGGCGCCGCGCCCGTTCTACCTCAATGGCAGCGAAAAGCTGGTAACCCTGAGCCCGTCTCCCCAAGGGCGCTACCTGTTGGCGGTGGTCACCGACAAAGACGGCAGTTGGCGCAAAGACCACGACATCATGCCCAACTACCTGGATAAACGCGGCTACGTCGAGGCGGTCAAAGCCCGCGCCCGGGTCGCCGAAGCCGAAGTGGCCTCGCAGCGACTGGTGATTTTGGATACTGACACCGGCCAGCATACCGACGTCAGCTGGGAAGGACTGCCCGGTTTCGACGCCGACGTTCTGGCCGAGGTGAAGCGGGAAAATGCCGCCCGCAATGGCGAAAAATACCAGTCGACCAAGGCGCTGCGCACCCTGCGGCTGATGCAGGACTGGGGCTGGGAGCAGAGCGCCATTCAGTGGTCACCGGACGGCAGCAAGCTGGCGGTGATGGTGGAGGCCGGTGCCGACAACAAGGATCGCTGGCTGGCCACCGTCGATCTGCAGCGGGGCACCCTGACCAGTCAGCATCGACTCCATGACGACGCCTGGGTCAACTACACCCACAATGAGTTTGGCTGGAGCCGCGATGGCGAATCGCTGTACTACCTGTCTGAGGAGTCCGGTTACTCGCAGCTGTATCTGAAGCCGCTGAATGGCAAGGCCCGTGCCCTGACCCAGGGGCAGTACGTGGTCTCCAACCTGACCCAGAGCCGCGATGGCAGCCAGTTTCTGTTTAAGGCCAACGCCAACCACCCGGGCCAGTACGAGGTGTTCAGCGTGGCCACCGCCAGCGGCGACATTCAGCAATTGACCGACCTCAAAGGGGGACTGGACTACCGGCTCAGCCCGGACGAAAGCCAGCTGCTGCTGAGCGCCTCCAGCCGCACCCGCCCGCCGGAGCTGTTCATTCAGCCCATTGGCGGCCAGGCCCGCCAGCTGACTCACACCAGCAGCGACGCGTTTCTTGATTACGCCTGGCAAACGCCAGAAGTGGTCGCCATCCCCTCCAGCCATCAGGACAAACCGGTGTACGCCCGCATCTACCGTCCACAGAACGACAGCAAGAAGCGGCAGGGCCGCTATCCGGCGGTGATCTTCAATCACGGTGCCGGCTACCTGCAGAATGCCCACTATGGCTGGTCCGGCTATTTCCGTGAGTTCATGTTCCACAACCTGCTGGCTCAGCAGGGTTACGTGGTGATGGACATCGATTACCGCGGCTCCAAGGGCTATGGCCGCGACTGGCGCACCGCCATCTACCGCAACATGGGCCACAGCGAGGTGGAAGACATGCTCGATGGGGTCAACTGGATGGCCCAGGCGCTGCAGGTGGATGAGCAGCGCGTCGGCACCTACGGTGGATCCTACGGCGGCTTTCTGACCTTTATGGCCCTATTTACCCAGCCTCAGGCGTTTCAGGCCGGTGCCGCCCTGCGGCCGGTCACCGACTGGGCCCACTACAACTACGGCTACACCTCCAACATTCTCAATACGCCGCAGGTCGATCCCATCGCCTACGAACGCAGCTCGCCCATCGAGTTTGCCCAGGGGCTGGAGAAACCGCTGCTGATCATGACCGGCGTACTGGACGACAACGTATTCTTCCAGGACAGCGTTCGCCTGGTGCAGCGCCTGATTGAACTGGAAAAGCCGACGTTTGAGACCGCCATCTACCCGGTGGAACCGCATGGATTCCGCCAGCCTTCCAGTTGGCTGGATGAATATCGACGCATTTTTGAGTTGTTCGAGGAAAATCTCAACCCCTAGCAAAACGCAGTCACGGGTGACTATTAATGACAATGACTGAAATGTGGTTTAAAAAAGGTTAAATATTTATTTTAAAATGTTGAATATTTAATCACATCACGTTAACTTGAAACTGTCACTGACACTGTGACTACCTTGAATGGTTGTGTTCGTCCTACTTTTGCCCCGCCACGGAGTTGGTGGGGCATTTTCTTTTTTGCCCGCAACAACACTGCGGCGACACCGGCAGCAGGATAAATCGTTCGAGGCGTTAGCCCGGCTAACCCGGAAGGTGACCCGCATTTCACATGGACGCTTCACCGCGACTTTTGCTACACTGCGGCCCCCACAATCCACAAGAGAACGATTCGATCCCCGTGTCCATTACGCCGCCTTAATTCATCCTCCCCCTCGGCACTCATTGCCAATTCACGCGCCACACACTCTGGTCCTCTGCGACTGACTGCACCTCGCTGCAGGGTTTGTTGTGCCCGTCACTTTTGTTAACACACCGAGTCGCTTCCAGGCTTTCTGGAGGGCGTGCGGCTGTGTGCAACCTGGAATATTCATGCTAAAACACCTAAAAACCCACTGGTTTTCCAACACTCGCGCCGACCTTTTGGCCGGCATTGTGGTCGCCCTGGCCCTGATTCCCGAAGCCATCGCCTTCTCCATCATCGCCGGCGTCGACCCGAAAGTCGGGCTGTACGCCTCCTTCTGCATTGCGGTGGTCATCGCCTTCAGTGGCGGTCGGCCCGGCATGATCTCTGCCGCCACCGGCGCCATGGCCTTGCTGATGGTCACCCTGGTCAAAGAACATGGCCTGGCGTACCTGCTGGCCGCCACGGTGCTCACCGGCGTCCTGCAAATCGGCTGTGGCTACCTTAAGCTTGGCAGCCTGATGCGGTTTGTGTCCCGCTCTGTGGTCACCGGCTTTGTCAACGCACTGGCAATCCTGATCCTATTGGCGCAACTACCGGAACTGACCGGTGCCTCCTGGCAGGTGTACCTGATGACGGCCGCCGGACTGGCGATCATCTACTTGTTTCCCTACCTGCCGCTCATCGGCAAAACCCTCCCCTCCCCCTTGGTGTGCATCGTGGTGCTGACCGCCACCGCCATGGTGTTTCATATCGATGTTCGTACCGTCGGCGACATGGGGCAATTGCCGGATACCCTGCCGGTTTTGCTGTGGCCGGATGTGCCTCTGACCCTGGACACCCTGCTGATCATCCTGCCCTACTCGGCGGCACTGGCGGTGGTGGGCCTGCTGGAATCGATGATGACCGCCACCATCGTGGACGAGCTGACCGACAGCGCCAGTGACAAAAACCGCGAGTGCAAGGGCCAGGGGATGGCCAACATCCTCACCGGACTGATTGGCGGCATGGCCGGTTGCGCCATGATCGGCCAGTCGATCATCAACATTCAGTCCGGCGGCCGCGGCCGGCTGTCGTCACTGGCAGCCGGCGCCTGGTTGTTGCTGATGGTGGTGTTTCTGGGGCCGTGGTTACAACAGATCCCCATGGCCGCGCTGGTGGCGGTGATGATCATGGTGGCCATCGGCACCTTCTCCTGGCGTTCCATTACCCAGATGAAACAGCATCCGCTGTCCACCAACGTCGTGATGGTGACCACCGTCTGCATCGTGGTGCTGACCCACAACCTGGCGCTGGGCGTGTTTGTCGGCGTGCTGCTGGCCTCGTTGTTCTTCGCCCATAAGATCAGCCGGTTGATGGTGGTTAAACGCCAGACTCCGCAGCCGTCGATGCGGGAATATCAGGTGATCGGCCAGGTGTTCTTTGCCTCGGCAGACCACTTTATGGAAGGCTTCGACTTCAAAGAGACAGTGGAGACCGTCACCCTGGATCTGTCCCAGGCCCACTTCTGGGACATCAGCGCCGTGTCGGCACTGGACAAGGTGGTGATCAAGTTTCGGCGCCAGGGCGCCACGGTCAACCTGGAAGGGATGAACCCGGCCACCCAGGCCATCATCGACAAACTGGCCGTGCACCATAAACCGGAGCAGGCGGACGCGCTGCTGGCCGGGCACTAAATCCGGGGCGACGCCCGGCGATTGCCCAGAACCGGACAACAGGCCGGCTCCCCGGAACCGGAGAGCCGGCACAATTACAAGTGAGTAAAGCGCGCCACCAGGCCGTGCAGCTCCTGCATCTCCTGCTCAATCTGCTGCGCCGATGCCAGCATACGGGCCGCCGCCTGGGAGGTATCCTGAGCCAGACTGGACACGTTCACCATGCTGGCATCCATCTCCTCGGCCACCGCGCTTTGCTGCTCCGCCACAGTTGCAACCTGTCGATTCATATCGCTTATCACCGACACCGACGTCACGATTTTTCCCAGAGCTTCATTGGCCTGTTCGGTTTTCTGAACACTCCCCTGGGCCTGATCGCGACTCTCCCCCATAACAGACACTGCGTTGCGAGCCTGGCTCTGAAGACGCCGAACGATGTTGCCAATCTCCTCGGTAGACTGCTGGGTTTTTTGCGCCAGGGAACGGACTTCATCGGCCACCACCGCAAAGCCACGCCCCTGCTCTCCGGCCCGTGCTGCTTCAATGGCGGCATTCAGCGCCAGTAAGTTGGTCTGCTCGGCAATGCCGGTGATCACCTCCAGTACCCGTCCCACTTGGCGACTCTCTTGCTCCAGTTTCAACAGTTCCTCTGAGGCCGAGTCCACCTGGCAGGCCATGGCATTGATGCTTACCGCGGTGTCCGCCACCGTTTCTGAGCCCAGGTGGGCTTCACCATCGGCCCGAGTGGCAGCTTCCGACGCCTGAGCAATGTTACTGGTAACATGGTGCACGGTAAGATTCATCTCGTTCATGGACTGGGCAATGCGCGCCACTTCATCAGACTGACGGGTCATGCCTTCACTGGCAGTTAATGCGGTTTGCCGAACCGACAACGCCCGCTGCTCGACCTGTTCGGTCACCGTCTGAATTCGGGTCAATAGGGCACTGACCTGACTCAACATACTGTTGTAAGCGCTGTGCAGCTGCTCCAGTTCGTTGTCTTGACTGATCACCGTGGCGGCAATAGGGTGGGAGAACTCACCCCGGCCGACTTTCTGCAACGCCACGGCCATCTGAGCCAAGGGCTCAATCAGACTGCAACGGCCATACCACTGCCCCAGCAACACCATCAGCAAAATGGCCACCGAGGTGCCCAGAGCCACCTGCTGTTGCAAGGCTACCGTGGCATTGGCCGACGAGGCCATCATCCCCACCGCCTGATGCATGTTTTTCAGCACCTGTACCGACAACTCCTGAATCTGAGGCAGCTGCTGAGGCGACGGCGTCATTAAATAGGCATCCACCTGCTGACGATAGCTACTCCAAAACTCCCCGACTCGATTCAACTGCTGCACAATGGCGGGTTCCGATACCGGTGGCAGGCCTCGATTGGCGTCCCCCTCCAGCAATAGGCGATGGGCCCGCTCAAATCGGGCCACAGTTTTGTCCAGGGCAGCGTGATCGACTCCGCCCTGCACCACCAGCAGCGCCTCCTTGGCATAGCGCTGACTTAACATTCGCTGTGCCCCGGCGACATTGATCATCTCGGCACTATTGCCTGAAGTGGCGTACAACATCACCGCATTGACCGATGCCAACAGGAACAGCAGGGCATAAATCACCAAAAACTGACGTTTAACCGACCGAATACCGACGGCCCTAAAACACTGATGAAGCCACTGATTAAGTTGGTTCGCCATGAACACCTCTCCTTTATCGGCGATCGACTGCCGCCTTTGATTCTTCTGGCATACAAATCTTGATATCGACCGTATGCACCATCCATGTAAGTGCAAAATGTGGATTGAACGCCATTCTGTGAAGCGGGTTCAATTTTTCAATGCGAGTTGTACCACGATCCCGCCACACCAAAGCCGAGCTGGATCATGTTTTTCCCCATTTTGAGACCCGAAGCGCCAATCTATCTTGAAGAAACATCCACACCACCAAGCCGTTCGCTGTACCGATCCCACAACTCACCCGGTGCCCGTCACAGAGGAAAACCCCCTCTGACTCTGTCGAATCAGCGGGTTTTCAGTTGCAGGTTGGCGTTGGCCCATAAGCCGCCGCTCTTATGTTAGCGAAGTGGACACTCTCCCCGGCACCGCTGCTGTTGCCTGCGGCCATCAGGGTAAATCCCTTTTAAACAAAAACCCGCTGACTCTGTCGAATCAGCGGGTTTTCTATTGTAGGTTGGCGTTGGCCCATAAGCCGCCGCTCTTATGTTAGCGGAGTGGACGCTCTCCCCGGCACCGCCGCCGTTGCCTGCGGCCACCAAAGCACACCACAGAAAAGCAAAAACCCGCTGACTCTGTCGAATCAGCGGGTTTTCAGTTGTAGGTTGGCGTTGGCCGATAAGCCGCCGCTCTTGTGCTAGCGGAGTGGACGCTCTCCCCGGCACCGCCGCTGTTGCCTGCAGCCATCAGGGTAAATCCCTTATAAACAAAAACCCGCTGACTCTGTCGAATCAGCGGGTTTTCAGTTGTAGGTTGGAGTTGGCCGATAAGCCGGGTCTTGTCGTGGACAATCATTCCTCTAGGCCCAGGATCGCTCCTGGGCTCAAGCAACCTACCCGGGTTCAGTGCGGGCCGCACCAATGAACCCCTATTTGGTCTTGCTCCGGGTGGAGTTTACCGTGCCGCGAACTGTTGCCAGCCGCGCGGTGCGCTCTTACCGCACCCTTTCACCCTTACCTGTGCTCCCGAAGGAGCCATCGGCGGTCTGCTCTCTGCTGCACTGGTCGTAGGCTCACGCCTCCCAGGTGTTACCTGGCACCCTGCCCTGTGGAGCCCGGACTTTCCTCCCCCTCGCCCGTCTGCCCCTCCCGAAAGAGGAACACAACGACGAGGCAGCGATTGCCTAGCCAACTCCGAGGCGGGAGTATACCCCGCTACCAGCCCTGCTCCAAGCCATACTTGTACAGAGCGTTCTTTTTCTGACCGAACAGTTCGGCGGTGATGGCAGCGGCCTTCTTCAAAGGCAACTCCTGCGCCAACAGTTTCAGCGCTTTCACCGTCTCCGCCGGCAGGGTATCGTCCTGCATGCGGAAACCGGCAATCATCAGCACCATCTCACCACGGGTACGGTTGTCGTCTTCCTGCAACCATTCCAGCAGCTGCGCCGCCGGCCGTCCTTCGATGGTCTCAAAGGTCTTGGTGATCTCCCGCGCCAGCACCACGTCCCGATCCGGCCCCATTACCGCCACCACGTCAGCCAGAGTATCCAGCACCCGCCGGGGCGATTCGTAGAAAATCATGGTGCGAGGCTCCTGCAACAGCGCCTGCAGCTTATCCTGACGGCCCTTACTCTTGGCCGGCAAAAAACCTTCAAAACTGAAGCGGTCTGACGGCAGCCCCGCCGCGCACAGGGCGGTGGTGGCGGCACAGGGGCCCGGCAGCGGCACCACCGGGTGGCCGGCGGCGCGCACCTGAGACACCAGGTGATAGCCCGGATCGGAGATCAGCGGCGTACCGGCATCCGACACCAGGGCAATGGACTCGCCGCTGTCCAGCTTGCTGATCAGCCACTGCGCCCGTTGCCGTTCGTTGTGGTCGTGAACCGACAAGGTTTTGGTTTTAATACCAAAGTGACTCAGCAACTTGCCGCTGTGGCGAGTATCTTCACAGGCGATCAGATCCACCTGAGCCAACACCGTCAGCGCGCGCTGGGTAATGTCGTCCAGATTGCCAATGGGGGTTGGCACGATGTAGAGCGTTGGCTTGGATTCCATGGATAAACTCTTGGTGACTGTTGATTGGTTTAGCATCGACAGAGGGTTACACTATTGGCTGTGATTTTATCAGAGTGGGTTCCGGTGTTGAAAAACTTCTCCTCAAAACTGGCAAAAACCGCCAGTCTGTTGGCTTTGACCATGCTGCTGGCCTCCTGCGCCTCGGGCCCCAGCGCCCCGACGTCGGCGCCAAAGACTCAGGTTGAGCTGGGGGTGGTCACCGACACGCCGCAGTATTACCTGCAACAAGCCAGCCAGGCTGAGGGCGACAAACAGCAGCGCTGGCTGCTGCTGGCAGCCCGGGCCTACACCGAACAGGGGGATCTGGCCGACGCCGCTCAGATCCTGACTGGGCTGGAGTCGCGTCTGGGCCAGGCCCCCCAGTTACAGGCGGAATACCGGCTGCTGCTCAGTGAACAGGCGATGGCGGCTCAGAAACGCGCCGAAGCCCTGACTCTGCTGGACTGGCCCCTGAACTGGCCCCTGAGCAACGCCCAGTGGCAACACTACTACCGATTGAAAGGTGAGCTGTACCAGGCGTCGGCGGCACCGCTACCGGCGGCGGCATCGTTTTACACCCTGTCCCGCTACCAGCCCAAGGGGGAACGCCAGCAAAGCCAGGACAGCCTGTGGCAAAGCCTGGGCCAGGCCGATGAAACCCAGCTGAGAACCGCCATCGGCGAGTCTCAGGATCCCCTGTGGCGCGGCTGGCTGGAACTGGCGTGGCTGGCCAAGCATTTCGCCATTCAACCCTCGACCCTGGTGGGCGAGTTGGCCCGCTGGCAACGGGATAATCCGCAGCACCCGGCGGCCCGTAATCTGCCGGCGGATCTGCAACTGGCCCTGACAGTACAGCCTTACCGGCCCCAGGCCGTAGCCGTGCTGCTGCCCCTGAGTGGCCGAGTGGCCGCCCAGGCCAAGTCGATTCAGGATGGCATCCTGGCCCGGGCCCTGGAGCAGGAAACCGGCCGTCAGGTGCGCTTCTACGACACCGGCAAGCTGGATGCGGCCGACGCCTATCAACAGGCGGTCAGCGACGGCGCCGAGTTCATCATCGGCCCGCTGCTGAAAACCAATGTCGACAAGGTGATGGCCATCGCCGATCCGCAGTTGCCGATGCTGATGCTCAATCAACCGGGCATCGAGTTCAATAACGAAGACAACCACTTCTTCTTCGCCCTGTCGCCGGAAGAGGAAGCGATGCACGTGGCCGAACGCCTGTATCAGGACGGACGCACCACGCCACTGGTGTTGGCTCCCGCCTCATCGGTGGGCCGGCGCATGGCCAGGGAGTTCGATGCCACCTGGCAGACCCTCACCAGCAAGCCGGTGGAAGTACACTACTTTGATCGCACCGATACCATGCAGGCGGCGGTTCGCAGCGCGCTGCTGGTGGATGCCAGCCTGGCTCAAATTGCCGAAGTGAAACAGGCCTTTGGCAACAAGACCATTGCCGACTTCCGCTCCCGCCGCGACATCGACGCCATCTTCGTGGTGGCCGACGTCAACGAGGTTAGGCTGCTGAAGCCGTTTATCGACGTCAACATCGCGGTGTTCGCCGAGCCCCCACAGCTGTACACCAGCAGTCGCGCCAATGCCCGCAGCGACAGCCGTCAGGCTCGAGGCGAGCTCGATGGCTTGTACGTCAGTGACATGCCGTGGCTGCTGGGCAACACCACCAATCGCCAGCAGGTCCACACTCTGTGGCCGGATCGCAGCGACAGTCAGTTGCGCCTGTACGCCATGGGCCACGACAGCTGGGCCCTGATCGACCGCCTGGCACAGATGCGGGTGTTCTCCGGCTACCGGGTTCAAGGGCTGTCGGGGCAGTTAGCGGTCACCGATAAGGGCGTTCTCAGCCGTCAGCTGGGCTGGGCTCAATACCGCCGCGGCAAGTTACGCGCTGAACAATGAGCCGGGAAAAAGGTCAAATCGTTGAGCAGCAGGTGCAAACCTGGTTGCAACAGCGTGGCCTGACGCCGGTGGCCCACAACTTCCACTGCCGAATGGGTGAGTTGGATTTAGTGATGCAACAGCGTAACGAATTGGTGTTTATTGAGGTAAAATACCGCCAGACTCCGGGCTTTGGCGGCGCCATTGGCGCCGTTACCCAGGCCAAACAACGACGACTGCGCCAGACCGCAGCCCTATTTTTACAGCAGCGGGATTGGAATGACCGTCCCTGCCGCTTCGATGTGGTTACCGTAGTGGGCGATCGCATCGACTGGATTCAAAATGCATTTTAAGAGGGTTATCCATGCTAGAGCGGATTAAAGAGAGTTTCACCGAAAGCATCCAGACCAAAATTGACGCCCTGGAGGCGCTGCCGGAGTCACTGGAAAAAGCCGCGGGCGCCATGGTGCAATGCCTGCTCAATGGCAACAAGATTCTGACCTGCGGCAACGGTGGCAGTGCCGGCGATGCGCAGCACTTCTCTTCCGAATTGCTGAACCGGTTTGAGACCGAGCGTCCAAGCCTGCCGGCCATCGCCCTGACCACAGATTCGTCAACCCTGACCTCCATCGCCAACGACTACAGCTACTCCGAGGTGTTCTCCAAGCAGGTACGCGCTCTGGGTCAGCCCGGCGACATCCTGCTGGCGATCTCCACCAGTGGCAACTCCGACAACGTCATCAAGGCGATGGAAGCGGCGGTCAACCGCGACATGACCATCATCGCCCTCACCGGTAAAGACGGCGGTGCCATGGCTGGCCTGCTGTCCGACCGGGATGTGGAGATTCGAGTGCCGAGCAATCGCACCGCCCGCATTCAGGAGGTGCACCTGTTGGCGATTCACTGCCTGTGCGACTCCATCGATCGCACCCTGTTCCCGCAACAGGAAGATTGATATGCGCTGGGGGGTAATGGCGCTCATCGTCCTGATCCTGAATGGCTGTGCCGGCGCCGTGGTCGTGGGCACCGTCGGCGGGGCGATGATGCTCAACGATCGCCGCAGTGTGGGCAGTCAGTTTGATGACCAGACCCTGGAGGTGAAGGTCAACAACGCCCTGAGCGCCGATGACGGCATCAAGAACCAGACCCACATCACCGCCATCAGCATGAACCAGGCGATACTGCTGGTGGGGCAGGCGCCCAACGAGATGCTGCGCAGCAAAGCCGTTGAACTGGTGCGCCCCCTGCGGGAGGTGCGGGTGGTACACAACCAGGTGCGCATCGGCAACCCGGTGGGCTTTAGCACCATCAGCAACGACAGCTGGATCACCACCAAGGTGAAAAGCCGCATGCTGACCGCCGACGAGTTCGACAGCACCCGGGTCAAGGTCATCACCGAAAACGCCGAGGTGTTTCTGCTGGGCCTGGTGACCCGGGAGGAAGCCGAGAAAGCGGTAGAAATTGCCCGCAATACCGCCGGAGTGCGCAAGGTGGTCAAGGTGTTCGAGTTCCTCTGATCTCAGGCATAAAAAAAGCCGGGCAGCTGCCCGGCTTTTTTGTGTCTGACCCTTACAGCACCGGGAAACCGATGGCCTGATACACCTGCTTCAGGGTCTTGGCGGCACGTTCCCGAGCGGCGGCGGCGCCATCGCGCATCACCTGCTCCAGATAGGCCTGGTCATTACGAATGGCGGTGTAGCGCTCCTGCAACGGCTCCAACATGGCCACGACCGCCTCGGCAGTCGCACCTTTCAGGTGGCCATACATCTTGCCTTCAAACTCCGCTTCCAGCTCTTCAAAGCTCTTGCCGGTCGCACCGGACAGGATACTCAGCAGGTTAGACACACCAGGCTTGTTGTCGATATCGAAACGCACCACTGGCGGCTCATCGGAGTCGGTCACCGCTCGCTTGATCTTCTTAGTGACCTTCTTCGGATCTTCCAGCAAGCCGATGACGTTGTTGTTGTTGTCATCGGACTTGGACATCTTCTTGGTCGGATCCTGCAGGCTCATCACTCGAGCGCCCACCGGCGGAATGAACGGCTCAGGAATGGTGAAGATGTCACCATGGACGTTGTTGAACCGAGCGGCGATGTCGCGGGTCAGTTCCAGGTGCTGCTTCTGATCGCTGCCCACCGGAATCTCATCGGCCTGGTACAACAGGATGTCGGCCGCCATCAGTGCCGGGTAGCTGAACAGGCCAACGTTGATGTTGCTGGCGTGCTTCTGAGACTTGTCCTTGAACTGGGTCATGCGGTTCAGCTCACCCATCTGGGTGTAGCAGTTCAGCACCCAAGCCAACTGCGCGTGCTCCGGCACATGGGACTGCACGAACACCGTGCTCTTGTTCGGATCGATCCCTACCGCCAGGTACAGGGCCAGGGTATCCAGGCAAGCCTTACGCAGTGCCTCGGGATCCTGGCGCACGGTAATGGCGTGCTGATCAACAATACAGAACAGGCAATCGTGGCTCTCCTGCAGTTTGACCCACTGACGCAGCGCCCCCATGTAGTTGCCGATGGTCAGTTCGCCGGACGGCTGGGCGCCGCTCAAAACGACAGGTTTAGTCATACCCTTGTGCTCTCTTCTGTTTGCGCTGGCAGGTGCGCCAGCAGAGTTTCAAAATGATCCAGAGCCAGCGTTGGCTGGCTCAGGCGAATGTCCTCGCCGTAATTGTAACCGTAGCTGAGGCCGACACTGGCCACTCCGGCTGCCTCGGCAGCCAGAATGTCGTTGCGACTGTCTCCCACCATCAGGAACGCCGAGGCCGGCAGTTGCCACTGCCCCATCACATGGTGCAGGGGTTGCGGCGACGGTTTTTTCTCGGCCAGCGAGTCGCCTCCCAGGCACTGACTGAAGTAGTGGGCAATGCCCAGCGACTCCAGCAGCTCGGGCACAAACTGCATCGGCTTGTTGGTGATCACCGCCATCTTATAGCCACGACGCGCCAGCACTTCCAGGGTGTCAGCCACGCCCGGATAAAGGCGACTGCCGCGGTTATTGGTGGCCTGATAATGACACTCAAACGCCGCCAGCGCTTCGGAAACCAGCGCCTCGGACGGCGAGGTCATCACCGACTCCAACGCCCGTTGCACCAACACCCGGGCACCATTGCCGACCCAGTGGCGCACTTGCGCCTCGGTGCAGCCCCCAAGATTAAACTGTTTTAAGGCTGCATCACAGGCCACCGCCAGATCCGGCACACTGTCCGCCAGGGTGCCGTCCAGATCGAAGCCTATGCCCTTGATGGCAGAGAAGTCCGTCATTAGCCGGTGACCTTAGCCAGTTCGGCACGCATTTTGTCGATTTCGGCCTTGTAGTCATCTTTGGCGAAGATGGCGGAACCGGCCACAAACATGTCGGCACCCGCCGCGGCAATCTCACCGATGTTGTCGACCTTCACGCCGCCATCGATCTCCAGACGAATGTCGCGACCGCTGGCATCGATACGCTGACGCACTTCGCGAATCTTGTCCAGGGTGGCCGGAATGAATGACTGACCGCCAAAGCCCGGGTTGACGCTCATCAGCAGAATCACATCCACCTTGTCCATGACGTAATCCAGGTAGTGCAGCGGCGTCGCCGGGTTGAACACCAGGCCGGCCTGGCAGCCAAGGCTCTTGATCAACTGCAGGCTGCGGTCGACGTGCTCAGACGCTTCCGGGTGGAAAGTGATGATCGATGCCCCGGCCTTGGCGAAATCGGGAATGATGCGATCCACCGGCTTCACCATCAGATGGACGTCGATGGGAGCCTGAATGCCGTAGTCACGCAGGGCCTGGCACACCATGGGGCCAATGGTCAGGTTAGGGACGTAATGGTTGTCCATCACATCGAAATGCACCACATCGGCGCCATCCGCCAGCACCTTTTCGACCTCTTCGCCCAGGCGGGCAAAATCGGCAGACAAAATGGACGGAGCGATCAGAAACTTGCTCATCAGCTTTCCTCGGGGGGTTGAAGTCACTCTATTGGCGCTCATTTTAGCCCCATTACCGATTCGACCCAAGGGGCAAAAAGCCCTTGCATTGTTAATAAAAAGTAATTAGTTTCATAACTACCCCCCAGGTCCGACTCGTTTTTCAAGCTTTTATGGCACTGATGCCAATTGATAAATAAGGGTCAGGATGATGACAACTCTGTTCAAAACCTCTGCCGTTGCCGCTCTGGTAATGGCCTCCGCCAGTGTTTGCGCCGTCGAATTGGATGGCGGGCACGAAATCAGCGTAAATGCCAGTCTGGTGAGCAACTACATCTTCCGTGGTGTGTCCCTGTCCGATGAGGATGTGGCCTATCAGGGCGGCGTGGATTATGCCCATGACAGCGGCCTCTATGCCGGAATCTGGGCCTCCAGCTATGATCTGGATGGCGACGATGAGATCGAAATCGATTGGTACGGTGGCTACACCTTTGCCATCAACGACGACGTCAGTGTCGATGTCGGTGCCATCCGCTACTACTACGCCGATGTCGGTGGCCACACCACCGAATGGCACGTCGGCCTGGATCTGTACGGCATCGGTACCGCCCTGCACTACGATCAAACCCTGGAGTCCTGGTACGGTGAGGTCAACTACGACATCAACATCACCGAGCCGCTGTACGTCAGCCTCCACGGCGGCTACGCCGAACCGGACAAAGGCGACGGCTTCTACGATCTGATGGCCACCGTCGGCTATGTGGTGCACCCCAACATCGACCTGTATGCCGGCGCCGCCTACCACGAGGAGTTGGACGACACCTACGTGGTCGGTGTCACCTTCAGCTACTGATTCAGCGAATGAACCGGTCGGTGACAGAGTCTGTCACCGACCGGATCGATTAAGGGTGTTCAATTTGTGGCCAGGTTGTTATACTGTGTAACCTTTCATGTTCCAGGACTGAGCAACCATGCTGAAAAAACGGAAAATTTGGCTACTGGTGTTGACCCTGTCCCTGCCTACGGGCGCAGCCGTACTGTGGAACCTGCATCACTGTGACAACCAGTGTGCCCATGCCAGCATCGAATCGCTGAAATGGCGTACCTGGCTGGCCGGCAGCAGCGGCTCGAATCAGTTTCACTATGTGGATCTGCTGGAACTGCTGTACCGCACCACTCATAAAGACACCGACAACGCCAACTCGCCGATGGAGCAGCGATGAATCCGCTGCGGGTGGTGGCCAGCGTACTCGCCGCCCTGCTGGGAGTTCAGAGCGAAGCCAATCGGCAACACGATTTCAGTCAACAGTCGCCACTGCCTTACATGATCACCGCGGTGGTGATGGTGGTGGTGTTTGTGCTCGGACTGATGGCCGTGGTGTCTGCGGTGCTCGACTGAGCGACGCCGCCGCTCAGGCCTGACCGTAGCCGGCAAAAATCTCGTTGACCTTCTTACGGCCGGCCCCTTTCTGGCTGATGGTGCGTTTCACCATCAAAAACTCGTGCCGATCCGCATCGCAGTAAATCTCTCTGGCCTGCTGGGTATCGTGGTTGCTGATCAGCACCGTCGCCCCTTTGGCGGCGGCGTCATAGGCACACCGGGCCAGGGCCTGCTGGGCATCGAGGTTGAAGCCACCACTGGCGTAGCTGGTGAAACTGGCGGTGTTGGACAGCGGCAGGTACGGCGGATCACAGTACACCGCATCACCGGCATTCACCTGGGCAAAGGTAGCGTGATAGTCGGCGCAGATAAAGGTGGCTTTCTGGGCTTTTTCGGCGAAGAACTCCAGCTCTTTCTGGGGAAAATAGGGGCGCTTGTAGGAGCCAAAGGGCACGTTGAAACCGCCCTTCTTATTGTAACGACACAGGCCGTTGTAGCCATGGCGGTTCAGGTACAGGAACATCACCGCCCGCTCAAAAGTATCGTTGGTGGCATTGAAGCGGGTGCGCATGTCGTAGTATGCCGGCTTGTGGTTCATCTCGGCCACAAACAGCTTCCGCGCTTCCTGAATGTAGTGATCGGAATCGGTCTGCAGGGTCTGATACAGGTTGATCAGATCCGGATTGATGTCACTCAGCAGGTAACTGGGATAATCGGTGTTCAGAAACACCGAGCCGGCGCCCACAAAAGGCTCCACCAGCCTGTCGGTGTCTGGCAGGCGACGGGCAATCTCTTCGACGAGAGAGTACTTCCCGCCTGCCCATTTCAAAAATGCCCGCGTCTTAATGTTCATTCGCTCGCCAATCACCGTGGAAAAGACGTGATTCTACCGTCACTCAGATAAAAACGCAGCTAAATCGAGTTGCTCAAGCAACTCCCGCTGCACATCCCGTACCGGTTTCACGTAGGGTTTACTGTCCTGAATCGATTGTGGCAAGGTTGCCACGGCCGCCTGAGCCGCCGCTTTATCGACATAACCGCCGTAGACCACCACAAACCAAGGTTGGGGGTCGCGACGCTTCTTGTATACCGCCAGCCCATCGGTTGAGGGCAGGCGGCGAAGGTAACGCTGCGCCAGTTGCGGGTAGGAGTACACCGCCAACTGCAGGGTATAACCGCTGGCCGGGCGTTCCATCAGCGGCTGTTGCGGCAACGGTAGCACCGGCTTGGCCGTTGCTGTCGGCGCCGGCTTGGGCTTAGGCTGGCTCTCCACCTTAGGCTTAGGCCGGGACAACTCCTGTTCCAGCTCCTGCAAACCGGCCCGGGCTGACTCCAGCAGCGGATCCGCTGCCTCGGCCTGTTTCCGTTTGCGCTGAGGCAGGGGGGCGGCCGGTTGGTTAATGGCCTGCCATTCGCCTGCCAGTCCCAACTGCGCCGACTCGGCCACCTCGGAGGCCGCTTCGGCGTTGCCCGGGACATCCTTCCCCTCCACAGCCTCCGCTGCCGAAGCGTGGTTTTCCTGCAGGCCCGGGGCCACTTCAACCAACTTAACGCTGGCGGAGCGACCACCATGCTCGGGTTCGATCTCTGCCGGCCGCGTCGGCGACACCCACACCCACAGCATCAACATCAAAATGACCGTAGCGATGGCCATAATCCAGTTCCGATGCCGCAGCGCACTGACCGGGATCGCCTTACCGGTAGACAACCCCTCGGCCAGAGCCACCACCGCCGCGGCACTGCCATCGGATTGCTGCAACTGAGCATCGATGCTCATCTGGCTGATAAAACGCGCTAAAGGACGATCGCCGGTGAGCTGATGGTACAGCTGTTTCTGCTCGGCCAGGGACAAGGGCTCGATGGTCACCGGCAACAGGTGCTGTTGGCACTCCGACGGCAACTCCGCCAGCAGGTGCTCCACCAGTACCGGCTGCGACACCAGCACCAGGGTCATGCGCCAGTGACGCTGCTCCTGCCCCAGCAGAATGGCCAGCAGCTCAGCCAAAATCACCTGAGGCAGGTAATGGGCATCGTCGATCACCACAAACAGCCGCTGCTGGCTGTCCGCCAGAATGCGTTCAAAGCTGTCTACCAGCGGTTCATGGGGATCAAACAGCGGATTGGTAAACAGTTGCTGCAGGATGTCCACCCGCAACTGGGCCGGGTCCGGTTGTGGCTGGCACTGAATCAGGCCCTGATTAAAGCCCTCGGCCTTGTCCAGCAGTGCCCGCGACACCACCGACTTGCCCACACCGGGACGGCCATGCAACAGAATCGCATGGTCACCGTATTCAATCAGGTATTTCAGCCGTTCCAGCAGGACATGCTGGCTGGGCAGCAAAGAGAAGGGCAGCGTCGATTCAGCCATTGGCATTGACGATGTCGGCCAGCTCCTGGTGCGACACGTCGGCAACCAGTTCGGCCTGACCCAGGTGAACCGGCAACACGAAACGCAGCGATCCGGCGACCACTTTCTTATCCCGCTGCATCGGCACCAGGAAGCGTTGCAAATCCATCTCCTGAGGTGGCGTCACTGGCAGGTTGTAGGCGCCATGGATGGCGATCACCTGAGCCAGTTCGTCGTCGGTCATCTGCTGGCGGCGATGAGCCAGTCTGGCGGCCATCACGGTGCCTGCGGCCACGGCTTCACCGTGCAACCACACGCCGTACCCCTGATCGGCCTCGATGGCATGACCAAAGGTATGCCCCAGATTCAACAAGGCACGGACACCGCGCTCAGTCTCATCCTCGGCCACCACTTCGGCCTTGATCTCGCAGCAGCGACCAATGGCACGGGCAATCAACTGGCTATCGAGATGCTGCAGGGCATTGGCGTGCTCTGCCAACCAATCGAAAAACGCCCGATCCCAGATGATGCCGTATTTAATGACTTCGGCCATCCCTGCCGCAAACTCCCGCGCCGGCAACGTCGCCAGACACAGGGTATCGATAAACACCGCCTGAGGCTGATGGAAGGCCCCGATCATGTTTTTCGCCAGCGGATGATTGATGGCGGTTTTACCGCCGACCGAGGAATCCACCTGCGACAGCAGGGTGGTGGGCACCTGAATGAAGGAAACGCCACGCTGATAACAGGCAGCAGCAAAGCCGACCATGTCACCGATGACGCCGCCACCTAAGGCAACCAGCACTGCATCACGGCCAAAGTTGGCTTCCAGCAGGCGGGTGAAGATGGCATTCAGGTTGTCTAAATTCTTGTGCTGCTCGCCATCGGGCAGCACCAGCGACTCGACCGTCGCCCCCGCCTGTTCCAGGGTCGAGGTCAGGGTCGACAGGTAGAGCGGAGCGACCACGTCGTTGCTGACCACAAGTAAACGGCGGCCGGCAACATAGGGCTGAAACAGATCCGGCTGTTTCAGTACCGATTCGGCAATCATGATGGGGTAGCTGCGCTGCCCCAGGTCTACCTGAATCCGTTCCATGGTCACTCTTCTTATTGGGATCAGAAGCCGAGGCGTTCTACGATCTGGCTGGCCACCACTTTGGCGCTCTGATCGTCGGTACGAACGACCACGTCAGCCACTTCGGTGTACAGCGGGTTACGCTCTTCGGCCAGGTTCTCCAGCACTTCACGCGGATCGTCCACCTGCAGCAGCGGGCGACGCTTGTCGCGCTGGGTGCGGGCTACCTGCTTATCGATGGTGGTTTCCAGGTACACCACGATGCCGCGAGCGGACAAACGGTTGCGGATGTCTTTGCTGTTGACGGAGCCGCCACCGGTCGCCAGGACGATGCCCTGCTTCTCGGTCAGCTCTTCGATCACCTTGGCTTCGCGCTGACGGAAGCCCTCTTCACCTTCAACATCAAACACCCAGGCGATGTCCGCACCACTGCGTGCTTCGATCTCGTGATCGGAATCGTAAAAGTCCAAATGCAGCATTTGAGCCAGATGGCGGCCAATGGTGCTCTTACCGGCACCCATAGGGCCAATCAGGAAAATGTTTCTTTTTTCAGCCATTTTCTACGTCTAATTACTCAATTCTATAACTAATCGACCATCAGCAGATGGCTTTAAAACACCACTGTGACATAAATTTGGTCGTCGATTATCGCAAGGAAGACTAGGTGAAGGCAATAGAGACTCACCCTTCCTCTGAGGCAGGGAGCTAAAACTGCTCAATGATTATCTTAGGTGTCACAAAAATCAGCAGTTCCGATTTAATCGCCGTGTTGCGGGTATTGCGAAACAACCAGCCCGCGTACGGGATATCCCCCAGCAGAGGGACCTTAGTGACGGTTTTTAACTCCTGTTTCTGAAATATACCACCGAGTACCACGGTTTCACCATTTTTTGCCAGCACCTGGGTGGAAATTCTCTGAGTATTGATGCCCACTTCGCCGCTAGAGCTTTCCCGTCCTCGCGTATCCTGGGTCACCAGCAGATCCAGCACGACCTTGTTGTCGGAGGTGATCCTCGGGGTCACCGTCAGGCTCAGCACCGCCTTCTTAAAGGCCACCGAGGTGGCACCACTGGAAGTGCTTTCCTCGTAAGGAATCTCCTCCCCTTGCTCGATAAAGGCGGTGTACTGATTGGAGGTGGTCAACCTGGGACTGGCGATGATCTCACCCCGATCCTCCGCCTCCAGCGCCGACAACTCCAGGTCCAGAATGAATTCGTCCCCCAGATTGGCAACCTGAAACGCAAAGGTCGAGGCGTTGTTGGCCACCGCCGGCAGATTCACGTTGAGGCGATCGCCGATGGCGGGCACCACGCCCTGACGGATGCTGTCATTGCCTTCGATGCTGCCGGAAAACGAGCCATCACTCTGACCCGACGACAACCCCCAGCGGATCCCCAGCTCCGAATCGACGTTGTCCCGCACATTGACCATCCTTGATTCGATCACCACCTGCTTTACCGGCACATCCAACACCTCGATCAGTGCCTCGACCTCCTGCAGTTGGGCCCGGGTGTCCTGCAACAACAGGATGTTGGTGCGCTCATCCACCGTGGCCGATCCCCGTTCCGACAGCAGTCGGTTGCTGCCGGAATCCCCCTTGAGCAGGGCAGCGATGTCATCGGCCTTGGCGTAGTTGATCTTATAGTGGCGGGCCACCAGCGGAGCCAACTGCCGAGCCTCCTGCTGCAGCTGCAACTCGCTTTGCCGCTGCGCCGCCAGCTCCTCCCTGGGCGCCACCAGCAGCACCTTGCCATCCAGCCGGCTGGCCAAGCCCCGCACCTTGAGCACCAGCGCCAGCGCCTGATCCCAGGGCACGTCGTTCAACCTCAGGGTCACGTTGCCAGTCACCGAATCACTGGTTACCAGGTTCAGCCCCTGATGCTCGGCAATGATCTGCAACACGGTGCGCACCGGCACATCCTGAAAATTCATCGACAGTCGTTTGCCCCGATAAACGGCCGTGTCGGCCACGGTCTCGGACCGCTGCCCGGCAACCCGAATCTGCAGCGTCTGCCCCTGGCGGCTCTGGGACACCGACACCGCCTCACTGACTCTGAGTAACACCGAGGTCAGCCCCGGCTCGGAGAAGGTTTCATAGCTGTGTACCGGTGTCTCCAGCTCCGACACGTCCATCACCAGCAACTGGTCAGCGGCAAGTTCGCTGTCCGGCAACAGCAAACGTACCTCCCGCCCCTGTTCAATCACCTGCACCCCGCCCAGGGCTTGATTCAGATGCAGACTCAGCAGCCCCACGCCAGGCTGAGGCGACTGAAACTCGATGCCGCGCACCTGTGTCAGTGCCACCGCGCTGTCACTGCCCTGGCGCAGCGCCGCCACCTCGGCATTGGCGTCGGCAAAGGTCAGCAGGTAACGATCGCCCTGCCAACGGCCCTGATACGGACGTGCCGCCGTCAATTGAAGTGCCACCCTTAGCCCCTGGGGCCGGTTGCGTGCCTGCAGTTGTTGCACGCCCTGGGCGTCCACCTCGATCACCCCGTCGGGCAGAGCAGACTCGGCGCCGTCAAAGTCCAGCCACAGTTGCTGCGACTGCGCCTGATACTGAATCTGGGGTGTCTGGGTGGGGCCATCAAACTCCAACCCCAGCTGCAACTGGTTGCCCGGTTCATCCGCCACCGTTACCCGCAGCAATGACGCCGACTGCACCGAGGTTGCCATCATCATCAGCACCGCCGCCCAGAATGCCCGCCCTCTCATCACAGTCGCTCCTTGTCCTGACTCACCAACACGATTCTGGCCTGACGTTCGACGTAACAGCCCAGCCCCTGCTCGACCCGTTCCACCAACTCCACCCGATCGCCGTGCACTGCCACCACCCGCCCGGCAAAGATCCCCACCAAATCCCCTTTTCGAACCCGGTGCACCAGACCATCGGCGGTTTCCAGCAGCGCCCAGCGATTATGACGGTCACTGAGGGTGCCCCGCATCACCAGGCTGTCCAGCGCCACACCCTGCAGCGGATGGCCAGACACTCCGGCGGGCGGGCCCAGGCAACCGGGCCGATCTGCGGTCTGAGCCGCCGACGTCGTGACCATGGGGGCAGCCATAAACGGACTGCGGCCTGCGCCTGGATCATAACGAGCCGGTTCGAAGTGGGGCAGACTGCGGGGGCGCCCCTGATACGGGGGCGGATTGGCATGAACCTGATCCAGATACCGCTGCAGATCGCCGGTATCCCCCTGGCAACCGCTCAACAGCAGCCCTGCCCACAACCACCACCGACCGCCGCTCACGGTGCCTCCGCCGACGCCAACAACCGGTAGGTGGTGGCCACCACTTTCATCGATAGCTGTGTCTCCTGCCGGGTAACGGAAAAATCATCCAGGCTAACGATCCGTGGCAGCGCCGCCATTCCAGCCACAAAATGACCGAACTCCACGTAGCCACCTCGCAGTTCGATGCTCAGCGGCAGTTCGATATACAGCTCACCGGTGCGCTCCGGCAGCCAGCCGATGCTGACAATGGACAGGTTGGTTTCAGTCGCCAGGAAGGTGACGTCATCCAACAGCCCCGGCATCTCATCCCGGCTCGGCAGCATGCTCAACAGTTGATGCAGTTCCAGCCGAGTCTGTTGTAACTCCAGCTGATGACGCTCCAGGTGAGCGGAAAACTGATACTTGTCCCGGTACTCCTGCTTCAACTGCCGCTCCTGGCGAACGCCGGCCTGCAACTCGCCGTAGCGCTCGCCAATCCACAGGTAGCCCCCCGCCGCCAGCACCAACATCACCAGCATCAGGTTCAGAGCCCAGCGCGCCACCGGCGGCCAGCTGCCGATGCTGTCAAAATCCAGCTCGTTAAACTGCTCAAGGTTCATGGGGTCGCCTCCTCGGTCGGTCGCGGCTGGGCCGACAGCGACATCGACAGGCTAAAACGGTGCTGACGCAACGACTGCTGACGGCTGGCGACGATCTCCTGTACTCGGGCATTGAACAACCATGGCGAGGCATCCACCTGGCGCAGCAGGTTGGCCAGGTGATTGTTGGATTCGCAGAAGCCGCTGAGACGCAGAGTCGATCCCTGCAACATCAGTTCGGTCAGATACACCCCGGGCACCACCACCCGGTGCAGCTCCGACATCAGGTGCACCGGCACACTGCGATGACGCTGCAGATCCACGATCAGGTCCAGCCGCTGATGCAAAGCATCAGACTGGCGCTGTACCTCGGCCACCTCGGCGATGCGCCGCTCCACCTCGCCGATCTGCTGCTGCAAAAACTGATTGCGCTGCTGCTGAGACGCCACCAGCGCCGACAACACCTGCTCTACCGCCACCACCAACACCACCGCCGCCAGCACTGACACCAGCAACAGTCCCAGGTACCGGCGTTTCAGTTGCTGACGTCGGGTCTCTCGCCACGGCAGTAAGTTAATGTGTGCCATCGCTCCCCCTCAGGGCCAGCCCACAAGCCACCATGTAGGCGCTGGCGGGCAGCGGCTCAGGCAGCGACACCGATCTGGGCTCGGCCAACGAACAGGGAATGGACAGGGCGGATTGCAACGGTGCCAGCAACGATTCCGCCATGGCGCCGCAGATCAACACCCGACCAATGGCCTTGCTGGTGTCACCGTTAACGTAGATCTGAAAGGTACGCTGCAGCTGCTGGGCCAACTGCGCCACATCGGGGTCGCTGTCGTCAGGATCCAGAGCACTCGAACCCGGTGACAGCTCACGCACAAACGTGGTTTGGTCACCGCAGTTGATGGCCACACAGGTCTTGCTGACGCCGACCTCCACCAAGGCCACCACCGTTTCGGAGACCACCATCATGGCGGCGGCCCGCCCCAGCGCGTAGGCTTCGACGTCCACCACCTCAGTGCGCAGCTCCGCCGCCGCCAGCGCCTCCACCCGGGCATGCACGTCCTCCCGCCGACAGGCGCTGAGCAGGATCTCGACCCGGTTGCCATCGATGCTATCCAGGCGCTCAAAGTCCAGATTCACTTCGTCGAGGGGATAGGGAATCAGGCTGTCGGCTTCGATTTCGATCTGAGTCTCCAGCTCCAGATCGTTGAGGCCGGCCTCCATGGTGATCACCTTGGTCATCACCGTGGCACCACTGACCGCCGTTGCGCCCCGTTCACTGCCGGCCGGCAACTGCTGTCGCAATCGTTTCATGGCCGCCGCCAGGGCGTCGGCACCGTCGCTGGGATCGATGGCCACACTGCAGGCATGACCAATGCGGGGGGCCGCGCCGCTGTTGTCCAACACCACGGCTTTTATTTGGGAGGTTCCGATGTCGACCCCAACGAAAGTGGGGGCAGAGCGGGAAAACAAAGACAGCATCCACCTGTATCCTGAGCGGCCGCAATTCCGTTTGCGTCTTTTGAGCGTAGCACAAGCCGGCCAGACCGGCGTCGGCTTGCTCAAAACTCAGCCTGATGATTTTTGAGCATTCAGGCCCATCTTAGTATACTGGTCCGCTGTGATTGATCCTGAGTAGGTGGCTGGTGAGCTGGTTTAAGCGAATTTTTCTGTTTTTGGTGCTTTGTGGGGTATTGGGTCTGGGGGCTCTGGCGGCGCTGTATCTGTGGATTGCGCCGACCCTGCCGGACGTCGACAGCCTGAAAACGGTGCAGCTTCAAACCCCGATGCGCATCTACAGCAAAGACGGTGCCCTGCTGTCCCAGTTTGGTGAAAAACGCCGCATCCCGGTGCGTTATGAGGATGTGCCACAGCCGCTGATCGATGCTTTCCTGGCCACCGAGGATGCCCGCTTTTTCGAGCATAAAGGGGTCGATCCCATCGGTGTTATTCGGGCGGCGGTGGTGCTGATCACCACAGGTCGAAAAGCCCAGGGAGCCAGCACCATCACCATGCAGGTGGCCCGTAACTTCTTCCTCAGCCGTGAAAAAACCTACATTCGAAAGGTCAAAGAGATTTTTCTGGCCCTGAAGATCGAGCAGCTGCTGTCCAAGGAGGAGATCCTGGAGCTGTACCTGAACCGCAGTTTCCTCGGCAACCGGGCCTACGGAGTTGGCGCCGCCGCCCAGGTGTATTACGGCAAAGACGTCGATCAGCTGACGCTGGCGCAGATGGCGATGATCGCCGGACTGCCACAGGCACCTTCCGCCGCCAACCCGATTCGCAATCCGCAGCGCGCCTTCACCCGCCGCAACGTGGTGCTCGGACGCATGCTGGACGTCGGCTTTATCTCGCAACAACAGTTCGACGACACCCGGGTTCAGCCTATTTCTGCTCGCTACCACGGTGCCGAGATCGAACTGGATGCCCCTTACGTGGCCGAAATGGCCCGTGACATCATGGTGGAGCGTTTCGGCGAAGACGCCGCCTACACCGGTGGCTACCAGGTGTATACCTCCATCGAAACCACCACCCAACGTCAGGCTCAGCAGGCCCTGCGCGACAATCTGTACAGCTACGATCGCCGCCATGGCTACCGTGGCCCCATCGCTTCGTTGTGGCAACCGCAGCCGGCGGCCGATACCGCCCTGGCCAGCACCGGCTCACTGGACACCGCCCGCAACGATGCCAGCGCCAGCACCCCATGGGAGCGCGACCGCATTCTGCAGACCCTGGCCGACACCAAGCCGATTCAGGATCTGCTGCCGGCCGTGGTCATGAGCACCGAAGCCAAACAAGCGATGCTGATGATGGCCGACGGCAGCGACGCGGTTCTGAGCTGGGAAGGCATGAACTGGGGACGGGAGTTTATTTCTGACACCCGCCAGGGTGCCGCCCCGAAACAGGCCAGCGATATCCTCAGTGAAGGGGATCTCATCTGGGTACGCCAGCAGCCGCAGCGACTGATGCTGGCGCAGGTACCCCAGGTCAGCAGTGCCCTGGTGGCCCTGAACCCCGACGACGGTGCCGTGCGGGCCCTGGTGGGCGGATACAACTTCCAGGACAGCCAGTACAACCGGGTCACCCAGGCCAAGCGCCAGTTAGGCTCCAACATTAAACCCTTTATCTATTCTGCGGCACTGGAACAGGGCTATACCCTGGCGACTCTGGTCAACAACGCCCCCATTAACCAGTGGGATCGCAGCCAGGGAACCGCCTGGCGCCCCAAGAACTCCCCCGACGTCTACACCGGTCCCACCCGGGTCCGGCGGGGTCTGGGTCAGTCGGTCAACGTCATGGCGGTACGGACGCTGCGCCATGTCGGCATCGATGGTGCCATCGCCCAACTGCAGAAGTTTGGCTTTGATCGCAACGACCTGCCGCGCAACGAATCGCTGGCACTGGGCAGTGCCGTCGCCACGCCCATGGACGTGGCCCGAGGATTTGCCACCTTTACCAACGGCGGCTTTAAGGTCGATCCCTACGTCATCGAGCGCATCGAGAACAGCTTCGGTCAGGTGCTGTATCAGGCCCAGCCCAAGATCGCCTGTGCCGAGTGTGAGCAGGCATTGCAACAGCAACCTGAGCAGTACGCCGTCGACATTCAGGCCCAATGCCTGATCCCCGCCAGCCAGTTGGCGCCGCGAATTTTGTCTCCTCAGGTGGCCTTCCTGATCAAAGACACCCTCAGCAGCGTCATCTGGGGCGGCGGCGACTGGAGCAAGGGCACCGGCTGGAACGGCACCGCCTGGCGGGCGGCTCAGCTGATCAAACGTCGGGACATCGGTGGTAAAACCGGTACCACCAACGAATCCAGAGACACCTGGTTCAGCGGCTTTGGCCCCGGCATCGTCGCCACCTCCTGGGTTGGCTTTGATAACCACAGCCGCCAGTTAGGGCGTACCGCCTGGGACAACTACGGCCCCCGCAACCAGATCACCGGCGCCGAGTCCGGTGCCAAGACCGCCGGCCCGGCCTGGAACCAGTTTATGAACCAGGCCCTCAAGGGGGTACCCACGGTACCGATGACACCACCGGAAGGGGTGGTCACCGCCCGCATCGATCTGGCGTCCGGTAAGCTGTCACGGCGCAACGATTACACCTCTCGGTTCGAGTTCTTTGTCGCCGGCACCGAGCCGACCGAGTACGCGGACAACCAGCAACAAGAGCAGCCGGTATTCGAACAGGAAACCGAAGAGCTGTTCTAACCCGCCACCATAAAAAACGCCGCTAAACAGCGGCGTTTTTTATGGCTCGGATCGAAATCAGAAGCAGTACTCCATGGCGATCTCGTCACAGGCATGCTTTCTCGGACACAGGTCGCAATCCTTCATCACCTTCTCCGGCAAGGTCTCCTTATCGGTGTGATTGAAGCCCGCCTTGGTAAAGAACTGTGGTACTCGGGTCAGCACAATCACCCGTTTCAGTTCCAACTCCCGCGCCCGCTGCAGCATGTAATCCACCAGCGCCTTACCCTGTCCCTGACCATGGTTGTTGGGATCTACCCCCAGGGAACGCATCTCCGCCAGCCCAGTCTCATAGATGTACAGAGAGGCACAGCCGACGACTTCGCCGTCCTGTTCCGCCACCGCAAAATCGAGAATGTCACGCAGCAGATCGTCGCGACTGCGCGGCAGGGTCTCGCCCTTGAGGGCCCAGTGACCATTGATGGTGTGAATGGCATCCACGTCCGACAATCGGGCCGGGCGCACCATCAGCATCTCGGCCTTGTGGGCATTGAGTCGCTGCTGACTGGCTCCCAGCGCCTCTTCGATGGCCGGCGATTCGATCTGCGAGTCGTTTTGCAGTGACAGCGCATGCTGAACCTGCTTGATGGAGGTGCCCCCCAGGGCTTCCCGCTTGGCCAGGCAAGCATCGATGGTCAGGTGCTGATACACGTCCGACTCGATGCGGTAGCTATACACCTGCAACTCCTGCAGGGTAAAGTCCTCCAGCGGCTTGCCCTGGGCGATGGCGCCGAGCACCACCTCACCGACAATGTGGTGGGCTTCCCGGAACGGAATCCCTTTGGCCACCAGGTAATCCGCCAGTTCGGTCGCATTGGCGTAGCCCTGCTGCGCCGCCGCCAGGGTCCGCTGACTGTTGACCTGCACCCCTTCCAGCACCAGCGTCGCCATGTCCAGGCACATCAGCCAGGTATCGAGGGCGTCAAACAACCCCTCCTTGTCCTCCTGCATGTCCTTGTTGTAGGCCATCGGCAGCGCTTTCATGGTGGTCATGATGGTCATCAGCGAGCCGTAGACCCGGCCGGTCTTGCCCCGAATCAATTCCAGTGCATCGGGATTTTTCTTCTGCGGCATCAGCGAGGACCCGGACGTGACCGCGTCCGCCAGCTCGATAAAACCGGCTTCGCCGCTGTTGTAGAAGATCATGTCTTCCGCCAGCCGCGACAGGTGCATCATCGAGGTGGCGGCCACCCCACACAGCTCGATCACATGATCCCGATCGGAGACCGCGTCCAGGCTGTTGCTGACGGCTCCGCGAAAACCCAGCTCCTGAGCCAGCTTAAGCCGGTCCACCGGGTAGGCGGTTCCCGCCAGTGCGCCACTGCCCAGGGGGCAGGTGTCGAGCCGGTTGAGGGCATCTTTAAGCCGGGTCAGGTCCCGCTCCAGCATCTCCACATAACACAGACACCAGTGACCAAAGGTGATCGGCTGGGCCCGCTGCAGGTGGGTGTAGCCAGGCAGCACGGTCTGGGCTTCGCGTTCGGCCAGGATCAGCAACTGCTGCTGCGCCTTCACCAGCGCCTCCACCAGAATCTGGCCCTGATCTTTACACCAGAGTTTCAGATCCGTGGCCACCTGATCATTACGGGAGCGGCCGGTGTGCAGTTTCTTGCCCAGGTCACCGACCTTGGCGATCAGCTGTTGCTCCACAAAGCTGTGGATGTCCTCGGCGCCGGACGCCAGGATCTGCTCTTCGGTCACCTCCTCGGCCAGCTGATGCAGGGCACGAACCAATTGGCCGTGCTCCAGCTGATCCAGCACCCCCACCTGGGTCAGGGCACCGGCCCAGGCGATGGATCCGGTGATGTCCTGCTGCAGCAGACGGTAGTCCACCGGCAGAGAATCGTTAAACTGCTTAAAGCGACTGTCTGCAGCGCCGCTGAACCGCCCACCCCATAACGCCATATCAGTTCTGCTCCTTATGCAGGGCCGCAATCCGGCTCGACAATGAGAACAACCGAATGAAGCCTTCCGCGTGCTTCTGGTTGTAGACTTCGTCCTCTTCAAAGGTGGAGAACGCTTCCGAGTACAGGCTGTTGGGGCTGGTCCGCTTCACCACCACCGCCTGACCTTTGTACAGCTTAACCACGATCTCGCCGGTCAGGGGCTCGGCCAGGCTGGCGGCCGCCGCCAGCAATGCCTTGGACACCGGAGTAAACCAGCGACCGTCATACAGCACGTGGGAGAACTCCAGCCCAATCTGTTCCCGGAACTTGAACGCCGACTTATCCAGTACCAGCGTCTCCAGGCCACGCAGGCCGGCATTGACGATGGTGCCACCCGGGGTTTCGTAACAGCCGCGGGACTTCATGCCCACCAGGCGGTTCTCGACGATGTCGATGCGACCGACCCCATGCTTGGCCCCCAATTCGTTGAGCACGCTCAGGCCGTTAAACGGGGTTACGGCTTCGCCATTAACCTGAGTCAGCACGCCGTGCTCATAGCCCAGGGTGACGTACTCGGCCGCATCCGGCGCCTGCTCTGGCGACACGCTCCAGGTCCATACCTGTTCGGACGGCTCACAGTTTGGATCCTCCAGCTCCCCCCCTTCGTGGGAGATGTGCCAACAGTTGGCATCACGGCTGTAGATCTTTTCCGCCGAAGCGGTGGTCGGAATGTTTTTGCTGGCCAGGTAGTTGAGCAGGTCGGTCCGCGACTTCATGGTCCAGTCCCGCCAGGGGGCAATCACCTTCAACTGCGGCGCCAGGGCGGCATAAGTGGACTCGAAACGCACCTGATCGTTGCCCTTGCCGGTACAGCCGTGGGACACCGCGTCGGCGCCCACCTGCAGCGCCAGTTCTACCTGGGCCTTGGCGATAATGGGACGGGCCATGGCGGTACCCAACAGATAGGTGCCTTCATACAGGGCGCCGGTCTGCAGGATCGGGTTGATGTAGTGACCGACGAACTCCTCCTTCAGATCCACCACGTGGCAGCTGGAGGCACCGGAAGCAATCGCTTTCTCCTCAACGCCCACCAACTCCTCGGCGCCCTGGCCAACATCGGCCACAAAGGCCACCACTTCGCAATCGTACTGCTCTTTCAGGTAAGGGATAATGGCGGAAGTATCCAGGCCGCCGGAATAAGCCAGTACCACTTTGTTAATCTTTGTCATGGGGGTGTCCTTTAAATCAGAGTCAGTAGAATTGCGTTTTGGGCGTGCATCCGGTTTTCAGCCTGGTCCATGACCAGCGACTGCTCCGAGTCCATCACCTCTGAAGTCACTTCCACCTCGCGGTGGGCGGGTTGGCAATGCAGGAAATGACTGGCGCCGCTGGCGGCCATCATCTGTGCATTCACCTGATAAGGGGCGAACTTGGCTTTGATCTCTTCCATCGGCGTGGCATCGCCCATGGAGATCCAGGTATCGGCGTAGATAACGTCCACCCCTTCCAGGGCGGCGACGTCACTGCTGAGGGTCAGGCTGGCGCCCGACTGAGTCGCCAACGCCTGCGCTTCCAGTACCTGCTGGCCATCGGGGAAGTGGCCCGCAGGGCACACCACCACCATGTCGACGCCCAGCTTGGCGGCGATGATCATCAGCGAATGGGTGACGTTGTTGCCGTCGCCGACGTACGCCAGCTTGGACTGCTGCCAATTGGGGTTGTGTTCCATGATGGTCAGCATGTCGGCCATCGCCTGGCACGGGTGGTACAGATCGCACAGCGAATTGACCACCGGCACCGTCGCATGCTCAGCCAGCTCCACCAGGGTGGCATGATCGAACACCCGTGCCACGATGGCATCACACCAGCGCGACAGGTTCTGGGCGAAGTCTTTTACCGACTCGCGTTTACCCAGGGCGCCATTCTGTTGATCCAGGTAGACCGCATGGCCACCGAGCTTATTGATGCCCACATCGAAACTGACCCGGGTCCGCAGCGATGGCTTTTCAAACAGGGTGGCCACGCTCTTCCCCTTGAGGGCGTCCTGATAAGGGCCGTAATCGGCCTTCAGGGTTTTGGCTTTATCCAGCACCGCCAGAATCTGTTCCGGCGTCCAGTCTTTCAACGTCAACAAGTTCTGCATCATTCAATTCCTTTAGGGGTAAACCTGAGTGCCAACGCTGTGGCCCTCAATCAGACCAGCCAGCTGTTCCGGGTAGCGCCAACTGGCCACCAGAACCCGATTATCGATGGCCCGGGCCGCCGCCTGAGCCGCCTCCACTTTGACCTTCATGCCGCCATCGATGACCCCGCTTTTGACCAGGCTTTGGGCCAGCTCCGGAGTCAGCTCGGGAATCAACTGCCCCTTGCCGTCCAGCACGCCGGACACGTCTGACAGCAGGGTCAGCGGGGCCTTCAGTAACTGACAGATGACCGTGGCCGCCTGGTCGGCATTGACGTTCAGCAACTGCCCCTGAGCGTCGGCCGCCACCGAAGAGATAATGGGTAACATACCCAGACTTAACAGTTGCTGCAGCAGTTGAGGTTGGTTGGCGGTCACCTGCCCGACGCAGCCCAGCTCGGGGTCCTGCACCTGTGCCTGCACCAGGTTGCCGTCCGCCAGAGTCAGCCCCACAGGCACCAAACCCACTTGCTTGGCGGCAGCCACCAGCTTGGTGTTGGCAATGCCCGCCAGCGCGCCGGCGACGATGGGCATCTGCGCCGCGGGGGTCACCCGCAGCCCCTGATGCTTGGTGGTGGTCATGCCGTTGGCGCTCAACTGCTGCTCCACCAATACGCCGCCACCGTGCACCAGCACCGGTTGCCAGCCCTTGTGCTGCAACTGGGTCAGGGTGTCGAACAAGCGCACCATGCCCTTGTCGCACTCCAGCAGCGCGCCGCCCACTTTTATGACCATCGTCTTCATGAATACACCTCATGACCAAAATGAATGTTTATGCAATCGAGCGCCTGACTGGCCGCCCCCTTCATCAGGTTGTCGATGGCACTGGCCACCACCAGAGTCTGTTTGCCGGCATCGAACTTCCAGGCCAGCAGGCAGCGGTCACTGCCGGCGACGTCATCCACCTTAGGCCAGCTCCCCTGTGGTAGCAGTTTGACGCCGGCATTGCCTTGATACACCGCATAAGCCTCGGCAATCTCAGAATCGGTAATTCCCGCTTTCAGTTGGCAGACGATGGTCGCCAGGATGCCGCGCTTAAAATTTCCGAGGTGTGGGGTAAACACCACCGGATGCCCCAGGTAGGTCTCGATCTCTGGCTGATGCCGATGCCCCAGAACGCCGTAGGGCGTCAGGCTGACCTGACAGAAATGGGTGTTGAGTTGCGCCTTGCGACCAGCGCCACTGACTCCACTGACCGCATTGATCACCGGCATCGCCGACTCGGCCAGCAAACCGGCTTGCTGCAACGGCTTGAGCGCCAACAGAGAGGCGGTGGGGTAACACCCGGGCACGGCAATGAGCTTGCTCTTATTCAGGGTGTGCGGGTACCAGTCCACCAGGCCGTATTCCGCCTGCAGCAGGTGCTCTGGGTGGGGGTGTTCGAAGCCGTAGTACTCGGGGTAGATGGCGGCATCCTTGAAGCGATGGCCGCCGGACAGGTCAAACACGCTGAGTCCGGCCTCCAACAGGGTTGGGACCAGAGTCGCGCTGACCTGATGCTCGGTGGCCAGGCACACGCCCTGGTGATCCTGACACAGTTGCTGCAACGCCTCGGCACTCAGCCCTTGCAGCGGTTGGTCCACCAGCCCGAGCATCTCCGGATACAAGCTGCTGAGCGGCGTGCCGGCGTCGACGCTGGCTTCGGAAACGTACAACCCGCCCAGGGTCAGGGAGTCATCGGTGGCAATCAATTTGGCCAGCGTGGCACCGGCATACCCGGATGCACCAATTATGGCTATAGTGGTCATGAGGAAGAGTCCATTGGCAAACGTAACAACAGGAAAACGTGGGGGCAGCCATAACGGAGGCGACGACCGACTTTATCGTCGTCGTAGTGGGGCGGGCTGATGTTTCCAGAATGCAAATTTCATAGCGGTAGTTGTCGTCTATTTACTGTCACCCTGATAGACTACCATCAATTTATACTTATGCAAATAATTTGAATAAATAATTATGAAGAATTTCCCGGACCTGAAACAGCGCTTCCAGCAACTCATCGCCACCCCCTCCATCAGCGGCCTGGAGGGGGAATGGGATCAGAGCAACCTGCCGGTCATTGAGTTGCTGTACGGTTGGTTCAGCCATCTGGGATTTCAGTGTGAGGTACTGCCACTGCCCGGCCAAACGAACAAGGCCAACCTATTGGCCCGCATCGGCCCGGCGGGTGCCGGCGGCCTGTTGCTGGCCGGGCATACCGACACCGTTCCCTATGATGAGGGACGCTGGAGTCAGGATCCGTTTCAGCTTACCGAAAAGGATCAGCGCTGGTATGGCCTGGGCACCTGTGACATGAAGGGCTTCTTCGCCCTGATCCTGGAAGCGGCGCTGCAATTCGACCTGTCGACACTGAAGCGGCCACTGTACATCCTGGCCACCGCCGACGAAGAGACCACCATGGCCGGTGCCAAAGCCTTCGCCGCCAGCAAACAGATCGCACCAGATTACGCCTTGATTGGCGAGCCCACCGGCCTGCGCCCGGTGCACATGCATAAAGGCCACGCCGCTCATGGCATTCGGGTCAGCGGTCGCAGCGGCCACTCGTCGGACCCCGCAAAGGGGCTCAACGCCATCGAAGTCATGCATGGGGTGATTGGCGAATTGATGACCCTGAAGCGCACTCTGGCAGACCGCTACAATCAACCTGGCTTCAGTGTGCCCTACCCGACCCTGAACTTTGGCCACATCCATGGGGGTGACGCGGTCAACCGCATCTGCGGCTGCTGCCAACTCAACCTCGACATGCGCCCCCTGCCCGGCATGAACCTGTCGCAACTGCAGCATTTGCTGGAGCAGGCGCTGGCACCCGTAATGAACCGATACCCGGATTGCATCAGCATTACTCCGCTGTTTCCTGGGTCGGAGCCATTTGCCTACCAGGGGGACAACACCCTGCTGGATCTGGCCCAGCAACTCAGTGGCCAGGACGCCGAGGCGGTGAACTACGCCACCGAGGCCCCCTACATCAACCAGTTGGGTTGCCAGACGCTGGTGCTTGGCCCGGGAAGCATCGAGCAAGCCCACCAGCCGGATGAGTTTGTTCACATGGACTATCTCACCGCCACCCCCAGGCTATTAAGTAATTTCATCAATAAATTCTGTTTATTGGCCGAGTAAACCACTGGTTAATATGGTGACCGAGGCTATCTGAGCCGGGTCATTCGTGATACTTTGAACGATTGCGAAAGCGGTATCTTTGCTAAGGAGTACGATCAAGATGAGCGATATCAACGCACCACTCAAAGCCAACGTCAACCTGTTGGGGCAGCTGCTGGGTGACACCATCGGCGATCATTTGGGTGAAGGTTTCGTCGATAAGGTGGAGACCATCCGCCAGTTGGCTAAAGCCTCCAGACAGCGCGAGCCCGGCGCCCGCCACAAGATGCTGGAACTGTTGAATCAGCTCTCCGATCAAGAATTAGTCCCTTTTGCCCGCGCCTTTAACCAGTTTCTGAACCTGGCCAATCTGGCCGAACAGTTCCACACCATCTCCCGCAACTGCGACCAGCTGGTGTGCGTACCGGATCCGGTGGACCTGCTGTTCGGACGCCTGCTCAATGGCAAGGCGCAACTGGATCCTCAGGTGTTGCTGAAGGAGTTAGGACGGCTGGAGATCGATCTGGTCCTGACCGCCCACCCAACCGAAATCAGCCGCCGCACCCTGATCACCAAATACAGCGCCATCATTGAATGCCTGGCCGAACTGGAAAACCCTCAGCTGAGCGAGCGAGAACGCCACCAGCAGAGCCTGCGCCTGCGTCAGCTGATTGCCCAGATCTGGCACACCAATGAGATTCGCACCCAGCGCCCCACACCGGAAGACGAAGCCTCCTGGGGCTGGGCCGCAGTCGAAGACAGCCTGTGGCACGCGGTACCGGACTTCCTGCGCCAGTTGAACGATCGCCTCGAAGCCCACGCCGGCGTGCAGTTACCACCAGACACCGTACCGGTGAAGTTCTCCAGCTGGATGGGAGGCGACCGCGACGGCAACCCCAATGTCACCGCCAAAGTCAGCGCCCGAGTGCTGCTGAAAAACCGCAAGATGGCCTTGAGCCTGTACCTGCAGGACGTCAAAACCCTGATCAGCGAACTGTCCATGGTTGAGTGCAGCGACGAGTTGGCGGCCCGGGTCGGCACCACCAACGAACCCTACCGGGTGGAATTACGCCGCCTGCGCGATCGCCTGCTGATCAACCTGGAAGAGGTCAACGCCCAACTGGACGGATTCCCCTCCTCATTGGAGCCAGAACAACGAATTCAATCCCGTGACGACCTGTTGCAGCCACTGCAACTGATCTACGACAGCCTGCTGCAATGCAAGATGCGCCTGATCGCCAACGGTCTGCTACTGGATACCCTGCGCCGGATTCACTGCTTCGGTATCGGTCTGATTCGACTCGATATTCGTCAGGATGCGGCCCGTCACGAGAGTGCCCTGGCCGAGATCACTCGCTTCCTGGGACTGGGCGACTACGAACACTGGCAGGAGGAAGAGAAGCAAGCCTTCCTGCTGCGGGAGCTGGCCAACCGACGGCCGCTGCTGCCCGGCAACTGGACCCCTTCCGACGACACCAAAGAGGTACTCGACACCTGCAAGCTGATCGCCCTACAGCAGGCGGAAGCCATGGGTTCCTACGTCATCTCCATGGCCAGTTCACCGTCGGATGTGTTGGCGGTAGCCCTGCTGCTCAAAGAGTGTGGCTGCCCGTTCACCATGCCCATCGTGCCGCTGTTCGAAACTCTGGATGACCTGCAAAACGCCGCCGACAGCATCGAACAGTTGCTGGCCATCGACTGGTACCATGGGTACATCCGCGGCAAACAGCAGGTGATGATCGGTTACTCCGACTCCGCCAAGGACGCCGGTGTGATGGCCGCCTCCTGGGCCCAGTACCGGGCGCAGGAGTCCCTGGTTGAGGTGTGCAAAGCCGCCAACGTGGATTTAACCCTGTTCCACGGCCGTGGCGGCAGCATTGGTCGAGGCGGCGGCCCGGCTCACGAAGCGATCCTGTCTCAGCCTCCAGGCTCAGTCGACGGTCGCCTGCGAGTGACCGAGCAAGGCGAGATGATCCGCTTTAAGTTTGGCCTGCCCAAGGTGGCAGTTCAGAGCCTGGCCCTCTATACCTCGGCAGTCCTGGAAGCCACCCTGCTGCCACCGCCTCAGCCTAAGCAGGCCTGGCGGGAACTGATGGACAGCATTGCCGCCAGTTCGGTGGACGCCTACCGCAGCATCGTCCGCGACGAGCCACAGTTTGTGCCCTACTTCCGTGCCGCAACCCCGGAGCAGGAACTGGCCGATCTGCCCCTGGGCAGTCGCCCTGCCAAACGCCGTGCCGACGGCGGCGTCGAGTCCCTGCGGGCGATTCCGTGGATCTTCGCCTGGACTCAGAACCGCCTGATGTTGCCAGCCTGGCTCGGCGCCGGGGCAGGCTTGAAAACAGCCATCGATGCCGGCGATCAGCCTACCCTGACCGCCATGTTCCAATCCTGGCCATTCTTCCGCACTCGACTGTCGATGCTGGAGATGGTGTACGCCAAGGCCGAACCGCACCTGGCGGCTTACTACGACCGGGTACTGGTACCGCAGGATCTGCATGGTCTGGGTACCACCTTGCGCCAACAGCTGGAGCAGGACATTCAAACCGTGCTGCAACTGACTCAGGAACAGGCACTGATGGAGCACACCCCCTGGAACCGGGAATCGGTGGAGCTGCGTCATCCCTACATCGATCCCCTTAACTTCCTGCAGGCGGAACTGCTACGACGTTGCCGAGGCAAGGAGGAGGAGTTGGACGACATTCGTCAGGCACTGATGATCACCATCGCCGGCATCGCCGCCGGCATGCGCAACACCGGCTAACCATCAATCACAGCGGGCTCCGGCCCGCTTTTTTACAGGAGGACGCGCATGCGCTGGCTGTTGATCCCGTGGATACTGGCGCTGACCGGTTGCGCCACCAGCTACACCCTGACCGAGAATGAGCTGCAGGATTACCTCAGCGACAACATGACGGTGCAGCAACGGCAATCGCCACTGCCCTTTGTCGATGCCGAGATGACCCTCAATCGCATCGACGTCGCCATTGGCCGCAGCGGCGACAACGTGGAAGTGAGTACCGTTTCCGAGTTGGTGATTCGAACCCCACTGCTGCCGATCCGGGCCTCGCTGACCGCCACCCTGTCGGCCGTCCCCTGGTACCGGCCGGAAGATCAGAGCATCTACCTGAGGGATCTGCAGGTGGTGGAGATCACCGCCACCCCGAAGGAGCTGAACGGACCGCTGCAACAACTGTCCAGCCAGAGCCTGACCGCGGTGCAGCTATTCCTTAGCAATCAACCCATCTACACCCTGGATCAAAAAGACTGGAAGCAGGAGTTGCTGGCCCAGTTCGGGCGCGAACTCACCATTGAGCCCGGCGCCCTGAGGTTTCACTTACGCAGCGGTGATTAACCGGGAAGGCGGTCCACCCGCTTCAGGAACGGGTAGTCGGCAATAACCGGCTGCCCCAATAACAGTCGCCGCAGCATATCCAGGGCGACCGCTGCCGACAGCTTGCGGATCAGCGTTCTGGAACGGTTGGCACCGGAACCAAAGGCCAGGGTCTGGCTCCAACTGCCTGTAGGGCCGCTGACACAGAAACAGACGGTACCCACCGGCTTATCTTCAGTACCACCATCCGGGCCGGCGATGCCGCTAACACTGACGCCGTAGTCGCTGCGCAGGCGAGCACGGGCCCCCTCGGCCATCTCCACCACCGTCGGCAACGACACCGCCCCATGCTGCTGCAGCGTACTGGCCTGGACACCACAGCAAATTTGCTTGGCCTCATTGCTGTAGGTCACCAGTGATCCCTGCAGATAGGCCGAACTGCCTGCCAGCGTCACCAGCTGATCGGCGATCATACCGCCGGTACACGACTCGGCCAGGGCCAGGGTCGCCCCCTGCTCCGTCAGCAATCGGTGAATCTCATTGGCCAGCAGCGGTTGATTTTCCGCCACCAGCGAATCGCCAAGGGCAACCTTCACCGCCTCCACATAGGCGTGCCACTGTGCCAGATCCACCGCCGAGCGCCGAAACAGCTTAACCTCAATATGGGGCATCGATGCCCGATAGCCTACCGTGACCCCCTCTGGACAGGGCACGGTCAACGCATCGATGTCATTGGCCATGGCCGACTCTGCCTGGCCCAGGGTCAACAACTTGTGCACACTGACCGAGCCCCCTTGCTGAGGGTCCAGATCATGTAAGAACGGCAGCAGTTGTTCATTCACCATACGAAACAGCTCATGGGGCACCCCCGGAGTGAAGAACAGCCAGGCCTTGCCCAGCCGCACTCGAAATCCGCAGGCGGTACCCACCGGGTTGTCCACCACAATGGCCGAACGAGGCAGCATCGCCTGTTTCAAGTTGCTCGGCGTCATAACCCGGCCCCGGGCGCTGAACATCTGCTCCATTACCGCTCGCCACTGCTCAAACATCACTACCGGCTCTCCCAGCGCCTGTGCCGCGGCTTCGGCACTGAGGTCGTCGCTGGTCGGCCCCAGGCCACCATTGACGATCACCAGGTCGGCCCGTTCGGCGCTGTGACGAAACGCCGCCACCAGATCATCCATTCGATCGCCAACCGTGGTTTTTCGACTCAGTTCATACCCCTGTTCCATCAGAGTATTGGCCACCCACGCGGCATTGGTATCGACAATTTGACCCGACAGCACCTCTTCACCGGTGCAGATCATCTCAATCTTCATAGTGCATCTCCTTGTTGATAGCCACACTAGAGAAGCGCCAACGGGAAAGCAATGAATCGCAGGCATAAAAAAAGCCCTGACCGTCAGGTCAGGGCTTAAAGTCTGGTGCTAATACCCAGAGTCGAACTGGGGACCTCACCCTTACCAAGGGTGCGCTCTACCAACTGAGCTATATCAGCGTATTTCTCAGGAAAAATCCTAAGAAAAAACCCTGACACGAGGTCAGGGTTCTTCAAAAGATGGTGCTAATACCCAGAGTCGAACTGGGGACCTCACCCTTACCAAGGGTGCGCTCTACCAACTGAGCTATATCAGCACACAAACTGTGCAGACAACCGACTGCGTCGATTCTCTAAAAGGGAGTCTGACGATGACCTACTCTCACATGGGAACTCCCACACTACCATCGGCGCTACTGTGTTTCACTTCTGAGTTCGGCATGGGATCAGGTGGGGCCACAGCGCTATTGTCGTCAGACAAAAACTGTTATCAATTCGCACAAGCTGATTTTCTCGTTTGCATTCTTGCAAGCGCTTAACTATCTGGGATATCAAAACCCATTGGGTGTTGTATGGTTAAGCCTCACGGGTCATTAGTACAAGTTAGCTCAACGCCTCACAACGCTTACACACCTTGCCTATCAACGTGGTAGTCTTCCACGGCCCTTCAGGGGACTTAAAGTCCCAGTGAGAACTCATCTTGAGGCTCGCTTCCCGCTTAGATGCTTTCAGCGGTTATCGATTCCGAACTTAGCTACCCGGCAATGCCACTGGCGTGACAACCGGAACACCAGAGGTTCGTCCACTCCGGTCCTCTCGTACTAGGAGCAGCTCCTCTCAATTCTCAAACGCCCACGGCAGATAGGGACCGAACTGTCTCACGACGTTCTGAACCCAGCTCGCGTACCACTTTAAATGGCGAACAGCCATACCCTTGGGACCGACTTCAGCCCCAGGATGTGATGAGCCGACATCGAGGTGCCAAACACCGCCGTCGATATGAACTCTTGGGCGGTATCAGCCTGTTATCCCCGGAGTACCTTTTATCCGTTGAGCGATGGCCCTTCCATGCAGAACCACCGGATCACTATGACCTACTTTCGTACCTGCTCGACGTGTCTGTCTCGCAGTTAAGCTGGCTTATGCCATTGCACTAACCGTATGATGTCCGACCATACTTAGCCAACCTTCGTGCTCCTCCGTTACTCTTTGGGAGGAGACCGCCCCAGTCAAACTACCCACCAGGCACTGTCCTCAACCCCGATTCAGGGGCCTAAGTTAGAACATCAACACTACAAGGGTGGTATTTCAAGGTCGGCTCCACCACATCTAGCGACATGGTTTCAAAGCCTCCCACCTATCCTACACATGTAGGGTCAATGTTCAGTGCCAAGCTGTAGTAAAGGTTCACGGGGTCTTTCCGTCTAGCCGCGGGTATACGGCATCTTCACCGCAATTTCAATTTCACTGAGTCTCGGGTGGAGACAGCGTGGCCATCATTACGCCATTCGTGCAGGTCGGAACTTACCCGACAAGGAATTTCGCTACCTTAGGACCGTTATAGTTACGGCCGCCGTTTACCGGGGCTTCGATCAAGAGCTTCTTCCGAAGAATAACCCCATCAATTAACCTTCCGGCACCGGGCAGGCGTCACACCGTATACGTCCTCTTACGAGTTTGCACAGTGCTGTGTTTTTGATAAACAGTTGCAGCCACCTGGTATCTGCGACCGCCAACAGCTTAGGGAGCAAGTCCCATCACCGTCAGCGGCGTACCTTCTCCCGAAGTTACGGTACCATTTTGCCTAGTTCCTTCACCCGAGTTCTCTCAAGCGCCTTGGTATTCTCTACCTGACCACCAGTGTTGGTTTGGGGTACGATTCCTTCTTACCTGAAGCTTAGAAGTTTTTCCTGGAAGCATGGCATCAACCACTTCAGTGCCGTAGCACCTCGTCATCAGCTCTCAGCCTAATGTGTGTCCGGATTTGCCTAAACACACAGCCTACAACCTTAAACGCACATCCGATAGTGCGCTGGCCTAGCCTTCTCCGTCACTCCATCGCAGTAAGAAGAAGTACGGGAATATTAACCCGTTTCCCATCGACTACGCCTTTCGGCCTCGCCTTAGGGGTCGACTCACCCTGCCCCGATTAACGTTGGACAGGAACCCTTGGTCTTCCGGCGAGCGGGTTTTTCACCCGCTTTAACGTTACTCATGTCAGCATTCGCACTTCTGATACGTCCAGCATGCCTCTCGACACACCTTCAACCGCTTACAGAACGCTCCTCTACCATGCACACAAGTGTGCATCCGCAGCTTCGGTGTCTAGTTTAGCCCCGTTACATCTTCCGCGCAGACCGACTCGACCAGTGAGCTATTACGCTTTCTTTAAATGATGGCTGCTTCTAAGCCAACATCCTGGCTGTCTGAGCCTTTCCACATCGTTTCCCACTTAACTAGAACTTTGGGACCTTAGCTGGCGGTCTGGGTTGTTTCCCTCTCCACGACGGACGTTAGCACCCGCCGTGTGTCTCCCGTAATTGCACTCATTGGTATTCGGAGTTTGCAAAGGGTTGGTAAGTCGGGATGACCCCCTAGCCTTAACAGTGCTCTACCCCCAATGGTGAGATACGAGGCGCTACCTAAATAGCTTTCGAGGAGAACCAGCTATCTCCCGGTTTGATTGGCCTTTCACCCCTATCCACAAGTCATCCCCTAATTTTGCAACATTAGTGGGTTCGGTCCTCCAGTTGGTGTTACCCAACCTTCAACCTGCTCATGGATAGATCACCGGGTTTCGGGTCTACACCTTGCAACTCATTCGCCCAGTTAAGACTCGGTTTCCCTACGGCTCCCCTATGCGGTTAACCTCGCTACAAAATGTAAGTCGCTGACCCATTATACAAAAGGTACGCAGTCACCGAACAAGTCGGCTCCCACTGCTTGTACGTACACGGTTTCAGGTTCTATTTCACTCCCCTCACAGGGGTTCTTTTCGCCTTTCCCTCACGGTACTGGTTCACTATCGGTCAGTCAGGAGTATTTAGCCTTGGAGGATGGTCCCCCCATGTTCAGACAAGATATCACGTGTCCCGTCCTACTCGATTTCACGCAAAGTTAGTTTTCGTGTACGGGGCTATCACCCTGTATCGCCGGACTTTCCAGACCGTTCCACTAACACCCTCTACGCTTAAGGGCTAATCCCCGTTCGCTCGCCGCTACTTAGGGAATCTCAATTGATTTCTTTTCCTCAGGGTACTTAGATGTTTCAGTTCCCCTGGTTCGCTCCATACACCTATGTATTCAGTGCACAGTGACCACTTACGTGGCCGGGTTTCCCCATTCGGAAATCGATGACTCAAGTGGCTGTTACTGCCTAATCATCGCTTATCGCAAGTTACTACGTCCTTCATCGCCTCTGACTGCCTAGGCATCCACCGTGTACGCTTAGTCACTTAACCATACAACCCCAATGGGTTTCGCTGGTTCTTTTGCTCTCAGGTGTCGTTGAGTTTTTCGCTCGTGTCGGTCATTAACGGACGTTAACTCCCTCACTCGCTCAAATCTCGCCTAACCTGAAACCAAAATCCCGTCGCGAAACGGTCTTTTCGGGTTTGTATTAATCGATTAAACAACCAATACGTTAATTTATCGCCAGATATTCAAGGCACTTGCAAAAATTGCAAATATCTCGAGAAATTTATCAGCTTGTCCAAATTGTTAAAGAGCAAGTTTTTGCCATAAGCAAAAACGCCAAAATCATCCGTTAGGATGATTTCAGACAATCTGTGTGAACACTCAACGCAAAACCGTATCTGTTTCGTAAGGAGGTGATCCAGCCCCAGGTTCCCCTAGGGCTACCTTGTTACGACTTCACCCCAGTCATGAACCACAAAGTGGTGAGCGTCCTCCGCGAACGGTTAAACTACCCACTTCTTTTGCAGCCCACTCCCATGGTGTGACGGGCGGTGTGTACAAGGCCCGGGAACGTATTCACCGTAGCATTCTGATCTACGATTACTAGCGATTCCGACTTCATGGAGTCGAGTTGCAGACTCCAATCCGGACTACGACCGGCTTTATGGGATTGGCTCACTATCGCTAGCTGGCAACCCTTTGTACCGACCATTGTAGCACGTGTGTAGCCCATCTCGTAAGGGCCATGATGACTTGACGTCGTCCCCACCTTCCTCCGGTTTATCACCGGCAGTCTCCCTAGAGTTCCCACCATTACGTGCTGGCAACTAAGGACAAGGGTTGCGCTCGTTGCGGGACTTAACCCAACATTTCACAACACGAGCTGACGACAGCCATGCAGCACCTGTCTCACGGTTCCCGAAGGCACACTCAGGTCTCCCTAAGCTTCCGTGGATGTCAAGAGATGGTAAGGTTCTTCGCGTTGCATCGAATTAAACCACATGCTCCACCGCTTGTGCGGGCCCCCGTCAATTCATTTGAGTTTTAACCTTGCGGCCGTACTCCCCAGGCGGTCTATTTAATGCGTTAGCTTTGGAACCCACGCCTCAAGGGCACAGACTCCTAATAGACATCGTTTACGGCGTGGACTACCAGGGTATCTAATCCTGTTTGCTCCCCACGCTTTCGCATCTGAGCGTCAGTCTTTGTCCAGGAGGCCGCCTTCGCCACTGGTATTCCTTCAGATCTCTACGCATTTCACCGCTACACCTGAAATTCTACCTCCCTCTACAAGACTCTAGTTGACCAGTTCGAAATGCAGTTCCCAGGTTAAGCCCGGGGCTTTCACATCTCGCTTAATCAACCGCCTGCATGCGCTTTACGCCCAGTAATTCCGATTAACGCTCGCACCCTCCGTATTACCGCGGCTGCTGGCACGGAGTTAGCCGGTGCTTCTTCTGCGAGTAACGTCACAGCTAGCAGGTATTAACTACTAACCTTTCCTCCTCGCTGAAAGTACTTTACAACCCGAAGGCCTTCTTCATACACGCGGCATGGCTGCATCAGGCTTGCGCCCATTGTGCAATATTCCCCACTGCTGCCTCCCGTAGGAGTCTGGACCGTGTCTCAGTTCCAGTGTGGCTGATCATCCTCTCAAACCAGCTAGAGATCGTCGCCTTGGTGAGCCTTTACCCACCAACTAGCTAATCTCACTTAGGCTTATCCAATCGCGAAAGGTGCCGAAGCATCCCCCTCTTTCCCCCGTAGGGCGTATGCGGTATTAGCCATCGTTTCCAATGGTTATCCCCCTCGACTGGGCAAATTCCTAAGCATTACTCACCCGTCCGCCGCTCGACGCCCAACAAATCATCCGAAGAATCTTTGTTGTCGTTTCCGCTCGACTTGCATGTGTTAGGCCTGCCGCCAGCGTTCAATCTGAGCCATGATCAAACTCTTCAATTAAAAAGTTTTTTGAAGTCCGAAAACTTCGACTCAATGAATTACTGAATTAACTTGTTATAGTCACTCAGTGCAACATTGATATATGAGATATCAATCCTGCGCGAGTGCCCACACAGATTGTCTGACTAATTGTTAAAGAACGTTGCTTGCTAGCTCGTTGGAGTAGCGAAGCGAGGTGCGTATCTTACGCTTTCCTCTGTCGCCGTCAAGCACAATTTCAAATTTAATTTGAAGCCGCTGCTGTTCGACTTAACTTGATGTTTTAAGCCTTTCAGCTCAATGTCTCAAGTGGAGCGTCATTTTAATCATTTAACTTGGCGAGTCAAGGACTTTTTTACCGAGTTATCTGAGTGGCTGACGCCCTGTTGACCAGTAGTGTTTCACTCGAAAGTGTTTGCCCCGTCAACGAGGAGCGCATTATAGGGATCGTAATTTCTAAGGCAACCCCTAAAACGATCAAAAGTGATCGACCGGGCACTAAATAGACAAAAGCCCCCTTGCGGGAGCTTTTCTATCACCAAACGGCCCATTATTGCGGCAGGTACTTCTCTACCAATGCCTGAACCTTGGGGTTATCCCAATCGACAAAGCTGCGGACGAAGGCCACCAGCTCACCCTTCTCATTCAGAATAAAGGTCGCCGGAACCAGATCCGTCGGTAGCACCCGTCCCACTTCATTGGTGGTGTCGTACAAGGTCGAAAACGATGCCAACCCCAAATCCGCTAAGAACGGTGGCACAACCTCAGGGTCCTGATCGATGGCCACCGGCAGCACCACGGCGTCATGCTGCTCCAACTGGGTGCGGAATCGAGCCAATGAAGGCAACTCCCGAACACAAGGGGGGCACCAGGTCGCCCATAGGTTCAAGACCACCAGTTTGCCTTTGTACTGCGCCAGATCCACTGCCTCACCTTTAGCATCGGTGATGGTGAAGGCCTCCAACTGCTGAGGAAAGGTCAGCTCCACAAAACGCTGCAGCGCAGGATCGTCGCCGGCTTTATTCATCCCCGGAAACGCAAAGACGCTGCTCGAAAGCAGCGTCAGCGCCAGAATCATCATTCTGATCATCGATTAGTCCCGGTTCTCTTTCAGCATCTGAGCCAGGCGTTGCCGTTCGGCTTCGCTGATCGCTGCCGGCGCTTTCTTATTGCGCTGACGCTGACCACGAATGAAGAACAAACCAATCCCAATTCCGAATACCGCAAAGGCCACCGGCCCCAACCACAGCACCAGCGTACGGCTGTCAAAGGCCGGACGATAGCGAACAAAGTCACCGTAGCGATCGGTCATGAACTTGACGATCTCGTCGTCACTCTTGCCTTCGTCAACCATGGCATAGACCTGCAGTCGCAGATCCCGGGCCACCGGCGAGTTGGAGTCAATCAAATTCTGGTTCTGACACTGCGGACACCGCAGTTCGTTCGCCAGTTGAATGCCCCGCTCTTTGTTCGAGTCGTTTTTAAACTCGTAAGTATCGATGGGGGTGGCGTGAGCCAGGCCGGCAAACAGCGCCAGGCAGGCAAAGGTCGACAGAACTTTCATCAACGCTCTCATTACGCACCTCCCTTGGCGGCTTGCGCCTCTTTACGCAACTCAGAGATCAGCGGCATAAAGGTCTCTGCCCAGTTCTGAGGTCCCAGCACTCCGGCAAAGCGATAACGAATCACACCCTTGGCATCGACCACAAAGGTCTCCGGAGCACCGTAGACACCCAGGTCCAGACCCAGACGTCCATCAGGATCGTACAGGTTCTTAGTATAGGGGTCGCCGCTCTTAGCCAGGTAGCGCAGCGCCAGGCCGCGCTCATCCCGGTAGTTGATGCCATAAATTGGCACCGTACCAGATTGATTCAGACGGTTCAGGAACGGGTGCTCGTACTTACAAGACGGACACCAGGTCGCCCAGACGTTCAGCAGGTAGACCTCGCCATTGAGGTCGGTGTTGCTGATAGTCAGTTCGGCGTCTTCAAGTGATTCCAGCGTGAACGCCGGCACTGGCTTGCCTTCCAGTGCCGAGTCCAGCTCTTTGGGGTTGAGGAACAACCCCTTATACAAGAACACTGCCATGCCGATAAAAATCAGCAGAGGTAAAAACAGTAATACGCGTTTCATTGTTCACATCTACCTTAGGCTGTCGCGACCTGAGCATCCTTAACAGGAGCAGATTTACGGCTTCGGGCGCGCTTATCGGTCGCGGCCAGCGTGCCACCAATCATCATCAGCACGCCACCGATCCAGATCCAGCGAACGAACGGCTTGTAGTTCAGTCGAACCGCGTAGTCGGTCGCGTCCAGAGGATCGCCCATGGTCACGTACAGATCCCGGAAGAAGCCCCAGTCGATGCCCGCCTCAGTCATGTCCATGGTACGAACATTGTACTTACGACGATCAGGGTACAGGGTGGTTACCGGTTCACCGTCTTTGGTCACAACAATGCGAGCCTGTTCGGCGGTGTAGTTAGGACCTTGTACCATACGAGTGTCTTTGTAGGCAAAGGTGTAGCCCGCCAGCTCGTGAGTCCGGCCTGGGCCCATGCGTACGGATTTCTCTTCGGCGTAGTGAGAAACCATCGCCGCACCAACAATGGCCATGGCGATGCCCATGTGCGCCACCTGCATACCCCAGTAGCTGCGGGTAAAGCGCTTGGTGGTGAAGCTGCCGTCGTTCTCTTTCGACTTACGGTACACGTCAATCAGCAGAGTCAGAGTGATCCACAGTGCGGTGGCCACGCCAGCGCTGACCCACAGGTTCATCTCGCCCTTAACGATGAAGGGCGTCGCCAGACCGACCACCAAAGCGATCGCTCCGGGCACCAGCAACTGACGCATCTCGCTGTCTTTGGCTTTCTTCCAGCGAATCGACGGACCGATGCCCATCAGCACGAACAGCGTCAACACAATGGGGTTGAACACGGTGTTGAAGTACGGAGGACCTACGGAGATCTTACCCAGACCCAGGGCGTCACCCAGCAACGGGTACAGGGTACCCAGCAACACCGAACCGGTGGCAACCACCAACAGAATGTTGCACCCCAGCATCATGGTTTCTTTGGAGAACAGTTCGAATTTGGCCGGGCTGGCAAATTGAGTCGCCCGCACCGCAAACAGCGTCAGCGAACCACCGACCGCCAATCCCAACAGCCCCAGAATCGCCATGCCCCGGGTAGGGTCAGCCGCGAACGAGTGCACCGACGTCAGTACCCCGGAACGCACCAGGAAGGTACCCAGCAGACTCAGAGAGAAGGTAAAGATGGCCAGCAAGATGGTCCAGTTACGGAAGGTGCCCCGTTTCTCGGTCACGATCAGCGAGTGCACCAGAGCGGTACCCACCAACCAAGGCATAAACGATGCGTTCTCTACCGGATCCCAGAACCACCAGCCACCCCAGCCGAGTTCGTAGTACGCCCACCAGGAACCCAGAGCGATACCACCGGTCAGGAATACCCACGCTGCCAGCGTCCAGGGGCGGGACCAGCGAGCCCAGGCCGAATCCAGACGGCCGCTCATCAATGCCGCAATGGCGAATGCAAAGGCCACAGAGAAACCCACATAGCCGAGATACAGCATCGGCGGGTGGAAGATCAGGCCCACGTCCTGCAGCATCGGGTTCAGGTCCCGGCCTTCGGCAGGCACATTCGGCAGGAAGCGTTCAAACGGGCTGGAGGTCAGCAGCATGAACAGACAGAAGCCTACAGTGATCATCCCCATCACCGCCAGAACACGGGCGGTAAAGGCATCGTCCAGGTTACGGCTGAACAACGCAACCGCCGCTCCCCATACGGACATGGAGAACACCCAGAACAACAGGGAGCCCTCGTGACCACCCCAGATGGCAGCGATCTTAAACGCCGTCGGCAGGTGGCTGTTGGAGTTGTGAGCCACATAGGCGACCGAGAAATCATCGGTGACGAATGCGTATCCAAGGCACACGACGGAGAGTGCCATAAACACAAACATACCGTAGGCCAAGGGGCGACTGTAACTCACCAGGAAGGCATCTCGCCTTGCCACCCCGATTAGGGGGACGATCGACATCAGTGCCGCGAAGGCCATGCCGATGATGAGTGCGTAATGTCCAAGTTCCGGAAACATGAAGTACCTCTGCGAGGGAATTAATCCGTTTATCGGCCGAGAGCCGGACTGGGCTCCCTACCGAATAATGCTCATTGACGCCATTTTAGGCAGAGTTGCGCTGCTTGTCTGCCTTTAATCACGCTTAAAACGATATAGCTCACACCCATGCCTTTCCAGCATGCCCTGACGGTGCTCCACCCTTTGATACGCAAAGCTTACAAAAAGTTTCTTAACATTTTGTATTAGATTCGGATAATGTGACAACCACCGCAAATGCGATTGCTTAGGGCACGACCGGATCGGCTTCACTAGCCAATGAACGTCGTTGTCGTATAATCCTTCTGCAAATTTTTCAAGTTGGTGTGACGCGCCCCTGACTGCGAAACACTCCACTTTTAAGCAAATCACAGACTACAGAAGCAGCTATGACGACTTTTTGGATCGGTATCGCGGGCCTTACCGCATTGGCTTTACTGTTGGTTTGGTTGCCCTTTTTCAGAAGCAAGGCAAAAGGGGCCCAACAAACAGAGTTACGCAAGCAAACCAACGTAAAACTGTTCAACGAGCGCATCGCCGAGTTTGAAGTGGAGATGCAAGAGGGTCGCCTGACCCAGCAAGAGTTCGATGTATTGAAGCAGGAGCAGGAATTGAACCTGCTGCAGGACGTCAACGACAGCAACGACTCCGACATCGTCAACGATCGACGCGGACCACTGTGGCCAATCATTTTGAGCGTTGCCGTGGTGACCATCTCCGGGTACACCTACCTGGACCTGGGTCGTTTCGACGAGTGGCAGAATGCCCGTCCAGAAGCGGAAGCACAGGCCAACCCTCACCAGGGCATGACCCCGGAGCAGATGCAACAGATGCGCATCTCCCAGTTGGAAGGCACCGTCATGAACGAGCCTAACAACAGCCAGGCTTGGTTCTCTCTGGGGCACGCCTACATCTCAGGCAGCCAGTATGAGAAAGCGATCGCCGCTTTCGATACCACCATCGACCTGGTGGGCGAGCACGCCGAACTGCTGGGACCTAAGGCCACCGCCATGTACTACCTGGCCGGTGAAAAGATGACTCCGGAGATCGACGCCATCATCAAGAAGGCACTGGAAAGCGACTTTAAAGATCCATCAACCCGCCTGCTGCTGGGAATGGATGCCTTCTTCAGCGCCAACTACGAAGACGCCATCCGCCACTGGGAAATTCTGTTGACCAGCCCTCGGGATGACTTTGACCGTCAGGCGATTCAAGGCGCCATCATGCAGGCTAAGAGCTTCCTGGGCACCGACAGCGTCGACAACCCAGAATTGAATCAAGACGTCGAAGCCCGCGCCAACAGCGTACGCGTGTCCATCAGCGTCTCCGATGAGATGCTGGCCAAAGCCGACGCCAATGCCAACGTGCTGGTGATGGCCCGTCCGCTCAATGGTGGCATGATGCCTGTGGCCATTAAGCGCCTGAAAGTCTCTGACCTGCCGACTCTGGTGGTGCTGCGCGACAGCGACGCCATGACCCCGGAGATGGTCCTGAGCGGCCAGGAACAGGTGGCCATCGAAGTGGTGATCAATCACGACAGCAACCCTGCCCCCACCCCTGGGGATCTGCTGGGCAAGCACGACGCGGTCAAACTGGGCAGCGAAGTTCAAGTGGTTATCGACACCCTGGTGCAGTAACCCACGACCCTAGCCACAAAAAAGACCCGCATCGTGCGGGTCTTTTTTTGGGCTGAATTCGAACCAGAAAACACAAAGGCCCGCACGATGCGGGCCTTTTGAAATCATTGCAGTCTGTTCAGACTTACTTCTTGGCTGCCATAAATTCGATGGCTGCCTTGTAGTCATCGTCATTACAGTCCATGCACATGCCACCAGGAGGCATGGCGTTCAGACCAGTCTTGACGCTCTGAACCAGAGTATCCATGCCCTTAGCCATACGAGGCTCCCAGGCAGCTGCGTCGTTCAACTTCGGTGCACCAGCGATGCCCATGGCGTGGCAGGTCTGACAAGCTTTGTTGTAGACCGCTTCACCCTCTTGGGCCATAACGTTGGTCGCAGAAGCCAGCATAGCTACTGCAGCAAAAGCGATAATCTTTTTCATGCTACGTTCCAAATTGTTGACATTATTATGCGCCTCGGTGAAGCATTCTCACCGGCAAGCTCGACATTAAAATACCACAGACATCACGGTCGTTCATCTTTTTTTGACACAAATCACCATTTGCGGCATCGAGATGCAACTTATCTGTCGGCACCGGAGTCATAATAGCTAATCTTTTGTTAAATAAAACGAAATACGTTAAGTTCAGGCACCATAGTGGCGGCTGTGATCCAGCTCCCCCTAGCAAGTGTCGAGAATGCGAGCAAGCCCCAAGTAACACGGTCGGGTTATGATAGAATCGGCTTCATCTAATACAGGTGTGAACAGTAAAAGAATGCAGGAAAGCGATCGACTACTCAGTGCCAACGAGCTCACGTGCATCCGCGAGGAGCGCATCCTGTTCGATGGCCTCAGCTTTGCCGTCCATGGGGGCGACATCATCCAAATCGAGGGCCCCAACGGCGCCGGCAAAACCAGCTTGCTGCGCATTCTGGCTGGCCTGTCACGCCCGTACGCCGGCGACGTTCACTACCGAGGCAATCCCACCACCGAGGTTCGTGATGACTTTCACGCCGACCTTCTGTATCTGGGGCACCTGCCCGGTGTAAAAAGCGAACTGACGGCGGAAGAAAATCTGGCATTCAATCTAAACATTGCCGGATATAATGACGTCGATATTCGCGCCACTCTGGCGAAAGTGAACCTGACCGGATTCGAGGAACACCCCGCCGGGCACCTGTCCGCCGGTCAGCATCGGCGCATTGCCCTGGCCCGCCTGTGGCACAGCGAGGCCAAAATCTGGATTTTGGATGAACCGCTGACCGCCATCGATAAAAAGGGCGTTGCCGAACTGGAGCAGTTGATGCTGGATCACGCCAATCGTGGCGGCTGCGTTATTTTGACCACTCACCAGGATCTGCAACTGGTGGGGGCGGACCGCCTTAAGAAGCTCCGCCTGGAATATCAATTCGATTAGGGATCCCAACATGAGCAGAGATGTAAGCTACAGCCGGGCCTTCAATACGGTCCTGAAACGGGATCTCCAGGTGGCCTTTCGCCACCGGAACGATATCTTTAATCCGCTGATGTTCTTTTTTATCGTCGTCAGCTTGTTTCCCCTGGGCATCGGCCCGGAACCTCAGGTTCTGGCCCGCATCGCACCGGGCATCATCTGGGTGGCAGCCCTGCTGTCGGCCATGCTGTCACTGGAGCGGCTGTTTAAGACCGACTTTGCCGACGGCTCACTGGAACAGATGATGATGAGCCCGCAGCCATTATCACTGATGGTGCTGGCCAAGGTACTGGCACACTGGATCGTCACCGGCGTTCCACTGATCATTGCCTCGCCCCTGCTGGCCACCCTGCTCTATCTGGATGGCAACAGCTACGGTGCCTTGATGGCCACTTTAGCTTTGGGCACACCGGTTCTAAGCTTACTGGGTGCCATTGGTGCAGCACTGACCGTCGGGCTGCGCAAAGGAGGGGTACTGATCAGTCTGCTGATTCTGCCGCTCTATATTCCGATTTTGATTTTTGCCACCAGCGCCATCGACGCTGCCGGCATGAACCTGCCCTTCACCGGCCACCTGTCGATTCTGGCAGCGATGTTGGTAGGCGCATTAGTCCTGGCTCCGGTTGCAATTGGAGCGTCATTGAGAGTGAGTACAAACTGATATGTGGAAATGGCTTCACCCCTACGCCAACCCAGAAAAGGCATACCAGCTTGCTGGTAAGATGCTGCCTTGGTTTGCCATCCTGGCTATTCTGTTAATCGCCACCGGCACCGTACTGGGTTTAGGCTTTGCTCCCGTGGATTACCAACAAGGTAACTCCTACCGCATCATCTTTATCCATGTGCCCGCCGCGTCCATGTCCATGTCCGCGTATTTCGCCATGGCCATTGCCGCCTTCATTGGCCTCGTCTGGCAAGTCAAGTTAGCCGACATCGCCGCAGCGGCCATCGCCCCCATCGGCGCCGCCGTCACCGTCGTCGCCCTGTTTACCGGTGCCACCTGGGGCAAGCCCATGTGGGGCACTTGGTGGGTATGGGACGCGCGACTGACTTCGGAACTGGTGCTGCTGTTCCTGTATCTGGGTGTCATCGCCCTGTATGCCTCGTTTGAAGACAAGGTGCTGGCCGCCAAGGCTTCGGGCATCCTGGCCATCGTCGGCTCCATCAACCTGCCGATCATCAAGTACTCCGTAGAGTGGTGGAACACCCTGCATCAACCGAACGCCATCACCGTCGGCAAGAGCAACGCCATGCCCCCGGAGATGTTGCTGCCACTGTTGCTGAATATCTTTGGCTTTGCCATGATGATTGGTGCCCTGACCATCTTGAGGTTCCGAGCCGAAGTGCTGGCCCGAAATGCCATGCGCCCTTGGGTGCGTGACATTGTTGCTGCTGAGGAGAAACGATAAATGAACTTGAACTTCCAATTTAGCAGCCTGTCTGAGTTTCTGAGCATGGGCGATTATGCCTTCTACGTGTGGCTGGCCTACGGGGTATCATTTGCTGTTTACGGCATTCTGGTGGTAAGTTGCCTGTCCCAGCGCAAGCGCGTCATTAAACAGATCAGTCAGAAGCAGGCTCGAGAAGCCCGCCTGAAACAACACAGGAGCAAAGCTGCATGAACCCACGCCGTAAAAAACGCCTGGTCTTCGCCTCGGCCTTAATCGGTGGGGTGGCGGCCATCGCCTCACTGCTGCTGTATGCACTCAACAGCAACTTGGATCTGTTCTACACCGCCACCGAGATCCATATGGGCAAAGAAGGCACCGGTATCAAACCTGAGATCGGTCAGCGCCTGCGAATCGGTGGCATGGTGGTTCCAGGTTCCGTAAAGCGCGACCCGGACAGCCTCAAGGTCGAATTCCAGGTCGCCGACACCGGACCGGCCGTGACCATTCGCTACGACGGCATGCTGCCTGACCTGTTCCGTGAAGGACAAGGCATTGTCGCTCAGGGTCCGATGACCGAATTCGCCGTGATTGACGCCACCGAAGTACTGGCTAAGCACGACGAAAACTACATGCCGCCGGAAGTGGCCGAGGCCATGGGCAAAAAGCATGAAAAGATGGATTACGACACTCAGGCACCCAGTGCCAGTTACTAGCAGCTAATCCAGTTTAAGAGCCGGTCATGGACCGGCTTTTTTATTGTCTTTTTTCAGCCACTGAGCCAGCTCCATCGGCAACGGAAACACGATGGTGCTGGAGCGATCGCCGGCGATCTCGGTCAGGGTCTGCAGGTAACGTAATTGCAATGCCCCCGACTCGCTGGCCAGCACCGCTGCTGCCTCGGCCAACTTGGTGGACGCCTCTTGCTCACCGGTGGCATGAATCACCTTGGCCCGGCGTACCCGCTCCGCCTCGGCCTGACGGGCAATCGCCCTCACCATGCTTTCATCCAGATCCACGTGCTTAATCTCGACATTACTGACCTTGATGCCCCAGACGTCGGTCTGCTTATCAAGAATCTTCTGAATGTCCACATTGAGCACATCCCGTTGCGACAACATCTCGTCCAACTCGTGCTGCCCCAGCACCGACCGCAACGTCGTCTGTGACAACTGACTGGTGGCCTCATGGTAATCCTCCACCTGGTTGATCGCTTTCTCAGGATCCACCACTCGAAAATACACCACCGCGTTCACCCGCACCGATACGTTATCGCGGGAAATCACATCCTGAGTCGGCACATCCATCACCAGCGTCCGAAGATCGACCCGCACCATCTGCTGCACGATCGGGACCACCACGATCAACCCCGGCCCCTTAACCTTATAGAACCGCCCCAGCAGAAAAATGACGCCGCGCTGATACTCACGCAGAATCCGAAAGGTGCTGATCAGCAACCCCAGCACCAGCAGGGTCACGGTTATGCCAAAGTAGGCACCAAAGCTCTCAGCAATCATCGTCCGTCTCCTCAGGATGCAACACCAGTGTCAGACCATCGATGGCCTCGACTCGCGCCCACTGCCCCTCAGACAGCGGTTGGTTGGCTCGGGCGTACCACACCTCACCATTGAGCTCCACCACGCCACTGTCCAGGTAACGGGCATCGATCAACACTCGGCGGGCGATCAGGGTATCGATGCCGGTCACGGTCGCCACCGACCGACTGGCCAATGCCATCTTGACCACCACCGCAGTAAATAGCGCCGAGACCACCGCCAACGCACTGATAAGCGGCAGAGCCAATTGAAATTCCGGCACATCGGTGTCCATCAGCAACACCGCACCGGCCACAAAGGCCGCCACCCCGCCAATGCCAAACAGGCCGAAACTCGGGGCGAAGGCTTCGGCCACCATCAGCGCAATCCCCAGCACCATCAAGGCGGCACCGGCCAGGTTCACCGGCAACAAGTTCAGGGCATACAGACCGAGCAACAGGCACACGCTGCCCACCACCGACGGCAAGCCAACACCCGGGCTGTAAAACTCCAGCACCAGTCCATAGAAGCCCAACATCATCAGTAACAACGCCACATTCGGATTGGTCAATGTCGCCAGCAGTCGATAGCGCCAACCGGGGTCCTTATGCACCACCGACGCCTGAGCGGTGGTGAGCGTTCGCTCACCGGATGCCAGCGTCACCACCCGCCCGTCGAGTTGAACCAGCAGATCCGCCACGTTGGCCGCCATCAGATCAATCACCCCGGCTTCCAGGGCGTCGGTGGCCGACAGGCTGGCGCCTTGACGCACCGCAGCTTCGCCCCAGTCGGCGTTGCGCCCCCTGAGCTCAGCCAGACTTCGAATGTAAGCCACCGCGTCATTAACCGCTTTGTTGCGCAGACTCTGGGCGTTATCCGGCGCCTGCTCCTTCGCTTGCTCGGGCTTACTGTCGGACGGGGAAGAGGGGGTCAACGCCACCGGCGTCGCCGCCCCCAGATTAGTGGCAGGCGCCATGGCCGCCACATGGCTGGCGTACATTAAAAAGGTGCCGGCGCTGGCTGCCCTGGCTCCCTGAGGGCTGACGTAGCCCACCACGGCCACCGGACTGGCCAGGATGCTTTGAATCATCTCCCGCATTGAGGTATCCAGTCCTCCGGGAGTGTCCATGGCCACGATCAGCAGCTGGATCTCGGCCTCACGGGCCTGTTCCAGGGTTCTCAACAGCAGTTGTGATGAGGCCGGGGAGATCACCCCTTTGATGGGCACCACCCACACCTCATTGGCCGGCACAGACCCGGACTCGACACCGTCACTCGCCCATAAAGGCGCAACGCACAGCAGCAGGCTTAAGCAAAACAACAGGGAGACTCGCATAGGCACCTCAGCTGGAGGCCTAGTACAAGTTTAGTAAAGGACGGAGTTTGGGGAATAAAACAGGGAAAAGAAAAAGGCCGGTCAGAGACCGGCCTTTTTATTACTCTTCAGAAGCGGCTGCTTCTTCGGTAGCGTCCGCCTGTGGGCGGTCTACCAGCTCGATGTACGCCATAGGGGCGTTATCACCGGCACGGAATCCACACTTGAGAATGCGGGTGTAACCACCTGCACGCTCTTGGTAGCGTGGACCCAGCTCATTGAATAGCTTGCTTACTACATCGTTGTCACGAGTACGTGCAAACGCCAGGCGACGATTGGCAACGCTGTCAGTTTTAGCAAGTGTAATCAGGGGCTCAACTACGCGACGCAGTTCTTTCGCCTTAGGCACGGTAGTCTTGATGATCTCATGACGTACCAGTGAGCTTGCCATGTTACGGAACATAGCTTGGCGATGGCTGCTGTTGCGGTTCAGTTGACGACCACTCTTACGATGGCGCATGACCTTATCCTTTTAACCTAAATCTTTACCAGACCTGGTTACATGTTGTCGGCGAGTGAGGCTGGCGGCCAGTTTTCCAACCGCATACCAAGGGACAGACCACGAGAGGCCAGTACATCCTTGATTTCAGTGAGAGACTTCTTACCCAAGTTAGGGGTCTTCAGCAACTCAACCTCAGTGCGCTGAACCAGATCACCGATATAATGAATGGCTTCTGCTTTCAGGCAGTTCGCCGAACGAACAGTCAGTTCCAGATCATCGACAGGACGCAGCAGAATTGGATCGAATTCTGGCTTCTCTTCTTTCTCTTCTGGCTCGCTCACGTCACGCAGCTCAACGAACGCATCCAGTTGCTCAGCCAAAATAGTGGCTGAACGGCGGATCGCTTCTTCAGGATCCAGGGTGCCGTTGGTGTGCATGTCGATAATCAGCTTGTCCAAGTCAGTCCGTTGTTCAACACGAGCTGCTTCTACATTGTAGGCAATTCGTACAACAGGACTGAAGGACGCATCAACCAGAAGACGACCGATAGGACGCTCGTCTTCATCGGATTGAGCGCGGGCAGACGCGGGTACATAACCACGGCCCAGCTCAACCTTGATGCGCATGCTGATTTCAGCGTCATCGCCAGTCAGAGTACAGATGAGGTGATCAGGATTCATGATCTCGACATCACCGCTGTGGGTAATGTCACCTGCAGTAACAGGGCCTGAACCAGACTTGCTCAGTGTCAGTGTCACTTCGTCCTTGCCCTCGATTTTTACTGCCAAACCCTTCAGGTTCAACAGAATCTCAAGCACGTCTTCCTGCACGCCTTCTTTGCTGCTGTACTCATGTAACACGCCGTCAATTTCAACTTCGGTTACAGCACAGCCAGGCATTGAAGAGAGCAAGATGCGACGAAGCGCATTACCTAAAGTGTGACCGAAGCCACGCTCAAGCGGCTCCAGAGTCACTTTAGCCCGAGTTGGGTTGACTTGCACGACATCGACAAGACGTGGCTTAAGAAAATCGGTAACGGAACCCTGCATTGTGTCCTCTCTTAACGGTTAAGCCTTACTTAGAGTAAAGCTCGACGATCAGCTGTTCATTGATGTCGGCAGACAGATCGCTACGCTCTGGCAGGCGCTTGAAAGTGCCTTCCAGCTTAGCGCTGTCTACTTCAACCCAAGTCGGCTTCTCACGTTGTTCTGAAATCTCAAGAGCGCCCTTAATACGAGCTTGCTTTTGAGCCTTCTCACGGATGCTTACCACATCGTCAGCGGCAACAACGAAAGATGGAATGTTAACAACACGGCCATTAACCATGATTGCTTTGTGGCTTACCAGCTGACGTGCTTCAGCGCGAGTAGCACCGAAACCCATGCGGTAAACAACGTTATCCAAACGACTTTCTAGCAGCTGCAACAGGTTTTCACCAGTATTGCCTTTCTTGCTAGCAGCAGTTTTGTAGTAGTTGCGGAATTGCTTTTCCAGAATGCCGTAGATACGACGAACTTTTTGCTTTTCACGCAGCTGCAGACCGTAGTCAGACAGACGGGCCTTACGAGCACCGTGCTGACCAGGAGCATTATCGATCTTACATTTAGAATCGATTGCTCGTACGCCGCTTTTCAGGAACAGGTCTGTTCCTTCACGACGGCTTAGTTTGAGCTTAGGACCCAAATATCTTGCCATGTTCTTTCTCCAACTATCCTGAAACGGGCGTTATACGCGACGTTTCTTAGGCGGACGACAACCGTTGTGCGGAATTGGAGTCACATCGGTGATGTTGGTGATGCGGAAACCCGCAGCATTCAACGCACGAATAGAGGACTCACGACCCGGACCCGGACCCTTAACTTCAACTTCCAGGTTCTTCAAACCGTACTCTTTGGCCATTTCGGCACAACGCTCGGCAGCTACCTGAGCAGCGAACGGAGTAGATTTACGAGAACCACGGAAACCGGAGCCGCCTGCGGTGGCCCATGCAAGAGCGTTACCTTGGCGATCGGTGATGGTCACGATTGTGTTGTTGAAAGATGCGTGCACGTGGGCCACACCGTCTGCAACCTGCTTACGTACCTTTTTACGGGTACGAGAAGGAGTTTTAGCCATTGCTTAGTTCCCCTTACTTCTTGATCGGCTTACGCGGACCCTTACGGGTACGAGCGTTAGTCTTAGTACGTTGACCACGAAGTGGCAGGCTACGACGATGACGCAGGCCGCGGTAGCAACCCAGGTCCATCAGACGCTTGATGTTCATAGAGATCTCACGACGCAGATCACCTTCAACGGTGAATTGACCTACAACGTCACGAACCTTATCAATGGTAGATTCGTCCAGATCTTTAATCTTCACATCTTCAGCAATACCGGCCTCGACACAGATTTGCTGTGCGCGAGTACGGCCAATGCCGAAAATGGCGGTCAGAGCAACAACCGCATGTTTATGCTCAGGAATGTTAATGCCAGCGATACGGGCCACTATAGCACTCCTCAATTCCAAGGATCGATTGTGAAAAGCCCGGTAGGATACTCGACAATCGACTAGTTTGCAACAACGCATAGGCCGACCAAGGTCAGCCTAGCGCTACGTTTTTTGTTGGTTAGCTCAGAGAGATCTCTGATTAACCTTGACGCTGTTTGTGCTTCGGCTCAGAGCAGATAACACGCACAACGCCGTGACGTTTAATAACTTTGCAGTTACGACACATCTTTTTTACGGACGCACGAACTTTCATTTTTGCTACTCCGTCTGGGCGACTTAACGGCTATAGCCCTTAAGATTCGCCTTTTTCAGAACAGAATCATACTGATGAGACATCATATGAGTCTGTACTTGAGCTATGAAATCCATGATAACCACGACCATAATCAGCAGTGAAGTACCGCCGAAGTAGAACTGAACGTTCAGTCCGATCATCATAAATTCCGGAATCAAGCAGATAAAGGTGATGTATGCCGCACCTGCCAGAGTCAGGCGAGTCATCACTTTATCGATATAACGGGCGGTCTGTTCACCTGGACGAATACCAGGGATGAACGCACCAGATTTCTTCAGGTTATCTGCCGTCTCGCGCGGGTTAAACACCAACGCAGTGTAGAAGAAACAGAAGAAAACGATCGCTACTGCATAGATCATCACATACAGAGGCTGTCCCGGGGACAGAACCACTGAGATGTCAGACAACCAACGCAAGCCTTCATTGTTACCGAACCACTGAGCCAGTGTGCCCGGGAACAGAATGATGCTGGACGCGAAGATTGGCGGAATCACACCAGCCATGTTCACTTTCAGCGGCAAATGGGTGCTTTGAGCAGCGAATACGCGGCGGCCTTGCTGACGCTTGGCATAGTTTACCACGATACGGCGCTGTCCGCGCTCCATGAATACCACGAAGTAAGTAACGGCAAAGATAATGACCGCTAATACCAGCAGCAACAAAATGTGCAATTCACCTTGACGCGCTTGTTCTGCAGTTTGGCCAATCGCCGATGGCAAGCCAGCCACAATACCTGTAAAAATCAGGATTGAGATGCCATTGCCAATGCCACGTTCAGTAATCTGTTCACCCAACCACATCAGGAACATGGTACCGGTTACCAGGGAGATCACTGCGGTAAAGTAAAACGCAGGACCCGGGGCAACCACCAGTCCGGAGATCATGTTAGGCAAACCAGTCGCAATACCAAACGACTGGAACGTAGCCAATACCAGTGTCCCGTAACGGGTGTACTGGCTAATTTTGCGGCGACCCGCCTCCCCTTCTTTCTTTAGTTCCGCCATAGTTGGATGAACTACCGTCAGAAGTTGCATGATGATCGACGCCGAAATGTACGGCATGATCCCCAATGCAAAGATGGAGGCGCGTTCCAGAGCACCACCGGAGAACATGTTGAACATGCTCACGATGGTACCCTGTTGCTGATCGAACAGCTCGGCCAGTACTGCGGCGTCAATACCAGGAATTGGTACGAAAGAACCTGCACGGAAGACGATAATTGCGCCTAAAACGAATAATAGACGCGCTTTGAGTTCCGAAAGGCCGCCCTTCGCACTACTTGAATCAACACCTGGCTTAGCCATATTGTACTATCCCGTTATTCTTCGATTTTGCCGCCCGCAGCCTCGATGGCTTCACGCGCACCTTTGGTCGCTTTCAGACCTTTGATGGTCACAGGGCGCTCGATTTTACCTGAAAGTACAACTTTCGCAAACTTAATGTTTGCAGAAATGATGTCAGCATCTTTCAGGGTTTCCAGAGTTACCAGATCGCCTTCAACCTTTGACAGCTCGTTCAGACGAATTTCGGTAGTTACCAGGCTCTTACGAGAGGTAAAACCGAACTTCGGCAAACGCTGTTTCAGAGGCATTTGACCACCTTCAAAACCTGGACGTACGCCACCACCGGAACGGGACTTTTGGCCTTTATGACCACGGCCGCCGGTTTTACCCAGGCCAGAACCGATACCGCGACCTACACGCTTGGCAGAGGTTTTAGCACCAGCGCCTGGAGACAAAGTATTCAAACGCATCTTAGTCCTCCACCTTAACCATGTAGTAAACCTTATTCACCATACCGCGAACAGAAGGAGTATCTTCCAGTTCAACGGTGTGGCCGATTTTGCGCAGACCCAGGCCTACCAGTGTCGCCCGATGTTTAGGCAGACGACCGATAGCGCTCTTGGTCTGAGTAACCTTGATAGTTTTAGCCATGTCAGATTACCCCAAGATTTCGTCGATGCTAAGGCCACGCTTGGCTGCTACTTGATCCGGAGCATGCATCGAAGTCAGTGCGTCGATAGTCGCACGAACGATGTTGATCGGGTTAGTAGAACCGTACGCCTTAGACAGTACGTTGTGTACACCAACTACTTCCAGAACGGCGCGCATAGCACCACCAGCAATAATACCGGTACCTTCTGAAGCAGGCTGCATGTATACCTTAGAGCCAGAGTGACGGCCTTTAACAGGGTGCTGCAGGGTACCGTTGTGCAGACGCACGGATACCAGATTGCGGCGAGCCTTTTCCATTGCTTTCTGGATAGCGGCAGGCACTTCACGTGCTTTACCGTAACCGAAACCAACGCGGCCATTACCATCACCAACTACAGTCAGAGCGGTGAAGCTAAAGATTCGGCCACCCTTAACTACTTTGGAAACACGGTTAACTGCAATCAATTTCTCTTGCAGGTCACCGGCTTGCTTTTCAATATTTGCCATGATCCACTCCCAACCTTAGAACTGGAGACCAGCTTCACGGGCAGCATCAGCCAGTGCAGCTACACGGCCGTGATACTTGAAACCGCTGCGGTCGAAAGACACACTCTTAACGCCTTTTTCAAGAGCGCGCTCGGCTACCAGCTTACCAACGGCCTTAGCGGCGTCGGTGTTACCAGTGCTTTTCAGGTCAGCTGCCACTGCTTTTTCAACAGTAGAGGCTGCCACCAGCACCTGGGCTTCAGCGTTGATAACCTGAGCATAGATGTGACGTGGAGTACGGTGCACAACCAGGCGAGTTGAGCCCAGTTCTTGCATTTGCTTACGTACGCGAGTTGCGCGACGAAGACGTGCTGCTTTTTTGTCCATCGTATTACCTTACTTCTTCTTGGCTTCTTTACGACGCACATTTTCGTCAGCATAACGAACACCTTTACCTTTGTAAGGTTCAGGAGCACGGTACGCGCGAATCTCAGCAGCCACTTGACCAACGGCTTGCTTGTCTGCGCCAGAAAGAACGATTTCAGTTTGGCTTGGGCACTCAGCTTTCACACCTTCAGGCAGAACATGTTCTACCGGGTGAGAGAAGCCCAGTGTCAGGTTAACTGCGTTGCCTTTAACGGCAGCACGGTAACCAACGCCGTTCAGTTGCAGTTTCTTAACGAAACCTTCTGAAACGCCGACTACCATGTTGTTAACCACGGCACGAGCAGTACCGGCCTGCGCGTTGGCGTTAGCAACGCCTTCACGTGGGGCGAACTTCAGCTCGTTCTCTTCTTTCACAACTTCAACGGCAGCGTTGATGTCGTGAGACAGAGTGCCTTTACCACCTTTAACTACGATCTGTTGACCGTTTAGAGTCACCTCTACGCCCGCAGGGATTGTAACAGGTGCCTTTGCAATTCGAGACATTGTTACTCTCCTTATGCCACGTAGCAGACGATCTCGCCGCCCATGCCCAGCTTACGGGCTGCACGGTCGGTCATCACGCCTTGAGAAGTGGACACGACAGCGATACCTAGACCACCCATAACCTTTGGAAGCTCATCTTTTTTCTTGTAGATGCGCAGGCCAGGACGGCTAACTCGCTCAAGTTTCTCAACTACCGGCTTACCTTCGAAGTACTTAAGAGTAACTTCCAGTTCCGGTTTAACGTCGCCAGAAACAGCGAAATCAACGATGTAACCTTCTTTTTTCAGGACATCGGCGACAGCTGCTTTCAGCTTAGAAGACGGCATTTTAACTGCAACTTTGTTGGCAGCCTGGCCGTTACGGATGCGCGTCAGCATATCCGCGATCGGATCTTGCATGCTCATATTGGCTTACTCCCGTTGGCTTACCAAGAGGCCTTTTTAAGGCCAGGAACTTCACCACGCATGGCGGCTTCACGCAACTTAATACGGCTCAGGCCGAATTTGCGCAGCACACCGTGCGGACGACCAGTGATGTTACAGCGGTTACGCTGACGTGAGGCACTGGAGTCACGTGGAAGTTGTTGCAGTTTCAGAACGGCTTCCCAACGAGCTTCGTCAGTTGAGTTAACGTCGTTGATGGTTGCTTTCAGAGCAGCACGCTTTTCAGCATACTTTGCAACCAGCTTAGCGCGCTTAATTTCGCGCTGCTTCATGGATACTTTAGCCATAACCCTACACCTTACTTGCGGAATGGGAAGTTAAAGGCAGCCAGCAGAGCACGACCTTCTTCGTCTGAATTCGCAGATGTGGTAATGGTGATGTCCATACCACGAATCTTGTCTACTTTGTCGTAGTCGATTTCAGGGAAGATGATTTGCTCACGAACGCCCATGCTGTAGTTACCGCGACCGTCAAAAGACTTCGGGTTCAAACCACGGAAGTCACGGATACGAGGAACAGCGATAGAGACCAGGCGTTCCAGGAACTCCCACATACGCTCGCCACGTAGGGTTACTTTACAGCCGATCGGATAGCCATCACGAATCTTGAAGCCAGCAACAGATTTGCGAGCTTTGGTAATCAGTGGCTTTTGGCCGGAGATAGCAGTCATATCAGCAACTGCTGCATCCAGAACCTTTTTGTCAGCCACGGCTTCACCAACACCCATGTTCAGGGTGATCTTTTCGACCCGAGGGACTTGCATGATACTTTTGTAATCGAACTGTTTGGTCAGTCCTGCTACTACAGTATCTTTGTAGTAATCATGCAGTTTCGCCATCGTTTACTCCAATTACTTAAACGAGTTCACCATTAGACTTGAAGAAGCGTACTTTCTTGCCTTCTTCCAGTCTAAAGCCTACGCGATCACCCTTGCTGGTAGCAGGGTTAAAGATCGCGACGTTTGATGCGTCAATAGCGGCTTCTTTTTCAATGATGCCACCAGCCACACCCATGTGAGGGTTTGGCTTCTGGTGTTTCTTCACCAGGTTAACGCCTTCAACGATTACTTTGCCGTCAGACAGTACCAGGGTAACCTTACCGCGCTTACCCTTGTCTTTACCGGCCAGTACAACAACTTCGTCATTGCGACGGATTTTTGCTGCCATCTCTTTGCTCCTTACAGTACTTCTGGCGCAAGGGACACGATTTTCATGAACTGCTCATTGCGCAGTTCACGTGTCACAGGGCCGAAAATACGAGTACCAATAGGCTGTTGGTTTGCATTCAGCAACACAGCCGCATTGCGGTCAAAGCGAATAACAGAACCGTCAGGACGACGAACGCCCTTCTTGGTACGTACTACCACCGCGTTAAATACATCACCTTTCTTCGCTTTACCGCGAGGAATGGCTTCCTTAACAGAAACCTTGATGATATCGCCGATGCCGGCGTAACGACGGTGAGAGCCACCCAAGACCTTAATACACTGCACGCTGCGTGCGCCGGAGTTATCGGCAACGTCCAGCACAGATTGCATTTGGATCATTTCAGTGCTCCGCTGTTTTACAACATTTCACCCCAAAATCGGGGCCTGGCTACCTTTAAAAGGCGCGAAATTATAACACCACTAGCAGCCAAAAAGTAAACAAAAAATAGCCGGACCAGAAAAAAATCTGGGCCGGCCATCACTTTTGCATGTAAGACTCTGTAATTACAGAGCTTTTTCGATTACGTTAACCAGAGTCCAAGTCTTAGTCTTAGACAGTGGACGACATTCGCGGATTTCTACCACGTCGCCGATACCACATTGGTTAGTTTCATCGTGAGCGTGCAACTTAGTTGTACGCTTTACATACTTGCCGTAGATCGGGTGCTTTACTTTGCGCTCGATGGCTACGGTGATGGACTTGTCCATCTTATCGCTGATTACACGACCTTGAAGAGTACGGATAATCTCGCTCATTACGCACCTGCCTTCTGAGTCAGAATGGTTTTAACGCGCGCGATGCTGCGGCGTACCTTCTTCAGCTCGTGGGTCTGCTTCAGCTGACCAGTCGCGTTCTGCATACGCAGATTGAACTGTTCACGCAGCAGGCTCAGCAGCTCCGCGTTCAGATCTTCAACGCTTTTTTCACGCAGTTCAGTAGCTTTCATCACATCACCGTCCGAGTTACAAAGGTGGTCTGTACTGGCAGCTTAGCAGCAGCCAGGGCGAAGGCTTCACGAGCCAGATCTTCTGGCACACCTTCCATTTCGTACAGAACACGGCCAGGTTGAATCTGGGCAACCCAGTATTCAACGTTACCTTTACCTTTACCCATACGCACTTCAAGCGGCTTTTCGGTAATTGGCTTGTCCGGGAAGATCCGGATCCAGATTTTACCTTGACGCTTAACGTGACGGGTCATAGCACGACGCGCCGCTTCGATCTGGCGAGCAGTGATACGGCCACGGGAGGTAGACTTCAGTCCGAAAGAACCGAAGCTAACCTTATCACCAGTGGTAGCCATACCACGGTTACGACCTTTGTGAACCTTACGGAACTTGGTACGTTTCGGTTGTAGCATTTCGGTTCCCCTTACTTACCACGACCTTTGCGTTTTGCCGGCTTAGGCTGCTCCTGAGTCAGAGGCATAGCACCCAGAACTTCACCTTTGAAGATCCAGACTTTAATGCCGATCACACCGTATTGGGTGTGAGCATCAGAAGTAGCGTAATCGATATCGGCACGCAAAGTATGCAGAGGCACGCGACCTTCACGGTACCATTCGGTACGTGCGATCTCAGCGCCACCCAGACGACCAGAAACCTCGATCTTGATGCCCTTGGCACCCAGACGCATGGCGTTCTGTACCGCACGCTTCATAGCGCGACGGAACATAACACGACGCTCCAGCTGAGAGGCAACGGAGTCACCTACCAGTTGAGCGTCCAGCTCTGGCTTACGAACTTCAGAGATGTTGATCTGAGCAGGTACACCAGTCAGTTTTGCAACTTTCTGACGCAGCTTCTCAACATCTTCACCTTTTTTACCGATAACAACGCCAGGACGAGCGGTGTGAATGGTCACACGGATGCTCTTGGCTGGACGTTCGATAGTGATCTTAGACACAGAAGCGCTCTTCAGTTCCTTTTTCAGGAAAGAACGTACTTCGTGGTCGCCGATCAGGTTATCAGCGTAATCTTTCTTTTCCGCGTACCAGGTAGAAATCCAAGGTTTGGTAATACCCAGGCGGATACCGTTAGGATGTACTTTTTGTCCCATTGCAGTGCCCTTACTTGTCAGCCACAACCACAGAGATGTGGCTGGAACGTTTCAGGATGCGATCGGCACGACCTTTAGCACGTGGCATGATGCGCTTCATGGTCGGACCCTCGTCTACGAAGACTTTGGCAACTTTCAGGTCGTCAATGTCCAGACCTTCGTTGTGCTCCGCGTTGGCAATGGCAGACTCCAGTACCTTCTTAACCAGTACGGCCGCTTTCTTAGGGCTGTAGGTCAGAATTTCCAGAGCGCGATCTACCGGAAGACCACGGATTTGATCAGCTACCAAGCGCGCCTTCTGAGGAGAAGTGCGGGCGAAACGGTGTTTAGCTAAAACTTCCATCATCTACCCCTTAACGCTTCTTCTTCGCTTTCTTATCAGCAGCGTGGCCGCGATAAGTACGAGTAGGCGCAAACTCACCCAGTTTGTGACCGATCATATCTTCGGTAACGAAAACTGGAACGTGCTGACGACCATTATGGACAGCGATGGTCAGACCAATCATATCTGGAATGATCATAGAACGACGGGACCAGGTTTTAACCGGCTTTTTATCCCCGCTTTCCACCGCTTTCTCTACCTTCTTCAGCAAGTGCAGGTCAATAAATGGACCTTTCTTGAGAGAACGTGGCATGGTGAATCCTCAATTAGTTTACTTGGTACGACGACGTACGATGTACTTGTCGGTACGCTTATTGGAGCGGGTTTTCTTACCTTTGGTAGGAACGCCCCATGGAGATACTGGATGACGGCCACCAGAGGTACGACCTTCACCACCACCGTGTGGGTGATCTACCGGGTTCATGGCAACACCACGAACGGTAGGACGAACACCACGCCAGCGGCTTGCACCCGCTTTACCCAGTGAACGCAGCATATGCTCAGCATTGCCAACTTCACCCAGGGTAGCGCGACAATCAGCAGGGATCTTACGCATTTCACCGGAACGCAGACGCAGAGTCACGTAGGCACCATCACGGGCTACGATCTGTACGTAAGCACCAGCAGAGCGAGCAATCTGACCACCCTTGCCTGGCTTCATTTCTACGTTGTGAACGGTAGAACCAACTGGAATGTTACGCATAGACATAGCATTACCAGTTTTGATTTCAGCTTCCGCACCGGACATGATTTTGTCACCAGCAGTCAGGCCCTTAGGAGCCAGAATGTAGCGACGCTCACCATCAGCGTACAGAACCAGAGCGATGTTAGCGCTGCGGTTTGGATCGTATTCGATGCGCTCTACAGTCGCAGGGATACCATCTTTGTTACGCTTGAAGTCTACGATACGGTAGTGCTGCTTGTGACCACCACCGATGTGACGGGTAGTGATGCGACCAGCGTTGTTACGACCACCAGACTTAGACTTCTTGTCCAGAAGAGCTGCAAAAGGCTTACCTTTGTGCAGTTCTTTGTTTACCACCTTAACGACGTGGCGACGGCCCGCGGAGGTAGGCTTACATTTAACAATAGCCATTTATAAAACTCCTCGTCCTTATTCAGCGCCGCCGACGAAGTCGATGTCTGCGCCTTCAGCCAGAGTAACGTACGCTTTCTTCCAGTCGGAACGACGACCGAAACGAGCGCCAGTACGCTTAGTCTTGCCTTTGACGTTTACGGTGCGAACACCGGTAACTTCAACTTCGAACAGCTTTTCGACAGCCGCTTTCACTTCAGCCTTAGTGGCGTCGGTGGCAACTTTGAACACAATAGTGTTGCTCAGTTCAGCGGCCATGGTGCTCTTTTCAGAGATGTGCGGAGCAAGCAGCACTTTCAGCAAACGTTCTTCACGGATCATGCCAGCATCTCCTCAATCTGCTTAACTGCGTCAGCAGTCATCAGCACCTTGTCGAATGCGATCAGGCTAACTGGGTCGATTGCTGCAACGTCACGAGCGTCAACTTTGTACAAGTTGCGAGAAGCCAGGAACAGGTTCTCATCAACTTCACCAGTAACGATCAGAACGTCTTCTACAGACAATTCTTTCAGCTTAGCTACCAATTCTTTGGTCTTCGGTGCTTCAACGCCGAACTGCTCAACCACGATCAGACGGTCTTGACGTACCAGCTCAGACAGAATGCTCTGCAGGGCCGCGCGGTACATCTTCTTGTTAACCTTCTGAGAGTGATCTTGCGGCTTAGCAGCAAAAGTCACACCACCAGAGCGCCAGATTGGGCTCTTAACAGTACCGGCACGTGCACGGCCAGTACCTTTCTGACGCCATGGCTTTTTGCCAGTGCCAGTTACCTCAGCGCGGGTCAACTGAGCACGGGTACCTTGACGGGCGTTAGCTGCGAAAGCAGTAACAACCTGGTGTACCAGAGCTTCGTTGAACTCACGTCCGAAGGTAGTTTCGGAAACTTCAAGAGCGCTCTGCGCGTCTTTCATTACCAATTCCATTACTATCTCCTCAGACGTTACGCTTTAACGGCAGGTTTAACGATAACGTTGCCGCCGTTCGCGCCAGGGACCGCACCTTTGATAAGGAGCAAGTTGCGCTCGGCGTCTACGCGTACTACTTCCAGATTCTGGGTAGTTACGCGCTCGTCACCCATGTGACCAGCCATTTTTTTGCCTTTGAACACTTTACCTGGGCTCTGGTTCTGACCGATAGAACCAGGAGCACGGTGGCTCAAAGAGTTACCGTGAGTCATGTCCTGAGTACGGAAGTTCCAGCGCTTAACGCCACCCTGGAAACCTTTACCCTTAGAACGACCAGTAACGTCTACAATTTGACCGTCTTCGAAAGTTTCTACTTTCAGCTCAGCACCAACTTCGATGCTTTCGCCTTCACCGTCTGCCAGGCGGAACTCAAACAGACCACGACCTGCTTCAGCACCAGCTTTAGCAAAGTGACCCGCTTCAGGCTTGGAAACGCGGTTGGCTTTCTTGCTGCCTACAGTTACCTGCAGAGCACGATAGCCATCGTTTTCCAGAGTCTTTACTTGAGTTACGCGGTTCGGTTCAACTTCGATAACGGTAACCGGAATGGACGCGCCATCTTCAGCGAAGATGCGAGTCATTCCTACTTTACGACCTACAAGACCGATTGCCATGTATCTAACCTCTATTCCGAATCTGGGGATTAACCCAGACTGATCTGCACGTCAACGCCGGCAGCCAGATCCAGACGCATCAGAGCGTCCACAGTCTTATCGGTAGGCTCAACGATGTCCACCATACGCTTGTGAGTGCGGATTTCGTACTGGTCACGTGCATCTTTGTTCACGTGAGGAGAAATCAGCACTGTGTAGCGCTCTTTACGGGTGGGCAGCGGGATTGGACCCCGTACTTGAGCCCCTGTGCGCTTCGCAGTCTCAACGATTTCCGCGGTAGACTGATCGATCAGACGATGATCAAAAGCCTTCAGGCGGATACGGATTCTTTGGTTCTGCATTTGACCAGAGCTCCAACCAATAATTACGCAAAAACCACCAGCCCTTGAACCCCTATCTATTAAAGTGGGTCAAAGACGATGACTATCGCAACCATTCGACTCCAAATCGGAGTCGCTGTGTAAGTGATGCCAATTGCACCACGGCGTATATTACGCGTCCGCAGTCTTTGCGAACGAAGGGTATTATACTCACCCCAAATTCGTTTGCAAGTTTTTCTGCGGCGGCGTATCGGTGACGGCACGGTTGCCGCTCACCAATAAAAAAGGGTGCCCTAAGGCACCCTCTTGTTAGCAAGACGTAGGGATTAAGCTACGATCTTAGCTACAACACCCGCACCAACGGTACGGCCACCTTCACGGATAGCGAAGCGCAGGCCTTCGTCCATCGCGATTGGGCAGATCAGAGTAACAACCATCTTGATGTTGTCACCTGGCATTACCATCTCAACGCCTTCTGGCAGCTCGATGGTACCGGTTACGTCAGTTGTACGGAAGTAGAACTGAGGACGGTAACCTTTGAAGAATGGAGTGTGACGACCGCCTTCATCTTTAGACAGTACGTATACTTCAGACTCGAAAGTAGTGTGTGGGTTGATGGAACCAGGCTTAGCCAGTACCTGACCACGCTGTACTTCGTCACGCTTGGTACCACGCAGCAGAACACCACAGTTCTCACCGGCACGACCTTCGTCCAGCAGCTTGCGGAACATTTCAACACCGGTACAAGTAGTCTTGGTAGTCTCTTGGATACCAACGATTTCTACTTCTTCACCAACTTTGATGATACCGCGCTCTACACGACCGGTAACAACGGTACCACGACCGGAGATGGAGAATACGTCTTCGATAGGCAGAATGAAGTCACCGTCGATAGCACGCTCTGGCTCTGGGATGTAAGTATCCAGGGCTTCGGCCAGCTCAACGATCTTGTCTTCCCACTCTTTCTCGCCTTCCAGAGCTTTCAGAGCAGAACCCTGAATTACTGGCAGGTCATCACCTGGGAATTCGTACTCAGACAGCAGTTCACGAACTTCCATCTCTACCAGTTCCAGCAGCTCTTCGTCATCGACCATGTCACACTTGTTCATGAATACGATGATGAAAGGTACGCCTACCTGACGAGACAGCAGGATGTGCTCACGAGTCTGTGGCATTGGGCCATCAGTCGCAGCAACTACCAGGATTGCGCCGTCCATCTGAGCAGCACCGGTGATCATGTTTTTAACGTAATCAGCGTGTCCTGGGCAGTCAACGTGAGCGTAGTGACGAGTAGGAGTATCGTACTCTACGTGAGAGGTAGAGATGGTGATACCGCGCTCGCGCTCTTCTGGAGCGTTATCGATAGAAGCGAAGTCTTTAGCTTCACCACCGTATACTTTAGCCAGTACGTTGGTGATAGCAGCAGTCAGAGTGGTTTTACCGTGGTCAACGTGGCCGATAGTACCAACGTTAACGTGCGGTTTCGAACGTTCAAATTTTTCTTTAGACACGTCGTGTTCCTTTCAATGTTCAAAGGACTCGGAAAGACATTAATCCGAGTCTAAGTGAATTAGCCTAGTCGGCCATCGATTACAGCTTGAGCTACGTTTTGCGGTGCTTCGTTATACTCCAGGAATTCCATGGAGTAGGAAGCGCGACCTTGGGTAGCGGAACGCAGATCAGTAGCATAGCCAAACATTTCAGCCAATGGCACCTTAGCGCGGATGATTTTCAGTCCCGCAGGACCATCATCCATACCGTCGATCATACCGCGGCGACGGTTTACGTCACCTACGACATCACCCATCCAATCTTCTGGAGTGGTAATCTCTACCTTCATCATCGGCTCGAGCAGAACCGGATCGGCTTCCAGGGCACCTTTTCTGAAGCCCATGGACCCCGCGATCTTAAACGCCATTTCGTTGGAGTCAACATCGTGGAACGATCCATCGAACAGGGTGACTTTGACGTCCAGCATTTGATAGCCGGCCAGGACACCCATGTCCATCTGTTCTTTACAGCCTTTTTCCACTGCAGGGATGTATTCGCGAGGAACCGCACCGCCCACAATTTCGTTGACGAACTCAAAGCCTTCGCCCGTTTCGTTCGGCTCCATCTTCAGCCATACGTGACCGTATTGACCGCGACCGCCGGACTGACGAACGAACTTACCTTCCACTTCCACCTTAGAGCGGATAGTTTCACGGTAAGCCACCTGAGGTTTACCAACGTTGCAGTCAACGCTGAACTCACGCTTCATTCGATCAACAATGATATCAAGGTGCAGCTCACCCATACCAGAGATTAGGGTCTGGCCGGATTCTTCGTCGGATTCCACCCGGAACGACGGGTCTTCGGCAGCCAGTTTGCCTAGGGCAATACCCATCTTCTCTTGGTCAACCTTAGTACGAGGCTCGACCGCGATCTGAATGACCGGCTCAGGGAACTCCATACGCTCCAGTACCACCTTGTGGTTTGGATCGCACAGGGTATCACCTGTGGTGCAATCTTTCAGACCGATTGCTGCTGCGATGTCGCCGGCGCGAACCTCTTTCAGTTCTTTACGATCGTTAGAGTGCATCTGCACGATACGACCGAACCGCTCTCGCTTCTCTTTAACAGAGTTGAAAACGGTATCGCCGGTGCTCACCACACCAGAGTAAACGCGGAAGAAAGTCAGGGTACCAACGAAGGGGTCGGTCGCAATCTTAAACGCCAACGCCGCGAACGGTTCGTTGTCGTCTGAGTGGCGCTCGACTTCGTTGTCACGCTCGTCGAGACCTTTAATGGCTGGCACGTCAATGGGGGCGGGCAGAAATTCGACCACTGCGTCCAAAACAGCCTGTACACCTTTGTTCTTAAATGCAGAACCACAGGTGGCCAGAACAATTTCGTTGTTCAGGGTACGAGTGCGCAACGCCTGCTTGATCTCCTGCTCGGACAGTTCACCCTCTTCCAGGTACTTATCCATCAGCTCGTCAGAAGCTTCTGCAGCAGCCTCGATCAGATACTCCCGCCATTCCGCGGCCTGATCGGCCAGCTCAGCAGGGATCTCATCGTAGCTAAAGGTCATGCCCTGGTCCGCTTCGTTCCAGTTAATGGCCTTCATCTTGATCAGGTCGATTACGCCTTTGAATTCGTCCTCAGCACCGATGTTCAGCTGGATAGGCACACAAGTGGCTCCCAGTCGATCACGGATTTGCTCAACAACTCGCTCAAAGTCTGCGCCGGCACGGTCCATCTTATTGACGAACACCATGCGAGGCACTTGGTATTTGTCAGCCTGACGCCATACGGTCTCAGACTGAGGTTCAACACCAGAGGAACCACAGAAAACCACCACTGCACCATCCAGCACACGCAGGGAACGCTCTACCTCGATGGTAAAGTCCACGTGTCCGGGGGTGTCGATGATGTTTACGCGATGCTCAGGGTACTGACCTTCCATACCACGCCAGAAGGTGGTGGTCGCAGCAGAGGTAATGGTGATACCACGCTCCTGCTCCTGCTCCATCCAGTCCATGGTTGCGGCGCCATCGTGTACTTCACCGATTTTGTGAGACAGTCCGGTATAAAACAGCACCCGCTCAGTGGTGGTGGTTTTACCGGCGTCAACGTGAGCGCAAATACCAATGTTGCGGTAGCGCTCTAGTGGAGTTGTACGAGCCACGATTTCTTCCTCTCACCCGGAACCAGGTTCCGGGAAAAATGCAAAACAGGCGCAGCACTTTGAGTGCTGCGCCGGCAAGCTTACCAACGGTAGTGGGCAAATGCCTTGTTGGCTTCGGCCATACGGTGAACGTCTTCACGCTTCTTAACCGCAGAACCTTTGTTGTCGGATGCGTCAAGCAGTTCACCTGCCATACGCAGAGCCATCGATTTTTCGCCACGCTTACGAGCAGCTTCCACCAACCAGCGCATGGCCAGGGTGTTACGACGGACTGGACGAACTTCAACCGGCACCTGATAGGTTGAACCACCTACACGACGAGATTTAACCTCGACGGCTGGGCGGATGTTTTCCAGTGCAGTCTCAAACATTTCGATGTGGTCTTTACCGGATTTGGCAGCAGCCGCTTCCAGTGCACCGTATACGATGCGCTCAGCAGTAGACTTTTTGCCGTCCTGCATAACCACGTTTACAAATTTAGCTAACAGCTCAGATCCGAACTTAGGATCCGGCAGAATTTTACGTTGACCTACGACGCGACGTCTTGGCATGGGAATTCTCCGATTGCTTCAGGTATATCCAAAACAGGATGTACGAAATTAAAGTTGCTTGGCCTTACTTAACGGAGAACCATTAAGACTTAGGACGCTTGGCACCGTACTTGGAACGGCCTTGGCGACGATCACTCACGCCAGCGGTATCCAGAGCGCCACGAACGGTGTGGTAACGCACACCTGGCAAATCTTTTACACGACCGCCACGGATCAGAACAACAGAGTGCTCTTGCAGGTTGTGACCTTCACCACCGATGTAGGAAGTCACTTCGAAGCCGTTGGTCAGGCGAACACGGCACACTTTACGCAGTGCAGAGTTCGGCTTCTTAGGGGTGGTGGTGTACACACGAGTACATACACCACGTTTTTGTGGACACGCTTCCAGAGCCGGAACGTTAGTCTTTACGACTTTCGATTGGCGAGGCTTGCGTACCAACTGGTTAACAGTAGCCATTGATTACTCCAATTGATGTTTACTACTCATTTTCAGGTGCGAAAAATCGATCCCAAAAAAGGGGACGCGGAATTTTAAGCACCTAGTGAGCGGGTGTCAAGATTTAGCCAATGTGTTTGGCCTTTCACAGCAAAATAAATCCTGTCTGCGGCCCACATTCAGCATGAACAAAGTTTCTACGCTCTCTACCCGCCACACAAAACAACAAAGGGGCGCCGAAGCGCCCCTTTTCGTACCTTCAACTAAGAGGCTTAGTCGTCCGCTGCATTCAGCAGGTCGGCCAGGTTCTGCTCCGCTTCGGAAGCAGTGACCACCGGAGCCACCGGCTCCTCTTTGGCGTTACGCTGCTCGTGGTAAGCATAGCCCGTACCCGCAGGAATCAAACGACCCACGATCACGTTCTCTTTCAGACCACGGAGGTCGTCTTGCTTGCCACTTACCGCCGCTTCGGTCAGTACTCGAGTGGTTTCCTGGAAGGAAGCCGCAGAGATGAACGATTCGGTGGCCAGCGAGGCCTTGGTGATACCCAACAGCTCCAGCTCGAAGGTGGCCGGCTGCTTGCCTTCGGCCAGCAGTTCGCGGTTAATGATGTTAACCCGGGCCACTTCAGCCTGTTCGCCTTCCAGCAGATCGGAATCGCCAGCGCTGGAGATGATGCACTTACGCAGCATCTGGCGAATGATCACCTCGATGTGCTTATCGTTAATCTTCACGCCCTGCAGACGATACACTTCCTGAACTTCGTTGACGATGTAGTTGGCAACGGCACGGACACCACGCAGACGCAGAATGTCGTGCGGTGCTTCCGGACCATCGGCGATCACTTCGCCGCGCTCCACTTTTTCACCTTCAAACACGTTCAGGTTACGCCACTTAGGAATCATCTCTTCGTATGGCTTGGCACCATCGTGAGGAGTGATCACCAGGCGACGCTTGCCTTTGGTTTCTTTACCGAAGGAGATGGTACCGGTAATTTCAGCCAGAATCGCAGGCTCTTTCGGCTTACGGGCTTCAAACAGATCGGCCACTCGTGGCAGACCACCGGTAATATCCTTGGTACCGCCGGATTCCTGAGGAATACGGGCCAGGGCATCACCCACGTTAACCGGAGAGCCATCTTCCACACCAACAATCGCTTTGCCGGACAGGAAGTACTGGGCCGCAACTTCGGTACCCGGGATCAGGATGTCGTTGCCAGAAGCATCGAGCAGCTTAACCGCTGGACGCATCTCTTTACCGGCACTGGTACGCTCGTTCGGATCCAGGATCTCGATACGGCTCAGACCGGTCAGCTCATCGGTTTCCCGCTTCATGGTCACGCCGTCGATCATGTCAACGAACTTAATCTGACCTTCCGCTTCGGTGATGATTGGGTGCGTGTGCGGATCCCAGTTAGCGATGATGTCACCGGCGGCAACCGCCTGATCTTCACCTTTCTCCAGAACGGCACCGTAAGGCAGTTTGTAACGCTCTTTCTCACGACCCAGGTCATCGATGATCGCCAGTTCGGTTGAACGGGAGGTCACCACGATCTTGCCTTCGGAGTTGGTTACGAACTTGGCGTTGTGCAGCTTGATGCTACCCGCGTTCTTCACCTGTACGTTGGATTCGGCAGACGCACGCGATGCCGCACCACCAATGTGGAAGGTACGCATGGTCAGCTGGGTACCCGGCTCACCAATAGACTGAGCGGCAACCACACCAATGGCCTCACCCTTACCAACGATGTGGCCACGGGCCAGATCGCGACCGTAACAGTGGGCACAAACGCCGAAGTCGGTCTCACAGGTAATCACGGAGCGTACCAGTACTTCGTCCACCGAGAACTCTTCAAGGATGTCACACATCTTCTCGTCGAGCAGGGTGTTACGAGGCAGCAGCACTTCGTCTTCGGTGCCTGGCTTGATCACGTCCTTGGCGATGACTCGACCCAGTACGCGCTCACGCAGCGGCTCAACCACATCACCGCCTTCAATCAGCGGCTTAACGGTCAGACCCTCTTCGGAACCACAGTCGCTCTCGATGATCACCAGATCCTGGGCCACATCCACCAGACGACGAGTCAGGTAACCGGAGTTCGCGGTCTTCAGTGCGGTATCCGCCAGACCTTTACGAGCACCGTGAGAGGAGATGAAGTAATCCGCTACCGACAGACCCTCTTTAAAGTTCACTTTAATCGGGGTTTCGATAATGGAGCCATCCGGCTTAGCCATCAGGCCTCGCATACCGGCCAGCTGACGAATCTGCGCCGCACTACCACGAGCGCCGGAGTCGGCCATCATGTAAATGCTGTTGAAGGAGCCCTGCTCTTCCTCTTCGCCATCACGGTTGACAACGGTTTCGGTCTTCAGGTTTTCCATCATCGCCTTGGAGACTTTCTCGTTGGCGCTGGCCCAGATGTCGATTACTTTGTTGTAACGCTCACCTGCGGTTACCAGACCTGCCTGGAACTGTTCCTGAATTTCAGTCACTTCCTCTTCGGCAGATTCGATAATGGTCTTCTTGGCTTCTGGGATCACCATGTCGTTGATACCTACGGAGGTACCGGACAGGGTGGCGTAGTGGAAACCGGTGTACATCAGCTGGTCAGCAAAGATGACGGTCGGCTTCAGGCCCAGAATACGGTAGCAGCTGTTCAGAACACCGGAGATCTGCTTTTTGCCCATATCTTTGTTGATGTGGTCAAAAGACATACCGTGCGGCAGGATCATGGACAGAATGGCACGACCAACGGTGGTATCGATGATCTTGCTCTCTTCTTTGATCTCACCGTCTTCGGTCTTGTAGGAATCCTGGATTCGTACTTTCACTCGAGCGTGCAGTGCTGCCGTCTTGGTGCGGTAGGCTTTCTCGGCTTCCTCAACGGAAGCAAACACCATACCTTCACCCTTGTCGTTGATCTTCTCACGGGTCATGTAGTACAGACCCAGTACCACGTCCTGAGACGGTACGATGATAGGATCACCGGAAGCAGGCGACAGGATGTTGTTGGTGGACATCATCAGGGCACGAGCTTCAAGCTGAGCTTCCAGAGTCAGCGGTACGTGTACCGCCATCTGGTCACCATCGAAGTCAGCGTTGTACGCCGCACAGACCAGCGGGTGCAGCTGAATCGCCTTACCTTCAATCAGTACAGGTTCAAACGCCTGGATACCCAGACGGTGCAGAGTAGGTGCACGGTTCAGCAGTACCGGGTGCTCACGAATCACTTCATCGAGAACGTCCCATACTTCCGGAACTTCACGCTCAACCATCTTCTTGGCGGCTTTGATGGTGGTGGCCAGGCCACGACCTTCCAGCTTGCCGTAGATGAAGGGCTTGAACAGTTCCAGTGCCATCTTCTTAGGCAGACCACACTGGTGCAGGCGCAGAGTCGGACCTACGGTAATTACCGAACGGCCGGAGTAATCCACACGCTTACCCAGAAGGTTCTGACGGAAACGACCCTGCTTACCCTTGATCATGTCGGCCAGGGACTTCAGAGGACGCTTGTTAGAACCGGTAATGGCACGACCGCGACGACCGTTGTCCAGCAGCGCATCTACAGATTCCTGCAGCATACGCTTTTCGTTGCGGACAATGATGTCGGGAGCAGCCAGGTCCAGCAGACGCTTCAGACGGTTGTTACGGTTAATCACACGACGGTACAGATCGTTCAGATCCGAGGTCGCGAAACGGCCGCCGTCCAGCGGTACCAGAGGACGCAGATCCGGTGGCAGAACTGGCAGAACCGCCAGAATCATCCACTCCGGCTTGTTGCCGGACTGATGGAAGGCTTCCATCAGCTTCAGACGCTTGGTCAGCTTCTTGCGCTTGGTTTCGGAGTTGGTTTGAGGCAACTCTTCACGCATTTCGTTGATTTCGGCTTCCAGATCGATGGCGCGCAGCAGTTCAAGAATCGCTTCGGCACCCATGCGGGCGTCGAACTCATCACCGTGCTCTTCCAGGGCATCCAGGTACTCCTCTTCGGTCAGCATCTGACCTTTTTCCAGAGAAGTCATGCCGGTTTCGATCACTACGTAGCTTTCGAAGTACAGCACGCGCTCGATGTCACGCAGAGTCATGTCCAGCAGCAAACCGATGCGGGACGGCAGTGATTTCAGGAACCAGATGTGGGCAACCGGGCTGGCCAGCTCGATGTGGCCCATACGCTCACGGCGTACCTTGGTCTGAGTTACCTCAACACCACATTTTTCACAGATAACACCACGGTGCTTCAGGCGCTTGTACTTACCGCACAAACACTCGTAGTCTTTTACCGGGCCGAAGATACGCGCACAGAACAGGCCGTCGCGCTCAGGCTTGAAGGTACGGTAGTTAATGGTTTCCGGCTTCTTAACTTCACCGAAAGACCAAGAACGGATCATGTCCGGGGACGCCAGACCGATCTTGATACCGTTAAACTCTTCAGACTTGTTCTGCTTCTTCAGAAACTGGAGTAAGTCTTTCACGTTCATCTCCTAGTGGAGGTTTAACTTCGGTGCCCCGCCCGCAGGCGGAGCACACTTAAGTTCCGCGTCAGCGGATGGCTTATTCCTGGTCCAGCTCGATGTTGATACCGAGGGACTTGATCTCTTTCAACAGTACGTTGAAGGATTCAGGCATACCAGGCTGCATGGAGTGGTTACCGTCAACGATGTTCTTATACATCTGGGTACGACCGTTCACGTCATCCGACTTCACAGTCAACATCTCCTGCAGAGTGTAAGCGGCACCGTATGCTTCCAGTGCCCACACTTCCATCTCACCGAATCGCTGACCACCGAACTGAGCCTTACCACCCAGCGGCTGCTGAGTAACCAGGCTGTAAGAACCGGTGGAACGAGCGTGCATCTTGTCATCAACCAGGTGGTTCAGCTTCAGCATGTACATGTAACCCACGGTTACAGGACGCTCGAAGGAGTCACCGGTACGACCGTCATACAGGGTGATCTGACCGGAGTTCGGCAAGTCAGCCAGGGCCAGCAGGTCCTTAACTTCGGCTTCCTTAGCACCATCGAATACCGGCGTGGCGATTGGCATACCGCCCTGCAGGTTCTTCGCCAGACGAATCACTTCTTCGTCGGTAAAGGTGTTCAGGTCAACCACTTGCTGAGTCTCGCCCAGGTCGTACGCCTGCTGCATGAAGTCACGCAGTTCGGCCACGGCCTTCTGCTGCTCCATCATGGCGGTGATCTTGGTACCGATACCACGCGCTGCCGCACCCAGGTGAACTTCCAGAATCTGACCGATGTTCATACGCGATGGTACACCCAGCGGGTTCAGTACGATGTCTACCGGAGTACCGGTTTCGTCGTGTGGCATGTCTTCAACAGGCACAATGGTGGAAATTACACCCTTGTTACCGTGACGACCGGCCATCTTATCACCAGGCTGAATGCGACGCTTAACGGCCAGGTACACCTTAACGATCTTCAGAACGCCAGGCGCCAGATCATCACCCTGGGTGATCTTACGACGCTTGATTTCGAACTTCTTATCGAATTCGGCGCGCAGCTCTTCGTGCTGCTCGGCCAACTGCTCCAGCTGAGTCTGCTTGGCTTCGTCATCCAGAGGCAGTTCCAGCCACTTGGCGCGATCCATCTTCTCCAGCTGAGCTTCGGTCATGCCGGAGTTCAGCAGCAGGTTGCGGGCACGGTCGAAGACGCCATTTTCCAGGATGCTGAACTCTTCAGTCAGATCCTTCTTGGCTTCTTTCAGCTGCATCTCTTCGATCTCGATGGCACGCTTGTCTTTTTCCACGCCGTCGCGGGTAAAGACTTGTACATCGATGACGGTACCGAACACGGAGTTAGGCACGCGCAGAGAGGAGTCCTTCACGTCGGACGCCTTCTCACCGAAGATGGCACGCAACAGCTTCTCTTCTGGAGTCAGCTGAGTTTCACCTTTCGGAGTCACCTTACCTACCAGGATGTCGCCAGGCTTCATCTCGGCGCCCACGTATACGATGCCGGACTCGTCCAGTTTGGACAGAGCGGATTCGCCTACGTTAGGAATATCGGCGGTGATCTCCTCGGAGCCCAGCTTGGTGTCACGAGCAATACAGGACAGTTCCTGAATGTGAATGGTGGTCAGGCGATCTTCCTGAACCACACGCTCGGACAGCAGGATGGAATCCTCAAAGTTGTAACCGTTCCAGGTCATGAACGCGACACGCAGGTTCTGACCCAGAGCCAGATCACCCAGGTCGGTGGACGGGCCATCGGCCAGTACGTCACCACGGGTCACCGGCTCACCAACGTTACAGATAGGACGCTGGTTGATGCAGGTGTTCTGGTTAGAACGGGTGTATTTGGTCAGGTTGTAGATGTCGATACCGGCTTCGCCTGGTACCAGCTCATCTTCATTCACCTTGATCACGATGCGGCCGGCATCGACGTAGTCCACTACGCCGCCACGCTTGGCCACTTCAGTTACACCGGAGTCGATGGCTACGTTGCGCTCCATGCCGGTACCAACCAGAGGCTTGTCGGCCTTCAGAGTCGGAACGGCCTGACGCTGCATGTTCGCACCCATCAAGGCGCGGTTAGCATCATCGTGCTCCAGGAATGGAATCAGTGACGCCGCCACAGAAACGATCTGCTGCGGAGAAATATCCATGTACTGAATCTGATCGGCACTCTGGAAACCGGACTCGCCCTTGTGACGGCTGGCGATCAGCTCGTCCTGAGGCAGACGGTTGTTTTCGTCCAGGGTGGCGTTCGCCTGTGCAATGATGAAGTTACCTTCTTCAATGGCAGACAGGTAATCGATCTCTTCGGTAGCCACACCGTCAACGACGCGACGGTAAGGAGTCTCCAGGAAGCCGTACTCGTTGGTACGAGAGTAGCTCGCCAGGGAGTTGATCAGACCAATGTTTGGACCTTCAGGGGTCTCAATCGGACACAGACGGCCGTAGTGAGTCGGGTGTACGTCTCGAACTTCGAAACCGGCACGCTCACGAGTCAGACCACCAGGACCCAGGGCTGAGATACGACGCTTGTGGGTCACCTCAGACAACGGGTTGTTCTGGTCCATAAACTGGGACAGCTGCGAGGAACCGAAGAACTCTTTCACCGCCGCCGAAATTGGCTTGGCGTTGATCAGGTCCTGAGGCATCAGGCTGTCCAGATCACCCAGAGACAGACGCTCACGTACGGCACGCTCAACCCGGACCAGACCGACACGGAACTGGTTCTCGGCCATTTCGCCTACAGAACGGATACGACGGTTACCCAGGTGATCGATGTCATCAACTTCGTCCAGGCCGTTACGGATCTCAATGATCTTCTTCATAACGGTGACGATGTCGTCTTTGTCCAGGATGCCGGCGCCGGTGGACTCTTGACGGCCCAGGCGACGGTTGAACTTCATGCGACCAACAGTAGACAGATCGTAGCGCTCTTCGGAGAAGAACAGGTTCTGGAACAGGGCTTCCGCCGCGTCACGTGTTGGTGGCTCACCCGGGCGCATCATGCGGTAGATCTCAACCAGAGCTTCCATACGCTCTTGGGCGGAATCCACTTTCAGGGTGGTGGAGATGTAAGCACCGTGGTCCAGGTCATTGGTGTACAGAGTCTTGAATGACTTGATACCAGACTGGGACAGCTTGGCCACGTCTTCCAGGCTCATCTCCTGGTTAGCGGCAACCAGCAATTCGCCGGTAGCTTCATCGACGTAATCTTTATCGACAGTCTTGCCTACCAGGTACTCAACTGGCACTTCCAGTTCAGTCTGGCCGGCTTTGTCCATGGCGCGGATATGACGGGCAGTCACACGACGGCCGGTTTCAACCACGACGTTACCTTCGGCATCTTTGATGTCGAAAACGGCGGTTTCACCACGCAGGCGCTCTGGAACCAGAGCCATAACCAGCTTGTCCTTCTTGATGGTGAATTCCACCTTCTCGAAGAACATCTCCAGCATCTCTTCGGTGCTGTAGCCCAGCGCACGAAGCATGATGGTAGCTGGCAGCTTACGACGACGGTCGATACGAACAAACAGGTTGTCCTTTGGATCGAACTCGAAGTCCAGCCAGGAGCCGCGGTAAGGGATAACACGAGCGTTATAAAGAACTTTACCGGAAGAGTGCGTCTTACCACGGTCGTGGTCGAAGAACACACCCGGGCTACGGTGCAACTGGGAAACGATCACACGCTCAGTACCGTTAACGACGAAGGTGCCGTTTTCGGTCATCAGCGGAATGTCGCCCATGTACACTTCTTGCTCTTTGATGTCTTTAACGGCACCGCCGTTCTCTTTGTCCATCAGAACAAGACGCAGCTTTACTCGCAGAGGTGCGGAGTAGGTAATGCCACGAATCTGGCACTCTTTAACGTCAAATACAGGCTCGCCCAGCTTGTAACTTACGTACTGCAGCTCGGAATAACCGGAGAAGCTTTTGATCGGGAAGACACTGCGGAAAGCCGCTTCCAGACCACGCTCACCCTCGGCATCCTGCTCCAGGAAGTTTTGGAACGAGTCCAGCTGGATCGACAGCAGGTAAGGGATGTCCAGTACTTTTGGACGCTTACCAAAGTCCTTGCGGATGCGTTTTTTTTGAAAATCGGAGTAAACCATTTGGTTCCTCTTCTCGCTCTATGGTGACCCATCTGAGCCCACTCGACTTGCAACACGCCACTCTCGGGGTGCAAGAACCCAACCAGTAATCTCTGTCAGGTCCGCGATCCTATGATCGGCGACAAACGGTGGGAAGTTTGTCAGCGCTTTTTATAGCGCAAAAAGGCCGGTGGTTAAAAAACCACCAGCCTTACCTAAGCCGAAGCTTAGGCTCGTAAGCTATAGGATAGCTTACTTGATCTCAACAGAACAACCGGCTTCTTCCAGTTGAGCTTTCAGACCTTCTGCTTCTTCTTTAGAAACAGCTTCTTTAACTGCTACTGGAGCAGCTTCAACCATGGCTTTGGCTTCTTTCAGGCCCAGGCCGGTTGCGCCACGAACAGCTTTAATAGCACCAACTTTGTTAGCGCCAGCGCCGGTCAGCATTACGTCAAATTCGGTTTGCTCTTCAGCAGCAGCAGCTTCGCCGCCACCAGCAACTACTGCAGCAGCAGCAGAAACGCCGAACTTTTCTTCCATAGCTTCGATCAGCTCAACAACGTCCATTACGGACATTTCAGCTACGGCTTCGATGATTTGGTCTTTAGTGATAGACATTACTAACAATCCTAATAAATTAGTTTAAAAAGTTTAAGCAGCGAGCCGAATTAGGCAGCTTGCTCTTCTTTTTGAGTACGCAGAGCAGCCAGAGTACGAACCAGCTTGCCAGCAGATGCTTCCTTCATGGTCATCATCAGCTGTGCAATTGCTTCGTCGTAAGTTGGCAGCTTCGCCAGACGGTCAATTTGCTCGGCAGGGATCAGTTCCCCTTCGTAAGCTAGTGCTTTAACTTCGAACGCTTCTTCTGACTTAGCGAAGTCTTTAAACAGACGCGCTGCAGCACCTGGGTGCTCAGTAGAGAATGCGATCAGAGTTGGACCACTGAATGCGTCGGTCAGGCACTCGAAAGGAGTACCTTCAACAGCACGCTTGGCCAGGGTGTTACGCACAACGCGCATAACAACACCAGCTTCACGAGCTTCTTTACGCAGAGCAGTCATGCTGCCTACGGTAACGCCGCGAGAATCGGCAACTACAGCAGACAGAGCACCGTTGGCAGCTTCGTTGACCTCAGCGACAATTGCTTTCTTGTCTTCGAGTCCTAATGCCATTGGCTTTTACTCCTGGATTCCACCTAGGCTGTGACACCTAGAAATTAACAACCCCATCTCTGGGGAGCGATACGGTGGTAAGGTTCCAGAAGATTAAAAATCTTCTTAGGTCCTGTGACACCGTCTACGTAGGGAATTAAGCCTCGCGGCACCTACGGTCTTGGACGAAAGCCAGTAAACTGGCTTCGACCTATAGGGCGCAAAATTATACGGATAATTATGCGCCCTGTAAACTTAAGCGGTCTGAGTTTCCAGAGACGCCTGGTCTACGGTAACACCAGCACCCATGGTAGTAGACACAGCTACTTTCTGGATGTACTGACCTTTAGCAGAAGCAGGCTTGGCCTTCTTCAGAGCGATCAGCAGGCTTTCCAGGTTTTCTTTCAGCTGTTCAGCGTCGAAAGAAACCTTACCGATGGTGCTGTGGATGATGCCGTTCTTGTCGGTACGGTAGCGAACCTGACCCGCTTTAGCGTTTTTAACCGCTTCAGCAACGTTAGGAGTCACAGTACCAGTCTTAGGGTTAGGCATCAGGCCACGTGGACCCAGGATCTGGCCCAGTTGACCAACAACGCGCATTGCATCCGGAGAAGCAACCACTACGTCGAAGTTCATTTCGCCTTTCTTAACCTGTGCGGCCAGCTCTTCCATACCAACGATGTCGGCACCTGCTTCTTTAGCAGCTTCGGCGTTAGCGCCTTGGGTGAACACAGCAACGCGCACTTCACGACCGGTACCGTGAGGCAGTACGGTAGCACCACGTACGTTCTGGTCGGATTTACGTGGGTCAACGCCCAGGTTTACAGCAACGTCAACGCTCTCAACGAACTTGGCAGTCGCCAGTTCTTTCAGCAGAGCAACGGCTTCGTTGATTTCGTACTCGCGAGTAGCGTCAACTTTCTCGCGGATAACGCGCATGCGCTTAGACAGTTTAGCCATCGTCTTATCCCTCAACTACCAGGCCCATGGAACGAGCAGTACCAGCAATTGAACGCTTCATAGCTTCAATATCGGCACCAGTCATATCAGCAGCCTTGGTCTCAGCAATCTCTTGCAGCTGAGCGTCGGTTACTGTACCTACCTTCTCGGTGTTCGGACGACCGGAACCGGACTTCAGGCCAGCAGCTTTCAGCAGCAGAACTGCAGCTGGTGGAGTCTTGGTTACGAAGGTGAAGGAACGATCTGCGTATACAGTGATAACAACAGGAATCGGCAGACCTTTCTCTACCTTTTCAGTACGGGCGTTGAACGCCTTACAGAATTCCATGATGTTCACACCGTGTTGACCCAGAGCTGGACCTACTGGTGGTGACGGATTCGCAGCACCGGCTGCTACTTGCAGCTTGATGTAAGCTGTAACTTTCTTAGCCATTTTCTATACCTCATTTGGGTTCTAGCGTCAGGTTCACTGACTCCCCGTGAAAAAGGGGCAGCGGATTATATACAAATACGCGGCCCCTCAACAAATTTTTTTGTCGAATTTCTGATCAGGACTTTTCGACCTGAGAGAAATCGAGCTCTACCGGAGTGGAACGACCGAAGATCAGCACCGACACTTTCACTCGGCTCTTCTCGTAATCCACCTCTTCAACGGTGCCGTTGAAGTCAGCAAACGGACCGTCATTGACCCGTACCACTTCGCCCGGCTCAAACAGAGTGCGCGGACGTGGAGACTCGGTGGACTCCTGCAGACGGTTCAGAATGGCGTTCGCTTCCTTCTCGGTAATTGGAGCCGGACGGTCTGAGGTGCCGCCGATGAAGCCCATTACACGTGGTGTGTTACGCACCAGGTGCCAGGAAGCGTCATTCATCTCCATTTGAACCAACACGTAGCCTGGGAAGAACTTGCGCTCACTCTTACGACGTTGGCCAGCACGCATCTCAACCACCTCTTCGGTCGGTACCAGTACCTCACCAAACAGATCTTCCATACCGTGCATTTTGATATGCTCTAACAGAGTCTTGGCCACACGTGACTCAAAACCAGAGAAAGCCTGCACCACGTACCAGCGCATGTTTTGTTCTTCAGACATGTATTAAACCCCAGTGATAAAGCCGACCAAACGAACCAAGATCGCATCCAGGCCCCACAGCACCAACGCCAGAATTGCGGTAACCGCAAAAACAATCAACGTGGTCTGCATGGTTTCCTGACGGGTTGGCCATACAACCTTACGAACTTCCTGGCGAGCATCCTGAGCAAATTCCCAGGCTGTCTTGCCTTTAACTGTCGTGGCTGCGATGCCCAGGCCCGCTGCGATCGCAACGACAACACCAATGGCACGAACCAAAACAGAGACACTATCAAAATAGTAGTTTCCGACAACGGCGGCCAGTAAAACCAGCACGACCACACCCCATTTCAGGGTATCCAAGGAGCCACCTTGATTTTCAATATTGGTACTCATTACAACAATCCCGTCTACCAGTGAACTATCCAAAGTTCGCCGTTGTTGCGATGACAGCCTGCCAGAGTATGGATCCACTGACCGCTGGGTGAGCTACCACACCCCGGCTACCACCGTTAAAAAAGCAGCCCTAGATTCTATTCATTCTGCATAGCGCTTACAAGCCACACAGCCAGACAAATGCAAAAAGGGCGCCTTTAGGCGCCCTTTTTTAGCTGAGAGCAGAGTTTTACTCTACGATCTTAGCCACAACACCCGCACCAACGGTACGGCCACCTTCACGGATAGCGAAGCGCAGGCCTTCGTCCATCGCGATTGGGCAGATCAGAGTAACAACCATCTTGATGTTGTCACCTGGCATTACCATCTCAACGCCTTCTGGCAGCTCGATGGTACCGGTTACGTCAGTTGTACGGAAGTAGAACTGAGGACGGTAACCTTTGAAGAATGGAGTGTGACGACCGCCTTCATCTTTAGACAGTACGTATACTTCAGACTCGAAAGTAGTGTGTGGGTTGATGGAACCAGGCTTAGCCAGTACCTGACCACGCTGTACTTCGTCACGCTTGGTACCACGCAGCAGAACACCACAGTTCTCACCGGCACGACCTTCGTCCAGCAGCTTGCGGAACATTTCAACACCGGTACAAGTAGTCTTGGTAGTCTCTTGGATACCAACGATTTCTACTTCTTCACCAACTTTGATGATACCGCGCTCTACACGACCGGTAACAACGGTACCACGACCGGAGATGGAGAATACGTCTTCGATAGGCAGAATGAAGTCACCGTCGATAGCACGCTCTGGCTCTGGGATGTAGTTATCCAGAGCTTCGGCCAGCTCAACGATCTTGTCTTCCCACTCTTTCTCGCCTTCCAGAGCTTTCAGAGCAGAACCCTGAATTACTGGCAGGTCATCACCTGGGAATTCGTACTCAGACAGCAGTTCACGAACTTCCATCTCTACCAGTTCCAGCAGTTCTTCGTCATCAACCATGTCACACTTGTTCATGAATACGATGATGAAAGGTACGCCTACCTGACGAGACAGCAGGATGTGCTCACGAGTCTGTGGCATTGGGCCATCAGTCGCAGCAACAACCAGGATTGCGCCGTCCATCTGAGCAGCACCGGTGATCATGTTTTTAACGTAATCAGCGTGTCCTGGGCAGTCAACGTGAGCGTAGTGACGAGTAGGAGTATCGTACTCTACGTGAGAGGTAGAGATGGTGATACCGCGCTCGCGCTCTTCTGGAGCGTTATCGATAGAAGCGAAATCTTTAGCTTCACCACCGTATACTTTAGCCAGTACATTAGTGATAGCTGCGGTCAGAGTGGTTTTACCGTGGTCAACGTGGCCAATGGTACCAACGTTAACGTGCGGTTTCGAACGCTCAAATTTTTCTTTAGACATGACAGTGCCTCAATCCAAACAAGGTGGTGGTTTTCCACGTTTGACGATAGATACTCGTGAAAGAGTATGAGTATAAACAAGGATTGACGCAGCGTGAAGAGAGGAAAGAAATGGTGCTGATACCCAGAGTTGAACTGGGGACCTCACCCTTACCAAGGGTGCGCTCTACCAACTGAGCTATATCAGCAAATTTCTTGGAGCGGGCAGCGGGAATCGAACCCGCATCATCAGCTTGGAAGGCTGAGGTAATAGCCATTATACGATGCCCGCTAAAAACTATCTTCAGGCTACCTCGAACCGAGAAAAAATGGTGGAGGGGGAAGGATTCGAACCTTCGAAGGCGGAGCCGTCAGATTTACAGTCTGATCCCTTTGGCCACTCGGGAACCCCTCCACGAGCCAAACAAAACAATGGTGCCGACTGCCGGAATCGAACTGGCGACCTACTGATTACAAGTCAGTTGCTCTACCTACTGAGCTAAGTCGGCATTGCTTTGTGCGGAGCGCATAATAGGAAATTGGCTCAGACAGTGCAAGCCCATTTTTAAAAAAAGCAGTGTAATCGTTTCGATTGGCTGAGAAATAGTCTTATTGCTGCCTCATTGGGCAATCGCACCTCCAGCGCATCCGGTACTGTACCTTTACAGGTCGATGGTGTAGTTTTGCCAACGCACGTAAGGAGTTCATATGCCTGCAAATCCATCTACAACACAGGATGCCTACCTGGAGTTCACCCGGCAACAATGGGCCGCATTGCGCGATGCTGTGCCGCTGCCATTAAGCCTGGGCGAACTGGAAAAGTTAAAAGGCATCAATGAGGACATCTCTCTGCAAGAGGTAGAGACGGTGTACCTGCCCCTGTCCAGGCTATTGAACCTTTATGTGTACGCCAACCAGCGCCGCGGTAAAGTCGTTGAAGAGTTTCTGGGAAAGAAGCCGGAAAAAGGCCCCTACATTATTAGTGTGGCCGGGTCGGTAGCCGTCGGCAAAAGCACCACCGCCCGTCTGTTGCAGGCCCTGCTGCAGCGTTGGCCAGAACACCCCAAGGTGGAGCTGGTGACCACCGACGGCTTCCTTTACCCCCTGAAGGAGTTGACCAAACGGCAACTGCTGAGCAAAAAGGGCTTTCCCCAGAGTTACGACGGTAAGATGCTGCTGGACTTCGTTAAGGACATCAAGTCCGGCAAAGAAGAGGTCAAGGCGCCGATCTACTCTCACCTGGAGTACGACCGGTTAACCGATCAGCACCACATCATTCGTAAACCGGACATTCTGATTCTGGAAGGGCTGAATGTACTGCAGACCGCCCATGACTACCCAGACTCAGGCAACCGCTTGTTCGTATCTGACTTCGTCGACTTTTCTATCTACGTCGACGCGCACCATGATCTGCTCAAACGCTGGTACATCGAACGCTTTAACAGCTTTAGAAACGGCGCCTTTACCGATCCCAACTCCTATTTCCACCACTACTCTAAGTTGTCGGAAAGCGAGTCCAGCAAAACTGCCAGTAAGATCTGGGACGACATCAACGGCCCCAACCTAGTCAGCAACATTCAGCCCACCCGCAGTCGAGCCAACCTGATTCTAACCAAAGGCGAGGATCACCACGTCGATCGCGTCTGGATGCGCCGCTGATTCCTCAAACCGTCGGCCTGAGGCTTACTTCACCACTGTTGTAACTCTTCAGGCCCTCGCTTGACTCGAGCAACAATGCCCCCTGCTCGTCAATGCCCACTGCCCGACCACTAATGACCCGCTCCCCAAGGTGAATGTTCACCTCGCGATCCCAGAACAGGTCATATTTCTGCCATCGGGGTAAGAACCCTGCCAGGCCCTCGGCTTCAAACTGTCGCAAACCGGCTTGCAAATGCGCAATGACGGCACTTGCCAGCCGGTTGCGATCCACATCGTCGCCACAGTGACTCGCCAGATCGGTCCAGGCACGATCGATGCCGGCCGCCGCCTGAGCCCCCAGTGACACGTTCATACCACACCCCAGAACCATATCCGCCGGTTCACCAAACTGGCCTCGCATCTCCACCAGAATTCCAGCCAGCTTGCTCGGCCCCACGTAGAGGTCGTTGGGCCATTTCAACCCCACACCGGCAATGCCCAGGCTCTCAAGCGCCTCCACCAGTAACACCCCCACAGCCAGGCTCAACCCGGCCGATTGCGCCACACCGTGCTCAAGCCGCCAATACATCGACAGATACAGCGAACCGGCATAGGGAGACACCCATTGGCGCCCACGCCGCCCCCGCCCTTGCGTCTGCCGTTCAGCCAGGCAGCAGTCACCGGAGTTGAGCTGGGCCACGCGGTCAAGCAGATAACTGTTGGTGGAATTCACGTCATCCAGCAGAAACACTCGACCAGAGCCGCCGTCGATGGCTTCAGCATCCAACAGAGTAATACTCCGCGCCAACCGGTACCCCTTGCCTTTCACGCTGTAGATGTCCAGCCCTAACTCTTGCAAAGCCTGGATATGGTTATTCACCGCAGTGCGGCTGATGCCCATGGCATCAGCCAGGGTAGACCCTGAGTGAAACTCGCCGTCAATCAGTCGCTGCAGCAGCTGATGGCGATTACGGTTACTCGGCATGATCCCCCCAACATTGGTTGCCACTGCGGTCCAGCAATCTCACCTCCGGAGTCAGGGTCACGCCAAAGCGAGACTCCACCTCGGCCACCACCTTAGACGCCAAACCGATCAAATCGTCGGCGGTGCCGTCGCCATAGTTAACCAACACCAGCGCCTGCTGTTCATGCACACCTACCCCTTGATGCCGGTACCCCTTCAGACCAGCCTGATCAATAAGCCAGCCTGCCGCCAACTTCATGTCACCATTTGAACCAGTAGCAAACGCTGGCATCTCCGGGTGGCGGCGCTTCAACGCCAAATAGCAGGGTTGGCTCACTACCGGGTTTTTGAAGAAGCTGCCGGCATTGCCCAACAACTTGGGATCCGGCAGCTTTTGCTTACGCACCGTCATGATGTGCTCTGCAACCACTGCGGCGGTTAAAGCCTGCCGGCTCTGCAGCGTTTTCAACGGCCCATAGCCCAATTGGGGCTGCCAGTCTCGGGACAAACGCAGGCCGACACCGACAATCACCACCTTGCCTTTCAACTCGCCTTTGAAGATCGAGTCCCGGTAGCCAAACTGACAGGCCTCCGCCGCGAGTCGGCGCATCGCGCCAGTGTCGATGTCCATCACGTCGACGTAAGCGCACACCGAGGCAAACTCCACACCGTAAGCACCAATATTCTGTACCGGAGCGGCACCGGCAGTTCCTGGGATCAGTGCCAGGTTCTCGAGCCCGTGAATGCCTTCGCTCAGTGACCACATCACCGAAGTGTGCCAATCCTCTCCGGCTCCCAGGTGCACCAACACCCCCTCTTCCGTCTGCTGCAGAGAGCGCCCCATAATACGATTAATGATAATCAGGCCTTCAAACGGCTGCAGAAACACGGTATTACTGCCACTGCCCAATACCAACTTAGGAACGTCTTGGTAATCAGGGGCAAAATAGGCCTGCCTCAACTCATCGGCAGAGTGAACCTCCACCAAGGCCTTTGCGGTGCTTTGCAAGCCAAAGCTGTGGTAGGGAATAAGGCTGCAATTAGTGCGAATATCTAATGCCACTGTGTCTCCGAAGCGGTTTTACGGTCGTGCGAGGCGGCAGATAATATAGCAGTTGCCTTCAAAAATCGACGACGGCGGCGATATTTTCAGCATCAGTCAAGGCATTAGGTCAGCATCAACCTCTGTCAGGCCCCCGACTTTCCTCTCTGTTCCCTTGTGAACCCCAGGGTAGTGTCATCAGTTTTGAGTTGAATGCAGGTACCCGCGTACACGGATACGACGGAAAGATGTTTGGGGTTGGTGTGTGGTAACCAACCGCGCTAAGCTCTGCCGAACCACATTAACGACCCGGCTACCACAATCCCTACCATCTCGCACCGTCCCCTTGCGAACGCGAGGGTAGTGTCATCAGTTTTGAGTTGAATGCAGGTACCCGCGTACACGGATACGACGGAAGGATGTTTGGGGTTGGTGTGATAACCAACCGCGCTAAGCTCTGCCGAACCACATTAACGATCCGGCTACCACAAACCCTACCATCTCGCACCGTCGCCCTTGCGAACGCGCGGGTCCAGCGGCTTTGGGTTGGTAGTAGGGCGGCAAATAGTCCAGGAGAAGGTAACTATCACAGCACTAAAAACGAAAAAAGCCCGTTGCGTGAGCAACGGGCTTTCTCGTATTTGGTGCCTGACAATGACCTACTCTCACATGGGAACTCCCACACTACCATCGGCGCGATTGCGTTTCACTTCTGAGTTCGGCATGGGATCAGGTGGGGCCACAACGCTATTGTCATCAGGCAAAACTGATGGATGCATCTCAGCATCGTTACCGCTGTAACAGCCGTAACTAAAATTGGAGTCTGACGATGACCTACTCTCACATGGGAACTCCCACACTACCATCGGCGCTACTGTGTTTCACTTCTGAGTTCGGCATGGGATCAGGTGGGGCCACAGCGCTATTGTCGTCAGACAAAAACTGTATCAATTCGCACAAGCTGACTTTCTCGTTTGCATTCTTGCAAGCGCTTAACTATCTGGGATATCAAAACCCATTGGGTGTTGTATGGTTAAGCCTCACGGGTCATTAGTACAAGTTAGCTCAACGCCTCACAACGCTTACACACCTTGCCTATCAACGTGGTAGTCTTCCACGGCCCTTCAGGGGACTTAAAGTCCCAGTGAGAACTCATCTTGAGGCTCGCTTCCCGCTTAGATGCTTTCAGCGGTTATCGATTCCGAACTTAGCTACCCGGCAATGCCACTGGCGTGACAACCGGAACACCAGAGGTTCGTCCACTCCGGTCCTCTCGTACTAGGAGCAGCTCCTCTCAATTCTCAAACGCCCACGGCAGATAGGGACCGAACTGTCTCACGACGTTCTGAACCCAGCTCGCGTACCACTTTAAATGGCGAACAGCCATACCCTTGGGACCGACTTCAGCCCCAGGATGTGATGAGCCGACATCGAGGTGCCAAACACCGCCGTCGATATGAACTCTTGGGCGGTATCAGCCTGTTATCCCCGGAGTACCTTTTATCCGTTGAGCGATGGCCCTTCCATGCAGAACCACCGGATCACTATGACCTACTTTCGTACCTGCTCGACGTGTCTGTCTCGCAGTTAAGCTGGCTTATGCCATTGCACTAACCGTATGATGTCCGACCATACTTAGCCAACCTTCGTGCTCCTCCGTTACTCTTTGGGAGGAGACCGCCCCAGTCAAACTACCCACCAGGCACTGTCCTCAACCCCGATTCAGGGGCCTAAGTTAGAACATCAACACTACAAGGGTGGTATTTCAAGGTCGGCTCCACCACATCTAGCGACATGGTTTCAAAGCCTCCCACCTATCCTACACATGTAGGGTCAATGTTCAGTGCCAAGCTGTAGTAAAGGTTCACGGGGTCTTTCCGTCTAGCCGCGGGTATACGGCATCTTCACCGCAATTTCAATTTCACTGAGTCTCGGGTGGAGACAGCGTGGCCATCATTACGCCATTCGTGCAGGTCGGAACTTACCCGACAAGGAATTTCGCTACCTTAGGACCGTTATAGTTACGGCCGCCGTTTACCGGGGCTTCGATCAAGAGCTTCCTCCGAAGAGTAACCCCATCAATTAACCTTCCGGCACCGGGCAGGCGTCACACCGTATACGTCCTCTTACGAGTTTGCACAGTGCTGTGTTTTTGATAAACAGTTGCAGCCACCTGGTATCTGCGACCGCCAACAGCTTAGGAAGCAAGTTCCATCACCGTCAGCGGCGTACCTTCTCCCGAAGTTACGGTACCATTTTGCCTAGTTCCTTCACCCGAGTTCTCTCAAGCGCCTTGGTATTCTCTACCTGACCACCAGTGTTGGTTTGGGGTACGATTCCTTCTTACCTGAAGCTTAGAAGTTTTTCCTGGAAGCATGGCATCAACCACTTCAGTACCGTAGTACCTCGTCATCAGCTCTCAGCCTAATGTGTGTCCGGATTTGCCTAAACACACAGCCTACAACCTTAAACGCACATCCGATAGTGCGCTGGCCTAGCCTTCTCCGTCACTCCATCGCAGTAAGAAGAAGTACGGGAATATTAACCCGTTTCCCATCGACTACGCCTTTCGGCCTCGCCTTAGGGGTCGACTCACCCTGCCCCGATTAACGTTGGACAGGAACCCTTGGTCTTCCGGCGAGCGGGTTTTTCACCCGCTTTAACGTTACTCATGTCAGCATTCGCACTTCTGATACGTCCAGCATGCCTCTCGACACACCTTCAACCGCTTACAGAACGCTCCTCTACCATGCACACAGAGTGTGCATCCGCAGCTTCGGTGTCTAGTTTAGCCCCGTTACATCTTCCGCGCAGACCGACTCGACCAGTGAGCTATTACGCTTTCTTTAAATGATGGCTGCTTCTAAGCCAACATCCTGGCTGTCTGAGCCTTTCCACATCGTTTCCCACTTAACTAGAACTTTGGGACCTTAGCTGGCGGTCTGGGTTGTTTCCCTCTCCACGACGGACGTTAGCACCCGCCGTGTGTCTCCCGTAATTGCACTCATTGGTATTCGGAGTTTGCAAAGGGTTGGTAAGTCGGGATGACCCCCTAGCCTTAACAGTGCTCTACCCCCAATGGTGAGATACGAGGCGCTACCTAAATAGCTTTCGAGGAGAACCAGCTATCTCCCGGTTTGATTGGCCTTTCACCCCTATCCACAAGTCATCCCCTAATTTTGCAACATTAGTGGGTTCGGTCCTCCAGTTGGTGTTACCCAACCTTCAACCTGCTCATGGATAGATCACCGGGTTTCGGGTCTACACCTTGCAACTCATTCGCCCAGTTAAGACTCGGTTTCCCTACGGCTCCCCTATGCGGTTAACCTCGCTACAAAATGTAAGTCGCTGACCCATTATACAAAAGGTACGCAGTCACCGAACAAGTCGGCTCCCACTGCTTGTACGTACACGGTTTCAGGTTCTATTTCACTCCCCTCACAGGGGTTCTTTTCGCCTTTCCCTCACGGTACTGGTTCACTATCGGTCAGTCAGGAGTATTTAGCCTTGGAGGATGGTCCCCCCATGTTCAGACAAGATATCACGTGTCCCGTCCTACTCGATTTCACGCAAAGTTAGTTTTCGTGTACGGGGCTATCACCCTGTATCGCCGGACTTTCCAGACCGTTCCACTAACACCCTCTGCGCTTAAGGGCTAATCCCCGTTCGCTCGCCGCTACTTAGGGAATCTCAATTGATTTCTTTTCCTCAGGGTACTTAGATGTTTCAGTTCCCCTGGTTCGCTCCATACACCTATGTATTCAGTGCACAGTGACCACTTACGTGGCCGGGTTTCCCCATTCGGAAATCGATGACTCAAGTGGCTGTTACTGCCTAATCATCGCTTATCGCAAGTTACTACGTCCTTCATCGCCTCTGACTGCCTAGGCATCCACCGTGTACGCTTAGTCACTTAACCATACAACCCCAATGGGTCTTGCTTGATCTTTGCTTCCCATTTTTCGTCGAACCTTTCGCTCGCGGCGGTCATTAACGGACGTTAACTCCCTTGCTCGCTCAAGCTTCTCCTCAACTGGAAACCAAATCTCGGCGCAATACCGGATTTTGAGTTTGTATTAATCGATTAAACAACCAATACGTTAATTTATCGCCAGATATTCAAGGCACTTGCAAAAATTGCAAATATCTCGAGAAATTTATCAGCTTGTCCAAATTGTTAAAGAGCATGGTTTTAGTGAGCCGAGGCTCAAAAAAAGCCAAAGATAAATTCTTCAATTTAGCTTTGGCCTCTTGCCATTCTTTGATTCGATTTCTAACTAAGAGAGTGGTGGAGCTATGCGGGGTCGAACCGCAGACCTCCTGCGTGCAAAGCAGGCGCTCTCCCAACTGAGCTATAGCCCCAAATCTTGGTCTCGATGCCAACTCCAAAAAGGAATTGGTGGGTCTGAGTAGATTTGAACTACCGACCTCACCCTTATCAGGGGTGCGCTCTAACCAACTGAGCTACAGACCCATCGAATCTTTACTTTCGTCAGACAATCTGTGTGAACACTCAACGCAAAACCGTATCTGTTTCGTAAGGAGGTGATCCAGCCCCAGGTTCCCCTAGGGCTACCTTGTTACGACTTCACCCCAGTCATGAACCACAAAGTGGTGAGCGTCCTCCGCGAACGGTTAAACTACCCACTTCTTTTGCAGCCCACTCCCATGGTGTGACGGGCGGTGTGTACAAGGCCCGGGAACGTATTCACCGTAGCATTCTGATCTACGATTACTAGCGATTCCGACTTCATGGAGTCGAGTTGCAGACTCCAATCCGGACTACGACCGGCTTTATGGGATTGGCTCACTATCGCTAGCTGGCAACCCTTTGTACCGACCATTGTAGCACGTGTGTAGCCCATCTCGTAAGGGCCATGATGACTTGACGTCGTCCCCACCTTCCTCCGGTTTATCACCGGCAGTCTCCCTAGAGTTCCCACCATTACGTGCTGGCAACTAAGGACAAGGGTTGCGCTCGTTGCGGGACTTAACCCAACATTTCACAACACGAGCTGACGACAGCCATGCAGCACCTGTCTCACGGTTCCCGAAGGCACACTCGGGTCTCCCCAAGCTTCCGTGGATGTCAAGAGATGGTAAGGTTCTTCGCGTTGCATCGAATTAAACCACATGCTCCACCGCTTGTGCGGGCCCCCGTCAATTCATTTGAGTTTTAACCTTGCGGCCGTACTCCCCAGGCGGTCTATTTAATGCGTTAGCTTTGGAACCCACGCCTCAAGGGCACAGACTCCTAATAGACATCGTTTACGGCGTGGACTACCAGGGTATCTAATCCTGTTTGCTCCCCACGCTTTCGCATCTGAGCGTCAGTCTTTGTCCAGGAGGCCGCCTTCGCCACTGGTATTCCTTCAGATCTCTACGCATTTCACCGCTACACCTGAAATTCTACCTCCCTCTACAAGACTCTAGTTGACCAGTTCGAAATGCAGTTCCCAGGTTAAGCCCGGGGCTTTCACATCTCGCTTAATCAACCGCCTGCATGCGCTTTACGCCCAGTAATTCCGATTAACGCTCGCACCCTCCGTATTACCGCGGCTGCTGGCACGGAGTTAGCCGGTGCTTCTTCTGCGAGTAACGTCACAGCTAGCAGGTATTAACTACTAACCTTTCCTCCTCGCTGAAAGTACTTTACAACCCGAAGGCCTTCTTCATACACGCGGCATGGCTGCATCAGGCTTGCGCCCATTGTGCAATATTCCCCACTGCTGCCTCCCGTAGGAGTCTGGACCGTGTCTCAGTTCCAGTGTGGCTGATCATCCTCTCAAACCAGCTAGAGATCGTCGCCTTGGTGAGCCTTTACCCCACCAACTAGCTAATCTCACTTAGGCTTATCCAATCGCGAAAGGTGCAAAAGCATCCCCCTCTTTCCCCCGTAGGGCGTATGCGGTATTAGCCATCGTTTCCAATGGTTATCCCCCTCGACTGGGCAAATTCCTAAGCATTACTCACCCGTCCGCCGCTCGACGCCCATCAAATCCACCGAAGCTTCAATGATGTCGTTTCCGCTCGACTTGCATGTGTTAGGCCTGCCGCCAGCGTTCAATCTGAGCCATGATCAAACTCTTCAATTAAAAAGTTTTTTGAAGTCCGAAAACTTCGACTCAATGAATTACTGAATTAACTTGTTATAGTCACTCAGTGCAACATTGATATATGAGATATCAATCCTGCGCGAGTGCCCACACAGATTGTCTGACTAATTGTTAAAGAACGTTGCTTGCCAGCTCGTTGGAGTAGCGAAGCGAGGTGCGTATCTTACGCTTTCCTCAATCCCCGTCAAGCGTTATTTTCAAAGGCTTTTCCGAGTGTCGAATTGTTGCTCAGTGTCTTACTCAGTAAGCCGCTGTGCCCCGTCGACAGATGAGCATTATAGGGAGCAAATTCGGTTCCGCAAGCACCAATACCATCTTTTCATTCAATATCGGTTTAAACGGCGAAACCCACCGCAATCCCACACATTACCCACAGTGTTATCCACTGACTTTCGTTTTGCTGCCTTCGATTTCGAAGAGTATCAGAGTGTAGAACACGCAGCCTCAACCGCAACTGAACGGCCACAACAGCGGTTTTGCACCACCCAGCTCGCTTTGAATGAGAGAAATCACCCACCAGGGAATAAGCAAACCTCGAACCAACCCATTCCACGACCAAGTTCAGCTGGTAGCGCTGGTCGTTATCCGGCAGTTATTGCAGTATCGGCAAAGATCGGTGCTAGTCGTTTCGAACGTACCCCAACCATCCCTCCGTCGTGCCCGCGCACGCGGGTACCCAGTGGCTTTTATTCTCCGCACTAAAAACCAAGACTCTGGGCCCTCGCGTTCGCAAGGGCGACGGTGGTTATTGTTAAGGTAAAAAGTAACCGAGCAGCGCTCTGTATTTTTCCAGGTTCAGAAACGAAAAAAGCCCTGACCGTTAGGTCAGGGCCATCGACAGAGCTCGGTGCAGTTGGTTACCACACCAACCTCAATCATCCCTCCGTCGTGCCCACGCACGCGGGTACCCAGTGGCTTTCATTAACCGTACTCAAAACCGAAGACACTGGGGCCTCGCATTCGCAATGAGCGACGGTGCTATTAGGCCGGATTAGTGGGTACCGATCGATGCGGTGCATTTTTTCAAATCACAGAAACGACAAAACCCAGCACAAGGCTGGGTTTTATCTAAATAGTTGGCGGAGTGGGTTTCGAGTGACCGAAGCAAAGCTTCGCAGCGCGAGAAACGCGAGGCAGGACGCAGAGCCGAGGGATCCACCAGGGACGGGTTTAATCACTCAAGGAGCGATTGACTTCCAATGCCCTAAAAAGCGACTCGGGTAGTCCACTATAAGGCACAAACGAAAAAAGCCCTGACCAAAAGGTCAGGGCTATTTCGTTTGTTGGCGGAGTGGACGGGACTCGAACCCGCGACCCCCGGCGTGACAGGCCGGTATTCTAACCAACTGAACTACCACTCCGCACAATCTGTGTAGACAACCGACGTATCGATTCTCTAAAAGGGAGTCTGACGATGACCTACTCTCACATGGGAACTCCCACACTACCATCGGCGCTACTGTGTTTCACTTCTGAGTTCGGCATGGGATCAGGTGGGGCCACAGCGCTATTGTCGTCAGACAAAAACTGTTATCAATTCGCACAAGCTGATTTTCTCGTTTGCATTCTTGCAAGCGCTTAACTATCTGGGATATCAAAACCCATTGGGTGTTGTATGGTTAAGCCTCACGGGTCATTAGTACAAGTTAGCTCAACGCCTCACAACGCTTACACACCTTGCCTATCAACGTGGTAGTCTTCCACGGCCCTTCAGGGGACTTAAAGTCCCAGTGAGAACTCATCTTGAGGCTCGCTTCCCGCTTAGATGCTTTCAGCGGTTATCGATTCCGAACTTAGCTACCCGGCAATGCCACTGGCGTGACAACCGGAACACCAGAGGTTCGTCCACTCCGGTCCTCTCGTACTAGGAGCAGCTCCTCTCAATTCTCAAACGCCCACGGCAGATAGGGACCGAACTGTCTCACGACGTTCTGAACCCAGCTCGCGTACCACTTTAAATGGCGAACAGCCATACCCTTGGGACCGACTTCAGCCCCAGGATGTGATGAGCCGACATCGAGGTGCCAAACACCGCCGTCGATATGAACTCTTGGGCGGTATCAGCCTGTTATCCCCGGAGTACCTTTTATCCGTTGAGCGATGGCCCTTCCATGCAGAACCACCGGAATCACTATGACCTACTTTCGTACCTGCTCGACGTGTCTGTCTCGCAGTTAAGCTGGCTTATGCCATTGCACTAACCGTATGATGTCCGACCATACTTAGCCAACCTTCGTGCTCCTCCGTTACTCTTTGGGAGGAGACCGCCCCAGTCAAACTACCCACCAGGCACTGTCCTCAACCCCGATTCAGGGGCCTAAGTTAGAACATCAACACTACAAGGGTGGTATTTCAAGGTCGGCTCCACCACATCTAGCGACATGGTTTCAAAGCCTCCCACCTATCCTACACATGTAGGGTCAATGTTCAGTGCCAAGCTGTAGTAAAGGTTCACGGGGTCTTTCCGTCTAGCCGCGGGTATACGGCATCTTCACCGCAATTTCAATTTCACTGAGTCTCGGGTGGAGACAGCGTGGCCATCATTACGCCATTCGTGCAGGTCGGAACTTACCCGACAAGGAATTTCGCTACCTTAGGACCGTTATAGTTACGGCCGCCGTTTACCGGGGCTTCGATCAAGAGCTTCCTCCGAAGAGTAACCCCATCAATTAACCTTCCGGCACCGGGCAGGCGTCACACCGTATACGTCCTCTTACGAGTTTGCACAGTGCTGTGTTTTTGATAAACAGTTGCAGCCACCTGGTATCTGCGACCGCCAACAGCTTAGGGAGCAAGTCCCATCACCGTCAGCGGCGTACCTTCTCCCGAAGTTACGGTACCATTTTGCCTAGTTCCTTCACCCGAGTTCTCTCAAGCGCCTTGGTATTCTCTACCTGACCACCAGTGTTGGTTTGGGGTACGATTCCTTCTTACCTGAAGCTTAGAAGTTTTTCCTGGAAGCATGGCATCAACCACTTCAGTGCCGTAGCACCTCGTCATCAGCTCTCAGCCTAATGTGTGTCCGGATTTGCCTAAACACACAGCCTACAACCTTAAACGCACATCCGATAGTGCGCTGGCCTAGCCTTCTCCGTCACTCCATCGCAGTAAGAAGAAGTACGGGAATATTAACCCGTTTCCCATCGACTACGCCTTTCGGCCTCGCCTTAGGGGTCGACTCACCCTGCCCCGATTAACGTTGGACAGGAACCCTTGGTCTTCCGGCGAGCGGGTTTTTCACCCGCTTTAACGTTACTCATGTCAGCATTCGCACTTCTGATACGTCCAGCATGCCTCTCGACACACCTTCAACCGCTTACAGAACGCTCCTCTACCATGCACACAAGTGTGCATCCGCAGCTTCGGTGTCTAGTTTAGCCCCGTTACATCTTCCGCGCAGACCGACTCGACCAGTGAGCTATTACGCTTTCTTTAAATGATGGCTGCTTCTAAGCCAACATCCTGGCTGTCTGAGCCTTTCCACATCGTTTCCCACTTAACTAGAACTTTGGGACCTTAGCTGGCGGTCTGGGTTGTTTCCCTCTCCACGACGGACGTTAGCACCCGCCGTGTGTCTCCCGTAATTGCACTCATTGGTATTCGGAGTTTGCAAAGGGTTGGTAAGTCGGGATGACCCCCTAGCCTTAACAGTGCTCTACCCCCAATGGTGAGATACGAGGCGCTACCTAAATAGCTTTCGAGGAGAACCAGCTATCTCCCGGTTTGATTGGCCTTTCACCCCTATCCACAAGTCATCCCCTAATTTTGCAACATTAGTGGGTTCGGTCCTCCAGTTGGTGTTACCCAACCTTCAACCTGCTCATGGATAGATCACCGGGTTTCGGGTCTACACCTTGCAACTCATTCGCCCAGTTAAGACTCGGTTTCCCTACGGCTCCCCTATGCGGTTAACCTCGCTACAAAATGTAAGTCGCTGACCCATTATACAAAAGGTACGCAGTCACCGAACAAGTCGGCTCCCACTGCTTGTACGTACACGGTTTCAGGTTCTATTTCACTCCCCTCACAGGGGTTCTTTTCGCCTTTCCCTCACGGTACTGGTTCACTATCGGTCAGTCAGGAGTATTTAGCCTTGGAGGATGGTCCCCCCATGTTCAGACAAGATATCACGTGTCCCGTCCTACTCGATTTCACGCAAAGTTAGTTTTCGTGTACGGGGCTATCACCCTGTATCGCCGGACTTTCCAGACCGTTCCACTAACACCCTCTGCGCTTAAGGGCTAATCCCCGTTCGCTCGCCGCTACTTAGGGAATCTCAATTGATTTCTTTTCCTCAGGGTACTTAGATGTTTCAGTTCCCCTGGTTCGCTCCATACACCTATGTATTCAGTGCACAGTGACCACTTACGTGGCCGGGTTTCCCCATTCGGAAATCGATGACTCAAGTGGCTGTTACTGCCTAATCATCGCTTATCGCAAGTTACTACGTCCTTCATCGCCTCTGACTGCCTAGGCATCCACCGTGTACGCTTAGTCACTTAACCATACAACCCCAATAAGTCTTGGAGTTGCTTAACATAGTCAAACAACCAATACGTTAATTTATCGCCAGATATTCAAGGCACTTGCAAAAATTGCAAATATCTCGAGAAATTTATCAGCTTGTCCAAATTGTTAAAGAGCAAGTTTTTGCTAAAAGCAAAAACGCCAAAATCATCCGTTAGGATGATTTCAGACAATCTGTGTGAACACTCAACGCAAAACCGTATCTGTTTCGTAAGGAGGTGATCCAGCCCCAGGTTCCCCTAGGGCTACCTTGTTACGACTTCACCCCAGTCATGAACCACAAAGTGGTGAGCGTCCTCCGCGAACGGTTAAACTACCCACTTCTTTTGCAGCCCACTCCCATGGTGTGACGGGCGGTGTGTACAAGGCCCGGGAACGTATTCACCGTAGCATTCTGATCTACGATTACTAGCGATTCCGACTTCATGGAGTCGAGTTGCAGACTCCAATCCGGACTACGACCGGCTTTATGGGATTGGCTCACTATCGCTAGCTGGCAACCCTTTGTACCGACCATTGTAGCACGTGTGTAGCCCATCTCGTAAGGGCCATGATGACTTGACGTCGTCCCCACCTTCCTCCGGTTTATCACCGGCAGTCTCCCTAGAGTTCCCACCATTACGTGCTGGCAACTAAGGACAAGGGTTGCGCTCGTTGCGGGACTTAACCCAACATTTCACAACACGAGCTGACGACAGCCATGCAGCACCTGTCTCACGGTTCCCGAAGGCACACTCGGGTCTCCCCAAGCTTCCGTGGATGTCAAGAGATGGTAAGGTTCTTCGCGTTGCATCGAATTAAACCACATGCTCCACCGCTTGTGCGGGCCCCCGTCAATTCATTTGAGTTTTAACCTTGCGGCCGTACTCCCCAGGCGGTCTATTTAATGCGTTAGCTTTGGAACCCACGCCTCAAGGGCACAGACTCCTAATAGACATCGTTTACGGCGTGGACTACCAGGGTATCTAATCCTGTTTGCTCCCCACGCTTTCGCATCTGAGCGTCAGTCTTTGTCCAGGAGGCCGCCTTCGCCACTGGTATTCCTTCAGATCTCTACGCATTTCACCGCTACACCTGAAATTCTACCTCCCTCTACAAGACTCTAGTTGACCAGTTCGAAATGCAGTTCCCAGGTTAAGCCCGGGGCTTTCACATCTCGCTTAATCAACCGCCTGCATGCGCTTTACGCCCAGTAATTCCGATTAACGCTCGCACCCTCCGTATTACCGCGGCTGCTGGCACGGAGTTAGCCGGTGCTTCTTCTGCGAGTAACGTCACAGCTAGCAGGTATTAACTACTAACCTTTCCTCCTCGCTGAAAGTACTTTACAACCCGAAGGCCTTCTTCATACACGCGGCATGGCTGCATCAGGCTTGCGCCCATTGTGCAATATTCCCCACTGCTGCCTCCCGTAGGAGTCTGGACCGTGTCTCAGTTCCAGTGTGGCTGATCATCCTCTCAAACCAGCTAGAGATCGTCGCCTTGGTGAGCCTTTACCCCACCAACTAGCTAATCTCACTTAGGCTTATCCAATCGCGAAAGGTGCAAAAGCATCCCCCTCTTTCCCCCGTAGGGCGTATGCGGTATTAGCCATCGTTTCCAATGGTTATCCCCCTCGACTGGGCAAATTCCTAAGCATTACTCACCCGTCCGCCGCTCGACGCCCATCAAATCCACCGAAGCTTCAATGATGTCGTTTCCGCTCGACTTGCATGTGTTAGGCCTGCCGCCAGCGTTCAATCTGAGCCATGATCAAACTCTTCAATTAAAAAGTTTTTTGAAGTCCGAAAACTTCGACTCAATGAATTACTGAATTAACTTGTTATAGTCACTCAGTGCAACATTGATATATGAGATATCAATCCTGCGCGAGTGCCCACACAGATTGTCTGACTAATTGTTAAAGAGCGTTGCAACCGAACCGTGGTTCCCGTTGCTGAGGCTGCGTATCTTACGCTTTCCTCAATCCCCGTCAAGCGTTATTTTCAAAGGCTTTTCCGAGTGTCGAATTGTTGCTCAGTGCTTAACGAAGTAAGCCGCTGTGCCCCGTCGACAGGAAGCGCATTATAGGGAGCCCCCAGCGGAACGCAAGAGGGTTTTTCGATAAAAAAGGTCGTTTGTGATCATTCTGACCTAAAAGCCTCAAAAGCAGACAAATTCAGGTTAAAGATCAAACCCGTAGCCCCTCAATAGCCGTTTTAACCCCATGCTAGGGGCAGCACCGCTCCACAAATACCGATTTGGTATCGACAACGGCGCCTCAAGCCGATGGCTAAGTAAAGTCTGCGCACGGCGGGCAATGGCGTCACCGGAATCCACCAGAGCCACATCTGGCCCCAGCACCGCAGACAACTCTGCTCTTAATAGAGGAAAGTGGGTGCAACCCAGCACCACCACATCGGGGCGAACGTCATCCGCCATAAAGGGCTGCAGAATGGCAGCCAGCGTCGAGGTCGGCACGGCCTGGCCGGCGAGCTTGCCCTCGGACAGCCGAACCAGTTCGCTGCTGCCCAGGCGCAGTACCCGACAATCGGCAGCGAATTGATCCACCAGGGTATCCGTATAGGAGCGGGACACCGTTCCCGGGGTGGCCAACAAACCGATCATCTTACGGCGGCTCAATTGGGCCGCCGGTTTAATTGCCGGTACCACCCCGATCACCGGCACCGACAGTCTTTGCCGCAATGCCGGCAGGGCCAACGTACTGGCAGAATTGCACGCCACCACCACTAATGCCGGTTTTAGGGTATTCACCGCGTCATCAATCAACGCCACACAACCCGACACCAACTCCTGATCTTCCAACTCTCCATAAGGGAAGCGTGCATTGTCAGCCAGATAATGGATCGGCCAGGCGGGAAACGCCTGCCTGATATGGCTATAAACCGACAAGCCGCCTACACCGGAATCAAACAACAGTATCGAACTCATGGAAATCTGGATCATCTAACGCGAAAATGGCAGCTGATGATTTTCACACAGAGCCGGGCATTTACCAAGAGGACTAGACTTACGGTCGCGCTTGGTTAGAATTCCCCCTCTTTTACCCAGCTACCGGAGACCACCATGGATCTGAAAGCTCTTGATCCAGCTAATTACGATCAGCAATTGGCACAAAAATGCGAGCGCATGACCACCATGTTTGCGCCCTTTAACGCTCCGGATCTGGAGGTGTTTGCCTCCGAGCCAACCCACTACCGCATGCGCGCGGAGTTCCGGGTGTGGCACGATGACGATGACCTGTATTACATCATGTTTGATCAGGCGAAAGGGGGCAAAGTCCGCACCGATCAGTTCCTGCCCGCCAGTGAACTGATCAACACCTTTATGCCCAAATTGATGGCCGCCATCAAACCCTTCCCGGCGCTGCGGTTTAAGTTGTTCCAGGTGGATTTTCTCTCCTCCCTCAGTGGAGAGCTGGTGATCTCCATGCTGTATCACCGCCAACTGGATGAAGCCTGGGAAACCGGCATCGCCGAGTTGAGGCAGCAGTGGCAACAGCAGGGGTATAAGGTCGACATCATTGGCCGGGCCAAGAAGCAGAAGATCTGCCTGGAGCGAGACTACGTCGACGAGACCCTGACGGTTCACGGCACCCCGATGCAGTACCGCCAGATTGAAAACAGCTTTACCCAGCCCAATGGCCGAGTGGCGGAAAAGATGTTGGAGTGGGCAGTGGACTGCACTCGAAACAGCAGCGGCGATCTGCTGGAGCTGTACTGTGGCAACGGCAACTTCTCCCTGGCATTGGCACAAAACTTCGAACGGGTTCTGGCCACCGAATTGGCCAAGCCATCGGTGGAGTCGGCTCAGCACAACATTGCTGCCAACCACATCGACAACGTCACCATCATTCGCATGTCCGCCGAAGACTTTACCGACGCCATGAACGGCGTCCGCGAGTTTCGCCGCCTGAAGGGCATCGACCTGACCGCCTTTAACTGCAACACCATCTTCGTGGATCCGCCACGAGCCGGTCTGGATAAGGCCACCGAAAAAATGGTGCAGGGTTACGATCGCATCCTCTACATCTCCTGTAACCCAGAGACTCTGCTGGATAACCTGCAAACCCTGGGCCAGACTCACAAGATCACCCGACTGGCGCTGTTTGATCAGTTCCCCTACACCCACCATATGGAAGCGGGTGTGCTGCTGGAACGTAAGTAAGCACTAACCGCCCCAACAAAAAGCGCAGCCAAGAGGCTGCGCTTTTTGGTTGCCATAAGCATGGTGCTAACGGCAGGTGTCGATGAAACCAAAATTGACATCGTTGCTATGCACAATCCCCAGACAGACATCCTCAATCCGCAACAGCTGCAGAAAACCCTCTTGATCACTGAACGCCAACCGTCCCGTTGACGAGGTGGACAAGTCCAGAATGCCCCATTGGGTACAGGTGCCCTGATGGCACACCACCACCGCGCCATTGGCATCCACCTCCACACAACCGTCAGAGGTACAGCTATTTAGCGGCGCAGTGAACGCCACCGGCTGGGCATCGGAAGCGGCCATGCGGGCCTCCCACAGCGCCAGCCCCATCGCAGTCTCGGTCGAGCCGCTCGCAGTATCGGAACCACAATAGCGATCGGCAAACGCGGACACCTGCAATTCATGACCAGATTGACGCACCTGAGCCAGTCGAGGGGGCTGCTCATCCCCTACAGGCAACAGTTGATTGGACGCTGACAGCGTCAGACCCGATGGGCTAAGAGAGGGAGAAAAAACGCCGAGCAGCAGTTGGCCACTGTCGGTCTTTAGGGCGTAGCCCGGCCGAGTAAAACTGGAGCTGGAAACACACGCCTGGCGACCAAATCCCGCCACCGACACCATTCCCATCCACAGCATTTCAGCATTGTTCGCTTCCTCGGCCACCGCCGAGTCTGTGCAGCCACTAACCGCGGCACTCAGCCCAACAGACACCGCTAAAGCCTGAAGTTGTTTCCAATTCACAATCCCTTCCTTTTCATTGCGCCGGTGAATACAAATCGCTCTCCGATGCAACCCAGCCTACCACAAAAGAAGGTCAAGCTATTGATTTAAGGTTGGTTAACCTGTGATTCCAGGTCTTTTTCCCGGCCACTTCGCTGCAGAGACTCCGAGCCTTTGGCGATCATCTTCAACTGGATGATCAGTCGCTCGGCCAGGGCCTGGCGCTCCTTTTTATTCAGATCCAGCGCTTCGGCACCACTGGCAAACACCAGCGTCACCAGCGCTTCGGCCTGAGCGTAGGCCAGATCCGGTCGACGGCCGGCCTTGGCTTGGAGGTAGTGATTCAATTCATCGATGAAATGGCGAATCTCCCGGTTCACCGCACCACGGAATGCCGACGACGTGCCTGAGCGCTCCCGCAACAGCAAACGGAACACATTGGGGTTGCTGTCGATGAACTCCATAAAGGTCTCGATGGAGGCCCGAATCACGCTACCGCCCTCTTCTGCCCGCTGCCGCCCTTTACGCATCAGTTGTCGCAATGTCAGACCACCTTCGTCCACCATGGTCAGGCCCAGCTCTTCCATATCCTTGAAGTGTCGATAAAACGAGGTTGGAGCAATGCCAGCTTCCCGGGCCACTTCCCTCAGGCTCAAGTTGGAGATGCTGCGCTCAGCACTCAGCTGATTGAATGCCGCGTCCAACAATGCGCGCCGGGTGCGCTCTTTTTGCTGTGCTCGAATCCCCATTGATTTACTACCCTTAATGAACAAGTCGACCATTCTAACTTGAATGTCGACAAAGCTCACCTGCGACCTATATCAATTGCCGCTTGAGTTCTTCGACAAAGATCACCAAAATAGCGCACAGATGTAAGCTGAATGAGTATCACGGATGAATCCTAAACCGCCACTGATCATACTAAATGCCCTTATCTTCGGACTCACCGGCCTGGCCGCGTTGACCCTGGCGCCCCTGCACGGGTATCTGGTCGGCTACCAAACTGAAACCCTGGTGCTGGCCGTGCTGTTGTGGGCCTGGAACGGCCTGTCGATCACCGCCGGCTATCACCGCCTCTGGTCCCACAAGGCCTATGCGGCCCACCCGGCCGTACAGTGGTTCCTGGCCATTGGCGGCGCCATGGCATTGCAAAACAGCATCCTGCACTGGGCCTCGGATCACCGCCGCCATCACAAGCATGTGGATCACGACAGCAAAGACCCCTACAGCGCCAGCCGTGGCTTCTGGTACAGCCACATCGGTTGGATGCTGCGAAATTATCAGGGCGAACCGGACTACAGTAACGCCCGGGATCTACAGAAAAATGCCATCGTGATGTTCCAACACAAACATTATGCCGTCTTGGTATTAGCCACCAACATCGCCCTGCCACTGCTGGCAGGCGTGCTCATTGGTGACATCTGGGGCACCTTCCTGATGGCCGGCGTAGTACGACTGGTGGCGATGCACCACGGCACCTTCTTTATTAACTCCCTGGCCCATATCTGGGGCAGCCAGCCCTACAGCGATAAACAATCCAGCCGCGACAACGGCGTCATTGCACTGCTGACTTTCGGAGAGGGCTACCACAACTTCCACCATACCTTCGAGTATGACTGGCGCAACGGCATTCGCTGGTTCCATTTCGATCCGACCAAATGGCTCATCGGCGCCCTGGCCAAGCTGAAACTGGCCTCCAACCTGAGGGAGGTGCCGGCCGAACGCATCGAAACCGCCAAGTTGCAGATGCAGCTGAAGCAGAGCAAGGCGATGTTGCTGGATCGAGGACTGCCGGAGGAGTGGCTCAATAAACTGGAGCATCAGTACCAGAGCGTACTGGAGCGAATGAAGCTTTATTATCAGGCCAAGCAGCAGACGCTGAAAGAGAAGCGACAGCATCTTGACAGCAGTGCCAAGTCGCAGTTGAAAGAGATGAAGCAGTGTCTGCAGGAACAGCAGCAGCAATGGCTGAAACTGCGGCAACAACTGGCAACGGCCACACTGGCCAACGGCTGATGCAGCCATGACACTGCAGCAGTGGCAACAGCAGGGCCGCTGGTTCCATCAGGGCGGATACCGGCGCTTCTATCTGGATCAAGGCCAGGGGCCGGTCCTGCTTTTGATCCATGGCTTTCCCTCCGCCAGTTGGGACTGGCACCCTCTGCTGCCGCAGTTGAGCCGGGACTACCGGGTCATCGCCATGGACATGCTGGGCTTTGGCCTCAGTGACAAGCCGCACCCCCATCGCTATCGCATCGTCGATCAGGCTCGGGATTGGCAAGCTCTGCTGCAGCAGTTGTCCATAGACAAGGCGCACATCCTGGCCCACGATTACGGCGACAGCGTGGCCCAGGAACTGCTGGCCATCGACCCGGACCGCTGGCTCAGTTGCTGTTTCCTCAATGGCGGCCTGTTTGCCGACGCCCACCGGCCGCTGAAGATTCAGACGTTGCTGGCCTCACCGCTGGGGCCGCTGTTGATACGGTTTCTCGGCCGACGCCGTTTTGACGCCAGCCTTAATCGCATCTGGGGTGATCAGAAACCCACCACAACCGAACTGGACACCCTGTGGCAATTGCTGCTGTTCAATCAGGGGCGGCGAGTGATGCCATCGATTCTGGATTACATGGCTCAGCGCCGACAGCACCAGCAACGCTGGACCCAGGCGCTGGTGGACACACAGGTACCGCTGAAGCTGATCGATGGCACTCAGGATCCCATCTCGGGCCACACTCTGGTGCAACGCTATCGGCAGCTGATCGCCGATGCCGACATCAGCGAACTGGATCGGGTCGGCCACTACCCACAGCTGGAAGCCCCCGAGCGGGTACTGAGCCACTGGCGGGACTTCATTAACCGCAGCCAAAAACAAACAGGGCCAGCCGCTGGCTGACCCTGTGCAATGGGTGGCTCTGGTCTACTGACTAAAACTGACGTCCATCCACACCAAACGGTGAGAGGAACTGGCCTGGGGATCGTTCACCATCTGCCCCTGACCATTGTCCCGATAGAACAGCGCCTCGCCGTCGTCGCCGAGCTGAGCCCAGACGATACCCTGATCAACAAACTTCAGTTGCTGCTCCAACATGATGTAGTCGTTACGCAGCGCATTCAGGCCAGTAATGATGCCAGGCATACTGTGGGTACTAGCCGTGGTTTGGGCATAATCGACCCCGGCAGCACTGGTGGGGGCCTCCCAGTTCACCCCGGTAAAGCGGTGCAGGGTGCTGGAGTTGACCAGAGTCCGCATGGCGCTGGAATCGGCACGGTAGCTGGGGGTACCATCGGCGCCCAGGGCCCAGGCCCCCTCATGATCGTTGTAGAAGTTACCCATCAACACGAAAGGACGGCTGCTGTCGTAGCCCCCGGTGATGCGACGGTTGTTATCATCGTCATTGACGATGTAGTTGTTGTTATCCTGACTGATGTAATCGGCCACAAACTCCACCTGGGCGCGATTACGCATGTAGGCTCGGTTAGAAGCGTCCACCTCCGCCGGCTCTCCCAGGTAGGTTGTCAGTAGCTGCACCATGCGACCGTCTGGCAGTCTCATGGGGATGTCGACAAAGTTGGTGTCCATCAATGGCAGGCTGTTCCAGGTGTCGGTGGCAAACCAATCATTGCCACTGCCGTCCTGAGGCTTCTGCTGACCATCGGCGGTCGGCACCTTTTTCCACTCCAGCTGCCGGTAGGTACGAACGTTGTTTTCATCCAGCGCATAGCGGGACAGCAGCGCAAAACTCTTCTCACCGGCATAGTGACCATAGCCTTTGGCGTCGAACGGCAGGGTGCCCGGCGCCGAGCCATCTTTATTCAGATCATCGAGCACCGGAATGCCGGAGTTACTGGTGGCCAGGTACAGATAGGGGTAGCTGACCGGCTCCAGGTCCGGATCCTGTGCCTGATTCAGATACTCACTGACAAACAGCTCCAGAGCCCGCTTGCGATACTCTTCACCGCCGAGTCCGTCGGCACCGGAGAACCCGGTCAGCAGCAGCACATCCGGCTTGGCCCGTTGAATCACTTCGGCCACATTCTGCAGACGCTGCTCGTTGCCGCTGCCGGTTTCACTCAACGCCTGGTTGTAATCGGAAAACTCCATATCGGCATGGTAGGTGGCAAAGCGGATGGTATCGTTGAAATCATTGGTGCCGCTGGAATCACCGCAAGCACTGAGCCACAGCGCCGTGGTCACCGCTAACATGGGTTTCAAATTCATCGGGGATCTCTTGACTGGATTAATGGAACAGTCGCTCAAATTACGACCAAACATGAATAAAATCAAGGACATAAATGATGCGCATTTGTGATGAAAATGTTTACCGGGAAACCGATTTCCCTTTAAAATCCAGCACCTAAGTAATTTGAGCAAGAGTAAGAAAGCAATAACAATCGAATTTAATCGTGAGAATCTGCGCCAACATGGATTCCCTTGGCCTTCGCATGGGGTATCATCAGTGCCATTTCCACCAAAACCGAAACAGGCGAACGACGATGACCACTCCCATCAAACTGACGGAATACAGCCACGGCGCGGGATGCGGATGCAAGATCTCCCCGAAGGTATTGGATACCTTACTGGCCAGTCAGTTGACGCCCTTTGATGACCAGCGTCTGGTGGTCGGCAATGCCAGCCGCGATGACGCCGCCGTCTACGATCTCGACGGCACCACAGGCATCATCAGCACCACCGACTTCTTCATGCCCATCGTCGATGACCCCTTCACCTTTGGCCGCATCGCCGCCACCAATGCCATTAGCGACATCTATGCCATGGGCGGTCGACCCATCATGGCCATCGCCATTTTCGGCTGGCCAGTCAACCTGTTGCCAGCCGAGGTGGGGCAACAGGTGATTGAAGGCGGCCGCGCCGCCTGTCGCGACGCCGGCATCATGTTGGCCGGAGGCCATTCCATCGACGCCCCAGAGCCGATTTTCGGTCTGGCGGTCACCGGGCAGGTGCCCCTGTCCCAGCTTAAGCGTAACGACACTGCCACCGCAGGCAGCACCCTGTACCTGACCAAACCCCTGGGCGTCGGCATTCTGACCACGGCTCAGAAACAGAAGAAACTGGCACCAGAGCACGACGGCATCGCCGTGGAAGCCATGTGCCAGCTCAACACCATCGGTGCCGAGTTGGCACAGATCGACGGTGTCTGCGCCATGACCGACGTCACCGGTTTTGGCCTGGCCGGCCACCTGATCGAACTGTGCGAAGGCGCCAACCTCAAAGCCCGGGTGTCTCTGTCCAAATTGCCACTGCTGGATCAGGTCGACCACTACCTGGCTCAGGGCTGCGTCCCTGGCGGTGCCGGTCGCAATTTCGACAGTTACGGCCACAAACTGCCGACCCTGGACCCGCGCAGCCGCACCCTGATGTGCGACCCCCAAACCTCCGGTGGCCTGCTGATTGCGGTGGACCCTAAGGCGATTGCCCAGGTCGAAGCCCTGCTGGCTGCCGCCAATCTGCCCCTGCACCCCATCGGCACCCTGGCCGAGCCCCAGGGTGAAGGCCGCATCGAGGTAACTGAATAATGGCCACCGTCAGTGCCGAACACTACCGTGACATCCTGCTCTCCGACCGTCCGCTGATCGATCTGCGATCGCCGGTGGAGTTTGCCAAAGGCGCCTTCCCCAACAGCGTCAACCTGCCTCTAATGACCGACCAAGAGCGCGCCGCCGTAGGCACCTGTTACAAGAAACAGGGTCAAATGGCGGCGATTGAACTGGGCCATAAACTGGTTCATGGCAAGGTCAAGGCTCAGCGACAACACGCCTGGCGAGAGTTCATTGAGTGCCACCCGGATGCCTACCTGTATTGCTTTCGCGGCGGTCTCAGAAGCCAGCTGAGCCAGGAATGGATTGCCGAAGCCGGACACCAGCGCCCCTATATTGAGGGCGGCTACAAGGCGATGCGCAGCTTCCTGATGACCCAGACTGACACCATCACCGCGCACACGCCGATGTGGATCATCGGTGGCATGACCGGTTGCGGTAAGACCGACTTCCTAAAGTGTCGCCAGGATATGGTGGATCTGGAGGGGTTGGCCAACCACCGGGGTTCCAGCTTTGGCCGTCAAATCACCGAACAACCGGTGCAGATCAATTTTGAAAACGCCCTCGCGGTGGCGCTGATGCAGCATCAGCAACACCACCGTCAATTGGTGCTGGAGGATGAGAGCCGTCTTATCGGCCGAGTGTCGTTACCCCTGGAGATGCACGAGCGCATGCAGGCAGCGCCACTGGTACTGCTGGAAGTGTCACACCACGACCGCATCGAACGAATTTTGCGTGATTATGTCACCGACATGGCCACGGCCTTCATCGACAGGGACGGCCAGGAACTTGGTTACGCCAACTTCCAGAACCATCTGCTGGGCGCACTGGACCGAATACAAAAACGTCTGGGCGATCAAAAATACCGCCAACTTCGCGGCGTCATGGAGTTGGCGCTGCAGCGTCAGCCCAGTGGCGATATGGACGGTCACCGACAATGGATCGACTCTCTGCTGCAGGATTACTACGACCCCATGTACCGTCATCAACTGGAGAAACGACGCCAACGGGTGGTCTTCCAGGGAGACCATCAGGCTGTCCACCAATGGCTGGATCACAAGGCCAGGCACCAGTAACAAAAAAACGGCCCCGAGGGCCGTTTTTTTATCCGTGCTGCAGTATCTCTCGCCAGGGTAGCGTTGGTGCCCCCATAACCAGATAGTTGGGATTTTCCAGGCTCTCGCGCTCATTGTAGGACAATGGCTGCAAATCGATATCCAGAATCCGGCCGCCGGCCTGCTCGACAATGCACTGCGATGCCCCGGTGTCCCACTCGCCGGTCGGCCCCAGGCGCAAATACACGTCCGCTTCCCCTTCGGCCACCATACAACTCTTCAGCGATGCGCTGCCAAAGGGCACAAAGCGGTAATTGCGTCCGGGCTCCAGCAGATCGGTTACCGCTTCCAGACGCTGACGGCGACTGACGGCGATCACCATCTCCTTATCAACCTGAGAGGCCTCACGACTGTGAATGGCGCTGTTAACGCCATTGGCGCGCTTAAACGCTCCCATACCTTGCACGGCAAAGTAGCACACCTTGGAGATCGGCGCGTACACCACCCCCATCACCGGCACGTGATTGTCAATCAGGGCGATGTTTACCGCGAAGTCGCCACTGCCAGCGATAAACTCCTGAGTGCCATCGAGAGGATCGATCAACCAGTAACGCCCCCAGCCTTGGCGGTCACTCAATGGAATGTCGGCGTCTTCCTCCGACAGGATCGGAATCTCCGGCGCCAGTTTGGTCAGGGCCGCCACGATCAGCTCATGGGCGGCAAGGTCGGCGCTGGTCACCGGGGTGTTGTCGGATTTGGTGATCTCTTGATAATGACCGTGTTCGTAAATCGTTCGAATCTGCTCGCCAGCCTGACGCGCAATCTCAATGACGGGTTCTAACAGCGTGTTATCTCTTTCCACAACCTCTACCTACCGCGGCAAATCTCTAACTAAGTTTCAGCGCTTTTCTCGCTAAAAACAAGGCGCTGATCGCTCGGGATTCGGAGAAATCCGCGCGCGCCAACAACCCGTCCAGATCGGCAATGGGCCAGGGCACCAGTTCCAGCGGTTCAGGCTCATCCCCTTCTAACTTGCTGGGCGTCAGTCCTTGAGCGAGCAAGATATTCATTTTGCTTGAAAAGTAACCAGGCGCTAAGGCCACTTCCATCAGTGGCGTCAGCCGTTCGGCTTGAAAACCGGCCTCCTCCTGCAGTTCACGGTTGGCGGCCTGCAGCGCATCTTCGCCAGGATCAATCAGCCCCTTCACAAAACCCAGTTCATAGGTCTCGGTGCCAACGGCGTACTCCTTGACCAGCAACACGGTGTGCTCATCCAGCATCGGCACCACCATTACCGCGCCACGGGATCCGCCCTGCATCCGCTCATACACGCGCTCGACGCCATTACTGAATTTGAGATGGACCTGCTCGACCCGAAACAATCGGCTCTTGGCCACCAGTTCGGTGTGGATAATCTGCGGTTTTTGTTGCGAACTCATGGATTCCAGGATTCAGGGTTGCGTATGGGATTAGCATACACATTCGCCTGCCGATTTGATATTGGTCACATAATAAAAAGGGCCGCCGAAGCGACCCTGTAGTGACAAACCCGACCTAAAACCCGGGGATGCGACCCGAGTACTGCAGCGGATAAGCGCCACTGGCATCCGCCTGACCCAGAAAACCCAGAGACTTGGTCAGTGCTTCCGGTTGACTGTCGGTTGCCCGAATTCGAGCATCCAGCTCGACCTGCATGTTGGCTTTCAACATGGCGGTTCCGGAGACGCCAATGCGATTGTCCTGCTCGGTCATGGTCAACATCAGATTGCCCTGCTGACAGCTAAGCTTACTGCTGAGGTTGCCCAGAGGAAACTGGCCGAACTGATTATTCACATCCAACTGCTGGACCATCAAGCGGCCATCGAGGCGCTCACACCAAGGCTGCCCCTGGGCAGCATCGGCCAGGTTGAGGTTGATGTCACCCGCCACCTGGGTTCGAAACGGCAACCGTCGTTTGCCCACCAGCACCGAAACCGGACTGTCCAAACGCAGGCCTTGTACCTCCAGTCCAGACAGGCCATAAGCCACGGTACCGCGACCACTGATTGCGCCATTCACCGACACCGCCGCTTCCACTTTCCCTTGCAGCAGTGACCAGGGAGCCACGTTCCAACTGAGGTTTTCCAGGGTGCGTCCCGACACCGTCAGGGTTGCAGCCCGGCCCTGCCACAGGCTGCCGTCCAGCCCCTGCACCTGCACCCCTTTGGGTTTGGGCGCCCACTGCCAGACCACGGAGACCGGCACCGTAATCACCAGGAACACAATGTACAACGCCAGTGCGGCGACGCCATATTTTACAAAACGCATGTTACCCCTTCACCAGCTGTAAGCGCCGAACTTCTACCTTGCCATTGGTATCGGCTCTGGACAGATCCAGTGCTTCCACCCGTACCCCTTGCTCAGACAGGAAGGACAACCAATTCAACAAACCATCAAAACTGCTCTCATCCAGCCACACCTGCAACTTGTCGCCCTGGGGCTGCATGCGATCGATGGACAAGGCAAACTGTCTGGCACTCTCGGTAGCCAACTGGCTCAGGCTGCCTCGCGCCTGGGTGCCACTGCCGGACTTTTGATTCAGGTAACGACTGGCATCGGCCTTCAGGCTGGCCAGTTTGGCCTGCTCCGATTTGAGACCGCGCTCGGCCTGAGTCACCGCGCTGCCCAGAGGTTGCCAGACCATCCAATAGAACAGCCCGACCACCAGAAACGGCGCCGCCAGAGTCAGCATCTGCCGCTCACGGGGATTCAATTTACTCCACCAGAGTTTCACTGCTGCCATCATCGTGTCCTCACCGTCAGGGCGCCACTGACCCCCTGCTCCTCATTGTTCATCGCCCCGGTTTCCACCACAAACTGGCCACCGGCGTGCTGCTGAAACTGTTCAAACTGAGCGAAACTCTTGGCATTGACCTGCAACCTGATCTCGCCACGATCGGCGTTGTAGCGCAGCGACACCGGCTTCAGATCGGGAATGGCGGCAAAGGCCGGTTGCAACTGCACAAACATGGTCAGCAGCTGCCCCTTTTGACTGCCACCGCCCAGGGAGCGCACCTTAGACGCCATCAGCTGACTTGGATGCAGCGCCGCGTTCACCCGCTCGTTGGGGAACAGTCGCTTGTAGATGGCATCGGACTCGGCCCGGACCGCCGCCCGCTTACTGTCGAGCTGATACCACTGCATGCCCTGATAGGCAATGGACAATAACAGGGTCACCGCCGCCACCGCCGCTACCTTGCCCCAGATCTGCCAGACCCGGCCATATTCACGCTTGGGGGCGTACTCACCGCTGAGCAGGTTGCAACGCGACTGGGCCATACCCTGAGCCAATACCTGCATCGGCAGTTCCAACTGCTGATATTGCCAGTCGATGCCGTCGATGGCCGCCGGTGCCGGGGTAAAGGTGGCGATGGCCGTCGGCTGCTCGGTATCTGCATGTTCGGCGGCCACCATCGGCAACCAGTCCAGATCGATGCAACTGCCCCCCAGGCCAAATCGGCACAGCCATTGCTGTTCCAACTGCATCACTGCACCGCTGCAGGCAGAGGGACACGGCAGGGCCAGCACGTCCGGCACGATGCGATTCGGCACCAGTTCGGCATCGCCGAGCCAGTTTAACCAGGTCGCCATCTGCTGATGACTGACCACGCTGACCGCCAACTCGTCACCGTCACGCTCGCCGGTGACAAAATGGAGCTTATCCACGTCTTCGGCCAGCTCATCCTCCAGCATAAACGGCAGACCCTTAATGGCCTGACGGGCCATCTTGGCTGGCAGGGTCACCTGAGTCAGGGTCAAGGCACTGGAGTCCACCAATACATCCACCGGCCGACCGCCGGCTCGCTCAGTCAGGCTGGACAGAGCCGAGGCATTGCGCAACACCCCGGATCCAATGACCGCCTGCTGCTCCTCTGACCAGGTTATCCAGCTAATGGGCGCATCGGCACGCTCGCCCAGACGCACCACTAATCGTTCGCTCACTGTTGGCCTCCATACTGTCGGGTCAACACCACAAACTGGGTGCCTCCCGACCGCTGTAAAATACTCTCAAGCCGAAAGATGGTGTTATCCACCTTGGCGGCGCCACGGAATCGAAAATGACTGCTGTCGACCACAAAGCTGCTCTTGGCTTTGTCATCCAGCTTGACACCCTGCACCGCCGATTCTTCCCAAAACTTGTCAATGCTTTCCCAACCGTCCTGGGGACGGTTGCCAATCAAATCTTCCACTTGTGAACGACTCAGCTCACCATTGAACATGCCCACCAGCAACGACGCCCGTTCTACCGGCACGGTGTTAACGTTGACGATCTGAGTCGAATCCCCGGGGATCACGCACACGTAATCCTTGAGTGCTTTGTACATCGGCTGGCTGATCCCCAGTACCGCCCGCATCTCGCTGTGGTGCCACATTGGCTGGTTGGCGGCACGGTAAGGCACTTCCCGCGCTTCGTAGTCCGCGTCTTCGGCACCATAGCTGCCCTGAGTACGATCATCCGCATCCAGGTAATCGTGCAGTCGCTCCGCCGCCATCTCCGCCATGTAGAGATCAAACCCGATGTCTTCCAACATCGCCTGAAACTGCTTCTGCACCATCGGCTTCTGGTTCGGATTGGCCTTTTTCTCGTCGTCGGTTAACCCCTGAGACAACGCATTGATGTTAAAACAGCTGCGCATGTCATCCAGGTGACCGATGATCTGACCGCCCTCGACCGGGTAGATCACATCGGCGGTGGCCCAATACTGCTGCAGGTGGACGGTGCCGTCGGCGTCTTCCATATCCTGCTTCAGCGCTCGCTTGGCCAACTCCTCCGCCGACAGGGCAAACCAATAGGCCTGCTCATACTGGTTATGGTTGACCGTGCGTCGCACCGCCAATCGGCTGCGTTCGCTGAACGAAGCGGCGATGGTGGTCATCACGGCCAACACCAGCAACACGGTGAGAAGGGCGATGCCCTGTTGTCGTTTCACCCTCAGTTGCCCTCCTCGTTGCCGCCGGAGTTGTTATCACCGTTATCGCCGCCATTACTGCCGCCGTTGTTGCCACCGTTATTATTGCCGCCGTTACTGTCGTCATTCTGCGCACTGCCGACGCCATCCGGCAGCAGGAAACGACGCTCCACTTCGCCAAAATCTTCCAACTCCATCTTTACCGACACCGCCCGGGCCAGCGGGCTGCCATTGAGTTTGGTCTGCCATTTGTCGTCCACATAGAAGGCAAATTTCAGATCCACCACCTTGTCCAGCAACACCAGCTCCTGGGGATCGTCTCCCTCGATGGGATCCGGATAGATGTGATGCAACCGCTGCAGTTGATTCTCCTGCAACCGGTACCCCACTTGCTGCAAGGTGCCTCGTGGCAGCTGGCCTCTGGGGTTGAGCCACCCCAATCGGTAAAAACTGATGCCATCGGCATCGGAGTCGATCCAGCCATCGCCAAACTGATAGTTAGAATCGCTGGGCTCGGCGCCTTCGCCGCGGACCGGACGCATGACCATCTGCTCAAAATCCCTTTGCATCAGTGACATGGCCCGCTGAACCTGCTTTAGCCGCAGATGGTGAGTCTCGCTGGTTTCATTCACCGACAGCACATTGGTCAACACCCCGGCCGTGGCCACCCCAAGCAGGGCAAAGATCGCCATCGCCAACAGCATCTCCAGCAGGGTAAAGCCGGAGACCTTAGTCCGGTTTGGCCACATAGGTGGTCACCTCGCTGATGATGGGGTCAAAACCAGGATCCAGGCTGACTTTAACTCGAATGGCCCGGAACTCCTCGTCACCGGTCTTGATCACTTCCTGGCGCCAGTACCACTGCTGGTCTGCCAGTTCCACCCGGCCTTTTTTACTGTTACCCAGCTCGGGGAACGCCGATTCCAACCGCGCATCCACCATGCGGTTGTGAGCCACAAAGGTGGCAAACGTTTTCTCTCGCAGTATCGGCACCGCCGCCAGTTGCTCACCGGCGCTCTTGACCACCGCAATCGCGGCCATGGCAAATACCGCCAGGGCCACCATCACCTCCAACAGGGTAAAGCCGCGGTGCTTCACTGCTCCTCCTCCAGGCGCACGATGTCACCGATGGCATTGCCTTCCAGTTCAATCATCAGGGTGGGACGCACCGTGTCGTCTTCAAACTGGAGGGAGAATGGGGTGATCTCCCCGGAGGGCAGGATCAACAATTGCGGCTCAGGATTGTTTTTCTTCTCCTCGTCCGATTTTTCAAACAGCGATTCATCCAAGCCGAACTCGCTCTCATCCTCTTCATCGGACTGTGCCAGCGGCATGCCTTCAATAGACAGGCTCAATAGCACCCCTTCCGGCATCTGCCGCTCCCGGTACAGGCGTTCCGCCTGCAGCGGTTCCCAGTCGTCTTTATCGACATTGAAGCGGGCAAAGAAATAGTGATCCTCTTCCACCACCACGCCCACTTCCTGACCGGACAACACCGACTCCTCCAGAGCCATGGACACCACAGAAGCAAACTCATTGGCGGCCTTATCCAACGCCTCCTGGCGTGGATCGCCGCCCACCGTCAGGGTCACCGACATAGCGGCCACCCCAATCAGCACCAGCACTAACATGATCTCCAGCAGGGTAAATCCCGACTGGTGCCGAGGCGAGATCCGCATTACTGGTAGTCCGTCAGGTTCCAGTTGCAGATGTCATCTTCAGAACCGAGCTGGAAGTCCGGACCGGCAGAGCACAGGTCAAAGCGACCTTTCTCACCTGGACTCAGCAACACGTAATCGTTGCCCCAGGGATCCTTAGGCAAACGCTTGATGTAACCACCTTCACGGTAGCTGCGCGGCTCCGGGGAGAAGTTGGGGCGGTTCACCAACGCGGTCACTCCCTGCTCGGTGGTGGGGTAGATGTTGTTGTCCAGGCGGTACATGTCCATGGCGTTTTCCAGCGACACGATGTCCGCCACCGCCTTCTGAATGTCAGCCTTGTCCTTGGAGCCCATCAGGTTGGGGGCAATCATCGACGCCATAATGCCGATGATCACCAGTACCACCATCACTTCCAGCAGGGTAAAACCGCGTTGACGGTTATGTTTGTTTCTCATTTCTGACCTCTAAAGACGTAATTAAATTAGGGTATTCATTGCCATCATCGGTTGCATGATGGACACCACAATAAACAGCACCACGCCGGCCATGGTCACCACGATCAACGGCTGCAACACCGCCAGAGCCACACTGACCAGAGTTTCAAACTCCCGGTCCTGGTTGTCGGCGGCTCGAGCCAGCATGTTGTCCAGCTCACCGGATTTCTCACCGGAGGCAATCATATGCAACATCATCGGCGGAAACAGCTTGGTGTGCTGCAGGGAGGCGCGCAGGCTGGCCCCTTCACGAACCTTGGTGGTGGCTTCGGCAACGGCGTCGCGCACCCTAAGGTTCAGCAACACGTCCGAAGCGATGCTCATCGCTTCCAGCAACGGCACCCCCGACGCCGACAGGGTGCTCAGGGTCCGGGCGAAGCGGGCGGTATTCAGGCCGCGGGCGACCCGGCCTACCACCGGCAATTTCAACACCGTAGTATGCCATTTCACCTTCAGGTCCCGATTGCGCAGCGACTGCTTAAAGCCGATCACCGCCACCAGGATCACCCCTAGTATATAGAGGCCCCAGTTCTGTAAAAATTCCGAGGAATCGATCAACAGCTGAGTGGTCCACGGCAGCGACTGGCCCATGGAGCTGAACTGCTCTACCACCTGAGGCACCACCGCCACCAACAGGAAAGACACCACGCCGATGGCCACCAGAGTCAGGATGATGGGGTAGACCATGGCCTGAATCAGTTTGGAATTGAGTTCCTGCTGCCGCTCCTTGTAGTCGGCCAACCGCTCCAGCACCACTTCCAGGTGACCGGATTTCTCACCGGAGGCCACCATGGCCACATACAACTCGTCGAAGATGTGGGGAAATTCACGCATCGACTCGGCCAGCGAGTAACCCTCCACCACCTTGGAGCGCACCGACATCACCATGCTTTTGGTTTTCGGCTGCTCACTCTGTTCGGCAACCGCCTTCAGCGCCTCTTCAATGGGCAGGCCACCGGCCACCAGCGTCGACAGTTGCCGCGTCAGCATCGCCAGGTCCGACGTGGACAGCTTGTGTTTAAACAAGGTGAAGGAAGCCGTCTGCTTGCTCTTTTCCCGAGCCGCGGCCACCTGAATGTCCAGTGGCACCAACTGCTTTTCACGCAGCTGACTGCGGGCCTGGCGGGCGGTATCGGCTTCGATTACCCCTTTCACCTGCCGGCCACGGCTGTCCATGGCCTTATATTCAAACGCCGCCATGCTTTACTCCTCCCGAGTGACCCGAAGCACCTCTTCCAAGGTGGTCTGGCCCTCAAGCACTTTAAAGCAACCGTCGGCGCGAATGGACGGCACCGACTGGCGGACGTATTTCTCGATGGCCAGTTCACCGCGGCCACCATGAATCAATTCGCGGATGGCGTCGTCCACCACCAGCAATTCATGGATACCGGTCCGACCCCGGTAACCGGTCTGGTTACAGGCGTCACAGCCACAGGCTCGATAGATGGTGGCTGGCTGAGACAGCCCCAGCAGATCCATCTCACGGGCATTGGTTTCATGGGGCTGCTTACACTCTTTGCACAGAGTCCGGATCAATCGCTGCGCCAATACGCCCAGCAACGAAGAGGACACCAGGAACGGCTCCACCCCCATGTCCTGCAATCGGGTAATGGCACCGGCGGCGGTGTTGGTGTGCAGCGTCGACATCACCAGGTGACCGGTCAGAGACGCCTGAACCGCAATGGAACCCGTTTCCAAGTCCCGAATCTCACCCACCATCACCACGTCCGGATCCTGACGCAGAATCGCCCTCAGGCCGCGGGCAAAGGTCATGTCAACTTTGGTATTCACCTGAGTCTGGCCGATGCCCTCGATTTCGTATTCGATGGGATCTTCGACGGTCAGGATGTTGCGGTCGCGGCTGTTGATTTCGGTCAGACCGGCATACAGGGTGGTGGACTTACCAGAGCCGGTGGGGCCGGTGACCAGCAAAATGCCGTGAGGCTTGCGGATCAATTCATCGAACTGATCCCGAATCGGCTTGCTCATCCCCAGTTGTTTGAGATTCAGCATCGCCTGGTTCTTGTCCAACAGACGCAGCACCACCCGCTCACCGCGAGAGCCAGGCATGGTAGACACCCGCACATCCACGGCCCGGCCGCCGATGCGCAACGAGATACGACCATCCTGAGGCACCCGCTTCTCGGCGATGTCGAGACGAGCCATTACCTTGATTCGCGACACCAGCAACGAGCTGATCTTGCGCTGTTGTTTCAGCACTTCACGCAGCACCCCGTCGACGCGGAACCGCACCACCAACTCTTTCTCGTAGGTTTCGACGTGAATGTCCGACGCACCAACCTTGATCGCTTCCGACAGCAGGGCGTTGATCAGCCGAATGATCGGCGCATCGTCTTCGGCATCCAACAGGTCTTCGGTTTCCGGCAGCTCATCCGCCAACGAGGTCAGATCATCGTCCTTGCCGATGTCTTCCATCAGCTGCTGGGCTTCGGAGCTGTCCTGCTGGTACACCTCGGTCAGCTTCAGCTCGAAGGCGGTCTGATCCAAGGGTTGCAGCTTGATGACGCCACCGGCAATGCGGCGGGCCTCCAGCATCGCCTTGGGCGTGCAATCCGGTCCATAGCTGAGCACCAGCTCGCCGGACTCCAGCTCATCCAGCACCAGGCTGAAACGGCGGGCAAAGGCAAACGGCAGGCGCTGACCACCCGCGTCCAGCTCGTCGTCGGTGTCGACATCCGCCGCCACCGCTTCGGTGTCCAGTTCCGCCTGCTCTAAAGCCTGCTCGAGTGCGTCATTGTGGGTCGACTCACTCATGGATTACTCCTTGACCGGCGGCACGTCGGTGCCCAGGCCATTGGTCTTGTCTTTCTTGAGGCTATCCAGTTGCTCGTTCATCCAGCCACTGTCATCACGAATCGGCGTATTCATGTCATTGCCATTCTGGTAGTTGTCCAGAATCGCCTTGGCTTCCGGGGTCAGGTTCTGAGGCTGAACCCATTCTGGCAATACCGGTACCTGAGTGTACGGCATCAGTGCCACGCCCTCTTCATCCTGAGCCAACTGCTCGGCGCGGATGTAGTTGTACTTGCGACCGGACAGGCCATTCATGGTGACCCCATCACGGATGATGGTCGGCTTGATGAAGATCATCAGGTTGCGCTTGGTCTTCTTGGAGCTGGTGGAGGTAAACAGCGCCCCCAGATACGGGATGTCACCGAGCCAAGGCACCTTGGAAACACTCTCCTGCACGTCTTCGTTCAGCAAGCCACCGAGGACGATGGTCTCGCCGGAATCCGCCAGAACCGTGGTTTTCAGCTCACGCTTACCGAAGGTCACGTCCACCGAGGTGCGGCCATTGACGTTGGAGGTCTCCTGAACGATCTCCATCTGCACCGCGTCACCCTCGTTGATCTGAGGCCGCACGGTCAGCTTGATGCCCACCTCTTTGCGCTCTACAGTCTGGAACGGGTTGTCGTTGCCGGAGCTGGCAGCGGAACCGGTGATCACCGGCACCTCATCGCCGACAATAAAGCTGGCTTCCTGGTTGTCCAGGGTGGTGATGCTCGGGGTCGCCAGGACGTTGGAGTTGGTGTCCGATGCCACCGCCTGCAGCAAGGCCCCAAAGTCACCAAACTGCACACCCCAGGCCATGCCGTTGACCTTGGCCAATGCCGCAGCCAGGGTGGAGATATCGCCATCGGTATCCGGGTTGGTGGTACAGTTCTGGCCATCGACACCGGTACATACCGTGCTACCTGGCTGATCGCGCGCATCCCACAGGCCGGCACCGATCTCACCGATGGTGACGCCGGTACCATTGTTAAACTGCGTCAGGCCACCGGCCTCGGAGTACATCTGCACCCCAAAGGCGATGTCGTCGCCTTCGGCGATCTCGACGATGATCGCTTCCACCAGCACCTGGGCGCGGCGAATGTCCAGCTGACGAATCACGCTCGACAGCTCCTGCATCTGATCCGGTTGGGCGTTGATCACCAGGGCATTGGAATCGGCGTGGGCCATGATGGTGATGCCTTGGCTCTTGCTGCCGGAACGGCTGCTGCCCTTAGAGGCCTCGTCGGCCTTCTCCAGGCTGTCGGCAAAGCCGGACAACACCTCTTGCAACTCCTCCGCCTGGGCGTACTTAAGGTAGAACACCTGGGTGTTCCCTGAGTTGCGCATATCCTGATCCAGTGAGTGCACCAACTGCACCGCCCGCTTGCGGGCCTTCTCGTCGCCACTGACCACCACTGAGTTGGTGCGCTCATCGGCCACCACCTTGGGAATGCTGCCACTGGCATTGCCTTGCTGGCCGCCACTGCGGTACAAGGCATCGATGATGCGAACCATCTCCGCCGCCGAGGCGTACTGCAGCTTCACCACCTGAACCTTGGTGTCGCCCTGAAGATCGACCCGCTTGACGATCTCCACCAGCTTGTTCACCACCGCGGCACGGCCGGTGATCATCAGTACGTTAGAAGGATCGTAGTTAACGACGTTACCGCCGCCGCTGTTGTCATTGAGCTGGCGCAGCAGCGGTGCCAACTGTTTGGCTTCGACGTTGTACAGCGGCACGATGCGGGTCACCATTTCGTCGCCGGCACCGGGGCGTTCTTCGTCCGCGACGCGAATGTTGGCGTTCTTGGCGTCTTTGCCCTTGATTACCTTAATGATATCGCCGTCCATTTCGACCACGGCGTAGCCATACACCTGCAGCACACTGAGGAAGAACTGGTAATACTGATCGTCGTTAAGCAGGTCGTAACTGCGGACATTGATTTTACCGCGCACCGTCGGATCGACGATGATGGTTTTTTGCAGGTTTTTACCAACAATATTGATAAATTCCTGAATGTCTGTCCCTTTAAAATTGGCCGCATACTGAGCCGCCATCACCGGCGTACCCATGGCAAAAATCGAAGCTCCGGCAATCAGACCCGCAGCAATGCGATTGCGAATCCAAGGCGTTCGGCGTGTGTGTGTCTTCATTGTATTCCCCATAGCCTCGATCATTTTTGGTTGGGCAGGCTAAACATAATTTCAGTAAGTTGACCTTCACGCTCCACCATCACGGCCATTTCCGTCAGCTCCGGCAACTCCGCCAGTAACTGCATCGCCTCCGACATCTGGGTGAGATCATATCCATTGATGGCCACCGCCAGATCACCGGATTTCAATCCGGCATCGGTAAACAGGGCGCGGTCTTTACCGGGATTCAGGCGATAACCTTTCAGGCCACCGTCCGCTTTCACCGGACTGATTGAGATGTAGTCGGTCAGCTTACCGGGATCGGTCAGCAGATCCGTGCGGGCGGCGTCCAGTTGCGCCGACACCTTATTATTATTGCGCATATCCTGAGTCCGCGGCTCGGAAGAACGGGTCTTCAGCCTCTTGGTCTCTTCGGAGATGGTTTTGCTGTATTCGATGCCGTCCAGCATCAGGGTTTCGTAGCGACCGCGATTCACAATAATGGCGCGATCGGCATACACTTCGTGCAGGCTGGCCGAAGTGCTCTTAATCTTGTCACCGATGCCATAGGTTTCCTGGCTGCCGGCACTTTCGATCACCGCGATGCCGCGCTCCTGCTCGGAACTGGCCACCAGGCCGGTCAACAAAATGCGCAGGGTGGTTTTAGGAGCATCGGTGATCAGGCTGGTGTCCACCGGCTTAGGTTTGCTGGATTCTTTACTCTTATCAACATCGCCGAACAGCGACAACCGTTGCACCGGGGTCAAGTCCAACGCCCCGCTCTGGCCGGACTGTTGCACCGACGGTCGCCATACCGCCGCCTGTTCCTGAGTCTCAGGCACCAACATCCAGGTCAACTGAGACGCGATATAGATGGCATAGACAGCCAACAACAGGGTAAGAACGCGGGCAATGGCCGCTTGTGGCAGTTTTGCAAGACCGTGAAGCCCTTGCTGCAGATAATCCATATTATTAGTGCTCTTTACTCATCCAGCCAGCAGCATTATCGAGTTCATTTAGAAAGAAATTTCACAAATATTCATGCTAACCCACGGTCTGCCGTACGAACAAGCATAATACTTGGACAATAAAAGTAGATAGGCGAATAATGGTCAAATTTGACCAATTATGCTACCTTTGGCGACCGCATCACGCTGTGAGGCCTCCCCAGTTTTTGATCTTAAAAACTGCCGTTATGTCACTCTTTTCATAATCTGACACTGACCATGACCAAAAAACGTACCAATACAGAAATTACTGCTGTCCGCCTGGATAAATGGCTGTGGGCCGCACGTTTTTACAAAACCCGGGCTCTGGCCCAGGAAATGGTCAGTGGAGGAAAAGTCCACTATAACGGCCAAAGATGCAAGCCCAGTCGTCAGGTTTCTATCGGCGGAATGATAAAACTATGGCAAGGGCATGATGAAAAAGAAGTGGAAATAAAGGGCCTGTCCGAGAAGCGGTTATCCGCCCCTTTGGCTCAAGAAATGTATCTTGAGACCGAACAAAGCTTGAAAAAACGCCAGGCCGCCTCCACATCTCGACACATCCTGGCAGCCGGAATGGCCAACCCCTCGGTTCGCCCCGACAAAAAACAACGCCGCCAAATCATGAAGCTGAAACAGCAGTAAACGAGAGACCATCATGAGCCAAGACAAATTACACCGCTACCTGTTCGAGCAAGCCGACGTCCGTGGTGAGATCGTGCAGCTGCAAGACAGCTACCAGCAAATGCTGGCCGGCAAACCCTACCCCAAGCAGGTCGCCACCCTGATGGGTGAAATGCTGGCCGCGACCTCTCTGCTGACCGCCATCCTGAAGTTCGAAGGCGAAATTGCGGTTCAACTGCAGGGCAACGGCCCCATCAGCCTGGTGGCCGTCAATGGCAATCACAACCAGCAACTGCGCGCCATCGCTCGCTGGGAAGGGAAGCCGCAGCAGCAGGACTTGCGTGAGCTGATTGGCACCGGCCAGCTGGTGATCACCATCACCCCCACCGACGGCGAACGCTATCAGGGCATCGTCGGCCTCAGCGAAGACAGCGTCGCCGGCTGCCTGGAGCAGTACTTCGCCCAGTCGGAGCAGTTGAAGACCCGACTGTGGCTGCACGCCGATGGCGTTAACGCCGCCGGCATGCTGCTGCAGGTCCTGCCTCAGAGCGACAAAGAGCAGGATGTGGAATTCGAGCACCTGGAGTCCCTGACCGACACGGTCAAAGCCGACGAGCTGTTTGGCCTGGAGGCAGAACAGGTACTGCATCGCCTCTACCACCAGGAGCAGGTGCGCCTGTTTGACGCCACCGACGTCAGCTTCAAGTGCGGCTGCTCCAAGCAGCGCAGCCTCAACGCCCTGGCCAGCCTGCACAAGGATGAGCTGCTGGAGATCGTCGAGGAACAGGGTCAGATCAACATCCATTGCGACTACTGTGGCGAAAATTACCGCTTCGATCGCATCGATCTGGAAGCGCTGTGGTCCGGCAGCGCCCCCCAGTCTGACCAACAACACTGATAGATTCCCGCTATCAATGAATAAGGGCGACCATCAGGTCGCCCTGTGACCCCGCTCACGAACATCGATCTTTGCGCCCATCCTCGCTACACTCCTCATTGAACAGTAAATGTTCAATCCAGTCCCCAAAAAAATTGAATAAGGCTGATGGCCTGACCATCGCGCCAAGGAGTCAAAACAGTATGACCACATGCAGGATGCGTGTATTGCCCAACCTCTCCACCAGCGAACTGGTTGAGCAAGCACTGGCACGTGGCGAGGGCGTCCTCGCCGACAACGGTGCCCTCTGTGTCGAAACCGGTACCAGGACCGGCCGCTCACCCAACGACCGCTTCATCGTTCGAGAACCCAGTACCGACGCCGACATCGACTGGGGCAAGGTCAACCGCCCGTTCGACAGCGACAAATTCGATGCCTTGTGGCTGCAGGTGGAGGCCTATCTGGCCGAAAAGGAGTGTTTTCAGTCTGAACTGGAAGTCGGCGCCGACCCCGAACACTACCTGCCGGTACGGGTGACTACCGAAACCGCCTGGCAACAACTGTTTGCCCGCAACCTGTTCATTGTGCCCAAGAAGTACAATCAGTCTGATAAGCCGGAATGGCAGATCTACAACGCCCCGGGCTTTCAATGCCAACCGCAACGAGACGGCACCCAGTCCGACGGCTGTGTGATCATCAACTTTGCTCAGCGCAAAGTGCTGCTGGCCGGCATGCGCTACGCCGGCGAGATGAAAAAGTCGATGTTTTCGGTGCAGAACTTCCTGCTGCCCGCCAAAGGTGTGCTGCCGATGCATTGCTCGGCCAACGTCGGCGAGACCGGCGACACCACCCTGTTCTTCGGTCTGTCCGGCACCGGAAAGACCACCCTGTCGGCGGACCCCAAGCGCGCTCTGATCGGCGATGATGAACACGGCTGGGCCCCGGGGGGGGTGTTCAACATTGAGGGCGGCTGTTACGCCAAGTGCATCGATCTGTCGGCCAAGAATGAGCCGGTCATCTGGGACGCCATCCATTTCGGTACCGTGCTGGAAAACGTGGTACTGACACCACAGCGGACCCCGGATTATGGCGATGACCGCCTCACCCAGAACAGCCGTGCGGCCTACCCACTGGAGCACATCGAGCGCCGAATCGCCGCCAACCGCGGCGCCGAGCCCAACGCGGTGGTGTTCCTCACCTGTGACGTCTCCGGCGTTCTGCCGCCGGTTTCCAGCCTCAGCAAAGAAGCCGCCGCCTACCATTTCCTGTCTGGATACACCGCCAAAGTGGGTTCAACCGAGATGGGTTCCTCCGCTGGCATCGAGTCCACCTTCTCCACCTGCTTCGGCGCGCCATTCTTCCCCAGGGCCGCCGGCGTGTACGCCCAGCTGCTGATGAAGCGGATTGAGAGTTTCGATACCAAGGTGTATCTGGTGAATACCGGCTGGACCGGAGGGCCTTACGGTCAGGGGCAACGGTTTGACATCCCCACCACCCGCGCCATCATCGACGCCATTGTCTCCGGGGAACTGGCCGACACCAAGACCGAGCACCTGCCGCAGTTGAACCTGTCGGTACCGGTCGCGGTCAGCGGCGTCGACAGCAGCCTGCTGAATCCCCGAAACACTTGGGCCGATCAGGACGAATACGATCGCTATGCCGCTAAGCTGGCGGCCGAGTTTAGCGAGAACTTTGTCAAATACGACGTGCCTCAAGCCATCATCGATGCCGGTCCGAAACGCTGACACCTTTAGATATCGTCACCGAGCCGCCCCATAGAGGGCGGCTTTTTTACATTTTGTGTGTCACCGTAAAAAAAATTCGGCCTGCTGGGCCGATCCGCTGACTACAACGGCAATGGCCATTGGCTTACATCAGCAACGGAAAGCCGCTTAATTGAATACTTTATCCCATCACCGCCAGCCCTTGATGCAGCGCCTTCGGCTGCGGATCACCGACTCACCACCTCAGTTTAAACCTCTGTTTTAAGTGGCTATTCAAGTGGAAAGCAGAGATTACAGCACCCTCGATATCGGCAAAACGCCAGTTTGAGCAAAAGATGCACAGGTGATAATTTTCGAGCAGTCAATGGGGAAGGACGAACATTGACGATCGCAACTATTTCAATCAAGGGAATGAACATGACTCAAGCTACGACCTTTACCAAGCTGGCCCTCAGTGCCGCGCTGACCGCAGCCCTGAGCACTCCAGCTCTGGCCTGGGAACCCGCTACCGGGCCAGGACTGACCATCACCAGCAACGCGCTGGCCAAGCGCGCCGGCACCGGCCCTCAAACCCGCTTCATCGTCCACTATAAGCAGGATCTGAACGGCCCCATGCTGATGTCCAACATGAGCAGCGCCGAGCGCGGTAAGGTGATGCAGCAGAAGGCCGACGTCCTTAGCAGCCAACTGAGCAGCAACATCCGCTTCGTCCGCAGCATGGCACTGGCCCAGCGTCACGTCTTCGCCGTCAAAGAGAGCCTGGATCAGACCCAGGCTCGTCAGCTGATGGATTCCATGCTGCGCGCCGATGACAACATCCAATCCATCGAGATTGACCAGATCCTGCGGCCGCTGGCCACGCCCAACGATCCGCGCTACAGCGATCAGTGGCACTATTATGAGGCGGCGGCCGGCATGAACCTGCCCGCCGCCTGGGACAGCGTTACCGGTGCCGGCACCGTGGTTGCCGTACTGGACACCGGTTACCGTCCCCATGCCGATCTGGTGGGCAACATCCTGCCTGGTTACGACATGATCAACGACACCTTCGTGTCCGTGGACGGCGACGGCCGTGACAGCGACGCCCAGGATCCCGGTGACCACGTGCTGGCCGGCGAGTGCGGCAACAACTACCCGCCCTCCGATCAAGGCAGCAGCTGGCACGGCACTCACGTCGCCGGTACCGTCGCCGCCGTCGGCAATAACAATCAAGGCGTCACCGGTGTCGCCTACGGCGCCAAAGTGGTACCGGTACGGGTACTGGGTAAATGCGGCGGCTATACCTCTGACATCGCCGATGGCATCATCTGGGCATCTGGCGGCTCGGTGTCCGGAGTTCCGGCCAACGCCAACCCTGCTGACGTCATCAACATGAGTCTGGGAGGCGGCGGAGCCTGTAGCGCCACCTCACAAGCCGCCATCAACACCGCCCGAGCCAACGGCGCCACCGTGGTGGTAGCCGCCGGTAACTCCAATGAAAACGCCAGTGTCCACAACCCGGCGAACTGTGACGGCGTGATTACCGTCTCTGCCCTCGGCCGTGACGGCAACCGCGCCTACTACTCCAACTACGGCAACGTGGTGGATGTGTCCGCCCCCGGCGGCGCCATGAGCTTTGCTGGCGACCCTAACGGCGTTCTGTCCACCTACAACGCCGGCAGCCTGAATCCGGGTGCCGACAACTACGACTACATTCAGGGCACCTCCATGGCCGCCCCTCACGTGGCGGGCCTGGTCGCGCTGATGTACGAAGCGGATCCCAGCATGACTCCGGACAAAGCAGAAAGCCTGCTTAAGTCAACCTCACGGGCGGATGGCTGTTCCAACTGCGGTGTCGGCCTGGTGGATTCCGCTGCCGCCGTCGCAGCAGCGGCCGGGGGCGACACCGGTGGCGGTAACGGGGATGGCGACACCATCATCCATGAGAACGTCTCTGCCGACCGCCGGGACTGGGTCTTCTACAGCGTCGATGTGCCTGCCGGCACCACCACCTTGACCGTCACCACCAGCGGCGGCAGCGGCGATGCGGATCTCTACACCCGCTTTGGCAGCCAGCCGACGACCCGTGACTACGAGTGCCGCCCGTACGACTACGGCAATGACGAAACCTGCGTGGCTTCCAACCCGTCTGCAGGCACCTGGCACGTCGGCATTCGCGCCTATCGTGCCTTCTCCGGCCTGACGGTCACCATCAGCTACGAATAATCTCGATTCGCAGCCATTAAAAAGGGCACCCCTCGGTGCCCTGTTTTTGTGCTTCTAAGCTCACTCAGCCCCTTGCGGTGGCTGCCACAGTTGCCAGCCGGCATCACTGACGTCGCTGGACTCCTTACCCAATAACAGGGTCGTCGGCGAAACCCAGGTCAGGGCTTCCCATTGGCCATCCGCGACCGGCCGGTACTCCTTGGCGTGCTCCCAGTCGACCCCCTGCTCGTTCAGATCGGCAATCCACACGAAGGCATTGAAATCCAAGCCACCACGATAGCCCAACAGGGCCAGCTTTCCCGTCTGAGGCTGCCAGTCGGCGGCGCTGATGTAGCCCCACACCGGCAAAGACTGCTGCGCCTCGACTCGATAACTGCCGGGAGTTTTTGGCAACTTATACACCCGCGAGCGACCGTTACCCCAGTTTTTAGAAAACACCCACAGCGACTCCCTGGTGGCCACCAGGGCTTCGCAGTCAAAGTTATGGGTGTAGCCCTTGCGGCTAAAGTCGGTCTGCTCGGCAAAGCTGAAATGGATCGGCATCGCACTCACCGGGCCATCGCCCTCGGGAATCGGCGTCCGATAGATGGTCAGATCCTCACGGTTGCCGCGATTGTTGCCACAGTCCGCCACAAACAGGTGCTCACCATCGCTGGCCACATCCTCCCAGTCCCGGGCTCGAACGCCGCTGAAGCGCACCTGACCCAGAGGCTCTCCCGCAGCAGAGAAACGAAACAGTCGGGCACTGTCGCCACTGTCATTGTGCGCCCACAACTGTTGGCCGTCCCAGGCGATGCCGGAGATCTCATCCAGCGCCGACGGTAGCGGCAGCAGTTGGGGGGTGGTCGGCGCCGCCAGGGCGGCCGCCAGCATTAACGAGGTAACCATACTGTCGCTTTCAATCCTCCATGGCTGCGATTGGCCAGTTCTACCCGGCCCCCTTCGCTATCCACCACGCGTTTTACGATCGCCAGGCCCAATCCTGACCCCACCGACCCTCGCGCCGTATCCCCCTGAGTAAAGGGCTCAAACAACGCCTCTATTTTCTGGGGTGGAATGCCTGGGCCGTTGTCGGCCACCGAAAACCACACCCACTGGTCATCAAAGCCAGAACTCAATTTCAGGTCGCCGCCACCATAACGAATGCCGTTCTCAATCAGGTTGGCCAGCACCCGTTTCATGGCCACCAGCGGCAGCGGAATCGCCGGCACCTGCCCCAATTCCAGCTTCACCTCGGTGTGACGCAGACTCTCCTGCTGTGCCGCCTCCTGCAGCAGCTGATCCAAACTGTGTTCGGTCAACTCTTCCGCCGGATTGCCGCGCACAAATTCGATGAACTGATCGATGATCTGGTTCATGTCATCGATGTCGTGCTCGATGCCCTCTTTCAGGAAGCTGTCCTGGTCTCCCATCATCTCACTGGCCAGACGAATGCGGGTCAGTGGGGTTCTCAGGTCATGAGACACCCCGGCCAACAGCAACTGGCGGTCGGTTTCCAACTGCTTCATGGAACGGGACATCTGGTTGAATGCCTGGATCACCGCCACCACTTCCGCCGGCCCCTTTAGTGGCAGCGGATCCGGGAATTTCCCCCGCGACACCGCCAGCGCCGCCCGTTGCAACCGCCTCAGGGGACGACTCTGTTGACGGGCGAACCACCAACCGCCGGCCACCGACAGGGCACCGATCACCATCAGGTAAATAGTCAGAGGAGAGATTTTCGACTCATCGAAGCCGGTCAGGGGGACCCGCAGCCACACCGACGGGGCCTGAGGCGGGCGAATCCAGATCAGGAACTGCTCACCGGCGGAGATGCGGACTTCGGCATCGCCCCCCAGGTACTGGGACATCTGATCCGACAGCACGTAGTAACGCCGGGCCATGCTCAGGCCGTTCTTGCGCGCCTCAGGTTGGGTGAACACCTCCATGTAATCGTCGTCTTCCAGCTTGTCCCGCAGCGCATCGACCACCGTTAGCCGAGTACGATCCAGCTCCAGATCGCGAAACAGCAGCTCCACCTGACGCGCCAGCAATTGGTTGATCTGCTGCGTCGATGGCCGAATCACGTAGATCGACATCGACACATAGGACACCAGTTGGTTGATCAGCAGCAGGCAGCCAATCAGCAACACCGTCTGACCAAAATTGCTGCGGGGCAGCAGTCGCGTCAACATCGGCTGGCGCTACTTAGCCGAGCTGCCGTCGGGAACAAAGACATAGCCCAGGCCCCAGACGGTCTGAATGTATCTTGGGTTACTGGGGTCATCTTCGATCAACCGGCGCAGGCGCGACACCTGCACATCAATGGATCGCTCCAGGGCACTGTAGTCCCGGCCCCTGGCCTGGTTCATCAGTTTGTCCCGACTCATCGGCTCTCTGGGATGAGACACCAGCACCTTGAGCACCGCAAATTCACCGGAGGTCAGCGGAATCACTTCATCGCCTTTAAACATCTCCCGGGTCGCCAGGTTGAGACGGTAATCACCAAACACCACCTCCTGCTCCTGCTGAGACGGGGCACCGGGCAGTTCGCCGGGGCGACGGCGCAGTACCGCCTTAATCCGTGCCAACAACTCACGGGGATTAAAAGGCTTGGGCAGATAGTCATCGGCCCCCAGTTCCAGGCCAATGATGCGGTCCACTTCATCGCCTTTGGCGGTCAACATCACGATGGGAATCTCATTGTTGGACTGGCGCAGACGACGGCAGATACTGAGGCCATCTTCACCAGGCAACATCAGGTCCAGCACCAGCAGGTGGAAATTCTCCCGCTCCAGCAGGCGATCCATCTGTTCGGCGTTGGCCGCCGCACGCACCTGATAGCCCTGCTCACCCAGATAACGTTCGATCAACCCACGCAACCGCAGGTCATCGTCCACCACCAGTACCTTGGAGGTTTCCTGATTCATTCGCCTCTCCCTTAATCCGCTGCTCGATAGCGTATTTCGTTGATATAGTACACCTGTTCGCCTTCAGGTGTGGCAACGATCACCTCGTCATCCACCTGCTTGCCCAACAAGGCTCTGGCCAGCGGCGAGTCGATACTCACCTTACCCTCGCTGACATTAAATTCGTCCGGTCCCACCAGCTGATATCGGCTGTGCTCACCGGCCTCGGACTCCAACTCCACCCAGGCTCCGAAAAACACCTTGCCCTCCTGGCGGACATCGGGCTCGACTATGCGCAACACCTCCATCCGCTTGGACAGAAACCGCACCCGTCGGTCGATCTCCCGCAGACGCTTTTTGCCGTAGATGTACTCGGCATTTTCAGATCGGTCCCCCAGTGCCGCCGCTTCCTGTACGGCCTGAGTCACCCTGGGGCGCTCCTCTTTCCACAGGTACTTCAGCTCCTGCTCCAGAAGATTCCAGCCTTCACGGGTAATCAAATTGGCTTTTTTCATTTGGCTTCAATTTCTTAACGGGTCAATCCGAGGAACTGTAATGATATCAACCCCTGAGCCTTTGCGCCTCAATCTGACACAACATTCCTGCCGGGTGTGCTATGGTGCCAGTCGGTTTTTATTTCCAACCTACACCAGACAAAGGCCATTTGACTCGCTATGCAGACCATCGCTCAACGACTCGCCCAGGAACTCCAGGTTCGTACTCAACAGGTGGACGCCACCATCGCCCTTCTGGACGACGGTGCTACCGTGCCCTTCGTCGCCCGTTACCGTAAAGAGGTGACCGGCGGCCTGGATGATACCCAGCTGCGGCAACTGCATAGCCGTCTGAACTACTTGCGGGAGCTGGATGCCCGCCGTGAAACGATTCTGCAAAGCATCGACCAACAAGGCAAGCTGGATACAACTCTGGTTACAAAGATCCGCGCCGCCGACAGCAAGACCGAGCTGGAAGATCTGTATCTGCCCTACAAGCCCAAGCGGCGCACCAAGGGCCAGATCGCCAAGGAAGCCGGGCTGGAACCGCTGGCGGATGCACTGCTGAACCAGCGCCAGCTGGATCCGCAACAGACCGCCAACGACTACCTCAATGCCGACGCTGGCATCGACACCAGCAAGGCCGCCCTGGACGGCGCCCGCGCCATTTTAATGGAGCGGTTTGCCGAACAGGCCGAGGTGATCGCCGCCGTACGTGAGCACATGAATCAGCGGGCACAGATGGAAGTGAGAGTCAGCCCGGGACAGGAGCAGGCGGGCGCCAAATTCCGCGATTACTTTGAACACGACGAGGCCTTGAAACGCATCCCGTCACACCGGGCGCTGGCAATGTTGCGCGGCCGCAACGAAGGCGTGCTGACCCTGACGCTGAATGCCGACCCGCAAGCGGAACCCGGTAGCAAACACAGCCAATGCGAAGCCATCATCGCCGAGCGCCTCAACTTGAAGCTGGGCAACCAGCCCGCCGATGCCTGGCTCAAGAGCGTGGTGCAGTGGACCTGGAAGGTCAAACTCAGCCTGCAGATGGAAACCGAGTTGTTAGGGCAGATGCGGGAGCGGGCCGAAGCCGACGCCATCAAGGTGTTCGCCGACAACCTGGGGGACCTGCTGATGGCCGCCCCGGCTGGCCCCCGCACCACCCTGGGGCTGGATCCCGGCCTGCGCACCGGTGTCAAAGTGGTGGTGGTGGATCACACCGGCAAACTGCTGGCCACCGACACCATCTATCCCCACGCGCCCCGCAATCAATGGGACGCCTCGATTCAGACCCTGGCCAAGCTGGCCAGAACCCATGGAGTTGAGCTGGTGGCCATCGGCAACGGCACCGCCTCACGGGAGACCGACAAGCTGGCGGCGGAACTGAAGCAGCGCCACCCGGAACTGAAGCTGGAGAAAGTGATGGTCAGCGAGGCCGGCGCCTCGGTCTATTCCGCCTCCGAAACCGCCGCCAAAGAGTTCCCGGATCTGGATGTGTCCCTGCGCGGCGCCGTCTCCATCGCCCGCCGGCTGCAGGATCCCCTGGCAGAACTGGTGAAAATTGACCCTCAATCCATCGGCGTTGGGCAATATCAGCATGACGTCAGTCAGACTCAGCTGGCCCGCTCTCTGGATGCGGTGGTGGAAGACTGCGTCAACGCCGTCGGCGTCGACGTCAATACCGCCTCGGCCGCCCTGCTGACCCGGGTCGCCGGATTAAGCCAGACTCTGGCCCACAATCTGGTCAGTTACCGGGATCAGCACGGCACCTTTGCCGAGCGAAAACAGTTACTCAAGGTGCCAAGACTGGGCCCCAAAGCGTTTGAGCAAAGCGCCGGCTTCCTGCGCATCAATCAGGGCCGCAACCCATTGGACAGCTCCGGCGTGCACCCGGAAGCCTACCCTCTGGTTGAGCGCATCAGCCGCCAGTGCGGCAAACCTCTGGACGCCCTGCTGGGCAACAGTCAGGTTCTCAAGACCCTGTCGGCGTCTCAGTTTGCCGACGAGCAATTTGGCATCCCCACCGTCACCGACGTATTGGCCGAACTGGACAAACCAGGACGGGATCCCCGTGGCCAGTTTGAAACCGCGCAATTTGCCGATGGCGTCGAAACACTGAAAGATCTGCAGCCGGCGATGGTGCTGCAGGGCGTGGTCACCAACGTGACCCACTTCGGCGCCTTTGTGGACATCGGTGTCCATCAGGACGGTCTGGTACACATCTCGGCCCTATCGCACCAGTTTGTGGATGATCCGCGCAAGGTGGTCAAAACCGGCGATGTGGTGCGAGTGAAGGTGATGGAAGTGGACATCGAACGCAAGCGTATCGGCCTGTCCATGCGCCTGGATGACGAACCCGGGCAAGCCAGCAAAGCCAAGGGCCGTCCTCAGGACAAGCGCAAGCCGTTAGCGCCGTCTGCACGTGGCAACGCCAAATCGCGCCCGTCGTCGTCTCCGGCTGGCGCCATGGGTAACGCCTTTGCCGATGCCTTTGCCAAGGCTAAGCGTTAACCTGAAAAGCGGGCGGCTCGGCGGGCTGTGCCACTTGGGTGTAAAAGCGCTTAATGATGCGGGTAAATCGCTGGTAATCCGTGTCATTTAAGTGAGCGCCCGGGTGGGCATCGACCCTGGGGCCTCGACCGTCACTGTCCTGGCGGCTGACGCCAGGACGGGCAAACGTGGGGGGACGCCAGATCTCAAACTGAGGTGGGGACTGAGACGAATGCTGTTGCTGCCCCTCCTCACCGGAGGACTCCTCGTCCGACTGGCGCCGTTTCAGTTTGCCGCTTTTCTGATGATTGATGCGATCGTGTTCCGGGTCCAGAGCCCGCTCGGACGCCGACTTGTCCGCCTCCCGTGGCGGAACCACAGGCGCACGAGCCAACTCCTGCTGCCGAACGTCGTCGGTGGCAGGGTTGGTGGTCACTATCGGCACTTGTGGGTAATTGGATACCAGGAACATCGCTTCTCCTCTCCTGGTTAATTATTCTCCAATCCCACTAAAAAGTAAAAAAATCCGCTATTAACAATGAAACTGCTTCAATGCCGCCAGGGTCTCTTGCGGATGAGAGATAAACGGCGCATGGGCGGCTTTTGGCAGCACCACAGACACCGACTGCGGCGCCAGAGCATCCACCAGTGGCACTCCAGAGGCCGGCACCAACGCATCCAGGCGACCATAGAGACGCAACCAGGGAAGGCACACCTGAGGCAGCGACGCCCGTTGATCCACCTGTTGCAACACCGCCAGCCCCTGTCTTAACGCCGCCTCATGGGGGCGCTGCGCCTTTGACAACGCCTCGCGAATCAAACGGGTGTCCTGACGGGCACTGCGACTGCCCATGGCCTGCAAGGCCACGAAGCGATCTAAGGTGCCATCAAAATCCAGTTCCAAGGCGGCGGCAAAGCCCGCCAGCACCTCTGGCTTAATCCCGGGCCACTGCGGCCGTTGCTCGAAACAGGGGCTGCTGGCCACCGTCACCAGCTGCGATACCTGCGCCGGCTGATGCCGGGCCACCTCGGTGGCCACCAGCCCCCCCATGGACCACCCCAGCAGGGTGCAGGGCGCAGACAACTGGTCATCGAGGGTCTGGATCACCGCCGCCGCCAAGCCGGCCACCGTCAGGCCATCACTCAGAGGCGGGCTGAGACCAAAGCCCGGCAGATCCAGCAACCCCACTCGAAACCCCTGCTCAGCCAGCAGGTCGGCAAACGGCGCGAACACCGCCGCATTCATGCCCCACCCATGCAGCAACACGATGGGGTGGCCCTGTCCCTGCCAAGTCAGGCTTAATGGTGTGGGGTCGGCTAGGCTTAATGGCATGTCAATTCTCTATCAGACTCTGGATCGGCTGGTGGCCGTCAGTCTACCCAACCGCTGCTACCTGTGCCAGCAACCGCTGCATCAGGGGCAGGGGTTGTGCGAAACCTGCTGCACCGATGGGCAGCTGGGCGCCGTGTGTCTGCACTGCCACAAACCCCTTGCCCAGACCCCTCCTCATCGCTGTGGTCACTGCTTGAGTCGCAAACGCTGGCGACCAGTAATCAGCGCCTTTGACTACCACCAGCCAGCGGGGCGCTGTGCCGCCTTGATCAAGACTCAACACCAATGGGGACTGATTGCCCCGATGGTGGATCGGCTGCAACAGCGAATTCTGTTTTATCACGCTCAGGGGGTAATCGGCTGGCCTCAGGCGCTGGTATCGGTCCCCATGCACCGAAGACGCCTGCAGCAACAGGGCTTCAACCACGCCCACCTGATCGCCCAAGCACTGTCGCAGCGACTGGGAGTGCCTCACGCCGAGACCCTGGCTACCAAGGTAAAGGCCACCCGACCCCAGCATCGCCTCAGTGGCCGCGAGCGCCGCCAGAACCTCAGCGGGGCCTATGGCATTGAGGCCAACTCGGGCATGAGTCAGGTGGCGCTGGTGGACGACATCATCACCACTGGCACCACCCTGGCCATGCTGGCTGCCAGTCTGGGGAAACAGGGCATCGCCGTCAGTCAGTACTGGACCCTGGCCAGTGCCATTCAACGCGTCAGCCGCTAGCCAGCCTGTACCTACCGGGCTCAGTTCAGTGCCGGCACCAGATACAGGCTGTTGGCCACCAACCGCTCAGACCCCAACCAGAAGTTCCTAAACAAGGGGTTGTCCGCCAGCAACACGACCGCTCCCTTATCCTTGCGCGCCACTACCGCACTGGCCTGGCCGCCAACGGATGACTGGTACTCCGGCGCCATAAAACCAGACAGCAACGGCCGCTCGGCGTACCGGGCCACCTGATGAGCCTGACCACCATCCAGCTGCAGCACCATCTCCCGATCCTTCATCATCGGTAAGCTCGCGGTTAGCCCGAAGCCAAGGGGGTGACTGGTATCCAGCCGCCAATCGACAATCGCCCCACCAATGGTCCGCCTGGCATCCTCCTGGTAACGCTCGGCAAACTGAATCGGATGGTCCTCAAACTCATTCTCCAGTTGCCGTCGCCCCACGATGCTGACGTCCACCAAATTCCAGTCGGCTACCTCACGGGCGCCGCCCTGCCAGGCCACCAGCACCCCACCCTGACGCACAAAGCGCTGAATCCTGGCCTCAATGGCCGCAGTCATCTGCCGGTAGCGGCCATCCACCAGAAACAGGTGAGTGAACTCCTCCATGGGCACCCGCTCGGCGTACTCGGCGTCGATCAGGGTGGCCGCCACCCCCACTTGCTGATCCAGATAGCTCCACAATTGCCCCACCTCATACTGGCTGACATTGCGCCCCACCAGAATCAACGGCCTGGCCGCGGTGGCGGGCCGGAACTTGCGGCTGCCCAGATCCGGACCATTCAGCGCCTGTCCTCGAACCACTGCCTGGGGTGACAGCTCATAAGTAGTCCTCAGCGTGGACAGCGCCGACGCAATGCCGGGTTGATTGCCAGCCATCAGCAGGGTGCCGGGATGCACCTCAATCTCACCGTCGTGGCCCTGCAGCCGCCCGGGCACTTCGGCAAAACGAACCTGGATCTGCCGCGACAACAGATAGGCCAGTGCCGCCGGCGCCTGGCGTTGATTCCAATCCAGGGTCCAGGCCAGTGCCGGCCCGGTTGCCTCGGCCGCCGGTTGCGGCAACTGGCTGACCACCTTGGGGCGGCGCTTCAGGGTGACCACCTCCAGGTTGAACGCCAAATCGACTCCGAAGGCCGACACATCGTAGAAAGTGTTGTCGGCAAACTGAGTCCGTCGGTCAAACAACGCCGCCACCAAGGCATATCGGGACTGGGCAAACGGAATGTACACACTGCCCTTGGGGTAGCTCCCCCCCTTACTGGTCACCGAATTAGCCAGATACTGAAACTCTACCTGATGGGCAGACAGAATCTCTGCCAGGGCCTGAAGCCGGCCCCGATCGCCACCACTGCTCACCAGCAACCCGGCGCCGTTTCGGTCCTGCCCCTGCTCGAGGGAGTGCACAAAGAACTCATGTTGATACTGCTGCAGCGCCTTCCCTTGCTCGAAACTGCCCCGCACGGTGGAGAATGAGGTGGCCAACTGGTTGCGAATGGCGTCCCGAAAGCTGCGCTGGCCATACTCGGTGTCCCGCAGATGCCCGCGAACCGATGCCTGCTCAAACAGGATGCCGACGCCGCCATTGATGTCCGGATAGGTGGAGCCCTTACCGTAATAAAAGTCATCAAAGGACTCACGGGAGAAATAGGGTTGGCCCAGTGCGTCCAGGGCTTCGGCGTGGTAGCGCCCCAGCGCCGAGGTCAGCGACTGGTTCTGCGCCGGAGTCAACGGATGGGTGCGGCTGGGTACTCCGGGCTGAAAGAAGTAGCTGCTGTTGTGGCCCATTTCGTGATAATCACCAACCACATGGGGCTGCCAGCGCTGATACACCGCCACCCGGCCCCGACTCTCCGGGTGGCGCAGATACAGCCAGTCGCGATTCAGGTCCGCCAGGAAGTGGTTCACCCGGCCACTGGGCCAGGCCTGAAAATGCTCGCGGTGCCAGTTACTGCCGTTGAGTTGGCTGCCGGTATAGCCGTTAACCCAGTTGGCAAAGCGATCGTTGCCGTCCGGGTTCTGGCTGGGGGTGATCAGAATCACCATCTCCTGTAACCAACGCTGGACCTGGGGCGATTGCGACGCCGCCAGGTAATAGGCAAACAGGGTGCCGGCGTGCAGGCCACTGGCCTCATCACCGTGAATGCTGTAAGCCAGCCACACCACAGTGGGGCCTCCGACCCGGTCCCCCTCACTGACCCGAGCCCGGTCGGCCAGTATCTGATCCAGTCGCTGTTGGTTGGCCTCTGAAGTGATCACCGCGGCAATCTGCTGCCGCCCCTGATGACTGACACCGGCAGGCTCCAGGCTGACACGGGGCGACTGCCGGGCCAGGGTCTGAAAATAGGCCAACACCTGATCGTAGCGCAAATGCCGTTCGCCAATGGGGTGGCCAAATTGCTGAGTCGGCGTCGGCAGGGTCGGCAGATAGCGGTCCTGCTGCGGCAGCAGCGGATCGACCCTGGCCAGGGCCATTGCGGATATCAGGCTGAAAGCTAAAAGAAAAATGCGCATCTTCCGTGAACTTATTGTTGTTATTTAGTAAAAACATGCTATCAGTCACACTCGGCGCAATCCAGCCAAAGCGTGACCCGGATCGCCATTAGGGGCTATAATCCGCTCCCCCGTCGGGTTATGATGCAGATAACCGACTTTATTAGTCAGGCATTAACCGCAGTAGAGAGCAGTTATGATCACCATTACCGAAGCCGCCCAGAGCCACTTTTCAAAGTTGCTCGAGCAGCAGCCGGAAGGCACCAATATTCGAGTTTTCGTCATCAACCCCGGCACCCCACAGGCGGAGTGCGGCGTATCTTACTGTCCATCCGATGCGGTGGAAGAGGATGACACCACTCTGCCATTCAATGGCTTCGACGCCCTGGTTGACGCCAAAAGCATTCCATTTCTGGAAGAAGCACTGATCGACTACGTTACCGATCAACTGGGCTCGCAGCTGACTCTGAAAGCCCCCAACGCCAAGATGCGCAAAGTGGCCGACGACGCGCCGCTGAAGGAGCGCCTGGACTACGTAATTCAGTCACAGGTAAATCCGCAACTGGCCAGCCACGGTGGTTACATCACTCTGGTGGAGTTGACCGACGACGGCGTGGCCGTGATTCAGTTCGGCGGCGGCTGTAACGGCTGCTCCATGGTAGACGTCACTCTGAAAGACGGCATCGAAAAGCAGCTGTTGGAAGCCTTTGCCAACGAGCTGACGGCCGTTAAAGACGTCACCGAACACCAGCATGGCGATCACTCTTTCTACTAAGAGTCGATGCCATCCTCCACGCCCGGCCTGGCCGGGCGTGGTCGTTTCTGAAGGCCTAGACCACCGATTCAGGCCGCAAGGCGACGGGTTTAAGGTAGCGGAAGTAGTGCCAGGCTAACGTGATGCCCCGCAGCGCCATAAAGCCGTTCAATGCCAGCCATAAACCATGATTGCCCCAGCCTAGGCTCAGCCACCACAGCAAGAAAAACCCCAATGCCGACAGCAGCATGGCATTGCGCATCTGGGCTCCCTGTGCCGCACCGATGTAGACCCCATCAAACAGAAAACAGCTGAATGCCATCAGTGGCAATACCACGACCCAGGGGAGGTAGGTTTGGGCGTGGGCCTGCACCGGCGCCAGATCCGTCAACATCCCGATCAGCGCCTCTCCGCCGAGTGCAAACACCATCGCAAACCCCACTGCCGTCAGGGCCGACCAGAACCAGCCCAGGATCACCGCATCCACAAACCGCTGCCGATCATTCCGCCCCCAGGCCCGTCCCACTTCCACCTCGGCGCTGTAAGCAAAGCCGTCCAGGGCGTACGCCATCACCAACATGAAATTCATCAGCACCGCGTTGCCAGCCACCACCACATCCCCCAGGCGGGCGCCCATGATGGTGACAAAACTCAAACACAGCTGCAGACACAAGGTGCGCAGGAAAATATCCCGGTTCAGGCGCACCAGGCGACTGAGGCCATGCAACGACCAAGGCAGGCGCCCGACCCGGTTGGCCACCAACACCCGCCACACCAGGTACGCCGCCAGCGCCATGGTGCCGTACTCGGCACACAGGCTGGCCCAGGCCGCGCCAGACACCCCCCAACCAAAGCCCACCACGAACAACAGATCCAGGCCAATGTTGAGGCTGTTGCCCAGGATCAGTTGCCACATCGCCACCTTAGGCTGGCCTCGCCCCAACAGAAACCCGAGCAATACCAGGTTGATCAAGGCGGCCGGAGCCCCCCAGATTCGAATCTGAAAATACTGACTGGCGTACAGCTGAACCTGATCGCTGCCCCCCGCCAACGGCAGCCCCCAATGCAGGATCGGCCACTGCAACACCAACAGCATTGAGGCCAGGCCCAGCGCCAGAATCAACCCCTGTGCCAACACCCGCAGTTGTGCCTGAATGTCGTCGGCCCCATGGCCCTGAGCCACCAAGGCGGTGGTGCCCATGCGTAAAAATCCCAGCATCCACATCAGAAAGGTTATAATCATGGACCCGACGGCCACACCCCCAAGGTAGTAGGCCTCATCGAGGTGACCGATAACCGCCGTATCCACCAGCCCCAGCAACGGGATAGTGACATTGGATAAAATCATCGGCCAGGCCAGCGCAAAGGTGCGCCTGTGAGCCTGACGCTGAGTCAGTACGGCTGGAATCGTCATCGAAACTTGGAACCTTAATATGAATCGCAATGTAGTAAGACTGGCTATCGTGGCAGGTCTTTTCTGTGCTTGGCCAAGTCTGGCCAGCGTAATACTGCAGTATCACCATGTTAGCGAAGATACCCCCGCCAGCACCAGCGTCACCCCGGCACAGTTTGCTGAACAGATGGCGTACCTGGCGGACAACGACTTTAACGTGGTCCCCCTGAACGACGTCATCGATGCCGTGCGCCAACGCCAGGCCCTGCCCCCGAAAACCGTAGCCATCACTTTTGATGACGGCTATCAAAACGTGGCCGACAACGCCCATCCCATTCTGCGCCGCCATCAGTTTCCCTACACCCTGTTTGTCAGTATCGCTCCCATTGAGCAGAATTATGGTGAGATGCTGGATTGGGACGCGCTGCGAGCCCTGTCCAGAGAGGGGGCCACTATCGCCAATCACAGCTACGCCCATGATCATCTGATTCGTCGCCTCGACGGTGAAACCCAGGCCGCCTGGCTGGATCGCATCGAAGCCGACATTCGTCAAACCGAAGCGATCATCGAACGGGAAATCGGCTACAGTGTTCGCCAATTGGCCTACCCCTACGGCGAATTCAATCAGGCCCTGAGAACCCGGCTGGCCAATATGGATTACGTCGGCATCGGCCAGCACTCCGGTGCCGCCGGCCCTTACAGCAGCTTAACCGCCATCCCTCGCTATCCGGTGGCCGGTCCCTATGCGGATATGTCGGCCCTGAAGGTGAAGCTGCACAGCCTCAATATGCCGGTCACCAAATTAGAGGGAGAGGAATCCCAACTGGTGGATCGGGACCGGCCAACCCTGACCGTCACCCTGGCCGGTGACGATGTCCGCACCGATGCGCTGATGTGCTACATCCAGGGACAGGGGGGCAAGGCGCCCATCTGGCTCGATGATCACAGCTTCAGCATTCAGGCCGATCTGCCGTTACCGGCGGGCCGCTCCCGCTACAACTGCACCGCACCCAGCAAAACCAGCGGCGGCTACTACTGGTTCTCCCAGCCTTGGGTGCAGGCCCGTGCCGACGGCAGTTGGCCCGAAGAGTAATCCGATTAACCCGCCCCCCTGCCCGGGGGGCGGCGGTTCTCATGCTGCCGCTGTTGCAGCCAGGCCTGTATCTGCCGATGTTCGGCATTGCCAATCAGCGCCAGTTGCGGATGAGTCAGATTGGGCACATTCACCACCTTGATTCGATTCGAGCGCAGCGGTTGCAACTCTGCATAGGGCGACACCGCATCGCCATCCGAAGCAAAAATCAACGTCGGCAAGGCTAACTCAGGCAACAACTGTCGAATGTCCAGCTGTGACTCCTGCAGCGACAGCGTCGTCAGTGCCTGACGGGCACCTTGCCGCATACTGTCATCCGGAATCCAGCCCAGGTACCAGGGGCGGGGAAAGTTCAGCACCGATTGTTCCAACCCCAGCATCGGCGCCTGCAGAATCAGTCCGGAAACGTCGTTTCGGGCCGCCGCAAGGTGGGCGGCAGCCACCGCCCCCATAGAGTTTCCAAACAGGTACAGGGGATAGGTTAATTGGGACTGGTCATCAAGCCAGGCGCTGAGCAAACGGCCATCCTGAGTGCCAAAACTGAAGTCGGAATGAGAACCGCCGTGACCAGGCAGGTCCGGAATCAACACCCGATAACCAAGAAATCGCCAGTACAGGCCGTTGGCCGACATCAGCTCCTTGGTCATGCGAAACCCGTGCAGCAACACCACGGTGCCGACGCGGCGGGGTAACTGGTCACGACTCAGCAGCAACTGGCTCTCATGGCCATCGATCTGCAGCGACGATCGCAGCCGAGTCGAGTGCAACGGCTTTCCTGTCAGGTAATGAAGACAACGCCCCTGAAGACAAAAGCGGCCGTCGTTGAACCCCTGTTGGGCCAATTCCTGCCGCTGGGACGGCGCCAAAGTGACCGAGTCAAAGTCGGTAATTCGTTTGGCCACCATGGTGCTGCAGCCACACAGCAGCCCCAACAGCACCCCCACACACCACTGACGCATTGGCGTTCCCTTTCCATCATCAAAGTCAGCAGTGGCTCAAAAGCGGCACTCTGGCGCCAGCCTTAACTGCGGAACCGGGCGATCGCCGGCAGGTCTGTCTTCAGCTGGGTCATCGACACCAGCCTGAGTTCGCCGACGCCTCCTTGAGGCCGAAAAATCGCCTCCAGCTGACCGCTGGGATTGATCAGTACGATGTCGGCACTGTGGTCCACCGAGTAGCCATCGGCGCCGTCGCTGTCGACCATGGCGTACATCAACCCCAGGCTGCGGCTTAAGGCAAACAGTTGACTGTGCTCACCGGTCACGGCCCGAAATGATGGATTGAAATAGCCGACGTACTGATGCAGCCGCTCACTGCTGTCCCGCTGCGGATCCACCGACATCAATACCACCTGCAGATCCAACTGCTGCGCCAATGGCGGATAGGCCGACGCCAGCCTCGCCATGGTGCTGGGGCAGACATCAGGGCAGGAGGTGAACCCCATAAACAGCAAGGTCCAGTGACCACGCAGACTGTCATTGCCATAGGGCTGGCCCAGATCATCGATCAGTTCAAAGTCCACCAACTCCCGCGGTTGCGGCAACCACAGCGCCGACACCTTTGGCGGTTGCTGGCCGCTCCAGGCCAACAACACTCCGGCCAGCAATGCCGCTGCGGCTACCCCGCCATACACCCAACGCATTACACCCCCACCGGCAGGTAGTGATCCACCAACAACAGCACAAACAGCGCCAGTAGCTGCCAGATGGAGAACAGGAACAACTTGATGGCGGAGTCTGGCTTGGGGCTGTACTTCAGCTGCCAGGCTTTCACCAGAAACCACAGGCTCAGTACCGTTGAACCCAGCAGGTAGATGCCGCCACTCATCCCCACCAACACCGGTAGCATGCAAGCGATCACCAACAGGAAGCTGTACAACAAGATGGAGGTTTTGGTGTATTCGATGCCATGGGTAACCGGCAACATCGGAATGTCGGCCTTGGCGTATTCATCCCGGCGGTGCACAGCCAAGGCCCAGAAATGAGGCGGCGTCCAGGTGAAAATGATGATCACCAGCAACAAGCCATGGCCATGGAAATCGCCTGTCACACTGGTCCAGCCCAATAACGGCGGCATCGCCCCCGCCAGGCCACCGATAACAATGTTCTGCGGCGTCGCCCGTTTGAGAAAGCCGGTGTAAATCAGGGCATAGCCCACCAAGCTTGCCAGAGTCAGCCAGGCAGTAAGGGGATTGACAAACCCATACAGAATGACAAAACCCAGGCTGCCGATAACGGCGGCAAACACCCCACCATGGAAGGGAGAGACCCGGCCTGTGGCCACTGGCCGGTTGTGGGTCCGGGCCATGATGGTATCAATACGGCGATCCAACAGGTGGTTGACCGCCGCCGCCGCACCGGCCATCAGGCCGATCCCGGACAAGCCACTGATCAGGGTCGGCAACGCCACCCACCCGGGAGAAGCCAGAGCCATCCCCACCAGCGCAGTCACCAGCATCAGTAACACCACCTTGGGTTTGGTCATCTCCAGATAGTCGCGCCAGGCCAACGCCGGGTTCCGCTTACTCCAACCTATGGCTTTCAACATGGCACTCTCTCCCTTAGGGCCGCCGGCTGCCGGCTTTGGACTCGATAATTGATGCACACCAGGGTCATCACCAACAGTGCGGCACCGCCGTTGTGGCCCACCGCGACCGCCAATGGCAACTGCCACACCACATTGGCCACGCCCAACCCCACTTGGATCAGGGTCAGCACCACCATTGCGATGCCCCAACGGTTCAACTGCGGATGGCGCATCAGACGCAGTGCCAACCACAGCAACAGCAACGCCGTCACCACCGCCCACAGTCGGTGGCTGACATGGATGGTCATGCGGGCGGCATAATCCAGGGTGCCAAATTCATAGCTGTTGGCCGCAGGCTGTATCAGCCGAAACGCGGTGGCCGGGTCCCACTGCTGCCACCAGTTGCCTTCGCATATCGGCAGCGTGGTGCACACCACTGCCGCGTAGTTGGCCGAGGTCCAGCCCCCCAACGCAACCTGAAATACCAGGGCCACCAAGGCCACCGCCGCCAGCAGCACCAAGCTGGGCTGCTGCAGTTCCAACCGTTCAGGTTGGCGTCGCATCCATAACAACGCCAGCAGCGACAACACCGTCAGTCCCCCCAGCAGATGGCCCATCACCACCACCGGCATCAGGTTCAGGGTAACCGTCCACATTCCCAACGCGCCCTGAAACAGCACCAGCCCCAGTAACGCCAGGCCGTGGCCCCGCTGCGGCGTGCGCCAACTCAGCAGCGCAATGGTCAAAATCATCAGTCCCAACAGGCTGGCGATGTAACGATGCCCCATCTCGGCCCAGGCCTTGGCCATCTCCAGCGGTCGATCCGGGAAGCGGCTCAGGGCCAAGGCTTCGTTAGCCTTGGCCTCGACCGGCGTTAAGAACCCATAGCAGCCGGGCCAATCCGGGCAACCGAGGCCGGCGTCAGTCAGGCGGGTAAAGGCCCCAACCACAATCACCACAAAGGCCAGCGCCGCCGTGGCCAGGATCAATCGATTCATCGGTCCCCCTTAGCCCACTCGAGACAGCTTCAGCAGCTTTCGCATGTCCGCCAACAGATGTTTGCCCTGCAGGATCTGAGCGTTCTGGCCCTGCACGTCACCATAGCCCATCACCCACTGCCCCAAAGGGTCGACAATGACCAGAGTCTGTTCTGTCAGCGCCGATTTCACCGCGTCATTGGCCCGAGCCATAAGGAAGCCTTTCTCAGTCAGGATCTCGGCCAGCTCCGGCCGCTGCTGGTAATAGAACACCACCGCATTCACCCGCTCCCGTTCTCGACCGAGGGCTTGCAGTACTTTCTGCATCGCGGTAAGGCGATCTTCACAGCTGGCGTCGCATTGGGAGGGCAGCAGGTACAACAACTGCCACTGCCGTTCGGCGGGGTTGGGTTGGGCCAGCGAGCGGTAATGCAGGCCAGCCAGTAACTGGCCCTTGTTGGTGGCGCCCCCTTGATACCAACCCAGCTGCAGCACCAGCAGGGCGGTTAAGAATGGCGCCAGAAACACCACCAGCAGCAGCATTAATGGTTTGCGGTTCCGGGAGTTCATGATTGCTCCTCTCATCATCAGGGCTCGGCAAGGCCGGCCGCCGGTTACAGACAATTCAAGACGCTCCTCCCAGTACCGCTAGGGGGAAACAACAGTGACACAGATCACACTATCTGGCTTGGGGCAGCGGCGCAAGAGGCCGTTGCCGGCGCCACAGCAGATAAACGATTACCAACCACGCCGTTGCCAGGCCAAACCACTGCACCGCGTAGCCTTTGTGCTTATCCGGACTCATGGAAATCGGCCGCCACTGGCGAATAAATCCAATCTCGACCGGCTGGTCGACAAACAGCAGATAGGGCAACGTCGCTTGTTCCAACATCTGCCCAATTTCCTCGAAATTCACCGCCTGAATGCGGATCTTGTCTCCGGGTTCGCCATAACTATGACGGGACAGCGGGTTGTGCCCAGGCCGATACAAGCGTCCCGATACCGACAGCGAGTCCGGCAACGTCGGCAGCATCGGCAACGTATCCCGGCGAGAACCCGCAGCCACAAACCCCAGATCCAGCAACAGCAGAGGCTGCTCATCCGCCACCACCACCGGCTGAAGCCACTGGTAACCGACCTGACCATTGAGGGTACGGTTGTCCAGCAGCAGCGGCGGCAGTGCCCGCGGCTGCACCGATACCGCCAGACCAAATCCGCTCACATCGCCCCCCTCCTGAAGCTGATTCCAGCTCAGCGTCTGTTGCCCCCGTTGCTGCAGTTGTTGTTGCAGTCGCTGCTTGGTGTCAGCCCGCTGCAGCTGCCACCAGCCTAACTTGACCAGTGCACAAAATACCGCCAGAGTAATCAGAGGGAACCACCAATACTTCATACAAATCCCGACTAAGGAAGGTCCATGCAAATTGCGTTAAAACTGCTGCTTGTGGCGCTGCTGCTGTTCATTGTGTTTAATCTGGGCCGAGCCTTGCTGTTGATGCTCAAGGACAACAGCGGCAGTCACAACATGAGTCAGTACCTGGGGCGGCGTGTGGCCCTGTCCGCCTTTGTGGTGGTCCTGCTGATCCTGGCGCTAATGGGAGGCTGGCTGCAGCCTAACCCCCGCCCCTATTAAAGGATGTAGACGAACACAAACAGCAACAACCACACCACATCCACAAAATGCCAATACCAGGCACTGGCCTGAAAGGCGAAATGCTTCTGCGGCGTAAAGTGCCCCTTCACCACCCGCACCAACATCGTCAGCAGCATGATGGTTCCCAGGGTCACATGCAGGCCATGAAACCCGGTCAACAGGAAGAAGGTGTTGCCATAGACGCCGGAGCTCAGGGTCAGGTTCATCTCCTGATAGGCGTGCAGGTACTCTTCGCCCTGCAGCGCCAGAAAGCACACTCCCAGCAACACCGTGGCCGCCAACCAGCCGGTCAGAGGCCGGCGCCGATCCTGCTCCAATGCCACGTGGGCGAAGTGCAAAGTCACCGACGAGGTTAACAGAATCAGGGTGTTGTACAGTGGCAGTCCCTGCCAGCCCATGGCCTGGGTGGTCTCGCCTCCCGGGGTGGTTACCAGCGGCCACATCGCCTCAAACGTCGGCCACAGTACCTCATGGGTCATGGCATTGTTGCCGGCGCCTCCTAACCAGGGCACCGCCACCATGCGGGCATAGAACAGGGCCCCGAAAAAAGCGCCGAAAAACATCACTTCAGAGAAGATAAACCAGGACATCCCCTGTCGGAACGACCGGTCCATCTGCCGGGAATACAGGCCGGCCATGGACTCGTTGATCACCGTGCCAAACCAACCAACCACCATCACCACAATCACCGCAATGCCGGACAGCAGCACGTAACCAAAGATGCCGGTATCGCCGCTCTTGAGGCCGCCGACGTAGTTTCCCGCTCCCAATGCGATAAGAAACAGGCCGATGGCACCAACAATGGGCCAGTAGCTCTGCTCGGGAACGTAATACTTTTCATGTTTCATCGAATTGCTCTCCTTAGCCACGCTCATTGGCCTGGTCGGTCACGTTGTAGAGCGTGTATGACAGGGTCAGGGTCTGAATCTCCTCCGGCAGGGCCGGATCCAGATAGAACAGCAACGGCATCTGGGTTTCTGCCCCCGCTTCCAGGGGCTGGTGGTTAAAGCAAAAGCACTCGATCTTGGAGAAATAGAGTGCCCCCTGCCCCGGCGTGACCGAGGGCACGGCCTGACCAATAATGTCCCGCTGGGAAAGGTTTCGAGCCAGAAAGGCCACCTGACGGGTCTCACCAGGGTGTACCTGAATGCGGTTGACCTCGGGTTCAAACTGCCAGGGCATGTCGCTGTGTACCGAGGTGATGAACTCCACGGTGACCAGGCGTTGGCTGTCCACCTGTTCGCTGTCGGCCGCGGCGGTCTGACGAGTCTTGCCATTGATGCCGGTAATGTCGCAGAACACGTCGTACAGCGGCACTAGGGCAAAGCCAAAACCAAACATGGCCACCGTGACCAGCAGCAGCCGGGTCACCAGACGTCGATTGGCATTAGGGCCAGTCATCTCACGCTACCTTAGGGGGCGTATCGAAGGTATGCAGTGGCGCCGGAGAGGCCACCGTCCACTCCAGCCCTTCGGCACCGTCCCAGGGCTTGGCCGGCGCCTGCTGGCCGCCGCGAATGCACTTGATCACCAAGGCGAGGAAGATCAGTTGCGACAAGCCAAAGGCAAAGCCACCAATGGAAACGATCTGATTAATATCGGCAAACTGCAGGGCATAATCGGGAATCCGTCTCGGCATCCCCGCCAGTCCCAGGAAGTGCATGGGGAAAAACAGCACATTGACCGACACCACAGAGCACCAGAAGTGCCATTTGGCCAGGCGTTCGCTGTACATGTGGCCGGTCCATTTCGGCAGCCAGTAGTAGGCCGCCGCCATGATGGAAAACACCGCCCCGGTCACCAGCACGTAATGGAAATGGGCCACCACAAAGTAGGTATCGTGGTACTGGAAATCCACTGGCGTAATGGCCAGCATCAACCCGGACAGGCCGCCGATGGTAAACAGCACGATGAACGCCAGCGCAAACATCATCGGCGCCTCAAAGCTGATGGCGCCCCGCCACATGGTGGCCACCCAGTTAAACACCTTGACCCCGGTGGGCACCGAGATCAGCATGGTGCAGTACATGAAAAACAGTTCCGCCGCCACCGGCATGCCGGTGGTGAACATGTGGTGGGCCCAGACGATGAAGGACAGCAGGGCAATAGACGCGGTGGCGTATACCATGGAGGCATAGCCAAACAACTTCTTGCGGGAAAACGCGGGCACAATGGCGGAGATGATGCCAAACGCCGGCAAAATCATGATGTACACCTCTGGATGACCAAAGAACCAGAAAATGTGCTGGAACATCACCGGGTCACCACCGCCGGCGGCATCGAAGAACGCGGTACCGAAGTACTTATCGGTCAATACCATGGTCACCGCCCCCGCCAGTACCGGCATCACCGCGATCAACAGAAAGGCGGTGATCAACCAGGTCCAGACAAACAGTGGCATCTTCATGTAAGTCATGCCCGGAGCACGCAGGTTGACGATGGTCACAATGACGTTGATGGCGCCCATGATGGAGCTGATGCCCATGATGTGAACCGAAAACACAAACAGCGCGGTGGAATCACCGCTGAAGGTGGTCGACAACGGCGCATAGAAAGTCCAGCCGAATGCCGGACCGCCCCCTTCCATAAACAAACTGCCGATCAACAGGGCAAAGGCAAACGGCAGGATCCAGAAACTCCAGTTGTTCAGCCGTGGCAGTGCCATATCCGGGGCGCCGATCATCATCGGGATCATCCAGTTAGCCAGCCCTGTAAACGCCGGCATCACCGCCCCAAATACCATAATCAGTCCATGGACCGTGGTCATCTGATTGAAGAAGTTCGGCTCTACCAACTGCAGACCCGGCTGGAACAACTCGGCCCGAATCACCATCGCCATGGCCCCACCGACCAAAAACATGGTAAAGCTGAACCACAGATACAGGGTGCCGATCTCTTTGTGGTTGGTGGTCAGCAACCATCGTTTCAGGCCCTTCTGCGGTGCGTGGTGATGGTCGTGTTCCGTTTCGATATGGCCGACATCGGCCTGATTTTCTCGTGTCGCTATGGTCATGACTGTGCCCCTCATTGTCCCTTAGAGGCGGCTACATCCGCCGTCTGTACCACATCGCCGGTGTCATTGCCCCAGGCGTTTCGTTCATAAGTCACCACCGCCGCCAGCTCCTTGTTACTCAACTGAGCCGCAAACGCTTGCATGGCGGTTCCGGCCTTGCCATGAACCACAATGTCGATGTGCGCCTTCACCTCACCCAGGGCGATGGGGCTGTCTTTCAGAGCCGGGAACACCCCCTGCAGGCCCGCGCCGTTAGGCATGTGGCAGGCCGCGCATCGAGACAGGTACACCTGCTCTCCCAGGGTCATGCTCTCCTCCATAGTCAGTGTCTGGGTCAGGGCTTCGGTTTCCGCCTTGGCCGCCGCTGCCGCCGCCCCCTGCTGCTCGGCCAGCCAAAGATCAAACTCCGCTTCTGGCAACACCTCCACCACCACCGGCATGAAGCCGTGGTCTTTTCCACATAACTCGGCGCATTGACCTCGGTAGGTGCCAGGCTTGTCCACCCGGGTCCAGGCTTCGTTGATGAACCCCGGGTTGGCGTCCTTTTTCACCGCAAAGGCCGGCACCCACCAGGAGTGGATGACGTCGTCAGAGGTCATCAGGAAACGGACTTTGCGGTTGACGGGAATCACCAACGGCTTATCCACCTCCAGCAGGTAGTTTTCGCCTTTGGCTTCGGCGTCATTGATTTGGCTTTGAGGGGTGGACATCAGGCTGAAAAACTCCACACCCTGGTCGAAATACTTGTAATGCCACTTCCATTGGGAGCCGGTGATCTGAATGGTGAGGTCGGACTGACTGGGATCTTCCATCGCCACCAGAGTTTTGGTGGCAGGCACCGCCATGACGATCAAAATAATGAACGGAATCACCGTCCACAGAATTTCGATCTTGGTACTTTCATGAAAATTGGCGGGCACCGCGCCTTTGGACTTGCGGTGTGCAATCAGGGAGTAGAGCATCACTCCAAACACCACCGCCGCAATGGCACAGCAGATATAGAAAATGGTCATGTGCAGGCCATACACCTGCTCACTGATGGCGGTCACGCCCGGGGTCAGATTGTAATCCGACTCGGCGACCGCCCACACTGGCATCAAGGCGATGATGGCCAGTAAAGCAATCCTTCTCACATCAACTACTCCTCTGTGTATTGCATGACGCAATATCCAGAGAAGAGCAGCACAGTAATGCTCAGCCCTATGAAGCTCCCCTCCCCTTAATCGGTTTGGGCACACAGCCGACGCGGTTCCGCGTGACCGTTACTTCTGCCTCACACAGTTCTTCGACTGTGTCTTTTCTAACCTAATGACATATTTCGATTTGATCAAGATCAAGAATAGCACTCAATCCACGTATGCAAGGGCAAAAAAGAGGAAATCTCTTTAATTTATCGATTGGCAATAGAAAACACTAAGGGTATGAAAAGGTGTATTAAACAGCAGCAACTGAAGGCGAACAAGGTTCATTATTAAGGACAGGCCTGAATCCACGGCTCAAGCCAGCATTCCCCGAGGTTAGTGAATCCAGTTCGACACCAGTTGAGTGGTAATGCGGCTGGTTTGAGATTGAAACAGATAGCCGGAACATTCGGCACGGCGACTGGCCAGCTCCAACCGGCGCCAGTCGCGGGCGGCAATGGTAGGCAACCAGGCCACCACCGCGCTGCAGGTATGCCCGGACAGCGCCTGTTCGACGGCCCACTGGCCTTCGACGTCGTCCTGACAGCGAACGATCAGAATGCGGTCCATGGCCACTCCGGCATTTTGCAGAATCTGTTTCCAACCGAACCTTGGTGGGTTTACCAGCACCAACCAGCGCTGCTTCTGGCTCAACTCCGCCAGCTTCGGTGCCAATTCAGTCAGGGCCGCCGCGCCGCTGTCCAGTCGGGTCAATCTGGGGTTGGTGGACCAATTGCCCTGCCACAGGCCGGGATGACGAAACTGCGTTCCTTGCCGAGTCTTCATTATTGCAATCCTCCGTTTCGAATCACACCCACCGCCAGGCCTTCAATGCTCAGAGGCTCATGCTCCAGGTCCACCACAATGGGTTGGTATTCACTGTTTTCGGCGTGCAGGTACACCAGATTGTCTTTACGCTGAAACCGCTTCACGGTCACATCTTCGCCCACCCTGGCCACCACAATCTGACCGTTGTGAGCCTCCTGCTGACTGTGTACCGCCAACAGATCCCCATCCATAATGCCGATATCGACCATGGAGTCGCCCCGCACCCGCAACAGATAATCGGCATTGGGACGGAACATGCTGGGGTCCAACTGACAATGCTGTTCGATATGCTGCTGAGCCAGAATCGGCTCCCCCGCTGCCACCTGACCGATCAACGGCAACCCCAGTTGCTCCGGTTCCGGACCGGTATCCAACAGGCGAATGCCGCGCGAGGTGCCGGGGACTATCTCGATCACCTGCTTGCGCGCCAACGCCTTCAGATGCTCTTCGGCGGCATTGGCACTGCGAAACCCCAGACGTTTGGCGATCTCCGCACGAGTCGGCGGCATGCCGGTCTCCTGCATATGGTTGCGGATCAGTTCCAGCACCTGGGTCTGTCTCGGGGTTAACGGCTTCATATCTCTACCTGTTTATCTATACAGTACCACTGTGAGTATATACAGGTAGGCGATAAATTCAACAGTAATTTATTGAATTTGACTGGCCAAATCCCCACAGCCGGAACACCCGCTGACAATTGGCCGGTACAGCAGACTGCCGCCTGAGTCGCTTTCGGTGTAGAATCACAACCAGTTAACGAACAAAAAGCGAATAGAACGGTGACCCAAGAATTCTTATCGCCCTGGATGAAGGGCGCACGCTGGCTGCAAAAGCCGGTAGTGAACAGCCGGTTGGTGCCTGAAGACCCCATTGCCGAGCTGGACATCGATACCGACCGGCCCCTGGTGTACGTCATGAGCCACGAGTCGCATTCGGATCTGCTGGCATTGCATGAGGCCTGCCTCAACGCCAACCTGCCAAGCCCGTTGAAACCTCTGCAGATCAAAGGTCAGTCCGTCAGCCGTGTAGTCTGGCTCAACGGCGCCACCCCCCTGTTTGGTAAAGCGAAAAAGGCCGACTTCCTGGCACGGTTCGAGAAGCTGTTGTCGCTGCATCAACAACACGACGACCTGGACGTTCAAGTGGTGCCGGTGTCGCTGATGTGGGGCCGTGATCCGGGCAAAGAGGAAAGCGTTAGCGCCACCCTGCTCAACAAAGAGCAACCCACCTGGCTGCGCAAGTTTTTCATTCTGATGATGCTGGGACGGGATACCTTTATTCGCTTCTCCCGCCCGGTGTCGCTGCGCTATATGGCCGACAAACACGGCACCGACGACAGCATTGCCCAGAAACTGGCTCGGGTGGCGCGAGTCCATTTCGGTCGTCAACGCACCGTGGCCACCGGACCTCGACTGCCGGATCGCGATGCCCTGTTCCGTAGCCTGCTGGCCTCCAAGGGGCTGGATGAGGCGATTCGGGAAGAAGCCAAAAGCAAGAACATCAGTGAAGAGAAAGCCCGCGAACGCGCCCTGGAATACCTGGAGGAGATCGCCGCCGATTACTCCAGCAACCTGATCCGTATCGGTGAGCGGCTGTTGTCCTGGATCTGGAACAAAATCTACAATGGCATCAATGTCCGCGGCGCCGAACAGGTCCGCCAGCTGTCTCAGGACGGCCATGAGATTGTGTTTGTGCCCTGCCACCGCAGCCACATGGACTACCTGCTGCTGTCCTACATCATCTATCAACAGGGGATGGTGCCGCCGCACATCGCCGCCGGGGTCAACCTGAACTTCTGGCCCGCCGGTCCGATTTTCCGTCATGGCGGCGCCTTCTTCATTCGGCGCTCCTTCAAAGGCAACAAGCTGTACGCCGAGGTGTTCCGAGAATACCTGCATCAGCTGTTTGCCCGTGGCTACTCCATTGAGTACTTCTGCGAGGGCGGCCGCTCTCGCACCGGCCGGCTGTTACCGCCGAAGACCGGCATGATCGCCATGACCATTCAAACCGTCCTGCGCGGCATCGAACGGCCCGTCACCCTGGTGCCCATCTACCTGGGCTATGACCATGTGATGGAGGTAGCGACCTATCACAAGGAGCTGAAAGGAAAGAAGAAAGAGAAGGAGGGCATGCTGCAGGTATTGTCCGCCATCAAAAAACTGCGCAACTATGGCGAAGGCTATGTCAACTTTGGTCAGCCGATCACTGTCCATCAGTTCCTCAACGATAAAGTGCCGAACTGGCGCCAGGACACTCAGGCGGATCCGGATCAACGTCAGCCCTGGCTGACCCCGGTGGTCAACGAGCTGGCCGGCCAGTTGATGTGCAACATCAACGATGCCGCCGCCGTCAGCGCCGTGACCCTGACCGCCACCACGCTGCTGGCCACACCACAGCATGCCATGGCCCGAGCCACCCTGGAGAAGCAGCTGGATTTCTACCTGAAGTTGCTGCAGGCGGTACCCTACACCCCCTACACCACCCTGACCGACGGGGACGGCAAGTCGATCCTGAAAACCGTGCTGGATCTGGAGAAATTCCAGCTCAGCCAGGATGAGCTGGGTGAGATCGTCAGCATCGCCGACAACCAGGCGATCACCATGACTTACTACCGCAACAACATCCTGCATCTGATGATTCTGCCCAGCCTGATCGCTTCGCTGGCGCTGAAGTCCGATCACCTCAGCCGCAACCAGCTGATCGACCAGGCCAGCGAGCTCTACCCTCTGCTGCAGGCCGAGCTGTTTATGGGGCTGGATGGGGAGTTGGAAGAATACCTGCAGGCGGTGATCAACGAACTGATCAACAACGGCCACCTGGAAGAGCACGGTGATCACCTGCGAGTGGTCGAAAGCCACCGCAATGCCCTGATGCAACTCGGTGCCATCAGTCAGGAGACTCTGCAGCGCTACGCCATTCTGCTGTCCCGCCTGCAGGCGGAACCCCAGATTGAGCGAGGTGCGCTGGAGAAGGAAAGCACCAAGCTGGCCGAACGTTTGTGCAAGCTGCACGGCACCAGTGCTCCCGAGTTCTTCGACAAGAAGGTGTTCAACACCCTGACGCTGAGACTCAAGGAGATGGGCTGCATCGGTGACAAACCCGATACCGACAAGATCAAAGCACTGGCACAACTGGTGCTAAAACAACTGCCGGTAAGCATGCGCGCCTCCATCAGCCAGGTAGGCTGATAGCGAACGCAGCGCCAATCAGGGCCCTACGGGGCCCTTTTTTTGAGACATAGAATGAACAAACACCGCTCTCCCTCCCTGCTCGGCGGGGCCATGATCATCGCCGCCACCACCGTCGGTGCCGGTATGTTTTCCCTACCGGTCACCAGCGCCGGCATGTGGTTCAATTACAGCCTGTTGGTCTTGGCCATCGCCTGGCTGTGCATGCTGCTGTCCGGCTTATTTGTGCTGGAAACCAACCTGCACTACCCCGATGGTGCCAGCTTTGACTCCATGGTCGGCGATACCCTGGGCCGTCCGTGGCGAGTCGCCAACGGCATCTCCATCGCCTTCGTCCTCTACATCCTGACCTACGCCTACATCAGCGGCGGCAGCTCCATCGTCAGCCACTTGATGGAAGCCACCACCGGAATCGAAATGGACAGCCGACTGGCATCACTGAGCTTTGCCGGCGTGCTGGCGGTGATCGTCTGGATCGGCGCCGGCGCCGTAGACCGCATCAGCACCCTGATGATCGGCGCCATGATTCTGACCTTTGCCGCCGCCAGCAGTGACCTGATGAGCGGGGTCTCACCCCAGCACCTTTGGCCGAACGACAGCGGCAATACCGAGTACGCCATCTTCGGCCTGGCGGCACTGCCGTTCATGCTGGCCTCCTTTGGCTATCACGGCAACGTCCCCAGCCTGGTGAAGTACTACGGGAAGCGGCCCGCCACCATCGCCAAGGCGCTGCTACTGGGCACCGGCCTGGCGTTTGTCATCTACGTACTGTGGCTGACGCTGACCTTCGGCAACCTCAGCCAACAACAACTGCTGCCGGTGATTCAGGCGGGTGGCAACATGGGCGACCTGGTGGCGGCATTGGAGCACAACAGTCAGGGCAGCATAGGGTCGGTGCTGTCGATCTTTGCCAACCTGGCGGTGGCCAGCTCCTTCCTCGGGGTGACGCTGGGCCTGTTCGACTTCATCGCCGACCTGTTTGGCTTCGACAACACCCTCAGCGGACGCAACAAAACCGCCGCCATCACCTTCCTGCCGCCGTTGCTTCTGGCGCTGGCCTGGCCCCATGGCTTCATCTACGCCATCGGCTTTGCCGGCCTGGCGGCCACCTTGTGGGCCGCCATCGTCCCGGCGTTGATGGCGCGCACCATTCGCCGCCGCTATCCCAATGCGCCCTACCGGGCGCCCGGCGGCCAGGCGGGCATCATGGTGGTGATCGCCTTCGGTCTGCTGGTGGCGGTGTGTGAAATTACCAGCAAGCTGCAGCTGCTGCCGGTGTTCGGTCAATGACCCGCAATGCAGTATTGGTGCTGCGACAACGGCTTATGGCCGAGTCGCAGCGCCCCTATCGGGCTCGAGGCGCCACCTGTGAGCGCTGTCAGGGCTGTCTGACCGTGGTCAGCCACTGCTCCTGCCGTTACCAGCTGCCCCAGCAGACCCAAGTGGATTTTTGCCTGGTCATGCACCGCAAAGAACCTCTGAAACCCACCAATACCGGTCGACTCATCGCCGACATCCTGCCGGACACCAGCGCCTTTATCTGGGACCGTACCGAACCGGATCCGGCCATGCTGGCGGTGCTGCAGGATCCGAATCGACAACCCTATCTGGTGTTTCCCGGCGAGTACATCGACCAGGGTGAGGTGCTGGCTGCACCGCGCCCCTGGCCAGAGGGAAAACGCCCCCTGTTTGTCCTGCTGGACGCCACCTGGGCCCAGGCCAGGAAGATCTATTTCAAGAGCCCCTACCTGCAAACCCTGCCGGTATTGAGCATCGATCCGGACCGGCTCAGCAACTACCGTCTGCGGGAAGCGGCCCATCAGCACCAACTGGCGACTGCCGAAGTGGCCGCCATGGTACTGGAGCTGGCCGGTGAGCCAGACGCCGCCGATGTGCTGGACGCCTACTTTCAGGTATTCTCTCAACGGTACTACGCCGGCAAGCATCAACTCGATGCCCCGGTGGACGGCGACCCGTTCCAACGATTGAGTCGCCATCAGCCTCAATAAGGAACCTGTATGCGCAACCGGTTTGTACAGTGGCACACCTTCCACGCCGTCGTCAGTCACGGCAGCTTTTCCGCCGCCGCCGAGGCTTTGGATCTGTCCCGGGCACTGGTGTCCGGACACGTCAAACAGCTGGAGCAGCACTACGGCATCCGGCTGCTGAACCGCACCACCCGAACCCTGTCTCTGACCGACGAGGGCCAGACGTTGATGCAACAGTTGTCACCCTTGCTGGCCCAGGCGCAGGCACTGGAGCTGGCGATGCAACAACGCAGTGACGAGGTGGTCGGCCTGGTGAGATTGCAGATTCCGGCGGTACTGGATGCAGAACAATTGCGCCAGGTGCTGGCGACCTATCTTCAAGCCCACCCCAGAGTAGAACTGGAAGTGATTCTGGGCGAATCTCTGGACAATCTGGTCGGTCGTGGTATCGACTTGGCACTGCACATCGGCAGCGTCGACGACAGCTCCCTGGTGCGGCGGCCGCTGTGCGACATCCACACCATGCTGGTCGCCAGCCCGGACTACTGGACCCGGGCCGGCGTGCCCACCACCGTTGCCGAACTGAGCCAGCACCGAGGCATTCACTATCGCCACTGCCTCACCGGCAGCCGCTGGGATTTCATTGACGAGCAGGGCAACCCGGTGCTGATAAAACCCAGGTTTGTGGCCCACACCGACAGCGAAGCCATGGCCCTGAGCCTGGCACGCCGCGGTTTGGGCGTCACCACCGCCCTGGACTTCATGTGCAGGGATGATCTGATCAACGGCCGTCTGCAGGCCCAGTTGAGTCAATGCACCCACCCGGTGTCCCTGTCGGTGATCTACCCGGCCCGCCAGCATAAACCGCCGCGGACCGAGGCGCTGCTGCAGCGGTTACAGCAGGCCTTTGCCAATCCAATGATCCACCGCTAACTGCGCCACCTGACGTTCGATCGCCGACGGCACCGGCTGCACCACCTTGGGGCCATCAAAGGTCCCCTGTGCCTGTGCCGCCAGACTCAGTGCCTGTAATGCCAGCCCCAGATCCATGATCTCGATGGGATTGCCATCCCCGGCGGCCAGATTGATCAGATTGCCCCGGCTCAGCAGATACAGATCCCGGCCTCGAAAACGGATCGCCTCCACCTGTTGCCGCATCACCGTCACCGACTCCGCCTCGGCGCGCAGGTAATCGAGCTCGATCTCCCGAGCAAAATGACCGGCATTGGCGATGATGACCCCCTCTCTCAACTGGTCAAAATGGTGGCGGTTGAGCACGCCATCGCACCCGGTCACCGTCACGATCAACTCCGCCTGAGGCAAGGCCTGTTCCAGTTCGGCAGTCGGAAACCCTTCCATATGGGCTTCGAGGCGAATCAGCGGATCCTGCTCCACCACGGTCACGTGCGCCCCCATGCCCCGCAGTCGCATCGCCACGCCGCTGCCACAGTAGCCGTAACCGATGACCAGGGCCCGCTTGCCATGCAGCATCACGTTGGTGGCTCGCATGATGCCGTCGACCACCGAACTGCCGACGCCATAGCGATTCTCGACGATGCGCTTGGCCTGGGTGTCGTTGATCACCAGGGTGGCGAAGTTCTGGCTGGGCGCCAGTTTCCGCAGTCGGTTGGCGCCAGTGGTGGTCTCCTCGGTGGCACCACGCAACTGGCTGCGCAGGGAGGCAAACTCCGGCTCGGTAAACAGCAGGCTATGGAGATCGGCGCCGTTGTCGGAGATCAGGTCCGGGCCGGCCCGCAACACCTCGCGGCACTGTTCGATGTGGTCTTCAAAGCTCTCATGGCGATGACCCAGCACCCGTACCCCATAGTCCTGCTCGATGGCGACCACGGTGTCGTCCTGGGTGGTGCCAGGGCTACCGGTGATCACCACCTCGGCTCCTCCCCGGGTCAGCGCCTCCAGCCAGACCCCGGTTTTTGCCTCCACGTGCAGGCAGATCCCCAGTGTCAGGCCGGCAAAGGGGCGGGAATGAGCAAACTGCTCCCCCAGGGCGCGGACGATGGGCATGTTGGCCCGCGCCCAAGCAATGCGTTGGCGGCCGGATTCGAGCAATTCGGTATGAGTCATGGTGCAGTCTCCGTGTTGATTTGGTACCAGTATGGAGTGCGAGCCTGCACCGAAAAACGCCTGAGAGTGAATGCACTGTTCAGTAGAACCGACAACTGCACGGTCGGAAAAAAAGACCAGGTCGGGGCTTGACCCTCCTGCAACGGGAGGCTTTAAGCTGCCCTTATGACAACGAATGCTCCCCATCTGCTACGTCGACTGGGCTGGGTACTGGCGCTACTCCTGACCGTCAGCCTGCCTATGTCGGCCGCCCCGGTTACCGGCCATGGAATGCCTGCCATGGCCGGAGAATCCGTGGTGATGGACTGCGCCAATCCTCATCAAAGCGAGTGCCCCGAACGCTGCCTGTGCTGCGTCGGCATTTGCCCAATGAATTCCCTGATGGCCGTGGTGTCTGTCGGTCCTCAGGCAGTTGCGGCGATGGGGAGCATTCACCCCTTTTTGGTTGCCCCCGGCGACTATTGGGTTCCACTCAGCCACCCTCTGCGACCTCCGGCCCGGGTTTACTGATCTGCTTAGTTTTATTCACTTACTTTCAGACTTAGGAAACCCATTATGAAGACGTTTTTATCTGCGATCGTCATCGCCGCCAGTGCCTTTTCCACTTCCGCCGCCACCCTGTCACTGCCTTCGTCGGTATGGGCCGTCAGCCTCAATGGTAAACCGGTATCCCAGTTTGCCAGCCAACTATCACTGACCGACGGTCCCCAGGTCGTGGAACTCAAGTACGGTGAGCTGTTGCAACTGAATGCGGAGGATCACGAGATGATTACCTCGGCGCCACTGTACCTCAGCTTCGAGGGCGACGGCAGCGAACGCTATCAGTTGCTGCTGCCGATTCTTGAAGACGAGCAAGCCGTACGCCAGTTTGCCCGCCAGCCCAAGGTCACCTTGCGCAGTGATGCCGGACCGGTGGAAAACCGACTGTTGACCCAGAGCCAGCTGTTGGTACTTATGGCCCGCCACACACTGGACCGCTAACCAGACTCGGCGGCTTCGGCCGCCTTTTTTTTTAAAAGTCATTGACCTTGGAGTCGCTCCAGGGTTTAGCCTTAACGGCATGAATGCAATGCGCTCACCACGCCATCCCCGACTAACGGTACTGATGATACTGCTGCTGTTGGTGGTACAGATCAATCCGGCCATAGACAAGGTCAGCCACAGTGACCCTGTGGTACTGCAGGTACTGGAGATGCAGCGGCATCACCCAGATCTGTCGTCCGATCCAGTTCAATGCCAGCAATGCGCCAGTCAGTGTTTCTCCGCCCACTTGTGCATCAGCCTGCCAGTCAGCTACGCATTGACGCTGACCGCCAGCGAACAACGTCCCTTTTCTCAATTGTTGCTCATCAACGGCCTCAGTGTGGCACCGGCCACCAAACCTCCCAAAGCATACTCCTGACCCTCACCCCAAATTAATCACTGACTTTAGGAGTACCATTTATGAGAGCGCTTCTGTTCGCCCTAATCCTGTCCGCGCCTGGTCTTGAGGCCGCGACACTGTCTCTGCCGGACGGCGTCAGTCTGCTGTCGATAAACGGCAACGCCGTCCCCCGCAACGACCAACCAGTAGCCCTGAAACCGGGCACGCAGGTGATCCAGCTGAGCTACACCGAGCTGCTGACGATCACTCCAGAAGAGCACGAACTGCTCAGATCCACCCCGGTATTTCTCAGCTTCATTGCCGGGGAAGGCGACTACCGAGTTCGGTTACCGGAGCTGAACAACTCCAAAGCGATTCGCGCCTTTATCAATGAACCGACGTTTACCCTGCTCGAGGGCAAGACCCCACACCCTGCCCGTCAGCTCACTGAAACCCAGTTGATGGCGCAGATGGCCCGATTCCTGGCGAAAGACGAGGGATAACCACTGCCACTGAACGTGGCTGTCCCTCAATAAAAAACCGGCCAGGAGGCCGGTTTTTTTCTATTTCACCCGATTATGATCCGCCGTTGAGGGAGTCCAGAATGGCGCATTGAGGGCGATCACTGCCGTCGCAGGCATTGACCAAGGTCGATAGCTGCCGCTCCAGTTGCTGCAACTGGCGCACCTTATCCTGCACCACCAGCAGTTGCTCGGTGGCGACGGATTTCACCGCCGCCGCAGTGCGATCCTCGCTGGCATTCAATGACAACAACTGAGCGCACTGCTCCAGGCTGAACCCCAGAGCCTTACAACGGGCCACGAACTGTAACTGAGCCAACTGCGACTGTTGGTACTCACGGTAGCCATTGTCGCCCCGACGGGCTTCGACCAACTTAATGTCGTGATAGTAGCGGATGGTTTTCACGCTGAGCCCGGTTTCCCGGGCGACCTGACCAATCTTCATCCTCTTACTCCCTATCCAGTTGGCGGCGGTAGACCAGCAGATAGATCGCAGGAATCACAAACAGCGATAACAAAGGTGCCGTGACCATCCCCCCCACCATAGGCGCGGCAATCTTCTGCATCACCTCATTGCCAGAGCCTGCCCCCCACATGATCGGCAGCAAACCAAAGAAGATGGTGGCCACCGTCATCGCCTTGGGACGAATGCGCATCACCGCCCCCTCCAGCAACGCCGCCTTCAGGTCCGACTCCTGTCGATACCGATCCGCACGTTGCCGGGCCTTGATGGCATTGTTCAGATACACCAGCATCACCACCCCAAACTCTGCCGCCACACCGGCCAGGGCAATCATTCCCACCGCCACCGCCACCGACAGATTGAACTCCAGCAGATACAGCAACCAGGCCGAGCCCACCAGAGCAAACGGCAGACTGAGCATGATGATGCTGGCCTGAAGCGTCGAACCAAAGGTCATCATCAGCAGCAGGAAGATCACCGCCAGGGTCATCGGCACCACCTGCACCATCTTGGCCTCCACCCTTTGCATGTACTCATACTGACCGGCAAAACTGATGCTGTAGCGAGGAGGCAGCTGCAAACGGCTGTCCAGCAAAGTACGGGCTTCATCGATGTATTCACCGATGGAGGTGCCCTTGATGTCGACAAACACCCAGGAGATCAGGCGGCCGTTTTCACTCTTGAGCATCGGGGCGCCGTCGCTGATGCTGATGCTGGCCACCGTTGACAGCGGAATGTAGTGACCGCTGGAGGTCACCACCGGCAGCTCCCTGAGCTTGTTGATGTCGTCACGAAGCTCACGGGGGTAACGCAGGTTAATGGGGTAACGCTCGGCCCCCTGAACCGATTCGCCAATCTGCATGCCGCCAATGGCCATTCGGACCACGTTCTGCACGTCCTCCAGGGTAATGCCATAGCGGGCGGCCACCGCCAGCTTGGGCTCAATGTCGATGTAACGACCACCGCCAACCCGCTCGGCAAACGCCGATACCGTTCCAGGCAATTGACTCAACATCGCCTCAACTTCGCCGCCTATTCGCTGCAGTTCGTCCACATCGGCGCCGGAGATTTTAATGCCGATGGGGGTTTTGATGCCGGTGGACAACATGTCGATGCGAGTCTTGATGGGTTGCACCCAGGCATTGGTCACCCCGGGTACTTTCACCGTTCGCTGCAGTTCATCGATGATCCCCTCCAGCGTCATGCCGTCGCGCCACTCCTCTCTGGGGTTCAGCATGATGGTGGTTTCCAGCATGGTCAGCGGCGCCGGATCGGTGGCCGTCTCGGCGCGGCCAACCTTGCCAAACACCCGTTTCACTTCGGGCACGGTCTTAATCAGCCGGTCGGTCTGCTGCAACAACTCCGCCGCCTTGCCGGCACTGACGCCGGGCAGGGTGGTCGGCATGTACAACAGATCGCCCTCCTCCAGCTCAGGCATAAACTCCGAGCCCAACTGACTCAGCGGATACCAGGCACTGAACAGGGCCACTAACGCCAACACCAGAGTCAGACGCGGAAAACGCAGCACCAGCTTCAACGCCGGCTGGTACAAGGCAATCAGCACTCGGCTGATGGGATTTTTACGCTCGTCGGGGATGCGCCCACGAATGAAATACCCCATCAGTACCGGGATCAGGGTAATGGCCAGCAGTGCCGAGGCCGCCATGGCAAAGGTCTTGGTGTAGGCCAGCGGATGGAACAGTCGCCCCTCCTGCGCCTCCAGCACAAACACCGGCATAAAGCTCAACGTAATGATCAGCAGGCTGAAGAACAACGCCGGTCCCACCTCCACCGAGGCCTCTTTCATCAGTTGCCAACGGGTCTCGCCCTGCGGCTCATGGCCATGGTCGGCACGGTAGTGCTCCAGGTGTTTGTGGGCATTCTCCACCATCACAATGGCCGCATCCACCACCGCCCCGATGGCAATGGCAATGCCGCCCAGGCTCATGATGTTGGCATTCACCCCCATGAACCCCATCACAATAAAGCTGATCAGGATCGACAGCGGCAGCGTGATCACCGCCACCAGCGTCGAGCGGGCGTGCAGCAGAAACAACAGACACACCAGCCCCACCACCAGCATCTCTTCGATCACCTTGTGGGTCAGGTTCTGCACGGAACCCAGAATCAACTGGGATCGATCATAGGTGGTAACCACCTCCACGCCGTCCGGCAGACCGGGCTTGAGTTGCTCAAGCTTCTGTTTTACCGCTTCAATGGTGGCCAGGGCGTTTTCCCCATAGCGCATCACGATGATGCCGCCCACCACCTCGCCTTCGCCGTCCAGCTCGGCAATACCGCGCCGGGATGCGGGGCCGACCCGCAATACCGCCACGTCTTTGAGCAGTACCGGGTTGCCGGATTCCGACACAATGCCCACCGGAATATCGGCAAAATCCTGCAGATTCTGGCGGTAACCTTTGGCACGAATCATGTACTCGGCTTCGGCCATCTCGATCACCGAGCCACCCACCTCGGCATTGGCCTTGTCGATGGCCATCTTCACTCGACCAATATCCAGCTTGTACAGCGCCAGTTTATGGGGATCCACCACCACCTGGTAGCTCTGCTCCATGCCGCCAATGGTGGCGACTTCAGACACGCCGGCCACACTCTGCAGCTCCAGCTTCAGGTACCAGTCCTGCAGGCTACGGAGCTGGGCCAAATCGTGTTTGCCACTGCGGTCCACCAGCGCATACTCAAACACCCAGCCCACACCGGACGCGTCGGGCCCCAACTCTGGCTTGGCACTGGCTGGCAACTGCCCCTGAACCTGAGACAGGTACTCCAAAACCCGTGACCGGGCCCAGTAGATGTCGGTGCCATCCTCGAAGATGACGTACACATAAGAGTCGCCGAAAAAGGAATAGCCACGGACGGTTTTGGCCCCGGGCACCGCCAGCATGGCCGACGACAATGGGTAGGTGATCTGGTCCTCGACCAGTTGCGGTGCCTGCCCCGGATAGGAGGTCTTGACGATGACCTGCACATCAGACAGGTCTGGCAAGGCATCCAACGGGGTGCTGCGCAGCGCCTGCCAGCCCACCAGGGCAATCACCGCCATGATCACCAGCACCATAATCCGCTGGCGAATGGAGGCTTCAATGATTTTTTCTAACATGCCGCCCCCTAGTGATTATGGCCGGCAGATGCGCCGTTGCTCATGCGCATCAGACTGCCTTTAAGGCTGGCCTCTGAGTCCAGCAAAAACTGCCCGGACACCACCACCCGATCACCGGGAGTCACACCGGACAACACCTCAGCCATTCCCTTAGCAATCATTCCCAGCTGCACCTCTTTGACCACAAACTCGGTGTCGCTCTGCTGCACCACGACCCGGTTATTGCGACCCGTCTGAATCAGCGCCTCGGTGGGGACCAGAGTCAAATTCCGCTTGGCGGTACCATACAGCTCCACGTCCACCAAGGAGCCGGGCTTCAGCTTGCCTTCCGGATTGGCCAGCGCTACCCGTACCTGCATGGCCCGAGTCACCGGATCCAATTCCGGATAGATGTAGTCGATGTTGCCATCCAGCTCAAACAGCCCCAGCGCCGAAGCCGTGACTGCAGCCGCCTGCCCCTGACGGAACCAGCCCTGCTGGTTTTCAAACACCTCGGCAATCACCCAGACCCGGTTTAAGTCCACCAGTTTGAGCACCTCGGTTGAGGGCTGAATGTACATACCGTCCCTCACGTTAAGCTCGCTGATGACCCCGTCGTGCTGGGCGTAGAAGGGAACCCGATACAGGGTCTGGCCACTGCGCTCCAACGCCTGAATCAGGGCCGAATCCATGCCGAGCAACTCCAGTCGCAAACGGGCCTTTCGAATCAGTTCACCGCCGCGGCGCTTATCCCGCTTCAGGGTATCCAGCGCCAGCAAAAAGTCGTCCTGGGCACTGACCAAATCCGGGCTGTACAGCTCAAACAGCAACTCCCCCTGTTTCACCTCATCTCCGGCGGATGCCACCCCCAGCTTCTCAATCCAGCCGGACACCCGGGCGTGGACGTGGCTGATGGCGTCTTGATCGTATTCGACCGTGCCGATGGTATTGATGTACCGCCACAAGGTCCCCTGCTCGATGGTCTGTACCCGCATGCCCAGCGCCTGCTGCATGCCGCCGGGCACCCCGACCACCACCTCTTCGGTACTGCCACCCAGGTCCACCTTCTCCAGGTTCATGCCACAGATGGGGCAGGTACCGGGTTCATCGGACACGATGTGCGGATGCATCGGGCAGACGTATTTCACCTGTCCTTGTGGACCGGAATCGACGGGAATCAACGTTGGCGCAGCCGTCGCCGGCGAGGCCAATGGTTGTGAGCCCTTATCCATGGCCGAGTGGTCATGGCCTTGATGTTCGGTTGCCTCTTCCTCCTCTTCTGCGACCAGAAACATGTTGCAGATGGGGCAACGATCGCCCTTGTGCCCAGTCTCCTGCGGGTGCATCGGGCAGGCATACTCTGCCTCTACTTTAGTCAGGAACATGTTGCACTTGGGGCAACGATCGCCCTTGTGCCCGGTCTCCTGCGGGTGCATCGGGCAGGCATACTCTGCCTCTACTTTAGTCAGGAACATGTTGCACTTGGGGCAGCGATCGCCCTTGTGCCCGGTCTCCTCCGGGTGCATCGGACAGGCATAGACACCGGCTTGCGCCGCCACTGCCCCATGATCATGAGACTCGGCGTGCACCACAGCCGTAAGGGCGGGCATCAGCAGAAACAGGGCCAGCACCGGGTAGACCCAGTGGCGGTATTGGGTGCGAATCATAGTGGATTCTCCTTCGGCTGCCGGATCATGGCCGTCAGCCGTACTTCATAGTCACAACATCGAATGCAATCGAAGCTGCTTAAATGGGGTGCCAGTCACGGCACCCGCTACGTCAAAGTCGTCGTATTGCTATGAAGATCTAAACGATGGGAGGTCGTTCATCGGACTCCAGGTAGACGGAGTCAAAGGAGACAAAGTAGAAATGGGGTTCCAGAGGCTGAGGGCCGGCACTGGTCCACAGCGCCGCAATCAGAGAGGAAGACCCGGGTGAGCAATCCTGGCATTGGCTGCAACCGCCCTGACAGCTCATAACGCTGCCCGGCTCTGCATCGTGGTCACAGCAGCAATCACCGTCGTCCGCCACCTGCTTCTGGGTCATCTCGGCACTGCCGTGGCAATCCATGGCTGCCATCATGGCGGAGTTATCGACATCCACCATCGGCATCATCGGCATGCGCGCCACTGCCCCCTGGCTCAAAAGCGCCAGAGACAACACCACCATACTCAAGATTCTCAGCAATGAGTGCACATCGAATTCCAGTTAACAGGCCACAGCCAGGATCACCATTATGAACGATTTCCCATCCAATAGTTCAACTTTATTGGCGCCAGCGAGCCCGAGGCGCCAATAAGACGGCCTCATCAATGGTGCTGATGGCCGGAAGTCGTCGAGGCCATAGGCTCCAGATCCATGCCGCATTTCGGGCAACTGTCACCAGCAAAGCCACGAATGGCCGGATTCATCGGGCAGGCGTGGGTGTAAGCCTGACGATCGGCTTTGGCCACAGGCTCCAGATCCATACCACACACCGGGCAGCTGTCACCGGCCATACCGACCACCTTAGGGTTCATCGGGCAGGCATGGGTGTAGTGGCCCTGGTGGTGCTGCACCCCCTGGTGCTTAGGACAGTTGGCCTTATCGCAATCCTTGTGGTGCTGCTGCATTCCCTGGTGCTTAGGGCAGTTGACCTTATCGCAACCCTTGTGGTGCTGCTGCATCCCCTGGTGCTTGGGGCAGTTGGCCTTGTCGCAATCCTTGTGGTGCTGCTGCATCCCCTGGTGCTTGGGGCAATTGGCCTTATCGCAATCCTTGTGGTGCTGCTGCATCCCCTGGTGCTTGGGGCAGTTGGCCTTATCGCAACCCTTGTGGTGCTGTGCCATCGCCTGCAACTTCATGCCGCACTTGGGGCATTCGTCGCCCTGCTGGCCTTGCACCTTGGGATGCATCGGGCAAGCGTACACCGCCTCTGCGCTATGGGTCATGGCACCATGGCCATGACCATCAGAATGGGCCAGAGTCAGCGGAGACAGCATCATCGCGGCCATCAGCGCCAGGGCAGTAAACAGATTTTTCATTTTAACTCTCCAAAATTAGTCAGCAAATTGTGAAATGGCCAAAGGCCTTGATATCAACCGCAGCTAACCAATGGGAGGACGCAGGGCCTGCTCCTGAACCACAGAGGCAAAATGCGCCGGGACATGCATCGGGGTGCCGCCGACGGTGGTCAACAGCATACTCACCATCGACCCCAGAATACCGGAAGGTGCCACCAGAATCTGGCACTGACCACACTCCCCCTGACAGGGATGGTTATGATCATGACAGGGAGGCGTTGATGGCTGACAGCAAGAAGACTGGGACGGCGCCGACTCTCCGAGCACGGCCGAGTGGTGACTGATGGCCTCGGTCTTGGGCGCCAGATGGATCTGTGCCACCGAGCCCTGAATCATCAGGGCCAAGGACAGAAACACCATCAGAACCACAGTCAGGCGGGGCATCGGACACTCATTACATTAGAAAGTGGTTATATTGTTGCGCAACAGCGGCAAAGAGAATGAGTCGTACTTCACAGTTCAACCGATTGTAATAGATTAAAAATCAGCATGTTTTAAGTAGCGTCGAATAAGACGAAGGCAGAAATACCTCACTGATCCGCAGACAGCGGTGCTGCAACTCAAACTCCCGCTGTCGTCCCCACAGCCCTTCTTGGGCCTGAAAACCCAGCCTGCGGGCCTGCCAGACCGCAGTACTGTTATCGCCATAATGACAGACCTTGAGCGGCCCCCGAACCAGGTTTGAAGCCGCGAACAGGCGCTCTCCCAGAGGCTGGCGCCCCAGGGAGGCGAAATCGATCTCCGAGGCATCCAGCGTGCTCATCGGAACCTCGGTATTGGCGTACACCCAGGCCACACCATCCAACTTCAGCAGCACTTCCCGCTGCCAGATCGGCTGCCCCAACGCCCAACCCGGTCCGGGCTGGGCCGCCGGCAACACCCCCTCCTGCAGCAATTCCACCTCGAAGTTGCGGCACAACGCCTTCAGTTTCAGGGTCAACGATCCCTTGTCCTGCAACCAGGGCAGCAATTTTTTCGGCGGCTGTTCAAGGTTGACGGCCGGCGAAACGTCCGCATGGCTCAGGGGGTTAAGGGTGGTCGCCGTCATTACAACTCCTGTTTGTCGTTCCGCTTTCGCCAGACGGGCACGGCCCGGTTGCGGCGGCGCCTGCGCACACTTCGGCAGACTGCGAATTCGATTGGCATCACACATAGTATCAAAACTAGTTGTGGAGCCAAGCCTCACTCTGTATTAGAGTTGACTCGCTGACTACCTACACGTGCGATTGGAGAAACAAGCCGAATGCGATTTGCCAACATTATGTTTATCTTGGCCCTGGTGCTTTGTCCTTCAGTGCACGCCGAACAAGCACCGGCGGAAGAGGCCGAAGCCACCGACAGCTATGGCTACTACGGACTGGAACCGGAGATTGTCACCAACTACGTTACCGAATCCTCGCGCCTGGGCTACATTCGCGTCAACATCGAGTTGATGCTGGAAGATGCCAGCAACGTGGCCATTGTCGAGCATCATGCACCACTGATCCGCAGTACCATCATCGAGATTCTTGGCGAGCAGACCGAAGAGAGAATTAAATCCCTCACCGGCCGAGAACAGATCCGCCGACTCTGCTTTGAGACGGTCAACAATATGCTGGAGAAAGAGGTGGGTGAACCGCTGCTGGTCAACCTGCTGTTCACCAAATTCCTGTATCAGTAGCGCCGCCTGGCGTCTAAGGCTCCCTGAACCAGACCAACCAACAGCCCGCCCAGGTGGGCCCAGTTGGCCATATTAAACAGCCCCATGAACCCCAGCAGCAACCACATCACCAGAAACCCCATGTAGGAGGAAGGCAGGCCGATGCCCGCCTGCGGCCGTAATCGACCGCTGATCCAGCTGTAACCGACAAGGGCGTACACCACCCCGGACAAGCCACCGAAGTTTGGACCACTGAGCGCAAACTGCACCAGATTCGGCAGCGTCCCACCGACCAACAACAGCACCATCAGCTTGCCGCTACCCAGACGCAGCTCCAGCTTGCCCCCCAGATACCACCACCACAGCAGATTGAACACAATGTGCATGGGGTCGAAGTGGATCAGCGTCGGGGTAAATACCCGCCAGAACTCCTGCACCGAGAAGGCCTGCCAGCTGCCAAAGAAGTGCAGTGCATCAAACAGGGGCCGTTGCCACCCCAGAAACCAGGGGATGTAGATGGCGATGCACACCAGCATCACCACCAGGGTCAACGGGCCAGCCTGTGACAGTATGCCGGCCAGGGACTGAGACAGCGGCTTGCCATAGTTCAGACCATTACTGGTACTGCCAGTATGCCAACTGGCTTCGTGATAGCGCCGATGATTCGGATCCTGCAAAAATCGCTGCAGCTCCTGATCGGCGGCGTCGTGATCGGCATCGGCCACCCAGATCTCGACCCCCTGCTCCAGCGGCTGCAGCTGAGCCTGAATGCCGCGACTGGCCAGGTAATCGACAAACGCCTGCGCCGCCCTTGGCTGATTCAATACCCCCAGGGAGATCATCCTGCCTCCACCTCGGCACCGGATTTCGACCAGGCCTCCATGCCGCCGATGAGGCTGAACACCTGCTCAAACCCCTGTTCCGCCAGATACTCGGCCGCGCTCTGGCTGGAGATGCCGTGATAACAGATCACCACCAGTGGGTCGTCGTATTCCCCTTCCATCATAAACTGAGCCAGATTGCCCTGATGCAACCTGAGCGCGCCGGGGATGTGGCCACGGGCAAACGCCTCCGGGTCACGGATGTCCACCAGTTGCACCTCTCCCTGCTGCTGCAACGACTGCAACTGCGTCAGGTCGATATTGTCGTATTTGGCCACACTGTCCTCCTGCGGGCTCCGCTCGTTGCCCCATCTTAACGAAAACGTCGCCGAATAAAAAAGGCCGGCGCATGGCCGACCTTGTGAACGCACCGTCGCCGGCAACGACGTTAGTCCCAGTTCAGGATCACCTTGCCCGACTGACCACTGCGCATCACATCGAAGCCCTGTTGGAACTCATCGATGTGGTAGTGGTGGGTAATGATCGGAGTGATGTCCAGCCCAGACTGAATCAGGCTGGCCATCTTGTACCAGGTCTCAAACATCTCGCGGCCGTAGATCCCTTTGATCACCAGCCCCTTAAAGATCACCTTGCCCCAATCGATGCCCATGCTGCCGGGAGGAATGCCCAGCATGGCAATCTTGCCACCGTGATTCATGGTTTCCAGCATCGAATTAAAGGCACTGGGCACACCGGACATCTCCAGCCCCACGTCGAAACCTTCGGTCATGCCCAGCTCGGCCATGACATCTTCCAGCTTCTCTTTGGCGACGTTGACGGCCCGGGTCGCGCCCATCTTGGCGGCTAACTCCAACCGGTAATCGTTGACGTCGGTGATCACCACGTGGCGAGCGCCCACATGCTTGGCAACCGCCGCCGCCATGATACCAATGGGGCCGGCCCCGGTGATCAGCACATCTTCACCCACCAGATCGAACGACAGGGCGGTGTGCACCGCGTTGCCGAAGGGGTCGAAGATCGACGCCAGATCGTCGCTGATGTCGTCGGGAATCTTGAACGCATTGAAGGCCGGAATCACCAGATACTCGGCAAATGCCCCCTCGCGGTTCACGCCCACACCAATGGTATTGCGACACAGGTGAGTGCGGCCGCCTCGGCAGTTACGACAGTGACCGCAGGTGATGTGACCCTCGCCAGAGACCCGATCGCCGAGGGCAAACCCGCGCACCTCCTGGCCCATGTCCACCACTTCACCCACGTACTCGTGGCCCACCACCATGGGGACAGGAATGGTCTTTTGCGACCACTCGTCCCAGTTGTAGATGTGCACGTCGGTACCGCAGATGGCGGTCTTCTTAATCTTAATCAGCAGATCATTGTGACCCAGCTTGGGCTTGGGCGCCTCCACCATCCAGATGCCCATCTCCGGCTTAAGCTTCGATAACGCTTTCATGGTGGTCATGCAATGATCTCCAGCTCTTTGCCGATGCGGATAAAAGCATCAATGGCTTGGTCGAGTTGAGCCCGGGTGTGCGCCGCCGACATCTGAGTACGGATTCGCGCCGCCCCTTTCGGTACCACCGGGAAGGAGAAGCCAATGACGTAGATCCCCTCGGCCAACAGTCGGTCGGAAAACTCTGCCGCCAACGCCGCGTCCCCGATCATCACCGGAATGATGGCATGGTCGGCACCAGCCAGGGTAAAACCGGCTTCGCTCATGCGGGCGCGGAAATGCGCCGCATTGTCCCAAAGCTTAGCACGCAGTTCATGCCCGTCGGCAATCATGTCCAGCACCTCAATGGAGGCCGACACGATGGCCGGGGCCAGGGAGTTGGAGAACAGGTAGGGACGGCTGCGCTGACGCAACCAATCGATCACCTCTTTTTTGGCGGCGGTAAAGCCACCGGAGGCGCCGCCCAGGGCCTTGCCCAGGGTGCCGGTAATGATATCGACCCGCTCCATCACCTGACAATGCTCGTGGGTGCCACGGCCGTTTTCACCAACAAAGCCGACCGCATGGGAATCATCCACCATTACCAGGGCACCGTACTTGTCCGCCAGATCGCAGATGCCTTCCAGGTTGGCGATGACACCATCCATGGAAAACACGCCGTCGGTGGCGATCAGCATATGGCGACAGCCAGCTTCGGCCGCCTGCTGCAGGCACTGCTCCAATTCGACCAGGTTGTTGTTGGCATAGCGGAACCGCTTGGCTTTGCACAAACGAACGCCATCGATGATGGAGGCGTGGTTGAGGGCATCACTGATGATGGCGTCTTCAGGGCCCAGCAGGGTTTCAAACAGGCCGGCATTGGCGTCAAAGCAGGAGGAGTACAGGATGGTGTCTTCCATTCCCAGGAACTCGGACAGCTTGGCTTCCAGTTGCTTATGGATGTTCTGAGTGCCGCAGATAAACCGCACCGAGGCCATACCAAAACCGTGATCACTGAGCCCTTGCTGCGCCGCCGCCACCAGGGTCGGGTGATTGGCCAGTCCCAGGTAGTTGTTGGCGCAGAAGTTGATGACCGTTTCGCCGCTGCTCACTTCGATGGCGGTTTGTTGAGGTGAAGTGATCACCCGCTCATGCTTGTAAAGCCCATCGGCTTTTACGCCCTCCAGCTGTTGCTGAATCTGAGCGTAAAATGCAGAAGATGACATGCTGCCTCCCGTTGGCATCCTGAATTATTGGACCAATGGTCGACGCCGCAGCGCTCCTCTCCGTGGTCACGCCGGTGTCAGGCGGCACAGGATTCTGTGCCGCGGCGGTCTGGGGACGGAGGAGGTGGCGTCGTTGATGAGCGTCGGCCATCTTTTTTTATTGCCGACATTCTAACGAGGGAGCGCGATCAACGCAGCAGCAAATTGCGCTTTAATGCAACAAAAGTGGGATTTACTGGTCCGATGGCTTGAGCGTATCCAACAGCGATTCGTCGGCCATAGACGCTTCGGAGCGGCTTTCCACCTGCTTCAGCAACTGCCGGTACTGGGCTTCGATGCGATCAAATTCCGGCCGCGCCTTTTCAGAGATGTAGCCACGGAAGGTGGTCAACACCCGCAGCACACCCTGATAGATCTCATCTTTAGACAGGTTGCCATCCACCTTCTGGGCACTCTGGAATCCGATCCAGCAGGTGATGATCATCTTCAGGGTCTGGGCCAGATCGGCAATGTAGATGTCCGCCAGCACCACGGTGCCGTTGTCACGCAAAATCCGCAATGCACTGGAGGACTGCACGTCCATCTTTTTTTGCACTTCGATGTAGCGCTTACGCAACTCCTGATCCCGATTGAGAATGTCCGCCAGGTTGGCGTAGAAAAACCGGTAGCGCCACATCACCTTGAACATTCCGTCCAGGTAACGAACCATAAAACCGAGATCACTCTCGCTCTCTACGTCGTAGGGGCGAAATGCCTCCAGAATGTAGCTTTCATATTCGCTGTAGATGCTGCGAATGATGTCTTCCTTGTTGCGGAAGTGGTAATACAGATTACCCGGGCTGATCCCAAGATGGGCCGCAATGTGATTGGTCGTAATCGCCCGTTCGCCATGCTGATTAAACAGCTCACAACTGGCTAGAATAATTTTATCTTTAGTTTTCATGGGCTCGCCTTCTCTTTGTCACCCGCTAGCTTACCTTGGCGTGGCTAGATTTGAAACAGTATGCGCCCTGCTCTATGATGCGGGCGTCTCCCTGATAGTTATCCAACCATGAACCGAATCAGTTACAGCTTACTGCTTATTCTTGCTACCCCTTTGGCGCTGCTCTATTTCGGCTGGCGTGCACTCAAGAGTCCGGACTACCGAGGCCGGCTAGGGGAACGGTTCGCACTGGGTCTCCCACGGGTCAGCGGTCCACTGATGATCCACTGCGCCTCCATGGGTGAGACCCTGGCGGCACTGCCGTTGATCAGAAAGCTGCAACAGCAGTATCCGACCACCCCGTTGTTGGTGACCACCACCACTCCGACGGGATCACAGCAGGTCAAAAAACACCTGGGCGACAGCGTCTTTCACTGCTACCTGCCCATGGATCATTCGCTGATAATGCGCCGTTTCCTGAACAAATTAAAGCCAAAAGCGATCATTCTTATGGAAACTGAACTGTGGCCTAACCTGATCCACCACAGTTTCTGCCGCCACACTCCGGTGATCCTGGCGAACGCCCGCTTGTCTGAGCGCTCCGCCCGGGGTTACGGCCGGTTTCCCAAGCTGGTGGGGCCGATGCTGAACCGACTCACGGCGGTGGCCGCCCAGAACAGCAACGACGGCGCCCGCTTGGTCAAATTAGGGGTCAGCGCCGCCCGTCTTATCGATTGCGGCAGCCTGAAATTTGATATCCCCATCGACAAACCGGCCCGTCAGCAGGCCGCGGAATTGGGGCAAACACTGTTTGGTGCCCGCCCCCGCTGGATTGCCGCGTCCACCCACCCCGGTGAGTTCGAGCAGGTTGTGGCCAGCCATCAGCAACTGCTGCGCACCCACCCTGAGTTACTGCTGGTGTTGGTGCCCCGGCACCCGGAACAATTTGATCATGCCGCCGACCTGTGCCTACAGGCCGGACTGACCCTGCAACGCCGCAGCCAGACCACCGAGGTGGCTGCCGACACCCAGGTACTGGTGGGCGACACCATGGGAGAGTTGATGGGATTGTACGGCGGCTGCGACATCGCCTTGGTGGGCGGCAGCCTGATCGAGCGAGGCGGGCACAATCCACTGGAACCGGCGGCGTTTGGTAAACCGGTGCTAATGGGACCGCATTACTTCAATTTTCAGGAGATCGGCGATCAGTTGCAGCAACACGGCGCGCTGCTCACCGTGGCGAATCAAGGTCAGTTGACCGAGACCCTGCGCAGCCTGCTCAATGATCGCCGTCAGCGGCAGAGCATGGGCGAGGCGGCGCTGCTGTTCGTGTCTCAGAACCGCGGTGCCACCGAGCGACAACTTCAGGTGATCCGCGACGCCATTACAGCCGGTACCCCTTAAGCAGCAGCGACCAGTCACTCTCCTGCCACTTCAGCCCGGAGACCCGCTGCGCCTCTTTGCGCAGTGATCGCTGCAACCGGTCCAGGTTGGCCTGCTGCCATTTGCGATCGGGTTTGCGCATCTCACCGCGGTCAAAATCGATCAGGTAGAACTGTTCGCTATCCAGCAGAATGTTGCGGGCATTAAGATCGGCATGGTAGACCCCGGCCTGGTGGAACCGGGCCAGCACCTGACCCAGCTGAATCCAGCGCGACTCGCTCAACGACGCCTGAGACAGCGCCCCCACCAGGTCCTGACAGCCCATCAGTCGCTCGGTGATCAGGTCGGCACGGTAGCTGAATCCCTGGCGCTCGATGCGAGCGGCAACCGGTCGACAGGCAGGCAACTGCAGCGCCTGAATCTGCTCCAGCAACTTCAGCTCCCGATAGGCCCGGGTCTTATTCAGGCCCGGCCACAAATAAGCATCTTCAATCAGCTTGCCCGGTAACCCGCCCCGGTAGTAATGACGCAGCACAAAATGACCGCCGTCGATCTTCAGAAACAGCGCCGGGTTTCGGCCACTGGCATCGGAATGACCATCAATGCGGTTACCGCGCTGAAGCCATTCCCGGTCAAACCAACACTCCTTGGCCGGACTGTCGTCTGCCAGCAGCAGGGTGTTCTCTCGGTGTTCAGTCAATTGCATGACAACTCTCGGTGGCGCCATTAGAAATCACAAAAGTGACGCCATTGTGGAGCCACAACCCGGGCAACGCAACCGACAAACCCAAACGGCACTTGGTCAGCGCCGAGAATTTCTTTAAACTTGCGATTTTACGGCAACCACCAGCCCAATTATGCCCATTCCAAGCAAAGTTAACTCCATCTGCATCATGCGCCTGTCGGCCATCGGCGATGTCTGTCATGCCGTGGCCATGGTGCAGGCGCTGCAAAAGCGTCACCCCGATGCCGCCATCACCTGGATCGTGGGCAAGATCGAAGCCGCCCTGCTGGACGGTCTCGACGGTGTCGAGCTGGTCGTGTTCGACAAACGCCAGGGCTGGCAGGGGTACAAGGCTCTGTGGCGCACCCTCAAAGGCCGCCATTTCGATGTGCTGTTGCACATGCAGGTTGCCCTGCGAGCCTCGGTGGCCACCCTGGGCATTCGTGCCAAGGTAAAGGTGGGGTTTGATCGAGACCGGGCCAAAGAGGGGCAGTGGCTGTTTACCAACCACCGCATCGCCCCCCAGGCCAGTCCCCACGTGCTGGACGGTTTTATGAATTTTGCCCGCGAACTGGGGGTAACCGACACCGATCCAAGCTGGAACATGCCCATCAGCGTGGCCGATCACCAGTTTGCCGCCCTGCAGATTCCCGACGGACAACGCACCCTGGTGATTTGCGCCGCCGCCAGTAAAGCCGAGCGCAACTGGCTGCCAGAGCGCTATGCCGCCGTGGCAGACCATGCTGCCAGCCTCGGCATGACGGTGATGCTGTGCGGCGGTCCGGCGGCTCTGGAACTTTCCCTGGCCGACGCCATCCAACAGCATGCCAATACCCAACTGGTCAACCTGGTGGGGCAAACCAACCTGAAACAACTGCTGGCGCTGTTGCGACGGGCCACGCTGGTACTGGCGCCCGATACCGGTCCGGCCCACATGGCCGTCACTCAGGGCACCCCGGTGGTGGGACTGTACGCCCACTCCAATCCGGCTCGCACCGGCCCCTACCGGTATCGGCACTGGGTGGCCAGTTGCTATCAGCAACACGTGGAGCAACAGCAGCAGGCGCCATTGGCACAGATCCCTTTTGGCACCCGAGCCAAAGGCGCCGAACTGATGGCCGCCATCGATGTCGATACCGTCATTGAACAGGTTAACGGCGCCCTTGAGGCGTACACTTAAGCCAGCCAATATTCCATTTTTTGCTTTGGGGCAGACTCAGGGCAGCAGTTATAGGAACAGCGTCATGCGCATTCTGATCACCGGCGCCGCCGGTTTCATCGGTTACTACGTCAGCCAGCGTTTGCTGGCCGAAGGCCATCAAATCGTTGGTCTGGACAACCTCAATGATTACTATGACGTCGAGCTGAAACAAGCCCGGCTGAAGCAACTGCTGCCCCAGTCGGGGTTCCAGTTTGTCGAACAGGACCTGGCGGATCGGGACGGCATGGCCCGGCTGTTTGCCAACGACAAATTCGATCGGGTGATCCACCTGGCCGCCCAAGCCGGCGTGCGTTATTCCATCGACAACCCCATGGCTTATCTGGACTCCAACCTGGCCGGCATGCTGACCATCCTCGAAGGCTGTCGTCAGCAGAAGGTGCCACACCTGGTGTACGCCTCCTCCTCGTCGGTGTACGGCATGAACAAGAAAGTACCGTTCAGTGAAGCCGATGCCGTCGATCACCCCATCAGCCTGTACGCCGCCACCAAGAAGTCTAACGAGCTGATGGCCCACACCTACAGCCACCTGTACGACCTGCCCACCACCGGTCTGCGGTTCTTTACCGTGTACGGCCCCATGGGACGGCCGGACATGGCCTACTTCAGCTTTACCAAGAAGATGCTGGCTGGCGAGCCCATCGATGTCTTCAACCACGGCAAGCTGTCGCGGGACTTCACCTACATCGACGACATCGTCGAAGGCGTGGTACGGGTAATGGAGCAGGTACCGGAGCGGGATGACAACAACGACTGCGCCAGCCCGGATCGCTCCAGCGCCCCCTACCGCTTGTTCAACATCGGCAACCATCAACCGGTGGAGCTGATGACCTTTATCCGCACCCTGGAGCAGGCTCTGGGCGTCACCGCCAAGCTCAACATGAAACCGATGCAGGCCGGTGACGTCTACACCACCTACGCCGACACCGACAACCTGCAACAGGCGGTCGGCTTCAGCCCGGATACCTCCCTGGCCGATGGCCTGCAGAAATTCGCCGACTGGTATCGTGCTTTTTATGGCTAAGAGCCCTCGCCCCACAAGGGAAGCCCCGGCTTCCCTTGTGTTCCTCCTGGCAACCCTCTAGCATCCTCCTATCATCCAGAGAACCGATTCAATTTCATGTCAAAACAGAAAATCAAAGTCCTGGTCATCGCCGACTACCTTGGCCGCAGCAACCTCAACCCGGTGCGTCCCGAAGCCGCTCAACTGTTCGGCCTGCAGCAATCCGGCGAGGCCGACATCAGCGTACTTTGCAGCCCAGAATCGGTTCTGGTGGACTACTACCGCGACAACGGCCTGACGGTCATTCCCCATAAGATCGACGGCAAGTTATCGCTCAAAAGCATTCGCTTCATCCGCAAACTGATTCGTGACCAGGGCTTTGAACTGTTGCACCTGTTCAACAGCCGCGCCATCAGTAACGGCGCTACCGCCGCCATCGGCCTGCCGGTCAAGGTGATCGCCTACCGCGGTCAGACTGGCAGCATTAAACGCTACGATCCCTCCAGCTACCTGAACATGCTGCACCCCCGCATCGACAAGATTGTCTGCGTAGCCAAGGCGGTGGAATTGGATCTGCGCAAGCATCTGTGGGGCAACAAGGACAAGCTGATCACCATCTACAAGGGCCATTCCCTGGATTGGTATCAGGCCCCCAAAGCCGACCTGTCGGCGCTGAACCTGCCCGACGATGCCTTTACCCTGTCGCTGGTGGCCAACCTTCGGCCCCGCAAGGGCCTGCACGTGCTGATGGAAGCCACCCATCACTTTCCCAAAGATGCCCCCATCTACACCCTGCTGGTGGGCGCCAATCCTGATGATCCCAAGGTCAAGGAGATGGCCGCCAAGGCGGTAGACCCCAGCAAGGTGATCGCCCTGGGCTATCGCAACGACGCCCCTCAGGTCTCTGGTGCCAGCGACATCATCGTGTTACCGACCACCAAACGGGAAGGCTTGTCGCGGGCGATTCTTGAAGGCATGGCCTACGGCCGGGCCGCGGTTGTCACCAGTACCGGCGGCAATGCCGAGCTGGTAAAAGACGGCGAGTCCGGCTACGTGGTGGATCCCAGCGACGCCCCGGCCCTGGGCAAAGCGATCACCCGTTTGTGGCAGGATCGGGATCAGACTGACGCCTTTGGCGCCAATGCCCGCCAGCGCATCGAAGCCATCTTCAATGTGCAACAGGGCATCGATAAGCACCTGCAGCTGTATAAGCAGCTGACCGGACGCCTGTAGAATGGCCCAGCGCTGCGGTCACCGCCAACAACAGCCGCAGCGCTTTTTCATCCACAATCGATCGGTTCTCTGCCTCTATCCCCCTCTGTCACTAGACTTTTAACATCCCGAATCATATCCTTTGGTCGACTTTGCCCACCGCCGTCACAAACGTTGATTCTGAGTCGGTCAGGGCACACCATTACTGGCATTCTATAGGCCGCTCTTAACCCTGAAAGGATCACATCGATGCACACCCTATCTGCCCTGATTATTTGTATGAATGAAGAGGACAGGATCCGTCCCTGCCTGGAGTCACTCAAAGGATTTGCAGATGAGATCATCGTGTTCGATTCAGGCAGCACCGACAGCACCATCGACATTGTCCGTGAGTACACCGACAAGGTGTGGATCACCGAAGACTGGCCGGGTGACGGCTTTCAGAAGCAGCGAGCCCTGGATCAGGCCAGCTGTGACTGGGCGCTGATCATCGACGCCGACGAGTGGCTCGACGACAACATGAAGCGCACCATCGGCAACATCCTGGCCCAGGACACCATCGAAGAGACCGCCTTCAAATTGCCCTGGGGCAACGTCATCATGGACAAGCTGATGAAGCACGGCCGCTCCGCTCGGGCACCCAAGCGGTTGTTCAAGCGGGAAGGGGCCCACATCACCCCGGTGGTGGTCCATGCCCACGTGGTCACCGAAGGCAAGATGTCCACCATTAAGGACGGCTTCCTGATGCACAACTCCCTGCGCGGTTTCGACCACCTGATGGAGAAAAACCGCACCTACTCCTGGGAAACCACACAGAAATACTTCGAACAGGGCAAACCCAGCCTGGGACCGGAAGTGGCGGTACTGCGAGCCCTGTGGACCTTCTTGCTGATCTACATCATTCGCCTGGGCTTCCTCGATGGCCGTCGCGGCCTGATGATGGCGGTAATGTTCGCCCAGGCGTCATTCAACAAATACGCCGGGCTGTGGTATCTGGAATACCGCCGCGACAATCCCCCGAAGAAGTAACCGCAAAACCGGCTTATCGACGAACAGACATTAACGGGTACCACGTGCATCGCTGTCATAATCAACGCTATCTGATGTTCATCCATCAAAGTTACGCTTACGCCATGCTACGGCCGCTGCAACAGGCCATTCGGGCTCATGGCGGCGAGGTGTGCTGGTTTCTGGCCACCGATGAGGTTGACCCGGGGTTTCTGGCGTCGGACGAACGCCGGTTGATGAGCATCGATGAGGTACGCGCGTGGCAGCCCCATGCGGTGTTGGTGCCTGGCAATGTGGTTCCCAGTTTCATTCCCGGCATCAAGGTGGGCGTGTTCCATGGCTTCAACTCCGGCAAGATCAACAGCCGGGGCCGCGAAGATCACTTCGAGATTCGCGGTTGCTTCGATCTCTACTGCACTCAGGGCCCCAACACCACCGCTCCGTTCGTGGAATTGGCCAAGCAACATGGTTTCTTCGATGTGGTGGAAACCGGCTGGGCCAACCTGGACCCGCTGTTTACCCCCTGCGCCGATAACCCCTACCTCGACGCCAGCGACCCCAGGCCCACTCTGTTGTTCTGCTCCACCTTCTCTCAGAAGTACAGCTGCGCCAAAAAACTGGTACCCGAGCTTGAAGCGCTGAGAGACTCGGGCAAGTGGCGCATTCTGGTGCAGTTCCATCCCAAGATGGAACAGGCGGTGATCGACACCTATAAGGGGATGCAAAACGATAACCTGACCTTTGTCGAAACCGACAACGTCATCCCGCTGCTGCAGGCCGCCGATCTGATGCTGTGCGACACCTCATCGATGTTGTTGATGTTCCTGCTGCAGCAAAAGCCAGTGGTCACCTTCAATACTCAGACACCACAGCCACACCTGCTCAACGTCACCGAGCCTGAGCAGATTGCCGATGCCCTCGAGCTGGCCCAAAGCCGCCCGGCGGAATTGATGGCCGCCATCGAGGCATTCAGCAATCAACTGCACCCCTACCGGGATGGCCGCTCCACCGAGCGAGTCCTGGTGGCGGTCAACACTCTGATCGAATCCGGGCTGGGGCACCTCAAGGCCAAGCCACTGAATCTGATCCGCCGCTTCAAGCAACGAAAGAGCCTGGGCTACTGGCGCTGGTAGACCGGACTCGGCAAAGGAATCCCCATGGAATTTTACGTCTGCTCCACCGTGCGTCACCTGCTGTTTGCCGTGTTACGAGCCAATGCCCGTCCTCAGGTGCAGTCTCACGTGGTGCTGTTTGCCGACTACCAGGGCATTACCCCCGACCTGCTGGATACCGAGGTGCTGCCCGATCACATTCAGGTGCACCTGCTCAGCCGCCGGGCAACCAGCAAACTGCAAAGCAAAACCCTGACCGGCACCCTGTTCTATTTTCTGGCCATGCGCGATCTGCCGGCGCCGGCTCGCTTCCGTCGTCACTTCTGCGAACAGTTAGCCAGCCTGTCCCCGGCCCTGTCCCGAGCATTGCTGGAGGCCGAACAGCCGCAAATGGTGCTGTTCAATGAAAAGAACAAGATGGCCCGCCTGTTCAGTCGAGTGGTGCCCCAGTTTTCCATCATCGAAGACGGCGAAGGCAACTACCGCAAACTGCCGGTAAAGACCTTCAAGCAACTGGGGCGGCTACTCACCGGTCGTACGCCGTCTTATAAGGTGTTTGGTGAAAGCCCCCGCTGCCAACAGGTGCACCTGCTTACGCCGGAGCGGGCCCCCGACTCCATCAGTCACAAAGCGGTTAAGATCGATTTCCTCGATCCCAAGGAACAATCAGCCATGGTGCTGACGCTGTTCCGGCTGACGCCACCGGCACACACCGGCCAGCGCGAGGCGGTGCTGAGTACCCAGCCCATAGAGAATATCGCTGGCTGCGGGGTGGCCGGCAAGCTGACCATCTACCGCACCCTGATCGACGCCCTGATGGCCCAGGGCTATCAGGTGTACCTGAAGATTCACCCGGCAGAAGACACCGACCAGTACCAGGAGTTTGCCCAGCGCTGCACCGTGCTGAACGCCAAGGTGCCGCTGGAGGCGATTTTGCTGGGTATGCCTTCGGTGATACCGGCCATCTCGATCCTGTCCGCCGCCGGCACCGGCTTCGAGCAGCACTGCCACCGACTGACCCTGGCGGACACCACTCTGGCCGACACTCTGGGCCGCTGGGGCAGCGACCCCACTCGCTGGCAACAGGCTCTGGAACAGGCCCTCATCAGCGTCAGTAACGACTGAACAACTCATAACACGCAACAAGGGCACCCTAGGGTGCCCTTGTTAGTTTCTGGCCGACACACTCAGCGCTGAGCCTGAGTCAGCACCCGCTGAAGCACCTCACAGCTGGTGTCCATCTCGGCCTCGGTCAGCGTCGGGTGCACCAAAAACATCAGGCTGGTCTCCCCCAACTGCACCGCATTGGCCAGTGGCGTAGCCGGACGCCAACCGGTGCCATCAAAGGCTTTCTCGTTGTACACCTCGGAACAACTGCCCTGCATGCACGGCACCCCGGCGTCGTTGATCGCCGCCACGATGCGGTCCCGGCTCCAGCCCGGCGCCAACTGTGAAGGTTCTATAAACAGATAACACTTGTACCAGGCGTGCGTGACGTAGTCCGGCACCGGTATCGACCGAATCAGGGCAAACTCACTGGCGGTGCTCAGCAAGCGCTCGGCGTTGGCGGTGCGCCTGGCCTGCCAGTCGGCCATCCGCCGCAGTTGGATACGGCCGATGGCCCCCTGTACTTCGGTCATGCGCCAGTTGGTACCGAAACTCTCGTGCAGCCAACGGAATCCCGGCGGATGGGCTTTCTCATACACCGCCGCATGGCTCTTGCCATGGTCCTTGTAGCTCCACATCGCCGCCCACAACGCTTTGTCGTTGGTGGTCACCATGCCCCCCTCACCGGCGGTGGTCATGATCTTGTCCTGGCAGAACGACCAGGCACCGATATGGCCGATGCTGCCCACCGGGCGGCCTTTGTAGCGACAACCATGGGCCTGGGCACAGTCTTCGATGACGTAGAAACCGCGCTGCTCTGCCAACGCCATGATGGCGTCCATCTCCGCCGGCATTCCCGCCAGGTGCACCACGATCACCGCCTTGGTGCGTTCGGTCAGCACCGCCTCGATGGTGTCGGCACTGACATTCTGGGTGTCCAGATCCACGTCGGCAAACACCGGCGATGCCCCCGCAGTAACGATGGACGACGCCGAGGCCAGAAACGTCCGCGAGGTGGTAATCACCTCGTCACCGGCGCCGATGTTCAACGCCTTCAGGGCCAGATCCAGGGCCACGGTGCCATTGGTCACTGCCACCGCGTAATTGCACTCGCACCAGGCGGCAAACTCTTTCTCAAACTCGCGGCACTCGCCGCCGGTCCAGTAGTTCACCCGGTTGGACAGGATCACTTCGGCGGCCTTATCGGCCTCCTCCTGGCTGTAACTGGGCCAGGGGGAAAAGGGGGTATTCAACACGTTGTCTTACTCCGACTTCAGGGGTTTAGCGGGGACGCCCACCACGCAGTCATTGGCCGCCACATCGGCCACCACCACCGCGCCCGCACCGACGGTCACGCCATCGGCCACGGTAATTAATTGACGCAAACAGGATTGCGCTCCCAGCCAGCTGCACTGGCCCACTTGACTGCCACCGCTCATCACGGCGCCCGGACTCAGGTGTACCGCATCGGCGACCCGGCAGTCGTGCTCAACCACGGCGGCAGAATTGACGATCACCGCGTCACCAACCCGGGCATCCGCATTGATGACGGCGTGGGCCAACACCACGGTTCCAGCCCCGAGCCTGGCATACTGGCTGACGCAAGCACGAGGGTGCACTACGGTCAACATCGCCACTGCGGCCTGCTGTAAACGCCGTTGCATCGCCAGGCGCACCGGATTGCTGCCGATGGCCACGACTACGCCGTCCAGGTGGGATCGGCAAGCCAGCAGTTGCTGCTCACCGCCCATCAGCGGCCAGGCGGACGACGCATCGTCGGCATCGTCAAATACCACCACCTGACAACCGGGGTGCTGCTGCTCGATGGCATCCGCCACCACCTTGCCATGACCACCGGCACCGAACACGGCATAGACCGCTCGGCCCTCGGCTTTCAGGCCTTGCAACCACTCAGTCTGCGGCAGGCTCATCGATCACCTCACCACTGCGGTAACTGCTTGTGGCCGATTGACCCAACAGGTCACTGATGCGGGTATGACTGCCAGCGCTGGTGTGCATGCACAACATCAGGTTGTTACGGGTAAAGGCCTGACCGGCTTCAATCGCTTCGGCGGCCACCACCTGCTTCTGGCGCTGACGATACACCAGTTCGGCGTCGGTCATCGGTTGCCAGCTGGCCGCATCCGGGTTGCCGAGGCGATGAAAACGCCGCATTCTGGCCACAAAGTGGGCCATCGCCTGCGGCAATAATCCAGCCTGGGCATCGGTGCGCTCCGCTTCCAGGGTGACGTGCTTTTCAAAGATTCGCAGCCCGCGCGCGTAAGCCATCAAACAGGCCTCCAGCGATTCATCGCTGTCTGGCGGTGAATGATCGGCGTAGCCGATGCGCACTCCGGGAAAGCGCTGGCACAAATGATTGATGCGCTCAAAGCAGACGTCTTCGATGTCGGTGGGGTAGGCTTGAAAGCCGTGCATCAGCAACAACCGATCCTCACCATAGGTGGCCACCAGGTACTCCACCTCTTCCAGGGTACGACCACCAATGCCAAAGGCCAGAGTCTTGGGCAGAGCCTGTACCGCGTCAATCAATGCCTGGTCATTGAAACTGACCGAATGGATCTCGACAAACTCCACCGAAGGGCGCTCGCACAGGGCAACCGCGGCGGTGTCCAGCGGCATCAGGAACAGCCGCAACCCTCGGGATTCGGCCCGATCCAACGCCTGCTGCCACTGCTCTAAGGTGAAACACCAACTGGTGATCAACCCGTGACTGTTGGCACCGTGGCTGACAAACTCATCGGCATTGATCAGCACCTGAAACTTGATCATGTCGGCACCGCTGTCGGCGGCGGCATCGATCAACCTCAACAGATAATCAAAGTCCCCTTCATGATTGAAGGCGGTCTCGGCAATCACAATCATAACTGCACCTCTTTCACCACGTGGCAGGCATCAATGCGTCGCTGCTGATCCGCCAGGAAGGCGGCAAAGTCGACATTCTTGCCGTAGGGCAACTTGATGTTGGTATCCATGGGAATGGCCTTGAAGGTATCCGGTTTCTGATCCAGCATACGCAGCACTCCGGCCAGGGACACGGCATCGGCCCGATCCCCCAGCTCCCGCAACAGCGCCCGGCCAACGGCCAGATCCGCCGGGGTATCCACCGTCAGGCTGAAATGACTGTAATCCTTATCCACCTTGAGCACACCGCAGCGATAACAGCTCGGATCAAAGGCAAACAGCATCAGATACTCACTGACCTCGGGATCGATCTTGGCGTAGATGTCCTTCAGTGCCGTCACCTTGATCACCTCGGCGGTGATCCCCAGCGGTACGTTTACCACCCGGCAGTAATCCAGTTGCTGCTCGTAACACTGGCCAATCTGCTCATCCAGCATGTCACCGGCGGTAAACACGTTGTCACCGGTGACCCGAATGACGTAGTCCGCCTGAGTCTGCTCGGCCACAGCCAGCATCCGCTCGATCACCGCGGTCGCCGCACCGCGGTAGAGCTGGATGCCATTTTTATCGGCCACGTCTTCCATGATGTCGTCACAGCTTTCGCTGGAGGTGCACAGAAAAATGTCGTCGACCCGGCGGGCCTTTTTCAAACTGGTGCTGATGATGTCCAGCATCGACACACGACGCTCGGAATCGAAGCTGCGCAGCACTTTCAGTGGCAGCCGCGTCGATGTGGTGCGAGCAATAATACAGGCTACGGTTTTCATGCAGTTAGTTTCCTAAAGGGCGCCGACGGCGCCCTCTATTGTTGTCGGTTTACTTAGCCCAGATCATCCCAGCTGAGCAGTTCGTCTTCACCCTTGGCTACCTTCATGGTGCGGCCAATTACCTGCATCTCCATCTCCGGAGGAATGCCGGTTCCCGGGCGCTTGAAGGTAAAATCGCTGGCCTGCAGCACATGACCTGGCTGCAGATCCCGGGTCAGCACCACGCTGCGGCGGAACTTGTCTTTCTTGGCCAGTTCGGCCTCGGACACCACCCGTTTGCTGCAGCCCATGGCGATCTGAATGTTGCGGGACTCGTCGCAAATCACCTTCAGCTCGGCCGGATCGGCGGAGATGGCGTGATCCCAGCCCGGCAAATCCTTGTCGGTGGTGTAGTGCTTCTCAATCAGGCAGGAGCCCAGCGCCACCGAGGCCAGCGGCAGGGCGCTGCCGATGGAGTGGTCGGAGAAACCGATGGGGTAGTCGTAAGCCTGCATCAACATGCTGATGTTGGCCAGGTTGACGTCTTCCATCGCCGGTGGGTAGATGGAGATGCAGTGCAGAATCACGATCTGGCGGTTGCCGGTGGACTCGATGGCTGCCACGGCATTATCGATCTCGGCCATGGTAGACATACCGGTGGAGATGATCACCGGCAGGCCTTTTGCCGCCACGTGCTTAAGCAGGCGCAGGTTGGTGATGTCCATGGAGGCGATCTTGAAAAACGGCACCCCCAACGACTCCAGCAAATCCGCTTCGGTTTCTGAGAACGGAGTGGAGCAGAACGCCACCCCTTTGTCATCGCAATAGCGCTTCAGCTCGTGATGGTCCTCGGTGCTCAGGGCGTATTTGTCCACCATCTCAAACAGGGAACCGAAGTGCTTCTTCTTGCAATCGTCATAGCTCTGATTGCGATCGTACTCCTCTTTGGCGATCAGCGAAGTGTTGCTCCAGGACTGGAACTTCACCGCATCGGCACCGTTGTCGACCGCAGAGTCGATCATCGATTTCGCCAGTTCCATATCCCCATTGTGGTTAGCGCCGATCTCGGCAATCACGTAGGGGCGACCAAAGTTACTGATCTCGCGATCGCCCAGCTTGATAACTTTACTGTTCATTACAGCTCCTAAATTGCGCTCCACCAATAGGCATTGGTGGGATGAATAGTCGTGAGTCTCTGCCGCATCTGAGCCGGCGTTTCCGCCTCAAGTTGCGCCAGCAGCCCTTGATAGTGGTGCCGTCGATCGGCGTAAGCCGTAAGCATGGCACTGAAGCCATGGGCCCGGCAATACTCCGTCATAACCCGATAATGGATCGCTTTAACCTCAACGGTGCGTTTCAGCTTCTCCGGGGTCAGGCTGTTGGTAAAGCCGGCGGTGTTCTGTTCATAAATACGGTAGTAGGTGGTGCTGTCCACCCGTTTGCCCTTGAGGCCATTAAGCAGCAACGCCGAGGTCAGAAACCAATCGTAGGCAACGACGTCCAGTGGACAGGTCATGGCCTCAATCACCGCCGCTGCCGCCTTCACATTGAGGGCGAAATGGGACAGGCCGACAAAGTTGTGCGCCATCAGCGCATCCACCGATGTCACCTGAGACGGCTGCTGCCCCTCGAAAAAGTCACGCTGACGATTCGACAGCAGATTAAGGCCGGTGTAGTAGAAACCATATTCGTCGCTGTAGGCCGCCTTGGTGCGAGCCACCCGGTCGGCGGCCATCACGTCATCGGCATCGATGAAAATCGCCAGCTCATAGCCCTGCTCGAGGGCATAGCGCAAGGCCCAGTCACGAGCATCCGGAATGCCCAGATTATGCTCATTGGCCACTTCCGTACCAACGAAGCCGAACTGCGTCAGCGGTGCGTCCAGGCCATAGTTGAACGCCACACAATCAAAATTCTGGTCGGTTTGCGCCGCGATGGAGGCAAACAGTTCGGTCAGGTAAGGCTTGGCCTGCTGGTAGACGTGGGTGACCACCAGAGTCCTCATGCCTGTGCTCCACTAAAGCTGGCCACGTAACGACCGAGGAAGGACCGACTGCCACTGGCATCGGCGATGACCGCCTCAAGCTCCTGCCGCAGTTGGGTCAGGTCCAGCTGCTGATCCGCCTCGGCGGTGGACAGCAGAATCTTGCGATTATCGGTGGGGATCACGCTGTCCATGTCGTAGAACAGCTCCTCGTACAGTTTCTCTCCGGGACGAAGGCCAATGATCTTGATGTCGGACTGAGCCCGTGACAGCTCGATCATCTTGCGCGCCAGGGTCAGAATCTCCACCGGCTCGCCCATCTCCAGCACAAACAACTCACCCCCCTGGCCCTGAACCCCGGACTCGATCACCAGCCGGGCCGCCTCGGGAATGGTCATGAAGTAGCGGGTCATGCGTTCATCGGTGATGGTCAGATCCCGCCCCTCTTTCAGCAGCTCCTTGAAAATGGGAATCACACTGCCGGCAGAGCCGAGCACGTTGCCAAAGCGAACCGCCATGAAGCGGGTATCGGAGCGACGATTCATCTCCAGCACAATCAGTTCGGCCACCCGCTTCGAGGCCCCCATGACGTTGGTGGGATTGACCGCCTTATCGGTGGAGATCAGCACGAAGCGGCCGATGGCCAACTCATCGGCCACCTGGGCCACATTGAGGGTCCCGAGAACGTTATTCTTCACCGCCTGCACCGGCGAGCGCTCCATCAGCGGCACATGCTTATGGGCGGCGCAGTGGAACACCACATCGATGCCCTGTCCCGTCAACTCTCGCACCAGCTCGGTGCGATCCTGAATCGAGCAGATCACCGACGAAAACGCAATCTCCGGGAAATGACGGCCGACAAACAGCTCCAGCAGATACAGGTCATTTTCATTCACGTCCAGACCGATGATTCGGGCGGGGGCAAACTTTGCCACCTGGCGCACCACCTCACTGCCAATGGAGCCGGCCGCACCGGTTACCAACACGGTCTGGCCCTGAATCTCTGCTGACACCCGATCATCCGCCAGGCTGACTTCGTGGCGCCCGAGCAGATCGGCCACGCTGACTTCGCGCATCTGGTTGAGAATCGGATCCTCAAACACGATGTCCAGCGCCTGGGGAATGATTCTGAGCTCAATGTCCCATTGACGACAGGTCTCGGAGATCACCGCCAGGTCATCTTCACCGATGTTGGAGATGGCCACGATCACCTTATCGATGAGCTCCGCTTTGGCCAGAACCGCCAGCTCATCCATGCCACCGGCGATGCTAATGCCCAGCAACTGCTGACCCCAACGGGACGTGTCATTGTCCAGGAAGTATTTCAGTCGATAACGCTCTGGCTGACGCAGCAAGGCATCGGCGACGATCTTACCGCCGCTGGACGCACCAAAGATGACCACATTTTTCATAGAATCGTTCGCCTTCTACTCTGTCTTATCCTGCCACTGCCGACCCCGTTCGTCGCCAGACGGTCTGTGGAAGCACCGGTTTTCCCCTCGGCCTGCGTTGACCCAAAGGATAAAAAACACTGGAAATACTGAAACTACAGCAGTATTTGCAAAGCTGCTATTCTACACCAACATCGCCGGCGACTGACTCAAAATTTCATGCCGGAGCGCAGTCATTCTAACCCATTCACCAGAGGCCCACATGAAACGCATCGCCATCTACCCGGGAACCTTCGACCCCATCACCAATGGCCACCTGGACCTGATTAAGCGCAGCGCCAAGTTGTTTGACCACGTGGTGGTCGGCATCGCCGCCAGTGCCAGCAAGAAGCCTTTGTTTTCATTGGATGAACGTGTGGAATTGGCGCAGCGCATTACCGACGACATCGACAACGTCACCATCAAGGGATTTTCAGGGCTGCTGGTGGATTTCGCCAAGGCCGAACAGGCCGATGTGCTGGTCCGGGGATTACGGGCGGTGGCCGATTTCGAATACGAATTTCAGCTGGCGGGCATGAACCGTCACCTGCACCCGGAGATGGAAACCATCTTCCTGACCCCGGCTCAGGAGTACACCTTCATCTCCTCCAGCCTGGTCAAGGACGTGGCCTCTCATGGCGGTAATGTCAGCGAGTTCCTGCACCCGCTGGTGGATGCCGCGGTCGCCACCAAACTGAAAAACCGGTAAACCGATTCAGCGCTGGCAGCGGTCGCAAAACACCGTTGCCCGCTGCCCCAGTTTCACCTCGGTCAGAGTCTGCCGACACAACGGACACGCCTCGCCGCCACGACCATACACCAGCAGTTGCTGGGCGAAATACCCCGGCTTGCCATCGGCCTGGGTGAAGTCTTTGAGGGTGGTCCCCCCCTGCTTGATGGCCCGAGCCAACACGGTTTTCACCTCATCCACCAATTGCGACGCCTGGGCATGACTCAGGGTACCGGCAGGACGGCGGGGATCGATGCCGGCGCTGAATAGCGCCTCGTTGGCGTAGATGTTGCCTACACCGACCACCACCTGGTTGTCCATCAGCGCCAGTTTAACGGCCTTCTTCTTGCCTTGAAGCTGCGACATCAGGTAATCGGCATTAAATGCGCTGGTGAGGGGCTCAGGGCCCAATTTGGCCAGCAGCGGATGCTCAGGCATGGGCCCCGTCCACCAGATGGCGGCGCCGAAGCGTCGTGGATCGTTAAGCCGCAGCACCGCTCCACTGTCCAGCACCAGGTCAAGATGGTCGTGTTTTTCCGGCGCCGGTGCCGGCTTCAGCACCCGCAGACTGCCGGACATGCCCAGGTGCAGAATCAACACCCCGATGTCGGTTTCCAGCAACAGGTACTTGGCCCGTCGCCGCACCCCAGTGATCGCCTGCCCCTGCATCTGCAGAATCTCCGGCTCGATGGGCCAGCGCAGTTGCGGCTGTCGCACCACCACCTCGGTGACGCACCGCCCCTGCAAGTGGGGACGGATCCCCTGACAGGTCACTTCCACTTCCGGTAATTCAGGCATCCTTCCCTTCTCGGTTTAACAGTTGAGCGCCTTCGGCCGACAGCAGCTTCCACCACTGCGGCTGCCCCAGCAGCTTCAGGTAGCCGTAGCGAGGATAGATCAACACGGTAATCGGCGCCGAGCCGTCATCCAGATACAGGTCCACCTGCACCGGTTGCATCGGCGCCGGAATCGGCTCGGCGATGGGCAGCAACCTGGCCTCACGCCAATGGGCCATCAGCGCCTGCAGTTGAGCGTCGGCCACCGCCGGCGCCGAACGCCAGTGTTCGCCGTCGCGGCGCACCACCAGCTCCTGCATCACCAGAGCCTCGATGCCGGCTCCCTCCGGCAACAGCGGGTAACTGCTGCTGTTGGGGCTGATCAGGTTGCTGACATACAGCATCAGCATGCCAAACAGGGACAACGCCAGAATCAGCACGTTGTTCCAGGTACGACGTTTCGCCATAAGCACGCTCAACTTCAGTTAAGTTATTCTGAAATTGTAGTTTTTTATCGCCCATAAAAAAACCCGGCCGAAGCCGGGTTTTTCAAGAGTCCAGGATCAATTACTTGATTTTGGCTTCTTTGTACAGAACGTGCTTACGCGCCTTAGGATCGAATTTTTTGATTTCGAACTTTTCAGGCATGTTGCGCTTGTTCTTGTCTGTAGTATAGAAGTGACCAGTACCAGCAGTGGATACCAGACGGATCTTCTCACGACCACCTTTAGCTGCCATGATTTATCTCCTTAAACCTTCTCACCGCGGGCACGCAGTTCTTTCAGAACTACTTCGATACCCTTCTTATCAATGATACGCATACCTTTGGTGGATACGCGCAGCTTCACGAAACGCTTTTCATCTTCAACCCAAAAACGGTGAGTTTGCAGGTTTGGCAGAAAACGACGCTTAGTGTGGTTTTTTGCGTGGGATACGTTGTTCCCGGTTACCGGACGCTTACCGGTAACTTGACATACTTTAGACATTTCAGTCTCCAAAATATTGCTCGAGCATCATTGTGCCTCGTATGGCCGTCGCCCGAGGCACACGAAGGGCGCATTTTATACAAGATAAAGAAGCAAAGATCAAGCAAACTGATGTTAAAGCCATCCTCTTTGTGCGAATGAGCAGCATTCGCCATGGCCGATGACCAAGTGATCGAGCACCGATACATCGATCAGTGCCAAGGCATTCTGTATCCGTTTAGTAATGGCACGGTCCGCTTGGCTGGGCTCACTGACGCCACTGGGGTGATTGTGAGCGAGTATCACTGCTGCCGCATTGGCAGCCAGAACCGTTTTCACCACCTCACGGGGGTACACATTAGCGGCGTCTATGGTACCACGAAATAATTCCGTTAGCTTGACTACTCGATGCTGACTGTCGAGCAACAGCATGGCGAACACCTCATGCCCTAAATGACCCAGGCTGACCTGCAAATATTCCTGGGCCGAATCTGGGCTGGTGAGGACATCGGCCTGCTGACTTTTCTCCCCCAGACAGCGGCGCCCTAACTCCAGCGCCGCCTGAAGCTGGGCGTATTTTGCCGGCCCCATGCCGCGAATGTCGGCAAACTGGCGGCGATCCATCGCCAACAACCGATTCAACCCGCCCGCGTGCGTCAGCAGTTGCCGTGCCAGTTCCACCGCGCTGCAACCGGCGATGCCGGTTCGAAGAAAAATCGCCAGTAACTCGGCGTCGCTTAAAACACCAACCCCTTGAGCCAAAAGACGTTCTCTTGGTCGTTCGGTCTTCGGCCAATCCCGTATTGCCATGACGCACCTCCTTGTGGATCCGGCTCGCTCCGTGTGGCATCGGTCATTGATTGCCACGGCACTTCCTGTGTTATCTTAGGCGCCATTATCGAAAAACGACCAATGGCCATGAGCAAAATCACTCGAAATATTGTGTTGGGAATCAGCGGTGGCATCGCCGCCTACAAGGCCCCAATCATCGTTCGCCGTCTTAAAGAGACCGGCGCCGACGTCCGTGTCGTCTTGAGTGGCGGCGCCAAAGCCTTTGTGACCCCGATGTCGCTGCAGGCGGTGTCTGGTCATGCGGTCGCCCACGATCTGCTCGACCCGGCGGCCGAACAGGGCATGGGCCACATCGAACTGGCCCGCTGGGCCGATGAGGTCATCATCGCCCCCGCCAGCGCCAACTTCCTGGCCCGGCTGGCAGCCGGCATGGCCGATGAACTGATTACCGCCATCTGTCTGGCCACCGAAGCGCCGATTCGCATCTGTCCGGCCATGAATCAGGTGATGTACCAGGCTCAGGCCACTCAGGCCAACCTGGCGACTCTGAATGCCCGAGGCATCACTCAGTGGGGTCCTGCCAGCGGCGACCAGGCTTGCGGCGAAGTGGGACCCGGGCGAATGCCGGAGCCGGAGGAGATCACCGCCCTGTCATTGGCAGCCGCCACCGAAGCCGCCGCCCCCAAGCCACTGGCAGGCAAAAAACTGTTGCTTACCGCCGGCCCCACCCGTGAGGCTCTGGATCCGGTGCGTTACCTGTCTAACCACAGCTCCGGCAAGATGGGCTTTGCCCTGGCCGAGCAAGCCAGGCAACTGGGTGCCGACGTGACCCTGGTCAGTGGCCCGGTGTCCCTGGCGACGCCAGCGGGCGTGACCCGCATCGACGTGCAATCGGCACAGCAGATGCTGGATGCGGTCATGGCCGAGGTGGATCAACAGCACATCTTTATCGGCTGCGCCGCCGTGGCCGATTACCGGCCGGTCAGCGTCGCCGACAACAAAATCAAAAAGAGCAAAGACACCCTCACCATTGAGATGGTGCGCAACCCGGACATCCTTGCTACAGTAGCCAGCCACAGTAAGCGACCATTCACTGTCGGCTTTGCCGCCGAAACCAATGATGTGGAACGTTATGCGCTGGATAAACTGGCCCGCAAGCAACTGGATATGATCGCCGCCAACGACGTCTCCAAGCCCGGTCAGGGGTTCAACGCCGACAGCAACGCCCTCACCCTGTACTGGCAGGGCGGCCACCAGGATCTGGGCCACAGCGATAAGGCCAGCCAGGCCCGGCAGTTGCTGCTCACCATCGCCGACAAACTGAATCAATAAGAGCGACCCATGAAAACACCTATCGAATTGAAAATCCTGGACTCCCGACTGGGTAACGACTGGCCTTTGCCGGAATACGCCACCCCGGGATCCGCTGGCATGGATCTGCGCGCCATGCTGGAGCAGCCACTGGTGCTGGAACCGGGTCAGAGCCAACTGGTGCCCACCGGCATCGCCATTCACATTGGCGACGCCAGTCTGGCCGCCACCATTTTGCCCCGCTCCGGCATGGGCCATAAGAAAGGCATCGTTCTGGGCAACCTGGTGGGACTGATCGACTCCGACTACCAGGGCCCGCTGATGTGTTCCCTGTGGAACCGCAGCAACACCGCGGTGGAGATCGAACCCGGCGAACGCGTCGCCCAACTGGTGTTCCTGCCAGTAGTGCAGGCGGCGTTCACCCAGGTCGACGCCTTTGACGCCAGTGAGCGTGGCGAAGGTGGCTTTGGCCACTCCGGTACCAAGTAACAGAAGACCCTAGGCCATGACCACCACACAAAAAAGCAACCGCCGTGAGCAGATACTCCAGTGTCTGGCTCGGATGCTGGAAACCTCACCGGGCCAGCGCATCACCATCGCCAAACTGGCCGCCGAAGTGGGGGTGTCGGAAGCCGCCCTGTATCGCCACTTCCCCTCCAAGGCTCGAATGTTTGAAGGCCTGATCGAGTTCATCGAAGACTCGTTGCTGTCCCGCATCAACCTGATCATGGAAGAGGAAACCGACACCATGGTCCGCTGTCAGCTGATTCTGCAGCTGCTGCTGACCTTTGCCGAGCGCAACCCCGGCATCACCCGCCTGCTGACCGGTGATGCCCTGATCGGTGAGCAGGAACGCCTGCGCGAGCGCATCAATCAGCTGTTTGCCAAGATTGAGACCAATCTCAAGCAAGCCTTGCGGGAGAAGGCGCTGCGGGAAAGCTCCGGCTTCTACCTGGAAGAGGGTATGCTGGCCAACTTGCTGCTGAGCTACGCCGAAGGCCGCATTGCCCAATACGTGCGCAGCGAATTCAAGTTGATGCCCACCGAGCGGTTCTCCGAGCAATGGGCCTTTATCCAGCGACAGCTGCTGCAAAGCTAATGTCGCCGAATGGCGGCAAAACCATCGACAACGGCACCGAAAGGTGCCGTTTTTCGTGATTACAGGACAATAAAAAAGGGCACCCGGGGGTGCCCTTGCAACGGTTGTTATACCAACAGGCGTCAGATGCCGTACTGCTGCCGGTAGGCACTGACCTGGGCCAGTTCGGCTTCGCGGCCAGGCTGCTCCTTCAGGTAGGTGATCAGGTCACCCAGGGTAACGATGGCGATGATGCTGCAGCCATAATCCCGCTCCACTTCCTGAATGGCAGACAACTCGCCCTTGCCCTTCTCCTGACGATCCAACGCAATCAGCACCCCGGACAGCGACGCCTGATGGGCCTTGATGATCTCCATCGACTCGCGAATGGCGGTACCGGCAGTGATCACGTCGTCCACCAGCATCACCTTGCCGGTCAACTCTGAGCCCACCAGGTTGCCGCCCTCACCATGATCTTTCTTCTCTTTGCGGTTAAAGCAGTACGGCTTATCGATGTCATGATGGTCCGCCAGCGCCACCGCCGTGGTGGTGGCGATGGGAATGCCCTTGTACGCCGGTCCGAACAACAGATCGTAATCGATGCCTGAATCCGCCAGCGCCGCCGCGTAGAAGCGACCCAGCCGGGCCAGGTCACGACCGGTATTAAACAAACCAGCGTTAAAAAAGTAGGGGCTCTTACGGCCAGACTTCAGGGTAAACTCGCCAAAACGCAATACGTTACGTTCCAGGGCAAACTCAATAAATTCTCGTTGGTAAGCTTTCACTGTTTTCCGACCTTTATTCTCATTGTGGGTACAAAAAAGCGACCACCCGGGTCGCTTCAAAAAATCATTAACCGACGGCGAGCGCCGCCTTCTGGGCTTCGACGATGTCGGCAATCCCCGACTTGGCCAGCGCCAGCATCTCGAGGAGCTCCTCGTGGCTGAAGGGTTCCCCCTCGGCGGTGCCTTGCACCTCAATCATGCGACCATCTTCCGCCATCACCACGTTCATGTCGGTCTCGGCGGCGGAGTCTTCCACGTACTCCAAATCACACACCGCCTGGCCATCCACCACGCCCACGGAAACCGCCGCAATCATGAACTTGAGCGGGTCCTTGGTCAGCTTCTTGTCACGCTGTAGGCCATTGAGGGCATCCACCAGGGCCACGCAGGCACCGGAAATGGCGGCGGTGCGGGTGCCGCCATCCGCCTGAATCACATCACAATCGATGGTAATGGTGTACTCACCCAGTTTTTTCAGATCCATGGCCGCTCGCAATGATCGGCCAATCAGGCGCTGAATCTCCAGGGTACGGCCCCCCTGTTTGCCCCGGGCCGCTTCCCGGCCACTGCGGCTGTGGGTCGCCCGTGGCAACATGCTGTACTCGGCGGTCACCCAGCCCTGGCCCTTACCCTTAAGGAAGCGGGGCACGCCCTCTTCGACGGTGGCGTTGCACAGCACCTTGGTATGGCCAAACTCTACCAGCACAGAGCCTTCCGCATAACGGGTGTAGTTGCGGGTAATGGTGATGGGACGAGTTTGGTTCTGGGCGCGGTTATCTGGACGCATGGAGTCAGCCTTGGCTTGAAAATTTGGGGTCACATTATACCGATCCAGCGCCCGTTAAGCGAGGCCGGAAGGCACTGGTCTCGGCCGGACACTGGGCCGTAGACCGGGTGCCACGCGCCGAGGTCATGCCGTTGATACGCCGGTTGTTTCCCCCTAAATATCTGTTATAACTGAATCACCAACAGATCAAAAAAGCATCACTATGAAACGAGTCGGCTATGGATTGCTGCTGATGTGGGCGCTGTTGCCACTGTGGAGCCAGGCAACCACCCCCACGCTGAAAAACGTCATGGAACAAGACACCCCGGCCGAAGAGGCCGCTTCGAAGCCGGCGCCAGCGGCGCCGCCGACCGTGGCCGACGAACATGAGCGCGGCTCGCCCCGTTCCTCCATGGAAGGGTTGCTGCACGCCATGCGCTACGGCGACTTCGAGCAAGCGGGCCACTACCTGGACACCCGCAACCTGCCGGCAGCGGTGGCCGCATTAGACTCGGCGGAACTGGCTCGACAGCTGAAGGTGGTGCTGGATCGTACCCTCTGGGTCGACCTGCAATCCATGAGCAACAGCAAACACGGTCTGACAGAAGACGGCTTGCCCAGTTACCGGGATCTGGTGGGCAAAATTCCCCTGAAGCGCCGCCAAGTCAGTGTCTATATGCAACGGGTGCCCCGTGGTGACGGCGAATCCATCTGGAAGGTCTCCAACGCGACCCTGTCTTACATTCCAGAGTTGTACCGCATCCATGGCGATGGCCCCATCGGCGAGTTTTTAAGCCAGCATCTGCCGGTGTTCGAGGTGATGGGTCTGCAAAGCTGGCAACTGGTGGCCCTGCTGCTGTTCCTGCTGATCGCCTACCTAATAAGCTGGCCGTTGTTTTGGCTGACCAACACCCTCATCGGCCGCCGCGGCGAGCACACTCAGCACCTGCAAAAGTTCATCCGCGGCCCGCTGAGGCTGCTACTGCTGGTGCTGGTGATTCGCCAGACCTTCCCTCTGGTTCGCCCTTCCATCGAAGCCCAGGCGTTTGCCGAAGGCCGGACTCTGCTGATCATTGCCTTTATCTGGGTCGCGGTGGCCGGACTGGAATTGACCCGACAACACCTGATACTGGTTCTTAAGGAAAAGGGCAAAGATCAGGGCGCGCTGCTGATGCGACCGCTGTTTACGGTGGCCAAAACCCTGGTGATTCTGACCGGCCTGTTGTTGTGGCTGGAGAACCTGGGCTTCAAAGCCACCACCATCCTCGCCGGCCTCGGCATCGGTGGCCTGGCGGTGGCCCTGGCGGCGCAGAAGTCGGTGGAGAACCTGATCGGTGCCATCACCCTGTACATGTCCACCCCGGTGAGGGTCGGCAACTTCTGCCGCTTCGGCTCCCAGATGGGGGTGGTCGAAGAGATTGGCCTGCGCTACACCCGCATCCGCACCCTGGATCGCACCGTGATTCACATCTCCAACGCCACCTTTGTCGACCTGCAACTGGAAAACTTCTCCGAACGCGAGAAAATTCGTTTCAGCCCCACCATCCACTTGCGTTACGACACTCAGGCCAGTCAACTGCGGCCGCTGATGGATGCCATCACCGAGGCGCTGCAAGCCCACGACAAGGTGGACGAGGCGCCGGTGCGGGTGCGGTTCCACAAGTTTGGCCCTCAGGCGCTGCAATTGAATATTCTCAGCTACATCACCACCACCGATTTCCCGGTCTACCTGGAGGTCGCCGAAGTGCTCAACCTGACCATACTGACGCTGCTGGAACAGCATAAGGTCTCGCTGGCCGACGCCACTCAGCGCCGACTCAGCCACCAACAAACGGCGCTCACCAGCGAATCCTAAACCACCACGCCCGCGAGGGCCCCTTCCGCATTAAGCAGGGGCCCTTTCACCACACTCGACGTTGATCTGAGCCCGCCACCGAGACGACGACCTCGTCTGGTTGGTAAAGATCCCCTGTGGCTTTTGGCGTTGCCTGCCGGGGTTGGTATAATCGCAGCACCTCCACATCACAAGGCCATCAGCTAATGATCCACAGCATGACTGCGTACGCCCGCGGTGAAGTAAAAGCCGACTGGGGCAACGCCTCCTGGGAAATCCGCTCAGTAAACCAGCGCTACCTGGAAACCTACCTGCGCCTGCCCGAGCAATTCCGCTCCCTGGAACCCATGCTGCGTGATCGCCTGCGCAAACGCCTGGCCCGGGGTAAGGTCGAAGTCAACCTGCGCTTTGAACTGGCAGAAAACGCCGGTGAAAGCATCCAGATGAATGAAAAACTGGCCGCTCAGTTGATCGACAAGGCCCAGCACCTGCACACCATGGCCGGCATCGGCCAGTTGAACCTGGTGGAACTGATGCGCTGGCCCGGCGTGCTGGAAGCCAACGAGCGTGACATGGATGCCATCGGCAAAGAGTTGATGAAGGCATTCGACACCACCGTCGACAGCTTCCTAGAAGCCCGTGGCTCGGAAGGCCAGGCTCTGGAACAGATGATCATCGAGCGCCTCGATGGCGTCACCGAGCAGGCGGCCTTCGTTCGCAGCCGCATGCCGGAGATCATGGAGTGGCAACGTCAGAAATTGACCGACCGCCTGGCCGAAGTGAAAGAGGACTTGGATCCGGCTCGCATCGAGCAGGAGATGATCCTGATGGCGCAGAAGATGGACGTCGCCGAAGAGGTCGACCGCCTCGATGCCCACGTGGCCGAAACCCGCAAGGTTCTGAAAAAGGGCGGCGCCTGTGGCCGACGCCTGGACTTCATGATGCAGGAGTTCAACCGCGAGTCCAACACCCTGGCCTCCAAGTCCATCAGCACCGACATCACCGCCGCCGCCGTGGAGCTCAAGGTGCTGATTGAGCAGATGCGCGAGCAGATCCAGAACATCGAATAAGCCACGCCCCTTATCAGCCAAGCCCCGCAATGCGGGGCTTTTCATTTTCAACTCGGAACAGAGACCGAGCACGCTAACCTTCAGCTCTCAGTGTTGACTCGGGAGGCCTCGAACAACCGACTGGAGGCCGTCAAGCTCGGCATGGGTAACCCCCTGGTCGAACGTCCACCGACGACGAAGATTCACTTCCCGGCCACTGTGATTGCCTACCCTTTTGCATACTCCCGCCACTCTGCCAGCTCGCGGGGATCCCCATGTACCTTCAGCCAGCGGATGAAGCTTTGGGGACAGCGGGTGTGCAGGTTCAGCTGGCACCAGGCATCCAGGGCCGCCTGGGTGGTGTAGCCATCCAGAAAGGCATCGAACGCCCTGTCAGCGTGCCGCCAGAAACCGTGATCAATGCGGCCGCGCTCCGCCAGGAAGGGGTGGTCTCCCTTCGGCTCGGTGTGCTTAAACACCTGTTGGGACAGATCGCCCAGAATACGGTGGATAACATCGGTGCCCATCTCCTGCAGCGACAGCTCGTCGATGCGATCGATCTCATCCCCCACCAGCAGGCTGATCCGCTCCATCAGATAGTCGGTGTTCATGGTGGTGGCCAGCTCATAGGCAAACATGTCCAGGCGGGCGAACACCCGATCCCGAAACTCCTCCTTGGAAAAGTAGCCCTCCTTAAGCGCCCGCTTATAGAGGCGAACATTGGGGTGCTTGCTGATCAGCTCCTTCTGCAGCGTCGGGTAGGACTGCAGCTGCTCTTTGGGCAACAGCGCCAGCAGATCAATCAACTCCGGCGTATCCACCAACAACTTGCCCAACTCCGATTTGGCATTGGCTGAAAGGGTGTGCGTCATCGTCTCCATCAACCCCTATTTCTGTCTGATGTTATTGCTTTTACGCCAATTTATCTTTGATTTCTAGGAGTCATAGGATTTCTTGGTGATCCTCCAGCTGCCATAGTGAATCTGCGGTCAACGGCGGCCCCGCGGCGGTTGACCACCAGTATCAAGGAACTCTCTGACGCCAAGGATGGCCCCACCAGCTTCCCGACCCAGTCTCGCCCCACCCGGGCAGTACACTCCGATGCTCGCCCCACCACCGCAAACCGCAGCACCGCCCCCAGACCAGAGCCGTCGCAACCGCAGCGGCGGCAACCGTACGTCGCCATCAATGCTCATCAGATCCGTTAGTGATGTCTGGTGATTCTCTCCTACCTACCATGGGCACCACTCAACGGGGACAGGAGGTCGCTGGCGCATTGGCCCCCGTAAGTTAAGCCGGCCCCCAGCAGCCTGACCCAGGCCAGGGGAGAGAACCGATGCTACCCGGCACATCAACGACGGCCTTGAGCCGAACCCATTCACTGAAAATCAGAGAGACTGTAATGAAAAAATTCGTAATCGCTTCCGTACTCAGCTGTGTCACCGCCATGCCTGCCCTGGCCCAGTCCGGGGACTTCACCCTCAACCCCATGGTCGGTGTGGCGCACAACAAGGAGTTCGGCAGCCAGGTGGCCCTGGGCCTTGAGGGTGCCTACAAGGACTTCATCTTCGGCTACGCCTACAACGGCGATAAGGAGTCCAACGGCACCGCCGGCCCGCTGGATCTCAACGACGAGACACCGATCATGGCCAGCGCCTACTCCAAGGACAAGTACCGCGCTCACCAGCTGTACTTGGGTTACCAGTTCCAAGTGGGCAGCGGCCACCTGGCCCTGAAAGCCGGTGCCGAGCTGTCCAAGCGTAAGATCAACGCCGGCCTCAACCTGCAGACCGCCCCCGGCCACGAGGATTACCACAACGCCGGCTTCGATCTCAGCGCCAGCAGCAGCAACGTGTGGAAGCCGATGGTCGGTGTCGGCTACTACCTGGACAATGGGTTGAACTTCAACCTCCACTACACCATTCACAGTGGGAACCGCGCCATGAAGGGCCAGGTGAACGCCTACGATAACGACAACGGTGCCACCGAGGCGACCAGCGGCAACATCAAGGATCGGGATCTCAGCACTCTGATGTTTACTGTTGGCTACCGATTCTGAGGGTATGCGCACCTTAGGGTGCGCTTTCTCACTTTCCGTGTCTTTACCAATCACTGAAGGCGCGAGTTGGCCCCAAGCCTTCACCCAAACCGGGACTTGGGGCCAACACAGTGACTTTTACTTAAATCCATATCTAAAAAACATGCCATCACCAATGTCATTGCAAGTATATATTTACAAAAAGCCAGCTGAAACATATAAACAGCGACTGGATCAACCTAAAAGTTTACGGATAAAATAAACACTTTAAAATTCATTATTAACCCTTAATCACCCATCTGATTTACCACTAAAATCACCACCCTGATCACTCTCCATTTCTTCCCAAACTGCATCCAGATCCAACTTCTTCGTCAAATCCACCTGACAGTCACAATTCATTCTTTGTAATTTAGCTACAGATTGACACACAACTGATTTGTTTGATGTTATTGCCAACACTAATGAAGGTTGCTCAACACCGAAACCGCCTGTTCTGACACAGATTGCGGCGATTGCCCGAGCGCACCATTCGTCGCCGAAATGGCATTTATTTCCAAACTCATTTGAACTGGAATCGTGATTCAATGTTTAATTTGGTCAACTTTAAGAATAAAGGCATCAGCTTTCAGTTGTGTTCGATTATCGCCACATTGATTGTTCTGTCATTCTCTATCACTGGATATCTGGTATATCAAGAGAGCTATCAAACGCTTCTCAATAAAACTCTGACCGAGCATGAATCCAAGGTTAAAGCATTAAGCTCGACACTGGAGCAAAGTTTTAATGGCTACTTAACCGAAGCCAAAGTGCTGGAAAGTACCTTTCAGAACCAATATCTGGATGGCCTCTCTGTTGCCACTACACCGGTAATGATCAAAGGCAAAGCGGTACGCGACCTGGCCACCTTTGGCGAACGCGTTAGCAACAACCGTCTGGTGGACCGCTTCACCAAGGATACCGGCGCCGTTGCCACCGTGTTTGTAATGCAAGACGGCGACTTCATCCGCCTATCCACTTCTCTGACCAATGACCACAATCAGCGGGTGGTGGGCACCGCCCTGACCCGCAGCAGTAAAGCCTATCAAGCCCTCAAACAACGGCAAAGTTACTACGCCAAGGTGGCCCTGTTTGGCAAGCAATACCTCACCTACTACGCCCCCATGCTGAATGACGCCGGTCAATTAATCGGTGCCACCTTTGTCGGACTGCCGGTGGATAAGGCCGCGCAGGCGTTGTTCGAGAATTTGTCCAACATCAGTTGGGGAGACAGTGGCTACACCATTATTTTCGACAACGCTGCCGACAATCGCGGGGCCTATCTGCACCATCCGGTTAAAGACAATCTCAGCAAAAACATCATCCAGTTAGCAACACCGGAAAAACCGTTCCAGAACCTGTTTGAGCGCGATGCCGGCGTGGTGCGTTACCCGCACGAATTCAACGGCGTCGTCGGTGAAAAATACCTGGTGTTCGCCGCCGTCTCCGGTTGGAACTGGGTCATCTCCGGTGGCACCTTTATCAACGAGGTAACCAAGGAATCTCAGCAGTTAATGACCACGATTGTCCTGGTCGCCGGCCTGGCCAGCCTGTTTACCGTGGCCGTCGTCACCTGGTCGCTGCAACGCATCATTCGCCCCCTCAGTCGGGCCAACGGTTACATGAGCGCCCTGGGCCAAGGCCGGGTCAGCCTGGACATCCCTCAAGTGCCTGCCGATTCCAGTAATGAGATCACCAACCTGACCCACAATATGCGTACCATGGCGCAGCGATTGAATCAGCTGGTGGGCGACATCAAAGTCACCAGTGCCCACTCCCATGCGGCCGCCGACGAAGTCTCTAGATTCGCCAACAACAACCTCAACCAATCAGAGCAGCAGCAACAGCAGGTGGATCAGATGGCCACTGCCATCGAAGAGATGGCCTCATCGGCCAACGCCGTCGCCGAGCAGGTGGAAGCGGTGGCCAACAACGTCCGTAACGCCCACCTCGACAGCGAATCCGGCGCCCGCCAGGTGGTGGAGATGGAGCAGGAGATCGGCAATCTGGGGGAGCAGTTAAACGCCTCAACCGACGCCATCCATCAGGTCAGTGAAGAGAGCAAGAACATTCAGTCGGTCACCAATATGATCGATTCCATCGCCGAACAAACCAACCTGCTGGCGCTGAATGCCGCCATTGAAGCCGCTCGGGCCGGTGAGCAGGGACGCGGCTTTGCGGTGGTGGCCGATGAGGTTCGCCAACTGGCGCACCGCACCCAACACTCGGTGCAGGAGGTGGTGGCCATCATCAGCCAGTTGCAGGGCCGCATCGATTCGGCCGTGGCGCTGATGAACGCCAGCCAGAGCACCAGCGTCACCGTCAAAGACAAGGCTCAGGCCGCCGGAGGTGCGCTGAGAAACATCACCAGCCAGATCACCGCCATCGCATCCATGGCCGAAAGCATGGCGACAACCTCCGAGCAGCAAGCCCAGGTGTCGCAAGAGATCGCCGCCAATGCCACCCAGGTCAGCGATCTGAACCGCATGACCCGCGACACCTCGGCACAAACCGCCGACAGTGCCGCCGAGCTGCAGCGACTGTCAGAAAACCTGAATACTCAGGTGGCATTTTTTAGCTGATCACTGCCAGCGGCCGGTAACAGCCGGCCGCGCTCCCGGTTTGACTGCCGGCGCTCCCATCACCAATTGAGTGCGCCGACGGCGCAACTCCGGCTCTGGTGACAACTGCAGCGACGCGCCATCAGCCACCATCCCCAACCAGGCATAGGCATCGCTGACATCGGGAAAGCCCCTGTCATCAATAATCTGACGATAATGGTGACTGAACAGTGAAGTGCCGCTGAGGCGATCAAACTGGTCAATCAGTTGCGGCACACTCCAGCTGCGACCACTGTGCCGACAGCACGCCACAAAATCGGCCACCACCTGCTGCAGAGACGACGGCGCAGGCAACCGGCGCAGTGCCACATCGATGTGAAAAAAATAGGCGGCACCACTCCAATAGACCCGCTGATAGCTGCGACTGGCCCACATGGCGCCACTGAGGTTACGCAAACTTTTGTTGTGCTTACTCGCCGCCGCCCTGCCGCGCCGAAATCCCCCATCCAGGCTCGACAACGCCTGCTCCTGAGTCAGGATACCCGCGCGCCCGAGCAGCAGGTACTGCAGATAGCTGGCCAGGCCCTCACTGAACCAGGGCGCATCGTTACCGGGAAAGGGCAACAACAGATGACTGAACTCGTGCATCGCAGTCCAGTCCTGACGAAACGCCTCAGCGGAGTAGTCCAGGTTCACATAAAACCGAATGCCCTCCTGGCCAGAGCGAATCACCTGAGCCCAGGGCACCGGTCCCTGTCCCCGGTTAGCGGTCATCACCTCGATGCTGGCACAGGGCACCGGTACTGCACCGCCGTAATCCGAAACGGTCCGGGCGGCTTCGACCAGCCACTGCCTAAGCATCGACTGCTGACGCTGATCCATCGACGGGTGCATCTGAATCCGCATATCATCGCTGCAGATGGCCGCCCCCGCGGCGGCAGACGTCAACATCATCGCTGCGACAATCATTCGCCATCCCATAGATTCCTCCCTGACGTTCGATACCACCGAGTTAACGGTTGTCACAATCCCCGCTAACTGGATTACGGGAATTGAGTTAGACTAGATGGGCATAACCTCCTAACAATGACTACAACGAGATTATGCCAATGACCCTGACCCCCGAGTTTCTGAAATCCCTTCCTAAAATCGAACTTCATATGCACATCGAGGGCTCTCTCGAGCCAGAATTGATGTTCTCTCTGGCGCAACGTAATGGCATTGAACTGCCCTACGATTCTGTCGATGCCCTGCGCCAGGCCTACGACTTCAGCAACTTGCAATCCTTCCTGGATCTCTATTACCAGGGTGCCAATGTCCTGCAAACCGAACAGGACTTTTTTGATCTGGCCATGGCTTACCTTAAGCGCTGCCAGCAGCAGAATGTGCGTCACGTCGAGATCTTTTTCGACCCGCAGACCCACACCGATCGCGGTATTGCCTTTGCAACCGTCATCAACGGCCTGCATCGCGGCTTTACCCAGGGACAACAACAGTATGGCATCAGCTTCGAGTTGATCCTCTGTTTCCTGCGCCATCTCAGCGAAGAATCGGCCCTCAACACACTGGAACAGGCGCAACCATTTCGGGACAAAATTACCGGCATCGGCCTCGATTCCTCTGAAGTGGGCCACCCGCCGCAGAAGTTCGAACGGGCCTTTGCCGCCGCCAGAGCCCAGGGCTATCGACTGGTGGCACACGCCGGTGAAGAGGGGCCCGCCGATTACATCTGGCAGGCCTTGAACTTGCTGCAGGTGGAACGCATCGACCACGGCGTCGCCTGCACAGAAGACCCAAAACTGATGCAGCATCTGGTCGAGAAACGCATTCCTCTGACGGTCTGTCCCAACTCCAACGTACGCCTGCGAGTCTTCGATACCATGGCCGATCACAACCTGAAGGAGCTGTTGGACGCCGGCTTGAAAGTCACGCTAAATTCCGACGATCCGGCGTACTTTGGTGGCTATATGCTGGAAAATTACCAGAATGTGCAAGATGCTCTGACCCTGACCCAGGCGCAATGGATGCAGTTGACCGCCAATGCCATCGACGCCAGTTTTGCTTCCGACGCCCGCAAGGCTGACCTGTATCAGCAACTGATGACCTGTTTTGATTGATGGCCGCTCAGGCTTGACCAACCACTGACTCCCCTCGCAGCCCTGATACCACCTTCAGGGCTGTCTTCTTTCAAGCCCCGCCCAAAAAAAGCAGGACCACGGCGCAATGCTCAAGGAGTACTGCATGATGATGATGATGATGAGTAACGCAGCCGTAGCCCTTACAATCGTTTATCTCCTGTGCATCAAACCAAAACAGACGCAAATCTACACTCACAAATAGACACCTGTCAACACTCTCAAAAAGCCACCAACATCCTCACCAAACTCACAACTCAGATCACAATCATAGCCTGAAGCTTATTTAAGAGGCGGCTCGCAAGATGAGTTAGAAATTTGCCCTCGCCTTCAAATCCACAAGACCAAATCAAGCGCCCACAAAAATAAGATCAAGATCACTATCAATCGAGACACCTGTATATATCATTGCGATCAACACCCAAAACAAACCGGAATCAAAACCTCTCCTTTCACCGAGGCTGTCGATTCCCGACATGAGCATTGCGATGAAAATCATGACTACATTGAAAGTAATACTCATCACAACACTATCTGTTACCGCGTTCACAGCGCTTTGCAGTTCAGATGTTGAGACACTGATACAAGAAAAATACAGCCAGGCGGACTACTCCGAGAAAGGAGCAGACACATGTTTACTCTGCCACAAGAAAGATCCCGCCGTAATGGCACTGTTTCAAACCAAACACGGCTCACTCGATCAAGGGCCAATGACCGGACTGCAATGCGAAACCTGTCACGGACCTCAAGGCAAACACCGGGGAAACAACGAACCCATGCTGACCTTCAGCGCAGAAATCTCCATCGCCGGCCGTAACAGCGTGTGCAGCTCCTGCCACAGCCGACAACACACACCGGATCACAACCAGGCCTGCACCGATTGTCACAGCATCCATCAGCCACAACGACGCTCAGCCGACTGTCAGCAATGTCACCGTCAGCAGAGTGCGGATCGCCTGAAGCGCTCAACGCACCTCGACACCCTGGCGTGCAGTGACTGCCACAACCCGCATCAAGAGCAACCTCTGGCCATCAACGACAACTGCTACCAATGTCATGCCGAAAAACGCGGCCCCACCCTTTGGGAACATGCGCCGGTAACCGAAGACTGCACCAGTTGCCATGCGCCTCACGGCTCAGTCAACGACAACCTGCTCAACAGCCGAGCCCCCCAGTTATGCCAGCGCTGCCACAGTGAGACCGGGCATCCCGGCGACATCCATAAAGAGTTAGATGGCTTCACCCTTGGCCAGTCTTGTTTGAACTGCCACCCGAAAATTCACGGTTCCAATCACCCATCCGGTCACCTGTTCGAGAAATAGGAGCATCCATGAAAACACAACTCACCATGGTGACTGCAGCGCTGCTGCCACTGTTGGCGCAAGCCGGCGATTTCACCGTCCCGTCTCACATTGAGCGCGACTATGCCTGCAACCAATGCCGGCTGCCTCAAGGGGATAACGCACTGACGTTGCTGACCGAGCAATCCACCCATCTGGATGACCAATACGGCCTCAGCGGCCACCTCCTTGGCCAACAAGGACAGGTGGTTGCCGACCGGGCCGGCGCCGACAATGGCGCTCTGAGTGCCGCCACTCAAATGGGTGCCCTGGCGTTGACCCTGGACTACCGCAACCTTTGGAGTCTGGACGACAACAACATCGGTGCCGAGCGCGATCGCATCGACGCCGCCATCCGCTACCGCTCGGATTGGCTCTCCGCCTATGTCGAAGGCAACAGCGAGGACAAGAACGGCCAAAGAGTCAGTTCCCGAAAAGAGGGAGTACCCAGCAACTACCTTGAGCGCATCGATCACACCACCCAGAAGATCAATGCCGGCATCCAGCTCAATGGCAATGCCTGGCACCTGGGCGTCTCCGCCTTTGAATCTCGCTTTGAAGACAACGCGGGCATCGATGCCGACAACCGCGCCCAGCAAGCCAGCATTCAGGCGGGGTTAACCGCTCTGGGTACCCGCCTTAGCGTCGGCGCCTCCAGCGGCAAGATGATTCAGGATGAGGCCATCGTTCAGGAAAACAACCTGGTGCCCATCACCCACTTCGATGGCGAGGTAGAAACGCTGGACTACAACCTGCGCCTCACCTCCAGGCTGGGATCGGCGCGACTGAGTGCCTTCTATCGCTATTCGGAGAGAGACAACGTCAGCGGCAGTTACCCGTTCTTTGACGGGGTAAACCAACCCATCGACACCGAAAAAACCCGATACGGCGCCGAACTCAGCTATCGCTGGAGTCAACTGGCCCTAAGCGCTGGCATGGAACAAAACGATCGCCAACGGACCCATACCGAACGTGAACAGACCGAAGAGACCGAGTGGTTTGGTCGTCTCGATTACCACAACCAGCAACTCAAAGGACACCTGAAGCTCAGCGACAGCGACCGCAGCGGTTCTCAATACCGTATTGACGACAACCGCTACCGCCCCTATTACCTGGCGAACCGGGATCGATTAGCGGCAGAAGCCGGACTGGGATACGCCGGCACTGTGTCTGGACTCAGCCTGACCCTGGTATGGGCCGAAGACGACTACGAGCATGACGCCGCCCTGCAACACGCCCAGGAACGTCACCTCAATCTTGAGGGGTACTACCTGCTGGGACAGCAACTGACCCTGACCGCCTTCGCCGGCCATCAACAGGTCGACAGCACCGAACAACACAATACCGAGGTGGAACAGGAATACCGCTACGCCGGCTTCGGCCTAGAGATGGCGGAACTGACCGAACGACTTGACGCCGGTTTGGACTACCACTTTGCCTACTCCGGCAGCGATACCCTTATCGAACAAATCGATCCCGAGGACGACTACCACTACACCCATCGGGTGGAAACCTATCTGCAACACCGGTTCAGCGAACGCTTCAGCGGTCGCCTCAGCTACACCTATGAACGCTACTACGACACCGACTTCGCCAATCAGAAAGTGGACTTCATCAACTCATTGGCAGATCTCAATCAAAACTACATCGACCACAAAGTTGGTGTGTATCTATCCATCAAGCTGTAAGGGACAACTATGAAACGTCGCGACTTTTTAAAAGTCAGTGCAGCAACGGCCGCAGCTGCCAGCGTAACCGGCTGTAGCTCTGATTCGGCCGATGAGGCCCAGCCTGTTGAGCCGCCACTGACCAACCCGACCACAGGGGAGTCCTTCGCCTGGGCCCAGTGCCAGGGTAACTGCTGGGCCTGGTGCCCACTGAAGGTGATTACCAAAGAGGGAAAAATTGTCCGAGTAGAACCTCATACCGAGGGCGACGACAATTTTAACACCGGCTTCATTCACAATAAGGCCTGTGCAAAAGGCCTGATGCTGAAAGAGCTGGTGTACTCACCTCAACGACTGAAAACGCCGCTGAAACGAACCGGCCCCAGAGGCTCGGGTCAATTCAAAGAGATCAGCTGGGACCAAGCCGCCAGAGAAGTGGCGCAATCCATCCAACAGACCATCGAGTTGTATGGCAACCGCGCCTTGATGCTGGGCAATGGATCCGGATCGGCCCACTCTTCCTACCCCCTTATGGGTCCCCATGTGCGGTTGTTGAACATGCTAGGCGGGTTTCAGAAAACCTACGGCTACTACTCTGCCAGCATGAAGGAGCAGGCCATCCCCTACACCTTTGGTGATGGCACTAAGAACCTGGTTTACGGCCAGGGAACCGGATCGTCCTCCGTTACCGAGATGATGCACTCCGACTACATTCTCTCCTTTGGTTACAACCCCCTGGAGATCTTTATGACCGGGGGCGGTGAAGGCCATCATTTCAGCCAGACACTGGAACGCAACGATGCTCGCTTTGTTTACGTCGATCCCCGCTACACCGACAGTTGTCTGGGACGTGAAGATGACTGGCTGGGCATTCGCCCAGGCACAGACGGCGCCTTCATCGAAGCGTTATTTCACGAGATACTGATTGCTTATCAATATGATGAGCAAGCGAATCACTTCGCCGATCCTCGCGGAAACTGGGCCAACGCCGTCATCCTCGGCCTGACCAAAGCCTCATTGGAAGCCTATGCCGACCAGCTCAAGGACGGCGACGGCAACTATGAATTCAAAGACTACATTCAACCGGAAGACAACCTGTTTGATCACATCATGGGAACCCATGACGGTCAGGCAAAGACGCCTGAATGGGCCGCTTCAATCTGTGGCATTCCTGCAGACAGGATTCGAGCCGTCGCTGAGGATTTGCTGGCCGCAGACGCTCCCTTCATCTGTTCTGGTCAGGGCGTTCAACGCAGCGCCTGCGGCGAACAGGTAATGCGGCAGATCTACACCCTGCCGGTCCTGCTCAACGCCATTGGTCGTCGCGGCACCAACAACGGCGATCTGCCCATGGTCGCCGCCGCCGGACCGGGCGCCGCCATGATCCCCATGGCTTTCTGGTCCGATCCGACCATTCCCGGCTTTATCGGTGGTACCGCGCCACCGGCGGGTGTAAAAGCCAGCATTCCGACCTACAAGACTTATGAAGCCATGGAGCGTGGTCATGAGATGACCTATCGCAGTGATGGTGTCAAAGGTCTGGACTACGACCTGAAAGACCGCTCTAAAGATGAAACCTACGGCACCAACATCAAATTCCTGATGACCATCGCCGGCAACACCGTTAATCAGCACGGTGACATTAACGAAGTTAAGCGAATCCTCAGCATCGATCCCAGTCGCTCCGGTGATCCCACCGAACCCGGCCTGGATATGCACGTGGTTATCGACACTCAGATGACGCCCACGGCACAGTGGGCCGACATCATCATCCCCGACACCACCTGGACAGAGCGATTCGATTTCATCTGCTCCGACAATGCCACCGTCTATACCGTCCCCAGCATCGAACCGGAAGGAGACTGTAAGCCAGCCTTTGAATTCATGGTCATGCTGGCGGATCAGTTTGGCTTATCCGGGTTCGCCTCGAAAGGGCGCACGCAAGAGGCGATGACCAAAACCTTCATCGACGAAGCCATTAACGGCCCCATGGGCGATCCCACGCTGCCACACTGGTCCGATCATGAGCAGCACGGCTATGTATTCACTCACGCCTTTGACGAGCCCACCATCGGCATGGAAAAGGAGTTTAACCCCCGTAAAGGGATGGTCGCCTGCTCCACACCCTCCGGGCTGGTAGAGACCTACTCACCGAAACTGGCCTGGATCGCTTCTGAAGACGGCTGGGATCGCGACCCCTCCTACCCGGATGGCGGCATCACCGCGCTACCCAAGTATTTCACTACCTGGGAAGGCTTCGAACAAACGGATGCCGGCTACCCGCTGCAGCTGGTGAATTACCACACCAAAGGCCGCGCCCACTCCACCTTCCATAACTGCCCGACACTGAGAAAAGTGTATGAGGATGCGCTGTGGATCAACCCGGTTGATGCCAGCCAGCAGGGTGTCCGCGACGGTGACCGAATCGATGTCAGCAGCCGGCGGGGCACCATACAGGTTACAGCCAAGCTCACGCCCAGAATTGCCATGGGGGTGGTCGCCATCGGCCAGGGGGCCTGGCACCAGATGGTGGCGGGCAAAGACGTTGGCGGCTGCGCCAATACTCTCACTCGACAGCAGTGCTCACCGCTTGCCAAGGGCAACCCAATGAACACGGTCAAAGTCAATATTTCCAAGGCGTAAGGGCTTCCAGATGGCTGAACTTAACCAAAACACCAACTACGCGTTTTACTTCGATGCCTCCCGCTGCAACGGCTGCAAAGGCTGCCAGATCGCGTGCAAAGACGGACGTTCGCTCTCTTTGGATCGTCACTTTCGCCGCGTCTATGAATACGCCGGAGGCACCTTTTCCCAATCTGCCGATGGGGTCATGCACCAATCCGCCTTCGCCTATTACCTATCGGTAAGCTGCAACCACTGCGACGAACCGGCCTGCACCAAAGCATGCCCCACCGGGGCGATGCACAAACGCACCGATGGATTGGTCGCCATTCACAGCGACATCTGTATCGGATGCGCCAGTTGTGCAGAAGCATGCCCCTACGATGCGCCACAACTGGAGGTCAGCCAACAGGTGATGACCAAGTGCGATGGCTGTGCGGAGCGACTGGCCTATAACCTGCCGCCCCTGTGCGTTCAGGCATGCTCACAACGGGCTCTGGACTTTGGCCGGGTCTCAGATCTGCAGGCCAAATATGGCGGCCTGGTCGGCGCCAGCCATTGTGCGCCGCTGCCAAGTCCATCGCAGACCAAACCCAACCTGTTGATTCGCCTTAGCCCCAATCACCAGCCCGTGGGCTCAACCGCCGGCAAGGTCATCAACATTCGCGAGCTTTAACAATGAAGCCAAATACCCGTTTAGAAACGACACCCATAAACACCACACCATTACACCGAGTAATGAGGAATACAGAGGTAACTATGAAGAGACTAGTCACGGCGTTAGCGGTCATGGCATCGATCGGCACACTCGCCGGTTGCTCAGACGATGAGACCGTTGAAATTGAAGTACCAGGGCCATCAGAGCCGTTGCAGGTCAGTTTTGAGCGCAGCATGCAATCAAGCGCCGACGGCGCCTGGTTCGGCCTGCATGACAGCCGTAACGAGCTGGATTACTCTGGCTACAGTGCCGGCAAGCCGCTTCCCAATGGGGCCGAGCCCTGGCGCAATAACCAGTACGTGTTGGGATCCACCACCACCGACAGCCAGATCTGGTACGGCGCCTCCACCTCGGTCTATTGCTACTGGCCAATGATCTCGATGAAGATGCCCGTGGCGCTGATGAACTTTGAATCGGAGCGAATGGCCTGCCAGTTGCTGGCACCCACCGGCCAAATGCCCGATGCTCAAACCTTTGTCTACAATCCATCGACGGGTAAAAACACCCACCTCGGTCCGGACACAGTCAAAAACGGCGATCAGTACTGGGAAGACATGATGAATTTCCGGGGCAAAGAGATCGGCATCATGAATCCGGTCACGGATCCGGAGACTGGTGAAGTCACTCTGGTACCGGACGAAACGCGTTACGCCTTTACCTTCCGCGCCGCCGGCAGCATGGATGGCATCGTCTTTATGATGGGCTATGTCGCCACCCCGGATCCCGAGGTGATTAACGACGGAACCGCACCGAAAATCGGATACAACCGACTGTTCGCCTTTAATGAAGCCAACATGGAATACCTGGGGTACAGCGAATTCCATTACGACACCGTCCGCCGTTTCGAAACCGTGACTCACCCGGATGGCTCCAAGGGAATGTATTGGTTCGGCGGCCCGGATCAGTCCGGTGGCCAGGCCGGAATCTCCAAGAACCAGATGCTGCGCTGGGTCGGCACCCCGGACGCCCCATTTACTGGCGGCTCAATGGGCAACGGTTTTGATATTGTCTCCGGCGAAGATTTCCTGAAATTTGGTGTTGTCGGTGACTTTGCCCCCTTTACCGACAACGACGGCGACACCCGTTTTGCCTCTTCGGCTTGGTACAACCCCAAAGGGGAAGCGGCATCGATGCTGTACACCAACAAGATGCCGGCCAACGGCTTTACCGCAGAACACCCCGTTGAGTTTAAGTCCTTCTTTAGCTACGACCAGTATGATCCGGATACCACCGCCGCCCATGGCGCTAAACTCGCAGCAAATGCGTTTTACGGTGACTACCTGTACTTCGGCTCCTACCATCAGGGCACTTCAGGCGCCTACGATCACCTGGTCAAAGAGCACTGCAAAGTTGTCGGCATCGACCCGGAAACTCAACAGCCCATCGAAGAGGGGCCGCTGTGTGCCATCAAAAACAGCGCAACCAAACAGGACGATCTGACCATCGCCAAGCATCAGGATTTCATGATGAAGTCCTGGCGCGCCCTGTCGCTGTTTAGGATTAAGACCGCCGATATCGTCAACGGCAATGCCGCCAAGGTGGAGCTGCTGTATGGCAACGAGAAGGATTGGGTCTTCGTCGCCGATGGCAAAAAGGATTATGAATACCACTTCGAGATGCAGCCCAACAAGATGGGGCAGAAACCACTCTACGGCAAAGAGGGATTTGGTCACGAAGGCTTGGTGTACACCTTTACCATGGCGGTGCATGACGACAAGTTGTTTGTCGGCACCTGGAACGCCACCGCCGGCCTGTATGACATCTTCGAGCCACTTGAAGGATGGAAGCATGAAGACAGCCACAACAAGGTCGCCCTAGGCGACTTGGTGCTGAACCCCAATGACATTGCCGCAGAGATGTCTGGCATGGTTGGTGCCGAGCTGGAAGCCGCCCTCATCGAGATGCTGATGGAAAAAGATCCGGACATGAGCCCCGAAGACGCCGCCAAGCAAGCCAAGGTGCTGGCCGCCATTCTCAACCCCATTCCAAAAGACGGCGGCATGCAGGGCGAGGAGCGTTTGTACAAAAACAACCCCGCTTACTTCCTCTACAATGCGGTCAAGGAACAAAACCAGAATGATGAGCGCGCCGGTCGAGGCGGCTGGATGGCGGTGTTTGAAAACACCGACAGTCCTGCCACCATCGTCGATAAACATGGTTTTGGTAACGTGTGCAACAACGGCATTCGCAATGCCGAGAAGATCAATGGCGAGCTGTACTTCGGTACCACCAGTTGGTGCAACCTGACCGAAGACGCGGGCCTCGAGTTCTATAAATACACCGGCGACAACCGCTAATTCAACACCAATCAGCCCGGCTTCGGCCGGGCTTCTGTAGCTATGGATATGACTTTCTTACAACGACAACATCGCATTGCTCAACTGTCCCTGCGCATTGACGCTCTGCTGAATCGTCACCCCTGCTCGGCGCGGCAGTTTCGTTATCTCTCCCGCAGCAGCGTCTGCAACCGCATCGCCTTCAAGGGCATAGAGCTGTGTCAGTCAGATATTGATGATACCGATGCCCTGGCGTCCATCGCTTCTTACCTGCATCAACTCGAGGGCGATAGAGATCTCATCGATGACTTGGCTCTGCAGTTGATCCGCCCTCTGGGCCTGGACTTCCCCCCGTTGCAGAAACTGATCGATGCCGTGCCGGCCCATCACTATCGGCGATCAATGTTGATGTCTCACCACTCGGAAGTGCCACTGAGTTAGCAGGCAATCATCGACTCTCGCTCATATTTGCCTACCGATTTCAGGATCTTTTCATAAGACACGGCATGATGCTCCTCGATCCAGCCAATCTCCTCGGTACTCGATACCAGGTTATCAAACACCTCTTTCAAACTGCGGCCAATTTGATTATCGAAGGACATCACATTCTGAGTGATCATCACACACCCTCTTTGATAGGGGTAAACAGAGGCCATTACCGGCAAGACCTGCTCTTTCGACGCTTTTAATGTGCCAGATGCGATGGGAGCAAACCAAAACTGCATACTGACCTGCCGCAGCAACGCCATCAGCTGCTCCAAATCCTGCCGACGAGATTCGGTGGCATAGCTGTAGATGCCTGGATTCGCGGACAAAAAAGTGATGCCCAACAAGTTCCTCTGCCCCATGGCGATCGAAACCGGCGTAAGCAACGCAGTGATCAACTTCTCTCTGTCATTCAGTACCGGATCATTCTGAATATCCACCATCATGTCACGGGTGCTATTGGCATCTTTGATGAACAAGCCCACCAACACATCCTCCTTGCCGGAAAAATGCTTATAAAGCGTTGCCCTGGAGATGCCGGCTCGCTTGGCGATCTCTACAAAACTGAAGGACACCATCCCCTCCTCCAGAATCAGCTCTCTGGCCACTTCCAGCAACTGAGCCTCTCGTTCCAATTTCAACATGATGTTCCATGACAAATAATACATGTGTATAGCATTATAAGAATCTTTGCCGTAAAAACGCCAATACTTTTACAAATAGCCGTGTCACATCTCAATTTAAAATAATTAAATCATCATATTAAAAAAACTGAGCACCGGAACAACACCTGTCAACAAGAATTAAGTTATGCTTCATTCCAATCCAAACAAAACTCCAATTGTTTAAAGCGCGTTCAATGCGACGCTGCTGATGGGTGTCATGAAAAATCAGCTCAACAACGCTTGTTCACCACTTTCTCTAAGAGCACTCGCCTCCGGTACTGCCCTAGGTGGTCTGCTCAGCACCTGTAATATCTACATGGGGCTCAAAGTTGGCTGGTCCATCAATATGTCAATCCTGGCCGCCTTGCTGGGATCTCTGGCGTTTCATCATCGTCGCCACAGCAACCTCTCTCTGGCCTGTCGGGAAAGCAACCTTCAACAAACCGCCGCTTCTGCGGCAGGAGGAACGGTCTCCGCGGGTCTGGTTGCGCCTATTCCGGCATACCTGATTCTTACCGGCGAATCCTTTGAGTTCCTGCCGATGGTGATCTGGATGATCGCCATCAGCCTGCTCGGTGTCTGTGTCGCCTCGGCGGTGCGCCCGACAATGTTGAGCAACAGCCGGCTTCGCTTTCCCTCTGGCACCGCCACCGCCGCCGTCATTACCAACCTCCATACCCGCTCCATCGCAGCTAAATATCGACTAAAGGTGTTGTTGGTTGCCATGCTGGTTGCCATTAGCCACCGCCTGCTTGTCCCCGCTGGCTATAAGCTTTCTCTGGGCTTTTCTCTGACGGGAAAAGGGGCAGTCGCGGGCACTCAAATCAGCGCTAAGAATCTGGGCTTCGTCCTGGAGCCGTCCTATATGCTCATGGGCATCGGCGCCCTCATTGGGCCACGGGCCTCGTTAAGCCTGTTACTGGGATGCCTGATCGCCTGGCTCGGTCTGGCACCGACGCTACTGCAACTCGACTGGGTAACCGCCGGCCCCCACGACCAACAATGGTTTAGCCCGCTGCTGGAATGGCTGCTGTGGCCTGGCGTCACCATGATGACCGCGGCCTCGCTGATAACCCTGTTACGGGTGCTGTTGCGAAGCCGTTCGATCCACTCATTGAAGCCAGATTGGGGCAGATTCGAATACGGCCTGCTGTTCTTGCTGACCCCGATGATTGTCATGCTGCAGATGCAGTTGTTTGACATCGGCCTGATCGCTTCATTGCTGTCTGTACCACTGGCCTTCTTATTTGCCATCATTGCCGCCCAGGTCGTTGGTGAAACGGGCATTCCTCCGGTCGGCGCACTGGGCAAGCTGTCTCAACTGACCTACGCCGTCATCAGCCCGGGGCAACTGACGACCAACCTGATGACCGGTAATGTGGCCTGTGGCGCAGCCGGTCAGGCCACCGATTTACTCAATGATTTCAAGTCCGGTCAGATACTGGGCACTCAACCCAGACACCAGACGCTCGCCCAGTGCTGCGGCATCTTCAGCGGTTGCGTGGTCAGCGCGGCGATATTCAGTCTGCTCATTTCTGACCCAGCCGCTCAGCTCATGACTGAGCAATGGCCAGCTCCGGGTGTCGTAGCCTGGAGCGCCATTGCCAAGGCCCTGACTTCGGGGTTACACGCCATTCCTGCGCACACGTTAGCCGCGATCCTGGTGGCGGCCGGTCTAACTGTCGCGATTGAACTGATTGCGTCTGCCACTCCGGCTTATATTCAGCGCTGGTTGCCCAGCGCCCCCGCCATAGGAATGGGGTTTGTCATCCCCGCAAGTATCACCTTGATGCTGGTTTTCGGCGCCGTCCTGGCCGGGCTGATAACCGTGTTGGCGCCAAAGTTCAGCAAACACTATTTGATTGCAATGGCAGCAGGGTTCATTGCCGGAGAAAGCCTGGCCGGGGTCCTCGGCACCCTGGTCACGTTTCTGAAGCAATAAAAAAAGAGGGCCAAAAGGCCCTCAAAAACTAGAGATGATGATGAAATGTATTGCTTACTACTTGCAAGGATGATGATGAAACTTGGTCGGTTGAATCAGGCGCCACGACCCCGGTAGGCCGCCAGCATCCAGCTCTCTTTTTCCTGCTGAGACAGATAATCGCTCATCAGGGCCGCGGTACCTTCGTCACCCAGCTCACCGGCGGCATTGAGAATCTGGCGCTGTTTGGCAATCAACACCTGATAGCCTTCCAGCAGGGAGTCGATGCCTTCGGCTCCACTTGAGATGTTAATGGCCTGCTGAATCTGGCTGAGCTGCAGGTAATCGGAAAAGGCGTGCAATGGCTGTTGGCCCAGGGTCAATACCCGCTCGGCAATCTCATCCACCTTCTCCAGCAGCACGTTGTAGATCTCTTCAAACTTGGTGTGCAGCTCAAAGAAGTCGGCGCCTTTAATGTTCCAGTGGAAACCCCGTACATTCATGTACAGCACCTGATAGTTTGCCAACAGATCATTCAATTGCGCGGCCAGGTCCTCGGCGCCATTTCGGTTCAGTCCAATCAAATTGGTGGTGGTCATATCGGTGTCCTCAGTGAATCTTTTGGGCTGCGTTGTGCAGCGAATGGGTGTAGATTACACCTGAGGATTAAAAGGGTATAGCGAATGGAAACTATCGCCCTAATCGACTAAAGCGTTTTGAACCTCACTCTCTGATTCATGCTTTGCATGTCGGCATCGCTCCATCACTTCGCTGCGGCAGGAGCCACAACCGGTGCCCGCGCCACAGGCGTCGGCCACCTTGTCGGCACTGTCGGCCCCTTCGGCAATGGCGGCATCAACGTCCGCTTCCGTCAGTTGCAAGCAGCAACACAGCAAGCGCGATTCGGTGGTCGGGGTCATCAATAGGGATCTCTGTTGTGTGGCAGTGACAGGCGATTGTAACGCCTGCAACAGGGAATCCCCAGGTAAATGCCGACGCAGGGGAGACACAAACATGGCGGCCAACAATCGTCCTCCTTTGACAAATAACTGCCTGTTGCCTTCGGCCGACACCTGGCAAACGCTGGGCTGCCCATGCCCCAGCGTCGCCAGCCATTGTTGCAGCCGCTCCACGCAGTCTGACATAGGCAACTCACTGGCCAGCAAATAACCCCCTCCTTGAGGGTGAGTCTGGCTGGACCAAAACACCGCCACTCCAGCCGGCATCGCCACCGGCTCTGGCAGCCACAGTTGTGCCCACGCCCTGACGGTACACGGCCGGGCCTGCACCCTGGCCCCCTTAAAACCGGGTTGACCCGACAGCGGATCCCGCCCCCGCCCCACCACCGCATTCACCGTGGCCTGGCCACTGAATTGGCCACTCCAGTGAATGGGGGCAAACAACTCTCCCCGGCGCTGCTGTTCCGACAGCGCCACCGGCAGCAGCAGCTCGCCTTCCCCGGCCTGCAGGGTTAACAGATCATTGGCGGTCACGCCCAGCAAGCGGGCATCTTCGGGGTGCAGAGCCACCTCGGGCCAGGGGCGATGACGGCCCAACTGCGGCGACAAGCCGCTGCGGGTCATGGTGTGCCACTGGTCCCGGTACCGGCCATTATTGAGCACCCAGCCCGGGGCTGCCGGTGATGTGGCTGACGACGACAGCTGCAGTTGCCCCCGCGGCGGGCCTTCGGGCTCACTGGCAAACAGGCGCTGGTCGTTCAGTCGCAACGGCTGGCCCGCGGGCTGAGGCCACTGCAACGGCGGCAACTGCTGGTATTGCTCGTCGGTCAGCGTCGCCAGAGCCCCAATATCAAACTCACCGCCGAGTCGCCCGTTTATCGCCGACAAGCTGGCATGTTCGCGAAAAATGTCCGCTTCATTGGCGAAATTAAACCCATGATTGAACCCCATAGCCTTGGCCACCTGGCACAGCATCCACCAGTCCGGCCGCGCCTCGCCGCTAGGAGGCATGAACGCCCGCTGCCTCGACAGGCGCCGCTCCGAATTGGTCACGGTACCGGCCTTCTCCCCCCAGCCGGTGGCCGGCAACAGCACATCGGCATGGCGCTGAGTATCGGTACCGACGATGCAGTCGCTGACCACCACCAGAGGGCAGGCCTCAAGTGCCCTGGCCACCTGGCCGCTGTCCGGCAGACTGACCGCCGGATTGGTGCCCATAATCCACAGTGCCTTAATCTCGCCCCGCTCCATCGCCTCAAACAACTCCACCGCCTTCAACCCCGGTCGAGACGCCATCCGTGGGCTACGCCAGATGTCACCGATGGCCTGTCGAGCCACCTCGTCGTCCAATTCCCGGTGGGCCGCCAGGGTGTTGGCCAACCCACCCACTTCGCGCCCGCCCATGGCGTTTGGCTGGCCGGTAAGGGAGAACGGCCCCATACCGGGACGACCGATGCGGTCGGTCAGCAGGTGGCAGTTAAGGATGGCATTGCCCTGATCCACCCCCTGCTCGGATTGATTGATCCCCATGGAAAATCCGGTAACGACACGGGGGTTAGCGGCGAACTGTTGATAAAAATCGATAATGTCATCGCGATCCAGGTCGGTCTCACCGGCAACCCGGTCCAGATCATAGGCCTGTAACGACACCTGAGTATCGCGCCATCCCGGCAGTTGCTGGGCATTCGGGCGCTGCAATCCCTGCTCAATCAGGAATCGCAGCAAACCATGAAACAGCGCCAAGTCGCCGCCGGGACGAATGGCCAGGTGCAGATCGGCGGCTTCTGCGGTGGCGGTACGCCTCGGGTCAATCACCACCAGGCGCATGTGGGGTCTGGCTCGGCGCGCCGCCTGCAGCCTCTGAAACAGCACCGGATGACACCAGTTCATATTGGAGCCCACCAGCACCACCAGGTCCGCCAGCTCAAAATCCTGGTAGCACCCCGGTACACTGTCGCTGCCCAAGCCGCGCTTATGGGCCGTCACCGCCGACGACATACACAGCCGGGAGTTGGTGTCGACGTTGGCACTGCCGATGAACCCCTTCATCAGCTTGTTGGCCACATAATAGTCCTCGGTCAATAGCTGTCCGGACAGGTAGAACGCCACCGAATCCGGCCCATGCTGCTCTACTGCCTGGCGAAACTTGTGCCCCACATAGGCCAAAGTACGGGACCAACTGTCACGCTGGCCGCCGATGCTCGGGTACAGCAGTCGTCCCCGTTCACCGAGCGTATCCGCCAGCCGCAACCCCTTTGAGCACAGCAGTCCCTGGTTGGACGGGTGGTACTGGTCACCACGGATCTGCACCTGATCACCGTTGACGCTGGCTAGCACGCCGCAGCCAACGCCGCAGTACGGGCAGGTGGTTCGGGTCTCAGTCATCGGGCTCTCCTGTGTGGGCGTCGGTATGGGATTGCCTGACTATTGCAACACTGAGGCCAAGGGTGCGAATTAATAATTTATTGCATTAAATCAATTGTTTAAATTTTAACATTCCAACCAGAACCGAATGAGCACTCGCTTCAAATGAATAATGTCCCACCTTTAGTGCAGCTCTGCCTCATAACGGTGCATTATGAGGGAGAATTGCGGCTCCCCCCACAAGCCCCAAAAAAACCAAACCAAACTCAACCTTCTGTTTATTAACAATATAAGCGCCAATAAACAGAAGTTATCACGTTGTGGCACCGCTCTTGCCCCTGTCTGAATACCGTTTCTTTTCAGCAGGAGATCGCCACAATGCGAACCCCGTCCGATTCTGTTCCCTATCAGGTCTCCCTGATTGGCGCTGGCCCCGGCGATCCGGAGTTGCTTACCCTCAAAGCAATGGACCGCATTCAGCACGCCGATGTGATCCTGTATGACAACCTGGTCAGCGAGGCCATTCGGGCGCGCTTTCCCGACAGTGCCAGCGCCATCTACGTGGGCAAAAAACGCCACAACCATGCTTTGCCCCAGTCACGGCTGAATCAACGCATGGTGGCACTGGCCCGTCAGGGTCATCGGATCGTGCGCCTCAAGGGCGGTGACCCTTTTGTGTTTGGTCGTGGCAGCGAAGAGTTACTGGCCCTGCACCAGGCGGGCATTGTCGCCGAAGTGATCCCCGGCATCACCGCCGCCAGCGGTTGTGGCAGCTACGCCGGCATTCCCCTGACCCATCGGGGTCTGTCCCAAAGTTGCACCCTGATCACCGGCCAGGCCAATACCCAGCTGCAACTGGACTGGGCCGCCCTGGCCAAAGGCAACCAGACCCTGGTGTTCTACATGGGCCTGAACCAACTGCCTCACATCCGCCACCAACTGAGCCTGCATGGCATGAGCGACGCCACGCCGGTGGCGCTGGTGGAAAACGGCTGTCGCCCCGAACAACGGGTGGTCATCACCTCGTTGAAACAGATGGCCACTGACGCACTGCGCCACCACCTGCACAGCCCCACCCTGATCTACGTTGGCGAGGTAGTCCGCCTGGCCGACTCCCTAAGTTGGTGGCAGCAGCCCCCTCAAAGCCAACAAGCGATTGCTTAAGGAGAGAGTCATGACCAAACCCATAATTGCGGTTGTCGGCAACGGAATGGTTGGCCACCGCTTTATCGAAGAGATGGCTGGCTGCAGCGACTTTGAGTTGCTGGTGTTTGCCGAAGAGCCTCGACTGGCCTACGACCGGGTACAGCTGACCCGCTACTTTGACAGCGGCAACGCCGATGACCTGGCCCTGGCCCACCCAAAGGACTACCAGCAGCAAGGGGTAATCAGCCACCTGTCGACCCGAGTGCTCAGCATCGACACCACCGAGCAGACGCTGACCTGCAGCGACGGTCAGCAATACGCGTACCATACCTTGGTGCTGGCCACCGGCTCCTACCCCTTTGTGCCGCCCATTCCGGGGCGGGACCAAGCGCACATCCACCCCTACCGGACCATCGAGGATCTGCAGGCGATTCAACACTCCGCCTCCGACAGTCGGGTCGGCGTGGTCATCGGCGGCGGCCTGCTCGGACTGGAAGCCGCCAATGCCCTGAATACCCTGGGCCTGCAAACCCACGTGGTCGAGTTCGCCCCGCGACTGATGGCGGTGCAACTGGACGACGGCGGTGGAACCTTGTTGCGACAAAAGATCGAGCAACTGGGATTGACGGTACACACCGACAAAGCCACCCAAAGCATCGACGCCACCCCGGACGGCCCCTGTCGCTACCGGCTGAGCTTTGCCGACGGCAGCAGCCTGGATACCGATATGGTGGTGTTCTCCGCCGGCATTCGGCCTCAGGATCAGCTGGCCCGCCAAGGCCAGTTGCAGATCGGCGACCGCGGCGGCATCGTCATCAACGACCAGTGTCAGACCTCAGACGCCAACGTCTACGCCATCGGCGAATGCGCCTTGTGGCAGCAACGCATTTTTGGCCTGGTAGCACCGGGCTACCAGATGGCCAAGGTGGCGGCCGCCACCATTCAAGGCCAGCAAGCCGCCTTCAGCGGCGCCGACATGAGCACCAAGCTGAAGCTGCTGGGCGTCGACGTCGCCAGCATCGGCGACGCCCACGGCAGTAGCCCCGGTGCCCTCAGCTACTGTTTCAGCGACCACGCCAACGGCCTGTACAAAAAGATCGTCGTCGACGACAGCGGCACCAAACTGCTGGGGGCGGTCTTGGTGGGGGATGCCAGCGACTACGGCAACTGGCTGCAGCTGTGCCTGAACCAGATGCCACTGCCGCAGCCTCCTGAATCGCTGTTGTTGCCGCTGCAGGAGCAGGGCGGCACGGCCGGGTCCGGGGTGGATGCCCTGCCGGACTCGGCCCAGATCTGCTCCTGCCACGACGTCAGTAAGGCCGACCTCATCGAGGCCATTGATGCCGGCGCCTGTGACCTGGCCAGCCTTAAGAGCTGCACCAAGGCCGGCACCGGCTGCGGCGGCTGTGGCCAACTGGTGGGGCAACTGCTGGATAACCGGCTGGAGCAACAGGGCCTGACCGTCGACCATAGCCTGTGCGACCACTTCCCTTACTCGCGTACCGAACTGTTCGACATCCTGCGAGTGCGGGAGATCAAAACCTTTGACGCCCTGTTGACCCAGTGTGGTCAGGGCCGTGGCTGCGAAATCTGCCGACCGGCAGTGGCCTCAATGCTGGCCTCGCTGTGGAACGATTACATCCTCGACGACGCCCATGTTGGCCTGCAGGACACCAACGACCGCTTCCTGGCCAACATGCAAAAAGACGGCACCTACTCGGTGGTCCCTCGGGTTCCCGGCGGCGAGATCACCGCCGACAAGCTGATCGTCCTCGGCCAGGTGGCCAAAGAGTATGGCCTGTATACCAAGATCACCGGCGGTCAACGCATCGATCTGTTCGGTGCCCGCATGGAACAACTGCCAGCCATCTGGCGCCGGCTGGTGGACGCCGGTTTTGAAACCGGCCACGCCTACGGCAAGGCGATGCGGACGGTCAAATCCTGTGTCGGCAGCACCTGGTGTCGCTACGGCGTTCAAGACTCCACCGCCATGGCGATCCGCATTGAGCACCGTTACCGAGGCATCCGCTCCCCCCACAAAATCAAGCTGGCGGTGTCCGGTTGTGCCCGCGAATGCGCCGAAGCCCAGAGTAAAGATTACGGCGTCATCGCCACCGACAAGGGCTGGAACCTGTATGTCGGTGGCAACGGCGGCATGCGCCCCCGTCACGCCGACCTGTTTGCCACCGATCTCGATGACGCCACCCTGATCACCTACATCGATCGCATCATGATGTTCTACGTTCGCACCGCCGAACGCCTGCAGCGCACCTCGGTATGGCTGGAGAGCCTCGACGGCGGTCTCGACTACCTCAAACAGGTGGTCATCGACGACAGCCTGGGACTCAATGCCGAGCTGGAACGACAGATGCAGGCGCTGGTGGATCGCTATCAATGTGAATGGAAAACCACCCTGGATGACCCCAAACGTCTGAAGCAGTTTCAACATTTCATCAACAGCAAACGCGGTGACGACGGCGTGCGCTTTACCGAAGAGCGCGGTCAGATCCGTCCCGCCCCCATCGACATCAAGGAGTTGGCATGAGTACTTCATCCCACTGGCAGGAGATCTGCGCCCTCGACGACCTCAGCCCTGACAGCGGCGTCTGTGCCCTGCTGGACAACAAACAGGTGGCCATCTTCTACCTGGCCAATGGCGAACTGTACGCCATCGGCAACCACGATCCCCTTGGCAAAGCCAACGTCATGTCTCGCGGACTGCTGGCAGAGGTGGACGGCACCCTGACCGTCAGCTCCCCCCTATATCGCCACCACTACTGCCTCAGCAGCGGCCGCTGCCTGCAGGACGACACTGTATCGGTGCCCACTTATCCGGTGCGTACGGTGGACGGCAAGGTGCAGCTGCGCCACTGAGCCCCAATTTTGGTTAAAGGAGTAACCCATGCAAACCCATGACGGCATTAAGCTGCTTTCGTTTACCGGCAAGATGAAAATCCTCCACCTCAGCTGGATGGCCTTTTTCATCACCTTCTTCGTCTGGTTCAACCACGCACCACTACTGGGCGTGATCGCCGACTCCCTCGGCCTCAGTGGTGCTCAGGTGAAGACCCTGCTGATCCTCAACGTGGCCCTGACCATTCCGGCCAGGGTGGTGATTGGCATGCTCACCGACCGCTACGGTCCCAGGCTGACCTACGCCGCCTTGCTGGCACTGTGCAGCCTGCCCTGTTTTATGTTCGCCTTTGCCGACGACTTTGCTACCGCCGCCCTGTCGCGATTCCTGCTTGGCTTCATCGGCGCCGGGTTTGTGGTGGGCATCCGCATGGTCAGCGAGTGGTTTCCCGCCCATGAGCTGGGCACTGCCGAAGGGATCTACGGCGGCTGGGGCAACTTCGGCTCCGCCGCGGGCGCCATGACTCTGCCGCTGCTGGCGCTGTGGTTCGGTGGTGACGACGGCTGGCGCTACGCCGTGGCGGTAACCGGTGCCCTCAGCCTGCTGTTCAGCGTCATCTGGTACCAGAACGTTAACGATACTCCCAAGGGCTCAACCTACTTCAAACCCAAACAGAGCGGCGCCATGGAGGTCACCAGCAAAGGTGATTTCGCCCTGTTGCTGCTGATGAAGCTGCCGATGTACGCCGCCCTGGCCCTGTTAACCTGGAAGCTCTCCCCTGCCGGGGTCAAGCTGCTGAGTCAGCCTCTGGTTTACGGCCTGTATGGCACGCTTGGGCTGCTGTTTGTTCTGGAGGTGGTGCAGGCCTATCGGGTCAATAAGGGAGTCTTTCGAGCGCCGGTGGCCGCGGAGCACCGGTACAAATTCAAGCAGGTGGCGGTACTGAACGTGCTCTATTTCGCCACCTTCGGCTCCGAACTGGCGGTCGTCTCGATGCTGCCGTTGTTCTTTGCCGAGGTGTTTGAGCTGGATATGGTGTACGCCGGCATGCTGGCCTCGGCCTACGCCTTTATGAACCTGGCCTCCCGCCCCGGCGGCGGCTGGCTCAGCGACCGCTTTGGCCGCAAGCGGACCCTGATCATACTGACAACGGGTCTGGCCCTGGGGTACGCATTGATGGCCCAGATCGACGCCAGTTGGCCGCTGCTGTTGGCCGTCGTCGCCGCCATGGCCTGTTCCTTCTTCGTCCAGGCCGGAGAGGGGGCGGTATTTGCCGCCGTGCCACTGATCAAACGCCGCCTCACCGGCCAGATAGCCGGCATGACCGGGGCCTACGGCAACGTCGGTGCCGTGGTCTACCTGACCGTGCTGTCGATGGTGGATTACGCCACGTTTTTCTGGGTCATCGCCGCCACGGCCGTGGTGGGCTTGCTGGCCCTGCTGCTGATGGAGGAACCCCGGGGTCAGATCACCGAGATTCGTGAAGACGGCAGCGTGGAGTTGATCCGTGTCGGCTAACCCTGTCACCGGTCAGACCCGGTTATCCCTGGCGTTCGGTGGCCACTCGGCTGCCGGCGCCAAATCCGGCAACCAGGACGCCTTTGCCCTGGCGCGCCCCGGCGCCCGGGAAGCCGAGCATCACGGTTGGGCGGCGGCCTTGGCCGATGGGGTCTCCAATGCCAGCCATGGCGGTCCGGCCGCGGTCCTCAGCGTCACCAATTTTGTGCAGGACTTCTACGCCACCCCGGCCAGCTGGAGCACTCACCGCCGCGCCTCGAAGCTGTTGGCCGCCCTCAACCACTGGTTGTGTCATTGCGGTCTCGGCCAGCAACAATGGTTGACCACCTTTTCCGCCCTGGTGCTTAAAGGCAATCAGGGCTACCTGTACCAGGTCGGTGACAGCCAGATGGCGCTGATCCGTGACGGACAGTGGCAGGTGCTGACCGCCAGCCACAATAATGGCCGGGTACTGACCCGGGCACTGGGGGCCGACCCCCACTTGCGGGTCGATACCCATGAACTGCGGCTGCAGGCCGGGGATCGCTTCGTGCTCAGTTCCGACGGCTTCCACGATCACCTTCGGCCAAAGCAGATAAAGGCCGAATTGTCGCGCCAAGAGGATCTCGAGACCAGCGCTCAACGATTAGTCAGGCTGGCACAGCAACAAGGCAGTCGTGACAACATCAGTTGCCTGATCATCGAGGTGCAGCAGTGTCCCGGCGATCAGCCACAGCAGTTACTGCAACAGTGGCAACATCTGGCCATACCGCCGGTCCTGACCGCTGGCCAGAGCCTGGATCATTATCAGGTAGTGCGCTGCCTGCATGCCAGCCCCCGCTCTCACCTGTACCTGGTTCGGGATCGGCAGCAAGGCGGCCTGTGGGTCCTCAAGGCCCCGTCCCCCAACCTGGAAGACCACCACAGCCAACTGGCGGCTTTGGCCCGTGAAGCCTGGGTCGGTCAGTGCCTGAGCCACCCCAACCTCATGACCACCCGCCTGAATCACAACAGCCGCTTCCTGTACCTGATCTGCGAGTACATCGATGGTCAGACGCTGTCGCAATGGCACCAGGATCACCCCACTCCGGAGATTCAACAGTTGCGACCGGTGGTGGACGGGATCGTCGCCGGACTGCGCGCCCTGCAGCGGCAACAGATGGTGCACCGGGACCTGAAGCCGGACAACATCATGATCGACGCCGATGGCCACATCAAGCTGATTGATTTCGGCAGCGTTGGCGCCGGCTCCCTGCAGGAATTGCCCGGTTGGCAGCAGTTGTCTCAGGCCGTGGGCACCGTGGATTACAGCGCCCCGGAAACCCAGCTGGAGCAACCTGCTGACAACCGCAGCGATCTGTTCTCTCTGGGGATCATCCTGTACGAATTGTTGTGCGGGCAACGGCCGTACGCCAATAAACGTCCGGGTCAACGAAAGCGCTTCAGTGATTGGCGCTACCGCAGTCTCAGGCAGTGGCAGCCCAACCAGCCGCTGTGGCTGGACCAACTGTTGCAACAGGTCACCGCCGCCGACCCCAAGCGACGACTGAGCTCATTATCAGAATTGCAGCAGCGGTTGCGCCACCCGCGAAGCGATGCCAACGAGCCCAGCCTGCCCCTGGCTAAGCGTCACCCGGTGCGGTTCTGGCAGGGCGTCAGTGCGGTGCTGATGGCCGCCCTGATCGCCCAGTGGTTACTGGGGTAACGTCTCAACGTCCTGTCTCTGGCCAGCCACCCAGGTGCCCTGAACGTCAAGCTGAGGCGACAACCACACCAGGTTGGCAACGGCACCGGGGCGCAGGTGACCATAGACGGCCTCCAGCCCCAGGACCCGCGCCGGCACCGCACTGGCCATCCGCAGTGCCTGCTCCAGGCTGACGCCCAGGTGCAACACCGCATTGCGTACCGCCGCGCCCATGTCCAGCAACGATCCCGCCAGCTCACCGCTGTGAGCCAGCAGACGATCCCCCTGTCGATGCACCTGCCGATCCACCAGGGTAAACCGCTGCAGGTCACTGCCCACCAATGGCATGGCATCGGTTACCAGGGCGATGTTGTCCGCCCCTTTGCAGCGCAGCGCCACCCGGGCGGAACGATAGTCCAGATGCTGACCATCGGCGATCAAACCGGCAACGCTGCTGTCATCGAGCAGCGCCGCCCCGACCATGCCCGGTTCGCGAGAACCAAACGCCGACATGGCGTTGAACAGGTGGGTAAAGCCAACGGCCCCGGCTTTCAGGGCTTGCTGCGCCTGATCGGCGCTGGCATTGGAGTGCCCCAAAAACACCCGGACGCCCATGGCCGTCAGCGTCTGAATCTCGGCACAGCTCACTGTTTCCGGCGCCAGGGTCACCAGCTTGACCCCAAGATCGTCGCGCTGATACAGCTGCCATTCGGCCTCGGACAACGGTCGAATCTGCTCACCGCAATGGGCCCCCTTCTTGGCAGCAGCAATGTGCGGGCCTTCGAAGTGAATGCCGATGATGCCATGAGGGTTGTGACGACGGGCCTCGGCGACCGCGTCGGCGGCGGCAGTCATCACCGCCACCGAATCGGTGATCACCGTCGGCAGCATCGAGGTGGTGCCCAGGCCGGCGTGAGCCTGAAACAAACGCGCCATGGCGGCCGGGTCGGGGCAGTCATTGAGCAGCACTCCACCACCACCATTGACCTGCAGATCCACCAACCCTGGCGCAACGATGCCCGCCAGGTGCAGGTCGGCATGCTGACACTGCTGATCCACGGCCACCACCCGCCCGTCGGCAACGGTCAGCACCCGGTCAGCCAGCATCTGCCGGCCGTCAAACAAACGATCAATCCGATACCTTACTGTCATAGCACCTCCTTCAACGGCAGGCTGCCTTGAGGGGTTGCCTGACCCAGCAACACCCTGGCCAGGGCATCGAAACTGGCACTGTGCGGCGGTGAAGTCTGATCCAGGTGATAGGCGTAACTGGCCAACATCCAATGGGCCTCTTTGGCAAAAATGCGACAATCGTAGGGTGCCCGCAGGCTCAGATGCACCACCCACTTACCGGTTTCCCGGGCCTCTTTCATTAATCCCTTTAACCGCAGCGGGTCGTGGGCCCGAATCAACTGCTGCTCGGTCAGTCGAGCCAGATCATCCATGCCGCCCAGTTCCGCCACGCTCTGACGGGGCGAGACATAGCCGCCGATCACCACGTCCGACGTGGCCATCGCAGCGCGAATGACGTTGTCCTCATGGTGACGCGGCGACAACACCAAAATCTGCAGACTCGAGTCTCCGAAACGTCGAAGCGCCGATGCCAGTGCCTGCCCCTGAGCCAGTTCCGGTAATAACAACAGCCAGGATCCGGCTGGCGGCAAACAGACACTGGCCGCGCCCACCTGAGTAATGGACGCCTGGGCCAATTGCTGCTCCAGTAGCCGATGCTGCTCACACCCCAGCACCGACTCGGCCCACTGCAACCGCTGGGCCCGAGAAGCTCGACGGTTACCCAGTTTGAAGCGCCACTTCAGGTCCAGAATCCGCTGAGCCGAGGCCGACAGGGCCTGGGAGCACAGGCGGCCATCCGCCACGGCGGCGGCCACGCCGGCAATCAGTGCCGGCAGACGCTGAAGATCCTCCGGGCACCGAACCCGCAGCGGCATCAATGCGATGTCGACGCCGGCAGCAAATGCCTGAATCACCGCTTCCAGGGGTTCGAAATAGTCGCTGATGCCGCCCATGTCCATGGCGTCGGTGATCACCACGCCCTGGTAACCCAGTTGCCCCCGCAGCAGATCGGTAATGATGGCTCTGGACATGGTGGCCGGTACCAGTACCGGTTTGCCATCACGCCCCACCAGTTCGGTGCTGTCCAGTGCCGGGAATTGCACATGGGCAGTCATCACCATGCCGGGTGGCTGCCGGGCGATGATGTCGGCAAAGGGCTTGAGCTCCACCTTGTCCAACCGCGATCGGTCATGATCCACCCGCGGCAGCCCGGTGTGGCTGTCGACGCAAGTGTCGCCGTGACCGGGGAAGTGCTTCAGGGTCGCGACCACCCCGGCCTCCTCCAACCCCAGCACCTGGGCCTCGCCCAGGCGCGCCACCAGGTCGGGATCGTCGCCAAAGGCGCGGACATTGATCACCGGATTGTCGGGATTGTTATTCACATCGACACAGGGGGCGTGGTTGACATTGAGGCCCAACGCCGACAACTCCGCCGCCATGGCCGCGGCGCAGGCCAGGGTCAAGCCATCGCCATGACGCTCATCGGTGGCGCCCAGCGCCATGTTGCCGGCAAAGGCGGTGGTAAAGGATCGCGGCGTCCGGCACACCCGGCCCCCCTCCTGATCCACCGAAATCAGCAGCGGTATACCGGAATTGGAGGCGGCCGCCGCCAGCTGCAGGTCGTCGGTGAGGGTCAGGATCTGCTCCGGGTCCTGCAGGTTCTCTGCAAACAGAATCACCCCGCCCAGGCCGGTATCGGCAATCAGGGCCGCCAGTTCTGTCGGCAGGGTTCGCATCGGAGTACGGGTTGCTGACGTGGCGCCGAAATAGCGCAGGTCCAGCATCAGTTTTTGCGCAATCTGTTGTTCTAACGTCATGATCCATCATGGGACAGCTTGGCTTGTGGCCCCAAGAGTCCCACCCCTTCAATGAGTTATCAAGCCTGCAACCGCATCTGCATCGAAGAAATGTGGCCGCCGTATTCGGTCACGGGTGATTTATACCCCCATTCGTGGTACTTTACGCCGCCTCAATCCCAGTGGTTGGGCGTGTTTGCCCCTTCACCACTACGCTTTCTTTAGACTCCCGTCTGGTGTGGCCCCTAACCGAGCCCTGCCCGGCAGGTGATACTCGAATATAGGGTGGACCTTTACCATGACTCGTCGTGGCAATTTATTCATTGTGTCGGCACCAAGCGGAGCCGGAAAATCATCGCTGATCAGCGCTTTGCTGCAAGACCAGCCCGCCGACATGCAGGTGTCCGTCTCCCACACCACCCGAGCGCCGCGCCCAGGTGAAGAGAATGGCGTGCATTACCACTTTGTCAGCAAAGACGAGTTCAAAGCCCTGATTGACCAGAACGCCTTCTTTGAGTGGGCCGAGGTGTTCGACAACTACTACGGCACCTCCCGCATCACCATTGAGCAAACCCTGGATCGCGGCATCGACGTGTTTCTCGACATCGACTGGCAGGGTGCCCGCCAGGTCAAAGCCGCCATGCCGGAGTCCATCGGCATCTTCATCCTGCCGCCTTCCCGCAAGGAGCTGGAGCGTCGCCTTAACAGCCGCGGTCAGGACAGTGAGACCATCATCGCCCGCCGCATGGCCGATGCCGTGGATGAGATGAGCCACTATGATGAATACGACTATCTGATCGTAAACAACGATTTCGATACCGCCCTGAACGAATTTTCCACCATTGTGAAGGCCAACCGGCTACATCTAGCTGGGCAAAGGATCACTCACAATGATATGCTAGATGATCTGTTGGCAGACTAGCCAACATCATGTACACTTTTGCGTCATTTTTTTAAGCTCAAACACAGGAGTTCCTTCTCATGGCACGGGTAACTGTTGAAGACGCCGTAGATAAGATTGGCAACCGTTTCGACCTGATCTTGGTGGCCTCTCGTCGCGCACGTCAGCTGTCTGTAAACGGCAAGGAACCGCTGGTCGAAGAGCAGAACGATAAGCCTACGGTTATCGCACTGCGCGAAATCGAGTCCGGCCTTATCGATGCGAAAACACTGGACGAGCAGGAGCTGCAAGCTCAGCGCGAACAGGAAGCGGCAGAACTGGCAGCGGTAGCCGCCATCGCCGAAGGACGCGCACTGTAACGTCCATAATGGGGGTCGTCGTTGTATCTGTTTGAAAGCCTGAGGGAACTGGCGTCCAGTTATCTGGATCCGGAACAGGTCGAGAATCTCACTCGCGCTTATATCACCGCTAGAGATGCCCATGATGGGCAGACACGCTCCAGCGGCGAACCCTACATTACTCATCCGATTGCGGTTACCCGCATTCTGGCGGAGATGCGACTCGATCACGAGACGCTGATGGCCGCCCTGATGCACGACGTCATCGAAGACACCGAGATCACCAAAGAGGATCTGGCGGAGCAGTTTGGTCCCGCCGTCGCCGAACTGGTGGAAGGGGTCTCCAAACTCGACAAGCTCAAATTCCGCGACAAGAAAGAAGCGCAGGCGGAAAACTTCCGCAAGATGGTGCTGGCCATGGTGCAGGACATTCGGGTGATCCTGATAAAACTGGCCGACCGCACCCACAACATGCGCACCCTGGGCTCGCTGCGCCCGGACAAACGTCGCCGCATCGCCAGGGAAACCCTGGAGATCTACGCCCCCATTGCCAACCGTCTTGGCATCCACAACATCAAGAATGAACTGGAAGACCTGGGCTTTCAGGCACTCTACCCGATGCGTCATCGGGTCCTCAAAGAGGTGATGCAGGCCGCCAGCGGCAACCGCAAAGCGATCATGAACTCCATCCGCGACGCCATTGTCGGCCGTCTCGAGGAGGTGCAGATCGAGGGCACGGTGCAGGGGCGGGAAAAGAACCTGTACTCCATCTACAACAAGATGGTGAACAAAGAGCTGCAGTTTCAGGAAGTGATGGACATCTACGCGTTTCGAGTAACGGTGAAGAACATCGACACCTGTTACCGGGTACTCGGGGCCATGCACACCCTGTATAAACCCCGCCTGGACCGCTTCAAAGATTACATCGCCATCCCCAAAGCCAACGGCTACCAAAGTCTGCACACCTCGCTCTATGGGCCCCACGGGGTGCCGGTGGAGGTTCAGGTGCGCACCGATGACATGGACCAGATGGCCGACAAAGGGGTGGCTGCTCACTGGCTGTACAAAGACGACGCCGAAGCCAGTGCCACCACCGCCCAGGTTCGCGCCCGCAAATGGATGCAAAGCCTACTGGAGTTACAACAAAGTGCCGGTAACTCCTTTGAATTTATTGAAAACGTAAAAACCGATCTGTTCCCGGATGAGATTTACGTGTTCACCCCCACCGGTAAGATTCTGGAACTGCCCCTGGGCGCCACCGCGGTGGATTTTGCCTACGCGGTTCACACCGACGTCGGCAACGGCTGCGTCGGCGCCAAGATCAACCGTCACGCCTACCCGCTGAGCCAACCGCTCAAGTCAGGTCAAACGGTGGAGATCATCACCGCCCCCGGTGCCCGACCCAACGCCGCCTGGCTCAACTTTGTGGTCACCGCCAAGGCCCGAGCCAAGATCCGTCACGTGCTCAAGAGCCTGCAGGATCGCGACGCCACCGCCCTGGGCAAACGTCTGCTCAACCACGCCCTGGGCGACATGACCCTGGACGAGATTCCGCAGAGCCGCATCGACCAGATCGTGGAAGAGTACCGTCACGACGATTTCGATACCCTGCTGGCCGACATTGGTCTGGGTAACGCCATGAGCCTGGTGGTGGCTCAGAAACTGCGCGGAGAGCTGGAGTCAGCCAACGGCAGTGACAAGCTGCCGATTCGCGGTGCCGAAGGGGTGCTGCTGTCGTTTGCCAAATGCTGCCGCCCCATCCCCGGTGACGACATCGTCGCCCACGTCAGCCCCGGCAAGGGACTGGTGGTGCACATCGATACCTGCCGCAACATTCGACGCGCCCGCGAGGTGGAGTCGGAGAAGTTTCTCAATGTGGAGTGGGACCAGGACAGCCGCGAGGAGTTTGTCACCGGTTTACGCATGGAAATCGTGAATCATCAGGGGATTCTGGCAAAACTCACTTCCATTATTGCGGCATGTGATGCCAATATTCATAATCTGAACACCGAAGAGAAAGAGGGCAGAGTCTACTCCATCGCATTGACTCTGACCGTCAAGAATCGGGTTCATTTAGCGAACGTCATGCGCAAACTGAGGGTGCAGCCCGAGGTTCTGAAAGTCGCGCGAAATCGTAATTAAGAATATTTGTGGGGAACCCATGACCGATAAGATCGTTATCGCCACCGAAAACGCACCGGCCGCCATTGGCACCTATTCTCAGGCCATTAAAGCCGGCGACACCGTGTACATCTCCGGCCAGATCCCGCTGGACCCGAACACCATGGAGATGGTTGGTGACGACTTTGATTCCCAGGTGGTACAGGTGTTCGATAACCTGAAAGCCGTCTGTGAAGCCGCCGGCGGCAGCCTGCAACACATCGCCAAACTGAACATTTTTATGGTTGACCTGGCCAACTTTGCCAAGGTCAACGAAGTCATGGGTCAATACATCCAGCAGCCCTACCCGGCGCGCGCCGCCATCGGTGTGAAGGAACTGCCCAAGGGCAGCCTGGTTGAGATGGACGCGGTGATGATCCTGTAATCCCGCCGCAGCGACCACAGCTATACTCTTCGGGGGCGCTTTTGGCGCCCCCGCATTCATTGTTTAAGGAAGTTTCATGAGCCCCGAACGTCTCGCCCGCATCAATGCCATGCTGGACCGCCGCCAGACAGACCTGACCATCTGCATGGAAGAGGTCCACAAGCCGCACAACCTGGCCGCCATGGTGCGGACCGCCGACGCCGTCGGGGTACACCGGGTTCACGCCGTCTGGCCGGATCAGAAAACCAAGCTGTCCGGCGGAACCGCCACCGGCAGTCAGCAATGGGTGGATCTGAAGTCACACGACACCATTGTCGATGCCATTAAAGAGTTGCGGGCGCAAGGCATGCAGATCATCGCCACCAACCTGTCCGACACCGCCGTGGATTTCCGCGACATCGACTACACCAAGCCCACCGCCATCCTGATGGGTCAGGAAAAGACCGGCATCACTGCCGAAGCCCTGGCTCTGGCGGATCAGGACGTCATCATTCCCATGGTGGGGATGGTGCAGTCGCTGAACGTTTCCGTCGCCACCGCCCTGATGCTGTACGAGGCCCAACGACAGCGTCAACAAGCCGGCATGTACCAACAGCGCAGCATCGACGACGCCGAATGCCAACGGTTGCTGTTTGAAGGCGGCCACCCAATCTTTGCCAAGATCTGCCGCCAGAAAGGCCTGCCCTACCCTCGGGTCGACGAGGAAGGCCAGATCGATGCCAGTGACGACTGGTGGCAGAAAGTGCAGATGAACAAAGAGTCCTGGGCTCACCTGGACGATTGATACCGCGCCGGTCAGTGGAGCCGCTTCGGCCCCACTGCCCCCCCCTCCTAGCTCCCCGTCATCACGTCGTAGATTCCCCCGCGCCGTTTTTTCTTATGCAGTTAAAATTAAAGGTGTTTTTAAAATAACCGGCGCCAGGACGGTCCCCTCCACAACGCCGGAATTTTTTCGGTGTCAGCAAAAAAACAGCGTTACCTCCCTGCGTTGGCGATAGCAACAACACAATTCACCATTCGGCTCCACTTCAGCTTCATTTGATCGCAACCGCCGCCATTGAAACAGCGCAAATTACGTCGCCCAAAGCCACTAAATGGCAATTTAACACTATGCTTTGGCTACACAATCGCCAATTTCCTGCTATTTTCGAGGGGCTAGGCGCTGATCCGCCAAGCTCCAAATGATCCCCGGCAGGATGCCGGCTTTTTACAATCGAACCGATACTGACAATGACAGCATCAAGGCAATCGATGTCTCCGTCTGCCGCTGATGCCATCAAAAAACTACAACCAGACGGATCGTTGACGCGATATCACCTAGGGAGAGTGAGATGACACAGGCGTTCAAAACCCCCGTAGAGATGTTGGAACAATGGGCCCGGGTTCAGGGCGACAAAACCTACCTTCGCCAGCCCAAGCAACGCAGACTGCATGACATCAGCTGGAGTCAGGTACACCAGATGGCCCATCGCCTGGCCGGCGCCCTGCATAAGCTGGGGTTTGAGAAAGGCGACAAGATTGCCATTTTGTCGAAAAACTGTTCTGAATGGTTCATTACCGATTACGCCCTGATGGTCGGCGGTTTCATCAGTGTGCCCATCTACCCCACCGCCAATGCCGACACCATTCGCTACGTGCTGCAACACTCCGAAGCCAAGGCGGTATTTGTGGGGAAACTGGATGACGGTCCCAGCCAGGAACCGGGCATCGGCGGCGAAACGCTGCGACTGGGAATGGGCTATGACGGCATTAAGACCCAGTACCACTGGCAGCAACTGCTGGAGTTGGCTGAACCGATTCAAACCCAGTATCCCGATGCCGACGACGTGATGACCATCATCTACACCTCCGGTTCCACCGGCAATCCCAAAGGTGCCGTGATGACCTTTGGCGCCTTCAGCTGGGCCGCCTGCCGCATCAATGAACACCTGGGGGGCACTCCCAAAGATCGGGTCATCTCCTACCTGCCACTGGCTCACATCACCGAACGGGCTTACATCTTCGGCAGCTCCATCTTTGGCGGCGGCACGGTGTACTTCGTAGAGAGCCTGGACACCTTCGTCGAAGATGTCCAGGTAGCCAATCCGAACTTCTTCCTGTCGGTGCCACGGTTGTGGACCCTGTTCCAAAAAAACATCATCGCCAAGGTGGGCAACAACAAACTCAATACCCTGCTCGGCCTCCCTATCATCGGCGCGTTCGTGGCCCGCAAGATTCGCAAACAGTTGGGCCTCAACAATGCCCGCATCCTCGGCTGCGGCTCCGCGCCGGTCTCGCCGGCGTTATTGCACTGGTACGGCCGCATCGGCATGGACATTACCGAAGCCTGGGGCATGACCGAAAACGCCGCCTACGCCACCCTCAACTTTCCGTTCAGGAAGGATAAAATCGGCACCGTTGGCGCCGCCGGTATGGACGTGGAGCTGAAGATCGGCGACAACCACGAGCTGCTGTTTAAGAGCCCGGGGCTGTTCCGGGAGTACTACAAACAGCCGGAGGCCACCGCCGAATCGATGACCGAAGACGGCTTCTTCCGCACCGGCGACCAAGCGGAAATTGACGCCGACGGCTACGTCAGCATCATCGGCCGGGTCAAAGACAACTTCAAAACCGCCAAAGGCAAATTCGTGGCACCGGTGCCCATCGAGCGCAAGTTGGCCCAGGACACCAACATCGAACTGCTTTGTGTCATCGGCTCCGGTCAGCCCTATCCGGTGGCGCTGGTGCAGCTGGCAGAATCCGCCTACGGGCTGCCGCGAGAACAGGTTCAAGCGTCTCTGCAGGCCGCGTCACAGGCCGTCAGTGCCACCATGGAAAGCCACGCCACCCTGGGCGGAGTGCTGGTGGTGCAGGAACCGTGGACGGTGGAAAATGACGTGCTGACCCCAACCCTGAAGATCAAGCGCCACGTACTGGAAAAGCGCTACAACGCCTTGATCGGCAACATCCGCAATGACGCCGTGGTATGGGAAGACCAGCTCGGCAATAACGCCAAAGCCAGCTAAGCGCCGCAGTCAGCCCCACTAAGGGGCTGATTCCTCAGCCTAGGGCTGCTATTATCTGATCATATTTACAGTGGTTTTGGATAACGGTGTGACGGATCTAGCGGCCCTGCCGGTCACCTCCCTTAAGGGCGTCGGCAGCAAAGTAGCGGAAAAACTCGCCAAGATTGGCGTCGACTCGGTGCAGGACCTGCTGTTCCACCTGCCCCTGCGCTACGAAGACCGCACTCGAATCTGGACCATCGCCAGCCTGATGCCCGGCATCCACGGCACCGTAGAGGGTGAGATTCTGTCCGCCAATGTCACCTATGGCCGCAAGCGGATGATGACGGTGAAGATCCTCGACGCCAGTGGCAGCCTGACCCTGCGCTTCTTTAACTTCGCCATGGCTCAGAAAAACAGCCTGCAACCGGGCAAACGACTGCGCGCCTTTGGCGAAGCCAGACGCGGCCTGCACGGGCTGGAGATCATCCATCCGGAGTACAGCCTGCTGGAGGACGACAGCGCCCCCTTGCTGGAAGAAAGCCTGACGCCCATCTACCCCACCACCGAAGGGCTGAAACAGCTCAGCCTGCGCAAACTGTGCGAACAAGCGGTGGACCACCTGCGCCGCCATCCGGTGCCAGAACTGCTGCCTGAGGGGTTGTACGACCAACAGATGAGCATGGCTCAGGCCCTGCATTACGTTCACCGGCCCCCTGCCGACGCCAATGTCGACCTGCTCACCGAAGGCCAGCACCCGGCTCAGCAACGCCTGGCGATGGAGGAGTTACTGGCTCAAAACCTGTCGATGCTGCAATTGCGCCAAAGTGCCGATCAGCACACGGCATTGCCGCAGCAGGTGGACCGCGCCGTCGAGCGGGATTTTCTCAACCAGCTGCCCTTTACCCCCACCGGCGCCCAGCAACGGGTGGTCGGCGAAATCCGTTCCGATCTGGCGCAGACCCAACCGATGATGCGGCTGGTACAAGGTGACGTCGGCTCCGGCAAAACCCTGGTGGCGGCGTTGGCGGCCCTGACGGTGCTGAGCCAGGGACAACAAGTGGCGTTGATGGCCCCCACGGAATTACTGGCGGAACAACACGCCCTGGCCTTTGCCGCCTGGCTGGAGCCACTGGGGTTTCCGGTCGCCTGGCTGGCAGGAAAACTGAAAGGCAAAGCCAGGGAGCAGACCCTGGCCCGAGTCGCCGACGGCAGCGCCAAAATGATCGTCGGCACCCATGCCATCTTTCAGGACCAGGTTCGCTTCGATCACCTGTCGCTGATCATCATCGACGAGCAACACCGTTTTGGCGTCCATCAACGGCTGGAGCTGAGAGAAAAAGGCTTCAAAGACGGCAATTACCCCCACCAGTTGATCATGACCGCCACCCCAATCCCCCGCACCCTGGCCATGACCGCCTACGCCGATCTGGATACTTCGGTGATCGACGAGTTACCTCCGGGGCGCACACCGGTCACCACGGTAGCCGTGGGCGACAGCCGACGCCCGGAAGTGGTCGAGCGGGTACGCCAGGCCTGCAAGGAGCAGGGACGACAGGCTTATTGGGTCTGCACCCTGATCGACGAATCCGAAGTGCTTCAGTGCCAGGCCGCCGAAGACACCGCTCAGGAACTTGGGGAACAACTGCCGGATTTGCGGGTCGGATTGGTACATGGGCGGATGAAATCCTCTGAAAAACAACAGGTCATGGATCAATTCAAGTCCGGAGAGCTGGACCTGTTGGTGGCCACCACGGTGATCGAAGTCGGCGTGGACGTGCCCAACGCCAGCCTGATGATCATCGAAAATCCGGAGCGACTTGGCCTGGCGCAGTTGCACCAGTTGCGGGGCCGGGTCGGCCGCGGCTGCACCGCCAGTCACTGTGTGCTGTTGTATCATCCACCGCTGTCAAAAACCGCCCAGGCCCGCATCGGCGTACTCAGAGAGAGCAACGATGGCTTTATCATCGCCCAGCGGGATTTGGAAATTCGCGGCCCGGGAGAAGTACTGGGCACCAAGCAAACCGGCTTGGCGGATCTGAAAATCGCCGATCTGATTCGGGACGGAGCACTGATCCCTCAGGTGAAACGACTGGCCCTGCATCTGATGCGGAATTACCCCCAAAATGTGCAGCCGCTTATAGATAGGTGGTTAAAAGGGCGAGAGATTTACAGTCAAGCCTAGACAGACAGGGCTAATTTTGCACAATGGAGTGTAGGTCGGCACAGGAGCAAAGAGACCACCATGAATTCAAATGAACGCGACACCAACAGTTCCAATTCCAGCACCATTGCCATGGTGATGGTGGTACTGGTTATCCTTCTGAGCATCGGCGCCTGGTTCTACTTCGCCGGCGATAAGGAGGCCCCGGTGGCGACCGTCGACCCCATTGAGCCGGTGATCGAGCCCATCGTGGAAGTGCCTGCCGAGCCCTTGCCCACCGAACCGGTGATCGAGCCAGAGCCAGAGCCGCAACCGGAACCCGAAGTGATCGAACCGGAGCCACAACCGGAGCCCGAAGCCCCAAAAGTGACCCTGCCGACACTGGCCCAGTCCGATGACTTTGCCAAAGCCCAGCTCAATGGCCTGTCCGATGGCATGCAATTAGGTCAATTCCTGGTGCCTGATAGCCTGATCCGCCGCTTCGTTGGCCTGGTGGACAATCTGGCACAAGGCAATGTCCTGCGTAAGCAGGGACCGTTTAAACGCCTGAATGAAGAGTTTAAAGCGGTGGACGTCAATGGTCAGCTGTACCTGGATCCCGACGGCTACCACCGTTACGACGCCTACACCAGTTTCCTGTACCGCCTCGATGAGCAAGCCCTGCGTGACACCTTCCTGCTGATGGAGCCGTTGTTCGAACAGGCCTACGCCGAACTGGGGTACGAAGACAGCTTCCGCGACCGCCTGGATGACGCCATGGACCTGCTGCTGTCGGCCCCGGAGATGGACACCGCCATTCCACTGGAAAGCCACAGCGTCAACTACGAGTTTAAAGACACCGATCTGGAGTCGCTGACCGACGTCGAGAAGCTGATGCTGCGCATGGGGCCGGACAATGCCCGCAAGTTGAAGTCGACCTTGCGCCGTTTCCGCGCCGCCATGAACGACTGAACAGGCTCACCGACCGAAAAGGCTCCCGAGGGAGCCTTTTTGTTTGCCACTCAGTGTCGCTCTGCCAGCACCGCAAACAACGCCTGTAACCTCAGCCCATCGGCCAACACCACGGTCAGCGGCACTTTGGCATTGCGACCATTGAGCAGGGGGGCTAAATCCAACGCCTCACTCTCCACCTCGGCCACCGGCGTCTCAGCCACCGGCTTGCTGTAACTGACTTCCGCCCGGGCCAGCACGATATCGCCTTCCAGCCCACACAGTTGCAATTCCAGCCACACACGCCCCCAACCGGTGAGCACCGCCTGGCTGTATCCGGCACCGGCAAACAGGGTTCCGTGCAGATTGCGGCCACTGTCGAAACTGGCCCGAGTGCAGAAACGGCGGCCGTCAAACGACAGCCCCTCGACCTGCATGAAACCGGCCAGGGGAATGGTCTGATGCCACACCTGGGTCAAACGGGCAACGCCACTGTCCAGCACCTTGGCCATGCGCCGGTGCGACACGGTGCCAAACAGGGTGTGACCGACACCGATGTCCCGATACCCCCGGGCCAGATAGAATCCCAGCTGAGACTCTCTCGCCTGCAGCTCCACCACCTCCAGGCCGGCCTGTTGTGCCGCCAGCTCCAGGGCAGCCAGCAGTTGCGTGCCCAGGCCCTGCCGCTGACGGTCAGGCGCCACCGCCATATAGCGAATCTGCCCGCGGCGACACGACAGCGAATGCACCCGACCGGTGGCCACCACGGTTCCGTCGCCATCCAGCCCGACCCGGTGCAGTCCCTGAGCCTCCAGATCATCCTGCTCACTGCCTCTGGGCTGCTGCCAGGGTTGACGCAGTACCCGAAATCGAAGATCAAATCCCGCCGTCAATTGTGCTGGATCGGGCTTTACAAATATCATGGCCACCTGCGTAATCTGTTTTAGCGCAAATAAGCGCCGAGAATAGCACAGATTAAGTGGACAGCCTGGCCCTACCAAGGCAAGGTTAACCCAGGCTGACCGCCGTGATTTAATCACCGCTAATCTGCCGTCGCTATCACTATTACAACCGCAGTCACCTTTGGTATTTGGGATGTCACAAGAAAATAATCGTCAAGAGTTTCTGGTCTTTACCCTGGGGCCTCGTCGGGCTTTCGCCATCACCACGCTGAAAGTGCGGGAGATCGTCACCACCCGTCAGTTCAACCAGATTCCCGGCAGTCACCCGTCGGTGGTGGGCACCATGCCACTGCGGGGCCACACTCTGACGGTGATTGATCTGGCCAACGCCATCGGCATGGCATCCGATGACTGCAAACAGGTGGTGGTATGCGAAGTGCAGGAACGCCTGTACGGTCTGCTGGTGACCGGCATCGATACCATTCACTACTGCAACAGTGATGACGTTGCCGCTATGCCAACGAAGTTGGGCGACACCAGCTACAGCTCCGGCGTCATTCGTCGCGACAACGACCTGGTGCAGGTGCTGGATCTGGAGCGCATCCTCAACGAAACCGTGGGTCTCAATGCCCGTCAGGACAACGACGATTTTGTCCTCGACGACGCCACCCTGGCGGAGATTCGCGGCCAGCGAATTCTGATCTGCGACGACTCCCGCTTTGCCCGTCGACAACTGGCCAACGTGCTGGAGCAACACGGCATCGATTACCACAGCGCCCCCAACGGACGGGCCGCCCTGGAGCGACTGCAGGAACAAGCCGCCGCCGGCGAACCGATTCAGATTCTGGTGTCCGACATCGAGATGCCGGAGCTGGACGGTTACCAACTGGCCACCACGGTTCGCAGCGAAGCCTGCCTCAAAGAGACCTACATCATTCTGCACACCTCACTCAACAGCGAGGTATGCCGTCGCTACACCCACAACAGTGGCGCCGACGAAGGCCTGTGCAAATTTGATCCCGAAGCCCTGTTGGCGGCCATCGCCCGCGGCTCACACCACTGAGTCGACCAGCATTAAGGCGTCCGGCGGGCGCCTTTTTTCTGCCACCGACCCCAGCCGGGCCTGCATTTGGTATACTGTGGCGCGCCAAAACCCGGCCACCAGTTGGATACCACAGTGACTACCGAAAAACGCCTGAATAAATTCATCAGCGAATCCGGCTTCTGCTCCCGCCGCGAAGCCGACAAGCTCATCGAGCAGAACCGCGTCACCATCAATGGTCGCACCCCGGAACTTGGCACCAAGGTGCAGCCGGGCGACCAGGTCGCCGTGGACGGTAAGCCCATCAAGGCCAGCGCCAGCAACAAGTCCGATCGCATCTACATCGCCTACAACAAGCCCATCGGCATCACCTGCACCACCGAGCGGGACGTGCACGGCAACATCATCGATGCCATTGGTCACAAGCGGCGCATCTTCCCCATCGGCCGCCTGGACAAGCCGTCCGAAGGGCTGATTTTTCTCACCAGTGACGGCGACATCGTCAACAAGATCCTGCGGGCCGAAAACGCCCACGACAAAGAGTACGTGGTCACCGTCGATCAACCGGTCAGCGAACGCTTCATCGAGCGAATGTCCAAAGGGGTACCGATTCTCGATACCGTCACCAAACCCTGTCAGGTCACCATGGTCAGCCGCTATGTGTTTAAGATCGTGCTGACTCAGGGACTGAACCGTCAAATTCGACGCATGTGTGAGTATCTGGGTTACAAGGTCACCAAGCTGAAGCGTACCCGCATCATGAACGTGACCCTGTCGGGACTGCGCCCCGGCCAGTGGCGGGACCTGAGTGCCGACGAGATGGCGGCCATCAACCAGGCCGTGGCGGGCTCCAGCAAAACCGCCGTGAACACCACCCCACCCAAGGGCAGCCGCGACGGCGACTTTCGGCCCGCCAGGCCGATCAAACCCCGCTCTGGCGCGCCGCGTCGGCCGAGTGGCCAGGGAGAGGGGCGCGGCGCCCTGGACAAGCCCAGCGGTCGAAAAATCTTTGTCGACAACCCCAACAAACCCAAGGTCGACAAACCCAAGCCGCGTAAATCCGGCGACCGCACCCTGAGCCTGAAACGCAAAGGATCAAAATAGCCCACAAAAAAGCCGCTCCGTTGAGCGGCTTGTTGGTGTTGTGGCAACTACACCTGCAGGTGGAAGGTCACCGGACCGTCGTTGGTCAACGACACCTGCATGTCGGCGGCAAACTCACCGGTCTCCACCGCCATCCCTGTGCTGCGGCAATAGTCGACAAATTCAAGGTACTGCGCCTCAGCCTGTTCCGGCTTACCGGCGCGGGAAAAGCTGGGCCGCAGGCCGCGGCCGGTGTCGGCAGCCAGGGTAAACTGGCTGACCACCAGCAATTTGCCGCCGGCCTGGCGGACGTTAAGGTTCATCTTGCCCTCGTCATCGGAAAAGATTCTGTACTTCATCACCTTATCCGCCAGCTTTCGCAGTTTGTCGGTGTCATCCGCTTGCTCGACACCCAACAACACCAGCAGGCCCCGGTCAATTTCGCCGGTGATTCGGCCTGCCACTTCCACTTTTGCGGTCGAAACCCGCTGCACCAGTGCGATCATTGTGTCCCCTCATTCAAAGTCGCCCCAGTGTGACCTCAGCACCGTGGCAACTCAAGCGGGAACCCGCACCTTTGCGATGCCGCTCAGAGGGTATTGAGCCGAACCTCTTTGGCCATGGGCTGCGCCTGGGGGAACTGCTGCTTCAACAGTGCCAGGCCCTGATTGGTCCAATCCATGAAGCGAGTCAACTCCAGCACACTGATCCTATCCACAAAGGTTGCGGCGCCGCGCACTTCGATGGCCTTGCCTTCATCGCGCACCACAAACTTGGCAAAGTCCAGTTGCTGATTCAACTTGCCGATGATCAGCAGTAACTCCGGGGTCTGGGCCAAATCCGGGTGCAGGGCGTAGTACTTGGTGATCACCACTCGGTCCAAGCCGTTGGGAATCAGCTTCGGCTGCAGCAGGAAATGGCTGCCGTCGTAATCCACCAGTGCCCGACCGGCACTGGCGCGCTTCACCTGGTAAGACTCCGACTTCAGGGCCTCAATCAGGTGGTCCGTGGCCTGTTCGTTGGTCATGCCGCTCATGTCGACGGTCACCGGGTCGTTTCCGGTACTGGCACAGCCGGTCATCACAACCAGCACGGCGGCGATCATCCAATGTTTCATCATGTCAATTCCTTATGTTTTTCAGTTACGGCAAAGAACTCCGGCAGAGACGCAGTCACTTCCGCCCCCACCAGAAGGATCATCCAGGACAGGTACACCCAGACAAAGAGTATCGGGATCACGGCCAGCGCCCCATAAATCGCCTCATAAGACGGAAAGGTGGTGATGTACCAGGCAAAGCCCCGCTTACCCGCCTCAAACAACAGCGCCGCCACCACCGCACCGCTGAGGGCATGGTGAAACCGGACCTGGGTATTGGGAACCAGTGCATACATCATCACAAACGCCAGCACCGACAACAAAAATGGCAACTTCGCCACGAAGAACGGCACCACACCGGACAGGCCAACGTCGGAAAACAGCTTCAATGACACCAGGTAAGAGGTCATGACGATACTGGCGCCTATCAGGATAGGGCCCAGGGTCAGAATCATCCAGTACATGGAGAAGGAGTACACCCAGCGCCGGCGCTGCCGAATTCGCCAGATCTGATTCAAGGCCTTATCGATGGCCGAGATCAGCGCCAGCGCCACCACCGCCAGGAACACCACCCCCACGGCGGTCATTCGCGACGCGTTGTCGACAAACTCCGCCAGATACTGCTGCACCACACCGCCGGCAGTGGGCACGAAGTTGCTGTACACAAACTGCTCCACCTGCTGCTTCACCCCTTTGAAGGCCGGAAACGCAGAGAAGATCGACAGCACCACCGCCATCAGCGGCACCAGCGACAACAAGGTCATGTAGGCCAGGTACCCCGAGGTCACCTGCAGGCGGTTATCGACGCTACGCCGAAGCAAAAATCGAAAATAGGCGGGAATGCGACGCCAGGGAAACCGTTGCCACTGCAGTCGAGCCCGAGTCATGATGTTCATAGTAAACCTGTGCAACCTTACGTCACTCTGATCATAACATGGCATAGAAAAGAACAATTTACCCTATTTGATTCCACCGGCCCCCGGTTTACTGTCCCCCCCGCCCTTGACTCCCTACCGGGTCGACCGCCACTATGGCGGCCACGGATAGCCAGCCCCCCGAGTTTCGACATCACCATGCCGACCCGCACCCCACCACTCCCCAGCCTCTACTATGCCCTGTTGTCGGCCCTGGGATTTGCCCTGATGACCGTCTGCGTCAAGCTGACCAGCGCCCGCGACATTCCGGTGTTGGAGATTGTCGCCGCCCGAGCCTTGGTGTCACTGATCCTCAGCTACCTGGATATTCGCAGCAAGGGATTGGCACCGCTGGGCCGCCACCGAGGGCTGTTACTGGCCCGGGGTCTGGTCGGTACCCTGGCACTGATGTGCGTCTATTACGCGGTCACCACCCTGCCGCTGGCAGAGGCCACCCTGCTGCAGTACCTGCATCCGGTCTTTACCGCGATGCTGGCCTGGTACTTTCTGGGCGAACGGGTGCACCGGTTCACCTTGATCTGCATCCTGCTGTCTCTGAGCGGACTGAGCGCCATGCTGGTGCCGGGCCTGTCTTCTGCGGATCAGGCCCTGCCTTGGTTCAGCGTCGTTGCCGCCCTGCTTGGCGCCTGCGGCAGCGCCGTGGCCTACATTCTGGTAAAAAAACTCAGCGGCAAAGAGGACAGCTCGGTGATCATCCTCTACTTCCCACTGGTGGCCCTGCCGGTGTCGCTGCTGCTACTGGGGGATCAACTGGTGATTCCGGACCTGCCGACCCTGGGATTGCTGCTGCTGGTTGGGGTGTTCACCCAGGTTGGGCAGGTCGGGCTGACCAAGGCGTTGAAGGGTGAGGCCGCCAACAAGGTCGTGGCATACTCCTACGTACAGATCCTGTTTTCCATCCTGCTTGGCTGGCTGGTGTTTGCCGAAATTCCGGCGCTGTGGACCCTGGTCGGCGGTGGCTTGATTCTGTTGGGGGCGCTGTTCAACCTGATGAGCCGACACCGGGGCTGAGTCGAGTGCCATCGCCATGGTGTTGCCGAACCTCGAGTCGGTGTTAACATAACTGTCTCAACTTCCGGGCAAACTCGGTCCCGGAGCTCAGTGTATGCAGGGTAACCAAGGAGGTTCGCATGTCCGGACAGGGGTCCGCCGGTAACGTCATCGCCGCCATTTGCAGCTTTTTTATTCCCGGACTGGGACAGCTGGTACAGGGGCGAGTGCTCGCCGCGTTGCTGTTCTTTGTGTTTGTCAGTACAGGGTACTTTTTCTATTTCCTGATCGTGCCGGCCATACTCGGCGCCATTCTCCACCTGTGGTGCATCATTGATGCCGCCAAATACCGATAAGGGACCACTATGAAGTATTGGATTCTGATCGCCGCCCTGATGCTCGGCGGTTGCCAGTCGGCATACTACGCCGCCGCCGAACAAGTGGGCTATCACAAACGGGAGATTCTTACCGATCGGGTGGAATCGGCCCAGGAGAGCCAACAGGAGGCACAGCAACAGTTCAGTTCGGCCCTGGAGCAACTGCAGACACTGGTGGATTTTGACGGCGGCGACCTCGAAGACGTCTACGACACTGTCCGCGATGAATATCAGGCCTCGGAAAAGGCCGCCAACGATGTCCGTGACCGCATCGACAGCATCGATGACGTCGCCGAGGCGATGTTTGATGAGTGGCAGCAGGAGCTGGAGCAGTACCAGTCCGCCAAACTGCGGCGCGACAGTGAAAAGCGCCTGTCGGCCACCAAACGGCAATACGCCAGCATGCTCAAGAGCATGCGCCGCGCCGAGCAGAAAATGGAACCGGTTCTGGCCCGCCTCAAAGACAACGAGCTGTACCTGAAGCACAACCTCAATGCCAATGCGGTCAACGCCATCGGCAGCGAGTTCAGCGATCTCAAGGGCGAAGTCCAGTCTCTTATAACCGAGATGAATAAAGCCATTGCCGAATCCGATCAATTTATTAAGACCCTCGGGCAATAAAGATTTGGTTTCCAATCCAAATTGTTAAGTGGGTCTAAAAACCACAACGCTGCCACTGCCAAGGGGGCCGTAGGCTGAGATACTGGCGACCATCTGAAACTGTTTGGCTGGTCCATGTCCATCTTCGAATCCTTAATCTTGCTCACCGGCTTCACGGTCGCCTTGGGCATTGTGGTCTCCCTGAGCCGTAGCCTCGGGGTGATAAGTGCTGCGGTCACCGCAGGGCTGGGATTGCTGATGGCCCACGATATCCTGCTGGTACTGGCCTCCTTCTGTTTCCTGCTGACCGTCACCGCCGGGCGCTGGCTGTTGCCCAGTCGGCTGCCGTCCCGCACCATGGATCGCTTCGACCAGTTGCGGCAGTTAACCCAAAATGGCTTCGCCATCGCCATGGTGATAGTGGCGGTACAATACGCCCTGTACGCCATGCAGATGCACGCCGGCAGCCTGTGGATGACCCGCCCCAGCGTGGTGGATGTCTACCTGCCCGTCACCGCCGGGGTCTCCCTGCGCGCCTGGATAGAGCAGGGCATCATCGACCACCAGCACCCGGCCGCCCTGGTGCTGTTTCTGGCGCTGCTGGGCTCCGCCTTGATCACCAAGCGGGCATTTTGCAGCTGGGTCTGTTCGGTGGGGTTCTTTTCCGAGGTGCTGTATGAACGCCTCAACCCCTACTGGAAGAAAGATCACCAGCTTCCCTCCTGGCTCGACAGCAGCCTGAAGATGACCAAATACGGCCTGCTGATCTGGCTGCTGTGCCTGGTGATGGAGATCCCCTCCTCAGGCCTGGAAGACTACCTCAACAGCGAACGCCACCTGATGGCGGATCTGTCGATGTGGCAGCGATTCACCAATCCCTCTCTGATCGGCCTGGCACTGCTGGCGGCGGTACTGACGCTGTCCACCATTAAGCGCAACGCCTTCTGCCGCTATTTCTGCCCCTACGGCGCCCTGATGGGGCTGTTGTCGATGCTGAGTCCATTCAAGATTCGCCGCAACCCGGCCCTGTGCCTGCGAGAATGTGACGACAAGGACTGCCGCAAGTGCCAGCAGGCTTGCCCCTCCAACATTCCGGTACATCAGTTGGAAACCGTCAGCGTCGATGATTGCCACGCCTGCCATCGCTGTGCCCAGGCTTGCCCGAAGAAAGACGCCCTGACCCTGTCTCTGCCAGGGCATCGTTGGCCGCTGAAGCCGTCGATGATCCTGCTTATCCTGCTGTTTTTCGTTACTGTGATTCCGCTGTTCAGCTACCTGGGCGGCTACTGGCAGAGCGAATCCTCAGAACAGCTTCGACAGGCGATACTGCCGAAGCTGGATCAACTGTCGGTACTGCCGGTCGCCGATTAGCCCCAGGCGGCCGCCCTCGCTGACATCGCCACTCACTTCGGGTCGACCACCACCCTTGGCATGAAGACAAAAAAAAGAGCCGCAGAGCGGCTCTTTTTTTGTCGGCAATGGCGACTTATTTTTTCGCTTCGCGGGACGCGCGCTTACGATCGGATTCGGTCAGCAGCTTCTTACGAATGCGGATGCTCTCAGGAGTCACTTCCACCAGCTCATCGTTGTCGATGAATTCCAGCGCCTGCTCCAGGGTCATCACGATTGGCGGAGTCAGCACCTGAGCGTCGTCAGTACCGGAAGCACGAACGTTGGTCAGCTGCTTGCCTTTCAGGGCGTTTACCGTCAGGTCGTTATCACGGCTGTGAATACCGATGATCATGCCTTCGTACACTTCCACACCGTGTCCAATCATCAGGCGGCCACGTTCCTGCAGGTTAAACAGGGCGTTGGTCAGGGCTTTACCGGTCGCGTTGGCGATCAATACGCCGTTGTTGCGCTGGCCGATTTCGCCACCCTTGTGAGGGCCGTACTTGAAGAAGGTGTGATAGATCAGACCAGTACCCGAGGTCAGGGTCATGAACTCGGTCTGGAAACCAATCAGGCCACGGGATGGCATGATGAAGTCCATACGGATGCGGCCTTTGCCGTCCGGTGCCATATCGGTCAGCTCGGCTTTACGTACGCCCAGCTTCTCCATCACACCGCCCTGGTGTTCCTCTTCGACGTCAACGGTAACGGTCTCGTAGGGTTCTTCCAACACACCGTCGACGGTACGCAGAATCACTTCCGGACGGGACACGGCCATCTCGTAGCCTTCACGACGCATGTTCTCGATCAGAACACCCAGGTGCAGTTCACCACGGCCAGAAACGCGGAACTTGTCCGGATCATCGGTCTGCTCAACACGCAGGGCCACGTTGTGAACCAGTTCCTGTTCCAGGCGCTCAAGGATGTTCCGTGAGGTCACGTACTTACCTTCCTGACCACAGAATGGTGAGGTGTTTACCTGGAAGGTCATGGTAACGGTTGGCTCATCCACAGACAGCGCCGGCAGGCCTTCCACTTCGTTCGGGCAGCAGATGGTGTCGGAGATCTTCAGCTCACCCAGACCGGAAACCGCAATGATGTCACCGGCTTGCGCCTCTTCCACATCGTGACGCTCCAGACCCAGGTACCCCAGTACCTGGCCCACTTTTCCATTACGGACATTGCCGTTGGCGCACTGAATGGTGACCTGCTGGTTCAGCTTCACTTTACCGCGGCTCACTCGGCCAACGCCGATCACGCCAACGTAGGAGTTGTAGTCCAGCTGAGAGATCTGCATCTGGAAAGAACCATCCGGGTCGCCGGCAGGGGCCGACACCTGGTCAACGATGGTCTCGAAGATGGCGGTCATGTCTTCGCCCTGAGTCTCGGCATCGTGAGAAGCCCAACCGTTCAGTGCAGAGGCGTACACCACCTGGAAATCCAGTTGCTCATCGGTCGCGCCCAGGTTGTCGAACAGGTCAAATACCTGGTCCATTACCCAGTCAGGACGAGCACCCGGCTTGTCAATTTTGTTAATCACAACAATTGGCTTCAAACCCTGAGCAAAGGCTTTCTGGGTTACGAAGCGGGTCTGTGGCATCGGACCCTCTTGGGCGTCCACCAACAGCAGTACGCTGTCGACCATAGACATTACACGCTCCACTTCACCACCGAAGTCGGCGTGTCCTGGGGTGTCCACAATGTTGATGCGGTAATCGTTCCATTTGATGGCAGTGTTCTTAGCCAGAATGGTAATACCGCGCTCTTTCTCCAGATCGTTGGAGTCCATCACGCGTTCGTCGAAATCAGTACGGCTCTCTAAAGTTCCGGACTGCTGCAGCAGTTTGTCCACCAAGGTGGTCTTGCCGTGGTCAACGTGCGCGATAATCGCAATATTTCTTAGTTTGTCCAGCACGATTCTGCCTGGCTCCATGGTTGCATCAAAAGGGCGGCTATTCTACTCTTTCGGACAGCAACAGGATAGTGCTTTTTTTCACCAACGAGCAGAAGCCATGGAAGTCGCTGCGTTACTCTCGGTGCATTGCACCAAAATTAAGCAACCCACGCACCATTATGGTGCAATTTGGTATCCCGCTCGCTACACTCCTTCACCAAAAACCCTACACATCAATAACTTAATACTTTGGCACAGCTTTAGCATAGGCTGTGGCAGAGCATTTAGGGCCGTACACGCCATTTGGAGGTAAACAGGATGTCTGTCGAACACGTATTAGAACTAATTAAAGAAAACGATGTGAAGTTTGTCGACCTGCGCTTCACCGATACCAAAGGTAAAGAGCAACACGTCTCCCTGCCCAGCCACCAGATTGACGGCGACTTCTTTGAAGAAGGCAAGATGTTCGACGGCTCCTCCATCGCCGGTTGGAAAGGCATCAACGAGTCCGACATGGTGCTGATGCCGGATGCGGCCACCGCCGTACTCGACCCATTTACCGAAGAGTCCACCCTGAACCTGCGTTGCGACATCATCGAGCCGACCACCATGCAGGGCTACGACCGCGACCCGCGTTCCATCGCCAAGCGCGCCGAAGGCTACATGCGCAGCGCCGGCTTTGCCGACGAAGTGTTCTTTGGTCCAGAGCCGGAGTTCTTCCTGTTTGACGACGTCAAATTCAAGACCGACATGGCCGGTTCCATGTACCAAATCGATGCCGAAGAAGCCAGCTGGAACTCCGACAAGCACTTCGAAGGCGGTAACATGGGCCACCGTCCTGGCGTCAAGGGTGGCTACTTCCCAGTGGCTCCGGTGGATTCCTCGCAGGATCTGCGTTCCGCCATGTGTCTGGTGATGGAAGAGATGGGCCTGACCGTCGAAGCACACCACCACGAAGTGGCTACCGCCGGCCAGAACGAAATCGCCACCCTGTTCAACAGCATCGTTGAAAAGGCAGATGAAATTCAGATCTACAAGTACGTGGTTCACAACGTGGCCCACGCCTACGGCAAGACCGCAACCTTCATGCCTAAGCCGGTTGTCGGCGACAACGGTTCCGGCATGCACTGCCACCAGTCGCTGATGAAGAACGGCGAGAACCTGTTTGCCGGCGATAAGTACGGCGGCCTGTCCGAAACTGCCCTGTACTACATCGGTGGTATCATCAAGCACGCCCGTGCCATTAACGCCTTTGCCAACGCGTCTACCAACTCTTACAAGCGACTGGTTCCCGGTTTCGAAGCCCCGGTTATGCTGGCCTACTCCGCCCGTAACCGCTCGGCCTCCATCCGGATTCCGGTGGTACCCAGCCCGAAAGCGCGCCGCATCGAAGTGCGTTTCCCGGATCCAACCGCCAACCCGTACCTGGCCTTTGCCAGCATGCTGATGGCCGGTCTGGACGGAATTAAAAACAAGATCCATCCTGGTGAAGCGATGGACAAAGACCTGTACGACCTGCCAGCCGAGGAAGCCGCAGAGATCCCAACTGTTGCTGCCTCCTTTGAACAAGCCCTGGATTGCCTGGATGCGGATCGTGAGTTCCTCACCGCCGGCGGCGTGTTCTCTGACGATTACATCGATTCCTACATCGAGCTGAAACGTGCTGAGGTTGAACGCCTGAACATGACCACTCACCCTGTTGAGTTCGACATGTACTACAGCTGCTAAAAATAAAAACAAACCAGCATTTTAAGCCCACCGTTCTGGTGGGCTTTTTTGTGGCTGCTACACTCTGACTACGTACGCCATCAGGAGCCCAGGGATGCGGATTCTGTTACTACTGCTGCTGATCAGCGGCTTGGCCCAGGGCACCGTCTACCGCTGGGTGGACGCCAACGGCGTGGTTCATTACAGCGACACGGCCCCAGCCAAAGCCCGAGCCGACCGCTTGCAACCGACAGCCGATAGCCAGGTGCGCATTCGCCCCATGACCTTGCCAGCGGGTTCCGATCCTCAGGCCGAGGATACGGCACCCCATTACCAATTAACCCTGCTGACCCCGACGGCAGATGCCACCTTGCGAGACAACCGCGGCCGCATCACCGTCAAAGCCGCCGTAACCCCGGCCCTGGCCCGGAATCATCGCCTGCTGCTGCTGTTGGACGGTCAGGCTCAAGCGATGAACGGCAAGGCGATGACCCTGGACAACGTCGATCGCGGCAGCCATCAACTGCAGTTGCAAGCCATCGACGACCAGGGGCAGTTATTGGGCAGCAGCGACGCCATTACCGTTCACCTGCACCGCCAGTCGGTGCTGCAGTCACAGCGCAAAGGCACCTGACTCCACGCATTGTGGCAAACAACTTGCAGTGTTTCCCCACCGGGTCGGAATTCGGCCACGACAGCCCATTTTTGTTGCGCATCACCAATGAAGTGCACACCACCACACCGGTGTTGCACCAAATTGGTGCAGTGGTATCTTAGGGATAGCCGTCACCACAGGAGTACCCACCCCAATGGCACCGATTGAGGAAACCCGCTTGTTAAATCACCTGACTGCCGCCGTCATGGTGGTGGACAACCAACTGATGGTGCAGTTGGCCAATCAGGCCTGCGAGCAACTGTTTGGCCTCAGCCGTCGACGCCTGACCGAGATCCGTCTGACCGATTGCGTCTCACGCATCGGTCTGGAACCGGCGCAACTGCAACACAGCCTGGCCAGCCATCAGGGGTCCGCTTTCTACGCCATGAGCCTGATCACCCTCGACGGCCAACACCACACGGTGGACCTGTTCCTGACTCCGATGCAGGACGGCCAGGGATTGCTGGAGCTCAGAGTCATCGATCAGCAGCAACGCATCAGCCAGGAACTGCACCAATACGCCCAGCACCATGCGGCACAATTGCTGGTGCGGGGACTGGCCCATGAGATTAAAAACCCCCTCGGCGGCCTGCGGGGTGCGGCCCAACTGCTGGAGCGACAACTGACCGAACCGGGTCAGAAGGAGTTTACCGGCATCATTATTGAGCAAGCGGATCGTTTAAGAATGCTGGTGGACAGACTGCTGGGGCCGCAGAAACCCGGCCCCAGGGTGGTGGCCAACATTCACCGGGTGCTCGAGCAAGTCAGCCAACTCTGTGCCCTGGAGTTTCCCGACACTCTGGTGTTTGTCCGGGATTACGACCCGTCGATTCCCGACTTCGACATGGAGCGGGATCTGCTGCAGCAGGCGGTGCTGAACATCGTCCGCAATGCCGCCCAAGCCATGGAGGGACGGGGCACTATCACCCTCAAGACCCGCACCTGCAGTCAGGTGACCATTGCCGGAAAGCGCCATCGCATGGCGGTCATGGTCAGCATCATCGACAACGGTCCCGGGATCGACGACAAGCTCAAAGATACCCTGTTCTACCCGATGGTAACCGGCAAGGCCGATGGATCCGGGTTGGGACTGTCCATCGCCCAGAACGCCGTCGCCCAGCACCAGGGCCGCATCGATGTCGACAGCTGGCCCGGCCACACCGCCTTTACCCTGATGCTGCCACTGATGACCACTAAGGAGAGCCAATGAACGAGCGAGTATGGATACTGGACGACGACAGCTCCATTCGATGGGTTCTGGAGCGCGCCATGCAGGCCGAAGGGATCAGCAGCGCCAGCTTTGCCAGCGCCGAGTCACTGTGGCAGGCACTGGCGGATCAGCAACCGGACGCCATCATCAGCGACATCCGCATGCCGGGCACCGACGGCCTGACGCTGTTGGAGCGGGTGCAACAGCACTACCCGCAGCTGCCGGTGATCATCATGACCGCCCACTCGGATCTGGACAGTGCCGTCGGCGCCTACCAGGCCGGCGCCTTTGAATACCTGCCGAAGCCGTTCGATATCGACGAGGCCGTGGCCTTGGTTCAACGGGCGTTGGAGCAGTCGGCAACTCAGACCAAGCCCCGTCGTGAAGCGGCCATTCCGGTGCCAGAGATCATCGGCGAAGCGCCCGCGATGCAGGAAGTGTTCCGCGCCATCGGGCGGCTGTCCCGCTCCACCATCAGCGTGCTGATCAACGGCCAGTCCGGTACCGGTAAAGAGCTGGTGGCGCATGCGCTGCACAAACACAGCCCCCGCGCCAGCGAGACCTTTATCGCCCTCAACATGGCCGCCATTCCCAAGGACCTGATTGAATCGGAGCTGTTTGGCCATGAAAAAGGCGCCTTTACCGGCGCCGCCGGTGTCCGCCAGGGCCGCTTCGAACAAGCGGACGGCGGCACCCTGTTTCTGGATGAGATCGGCGACATGCCATTGGACGTGCAGACCCGGTTGCTGCGGGTGCTGGCCGACGGTCAGTTCTATCGGGTCGGCGGCCATCAGCCGGTCAAGGTGGACGTGCGCATCATCGCCGCCACCCACCAAAACCTGGAGAGCCGCGTCGCCGACGGTGAATTTCGTGAGGATCTGTTCCACCGCCTTAACGTCATCCGCGTGCACCTGCCGGCCCTCAAGGACCGCAGCGAAGACATTCCGGCTCTGACCCGCCACTTCCTCAACCGCGCCGCCAAGGAGCTGGGCGTGGACGCCAAACGGCTGCACCCCGATACGGTGAAGAAACTGGTGACTCTGGAATGGCCGGGCAATGTACGCCAGTTGGAAAACTGCTGTCGCTGGATGACCGTTATGGCTTCGGGTCAGGAGATCCTACCCGCGGACCTGCCGACAGAACTGCAAACAGGCAGCGGGCAGGAGCCCCCTCGTCAGCCAGGAGACTGGCAATCTGGGTTGGCATCCTGGGCTGAGGATGCCCTGAGGCAGGGCCAGCAAGAGCTGCTGGCAACGGCACTGCCTCAATTTGAGAAGATCATGCTGGAAACCGCCCTGCACCACAGCCGCGGTCACAAACAGGAGGCGGCCAAGCTGCTCGGCTGGGGCCGCAACACCCTGACCCGCAAGATCAAAGAGCTGGGTCTCTAGCCAGGCTCGGCGACCACCACGCTTTGCGGGTCCTGGTGCACGATCACGTCGCTGTCCGGTAGGGCGGTGCGAATGCGCCGCTCCACCGCGTCGGCAATGTCGTGGGCATCCCGCAATGAGATGTCGCTCTCCAGTTCGATGTGCAGCTGCACGAACAGCACATGGCCAGAGCGGCGGGTGCGCAGATCGTGCAGTCCCAACACCCGCGGGTCCTCCAGTGTCAGCCGTTCAACCTGCTGGCGCACCTCCGGCTCAGCTTCACGATCCAGCAGCAGTTGTACCGCCTCGTACCCCAGAGTGATGGCCCCGTAGCCGATATAGAGAGCGATCAGCACCGAGAACACCCCGTCCGCCCACCAGAATCCTTTCGACGCCAGCACCAGGGCGATCAACACCGCCAGGTTCAGCAGCAGGTCTGAGCGGTAGTGCAGGGCATCGGCGGCAATGGCGGTGGAGCCGGTAACCTTGACCGCATGGCGCTGCACATACAGCAGTGCCAGAGTCAACGCGATTGCAAACACCGACACGCCGATACCGATACCGGAATGTGACAGCGCGGCCGGCTTGAGAATGCGGTCCACCCCATGGAACACCAGCAGAAAGCTGGAGCCAAGGATAAAGCCAGCCTGGGCCAGCGTCGCCAACGGCTCGGCCTTACCGTGGCCGAAGCGATGATTGTCATCCGCCGGTTGAATCGCCAGCCGCAGCGCCATCAGGTTGATCAGCGACGCCGCCGCATCCATCAGGGAGTCGGTCAACGAAGCCAGCATGCTGGCGGAACCCGAGTAAAACCAGGCCACCAACTTGGCGATGATCAGAACGCTGGCGGTGGCCACCGACGCACGACTGGCCCAGGTCACCCAGAACTGATACTCGGAACGAACAGGAGTTGGCATTGCTTTGCCCTTGCTGAATTCAAAACTGTCGCAATTGTATCAGCTACCCGCGCCATGGCGGATCAAAAAACGGGGCCAAGGGCCCCGTCATACAGAGAGAGTGCAAAAATCAGAACTTATCCAACATCCGTTCCATCTTCTGTGCCTTGCGATCCGCCAGCTTTTGCTTCTGCTCCGCCGTCAGAATCTGATAGATCTTGTGATGCGTCTGCATCTGCTGCAACTGACGCTCGGCCATGCGAGTCTGACGGTACTGAATCAGCTCATTGGCCAGCTCAGAATTAAACTCCGGGCTCTCCAGCAATTGCTGGCGCTTCTCCATCTGCAGCTTCACGGCTTCGATGTCCGGCTTGACCCGGTTATCACGAGCCTGAGTCATGATGTCGCGCACCTGTTGTTTCTGCTCGTCACTGAGATCCAGGGAGCGCAGCATCTTGCGAATGTCGTGGCCACGACCGCCGCGGTCGTGCTTGCCTTGTTTGTGGTGGCCATCGTAGTAACCCCCACCGTAGTTTTTGTCCTGAGCGGCGACACCCGCCACTGCGGTAGCAGCCAGAGCAACGGCGGCAACGGAGGCGAGGACAACGCGTTTTGCAGTTTTCATAATCGGTTCCTTTCTGGACTGAGGTAGATGTAATCGACGTATCCAGAATATCCGCTGCAATGTTAGGCAACTGCATCACTGCGTAAAACTGTGTAAAGTAAGGCAAGTAAGCCCCGCGACACGAGTTAGGCTTAGCCTATAGAAGGTATAGGAGGGCAACAATGGGTAAGATTCTGCTGGTCGAAGATGACCTGGATCTGTGTGAGTTACTGACAGAATTGCTGCAGATGGAAGGCTTTGAGCTGACCAGCAGCCAGAATGGCCGCGAAGGGCTGGAGCTGGCTCTGAAACAGGAGTTTGACCTGCTGTTGCTGGACGTCATGCTGCCAGAAATGAATGGCTTCGAGGTACTCAAATCCCTGCGTCAGCACAGTCAACTGCCGGTATTAATGCTCACTGCCCGAGGCGATGACATCGACCGAGTGGTCGGACTGGAAATCGGTGCCGACGACTACCTGCCCAAGCCGTTTAACGACCGCGAATTGGTGGCTCGCATCAAGGCCATTTTGCGCCGCACCCACGACAAAACCGACCCTCAGACCGATCAACTCAATGCCGGGGATCTGACCCTGTTCCCCGGACGTCAGGAGGTATGGCACCAACAAGAGTCCATAACCCTGACCTCCACCGAATTTTCCCTGCTGCATGCGTTGCTTAGCCAGACCGGGCAGATCGTCTCCAAAGAGGAGCTCAGTGTGACGGTTCTGAACAAAAAGCTGATGCCTTTTGATCGCAGCCTGGACATGCACCTCTCCAACCTGCGCCGCAAACTGCCAGAGCGTAGCGACGGTCGCCCACGGGTGAAAACCGTCCGCGGCAAAGGCTACATATGGCTCGAGTAGGGGCGGGTTTGCCAAACCGGCTGTTCATCAAGCTGCTGTTGGCGTTCTGGCTCACCTCTCTGGTGATCGTCGGCGCCGTCATTCTGCTGCCCAAATTCCAGCAACTGGACGACCGTCAGCCACTGCAAACCTGGCAACAGGAGATGCTGACCAAGTCCGCCCGGCGCATTGAGCGGTTACCGATTCAGGACGTGGATCGCTTCGTTGACCGGTTACGGCACCCGGATCGCCGACCACCGCCAGGAATGATGCAGCGCCCCGAATTCAGAGACGGGCCGCTGAAAGACGATCGGTTCCGGTTTCACATCGTCACTCCCCAGGGCGGCGTCCTGGGCCGGCACCAACAGCGGCTGCCCAAGCCGGTCCGAAAATTCCTGCTGGAAAGCGAGAACCTGCAGCAGCAGTTGTCGGTGCGTTCCCGCAGTGCGGTGGTGTTTGGCCCTCAGCCCCTGACCCTCAAAGGCGAGCCCTACCTGCTGTTGGTGGAGATGCGCAAATCCCACCCACGCTCCTGGCTGTTCTATCTGCAGGACAACCCGTTGGTGTTGATCCTGGCCATGGCGCTGGCCTCGGGCATCATCTTCGGCTTTGTGGCCTGGCACTTCGGCAAACCGCTGAACGCCCTCAAACGCACCGCGCAGCAACTGGCCGAAGGCGATCTCGATGCTCGGGTCGATCGCCACATTCTCGGCCGTCGCGACGAGGTCGGCCAACTGGCCAAGAGCTTCGATGCCATGGCCAGCTCCCTCAGCACTCAGGTGCGAGAGCAGCAGCGGCTGATCTCCGACATCTCCCACGAGCTTCGCACCCCTTTGACCCGCATCCAGCTGGCCCTGGCCCTGGCCCGCAAGAAAGGCCAAGACAGCAATGAACTGATGCGTCTGGGCCAGCAGGCGGACCAGATGGAGATGATGATTCAGGAGCTGCTGCAGCTGTCGCGGTTGACCAATCAAGGCAGCGAACATCGGCAGCGGTTTGCCCTGGACAGTCTGCTGGATGCAGTGATAGACGGCGCCCGCTTCGAAGCGGAACAGCAAGGCAAACAGGTGCACACCCAGTTGGCCGATGGCTTGACCCTGGTGGGCAACGACACCCTGCTGTGCCGAGCAGTGGAAAACCTGCTGCGCAATGCCATCCGCTACGGTGAGCACCGCATCACCCTGACCACCGAACAGCGGCAACAGCGCGTGCTGATCAGCGTCGAAGACGATGGGCCCGGCGTGCCGCCGGCACAGCTGGAAGCGATCTTCAAACCTTTCCATCGCGTCTCTGAGGCCCGGGATCGTCAATCCGGTGGCTGGGGACTGGGACTGGCCATCGTTCAGGCCGCCGCCACCGCCCATCACGGCAGCGTGGCCGCCTCTCTGGGCCAACAGGGAGGACTGAAGGTCACCCTGAACCTGCCCGCCGCCTGAACAACCAGCCGGCCACCGCGCTTGCGGCGGCCGGGTTGGCTGTGTCACCATTCCGCCTTCCTAACGCAACCGGCACACCCCATGTTTGAAATCGCCTTGTACGAACCCGAAATCGCCCCCAACACCGGCAACATCATCCGCCTGTGTGCCAACAACGGCTGCCGACTGCACCTGATTGAGCCACTGGGATTTAATCTGGAAGAGAAGAAACTGCGTCGAGCCGGGCTGGATTACGGCGATCTGACCCGAGTGAGCCGCTACCCCGATTATGACGCGTTTTTGCAGGCCATGGCCGGGCGACGCCTGTTCGCGTTAACCACCAAGGGCAGCCGCCCTCACACCGAGCCAAGCTACCAACCCGGCGACGTGCTGCTGTTTGGCCCCGAAACCCGTGGCCTGCCTCAACCGGTTCGCGATGCCATTCCCGAATCCCAGCGAATTCGGGTCCCCATGCTCGGCAGCAGCCGCAGCCTCAACCTGTCCAACACCGTCGCCATCGTCAGCTATGAAGCCTGGCGCCAGCAAGGGTTTGCCGGGGCAGTGTAAGGCTCAGGCCAGCAACAGCGCCTGCAGCTCAGGCAGGCTGCGCACTTGAAAGTCCGGCACAATGCCATCCGGGCAGGGGCGGCCGTGTTGATTCAGCCAGCAGGTATCAAATCCGGCTCGCTGACCACCGATAATGTCGGAATGAGGGTTGTCCCCCACCATCAGCACCCGTTGTGCCGCCGGGTTTGCCATCAGCGACTTGGCATGATCGAAGATGCGAGGATCCGGTTTGGCCACCCCCACCTGCTCCGAGATCACCAATAGCGAAAACAGCCCCTCCAGCTCGGTATTCTTCAATCGCGCCTGCTGCAGATCGGTAAAGCCATTGGTGATGATGCCCAACTGTGCCTGACGGTGCAGCGCCGTCAGCAAGGTTCTAGCCCCGGGCAACGGCTGACACACCTCGGCCATCGCCTTCAGGAACGCCGCATTGATCTCCGCCGCCGACAAGGCCAGCTTGCTGGTCCAGGGTTCAAACCGGCTCTGCTGCAACTCCCGGGCTCCGATCTCGCCATTCTGATACGCCACCCACAACGGGCGGTTGCGCTGCTGATACTCCAGATAATGCTGCCGGTCGAAGTCACAGCCGCGGCGAGCAAACAGCAACTGCAGGCCGGCAAAGTCATCGAAATGAAACAGGGTGTCGTCGGCATCAAACAGAATCCAGTCGTAGTTCAAAATCGTGCTCCTTAAAATGTGCTGGCCCTACTCTACACAAGCGTTCGCGGCGTTATAATCACACTTTAGGAAATTCTGCATGTCCCATAGGGAATAAATGCCAAATCGAGATCCCTTTGCCAGCCTGCCGGTGCTGGTGGCCGTGGTGGAAAGCGGCAGCTTTTCGGCCGCGGCCACCCGCCTGGGCCTGACACCGTCGGCGGTCAGTAAACGCATCAACGCACTGGAGCAGCAGTTAGGGGTGCAACTGCTGCAACGCACCACTCGCAGCTTCAGCCTCACCGAAGCCGGTGACGAGTATTACCGGGACGCCCATCGCGCCTGGCAACTGATGCAGCATAGCCAGGCCAGGCTGCAACAGCGCCTCAGCCACCCACAGGGCACCCTGAGTCTAAGCCTGCCCATGGTGTTTGGCCGTCGCTACATCAGCCCATTATTGCCGCAGTTCCTTCAGCGCTATCCAGACGTCGGCATCGACCTGATGCTGGACGACCGCATGATCGATCTGGTGCAGGAGGGCATCGATGTGGCCATTCGCATTGGCCATCTGCCGGACTCCCCCCAGGTCGCGACGCGTCTGGCCCCCTGCCAATCGGTGCTGTGCGCCAGCCCGGCCTACCTGGACCTCGCCGGGATCCCGACTCATCCCGCCCAGCTCCAACACCACAACTGCCTGCACTACAGCTACTTCCTCGGCGGCAGCCACTGGCAACTGGGCAGCCATCGAGTTCAGCCGAGCGGCAACTTCCGCGCCAACAGCTCCGACGCCCTGCTGGACGCCCTGTTGGCCGGTGTCGGCATCGCCCAGATGCCCACCTTTATCGTCGCCGACTCGCTCAAGGCCGGTCGACTTGTCGCCCTGATGCCCGATCACCCACTGCCGCGCCATAACGTCTACGCCCTGAGTCCGGGGCGTCACGGCCAGCCCGCCAAGACCCGGGTATTTATTGAATTTTTACAACAGACTATCGGGCAGAACCCGCCGCCTTGGGAGCGTTGACTCCAACGCTCGACTCAGAACCAAGCTCTGAGTGTGAAAATGAATTCAGCGTTTCCTCCTTCGTTTGGCTGCCTTCAGGGCGGGTTATTCCGAACAATTCTTGACCGCAAAAAGCGTGACCTTGGTCAATAATTACCTCCAGTTTGCTACCTATACTCGGAATGGACTGCCGGATTCAACAAAGATAAAGGAGGCGACTATGCCTGAGTATCGTACCGCGCAGATAAGGAACCTGGCCCTGATGGGCCACACCGGAAGCGGGAAATCCACCCTCATCGAAGCCCTGTTGTACCGGGCCCATGCCATCAATAACCGCGGCAGGGTCGACAAGGGCACCAATCACGCCGATTTTACTGCCCAAGAACAAGCCCATCACCACAGCCTGGAACCCTCATTCCTCTCCTTCGATTACCACGATCACCACATCAACCTCATCGACACCCCCGGACTGGCCGACTTCTTTGGCCGGGCGCTGCTGCCGTTGCCGGCGGTCGAATCGGTGCTGCTGGTGGTGCATGCAGATCGTGGCATCGAAGCCGTCACCCAGCGCGCCTTCGAACACGCTCGAGAGCAGGGCAAAGCCATCGTGGTGGTGATCAACCACATCGACGATCACCTGTCCGGGCTGGAAGCCCTGGTGGAACAGATTCAAACCCGGTTTGGCCATGGCTGCCTGCCAGTCAACCTGCCGCTGGCCGACGGCAGCGCCGTCGCCGATTGCTACTTTGCACCCGACAGTAGCGCCCAGACCCTATTCAGTGACGTCACCAGCGTCCATGACGAGCTCATCGATACCGTACTGGAAGAGGACGAAGCCCTGATGGAGCTGTATCTGGAACAGGGAGAATCCCTGAGTCCGGAGCAACTGCACGCCCCGCTGGAAACCGCCCTGCGCCAGGGCCACCTGGTGCCCATCTGCTTTACCAGTGCCGAGCAAGACATCGGCCTGTCGGCACTGCTAAAAGTCCTGGTCGAAGTGATGCCCAACCCATTGGAGGCGACCCCACCCCAGTTCCTCAAAGGCTGGGGCGAACAGGAACAGCCGGTCACCATTAGCCAAAACCCAGAGGATCATGTGCTGGCCCATGTATTCCGGGTGGGCATAGACCCCTTCGTCGGCAAGATGGGGGTCGTCCGTCTGCATCAGGGCAGCATAAACACCGGTATGCGCCTGCTGATTGGCGATGGCCGCAAGCCATTCAAGGTCAGCCACCTGTTTAAGCTGCAGGGGAGTAAGCAACTGGAGTTGAAGCACGCCATCCCCGGCGACATCTTCGCCCTGGCCAAGATCGACGGCCTGGAGGTAGACGCCATTCTTCATGACAGCCATGACGAGGACCACTACCACCTGCCGAAGCTGGACCTGCCTCAACCCATCTTCGGCCTGGCGGTGAAGCCCAAGCGCCGCGGTGATGAACAAAAAATCGCCGAGGTACTGCACAAACTGGTGGCGGAAGATCCCAGCCTGCACATTGAACACCAGGAAAACCAGAACGAAACCGTACTCCAGGGCCTAGGCGACCTGCACGTACAGATCGCCCTGGAGAAAGCCAACGAGGTGTTCAACGTCGACATGGAAACCGCCAAACCTTCGGTGGCCTACAAAGAGACCATTACCACTGCGGCGGAAGCGATGCACCGGCACAAGAAGCAGACCGGCGGCGCTGGCCAGTTCGGTGAGGTGCACCTGCGCATCGAACCTCTGGGCCGCGGCGAAGGCTTCCAGTTTGAAAGCCAGGTGGTCGGCGGCGCCATTCCGGGCCAGTTCATTCCGGCCATCGAGAAGGGCGTCAAGGAGGCCATGGCTCAGGGGTTCCTAGCCAGCTTCCCGATGCAGGACATCAAGGTGGTGGTGCTAGACGGCAAACATCATGCGGTCGACTCCAAGGAGATCGCCTTTGTGGCCGCCGGTAAGAAAGCGTTTCTGGAAGCGGTCTCCAAGGCCAGTCCGGTGATCCTCGAACCTCTGGTGGACATGCACGTTCAGGTGCCCCAGGACAAGATGGGAGACATCACCGGTGATCTCAGCGCCCATCGAGCCATGGTCTGTGGCACCGAGGCGCTGGACAACAGCAGCGTCGACATCAACGTCGAAGCGCCGCTGGCGGCACTGGACGACTACGCCACCCGGCTCAAGGCGATGACCGGAGGCGAAGGCCAGTACTCCATGACCTTCAGTCGCTACGAAGTGGCCCCACCCAATGTGCAGGAATCCCTGATGCACTAAGGGGCAATCAACAACTAAGGCGCTCTTTGAGCGCCTTTTTTTGTTTTGGTGGCGGTTCACGGTCAACCCGGGTGGAATCTGATAAGCTCAATGCACACCCGATCATTCTCACTTGGATTCCAGCATGTCCCGATGGATCATTGCGGCGCTGTGCGCCTTGCTCGGAGGACCGGCCATGGCCGACTACCACACCGACTCACTGTTTAACATCAAGGGGCTGGCCATCGGCCAGGCCGCAGACCCACAGGGGCTCACCGGCGTGACCGTGCTGCGCTTCGATGGCGGCGCCACCGCCGGGGTCGATGTGCGCGGGGCCGCCCCGGGCACTCGGGAAACCGATCTGCTCAAGCCGGAGAACCTGGTGGATAAAGTGCATGCCATTGTCCTGTCCGGGGGCAGCGCCTTCGGCCTGGACAGCATGAGCGGCGTCGCCCGCTACCTGGAGGAGCAAAAGATCGGCTTCGATACCGGTGTCGCCTACGTTCCTATCGTTACTGGCGCAGTGCTGTTCGATCTGGCACTGGGGGATCCTAAGCGACGCCCGGATGCCGACATGGGCTACCGGGCTGCCGCCAGCGCTAAACGCCAGGGCCTTGAAGAGGGCAACGTCGGCGCTGGCACCGGCGCCAGCGTCGGCAAGATTGCCGGCATGGGCCGGGCCACCAAAAGCGGCATCGGCAGCTACAGCCTGACTCTGGACAACGGCCTGGTCGTCGGCGCAGTGGTGGCGGTAAATGCCTGGGGGGACGTGGTCAACGGCAATACCGTGGTCGCCGGCACCCGCAGCGAAGACGGTCAGCGGTTTGTGTCCGGAACCGACCTGATCCTGGCCGGTGCCAACGGCGAAGGCTTCGCCGGCCGCAACACCACCATCGGTGCCATTGTCACCAACGCCAAGCTGACCAAATCCCAGGCACTGAAGCTGGCCCAGATGGGCCACGACGGCTATGCCCGGGCGATTCGCCCGGTCCACTCCATGTACGACGGTGACACCCTGTTTGCCGCCGGCACCGGCGAGATAGAGGTCAGCAACATCAACGCCGTGGGCGTCATTGCCGCCGAAGTGGTGGAGCAAGCGATTCACCGGGCGGTTGAGGCCGCCACCGCCGCCGGCGGCCTGCCCGCCGCGTCCGACCTGACTCCCTGAGCAAATAAAAACGGAGCCCAAGGGCTCCGTTTCTGTATTGTCTCAGCCGCGGTGTCCACCAGGACCTCCGCCGGGCCCCCGACCACCACAATGATGACCATTGCGATGGCCGCCGCCGCTCCCGGCATCAATGACCACAGAGCCACCGTCTCCGTATATGGCAAAACTGGCCGGTCCGCTCTCATTGCTGTCTGGTAGATCCAGGTGTCCCAGGCAACTGTAGCCTACCTGATACTCCCCCTGAGGAAGAAAGCCCATACCGAAACGCCAACTGCCATCAATGGCCTGATGCACGTATGAGGTCGCCATTGGCGCCACTTTGCCACTTTCCGGCTCCGCAGCCATGTCACCCATCGCCTCCAGGGTAGTGCCAGCAGGGTACAGATACGCCACATGGCTGAATTGCCCTGCCTCATCAGCCAGGGCCGCATTATCAGCCTCACAGCCCTCAACCCAGGTAGAATCAATGCTGCCTATCAGATGGCCCATGGTCCGGTTGTCGACCCAACGCGCTCCGTTATGCAGTAAAGAGTAACCGGTTTCAGGATCGTGATGCAGGCTCTGCCTGAGGTCCAGTTCCAGGGTATAGCTGTGCTCCCCCCCCTCCTGAATGGCAATTTCACCGACGTTGATGTGGTTCTGAACCATCTGCAGGGGGTGGCGCCCTTGGGCATCATCGACGTACGACCCCTGATCGCCGCTGCCCGCCTGCACCTCAATACGCACATCATAACGCCCCACCGGCAACAACTCATCGTTCAGCAACCAGTGAGAGGCGTCCTCCTGAAACTGCATCATGTCCACATGATGATTGGCCAATTCCAGCACCAGTGGCCCTTCACCATGGTGGCCACCGCCCATTGACCCCGTCGGCGTCAAAATAATGCGATCAAATTTCAGTACCACCGCGGTAACGTCGTCTATCGGCGCATCAGAAACGCCAATCGACACTCCCTGCAACACCGGCTGTTCCGTTGGCAATGTCGGCTCCCCACCGTCACTGCCACACCCAAACAGCAAGGGCAGCAGTACCACTATCCGCTTTTTCATCATTAGCTTCCCTTTTATTAGAGTTTTCTTGATTGTACAAAAATAAAACAAGGAAACTTTGACCGAACTTGGCTTTCTTCGAGTTCAGACGAAAAAAAAGCGGAGCGCTCACGCTCCGCTTTGTGTTAGGGAAACCGCCTAGAAGCGGAAGCCGTCAGCGGCCATGGCCACTTCACGCACCGGCCCGTATTCTGCCGCCACAGAGCGGATGTCGTCGGCCTTACCGATCATCACCAACTGCAGATTGTCGTGAGGGAAGGCCCTGGCGATCAACGCCTGGGTGCGTTCCAGCGTCAGGCTGTCGACCTGATTCTGGAACTCATTGATGAACTCCGGACCGAAGCCATACAGGTACATCTGTCCCAGCAGTCCCGCCAGCTGGGACGAGGTCTCGTACTTAGGCGGAAACTGCCCCTTTACGTACGCTTTGGCGGAATCCAGGGTGGCTTGATCCACGCCTTGCTGCCACAGGCGGGCGTAGGTCTTCAGCGCCAGATCCACCGCCGCCTGGGTGTTCTTGGTGGCGGTAAAGGTGCTGATCTGGAAGCTGCCCCCGGCAGAATAGGTGTTAAAGCGGGAGCGGGCACCGTAGGTCAGACCGGCGTTGACTCGCAACTCGTCATTCAACCAGGAGGTAAAGCGGCCACCCAGGATGGTGTTGAGCACCTGCAGGGCCACGTAGTCCGGATCATCGCGGGAGACGCCCGGGCCACCAATGATAAAGGTGGTCTCGATGGCATCCGGCTTATCCACCAGCAATACCGAGGCCGCCTTCGGGTTCGGCAGTTGTTTGGCCAGCTGTGGCTTGGCCGGCGTGTTAGCACCGCGCCAGTCATCAAACAGCCCCTCCAGTCGCTGCTTCATCTGAGTGGCATCGAAATCCCCCACCAGGGTAATGGCCATGTTCTGCGGCTGGTACCAGCTGCCGTGGAAGATCTTCAGGTCATAGTTATCCATGCCAGACACCGCATCCGACTCACCGACGGTGGCATTGGCGTAGGGGTGCTCCCCATACAGCAGGCTATCAAAATAGAAGCCAATCACCTGGCGAGGGCTCTCCTTTTGCTGCGCCAACTGCGCCGCGTAGCGAACCTTGGCCTTGTCGACCTCGTCTTCGGGGAAACTGGGCTTGCGCAACAGCTCCGCCAACAGCGGCAGCATCACATCAGCGTCTTTGCTCATGAAACGCATCGACACGCTGCTGCCCTCTTTACCGGCGGCGGTGCTCAGGCTGGCCCCCAGGCTGTCAACCAGGGCCTCCAACTGTTGCTTGCTGCGCCGTTCGGTGCCCAGCAGTAAGCCATCCACGGTCATGGTGGCCAGGCCAGGCACGCTGTCATTCACCGCACCGGCACGGACGGTGGCCGAGGCGGTGATCAGCGGCACATTGCGCTTCTCCATCAACTGCAGGGTCAGGCCGTTCTTCAGGGTCACGGTCTCATACGCCGGCAGGGTAAAGGCTTTGGTCTCCACCGCTTTGAACACCGGCGCGTTAGTTTCAGGGGCAGCCACGACGTCGGTTTTCGGGGTCGTCTGGCTGCAGGCCGCCAGCATCATGGCGGCCAATGACAGGGTCAGGGCTCTCATTGATCGTTGTCCTCTTCGGCGGCCAGCACACCCACGGTGCGATTGGATTTCTTCAGGTAGGTGCGGGCAACCCGCTGCACATCTTCACGGGTGACCTTGGCGTAGGCCTCCGGAGCGCTGTACATCTTGCGCCAGTCCCCCTGGAACAGCTCGTAAGTGCCCAAGGTGTTAGCACGGCCATTGATGGTTTCCAGGGTGTCGTAGAATCCCATCAGCTTGGCGTTTTTAATCTTATCCAGTTCATCCTGAGTCACGCCGTCGGCGGCCACCTTGTTGATCTCGGTGATCATCGCCTGTTCCAGAGTGGCCGCGGTAACACCAGGTTTGGCCACCGCAAACAGGTACAGCAGGTTCGGGTCGAAACTCTCAGGGACGTAACCGTCGATGCCCAGGGCCAACTGCTGTTCATCCACCAGCGCCTTGTTGAGACGAGCGCTGTTGCCGTCGATCAGCAGCGACATCAGCACGTCCAGGGCATAGCTGTCCTGGTGCTGAGTTTCGGGAACGTGATAGGCAAACATCAGGTTGGGGCTGGTCACCGACTCCTTACGGACGTACACCCGTCGTTCCCCTTTCTGCTCCGGCTCGACGGTCCGCACCTTGGCCGGAGGGGTCTGGGCAGGAATGGTACCGAAGTAGTGCTCGGACAGCGCCTTAACCTGCTCGAACTCCACCGCACCGGCGATCACCACCACGGCATTGTTGGGAGCGTAGTAAGTCTTGTGGTACTGCTTCAGGTCATCCAGAGTCCAGGCGTAGATGTCGGACTCATGACCAATCACGCTCCAGCTGTAAGGGTGAGCCCGAAACGCCGTCGCCTTGACCTCTTCCTGCAGTGCACGCCAATTGGAGTTTTCCAGCCCGGTGGTGCGCTCCGACGCCACCACATTACGCTCACTTTCGACCATCTTGGCATCGATGTTCAGATGAGCGATGCGATCCGATTCCAACTTGAAGATGGTCTCGATGGCATCGGCCGGGAACCAGTCGGTGTACACGGTGACGTTTTCGGTGGTGTAGGCGTTGTTGGCGCCCCCGGCGGCCTCCATGGTGCGGTCGAACATCTTAGGACCGTAGTTTTTGGAGCCGTTGAACATCATGTGTTCAAAGAAGTGTGACAGGCCGGTGATGCCGGGCACTTCGTTGCGCGACCCCACCTTCCAGAACAGGTACATGTTGGCATTGGGAATGGCGTGATCCTCCAACACCAGAATCTTCATGCCGTTATCCAGGGTAAAGCTCTGCACGTCTGACGGTTCCGATGCCTGCGCCAATGCCGGCATCAAGGTCAGGGTCAGAGCCAAAGCCGGGGTGAGTAACTGTTTCACCAGACCGCTCCTTGTTACTGAAAAATTAACAAAACATCATGCCAGCCACCGGCTGGCAGAGCAAAGAATAAACGCCTCGCAATCTCATCAAATTGTTTCAAAGCCTACCGCGACAATAGCGTCACTTGGATCGACGCCAACCGCGGCGGCCCTTAAGAATGCGTCGTGAGTGACGAGTGGTTGCTGAAGTAGAGCCTTAAACGCCGTTCAAGTTCCGACGAGGCCAACGATGACGAGGGTGATCCAGGTCAGCGCCGAAACGGTTTCGGCAGCCTCTGAGGATCAAAACGCTGCAAAATCAGGCTCAATAACGGCGTTTGTTCGCTGGTCGCCTGGCGGCACTCCGCCTCGATGGCGGCCACCAGTTGCGGCGACAACGCCTCGATGGCCTGGTGCAGATCGCTGCCGGATTCGGCGTAATGGTAGGCCGCCTGTAACAGGGTCGCCCCCTCCACCAGATCGGCATCGGGCACCTCGTTGTCGAAGATGGCCAGACTCAACTCAAACATCGCCCTGGGCAGGCCGGCATAACGAATCGCCTCACGGTACAGGTGGCTGGCACGGGCCGGGTCCTGAGGCAGCTGGTCGCCGTCCAACAGCACTCGAGCCAGGTCGGCCATGGCATCGGGATAGCGCTGCTCGGCGGCTTGCTGCAACCACTGCATCGCCTGCTCGGTCTCCGCTTCTTCCTTATCCATCAACATCAAGGCCAGATGATACTGTGCCACCGGGTAGCCGGTACGGGCCGCCTGGGCGGTATAGAGTTCGGCCTTTTCGGTATCGGCCACACCGTCGACGCCCTGATGGTACAACACCCCAAGGTTGGCCATGGCTTCGGCCTGATCCTGCTCCGCCGCCAGCAACAGGTAGCGCTCTGCCAACACCAGGTTTTGCTCAAAGGCGGTGCTACTGGAGAGATAGAAATACCCCAGCAACGCCTGGGCCTGTGCCAAACCGGCATCGGCCGCTTGCTTCACCAGTTCCTCACCGGCTTCCTGATCCTGACGATCGCCATGGCCGTGGATCAGCGCTACCCCATGTTCAAACCGAGCGCCATCATGGTGATCACAGGCCTGGGCAAACCAGTAACTGGCCTGCTTCAGCAGCGACGCCGAGGCATCCAGATTGATATCGGCACTGTCGTTGGCGATGGCAAAGGACAACTCCCGCTCCCGCTGCATCAGCCCCTTGGCCTTCAGAGAGATCCCCACCAGGTATTGGGCCTGATGATCCCCCTCCATGACGGCGCGATAACACAGCTCCCGCCCCGCCACCTGATCCAGCGCTTCAAACTGCCACTCCGGCGGCTGTTGGCCCTTAATGGTGGCAAAGCAGCCGTCCATCAGGTTGGCGGCGATCTCCACCGCCTTCTGTGCCAGGGTCACCAACTGCTCCTGAGACAGGCGGTACTTTTCGGGGTGGGCGCCCTTGTTACCCTCAGAGCGCAGCTTGTGAATCTGCCGGGCCAGGCGCACATCGATGGCCTTGGCCCGATTCAACACCTCGATGCGATCGTAGAGATTTTTACTTTTAAACTTGATGTCGACGGCACCGGCCAGCAAGTCGACCAATTTATGGGCCACGCTGCGCAAGTGGATCAAGGCAAAGGTGGGCACATCCAGGCAGTAACTGCGTGCCAGACGGTAATCATCGACCAAACCGGCATCCAGCCGCCTTGCCAGTTCCAAATCGTTTATTGCCACCCTTACCTCTGCTCGTCAGACACCGATATGCCACCCTCGGCAATTCGGGAAGCCAGTTTAGCATGGGCGCGGCGATCCAAGGGATAACGCCACGCCAACAAGACCATCGGCAACAACAACAGACAAGGCCAACCGGCAAATCCCAGCTTTAGCCCTTTAATCGCTTCGGCACTGAGTGCCTGCTCGGCGTTAAAACCAAACCAGGCGGGAATAAACATACCGATGGCACCACCGACGCCTTGGTTGATTTTGAGAATTAATGCCTGAAAAGCAAACAGAATTCCGGCTCTTGCCTTGCCGTTATAAACAATGTCCACGTCCACCAGATCGCCAAGCATCGACGGCAGCACCAGCGCCGACAATCCCACCAAAGACCCGAAGGCGGTCATGGCCATTATCATGGCCGTCAGCGCCTGCGGTCCGGGCTCAATGCGAATGATCAGCAACAGCACCCCGATCATCCCCAGTGCCGACACCGCCCACAGCTTGTGTTTGTCCATTCGACGTAACACCAGCAGCCACAGCGGCATGCTCAGGGCCATGGCCAGAGTCATGGGCAACGCAATTTTGGGAATGGCATCCCCCAATTCCAGATACTGACTGGCGTAAAGGACAAACAGCCCGGACACCGCACCGGTAGCCAGTCCAAACAGAATCTGGGTCAGCAGCAGGTGTTTCAGGTAAGGCAAGGTCACCAGCATGGCCGGCAGATCCCACAACCGGACGCGGCGGCAATGAGGCTGCGGTGGTATCGTCAGTCGCCAGTTCATCAGCAACACCAGCAGCGGCAGCGACACCGCCACAAACCCGGCCAGCATCCGCATCACTTCCGGATCAAAACTCCGACCACGTCCCAGCAACAGCGGGAAAGCCATAAACAGCACCCCGCCGGCAAAGCCCAATATTTGGCGCCACAACGAGATACGATTGCGCTGTTGATAATCGTGGCTGAGTTCTGCCGAGATGGCGCTGTGGGGGATCTCCACCAGCGTCCAGCCAAGGGCCAGCAACAGATACCAGCTCATCAGGTAGCCGATGCCACTGTCGGCAGCAGGGGTAAACAGCTGCCACACCGCCAACGCCGACACCAGCGCCCCGACCATCATCAGCGGCTTGCGACTGCCAAATCGGTCCGCCACCAAGCCAATCAGCGGATCGGTGATGCCATCAAAAAACCGGGTCACCAAGGTCACCGTGGCCATGGCACCCAGGGTGACGGCACTGAACTCGATATAGAAATTCGGCAAAATGGCCGCCGTCGGCGACATGATCATCGATAAAGGCAGGTTCACTAACCCGAAGAGGATCAGCACCCGAGTAGGGACAGACTGGGGCATAGAGGCGGCGACGTTAAATGCAAGTGCCGCCATTGCACCACAGTCTGGGAGAAATGTCTGTGATCGCCGCGTATCAGGCGCCTTCGGCAGTGGCGGTCATGACGCTGTCGCCTTCCGACTGAGCCAGCAAAGCCAACTCCTTGTCGACCATATACAGGCCCTGGCCGCTGTCACCCACCAGCTGCAGCTTATCCAGAACCGACTTGAACAGCTTCTCCTCTTCATGCTGTTCGGCCACATACCACTGCAGGAAGTTGAAAGTGGAGTAGTCCTGATTACTGAAGGCGGTGTGGGCCAACTCGTTGATCTTGCGCGTCACCAGTTGCTCATGCTCGTAAGTTTTGGCGAACAGCTGACTCAGGGTCTCAAACGCATGGTCCGGGGCCTCGATCTGGCCGATCATCGGCATGCCACCCGCCTCGCTGACGTAGGTAAACAGGCGACGCATGTGCTGCATCTCTTCGTCGGCATGGGCACGCATAAACTCCGCCGCCCCCTCAAATCCCTTGTCTTCACACCAGGCGCTCATCTGCAGATACAGGTTGGAGGAGAAAAACTCCAGGTTAATCTGCTCATTAAGCTTGTCGATCATCGCACTAGACAGCATGGTAGCCACACTCCGGTTGGTCATAGGTTACTGGCCCTCATTGTTGAGGGTTACGACCCAAATATCAACCTGGTTCAGTGGTTTCACGCTTCAGCGCCGCCGCTGGCAGCGATGCCTCGAGCCCCGTGGCCAATTCGACCCGGTTGCGACCGCCCTGTTTGGCTTTATACAGCGCATCGTCGGCGTCTTTCATCAGTGCCTCTATGGTCATCTTGGCTCCCTGAGTGCAGCTGACGCCGGCCGAGAGCGTAACCTGCCCCAACGACTGGCCGGCGTGGTTGTACTCCATGGCCGCTACCGCCGCGATGATCTTCCTCGCCAACTCCTGGGCCCCCATCACTTCGGTATCCGGGCATATCACCACCAACTCTTCACCGCCATAGCGGCACACCAGATCCGACTTTCGCACCTGATTGCCAATCTCTTCTGCCACCAATTTGATGACAAAATCGCCGGCATCATGGCCAAAGGTATCGTTAAAACGCTTAAAGTGATCGATATCCAGCATCAATATCGACAATGGCGCATGCTGGCGGGCACTCAACGCCAACTGATTTTCCAGAAACTCGATCATATGGCGACGATTGAACAGGCCGGTAAGCGGATCCCGAATCGCCTGCTGACGCAGATTGTCTCGCAGACGGATATTGGCCAGCGCCAATCCCACCTGCTCCGCCAACGACTCGGCCATGGGTCGACTGTCCAGCATCAATGCCTCGTCCAGAAACGACAGTTGTAACACCCCCAGGGCTTCCCCTTGGGCCAACAAAGGAATGCACAGTTGGCAGCTGCGGTCGTCACGGTAATGTTCACAGTGAATCTCCAGCCCCTCCTCCCGACTGAGATGGGCGTGCCCCTTGAGCAACGCCCAGCATTCATCGGCACTGAATCGATCCCGCCCTCCCCAGGGCCCTCCCCAACTGGCCACCAGCTCCAGTTTGCCTTTGGGCACCTTCAGCAGGGCGATGGCCCCGGACGTGCCCGGCAACAACTGGCTGGCGATGGGCTCCAGCACATGGCAGGCGCCGCTGACGGAGGTACAGGCGGACATCAGGCTCCCCAGGCGCTGCAGCATGGTAAGTTCCCGGGTTCTCGCCACCACGGTCACCTCCAGAGTCTCGGTTTCGGCGGCGGTCTGACGCCGCATCCAGCGACCAAAGACGATGCTGGTCAGCGCAATGGCCACCAGGCAGCCGGCCCATACCAACAGCACCCAGAAGCGCAACATCAGCACCAGGTTATCCAGACGGGCAGAAGGCTCAGACACCAGTACTACCGACCCCGCCGAATCTCCGGAGTCGACGCGGGCGGTCACATAATGCAGCCGTTGCTGACGCTGCGGGTCAAACCGATAGCGCCCCCCTCCCTCCAGTTCGGCTCCCTGAACGAGGCGTTGACGCTCTTCAAGGCTGAAACGGCCACTGAGGTCCTCCGCCTGCCCTTGGGAGTCGGCCAGGATGTTTCCTTGGGAATCCAGCACCAGCATTTGGCTGCCGGAGCGGTCTATCACCTGAGCCAGCAAACCGTCCAGCGACTCTTCCGGTCGCTGCTGATGATGCCGAACCATGCTGACCCCCAGCTGCGCCAGATGGTGCAGGCGCGCTTCGGAATGGCGATGCAACCGATGCTCATACAACAGCGAGACCATCAGCAGGGCGACCGACATCATGGCGATCATGGCGGCCATAGGAAAATAAAGGAATACGCGCGAGTTGAACATCCATCATCCCTGAGTCAGCGAGCGACCTTCCTGGTCAAGTTATTGGTAAGTATAGAAACTCTTAGATATTTCGCGTGCTAACAACCGACTCATTCCGGTGTTTTAAAACCAAGCTGCCCAAGAGAAATAAAAAAGCCAACAAAAACAGCATCAAAGACACTATGCCATCGACGCAGCGCTGCTCAGGGCCGAAGGAAGCCCAGCAACCCTGGCTGACTGCGGCGGTAAGCGGCCAGAGCCCCGGCAATGGCCGTCGGCATCGGTTCTGTTGCCGTCTCCGGGCATTGAAAACCCAGATTGAGATAGAAAGACTTGAGATGCTGCAGGGCGAAGCACCACACCGGCGTTTCACTCTCCATAAGCAGACGACGCAGCAGTTCGGTGGCCACCCCCTGACGACGTTCGGCCTCATCCACCAGCACGCCCCGCAGCACCCAGTGCGACTCCAGCGGTACCCGGCGCGCCACGGCCACTATCCGCCCCTGCCGACGGGCCACCCACACTCGCTCATGGCGCCGGCAGCGGTCTTTGCCTCCCTGACTGCGATAAAACCGATCCGCCAACGGCAGTGCTTCCACCTCAAGCGGTTGGCAAATCAAATCAGGACAGGACATGTAAATCTCCGCTGCAAACTTCACAAAGGCACAAAAACGACTATAAATGCTAGACAGGCAGGCTTCACCGTGGAGGTCAGTATGTCATCCCCTATGCAGGAGCGGCGCCAGCAGGATCGACGCCAGAACGGCGATCGCCGGGCGGAACCCCGGGATGCGGACGCCAGTACCGATCGACGCCGCGCACTGGGGCGACGCCAGTACGATAAGCTACCCACCAGTCCTCGCTAGCCCTGGGTCATGGCCGCCTTGACGTACACATCGAAGCGGTTTTTCTTGGTCTCTATGGCCATGGTGGCAGCCACACCATTCAGTGGCTCGGCGTAATCCGGCCGCTTGACCACCACCCGCTTTGCGGCCAGCGACAACGCCGGCGTCAACAGGTCGTCGGCATCCTCATCGCTGCCCACCAACTGCTGGAACACCCGCATCTCCTTTTTCACCAGCGCTGACTTGGCCCGGTGCGGGTACATCGGGTCCAGGTACACCACATCCACATCCTCCTCGATGTCCGCCAAGGCGTCGATGCTGTTGCCCGGAGCCAGAGACAAGCGTTCGCTGACCCAGACCCCAATTTCCGCATCGGCCCGAGCCCGGCGCAGGCCATCTTCCAACAGCGCCGCCACCACAGGGTGACGTTCGACCATGATCACCCGGCAGCCGAGGCTGGCCAGCACAAAACTGTCCCGCCCCAGGCCAGCGGTACCGTCCACCACGACGGGGGTCACGCCACTTTTCAGACCCACGGCCTTGGCAATGGCCTGACCTCGGCCGCCGCCGAACTTGCGCCGGTGAGCACTGGCGCCCTGTACCAAATCCACACAAATGGCGCCCATCTTGGGCTGCGCCCTCAGTCGCAGACACAGCGCACCCGACTCATAGCCAAGGGAGAAAGGGGAATCAGGATCCGACTGCAATTGCCAGCGGTTTGCCACCTCCTGCAGCAAGGAATCAGGAGCGGAGTCAAAATCAAGGAAAATCGGAAACATGGGCCACCCGGCGACTAAGCTAGGGGCGGAGTATACCAAGGCCGGGGAAGCCAAGGCCAATGGCGGTGATACAATTGGGCCCCGGGGAGCGTCTCCCCGGGGCCCAGGCGGCAACCCTATGTGGTCACAACCGTATTAGGCGGCGTCGAGTCCGAACACCGGCTGCTCGATCAGTTCGCGACCCAACTCAAGCGCACCCTGACACTTCTGCAACCATTCGCTGCCTTCCAGAGCTGGACCGTTGGCACAGCGCACGATGTCGGCCAGGACGTTATAGAATTCACCGTCATTGGTCATTACCCCGCAAGGAACCAGAGTCTGGCGGGAAGTCTGCAGCTGTGCGCCCAGCACCGCGGCGCGGCCACGGGCAATCAGGCGGGCACGCTGTTCATCGCTGATCCGGAAGCCTTCGCCATCGGCCTCAACCAGGGCGGCGTCCAGTTGCTGATCGAACTCTTCAGAGGCATCTCTGAGTGCGGCCACACGCTTATCGGCGGCGCGGCGCCACAAGTCGCTGTAGCACACCAGCAACTCCAGCTGAGCCAGGATGTCGTCATGGGCCAGACGCTGCTGCTCCAGCACCAACAGGCTAACGAAACGCTCCAGACCAGACAGCTCAATGGCGTTCACCTTCTTGGCAAACTCGCTGCGACGACCCAGACCTACCTGCACCAAGGCCGCCATCATGTCTTCTTTGCTGATGAAGTGACCGTAGAGGGTACCGACAGAGCATTCGGCGGCACGAGCAACATCGGCCATACGAAAGTCCAGAGCCCCTTTGCTGCTCGCAGTGTTCAGGGCAGCCAACAGAATGCGGGTTTCCCTAACCTTGTATAAATCAGATTTACTCATCGTCCTTTTACTCCTGTTTGCCAGAGCACGGCGCTCTCCCGGCACGATGCGGATATATAACCAGAATTTAGTTACCCCTTCCGAGTTATAGATCACACTTACAGAAGCAATTCCATTAGTAAACAAAGGGTTGCGAAACTTTATCGGTGAAAAATGATGTAGGTCAAAATATCATTCAAGGTGCACCTTCAGCCCTGCCACCAGTGACTCAGAAAAACAAGTGATCAAATTGGCACCATCCGGGCTACAGCGGCGCCGGCAGCGACTTTCTTGAATCGGGGTGGTAAAAATTTGACCAGGATCGAACATCCTTCAATCGCCATGTAAATGTTCTGTTATCCCCGGCCGATATCGGTTAATCAATGGGTCACATTCATTGGAGTATTGCGCGTGATCCGAATCACCCTATTGCACCTGTCCCTGCTCTCCTTCAGCGCCTGGAGCGTGTGTGGGGATCTGTGCCAGTGGCTGGACGGTTGGTTTGACGACTACCTGACCCCGGTGAACTACAACTACGCCCACGCCTCACTGGCCAGAATTCACGCCACCGACCAATCCGGCTTGCAACTGGCCGCCGGCGCACTGACCCAACTCAGCGAAACCTGGCTGCTGGATCTCAATGCCGACATGAACTGGCAGCAGCAGGGAGGCCAGCCAATGACCGAGGCCAGGATCAATCGATTTCAGGGGCGGCTGGATTACCGCCTGCACCACACCGACAACTGGGATTTTCTGGCGGGCATCGGCACCAGCATCGCCCAATGGCGCCATCAGGAGCAGGAGTCCTTTTCCATCGATCCGGTGGTTGCCGTTCAGGCCCGGGGCAATCTGGCAGAGCGGCTGGACCTGGAGCTGCGCTATCAACTGGGCGACCAGTTTGATCACAGCTGGAACGTCGCCAGCATTGGCATGGTGTTCTACCCGGTGTCTCAGGTGGCGTTCAATCTGCGCGGTGAGCGTACCGATGCCTCCGACAACCTGATTCTGGAAACCCGGTTTCTGTTTTGAGCCTACCAACAAACAGGGGCCCGAATGGGCCCCTTAGCGTGAATCGATTGGTATCAGGCGGCGATGCCGCTGTGGCGTAACAACGCATCAATCTGCGGCTCCCGGCCGCGGAAACGGGTAAACAACGCCATCGGTTCTTCACTGCCTCCCCGCTCCAGGATGCAGTTCAGGAAGTCGGCTCCCACTTCGGCACTGAAGATGCCCTCCTCCTCGAAACGACCAAAAGCATCCGCCGACAGCACCTCTGCCCACTTGTAACTGTAGTAACCGGCGGCATAGCCACCGGCAAAGATGTGACTGAAGCCATGCTGGAAGCGATTAAACTCCGGCGCCTTGATCACCGACACCTGCTGACGCACCTCATCCAGGGTTTGCTGAATCCGCTCACCTTGTTGCGGGTCGTACTCCAGGTGCATACGGAAATCGAACAGAGAGAACTCCAGTTGACGCACCATCATCATGGCACTCTGGTAGTTCTTGGCCGCCAACATCTTATCCAGCATCGCCTTGGGCAGCGACTCACCGGATTGGTAATGACCAGAGATAAACGCCAGCGCCTGCTCCTGCCAGCACCAGTTTTCCAGGAACTGGCTCGGCAACTCCACCGCATCCCAGGGCACCCCATTGATGCCGGCGACGCTGCTGGCATCGACCTTGGTCAGCATATGATGAATGCCATGACCAAATTCATGGAACAGGGTCACCACCTCATCGTGAGTAAACAGCGCCGGTTTGTCGCCCACCGGGCCATTGAAGTTGCAAGTCAGGTAGGCCACCGGGCTCTGCAGGCCGCCGCCAGGCAGTTGCCGACGACCGCGGCAATCGTCCATCCAGGCACCACCACGCTTGTGCTGGCGGGCAAACAGATCCAGATAGAAACTGCCGCGCAACTCGCCCTGGGCGTCGTGAATATCGAAGAAGCGCACGTCCGGGTGCCAGCTGTCGACCCCCTCGACCTCAGAAACCCGAACGCCAAATAGCTTTTCTACCGTGGTAAACAGGCCACTCAACACTTGATCCTGCGGGAAGTAGGGGCGCAGCTGCTCATCGGAGATGCTGTACAGGTGCTGCTTCTGTTTCTCGGCAAAGTAACCGATATCCCAGGAGTTCAGCGCTTCGACGCCATGATGCTCACGGGCATAGGCGGTCAGCTGCTTCAGCTCTTGTTGCGCCTGCGGGCGCGAACGCAGCGCCAGTTCATTGAGGAAAGACACCACCTGAGTCGGCGCTTCCGCCATCTTGGTGGCCAATGACATCTCCGCATAACTGTCAAAACCCAGCAGCTGAGCCAGTTCGTGCTTCAGTTGCAGCATCTCGGCCATCAGCGGACTGTTGTCGAACTCGCCAGCATTGGGGCCGGTGTCCGATGCCCGGGTACAGAAGGCGGTGTACACCTCCTGGCGCAGCTGAGCATCGTCGGCGTAGGTCATTACCGCCAGGTAAGAGGGGTACTCCAGCGTCAGCAGGTACCCGGATTGACCGCGCTGCTCTGCCGTCTGCCGGGCAGCGGCAATGGCACTGTCTGGCAACCCGGCCAGCGCCTCAACCTGATCCACCTGCTTTGACCAGGCATTGGTCGCGTCCAGCACGTGGTTGGCGTACTGGCTGGACAGTTCGGACAGGCGCATGCGAATGTCACCGAAGCGTTTCTGCTTGTCGTCATCCAGACCGATGCCGGACAGCTCGAAGTCACGCAGGGCATTATCGATCACCTTCTTCTGCGCCAGCGTCAAGGTGGCGTACTCATCACCGGCTTTCAGTGACTTATAGGCCTGATACAAGCCCTTATGCTGACCTACCCAGGTGCCGTACTCGGACAGCGCCGGCAGGCAGGCGTCGTGGGCCGCCCGCAGTTCATCATTGCTAACCACCGAGTTCATGTGGCTCACCGGAGACCAGATCTTACCCAGGTGATCGTCGCTTTCATCCAGTGCCTCAACCAGCGAGGCCCAGGTATAGGGGGCGCCTGCTGCCACCACCTGTTCAACTTTATCCCGGCACGCAGCCAGTGCCTGTTCCACCGCACCCTGAACGTGCTCCGGCTTGATGGCGGAGAATTGTGGCAGGTCGACGGTGTTGAGTAGCGGATTGGTCATGCAAGCTCCTTGTCAAAAATCACCCTGTACAAAGGGTAGTGCGCTCCCTAAGAGATGGGGATCAATTCCCGGAATACAACCAGGGCAAAACTGCTGTTCGTGACCTTGATCCTGATATTGGAGTGATTCTCAAAATAATTCGGGATTTCATTCACAGATGCTCGGGTTTATTACGAATACAATTAATTCTCACTTGTAGTGCAACTTACAAGTTTACAGGCAAACAAACAGGCAAAGTACAATGAAATCAATTCTAACCACCGGCATTCTGCTAGCGCTGGCGAGCACATCGGTGTTGGCCGCAGAGTACGAAGTTGACCTCGGCTACGACTCGAAGTACATCTCCGAGGGTCGTGACAACCTGGATAAAGGCGGCATCTACTGGGCCAACGGCGCCGCCGCCTTTGACAACGGCATCACCCTCTCTGCGGCATACGGCTACGCCGCCGACTCCAGTGTCGATTACGACGAACTCAACGTCGGCATCGAGTACGGTTTCGAGCTGGGCGACTTCAGCTTGTCCGCCAGCTACACCCGTCTGGAGTTCTTTGAAGACGACGAAAGCGACAACGAATGGGGCGCCGGCATCGCCTACGGCGGACTGGAGTGGTTTGAACCCTTTGTCACCTATGTCTACAGCACCGAGGCCGAAGGCAGCTTCGTGGAAGTGGGCATTCAGCGTGATTTCGCTGTTACCGAAACCCTGACCTTTAGCCCTTATGTGATTATGGGTCTGGACTATGGCTATGCCAGCCCGGAGCACGACGGTGCCAACCACACCGCTGTTGGCGCCACCCTGGCTTACCAGCTGAACGACACCTGGGCCATCAGCGCCGTTGTTGAACACCAGAAAGCCGATAAGGATGTGGAACTGGATGTCGGTAACGACGACGGCCACACCTGGGGTGGTATTCACTTCACCGCCGCGTTCTGATTTCAGCGCCTTGCAACGAGGGAGCCAACGGCTCCCTTTTTTCTGTTTGCTACGCGTGGCGCCTCCCGGCTAATGCACCACGACTTCGACCGCACCAGTCTCTAAAAAAGCGATCTTCTGGTTGCACCACCGCTGTCTGAACTCCAGTTCCCCAAAACTATAAACACGCCTTACTTACAGTCAACCACGGCTGGACGCCCACTCACGCATCTGCTTTAATGCCGCCACTTGTGGTGTGAATAATGACCAAACGCAAAGGGATTCCCAAAGTGATACCCACTCCGACTTCATCGCGCCAGGCGCACTCGAAGTTGACACCGGCCCTGATGCTGGTGGTATTTGTGTGTCAATTGTTCGCCAGTTGCTGGTCGATGTCGGTGCAATTCCCGGCTGAGCAGCACCCGCTTGGGGCTCAGGTTCATCACAGCCACAGCAACCACACCCATCACGATGACGTCGACCTGCCTCAGCTTGCCGGTGGTGCCGAAGCCTCGGAACATCATCACGACAGCCACTCCCACACCCCCTGTCACCCTCCGGTTGACCTGGCCATGCACAACCTGGCCCTATCTACCGATGCCGTGACGGCGACTCGGCTCAGCTACCTCAGCCGTCGCTACGCGCCGCCGATTCCGCCTCCCAACGCCTAAGCGCCCTGATCCCTCTTTTTTGTATCGGTTCGCACCGATAACCATCTACAGCTTCTAAAAGGAATGCACTTATGAGGCTAACTCCATGGCTGAACGCCCTGGTACTGACCCTGGGCGCCTTGGCGTCATTCTCACTGCTGGCCCACGGTGTCGACGACAACACCCGCCAGTTTCTCACTGTTAATCAAGGGGTTTCGATTGTCCCCTACCTGTACATCGGCGCCAAACACATGCTGACCGGCTACGATCACCTGTTGTTTCTGGTCGGGGTGATTTTCTTTCTGTTCCGCGCCAAGGACGTGTTGCTGTACGTCAGCTTATTCACTCTGGGACACAGCATCACCCTGCTGTACGGCGTGTTGGCAGACATTCACGTTAACGCCTATCTGGTGGATGCCATCATCGCCCTGTCCATCGTCTACAAGGGTTTCGACAACCTTGGCGGCTTTCAACGTCTGCTGGGCTACCAGCCCAACACCAAGGCGGCGGTGATGATTTTCGGTCTGTTCCATGGCTTCGGCCTGGCCACCAAGATTCAGGAGTTCAACCTGCCGGACGACGGCCTGGTGGCCAACATTCTGGCCTTTAACGTCGGCGTCGAGATCGGCCAGTTCCTGGCCCTGACGGTGGTGCTGATCATGATGAGCGCCTGGCGCCGCCACTCCAGCTACCTGAACTTCGCCACCATCACCAACACCCTGCTGATGAGCGGCGGTCTGATGCTGATGGGCTTTCAACTGACCGGCTATTTCAGCAACTAAAACCAATAACAATAAGGATTCCACATGACCCAATTCACACCACCGGTGCACTCCACCGCTACCCTGCTCAAGGCCAGCGTCGCCGCGGCTTTGCTGGCGGCCGTACTGCTGCTGACCTGCATCCTGCCGGCGGAGTACAACATTGATCCCACCGGTGCCGGCAAGGCTCTAGGGCTGACGGCGCTGGCCGAAGCCGCCCAAGCCCCGGCCACGATCCCCCTTGACCAGGCCCCGCCGACCCGCCAACAGCGTAAGGATACGATCACCATTACCATTCCCGCCGGTAAGGGGCTGGAGTACAAACTGCTGATGGACCAATACGCTCAGCTGGAATACGAATGGCACACCGACGGCACGCCACTGTATTTCGATTTTCATGGCGAGCCTGAAGGCGACACCAGCGGTTACTTCGAGAGCTTTGCCATTACCACCTCCAGCAATATGAAGGGATCGCTGACGACCCCGTTCACCGGCTCCCATGGCTGGTACTGGAAAAACCGCTCTGGCAAGCCGGTACAGGTTTCCCTGACCCTCAAGGGCAATTACGTCATCAAAGGCTGATCTTCGCAGAAGCCACAGGCGCCTACGGGCGCCTTTTTTGGCGCCGCCATCGGGCAACGCTATACTGGTTTCATCAAATTTTGCGTCTTTTTCTGCCCCGGCCCGTCAAGGATCTATTCACACACCGGACAACCCGAGAGAACCGCTTGATGCTGAATCACTGGCAAAGCCACAAAGACCGACTGCGAAGCTACATCGGCAAACGTGTTGATACCCCTGCCGCCATTGATGACATATTGCAGGAGGTCTACCTCAAGGCCCACACCCACCTGCACCAGCTTCGCAACAACGGTAGCCTCAATGGCTGGCTGTACCGCATCGCCCACAATGCCATCATGGATCACCACCGCCAGCACCGCAGCCACAACGAGCTGCCGGACGATCTGGCGGCTCCCCAGACCGATGACGCCGAGCAAGCACACCGGGAACTGGCCCAGTGCCTGGTGCCGCTCATCGATGAATTGCCCCTGCGCTACCGGGTGCCGCTGCAACTGGCCGAGTTACAGGGGCTGAGTCAGCAACAGATTGCCGATCACTTGGGATTGACCCTGTCCGGTGCCAAAAGCCGGGTACAACGAGGGCGACAGCAACTGCGGCAGCGCCTGACCGCCTGCTGCGACATCGAAGTAGGCCGAGGTGGCGTCCTCGATTACCACCCCAAAGATCCCGATTGCCGAGGCTGCTAGAAATAAATCTGCGTCCTTTTGCGGCCGCCCGCGTCTTTGACACCGTAACCCGGGGACAACCCCGGGCGTCACAGACAAGAGAGGCCCCATGCTTAAAGTCATCAGTTTTACCATCTGCCCCTTCGTTCAGCGCATTACCGCCCTACTGGAAGCCAAAGGCCTCCCCTATGAAGTGGAGTACATTCAACTCAACGACAAACCGCAGTGGTTTCTCGATATCTCCCCCAATGGCCAGGTGCCGTTGCTACAGACCGAAGCCGGCGAGGTGCTGTTCGAGTCCGATGCCATCGCCGAATACCTGGAAGACGCCTATCCCCCCCTGCAGCCCGGTTTGAGTCCGGTACAGGTCGCCCACAATCGCGCCTGGAGCTATCTGGGCAGCAAGCAATACCTGATACAGTGCCCGGCGATGGGCAGCAAAGACGGCGACTCCCTCAAACAACACAGCGCCAAACTGGCCAGCGCCTTTGCCAAGGTGGAAAAGGTGCTGGGAGGCCAACGCTACTTCAACAGTGACAGCCTCAGCATGGTCGATCTGGCCTGGTTACCGGTGCTGCACCGGGCCTGGATCATCAAACAGCACTCCGGTTACGACTTTGTCGCCGGTTACCCCAAAACCCAGGCCTGGCAACAGGCATTGATGGACACCGGCTTGGGCCAGCGCAGCGTTGCCGACGATTTCCTTGAGAAATTCAGTGCTTACTACCTGTCAGAACAGACGGTACTGGGCAGGATTCAGCGCCACTGCCAGCCCTGCCAGTGCCAGGCCGACACCCTGGATGAGTGCTGCGGCCAGCAGCAATGCCGCGACATCCTGGCCAGTTGCGAGCCCAAATCCAGCAGCTGTGGCGACAGCGGCTGCTGCGGTTAGCCCGGCAAGCGGCGGTAAGGCCGCCGGGCCTTACCGCCGAAACCGATTGCCTCAATCCCTTGTTTTTGGTTGAGGTGAACCCCAGTTAACGGTACAACATAGACCCATCTATGCCGGTAATAACCGGCCTAACCAGTAAAGGATCACTCCCATGGCTCAGCAATTTGACTACATCGTTCTTGGTGCCGGCAGCGGCGGCATCGCATCAGCCAACCGGGCCGCCATGCGCGGAGCCAAGGTGCTGCTGATCGAGGCCAAGCACCTGGGCGGCACCTGCGTGAACGTCGGTTGTGTGCCGAAAAAGGTGATGTGGTTTGGGGCTCAGGTAGCGGAGGCGGTCAACCTGTACGGTGCCGACTACGGCTTCGATCTGACCGTGAACCGATTCGACTGGAGCAAGCTGGTGGCCAGCCGTGAAGCCTACATCGAACGCATTCACGGTGGCTATAACCGAGGCCTGGACGCCAATGGCGTCACCCTGGTGAACGGTTTTGGCAAGTTTGTCGACAGCCGCACCATCGAAGTCAACGGCGAGCACTACACCGCCCCTCACATTCTGATCGCCACCGGTGGCCGCCCCACCATTCCGGCGATTGCCGGTGCCGAGCACGGCATCGATTCCAATGGCTTCTTCGCCCTGACCGAGCAACCCAAGCGGGTGGCGGTGGTCGGCGCCGGCTACATCGCAGTGGAGCTGGCAGGGGTGCTGCATGCCCTGGGCAGCGACACCCATCTGCTGGTGCGCAAACACGCCCCATTGCGCAACTTTGATCCCCTGATCACCCAGACCCTGGTGGATCTGATGGCACAAGAAGGGCCAACGCTGCATACCCACTCCATTCCGTCGGAGGTGGTGAAAGAGGCCGATGGCAGCCTGACCCTGAAACTGGAAAATGGCAACAGCCTCAACGTCGACACCCTGATCTGGGCCATCGGCCGTGAACCGGCCACCGACGTCATCAACATCGAAGCCTCTGGCGTCAAGGTGAATGACCGCGGGTTCATTCCGGTGGATGAGTACCAGAACACCAACGTCGACGGCATCTACACCGTCGGCGACATCATGGAGGGGGGCATCGAGCTGACACCGGTGGCGGTAAAGGCGGGTCGACAACTGTCGGAACGGCTGTTTGGCAATCAACCCAACGCCAAGATGGACTACTCGCTGGTACCCACCGTGGTCTTCAGTCACCCGGCCATCGGCACCATTGGCCAGACCGAGCCTCAGGCGGTAGAGCAGTACGGCGAAGACAACGTTCAGGTGTACACCTCCGGCTTTGCCGCCATGTACACCGCGGTCACCGCCCACCGCCAGCAGACACAGATGAAGCTGGTGTGCGCCGGCCCCGAACAGAAAATTGTCGGCCTGCACGGCATCGGCTTCGGCATGGATGAGATCCTGCAGGGCTTTGCGGTGGCCATCAAGATGGGCGCCACCAAAGCGGACTTCGACAACACCGTGGCCCTGCACCCTACCAGCGCCGAAGAGTTTGTGACCATGCGCTAAAACGCCCAAGGCAGACAGTAAAAAGCCGCTCAACAGAGCGGCTTTTTTCATGTCTGAGGCGACGTGACCGAGCATCTTGGCAAGAAGATGATATTGCACCGCCTTTTGCCACAAACGGGAGATCCTGTTGCCAGCGACAGGGGAATTAGGCAATCAAGCGGGCGTTTGGGACCAATGACCGCGATGGAAGTGGAACACTCTCCCTCCTCGCTGCGCCTTCTTTCAACAAACAGGCAAATGTGAAAGAGAGACAATCAATTCCAACGCAACGAGTATCTCTATGGCAGCAGGCAGTCCACCAAAGAGATAAGAGACATCACAACCAGGCAGATCGTAAATCCCCGCTCGGGAGAGGGTTCCGAGCCGATGGCAATGACGCCATCGACAGAAAAAAGCTAAACCACACAACCTCAAATAACAATCATTATCAACTGCAACTCTTACCATTAAGGTAGAAAATGGGCGCCGGATCATAAAAAACACAACCAAAACGTCACAGTTGTAACCAGATGTATACAAGCCTCAGCCCAACTCATGGCGAAATGGCACTGACTGATCCCAGCCGGCATCCACCCACGGTCACAAACAGACAACATCCGCAGTTCGCCTTTTCGAAAGCCAATCAACACCAAAGCCCGCTCTACCGGTGGATTCAGCCAGGCTGAACACGATTTATTACAATAGGTTCGATTGTGATTTGTTTCACAGCCCCAAAAAGTTGTTGCTCCAAAGTTACCGAACCCCCTCATTTGGTAATGACAACCATTCTCATTTCCAATACCATCTCCGCAACAAACCTCTTCCAGTACCGGATATAGAAAGGACTGCCGTTGTGAAAAAGACCCAAATAGCCAGCCTGATCATTGCGATGCTGGCCCCCATCGGGGCCCATGCCCAGGATGAATCAGCGAAACAAACTCAGACCGAAGGTGTAGAACGCATCGAAGTCATGGGCGTTCGCCAACGTCTTGAGCAGGCGGGTACTCTGGCCAATACCATCCAGAAGACCGAAGTGATCGGTTCCGACCTGATCGAAAGCAAAAACGCGGTTAACCTGACCGAAGCGATCGACAACTCCCCTGGTGTCAAAGTCTCAGCCGAATGCTCCATGTGCGGCGTCAAGCGCATCATGATGAATGGCATGAAAGGCGAACATACCACCATCCTGGTGGACGGCCTGCCGGTTCACACTATGATCTCCGGTTTCTACGCCGTCGATGCCATTCCGACGTCGGGTGTCTCCCGCATCGAAGTAGCCCGTGGCGCCGGCGCCTCCCTAATCGCCCCAGAGGCCATCGGCGGCACCATCAACGTCATCACCGCCGAGCCAATTGAAAACGGTGCCGAGCTGGATCTGTCCGTGGGTGAAGAGGGCTACCAGAAGTTCAGCTTCGTCGGTTATGGCGTCAGCGAAGATGGCATGACTCGCGCCACCTTGATTGCTCAGTATGACGATCGCGACCAGGTCGACGAAGACAACAACAAGGTTAACGAAGCGCCGTCTCAGGAGAACCGCAGCATCAGCGCTCGCATCTCCCACGACATCGGTGACCACGACAACATCGTGTTGCGGGTATCTAACATCTACTCCGACATCTTCGGCGGCCCGATGCTGGGCGAGACCTACGCCGATGGTCGTTTTGACAGCAAAGGGGCTATTATTGCCGCCTTTGATGACGCTCCCTCCGAAACCGGCCAGCTGTTTAACAACGGCGACGTGCGTGAAGACTTCATCGGCAAAGCCTGGGAAACCACCGAGTGGATCGAGACCAAGCGCAACGAAGCGTCATTGAGCTGGCTGCACGACATGAACGACGACCTGAACATGACGCTGTCGGCCAGCTACGCCGACCATGAGCAGGACTCCTTCTACGAAGGCTTCGACTACTACGCCGAAGACACCATGTACTTCTTCGATGCCCGTTTCAACTACGTGCTTAACGATGATCATCTGCTGACTTTCGGTGCCGATTTGCGTACCGAAGAGATGCGCTCTCACTCCCGCTCCGGCAGCGCCAATAAAAAGTACACCTCTGACTCCTTCGATTACGACGTAATGGGCGTGTACCTGCAGGATACCTGGCAGGCCAGCGACGACTTGGAAGTGAACATTGCCCTGCGCTACGACCAGGTCGAAGCGGATTTCATCGATCCTAAGAAGCCTGGCACTGAAATTGACGAGTCTATCCTGTCGCCTCGCGTGGACATGCGCCTGCGCCACAACGATCAGTGGACCTCTCGCCTGTCTGCCGGCCGCGGCTACCGCGCACCGCTGTCCTTCTTCGAAACCGACCACGGTATTCTGGATGGCACCCTGGGCTTCGTCATTGACGTCGACTCCCTGGAGCGCTCCAACTCCGCCAACTACGCCCTGAGCTTTGAAGGTGAGCACTTCACCGCCACCGGCTCCATCGCCTGGACCGAAGTAGAGAACCTGGCGGCCCTGGACGAGACCGACGAGGGTGTGCCTAAGCTGACTCAGCTGGACGAAGACGCCACCGTCATCACCACCGACATCGCCATGGGTTACCAGATCACCCACGACCTGACGGTGAACCTGACCGCCGAACACTTCAATTACGACGATACCTTCAAGTCCTCCTACGCCATTGCCCCCATCGAAGAACGGGTTACCGTGAGCATGGATTGGGACATCGCCAGCTGGGAGCTGTACGCCGACGTCGTTTGGGTTGGCAGCCGTGACTTGAGCGAATATGGCTACGAAGGTTACAACCAGGTAGACGGCAACGGCTTTGTCGTTGACAGCTCCAAGAAGAGCACTGACGCACCCGACTACTTCACCATGAACCTGCGTGCCAGCTACGAGATCAACGAAACCTTCTCCGCCTACGTGGGCGTCGCCAACCTGTTTGACTACACCCAGGCCGGTGATGAAGACACGCCACTGTTCTACGATGCCGGTGAACCCGACGCTCAGGGCCGACGCGAAGGCGGCTATGACGTGGGCTACATCTACGGTCCGCTGCGCGGCCGTGAAGCCTACATTGGCCTGAAAGCCACCTTCTGATGCTGACCCTCTGGCGTCTCTGGTTGGTGGCCGTGCTGGGGTTACTCCCGGCACTGGCCACCGCCAGCAGTGAAGCTCCACAACTGCTGGAGTTTGAACACCGGAATCTGCGCTCCGGCGAGGTAACCGATCTCACTCACCTGGCTGGCCAGCCAGTGGTGATGATGTTCTTCGAACCAGACTGCAGCTGGTGCATCAAACAAGCCCGAATTCTGGACAAGCTGCAACAGCAACAAAACAACAGCTTCATCCCGGTGATGCTGGGGGTTCACGGCAACCGATTGGCATTGAAGCGGGCGCTGTTTGATCTCGGCGTCTCGTTACCAGCCTATCAGGCATCAAGGGCCCTGGAGCGGGAGATGGGCGGCATTCCCGCCACCCCGATTCTGCTGGTTGCCGACAAGCAGGGTCATTATCTTCGTTATTTCAGGGGATTAACCACGCCTGAGCAACTGATTCCTTTATTAAGCAGTACACCAAAACCCGAGTTGGCGGGGTTACAGCAGTAACCGACCTGCCGACGCCGGTTATTGGCCAGGTTCGCAACCCGGCGCCCCCGCCATCAACGCAACAACCGAGTTAACTCGGCAGGCTGGTGACCGCGAACGACACTGCCTTTCACCAGCACCAGTGGAATGCCGTGGCCGCCGAATTGAGCAAATTCACGCGCCGCCGCCGGATCGTCCTCCATGTCCAGCTCAACAAACGGTTGACCAGACTGAGTCAGAAACTGGCGGGTTGCGGCGCAGGCGGAACACCAACTGGCACTGTACAGAATCACCTCGGCATCGTGAGACCGATTTAACTCCGCCGCCAATCGACCTCCGGCGCCCAATTGGTACACCGCAAACCCCAACACGCCGGTTATCAGCGCCATCACAAACAGAAATCGTCCCATCGATTTTCAGTTTCCCGTTACTGGTTGCCTTCCTGAATCCTATGGACAACGACAGCAAAGCACAAGTTCGCCTCTCCTTGCCTATACTCAGTTTTCCTGATCTCGGAGAGCCTTCTATGTCTAACCATACCTACAAGAAGCTGGAGCTGGTGGGCTCCTCATCGGAAAGCATGCAAGACGCCATCAACAACGCCATTGCCCGGGCCCATCAGACCATCGCCAATCTGCGCTGGTTTGAAGTAACCGAGATGCGGGGACAGGTAGAGAATGGCAAGGTGGCCTATTGGCAGGTCACTCTGAAGGTCGGCTTTACTCTGGAGGAGTGAACCCGCTGACACACAAAGCAGGCTGAGCCTCAGCCTGCCCTGCAACAACAATGGACTCTTTAGACGGCTTGGGCCTGTTTCAGCCTCTCAAATAACTGATCTTTCAGGTTCAGACGCTTCAGCTTCATCCCTTCAAGCACTTCGTCGGTGGTGTTTTCCAGCCCCTCTTCGATGCGCCGGACTTCGCGATCGAGTTCGTGGTACTGGTTATAAAGCTGATGGAAATTGTCGTCTGACAGATTGAGCTCCTGGATCAACTCAACGTGGGCGGGAAACTCGTTAACCAGGCTATGGTCTTGGATTATCATCACGCATTCCTCCTTGTGGTTAACTCCATTCTGCTCCGCTCCGACGGCAGTTTGCTTGATACAGATCAGTAAATTATCCGTTATGAAGTTGCTTCATTTTTATTTCACATTGGCAGCTGCTGACGCTGGGATCTGCCTCCGCCAGCCCCTGAGCCCGGGGCAGCAATGCCTTGAGCCTCATTGTAATTCCGCCACCCACTCCACCGCCGCCAGAAACTGCGCCAAGGCCGCCGAATCTGGGTAATCAAACTGATAGCGGTTGTGAAAAAACACGCTCAGGGTCACATCGTCATTCCCCAGAAATGCCGTGTAGCCATCAAAGTCGCTCCAGGCCCACAGCCCCAGATAGCCGTAGCGGCCGTCACACCACTGCCCTCGATCCACCACTCGCTGGTGCACCCTCAGCAGGGTGCGACAATTAAGACTGTTGCGCATCACGCTCTCCCTCGATGAGGAACATGGTTGGCAGGCCGTTACCCAGCCTGTCTGCAGTCCTACGTATCGACAACCGAACCGGATCCCGAACGCGGTGATCCGGCTTAGGCATCAGCCTACCGGGTGGCGAGCTTCGGTCGAACTCTGGCACTCTTGAGACCAGCTGGCTACTATGGATAAATCATCAATTAAGCCATTGAATTATGTCCGACTCTAGCCAATACATCGTCGCTCTGGATCAGGGCACCACTTCCAGCCGAGCGCTGCTGTTCGATCAACAGGGCGACGCCATCGGTACCGCCCAGCGCGAGTTTCAGCAACACTACCCCCAGCCGGGGTGGGTTGAGCACGACCCCATCGAAATCTGGGCCAGCCAACGGGCCACCCTCACCGAACTGCTGGCAAAATGCCGGATCAACCATCAACAGGTAGCGGCCATCGGCATTACCAACCAGAGGGAAACCACCATTATCTGGGATCGGCAAACCGGGCAGCCGGTCTACAACGCCATCGTCTGGCAATGTCGTCGTACTGCCGAGCTCTGTACTCAACTGAAACTGCAAGGGTTGGAGACCGAGGTTCGCGCCAAAACCGGACTGGTGCTGGATCCCTACTTTTCTGCCACCAAGATTCGCTGGATTCTGGACAACGTCGATGGCGTCCGCGAGCGGGCAGAGAAAGGACAATTAGCCTTTGGCACCGTTGATACCTGGCTGATCTGGAACCTGACCCAAGGCAAGGTGCACGCCACCGATGCCACCAATGCCAGCCGCACCATGTTGTACAACATCCACACGCAGCAGTGGGATGAGGAATTGCTACAGGCCTTTGATATTCCGGCTTCATTGATGCCAGATGTAAAAGCCAGTGGCGACGACTACGGTCAGGCTCAGCTGGGGAACGCCTGTGTGGCCATCAGCGGCGTCGCCGGTGATCAGCAGGCGGCATTGTTTGGCCAATTCTGTCATCACTCCGGCATGGCGAAAAACACCTACGGCACCGGCTGTTTCCTGCTGATGCACACCGGCCAGACGCCGGTCTCCTCCAACCACGGCCTGCTGACCACCCTGGCCTGCAACTTTCCCGGTCAGGTCAACTACGCCCTGGAGGGATCGGTCTTCATGGGCGGAGCCAGCATCCAATGGCTCAGAGATGAACTGGGGCTGATCCGTACCGCCGCCGAAACCGAATCACTGGCCAAGGAGGTGGACGATACCCAAGGCACTTACCTGGTACCGGCCTTCACCGGCCTGGGCGCTCCTTACTGGGATCCCTTTGCCCGCGGCACTCTGGTGGGCCTAACCCGCGGCAGCAACCGCCATCACATCGTCCGGGCTACCCTGGAATCCATCGCCTACCAATCCATGGACATCCTCACAGCCATGGAGCAGGACGCCGGTGTACCATTGTCGCAGCTTCGAGTCGATGGCGGCGCCACTGCCAATGACTTTCTGATGCAGTTTCAGGCCGACATTCTCAATGCCGATGTGGTTCGGCCAGCCAATACCGAGACCACCGCGGCCGGGGCGGCCTACCTGGCGGGATTAAGTTGTGGCTTCTGGAGTGACATCGACGGCCTGTCACAGCAAATCTGCAAACCCCGAGTGTTCCACAATCGCATGGACGACGAGCAGAGACACAACCTGACCCGCGGTTGGCAGCGGGCCGTGGCCAGTTGCCAGCACTGGTCCTCATTGGGTTAACCGTTCAACTCGCAACCGCAATGTAACCAGGACACCATTTGGTTACATTGCCGCCTTGCGGCGGTTTTTTCTGCAACGAGCGGATTACTTCGGCAACAACCCCCAGTTACAACCCTTGTTAACCTCACGTTTTTTACCAATAAAGTGACGCTAAACGGGATCTCCGCCAGCAGAGGGAGTACAACAAGATCCTCCTGTTGTTGCCGTTCCGCTGTTGTTATAGCCATGAACCAAAAACAAACCTCCTGCCCATTGCTGTGCCTGGTATTACGGCCAAGCCTGTTGATGCTGGCCTGTGTCTGTGCCCATCAGCAGCGCCCACTGCTGATGGTGCTGTTTGCCTGTTCACTGCTTATCTATCTGGGCCTGCTGCAGCCGCACCTGCACCGCCGCACCCGATTGCCGGAGGTCATGGCCTTTGAAAGCCGACTGTTCCTGCAGCAGAGTCGCAACAGTCAAACCCTGGTGTTACTGCTGATTACCACTTTAATCACCTCTCTGTTGCTGCTGTTCTGGCAACAGCAAACTCGCTCCGGTCTGGTGCTAATGGCGGTCTACTCCCTGTGCAAAATAGTGTGGAACTTCCTGTTTCTTGGTAAATTAGGCGCACAAGATTTATCAGCCAGCTTGGCATCCATTATTGGAGCTGCAATACTAATTGATCATTAGTTAGCCGACTGGATCACGCAATGCGCGCTGATACTTGACAGCAAACTGCTTCGAATCTTACTTTCAGCAAGTTAACCAATCCCATTTGCCCTCGGAGTCCCTGCGATGGAGAAGCTATCACTACCGACAGCCATCGGTCGCATGCAGACCCGGCTGGCTCAGCTTGCCCATGTGCAGCCTGAACACGCCGTTGTTCAGATAACCGAAACCATCGACGCCACCCTGTTGCTGCCCTGGTTGGCAGCCCAGAATCAGTGGCCGCAAATCTACTGGCGACAACGAAGTCAGGGCGAACAGGTAGCAGCACTGGGCCAGTGCCAATGCGTTCGCATTGATGAACAACCTCAGCAGCAACTGAGCCAGTTCTATCAGACCGCCTGCAGCCACAACCTGTCCGGTGTCCGCTGGTATGGCGGGGTGGCGTTCGATACCAAACAGCCCGAGTGGTCCGCCTTTGGCCAGGCCACCTTTGTTCTGCCGCGGCTGGAAATTCGCCAAACGGATCAATCCTCCCAGTTGCTGTTGAACCTCAAGGGGGAACCCGACTGCTGGCTGGACGAACTCAGCGACGCCAACGACTGTCTGCAGCGCCTGTGCCGCATTCAGCCACTGCCGCCCCTGGCTCCGGGGCACATCCTGTCCCGCCAGGACACCCCCGGCGAAGCACGCTGGCATGAGTTGGTGACTCAGGTCACCGAACCCGACTTCATCGCCGACACCCCCAAGGTGGTATTGGCTCGGCAAAGCCAATTGCAACTCAGTCACCAACCCAACCCCTGGACCGTCCTGCACGCCTGGCAGCGACTCAACCCCAACAGTTACCAGTACGGGTTTCAGCTGACGCCGACCGCCACTTTTATCAGTTGTTCACCAGAGCGGCTGTTCCAACGGCGCCAGCAGGAGCTCAGTACCGAGGCTCTGGCCGGCACCACGGTGCGAGGCTTTACCCCGGAAGAGGACGATGCCCTGGCTCAGGCACTGTTGGACGATGACAAGAACCAACACGAAAATCAGCTGGTCAGGGTGTTGATCGAGAAGCAACTGCAACCTCTGTGCGATTACGTCGGCACCGAGGAAAGCCCCTCCATTTTAAAACTGAACCACATCCAACACCTGCACCGTACGATCAAGGCGGAAGTCAAAACCGGTGTAAACGACCTGCAGTTGTTGCAGGCACTGCACCCCACACCGGCGGTGGGCGGGTTACCGCGGGAAAACGCCATGACCTTCATTCGCCAACGTGAAGGCTTCAACCGCGGCTGGTACGCCGGTGCCTGCGGCTACTTTAACTGTCTGGGTAGCGAGTTTTCCGTGGCGCTGCGCAGCGCCCTGTTTATCGATAACCAGATCAACCTATTTGCCGGAGCCGGCATCGTCGCCGATTCCGATCCCAGTGCCGAATGGCAAGAACTGGAAAATAAACTGGCCACCGTTATGGGAATTTTAAACGGCCTATGAACAACAATACCCTCGCCGACCTGAACCTACTGTGGTCGAAACTGCTGCTGGAAGAGTTGCATCGCCTTGGGGTTCAACACATCTGCCTGGCCCCTGGGTCACGTTCCACCCCCCTGACGCTGGCCGCAGCCGAGCACCCCAAGCTAACCCGCCACACCCATTTCGACGAGCGGGGCCTGGCCTTCATGGCCATGGGCCTGGCCAAATCCAGCGCGACTCCGGTGGCCGTCATCACCACTTCGGGCACCGCCCTGGCCAATCTGTACCCGGCCATTATCGAAGCCAGCCTGACCAAGGTGCCACTGATCCTGCTGACCGGTGATCGACCTCCAGAATTGATCGGCTGCGGCGCCAACCAGGCGATCATTCAGCCCGGCATTTTTGCCGAATACTGTACCCGGGTGGATCTGCCTACCCCGGACTTGGCCATCGGCCCTCAGGCTCTGCTGAGCCAGCTTGATCATGCTGTCGGCACCAGTGATGGCCCCATCCACGTCAACTGCATGTTCCGGGAGCCCCTGTACCCGCAAGCCGAACGCAGCGATTTCAGTGACTATCTGGCGCCGATTCGCCAGTGGCTGCAAAACGATGCCCCTTGGAGCCCACTGGCCAACTTGAGCCAACAGGCATTGCCAAATCCACAACAATGCCGCGATTTTGCCAAGGGTAAAGGGGTGATCGTAGCCGGTACCCTGGCGCCCGAGATGGATCCGCAACTGCTGTTGACCCTGTCGAAGACGCTGGGGTGGCCGCTGCTGGCAGATTGCCAGTCGCAGCTAAGGCAGGCTCCTGGCGTCATCCATCACATCGATCAGCTGCTGCACCGCCCCGATTGCCGTCAGCAACTGGCCGAAGCCGACCACCTGCTGGTGGTTGGTGCCAGAACCTTGTCCAAGCGACTGCTCAGCTTCATCGATGCTCAACCGTGGCGACAACATTGGCATTGGCTGTCGCACCCACAGCGGCTGGATCCCAATCACAAACCCAAGCAGGTGTTTGTGGGCAGCCTTCAGGCACTGCTCAATCAGCCCTGGCCGCAAACTCCGCAGGCGCCCTGGTGTCCGCAATTGTCGCACACCAACGCCCGAATCGATTCTCTGATCGCCAGCCTGCACCAGAGCGGTCCACTGACCGAGCTGTCGGCCATACGTCACCTGAGCCAGGTCATGCCGCCAGAGGGGCAGCTGTTCATCGGCAACAGCCTGCCGGTTCGGCTGTTTGACACCCTGGCCGCCCCACGAGCCGACAGTGCTCCGGTGTTCACCAATCGAGGCGCTTCTGGCATTGATGGCCTGTTGGCTACCTCGGTCGGCGTCAGTCGTGGTACTGGCAAACCGACCGTTCTGGCCATCGGCGATCTGTCGCTGCTGCACGATCTCAACTCATTGGCGGTTGCCCGGGATTGCTCGACCCCGATGGTGATCATCGCCATCAACAACGACGGTGGCAGCATCTTCAATCTGTTGCCTGTCCCCAATGACACCCTGCGTCGGGATTACTATCGCCTGGGGCACGGCCTGCAGTTTGCGGGGGCAGCCACCCAGTTCGGCCTGCCCTACAGCAATCCGGACAGCCTCGAGCACTTCGATAAGGCACTGCGACTGGCACTGCAACACCCCGGCGCCAGCCTGATTGAACTCACGCTGCCTTCGGAACAATCGGCGCAACTGCTGATGGATCTGGCCACTCAGGTTCAAGATGCAGCTGCACACTGAATGCCACGGTAGCCCCGATAATCCGGCGCTGGTGCTGCTGCACGGCTTCCTCGGCAGCGGAGAAGATTGGCTGCCACTGATTGCCGACCTGGCCCAGCACTATTACTGCATTACCTTAGATCTGCCTGGTCACGGGCGCAGCCGTGACTGCGCCCTGACCGAGGTCCCCGGGTTCCTGCCATTGTGTCGGGCCATCGAGGCCAGTCTGAACCGGCTCGGCGTCCATCGCTACCATCTGCTGGGGTACTCTCTGGGAGGCCGGGTTGCCCTGCACCTGGCCCAGCACTGCCCACAGAAGCTGCTTAGCCTGCTACTCGAGTCCGCCCACCCCGGGCTGACGTGCACCGAAGCGCGCCAGCAGCGACTCCAGGCCGATGGCCGCTGGCACCGCCGCCTGACCCAGGCGCCCATCCAGGACTTTCTCATGCACTGGTACCAACAACCGGTATTCGCCAGCTTGAGCGCCTCCGCCCGAACCACCATGATTCAAGCCCGCAGCCATAACCATGGCCCCAACCTGGGCGCCTGTTATCTGAGCACCAGCCTGGGGCATCAGCAAGATCTTCGGCCACTGCTGGCGTCTCTGTCGTTGCCAGTGCACTACCTCTGCGGCCAGCAGGATGCGAAGTTCCTCTCCCTCGGGCAGCAGTTGCTGCAACAGGGCTGGATTACCGAACTGCACCCCATGCCAGGCGGGCACAATGTCCACGCCGCCAACCACGACGCTTTTCTTGATACAATCAACACCATCCTGACCCGTTACCGTCATTAGGACCGCCATGATCAGCGCGAGTTTGCATCGCTACGCCATTCCGTTCCACTCTGCCATCGACTTCAAAGGGCAGACCCTGAACCGCCGTGAAGGCCTGATCCTGCAACTGCAAGCCGATGGCCGAACCGGGCTGGGTGAGATTGCCCCCTTGCCACAATTTTCCACCGAAACCCTGGAGCAGGCCCAGCAGCAGACGCTGGCGCTGTTACCGGCACTGTGTCAAAGCGGCGTACTGGACGATGGCGCCACACTGGCATCGGTTCGATTCGGCGTCAGTTGCGCCCTATGGCAGCTGCAGCAACCCCGTCCGAGGCGAGTCAGCTCCCCATACCCGCTGCTCACCGGCAACGATGAACAGATTGTGGCCGCCGCCACTGGCGCAGCCACCCTCAAGCTGAAGGTGGCTCGACGCCCGGTTGAGCAAGAGGTCCGACTGATCTACCAATTACTGGCGGCCAACCCCAATTGCCGCTTCCGTCTCGACGCCAACCAACGCTGGAGCCGAGAGCAAGCCGAGGACTTCATCGCCGCCATCCCGTTGGATCGGGTGGATTACATCGAGGAACCCACCGCCAGCCTCGACGACAACCTGCGCCTAGTGAGCCAATTCGGGCTGCCGCTGGCCCTGGATGAAACCACGCAGCAACCGGATTACCATTACCAATTCATCGCCGGCGTCAAAGCCCTGGTACTGAAACCGACCTTGATTGGCGACATCGCCACCCTGCAACGGTTGGTTGAACAGGCGGAACTGGACGGCGTCCAAGTCACACTCTCTTCCAGTTTTGAAACCAACGTCGGCCTGACCGCCATCGGTCAACTGGCCGCTGAGTTAACCCCGGATCAGGCCCCGGGCATCGACACCCTGGACGCACTGCAGCAGGACCTGCTGCTACCGCAGCGATCCGACACGCCCTGCCTGTCTCTGCAACAGTTGACGCCGCTATGGCCATAATCCCCTGCCTGGCGGCAACCGGTGCCGCCCGCTTCCCTGACCGAATCGCCATTGATCACGCCGGTACGGCCATCAATTACCGCACCTTGCATCAACGGGTCTCTCAGGTCGAAGCCAGCCTCAAGTCGCAGGGGGTTAACCGTGGCAGCCACCTGGCCGCCATCGACAACACCAGCCTGAGCCTAATTCTGCTGCAACTGGCCTGCATTCGTCTGGGCGCCGTATTTGCCCCCCTGTCTCCCCGGTTTCCAGAACAACAACTGCAACAACTGCTGCAACAGATCGATGCCCGATTCGTTTGGACCACTGAAGGAAAACCGGTTGGCAAGGTGTCCGCACTGACTCTGCCAGACACCGGCACCATCACCGCCCCAGAGTCGTCGCCACTCAGCGACGATCAGGCGCCGGTGAGCCTGATCCTGACCTCGGGCTCTTCTGGATTCCCCAAGGCAGCCATGCATTCCCTGGCCAACCACCTGGCCTCAGCAACCGGATCGGCACAGTGCATCCCCTTGCAAGCGGGCGACCGCTGGCTGGCCTCACTGCCGATGTTCCATATTGGCGGACTGGCGATTGTGTTTCGTTGCCTGAGTGCCGGGGCCACACTGGTACTGCCGCGGCAGCGGGATTTACTCGACACCCTCAGGGAGCAACCGGTGACTCACCTGTCACTGGTGGCCACTCAGCTGGCAAGAATGCTCAACGCCGACGACTGCCGCTCGCTGATGGCCGGGTTGAAAGTGCTACTGCTCGGTGGGGGGCCAATGCCAGCCTCACTGCTGAGCCAACTCGATGCCCACCCGGTTCTGGCCTTCACCAGCTACGGACTGACCGAAATGGCCTCTCAGGTCACCACCGGACCGGCCAATGATCAAGGCCTGTCCGGCCAGCTACTGCCACAGCGCCAGCTGCGGCTTCGTGAGGGGATCATCGAGGTTCGGGGCGCCACCCGTTTTCTGGGGTACTACCACCAGGGGCAACTGCAGACCCCGTTTGACGACGACGGCTGGTTTCACACTAAAGATCGCGGCCGCTGGTCTCAGGGGCAACTGGAGATCCTGGGCCGAGCCGATAACATGTTCATCTGCGGTGGTGAAAACGTGCAGCCAGAAGAGATTGAGGCAGCACTGAAGCAACATCCAGAGATTCAGGACGCACTGGTCTTTCCCGAGTCCAACCCGGAGTTTGGGTGCCTTCCGGTGGCCGTCTTACAGTGCCGGGAAGCCCTGCCGTCCGCCTCAGAGCTGGAGCACTTCCTGGCACCAAGACTGGCTCGTTTTAAGCGGCCCCGACGTTACCTCTCCTGGCCATCCGACCTAACCCAGTATGGCCTCAAAATCAGCCGCCAATCGGTTGCCAAAGCCTGTGGGCTGATCAAAACCGATCGGGATTAAGAGAAAAATCAGGACACCGACAAATGTTGTTAAGATCGAACTCTGCAAGACAATCCTGCGAATAGACCTTAAATCGCCACAGTTTGTGTTCCCTAAGGAAATAATTCAGCCTAAAAATCTCCCCAGTTTCAGGGCCGCCTGAGTCATCGATGGCCAGATCGCACATTGCCTTTGGTAAACGGACGTTCGAATCTAGTTACTCATAACAACAATGTAACAATGAGGAGCGTTACGATGGGGCAGAAGCACCTTTGGCTGAAACCGGCCATGCTGGCCACAGCATTGATGATGGGATTGGGAGGCTGCGGCAGCGATGATGACCCCGTAGTGGTAGAGCAACCGGATCCACCTGCAGGGCCGGAGTTTCCTGAAGGCGCGGTGTTTGTTGAAGCCGGAGAGAATCTGACTCAACGCATTCAGAATGCCTTTATTAACGCCAGCAGCGACAGCGTCATCGTGCTACCAGAGGGGGAGTTCAGCATCACCTCAACCCTGCAATTTGACGGCGATGTCGACGGCGATGGCAATTTTGCCAAGAACGTCACCATCATGGGCTATGGTCGCGATAAGACCATTCTCGATTTCAGCGACGCCGACTCCGGTGATGGCGTGTTTGTGCAGAATGCCCTGGACATCACCATCAGCGATCTATCGGTCAACGAAGCCAAGAACAACGGCATCAAATTGAAGAACACCAACGGCATCATTCTCAGGGACCTGGCCACCATCTGGCACGGCGACGTCGGGCCAGACAATGGTGCCTATGGCCTCTACCCGGTCGAATGTCGCAACATTCTGATTGAAGACACCTACGTTCGAGGCAGCGCCGACGCCGGCATCTATGTCGGCCAGTCTGAGTACATCGTTGTGCGCAACAACATCGCCGAACTGAACGTCGCCGGCATCGAGATCGAAAACTCCAAATACGCCGACGTCTATAACAACGAGGCCTTCGACAACACCGGCGGCATCCTGGTGTTTGATCTGCCGATCGGCAATCAGCACTATGGCTCCAGCGTGCGGGTGTTCAACAACAAAGTCTACCGTAACAACACCGAGAATTTTGCCAATGCCAGCGCCAACCCGGCCGGGGTACACATTGTGCCACCGGGGACCGGTATCATTGTGTTGTCCACCGACGATGTCGAGATCTTCAATAACGACATCAGCGACCACGACACCATGGCCATCACCCTGTCGAGCTTCTTCATCGCCGAACCGGATCTCAACAGCTTCGTACAGAACTACGGCCAACCGGGCCAACCCATTGCCGACGGCTGGCGCGCCGTGCCCCGCAATGCCTATGTGCATGACAACACCATCAGCAACGCCGGCGCCAACCCCAATGGCTACCTAATCACCGACATCATCGCCGCCTACATGGGTTATCACGGCGCCTTCCCGGCCATCCTCTACGATGGCCTCGGTGAAGCCATGGCCAACAGCGGCGCCGCCGGGCCACAGGGCTACAACCTGGGCGAACTTCCCTTCGCCAGCGACGGCAGTGACAACGTCTGTGCCGCCAATAACACCGGTGCCAGTTATGGCCAGCTGTACGATGGCCAGAACCCCAATGCCCCGGCTGTATTGTTCGAGGCGGAGCAGGCCAACCTGATGAACTGTGAGCAAACCAGTTTGCCGGTTCACACCGTCACCTTTAATGGTGAGATCTTCGGCTGTGGCATTGATGACAATGTCGCTGGCTGCGACGGTGGCAACGTCATTGCCGACGACGACGACAGTGGCAACGGCGATGGCGGTCTGGTGGGCGACGGCGATCTGAGTTTGTGTGTTGCCGACTCCGACAACGTCAACTGGGACGCGCTGTTGGGAGCCAACTGCAGCCAGCTGTCAGAGTACAACCTGTTTGCCGATGCCACCAACCCGGCCGGCAGCACCAATGGTTCCGGATTACCCTACGACCTCAACAGCCCATTGTTCACCGACTACGCCTCCAAGTATCGTTACGTCTTCGTCCCCGAAGGAGAAAAGGCCAGTTTCAGTGCCCAGGAATCGTTCAAGTTCCCGGTCGGTTCGGTACTGGTGAAGACCTTTGCCCTGCCGGCGGACACCAGCATCCGAGGGTTGGCCAACGAAACCCTGATTGAGACCCGCCTGCTAATCCACCGCGCCACCGGCTGGACGGCCCTGCCTTTCGTCTGGAACGCCGATAAAACCGATGCCGTGCTGGCCAAGCCAGGCAACAACTCCGCTCAGACCCTGGTGCACAATGGCGAAAGCCATAACTTCAATTACAAGGTGCCCAACATTGCCGAGTGTAAGCAATGTCACCAGCTTGAGAACGACCAGGGGCAATTCAAGTTCGCCCCCATCGGCCCCAAGGCGCGTTTTCTCAATCAGACCTATGCCTATGCCGACGGCAACGCCAACCAACTGAGTAAGTGGGTCAGCCATGGCATTCTGTCCGGCGTACCGGATGACCTGAGTAGCATCACCTCAGTACCCGCCTTCGATGACAGCATGAGTGACCAGTTGTCTGCTCTGAGTGACGACCAGGTAATGGCCTTGGCTAAGGGCTATCTGGACATCAACTGCGCCCACTGCCATCGCCCCGAGGGGAATGCCTCCAACACCGGTCTGAAGTTGGAATACTGGCGCGCCTACGACGAGGACAACGGCTACTCACACGGTACCTGTAAGCAACCCATTGCCTATGGCGGCGGCAACCTGGGTTACGACGTGGTCCCCGGCAAACCAGAGGAATCAATCCTTCACTATCGCATGGACAGCGATGAGCCTGGTGACCGCATGCCGGAGATTGGCCGGGCCTTGATTCACCAGGAGGGCGTGGCACTGATCCACGAGTGGATCAGCCGCCTTCCGGAGCGCGACTGCAGTAATTAACCTCTGTGCGGAGCCGGGCCCCCGGCTCCGCCCCTTCACACTCAGGATCGCCTCCATGACATTTCTATTCTGTATCCTATTGGCTGCTCTACTACTGGGTTGTGGCGGTGGCAGCGGCAATGCCCCCGACGTAACGCCAGCACCACAACCAGACCCGCCGGTCAGTGCCTCGCCCTGCGATCAAGGCAGTGCTGGCACCGTCAATTGGCCAGCACTGATGAACAGCGATTGCCCTCACCTTGAGGACTACGGCCTGTTTGTGGATTCTGCCATCCCGACTCAGGCGCCGACGCCCCCGGGGCAAGCATACCGGTTGACCACACAGCTGTTCTCCGATTACGCCTCTAAATACCGGTTTCTGTTTCTGCCTCAGGGGCAGCAGATTCAATACCAGCCTCAAAGCGCCTTCGATCTTCCTGTCGGCAGCGTACTGGTGAAGACCTTCGCCCTGCCCTTTGACAGCAGTCTTACCGGCGCCGAGAACCAGGTACTGATAGAAACCCGGCTGCTGATCCACCGCGCCACCGGCTGGACCACCCTGCCGTATCAATGGCAGCAGGGCCAGGCCAGGCTGATCAGCAGTGGCGCCGCCGTGGCCCATACCATGACGCACAATGAACAGACTCTGAATTTCCTCTATCAAATTCCCAGCCGGGTGGAATGCAAGTTGTGCCACCAGCTCATTGATGACGACGGCAGCAGTCGCATCAGCCCCATCGGACTCAAAGCCCATCTACTTAATGTCCCTGAACAGCAAAGCTCACAGCTACTGCGCTGGCAACAAAGCGGACTGCTTGCCGGCCTGCCAGCCGCCAATACCATCGCGCGAGCACCGGCTCTGCTGGACAGCAACGCCGACCTGACTCAGAGAGTCAAAGGCTATCTGGACATCAACTGTGCCCACTGCCATCAGAAGCAAGGCCACGCCAGCATTTCAGGACTGAGGCTGGGATTTTATGAGGATCACACCCAGAGCAGTTATGGCATCTGCAAACAGCCACCAGGCTGGGACGGTGGTCCCCGAGGGTTGGACTACGATCTGCTGCCAGGCAATGGCCTGGACTCCATCCTGCCTTACCGAATGGAACTAACCGAGCCTAAAGACAAAATGCCGATGGTGGGTCGAAGCCTGGCTCATACCGAGGCGATAGCCCTGATTCGACAATGGATAGACAGCCTGCCAGCGTCATTGGGCAGTTGCGGATAAACGTCAGGAGAGGGTTGTGCGATGAACTGGCAGCCCGGTCATAAACTCGCCGGGCGCCTTACCGGTCCAGCGCTTAAAGGCATGGCGGAAGTTACAGGTTTCATTAAAGCCCAACTGTTCGGCAATGGTATCGATGCAGCGCTCTCCGGCCTGAAATCGATCAATGGCCAACTGGCAGCGAACCTGATTGAGTATCTTCTGGTAGGAGGTACCAATGGCAGACAGGCGACGCCTCAATGTCCGGCTCGACAGCTGCAGCGCTTCGGCCACCTGCTCCAGCGTTGGAAATCCGTAGTTGCAAGGCAGCAACAGTTCCAGAATGTCATTGATCAACGAGTCGGTTTCATCGTCGGCCACCTCATCACTGGCCAACCCCCTGGCGGAGGGATGCCAGGTAATGGGGTAACTCAGAATTGCGGTGTCCAGGCGCCAGCCAAAAAAATCGGCCCCGAACTCGATGCGACACCCCAGAGCGCGTTCCAGGGCCAGGTGCTCGGCACGATTCGGGCCGGGGCATCCCATAAAGACTCCAAGCAGCGGGATAGGGCGATTCGTCAGCATTCGAGCCACACTCAGCATCGAACTCAGCCCCTGCTGAAACAAAAAGGTCATGGTGTCAGTATCGATGTTGCTGACATTCACCGATCTGACTTCCATCACTCGAGCCGACAGAGTCTCGATGTTGTCAGTAAAGCTGCCCACCAGGTTAGGGTTACTGCGTACCAACTCATACACTTGCCCCAAGGTCTCACAGCCCGCTAAAGGCCGCTGCAATCCCTGCAGATGCTCAGGTCGAAAGGTGGCGCCAAAATGAAAACCCGCCAACGAACCCGGCAACCATTCACTGGCCAACGCCATGGCTTTAAGTACTTGCCATGCCAGCACAAATTGACGTACAGACAGCTCGGTCGCGGTAATACCAATGGCATCCAGCAGCCGCTGTGCCCAAGCACAGCCAAGCTGCTGCTCAATGTATTGATGCAGCAATCGCAGATCAAAAGCAGGATAAAGTTGGTCGCCATAGAGAGTCGGGTGCGAGCAGATAAAGCGCTCAATCGCTTTACCTTCTTCGCCCTCTCTAACGTGATCCGTTGCACAAAAACTCACCATAAGGAGTACATTTTTAACTGAGATTCATTTGGGAGTAAAGCAGTATTTATAATGCATGCAGCAGTGAATTGAGCGTCATTGAATCTGAATCAATCGCCAGACCATGGCGTTAGTATTGCGCCGATTCGAAGTGCTAAGCAGTGAAGCAGTAAAGAATCCAGTCGCCATGCAGCAGCGTAAGTGGGTACCCAGCGGCTTTGCCTTTCGTCATTCTTGCGCAGGCGAGAATCCAGTGGCTTTTCATTTCACCCAACCACAACCAAAGACACTGGCCCCTCGCGTTCGCAAGGACGACGGTGCTAATGGGGAGGAGTGGTGCTAACTGAGCAGTGATTGAGGTATCGGTAGAGCTCGATGCTGATCGTTACCACACCAAACTCAACCATCCTTCCGTCGTGCCCGCGCACGCGGGTACCCAGTGGCTTTCATTCACCGTTCTCAAAACCAAGACACTGGGCCCTCGCGTTCGCAAGGGCGACACGGTTGAAGAGTTGTGCGGGCGGCAGGGTTAGTGGTCGCCATCTGCATCAAGTTCGCAAAGCGTCAACTACGACCCCGTCGTGCCCGCGAACGCGGGTACCCAGTGGCTTTCATTCACCGTACTCAAATCAAAGACACTGGCCCCTCGCGTTCGCAAGGGCGACACGGTTGAAGAGTTGTGCGGGCAGCAGGGTTAGTGGTCGCCATCTGCATCAAGTTCGCAAAGCGTCAACTACGACCCTCCGTCGTGCCCGCGCACGCGGGTACCCAGTGGCTTTTAAAACCATAAAAACGAAAAAAGCCCGTTCCTTTCGGAACGGGCTTTTCTCTTAATGGGAGCCTGACGATGACCAAGTCTCACATGGACTCTCTCCAACACCGCCACCCTGCCATCGCGCCGAGGGGCGAGCTAGGACCGATGCGCAGCATCGCAGCCGAGGAAGGTGGAGCTAGGGACGGCGACAGGAGGGATCACCAGGGATGGTTGCCAGCAGCGGATTAGAAACGAAAAAAGCCCGTCGCGTTAGCGACGGGCTTTCTTGGATTTGGCGCCTGACGATGACCTACTCTCACATGGGAACTCCCACACTACCATCGGCGCTACTGTGTTTCACTTCTGAGTTCGGCATGGGATCAGGTGGGGCCACAGCGCTATTGTCGTCAGACAAAAACTGTATCAATTCGCACAAGCTGATTTTCTCGTTTGCATTCTTGCAAGCGCTTAACTATCTGGGATATCAAAACCCATTGGGTGTTGTATGGTTAAGCCTCACGGGTCATTAGTACAAGTTAGCTCAACGCCTCACAACGCTTACACACCTTGCCTATCAACGTGGTAGTCTTCCACGGCCCTTCAGGGGACTTAAAGTCCCAGTGAGAACTCATCTTGAGGCTCGCTTCCCGCTTAGATGCTTTCAGCGGTTATCGATTCCGAACTTAGCTACCCGGCAATGCCACTGGCGTGACAACCGGAACACCAGAGGTTCGTCCACTCCGGTCCTCTCGTACTAGGAGCAGCTCCTCTCAATTCTCAAACGCCCACGGCAGATAGGGACCGAACTGTCTCACGACGTTCTGAACCCAGCTCGCGTACCACTTTAAATGGCGAACAGCCATACCCTTGGGACCGACTTCAGCCCCAGGATGTGATGAGCCGACATCGAGGTGCCAAACACCGCCGTCGATATGAACTCTTGGGCGGTATCAGCCTGTTATCCCCGGAGTACCTTTTATCCGTTGAGCGATGGCCCTTCCATGCAGAACCACCGGATCACTATGACCTACTTTCGTACCTGCTCGACGTGTCTGTCTCGCAGTTAAGCTGGCTTATGCCATTGCACTAACCGTATGATGTCCGACCATACTTAGCCAACCTTCGTGCTCCTCCGTTACTCTTTGGGAGGAGACCGCCCCAGTCAAACTACCCACCAGGCACTGTCCTCAACCCCGATTCAGGGGCCTAAGTTAGAACATCAACACTACAAGGGTGGTATTTCAAGGTCGGCTCCACCACATCTAGCGACATGGTTTCAAAGCCTCCCACCTATCCTACACATGTAGGGTCAATGTTCAGTGCCAAGCTGTAGTAAAGGTTCACGGGGTCTTTCCGTCTAGCCGCGGGTATACGGCATCTTCACCGCAATTTCAATTTCACTGAGTCTCGGGTGGAGACAGCGTGGCCATCATTACGCCATTCGTGCAGGTCGGAACTTACCCGACAAGGAATTTCGCTACCTTAGGACCGTTATAGTTACGGCCGCCGTTTACCGGGGCTTCGATCAAGAGCTTCTTCCGAAGAATAACCCCATCAATTAACCTTCCGGCACCGGGCAGGCGTCACACCGTATACGTCCTCTTACGAGTTTGCACAGTGCTGTGTTTTTGATAAACAGTTGCAGCCACCTGGTATCTGCGACCGCCAACAGCTTAGGAGCAAGTCCATCACCGTCAGCGGCGTACCTTCTCCCGAAGTTACGGTACCATTTTGCCTAGTTCCTTCACCCGAGTTCTCTCAAGCGCCTTGGTATTCTCTACCTGACCACCAGTGTTGGTTTGGGGTACGATTCCTTCTTACCTGAAGCTTAGAAGTTTTTCCTGGAAGCATGGCATCAACCACTTCAGTGCCGTAGCACCTCGTCATCAGCTCTCAGCCTAATGTGTGTCCGGATTTGCCTAAACACACAGCCTACAACCTTAAACGCACATCCGATAGTGCGCTGGCCTAGCCTTCTCCGTCACTCCATCGCAGTAAGAAGAAGTACGGGAATATTAACCCGTTTCCCATCGACTACGCCTTTCGGCCTCGCCTTAGGGGTCGACTCACCCTGCCCCGATTAACGTTGGACAGGAACCCTTGGTCTTCCGGCGAGCGGGTTTTTCACCCGCTTTAACGTTACTCATGTCAGCATTCGCACTTCTGATACGTCCAGCATGCCTCTCGACACACCTTCAACCGCTTACAGAACGCTCCTCTACCATGCACACAAGTGTGCATCCGCAGCTTCGGTGTCTAGTTTAGCCCCGTTACATCTTCCGCGCAGACCGACTCGACCAGTGAGCTATTACGCTTTCTTTAAATGATGGCTGCTTCTAAGCCAACATCCTGGCTGTCTGAGCCTTTCCACATCGTTTCCCACTTAACTAGAACTTTGGGACCTTAGCTGGCGGTCTGGGTTGTTTCCCTCTCCACGACGGACGTTAGCACCCGCCGTGTGTCTCCCGTAATTGCACTCATTGGTATTCGGAGTTTGCAAAGGGTTGGTAAGTCGGGATGACCCCCTAGCCTTAACAGTGCTCTACCCCCAATGGTGAGATACGAGGCGCTACCTAAATAGCTTTCGAGGAGAACCAGCTATCTCCCGGTTTGATTGGCCTTTCACCCCTATCCACAAGTCATCCCCTAATTTTGCAACATTAGTGGGTTCGGTCCTCCAGTTGGTGTTACCCAACCTTCAACCTGCTCATGGATAGATCACCGGGTTTCGGGTCTACACCTTGCAACTCATTCGCCCAGTTAAGACTCGGTTTCCCTACGGCTCCCCTATGCGGTTAACCTCGCTACAAAATGTAAGTCGCTGACCCATTATACAAAAGGTACGCAGTCACCGAACAAGTCGGCTCCCACTGCTTGTACGTACACGGTTTCAGGTTCTATTTCACTCCCCTCACAGGGGTTCTTTTCGCCTTTCCCTCACGGTACTGGTTCACTATCGGTCAGTCAGGAGTATTTAGCCTTGGAGGATGGTCCCCCCATGTTCAGACAAGATATCACGTGTCCCGTCCTACTCGATTTCACGTAAAGTTAGTTTTCGTGTACGGGGCTATCACCCTGTATCGCCGGACTTTCCAGACCGTTCCACTAACACCCTCTACGCTTAAGGGCTAATCCCCGTTCGCTCGCCGCTACTTAGGGAATCTCAATTGATTTCTTTTCCTCAGGGTACTTAGATGTTTCAGTTCCCCTGGTTCGCTCCATACACCTATGTATTCAGTGCACAGTGACCACTTACGTGGCCGGGTTTCCCCATTCGGAAATCGATGACTCAAGTGGCTGTTACTGCCTAATCATCGCTTATCGCAAGTTACTACGTCCTTCATCGCCTCTGACTGCCTAGGCATCCACCGTGTACGCTTAGTCACTTAACCATACAACCCCAATGGGTCTTGCTTGATCTTTGCTTCCCATTTTTCGTCGAACCTTTCGCTCGCGGCGGTCATTAACGGACGTTAACTCCCTTGCTCGCTCAAGCTTCTTCTCAACTGGAAACCAAATCTCGGCGCAATACCGGATTTTGAGTTTGTATTAATCGATTAAACAACCAATACGTTAATTTATCGCCAGATATTCAAGGCACTTGCAAAAATTGCAAATATCTCGAGAAATTTATCAGCTTGTCCAAATTGTTAAAGAGCAAGTTTTTGCCATAAGCAAAAACGCCAAAATCATCCGTTAGGATGATTTCAGACAATCTGTGTGAACACTCAACGCAAAACCGTATCTGTTTCGTAAGGAGGTGATCCAGCCCCAGGTTCCCCTAGGGCTACCTTGTTACGACTTCACCCCAGTCATGAACCACAAAGTGGTGAGCGTCCTCCGCGAACGGTTAAACTACCCACTTCTTTTGCAGCCCACTCCCATGGTGTGACGGGCGGTGTGTACAAGGCCCGGGAACGTATTCACCGTAGCATTCTGATCTACGATTACTAGCGATTCCGACTTCATGGAGTCGAGTTGCAGACTCCAATCCGGACTACGACCGGCTTTATGGGATTGGCTCACTATCGCTAGCTGGCAACCCTTTGTACCGACCATTGTAGCACGTGTGTAGCCCATCTCGTAAGGGCCATGATGACTTGACGTCGTCCCCACCTTCCTCCGGTTTATCACCGGCAGTCTCCCTAGAGTTCCCACCATTACGTGCTGGCAACTAAGGACAAGGGTTGCGCTCGTTGCGGGACTTAACCCAACATTTCACAACACGAGCTGACGACAGCCATGCAGCACCTGTCTCACGGTTCCCGAAGGCACACTCAGGTCTCCCTAAGCTTCCGTGGATGTCAAGAGATGGTAAGGTTCTTCGCGTTGCATCGAATTAAACCACATGCTCCACCGCTTGTGCGGGCCCCCGTCAATTCATTTGAGTTTTAACCTTGCGGCCGTACTCCCCAGGCGGTCTATTTAATGCGTTAGCTTTGGAACCCACGCCTCAAGGGCACAGACTCCTAATAGACATCGTTTACGGCGTGGACTACCAGGGTATCTAATCCTGTTTGCTCCCCACGCTTTCGCATCTGAGCGTCAGTCTTTGTCCAGGAGGCCGCCTTCGCCACTGGTATTCCTTCAGATCTCTACGCATTTCACCGCTACACCTGAAATTCTACCTCCCTCTACAAGACTCTAGTTGACCAGTTCGAAATGCAGTTCCCAGGTTAAGCCCGGGGCTTTCACATCTCGCTTAATCAACCGCCTGCATGCGCTTTACGCCCAGTAATTCCGATTAACGCTCGCACCCTCCGTATTACCGCGGCTGCTGGCACGGAGTTAGCCGGTGCTTCTTCTGCGAGTAACGTCACAGCTAGCAGGTATTAACTACTAACCTTTCCTCCTCGCTGAAAGTACTTTACAACCCGAAGGCCTTCTTCATACACGCGGCATGGCTGCATCAGGCTTGCGCCCATTGTGCAATATTCCCCACTGCTGCCTCCCGTAGGAGTCTGGACCGTGTCTCAGTTCCAGTGTGGCTGATCATCCTCTCAAACCAGCTAGAGATCGTCGCCTTGGTGAGCCTTTACCTCACCAACTAGCTAATCTCACTTAGGCTTATCCAATCGCGAAAGGTGCCGAAGCATCCCCCTCTTTCCCCCGTAGGGCGTATGCGGTATTAGCCATCGTTTCCAATGGTTATCCCCCTCGACTGGGCAAATTCCTAAGCATTACTCACCCGTCCGCCGCTCGACGCCCAACAAATCATCCGAAGAATCTTTGTTGTCGTTTCCGCTCGACTTGCATGTGTTAGGCCTGCCGCCAGCGTTCAATCTGAGCCATGATCAAACTCTTCAATTAAAAAGTTTTTTGAAGTCCGAAAACTTCGACTCAATGAATTACTGAATTAACTTGTTATAGTCACTCAGTGCAACATTGATATATGAGATATCAATCCTGCGCGAGTGCCCACACAGATTGTCTGACTAATTGTTAAAGAACGTTGCAACCGAACCGTGGTTCCCGTTGCTGAGGCTGCGTATCTTACGCTTTCCTCAATCCCCGTCAAGCGTTATTTTCAAAGGCTTTTCCGAGTGTCGAATTGTTGCTCAGTGCTTAACGAAGTAAGCCGCTGTGCCCCGTCGACAGGGAAGGCATTATAGGGAGTGGATTTGGTTTCGCAAGGGATAATTTAGAAAAACATTCCATACGAATAAAAAACGGGCACAAGGCCCGTTTTTATACAGTTTTCGTGTATTTACCGGCCGCCAGTGCCGATGAAACGTGAGCTTTGATGATCCGAGACAGTTTCAAAAGCCACTTCTGCGGTCACAACAAAGTCGATGTCCGTCACCGGGTCTTTAATGTAGTAAGGATCAATGGCGACCGACACAGGAATGCTGGCCACCTCACCACCACCGACGGTCACCTCTCGGGGGCCACCCCATTGATACTCCTCCAGACCGGTCACCGCCAGATTAAATACCACCGGCAGTTCACTCTTATTCAGCAGTTTCAGGGTATAGACGTTTTCAATCAGCCCTTCATTCGTTTCCCGGAACAGCATATTGCGATCGCGAATCACATCGACCTCCAGTGGCTTGATGGCACCCACCATGGCCACAAAGGCGATACACATCACCAGCAAGGCGCTGCCGTAACCCACCAGTTTCGGGCGCATTACGTTGCTGGTTCCACCCTCGAGTTGCCGCTCGGTGGTGTAGCTGATCAGTCCCTTGTCATACCCCATCTTCACCATCACGTCATCACAGGTCTCGACACAGACACCACAGTTAATGCACTCATATTGAAGACCATTACGAATATCGATGCCGGTGGGACACACCTGCACACACAGGTTGCAGTCAATGCAGTCACCCAGCCCCATCTCTTTCGGGTTCTGCTTGCGGCCCCGGGGGCCACGCTGCTCACCGCGACTGGCGTTGTAACCCACCGAGTAGGTGTCCTTGTCGAACATCACCGATTGAAAACGGGCATAGGGGCACATATGCAGGCACATGATCTCTCGCATCCAACCGGCATTGCCATAGGTGGCCAGGGTAAAGAAGGCGCCCCAGAAATAGACGCTGCCACTGGCGTTGCCAGTAAAGAAATTCGGGTACAGCTCCGTAGCCGGCGTAAAGAAGGAGATAAAGGTGAGGGCGGTCAACAAGGACATCGCCAGCCAACTGCCATGTTTGGCGGTTTTCTTCCAGGCTTTCTCGACACTCCAGGGCGCCTTATCCAGCTTCATCCTCTTGTTGCGTGCCCCCTCAATCTTCTCCTCGACCCAGATGAACATAAAGGTCCAGATGGTTTGCGGGCAGGTGTAACCACACCACACCCGTCCCAGGTAGGTGGTAAAGAAGAACAGGGCAAACGCAGCAATCATAAACAGGAATGCCAGCAACAGCAGATCCTGAGGCCAAATCACCAGGCCGAAGACATAGAACTTGCGCTCCGCCAGCTCAAACAATACGGCAGGACGGTCTCCCCAAGGGATCCAGGGCAGCAACAGGAAAAACAGCATGAACACCCAGCCCATCTTTCGTCGCAGGGTGGTCCATTGGCCTGAAGACTTTCGGACATAAATCCGATTACGGGGATTGAAGCGATCGAGCTTGCGAGGATCCGCGGCTTGCACCTTGATGGGTTTAGCCTGCGCACCGCTATTTCGAGGGGTCATAACTGCAAAACCTTTCCATGTTTACAACTCGCTGGGCAGTATATCAGTAATTGCTAACAAACAATCACAAACGGGATCAATTTTATGGTAGGGAAGTCATCAACATCATTAGCTTCCAAAGCACAAGTATTTGGTTTCCAGATAATCGTCCAACCCTTCCTGGCCGCCTTCACGACCCAGCCCCGAACTCTTAATGCCGCCAAACGGGGCGACGGCGGTAGAGATAATGCCTTCATTGACACCAACCATGCCAAACTGCAGCGACTCGGCCACTCGCATCACCCGCCGGACATTATCACTGTACAAGTAGCTAGCCAGACCGGCTTCTGTGCTGTTGGCCAGGCGAACTGCCTCCTCTTCGGTATCAAAACCAGTCACGGCCAGCACCGGACCAAAGATCTCCTGCTGCCAGATTGGATTGCTCGGTCGAATCGACTCCAGCAGCGTTGGAGGATAGAAACGACCGGGAAGGTCAGTACCAACAGCGCTGCAGGTTGCACCCGCCGACAGCGCCTGTTCAACCAAGCGACTGACCCGCCGATGGGCAACCTGAGAGATCAGCGGGCCGATGTTGTTGCCATCGATGGCACCGGGTCCCACCTTCAACGCCAACACCTTTTCCCGAAGCTTGCTCACAAAGGCCTGATACACCCCTTGCTGAACCAGTATTCGATTGGCGGCCACACAGGTTTGTCCGCTGTTTCTAAACTTCGCCGCCAGCAGACCATCCACCGCCAAATCCAGATCCGCATCATCAAATACGATGAACGGCGCATTTCCGCCCAGTTCCAATGACACTTTTTGAATATGAGCCGCGCTTTGCGCCATCAATATGCGACCCACCGCTGTGGAACCAGTAAAGGACAGCTTTCGAATCCTAGGACTGGCACACAGGCGTTGACCAATAGCGGCCGCGTCGATACCGGGTACCACATTGATGCACCCGGCCGGAAAACCGGCTTGCTCCGCCAGAGCCACCAATGCCAGTGCCGTCAACGGCGTTTCCGCCGCTGGCTTGATCACCACACAGCAACCAGCGGCCAGCGCCGGCGCCACTTTTCGAGCAATCATCGCCAACGGGAAGTTCCACGGGGTAATGATGGCCACCACACCGACAGGCTGCTTGATGGTCATCGGCCGACGGCCACCAGGCAGGGCAGGGAGGGTGTGCCCGTAAGCACGAACTCCTTGTTCAGCAAACCATTTCAGATAGCTGGCACCATAAACCACCTCCGCCAGAGACTCGGACATCGGTTTGCCAGACTCCAGCGTTATCAGTTCCGCCAGGCGCGACTGCTGTGCCAGCAGCAAAAGCTGCCAAGCCATTAGCCGATCGCAGCGGGCTTGAGCTGGCTGCAATCGCCATGGCTCAAAGGCGTTACTAGCCGCATCGATGGCGGCCTCAACCTGATCGAGATCCACATTGGCGACCCGAGCCACAATGTCGCCGCTCGCGGGATCGTCGACGTCAAAACACCCCAAGTTACCCGCTACCCAACGCCCATCGATGTAAGCCTTGTCCTGAATCGCCATCTCTGTCTGCCACTTTGGTTGCCTCACTGCCTCAACGGTAACACCGAAAGCACAGAGAGGGTACAGGGCAGGGGCGTTATTCCAGTCCTGCCGGAGGCTCCACCACATCGGTGCGAGTCTTGCTCAATGCCGATACCAACATGTACAGGGCGGTCGCCATAAACACGCCTCCCAGATACGAAGGCAACTGCGCCACTCCGGCCCCCCGCCAGTTAACCAGTACCGGCCCCAGCACCGAACCCATGCTGTAGCTAAGCAACATCAACTGGGTAATGGACACAATCTTACTGCGATCCATACCATCACAGGCCTGGCTGATGGCCACCGGGTACAACGCAAATGCCGACATTCCCAGTAGCAGCATCGCCAGCGCCAACTCCAGCGGCGTTGAAGCCAGCACCAGAACCACCACCGCCAACGTTCCCAGGCTGCTGAGTAACGCCAGCAGCAGCGTTTTACTCATCCGTGCACTCAACCAACCGGTAAGCGGTTGAATCGCCATGCCGGCGAAAATCAACACCGCCATCATCATTCCGGTCAGTTCACCTGCAGAGGCGTAATGGCTCAGGTATACCGGCAGCAACCCATACATAGGCCCGAGAATCAGCCCTGAAATCATGCACCCCAATACTGCCGAGCGCTTCAGTTTTCCCAGAGAGGAAAGCGGCAATTGGTGATGCTGCTGTACCAGCGGTGAACAATGACGCCCCAGCAAAGGCGGCAGCGCCGCCAGCACCAGCAATGCCAGTACCAGCAGAAACGGCAGCATGCCGCTAACGCCAAACTGGCTCATCAGAAGTTGTCCCAGGGCATTGCCACCGTACAAGGCCGCCATGTACAAACCAAGACGACTGGCTCGTTGACGCTCATCCTCCACCAGCAGCAACCAGGACTCCACCACCACAAACACCCCTGCGGTAGCCGCACCGGCCACCACCCTCAAGCCCAGCCACAGCCATTGCGAGGGCAGGGCGATCATCAACGCCACGGTGGCAGCAACAATCAACAAGAACAGCACCAGAGCCCTGCGGTGCCCCAACACACGAACGATCGGCTCTATCCACAGCGCCCCGAACAGCAAACCCGCGTAGAAGGCACTGGCCAGCCAGGCCGCCATGGACGATTCCATTTCCAGCATCGGCAGTGACAATGGCAGCAGGCTCATCAGATAGCCCGCCGCAATGGCAAACAAAAACAATCCCCCAACGGGAACCCGCACCCCATAACGACCTTGGGAAACCACAGAACCAGCCACACTACTCTCCACATCCACACGGCCAATCCACTCCCGACAACAATCAGCGGGAGACGCTATTTGGCGGCATAGTGTCGACGACGGGCAGGGGAGTAAAACGAAACTTTTTTATGGTCAGGACAACCAATGATTATTGATGACCGGGCGAGGGCAATAACAAATTAGAGGCAATATAAATCAATAGCTAAAACAAAAACGCCACCTGATAAGGTGGCGTTTCATCGACTCAGGTCCGGTTATTCCACGGTCACGGACTTGGCCAGGTTTCGAGGCTGATCCACATCGGTACCTTTGATCAGCGCCACGTAGTAGGACAACAGCTGCAACGGCAATGTGTAGATGATTGGCGCAATAAACTCGTCACAGTGAGGGACCGGCACCACCTTCATGGTGTCGTCGGACTCAAACTGCGCATCGACATCGGCAAACACGTACATCAAACCACCGCGAGCCCGCACCTCTTCCACATTGGACTTCAGCTTCTCCAGCAGTTCATTGTTGGGGGCCACCACAATTACCGGCATGTCGGCATCGATCAACGCCAGCGGACCGTGCTTCAGCTCACCAGAGGCGTAGGCTTCGGCATGGATGTAGGAGATCTCTTTCAGCTTCAGCGCTCCCTCCATGGCGATGGGGTACTGGTCGCCCCGACCCAGGAACAACGCATGGTGCTTATCGGCAAAGTCCTCGGCCATCGCTTCAATGTCGTCGTTCAGGCTCAGAGCCTGCTCAATCTTGGCCGGCAGAGACTGCAGTCCCTGTACCAGTGAGGAGAGGCACTCTTGCGCCATACCGTTATGCTGACCAATGGCACCGGTCAGCATCAGCAGCGCCGCCAACTGCACCGTGAAGGCCTTGGTGGATGCCACGCCAATCTCGGCACCCGCTTTCATCATGTAAGCCATGTCGGACTCACGCACCAGCGAGGAGCCAGGGACGTTACAGATGGTCAGGCTAGAGGTGTAGCCCATCTCTTTTGCCAGGCGCAGGGCGGCCAGGGTGTCGGCGGTTTCGCCAGATTGTGAGATGGTGACCAGCAGGCTGTTCGGGAACACGTGGGACTTGCGGTAGCGGAACTCCGACGCAATCTCTACATTGCAGGACACACCGGCGTGCTGCTCCAGCCAGTACCGAGCCACCATGCCGGCGTGGTAGCTGGTACCACAAGCGATGATCTGCACATGCTTAACACTCTTCAGCAGCTCGGCTGAGCCCTCGCCAAAGGCATCATCGGCGATGCCACCACTGAGCAAGCGGCTTTCCAGCGTCCGCTGCAGCGCCAGTGGCTGCTCATGGATCTCTTTCATCATATAGTGGCGATACGGCCCCTTGTCGCTGGCTTCGTGGGACACCTCAGATTCTTTGACTTCACGCTCGACGGCGTTGCCGGCACTGTCAAAGATGCGCACTTCGCGGCGGGTCACCTCCGCCACGTCGCCCTCTTCCAAGAAGGCAAACTTGCGGGTCACCGGCAGCAATGCCAGTTGATCGGAAGCAATGAAGTGCTCACCCACACCGTAACCGATCACCAGAGGGCTGCCGGAACGGGCCACCACAACCCGAGAGGGGTCGCGACGGTCGGTAATCACGGTGCCATAGGCACCTTCCAACTGCTTAACCGTGGCCTGTACTGCCGCCAGCAGGCTGTCTGCAGTTTTCAGCTCATGATGCACCAGGTGACCAATCACTTCGGTATCGGTATCAGACTCAAATACGTAGCCCAGCCCCTTGAGGTGCTCGCGCAGGGGACCGTGGTTTTCGATGATGCCGTTGTGCACCACCGCAATGTCACCACAGGACTGATGGGGGTGAGCGTTACGCTCGTTGGGTTCTCCATGGGTGGCCCAGCGAGTATGGGCGATGCCGGTGCCGCCACTGACCGGTTGCTCCGCCAGCGCATTGGCCAACTCCTGCACCTTACCAACCCGGCGCAGTCGCTGCAGGTTTTGGGCTTCATCGACAATGGCGATGCCGGCAGAATCGTAACCGCGGTACTCCAGCCGTTTCAGGCCTTCCACCAGAATCTCCGCCACATCCCGTTGGGCAACCGCCCCTACAATGCCACACATACTGTTCTCTCCATCAATCTTTAAACGGTGCCCGGATAACCCGAACCCCATGAATCTCTATCTGCGATGCGGTGTCATCGGACAACTCGTCATCGGTAATCAGGTAGCGGACCTTGGCCCAGGGCAGTTCCAGGTTGGGGATTTTTCTACCAACCTTGCTGGACTCCACCATCACCACCACGTCACGCGCCACGTCGGCCATCACCTTGGACAAGCCAATCAATTCATTAAACGTGGTCGTTCCACGTGAAACGTCGATGCCGTCGGCACCGATAAACAGCATGTCGAAATCGTACGACCGCAGCACCTGTTCCGCCACCTGGCCCTGAAACGACTCCGAGTGGGGATCCCAGGTACCACCGGTCATCAACAACGTCGGTTCGTTCTCCAATTCCCTCAGGGCGTTAGCGCCATTGAGGGAGTTGGTCATCACCACCAGTCCGCGCTTGCTGCCCAGCTCGGCAATCATCGCCGCGGTGGTGCGACCGGAATCGATGATGATGCGCTGGTGATCGCCAATCAACGCTGCCGCCGCCGCGCCGATGGCCTGCTTGCGACCGGAGACCTTATGGCCTGGATCATCGGCAACGATCTCCTGCGGCACCGGCACCGCGCCACCGTAGCGGCGCAGCAACAAACCACTGGCCTCCAGAGTCGCCAGGTCTTTTCGAATGGTCACTTCCGAGGTTTGAAACTCCCGCGCCAGATGATCCACACTCACTTCCCCCTGCTGGGTCAGCAAAGCCATGATGGTGTGGCGGCGTTGTTGGGTATTTCGTTTCGACATGATGCCCTAAGTTTCGTTTCGAAAGTTATGAAGTATAAAATCAAAACTCGTTGATGCAAGGAAAAGTCATAAAAAAAGCGGCCATCCGGCCGCTTTCTCTGTCTTATTTGTCTATTTCGGCGCCTTTACCGGACGCTGCCAACCGCTGATATGGCGCTGCTTGCTGCGGGTCAGCACCAGCTCACCGTCACCGACCTCTTTGGTTACCGTGGACCCGGCGGCTACCGTCGCCCCCTCACCAATGGTGACCGGCGCCACCAGTTGCGAGTCGGAACCAATAAAGGCGTTGTCCTTAATCACCGTCAGGTGCTTGTTGGCACCGTCGTAATTACAGGTAATGGTACCAGCACCAATATTGACCTTTTCCCCCACCTCGGCATCACCGATGTAGGCCAGATGGTTGGCCTTGGAACCTTTACCCAGGCGGGCTTTCTTCATCTCAACGAAGTTACCAACGTGGCTGTCGTGCACCAGTTCGGCACCGGGGCGCAGACGGGCAAACGGACCGGCGGTGCAAACTTCACCCACGGTGGCATTCTCCACCAGGGTATAGGGCTTGAGCACGCTGCCATCGCCGATACGACAATCTTTCAGCACACAGCCGGCACCGATGGTGACGTTGTTGCCGATGCTGACCGTGCCTTCGATCACCACATTGACATCGATAAACACATCTTCGCCGACACTGAGTTCACCACGCACGTCAAACCGGGCCGGGTCTGCCAGGGTCGCCCCACTGAGCATCGCCTGCTCCGCTGCCCGCGCCTGAAAGGCCCGTTCCAGCGCCGCCAGTTGAACCCGGTTATTGGCCCCCTCCACCTCAATGGCCGTCTGAGGCTGAGCCGTGGCCACGCCACCTTCGGCGGCCGCCATGGCAATCACATCGGTCAGGTAGTATTCCCCCTGAGCGTTATCATTGGACAGGTCGGCCAACCAACGCTTCAGTGCCTTACCCGGTGCCACCAGGATGCCGGTGTTCACCTCATCAATGGCGCGCTGCGACTCGCTGGCGTCTTTGTGTTCGACAATGGCGGTCACGGTACCATTCTCGCGAACGATGCGACCATAGCCACTGGGGTCGTCCAGGTTGACGGTCAACAAGCCAATGCCATTGTCCGGCTGTACCGCCAGCAATCGTTGCAGCGTCTCGGTCTGAATCAGCGGCACATCGCCATAGAGCACCATCACCTGGCTGTCGTCACTCCAGTCTGCCGACGCCTGATCCACCGCATGACCGGTTCCCAACTGCTCTGCCTGCAGGGCCCAGTTGACCGAATTGTGGGCCAATGCCGCCTGCAGTTGCTCGCCACCATGACCGTACACCAGGTGAGTGCGTACCGGCTGCAGCGCTGAAGCAGCATCAATGACGTGCTGAACCATAGGCTTACCGGCGATACCATGAAGCACCTTCGGCAAGGCGGAACGCATGCGGGTGCCTTTACCCGCTGCCAAGATGACGATTTCCAAACTCATGCTGATCCATTGATAGTTAGTCGTTAAGGCGCAAAAGTATACCCAGTCTGGGGAGTAAAATCAGCCGTCAGTGCAGTTTCCGCTCACCCGCAGGGTGTCGATAAAGGCTGCTACCAACTGGTGGGGCAGGTGAGGATCGTGCACCACGCACAGATCGGCGGCCATTGACTCCTGCAGCGGAATGAACTGAACCTTGTGCCAATGCTGACGCCGGAAACACTCGGGTACCAGCGCCAGGGCCTGATTGGCCGACACAAACGCCATCATGGTCTGCGGCTCTACCACCTGGTGCCGCACCCGGGGCACAAAGCCCAGTCGGCGACAATGCTCGTACACCATGGCAGCGGTGCCAGAACGTTTGGGATCAAACATCACCCAATCCTGATGCTGCAACTGGCGCAGCGACAGCACCGAGGCAGCGGCCAGGGGATGCAACTCCGACACCGCCACCCACATCGACTCCGATTTGACCCGTTGTACCGACAATGGCGCCATGGCCTGGCGATCACCCTCGCGGCACAGGCCAACATCGATGCGCTGCTCCCTGAGCGCCTGCCGCTGCTCCGACGGCGCCAACTCAATGAAGTTCACCGACACCTGAGGCTGCTGTGACCGAAACACCTCAATGGCGGCAAACAGTCCGTCCCAAGCCGCCGAGCTGATCAAGCCGATGTTCAGGGTCTGATGTTGACTGCGGCCAGCCTGCAGCACTCGGTTGAGCGACTGTTCCATGGCTGCCAGCAACTGCTCACACTCCAGCTTCATCAGTGCGCCCGCCGCTGTCAGCGTTACTCGTTTATGGCTGCGGTCCAACAGGCTCAGCCCCAATACCGACTCCAGTTCACGCACCTGGGTGCTGAGGGCTGATTTGGAGATGCACAAGTCCGAGGCCGCCAGACCAAAGTGCAGGCGCTGTGCTACCGCCGCAAAATAGCGAAGCATTTTCATGCTGATTCGGCCACTGTCCAACAGGTGGTTCATCGTCACTCCTCGAGTATCGTTTTCAATACTTACCCATTATCGTTCTGATTAATAAAACAAACGAGCGAAAAATCGCCCTGTCTTCCAGACCACCGATTCACCTATAGTGGCCGGGTATTCCGCAACCGAGTGACCCAATCATGATCAACGATGCCCCTCACCGCGCCCTGGCCACTATCTTGTCCCATAAGCCCGATTTCGCCCCCCGCTGCGCCTTTATTCTGGGATCCGGTCTCGGCGTACTGGCCGACCAGATGCAGGACAAGATCGTGATTCCCTATGAACAACTGGAGGGGTTTCCAACCAGCGACGTCGCCGGCCACAGCGGTGAACTGGTGCTGGGTAAGATGCATGGCATCGACGCAGTGTGCATGAAAGGGCGCGGTCACTTCTACGAAGGCCAGGGCATGACGGTAATGACCACCCCGGTTCGTACCTTCAAGCTGCTGGGCTGTGACATGCTGTTTGTCACCAACGCCGCCGGCTCTCTGCGGCCGGAACGCATCGATGTCGGCTCACTGGTGGTGTTTAACGATCACATCAACACCATGCCGGGCACTCCCATGGTCGGACCCAATGATGACTTCTATGGCGACCGCTTTTTCAGCCTGGCCAACGTCTACGACAGCAAACTCAGGCAACAACTGCAAACCGTCGCCGCCAAACACAACATTCACCTCAATGAAGGGGTGTTTGTCTCCTACCCCGGCCCCTGCTTTGAAACCGCTGCCGAGATTCGAATGATGCAGATCATCGGCGGCGATGTGGTCGGCATGAGTGTGGTGCCCGAGGTGATCAGTGCTGCCCACTGCGGTCTGCCGGTACTGGCGGTGTGTGCCATCACCAACCTGGCAGAAGGGCTGGGAGAGACGGCGCTGTCTCATCAGCAGACCCTGAACTGCGCCAAACTGGCAGAGCAGGACTTTATTCAATTGATAGAGGCCTTTGTCCGCCACCACTTCTGACGCTCAGGCCGGAACGTGCTATAACTCCCTCAGGGTGGACTCGCCATCCTGACTGAGTACCATCTGCGGATCCCACTATGAAAGACCAACCTGTTGTCAGAGCCCACCTGGGACTGCTGCTGTATGCGGTGCTGATCAGCACCTCCTTTCCCATCGCCAGCTTTATGGGCAGCAGCTACTCGCCGCTGTGGACCACCTGGGGCCGCTTTGCCATCGCCGCCGCCGGTTTTATGCTGCTGATGCAATACCACCGCCAGCTGCATTGGCCAGGCTGGGCCAATGTCGGCCGCTACAGCCTGATAAGCCTGCCGTTAACCGGCTTCTTCCTGCTGATGTTCATGGCCGGAGAAACCGCCTCATCCCTGGCAATGGGGAGCCTGTCGACACTGATTCCCCTGTGCAGCTGCTTGTTTGCCTGGCTGTTCTGGCGTCAACTGCCGCAACCACAGCGACTGCTGGCCCTGTGCTGTGGTGTCGCCGGTGCCCTGTGGGTACTGACCGGCGGTCAGTTACACCAACTGAGCCAGGGCGGATGGCCGCCGGGAAACAGTTTATTTGTGGTGGCGTGCTTGCTGATGGGTGCCTACCCACTGGTATTGAAATCCCTGCATCGGGGCGAACCGATGTTAACCGTAACCGGCTGGTCACTGATCACCGGCTGCCTGTGGCTCAGCCTGGCCCTGGCCCTGCTGCAGCCTCAATGGATTACGCCGACGACGCCACAACTGGCTGCCATAATGTGGCTGGCCACGGCCACCACCATGTTGACGTTCTTCCTGTTTCAGTCTGCCAGCCTGGTGGTCGGCGGCAGCTCTGCCAACGCCTACAGCCTACTGACACCGGCACTGGTGCTGGTCATCGATCTGTTGATGGGCAAACCGCTGCCATCGTTATGGGTGCTACCCGGCGTCGGGCTTATCGTCATAACCCTGCTGGTGCTGTTAAAGCTGGACAGCGACTGAGCCGTCGCCGAAGCAATAAAAAAGGCGGCCAATGGCCGCCTTTTTGATGAGGTCTCCGAGCTTACTTGCCCAGGCCTCTTCGGATGGTATCAACAACGCGAAGTTGTGCCATCGCTTTCGCCAGTTCGATTGCGGCTGCTTCGTAGTCCATGTCCACAGAGGCGGTTGCCATCTGCTCTTCGGCTGCGCGCTTGGCTGCTTCCGCAGCCTCCACATCGATATCTTCACCACGTACGGCGACATCGGCCAGCACGGAGACATTATCGGGTTGAACCTCGAGAATGCCGCCTGACAGGTAGATTACCTCTTCACTGTCGTCCTGCTTTTTGATGCGAACCATGCCTGGCTTGATGGCGGTGAGCAATGGAGTGTGGCCATGCATAATACCCAGTTCACCCTCGGTACCTGTTACTTGCAGGTACTGAGCACGACCAGAAAAAATGCTTTCTTCCGCACTGACTACATCCAAATGAAGTGTCATAGCTGCCATCTCATCCTCCCCGAAGCCGGGTTATACAGTCTTCGCTTTCTCGACTGCTTCGTCGATGCCACCAACCATGTAGAACGCCTGCTCAGGCAGTTCATCGTACTCGCCGGACAGAATGCCCTTAAAGCCTGCGATGGTGTCTTTCAGCGATACGTACTTACCAGGTGCACCGGTAAATACTTCGGCTACGAAGAATGGCTGAGACAGGAATCGCTCAATCTTACGAGCACGGGCAACGGTCTGCTTATCTTCTTCAGACAGTTCGTCCATACCCAGAATCGCGATGATGTCTTTCAGCTCTTTGTAGCGCTGCAGTACAGTCTGTACGCCACGAGCGGCTTCGTAGTGTTCCTGACCGATGACCAGAGGATCCAGCTGACGAGAGGTGGAATCCAGTGGGTCAATCGCAGGGTAAATACCACGAGCGGCGATGTCACGGCTCAGTACAACGGTCGCGTCCAAGTGAGCGAAGGTGGTAGCTGGAGACGGGTCAGTCAAGTCATCCGCAGGTACGTATACCGCCTGAACAGAAGTAATGGAGCCTGTCTTGGTGGAGGTAATACGCTCCTGCAGAACACCCATCTCTTCAGCCAGAGTCGGCTGGTAACCTACCGCTGAAGGCATACGACCCAGCAGTGCAGATACCTCGGTACCGGCCAGGGTGTAACGGTAGATGTTGTCCACGAACAACAGTACGTCACGACCCTCGTCACGGAACTTCTCGGCCATGGTCAGGCCGGTCAGTGCTACGCGCAGACGGTTTCCTGGTGGCTCGTTCATCTGACCGTAAACCATGGCTACTTTTGACTGTACTTTGTCATCCAGGTTTACAACGCCGGATTCAGCCATTTCGTAGTAGAAGTCGTTACCCTCACGGGTACGCTCACCAACACCAGCGAATACAGACAGACCGGAGTGTGCCTTCGCGATGTTGTTGATCAACTCCATCATGTTTACGGTTTTACCTACACCCGCACCACCGAACAGACCGATTTTACCACCCTTGGCGAATGGGCAAACCAGGTCGATTACCTTGATGCCGGTTTCCAGCAGTTCAGTCGCGCTGGACTGATCTTCGTAGCTAGGTGCTTCGCGGTGGATTTCCCACTGCTCTTCCTCACCGATAGAGCCACACTCATCGATAGGGTCACCCAGTACGTTCATAATACGACCCAGGGTCGCAGTACCTACTGGAACTTTAATTGCGCTACCAGTGTTGGTAGCTACCAGTCCGCGACGCAGACCTTCTGACGCACCCATCGCAATAGTACGAACAACACCGCCACCAAGCTGCTGCTGAACTTCCAGCACCAGTTTGCCACCGTCATTGTCGATATTCAGGGCGTCGTATACCTTCGGTACGGAATCTTGTGGAAACTCCACGTCAACAACCGCACCAATCACTTGAACGACAGTACCTGTGCTCATGATTAATCCTCTGATTATCTCGTTTCCGCTGCCTTAAACTGCCGCAGCACCGGCACAAATCTCAGACAGTTCCTGCGTAATCGCAGCCTGACGAGCCTTGTTGTATACCAGTTCCAGGTCATTGATCAGGTCACCGGCGTTATCGGTTGCAGATTTCATTGCAACCATACGGGCGGCCTGTTCAGACGCGACATTCTCTACAACACCTTGATAAACCTGAGATTCGACATAGCGAACCAACAGTTTGTCCAACAACGCTTTCGGATCGGGCTCATAGATGTAGTCCCAAGCGTGAGCGCGTTGTTTGGTGTCGTCTTTCGGCAACGGCAGAAGCTGATCGATCACTGGGTCCTGCTTCATGGTGTTCACAAACTTGTTGTACACCAGATACAGGCGGTCCAGCTTGCCCTCGTTGTAGGCATCCAGCATCACCTTAACGGAACCAATCAGGTCCGTCAGGGATGGTGCATCGCCCAGGCCAGAAGCCTGTGCAGCAACGTCACCACCAAAGCTCTGGAAGAATCCTGCGCCTTTGGAACCGATGGCCGCATAAGAGACGTTCACGCCCTTTTGCTTCCACTCGGTGGTTGCCTGAGCAACCTGTTTGAACAGGTTAATGTTCAAACCACCACACAGACCACGGTCAGTAGAGATGACGATGTAACCGACACTCTTTACTTCACGCTCTTCCAGGTAGGGATGCTTGTACTCCAGAGAGCCCTGCGCTACGTGACCAATCACCTTACGCATGTTCTCCGCGTATGGACGGCTGGCGTGCATACGATCCTGCGCTCTGCGCATTTTCGATGCCGCTACCATTTCCATGGCAGAGGTGATCTTCTGAGTGTTTTTCACACTCCCGATCTTGGTACGGATCTCTTTAGCGCCGGCCATCTTCTATCTCCCCCTGTTACCAGGTTTGAGTCGCAACGAACTTGTCCATAGCCGCTTGCAGCTGAGATTCGATGTCGGAGTTGTAGTCTCCAGTCTCGTTGATCAGCTTCAGCAGGTCAGCATGTTCGGCGTTCATGTAGGAGAGCAGGGACGCTTCGAAGTCACCAATCTTGTTTACTGCGATTGCGGACAGGAAGCCTTTTTCTGCTGCGAAGATGACAACGGCTTGATCAGCGACGCTCATTGGCGCGTACTGCTTCTGCTTCATCAGTTCGGTTACCCGCTCACCATGCTCCAGCTGGGCACGAGTGGCGTCGTCCAAATCGGATGAGAACTGAGCGAAGGCCGCCAATTCACGGTACTGTGCCAGAGCGGTACGAATACCACCGGACAGCTTCTTGATGATCTTAGTCTGAGCCGAACCACCTACACGAGATACCGAGATACCTGGGTTAACCGCAGGGCGCAGGCCCGCGTTAAACAGGTCGGTTTCCAGGAAGATCTGACCATCGGTAATGGAGATTACGTTGGTCGGTACGAACGCAGATACGTCACCAGCCTGGGTTTCAATGATTGGCAGAGCAGTCAAAGAACCGGTCTGACCCTTCACTTCACCGTTGGTGTAACGCTCAACGTAGTCGGCGTTAACACGTGCTGCACGTTCCAGCAGACGGGAGTGGAGGTAGAAAACGTCACCAGGGTAAGCTTCACGGCCCGGAGGACGCTTCAGCAGCAGTGAGATCTGACGGTAAGCAACAGCTTGCTTAGACAGGTCATCATAGATGATCAGGGAGTCTTCACCGCGGTCGCGGAAGTACTCACCCATTGAACAACCAGAGTAAGGAGCCAGGTACTGCAACGCAGCCGCTTCAGACGCAGAAGCAACAACCACAATGGTGTTCTTCAGTGCATCGTGCTCTTCCAGCTTACGTACCACGTTGGCGATGGTAGAGGCTTTCTGACCAATCGCAACGTACACACACTTAATGCCGGAATCTTTCTGGTTGATGATGGCGTCGATAGCCATCGCAGTCTTACCAGTCTGACGGTCACCAATGATAAGTTCACGCTGACCACGACCGATTGGAATCATGGAGTCAACGGACTTATAACCGGTTTGTACAGGCTGAGAAACAGACTGACGGTCAATTACACCCGGTGCGATAACTTCTACAGGAGAGAAGCCGTCGTTTTCGATTGGGCCTTTGCCATCAATCGGCTCACCCAGGGTGTTAACCACACGGCCCAACAGACCGCGGCCAACTGGCACTTCAAGAATACGACCAGTGGACTTAACTTTTACGCCCTCTGCCAAATCGGCATATGGACCCATTACTACGGCACCAACGGAGTCACGCTCCAGGTTCAGTGCAATAGCGAAACGGTTGCCAGGAAGCTCAATCATCTCACCCTGCATCACGTCGGCCAGGCCGTGGATGCGGATAATACCGTCGCTTACAGATACGATGGTACCTTCGTTGCGAGCTTCGTTGACAACATTGAACTGCTCAATTCTCTGTTTGATCAGTTCACTGATTTCAGTTGAATTCAGTTGCATGCTTAAATCCCCGTTAGGATTGCAGCGTATCGGCCATGCGGTTTAATTTACCGCGTACCGAGCCATCAATGACCAAGTCACCAGCGTTGATTACAACACCGGCAATAAGCTGCGGGTCAACACTGCAGATCAGTTTCACTTTCCGCGCCAGTTTTTGTTCCAGCGATTCGGCGATCTTCTGCTGCTGTTGTTCGCTAAGTTCTGTCGCTGAAACCACGTGGGCTTCAACCAGCTTTGCCTGTTCGTCAGCAAACTCTTTGTACAGAGTCGCCACTTGAGGCAGCACCGCCAGACGTCCGTTTTCAGCCATCACCTTAATCAGGTTCTGACCGTGGTCGTTCAACTTGCCTTCACAGATCTTCAAGAAGATCTCAGCCAGTTGTTCCACCCCTACGGCGCCGGATAACAGATCCGCAATGGCGTCGTTTTGCGCTACTGCGGCAGCAAAATCCAGTTGGTTTTGCCACTCGTCAATAGCCTGACGCTCAACCGCAAACTCAAATGCAGCTTTGGCATAGGGGCGCGCAACGGTAGTCAGTTCAGACATATGCCCTCTCCCCTATTAAAGCTCCGCGGCCAATTTTTCAACGATGTCGCTGTGGGCGTCAACGTCGATGGTACGCTCAATGATCTTCTCAGCACCGGCGACGGCCAGAATAGCCACTTGCTTACGCAGGGCTTCTTTGGCGCGGTTACGCTCGGCTTCAATTTCCGCCTGGCCTTGAGCAATGATCTTAGCTCGCTCGGCTTCGGCTTCTTCTTTCGCTTCGTCGACAATTTGCGCTTTACGCTTGTTTGCCTGCTCAATGATCGCACCGGCTTGTACTTTGGCTTCTTTCAGCTGTTCGCCGACGTTCGCCTGAGCCAGTTCAAGATCTTTTGATGCACGGTCAGCGTTTGCCAGTCCATCCGCAATTGTCTTCTGTCTGGCTTCGATGGCACCCATCAATGGGGGCCACACATACTTCATGCAGAACCAAACAAAAACAATAAAGGCGATAGTCTGACCAATAAAAGTCGCGTTGATATTCACAACGGCTCCTCCTCAAAACCCATTCAAAGTCGGTCCCGGGTTAGCGGAACACAAAGACATTGGATTAAAGGGTCGCCTTAAACACCAACAACGAACAGGATGTACAGGCCGATACCTACACCAATCATTGGAACGGCATCCAGCAGACCCGCCATAATGAACATTTTGGTTTGCAGTGCAGGAGTCATTTCAGGCTGACGACCAACACTTTCCAGGAATTTACCGCCCAGCAGACCGAAACCAATGGCAGTACCCAGAGCACCCAGGCCAATCAACAGAGCAACAGCAATAGCAGTCATCGTTTTCTCCAGTTTCTAAAAAATGTTACTTAATCTTAAAAATTAATGATCTTCATGAGCCATGCTGAGGTAAACAATCGTCAGCATCATGAAGATAAACGCCTGCAGTGTAATCACCAGAATGTGGAAAATGGCCCACGCAATCTGAGCGACGCCGCCCAGGGCGCCAATTGCTGCATTACCGGTGTACATTAGAGCAATAAGAATAAAGATCAGCTCACCCGCATACATGTTGCCAAACAGTCGAAGGCCCAGGGATACAGGTTTAGAGATCAGTCCTACAATCTCAAGCAGGAAGTTAAAAGGAATCATTAACTTGTTGTTAAACGGCTGGAGCGTCAACTCCTTAACGAACCCAGATACGCCTTTGATCTTAATGCTGTAGAACAACATCAGGAAGAAGACGCTGAAGCTCATCGCCAGGGTGATGTTCAAATCGGTAGAAGGAACAACCTTCAGATAATGAACGCCCGCAGCGCCAGCAGCACTAGGTAGCCAATCGACCGGAATCAGATCCATCAGGTTCATCAGGAAAACCCAGACGAAGATGGTCAGAGCCAAAGGTGCGATAAGCTTATTCTTGCCATGGAAGGATTCTTTAACGCTGGTATCGACAAACTCAACCAGCATCTCGATAAAGCATTGCAGCTTACCGGGAACGCCAGTGGTCGCCTTCACACCAACACGGCGGAATAACCAAAGGAAGAAAACGCCGAGTCCAACCGAAAACAGCAACGAATCAACGTTCCAAGTCCAAAAACAGTACCCATCAGCCGGGCAGCTAGACGCCCGATACTGTAAGTTCTGCAAGTGGTGCAGAATATACTCCTGCGGATTTGCAGCCATGATTCATCCCAAATGTTTTCGTTGAAACAACAAAGGTGCCATCCATAACACCATCAGCGCTGATATGTAGCAGCCAAACACGGCCCTAGGGTCAGATTTAACTACTGCAAATGCCAGCACAAAGAGAGTTACGGTTAGCATCAGCTTAATCGCTTCCCCGCGGTAAAAGGCATTCACCACATTACCGGTTACTTTTTCCCACTTGTGAGAAAAAGTCAGAGTCGCGAAAACGAAGTTGGGGATTACGGCCACACTGCCGCCCATCAGGGCCGACAACGCCAGCTGTTCTCCCCATAATACGAAACAAAACGTACTGATCAGAGCTACCACTATGGCTTGGGAAGCGACCAACCTAAACGCGGTTAATCGGCCTTTTCGCTTCGGGTCTCGTTTCAACGCTTTGGCTCCGTAAGTTTTCCAAATTGATGGGTCAATCGACCCATAATCTGCCTAAAAGCAAGCGAAAGTATACCTACTTACCTTAGCGATGCAACCAAGTGGAGGTTGGGAAACTGTGATCTCAAGCCGCAGCAGCAGGGGATGGAGGTGGAGCCACCTCACAGGCAGTCAGTCATATTTGTTATTGATCAACAAGAGCTGATTATAACCTGTCAAAAACGACGGATATTGAGCACTTATCCACCGAGGTTGATTTGTTTTAACGATTCATAAATACAGTTTAAACGGATTTCTTATCAGAATTAATTGATAAAACCGAGGCCAGCAGCATTTATTCCCCCCCGCCTGCCGGATAAAAAAAACGAAGTTTGTGGTAAGGATCACAAGCACAAAAAAACCTCCCGAAGGAGGTCTTTATGTTAATCAGTGATTACGCGACTTATGATCCCATCAAGCTGGTCCAGACTGTCATAGTTAATCACCAGCCGGCCCTTGCCCTTACTGCCCTGCTGGATGGCGACCTGAGCCCCCAGCCGTTCCGTCAGCTGATTGATCAGCCGCGTCACATCGGGATCTTCCACCTTGGCGGGCTTTTCAGGCTTAGGCTGCAGTTGGTTGGCCACCAGTTTTTCGGTGTCTCGAACCGTCAGGCCTTTGGCCACCACCACTCGAGCCGACAGCGTCTGAGCATCGCCGTCGAGCCCCAGTAGGGCACGAGCATGGCCCATTTCCAGATCACCATGTTCCAACAGGGTCTTAACCTCGTCGTTAAGGTTATTCAGACGTAACAGGTTGGTCACCGTGGCTCTGGACTTGCCCACCGCCTTGGCGACGTCGGCATGAGTCATCTCAAACTCGTCCGCCAGTCGCTGCAACGCGATGGCCTCTTCCATGGCGTTGAGGTTTTCACGCTGAATGTTCTCTATCAGGGCGATGGCCACCGCCGCTTCATCGGCAACATTCTTAACGATGCAGGGAACGGTCTCCAGGCCGGCCATCTGCGAGGCCCGCCAGCGACGTTCTCCCGCCAGAATCTCATACTGTCCCGGTTGCAGAGGTCGAACGACGATGGGTTGCAATATTCCCTGGCTGCGAATGGAATCCGCCAACTCTTCCAGGGCTTCGGTGGACATGTCCCGACGCGGTTGGTACTCACCACGCTGCAACAACTCCAAGCGCAAGTGCACCAGGCCATCCTGTGAATCTGCCGGTACCGCAACCTCAGGGGCGGGGGCAGGTGACGGTTCCGGGGCCGATGCGATCTGCTCCCGGCGATCCATCACCGACTTGCTGGTTCCCAGAAGGGCATCCAAGCCTTTTCCTAAACCGCGTTTTTTCGCTGACATGATTTCCCCTTATGCCTCTTCGGTCTCAGGCTCGCTGCGTTCGGCGCGGCGCAACATCTCGCCCGCCAAAGCCAGGTACGCCTTGGCGCCGGCACTGCTTTTGTCGTAATAGATGGCCGGTGATCCGAAGCTGGGTGCCTCCGCCAGGCGGACATTGCGCGGAATCACCGTCCGGTAGACTTTGTCACCGAAGTGTTGTTTTAGCTGATCGGACACATCATTGGCCAACCGGTTTCGAGGGTCGTACATGGTCCGAAGAATACCCTCGATGCCGAGATTCGGATTGACCACTGCCGCCAATTTACTGATGGTGTCAATCAACGCGGTCAGGCCCTCCAGGGCATAGTATTCGCATTGCATCGGGACTAATACCGAATCGGCGGCCCCCATGGCATTGACCGTCAGCATGTTCAAAGCCGGCGGGCAATCGATAAAGATGAAGTCGTACTGGTCTTTGACCGGCTCCAGCGCATTACGCAGCCGCAACTCGCGAGCAAAAAACTCCATCAGTTTAATCTCCGCCGCGGTCACGTCACCGTTGGCCGAGATCAGGTCATATTTGCCGTTGGTGTCTTTAACGATTACCTGCTCAGCCGGAACCTCGTCCACCAGCAGATCGTACGCGGTATGCTCCACCTCGTATTTATCAACGCCGCTGCCCATGGTGGCGTTCCCTTGCGGGTCGAGATCGATAACCAGCACCCGACGACGGGTAGCGGCCAAGGATGCGGCCAGATTGACACAGGTGGTGGTCTTACCGACTCCGCCTTTCTGGTTGGCTACTGCTATCACTCTTGCCATCAATAAGTCCCCAAACTATGACACTTTTCGAACGTTGACCAGATGCCGCTGGGCATCCAGTTCAGGCACCAGCAGCGGTTGCTGGCCAATCACTTCGAATCCCGACGGGATGTCGGCCAGCTCCTGCGGATCCAGTTGCCCCTTCAGAGCATAAAACTGCCCATGAGCGGCTGGCAGGTGATGGCACCATTGCAGCATATCAGACAATGAGGCAAAGGCTCGGCTCAGTACGCCGTCAAACCCCTGCTCCGGTTGATAGGCTTCCACCCGGCTCTGTACCGGGGTGACGTTCTTCAGTCCCAGGGTATGTACCACAGTAGTGATAAAGCGAATGCGCTTACCCAGGCTGTCCAGCAGTACAAAGGATTTATCAGGGTTGCAGATAGCCAACGGCAATCCGGGCAATCCCGGACCGGTTCCCACGTCAATGAAACGATTGCCCTGAAGGTGAGGGCCGACCACCACGCTGTCGAGAATATGGCGAACCAGCATCTCCTTGGGGTCGCGGACCGAGGTCAGGTTGTAGGCCTTGTTCCATTTGTTGAGCAACTCCACCAGTTGAACCAGTTGTTGCTGCTGTAGGTCGGTGAGGTGCAGATCGGTTTGCGCGATCAAATCGGCAAGCCTGGTGGCTAACACGTGTTGATATCCTTCGTCTGAGAAAAATGACAATTGGGTATTATGCGGGGATGAGCGGGGCTTGGAAAGCCCCGCGTGCGGTGGTTAAGCGGTTTTTCGCAGCAGACCGTGTTTTTTAAGGTAAACCAGCAGCAAAGAGATGGCGGCCGGAGTAATGCCAGAGATACGGGACGCCGCTCCCAGGGTTTCCGGGCGATGTTCCTTGAGTTTGGCTACCACTTCGTTGGACAAACCGGAAACCTGTTCGAAATCGATGTTGTCTGGCAACAGCGTCTGCTCATTGCGCAAGGTCTTGGCAATCTCATCTTTCTGGCGCTCGATGTAACCGGCGTACTTGATCTGAATTTCCACCTGTTCAGCAGCGCGGCGATCCGCCAGTCCCGGTCCCAGATCCGTTACCTGCATCAGGGTTTGGTAGGTCAGTTCCGGCCGTCGAATCAGCTCTTCAAGATTGGCTTCTCGTGATAACGGCGTTTTTAACTTTGGATTCAGTTCGTCGGCCTGCACGCCGGTTTTTTGCACATAGGTGCTACGCAGTCGCTGCCGTTCCTGCTCAATGGCTTCCACCTTGTCGTTGAACGCCGCCCAGCGGTGATCGTCCACCAGACCCAGTTCCCGCCCTTCGGCAGTCAGTCGCATATCGGCGTTGTCTTCACGCAACAACAAGCGATATTCCGCCCTGGAGGTAAACATTCGGTAGGGTTCTTTGGTTCCCAGAGTCGACAGATCGTCCACCAGGACCCCCAGATACGCTTGATCGCGCTTAGGCGCCCAAGCCTCCAGCTCCTTGACCCGACGTGCGGCATTGAGGCCAGCCAGCAGCCCCTGGGCCCCGGCTTCTTCATAGCCTGTGGTGCCATTAATCTGGCCAGCAAAGAATAAACCCTCGATAAAGCGGGTTTCCAGACTGGATTTCAGATCCCGAGGATCAAAGAAATCGTACTCGATGGCGTAACCGGGACGCAGAATCTGTGCCTGTTCAAACCCGGTAATGGATCGAATCAGTTTTAACTGCACATCAAAGGGCAGGGAGGTGGAGATGCCATTGGGGTAGATTTCAATGCTGTTCAGCCCTTCTGGCTCAACGAAAATCTGGTGGCTGTTCTTATCGGCAAAACGCATCACCTTATCTTCGATGGACGGACAGTACCGTGGCCCAACGCCCTCGATGACGCCGGCATACATTGGGCTGCGATCCAGGTTGGCACGAATGATTTCGTGAGTCCGCTCATTGGTGTGGGTGATGTAACAAGGGATCTGCTGCGGGTGATCCGACGCCTTACCGATGAAAGAGATGGTTGGAATCGGGGTATCTCCAGGCTGTGCCTGCATCACCGAGTAATCCAGAGTACGGGTATCCAGACGGGCCGGGGTACCAGTCTTGAGCCGATCTACCCGAAAAGGCAGTTCACGCAGGCGGCGAGCCAGTGCATTGGATGGCGGATCGCCGGCACGGCCGCCCTGATAATGATCCAAGCCAATATGAATCTGGCCACCGAGGAAGGTGCCTACTGTCAGTACCACCGTGGCCGCATCGAAACGAACGCCAGCTTGAGTGATCACTCCAACCACTTTGTCCTGCTCGACCACCAGGTCGTCCACCGCCTGTTGAAACACAGTGAGGTTAGGTTGAGCAAACAGAATCGATTGAATTGCCTGACGGTACAGGGCGCGATCGGTCTGAGCCCGAGTCGCACGCACAGCCGGCCCCTTGGAAGCATTCAAAGTACGGAACTGAATGCCGGCTCGATCGGTTGCCAGTGCCATGGCACCACCGAGGGCATCGATCTCTTTAACCAGGTGACCTTTACCGATCCCACCGATCGCCGGGTTGCAGGACATCTGACCCAGAGTATCCAGGTTGTGGGTTAACAGCAGCGTGTTCACCCCCATACGTGCACTGGCTAATGCTGCTTCGGTGCCTGCATGGCCTCCACCCACAACAATAACGTCATAACGATCCTGTGCCTGCATCAGATAGTCACCCCTTCATCGATCGGTCTGAAAAAAAGCGCGCCATTCTATCACTGGATCGCTAAGAGATAAATGGTCATTTTTTAGCCTTGGCGATCCGGCTCCAGACTAATAGATCTTAAGATCTTTATATAAAGATCTTTATTATTTTTACTCTTAGGGATCGCGATCTCTGTGGTTAAGTCATTTTTCATCTTAATGATCATGATCTTAAGGGCGATCGATCCCTGTGGGTAGAGGGCGATCTTATGGCGTACAGGGTGGGGGTAGATCGCCCTTTTATACACAGGCACCAAGGCTTGTGATCGGGGCCGTGGATTAATCCCTAAGTTGATCCCAGTTTGATCCAATGTTACCCACAGTTCCCTGTGAATTAAGATCTAAACTGTGAGTAACTTTGTGAGCCTTGTGCATAAGGATCTCAGTTAAAGATCGAGATCAGCTCGTCGATCCACTCCAAAGCCCGATCCTCCGGTAGATCGACCGCCTGTACATCGATCTCGATCTTATTCACAAGCGGCTGAGCACCGGCCTGTTGAAGAAGTCGATCCAGGGTTCGAGCAGCACCACAGAATGTGTCGTAGCTGCTGTCGCCAATGCCGCAAATCGCAAACTGAGTGCCGGATAATTGAGCGGATTCCAGGCTGTTGGCGAAAGGAAGCAGGTTATCCGGAAGATCACCGGCACCGTGGGTAGAGGTGACAATCAGCCAATGGGGGAATGGGGTCAACTGCTCCAGAGTCGGATCCAGGAACTGCTGGCACTGGATCTGATGTTGAGCCAGCTTGTCTGCCAATTCGTCTGCCACGGCTTCTGCACCGCCCATGGTGGTACCGACAATAACGGCGAGTGGAGTCATAGATGGGGTCCTGTGTTTGAATGTGACGCCATTATGGCAACTTCCCAGACGGTCACAACAGGGATTTCAGGCATTAAAAAGCCCGCACGATGGCGGGCTTGCTGTCGGAGCGAAGTTATTTGCCGATGCAGAAGGAGGAGAAGATGCGCCCCAGCAGATCGTCGGAGCTGAATTCGCCGGTGATCTCGGTTAATGCCTGTTGGGCCAGTCTTAACTCTTCTGCCAGCAGTTCTCCTGCCTGAAACACTTCCAGTTGCTCGCGTCCCATCAGCAGGTGGTCATCGGCTTGAGCCAGGGCTTCCAGGTGTCTACCGCGAGCCATAAAGCCGCCTTCTCCGCTGCCCTGGTAGCCCATACAGGCTTTCAAATGCTGCTTCAATGCCTGCAGGCCATCGCCGGTCTTGGCGGATAGCTTAAACAGCGGGTAGCGATGATCATCGTCGGTCAATTGGGCTTCGCCGGTGAGATCGACCTTGTTGCGGATGATGGTCAGGCCCATGTCATCCGGCAACTGCTCAATGAACTCTGGCCAGATCTGTTCCGGCTGGGTTTCACTGGTTTCGGTACCGTCGACCATCAGCAATACCCGATCTGCCTGGTTGATCTCTTCCCAGGCGCGCTCGATGCCGATGCGTTCCACTTCATCACTGGCTTCGCGAAGTCCGGCGGTATCGATGATGTGCAGCGGCATGCCATCGATGTGAATGTGTTCGCGCAGCACATCTCGGGTGGTGCCAGCGATGTCGGTGACGATGGCCGATTCACGGCCGGCGAGGGCATTAAGCAGGCTGGATTTGCCGGCATTGGGGCGGCCGGCAATCACCACCTTCATCCCTTCGCGCATTAAGGCACCCTGACGGGCACTGGCGCGAACTTCGGCCAGTTGATCCTGCACCTGCTGCAGGTCGGCAGAAATTTTGCCGTCCGACAGGAAGTCCACCTCCTCATCGGGGAAGTCGATGGCGGCTTCGACGTAGATGCGCAGCACCGTCAATTGCTCAACCAGTTCGGTGACCTTGCCGGAGAATTCCCCCTGCAGCGATTTCAAGGCACTGCGGGCGGCTTGTTCCGAGGAGGCTTCAATCAGATCGGCGATGGCTTCGGCCTGAGCCAGATCCAGTTTGTCATTGAGAAAAGCCCGTTCTGAAAACTCGCCAGGTCGAGCGCTTCGGGCCAACCCGGTGGCAATAATTGCCCGTTGCAGCATGTCCAGTACCACCGGACCGCCATGGCCCTGCAACTCCAGCACATCCTCACCGGTAAAAGAGTTCGGGGCCTTGAACAACAGTGCAATGCCCTGATCCAGTTCCATCCCTTGATGGTCTTTAAAGGGCAGGTACTCGGCATAGCGGGTGCGGGGAATCCGACCGAGCAGGGCCTGGGCCAAGGCTTCGGTATTGGGGCCGGAGATGCGGACGATGCCGACGCCACCGCGCCCGGTGGCCGTCGCCTGGGCGACGATGGTGTCTGTAGTGGTAGTCATGAGAGTCTATGGGTTGCCGTAGTAAAAGCCAGTATATCAATCCTGAGCTTGGGAGCGGACATAAAAAAGGCGGCATCGCTGCCGCCTCTCGTGTGGGGTCAGGGTTACTTCAGACCCTGTTTCGCCAGTGAGCGGTAGATAAACCACTGCTGGGTAATCGCAACCAGGTTACCGAACAGCCAGTACAGAACCAGACCGGACGGGAACCACAGGAAGAACACGGTAAAGATGACCGGCATGTACTGCATCATCTTTTGCTGCATGGGATCCATACCCGGTGCGACCGGCTGCATCCGCTGCATTACGAACATGGACAGGCCCATCAGCAATGGCAGGATGTAGTAGGGGTCTTTTACCGACAGATCGGTAATCCACAAAGCAAACGGTGCATGACGCAGTTCGACGCTTTCCAGCAGTACCCAGTAGAAGGCGATGAAGATAGGGAACTGAAGCAACATCGGCAGACAACCGCCCATGGGGTTCACTTTCTCTTTCTGGTACAGCTCCATCATGCCCTGGCTCAGGCGTTGACGGTCGTCACCAAACTTCTTCTTCAGCTCTTCCATCTTCGGCTGCAGATTACGCATCTTCGCCATGGAGGTGTACTGGGCCTTGGTCAGTGGGTACAGGGCACCACGAACCAGCAAGGTCATGCCGATGATGGCCACACCCCAGTTAACGACCAGAGATTGCAGCATGGTCAGCAACCAGTGCAGCGGTTGGGCGATGAACCACAGCCAGCCGTAATCGACCACCAGGTTAAGGGAGTCAGACAGGGCCGACAGGGCTTCCTGGTTTTTAGGGCCGATGTACAGTTCGCTGGAGAAAGTCGCGCTGCTGCCGGCGGCCACGGTGGTTACCGGTTGTTTAACGCCGATGGCGCCTTCGCTGCCGTTGTTGTAGACCTTGGTGTACAGGGCGTTTTGTTGCTCTGCACCAGGTACCCACGCGGTCACGAAATAGTGCTGCAGCATCGCAACCCAACCGCCTTGAGTCGGTTTGTTGAGTGCGGCGTCTTTCATGTCATCGAAGTCGTACTTCTTATAACGCGTGTCGGCCGTGCTGTAGGCACCCCCACGGTAGGTGGGCATCATCATGTTACTTTTGTCGGCGGTGATGCTTTGACGCAGTTCACCGAACATCTGCATGGATGCATTGTTGGCAGACTGGTTGTTCACCACATATTCCACCCGGACATCGTATTTGCCCTTGGTGAATACGAAGCGCTTCTCAAACTGAATGCCGTTGGCATCCACAAAGCTCATGGGGACGACCAGTTGATCCTGACTGCCCATGTCGTAGCTGTTGCTGGCAACTTGGTACGTCGGACGTTCGGCAGCTGAATCTGGCCCTTGGGCACCGATCAGTCCGCTGCGGGCGACGTAGTTGAAGCCGTTGTGGCGTTGCAGCAGTTTCAGTGGCTCAGGTTGATCCTGTTCCAGCGGGAACTGCAGCAGTGAAGATTCGATAATGTCACCACCTTGAGTGTCGATCACCAGCTTCAGGGTGTCGGTGGTAACGGTGACCAGTTTGCCACCGGTGGCGGCTTGCTCCGGCAGGGTGTCTTGGGAGACGGCACTGTGAGGGACGTCATTAGACACCTGGGTGGCTGTAGTTTGAACAGCTTCAGGTTGAGGATTCTGGTCCAGTTGCCATTGTTGCCACAGCAAGTAGCTGACGAACAATAGGCCTACCAGAAGTAGATTACGTTGAGATTCCATGGCCGGTTAAGCTCTACCTTATTTAGATGGAGGTACGGGATCACGTCCACCCGGGTGCAAAGGGTGGCACTTTACTATGCGTCTTAATGCTAACCAACTTCCTTTCAAACAGCCATGCACAGTGATGGCCTCAATCGCATAATGCGAGCAAGTTGGCTGAAATCGGCAATTTGGCCCCAAAAGCGGGCTAATCAACCTTTGGTAGAGTCGGATGAATCCGATGAGCAACTTTTGCATCGTTTCGTCAGCTTTCGAAAAAGCTTCTCTACCAATTTATGAAGTGTGGCATTGTCCAGTTCATCTACGCCTCGTTTTGCAATGGCGACAATGTCGACTGCGGGGAGATCGTGTTGATGGCGGCGGAAGTCGTCTCGAACGATACGTTTGATGCGATTTCGCTGACAGGCCTTTTTGACATGCTTTTTCGCCACCGTCAATCCTAAACGGGGATGTGACAGTTCATTAGGGATGGCGAGAAGGGTCAAGTGGGGGTGTGCTGCCCGGACGGGATTAGCAAAGACAGATTTGAATTGAGCGGGAGTTAACAGACGTAACTCCCGCTCAAAGGTATAACGCACCGTTGATGCGCTGTGCATAATCAATGATTAAGCAGACAGGCGGCTACGGCCTTTGGCACGACGACGTGCCAGGATTTGACGACCAGCTTTAGTGGCCATACGAGCACGGAAGCCGTGGTTACGCTTACGCTTCAGTACGCTCGGTTGAAAAGTACGTTTCATAGCTTCTTTACCGTTAGTTAAGCTTCGACTCCCGCGACATGCGGTGGAATCGGTTCAAAAAAGAGGCCGAATTTTACTAAAAGTCGACCTGCATAGTCAATCTGAGGATGAGGTTTTTTCAATAAAGTTCCTCACCCCCCATTTCTTGTGGATAACACTGTGTGTTGACCCCAAGATATAGACAGCGCGATCGCGATCGGATCCCGCGGATGCGAAGTATAGAGATTTTTTTGATCCCTTTCCAGTCCTTGTGTCATCTGGGATTTGGTCAGGATCGCAACGATCCTTTTGAGGCGATCATGGCGGTAAGGATCTCTGATCTAAATTGGGGATAACTTCGGTAAATGGCTGGCTATCGACCAGTTTGAGGAGTAGAATTACGCCTTTGGGTGATCTTTATTTCGGAGTATTTACGGTGACTTTGTCTGTTTGGCAGCAATGCATAGCAACCCTGCAGGAAGAGCTGCCGGCTCAGCAATTCAGTATGTGGATTCGACCGCTTCAAGCTGAGTTCGACAACCAAACTCTCACCTTATACGCCCCTAATCGGTTTGTGCTGGATTGGGTCCGGGATAAGTATCTGGATCAGATCAACCGCTATTTCCAGGGGGTGATGGGGGATCAGGCTCCGATCCTGAAGTTCGACATCGGCAGTCGCCCGGTGGCGGCGCCCGCCGCTCAGCCTCGCCCGGCGCAAACGGTGTCGGCCCCTGAGCCGGTTCCGCCCATGGGCAGTGTCGAGCCACCGCCGGTCAGCCCCAATGCCGCCAATACCCGAAGCAACATCAATCGCACCTATCAGTTCGACAACTTCGTCGAGGGTAAGTCCAACCAACTGGCCCGTGCGGCAGCGACCCAGGTGTCCGATAATCCCGGCGGTGCTTACAATCCGCTGTTTCTGTATGGCGGTACCGGTCTGGGTAAGACCCACCTGTTGCATGCGGTAGGTAACGGCATTCTTAAGAACAACCCCAACGCCAAGATTGTCTACATGCACTCCGAACGGTTTGTGCAGGACATGGTTCGGGCATTGCAAAACAACGCCATCGCTGAATTCAAACGTTACTATCGCAGTGTCGATGCCCTGCTGATCGATGACATTCAGTTTTTTGCCAATAAGGACCGATCCCAGGAAGAGTTCTTCCATACCTTTAATGCCTTGTTGGAAGGCAATCACCAGATCATCCTGACCTCGGATCGCTACCCCAAGGAGATTGACGGGGTGGAAGATCGGTTGAAGTCCCGTTTCGGCTGGGGCCTGACCGTGGCCATCGAGCCGCCGGAACTGGAAACCCGAGTCGCCATCCTGATGCGCAAGGCCGAAGAGAGCAAGATTCATCTTCCCGATGAAGTTGCTTTTTTCATTGCTAAGCGGTTACGTTCTAATGTTCGGGAACTGGAAGGCGCCCTCAACCGGGTTATTGCCAATGCCAATTTTACCGGACGGCCAATCACCATTGATTTCGTGCGTGAGGCGCTGCGGGACTTGCTGGCGCTGCAGGAAAAGTTGGTGACCATCGACAACATTCAAAAGACGGTTGCCGAGTACTACAAGATTAAGGTGGCCGACATTCTGTCTAAACGTCGCTCCCGTTCCGTTGCCCGCCCGCGGCAGGTTGCCATGGCGCTGGCGAAAGAGCTGACTAACCACAGCTTGCCCGAGATTGGCGATGCCTTTGGTGGCCGCGACCACACGACGGTGCTGCACGCCTGTCGTAAGATCGAACAGTTGCGGGAAGAGAGTCACGATATCAAAGAAGACTACGCGAATCTGATTCGGACCCTTTCCTCCTAAATTCTGAGAATTGACGATGAAATTTACCATCAATCGCGAAGCATTATTGAAACCACTGCAGTTGGTCTCCGGTGCCGTTGAACGACGTCACAACCTGCCATGCCCTATTCTTACTCACATAATGATCCACATTTGAGCCATTTCTCACAGATCCATCATC